>NZ_CP170722.1:0-4115102 GCF_043950705.1 Rhodanobacter sp. FW102-FHT14D06 | reverse complement strand
TTCTGTCTGCACCCGAAAGGGCACGGGCGGGACACTTGCCTCACCGCACTGACGGGAGGCTGCCAGGCCGCTTTGGCCGCATCCACAAGGAGTCAACCCACGATGACCCTGCGTCATTACGAAGTCGTATTCATGGTCCATCCGGACCAGAGCGAGCAGGTTCCGGCCATGCTCGAGCGCTACAAGTCGCTGATCGAGGCCGACGGCGGCAAGATCCACCGCCTGGAAGACTGGGGCCGGCGCCAGCTGGCTTACCCGATCGTCAACCTGGCCAAGGCACACTACGTGCTGCTCAACATCGAAGTGAGCCAGAACGCGCTGAACGAGCTGGAGTCCGGCTTCCGTTTCAACGACGCCGTGCTGCGCCACCTGGTGATCCGTCGTGACGAGGCCGACATCGAGCCGTCCTTCATCCTGAAGTCGAAGGAAAAGGACGACGCCAAGTCCAGCCGTCGCCGCGACGACGACAACGATGGCGAGAGCCGTGGCCATGGCCACGCCGACAACGATCGCGACAGCGACGACTGATCAGGGAGCACCCACATGTCCAAGTTTTTCCGCCGCCGCAAGTTCTGCCGCTTCACTGCCGAAGACGTGAAGGAGATCGACTACAAGGATCTCAACACCCTGCGCCAGTACGTCACCGAGAACGGCAAGATCGTGCCAAGCCGCATCACCGGCACCAAGGCGCGCTACCAGCGCCAGCTGGCCACCGCGATCAAGCGCGCGCGCTTCCTCTCGCTGCTGCCGTATACCGACAACCACGACGTCTGACCCGCCGTTTCTTCTCCCCTCCGGGGAGAAGATGCCCGCAGGGCAGATGAGGGGCGGGTGCTCGCGACAAGCTTCATCGAAGTCTCTTCGACAGGCACCATCGCAAGTCCGGCCCCTTACGCCAGCCCTCTCCCCCGATGGGGAGAGGGTGCAAGACTTCGGACAACCGTCCTCTGGCTGCGTCGGGCCACACCGGCGCTAACGAACAGGAAAGCATCATGGAACTCATTCTTCTGCAGAAAGTCCGCAATCTCGGCAACCTGGGTGACAAGGTCACCGTGAAGCCGGGTTACGGCCGCAACTACCTGCTGCCGCAGGGCAAGGCCGCGCGCGCCAATGCCGCCAACCTGGCCGCATTCGAGCAGCGTCGCGCCGAGTACGAGGCCAAGGCCAACTCCGTGCTGGCCGACGCCGAAGCGCGCAAGGCCAAGCTCGCCGATGTGGCGGTGACGATCCCGGCACATGCCAGTGCCGAGGGCAAGCTGTTCGGTTCGGTCGGCCCGCGCGACATCGCCGAGGCCCTGGCCGCCGAAGGTCACGCCGTCCACAAGGGCGAAGTGATCCTGGGCGAAGG
This sequence comes from Rhodanobacter sp. FW102-FHT14D06, assembly GCF_043950705.1. NCBI lineage: Bacteria > Pseudomonadati > Pseudomonadota > Gammaproteobacteria > Lysobacterales > Rhodanobacteraceae > Rhodanobacter > Rhodanobacter sp. FW102-FHT14D06. The sequence goes on along the minus strand of NZ_CP170722.1, from coordinate 4,113,754 downwards.
CCCGCTGCGCACCACCGGCGAGTTCGAGGTTGCCGTGCACCTGCACGCCGACGTGCACACCACCGTCAAGGTGATCGTGGTCAGCGACAAGTAAGTTCCGGTCCATCGGAAACGTCCGGGCGCCGCGAGGCGCCCGTTTGTTTTTCGAGGGCCGGGAATGGGGAACAGGGCATCGGAAACGACCTGGTCGCTGCCTTCGATTCACCACTCCCGATTCCCCATTCCCGGCTTTATCCCCAGCCATCCCCAACATATCCACAGAGTTGTTGTCTCGACGCGTGAGACGCGGCCGCGCATGATGTGTCGACATGTCCGCCCACCTGCGGTCGGCGCCTGCGGCGCCGGTGGCGGGGTCGTTCCCGAGGTAATCCGATGTCCTTCGTCCCAGAGCGCAAATCCTCCTCCGCGGCGATCGAGGCGTTGCGGGTGCCGCCGCATTCCATCGACGCGGAGCAGGCGGTGCTGGGCGGGTTGATGCTGGCCCCCGGCGCGCTGGACAACGTCGCCGACCGGCTGGCCGAGGACGATTTCTACCGCAAGGATCACCGGCTGATCTGGCGCGCGATCAACGAGCTGGCCAACAAGGGCATGCCGTGCGACGCGGTGACCCTGGGCGACTGGTTCGAGAGCAATGGCCTGGCCGAGATGGTCGGCGGGGCCGGCTACCTGATCGAGCTGGCCAACAGCACGCCCAGCGCGGCGAACATTGCCGCCTATGCCGAGATCGTGCGCGAGAAGTCGGTACTGCGCCAGCTGATCGACGCCGGCACCTCGATCACCGAGGACGGCTACCGGCCCGAAGGCAAGAGCGTGCACGAGGTGCTGGAAAGCGCCGAGCAGCGCGTGTTCCACATCGCCGAATCCGGCGCCCGCGGCAAGAAGGATTCCGTCTCGATGCGCGAGGCGGTGAAGGATGCCTTCAAGCTGCTCACCGAGCGCTACCAGAACCGCGGCCAGCTTACCGGCGTCAGCACCGGCTTCACCGACCTGGACGAGCTCACCTCCGGCCTGCAGCCGTCGGACCTGATCATCGTGGCCGCGCGCCCCTCGATGGGCAAGACGGCCTTCGCATTGAACATCGCCGAGACTGCGGCGCTGGGCAGCAAGAAGGCGGTGGTGGTGTTCTCGATGGAGATGTCCTCCTCGCAGCTTGCATTCCGCCTGATCTCCTCGGTGGGCCGCATCCACCAGCAGCATCTGCGCAATGGCACGCTGGAGGAGGAGGACTGGCCGCGCGTCTCCAATGCCATCGCGCTGCTGTCCGACGCCAAGATCTTCATCGACGACACGCCCAGCCTGTCGCCGGTGGAGTTGCGTTCGCGCGCGCGAAGGCTGCATCGCGAGCACGGCGGTCTCGGCCTGATCGTGATCGACTACCTGCAGCTGATGCAGGTGCCCGGCAACACGGAGAATCGCGCCACCGAAATTTCAGAAATCTCGCGTTCACTGAAGGGGCTTGCCAAGGAGCTGAACGTGCCGGTGATCGCCCTGTCGCAGTTGAACCGCTCGCTGGAACAGCGCGCCGACAAGCGCCCGATGATGTCCGACCTGCGCGAGTCCGGCGCCATCGAACAGGACGCCGACGTGATCATGTTCATCTACCGCGACGAGTACTACAACAAGGAATCGCAGGACAAGGGCATCGCCGAAATCATCATCGGCAAGCAGCGCAACGGCCCCACCGACACCTGCAAACTGACCTTCCTCGGCCACTACACCAAGTTCGTGAACTACGCACCGGACTCGTTCGTGGGCGGGTTTGATTGAGGCGGGGAATGGGGAATCGGGAATCGGGAAGAACCGGCGGTCTTCGAAGCGCTTCTGAGGGCTTGCCGAATCTGGAACGCCAAGTCGTATCTCAAGGTCGCATGCTTTTCCCATTCCTTGTCTCCGATGTCCCATTGCCGGGCAAAGCCCCATGAGCCGCACCACCGTCGCCACCATCCATCTCGGTGCGCTGCGCCACAATCTGGCGCGGCTCAAGGCCATGGCGGCGCCGGCGAAGGTGATGGCGGTGGTCAAGGCCGATGCCTACGGGCATGGGCTGGAGCGGGTGGCGCGTGCGCTGGATGGCGAGGCCGAGTGCTTTGCGGTGGCGGCGTTGGGCGATGGCCTGCGCCTGCGCGCGGCGGGGCATCGGCAGCGCATCGTGGTGTTGTCCGGGCCGGACAAGCCGGGCGACCTCGCCGAGATGCAGCGGCTGCAGCTGGAAGCGACCATCCATCACGAGGCGCAGTTGCCATGGCTGGCCGCGATGGCGCCGGTGCGCGGGCGGCTGCGGGTGTGGCTGAAGGTCGACAGCGGCATGCACCGGCTGGGCTTCGCGCCCGGGCGTGTCGCGGCGGTGCATGCGCAGCTGGCCGCGATGGCCGGCATCGATCCCGAGATAGGCCTGCTCACGCATTTTTCCGATTCGGAGGTGTTCGACGGCCCGCAGACGCCGGCGCAGATCGCCCGCTTCGCGGCGGTGACGGACTCGTTCGCCGGCCCGCGCTCGCTGTCCAATTCCGCCGCGGTGCTCGGCTGGCCCGACGCGCGCGGCGACTGGGTGCGCACCGGCGGATTGCTGTACGGCTTGTCGGTCGTCGAGGGCAGGCATGGTGGCGATTTCGGCTTCCGCCCGGCGATGACGCTGTCCACCCGGCTGATCGCGATCAACCGGATCGGCCGAGGCGAGCGCATCGGCTACAACGGCACTTGGACCTGTCCCGAGGACATGCCGGTCGGTGTGGCCGCGGTCGGCTACGGTGACGGCTATCCGCGCAGTGCCGCCGCCGGCACGCCGGTGCTCGTCGGCGATCGCCGCGTGGCATTGATCGGCCGGGTCTCGATGGACCTGATCACGCTCGACCTGCGCGGCGCACCCGACGCGACGATCGGCGACCGGGTGACGCTGTGGGGGCCGCAGCTTCCGGTCGAAACGATCGCCGCCGCGGCCGGCACGATCTCCTACGACCTCACTTGCGGCATGACCCGCCGTGTGCTTTTCGTCGAGGATGAAGGCTGACATCGTTGCGCGCCGCGCGCGTCTCGCCGCCTGCGATGGTCGCGCACTAAACTCGTTGTCCTCCGTCGCTACACTCGGGAAATCCGCATGGCCAAAGCCAGGACCGCCTACGTCTGCACCGAATGCGGCGCCGAGCACAGCAAGTGGCAGGGACAGTGCGTCGAGTGCGGGGTGTGGAACACGCTCAGCGCGATCGTGCTGGAGCCGGCCACGGCGGGCAAGGCGTCGGCAGGTGCACAGCGTTCCAGCTATGCCGGCGCCGCTGCGGGCGCGCCGAAGATCACGCCGCTGACCGAAGTGATGCTGACCGCCGACGCGCGCACGCTGACCGGCATCGGCGAGCTGGACCGCGTGCTGGGCGGTGGTCTGGTGCAAGGTTCGGTGGTGCTGATCGGCGGCGATCCGGGCATCGGCAAGTCGACCCTGCTGTTGCAGGTGCTTGGCACGCTGGGTCTGCAGCTGCCCAGCGTCTACGTCACCGGCGAGGAGTCGCTTTCGCAGGTGGCCGCGCGTGCGCAGCGCCTGGGCCTGGCGCTGGAGCCGCTGCAGGCGCTGGCCGAGACCTGCATCGAACGGATTCTCGAACAGGCCATGGCCACGCGGCCGAAGGTGCTGGTGATCGACTCGATCCAGACCATCTGGACGGAATTGCTGGCCGCCGCGCCCGGCTCGGTGTCGCAGGTGCGCGAATCGGCCGCCAAGCTCACCCGCTTCGCCAAGGAGACCGGCACGGCAGTGTTCCTGGTCGGCCACGTGACCAAGGAGGGCGGCATCGCCGGCCCGCGCGTGCTCGAGCACATGGTCGACGCGGTGCTGTATTTCGAGGGCGAATCGGGCAGCCGTTTTCGCGTGTTGCGCGCGTTCAAGAACCGCTTCGGCGCGGTCAACGAGCTGGGCGTGTTCGCGATGAGCGACAAGGGCCTGCGCGAGGTGCCGAATCCGTCGGCGATCTTCCTTTCCTCGCACAGCACTCCGACATCAGGCAGCGCGGTGATGGTGACCCGCGAGGGCACGCGCCCCTTGCTGGTCGAGGTGCAGGCACTGGTCGACCAGTCCTCGCTGGGCAACCCGCGCCGGGTCACCCTGGGCCTGGAGCAGAACCGGCTCGCCATGCTGCTTGCCGTGCTGCACCGGCATGGCGGCGTGGCAGCGTACGACCAGGACGTGTTCGTCAACGTGGTCGGCGGTATCCGCGTGCAGGAAACCGCGGCCGACCTGCCGGTGCTGCTGGCGGTGCTGTCCAGCCTGCGCGATCGCCCGCTGCCGGAGCACATGGTCACCTTCGGCGAAGTGGGCCTGTCCGGCGAGATCCGTCCGGTGCCCAATGGCGAAGAGCGGCTCAAGGAAGCGGCCCATCACGGCTTCCGCCGCGCGATCGTGCCCAAGGCGAATGCGCCGAAGAAGGGCAGGGTCGGCGAGATGGAAGTGATCGGTGTGGAGCGGCTGGGAGAGGCGATCGACGCCTGCCGCTAGAACCGGTCGCGGGCGGATTCAGCCCATCGTGCGCTGCAGGATCACTTCCAGCACGAATTTCGAGCCGAAGAACGCCAGCCCCAGCACCGCCATGCCGATCAGGGTGAGGTTGACGGCGCTGCGCCCGCGCCAGCCATGGCGCCAGCGACCCCACAACAAGGCCCCGAAGATCAGCCATGCCACGACGCTGAGCACCGTGGTGTGCACGAGGTGTTGCGCACGGATATTGGCGATGAACAGGAAGCCGCTCAGCAAGGTCAGGGTGAGCAGCGCGAATCCGGCGCCGATCAGGCGAAACAGCAAGGCTTCGGTCTGGGTCAGCGGCGGCAGGGCGCGAACCAGCATGCCTGGCCGGCGCGCGCGCAGCGCGCGCTCCTGCACCGCCAGCAGCAGGGCGAGTACCGCCGCGATCGACAGCACGCTGTAGGCAAGCAGCGCAATCACCACGTGCAACTGGATCTGCCAGTCCATGGGCCTGGGCACGGTCGGCGGCGCCAGGAACACGTCCAGCGCCAGCAACAGTGCAGCCAGCGGAAACACGATCACGCCCAGCCCGGCGACCGGTCGCGACAGGTTCACCAGCAGGGTCAGCGCAGCCACCACGCAGGCCACCAGCGACAGCGCGGCGAAGAAGTGCAGGTCGAGCCGGCCGCCATGCGCTCCCAGCAGGACCGCTGCGTGCAGCAGGACCGCCACCGTTGCCGTCGCCAGGCCGAGCCGCCGCGGCGAGCGCGGACAACCCGTCAGCGGAGCAGCCAGCAAGGCGGCGCCGCCGGCGTAGAGGGCGATGGCGAGAATGGAAGGAAGAGTCAGCGGCATGACGGTGAAGTGTCGCACAGGGCCCGGCCGGGTTGCATGCGGGAGCCGATCGATCCGTCCGCTATAATCATCCTTTTCCTGTTCGCCGGTTTCGCCATGTTCGAGTCGCTCAGCCAACGCCTTGCCACCACCGTCAACCGACTGCGCGGTCGCGGCCGGCTGACCGACGAGAACATCCGCGAAGCGCTGCGCGAAGTGCGCATCGCGCTGCTGGAGGCGGATGTGGCCTTGCCGGTCGTGCAGGCGCTGATCCAGCGCATCAAGGTGCGCGCGGTCGGCCAGGAAGTGGCGCGCAGCCTGTCGCCCGGTCAGGCGCTGGTGAAGGTGGTCAGCGATGAGCTGACCATGGTGATGGGCATCGCCAACACCGAATTGAACCTGGCCCAGCAGCCGCCCGCGGTGGTGCTGATGGCTGGCCTGCAAGGCGCGGGCAAGACCACCACGGTCGCCAAGCTGGCGCGGCTGCTGACCGAGCGCAAGAAGAAGAAAGTGATGGTGGTCAGCTGCGATGTCTATCGTCCGGCCGCCATCGAGCAACTGCGCACGCTGGCCGGGCAGGTCGGGGTGAAGTTCTTCCCCTCCGAGGTGGGCCAGGACCCGGTGCGCATCGCCAGGGACGCCATCGCCGCCGCGCGGCGCGAGCTGGTCGACGTGCTGATCGTCGACACCGCCGGCCGCCTGCATGTGGACGAGGCGATGATGGCCGAGATCAAGGCTTTGCACGCCGCGATCACGCCGATCGAAACCCTGTTCGTGGTCGATTCGATGACCGGCCAGGATGCGGCCAACACGGCCAAGGCGTTCGACGAGGCGCTGCCGCTGACCGGCGTGATCCTGACCAAGAGCGACGGCGACGCCCGTGGTGGCGCGGCGCTGTCGGTGCGCTACGTTACCGGCAAGCCGATCAAGTTCCTCGGTGCCGGCGAGAAAACCGACGCGCTGGAACCATTCCATCCCGACCGCCTGGCCCAGCGCATCCTCGGCATGGGTGACGTGCTGAGCCTGGTCGAGGAGGTCGAGCGCAAGGTCGACCAGGACAAGGCGCAGAAGCTGGCCCAGAAGGTGATGAAGGGCAAGCGCTTCGACCTCAACGACATGAAGGATCAGCTGGAGCAGATGGGCAACATGGGCGGCCTGGCCGGCCTGCTGGACAAGCTGCCCGGCGTCTCCAGCCTGCCTGACAGCGTGAAGTCGAAGGTCAACGACGGCGAAATGAAGAAGATGATCGCGATCATCAACTCGATGACCGGCAAGGAGCGCCGCCACCCGGACCTGCTCAACGGCTCGCGCCGTGCCCGCGTGGCGCGGGGCTCCGGCACCCAGCCGGCCGACGTCAACCGGGTGCTCAAGCAGTACATGCAGATGGAAAAGATGATGTCCAAGCTGGGCAAGGGCGGCAGCAAGGGCCTGATGCGGCAGATGCGCGGCGCGATGAAGGGCATGGGTGGCATGGGCGGGCTGCCGCCGATGCGCTGAAGGCGAGAAACGAGCGGAGAGGAGTGAGAAACGAGAGTGGAGCGCCGAGCTGGCTTTCTCTCGTTTCCCACTCCTCTCCACTCACTCCTGCCTTCCCAAGCCTTCCCTTTTCCCGAAAATCCGCTAAAATGCCCCGTTTCCCGCGCACGACTCTCGTGCGCCTGCCGCTGATTCGGCAATTTCCGGAGTTTTACCATGGTCAAGATTCGTCTTTCGCGCGGTGGCGCAAAGGGCCGTCCGTTCTACCACGTCGTGGTGACCGATCAGCGCAGCAAGCGCGACGGCCGCAACATCGAGAACGTCGGCTTCTACAATCCGGTCGCCTCCGGCAAGGACAAGCGTCTGGAGCTGAACGTGGCGCGCGTGCAGGAGTGGGTCGGCAAGGGTGCGCAGATGAGCGACAAGGTCGCCGCCCTGGTCAAGGAAGCCGGCAAGCAGCAGCCGGCCGCCTGAGCATGACGACAGCCGGTCGGCGCGTCCTGATCGGGCGCATCGTCGGGCTGTATGGCGTGCAGGGCTGGCTGAAGATCGAATCCTTCGCCGAGCCGCGCATGCGGATCTTCGATTACCAGCCGTGGCTGCTCGGTGCAGCGCCAGGCGCGGAAAGAGAGGTCTCCGGCGTGAAAGGTCGACCGCAGGGCAAGGGCATGGTGGCCCAGTTGCCCGGGGTGGACGATCGGGACCAGGCGGCAGCGTTGATCGGTACCGACATCCATGTCGCCCGCGAACAGCTGCCTCCCGCGGCGAAGGGCGAGTATTACTGGGTCGACCTCGAAGGACTCGATGTCGTCACCACGGACAACGTGGAGCTGGGGCGGGTCAGCCACCTGTTCGCCACCGGCGCCAACGATGTCGTGGTGGTCAGGGACGGTACGCGCGAGCGGCTGATCCCCTTTGTCCAGGGGTCGTATGTGCGTTCGGTGGACTTGTCCGCAGGGCGCATGGTGGTGGACTGGGATCCCGAATTCTGACGTCGCCGGCTTGTGGGCAGAGGATCAAGGATCATGCGCATCGATGTCGTCAGCCTGTTTCCCGACTTCGTGCGCCAGTGCGCCGCCGTCGGTGTGGTGGGACGCGCGCAGCAACGCGAGCTGCTGCAGGTGGAAGCCTGGAACCCGCGCGACTACGCCACCGACAAGCATCGCAGCGTGGACAGCAGCTCGTATGGCGGCGGTCCGGGCATGGTGATGATGATCGAGCCCTTGCGCACCACCTTGAAGGCGATGCGCGAGGCGGCACCGGAACCGGTGCATCTGGTTTATCTCAGTCCGCAGGGAGCGCGGCTGACGCAGGGCAGGGTGGAGGCGCTGGCGAAGCTGCCGCGCATCGGCCTGCTCTGCGGACGTTACGAAGGTGTGGACGAGCGTCTGCTGGCGCACGAGGTCGACGAGGAGCTCTCCATCGGCGATTATGTGCTGTCCGGCGGTGAGCTTGCCGCGGCGGTGGTCATCGACGCGGTGGGGCGCTTGCAGGATGGCGCGTTGAACGACGCGCAGTCGGCCGAGCAGGATTCATTCTCCGATGGCCTGCTGGATTGTCCGCATTACGGAAAACCGGTGCAGGATGCGCTGGGTGAGGTACCGGCGGTGTTGCTGTCCGGCGACCATGCGGCAATTGCCCGCTGGCGCCTCAAGCAATCGTTGGGTCGCACCTGGCTGCGCCGCCCGGACTTGTTGTCGCAGCGTGGCCTGGATGCGGCATCCCGGGCCTTGCTGGATGAATTTCGCCGTGAACATGCCTCCGGGCAGTCGACACGGCAAGACGATGCGGCCGAGTGACGGCCGCAGCCTTGATATCGCAAAAGTGAACCGACAGGTGCGCCATGAACAAGATCATTGAACAGTTCGAATCCGAGCAGATCACCCGCCAGCTGCCGGACTTCGGCCCCGGCGACACCGTGGTGGTCAACGTGAAGGTGAAGGAAGGCAACCGCGAGCGCGTGCAGGCGTTCGAGGGCATCGTCATCGCCAAGCGCAACCGCGGCCTGCATTCGGCCTTCACCGTGCGCAAGATCTCGCACGGCACCGGCGTGGAGCGCGTGTTCCAGGCGCACAGCCCGACCATCGACTCGGTCTCGGTGAAGCGCAAGGGCAAGGTGCGCGGCGCCAAGCTGTATTACCTGCGTGGCCTGGAAGGCAAGGCCGCCCGCATCAAGGAAGACATCGCCGCTGCCGCCGCCGCCAAGGCGAACGCCAAGGCGGCTGCCGCTGCCGAGTAATCCTCGCTGCGAAGGCTGCATGAAAAGACCCCCGCGGATCGCTCCCCGGGGGTTTTTGCTGTTTGATTCCGGCCATTCGGCGAAAACCGCCTGATGTTCCTGCGATCGGATCCCGAACCCCGGGTCCCGAGGCAGCATTCATTCCAGCCGCTGCGGCACCTGCAGGAAGTTGCCCTGCACGAAGTCGACGCCGCAGGCGAACAGCAGCGACGTGCTGGTGGCGTCCTCGACCCACTCGGCGATGGTCAGGCGCTTCAGTTCGTGTGCCTGCTGGCAGATCTCGGCGACCTTCTTCTGGCTGTCGGCATGCTGCGGCAGGTCGGCCATGTGGCTGCGGTCGATCTTGAGGTAGTCGGCGTCGATGTGGTTCAGCAGCTGGAACGAGTTCAGGCCCGAGCCGAACTGCTCCAGCGCAAAGCCGCCACCCATCTTCTTCCACGCGTTGACGAACTCCTGCGCGGGTCGCAGCAGGGTCATCACCTTGCTTTCGGTCATCTCCAGCACCAGGCGACCGTGTTTCAGCCCGGCCTTGCCCAGGCGCTCCTTCAGCCATGGCAACAGGCTGTCGTCCTGCAGCGAGGCGGCGGTGAGCTTGATGAAGAACGTGGTCGGCTGTCCCTGCGGCTCGCGCGCCTGCAGGATGCGGATGGCCTGGTCGAGCACCCAGCGGTCGACCGCCCCGGTGAGGTTGTGCTTCTCGGCGATCGGCATGAAGAAGCCCGGCAGCACCTCGCCCTGCGGTCCGTTCATGCGCAGCAGGATCTCGGAGAACTCGCCCTCGGCGTCCTGCAGGCTGATCGTCTGCTGGTGATACAGCACCAGACCGTTGTTGGCCAGCGCCTGCTGCAGCAGGTCCAGCCAGTAGCGCTCGCGCTCCTCGTCAGCCTTCTCCCGCGCCGCCGGGTCGTGCAGTTCGACCTGGCTGCCGCCCAGATTCTGCGCGGTGCGCAAGGCGTGGCTGGCCTGGTTGAGGAGCAGCTCGCTGTTGGCGTTCTTCTCGCCGAGCAGACTGCCGCCGACGCTGGCGGTGACCGTCAGCGAACGTGTGCCGGCATCGAAGATCTCGCTGCCGACGCTGTGCTGCAGCTTGGCGATCCACTCGCGGATCGCCTCGTCCGAACGCGAGTCGAGGGCCACGCCGAAAGTGTGCTCGGCGAGCATGCCGGCGATGTCGGTGGCGCCCAGCAGCATGCGGATGCGCCCGGCGAAGCCGGCCAGCAGTTCATCGGTCTTGCCCAGGCCGATGCCGCTGACCAGCGAGGCCCAGTTGTCCGGTTCGATCAGCAGCAGCGACTGGCCCTTCTTGCCCTTGGCTGCCTCGGTCACCGCATCGTCGATGCATGCCAGCATGTGCTGGCGGTTGTACAGGCCGGTGACCGGGTCGCGTTGCAGCTGTTCCAGCACGGCCGGGTCGACGACCTGGCGGCGGAACACGATCTGCAGGCAGCGCTCGCCCTCGAAGGTCGCCGGGGCGAACTCCACGGTGGCATCAAAGCGGCTGTCGTCGGCGCGACGCGCGCGCAACGGCAACTGGGCCGGGAACTTGCCCTGGTGGGCCTGGCCGCGCAGCAGCGCCTTCATCTCATCGGCATTGGCCGAGTCGATCATGTCCAGCAGCGGCATGCCCAGCAGGTCGTCGAAACTCTCGTAGCCGAAGGTGTCCAGGTAGGCCTGGTTGGCGCGCACGTGCATGCCCTCGTGCACGTAGGCGATCGCGTCCGTGGAGGAGTCGAGCAGGGCGTCGCAGCGGCGCTCGGTTTCGCGCAGCGCGGTGTGCAGCCAGCGCACCTGGCGGCGCGTATGCAGGGATTCGAATTCGCGCTTCAGCACCGCGATGAGCTGCTTGGGGTGGGTGCGCGAGGCCACGCCGCGGGCGCCATGCACGAACAGGTCGGCGACCAGTTCGTTGTCCATGTTGCTGACCAGGCCGACCAGCGCGAAATCGCGGCCGGAGGCCTCCATCACGCCCATGGTTTCGTCCAGGCTGACGTCGGTGACCGAGGGGTCGAACATCACCACGTCAGGCTCAAGCTCGCCCACCGCCGAGCGGATCTGCTCGATGTTGGTGGCCCGCGCCGGTCGCACCGCGATGCCGCTGTTGCGCATCAGGCTGATGATCTGTTCGGCCTCCTCCAGGGAGTTCTCGACGAACAGGATCTTGATGACGAAGTCTTTTTTCATGGGGCGGGGCGTGGGTTCCGGGCAGGGCGGGCGCCCTTGACGGGTCCGCATGGTCGATGGCAATGAGTGTTTGTAGCGGATTCCGCTGTCGCTCGCCACCGGTGCGGCAGCCCCGGACCTGGCCGGTGGCGGCTCACAGCGGCCGCTTGGCCGGGTCGCCCGCCACCTCGCGTACCAGTCGCGGCACCAGGTAGCCGGGCAGGCGCGCGCGCAGGGTGTCCAGCAGCGCGAGCGCGGTGTCGTCGGCCACCTCGAAATGGGCGGTGCCGTGGACCCGATCCAGCTGGTGCAGGTAATAGGGCAGCACGCCGGCGGCGAACAGGCGTTCGGAAAGATTGGCGAGCGCGTCGGCATCATCGTTGACGCCGCGCAGCAGCACCGACTGGTTCAGCAGCGTCGCACCGGTCTCGCGCAAGGCGGCGCAGGCCGCGTCGACGCCGGCGTCGAGTTCGTTGGCATGGTTGGCATGCAGCACCACCACCTTCTGCAGCGGGAGGCCGGCCAGCCAGGCCAGCAGGGAGTCATCGACCCGCTCGGGCAGTACGACCGGCAGGCGCGTGTGGATGCGCAGGCGGATCACCTGCGGCAGCTCGGCCAGGCCGCGGGTCAGCTCCTCCAGCTTGGACGTGGCCAGCGACAGCGGATCGCCGCCGGAGAGGATCAGTTCGCGGATCGACGGGTCGGCGCGCAGCCGCTCCAGCGCCTCGCGCCAGTGCGAGGCGGCGGCGATTTCCTCGCCGTACGGGAAGTGCCGGCGGAAGCAGTAGCGGCAGTTCACCGCACAGCTGCCGCTGGCGATCAGCAGCGCGCGCCCGTCGTACTTGTGCAGCATGCCGTGGCCGGCCTTGGCCGAGAGGTCGCCCACGGCGTCGAGGGTGAAGCCGGCGACCCGGTCATGTTCGGTGCGCTGGGGCAGCACCTGCAGCAGCAACGGATCGCGCGGATCGCCGCGGCGCATCCGCGCGACGAAACCGCGCGGCACGCGCAGGGCGAAGCCGGCGTCGTCCGGCGGCAGCAGGTCGGTGCGGTCGCCCAGGCCCACCGCCTGCAGCAGTTCGGCAGGGTCGGTGATGGCGTTGCGCCAGAGCTCGCGCCAGTCGGTTGCAGGCGACGATAGGCGGGCACTGGGGCTTGCGGTTATCATGGAGAGCCTTCGGCGGGCCTCTTGGCCCGTGAAAAGATACCCATTTTAGCCGTCCTGCGGGGCGGTTTTACCTTTGGAGCAGACAGCGCATGGCGACCCTCGGCCTCAACGACGTCAAGACGGGCAAGAAGATCCTCCACAACGGCGATCCCTGGATCATCACCGAGGCCGACTTCATCAAGCCGGGCAAGGGCCAGGCGTTCACCCGCATCCGCATCCGCAACCTGAAGGACGGCCGCACCACCGAGCAGACGCTGAAGTCCAGCGACTCGTTCGAGGAGGCCGACGTCACCGACACCGACATGCAACTGTCCTTCATCGACGGCATCGGCAAGGACCGCCTGTGGCACTTCATGAACATGGAGACGTTCGAGATGGTGCCGGCCACGCAGGCCGCGATGGGCGATGCGTGGAAGTGGCTCAAGGGCGAAGAGGAGTGCGTGGTCACCCTGTTCAACGGCAACATCGTGGCGGTGCAGGCGCCGAAGTTCGTCGAGCTGAAGATCGTCGAGACCGACCCGGGCGTGCGCGGCGACACCTCCGGCGGCGGTGGCAAGCCGGCCACGCTGGAGACCGGTGCGGTGGTGCGCGTGCCGCTGTTCGTCGGCCAGGATGAAGTCATCAAGGTCGACACCCGCACCGGCGAATACGACAGCCGCGTCAAGTGACGAACCGGCGCGCGGGCCATGCCCGCGCCTTTGCCGGTTCGTCATCCCTGCGCAGGCAGGGTCCAGTGAAACACTCGTGCGCAGCACGCCTCATCCTGCGCACAAGCAACCGCAGCAACATGGGATCCGGGCTTTGGCCGGGATGACGAACACGGGGCGGGCACCATCGAGGGGTGTGCCGCCCCTTCTCGCATTCACCCCTTGCAAGTGAGTGAACGATGACCCAGACCACCCCGCAATCCATCGACCTGCTGATCGAGGCGCGCTGGGTGGTGCCCGTCGAGCCGCATGCGGTGGTGCTGGAAAACCACGCCGTGGCCATCGACGGCGAGCGCATCGTGGCGCTGTTGCCGATCGACGAGGCCCGCGCCGCCTATGCGCCGCGCGAACGCGTCGAACTGGGCGAGCACGCGCTGATCCCCGGCCTGGTCAACAGCCACACGCACAACCCGATGACCCTGCTGCGCGGCCTCGCCGACGACCTGCCACTGATGGTCTGGCTGCAGCAGCACATCTGGCCGGCCGAGGCCAGGGTGATCGGCCCGGAGTTCGTGCGCGACGGCGTGGAACTGGCCGTGGCCGAGATGCTGCGCGGTGGCACCACCTGCGCCAACGAGAACTATTTCTTCCCCGACGTGATCGGCGCGACCTATCGCAAGCTGGGCTTCCGCGCGGTGGTCGGCCTGCCGGTAATCCAGTTCCCCACCGCCTGGGCGAACAGCCAGGACGAGTATTTCGCGCGCGCCGGCGAGGTGCATGACAGCTTCCGCGGCGATCCGCTGGTCAGCACCGCGTTCGCGCCGCATGCGCCGTACACCGTCTCCGACGAGAGCTTCGAGCGCATCCGGCTGCAGTCCGACCAGCTCGACATCCCGGTGCACCTGCACCTGCATGAGACCGCGCACGAGATCGAGGAAGAGAAGAAAAAGAGCGGCCTGCGCCCGTTCCAGCGCCTGCAGCGCCTGGGCCTGGTCAACGACCGCCTGATCGCGGTGCACATGACCCAGGTCACCGAGGGCGAGATCGCCGCCTGCGCGAGCGCCGGTGTCTCGGTGGTGCATTGCCCGGAATCCAACCTCAAGCTCGCCTCCGGCTTCTGCCCGGCGGAGCAGTTCCGGCGCGCCGGCGCGAACCTGGCGATCGGCACCGACGGTTGCGCCTCCAACAACGACCTGGACATGTTCGGCGAGATGCGCACGGCGGCGCAGCTGGCCAAGGCGGTGGCACAGGACGCCGCCGCCTTCGACGCCGCCTTTGCGCTGCGTGCGGCGACGCTCAACGGCGCGCGGGCGATCGGGCTGGAAGCGCGCATCGGCTCGATCGAACCCGGCAAGCAGGCCGACCTGGCTGCCGTGCGCCTGAGCGACCTGGAGACCCAGCCGCTGTTCCACGTCGCCTCGCAACTGGTGTATGCGTGCAGCCGCCAGCAGGTCACCGACGTGTGGATCGCCGGGCACCGCAAGCTGGCCGCGCGCGAGCTGATCGACATGGATACCGCGGCGATCCTGGCGCGAGCGCGCGCCTGGCGCGAGCGGATCGCCGCAACTTGAGTGGGAGTTTTCCGATGAATCGTTACCTGGTTTTGCTGATCCGCCGGCCGCAGTTCGACGCGGCCGTGGTGCCGCAGCATCTGGCCTATCTGGACCAGTTGCGCGGCGAGGGCAAGGTGGAGCTGTCCGGCGGCTTCGGCGACAAGTCCGGCGGTGCCTACCTGCTGCACGCGGCCGACCTCGCCGAGGCAACGGCGCTGGTGCAGCGCGACCCCGCGCATGTCAGTGGCGGCTGGGACATCACGGTGCACGAATGGCAGGCGTCTTGACTTTTGCGCTCATCCATGAGCGTGAAAATCAAGAGGCGGCCATCCATGGCCGCACTTTTCAATAAATTCGTGGATTCAACGTGGACTCGAACATGACCGCCGCCAATGTCAGCCCCGCCGAAATCGCCCGCTTCGACCAGCTGGCGTCCCGCTGGTGGGACCCCGACGGCGAATCGCGACCGCTGCACGACCTCAATCCGGTGCGCACGGCCTACATCGCGGCACGCGCGGAACTGCGCGGTGCCCGCGTGGCCGATGTCGGGTGCGGCGGCGGCCTGCTCAGCGAATCGCTGGCCCGTGCCGGTGCGCACGTCACCGGCATCGATCTGGGCGAGAAGGTGATCGACATCGCCCGCTTGCACCTGCACGAGTCGAACCTGCAGGTCGATTACCGGGTGCAATCCTCCGCCGAGCTGGCGGCTGCCGAAGCGGCGTCGTTCGACGTGGTGTGTTGCATGGAGCTGATCGAGCACGTGCCCGATCCGGCGGCGCTGGTCACCGACCTGGCCGCGATGCTCAAGCCCGGCGGACGGTTGTTCATGTCCACCATCAATCGCACGCCAGCGGCGTTCGGTGCGGCGATCCTGGGCGCCGAATACCTGCTGCGCATGCTGCCGCGCGGGACACACCACTACGCGCAATTCCTCAAGCCCTCCGAATTGTCGCGATTGCTGCGCGGCGCGGGGCTGGAGCTGGAAGACGTCAGCGGCCTGGCCTACAACCCGTTCCGCCGCGAGGCACGCCTGAGCTCTCTCACGGCAGTCAATTACGTGCTTTGCGCGCAGAAGCCGGCATGAGCAAGCCGCTGCCTTCATCCGTCGCCGGCGTCCTGTTCGATCTCGATGGCACCTTGCTGGACAGCGCGCCCGATCTGTACGCCGCGCTGCAGGCGCAGTGCGCCGAGGAGGGCGTGGCATCGCCCGCCTACGCGCCCGTGCGCGAGGTGGTCTCGCGCGGTGCCCGCGCGGTGCTGCGTTGCGCGTTCGCCTCGCGCGGCGAGGCGGTGATCGAGGCGCTGGTGCCGCGCTACCTGCAGTTGTACGAGCAGGTGATGGCCCGCGACACGCGCGCCTTCGACGGGGTCGACGACCTGCTGGCGCGGCTGGAAGCGCGAGGCCTGCGTTGGGGCATCGTCACCAACAAGGCGGCATTCCTGACCGACGAACTGTTGCGCCGGATCGGCTGGTCGACGCGCGCCGCCGCCGTGGTGTGCGGCGACACCTTGCCGGTGAAAAAGCCCGATCCGGCACCCGTGCTGCTGGCCTGCGAACGCGCAGGACTGGTGCCGGGCCAGTGCCTGTTCGTCGGTGACGATCGCCGCGACGTGCAGGCCGGCGCAGCGGCGGGCGTGTTCACCGTGGCCGCGAGCTGGGGCTACCTCGACGGCGGCGATCCGCACGCCTGGGGCGCCGATGTCGTGCTGGATCGGCCCGCCGCCTTGGCCGAGTTGCTGCGACTGGAGTCGGCGACGGCATGAGCGAACCAACTGGGCAGAACGCGGTGTTGCAGGGCTTCATCGACAAATGGCTGGCCGCGCAGCCGCAGCAGCGCGTGGCGCTGGCCTTCGTCGACGGCCGCCGCCATCCGGGCCACGTGGCGCTGGCCGCGCTGGAGCAGGAGCTGCTGAGCGCGGCTTACGGCATCCGCGAGCCGCAGGTGGCCGCCGCCAAGCTCGGCTGGTGGGCGGAGGAACTGGCCGGTGCGGCGGCCAGCGGCGGACGGCATCCGCTCACCCAGGTGCTGTTCGATGACGAACGCGCTCACGCGATCGCCACGGAGCTGTGGCTGGCACCGGTATTGGCGGCGATGGCGCAGCTGGAGCAGGGCACGGCGGCCGATTACGCCGACCAACTGCAGGCGGCGATGCCGCTGCACGGTGCGCTGGCCGCACTGGAGACGGCATGGTGGTATGGCGCTGCGGCCTCGCCCGAGCGCGCGACCCGGGTGGCCGTGCTCAATCACTTGTTGCATGCCTTGTTGCACCTGGACGCAGACGCCGAACGCGACCGCCTGCCACTGCCGATGGCCCGGCTGGCACGCCACGGGCTGGATCGCGCGCAACTGCGCAAGCCTTGCGCACCGCGGCAGCAGGCGATCCGGGCGCAGTTGCAGGATTTGCTCGGCGACTGGCGCGCTGCCGATGCGCTGGGCGGGCCACTCAGCGTGTTCCGTGCACTCGAGTCGCGTCAGGCCTGCGCGCTGGCGCGCCGCGCGCTGCATGCCGACGAGGCACTGGCCGTGTTGCAGGCCGACTGGTCGCGCACGCCGTGGTCGACGCCGTGGCGGGCGTGGCAGGCCGCCCGTGCATGGCGGCGCCAGACACAGTAGTTTTGCGCGAGCGGACGCAGCGTTTCCGTGGCGACACCATTGTGAGGTGGCCGCCTTGCCCCAAGATTGGCGGTTTCGCGGCGGCTCGTCGCGCCGATGCCAGGATCTCCTCCATGCCCAGCCAGGAAAACACCGCCCGCTTGCTCCCCGACGTGGCCGTCCACGCACAGCCGCATCTTGCCGGTGCGCTGGATTGGGTCGGCATGGCCGAGATCCAGGTGCCGGTGTTGTTCGACGCGGGCGATGGACAAACGCAGCGCTCCAGTGCCCGCGTCGGTGCCTTCGTCAATCTCAAGCGACCGGACAAGCGCGGCATCCACATGTCGCGGCTGTACCTGCAGGTGGAGCAGGCGTTGAGCACGCAGACCCTGAGCGCCGACATGCTGCACTCGCTGCTGCGCGGCTTCCTCGACTCGCACCAGGATCTGTCCGACCGCGCCTGCCTCAGCATCCGCTTCGAACACCTCGTGCGCCGGCCGGCACTGAAAAGCGCGAACAGCGGCTGGCGCGCCTATCCGGTGTGCATCGAGGCCAGCCTGGTTGGCGACCAGTTCCTGCTGGAGTTCGGCACCGAGGTGGTCTATTCGTCGACTTGCCCGGCCTCGGCGGCGCTGTCGCGGCAGCTGATCCAGGACCAGTTCATCCACGATTTTGCGCCCGGCGAGGCGCTCGATCATGCCGCCGTGCTGGCGTGGCTGGGCAGCGAGAAGGGCATCGTGGCCGCCGCCCATGCGCAGCGCAGCGTGGCGCGCCTGCGCGTTCGCCCGGCGGCCGACGCCGGCTTCCATCTGGTCGGGCTGATCGATCGGGTCGAAAGCGCGCTCGGCACGCCGGTGCAGACCGCGGTAAAGCGCGAGGACGAACAAGCCTTCGCCTTGGCCAACGGCGGCAACCTGATGTTCTGCGAGGACGCCGCCCGGCGCATCCAGAAGGCACTCGATGCCGACGACCGCCTCGGCGATTTCCACATCCGGGTGGAACACCAGGAGAGCCTGCATCCGCACGACGCCGTTGCCTATGCCAGCAAGGGCGTGGAAGGCGGCTACGGTTCCATCGGTTAGGCCGCGCGATCGTCAGCGGGAGTGCGGCACATCCGGATCACGCGGCGCGTCGTGGTCGCGGCAACTCGCAAAATGAAAATGTTCCGGCACCGGATCTTCTCCGCCGGGACACAGCGGCTGGCAGCGCAGCAGTCGCCATGCGGCCAGCAGGCTGCCCCGCCACGGACCGAAGCGGATGACCGCAATCCGTGCATAATCGGAACAACTGGGGTGGAAGCGGCAGCGAGGGCCAAGCAGGGGGCTGAGCCAGCGCTTGTACAAACCAAGCAACCACAGTATGAATCGGGAGAGGATGTTCACGGATACCGAAGCGGCGTGCGCCATGTAGTGGTACAAGTATTCCAGAAGCAGGCTTGCCGGTGTTGAATGCATCGGCTATAACACGCGGCCCCCAAGGCCAATCAGGGTGAAGGGATATGGCGAAGACCAAAGCGAGTTCGACCGCCGCCAAGGCGCACAAGGGCAAGACGCCCAACAAGGCTGGCACCAAGGCCGTCAAGTCGAAGCCGGTGGCAGGCAAGGGGCAGGCTGCCAAGGTCGCCGCGAAGTCCCCCGCACGGGCCGCCGCGAAACCCGCCAGCAAGGCCACCCCGAAGAAGGCTGCGCCGCACACCAAGGCCTCCAGGCCGACTGCCCACGCACCGGCCAAGAAGGCCGCGGCGGGCAGCAAGGCCGCCAAGGGCAGGACGCCGGCGAGCAAGGCCGCGGTGAAGAAAGCGCCGGCGAAGAAGGTCGTTGCCAAAAAAGCCGTGACGAAACATCCCGTCGTGAAGCATCCCGCAGTGAAGAAGGCTCCCGCGAAGAAGGTATCGCCCGGGAAGGCTGCAGCGGGCAAGGCACCGGCCAGCAAGGTCGCGGCGAAGCCCGCGGCGAAGAAGCCGGCGCCCCGGTCGGTGCACGGCAAGGCCGCCAAACCGGCGGCACCGGCAGCCAAGGCGCCGGCAACCCACGCGGCACGACCGGAGCCGGTCGCGGCGACCATCCACCATTCTCCTTCACCCGCGAGCAGGCTCTTCAAGGGCAAGGTGGCAAGCGCCACGGCCATGGTCAGCGCTCCCGGGAATCATGCTTCCTCCCACAAGAAATCGAAGAATTCGTCGTCCCCAATGAATAAACTGGCAACAAAAACTCTAGACAGCGGCGTCACCCGTGAAGACGGGCGATACGCCTTGCCCTCCACCAGCACGATCTCCTTGCCCAAGGGTTATCGCCCGAGCAGCGACGAGGAGTACATGAACCCGCGACACCTGGCCTACTTCCGCAACAAGTTGCGTGAATGGCGCGACCAGCTGGTGGAAGAGTCGCGCCAGACCATGGACAACCTGCGGGAGGAGGTGCGCGACGTCGGCGACGAAGCCGAGCGCGCTACGCGTGAAACGGAGAACTCGCTGGAGCTGCGTACCCGCGACCGCTATCGCAAGCTGATCTCCAAGATCGACAAGGCGCTGCGCCGGATCGAGGAAGGCAGCTACGGCTTCTGCGAGGAGACCGACGAGGAGATCGGCGTCGACCGCCTCGACGCGCGCCCGATCGCCACGCTCTCGCTCGACGCCCAGGAACGCCGCGAACATCTGCAGAAGCAGATGGGGGACTGAGCAAGGCGCGCCGCTTCGCGATGCAGCAAAAAGCCCCGCTTCGAGCGGGGCTTTTTGCGAGGAGCGAGTGAAGATGAGTGGGAGAGGAGCCGGAGCGCGAGACGCCGTTGCCTTCTCTCATTCCTCACTTCTCTTTGCTCGCTTCCCTTCCGTGCTCACTTTTGTCCCGCCGCTGCCGCGGCGTATCCCTTCAACTTTGCCAGCATCGCCGTCAGGCCGTTCGAGCGGGTGGGTGAAAGGTGCTTGGCCAGGCCGATCGTGCCGATGAAGCCGGGTTCGGTGGCCACGATCTCCGCGGCCGGGCGGTCGGAGTAGACGCGCAGCACCAGCGCGATCAGGCCCGAGACGATGGCGGAGTCGCTGGTGGCTTCGAAGTGCATGCACGACGCATCGCCACTGGGCACCAGCCACACCATCGACTGGCAGCCGTGCACGCGCCAAGCTTCGGTCTTGCACTCCTCGGGAAACGGCGGCAATTGCCGCCCGAGGTCGATCAGGTACTGATAGCGCTCGCTCCAGTCGCCGAGAAAGGCGAACTCTTCGGCGATTTCCTGCTGGGCCTGGTCGGTGCTGCTGGCGGCGATATTCATGCGGCCATTATCGCGCGTAGCAGGGTGGGAAATGAAACCCGCTCCGGCATGGCCGTCAGGCCTTGGCGATGCTCCACCGCGTGCCCTGTGCACCATCCTCGATCACCACGCCCATCGCGGCCAGCTCGTCGCGGATCGCGTCGGCGCGGGCGAAATCGCGGGCGCTGCGGGCGACGCGACGCGCTTCCAGCAAGGCCTCGACTTGCGCGGCATCCACGTGCACGCCGCCGGAGTGCTTGAACCATGCTTCCGGGTCCTGCTGCAGCAGGCCGAGCAGGGCGCCGCCGCCGAGCAGATCGGCCTTGGCCGCGGGCGTGCCGTGTTGACGCGCGGCGTCTGCAAGCACGGCCAGTTCGGCCAGCGCCAGGGGCGTGTTGAGGTCGTCGCAAAGCGCCGCTTCGACGGCGGCCGGCACGGGCAGCCGCGATGCGTCGATCGCCACGTCGGCAAGGTCGCGCAGCACCCGGTACCAGCCGTCCAGCGTGCTGACCGACTGCTGGATGGCGCCGTCGGACCAGTCCAGCGGCTGCCGGTAGTGGCCGCTGAGCAGGCGCAGGCGCAGCGCCTCGGGCGGGTGGAGTTTCAGCAGCTCGTGCACCAGCAGCACGTTGCCCAGCGACTTGGACATCTTGCGGCCGTCGAAGGTGAGCATGCCGTTGTGCATCCACCAGCGCGCGAAGGTCTTGCCGCCGTGCGCGCAGGTGGATTGCGCGATCTCGTTCTCGTGATGCGGGAACAGCAGGTCGACGCCGCCGGCGTGGATGTCGATGGTCTCGCCCAGCTGCGCGGCGCACATCGCCGAGCACTCGATGTGCCAGCCGGGGCGCCCGCGCCCCCACGGGCTGTCCCAGCCGGCCAGTTCGGGCGTGGAGGGCTTCCACAGCACGAAATCGGTGGGGTTCTTCTTGTATGGCGCGATTTCCACGCGTGCGCCGGCGATCAACTCTTCGGTGTCGCGGCCGGAGAGCGCGCCGTAGTCGGGGTACGAGCCGACGTCGAACAGTACATGGCCTTCGGCCGCGTACGCGTGGCCGCCGGCGATCAGCGCCTCGTTCATGGCGATGATCGCGCCGATGTGCGCGGTGGCGTGCGGCTCCAGGTCCGGCGGCGCAATGCCCAGCCCGGCCATGTCCTCGCGATAGGCGAACGCGTAGCGCTCGGTGATGATCGAGATCGGCACGCCTTCGGCCAATGCCGCGGCATTGATCTTGTCCTCGACGTCGGTGATGTTGCGGGCATACACCACCTGCGGGTAGTGCCGCCGCAGCAGCCGCGCCAGCACGTCGAACACCACCGGCCCGCGCGCGTTGCCGATGTGCACGTAGTTGTAGACCGTCGGTCCGCACAGGTACATCGTGACGCGCGCGGGATCCAGCGGAACAAACGGTTCGGTGCGGCGCGTCAGGCTGTTGTAGAGCGAAATCGGCATCGGTCACATCCGCGAGGGAGTCGGCGGTCGGGCGGGGCAGGTTGCGCATCTTAACAAGCGACGATGCCGCTCGTGCCCCGCGGATCGCCCGCTCCTGGCCGGACCCGGCGATCCGTGATGCCGTCGGCCTTGCGGCAAACGGTCGCCACGGCTGAACAGGCCGGTCCGGCCTAAGCGTGTATTCATAGTGAATTTGCTGCAATGCTGCCAGTCCGCGCGTGGCGTGGAACGTGCATCACGGGAGCAGGTCATGGTCAAGCTATGGGTTTCCGCGTTGGTGCTGGCCATGATGGCGGCCGGCGCGCACGCGCAGAATGCGCCGTACCCCAACGATGACGGCAATGCCCACTACGGCTGGGCCGACGTGCTGCGCGCCGACCCGGTGCATGGCGTGACGCGCACCAACGTGCCGCGGCAGGAGTGCTACGACCAGCAGGTGGTGCGCCACGAGGGCGGCAACAGCACCGCCGGCACGGTGCTGGGCGCGGTGATCGGTGGCGTGCTGGGCAACACCGTGGGCAAGGGCGACGGGCGCAAGGCGGCGACGGTCGCCGGTGCCGTGGCCGGTGGCGCGATCGGCAACCGCAGCACGCGCGGTCGCGATTACGAGAGCACGCAGACCCAGTGCCGCGAGGTGAACACGGTCAGCGAGCAGCGCCGGATCATCGGCTACGACGTGGAATATCGCTATCGCGGCGAGGTCTACATGTCGCGGCTGGACTACGATCCGGGCGAGCGCCTGCGCGTGCGGGTTTCCGTCACCCCGGTGGATTGATCCCGACTTCCGCTCATCCACCCCGCCGCCCCTCTCGGGCGGCGATTTTTTTTCAGACGCCGATACTTGCCGGACAGGCACTGACCTGGCGCAGATTTTTGTTGCATGGCAGCGAAATTCTCGCCATGATAGCCGCCGACCACCCGGAACATCGCATGTCTTCAGCCGTCTATACCGCCACCGTACTTACCAGCGCCCGCGCGGCCGCTGGCATGACGTCGCGTGCGCGCCGACCGATGACTCGACATCCGGCCGGGTAGGCAGTCGCACGCGTTTCTTGTGCATCGACGACAAACCCGGCCCTTGTGCCGGGTTTTTTGTTGGTTTATTTCACGCGGATCCATCCGCAACACCCCGGCCATCCATGGCCGGACTCTTCAATAAGGCATCGACTTCATGATCATTCGGCATTTCTTGACTACCCAGGATTACAGCCGCGCCGAGATCGACGCGCTGCTGGAGCAGGCCGCCGTGTTCAAGCGTTCGCCGCGCGGCCAGCAGCTCGCCGGCAAGTCGATCGCGCTGCTGTTCTTCAATCCCTCCATGCGCACCCGCACCAGCTTCGAGCTGGGTGCGTTCCAGTTGGGTGGCCACGCGATCGTGCTGGCGCCGGGCAAGGACGCGTGGCCGATCGAGTTCGAGGTCGGCAGCGTGATGGACGGCGATACCGAGGAGCACATCGCCGAGGTGGCGCGGGTCCTGTCGCGCTATGTCGACCTGATCGCGGTGCGCGCGTTTCCGAAGTTCCAGGACTGGCAGGTGGACCGGCAGGACAAGGTGATCAAGGCGTTCGCCCAGTACGCCACGGTGCCGGTGATCAACATGGAGACGATCACCCACCCCTGCCAGGAGCTGGCCCACGCGCTGGCGATGAAGGAACACCTGGGCGACCTCACCAGGAAGAAATACGTCCTGACCTGGACCTACCACCCGAAGCCGCTGAACACCGCGGTGGCGAATTCCGCCCTGCTTATCGCTACCAAGATGGGCATGGACGTGACCCTGCTGTGCCCCACGCCCGACTACGTGCTGGACGAGCGCTACATGGCGTTTGGCCGTCTGAACGCCGAGCAGAACGGCGGCTCGCTCAAGGTCAGCCACGACATCGAGGAAGCCTACGCCGGCGCCGACGTGGTCTACGCCAAGAGCTGGGGCGCGCTGCCGTTCTTCGGCCAGTGGGACAAGGAGAAGCCGATCCGCGAGGCCAACAGGCACTTCATCGTCGACGAGGCGAAGATGGCGCTGACCAACCATGGCCTGTTCAGCCATTGCCTGCCGCTGCGCCGGAACATCAAGGCCACCGACGCGGTGATGGATTCGCCCGCCTGCATCGCCATCGACGAAGCCGAGAACCGCCTGCACGTGCAGAAAGCGGTGATGGCGTCGCTGGTCGGACGGGGTTGAGCAGCCATGTACATGCCGAAGCATTTCGCCGAAACGCGCGTGGAGGTCCTGCACGGGCTGATCCGCGACTATCCGTTCGCCACCGTGGTGGCCAAGGCGGCGGACGGCCTGGTCGCCAACCACCTGCCGTTCGAGCTGGTCGGCGGGCTGCTGCACGGCCATGTCGCGCGAAGCAACGAACTGGCGCGGCTGGACGGCGCCGAGGTGCTGCTGGTGTTCCAGGGGCCGGACGGCTACATCAGCCCGAACTGGTACCCGACCAAGCAGGAAACGCATCGCGAGGTGCCGACCTGGAACTACGCGGTGGTGCACGTGCATGGCCGCTTGAAGGTGATCGACGACGCGGCCTGGCTGCGTCGCCTGCTGGAAACCCTGACCGATCGCCATGAGGCCGGCCAGCCGCAGCCGTGGAAGATCACCGATGCGCCGGACGACCACATCGAAAAATCCCTGCGCGCGATCGTCGGCCTCGAAGTCGCGGTCGAGCGCATCGAGGGCAAGTTCAAGCTCAACCAGAACCACCCCGCGCGCAATCGAGCCGGCGTGATCGCCGGCCTGCGCGAGCGCGACGGCGATGGCGACGCGGAACTGGCCGCATTGATGGCACAACAGGAGCAAGCATCGTGAATCATCCACATCACTATCACGTCGAGGTGGAATGGACCGGCAACCTCGGCACGGGCACCGACGGTTATCGCAACTACAGCCGCGACCATGTGATCCGCATCGCGGGAAAAGCCGAACTGGCCGGCTCGTCCGATCCGACCTTTCGCGGCGATGCCACCCGACACAATCCGGAAGACATGCTGGTCACCGCGCTGTCGACCTGCCACATGCTGTCCTATCTGCACATGGCCACCGTGGCCGGCGTGGTGGTGACGGCTTATACCGACGCCGCCGAAGGCACGATGGTCACCGAGGGCGACGGCGGCCGCTTCGTCGAAGTGGTGCTGCGTCCCGTGGTGACCATCAGCGCCGCCAGCGACCCGGCCAAGGCCGAGGCGGCACACGAGACCGCGCACCACGCCTGTTTCATCGCCAACTCCGTGAATTTCCCGGTGCGCTGCGAGCCGCGCACCGTCGTCGCATCCGACTGAATCAATCCAGGATCTGCAAGCCATGAGCAAAGACATCGTCCTCGCCTTCTCCGGCGGCCTCGACACCAGCTTCTGCGTGCCTTACCTCAAGGAGCAGGGCTGGGCCGTGCATACCGTGTTCGCCGACACCGGCGGCGTGGACGCCGAAGAGCGGGCCTTCATCGAGGCCCGCGCAAAGGAACTTGGCGTGGCCAGCCACGTCACCATCGACGGTGGCCCGGCGATCTGGGCCGGCTTCGTCAAGCCGTTCGTGTGGGCAGGCGAGGGCTACCAGGGCCAGTACCCGCTGCTGGTGTCCGACCGTTACCTGATCGTCGAAGCCGCGCTGAAGCGCGCCGCCGAACTGGGCACGAAGGCGATCGCGCATGGCTGCACCGGCATGGGCAACGACCAGGTGCGGTTCGACCTGGCGGTGAAGGCGCTGGGCGACTACCAGATCGTGGCGCCGATCCGCGAGATCCAGAAGGAAAACACGCAGACGCGCGCCTACGAACAGAAGTTCCTGGAAGAGCGCGGCTTCGGCGTGCGCGCCAAGCAGCAGGCCTACACCATCAACGAGAACCTGCTCGGCCTGACCATGTCCGGCGGCGAGATCGATCAGTGGCAGGCGCCCGGCGCCGGCGCGGTGGGCTGGTGCAAGCCGCGCGCCGAATGGCCGTCCAAACCGCTGCAGGTGAAGATCGGCTTCGTCAACGGCGAGGCGGTGACGCTGGACGGTGAGGCGATCGCCGGGCACGCCATGCTGGCGAAGCTCAACGGCCTGTTCGCGCAGTACGGCGTGGGCCGCGGCCTGTACACCGGCGACACCACGATCGGCCTGAAGGGCCGCATCATCTTCGAGGCGCCGGGCCTGACCGCGCTGCTCGCCGCGCACCGCGCGCTGGAAGAGGCCGTGCTCAGCAAGCAGCAGAACCGCTTCAAGCCCGAGGTGGCGCGCAAGTGGGTGGAGCTGGTCTACGAGGGCTTCTTCCACGATCCGCTGAAGACCGACCTGGAGGCGTTCCTGGCGTCCAGCCAGTCCACCGTCAACGGCACGGTGACGCTGGAAACGAATGGCGGCAGCGTCGGCGCGGTGGCGGTGGAGTCGAAGCACATCCTCAACGCCAAGGGCGCCACCTATGCGCAGTCGGCCGACTGGGGCGTGGAGGAGGCCGAGGGTTTCATCAAGCTGTTCGGCATGAGCAGCACGCTGTGGGCCGAGGTCAATCGCGGATGAGCACGCTGCTCGATGCCACGTTGAAACACCTGGCGGCGCTGGTCGGTTTCGACACGCGCAACCCGCCGCGCGCGATCGACACCGGTGGTATCTTCGACTACTTGCGCGCGCAGCTGCCCGGCTTCGACGTGACGGTGACCGATTTCGGTGCCGGCGCGGTGGCCCTGCACGCGGTGCGCGGCGAGCCGAAGGTCCTGTTCAACGTGCACCTGGACACCGTGCCGGACTCGCCGGCGTGGACGGCCGATCCGCACGCGTTGCGGGTCACTGCCGATCGCGCGATCGGCCTGGGCGCGTGCGACATCAAGGGGGCGGCGGCGGCGCTGCTGGCGGCGGCGAATGCCAGTCACGGCGACCTGGCGCTGCTGTTCACCACCGACGAGGAGGCGAACGACGCGCGCTGCATCACCGGCTTTCTGCGCGAACCGCACGCTTACGACGCAGTCATCGTGGCCGAGCCCACCAAGGGCGAGGCCGTGCTGGCGCACCGCGGCATCCAGTCGGTGCTGATGCGCTTTGCCGGCCACGCCGGACACGCCTCGGGCGAGCAGAAGCCGGGCGACAGCGCACTGCACCAGGCCGTGCGCTGGGGCAACGCGGCGCTGGATTTCGTGGCGGCGCAGTCGCACGAGCGCTTCGGCGGCCTCACCGGCCTGCGTTTCAACATCGGCCGCATCGAGGGCGGCATCAAGGCGAACATGATCGCGCCGACGGCGGAAGTGCGCTTCGGCTTTCGCGCCTTGCCCACGATGAATCCGGATCACCTGCTGATCCGATTCCGCAATCTGGTGGAACCGCAGCCGGTGGAGTTCGCCGAGACTTTTCGTGGCGCCTCGCTGCCGGCCGGCGATACCGCCAACGCCGAGGCGAACCGGCTGGTCGCGCGCGACGTGGCCGACGAGCTGGGCATCCCGGTCGGCAACGCGGTGGACTTCTGGACCGAAGCGGCGCTGTTCTCCGCCGCCGGCTACACCGCCTTCGTCTATGGCCCCGGCGATATCGCCCAGGCGCACAGCGCCGACGAGTGGGTCGCGCTGGATCAACTCGAACACTATGCGCAAACGGTTTATCGAATCGTTGAGAAGTCCGGCCAGGGACGGCCGGTTTTTGACCCCCGCGATCATGGATGAGCGCAAGGAACAAACAATGGACACGGCTAGGCACAACACCCGCAAGACCATCGTGCGCCTGCTTTCGAGCATGGGCAGCGCGAAGGAAATCCAGCAGTACCTCAAGCGCTTCTCCGAGGTGGACGCCAAGCGCTTTGCCGTGGTCAAGGTCGGCGGCGCGGTGCTGCGCGACGAGCTGGCCGATCTCGCCTCGTCGCTGACCTTCCTGCAGCAGGTCGGCCTGACCCCGATCGTGCTGCACGGCGCCGGCCCGCAGCTGGACGAGGAACTGGCTGGCGCCGGCATCGAGAAGCACACCATCGACGGTCTGCGCGTGACCTCGCCGAAGGCGCTCGGCATCGTGCGCCGCGTTTTCCAGCAGCAGAACCTGAAATTGGTCGAGGCGCTGCAGTCGATGGACACGCGCGCCACGTCGGTGGCGACAGGCGTGTTCATGGCCGACTACCTGGACCGCGATACCTACGGTCTGGTCGGGAAGGTCCGCAGCATCAACCTGGCGCCGATCGAGGCCAGCCTGCGCGCGAACTCCATCCCGGTGATCGCCAGCCTGGGCGAAACCGACGAAGGGCAGATCCTCAACGTCAACGCCGACTTCGCCGCGAACGAACTGGTGCGCGTGCTGCAGCCGTACAAGATCGTGTTCCTCACCGGCACGGGAGGCCTGCTCGACGAGCACGGCAAAGTGATCGATTCGATCAATCTGAGCACCGAGTTCGATCACTTGATGGCGCAGCCTTGGATCAACGGTGGCATGCGCCTGAAGATCGAGCAGATCGCCGACCTGCTGGCCGACCTGCCGCTGACCTCGTCGGTGTCGATCACCCGCCCGTCCGAACTGGCCAAGGAGCTGTTCACCCACAAGGGTTCCGGCACCCTCGTGCGACGCGGCGAGAAGGTGCTGCGCTTCGACTCCTGGGACGGCGTGGACCGCGCGCGCATGCGCGGGCTGATCGAGTCCAGCTTCGGCCGCACTTTGGTGCCGGACTATTTCGAGCGCACCAGGCCGATGCGCATCTACGTCAGCGAGAACTACCGCGCGGCGATGATCCTTGTCGAGGAGGACGGCTTGCCGTATCTCGACAAGTTCGCCGTGCTGGACGACGCGCAGGGCGAAGGCCTGGGCCGCGCGGTGTGGCAGGTGATGCGCGAGGAGAATCCGCGGCTGTTCTGGCGCTCGCGCCACGGCAATCCGGTCAACCCTTTCTATTACGCCGAGTCGGATGGCTGCATCAAGCAGCCGCGCTGGAAGGTGTTCTGGTACGGCATCGACGGGTTCGACACGATCTCCCGTTGCGTGGCGCATTGCGCGCAACGTCAGCCGACACTGGTGGATTGAGCCATGCACACGAACAGGAAAACGGTAGGCATCGTCGGCGCGCGCGGCCATACCGGCATGGAACTGATCCGCCTGATCGCGGCGCACCCGCTGCTGCAACTGGCCTTCGTCTCCTCGCGCGAACTGGACGGCCAGCGAGTGGCCGATCACGTCGACGGTTTCGCCGGCGAACTGCGCTACGCCAGCCTGGACCCGGCCGCGGTGGTGGCGCAGGGCGCCGACGTGGTGATCCTGGCGCTGCCCAACGGCAAGGCGGCGCCGTTCGTCGAGGCGATCGACGCGGCGAAGCCGGACACGTTGATCCTCGACCTTTCCGCCGACTACCGCTTCGATCCGTCCTGGTACTACGGCCTGCCGGAACTCACCCGCGACAAGTGGCGGGGCGAGAAGCGCATCAGCAACCCCGGCTGTTACGCCACCGCAATGCAGCTCTCCATCGCGCCGCTGAAGGACCTGCTGGCCGCGCCACCGGTGTGCTTCGGCGTCTCCGGCTATTCCGGCGCCGGCACCACGCCGTCGGACAAGAACGATCCGGAAAAACTGCGCGACAACCTGATGCCGTACGCGCTCACCGGTCACATGCACGAGAAGGAGGCCTCGTTCCGGCTCGGCGTGCCGGTGGAGTTCATGCCGCATGTGGCGCCGCACTTCCGCGGGCTCACCGTCACCACCAACCTGTATCTCACTCACCCGCTGAAACGCGATGACGTGCTGCAGCGTTTCCATGCCGCCTACGACGGCGAGAAGCTGGCCGTCGTGACCGACGAGGCGCCGTGGGTCAGCCGCATCGCGCACCGCCACCATGCCGAGGTCGGCGGCTTCGCGGTATCGGCCGACGGCAAGCGCGTGGTGATCGTGGCCACGCTGGACAACCTGCTGAAAGGCGCCGCGACGCAGGCGATGCAGAACATCAACCGCGCGCTCGGCGTGGACGAATACACCGCGATTCCAGTGGAGCAGGAGTGAGGGAAGAGGAGTGAGGAGTGAGAGAGAAGCTCACACTCCCAGCGCTCCCGCCCCCTTCGCTCTTGATCTCTCTCACTTCTCACTCCTCTCAACTCACTTCTGGCTACCATGACCCAACCCCTCTGGCAAAAAGCCGGCATCCGGATCGACGCGAAGATCATGCAGTTCCTCGCCGGCGACGACGTGCTGCTGGATCGCGAGTTCTTCCTGCACGACATCACCGCCAGCAAGGCGCACGTGGAAGGGCTGGCCAACATCGGCGTGGTCAGCACCGACGAAGCCGCCGCACTGAAGCGCGAGCTGGATGCGCTGGCCGCTGATTTCACGAGCGGCGCGTTCGTGCTGGACGAGCGCTACGAGGACGGCCATTCGGCGATCGAGGCCCGCCTCACCGAGCGCCTCGGCGACGCCGGCCGCCGCGTGCACACCGGACGCAGCCGCAACGACCAGATCCTGGTTGCCACCCGGCTTTGGCTGAAGGACAAGCTGGCCGCGCTGGAGGCGCATTGCCGCGCCATCGCCGGAGTCTGCCTTGAGCGCGCGTCGCAAGAAGCCGTGCCGATGCCCGGCTACACCCACCTGCAGCGTGCGGTGGTGTCGTCCACTGCAATGTGGTTCGCCGGTTTCGCCGAGGGCTTCATCGACAATGCGCTGCGCGCGCGGCAGACGATGACGCTGATCGACGCCAACCCGCTCGGCACCGCCGCCGGCTACGGCGTGAACATGAAACTCGACCGCGAGCACACCACCCGGGCGCTCGGTTTCGCGCGCATGCAGATATCGCCGATCTACGCGCAGCTGTCGCGCGGCAAGTTCGAGATGGCCGTGCTGGAGGCGATCGGCGGCGCGCTGCTCGACCTGCGAAGGATGGCGTGGGACCTGTCGCTGTTCACCACCGCCGAATTCGACTTCGTCAAATTGCCGCCCGAGTACACCACCGGCAGCTCGATCATGCCGAACAAGCGCAACCCCGACGTGATCGAACTGCTGCGCGCCAGCTACGCCAGCGTGGCCGCCGCGCGGACCGAGATCGAACAGCTGCTGTCGCTGCCGTCCGGCTACCAGCGCGACCTGCAGTTCTCCAAGGGTTCGCTGTTCCACGGCGTGCGCCACGGCCTAGGCGCGCTGGAGCTGGTACCCGACCTGCTGGCACGGTTCGAGTGGAACGAGCTGGCGATGCGCGCCGCGATCGAGCCGGCGATGTACGCCACCGACGTGGCGATCGAGCAGGCCGCGGCCGGCGTGCCATTCCGCGATGCGTATCGCGCGGCGGCGGAAACCGCGGCCTCCGCAGGGCAGGGGCGCACGCCCGAAGGCAGCCTCGCCGCACGCGTCTCGCCGGGCGCGGGCAACGACCTGCGACTGGATGAATTGCGCGTTCGTCTGCGCGCACTCGACGGCTGAGAGGCCTCAGGGCATGGCGATGATCGACACGAAGAAAGTGCGCGACGTTTTGCCCGAACAGGTGTTGCCCAGCTGGCGTCGTGCCGTGCTCAAGGTGGGCAGCAACCTGCTCGCCGCCGACGGCGGCGGCCTCACGTCACGTTATGCCGAGGCGCTGGCTGCCTTCATCGCCGCCAGCCATGCCGAAGGCCGAGAAGTGGTACTGGTGTCTTCCGGCGCGGTGGCGGCGGGGCGTGCGCTGCTGCGCCAGCATACGCGCGACAGTGGCGACCTCGCCGCGCGGCAGGCGCTGGCCGCGCTGGGGCAGGCGCCGATGGTCGCACTATGGCAATCGCTGTCCGCGCGGCCGGTGGCGCAGGTGCTGCTGACCCACGACGACCTGCGCAACCGCCGTCGTTACCTCAACGCGCGCGCCACCCTGCGCGAGCTGCTGCAGTTCGGCGTGTTGCCGGTGGTCAACGAGAACGACACCGTGTCGGTGGACGAACTGAAGCTCGGCGACAACGACAATCTCGCCGCGATCGTGGCCGCGCTGGTCGACGCCGACCTGCTGCTGATCGCCTCCGACGTCGATGCGCTGTACAGCGCCGACCCGCGGCGCGATCCCGCGGCCGTGCCGATCGCGCAGGTGGCCGCGCTGACCCCCGACATCGTCGCGATGGCCGGTGACAGCGGCAGCGCGGCCGGCACCGGCGGCATGCGCACCAAGCTGCAGGCGGCAGCGAAAGCTGCCGCCGCCGGCATCCCCACGGCCTTGTTCAGCGGGCGCGAGGCGGCCACCGTGCAGGCACTGCAGCGCGGGCAGTTGCGCGGCACGCTGATCGCCGCGGCTTCCACGCGGCTGCAGGCGCGCAAGTACTGGCTGCGCCACGCACCCGCGGCACCGGGCCGCATCCGTATCGACGCCGGTGCGGTGAAGGCGCTGGCCGGCGGGCGCGTCTCGCTGCTGCCGGGTGGCGTGCTTGGCGCCGACGGCGAGTTCCACCGCGGCGACCTGGTGGAGATCGTCGACGCGGACGGTGCCGCCGTCGCGCGCGGACTCAGCCAGTACGGCGCCGCCGAAGTGCGCCGTCTGGCCGGCCGGCACAGCCGCGAGATCGACGGCGTGCTCGGCTACAGCTACGGCGACGAGGTGGTGCATCGCGACGACCTCGTCGGCATGCATCGCCCGGTCGCGTCCGGGCAGGAGATCAGCACATGAGCACGATCCGCGAACAGGCACTCGCCTGCCGCAACGCGGCGCAGGTAGTCGCGGCGCTCGACACGGGGACGAAGCGCGCGTTGCTTCGCGACATGGCCGCGGCGCTGGAAGCGCAGTCCACCGCGGTGCTGGCAGCGAACGCCGAAGACGTGCAACAGGCCGCGGCGAAAGGTGTGCAGGGCGCCATGCTCGACCGCCTGCGGCTGGACCAGGCACGCGTGGCCGGCATCGCCAACGCGCTGCGCGAGGTCGCCGAACTGCCCGATCCGGTCGGCGTGACGACCCGCCGCGAGACACGGCCGAACGGGCTGTCGGTGGAGCGCGTGCGTATCCCGCTCGGCGTGATCGCGATGATCTACGAGGCGCGCCCGAACGTCACCGCCGACGCCGCCGCGCTGTGCCTGATGGCCGGCAACGCGGTGATCCTGCGCGGTGGTTCCGAGGCGATCCATTCCAACACCGCGATCGCCGCGGCGCTGAAGTCGGCACTGGAGGCGCACGGCGTGCCGACCGCCGCCGTGACCCTGGTCGACGACCTGCGCCGCGAGACGATGGTCGAACTGCTGCAGCTGGTCGACATCGTCGACCTTGTGATTCCGCGCGGCGGCGAAGGCCTGATCCGCTTCGTTGCCGAACACGCGCGCGTGCCGGTGATCAAGCACTACAAGGGCGTCTGTCACCTGTACGTGGATTGCGCCGCCGACCTCGACCTGGCGTTGGACCTGCTGCTCGACGGCAAGACCTCGCGCCCCGGCGTGTGCAACGCGCTGGAGACGTTGCTGGTGCATCGCGACGTCGCCGCCGCCTTCCTGCCGCGCGCGGTGGCTGCCTTGCGCGAGCGCGGCGTCGAGCTGCGCGGCGACGAGCGCAGCCGCGCCCTGGTGCCCGACATGCGCGCGGCGACCGACGACGACTACGCCGCCGAGTTCCTCGACCTGATCCTCGCCGTGCGCGTGGTCGACGACCTCGACACCGCCATCGCGCACATCCGTCGCCACGGCTCCGACCACACCGAAGTCATCGCCACCGCCGAAGAAACCGCCGCGCAACGCTTCGTGCAGGCGATCTGTTCCGCCGTGGTGATGGTCAACGCCTCCTCCCGTTTCAGCGACGGCGGCGAGCTGGGCCTGGGCGCCGAGATCGGCATCTCCACCACGCGCCTGCACGCCTACGGGCCGATGGGCGCCGAGGCGCTGACCATCGAACGCTTCGTGCTGCGCGGCGACGGCCAGGTGCGGCACGCCGAAAGCCGCCGGTGAAGGCGCGCATCGTGCGCCTCAGCCCCGCACGAAGGCGCGCCGCCAGTGCCGCAGTGCACCGGCCGCCACCAGCAACCAGGCCAGCAGGCTGATGTAGACGCCGAGGTCGGACACCGGCTGCAGCAGATCCAGGTCGAGTGCCTGTGCCAGCGCGTTCGTGCCGACCGTGTACATGCCCAGCGGAAACACGATGTCCCAGTCGTCCACCGCGTAGCGCAGGCGCACGTGGCGCATGCCGTGGCGCCACAGCTCGAGGATCGCCAGCAGCGGAATCCACCAGGTGGCGCTGGCCCAGAAGAACAGGGTGAAGCCCTTGACGAAGGGCACCAGCGCACCGAGCGACGGTTGCGCCGGCGCATGCAGCACCAGCAGGCTGCCGGCCAGCGTGGTGATCGCCAGCGCGCCCATGTTGATCCAGTACGGCGGCGTGAAGCCGCTGGCCGGCAGCGGCAGGAACAGCAGGCGGTAGAAGATCAGCGTGATCAGGATCAGGTACAGCGCCGCACCGACCAGGTACAGGCACAGCGCGGCGAACAGCCAGCCGAGCGCGGGCGTCGCATGGTCGTGCGCCACCAGCAAGGTGATCGCCACCGCCAGCGCCTGCGTCGACACCACCGCCACCAGCCAGCCGCCATTGATGCTGCGCCGGAAGCCGGGCTTGCGCTGGCCGGTGATCACGGCGAGCAGCAGCAGGTACGACAGGCAGCCCCAGCCGACCGCGCCGAGCACGGTCAACGCGACGGCCCAATGCGGCAGCGGAACCACCAGCACACACTGGCTGGCCAGCACACCGCTGGCAGCGACGAAGGTGAGAAAGCCCGCGCCCCGCGCCGGGTTGATGAAGTCGTCCAGCACCTCGCGCCTGGCATGCACGAGACGCAGCGCGTTCAGCGCCAGCAGCAGCACGAAGGCCACCGCGTTCAGCACGAACAGCGCACGCGCCAGCACGGGCATGCCGTGCTGGCCGGCATCGATGGAGACGATGCCGGTGGCCATCACCAGCGCGAACGCGCCGGGGTCCAGCTTGCGGATGCTCGATGGAAGGGTGCGGCTCAGCATCATCGTCCTGGCTCCGGCGAGCGGCCGTACGGGTGACGGCCGGCGGGCGATCCATCCGTGGATTCGCCGTGGTTTGCGCCGGTCAGCTCGACGGGGTCAGCAAACGGGTCAGCTGGTCGAGTTGGGCGCGGTAGTGGTCAAGCACCTGCGCAGTGATCGTTGCATAGCGGTTCGCCTCGTCCCAGCGCCGTGCCTCGATCGCCTCACGCACGCCGGGAACCGTCTTGACGCCGTAGCCGGTGAGCATGCCTGGCGCGTAGATGAAGTGCCGGAACCACGGCCGGCCGGGCAGGCCGTCGGCATCGGTCAGCGCCTGTTCCATCCGGCCCATCTGCCGGTTGATCTGGCGCAGCCGCGCGGCGGGCAGGGCAAAGCCGTCGGCGGCCTGCCGCGCGTAGGCGGCCTGGAAAGCCTTTGCGCTCTGCTCCAGCTGGCTGGCGGCGCGGTCCAGCGGGGCCAGCTCGATCGCCGGCACATCGGAGTCGCGCGCCGGCGGCAGCAGCGGCCGGGTCGGGTCGCTGTCCAGCGCGTAGGCATGCGCGTCGAGCAACTGGTGCTGTTGCGCCGTTGCCTTGCGCGTCTTCTCGATCAGCTTGTGCAGTTCGCCGATGTAGCGGCCCAGGGTCTGGCTGAAATCGCCGAAGCGCAGCGGCAGCACATCGGCATCGGCGCTGCGCAACACGATGTGGCCGGCCACCTTGGCCAGCGCCACGCCGTACTCGAAGGTGGGATCGCCAAAGCGGGCGTAGTGGTCGAACGAGTCGTAGCGCGAGTGATAGATGCCGGCATTGTCGTCCTCGCCGCCGAAGCCCAGGTCGAGCGAGGCGATGCCGAGATGTTCCAGGAACGGGCTGTAATCTGAGCCGGAGCCCAGTGCCTCGATCGGCAAATCGCCGCCGCTGGCTGCCGCCTTGGCATTGGCCTTGGCTTCGGGTTTCGCCTTGGGATCGCTGCCTTCGATCATCAGGTGCGCCCGCCAGCGCTTGCCCACGCTCACGCGGGTTTCCGGATCGGTCACGCCGTCGGCGACCTGGTTGACCAAGTGCTGCAGCGAATGGCTGCCGCCGGCGCCGAGGAAACCGCGGCCGTTGGTATCCGAGTTGATGTAGAGCACGGCCTTGGCCTGCAGCTCCTTCGCGTGCGCCTCGGCCCATTCGGTGGAACCGAGCAGGCCCGGTTCCTCGCCGTCCCAGCTGGCGTAGACCAGGGTGCGCTGCGGCCGCCAACCCTGCTTGAGCAGGCCGCCGATGGCCTTGGCCTCGGCCATCAGGGCCACGTTGCCGGCCAGCGGGTCCCATGCGCCGAACACCCAGCCGTCGTGGTGGTTGCCGCGGATGATCCACTGGTCCGGCGCGCGGGCGCCCTCGATCTTCGCGATCACGTCGTAGATCGGCTTGCGGTTCCAGTCCGACAGCACGGTCAGGTGCGCCTTGGCCGTGCTCGGGCCCACGTGGTAGGTCAGCGGCAGTGCGCCGCGCCAGGCTGCAGGCGCCACCGGGCCGCCCAGCGACTTCAGCAGCGGCGTGGCGTCGGCGTAGGAGATCGGCAGCACCGGAATCTTCAGCAGGGTCTTCGCGTCCTTGATCGCCAGCCGCTTGGCGCCTGGCGTGGAGCCGATGCCGGGGGTCAGCGGATCGCCGGGATATTGCTGCATGTCGGCGACCGAGCCGCGCTGCACGCCTTCGGGCGGGCGCCAGCCGCCTTCGGGCCAGGTGTCGCCCTGGGCGTAGCCGTCATCGTGCGGGTCGGAATAGATCAGGCAGCCGACCGCGCCATGCTCCTGCGCCAGCTTCGGCTTGAGCCCGCGCCAGCCGCCGCCGTAGCGGGTAATCACGATCTTGCCGCGCACGTCGATGCCGCGGCGGGCCAGCTCCTTGTAGTCGTCCGGCATGCCGTAGTTGGCGTAGACCAGTGGTGCGGTGACATCGCCGTCGCCGCCGTAGACGTTGTATGGCGGCAGCGCGCCGGGCAGCGCCGAAGTGGCATCGCCGGCGACCGGCGGCTCGTGCAGGGTGGCGGTGAACGGCTGCGGCCCGAGCAGTTCCAGCGCGACTTTCTTCGGCGTTGGATACAACACCTCGAACGTCTCGATGTGCGCATCCCAGCCCCAGGCGCGGAACTGCTCCAGCATGAACTCGGCATTCGCCTTGTCGTGCGGCGAGCCGACCTGGTTCGGCGCCGATGCCATCTGCTTCAACCAGTCGCGCAGCTCGGCCGGGTCGAGCTGGGCGTCGAAACGTCGTTCCAGGTCGAGTTGGGTGGTGGCGTGCGCGGGCGTGAAGCCGAGCAGGCCGGCTTGCGATGGGGCGGCGGGTTCCGCTCCGATGGCGGCGAAGGTCGCAAGCGCGCACGCCGTGGCAAGCAGTACGCGCATTCTGTGGTGGGTCATGGAATCAGTTCCCCTGGTCGACGGAGGGTTGCGCCACATCGCCGCGAACCGGCGTGGACACGGGCCCGGCAGTGGCTGCCGGGGGCTGGGAGGGCGGTGGCCGCGGGTTGCGGTCCCTGATCGTGACGTTCTGCGAAAACAGCGTGGCGTTGTTCTCGCCGCTGTAGACCACGCGGTACTTGCCGGGCCGCAGGTAGAGCTCGCTGGCGGGCGCCGCGCCGCCGCTGCGCACGCGGTCGCTTGGCACGGCGTTGAGCGGCACCGGATCGAGCACCACGCGATCGGCCGGGATGGCGTCGTTGCCTTCGCTGGCGTAACGCGCCTCCACCATGCAGGGAAAATGCTGGTTGCAGCGTTCGCCATCCACGTAATACGGCTTGCGTTCGCCGCCCAGGCTGAGCCAGGTCGGGCGGCCGCGGCGCATGGATATCGGCGCAAACCACACGCTGACGTCGTAGCCCGGCCGCAACGACCACGGTTTGCCGGCGTCGTCCACGAACACGATGGGGCCGGTCGGTTGCAACTTCTTCATGACCGGCTCGTAGTACGGATGATTGCCGCCGACATCGGGGTGGTCGTACAGCATGGTCTGCTCGACGGTGAGCGGGTCGATGTCGATCAGCCGCCGCAGGTGCTGGGCCATCGAGGCACCGCCCAGGTAGGCGCCGGATTCCTGGATGTGCGCGTAGCCGGCGTTGACCACCACGCGCGCGTCGGGATGGTCCTTGAACACCTGTCGGTACAGGTTGCGCGCCTGCTCCGCTTCGCGTGCGTCGCCGGAGGCATCGGACAGCGCCTCGTAGCCGACCACCTTGTAGCCGAGCCGCAACGCGGTGCGCACCATTTCCGCGCAGACCGGTTCCTGCGTGTAGAAGCCGCTGTCCTTGGTCGGGTATCCGCGCGCCTGCAGCCCCTTGTCGGTCTGGTAGACCGTCTCGGCCGCGAAATAGTCGTAACCCTCGGCGCGCAGTCGCGCCAGCATCTGCACCGTCAGGCTGCGGGTGAGCGGGATGTTGTGCGCCTCGTTGAAGAACACCGCCCGGCGCCCTTTCGCCAGCCGCGCGATCGCCGTCAGGGCAGACTCGGCGTGGTGGACCCCGTCGTCCAGTGGCAAGGGGCGGTCGTCGGGCAACGCTCCCTGCCTGATCGAGAAGCTGGTCGCCGCGTCCGGGTAATCGCCGATGAAGGTCTGATACCAGCTCAGGTACTGGCTGAAAATGACCTGGAAAGCAGGGTCGTTGTTGCCGACGGAGGCGTAGCGCATCACCTGGAACTGGGCCAGCAGGCCATTGCGCTTGTCGGCGTCGCGCATGATCGCCTCGGATTCCTGCGACGCCTTGAGTTGCCTGGCCTGCCAGTGCGCCGGCGATTGCGCATGGCCGGAGCCGGGCAGGCCGGCGATCGCGGCACAGGCGGCGGCGAACAGAATGCTGGTACAGCGCATGGAACCTCCCGTGAGGCGGTGGGTTTGCGTGGCCATCCCGCGGCGGTGGAACCGCAACCCGTGCACGTTACCGCAAGCACCATCGCATGCCTGTGCCTGTCGACACAGTGTCATCACGATCAAAGCGGAGCACAATCGGGAGCCCCGCCTGCCGATGGAGTACGCCATGCGCCACGCCATGCTTGCCCTCCTGCTGACCCTCCCGCTCCCCGCCGTGGCGACCGCCCAGGTTGCCGACCTGCACAGCGGCGCGATCACCGCTGCCGTGCAGAAAGGCGTCGACGATCCGGCGCGCGCGGCGGACCGCCACGAGGATGCGCGCCGCAAGCTGGCGCTTGTCATGACCTTCGCCGAGGTCAAGCCCGGCCAGAACGTGCTCGAACTGGTGCCCGGCAGCGGCTACTGGACGCGGGCGTTCAGCGCCATCGTCGGGCCCACGGGCCACGTCTATACCGTCTGGCCGGACGAGATGGGCAAGTACTCCGCCAAGAGCCTGGCCAACTGGCAGAAGCTGGCGGCCACGCCGCACTACGCCAACGTGAGCGTGCTGCAGCAGCCGGCGGCCAAGCTGAGCGTGCCGATGCCGGTGGACCTGGTATTCACCTCGCAGAACTACCACGACTACCACGACCCGTTCATGGGCCCGGTCGACATGGCCAGCTTCGACAAGCAGGTCTACGATGCGCTCAAGCCCGGCGGCCTGTTCGTGGTGATCGACCACGTGGCCCCCGCCGGCTCCAGCCTGGCCGACACCGACACCTTGCACCGCATCGACCCGGAGGTCGTCAAGCGCGAGGTCGAGGCCGCCGGCTTCGTCTTCGACGGCGAAAGCAACGCCTTGCGCAATCCGGCCGACACGCACACCACCAAGGTGTTCGACAAGTCGATACGCGGCCACACCGACCAGTTCATCTATCGGTTCCGCAAGCCGGCGAAGTAATCACGGTCGCGCGGGGTTGCGCGTAGCGCGCGAGCGGGGGCAGGCTTGGACTTCGCCGTTGCAGTCGGCACCCTCGGAGGGGTGCCGCTGCCGCGCCGCCACGTCCGCAGTGATGCCATGATCCCCAGCGAACCCGAACCGCCAGACGACGATCCCGCCGACCCCATGCCGCAGCGCCCGCCCGAACCAGACGCCACCGACTGCTGCGGCGAGGGCTGCGTGCGCTGCGTGTACGACGTGCATGACGAGGCGCTCGAACGCTACGAACAGGCCCTCGCGGCATGGCTCGCGCGCCGGCGGCCGCAGCCGTGAATACGTCTTAGACCAGAAGGCGCAAGCGTCCCTGTTCATGCCAGCCGCGGCTTGGCGCTGATACCCGGATGGGTGGGGTTGCCCCCGATTGCTCATGTTCCACTCGCGCCATTGGTAGCTCGCATGTCTGCTGGTTGCAGTCGCAAGAACCTGCTTGTTGAACTTGCGACGGAACCAGATCGAGACTGCGCAGAGCGGGCGCGTTGCATCGAGCGCATTCTGGCGAACCGAGGGGGCTGCCGATGTCAGGGACGGTGTCGATCAATCATTGTGGTGCCGGGGAATCGAGCACTGAACTTTCGTTTCATGGGGAAATGCGTTCGCCGAGGAAGAGTCTGACGAGAGAAAATTTATGTCTCTCTTCGCTATCTTCTCCTTCCGCATTGATTGCCGGTCGCATCGGCGGCATCGACCTCTTGGGCTGCTGCATCGAGGGCATCAGCGCCCGGACCACGAGAACGGTTGCGGCGAGGCGCCCCGTGCTTCCGCTGATTCTGGCTGGCCTGCTTGCAGGCTTTTCGGGCGCGGCAGGCGCCCAGGCTCAGGGTCAGCCGGCCAAGCAGATCAACGGGGTTGTTAATTACCCTACGTCGTACGTCACGGCGCAGGTACCCAAAAGCGTCACCAATCTCCCGGAAGTGACAGTAACTGCGCCAGCGCCTCCGAATGGCGTCATGATGCCGTCCACCGGAAACTGGAATGCCTATACAGGCAATGCGTACATCACGCGCAGCCAGACAGTGTCGGCCGTTCCGGCCGACAATAAAGATCCTTGCGACAAAAATGCCGATCCGATCCTTCCAAAAACAGGAACAAAAATCGAGTCGTATACAGATTTCTCAGTGCCCGTGGAAATGGGGCTACGGTACGAACGCTACTACATCTCGTCTGCTACCGGATATCGGCAGTGGACCAACAGCTTCAGCTACTGGTTGGACAATTCGTGTCAATTGACGGGAGGTAACCCGAATACGGGCTTTTGCCAGCAGTTTACGGTGTATACCCCGGATGGCTTGACCATGGTCTTCTACGGCGGGCTGCAGGATATCGCGACATTCACGGAAAATGGGGGCAACGGAGTTGCAACTCTTACGCATAATGCGGATGGCACGTATACCGTGCATGACGAGCATGCGCTGACCGAAATTTATGACGCAAGCGGGGCCATCCAGTCGCTGAAGGACGTATCGGGCATCGGCTGGACCTTCTCCGGTGGCCGGGTGACGCATACGAATGGGCAGTACATCACCCTTGCTTCGCAGAGCACTGGAACCCTGACTTCAAACTTGACCGTGACTGATCCCGATGGAAATAGTTACGTCTATGGTTATGGCGCGGAGCTGAACAGCGTGGCCCTGCCTGGTTCTCCGGAAACAGACATAACCTACAAATACCTCAACAACAATGATCTGCTGAGCGAAATTGACTACAACGGCGCCCCATACGCGTATACCTCCTACACAAGGCTGAGTACTGGTGATACCGCCGGATGGGCCAATGGCACTTATCTGGCGGACAATTCACAGTCCACTTCAATCGCTTATGGCGTCGACGCCGGCGGTCATCCCACCGCGACGGTGACCAATCCATTGGGGCATGTGACCACCAAGGTTTATGGTGGCCCTTCGGGAGAACTCAGTTCGGTCAGCAATGACGCTGTCGCCGATTGCGGTTCGACGATCAAGTCCATGAGCTACGACGCGAACGGCAATCCGTCGCAGACCGTCGACAACAACGGCAACGTCCACACCTACACTTACGCCGCCAACGGCCAGTTGCTGACGGAGACTGAGGCTTACGGCACCGCGCTCGCGCGCACCACGGACTACACGTGGGATCCGAACCCCCAACTCAATCGACTGTCGACCGTCACGGTCGAAGGCTGGTCGAAGACGGCGTACACCTACAACGCCCAGAACCGCTTGGCGTCGGTGGCGGTCACCAATCTGTCCGGCAACGGCGTAGCGGGCCAGACGCTGACGACGAGCTACGCCTACACGCTTTATCCCAACGGGATGGTCCACACCCGGGTCGTGACACAACCGTCGCCGAACGGGAGCGACAGCACCACGTACACATACGATGCGTTGGGCAACTTGGCGACGGTCGCGAATGGCTTGGGCCAGACCACCTCCTACAGCAACTACAACGGGTTGGGCGAACCGGGGCATGTGGTGGGTGCGAACGGTGATGCCACCGATTTTGTCTACGATGCGCGCGGTCGGGTTGCATCCCGGACTACGCACCCGAATGGCGTCGCGACGACCTGGACATACGCTTACGACGGCTTCGGCTTGCTGTCCCAATTGACTGCACCCGACGGAGAAATCACGGCGTGGAATCGCGATCCCGAGATGCGCGTCACCAGCATCACGCACAACGACAAGGATGGAACGGCGCTCGAAACCTTTGGCTACGATGCCAACAACGATGTCACCAGCGACGTCGTGAGTCGTGGCGGCGTGACGAGTTCCTCGCGGCATGTCGTCTACGATGCGCTGGCGCGACCGTATCAGGTGCAAGGCAATCA
This sequence comes from Rhodanobacter sp. FW102-FHT14D06, assembly GCF_043950705.1. NCBI lineage: Bacteria > Pseudomonadati > Pseudomonadota > Gammaproteobacteria > Lysobacterales > Rhodanobacteraceae > Rhodanobacter > Rhodanobacter sp. FW102-FHT14D06. The sequence continues at coordinate 4,071,484 of NZ_CP170722.1, read as the reverse complement.
CGGCCAAGTGACGACCTACAGCTATGACGGCAACGGCAACGTATTGTCGATGACCGATGCGGCGGGCCATGTCACTTCGTACCAGTACGATGCGCTCGACCGCGTCACGCAGAAGACCGAATCCGGCGGTGCAAGCCCGGCGATGCCGGCTACCGCGCCCTCGTTGAGCCTGCCCTCAAGCAGCACCAACGGCAATTACTCGGTGAGCTGGACGACGGTCAGCGGAGCAGCTGACTATGAGCTGCAGGAGCAGCTCAACGGAGGGTCATGGGCCATCGTGCAACGTTCTGCGGCAAACGGATGGAGCGCCAGCGGGAAGACGAACGGAACCTATGGTTACCGCGTCCAGGCCTGCAATGCCACCGGCTGTGGTCCCTGGAGCGCCACGCAGGCAATCACCGTGTCCATCCCCACGGCCCCCGGCGCGGCGCCGATCCTGACGGTGCCGGGCAGCAGCGCCACCGGAGCCTATGCGCTCAGCTGGACCACGGTCAGTACCGCCAGCAGTTACCAGCTGCGGCAACAGTTCAATGTAGGGAGCTGGTCGACCGTGCAGAGCTCGGCTGCGACCAGTTGGAGCGCCAGTGGCGAGGGTAGCGGGAGCTACGGTTATGCGGTGCAGGCTTGCAACGCCGTCGGCTGTGGTCCATGGAGCGCGACCGGTACGGTGGTGGTGACGCTGCCGCCACTTCCCGCCACGCCATCGCTCAGCGTGCCGGCCACCAGCAGCACAGGCAACTACGCCGTGAGCTGGGGCGCCGTGAGCGGGGCAGCCAGCTACGGTTTGCGAGAACAGGTCAATGGCGGTAGTTGGACAGTCGTGCAGAACTCCGCTGCGACCAGTTGGAACGTCAGTGGGCAGGGCGACGGCACTTACGGTTACGAAGTCCAGGCTTGCAATGCTGGTGGCTGCAGCGCGTGGAGCGCGCCACGAAATACAACAGTCACCATCCCCGTGCCCATCGCAATCAACGGGCAAGCGTATTCGGTGAACTACGTCATCCCGATGCAGACGTCGGCGTCGGTTTCAATCGGCTTTGAAATCACGGGCGGCAACACCTGGAAGGTGTTCACCACCAAGCCGGGCGTGGGGAATGGCGGTGTGGTGGTCGCCTCGGGTGCCGTGCCTGCTACGGCGAGCACGGTGCAATTCACCTGGGTCCAGCAAGGCCCGCCAAGTGGCGACTCTACGTCGGGCGGTACCGTGAGCAATCCGGCCAGTTCGCCAGTGGCACTGGGCACCAACCCGATAAGCCAGTACACCAGTGGAACCTACAGTTACCGCATTGATGTGGTGGGGATGCAGTATCAGCTGCGCGTGGACTTCTTCAACGCGGCAGGTGCCAACGTGTCCAGCTCCACTTGCACGTTGACGGCAACCATGGCGGGGTCAAACTGATGCTGCCCCGTCACCTTGTTCGACCATCGGCGGCTATGCCGCGCGATGGAGCTGAAGCTCGCTTCGCCGGGCGGAGGATGTCTCGCATGGAAGCTGCTCAGGGTTATCGATTGTCGTGCGCCGCCTTGTTGCTTGGCGGGCTCCTGATGAGCCAAGCTGCCTTGGCCAGCCCGATGGTGACGAAGTACGCCTACGACGCAGGGGATCACGTGGTCGCCGTGACCGACCCGCGCGGCTTGGTCACCGCCTACAACTACGACGGTCTGGGCCAACTGTTGGGCCTGTCCAGCCCTGACACCGGCACTACCACCTATGGCTACGACGCCTATGGCCGGCGCACCAGCCTGACCCGCGCCAACAACGTCCCGACCACCTATGGTTACGACAGCCTCAACCGGCTCGTCAGCGTCAGCGCCGGTGGGCTGACACAAACCTTCACCTACGATAGCTGCACGAATGGCATCGGCCGGTTGTGCTCGGATAGCGATGCCACCGGCAGCACGAGTTATGGCTACACACCGGAGGGGTGGATCACCAGCCGGTCGTTCACCCTCGGCAGCACCACCTATGCAATCGACTACGGTCACGACGCAATGGGCCATGTCAGCACCGTGACCTACCCGGACGGCAACCAGGCCCATTACGCCTATAGCCACGGCGTAGTCTCTGGCCTGACGCTCACGATGGGCAGCACCACGGTCAACGGGGCCACTGCCATCACCTATCGTCCCATGGACGCCGGCATGGCCGGCTGGACCGCGAGCAACGGGCTGGTCACCGCGCTGGGCTACGACACCGATGGCCGGCTGACCGGCATCGGCGTGCCGGGGGTGGAAAGCTTGGGCTTCAGCTACGACGTGGCCAATCGTCTTACGGGCATCGACAACGCGCTTGATGGCACGCTGAGCCAGGATTTCGGCTACGACGAGCAGTCGCGGCTGGTGTCGGTGTACTCCGGCGCCGACAACGAGAGCTTCCAGTACGACGCCAACGGCAACCGGCTGATGCAGAGCGGCACCGTCGACACGGTCAGCACCACCAGCAACCGACTGGCCAGTGCCGGCGGCATCTCCTACGGCTACGATGCGCTAGGCAATACCACGACGGTCAATGGGGCTGCCACGTACCACTACAACGCCTTCGATCGGCTGGACAGTGCGGGCGACATGGCCTACTACGTGAACCCCGAAGGGCAGCGACTACGCAAAACGGGTACAGCGGGAACGACTTGGTTCGCGCCCGACCAGAGCGGCAGTCTGCTGGCGGAAAACGACAGCGGCGCGTGGATCGACTACGTCTGGCTCAACGGGCGGTTGATCGGGCGTATGGCGAACCAACAGGCCTATGCGATCCACGATGACCAGGTGGGGCGGCCACAGGTGATGACCGATGCCAGCCAGAACATCGTGTGGCGAGCGCAGAACCTGGCGTTCACGCGGAACGTCACGATCGCCAGCGTGACGCTCAACCTGGGCTTTCCGGGGCAGTATTACGATGCCGAGACGGAGCTATGGCACAACGGATTCCGGGACTACGACAGTTTGCATGGGCGGTATGTGGAGAGTGATCCGATTGGGTTGATGGGTGGGGTTAATACGTATGCCTATGTGGCCAATAACCCACTGACGGGCGTTGATCCGTATGGCCTGTGGGCTCTGTCAGGTTCCTTTTTTGATTTGGTTGGTGGAGGTTTTGAAATTACTGGTGAAGGTTGGCATGTATCGTCAATTTCATTTTCTGGAGGGGTTGGCGTAGGTGGGGGTCTCTCGCTTGACCCAAAGGCTGAGCCAAAAAATAAGGAAACTGATCCGTGCGCAAAATCAGGTTCGAATGCAATAGGTTTGTTTTCTAAGGCAGGAGCTTCGTATAATGGCATAGGTGTCGATTTGTCTGCGGAAGGTGGCGTCAATGTCGACGCTGCTGGAAATTTTCACCAATATGGCGGCGGCGGTTTGAACGGCCCTTCATTTTCTAGACCGGAGGCCGGTGGGGACCTTGAGGCTTCCGGAGGCATTGTGTTGACACACTATTTTTAATTTATGAAAAGATTATTTCCGTGGATAATTATGTTGGCTATGGCTGGTTTTCTTTCCGGATGGGTATACGTCACCCATAGCGATCCTTACAGGGTTGGGTTGATTTGGATTAAAAATAGCCAAGAAGTCAGTGCTGAAGTCGGGATAATCAGGAACGTTTATCCAGACATAAGTAGATACAGGATTTCTAGCGCGGGAGCTATGAGTCAAGCGCATTTTTCAGTTTTTGTTTACGGAAGTAGGAGACTGGACAGGGTTGATCTTTTTGTCCAGAAAAATGAAAAAAAAAGCTGGCACGTCGTTAAAGCTATTGAGGATGGTAAAGAGGTGGTCGTTAGATAGTGGTGTCCGTTCTTTGCGTGAACTCCCGGTCTCATTGCAGCCCCTCTTGAATCACCATGACCCCTCGAATTGCCACATCGCTCGCATGCAAACTGACCGGCTACCGTTGGCTCCTTCTTTCGATCGCCGTCGGTGCGCTGGCAATTTTGCTCGCAGCAATCGTCGCGCTGCACAAGCCGGGGCTTGATATCTTTTGTTTTGCCGCGATGGGACCTCTGGTGTTTCTTCCTTGGGGATTGTTTTGTGCGTGTCTGTGGTTCGGGCCTCACGGCAAGTACCGACAGCCAAACCCGGCTGCGCCCGGCTTCGTCCGCGTGATTGGCTGGATTGCCGCTGTGCTCTTGGGCATCTACGTCGTCAGCAGTGCGATCCTTTGGCCGCTCGCTGTCGCAAGCTGACGGCATGGCTCGACCTTGCCGACACTCCAACCCGGCGTAGATGTCCCTGGGATCGCGTAGGGACCTAGAGCCTTCGTCCGCCCACCGCCCCGTTTCGTCGCCTCGTGGCCGGTTTCGTCGCAAGCCGCGCGATTTTCCGCGGCGGGGCCGCTAGTCTCGTTGGCGGTCTCCCCAGCGTGGACGGTTGCCGTGTTTCGAAGCCTGTTTTTCTACCTCCGATTGATCGTGGCCTGGTACCTGCTGGTGCTGCTGGCGACGTTGTCCGTGAGCTGGATCTGGTCGGGGTTGGGCAGCCTGGTGCAGTTGCTGGGGCTGGTGGTGATCGTGTTCGTGGTGATCCGCGCGCATTCGCACCTGGTGCGGGTGCGCATGATCGCGGGCAAGCTGACCTCGGCGACGCTGGCCACCCGGCAACGGCGGCAGATCGAGGCGCCGTTCGAGGCGGAGGAGGCGTTCGAACTGCTGGATGCCGCGATTCGCGAACTGCCGGGCGTGGAGCAGGTGGACCGCACGCGCAACCACCTGCAGATTCGCGCGACCGCGGTCTACGCCGACCCCTATGACCTGGCGCAGCTGGGGCGCTGGAATCCGATGCGCTGGATCGTCAGCCAGCGCAACCGCGTCCTGGCCACGGTCAATCGTGGCGAAGGCAGCAGCAGCTTCAGCCTGGTCTGCGAGCCGTGCAGCGCGCCGTGGAGCGACTGGCTGCAGGTAGACGACGGCGTCAACCTGGAGAATCTCGAGGCGATCGCCCGCGCGGTGACGCTCGGCGTGGCCAGCCGCCGCCGCGGCGAGCAGGCGGCGGCGGCGCAGACGGCGACCGAGAAGGAGCTGGCGATCGCCAGGCTCAGCCTGCTGCAGGCGCAGGTGGAGCCGCACTTCCTGTACAACACGCTGGCCAGTGCGCAGGTGCTGGTGCGCAGCGACCCGGCCGGGGCGGATGCGATGCTGGGCCACCTGATCCAGTACCTGCGTCACTCGCTGCCGCGCGCCGACCGCGCGCTCGCCAGCCTGGGCGAGGAACTGGAGCGCTCGCGCGCCTACCTGGCGATCATGAAGATCCGCATGGGCGCACGCCTGAACGTGCAGATCGACGTGCCGGACGAACTGCTGGCCACGCCGCTGCCGCCGATGCTGCTGCAGACCCTGGTGGAAAACGCGATCAAGCACGGCCTGGAGCCGCGGCCCGGCGACGGCACGGTGTGGATCTTCGCGCGCCGGCAGGATGGCCGCGTGGCGGTGACCGTGGCCGACGACGGCAAGGGTTTCGGCGCGCAGGAAAGCGGCGTGGGCATCGGCCTGAAGAACGCGCGCGAACGGCTGAAACTGATCTATGCCGGCCAGGCCAGCCTGGCCATCGCGGCGAATTTCCCGCAGGGCGTCGCCGCCACCATCAACGTGCCGGAGCACTACAGCGAGGAGCAGGCCCATGGCTAAGGGTGTGATCGCCGAAGACGAGGTCTTGCTGCGCCAGTCGCTGCGTGCCGCGCTGGAGACGGCATGGCCGCAGCTGGACATCGTCGCCGAGTGCGAGGACGGCGCCAGCGCGCTGGAGGCGATCGTCGAGCATCGGCCCGAAGTGGCCTTCCTCGACATCCGCATGCCCGGCCTCACCGGCCTCGAAGTCGCCACCGCCGCGGCCGAAGCGTGCCCGGCGACCCAGGTGGTGTTCGTCACCGCGTATGACCAGTACGCCATCGACGCCTTCGAGCGCGGCGCGATCGACTATCTGCTCAAGCCGGTCGTCCCGGAACGGTTGCGCGCCACCGTGGAGCGCGTGCAGTCGCGCGTGGGCGCGGATCGGTCCGACACTGCCTCGCTGGCCGACCTGGTCCGGCAGATCGGCAGCCGGCTGGGGCCGGCGCGCCAGCAACCGCCGCTGAGCTGGGTCACCGCCAGCACGGGGCGGGAGACGCGGCTGATCCTGCTCGACGACGTCGCCTATTTCCGCGCGGACAACAAGTACACCACCGTGGTCACCGCCGAGGGCGAGGCGCTGCTGCGCACGCCGATCCGCGAACTGCTGGAGGTGCTCGACCCGACCGTGTTCAAGCAGATCCACCGCGGCACCGTGATCAACATGAAGGCGGTCGCCGCCGTCACCCGCGACGACACCGGCAAGGGCATCGTGCGCCTGCGCGAGCGGCCGGAAACGCTCAGCGTGAGCGCGCCGTTCATGACCCTGTTTCGCAACATGTAACTGCCGCGTTCGCAACGGTTTGTCGGGAGGACGGCCATGCACTATCTCATCGCGCTGATCTGGCTGGTGCTCTCGCTGGCCGGGGTGGAGGGCTACGGCAGCCAGTCGCACGCCACGCGCGCCAGCGTCAACGGCGTCGACGTGCTTTACAGCCGTACGCGGATTGTCGCCGACATCGCCGACATCACCTGCGTGCGCAGCGCCAGCGGGCGTTGCCATTACCGTTTGCTGGCGTGCCCGACGCCGGCCGCGCACGCAACCAAGGCGCCGGCCTGCGAGCAGTCCGGCGCACGGCAGTTCGTGCTGGCGAGCGGAGCAAGCCGGGACGTAGCGGGCCTGCCCGCACGTTTCATGCTTTGCGTGGGTGCCGGTGACGGCGGCGTCGGCGCGGAATGCAACATGCTTTCCGCATCGCGTTCGCCGCTTGCCGGCTGGTGAGCGGCGGAGCTACTTGTCCTTCTTTTTTTCTTGCTTGGCGGCGCGCTTTTCCTTCAGCGTTTTCTCCGGCTTCTTCTTTTCGCTCTTCTTCGAATCCATGCCCTTGCTCATGCGCGGCTCCTCGATGTGGACGATGGTGGTGGCGGCAAGTCTAGGCGTTTCCTCGACCAAACGGGAGTCGTTGCCGTCGCCGATCAGGCCGTGGCCAGGCCGGCGGCGAAGTGCTGGCCGAGGTCGCGCTGGCAGCGTGCGAGCACGGCCGGCGGCATGACGCCCGGCCAGCTGTGCGCCAGGTCCGCATCGGCGGGGAACTCGCCGTTTTCCACCAGCAGGCTCAGGCTGGCCAGACTGTCGGCCACCGCCAGCGCGCGGCCCAGCGGGGAGCTGGCTGCGCTGACCTCGCCCTGGCACTCGGCCAGGGCGCCGAGCACGCGCGCCGGCAGCCCCCATTGGCGGGCAGCCTGCAGCGAGAGTTGCGCGGCCAGCATCGCGCAGTGCCGCACGAAGCCCGCCGACAACGGCGGTGGCGGCGCCCCGGGCAGCAGTTGATCCAGCAGGCGCACCACCGCGCCCGTACCGGCATGGCGCACGATCCCGGCCAGATAGGCCTCGAACGCATCGCAGCCGGTGGTGCGCCCCAGCCACGCGCAGGCATGCGCGCAGCGTTCCGCGTGGCCCCACAGGCGCCCGCCTGCCGCGTGGCCCATGCTGCCGGTGTTGCCCTGCAGGATCGGCTTCATCACGTGCAGGGTGATCACCCGGCGCAGGCCGTCCTGGCCGAGCAGCACCACCGCCTGTTGCAGGCTGCTGATCGGTTGTGCCGAACGGTAGAACACGGTGCTGGTGGCGCGCATGACCTCGCCCACCATCAGCGGGTCGCGGCCGACCAGCTTGGCCAGTTCGGCGCCTGCAGCCTCGTCGCTCTTGAGGGTGCGCAGCAGTTGCGGCAGCACGGTCGGCAGGCGCGGCAGGCTGCGCAGGTCGAAGCGAGCGCCGAGCAGCTCCAGTCGCCGCAGCAGGGCCGCTTCGGCCGGCAGCGGGTCATCCTGGCGGGGCGGCGGCAGGCCGAGCACGAGCCGGTGGAAGCGCTCGTCGATCAAGGCCAGCGACGGCGTTTCCGTCGCGGCGTGGGCGACGGCGGGCGACGGGACGGCGGCAGGGGCCGGCGACCGCGCCTTGCTGGCGCGCTGCGGACTGGCCTTTGCCTTGCGTCGCGAAAACACGCGCCGCCACATGTTTCCCACCATGGGGACTGCCCCTCTGTCGCGCCGTGTCGTCGATGGTTCGCTCCCGTTAGCGGCTGCGCGCCGGGAAAGTTGAGCCGACGGCCGCCGCGCGTGGCTGTGGCTGGCAATGAACCGGTTCGCCCCCAGATAGGGTGCTTCCGTCATCCGGGATTGCGCCATGATTCCATTTTCCATCCTCGACCTGGCCCCGATCACCGAAGGCAGCGACGCGGGCCAGGCCTTCCGCAACACGCTGGACCTGGCGCAGCTGGGAGAACGGCTCGGCTACCGGCGCTACTGGCTGGCCGAGCACCACAACATGCCCGGCATCGCCAGCGCGGCCACCGCCGTGCTGATCGGTCATGTCGCCGCCGGCACCTCGACGATCCGCGTGGGCGCCGGCGGCATCATGCTGCCCAACCACGCGCCGTTGCAGGTGGCCGAGGCGTTCGGCACGCTGGCCTCGCTGCATCCGGGCCGCATCGACCTGGGCCTGGGGCGTGCGCCGGGCACCGACCAGCCCACGGCGCGGGCGCTGCGCCGCTACTTCGACAGCGCCGACGCGTTCCCGCAGGACGTGCTGGAGCTGCTTGGCTATTTCGAGCCGGCGCAGCCCGGCCAGCCGGTGCGCGCGGTGCCCGGCGCCGGCATCGAGGTGCCGGTGTGGCTGCTGGGGTCGAGCCTGTTCAGTGCGCGGCTGGCGGCGCAGATGGGGTTGCCGTTCGCGTTCGCCTCGCACTTCGCGCCGGATGCGATGGACGAGGCGCTGGCGTTGTATCGGCGCAACTTCGTGCCCTCGGCGCGGTTGCAGCAGCCGTATGCGATGCTCGGCATCAACGTGGTCGCCGCCGACAGCGACGCCGAGGCGCGGCGATTGTTCACCACCCAGCAGCAGAGCTTCATCAACCTGCGTCGCGGCAAGCCCGGCCTGATCCCGCTGCCGATCGACGACATCGAGGCGTACTGGACGCCGCCGGAGAAGCTGATGGTCGAGCGCGCGCTGGCCTGCGCGGTGGTCGGCGATGCGGTCACGGTGAAGGAGGGCATCGCGGCCTTCGTGGCCCGCCACCGGCCGGACGAGTTGATGCTGACCGCCAACATCTTCGAGCACGCGGCGCGACGACATTCGTTCGAGATCGCCGCGGCGGCACGCGAGGCATGAGCTTCGCCACGGATGCGGTCGGCGTCGGCCATAATGGGCGTTCCCCCGTCGACGCATTGAAGCCACGCCACCGATGAAAACCCCCAAGGGCCTGCAGGAGCTGATCGACGACGGCATGATCGACCAGGTGCTCAGGCCGCTCAAGAGCGGCAAGGAAGCCTCGGTGTATGTCGTGCGCTGCGGCGACGAGGTGCGCTGCGCCAAGGTCTACAAGGACATGGCCCAGCGCAGCTTCCAGGCGCGCGTGCAATACCAGGAAGGGCGCAAGGTACGCGGCAGCCGACAGGCGCGGGCGATGGGCAAGGCGACGAAGTTCGGCCGCCGCGAGGCCGAGGAGGCATGGAAGAATGCCGAGGTCGACGCCCTGTACCAGCTGGCCGCCGCCGGCGTGCGCGTGCCGCGGCCGTACGGCTACTTCAACGGCGTGCTGGTGATGGAACTGGTCACCGATGCGGACGGCCATTCCGCGCCGCGGCTCGGCGAGGTCGAACTGTCCGCCGACGAGGCGCGCGCGTATCACCGCTTCCTGATGCAGCAGGTGGCCCGCATGCTGTGCGTGGGGCTGATCCATGGCGACCTGTCCGAGTACAACGTGCTGGTCGGCCCGCACGGCCCGGTCATCATCGACCTGCCGCAGGCGGTCAGCGCGGCGGGCAACAACAGCGCGCGCACGATGCTGCGGCGTGACGTGGGCAATATCACCATCAGCCTGTCGCGCTTCGCGCCCGAGCTGCTGGACACCCACTACGGCGAGGAGATGTGGGCGCTGTACGAACTGGGCGAGCTGCATCCCGATACCGAACTGACCGGCCGGTTCGAGTTCGACGAGCACATCGCCGACGTCGACAGCGTGATGCAGTCGATCATCGACGCCCGCGAGGAAGCGATCATCCGCCAGCAGGGCAGGGAAGCGGCGGAGCGGGAATTGTAGGAGCGCCCGGTGGGTCGCCAATCACGATGGCGGGCGCTGCCCGCCGGTGGCCGAGCCGCCTCAGGGCTTCTGGACGTCCAAAAGCTCAACGTCGAACACCAGCGAGGCGTTCGGCGGGATGTCGTCGCCGGCGCCGCGCGCGCCGTAGCCCAGCGCGGCGGGGATCAGCAGGGTGCGCTTGCCGCCCACGCGCATGCCGGCCACGCCCTGGTCCCAGCCGGCGATGACGTTGCCGGCGCCGAGCACGAAGGAGAACGGCTCGCCATGATCGCGCGAGCTGTCGAACTGGCTGCCGTGCTTGTTGCCGGCGGTTTCGTCATACAGCCAGCCGGTGTAGTGCACGGTGATCTTCATGCCCGCCACAGCCTCGGTGCCGGTGCCGATTTTGCTGTCGACGACGGTGAGCTGGTCCACGCTGCCGCGGGTTTGTTGCGGCGCCGGCGCCGAGCAGGCGGCGAGCGAAATCAGGGCGAACAGGGAAAGCAACCAGCGCATGGAAAGACTCCTGGGCAAGGGGCAGCGGATGTCCCGATCAAGTCTCGGGTTTGGCATTCCGACTTTCGTCGGGGCGAGAACCGGGTCGGGTTTTTCTTGAGGGAGCCGCGATTATCCGGCAATCGACCGGCGCGTGCCTGCCGCGGTGAGCTCGCACGGGTCAGGCTGCCGCCGTGCCGGCGATAGCGGACCAGCAGCCGACATGCCGGTCAGCTCACCGCTTCGGCGCTCGCCATGCGGATCTGCGGATCGACCGCCACCGCGTCGGCATCGTTCATCAGTTGCAGCTGGCCGTCCTGGATCAGCACCTGCAGGCGCATGCCCCGCTGCAGCAGGGTGACCAGTGCGGCGACGGTGTCGGCGCTGATGTCCAGCACGCTGAGATTGCGGTGGCGAGCCAGCGTGGCGGCGTGGCGGTTCCACCAGAGCTCCGCCGCGTTGCCGCCGTAATTGATCACCACCACCTGGCGCGCACGGCCGCAGGCCTTGCGGACGCGCGTCTCGTCGGGCTGGCCCACGTCGATCCACAACTCGATCTCGTCGGTATACGCCTTGCGCCACAGCGCCGGCTCGTCCTCGTCGCTGAGGCCCTTGCCGAACTCCAGCCGCTCGTCCGCATGCATGGCGAACGCGAGCAGCCGCACCATCAGGCGCTCCTCGGTTTCCGACGGGTGGCGCGCCAGGGTCAGCGCATGGGTGGCGTAGTAATGCCGGTCCATGTCGCTGATCTGCAGTTCGACCTTGTAGATGGTGGAGTTGAGTGCCATGCGCATGCCGGAGGACAACAGCCGACCATTGTACGCGGCATGGCGCCGACCTGCCGCCGACCTGCGGCTAGACTGGCCCGATCATGCCGAACGTTCCTTTCCGTCCTGACCGCGGCGCCAGCACGGTGCACCTGCCGCCAGGGCCCTGGCGAAGCGCGCTCGACGCGCTGTGCGCGCACTTTCCCGCGATCAGTCGCGCGCAATGGCTGGATCGGATCGCGCGCGGCCGCGTGCTGGACGGGGATGGCGTGGCGATCGACGCGCAGGTGCCGTACCGCGCGGGAATGCGCCTCCACTACTACCGCGAGGTGGCGGACGAGGCGGAGATACCGTTCGTCGAGACGGTATTGCACGCGGATGAACACCTGGTGGTGGCGGACAAGCCGCACTTCCTGCCGGTGACTCCGGCCGGAGGTTTTGTCGAGCAGACCCTGCTGCGGCGATTGATCCGCCGGCTCGACAATCCGCAGCTCGTGCCGCTGCACCGGATCGACCGCGCCACCGCCGGACTGGTGCTGTTTTCGGCGAATCCCGCCAGCCGCGCGGCTTATCAGGCCCTGTTTCGCGAGCGGCGCATCGACAAGTGCTACGAGGCGTTCGCCCCGGCCTTGCCGGCAGGGGTTTTTCCGCTCTACCGGCGTACGCGCATCGTGCAGGGCGAGCCGTTCTTCCGCATGGCCGAGGTCGAGGGTGAGCCCAACAGCGAGACGCGCATCGAGGTGATCGAGCGCGGCGACACCGACTGGCGCTATGCGCTGCATCCGGTGACCGGGCGCAAGCATCAGTTGCGGGTCCACATGGCGGCGCTCGGTGCGCCGATCCGCAACGATGCGTTCTATCCCGAGCTGACGGAGGCGGCCGCGGACGATCATCGGCGGCCGCTGAAGTTGCTGGCGCGGGAGTTGGCGTTCGTCGATCCGTTGTCGGGCGAACCGCGTCGGTTCCGCAGCAAGTTGACGCTCGACGATGGCGCGTGATCGGGATGAAAGGCGGCGGGCAGTGCCGCGCGCGTTCGACCGGGAACTACTCCGCCGGCGTCTTGTGCTTGTAACGACACAGATCGCGGATCACGCAGTGCGGGCAATCCGGCTTGCGCGCCTTGCACACGTAGCGCCCGTGCAGGATCAGCCAGTGGTGGGCGTCCTGCCTGAACTCGGCCGGGATCACCTTGACCAGCTTGTCCTCCACCGTGCGCACGTCCTTGCCGGGCGCCAACCCGGTGCGGTTGGCGACGCGGAAGATGTGCGTGTCGACCGCGATGGTCGGCTCGCCGAAGGCGGTATTGAGCACCACGTTGGCGGTCTTGCGGCCCACGCCGGGCAGCGCTTCCAGCGCCTCGCGGGTACGCGGCACCTCGCCGCCGTGCTGCTCGATCAGCAGCCGGCACAGCGCGATCACGTTCTTGGCCTTGGCGTTGAACAGGCCGATCGTGCTGATGTAGCGCTTCAGCCCATCCTCGCCGAGGTCGAGGATGGCCTGCGGCGTGTTCGCCACCGGAAAGAGCTTGCGGGTTGCCTTGTTCACGCCAACGTCGGTGGCCTGCGCCGACAGCACCACCGCCACCAGCAACTCGAACGGAGTGCCGTACAGCAGCTCGGTGGTCGGATGCGGGTCGAGTTCGCGCAGGCGCGTGAACAGTTCCACCACGTCGGCGCGCTTCATGAGGATTTCTTCGCCTTCGCGCGTGCCAGCGCCGCCAGCACCGGATTGGTCGACGCGGCGGTATCCACCGCGGCCTTGCGTGCGGCCAGCTCGGCGTCACGCTCGGCGCGTTCGCGCGCCAGCCGGGCGCCGCGGCGCTGGAAGTGCGTGCGTGCGGCATCCGCGTGCGCCTGATCGATCTGCCCCATCGGCATCGGCACCAGTTCGATGCAATCCACCGGGCACGCCGGCACGCACAGCTCGCAACCGGTGCAATCGTCGGCGAGCACGGTGTGCATCAGTTTCGGCGCGCCGATGATGGCGTCGACCGGGCAGGCCTGGATGCATTTGGTGCAGCCGATGCAATCGGCTTCCACGATGCGCGCAAGCATGCGTGGCTTCTCGATGCCGCAGGCGGGGTCCAGCGGCAGCGGTGGCTGGCCCAGCAAGTTCGCCAGTTTCGCGATGCCCGCCGCGCCGCCGGGCGGGCAGCGGTTGATCGCCGCCTCGCCACGCGCGATCGCCTCGGCATACGGCCGGCAGCCGTGGTAGCCGCATTGCTCGCACTGCGTCTGCGGCAGCAGCGCGTCGATGCGGTCGGCCAGGACGGCGATGGGATCACTCATGCGCGGTGCGGGGTGGGCGATAATCGACGCCCATTGTCCCGCAATTGCCGATCACTTGTTGGAGTGTCGCCATGAAACCGTCGTTCCTCGCCTCCCTGTTGCTGGCTGCCGTGCTCGGTGCCGGCGGCTCGATCCTCCTGACCCATGCCGGCACGGCGCAGGCGCAATCGAGCGCCACCGCCGACACGGTGACCGTCTTCGTCGACGCCACGCTGGGTTTCCGCAAGAAGCACATGGCGAACCAGCTCACGAAATCCCACGCCGACTACGCCGCGCGCGGCTACCGCTACGTGGACATGGCGCCGTACAACGAGAACGGCGACCTGGTCGGCTTCTTCGTGACCTACACGAGGCAGTGAACGGTCCGCTGGATCGAGGGCGGGAGCGCACCGCGTGCGCTCCTGCGGGTCGCTCGCCGTAAGGCGGGCAGTGCCCGCCCTGCGTGTCAGCGCACGCTGGCGCCGGGCCTGGCGCCCTGGTCGGCATCGAGAAGAAACAGGTCGCTGCCGCCGTCGCCGGCGGACAGGATCATGCCTTCGGACAGGCCGAAGCGCATCTTGCGCGGGGCCAGGTTGGCGATGAACACCACGTTGCGGCCGACCAGTTTTTCCGGTTCGGCGTAGGCGGCGCGGATGCCGGAGAAGATCTGCCGCTTGCCGAGTTCGCCGGCGTCCAGTTCGAAGCGCAGCAGCTTGTCCGAGCCTTCCACGAATTCGCAGGTGGTGACCTTGCCGATGCGCAGGTCGAGCTTGGCGAAGTCGTCGATGGAGATGAGGCCGGGATTCGCCCCTTCGACAGGCTCGGGACGGTGGATCCCGGATTCGGGGTTCGTCACGGCAGATTTCGACTTGTCGTTCATGGATTTCTTCGCCGGGGCAGCCGGCGCGGCGGGAACGGATGCGCCAAGCGATTCCCTGGAGGCCTCGACCATCGCCTCGATGCGCTTGGCATCGAGGCGGGCCAGCAGCGGCTCGAAGGTGTTGACGCGGTGGCCGTGCAGTTCGCGGCGGGCGTCGTCGAAGCTGGCGATGGGGGCGGCGAGGAATTGTTCGGCGGCTGCCACGGTGGCCGGCAGCACTGGCTTGAGCAAGCCGGACAGCAGGCGGAAGCCGTGCAGGGCCAGCGTGCAGACCTGCTGCAGTTCGGCGCGGCGGGCGTCGTCCTTGGCGATCAGCCACGGCGCCCTGGTGGCGATGTAGCCGTTGACCAGGTCGGCGATGGCGACGAAACGACGAGTCACCTCGGCGAACTCGCCGGTGTCGTACAACGCGTCGACGCCGTCGTAGTGCGACAGCAGGGTCTGCCACAGCGCCGCTTCCTCCGCCTCGAAACGGTCGGCCAGCCTGCCGTCGAAAAACTTCTGCACGAAGCCGGCGGTGCGGCTGGCGATGTTCACCCACTTGCCGATCAGGTGCGAGTTGACCCGTTCCTCGAATGCCTTCAGATCGAGGTCCACGTCGACCGGCGCCGCGCTGAGCATGGTGGCGAAGTTGTAGCGCAGGAATTCCGGGTGGATGCCGGCGTCGAGATAGGTGCGCGCCTGGATGAAGGTGCCGCGCGACTTGGACATCTTGGCTCCGTTCACCGTCAGGTAGCCGTTGACGTGCAACGCGGTGGGCGTGCGGAAACCCGCGCCATGCAGCATCGCCGGCCAGAACAGGCCGTGGAAGTTGATGATGTCCTTGCCGATGAAGTGATGCATCTCGGCGGTGCTGTCGGGGCCGAGGAAGTCGTCGAACTTCAGGCCGGTCCTGTCGCACAGCGCCTTGAAGCTGGCCAGGTAGCCGACCGGCGCATCCAGCCACACGTAGAAGAACTTGCCCGGCGCGTCGGGGATCGGGAAGCCGAAGTAGGGCGCGTCACGCGAGATGTCCCAGTCCTTCAGGCCGCCATCCAGCCATTCGCGCAGCTTGGCGGCGACGCCGCTGTCGGCCACCGGCTTGCCTTCGGTGAACTTGCCGGCGAACCAGTCGCGCAGCAGCGATTCGAACTTGCCCAGCTCGAAGAAGTAGTGCTCCGAATCGCGCAGCACCGGGGTGGCGCCGGACATCACCGAATACGGGTTGATCAGGTCGGTGGGCGCATAGGTGGCGCCGCAGTTTTCGCAGTTGTCGCCGTACTGCTCCGGCGTGCCGCATTTCGGGCAGGTGCCCTTGATGTAGCGGTCCGGCAGGAACATCTGCTTCTCGGGATCGAACAGCTGCTGGATGTTGCGCCTGGCGATGCAGCCGCTGTCGCGCAGGCGCGTGTAGATCAGCGAGGCCAGCTCGCGATTCTCGTCCGAGTGGGTCGTGTGGTAGTGGTCGAAGCTGAAGTGGAAATCGCCGAAATCGGCTTCATGACCTGCCCGGATGCCCGCGATGAAGGCCTCCGGCGTCATCCCGGCCTTCTCGGCGGCCAGCATGATCGGCGTGCCGTGCGCGTCGTCCGCCGCCACGAAATGCACCTCGTTGCCCATCATCCGCTGCGCACGCACCCAGATGTCGGCCTGGATGTAGCCCAGCATGTGGCCCAGGTGCAGCGGACCGTTCGCGTAGGGCAGGGCGTGGGTGACGAGCAGGCGACGACTCATGACGGCATGCGTTTCCGATGGTGGCCGCGCATTATGCCACGGCCGTCCAGCGCCATTGAGCGAGCGTCGGTGGTGCGCCGGCGGCCCGGGTCATTGTACGTTTATGCATGATTTTGTATATTTATGCGCATTAGGTTACGCGAGTCTGTCGTGCACACGAGTGATGATTTCCTGCTGGCGAAGCACCGCGATGAGCTTTCGCCGGCGATCCTCGCCACGCGCCTGATCTTCCTCATGTCCGGCATCGGCATGGCGGCGTGGGCGCCCATGGTGCCCTACGCCAAGACGCGGCTGGGCCTGGACGATGCCGAGCTGGGGCTGGTGCTGCTGGCATTCGGCGGTGGCTCGATGGTGGCGATGCCGGTGGTGGGGTGGCTCACCCATCGCTTCGGCAGTCGCCGCGTGATCGGGGTGGGCGGGTTGATGCTTTGCCTGGCGCTGCCGTTGCTGGCGCTGGCGCCCGGCACGTTGGCACTGGCGGGGGCCTTGTTGTATTTCGGCGTGGCGCTGGGTACGGTGGACGTGGCGATGAACGCGCATGCGGTGGGGGTGGAGCGCCGCGCGGGGCGGCCGTTGATGTCGGGTTTCCATGGCCTGTTCAGCGTCGGTGGCCTGGTCGGCGCGGCGGGCGTGAGCGTGATGCTCGCGCTGGGCGTGTCGCTGACGGCCAGCGCGCTGGTCGTGTCGTTGCTGCTGGCGGTGATCGTGCTGACGCAATGGCCGCGCCTGCTTGACGAGGTGGCGGACAGCGGCGCGCATCCGGTGCCGTTCCCCATGCCGCGCGGCATCGTGCTGGTGCTGGGCCTGTTGTGCTTCATCAGTTTTCTCGCCGAGGGTTCGATGCTGGACTGGAGTGCCGTGTTCCTGCGCGATTTCCGCGGGCTGGCGGCGGCGTCGGCAGGCATCGGCTATGCCGCGTTCTCGGTGGCGATGGCGCTGGGCCGGTTGAGCGGTGATCGCGCGATCGCGCGTTTTGGCCCGATGCGGACGGTGCGCACGGGTGCATGCGTGGCGGCGGCCGGCTTCCTGCTCGCCACGCTGCTGCCGTGGCCGGCGACGGCACTGTTCGGTTTCGTGCTGGTGGGCCTGGGCGCCGCCAACATCGTGCCGGTGATGTTCGGTGCGGCCGGTCGGTTGCCGGGCATCTCGCCCGGCCTCGCCATCGCCGCGGTGACCACGCTGGGCTACGCGGGCCTGCTCAGCGGTCCGGCGGTGATCGGCTTCCTGGCCCAGGCCAGCAACCTGGCCGTGGCGTTGACGATTGTCGCTGGGCTGCTGTTGCTGGTCGCCGCATCGGCACGGCTGGTGCGCTCGTGAGTCGCTTCGATACTGTGGTATTCGATCTCGGCGGCGTGCTGATCGACTGGAACCCGCGTTACCTGTTCCGCCAGTTGTCGGACGATGCCGCCGCGGTCGAGCGCTTCCTGGCCGAGGTATGCAGCCCCGAGTGGAACGAACAGCAGGATGCCGGGCGCAACTGGGCCGAGGCCACCGCCATGCTGATTGCGCAGCAACCGCAGCACGCCGCGTGGATCGAGGCCTATCACGTGCGCTGGCATGAAATGCTCGGCGGTCCGATCGCCGGCAGCGTGGCGGTGCTCGACGAGTTGCGCAGGAGCGGCGTGCCGCTGTATGCGCTGACAAACTGGTCGCAGGAGACCTTTCCGGTGGCGCGGCGGCGCTTCGATTTCCTGCAGTGGTTTGCCGGCATCGTGGTGTCCGGCGAGGAGCGGCTGGTCAAGCCCGATCCCGAAATTTTCCGGCGGATGCTGGCGCGCTTCGGCCTGCAGCCGGCCCGTACGATCTACATCGACGACGCGCCGCGCAATGTCGCGGCCGCCTGCCGGCTGGGCATGCACGGCCTGCTGTTCCATGACGCGACGTGCCTGCGTACTCAACTCGACGAGGCGGGAGTCCTGCCGCATGGCTAAGCCGCAGTCTCCCATCGAGATGCTGCCGCAGGAGCGCCAGCAAGGCATCCTGCAACGCCTGCGCAGCCGCGGCCGGGTGGTGGCTGCCGAGCTGGCGGTGGAGTTTTCCGCGTCCGAGGATTCGATCCGCCGCGACTTGCGCGAACTGGCGGCGCAGGGCTTGTGCAGGCGCGTCTACGGTGGCGCCCTGCCGGTGTCGGCGGCGGTCGCCCCGTTGAAGCAGCGGCGGGGCGAGCAGGTCGGGCGCAAGCTGACCCTGGCGCGCACGGCGGTGAGTCTGGTGCGCGAGGGGCAGGTATTACTAATCGACGCCGGTTCCACCAATGCCGCGATTGCCGCCGCATTACCCGAGCGCCTGGGCCTCACGGTGATCACCAACGCACCGGACATCGCGCTGGCGCTGGTCGAGCGGGAGGGCTTCGAGATCCTGCTGCTGGGCGGCCGCGTCGATCCGCGGATCGGCGGCGCCGTCGGCGCGCAGACGCTGGAGGAGTTGCGCCGCATCCGCGCCGACCTGTGTTTTCCCGGTGCCTGTGCGATCGATGCGGACAGCGGCCTGTGGGGTTTCGACAGCGAGGAATCGCTGCTGAAGCGGGCGATGATCGAGGCCAGCGGCGAGACCGTGGTGGTGGCCACCAGTGAAAAGCTGGGCGCCGCGGCCACGCACCGGATCGCCCCGATCACCGACGTACAGCACCTGGTGGTAGAGCATGCTGTGGGACGTTCGCTGCGCGCCGTGTTCAGCGCGCGTGGCGTCAGCGTGCATCGGGCCGCGGCAGGCTGAGCTTCGCCACATGAAAACGCCCCGGATCACGTGACGGATCCGGGGCGTTTTCAACTACGGCATGGCGAGGTCAGGGCTGGCGTTCCCACTGCTGCGAGCGGCCGACCCAGGAAAAGCCGATGTAGCCGCGCACGTTGAGCTTCTGGCCGCCGTCGAGCATCGACAGCTTCACCTTGTAGACCTTGCCGGTCTTCGGGTCGAGGATGTGACCGCCGCTCCAGACGTCGCCATCCTGGTGCACGCCCCACATGATGTTCATGCCTTCGATCGGCTTGTCCTTGCGCTCGCCGTCGCACTTCTTGCACAGCGCCACCTCGCCGTCGCGGGCGATATCCGACGGGCTGCGGTTGAGCAGCTTGACGATGGTGGCCTTCAGCTCGCCATTCTCGTCGGTGATCTGCACGATCGACTTGGCCTGGCCGCTTTCGTCGTCGATGGTTTTCCAGTTGCCCACGGGGGTGTCGTTGGCGGCCAGTGCCGAACCGGCGGCGAGCAGCAGGCAGGTGGCGAAGGCAAAGCGTCGTGCTGACTTCATGGCGTCTCTCCCGTACGAAAGCGTATGGAATCGAGACTGGCGAGGTTCGGCGAGGTCGTCAAGCTGCATTGCGCCATGGCTGCCGGTGCGCCGGTGAGGCGCTGATCTGTGTCAGCCGGCCGTCTGCGGCGCGCTGGCATAATGGGCGTCTCTCTCGACGACCGAACCGACATGACGCAGGTGAATGAAGCCCTGGTCCGCCAGATCCTGGGCGGGCTGATCGACACCCACACCGGTGCCCCGCTGGGCGAGGCCGTGCGCGCCGTGGGCGTCGACGGCGGCCGGGTTTCGGTGGACCTGCAGCTTGGTTATCCCGCCGCCAGCGCGATCGGAGCGATCACCGCGCGGGTGCGCGAGGCGTTGCAGGCCGATCCGGGCATCGAGTCGGCGACGGTGTCGATCACCAGCCGCATCCACGTGCACAAGGTGCAGGGCACGCTGGGGCCGCTGCCGAACGTGAAGAACATCATCGTGGTCGCCTCGGGCAAGGGCGGCGTGGGCAAGTCCACCGTGTCGGCCAACCTGGCGCTGGCGCTGCAGGCCGAGGGCGCGAAGGTGGGCGTGATGGACGCGGACATCTACGGCCCCAGCCAGCCCACCATGCTCGGCGTGCACGGCAAGCCCGCCTCGCCCGATGGCAAGAGCATCCTGCCGATGCAGGCGCACGGCATGCCGGTGATGTCGATCGGCTTCCTCGTCGAAGAGGACACGCCGATGATCTGGCGCGGCCCGATGGTGACCCAGGCGATGATGCAGCTGATCACCGACACCCGCTGGGAACAGCTCGACTACCTGGTCATCGACCTGCCTCCGGGCACCGGCGATATCCAGCTCACGCTGTCGCAGAAAGTGCCGGTGGCTGGCGCGGTCATCGTCACCACGCCGCAGGACATCGCCCTGCTGGACGCGCGCAAGGCGCTGAAGATGTTCGAGAAGGTCGAGGTGCCGGTGCTGGGCGTGGTGGAGAACATGGCCACCCATGTCTGCTCCAACTGCGGCCACGAGGAGAACATCTTCGGTGAAGGCGGCGGCGAGCGCATGGCCACGCAGTACGGCGCGGCCTACCTCGGCTCGCTGCCGCTGGACATCCGCATCCGCGAGCAGACCGATGGCGGCAACCCCACGGTGGCGGCGATCCCCGATTCCGACCTTGCTGCCCGCTACCGCGAGATCGCCCGCAATACCGCCGGCCGGCTGTCGCGCCAGCCGCGCAACAAGTCGCTGGGCCTGGGCAAGATCGTGGTGCAGGGCGTGCCCGCGGCATGAGGGTGGCGCGGCGCGTGCTGTGCCTGTGCGGCAGCTTGCGCCGGGTATCGTCGAATCGCGCCGCGCTGGAAGCCGCGTGCCAATTGGCCACGGCACCGCTCGAACTGGTGTTGCACGACACGCCGGGCGCGCTGCCGCTGTTCAATCCGGATGACGAGGTCGATCCGTTGCCGCCATCGGTGCTGGCGTTGCGCGAAGCAGTCGGCGCCGCGGATGCGTTGCTGATCGCCTGTCCCGAATACGCCCACGGCGTGCCCGGCGCGTTCAAGAACCTGCTCGACTGGCTGGTCGGCAGCCTGGAGTTTCCCGGCAAGCCGGTGTTGCTGTTGAACACGGCCGCGCGCGGTTCGCACCATGCGCAGGAGGCACTGGCCGAGATCCTGTTCACCATGTCGGCCCGGTTGCTGACGGCACGGCCCGTGCCGGTGGCATTGCCGGGCGCCGGCTGCACCGCGGCGCAGGTGCTGGCCAGCGCGGAACGCTGCGCGGAATTGCAGGAAGCGCTGGACCTCCTGGCCGAGCTTCCACCCCGCCCGTAGGAGCCCGCTGGCGGGCGATGCTCCTGGCCGGGATTCGGGGTTCGCAAGAGTATCGCCCGCGAGCGGGCTCCTACGGGTGACGAAGGCCAGCCGGCTGGCGTGGCGGTACCCCGACCATGTATTTTTGCCGCTTTGCGCCCGGTTGGTTCGGGCTGCCCGCAATCGACCGGAGAGCGCGTGAGCATCAAATCCGACAAGTGGATCCGCCGCATGGCCCAGGGCCAGGGCATGATCGAGCCGTTCGAGCCGGGCCAGGTCAAGCAGAACGACAGCGGGCGCATCGTTTCCTACGGCACCTCCAGCTACGGCTACGACGTGCGTTGTGCGCGCGAGTTCAAGATCTTCACCAACATCAACTCGACCATCGTCGATCCCAAGGCATTCGACCCGAACAGTTTTGTCGACGTGGCCTCGGACGTGTGCATCATCCCGCCCAACTCGTTCGCGCTGGCGCGCACGGTGGAGTACTTCCGCATCCCGCGCAACGTGCTGGTGGTGTGCCTGGGCAAGAGCACCTACGCGCGCTGCGGCATCATCGTCAACGTGACGCCGCTGGAACCGGAGTGGGAGGGGCACGTGACGCTCGAGTTCTCCAACACCACGCCGCTGCCGGCGAAGATCTACGCCAACGAGGGCGTGGCGCAGATGCTGTTCTTCGAGTCCGACGAGGAGTGCGAGACCAGCTACAAGGACCGTGGCGGCAAGTACCAGGGCCAGCAGGGCGTGACCCTGCCGCGTACCTGACCTCGCCTGCCTGAACGGCGGCGCGCGGCAACCGCCGTCGGCGCCACGGACTGCTAGACTTCACCGTTGCCACGACGCCTTCCGGGAGAGCTGCATGAGCCGAATGTCCACCCTGCTTGTCCGCATGTCCGCCGCGATCGTGCTGGGCAGCGTGTTGCTGCTGGCCGGTTGCCACCGCAACCAGGTCAAGAACGAGCAGCACCTGGCGGCGTCGATGAAGGGCGAATTCAGCCTGACCATGCAGGCGTACAAGGACGGGCAATTCCTGATCGATGGCGCGGTGCTCTCGGCGCTCGACGCCGGCAGTCACTTCGCCTACCTGCGCGACCAGGGCAAGCTGCCCGCGAAAGTGCTGTTGATCGACAGTGACGAGGCCAAGGTCGGCAAGAAGCATCTGCAGTATCTGGCCCGCATGTCGATCGACTACGGCTTTGCCGCGTATTTCTTCGACCACAAGGGCCGCCTCACCCAGATCAGCCCGGTCGACGTCAAGGCGCGCAAGCTGGAGGACCACCAGCAGCGCGCGCAGCCGTCCAGCGACGGCGGCGGCTACGAGCCCTCGCAGCAGCACTGAACCGCCGCGACCGCGGCACCGCGAAAAGCCCGTGGCGCGAGCCGCGGGCTTTTTGTCGAACGGCGATCAGGCGATCGTGCCGCCGCCGAGGCGCAGGTCGGCGTGCGTGACGGCCGCCACCCGCAGCGCGATCTCCAGGCCGCGCACCATGTCGTCCAGTGCCATGCTGGGCGCGCCGGGCCGCGATGCGGCCTGCAGCGGCAGCCACGGGATGTGGATGAAGCCGGCGCGCACGCGGCGCTTGGGCGCGCTCCAGTGCAGCGCCGCGTAGGCGAGGTGGTTGCACACGTAGGTGCCGGCCGTGTGCGAGATCGCGGCGGGCAGTCCGGCCTCGTGCAGGGCCGCCAGCATCGCCTTCAGCGGCAGGGTGCTGAAGTAGGCCGCGGGCGCGCCGGGGATCACCGGTTCGTCGATCGGTTGGGCGCCGGCGTTGTCGGGAATCCGCGCATCCTGCAGGTTGATCGCCACGCGTTCCAGCGACAACTGCGCGCGCCCGCCAGCCTGGCCCACGCCCAGCACGATCGCCGGCGTCGTTTCCCGCAGGGCGGCCTTGAGCAGGCGCAGCGAGGCGGCGAACTCGGTCGGGATTTGCCGCGCCACCACCCGGTGCCCGCCGATGCGCCGTCCGTGCAGGGCGCGCGCGGCTTCCCACGAGGGGTTGACCGTCTCGCCGCCGAACGGGTCGAAGCCGGTCAACAGGATACGTGGCAGGGTTTTGCTCATCGGGCCTCGCGCGTTCATCGAAACACCAGCAGCCACATCATGGTGAACGTGCTGGCGAAGATCCACAGCGCGCTCCAGGCCTGCGCCTTGATCACGCCGTAGGGGTTGCGCAATTCCAGCAGCGCCGCCGGCACCAGGTTGAAGTCGGCCGCCATCGGCGTCAGCAGGGTGCCGCAGTAGCCGCACAGCATGCCCATCGCGCCGAGGATCGCCGGGTGCGCGCCGTGCTGCTGGATCAGCAGCGGCAGGCCGATGCCGGCCATCATCACCGGAAAGGCGGCAAACGCGTTGCCCATGATGACGGTGAACAGCACCATGCCCAGCGCGAACACCGCCAGTGCCGCGGTGGCGTTGCCGGTGGGCAGGAAATCGGTGGCGATCTCGGCGATCGCCGCGCCCACGCCGCTCCGCGTGAACACCTGGCCAAGCGCCGCGAGCAGCAGCGGCAGCAAGGCGGCCCAGCCGATCGCATCGAGCAGTCGCCGGCCCTCGGCCACACCTTCGTGCACCGGCGTGCGCGCCACCCTTGCGGCGGCCAGCAGGGCGATCACGCAGGCCAGCGCCAGCCCGGTCAGCGTCATCTGCGACTGGGCGAACAGTGCGAACTGCCCGATCACCAGGTAGCCGCCGAACAACGCCACCAGCAGGGTCACCAGCGGAATCAGCAGGGCTGGCCCGAACAGCCGGTGGCCGAGTTCGATCGCCGACTGCAGGCGTTGTTCGGCGCTGCGGTTTTCCGGATGCGCCTGGCGGCGCAGCCGCGGCGCCAGGCAGGCCAGTGCGATCACGCCGATGCCGGCGATCTGCGCGGGCAGGGCGTTGCCGGCCGCCGACTGCGCCAGGATGAAATCCCCGGCGCCGAACAGCAAGCCCAGCACGATCCAGAAGGCGGCATGCCAGCGGTGGCCGTCGCGCAAATTGCGCCAGCCGCTGTAGAGCAGGAAGGCGGCGATCAGCCAGTACGCGTGTTCGATCCGCAGCATGCTCAGGCGCCCCGCTCGCGGCGGGCGGCGCGTCGTTGCAGCCGGCGCTGATACAGCCAGATGCGTACCGACTGGATGACGAACGCGGCCACTGCCGTGGGCAGGGCCCACAAGGCGATCGCCAGCGGACTCAGCTCGATGCCATGCTGGGTGTAGAAGGCCTGGATCAGCAGCACCGCGCCCAGCGCGATGAACACGTCCTCGCCGAAGAAGCGGCCGATGTTGTCGGTGGCCGCAGCGACCGCGCGCAGCTCCTCGCGATCGTCCTGGTCCAGCTCGGGCAGGATCTTCTGCGCCGCGGCCTCGCCCATCGGCGCCAGCAGCGGGCGCACGGTCTGCGCCGCGCCGGCCACGCCGGTCAGGCCCATCGTGGCCAGCAACTGGCGCAGCAGCAGGTAGCCGATCAGCAGCCGCGCCAGGGTCAGGTTCTGCAATCGCGCCATCCAGCGCTGGGCGTGTTCGCGCAGGCCGGCGCGCTCGAGCAGGCCGATCGCCGGCAAGGTCAGCACGAACAGCAGCAGCATGCGCTGAGACACGAAACTGTTGCCCAGCAGGGCGAGCAGGTCGGCCACCGACAGGCCCGCCAGCAGTCCGCTGACCAGGGCCGCCACCACCACGACCGGCACCGCGTTGAAGCGCAGCGCGAAGCCGATCACGATCACCGCCACGCCGAGCAGGGGCCAGTAGTTCATGCCTCACCTGTTGCCGTGATGGTCACCCCGGCCGCTTCCAGCCCGGCGCGCAGGCTGCGCGCCAGGCGTGCGGCATGTACGCCGTCGCCGTGCAGGCACAGCGTGTCGGCGCGCATGGCGATGGTGCTGCCGTCGATGGCGGTGACGGTGCCGTCGAGCGCGATCTGCAAGGCCTGCGCAGTGGCCAGTCCGGCATCGTCGATCACCGCACCGGCTTCGCTGCGCGGTTGCAGCGTGCCATCCGGCCGGTAGCGACGGTCGGCGAATGCCTCGGCGGCCACCGCCAGGCCCTGCGCCGCGCCGGCGTCGACCAGTGCCGATCCGCTCAGGCCGAACAGCCGCAGGCGCGGGTCGAACTGGCACACCGCCGCGGCGATCGCATCGGCCAGCGCGCGATCGCGTGCCGCCATGTTGTACAGCGCGCCATGCGGCTTGACGTGGCTCAGCCGGGTGCCGGCGGCGTGAGCGAAGCCGTGCAGCGCGCCGAGCTGGTACAGCGTCATCGCGTGCACCTCGGCGGGTGTCACGCGCATCTCGCGGCGGCCGAAGCCCTGCAGGTCGGGCAGCGAGACGTGGGCGCCGATCGCCACGCCGCGCTCCATCGCGGCGGCCACGGTCTGCTGCATGGTCATGAAGTCGCCGGCGTGGAAGCCGCAGGCGAGGTTGGCCGAGCTGACCACATCGAGCAGCGCAGCGTCCTCGCCCATTCGCCAGGCGCCGAACGATTCGCCGAGGTCGCCATTGAGGTCGATGCGCGTCATGCAAGGCCAGTCATGCGGGGAGGAGTCCGTCGTGTTGCAGTCGTCGCGCGATCTGCCGGCACAGGGCGTCGAGCGCCTGCTCGCGGCGCCGCAGGCGATCGGCAGCCTGTTCCAGTGTGCCACGGCGAAAGCATACGGGATCGCCCGGCCGGCGTTGCGCCAGGCGCGGAAGATCCGCCGCGGCAAGCTGGCCGATGCGCGGATAGCCGCCGGTCACCGGCGCCTCGGCCATCAGCACGATCGGCTGGCCGGACGGCGGCAGTTGCATCGTGCCGGGCAGGGTTGCCTCGGAGATCAGTTCCAGCGGCGCGCGCAACTGCAGGCGTGCGCCGTCCAGACGGCTGGCGGTGCGGTTGCTGTCGCTGGCGACGCGGAAAGTGCCGATGTGCAGTGCTTGCCGCGACGCCTCGTCGAGTTGCGCGTGGTGGCTGCCGGGCAGCAGCATGAGCGGCGTTTGCGCGAAGTCGAACCATGGCCGCGGGTCGAGTCGCCATGGCAGGGCGTGGGGATGGTTCGCCGGCGCCGCGCTGCTGGCGGTGGCGCCGACCGGCAGCGTGTCGCCGGTTCGCAGCGCGCGGCCGAGCCCGGCGTGCAGGTCGCTGCTGCGGCTGCCCAGCACGGCGGCCACGTCGAAACCCCCGCGCACGGCCAGGTAGCTGCGGCAGCCGGCGGCCATGCGGCCCAGTTGCAGCACGCTGCCGGCGGGCAGCCAGCAGGCTGTCCAGGTCGGCAAGTCGGTGTCGCCGGCCCGGGCGGCGATCGGCGCACCGGTGATCGCGATCCACGCCGCGTGTTCGAAGCGCAGGGTCGGGCCGAGCAGGGTGCATTCGAGCGCCGCCTCGTCGCCGCGGTTGCCGACCAGCGCGTTGGCCAGGCGCCAGGCCGGCAGGTCCATCGCGCCGGCGCGGCCCACGCCGATCGCTGCATGGCCGGGGCGGCCGCGATCCTGCAGCGTGCCGAGCAGGCCGGGCTTGAGCACGCGCACGCTCATCGGCGCCGCGCCGCATCGAGGTCGGCGAATTCCTCCGCGTCGATCGCGCGGAAGCGCACGCGGTCGCCGGCGGCCAGCAGCGAAGGTTCGCTTGCGTCGGCGTCGAACAGGCGCAGCGGCGTGCGCCCGATCAGATGCCAGCCGCCGGGCAGTTCGGCCGGATAGATGCCGGTCTGCGCGCCGCCGATCGCCACGCTGCCGGCAGGCACGCGGGTGCGCGGGTCGCGTCGGCGCGGCATCGCCAGCGTGGGATCGAGCCCCAGCAGGTAGGGGAAGCCGGGCGCGAAGCCGAGCATCGCCACGCGGTAGTCGACGCCGACGTGGCGAGCCACCACCACCGTCCCGGACAGGCCCAGGTGCTGCGCCAGTTCATCCAGATCCGGGCCGTGCGGGCCGCCGTAGCACACGGGGATTTCGTGTATGCGGCCAGCGCCGGCCGGCGCGTGGCGGGTTTCCAGCGCGATGCGCGCGGCCCGTTCCACGCGCTGGTGCGCACTCGCCGCCTCGTCGCCTTGCCACGCCGCCGGCGCGAATCGCAACAGCACGCTGGCATAGGCTGGCACGCATTCCAGCGAAGGCAGATCCCGCAGCGCGGCCACGGCGGCGTGCACGCGGTCGTTGAGCACCGGCTCGATGCGGTCGCCGAAGCGCAGCAGCAGCGCATCCTCGGCCAGCGGCTCGAACTGGATCGCGTCGGCCGGCACGCTAGCCGGGCGCCGCGAGTGCTTGCCGCAGCGCGGTCATCCGCTCGTGCAGCACGACTTCGGCGCAGGGCTCGCGCTGGCCGTGGCCCCACACCGGGCCGGGCCAGCCGGCATCGCCCTCGCGACGCGCCACCACGTGCACGTGCAACTGCCGCACGATGTTGCCCAGCGCGCCCAGGTTGAGCTTGTCGCACGGCATCGCCGCACGCAGGGCGGCGGCGGCGCGGTTGACTTCGTGCCACAGCGTGGCCTGTTCGCCCTCGTCCAGGTCGGCGATCTCGACCAGGCCGTCGCGGCGCGGCACCAGCACCAGCCAGCCGTAGCGCGCGTCATCCATCAGGCGCACGTCGCACAGCGGCAGCGAGGCGAGCAGGCGGGTGTCGGCGGCCAGCCGCGGGTCGAGGGTGAACGCCTCGCTCATGCGTTGGCCAGGTGCTTGTCGAAGAAGGCCAGCGTGCGCTGCAGCGCCAGTTTGGCGCTGGCTTCGTGATACGCCTTGCTGCCATCGCGGTTGAACGCGTGGTCCGCCGGGTAGGTGAACAGTTCCATCTGCGGCAGCGCCACGCGATGTTTCTCCACCATCTCCGGCGTGATGTTCTGATCCTTCTCGCCGAAATGGAACATCACCGGCGCCCTGGGCACCTCGTGCAGGAACGGCAGGTTGCGCGCGCCGTAGTAGCTCACCGACGGCAGCCCCAGGCGCAGCGCGGCGAGCAGGGCGACGGTGCCGCCCCAGCAGTAGCCGACCGTGCCGATTTTCCCCGCCGAGGAAATGGCCTCGGCGGCGCTGGCGACGTCCTCGACGGCACGCTCCAGCCCCAGCTCGTTGACCAGGTTGCGGCCCTTGTTGGTGCCCACCTGGTCATAGGCCAGTTCCACGCCGCTTTCCAGGTGGTCGAAGAACGCGGGCGCGATCGCGGTATAGCCGAGCGCGGCGAAGTGGTCGACCACCCGGCGGATGTGCGCGGTGACGCCGTAGATTTCCTGGATCACCACCAGGCCGCCCTTGGGCTTGCCCTCGGCGGTGGCCATGTAGGCGCCGATGCAATGGGTGCCGCCGGTGGGGATGGTGATGTCCTGGCCCATGGCTCTGCCTCGATCAGTTGCCGATGCGGCGATGGTAACCGCAGCGGCGAGGGCGTGGCCGTCACGTATAATCAATCGTTTTCGCGCCCTGCCACGGTAGCCGTCCGCCATGCCCCAGCCCACCCAGAAGATCGGCTTCGTCAGTCTCGGTTGCCCCAAGGCGCTGGTGGATTCCGAGCGCATCCTCACCCAGCTCAAGGTGGAGGGCTACCAGATCGTGCCCAGCTACGGCGAGGCCGACGCGGTGGTGGTGAACACCTGCGGCTTCATCGACGCGGCGGTGCAGGAGTCGCTGGACTCGATCGGCACCGCGCTCAACGAGAACGGCAAGGTGATCGTCACCGGCTGCCTGGGCAAGCGCGCCGAGCTGATCCGCGAGGCATATCCGGACGTGCTCTCGATCAGCGGCCCGCAGGATTACGCCAGCGTGATGAGCGCGGTGCACGAGGTGTTGCCGCCCACGCGCAACAAGTTCCTCGACATCGTGCCGGACACCGGCGTGAAGCTGACGCCGAAGCACTACGCGTACCTCAAGATTTCCGAGGGCTGCAACCACCGCTGCAGCTTCTGCATCATCCCCTCGATGCGCGGCAACCTGGTCTCGCGGCCGGTCGACGAGGTGCTGGTGGAGGCCGAGAAACTGGTCAGGGGCGGCGTGAAGGAACTGCTGGTGATCTCGCAGGACACCAGCGCCTATGGCGTCGACGTGAAGTACGCCGAGCGCCCGTGGCGCGGGAAGAACTACCGCACCCGCATGACCGAGCTGTGCGAAGGCCTGTCCGAACTCGGCGCGTGGACGCGCCTGCACTACGTCTACCCGTACCCGCACGTGGACGAGCTGATGCCGCTGATGGCGGGGGGAAAAATCCTGCCCTACCTCGACATCCCGTTCCAGCACGCCAGCCCGCGCATCCTGAAATTGATGAAGCGCCCCGGCAACATCGACAAGACGCTGGAGCGCATCCGGAACTGGCGCGAGCTGGTGCCGGAGCTGACCATCCGCAGCACCTTCATCGTCGGTTTCCCCGGCGAGACCGATGCCGAGTTCGAGGAGCTGCTGGACTTCCTGCGCGAGGCCGAACTGGACCGCGTGGGCGCGTTCGCCTATTCGCCGGTGGACGGCGCCAAGGCCAACGAGCTGCCCGGCGCGGTGTCCGAGGAGCTGAAGGAGGATCGCCTCGAACAGTTCATGGCGGTGCAGGCGGAAATCTCCGCCGCCAAACTGCAGCGCAAGATCGGCCGCACGCTCAAGGTGCTGGTGGACGAGGCCGGCGTCGACGGCGCGGTGGCTCGCTCGGCCGCCGATGCGCCGGAGATCGACGGCTGCGTGCTGATCGCCGACGGCCAGCAGCTGAAGCCGGGCCAGTTCGTGGACGTGGTGGTCGAGGCGGCCAGCGAACACGACCTGCACGCGCGCCTGGCGCATCCCGCGCTCAAGATCGTGTGACGCGCCATGCGCTATGTGGCGCCGGCGCGCGGTGCGGTCGACCCGCAAGTGTTCGGTCGGATGCCGCTGGCCGCGTGGCGCGAGCACGCCCGGTTGGTCGAGGGCCGCGACTGGCCATCCATCGATGCGCTCAATGCCGCCCGCCCCGCCGGCATGCACGAACGCTTCGTGGCGCAGACCCGTGAACTGCTGGCCGACGGCCTGCACTACGAACAGCGCATTGCCGAACACGGCGCGATCGCTACCCGCGAACGCAACTGGCACGACCTGTTCAACGCACTCGCCTGGCTGCGCCACTGTGCGCTCAAGCGCGCGCTCAACGCGCGGCAGGTGGCCGAAATCGCCCGCATGGGCACCAGGCAGCGCTCGCGTGCGCAATGCGCACTGACCCATTTCGACGAGGCCGGTGTCGTGGTCGCGCTGCGCGATCCGGCGCTGCTGGCGCTGTGGAATGCGCATGACTGGCATGGCCTGTTCTGGCGCGAGCGGGAGGCGTGGTTCGACGGGCGCATCCATGTCGAGGTGTTCGGCCACGCCTTGCTCGAACACGCGCTGACACCGGCGCAACTGCTGGTGGGCAAGGCGCTGGTGGTCGCCGGGCCGCGGTTGTCACCGGGCGAGGTCCTCGAAGCCTGCGCGCAGGCCATCGGCAACGGCGATGTGCTCGGCGATCCGCTGGAACTGCGCCCCTTGCCGCTGGCCGGCGTGCCCGGCTGGCATCCGGACAACGAGCAGGAGGCTTTCGTGCGCGAGGCGGCGTGCTTTCGGCCGGTGCGGGCCGGGCGGAGTTACCCGCCGCCGCTGGCCAGAGGTTGACCGATCGCCCGGAAACCCTGCATCCGCATCCGGGCCGGCATCTTCCGCGACGCCGAAGCCCTCCCCGTGCTTGCCGGATCGACCGATCGCGACTATATACGAGCAATCGGGGAGCACGGGGTTCGAGGGAGCAGGGCATTGAATATCGCGGGTTTGCGACGACGCCAGGGGCGTCTCGGGCGTGGCGTGACGTGGATGCTTGCAGCCCTGCTCACCCAGGGTGTGCTGCTCGCGTGCGCCGGTGCGGGGACGGCGCAGGCAGCGACACCGATGGAGCCGATCCGCTTCGGCATCCTGCCGATCGGCAGCGCGGCCGAGTCGCTGGAGCAATGGCGGCCGCTGCTGGACGACTTGCACAAGCAGTTGGACCACCCCGTGACCACCGTGTCGGTGAGCAGCTACGCCGGCCTGTCCGACGCCATCGGCGCGCAGCGGGTGGACGTGGCCTTTCTCTCCGGCAAGCTCGCGGTGGAGGCGGTGACGCAGCAGCACATGCAGGTGTTCGCCCAGTTCGTGCGCAACGATGGCGTCAACGGCAACGTCGCCATGCTGGTGGTGCGCAGCGACAGCCCCATCCGCGATCTGAACGACCTGCTCGCCACGACCAGCCACGGCTGGCGTTATGCGCGCAGCGAACAGCTTTCGGTCACCGGCTATACCGCGCCGGAAGCCTACGTGTTCGCGCCGCGCGGGCTCAATTCGGACACCTTCTTCGCCAACGTGCGGGTGGGCGATCATCAGAGCAACCTGCTCGCCGTGGTCAACCGCGAAGTGGACGTGGCCAGCAGCAACAACCCGGACATGGACCTGTTCCGGCGCAACTTTCCGCGCGAGGCAGCGCAACTGCGGGTGATCTGGCGCTCGCGGCTGATTCCCTCCGGCGTGCTGGTGATCCGCGACGGCATGCCCGAATCGCTGCGCCACAAGCTCACGGCATTCCTGCTGGCCTACGGCAAGGCGCCCGGCGAGGTCGGCGAGCGCCAGCGCGAGCGGCTGGCGCGGATTCCGGACCTGGGCGGTTTCGCGGCGGAGACCAACCACGTGCTGCAGCCCTTCGTCGACATGCAATACACCTTGCTGCGGCAGCAGGCCGAGCAGGGCCGGTGGATCAGCCCGCAGGCACGGCAGGCGCGGCTGGCGCAGATCGAACGCGACCACCAGCATGCATTGAAACTGCTGCGGCCGCATTGAGCGGTCGACTGGCCCGCGTCAGGCTTCCTGCCCGTAATCCACCGAAAGCACCACGAACTCCGCCCGCCCGCCCGGCAGCTCGGCGGAGAATTCGTCGTCGACGCGTTTTTTCAGCACGGCGCGTGCGAGCGGCGAGTCGATGCTGATCCAGCCGCGCCTGGCGTCAGTCTCGTCCGGGCCCACGATGCGGTAGCGGTGGACTTCGCCGCTGTCCACGTTCTCCAGCCCGATGCAGGCGCCGAAAAACACGGCGCGGCGATCGCCCGGCACGCCCTCGGCAACTTTCAGTGCGGGAATGCGTTTGCTGAGGTAACGCGCGCGGCGGTCGATTTCGCCGAGCTGTTTCTTGCGATAGGTGTATTCGGCGTTCTCCGAGCGATCGCCTTCGGCGGCTGCCGCGGCGAGGGCCTTCACCACTTCCGGGCGCAACACGTGCCACAGGTGGTCGAGTTCGGCCTTGAGCCGTTCGAAGCCGTCGCGGGTGATGATCGCGGTGGAGCCGGGCGAGGGCGGGCGCCAGCGGCTCATGCCGGGCTGGCCAGTTGTCGTCGCTGCGCGTCGATCTCGCCGCGCAGCGGGTGCTCGGGCCAGGCCGCGACGAGCCGGTCGAGCAGCGCTGCCGCGTCGGCGTGCTGGTCGGCATGGGCGGCCAGTGCGCGTGCGGCCAGCAGGCCGTAGTGCGGCGCCTGCGGGTCGCGTGGCCAGTGCGCGACATAACCCTGGCCGAGATGGATCGCGAGGCGGCTCATGCCCATCCGCACGGCCAGGTCGGCCAGGGCGCCGCAGGTCTGCGGGTCGTCCGGGATGAAGCTGGCGTCGATGCCGCAGCATTCCTGCAGCACGCCGAGGGCGCGCCGCGATTCGCCCTGGGCGATCAGCGCGGCAATCCAGATCTGGCCGTGCACCAGCAGGTCGTCGCGCAGGCCCTGCCGGTGCAGCAGCTCGCGGTAGAACTGGTGCACGGCGGGTGGCGCCGCGCGCTCGCGCAGTCGCGCGGCAAGTTGGCGCAACGCGGCCTGCGGATCGTCGGTTGCCTGCTGGCGCGCGGCATCCACCAGTCGTTCGTCGGCGTCCTGCCCGGAAGCCTTGGCCAGCTCCGGCGCTTCCGGAACCATGCCGAAACGCTCGTGGCGCTGGTGGATCATCGCGCCCATGAGATGAAAGGCGAGCACGATCAGGTAGGTGTAGGCGAACGCGAACAGCGGCAAGGCGAGCAGTCGCGGCAGCCGCGCAGTGGTGACCGAGGCGACCACGATCAGCACGCCGAGCAGCAGGTTGATCGCCACGGGGACCAGATACGCGCCGCCGAAACCGCCGATGATGCGCAACCAGTTGAGCGGATTGATGGCCAGCGCGAGGTTGCCGTCGAACGCCAGCGACATGTCGATCGCCGGCAGCACCAGCGCCGCCAGGAGCAGCACCGGCCACAGCAGGCGCGGGAAGAACACGATGGAGACCACGCACAAGGCGACCACCAGCAGGTGAATCGCGGTCAGTCCCCAGCCGCTGGCGCTGTTGCCGTCACTGCCCACGTCCGGCGGGTCGGCGTAGCCGTTGGCGGTGTGCTGCATGCAGTCCGCGGCATAACGCCAGGTGGCGGCCCAGACCAGCGCGCTGGCCAGCGCACCGACATAGCCCGGCAGCAGGCCGACGTAGTGGGCCAGCGCCAGCGCCACGCAGGTGGCCAGTGCGGCGCCGCGCAGCGGATAGCCGAAACCGTCCCGCAGGCGCTGCGCGAACGGCGTATCGGTGGCGACGATTTCGACGCGCGGCATCGGCGGCGCCTCAGCGCTTGCCGCCAAAGATGCCGCCCAGCACGCCGCGCAGGATCTGTCGGCCGAGCTGGCTGCCCGCGGTGCGCACCATCTGCTTGCCCATCGTCTCGATCATGCCCTGGCGGCGCTTGGTGCCGAACAGGGCGTCATGCACGGCGCCGCCCCAGCCGCCGTCCGCTTCCTTCGCCGAGCCATTGGCCGGCGCGTCGGCCGCCACGGTGGCGGCATTGGCGGCCTTGTCCTCGGCGCGCTTGGCCAGCATCTCGGCGGCCGATTCGCGATTGACCGTGGTGTCGTATTTCGCGCCCACCGGCGAGCGCTGGCGGATGGTGCCGCGCTCGGCCTCGGTGATCGCGCCGATGCGGCAGCACGGCGTGGTCACCAGCACCTGTTCCACCGGCGTGGGCACGCCGCCGTGGGCCAGCGTCGAGGCCAGCGCCTCGCCCACGGCCAGCTTGGTGATCGCCTCGGTGACGTCGAGTTTCGGGTTGGCGACGAAAGTTTCCGCCGCCGCCTTGACCGCCTTCTGGTCGCGCGGGGTGAACGCGCGCAGCGCATGCTGGATGCGGTTGCCGAGCTGGCCGAGGATCACGCCGGGCACGTCGTCGGGGTTCTGCGAGCAGAAGTACACACCGACGCCCTTGGAGCGGATCAGCCGCACCACCTGTTCCACCCGCTGCAGCAACGCCGGCGAGGCGTCGTCGAACAGCAGGTGCGCCTCGTCGAAGAAGAACACCATCTTCGGCTGGTCGAGATCGCCCACTTCGGGCAATTGCTCGAACAGTTCGGACAGCAGCCACAGCAGGAAGGTGGAGTACAGCCGCGGCTTCATGATCAGCTGGTCGGCGGCCAGCACGTTGATGATGCCGCGACCGCTCATGTCCTGGCGCATCAGGTCGGCCAGTTCCAGTGCCGGCTCGCCGAAGAACTGGTCGGCGCCGTCGCCCTCGAGTTTCAGCAGCGCGCGCTGGATCGCCGCGATGCTGGTCGTGCTGATCAGCCCGTACTGGGTGGACAGTGCCTTGGCGTTCTCGGCGGCGTAGGTGAGCAGGGCGCGCAGGTCGGCCAGGTCCAGCAGCAGCCAGCCCTGGTCGTCGGCGGCCTTGAACACCACTTCGAGCACGCCTTCCTGGGTGTCGTTCAATTCCAGCACGCGGCCGAGCAGGGTCGGACCCATCTCGCTGACGGTGGCGCGCACCGGGTGGCCGAGCTTGCCGTAGATGTCCCAGAACACTACCGGGTTCGCCTGCGCCTTCCAGTCCGCGAGCTTTAGCTTTTCCAGGCGCGCCTTGAGCTTGTCGCCCGGCTCGCCCGCGGCCATCGCCAGGCCGGCCAGGTCGCCCTTGGCATCGGCCAGGAAGCACGGCACGCCCAGCCGCGAGAAGCCTTCGGCCAGCACCATCAGCGACACGGATTTGCCGGTGCCGGTGGCGCCGGCGATCATGCCGTGGCGATTGCCGTAGTGCGGGTCCAGGCTGACGCTGGTGCTGTCGTTGCGGCCGATCAGGATGTCAGTCATGGCGGTCCTTCCATTGGTGGTGACGCGATTGTAGCCAACCCGACGCGTGGCTCGCGGTTGTGACGCCGTGCGTTGAGTCCGGCTTCGCGGCCGGCTATGGTGAATGCTTTTTGCAGGTGAAGTTCTTCATGTCGTTGCCCCACGTCTTTCGCCCGCGGCACCTCGCGTCGCTTGTGCTGGCCTGCACCTTGCTGGGCGGCTGCGCCAGCAGCGGCGGCGAGAGGACCCCGACGCCGGCCGATGCGCTGTACGGCCAGTTGAACCAGGCCAGCAAGGGCTACGAGACCGCCTTGCAGCAGGCGCGCGAAGGCGACAGCGATGCGTCGGCACTGAGCCTGCGCCAGTCGCTCGACTTGCTGAAGCAGTCGTCAGCGAAATGTGCGGTGACCGCCGGCTGCGATCCGCAGCGCTTCTTTTCCGTATTCGACCGCCTGCTGCGCCTGAAAGATGGCGATTTCGACGACCTCCCGGATCTGTCCGGGGATGTCGAGTCGTCGCAGGCGGCGCTGGCCACCGGTCATGCCGGTGCGGCCAGCCTGCCGCAGGCGCAGCGCAGCGTGACGCTGCTGCACGGACAGAAGCTGTCGCAGCTGATCGCGATGAACGGGCCGGTGAAGGCAGCGCTGGAGATGTGGCTGACCCAGCGCCGGCCTTACCTGATGGACGCCTGGGTCAATTACCAGTACCTGCGCCACGATATGTGGCCGGCCTACCAGAAGGCCGACCTGCCCGAGGCGCTGCTGTTCGGCATGGTGGCCCAGGAATCCGGCGGCAAGGTGCACGCGGTGTCGCGCTCCGGCGCCTCCGGCCCGCTGCAGTTCATGTATTCCACCGGCATGCGTTTCGGGCTGGGCGTGGACAACGGCTTCGACATGCGCTTCGACCCGGCCGCCTCGGCGCGGGCCAATGCCGAATACCTCAACGAGCAGTTGCGCATCTTCAACAACAACCTGGAGCTCGTCATCGGCGCCTACAACGGCGGCGAAGGCCGCATGCGCCGAGCGGTGGGCGACGACCCGTCGGTGAGTTTCTACGACCCGCGCATCTACGACCAGATGTCGCCCGAGACGCGCGACTACGTGCCGGCGGTGCTGGCGGCGGCGTGGCTGTTCCTGCATCCGGACAGCTACAACCTGCGCTTCCCGAAGATCGACGGCGACCCCGGCAGCATCACGCTCAAGCGCGCCGCGTCGCTTGATGAGCTCACCGTCTGCCTGGGTTCGGCCGATGGCATGGAGGAGGGCTGGTTCCGCACCCTGCGCAACCTCAATCCGCGGCTCGACCCCGATACCAGCCAGCCGGTCGGCGCCACGCTGCGGGTGCCCAAACGACTGGAGCGTGCCTATGCCGCCCGTTGCGTCGATGGTCCGTGGCCGATCCTCGCGGCGGACCTGCACCGTGCGACGGTGCCGGTGGTACCCGATCCGGCGCAGGCGCCGGCGAAGGCGGGTGCGCAGAGAACGACCACGTATCGCGTGCGCCGCGGCGACACCTTGATCAGCATCGTGCGCAAACTGCATTGTTCCAGTGTGCAGGAGATTTCCGAGATCAACGATCTCCAGCACCACCGCATCCGGGTGGGCCAGCATCTGAAGGTGCCGGTCTGCCGTTGAGGCGCGGGGTGGGGCGCCGCCGCGCGGTCAGGCGACGGCGCTCTCCTGCATCCAGCTGTCCGAGGTATCGCTGCGGCTGCCGCCGCCGTGGAGCTCCTTGAGCTCGCGCAGCAACTGCAGCAACTGCCGGTGCTGGGCCTGCAGGTTGGGCTGGGTGGCGGTCTTGGTCTCGTGATAGGCGACCGCCAGCCACAGCGCGATGCCGCGCAGCGCGACCTCGGCGTTGTTCGAACGTGCACGTTCGTAGCCCAGGTCGGTGCCTTGTCCCCACGGCAGGTAGCGCGATTCCGGCGTGGTGCCGTACAGGTGCGGGAAATCACAGCGCGAGGCCTGGCCGATCTCGCGCAGGGTGAGCATGCTCAGCCGATCGCGGCTGCGCTTGGGCAGGGTCCGGATGCTGCGTTCGACATCGCGGAACTGGCGGCCAAGCTGGCGCGAACGCACCACCGCAAAGAATGGAGTGAGTATCTGCATGGTTCCCCTCGGCACAGGTTCGGCACGGCATGTTGGCCGGTCCGTCGCGAGGAGGTTAACCGGCCACCCCCGGAATTTGCGCGCATAGCGTCACAAAATGACGCGCAACGTCAGTTTTCGGGAAAGTGGCCGCCTGCCACCCTGATCTGGCCGATCCGCTGGCCCACGCGAACGTGCTGTTGCGGCGGCAGCGGATCGACCGTCGCGCTGCCCGGCGGCAACAACACGATCACGGTCGAACCCATGTTGAAGCGCGCCATCTCGGCGAAGCGTTCCAGCGTGATGTCCTGCCCGGCAAACGATTTGCGGCGGATCGACGAGGCGTACGGCGGGATCACCAGGCCGTCCCAGACCGTGGCCACCGACGAGACCAGGATCGCGCCGACCATCACCACCACGAAGGGGCCGCGTTCGCCGTCGAAATGGCAGACCAGCCGCTCGTTGCGCGCGAACAGCCGCGGGATCGCCTCCACCGCGAATGGCGCCACGCTGAAGATGCGCCCCGGCACATGCACGGTTTCGCGCAGCGTTCCCTTCATCGGCATGTGCACCCGATGGTAGTCGCGCGGCGACAGATAGACCGTCACGAAGCTGCCGTTGCGGTACGGCGCGGCGGCGGCCTGGTCGCCGCCGAGCAGTTCGGCGGCGGTGTAATCCTGCCCCTTCGCCTGGAAAATCCGCCCGTCGACGATGTGCCCGGCCTGGCTGATGCGCCCGTCGGCGGGCGAGAGCAGGGTGGCCGGATCGGCATCCGCCTGGCGCGCGCCGGGTTTCAGCTTGCGCGTGAAGAACGCATTGAAATGCTGGTAGGCCAGCGGGTCGGACTGCGCGGCCTCGGTCATGTCCACGTCGTAGTTGCGCACGATGGTGGCGATCAGCCAGTTCTTCCACGGCGCAAACGTCCAGCGCGTGGCCCAGTAGACCAGGCGGGACAGGAAGCGGTGCGGAAGGACGTATTGGAGGAATACCTTGAAAGTCATCCGGGCAGTATAGGGGCGAGGAGTGAGTGGAGAGGAGTGAGAAGTGAGAGAAAGCCAAGGCAGCTGCCGGCGATCCCATGCGTTCCTCTCTTTTCTCACTCCTCTCCACTCACTCCTCTCCACTCACTCCTCGCCCCTATACTTGCGGGCCATTCCGCTCCGGGCGCCACCGTGACTGCCGATCTCGCCACCATCATCGACTTCATCCGTTACGGCGCCAGCCGCTTCTCGGCCGCCGGGCTGACTTTCGGGCACAGCCACGACAACCCGATCGACGAGGCCACGCATCTCGTGCTGGCCAGCCTGCATCTGCCGCCGGACATTCCGCCGGCCTACGGCGCCGGCCGGCTCACCGCGGAAGAGCGCGCGAACGTGCTGGCGCTGATCGAGCGCCGCGTCAACGAGCGCCTGCCGGTGGCCTACCTGGTCGGCGAGACCTGGTTCGCCGGGCTGAAGTTCAAGAGCGACCGCCGCGCGCTGGTGCCGCGCTCGCCGATCGCCGAGCTGATCGAGACGGGCTTCACGCCGTGGCTGGACGAGCGCCACGTCGAGCGCGCGCTGGACCTGTGCACCGGCTCGGGTTGCATCGGCATCGCGATGGCCGAGTACAACCCCGAATGGCAGGTCGACATCGTCGACATCAGCGACGAGGCGCTGTCGCTGGCGCGCGAGAACATCGCGTTCCAGCACGTCGAGGGCCGCGTCGAGGCGATCCAGTCGGATCTGTTCGCCGGCGTGGCCGGGCGCAAGTACGACCTGATCGTCTCCAACCCGCCCTACGTCACCGAGGACGAGTACGCGGCGCTGCCGGGCGAATACGCGCACGAGCCCAAGCTGGGCCTGACCTCCGGCGCAGACGGCCTGGACCTGTGCCTGCGCATGCTGGACGAGGCGGCTGGTCATTTGACCGAGGACGGCCTGCTGATCGTCGAGGTGGGCGAGAGCGAGCACGCGCTGTCCGCGCTGCTGCCCGAGGTCCCGTTCGTGTGGATCGAGTTCAAGGTTGGCCCGATGGGCGTGTTCGCGCTGGAGCGGCGCGACCTGGTCGAGCACGCGGCGGCGATTCACGCCGCGGCTGTCGCACGCCGCCCGGGCTGACATGGAACTGGTCACGGCGCGACTGCGGATCGACCCGTTGCGCGCTGAAGACGCCGCGGCGCTGTTCGCCCTGCGCAGCGACCCCGTGGTGGCGCGCTACCAGGGTTGGCGGCCAGCCGATCTCGCCGCCGCGCGTGCCTTCATCGAGCGACAATCGCCCGCAGCCACTCCCGCCGGCTGGTTCCAGCGCGCGATCCGCCTGCGCGAGGACGGCCGGCTGATCGGCGATCTTGGCGTGAACCTGCCCGAGGATGCGATGGAATCGGTCGAGTTCGGCATCAGCCTCGCGCCGGCCGGGCAGGGCCGTGGCTACGCCGGCGAGGCCGTGCGCGCCCTGTTCGGGCAGGTATTCGGCCCGTGGCGTCGGCACCGCATCCACGCCTCGGTCGACCCGCGCAACCAGGCCTGCCTCGCCCTGCTGCGTTCGCTGGGCATGCGCCAGGAAGCCCATCACTGCGAAAGCCTGTGGCTGCACAGCGAATGGGTGGACGACATGATCTTCGCCATGCTCTCCCGCGAGTGGCCAGCGGCGCCACGGCAGGAGCCCGCTCGCGGACGATGTTCTTGAACCGGGATGACCAGACATTCGTCTGTCGAGAGCCGGGATTGGGGATTCGGGATTCGCAAGATTAAAAAGGCATCGCCCACGAGCGGGCTCCTACAAGAGGGGTGGTGCCGGTATGCTCTGGGCTTTGATCCCGGACGCGCGATGTCAAGCAATTCCTTCGGCAAGCTGTTCACCGTCACCACCTTCGGCGAAAGCCACGGGCCGGCGATCGGCTGCGTGATCGACGGCTGCCCTCCGGGGCTGGCCATCGCCTCGGAAGAGTTCCGCACCGACCTCGAGCGCCGCGCCACCGGCCGCAGCCGCTACACCTCGCAGCGGCACGAGGCGGACGAGGTGGAGATTCTTTCCGGCGTGTACCAGGGCAAGACCACCGGCACGCCGGTCGCGCTGCTGATCCGCAACACCGACCAGCGCAGCAAAGACTACGGCGAGATCGAGCAGACCTTCCGCCCCGGCCACGCCGACTACACCTACTGGCAGAAGTACGGCATCCGCGACCCGCGCGGCGGCGGGCGCTCCTCGGCGCGCGAGACCACCATGCGCGTGGCCGCTGCCGTCGTGGCTAAGAAATGGCTGGCCGAACGCCATGGCGTGCACGTGCGCGGCTACCTGGCGCAGATCGGCGAGGTCGTGCCCGGTGCGTTCGACTGGAGCGCGGTGGAGCAGAACCCGTTCTTCTGGCCCGATGCATCGCAGGTGCCGGCGCTGGAGGACTACATCAACAAGCTGCGCAAGTCCGGCGATTCGGTCGGCGCGCGCGTCAACGTGGTCGCCGAGGGCGTGCCTCCTGGCTGGGGCGAGCCGGTCTACGGCAAGCTGGACGGCGACCTGGCCAGTGCGCTGATGTCGATCAACGCAGTCAAGGGCGTGGAGGTCGGCGATGGTTTCGCCGCCGTCGCCCAACGCGGGAGCGTACATCGCGATGAAATGCGTTTGGACGGCTTTACGTCCAATCACGCCGGTGGCATTCTCGGTGGCATCAGCACGGGACAGGCGGTGACCGCCTCGATCGCGTTGAAGCCCACCTCCAGCATCCTGATCCCCGGCCGCAGCGTGAACCTGGCCGGCGAGCCGGTGGACGTGGTCACCAAGGGGCGTCACGACCCCTGCGTCGGCATCCGTGCCACGCCCATCGCCGAGGCGATGATGGCGCTGGTGCTGATGGATCACGCCTTGCGCCATCGGGCGCAATGCGGCGACGTGGGGCCGGTCGCGCCACGCATCGCCTGAGGCCGAGCCACCGCCACCGGAACCCGTTCGATGACCGACAAGCCGCGCGTCTGGGTGTCCCGCCCCACTTTCCCCGGTGTCATCGCCCGGCTGGAGCCGCATTTCCAGGTGACCGTGGAGGAGACCGAACGCAAGTTCAGTCCTGCCGAACTGGCCGCCCGGCTGGCAGGGCAGGATGCGGTGATCGTCGGCCTCAAGGACCGCATCGGCGCGGCCGAAATCGGTGCGGCCGAGCGCCTGCGTATCGTGGCCAACCTTGCAGTGGGCTACGACAACATCGACGTCGACGCGATGAGCGCTGCCGGCATCGCGGTGTCCAACACCGCCGACGTGCTCAACGAGAGCGTGGCCGACTTCGCCTGGGCGCTGCTGCTGGGCGCGGCCCGGCGCATGACTGCGGCCGAGCGCTGGCTGCGTGCCGGCCACTGGCATGCCACCGAGTTCAAGGCGTGGCTGGGCAGCGACGTGCGCGGTCGCACCCTGGGCATCCTCGGCATGGGCCGCATCGGCCAGGCCATCGCCCATCGCGCGGTCGGCTTCGGCATGCCGGTGATCTACCACAACCGCTCGCCGCTGCCCGAGGCGGTCGAGCGCGCCTGCAACGCACGCCACGTGGACAAGGCGCAGTTGCTGGGCGAGTCCGATTTCCTGGTGCTGGCCTTGCCGCTGACGCCGCGCACCCGACACGCCATCGGCGCGGCCGAGCTGGCCCTGATGAAGCCGACCGCGATGCTGGTCAACATCGCCCGCGGCGGCATTGTCGACGACGCCGCGCTGGCCGCGGCGTTGCGCGACCGGCGCCTGGCCGGCGCGGCGCTGGACGTGTTCGAGGGCGAACCGAAGCTGCATCCGGCGCTGCTCACGCTCGACAACGTGGTGCTCAGCCCCCATATCGCCAGCGCCACGACCGATACCCGCCGCGCGATGACATCGGTGGCGGTGGACAATGTGCTCGCGTTGTTCGGCCATGGTCCGCACGCAGGACGACCACCCAACCTCCTCAACCCGAACGTGCTGTGACCGGCACGCCTCCACTTCCAGAGCAACCCATTCCATGAGTCACAAGAGCAGTTACAAGGTCGCCATGGTCGGCGCCACCGGTGCCGTCGGCGAAGCCCTGCTGGCCATCCTCGCCGAGCGCGAGTTTCCGGTCAGCGAGCTGGTGCCGCTGGCCAGCGAGCGATCAGCCGGTGGCAAGGTCAGCTTCGGCGGGAAGCAGGTCACCGTGCAGTTGCTGGATACCTACGACTTCGCCGGCGTCGACATCGCGTTCTTCTCCGCCGGCGGCTCGGTCAGCCGCGAACACGCGCCGCGCGCGGCAGCGGCCGGCGCGGTGGTGATCGACAACACTTCCGAGTTCCGCTATCAGGACGACATCCCGCTGGTGATCAGCGAGGTCAACCCGCACGCGATCGCCCAGTACACCAACCGCGGCATCATCGCCAACCCGAATTGCTCGACCATGCAGATGCTGGTCGCGCTGGCGCCGATCCACCGCGCGGCGCAGATCGAGCGGATCAACGTGGCCACCTACCAGTCCGTCTCCGGTGCCGGCCGCAGCGGCATGGAGGAGCTGGGTCGACAGACCGCGGCCCTGCTGAATTTCCAAAGCGTGGAACCGGGCAAGAAATTCCCGGTCCAGATCGCGTTCAATGTGATCCCGCAGATCGACGACTTCCAGCCCAACGGCTACACCAAGGAGGAGATGAAGCTGGTGTGGGAGACCCGCAAGATCCTGGAGGACGAGTCGATCCAGGTGAACCCGACCGCGGTGCGCGTGCCGGTGTTCTATGGCCATTCCGAGGCGGTGCACATCGAGACCAGCGACAAGATCACCGCCGAGGAGGCGCGCGAACTGCTGCGCCAGGCGCCGGGCGTGGTGCTGATGGACGAGCGCAAGCCGGCCGGCTACCCGACCCCGGTGGCGCAGGCGGCCGGGACCGATGGCGTGTTCGTCGGGCGCATCCGCGAGGACATCTCGCATGAGCGCGGGCTGGACCTGTGGGTCGTCTCGGACAACATCCGCAAGGGTGCGGCCTTGAATGCGGTGCAGATTGCCGAGTTGCTGATCGAGGATTATCTCTGACCATGCGCGTCCTGCCGTCTCTTGCCGCCATCGGCATCCTGCTCACCGCGTCGGCCTGGGCCGCGCCGCCGGCCGGACCGGCCCGCGCCGGCTCGACGGCCGTCCCGGCACTGCCGGCCGTACGGCAGCGGATGCAACGCAATCAGGTCGAGGTGAAGCGCCTGCAGCAGGAGGTGGCCCGTCAGGAATCGGCCAGCCAGCGCGCCAGCCGGCGCCTGGAGCAGCAGGACGCGCAGATCGCCGAGTTGCGCCGCCAGTTGTTGCAGGTGCGGGCCGCGGCGCCCGATGACCACCCATGACGGGGTGTCCGGGGCAAGAACCGGCAGCAGCAATGTGTCGCAAGTATTCGCCGCGGCTATTGTTGATTGCGCTTCTTGTAACTAAAGTGGCGGCACGGTGACGCGGCCGCCGCCCTGGTGGCGGCATCTTTTCAACAAGTAAAGCGTCAGGGATCGCTCGGGGGAACATGCATGAATCGTTCGTTGAAATTGTCGATGCTGGTGGCGCTGGCGCTGGGGAGCAGCCAGCTCCTGGCCGTGGACATGGGCCAGGTCCAGGTCAAATCGGCATTGGGACAGCCGCTGCTGGCCGAGATTCCGCTGCACCCGGCCAGTCCGGCCGAGTTGCAGGGTCTCAAGGTGAAACTGGCCTCCAGCGAGCAGTTTGCCCGGGCCGGCATCGTCGGCGGGCGCACCGACATTCCGCTGCACTTCAGCG
The DNA here is from genome assembly GCF_043950705.1 of Rhodanobacter sp. FW102-FHT14D06. Taxonomy (NCBI): domain Bacteria; kingdom Pseudomonadati; phylum Pseudomonadota; class Gammaproteobacteria; order Lysobacterales; family Rhodanobacteraceae; genus Rhodanobacter; species Rhodanobacter sp. FW102-FHT14D06. The sequence goes on along the minus strand of NZ_CP170722.1, from coordinate 4,027,424 downwards.
TTGCCACCGGCGCGCACCCGGTGATCCGCATCACCAGCAGCGAACCGGTGAACGATCCCTATCTCGACCTCCTCATTGAAGTGGACGGCAAGGACGGCCCCAGCGTGCGCGAGTACGCGATCCTGCTCGATCCACCCGGCTCGCACCCGGTCGCGGCAACCCCCGCGCCGGCGCCAGTGGCGGCGCCGCGCCCGGCCAGCCCGGCGCCGCGCCCTGCGCAGCGCGCTCCCGCCCCGGCGCCGCAAGCGGCGGCGGCTACCCGCACACCGGCTCCCGCTGCCGTCGAGAACGGCCGTCTCGGTCCGGTGCAGAGCGGCCAGACGCTGTCGGGCATCGCCCGCAGCGTGACGCCGACCGGCGTCGACGTGCGCCAGATGATGCTGGCCCTGCAGCAGGCCAATCCGGACGCCTTCTATCGCGACAACATCAACGCGCTCAAGAGCGGCGCGGTGTTGCGCGTGCCCAGCGCCTCCGAGGCGCAGGCCATGAGCCTGGCCGCGGCGGCCGCCGAGGTGAGCCGGCAGAACAGCGACTGGCGCGCCGGCACGCCGGGCAAGCCCGCGGTGGTGGCCGATGCGGCAACGCGCGCTTCCTCCTCCGGCTCGCCCACCACCGGCGCGGCCGACAACGAGGACCGGCTGGCGCTGGTGCCTCCGCAGGCCGGCACCGTCGGCGGCGGGCAGTCATCCGGCAAGACCGACCAGTCGGCTGCCAGCCTGCGCGAGGAATTGCTGCGCTCCCGCGAAAGCGTGGCCAGCCTGAAGCAGCAGAGCGGCGACCTGAAGGCGCGGCTGAAAGACCTCACCGACATCAACGCCAAGAACGAACACCTGCTGTCGCTGAAGGACAGCGAGATCGCCGAGTTGCAGGCCAAGCTGGCCGCTGCACGCAAGGGCACCGGCGCGCCGGCAACCGCTCCCGTGGCTGCGAGCACGGTAGCGGAACCCGCAGCGCTCGCGCCGGCGGTGGCCAGCGCCGGCAGCAGCGCCGAGGCCAGCGAGAGCCCGGTGGCCTCGGCCTCCTCCGGCGCGGCGACCTCGGCATCGGTGGCAGCGGCAGGCACCGCGTTCGCGCCGGCCGGTTCGGCCTCGCTGGCTACTGCCAGTGCGACACCGGCTGCTGCGGCCACGGTTGCGGCCGAACCTGCGTCCGCACCCGCGCCCGCGCCCGCCCCGGCACGCGTGGTCGAGCAACCCTGGTACATGCAGACTTGGGCCTGGGCCGCAGCGGCCGGCGCGGTCATCGTGTTGATTCTGCTTGCCGTTCTCGGTCGCCGCCGCAAGCCTGCGGCCGCCGCCAAGACGGGGGGAGCCTCGCTGGCCGATCGTTTCGGCGCCACGCCGCCGGCAGGCGAGGGCGACGACGATCTGCTGGCCGATGGCGATACCGACCAGGAGCAACTGCTCGACCAGCTGGCCGAGCATCCGGACGACATCTACCTGCATCTGGAACTGGTCACGCTGTACTACTCGCGCCGCGACGTGGAGCGTTTCGAGGCCGCGGCCGAAGCGATGCACGCCCACATCACCGACCCGGAACAGGACGAGTGGCAGGACGTGGTGCACATGGGCGAGGATCTCGCGCCGGGGCATCCGTTGTTCGACCATCATGCGGAGCCTGCCGACGTCGAGTCCGAGGCGACGCAGGCGTTCGACATCGACGACTACGCCGACGACAGCGACGCACCCACCGTGGTTTCCCCGCTGCCGCCGGCGCTGCCGACCGGCACGAAGAAAGTCACCGAGTACAGCTTCGATTTCGACCTGACCCAGCCCGCAGCCGGTGGTTCGCGCACGGCGCCGCCGGCGGCCGCGGACGACATTACCGTGGTCAAGCCGCACGCCGAGCCGAAGGCTTCCTGGGATGCGCCGGAAACCGGCGCGTCCGCCGCGGAGTCGGCTGAGTTCAGCGACGATCCGGTCGATACCAAACTCGACCTGGCGCGCGCCTATCTCGACATGGGCGATGCCGATGGCGCCCGCGCGATGCTGGGCGAAGTGCTCAAGGAAGGCAGCCAGATGCAGCGCGACGTGGCGCGCAAGCTGCTCGACGGTCTGGGCTGAGATCGCATCGCGAACGGGACGGAACCGGGCCGGCCTTGCCGGCCCGATTTCTTTTCGGCGGGCATGACGTCGGTGCCTGCCTGCTAATCTTCGACGCTTCCTTCCGGATCTGCGGCATCCATGCGCATCGCCCTCGGCATCGAGTATGACGGCACCGATTTCTTCGGCTGGCAACGCCTGACCGAAGGGCCGAGCGTGCAGGGCGCAGTGGAGGAGGCCTTGTCGAAAGTGGCGGCCCATCCGGTGCTGGTCAGTTGCGCAGGACGCACCGACGCCGGCGTCCACGGCCGCTGCCAGGTGGTGCATTTCGATACCGATGCACGCCGCGAATTGCGCGGCTGGGTGCTGGGCGCGTGCTCGAACCTGCCGGCCAGCGTGGCCGTGTTGTGGGCGCAACCGGTGCCGGAGAGCTTCCACGCGCGCTTTTCCGCGCGCAGCCGCCGTTATCGCTACCACATCCTCAACCGGCCGGTGCGCGCCGCGCTGGACGCGCGCTACGTCACCTGGGAGCGCCTGCCGCTGGACGCGCAGCGCATGCACGAAGCCGCGCAATCCTTGCTGGGCGAGCACGACTTCAGCGCATTCCGGGCGCTGTCGTGCCAGGCGCCGCACCCGCGGCGCTCGGTGCTCGAGATCAGCGTTCGCCGCGAGGGCGAGCACGTCATGCTGGAGATCGAGGCCAATGCCTTCCTGCACCACATGGTGCGCAACATCGCGGGTTCGCTGCTGCTGGTCGGTCGCGGCGAGCAGCCGGTGGAATGGATGGCCGAACTGCTCGCCGGCCGCGACCGCCAGGTGGCCGGACCGACTGCGCCGGCCTCGGGGCTGACCTTCATCGGCCCGCGCTACGAGGCGCACTGGGGCCTGCCCACCGAAGTCTGCCTGACGGGAGCCGGCCCGTGACCCGCATCAAATGCTGTGGCATGACCCGCGTCGAGGATGCGCTGCTCGCCGCGCGGCTCGGCGCCGATGCGATCGGCCTGGTGTTCACCGCGCGCAGCAAGCGGCAGGTGACGCTGGCGCGTGCGCGCGAGATCGTCGCGGCGCTGCCGCCGTTCATCGCCACGGTGGCCCTGTTCATGGACGACGCGGCGGCGCTGGTGCGGCAGGTGGTCGATGAAGTCGATCCCGCGCTGCTGCAGTTCCATGGCGATGAGGGCGACGACTGGTGCGCACGGTTCGACCGCCCCTTCGTCAAGGCGATCGCGATGGGCGATGGCGCTGCCGCGCTGCCGCGCCTGCTCGATTACCCGCGCGCCGCCGGCCTGTTGCTGGACGGCCATGCACCCGGCGAGGCGGGCGGCAGCGGCAAGGCGTTCGACTGGTCGTTGCTGCCCGGCAATCTGGCGCAGCCGCTGATCCTGGCCGGTGGCCTGCACGCCGGCAACGTGGGCGATGCGGTGCGCGCGGCACGTCCGTGGGCGGTGGATGTGGCCAGCGGAGTGGAATCGGCACCGGGGATCAAGGACGTGGCGCGGCTCGAAGCCTTCATCCGCGCGGTGCGCGCGGCCGACGCGGAGCAGGCGGCATGCCGGGAGTGATCGAGGAATATCGCGGCGCCGGGCAAGCACTCGAACTCGCGGGCCTGGTGGATCGTGCCCGCCCGCTGGTGATCCGCGGCCTCTGCCGCGACTGGCCGATGGTGGCGTGGTCGCGGCAGTCGGACACCGCCTTTGCGCAAGGCCTGGCGAAGCTGGACAACGGCCGCGAGGTCGACGCGCTGCTGATGCCGGCAGGCGAGGGCGGCGTGATCGGCTACAACGCGAATGTCGACGGTTTCAACTACGCGCATCACCGCGTCTCGATCACCCGGGGCCTGCAGCGGCTGGCGGCCTACAGTCGCCAGGACAATCCGCCGGGGCTGGCGATGCAGAGCGCGCTGATCGCCGACTGCCTGCCCGGACTGCTGGAGGATCATGCGGTTCCCTTCATCGACAAGGCGATCCAGCCGCGCATCTGGATCGGCAACAAGGTCACCACGCCGGCGCATTTCGACGAGTACCACAACGTCGCCTGTGTGGCGTGCGGGGTGCGGCGCTTCACCCTGTTCGCCCCGGAGCAGGTGCGCAATCTCTATGTCGGCCCGCTGGATTTCGCGCCGACCGGCGCAGCGATCGGCATGGCGCGGCTGGATCGTCCCGACGATCCGCGTTATCCGCGCTTGAAAGATGCGCTGGCCGCGGCACAGGTGGCCGAACTGCATCCCGGCGACGCGATCTACATCCCGCCGATGTGGTGGCACCACGTCGAGTCGCTGGAGCAGATCAATGCGCTGGTGAACTACTGGTGGAAACCGGTGCCGGCCGGGGGCGACGCACCGGCCACGGCGCTGGGCTGCCTGATGCACTGCATCCTCGTGTTCCGCGCGTTGCCGCCGGCAGAGCGGGCGGCGTGGAAAGGCCTGCTGGATCACTACGTCTTCGGCGACGACGACCCCGCCGCGCACATCCCCGCCGAGCGGCGCGGGATACTCGGCGCGCTCACGCCGGGGCAACTGGCCGAGTTCCGGGAAACCATCCGGCGTTATCTGTGAACTATCCGCTAAGATGGTCGCTTGCCGCAGTGCGGCATGTCCATCCCCGAGTGACCCCATGAGCAAGATTGCGGACTTCAACCTCTACCCCGACGCCCATGGCCGCTTCGGCGAGTATGGCGGCAGCTATGTCGCCGAGACGCTGATGGCGCCGTTGGCCGAGTTGAGCGAGGCTTACGAACGGCTGAGCACCGATCCGGCTTTCCTCGCGGAACTGGATCGCGACCTGCAGCACTACGTCGGCCGGCCCAGCCCGATCTACCACGCCGAACGGCTGTCGCGGCAGGTTGGCGGCGCGCGCATTCTGTTCAAGCGCGAGGACCTCAACCACACCGGCGCGCACAAGATCAACAACACCATCGGCCAGGCGCTGGTGGCGCGGCACATGGGCAAGCAGCGCGTCATCGCGGAAACCGGCGCCGGCCAGCATGGCGTGGCCACGGCCACGGTGGCGGCGCGCTTCGGCATGCGCTGCGTGGTGTACATGGGTGCGGTCGACATCGAGCGGCAGAAGATCAACGTCTACCGCATGAAGCTGCTCGGCGCCGAGGTGGTGCCGGTGACTTCCGGTTCGAAGACGTTGAAGGATGCGTTGAACGAGGCGATGCGCGACTGGGTCACCAACGTGGCCGACACCTTCTACATCATCGGCACCGTGGCCGGTCCGCATCCGTATCCGAAGATGGTGCGCGACTTCAATGCCGTCGTGGGGCGCGAGGCACGCGCGCAGATGCTGGCGCAATACGGCCGCCTGCCCGACGTGCTGACCGCCTGCGTCGGCGGCGGCTCCAATGCCATCGGCCTGTTCCATGCCTTCCTCAACGACGCCGACGTGCGCATCGTCGGCGCCGAGGCGGCAGGCGAGGGGATCGCCACCGGCCATCATGCCGCCTCGCTGGCGGCCGGCCGTCCCGGCGTGCTGCACGGCAACCGCACCTACGTGCTGTGCGACGACAACGGCCAGATCACCGAGACGCATTCGGTCTCCGCCGGCCTCGACTATCCCGGTGTGGGGCCGGAGCATGCCTTCCTGAAGGATGCCGGTCGCGCCGAGTACGTCGGCATCACCGACGACGAGGCGCTGGAGGCGTTCCACCTGCTGGCGCGCACCGAAGGCATCCTGGCCGCCCTGGAATCCAGCCACGCGGTGGCGCAGGCGATCAAGCTGGCGCGCGAGTTGCCCAAAGACGGCATCGTGCTGTGCAACCTGTCCGGCCGCGGCGACAAGGACGTGCACACGATCGCGGCGCGCGAGGGAGTGAGCGTGTAGCGAGGAGTGAGTGGAGAGGAGTGAGAAGTGAGAGGAAGTCTCGCACTCCAGAACCGCTCAGACCCGCCCGAGCTCTCTTTCACTTCTCACTTCTCATTACTCACTCCTGTCTTATGAGCCGCATCGACACCCGCTTCGCCCAACTCAAGGCCACCGGCCGCACCGGCCTGATCCCGTTCGTCACCGCGGGCGATCCCTCGCCGCAGCACATGGTGGCGATGATGCATGCGCTGGTGGAATCGGGGGCAGACCTGATCGAGCTGGGCGTGCCGTTTTCCGATCCGATGGCAGACGGCCCGGTGATCCAGCACGCCAGTGAGCGGGCGATCGCCAAGGGCGTCGGTCTCGCGCAGGTGCTGGGCTGGGTGCATGCATTTCGCGAACGCGATGCGGAAACCCCGGTCGTGCTGATGGGCTATCTGAACCCGCTGGAGATCCACGGCTACGCGCGCTTCGCACAGGAGGCCGTGGCGGCCGGCGTCGATGGCGTGCTGCTGGTCGATTGTCCGCTGGAGGAGTCGACCGTGCTGCAGTCGCTGCGCGAGGCGGGGTTGCAGCAGATCCTGCTCGCCGCGCCCACCACCGCACCTGCGCGTATGGCGCAGTTGTGCAGCTCGGCGGAGGGCTTCCTGTATTATGTATCGTTCGCTGGCGTCACCGGAGCGGCGCAGTTGAGCGTCAGCGAGATTGCCGAGCGGGTTGCCGAAGTCAGGACCCTCGCCGGTACGCCGGTGGCGGTGGGGTTCGGCATTCGCGATGCGGCCAGCGCCGCAGCGATCGGCGGCTTCGCTGACGCGGTCGTCATCGGCAGCGCGCTGGTCGAAAGCCTGGCGGCGGCCACGGACGCGGCGGATATCCCGGATCGTGCGCGCAGTTTCCTGCAGCCGATCCGCGCGGCGCTGGATGCACGCTGAGGGAAATGATTGCGGTTATTGCTGTTGGTTCGAGGTAGCGTGGACCCTCACCCTTTGCCCTCTCTCAAAGGGGTGCCGTGCGGGATTGGCCTCGTGAGAGGTTGCCGCATACGAACGCTCTTGTGCCCGGATGGAATTCGATTGACATGAATTGGCTGCAGAAGATCATGAACCCGCGTACCCGCACGCTCCCTTCGGGCGGCGGCAAGGGCTCGGTGCCCGAGGGCGTGTGGGAGAAATGCGCGGGCTGCGGCACCGTGCTGTACCGGCCCGAACTGGAACGCAACCTGATGGTGTGCCCCAAGTGCGGCCACCATCACTACATCAGCGCACGGGCGCGCCTGGGCGCGCTGCTGGACGAAGGTTCCGGCCAGGAACTGTGGGCCAGCATGGAACCGGCCGACCCGCTGAAGTTCCGCGATTCGAAAAAGTATCGCGACCGCATCATCGCCACCCAGAAGAAACTGGGCGAGAAGGACGCCATGGTCGCGATGAGCGGCCGCTTGAAGGGACGTCCGTTGATGGCGGTGGCGTTCGAGTTTGCCTACATGGGCGGCTCGATGGGGTCGGTGGTGGGCGAGAAGTTCGCCCGCGCCGCCGAACGTGCGCTGGCCGACAAGAGCGCGCTGGTGTGTTTCTCCGCCACTGGCGGTGCGCGCATGCAGGAGGCGCTGTTCTCGCTGATGCAGATGGCCAAGACCTCGGCCGCGCTGGCGCGTCTGCGCGATGCCGGCGTGCCGTACATCAGCGTGCTGACCAACCCGACCACCGGTGGTGTCTCGGCCAGCCTGGCGATGCTGGGTGACATCAACATCGGCGAGCCCAAGGCGCTGATCGGCTTTGCCGGTCCGCGCGTGATCGAGCAGACCGTGCGCGAGACGCTGCCGGAAGGGTTCCAGCGTTCGGAGTTCCTGCTTGACCACGGTGCGATCGACCTGATCGTCGACCGCCGCGAGATGCGCGACAAGCTTGCCGACCTGTTCGGCATCCTGACCCGGGCCGATCGCGCGGCCTGAGCGTGCGTCGCGTGTCGCGGAGCGATGCCGCCCACGGGCGGCATCGTCGTATCGCGGGCCGGGTTTTCCACAGCTTCTGTGCGCCGTCGCTGTACAAGCCTGTGGACAACCGCGCTTCGTCCTTTGCCGGCAATGACTTGCCACGCCTTGATGATTTTCTGAGCAACGGCGCGAGAGTTTTCCACAGCGACTGTGGAGCACGTTCGGCAAAGCCTGTGGACAAATTCGCTATCTGCTTGAGCGCAAAGGCAGCCACGACGGCGTGAGCATATTGCGCACAGTGGGCGGCGGCGCGGTGCAGCGCTTACACTGGGAGTTCCCCTTTGCTGGAGGTTCCCTCGATGAATCGCATCCTGCTCATTCTCGCCCTCACCGGTCTGGCCACTGTCGCGATGGCAGCCGAAGCACCTGCGCTGCCGGGCACGTCGGCGCCGGCCGCCGCCAGGGTCTACATCATCTCGCCCGCGGACGGCGCCACCGTCGGCCAGGAATTCACCGTGCGCTTCGGCCTCGAGGGCATGGGCGTGGCGCCAGCGGGCGTGACCAGGGAGCACACCGGCCATCATCACCTGCTGGTCGACGTGAAGACCTTGCCCGCCGCCGGCCAGCCGATTCCGGCCGACGCCAACCACATCCATTTCGGCGGCGGCCAGACCCAGACCAAGCTGAAGCTGGCCCCGGGTACGCATACTCTGCAACTGGAGCTGGGTGACGCGAATCATGTGCCGTTCGTGCCGGCGGTGGTGTCGAAGAAAATCACCGTCCACGTCAAGTAATCGCCGGGGCGTGCGACCCAATCAGCCGCCGAAGTAGATCGACACGCCCAGATTGCCCTGCCACTGGTTTGCCGAGCCGTGCAGGCGATGGTCGAAGCCCGCGTCCAGTTGCACGCTGGGCGTGACCATCCACTGCACGCCGGCACCGGCGAGGCTGCCGTTGCCCTCGCCGGGCAGGTGCTGCCAGGCGAGTTCGGTGTACAGGGTCAGCGCCGACGACAGCGCATGGCTGTCGTCCAGCGCCACGGTGGGGCTGTCGGCGCCGCCGCGGCGCACGTTCTCCAGGTAAAGGCCCAGCGAGTGGCGCTCGCCGACATCCAGGTTGAACTGCGCGCCGAGCAGGTACTGGCGATGGTCTGCGCGGAACTCCCGCTCGCCGTCGGTGAAGGTGACGCTGCCCAGCAGGCCCCAGCTGAAGCCCGCATGGCTCGACGGCAGCGCCAGCTTCAGCCCCAGCTGGCTGTCGCCGCGGCCTTCCCTGTGCACGCTGCCGCCCGGGCTGGCTTGCCGCAGCACGTTCCAGGAGTCGCTGCCCAATTGCATTTCCAACGGCCCGCCGAGCCCGATGCGCAGCAAGCTGTCGGCGGTGTACTGCGACACGGTGACGCCATCCTGCCGGTCGCGGCTCCAGTCCGGCAGGCCTTGTTCGAGGATTGCCTCGCCAGCGGCCAGCACGCCCGGCGTGAAGCCGTAGCCGGGGCGGTCGAAACCGGGGTTCTCCGCCCTTGCGGGTGCGGCGGCGACAAGCAGCGCCAGCGCGAGCATGGAGGTGGGCAGGGCGCGCATGCGAGGCCGGCGCTGCCCGCGGTATCGGTTAAAATCCATCGTTTCTCCTTGTTGTCCGGAACATCATGGCCGTCCGTACCCGTTTCGCTCCCAGCCCCACCGGCTTCCTGCACATCGGCGGCGCGCGCACCGCGCTGTATTGCTGGCTGGAGGCGCGTCGTCGCGGCGGACAGTTCATTCTGCGCATCGAGGATACCGATCGCGAACGTTCCACAGACGCGGCGGTGCAGGCGATCCTCGACGCCATGCACTGGCTCGGCCTCGATGCCGATGAGGGCCCGTTCTACCAGACCCGGCGACTCGATCGATACAGGCAGGTTGCCGACGAGCTGGTCACCGCCGGCAAGGCCTACTACGCCTACGAGAGCAAGGACGAGATCGAGACGATGCGCGAGGCGGCCATGAAGGCCGGCGAGAAACCGCGCTACAACGGTTACTACCGCGATCGCAACGAGGCGTGCCGCGACGACCCCAACCGGGTGATCCGCTTCCGCAACCCGATCGAAGGCTCGGTGGTATTCGAGGACAAGGTCAAGGGCCGCATCGAGATCGCCAACAGCGAGCTGGACGACCTGGTGATCTTTCGCTCCGATGGCTGGCCGACCTACAACTTCGCCGTGGTGGTCGACGACATCGACATGGGCGTCACCGAGGTGATCCGCGGCGACGATCACGTCAACAACACGCCGCGGCAGATCAACATCTATCACGCGCTCGGCGCGCCGGTGCCGGAGTTCGCGCACCTGCCGATGATCCTGGACAAGGAAGGCAAGAAGCTGTCCAAGCGCACCAACGCGGTCAGCGTGATGGATTATCGCGAGCAGGGTTTCCTGCCCCACGCGATCCTCAACTACCTGGTGCGGCTGGGCTGGTCGCATGGCGATCAGGAGATCTTCTCGCGCGAGGAGATGATCGCGCTGTTCGACATCGCCGACGTCAACAAGGCGGCCTCGCGCTTCGACACCGAGAAGCTGGCGTGGCTGAACCAGCATTACCTGAAGACCGACGAGCCGCAGTCGTTCCTGGCCGAGTTCGAATGGCACCTGCAGCGCGCCGGCGTGGACGTCGCGCAAGGCCCCGCGCCGATCGAGGTCATCGTGGCGCTGCGCGAGCGCGTGCACACGCTGAAGGAAATGGCCGAGCGGGCGAAGATCTGGTACGGCCCGATCACTGCCTGGGACGACAAGGCGGTGGCGAAGCATCTCGGCAATGCCGGTGCCCCGGGCGTGCTGGCGGCGGCGAAGACGCTGCTGAGCACGTGCGAGTGGAAGCCTGCGGCGATCCACCTGGTCATCGAGCAGGTGGCGGCGCAGCTGGAGTTGGGCATGGGCAAGGTGGCGCAGCCGCTGCGGGTCGCGATGACCGGCACCCAGGTCTCGCCCTCGATCGAGGACACGATCTATCTCACCGGGCGCGAGGAGGCGATCCGCCGCATCGACGCCGCGATGGCCATGACCCATGCCTGAGTTGGCGGCGCGGCGCAGCTGGCGCCAGTCTCCCCGTGGATGAGCTGCTGGCCCGCGCCACCCAGGGCGTCGATCTCGACGCCCCCGGCGCGTTCCGGCACGTCTTCTTCAATCTGTTGAATATGGTGCCCTGGGCAGCCATGTTCTGGTGGAATCTGCTGTTCGTCGCCGTGGGCCTGCTGCTCGGCTGGTGGCGCGGCCGGGTGCTGGAAGCGGTCTTGTGGTCCTGGGTGCTCGGCCCGATCGGCTGGATCGTGATCCTGTGCAGGCCGCGCGGCCAGCCGGCCGTGAAACCGCCGCCGGGGCCGCGCTGAGGCGGGCGGTGGCGGATGTATGATCGAGGCGAGGTGAATGCTTTGAACCACGATGTTGCCGACAACGCGCACGCGCACCACCCGCACCACCATCATGACGCGAAGGGTTTCGTGCGTGCGGTGGAACACGCCAGCGAGGAGCGGGGCCTGCGTCTGACCCCCCTGCGCAAGGAGGTGCTGGAACTGATCGCGGCATCTCGCATACCGGTCAAGGCGTACGAACTGCTCGACCAGCTGCGCGAACAGCACGGCAATGCCGCTCCGCCCACGGTTTATCGCGCGCTGGATTTCCTGCTCGAGAACGGCTTCATCCACAAGCTGGAGTCGATCAACGCCTTCGTCTCCTGCCACCATCCGACCGAGGCGCATCAGGTCCCATTCCTGATCTGCGACAACTGTTCCAGCGCGCAGGAGGTCTGCGACGAACGGGTCGCCGAATTGATCGAGGCGCAGGCCCGCGCGCTGGGTTTCCGGCCGCAGGCGCAGACGCTGGAAGTCCACGGTCTGTGCCGGGCCTGCCGCAAAGCCTGAACGGCGACCATCGCCCGGTAGCGCGGCCTATTGTTATAATGTAACATGCCAGCCAGATTCCCCGGCCGCCTCGCGCGGCGACGGCAGGCAGGCAGGCAGATGCATTCCGGGCAGGCAGGCACATCGCGTGGATGGCAGAGCGCCGATCGCATCGGCGCGATCGCCTCGTTCCTGTGCGCGATCCACTGTGCCTTGCTGCCCTTCGTCCTGGCCGCGCTGCCACTGGTCGGGCTGGAGTTCCTGGCCGACCATCGCTTCGAGCGGGGTTTCGTGGCGTTTGCCTGCGTGCTGGCGGTGATCGCCCTGGTGCGGGGCTTTCGGCGCCACCAGCAACCCTTGCCGCTGCTGCTGGCCATCCCGGGGTTGCTCCTGCTGATTTCCGGCGTCACCTGGGCCGAGGGTGGACTGACCCTGGTGCATAGCGCACTGGTCACGTCGGGCGGCCTGCTGTTGGCCGCCGCGCACTTCGTCAACCTGCGTCGCGACCGCCGTGTCCAGGTCCACGTGCACGGCCCGCAATGCGCGCATTGAGGCTGGTTGGGGCTGGACGCGAGTGGCCTATGGCGTTGCCCGCCGCACTGCTATGATGGACGGCCGTACATCCATCGAATCAAGGAGTTCCCCATGGGCAAGGGCGATCGCAAGACCCGCCGCGGCAAGATCTACCGCAGCAGCTACGGCAATACGCGCGCGCACGCGCTGGCCCCGGCCGTGGCCGGCACCAAGCCGACGGTGACCAAGGCGCCGGCGACCCGCAAGGCGGCCCCGCGCAAGAAGTCCGCCTGAGTCGACACGGCTTTCCCGTGTTGCCATGAACCCCCGCCTCGGCGGGGGTTCATGTTTTTGGGGCCGGGATGACCGGGCATTCGTCTGTCGAGAGCCGGGATGCGGGTTCCGGGATGCGAGGCGAGCGGCGAGGAACGAGGGGGTTGCGGCAGCGCCGCATGGGTGTATGATGCGCACCACTGTGTTAATGCGTTAGTACATTATGAAGCGCCGATCGCTTGATCCCGAAACACCCGTCGAGTCCGCCGAGCTGAGCCTGTACGAGGCGTTGCTGTCGCTGAAGAACGTCGAGGAAGTTGGCGCGTTCCTCAGCGACCTGTGCACGCCGGCGGAACTCGAAGTGCTGGTGGACCGCTGGCGGGTGGTGCCGTTCCTGCTCGAAGGCGTGTCGTACCGGGAGATCCACGAGCGCACTGCGGTCAGCATCACCACGATCGGGCGGGTCGCGCGCTATCTCAACCAGGGCAGCGGCGGCTATCTCGCGGCCGCGGCCCGCGCGGCGCGGCGGCAGGCGCAGGCGGCAAGGAAGAGGGCATGAAGCCGCGCGACCGCCTGCGCATCGCGATGCAGAAATCCGGACGGCTGACCGAGCCGGCGCTGGACCTGCTCAAGCGATGCGGCCTGACCTTCCGGCAAAGCCGCGACAAGCTGTTCTGCTTCGGCGAAGGCGAGCCGGTCGACCTGCTGCTGGTGCGCGACGACGACATCCCCGGCCTGATCGCGCAAGGCGTATGCGACGTCGGCATCGTCGGCCGCAACGTGCTGGGCGAGTTCCAGCTCACTGCGGGGCGCGATGGCGAGCCGCTGGCCGAACTGCGGCCACTCGGCTTCGGACGGTGCCGGTTGTCGATCGCCGTGCCGCAGGAGCTCGACTATTCCGCGCCCGGCGATCTCGCGGGACGGCGCATCGCCACGTCATACCCCGGCCTGCTTGGTGAATGGCTGCGCGCGCAACACATCGACGCCGGCGTGGTGACCCTGGCCGGCTCGGTCGAGATTGCGCCGAAGCTGGGCACGGCCGACGCGATCTGCGACCTGGTGCAGAGCGGCGGCACCCTGGTGGCCAACCAGTTGCGCGAGACCGAGGTGCTGCTGGAGAGCGAGGCGGTGCTGGCCGGGCCGGTGACCCTGCCGGCGGACGAGCGCGGCGACATGCTGGAGTTGTTGCTGAAGCGGCTCGATGGCGTGATCCAGGTGCGCGAATCGCGGCTGCTGCTGTTGCAGACCTCGCGTCACTCGCTGGAGGCGGTCACCCGGTTGCTCCCCGGCGGTCCGCAGCCGACGCTGCTGGCGGTGGCTGGCCAGGCCGACCAGTTGATGCTGCAGGCGTTGTGCGCCGGTGAGGTGAGCTGGCGGCAACTGGAGGAAATCAAGAAGGCCGGTGCACGCGAGATGTTCGTGCTGCCGGTGGAGAAGATGCTGGCATGAAGCAGGGCAGCACGAGGAGTTCGCTTGCATGAAACGTCTGGACTGGAACGCCCTGGACGAAACGGCCCGGCGCGAGGCGCTGGCGCGACCGGCGCAGTCGCGCGCAGACGACGTGCGTCATGGTGTCGAACGGATCGTCGCGGCCGTGCGCAAGGACGGCGACACGGCGTTGCGCGCGCTCAGCGCCCGGTACGATCGCTGCACACTGGATGCACTCGAGGTCGACGAGGCCGAGTTCGTCGCGGCCGAGGCGGCGCTCGATCCCGAATTGAAAGCGGCGATCCGCGAAGCCGCCGCACGCATCGAGTTGTTCCATCGTGCCGCGGCGCTGCGGCCGGTGGCGGTCGACACCGCGCCCGGCGTGCGGGTCGAGCGCATGCTGCGGCCGGTCAGCCGGGTGGGCCTGTATGTGCCGGCTGGCAGTGCGCCGCTGCCTTCCACCGCGCTGATGCTGGGCGTGCCGGCGCACATCGCCGGCTGTCGCGAGGTGGTGCTGTGCTCGCCCGCGCGCGCTGACGGGTGCTGCGACGGGGCGGTGCTGTACGCCGCGCGCCTCACCGGCGTGCACAAGGTGTTCAAGCTCGGTGGCGCGCAGGCGATCGCCGCGATGGCCTACGGTACGGAGTCGGTGCCGAAGTGCGACAAGCTGTTCGGCCCCGGCAATGCCTGGGTGACCGAGGCGAAGCTGCAGGTGTCGTCCGACCCGGACGGTGCGGCGATCGACATGCCGGCCGGGCCGTCGGAAGTACTGGTGATCGCCGATGCCGCCGCGAATCCGGTGTTCGTCGCCGCCGACCTGCTGTCGCAGGCCGAGCACGGACCGGATTCGCAGGTGATCCTGCTCAGCGATTCGGTGGAGCTGATCGAGCGCGCGGAGCGTGAGGTCGAACGTCAGTGTGACGGCCTGCCGCGCGCTGACATCGCGCGCCAGGCGCTGGCGCAGAGCCGGTTGATCGCAGTCGACTCGCTGGCGCAGGCGGTCGAGGTGAGCAACCGCTACGCGCCCGAGCACCTGATCCTGCAGGTGGCTGAGCCGCGCGCGTTGCTCGACGGCGTCGACAGTGCCGGCTCGATCTTCCTCGGTCCGTGGACGCCCGAATCGGTGGGCGATTACTGCAGCGGCAGCAATCACGTGCTGCCGACCTACGGCTACGCGCGCAGCTACAGCGGCGTGTCGGTGGCCAGCTACCAGAAGCAGATCAGCGTGCAGGAAGTCAGCGCCGACGGCCTGCGCCGCATCGGCCCGTGTACCGCGACGCTGGCGGCGGCCGAGCAGCTGGAAGCGCACCGCCGTGCAGTGACCCTGCGGCTGGAGGCGCTGGCATGAGCGTGCTCGACCTGGCGCGGCCGGAACTTCGGGCGATGCAGCCGTATTCCTCGGCGCGGATGGAGGCCAGCGGCGGCGAGGTTTTCCTCAACGCGAACGAGTCGGCGTGGGCGCCGGTGGGTGACGACGGACTGGGCTGCAACCGCTATCCCGAACCGCAGCCCGTCGCATTGGTCGCTGCGTTGGCAGCACTGTATGGCGTGCGGCCCGAACAGTTGCTGGTCGGCCGCGGCAGCGACGAGGCGATCGACCTGCTGCTGCGCGCGTTCTGTCGCGCCGGCCGCGACGCGATCCTGATCCAGCCGCCGACGTTCGGCATGTACGCGGTGTGCGCGCGGGTGCAGGGCGCCGGCATCGTCGAGGTGCCACTGGCGGCGGATTTCACCTTGGACGTGGACGCGGTGCTCGCGGCACTGACCCCGGCGGTGACGCTCGTCTTCGTGTGCACTCCGAACAATCCCGCCGGTCAGGCGGTGCCGCGTGCGGCACTCGAACGGCTGGCGCGGGCGCTGTCTGACCGCGCCTTGCTGGTGGTGGACGAGGCGTACGTGGAGTTTGCCGACGACGGCAGCATCGCCGACTTGATCGACCGCTACGACAACCTCGCCGTGCTGCGCACTCTGTCCAAGGCCTGGGCGCTGGCCGGCGCACGCATCGGCAGCCTGCTGGCGAACGCCGGCGTGGTCGCCTTGCTGCGGAAGATCATGGCGCCGTACCCGTTGCCGTTGCCGTGCGTGGACGCGGCGCTGCTGGCGCTGTCCGGCTGGGGCCGGGCGAATGCGCGCGAACACCTCTCCATCGTGCGTGCGGAGCGCACGCGCATGTGCGAGGCGTTGCGCCGGTTGCCCGGCGTGCGCGAGGTGTTGCCTTCGCAGGCGAACTTCCTTGCCGTCCGCTTCGACGATGCCGCCGACGTCTACCGGCGCCTGCTCGCCGCCGGCATCGTGGTGCGCGACGTGCGCCGCTACCCGAACCTCGCCGACGCGCTGCGCATCACTATCGGCACGCCGGCGGAGAACGAGCGGGTACTGGCCGTGCTGGCTTCGGATCGAGGCATCGCATGACCGTCCGCAAGATTCTTTTCGTCGATCGGGACGGCTGCCTGATCGAGGAGCCGGCCGACGAGCAGGTCGACAGCTGGGAGAAGCTGGCCCTGCTGCCCGGAGTGATCGCCGCGTTGCAGCGCTTCGTCGCCGCCGGCTACGCGCTGGTGATGGTGAGCAACCAGGATGGGCTGGGCACCGACAGTTTTCCCGAATCCGATTTCCGTGGCCCCCACGAACTTCTGCTGCGCATCCTCGCCTCGCAGGGCATTCGCTTCCGCGAGGTGTTGATCGACCGCAGCCTTCCGCACGAAGGCCTCGACACGCGCAAGCCCGGCGTCGGCATGCTGCGCCACTACCTGGCCGACGACGGCTGGAGCCGCGCCGCCTCAGCGATGGTCGGTGATCGTGAAACCGACCTGCAGCTTGCCGCGAACCTCGGCGTGCGCGGTTTTCGCGTGGGCCCCCAAGGTATCGGCTGGGAGGAGGTGGCGCACCGGCTGCTGGATGCGCCGCGCACCGCCACCGTGGTGCGCCACACGAAAGAGACCCGCATCACCGTCAAGGTCGACCTGGATCGCGCGACCGACCCGCAGGTGCGCACCGGGCTGGGCTTCTTCGACCACATGCTGGAACAGATCGGCAAGCACGGCGGCCTTGCGCTGGAACTCGATTGCGACGGTGACACCCACATCGACGAGCACCACACCATCGAGGATTGCGCGCTGGCACTCGGCCAGGCCCTGAAGCAGGCGCTCGGCGACAAGCGCGGCATCGGTCGCTACGGCTTCACCCTGCCGATGGACGAGGCGCAGGCCAGCGCCGCGCTGGACCTGTCCGGCCGACCGTACTTCGTGTTCGAGGGCAGCTTCCCGCGCGAGCGCGTGGGCGAGGTGCCGACCGAACTGGTGCCGCATTTCTTCCGCTCGCTGTGCGAGACGCTGGGTGCGAACCTGCACCTCGCCGTGCGCGGCGACAACGCGCACCACATGGTTGAAGCCTGCTTCAAGGTCGTGGCGCGCGCCCTTCGCCAGGCGATCGCGCGCTCCGGCAGCGAACTGCCGAGTACCAAGGGCGCGCTGTGATGAGCGTGGTACTGGTCGATGCAGGCGGCACCAATATCGGCTCGGTGCGCTACGCCTTGCAGCGTCTTGGCGCGGACGCCGAATTGACCTCGGAGGCTGCCGCGATCCGCGCCGCCGACAAGGTGATCCTGCCCGGCGTGGGTGCGGCCGGACCGGGCATGACGCGGCTGCGCGAGCTGGGTCTGGTCGAGGTCTTGCGTTCGCTGCGCCAGCCCGTGCTCGGCGTATGCCTGGGCATGCAGCTGCTGTGCACGCATTCGGAAGAGGGCGACACCGCATGCCTCGGCCTGATTCCCGCGTCGGTGCGACGCTTCGCCGAGGCTCCCGGTCTGCGCGTGCCGCACATGGGCTGGAATGAGGTGTCGATCCGGCGGGAACATCCGCTGCTGGCCGGGCTGGGCGAGGGCGAGCAGGCCTATTTCGTGCACAGCTACGCGGTACCGGTCGGCGACTGGACTCTGGCCACCGCCGACTACGGCGGCGCGTTCTCGGCGGTGATCGCGCACCGCAACTTCCACGGCATGCAGTTCCATCCCGAACGCTCCGCGGGTGTCGGCGCCCGACTGCTGAAGAACTTTCTCGAACTATGAACTTCGACGTGATTCCCGCGATCGACTTGCGCGGCGGCCAGGTGGTGCGCCTGAAGCAGGGCGACTACGCGCAGCAGACGACCTACGCGGCGGACCCGCGCGAGCTGGCCGGGCGCTACGCCGACGCCGGTGCGCGGTGGCTGCACCTGGTCGACCTGGATGGCGCACGTTCGGGCCGGCTGGACAATCTCGCGGTGATCGCCGCGATCGCCACCGATGGCATGGCGATCCAGGCCGGTGGCGGCGTGCGCGAAGAGGCAGATCTGCAGCGGTTGTTCGATGCCGGCGTGCAGCGCGTGGTGGTTGGCAGCGTGGCGGTGCGCGATCCGGCGCGTGTCGCCGCCTGGCTGGCGAAGTACGGCGCAGAGCGGCTGACCCTCGCGCTGGACACCCGCCACGCGGAGGGACGCTGGGTCCTGCCCAGCGCCGGCTGGACCGAAGTGGAGGCGCGCACGCTGGACGAGCTGGCACCGTGGTACGCAGCACGCGGCGCCCGTCACCTGTTGTGCACCGACATCGATCGCGACGGCATGCTCGCCGGCTTCAATCTCGACCTGTATCGCCACCTCGTGACCAGCATGCCGCAACTGGCGCTGCAGGCGTCCGGCGGGGTGCGTTCGCTGGACGATATCCGTGCCGCGCGCGATGCCGGCGCGAATGCGGTGATCCTCGGTCGCGCCCTGCTGGAAGGGAGTTTCACCGTGGCGGAGGCGCTGGCGTGCTGAGCCGCCGCATCATTCCCTGTCTCGACGTGCGCAACGGCCAGGTGGTCAAGGGCGTGCGCTTCCGCGACCACGTGGTCATGGGCGAAATCGTCGACCTCGCGCTGCGCTACCGCGACGAAGGCGCCGACGAGCTGGTGTTCTACGACATCACCGCCAGCCCCGAGGGACGCAGCGTGGATCGCAGCTGGGTGGAGAAAGTCGCCCGCGTGATCGATATTCCGTTCTGCGTCGCCGGCGGCATCCGCTCGGTCGACGAGGCACGCGCGGTGCTGCATGCGGGTGCCGACAAGATTTCGGTGAACTCGCCCGCCTTGGCGCGGCCCGCGCTGATCGACGAACTGGCCGCCGCGTTCGGCGTGCAGTGCGTGGTGGTCGGCATCGACTCGTTGCGCGACGGCGACGGCGAATGGCGCGTGCGCCAGTACACCGGCGATCCCGCGAAAATGCAGGCGCTGCCGCGCCGCACGCTGGACTGGATAGTCGAGGCACAGCGGCGGGGTGCCGGCGAGATCGTGCTCAATTGCATGGACAGCGACGGGGTACGCCGCGGCTACGACCTGGACCAATTGCGGGCCGCCCGCGCGATCTGCCAGGTGCCGTTGGTGGCCTCCGGCGGTGCCGGCGCTCCCGAACATTTCCGCGATGCCTTCGTCGAGGCCGACGTGGATGGCGCGCTGGCGGCCAGCGTGTTCCATTCGGGCGCCATTTCGATTCCCGCGTTGAAGCGCTACCTGCAAGCTGAAGGCGTACGGGTGAGGAGTGAGTGAGCAGGAGTGAGAAGTGAGAGACAGCAGAAACCTCACCGCAATGGTGGATCGGATGCTTTCTGTCACTTCTCACTTCTCTCCACTCACTTCTCGCTCCAAGGAGATCAACCCATGACCACCACCCCTGCAATCAATCCCGATGTTCCCGACTGGGCCAAGGGCAATGGCCTGCTGCCGGCGATCGTGCAGCACTGGCTGAGCGGCGAGGTGCTGATGCTCGGCTACATGAATGCCGATGCGCTGGTGCAGACGCAGGCCGATGGCCGCGTCACCTTCTACAGCCGCAGCAAGCAGCGCTTGTGGATGAAGGGCGAGAGCTCCGGCAACGTGCTCGCGCTGAAGTCGATCCGCCTCGACTGTGACGCCGACACCTTGCTGATCCAGGCCGAACCGCACGGCCCCACCTGCCACACCGGCACCTCCAGCTGCTTTGGCGACAGCGCCGACGTGCGCCCGCCGCTGGGTTTCCTCGCCGAACTCGACGCGCTGGTCGCGCAACGCCACGTCGAGCGGCCGACCGGCAGCTACACGACGAAGCTGTTTGACGACGGCATCCGCCGCATCGCCCAGAAGGTGGGCGAGGAGGGCGTGGAAACGGCGCTGGCCGCGGTAGTGCAGGACGACGAGGCGCTGCTGGGTGAAGCAGCGGATCTGCTGTTCCATCTCGTGGTCGTGTTGCGGGCGCGCGGATTGTCGCTGGCGGACGCGATTGCGGTGCTGGCCGACCGGCACCGGGTGCGCTAGCGAGGAGACCGGTCGGTGCAGATCAGGGGGTGCGGCAAGCCACGCCGGCTGCCGACGCGATCTGTTCGCCGGGTTTGAGCTCGGCGAGCCAGGCGTCATGCATGCCCTTGCTCCACCATTGCCAATGCTCGTCCACGTAGCGCGCGCCATCGGCCGAAACCGCCGCGTGCAGCCGATGCGTCTGCGAGTCGAAGTCCAGCATGGCGGTCTGCGTGTCGGGATAGGCGGCCAGCACGGTGCGGCCATCGTCGCAGCGGTAGCGAATGCTGGCCGCGCCGATGGTCCCGGTTGCGCCGGCCACGCGGAACGGGCCGATCGAGTACGTGGATGGCTTGCCGCCGGCGCCGCAGAGTTGGCCGTGGAAGGGTGCGCTCACGGTTCCCGCGCCGATGGCCAGCGTGATGACGGCCGGCGACTCGCAATGGCCGTCGTCGTAGACGTTGCCTGAAACCCAGCGCATGTCGCTCTCCACACTGGCGCCGGGAGCCAGCGTGAGCCGTGGTGGTTGGGCGGCGGGTATTGGCGGGACCTGCGCGGCGATGGCCAGTGTTTGCCGTTGTGCGCCCCGCAAGCCCGGCGCGGGCATGGCGGCGATCGAACAGGCGACTTCGCTTGCGTTGTGCACGACCAGCATGGTGCCGGCATGCGACATTCCGTTGAAGCGGCCGTTGCCGTCGTCCAGCGACAGCTTGAGCTGCGCGGGCACGCATGCGGCGGGGGCGGCGGCTTGCGTCTGGCGTGTCGCGGGCGGCGCTGACGAACAGGCCGACAGCACCAGCAGGGGAATCATGGCTGGCCGCCATGGCGACGAGAACGGCCGGCGCAGGTGGCTCGACATGGCGGGCCTGGTCAGGTGGCTGCGTGCGCTCATGCGGGTCTCCCGCTCAGGAAGGGAGCGCCACGCTAGCAGCCGCTGCAGGTGAAATTCGTGAAGCCTCGCGGCGACATGCGTGGCGCGTTATATCCGGGATTCATGGCAGCGACGCCCGGCGCGGACCTGGCCAGGGGTTTGAGCTGCGGTCAGGGCGTCGGCGTCGTGTCGGCTGCGCCGGGCGCTGCTGGCTTGAACGACACCGCCGGGCCGGGCACGACGTGCTTGCGCCACGCTGCCAGCTGTGCCGCGATGCCGCTGCCGACGTCGATCTGCGGTTCGGAGGGGGTGAGCTCGTCCTGCCTTTCCCAGTGGGCGATATCGCCGCGTGCCCGCTTGAACGCGTCGACGAAGTTGTCGGTGTGGTTCAGCGCATCGACCAGCCAGGCCTTGCCGAAGTAGGTGATGTCCGAATCGCTGCCGCAGCCGAACGAGCTGCGGTCGCTGCGTGCAGCGGTGAGCACCAGGGTGCCGGAACCGCGCAGCGGCGGCACGAAGCCGCCGGAGTAGCAGGCGTTGACCACCACCACTTTCCACCGGAAGTGGCGCGCCGCCAAAATGTCGGCGAGATCCTGCGCGCCGATCTGATCCAGCGGCAACGGGTCCATGTCGACCAGCAGGGTATGGTCCTCGTCGCCGTGGCTGGTGACGTAGAGCAGCAGGATGTCCTCGTCCGTTCGCATCACCTGCTGCAAGCCGTCGAGCGCCGCTTCGAGATTGCTCCAGCTGGCCAGCGGGTGGGTGGTCAGCGAGGCCGGGTTGTTCTCCAGCACCAGGCTGTGGACGGTGGGGCCGAAGCGCGAACCGAACAGTTGCGCGGCGTATTCGGCCTCATTGCGGAACACGTCCTCGCTGCCGTCGCCGGCGAAAGCGAGCAGGTAGAGATTGGGCTTGCCCGCCACCCGCGGCGTCAGTCGGGCGAGGGCGTCGCGTACCATCTGCGGCTGGGCGTAGAGCACCTGCTCGGGGCTGGGCGCGGATGCCGGCCAGGCATCGGGCGCCGCTGTCGATTCGGCCGGTGTTTCGGCTTGAAGCGGCATCGCGGGCGGCGTGTTGGCCGAGTCGGGGAGAGCGCTGACCGGCAACCACGCGGCCAGCGCCACGCCGGCGCTGAATGCCGCCGCGATGGTCAGCAGAGTACGCACGCCCCGACGCATCTCAGCTGGCCGGGTCGATCGCGTCGAAGTCGCGATAGACCCGATGGCTTGCCGCCTCCGGCCGCGGTTGCGGCTCACGCACCAGCCAGGCGGTTTGGAAACCGGCGGCGCGCGCGGCGTCCAGCTCCTCGACGATATCGGACAGGAACAGCAGGTGGCGGGGCTCCTCGCCCACGGCTTCGGCGATGCGGCGATAGGACTGCGCCTCGCGCTTGGGGCCGGTTTCCGTATCGAAATAGCCGGCGAACAAGGGCGTCAGGTCGCCGGCTTCCGAGTAGTGGAAGAACAGCTGCTGCGCCGGTACCGAACCGGAGGAGTACACATACAGGCGAAGCCCGTCGGCGCGCCAGGCGCGCAGGCGGGCAGCCACTTCGGGGTAGACGTGGGCGCGGTAGGCTCCGCTTTCGTAGCCTTCCTTCCAGATCATGCCCTGCAGCGCCTTGAGCGCGGTGGACTTGCGATCCTGCGCGATCCATTGCAGCAGCAATTCCACCACCTCCTGTCGTTCGGCCTCGATCATGCCGGCTTCGCGCGCGGCCTCGTGCAGCCAGTGCTGCACGTCGGGACGATCGCCATGGGTTTCCACGAACGCGGGCAGGCGCTTGCGGGCGAACGGAAACAGGACGTCGCGGACGAAGTCGATCGAGCTGGTGGTGCCCTCGATGTCGGTGACGATGGCGCGGATTTCGGTCATGGGGACGGGACTCGGGCCTTCGACAGATTCAGCACGATGGATGCGGGGGTTGGAAAAGGCATCGCCCGCGAGCGGGCTCCTACGGGTTCGGCTGCATGCGGGGGAAGCGGGTGGCGATGTCGTCGCCCGTGAAGTTGGCCACCCAGCCTTCCTTGTTGGTGAACAGGCGGATGGCCACGAAGTACGGCGCCTCGCTCATGTCGAACCAGTGCCGCGTGCCGTCGGGCACGCCGATCAGGTCGCCTTGCTCGCACAGCACGTCGTAGACCTTGCCATCCAGGTGCAGGGTGAACTGGCCGGAGCCGGCGACGAAGAATCGCACCTCGTCCTCGCTGTGGGTGTGTTCGCTGAGGAACTTCTGGCGCAGGGCGGCGCGGTCGGGATGGTCGGGAGCGAGGCTGATCACGTCGACGGCCTGGTAGCCGGCTTCGTCCATCAGGCGGTCGATGTCGCTGCGGTAGGCCGCGATCACTTCCTCCTGGCTGGCGCCCGGGGCGATCGGCTGGTTCGCTTCCCATCGTTCGAAGCGCACGCCGACCTTGGCCAGTTCTTCCGCGATGGCTTCGTGGCGGTCGAGCGTGGCGCGGGCGGTGTGCGGTTCGTTCTCGTCGAAAATGCGCAGGCGGCTCATGATGACCTCAGTGTTCGCAGATCCAGTTCGCAGCCGAGCAGGAACTCCAGCGCTTCCAGGTGGCGCTCGCTCTCGGCCATGTCGCGGCCCCAGGTATAGATGCCGTGGCCGTCGATCAGGTAGGCGTGCAGCGGTTTGCCGGCGTCGAGCCAGGCATCCACATGGGCGACCAGTTCGGGCATGTGCTGGGTGTTGGGAAACACCGGGATCTCCAGCACGCTGTCATGGCTGTGGTAGCCGCTGATCGCCTTCTGCAACTCCCAGCCCTGCAGCCGGACCACGCCCTCGCGGGCAAACAGTCGCGACGCCACGCTTTGCGTGCGCGAGTGGGTGTGCAACACCGCATTCATGTCGGGCCAGCGCCGGTAGACCTGGGTGTGCAGCGCAGTCTCGGCGCTGGGGCGCGCCCCGGTGCCCACCGGTCGACCCTCGAGGTCGATCAGCATGATGTCGTCGCGGCCCAGCTTGCCCTTGTCGCGCCCGGAGATCGTGATGGCGGCGTGGCCCGCATCGACGCGCATCGAGAAATTGCTGCTGGTCGCAGGAGTCCAGCCCTTGCCTGCGAGCGCGCGCGCGGTCTCGGCCACGCGGTCGGCGCAGGCGTCGAAGTGGCTGGCTGCGATTGCGTCGGGCAGGGGCTGGCTCATGTGATTTGGACGTCCAAATGAGTGATCGATGATAACACGCCGCGCCAGCGGCTCTTGCCGGAATGAGAGCCATTCTCGCGAGTCAGGAAAGATTGCGTGACCGGGCGTACCATCGCCGAGGGGCCGGGGCAGGGTGCGTCGGCTGCAACCCAATGGAGACATGTGCCATGTCGAACGACAAAGATATCGAATCGCGTCGCCGGTTCCTCAAGGTGGCCGCAGGGACCACGGCGGCAGCCGTGGTGATGGGGGGCCTGCCGCGGTTCGCGCGTGCCGCCGACCTGCCGGCGTTGGGCCCTGACGATCCGACCGCCAAGGCCCTGGACTACGTGGAGGACACCACCAAGTCCACCAACCCCAAGCACAAGGCCGGCGACGATTGCGCCAACTGTCAGTTCTACTCCGGTGGCCCCACTGGCCGCGGCCCGTGCCAGCTGTTCCCGGGCAAGTCGGTGAACGCGAAAGGTTGGTGCGTGTCGCACACCCCCAAGAAAGCCTGACCGCCACGCGGCAAGCTCTGCAAGGCCGGCGATCTCGCCGGCCTTTTCATTTCATGGGGCGGATTCCGCGGACGAGCCGGTGATGGATGCGCGGATGCTGGACAAAGTGCGGCCCGGCGACGTCAGGCTGAGGAGCTGCTTTGCCTGACGGGCCGGGCCGCGATCCGGGGCCCACTGCCAAGTGATTTACCCTCGGACTGGGGATCATACTCCCGCGTTCGGCGAATGGGCGACCCCGGATGCAACTCGCCGCGATGGCGCACCGACAAGCTATTTAAAATCAATAACATAACACGCATTTTACATTCAAGTTCGCATGTTCTGACGAGAATGGTGGAATCGCGACGTTTGCGTTACTTGTGTGCTTATGAAGTATTTTCAGCGATCTTAAGCGAATATCACTGAAATTTCGTCACGGACGGTTGATTGGCCGCCTGATGCAGCACGCTGTGCTTGCGGCTGTAGAGGAAGTAGATGGCGAAACCCAGCAGGGTCCAGCCGCCCAGGATCGCCCAGTTGAACCAGTCGAGACTGAACAGCAGGGCGAAGCAGCACGCCACGCCGGCAAGGCAGGTAAACCAGACCCACGGCACGCGGAAGGTGCGCGGCAGGTCGGGCAGGGTGTAGCGCAGGATAAGTACGCCGGCGCACACCGCCGAGAACGCGATCAGCGTGCCCATCGAGGTGAGGTTGGCCAGCAGGTCGAGCGGGAACACGGCCGCCAGCAAGGCGATCATGCTGCCCGTGATCAACGTGTTGATGTGCGGCGTGCGGTGACGCGGATGCACCTTGGCGAACACTTTCGGCAGCATGCCGTCACGCGCCATGATCATGAAGATGCGCGGCTGCGCGATGATCATTACCAGGATCACCGACGACAGGCCGATCATGGCGCCGATCTCCACGATCAGGCGCAGCCAGTCCAGCTCCGGATGCGCGGCCACCGCGGTGACCACCGGCTCGGCGGTGTCCAGCAGGGTGTACGGCACCAGCCCGGTGAGCACCGCGGCCATCGCCAGATAGAGCACGGTGCAGATCACCAGCGACACCAGGATGCCGAAGGGCAGGTCGCGTTGCGGTGTCTTGCATTCCTGCGCCGCCGTGGAGGTGGCCTCGAAGCCGATGTAGGCGAAGAACACCATGGCCGCGCCGCGCATGATGCCGGACCAGCCGTACTTGCCGTCGCCCTGCGGCTCGGGGATGAACGGGTGCCAGTTCTCGGGGTTCACGTAGCGGTAGCCGGCCACCACCACGATGATGATCAGACCGACCTTGACCAGCACCATCAGCGCGTTGAGGCTGGACGATTCGCGGATGCCGATGTAGCACAGCCAGGTCAGCGCCATCACGATTGCCACCGCGGGCAGGTTGAACAGGTGGCCCGTGACCACGAGTTCGCCCTTGGTGAAGGCCAGCGGTGCTTCGGTCAGCGCCACCGGCAGGTGCAGTCCCATATGATCGAGCAGGCTGGTGAAGTAGCCGGTCCAGCTCGCCGCCACGGCGGAGGCGGAGATGCCGTATTCCGCCACCATGTTCCAGCCGATGAACCAGGCCGCCAGTTCGCCCAGCGATGCATAGGCGTACGAGTAGGAGCTGCCGGAGATCGGGATCAGGGTGGCGAACTCGGCATAGCACAGCGCGGCAAAGCCGCTGCAGATCGCCGCGATGATGAAGGAGATCAGCACCGCCGGCCCGGCGTGCTCGGCTGCAGCCGTGCCGGTGACCACGAAGATGCCGGTGCCGATCACGGCGCCGATGCCCAGCGCGGTGATACCCCACGGCCCCAGCGTGCGGCGCAGGCCTGGACCGTGGGCGTGGTCGTCGTTGCTGAAATCGGTCTTGCGGGCGAGCAACTGGCTGAGCATGGGAAAGTCTTCGTGGCCGGGGCGGAGAGCAGCAAAAGCGTCGCGGCCGGCGTTGGAGGCGCCGGCCGCGGGTTGGTCAGTGGGCGTTCTGGCGCAACTTGCTGTTGCGGTAACCGTAGAAGCCGTAGATCAGGAAGCCGATCGCGGTCCAGCCGAGGATCAGCCACCAGCGCACCACGAACGCCTGCCAGAACAGGAACAGGCAGGCCGCCGCGCCGAGCGGGCAGACGACCCACACGAATGGCACGCGGAATGCGCGCGGCAGATCCGGGCGCGTGTGGCGAAGCACCAGCACGCCGATGCATACGGTGGTGAACGCCAGAAGCGTGCCCATCGAAACCAGGTCGCCGAGCACATCGACCGGGAACAGGCCGGCCAGCACCGAGGCGATCACGCCCACGATGACCGTGCCCACGTACGGGGTGCGGTGTTTCTTGTGCACCTTGCCCAGCAGCGGCGGCAGCAGGCCGTCGCGCGACATCGAATAGAAGATGCGCGGCTGGCCCATCAGCATCACCAGCACCACCGAGCTGAGACCCGCCAGCGCGGCAAACACCACCAGGATCTTCAGCGTGCCGAGGATATGGCTGGCGCTGCTGCCAGCCGGCACGTTGCCCAGCACGTAGTTGAGCGCGGTGGCCACCGGCTCGGGCGTGTTGAGTTCGGTGTAGGGGGCCAGGCCGGTCAGCGCCGCGGACATCGCGATGTAGAGCAGGGTGCAGATCGCCAGCGAGCCGAGGATGCCGATCGGCATGTCGCGCTGCGGATTCTTCGCCTCGCCCGCGGCAGTCGATACGGCGTCGAAGCCGATATAGGCGAAGAACACCAGCGTCGCCGCGCGGATCACGCCGCTCCAGCCGTACTTGGCGCCGCCCTCGTTCTCCGGGATGAACGGGTGCCAGAGATCCGGGTTGAGGTAATGGAACGTCACGGCCAGGAACAGCAGGATCACGATGACCTTGATCGCCACGATGATCGCGTTGACCGTGGCCGATTGGGTGATGCCGCGGTAGCAGAGCCAGCTGATCGCCGCCACGATGGCCACCGCCGGCAGGTTGATCAGGGTGCCGGTGGCGATGATGTGGTGGCCGCTGGCGTCGAAGGTCAGTGGTGCCGAGGCCAGTGCGGCGGGCAGCGAGACATCCACGCCGATCCAGGCGCTGATCATGCGCAGCATTTCATTGAAGTAGCCCGACCAGCCCACCGCCACGGTCGAGGCGGCGAACAGGTATTCCAGCACCAGGTTCCAGCCGACGAACCAGGCGACCACCTCGCCCAGCGTGGCGTAGGAATAGGAGTAGGCGCTGCCCGATACCGGCAGCATCGCGGCGAACTCCGCGTAGCAGAGACCGGCCAGTGCGCAGGCGAAACCGGCCATCAGGAAGCTGATCACCAGCGCCGGACCGGCGAACTGCGCCGCCGCCGTGCCGGTGAGCACGAAGATGCCGGCGCCGATGACCGCGCCGATACCGAGCATCACCAGGTGACGCGCGGTCAGTGCGCGTTTCAGTGTCACCTCGCCGGTACCGCTGCCCTCGACAGGCTCGCCGGCGTCGACATGAGGCATCGCCTCGATGCCGTGGGTGGCAAAAAGACCTTTTGTCATCGGGTTCCCCTCGGATGGATTTCCTGTCCTTTCCGCGCGATGGCGGCGTGCGTGGACAGGCTGGACAATGGCGGGCCAACATATCCCATGCGACGAAGGTTGTACAAGCTTCGTCCATGTTGCGGCGAAACATGCCGCGCCCACTTTCTTTCACGCGTGCAGGTGCCCATGGGCGAGTCCGCAAGCAGTCTCATCCAGGCCCTTCGTCGCTACCGTGACCAATGGCAGGGTGACGCCGACGTCGTCGCGCAGTTCGAGGATTTCGCGCAGACACACGCGGATGCTTTCGAGCGCAGCAACCCGGTGGCTCATTTCACCGGCTCGGCCTGGCTGGTCAGCGCCGATGGCGGCCGTGTCTTGCTGATGCATCACCGCAAGCTGGATCGCTGGCTGCAGCCGGGCGGCCATGCCGATGGCGACACGGACCTCGGGCGTGTGGCCCTGCGCGAAGCGGAAGAGGAAACCGGCCTGACCGGCCTTCGTATCGATGGCGACATTTTCGACATCGACCGGCACCGCATCGCGGCGCGAGGGAACGAACCGGAGCATTGGCATTACGACGTGCGTTACGTGGTGCATGGCGGCGCCGACGAATCGTTCGTGGTGAATGCCGAATCGCACGCGTTGGCATGGCGACCGGTGAACGAAGTTGCTGCCGACGAGACGCTCGACGCGTCGTTGCGGCGGATGGCGCGCAAGTGGCTGATGAAAATGTAGGAGCGCAACTTGTGCGGATGCCTTTCGGCCAAGGCCCAAGAGCATCGCGCACAAGGTGCGCTCCCACAGCCATCGCTGGGGAACTACGCGATACCGAACGCCGCACCGATTCGTGCGTGGCGACGGCGGGCCGTGCTCGCCCTACGTGTATTTCTCCGGTGCGGGATGGACGTGGCCGCATTCGCTGCAGGTGCGTGCGTCGGTCGAGCGGTAGAAGCGCTCGAATACCGGCGGGAAGTCCTGCTCGATGCTGGCGAGGGTGAAATACTCCTCGTAGAGCTTGTGGTTGCATTGCTCGCAGAACCACATCAGGCCGTCTTTTTCGCCGGGCAGGCGGCGGCGCTCGATCACCAGTCCGATCGAGCCGGCGGCGCGGTTGGGCGAATGCGGCACGCGTGCGGGCAGGTAGAAGATCTCGCCGGCGCGCAGCGGGATGTCGCGGGCCACGCCGTCGTCCTGCACCTTCAGCGTGATCTCGCCCTCGAGCTGGTAGAAGAACTCGGGGCCTTCGTCGTAGTGATAATCGGTGCGCGCGTTCGGGCCGCCGACGATCATGATGATGAAGTCGCCGTCGACGATGCACTTGTTGCCCACCGGTGGCTTCAGCAGGTGGCGGTGCTCGTCGATCCAGCGCTGCAAGTTGAGGGGCGGGGTCAGGGACATGGCGTCGCTCGCGTTCGATGGCCGCATCTTAGCGCTGTCGCCGCGCTCAAACTTCCAGCGTGGCCAGGTCGCCCTTTTCCTCCAGCCACGCCTTGCGGTCGCCGGCGCGCTTCTTGGCCAGCAGCATGTCCATCAGCTTCGCCGTGCCGGCATCGTCGTCGACGGTCAGCTGCACCAGGCGGCGGGTGTCCGGGTGGATGGTGGATTCGCGCAACTGCGGCGGATTCATCTCGCCCAGGCCCTTGAAGCGGGTGGTGCTGACTGCGCCCTTGATCTTCTCGCGCTCGATCCGCTGCAGCATCGCTTCCTTCTCGCCCTCGTCGAGGCAATAGAACACCTGCTTGCCCACGTCGACGCGGAACAGCGGCGGCATCGCCACGAACACGTGGCCTTCGCTGACCAGTCGCGGGAAATGCCGCAGGAACAGGGCCGAGAGCAGGGTGGCGATGTGCAGGCCGTCGGAGTCGGCGTCGGCGAGGATGATTACCTTGCCGTAGCGCAGGCCGCTCAAGTCGTCCTTGCCCGGATCGCAGCCGATCGCCACGGCGAGGTTGTGCACTTCTTCGGAGGCCAGCACCGAGGTGGATTCGACCTCCCACGTGTTGAGGATCTTGCCGCGCAGCGGCAGGATTGCCTGGAACTCCTTGTCGCGTGCCTGCTTGGCGCTGCCGCCGGCCGAATCGCCCTCGACCAGGAACAGCTCGGTGCGGGTGAGGTCGGTGGCGGTGCAGTCGGCCAGCTTGCCGGGCAGTTGCGGGCCCTGGGTGATCTTCTTGCGCACGATCTGCTTGGCCGCCTTCAGCCGTGCGCTGGCGCGCTCGATCGCCAACTGGGCGATGCGCTCGCCCATGTCCACGTGCTGGTTCAGCCACAGGCTGAAGGCGTCGTGGATGACGTTCTCGATCAACCCGGCGGCATGACGCGAGGACAGCCGCTCCTTGGTCTGGCCCGCAAACTGCGGGTCCTGCAGGCGCGCAGACAGCACGAACGCGATGCGCTCCCACACATCCTCCGGCGCCAGCTTCACGCCGCGCGGCAGCAGGTTGCGGATGTCGCAGAACTCGCGGATCGCGGTGGTCAGGCCACTGCGCAGGCCGTTGACGTGGGTGCCGCCCTGCATGGTGGGGATCAGGTTGACGTAGCTTTCCTGGACCAGTTCGCCCTCGGGCAGCCAGGCCAGCGCGACCTCCATGCCTTCGGCGTCGCGCGCCATCTGGTGCACGAACAGCTCGGTCGGCAGCAGCTCGTTGCCGTTCAGTTCTCCGCGCAGGTAGTCGCGCAGGCCGTCCTCGTAACGCCATTCGACGACTTCGCCGCTGGCCTCGTCGGTGAGTTTCACGTCGAGCCCCGCGCACAACACGGCCTTGGCGCGCAGCAGATGCTTGAGCTTGCCCAGCGAGATCTTCGGCGAGTCGAAGTATTTCGCCTCGGGCCAGAAACGCAGCGTGGTGCCGCTGCGCTTCTTCGGCACCGTCCCTGTCATCTCCAGCGAGCTGACCTTGTCGCCGTGCTCGAACGCCATCGCGTATTCCGAACCGTCGCGACGGATGGTCACCTCGACCCGATCGGACAGGGCGTTGACCACCGACACGCCGACGCCATGCAGGCCGCCGGAGAAGCTGTAGTTCTTGCCGCTGAACTTGCCGCCGGCGTGCAGCCGGGTCATGATCAGCTCGACGCCCGACACGCCTTCCTCGGGATGGATGTCCACCGGCATGCCGCGACCGTTGTCGCTGACCGAAACCGAACCATCGGCATGCAGCACCACCTCGATCGCATTGGCGTACCCGGCCAGCGCCTCGTCCACCGAGTTGTCCACCACCTCCTGCACCAGGTGGTTCGGGCGGGTGGTGTCGGTGTACATGCCCGGCCGGCGCTTGACCGGGTCCAGGCCGGAGAGGACTTCGATGTCGACGGCGTTGTAGCGACTGCTCATGCGGGTGTTTTCTGCGAGACAAGACACAAAGCATGCGGGGCTCGGGCGGGCAGGGTCAAGCCGACGCACAACAGGCACGCCGCCTGGCGCTTGGCGCCTGCTGGTCACGTCCCCGACGTCATGACCAAAAAAGGGCGCTTGGGGAAAGCGGCAATTGGCTTCGCGCTGGATAGCCTCGGGGTTGAGCTGACCCCGCTGACGCCCGCGTGGCTCGGTGACGCCGAGGCGCAATTTATTGCGACCAGGCATCGCTTGTCGTCACGCGCAACGCGGGACTAGAGTTGCGCGTCGACTCGCCATGTCGTTGCGGACACGGCGCAGCCCGACCGTCAAATCATCAGGGGAACAGCATGAATCGAGGGGTCAATTGGGCCGTTGCCATGGCAGCGGTGATGGGGCTGGCCGGCTGCGCACAGCAAGCACAGGTGATACGGCCGAGCGCGGCGCAACTGCACGAGCTCGAACCAGTGTCCGTGGTCGAGGTGATCGATCAGGACAGTCTGGCTGCGCAAGACACGTTTACTGCCGCCAGTGCCAACGTGATCGCGGGGCCAGGCGTGCCGATCATGGCCGCCGCGGCCGGTGGCGCGCTTGGCATGGCGATAGTCAATGCGGAGATCAAGGCGGAGGCGAAGCGATTTGCCGAGGAGCACGTGCAGCCGCTGCGCGCAGCCTTGCAGGGGTTTGACGCAAGATCGGCATTGAGCGACTCGTTGCGGCAGGCGTTGATCCTGCAACCGGCGCGCTTCGGTGATTTCAAGATGGTGGCAACCGCGCCGGCCTCCGCTCCCCGTCGCCTGCTGGTGAAAACCACGTACTCGATGACGCCGGATTTCTCCGCCTTGCAGGTGATCTCGCTCGTGTCGATCGAAGGCACTGGCGCAGACTCCGGCAAACCGATCTACCGGAACATGCTCGTCTATCAGTCGAAGCGGCAGGTAGCGCCGCGGAAAACCGCCGAAGACAGCAAACGCATGACAGCGCAGGAAAATCAGCGTTATTTCGCATTGCATGTGGATGACGACATCGCAAAAGCCAATGCCGACCTGAATCGGCGCGACCCGGAGGCGGCGCGCTTGCGCACGAAGATCAACCAGGAGCAGGTCGAGCACCGCAGGCGGCTGGCGCAGGCGGCTTCGCCCATATGGGATGCCGATACCCGCGCCCAGTATCTGGCCGGTGCCTGGGCAGCCGATCATGGAGAGGCGCTGAAGGCCGCGATGCAGGCCAGCGGCGCCGAGATTGCACATATGTTGCAGCTGGACTTGGCTGCACAGGCCACCATCGGCCAGGTCGGAAAGCCGCGTACGGTGTTCACCAGCGACACGCGGGAGATCGAGTATGTCGACGGTGGCCGCATGGTATCGGTGGCAATGGGCGACGGTGATGCTTCGTTGAAAAAGCCTTCGCCGACGGTGACCGTGCCGATCAGCGCTGCAGGCGTGCGTTGAACACGGCGATGCGGGTTTCCTGTCGCGGCGCACTCGACGCGGCTGACGAACATCTTCGGTGACTTTTTGGGCGGGAGTTCAGTACGCGTGCGGACTCGCTTGCGCAAACTGCTGTTCAAGTGATCAGGCGTTGCAGGAGGCAAGGGGCCGATGGAGCGCGTGATCACTTCGCAGAAGGGTGTGGGTCGTCTTGTCTTCGGGATGTCCGCGGCGCAAGTCAGGGCGCTGCTGCCTGCGAGGTTCAACTCGTTCAAGCGGACCCCGGACGCCGCCTGTCCGAGTGACCACTTCGCCGACCTGGGGCTGTTCGCCATTTACGACAAGGCTGGACACCTTGAGGCGATCGAACTCGCCCCGCCTGCAGTGCCGCAGCTCTGCGGGATCAACCTGCTGGGGGTGGGTTTCGACGAGGCCGTGAAGTACCTGAAATCCAAGGATCCACAGCTGGAACGCGAGGTCGATGGGGCGATTTCCTTGGCGCTGGGGATAAGCCTCTACGCTCCGCATGCGGCGAAGGATCCGAAACTGCCGTCGGAAAGCGCGCTCGTGTTCGCACCCGGCTACTACGACTGAGTTGGTGTCGCGGTCGTCAGGGGCTCACCGATACCCCTGCGCCTGCAACGAAAACAGATGCGCGTAGTGCCCGTTCTTGGCCATCAGTTGTTCGTGGTTGCCGCGTTCGATGATGCGGCCGTCCTGGATCACGATGATCTGGTCGGCCATGCGCACGGTGGAGAAGCGGTGCGAGATCAGGATCGCGATGCGGCCGCCGGAAAGTTCGCGGAAGTGTTCGAAGATGGTGGCTTCGGCTTGCGCATCCATCGCGGCGGTGGGTTCGTCCAGCACCAGGATGTCGGCGCGCGAGCGCATGAAGGCGCGGGCCAGGGCGATCTTCTGCCACTGGCCGCCGGAGAGTTCGCGGCCGTCGTTGAACCACTTGCCGAGCTGAGTCTCGAAGCCGGCGGGCAGGCTGTCGATGAAGTCGCTGGCCATGCCCTTGTCGCTGGCCTCGCGCCAGCGCGCCTCGTCGTCGAAGTGGGTGACGTCGCCGGCGCCGACGTTCTCGCCCACGCGCATCTGGTAGCGGGCGAAGTCCTGGAAGATCACCCCGATGCGCTGCAGCAGCACGGCCTCGTCCCATTCACGCAGGTCGGTGCCGTCGAGCAGGATGCGGCCGTTGTCGGGCGTGTACAGGCGCGTGAGCAGCTTGATCAGGGTGGTCTTGCCCGAGCCGTTCTGGCCGACCAGGGCCAGCGATTCGCCGGGACGGATGTGCAGGTCGATGTCGCGCAGCGCCGGCTCGCTGGCGCCGGGGTAGGTGAAGCTGACCTGCTCGAAGCGGATGCCGTCCTCGGGCTTCGCGCCGCGCTGCGCCATGCCGGTCGCCGGCGGCACCGGCGTTTCCAGGTACTCGTACAGCGTGGAGAGGTAGAGGTTGTCCTCGTACATCCCGCCGATCGCCGACAGCATCGCCGACACCGCCGACTGGCCCTGGCGGAACAGCGCCAGGTACATCGTCATCTGGCCCAGGGTGATGCGCGCCATCACCGTGCTGGCGGCGATCCACGCATAGGCGCCGTACAGCGCCAGCGTGCCCAGCAAGCCCAGCACGAAACCCCAGCTGTCGCGGCGCACGGCGAGGTCGCGATCGGCGCGGTACAGGGTGTGGAAGATGTCGCGATAGCGTTGCAGCAGCAGGGGGCCGAGGCCGAACAGCTTCACTTCCTTGGCGTGGTCCTCGCGCGCCAGCACGGTTTCCAGGTACAGCTGCATCCGCGTTTCGGGCGACCGCCAGCGGAACAGGCGGAATGCGTCGCCGGAGAACTTCGTCTCGGCAAAGAACGACGGCAAGCCGGCCAGCAGCAGCACGGCCACCGCCCACGGCGAGAACTGGAACAGCAGGCTGCCGTAGCTGAGCAGCGATATCGCGTTCTGGCCCAGCCCGAACGTGCGCGTGACCAGCGACAACGGCCGGCTCGATGCCTCGCGCCGGGCGCGGGTGAGCTTGTCGTAGAACTCCGAATCCTCGAAGTGCGCCAGCTCCAGGGTCAGCGCCTTTTCCAGGATCATCACGTTGACGCGCTGGCCGAGCTGCGCGCGCAGCAGCGACTGGCACAGCGACAGGCCGCGTTGCGCGCCGGCCAGCGCCGCCACCAGCACGCCTTCCAGCGCCACCCATTCGAAGACCGATCGCAGCGGCGCGTGGCCGTCTGTGGCCCAGAGGCGGCTGGCGGCCACCACCGCATCCACGATGTGCGCACCGACCCAGGCGATGCCGGCCGGCAGCAGGCCGGCGACCAGGGTGAGCGCGGCCAGCGCGACGGTCAGCGCGTGGCTGGTGCTCCAGACCAGTTCCAGCGCACGACCGCTGTAGCGGAACACACCCAGGAAGCTGCGGGCGAGTTCCTTCGGTGGCTCGGGAGAAGTGGCGTGGGGTGGCACGTGGGAGGTCGCCGGAAGGCGCGGACGGTGCGCGGAGCTTCCGACATGGGGGTCGTGCCGTCACACGCAAGGCGACCCCTGTCGCAGGAGCGCCCTTGGGCGCGATGCCTTTTCGTTGCGTCACGAAGAGCATCGCGCACGAGCGCGCCCCTACAAAGCGGCCTGGTAGAGCTCGGGGAACAGCCGCTGCAGGTGGGCCACCTTGGGCGCATCGTTGATCACGATGTACGGGTTGCGCGGGTGCAGGTCGTAATAGTGCTGGTGATAGGCCTCGGCCGGGTAGAACGCCGTGAGCGGAACCACCTGGGTGACGATCGGCGCGGCGAACGCATGGGCCGCCGTCAGCTGGGCGATGTAGTCGGTGGCGATCTTCTTCTGCTCGTCGTTGCCGTAGAAAATCACCGAGCGGTACTGGGTGCCGCGATCCGGTCCTTGCCGGTTGAGTTCGGTGGGGTTCAGCGCGACCGAGAAGAACACCTGCAGCAGCGTGCCGTAGCTGACCCGGGACGGGTCGAACTCGACCTGCACCGACTCGGCGTGGCCGGTGTCGCCGCCGCTGACCTCATCATAGTGGGCGGTGCTGGCGGCGCCGCCGGAATAGCCGGCGGTGACCTTGCGCACGCCCTTCACGTGCTCGAATACCGCCTCGATGCCCCAGAAGCAGCCGCCGGCGAGCACGGCCACCTCGTCGTGCGCGGTGGAAGGCGCCGCATCGACGACGGGCGAGGGCAGGCGCACGCCTTCACGAGCAGCCGCGGCGGGCTGGCAGGCCGCGAGGCCGGCGAGCAGGAGCGCGGCGACAAACGGAAACAGGCGGCGTGGACGGATCATGGGCAACCTCGCTGACGATGGCGTGCGGACGCACTCAACCCATCATTCGTCGACGGGAGGGCGGCGGTTACCTCGCGACGGTGCGGCGCTACCATGGGCGGCGAATTCGCTGGAGGGTTGCATGCCTGACGCCGTCAATCTGGACGCCTACCTGCGCCGCGTGGGCTGGTCCGGCCCGGTCGGGGTGGATCTGCCGACCCTGCGCGGGCTGGCCATCGCGCACGTGGCCACGATCCCGTTCGCCAACCTCGATCCGCTGATGGGCCGGCCGGTTGATCTCGGTCTGGCGGCGTTGCAGCGCAAGCTGGTCGACGAGGGCCGTGGCGGCTACTGCTTCGAGCAGAACTTGCTGTTCGAAGCGATGCTGCGCGAGATCGGCTTCGAGGTGAGCGGCCTGATCGCCCGCGTGCTGTGGGGTCATCCGGAGGATACGCAAACCCCGCAGAGCCACATGCTGTTGCGCGTCGAGCTGGAGGGCGAGAGCTGGCTGGCGGATGTCGGCTTCGGCGGCCACGTGCTCACCGGTGCGCTGCGGCTGCTGCCGGATATCCGGCAGGCCACCGCGCACGAACCCTTCCGGTTGCTCGAACGCGATGGCGAGTGGCGCATGCAGTCGCTGGCGCATGGCCAGTGGCGCACGCTGTACCGGTTTGATCTGCGCGCGGTGCCGATGGTCGATTACGTGGTGGCCAATCATTACGTGTCGAGCCACCCGGCCTCGCGCTTCGTCAGCCATCTCTTGCTCGGCCGCACCACCGCGGATCGACGGTTGGGCCTGCTCGATTACGAGTTCACCATCCGTCGCGATGGCCAGGAGCCGGAGCGCCGGCAACTGCGCGACCTGGCCGAGCTGCGCGAGGTGATGGAAGGTGAATTCCTGCTGCCAGCTTCCGCGGTCGAGGCGCTCGGCGATCGCCTGCAAGGCTTGCCGCGCGCCTGATTCAGCGGTGCCCGCCGGCCGACGGGCGGCCGTCTTCGTCGCCCAGCGGGTCGGCCAGCACGTGGATTTCCACGTCGTCGAGGGTGACGAACTGGCCTGCGCGGATCTTGCAGGTCTTGCGCAGTTCCACGGTGCCGTCGACCTTCACCGCGCCGCTCGCCACGATCGCCTTGCCGGCGCCGCCGCTGTCGCACAGTCCGACCAGCTTCAGCAGCATGTTGAGTTCGACGTAGCCGCCTTCCAGTTCAAATTCGATGGTCTGCATGGTCTTGCCGTGGGGATGGATGGTCCGCGCTCAGGCGGAAGGATGGGCGTGCTCGAACGCGCTGTCGGGCAGCGCCAGGAAGGCGAACCAGGGATGGTCGTGCTCTGCGCCGAAGGTGGCGGCGTCGTCCAGCACGCCGAGCAGGATCTCGTAGTCGCGGCTGGCCGTCGCGCGCAAGTCGTCGACGTGCTCGAACAACAGCACGTGGCCCCACGCCGGCAGCCAGCCGAGATCGCGCAAGCAGTCGGCCAGCGCGTCCCAGTTGTGACCGAAGCTGGCCGGCAGCTGCAACGACACCGCCAGGCGGTGCAGCAGTTCATCCTTGTCGTGGCAGCCGGCAAGGTCGGTGCGACACACGTGCAAATCGTCACGCGCCGCGATGCGGGCCAGCCGATCGAGATCGTCGACGCCGACGAAATACACGCCGCTCAGCGCGGGCCGGGTCAGGTCCAGGTCGAAACGGTCCGCGCTCATCGCGCCACCTCGAAGCGGCGGAAGCTGCGGTAGTGATCGTCGGTGTAGTACCAGACTTCCGGCGGCGTGCCGCCGGTGACGATGCGCCGCGCGCCGCGGTTGCGCGCGCCGGGCGTCTCGACCGTGTACTCGTGGTAGTAGCCGCGTGGCTCCTTGGGCAGCGAGCCTTCGTAGTTGCCGAACACGGCGCCGTCCTGGCGGTGCTCGAACGGACCGCCGGCGGCGATCCGCTGCACCATCGCGCGCGCCTGCAGCGGCAGCGATGCCATCGCGTCGTCCGCCGGTGCCACGCGCGTGGCGACAGGGTTGCCGGCGGGGCCGGCAGGCGCGCCCGGCGCTTCGCCGTGGCGCTGCCACAGCAGCACGGCGACGATGGCGATCAGCAGCAACAGCAGCGGTCGAATACGGCGCATGGTTCTCGCGGCAGGCGGTGGCGAGGCGAGCTTAGCAGGGCCGAACGGGGCTGCAGGCTTCCTTCATCGAAGGAAATTACGCACACTCCGCCTTCGCCTCGATACAGCGCGTGCGCTGCCCACCCGACTTCCGGAGCCCGGATGAGCACCACCTCCGACCATGATCGCGGCCGCTTGCCGCGCCAGATCGCCTACATCATCGGCAACGAGGGTTGCGAGCGTTTCTCGTTCTACGGGATGCGCAACATCCTCACTCCGTTCCTGATCACGAGCTTGCTGCTGTACCTGCCCGAGGGCCAGCGCATGCTGGCGGCGAAGGACGTGTTCCACACCTTCGTGATCGGCGTGTATTTCTTCCCGCTGTTGGGTGGCTGGATCAGCGACCGTTTCTTCGGCAAGTACAACACCGTGTTGTGGATGAGCCTCGTCTATTGCGCCGGTCACGCCTGCCTGGCGATCTTCGAGGACAACCGGCTGGGTTTTTTCGCGGGACTGGGCCTGATCGCGCTGGGCGCGGGCGGCATCAAGCCGCTGGTGGCGTCGTTCGTGGGCGACCAGTTCGACCAGTCGAACAAGCACCTGGCGAAGATGGTGTTCGACGCGTTCTACTGGATCATCAACTTCGGCTCGTTCTTCGCCTCGCTGCTGATGCCGCTGTTCCTGCACCACTTCGGCGCGGCGGTGGCGTTCGGCATTCCCGGGGGCCTGATGTTCGTCGCCACCGTGGTGTTCTGGCTGGGCCGCAAGCAGTACGTGATGGTGCCGCCGGGGCCGCCGGACCAGCACGCGTTTTCGCGGGTGGTCCGTACCGCGCTGCTGACGCAGCGGCCGGGTCAGACGCGGCCGGGCTTGTGGCTGGCGGTGGTCGCGGTGGTGGTGGCGCTGGCGTCGTTCGCGCTGGTGCCGTCGCTCGGCTTCGTGATCGCCGCATGCATCGCGCTGGTGGTGCTGATCGGCGGCGTGGGCGGCGGCGCCTGGCTGCAGATGGATCGCGCACGGGGCGCGCATCCGGACGCTGCGGTCGATGGCGCACGCAACGTGCTGCGCGTGCTGGTGATCTTCGCGCTGACCACGCCGTTCTTCTCGCTGTTCGACCAGAAGGCCTCGACCTGGGTGATACAGGGTGGCGAGATGACGATGCCGTCCTGGTTCCGGCCGGCGCAGATGCAGGCGCTGAATCCGTTGCTGGTGATGCTGCTGATCCCGTTCAACAACCTGGTGCTGTACCCGCTGTTGCGCCGGCTCGGCTACGAGCCCACCGCGCTGCGCCGGATGACCGCCGGCATCGCGTTCAGCGGCCTGGCCTGGATCGTGGTGGGCGGCCTGCAGGTGGTGATCGACGGCGGCGATCCGCTGTCCATCGTGTGGCAGGTATTGCCGTACGCGCTGCTCACCTTCGGCGAGGTGCTGGTCTCCGCGACTGGTCTGGAGTTCGCCTACAGCCAGGCGCCGGCCTCGATGAAGGGCGTGGTGATGAGTTTCTGGAACCTCACCACCACGGTCGGCAACCTGTGGGTGCTGCTGGCCAACGCGGCGGTGCGCAACGAAAGCGTGATCGGTTCGATCGCCCACAGCGGGCTCAGCGTCACGGCGTTCCAGATGTTCTTCTTCGCCGCTTTCGCCTTGCTCGCTGCGCTGGCGTTCGGCCTGTACGCCAGGCGTTATCGCGAAGTCGACCACTACCGCCCTGCCTGATGCAGGGTGCACTCCTGCAGATCACGTGGCGGCGCCCGGGCGATCGCGCCCGCCCTGCGGCGCCGAATCCACGCGTGATTGCAGCGCCATCGCGGCGGCCGGGTTGCGGTGCTTGGCGGCGCTGATGAAGAACACGAACACGTCGCGCGGCTTGCCTCGTGGCTGCACGGCGGCCGCGTGCGGAAGGTCGGCGATGTCCTCGCCGGCAGCCCAGGCTCGTGCACGCGTGGCCCAGAGGTCGAGCGCGTCGGGGGCGTAGCCGGTCGGGATGCCGTCGACGCTGCGCATCAGGCGCGCATAAGCGAAGTCGCCGGTGAGATCGGCCAGCGACGGGTACTCGGTCGAGTCGGTGAACACGGTGGGTACGCCTCGTGCGCGGGCCAGTTCCACGTACGGTGCGCAGGCGAAGCTGGGGTGGCGCACTTCCAGCACGTGGCGCAGAGGGTGCCCGTTCAATTCGCGCGGCAGGGCGTCCAGGAAGGCCGCCACGTCATTGGCATCGAACCGTCGCGACGGCGGCAGCTGCCACAGGATCGGCCCCAGCCGGTCGCCCATCTCGACGAGGCCGCCGTGGATGAATCCGCCGATGCCCTTGCCGGTGTCGGCCAGCCGCTTGCCTTCGGTGATGTAGCGCGGCGCCTTCAGCGAGAAGACGAAACCGTCCGGCGTTTCCGCCGCCCACTTCGCGTACGTGGCCGGTTTCTGCGCGCCGTAGAAGGTGCCGTTGATCTCGATCGCGCGCAGCTGGCGGCTGGCGTATTCCAGCTCGCGCCGTTGCACGAGTTTCGTCGGGTAGAAGTTGTTGCGCCACGGTGCGTAGGTCCAGCCGCCGATGCCGGCGCGGATCGTGCCGTGCTTGTTCATGGCGTGGCCCCGCCGGGCTGGTGGCGCAGCCATTCGGAGGTGCCCATGCACAGCACCAGCCACGCCGCGCCGATGGCATAACCGGCCATCACGTCACTGAGGTAATGCACCTGCAGCAGGATCCGGCTGACGCCGATCACCCCGACCATCAGCACGGCGCCGGCGATGACCGCGCGATGGAAGCGCGGCGTCAGCCGCAGCAGCACGTAGGCCAGCATGCCGTAGAACACCATCGCGCCGAACGCGTGCCCGCTGGGGAAACTCCAGCCCGGCTCGACGATGAAACCGTGGTCGTGCATCGGGCGGGCACGGCGGAACAGCGCCTTCAGCCCGCCGTTGATCGGCAGGATGCCGAGCAGGGCCACGCTCCAGCTCGCCGCCAGCGTCCACTGGCGGCGCAGCAGCAGGATGAGCAACACCACGGCCGCCGCGCTGGCGACCCACAAGGTGTCGCCCAGATGGGTGATGGCGGCGATCACGCGCAGCGCCGGCACCGGCAGATGGGCACGAAGGCTGGCGGCGAGGCTGGCGTCGAAGCCGTCCAGGCCGGTCGTCGGCTGGCCGGAAATCGCCAGCGCGAGGCCGCCGAAGAACAACCCCAGCACCATGCACAGCAGCAGGCCCGTGCGCCAGCGCAGCATCGTCGGCGCCTGGCCCAGCAGCGCAGCGCGCCGCTGCCAGCGCGCGTTGCGCCGCCAGGCCAGGTCGCCGGCCAGCAAGGCCAGCAGCAACAGCAGCGCCCACAGCAGCAGGGAGTGCAGCGCAATCCATTCCGCCAGCGTGTTCATTGCGATCCTCGTTTCGCTTGCCGATCCGCGCATGATCGCGGCTTGCGCGGCCGGCGTCGAGTTGGATGCCGGGCTGGCCTTGCGGGCGATTTCTCGCGATAGTGCGCGGGTCGTCGCCCTGGGGGAGAACTTCGATGGTCCAGCGATTCGGGTCCGTGCGTGCGCTGTCGTTCCGGCTGTTGGCCGGCCATGCCTTGCTGGTGCTCGGCGCGTCGGCGCTGGCGCAGGCCCCGGCCACGCAGCAGCTGCCGCCGCCGGTATCGACCGGCGACATCGTGCAGCCGCTGCTGCCGGCGCAGCTGCAGGATTTCGACGCCTACATGGCGGATACGCTGAAGACCTTCGAGGTGCCCGGCATCGCGGTGGCCATCGTCAAGAACGGCAAGGTGGTGATGGAGCGCGGCTTCGGCGTGAAGGAGCTGGGCAAGCCGGACCCGGTCGACGCGCACACGCTGTTCGCGATCGCCTCCAACACCAAGGCCTTCACTGCCGCGGCGCTGCAGCAGCTGGCCGACGCGGGCAAGCTGGACATGGACGACCGCGTGATCGACCACCTGCCCTGGTTCCGCATGTCCGATCCGTACGTGACGCACGAGATGCGCATTCGCGACCTGCTGGCGCACCGCAGTGGCC
Source organism: Rhodanobacter sp. FW102-FHT14D06 (assembly GCF_043950705.1). Lineage (NCBI taxonomy): Bacteria > Pseudomonadati > Pseudomonadota > Gammaproteobacteria > Lysobacterales > Rhodanobacteraceae > Rhodanobacter > Rhodanobacter sp. FW102-FHT14D06. Next base: position 3,985,177 of record NZ_CP170722.1, on the reverse strand, counting down.
TGAGTCTGGGCGCGGGTGATCTGCTGTACTGGCCGCCGTCCTCATACACCACCAGGGAAGTGGTCGAGCGGTTGGCCAAGGTGCCGCTGAAGAACGGTTTCCGCAGCCACTACGCCTACGACAACATCCTGTTCGCGGTGGCCACCCTGGTGATCGAACAGGCTTCCGGCCAGAGCTATGCCGACTACGTGCGCGAGCACCTGTTCAAGCCGGTGGGCATGGAGGAGTCGCTGATCGACATGACTTACCTGAAGCCCGGCATGGACGTGGCTGCCGGTCATGCCCCTTACGAGTTCAAGGACATCAAGCCGGTGCCGCCGATGGCCTGGCTCAATGATCCGGGCGCTGGCGGCATCTACTCCAGCGTGCATGACCTGGCCAAGTGGATGAACGTGCAACTGGCCGGCGGCGCCTTGCCGACCGTGGGCGCCGACGGCAAGCCGCGGCGGGTGTTCTCCGAGAAGAGCCACCACGAGATGTGGTCGATGCTGACGCCGATACCGATCAGGAAGGCGTCGATCCCCGAGCTGGAGCCGCTGACACCGGACTACTACGGCTATGGCGAAGGCTGGTTCCTCGGCCAATACCAGGGCCGCAAGCTGGTCTGGCATACCGGCGGCTGGCCCGGTTTCGTCTCGCGCGTGACGATGGTGCCCTCGTTGAAGCTCGGCGTGGTGGTGCTGACCAACCAGCAGTCCGGCGCCGCGTTCAACGCGGTGACGTACCGAGTGCTGGATGCGTACCTCAACCCGTCGCACAAGACCGACTGGGTGGCGGTGTACGAGAAGGCCGTGCAGCACGCCCAGGCCAAGGCCGACGACAGCGTGGCGAAGCACGAGCAGGCGCGCGACAAGCGCAGCAAACCTTCGTTGCCGCTGGCCGATTACGCCGGCACCTATCGCGACCCGTGGTACGGCGACGTCATCATCAGCCAGGAACACGGCAAGCTGCGCATGCGCTTCGGCAAGACCGAACAGCTGGTCGGCACGCTGACGCCGTGGCAACACGACAGCTTCACCGTGCGCTGGGATGACCGCTCGCTGGACGCCGATGCCTTCGTCGATTTCGCGCTGGACATGGACGGCAAGATCCGTGAAGTGCGCATGCAGCCGATCTCGCCGCTGACCGATTTCAGTTTCGATTTCCAGGACCTGCGACTGGTGCCGGTGGAGGCCGCCACCGGGGCGTCAGCAGGCAAGTGATCCATCACGGCGCCGTTCGCGGCGTCCACGCCGAAGGGGAAGGGACATGAATCATCGTCGTCACGCCGGGGCGATCCTGCTGGCTTTCGGCTTGCTCGTCGGCGTTGCCCAGGCACGCAGCGACAAGGCGCTGGAACATCGCTACATCCGCGTCGAACTGGGCGCGGCCAGCACGCAAGCGACTTCGGGCCGGCTGCTGCTGTTCGCGGTCGATGCCAAGGCGGCGCAGGCGGTGGCCGAAGCGGAGTCCAAGGGCAAGAGCAGCGTGGTCGAGTCGGTCGACGCCGATCCGTTCAGCGGCACGGTGACCAGCGTGGCCGCGCGCGAGGTGGACCACTGGGCGCCGGGACAGGCCATCGACATCGACACCAACCGCATGGCGTACCCGGCTCCGTGGTCGCAGCTGCCGCCGGGCGATTACCTGGTGCAGGCCGTGCTCGACGTGAACCATGACTACAACTACACCGGGCGTGGTGCCGGCGATCTGGTCAGCGACGTGGTCAGGCTGCATCTGCCGGCGACCGGCGTGCCGGAACTGGTCCTGGCGAAAGCGTTGCCGACGGACGGCGATCCCTGGGCCGTGCCGGATTCGGCCCCGCCGGCGATGCGCGAAAGCGTGGCCGCCGCTCGTCCGCACGCGCACCTGGTCGATTTTACCAGTCCGTCGCTGAGTGCGTTCTGGGGCCGGCCGATCCACATGCGCGGTTGGGTGCTGACCCCGCCCGGCTACGACGCCGCGGCTGCCGCGCGTTACCCGACCGTCTATTACACGCAGGGTTTCGGCGGCAACAACGAGCGCGTGATCGGCCCGGTCGTCACCGTCTACACCGCGATGGCGAAGCAGCAGATGCCGCCGATGATCTGGGTGTTCCTCGACGAGTCCAGCCCCACCGGCACCCACGAGTTTGCCGACTCGGTCAACAACGGCCCGTGGGGACTGGCGCTGACCACCGAGCTGATCCCGCATCTCGAAGCGCACTACCGCATGGATGGCGATGCCAACGGCCGCTTCCTCAACGGCCACTCCTCCGGCGGCTGGGCCACGCTGTGGCTGCAGACGCGCTACCCGAAGCTGTTCGGAGGCACCTGGTCGACCTCGCCCGACCCGAGCGACTTTCACGATTTCACCGGCGTGGATCTTTACGCGCCGCACGCCAACGTCTACCGCCGGCCCGACGGCTCGGCCTACCCGCTGGTGCGCAACCACGACAAGGTGCTGGGCACCTTCGAGCAGTTCGCGAAACTCGAACGCGTGCTGGGCAGCTACGGCGGCCAGCTGGCGTCGTTCGAGTGGGTATTCTCGCCGCGCGGTGAGGATGGCCGGCCCGTGCCGATGTTCGATCGCGACACCGGCGCCGTCGACCCGGCGGTGGTGGCGTACTGGCGTGATCACTACGACATCGCGCACCGCCTGCAGCAGCAATGGCCGCAGCTGAAGCCCGACCTCGACGGCAAGATCCATCTCTACGTGGGCACGGCCGACACCTTCTATCTCGACGGTTCCGCGCACAAGCTGAAGGCCGTGCTCGATGGCCTGGGAGCGAAGACGGAGTTCCGCTTCCTGCCTGATCGCACCCACGGCAACCTGTACTGGATCGGCGAGGACCACCACGGCCTGCTCAAGCAGATCAGCTGGGCGATGTATGCGATCGCGCGGCCGGATTCCAGGCTGAAGCCCGTCGTCACGCCCTGATCCTCATCGCGCCGTGGGGCGGGCACCGCCCGCCGCCCGCGCGTTTCCGGTTCATTCCGGCTGCCACGGGTCGTAGCTGCCGATGTACCAGAGGTGGCCCTCCGGGTCGTGGCAGCTGTAGCCGGCGCCGCCGTAGTCCTTTTCGGCGTAGTCGTCGACGATCACCGCGCCGGCTGCCTTTGCCCGCTCGTAGTGGGCCTTGCAGTCGGTCACGGTCACGCAGGCGCACTGCGTCTCGCGACCGCCGATCTCGTCGGGTTGGGCAATGTGCCGGCCGAAATCGTCATGACGCACGCCGCCGAGCATGATCATGCCGCGGCCGTAGGCCAGTTGTGCGTGCTCGACCTGGCCGGCGTCGTTCTCGTAGATCGCGTGCCGTTCGAAACCGAATGCCTGGCAGAGCCAGGCGATGGCCGCGTGGGGGTCGCGATAGCGCAGGCAAGGGATGATGGTGCTGCCGCCGGACTGTTCCATGGGGTACCTCCGTGGTGGAATTTCGCAGAGCCGGTGAGGTGGTCATTCCGCTTGCACGAAACGACGTCGCGGCCCAGCAAGGACGCGACCAGACTAGCCCCGCGAGGCGTGGCGGTCTTGTAGATTTCCGTCGCTCAATCGAGCGGCAGGTGGTTCGAGTAGGGACCGCGCGCAGCCATGAATGCGGTCGGCGTGACGCCGGCGAACTGGCGGAACTCGTGGGTCAAATGGGCCTGGTCGAAATAGCCGCCATCGGCCGCCACCTGGCTCCAGTTCACCGCCGACTGCGCTGCCGCATGATCCACCACCGCGCGAAAGCGCAGCAGCCGCGTGTAGTGCTTGGGACGCATGCCCACCTGGCGCTGGAACAGCATGCCGAAGCGGCGCTCGGACAAGCCTGCCTCGCGCACCAGCGGCGCGATGCGTTGCACCTGCGGCGGGTCGGCCAACCGATCCAGCGCGTAGGCGATGGCGGGATGCAAGGCGGTGCTGTGCAGGCGTCGCACCAGCCACCGGGTCAGCAGGCGCAGGCGGCCCCGTGGTGCGGGGGTTTCCAGCAGTTGCTCGCGCAGCAGCGCGGCGGCCGGCCCGAACAAGTCACCCAGGTCGACGTCCCATCCGATCAGCGTGGTGGCGTCCTCGCCGGTCAGCGCGTGGGCGCCTCCCGGGCGGAACACCACGCCCATCACGCGGATCTGTTCGGCGGTGTCGATGATCTCGCTGCGCAGGGTGGGGCCGCCAAGCACGCAGGCGGACGAGCGGATACACCGCCGCGCCGCGTCATCGGTGTAGACACGGGTTTCGTCCTCGTGCAGGTTGATGATGAGCTGCGCCCCGGGTTGCGGCAGCACGCGCTCGTGGCGATGCGCCGCGGGCGGCATGTCCCAGTCCCAGACTTTCGCGATCAGCTTGTCCAGCGGTGGCCCGGGCAGGTAGTACTGGAATCCCATCGGCTCGTCTCCGTGGATACGCGGCAGTCTGGCGTGCCGGCTCAGCCCGTCTGTTCGTCTTCCTCGGCCAGCGGTGGCAGGGTGCGCACCAGTTGCGCGCGCACCAGCGGCAGTCGCGCGCGGCGCAGGCGCTGCAGCAGTTCGAACAGCAGGTCGCTCTTGACGCCGCCGGTGTCACGCGGGCTGCCGACGTAGGCCACGCAGTTGAAGGTCATCGAGCCGGCATCGAGGCCCTCCAATTGCACGTAGGGCGCCGGCGCGGCCAGTGTGCCCGGGTGTGCGCCGAGCACCTCCAGCGCCAGTGCCCGTACCTTGTCGGCGTCGGTGTCCAGCGGCATCGGCAGCTTGATCTGCACGCGGCCCAGCGCGTTGGCCTGGGTCACGTTGCGCACGTTCTCGGTGATCAGCTGCGAGTTCGGCACGATCACGGTGGATCGGTCCCACAACTGGATCTCCGTGGCGCGCACGTTGATCCGGCGGATGTCGCCCTCGACCTCGTTGAGGCTGACCCAGTCGCCCACCTTCACCGGCCGTTCCACCAGCAGGATCAGGCCGGAGATGAAGTTCTGCACGATCGCCTGCAGGCCGAAGCCGATGCCCACCGACAGCGCGCTGACGATCCAGGTGATGCTGGTCAGGTTGACGTGCAGCGCGGCCAGGGTCAGCACCAGCACCAGCAGGCCGCCGAGGTAGCCGAGCAGGGTGACGATGGAATCCTGCATGCCCGGTTCCATCGTCGACTTGGGCAGCAACTGCTCGCGCAGCCAGCGCTTGAGCATGTGCAGCAGCACGCCGCCGCCCACCAGCACCAGCACCGCCCGGAAAATGTTGCCGGGATTGATCGGCAGATCGCCCAGTTTCAGGTTGCCGAAGGTGCGTAGGGCGCTGGCCAGCAGGTCGCCCGGGCCGGCGCCGAACGGGGTCAGCACGATGGCGATGGCCAGCAGGGTCAGCAGCACCTTGGCGATGCCGGCGAGCAGGGTGGCGGCCTGGTCCAGCGCATGCGGCGCCAGCTGGAAGGATGCCTGCAGCCGCTGGCCGCCGCGTTCGTGCGGCGACAGCGCGACGTGGATCAGGTCGTTCAACAGGTGGCCGAGCAGCCACGCGCTGGCCACGACCACGCCGACCCACAGCATCTGCACCGCGGCGAAGAACGCCAGCGCGATGTAACCGGTGGCCACGCCCAGCCAGCTCACCAGCACGCCCAGCACCGCGCCGGCACCGAGCGCGCCGACCCACAACGGCTGATGTTCGACCACGCCCTCGGCCGCCGCCTGCCGCCGCGCCCCACGCAAACGCCACCAGCCCGCCGCGATGAGACCGCTGACCACCAGCGCCACCGCGCCGCGCGTGGCCACCGTGGTCGGCAAGCTGGAGCCGATCGTGCGGCTGATGCGCTCGACCAGGCCGAACAGCAACGCGGCGGCGCCGAGCAGCCAGGGAAGCATGCGCAGGCGCTGCGCAGCCAGGTCGGACAGCGGCGGCAGGCGCCAGCTCGGCCGGCGCACGGAGAGCAGCGCGCGGCCCAGCCCGGTGACAAACGCCGCAAACAGCACCAGCCGTACCGCCGAGCGCGCCAGCGCGTCGAGGTCCGGTGCGAGGATGTCGTTCCAGTTCAGGCCCAGGTACGCCAGCTGGGCGGCGATGCCGGTGGTGAGCAGCGCGGTGAGCGCGACCGCCACCGCCATCGCGCTGCGGCGCAGATGGCCGTCCGGCACGTGGCGCGTGGCCAGGCGCAACAGCAGCCGATCGAGCAGCCAGCGGCCCACGCCAAGCCACAGCAATGCGCCAATCAGGCACAGCAGCAGTGGCGTGCGGTTCGGCGCTTCCCACGCCTCGCTCCAGGCATCGGCCACGCGACCGCCGAGGCGGTCCAGCCGTGCCAGGTCATCGGGAAAACTGCGCGCCGGCTCGCTCCAGAATGCGCGGCCGAACGGCGATGCCGTGCGCGAGGCCAGCCGCGCCTGGAACGCGTCGTTGCGCATGCCGGTGATCTGCGCGGCCAGTTGCAGCGCGTTCTGGCCCAGCAGCTGCGCCTGCTTGATCCGTGCATCCAGCGCGGCGCCGGCCTTGTCCAGTTGCCGCCGCTGGGCCGCGACCTGCGGCGCTTCCGGCGCCGCGCCCTTGGCCGGCGGCGGGCCCAGCACGTCGAGCTGCGCCTGCAGCGCGGCCAGCTGGGGCGCCAGGTCGCTGGCCAGTTGCCGCGCCTGGTCCTGCACCGCCAGCGCGTCGTTGCGCAGGTCGCCGAGCGAGCTGGCGGCTTGCTTGTCCTTCAGTGCTGCCTTGAGTGCATCGAGGCGATCGTCCAACTGCTCCAGCGACTGCGCCGGCGTGGCGGCGCTCGCCGCCGATGCCGGCGCGGCGTCGCCTTGCTGGGCGTGCACGGCGAGGCTGCCGCAGGCGAGCAGGGCGAGCAGGAGGAAGCGGCATGGTGTGGGCATCCGCGCATGATCGGAGCGGTGCGACAGGCGGTCAATCGTGTTGGCGTCCTGCGCGGCGGAAGGCACGGCGACGGTTCAGCTTGGTTGCGCGGTGGCACGCGCGGGCAAGCGCGCCTGGCCTGCCGCAGTCGCCGCCGCTGGTCACGCGTGGGTCCTTGCATGCAGCCAGCCGCGCACCCACGCTAGAGAACCTGCCTGCTGCGTGCCGCCCATGATCTTTCGCTGGTTCGAATCCCTCATCGACGCGTTCAAGGAGCCGGCCGACGGCATGCCGCCGCGGCCGGTGTGGCGTTTCTACGTGTTCTATCTGCGCCAGGTGTGGCCGGTGTTCGCCGCCACGCTGGTGGTCGGCTTTGGCGTGGCGGTGGTGGAGGTGTCGCTGTTCGGCTTCATCGGGCGCATCGTGGACATGGCCAGCGGCACGCCGGCGGACCTGTTCCGCCTGCACGGCCAGGCGCTGATCTGGATGGCGCTGGTCGCACTGGTGGCGCGGCCGCTGCTCGGCGGCCTGCACGACTTGCTGGTGAACCAGGCGATCCTGCCCAGCCTCACCAACCGCATCCGCTGGCAGCACCATCGCTACGTGATCCGCCAGAGCCTGGGCTTCTTCCAGAACGATTTCGCCGGGCGCATCGCCAATCGCATCATCCAGACCGGCGCCTCGCTGCGCGATTCGGCCGTGCAGATCGTGGACGCGATCTGGTACATCGTGATCTACACCGGCAGCGCCATCGCGCTGTTCGCGCAGGCCGACGGCTGGCTGGCGGTACCGCTGACGGCGTGGATCTTCTGCTACATCGGCTTGCTGGCCTTCTTCATTCCGCGGGTGAAACAGCGCTCGTGGAAATCCTCGGAGGCGAAATCGAAGCTGATGGGCCGCGTCGTCGACGGCTACAGCAACGTGATGACGCTGAAGCTGTTCGCCCACACGCGCCGCGAGGAGGCGTACGTGGCCGAGGCGATGGGCGAGTTGATCGACAAGCATCGCCTGACGACCCGCCTGACGACGGCCATGGACGTCAGCATCACCGCGCTCAACGGCTTCCTCATCACCGGCACCTCGGCGCTGGCGATCTGGCTATGGAGCGAGGGGCGGGTGACCACCGGGGCGATTGCGTTGTCAATCGGGCTGGTGATCCGCATCAACAACATGTCCGGCTGGATCATGTGGGTGGTCAACGGCATCTTCGAGAACGTCGGCACCGTGCAGGACGGCATCACCACCATCTCGCAGCCGCGCGCGGTGCAGGACCGCGAAGGCGCGATGCCGCTGGAGGTGACCAACGGCGCGGTGCGCTTCGAGCACATCCACTTCCACTACGGCAAGCGTGGCGGCGTCATCGCCGGGCTGGATCTGGACGTGCGCGCGGGCGAGAAGATCGGCCTGGTCGGCCCGTCCGGCGCCGGCAAGTCCACCCTGGTCAACGTGCTGCTGCGGCTGTACGACCTCGAGGCCGGGCGCATCCTGATCGACGGCCAGGACATCGCACACGTCACCCAGGAAAGCCTGCGCTCGCAGATTGGCGTGGTCACCCAGGACACTTCGCTGCTGCACCGTTCGATCCGCGACAACCTGCTCTATGGCCGTCCCGATGCCAGCGAAGCGCAGGTGGCCGAGGCCGTGCGCAAGGCGCGCGCCGACGAATTCATCCCGCAGCTCAGCGATGGCGAGGGCCGTCGCGGCTACGACGCGCTGGTCGGCGAGCGCGGCGTGAAACTCAGCGGCGGCCAGCGCCAGCGCATCGCGATCGCCCGCGTCCTGCTGAAGGACGCGCCGATCCTGGTGCTGGACGAAGCAACCTCGGCGCTCGACTCCGAAGCGGAGGCGGCGATCCAGGACAGCCTGGACATCCTGATGCAGGGCAAGACGGTGATCGCGATCGCCCATCGCCTCTCCACCATCGCGCGGATGGACCGGCTGGTGGTGCTGGACAAGGGGCAGATCGTCGAGACCGGCACGCACGCCGAGCTGATCGCGCACGAGGGCTTGTACGCGCGACTGTGGAAGCGGCAAACCGGTGGCTTCGTGGCGGCGGAGGATGCACTCCCGTAGGAGCCCGCTGGCGGGCTCCTACGAGAGCTGCGGGCTCAACATGCCGCGCCGCTGCAGCAGGCGGGTTTGCCCGCCGTCGCCGCGCTTTCCAGCACCTCGGCCGCCGCGGTCAGCGCCTTCGCCGCGGCGGCACCCTTGCGCTCGCTGTAGCGGCTGACCAGGTAGTCGCTGCGCCCGCGCACCAGCAGGGTGAACTTGAACAGCTCCTCCATCACGTCCACCACGCGGTCATAGAACGACGAGGGTTTCATCCGGCCGTCGTCGTCGAACTCCTGCCAGGCCTTGGCCACCGAGGACTGGTTCGGGATGGTCAGCATGCGCATCCAGCGGCCCAGCACGCGCAAGGTGTTGACCACGTTGAACGACTGCGAGCCGCCGCAGACCTGCATCACCGCGAGCGTGCGCCCCTGCGTGGGCCGCACGCTGCCGTCTTCCAGCGGCAGCCAGTCGATCTGGTTCTTGAACACGCCGGTGATCGTGCCGTGCCGCTCGGGGCTGACCCACACCTGGCCCTCGGACCACAGCGACAGCGCGCGCAATTCCTGCACCTTGGGGTGGCTGGCCGGCACGCTGTCCAGCAGCGGCAGTTCGTGCGGGTCGAACACCCGCGTCTCGGCGCCGAAGTGGCGCAGGATGCGCTCGGCTTCCAGCGCCAGCTTGCGGCTGAACGACTGCGCGCGCAGCGAGCCGTACAGGATCAGGATGCGCGGCGGGTGGCCGGCATCGGCCGGCAAGGCCAGCTTGGCCAGGCTGGGGGTGTCCAGCACGTCGGCGGCGACATGGGGCAGGTCCGGGATCACGGCGGTTCCTGTTGCGTTGGTTTGACAATTCTATAATCATGGAAATATAGAAGCCAACCCGGAACCGTCGCCCATGCCCCCGTGTCGCGTCCTGTTCATCTGCACCGGCAATTCGGCCCGCAGCATCCTGTCCGAGGCCACCCTCAATCATTTGGGCGCGGGGCGCTTCGCGGCGTTCAGCGCCGGCAGCCAGCCGACCGGGCGCGTCAATCCGCATGCGATCGAGGAACTCCGGGCCCACGGCATCGCCACCGAAGGACTCGGCAGCAAGTCGTGGGACCGCTTCACCGAAGCGGGCGCGCCGTCGCTGGATATCGTGATCACGGTTTGCGACAACGCCGCCAGCGAGGCCTGCCCGGTGCTGTTCGGCGATTTCGTGAAAAGCCATTGGGGCCTGCCTGATCCGGCTGCCGCGCGGGACGCGGACGCTGCCGCGGCATTCCGGCGTGCGTACGCGCTGATCGTGCGGCGGATCACCGCGCTGCTGCAGCTGCCGGTGGAAACGATGGGCCGCGACGAGCTGCAAGAGGCGCTCGACCGCATCGGCAGCCTCACCGGCGAGGAAGCCCACGCATGAACCAGCCATCCGCCGCACTCGCCGCCGACGCGGTTTCTCCGGACGGTGCCCGCATCGGTTTTTTCGAGCGCTGGCTCACGCTCTGGGTGCTGCTGTGCATCGTCGCCGGCACGCTGCTGGGCCACCTGCTGCCGGGCAGCTTCGCGGCGCTGGGCAGCATGCAGGTGGCCCAGGTGAACCTGCCGGTCGCCGTGCTGATCTGGCTGATGATCACCCCGATGCTGCTGAAGATCGACTTCGGTGCGCTCGGCGGCGTGCGCCGCCAGTGGAAGGGCATCGGCGTCACGCTGTTCGTCAATTGGGCGGTAAAGCCGTTCTCGATGGCGCTGCTGGGCTGGATCTTCATCCGCCACCTGTTCGCCGGCCAGCTGCCAGCCGCGCAGCTCGATTCCTACATCGCCGGCCTGATCCTGCTGGCCGCCGCGCCGTGCACGGCGATGGTGTTCGTGTGGAGCAACCTGTGCAACGGCGAGCCGGCGTTCACCCTGAGCCAGGTCGCGCTGAACGACGCCATCATGGTGGTGGCGTTCGCGCCGATCGTGGCGCTGCTGCTGGGCATCTCCTCGATCACGGTGCCGTGGAACACGCTGTTGTTGTCGGTATTGCTGTACATCGTGGTGCCGGTGGCGCTCAGCATGCTGCTGCGGCGCCAGCTGCTGGCGCACGGCGGCGAGACTCGCTTGCAGACACTGCTGCAGCGGCTGGGGCCGGTATCGCTGGGCGCGCTGCTGGCCACCCTGGTGCTGCTGTTCGGTTTCCAGGGCCGGCAGATCCTTGCGCAGCCGGCGATCATCGCGCTGCTGGCGGTGCCGATCCTGATCCAGGTGTACTTCAACGCCGGCCTGGCCTACTGGCTCAATCGCCGCTTCGGCGTGCCGCACTGCGTGGCCGGCCCGTCGGCGCTGATCGGCGCCAGCAACTTCTTCGAGCTGGCGGTGGCTACCGCGGTGGGCCTGTTCGGCGTGCATTCCGGCGCGGCGCTGGCGACCGTGGTGGGCGTGCTGATCGAGGTGCCGGTGATGCTGTGGGTGGTGCGCATCGTCAACCGCAGCAAGCGCTGGTATGAATCGGCCCGGGAGTAGCGCCATGCAGAACAGGCAAGCCATCACCATCCTCGCCGCGCTCGCCCAGGAATCACGCCTGGCGGTCTACCGGCTGCTGATCGAACATGCGCCGGAAGGACTGGCGGCCAGCGCGATCGCGGAGAAGCTCGGCCTGCCCAACGCCACGCTGTCCTTCCACCTGAAGGAGCTGTCGCATGCCGGCCTGGTGAGCAGCCGGCAGAGCGGGCGCTTCATCTACTACGCGCCGGTGATGGAGGTGATGGACGAGCTGGTCGGCTACCTCACCGACCACTGCTGCAGCCAGTCCGGCGGCACCTGCGCACCGGCCACGCGCAAGAGCGCGCCGGCCAAGCGCGTGGCCGCGGCCGGCAGGCGGCGGTCGGGTTCGGCCTGAGCTTTTGCACGCGGCGGCGCAGACGGCGAAGTGAGGGCAGGGCGCGGAACCGGATATCCTCGGCGGCGGGGCTATCGAAAGGAATGATCGTGGAACACCTACTCGCCGTCGCGGTGAAGCACTCATGACGACCACCCGCATGGAAGCCGCCGACGCCTTCATCGCCAAATGGCGCGGCGTCACCGCCTCGGAGCTGTCCACCGCGCAGAGCTTCGCGCTGGACCTGTGCCGGCTGCTCGACGTGGAAGCGCCGCACCCGGATGCCGAGCAGCAATACATGTTCGAGCGGCCGGTCACCTTCAGTCACGGCGACGGCAGCAGCTCGGCCGGACGCATCGACTTGTACAAGCGCGGCTGCTTCGTGCTCGAAGCGAAGAAGCTCAAGGCGCCCACCCATACCAAGGGCTTCGACGACGCGATGCTGCGCGCACGCAGCCAGGCCGAGCAGTACGCCCGCGCGCTGCCGGCCAGCGAGGGCCGCCCGCCGTTCCTGCTGGTGGTGGATGTGGGCAACCGCATCGAGCTGTATGCGGAGTTCAGCCGCTCCGGCGCCACCTACACGCCGTTCCCCGACCCGCGCAGCCACCGCATCGCGCTCGACGAGCTGCGCGAGGAAAAGATCCGCGCGCGCCTGCGCACGATCTGGACCGACCCGCTCGCGCTCGACCCCAGTCGCGAATCCGCCCGCGTCACCCGCGAGATTGCCGCGCGGCTCGCCACCCTGGCGCGTAGCCTGGAAGCGGCCGGCCACCGCGCCGAGGCGGTCGCGCAGTTCCTGATGCGCTGCCTGTTCACCATGTTCGCCGAAGACGTGAAGCTGCTGCCGAGCGACAGCTTCCGCGACCTGCTGCTGAAATACGCCGACCAGCCCGACACCGCCATGCGCATGCTCGGCCTGCTCTGGCACGACATGGACAAGGGCGGCTTCAGCGGCGCCATCGCCAGCGAGGTGCTGCACTTCAACGGCAAGCTGTTCAAGCAGCCCGACACGCTGCCGCTCACCCGCGAGCAGGTCGCGCTGCTGATCGAGGCGGCCAAGGCCAAGTGGGAACACGTCGAGCCGGCCATCTTCGGCACCCTGCTCGAACGCGCGCTCGACCCCGGCGAGCGGCACAAGCTCGGCGCGCACTACACCCCGCGCGCCTACGTCGAGCGGCTGGTGCTGCCCACCGTGATCGAGCCGCTGCGCGGCGAATGGAGCGACGCCCATGCCGCCGCGCTCACCCTCGCCGCCGAAGGCAAGGCCGACGAGGCGGTGAAGACCCTGCGCGCATTCCACCACCGCCTGTGCACGGTCAAGGTGCTCGACCCTGCCTGCGGCAGCGGCAACTTCCTCTACGTCACGCTGGAACACCTGAAGCGCCTCGAAGGCGAAGTGTTCAACGCGCTGGACGAACTCGGCTACCGCCAGACCGGCCTGGCGCTGGATGGCGAGCGCGCCGACGCGCTCGGCGGCGAAACCGTCGACCCGCACCAGCTGCTCGGCATCGAGCTGAACCCGCGCGCCGCCGCCATCGCCGAAGTGGTGCTGTGGATCGGCTACCTGCAATGGCACTACCGCACCCGCGGCGACATCAACCCGCCGCAGCCGGTGATCCGCGACTTCCGCAACATCGAGAACCGCGATGCGGTGCTGGCCTACGACCGCATGGAGTACGTGCTCGACGAACGCGGCGTGCCGGTCAGTCGCTGGGACGGCGTGAGCATGAAGCCCTCGCCCGTCACCGGCGAGGACGTGCCGGACGACAGCAAGCGCGTGCCGCTGGAGCGCTACGTGAACCCGCGCAAGGCGGCGTGGCCGGAGGCGGATTTCGTGGTGGGGAATCCGCCGTTTATTGGCAACAAGCGGATGCGTGCGGCGTTGGGTGATGGCTACGTCGAAGCGTTGCGCGGTGCGTGGCCGGACATGCCCGATTCCGCCGATTTCGTCATGTACTGGTGGCATCACGCTGCCGTGTTGACGCAGCGCGGCGCGCTGCAACGCTTCGGCTTCATCACCACGAACTCGATCAGCCAGACTTTCAACCGCCGCGTCATCGAAGCCGCATTGTCTTCTTCCCTTCTCCCGGAGGGAAAAGGAAAGGCTCGGCCGCTGTCCCTGGTGTTTGCTATCCCCGATCATCCGTGGGTGGATACGGCAGATGGCGCGGCAGTTCGAATTGCGATGACCGTTGGACAAGCCGGAACCCAGCCAGGCCGGCAGGTCTCGCTTTTAGGCGAAACTGAAGGGTCGACCGGTGAATACGAGATCGTCACCCATACAAAACTCGGAACGATTCACGTCGACCTGACCGCTGGAGCCAACGTTGCTGGCGCCACACGCCTTCGCGCGAACCGCGGCCTCTCGGGTCAAGGAATCAAATTGGTAGGTGAGGGCTTCTACGCGAACGATGGCGATACGTTCCCTGAGATAAATCCAGTAACTGGCTTGCCTGTTGGACGCTTGATGGTTGGGCCCAAGGATGTGCTCAATGGAACAGGAGGACGTCTCGTCATCGACTTCTTTGGCATGACGGAACAACAAGCGAGGGCAACTTCGTCGGCGGCGTATCAGAAACTTTTGACCGAGGTGAAGCCGATCCGCGACCAGAACGCGCGTCCTTCCATACGCGAGCAATGGTGGAAGTTTGCCTGGGATCGGCCGGTGATCCGAAACGGACTAAAGGGGCTCCGACGCTACGTTGCAACTTTAGAAACTACCAAGCACCGGGCTTTCACGTTCGTGTCAGCGGATCGGCTCTGGGACGGCTCCTTGTTTGGAATTGCCATCGACGACGCTGCCCTCTTTGGCGTGTTGTCGAGCTGTGTTCACACCACGTGGGCACTAGCAGCAGGTGCAGACCTAGGGCCGACTCCACGCTACAACAACACGCTTTGCTTCGATCCCTTTCCATTCCCGAAAGTGATGATCGAGCAACAACAAACCCACCTGTCTAACCTCGCCGAACAACTCGACGCCCACCGCAAACGCCAGCAGGCTGCGTACCCCGACCTCACTCTCACCGGCATGTACAACGTGCTGGACAAGCTGCGCAGCGGCGAGCCGCTGACGGCGAAGGAGCGGGTGATCCACGAGCACGGCCTGGTCTCGGTCCTGCGCCAGCTGCACGACGAGATCGACGCGGCGGTGCTCGATGCCTACGGCTGGGGCGACCTGTTGCCGCTGCTGCGCGTGGCGCACGGTAATGACGCGCCCGCCGATGGCGCCAGCCGCGACGAGGCGAAGCGCGCCTTCGACGAGGCGATCCTCGAACGGCTGGTGGCGCTCAATGCGGAACGCGCGGCGGAAGAAGCGCGCGGCCTGGTCCGCTGGCTGCGCCCCGCATTCCAGCACCCGACCGCGCAGGCGGCACCGGAGCAGGCCGAGCTTGCCGCCGGGCAGGGCGGGGACGAACCCGCTGCACCGGCCGCCGCGGCCAAGCCGCTGCCGTGGCCGAAGGACGCGGTGGCCCAGGTGCGTGCCGTAGCCGACGCGCTCGCCGCCAGTCCGGTCGCGCTCGACGCGGACGCGCTGGCGACCCGCTTCACCGCCCGCGGCCCGTGGAAGAAACGCCTGCCGCAACTGCTCGACATGCTGGTGGCGCTGGGCCGCGCCCGCGAACAGGACGGCCGCTACAGCAGCCGATGACGGTACCGGGCGCGCTGCGTCAGCGGCCACCACGGCAGCGGACATCATCAGCCCGGCGGGATGGCCGCCGGGTCCATCCAGAATGCTTCCCACACGTGGCCATCGGGATCGGCCAGGCTGCGGCTGTACATGAAGCCGTGATCCTGCGCGGGGTTGATGTCGGCCGTGCCGCCGTTCGCCGCGGCCGTGCCGTTCATGGCATCGACCGCGGCGCGGTCGTCGAGCGAGATCGCCAGCATCACTTCGCTGGCGCCTGCGCTCGGCAGCGGCCGCTCGGTGAAGCCGCGCCATTTGGCGTGGGTGAGCAGCATGACGTGGACGGCCTCGCTCCACACCATGCACGCGGCGGTGTCGTCGCTGAAGTGGGGGTTGTTCGCAAAGCCGAGGGATGCGTAGAAGGCCATCGACTTCTTGAGGTCGGCGACCGGCAGGTTCACGAAGATCATCTTGGGCATGGCGGGGTCTTCCGGTGGTGGGGGATACGGAGAGCGGCGCTGCTCGTCTCCCGTAAGACGATTGGCGGGCGGCGATTTCGACACGGCCGGCGAAGGTTGCCGCCGCCGCCCGGGCTGCGTCGTCGCCGAGCCACGTTCAGCGGTCCCGCACATCCGGCATCGCCACGCCCAGCTCGCGGCAATGGCGTTCGTACTCCGCCAGTTGCGTGCTGGCCGATGCGCGGGCGGTCACCGCACCGCCCGGGCCGAGAAACTCGACCGTGCCCATCACGATCACCAGCGCCAGCATCGGCTCGTCGCCGACGATCTTCCACCAGTCGGTGTTGCCCGGCGGCTCGTAGACGTAGTCGCCCGGGCCGATCAGCTCGCCGGTGCACAGCTTGCGCGTGCCGCTGAGGTTGTACGCGTGGATCTCGCCGGTATGCCGATGCAGCGGCATCACCGTGCCCGGTTCCATGCGCAGCAGCTCGACGAAACCGCGGTCGTCGGCGAAGAAGCGCAACGGGCTGGACGACTTGCCGGGCGTGGAGGAGGGCACCCAGTGCCGCGCGGCGGCGGTGCTGAAGCGGGCGGGCAAATAGTCGTGCAGGCGGGCGGAACGATTCATGGCGTGTCCTCAGGCGGCGATGGCGGCGAGATAGCGTGCGAACGAGGCATCGACCGCCGCGCGGCCGCCGCCGATGATGTTGCGGCCCCAGGTGAAGCCGTAGACGTCCACGAAGTCGCAGCCGGCCAGGCGCGAGCGCATGCGGTGCACGTCGGCCGCCGGCATCGGCATGAAGTTGGGGTAGCTGTGCATGAACGAGACGTGGCGGCGGTCGCTGGCGACGTGCGGCGCGTCGCCGGAGAACAGCGCGCCGCCGGGTCGCGGCCCGTTCTTCCAGTGCAGCACGGTGCTGCCGGGAAAGTGGCCGCCGCTGTTGATCAGGGTCACCGCGTCGGACAGGCGGTAGACCTCGCCGCGCCAGAACTGCACGTTCGGCGACGGCCGGCGCACCCAGTCGCGGTCCGCCTCGTGCAGCAGGATCGGCACGTTGCCGAGCGCCTCGCTCCACTCCAGCATCGAAGCGTAGAAATGCGGGTGCGAGATCGCGATCAGGTCCACGCCGCCGCGCGCCTTCAGGGCGGCGACCGCCTCGTCGGTGACCAGGCTCAAGGCTTCCCACAGGATGTTGCCCGCGTCGGTGGGCAGGTACAGCGCGCGCTGGTTGATGGCGAAATCCGGCGCCAGGCCGATGCCGAGCACGCCGGCTTCGTCCTGCAGGCGCAGCGTGTGGGTGGCTTTCAGGGCGTCGTGCGTCGTCCAGGTCTGGCCGCGCGCGCCGACGTATTGGCGCTCATCCTCGCAGACGGCGCAGTGCGTGGGGACGTTCGGGTATTGCGTGCCGCAGGTTTCGCAGATGGCGTTTGTCATGGTCTGGCCTCGCTTGGGGCGGGGGGTGCCCGCCGGCTTTTCGACTCGGGAACGGCGGGCGGCGCCCGCCGTACGGTGCCGACTCTAGGCATAATCTGGACCTGTGATTGATCCATTCCCGAGAGATTCCATGGAACCAGTTTTTCCGTTCCCCGTGCTGCTGCCGCGTGGCTCAGGCACGCTCACGCAGGCGCTGCACCAGCAATTGCGCGCGGCGATCCTGGACGGCCGCCTGCCACCACACGCCGCGTTGCCCGCCACGCGGAAAGTGGCCGAGGCCCTGGGCGTGGCGCGAAATACCGTGGTCGCCGCCTACGACCTGCTGATCGCGGAGGGTTACCTGGCCCCACGTCAGGGCGCCCGGCCGCGGGTCGCCGAGTTCGTTCGGCGGCGATCCAGGCCGCTGCACACGGGCGCGGACGAATCGCGTTTCGCGCCGGCATGGCGCACGCCGTTCCTGCAGCCGTCGCCGGCGCGCAGCCTGCCCGAGCGAAATTTCCGTCTGGGCATTCCCGACCACCGCCATTTTCCGCACGAGGTCTGGCGCCGGCTGATGGCGCAGACGCTGCGCCAGAGCGCGCGCGAACCATTCGCCTATGCACCGTCGCAAGGGATCCCTGCCTTGCGCGAGGCGATCGCGCAGCACGTCGCGTTCACCCGCGCGGTGGCCTGCGGCGCCGACGATGTGATCGTCACCTCCGGCGCGCAGCAGGCGTTCGACCTGATCGCCCGCCTGCTGGTCACGCCGGGGCAGACGAAGGTGGCGGTGGAGGAACCGGGCTACCCGCCGGTGCGCGCCGCGTTCGCCGCCGCCGGCGCGCAACTGGTGCCGCTGCCGGTGGACGACGAGGGCCTGCGCGTCGAGCGCCTGCCCGACGACGTGCGCATCATCAGCGTCACCCCGTCGCACCAGTCGCCCACCGGCGTGGCGATGTCGCTGCGTCGGCGTGCCGACTTGCTCGACTTCGCGCGTCGTCGCCATGCGGTGATCGTGGAGGACGACTACGACGGCGAGTTCCGCTTCGGCGACCGTCCGCTCGATGCGCTGCAGACGCTGGACCGCGACGCCCTGGTGTTCTACGTCGGCACTTTCTCCAAGAGCATGTTTCCCTCGCTGCGCAAGGGCTTCGTGGTGGCGCCGGCGTGGGCGCGCAGCGGGCTGGTCACCGTCAAGCACTGCGTCGACTCGCATTGCGACGGCATAACCCAGGCCGCGCTTGCCGCCTTCATCCGCGACGGCCACCTCGCGCGGCACGTGCGCCACATGCGGCCGATCTACGCCGAGCGCCGCGCGGCCCTGCTCGACGCGCTGCAGGGTGAGCTCGGCCGCTGGTTGCAACCGATTCCCTCCGAAGCCGGCCTGCACCTGGCCGCGCGATTCCGCGACCCCGCGCGGGCGGCCCGGCTCATGCCGATCATCCTGCGCCACGCGGTCGGCGCCGAATCCACCGCCAGCTACGCGATGACGCGCACGATCGAGCCGGCGGTGACGTTCGGCTACGGCGTGATCGATCCGCACGCCATCACCAGGGCGTTCGCCCAGTTGCGCCGCGTCCTGGCCTGAAGCGCTTGCGGCCACCGGGGTGGCCGTGCATCATCGCGCGGCACGCGTCGGCGGATACGCATCGAGGCGGCTTTTCGCCGCGACAGGCTGGCGAGGGAACGGGGGAAAGGGATGGGAAGAAGGATGTGGGCGATGGTGGCCGCCGTGCTGCTTGGCGGCTGCGCCACGGGCTATCACTCCGACAAGGGGGTGATCCGCGGTTACACCGGCGGTTACTGGGAGCAGCCCGGCCCGGGTGAACTGCTCAAGGTGGGTTTCTCCGGCAACGGCTACATCGACCGCGACACCACCCACGCCTATCTGATGTACCGCTGCGCCGAGCTGGCGCTGCAGCGGCACAAACGGTATTTCCGCCTGTACGAATCGCTGCCGGATGCCATCCGCGACCGCCCCACCATGGACCTCACCGTTGGCTGGGTGGCGGGCGACATGGGCGACTGGGTGTTCGTGCTGTTCGACCAGGACTACTCCGCTGGCGACCTCGACGCGGGCGAGATCGAGAAGCGCTACGTCTCTTATGTCCATGCACAGGCAGGCCACCGATGAGCGCCGATCACGTCACCCGCCGGCTGCTGACCGCCGTGGCCGCTGCCGTTCTTGGCGGCTGCGCGGGGCTGCCGATGTACCAGCCGGCGGCCGGCCAGCCGCTGGCCACGATCAAGCTGTCGCCGAACCTGGCCAGCCAGGCGATGCCGCTGAGTTTCTGCGATGGTCGCCGGTGCTACGACCTCAAGAGCAGCCACGGCGAGCTGCAGGTGCCGACGGGCGAGCGCCTGATGCTGTTCAAGGTGCTGGTGGCCAGCGGCTACCAGCGGATGTATTCGTGTTCGCCCGACCTGACCTTCGTGCCCTATCCGGGCGTGGTCTATTACGCGGACTTTGCGTTGCGCGCGGAGCACTGCGTGCTGGGCCTGTATCGCGATGCGCCGGCCAGCCGCGTGGGCATCCTGTTCGAGCCGACCGTGCGCGCGGTGCCGCACAAGCACGCCGGTTGAACTGCCGCCGGCGCCGACCGTGTGCGCGCCGCCCGGGCAGGCGATACTGGCCGCCCCTGGCGACCGGAACCGTACCATGACCTCACGCGTGATCCTTGCCGCGCTGCTCGCCGCGTTGGCCTTGCCGGCACTGGCCCGGGCCGATGCCGTGTCCGACTTGCGTGCCACCTTGGGCAAACTGCAGCCGGCGCAGCCGCTGCTGGCCACGGCGCGCGTCAGCAGCACGGTGAAGAAGGAAGACGGCAAGATCGAGCGCGCGCAGCTGCAGCTGGGCGTGCGCAGCGGCACCGATGGCCTGGAGTTGCATTTTTCGCCGGAGCTGCTGCAGCGTGCCGCGGCCGAGGCGGCGGTGAACGCGAAGAACAAGGATGCGCCGACGCCGGTGCAGGACCTGCTCGGCCAATTGAGCCCGGTCAACGTGCAGCCGATGGTGAATTACGCGCCGGTGCTGCTGCGCCAGCTCGACGGCGCGACCCTGGCCAGCCAGCGCGACGACACCCGCAACGGCAAGCCGGCGCGCCTGCTGGTGTTCGACGTGCCGATGCCGCCGTCAGCGAACAAGGAGATGTCGGTCAAGAAGTACGCCGGCCAGCTCAGCGTGTGGCTGGGCGCCGATGGCGTGCCGGTGGCGGTGCGCAACGTGCTGGCGATCAAGGGGCGCAAGCTGCTCATCAGCATCGAGTTCGGCACCACCACCGACTACGCGTTGCAGCAGGTCGGCACGCGCCTGCTGGCGGTGTCGCGGCGCACCGAGGAAAACCACTCCGTGTTCGGCCACGACGGCAGCAGCGTGACCGAGGCGGTGCTGGCGCCGATGGCGCCGGGCCACTGAGCGGAGCCGGCCGCATCCCGGCAGCCGCGCCAAGTCCGTCGGGGCCCGTCCGCGGGCTCCGACGGCGGCGTTGCGCTCACCGCGACCCTAGTGGTGCTTCTTTTTCGACAGTGCGTCGAGCAGCAGCCCCATGCCCGCGGCGGCCTGCTCGCCGCGGTTGCCGTTGCCGTTGCCGTTGCCATCGCCGAGCAGGCCCAGCGAACCGCCACGCAGTTGCTGGAAGTCCAGCGAATACTGGTTGCCCACGCGCACCTTCTGCTGGCCGGGGATGGGCTGCAGATCCTCCACCGGCAAGTCGGCGGCGAACACGTTGCCGACCGGCGTCGACGCGACGCTGCGGCTGAAGATCCAGCTGGCCGTGCGGCTTGATCCCGGCGCGATGGTGAAGTTGCCCTTGACCCCGCTGCGGCTGATCACGGCGATGCCGACGATGCGCTCGGGATAACGCCAGTCGATGGAATAGGTGTTGCCGTAGTTGTCGGTCATGGTCGCCGCCCCGCGCCACGGAAAGGCCAGCGAGACGGGCTCGCTGCCGGTGTTGCGGAAGCGCACGTTGAGGCGCAGGAAGTGGGTGCGATGCGTACGGTCCCACGACGGGCTGACCGAGGTCACCTCGGCCACGAACGGACCGGCATCGAAGCAGGACACGCCGGCACAGTCGGCCGCGTGGGCGGGAACGCCTGGCATGGCCACGGCAAACAGCGTGGCCAGCGCGAGTGCGGGCAGGCGGGTGGCGAAGGCACGGACTCGGATCATGATGGTGGCTCCTGGGCTGGTGGAGGGTTGGGGCGGACGGTCAGTCCCTGGTCGTGACACGCGCCACGGTGCTGCCGCTGCGGCTGTCGCGAAGGCTCCACGAGTCGACGTGCGCCACCACGGTTCCGCCGCCGGGGCCCGGCAACACCTTGCGGATGTGCACGGTGGCATCGAGCAGCAGCGAGTCGTTGCCGATCCTGTCGACGATCGCCTGCGCCTGGTCTTTCGGCACGCTCCAGCTCTGTGCGGCCAGCGCGTTGTCGAACTTGAGATTCACGGTCTGCTCCTGCGCCTTGAAGGTGTAGACCGCACCGGGCGACAGCGCGCCCACGGTGAACTCGCCGTAGGTGGGGTCGTAGCTGCTCAGGTTCGCCTGGAGGGTGAATTGCAGCATGCCCACGCCGCGCACTGCGGCCAGGCCGGCCTCGAACTCGGCGCGCACGGCAGCGCGGCGTGCCGCCTTGTCGGCACCGGGTGCGTAGCGCACGCGTTGATCGGCCTCCACCCACTGGTCGACCGGCGGCGCGATGCCGGCCAGGTCGTAATAGAGGAACACCATGGTGGCGTTGTCCGGGTTGTTCAGCGTGCCGCTGCGGCCGGCCAGGCTGCCGGCATCGGCGCCGGGCGCCGCGGCTCCGGCCGGTCGCGTCGGCGTTGCCGCGGCCGGCTCGCCCACTGCCGTGGCGGCGGTCGGTGCGGCTGGCGATTTGCCGCAACCGGCCAGCAACAGCGCTGCCAGCACAAGGCAGAGCGGAACCGTGCCGGTGCGGGGGATCGGATTCATGCGCATGCCTGCGTACCTCACAGTTGGGGCGCCTGGGCGTTCTTGCCCGCGTCGCGCACCTGTTGCGCGCGGCGTTCGGCATCCATCGCCTGCAGCCCCTGCTGGGTGTCGGTCAATGCCTGGTAGCCGCCGGCCTGGTCGACCACGCCGACCTGCAGGTACTGCGCCAGCGCCGGATTGCCGCGCAGCGGAACCACGTTGGCAGCCACCACCAGGCCGCAATCCGCCGACAGGCTCACGCCGCTGTCCGGGTCGGCGGCGCCGCGACACCGGTTGAACAGCGGCGAGGTCTCGGTGATCAGGCGTCCGCGCGGGTCGTAGGCCCAGCGCAGCTGGTGGGTGTCGCCTTGGTCGTTGCGCTCGGTGGAGGCGCCGTATTTCTCCAGCAGGGCCTGCTCGACGCTGTCCACGGTCGGGTTGCGATCCTGCTCGAACCACTGCTCGCGGGCCACGCTGATGGCTTTCTCCTGGCCCGGCATGCCCATCGTGGCGACGAACCACTTCGACTGGCCCGGCTGCATGTCCTGGCGGACCGCGTTCATGCCCCGCGCCATCGCATCGCGCTCCATCTCCTGCATGATCTGGCGGCCGCTCTTGTTCACCCGCGGCTCGGCGAAGCGCGCACTGAAGCCCTGGCGGACGGTCTGCCCGAAGGTGTTGATCTCGAAGCCGCGACTGTTCTCGGGCTTGATCACCAGCAAGGGGCCGCTGCACATCACCGCGTTGGCGGCCTGCTCGTAGCTCATGCCGGGACGCACGCCGACGATGTCGTCCACCGGCGTGCCCGGAGCGTTCGGCGCGGCATCGACCGGGCAGTCGACATCGCCTCGCGCGGTGGCGGCGACGTCCTCGGCCGACGCGTCGCCGGACGGCGCCGCCGCCGGTGCCGCGGCTCGGCCATCGCTTCCGGCGGTGGCCGCGCCGGGCTTGTCCGCGCCGCAGGCGCAGAGCAGGCCGGCGATCAGCAGGAGACCTGCAAGCTGTGTGGTGTGCATGGTGCTGGTCCTCATCGAAGGGATAGGGAAGTGCCCGGGTCGTGCGGGCCGGCGCGTTCACGCATCCGGCGGTGGCGTGTCGTTGCCCGCGCTGCTGCCGTGCTCGCGGGCCATCTGGGCGGCGCGGGCCTGTGCCGCGCGCGCTTTCTGCTGCACGCGCTCCGCCTGGGTGCGCATCTGCGCTTCGAGGGCCGCCGGATCGAGGTCGCGCGCGGTGTCGTTGAAGATCACCACCCAGCCGCTGGCGTAGACCACCAGGCCCAGGCTGAAGGCGAGGAAATACAGCACCAGCGATGAGGCGCCCGCTGCCCGCAAGCCGGGCAGTGCGCCGAGCAGGCCGCCGCCCATCCCGCCCAAGGCGAGCATGGCGTTGCCGTAGCCGCCCGGCTGGCCGTAGCCGGCGTGGCCGATGTGGACCATCTGCTGCAGCGCGCCGGAGGTGGCCACGCCGAGCGAGACGATCAGCACGGCAAGCACGATCACGAACGCCGCCATCAGGTTGAGCAACACGCCGCGCAGCGCGGTGTCGAACAACCGCGAGCGGATCACCAGCACCGTGGTGGCGACGATGCCGAACACCGAGCGCCCCTTGCAGGCAGCCACCGCCGCCAGCGGCACGGCGATGAACAGCAGTGCGTACAGCGTCACGCCCACCACCAGGGCCACGACCGGAAACACCACGTAGTTGAGCGGCGGCCCGATGCCGGGGATCTGGGTGACCAGGAACAGCGCGCCGGCTGCCAGCAGCAGCAACAGCATCGCGATGCACAGCAGCAGCATCGCCAGCAGCACCTTGATCGCGGCGAAGAAGCCGCTGATCGCCGCGACAGCGATGCCGGCCGGCCGCTGCCCACGACCCGTCTGCAACTGCCGCAGCGTCACGGCGCAGTAGCCGGCTTCGCCCACCAGCCAGGCGAGCACCATCAGCAGCAGGCCGAAGGTCGAGCCAATGCTGCCGGCGGCGAAGCCGGCCGTGGCCAGCGCCGTGAGCGCCAGCGCCAGGATCGCCGCCAGCGCGACCAGGGCGAGGTTGGCCGGGCTGCGCAAGGTTTCCAGTGCGGACAGGAAACTGCCGGGTCCGGCAGCGCTTGCAGTGGTTGGCGTGGACATCGGGATCACCTCGTGGCGGATGGACGTTCAACGGGTACGACAGCGGTCATTCGCGGCAGGCCACCTGCAGGGTGTTGCCGTGGCAACGCAGCCGGTCGGCGGTGGCCGCCTTGCCGTTGACCGCGCACACGGCACCCATCTGGTGCACCAGCTCGCGGTCGCGGTTCATCGCGCTGATCCGCGCGTCGTTGCAGCCGCTGGCGTCGACATCGACCCAACTGGTCCGGTGGTCGCATCCCGCGGCGCAGGCCAGGATCAGCAACAGCGACGCGGCGGACGGATGCGGCAGGGATCGCATGGCGGGCTTCGCGGCAGTGGCAGTGGACGGAGCGATTGGCGCACGCCGGCGGCCGCCAAGTCGTCACGGCGGCCTAACCGATCACTAACGGCGGTGGCGATCGTTGCGGGGCGCGGCTCGCGCCGCACTGCCATCTGCGGCATAGTTCCCGTGGGGGGCCTATGCAGCCGGTCGAACAGGGCGACGAACAACCGCTTTATCGGTACACCTTCGGCAACGTCGAATTCGACGAGGCGCGCGGCGAGTTGCGCGTCGACGGCCAGCCGGTGGAACTGGAGCAACGCCCGCAGCAGGTGCTCGCTTGCCTGCTGCGTCGCGCCGACGAGGTGGTGCCGCGCGAGGAGTTGTTCGCGACGGTATGGGGCGCGCGGCCTACCGTGGACAACGTGCTGGCCAACGCGGTCGCCAAGCTGCGCAAGGCGTTCGGCGCCGGTGGGCATGGGCGCATCGTCAACCTGCCGCGGGTCGGTTATCGCCTGCACGGGCCGGTGGAGCGGACCGTTTCCGGCCGGCGTCTGCACAGTCTGCTGTCGTTGGCTGCAGGGCAGAGCGTGCCCGGGCGCGAACACTTCCGCCTGCGCAAGCAGCTCGGGCCGGCGCACGGCAACGAGGTCTGGCTGGCCCGCCACGACAAGACCGGCGAATTGCGCGTGTACAAGTTCAGTGCCGACGGTGAGCGCCTGGCGGCGCTCAAGCGCGAGGCCACGATCCACCGGCTGTTGCGCGAGAGCCTGGGCGAGCGCGTCGACTTCGTGCGCGTGATCGACTGGAACTTCGCCACCGCGCCGTTCTATCTGGAATGCGAGTACGGCGGCGAGGACCTGGCGCAATGGGCCGCCGGCTCGCCCGGCCTGGCCGCGCTGGACTTGCCGCAGCGGTTGCAGCTGTTCCTGCAGATCGCCGATGCCATCGTCGCCGCTCACGAAGTCGGCGTGCTGCACAAGGACATCAAGCCGGCCAACGTGCTGATGCGGCCGGCCGGCGACGGCTGGCAGCCGCGGTTGGCGGATTTCGGCGCCAGTCGGCTGCTCGAGCCCGAACGCCTGCAGGAACTGGGCATCACCGCGCTGGGCCTGACCCTGACTCAGGCGGCCGGCGACTCGAGCGCCACCCCGCTGTACCTGGCGCCGGAGCTGCTGGCGGGCCAGCCGCCGACGGTGCAGAGCGACGTCTATGCGCTTGGCCTGATGCTGTACCAACTGGTAGTGGGCGACCTGCGCCGGCCGCTGGCACCCGGATGGGAGGCCGACGTCGACGACGAGTTGCTGTGCGAGGACATCGCCGCGGCGACCGCCGGCGCGCCCGCGCGCCGGCTGCGCAGCGTGGCCGAGCTGTGCGCGCGATTGCGCCGGCGCGAGGCGCGCCAGGTCGAACGCAGCCGGCTGCGCGAGGCCGAGGCGCGTGCGCATCGCGCCGAGCAGCGCCTGCAGCGCAGCCGTGCACGACGGCCGTGGATCGTCGCCGCCGTGCTGCTGCTGCTGGTCGGCCTGGCTACCAGCTTGTGGCAGTTCCAGCGTGCCCGCGTGGCCCGCGACGAAGCGCAGCGGCAGGCCGCATTGGCTACCGCGACCAATCAATTCCTCAACCAGGACCTGCTGGGTGCAGGCATCGGCGGTGACTCGCCGGCGTGGTACGAGAAGAACCCCCGCCTCGGCGACATCCTCGATGCCGCGGCCACGCGCGTGGACCAGCGCTTCGGCAAGGCACCGCTGTTGGCGGCCGGCCTGCACCAGACCCTGGGCCGCGCGTATCGCAGCACCGGTGATTACCGCAAGGCGCTGGCCCACCTGCTGGCCGCAGCCGGTTTGCTGCGCCAGAAGCTCGGCCGCGCGGACGAACGCAGCCTGCTGGCCGAGTACGAACTGGTGGTGATGCAGGCGCACATGTCGCAGTTCAAGCAGGCCACGGCGCGCCTTGACGAGGCCGATGCGGCCGCCGGCGTGACCCGCCAGGCAGTGTCAGAGGTGAGCCTGCGCTCGCACATGGCGCGCGGCGACCTGGCCTACCAGCAGTTGCAAGTGCAGGTGGCGCTGGACAACTACCGTGCCGCGCTGACCACGCAGAAGATCCTGCATCCGGATGATGCGCTGATGTCCGCCCACCTGCTGCTGGGCATCGCCGGCTGCCAGCTGCGCCTGGACCGGGCCGGCGAGGCCGAACGGATCGCCCGCGAAGTGCTGGGCGGGCCGGCCTACACCGAGCAGCGCGTGGGCCGGGCGGTGCTGGCGCTGGCGCACTCGCGGCTGGGCGACGCGCTGCGCGCGCAGGGTCACCATGCCGCGGCCATCGTGGCCACGCAGCAGGCGCTGGCGGACTACGAGGCGACGCAAGGGCCCAGCGGGCAGGGCACGATCACGGCGCTGAGTTCGCTGGGCTACCTGTATTCGCTGAGCGGCGACGAGGCCAGGGCGCTGGTGGTGCAGCGCGACGTCTACCGGCGCGCGCTGGCACGCTGGGGTCCTCGCCACCAGTACACCCTGGTCGAGCAGCTCAACCTTGGCTCGCAGGAGCAGGAGGCCGGTGACCTGCCCGCCGCGCTGGCCGATCTGCGCGCGGCCGAGGATGGCCTGGTGGCGGTGTCCGGCGAACGTAGTCCCGCGGTGCAGGCGGCGCGCGTCGCGCGCGCCGACGTGCTCAGCCAGTTGGGTCGCCAGGCCGAAGCGCTGGCCCTGATCGAGCATGTCGATCCGGCGGCCTACCAGGCCAGCACTGCCGATCCGGGCCGCGCCTCCGTGCTTGGCGCGCTGCACGCGCAGATCCTGCTGCGCATGGGAAGGCGCGCCGAAGGGACAGCACGGATGCAGCAGGCATTGCGCAACATGAGCGCCGCTGGCGTACCGGAGGATGAAATCGCCCGCTATCGCAAGGACCTGCCCGAGAGCGCGGTGGCCGCGCAGTGATTGCCGAGCGCCCCCTCGCGAACCCGCGAAAACCAACCAGGCATCCGGATGTCCGGACCGCCGGCTGGCGTGAATGGGCGGAGTGCGACATGGTATCCAGACAGCAACCCCTGCACTGCGGCACGCTGCTCGTGCGTCGCCATTGCAGCCGATGCGGCATTTTTCCGTGGCGCCGCCTCCGGCGGCGTCCGATCAGGACCGGCAGCAGTCCAGCGCGCGGTCAGGCAAGGCGAACCACCGCAACATCCACCTGTAAGGAGATGGAAGATGAACACCCGTTTTGAACGTACCGGCCCGCTCACCGAACTGACCAGCTACCCCCAATGGGCGCAGGACATGGTGGCCGATTGCGAAGCCGCCAAGCAAGGCGTCGTGCGGCACGAGATGTGGGACCTGATGAGGGAGGCTTCGCTCAGCCACACGGCGACGCGTCACTTCATGGTCGGGATCTGGCCGGTGATCGAGCGTTTCCCGGCGTACATGGCGCTGAGCCTGCTCAAGACCCGCTTCGGCCGCAGCCCCGGCGACAACCTGGCCCGGCGCTGGCTGGTGCGCAACATCCGCGTGGAGCAGAACCATGCCGAATACTGGCTCAACTGGGCCGAAGGCGCGGGCGTTGAGCGCGAGGACGTGCTGAACGGCCGGGCGCCGCACGGCACCGGTACCCTGGCGGACTGGTGCGAGGAGATTTGCGCCAGCGGTTCGCTGGCGGCGAGCATCGCAGCCACCAACTACGCCGTCGAGGGGGCCACTGGCGAGTGGTCGCAGCGCGTATACGAAAGCAAGGCCTATGCCGAGAGCTTCGCGCCGAAGGAACGTGCCGGCAGTTTGCGCTGGCTTCAACTTCATGCCGCTTATGACGATACCCATCCGTGGGAGGCGCTGGAGATCGTCTGCACGTTGATGGGGACGACCCCGGCCGCGCACGACGTGGAACATATTGCCAGTTGCATCAAGCGCAGCTATGTAAGCATGCGCATCAGCATGGATCATTGCATCGGCACGCGTTACGAGTTGGAGGCCCTGAGGGAAGCCGCCGCCTGACGTACAGAACTGCAGCAACCAAGGAGCACGCAGTGGGTCACAAGGCACCAGTCATGGTAGAAGGGGCATGATGCGCACTTCCCGAGCCACCTTGCAAAAGCCATTGTCGCGGCGACTGATGCCGCTGGCGTATGCGCTGATCGCGATGGTGGGGCTGATGCTGGCCTTGACCTGGGGCGCGTTGCAGATCCAGATCACTCTCGCCGGTTTCCTCAACGGCGAGAGTCTGTGGTCCAAGGCGCAGAAGCAGTCGGTGATCGACCTGGAAGCCTATGCGATCAGCGGCGACGCCGCGGACCTGGCCGGCTTCAGGCGCCACTACGCGGTAGTGCTCTCCGATCGCTGGGCCCGCGATGCGATCGCCTCGGGCCAGTTCGACCACGACAAGGTCGCCCAGGCGTTCGCCCGGGGCAGCGTGATCCCCGATGCCATCCCCGGGATGATCTTCATCCTCCAGCATTTTTCGTCGGCGCCGCACATCAGCGAGGCGCTTCGCGCCTGGTACTCGGTCGACGACGCCATTACCGAGCTGGACGAGATTGCCGGCGAGTTGCAACGCGCCTACGCGGCCGGTGGCCTGCCGCCGGCCGAGCAGCTTCGCCAACGCAGTCGCATCCACGAATTGAACCGCTTCATCGAGCCGCGCACCAATGTCTTCTCGGTCGAGGTGGCGCGCGGCGCCTCGTGGGTCGGCAAGCTGCTCTTCGGTGGCGTGGTCGCGGTCACCCTGGTCGCCGTGCTGCTGTGGCTGGGCATGGCCCGGCGCATCCTGGAGAGCATCCGCGGCAGCGAAGAGCGCTACCGGCTGCTGTTCGACAGCGCCGCCGACGCGATCGTGATGATCGACGAAGGCAGCGGACGCATTCTCGACGTGAACCGCACGGCGGCGGCCTGGACCGGGCGCAGTGCGAAGGAGCTGATCGGCGACCGCTACGTGCACCTGTTCCTGCAGCCGCTGGCCGGCCAGCAGGCGGGGCGTGCCGCCACCAACGCGCTGCTGGCCGCCGACGGCAGCTCCCGCCCGGTGGAGACCCAGACCAGCGTTGCCCGCTGGGGTGAGTTGCCGGTGTGCCAGGCGATCATCCGCGACATCTCCGAGCGGGTGGCGATGGAACAGGAGCGCCGGGTGGCGGCCGAGGCGCTGGCCAGCATCGCCGAGGGCGTGGTCATCGCCGATGCGCAGCAGCGGATCACCTCGACCAATGCGGCGCACACCGAGCTGACCGGCTTCAGCAGCCTGGCGCTGCAGGGCCGGCGGCTGGGCGACACGCGCCGCCTGCCGGACGGACGTGCGCTGCCGAAAGCCATCTGGGACGAGGTGGCCGCCGGCGGCAACTGGATCGGCGAGGTGCTGAGCACCCGCGCCGACGGCACGACCTATCCGGAACACTTGAGCCTCAGCGCGATCCGCAATGGCGACGGCCACGTGACGTATTACGTGGCGGTGTGCACCGACATCCACGAGGCCAAGGCCAACCAGCGCCGGCTGGAACACCTGGCCCGGCACGATCCGCTCACCGGCCTGGTCAATCGCGCCGAGTTCGAACGCTACTGCAGCGAGGCGATCGCCCAGGCCGAGCGCGAGCGGCTGGCGGCGGTGGTGCTGTTCATCGACCTGGATGCATTCAAGATCGTCAATGACAGTTACAGTCACGCGATCGGCGACCGCTTGCTGGTGAAAGTGGGCGAGCGCATCAGCCGGCAGCTCTCCGACGGCGACGTGGCCGGGCGCATCGGCGGCGACGAGTTCACCGTGCTGCTGCCGCGACTGAGCCTGCGCGAGGATGCGCGGGCGATCGTCAACCGGTTGCTGGCGACGCTGTCCGAGCCGCTGGTGCTGGACGATTACGAGGTCGTGCTCACCGCCAGCATCGGCGTGGCCGGCTACCCGCTGGACGGCAACGACGCGGCCACCCTCATCGCCAACGCCGACGCGGCGATGTATGCGGCCAAGACCGAGGAGCGCAACGCGTTCCGCTTCTACACGCCGATGATGCATGCCGACAACCGGCGCCGCCTGCAGCTGGCGACCGAACTGCGCCAGGCACTGAGCCGGGGCGAGTTCCGCCTGGTGTTCCAGCCCAGCATCGAGCTGGGCAGCGGGCGCATCGTTGCGGTGGAGGCGCTGCTGCGCTGGCAGCATCCGGAGCGCGGCGAGGTACTGCCCGGCGAGTTCATCCCGGTGGCGGAGAGTCTGGGCCTGATCCGGCGCATCGACGAATGGGTGCTGCAGGCCACCTGCGCCCAGATCCAGGCCTGGGACTTGGCCGGCGTGCCGCCGATCCGCGTGGCGGTGAACATCTCCGCGCGCTGGTTCGGCCATCCGTCCTTCGTCGACGGGGTCAGCCGCACCTTGCAGTCGCGCCGCGTGTCGCCGCACCGCCTGCTGCTGGAGATCACCGAGAGCGCGATGCTGCGGCTGGGCGACGACACCCAGCGCACCATGCAGACGCTGGACATGCTGAACATCGACGTGGCCATCGACGATTTCGGCACCGGCTACTCCTCGATGGCATACCTCAAGCTGCCGGCCGTCACTTACCTGAAGATCGACCGCTCTTTCGTCACCGGCCTGCCCGGCGACGCCAACGACGCGGCGATTACCGAGGCGATGCTGGCGATGTCGCGCAGTCTGGGCCTGGTCACCATCGCCGAAGGCATCGAGACCGAGGCGCAGCACGAGTTCCTGCTGCGCGCCGGTTGCGTCGAGGGGCAGGGCTACCTCTACTCGTATCCGTTGCAGCCCGACGAGATCCAGGCACTGCTCAGCCCCAACCAGCAGAGCGGCTCCCCCCGTCTGCGATTGGTGCCGCCACGGCGCGGTTGATCGGCATGCGGCGCGTGGCATCGACCCGGCTGCTTTGACGTGCATCAGGGCAGGCGCAGGCGTGGCGCGCGACACTGGCGGCAGTCCAGCCAGCCCGCATCCCCATGTCCAGCAACCCTTCCATCCCGGACGGCAGCAAGTTCACCAGTCCGCAGGGCACGCGTGCGGTAAAGGGCGGCCAGAAGCCCAACGCACACAGCCATGAGCCCGACGTCAGCCGCAAGCCGCCATGGCTGCGCGTGAAGCTGCCCAGCGGCGCGCATTACGAGGAAGTGGCCGATATCGTGCGCACGCACCAGCTCAACACCGTGTGCGCCGAATCCAAGTGCCCCAACATCGCCGAGTGTTGGGGCCGCGGCACTGCCACGCTGATGCTGATGGGCTCGGTGTGCACGCGCGCGTGCAAGTTCTGCTCGGTGTCCACCGGCAACCCGAACGGCTGGCTCGACCCGCTGGAGCCGGCCAAGGTGGCCGACGCGGTGGCGCTGATGGGGCTGAAGTACGTGGTGCTCACCTCGGTGGATCGCGACGACTTGGCGGACGGCGGCGCCGCCCACTACGCCGCCTGCGTGAAGGCCATCCACCTGCGTTCGCCCGACACCGCGGTGGAGGCGCTTACGCCCGATTTCGCCGGCAACCATGCCAGCGTCGCCACCGTGCTCGACGCCGGCCTGGCCACCTATGCGCAAAACCTGGAAACCGTGCGTCGCCTCACCCATCCGGTGCGCGACCCGCGCGCCGGCTACGAGCAGACCCTGGACGTGCTGGCGTTCGCCAAGCGCCACGCGCCCAGGACGCTCACCAAGACCAGCCTGATGCTGGGTCTGGGCGAAACCGACGCCGAGATCGAGCAGGCGCTGGACGACATGCGCGCCGCCCGCGTGGACGTGGTCACCCTGGGCCAGTACATGCGGCCCAGCCCGCACCACCTGCCGGTGGAGCGCTTCGTCACCCCGGACGAATTCCGTGCCTATCGCGAACTGGCGCTGGGCAAGGGTTTCGTGGAAGCGGTCGCCGGGCCGTTGGTGCGTTCGAGTTATCGCGCCGAACGCGTGCTGGAGCACAACAACCTGGGGCTGTGACCCGCGGCGCGACGGCAGGTCCATGGAGCCTGCCGCAGGGCGCGGCCTACAGCGGCGCGCAGTGGCGGTTCAGCCACTCCAGATCGGCGTCGGCCAGCAGCGGGCTGAGCGCGGCGCGCACGTTGGCGTGGTAGTCGTCCAGCCACGCGCGCTCTTCCGGGTTGAGCAGGTTCGGTTCGAGCGCGCGGCGATCGAACGGGCACATCGTGAGTGTCTCGAAGGCTAGGAATTCGCCGAACTCGGTGCGGTCGGCCTCGACCACCACGGCCAGGTTTTCGTGGCGGATGCCGTGCCGGCCGGGCTTGTACAGGCCCGGCTCGATCGAGCTGATCATGCCCGGCTCCAGCGGCACCAGCGCGCCGCCGGGCACCGGTGCGCGGATGCCGTGCGGGCCTTCGTGCACGTTGAGGAAATAACCCACGCCATGGCCGGTGCCGTGGCCGTAATCCATGCCCGCCGCCCACAGCGGCGCACGCGCCAGCGCATCCAGTTGCGGGCCGCTGGCGCCCTTGGGAAAACGCGCGCGCGACAGCCCGATCATGCCCTTCAGCACCAGCGTGGCATCGCGGCGTTGCTCGGCGGTGGTCTCGCCCAGGGCGAGCACGCGGGTGATGTCGGTGGTGCCGCCGAGGTACTGTCCGCCCGAGTCGATCAGCAGCAGGCCTTTTGCCTGCAGTGTGCTGTGCGACTGCGGCGTGGCGCGGTAGTGCGGCAATGCGCCGTTGGCCTGGTAGCCGGCGATGGTGGCGAAGCTCTCGCCGACCCAGCCGGGTTGGGCCGAGCGTTCCTCGTGCAGCAGCGTGTCCACGTCCAGCTCGGTCAGCGTCATGCCGGCGGCGAGCCGCTGTTCCAGCCGGCGGAAACCGCGCACCAGCGCCGCGCCGTCGCGGCGCATCACGTCGCGGACATGGTCGAGTTCGGCGGCGCTCTTGACCGCCTTGAACGCCGTGCTGGGGTTGGGCGCCTCGATGCGTGTGACCTCCGGCGCGATTGCCGCGGCGATCGAGCTGACCACGCGGCCGCTGTCCAGCAGCAGGCGGTCGTCCGCGCCCAGCTCCGGCAACGCCGAGGTGATCGAAGCGTAATCGGCGATGCCGATGCCGTCGGCGGCCAGTGCCGCGACCAGCGCATCATCGAGTTTGGCGCGGCCGACGAACAAGGTGGCGCCGGCGTTGGCCTGTACCAGCAGGTGGGCGAGGAACACCGGGTTGCACTCGACATCGCTGCCGCGCAGGTTGGTCAGCCAGGCGATGTCGTCGAGGCTTGACACCAGGTGATGGCTGGCGCCGAGCTTGCGCATCGCCTTGCGCAGGCGCGCGAACTTTTCCGCGCGGGGGATGCAGGCCCAGGCCAGCGCGTGCTCGACCACCGGCGACGCCGGCAGGGCGGGGCGATCCGTCCAGATCTCGCCCGGCAGGTCCAGGTCGGTGCGCACGGTGGCGCCGGTCTCCGCCAGCCGGTGTTCGATCTGGTGCCGGGTGGCGACAGCCACGCTGTCCCCGGCCACTGCCAGCACGTCGCCGTCGTGCAGTTGCTGCTGCAGCCATTCCAGATGCTCGGGCGTGTGCGGCACGCGCAGCTTCATCAGCGCGACGCCGCTGCCGGCCAGCTGCTGCTCGGCCTGCGCGAAATAGCGCGAGTCGGTCCACAGCCCGGCCTGCTCGCGACCGACAATGAGCGTGCCGGCCGATCCGTCGAACCCGGACAGCCATGTCCGCGCCGACCAGTGCGCCGGCAGGTACTCGGACAGATGCGGATCGGCACTGGGAACGAGCACGGCAGCGACGCCGTGCTGCTTCATGGCCGCGCGCAAGGCGGCGAGACGGGCGGGGACGGGATTGTTCATCCTGTCATGCTAGCAGGCGCCATCTGCCGTTTTCATGCACGCGCTGCCCCGGAAATGAACCGATGGGGTCGATTTTTCGCACGCCATCTCGCCGTCGGACGGTTCTGCAGCTAAAATGCCAATTTCCCGCACGGCTGCTTTCCATGACCCCCCTGATTTTCGTCACCGGCGGTGTGGTGTCCTCGCTTGGCAAGGGCATCGCGGCGGCGTCGCTCGCCTCCATCCTCGAAGCGCGCGGCCTCTCGGTCACCATGATGAAGCTCGATCCCTACATCAATGTGGACCCGGGCACGATGAGTCCGTTCCAGCACGGCGAGGTCTACGTGACCGACGACGGCGCCGAGACCGACCTCGATCTTGGCCACTACGAGCGCTTCGTGCGCACCCGCCTGTCCGGCAAGAACTCGATCACCACCGGCAAGATCTACGAGGCGGTGATCCGCAAGGAGCGTCGCGGCGATTACCTCGGCGCCACCGTGCAGGTGATCCCGCACATCACCGACGAGATCAAGCACTGCATCCACGAGGCCACCCGCGGCTTCGACGTGGCGCTGGTGGAGATCGGCGGTACCGTGGGCGACATCGAGTCGCTGCCGTTCCTGGAGGCGATCCGGCAGTTGCGCATCGAGCACGGTCCGGAGAAGGTGGTGTTCATGCACCTGACCCTGGTGCCGTACATCAAGGCCGCCGGCGAGATCAAGACCAAGCCGACCCAGCACTCGGTGAAGGAGCTGCGCTCGATCGGCATCCAGCCGGACATCCTGCTGTGCCGCTGCGAGGAGCCGTTGCCCGAGGCCGAACGGCGCAAGATCGCGCTGTTCACCAACGTGCCCGAATCCGCCGTGATCAGCGCGGCCGACGTCGACGTGATCTACAAGCAGCCGCTGTGGCTGCACCAGCAGGGCCTGGACGACATCGTGGTGAAGAAGCTCGGCCTGGCCGCCAAGCCGGCCGACCTGTCCGAGTGGCAGCGCACGGTGGATGCGGTGGAGCACCCGAAGGACGAGGTCACCGTCGCCATCGTGGGCAAGTACGT
This sequence comes from Rhodanobacter sp. FW102-FHT14D06, assembly GCF_043950705.1. NCBI lineage: Bacteria > Pseudomonadati > Pseudomonadota > Gammaproteobacteria > Lysobacterales > Rhodanobacteraceae > Rhodanobacter > Rhodanobacter sp. FW102-FHT14D06. The sequence continues at coordinate 3,949,963 of NZ_CP170722.1, read as the reverse complement.
CGAGCACAAGGACGCCTACAAGTCGCTCGGCGAGGCGCTGCGCCACGGCGGCATCAAGCAGCAGACGCGGGTCAACCTGGACTGGATCGACTCCGAGCAGGTCGAGGCCGAAGGCGCCGCCAAGGTGCTGGGCAAGGCCGACGCCATCCTGGTGCCCGGCGGCTTCGGCAAGCGCGGCTTCGAGGGCAAGGTGCTGGCGGCGAAGTACGCCCGAGAGCACGGCGTGCCCTATTTCGGCATCTGCTACGGCATGCATGCGGCGGTGGTGGATTTCGCCCGCCACGTGGCTGGCCTGACCGACGCCGATTCCAGCGAGAACGACCGCAACACGCCGAACCCGGTGATCGCGTTGATCACCGAGTGGACCACCGCGACCGGTGAAGTCGAGCAGCGCAACGACCGCTCCGACCTGGGCGGCACCATGCGCCTGGGTTCGCAGGAATGCCGGCTCAAGGCCGGCACGCTGGCGCGCGCGATGTACGGGCAGGACGTCATGCGCGAGCGCCATCGCCATCGCTACGAGTTCAACAACCGCTATCGGCAGACGTTCGAGGACCTGGGCCTGGTGATCTCCGGCAAGTCGATGGACGACCTGCTGGTGGAGATCGTCGAACTCCCGCAACAGCAGCATCCGTGGTTCCTCGGCTGCCAGGCGCACCCGGAGTTCACCTCGACCCCGCGCGACGGCCACCCGTTGTTCAGCGGCTTCGTGCGCGCGGCACGCGAGTACAAGGCCGTGCGCGCCGGCGAGAAGCTGGCGCCGGTGCAGGCGACGGCATGACGCGGCAACGCGACACCCTCGTGGCTGTCATTCCCGCGAATGCGGGCATGATGGAATCAAGAACGCTTTGAACGGGAAAGAGTCATGAAGCTTTGCGGATTCGAGGTCGGCCTCGACCAACCCCTGTTCATGATCGCCGGCCCCTGCGTGGTGGAATCCGAGCAGCTGCAGCTGGACACCGCCGGCATGCTGAAGGAAATCACCGCGCGGCTGAGCATCCCCTTCATCTTCAAATCCAGCTTCGACAAGGCCAACCGCTCCTCCGGCGAGAGCTTCCGTGGGCCCGGCCTGGAAGAGGGCCTGCGCATCCTGGGCGAAGTGAAGCGCCAGATCGGCGTGCCGGTGCTCACCGACGTGCACGAGTACACGCCGATGGACGAGGTGGCATCGGTGGTCGACGTGCTGCAGACGCCGGCCTTCCTGTGCCGGCAGACCGACTTCATCCAGAAAGTGGCGCGTGCCGGCAAGCCGGTAAACATCAAGAAGGGCCAGTTCCTGGCGCCGTGGGACATGAAGCACGTGGTGGCCAAGGCCAGGGCCGTCGGCAACGACCACATCATGGTCTGCGAACGCGGTGCCAGCTTCGGCTACAACAACCTCGTCTCGGACATGCGCTCGCTCAGCGTGATGCGCGAGACCGGTTGCCCGGTGGTGTTCGACGCGACGCATTCGGTGCAGTTGCCGGGCGGGCAGGGTGCCAGCTCCGGCGGCCAGCGCGAATTCGTGCCGGTGCTGGCGCGCGCGGCGGTGGCGGTCGGCGTGGCCGGCCTGTTCGCCGAGACCCATCCCGATCCGAGCAAGGCGCTGTCCGACGGCCCGAATGCGTGGCCGCTGGGCAAGATGGAGGCGCTGCTGGAAACCCTGCTGGAACTGGACGCCGTGACCAAGCGCCACCGCTTCCTCGAACAGGACGTGTGACCACACCTGCAGGAGCCCGCTCGCGGGCGATGCTGTTGGGTCGGGATGACCGGACGTTCGTCTGCTGAGAGCGGGGATTCGGGATTTGTAAAAGCATCGCCCGCGAGCGGGCCCCTACGAAAACACTTCACTGACGGATAACCATGACCACTCTGATCACCCGCATCCACGCCCGTGAAATCCTCGACTCGCGCGGCAACCCCACGCTGGAAGCCGAAGTCACCCTGGCCGGCGGCGGCTTCGGCCGCGCCGCGGTGCCGAGCGGCGCCTCCACCGGTTCGCGCGAGGCGGTCGAGCTGCGCGATGGCGACAAGTCGCGCTACGGCGGCAAGGGCGTGAAGAACGCGGTAGCCAACGTCAATGGCACCATCGCCGATGCGCTGAAGGGTTTCGATGCGGCCGATCAGAAGGGCCTCGATGCCAAGCTCATTGCGCTGGACGGCACGCCGAACAAGGGCCGGCTGGGTGCGAATGCGCTGCTCGGCGTGTCGATGGCGGCGGCGCACGCGGTGGCAGCTTCGCGCGGCGAGCCGCTGTGGCAGTACCTGTCGCACGGCAAGCCCGGCGCGTTGCCGGTGCCGATGATGAACATCATCAACGGCGGCGCGCACGCCGACAACAACGTCGACGTGCAGGAGTTCATGATCCTGCCGGTCGGCATGCCGAGCTTCGCCGAGGCGTTGCGCGCCGGCGCGGAGATCTTCCATGCGTTGAAGAGCGTGCTGCACGGCCGCGGCCTCGCCACCGCGGTGGGCGACGAGGGCGGCTTTGCGCCGAACCTGCGCTCCAACGTCGAGGCGATCGACACCATCCTCGAAGCGATCAACAAGACCGGCTACAAGGTCGGCAGCGAGATCCTGCTCGGCCTCGACGCGGCCAGCTCGGAGTTCTACAAGAACGGCAAGTACGACCTCGCCGGCGAAGGCAAGCAGTACAGCTCGGCCGAGTTCGTCGACCTGCTCGCCGGCTGGGCGAAGCAGTACCCGATCGTCACCATCGAGGACGGCATGGCCGAAGGCGACTGGGATGGCTGGAAGCTGCTCACCGACGCGATCGGCGAGCGCGTGCAGGTGGTCGGCGACGACCTGTTCGTGACCAACCCGGCGATCTTCCGCGAGGGCATCGAGAAGAACATCGCCAACGCGATCCTCATCAAGGTGAACCAGATCGGCACGCTGTCCGAGACGCTGGAGGCGATTGCCATGGCCGACGCGGCGAAGTACGCGGCGGTGATCTCGCACCGCTCCGGCGAGACCGAGGACACCACCATCGCCGACATCGCGGTGGCCACCACGGCGACCCAGATCAAGACCGGCTCGCTGTGCCGCAGCGACCGCGTGGCGAAGTACAACCAGTTGCTGCGCATCGAGGAGGCGCTGGGCTCGGCTGCGCGCTACGCCGGTCGCGAGGCGTTCCCCAACCTCGGCCGTTTGCCGGGCTGAGCGGGACACGCCGCCATGCTGCGTTGGATCGCCCTGCTGTTGTTGCTGCTGTTGGTCGGCTTGCAGCTGAAGCTGTGGTTCGGCAGCGGCAGCATGCAGGAGGTGGACAGTTTGCGCATCGCGGTGAACAAGCAGACCGGCGACAACGCGCGCCTGCAGAAGCGCAACCAGGCGCTGGCCGCCGACGTGCACGACCTCAAGCATGGCGACCAGGCGGTCGAGGCGCGCGCGCGTACCGAGTTGGGGCTGATCAAGCCCGGCGAGGTGTTCTACCAGGTGGTCGAGCCCGCGCGCGCGGGCAGCTCGCCGGCCACGGCCGCATCCGCTGCGCGCGGCTCGCCATGACCGGCACCACGTTGTGGTGCGTGGTGCCGGCGGCCGGGCGGGGCGTGCGGGCCGGCGGCGACTTGCCCAAGCAATACCAGTTGCTGGCTGGCCGGACCCTGATCGAACACACGCTGGCGCGCCTCGCCGCGCATCCGCGGATCGGCGGCCTGCTGGTGACGCTCGCGGCCGATGACCGGCACTGGCCGGGCCTGCGCGACGTGTGCGGCAAGCCGGTGCTGACCGCTGTCGGCGGCGCGCAGCGCAGTGAATCGGTGCTGGCCGGGCTCGACGCGCTGCCTGCGGGTGTCGGCGATGAGGAGTTCGTGCTGGTACACGACGCGGCGCGTCCCTGCGTGCGGCTGGATGACATCGGCCACCTGATCGAGCGGGGCGGGCGAGGCGACGGCGGCCTGCTCGGCGCGCCGCTGCGCGATACGCTCAAGCACGCCGACGTGAACGGATGCGTCGCGCGCACCGAACCGCGCGAGTCGCGCTGGCGCGCGTTCACGCCGCAGATGTTCCGGCGTGGCCGGTTGACGGCGGCGCTGCGCGATGCGCATCAGCGTGGCGTGGACGTCAGCGACGAGGCGATGGCGATGGAGCTGGCCGGATTCTCGCCGTTGCTGGTCGAAGGCGCCGAGGACAACATCAAGGTGACCACGGCAGCGGATTTCGCGCTGGCGCAGTTCCTGCTCGCAAGGACAAGTTCATGAGGATAGGCAGCGGTTTCGACGTGCACGCGTTCGGCGAGGGTGACCACCTCGTGCTCGGTGGCGTGCGCGTGCCGCACGATCGCGGCGTGGTGGCGCACTCCGACGGCGACGTGGTGATCCACGCGCTGTGCGACGCCATCTTCGGCGCGCTGGCGCTGGGCGACATCGGCCGTCATTTCCCGCCCACCGACGCACGCTGGCGCGGCGCCGACAGCCGCCAGTTCCTGCGCCATGCGGCAATGCTGATGGTGCAGCACGGCTACGCCTTGGGCAACGCCGATGTCACCGTGATCGGGGAGGCACCGAAGGTCGGTCCGCATGCGCAGGCGATGCGCGAAATTCTCGCTGCTGACCTGGCCTGCGACATCGGTTGCGTCAGCATCAAGGCCACCACCACCGAAAGGCTCGGTTTCTGCGGCCGCGGCGAGGGCATCGCCGCGCAGGCGTGCGTGCTGCTGGAGCGCGCATGACCGAGATCGAGGCCCGCAGCGTCGCCAACCGGCTGCACGATCGGCTCGACACCATCGTCGAGCTGCTGCATCGTCACGAAGGCGACGGCCGCCTGCCCGCGGACGTGCTGGCGGACCTGCGCCAGCAACTGGACGAGCTGCACCCGGCCGACATCGCCTTCGTCCTCGAATCGCTGCCGCTGGACGAGCGCCTGGCGGTTTGGCAACTGGTCAAGGCCGACCGCGACGGCGAGATCCTGCTGGAAGTGTCCGACGCGGTGCGCGAATCGCTGATCGCGGACATGGATCGCCACGAGATCCTCGCCGCCGCCGAAACGCTGGACGCCGACGAACTGGCCGACCTGGTCGAAGACCTGCCCACGGCGGTGCTGCCGGAGCTGATGGCCAGCCTCGACTCGCAGCAACGCGAGCAGGTGCAGTCGGCGCTGTCCTACGAGGAGGACCAGCTCGGCGCGCTGATGGACTTCGAGATGGTCACCATCCGCGAGGACGTGAGCCTCGAAGTGGTGCTGCGTTACCTGCGCCGCTGGGAAGAACTGCCGCCACAGACCGACAAGCTGTTCGTCATCAACCAGGACAACCTGCTGACTGGCGTCCTGCCGCTGCACTGGCTGCTGGTCAATTCCCCCGAGCGCATGGTCAGCGAGGTGATGGCGCCGGACGTCAACACCTTCCACCCCACCGACGACGCCTACGACGTGGCGCAAGCGTTCGAGCGCTACGACCTGGTGACCGCGCCGGTAGTGGACGAGCGCGGCCACCTGATCGGCCGCATCACCATCGACGCCATGGTGGACGTGATCCGCGAGGAGAGCGAAAGCGAGGCGCTGGGCCGGGTCGGCCTGCGTGAGGAGGAGGACATCTTCGCCTCGGTCTGGGCCAGCCTGCGCAACCGCTGGCTGTGGCTGGCGATCAACCTGATGACGGCCTTCATCGCCTCGCGCGTGATCAGCTTGTTCGAGGGTTCGATCGAGCGCCTGGTGGCGCTGGCCGCATTGATGCCGATCGTGGCCGGCATCGGCGGCAACTCCGGCAACCAGACCATCACCATGATCGTGCGCGCGCTGGCGCTGAACCAGATCAGCGCCGACAGCGCGCGGCGCCTGTGGCGCAAGGAGATGGCCGTGGCGCTGCTGAACGGGCTGGTGTGGGGTGGCGTCATCGGCATCGTGGCGTGGCTGCTTTACGACAGTGCCTCGCTGGGCCTGGTGATGACCGCGGCGATGACGCTGAACCTGTTGCTGGCGGCCTTCGCCGGCGTCGGCATCCCGATCTGCATGACCCGCTTCGGCCGCGACCCGGCGCTGGGCTCCAGCGTGCTGATCACCGCCATGACCGACAGCGGCGGCTTTTTCATTTTTCTCGGACTGGCGACGGTGTTCCTGATGTAATCGTCACCCTTCCGGCCCGGTTTCAGGTTGTCGAACCCGAGCGTGGCAGGACGTCATTCCCGCGAGGCGCCATGCAACGGCCGAAGGGCCGGTCAAGCGGGAATCCAGCCTGCTCTTCAGTCACCCGTCAGATCGAATTCCCTCCTTCGCGGGAATGACGCCCAAAGAAGCCGTTTCTCCATGCAAGAACTGCCCCATGCTTTCGGCGAACCGCCACTGACTGCCCGGCTGCGCGCCAGTCCCGAGGACTTCCTGGTCGAGGAGATCCTCGGCTACGACGCCGAGGGTGCCGGCGAGCACCTGCTGCTGTGGGTGGAGAAGCGCGGCGCCAACACCGACTGGGTCGCGCGCGAGCTGGCGAAGTTCGCCGGCGTGCCGCAGGTCGCGGTCGGTTATGCGGGCCTCAAGGATCGCCATGCCGTGACCCGGCAGACCTTCTCGGTGCAACTGGCCGGCCGGCCCGATCCGGACTGGTCCACGTTCCCGCACCCGGAGGTGAAAGTGCTGGCGGCGACGCGGCATTCGCGCAAGCTCAAGCGTGGCGCCCTGCGCGGCAATCGCTTCGTGCTGGTGTTGCGCGAGGTGAGCGGCGATCGCGCGCGGGCGGAGTCGGTGCTGCGGCAGATCGCTGCGCGCGGCGTGCCGAACTATTACGGCGAGCAGCGCTTCGGCCGCGAAGGCGGCAACGTGGCACAGGCGCGCGCGATGTTCGGTGGGCGCCGGGTGGATCGCGACAAGCGTTCGATTTTGCTGTCCGCGGCGCGTTCGCACATCTTCAATGCCGTACTGGCGGCGCGGGTCGAGCACGATGCGTGGGACCGGCCGCTGGAAGGGGAAATCTGGTCGCTGGCCGGTTCGCGCTCGTGGTTCGGGCCGGAACCGTTCAACGACGAATTGGCCGCGCGATTGGCGCGCGCCGACATCCATCCGTCAGGCCCGCTGTGGGGGCAGGGCGAGCCGCCGAGCCAGGGCGAAGCAGGCGCGCTGGAGCGCGAAGTCGCTGCGGCGAATGACGACCTGGCCAGCGGCCTGGCCGCCGCGCGCATGGATCAGGAGCGCCGCCCGCTGCGGCTGATTCCGCACAATCTCCACTGGCGCTGGCTCGGCGAGGACGCGCTGGAACTGTCGTTCGAGCTGCCCGCTGGCGCGTACGCCACGGTGGTGGTGCGCGAGCTTAAAGGCGAGGAGTGAGTGGAGATGAGTGAAGAGTGAGAGAAAGAGAAAGCACGAGCGCACCCGTTCCCTCCCTCAGTTCTCACTCCTCTCCACTCACTTCTGCTCTTTCAGCAAGACGATCACCGCCCCGGTGCCACCCTGCGCCGGGCGCGCCGAGGCAAACGCGATCACGTCGTCGCGCCGGCGCAGCATGCGATCGGTGAGCGCCTTCAGCACCGGACCGGCAGCCTTCGAACGCAGCCCCTTGCCATGGATGATGCGCACACAACGCACGCCGGCTTGCCGCGCTTCGGCCAGGAACGCGACGATGCTGGCCTGGGCCGCGGCGGCGTTCATCTGATGCAGGTCCAGGTCGTCGCCCACGCTGAACTGGCCGCGCTTGAGTTGCCGCAGCAACCTAGGCGGATAGCCGTCGCGCAGGTAGCCAAGTTCCTCGCCGACTTCGAGCGTGGCCGGGTCGAAATCCATGTCCAGCAACTCGCTGGCCACGGCAGCTTCGTCGGCCTCGAACATGCGCGGGTGTGGCGCGGGTTTCGCGGTCGCCGGCGGCGGGGAAACCGGCGCGAGTCGCTGCACCTCGCCGATCGCCTCGCGGAACAGGCGGCGATCGTCGTCGGTGATCCGGGGCGGGTTGGGTCGCTTCATCTGCGCATCCTAGCCAGAAGCGGCGGCACGATGCGTTGAATCCCGGTGAAACTTGGGGGCGCGCTACGGTAGACTTGCAACCATCACGAAACCGCCGCGCTTGATCTTCCTGCGCCGGCAGGCAGTTTTCGACGGAGCATCATGCGAGTTCTGGTCAGCAACGACGATGGCGTGGATGCGCCGGGCATCCGCGTGTTGGCCGAGCGCCTGCAGGCGGTGGGAGAGGTCACCGTGGTGGCACCGGATCGCGATCGCTCGGGGGCGAGCAATTCGCTGACGCTGGACGCGCCGATCCGCGTACTGTCGATGGGCCAGGGCTACTACCGTGTGGCGGGCACGCCCACCGACTGCGTGCACCTGGCGCTGTCCGGCCTGCTCGACGAAGAACCCGACATGGTGGTATCCGGCATCAACAACTCGGCCAACCTGGGCGACGACGTGATCTATTCCGGCACGGTCTCGGCGGCGATGGAAGGGCGCTTTCTCGGTCTGCCGGCGATCGCCGTCTCGCTGGTCAGCGAGGACCACCAGGGCGTGCACTACGACGCCGCGGCGCAGGCGGTGCTGCTGCTGATGCAACGTCTGCTGGTCGATCCGCTGCCCGCAGACACCATCCTCAACGTCAACGTGCCGGACCGGCCCTGGGCGGAGATCGCCGGCTTCGAGGTCACCCGGCTGGGTCGGCGCCACCGTGCCGCGCCGTGCATCGCGCAGACTGATCCGCGCGGGCGACCGATGTGGTGGATCGGACCGGCCGGCGAGGTGGACGACGCCGGCCCCGGCACCGATTTCAACGCGGTGCGTCGCGGCTTCGTCTCGGTCACGCCGATCCACGTCGACCTGACCCGTTTCCAGGCGCTGGACAAGGTCAGCAGCTGGATGAAGACGCTGAGCGACGGCATGGCCGGCCGCCGCAGCAAGGGCGAGGCGGCCTGACCGATGATCACCTATCCGTTGCCTGCAGCCCAGCTCAAGGGCGAGGGAGTGACCTCGCAGCGCGCCCGCAACCGGCTGGCCGCCTCCCTGCAGGATGCAGGCATCCGCGACCCGCGCGTGATCGAGGTGATCCGCACGGTGCCGCGCCATCATTTCATCGACCAGGCACTGCAACTGCACGCCTACGAGAACGATGCGCTGCCGATCGGCCACGGCCAGACCATCTCCCAGCCGTGGGTGGTGGCGCGCATGACGGAAGCGTTGCTGGAGCACTTCGAGGGGCAGAAGGAGATGCCGCGCAGGGTGCTGGAGATCGGCACCGGGTCGGGTTACCAGGCAGCAGTGCTGTCGTCCCTGGTCGGCGAGGTGTACACGGTCGAGCGCATCGAGGCGCTGCTGCGCCAGGCGCGGCGCCGCTTCCGCCAGCTCGGCCTGACCAACCTGCGCTCGCGCTACGACGACGGCAAGCTGGGCTGGCCGGACGAGGCACCGTTCGACGCGATCATCCTCACCGCCGCGGGCGACACCATCCCGACCCGCATCCTCGAACAGCTCAATCCCGCCGGCGTGCTGGTGGCGCCGGTGGGATCGCCGAGCCGGCAGAACCTGATCCGCATGCGCGGCGACGGCAAGGGCGATTTCGCGCTGGAGGAACTCGGCCCGGTGAGTTTCGTGCCGCTGCTGGGCGGCATCGGCTGATGCGCCTGTTCGAGCCGCTCTACGCCCGCGCACTGGTCTGGGCTCGCGCACCGCGCGCGCTGCACTACCTGTGTGCGTTGAGCTTCTTCGAGGCGTTCATCTTCCCGATCATGCCGGAGGTGATGCTTGCGCCGATGATGCTGGCCAAGCGACTCAAGGCGTTCTTCTACGCCAACATGTCGCTGCTGTTTTCCCTGCTCGGCTCGGTGGTCGGCTATGCGCTGGGCCACTGGGCCTACGAGTCGGTGAAGCCGCTGCTCAGCATGCACATGCAGGAGGTCATCACCGCCTGGGTGAACAATCTGCGCGTGGACATGAACGAGCATTGGTTGACCATGCTGGGCGCATTGATGCTGGCGGCGCTGCAGCCGGTGATCCCCATGAAGTTCGTCACCTGGGCGGCCGGCATCGTGGGCGTGCCGGTCCTGCCGTTCCTGGCTTGCATGGCGGTCGGCCGCGGCAAACGCGTGTGGCTGCTGGCGCTGTTGATCCGCCTGTTCGGCGAGCGCGCCGAGCGCATGTTGCACAAGAACATCGAGTGGATCGGCCGGGGCGCGCTGGTATTGCTCGTCGTGCTGCTGGCGTGGTGGCTGTGGCCGCGCTGACTGGCGGCGCGGTGCGCATGAAAATGGCGGCGCGCCTCGGTATGCTGGACCGCATGGATCATTCAGTTCGCTTTCCCTGCCTGGTTGTCGCGGCGGCGTTGCTGGCCGGCTGCGGCACCATGCGCAGTTCGGTGGTGATCGAGCCCGCCGCGGGCAGCTACCCGTCGCCTGCCGCCGCGCTGTCCTCCCGCGTGGCGCGCACGCCGATTCCGGGTGGCAGCTACGTGGTGGCAAAAGGGGACACGCTCTATTCCATCGCCTTCCGCAACGGCGTGGATTTTCGCGACCTCGCCCAGTGGAATGCCATCGCGGCGCCCTACACGATCTGGCCGGGGCAGCGCTTGACGTTGTCGCCGTCGGCGGCGACGAAACCGGCCGTGGCGCGCACACCGGGCACGGCCGCCGGTTCCCCTCGGGCGCCGGGCACGTCGGCCGCGGCTCCGGTGTTCGAACCGGTCACCGAGGCCGTGCCAGCCACGGCGGCGACGGCCGCAGCGCGGCCCGCCATTCCTTCCGCTACACCGGTGGCGCATGCGCCGGCGGCGGTGGATGCCGTGCCGGTGGCCGGCGTTTCCGTCACGCCGCCGGCGAAAGTACCACCCGTGGCCAAGCCCGTGGTCGCCGGCCCGGCGCGTGATGTCGGTGGGGTGAGCTGGCGCTGGCCCGTCGAAGGCGGGTCGGTGGTCGGGCGCTTCAACGGCAGCGATGCCATTCCCGGCATCGAGATCGCGGGCAATTCGGGTGACCCGGTGCGGGCTGCCGCCGATGGCGTGGTGGTCTACAGCGGCAACGGCCTGGTCGGCTATGGCGAATTGGTCATCATCAAGCACAACGACAGTTTCCTGTCGGCCTACGGGCACAATCGCAGGCGCCTGGTGAAGGAAGGCCAGCGGGTGACGGCCGGGCAGCAGATCGCCGAGATGGGTTCCACCGGCGCGACCCGCAACGAGCTCGAGTTCCAGATCCGCAAGAATGGCAATCCGGTGGACCCGCTCAGCTACCTGCCGCCACGCTGATCGCGGCGGCGCGGAACGTTCCCGATCAGGCGGGAGGCAGGATGAAGCCGGCCACGACCTGGCGATCCTCGCCGGCCAGCAGGTTGTAGGTACGGGCGGCGGCCGCGTTGTCCATCACCTCGATGCCGATGCCCTTGCGCAGGAAGCCGGCCGTGAACGCCGCGGCCGGAAACACCTGACGCTCGCCGGTGCCCACGATCACCACCTCGGGCTTCAATGCCAGCAGCGCCGGGACGTCGTCGACGCCCAGGCTGCTCGCGGCCGCGACCGGCCATGCTTCGGTGATGCCGGCAGGGGTGAGCAGGAAGCTGTGTTCGACGACCCGGTCGAGCAGGGTGACGCTGCGTGCGTCGACCCGGCGGACCAGCAGATAGCCATCGGATTGTTCCAGCGACAGGTCCATCAGCGCGGCAGGGCGATGCCCGGTTCGTCGACGTTGCGGCGGAACAGCACCACGACGTGGCCGATCTGGTGGATCGTCTCCGCGCCGGTGCCACCGGCAAGCACGTCGATCTGCACCTGCCGCTCCTGCTTGTCGCCGCCGGAGAGCTTCACCTTGACCAGTTCGTGGATGTCCAGAGCCTGTCCCAGCTCCTTCACGACGGCTTCGGTGGCGCCCTTGTTGCCCAGCAGAACGACGGGTTTCAGGTCGTGGGCGAGGCCGCGCAGGTAGCGGATCTGCGAGGGGGTAAGCGGCATGGGGCAGGCCAGGTTCACGGTCAGGAGACTGCGCAGGGTATCATGCAACGGCCCCTTCCCGATCAGATCTTCCCTTAGACATGGCCCGCAGCAAGAGCAGCGCAGTCTGGCTGCGTGAACATTTCAACGACGAATACGTCAAGAAGGCGCAGGCCGAAGGGCTGCGTTCGCGCGCCGTCTACAAGCTGGAGGAGCTGATCGAGCGCGACAAGCTGCTGAAGCCGGGCATCAACGTGGTCGACCTCGGCGCGGCACCGGGCAGCTGGTCGCAGCTGGTGCGCAACCGGCTGGGCGACAGCGGCAAGGTGTTCGCGCTGGACATCCTGCCGATGCAGAGCATCGCCGGGGTGGATTTCCTGCAGGGCGACTTCCGCGAGGAATCGGTGCTGCGCCAGCTGGAGGCCCGCCTGGAGGGGTGCCGGCTGGATCTTGTACTGTGCGATATAGCCCCCAACATGAGTGGAGTGGCGCTGGCCGACCAGATTCGCGCGATGGCACTGGCGGAGTTGGCGCTGGATTTCAGCAGGCAGTGGCTCAAGCCGGGCGGCTCGTTCCTGATCAAGTTGTTCCAGGGAGTCGGTTTTGACGATTATCTGCGTTGCTTGCGCACGGACTTCAGTCGCGTAACGATGCGTAAACCCAAGGCCTCGCGCGCGCGTTCGCGCGAGGTGTATGCACTGGCGACCGGGCGCAAACCCGCCGCGGTGCCACTGGCGAGTACTGTTCATGAATGAAACGGCGAAAAACGTGTTGCTCTGGGTGATCATCGCGGTGGTCTTGTTCACCGTGTTTGAAAGCTTCAACCCCCGCAGCAGCCGTTCATCCGACCTGGCCTACAGCGCGTTCGTGCAGAACGTGAGCAGCGGCAACGTCTCCAGCGCCACGATCAGCGCCGACCAGCCCGCCACGATCAGCGGCAAGCTGAAGGATGGCAGTGCCTTCCGCACTGTCGCGCCGATGCTGGGCTTCTCCACCAATGCAGTGGTCAAGCAGATGCAGGACCAGGGCGTGGAAGTGCGCCAGGACCCCTCCGAGGGCTTCTCGCTGATCGGCCTGCTGATCAGCTGGCTGCCGGTGCTGCTGATCGTCGGTGTGTTCATCTGGTTCATGCGCCAGATGCAGTCCGGCGGCGGTGGGCGCGGCGCGATGAGCTTCGGCCGTTCGCGCGCGAAGCTGCAGGGCGAGGACCAGGTCAAGGTCAACTTCGGCGACGTCGCCGGCTGTGACGAGGCGAAGGAGGAGGTCGGCGAGCTGGTCGAGTTCCTGCGCGACCCCGGCCGGTTCCAGAAACTCGGCGGCAAGATCCCCCGCGGCGTGCTGATGGTGGGCCCGCCCGGCACCGGCAAGACCTTGCTGGCCAAGGCGATCGCCGGCGAGGCCAAGGTGCCGTTCTTCTCGATCTCCGGTTCCGACTTCGTGGAGATGTTCGTCGGCGTGGGCGCCAGTCGCGTGCGCGACATGTTCGAGCAGGCCAAGAAGCACGCGCCGTGCATCATCTTCATCGACGAGATCGACGCGGTCGGCCGGCATCGTGGTGCCGGCCTGGGCGGCGGTCATGACGAGCGCGAGCAGACCCTGAACCAGTTGCTGGTCGAGATGGATGGCTTCGAGGGCACCGAGGGCGTCATCGTGATCGCCGCCACCAACCGCCCCGACGTGCTCGATCCGGCCTTGCTGCGGCCGGGCCGCTTCGATCGCCAGGTGGTGGTCGGACTGCCGGACGTGCGTGGGCGCGAGCAGATCCTCAAGGTACACATGCGCAAGGTGCCGATCGCCAGCGACGTCAACGCGATGACGATCGCCCGCGGCACGCCGGGCTTCTCCGGCGCGGACCTGGCCAACCTGGTGAACGAGGCGGCATTGTTCGCCGCGCGCGAGAACGCGCGCGAAGTGCGCATGAGCCATCTCGACAAGGCACGCGACAAGATCCTGATGGGCAGCGAGCGGCGCTCGATGGCGATGAGCGAAGACGAGAAGAAGCTCACCGCCTACCACGAGGCAGGCCATGCCATCGTGGGTCGCCTGGTGCCGGAACATGACCCGGTCTACAAGGTCACCATCATCCCGCGCGGGCGCGCGCTGGGTGTGACCATGTACCTGCCCGAGGGCGACAAGTACAGCATCAACCGGGTGGCGATCGAATCGCAGTTGTGCTCGTTGTATGGCGGGCGCGTGGCTGAAGAGTTGATTTTCGGCAATGACAAGGTCACCACCGGCGCTTCCAACGACATCGAGCGCGCCACCAAGATGGCCCGCAACATGGCGACCAAGTGGGGCCTGTCCGACGAACTCGGCCCGATTACCTACGGAGAGGACGAGGACGAGGTCTTCCTGGGCCGCTCGGTGACCCAGCACAAGAGCATCTCCAACGAGACGGCAAGCAAGATCGACGAAGTCGTGCGTGGCATCCTCGATCGCGCATATGCGCGCAGCAAGGAGCTGCTCACGGCGAACCTCGACAAGCTGCACACCATGGCTGAGCTGCTGTTGCAGTACGAGACCATCGACGCCCACCAGATCGACGACATCATGGCCGGGCGCCAGCCCGGCCCGCCGGCGGACTGGAGCAAGAACGCCCCGGGTGGCTCGACGCCGCCGCCACCGCCGCCGAAAAGCGACGCGGGAGCGCCGGTGGGCAAGGTTGGTGATCCGGCCGCGCAGAATCGCGCGTCGCTGGGCGAGTGATGCGATCCCGCGGGCACGGTGCGAACGCCTGCCTGCGGTCTCCTGCAATCACCGCCTTGACTGGCGGTGTCCCCGAGTCGGAGATGAAGAAATTTTGCGAAAAGGGTTGACGCATGCGCGCGGAGTCTGAATAATTCCGCCTCTTGCTTCGGCGCTTCGATGCACCGGCATCGAAGCACGGCATGACAAGTTTTTCAGTGCGCCCGTAGCTCAGTTGGATAGAGTACCTGGCTACGAACTAGGTGGTCGGGAGTTCGAATCTCTCCGGGCGCACCATTTTTATTCGGTGGAGCGGGGTGCTTGCACCCCGTTTCGTTTTCATCGCGACGAGAGCTTCGCGGCGACGGAAACGACAGTTTCATGTGGATGGTGCGGCTTGTACGGATTGACTGGGCCAAGCGTCACCCGTAACATTTCAAGGCTTCGATGGTGCTTGTGTCGAGGGCTCGAAACCGGGGTATAGCTCAGTCTGGTAGAGCGTTGCGTTTGGGACGCAAAAGTCGGGGGTTCGAATCCCTCTACCCCGACCAGCAACATGTTCTACTGGTGATGACTGCGCTTGTAGCTCAACCGGATAGAGCATCGGCCTTCTAAGCCGAGGGTTGCAGGTTCGAATCCTGTCGGGCGCACCAGTATCAAACGATGGTGGATGTAGCTCAGCTGGTTAGAGTCCCGGATTGTGATTCCGGTTGTCGTGGGTTCGAATCCCATCATCCACCCCAGTTCCACCCCGGTTTTCCGGGTTGACCCAGTCTCTGGGCCGTTAGCTCAGTTGGTAGAGCAGTTGACTCTTAATCAATTGGTCGAAGGTTCGAATCCTTCACGGCCCACCACTAACGACAGGCGCTCGGCAAAACCGGGCGCCTGTCTGCTTTTGGGCGGTTGCGGTCGTCAACGGGGCTGCTTGTGCTGCAAGGCCGCGCAACCGTAAAATGATCCGCTTTCGTACCAGGGAATCCGCGACTCGGGCAAGCCTGCCGCAGGGTTCCCGTGGCGGTGTTCGGCAACGACTGGTGGTCGTCCGGGCCGTCCGGCACGCACGGTCCATGGCGGCAGCATCGCGAAAGTGGCGGAATTGGTAGACGCACTGGATTTAGGTTCCAGCGGGTAACCCCCGTGGGGGTTCGAGTCCCCCCTTTCGCACCATGGTCGGTCGTTTTTGCAGGCGGGGAATCCCGCCATGGCGCCTGTGACAGGGTCACAACACTTAAGAGTAGTACCAGGAGACGTCATGCAGGTTTCGGTTGAGAATGTCGGTTCGCTGGAGCGCAAGCTCACGGTGAAGTTTCCCGCGGAGCGGTTCGAGACGCAGGTCAGCGCGCGGATCGCGGAGATGGGGCGCACCGTTCGCCTGAAGGGATTCCGGCCAGGCAAGGTACCGGTGACGGTGATCAAGCAGCGCTTCGGGGAGCAGGTGCGGGGCGAAGTGCTTTCCGACCTGATCGGCAGCACGCTGCGCGAGGCGGTGGAGCAGGAGAAGCTGCAGCCGATCGCGAATCCGGCGATCAACACCACCGGCCGTCCCGAGAACGGGGAGATCGCGTACACGGCGACCTTCGAGATCATGCCCGAGTTTCCCGAAGTCGACGTCTCCGCGCTGGAAGTGCATCGCGCCGCGGCCGAGGTCACCGACGCCGATATCGACCGCATGCTGGAAACCCTGCGCCTGCAGCGGCGCAGTTTCGAGGAGGTCGAGCGTGCCTCGGCCGCCGGCGATTTCATGATGTTCGAGTATGCCGCCACGGCCGACGACTACCGTTTCCCGGCCGAAGGCCAGGAGCGCGCCGGCAGCGTGCTGGGTTCGGGCACCCTGTTCGCGGCGCTGGACGAGGCCCTGACCGGGCACGTGGCCGGCGACCAGTTCGAGGCGGCGATCGAGTTCCCGGCGGATTTTCGCAACGAGCAACTGGCCGGCAAGAGCGCCAAGGTGAGTTTCCACGTCATCAAGGTGCAGGAGCCGAAGCTGCCGGAGGTCGACGGGGAGTTCGCCAAGCTGTTCGGCATCGAGGATGGCAGCCTGGAGACCTTCCGCAAGGAGGTTCGCGCCAACCTGGAACGCGAACTCAAGGCCGCGCTGATGGCGCGCCTGAAGTCGGAAGTGGCCAGCAAGCTGGCCGATGCGCACGGCGATCTGGACGTGCCCAAGATGATGGTGCAGACGGAGGCACGCACCCTGGCGGCGGGCAACATGCCCGAAGGCCAGCCGCCGCCGCAGCAGCTGATCGACGCCGCCTTGCCGATTGCCCGCAAGCGGGTGATCGCCGGCCTGCTGATGGGCGAGATCGCGCGCAAGCAGGCGCTCAAGATCGACCGCAAGCGGGTCGCCGAGCAGCTGGCCGCGATTGCCTCGACCTACGAAGAGCCCGAGAAGGTCATTGAACTCTACAACGGCGACCCCCAGTTGATGTCGGGGCTGCAGAATCGCGTGATGGAAGATCAGGTGGCAGAGTGGGTTGCCGAGCACGCCAGGACCACTGTGCAGGAAATGAGCTTCGATGACGTGATGCGCCCAGCCAACGCCTGACGACTGCCAGGCCCGTCCACTCCCAAGCCGCGAGCATGACCATGGATCCCATCAAGAATCTCAACCTGGTACCGATGGTCGTCGAGCAGACGGCTCGCGGCGAGCGCTCCTACGACATCTACTCGCGTCTGTTGAAGGAGCGGGTGATTTTCCTGGTGGGCGAGGTCAACGACCAGGTGGCCAACCTGATCGTGGCGCAGATGCTGTTCCTGGAGTCGGAGAACCCGGACAAGGACATCAACTTCTACATCAACAGCCCCGGCGGAGCGGTTACTGCCGGGCTGGCGATCTACGACACGATGCAGTTCATCAAGCCGGCGGTGAGCACCATGTGCATCGGCCAAGCCTGCAGCATGGGCTCGTTCCTGCTGATGGCGGGCGCCAAGGGCAAGCGTTTCGCCTTGCCGAACTCCCGCATCATGATCCACCAGCCGTCCGGCGGCGCCCAGGGTCAGGCTACCGACATCGAGATCCAGGCGCGCGAGATCCTGTATATCCGCGAGCGGTTGAACAACCTCTACGTGGAGCATACCGGCCAGCCGCTGCAGAAGATCGAGGCGGACATGGAACGCGACCGCTTCATGAACGCGCAGGATGCCAAGACCTACGGCCTGATCGACGAAGTGCTCGACAAGCGCGCCGTGGATTCCGTGAAATCCGCCTGATTCGACGACTTTACCCGGTGTCCCGTCATGGGCTCTGCGTCTGCAGGCAGACGCGGAGGCCTGTGGTATTCTCGCGGCGCACACGGATTTACCAGCAGGATCGAGAGTTATGAGTGACGACCGGCAGGGGCGTTCCAGCGACAGCGGCAAGATTCTCTATTGCTCGTTCTGTGGCAAGAGCCAGCATGAAGTACGCAAGCTGATCGCGGGCCCGTCCGTGTTCATCTGCGACGAGTGCGTGGAGCTGTGCAACGACATCATCCGTGAGGAGCTGGAAGAGAAGGCCGCCGCCGGTCATACCCAGCTGCCCAAGCCGCGCGAGATCCGCGAATCGCTGGATCAGTACGTGGTGGGGCAGGCGCGCGCCAAGAAGGCGCTGGCGGTCGCCGTGTACAACCACTACAAGCGGATGGAGTCGCGCCAGAAGAGCGACGACATCGAGCTGGGCAAATCCAACATCCTGCTGATCGGCCCGACCGGCTCGGGCAAGACGCTGCTGGCCGAAACGCTGGCGCGCCTGCTCAACGTGCCGTTCACGATCGCCGACGCAACCACGCTGACCGAAGCGGGCTACGTGGGCGAGGATGTCGAGAACATCATCCAGAAGCTGCTGCAGAAGTGCGACTACGACGTCGAGAAGGCGCAGTCGGGCATCGTCTACATCGACGAGATCGACAAGATCTCGCGCAAGAGCGAGAACCCGTCGATCACCCGCGACGTCTCCGGCGAAGGCGTGCAGCAGGCGCTGCTGAAGCTGATCGAGGGCACCCTGGCCTCGGTGCCGCCGCAGGGCGGGCGCAAGCATCCGCAGCAGGAGTTCCTGCAGGTCGACACCAAGAACATCCTGTTCATCTGCGGCGGCGCGTTCGCCGGCCTGGAAAAGGTCATCCAGCAGCGCTCCGAGAGCACCGGTATCGGCTTCGGTGCCGAGGTGCGCAGCAAGGAGCGCACGCAGAACCTGGGCAAGGTGCTGGCCGACGTGGAGCCGGCCGACCTGGTGCGCTTCGGCCTGATCCCCGAGTTCGTCGGGCGCCTGCCGGTCGTCGCCACCCTGGACGAGCTGGACCAGGCCGCGCTGGTGAAGATCCTCACCGAACCGAAGAACGCCGTCACCAAGCAGTTCAAGAAGCTGTTCGAGATGGAGGACGTCGAGCTGGAGTTCCGTCCCGAGGCGCTGGAGGCGATCGCGCAGAAGGCGCTCAAGCGCAAGACCGGCGCCCGCGGCCTGCGCACGATCCTGGAGCAGGTGCTGCTGGACACGATGTACGAGTTGCCGTCGCTGGAGCACGTCAGCAAGGTCGTTGTCGACGATGCGGTGATCGAGGGGCAGGCCGAGCCCTATCTGATCTACCGCGGCAACCTGCAGCAACGCGTGGCGGGCGACGGCGGCGACGCCGCGGCCTGATCGACTCCGCTGTGCCCGTTGCGCGGCCCCGGTGGTTTCACCGGGGCCGCGTCGTTTTGCGGCCATCGCAAGCCTTGCGCTGGCACGGGATCGCCTCCACTTGACGTGCTGAAGGGCCCGGTGCAGTGTCGGGACGAAACCCCATTTGAATTCGAGGAATCGCTTTTCCATGGCCAAGCAAGCCCCCGCCCCCGTCGCGCTGGACACCCTGCCGGTACTGCCCCTGCGCGACGTGGTGGTCTATCCGCACATGGTGATCCCGCTGTTCGTCGGCCGCGACAAGTCGATGCGGGCGCTGGAGCGCGCGATGGAAGGCGAACGGCAGATCCTGCTGGTGGCGCAGACCAGCCCGGACATCGACGACCCCGAGGTGGCCGACCTGCATCAGGTCGGCACGCTGGCCGGCGTGCTGCAGCTGCTGAAACTTCCGGACGGCACGGTCAAGGTGCTGGTGGAAGGGCAGTCGCGCGTCGCGATCGAGGATTTCAAGGAAGTCGACGGCATGCTGACTGCGCGTTCGCGCGTCATCGAGCCGGCGTACAACGCGAAGGAACGCGAGCTCGACGTCGTTTCTCGCACGCTGATCTCGCTGTTCGAGCAACTGGTCAAGCAGAGCCGCAAGCTGCCGCCGGAAGTGCTGGCCAGCCTGTCCGGCATCGACGACCCCTCACGCGTGGCCGATTCCATCGCCGCGCATCTTTCCGTGCGCATGGCCGACAAGCAGAAGGTGCTGGAGACGGCCGACGTGGGCAAGCGGCTGGAACTGCTGATCGGGCTGGTCGATGGCGAGATGGACCTGCAGCAGGTCGAAAAGCGCATCCGCGGCCGGGTCAAGTCGCAGATGGAAAAGAGTCAGCGCGAGTACTACCTCAACGAACAGATGAAGGCGATCCAGAAGGAGCTGGGCGACGGCGAGGACGGTCCCAACGAGGTCGAGGAACTGCAGAAGAAGATCGAAGCTGCCGGCATGCCCAAGCCGGTGCTGGCCAAGGCACGGCAGGAATTCGGCAAGCTGCGCCAGATGTCGCCGATGTCGGCCGAGGCCACCGTCGTGCGCAACTACCTGGACTGGCTGGTCGGCGTGCCGTGGAAGAAGCGCAGCAAGGTGCGCAAGGACCTGCAGATGGCGCAGGAAGTGCTCGACGCGGATCATTTCGGCCTGGAGAAGGTGAAGGAGCGCATCCTCGAATATCTCGCCGTGCAGCAGCGCGTGTCGGTGATGAAGGGGCCGATCCTGTGCCTGGTCGGCCCGCCCGGCGTGGGCAAGACCTCGCTGGGCCAGTCGATTGCCAAGGCGACCAACCGCAAGTTCGTTCGCATGAGCCTGGGTGGCGTGCGCGACGAGGCCGAGATTCGCGGCCACCGACGCACCTATATCGGCTCCATGCCCGGGCGCATCGTGCAGAACATCAACAAGGCCGGCGCACGGAATCCGCTGTTCGTGCTGGACGAGATCGACAAGATGTCGATGGACTTCCGCGGCGATCCCTCGTCGGCGCTGCTGGAGGTGCTCGATCCGGAGCAGAACCACGCATTCAACGACCACTATCTGGAGGTCGACCTGGATCTGTCCGAGGTGATGTGGATTGCCACCGCCAATTCGCTGAACATCCCCGGCCCGCTGCTCGACCGCATGGAGGTCATCCGCATCCCGGGTTACACCGAAGACGAGAAGCTCGGCATTGCGCGCAAGTATCTGTTGCCGAAACAGCTCAAGGCGAACGGCCTCAAGCCGGAGGAACTCGACGTCGCCGAAGAGGCGTTGCGCGACATCGTGCGCTACTACACGCGCGAATCCGGGGTGCGCAATCTGGAGCGCGAGATTTCCAAGATCTGCCGCAAGGTGGTCAAGGAGTTGACTCTCGGCCAGGTGAAGAAGGCCAAGGCCAAGACCGGGACGCCGCGGGTGAAAGCGGCTGCAGGCAAGTCGAAGGTCGCGGCAGGCCGCGTCAAGGTGGACGCGGCGAACCTGGGCGACTACCTCGGCGTGCGTCGTTTCGACTTCGGCCGCAAGGAGCAGCAGAACGAAGTGGGCCTGGTCACTGGCTTGGCGTGGACCCAGGTCGGCGGCGAGTTGCTCAGCATCGAGGGCTCGGTGGTGCCGGGCAAGGGGCGTCTTGTGCACACCGGCCAGTTGGGCGACGTGATGAAGGAGTCGATCCAGGCTGCGCTTTCGGTGGTGCGCGCGCGCGCCGACCGGCTTGGCATCGATCCGGAGTTCCACCAGAAGCTCGATGTGCACATCCATGTTCCCGAGGGTGCCACCCCCAAGGACGGTCCCAGCGCCGGCATCGCCATGTGCACCGCGCTGGTGTCGGTGCTGACCAAGGTGCCGGTGCGTTCGGAAGTGGCCATGACCGGCGAGATCACCCTGCGTGGTCGCGTGCTGCCCATCGGCGGTCTCAAGGAAAAGCTGCTGGCGGCGCATCGCGGCGGCATCACCACGGTAATCATTCCCGAGGACAACAAGAAGGATCTGGTGGACATGCCGGCGAACATCACCGAATCGCTGGAGATCCACCCGGTGCGCTGGATCGATGAGGTGCTCGACATCGCACTGGAGCATCCGGTGCAGCCCAAGCCGGCGAGCGAGACGCCGCCGGCAGCCGTCGCCGGGGAGTCGGCGGAAGGACACTCGCTGACGCATTGATCGCGCGATGGCGGGCGCGCGGGCCGGAGGCGCCCGCGCGATAGGCTCGTGATGCAGCCGTGTCGACGTTGATCGGCGAAGTTCGGGGCTGTGTCGGGAGCCGGCTTGCGCATGCGCTTTTTGACCATGCCGAACCGGCGGAAACGTTGCTGTGCCTTGTGTTGCGGATAGCGGCGGGGCACTGGTATAAAGGCGATGCCGCAGCCCCCGCGCTTGCTGACGACGAGGCGATGCGGAGTTGCGCCACGGCTCTGGCACCAGCCAACCATCCATGCCCGCGTCATCCGTCCCGCGACGGATCGCGCGGGCGAAATCCGAACGAGGGAGTTTTCAATGAACAAAACCGATCTGATCAATGCCATTGCCGAGAAGGCCGAGCTGACCAAGGCAGACGCTGGTCGTGCGCTGGAGGCCTACCTGGAAGCCATCCAGAAGTCGTTGAAGAAGGGTGAGGATGTCTCGGTGGTGGGCTTTGGCACGTTCACCGTGCGCAAGCGTGCCGCGCGCACCGGGCGCAACCCGCGGACCAACGAAACGATCAAGATCAAGGCGTCGAAAGTGCCCGCGTTCAAGGCTGGCAAGACCCTGAAGGATGCCCTAAACTAAGCGGCTTGCGCTTGGTTTCGGGGTGCTTAGCTCAGCGGTAGAGCGTCGCCCTTACAAGGCGGTGGTCGTAGGTTCGATCCCTACAGCACCCACCAGATTGTGCGGAGTGGTAGTTCAGTTGGTTAGAATGCTGGCCTGTCACGCCGGAGGTCGCGGGTTCGAGTCCCGTCCACTCCGCCACGTTTAGCAAGGGCGCCCGTGGGGCGCCTTTGTCGTTTGAGACCTGCGTGTTCCGGCGATGCCATGGCGCCCCGGCATGCAGCGATGAGGCATCCGGTGCCTCGTGTGGATCATGCGCTTCGCGCGCTTCCAAATCACGTTGCGGGAAGATTTCTATGCTGCAGGCAATGCGTAACAAGATGCACGGATGGCCGTCCATCATCGTTCTCGGCCTCGCCGTGCTGGCGATGTCGCTGTTTGGCATGGAGAGCTATTTCACCTCGCAGAACGACACATTCGTGGCCAAGGTGGGCAAGCAGGAAATCAGCCAGAACGCATTCCAGAACCGCATGAACCAGTTGCGGCAGCAAGTCAGCGAGCAGCAGGGCGAGCAGTTCGACCCGACCGTGTTCGAGAAGACGGAAACCAAGCTGCGTGTGCTGGACGCGATGATCGACGAGCAGCTCTTGCTGCAGGCCAATGCCGACTGGGGCATGCGCGTCTCCGATCAGGCGCTGCGCGACGCCATCGCGGGTATCCCGGCGTTCCAGGTCAACGGCAAGTTCGACCCGACCAGCTACCGGGCTTACCTCACCAGCAGCGGCAAGACTTCGGCCATGTTCGAGGACGAGATCCGCTCCTCGCTGGCCACGCAACTGCTGCCGCAGGCAATCAGCGACAGCGCCATCATCAGCCACGAGCGCGTCGACAACTATCTCGGCCTGGCCACTCAGCGGCGCGACTTGCGTTACTTCGTGCTGCAGAAGCCGGAGCCCGCCGAGAAAGAGGTGACCGACGCGCAAATCGAATCCTGGTACAAGGCGCACCAGGCCGACTACATGAATCCCGAACGGGTTTCGGTGAAGTACGTCGAGGTGGACAGCGCCAAGCTCAAGCCGAAAGCGGCCCCCAGCGACGAGGAACTCAAGGCGCGCTACGAAGAGGAAAAGCAGCGCTTCGTGCAGCCCGAGCAGCGGCTGGTTTCGCACATCCTCGTCAACGTGCCCCCCAACGCCACGCCCGAACAGCAGAAGGCTGCGCTGGCCACCGCGGACAAGATCGCGGCCGAAGCCACGCCGGCGAATTTTGCCCAGCTGGCCGAAAAGGATTCACAGGATCTGGGTTCGCGGCGCCAGGGCGGCGACCTCGGCTGGCTCGAGAAGGGCGTGACCAACGCCGCCTTCGATTCGGCGATGTTTGCGCTGCAGAAGGGGCAGATCTCCAAGCCGGTGCTGTCCTCCGACGGCTACCACATCATCTGGCTGCGCGACGTGCGCAGTGGCGAGTCCAAGCCGTTTGCCGAAGTGCGCGACCAGTTGCTGCAGGAGGCGACCACCGCCGAGCGCGATCGCGAGTACAACGAACTGGCCGGCAAGATGGCGGACCAGACCTACTCGAACCCGGGCTCGCTCGAGCCCGCGGCCGCCGCGCTTGATCTGCCGATCCAGACCCTGCCGCTGTTCTCGCGCACCGACGGCAAGGGCCTGGCGGCCAACCCAAAGGTGGTCGCCGCCGCATTCAGCGACGACGTGCTGGTCCAGGGCAACAATTCGAGTCTGATCGATCTGGGCAACAACCACTCCATCGTGATCCACATCGACAAGCACGTGCCGGCTGCGGTCAAGCCGTTGGCCGAGGTTCGCGCCAAGGTGCAGCAGAGCATCCTGGAGGAGCGCATCACGGCGGCGGCCCGCAAGCAGGCCGATGACGTGCTGGCGCGCCTGCGCAAGGGCGAGGACATGGAAGCGGTGGCCAAGTCGCTCGGCGCCAAGATCGTCAGCGTGGCCGAAGCCGTGCGCGGCCAGTCGCTGCAGGTGCCGGCGCCGGTGCTGAAGGAGGCCTACCTGTTGCCACATCCGTCGGCGCCCGACAAGCCCAGCTTCGCCGAAGTGAACATGGGTGATGGTGGCTTCGCGCTGGTGGCCGTGGACAAGGTGCAGCCCGGCGATCTCTCCAGGATCACGCCGGAAGAGCGCGACATGCTGCATCGCCAGATGGCCCAGGCTTATGCCGGCGAGGCGACGCGCGAGCTGCTCCAGACGCTGCGCGCCAAGACCAAGATCAAGATCAACAAGAACCTGCTGTAGCCGGGTTCGCTCGGCTGGCGCCGGTGCGCATGGCTCGTGCCGTGCGCATCGGTAAAGGCGGATCTCGAGAGCACGATGTCGCCATGGATCAGGTCAGTGGCGTGGCGGCGCAAACCTTCAGTCGATGTCGCCCAGCTTCAGCACCTGGCCGGGCTGGATCGCCTGGCCTTGGGCCAGGTTGTTCAGTTGCTGCAGGTGCGCGACGCTGGTCGAATACTGGCGCGCAATCTGCCACAGGCTTTCACCGGGGCTGACCACGTGCGTGTCAGGACCGCGGGACGATTCGTCGTCTGCTGCGGTGGTGGTGGAGGCCGCGGCGGCATCGAGCATGGCGAGCTCGAACCGACCGGCGTGACCGGCCGGCAGCATGAGATGCGAAACCGTTCGCCCATCCAGCTTGTTGCCGCGGAATGCCGCATTGAGATGACGCAGGGCCGATTCCGGCATGCCGGCCATTTCGGCGGCGCGCGCCACCGTGACGGGATGCGTCACCGGTGCCTGCACCAGGTGCTCGGACTCCGGCAGGCTGGGCAGGCTGACCTGGAAGCGCGACGGCTCGCGTATCACGCATGCGATCGCCAGCAACTGGGTCAGGTGCTCGCGAGTGACGCGGCGTACCGGCAGGCCGGGGATCGCCGGCTTGTCCGCCGGCATGCCGTGGCGGCTGATCAACCCGCGTATCTTGAACTCGCCGGCGTTGTACGCATAGTCGGCCACGCGCCAGTCGTGGAAGCGGTCGTGGTATTGCCGCAGCAACTTCATCACGGCGTGCGCTGCGGCCGGTATGTCCAGCCGGCCGTCGTAATGGCGATCCACGCGCAGGCCCATCGAGCGGGCGGTCACCGGCATGATCTGCCACATGCCGGCAGCATGGTGCCTGCGTCCCTGCACCGGGCGGTAACGGCTCTCCACCCACGGCAGCAGTGCGAACTCGCCGGGCACGTCGTATTGCTGGGCGACCTGCTGGACATAGGCCAAGCGCGGCATCGCCTCGCGCAAGGTGTCCTCGAACCGCGCCGGGCTGCGCGTATAGCGCCCGGCCCACGCCAGCACCGCGGGGTCGGCATTGCAATCCGGCATGACAAAACTGCTGCGCAGTCGATCCCACAGGTCGGCCGCCGGTACAGGTGCCGCAGTCGCGACACTGGCGGCAACCGCCGGTGGCGTGCTGGCGGGGGCGACGACGGCGACAGGTGCGCGTGCCGGTTGCGAAGGCATGTTGCTGCAGGCGGCCAGCGCTGTCGACAGCGCCAGCGGCAGCAGCAGGTGTCGGGGCGTCCGGTTCATGCGCGAAAGACGTCCTTGGCCGCCCTCAGTGCGGCGAAGCGGGACACGCGGTTGCCGTCGACGCCGCGTGCAGCGCACCAGTCGATCACGGCGTCGGCGTCGACCCGGAGGAATGGATTGGTTGCCAGCTCCGTGGCCAGCGTGACGGGCAGGCTGGCCTGGCCGTCGGCACGCAATTGCGCCACTTCGCGCCGCCGTTCCCGCAGCGCGGAGTTGCCCGGCTCAACCGTATCGGCGAAGAGGCCGTTGCCATGGGTGTACTCGTGCCCGGCGCAAACCTGGGTCGAACCGGGCAGCGCCGCCAGACGGTCCAGCGAGGCGAGCATCTGGGCCGGCGTGCCCTCGAACAGGCGCCCGCAGCCGAGACTGAACAAGGTGTCGCCACACAGCAGCAGGCCGGCGCCGACGTAGCCGACGTGGGTGAGGGTGTGTCCCGGAATCGACAGCACCTCGAAAACCAGGTCGGGCGCAGAGAACTCCACGGTGTCGCCATCGCCGACGGCGTGCGTCAGGCCTTCGATGCGCGAATCACGCGGTCCGTATACCGGCACGTCATGGCGTTGCCGCAGTGCAGCCGCCCCGCCGATGTGGTCGTTGTGATGATGCGTCAGCAACACGCCACGCAGGCGCCACCGGTGTTGCGCCAAGGCCTGCTCGACGACCGCCGCATCGCCCGGATCGACGACCACGGCCTGGCCTTCATGGTCATGAAGCAGCCAGATGTAGTTGTCGGTGAGGGCCGGTAGAGGGAGAAGGTGCAAGGCGGTTCCGGATGGTCGGGCGACACCGACGGCGCGTCGATGCCGGTGCGTCACCGGCAGACGCGGCCGCCCGGCCGCATGGGAGCGCCCGACTATAAAGGGGCATCGGCAGCTTCTCGTTAGCATGGTGTTAAGAGGTGGGTCGGTCATTCAGATCCGTGCGCCAGGTCAGGCGACTGCGATCGGTTGCCGCTGCAGCTAAACTGGAGGTTCGCGCCAGCCCCCGGACCCCCGCTGCATGCACCCACAGGACGACATCTACGCCAGTGCACCGCTGCGCCGGTTGCGCGATGCCCAGGCGCGGGTGTTGGCGCCGGAGTTGCAGCGTTGTTTCGGCACGCACGCGTTGTTGCTCGGCGTCGCCGCGGACGAGGCGCCGCCGGCGCTGCCGATGCTGGGGAGTTGGGTTCGTCTTTATCTCGACGGCGGTCGCTATGGCGGCGATCTGCGTGCCGCCGTGGATCAGCCGCTGCCGTTCGTGGCCGACGCGTTCGATCTGGTCCTGCTGCGTCACGCCCTGGAGGTATCGCCGGTGTCATCGGCGCTGCTGGAAGACGTGCTGCGCGTGCTGGCGCCGGGCGGGGTGCTGGCGTTGACCGGTGTGCATCCGGTCAGCGGGTGGTCGCCGTGGTTGCGCTGGCATGCGCGGGGCCGCACGCTCAAGCTGCAGCTTCCGCTGCAGCTGGAACGCGTGCTGCGCCATGCAGGCATGGAGATCGAGCTGGCCCGCCGCGTGGGACGCGGTTGGCCGGGGCTGCCGGCGACTTCGACGACAATGGACAGCGTGCTGGGTGGCGGCTATGTGTTGCTCGCGCGCAAGCAGCGGCGACTGGCCACACCGCTGCGCATCAAGCCCGTGAAACTGCCGGTGCCGGCAGCGGGCAGGTTGTCGCCGGGGACACGGCCCAACCCGGCCCTGCAGGCAACAAGGGATACCTGAACACCCATGAGTGAAGTGGAAGCATTTACCGACGGCGCCTGCCTCGGCAATCCCGGACCGGGCGGCTGGGCCGCCTTGCTGCGGGCCCCTGGCGGCGAGCGGATGCTGGCCGGCCGGGAGCCCGCCACCACCAACAACCGCATGGAGCTGATGGCGGCGATCGGCGCGCTGGAGGCGCTCAAGCGCCCCTGCGTGGTCACGCTCACTACCGATTCGCGCTACGTCATGCAGGGCATCGAGCAGTGGTTGCCGAAGTGGCGCGCCAACGGCTGGCGCACGGCCGACCGCAAGCCGGTCAAGAACCAGGATCTGTGGCAGCGCCTGTCCGATGCGGTGGGTACGCACCAGGTTCGCTGGCAGTGGGTGCGCGGCCACAACGGCCACGCGGAAAACGAGCGTGTCGACCGCGCCGCGCGCGAGCAGGCCGAGTCGATCAGGAGCGGGGCATGAGGCAGATCGTCCTGGATACCGAAACGACCGGCCTGGAAGTACGCCAGGGCCATCGCCTGGTGGAAATCGCCTGCGTCGAGATGGTCGAACGCAGGCTCACCGGTCGCTACTACCAGACGTATCTGAACCCCGATCGTGCGATCGACGAAGGCGCCCGCCAGGTCACCGGTATCGAGGACGAGTTCCTGCTCGACAAGCCGCGCTTTGCCGATGTCGCCGACGAGTTCCTCGCCTTCATCGCCGGCGCCGAACTGATCATCCACAACGCGGCGTTCGATGTGGGCTTTCTCGACGCCGAACTGGCGCGCCTCGGTGCCGCCAGCGGCTGCATCGCCGATCGGTGCAGCGTGCTGGACACGCTGGCGATGGCGCGCGAGCGCTATCCCGGCCAGCGCAACAGCCTGGATGCCTTGTGCAAGCGGCTGGGCGTGGACAACTCGCGTCGCGACCTGCACGGCGGCCTGATCGACGCGCAGCTGCTGGCCGACGTCTATTTGGCCATGACCTCGGGTCAGGTCGGGCTGGATCTGGAGTTCGATGCAGCGACCCCGCAACACGCGGTGGTACTGCCGCCGGCAACCCTGCAGGTGCGTCCACGTGTACTGTGCGCCTCGGCAAGCGAGTTGCTTGAGCATGAGCGACGGCTCGATGCGCTGGACAAGAGCGCGGGCGGACAGAGCGTGTGGCGCCGGTTGGGTTGAGCCGCGCGGCGCGATGTTTCAGCTGCAGCGCACGAGGACGACGGTGATGTTGTCGTCGCCACCGCCGTCGAGCGCGTCCAACAGCAATTGGTCGGCGCATTCCTGCGCGGCGAGGTCGTTGCGCGCGACAGTACGGGCGATCGCTGCATCGTCGACGCACTCGGTCAAGCCGTCGCTGCACAGCAGGAAGCTCATGCCGGGTTCCAGCGTGCCGCGGGCCATGCCGATGCGCAGTTGCTCGGTGGCGGTGACGCCGAGTGCCTGGGTGAGCAGGTTGCGCTGCGGGTGCTGCGCCGCCTGGGCCGGGTCGAGCTGGCCGGCTTCCACCAGTGCCTGGACCAGCGAATGGTCGTGGCTGACGCGGCGCAGGGTGTGTTGCCACAGGTAGATGCGGCTGTCTCCGACCCAGGCCACTTCATACGCGTCGCCGACGATCCGCAGTGCTGCGATCGTGGTGCCCATCGGCAACAGGTCGAAGCTGGGCCGGGCGTGCGCCAGCAATCGCTCGCCCGCACCATTGACGGCCTCGATCAGGCCCGACCCGGCGCCGACCAGCTCGACCATCGCATCGCGCACCAGTGCCGACGCCACCTCGCCATGCTGGTGGCCGCCCATGCCGTCGGCGACCAGGAACAGGCCGAGCGAGACATCGGCGTGGTAGGTGTCCTCGTTGCGCGTGCGGCGCAGGCCGACATGGGTTCCGTGTCCGAGCTCGATCATGGGGCTAGTGTCAGGGCAAGCTGTGCAGCATGCCGCAAGCCACGGTTGTTGTCACGGTTCCCTTGCTCGCGTATGATTCGCGGCTCGCATGCGCCCATGCACCCGACCGGAGAGGTGGCAGAGTGGTCGAATGTACCTGACTCGAAATCAGGCGTACGTGCAAGCGTACCGTGGGTTCGAATCCCACCCTCTCCGCCAGATACGCAAAACGCCCCGAAAGGGGTGTTTTGCGTATTGCACGATCCGCCCGGTTCGACGGATTCGTCCGGAACGAATACGGACAGCCGCAGGCTGGCCCCGGAGCGCGTGGCGCGGAAGGGTCTGGCCCGGACGGGACGAATAATCCCCTTGCCGAAAGGGCGTTTTGCAAGTCACGCACGTGAAAAAGGGGGCCGGTCGAGACCGGCCCCCTTGCAAACAACGCGGCATGTTTGCCGCACCGGACGCGCTGGCCTCAGCCAGCCTTCTTCTTTGCCAACCGCAACCAGGTATCGACCACGGTGTCCGGGTTCAGCGAGACCGATTCGATGCCTTGTTCCATCAGCCACTCCGCGAGGTCGGGGTGGTCGCTGGGGCCCTGGCCGCAGATGCCGATGTACTTGCCCTTGGCGCGGGCGGTCTTGATCGCCATGGCCAGCAGCTTCTTCACCGCCGGGTCGCGCTCGTCGAACAGGCCGGCGACGATGCTGGAGTCGCGGTCCAGGCCCAGGGTGAGCTGGGTGAGGTCGTTCGAGCCGATCGAGAAGCCGTCGAAGATGTCGAGGAACTCGTCGGCGAGCAGGGCGTTCGACGGGACCTCGCACATCATGATGACCTTGAGCTCGTGCTCGCCCTGCTTGAGGCCGTTCTTCGCCAGCACCTCGATCACCTTGCGGCCTTCGCCGAGCGTGCGCACGAACGGGATCATCACCCACACGTTGGAGAGACCCATCACCTCGCGCACGCGCTTGACCGCCTTGCATTCCAGCGCGAACGCCTCGGCGAAGCTGGGGTCGACGTAGCGGCTGGCGCCGCGGAAACCGATCATCGGGTTCTCTTCGTGCGGCTCGTAGCGCGAGCCGCCGAGCAGGCCGGCGTACTCGTTCGACTTGAAGTCGGACAGGCGCACGATCACCGGCTTCGGGTAGACCGAGGCGGCGATGGTGGCGATGCCTTCGGCGAGGCGATCGACGTAGAACTCGACCGGGCCGGCATAGCCGGCGATGCGCTCGTCTATCTTTGCCTTGGTTTCGGCGTCCTGCTTGCCGTATTCCAGCAGCGCCTTGGGATGCACGCCGATGTGGCTGGCGATGATCATCTCCAGCCGGGCCAGGCCGATGCCGGCGTTCGGCAGCTGGCCGAAGTCGAAGGCACGCTCCGGGTTGGCCACGTTCATCATGATCTTCAACGGCGCCTCGGGCATGTCGCCGAGATCCGCGGTGATCCGCTCGAACTTCAGGATGCCTTCGTAGATCGTGCCGGTGTCGCCTTCGGCGCAGGACACGGTGACGTCGGCGCCATCCGGAATCAGCTCCAGCGCATTGCCGGTGCCGACCACCGCCGGCACGCCCAGCTCGCGCGCGATGATCGCCGCGTGGCAGGTGCGGCCACCGCGGTTGGTGACGATGGCCGAGGCGCGCTTCATCACCGGCTCCCAGTCGGGGTCGGTCATGTCGGCGATCAGTACGTCGCCGACCTGCACCTTGTTCATGTCGCTCAGGGAGCGGATCACGCGGGCCTTGCCGGCGCCGATCTTCTGGCCGATCGAGCGGCCTTCGGCCAGCACCTTGCCTTTCTCGCTGAGGCTGAAGCGCTCCAGCTGGGTCGCATGCGAGCGCGACTTCACCGTCTCCGGGCGGGCCTGCACGATGTACAGCTTGCCGGTGTGGCCGTCTTTCGCCCACTCGATGTCCATCGGGCGGTCGTAATGTTTCTCGATGATCAGCGCCTGGCGGGCGAGTTCCTGCACGTCGTCGTCGCTGATGCAGAACTTGTGGCGCAGTTCGGCCGGAGTGTCCTCGGTCCTCACGCGCTCGCCCGGCGCGCTGGAATAGACCATGCGCAACTGCTTGGCGCCCAGGTTGCGACGAAGCACGGCCGGCTTGCCTGCGCGCAGGGTCGGCTTGAACACGTAGAACTCATCGGGATTCACCGCGCCCTGCACGACCATCTCGCCCAGACCATAGGAGCCGGTGACGAACACCACGTCGCGGAAGCCCGACTCGGTGTCCAGCGTGAACAGCACGCCGGAGGCGCCCACGTCCGAACGCACCATCAGCTGCACGCCGGCGGAGAGGAACACGTCCTCGTGCTTGTAGCCCTGATGCACGCGGTAGGCGATGGCCCGGTCGTTGTACAGCGAGGCGAAGACCTCCTTCACCTTGTGCAGCACGTCGTCGATGCCGACCACGTTGAGGAAGGTTTCCTGCTGGCCGGCGAACGAGGCGTCGGGCAGGTCCTCGGCGGTAGCAGAGGAACGAACCGCAACCGCGATGTCGTCGGCACCGGCGTCCCTGCACAGCTTGATGTAGGCCGCGCGGATCGCCTGCTCGAGTTCGGCGGGCAGGGCGGTGTCGACGATCCAGCCGCGGATTTCCTTGCCGGCCGCGACCAGGGCATCGACGTTGTCGACGTCGAGCGTGGCCAGTCGATCCTGGATGCGCCGGGCCAGCCCGCTCTTTTCCAGATACTGCTGGAACGCACTGGCGGTGGTGGCAAAGCCGCCGGGCACCGAGACACCCAGTTTGGCGAGGTTGCCGATCATTTCGCCCAGCGAAGCATTCTTGCCGCCGACCTTGCCAAGGTCAGTCATGCGCAGTTGATCGAGCCAAAGCACCAGGTCGTTCAAGGGTGTCTCCTCGGGATGGCGGAACGGGGGGGCAGGGAACCAGCGGTCGCGGGCGCGCTGCGGGAAACTGGTATTGTCCGCCGCGGATGGTGCGAAGCACAAGAAGACCAGTGCCACGCGATGTCATTCCAACCCGATACCAGTCAACGCGCGTTCAACACGGGACAGCGTTTTGCCCTTGCGCTAAGGTGCGAGCCTGCGCACTCGGCCCGGCGGAAGCTTCACATGCAGCGAACCGTGTTTTTCATTTCCGATTCCACTGGTATTACCGCCGAGACGATCGGCAACAGCATCCTGGCGCAGTTCGAGGGTGTCCGGTTCGACAAGCACCGGTTGCCGTTCACCGACAACCCGCACAAGGCCGAGTTGGCTGCACTGCGGATCAAGACCAACTACGCACAGACCGGGCAGCGTCCGGTGGTGGTCAACACCATGGCCGACCGCAACCTGTGCGACATCGTGGCTTCGAGCGGTGCGCTGATGCTGGACGTGTTCGCGCCGTTCATCGGTCCGCTGGAGGAAGAGCTGCAGACGCGCCGGTCCGGTGCGGTGAATCGCTCGCACGGCATGGTCGATTTCGACAAGTACGAGGCGCGCATCAACGCCACCAACTACGCGTTGTCGCATGACGACGGGATCGACGTGAATTACGCCGATGCCGACCTGATCCTCGTCGGCGTGTCGCGTTCGGGCAAGACGCCCACCTGCCTGTACATGGCCTTGCATTACGGCGTCAGCGCCGCCAACTATCCGTTGACCGACGAGGACCTGGAGAAACTGGAGTTGCCCGCGCGGCTGCGGCCCTACAAGGACCGCCTCTACGGGCTGACCATCGACGCGGTACGCCTGGCGCAGATTCGCGAGCAGCGCCGCTCCGGCAGCCGTTACGCCACGATCGCGCAATGCCGCTGGGAGCTGGAACAGGCCGAACGGCTGATGCGCCAGGCCGGGATACCCAGCCTCAACACCACTCACGTGTCGATCGAGGAGATCGCCAGCAAGATCTTCGACCGCTTCGGCATCGAGCGGACCATGTTCTGATTTTCATCCGGAGTTTGTGCGTTGCCCACGAGTGCCGTACTGGACCATCGAAACAGCCTGCTGCCGGGACGGTTCGAGACCCTGATGGGTCTGTATGCGGAGAACTATCACCGCCTCGCGCGGCTGTTCGCGCCGCACGAGCTTCCCGCCGGCCGCTACGTGTCGAGCGTGGACGACGGCCTGGACGTGCACCTGCAGGTGCAGGAGCACCACCCGTACACCGTCGAGCTGGAGCTCACCTACGGATTCGTCGATGCGCACACCGGCCAGCGCGCGCCCTCGGCGCAGTTGCGCATGTACACCGACGCGCATGTCGCCGAGGCGCTGCACTGCCACCCGGGCCGGCACCTGTGGCAGGTGCTGGGCCCGTTTTCCCCGGTGCACTCGGTGTTCCAGTACCGCCTGCGCATGAACCGATTCCTGGCCCGATGGCTGGAATACCTCGCCGAGCAGGGGCATTCCACCGGCACCCTGGAGCCGCAGCCGGAGTCGCACGAAGGCGGTGGGGAATAGCGGTTCTATTCAAAGCGATCCATGGCTGCGTCCTGATCTTTGCGCCCATGGATGGATGCACAAATCACCACAACAAAAAACCCGCGCCAGGCGGGTTTTCGTTTTGAATGGTGGCGGAGTGGACGGGACTCGAACCCGCGACCTCCGGCGTGACAGGCCAGCATTCTAACCAACTGAACTACCACTCCGCAGTTGCAACAGCTTCCAGCTTGCGCGGTCCAACTTGGCGTCCCCACGGGGATTCGAACCCCGGTCGCCACCGTGAAAGGGTGATGTCCTAGGCCTCTAGACGATGGGGACGTTGATTTTTCGAAAAGTCCGCACATGGATGCGCGGGTTCTCGCAAAGGACTTGCACTGAATCAAAACCTGGTGGAGCCAGGCGGGATCGAACCGCCGACCTCCTGCATGCCATGCAGGCGCTCTCCCAGCTGAGCTATGGCCCCGCCGCTGGAAGCCGAGAAGAATAGGGTGGGGTTGCTTGCCCGTCAAGCTTTTTTTCGACGCCGTTGCGCGTGCGCATCATCACATCGCGCCACGGCTGCGGCGATGCGGACGCGATCTTCGCCGACGCTCCTTTATGCTGCAGCGACGAGGGCAACGGCGAAGGAAGGCGATGCACGAAATCGGGTTCATCCGTGATCTTGCCGTGGTGATGCTGGTGGCCGGCGCCACCACGATCCTGTTTCAGCGCCTGCGTCAGCCGGTGCTGCTGGGCTACATCCTGGCTGGCGTGCTGATCGGTCCGCACACGCCCGGCGTGCTGGTCGGCGACGCGCGCGCCATCGACGACATCTCCAACCTGGGCGTGGTGCTGCTGATGTTCACGCTGGGCCTGGAATTCAGCGTGCGCAAGCTGCGCGACGTGGGTGTCGGCATGTTGCTGGTGGCGGTGGGCGAGGTCGGCCTGATGCTGTGGATCGGCTACGGCATCGGCAGCCTGTTCGGCTGGAAGGGCATGGATGCGCTGTTTCTCGGCGCGATCATTTCGCTGTCCTCGACCATGGTGGCGACGCGCACCCTGTCCGAGCTGGGCCAGCGTCAGCAGCCGTTCGCCCAACTGGTGGTGGGCCTGCTGGTGGCCGAAGACATGCTCGCCATCATCATGCTGACCCTGCTCACCGCGGTGGCCATCGGCGGCTCGGTGCAGGCGGAGGCGGCGTTCACCCTGATCGGACACCTGGGCCTGTTCGTGGTGGTCGGCATGATCCTGGGCCTGCTGCTGCTGCCGCGGCTGGTGGACTACGTGGCTGGCTTCGGTCGCGACGAAACCCTGCTGGTCAGCGTGCTGGGGATCTGTTTCGGCGCCAGCCTGGTCGCGGTGTGGATGGGGTTCAGCGTGGCGTTGGGTGCCTTCCTGGCCGGGGCGGTGGTGGCCGAGTCGCGCAGCGCCGGCCGGGTGGTCCAGCTGGTCGAGCCTTTGCGCGACATGTTCGCCGCGCTGTTCTTCGTGGCGATCGGGCTGAAGATCGACCCGGCGATGCTGTGGCAGTACGCGGTGCCGGCGCTGTTGATCGCAGGGGTGGTCGTCGTCGGCAAGACGCTGGCCTGCAGCCTCGGCGTGCTGGTGGTCGGGCACGAACCGCGCACCGCGCTGCGGGCGGGCCTCGGCATGGCGCAGATCGGCGAGTTCTCGTTCGTGATCGCCACGCTCGGCCTTTCACTGGGCGTGATCAGCGACTTCATCTATCCGGTGGCCGTCGCGGTCTCGGTGGTGTGCATGGCGTTGTCGCCGTACCTGTCGCGCTCGGGCGACCGCGTGGCCAGCGGGTTGCGGCGGGTCACGCCACGTTCCGTGCAATTGCTGGCCACCAGCTACAGCGGCTGGCTGGAACATCTCAAGCCGGTGAACGAGAACGCCACGCTGGCGGCGATCCTGCGGCGCCTGCTGTGGCACATCGCGGTGAACGTTCTGCTGGTGGTGACCCTGTTCATGGTCGGCGCCTATGTCAATGCGCATGGCTGGACCTGGTTCTCCACGGTGGGCATCGGGCGCGAGATGCGGCACACGGTGATCTGGGCCTGCGCGTTGTTCCTGTCGCTGCCGATGCTGATCGCGGTGTATCGCAAGGCCGGCGCGCTGGGCATGTTGCTGGCCGAGATCGGCATACGCGAGAGCTTTGCGCGCTCCTACACCCACGCCATCCGAAGTGTGCTGGCGCGGGTGATTCCGCTGGCCACGCTGCTGCTGCTGGGCATCCTGCTGAGCGCGCTGGGTTCGGCGATCCTGCCACCGCGCGGCATCGCCATCTTCCTGCTGGTGGTGGGGGCGGTGCTGTCGGTGGTGCTGTGGCGGGGCCTGGTGCACATGCATGCGCGGTTGCAGGCGGCGTTGAAGGAAACCCTTGACAAGCCGGAGCCGCCGGCGGACGGGGCCGATTGACAACGACGCCCCACGCGGGGGGCGGGTGCGAGGCGGCGGCCGGCATCCGTGCAACGCTGAACCTTTATGCCGTCTGACGGTCACAAGGCGCGATCGTTGCCAAGAACAGGCCGGCACCGCACAATGCGTGGCCTGCCTCCAACGCGGGGTCCGGCCGGCGATGCCGGCATTTCCATTTTCATGAGGGAGTTACAAATGAAGCACTTTCTGCGTCCCACGCTGACGGCAGTGGCAATGGCCGTTGCGCTGGGCATGACGGCGGGCGCATTTGCCCAGGCCGCCAAGACTGGCGCCGCCGCCCCCGTCGACAAGGCCAAGGCCAGCTACGTATTCGGTTATTACAAGATGGGCGAGAGCGTGCCGCCGATCCTGCGCGACGAGATGGACCCCGCCGCCGTGGCGCGTGGCGTGCAGGCCGCGCTGTCGGGCCAGAAGTCGACCGTCAGCGAGGCCGAGGCCAAGCAGGTCTACGAGGCCTTCATGACCAAGGTGCAGGCCAAGTTCGAGGCCGAGCGCGCCCAGGAGGCAGCCAAGAACAAGGCGGAAGGCGACGCCTTCTTCGCCAAGAACAAGACCGCCCCTGGCGTGAAGACCACGGCTTCCGGCCTGCAGTACAAGGTGATCACCGCCGGCACCGGCGCCCGCCCGGGCCCGAACGACACCGTGGAGATCAACTACACCGGCTCGTTCCTGGACGGCCAGGTGTTCGACGCCTCCGCCAAGCATGGTCCGAAGCCGGCCTCGATCCCGGTCGCCAACGTGATCCCGGGCTTCCGCGAAGGCCTGCAGCTGATGCAGGTAGGTGGACACTACAAGTTGTTCATTCCCGCCTCGCTGGCCTATGGTGCCGAGCCACAGCCGCCGATGCCGCCCAATGCCACGCTGATCTTCGACGTGACCCTGGTCAAGACGGGCCCGACGCCGGCAGCTCCCAGCGGTTCCGACGGGCAGTAACCGACGGTTCGCCAGCAGGTTCGCCGAAGGGGCGCGAAGCGATTCGCGCCCCTTCTTTTTGCGCCGTGTGTCGCTGTCGGACGGCGCGGTTAGAATAGGCGGTTCACTTTCCAGGAAAACCCTCAACGATGATGAAGGTAACGATCTTTGGTACCGGCTACGTCGGACTGGTTACCGGTGCCTGTCTGGCCGAGATGGGCAATCACGTGGTCTGCGTCGATATCGACGCAGGCAAGGTCGAGCGGCTGAAGCGCGGCGAGATCCCGATCTACGAGCCGGGCCTGGAATCGATCGTGCAGAGCAACCATGCCAGTGGCCGGCTCGACTTCACCACCGAGGCGGCGCCGGCGATCGCCCACGGTGAATTGATCTTCATCGCCGTCGGCACGCCGCCGGACGAGGACGGCAGCGCCGACCTGCAGTACGTGCAGAAGGTGGCCAGCACGATCGGCCATCACCTGCAGCGTTACGCCGTGGTGGTGAACAAGTCGACCGTGCCGGTGGGTACCGCCGATCGCGTGCGCGAAGCCGTCGCGGCCGAGCTGGCGGCGCGCCAGGCCACGGTGGAATTCGACGTGGTGTCGAACCCGGAGTTCCTGAAGGAGGGCGCGGCGGTGGAAGACTGCCTGCGCCCCGACCGCATCGTCGTGGGTGCTTCCAGCACGCGCGCGGTTGCCCTGCTGCGCAAGCTGTACGCGCCGTTCAACCGGAATCACGACCGCATGGTGGTGATGGACGAGCGCTCGGCCGAGCTGACCAAGTACGCCGCCAACGCGATGCTGGCGACCAAGATCAGTTTCATGAACGAGATCGCGAACATCGCCGAGCGGGTGGGCGCCGACGTGGAACTGGTGCGCCAGGGCATCGGCTCGGACCCGCGCATCGGCTACAGCTTCATCTACCCGGGCGCCGGTTACGGCGGCTCGTGCTTTCCCAAGGACGTGCAGGCGCTGGAACGCACCGCGCACGCACATGGCTACGAGGCCCGCCTGCTCGGTGCGGTCGAGGCGGTCAACCGGCAGCAGAAGGGCAAGTTGTTCGAGCTGATCTCGCGGCATTTCGACGGCCAGCTGGGCGGCCGCACGATCGCGCTGTGGGGCTTGGCGTTCAAACCGAATACCGACGACATGCGCGAGGCTTCCAGCCGACGCCTGATGGAACAACTGTGGGGCGCCGGCGCGAAGGTGCGCGCGTTCGACCCGGAAGCGCGCGAGGAAGCCCGGCGGCTGTACGGCGAACGTGCCGATCTGGTGCTTTGCGAGCACGCCGCGGCTGCCCTGCAGGGCGCCGACGTGCTGGCGGTGGTCACCGAGTGGAAGGCCTTCCGCAGCCCCGATTTTGCGGCGATCCGTGCCGCGCTGGCGGTCCCGGCGATCTTCGACGGCCGCAACCTGTACGACCCGGCCGTGGTGGAGGAGGCGGGTCTGGCCTATTACGGCATCGGCCGTGGCCGCAGCCTGCAGTTGTCGTGATGAACAGTTCGAACGACGTGCTCGCCCGCCGGCTCGACGAGATGGAGATCAAGCTGACCTTCATCGACGAGGCGGTGCAGGCGCTGACCACGGCGGACGCCGACCAGTCGCAGCGGATCGCTGCGCTGGAACGCGCCCTGCGCGACCTGCGCGGCGAGGTGGCGTCGATGCGCATCGCGCAGGGCGACGATCCGCACGATGAACCGCCGCCGCCGCATTACTGACCCGGACCCCTCCCACCTGTCGATCACGGAATGCCCGCATGGCCGATTCCCTGCGCGATCAGCTGCTCAAGAGCGGCATCGTCAAACAAGTGCAGCAGGACCGCGCGCACGAACCGAAGCGCCCGACGCCTGCGTCGCCCGGCAAGCCCGCACGCAAGGGCGGCAAGCCGCACGCGGCGCGGCCGTCGGGACAGAGCCAGCAGGACATCGACCTGGCCAAGGCATACGCGCTGCGTGCCCGGACTGAAGCCCGCGAGCGCCAGCGGATCGAGCGCGAGGCGGCCGAGCAAGCCCGGCTGCGGCGTGAGCGCAAGCTGCGCATCCAGCAACTGCTGGATGGCCAGGCGTTGAACAAGGCCGATGCCGACCAGGTGCGCAACTTCGAATACGCCGGCAAGATCCGCCGCATCCATGTCGACGCAACCCAGCTGGCGGCACTCAACGCCGGCGAACTGGGCGTGGTGCAGCATGCCGGTCGCTACCTGCTGGTCAGCCGCGACACGGCCGAGCAACTGCGCGAACTGGACGCCAACCACGTCGCCTTGCTGGTGGCGCCGGGCACCGCCGGCACGGATGACGACGGCGTACCCGACGATCTCATGTGGTGAGGTCGAAGTAGGGCGGGCACCGCCGCCTCACGACGCAAGCGCGGCGGGCACCGCCCGCCGCACGATTCAGCGGTCCGGCGCTTGCGTCAACGCCGGATGGTCCCAGCCATGCTTGGGCTTGAAGCGGTCGCCATGGCGGCGGGCCAGCTGCTCCAGCTTCGCCTTCAGCGTGTCGGCGCCTTCGCTGCGCACGTACTGGATCGGGCCGCCACGGAAGGGTGCGAAACCGGTGCCGAAGATCACGCCTGCATCCAGCAGATCGGCGTCGTCGACCACGCCGTCGGCCAGGCAGGCCACCGCCTCGTTGACCATCGACAGGATCATTCGATCCTGCAGGTCCGGCGGTGTCACGTAGTCGTTGCCCACTTCGGGCTTCTGCGGCTTGCCGTCCTGCCACACGTACAGTCCCTGGCCGTCCTTCTTGCCGCGCTTGCCGGCGGCGAGCCGTTCGTCCATGCCGGGCGGCAGCTCCAGGCCGAGGAAAGGCGCCAACTCCTTGCCCACCGAGGCGCAGACGTCCAGACCGACCGTGTCGGCCAGTTCGATCGGCCCCATCGGCATGCCGAACTTCTTCGCCTCGCGATCGAGCACCGCGCCGGGCACGCCCTCGCTGTACAGCCGCATGGCTTCGAGCAGGTACGGGACCAGGATGCGGTTGACCAGGAAGCCCGGCGTG
The DNA here is from genome assembly GCF_043950705.1 of Rhodanobacter sp. FW102-FHT14D06. Lineage (NCBI taxonomy): Bacteria > Pseudomonadati > Pseudomonadota > Gammaproteobacteria > Lysobacterales > Rhodanobacteraceae > Rhodanobacter > Rhodanobacter sp. FW102-FHT14D06. Next base: position 3,909,808 of record NZ_CP170722.1, on the reverse strand, counting down.
CCCTTGACCGCGACCGGCAGCTTGCCGATCGCCTTGCAGAACGCCAGCGCGCGTTTCTCGATGGCCGGGTCGAGCCGGTCGTGGCGCACGACCTCCACCAGCGGCATCTGCGCCACCGGGTTGAAGAAATGCAGGCCGAGGAAGTCTGCCGGACGAGCGAGCTTGCCGCGCAGTTCGTCCAGCGGAATGCTGGAGGTGTTGCTGGCCAGGATTGCCCCGTCCTTGAGCTGCGGCTCGATGGTGGCGTACAGCGCCTCTTTCGCCTCGGCATTCTCGTAGATCGCCTCGATCGCCAGATCCGCCTGGGCGACGCCCTTGCCGTCGACGTCGGCGCGCAGCCGCTGCACTGCCGCGTCGATCTTCTCCGGGGTCTTGAGCTTTTTCTCGTACAGCGCGCGTGCGCGATCCAGCGCCGGCTGGATGTACTTCATCTCGCGGTCCTGCAGGGTCACGTCCATGCCTTTCAGTGCCACCCAGGCGGCGATGTCGCCGCCCATCACGCCGGCACCCACGACGTGCACGCGGTTGATGGCCGCATCGACGCCGCCGCCCTGGCCCTTCAGCCGCTCCTGCAGGAAGAAGATGCGGATCAGGTTCTGCGCGGTGGGTGTCTGCGCCAGCCGCGCCACCGAGTCGGCTTCGATCTTCAAGCGCTGGCCGATGTCGCTGCCGCCGCGCTTCCACACGTCGATCAGGGCGAACGGCGCCGGATAGTGCTCGCGACGTACCTTGGCCGCCGTCTGCTTGACCATGATCGGCGCCAGGATCTGTCGCCCCAGCCAGCTGTTGCTGGCCCACGCCTTGGCCCGACGCGCGAACGGTCGCGACGGCGCGCGTCGAAGTAGAAGGCGCGCCTCGGCCAGCAGCTCCTGCGGGCGTGCGAGGTGATCGACCACGCCCAGCGCGAGTGCGCGCCGCGCCGAGAGCGGCTTGCCGGTGAGCATCACCGGCATCGCCTCGGCCGCGCCGATCAGGCGTGGCAGGCGGGCCGTGCCGCCCCAGCCGGGGTGGATGCCGAGCATCACCTCGGGCAGGGCGATGCGGGTACTGTCCTCGTCGGCCGCCACGCGCAGACGGCACGCCAGGATCAATTCGGTGCCGCCGCCCATGCAGGGACCGTGCACCGCGGCCACGGTGGGGCAGGCGAGCCGGGCCAGTGCTTCGTACACGCGCTGGCCGTGCTCGATGTTCTCGCGCACGGTGTCCTGGCGCGCGTATTCCACGAACTCGCGGATGTCCGCGCCCACCGCAAAGCCCGCGGACTTGCCCGAATGGATGATGACGCCGGCGGGCATGTCGATCGCCAGCCGCTCGACGATCTGATCCAGCTCGTCCAGCACGGCACGATTGATCGCATTGACGCTGCTGCCGGCGCGGTCGAGCGTCAGCGTCACCAGGCCATCGTCCTCGTGGGTCCGCCAGTGGTTGAATCGCAATCCTTCGAACATGGGGGTCGGCACATGGTGGAGGAGGCCTGAACCATACCGTTCCGTGGTCGCGATTGCGAGATGTGACGCGTGCGCTTGACCCGCTGGTGACAGCGGTGTGAAATCGGACCGTTGCGGACGGTATCCGCCGAAACCAGTCGCACGCGCGGGTGCTCCCGAGCGATTCCCGCAGGTGCGATTGGCTAACTGAACCGGGTCGACGAGGGTCGATCGGTTCCCGGCCATTCGAAGGCATCCGCGCTCGCCGCGGGTCCGGATTCAGCACCTGCCGCAGGACGAAACCAGATGACCATCGCCATGGCCTCCGCCGTACCCCAGGCTGGCGCCGAGATATTCGAACGCATCCTGACCGCGCCCAGTGGCCTGGTCGTGTTGCAAAGCAAGGACGCCGAAGCGCTGATCGAACAGGTGCGCGTGCTGGCCAGGCACAGCGGCCAGGCGGTATACCTGTGGCAGCCGGACACCGGGCTGGGCAGCCTGCGCGAGGCCCATGCCCGGGTGCCGGACTGCGAGCGGCTCGGCAATGCGTTGCGTTACATGCAGCAGAGCATGCATTTCGGCGTCTATTTCCTGCGCGGGGTGGAGCTGCCCTTGTCGGCGGTGGATGCAGCCATGCTGCGCCAGTTGGCGCGGGCGCCCAAGGGCCACCTGCGCCGCGTGGTGCTGGTCGATGCGCCGCAGGCGCTGGTGGCCCACCTGGGCGACCTCGCCGCCCAGGTCAGTACCGAAGACGGCAAGCCGCGCCAGCTGCGCCTGCGCGATGGTCGCTGGCTGACATGAGGCCGCGCACATGAATGCCGGCATCCTGCTGGTAGCCGCCCAGCGCGACCTGCGCCGGGCGCTGTTCGACGCGCTCGATCGTGCCGGCTACGCGCGGCTGCATTCGGCGCGCGACATTTCCCACGCGGCGATCCTGCTGGAGGGCAATGCCGCGCAGGAACCGCTGCAGTTGATGGTGCTGGTGCTGGATGGCGACGAAACCCAGGCCTGCGCCGCTTGCGAGCAATTGCGCCGGCTGCCGGGCGCCGCCGATGCGCCGCTGATCGTGGTGCTGGCCGATGGCGCGCCGTGCAGCCCGGCCGACCTGCCGCCGGGGATCGCCGACTGGCTTTGCGCCGGACAGATTGCCACCGAACTGGTCGCGCGCTGGCAGCGCCTGCCGGTCAGCGCAGCCGGTGGCCCGGTCCCGACGGTTTGGGGTGCGGCCGGCGATTGGCGATGGGCCTTCGAGGAAAGCGGCAGCGAATGGTTGATGGTCGACCTGCAGAGCCAGTGCCTGCTCGAAGTCAGTCCCGGCGTGATCCGGCACAGTCGCCTGCCTGCCAGCGAGTGGGCCGGGCTGGCGCTGGCCGAGGCGGTACAGCTCGAGGGCGACACGTCGGCCACCATTTTCAACGACGCGGATCGCCGCTGGCATCCGGCCCGGCGCAAGTCGTCGCTGGGTTACGACACCGGTCAGGTGAACGTGCGGCGGGTCGAGCAGGGCGGCAGCGCGGCTCTGGCGCTGCAGTTTCGCAGCGATCGCGCCGACCTGCGGCCGGAGGCGGCGTTGTCGCTGTTGTCGCGCCTGTTCGCCTCAAGCAGCGGCGTCGACGCGCAGTCCGCCTGCGCGCAACTGCTGTTCGACGAGCTGGCGCTGGACTATCTGGCCGTGTGGTCGGTCCGTCCGGAAACGGCCGACGCCCCCGCCCAGGTCCTGCAACTGAGCCGCGAGGAACACGCGCAGTGGCCGCCGGGCTACCTGCAGAGTTCGCTGCAACTGGTGCTGGGCGGGCAGGCGATGCGGTACCAGAGCGATGCCGGCAAGCTGGCGGCGGTCGACCCGCTGCTGCAGCAGCTGGATCTGGCCGGCTTCGTCGGCTTGCCGATGTACGACGAGCGGCACAGCGTGCTCGGCGCCGTGCTCGCCGGCAGCCGCCGCGGTTTCGCCGAGATGGCGGTGGTCGAGCCGGTGCTGCGTTGCGCGGCGGCGCGTTTCGCCCGCACGCTGGAGCTGCAGCGCACCCGCGAACAGGGTCGCGCCGAGGGCCTGGTCGATGCCTTGACCGGGTTGCCCAACCGGTTGCTGTTCAACGACCGGCTGGAGGCGATCCTGCGCGAGGCGATCCGCAACGGCGAGTGCTTTGCCCTGCTGTTCGTCGACCTGGACCGGTTCAAGGCCATCAACGATACCTACGGCCACGCCACCGGCGACCGGGTGTTGCGCACTGTCACCCAGCGGTTGCGCGGCAGCATCCGCGCCTCCGACACCGTGGCGCGTTATGCCGGCGACGAGTTCACCATCGTGCTGCGCCACATCGTCAAGAACGACGACGTGCTGCGCGTGGCCGAGAAGATCGTGCAGATGATGGAGTCGCCGATCTTCCTGGAAGACGGCGTGGAGCTGCAGGTCACCGTGTCGATGGGCGTGAGCTTTTTCCCCGACGACGCCAACGACGCCGATACCCTGCTCAAGCATGCGGACGAGGCGATGTATTCGGCCAAGCACAAGGGCCGCAACAACTTCCAGATCTACGAGGTCAGTCCGGAGTACGCGCGCCAGCACGGCATGGCGCTGAAGACGCGCCTGCGCCACGCCGAAGGCAACGGCGAGTTGCGCGTGGTCTATCAGCCCCAGGTCAATGCCGAGACCGAGGACATCGTGGGCATGGAGGCGCTGGTGCGCTGGGAGCACCCCGAGCTGGGCATGATCAGCCCCGCCGTGTTCATTCCGCTGGCCGAGGAGACCGGGCTGATCGTGTCGATCGGCGAATGGGTGATGCACACCGCTTGCCGCCAGGCGCGCGAGTGGGAGCAGCGCTACGGCTTGCGCCTGCGCCTTGGCGTCAACCTGTCGGCCGTGCAGTTGATGGAGCCGCAGTTGCTGGAGATGGTGGCGCGCTCGCTGCGCGAGACCGGGCTCGATCCCACCCTGCTGGAAATGGAGATCACCGAGAGCATCAGCATCAAGGCGGCGCCGAACCTGGTGGAGAACCTCAATGCGCTGCACCGGCTCGGCTGTCACATCGCGATCGACGATTTCGGCACCGGCGCCGCCTCGCTGGACTACCTGCGCCGGCTGCCCGCCGACCGCATCAAGGTGGACCAGAGCTTCGTGCGCAATATCGGTGTGGACCCGGACGACGAGGCGATCGTGCGGGCCACCATCGAGATGGCCCACCGGCTGAACCGTGCGGTGGTGGCCGAGGGCGTGGAGACCGAGCAGCACCTGCAATTCCTGCGCGACCACCATTGCGACGAGCTGCAGGGCTACCTGTTCTGCCGGCCGTTGCAGCCGATCAGCTTCGAGAAGATGCTGGCCGAGCGCCAGCGCCTGCTGGGCGTGCGGCAGGCCGAACCGGCTTGAGCGGTCCGCAGGCGGCCCCATAACGGGAGCTGGCGCGACGATTGGCTAAACTGAACTCGGTGGGCCGCTCGTGGTCTGAGCGCCGGGTTCAGCTCACCCCAGGCACCCTCAGCGGATGACGGCATTGACGATGGACACGGCCCGCATGGGCGAAAACGAACTGGACCGCGCGCTGGTCGAGCGGGTCCAGCAGGGGGACAAGCGCGCCTTCGACCTGCTGGTGCGCAAGTACCAGCACAAGCTGATCGGGCTGATTTCGCGTTACGTGCGCAGCCATGCCGAGTGCGAGGACATCGCGCAGGAGTCCTTCATCCGCGCCTGGCGCGCGATCGGATCGTTCCGTGGCGACAGCGCGTTCTACACCTGGCTGTACAAGATCGCGGTCAACACCGCCAAGAACCACCTGGTGGCGATGGGGCGACGGCCGCCCTCCGGCGACGTCGACGCGGACGAAGCCGAGTTCATGGCCGGGGCCGAGCGCATGCACGACAGCGCCACCCCCGAGCACGAATTGATGCGCCAGGAAATTGAACAATCGGTGTTTTCCACTGTCCAAGCCCTGCCCGAGGAACTGCGGACCGCCATCACCCTGCGTGAAGTGGATGGCCTCAGTTACGATGAAATCGCCGAAGCGATGGGCTGTCCGATCGGTACGGTGCGTTCGCGCATCTTCCGGGCGCGTGAGGCGATCGACGAAAAGCTGCGGCCGCTGCTGTCTGGCCGCGAGGATCCGACATGAACCAGGCACAGACCCACCAGGACGCCCTCGAGAATCTCTCGGCCAGCATGGACGGCGAATTGCCTGTCGAGCAGTTGCGTTTCCTGTTGCGCCGACTCGATCACGATGAAGCCTTGCGCCAGGCATGGTCGGGCTACCACTTTGCCCGCGACGGCCTGCGCCGCGAGATCACCCTGCGCGCCTCCGGCGGCTTCGCCGCGCGGGTGATGCTGGCGATCGAGCAGGAGACGGTGGCCGCCGCGGCGCCGTCGCGACGGCACGCCTGGTTGCGCTGGTCCGGCGGTGGCGTGATCGCCGCCAGCGTGGCCGCCGCGGCGTTGATGATCAGCCAGCCGGCGGGCGATGCCGGCCGCGTGGACTCCGCCGTGGTGGCGGGGACCAGCCAGGTGACCTTGTCGACGCCGGCGAGCACGCCGGCAGCACCGCCTTCGGTGCCGCCATGGCTCAGCGGCAACGCCGCCGGCCTGCTCAGCCAGCAGGCTTCGGCTACCCTGGGCGCGCCGCTGGACGACGGCCAGTCGCGTGATGCGCGGCGGATGTCGACCTACCCGGCGATGCATCGTTATCGCACCCTGGACAACAACGACGGCAGCTATCTGCTGCTGCTCGACCCGGCACCGGATGCCTCGCACCAGGCCGCTGCCGGCCGGCGCTGAGATTGTCGGGCGAGTGATGGTTCGCGGCAAATCCTGTTGATGCGGATGTCCCCTCGGCGCCTGTGCCGAAGGTGTTGTGCGGCCGCTCGACTGTGCCGCGGCCCGCTTGCCGTGTCGTCATTGATCGCCGGTTCGCGCCGGCTGCAGTTCAAACCCAAGGAGGAGTCATGAGTCATTCCATCTTGCGTACGCTGGCCTGTTGCGCCCTGCTGGGCCTGGCCGGGGTCGGCGGCGTGCAGGCCCAGCCGGCGGCCGCCGCGGCGCTGCCGGATTTCACCGGCATCGTGCAGCAGAACGCCCCTGCGGTAGTGCACGTGGAGGCCCGGTACACCGGCGAACCGAATCGCTCAATGCGCGTGCAGGGCCAGATGGGACCGGGGCAGGGCATGCCCAACGACCCGGGCGCCGAGATCCTGCGGCGCTTCTTCGGCATGCCGATGATGCCCTCGCCCGAGGAGCAGCGGCATACCTCGCTGGGTTCGGGTTTCATCATCTCCAGCGACGGTTACATCCTCACCAACAACCACGTGGTCGACCATGCGGACAAAGTCACCGTGCGCCTGCAGGATCGCCGCACGCTGACCGCCAAGGTGGTCGGCACCGACCCGACCTATGACATCGCCCTGCTCAAGGTCGATGCCGGCGGTGCGCTGCCGACGGTGACCATCGGCAATTCGCGCAGCCTGAAACCGGGCCAGTGGGTGCTCGCGATCGGCTCGCCGTTCGGCTTCGACTACACCGTGACCCAGGGCATCGTCAGCGCGGTGGGCCGCAACCTGGGCCAGCGCGACCAGCCGTACACCTCCTTCATCCAGACCGACGTGCCGATCAACCGCGGCAACTCCGGCGGCCCGCTGTTCAACCTGCAGGGCCAGGTGGTCGGCATCAATTCGCAGATCTATTCCAACACCGGCGACTATCTCGGCGTGTCGTTCTCGATCCCGATCGACGTGGCAATGAACGCGGTGCAGCAGCTCAAGACCAAGGGCTACGTCTCGCGCGGCCTGCTCGGCGTGACTGTGCAGCCGGTCAGCGACGACATCGTCAAGGCGTTCAAGCTCGACAACGGCGTCGGCGCGGCCGTGGTCGACGTGGACCCGGACAGCGGTGCCGGCAAGGCCGGCCTCCAGGCCGGCGACATCATCCTGGCCTACGACAACCACGACCTGCAGCAGGCCGCCGACCTGCCGCCGCTGGTGGGCATGACCAAGCCGGGCAGCAAGGTGCCGGTGGAGATCCTGCGCAACGGCAAGAAGCAGACCGTGCAGGTGACCATCGGCGAGGCCAAGCGCGACGGCAATGCCGTGGACAACCGCAGCGCCGGCTCGCCCTCCGCGCGCAGCGGTTCGGCCGCGCTGGGGTTGAGCGTGCAGTCGCTCGACAACGATACCCGCAAGCAGCTCGGGCTGAAGGACGGGCAGGGCGTGGTGATCGACGCCATCACCGGTCCGGTGGCGGCGCAGTCGGGGCTGCGCGCCGGCGACGTGATCCTGATGGTCAACCAGCGCAAGATCGGCAGCGTGGCGGAGTTCGAGGCGGCCACGAAGGACGTCAAGGCGGGCAGCACGGTCCTGTTGCTGGTGCGCCGCGGCGACCAGAGCCAGTTCATCGGCCTGACCGTGCCGGACGGGAAGTAGCCGGACCTCGCCCGGCAAGGGTGCCGCCCGTCGCGGGGCGGCACCGATCCCCTCGCGGATGCCTGCCGGACGGGTGTTCCATGCGATAATGCGGGGTTGGCGTCGCCTCGGGGCGGCGCGTCGTCATGCATGGTGCGTGGCGGCGGACCCCACGACCGAAAGGCCGCTCGCGCTCCATGGAATTGATCCGCAACTTCTCCATCATTGCCCACATCGATCACGGCAAGTCCACGCTGGCCGACCGCATCATCCAGATCTGCGGCGGTCTGGCTGACCGCGAGATGGAAGCACAGGTGCTGGACAACAATCCGATCGAGCGCGAGCGCGGCATCACCATCAAGGCACAGTCGGTGTCGCTGCCCTACACCGCGCGCGACGGCAAGACCTACCAGCTCAACTTCATCGACACCCCCGGCCACGTGGATTTCTCCTACGAGGTGAGCCGTTCGCTGGCCGCGTGCGAGGGTGCGCTGCTGGTGGTCGACGCGGCACAGGGCGTCGAGGCCCAATCCGTGGCCAACTGCTACACCGCGGTGGAGATGGGCCTGGAAGTGGTGCCGGTGCTCAACAAGATCGACCTGCCCACCGCCGACGTCGAGAAGGTCAAGGGCGAGATCGAGGCGGTGATCGGCATCGACGCCACCGACGCGGTGGCGATCAGCGCCAAGACCGGGCTCAACGTGGTCGAGGTGCTGGAGGCAATCGTGGCGCGCATCCCGCCGCCCAAGCCGCGCGACACCGATCGCCTGCAGGCGCTGATCATCGACTCGTGGTTCGACAACTACCTCGGCGTGATCTCGCTGGTGCGCGTCATGCAGGGCGAGATCAAGCCCGGCGACAAGTTGCTGGTGATGTCCACCGGGCGCAGCCACGAGGTCGACGACGTCGGCGTGTTCACGCCCAAGCGCAAGAAGCTGGACAAGCTGTCGGCGGGCGAAGTGGGCTGGATCAACGCCTCGATCAAGGACGTGCACGGCGCGCCGGTGGGCGACACGCTGACCCACGCCGGCAAGCCGGCCGCGGCGCCGCTGCCGGGCTTCCAGACCATGCAGCCGCGCGTGTTCGCCGGCCTGTTCCCGGTGTCGTCGGACGACTTCCCGGCGATGCGCGAGGCGCTGGACAAGCTGCGCTTGAACGACGCCGCGCTGTTCTTCGAGCCGGAGTCCTCCGAGGCGATGGGCTTCGGCTTCCGCTGCGGCTTCCTCGGCATGCTGCACATGGAAATCGTGCAGGAGCGGCTGGAGCGCGAGTACGACCTCAACCTGATCACCACCGCACCCACGGTGGTTTACGAGGTGCTGCTCAGCGACGGCTCGATCCTGCAACTGGACAACCCGGCCAAGCTGCCGACCAACTCCAGCCTGATCCAGGAAATCCGCGAGCCGATCATCGTGGCCAACATCCTCACCCCGCCAGACTACATCGGCAGCGTGATCAAGCTGTGCGAGGAAAAGCGCGGCGTGCAGCGTTCGATCCAGTACCTGGCCACCCAGGTGCAGATCAGCTACGAGATGCCGCTGGCCGAGGTGGTGATGGATTTCTTCGACCGGCTGAAGTCCGTCTCGCGTGGCTACGCCTCGATGGATTACCACTTCGACCGCTTCGAGGCCGGTCCATTCGTGCGCACCGATGTGCTGATCAACGGCGAGCGCGTCGACGCGCTGAGCCTGATCGTGCACCGCAGCCACGCCGACCGCCGCGGCCGCGAACTGGTCGAGCGCATGAAGGAGCTGATTCCGCGCCAGCAATTCGACGTGGCGATCCAGGCCGCGATCGGCGCGCAGATCATCGCCCGCTCGACGGTGAAGGCATTGCGCAAGAACGTGCTGGCCAAGTGTTACGGCGGCGACGTCAGCCGCAAGAAGAAGCTGCTGGAGAAACAGAAGGAAGGCAAAAAACGGATGAAGCAGGTCGGGCGGGTCGAGATCCCCCAGGAAGCCTTCCTCGCCGTGTTGAAAGTGGATAAATAGCCGGGAATGGAGCATGGGAAACAGGGAGTCGGAGGAGCAGCGCGTTGCCGCTTTCCGGTTCGCTATCCTCTACTCCCCGTTCCCGGCTCCGAAGGAGCCCCTCATGGAATTTGATTTTGCGGCGATTCTGCTTGGCCTCACCGTGCTGTTCGGCGTGGTGTGGGGGCTGGATCGGCTGTTCCTGTACAAGAAGCGCAAGGCGCGGCTGGACGCGGCGGGCGAGGAGTATCGCGACCCGATGCCGGTGGACTGGGCGCGCTCGCTGTTCCCGGTGGTGCTGGTGGTGCTGCTGCTGCGGTCGTTCGTGGCCGAGCCGTTCCGGATTCCGTCCGGCTCGATGATGCCGACGCTGGACGTGGGCGATTTCATCCTGGTCAACAAGTTCGCCTATGGCCTGCGCCTGCCGGCGTTCAACAACAAGATCCTCGACCTGGGCGAACCCGAGCGCGGCGACGTGGTGGTGTTCCGCTGGCCCGGCTTCACCTGCCATCGCGACGACGGCACGGTAGTGCACGGCGGCAATGCGGACTGCAGCGTTCCGGTGCCGAACCAGAACTGGATCAAGCGCGTGATCGGCCTGCCCGGCGACACCATCCAGATCCGCGACAGCGAGATCGTGATCAACGGCAAGCCGGTGCCGGCCGAGAAGATCGGCCCGTTCAAGGGCAACCACGCGCGCCCGGCGGACGAGGAACTGCTCGCCTACGGCGCCACCATCTGGAAAGAGCACCTGGGCAAGGTGACCCACCTGATCGCGCGCATGCCCGACCGCATGCCCACGCCGCCGGTGCCCAACGCGAACATGCCTGCGGTGGTGCCCGACAACTGCTATCTGGTGATGGGCGACGACCGTGAAAACAGTGAAGACAGCCGCTGGTGGGGCTGCATGCCGGAGCAGAACCTGGCCGGCAAGGCATTCCTGATCTGGATGAGCTGGAAGGGCTGGGGCACCGGCGGCGTGGATTTCTCGCGCATCGGCACGGTCATCCACTGACGCATCCTCCGGCCAGGCGCGCGACCGCGAAAACGTGATGCGATCGTGCCGCCCGCTCCCCGCCTGCGGCCAACAAGTGCGAGAATCCGCAGGCGCCATCGGCCCCGGCCGGGCCGGTGCGGCGGGTGCGGGCGACACCGGGACATCCACAGATCGGACGGCCGCCCAGGCGGCATAGCGAGGGGACTATGAAATCGAAACAGTCGGGCATCACCCTGATCGGCTTCCTGCTCATCATCGTGGTAGTGGGCTTCTTTGCCTACATGGCGATGAAACTGGCGCCGTCGTATTCCGAGTACATGGGCGTGACCAAGGCGATGAACCAGATCGCCACCGAAGGCACCAATGGCAAGTCGCTGGACTCGATCCGCCGCGATTTGATGTTCAAGCTCGGCTTCCAGTACGTCGACGATGCCACCGTCAAGCCGGCCAACATCACCATCAAGCGCGACGCCGGCGGCACCAGCGTGCTGACCGTGGCCTACGACAAGCAGATCCCGTTCATGTACAACATCGACTTCCTGCTGCACTTCAACAAGAGCGTGCCGCTGCAGGGCAATGTCGGCGAGTAGACGTTGAAGCTCCGTCACCGATTCAGTGATCCGGCCTGGGCGCAGTTGGCGCTGACCCACCGCAGCGCCGGCAAGCCCAACAACGAACGGCTGGAGTTCCTCGGCGATGCGCTGCTGGGCGCGATCATCGCCGAGCTGCTTTACGAGGTGCATCCCAAGGCCAGCGAAGGCGAGCTGTCGCGGCTGCGTGCGCAACTGGTCAACGGCAACGCGCTGGCCGTGGTGGCGCGCGAGCTGGAGTTGGGCGACGAGCTGAAGCTCGGCCCCGGCGAGCTCAAGAGCGGCGGCTTCCGTCGCGACTCGATCCTCGCCGATGCGTTCGAGGCGCTGGTGGCGGCGGTGTACGAGGATGCCGGTTTCGACACCTGCCGCAGCCTGGTGCGCGATCTGTTCGGCGAGCGCGTCGCCGCGCTGCGACGCTCGTCCAAGGACGCCAAGACCCGGCTGCAGGAACACCTGCAATCCGGGGGCTGGCCGCTGCCGCAGTACGAGCTGGTCGACAGCCACGGCGAGGACCATGCCAAGACCTTCGACGTGACCTGCCGCATCACTGAACCGCTGCAGATCGTCGCCGCTGCCACGGCCGGCAGCCGCCGCGCCGCCGAACAGGATGCCGCCGAGAGCGTGCTCGGCCAGTTGCTGGAACTGGCGCGCGACTCCTGAGCCGCCGGCGCCGCGGGTTCACCGTGCGCGCGCCTTCCACGCACTACACTTGCCCTCCGACTCGCCGAGCCTGCCACCATGAACGACCCCCTCGACATCGCCGACGGCAGCCTGCCGCATGAGGATTTCCGCTGCGGCACCGTGGCCCTGGCCGGACGCCCGAACGTGGGCAAGTCGACCCTGCTCAACGCGCTGATCGGCTTTCGCCTGTCCATCATCAGCCCGCGACCGCAGACCACGCGCCATCGCATTCTCGGCATCCACACCAACGAGGCCGGGCAGATCCTCTACGTGGACACCCCGGGGCTGCACCGGGGCGCCAAGCGGGCGATGAACCGCAGTCTCAACCGCGCCGCCCGCTCGGCGATCGGCGACGTGGACCTGGTGGTGCAGGTGATCGAGGCCGGTCGCTTCACCGACGAGGACGAGGCGCTGTACACCGCCCTGGTCGAGCAGTCCGCGCCGCGCCTGCTGGTGATCAACAAGGTCGATCTGAACAAGGACAAGACCGTGATGCTGCCGTTCGTGGCCGAACTGGCGCAGCACCATCAGTACGACGAGATCCATTACGTCAGCGCGTTGAAGGAACAGGGCCTGCAGGCGCTGGAGCAGGCCATCATCAAGCGCCTGCCGGTACGCGCGCCGATCTACGGCGTCGACGAGGTCACCGACCGCAGCGAACGTTTCCTCGCCGCCGAGATGGTGCGCGAACAGTTGATGCTGCGGCTGGACCAGGAGCTGCCGTACGCCACCACGGTGGAGATCGAGCAGTTCGAGGATCGGCCGGACGGCGTCGCTGAAATCCACGCCGTGATCTGGGTCGAGCGCGCCGGCCAGAAAGCCATCGTGATCGGCCAGGGCGGCGCCCAGCTCAAGGCGATCGGCTCCGGCGCCCGCCGCCACATGGAGCGCATGTTCGAGCGCAAAGTGTTCCTGCGCCTGTGGGTCAAGGTCCGCGAAGGCTGGGCCGACGACGAAAACATGCTGAAGAAATTCGGGTATACCGACTAGAGCGAGGAGTGAGAGGAGAGAAGTGAGAGAAGGCGGAAAGCGAGCGGCAGCTGCTACCTCTCTCACTGCTCGTTTCTCACTCCTGATTTTCCCCATGCGCATCGACCAGCAACCCGCCTATGTCCTGCACGCGCGGCCGTATCGCGAGACGTCGCTGTTGCTGGAGTGCCTGACCCGCGAGCATGGGCGGTTGGGTGTGGTGGCGCGGGGCGTGCGCGGTGAGCGTGCACGGTTGCGGCGTGCGCAGCTCGAACCGTTCCAGCCGCTGGCGCTGGGTCTGCTGCTGCGCGGCGAGATGGCCACGCTCACCGCCGTCGAGGCGGTCGGCACGCCGCAGCGGCTGGAAGGCGACGCGGCGCTGGCCGGGCTGTATCTCAACGAGTTGGTGGTGCGCCTGACCGGGCGGCAGGATCCGCTGGGGCCGCTGTTCGATGCCTATGCCGCAGCGCTGGCGCGGCTGGCCACGGGCGAATCGATCAGCTGGAGCCTGCGCCGCTTCGAACGCGACCTGCTGCAGGCCACCGGTTACGGCCTGCCGTTGCTGCACGAGGCAGACACCGGCGAGGTGATCGAGCCGGACGCGTGGTATCGCTACCAGGTCGAGGAAGGCGCGCGGCGTTGCGCCGCCGACGCGCCCCGCGCGATGCGCGGCGCCGACCTGCTGGCACTGGCGCACGACCGCATGCCCGACCCGCACGGCCTGAAAGCATTGCGCGACCTGATGCGCGAAATCATCCGCTTCCACCTCGGCGGTGGCGAGTTGCGCGCGTGGCGGGTGCTGTCGATGGCGGTCTCGCGCCGCGCTCCCGCCGCGGGCAGCGACCGCGCCAAGCCGCCGGCGTGAGTCCGCGCCAGGAGCGTGGGCGGTAGAAATCTCCCGGGCTGCAAAAGCGTCTGCGTGGTCCATATTTCCGCCGCTTCCTGCCCGTAGAACCACTATGGGCCGGCGAATCGTCGAAAATCTGTTCTCACGCAGCCACTTTTTCGCCTCGAAAGTTCCTGCCGCCCACGCTCCTAGCTGTCCAGCGCCTGCAGCGTCGCGGCCAGCACGCGGCGGAAGCTGGCCAAGGCGGCGGGCGCGGAGCCGTCGGGCAGGAGTTGCCGCTGCAGTCGCACCGCCTGTTCGGCCAGCGCCGTGGCACCGCAAAATCCGCATGAGGAACGCAGCCGGTGCAGCCGTTCGGCGAATGCGACGCGGTCGGCGCTGAGCTGGTCCAGTTCGCCTTGCAGCAGCGCGAGTTCCTCGCGCAGCAACAGGCGCAACGCACGCATCGTGGTGGCGTCGCCGCTGCTGCAGAGCGCCGCGCCATCGTCCAGCACGGACGACGACTCGGCCTGGATCAGCGCCAGCACGCGGCGCAGGTCGGTCAGGGTGCAGGGTTTGAGCAGGATGTCGCTGAAGCCTGCCGCCAGCAGGTCGTCGCGGTCGGCCGGCGCGATGTCCGCGCTGGTGGCCACGGCGGTGCTGTCGACGGAGGCGGAGCGGACATCGGCGCGCAGTTGCTCCAGCACGTGCAGGGCGCCGCCGCCGGGCATGCGGCAGTCGAGCAGCAACAGGTCGAACTTGCCCGCACCGGCGCGCTCCAGCGCTTCCCGGCCGCTGCCGGCGGTCTCCACCGTGGCGCCCAGCGAGCGCAGCCCGTCGCCGAGGAAGCGGCAACTGCCGGGGTCGTCATCGGCGACCAGAACGTAGGGGCGGGGTGCCTGGCGGAGGGACGAACTGCAAGATTCCGGGCGCTCGCTCAAGACGAAATCCTTGTCGTTCATCTGGATTTGGCAGAATGGCCCGAGATGCGCCCGACTTCAAGCCACATTTCGAGCCGCTTCGCGCTGTGTTGCGGCCTCCTGCTGGGTCTGCTCTGGTTCGCGCCGGCGCGGGCCGACGTGCTGCTGTCGGCCAGGTCGATCAGCATGCCGGGACTTCAACTGCAGGCGGTGACGCTGCGCCTGGGCGAGGACGGCGCCGGCGCGCTCACCGTGTCGCTGCATGCGGACAAGGCCGACCTGCCGGCCATGGGCTGGCGCCGCCTGCCGCTGGATCTTGCCGGCAACCTGCGCCGCAACGAGCACATGGGCTGGGTGCTGGACGGCAACCTCAAGCTGGCCCGCGCGCCCGGCGGCGCGCTCGCCGATGCGCAGGTGCAGGTGCAGGTGAGCCCGGCGGCCAACACCTTGCAGATCGACGTGTTGCAGGGCCAGGCCACGCTCAGCGGCGCCTTGCCGCTGGATCAGCCCACGCATGCGCAGATCCGTGTGACAAACCTGCCGGCAGGCTGGCTGCAAGGCCTGCTCGGCACCGTCTGGTCCGGCCGCACCACCGCCGGCCGGGTGGATGCCGAGCTGGCACTGGACCTGCGTGACCCGGGCCTGCGTTCCTCCGGCCAGTTCAGTCTGCACGAGGTGGGTTTCGACACGCCCAGCGGCACGCTTGCCGGGCGGGGCGTCAGCGGCAATGGCCGCTTCAACCTCGACTACGGCGATGGCCCGGCACAGATCGACCTCGATGCAGGCCTGCGCGGCGGCGAGCTGCTGCTGGGTCCGCTCTACGCCAAGCTGCCCGATCATCCCGTGCAGTTGAATCTGCATGCCAACGCTGCGGACGGCGCGGTGGAGCTGAGCCGCCTGCGTTTCACCGATGCCGATGCGCTGCAGCTCTCCGGCGCGCTGGCGTTCGATGCCAAAGGCGCGCCGAGCGCCCTGCGGCTGGACCGCCTGCACGCCAGCTTCCCGGCGGCGTACGAACGTTACGGGCGCTCCTGGCTCGACACGATGGGCCTGCAGGACCTCACGGTGGCCGGCGACATCGACGCCAGTGTCGACTGGCGTGAGGATTCCCTGCGCAGCTTCGCGTTCAAGACCGATGGGTTCGACCTGACCGACGCTGCCGGGCGCCTGGCGATCGACGGCCTGCACGGCGCGCTGGACTGGTCGGCCAAGGGCGACCGGCCCGTCACCACGCTGGGCTGGCGCGGGCTGGGTTTCTACCGGATCGAGAACGGCGCGGCCCAATCGACCTGGCGCAGCCATGACGGCATGCTGAGCCTGCAGCAGCCGCTGACGATGCCGGTGCTGGGTGGCCAGCTGCAGATCGGCCAGTTCGACTGGTCCCCCGCCGCGGCTGCCGGCCAGCGGCTGGCGACCTCGCTGGTGCTGACCGGCGTGGACATGAAGGCGTTCAGCCAGGCGATGGGCTGGCCCGCGTTCCCCGGCACGCTGGCCGGCGCGGTGCCTTCGCTGCGCTGGGTCGACGACCGGCTGGAACTCGGCGGCGGGCTCAGCGCGCACGTGTTCGACGGCTTCGTCGACATCACCCGGCTGTCCCTGCAGCAACCGTTCGGGACCAGTCCGGTGCTCAGCGCGGATATCGACCTGAAGCAGCTCGATCTCGGTGCGATCACCAGCGTGTTCGACTTCGGCAGCATCACGGGGCGGCTGGACGGGAGCATCCAGGGCCTGCGCCTGGTCGACTGGAGCCCGGTGGCGTTCAAGGCCAGCCTGCTCGCCGGCGACGGCGGACGGATCAGCCAGCGCGCGGTGAACAACCTCACCTCGGTCGGTGGCGGCGGCGTGGCTGCCGGCCTGCAGGGCGCGATGCTGAAACTGTTCAAGACGTTCGGCTACCAGCGCATCGGCCTCAATTGCACCTTGCAGGGCACCGTGTGCAAGATGAGCGGTCTGGAGCCGACCGACGGTGGCTACACTATCGTCGAAGGCAGCGGCCTGCCGCGCCTGCAGGTGATCGGCCACCAGACCGAGGTCGACTGGCCCACCCTGGTCAAGCGGCTGCAGGACGCCATCAGCGGCAGCGGGCCCGAGATTCACTGAGCGGTTGCCGATTCGACCTCCAAGCCCGGACTGGCGATCGAAAGTCACGAGAACGGGTTTTCTGCACATACTTACTTTTCAGCACCGGAGTCACGTCATGCGCAAGCTCGTCTACGTCATCCTGACCACCATGGCCGTGGCGCTGGTCGGCTGTGTCACGATCAACGTGTACTTCCCCGAAGCCGCGGCGCAGAAGGCCGCCGACCAGTTCATCGGCAGCGTGCTGGACAAGGCCGACGCCGCCGGCAAGCCGGCCGCGAAGGAGCCGCCGCCGGCGCCGAAGAGCGACGCCGGGCACCCCTCGGCCATGCTGCTCGACCTGCTGATCCCCGCCGCGCAGGCGGCCGAGACGCCGGACTTCCGCGTCCACACCAGCGCCACCGACGCCATTCATGCGCGCATGAACCAGCGCATCGGCGGCATCCTCGGCCAGCTGCTGGACAGCGGCGCGGTCGGCTTCACCCACGACGGCATGGTGGCCATGCGCGACGCGGCGAAGGTGCCGCTGAGCCAGCGCGCCCAGGCCAATGCCGCCGTGGCCGAGGAGAACCGCGACCGCGCCGCGCTGTACCGCGAGATCGCCGTCGCCAACAACCACCCGGAATGGGAGGCGCAGATCCGCACCGCCTTCGCCAAGACATGGATCGAGAAGGCGCACGCCGGCTGGTACTACCAGAACGCCGCCGGCGCCTGGCAGAAGAAATGATCGCGGGAGCGCACCCTGTGCGCCGTGCTTTCTCGCCACGTGACGAAGAGCATCGCGCGCAGGGTGCGCTCCTGCGGGGCGCGGTCCGGCCCGATCTGTGATAATTGGCGGCCAGCCCTTCTGTCTGCGCCCCATGTCACGTTCCAACTCGGTCTCGCCCACACCCTTTGAAGCACACATCACCGACCTCGGCCACGATGGCCGCGGCGTGGCGCGGATCGACGGCAAGACGGTGTTCGTCAGCGGCGCCTTGCTCGGCGAGCGGGTGATGGCGAAGCTGCGCAAGCGGCACCGGCATTTCGACGAGGCGGAAACGGTCGAGGTGATCACCGCCTCGCCGCATCGGGTCGAACCGAAATGCCGCCATTTCGCGCAGTGCAGCGGCTGCTCGCTGCAGCATCTTGATGCGCCCTCGCAGATCGCCGCCAAGCAACGCGTGCTGGCCGAAAACTTCGAGCGCATCGGCAAGGTCACGCCACAAGCCTGGTTGCCGCCGCTCACCGCCGAACCATGGGGCTATCGGCGCAAGGGTCGGCTGTCGGTACGCAACGTGGCGAAGAAGGGCCGCGTGCTGGTCGGCTTCCGCGAGGAGCAGAACCCGCGCTTCGTCACCGAGATCCGGCAATGCGAAGTGATGCATCCGGCGCTCGGCCCCAAGGTCGGGTTGCTGGCCGAGCTGCTGGGCACCATGGATGCGGCCGAGGACATCCCGCAGATCGAATTCGCCGCCGGCGACGAGCTGATGGCGCTGGTGTTCCGCCACATGCAGCCGCTCAGCGAACACGACCAGGCCGCGCTGGTCGCGTTCGGCCGGCAGCACGGTTTCGCGATCTACCTGCAGCCGGGCGGCATCAGCAGCGTGCATCCGTTGTGGCCGGAAAATCCGCGGCTGGCCTTCACGATCGC
The DNA here is from genome assembly GCF_043950705.1 of Rhodanobacter sp. FW102-FHT14D06. Classification (NCBI taxonomy): domain Bacteria; kingdom Pseudomonadati; phylum Pseudomonadota; class Gammaproteobacteria; order Lysobacterales; family Rhodanobacteraceae; genus Rhodanobacter; species Rhodanobacter sp. FW102-FHT14D06. The sequence continues at coordinate 3,891,335 of NZ_CP170722.1, read as the reverse complement.
CAGTGGGGACGCGCGCTTCGCCGACGTCGAGCTGGAGTTCCAGCCGCTCGATTTCGTGCAGGTCAACGCCGGCATGAATCAGTTGATGATGGCGCGCGCGATGGAGCTGCTCGACCCGCAGCCGGCCGATCGCGTGCTCGACCTGTTCTGCGGCCTCGGCAACTTCACCCTGCCGATCGCGCGGCGGGTGGCCGAGGTCGTCGGCGTGGAAGGCGAGCACGGCCTGGTCGAGCGCGCCGCGCAGAATGCCGCGCGCAACGGCATCGCCAACGCGCGCTTCCACGTCGCCAACCTGTTCGAGGACCAGCGCGCCACCGAGTGGGCGCGCCAGCCGTGGGACAAGCTGCTGCTCGATCCGCCGCGTGCGGGCGCCGACAAGGTGCTGGACTACCTGCCGCACAAGGCGACCCGACGCATCGTCTACGTCTCCTGCCATCCCGCCTCGCTGGCGCGCGACGCCGGCATCCTGGTCAACCGGCACGGTTTCCGGCTGGCCTCGGCCGGCGTGATGGACATGTTCCCGCATACCTCCCATGTCGAATCGATTGCGCTGTTCGAGCGCTGAGGAGCGAGGAGTGAATGAAGAGGAGTGAGAAGTGAGAGAAATCCAGTGCATGCTTGACGCTCTTGTTCTTGCTCTCTCTCACTTCTCACTTCTCTCCGTTCACTCCTGACTTTTATGCCCATCGAGATCGAACGCAAATTCCTGTTGGCCACCGACGAGTGGCGCGCCGCGATCGAGCGCAGCGAGCCGATCGCGCAGGGCTACCTGGTCGGTGCGCAGGCCTTGCGCGAGGGCCACGCGCGCGCCTCGGTGCGCGCGCGGCTGGCCGGTGAGCAGGCGTGGCTCAACATCAAGGCCGCCACTTCCGGCATCGCGCGGGCCGAATTCGATTACCCGATACCGCTGGCCGATGCGCGCGTCATGCTGGCCAGCCTCTGCGACGGCGTGCTGGAGAAGGTCCGCCATCATGTCCGCGTCCACGGCGTACTGTTCGAGGTCGACGAATTCGGCGGCGACAACGCCGGCCTGGTCGTCGCCGAGGTCGAATTGCCTGCAGTCGATGCCTCATTTCCGCGGCCGGCGTGGCTGGGCCGCGAGGTGAGCGCGCTGACGCGCTACTACAACGTCAACCTGATCGCGCACCCGTACCGGCAATGGTCGCCGGCCGAGCGCGCCGCCGAGGATGCCGCATGCTGATGATCGGCGTGGCCGCGCCGGAACTGGCCGAATCCGAGAAACGCTGGCTGCGCGCGCCCGGCGTCGCCGGCGTGCTGCTGTTTGCGCGCAACTACCGTTCGCGCGAGCAGTTGATGGCCTTGTGCGAGGCGATCCGCGATGCCGGCGGCGAGCACTTGCTGATCGCGGTCGATCAGGAAGGCGGCCCGGTGCAACGCTTCCGCGACGGCTTCACCCGGCTGCCGCCGCTGGCAGCGATCGGTGCCGTTTACGACCGCGACCCCGACGAGGCGATCCGCCTGGCCGAGGAGCACGCCTGGGTGATGGCCAGCGAACTGCGCGCCAGCGGCGTCGATTTCAGTTTCGCACCGGTGGTCGATCTCGCCCGTGGCAACGCGGCCATCGGCCTGCGTGCTTTCCACGCCGATCCCGCGGTGGCCGGCGAACTGGGCCAGGCCTACGTGCGCGGCATGCACCTGGGCGGCATGGCCGCAGTGCTCAAGCACTTCCCGGGGCATGGCTCGGTCACCGGCGACACCCACAAGGTGGCGGCGATCGACCCGCGCGGCCTGGACGAGATCCGCCGCGACGATCTGCGCCCGTTCGCCGAATGCATCGAGGCACGCGTCGAAGCGGTGATGATGGCGCACGTCATTTACCCGGCCGTGGACAGCCGTCCAGCCGGCTATTCGAAAGTCTGGATCGAGCAGGTCCTGCGCGGCGAACTGGGCTTCACCGGCGCGGTGATCAGCGACGACATCAGCATGGCCGCCGCCGGCGCGGCCGGCAGCGTGGGCGGGCGAGTGAGGGCGCACCTCGACGCCGGCTGCGACCTGGTGCTTGCCTGCTTCCCCGAGGTGGTCGAGGAGGCACTGGCCGCGCTGCCCGCCGATACCGGCGCCATGCCCGCGTCGATCGCCACTCTGCGCGGCGCCATTGGCGCCACCTGGGCCGGCCTCGCGGACAATCCACAGCGCGACCGTTTCGTCGCCCGCATCACGGCGTTGCACGCCGAAGGAAACGCATGAACACTGCACATCCCTCCCTGGCCGATGCCCTGGCGCAGGCCGACCTGCTGTATGCCCGCGAGGCGCTGGAGCCGGTGATCGCCGACATGGGCGCACGCATCGATGCCGTGCTCGGCGGCGAGCGCGCGGTGTTCCTCACCGTGATGAACGGCGCGTTGATCTTCGCCGGCCAGCTGGCCCTGGCGATCCGCACCGACCTGGAGTTCGACTACGTGCACGCCACCCGCTACCGCGGCGAAACCACCGGCAGCACGCTGCACTGGCTGCGTGCACCCGCCGTGTCGCTGGCCGGTCGCGTGGTGCTGCTGGTCGACGACATCCTCGACGAAGGCCACACGCTGAAGGAAGTGCGCGAAGACTGCTACAAGCGCGGTGCGAAAAAAGTGCTGATCGCCAGCCTGTGCACCAAGCGCCACGACCGCCTGGTCGAAGGCATCGCCTCGGATTTCAACGGCGTGGAACTACCCGACCGCTTCGTGTTCGGCTACGGCATGGACTACTACGAGCAGGGGCGCAACCTGCCGGGCATCTACGCGTTGAAGGCCGGGAATGGGGAATAGGGATTCGGGACCAGGGCGCACAAGTGTGGCGCTTCGAATTGGCGCTTGCGCTACCCCAGCCGATCACCCTTCGACTTCGCTGCGCTGCGCTCAAGGTGAACGGTGGTGAATTTCTGGCTGCAACCTGAAAACGGATCATTACGATGCCCCATCACGAAACTACCCCCCTCGACCTCGCCGTCATCGGCGGCAGCGGCCTGTACAACTTCCCGGGCCTGGAAAATGCCGAGCGGCACACGGTGGACACGCCCTACGGCCCGGCCTCCGGCGACATCGTGGTCGGCGACTTCGCCGGCAAGCGCATCGCCTTCCTCGCCCGCCACGGCGAGAGCCACACGCTGCCGCCGCACCGGGTCAACTACCGCGCCAACGTGTGGGCGTTGCACAGCCTGGGCGCGCGGCGGGTGGTCGGCGTCAATGCCGTCGGCGGCATCCGCGACGACATGGGTCCGCGGGTAATCGTGGTACCCGACCAGCTGATCGACTACACCCACGGCCGCCTCACCAGCTACTGCGACGTCGAAGGCGCGGAGGTGAAACACATCGACTTCAGCGAGCCGTACACCGAATCGCTGCGCCGGCAGTTGCTGGCTGCGGCCCACACGGCGGGCGTCGCCGTGATCGACGGCGGCTGCTACGGCGCCACCCAGGGACCGCGGCTGGAAACCCGTGCCGAGATCGCCCGCATGAAGCGCGACGGTTGCGACCTGGTCGGCATGACCGGCATGCCCGAGGCCGTGCTGGCGCGCGAACTGGAGCTGGACTATGCCTGCCTGGCACTGGTGGCGAACTTTGCCGCCGGTTGCGGCGACGAGGCGGAAATCAGCATCGAGGAGATCTTCGCCCACCTCGCCGCCGCCACCGCCGACGTGCCGCGCATCCTGGCCGAGTTGCTGCGGGTCTGAGGGCATCCGGTGAATTTGTGCACGGACCGGACTTCTTCGTATTGCAATGCGGCTTCACCTCTTGCTACTTTTCCCCGGCCAGCGCGGCGAGCCGGGGGGAACAGCCGCACCAGTTCTGGCGCACCATTCCATGGATCCAGAGGTTCACGCAATGACTTTCGGTACGGTCAAATGGTTCAACGACGCCAAGGGTTTCGGTTTCATCGCACCTGAGGACGGGGGAGCGGACGTGTTCGTCCATTTTTCGGCGATCGCCAGCAAGGGCTTTCGCAGCCTGCAGGAAGGTCAGCGGGTGAAGTTCGAAGTCACCCAGGGTCCCAAGGGCGCCCAGGCCTCGGCGGTCGAAGCCGCCTGATCGGCCGACCCCGCGTCGCATGATGCAAAGGAAACCCCGCACTCGCTGCGGGGTTTCCTTTTTTGCGCGAGCCCCCAACCGGAAGCCCCCATCCGTTCACCCTGAGCGTAGCCGCGCAGCGGCGAAGTCGAAGGGCCACGCCACGAGTCGAGACCCCTACGGCAGCGCATGGCCGCGTCGCTTGGTTAATATGGGGAATTGCCGAACACCCCAGGAGCTCGCCGTGATCATCAAGCCCAAAGTCCGCGGTTTCATCTGCGTCACCGCCCACCCGGTCGGCTGCGAGCGCAACGTGCTCGAGCAGATCGCGATCACCCAGGCCGCCGGCCACGACAAGAGCAAGGGCCCCAAGCGCGTGCTGGTGATCGGCGCCTCCACCGGCTACGGCCTGGCCTCGCGCATCACCGCCGCGTTCGGCTACGGCGCGGCCACGCTGGGCGTGTTCTTCGAGAAGCCCAGCAGCCCGGACAAGACCGGCACCGCCGGCTGGTACAACGCCGCCGCGTTCGACAAGGCGGCCAAGGCCGCCGGTCTCTATGCGAAGTCGATCAACGGTGACGCCTTCGCCAACGAAACCCGCGCCAAGGCCATCGAGATCATCAAGAACGAGATGGGCGGCCCGATCGACCTGGTGGTCTATTCGCTGGCCTCGCCCGTGCGCAAGCTGCCGGACACCGGCGAAGTGGTGCGCTCGGCGCTCAAGACCATCGGCGCGCCGTTCCACAACACCTCGGTCGACACCAACAAGGACACCGTGATCGAGGCCACTGTCGAGCCGGCCACCGAACAGGAGATCAAGGACACCGTCACCGTGATGGGCGGCGAGGACTGGGCGCTGTGGATCGACGCGCTGAGCGCCGCCGGCGTGCTGGCCGAACACGCCAAGACCGTCGCCTACAGCTACATCGGCACCGAGATCACCTGGCCGATGTACTGGCACGGCACCCTGGGCCAGGCCAAGCAGCACCTGGACAACACCGCGAAGCAACTGCGCAACCGCCACCCCGGCCTCGACGCCTACGTCGGCGTGATGAAGTCCGTCGTCACCCAGGCCAGCGCCGCCATCCCGGTGATCCCGCTGTACGTGTCCATCGCCTTCAAGATCATGAAGGAGAAGGGCATCCACGAAAACCCGATCGAGCAGGCCAACCGCCTGTTCCACGACCGCCTCTACCGTGCTGATGGCAAGGCCGCGCCCACTGACGACGAAGGCCGCCTGCGGCTGGACGACTGGGAACTGCGCGACGACGTGCAGATCCCCTGCAAGACGATCTGGCCCACCGTCACCACCGAAAACCTCAAGCAGATCACCGACTACGCCGGCTACAAGCACGAGTTCCTGAAGCTGTTCGGGTTTGATCGGGCGGATGTGGACTATGACGCCGAGGTGGGAGCGGATCGGCGGTTTGATTGCGTGGAGATGTGAGGGCAGGAGATATCCACTTTCACAACGTTGAACTCAGTGTCAAGGAACGGACCATATGAGTGATATGAAAACCTGCTTCAAACGGGTGGACTATGACCTGTCCAACTTGTTGCATTATCTGGATATCGGCGATATTGGTCTTCCGGACATCCAACGGCCGTTCGTATGGTCCAACGCCAAGGTGCGCGACCTGTTCGATTCGATGTATCGCGGTTTCCCGGTGGGCTATTTCCTGTTCTGGGAGAACGGGCAGGCCAACGGCGCCAAGCAAATCGGTGTGGGTGACAAGGTGCATACGGCGCCTTCGCGGCTGATCGTCGATGGGCAGCAGCGGCTGACTTCGTTATATGCGGTGTTTCGCGGCAAACACGTACTTGACGACGACTATCGCGAGCGCCGGATCGAGATTGCCTTCCGTCCGCGCGACGGTCGCTTTGACGTGGCGGATGCGGCGATCAAGCGTGACCCGGAATGGATTGCCAATATTTCCGAGCTTTGGGCCTCGGGCAACTCCAGCTTCAGGATGGTGAAGGATTTCCTCAACGGTTTGAGTGCCAAAACGGAACTGAGCGATGAGGAAGAAGAGCAGATCAGCCACAATCTCGACCGCTTGTTCGATCTGCAGAAGTACCCGTTCACTGCGTTGGAGATCGCCTCGACAGTGGACGAGGAGCAGGTCGCCGACATTTTTGTTCGTATCAATAGCGAGGGCGTGAAGCTCAACCAGGCAGACTTCCTGCTGACTCTGCTGTCGGTGTTTTGGGATTCGGGCAGGGCGGCATTGGAGCATTTTTGCCGTGCTTCGCGTCAGCCACCGGCGGCAGGCAGTGCGGCTTCGCCATTCAATCACTTCATTGAGCCTGATCCCGACCAGTTACTGCGTGTGTCGGTAGCGCTTGGCTTTTCGCGTGGCCGCCTGAAAAGCGTATATCAGGTGCTGCGTGGCAAGGATTTGGAGACAGGACAGTTTTCCGCCACTCGTCGGGATGCGCAGTTTCAGATTCTGCAGCAGGCACAGGCCAAGGTGCTGGATCTGACTTGTTGGCATCAGTTCCTGAGCGCATTGATTGGCGCAGGATTCCGCAGCCGCGAGATGATCTCATCGCAGATGGCATTGGTGTATGCCTATGCGTTCTATCTGATCGGCCGTACCCAGTGCAAAGTTCCCGAGCACCAGTTGCAGAAGGTGATCGGGCGTTGGTTTTATTTCGCCAGTTTGACTGGCCGTTACAGCAATTCGCCCGAAACAATCATGGACAGCGACCTCAACCGCTTGCGTGGCGTGAGTGAGGCTGAGCGATTCATTGCGATTCTCGACGATCTGATGACCAGTCAGCTTACAGGCGATTTCTGGGCGATCACTTTGCCCGCTGCGTTGAACAGCTCGTCGGCACGCAACCCGGAGCTGTTCGCCTACGTGGCTGCGCAGAATCGTTTGAACGCGCCGGTACTGTTTTCGCACAAAAAGGTTAGCGATCTGCTCGACCCGGCGCTGAAGACAAAAAAGAAGTCCCTTGAGCGGCATCATCTATTTCCTGTCGCCTGGTTGCAAAATCAGGGCGAGGAAGACCGCAAGGTCATCAATCAGATGGCGAACTACGCACTTCTGGAATGGCCGGACAACATTGATATCAGTGACAGTCCGCCGACCGATTACGTGCCACAGATCAAGGCACGTTTCAGCGGGGAGGAATGGCAGCGGATGCATGAGCTACATGCCTTGCCGATTGATTGGCCGCAGATGAATTATGCTGATTTTCTGCTGGAGCGGCGCAAGCTGATGGCCGATATTGTTCATCGGGGCTTCGAGACATTGAGGTGACGGCCTGGGTCGCGGCAGGGGACGCGTCTGCATGAGTAACCGTTACGAAGCCGGTGAGGCCCAAGGCAGCTACGAGCCTGGCTCGGACGACCGGGTCTTGCGGAACAAGCTGGGCGTGACCGATCCAGACGAGATGGACGAAGTCGAACTGCAGTTATTGGGGCAGATCTACCGGGCGGTGCTGTTGGAGGCATTGCCTGATCGGCGCCTGTACGTGGCGGACTTGAAAACCTGGCATCGTCGGTGGCTCGGCAATGTATATGACTGGGCTGGCATGGAGCGCTCGGTCAACATGGGCAAGGGCGATTTCCATTTTGCCGCGGCAACGCAGGTTCCCCGTCTGTTGACGGTGTTTGAACACGATTGTCTTGCACGTTTCACGCCTTGCCATGACATTGATGATGCTTCATTGATCGAAGCGATCGCCATGACCCACGTAGAACTCATCCTGATTCACCCATTTCGCGAGGGGAATGGGCGGCTGTCGCGCCTATTGGCCGACGTCATGGTGGTACAGGCGGGGCGCGGGCCACTCGACTACAGCGCGTGGGAGGCAGACAAGGCAGCGTATTTCGGCGCCATTCGAGCCGGCATGGCGAACGACTACCGGCCGATGCAGCGATTGGTTGAAGCGGCCCTGGTGAACTGAGAGGAGTCAGCTTGCCAGTGCGATTCCGCGAAGCTTGGGGTTCTTGCCGAGCAAGGACTCTTCGACCTGGCGGATGCTCTTGCCGGTTTCGATAGCGGTGGAACTGGCCACTGCACGGACGATGGCCCGCTGGCTGGGCGCTTTGGCGGCGCGGAGCGGCTTCTTGTTGGGGATGGTCGGCTTGGCGGACTTCACGGCGTCCATTATACCTTAATAGGCCTGTGCGCAATTGGCTGAATGGCGCCGACCCGAGTTTTCCGCCGCCGCAGGTATCGGTCTACGAAGGGCGTCAGCATTCCTGACTGGGCTTGCCGGAAGACATGGAGCATTTCGATTGAGCCGCCCCTGAAATGAAAAGCCCGATGCCATCAAGGCATCGGGTTTTCAGTGTCGGCAAACGCCATGTCAGTCGCGCGACTTGGCCACCACGCTGCCGTCGTCGGGGTCGACCAGCAGTTCGACATCGGTGCCGCGGGCGGTGTCGGCTTCGGCGCTCCACAGGCCGTGCTCGTATTCCACGTCGTGGATCTTCTCGTAGCCGGCAGCGGTGAGCTTGGCCTTGATTTCGTCCTTGTTGAGCCTGGACGGGGCGTCGGTGACGTAGACCTTGCCGCTGACCGGTCCCACGGTGATCTTCGCCCACTGGTCGTTGCCGCCGCGTGCCTGGCTGCGCCACACGCCGTCCTCGAACTTGAGTCCCTTGACCTCCTTGTAGCCGGCATTGGCGATCGCGGTCTTGATGGCGTCCTCGGTCAGCGCGCCTTCCGGCGGCTGCGTGCCCCAGTGAGTGGTCGTGGTGACGATCTGCGTGGTGGTGCCGGATTGCGCGGGGGCGGGCGCCTGCTGCGCCATGGCTGCCGTGCACACGGACAGGCCGATCAACAGCGGAAGTGTGTGCTTGGTCATCAGTGACTCCTTCTTCGGTGATGTCGCCAGCCGGCCAGGACTGGCCGGGTGCCGACTCATGGGGAGTCCGATGGAAGCAGTGCCGGTGAAATGGCTGCGTGAACGTGATGAATGCTGGTTCAGCAGACAGTGCCACCGGGAAGCCGTCGCCCGTAGGAGCCCGCTCGCGGGCGATGCCGTTTTGGTTTGCGGCTGTCGAACCCCGACACCCGACAAGAGCATCGCCCGCGAGCGGGCTCCTACGGGTGTGACGGGAGTCGACAGGGTGTGAGGGCGATCAACCTTCGCCCATGCCCTCGGCCGGTTCCGATGCGCTGCCAGCACGGACCTTGTCCTCGATCTGCTGGCCGATTTTCGCGTCCACGCTTTTCCAGTAAGCAAAGGCGCGTTCCAGCACCGGGCTGCGCACGCCGCCGAGCAGGCTGCCGGCGACCTGGTCGACGAACTGCGCGCGCTGGGCGTCGTTCCACACCTCGCGCACCAGGGTGCCGGCCTGGCCGAAGTCGTCGTCCTCCGCGTGCAGCGTGTATGCGCTGCGTACCATCTCGCCGTCGGCTTCCCAGCCGTTTTCGACCGGGCCGGTGTCGTCCGACCACGGGCGCCCGCCGCTGTTGGGTGCATGCACCGGGGCGTTGCCGCTGTGGTGGTAGGCCATCTGGCCGTCGAACATGTACGTGTTCACCGGCACCTTGGGCTGGTTCACCGGCAACTGGTGGAAGTTGGTGCCGATGCGGTTGCGCTGGGCGTCGGCGTAGGCGAACGCGCGGCCGAGCAGCATCTTGTCCGGCGACAGGCCGATGCCCGGCACCGTGTTGCCCGGCGAGAACGCGGCCTGCTCGATCTGCGCGAAGAAGTTCTCCGGGTTGCGGTTCAAGGTCATCGTGCCGACCTTGATCAGCGGGTAGTCCTTGTGCGGCCACACCTTGGTCAGGTCGAACGGATTGAAGCGATAGTTCTTCGCCTCCGCATACGGCATCACCTGCACCGACAGGTCCCACACGGGAAATTCGCCGCGCTTGATCGCGTTGAACAGGTCGGCGCGGTGGAAGTCGGCGTTCTCGCCGGCCATCGCGGCCGCTTCGGCGTTGTTGAAGAACGCCATGCCCTGGCGGGTGTGGAAATGGTATTTGACCCAGAACTTCTCGCCGGCGGCATTGATCCACATGTAGGTGTGCGAGCCGTAGCCGTTCATGTGCCGCCAGGTGCGCGGCAGGCCGCGCTCACCCATCACGTAAGTCACCTGGTGGGCGGTTTCCGGATTGGACGTCCAGAAGTCCCATTGCATGTGGTTGTCGCGCAGGCCCGAATCCGGCAGGCGCTTCTGGCTGCGGATGAAGTGCGGGAACTTCATCGGATCGCGCAGGAAGAACACCGGCGTGTTGTTGCCGACCAGGTCGTAGTTGCCTTCGTCGGTGTAGAACTTCAGCGAGAAGCCGCGCACGTCGCGCCAGGTATCCGGGCTGCCCGATTCGCCGGCGACGGTGGAGAAGCGCGCCAGCATGTCGGTCTTCGCGCCCTTCCGGAACAGCGCCGCGCGCGTGTAACGGGACACATCCTCGGTAACCTGCAGCACGCCGAACGCGCCGGCACCCTTGGCGTGCGGCTGGCGCTCGGGCACCTTCTCGCGGTTGAAGTGCGCCATCTGTTCGAGGAAGTGCACGTCGTGCAGCAGCAGCGGGCCGTTCGGGCCGATGCTCAGCGAGTTGCGATCGCTGACGGCAGGGGCGCCGGCGCCGGTAGTGGAACCGCTGGCGGACTTGTTCTTGTCGTGGGACATGGGGACTTGCCTCCTTCGATGCAGGTTGGTCGAGGTGACCGGACCCAGTCTGCCTCCAACCGCGCGGGCACGCCATTCGGTATTTCCAATCGGGACGATAGGCCGCGCTGCAGCGCGTGCGAAACCGGCCACGGGATGGAGAATCGGCGCGATCAGGAATATCGTGCGAGGTCGAACCCTGCATTTTTTCCCCATCCCCGAGCCAAGGAACCGCCATGACCACCAAAGCCTACGGCGCACATGCCGCCGACAAGCCCCTGCAAGCCCTCGACATCGAGCGCCGCGCGCCCGGTCCGCAGGACGTGCAGATCGAGATCGCCTATTGCGGCGTGTGCCACTCCGACCTGCATACCGTGCGCTCCGAATGGGGCGGCACCTTGTATCCCTGTGTGCCGGGTCACGAGATCGTCGGCCATGTGAGCGCAGTAGGCGGCGAGGTGACCGGCTTCAAGGTCGGCGATACGGTGGGCGTGGGTTGCCTTGTAGGCAGTTGCCAGCATTGCGCAGCCTGCGACGAAGGGCTGGAGCAGTATTGCGAGAACGGCTTCGTCGGCACCTACAACGGCCCGACCGCGGACGCGCCCGGGCACACGCTGGGCGGCTACTCGCAGCGCATCGTGGTCGACAAGAAGTTCGTGCTGAAGATCCGCCACCCCGAATCGCAACTGGCTGCCGTCGCGCCGCTGCTGTGCGCCGGCATCACCACCTACTCGCCGCTGCGGCACTGGAAGGTCGGCCCCGGCAGCAAGGTCGGCGTGGTCGGCATCGGCGGGCTGGGCCACATGGGCGTGAAGCTTGCCCACGCGATGGGCGCGCACGTGGTGGCCTTCACCACGTCGGACGGCAAACGCCAGGCGGCGCTGGACCTGGGCGCGAACGAGGTGGTGGTATCGCGCAACGCCGGCGAGATGAAGGCGCACGCGGGCAGCTTCGATTTCATCCTCAACACCGTCGCCGCCAGCCACTCGCTGGATGCCTACACCAGCCTGCTCAAGCGCGACGGCACCATGGTGCTGGTCGGGGTGCCGGAGCACCCGCATCCGACGCCGAACATCGGCAACCTGATCTTCAAGCGTCGTGCGATTGCCGGCTCGCTGATCGGTGGCATCGCCGAGACGCAGGAGATGCTGGACTTCTGCGCCGACAAGGGCATCGTCTCCGACATCGAGATGATCCGCGCGCAGCAGATCGACGAGGCCTACGATCGCATGGTCAAGGGCGACGTGAAGTACCGCTTCGTGATCGACAACAGCTCGCTGGCCAGTTGATCCGCATGTGCTCCCTCCCCTGCGATGGCAGGGGAGGGCCGGGGCGAAGTCGCTCTTCGCGGCTTGCCCTGCTCAGCGCCAGTTCGCGTGCCGTTCCCAGAACGCCACGGCGCGCCGATAGGCCGCGCGATCCAGTGGCACGCCCGAGCCGCCTTCTTCCACGCCCAGCGCATTGCGCAGCATGGTGATCGGCACCATCGGGATCTCTTCGGGCTCGGCCGTGTAGAGGCAGCCGACCACGCCCCAGTCGGCGTCGATCGGCGAACCTTCCTTCGCCAGCTGTTCGCGGCTGTAGAGGATCGGCAGCAGATAGTTGGCGACCGGCGGGTCGATGCCTTCGAACCAGCGCACCAGCACCGGCAGCTCATCAGTGCTGCGCGCCTCGTAGGCCGAACGCAGCAGGTGGCGGTTGGCCTCGGTGATCGGCGTGGCAGTGCAGCGCGTGGACGTCCAGTTGCGGTGCACGTGCAGCTTGCAGAACGGCGCGTAGCCATCCAGCACCTTCAACGGTGCTTCGATGTTGAGGCGCTGCTCGAACTCCTCGGCGGTGCAATCCTGGATCGCGCTGCGGCGGCGATCGCGAGGGAACAGTCGGGTGCGGGCGAAGGGAGTGAGGACGATAGGCATGGAAGGCCGGGATTCGGGATTGGGGGATACGGATCAGGCCACGAACTGCAACCGTGCCAATTCGGCATACAGGCCACCTTCGGCCAGCAAACTGTCGTGCGTGCCTTGCGCCACGATGCGGCCGCCGTCGAGCACCACGATGCGGTCGGCACGTTGCACGGTGGCGAGGCGGTGGGCGATCACGAGGGTGGTGCGGCCTTTTTCGAGGCGTTCGAGGGCCTGCTGGATCGCCGCCTCGGATTGCGCATCCAGCGCCGAGGTGGCTTCGTCGAGCAGCAACAGCGGGGCGTCGCGCAGGATGGCGCGCGCGATCGCGATGCGCTGGCGCTGGCCGCCGGAGAGGCGCACGCCGCGTTCGCCCATCTCGGCCTGGTAGCCGTTGTGCAGGGCGCTGATGAAGTCGTGCGCCTCGGCGGCGCGGGCCGCCTCGTGCACTTCCTCGTCGCTGGCGCCGTCGCGGCCGAAGCGGATGTTGTCGGCGGCGCTGCCGCTGAAGATCACGGTCTCCTGCGGCACCAGCGCGATCGCGCCGCGCAGGTCGTCCAGCGTCACCGCGCGCAGGTCGACGCCGTCGATGCAGATGCGGCCGGACTGCGGATCGTAAAAGCGCAGCAGCAGCGAGAACACGGTGCTCTTGCCGGCGCCGGACGGGCCGACCAGGGCGACGGTTTCGCCCGGGCGCACGTCCAGCGTGAAGTCGTGCAGCGCGGGGGCGTCGGGGCGGCTCGGGTAGTGGAAGCTGACGCCGTCGAAGCGCAGCGCGCCGCGGAGCGGCTTGGGCAGGGCGAGCGGCTGCGCCGGTGCGACGATTTCGGGACGCTCGTCGAGCAGTTCGCCCAGGCGCTCCATCGCGCCGGCCGCGCGCAGCACGTCGCCCCACACCTCGGAGAGCCCGGCGACCGAGCCGGCGGCGAACACCGCGTAGAGCACGAACTGGCCGAGCACGCCGGGGTCCAGCGTGCCGGTCAGCACATGGCGCGCGCCGGCCCACAGCACCAGGGTGATTGCGCCGAACACCAGCACGATCACCGCCATGGTCAGCAGCGCGCGCATGCCGATGCGTCGGCGCGCGGTGGCCAGCGCACGCAGGATCGCGTGGCTGTAGCGGGTGCTTTCGATGTTCTCGCGCGCGTACGCTTTCACCGCGGTGGAGGCGTTGAGGGTTTCGTTGGCGATCGCCGCGGCGTCGGCGAGGCGATCCTGGCTGGCGCGCGAGAGTTTCTGCACGCGGCGGCCGAAGACGAGAATCGGCAGCATCACCGCGGGGATCACCAGCGCGGTGAGTCCGGCCAGCGAGGGCGCGGTCCATACCATCATGGCGCTGGCGCCGACCAGCATCACCACGCTGCGCAACGCCACCGACACGCCCGAGCCGATCAGCGTCTGCACCACTTCGGTGTCGGCGCTGAGGCGCGACAGCAGTTCGCCGACACGGCTGCGTTCGAAGAACGCCACGTCCAGCCGGATCACCTGCGCGTACAGGGTCTGCCGCAAGGAAGCCAGCGCGCGTTCGCCCAGCAGGGTGATGCAGAAATAGCGCGCCGCCGTGGCCACGGCGAGGACCAGCGCCACGCCGAACAGGGCGATGAAGGTCTCGTTGATCGCCGTCTGGCTGGCGTGGCCGAAGCCCTTGTCGATGATGTGGCGGAACGCCAGCGGCAAGGTCAGCGACGCGCCCGAGGACAACCCCAGGAACACCAGCCAGCCGACGGCGAGCGCGCGGTGCGGTTTCAGGAACGGCCACAGTCCGCGCAGCGCGCCGAGGCGGCGGGACGGGCGGGGCGTGTCGGTGGCGGCGTCGCTCATGGATACTCGCAGGATGTCCGTAGGAATGCGCACGGCGGCACGCAGCCTTTGAAGTGGGGCGCACGGCCGCCGATTCAATCCGCAAACAACATCCACGTAGGAGCCCGCTTGCGGGCGATGCTCTCGAGCCGGGAACAGGGAATAGGGAATCGCAAGAGCAAGAGCATCGCCCGCCAGCGGGCTCCTGCGGGTGGGGCGCGGTCAGTCGAGTAGGGTGTGCACTGCCCGCCATCGCTTCTGGCTGCGGTGCATACGAAGAGCCGGAGGACGGAGTCCGCCCTACCCGAGGCTCGGTCAATCCAGGCGCTTCGCGCTGCTGCGGCCGCGAGTGAGGTCGCGTACCAGCAGTGTCAGTTCGTCCGCGCGGCTTTGCGGCAGTTGCAGTTGCAGGGTGACGCCGTCGGCGTCGAACTGCTCCGCTTCGACCTCTGCCTGCAGATCCTTGAGGCGGGCCTTGAGCAGCGCGAGTGCGGCGAACTCCACGCGCAGGCCGCACCGCGCCATCGCCACGATCGGCACCCGTTCGGCCAGGCGCAGGCATTCGGCGGCGGTGCCACCATAGGCGCGGGCGAGGCCGCCGGCGCCGAGCTTGATGCCGCCGTACCAGCGCGTGACCACCACCATCACGCCATCCATCTGCTGGCCCTCGATCGCCTGCAGGATCGGTCGGCCCGCGGTGCCGCCGGGTTCGCCGTCGTCGTTGAAGCGGTAGTCCTGGCCCATGCGCCAGGCCCAGCAATTGTGCGTGGCGGCCGGGTCGGCGACCTCGCGCAGGAAGGCCAGCGCCTGGGCGGGCGAGGTCACCGGCTCGGCGATGGCGAGGAAGCGGCTCTTGCGGATGTCCTGCTGGTGGCGGCAACGCGCGGCGACGGTGGACAGCGGCTCGCTCACGGTTTGGGCAGTTTCGCCTGCAGCTCCGGCGGCAGCGGCCATTGCGGGTGGGCGTGGTGGAAATCGAGCAGGCGCTGGCGTGCCTCGTGCTGCTCGCCTTGCGCGAACAGCTGCTCGATCCGCGCCAGCTCCTCGGCCGGTGTGATGACGCCAGCCGTCGCTGGTGCGGCTTCCTTCGCGACGGTGTCCGCTGGCGGCGCGGGCGGTGCTGCCGGCGCGGGCGCCTGGAGCATTGCCGGCAGCGGCGGTGGCGGGAGTGCTGGTGGGGCTGCGGCCATCTGCGGTTGCAATGACGCCTTGGCCATCGGCGTCACCGGCGGCGGTGGGGCCATCCTTTCCGCGACGACGGCAGGGGCGATGGCTTGTTTCCCTGCAGCCATCGACCGGCGCCTGGCCGCTTGTGCTGCCTGCGTGCGCGGTGACGGCGCCGCAGCGGCAGCGGCGCGATCGGCCGCTTGCCCGGCAGTGGGCAGCGTGACGGCCTGCGCCGGCGCGGCCGTTTCGGTCGGCAGCGGCGAAGCCGGCGACGTCGAGCGCATGTGCCAGGCCAGGCCGGCAACCAGCACCAGGCTGGCCGCGCTGCCCAGCGCCACCAGCCAGTGCGGCATGGGGCGACGGCGTGCGCGCGCGGCCGGGTCGACCGACGGGATCGCGCGAGCCTTGATCGCCGACAACGGCTTGGGGTGTACCCAGTCGCCGGACTCGCGCGGGTTCTTGCGGCGTTCGACGTGCAACGGCGCCCGGTCGACGCCGAGCGCATGCGCCGCGGCATGCAGCACGGCCGCGTCCAGCTCCGGACCGGGCTCGCGCCGCGGCAGATGCCGGTACAGCGCGGCCACTTCGGCTTCGCCGGGCAGCTTCTCGTCCGGGGTGGCGGGATCGTTCGGTGGCAGGGGCGTGCTCATTCGGACAGCGCTTCACGTAGGCGGGTCATGGCATAGCGCAGGCGCGACTTCACGGTCTCGCGGCCGCTGCCGGTCACTTCGGCGATCTCCTCCAGGCTCAGCTCCTGCTCCAGCCGCAACAGGATGGCGGTGCGTTGCTCGTCGGGCAACTGCTCGATCGCGCGCTGCAGGTGGCGGCGGCGCTCGAAATCGGACCAGGCGTGCTCGGGTTGCTCGTGTTCGGGGATGGCGACGCGGGACAGCGCCAGTTCGGCTTCCTCGCCGTCGGCGGTGGGGCGCTGGCGGCGCAGCGCATCGACCAGCAGGTTGTGCGCGATCTGCAGCAGCCAGGTGCTGAACTTCGCTTGCGGCTGGTAGCGCGCGCGGGCGGCGATCACCCGGCTCCAGGTTTCCTGGAACAGCTCGTCGGTGCGCTGGGGATCGCGCAGGCTGCGCAGCAGGAACCGGTACAGCACGCCGCGATGCTTCGCGTACAGCGCCTCGAACGCGGCAAGATCGCCGCGCGCGTAGGCCAGCATCAGCATCGCATCGGGGTCGACCGGGGCATCCATGGAGTGCGAGGGTAAGACAAATCGGCGGTGTCCGGGCGACCCGTGCAGGGGCGCCGGCGCGACGGGTATCGGCCCCGCCGCGCGATCGTCGTGGGGGAAGGCGGCAGCGGGGGAGCAGGCTGCGGTCGTCACGGCGGTCGACGCGGCGGGGCCGAATGGCTCAGCGCAGGAAAGTTTCAGGGTTGGCCGGGGCGGGCGTGGCCAGGCCCTCGGCCAGCTTCACCAACTGCACGAAGCCGGCGCGGTAGCCGTCGGCATCCTGGCCGCGGGCACCGTTGGCGAGCTGCGCGATCTGGCGGTAGCCGTAGCCGTCGAGGTACTTGCCGCCGCGCAAGGCATCGGCGAACGCGGCCACCGCGGCGGCCCAGCGCAGCCGCTCGCTGGCTTCAGCCTCGGCCTGCGCGGCGATCGGCTGTTCGATCAGGCGGCTCGCCGACTGACCCGGCAACTTGTAGCGCAGGCGCAGGAAGCCGAGTTCATTGCCGTGGCCTTGCGGCTCGGCGCGGTCGCCGTAGCGCAGCGGATCGATCCGCGCGCCGGCAGAGCCGGCCGGGGTGATCTCGTAGATCGCGGTGACGTTGGCACCGGCGCCGATCTCGCCGGCGTCGACCTGGTCGTTGTTGAAATCCTCGCGCTTGAGCAGGCGCTTCTCGTAGCCGATCAGGCGGTACTCCTGCACCTGGGCGGGGTTGAACTCCAGCTGGATCTTCACGTCCCTGGCGATGGTCAGCAGCGTCGCGGACATCTCGTCCACCAGCACCCGACGGCCTTCGGCGAGGTTGTCGATGTAGTGGTGGCTGCCATTGCCCACGTCGGCCAGCATCACCGCCATCGCATCGTTGTAGTTGCCTTCGCCGAAGCCCAGCGTGGTCAGCGCTACGCCGCTCTTGCGATGGTCCTCGATGGTGGTTTTCAGGGCTTCCTCGTCGACCGTGCCCACGTTGAAGTCACCGTCGGTGCACAGGATTACCCGGTTTACACCGTCCTTGATGAAGCCTTGTCCGGCCTGCGCATAGGCCAACTCGATGCCGGCCCCGCCATTGGTGGAACCGCCGGCGCCGAGGCTGTCGATGGCGGCATCGATGGTGGCGTGCTGGTCGCCGGCAGTGGAAGGCAGGGCGACGCCGGCGGAACCGGCATAGGTGACGATCGCCACCCGGTCCTGCTTGCGCAGTTCGCGCACCAGCTGTTTCAGCGAGGCCTTGAGCAGCGGCAGCTTGTCCGGCTCGTTCATCGAGCCGGAGGTATCGATCAGGAAGACCAGGTTGGCGGCGGGGATCTGCGCCTTCGGCACGCGATAACCCTGGATGCCGACCAGCAACAGTTGTCGCTGCGCATTCCACGGCGCCGGCGCCAGTTCGGTGATGACGCTGAACGGCTGCGCGCGATTCGCCGGCGGTGCGTAGTGGTAATCGAAGTAGTTGATGAACTCCTCCGCACGCACCGCGTCGGCTGGCGGCAGGCGGCCGGCATTCAACATGCGCCGCACGTTGGTGTACGCGCCGGTGTCGACGTCGATGCTGAAGGTGGACACCGGGTGTTCGCTCACCAGCTGCACCGGATTGGCATCGCGGTGGGTGTAGTTTTCGGTGTTGATGTCGCCGGGCAATGGCTGGTTCGGGGGCATGATGATCGACGCCATCGTCGGCATGGCGGGGGCCATGCGTTTGCCTGCTGCCAATGGCGCCGCGACCATCGGTGGCGGTGCGGGAGGCGAAGGCGGGGTTGCCCGGCGTTGCACATACGGCGGCGGTGGCAGTCGTGGCGGCGAGGGCAGTGTGGTGTCGTTCGCCGCCCTGGGTGCGGTTTCCTGCAACGGGCGAGTGGAAGGTGCCGGCGTGGTCCGGGCCGACTGGTCATTCTGCGTTGCCGCGGCGCTGGCGGCATGGCCGGTCTTGACCGGCTCGGCGGTTGGCCGGTGGCCGCAGCCGGCAAGCATCACCAGCAAGGCCATCAACACGCTGCGCCACAGGGTATTCGTTTTCATCGCGTCGGTTCTCCTCCGGGTGTGGAAGATGAAACGCAGCGCGAACGGAAAGGGGGTTGAGCCTGTGCCGACTGAAACTCGCCGGACTGTCGCGGTAGCATGGCGGCCTTACGCACGCCCCTTCGGAACGACATGATCAACAACGACGTACTGCGCTCCATCCGCTACATGCTCGACTTGAGCGACGGCAAGGTGGTGGAGCTGATCCACCTGGCCGACGCCGCCGCGCCGGTGACGAAGGAAGAGGTGCAGGCGATGCTGAAGAAGGACGACGAGCCCGGCTACGTCGAATGCAGCACCAAGCTGCTGGCGCTGTTTCTCGACGGACTGGTGTTCCACCGCCGCGGCAAGGACGAAAGCCGACCGCCGCGCCCGCCGGAGAAGCGCGTCACCAACAACGTGGTACTGAAGAAGCTGCGCGTGGCGTTCGAACTCAAGGACGTGGACATGCACCAGATCCTCGAGTCCGCCGGTTTCCCCGTCTCCAAGCCGGAACTCAGCGCACTGTTTCGCCAGAGCGACCACAAGAACTTCAAGCTGTGCGGCGATCAGCTGCTGCGCAATTTCCTGAAAGGGTTGACAGTGCGGGTGCGCGGCAACGGCTGAGCACCGTTGCCAGCCGGCGCCGGGCTGGCTCCCATGGCCCGAGGCACCGCAGCCCTCTGGAGTGCGGATGAGCGAGCGTATCCTCTACCACCGTTTCCCTCTGGCCGGCATCGACGCGATGACGGCATCCACGGCGCGCAGCTATCCGCGCCACACGCACGACCAGTACGGCATTGGTGTCCTCGACACCGGCGGACATGCATCGTCGAGCGGCCGGGGTCAGGTCGAAGCCGGGCCGGGCAGCCTGATTTTCGTGAACCCGGGCGAAGTCCATGACGGCCGCGCAATCCATGGACAGCCGCGGTCGTGGCGGATGTTGTATGTCGATCCCGAGCTGCTGGGCAACGTCCTGGACGATATCCACGATGGCGCCCACATATCGCTGGCGTTCGCCGCACCGGTATTCAAGGACGAGCGATTGCGCCGGCTTTTCGACGACATCTTCACCCATGTGCCTGCGGGCGGATCGAGCAATGCGATGGCCTGCGAGACGGCGCTCCTGCGCCTGGCTGCGGGCATGCAGGCCAATGCGGCGGGCGGCCGAATGGCGTCGCCGGGGCCGGTGGCTTCCATCCGCCAGGTCCGCGACAGGATCGATGACGACCCGGCCGCGCCGCTGATGCTGGCAAGCCTGGCCGACGAGGCCGGGCTCAGTCGCTACCAGTTGCTTCGGGGCTTTGCGCGCGAGCTGGGGCTGCCGCCGCATGCTTACATCCTGCAGCGGCGGGTCGCTCTGGCGCGCCGGCTCATTCGCAACGGCCATGCGCTGGCCGAGGCGGCGGCGATTGCCGGCTTTTTCGACCAGAGCCACCTGACCCGCTGTTTCACCCGGCAGTTCGGCGTTACGCCGAGCCGCTACGCCGCCGCCGGTTGATTCCGCGCCCGCACTTTTGTCCAAGACCGCCCGCGTCGGTGTCGTCAGGCTTGCACCCGTCCAACCGACAGGAGTGCGGCACATGCAGAACGCCATCATCGACCCCAACCAAGGCGAAGTTTCCCCGACAACCACCGAAGGCGTCGCGCCGGCGATCATCCGGCGCTGTCGCGACGACGAGCGCGCGACGATACTTGCGATCATCCAGGCCGCTGCCGAGGCGTACCGGGGCGTGATTCCCGACGATTGCTGGCACGAGCCATACATGACGTTGCGGGAGCTCGACGGCGAGATCGCCGCCGGGGTCGAATTCCGGGGTTATGAAATGGATGGCGCGCTGGTCGGCGTGATGGGTGTCCAGGCGGTGCGAGACGTCGACCTGATCCGCCACGCCTACGTCCTGCCCGGCCAGCAGGGCCGCGGCATCGGCGGGGAGCTGATCACGCACCTGCGCCGCCAGAGTGCGCGGCGCATGCTGGTGGGCACATGGTCCGCGGCCGACTGGGCGATCCGCTTCTATCAGCGGCACGGTTTCGAACCGGTGCCGACGGCGCAGGCGCCGAAGCTGCTGCGGGCCTACTGGAACATATCGGAACGACAGATCGAGGCATCGGTGGTACTCGCCGACGTTCGGCCTATTCCGGCTGGTACGCCCACACGGTTTCTTCGCTGCTGACGCTGCGGATGCGGCCCAGGCGGCGGATGAGGTGTTCCACCGAGCGGGAGCGGGCGAGGGTCATGTCGCCGATGCGCATGGCGCTGGTGATCTCCACGGTGGCGGTCTTGCGGTCGTCGGAGAGTTGGATCGACTTGGTCTCGAAGTCGTAATCCGGTGCGTTCGCTCGGTGTCTTCGTGCGGCGCAGGGGGCGATGCTCTTGTGACGTGACGAAATCCAGGTCTTGGCCGGTTAAGGAGCATCGCCCGCGAGCGGGCTCCTACGGTGATCGGCGCGCTGGAGCTCCGGCGCGCATCGTAACGTCCCGCGCGCGATCGGGTCAGCGGCGCTGGCCGATCACCGGGCCGGGCGACGGCTGGCGGAAATCCTGCGGCTCCAGGTCGCGGATGAGGCGGAACACGCCGGCGTGGATTTTGCGCGAGAGCACCACGTCCAGCACGGTGGTCTGGTGCGGGCCGAGGATGGCGAACAGGTCATCGGCGGCAATGCTGCGCGCCAGCGCGTGATGCACCAGGCCGCCGAGATCCTGCGGCGTGACGCTGGCACCGTAGGGCCGGTGGCTTGGCATGGCGGGGCGCAGTGTCTTGCGCGAGTTGTCCGGATGACTCACGCGATCGGCGCCCGCGAGCAGCGTGTGGTCGAGATACAGCGTGGTGGTGGCGCGATGGCGCGGGTTGACCTGGCGATCGAGCATGAAGCCCGGCGGCATCCGGTCGGGGCTGGCCTGCGGCCCGGCGGTGAGCAGGAAGCCGGCGCCGGCCAGCGCCTCGCCGCTGTCGTCGCTGATGCGCACGATCAGCTGGCTGCGCGGGTCGTGGATGTGCACGCGGGCGGGGAACGGGTCGGCCGGTTCCAGTTCCACCCGGTGCGCGTCGCGTGCGGCGTTCTCGGCGTCAAAGGCGTCGGCCAGGGTGGCGTAGTCGCCGCTGCTGCGCACCTGCAGGCAACGCAGGATGTCGGCCACGGTGGTCGGCGCCGCCTCGCGCAGGATGCCGTGTTCGCTGCCCGAGTGGGCGGCGTCGGCCACGATCTTGAAGGCGAAGCGCGGGCCGCGGGTCACCCTCAACGCCAGCTCGTCGATGCCGCCGACATCACTTTTGCCATCCCGGCTCAGCACCGCGTGGCGCGCATTGAGATTGGCCGCGGCAATGCGCACCACGCCGTCGGAGCCGTCCTCGCCGGTATAGGGCACCAGGTAGTCGTACAGCGCGCGGTCGGGGCGATCGCCGGTCAGCACGAACTGATACAGGCCGGTGGTCGCGGGGTCCGCGCCGTGGATGGTGTCCAGGTTGAGGGCGAGCGAGGCCGGGCTGCCCAGCGTCAGCCAGTCGAGCAGGCGCTGGCCCGGTTCCACGCCGTGCCACCACGCCTTCAGCTTGCCGAGCACGCCCTTGCCCAACTGTGCCAATGCGGAACCGAAGTTCGCCGGCGCCAGCATCACCAAGTGGGTCAGGCGGATGGTGCTGTGGCGTCCGGGTTGCATGCGCTGCGCGCGCAACCACTCGCGCACCACCGGGCCGCCAAAGGAGTGCGTCACGCAGGCGAAGCTTGCGTCCTGCAGGTGCAGGTCGCGCAGGGCGTGGTCGAAGGCGCGCACCAGGTCGGCCATGGTTACCGCGTCGTCGAAGCTCACGTATTCGGACAGCCAGATGTCGGCCAGGGTCATCGCCAGGCCGCTGGCGGCCGCACGTTGCTGGAGGCGTTGCGGCATCTGTCCGTAGGTGGCGGTGCTGGTGACGCTCCAGCCGTGGACGAAGACGAGGGTGGTCATGGCGACGCCTGCGCGGCACGCGCCGATCGCGCGCGTCGATCATCCTCGCGCAGTTGTCGCCGTCACGAAAGCGCGCCTTGCGTGCGGCCTCGCATCGGTTAACCTGCGAGCCTTCGTGCTGTCGGCCCGACCATGCTGCTTTCGCTCATCGCTGCGTTGATCCTGCTCGCCTGGCTGGCGCTCTGGCGTCGCTGGCGTCGGCTGGGCGGCGGCGCCGCGCTACTGGCGGTGCTGCTGTTGCTGCTGGCCGGATGTGGCGTGTTGCCCCGGCTGTTGCTGCAACGCCTGCAGGCGCCGTATGCGCTGCGTCCGACGCTGGCATGGGCACCGCACAACGCGATCGTGTTGCTGACCGGCGGTTCGATCCATGTGCCGCAGGACAAGGTCGAACCGAGCATCGGCGCGTACGGACGGATCACCGAAGTGGCCGTGCTGTACCACGCCTGCCACGCGGCCGGGACCGATTGCAAATTGCTGGTCAGCGGCGGCGACCCGGAACGCATGGAAACGCCGCTGGCCGTCTCCTACGCCCGCGTGCTGCGCGGGCTCGGTGTGCCGGACGAGGATCTCATCCTGGAATCCCGCAGCAACAACACCTGGCAGAACGCGCAGTTCTCGCGCCCGCTGCTGGCCAGGCTCGACGCGCCGAAGGTGTGGCTGGTCAGCTCCGCCTGGCACCTGCGTCGCAGCGTGCTGTACTTCGACCATTTCGGTATCGCAGCCACCCCGGTACGCGCGGATTACCTGCACGCCAACCTGGGCCTGTGGCCCTCGGCGCAGAACCTGGTGCTGACCGACGTGGCCCTGCATGAGTACCTGGGCGTGCTGCGGTACCGCGTCTACAACGCGATGGGCTGGAACGCACCGGTCATGAAACCCTTGCGGTAGGGCAGGCGGTGACCGTCGGCTTCCGTCGCGGCCGTGCGGCGGGCGGCGACCTTCGTGTGGCGCAGGGCCCGGCATGGATCAGCCTTCGCGCATCACCATCAGGCGGATCTCGGTCATGTCCTCGATCGCGTAGCGCAGGCCTTCGCGACCCAGGCCGGACAGCTTGATGCCGCCGTAAGGCATGTTGTCGACGCGGAAGCTGGGGATGTCGTTGATGATGACGCCGCCTTGCTCAAGCTCGTTCCAGGCACGCATGGCGTGGTCCAGATCGTTGGTGAAGACGCCGGCCTGCAGGCCGTAGTCTGAGTCGTTGACCATGCCGATCGCCTGGTCGAACTTGTCGAACGGGGCGAGCAGCGCGAACGGGCCGAACGCTTCCATGCGGTTGGCCTTCGCGTCGGCGGGCACGTGCTCCATCAGCGTGGCGTCGAGCATGTTGCCCTCGCGCTTGCCACCACAGAGGATCCTGCCGCCGGCCTGTTTCGCTTCCAGAATCCAGCCGTGCAGGCGTTCGGCGGCCGCCTCGTCGATCATCGGGCCGAGGAATACCTCCTTGTCGCGCGGGTCGCCGGCCTTGAGCTTCTTCGTGGCGGCGACCAGCTTGCGCTTCAGCGCGTCGTAGACATCCGCGTGGGCGTAGATGCGCTGCACGCCGATGCAGCTCTGTCCGGACTGGTAGAACGCGCCAAACACCAGCCGCTGCACCACGCGATCGAGCTGCGCGCCCTGGTCGGCGTCGACGATGCAGGCGGCATTGCCGCCCAGTTCCAGCACTACCTTCTTGCGTCCGGCGCGTGCCTTCAGTGCCCAGCCGATCTGGCCGCCGGTGAACGAGAGCAGCTTGAAGCGCTCGTCCTCGACCAGCGGTGCGGCATGGTCGCCGTCCAGCGGCAGGATCGAGAACGCGCCCTTCGGCAGATCGGTCTCAGCCAGCACCTCGCCGATGATCAGCGCGCCGATCGGGGTCTTCTCCGACGGTTTCAGCACGAACGGGCAGCCGGCGGCGATCGCCGGCGCCACCTTGTGCGCGACCAGGTTCAGCGGAAAGTTGAACGGCGTGATGAACGACACCGGCCCCAGCGGCACGCGTTTGGTGTAGCCGTGATAGCCGTCCAGACGGCTGGCCAGTTCCAGGTTGATCGTCTCGCCGTTGATGCGCACGGCTTCTTCGGCAGCGATGCGGAAGGTCTCGATCAGCCGGGTCACCTCGCCGGCCGCATCCTTGATCGGCTTGCCGGCCTCGATGCACAGCGCCTCGGCCAGTTCGTCGCGGCGCTCGGCGAAGCGCTGCGCGCAATGCTGCAGCACGGCCTGGCGCGCCCACGGCTTGAACTCGCGCATGGGCCTGGCCGCCTTCACCGCGGCGGCGATCGACTGCTCGGTGGCCTTCGCGTCCGGTACCGCGACGCGGGTGGCGAGCTTGCCGTTGTACTTGTCGCGCACGTCGAGCATGGCCTTCGACGTCTGCGGCCGGTTGGCAAGGTAGTACGGGTAGGTCTTGTTCAACATGGCGCTTGCCTGCGGTTGCGATCCGGCAAGGATAGGGCGTGGTGTTGTTCAGGGGTCGTGAGCTGCTGTCGTCTGCCAGTGGGTGAACCTGGTTTCGCGCTGGCCGCGACGGCCACACGGGCATGATGTCGAGGCTCTCCCCGCGGCGACACAAGGCTGCATGGCCATGCGCCAGCTTGCCGAACATCAATTCGCGCCGGCCGCCGCCCCGTCCATGAACAGCCCGATCACCATGTCGAACTCTTGCCGCAGGTCGAGGCCCGGCTCGCTGAGCCAGCGCATCAGGGCACCCAGGTAGAGGTAGTGGAAATAGATGCCCAGTTGTTCGGAGCGATGCTGCGGCGCCAGTTCGCCGCGATCCTGGGCGGCTTCGATCAGCATCACCCAGAGTGGAAGCAGGCCGCGATCTTCCTTCGGCCTGGCGCCCGGGTCGAAATTGGCGAACTTGTAGCGGATGTAGGGCAACAGGATATCGGCGCGCTGTTCGCACCAGTGCGCCGATTCGTGCAGCAGTGCCGTGGCGCCGGCGCGGAAGCCGGCACGTTCGTGCAGGCTGAAGTCGCGTGTTGCGAGGTCTTTCGAGAGGGAAGCTTCCAGCGTGTGTTCCAGCAGGGCTTCTTTGGCCGGAAAGTATTTGTACAGGGTGCGCTTGGATACGCCGGCCTGGGCGGCGACCTGCTCCATGGTCACCTGGGCATAGCCGTGCGATGTGAACAATTGGCGCGCAACGAGGCCCATGTGTTCGGGCAACTCGGCCCGGCTCGATGGCCGGGGACGCTGACAGGAAGAGGGCATGGCTCAGACACTCGATGGCATGTAAAGTATACGACGTTTACTTTACATGGGAGCGTGACATGAAGCTCGTACTTCTGACCTGCGGCACCGAGGGCGATACGCGTCCGCTGGCCGCCCTGGGTCATGCCCTGCGCAAAGCGGGCCATGAGGTGGTTCTGCTGGGTGACGCGCGAACCCTGGGCACGGCGCATGCGCTCGGGATTCCAGCCACGCCGCTCTCCGGCGACATCCGCGAGCTGTTTGCCGACTGGGGACAACAAGGGCCGCGCGGCACGGCCAAGGCCATGGTGGCGTTGACCAATACGCATACGGCCGCATGGATGCGGGAGACGCTGGCCGCGGCGGAAGGTTGCGACGCCATCGTGACGTCGGGCCTGGCCGGCTTCGTCGGGCTTTCGGTGGCCGAGCGCCTCGAGGTTCCCGCCGTCATCGCGGGGATGATCCCGCTTACGCCGTCGCGCGAGTTTGCTTCGCCCTTCTTGCCGCCGGCCTGGGTCCCCGCCTGGTTGAACCGGGCCAGCCTCGCGTTCACCAACAAGCTGTTCTGGCTGGCTTTCAAGCAGGCGCTCAACCGTGCACGGGCGGAGGTGCTGGCCCTGCCGCCGCGGAAAACCGTGTGGAAGGATCTGCCCATGCTCTACGGCATCTCGCCGACGCTGCTGCCATCGCCCAAGGACTGGCCGGCGAATGCCACGCTGTGTGGCCAGTGGCTGCCGCCCACGGGTGAAAGCTACACGCCACCTCCGGCTTTGGCGGCGTTCCTTGCCGCCGGCACCGCGCCGGTCTATGTGGGCTTTGGCAGCATGACCGGCATCGACATGGCTGCCATGCTCGGTGCGGTGATCGCGGCGCTGGACGGGCGACGTGCCGTGTTCTGGCCGGGGTGGAACGGGATGGGCGACGTGCGTCTGCCGGACAATGTCCTGTGCATCGACGCCACCCCGCACGATTGGCTGTTTCCACGGATGGCTGCGGTGATCCACCACGGCGGATCGGGAACCACCCACTCGGCCCTGCGGGCAGGCAAACCCTCCATCGTCATGCCGTTCGCCGGGGATCAGGCGTTCTGGGCGGATCGCCTTCGTCGGCTGGGCGTGGCGCCGGCGGCACTCCCGGCGGCAACTCCGGACGCCAAGGCTCTTGCCGCGGCCCTCGATTTTGTCGCGGGGGAAACCGTCGCCGCGCGTGCAGCCGAGCTTGGTCGGCGTATCGCCCGCGAAGACGGCCTGGCTACGGCGGTCGCCGCCATCGAGAGAATGTTTGCAGGCTAGGAGCCTGGGCGGCACGGGTGTCGGTTGCTGCGCGATTACCCGCGAGGCTTCGCGGCCTCACGTTCCTCTACCCGCAGCCCCAGCTCTCCATCGGCCAAGCGCGCGCGCAGCGCGGTGCCCGTCTCGACACCTTGCGTCGAGCGCAGCACCTTGCCGGCCTCGTCGAACAGAATGGCGTAGCCGCGTTCCAGCGTGGCCAATGGGCTGACCGTATGCAGAGCGCGGGCGGCTTGCTGCAGGGTGAGGCGGTCGCGTTCCAGACGACGCTCGATGGCGTGGCGCAGGCGCTGGGTGAGTTCGCCGAGGCGATGGCGCAGCAGGGGTAACCGCTGCTGCGGGTGTTGCCCGAGCAAGCGGGACCGGGCGCGGTCGAGCTGCGACTGGCGGCGTTGCTGCTGTTCGCGCATTGCCCCGAGGAGGCGACGGTGGAGATGGACCAGCCGCTCGCGATCGCGTTGCAGCCGCGCCTGCGGCCGCTGCGCCTGCAATCGCGCCAGCAGATGGTCGACGCGTTGCGCGTTCCCCTGCATGCGTCGTTGCTGCAGGGTAGCCAGGCGCTGCTGCAGCTGCCGCAGGTGGCGATCGACCGCCACCGCGTCGGGCGCCAGCAGTTCGGCGGCGGCCGAGGGTGTGGGCGCGCGCAGGTCGGCGACGAAGTCGGCGATGCTGAAATCGATCTCGTGGCCCACCGCGGAAACCACCGGCACCGCGCTGGCGTGGATCGCCCGTGCCACCGCTTCGTCGTTGAACGCCCACAGGTCTTCCAGCGAACCGCCGCCGCGGGTCAGCAGCAGCACGTCGTAGCGTGCGCTGGCCGATGCCTTGCGCAGCATCGCCACGATCGCCGGCGGCGCCTCGCGGCCCTGTACCGGCACCGGCAAGATCTCGACATCAGCCAATGGCCAGCGCCGTGACAGCACGCTCAGCACGTCGCGGATCGCCGCGCCGGTGGCCGAGGTGATCACGCCGATCCGGCGCGCGTAGCGGGGCAGGGCACGCTTGCGCGCCGGGTCGAACAGGCCTTCGGCGTCGAGCCGGGCCTTGAGCTGCTCGAACTCGCGCTGCAACGCGCCTTCGCCGGCCGGCTCCATGTATTCGGCGACCAGTTGGAACTCGCCGCGCGGTTCGTACAGGCCGACCTTGGCGCGCAGCAGCACCTGCATGCCGTCGACCGGGCGAAAGCGCAGCACGGAGGCTTTCATCTTGAACATTGCGCAGCGCACCTGCGCGCCGCTGTCCTTCAAGGTGAAGTACAGGTGGCCCGAGGCCGGCTTCGCCACGTTAGACAGCTCGCCTTCGATCCACACCTGCGGCAGCGCGTCGCCCAGCAGGTCGCGAACCAGCCGGTTGAGCGAGCTGGGGGTCAGCACGTGGCGGGGGGCGGGGGTGTCGGGGACGGACATGGGGCGAAGAGCCTAGCATGCCGCTACGGTGAAGTCGTGAAAAAACATCCGCTTGGGAGGTGAATCAGAACAAATGTCTCATGTGTCGTGGCCGGCCTCGCGGGCGTCGGCTTCGCGCGCCGTGCGCTGGCGGCGGCGCAGGCGCCAGCCGCGGATGCCCAGGTTCAGCGCGAACCAGGCGCACAGCACGGCGACCGGCCAGCCGATCCAGGCCGGCCACAGTGCCGCGATCACGCCCAGCACCAGGAGCGCCGCGGTGGCCAGGAACAACGGCCTGGCCGAGGTCGCACCGAGCACGCGGCGATGGCCAAGCGCGGCACCGACGCTGTTGGCCAGGCGCAACGCACCCGCCGCGGCACGCCCGGAGCTGCCGCCGCCATGGCGCACGCGCGGTCGCGCCTGGCTGGTGCGTACTTTCTCGGCATGGCCGCGGCGATGGTGCGGCGCCAGCACGATTTCGGTGGCGTTTTCCAGGTCGCGCTCGTACTGGGCGGCGAGCTTGCCGGCGAACGTGGCGTCCTCGATCGCCACGTCCAGCTCCTGGTTGCCCAGCCAACTGGCGAGGTTGAGGTTGGACGAGCCCACCCGCGCCCATTGCCCGTCGGCCACCGCGGTCTTGGCGTGCAGCATCGAGCCGTTCCATTCGAACACGCGGATGCCGGCCTTCAGCAGCGGCCGGTAGCCCGCGCGGGACATGTTGGCCACGGCCGGGATGTCACTGCTGCCGGGTACCAGCAGGCGCACGTCGACGCCATCGCGGGCGGCCGCCACCAGTGCCTGCACGTAGGGTGCGATGCCCACGAAATAGGCGTCGGTGAGCCACAGCGTGCGGGTGGCCAGCGAGGCGATCAGCTGGTCGAGCCGATACATGCCGGCGGTGGAGGGCTGGGTGGCGATCAGGCGCAGTGCGACGTCACCGGCGGGTGTGGTCGGCTCGACCGCGCTCGGGAATTCGCGCAGCGGCTTGCCGGTGGCGCTCCAGCTTTGCGCGAATGCCGCTTCCAGCTCGGTCACCACCGGGCCGCGCAAGGCGACGCCGGTATCGCGCCACGGCGGCACGTCGCGCGCGGGGTTGCCCAGCCATCTGGCGCTGATGCACACGCCGGAAAGGAAGCCGGTCACGCCATCGACCACCAGCGACTTGCGGTGGTCGCGGCTGAGCCAGCCGAAGGTCTGCCCCAGCTGCAGCGGGTTGTACACGCGCACTTCGCCACCGGCCGCGCGCAGCGGTGCCCAGAAGCCGCTGCGCGACTGGCCCAGGCAGCCGACCCAGTCGACCACTACGGCCACGAACACGCCGGCCTGCGCGCGCTCGACCAGCGCATCGCGGAATTCGCGGCCCACCACGTCGTCGCGCACCATGTAGTTTTCCAGCAGCACCCGCTGGCGCGCGCCGCGGATCGCTTCCAGCCACGCGGCATAGTTGGCTGCCGCATCGATCAGCAGGTCCACCGCGTTGCCGCTGAGCAACGGTGCCCCGGCAGCGCGGCTCAGCGCTTGCTGCGCCAGCAGGCGACTGGACGAGGACGACGACGGCGACAAGGGGTCGGGCATGCATCGAGTGTAGGCGATGGGGATGTCGATGCGCCGTGGCGGCGGCTTCTGGCATGATCGGAGGATGCCCGCCAAGCCGCGCTACAGCGACACCGACGCTTGCGCCCACGACCTCGCCGATGCGCTGGGGCCGGATCTGCGCATCGCCGCGCCGCTGGGCCTGGGCAAGCCGCACGGCCTGCTCAACGCGTTGTACCGGCTCACCGCCGGCGACCCGACGCGTTCGATGCGCCTGTACACCGCGCTGTCGCTGACCCGGCCGCAGCCGAAGGCGGGGCTGCAGCGGCGCTTCCTGCAGCCGTTCCTCGATCGCCATTTCGGCGCCGACGCGGTCGACCCGCAGTACGCCCTGGACGAGGCGCGCGATGCCTTGCCGCCAAACGTCGTGGTGCACGAGTTCTACCTGCAGAGTGGCGCGCTGCTGCATTCGGGCAGTGCGCAGCGCAACTACATCAGCCAGAACTACACCCATGTGGCGCGCGACCTGGCGTTGCAGGACATCAACCTGCTGGTGCAGCTGGTCGCACGCCGCGAAACCGCCGAGGGTGTGCGCTACAGCCTCTCGTGCAACCCCGACCTGACCCTGGATTTCCTGCGCCAGTTGCAGCTGGCAGGCGCACGCCGGCCGCTGTGCGTGGCGGTGGTGCATCCCGACCTGCCGTGGCTGGGCGGTGATGCCGAGGTGCCGGCGGATTACTTCGACGTGGAGCTGCAGCCGGAATCCTCGCCGCGCCTGTTCGCGCTGCCGCGGTTGCCGATCGACCTGGCCGAATATGCGATCGGCCTGCACGCCAGCAGCCTGGTGCGCGACGGCGGCTGCCTGCAGATCGGCATCGGCGCGTTGTCCGACGCCCTGGTCAAGGCCTTGCTGCTGCGCCAGCAGCAGAACACCGCCTGGCGCTGCATGCTGGTGGCGCTGGACCCGGCCGGCAGCACCCATGCGCAGGCAGGCGCGCTCGGTGGCCTTGCACCATTGGGGACCGGCTTGTACGGCGCCAGCGAGATGGTGATGGACGGCTTCATGCACCTGCAGCGCGGCGGCATCCTGAAGCGGCGCAGCTGGGACAACCTTGCGCTGGAGCGCGCCTCGCTGTCCGGCCGGCTGAATCCGGGCACGCCCGGCGGTCATTACCTGCGCGGCGCATTCTTCCTCGGTTCGCGCGACCTGTACGAATGGCTGGCCGCCACCGAGGCGAGCGACCCGGACGCGATCGACATGTGCGCGGTGTCCAACGTCAACCAGCTGTACGGCGACCAACAGGCATTGGCCACGCTGCAGCGACGCGACGCGCGTTTCTTCAACACCTGCATGATGGCGACCCTGCTCGGTGCGGCGGTGTCCGATACGCTGGAGGACGGCGCGGTGGTCAGCGGCGTCGGCGGCCAGTACAACTTCGTGGCGATGGCGCACGAGCTGCCGGGCGCGCGCTCGGTGCTGCTGCTGCGCGCCACCCGCCGCCATCGCGGCGGCATCGAGAGCACGATCCGCTGGAGCTACGGCCAGACCACGATCCCGCGCCACCTGCGCGACATCGTGGTCACCGAATACGGCGTCGCCGACTTGCGCGGCAAGAGCGACAGCGAATGCATCGAGGCGATGCTGTCGATCTGCGATGCGCGCTTTCTGGACGCGCTGTGCGCGGAGGCGAAATCGCGCGGCAAGCTGGCGGCGGATTTCGCCATACCCGATGCCTGGCGCCGGCACCAGCCCGATGCACTGCACGAATCGCTGATGCCATTCCGGCGCAAGGGCCAACTGCCGGTGTTCCCCTTCGGCAGCGATTTCGACGAGGTCGAACAGCGCCTGTTGCCGGCGCTGGAATGGCTGCAGTCGCGCAGCAGTCGCTGGCGCGGCCGCTGGCAAGTGCTGCGCGCGGCGATCCATCCCGGCGATGCCGTCGAAGGTGAAGACGCCGCGTTGGCCCGGATGGGTCTCGATGCGCCGAAGGGCTTGCCCGATCGCCTGCAGCGACGCCTGCTGCAAGCCGCGCTGCGCCGGCGATCGTAGGGCGGGCACGGCCCGCCGGCTTTTGTCGTCGGCGCCGTGCAAGGCCGGCGGGCCATGCCCGCCCTACGCCTGGACGCGTCGCACCCGTGGGCGACGCTCTTGAGCTTTTGCGAATCCCGAATCCCGAATCCCGAATCCCGATTCCCGATTCCCGGCGAGCGGGCTCCTACGGGGGCGTGGGTGGATTCTCGGGCTCTTCGGCCGGCGCGGGCTGATCGTCCATCAGCGGCAGCACGCCGGGGCTGTCGAGGTCGTCGAATTGCTGGTGGTTCACGGCCCAGAAAAAAAGCGCCACGGCCACGCCGATCACCACCAGGGTGACAGGGATCAGCACCAGCAGGACGTTCATGCCGCCGCCTCGGCGGTGCGGTCGGCGCGGCCGGGGTTGGCGTCGTGCGCGTGTTCGCGGCCGACGCGCATGGCGTTGAGCACCACCATCAGCGAGCTCAGCGACATGCCGATGGCGGCCAGCCACGGCGACACCAGGCCGAACGCCGCGAACGGCACGGCGAACAGGTTGTAGCCCAGCGCCCAGCGGCGGCTTTGCGCGATCACCTGCCGCATCTGCACGGCGATCGCGTGCGCGTGCAGCAGGCCTTGCAGGCGGCCGTCGAGCAGCAGCAGGTCGGCCTGGGCCTGGGCCAGGTCGGTGCCGCTGGACAGCGCGGCGGAGACGTCGGCCGCCGCCAGCAGCGGGGCGTCGTTGCTGCCGTCGCCGACGGCGAGCACGCGGTGGCCGTCGGCCTGCAGGGATTGCAGCAGGGCCAGCTTGTCGCCCGGCAGCTGCCGCGCATGCCAGTCGTCGATGCCGAGCCGGGTGGCCAGCGCGGCGACGCGATCGGCGCTGTCGCCGCTGGCCATGCACACGTCGATGCCGTCCTCGCGCAGCCGTGCCAGCGTGGCGGCGGCATCCTCGCGCGGGCGTTCCTGGAAGCCGAAGCGGGCCAGCGCGCCGTGCTGGTCGGCCAGCACCAGGGCCGCGCTGGCCAGCCGCGGATCGTAATGCGCGTCGCCCAGCGCGTAGCGGGCGCGGCCCAATCGCAGCGCGCGGTCGCCGACGTGGCCTTCGATACCTGCGGCCAGGTGCACGCGCACGTCCTGTGCCGCCGGTGTGACGCCGCGCGGGCGCGCCGCGGCGCTTAGCGCGCGGGCCAGCGGATGCGAGCTGGCGCGGGCCAGCGCCAGGGCCCAGGCCAACACCTGCTCGCGGCTGTCGCCGCGCAGCGGTTCGACCGCCTCGTCATCCAGGTGCGGCGTGGAGAGTGTGCCGGTCTTGTCGAACAGGGCACGGTCGACGCCGGCCAGTGCGAGCAGGGCGCTGCCGTCGGTGACCAGCACGTGGCGGCGGGCAAGCCGGCCCAGCGCCCGGGTCAGCGTCACCGGCACGGTCAGCGCGAAGGCGCAGGGGCAGGCCACCACCAGCACGGCGATGGCCGCGTCGAACGCGCGTGAGGGGTCGACCAGCAGCCAGCCCAGCGCGGTCACCACGGTAAGCACCAGCACCCGGCGCACGAAGCGGGTGACTTC
This sequence comes from Rhodanobacter sp. FW102-FHT14D06, assembly GCF_043950705.1. Taxonomy (NCBI): domain Bacteria; kingdom Pseudomonadati; phylum Pseudomonadota; class Gammaproteobacteria; order Lysobacterales; family Rhodanobacteraceae; genus Rhodanobacter; species Rhodanobacter sp. FW102-FHT14D06. The sequence goes on along the minus strand of NZ_CP170722.1, from coordinate 3,857,809 downwards.
GCGATCGCTGCCGGCGATTCGCGTGCGGGCCTGGCGCGCGCGCGCGGCCAGCGCGCCGAGCCGCGCCACGCTGGTCTGCGCGCCGCCATGTTCCACGCGCAGCTGCGCCGGCCCGGTCAGCAGCACGCTGCCGGCCACCAGACGCTCGCCGCGCTGGCGCCGTTGCGGGCGCGATTCGCCGGAGAGCAGCGCTTCGTCCACCTCGACCACGGCGCTTTCCAGCACGCCATCGGCCGGCACGGTGCCCCCGTCGTCGATGTGCACGCAGTCGCCGCTGGCGAGGGTCATCGCGGGCACGGTTTCCAGTTCGCCATCGGCACGGCGGCGCTGCGCCAGCAGCGGCGTGGCATCCAGCAAGGCATCGCCGCCGGCGTCGCCGCGATGGCGCGAGCGCAGTTCGATGTAGCGCCCGACCAGGAGCAGGAACACGAACATGCTGACCGAATCGAAATACACCTCGCCGCTGCCGCGCAGCGTGTTGATCACGCTGGCCGCGAACACCAGCGCGATTGCCAGCGCCACCGGCAGGTTGATGCCGAGGCGGCGGCCGCGCAGTTCCTCTGCGGCGCCGCGGAAGAACGACTGCGCCGAATAGGCCACCAGCGGGATGGTGGTCAGCAGGCCAAGCCAGCGGAACAGGTTGCGCGTGCTGAAATCGACGAAGTCGACCACGCCGAGGTAGATCACCAGGGCGTAGCTCATCACCTGCATCGCGCACATGCCGGCCACCAGCATGCGCTTCAGCGCATCGTGCATCTCGGCGGCGCGGACGTCTTCCACTTCGTCCAGGCGCAGCGGGCGCGCCTGACAGCCGGCGGCGGCGAAGTTCTCCAGCAGGGTAGGCAGGGTGGTGCGCCGGGTGTCCCAGACCACCCGCATGCGCCGCGCGGCGCGGTCGACGCTGACCCGGCGCACGCCGGCAAGCGCGTTGATGCGCTGCTCCAGCCAGAGCAGCCGGCGGGGATCGTCCAGCGCCTCGACGCGCAGGGCGATCTCGCTCAAGCCGTCGCGTCGCTCGCGCAGCACCTGGGCGGCGAGCCGGGGATCGGCCCATGTCGCCGCGCTGTTCATGGTTTGCGCGGGGGAGGGGCGGTGGATGGCGGTGGCGCGCTGTGCGAGGCGACCGGCACCCCGAATACCGCGTGCGAGCTGGTGGTCAGCGGCGTGTCGGCGTAGCGGACGCTGACCACGATGAGCCATGCGCAGCCGGCCAGCGAGGCGGCGAAGATGAATGCTCCGAGCCACAGCACCGGCTGGCGATACCAGGCCGATGCCGTGCGGATGCCGATGTCATGGCTGGTCTTCATCGACCGGGTGTGACAGGTGGTAGACGTAGGCGGCGATGACGTGGATCTGGTCTTCGCTCAGCCGCGTGCTCCACGACGGCATGTGGCCCTGGCGACCGTTGCCGATGGTCTGCTCGATATCGGCCGGGGTGCCGCCGTACAGCCAGACGTGGTCGGTGAGGTTCGGCGCACCCAGCGCCGGGTTGCCCTTGCCCTCGGCGCCGTGGCAGGCGGCGCAGGTGGAGAACAACGGCTTGGCGGCTGCCGCCTTGGCCGCGTCGTGCGGGGCGCCGGACAGGCTCAGCACGTACTGGGCGAGGTTTTTCACGTTGTCCGCGCCCAGGCTCGCCCATGGCGGCATCACGCCGCTGCGACCGTCGTGGATCGAGGTGGTGATGTCCTTGCCGGTGCCGCCGTACAGCCAGTCGCCGTCGGTGAGGTTGGGTGCGCCGACCAGGATGTTGCCCTTGCCGCTGCGCTGGTGGCAGGCGGCGCAGTTGTCCTCGAACAGCACCTTGCCCATCTGCTGCGCCTGCGGGTCGCCGGCCAGCCGCTCCACCGTGTACAGGCGGAAGCGGTCCAGCAGCGGGTCCAGCCTGGCCTCGTTGGCAGCCACTTCACGCGCCAGCTGGCCGTGCGAGGTCCAACCCAGCGCACCCTTGTGGTTGCCGAAGCCGGGGAACAGGAACAGGTAGATGAACGCCGCGGCGAACATCGAGCCGGAGAACACGATCCACCACGTGGGCAGGTTCTTGAGGCCTTCCAGGATGGTGCCGTGCGCCCACACGTGCCCGGTGGTGCCATCGGGGCGGGTCGGGATCTTGGCCCGCGGCGCCCACAGGAACAGCCCGAAGGTGATGCCCAGGTTGAGCACCACCAGGAACATGACCCACAACGACCAGCCGGTGCTCATGGGCGATCCTCCTTGGCATCGACATCGCTGTCGGATTGTTCGTCTTGTTCGAGCGGCAGGCGTGCCATGCGGTCGAACGTGGCCTGGTGGCGCTTGCGCCAGGCCCAGATCCAGATACCGATGAAGGTCACCAGCATCAGGATGATGAATACCCCGGCAACGTGGCCCCAGACCGGGCTCATCGGCGTCATGGCGTGGCTCCCGCGACGCCGTCGGTGGTCGCCGGCTTGGCTGCCGACGGGGCCGGCTCATTGGCGATGCCCAGGCCCTGCAGGTAGGCGATCAGCGCGTCCATCTCGGTCTTGCCCTTGACGGCCTCGGGCGCGGCGGCGATCTGCGCGTCGGTATACGGGTCGCCCAGCTTGCGCAGCGTGCGCATGCGTGCCTGCACGTCCTCGGCACTGATCGTGTTGTGCGCCAGCCACGGATAGCCGGGCATGTTCGACTGCGGCACCACCTGGCGCGGGTCCATCAGGTGCAGGCGCTGCCATGCATCGGAATACTTGCCGCCCACGCGCGCCAGGTCCGGGCCAGTGCGCTTGGAGCCCCACTGGAACGGACGGTCGTAGACCGACTCGGCCGCGGTGGAGAAGTGGCCGTAGCGCTCGGTCTCGAAACGCAGCGCGCGGATCATCTGCGAGTGGCACAGGTAGCAGCCTTCGCGCACGTAGACGTCCTTGCCGATCAGGCGCAACGGCTCGTACGGATGCACGCCCGGCGGCGCCTTCACCGAGTGCGCCTCCATGAACAGCGGGGTGATCTCCGCCAGCCCGCCCAGCGAGACCATGATCGCGATGCCGATGCCGAGCAGGCCGGCGTGCTTCTCGATCGCTTCGAAATGTTTGTAGGCCATGTTGATCTCTTCCTCAGCCGGCACTTGCCGGCAGGGGAGCGGGCACCTGGTGGGGCGCCGGCTCGGGAATCGGCACCGGGATCGGCTTGATCAGGCGCGCGCGGGCATCGGCGGCGGTGTGCCACAGGTTCCACGCCATCACCCACATGCCGGACAGGATGAACACGCCGCCGGCCCAGCGGATCAGGTACATCGGCTTGATCGCGAGCAGGCTGTCGAGGAAGCCGTAGGTCAGCGCGCCGTCCGGGTTGGTGGCGCGCCACATCAGGCCCTCGGTGACGCCGGCGGTCCACATCGAGCCCACGTACAGCAGGGTGCCGATGATGTGCAGCCAGAAGTGCAGCTCCATGCCCTGGCGCGAGTGCATCTCCGGCCGGCCCAGCGCACGCGGCGCCATCGCGTAGAGCGAACCGATGGTGATCATCGCCACCCAGCCCAGCGAGCCGGAGTGCACGTGGGCGATGGTCCAGTCGGTGTAGTGCGACAGCGAGTTCACCGTCTTGATCGCCATCATCGAGCCTTCGAAGGTGGAGGCGCCGTAGAACACCAGCGACAGCACCATGAACTTGGCCGCCGGATCGGTGCGCAGGCGATGCCACACGCCGTTGAAGGTGAGCAGGCCGTTTGCCGCCGAGCCCAGGCTCGGCATCAGCAGCACCAGCGAGAACGCCATGCCCACCGACTGCACCCAGTCGGGCAGGGCGGTATACATCAGGTGGTGCGCGCCGGCCCACATGTAGACCGAGATCAGCGCCCAGAAATTGACGATCGAGAAGCGGTAGCTCCACAGCGGCTGCTTGGCCTGCCGCGGCACGAAGTAATACATCATGCCGAGGAAGCCGGCGGTGAGGAAGAACGCCACCGCGTTGTGGCCGTACCACCACTGCACCATCGCATCGACCACGCCGGAGTAGATCGAGTACGACTTGGTCAGCGAGACCGGGATGGCCAGGTTGTTGACGATGTGCAGCAGGCCCACCGCGATGATGAAGGCGCCGTAGTACCAGTTCGCCACGTAGATGTGCTTGATCCGCCGGCGCGCCAGCGAGCCGAAGAACACCACGCCGAAGCTCACCCAGACCACCGCGATCAGGATGTCGATGAACCATTCCGGCTCGGCGTATTCCTTGCTCTGGGTCAGCCCCAGCGGCATCGTGGTCATCGCCAGCACGCAGACCAGTTGCCAGCCCCAGAAGGTGAATGCGGCGAGCTTCCTGAAAGCCAGCCGCGCGTGGCCGGTGCGCTGCACCACGTAATAGCAGGTGCCCATCAGCGCCGAGCCGCCGAACGCGAAGATCACGCCGAAGGTGTGGTCGGGCCGGATGCGGCTGAAGGTCAGCCACGGCACGTTGAAATTGAGCACCGGCCACATCAGTTCGGCGGCGGCATAGACGCCGACGGACATGCCGATGATGCCCCATACGGCGGCCGCGAGCAGGAACTGGCGGACGACCTTGTCGTTGTAGTATTCGGTGTTCGGCATCGGCTTTTCCGGCTGGACAGCGGGGCATTTTGGCGGCAAGCATGCGGCGAAGTGCTGACCTCGATCAAGCAACTGCGGCATTCCGTCCACGTCATCGCGGCGGAGGCCGGCGCTACCGGTCGGGCGAGTATCCTTGGCATCTTCAGTCGCGGCCTGCCGCGACCAGACATTCCGGTTGAATCCATGAGTGAGATCGTTTCGCAACAACCCCGTCCGGCGGCGCCCGCGCCGCGCCGCGCCAGCGTGGGCGTGCAGGTCGGCAAGGTCAAGGTAGGCGGCGGCGCCCCGATCGTGGTGCAGTCGATGACCAATACCGACACCGAGGACCCGGCCAGCACCGCGAAACAGATCGCCGAGCTGGCCCGCGCCGGCTCCGAGCTGGTGCGCATCACGGTGAACACGCCGGCCGCCGCGGCCGCGGTGCCGCGCATCGCCGAGCGGCTGGCGATGATGGGCGTGGACGTGCCCATCATCGGCGACTTCCACTACAACGGCCACCAGTTGCTGGAGCGCGAACCGGCCTGCGCCGAGGTGCTGGCGAAGTACCGCATCAACCCCGGCAACGTCGGTTTCGGCAAGAAGCACGAAAGCCAGTTCGCCTCGATCATCGAGAAGGCGCTGCGCTACGGCAAGCCGGTGCGCATCGGCGCCAACTGGGGTTCGCTGGACCAGTCCATGGTGGCCGCGCTGATGGACGAGAACGCGCGGCGCGCCGAGCCGTGGGATGCCGCGCACGTGGCGCGCGAAGCCTTGATCCGTTCCGCGCTGGATTCGGCCGCGCGTGCCGAGGAGCTCGGCCTGCCGCGCGAGCGCATCATCCTTTCATGCAAGGTTTCCGGCGTGCAGGAGCTGATCGCCGTGTACCGCGACATCGCCGCGCGCGGCGACTACGCGCTGCACCTGGGCCTGACCGAGGCCGGCATGGGTTCGAAGGGCATCACCGCCTCGGCCGCTGCGCTGGCGGTGCTGCTGCAGGAGGGCATCGGCGACACCATCCGCATCTCGCTCACGCCCGAACCCGGTGCCTCGCGCACCGGCGAGGTGATCGTGGCGCAGGAGCTGCTGCAGACGATGGGTCTGCGCTCGTTCACGCCGCTGGTCACCGCCTGCCCGGGTTGCGGGCGCACCACCAGCGAGTTCTTCCAGGAACTGGCCAAGACCGTGCAGGAACACGTGCGCGAGCAGATGCCGCTGTGGCGGGTGAAATACGACGGCGTGGAGAACCTCACCCTGGCGGTGATGGGCTGCATCGTCAACGGGCCGGGCGAATCCAAGCACGCCAACATCGGCATCTCGTTGCCGGGCAACGGCGAGGCGCCGGCCGCGCCGGTGTTCATCGACGGCGAGAAGGCGATGACGCTGCGCGGCGACAACATCGCCAACGAGTTCGTCGACATCCTCGACGACTACGTGGCGCGCAAGTACGCCACGCGCGCTAGCTGAAAGTCGTGCCGGGCTGCCACAGCCGCGGGCCGAGATCGGTCCAGCTGCCGACCCGCCCAGGTTGCGCGGCCAGCGCGCCGGCCTGCGCCAGGTAGTCCGCGCGCGCCATCTCGAACGCACCCAGGCTCAGCGTGTGGGCGTTGGCTACCTGCGCATCGAGCAGCGGGCAGCCCTGTTCGTGCAGCAGCCGCGCCAGCGCGATCAGTGCCACCCGCGAACCACCGCTCTCGGCGCTGAACATCGACTCGCCGCAAAACAGCTTGCCGACAGACAGGCCGTAGACGCCGCCGACCAGGCGCTCGCCGTCCCAGGTCTCCACGCTGTGCGCGTAACCGAGCTGGTGCAGGTGGAGGTAGGCGTCGATCATGGCCGGTACGATCCAGCTGCCCGAGCTGTTGTCGCGCGGCGCCGCGCAACCGCGGATCACCGCCTCGAACGCCCGGTCGATCGTCACCCGCCAGCGCTTGCCGGCGAGCTGGCGACGCAGGCTGCGGTTCGGCCGCAACGCGTCGGTGCGAAACACGCAGCGCGGGTCCGGCGACCACCACAGGATCGGCTCGCCCTCGCCGAACCAGGGGAAGATGCCTTGCCGGTAGGCGGCCAGCAGCCGGCCCGGCGACAGGTCGCCGCCGAAGGCAAGCAGGCCGTTCGGTTCGGCCAGTGCGCGGGAGGGATCGGGAAAGCGCTCCGGCGCGTCGGCATCGAGCAGGGGCAGGCGGATCATGGCGCAGCCTCGTCGTGCTGCGCGTACGGGCTGTGTTGCCGCAATTCTTCCGCGTAGGCATCCACCGCCGGTGCCTCGCGCGCCAGCGCGCTGGCCACCGCCGCGCGGAAGCCCGGGTGGGCGAGCCAGTGGCGCGACTGCGTGCGCGCGGGCAGGAAGCCGCGTGCCAGCTTGTGCTCGCCCTGCGCCCCGGGCTCGAAGCGGTGCAGTCGCTGCGCAATGGCGTACTCGATGCCGCGGTAATAGCAGAGTTCGAAATGCAGCCCGGGCACGTCGACCATGCTGCCCCAGTAACGACCGTAGAGCACGCCGTCGCCCTGCACGAACAACGCCATCGCCACGATCTCGCCGCCCGCGCGGGCCAGCGCGAGCTGTGCCAGCGGACCGAGTTCGCCGAGCTGCCGGAAGAAGGCGACGGTCAGCACCGCGTGGTTGCCCTTGTCGTCGAAGGTGGCTTCGTACAGCGCGTGCACGCGATTCCACTCGTGCTCGTCGAGCGTGTCGCCGCTGCGCCATTCGACCGCCAACCCGCTGGCGGCGATCTGGGTGCGTTCGCGCAGGATGTTCTTGCGCTTCTTGTGCGTCAGCGCGGCGAGGAAATCCGGGAAGTGGCGGTAGCCGCGGTTGTGCCAGTGGAACTGCACGTCCGAGCGGGCCAGCCAGTCGTCGCCGAAGGCCGGCGCCTCCGTGGCCAGCAGGAAGTTCGCGTGCACCGAGGACAGCCCCAGCCGCTTCGCCTCGGTGCGCATCGCCTCGACCAGCGCCTGCCGCAGCGCGGGCGTGTCAGCCAGCAGGCGCGGGCCGGGCACCGGCGAGTAGGGCACGCCGCAGAGCAGCTTCGGGTAGTACTCGCCGCCGGCGCGCTCCCACGCGCTGGCCCAGCTCCAGTCGAACACGAACTCGCCGTGCGAGTTGCCTTTCAGGTACAGCGGCGCGGCGGCCACCAGGCGATCGTGGTCGTACAGGCCCAGGTGGTGTGCCTGCCAGCCCCAGTCGGGACGGATGCAGCCGGTGTCTTCCAGCGCATGCAGGAACGCGTGCGACACGAACGGATTCGCCCCGCCGCGCAAATCGTCCCACGCCGCGGCAGGCAGTTCGGCGATCGCGTCGTGGAAGCGGATGTGCATGACTCGGCACGTGCCGTAGGAGCCCGCTTGCGGGCGATGCTTCTGTTTTTTTCAATCCCGGCCAGAAGCATCGCCCGCGAGCGGGCTCCTGCGGGCAGGTCAGCCCGCCGGCGTCTGCTGGTCGAGCCAGCGTTCGGCGTCCAGCGCGGCCATGCAGCCGAAGCCGGCGGAGGTGATCGCCTGGCGATAGACGTGGTCGGCGACGTCGCCGGCGGCAAACACGCCGGGGATCGAGGTCATCGTGGCCATGCCGTTCTGGCCGCTGTGGATGCGGATGTAGCCGTCGTGCATGTCCAGCTGGCCGGCAAAGATGCCGGTGTTCGGGGTGTGGCCGATCGCCACGAAGAAGCCGGTGGCCGCGATGTCGCGGGTGGCGCCGGAGTTGACGTCCTTCACGCGCACGCCGGTGACGCCGGTGTCGTCGCCGAGCACCTCGTCGATGGTGTGGTTCCAGACCAGCTCGATCTTGCCCGCGGCCTCCTTCTCGAACAGCTTGTCCTGCATGATCTTCTCCGCGCGCAGCTTGTCGCGGCGGTGCACCAGGTAGACCTTGCGGCCGATGTTGGCCAGGTACAGCGCTTCCTCCACCGCGGTGTTGCCGCCGCCGATCACCACCACGTCCTGGTCGCGGAAGAAGAAGCCGTCGCAGGTCGCGCAGGCCGACACGCCCTTGCCCTTGAACTTCTCCTCGCTGGCGATGCCCAGATACTTCGCGGTGGCGCCGGTGCTGATGATCAGCGCATCGGCGGTGTACTCGCCGGAGTCGCCGACCAGCCGGAACGGGCGCTGCTTGAGGTCGGCGGTGTGGATGTGGTCGAAGATCATCTCGGTGTGGAAGCGCTCGGCGTGCTCGGCCATGCGCTGCATCAGCGCCGGACCCTGCAGCCCCTCGACGTCGCCCGGCCAGTTGTCCACGTCGGTGGTGGTCATCAGCTGGCCGCCCTGCTGCAGGCCGGTGATCATGGTCGGCTTGAGATTGGCGCGGGCGGCGTACACCGCGGCGGTGTAGCCGGCAGGACCGGAGCCGAGGATCAGCAGGCGGCTGTGCTTGGGGGTGGGCATGGCAGGTATAATCCTTGGGTTTGCTGGTGGCTTGAGCGGCTATTCGCTGCAGCTGCAGCCGGGGTTTCACCGAAACCGGGCCTGCAGGTGGCAACAACGAATGCGACCCCCGGAGAATGGGGAATCCGCGTGGCTGATTCAAGTCGCCGGCAGATCAACGACACCACCGCGGCAGTTGCGCGATGGACTTTCCACGTGTTCCCACAGGATTCTTTTGCCATGCGTATCGGTATCCCCTCCGAAACCAAGACCCTCGAAGGTCGTGTCGCCCTTGTTCCCGCCGCTGCTGCCGACCTGGTGCGTCGCGGCCATGAGGTGTTCATCCAGGCCGGGGCCGGCCTGAAGAGCGGTTTTTCGGACGAGGCGTACGTCAACGCCGGCATCAAGATCGTGGCCGATGCCGCCGCGCTGTACGAGGCGGGCGAACTGATCGTCAAGGTGAAGGAGCCGATCGCCGGCGACCTGGCCCTGCTGAAGAAGCACCACTTGCTGTTCTGCTATCTGCACCTGGCGGCGGAGCCGGCGTTGACCCGCAGCCTGCTCGACATCGGCCTGACCGGCGTGGCGTTCGAGTCGGTGGAAGATCACGGTGGCCTGCCGCTGTTGCACCCGATGTCGGTGATCGCCGGTCGCATCGCCACCCAGTGCGGCACCACGCTGCTGCATCGTCCGCAGGGCGGCAAGGGCAAGCTGCTCGGCGGCATGGCCTCGACTCCGCGCGGCAAGGTGGTGGTGCTCGGTGCCGGCGCGGCCGGCGGCAATGCCGCGGCGCTGGCGGCGCAGGCCGGCGCCAACGTGGTGGTGTTCGACAAGCGCCAGGATCGCCTGGCCGAGATGATGGCGCTGGGCCCGAACGTCACCGCGCTGTACGCCTATGAATCCTCGGTGGCCGAGGAAGTGCGCGACGCCGACCTGGTCGTCGGCGCGGTGCTGATCCCCAGCGCCAAGGCGCCGCACGTGGTCACCGAGGCAATGGTCGAGTCGATGGAGCCGGGCAGCGTGCTGGTGGACATCGCGATCGACCAGGGCGGCTGCTTCGAGACCTCCAGGCCGACCACCTGGGAGCACCCGACCTACGACGTGCACGGCGTCACCCATTTCTGTGTCACCAACATGCCCGGCGCGGTGCCGCAGACCTCGTCGGTGGCGATCTCCGCGGCGATCCTGCCGTACGTGCAGCGGCTGGCCGGCGGCAACGCGTGGCGCGAGTTCGAGCCGCTCAAGGTCGGCATCAACATCGACGGCGGCAAGCTGGTACATCCGGCGCTGCAAGGTATGCTCTGACCCTGGTCACGAAGAAAGGGGCACCCCGGGTGGCGCGCGGCGCGAACGCAAGGCAACAACCCAAGGCAGGCCTCAGCGATGAGTTGAAACGCCGGCTGCGCGAAGCCGGCGCCCTGCTGCTGTTGCCGCTGGCGGTGTACCTGCTGGTGTGCCTGTTCAGCTACAACCCGCATGACCCCAGCTGGACCAATGCCGGCCAACTGGAGCATGCGCGCAACTTCGGCGGCACCGTGGGTGCCTACGTGGCTGACCTGCTGCGCTGGATCTTCGGCCTGGTGGCGTATTGCTTCCCGTTGTTGCTGCTGCTGCTCGGCGTGCAGGTGCTGCGCCAGCGCGGACAGCAACCGCAGCATCCGTGGGAACCGGCGCTGCGGCTGGTCGGCTTCGTGTTCTTCTTCATCACCGGGCCGGCGCTGCTGTATCTGAACTTTGCCCAGGAGCCGGTGCAGCCGCAGGGCGTGGGCGGCATCATCGGCGTGTGGGTGGGCCATGCGGTGCTGTCGGCGTTCGGCTCCACCGGTGCGCCGCTGCTGTTGCTGGCGCTGTTCCTGATTGCGGTGACGCTGGCCACCGGGCTGTCCTGGTTCGGCGTGATGGACTGGACCGGCCAGGCCGTGCTGCAGCTGGCCGGCTGGCTGCGCGGCAAGCTGCGCGAGGCACCGCAACTGCTGGCCGCGCGCCAGGCGCGCAGCGAGCGCGAGGTGATCAAGAAGGCCGACGCGGTGAAGCAGGCCCGGCGCGAGCCGGTGCGCATCGAGGCGGCACCCGCACCGGTGACCAAGAGCGAGCGCGCGCGGCTGGAGACGCAGATCCCGCTGTTCGCCGGCGCCGCCGCGCCGGGCGAACTGCCGCCGCTGTCGCTGCTCGACGAAGCGCCGGAGCAGGGGCCTGGCTATACCGAGGAAACCCTGGAGGTCCTCTCGCGCCAGGTCGAGTTCAAGCTCAAGGACTTCAAGATCGACGTGAAGGTGGTCGGCGCCTATCCCGGGCCGGTGATCACCCGTTTCGAGATGGAACCGGCACCCGGCATCCGCGGTTCGCAGGTATCGAGCCTGGACAAGGACATCGCCCGCGGCCTGTCGGTGGTGAGCGTGCGCGTGGTCGACGTGATCCCGGGCAAGAACGTGATCGGGCTGGAGATCCCCAACACGCGCAAGCAGATCGTCTACTTGTCCGAGATCCTGCGTTCGGACAAGTACGACCAGGCCCGCTCGCCGCTGGCGCTGGCGTTGGGCAAGGACATCGGCGGCAAGCCGGTGGTGGTGGATCTGGCCAAGATGCCGCATCTGCTGGTGGCCGGCACCACCGGTTCAGGCAAGTCGGTGGCGGTCAACGCGATGGTGCTGAGCCTGCTGTACAAGGCCAGCCCCAAAGACGTGCGCATGATCATGATCGATCCGAAGATGCTGGAGCTCTCGGTGTACGAGGGCATCCCGCACCTGCTTGCGCCGGTGGTCACCGACATGAAGGAGGCGGCCAACGCGCTGCGCTGGTGCGTGGCCGAGATGGAGCGCCGCTACAAGCTGATGGCCGCCGTGGGCGTGCGCAACCTGTCCGGTTTCAACAAGAAGGTGAAGGACGCCGAGAACGCCGGCCAGCCGCTGCTCGATCCGCTGTTCCGGCCCAACCCGGAGATGCCGAACCTGGCCGCTGACCCGCTGGAGCCGCTGCCGAACATCGTGGTGTTCATCGACGAATTCGCCGACATGATGATGATCGTCGGCAAGAAGGTCGAGGAGCTGATCGCGCGCCTGGCGCAGAAGGCGCGCGCCGCCGGCGTGCACCTGATCCTGGCCACCCAGCGCCCGTCGGTGGACGTGATCACCGGCCTGATCAAGGCGAACATTCCCACCCGCATCGCGTTCCAGGTGTCCAGCAAGATCGACTCGCGCACGATTCTCGACCAGAGCGGCGCCGAGGCGCTGCTCGGCCACGGCGACATGCTCTACCTGCCGCCGGGCACCGCCACCCCCGAGCGCGTGCACGGCGCCTTCGTCGACGACCACGAGGTGCACGGCGTGGTCAACTGGCTGAGGTCGCAGGGCGGACCAGACTACGTCGAAGGCGTGCTGGAGGAAGTACAGACCACCAGCGACGGCAAGTTCATCAACGACTCCGGCCTGCCGCAGGACGGCGAGGAAGGCGGCGACGCCGACACCCAGCTCTATGACAAGGCCGTGGCGGTGGTCACGCAGACTCGCCGCGCCTCGATCTCCGGCGTGCAGAGGCATTTGCGCATCGGCTACAACCGCGCCGCGCGGCTGGTGGAACAGATGGAAGCCGACGGCGTGGTCAGCGCCCCGCAGCACAACGGCAACCGCGAGGTGCTGGCGCCGCCACCGCCCAAGGACTGAACGGGTATCCCGCTGCGGGCGCAAAACCGGCATGATGCGCTCCTGCCGCGCGCCCGATCCGGGGACCGGACGCGTGACGGTCTTCATGGGTACTCTTGGGCGCGTACATCGGTCATGGTGTCGAATTTGCCGCAACACGATGGGAACGATGCCGCGTGGGCGTCGCTGGCCGGCGACGTCCATCGCCTGGTACGGCAGAACCGCGCGCAGGATGCGCTGTCGCTCGTCGAGCGATTCCTTGGCTCGGCACCAAACTGCCGGATCGTCGAACCGCTGCAGTTGCGCGCACAGCTGTTGCTGTCGCTGGGGCGTCCGCGGCAGGCCGTGCCGGCGTTCGAAGTCGCAATGGCCGCCGCGCCCGGGGACGGGCGCCTGCTGCTAGGGCTTGCCATGGCGCACGGCGAAAGCGGCCAGCCCGAGGCGGCCGAGGCGGCGGCGCGCGGCGCGCTCGCGCAGTCGCTCGACCATCCGCACGTGCATTACGTGCTGGCTCGCGCCCTGTTCGAACAGGATCGGTTCGTCGAGGCCGAGGCGGAGCTTCGGCGGGTAGTGGCGGCGGCGCCGCAACACCTGGCTGCAGATACCATGCTGGCCGAAGTGGTGTGGATGCGCAGCGGCGACATGGATGCGGTGTCCATCGCGCTCGACGTCGGCAGCGACGCCCGCTCGTGCGTCGAGCTGCGCATGATCAAGGCCCGGCTGTGGGGTCAGACCGGCGCGGCCGAACGGGCGTACGCCGAACTTGCGCCGCTGCTCGAAGCGTACCCGCAGCACACCGCGCTGCACTTGCTGGCGGCGGAATGCGCGTTGCAGCTGGACCCGCCCCGGGCGCTGGCGCTCATCACGCACGCGCTGCAACTGGAGCCGCGCAACCGGGAAGCACATCGCTTGCACGGCGACATCCTGCTCGCGGCCGGGCTGCCGGAAGCGGCGGCCAGCCTGGCCGGCCGGCTGCTCGCGCTGGACGGCAACGACGTGTCCGCCTTCGCGTTGCAGGCCGCGGCGTGGCATGCGCTGGGCGATCCGCGTTATCCGGCGTTGTACGACTACCCGCGGCTGGTTCGCTCCTGTCGCATCGACGTACCACCGGGCTGGGCCAGTCTCGACGATTATCTGCACGATCTCGCGGCCAGCCTGCACGCACGGCACAACCCGTTGCGGGCGCACCCGCCCACGCAGTCGGCGCGCACCGGCACGCAGGTCGAATTGCGCCCCGGCAGCCCCTCGGCGGATCGGGCGGTGCGGGCATTTCCGGCGGCGGTCGATGGCGCCATTCGCCGTTACATGGAGACGGTGATGGCCGCGGGCACCGACGCCTTTTCGCGGCGTGGCACCGGCCGCTATCGTTTCAGCGGCATGTGGTCGGTGCGGCTGAAGTCACAGGGACACCATACGAGCCATTTCCACGGCAAGGGCTGGATATCCTCGGCCTGCCACATCGAAGTGCCGGCGTCGTTGTCCGACGACGACCGCAGCGGATGGTTGAAGTTCGGCCACGAGTTGCCGTCCGGATCGTCCGCCGGGCACTGCGTCAAGCCGGTACCGGGCGTGCTCACCCTGTTCCCTTCGTGGATGTGGCATGGCACGGTGCCGTTCGCGGCCGCTCCCGGCGATTACCGCCTGTCGGTCGCTTTCGACCTGGTTCCTGATTGACACGGAAGCGTTTGATTAAGCCAGTGGATGACACACTTGTCTTTACCCATTCGGAAATGGCCATGACCCGCAATCGCATCGTTCTCTGCATCGTCACCCTGTTTGCCCTGGGCGTGGCCGGCCTCGCCCAGGCGGCCACTGGTCCGGCGCGTGCGCGGCTGGATGCGTTTGCCACCGGCCTGCATTCGCTGACCGGGCATTTCAGCCAGACGCTGACCAACGTCAACGGCCAAGGCAGCAAGACCAGTTCCGGCACGCTCGCGCTGGAGGCGCCGCGGGAGTTCCGCTGGGACACCACCACGCCGTACAAGCAGACCATCGTCGCCGATGGCGGCCGGGTGTGGATGTACGACCCGGAGCTGGAACAGGTCACCGTGCGCGAGCAGAGCACCGAGGAGGCGCACAGCCCGCTGACCGTGCTGACCGACCTCAAGCAGCTGGACAAGGAGTTCAACGCCAGCGAACGCGGCGAAAAGGACGGGCTCGCCTGGTTGCGGCTCACCTCCACCAGCAAGGATGCGCAGTTCGCCTGGGTCGACCTCGGTTTCGACGCGAACGGCCTGGCCCGGATGACCTTCCGCGACCAGCTGGGCGCGACCACCGAGATCCGCTTCTCGCAATGGCAGCGCAACCCCGTGCTGCCGCCGGGCACGTTCAACTTCGTGCCGCCGGAGGGCGCCGACGTGATCGGCGACGTGCCGCAGATCAGCATCCAGCCGATCCGGGACTGAGGGGGCGATGGCCGTGCTGCGGCAGTTGCCGCGCTGGGCGTGGATCGGCGGCGGCGTCCTGGCGTTCATCGCCGGCATCGTCAACGCGGCCGGCTATCTGGGCTTTCGCCATCAGGCGATCACCAACCTGACCGGGTCGACCACCTTGCTCGGTGCATCGCTCGGCCTGGCGGACGGACCCGAAGCGGTGCATTGGGGTCTGTCGGTGGCGGCGTTCGTGTTCGGTGCGTTGCTCAGCGGGTTGATCGTGCAGCAGCAGACGCTGAAACTCGGCCGCCGCTACGGCGTGGCGCTGGTGCTGGAGTCGCTGCTGCTGTTCGCGGCGGTGCCGCTGTTGCATGCCAATGATTCGGGCGGCATCTACCTGGCCTCGATCGGCATCGGTCTGCAGAACGGCATGGCGAGCACCTATAGCGGGATGGTGTTCCGCACCACCCACGTCTCCGGCATGTTCACCGATCTCGGCATCTACATCGGCCAGCGGATGCGCGGCCTGCCGGTGGATGCGCTGCGCGTGGGCGTGTGCCTGCTGGTGGTGAGCTGTTTCACCCTGGGCGGCACGGCCGGCGCATTGTTGTTCCGCTACATGGGCGAGCGCGCCCTGCTGGTACCGGCCGCGCTGACCGGCCTGTGCGGCATGGGCTATGGCATCTACCGGCAGTACACCTTGAGCCGGGGCGACCGCGCGGCCAACTGAGCGCTCGATTCAGCTGGCCACCGCATAGCGGTTGCGCCCATTGCGCTTGGCCTCGTACAGCGCCTTGTCGGCGCGCGACAGCCATTGCTCGATCGATTCGCCGGGGTGCAGGGCGGTGACGCCGATGCTCACCGTGACATGGATCGGCCGGTCCTGGTAGGACACGGCGGTACCGGCCATGGCGGCGCAGATGCGCTCGGCGATCTCGCTGGCCCGGGCCACGCTGGTGTCGGGCAGGCACAGCACGAACTCCTCGCCGCCATAGCGGCCGAGCAGGTCGCGCTGGCGGCAATGGCGCTGGATCACCTCCACCGCGCCGCGGATCACGGTGTCGCCGGCGAGGTGGCCGTGGGTGTCGTTGATCAGCTTGAAGCGGTCCAGGTCGAACAGCGCGATGCAGATCGAGTGCTCCCGCGATCGTTCGCATTCCAGCCGCGCCAGCTCCAGGAGTCGGCGCCGGTTGTAGATGCCGGTGAGCCCGTCAGTGCTGGCCAGTTCGTCCAGGCGCTGGTTGGCGGCGCGCAGGTCGCGCGTGTGTTCGTTGATCTGCCGCTGCAGCTGCAGCGCCTGCCGGCGCAGGTAGAGCGTGCGCAGATGCACCAGCAGCACCACCAGGCCGATCAGCAGCGCGACCGCCGCCAGCTTGCTGTACCAGGTCTCGTACCAGCGCGGGGCGACCGTCACCAGCAGGCGGCTTTCGACCGTGCGCGGATACATGCCTTGCGTGCTTGCGCGCAGATACAGCACGTAGTCGCCGTGCGCGAGGTTGGTGTAGTTCGCGCCGGGCTTGGCGCCGGCCGGGATGTCGACCCAGCCGTCGTCCAGGCCGGTCATGCGGTAGCTGTACGAGGTTTCGCCGGGAGAGCGGTAATCGAGCAGGGAGAAGTCCACGCGCAGGTTGCGGTTGCGCTGGTCGAGCGTGATCGTGTCGCCGTCATGCGGCAGTTTGCCGAACGGCAGCGCCACCGTGCCGACCACGGCACGGGTGATCGCCAGCGGGACGTCGTCGTCGTCGTCGACCTGGATGGCCGGGCGGATCACCGTCAGGCCGCCCAGGCCACCGAACAGCAGCGAGCCGTCGGGCGCGTAGGCGGCGGTGTCGGCATAGTGGTAGCTGCGGATGTGCAGGCCGTCGCGAGAGCCCAG
Source organism: Rhodanobacter sp. FW102-FHT14D06 (assembly GCF_043950705.1). NCBI lineage: Bacteria > Pseudomonadati > Pseudomonadota > Gammaproteobacteria > Lysobacterales > Rhodanobacteraceae > Rhodanobacter > Rhodanobacter sp. FW102-FHT14D06. The sequence continues at coordinate 3,841,053 of NZ_CP170722.1, read as the reverse complement.
GTTGCGCACCGCGTGGCTGCGCGCGTCGATGCGCGCGATCCCGCTGGAAGTGGCGGCCCAGATGTGGCCCCGGTCGTCGCTGAGCGCGCTGGTGACCTTGTCGCTGAGCAGGCCTTCGGCCACGCCGATGCTGGAGAAACGCCACGGGTCCTTGCCGATGCTTTCGGCCAGGCCGCCCGAGGTGCTCACCCACACGTGTCCCTGCGGGTCCAGCGTCGCCGCACTCACCGAATCGCCGGGCAGGGTGGCCGGATCGCCCTCGCGGTGGCCGAGGTTGCGGAAGCCATCGCTGGCCCCGCTGTCGCCGGCTATGCTGATGCCGCGCGAGGTGCTGTACCACCATTCGTCGCCGACCTTGAGGATTTGCCGCACCGTGTTGCTGGCCAGGCTGGTCGGGTCGTCCGGGTCGTGCCGGACGTGGTCCAGCACGTGCGTGGTGGTGTCGTAGCGAAACAGTCCGTCGTAGGTGCCGATGAGCAGGTGGCTGCCATCCAGGCGCAGGCTCAGCACCGGCACGTTTTCCAGCGCGGGCAGCACGGATGAACTGATGGCGAAGGTGTGCGGGTCAACTTTCGCCAGGCCCTGGGTGCCCACCCAGATCGAGCCGTCTGCCACTTCGGCAAAGGACTGCACGTCGCGCAGCGTCTGCGTGCCGCCGAGCCGCAGGTGGCGCATCTGCCCGGCGTGCAGGTCGATCACGTCGATGCGGCCGGCGCTCAGGCCGATCCAGATCAGCCCGCGGCTGTCCACGTAGACGCCGCGCACGCTGGTGTCGCTGAGCGTGTTCGATTCCAGCGGCGAGGGCAGCACCGAGAACGCGCCGCGGTCGCCCAGGTAGGTGCGGGTCAGGCCGAGGTCGGTGGCTGCCCACAGATTGCCGGCGCGATCATGCAACAGTGCGCGGACCGAGTCGCCGGGCAGCGACGAGGCCACCGCCGGGTCGTGCTCGATCCGTTGCAGCGACGCATCGCCGGGACGATAAGCCAGCACGCCGCTGCCGTCGGTCGCGATCCACATCGTGCCCGGCACGGCCTCCTGGAAGTCACGCACGGTGGCGTGCTGGGTGCCTTTGCGGTAGCCGCCGAATCCCGGCACCGGATGCCACTGCCCGTCGCTGTCGCGGTAGGCGGCGCCGGCCTGGCCGCTGCCGGCCCACAGGTGGCCGGCGCGGTCCTCGTCGATCGCCCAGATCTGGTTCGCCAGCACGGTGGCCGCCGCGGTATCCGCAGGCAGCGGTGGGCGTTCGAATTGATCGATGCCGGCGCGTCGCACGAACAGGCCATTGTTGTTGCCCAGCCACAGATTGCCCGCGCGATCCTGCATCACGCTGAAGTTGCGCGGCGCGGTTTCGCTGCCGGTGTCGATGTGGCGGATCGCGTTGCTGCGCAGGTCGAGATGGTCCAGACCCTGTTCGGTGGCCACCCACACACCGCCGGCGTGGTCGTCGGCGAGGGCGAAGATCTTGCGGTCGGAGACGCCGCCCGGGCCGTTGGGATAGGTGTGGAAGCTGTTGGTCGCCGGGTCGAAGCGCACCAGGCCGCCGGCGTTGGTGCCGATCAGCATGCCGCCGTCGGGCAGGGCCAGCAGGCAGCGCACGTAGGCGTCGGGCAGGCCCTTGACGGGCTCGCCGCGGATGTCGAACAGCTGGGTGCGGTAGCCGTCGTAGCGGGCCAGCCCGACCATTGTGCCTACCCACAGCAGGCCCTCGCGATCCTGCGCCAGTGCGGTGACGATGGTCGACGGAAAGCCTTCCGCGCTGGATACCTTGTCGAACCATGGCGATTCGAACGGCGCCCACGGATCGACCGGAGTAGCGATGCCCGCACCGGCCCGGAGCAACAGCAACAGCGCTCCCAACAGGCCCAACCATGGGCGTCGCAGGCGCCTCGGCTTCACCCAGGCCACCCGTGGTCGCACGACGTCACGCCCGGCAGCTCGATGCGCCCGGTTTCTCCCATACCGCCAATGGCTCCCCGCACGATCACGTTCTGGCCGTCCCCCGGCGCATGCCGCCGAGTCGGCTCGACAAGGCAAGGTCCATGATACCGGCATGCACTGCGTTTCGGCAGGCGGGTGCCGCGGGTGCATGCCTTATCATCGGCGCATGACTCCCCCCGTTGCCCCGGCCGGCCCCGGCCTGTTCGCCGAGCCCGACGCGCTCAAGCCCTTGGCCGAACGCATGCGCCCGCGCAGCCTCGATGAAATCGTCGGCCAGCAGCGGCTGGTCGGTCCGGACAAGGCGCTGCGCCGTGCGCTGGAGGCCGGCAAGATCCACTCGATGGTGCTGTGGGGACCGCCCGGCTGCGGCAAGACCACGCTGGCGCTGCTGGTGGCGCGTTACGCCGACGCGGATTTCCGCGCGATCTCGGCCGTGCTGTCCGGCCTGCCGGACGTGCGCAAGGCGCTGGCCGAGGCCGAGGTGAATTTCGCGCAGGGCCGGCGCACCGTGCTGTTCGTCGACGAGGTGCACCGCTTCAACAAGACCCAGCAGGATGCCTTCCTGCCGCACATCGAGCGCGGCGTGATCATCTTCATCGGCGCCACCACCGAGAACCCCTCGTTCGAGCTGAACTCCGCGCTGCTGTCGCGCTGCCGCGTGCACGTGCTGGAACCGGTTTCCATCGACGACATCATTGCCGCGCTGAAGCGTGCGCTGGCCGACGGCGAGCGCGGCCTCGGCGAACTGCAATTGCAGGTGTCCGACGAATCGCTGGATTCGATCGCCCAGGCCGCCGACGGCGACGTGCGCCGCGCGCTGACCCTGCTGGAAATCGCCGCCGAGCTGGCCGACGACGGGCGTATCGACGAAACCACATTGACCCAGGTGCTGGCCGACCGCACGCGCCGCTTCGACAAGCAGGGCGAGCAGTTCTACGACCAGATCTCGGCGCTGCACAAATCCGTGCGTTCGTCCGATCCCGACGCGGCGGTGTACTGGCTGTGCCGCATGCTCGACGGCGGCGTCGACCCGCTGTACCTGGCCCGGCGCATGACCCGCATGGCGGTGGAAGACGTCGGCCTGGCCGAGCCGCGCGCCTGGCGCATGGCGCTCGATGCGTGGGATACCTACGAGCACCTGGGCAGCCCCGAAGGCGAACTGGGCCTGGCCCAGCTGGCGATCTGGCTGGCCATCTCGCCCAAGAGCAACGCCGCCTACATGGCCTACAACAAGGCCCGCGACGCGGTGCGCAACGGCGGCACGCTGGACGTGCCGATGCACCTGCGCAACGCGCCGACGAAATTGATGAAAGGCCTCGGCTACGGCAAGGGCTACCAGTACGACCACGACGCCGAGGGCGGCATCGCGCTGGACCAGCAGTGCCTGCCCGACGCGCTGGTCGGCACGGTGTTCTACGAACCGGTCGAACGCGGCCTGGAACTGCAACTGCGCGAAAAACTGCTGGCCCTGCGCGCCGCCCGCGAAAAAGCCCGCAACCCGTAGGGGCCCGCTCGCGGGCGATGCTCTCCCTCACGGCAAGCCGTCGCTGCAGACCCCCTTGCCGCCACCACGCTCCCCGGCCTAGATTCGGCTCATCAACCGGGGAGGGATGAACCATGCGCGTACTGGTGGCGGGTCTGATCGGCGGCATCGTGATGTTTTTCTGGGGCGTGGCCGCGCACATGGCGCTGGGGCTGGGCAGCGTCGGCATCAACCAGCCGCTCAACGAGAACGTGGCGCTGAGCGGGCTGCAGGAAGGGTTGGGCGACCGACCGGGCGTGTACCTGCTGCCCTCGCTCGATCCCAAGCAGACGGGCGACGCCGCCGTGGTGCGTGCCTATTCGATCAAGGCCGTGCGCTCGCCCTACGCCTGGGTGGTGTACCAGCCGCGCGGCACCGACATGATGCAGATGGGTCCGCAGATCGGGCGGCAATGGGCCTCCGACACGCTGGCATCGCTGGCGCTGGCCTTCGTCATGGGGCTGGCCGTGGTGGGCTTCCGCCGGCGCGTGGCGATCGCGGCGGCGGCGGCCGTGTTTGCCTGGCTCAGCAGCATGCTCCCGTACTGGAACTGGTACCGCTTTCCGCTCGATTTCACGCTCGCCGCCCTGGCCGAGCAACTGATCGGCTGGCTGCTCGCCGGCGCCGCGATGGCGTGGTGGCTGGGTCGCGGCGAGCGCTCGTCGAACCGTTCCCCCTGAGCGTAGGCGCGTAGCGCCGCACGCGGGGTGCGGCCAGGGATGGCCGCGGCTTTGAGGAGCGAGGAAGTCGAAGGGCCACCAAAAGCAGGGACGTGGCCGCATTCATTGCGGCCACCGGCCACGCGCAGCGATAATTCGCGGTTCAAGCCGTTACCTGGACCTCGCTCATGCTCGATCCCGCCCTGCTGCGTTCGCATCTCGCCGAAACCGCCGCACGCCTCGCCGAAACACGCGGCTACATGCTGGACGTGGCCGCCGTCGAGGCGCTGGAGAGTTCACGCAAGCAGTTGGCGATGGAGACCCAGGAGCTGCAGAACCTGCGCAACACCCGCTCCAGGGCGATCGGCCAGGCCAAGGCGAAAGGCGAGGACGTGGCACCGCTGATGGCCGAAGTCGCCGGCATCGGCGACAAGCTCAAGGCCAACGAGCAGGCCCTCGGCGACGTGCAGGCGAAACTTGCCGAGATCGCGCTGGGCATCCCCAACATTCCGGATGCCTCAGTACCGCTGGGCAAGGACGAAAAGGACAACGTCGAAGTCAGCCGCTGGGGCACGCCACGCGAGTTCGCGTTCGCGGTGAAGGACCACGTCGAACTGGGCGAGCGCCACGGCTGGCTCGACGGTGACGCCGGCGCCAAGCTCTCCGGCGCGCGCTTCACCGTGCTGCGCGGCCAGCTCGCGCATCTGCACCGCGCGCTCGGCCAGTTCATGCTCGACCTGCACACCGGCGAGCACGGCTATCTGGAATGCAACGTGCCGGTGATCGTCAACGCCGACACCATGCAGGGCACCGGCCAGCTGCCGAAGTTCGAGGAAGACCTGTTCGCCACCGAAGTCGGCGAGACCAAGCGTTACCTGATCCCCACCGCCGAAGTCTCGCTGACCAACCTGGTGCGCGACACCATCCAGGACGCCGACGCGCTGCCGCTGCGCATGACCGCGCACACGCTGTGCTTCCGCGCCGAAGCCGGCAGCTACGGCCGCGACACCCGCGGCATGATCCGCCAGCACCAGTTCGAGAAAGTGGAAATGGTGCACATCGCCCGCGCCGACCAGTCCCGCGCGCAGCTGGAGGAGATGGTCGGCCACGCCGAAACCGTGCTGCAGAAGCTTGGCCTGCCATACCGCAAGATGCTGTTGTGCACCGGCGACATGGGCTTCGGCGCGGCCAAGACCTACGACCTGGAAGTGTGGCTGCCCAGCCAGCAGACCTACCGCGAAATCTCCAGCTGCTCCAACTGCGTGGACTTCCAGGCCCGCCGCCTGCAGGCCCGCGTGCGCAACCCGGAAACCGGCAAGCCCGAACTGGTGCACACGCTCAACGGCTCCGGCCTCGCCATCGGCCGCACCCTGATCGCCGTGATGGAAAACAACCAGAACGACGACGGCTCGATCACCATCCCCGAAGCACTGCGCCCGTACATGGCTGGGCTCGACCGCATCGCATGAACACGCCGGCGCCCGCACGCGGCAACTGGGGCAGGGTGGAGTTCTACACCAGCTTCTTCCTGCTGCTGGTGCTGGCCGGCGTGATCGCCACCCGCCTCGGCTTCGACGGCGTCTGGCACCTGCCCACCGTGGACCTCGATCTCTCGATGGTCGCGCTGGCGCTCGTCCTCGCCAGCTTCTGGTTCGCCCGCCACAGCCGCCGCCGGCGCCTCGCCATCATCGCCTTCGCCAGCGCCACCCAACTGGTGCCGATGGTCGTGCGCGAACCAGTGTTGCTGGTTCCGCTGCTCGGCGCGCTGATTCCGGTGGCGATCTTGGTCGGCTGTCTGGTCGCGCTTTCGAAGAAGGGCGGCAACGGTCGCCCGCCGCAGGGTTCCTGATAGACTCGCCGCGTCGTGGGCAGCGCAAGGCTGCCATGCAAATTTCCATGGAGAGATGGCCGAGCGGTTTAAGGCAGCAGTCTTGAAAACTGCCGTAGTGGTAACACTACCGTGGGTTCGAATCCCACTCTCTCCGCCATCCTCAGGGGGTTAAGTGAACCTTGCCCCGTTCTTGAAGCTTGTGAAGACAATCGGCAATGGGGAATGTATGAACAAGCAAGGCGATGATGGCCTCGGCAAAGACATCAATGACTATCTGAATCACTACGTCCTTGTGGCCGATGGAAAAGCGGCGACGCTCGCCGCGGGGTCACTTGTGCTTGTGGGCTTGGCCCTAAGTTCCGAAGTGAACAACGCTGAACCCATCTTGTGGCTTATAGGTACGATCCTCGCCGGGCTATCTGCTGTGTTGGCGGGAGCGGTGCTTTATCCGCGTACCCCGCACTTGGGAAACGGACATATCTTCTGGGCAGATATCCGTTCATTCGATTCAGCGGAGTCGTATTGGAAGTCACTTCGTCAGCTTGATGGGGATGCTGTTGGGCGGGAGTACGCAAGACAGAATTATTTTGTCAGCCAAGTTCTCTTGAGAAAGAACACAATGGTTCAACGAACGATATGGGTGCTTGCTCTTGCGTGCTTGTGTCTGTCCATTGCTTTCGGGGTTCGGTAGATGGTTGCTCCGCTGAATCGGCTTATGGCTGCCGCACATCGTTCGGAAATTCGAGACAAAGTCCCTCGACTTCTACGCTTGCTAGATGCGGTCGCCACTGGCCGAGCGACGCCAACGGTTGACAATATCACTATTGGTTCTGGTAGGAAGGTCACGGCTTGCGTGATCTTCTTTGACATTCGAGGATTTACACAGCTTACGTCATCCGATGACCCGAACACCTTGAAACGAACGCTGTTCATCTTGAACTGCGTAATACCAGCAATGATGCGTGTTATGTATCGGTACGGCGCGTATGTTGAGAAAAATACTGGCGATGGATTGATGGCGATTCTTGGTGTTGAAACTAACGACCAAGAAACGGCAAAGAATGCGATAAACGTGGCTTCTGAAATGTTCTATGTGTTGCATGATTTGGTAAGTCCCGTATTGGGTGAGCAGGGCATTGCTCCGATAGATGCTCGCATCGGAATGGATATGGGGCCGCTACTGTTGGCACGGATCGGCCTACCTACTGGCAGTTCTGGACATGAGCGAAGCTCATTGACGGCGGTTGGACCGGCTGCTAATCGTGCATGCAAGCTTCAAGGATTGTCGGGAACAAATGAAATTTGGTGTGGTGATTCAATTCGGAATGCCGCGCCGCCAGATAAGCTGTATTTGTTCGCGGACGTGACGCCACAAGACTGGAATTGGCATTACGGTGGAAATGCTAACGCGCCATATCGCTGCTGGCGATACGATGGAGTCACTGATGACCCCTTCGCCACTTTGCTGGGTAACGCATTGCGCAGGCGGATATGAGGAAAAGGTGTCAGGGACAGCTTCGGTCTCAAAGCGCCACGCCCAACTCCTTGCAGTGCCAACCGTCACGCTTTCCATGCCGAGCGCGGGGCAGGGAGAGCCGCGCTCGACACTCCACAGTGCCTCGCACGGCTTTTTTTCATCGGAACCCGGCTCTCTTTCACCGGAGCGCGACTCTTTCCCAGCGGAACGCGGCACTCGACAGAGCCACGCTTGGCTCTTTTCCCTCGGCGCGCGGCTCTTTTCCGGCCGCGCCCGACTCTGCGGGGCCGGCTCCCGGCTCTTTCCCGGTGGAACCGGGCTTTTCCCCGCGCTCGCGCGGGATCGCCGGCAGGGGCGAGGGCTTGCCCGCGCAGTCGCGCGAGTCATGCGCCTACGCAGCATCGCCTTTTGAGCCTACGGCTGACGTGTGGGTAGCGGGCAGGTGGCGCGTTACGCTGCGGCGCCGGCCAACGGACCGGCTTGTCTGCAACCCCATCAATGGAGTGAACATGCCTCAGAACCTGATCGATATCGACCTGAATGCCGAAGTGCTGGCGGCCATCGACAATGCCCTGGCTGCACTGGAGACGGGCTTTGCCTCGCTGATCGCGCTGACGCCGGATCAGCGGCATCAGCTGACCAAGATGGGCGACAAGTCCGAGGCGTTCTGCCGGCAGGCCGGTCACGTGTTCAGCGACAACCCCGGGGTGCTGCCGCGCAATTTCGACCTAGCGGGTTACCAGCGCGACATCGCCACGCTGGATGCGTTGCGCCCGCGCCTGGTGCGGCTGGGCAAGCTGCACCAGCGCGGCGTCGACACCGAGATGGCGGTGGGCAGCGACCTGATGACCAATGCGCTGGAGGGTTACGCGGTACTGAAGGTGGCCGGCAAGGGGCAGGGACTGGACGAGGCGCGCAAGGCGCTGGCCGCCCGCTTCGCCCGCGGCCCGCGCAATTCCGCACCGGCCAATGACCCGGCGTCGAGCGAGCCGCTGCCGGCCTGATTCGTCATTTCCTGAAGTGGAAGAGGCCCCGCAAGCGGGACCTCTTTTTTTTCGGTCCTTCCGGGATTCCCGTGGGTAGCTGGGGATAGGAGGATGGGCGGGAGCGGTGAGCGGAGCCCGTCCAATGCGCGATGTAGAGCTATACCGGCAGATCCTTGGTCTATCAGCACCCTGGCGAGTAGCGGATGTTCATCTGGATCTACCAGGGAATCGGGTTGAGGTAGAGGTGGATCATCCGGAGGGATGTCGCTGGCGTTGCCCCAAGTGCGACCAGGAACTGCCGGTCCATGACCATGCGCCGGCGCGCGCTTGGCGCCACTTGGATACCTGCCAGCTGCAGACGATCCTCAAGGCACGGGTGCCTCGTGTTCGCTGCCCGGATCACGGCGTGGTGCAGGTCGCGGTGCCTTGGGCCGAGCCACGCTCTCGCTTCACGTTGCTGATGGAGCGCTGGATCATCGACGTGCTGCAGCAGTGCGCCACGGTCAGTGGCACCTGCCGGCTGCTGCATCTGTCCTGGGACGAGGTGTTCGGCGTCATGGAGCGAGCGGTGCGCCGTGGTCAGTCGCGCAAGGGGCCGCTGTCGCTGCGTCGGATCGGCGTGGATGAAAAGGCGTTCCGCAAAGGCCATTCGTACACGACCATTGTCAGTGACGTGGATCGTTCCACCATCGAGTACATGGCAGATGAGCGCACGCGTGGATCGCTGGCAGAGTTCTACGAGACCCTGACGCCGGAGCAGTGTGAGCACATCCAGGCGGTGGCCATGGACATGTGGGATCCCTATTTCCAGGCCACCGTGTCGCATGTCCCCGCGGCCACCGACAAGATCGTCTTCGATCGCTTCCACATCATGCAGCACATGGGGCAAGCCGTGGATGCGGTACGCAAGGCAGAGCATCGGGCCCTGCGCGCGACCGGGGACAACACCTTGGCGCGAACCAAATACCTGTGGCTCTACAGCCGGGAAAACCTGCCCCAGCAGCGACGGCATCAACTGCGTGACCTGATGGGGCAGAACCTCAAGGTGGCTCGTGCCTGGGCGATCAAGGAGGCCTTGCGCCACCTGTGGTCCTACCGGCGTGAGGCATGGGCACGCCGTTACTTCAAACACTGGTTCCACTGGGCCACGCACAGCCGCCTGGAGCCCATCCGGCAAGTTGCCCACATGCTCAAGCGGCGTCTGGACAACATAGTCACCTACTGTCGCCTACGCATCACCAACGCCGTCGCCGAAGGCATCAACAGCAAGCTCATGGCCATCAAGCGCCGGGCCTGCGGTTACCGCAACCCCGAACACTTCAAGACCGCCGCCTACTTCTTCTGCGGCGGCCTCGATGTTTACCCACGCTAAAGCCGGAAGGACCTTTTTTTCTGGCGCTCAGTGGCGCTGGCGGTGGATGGCGCGGCTGTTGCGGTTTTCCGCGCGGTTGAGGCGGCGGGTTTCGCCCTTGGTCAGGTGGCCGTTGTGCTTTGCTTCGGCGGCGCTTTCGCGCTGGGCGATGTTGGCGGCGCGGCGCTGGTCGTTGGCTGCCTGCTTCGGCGTGATGGTGCCGTTGGCGACGCCTTTCGCGATGCGCGCCTGCTGGTTGTCGATGCGCTGGTTGACCTCGTTGACGCGGGGGTGACCAGGGACGGTGGTGTCGGCGGCCATCGCGCTGGCGCTGGCGAACGCGGTGCAGGCGATCAGGCTGAGCAGACCGAGACGGATCATCGAAGCGTGGTTCATGACGGTGTCCTTCAGTGTGGGAGGCCGGCGGTTGGGTACTGCCATGTGGCGCCGGACGAACGGCGGCATGCCGGAAGGAGAACGCCGCTCGGGGCCACGCGTTGACGCAGTCGCGGGTTGCCAGAAACGGTATCCGGACAACTTATGTTCTTGAGTGCCACGCGCGCCCCCTCCGGCGCCGGCCACCATGCTTGTCGTGCCGAGCGGTGCGCATCGGAAGCGGTACGGAGGGGGTTGAGCCGCGCCGACTTGAGTTCCAAATCCTGACAGGGCGTACACCTTCTGCCACCCAAACAACGCTCGAAGCCGGCTCATCGGCCCTCGTCCCAGCAAGCAAGACTTTTCCGCCCCGTCCATGTACGGTTCGCCGTTGGCGGCAACGGACGCGCCGCGCATCGCAGCCAGGGCTGGCGTGGCATTGGGGCCGACTTGGGAGCGAAGATGAAATCGTCATGTATGCGCGCGGCGATGCTTGCCGCATGGCTGGGGGTATCCGTCGGGGCGGTCGCGCAGGCCGCGACACCGCAACCCACCGAATTCCCGCCGGACGCCTTCCCGTCCACCTACCAGCCGCTGCCGGCGCAGACCACGCTGATCCAGCACGCGACGATCTACACCGGCACCGGCGAGCGCATCGACGACGGCGCGGTACTGCTGCGTGACGGCAAGGTCGCGGCGATCGGCAAGCAGGTCGAGGCGCCAGCCGACGCCGTGGTGATCGACGCCAAGGGCAAGTTCGTCACGCCCGGGCTGATCGACGTGCATTCGCATCTCGGCGTGTATCCGTCGCCCGCGGTGGAGGCCACCGCCAACGGCAACGAGATGACCAATCCGACCACGCCGCAGGTGATGGCCGAGCATTCGGTGTGGCCGCAGGACCCGGGCTTCAACACCGCGCGTGCCGGCGGCGTGACCACGCTGGAGATCCTGCCCGGTTCCGGCAACCTGATCGGCGGGCGCAGCGTGGTGTTGAAGAACGTGCCGGCCACCACCGTGCAGGGGATGAAGTTTCCGGATGCGCCGTATGGCCTGAAGATGGCCTGCGGCGAGAATCCGATGCGGGTCTACGGCAGCCGCCACCAGTTTCCGTCGACGTTGATGGGCGACGTCGCCGGTTACCGGCAGGCGTTCGCCGACGCGCAGGCCTACGACCGCGAGTGGAAGGCGTGGGAGGCCAAGGTCAAGGCCAAGGGCGCCACGGAGGCCGGCCCGCCGCCCAAGCGCGATCTGGGCAAGGAGACTCTGGCCGAAGTGCTCGGCGGCAAGATCCGCGTACAGATGCATTGCTACCGCGCCGACGAGATGGCCGCCTTGCTCGACGTGGCGCAGGAGTTCGATTTCAAGATCGCCGCATTCCACCATGCCGTCGAGGCGTACAAGATCCCGCACCTGCTGGCCAAGGCCGACACCTGCGCGGCGATGTGGGCCGACTGGTGGGGCTTCAAGATGGAAGCGTGGGACGGCATCCGCGCCAACATCGCGATGGTCGATGCCGGCGGTGCCTGCGCGATGATCCACTCGGACGACGAGAACGGCATCCAGCGCCTCAACCAGGAAGTGGCCAAGGCGCTGGCAGCAGGGCGGCGTGCCGGGCTCGACATCAGCAAGGAGCACGCGATGATGTGGATGACGCTCAACCCGGCGAAGGCACTGGGCCTGGCCGACCGCATCGGCTCGCTGGAACCGGGCAAGGATGCCGACGTGGTGATCTGGAGCGCCGACCCGTTCAGCGTCTACGCGCGCACCGAGAAGGTGTTCCTCGACGGCGCCGTGGTGTACGAGCGCGACGAACCGCAGCGGCAATCGACCTCCGATTTCATGCTGGGCAGCTTCATCGACCCGCATGCCACCGATGCCGCCGCAGGGGAGGGCGCACGATGAAATACCTGGCCATGATCCTGGCGATGCTCTGCGTCGCCTGCAGCCCGGCCGACCGTTCGGACCGCCATGCCGATACCGCGGCGGCCAGTTCCGCGGCGCCTGCGAATGGCAACGCTGCCGGCGATGGCAAGACCTACGCCATCACCGGCGGCACCGTGTACACGCTGGGTGCCGCCGGCAAGATCGAGCACGGCACGGTTCTGGTCAAGAACGGCAGGATCGCCGCGGTGGGCGCCAACGTCGAGATTCCCGCCGATGCCGAGCGCATCGACGCCACCGGCAAGATCGTCACGCCCGGCATCTTCGACCCGCAAAGCCAGTTCGGCATCGTCGAGGTGGGCGCGGTGAAGGAAACCCGCGACGCCTCGGCCGGCGACTCGCGTTTCAGCGCCGCGTTCGACGTGGCCGACGCGATCAACCCGCGCTCGATGCTGATCCCGGTCAACCGGATCGCCGGCGTCACCCGCGCGATGGTGTCGCCCACCAACGGCGACAAGCACATCATCGCCGGCCGTGGCGCCATCATCGACCTGGGTTCCACCGAAGGCTTCATCCATCGCGATGCGGCAGCGATGTTCGCCGCGCTGGGCGAGACCGGCGCCGCCCAGGCCGGCGGCTCGCGCGCGGCCGCCATGCTGGCCCTGCGCGAGGCGCTGCAGGATGCGAAGGACTACGCCGACAACACCAGCGCCTATGCCAGCAACCAGCGCCGCACGTACGCGCTGACGCGGCTGGACCTGGAGGCGCTGGGCCCGGTGCTGGCGGGCAAGGAGCCGCTGGTGCTCCACGTCGAGCGTGCCAGCGACATCGAGGCGGCGTTGCGGCTGGCCGGCGACTTCAAGCTGAAGCTGATCGTCTCCGGCGGCGCCGAAGCCTGGATGGTCGCCGACGAACTCGCCGCCGCCCACGTGCCGGTGCTGCTCAATCCGCTGGAAGACCTGCCGGCACATTTCGAGACGCTGGGCTCGACCCTGGAAAACGCCGCGCGTCTGCAGAAAGCCGGCGTGATGATCGCCTTCGCCACCGGCGACACCCACAACGCGCGCAATGTCACCCAGGCTGCCGGCAATGCGGTGGCCAACGGCCTGCCGTGGCTCGACGCGCTGAAGGCGCTGATGCTGAACCCGGCGCGGATCTACGGCATGGACCAGGACGTGGGCACGCTGGAGCAGGGCAAGCTGGCCGACGTGGTGATCTGGAGCGGCGACCCGCTGGAACTGTCCAGCTTCGCCGACCAGGTATTCATCGCCGGCCGCAAGATTCCCATGGTCAGCCGCCAGACGATGCTGCGCGACCGCTACATGCAGGCGATGCGGGAGAAGCACGCCTTGCCGCCGGGTTACATCATGCCGACGGCGCCGTAGGCATGTGCCGCGTGCTCCTTCGCCTGCAGGCGAAGGAGCCGGTCGTCGCAGGCCAGGCACTGTCCGCCGGCTCTTCCCCATATCGCCATGCGCGTGGCGAGTGCATCTGCCGCTGCTCCGGCAACCTGGATGGCGGTGCTGTTCCAGTAGCCGGTGGCACGGGTCGACTCCTTCGACATGCCGTGTTCCAGGCTACTCGGCCGCCGCAGTCGCCTTGGCGTCCGTCACCTCATCCACCGTCCACAGCTTCGCCTCCACCTTGCCGCCCAGCATCTGCTGGCGCACCAGCGGAATCGGCGGGCCGCCGTAGCTGAGGAACTGGTCGTGGAAGGCCTTCAGCGCATTCGGGCCGGGGTGCGCCGCGATCCAGTCCTTGCGCAGCTGCATGATCATCAGCTTGCCCATGGTGTAGTTGAGATAGGCCGGGTCGTAGGTGCCGCGGGCGGCCTGCTGGCGGGCGTTGCCGGGGTCCTGGAAGGCCTTGTCGCGGAACATCTGCTCGGACTGGGCCATGCTCATGCCGCCGGTGTGCAGGCCTATTGCCGAGAGATAGCGCACGTCGCGCAGCAGGGCGTTGGTGAGCTGGCCGATGTGGACTTCCGGCGTGGCGCCGTCGAGGCCGGCGTCGAACATCATTTCCTCTGCGTAGTGCGCCCAGCCTTCGGCGAAGGCGTAGCCGACGAACAGCTGGCCGAACTTCCAGTGCGCACGGTTGGCGTGCAGGAACTGCAGGAAGTGGCCGGGCCAGACTTCATGCGCGGAGACGAACAGCAGCGCCGCCTTGCCCGGTACGTAGGCGGCCTGGTCGGCCTTGCTCCAGGTCGGGTCGGGCGGGGCGATGTAGTACACCGACGGCAGGTTTTTCTCGTACGGGCCGGGAATCTCGATATAGGCGAAGTTCCAGCGGTTGAACGGCGGTGCCTCTTCGGCCTTGGCCTGCTCGGTGCCGGGAATGCTCACCAGATCCTTGTCGACGATGAACTGGCGCAGGCTGGCGAGCTGCGCGCGGGCGCCTTCGACTGCTCCGCCGACGGGTTTGTCGGCGCTCTCCTTCGCCACGCAATCCTTCAGCGATTGGCCCGGGGCAAACTTGTCGCAGGCGCTCTTGAGCGAGGCAAGGTTGCGCGCAAGATCGGATTCGCCGATCGCCTTGAGCTGGTCCAGCGGAATGTCGACCCGTTCGGTGGCATGCAGCATCTTCGCGAACTTGTCCGCGCCCAGCGCGAAGTCCTGGGTGGCGTGCGGTTTCTGCGCCTTGAGCCAGTCGGCCAGCTCTTGCGAGGCCTTGATGGCGGCGGCGTTGCTGGCCTTGAAGCGCGCCTGCAGGGCATCGTCCTTCACCTGGGCGAAGATGCCGGGCACGTCGGTCTTGAAGAAGCTGGCGAAGCCTGCGAACGAATTGACGCCCACGTCGATGTACGAGGCGGGCAGTGGCAGCTTGAGGTTGGCCTTGATCTGCGCCAGCGCCTTGGGCAGCGCCTCCTGGTAAGTCACGAAGGCCGCCATGCGCTGCGCCAGCGGCGCGTATGGCCGGGTCAGGTACATGCTCGGCGACAGGTCGCCGGTGTAGAAGGTGGGGTTCTTGTACGGAGCGCCCGAATCCTCCAGCCAGAACAATTGGCCGTCGATCACCGCCAGTACGTAGTCGCGCTGGAATCGGCCGCGGGCATCCAGCTCGTCATCGGTGAATGCGGCAAAGCTCTTCCTTTGCGCATGCAGCCAGTCCGCGTTGGCCTTCAGGCCTTCGGCGCTGAAATCGGGCAGACGGCCGTCGAACTCGTGCTTGCCGGCGTTGGCCGCGAACACTGGGTAGTGCTGGAAGTAGCCGGTAAGGAACGCGTCGACGTCCGTTGCCAGCGCCGCGTTGCGACCGGCGTCCGTCGCGTGGACGCTGGATGCGGCGGCCGGCGTGGACTGGCCCGACAGCGAGGCGTCGGCGGAACAGCCGGCAAGAAAGGTGGCGGCAACGACGGCAGAGAGTGTGAGCGCGCGCAATGGATGCATGTCGACTTCCCCGGGATGATCGCAAGCGCCGAGCCTAAGGCGTACTGCCGGTTCGACGCAATCGCGCGCGGGATGGTGCCGGTTGTCGTGCCGCGCGGAGCGATCAGATTTCCTTCGCCAGGCGCTTTGCCAGCCCGATGTAGCCGGCCGGCGTCAGCTCCAGCAGGTGCTGTTTCGCATCCGCCGGAAGTTCAAGCCCGGCGATGAACTCGCGCATGGAATCCCTGGTGATGCCGTGGCCGCGGGTCAGTGCCTTGAGCTGCTCGTAGGGTTGCGGCAGGCCGTAGCGACGCATCACGGTCTGTACGGCTTCGGCCAGCACTTCCCAGCTGGTGTCGAGGTCGGCGGCGATGCGTTCGGCGTTGACGTTGAGTTTGCCCAGGCCCTTCTTCAGCGATTCCAGCGCCACCAGCGTGTGGCCGAAGGCGGTGCCGAGCGCGCGCAGCACGGTGGAATCGGTGAGGTCGCGCTGCCAGCGGCTGATCGGCAGCTTCTCGGCGAAGTGACCCAGCAGCGCGTTGGCGAGGCCGAAGTTGCCTTCGGCGTTCTCGAAGTCGATCGGGTTGACCTTGTGCGGCATGGTCGAGGAGCCGACTTCACCGGCCTTCAAGGTCTGCTTGAAGTAGCCCAGCGAGATGTAGCCCCAGATGTCGCGGGCCAGGTCGATCAGGATGATGTTGGCGCGGCGCACCGCGTCGCAGTATTCGGCAACGTTGTCGTGCGGCTCGATCTGGGTGGTCCAGGCGTTGTAGTCGAGGCCGAGGCTTTCGACGAAGCGCTGCGAGAAACCCCGCCAGTCCATTTCAGGGTAGGTGATCACGTGGGCGTTGTAGTTGCCCACCGCGCCGTTGATCTTGCCGGAGACTTCGACCGCCGCCAGCTGCTTGCGCTGACGTTCCAGGCGCGCCACCACGTTGGCGATCTCCTTGCCCAGCGTGCTTGGCGAGGCGGTCTGGCCGTGCGTGCGCGAGAGCAGCGGCAGGCCGGCGTTGTCGTGGGCCATCCGGCGCAGCGTGTCGATCAGCGCATCGAGCTGCGGCAGCAGCACGCCGCGGCGCGCGTCGCGCAGCATCAGCGCGTAGGAGAGGTTGTTGATGTCCTCGCTGGTGCAGGCGAAGTGCACGAACTCCTTCGCCTGCGCGAGGCTGGCGTCGGCGCCGATCTTCTCCTTGATGAAGTACTCGACCGCCTTGACGTCGTGGTTGGTGGTCGCCTCGATCGCCTTGATCCGCTCGCCGTCGGCTTCGCTGAAGTCCTCCGCGATGGCTTTCAGAGTGGCGACCTGGGTCGCGTCGAAGGCGGGGAGTTCGACGATCTTCGGCTCGGCGGCAAGGGCCAGCAGCCATTCGATCTCCACCTGCACGCGGCGATGCATCAGCCCGAACTCGCTGAAGATCGGACGCAGCGCTTCGACCTTGCTGGCGTAGCGGCCGTCCAGCGGCGACAGGGCGGTCAGGGCGTGGTTGGACATCGGGGCGTTCCGGCGAGGGGAAACGGGCATTTTACATTGCCGGCGGCGCGCTGCCTTGCGGCTTATAGTGGCGAGCCATCAAACGGCTTTTTGCCCGTCATTCCTGCGCGAGCAGGAATCCAGTGCCTTTGGTCTTCAAGGGCACGAGTCACTGGGCCCCAGCTTGCGCTGGGGCGAGGGGAATTCTCCAGGATCTGGCTTCTCCCATCCACCGAAGGAACAAACCATGAGCGGCTTCCGCATCGAACACGACAGCATGGGCGAACTGCAGGTACCCGCCGACGCGCTGTATGGCGCGCAGACCCAGCGCGCGATCGACAACTTCCCGATTTCCGGCCTGCACCTGCCGCGCCCGTTCATCCGTGCGCTGGGTCTGATCAAGGCCGCCGCGGCCGAGGTCAACCTGTCGCTGGGCCATCTGAAGAAGGGTCAGGCGGCGGCGATCCGCAAGGCGGCGCTGGCGGTGGCGGACGGCCAGTACGACGCGCAATTCCCGATCGACATCTTCCAGACCGGTTCGGGCACCAGCACCAACATGAATGCAAACGAGGTGATCGCGCACCTGGCGGTTGCCGCGGGTGCGAAGGTGCATCCGAACGACCACGTCAATTACGGGCAGAGCTCGAACGACGTGATCCCCACCGCCATCCACGTCAGCGCCACGCTGACCGCCAGCGAGCAATTGCTGCCGGCGTTGAAGCATCTGAAGAAGGCGATCGACAAGCGCGCGCGCGAACTGAAGAACACGCCCAAGACCGGCCGCACCCACCTGATGGACGCGATGCCGATCACCTTCGGGCAGGAACTGTCGGGCTGGGCGGCGCAGGTCGGCGCGGCCATCGAGCGGATCGAGGATGCGCTGAAGCGCATGCGCCGGCTGCCGCAGGGCGGCACCGCGGTGGGCACCGGCATCAACGCCGACCCGAAGTTCGGCCCGGCGATGGCCGCCCAGCTGAGGAAGCTGACCGGGGTGAAGTTCGAGTCGGCGCAAAACTACTTCGAGGGCATGGCCGCGCAGGATGCGGCGGTGGAGCTGTCCGGCGCGCTGAAGACGCTGGCCGTCGCGTTGATGAAGATCGCCAACGACCTGCGCTGGATGAACTCAGGCCCGCTGGCCGGCCTGGGCGAGATCGAGCTGCCGGCGCTGCAGCCGGGGTCGTCGATCATGCCTGGCAAGGTCAATCCGGTGATCCCCGAGGCGGTGGCGATGGTCGCCGCGCAGGTGATCGGCAACGATGCCTCGATCACCATTGCCGGCCAGAGCGGCAATTTCCAGCTCAACGTGATGCTGCCGCTGATCGCACACAACCTGCTGCAGTCGATCGGCATCCTGGCCAACGTCAGCGTGCTGCTGGCGGACAAGTCCATTGCCGGCTTCAAGGTCAACAAGGCGCGGGTGAACCAGGCGCTGGCGATGAACCCGATCCTGGTCACCGCGCTGAACCCGGTGATCGGCTACGAGAAGGGCGCGGCCACCGCCAAGCAGGCGTACAAGGAGCACCGGCCGATCATGGACGTGGCGCTGGAGACCACCGGGCTGTCGAAGGACGAGCTGAAGAAGCTGCTCGACCCGATGGCGCTGACCCGCGGCGGCATCCACGAAAAATAGACAACCAGGGATTCGGGATACGGGATTGGTGATTTGCAAAGGCATCGCCCTCGAGCGGGCTCCTTATGTGTCGATTCTGGTTCGCGACTGGACGAGAATCGCCGACTGATCATCGGTGGGAACGGGGTGACGCCGTCGGGCTCCCTTGGCTTTGCGCCAGCGCCGTAGATTCGCGCCCCCGTTCCGTTTTATCTGCCGCAAGCTGCAACGGTATCTTAGGCCCGCCCCGGCGTGAGCCTGCACGCGTAAGGATCGGCTTGGCGGATCTTCGATGATCGGATGTCCGAACGTTCATGAGGATTGACTGCAATGACCGAACCGATGGTGGGTATCGACGTGGCCAAAGCCACCTTTGACGTGGCCATGCCGCTGGAATCGAAGGGCAAGTACCGCACCAAGGGCAAGTTACCCAACACGCCCGCGGGCCTTGACATGCTGGGCGACTGGATGGATCACCACGCGCCGGGAGCGGCGGTGTGCATGGAGGCGACGGGCGTGTACCACGAGGCACTGGCCACCTTCCTGGTGGAGCGCGGCGTGACCGTTTACGTGGCCAATCCGGCCCAGGTCGCCGCCTATGCCAAGAGCGAGTTGTCGCGCACCAAGACCGATCGCACGGACGCCAAGCTGATTTCCCGTTTTGCGATGGCGCAGCTGCAGGTAGGCACCTCCTTGCGTCCGTGGACACCACCGACGCCCGCCCAGCGCAAGTTGCGCGCCCTGATCCACCGGCTGAACGACCTGGAGGGCATGCGCCAGATGGAACGCAACCGGCTGGATGTCAGTGATCGTGCGGTGCACGGCTCCATCACCGACGTGATGGAGACGCTGGACGCCCAGATCGCGGAGCTGAAGAAGGAAATCAACAACCACATCGACTCGGACCCGGGCCTGCGCCGGGATACCGATCTGCTGTCCTCCATTCCCGGGATTGGCGAACTCACCGCGGCCTTTGTGCTGGGATGCGCTGGTGACCTGCGCCGGTTCGACGACCCGCGCAAGCTCGATGCCTTTGCCGGCATGAATCCCGCCATCCGCGAGTCGGGCAAATGGGCGGGGCAAAGTCGCCTGTCCAAGCTGGGTCATGCACTGCTACGCGCCAAGCTCTACATGCCGGCGATGACGGCCATCCGCCACAACGTGGCCGTGCGTGCCTTGTTCGATCGGCTGGTAGCCCGCGGCAAGCCGCGCAAGCTTGCCTTGGGCGCAGCCATGCGCAAGCTGCTCCACATCGCCTGGGGCGTCATCCGTTCCGGCAAATTTTTTGATCCCAAAACCGCACTTGCCTGACGAGAGGCAAGACGGTATCTGCAGCCTCCGTCATCTTGTAGAAGCCCGCTCGCGGGCGACGCCTTTGCTTTTGCTCTCGCGAATCCCGAATCCCGAATCCCGAATCCCGAATCCCGAATCCCGAATCCCGAATCCCGAATCCCGAATCCCGAATCCCGAATCCCGAATCCCGTCCTCAGAACGACAGCACGGTCACGCCTTTCTTGTGGCCCGAGTTGGCAATGTTCTTGTCGCAGTCCTGCACGTCTTCCTCCGTCATCGTCGCGTAGGGCTTGAATGCGGGCATCGTGGTTGCCAGCTGCTGCTGGGCGGCGCGCAGGTCGGGCAGGCGTTTGCACAGTTCGAGGGCGGCGGCCTGGATGCGGTCGGTCTGCGGCTTGATCGCCGCCTCGATTTCCGCGTCGCTCTTGCCGCTGAACGCGCCGCTCAGCGCTGCGCTGGCGGCATGCATGCCGAGGTCCGCGCCTTGCGTGCCGATCGCCATGCCGGCCTCGGCGATGTCGATGACGCGGTGGCGGTAGTCCAGCAGCAGCTGCCGTTGCTCCGGCGTGGCGGCGACCGGCTTGCCGTCGATCAGCAGCTCGCCTTGCGGCGTGATCTGGGCGTTGGATGTCGAGCGGCCCATGCGCAGGGTGCTGCCGATGTGGACGGTGTCCACGTCGATGTTTTTGGTCGCCAGTTCCTGCCGGGCCTTCTGCATGGCGTCGTCGACGCGACGGGCCACCCACGAGGTGGGCGCCTTGTCACCGGCAGTTTGTGCGGTGGTTGCCGAGGAGGCCGGCTGGGAGTCCGTGTGGTCCGACTGGCCGCAGGCGGCCAGCGGCAACAGCAAGGCCAGGGCGAGGGCGTTGAGGGTGAGGGATTTCATGGGTGCTTCTCCAAGTCGTGTGTTGGAACGCAACTCAGCTGTCGTCGCGCCAGCGGCGGAACCAGATCGCACCAGCCAGCATGGCGGCGGCCGCGGCCACGCCGATCCAGAGGTTCATCGAGCCCATCGCGCTGTAGCTGTGCATCACGCTCAGGGTGGAGAGCACCTGCGCCGGGTTGTCGCCGCCGATGCCGCTGACCTCGCTGAACCAGCCACCCGGGAACACGCTGCCCAGGATGCGGGCCACCACGCCACGCCAGTACCAGTCGTTGGAGATATTCAGCGTGCCCAGCAGGTTGAACCAGCCGATCACGATGCCGACGCCCACCGGCAATGCCACCGCCCACAGGAAGGGCTTGCTGCGCGCCCAGGCCGAGCAGAGCATCAGCCAGCCCACCGTCGGCAGCGCCCACAACACATAGAGCGGGATCGAGCCGACCAGGTTGGCGATCACCTGCAGCGGGTGCGACAGGCCCAGCAGGTGCCACACGCTGACGCCATGCAGGGACAGGGTGATGGCGAACATCAGCAGCATCACGATCCCGGTGAGGGCGCCCACGACCACCGCGATCAACGGCGCGACCACGGTGGCGGAGAAGACCTTGGACAGCACGGTTGCGGTGTCCGACACCGGCAGCGATTTCCAGAACAGGATGCTGCGGTCGCGGCGATCGTCGTAGAGCGCGCCGAGGCAGTAGAAGAACACCACGAAGCCGAGCACGATACCGATGATCATGGTGGAGGAGTACATCACCAGGTCCAGCCCGGCACCGACCGCCTCCATCGACCGCTGGTCCAGGTCCTGGGTGAGCAGGTGCAGGTTGTTGCTGCCCATACCCAGGTGGAAGCCCATCTGCCGGCCCATCACCTCGCCGGTCACGATGCCCATCAGGTTGAGCACCAGGAAAATCGCGGCCGTGATCACCGGCGCACGCAGGAAGCCGCCGCGGTGCTCCCAGAATTCGCGTTTGACCAACCACAGGAAGGTGTTCATGCGTAGGTTCCCTTCATGGTGGCGACGAACAGGTCGCTGATGGATGGCCGCCGGGTTTCGCCCAGGGCTTCCAGTTGCGCGCGTCCGACACCGTCGAACAGAAAGATGCTCTTGCCGAAGACCTGGCGCTCGTCCAGCGGCTTCAGCGCACGGGCGGCCTCGGACCGGTCGGCGTTGACCATCACCTCGATGTAGCGCTCGCCCACGGCGTCCATGTCCGCGTCGAGCACGATCCTGCCGTCGCGGATGAACATCAGGTCGGTGAGGATGTGCTCGACTTCCTCCACCTGGTGGGTGGTGACGATGATGGTCTTGTTCTCGTCGAAGTAGTCCTCCAGCAGGTTCTGGTAGAACTGCTTGCGGTAGAGGATGTCCAGGCCCAGGGTCGGCTCGTCCAGGATCAGCAGCTTGGCGTCGATCGCCATCACCAGCGCCAGGTGCAACTGCACGATCATGCCCTTGGACATCTGCCGCACGCGCTGTTCGGGCTGCAGCTTGGTGCGGGCAAGGAAGGCCTCGCACTTGGCGCGGTCGAAACGCGGATGCACGTGGGCGACGAAGTCGACCACTTCACGCACGCGAATCCAGCGCGGCAGCACCGCCACGTCGGCGATGAAGCACACCTCGCCCATCAGCCGGTCGCGCTGCTTGCGCGGGTCGAAACCCAGCACGTTCAGCTCGCCGGTGAAGTCGGTCAGGCCCAGGATGGCCTTCAGTGCGGTGGTCTTGCCGGCACCGTTGGGGCCGATCAGGCCGACGATGCGACCGGGTTCGACCTGGAAACTGACGTTGTCCAGCGCGACCGTCGACTTGTAACGCTTGCCGAGGCCGCTGGCCGTGATGACCGCGCTCATGCTGATGGCTCCTGGTGGTTGCCGGCTTCCCGCATCAGGGTCTTGAGATCCAGTCCGAGGCGCTGCAGGCGGGCATGCAACGCCGGCCATTCCTCGCGCAGGAAGCGTTCCCGTTCGGACTTGAGCAGCGCATCGCGCGCCCCTTCGATGACAAACATGCCCAGACCCCTCCTTTTTTCCACGAGTTGTTCGTCGACCAGTTCCTGGTACGCCTTCGATACGG
This sequence comes from Rhodanobacter sp. FW102-FHT14D06, assembly GCF_043950705.1. Classification (NCBI taxonomy): domain Bacteria; kingdom Pseudomonadati; phylum Pseudomonadota; class Gammaproteobacteria; order Lysobacterales; family Rhodanobacteraceae; genus Rhodanobacter; species Rhodanobacter sp. FW102-FHT14D06. The sequence goes on along the minus strand of NZ_CP170722.1, from coordinate 3,818,335 downwards.
TCAGCGGGTTGATCTGATAATCCGCCGCTACCTGGCGTACCGACGGCAGCGGGTCGCCTTCATTCAAGGCGCCGTCCAGGATCATCGCCACCACACGCTGGTGCAGTTGGCGATAGATCGGGACGCTGTCGTTCCAGGCGATGGTCATGGTTATTCCTTGGTGATGCGATCGAACTTCTTGCCAAACGAATAGTAGGGCATGACCCACTGCGCCCCGAGCAGGCCCAGCGGCTCGATCGTGTCGCCCAGGCGCAGCTGCGCGTCGGCGGGCACGACGGCGAGGTTGGCGGCGCTGCCGTCGTCGATCAGCGCCGCGGCGCGCCATTCGGCGGCGCTCGGATGCACGGTGACCGGGGCCAGGTTGGTGACGTGGGCCGGCGTGCTGGTGTGGCTGTTGCCGACCGGCTGCCAGGCGTCGACGTTGTACAAGACGGCGCGCAGGCTCGCGAAGGTGAGCAGGATGGCCGCGGCGCCGGCGATCAGTTTGTACGCTTTCATGTCGAACCTCCTTTGGTGCTCTGGGTGAGTGGTGTTGTAGTGAACTATAACACCGACTTTTGAGCCGTCAAGAGGTGCGAGCGGGGTTTGGGGCCATGACTGATGGGCTAGGCCGAGCCGGGAACAGGCAATCGGGAGTGGGGAACAGGAAAGGCAGCAAGACGCTCCGCGGCTCGGCGCCCATTCTCGACTCCCTAATCCCCGCTCTATACCGTTCTCCCTGAGCGTAGCGGCGCAGCCGCGGAGTCGAAGGGCCGCCTCGTCAGGGCGCCATGAAACAAGAGGCCGGCTTCACAGCCGGCCTCTTGCGTTTCGCCTTGCGGGTATCGCTCAGTCCTTCGCGGCGTACACCTGCCTGCCGCCGACCCAGGTCTGCAGCACCTTGGTGCTCCAGAGCTTGCTGGCCGGGTCCTTGAAGATGTCGTGGTCGACCAGGATGAAGTCGGCCCACTTGCCGGGCTCCAGCGTGCCGATGCGGTTCTCCGCATGCTCGGCGTACGCCGCATCGAGGGTGAAGGCGCGCAGGGCCTGGGTCAGGCTCAGATCCTGCTGCGGATACCAGCCGCCGGGCGGCTGCCCCTGATGGTCTTCGCGGGTGACGGCCGAGTACAGCCCGAAGAACGGGTTGGGCGACTCGACCGGGAAATCCGAACCCGCGGCGATCACCGTGCCCTGTTTCAGGAAGCGCTGCCACGCGTAAGCCCCCTTGATGCGTTCGTGGCCCACGCGATCCTCGGCCATGTTCATGTCGGAGGTGGCGTGGGTGGGCTGCATCGAGGCGATCAGCTGCAGCGGCACGAAGCGCGGGATGTCCTCCAGCGAGACGATCTGCGCGTGCTCGACGCGGTTGCGCAACGCCTTGGCGTCGGGGTGGCTGCGATAGGCCGCGGCGAAGCTGTCCAGCACTTCGCGGTTGGCGCGGTCGCCGATGGCGTGGATGCCGACCTGGTAGCCCTTGGCGAATGCCTTGTCGATCTTGGCCGTCATGGTGGCAGGCGACATGAACAGCAGGCCGCTGTTGTGCGGGTCGTCGGAGTAGGGCTTGAGCATCGCGGCGCCGCGGCTGCCCAGTGCGCCGTCGGCGAACAGCTTGACCGCGCGCACGGTGAGGAAATCATTGCCGTAGCCGATCAGCGGACCGTCCTTGCTGATGACGTCGAAGGACTCGCCGGTATCGCGGATCATCGCGTAGATGCGCGCGGTCAGCTTGTGCGCGTCGGCGTACTGCCGGTAGAGCCGGTAGTTGTCCAGATCGATGCCGGCATCGCTGACGCCGGTGAGGCCGACGCGGGCCATCTCGGCCAGCGCCGTGTCCAGCGCAGCGGCTTTCTCCGCCGCGGTCAGCGCCGGCACGTGGGTGTCGACCAGCTCGGTGGCGCCGTCGACGAACACGCCGGCCGGATTGCCTTGCGCGTCGCGCTCGATGCGTCCGCCGGCCGGGTCGGCAGTGGCGCGGGTGACGCCGGCGAGCTTGATCGCTGCACTGTTGGCCCACGCGGCGTGGCCGTCCACGCGGCTCAACCATACCGGCCGGTTGGCGACCGCGGTATCGAGCTCGCTGGCGGTGGGGAAGCGGCCGAGTTTCCAGATCACCTGGTTCCAGCCGCCGCCACGGATCCATTTCGCCTGCGGATGCGCCTGGGCGTAGGCCTTCACCTTGGCCAACGCCTCATCGAGGGAGCGGGTCTCGCTGAGGTCGACGCTGTTGCGCGCGTAGCCCAGTTCCAGCACGTGGCCGTGCGCATCGATCAGGCCCGGCAGCAGGGTGCGGCCGCGGCCGTCGAACACGCGGGCGCCATCGGCACGCTGTTGCAGTTCGGCCGTGCTGCCGGTGGCCACCACCTTGCCGTCATCGACCAGCAGCGCCTGGAATTGCTGCAACTGGCCGTGGCTGTCCAGCGTGTAGCCGTTGACGTTGCTGACCAGCAGCTTGGCGGCATGGCCCAGCGGGGCGCTCGCCAGCAGCACGGCGAACAGGAGCACGCGCGGGAACGGAGTCATGTGGAGATTCCGGCAGTCGGGTGCGCCAGTGTGTCAATGCCGGCCGGCAATTTCCAGCGGCGGCTGGCGCAGTCGAACCGCGGTGCTACGCTGGCGCGATGGCCGTGGTTCGTAGATGGATACGAAGATGACGCAACTGAGCGGTGCCTTGCAGGATCTGAACGATCTGTACTTCTTTGCGGCGGTGGTCGAGCACGGCGGCTTCTCCGCCGCCGGCCGCGCGCTGGGCGTGCCCAAGTCGCGCCTGAGCAAGCGGGTGGCCCAGCTGGAGGAGCGGCTCGGCGTGCGCCTGCTGCAGCGAACCACCCGCCGGTTCGTGGTTACCGAGGTCGGCGAGCGCTTCTACACCCATTGCCGTGCGGTGCTGGAAGAGGCCCAGGCGGCGCAGGACGCGGTGGACGAGTTGCGCGCCGAGCCGCGCGGTGTCGTGCGCCTGAGCTGCCCGGTTTCGCTGGCGCAGACCGTGCTGGCGTACCTGCTGCCGGATTTCCTGGCGATGTACCCGAAGATGCAGGTGCGTCTGCTGGCGAACGATCGCCGTATCGACGTGATCGGCGAGGGCTTCGACCTGGCCATTCGCGTGCGCAGCAAGCTGGACACCGACGCCAACCTGGTGATCCGCAGTTTCGGCCATTCCAGCACCACCCTGGTGGCCAGCCCCGCGCTGCTGAAGGTCACCGGGCGCCCGGCAACGCCGGAGGAACTGGCCAGGTTGCCCGCTCTGTCGATGCGCGAGCACGAAGGCGCGCAGACGTGGGAGTTGATCGACGCCGGCGGGGAGCAAGTCAACGTGGAGGTGCAGGCGCGCCTGATCACCGGCGATTTCGCCGTGCTGCTGGAGGCGGCCCGCCGCGGCCTGGGCGTGGCCCTGCTGCCGGAGTTCGTGTGCGCGCCGGCGATTGCCGCCGGCGAACTGGAAGTGGTGTTGCCGGACTGGACCATGCCCGAGGGCATCATGCATTTCGTCTACCCCAGCCGGCGCGGCATGCTGCCGGGCGTGCGCGCGCTGGTCGATTTCCTGGCCGAGCGCCTGCCGGAAACCACGTTGCTGAAACACCAGCAGTGCAGCAAACGCCCGCAGGCCGAGCTGCCGCCTGCCTGATGCAGGCGACCCGGCCCATGCGCTACGCTGATTCCCTTATGGACATCCAAACGGCCAGATGACGATGATTGAAACCAAGCTGCCCAAGGTCGGTACGACGATTTTCAGCGTGATGAGCCAGTGGGCGCTGCAGCACCAGGCAGTCAACCTCGGCCAGGGCTTCCCCGATTTCGAACCGCCGCAGGAGCTGCGCGATGCTTTGACGCGGGCGATGAACACCGGCAGGAACCAGTACGCCCCCATGCACGGCACCGCCGCCCTGCGCGAGCAGATTGCGCTGAAGACCGCGCGTCTGTACGGGCGCAAGCTCGACGTCGATACCGACATCACGGTCACCTCCGGCGCCACCGAGGCGATCTTCGCGGCAATCGCCGCGACGGTGCGCGCAGGCGAGGAGGTGATCGTGTTCGACCCGGCGTACGACTGCTACGAGCCGGCGATCGAGCTGCAGGGCGCGCGCGCGGTGCACATCCCGCTGACCGTGCCGGCGTTCGCGATCGACTGGCAGCGCGTGCGCGACGCGGTGACGCCGAAGACGCGCATGATCCTCATCAACACCCCGCACAATCCTTCCGGCGCGGTGCTCTCGGCGGCCGACCTGGACGAGCTGGCGGCGATCGTGCGCGATACCGGCATCGTGGTGCTGTCCGACGAGGTGTACGAGCACATCGTCTACGAAGGTGCCCATGAGAGCGTGCTGCGCCACCCGGAACTGGCCGAACGCAGCATCGTGGTCTCCTCGTTCGGCAAGACCTATCACTGCACCGGCTGGAAGGTCGGTTATGCGGTGGCGCCGGCCGCGTTGTCGGCCGAATTTCGCAAGGTGCACCAGTACCTGACCTTCTGCACGTTTCATCCGGCGCAGGTGGCATTTGCCGAATTCATGGCCAGCACGCCGCAACACTACCTGGAATTGCCGGCGTTCTACCGGGCCAAGCGCGACCGCTTCCGCGCGCTGCTGGCGCCCTCGCGTTTCACGCTGCTCGACGTGCCGGGCGGCTATTTCCAGCTGGTCGATTACTCGGCGATCCGCGACGAGGACGATCTCACCTTCAGTCGCTGGCTGGTGGAGCACGGCGGCGTGGCGACGATTCCGCTGACGCCGTTCTGCGAACGCCCGCCGGGCACGCGCCTGCTGCGGCTGTGCTTTGCCAAGAGCGACGCCACCATGGAGGCGGCCGCCGAGCGGCTGTGCCGGCTGTGACGATGCTGCCTCTGACCGTGTCGCTGGTGCAGGGCGCCACGCGCTGGCACGACGCGCCGGCCAACCGCGACTATTACGGCGAGCTGGTGCGTCGTGCGCGCGGCAGCGATCTGGTGGTGCTGCCGGAAACCTTCCTCTCCGGCTTCAGCAACGATACCCGCGCCAGCGCCGACACGATGGAGGGCGAGGGCATCGCCTGGCTGCGCGCGCTGGCCGTCGAGGTGGGGGCGGTGATCTGCGGCAGCGTGGCGATCCGCGAGGACGAGGTGGTCTACAACCGCCTGTTGTGGATGCGCCCGGATGGCAGCTTCGAGCAGTACGACAAGCGCCATCTGTTCCGCATGGCCGGCGAGCACACCCGCTACGGCAGCGGCAGCCGGCGGCCAATCGTCGAGCTGAAGGGTTGGCGCATCCTGCCGCAGGTCTGCTACGACCTGCGCTTTCCGGTGTGGTTGCGCAATCGCCGGCTCGCATCGGCCAGTGGTGGCATGGATTACGACCTGGCGGTGTTCGTGGCGAACTGGCCGGCTGCGCGTCGGCATCCCTGGCGTACCCTGCTGCGCGCGCGGGCGATCGAGAACCTCGCCTGCGTGGTCGGCGTGAACCGGGTCGGCGTGGACGGCAACGAGATCGCCTATGCCGGCGACAGCGCGGTGATCGATCCGGTGGGCGAGGCACTGGTGGAACTGGGCGCGCAGGAGCAGGTGGTCACCGTCACTCTCGACCCGGCCCCGCTGCTGGCGCATCGCGAACGCTTCCCGGCATGGATGGATGCGGACTCATTCACGCTTGACGCGGATTGACGAGCGCTGACCGGCACCGGGCGCGTGCGGGAGCCCGCTCGCTGGCGATGCTCCTGGACGGGACTGGGGATTCGGGATTCGCAAGAGCACAAGCATCGCCCGCGAGCGGGCTCCTACAAGATGGTCAGCACCGATTCGGGCGGCCGGCCGATCACGGCCTTGCCGTTGGCCACCACGATCGGTCGTTCGATCAGGCGCGGGTGCGCCACCATGGCGGCGATCAGCGACTGGTCATCGAGCGAGGGCGAATCCAGGCCGAGCTCGGTGTACTCCGCTTCGCCGGTGCGCAGCAATTGCCGGGCGGTCATGCCCAGTTGCTTGAGCAGGTCGACCAGTTCCGTCGCGATGGGTGGCGTGTCGAGGTAGTTGATTACCTCGACGTCGTCGGCGCGTTCCTGCAGCAGGGCCAGCGTGGCGCGCGACTTGGAGCAGCGGTTGTTGTGGTAGATGCGGATCATCGCTCGCCCTCAACGGTTGCCGGAGCGGTTGCCGCCGCGACCCGGCGGGCGTCCGCCGCCATGGCCCTTGGGCCGCGGGCTGCCCGGGGCGCGGTTGCCGCCCTGGCCACGACCGGCGTGGCCGGGTCGGTTGGCAGGCGCGCGGTTGCCGCTGCCGCCCGTGCCGGCGTAGGGGCTGCCGGCAGCGGGGGCGCCGCGTGAGCGGCCACCCGCCGCGCCACGGTTGCCGGTGGTGGCGCCGGCCAAGCCGCGCCGACCGCCGGGACGGGGGCTGCCATCGCGAGACTCGCCGGCAAACCAGGTGCGTACCGAAGGCAGCTCCTGGCCCGGTGCCACACGACGGCCCTTGCCGTGCCGCTTCGCATTCCCCGGCGCCCGCTCCGGTGCCGCCACGTTGCCATTGACCTCGCGGCCGTTGCGCGGCGCGGATTTGCGTCCGCGTGCGGGTTCTTCGCGAATGCGGTCGTAGGCACGCAGCTCGCGCGCCTCGTCCTGGCCGCTGGTCCAGGCGCTGCCGGTGCCGTGCTCCGGGCGATATTCGGTGACGCCGCGGGTGGCACGGCGCTGGTGCAGGATCGGGCTCAGCGTCAGCACCGGCTGGGGGAGTCCGAGCCCGCTGGTCTGGCGCAACTGCTTGACGCTGTCGGCGTCGAGCGCCTCGCATTCGCCGCGACGCAGGTTGCGCGGCAGCTCGATCCGGCCGTAGCGGATGCGCTTGAGCCGGCTGACCAGGAAGCCCTGTGAATCCCACAAGCGGCGCACTTCGCGGTTGCGGCCTTCGCGGATCACCACGCGGAACCAGCTGTGGCTGCCGCCGCGGCTGATCACGGCGATCTCGTCGAAGCGGGCCGGGCCGTCCTCCAGCTCGACGCCGGCTTTCAGGCGTTCGATGACCTCGTCCGGCACCTCACCGTGCACGCGGCACAGGTACTCGCGCTCCATGCCGCTCTTGGGATGCATCAAGCCGTTGGCCAGCTCGCCGTCGGTGGTCAGCAGCAGCAGGCCGGTGGTGTTGATGTCCAGCCGGCCCACGGCAACCCAGCGCGCGCCTTTGAGTTGCGGCAGCTGCTCGAACACGGTCGGGCGGCCATCGGGATCGTCGCGGGTGGTCAGCACGCCTTCGGGCTTGTGGTAGATCAGCACTTCGGCGTCATCGCGGTTGTCGGTGGCCACCACGAACTGCTTGCCGTCCATGACCACGCGATCGCCAGCCTTGACGCTCATGCCGATCTCGGCGGGGCTGCCGTTGAGCTCTATCTCTCCGGCCTGGATGCGTTGTTCCAGCATGCGGCGCGAGCCGAGGCCGGCGTTGGCGAGCACCTTGTGCAGGCGTTCCTCCAGGGCCGGTCCGTCAGTGGCTGCGCGGGTGTCGCGCTTCAGGGTAAGAACGGATTTTTGCGGCGCAGTCATGCGCTTTGCTCCTTGGTATCTTGATCGTCGGCGTCGGTTTCGACGGCCGTGGTCGACGGGCTGACGGAAGGCGAACCGTGATGGTCGGCAGCTTCGTCAGGCCCGGATGAGCCGCTGGACGCCTGGGCGTCGGCGGCGAGGGTGGGGTGGTGGGCGTCGATCGGTGATCCGGTGCCTGACTCGGCGTCGGACAGCGGTTCGCGCGGGGAGTCGGTTTCGCCCGGATCGGTCGTTTCCGCAACCTGGTCGTCCGCGTCGTCGTCCGGGTCGATGGGCAGGTCGCGGCCGACGTGCGCCGGCAGCGGGTCGGGCTCGAAGCGCATCTGCGGATCTTCCATGTCGCGGATCTCCGACAGCGGCGGCAGCTGATCGAGCGATTTCAGGTTGAAGTAGTCGAGGAACGCGCGCGTGGTGCCGAACAACGCCGGCTTGCCGGGCACGTCGCGATGGCCGACCACGCGAATCCACTCGCGCTCCTCCATCGTCTTGATGATGTTGGAGGACACCACCACGCCGCGGATCTGCTCGATCTCGGGACGGGTGATCGGCTGCCGGTAGGCGATCAGCGCCAGTGTTTCCAGCAGGGCGCGCGAGTAGCGGCTGGGTCGCTCGGTCCACATCCGCGAGATCCACGGATGCACGTCCTGGCGCACCTGGTAGCGGAAGCCGGAGGCGACCTCCTTCAGTTCGATGCCGCGCCCTTCACAGTCGCCGGCCAGTGATTCCAGCGCCTGGGCGATCTGCTGCGAGCCGACGTCCTCGTCTTCGTTGAACAGGTCGCCGAGCTGGGGCAGGGTCATCGGTTGGGTCGACGCCAGCAAGGCGGCCTCGATGATGGGTTTGAGTTGGTCGATCTGCATGGGTTCGAGTCGGTGCCGGGTCGGCGTGGGTCGGTCCAGGGATGGATCGGTCGATGGGTGGATCAGTCGCCGGACGGTTCGGCCAGCGCCGATTCGCCCGTTCGTGTGTCTTCCGCCGGCAGTTCGGCGGGCTCCTCATGGCTGGCCTTGGCCTTGACGTAGATCGGCGCCAGCGGCACTTCCTGCACGATCTCGATCAGCATTTCCTTGGCCAGCTCCAGCATCGCCAGGAAGGTCACCACGATGCCCGGGCGGCCTTCGGCCAGGTCGAACAGGTCCTCGAACCGGTGGAAGGTGTCGTCCTCCAGCCGGCTCAGCAGCTCGCCCATGCGCTGGCGCACGCTGAGCGCCTCGCGCTTGATCGCGTGATGCCCGAACAGTTCGGCCCGGTGCATCACGTCCTTGAGTGCCAGCAGCAGCTCGGTCAGTTCCAGCGGGGGCGGCAGCCGGATCACGTTGCGCTCGCCGGTGTCGGCATGCACCACCACGCTGTCGCGCTCCATGCGCGGCAGGGCCTCGATGTCCTCGGCCGCCCGCTTGAACCGCTCGTACTCCTGCAAACGGCGTACCAGTTCGGCGCGCGGGTCGTCTTCCAACCCTTCTTCCAGCGGCGGACGCGGCAGCAGCAGGCGCGATTTGATCTCGCCCAGGATCGCCGCCATCAGCAGGTACTCGGCGGCCAGCTCCAGCCGCATCACGTCCCGCATCAGTTCGATGTAGGTCATGTACTGCCGGGTGATCTCGGCAACCGGGATGTCCAGGATGTCCAGGTTCTGTCGGCGGATCAGGTACAGCAGCAGGTCCAGCGGACCTTCGAACGACTCCAGGATGACCTCGAGCGCGTCCGGCGGGATGTACAGATCCTGCGGCATCTGCAGCATCGGTTCGCCGCGCACGATGGCCAGCGGCATCTCCTGTTGTTGCGGTACCGCGGCAAATGCGTCGGGCGTGGCGGCGCCCGGATCGGACTGCTCGACGACGGATTCAGTGCTCATCAAGGCCTGTCTGGAGAGCCGTGTTCCACGGCTGGCAGTGGGTAGCGCATGTTCATGGTTGTTCGTGGGCAGGCGCGACGTGGTGCTCGCGCCCGGCATGTGCCCGCGCTCAAACGCGTCGTTGGGCGGCGTCCCGGTATCCCGTTTCCGTGCAACATCAAAACCGAGGCGCGGTCGGCGCCATCGTTTCGCCCGGCATGATGAATCCACGCGTCGTGGTTCGGTCAGGCGGGTCGTCAGCGACCAAGGCGCTGCTGTTGCGGGTCGTCGGCCACGACAACAGAGCAAGCCAACTGGCGAACAACTTCGGCGCCGCTGGCTCTTTGCCGGTCAGTCTGGGTACTTCGGTGGACAACCCTGGAGCGCCGAAGGGCCGGCAGCAAGCAGGTTCCATGGGTCCACGCGTGGCCACAGGGTAATGGCAAGCCGGACACAAGTCCAGTCGGTCGCGGGTGGACGAAAAGCGCGTGCGGGGTTCATGTCCGCGTCGGCAACAGGCAGAATAGGGGGTTCCGCCACTACCGCGGGGATACCGGTGGCCCCACGTGACCCAATGTGACGCTGCGGGGCAAGCGCGAAAGCGCTCGAAGCGCCCTTCCGGAGGGGGCTGTCGACAGCTGAAAGGAAGGTGTCCTTTCGGCGGCCGGCAAATGCGGCGTCTGCCCACGGCAAGCGGCCTGGCGAGGGGTTTGGTGGTGTACGTACGCCGTGGCACGGCAATTGCTACGAGCGGAGGGAGGCCGGACGCACGACAGCCGGTTTCGATGGGGCCGGTGCGGTCGCCGGACATGAGGGTGGTGCGTTCCTGCCCCGGGCAGGCGCAAACGCAGACAGGCGGTAAAACTGATGGCGATCGACAAACAGGGACATGATCGAGGCGAGCCGGAGAAGTTGCGTCCGGCGCGCATGCAGATCGAGACGACGGTGCTGATCAGCCGTCATGGCGAGTCGCACCCCACCGAACTGGTGGATATCTCGGCGACCGGAGCATTGCTGCGCCGCCCGCTGGGCTGGACCGGCGAAACCGGGCAGAGCTGGGTGCTGGACATGATTTTCGGGCACAACCTGCATATCCATCTGGAGGCGACTGTCGCGCGCATCTCCGATCATCACATCGGTTTTTCCTACAGCCGCATTCCGGAGGACAAGCAGGTGCCGCTGTGGAACCTGCTGGGCGGTTACGCCGATATCCTGGAGTACTGGAAGGACGGTTGAGCCGGTTCCGTCGCGCCTGCACGAAAACGCCCGCGATTGCGGGCGTTTTTGCAGGTGGATGTTCGAAGGTTCAGCCCGCGGGTTTCTTCTCGTCGCGCAATTCGCGGCGCAGGATCTTGCCCACGTTGCTCTTGGGCAGGCTGTCGCGGAATTCGATCAGCTTGGGCCGCTTGTAGCCGGTCAGGTTCTCGCGGCAGAACTGCCTGAGCGCTTCCTCGGTGAGGTTCGGGTCCTTGCGCACCACGAACAGTTTCACCACTTCGCCGGAATGCTCGTCGGGCACGCCGACCGCGGCCACTTCCAGCACGCCGGGGTGCGCCATCACCGCGTCCTCGACTTCGTTCGGATACACGTTGAAGCCGGAGACCAGGATCATGTCCTTCTTGCGGTCGACGATGTAGAAGTAGCCGTTCTCGTCCATCTTCGCGATGTCGCCAGTGTGCAGCCAGCCATCGGCGCCGAGCACCTTGGCGGTTTCATCCTCGCGCTTCCAGTAGCCCTTCATCACCTGCGGCCCGCGCACCATCAGCTCGCCGACTTCGCCGACCGGCAGCGGCTGGCCGGCCTCCGACCAGATTGCCACGTCGGTGGACGGTACCGGCAGCCCGATCGAGCCGTTGTACTCCCTCAGGTTCAGCGGATTGATGCACACCGCCGGGGAGGTTTCGGTGAGACCGTAGGCTTCGGCGAGCGTGCAGCCGGTAGTCTGTTTCCAGCGCTCGGCCACCTTGCGTTGCACCGCCATGCCGCCGCCGAGGGTCAGGTGCAGGCGGGAGAAATCCAGTTCGGCAAAGCCCGGCGTGTTGAGCAGGCCATTGAACAGGGTGTTGACGCCGGTCAGCGCAGTGAAACCGGACTTGCCCAGCTCCTTGACGAAGCCAGGCATGTCGCGCGGGTTGGTGATCAGCCAGTTGAGGCCGCCCAGGCGGGTGAAGACCAGGCCGTTCGCCGTCAGCGAAAAGATGTGATACAGCGGCAGCGCGGTAATGATCACTTCCTTGCCGGGCTTGACCAGCTCGGTGCCGATCCAGGCGGCTGCCTGCAGCATGTTGGCGATCATGTTGCCGTGGGTCAGCATCGCACCCTTGGCCACGCCGGTGGTGCCGCCGGTGTACTGCAGGAAAGCGATGTCGTCGTGGTCCATCGTGACCGGCTGCAGCGGGTGCGCTGCGCCCTGGGCCAGCGCGTCGCGGAAACGCACGGCTTCGGGCAAGTGGAACGCCGGCACCATCTTCTTGACGTGCTTGAGCACGAAGTTGACCAGCGCGCCCTTGGGGAAGCCGAGCAGGTCGCCGATGCCCGTGGTGACGATGTGCTTGACCTGGGTCTGCGCTGCCACCTGCTGCAGCGTGGCAGCGAAATTGTCCAGCACCACGATCGCCTTGGCGCCGGAATCCTCCAGCTGATGCTTCAACTCGCGCGCGGTGTACATCGGGTTGGTATTGACCACCACCAGCCCGGCGCGCAACGCCCCGAACAGCGCGATCGGATACTGCAGCACGTTGGGCAGCATGATCGCGATGCGATCGCCCTTGCCGAGCTTGAGCACGCCGGTGAGGTAGCCGGCGAACTGGCGGCTCATCTCGTCGATCTGTCCATAGCTGAGCTGGCGGCCGAAATTGGCGAAGGCGGGACGATCGCGGAAACGGGTGAACGCTTCCTCGAGCACCGCCGGGACCGAAGCATACTGGTTGACGTCGATCTGACCGGGCACGCCGGCCGGATAATGTTCCAGCCAGGGACGTTCGTTGCTCATGCTCTGGGGTTCCCCGTGTTTTCCGTGATGGCGCCGCCGATGGTGGAATCAGGATGCCGAACGCATCCATGATGGCCCATGCGCCGGTTCATTGGAGCATACGCCCGCGCACGGCGGCAAGCCGCGTTGCCATGGAGTCCATCGATGATCGGATCGCGAAAAATCTTCCTGCTGTCGGCGGCACTGCTGTGGTGCGTGGTGATGCTTGCCGCCTGCCACCGTGCGCCGGACGAGGAGCGCATACGTGCCGCAATCACTGCGACGGCGCAGGCGGCGGAAGCCGGTTCGGCCAGCGGCGTGGGCGAGTCATTGAGCGAGGACTTCGATGGCAACGCCGGCGAACTGGACCGGCGCCGGTTGATGGCGATGGTGGGCCTGTTGAAGCTGCGCGGCGAACACGTCGGCGTCTTGCTCGGGCCGGTCTCCGTCGAGCCACGCGGCGAACGCATGGTGGCGACTTTCACGGTCACCCTGAGCAGCGGCGGACGCCTGCTGCCCGATCGGCTTGGGGTCTACAGGGTGACCTCGGGCTGGCGCGAGGAAGGCGGCGACTGGCACTGCTATACCGCCAGCTGGGAGCGTTCGATTTAGCAGCCGGCGCGCAGGCGACGCTGCGGTGCCCCACAAAGAAAACGCCCCGGCCAGCGGGGCGTTTTCTTGTCACGGTGTCGCCGGATCAGGCGGCCTTGCGGCCGGCCAGCTGGCGCAGCACGTACTGCAGGATGCCGCCATGGCGGAAGAACTCGCGCTCCTTCGGCGTGAGCAGCATCACGTGCACGCTGAACTGCTTCTTGCTGCCGTCCTCGGCGGTGGCGGTCACCATGGCTTCCTTCGCGTTGCCGTTGTCCAGGCCGGTGATGTCGAAGCTCTCGCGACCGGTCAGGCCCAGCGACTTGGCATTCTCGCCGGCCTTGAACTGCAGCGGCAGCACGCCCATGCCGACCAGGTTGGAGCGGTGGATGCGCTCGAAGCTCTCGGTGATCACCGCCTTGACGCCCAGCAGCAGGGTGCCCTTGGCTGCCCAGTCGCGCGAGGAGCCGGTGCCGTATTCCTTGCCGGCAATGACTACCAGCGGCGTGCCGGTTTCCTTGTACTTCATCGCCGCGTCATAGATCGCCAGCTGTTCGCCGCTGGGAATGTGGCGGGTGAAGCCGCCTTCCACGCCATCCAGCATCTGGTTCTTGATGCGGATGTTGGCGAAGGTGCCGCGCACCATCACGTCGTCGTTGCCGCGGCGCGAGCCGTAGGAGTTGAAGTCGATCGGCTGCACGCCGCGCGAGATCAGGAAGCGGCCGGCGGGCGAATCCTTCTTGATCGAACCGGCCGGGGAGATGTGGTCGGTGGTGATGGAGTCGCCGAACAGGCCCAGGCAGCGCGCGGCGTGGATGTCCTCGACCGTGCCCAGCTCCATCGTCATGCCTTCGAAGTAGGGCGGGTTCTTGATGTAGGTGGAAGCTTCGTCCCAGGCGTACAGCGCGCCGTCCGGCGAGGCGATCGCGTTCCAGCGCTCGTCGCCCTTGAACACGTCGGCGTAGTTCTTCTTGAACATGGCCGAGGTGACCGCGCTGGCCATCAGGTCGCTGATTTCCTTGTTGCTCGGCCAGATGTCCTTGAGGAACACGTCCTTGCCCTGCGCATCCTTGCCCAGCGAGTCGGTGGAGAGATTCACGTCCAGCGAACCGGCCAGCGCATAGGCGACCACCAGCGGCGGCGAGGCCAGGTAGTTCATCTTCACTTCGGCGTGCACGCGGCCTTCGAAGTTGCGGTTGCCCGAGAGCACGGCGGCCACCGCCAGGTCGCCGTCAGCGATGCCCTTGCTGACCTCGACCGGCAGCGGGCCGGAGTTGCCGATGCAGGTGGTGCAGCCGTAGCCGACCAGGTAGAAGCCGGTCTTCTCCAGCTCGCTCAGCAAACCGGTCTGCTCCAGGTAATCCGTCACCACCTTGGAGCCGGGGGCCAGCGAGGTCTTCACCCACGGCTTCGCCTTCAGGCCGCGGCCAGCCGCCTTCTTGGCGACCAGACCGGCCGCCAGCATCACCGCCGGGTTGGAGGTGTTGGTGCACGAGGTGATCGCGGCGATCACCACCGAACCGTCGCCGATGCGGAAGCTCTGGCCGTTGTGTTCCACCAGCACGCCGGTCTCGCCGATCGCGTTGGACGGATTGCCGATCGCGCTGGCACCGCCCTCGTTGGCGAAACGGTCGACGTCGCCGTTGCCCTTGCGCCGATTCGCGGTGAGCGGGCCCACCACTTCGTGGAAGTTCTTCTGCACGTCGGTCAGCAGCACGCGATCCTGCGGGCGCTTGGGGCCGGCCATCGACGGCTTCACGTCGGCGAGGTCGAGTTCGAGCACGGCGGAGAACGCCGGCTCCGGGCTGTTGGCGTCATGCCACAGGCCCTGGGCCTTGGCGTACGCCTCCACCAACTGGATCTGTTCGTCGCTGCGGCCGGACAGGCGCAGGTAGTTCAACGACTCCTGGTCGACCGGGAAGATGCCGCAGGTGGCGCCGTATTCCGGTGCCATGTTGCCGATGGTGGCGCGGTCGGCCAGCGCGAGGTGCTGCAGGCCCGGGCCGAAGAACTCCACGAACTTGCCGACCACGCCCTGCTTGCGCAGCATCTGCGTCACGGTCAGCACCAGGTCGGTGGCGGTGGCGCCCTCGGGCAGGCGGCCGGACAGCTTTAAGCCGACCACCTGCGGGATCAGCATGGAAGAAGGCTGGCCCAGCATCGCGGCCTCGGCCTCGATGCCGCCCACGCCCCAGCCCAGCACGCCCAGGCCGTTGACCATGGTGGTGTGCGAATCGGTGCCGAACAGGGTGTCGGGATAGGCCCAGGCCTGGCCGTCGATCTCGGTGTGCATCACCACCCGCGCCAGGTATTCCAGGTTCACCTGGTGGACGATGCCGGTGCGCGGCGGCACCACCTTGAAGTTGCTCAGCGCCTTCTGGCCCCAGCGCAGGAAGCTGTAGCGCGCCTGGTTGCGGTCGAACTCGATTGCGACGTTCTTCTCCAGCGCATCCTCGCTGCCGAAGACATCCACCTGCACCGAGTGGTCGATCACCAGCTCGGCCGGCGACAGCGGGTTGATCAGGGTGGGATCACCGCCCAGCGCCTTCATCGCGTCGCGCATGGCAGCCAGGTCGACCACGCATGGCACGCCGGTGAAATCCTGCAGCAGCACGCGCGCCGGCATGAAGGCGATCTCGGTGTCCGGCTCCCTGGCGGCATCCCAGGTGGCCACCGCCTCGATTTCGCGGGAGGTCACGTCCACGCCGTCCTCGTGGCGCAGCAGGTTCTCCAGCAGGATCTTCATCGAGTAGGGCAGTCGCTTCAGGTCGAAGCGCTCGCCCAGTTTGGCGAGGCTGGCATAGGCGTATTTCCTGCCGTTGACTTCGAGCGTGTCGCGGGTGGCGAAAGTGTCTTTCATGGTGCTGCTCCTGGCTGAATCCTGCGGCTGGGACGACTGACAAGCGTGCCGAAACGGGTCGACCGATCCGGCAAAAAGGGAATTATCGCTCAAACGCCGCATCCCGGCGTTGCGCAAGGCTGCGGTGCAGGCGCATGAAGGGCTGCCGCGGCGGTTAGACTGCGTGCGACGCCGGGGGGATCACGCGGCGCTCTGAAGGATGCCCGCCTTGACGACCACAGACAAACGCCTTTGACGACATGCAGCGTTCGATGATTTCGACCCACCTCGCCGCCGTCTCGCTGCGCGACCTCGCGCTGGTGCAGGCGGTGCATCGGCACGGCAGTTTCAACAGTGCCGCGCGCGCGATGCACATCAGTCCGTCCGGCTTGTCCCACCAGGTGCAGAAGGTGGAGCAGGCGCTCGGTGCGCCGCTGTTCGAACGTGGCGGGCGGCGGGTGGTGGTGACCGCCGGCGGCCAGCGCCTGTTGCAGCAGATCGATGCGGTGCTGGTGGCGGCCGAGCACCTGCAGCAGGTCGCCCGCGCCGGCGAGGTGGCTTTCGGCGGCGCGTTGCGGCTGGGCTTGCCGGCGTCGCTGGGGCCGTATCTGCTGCCGCATCTGATTGCGCCGTTTCCGCAGCATTTCCCCGGTGCCCGGCTGGGCATTTCCGAGGGCAAGCCGCGCGGGTTGTTGCGCAGGCTGCACGAGGGCGAACTGGACGCGGTGCTTGCGCCGTCGGCACCGGCCGTCAGCGGGATCGCTTCGCGGGCGCTGTTCTTCGAACCGTGGGAGCTGATGCTGCGCGCCGATCATCCGCTGGCCGGTCGACCATCCATTGCGCTGGAACAACTGGACCAGGCCGAGGCGATCCTGATGGCGGAAAGCCATGCCGATGGCCTCGACGGCAGCGAGCGCGGCCACGTGCAGGACGTCAGTCTGGAAAGCCTCGCCGCACTGGTCAGCCTGCGCGGAGGTTATGCCTTGGTGCCGGCGCTGGCGCACGAGCGGCTCGCCTCGATGCCGGGGATCGTGCTGGCGCGGCTCAAGGGTTCGGCGGGCGGTCGCGAAATCGCGCTGTACTGGCGCGACGCCTCGCCCTGGCACGATGACCTGCATGCCTTCGCCGACCTGCTGCGCAAGCTGGCACGACAGCGACCGGGCTTGCGCGTGCGCAGCGGCAAGGGCTGACGCGTCGACGCGCGGGGATCAGGCCAGGCCGAGGTCGCGCGCGGCCGCCTCGTAACGCTCGACCACCGCATCCACGTCGATCAGGTCCATCACGCCAGGACGTTCGATCTTGCTGCCCCACGGAATCTCCGTTGCCGGTCGGCCCAGGTATTTGCGCGCGGCTTCGTCGTATTTGTTCACGCACCAGCGTCGATCGGAGTAGGGGCCGGAGCGGTCCGGGTTGCTGGCGGCATGCAGGCCGAGCACGCGGGTGCCGACGCTGTTGGCCATGTGCATCGGGCCGGAATCCGGGCCGAGCAGCAGCTGTGCGCGGGCGAGCAGGGCCAGCAGTTTCTTCAGGGTGTCCTTGCCGGTGAGGTCGAGCGGCGCATGCCGGCAGGCGACCAGCACCGCGTCGGCCATGGCACGCTCCGATGCGGACGGTCCGCCGATCAAGGCCACCCGCCAGCCGCGGGAGGCGGCATGATCCATCACCGCCGCGTAGCGCTCCGGCCGCCAGTTGCGCAAGGCATGGCTGGAGGCCGGGCTGACCAGCACGGTGGGCGTGTCGCCGGGCAGTTGCCCGGCGGCCCAGGCGTGCGCCTCATCGGGAATCGGGATGTCCCAGCGCACCTGCGTCTGTTTCAGGCCCAGCGGTTCGCAGAAGCTGCCGATCGCGTCGAGCACGTGTTCGCCGTTGCGCGCGGGGATGCGCTCGTTGATGACCAGGCCGTGCAGGTCTTTCGCACGGGCGCGGTCGTAACCGATGCGCCGATCCGCCTTCACGGCCAGGCTCAGCAGGTTCGAGCGCATCGCTACCTGCATCTGCAGCAGGGCGTCGAAGCGTCGCCCGGCAAGGGCCGCGCGCACCGCGCGCAAGCCGGCCCAGCCAGCGGCCTTGTCGAAGGTGACGAACTCCACGCCGGGCAGGTCGCCCACCAGTTTGCGTTCGAGCTTGCCGACGATCCATGTCAGCGCGGTCTGCGGCCACGCCTGTTGCAACGTGCGCACCAGTGGCACGACATGGGTGACATCGCCGATGGCGGAGGTACGCAGCAGGCAGATCGAGGAAGGTGCATTCATCGCGATGGTCGTTGGCCCGGGCCTGCGGAAGGCTGGGCAGGCGTGTGGGTTAGAATCGGCGTCCGGTCACAAGGCATCATGATGCCCGAACGCATCCAGCAAGACGCCCACGGCGCGATTCTGTGTGACGCCGCCGTATCGTCACAAGTCGACGACGACTGGTTTGCGCCGGATTACTGGCGCGAACGCGGCGCCTTGCGCATGCAGGCCGGCGGCCGCGGCGGCGTGGCGATCATCGCGAGCCCGCTCGGCGAGTGCGTGCTGCGCCACTATCGTCGTGGCGGACTGGTACGGGCACTGCTGGGCGATCGCTACCTGTGGCTGGGGGCGCGGCGCAGCCGGCCTTTCAGGGAGTTCCGGCTGCTTGCCGAGATCGCGCGGCTGGGCTTGCCCGGGCCATGCGCGGTCGCCGCGCGTTACCGTCGCCAGGGCCTGCTGTATCGCGCCGACCTCATCACGCATCGCATCGCCGGCGCGCGGACGCTCGCCGAGTGCCTGGCCGGCGGTGACCTCGGCAGCGAGCTTGCGGTCGAGGTCGGCGCGGTGGTCGGGCGTTTCCATCGGGCCGGCATCTGGCATGCCGACCTGAACGCGCACAACGTCCTGGTCTCGGCCGCCGGCCTGCATCTGATCGACTTCGACCGCGGTCGCCAGCGTGCGCCCGCACCCGGTTGGCGCCGGGCGAACCTGCAGCGGCTGCGCCGGTCGTTGCTCAAGCTCGGCGCCGCCGCGGCAGGCGAGCAGGCGTTCGAGCGCGAAATCTGGCAGCCTCTGCTGCATGGCTACGAGCGCGCACTGACGGCATGAACTGGCAACTGCATTTTCTCGGCGTGGGCGCCGCGCATGCGACGGCGCTGGGCGCCTCTGCCGCCGTCCTCGAGCGCGCGGGCGAGCCGATGCTGCTGATCGACTGCGGACCGGGCACGCTCGATCGCTATACGGCGAGCTACGGCACGCTGCCGGACGCGGTATTCATCACGCACACCCACATGGATCATGTCGCGGAGCTGGAACAGTTGTTCATCCGGCTCTGGTTCGATCCCGTGCGGCGTGGGCGGATGCGCCTGTTCACCCACGCCGCGCTGGTGCCATGGCTGCAGACGCGGGTGGCCGATTACCCCGGTGCGCTGGCCGAAGGCGGAGTCAACTTCTGGGAGGCGTTCCAGCTGGTGCCGTGCAGTCGCGGCTTCTGGCTGGATGGCTGCTGGTTCGACGTGTTCGCCACCCGCCATCACGTGCCGGGCACCTCGTACGGCCTGGCGCTGGAGGGCAGTTTCGTCTACACCGGCGACACCCGGCCGATCCCGGAAGTGCTGGCGCGGCATGCCGGCGGCGCGGCGCTGGTCGCCCACGACTGCAGCCTGCTCGGCAATCCGTCGCACACCGGCATCGACGACATCGCGCGGGAATACCCGCAGGCGCTGCAGCGACAGTTGCTTCTTTACCACTACGGCAGCGCGGCCGATGGCGATGCGCTGGCGGCACGCGGTTTCCGTATCGCCACGCCGGGGCAACGCGTCGCGTTGCAGGCGCCGGCCGCGCCGCGCGCCGACGCCGGTTGACTCCCGTTCGATTTGCTTGCCTGCATCCGGGCCTGCGGCTATCCTTCCGCTTCTTTGTCGGGCGGGATGCCCCGCAAGGAAGATCCGGGCGTCCTTGCCGGGTTGCTTCGAAAAGTGGAGAGGTGTCCGAGTGGTTGAAGGAGCACGCCTGGAAAGTGTGTATACGGCTTATCCCCGTATCGCGGGTTCGAATCCCGCCCTCTCCGCCAATTGAGTGAAGTGAGTCACGGCGAGCGCCGTGCAACGTCCATGGTGGCCCCGTCGGTCCCCCCGCGACGATAGTTCGCAAACTCCGCCAGGTCCGGAAGGAAGCAACGGTAGCGAATGACTCGGGTGCCGGGGTGTGGCTGGCGGGGCCGCCACCATTTCGGGCCGGACGTTTGCTGACTTGCGTGCGCCGACTTGGCACAATCGACCTTTGTCCCCACGTTGGCAGTCATGTCCTATCAGGTACTCGCCCGCAAGTGGCGCCCGCGCAAGTTCTCCGAGCTGGTGGGGCAGGAACACGTGGTGCGCGCGCTCACCAACGCGCTCGACACCGGCCGCATGCATCACGCCTACCTGTTCACCGGCACCCGCGGCGTCGGCAAGACCACCATTGCACGCATCTTCGCCAAGTCGCTGAACTGCGAGCGCGGGCAGTCGGCCGATCCGTGTGGCGAGTGTTCGGTGTGCACGGCGGTGGACGAAGGCCGCTTCGTCGACCTGCTGGAGATCGACGCGGCCAGCAACACCGGCGTGGACGACGTGCGCGAGGTGATCGAGAACGCGCAGTACGCGCCGTCGCGCGGCCGCTTCAAGGTGTACCTGGTCGACGAGGTGCACATGCTGTCGAAGAACGCGTTCAACGCGTTGCTGAAGACGCTGGAAGAGCCGCCACCGCACGTGAAGTTCCTGCTCGCCACCACCGACCCGCAGAAGCTGCCGGTGACGGTGCTGTCGCGTTGCCTGAAGTTCAACCTGAAGCGGCTGCTGCCGGAGCAGATCTCCGGCCAGATGCGGCACATCCTGGGTGCCGAGAACATCGCCTATGAAGACAGCGCGATCGGCGAGCTGGCCCGCGCCGCCGACGGCTCGCTGCGCGATGGCCTGTCGCTGCTTGACCAGGCCATCGCCTATGGCGGCGGCGCGCTGCACGCCGACGACGTGCGCACCATGCTGGGCAGCGTGGCGCGCGGGCAGGTGCTCGGCGTACTGGAGGCGCTGGCTTCGGGCGACGGCGAGCAGCTGCTGGTCGAGTGCACGCAGATCGCCTCCTATTCGCCCGACTTCGGCGGCGTGCTCGACGACATCGCCGGCCTGCTGCATCGCCTGCAGCTGATCCAGCTGATTCCCGGCTACCGGCCGGAAGCGGATGACGCCGACGGCGCGCTGGCCGACCTCGCCGGGCGCATCACGCCGGAGGACGTGCAGCTGTACTACCAGATTGCAGTGACGGGCCGGCGCGACCTCACGCTGGCGCCCGACGCCCGCACCGGTTTCGAGATGGCCTTGCTGCGCATGCTCGCTTTCCGTCCGGGCGACGAACCCGCGGCGGCGCGCATGGCGCCGCGTGCGCCGACGAGCCAGGCGCACGCGCGTGCACCCGCACCGCCGTCCGCAGATACTCGCGCTGCCACGCCGACACCCGCGCCAGCACCGCGCGAGCCCGCCGCGCAGGCCCCGGCGCCCGCGCCGATCGCACGCGATGCGAGCGGCCGGCCGGATTGGGAGGCGCTGATCGAACGGGCCCAGCTGCGCGGGCCGTTCAGCGTGGTGGCGCAGAACGCGGTGCTGCGCGAGCGTGACGGCCAGACCCTGGTGCTGGCGTTGCAGCCGGCGCACATGGGCATGGCGGTGGAGCCCATGGTCAGCCAGATGGAGGATCGCATCAGCCAGGCGCTGGGCGAGACCATCCGCCTGCGCTTCGTCAGCGAGAGCCAGGCCGACGCCATGCAGACCCCGGCGGCGCGCGCGGCCAAGGCACGCGACAGCGCGCAGAGCGCGGCCGAGCAGGCGATCGAGGACGATCCGCTGGTGCAGAGCCTGAAGCGCGACTTCGGCGCCCGCGTCGTGCCGCAATCCGTCAAACCCTTGGGCAACGAACCCGGAGCCAGATGATGAGAGGACAAATCGGTCAGTTGATGCAGCAGGCGCAGCGCATGCAGGAAGACATGAAGCGCGCGCAGGAGGAGATCGCGAAACTCGAAGTCACCGGCAGCGCCGGCGGCGGCCTGGTCAGCGTGGTGATGACCGGCGCGCATGAAGTGCGCCGCGTGCAGATCGACCGGCAGACCTTTGCCGACGACCCCGAGATGGCGGAAGACCTCGTCGCCGCCGCCGTGAACGACGCCGTCAACAAAGTTGCCCAGGCCAGCAAGGACAAGCTCGGCGGCGTCACCGCCGGGATGAACCTGCCGGCCGGGTTCAAGATGCCGTTTTGAGCCGGAAATCGGAAATGGGGAATCGCGAGACCAGGCGCGGGAGCCAGCGAGCCGTGCTTTCCCGACTCTCCATTCCCGATTCCCCATTCGCCGCCAAGGGCCCATGAACAGCTCCCCACTTCTTGCCGAACTGATCGAGGCGCTGCGCTGCCTGCCCGGCGTGGGTGGCAAGAGTGCGCAGCGGATGGCGTTTCATCTGCTTGAGCGCGAGCGCGAGCGCGGGTCGCGGCTTGCGCGGGTGATGGCGCAGGCGATGGAGAAGATCGGCCACTGCGAGCGTTGCCGCAATTTCAGCGAGGAGCCGCTGTGCGCGTTGTGCGCCAGTGCCAGTCGTGATCGACAGGTGTTGTGCGTAGTCGAGTCGCCGACCGAACTGGCGGCGATCGAGCAGGCCACCGGTTATCGTGGCCAGTACTTCGTGCTGATGGGCCGGCTGTCGCCGCTGGACGGGCTCGGGCCGGAAGAACTGGGGCTGGCGAAACTGACCCGGCGCCTGGACGAGGGCGAGATCGAGGAGATGATCATCGCCACCAATCCCACCGTGGAAGGTGACGCGACCGCGCACTACCTCGCGCAGCTGGCGCGTGCCGGTGGCGTGCGCCCGACCCGGCTGGCCTACGGCGTGCCGCTGGGCGGCGAACTGGAATACGTCGACCGCAGCACGCTGGCGCATGCGTTCGGCGGTCGCCAGATACTGGACTGATGACGGCCACCGCGCCGCCGGATCGAGGGAGTCAAGCATGAGCGATACCATTTTCAGCAAGATCGTCCGCCGCGAGATTCCCGCCGACATCGTCTACGAGGACGACGAGGTCCTGGGCTTCCGCGATCTGAATCCGCAGGCACCGGTGCACGTGCTGTTCATTCCCAGGCAGTCGCTGGCGACGCTCAACGACGCGACTCCGGAACAGGCGGCCCTGCTCGGAAAACTGCTGCTGGCCGCCGCGGCCTACGCCAAGCAGGAAGGCTTCGCCGAGCAGGGTTATCGCACCGTGATCAATTGCAACGAGGATGGCGGCCAGACCGTCTTCCACATCCATGTCCATCTGCTGGCCGGACGCCGCATGCATTGGCCGCCGGGCTGACCGGCGCGGACCTGACGAAAAACGGAAAACGCCGGCTGCGAGCCGGCGTTTTCGTAGGCAGATGGTTACTTCTTCGGCGGCGGTGGCGGTGCCGGCGGACGCACCACGATCACCCGCGGGCCGCCCCAGTACGGATAGCCCCACGGGCTGCCCCAGTACGGGCCGAAGCCCGGGCCCCAGAACGGGTCGTAGAAGCCGGGCGGGTAGGCTGCGCGGGGCTGTCGCTTGGGCCACAGGTAGACCACGTTCGCCTCGATGCGCGGGTAGGCGTAGTCGTATTCGCCGACCTTCTTGGTCACGGTGCCGTGCAGGGTGCCGGTCACGGTCAGCTCGCGTCCGCGGGTGAACACCTCAGGGTCGTAGAAACCGTCACGGCAGGCGACGAAGCGGCCGTCGTTCTCGCCCGAATTGCCCAGGCGCGGTCGTGCCTGCTTGTCCAGCGGGCGCGACAGCACGAAGAAGCAGGTCTGCTGCGGGCCGGGTTCGGTCTTGATGATCTCGCCACCCCAGCGAACCGGGGTGTCGCCGGCGCCGCCCTGTCGCGCACTGGCGGTGGAGACGGTGGCGTAGTTTCCCTGCAGCGGTTGCGGGATCGTCGCACAACCACCCAGCACGGCAACCGCGGCGGCGAGGGTGAGAGGACGGTAAAGAGACATGAGGTTTTCTCCGTCAGGAACGATGGTGTCCACCATCGCATCGATGTCATTTGACCACGTTCGTTACCCGAAAATCCCGCACCATGCGCCGGAACGCGTGGACTGATTCAGGCGCGGGTTCGTCGCTGGCATAGCAAAGCTCCAGGTACTGCTGCATCAACTCCGTCAGCTGGCCGCGCTGCGCCGGCAGGGCACGTGCCGCGCGGCTCAGGTAGTGCTGCGGGCCTTCGCCGGTCCGCCGGACGATCCGTTGCCGTGCGAGCTTGCGTTCCAGCGCGCGCAAGGCCTCCCGCAACGGGTCGCGCGGCTGCCGCCGCCGCAATGCCCACGCCAGCCCGATGGCGATGAACAGGCTGCTGCCGATGGCCAGCAGCACACCCAGCGTCCTCGTGTCGGTGTCGCGGATGCCGAACGGGGTCAGCAAGCCGCGCTGACGTAGCGTATCAAACGCCACAACGCCCTGGTCCCACCACCGGTTGACAATGTCCCAGCGATTGCGGAACTGCTGCAGCCAGTCGCGTCGGTACCAGTCCAACTGATCACCCGCGGCAGCGGCAGCGCCCAGGCTGACCCGTTCGGGGCGCACGGCGGCCGTGGGGTCGACGCGCACCCAGCCGCGACCGGCCAGCCACACTTCGCTCCAGGCATGGGCATCGGAGTTGCGCACCAGCAGATAGTTGCCCAGCTTGTTCCAGTAGCCACCCTGGTAGCCGGTGACCACGCGTGCCGGAATGCCGGCTGCGCGCATCAGCACGGTGAATGCGGACGAGTAGTGCTCGCAATAGCCTTCGCGCGTGGCGAACAGGAAATCGTCCATGGCGTCGCGGCCCAACGGTGCCGGCGCGAGCGTGTAGCGAAACCCGCCATCGTGAAACAGCGCCAGCGCCTCGCGGACGATGGCGTTGTCGTCGCTGCCGTGGCGCTCGCGCCAGGATTGGCCGAGCGCCAGCGTGCGCGGGTTGAAGCGGGCGGGGAGCTGCAGCCAGCGCTGGGGTCGCGCGTCCAACTGCGGTTCGAGCCGATATCGCGTGGCCGAACCGAGCGCATAGCTGAGCGCATCGTCGACCGGTCGGCTGGCTACCACCACGCGGTCCCTGCGCATGACCGCCCCCGGGGGCGCCTCGATCGGCACGTCCAGGGTCGGCAGCACGCGGCGATGCGTGGGCAGCAGGTTGATCCGGTAGCCGATCGACTGCTCGACCTCGAGCGGCACCGGTGCTGCGTGGGCCACGTCGTCATAGCTCCAGCTCACGCCGTCGTACCTGGCCATGACGAAGGCGCGAAAGTAGCGCTGGTCCGGCGGCGGCGGTGGGCCGTCGAAGGTGACCCGCATGGCCGGGTGATCGTCGGTCAACAGCTCGGTGAAGGCACCCGGACTCATGCGGTCGCTGAGGCCGGTGCGCGCCTGGTCGCGGCCGGGTGCGCCCCACAACGGCGAACCCAGCCGGGGCACCAGCACGAAGGCGAGCAAGGCCAGCGGGAGTGCCGCCGCCAGCAGCGCCAGCGCGGGCATGAAGCTGCGCGTCATGCCGGTCGCCGGTTGCGCGGGTTCCAGCGCCCGCAGGGTGGCCAGCGCGGGCACCAGTCCCAGCGCCACCACCAGCGTGCTGACCATGCCCTGGTCGAACAGCAGGGCGGTCATCAGGGTGAAACAGGCAAAGCCCACCCCGACGCGCACGTCGCGCAGCGTTTCGGTTTCCAGCAGCTTGAGCACCAGCAGGCCGATGCCCAGCGCGGTGCCCGGCGCACGCCCGAACAGGTTGCCGTAGTAGGCGATGATCGCCAAGGTCAGCAGGGTCAGCAGCGGCAGCTTGATCGCCTGCGGCACGCGACCGGGGTGGCGGTGACGCTGCCACCAGCGGCTGCCCAGGATCACGGCAAGCGCGGCACTGAGCCACCACGGCAGGTGGCTGGCGTTGACCGCCAGCACGAAGGCTGCGCTGAGGCAGAGCAGGTCGAACGCGCGTTGTGGCAGCGCGATCGCCGGCTTGCCCGGTTTCCTGCGCCCGCTCACGGCAGGCCCGCCAGCGCGTCCATGCAGCGGACGTAGTGCTGCAGTCCGCTGCCGCTGCCGATTTCGGTGCCCGGCAGCCACAGGCTGTAGCTGCAGCGCTGCGCCTGCGCCTCGTTGAGCCAGCGTGCCAGTCGCGCGATGCGGGCTTCATCGTCCAGACCGTGCAGTTGCCGCCAGTCCAGGCGCCACTGCGGCCGGCTGCGCGGTTGTTCGAAGTCCTTCACCAGCAGGTCGTCGTGGCGGGCGCTGGGTTTCCAGGCGATGTGCCGTTGCGGATCGCCGGCGCGATAGTCGCGCAACGCGGCCAGTTCCTCGCCGCGGTGAAGTTGCATGTGGCGGGCGTCGTCGGCCATCGCCCGTGGCGCCGGACCGGTCGCCTCCGGGCGCGGCCAGACCAGCACGGATTGCTCCGGGTGCAGCCAGCTCCAGGCGCGGAACATGCCCAGCGGCCAACTGGTCCACAGGCGCAGTCGCGGCAGCGGTTGCCAGCCGCGCCGGTGGGTCGGCAGGCGCAGGCGGACCTGGGCGGCGTCGGCGCTGTCCACGGCGAAGGCAGTCGATTCGTCGTCCAGGTCCAGTCGGAGGGCGCCGCGCGGGCGATCCGAATGGAACGAGCACACCAGCTCGATCGCCTCTCCGGCGATCGCGTGGCCGGCGCGCAGGTGATCCAGGCGCAGCCCGTCGAGGTTGCGGAATGCCACCAGCATGCTCGCCGCACTCGCTGCGCCGAGCAGGCAGGTCAGCAGCAGGGCGGCGTTGTTGTTGTAGTTCAGCGCGCCGACCAGCATCACCAGCAACAGCACGGTGAAGCCGAGGCCGAAGCCGCTGGGCACGATATAGATGCGTCGGCGATGCAGGGTGATCGGCAATCGCTCCGGGCGGCGGTAGCGGGTCAACGCCGGCAGGCGCTTTTCCGCCCGGCGTTGCAGGCGTTGCATCAGGCCTCGCATCAATCCACCGCCACCTCGGTCAGCAACTGCCGCGCCAGCTGCGCTCCGTCGGCCCCCCGCGTGGCCGGCAGTCGGTGAGCTGCCAGCGGCACGAACAGGGCCTGGATGTCTTCGGGCAGTACATGACTGCGGCCGCTGAGCATGGCCCAGGCGCGGGCAGCGCCCAGCAACGCCAGGCCCGCGCGTGGCGACAGGCCCGCGCGGATCTCCGGATGGCGCCGGCTCGCGGCCAGCAGCGCCTGCAGATAGTCGAGCAGGGCGCTGCTGGCAGTGATGGCCTGCGCCCGCTGGTGCAGGGCCAGCAGCGATTCGGCGTCCAGCTGCGGGGTGAGTCGGGCCAGCATGTCGCGGCGATCGCTGCCGGTGAGCAGCGCGCGCTCGGCGCCGGGGTCGGGGTAATCCAGCGACAGCCGCAGCATGAACCGGTCCAGTTGCGAATCCGGCAGCGGGAAGGTGCCGTTGAGATCGAGCGGATTCTGCGTGGCGACGACGAAAAAGGGTGGGGCCAGCGCGTGGGTCTGGCCGTCCACGGTGACCTGGTTCTCCGCCATCGCCTCGAGCAGCGCGCTTTGCGTCTTGGGGCTGGCCCGATTGATCTCGTCGGCGAGCAGCAGGCCGGTGAAGATCGGCCCAGGATGGAAGCGGAAGCTCCCGCTGTCGCGCTCGTAGACGCTGACCCCGATGATGTCCGACGGCAGCAGGTCGCTGGTGAACTGCACGCGCTGGAACTCCAGCCCGAAGGTGGCGGCCAGCGCATGCGCCAGGGTGGTCTTGCCCACGCCGGGCACATCCTCCAGCAGCAGGTGGCCGCCGGCGATCAGGCAGGTGAAGGCGAGTTTGACCTGATGCGGCTTGCCCAGCAGGACGCGATTGACCTGGTCGATCGCGGCTTGCAGGCGTTGTTGCAGGGCTTCGGCGCGGGGCTCGATGGTGGCGGACATGGTTTCTCGACGGTCTGGAGCCAAGGCGGGCGCGGTCCGCGCCGTGTCCGGCAGTGTAGCGGCACGCCCGTCGCCGCTCAGGGCACGGCGACGCCGGCCTGGCGCAGCATGCGCGCGAGTGCGATCAACGGCAGGCCGATCAGGGCGCTGGGATCGCGATTGTCGATTTCCTCGAACAGGCTGATGCCCAATCCTTCGCACTTGAAGCTGCCGGCGCAATCCAGCGGCAGCTCGCGTGTGACGTAGCGCTCGATTTCCGCGCTGCCCAGCTCGCGAAAGCGGACCCGGGTGTCATCCACGTGGGTTTGCGAGCGGCCATGACGGGTGTCGAGCAGGCACAACGCGGTGTGGAAATGCACGACGCAGCCGGAGCTGGCGCTGAGCTGCTCGCGGGCCGCCTCCACGCTGCCGGGCTTGCGCAGGATGGCGCCGTCGAGCGCGGCCACCTGGTCGGAGCCGATCACCAGCGCGTCGTCGAAATCCGCGGCCACGGCGGTTGCCTTGGCGATCGCCAGGCGCAGGGCACG
This sequence comes from Rhodanobacter sp. FW102-FHT14D06, assembly GCF_043950705.1. Classification (NCBI taxonomy): domain Bacteria; kingdom Pseudomonadati; phylum Pseudomonadota; class Gammaproteobacteria; order Lysobacterales; family Rhodanobacteraceae; genus Rhodanobacter; species Rhodanobacter sp. FW102-FHT14D06. The sequence goes on along the minus strand of NZ_CP170722.1, from coordinate 3,790,214 downwards.
CGACGCGGGAGCTTCCCCGGCCTGCGGTGTCTCGTCGGTATCGGGCGCGGCCTGCTCGAAATCCGCCAGCAGGCGGCGCAGCAGGTCGGCGCGGTAGCGGGAGGTCGAGGCCAGCACGATGCGGCGTCGCGTGTGCAGTTTGTCCATCAGTGGTCCGAGTCGCGGCGGATCTGCTCGCGCATCGCGCTGTTCAGCTCGGTTTGCGCCTGGGCCAGTGCCTTCAGCAGCGGCTGCAGGCGGTCGCGCGCCTCGCGCATCGAGCTGGCGGTTTCGTCCAGTTCGTGCTGGCTCGCGGCGGGGGACCGGTCGCGAATCCACAAGCGTTGCTGCAGCAGCGCGCGCAGCCCCGCATCGACCGCGTGACGGGCGTCCTTTTCACTGGCGGCGGGCAGGTCCGGGTTCAGCGACATCACCGCATGCGCCTGCTGCAGGCCGGAGCGGCAGGTTTTCAGGTCGATCTCCAGCCGGTCGGCGAGGTCCAGCAGGTCGCGGATGCTGCCGGCGCGCCGGTTCTGGTGCTTGCGCAGCAGCATGGCCGTGCCGGCCAGCAGGATCAGGATGGCGAGGCAGGCCGCCACGCTGAGCGTGAGGTACGGATTCAAGGGCGCGGCTTCGTCGTGCGGGAGTGGCCCAGTCTGCCGCATCGGGGCGGGATCAGGCAAAATGCACCTGACAGACGTCGGCGTCGGCGGTCCGGCGCAGCCGCGGGTTGACTTGGCGACCCGGCAAACCTACCATTCCGCGATTATGTCCGTGACACTGCCAGAGTCCGTGGACGCTTGGCGCATGGTCTCGGCGCGGCGTTCATTCGAGGGAACGCTGCCCATCGCGAGCCTGCGGCGCCTCGGCGAGGCACTTGCCGGCACCGGTGGCGAGGTCAGTTTCACGCTTGATTTCGGGCGCGACGATCTCGGCACCAGCTACGTGGATGTTCGCGCCAGCGCGCCGCTGACGTTGATCTGTCAGCGTTCGCTGGAACCGTTCGTGCTGCCGGTTGCGGTGCACACGCGGCTGGGGCTGATCGGCCAGGAGCGCGACGAGGCGGGGTTGCCGCCCGATTGCGAACCGCTGCTGGTGTCCGAGGATGGCCGCCTGCGACCGGCGGATGTGATAGAGGACGAATTGCTGTTGGCGCTGCCGCTGGTCCCGGTCAACCCGGACAGCCGGTTGCCCGACGAAGTGACAGGCCACGACCCGGCGCAGGATCATGCCGAATCGGGGCGCTCGGAGAATCCGTTCGCGGTATTGCGCGAGCTGAAGAAATAACGTCGGCCCGGCTCGCCTGATCCGGGCCGTTCGATCAAAGATCATCCCGCTTCATTTCACCACGTTTCAGTTGGAGAACTACCATGGCTGTTGCCAAGAGCCGCCGTACCCCGTCCACCCGCGGCATGCGTCGTGCCCACGACAAGCTGAGCACCGTGCAGCTTTCCACCGACCCGACCAGCGGCGAGGTGCACCTGCGCCACCACGTCACCAAGGACGGCTACTACCGTGGCAAGAAGGTGATCCAGGCCAAGGCCGCGGTGTCGGTCGAGGATTGACCGGGTTGCCGGGGCCCTGCGGGGTCCCGCCGGGCGATCAACCGGAACGGCGCGGCGACGCGCCGTTTTTGCGTTCCGCCACCCGGGCACGTAACGTACGGCGTCGGCCCAGCGGCCGATCCCGCAGTCCCTGCCGATGGAAAGTTGAATGACCCAGATTTATTCCCGCCTCGTCGCCACCGGCAGCGCCTTGCCCGAGCGTATCGTCACCAATGCCGATCTGGAAAAGATCGTCGACACCAGCGACGAGTGGATCCGGACCCGCACCGGCATCCGCCAGCGGCACATCGCCGCCGACGGCGAAACCACGGGCGACTTGTCCTTCCGGGCCGCGCAGAACGCGCTGGAGGCGGCGGGCGTCAAGGCGTCCGAGCTCGACCTGATCGTGCTCGGCACGACCACGCCGGACCTCATCTTTCCTTCCACCGCCTGCCTGCTGCAGCATCGCCTGGGCGCCAACGGATGCGCGGCGTTCGACGTGAATGCGGCGTGCTCGGGCTTCGCCTACGCGTTGGGCGTTGCCGACAAGTTCATCCGCAGCGGGCAGTCGAAGAAGGTGCTGGTGGTGGGCGCCGAGACGCTCACCCGGATGGTCGACTGGACGGAGCGCGAAACCTGCGTGCTGTTCGGCGACGGCGCCGGCGCGGTGGTGCTGGAGGCGTCCAGCGAACCGGGCGTCTACGCCACCTGCCTGCACGCCGACGGCGGCTACAAGCACCTGCTGTACAACCCGGTGGGCGTGTCGGCCGGTTTCAGCGACGAGCCCAATCACGGCGTGCGCATCCGCATGTCCGGGCGCGAGGTGTTCAAGGTCGCGGTGAAGACGCTGGACGCCCTGGTCGGCGAGACGCTGGAGGCGGCCGGCATGCAGGAGTCGGACATCGACTGGCTGATCCCGCACCAGGCCAACCTGCGCATCATCGAGGCGACCGCCAAGCGGCTGAACATGTCGATGGAGCGGGTCATCGTGACGGTCGACAAGCATGCGAACACGTCCTCGGGTTCGGTGCCGCTCGCGCTCGATTACGCAGTGCGTTCGGGCAAGGTGCAGCGTGGCCAGAACCTGTTGCTGGAAGCATTCGGCGGCGGTTTCACCTGGGCCTCGGCGTTGCTGCGTTACTGAGCCACCGCGGTTCCGGCGAGTTCTTCGTGATGCCGCCCAGCCGGGCGGCATCGTGTTTTGTGTCCCGAAAAATGCGGAATACAGCTGCGTATGGCCGTCGATGCTGGCACCATGGCGGTTTTCGTCGACGGGATTTGCGCCTCCATGAGTTCCACTTCCGCTTCGCTGGCTTTCGTTTTCCCCGGTCAGGGCTCGCAATCGGTCGGCATGCTGACCGAGCTGGCTGCTGCGCACGCCGAGGTGCAGTCGGCGTTCGGGGAAGCTTCGCAGGGCGCCGGCGTCGATCTGTGGAGCCTCGCCATGCAGGGGCCGGAGGAACTGCTCAACCGCACCGAGCACACCCAGCCGGCGCTGCTGGCTGCCAGCGTGGCGGTGTGGCGCGTGTGGCAGAAGCTGGGTGGCGTGGATCCGGCACAACTGGCGGGCCACAGCCTGGGCGAGTACAGCGCGCTGGTCTGCGCCGGTTCGCTGTCCTTGCACGACGCGGCCGCCCTGGTGGCCGAGCGCGGGCGCCTGATGCAGGCTGCAGTGCCGGCCGGCGTGGGCGCGATGGCGGCCATCCTCGGTGGCGATGATGCGCAGATCGCGGCTGTCTGCGAAGAGGTGGCGCAAGGGCAGGTCGTGTCACCGGCCAATTTCAATTCACCGGGACAACTGGTGATCGCCGGCAACACCGAGGCGGTCGATCGTGCGCTGGTCCGGCTCGCCGAGCTGGGCGTGAAGAAGGCGATCAAGCTGGCCGTGTCGGTGCCGTCGCACTGCGCACTGATGCGCGAGGCGGCCGATCGGTTGGGCGAGCGGATGGCCACGATCGACTGGCAGCTTCCGCGCGTGCCGGTGATCCAGAACGCCGAGGCGCGCAGCTACGGCACGGTCGAGGAGATCCGCGGCGCCTTGCAGCGCCAGTTGTACCTGCCGGTGCGCTGGACCGAGTGCGTGCAGGCACTGGCCGCGGGCGGTGCCACGCGCATCGCCGAATGCGGGCCGGGCAAGGTGCTGGCCGGACTGATCAAGCGCATCGACAAGAGCATCGAGGCGCGCCCGCTTGGCGATCCGGCCCAGCTCGATGCCGCCCGCGCCGAGTGGGCGTGAGTTTTCAGTTTTCCGATTCCCCGAAGGAACACCCGACAATGAGCAACCCACTGCAAGGTGAAATCGCGCTGGTCACCGGCGCCAGCCGCGGCATCGGCGCGGCGATCGCGGACGAGCTGGCGGCCATGGGCGCCATCGTGATCGGCACCGCCACCAGCGAAGGCGGCGCCGCCGCGATCGGTGAGCGGATGGCTGCGCACGGCGGTCACGGCCGCGTGCTGGACGTCACCGACGGCGCCGCCGTCGAGGCGCTGGTCGACGCCATCGCGAAGGAATTCGGCCCGGTCTCGATCCTGGTCAACAACGCCGGCATCACCCGCGACCAGTTGCTGATGCGGATGAAGGAGGAGGACTGGCAGGCGATCATCGACACCAACCTCACCTCCGTGTACCGCACGTCGAAGGCGGTGATGCGCGGCATGATGAAGGCGAAGAAGGGCCGCATCATTTCGATCGCCTCCGTGATCGGGCTCACCGGCAACCCCGGCCAGGCGAACTACGCGGCGGCGAAGGCCGGCATCATCGCGTTCTCCAAATCGCTGGCGCGCGAGATCGGCACGCGCGGCATCACGGTCAACGTGGTGGCGCCCGGCTTCATCGACACCGACATGACCCGCGCACTGCCGGAAGAGACCCGCCACGGGTTGCTCGGCCAGATCGCGCTCGGCCGTCTGGGCGATGCCGGCGACATCGCCAAGGCCGTGGGATTCCTGGCTTCGCCTGCGGCGTCCTACATCACCGGCGAGACCTTGCACGTCAACGGCGGGATGTACATGCCGTGAGGCATGCGCACGCAGCTGTCGCCAGCGGCCTCGTTTTGGGCGACAATCGCCCTTTCGCGTCGGTCAGCGGCAGGCAGGTCCAGCCATCGCCGGCGAATCGTGGCAGCGCTGGCGCTTAGCCACTACAATGCCGCCGGTCTTGAGCCATGCAGTCGGACCGGTACCGACAAACAATCACCCCTTGAGAGGTATGGGCAACATGAGCACCATCGAAGAACGCGTCAAGAAAATCGTCGTCGAGCAGTTGGGCGTGAAGGAAGATGAAGTCACGGCGAACGCTTCGTTCGTGGATGATCTGGGCGCGGACTCGCTGGACACGGTGGAGCTGGTGATGGCGCTCGAGGAAGAGTTCGAGACCGAGATCCCGGACGAGGATGCCGAGAAGATCACCACCGTGCAGCAGGCCGTCGACTACATCAAGGCCCACTCCAAGGACTGATCGGTTCCGGAGGCATGTCCATCCCGCCTGGCACGCCCTGTGCGAGCCGGCAAGGATGGGCAGCGGTATCGAATGCTGCGCCTGAATGGCGCAGTTTTCGTTTCTGAATTTCGCAACGTCCGAACCCGTATGGTGCATCGCGCATCGTCGGGCGCCACGGACGACGCACCCGGAGCGCGCCGCGCCGGCCATCGGTCGTGGCAGCTTCCCGGGAATAACGAAGGAACAAGCATGAGCAAGCGTCGAGTAGTAGTGACCGGCATGGGCATCATCTCGCCCGTCGGCAACGACATCGCCAGCGCGTGGGATCGGGTGGTCAAGGGCGAGAGCGGCATCGGGCCGGTCGTCCATTTCGACACCTCGGCCTACTCGACGCGCATCGCCGGCCAGGTCAGCGGCTTCGACCCCGCCGAATGGATGCCGCTCAAGGACGTCAAGAAGATGGACCCGTTCATCCACTACGGCGTGGCGGCGGGCACCCAGGCGCTGCGCGATTCGGGCCTGGAGATCACCGATGCCAATGCGCCGCGCGTCGGCGTGGCAGTGGGCGCCGGTATCGGCGGCCTGTACACGATCGAATCGACCACGCTGGAACTGGCCGCGAAGGGCCCGCGCCGCGTGTCGCCGTTCTACGTGCCCAGCTCGATCATCAACATGGTCTCGGGCCAGCTGTCCATCATGTTCGGCCTGAAGGGCCCCAACATCGCCTGCGTCACTGCCTGTACCACCGGCGCGCACAACATCGGCCTGGCCGCACGCATGATCCAGTACGGCGATGCCGACGCGATGATCGCCGGCGGCGCCGAGTTCGCCACCACCGGCACCGCGATGGCCGGCTTCTGCTCGGCCAAGGCGATGTCCACCCGCAACGACGAGCCGACCAAGGCGAGTCGCCCGTGGGACAAGGATCGCGACGGGTTCGTGCTGTCCGACGGCGCCGGCGTGGTGATGCTGGAGGAGTACGAGCATGCCAAGGCGCGCGGCGCGCGCATCTACGCCGAGCTGGTCGGCTTCGGCATGAGCGGCGACGCATTCCACATGACCGCGCCCAGCGAAGGCGGCGAAGGCGCGGCGCGCTGCATCCAGACCGCGTTGAACGACGCCGGCCTCAATCCGTCCGACGTGCAGTATGTCAACGCCCACGGCACCTCCACGCCGCTGGGCGACCTCGGCGAGGTGATGGCGGCGAAGAAGGTGTTCGGCGACCACGCGTACAAGCTGGCGATGAGCTCCACCAAATCCACCACCGGCCATCTGCTGGGCGCGGCCGGTGGCGTCGAGGCGATCTTCAGCGTGCTGGCGCTGCGCGACCAGGTGCTGCCGCCCACGATCAACCTGGACGAGCCGGGCGAAGGCTGCGACCTCGACTTCGTGCCCAACGTCGCGCGCGAGGCGAAGCTCGACGTGGTGCTGTCCAACTCGTTCGGCTTCGGCGGCACCAACGGCACGCTGGCGTTCCGTCGCGTTTGACCGACGCGGGCATGGCTTGCCATCGGCGCCGGCTGGACGGCCGGCGCGATCTTCTCGCGCCGGCGGCGGCGCTCCCCGAGCGCTATCCCTGCCTGTTGCAGAGCGTCGTGCACGGCAGCGCGCAATCGCGCTACGACATCCTGTTCGCGTTTCCCGGCGAGCGCCTGGAACTGGTCGCCGATGGCGTGTTGCGCGACGGGGACGGTCGCGTGCAGCCGGGTCGCTTTCTCGATGCGCTGGACCGGGCGTGGCTTGCCGGGCGGTGCCCGGCTGGCGCCGACGAGTTGCCGTTCCACGGCGGTTGGGTTTTGCTGCTGAGCTATGAACTGGCCGCCGAGATCGAGCCCCGATTGAAGTTGCCGCCCAGCTCGACGCTGCCGTTGGCGCTGGCCGTGCGCTGCCCGGCGGCGATCATCGTCGACCATTGGCACGAATGCACCTGGCTGGTCGCCGAGGCCGGCTTCGAGCCGTTGCTCGACCGGCTCGAAGCCGATCTTGCATCGCCGGCGGCATGGCCGCCGTTGCCCGCACTCGAGACCATCGAGGAAGACCCGCCCGGCGACTTCCTCGATGGCGTGCAGCGCATTCACGAACATCTCCGGGCCGGCGACACGTTCCAGGTGAACCTGTCGCGCGGCTGGAACGCACGCTACGCGCTGCCTCCCCAGCCGGCGGCGCTTTACGACGCCTTGCGCCGCGCCAACCCGGCGCCGTTCGCCGGTTTGCTGCAACAGCCGGGCTGGGCCGTGCTGAGTTCCTCGCCCGAACGCCTGGTGGAAGTGCGCGGCGGCGTGGCGCAGACGCGTCCGATCGCCGGTACGCGCCCGCGGCTGAGCGGCGACGACGAGCACGCGCGCATCCGCGAACTGAGCGCCCACCCGAAGGAGCGTGCCGAACACGTGATGCTGCTCGACCTGGAGCGCAACGACCTGGGTCGTGTCTGCGCGCCGGGCACGGTCGAGGTCGACGAGCTGATGGTGGTGGAGAGTTACGCCCATGTTCACCACATCGTCTCCAATGTACGCGGACGGCTGCGCGCCGGCGTAACGCCGGGCGAGGTGATCGCCGCCACCTTTCCCGGCGGCACCATCACCGGCTGCCCCAAGGTACGCTGCATGGAGATCATCGCCGCGCTGGAGCGCACGCCGCGCGGCGCCTATACCGGCGCGCTGGGCTACCTGGACTGCAATGGCGATCTCGACTTGAACATCCTGATCCGCACCCTGACGCTGAGCGGCGAGCACGTGAGCCTGCGCGCCGGCGCGGGCATCGTCGCCGACTCGGAAGCCGTCGCCGAGCTGGACGAGACGCGCGCCAAGGCACGCGGCCTGCTGCGCGCGCTCGGGAAGCCGGGCTGATGGCGGCGCGGCTGCTGGTCGACGGCGTGGCCGCGGATCGGGTCAGCGTGCTCGACCGCGGTTTCGGTTACGGCGACGGCCTGTTCGAGAGCATCCGCCTGGTCGGCACGCGCGCGCCGCTGTGGGCGCGGCACATGCAGCGGCTGACGGCCGGTTGCGAGCGCCTGCTGATTCCCGCGCCCGACCCGGACCAGCTCTGGCACGAAACGCAGCAGGTCCGGGCGGACATGGCGCATGCGGTGGTGCGTATCACCGTGACGCGCGGCATCGGCGAGCGCGGTTATGCGCCGCCGGCAACGCCGCGACCCACCCGCGTGGTGGCCGCGTTCCCGCCGCCGCCGGTGGGAGAGGCGGCCATCCACGGCGTGCGCATGCGGGTGTGCCGGCTGCGGCTGGCCGAGCAGCCGCGATTGGCCGGCATCAAGCATCTGAACCGGTTGGAGCAGGTGCTGGCGCGCGCCGAGTGGAACGATCCGGCGATCGCCGAAGGCGTGCTGTGCGATGGCCACGGCCATGTGATTTCGGCGACCATGGCCAACCTGTTCGCGGTGATCGATGGCGAGTTGCTGACCCCGGCCGTGGACCGCTGCGGCATCGCCGGGGTCGCGCGGGCCGAGGTGCTGGAGGCGATGTCGGCGCGCGTGGCCGAGATCGGGTTGGAGGCCCTGGCCGGGGCCAGCGAGCTGTTCCTGAGTTCGAGCGTGCGCGGCATCGTGCCGGTACAGTCGCTGGAGCGTTGGACCTGGGCACCCGGCGCAGTGGCGCGCCGGTTGCAGCAGCATTGGCGCGATCTGGGATTTTCGATGGAGCAGGGCGGATGAGTGTTCGAGCGATGCGCGGGGCTGCGCGGCTGCACGGGTTGCTGCTGGTGGTGCTGGCGCTGGCGCTCGCTGCGGCGCTGGCGGTGGGCTGGAACGACTACCATCGTTTCAGCGTGACCGCGTTGAACGTATCGCCGCAACAGCAAAGCATCGACGTCAGCCGCGGCACCAGTTTCCGGGGCATCGTCGCCGAGCTGCGGCGACAGGGTCTGACCACGGCCAGCCCGTGGTACTGGCGATTGCTGGCCGAGCAGATGCACGTGGCCGGCAAGCTGCACGCGGGGGAATATGCGCTCGCGCCCGGCATCACGCCGCGCCAGTTGCTGTCGGACATGGCGGCGGGCAAGGTCCTGCAGCGCAACTTCACTATTGTCGACGGCTGGACGTTCGCCGAGCTGCGCCGCGCGCTGGCCCAGGCCGACGTGCTGCAGCACGACACCAGCGGCCTCGACGACGCGACGATCATGCAGCGCATCGGCGCCGGCGGCGAGGCGCCGGAAGGACGCTTCCTGCCAGAGACCTACGCCTACGTGAAGGGCGACGGCGAGCTGGACATCCTGCGCCGCGCCCATGCGGCGATGGAGCGTACGCTGGCGGCGCTTTGGCCGGGGCGTGCGCCGGACTTGCCGCTGGCCAATCCGTACCAGGCGCTGATCCTGGCCTCGATCGTGGAAAAGGAAACCGGCCGCGCCGACGAGCGTGCGAAGATCGCCGGAGTGTTCGTCCGGCGCCTGGAGCATCACATGCTGCTGCAGACCGACCCCAGCGTGATCTACGGCATGGGCGCGCGTTACGACGGCAACATCCGCAAGAGCGATCTCGCCGCCGACACGCCCTACAACACCTACACCCGGCCCGGCCTCCCGCCCACGCCGATCGCCCTGCCGGGCCGGCCGGCGATCGCGGCCGCGCTGCATCCCGCCGCCGGCGATGCGTTGTATTTCGTGGCGCGCGGCGATGGCAGCCACGTGTTCTCCAGCACCTTGGCCGAGCACAACCGCAACGTCGACTGCTACCAGCGGAAGCGCTGCCGATGAGTCCCGCGCGCGGCAGGTTCATCAGCCTCGAGGGCGGCGAGGGCGCCGGCAAGAGCACCTTGCTGGCCGGCGTGCTGGCCTGCCTTCGCCAGCGCGGGCTGTCGGTGGTGCAGGCGCGCGAGCCTGGCGGCACGCCGGTGGGCGAGGCGGTGCGCGCGATCGTGCTGGACCCGGCGCTGGCCCCGCTGGCGGCGGAGACCGAATTGCTGTTGATGTTCGCCTCGCGCGCACAGCTGGTGCGCGAGGTGATCGAGCCCGCGCTGGCTGCGGGGCAGTGGGTGGTGTGCGACCGCTTTGCCGACGCGAGTTACGCCTACCAGGGCGGTGGACGCGGCCAGCCCGCCGCGCGCATCGAGGAACTGGAGCGCTGGGCCTGCGACGGCGTGAAGCCCGATCTCACTTTGCTGCTCGACCTGCCGGTCGCGGCCGGGCGCGCCCGTGCCGCCGGTCGCGGCGAGGCCGACCGCATCGAGTCCGAGGCGGACGCGTTCTTCGAGCGGGTGCGTGCCAGCTACCGCGACCGCGCGGCACAGGAGCCGAACCGCTTCCGCGTCATCGACGCCAGCCAAGCTCCCGGGCAGGTGCTGCAGACGGCCACGCATGCCTTGATCGAGTGGCTGGAAGGGTCGGCCCGATGAACGCACTGCCATGGCACGAGGATCATTGGTCGCGGCTGCAGGCCCGTCGCGAGCGCGGCGCGCTGCCGCACGCCCTGCTGCTGTGTGGTGCCGCCGGCCTGGGCAAGCGTGCGTTCGCGCAGCGTTTCGTGCGCGGCCTGCTGTGCACCGAGCCGGTGCACGGCGAAGCCTGCGGGCATTGCCGGGGTTGCCGGTTGACCGCGGCCGGCTCGCATCCGGACCGGGTGGAACTGACCTTCGGCTTGCGCAAGGACGGCACGCCACGCACCGAGATCGTGGTCGACCAGATTCGCGAGTTGTCCGCCCGGCTGGCCATGCGCAGCCAGCTCGGCGGCTGGCAGGTGGTCACCATCGACCCGGCCGACGCGATGAACGCCGCGGCGGCCAATGCCTTGCTGAAGACGCTGGAGGAACCGGCTGCGCAAACCATGCTGATCCTGCTGGCCGATGCGCCGTGGCGGTTGCCGCCGACGATCCGCAGCCGTTGCCAGCGGATCGAGTTCCATCTGCCCGAACCGGCGCTGGCGCTGGCCTGGCTGCAGCGCGAAGGCGTGGCCGACGGCAGGGCGGCGCTGGCGGCAGCCGGTGGCAACCCGGGACTCGCCATGCAATGGAGCCGGCATGGCGCGCTGGAGCAGCGCACCGAAGTCCGCCGCGACCTGGCGGCGCTGGCCGGCGGGCGCGGCCAGGCGGCCGAGGTGGTCAAGCGCTGGCTGGACGACGAGCCGGCGCAACGGCTGTGGTTTGCCGCGCAGGCCGCGGCCGACGAACTGCGCGCCCGTTCGCTGGGCGATCGCCCGCCACTGGGCAGCGCGCTGGACGCGGCGGCGCTGGGCGATTGGCACGACGCCAGCAACCGTGCACGCGAGGGCCTGCGCGGCCCCTTGCGCCCGGATCTGCTGCTGCTGGAGCTGCTGTCCCGGTGGCGCTGATGGACAGTGCCCGGGGCGACGGCGGGCCAGAGTTCTCCGCGAGCACCCGTCTGCTGGTGATCGCGCCGCATCCCGATGACGAAACCCTGGCCACCGGCGTGCTGCTGCAGCAAGTGCTGGCGGCCGGTGGCGAGGTGCGCATCCTGCTGCTGACCGCCGGCGACAACAATCCCTGGCCGCAGCGCGCGCTGGAACGCCGCTGGCGCCTCGGCGCGGCGGATCGGCGCCGCTGGGCGCAGCGGCGCGCGGCCGAATTGCAGCATGCGCTCGCCGCGCTGGGGGTACCGGCGACTGCGTTGCAATCCCTGGACTGGCCCGACCTCGGCGTCACCGGCCTCTTGCTGCGATCGACCGACCTGGCCGTGGCCGCCATCCGCGATGCGATCGACCGCTTCGCCCCCGACCTGATCGCCGTGCCGTCATTGCAGGATCGGCATCCCGACCACAGCGCGGCGCACGTGCTGGTGCGGCTGGCATTGGCCGGCCACGCCACGCCGCCGGCGCTGCTCGCCTACCTCGTGCATGGCGACAAGGGGGATCGGCGCGCCTTGAAGATGCCTGCCACGGCCGCCCAGCTCGCCGGCAAGCGCGCCGCCCTGCAGGCGCATCGCAGCCAACTCGCGTTGAGCGGCAAGCGCCTGCGCCGAATGGCGGAGCGCGACGAAACCTATTTCGAGCCGGACGCTCCGATGCCGGCAGCCCTGCCGTGGCACCCGCCCCGCGTGTGGTGGCGCTGGCTGCGGCTGGACCTGGTGAACCCGGCAACATCGCAGCGCTGGGCCTGGCAGAGCGCGCCGCTGCGACATGACGCGGACGGCACATTGCGCCTGCAGCTGCCCGCGGCTGCGCGTGCGGCGCCGTGTTTCGTGCGGCTGTCGCTGGACTTGTGCTCGCCGTGGATATTCGACCATTGGGGCTGGTGCCAGATCCAAGCCGACGAGCCGACCCCCGCCGCCGGTGTTGCGCCCTTGGACCGACCCAGCTAGGTTGCTGCGCAAGCAGGGGAAGACGGCATGCACCTCGAAGAGCCGGACGCGATGCGGGTCAATACGGGCGCCACGGCTGCGACCAGCGAGAGCTATTACGCGGCGCTGTCCGAGATCGGCCAGTTGCTGGTTCGCGCGGTGGAACCTCCGGAACTCTACGACGCCATCATCGAGGTGCTGCAGCGGCGCCTGGGCGCGATGCTGGTGATGATCGGCGAGGCCGACCACGCGGCCGGATGGTTCCAGCGGGTGGCGCCGGTGGCGGTGGCCGCGGACATGCAGGACATCTACCCCGAACAGACCCCGCTGTCGCTGGTGCGGCCCTCGTTCTGGCGCGGCGTGCCGCAGATCGAGCCGGATCTGCGCCGCGTGCCGGGCCTGCAGCGATTGCGCACCGCCTACGAGCGCCATGACGTGGTCGCCGCGATGGCGATACCGGTGATGGTGTTCGGCGAGGTGCGCGCCGGACTGGTGATCCGCGCATCCGACCCCGCGTACTTCTCGACACGGTTGACCGAGCTGCTGCAGCAGGCCGCCGCGAGCATCGGGCTGGGGCTGGAGGCGCAGTCGCAACGCCATCAGTTGCAGCGCTCGGTGCAGCAGGAGGCTCGCCAGCGCCGCGCCTTGCGTCTGCTCAGCGAGATGATCAAGGTGGTCACGCACAGCGCTGACGAAACCCTGCTGCTGGCCGAGAGCAGCGACGTGGCCTGTCGCGTGGGCGGCTACCGCTTCGCGTGGATCGGCCTGTTTGCCGACGACGCGGCCACAAGCTTGCGCCTGCATGCCCACGCCGGCATGGATGGCGTGGTGACGCCGGGGGAGGGCCTCGCCCTGGACGAGCAGAAGCATGCCGGCGATGCCGCGGTCGTCGCCTTGCGCCGCGGCGAGCCGTGCGTTCGCCAGTACGCCGCGGGCGCGCCGCGCGAATGGCCGCTGCCGGGCACGACGCTGGGGGACGGCGCGGTGCTGGCGTTGCCGCTGCGCGTGGGCGAGGCGGTGGTGGGCGTGTTCGTGGTCGGTGCCGACCAGGCCGACGCATTCACTCCGGTCGAGGTCCAGGTGTTCGCGGAGATGGCGGTCGAGCTTGGCCTGGGCATGCAGATGCAGCGGGCGCACGCGGCGCGGCTGCTGGCCGAGCGCGATCTGCGTTTCAACCTGCAGCACGTGCGCACGGTGCTGTCCAACCAGCATTCCGGGGTGCTGGTGACGACGGCGAACGGGCTGGTGAAGTTCGCCAACGAGGCATTCTGTGCCTTGTTCGGGCTGGCCGAATCGCCGGGCGAACTGGAGGGCCTGCCGTCGGCCGCGCTGCACGCGCGCATCAGTCATCTCTATTGCGAGCCCGAACGCGAGCTCGAACGCATGGCCGGCATCGTGGCGCGCAACGAGGAGTCGCGCGACGAGGAAGTGCTGCTGGCCGACGGGCGCGTACTGCTGCGCGACTTCATGCCGATCTGCATTGACGGCGTGGCGCAGGGCTGCATCTGGCAGCAGCGCGACATCACCGAGCGGAAACTGCACGAGGCGCGCGTCGAGCGGCTGGCGTTCTACGACGTGGTCACCGGTTTGCCCAACCGGCGGCTGCTGTTCGAGCTGCTGGAACAGGCGCGGACCCGAGCCACCGCCGACGATTCCCTGCTGGCAGTGGGCATCCTGGACCTGGACCGGTTCAAGAGCGTCAACGATACCGCCGGCCACAGCGGCGGCGACCGCGTGCTGGCGGAGGCGTCTTCGCGCATCCGCGGCATGCTGCGTGACGCCGACGTGCTGGCCCGCCTCGGCGGCGACGAATTCGCGTTGCTGATCCCTGGCCTGGACAGCCGCGAGCAGCTGGACGTGATCAGCCGCTGCATCCTGCAGGCGCTGCGGGTGCCGTTCAACCTGGACGAGGAGCAGTTGTTCCTGTCGGCAAGCATCGGCTGGACCCTGTTTCCGCTCGACGGCTCCAGCGCCGAGGGGCTGGTCCGCCACGCCGACATGGCGATGTACGAGGCGAAGGAGGCAGGCAAGGATCGCGGCTCGCTGTACGAGCCGGCCATGGAGCTGGAGCAGGTGCGTCTGCAGGCGATGCGCGAGCGGATCGCCCAGGCCCTGCAGCAGTCGCGCTTGCAGCTCCTGTTCCAGCCGATCGTCTACATCGACGGCCTGCCCGGGATCAACGGCGTGGCCGGGATGGAGGCACTCCTGCGCCTCAACGATCGCGAGCAGGAGCTGATCGGCCCGGCCAACTTCATGCACGTGCTGGACGACCCGCAACTTGCCCGGCCGATCGGACGCTACGTGCTGGACGAGGCGCTGCGCTGCTGCCAGGGCTGGTTGCATGCCGGCGTGCCCGTTCCGGTGTCGGTCAACATCAGCACCCGCCACCTGTTGCACCCGGCGTTCTTCGCGGACATCGACGCCGCGCTGGACACCTATCCTGACGTGATGGACGTCGGCTTCGGTATCGAGATCACCGAGACCGGGCCAAGCATGGACCATGCGCGGGCCAAGGTGGTCATCGAGGAATGCCGGCGGCGCGGCATCCGCGTGGGGCTGGACGATTTCGGCACGGGCTCGGCGTCGCTGAGCCACATCCAGCAGCTCGACATCGAGCACATCAAGCTCGACCAGAGTTTCGTGCGCGACATCCTGCATGACGACCGCAACATGGCGATCGCCGCGGGCGTGATCACCACCGCGCGCATGCTGGCCAAGGCGGTGATCGCCGAAGGGGTGGAGACGCCGGTGCAGGGGGATCTGCTGGCGTCGCTGGGCTGCCACCAGTTGCAGGGCTTCTCGATATCGCGGCCGATGGCCGCCGCTTCCGTGCCGGCATGGGTTGCCGGCTGGGCGCCGCCGGCCACCTGGGGCAACCTGGTCAACGAACGGCAGTCGCTGCTGGCCGGCGAAACGACCGGGCAGTGACGCGCGGCAGTGCCTGACGCGCTGCGCCGACCTGCTAAGATCGACGCCGTTGACCGGGACGCAGGCCCGGCGGGGAGCGTGGCATGAAACCGATGGCTGGCCGGCAAGGCATCATCTCGCTGAAGATCAAGGACGCGGCGTCGCTGTACAACGCGTACATGCCGTTCCTCAAGCATGGCGGCCTGTTTGCGCCGACGGCGCAGTCCTATGCCTTGGGCGACGAGGTGGTGCTGCTGGTGACCCTGGCCGACGAGACCGAGCGGCTGTCGGTGGTGGGCAAGGTGGTGTGGATCAGCCCGGTCGGCGCGCAGGGCAATCGTACCGCCGGCATCGGCATCCATTTCAACGAATCCAGCGACGCGGAGGCCGCGCGCAGCCGCATCGAGAACATCCTCGCCGGCACGCTCAATTCCGAGCGACCCACGCAGACCATGTGACGCGCCCGGCGCAAGCCGTGCGTTAGTTCGCAACGCAGCAGCCGTCAAGGCTTGTTGTACCCCATCGCACTGATACAATGCGCGGATTCGCAAACGCGTTTTGCGAGACATCGGGCGCCGGTGGCTTCGATCCGCCGGCGTAGTCGGAGGCCCAGGCCACGCCGATGCACCGAACTGAAGTCGTCGGACCGTGAGCACTTGATCCAAGTTCCCACCGGTCACTGATGCGCCCAAGCGGCGCGGAGGTAGGTTGCATCGTGCTCGCCGAATACTGGCCTGTCCTGTTGTTCATCGCCGTTGCCGCCGGCCTTGGCGTGGTGTTGCTGGTGGTCGGCCTGCTCGCCGGCCCGCGTCGCCCCGAGGCGGAGAAGCTCGCCCCCTACGAATGCGGCTTCGAGGCATTCGAGGACGCACGCATGCGCTTCGACGTGCGCTATTACCTGCTCGCCATCCTGTTCATCATCTTCGACCTGGAAATCGCCTTCCTGTTTCCGTGGGCGGTGGTGTTCAAGCAGATCGGCCTGATCGCGCTGATCGAGATGGGGCTGTTCCTGCTGCTGCTGGTGATCGGCTTTGCTTACGTGTGGAAGAAGGGAGCGCTCGAATGGGAGTGATCGATTCCATCAGCCGGGTGATGCACAACCCCGAGCCGCTGAACCTGGTCGACGACATCCTGCGCCCGGCCGGCGACAACCCCGTCGTGCAACGCGGCTTCGCCACCACCAGCGTCGACGCGCTGATGAACTGGGCGCGCACCGGCTCCATGTGGCCGGTGACCTTCGGCCTGGCCTGCTGCGCGGTGGAGATGATGCACGCCGGCGTGGCGCGGCTCGACCTCGACCGCTACGGCGTGATCTTCCGCCCCAGCCCGCGCCAGTCCGACGTGATGATCGTGGCCGGCACCCTGGTCAACAAGATGGCGCCGGCACTGCGCAAGGTCTACGACCAGATGCCCGAGCCGAAGTGGGTCATCTCGATGGGCAGCTGCGCCAACGGCGGCGGCTACTACCACTATTCCTACTCCGTGGTGCGCGGCTGCGACCGCATCGTGCCGGTGGACATCTACGTGCCGGGCTGCCCGCCGACGGCCGAAGCATTGATCCACGGCATCCTGCAGTTGCAGAAGAAGATCCGTCGCACCAGCACCATCGCGCGTTCGTGAGGCCCGACATGTCCGATACCTCCGCGAAGTCGCTTGCCGACCAGCTTGTCGCGCGCTTCGGCGACACGCTGGAAGTCAGCACCGAGCGCAACGAGATCATTGCCGACCTGGCCGCCGCCGACCTGGTTGCGGTGGCCATCGCGCTGCGCGACGAGCCGGCGTTCCGCTTCGGCGAGCTGATCGACCTGTGCGGCATCGATTACCTCGGCTACGGTCAGGTCGAGTGGGACACCACCACGGTCAGCGGCTCGGGTTTCTCGCGCGGTGTCGAAGGGCAGGCGCTGGGCCGCTTCAGCTGGGCCGAGCGCCCCAGCGGCGACAGCCAGCCGCGCCGCTTCGCCGCGGTGGTCCAGCTGCTTTCGATCGAGCACAACCGTCGCTTGCGCCTGCGCGTGTTCTGCACGGACGACAGCCTGCCGGTGGTGCCGTCGCTGACTCCGGTGTGGCCTGGCGTGAACTGGTTCGAGCGCGAGGCGTTCGACCTGTTCGGCATCATCTTCGAAGGGCACCCGGACCTGCGCCGCATCCTCACCGACTATGGTTTCGTCGGCCATCCGTTCCGCAAGGATTTCCCGCTGATCGGCAATGTCGAGGTGCGCTACGACCCCGAGCAGAAGCGGGTGATCTACGAACCCGTGTCGATCGAGCCGCGCGTGCTGGTGCCGCGCACGATCCGTGACGACGCCGACCTGCTGCAGGCCCGGGCTGAAGCCGCCGACAAGTGGCGGGAGAACTGAAGATGGCCCAGGAAATCCGCAACTACACGATGAACTTCGGCCCGCAGCACCCGGCTGCGCACGGCGTGCTGCGCCTGATCATGGAGATGGACGGCGAGACCATCGTGCGCGTCGATCCGCACGTGGGCCTGCTCCATCGCGGCACCGAAAAGCTGGCCGAGTCCAAGCCGTTCAACCAGTCGATCGGCTACATGGACCGGCTCGACTACGTGTCGATGATGTGCAACGAGCACGCCTACGTGCGCGCGATCGAGACTCTGCTGGGGATCGAGGCGCCGGAGCGCGCGCAGTACATCCGCACCATGTTCGACGAGATCACCCGCATCCTGAATCACCTGATGTGGATCGGCTCGAACGCACTCGACCTGGGCGCGATGGCGGTGATGCTCTATGCGTTCCGCGAGCGCGAGGAGCTGATGGACGTCTACGAGGCGGTGTCGGGTGCGCGCATGCACGCCACGTACTACCGCCCGGGCGGCGTCTACCGCGACCTGCCGGCGCAGATGTCGCAGTACCGCGAGTCGCCGTGGCACAAGGGTGCCGACCTCAAGCGCATCAACAGCTGGCGCGAAGGTTCGATGCTCGACTTCCTCGACGCGTTCACCGCCGACTTCCCCTCGAAGGTGGACGAATACGAGGCACTGCTCACCACCAACCGCATCTGGAAGCAGCGCACCGTCGGCATCGGTGTGGTCAGCCCGGAACTGGCCCAGCAGTGGGGCATGACCGGCGTGATGCTGCGCGGCTCCGGCGTGGAATGGGACCTGCGCAAGAAGCAGCCGTACGCGAAATATGCCGAGGTGGACTTCGACATCCCCGTCGGCGTCAACGGCGACTGCTACGACCGCTACCTGTGCCGCGTGGAGGAGATGCGCCAGTCCAACCGCATCATCCGCCAGTGCGTGGAATGGCTGCGCGCCAATCCCGGCCCGGTGATCCTCAACGACTACAAGGTCGTGCCGCCCCATCGCGAGGTGATGAAGGAGAGCATGGAAGCGCTCATCCATCACTTCAAGCTGTTCACCGAAGGCTATTGCGTGCCGGCCGGCGAAACCTATTGCGCGGTCGAGGCGCCCAAGGGCGAGTTCGGCTGCTATCTGGTTTCCGACGGTGCCAACAAGCCGTTCCGCGTGCACCTGCGTGCTCCCGGTTTCGCCCACCTCTCCTCCATGGACACCGTCGTGCGCGGCCACATGCTCGCCGACGTGGTGGCCATGATCGGCACCTACGACCTGGTGTTCGGCGAGGTGGATCGATGATCCGGGAAATCGGGAATCGGGAATCGGGAATGGGCAGAGCGCATCTCGGTCGCGCGTGCCTTCATGTTTCTACCAGCCACGACTGCTGTCACGGAGTCGGGATCGTCGCGATGCGGGATGGCTTTTGCCGATTCCCGAGCCCCGATTCCCGATTCCCGGAGTTCCATCCATGAAAGCCACCGGCAACTACAACCAGGTGAAGCACGTCGATCCGCTCCTCGTGCTTTCCGAGCACACGCGCAAGCACATCGACGCGTGGGTGGCCAAGTTTCCGCCGGATCGCAAGCGCTCGGCGCTGATCCAGGCGCTGTTCGGCGCGCAGGAGCAGAACCGCGGCTTTCTCACCGACGAGCTGATCACCGCGGTGGCGAAATATCTGGACTTGCCGCCCATCTGGGCCTATGAGGTGGCGAGCTTCTACTCGATGCTCGAAACCCGGCCGGTGGGCCGCAACAACGTGGCTATCTGCACCAACATCTCGTGCTGGCTCAACGGTGCCGAGGAGCTGGTCCGCCACTGCGAGCAGAAGCTCGGCATCAAGCTGGGCCAGAGCACGCCCGACGGGCGCGTCTACCTGAAGGCCGAGGAAGAGTGCATCGCCGCCTGCGTGTACGCCCCGGCCGCCACGGTCAACGGGCATTACCACGAACGTCTCACCACCGAAAAGCTCGACGCGATCCTGGATGGCCTGACCCTCGACGGTCCGGCCGCCCACGGCGCGGAGGGGAGTCACTGATGGCCGTCGGACCCGCACCCCAGGAACACCAGGTCGTCTACACGACGCTGCACTTCGACACGCCGTGGGCGATGGAAAGCTACGAGCAGGTCGACGGCTACAAGGCCTGGCGCAAGATCCTCGCCGAGAAGCCCGATCCGGCGTCGCTGGTCGAGGAGATCAAGAAGAGCAGCCTGCGCGGCCGCGGCGGCGCCGGTTTCCCGACCGGGCTGAAGTGGTCCTTCATGCCCAAGGGCACGATGCAGAAATACATCCTGTGCAATTCGGACGAGTCCGAGCCGGGTACCTGCAAGGACCGCGACATCCTGCGCTACAACCCGCACGCGGTGATCGAGGGGCTGGCCATTGCCTGCTACTGCACGGGCTCTACGGTGGCCTACAACTACCTGCGCGGCGAATTCCACCACGAGCCGTTCGAACACTTCGAGGCGGCGCTGAAGGAAGCCTATGCCGCCGGCCTGCTCGGCAAGAACGTGCAGGGCAGCGGCATCGACGTGGACATCCATGCCGCCCTGGGCGCCGGCGCCTACATCTGCGGCGAAGAGACCGCGATGATGGAGTCGCTGGAAGGCAAGAAGGGCATGCCGCGCTTCAAGCCCCCGTTCCCGGCCAATTTCGGCCTGTACGGCAAGCCGACGACGATCAACAACACCGAGACCTACGCTTCGGTGCCGGCGATCCTGCGCCGCGGCGCGGACTGGTTCCTCAACCTCGGCAAGCCGAACAACGGTGGCCCGAAGATCTTTTCGGTGTCCGGCCACGTCAATCGCCCCGGCAATTACGAAGTCCGCCTCGGTACCTCGTTCAAGGATCTGCTGGCGCTGGCCGGCGGCGTGCGCAACGGCCACAAGCTCAAGGCAGTGATCCCGGGCGGCTCCTCGATGAAGGTGCTGCCGGCCGAGATCATGCTCGAAAGCACCATGGACTACGACTGCCTGCAGAAGGCCGGCTCCGGCCTGGGCTCGGGCGCGGTGATCGTGATGGACGAGACCACCTGCATGGTCAGGGTCTGCCAGCGCATCTCGCGCTTCTACAAGGCCGAGTCCTGCGGCCAGTGCACGCCGTGCCGCGAAGGCACCGGCTGGATGTATCGCGTGCTGACCCGCATCGTCGAAGGCAACGGCACACAGGAGGACCTGCACCGCCTGAAGGCCATTGCCGGGCAGATCGAGGGCCACACCATCTGCGCTTTCGGCGAGGCGGCGGCATGGCCGGTGCAGGGATTCCTGAACCGGTTCTGGAACGAATTCGAGTACTACGTGGAGCACGGACACTCGATCGTCGATTCGCGCGATGAGGTCAAGGCATGACCATGCTCTCCATCCGCGCGAATCGGGAATCGGGAATCGGGAACAGGGAATCGCGCCGCGACATCCGGCGGCCCTTTCCATCTCCCATTCTCCATTCTCCATCCCCTGCTCCCCAAGGAGTTGCTGCATGAGTACGCAGCCAACCAGCACCGCTCCTGACCTGGTCAGCATCGAGATCGACGGCAAGCCGGTGCAGATCCGCAAGAATGCGATGATCATCGAGGCAGCCGATGCCGTCGGCGTCGTGATCCCGCGTTTCTGCTATCACCGCAAGCTGCCGATCGCCGCGAACTGCCGCATGTGCATGGTCGAGGTGGAGATGGGCGGGCGCCCGGTGCCCAAGGGGCTGCCCGCGTGCGCCACCCCGGTCACCGAGGGCATGAAGGTGCAGACCCGCTCCAAGCTCGCGCTGCAATACCAGCGCGACGTGATGGAGTTCTTGCTGATCAACCACCCGCTGGATTGCCCGATCTGCGATCAGGGCGGCGAGTGCGAACTGCAGGACGTGGCGCTGGGCTTCGGTCGCAGCGTGTCGCGCTTCACCGAGCGCAAGCGCACGGTGGCCGACGAGAACATCGGGCCGCTGGTGGCCACCGAGATGACGCGCTGCATCCACTGCACGCGCTGCGTGCGCTTCACCAGCGAGATCGCCGGCACCTACGAGCTGGGTGGCATGAGCCGCGGTGAGGACCAGGTCATCGGCACCTACATCGGCAAGACGGTGGAAACCGAGCTGTCCGGCAACATCATCGACGTCTGTCCGGTCGGCGCATTGACCGACAAGGTGTTCCAGTTCAAGGCGCGTGCCTGGGAATTGATCGCCAAGCCGTCGATCGGTGCGCATGACGCGCTGGGTTCCAACCTGTGGCTGCACACGCGCCGCGGCGAGGTGCTGCGGGTGGTGCCGCGCGACAACGAGGCGATCAACGAGTGCTGGCTGTCCGACCGCGACCGCTACAGCCACCAGGGCATGTACGCCCCCGATCGCCTGCATGCTCCGCAGGTGAAGCGCGACGGCCAGTGGCACGACACCACCTGGGAGGACGCGCTGGCGTTCGCCGGCGAGGCACTGAAGAAGGCGCCGGGCAGCGAGCTGGGCATCCTGGCGCACCCGTCGATCTCGAACGAGGAAGGCGACCTGCTGGTGCGCCTGGCGCGTGGCCTGGGCAGTGCCCACCTCGACCACCGTTTGCGCCAGCTCGATTTTGCCGATCACGCCGTGGCGGTACCGTTCGGCATGCCGGTCGCCGAACTGGAAAGGGTACAGGCCGCCTTGCTGGTCGGCTCGGACCTGCGCCAGGAACTGCCGCTGATCAATCACCGGCTGCACCAGGCGACCAAGAAGGGCGCGCGCGTCTTCGTGGTGAATCCGGCTCGTTTCGATTTCAACTACAAGCTGGCGGGCGAGACGATCGTCGCTCCGCAAGCGCTGGTCGACGCCATGCTGGGGCTGGCCAAGGCTGCAGTGGAAGCCGGTGCCACGGCGCCGGCATCGCTGGCCGGTGCGCTGGACAGCGCCCGCAGCGGGCAGGGCGATGGTGGGGTGATTGCCGCGCTGAAGGCGGGTACCTCGGCGG
The DNA here is from genome assembly GCF_043950705.1 of Rhodanobacter sp. FW102-FHT14D06. Classification (NCBI taxonomy): domain Bacteria; kingdom Pseudomonadati; phylum Pseudomonadota; class Gammaproteobacteria; order Lysobacterales; family Rhodanobacteraceae; genus Rhodanobacter; species Rhodanobacter sp. FW102-FHT14D06. The sequence continues at coordinate 3,767,867 of NZ_CP170722.1, read as the reverse complement.
TGATCCTCGGCGAAGCCGCCGCGACACACCCGCAGGCCTCGTGGCTGCGCGCGATCGCGCACTTCATCGGCGAAGCCACCGGTGCTGGCGTCGATGAGGTGCCGGTGGGCGCCAACGCCATCGGCCTGGGTCGCATCGGCGTGGTGCCGGGCAATGGCGGGCTCGATGCCCAGGCCATGCTGGCGCAACCGCGCAAGGCGTACCTGCTGTACGGCGTCGAGCCGCCGCACGACTTCGCCGATGGCGCCGCGGCGCTGAAGGCGCTGCGCGGCGCTGACAAGGTCGTGGCGTTCAGCGCCTTCGGCGGTGCCGCGCTGCGCGAGGTGGCGGACGTCATCCTGCCGATTGCACTGCTGGCCGAAATCGACGCGACCCTGGTCAACGTCGACGGATTGGCGCAGGGCGTGATCGCGGGTGCCAAGGCGCCGGGCGAGGCGCGGCCGGGCTGGAAGGTCCTGCGTGCGCTCGGCGGGGCGATGCAGCTGGCCGGTTTCGAGTTCGACGACATCGCCGGTCTGCGCGACGGCATCGGCGAGCGCGCGCAGGCAGCGCGCCAGGGCCTGTCGACGCGTGCGGCGCCTGCCGCGCTCACCCGGTTGGCCACCTGGCCGATCTACCGCGTCGATGCGGTGTTGCGCCGGGCCACCGCGCTCAATGCGCACCCGCTCAATCGTGCGCCGGCGATCCGCCTCAATGAAGCCGAGGCGGGGCGGCAAGGCCTGACCGCCGGCGCGCAGGCGCGCATCGGCGAGGTGCAGTTGCCGGTGCTGGTCGATGCGGCCGTGCCCGACGGCGCCGTGTGGATCGAGGCAGCCCAAGACCTTACCGCCACGCTGCCGCCGCACGGCGCAGCCATCACCTTGAGCAAGGCATAGGCATCATGGCTGATCAACTCATCAACCAGGTCATGTGGCCGCTGATCTACATCCTGTGCATCGTGCTGCCGCTGGTGATCGCGGTGGCGATGTTCGTGTACTGGGAGCGCAAGGTCATCGGCTGGATGCACGTGCGCATGGGACCGAACAAGGTCGGCCCCGGCGGCGTGCTGCAGGCGTTCGCCGACGTGGTGAAGCTCTTGATCAAGGAAGTGATCCTGCCGACCAAGGCCAACCGCTTCCTGTACTTCCTGGCGCCGCTGATCGGGCTGGTCCCCGCGCTGGCGGCCTGGGCGGTGATCCCGTTCAGCGGCAAGATGGTGCTCTCCAACGCCAACGCAGGCATCCTCTACCTGCTGGCGATGACCTCGATGGGCGTCTACGGCATCATCATCGCAGGCTGGGCGTCCAACTCGCGCTACGCGCTGTTGGGCGCCATGCGTTCGGCGGCCCAGGTGATCTCGTACGAGCTGGCCATGGGCCTGTGCCTGGTCTGCGTGATGGTGCTGGCCGGCAGCCTCAACCTCAGCGAAATCGTCAACGCGCAGGCCGGCGGCAAGGGCCTGTTCGACTGGTTCTGGCTGCCGTTGCTGCCGGTCTTCGTGATCTATTTCGTCTCCGGCGTGGCCGAGACCAACCGCCTGCCGTTCGACATGGCCGAAGGCGAGTCGGAAATCGTCGCCGGCTTCCACGTGGAGTATTCCGGGTCGGCCTTCGCGCTGTTCTTCCTGGCCGAATACGCCAACATGATCCTGGTCAGCTTCCTGTCGGCGATCTTCTTCCTCGGCGGCTGGCTCAGCCCGCTGCAGGGCTGGATCTCCGCCGACGCGCCCGGCTGGATCAGCTGGCTGGGGGCAGGCGGCTTCATCTGGCTGTTCATCAAGGCGTTCGTGATGTCGTTCTTCTTCCTGTGGTTCCGCGCCACGTTCCCGCGCTACCGCTACGACCAGATCATGCGCCTGGGCTGGAAGGTATTCATCCCCATTGCCATTGCCTGGGTGTTCGTCGCCGGTCTGCTGAAGTACTACGACCTGGTCAGCATCGGGGTGGGAGCGTAACCCATGAACGCGGTAACCCGTTATTTGAAGAGTTTGATGCTGGCGGAGCTGGTTGCCGGCATGGGCGTGACGATGCGCTACATGTTCAAGCCCAAGTACACCATGCGCTACCCGATGGAGCACATCCCGAAGTCGAATCGTTTCCGCGGTCTGCATGCGTTGCGCCGCTATGCGAACGGCGAGGAGCGCTGCATCGCCTGCAAGCTGTGCGAGGCGGTCTGCCCGGCGCTGGCGATCACCATCGATTCGGCTCCGCGAGAGAGCGACGGCCAGCGCCGCACCACGCGCTACGAGATCGACCTGTTCAAGTGCATCTACTGCGGTTTCTGCGAGGAGAGCTGCCCGGTCGACTCGATCGTCGAGACCTCGATCCACGAATACCACTTCGAGAATCGCGGCGAGAACGTGGTGGACAAGCAGAAGCTGCTTGCCATCGGCGATCGCTTCGAACAGCAGATCGCTGCGGATCGTGCCCAAGATGCGCCGTACCGCTGAGGCCCTTCGATGAATCCCCAAACGCTGCAAATCATCTGCTTCTACGCCTTCAGCCTCGTCACGGTGGCGGCGGCGCTCTCGGTGATCACGCTGAAGAACACCGTGCACGCCGTGCTCGCGCTGGTGCTCACCTTCTTCAGCGCTGCCTGCCTGTGGATGCTGCTGGACGCCGAGTTCCTCGCGCTGGCACTGGTGGTGGTCTACGTCGGCGCGGTGATGGTGCTGTTCCTGTTCGTGGTGATGATGCTCGACATCGACCTGGAGAAAATGCACGAGGGTTTCGTGAAGTTCCTGCCGGTCGGGGTGATCGTGGCCATCGTGATGCTGGTCGAGATGCTCGGCCTGATCGGCGTGCGGGCGATGCATGCGCGCGACCTGGGCGCTGACCCGGCTGCGGTGGCCGGCATGTCCAACACCGCGTGGCTGGGCCAGGCGCTGTACACCAAATTCCTGTTGCCGTTCGAAGTGGCTGCGCTGGTGCTCACCGTGGGCCTGGTGGCTGCGGTAGCGCTGACCCTGCGCGAACGTCGCGGTGCGCGTTACGAATCCGCCAGCCGGCAGGTCAGGGTCGATCCGCGCGATCGCGTGCGCATCGTCAAGATGGACGCCGTACGCCCGACGCCGGCCGCCGCCGACGAGGGCACCGCAGGAGAATCCAAGCCATGATTTCGCTCGCACACTATATCGTGCTCGGCGCCGTGCTGTTCTGCATCGCCGTGGCCGGGCTGTTCATCAACCGCAAGAACGTGATCGTGCTGCTGATGTCGATCGAGCTGATGCTGCTTGCGGTCAACATGAATTTTGTCGCGTTCTCGCGCTTCCTGGGCGACGTGTCGGGGCAGGTGTTCGTGTTTTTCATCCTCACCGTGGCTGCGGCGGAAGCTGCCGTCGGCCTGGCGATCCTGGTCCTGCTGTTCCGTACGCGCAGCACGATCAATATCGCCGACATCGACAGCATGAAGGGCTGAACCCATGGGTCTTTCCACGAGCGTCCTGTTGACCATCGCACTGGCGCCGCTGCTCGGTTCGCTGGTGGCCGGTTTCGTCAGCCCGTTCCTCGGCCGCGCGGGTCGCGCGGTCGCCCACACCGTCACCATCGCGTGCATGATCGTGTCGGTCGCGCTGTCGTTCCATGTGCTGTACCAGCTCACCGTGGGCGGCGCGGACAACTACAACCAGAACCTCTACACCTGGTTCCAGATCGGGCAGGTCAACGCCAGCGTCGGTTTCATGGTGGACAGGCTCACCGCGATGATGCTGGTGGTGGTGGGCTTCGTCTCACTGGTGGTGCACCTGTACACCATCGGCTACATGCGCGACGACCCGGGCTATACGCGCTTCTTCAGCTACATCTCGCTGTTCACCTTCTCGATGTTCATGCTGGTCATGAGCAACAACTTCATGCAGCTGTTCTTTGGCTGGGAAGCGGTGGGCCTGGTGTCCTACCTGCTGATCGGCTTCTGGTACAAGCGGCCGACCGCGATCTTCGCCAACCTGAAGGCGTTCCTGGTCAACCGTGTGGGTGACTTCGGCTTCCTGCTGGGCATTGCCGCGGTGTTGACCTTCCTGCACACGCTGGACTACGCCAGTGCGTTCAGCGCGGCGCCGGGGCTGGCTGGCCAGACGCTGCAGATCACCGCGAACACGCAGTGGGATGCAGCGACCGTGATCTGCATCTTGCTGTTCGTCGGCGCCATGGGCAAGTCGGCACAGGTGCCGCTGCACGTGTGGCTGCCCGATTCGATGGAAGGCCCGACCCCGATCTCGGCGCTGATCCATGCCGCGACCATGGTCACCGCCGGCATCTTCATGGTGGCGCGCATGTCGCCGCTGTTCGAGATGTCCTCGACTGCGCTGAGCTTCGTGCTGGTGATCGGCGCCACGACTGCGCTGTTCACCGGGTTGATTGGCATAGTCCAAAATGACATCAAGCGCGTGGTGGCGTACTCCACGCTGTCGCAGCTGGGCTACATGACGGTGGCGCTGGGCGTGTCGATGTATTCCGGCGCGGTATTCCACCTGATGACCCACGCCTTCTTCAAGGCGCTGCTGTTCCTCGGTGCCGGCTCGGTGATCATCGCGATGCACCACGAGCAGGACATGCGCTACATGGGCGGCCTGCGCAAGTACATGCCGATCACCTGGATCACCATGTGGATCGGCTCGCTGGCGCTGGTGGCGGTGCCGTTCACCTCGGGTTTCTACTCGAAGGATGCGATCATCGAGGCGGTCGGCCTGTCGCATCGTTGGGGCGCCAACTATGCGTACTTCTGCGTGATGGCCGGTGCGCTGGTCACGGGCCTGTACACGTTCCGCCAGATGTACCTGACCTTCCACGGCAAGGAGCGCTTCACTGTCGTCGCCTCGCATGGTCACGGTCATGACGATCACGACCACCATGAACCGGGCGTGCTGGCGCATGCGCCGAAGGAGTCGCCGTGGGTGGTGACCGTGCCGCTGGTGCTGCTGGCGATCCCGTCATTGCTGATCGGCTACGTCACCGTTGCGCCGATGCTGTTCGGCAACTGGTTCGGCAGCGCGATCCACGTGGACGAGGCCAACAACGTGCTGGCCGAGCTGGGCCAGGAGTTCCATGGCGCGGCGGCGATGGCGTTGCACGGCTTCACCCAGCTGCCGTTCCTGCTGGTGGTGGCGGCCTTCGTGATCTGTACCTATATCTACGTGTTCAATCCCGCGCTGGCCGGCCGGATCAAGCAGGCGCTCAAGCCGTTGTGGACGGTGCTCGACCGCAAGTACTGGGCGGATGAAGTGGAGTACACGCTGTTTGCCAGCGGCGGGCAGAAGATGGGGCGCCTGTTCTGGAAGTTCAGCGACGCCGGCGTGATCGACGGCGTGGCGGTGAACGGGTCGGTGCGGCTGGTCCATCGCGGCGCGGCATTGCTGCGGAGACTCCAGACCGGTTACCTCTACCACTACGCGTTCGCCATGATCATCGGCGTGATCGTGCTGTTTGGCGGCTATCGACTGTTCGGCAACTAGGGGAAGCAGGCTCCATGTTCAATCATCTTCTCAGTCTGCTGATCTGGCTGCCCATCGTCGGCGCGGTGCCGGTGCTGCTGGCCGGTTCCGCCCGGCCGATGCTGGCGCGCTGGCTGGCGCTGCTTATTACCATCGCGACCTTCGTGATCAGCCTGTGGCTGCTGCGCTACGACCCGGAAGGGTCGGTGATGCAGCTGCAGGAAACCCATGTGTGGATCGCGACCTGGGGCGTGCATTTCACCCTGGCGGTGGACGGCATCTCCGTCGCGCTGATCCTGATGACGACCTTCGTCGGCATCCTGGTCATCGCCGGCGCGTGGAAGGTCATCCAGAACCGTCCGCACCAGTACATGGCCTGCATGCTGTTGCTGGAGGGCCTGCTGATCGGCGTGTTCTGCGCCACCGACGCGCTGGTGTTCTACGCCTTCTTCGAGGCGGTGCTGATCCCGATGTACATCCTGATCGGCATGTGGGGCGGTCCGCGGCGCGTGTACGCGACGTTGAAGCTGTTCATCTACACGTTCACCGGTTCGGTGTTCATGCTGATCGCGCTGCTGTACCTGTACCAGAAGGCGCACACGTTCGATCTGGCGACGCTGGCGGCGCTGCCGCTGACGATGAAGGAGCAGGCCTGGCTGTTCTTCGGCTTCCTGATCGCCTTCGCGATCAAGGTGCCGATGGTGCCGGTGCACACCTGGTTGCCCGACGCGCACGTCGAGGCGCCCACCGGCGGTTCGGTGTGGCTGGCGGCGGTGATGCTGAAGATCGGCACCTACGGCATGGTGCGCTTCATCCTGCCGATCACCCCGGACGCCGGTGCGCACTTCGCGTGGATCGTGATCGTGCTCAGCCTGGTCGCGATCGTCTACATCGGCTATGTCGCGCTGGTGCAGGAGGACATGAAGAAGCTGGTGGCCTATTCGTCCGTGGCGCACATGGGCTTTGTCACCCTGGGCATCTTCATGGCCTTCATGCTGGTGCGCGAAGGCGGCAATACCGACATGGCCAGCCTGGGCATGCAGGGCGCGATGGTGCAGATGATTTCGCACGGTTTCGTCTCCGGCGCCATGTTCACCTGCATCGGCGTGATGTACGACCGCACCCACACGCGCCAGATCAAGGACTACGGCGGCGTCATCAACATGATGCCGTGGTTCGGCCTCTTCTACGTCTTGTTCGCGATGGCGAACTGCGGCCTGCCGGGCACCAGCGGTTTCGTCGGCGAGTTCATGGTGATCCTGGCCAGCTTCAGCGCCAGCCCGTGGATCGCGTTGTTTGCCACGTTCACCCTGATCATCGGTGCCGGCTACACCTTGTGGTTGGTCAAGCGCGTGCTGTGGGGCCCGGTGACCACCGAACACGTCAAGCACATGACGCCGATGACCCCGCGTGAAACCTGGGTGCTGATCGGCTTCGCCGTTGCGGTCCTTGCCATCGGCGTGTGGCCGCAGCCGCTGATCCACCTGATGGACAGCTCGGTGGCGCACCTGGTGCAGCAACTTGCCGTCCACAAGATCTGAGCAGAAGCGAACATGCCCACTCTCTATGACATCCTGACCCTGCTGCCGGAGCTTTACCTGGTGGCGGCGGTGTGCCTGATCCTGCTGCTGGACGCGTTCATGAAACCGGCGCAGCGCCCGCAGCTGCACTGGACCTCCATCGCCGTGCTGCTGGTGGCGATCTACCTGGTGGTCGCCGGCCAGCCCGAACAGACCGCAACCGCGTTCAACGGCATGTTCGTGCGCGACCACGTGGCGGAGATCCTCAAGGTCTTCGCGCTGGGCATCACCGCGGTGGTGTTCGTGTACGCGCGGCCCTACATGATCGACCGCAAGCTGTTCGGCGGCGAGTTCTACGCGTTGATGATTTTCGCCGCGCTCGGCGTGATGGTGATGGTGTCGGCCGGCAACCTGGTAACGATCTACCTCGGCCTGGCGCTGCTGTCGCTGTCGTCCTATGCGCTGGTCGCGCTCAACCGCGATGCCCGCCTGCCGCCGGAGGCGGCGATCAAGTACTTCGTGCTGAGTGCCCTTGCTTCCGGCATGCTGCTCTACGGCATGTCGATGGTCTACGGCGCGTCGGGCATGGGCGGCACGCCGACACTGGATCTGGCGCAGCTGCATGGCGTGATGGCCTACACCACGGCACCCAAGCTGTTGCTGCTGGGCCTGATATTCATGCTGGTGGGCATCGGTTTCGAGCTGGGCGTCGCGCCGTTCCACATGTGGCTGCCGGACGTCTATCACGGAGCGCCGACGCCGGTGACGACGTTCATCGGCGCGGTGTCGAAACTGGCGGCATTCGGCCTGGCCTGGCGCCTGCTCGAGGTCGGGATGGGCGATCTCAGCCATTACTGGCAGCCGATGCTGGCCGCGCTGGCCACCGCATCGCTGGTGATCGGCAACCTGGTCGCCATCGTGCAGACCAACTTCAAGCGCATGATGGCGTACTCGACCATTTCGCACATGGGCTACGTGTTGCTGGGCCTCTCGGCGGCAACCCCTGAAGGCTACTCGGCTGCGCTGTTCTACGTGATCTGCTATGCGCTGATGAGCGCGGCGGCGTTCGGCGTGATGCTGGTGCTCGCCCGGGCCGGGTTCGAGTGCGAGGAGATCAGCGATTTCAAGGGTCTGAACCAGAAGGCGCCGTGGATGGCGTTCCTGATGCTGTTGGCGATGTTCTCGCTGGCCGGCGTGCCGCCGCTGTTCGGCTTCTGGGCCAAAGTGCTGGTGCTGGAGGCGGCGATCCACGCCGACATGTTGTGGCTGGCCATCGTGGGCGTCGTCACCGCGTTCATCGGGCTTTACTACTACCTTTACGTCATCAAGGTCATGTACTTCGATGCGCCGGAGGAAGGCGCGGTGGTGGAGGTCAAGACCGACACCTCGCTGCGCGTGGTGCTGTCGGTGAATGCCTTGGCGCTGCTTGCGCTCGGCCTGTACTGGGGGCCGCTGCTGGCATGGTGCCAGCGCGCGTTCGGCGTCTGACGCCCATGTCGGCGGATGGTTTTCCGGCCAGCGCGACGATCTTCGTGCTTGCAAGAAACCCGCCATCCCGGTAGACTTTGCGGACTCTGATGCGGGGTGGAGCAGTCTGGCAGCTCGTCGGGCTCATAACCCGAAGGTCGCAGGTTCGAATCCTGCCCCCGCTACCAGATCTTTCTTGATGCAAGAAAGCCTCCTCGTGAGGCTTTTTTGTTGGCTGCAAGGATGTACCGCACGGCGCGAAACGCGAGCGCCGGACATGGAACGCGACACGAGGACGATCATCGGCGAGTTAGGGAAATGGGCCGTTGGAGCCCATTTTTTGTTTCCGCGACCGAGTTCAGGTGAGTGATGGATACCCAGGCTCTGGCACGACGATTCAGCGAAGTACTGGCCGATCTGGGCCTGGAATGCCTTGGCGTGGAGTTCACTCCATCGCAGGGGCAGAGTACCCTGCGCGTTTACCTTGATTTGCCCGAGGCGGATGGCGCGGAGCGTCGTGAAGTCGGCATCGAGGATTGCGAGAAGGCGAGTCGCGAGCTGTCGGCGCTGCTCGACGTGGACGACCCGATTCCCGGCCATTACGTGCTGGAAGTCTCCTCGCCGGGCATCGACAGGCCGTTGTTCACCGCGGCGCAGTTCCGCAAGGCCGCGGGACAGGAAGTGAAGGTGCTGCTGAAGGCACCGCTGGATGGCCGCCGTCGCCTGCGCGGCAAGCTGGCCGTGGTGGAGGGCGACCGCATTTCGCTCGAAGCGGAAGGCCGCACCTTCGATTTCGAGCACAACCAGGTCGAGAGTGCGCGCGTGGTGCCGGACTGGGTCGCGCTCGGTTATGCGCCCCAGCCCAAGCCCGGCGGCAAGCGCCCTGCGAAGAGTTAGCAGAACCCATTGAAAAGCCTGCCACGGATGGCGGACCTTTGATCCACGTGTTCATGGACGAGCGCAGAAAAATCAACAATTGGACGCCGCCTGGCGCCTGTGGAGTTGCAGCAATGAGCAAAGAACTTTTGCTGGTCGTCGATGCGGTCGCCAACGAAAAGGGCGTATCGGAAGACGTGATCTTCGACGCGATGGAGGCCGCACTGGCTTCGGCCGCCAAGAAGCGGTACCCGGACGAAGAGCCGGATATCCGCGTGTCGATCGATCACGCTACCGGCGAGTACGAGACGTTCCGCCGCTGGGAGATCATCGCCGACGACGGCGAGATGGAATCCCCGGCGTACCAGCTGCGCCTGATGGATGCGCTGGACGAGCGTGCCGACGCCCAGGTCGGCGAGTACATCGAGGAGCAGGTCGAGAACGCCGAATTCGGTCGCATCGCCGCGCAGGCCGCCAAGCAGGTGATCGTGCAGCGCGTGCGCGAGGCCGAGCGCCAGCAGGTGGTGGACGCCTTCGCCGATCGCGTCGGCGAACTGGTCACCGGCATCGTCAAGCGCGTCGAGCGCGGCAACATCTATCTCGACCTCGGCAGCAACGCCGAGGCGTTCATCCCGCGCGACAAGACCATTCCGCGCGAGTCGGCGCGCGTGGGCGACCGCGTGCGCGGCTATCTCTACGAGGTCAAATCCGAGGTTCGTGGCCCGCAGCTGTTCGTGTCGCGCGCCGCGCCGGAGTTCATGATCGAGCTGTTCAAGCTGGAAGTGCCGGAAGTCGGCCAGGGCCTGGTCGAGATCAAGGGCTGCGCGCGCGACCCGGGCGACCGCGCCAAGATCGCCGTGCTGGCGCACGACAGCCGCACCGACCCGATCGGCGCGTGCATCGGCATGCGCGGTTCGCGCGTGCAGGCGGTCTCCAACGACCTCAACGGCGAGCGCGTCGACATCATCCTGTGGCACGAGAATCCGGCCCAGTTCGTCATCAACGCGATGGCGCCGGCCGAGGTGCAGTCGATCATCATGGACGAAGAAAAGCACTCGATGGACATCGCGGTGGCCGAGGACAAGCTGTCCCAGGCGATCGGCCGCGGTGGCCAGAACGTGCGCCTGGCCAGCAAGCTGACCGGCTGGCAGCTCAACGTGATGACGCAGGACCAGGTCACCGCCAAGAGCGAGGCCGAGCAGGAAGCGGCACGCGTCCTGTTCATGGACAAGCTCGAGGTCGACCAGGAGATCGCGGTCATCCTGGTGCAGGAGGGTTTCTCCAGCATCGAGGAAATCGCCTACGTGCCCAGCGCCGAGCTGCTGGCCGTGGAGGGCTTCGACGAGGACATCGTCGAGGAGCTGCGTGCCCGCGCCCGCGATGCGCTGCTGACCGAGGCGCTGGCGGTGGAGGAGGGCGTCGACGATCACCAGCCCAGCGCCGAGCTGCTTGCCCTGGAAGGCATGGACGAGGAAACCGCCTATGCGCTGGCCGCGCGTGAGGTCTGCACGGTCGACGACCTGGCCGACCTGGCAGTGGACGATCTCATCGATATCGAGGGCATGGATGAGGAGCGCGCTGCGGCGCTGATCATGGCGGCCCGCGCGCCGATGATCGCGCGGCTGGAGCAGGGTGGCTGAGCGCGGGTACGGCGGCACCCCGGACGGGTGCGCCGGGAAGAACCCCGGGGTTCTTCACCAGGGATGGAAAGGGCGGCGATCATGATGCCGCACGAAATGACAAGCGCGGGAACGGCGGAGCAGAGAACAGAATGTCGGACGTCACGATCAAACAACTCGCCCAGGTACTGGGCATGCCGGTCGACAAGTTGCTGACGCAGCTTGGCGAAGCGGGCATGAAATTCTCCGACCAGGAGCAGGTCATCAGCAGCACCGAGAAGGTGAAACTGCTCGGATTCCTGCGCCGAACCCACGGCAAGGCCGAAGCCGCCGCCGAGGTTGCGGATGCGGCACCGCGCCAGATCACCCTGCGACGACGCACGGTGGGCGAATTGAAGGTGGCCGGCTCCGGTGGTCGTGGCGCCGCCGGCCCCGCCAAGACGGTCAACGTGGAAGTGCGCGCCAGGCGCACCTACGTCAAGCGCAGCGTGATTGCCGAGGAGGCCAGCGCCGAACCCGAGCGCGAGGAGGCCGTGCGCAAGCTGCAGGAATCGCAGCAGCAGCGCGAGCGCGAGGAGCGCGAACGGCTGGATTCCGAGCAGCGCCGCGAGAAGGACGCGCGCCAGCGCGAGCTCGACGAACAACAGCGCCAGGAAGAAGCCCGGCGTGCCGAAACGGCCGCCGAAGCGCAGAGCGCGGCGGATCTCGCCGAACCCGCGCCGGAAGCGCCTGCCGAGGAGCCGGTGGTCGCCAGCGAACCCGTCGACGAGGAGCCGGGCGTGCAGCGCATGGACCAGCGCGAGCTGGGCATGATCCTTCCGCGCATCCACGAGCCGCGCAAGCGCGAAAAACTGGTCAAGCCGCCCGCCCCGGCACCGGCTCCCGCACCGGCGCCCGCGCCGGCAGCGAGCGATGCGGCTCGCGGCGGCAAGGCACGGCATGGCCGCGAGCGCAGCGAGGACGTCGGCAGCAAGCACGAGCGCGACGGCAGCAAGCGCTTCGCCGGCGGCCAGATGCACCTCAGCGAGGCCGATCGCGCACGCCGCTCATCCTCCAGCACCAAACGCGGCAAGGGCGGGCGCAGTGGCGGTCGCGACCTGCTGGCGCGCGGCAGCGGCGTGTCCGGCGGAACGCACGGGTTCTCCCGCCCCACCGCACCGGTGGTGCGCGAGGTGGTGGTGAGCGACACCAACGTGGTGGCCGATCTCGCCCAGAAGATGGCGGTGAAGGGCTCCGAGGTGGTGAAAGCCCTGTTCAAGATGGGCGTGATGGCGACGATCAACCAGACCGTCGACCACGACACCGCCGTGCTGGTGGTCGAGGAACTCGGCCATACGCCGGTGGCGGACAACCAGAACAACGCCGAGGAGACGCTCGCGGCGCATACCCAGAACATCGAGCTGGAAGGCGAGAAGGTTCCGCGGCCGCCGGTAGTGACGATCATGGGCCACGTCGACCACGGCAAGACCTCGCTGCTCGACTACATCCGGCGCACCAAGGTGGCATCCGGCGAAGCCGGCGGCATCACCCAGCACATCGGCGCGTACCACGTGAAGACCTCGCGCGGCGTGATCACCTTCCTCGACACCCCGGGCCACGCGGCGTTCACCTCGATGCGCGCCCGCGGTGCGCAGTCGACCGACATCGTGATCCTGGTGGTGGCTGCCGACGACGGCGTCAAGCCGCAGACGATCGAGGCGGTCAAGCATGCCCGCGCGGCCAACGTGCCGATCATCGTGGCGGTCAACAAGATGGACAAGGACGGCGCCAACCCCGACAACGTGAAGCAGGGCCTGGTTGCACAGGAAGTGGTGCCGGAAGACTGGGGCGGCGACGTGCAGTTCGTGCCGGTGTCGGCCAAGACCGGCATGGGCATCGAGGAACTGCTCGAAGCGATCTCGATCCAGGCCGAGGTGATGGAGCTCAAGGCGGTGGCCGACGGCCGCGCCTCCGGCGTGGTGATCGAATCCAGCCTGGATCGCGGCCGCGGTCCGGTGGCCACCGTGCTGGTTCAGCAGGGCACGTTGCGCAAGGGCGACTTCGTGGTCTGCGGCATCGAGTACGGGCGCATGCGCGCGTTGATCAACCAGTCCGGCAAGCAGGTAGACGAAGCCGGTCCGTCGATTCCGGTGCAGGTGCTCGGTCTGTCCGGCGTGCCCGAGACCGGCGACGATTTCGTCTGCGTCGAGGACGAGCGTCTGGCCCGCGAAGTGGCGCAGGAGCGTGAGCTCAAGCGGCGCGAGACGCGGATGGTCAGCAAGAGCAACCGTCTGGAAGACATCATCGCCAAGATGGGCCAGGGCGACGAGCAGCAGACGCTCAACATCCTGGTCAAGGGCGACGTGCAGGGGTCGGTGGAGGCCTTGCGCGAGTCGCTGACCCAGATCGGCAACGAGCGCGTGCGGGTCAACGTGGTGTCCTCCGGCGTGGGCGGCATCAACGAATCCGACGCCACGCTCGCCGCTGCGTCCAAGGCGCTGGTGATCGGCTTCAACGTCCGTGCCGACGCATCGGCGCGCAAGGTGATCGAAACCAATGGCCTGGACGTGCGTTACTTCTCGATCATCTACGACGTGATCGATCAGGTCACCCAGGCGGCCACCGGCCTGCTCGGCATGGAAGTGCGCGAGGACATCATCGGCATCGCCGAGGTGCGCGACGTGTTCCGCAGTTCCAAGTTCGGCGCCGTGGCCGGTTGCATGGTCACCGAGGGCCACGTCAAGCGCAGCAAGCCGATCCGCGTGCTGCGCGACAACGTGGTGGTGTTCGAGGGCGAGCTGGAATCGCTGCGTCGCTTCAAGGACCTCGTGGAAGAAGTCCGCAGCGGCATGGAGTGCGGCATCGCCGTCAAGCAGTACAACGACGTCAAGGTCGGCGACCAGATCGAATGCTTCGAGCGCACGGAAGTGGCTCGCACCTTGTGATGCCTGCGGCATCGCAAGGTGCGAGCGGGAATAGGGAATAGGGAATCGGGAATAGTCAGAGCGGCTGTCCCGACTTCCCTGGCCTCCATGCTCCCGTGACGCACCTTTGCCTTTCCGATTCCCTATTCTCGATTCCCTATTCCCGGCTTTCCAATCATGCCTTCCCGCGATTTCAAACGTACCGACCGCATCGGAGCCGAGCTGCGCCGCGAGCTTGGGCTGCTGGTGCATGCCGCGGTGCGCGACCACGGCCTGCCGTCGGTGAGTGTTTCCGATGTCGAGATCACCCGGGACCTGGACTGGGCGACGGTGTGGGTCACCGCGCTGGTACCGGAGCAGGGTTTGCCGGCGGTGAAGGCGCTCAACCAGATGGGGCACGAGATTCGCCACGCGCTGGCGCACAGCGGCATGCGCATGCGGCGCGTGCCCGAACTGAAGTTCAAGTACGACGATTCGGTCGACAAGGGCGAGCGCATCGAACGCCTGCTGCGCGAACAGGCGGATGCACCCAAGCCGGACGATGACGCCAACGCGGTCTGAGCCTGGCGGCACGAATGCGCAAACCACCCCGCATCCAGTACCGCGACCTGCACGGGATCGTGCTGCTCGACAAGCCGATCGGCTTGAGCTCGAACCAGGCCCTGCAAGGCGTCCGCCGGCTGTTGCGCGCGGCCAAGGGCGGCCACGCCGGTGCGCTCGACCCGCTGGCCAGCGGTCTGCTGCCCTTGTGTTTCGGCGAGGCCACCAAGCTGGCCGGCACCTTGCTCGGCGCCAGCAAGGGTTATCTGGCTGAATGCCGGCTCGGCATCAGCACCGACACCGGTGACCGCGAGGGCGAGGTGATCGCACGCCAGCCGGTGCCCCGACTCGACCCTGAGCTGATCGAAGCCGCGCTGGCACCGCTGCGTGGAGCGATCCGTCAGGTGCCGCCGATGTATTCGGCGCTCAAGCAGGATGGCGAAAGACTGTACGTGAAGGCGCGCCGCGGCGAGTCGGTGGAACGGCCGGCGCGCGAGGTGGTCGTGCATCGACTGGAGCTGCTCTCCCGCGACAGCGACACCTTGCAGTTGCTGGTGGAATGCGGCTCGGGAACCTATGTGCGCTCGCTGGCGACGGATCTGGGTGCCACCCTGGGTTGCGGCGCGCACCTGACTTCGCTGCGGCGCACCTGGGTGGATCCCTTCCGCGATCCGCGCATGGTCACCATGGCCGAACTCGAGCAGGCAGCGGAGCAGGGCGACGAGGCCTTGCTGTGCCATCTGCTGCCGGTGGCTGAGGGTCTGCGCGACCTGCCGTCGGTTCACCTGGACGAGGCGCAGGCGATGGCCGTTTCGCGTGGCCAGCCGATCCAGCTTGACCCCTCGGTACCCGCCGGTCGCTGCGCGGCATTCGCGCCCGATGGTGCCTTGCTCGCCGTGCTCGAACTGGACGACATGCGCCGCAGCCGCATCCTGCGCGGCTTCAACCTGCCGCCAGCGGGCGGATTTGCCTGAAAAGCGGGCTGCGCACTTGTTGTAACACCACTGGCATCAGTAGAATAGACAAGTTATTTCAACGCTTTCACTCCAACCAGGGCGAAGCTTGCGCTTGCGTCATCTCGCGATGATGCAAGCGCAAGCTTCGCATCGCCTTTCAAGGAAACGTACAACCATGTCCCTTACCGCAGAACAGACCAGCAAGATCATTGCTGATTTCGGCCGCGTGCCGAACGATACGGGCTCGACTGAAGTCCAGGTGGCCCTGCTGTCCGCCCGCATCGACCATCTCACCGGTCACTTCAAGGATCACATCCAGGACCACCACTCGCGTCGTGGCCTGCTCAAGCTCGTCAACCAGCGCAAGCGCCTGCTCAGCTACCTGAAGGATCGCGATCTTGCGCGCTACCAGACCCTGATCGAACGCCTCGGCCTGCGCCGGTAACGCTGGGCGCCGTTCGCGGACGCGAGGATCATGCAGCGCCCGTGCGCGGGCGCCTTTCCCAATTCAGATCAGGAAACAGTCACGTGGCAAAAGTAACCAAGTCATTCCAGTACGGTAATCACGAAGTCACGCTGGAGACGGGCGAAATTGCCCGCCAGGCATCCGGTGCGGTCATGGCCAGCATGGGCGGCACCGTGGTGCTGGTCACCGCCGTCGCCGCGACGAAGCAGAAGGAAGGCCAGGATTTCTTCCCGCTCACCGTCGACTACGTCGAGAAGTTCTATTCCGCCGGCCGCATTCCCGGCGGCTTCTTCAAGCGCGAAGGCCGTCCGACCGAGAAGGAGACGCTGACCTCGCGCCTGATCGATCGCCCGGTGCGCCCGCTGTTCCCGGATGACTTCAAGAACGAAGTGCAGGTCATCGCCCAGGTCGTCTCGCTGAACCCGGAAGTGGACGGCGACATCGTGGCCCTGCTCGGCGCCTCCGCCGCGCTCAGCCTGGCCGGCATCCCGTTCAAGGGCCCGATCGGCGCCGCCCGCGTCGGTTACGCCAACGGCAAGTACCTGCTGAACCCGTCGACCACCGAGCTGAAGACCTCCCAGCTGGACCTGGTCGTCGCCGGTACCGCCGGCGCCGTGCTGATGGTGGAATCCGAAGCGCAGCTGTTGTCCGAGGACGTGATGCTCGGCGCGGTGATGTTCGGCCACCAGCAGATGCAGACCGCCATCCGCGCGATCGCCGAACTGGCCACCGAGGCCGGCAAGCCGTCGTGGGACTGGCAGGCACCGGCGCGCAACGAGTCGCTGGCCGCTGCCGTCAAGGGCGCGGTCGGCGACCAGCTGGCCGCCGCGTTCCAGGTGCGCGACAAGCTCGAGCGTCGCGACGCGATCTCCGCGATCAAGGCCGACGTGCTGGCCGGGCTCAAGGCACAGGCCGAAGAAAACGGCTGGTCCACCGCCGCGATGGCCAAGGAATTCGAGGAGCTCGAATACCACACCATGCGCGACAGCGTGCTGAAGACCAAGGTGCGCATCGACGGCCGCCAGCTCGACGACGTGCGTGCGATCACCGCCCGTGTCGGCGTGCTGCCGCGGACGCATGGTTCGGCGCTGTTCACCCGCGGCGAGACCCAGGCGCTGGTCGTCATCACCCTGGGCACCACGCGTGACGCGCAGATCATCGACGCTCCCGGCGGCGAGTCGAAGGACCCGTTCCTGTTCCACTACAACTTCCCGCCGTTCTCGGTGGGCGAAGCCGGTCGCTTCGGCGCGCCGAAGCGTCGCGAGATCGGTCACGGCCGTCTTGCCAAGCGTGGCGTGCAGGCGGTCAAGCCGAGCATCGAGGAGTTCCCGTACGTGGTGCGCGTGGTCTCGGAAATCACCGAGTCCAACGGTTCCTCGTCGATGGCCTCGGTGTGCGGTTCCTCGCTGGCGATGATGGATGCCGGCGTGCCGCTGAAGGCGCCGGTGGCGGGTATCGCCATGGGCCTGGTCAAGGAGGGCAACGACTTCGTCGTGCTGTCCGACATCCTGGGCGACGAGGATCACCTAGGCGACATGGACTTCAAGGTGGCCGGCAGTGCCGAAGGCATCTCCGCGCTGCAGATGGACATCAAGATCGACGGCATCACCGAGGAGATCATGAAGGTGGCGCTGGAACAGGCCAAGCGCGGCCGCCTGCACATCCTCGGCGAAATGGGCAAGGCGCTCAGCACCGCCCGCACCGAGATGAGCGAGTTCGCCCCGCGCCTGATCACCATCAAGATCCACCCGGACAAGATCCGCGAAGTGATCGGCAAGGGCGGCGCCACCATCCGCTCGATCACCGAAGAGACCGGCACCACGATCGACATCAGCGATGACGGCACCATCATCATCGGCTCGGTCAATCGCGAGGCGGGCGAAGCGGCCAAGAAGCGCATCGAGCAGATCACTTCCGACGTCGAGCCGGGCCGCATCTACGAGGGCAAGGTCGCCAAGCTGATGGACTTCGGCGCGTTCGTGACGATCATGCCGGGCAAGGACGGTCTGGTGCACGTATCGCAGATTTCCGACGAGCGCGTCGAAAAGGTCTCCGACAAGCTCAAGGAAGGCGACATCGTCAAGGTCAAGGTGCTGGAAGTCGACAAGCAGGGCCGCATCCGCCTGTCGATGAAGGCCGTGACCGAGGAAGAGCGCGCCAGCGTCTGAACTCCGCCACGAGGCAATTCCGCAAGGCCCGGCCCATGCCGGGCCTTGCGCGTTTCGGGGCCGGTGATTTTGTGCAACCTGCTTTTGCTAGGATGGATGGACCTTGCGCGAGGATGCACCGATGGCCGATCCGGCGAACGATTTCATCAGGGATTACCAGGCGCTGGCACAGCAGTCGTGGGACGCCTGGACGCGCCAGTTCCAGCAGCCTCCCGCGGCCAATCCGTTCGCGCCGCCCCCGGCGCCTGCCGCGGGCAATGACATGCTGGAACGCACCCTGGCCGGGCTGAAGGGATACTTCGACTGGATGCAGGCAGCGGCCAGCGGCGGCGCGGCCCAGCCGGCCACCGACTGGCGTCAGCAATTGCAGCAGATGTTCGGTGGAGCCAGTCAGCCGTTCGCGCAGGCTTTCGGCGGCATCGACACTGCCGGCGCGGAGGGCTTCGCGCGGCAATGGCAGTCCTGGCTGCAGGCGGCCCAGCGCGGTGGTTTCGGTGAGCTGTCGGGCTTGCAGGGGCCGACCCCGGCATTCGGCCTGAACCGCGAGCAGCAGATGCAGCAGCAAGCCCTGGCCACGGCCTTGCTGGAGTCGATGCGGGCATCCGCCCGCTATCAGGAACTGATCCAGCGCGCCAACGCGCAAGGCATGCAACGCCTGCAGGCGCGGTTGGCCGAACCGGGGCGCCAGGTCGATTCGCTCAAGGGGCTGTACGACTTGTGGGTGGACGCCTCCGAAGAGGCTTATGCGGGAATCGCGCTGTCCGACGAGTTCCGCGATGCCTATGGCGAGATGGTCAACACGCAGATGCGTGTGCGCCAGCTCCAGCAACAGCAGACCGAGCAGATGTGCCAGCAGCTCGGCGTGCCCACGCGCAGCGAAGTGTCCAGCCTCGGTGAACGCCTGCAGGCGCTGCGCCGCGAATTCCGTGCCAATCTGGCCGATGGGTCCGCCGACCATGCCGGGGAGATCATGGCCTTGCGCCGGGAACTCGCGGCGTTGAAGCGCCGGCTCGCCGATCGTCCGGCGGTACCCGCAGTGAAGAAGCGCGCCGCTGCCAAGCCTGCGGTCGCCGTGAAGAAGGCGCCGGCGAAAGCGGCGCGCAAGCCCACCAGCCCGTCCAAATCGGGCTCCGGCCAGCGCAAGCGCAAATAAGGAGAGCAGCCATGCAGACACCATTGCGCATCGACCCGACCCAGGCCCTGGCCGACATCGCCACCTTCCAGCGCAAACTGGCCGCCGGCATGGCCAACCTGCGCAACATGCGCGAGCCGGAATACGCCAATACCCCGCGCGAGCTGGTCTACAGCGAGGACAAGCTGAAGGTCTGGCACTTCACCGGCCACGGCAAGGCGACCTCGAAGACCCCGCTGCTGATCGTCTACGCCCTGGTCAACACGGTGTGGATGACCGACCTGCAGGCCGACCGCTCGATGGTGCGCAACCTGCTGGAGCAGGGCGAGGATGTCTACCTGATCGACTGGGGCTATCCCGACGGCGCCGACCGCTGGCTGACCCTGGACGACTACATCAACGGCTACCTCGACCGCTGCGTCGACGTGGTACGCAAACGCCACGGTCTCGACGCGATCAACCTGCTCGGCATCTGCCAGGGCGGCGCGTTCTCGCTGTGCTATACCGCGCTGCACCCGGACAAGGTGAAGAACCTGATCACCATGGTCACCCCGGTGGATTTCCACACGCCGGACAACATGCTGTCGCACTGGTGCCGCCGCATGGACGTGGACCTGTTCGTCGACACCATGGGCAACATCCCGGCCGGGTTGATGAACTACGTCTACCTCACGCTGAAGCCGCTGCGGCTGAACCAGCAGAAGTACATCGGCATGGTGGACATCCTCGACAACCCGACGGAGCTGGAAAATTTCCTGCGCATGGAGCGCTGGATCTTCGACTCGCCCGACCAGGCCGGCGAGGCGTTCCGCCAGTTCATCAAGGATTTCTACCAGGGCAACAAGCTGGTCAAGGGCACGCTGGACATCGGCGGTCAGAGCGTGGATCTGGGCATGATCACCCAGCCGGTGCTGAACATCTTCGCCGAGCAGGATCACCTGGTGCCGCCGGATGCCTCGCACGCACTGGGCAAGCACGTGGGCACCACCGACTACACCCAGCTCGCATTCAAGGGCGGCCACATCGGCATCTACGTGTCCGGCCGCGCCCAGCGCGAGGTGCCGCCGGCGATCCACCAGTGGTTGCGCCAGCGCGACTGAATCGCGCGCCCGCACGTGATCGCCTCTCGTGCGGAATCCACGCACGACAGGCGATAATCACCGGATGACCACATCCGCCGATACCCACGATTCCATCCGCGCCGTGCAGTGGCAAGGCGATCACCTGCGCCTGCTCGACCAGCGCCTGCTGCCGGGCGAGGAACGCTGGATCGACTGCCGCGATGCGGCCCAGGTCACCCAGGCCATCCGCGACCTGGCCGTGCGTGGCGCGCCGGCCATCGGCATTGCCGCCGCCTGGGGCGTGGCGATGGCGGCACAGCAGGGCGTTCCGCTGGAACCGGTATTGGCGCAGTTGCGCGCGGCCCGGCCCACGGCAGTGAACCTGATGTGGGCATTGGACCGGATGAAAAAACGCATCGCTGCCGGTGCCGATGCCGGTGCGCTGTTGCACGAGGCGCAGCTGATCCAGGACGAGGATCTGGCTGCCAATCGCCGCATGGGCGAGCTCGGTGCAGCACTGATCGCGCCGGGCTCGGGCGTGCTGACCCATTGCAACACCGGTTCGCTGGCCACCGCCGGTTACGGTACCGCGCTCGGGGTGATCCGCGCCGGCGTCGCCGCCAACCGGATCGCGCGCGTCTATGCCGGCGAGACGCGTCCGTGGCAGCAAGGCGCGCGGCTGACCATGTGGGAACTCGTACGCGAGGGCATCCCCGCCCGGCTGATCGCCGACTCTGCCGCCGCGCACCTGATGAAATCCGGCGCCGTGCAGTGGGTGATCGTCGGTGCCGACCGCATCGCGGCCAACGGCGACACCGCCAACAAGATTGGCACCTACCAACTGGCGATCAGCGCGAAATACCATGGCGTCAAGTTCATGGTGGTGGCGCCGTCGTCGACGGTGGACATGGCGACCGCCAACGGCGAGGAGATCGAGATCGAGCTGCGCGACCCGGCCGAGCTTCTGTCCAGCGGGGGCAGGCGCGTGGTGGTGGAGGGAGCGCAGGCATGGAATCCGGTTTTCGACGTCGCACCCGCCGAGCTGATCGACGCGATCGTCACCGAGCGCGGCGTGATCGAGCGACCTGACACCCTGTCGATGCAGGCCTTGTTCGGCCATTGATTCCCCGGGTTCCGATGCGGCATCCGGCCGTCCTTGCGGCGCTTGCCGTGTTCGCCCGCTGGTTGCCGAGACGACCTCGCTGGGGGCCTGCGCGTCCGGCGCGTTGCTCAATTCTTGAGCACATTTCCGATGGCCTCGCGCCGGTCTCGCGATGGCAATACAAGTCATTGATTTCAAAAGCTTAAAACCTGTCATTTTGCAGCCATCCATGCTACAATCCAGCGGTTCATTTCGGGTCGCTCGCGCACGCGCTTGAGACGCGGCGCCAGCGTCCTTTTTTTGTCTCCAGGGAAGCCAATCCATGGCAGAAACCGCCAAAGAAATCATTCGCGTCAACATCGAAGACGAGATGCGGCAGAGCTACCTCGATTACGCGATGAGCGTGATCATTGGCCGCGCGCTTCCCGATGTACGCGATGGACTCAAGCCGGTGCATCGTCGCGTATTGTTCGCGATGAACGAACTCGGCAACGTGTGGAACAAGCCGTACAAGAAGTCGGCCCGCGTGGTCGGCGACGTCATCGGCAAATACCATCCGCACGGCGACCAGTCGGTGTATGACGCGATCGTGCGCCTGGCGCAGCCGTTCTCGCTGCGCTACATGCTGGTCGACGGCCAGGGCAACTTCGGCTCGGTCGACGGCGACAGCGCCGCCGCCATGCGTTACACCGAGGTGCGCATGTCGCGGCTCAGCCACGAGCTGCTGGCCGACATCGACAAGGAAACCGTCGACTTCGGCCCGAACTACGACGAGAGCGAGCACGAGCCGCTGGTGCTGCCCACGCGCGTGCCGAACCTGCTGGTGAACGGTTCGGCCGGCATCGCGGTCGGCATGGCCACCAACATCCCGCCGCACAACCTCAACGAGGTAATCGCGGCGACCATCGCGCTGATCGACGAGCCCGCGCTGTCGATCGACGAATTGATGCATTACATCCCGGGCCCGGACTTCCCGACCCACGGCATCATCAATGGCTCCTCCGGCATCATCGAGGCCTACCGCACCGGTCGCGGCCGCATCCTGGTGCGCGCGAAGGCGGAGATCGAAACCGAGTCGAACGGCCGCGAGACGATCATCGTCCACGAGCTGCCGTACCAGGTGAACAAGGCGCGGCTGATCGAAAAGATCGCCGAGCTGGTCAAGGAAAAGAAGCTCGAAGGCATCAGCGAGCTGCGTGACGAGTCCGACAAGGACGGCATGCGCGTCGTCATCGAGATCCGCAAGGACGCGATGGGCGACGTGGTGCTGAACAACCTGTTCCAGCAGACCCAGCTGCAGGTCACCTTCGGCATCAACATGGTGGCGCTGCTGGACGGCCAGCCGAAGCTGCTGAACCTCAAGGACATCCTCGAAGCGTTCATCCGCCACCGGCGCGAGGTGGTCACCCGCCGCACCATCTTCGAGCTGCGCAAGGCCCGCGCCCGCGCGCACATCCTCGAAGGCCTCACTGTCGCACTGGCCAACATCGACGAGATGATCGAGCTGATCAAGACTTCGGCGTCGCCGGCCGAGGCGCGCGAGCGCATGCTGGCCAGGAAATGGCAGCCGGGCGTGGTCGGC
The DNA here is from genome assembly GCF_043950705.1 of Rhodanobacter sp. FW102-FHT14D06. Lineage (NCBI taxonomy): Bacteria > Pseudomonadati > Pseudomonadota > Gammaproteobacteria > Lysobacterales > Rhodanobacteraceae > Rhodanobacter > Rhodanobacter sp. FW102-FHT14D06. The sequence goes on along the minus strand of NZ_CP170722.1, from coordinate 3,745,068 downwards.
GCGCTGTTGTCGGCGGCCGGTGCCGGTGCCTCGCGACCGGAGGACATGGACCCGCGCGATGGCCTGAAGGCCGATGGCTACCAGTTGTCCGACGTGCAGGCGCAGGAAATCCTGGCGATGCGGCTGCACCGCCTTACCGGCCTGGAACAGGAAAAGCTTTCCGACGAGTACCGCCAGATCCTGGAAACCATCCGCGGCCTGATCGAGATCCTGGAGAACCCGGACCGCCTGCTGCAGGTGATCCGCGAGGAGCTGGAAGCGATCAAGGCCGAGTTCGGCGACGCGCGTCGCACCGAGATCCAGCATTCGCAGGAGGACCTCAACGTCCTCGACCTGATCGCCCCGGAAGACATGGTGGTCACGCTGTCGCACACCGGCTATGTCAAGCGCCAGCCGGCCAGCACCTACCGCTCGCAGCGGCGCGGCGGCAAGGGTCGCTCGGCCTCGGCGCTGAAGGACGAGGACGTGGTCGAGCAGCTGTGGGTGGTCAACACGCACGACACCCTGCTCACCTTCACCAGCACCGGCCGCGTCTACTGGCTCAAGGTCTACCAGATTCCCGAGGCCGGTCCCGGCGCGCGCGGCAAGCCGATCATCAACCTGCTGCCGCTGGGCGAGGGCGAAAAGGTGCAGGCGGTGCTGCCGATCCGCGAGTATACGGAAGATCGCTTCGTGTTCTTTGCCACCAAGCACGGCACGGTGAAGAAAACCCCGCTGACCGAATTCGCGTTCCAGCTGCAGAAGGGCAAGCTGGCGATCAAGCTGCACGACGACGACGCACTGGTCAACGTCGAGCTGACCGACGGCGACAGCGACATCCTGCTGTTCGCCTCCAACGGCAAGGTCAATCGTTTCGACGAGAACACCGTGCGCTCGATGGGCCGCACCGCCGCGGGCGTGCGCGGCATGAAACTGGTCGGCGGCGCCGAGGTGGTATCGCTGATCGTGGCGGCGGAAGGCGACATCCTCACCGCCACCGCGCGGGGCTACGGCAAGCGCACCGAACTGGCCGAGTTCACCAAGAAGGGCCGTGGCACGCAGGGCGTCATCGGCATCCAGTGCTCCGAGCGCAATGGCGCGCTGGTCGGCGCGGTGCAGGTCACCGAGGCGCACGAGCTGATGCTGATCTCCGACCAGGGCACCCTGGTGCGCACGCGCGTGGCGGAAGTCTCGCAACTGGGCCGCAATACCCAGGGCGTCACCCTGATCAAGCTGCCCGCCGACGAAACGCTGGTCAGCGTGATGCGGCTGGACGCGGAAGAGGACAACGGCGACGAGGCCGTCGTCGAGTCCGGGGATGCGCCGGTCGGCGAAGCGGGTGAGGGCGCCACGGGAGACGCTTCCGCGGGCGAGTGATCCCGCTGTGGTGAAACGAACAGGCCCCGGCATGGCCGGGGCCTGTTCGCGTTCATGGCATGCCGCGCGTCGGTCAGCGATGGTCCAGCGTGACACCGGTCAGCAGGCCCCGGGCCAGCATGCTGCATTGACGCCGGTACACCAGAAGCTGCCACTGGCGTCCGCCGACCTGGCGCCACAGCACCGCCGAACGCACCGCGGCGAGCAGGTTGGCGCGCACTTTCTCGACCACGGCCGGTTGCTGCAGCTGCTGCGGATTGCCGCTGACCATCACCCGCGGCCGCAAGGTGGACAGCGTGGAGGCATACAGCTCGGCGAGACGGCCGCTGACCTGGCTCGAATCCTGTCCGAAATGCTCGACCTGGCGCTGCGCCGCCTGGATGCCCTGCTGCAGCTTCTCCAGCAGCTCCGGGCGGCCGGCAAGGCTGCGTTCCAGCCGCATCACGGTGACCACCATGCGGGTAACCGACATGTCGCGATCGCTCTCGTCGAGCTGGGCGACCAGGTTGCGCAGGCCGAGTCGCACGCCCGAGACGCCACCGTACACGGCCACCACCGAGGGCGCGTCGATGCGGAAGATGCTGGCCACGCCCGCCTGCATGGCGATCTCGTCGCAGCGTCCGTCGTTGGCCAGTTGCTGGGCCAGCGAGCAGGCCTGAAACAATCCGGCCAGGGCGAGTACGCGTTCCTCGTTCATGCCTAGGGTTTCAAACACGGATTTGCGATTCCTTGAGTTGCGCTGTGGTGGTGAGGATGAAGGCTGGCAGCAAGCCGCCGTAGGCGGCATCGGTTGCCATGATCACCGCGCCGCCGAGACAGACCTCGCCAGCGTAGAAAACGACCGATTGACCCGGCGTGACGGCACGCTGCGGCACATCGAACGTGACGGCAAGACCGGTCTCGCCGACGCTGACCGAGCACGCCTGGTCGGTCTGACGGTAGCGCGTGCGCGCCGTGCAGCGAAACTCGGTGCCCGGCGGCTCGCCGGCGATCCAGTGTGGTGCCTCGGTATGCAATCGCCGCGACAGCAGCCAGTGGTTCTCGCCGCCCTGGGCGACGACCAGCACGTTGGCCGCCACGTCCTTGCCCACCACGAACCACGGCTCGCCGCTGGCGCCATGCCGGCCGCCGATGCCGAGTCCGTTGCGCTGGCCCAGGGTGTAATACATCACCCCCTGGTGTTCGCCGACCCGCCGGCCGTCGGGCGTGCGCATCTCGCCCGGGCGTGCGGGAATGTACCGCGCCAGGAAGCTGCGGAAGTCGCGCTCGCCGATGAAGCAGATGCCGGTGGAATCCTTCTTCGCATGGGTCGGCAGCGCCGCCTCGCGGGCCAGTTCGCGCACGCGCGGCTTCTCGATCCCGCCCAGCGGAAACAGCGTGGCGGCCAGTTGCTGCTGGCCCAGCGCATGCAGGAAATAACTCTGGTCCTTGGCCGCGTCCGTCGCCCGCAGCAGCCGGTGGCGTCCGTCCACGCAATCGACGCGGGCGTAATGGCCGGTGGCGATCTTTTCCGTGCCGAGCGTGCGAGCCTCGTCGAGGAAGGTCTTGAACTTGATCTCGCGATTGCACAGCACGTCCGGATTGGGTGTGCGGCCGGCGCGGTATTCGGCAAGAAAGTGCTCGAACACGCCATCCCAGTACTCCGCCGCGAAGTTGCGCGCGTGGAACGGGATGCCCAGGCGGCCACAGACCGCCACCGCGTCCTTGCGGTCCGCGTCGCTGGTGCACGGACCGTCGCGGTCGTCCTCTTCCCAGTTCTGCATGAACAGGCCTTCGACCTCGTGGCCCTGCCGTTGCAGCAACAAGGCAGCCACCGACGAATCGACACCGCCGGAGACGCCCAGCATCACCTTCATCCGCGCGACCCTCCCGGCACCCAGCTCAGGCTGGCCAACGGCAGTCGCTGGCCGGCCAGCCAGGCGTCGATGCTGGCCAGCACCAGCGGGCTGCGCAGGCGCTCGCCGAGGCCGGCGATTTCGTCGCGAGTCATCCACAAGGCGCGGCGGATACCGGTGTCCAGCGGCCGATCGGCGTCGTGCCCGAGTGCCCGGGCGGCGAAACTGAAGCGGATCACTGCCTCGCCGTGCTCGCTGCTGCGCCATTGCTGCACGCCGATCAGGTGCTGCGGCTCGACCGTCCAGCCGGTTTCTTCCAGGGTCTCGCGCACGGCCGCGGCGGCCAGCGTTTCGCCGTCCTCCAGGTGCCCGGCCGGCTGGTTGCAGACCAGTCGGCCGGCAACCTCCTCCTCCACCATCAGGTAGCGCCCGGCCTCAGCCACCACGCACGCCACGGTGACGTGCGGGCGCCAGATCTCGGGGCGGGGCTTGGGGTCGGCCATGAAAATTCAGGGGTGGAAAAGTGTCCATTGTGCCACTACCTGCAGTAAACGCCGACGCGCCGGGCACGATTGGCGGCGGCGTATACTTCAACCGAAAGCGAATGCCTCCCACGACACCATGGCCAACGAAAACGAACACGAACAAGACAGCGGCCGCGGCCTGGCGCTGGAAACCGCCAAGCCGGAAGTGGCACGACCGCCGCTGTTCCAGGTGCTGCTGCTGAACGACGATTTCACACCGATGGATTTCGTGGTGGAAGTGCTGCGCAATTTCTTTACCCTGGACCAGGAACAGGCGGTGCAAATCATGTTGCACGTGCATACCCGCGGACGCGGCGTGTGCGGCGTGTTCACGCGGGAAGTGGCAGAAACCAAGGTCACCCACGTCAACGAGTATTCCCGCTCGCACCAGCATCCGTTGTTGTGCACTATGGAAAAGCTCTGAACGCCCCCATTTCGTGCCCATCGCGGCGCTGAAGGCCGCCCAACAAGCTAGCGGAGACGATCCGAATGTTCAGCAAGGATCTGGAAGTCACCATCGGCCACTGCTACAAGCAGGCCCGCGAACAGCGTCATGAGTTCATGACGGTGGAACACCTGCTGCTGGCGCTGACGGAGAACCAGTCGGCGCTCGGCGCACTGCGCGCCTGCGGCGTCGACCTGCCGCGCATGGCCGGCGAGCTGACCCGCATCATCGGCGAGACGGTGCCGGTGCTGCCGCCGGGCGACGAGCGCGACACGCAGCCCACGCTGGGCTTCCAGCGGGTGCTGCAGCGCGCCGTCTACCACGTGCAGTCGTCCGGCCGAAAGGAGGTCACCGGCGCCAACGTGCTGGTGGCGATCTTCGGGGAGAAGGATTCGCATGCGGTGTTCTTCATGCACCAGCAGGAGATCACCCGGCTCGACGTGGTCAACTACATCTCGCACGGCATCGCCAAGATCGGCGACGAGCCGGCCGCCGGCGTGTCCGGCGGCGAGCGCGAGGGCGAGGAGGGCGGCGAGCCCAAGGGCAACCCGCTGCACGAGTTCGCCAGCAACCTCAACGAACTGGCGCTGGAAGGCAAGATCGACCCGCTGATCGGGCGCGCCGACGAGATCGAGCGCACCATCCAGGTGCTCTGCCGCCGGCGCAAGAACAATCCGCTGTATGTCGGCGAGGCCGGCGTGGGCAAGACTGCGCTGGCCGAGGGCCTGGCCAAGCGCATCGTCGACGGCGAAGTGCCCGAGGTGCTGGAGAGCGCCACGATCTGGGCGCTGGATCTCGGTGCCCTGGTGGCCGGTACCAAGTACCGTGGCGATTTCGAGAAGCGCCTGAAGAGCGTGATCGCGCAGCTCAAGAAGCAGCCCGGTGCGATTCTGTTCATCGACGAGATCCACACGATCATCGGCGCCGGCTCCGCCTCGGGCGGCACCATGGATGCCTCGAACCTGATCAAGCCGATGCTGGCCTCGGGCGAACTGCGCTGCATCGGTTCGACCACGTTCCAGGAATACCGCGGCGTGTTCGAGAAGGACCGTGCGCTGGCCCGCCGCTTCCAGAAGATCGACGTGGTCGAACCGACCGTGGCCGACAGCGTGGAGATCCTCAAGGGCCTGCGTTCGCGCTTCGAGGAACACCACCATGTCGCCTACACCAACGACGCGCTGAAGGCGGCCGTCGACCTGTCGGTGAAGCACATCCCCGACCGGCTGCTGCCGGACAAGGCGATCGACGTGATCGACGAGGCCGGCGCACGCCAGCGACTGCTGCCGGAAGACAAGCGCACCGGTACCGTGGACGTCAGCGAAGTCGAGTACATCGTGGCCAAGATGGCGCGGATTCCGGAGAAGCAGGTCTCCGCCTCCGATCGCGACGTGCTGCGCAACCTCGAGCGCAACCTCAAGATGGTGGTGTTCGGGCAGGACCCGGCGATCGAGGCGCTGGCCGCGTCGATCAAAATGGCCCGCTCGGGCCTGGCCGACCCGTCCAAGCCGATCGGCTGCTTCCTGCTGGCCGGCCCCACCGGCGTGGGCAAGACCGAGGTGACCAAGCAGCTGGCGATGCAGCTCGGCATCGAGATGATCCGTTTCGACATGTCCGAGTACATGGAAGGGCATTCGGTGTCGCGGCTGGTCGGTGCGCCTCCGGGCTACGTCGGTTTCGACCAGGGCGGCCTGCTGACCGAGGCGGTGACCAAGCACCCGCACGCGGTGCTGCTGCTGGACGAGATCGAGAAGGCGCATCCGGACGTGTTCAACATCCTGCTGCAGGTGATGGACCGCGGCGTGCTGACCGACACCAACGGCCGCGAGGCGAACTTCAAGAACGTGGTGGTGGTGATGACCACCAACGCGGGCGCGGCGATCGCGGCGCGGCGCAGCATGGGCTTCGTCGAGCAGAAGCACGAATCGGACGCGATGGAAGTGATCCGCCGCATCTTTACGCCGGAGTTCCGCAACCGGCTGGACGCGATCATCCAGTTCGCCGCGCTCGACTTCGAGCACATCCTGCGCGTGGTCGACAAGTTCCTGATCGAGCTGGAAAGCCAGCTGACCGAGAAGCGGGTGAGCCTGGACGTGGATGCCGACGCCCGCCGCTGGCTGGCCGAGCACGGCTTCGACCCGCAGATGGGCGCACGGCCGATGGCGCGGGTGATCCAGGAGAAGGTGAAGCGCGCGCTGGCCGACGAGCTGCTGTTCGGCAAGCTGGTCGACGGCGGCGTGGTCAAGCTGAGCGTGGCCGACGGCGAACTGAAGGTGGAGTGCAAGGCCGTCGCCAAGCTCCCGGCCATCGTTGAGTAACGGCCCGCTGAGGGCTGGCTCCACAACGCAAAAGCGGCGCCATGCGCCGCTTTTGTCATATCGGTACGTCGATCCCGTCGGGGCCGCCTACTTCATGCGGTAGGTGATGCGTCCCTTGCTCAGGTCGTACGGGGTCATCTCGATCTTGACCTTGTCGCCCGTGAGGATACGGATGTAGTGCTTGCGCATGCGCCCGGAGATGTGCGCGATCACCACGTGACCGTTCTCCAGCTGCACGCGGAACATGGTGTTGGGCAGGGTCTCCTGGACCGTGCCTTCCATTTCGATGACGTCGTCTTTGGCCATATGTCCCGGGCTTCACGCGCAGCCGAGATGGCTGCGTAAGCCGTCGATTATGCCACGAATGGCGGCGTGGTTAAAGAATCATCAAGGCCGTCGCAAGTTCAGGCAAACAGCTCCTCCAGCTTGCGCCGGATCTCCTGTTCGATCATGCCGGTCAGCGGCGTCAGCATCATGCCCAGCCTCGCCTGCACGTCGATTGCCTCGCGCTCCACGGCAATGGAACCGGTGACACCGGGGCGCGAGAAACCCAGGGTGTCGCCTTGCCAGTCGCCGGCCAGGCCGAACTTCTCGTGCATGCGCGCGGCCACCTGCTCGACGCGGGCGCGGGCCTCGGCGATCGACAACTGGTGGGCGCGGCGAATATGGATGCTCGGCATGGCATGCTTCCGGCAAAGCGGCCATCTTACTGCGATGCAGGCGCATGGTAGAGTCTCGCGATTGATCGACCTGGCACGCCATGCGCATCGAATTTCCCAATGCCGCTCGCGAGGATTTCCGCTGGACGCAGGCGCGACTGTGCATCGGCAGCGACGCCGCCAATGACCTGGTGCTGGCCGCCGGCCAGGCGGCCGCGCGGCACGTTCGCATCGAGCAGGATCGTCGCGGCTGGGTGCTCCAGGTGCTGCCCTCGGCCGACCGCATCTACGTCAACGCCAGGCCCGTGCGCGAGCGTGCGCTGGTGCGTCCGGGCGACGTCGTCAGCATCGGCGATTGCCGCATGTTGCTGCGCGACGACGACGATCCCGCGCTGCGTGAGCCGCGTCAGGTCCCGGCGCACGAACGCTGCATCGTGGCGCTGCGCGCGGTCGCCGGACCGCTGTCCGGGCGGCTGCTGCCAGTGCAGGATGGGCTCGAGTTCGGTCCCGCCGGCCGTTGCCTGCCGGGCCTGCCGGCGGGCGAGGCGGTGGGCTTGCGCATCGGCTGGCAGGAGGGCCGGCTGATGCTGGAGTCGACCCTGCCCTCGGCGCGGCATCCGTTGCGGGTGAACGGCGTCGCGACGCAATGCGTGGCGCTGCAGGACGGCGACCAGATTGGCGTGGCGATGCACCGCTTCGTGCTCGAGGCTCCTGGCATGGAACCCAAACCGGAACCGGTCGAATCCGCGCCGCGGGCGACGCCCTTGCCCGAGGCAGCGGCCGGGCCTTCCGGCGAGGTGTGGTGGCTGATCGCCACGGCTGCCGCGCTGGCGCTGGCCATCGCCTTGGTGCTGCTGGTGCGCTTCTGAGCACTGGTTGACGAAAGCATGTTGCGCCGCGGCATAATGCGGAACAACCTCGACGCCGCAGGAAACCCCGTGAGCAGAGTCTGGAATTTCAGTGCCGGTCCCGCCGCGCTGCCGCTGGCCGTGCTCGAACGTGCCCGCGACGAGCTGACCGACTGGCAGGGCAGCGGCGCTTCGGTGATGGAGCAGTCCCATCGCGGCAAGCGCTTCATCGCCATGGCCGCGCAGGCCGAAGCGGACTTGCGCGCGCTGGTGGGTATCCCTGCTGACCATGCCGTGCTGTTTCTGCAGGGCGGCGCGACGCAGCAGTTCGCCCAGATCCCCATGAACCTGGCGGGCGAGGGGGAAAGCGCCGACTACATCGACAGCGGCCACTGGAGTGCCAAGGCGATCAGCGAGGCAGCGCCGTACGTGCGGGTCAACGTGGCCGCCAGCGCGAAGGCCGCCGGCTATCGGCAGCTGCCGCCGCGCGAAAGCTGGCAGCTCGATCCGCGCGCCGCCTATGTGCACTACACGCCGAACGAAACCATCCACGGCGTGGAGTTCCCCGACGTGCCCGAGACAGGCGAGGTGCCATTGGTCGCGGACATGTCCTCCAACATCCTGTCCGCGCCACTGGACGTGCGCCGATTCGGCCTGGTCTATGCCGGTGCGCAGAAGAACATCGGCCCCTCCGGACTGGTGCTGATGATCATCCGTCGCGACCTGCTCCAACGAGCGGGCCGGCCGATGGCGCGGATCTTCCGCTATGCCGACCATGCCGCGGCCGACTCGATGTTGAACACCCCGAACACCTGGGGCTGGTATCTTGCCGGGCTCACTTTCCAGTGGCTGCTGGCGCAGGGCGGGCTGGCCGCGATGGGTGCAGCCAACCGCGCCAAGGCCGACTTGCTGTACACGAGCATCGACGGCTCCGGCGGCTACTACCGCAACCCGGTGGAGCCGACCGCGCGTTCGCGCATGAACGTGCCATTCACCCTGCATGACAGTGCGCTGGATGCGCCATTCCTGCAGGAGTCCGAGGCCGCCGGGCTGCTTGCGCTGAAGGGGCACAAGGCAGTGGGCGGGATGCGCGCATCGCTGTACAACGCCGTGCCGCTGGAGGCGGTCGAGGCGCTGGTCGCTTTCATGCGCGACTTCGCCACGCGCCATGGTTGAACATCATTCGCGGAGCATGGGATGCTCGCGTGCAAATGGACTTCTTTCCATCCAGACGGCCAAGGCATGAACGACCCCAAGACTCCGCTTAGCGAGATGCGCGAGCGCATCGACAGCATCGACCGGCAGATCCAGCAGCTCATCTCCGAGCGCGCCAACCATGCCCGCACGGTGGCGAAGGTGAAGGGCGAGGGGCTTTCGGCGATCGACTACTACCGCCCCGAGCGCGAGGCGCACGTGCTGCGCATGGTGGTGGACCGCAACCAGGGGCCGCTGTCCGATGCCGAGATGGTGCGCCTGTTCCGCGAGATCATGTCCTCCTGCCTGGCGCAGGAAGACCCGTTGAAGATCGGCTTCCTCGGCCCGGAGGGCACCTTCAGCGAACAGGCCGTGCGCAAGCATTTCGGCCATGCCGCCTACGGCCTGCCGCTGGGCAGCATCGAGGAAGTGTTCCAGGAGGTCGCCGCCGGGCACGCCGATTTCGGCGTGGTGCCGGTGGAGAACTCGGGGCAGGGCATGATCCAGGTGACGCTGGACATGTTCCTCACTTCCGAGGCCACCATCTGCGGCGAGATCGAGCTGCGCGTGCACCAGTGCCTGCACTCGCGCAGCGGCAGGCTGGAAGACGTGCATCGCATCTACGCACATGCTCAGTCGCTGCAGCAGTGCAAAACCTGGTTGCGCATCAACCTGCCCGACGTCGAGTGCATCGCGGTGTCGAGCAATGCCGAGGCGGCTCGGCTGGCGTTGCATGCCGATGATGTCGCGGCGATCGCCGGCGAAAGCGCAGGCAAGGTCTATCGGCTGAAGACGGTGGCGCAGGGCATCGAGGACCGCGCCGACAACACCACGCGCTTCCTGGTGATCGGCCGCACGCTGTTCCCGCCCTCGGGCAACGACCGCACCTCGCTGCTGGTCACGGTCAACGACAAGCCGGGAGCACTGTACGACGTGCTCAGCCCGTTCGCGAAGCACGGCATCAGCCTGAACCGGATCGAGTCGCGCCCGGCGCACACCGGCAAGTGGCAGTATGCATTCTTCATCGATGTGTCCGGCCACATTGACGACGATGCGCTGCAGGCCGCCGTGCGCGACATCGGCGAGTCGGCCGCGTCGATCCGCGTGCTCGGCTCCTACCCGGTGGCCTTGCCTTGAGCGCACGGCTGGACTGGCTCAGCGGCGCAGGTGGTCCCTTGCACGGCAGCATCGCCGTGCCGGGCGACAAGTCGATCTCGCATCGGGCGCTGATGCTGGCGGCCATCGCCGAGGGGCGTTCGCATATTCGCGGCTTTCTCGAGGGTGAGGACACGCGCGCCACGGCCGCGGTACTGGCCCAGCTCGGCGTGCGCATCGAAATTCCGACGGAGGGTGAACGCGTCATTCACGGCGTCGGCCTGCACGGCCTGCATGCCGCCACGCAGCCGCTGGACTGCGGCAATGCCGGTACCGGCATGCGTCTGCTCGCTGGCTTGCTCGCGGCGCAGGCGTTCGACAGCGTGCTGGTGGGCGATGCTTCGCTGTCGAAGCGACCGATGCGCCGGGTGACCGACCCGCTGGCGCGGATGGGCGCGCGCATCGACAGCCAGGACGGCCTGCCGCCCCTGCGGCTTCACGGCGGCAACACCCTGCGCGGCATCCGCTACGAGTTGCCGGTGGCCAGCGCCCAGGTGAAGTCCGCCCTGCTGCTGGCCGGCCTGTATGCACAAGGCACGAGCGAGATTCTCGAACCGCACCCGACCCGCGACTACACCGAACGCATGCTGGCCGCGTTCGGATGGCCGATCGAGTTCACGCCGGGTCGTGTCCGGCTCGACGGTGGCCACGCCTTGCGTGCGGTCGACGTCGAGGTGCCGGCGGACTTCTCGTCGGCGGCATTCTTCCTGGTTGCCGCCAGCATCGTGCCGGGTTCGCAACTGCGCCTGCCGGGGATAGGCCTCAATCCACGCCGCACCGGCTTGCTGCAGGCACTGCGCCTGATGGGCGCGGACATCGTGGTGGAGCGGGAACGCGAGGCCGGCGGAGAGCCGGTGGGCGACCTGGTGGTCCGCCATGCGCCGTTGCATGGCATCGAGTTGCCCGTCGCGCTGGTGCCGGACATGATCGACGAACTCCCCATCCTGTTCATCGCTGCTGCCGCGGCGTCGGGACGCACGGTGGTCCGCGGCGCGGCCGAGTTGCGGGTGAAGGAATCCGACCGCATCGCCACCATGGCGGCGGGCATGCGCGCGCTGGATGTGGCGATCGAGGAGACCCCGGATGGCGCGGTCATCGACGGCGGCCCGATCGGCGCCGGCACGGTGGAAAGCCTCACCGACCATCGCATCGCGATGAGCTTCGCGGTGGCCGGCTTGCGCGCGACCGGGCCGGTGCGGATCAACGACTGCCGCCACGTGGCCACCTCGTTCCCCGGCTTCCGTGAGCTGGCCAACGGCTGCGGGTTTGCCCTGCGCGAGGCGTGCTGAACCTGGCGCGGCACTCGTTGTATCGTGATCGTCCGCGCCGGCGCGCACCCCAAGGATTGACCGATGTCGCTTTCCCGCTCGTTCATCGTGGCCATCCCGGCCCGGCATGGCTCGACCCGGTTGCCGGGCAAGCCCCTGCGTGACATCGGCGGGCTGCCGATGGTCGTGCGCGTGGCGCAGCGCGCACTGCAGGCAGGCGCCGGCCGTGTCGTGGTGGCAGTGGACGACGAGCGCATCGCCGAGGCGCTGGCCGGCCAGCGCGAGGTGCAGATCTGCATGACCCGCCGCGACCACGCCTCCGGCAGCGATCGGCTGGCCGAATGCGCGGAGCAGCTCGGCTGGGCCGACGACAGCATCGTGGTCAACCTGCAGGGCGACGAACCGTTCGCGCCGGCCGCCGGCATTCGCGCCGTTGCCCAGGCGCTGGCGGGCGACGACGCACCGATGGCCACACTGGCCACGCCGATCATCGACGCCGAGGAGCTGTTCGACCCGAACGTCGTGAAACTGGTGCGCACCGGCAACGGGCGCGCGCTGTATTTCAGCCGTGCGCCGATGCCGTGGGCGCGCGATGCGTTCGCGACGGATCGGCACACGCTGCCGTCCGGCACGCCGTTCCTGCGCCACATCGGCATCTATGCCTATCGGGCCGGGTTCCTGCGTAGCTACACGCAGTTGCCGCGCACCCCGCTGGAACAGACCGAATCGCTGGAGCAGTTGCGCGTGCTCGAACACGGCCACGCGATCGCCGTGCGGCTGACGCCCGAGCCGTTTCCCCCGGGCATCGACACCGAGGCGGATCTGGAACGCGCCGAGCTGTGGTTGCGCTCGCACCGGTGAGGCTCCATATCGGGAGCGTCGCCATCCGCTGCCGCTAGAATCCCTCCATGCAGTCCCCGCAACCGCCCCCCTTCGACGGCAAGGCCTTCGTCCGTACGCTCGCCACTTCGCCGGGCGTCTACCGCCACTTCGACGCGGCCGGCGAGTTGCTCTACGTGGGCAAGGCCGGCAACCTGAAGAAGCGCGTCGGCAGCTATTTCCTGAAGCCGCCGACAGAGGCGCGCATCGCCGCGATGGTGGCGCAGATCGCCCGCGTCGAGATCACGGTGACGCGTACCGAGGGCGAGGCGCTGCTGCTGGAATCGCAGCTGATCAAGTCGCTCAAGCCGCGCTACAACATCCTGCTGCGCGACGACAAGAGCTATCCCTACATCTACCTCTCCAGCGGCGAGGACTATCCGCGGCTGGCCTTCCACCGCGGCGCAAAGAACCTGCCGGGTCGCTATTTCGGGCCGTACCCCAGCGCCCATGCGGTGCGCGAAAGCCTCAACCTGATGCAGAAGCTGTTCAAGGTGCGCCAGTGCGAGGACAGCTACTTCCGCAACCGCACGCGCCCGTGCCTGCTGTACCAGATCGGCCGCTGCAGTGCGCCGTGCGTGGGGCTGATCAGCGTCGAGGACTATCGCGAGGACGTACGCCATGCCGAGATGTTCCTGGAGGGGCGCAGCAACGCGGTGATCGACGAACTGGCCACGGCGATGGAGCAGGCCAGCCAGTCGCTTCAGTTCGAGCGTGCCGCGAAACTGCGCGACCAGGTCGCCGCGCTGCGCCAGTTGCAGGCGCAGCACCACGTGCGCGGGGCAAGCGCCGACATGGACGTGCTCGCCTGTCGCATCGAGGCCGGCATGGCCTGCGTCAGCGTGCTGTTCTTCCGCAACGGCATCAGCCTGGGGACGCGGGATTTCTTCCCGCGGCTGCCGCTGGACGCCACGCCGGCCGACGTGCTGGCGCAGTTCATCGCGCAGTACTACCTGGACCGGCCGGTGCCGCGCGAGCTGATCCTGGGCATGGCGCTGCCCGACCAGGCCCTCCTCGCCGAGGTGCTGGGCCAGCACGCCGGTCATGTGGTGGAACTGAAGTCCAGCGTGCGCGGGGATCGTGCGCAGTTCCTGCAGATGGCCGAGCGCAATGCCCAGGCTTCGCTTACCGCGCGGCTGGCCAGCCGGCAGACGCTGGGCACGCGTTTCGACGATCTGCAGAAGGTGCTGGGGCTGGACAGCATGCCGCGCCGGATCGAATGTTTCGACATCAGCCACACCATGGGCGAGCTCACGGTAGCGTCGTGCGTGGTGTTCGGCCCGGAAGGCCCCGAGAAATCGCACTACCGCCGCTTCAACATCGCCGGCATCACGCCCGGTGACGATTACGCGGCCATGCACCAGGCGTTGACCCGACGCTTCCGCAAGGTGGCCGAAGGCGAGGGCGTGCGTCCCGACGTGCTGCTGATCGATGGCGGCAGCGGCCAGGTGGCACAGGCGCTGGAGGTGTTGTGCGACCTGGGTGTCGACGGCATCGAGGTGGTCGGCGTGGCCAAGGGGCCGGGCCGCCGCGCCGGCGAGGAAACCCTGGTGCTGGCGCGACATGAGGCGGGCAGCGTGGGCCGCGAGCTGCATCCCGGCTCGTCCTCGCCGGCGCTGCACCTGGTCGCGGCGGTGCGCGACGAGGCGCATCGCTTTGCCATCAGCGGCCATCGCAAGCGGCGCGAGAAAGCGCGCGAGCGCAGCGTGCTGGAGGACATCCCGGGCATCGGGGCGCGGCGGAGGTCGTTGCTGCTGAAGGCCTTCGGCGGCATGCAGGGCGTGGAGGCAGCCGGCATCGAGGAGTTGATGCAGGTGAAGGGCATCGACCGAAACCTGGCCGAGAAAATCTATGCCAGCCTGCATGGCTGAATGCCGGCAGGTACCATCACGTGGCAGCGGCGTGCCGGCGTGCGAAACTGCAACAAATCCTCAGGACGAACCATGCGCATCAATTTGCCGACCTGGCTGACCCTTTTCCGCGTGGCATTGCTGCCGGTGATGGTCGTGGTGTTCTACTTGCCGTTCCGTGGCCACAACATCACGGCCGCCATCGTGTTCATCCTGGCCGCCATCACCGACTGGCTGGACGGCTATCTCGCGCGGCGGATGAAGCTCACCTCGGCGTTCGGCGCCTTTCTCGACCCGGTGGCGGACAAGTTGATGGTGGCGGTGACGCTGTTCCTGCTGGTGCAGTCGCATCCGAGCAGCGGCTGGTCCGGCATCCTGATGGCGGTGACCGCGGCGGTCATCGTCGGGCGCGAGATCAGCGTGTCGGCGCTGCGCGAATGGATGGCCAAGATCGGCATGAGCGCCACCGTGAAAGTCGCCATGATCGGCAAGCTGAAGACCGTGATGCAGATGGTGGCGCTGGTGGTGCTCATCGTGCAGCACGAGAAGGAAGCCACGGCGCTGCGGCTGTATCACATCGGCGAAGGACTGCTGGTGATCGCCGGCATCCTGACCATCTGGTCCGGGCTGTACTACCTGCGCGCAGCCTGGCCGATGCTGCGCGACGACGCCTCGGGCAAACCGACTTGACGACACCGTTTCACGTATTAGAATGCGCGGCTCCGATGCGGGAATAGCTCAGTTGGTAGAGCACGACCTTGCCAAGGTCGGGGTCGCGAGTTCGAGTCTCGTTTCCCGCTCCAGATTTCGCCCGTGGCGACGCAAGGCCCTGACTCGTTCAGGGCCTTGTCGTTTCCGGCCATCAGCCACGGCGCAGGGACGCACGCGGGAGGGCCGGGCGCTATTCACAAGCGATCTGGTTCTGCTATCATTTGCGGCTCCGATGCGGGAATAGCTCAGTTGGTAGAGCACGACCTTGCCAAGGTCGGGGTCGCGAGTTCGAGTCTCGTTTCCCGCTCCAGGATTTGCACGGAACCCCGGATCGCCGGGGTTTTGTTTTCCGGGGAATATGCGATCATCTCCGTGTCACGATGATCGCGTGCATCAAGCAACGGCCTGGTGGCAGAGTGGTCATGCAGCGGACTGCAAATCCGCGTACGCCGGTTCGATTCCGACCTAGGCCTCCATTGCATCGCGGCTGTCACGGCAGCCCGACAAAAAGCCCGCCATCGGCGGGCTTTTTGCTGTCTGGCGGTGGCTGGTGCCCGGGGCGGGGGTCGAACCCGCATGGCCTTGCGGCCGAGGGATTTTAAGTCCCTTGCGTATACCAGTTTCGCCACCCGGGCCGGAGTGTGCTCGCCGCGAAGGGCGCCGCGCGCAGCGGCGCGAATGCTAGCACGCGGGTCAGAACAGGCTCTTGACGATGTGGAAGCCGGCACTGTACTCGCCGATAAGCGTGCCCACGCTGACCAGGATGAAGTTGAGCAGGGTGCGCGCCACGCGGTTTTTCCACCAGCCGGTCCAGTGCACGATGTCTTCGCGCAGGCTGTCGAAATCCGCCACGCGTGGACGACGCACCCAGGCTTCGGCCATCGCGCTGATGCCGCCGGCGGGGATGCCGGGGCGGAACGGCTTGATCGGGGCGGCGACGAAAGCGGCGGCGACGCTCAATGGATGACTGCCGGCCGCCACCGCGCCCAGGGCAGCGAAGCCGCCGGTGAACAGTATCCACGCCATCAGCGCCTGCGTGCCCAGCGCCGCATTGCGGTGGAATGCCCAGGCGATGGCGGCGAACACCAGCAGCACCAGGCCGGCGGCGACCCATTTCGGCCAGCGTGCCTTGGGCGGGGTCTGCGCCAGTTCGGCAACGGTACGCGCCGGGTCTTCGTGCTGCTCGCGCAGCAGCGTGCACAGGCCCTTGAGATGGCCGGCGCCGATCACCACCAGCACGCGCCGGGGCTCGTCCGACGGCGTGTGCGCGGCTTCCTCGCGCAGTCGCGCCGCCATGTAGGCATCGCGTTCGCCGATCAGGCTTTCATACAGCGGCTTCGAGCCGCTGGCGAACTCGCTGAAGGCGCTTTCCAGCAGGTCGCTCTGCTTGAGCTTTTCCACTTCGTCTTCGGCGATGTCGTTGCGCTCGAAGATGCTGGCGGCGAGCCCGCCGAGCAGGCCGAATCGTTGCCAGAAACCCACGCTGCGCCAGGCGCGTTTCAGCGTGGTGCCGACTTCGCGGTCGATCAGCCACAGCGGCACGTCGTGCGCCTCGGCGCCGTCCATCGCTGCCTTCATCTCGGCGCCGGGCTGGATGCCCGACTGTTCGGCAAGGCGCTTCTGGAAGGTAGACAGCACCAGGCTGGCGACGACCATGCCGGCCTTGCCTTGGCGGATCACCTGGAACAGGTCCATCTGCTTGAACGCTTCCGGATCGCGCATGCCCTGCGCGCGGCTTTCGCACAGTTCCACCGCCACCGCGTCGAAATGCTCGCTGGCCAGCAGCGCCTCGACTGCTTCCTTGCTGCTGCGCGAGACGTGGGCGGTGCCCAGCACCACGTACTCGACGCCATCGCGCTGCACGCGCTCCAGCGGCTGTCCTTCGAGGGCTGCCGGCGGGGCGACTGCGGTTTCGGGAACACTCATGCGGACGGCACGCCAGTCAACGGGGAGAGAAGCCATGAATGGGGGTGACGCCCCTGTGGCACAAGCCAAAACTTGAAACTGCGGCCATGGCTGGCCGCTTTTTGATCTTCGCGATCAAGGATGATCGCAAAGGCTCAGTCACGGAAGCGCTTCAGCAGGTCGGCGTAGGCGTCGATGCGGCGGTCACGCAGGAACGGCCAGATCCGGCGCACGTTCTCGCTGCGGCCCAGGTCGATGTCGGCCAGCAGCAGCTCGCGGGCATCGGTGCCGGCGCGGGCGAGGAACTCGCCTTGCGGGCCGGCGACGAAGCTCGAACCCCAGAACTGGATGCCCGAGGCGGCATCGGCAGGATCGCTCTCGAAACCGGTGCGGTTGCAGGCGAGCAGGGGCAGGCCGTTGGCCACCGCGTGGCCGCGCTGCACGGTGATCCAGGCGTCGCGCTGGCGGTCCTTCTCGACTTGTTCGTCGGACGGGTCCCAGCCGATCGCGGTGGGATAGAGCAGCAGCTCGGCGCCGGCCAGCGCCATCAGGCGCGCCGCCTCCGGATACCACTGGTCCCAGCACACCAGCACGCCCAGGCGGCCTACCGAGGTATCGATCGGCTCGAAACCCAGGTCGCCGGGCGTGAAGTAGAATTTCTCGTAGAAGCCCGGATCGTCCGGAATGTGCATCTTGCGGTAGACGCCGGCGATCGCCGCCGAGCGGTCGAAGACGACGGCGGTGTTGTGATACAGCCCGGCGGCGCGGCGCTCGAACAGCGAGGCGACCACCACCAGCTTCAGTTCCGCAGCCAGCTTGCCGATGCGCTCGGTGCCGGGGCCGGGGATGCTCTCGGCCTGGTCGAAGACCTCGACCGATTCGCGCTGGCAGAAGTAGGGGCCGTTGTGCAGCTCCTGCAGCAGCACCAGTTCGGCGCCGGCAGCGGCGGCTTCGCGCAGGCCGGTCTCGATCGCATCCAGGTTGGCGTCGCGGCTGCCGCGGTCGGTTTCCTGCAGCAGCGCGACCTTGAGGGTCTTGCGGGTCATGATGGTTCCTGCCGCCTGTGGCGTGACACGCTAGTGTAGCGAAGCGCGTCGTGGCGGTTGTGCGTGGGGCGGCAACGGCCGGCCTGCGCCGCGCTTTGCCCGCCTGGGTCGAGGCAGCCGCTCAGATCATCCCGGCCGGCAGTTGCATGGTGATGCAGTGCAGGCTGCCGTTCTGCCATATCAGCGGGCGGCAGGGCACCTGCACTACCTCGCGGCCCGGATGCGCGGTGCCGATGATGCGCGCGGCCTGGTCGTCGGCAGGGTCGTCGTAGGCGGGCACCAGCACGGCACCGTTGACGATCAGGTAGTTCGCGTAGGACGCCGCGAGCCGGCGACCCTCGTCGAGGATGGGCTTGGCCCACGGCAGCGGATGCAGCTGGTACGGGCGGCCGTCCGTGGTGCGCAGGGCGGCCAGTTCGTCGGCCATGCGTTGCAGCTCGTCATGGTGCGGGTCGGCGGGATCGTCGCAGGCCTGGAACACGATGCGATCCCCGGGCGCGAAACGGGCCAGCGTGTCGATGTGCGCGTCGGTGTCGTCGCCTTCGAGGTAGCCGTAGTCGAGCCACAGCACGCGGTCGGCGTGCAGGCTGTCACGCAGGATCGCGCTCATCTCCTCGCGCGACTGTTCGGGATGCCGTTGCACCAGGCAGCGCCAGGTGGTGAGGATGCTGCCGGCGCCGTCGCTCTCGATGCCGCCGCCTTCCAGCGCCCAGTCGATGCGCTTGTGCGCGGCATGGCCGAATACGCCGGCGTCGACGAGGCCGGCGACCAGTGCGTCGTCCTGTTCGGCGCCGAACTTGCCGCCCCAGCCGGTGAAGCGGAAATCAGTGAGCTGGAAGCCGGTGTCGCCACGCTTCAGCGTGATCGGGCCGGAGTCGCGCAGCCAGGTGTCGTCGTAGGGCAGCTCGATGAAGCGGACCTTCGCAGGGTCCACGCCGGCGCCATGCAGTTGCGACTGCACGTGCGCGCGCAGCGCGGCGTCCGCGACCACGACAATCAGCGACTGGAACCGCGTGATCGCGGCGGCCAGCGCCACGTAGGTGGATTCCACCGTGTCCAGCCGTTCGGCCCAGTCCGTGCCGGCATGCGGCCACGCGATCAGTACCGCGGCCTGCGGTTCCCATTCTGCCGGCAGGCGCAGGGTGGAGTCGGTCATGGCGGGGTTCTCGTGCGGATGGGCCGCCTATTGTAAAGCGCAGGCAAACGCAGACGCGGCCCGTGGCGACACGGGCCGCGTCCGGATGAAGGGGATCAGTGGACCGCGGATGGATCGGTGTTGTTGCCCGCCGGCGTGTTGAGCACCGAGTGGATGACGTGGCTGTGTTCGAAATACACGATGAAGTTCGAGTATTCCCAGCGGTTGATCTGCGGATGCTTGCTGGTATCGCCGCCGCGCGGCGACAACTTGCGCTGCGGCGCGCCCCAGGTCTTCTCGACCTGGGCCATGCTCAACCCGCGGCGCGGCAGGTTCATGCCTCTTTCCTGCTGCACGCGGTGGATCAGCAGGCTGTCGCCATGCGCGCGCGATTGCGCCGCATTGGCTTGCGGCGACACGGCCAGACCGGCGGCAGCGGCCAGCAGGATGGCGATCGGCAAACTGCTCGTGAACTTGACCATGGCTCCCCTCTCCATACAAGGCTGCATGCGGCGTCGTTGTATCAGACCCGGCAATGTTACGCCATGCCGGGTCGCGGCGATTGCGATGGATTGGGCATTCGCTGCGGCCATGGGCGAGCCATCGCCGTTATCATGGGCGGCTGCAGTGCCCGCTTGCGCGGGCAGGACTCGCCCATTCCATGATTTCGTTTCGACATTTCGCCCTGCGCCGCGGCAGTCGTTTGCTGCTTTCCGACATCGACCTGGTGATCCAGAGCGGCTGGCGCCTTGGCGTGATCGGCCGCAACGGCTGCGGCAAATCCAGCCTGTTCGCCGCACTGCAGGGCAGGCTGGAGAGCGATGCGGGCGAGCTGGAGATGTCGGGCAAGCTGCGGCTGGCCTCGGTGGCGCAGGAGACGCCGGCGCTGCCGGACGCCGCGATCGACTACGTGTTGGCCGGTGACGAGGAACTGGCCGCCGCCATCAACGACGAAGCGGAAGCCGGCGATCGCGGCGACATGGAGGCGATGGCGAAGGCGCATCACCGCATCGAGGAACTGAACGGCTACGACGGCCGCGCCCGCGCCGGCCGCCTGCTGCATGGCCTGGGCTTTCCCCCGGAAACGCACGAGCGCGCGGTGCAGGAATTTTCCGGCGGCTGGCGCGGACGGCTGAACCTGGCGCGTGCGCTGATGTGTCCGTCCGACCTGCTGCTGCTGGACGAGCCGACCAACCACCTCGACCTCGACGCCGTGCTGTGGCTGGAAGAATGGCTGCGTCGCTACCAGGGCACCTTGCTGATCATCTCGCACGACCGCGAGTTCCTCGATGGCGTGATCACCCACACGCTGCACCTCAACGACGGCAAGGCCAAGCTCTATACCGGCAATTACAGCGCGTTCGAGCGCCTGCGCGCCGAGCAGTTGCGCCAGCAGCAGATCTCGCACGAGCGCGAGCAGGCCGAGCGCGCGCACCTGCAGTCCTTCATCGACCGCTTCAAGGCCAAGGCGACCAAGGCCAAGCAGGCGCAGTCGCGGATGAAGCGGCTGGAGAAGCTGGCCGGCACCGAGGCAGTACGCGCCGAGCGCCCCTTCAGCTTCCAGTTTCCCGCGCCGGGGCGACTGCCCGATTCGATGCTGCAGCTGGAGGACATCACCGCCGGCTACCTGGCCGATCCTTCCACGCACGCGGACGAAGTGGCGAACATCGTGCTCGCCGACGTGCGCTTCAGCATCGAGGCGGGCGAACGGATCGGCCTGCTCGGTCCGAACGGCGCCGGCAAGTCCACCCTGGTGAAGACCCTGGTCGGCGAGCTGGAACCGTTCGGCGGCGAGCGCAAGGTGCACAAGGACCTGAAGATCGGCTACTTCGCCCAGCACACGGTGGAAAGCCTGCGCGAAGGCGCCAGTCCGCTCGACCATCTGCTGGACAAGGCACCGGGCGTGGCCACCCAGGTCATGCGCGATTTTCTCGGCACCTGGAATTTCGCCGGCGACCGCGCGTTCGAGTCGGTCGACGGTTTCTCCGGCGGCGAGCGCGCACGCCTGGCGCTGGCGCTGATCGCGTGGGACAAGCCGAACCTGCTGCTGCTGGACGAACCGACCAACCACCTCGACCTGGACATGCGCGAGGCGCTGGCCGACGCGCTGGCCGATTTCGACGGCGCGCTGGTGCTGGTTTCTCACGACCGCCATCTGCTCGGCATGGTCTGCGACAGCTTCTGGCGCGTGGCCGACGGCGAGGTGGCGCCGTTCGACGGCGACCTGGACGACTACGCGCGCTGGTTGAAGACCCGCACTGCCGCGAACAAGAAGGCGGCCAAGCCGGTGGTGGCCAAGGTGGTGGAGGTTTCGCCGGAGGAGCACAGGCGCCAGGCTGCCGCCCAGCGTGACGAGGAAAAAGCCGCGCGCCAGCGGGTGAAGAAAATCGAGACGCGCACCGCCAGCATCGATACCGAGCTGGCCGCGCTGGAGGCGCAACTGGCCGACCCGGCCACCTACAACGGCCCGACCAGCGAAATGATGCGCATCGGCCAGCGCCAGGCGCAGCTGCGCGGCGAGAAGGAATCGCTGGAAAACGAGTGGCTGGCGCTGGTCGAGCAACTGGAGGCCTGAAGAGATGTCCAAACCGGAGCCGTCGCTGCAACTGTGGCTGCCCTCGCTGGCGCACGTCGAGCCGACCCATCCGCTGCACGCGTGGCTCCCGCGCGCCGAACGCCTGGCGGATGGCGGCGTCGGTTATCTCGATGGCCTCGGCGGGCATTTCACCGGCGTCGAGGCGCACGTGCCCGCGGCGGCGATCACCCGCCAGTTTCTCGCCGGCGACGCGGGCGATGCGCTGTGGCTGTCGGCCGACCTGGCCTGGGTGCAGCCGGACATGAACGGGGTACGCCTGCTGGCCTGCGGTCGCATGGGCCTGGGCCTGGACGAGGCGCAGGCGCTGGCCGAAACGCTGCGGCCGGTGTTCGACGAGGCCGGCATGCAACTGGAGATTTCCACCCCGGATCATTGGCATCTGCGCCTGCCGGCCGATACGCCGCTGCCCGGCCTGGCCGCGCCATCGCAGGCGCTGGGCGAGGACCTCGCGCAGCACCTGCCGCAGGGCGCGCACGGGCGCCGCTGGCGCGTGTTGCAAAACGACATCCAGGTGCTGCTGCACCAGCATCCGCTCAATGCGCAACGACGGATGCGCGGGCAATCGCTGGTCAACAGTCTGTGGCTGTGGGGCGGCGGACGCCTGCCTGCGCCGCCGACCAGTGCCCTGGCCGGCGTGGTCAGCGACGACCTGCTGCTGCGCGCACTGGCCGCGCGTGCCGGCATCGCGCATCCGTTGCGCACGGCCGATGCGGTCGCAGCCGCGGGTGCCGGCTGGCTGATCGACCTGCAGGATCTGCCGGCGCACGAGCTGGCCTCGCGCTGGTGGCCGCTGCTGCAGCCGCTGCTCGAACGCCAGCCCGTCACGCTGCATTTCGCCAGCGGCGAACGCTGGCTGCACAAACCCGCTCATCGCTGGCGCTTCTGGCGCGGGGCAGGGCGTTGAGCGTGCTGCAGCTGCGTCGGCGCGAAAGCCGGGGCACGCCGCATGGCTGGCCGGATGCGGTGCACCCGGTGCTGCAGCAGGTCTACGCCGCGCGCGGCGTGCTGGAACCCGGCCAGGTCGAGCACCGGCTGGCGCGGATGCTGTCGCCGCAATTGCTGGGCGGCATGGCGCAGGCGGTCGAACTGCTGGCCGAGGCGATCCGCGATGACTGGACCATCCTGATCGCCGGCGACTACGACTGCGACGGCGCCACCGGCACTGCCGTGGCCGTGCGCGGCCTGCGTCTGCTCGGTGCACGACGGGTGGATTACGCGATCCCGAACCGCTTCGTGCACGGTTATGGGCTGAGCGCGGCCTTCGTCGCCTCGATGCAGCCCACCCCGCAGCTGATTGTCACGGTCGACAACGGCGTGGCCAGCGTGGCCGGCGTGGCGGCGGCGCAGGCGCGCGGCATCAAGGTCATCGTCACCGACCATCACCTGCCCGGCGAGCGGTTGCCGGCGTGTGATGCGATGGTCAATCCGAATCTCGCCGGCGACGCGTTCCCCAGCAAGGCGCTGGCAGGTGTCGGGGTGATGTTCTACCTGCTGCTCGCCCTGCGTGCGAAGTTGCACGAGCAGGGCGCTTTCGGCGCGGCGAAACCCGACCTGTCGGTGCTGCTCGACCTGGTCGCCCTGGGTACGGTGGCCGATCTGGTGCCGCTGGATTTCAACAACCGCGTGCTGGTCGAGGCCGGCTTGCAGCGCATGCGCAGCGGCCGCGCCTGCGCCGGCATCGCCGCGCTGGTCGAAGCGGGCAGGCGCAGCCTGACCACGCTGTGCGCCAGCGATCTCGGCTTCGCAGTCGGGCCGCGGTTGAACGCGGCCGGGCGCCTGGAGGACATGCGCCTGGGCGTGGCCTGCCTGCTCACCGACGACGTGGCACAGGCGCGCCGTTACGCCGAGCAGCTCGACGCGATCAACCGCGAGCGGCGCGACCTGCAGGCCTCGATGGTGGCCGAGGCCGAGGTGATGGTGGCTGGCCTGGGGCCGCTCGATGCGATCGGCGTGGCATTGTTCGAGCCGTCGTGGCATGCCGGCGTAGTCGGCCTGGTCGCCTCGAAACTCAAGGAGCGGCTGCACCGCCCGGTGATCGCCTTCGCCCCGGCCAGCGAAGACGACACCGAAAACCTCCGTGGTTCCTGCCGTTCCATCCAAGGCTTCCACATCCGCGACGCGCTGGCCGTGATCGACGCCCGCCAGCCCGGCCTGATCGAACGCTTCGGCGGCCACGCAATGGCTGCCGGTCTGAGCCTGAAAGCCGCCGACTACCCGCGCTTCGCCGCCGCCTTCGACGCGGTCGCGCGCGAGTTGATCGAGCCCGAGCGGCTGCAGGCGGTGCTGTACACCGACGGCGAGTTGCCGCCCGGCGCCGCCACGCTGGCGCTGGCCCGCCAGTTGCGCGCCGCCGGCCCATGGGGCCAGGCGTTCCCCGAACCGCTGTTCGACAACCTGTTCGACTGCGCCGGCTGGAAGGTGATGGGCGAGACCCATCTGCGCCTGCAACTGCGCGACCCGCGCGACGGCGCCGTGCACGACGCGGTGATGTTCAATGCCTATGACGGCCAGCCACCGCCGCCTCGGCTGCGCACGGCCTACGAGCTGACCATCAACGACTGGCAGGGTCGCGAGACGCCGCGCCTGCTGCTGCGGCACATCGAGCCCGCCTGATCGGAAATGCAGGAGTCTCGAAAGCCTGCTCCCATGCCTTCGACTTGCACGCTTTTCACGTGCCTGGACCCAAACTGGGGCACCCCATCCCAGGAGCACGCCCGTGATCGCACAGATCGAAGGATTGCCTGCCGGCACGCTGGGTTTTCGCGCGCACGGCCAGGTCACCGCGCAAGACTACGAGAACATCGTGGTGCCGGATGTCGAGGCGGCGTTCGCGCTCAATCGAAAGCTGCGCCTGCTCTACGTCACTGCCGACGACTTCACCGGCTTCGACCCCGGCGCCATGTGGAACGACGCAAAACTCGGCGCGCGGCATTTCAGCAGTTGGGACCGTGTGGCGCTGGTCACTGACGTACCCTGGCTGCGCGGTACCGCCACGGCCTTCAGCTTCGCCATCCCCGCCCAGTTCCGCCTGTTTCACGGCGTGGAAATCGACGACGCCAGGCGCTGGATCACCAGCCCCTGATCCCGCCTCTCTCTCGCAGGAGCCCGCTCGCGGGCGATGCTTTTGCTTGGTCACGGCCCCAAAGCATCGCCCGCGAGCGGGCTCCTGCGGTAACTGGATGCTATCCGTACTTGCCAAGCGCCGGGGAATCTGCTCAAGTTGGGGCCATGAACTCCATCGCCGCCTGCAGCCTGACCCTTGCCGCGCTCTCCGCGCGAGGCCTCGTGCTGGCCGGCCACAACAATAATCGCGCGAACAACAACGCCAACCGTTGGCGGGCCCGCGCGTAGCTTCAAGTCTCCACCAAAAATACGCGATGAAGGCCCGCCACGAGCGGGCCTTTTTTTGTGCGCTTGATTCATGCGCGAGTCCATTCGCGCAAGGGCAAACCCGGCCATCCATGGCTGTGCATTTACTTTTGCGTGGGTCCATCCGCGCAGAGCAAACCCGGCCATCCATGGCCGACTTTTCAGAAGAGCGGGACCCACGGACAGCGACGAGGAAACTTCCACCATGTGCTCGATATTCGGAATATTCGACCTGCAGCCGGGCGACGACCTGGCCGCGCTCCGCCGGCAGGCGCTGGAACTGTCGCAGCGCCAGCGTCATCGCGGGCCGGACTGGAGCGGGGTGTTCGTCGACGCCGGGGTGATCCTGGTGCACGAGCGGCTGGCCATCGTCGACCCGGCCAGCGGCGCGCAGCCGCTGCGTTCGCGCGACGGCGCGCTGGCGCTGGCGGTGAACGGCGAGATCTACAACCACCGCGAACTGCGTGCGGCCAGCAGCTACGAATTCACCACCGCTTCGGACTGCGAGGTGATCAACGCGCTGTATCGCGAGCACGGCAGCGACTTCGTGGGCAGGCTCAACGGCATCTTCGCGTTCGCGTTGTGGGACGGCGAGGCGCAGCGCTACCTGATCGCCCGCGACCCGATCGGCGTCTGCCCGCTGTATTGGGGCCACGATGCGCAAGGCCGCCTGTGCGTGGCCTCGGAGATGAAGGCGCTGGTCGGCGTGTGTGCCGACGTGGCGCCGTTTCCGCCCGGCCATGTGTACGACAGCGCCAGCGGCGAGTTGCAGCGCTACTACGCCAGGCCATGGCGCGACTACGCCGCCACGCGCGGCCATGACGTGGCTGCTCCGGCCTTGCGCAAGGCGTTTGAGCAGGCCGTGCATCGTCAGCTGATGACCGACGTGCCGTATGGGGTGCTGCTTTCCGGTGGGCTGGATTCGTCGCTGGTCGCCGCCTGCGCCGCGCAGTTCGCGCGCGAGCGGGTCGAGGACGACGACCGCAGCGAAGCGTGGTGGCCGCGCCTGCATTCGTTCGCGATCGGGCTGGACGGCTCGCCCGATCTGGCTGCGGCGCAGGTCGCCGCCGACGCGCTGGGCACCGTGCACCACGGCTTCGTCTACACGTTCTGGGAAGGGCTGGATGCGTTGCCCGAGGTGATTCGCCATATCGAGACCTACGATGTCACCACCATCCGTGCGGCCACGCCGATGTACCTGCTGGCGCGGCGGATCAAGGCGATGGGTGTGAAGATGGTGCTGTCGGGCGAGGGCTCGGACGAGATCTTCGGTGGCTACCTGTACTTCCACAAGGCACCGTCGGCCGAGGCATTCCACGAGGAGACCGTGCGCAAGCTCGACGCGCTGCACAGCTACGACTGCCTGCGCGCGAACAAGGCGATGATGGCGTGGGGCGTGGAGGCACGCGTGCCGTTCCTCGACCTGGAGTTCATCGACGTGGCGATGGGCCTCGATGCGAAGCACAAGATGGCAGGGCAGGGGCGCATCGAGAAGGCGGTACTGCGCGAAGCGTTCGACGGCGCGCTGCCGGATTCGATCCTGTGGCGACAGAAGGAGCAGTTCAGCGATGGCGTCGGCTATGGCTGGATCGACGGCTTGAAGGCGCACGCGGAGCAGGCGGTCAGCGACCGCGAGTTCGCCGCGGCTGCGGCGCGCTACCCGTTCAACACGCCAGCGACCAAGGAGGCGTATTTCTACCGACGCATCTTCGAACGACACTTTCCCGGCGAGGCCTGCGCCGCGACCGTGCCCGGCGGCAAGTCGATTGCCTGCTCCTCGCCCGCAGCGCTGGCGTGGGATCCGGCGTTCGCGAACGCGGCCGATCCGTCGGGGCGTGCCGTCAGAGGCGTACATGCCCAGGCGCTCGCCTGAATGCGGCCGGCTGCTTCGGGCGGCCCCGCCCGCCGGTTTCCGTCGCCATGGATCAAAGGTCGGCGGGCAGTGCCCGCCCTGCAAGGGGCGCCGGCTGCAAACGGGTCTGTTATTCTTGCGTGCTTGCCTCCCACCAAGATTTCACGATGATCGAGACCAATCCCATCCATGCGCAGATCGACGACCTCCGCGGTCGCGTCGAAGCGCTTAGGGGGTATCTTTGACTACGCCACCAAGCGCGAGCGCCTGGAAGAAGTAACCCGCGAACTGGAGAGCCCCACCGTGTGGGACGACCCGGCCAACGCGCAGGAACTGGGCCGCGAACGCGCCCGATTGCACACCATCGTCCACGGCATCGACACGCTGACTGCCGGCCTGGACGACGCCGGCGACCTGCTGGAGATGGCTGTCGCCGACGGCGATGACGACACCGCGCAGTCGGTGATCGACGACCTGGCCAAGCTGGAGTCGCAGGTCGGCAAGCTGGAGTTCCAGCGCATGTTCTCCGGCAAGATGGACGCGATGAACGCGTTCGTCGACATCCAGGCCGGCGCCGGCGGCACCGAGGCGCAGGACTGGGCCGAAATGCTGCTGCGCATGTATTTGCGCTGGTGCGAGCACCGTGGCTGGAAAGCCGAGCTGATGGAAGTCAGCGGCGGCGACGTGGCCGGCATCAAGTCCGCCACGTTCCGCGTCGAGGGCGACTATGCCTACGGCTGGCTGAAGACCGAGATCGGCGTGCACCGGCTGGTGCGCAAGAGCCCGTTCGATTCGGACAACCGCCGGCACACCAGTTTCACCTCGGTATTCGTTTCGCCGGAAGTGGACGACAGCATCGAGATCGACATCAACCCGGCCGACCTGAAGACCGACGTATACCGTTCGTCGGGTGCCGGCGGCCAGCACGTCAACAAGACCGAGTCGGCGGTGCGCATCACCCACGTGCCCACCAACACGGTCGTGGCCTGCCAGACCGAGCGCAGCCAGCACGCCAACCGCGACCGCGCGATGAAGATGCTGGCCGCCAAGCTGTACGAACTGGAAGTGCAGAAGCGCAATGCCGAGAGGGACGCGCTGGAAGCGACCAAGTCCGACATCGGCTGGGGCAGCCAGATCCGCAACTACGTGCTCGACCAGAGCCGCATCAAGGATCTGCGCACTGGCATCGAGCGTTCGGACACCCAGAAGGTGCTCGACGGCGACCTCGACGAGTTCATCGAGGCAAGCCTGAAATCCGGCCTCGAAGCCGGCGCCAAGCGCATCGATGCCTGACGCCCGATTCCCTTCGACCAGCCCATTGACGAGGTGACGCGCATGAACAGCAAGAAGATCGGCATCTTCCTGATCGCCTTGGTCGCGCTGATGGCGTTCGGCGCGGCAGCGCAGTCGTCGCAGGGCAGCGCCGGGCAGGGCATCAAGCAGGATGCCAAGGCGGTCGGCCACGGCGTCGCCGACGGCGCCCGCGATGTCGGTCACGCGACCAGGCATGTGGCCAGGAAGATCGGGCACGGCGCGAAAGAGGCCGGCACCGGCATCGGCCATGGCGCGAAGAAGGCAGGCGTCGCCATCGGCCACGGCGCGCGCGAGGGCTGGGATGCCACCAAACGCGGCGTCAAGCAGATTTTCGACAAGGGCAATTGAGCGCCGCCCCATCCACGAGACATCCACTGTCCAGCGCGCGCTGGCAGCCACGGAACCATCCATGAGCGAAGTCACCGACACCCTTCCCGACGAGAACAAGTTGATCGCCGAGCGCCGCGAAAAACTCAAGGCGCTGCGCGGGCAGGGCATCGCGTTTCCGAACGACTTCAAGGTCGACAGTTTTGCCGGCGACCTGCAAACCGAGTTCGCCGACAAGGACGTGCACACGGCCGAAGCCGTCGAAGCGGCTGCGCGCCGGGTGAGGATGGCCGGACGCATCGTGCTCAAGCGCGTGCAGGGCAAGGTCAGCTTCGTGCAGTTGCAGGATTTCAGCGGACGCATCCAGCTGTTCATCCATGCCGGCACGGTTGGCGAGGTCTACGAGGCGTTCAAGGGCTGGGACATGGGCGACATCGTGGGTGCCGAAGGCACGCTGATGCGCACGAAGACCGGCGAGCTTTCGGTGCGCGTGGATCACCTGCGCCTGCTGACCAAGAGCCTGCGCCCGCTGCCCGACAAGCATCACGGCATGGCCGACGTGGAGCAGCGCTATCGCCAGCGCTACGTGGACCTGATCGTCACCGAGGAAGCGCGCCGCACCTTCATGCTGCGCTCAAGGATCATCGGCACCATGCGTCAATGGCTGGAAGCGCCGTCGCGCCGCTTCATGGAAGTGGAGACGCCGATGATGCACGTGATCCCCGGCGGCGCCACGGCCAAACCGTTCGTCACCCACCACAACGCGCTGGATCTGGATCTGTACCTGCGCGTGGCACCGGAGCTGTACCTGAAGCGCCTGGTGGTCGGCGGCTTCGACCGCGTCTACGAGATCAACCGCAACTTCCGCAACGAAGGGGTGTCGACCCGACACAACCCCGAGTTCACCATGCTGGAGCTGTACCAGGCCTACGCCACCTACCACGAGATCATGGACCTCACCGAGAGCGTGATCCGCGACACCGCGCAGGCCGTGCTGGGCACGACGCGGCTGCACTGGGACGGCGCCGACATCGACGTGGGCCCGGCGTTCCGCCGCTGGCGCATGGAAGACGCGGTGCTGGAGCACAACCCCGAGATCCGGCGCGAGGAGCTGCGCGACCGCGAAGCGATGGCCGCGCACGCCAGGCGGCTCGGCATACAGATCAAGGACGGTTACGGCTGGGGCAAGCTGCTGCTGGAGATCTTCGAAAAGACGGTGGAGCACACCTTGATCCAGCCGACCTTCATCACCCAGCATCCGGTGGAGGTGTCACCGCTGGCGCGGGAGAACGATACCGACAAGGGCATCACCGACCGCTTCGAGCTGTTCGTGGGCGGCAAGGAAATCGCCAATGGCTTCTCCGAGTTGAACGACCCGGAAGACCAGGCCGCACGCTTCCAGGCCCAGGTCGACGCCAAGGACGCCGGCGACGACGAGGCCATGCACTTCGACGCCGACTACATCCGCGCGCTGGAAGTGGGCCTGCCGCCCACCGGCGGCCTCGGCATCGGCATCGACCGCCTGGTGATGCTGCTGACCGGCGCGTCCTCGATCCGCGACGTGCTGCTGTTCCCCTACATGCGACCGGAAGCATGAGCGCCGACGTGCCCGCGCTGCAGGACCTGGCCGCGCCCGACGGCGTCTGCTACGGCTGCGGCAGCGCCCATCCTCACGGCTTGCACATCAAGAGCCACTGGCACGAGGACGGCGTGCACGTGGTCAGCACGCACCTGCCGGGAGCGGATTTCCACGGCTGGCCGGGGCTGGTCTACGGCGGGCTGATCGCGATGCTGGTGGACTGCCATTCCAACTGGACCGCGATGGCATACCACTACCGTGCCGAGCAGCGCGCGCCGGACAGCAAGCCGCGTATCGACTGCGTCACCGGCAGCCTCGGCATCAAGTTCCTCAAGCCCACCCCGATGGACGTGCCGCTGACGCTGAAGGCGCGCGTCGAGGGCGAAGTCGGGCGCAAGACCCGCGTGCTGTGCGAGGTCCACGCGGGCGAAGTGCTCACCGCGCTGGGCGATTCGATTTTCGTGCGTGTCGACACCGCGCAGCTGGCCGCAGCCGCGCGCCACGCATGAGCCAGACTCGCGACCCATCCCACCAGGAGGCTTGATCATGTGGTTTGCCATCATCGGAACGGACGTTGCCGACTCGCTGGAGAAGCGCAAGGGAGCGCGGCCCGCGCACATCGCGCGGCTGCAGGCGCTGCTGGATGAGGGCCGCCTGTTCGTGGCCGGCGCGTTCCCGGCGATCGAGTCCGAAGATCCGGGCCCGGCCGGCTTCAGCGGCAGCCTGATCCTGGCCGAGTTTCCGTCGCTGGCCGACGCCCGTGCCTGGGCCGATGCCGACCCCTACGTGGCGGCCGGCGTCTACGCCGAGGTGCAGATCAAGCCATTCCGCAAGGCCCTGCCGGCGTGAGCGAGGCGATGATCGAGCAGATCCGCCAGTGCCTGACCCAGGCCCTGGCGCCGACCGAGTTGGAGATCGTCGACGAAGGCCACCTGCACGCCGGGCATGCGGGTGAGGGCAAGGGCCATTTCCGCGTGCGGATCGCCAGCCCCGCGTTCACCGGGCTGTTGCCGATCCGCCGGCACCGAATGGTCTACGCGGCGCTGCAGGGGTTGATGGACAACGGGATCCATGCCGTTTCCATAGATGCCGTCGAGAAATAATATCTATCAATGAGTTGTATCGTATTCTTTACACTAAATCTCACGCGGACACGCATTGCAGCAGGCCCCCGCGTTTGGCACAGTGCCCTGTCATCCGGCTGCACCGGCCGTAGCACCCTACCGTTGAACACTGCATGCGCCTGAGCACGATCAAACTCGCCGGTTTCAAGTCCTTCGTGGACCCGACCACCCTGCACCTGCCGAGCAACATGATCGGCGTGGTCGGCCCCAACGGCTGCGGCAAATCCAACATCATCGACGCGATCCGCTGGGTGATGGGCGAAAGCGCGGCCAGCCGCCTGCGCGGCGACTCGCTGACCGACGTGATCTTCTCCGGCTCCAACACGCGCAAGCCGGTGGGGCAGGCCACGGTCGAACTGATCTTCGACAACGCCGACGGCTCGGTGCAGGGCGAGTACGGCCAGTACGCCGAGATCTCGGTGAAGCGCCAGGTCACCCGCGACGGGCAATCCTCGTACTACCTCAACGGCGCGCGCTGCCGCCGGCGCGACATCACCGACCTGTTCCTCGGCACCGGCTTGGGCCCGCGCAGCTACTCGATCATCGAGCAGGGCATGATCAGCCAGATCATCGAGGCGCACCCGGACGAACTGCGCACGCACCTGGAGGAAGCCGCCGGTATCTCCAAGTACAAGGAGCGCCGCAAGGAGACCGAAAGCCGCATCAAGGCCACCCGCGAAAACCTCGACCGCGTGCGCGACGTGCGCGACGAAGTCGACAAGCAGCTCGAACACCTGAACCGCCAGGCCCGCGCCGCCGAGCGCTGGAAGGCCTTGAAGGAAGAACAGACGCGCAAGGAAGCCGAGCTGCGCGCGCTCGAATACCGCGGCCTCAAGAGCCAGCACGACAGCGAAGGCGCCGGCTTGTCCGCCGCCGAGATCGAGATCGAGAAGCAGCTGGCCGGCCAGCGCGAGATCGAGGCGCAGATCGAGGTCATGCGCGAACGCCACACCGACGCCAGCGAGCACCTGAACGCGGTGCAGGCCGAGGTCTACAAGGTCGGCGCCGAGATCGCCCGTGTCGAGCAGCAAGTGCGCCACAACAAGGAGAGCGCCGAACGCCTGCAGCGCGCCCACGCCGACAGCGAGCGCGAACACGCGGAACTGGCCGCGCACATCGCCACCGATCACGCGCAGGTCGAAATCCTGCGCCAGGCGCTGGCCGAAGGCGAACCGAAACTCGAAGCCCTGCAGCAGTTGCAGGACGACACCGCCGAAGCCCAGCGCAGCACCGAGGCCAGGCTGGCCGACTGGCAACAGCGCTGGGACAGCCACACCCGCAACGCCGGCGAATCCAACCGCGCCGCCGAAGTGGAACGCACCAAGCTCAATTACCTCGACCGCCAGGGCATCGACCTGGCGCGCCGCCGCGAAGCACTGGAAACCGAGCAGAAAGCCACCGACGTGGCCGCACTGGCCGCCGCCGGCGAGCAGCTGCATGGCGAACACGACGCCCAGCGCGAGCGCGTGGAAACCCTGGGCAGCCTGCTCGACCAGTACAAGTCCAACCATGAAAAAGTGCAGGAAGAAGAGCGCCAGGTGCAGTCGGCGCTGAACGAGGCCCGCCAGCAACTGCAGGCCGCCCGTGGCCGGCACGCCTCGCTCGAAGCGCTGCAGCATGCCGCGCTCGGCCAGGAAGAAAACGCTGCCAGCAGTTGGCTGGCTCGTCTCGGGTTGAACACGTCACGCCGCCTCGGTGAGTCGCTGCAGGTCGAAAACGGCTGGGAGACCGCCGTGGAAACGGCGCTGAGCGGTTTTCTGGACGCGGTGCTGGTGGATGGCTCGCATGCGTTGGCGGCGGAGTTCGATGCGCTCGACAACGCCGACATCGCCTTGCTCGACAACGCCGAGGGCGGCGTCGGCGCCGCTGGCACGCTGGCCGCCCACGTACGCGGCCCGGCGGCGGCGATGGCCATCCTCGGTCACGTACTTACTGCCGAATCGCTGGCCGACGCCCACCGGCAGGTGGCCTCGCTGTCCGCATTGGCACCGTATCAATCCGTGATGACGCGCGGCGGCGAATGGCTCGGCCCGGGCTGGGCGCGCGTGCGCCGGGCGCAAGGCAGCCAGGTCGGCGTGCTGGCGCGCGAGCGCGAGCTGCGCACGCTGGCCGAACAGATCGCCATGCTGGAAGCGCAACTGGAAGAAGCCAGCGAACGGCTCGACAACCTGCGCACCAGCAAATTCGAAACCGAACGCGCGCGCGACGACGCCCAGCGCGAGCTGTACAACGCGCACCGTCGCCAGTCCGAACTGGCCGGCCAGTTGCAAAGCCACCGCGGCAAGCTGGAGACCGCCCGCGCCCGTGCCGAAAAGGTCAGCGGCGAGCTGGCCGACCTTTCCACGCAGATCGACGAATTGCAGAACCAGACCCGTGAGGCGCGTGCGCGGCTGGACGAGTCGGTCGGCCTGATGGGTGACCTGGAAGACCAGCGCCGCGAACTGGAAAACGAACGCCGCAGCCTGCTCGAGGCGCGCGAGGAAGCCCGCATGAATGCGCGCGAGGCGGCCGACCAGTCGCACTCGCTGGCGCTCTCGCTGGAGTCCAAGCGCTCGTCGCTGAGCTCGCTGGAACAGGCGCTAGGTCGCATGGATGCCCAGCTGCGCCAGATCGAGGCGCGCCGCAACGAGATCGCCGAACAGCTCGCCGCCGGCTCCGACCCCATCGCCGAACTCGAAGCCGAGCGCCAGGCGTATCTGGACCAGCGCCTGCTGGTCGACAAGCAGTTGGTGGAAGCGCGCCGCGCACTGGAAGACTGCGACCTCGAATTCCGCAAGCTCGAACAGCAGCGCCACCTGGCCGAGCAGGGCCTGTCGGCATTGCGCGAGGGCCTGTCCGAGAAGCGCCTCGCCGCCCAGGCGCTGCAGCTGCGCGCCGAACAACTCGCCGAAGCGATCACCGCTTCCGGCCTCGAACTGGAAACCCTGCTGGCCGAACTGGCCGACGACATCGACGCCAACCAGTGGCGGTCACAGCTCGCCGACATCGGCCAGAAAATCGCGCGGATCGAGCCGGTCAACCTGGCCGCGATCCAGGAGCACGCCGAACAGAGCGAGCGCAAGACCTACCTGGACAACCAGCTGGCCGACCTGGTCAGCGCGATGGAAACGCTGGAAGGCGCGATCAAGAAGATCGACCGCGAAACCCGCCATCGCTTCAAGGAAACCTTCGACAAGGTCAACGCCGGCGTGCAGGAACTGTTCCCGCGCCTGTTCGGTGGCGGCCATGCCTATCTGGAACTCACCGGCGACGACCTGCTCAACACCGGCGTAACGATCATGGCGCGCCCGCCGGGCAAGCGCCCGTCCAACATCTCGCTGTTGTCCGGCGGCGAGAAGGCGCTGACCGCGGTGTCGCTGGTGTTCGCCATCTTCGGCCTCAACCCCGCGCCGTTCTGCCTGCTCGACGAAGTCGACGCGCCGCTGGACGAGGCCAACGTCGGCCGCTTCTCCAGCCTGGTAAGCGAGATGAGCGAACACGTGCAGTTCATCTTCATCAGCCACAACAAGGCCACCATGGAAGCCGCCACCCAGCTGTGCGGCGTGACCATGCGCGAGCCCGGCGTGTCGCGGCTGGTGCAGGTCGACCTGGCCGAAGCGGCTAAACTGGCGGGAGCTGCCTGAGGAACCGATGATGACCGTGCAACCTTTGCTTGCCTTTGCGTGGAACGCCGCCGTCGGCATTCCGATGCTGATCGTGGGGCTGGTCGTGCTGGCACTGATCTGGCTGTTCGGCCAGCCGCGGAAAGAGCAGGGCAAGCGCAGGGCAGCGGGCGATACGCACACGCACGGACACGCGCGGCGCGAGCCCACCATGGGCGGCTCCAGCCTGGCCGACGACCCGGCCTTCAGCCTGGGCGACACCTCGGCGACGCCGCAGCAAGGCGAGCTCGACGTCGGCCTGCGCGAGGAACTGGAGCGCCTGGGTGCCACGCTTTCCGGCGAACGCCATGCGGCCAAGCCGGCCGAGCGCCTGACCGAACGCCTGGCCGGCCACGCCGCCTCGATCGTGGATACCTTGCGCGCGCCCGCCGAACCCGTCGCCGAAGCGCCCGCCGTCGCACCGGCACCGGCTCCGGCGCCGCCTGTCACCAAGCCGGTGCCGCGCTCGGAGCTGGGTCGGCGCCCGGCCGACACGCCGGTGGAACGCATCGTCACCTTGTTCGTGGTGGCGCGCGATGGCGCGCGTTTCAACGGACCGGACCTGGTCGTCGCCACCGAAAAGGCCGGGCTGGAATTCGGCGACATGGGCATCTATCACCGCCTGGTGGATGGCAAGCGCGAGCTGGGCCCCATCTTCAGCGTCGCCAACATGCTCAAGCCGGGCAATTTCGACCTGGCCCGGCTGGATGCGCTGCAGACCTCCGGCGTCAGTTTCTTCATGACCTTGCCCGGGCCGGTCCCCGCGCTCGACGCCTGGGACGCCATGCTGCCCACCGCGCAGCGACTGGCCGAGCTGCTCGACGGCCAGGTACTGGATGAGGAGCGCAATGCGCTCGGCCGGCAAGGCATCGCGCACATCCGCGACCAGCTGCGCGGCTGGGACCGTGACCACGAGGGTGAAGAAATCATCTTCGGTCGCTGAATCGCCGCGCGGGAGCGGGAGCCATGACGATTGCCTTGCGCTGGAAAATCGCCGCCGCTGTCGCCGCCCTCGTCGTGGCGATCCTGGGCTGGAACGGGGTGTCGCGCTGGCTTGCCGCCCGCCATGCCGACGAGCTGATCCAGGAAACCGAGCGCGCCGCCGCGCTGCAGGCCGAACAAGCCCGTGCCAGTGCGCGCCAGCGCCACGACGAACTGGAGCGCGACCTGCGCCAGCGTCGCGAGGAGCTGGCCAGCAATTACCGCCAGGTCGCCGACCAGGCGCGCGAATACCAGGCCCGCCGCGCCGTGCAGCTGCAGCGCCAGCAGCAGGAGGCGCAGCGCGTCACCGCCAGTTACCTGCTGGACGCCAACCAGCAATGTGCCAACGGCATCGTGATCAACCGCCGCGGCTCCAGCTTCACCCAGGCTCGCGGCCGCGACGGCGGGCCGATCCGTTGCCAGGGCGACAGGGCCGCCGAACCGCTGCGCTGACGCCGGCTCACCGCTCGTTGCCCGGGATTGCGGATACTCGAGTCGCCGGCAGCGTCGTTCCCTGGCAAATCCCGAGTCCCGGTGCGGTCTGCGTGGCACGGCGCCCTGGCAGGCAGTCCTGGCACTTTGCCGCCGCGCGCACGGGTTACACCGATTTGGCCAGGACGATCACGGTGTCGGCGGGGGCGCTCAGTGGAAAACGCCAAGCAACCACAGCACCAGCACGATCAGCAGGATGATGCCGATGCCGCCGGTCGGACGATAACCCCAGGAGCGGCTGTAACCCCACGTCGGCAATGCACCGATCAGCAGGATGACGAGAACGATGAGCACCAGCAGTGAAATCGACATGTTCGTATTCCTTTGTGCACGTGGAGTTGCGGAGATCGCGGACGGCATCGCGCGACGCCTGCACCTTCGCAGCGTCCCGGTGCAGGGCCCGTCAACGATGCGTCGCGGCGGAAGGGCTGAACATGACCCCGTTTTCGCGCGGATGACGATGGGGTGAACGACGGTTTGCTTCGTCATGCCGCGGGCTCTCTCGCGGCGGGGTGGCGGGCGTAGCTCGCGCTTGAGTCACGCCGCGCTCACGACAACCGCACGCTGCCTGCATGTGGCAGCGGCGATGCTGCGGCTTTCCGATCCTGGAGTGCCGCATGTCCTTCAACCTCACCGGCCGCCGCATCGCCATCCTCGCCACCGACGGCTTCGAACAGTCCGAACTGACCGAACCCAAACGCCTGCTGGAACAGGCCGGCGCGCAGACCGACGTGATCGCCCCCGGCCACGCCGGGGAGATCAAGGGCTGGAGCGATGGCAACTGGGGCAGGGCCGTGCCGGTGGACGTGCCCCTGGACGAGGCCAGGGTCGAGCATTACGACGCGCTGGTCCTGCCTGGCGGCGTGATGAACCCGGACAAGCTGCGGCGGGTGCCCGCGGTGATCACGCTGGTCAAGGCGTTCGACGACGCAGGCAAGCCGGTGGCGGCGATCTGCCACGCTCCATGGACGCTGATCGAAGCCGGCCTGGTCAAGAATCGCCAGGTCACCTCGTGGCCGTCGCTGCGCACCGATCTGGAGAACGCCGGCGCGCACTGGCAGGACAGCGAGGTGGTGCGTGACGGCCAGCTAATCACCAGCCGCCGCCCGGGCGACATCCCTGCCTTTGCCGACGCGATCATCGACGCGCTTGGCGCTACCGCGTAACGCCGTCGACGTCGACCTGGTCCAACGCCGACGCAGGGCGGGCACGGCCCGCCCTGCATGGTTTCGTCGCGAATCCGTGGGAGCGCACTCCGTGCGCGATGCCTTTTGCATCATGCGACGAAGAGCATCGCGCGAAAGGCGCGGGCGATCCTCAGCCGAGTTTTTCCATCACGTCGTCGAGGTTCTGGCGCAGCTCGCCGATGCCGGCCCACGGGTCGCTGCGCAGCCGCGCGAGGCGCTGGGGCGCGGAATGGATGTCGAAATCGTGGCCGCTTTTCAGCTTGCCCAGTTCGGTCCAGCGCAACGGCATCGCCACCGGCGCGCCGGGGCGTGCGCGCAGCGAATAGGAGGCGACGCTGGTGGCGCCGCGGCTGTTGCGCAGGTAGTCGACGTAGATCAGGCCGCCGCGGCGTGCCTTGCTGGCGGTGGCGATGAACTCCAGCGGATGGGCTTGCGCCAAGGAGCTGGCGAACGCCTGGGCGAAACCCTTCACCTGCGGCCACGGGCAGCCCGGATTCAACGGCAGCACCACGTGCAGGCCCTTGCCGCCGGTGGTGCGCAAAAATGATTCCAGCCCCATTTGCGACAGCAGCTTGCGCACCAGCCGCGCTGCCGCCACCACGCGGTCCCAGGCCACGTCCTCGCCGGGATCGAGGTCGAACACCACGCGGTCGGCCAGGTCCGGCTGCTTGACGGTCGCGCCCCAGGGGTGGAACTCCAGCACGCCGAACTGAACCAGCTCGATCACCGAGTTGGCATCGCGCGGATAGATGTAGCTGGCCTGCCCGCCGGATTCCTCCTTGAGCCTCGCGCTGCCGACGTGCTCGAGGCCGGCGATCATGTGCTTCTGGAAGAAGCAGGCCTTCCCGGTACCTTCCGGGCAACGGATGACCGAGGTGGGACGGTCAACCACGCCAGGCAGGAACCAGTCCATCACGCGGGTGTAGTAGTCGGCCACTTCCTGCTTGGTGATGCCGTCGTCGGGATACACCACGCGGTCGGGATGGGTGATGGTGATGTCGGCGGCGGACATCCCGCCGCCGCGCCGTCGCCGGTTGCTGGCGGAGCGCGTGGATGGGGCGCGATCGCTGTCGCGCAGGTCTGTGGCGGACTTGTCGGTACGCATGGTCTTCAGGCTCGGTTGGCGCAGCAGGTTCTTGTTGCCGATGCCGCGGTAGTACACCTCGGCCACGGCCTTCGGTTCGACCCAGTGTGCACCGCGCAGCAGCGGATCGATCGCGGCAAGTTTCACCGTCGGTTTCTTGCTGCTCTTGTCGGTGATGGTCCTGCTCATTTGCCGCAACTGTTCGTCGGAGAAGCCGGTGCCGACGCGTCCGACATAGATCCAGCCGTTCGACACCTCCGGATCGGGTCGGGCCAGCAGCAGCGAACCGAAACCGCTGCGACTGCCCTTGGGCGGCGTGTAGCCGACCACCGCGAACTCGTCGCTTTCCAGCCGCTTGATCTTCAGCCAGTCGTCGCCGCGCCCGGGTCGGTAGATCGAATCGACGCGCTTGGAGATGATGCCTTCCAGCTGCTGCTCGGTCGCCGTGCGGAACGCGCCTTCACCGTCGCCGACCGCATGGCTGCTGAATGCCAGGTGTTTCGGCGCGTGGGCCAGCAGCCGTTGCAGCAGCGCCTTGCGTTGCAGCAGTGGTACCCGGGTCAGGTCGCTGCCTTCGAGGTAGGGCAGGTCGAACAGCATGTAGACCAGCGGCAATTGTGCTTCGCCGGACAGGGTGGCCTGCAGGCCGTTGAAATCGCTGTGTCCGCGGGCATCGAGCGCGATCAGCTCCCCATCGAGCCGGGCCGAATGCAATCCCAGCGATTCGAGCGCCTGCACGATCTCTGGCAGCCGCCCGTTCCAGGCCAGCGCGTTGCGCGACCACAGCTTCACCTCGCCGTCGGCGATCGCGGCGAGGATGCGGTAGCCGTCCCACTTCACCTCATGCAGCCACTGCTCGCCTGGCGGCGGCGACTCGCGCAGGCGTGCCAGTTCCGGTTTGAAAAACTCGGTGCCGGGTGGCGCCGGGCGCGCCCCGTCCAGCGCGGCGGCAGCCTTGGCCAGGCGCAAGCGCGGCACTTTTTTCCCCTTCGGCACGGCTTTCTTGCGTGCGGTGGACTTCTTTGCCGCCGCCCTGGTCGCCGGTGTTGTCGCGGCCGCGCGGGTGCTGCGGATCATCTTCGCGTCGAGCAGGTCGTCCGCTTCCACGTCGCCGGCGAACGCGTCCTTGGCCTTGATCAGGAACCACGCCGGCTGGCGTTCCTTGCGGCCGCTGCGCACCAGGTGCCAGCCGCCCTTGAGCCGCTTGCCGAACAGCTCGAAGCGCAGGTGACCCTTTTGCAACTGCGCTTCGGCGTCGCCTTCGGTGGTCCACACGCCGATGTCGAACTGGTCGACGTGGCCTTTGCCGTAGCCGTGTTCGATGTCGCCCTCGAAGCCGGCATAGGACACCGGATGATCCTCCACCTCGACCGCCAGGCGTTTCACCTGCGGGTCGTAGCTGGGTCCTTTCGGCACCGCCCAGCTCTTCAGTACGTCGCCCAGTTGCAGGCGGAAATCGAAGTGCCGGCGGCTGGCATGATGCAGTTGCACCACGAAGATCGCGCGACTGCCCCGGCGTCCCGCCGCGTTGTCGGCCGGTTCGCGCGTTTTCGAGAAATCGCGCTTGCGTTGATAGTCGCGCAGGTTGCCCATGATCGCTCAGCCGGTCGGGCCGCCCGCCACCGGCAGCACCGCGCCGGAAAGGCAGCTGGCGCACGACGGCGCCGCGAGGAAGACATGGGACGGCGCCAATTGCTCCGGCTGCACCGGGCGGCCCATCGCGCTGGATGTGCCGAACTCGCCGACCTTCTGCGCCGACTGGTCCACCGAATTCAGCGAGGTCCACACCGGACCGCTGGCAGGCTTGCGTCGTTCGGCCTGTCCGGTGGCAGCCCGGATCGGACGCCGGCGTTCGACGGCGGTTCGGGCAGCCTTGCTGCGTTCGGCGACAGGCATCGGATGGCTCCGCGGTGGCGACGCGACGCACCGTAGTGCGCCCGGCGTGCGCCGCAGGTGAAGCGTGTGCGTGATTCGCACGGCACGTTTGACAGCCCCTGCACGCGCAAACCGGAATAGTCTGTCGACCTGCTCGCCGCCGGAGTCTGAAGCCATGGCACGACCCATCTGGAGCGGAACCCTGTCGTTCGGCCTGCTCAACGTGCCGGTGTCGCTGATGACCGGCGAGCGCAGCGTGGACCTGCATTTCCGCATGCTGGACAGCCGCAGCAACACGCCGGTCCGGTACGAGCGCGTGAACGCCGAGACCGGGGAGGAGGTGCCTTGGAAGGAGATCGTCAAGGCGTTCGAATACGCCAAGGGCAACTACGTCGTGCTGGAGCCGGAGGACATCAAGTCGGCCGCCGCCGAGGGGCGCGAGGCGGTCGACGTGAAAGCCTTCGTCGAGGCCGACTCGATCGGCCCGGAATACTTCGAGAAGCCTTACTACCTGGTGCCGGGCAAGAAGGCGGAGAAGGGTTACGTGCTGCTGCGCGAGGTGCTCAAGCGCACCGGCCGCATCGGCATCGCGCGGGTGGTGATCCGCACGCGCGAATACCTCTCCGCAGTGGTGCCGCGGGGGGATGCGCTGATGCTGATGCTGATGCGTTACCCACAGGAGCTGGTCGACGCCGAGGATTACAAGATTCCCGCAGGGACAGCGTCGGATTACCGCATCTCGGCCAAGGAGCTGCAGATGGCCGAGCAGCTGATCGAGTCGATGAGCGACGAGTGGAATCCGGCCGAGTACCGCGACGAGTTCCGTGATCGCCTGCGCAAGGTGATCGAGAAGCGGATGAAGTCGAAAGGCGTGGTGACCACCGAGTCGGAAGACGAGGAGACGATGCCGGAGAACGCCACCACCAACGTGGTCGACTTCATGTCGCTGCTGCAGCAGAGCCTGGCCAGCAACAAGCGCACGCCGGCGAAGAAGTCGGCGGCGGGCGAGAAAGGGGACAAGCGAACCGCCACGACCACGGCCAGGAAGAAGTCCGCGACGAGAAAAGCGTCAGCGAAAAAGCGCGCCTCCCGCCACAAGGCAAGCTGAACTACCCCGGTTCAAAACCATGCCGAAGCCAGCGTGCAGGTGCTGGCACTGCCACGAGCACGCCAGGTGGGAGCAACCGGGGCTGTCGGCGGCGACCATTCACTTGCTCCGCTCGGCGTGCGTGCCGATACCGGGTGCTGCCGCCGTGCGCGGGTCGATTCCGATGGGACAGGCGCAATCTCCCGGGCCGCGGGCGAGCTCCCGGCAGACCGCGCGGTGCGGCAAGTGGGCGTGACACTGTCGTGCCGCAGCGATGAGGCGGCAGCATCGTTCAGACGCCGCACACGCGCGCCATGGCCACCACCGACAGCAGGGCCTGCCGGCCGTACGGCTTGGGCAGGAACAGCACCTTCATGTCGCGGGCGGCGATGGATGCTTCCTCGTGCGCGGAGGTGAGCACGATCGGGGTGCGCGAGCCGCTGTCCCGCAGGCTGCGAATCAGCGAGATGCCGGTCTGGCCGCGGCCCAGGTACATGTCCGTCACGATCACGCCGAAATCCTGCCGTGCTTCCGACTCCGCCACGCCGCTGGCGATGTCGTGCGCCACGATCACCGTGTAGCCTGCGTGCTGCAGCAGCAGTGCGGTGATCTCGCGGGTATCGGGGTCGTCCTCCACCAGCAGCACCCGTTTGGGAAACATGCGCGTGACTCCCGTCGTCGGCGTCGTCGTGACCTTGGCATCGGCCTGGTCCGCACGCCGTGAAAGACGTCGCAGAACGTCGGCTGCCGTTCAGCTGGCGCGACGCTCGGGGCCGCCGTCTTCGGCCGACGGCGCGCGCTGCGGTGCCGGCGCCGGCGGCATCGGCGCGGCGGATTCGTGGCCACGATCCAGCTCGCCGCGCCAGCGTGGCAGCGCGTGCGGGTAGTGCGCCTGAACGAAGGCGATCAGTCCCTCGCGCACCTGGCAACGCAGGTCGAAGTTGCGGCCCGAATCGGTGGAGCTCACCAGCATGCGCAGTTGCATCGTCTGCTCGGTGGCGTCGGTGACCTGCAGCACGCATACGCGACGATCCCACTGCTCCGAGGCCTCGCACAGGCGCTTGAACTCCTCGCGCAGCGGCGCCAGTGGCGTGCGGAAATCCAGCATCAGGAACACCGTGCCGATCAGCTGCGAACTGCGGCGCGTCCAGTTCTGGAATGGATGCTCGATGAACCAGTTGAGGTTCGGCCGGGATTCCGGAAATTTTCGCAAAACGGACCCTAAGCCATTGAGGCTACAAGGCAAACTTGATGTCTTTAGCCATGGCACTCTGGTACCGATCCAAGTCCAGAGAGTAATGGCCTAGCCGATTGATGTGTTCGCGTCGGTATGGCGATAGCCTATTCAACAGCTCTTCGCTGAGCGGCACGCCCTGCTCTTGAAGCACTTTCAGTGTCCGCGACATCGTATGGACGTTGTGCAGGATAACCATGTTGGCCACGAGATGGTTATATTTCACGACCTTCCGCTGCTCATGACGAATGTTTTCCGCAATAATTCCGTCATTCGCGAAGTGCAGCCACTGGGCGAAGTCGTTGAACTGCTCGCTCTTGTTAGTCGACTGGTGGATCACGCGGCGCAGCTCGACATCGTTGATGTAGTTCAGCAGGAATCGAGTTCGGATGGCTCGACCGAGCTCGCGGAACGCGAA
Organism: Rhodanobacter sp. FW102-FHT14D06; assembly: GCF_043950705.1. Classification (NCBI taxonomy): domain Bacteria; kingdom Pseudomonadati; phylum Pseudomonadota; class Gammaproteobacteria; order Lysobacterales; family Rhodanobacteraceae; genus Rhodanobacter; species Rhodanobacter sp. FW102-FHT14D06. The sequence continues at coordinate 3,701,783 of NZ_CP170722.1, read as the reverse complement.
ATAGAGTTTGTTCTTCCGGCTGGCCACGCCCAGACGCCGGAGGATCATCGAGGGGGTAATCCGCCCTGCCTTGATCGAAATGGCCACGCGCAGCATGTCCGGATAGTGGCGTTCGATGAGTTCCCAGTTGATCGATTCGGTGAACAAGCTATTGATGTGCCCGTATTTGGCCTTCCGATCAGGCTTGTAGAACACCAGCTGCTTGATGCCGCGAATACGCGGCATGAGTCGAATACCCAACAGGTGCGACAAGCCGAACACCGGCGCACTCTGAGCTTGGGTATCGCCGTGGATCGTGTCCGGCTGCACGTCAGATTCGTTCTTGATCAGGCCGTCGAGGATGTAAACCGCCTCGTGCACACCGCACGGAATGAAGTTGCTGAAGAGCGCGATGTACATATCCGAGACGTGGTAATAGCCGATGCCGCCATAACCACCATAACGAACGTGATACTCCGACAGCAGGTTCTGCTCGTAGATGTTCCATTTCGTCCCGTCGGCCGAGACATGTTTGCCCGTCCCCCAGAATTTTGGCAAAGCGAAGGTATTGAAGGCGTTGATCACCCGCACGATCGCTTTGTCCAAGCGTTCCTCGGTGATGTGGCGAAGGTTGAGCCAAGCTACCTGCTTGCGACTCAACCCCTGCACCGAGCGTGCTGTCTGCGTGGGACCTAGATTGCAGCCGTAGCAAAACAACGTGGTGATGAAGCGCTTTCGCGGGTCGTCGATCTTGGCTTCAAAACCGGACAGCGGTCCGAACAGCCGATGCAAGTCGAGCCACTGCTCGGTCTCGGTCAACAGATCCAGTATGTTGACGGACGGTATGTCCTCCTTGAGGCGCGCTTCCAACAGGGGCAGCTCGGGTGGATCCTGCTTGCGGTCGAGCCGCTGGATGACCAAACCGTTGTCGCCGATCCGTACGAATTCGTTCTCGGGAAAGCTGTCGTCTACGTGCTTGGCTAGCGCCGACATCTCTGTCTTGAGCTGGGCGACAAAGGCGGCACCGTCCTTGGGTAGCGAGGTGATATCGCAGTAGCGGCCCAGTTCCCCGCCGTACTCGTCCCACGACACAAGGTGTTCGCGGTAGTCATCAAAATCGTTGCTATGCGCCGAGTACAGGTCGCCGGACTGCAAGTCTTTCATGATCGACATGCAGATGAACAGTTCAAGGTACTTTCGGTGAATGCGTGGCTCGTCGTCGGGCGACGCCACCACGACCAAGCGGTACCAGGCATCAGGCAGCCAGCGCTTCAGGTCGATCCCTTTGGGAAGCACCGCGACATCGAGGTGTTCGCGGCGTGCCGTGCGCCATTCCCGGATCCATGCGATGGCTCTCACCAGCGTGTCGTCCTGTGAGCTGGATTGAAGTTCGAGCACCTCCAGGCACTGGTACAGCAAGGCACGCTTGTCGCTATAGGGTTTCAACATGAAAGGCAGATAATTATTTCCCGCAAAGGCGGCATGCTCATCGCACTGGATGATCCACTGTTCCGGATCGTCGCCCAGCACCCGTTCCATGTTTTCCACGCGCTTTTTGGCCGACTCGCCCTCCTGCATGGCGGCCAGCACTTCGCGAAACTGGCCAATCAAGCGATCGGTCTGCTCAGCATGATCCAATCGGTACTGGCGCAGCCGCTCCTCAGCCTGGTTGTCGATACCGTGCATGATCTTGATGAAAATGCTCGCGACATCGTCGGTGGCTTTCTCCAGCTGAGACTGGATCAGCAGCACGGCCAGCGTATGACGCTTGAGCGGCTTGACGGCACGGATGTCCTTGGCGTCCAACGCACGGGCTTCCAGCATCATCTGGTGGCGTTTGGTCACCGCCATCTCGCGAGTATCGGGTAGTCCGTGACCCAAGCTTTTGAGCCAGCGGATATGCTCTAGGAACTTGGCCACCTCGCGAACGGTAGGCCGTTTCGGTTCACGTTTGAGTTGCTCCCACAGGGTGACGCCACGTCGTCGTACGATGAGGTCATCGAGCACCTGGCGTTGTTCGGCCGACAATTGTCCGTCGATCGATTTGAAAATGGCCGAGTTGACTGCGTTGCGTGCGGCACGTGCCGCACGTACGAGCTGGGTAAATCCGGGTAGCTCGTATTTCTGCCGCACGAGCTCTTCGATAAGGACATTGATGATGTCCTCCAATTCCTGTTTGGTCGAAGCCGCCTCGCGAGCGATCTGATCAAGCCAAGCCCAATCGGTGTCCGTAAATCGGCGCACGCCGACGAAGTCGCGAATCTTCTGCAGGTGCAGTGAGCGGCTGCCCGATGTGTCGTACGCCTTCAATTCGCGCGCCGTCGGAACGCGCAGCTGGGTGCTGCCGCAGACATGATCGACAATCGCGCGGGGCAATGTTGATAGCGGCTCGACGTATCCCAATCGTTGAAGGATCTTGAGCTGGATCAGCAGCAATGCCTGGGTCGGCTTGCGGGCGGAGACGCCCACGGCAAACGCGCACTCGTCGGCGGTGGGTGTGTAAATTGCCGTCAAGTCACGGACACTGAGGTCCTTTTTCAATCGAGGGTAGGCCGTGTCCTGAATCGTGCTCATGCGAATCCACTATCCGACACATGCTGGCCGAAGCCCCAAAAGACGAAATGTAGAACAACGAAATCCCGAATGGCTTGACGGTCTGCGCAAAACACCGACGCGGACCCGCCTCCGGGACGATCGCCGAGGCCTCGCTACCGACGGCCCGCGACCACTTCCCCATCTTCTTTCGTGAACGGCTGGGTGATCGGCGGAAGGATGTCGAGCACAACTTCCGAGGGACGACATAGCCGCGTGCCCAGAGCGGTCACCACAAAGGGGCGGTTGATCAGGATCGGATGCTTCAACATGGCGTCGAGGATGACGTCATCGGTGATGCCGGCCTCGCCCAATCCCAGCTCGGCGAAGGGCGTTCCCTTTTCACGCAAGGTCTCACGCGGCTTGAGCATGGCTTCGTCAATGAGCTTGAGCAGTTGCTCGCGGCTCGGCGGCGTCTTGAGATACTCGATCACGGTGGGCTCGATACCGGCATGGCGGATCAGAGCCAAGGTATTGCGCGAAGTGCCGCAGTCGGGGTTGTGATAGATCGTGGCGGTCATTGATGTCGAAGCGGTCATCGTCAGCAGGCTCCACTGGCACAACAGTTGGTCTTGACCGATTCCACCACGAGCGGAGCCGGCGCAGGCACTTCAATCGCACCGGCGGCTACCAACAAGGCGTGCGCCTCGGCCGCACCCTTGCGCTCGCTGTAGCGATCGACCAGGTAGTCGCTGCGATCGCGCACCATCAGGGTGAACTTGAACAGCTCTTCCATCACGTCCACGACGCGATCGTAAAATGGCGACTGCTTCATCCGGCCCACATCATCGAACTCTTGCCACGCTTTGGCGACCGACGACGGGTTCGGGATGACCACCATGCGCATCCAGCGGCCGAGCACGCGCAGTGCATTGACGACGTTGAAGGATTGCGATCCGCCACTGACCTGCATTACGGCGAGGGTGCGTCCCTGCGTCGGGCGCACGCTACCGTCTTCCAGCGGCAGCCAGTCGATCTGATTCTTGAAGACACCGGTCACTGAGCCGTGGCGTTCCGGGCTGACCCAGACCTGGCCTTCGGACCACAGCGACAGCGCACGCAATTCCTGCACCTTGGGATGGTTGGCTGGCACGCTGTCCAGGATCGGCAACTCGTGCGGATCGAACACCCGTGTCTCGGCACCGAACTGCCGCAGGATGCGCTCGGCTTCCAGCGCCAGCTTGCGACTGAACGACTGCGGGCGCAGCGACCCATACAGGATCAGGATGCGCGGCGGATGGCTGGAGCCCGCCGGCAAAGCCAGTTTGGCCAAGCTCGGCGTTTCCAGCACATCGGCAGCAATGTGAGGCAGATCCTGCATCGTCATGGGTACGGTTCCTGTTGCTTTGATTGGATGATTCTATCATTATGGAAATATAGAATCCAATCCGAGACCGTTATGCATCCGTGCCGCGTTTTATTCATCTGCACAGGCAATTCCGCCCGCAGTATCCTGTCGGAAGCGACCCTCAACCATCTGGGCAAAGGCCGCTTTGAAGCCTTCAGCGCCGGCAGTCAGCCGACTGGTCGCGTCAATCCCTATGCGATCGAAGAGCTCAAGGCCGTCGGCATTCCCACCGACGGCCTCAGCAGCAAGTCTTGGGATCGCTTTACGGGGGAAGGTGCGCCGCCGCTGGATATCGTGATCACTGTCTGCGACAACGCCGCGAACGAGACCTGTCCGGTGCTGTTCGGCGATTTCGTGAAGAGCCACTGGGGTCAGCCCGATCCGGCGGCCGCCCAAGGTGTCGGCGCCGCGATCGAGGCCTTCCGGCTTGCCCACACACTCGTGCTTTATCGCGTCACCGCGTTGGTGAACCTGCCGGTGGAAACGATGAGCCGGGACGAATTGAAGCAGGCGCTTGATCATATTGGCACCATCACTGACGCTGAAGAGGAACACGCATGAGCCAGTTGTCTGCCGACGTGGTCAACGACGATGCGGATGCAGTCAGTGGCACCCGCATCGGGTTCTTCGAGCGCTACCTGACGGTCTGGGTCTTGCTGTGCATCGTAGCGGGCACGATCCTGGGTCACTGGCTGCCGGGCACCTTTGAAGCCTTGGGAGCCATGCAGGTTGCCCAGGTCAATCTACCGGTGGCGGTCCTCATCTGGTTGATGATCATCCCGATGCTGCTGAAGATTGATTTCAGCGCGCTCGGTGGCGTGCGCCGGCAATGGAAGGGCATCGGCGTCACGCTCTTCATCAACTGGGCCGTGAAGCCGTTCTCGATGGCGCTGCTGGGATGGATCTTCATCCGCCACGTCTTCGCCGGTTACCTTCCTACGGATCAACTCGACTCCTATATCGCGGGCCTGATCCTGCTGGCCGCAGCACCCTGCACGGCGATGGTGTTCGTCTGGAGCAACCTGTGCAACGGCGAGCCGAACTTCACACTGAGCCAAGTTGCCTTGAACGACGCCATTATGGTGGTGGCGTTTGCGCCCATCGTGGCGCTGCTGCTGGGTATTTCCTCGATCACGGTGCCTTGGAACACACTGCTACTATCGGTGCTGCTCTACATCGTGGTGCCCGTAGCGATCAGTGTGGCGCTTCGGCGCTGGGTGCTTTCACAAGGCGGCGAGACCCAACTGCAAATGCTGCTTCAGCGCCTGGGGCCAGCCTCCCTATTCGCGCTCCTGGCCACTCTCGTTCTGCTGTTCGGTTTCCAGGGGAAGCAGATCTTGGCCCAGCCATTGGTCATCGCCATGCTGGCCGTGCCGATCCTGATCCAGGTGTATTTCAACTCCGGTCTGGCCTATGTGCTCAATCGCCGGTTCGGTGTGCCCCATTGCGTGGCCGGACCTTCGGCGCTGATCGGCGCGAGCAACTTCTTCGAGCTGGCCGTCGCCACCGCGGTGGGTCTGTTCGGGGTGCACTCCGGCGCCGCGCTGGCCACCGTGGTGGGCGTGCTGATCGAAGTACCGGTGATGTTGTCGGTGGTTCGGATCGTCAACGGCAGCAAGCGCTGGTACGAATCGCCACAGACTTGAACGGAGCCTCGTCATGCAAGGTCATTACAACGTATTGTTCGTGTGCACCGGCAACTCGGCGCGTAGCATTCTGGCCGAAGCGACCGTGCATCACTTTGGTCGCGACCGCTTTCAGGGCTACAGCGCTGGAAGCCAGCCCAAAGGCTTCGTCTACCCCCAGACGCTGGAGGTGCTCAAGGCGGTTGATCTCCCCATCGACGGACTGCGCAGCAAGAGCTGGGCGGAGTTCACGACACCGGATGCGCCGATGATGGATTTCGTGATTACCGTGTGCGACCAAGTGGCCGGCGAGGTTTGTCCGGCATGGCCAGGGGCGCCCATCACCGCACATTGGAGCATCCCCGATCCGGCCAAGGCACAAGGCGATGAAACCACCGTTTACAAAGCCTTTGTGCTGGCGAGGAATCTTTTGCAGCAACGGATCAGCTTGCTGCTCAACTTGAACGTGGCGGCCCTCGATCGGCTCGCGCTGTCGAGTCGCCTGGATGCGATCGGAAAAGCACCCAGCCACGACCCGGCGGTTTGATCCGGCCATGAGCGCAAGCATTACACTGCCCACGAAGATCGCCTCACATCGTTCTGAGCCAGCCATCCGCACCATGCAAACTAAACAAGCCCTTACGATCCTTTCGGCACTCGCCCAGGAGTCGCGTTTGGCGGTGTATCGGCTGTTGATCGAGCATGCGTCGGACGGTCTCGCCGTGAGCGTGATCGCCGAGAAGTTGGGGTTGGCCAATGCCACGCTCTCGTTTCATCTGAAAGAACTGTCGCACGCCGGTCTCGTGACCAGCCAGCAAAGTGGCCGGTTCGTTTACTACGCCCCGGTGATCGAGGCCATGAACGATCTGATCGGCTACCTGACCGATCACTGCTGCAGCCAGAGCGCAGGCGCGTGCGAGATAACGTCGGCGTCCTGCAAAGCACCGAGGCCGAACAGCACCCGGAAGACGACACCTCGACGCCGGGAGATGTCATAAACCTTCGGTCGCATACGCTAGCGCGCCACGGACAGAGCATGACCTTAAGCCTCCTGAAACGGCAGGTATAGCTTGACGAGCCACTCCCTCGGCGGCATCGGTAAATGATGGTATCCGTCGCCGGCCTGAGTGATGGTGGGAGATGTGCGTCTGCTGGACGGGAAAACGTGCCGTGCAATGCCTGCCCGGCAAGAGAGACATAGATCAAAGCTGAAAAACAGCGCCGGACGGTGCTTCCCAACAGCCTGCTAGAAATCCATCGCCCGGCGTGCCCACTCAAGGCCATGGCTGGCAAGGCTTTCAGCCCTTGGACAGGGCCACACTACCTTCTGTGCAATATCTCTCCACGGCGCTGGCCAACACAGGTTACTTGACAAATCCAGGTCACCAATATCGAATAACGATATCGAGTTTCGATATCGTTAGATTCATGACCGATCGTGACCTTTACGCCGGCCTGATCCGACTGCATGTTCTCCATCATGCGGCTGGCGCGCCCATCTTCGGCCAGGAGATGATCGAGGAACTGGCCCACCACGGTTACCGGCTCAGCCCCGGGACCCTGTACCCGTTGCTCCATGGCCTGGAGAAGAAGGGGTACCTGCGCTCGTCGCAGGCTGTGGCCGGCGGCGTGCGACGACGCGTCTACCGCATCACGCCCAAGGGCAGGCGCGCATTCGAGGCCGCCAAGGCCAAGGTCAAAGAGCTTTTCGGCGAGATATTCCACGACGACAGGAGTGACGCCTCATGATGAAGCGGCTGTTGGAAACGCGCACCGACGGATGGACGTTACTGATCCGCCTGCTGGTCGGACTGGTGGTGTTCGTCCCGGAGGGCCTGCAGAAGCTGATCTTCCCGTCGATCCTCGGCGCGGGGCGCTTCGCAAAGATCGGTCTGCCCTGGCCTGAGTTCCTCGGCCCATTCGTCGGCGTGTTCGAGCTGACCTGCGGGCTGTTGATCGTGCTGGGCCTGCTGACCCGGTTGGCGTGCATCCCCCTGATCATCGTCATGATGGTGGCCATCGTGTCGACCAAGGTGCCGATGTGGCTTGGCCACGACCTGGGCATCTTTCACGTCGCCAGTCTTTCCCGCTACGGGTTCTGGAGCATGGCGCACGAGGCCAGAAACGATTTCTGCATGCTCCTTGGCTGTCTCTATCTGCTGATCGAAGGTGGCGGTCGGTGGTCGCTTGATGCGCGCATCCTCGCCCATCGCGCGCTCAGCTGCTGAACTCCCACACCTTCACTACGGAGTTTCGTGACGTGATGAACCGACGTGATTTTCTTCGCCTAAGTGGCGCGGCCGGTGCAGCCGGCGTGATCGGCGGGCAGCTGTCAACCGCGCTGGCAAGTGGCGCAGTCGCTCCCGGCGCGCTGTCGACGTCAGTGGTCAAGCCCGACTATTCGCTGCGCATCGCGCGAAGCCTGGTTGAGCTGGCGCCAAACCACGTCATTTCGACGACCACCTACAACGGGCAGTTTCCGGGGCCGCTGATCCGGCTCAAGGAGGGGCAGCCGGTCGTCATCGACGTGCACAACGACACCGATGTACCCGAACAGCTGCATTGGCACGGACAGTTTCTGCCGGTCGCGGTCGACGGGGCCGCCGAGGAAGGAACGCCCTTCATCCCCGCGCACGGCATGCGCCGCCTTGCCTTCACGCCGGGGCCTGCGGGTCTGCGCTTCTATCACACGCATGTCGTGGCCGGCAGCGACCTGACCATGGGCCAGTACAGCGGCCAGGTGGGGCCGGTGTACATCGAGCCCCGGCATGAGCCGGGCCGTTACGACCGCGAGGTGTTCCTCGTGCTCAAGGAGTTCGATCCGTTCTTCAGCAAGGGCGGCGACATGGCGATGGACTTCCTGGCGCCCGGACAGCGCGAGCCGTCGCTGGAAGAGGCCGGCGAGTCGGCCATGAAGGCCTCGCTGGCCGGCGGCGCCGCGCACGGTTACGAAGTCGGCTACCAGGCGTTCGCCATCAACGGCCGGATGCTTGGCCATGGCGAGCCCGTGCGAGTCAAACCGGGCGAGCGGGTGCTGTTCCACATCATCAACGGCAGCGCGACGGAGATCCGCAGCCTCGCCCTGCCGGGCCACACCTTCAAGGTGGTGGCGCTCGACGGCAATCCGGTACCGAATCCCGCGGAGGTTCCGGTGCTGTGGATCGGCACGGCCGAGCGCATCAGCGCCATCGTGGAGATGAACCGGCCGGGCGTATGGATCCTGGGCGATCTTACCGATGACGATCGGGAGCGTGGCATGGGCGTCGTGGTCGAGTACGCCGGCCATCCGGGCAAGCCCAAGTGGGAGGCACCCAAACCCTTTACGTGGGACTACCGGCGGTTCGCCAAAGCCGGTGCGCAACCAGGCAAGGTGGACGAGATCATCGAGATGACGTTCGCCAAGCAGAACGCGGCCGATCACGGCTTCAACCGCTGGACCATCAATGGCCAGGCGTTCGACATGAAGACGATGAAGCCGATGTTCCGCCTACGGTATGGCAAGCGCTATCGGCTGCGCATGCACAACGCCAGCGACGACATCCACCCGATGCATCTGCATCGACACAGCTTCGAGATCACCCGGATCGCGGACCAGCCGACGGCCGGCATCCTGAAGGACGTCGCCATGCTGGGCGGCTACCAGACAATGGACGTGGACTTCACCGCCGATCAGCGAGGGCTATCCCTGTTCCACTGTCATATGCAATTGCACATGGACTACGGCTTCATGGCGCTGTTCGACTGCGCATGAACCAGTCGACTCCAGCAGGTGCTGCCAGTTCAGCACGCAGTGGAACGGTCGGCGAGGTTGCTGCGGCATTTCTCAAGCTGGGACTGACCTCGTTTGGCGGACCGATCGCCCATCTTGGATATCTCCACCGGGAATTTGTCGAGCGGAGGCGTTGGATGGACGAGCGCCACTACGGGCATCTGGTGGCGCTGTGCCAGTTCCTGCCCGGGCCAGCCAGCAGCCAGGTTGGCTTTTCGCTGGGCCTGATCCGGGCCGGCTGGTTGGGCGGCGTGGTTGCCTTCCTGTGCTTCACGCTGCCCTCGGCGCTCCTGCTATTCGCCTTTGCCACGGTGAGCGACCGTCTGCACAGTCCGCTCGGGGTGGCTGCCATCCATGGGCTCAAACTCGTAGCAGTCGCCGTGGTGGCGCAAGGTGTGTACGCCATGGCCAGCAGGCTTACACCGGACAGAAACCGGGCTCTGCTGGCGGCTGCAGCTGCAGGACTGGTCGCCATCAGCAACAGTGCCCTCATGCAGCTCAGCGTGGTGGCTGGAAGCGCTGTACTCGGACTGTGGCTGTGCCGGAAGGTCAAGCACCCAACCGGCGATCGTTTTCCGCTGGTCTATGGCAAGCATGTCGGAGGCATCCTGCTTTGTAGCTTTGCCGTCTTGCTGGTGCTGGCCTTGGTCGCATCGACCGGGTGGCCCGAACTGCTGCAGGCCGCCGCGGCCTTCTATCGAAGTGGCGCGCTGGTCTTCGGTGGCGGCCACGTGGTGCTGCCGCTGCTTCAGCACGATGTCGTCGGTCCCGGATGGGTCAGCAAGGACGCCTTTCTGGCCGGCTATGGAGCAGCCCAGGCGGTACCCGGCCCAATGTTCAGCTTTGCCGCCTATCTGGGTGACCAACTCCACGCAGGCCGCGGCGGGTTGGCGGGGGCAACGGTAGGCATCATCGGTATCTTTCTTCCTGGCCTGCTGCTGGTCTCCGGTGCACTGCCGTTCTGGCAATCGCTTGCCCAGCGGGAAACAGCTGCCCGCATGCTGGCTGGCGTCAACGCCGCCGTGGTCGGACTGCTTGCCGCCGCCCTTTACAACCCGGTGTGGGTGAGCGCCGTCCTCTCACCGCGCGACTTCGCCATTGCCTTGGCGGGCTTCGCCATGCTGGTCGGTGCGCGCTGGTCGCCGCTGGTAGTCGTGGCATGGTGTGTGCTGGCGTCCATCACAACGCAGCTGATTGGGTAGATGATTAGGTTGTGGATGCCGTGGCCTTCGAAGGTGGCCGCGAAGGCTCAGTCGGGCGTGCCAACGCGATCGTTGGTATACGGGGTCGTCACGCCTCCCTAGCTGATGCAGTGGTGCGCGCGTGACGCGCATCATCTTCGGAATGCAAGTAGATCGACGTTGTCGCGATCGAACTATGCCGGAGATTCTGCTGGATATGATGCAGCGGCATACCGTCATCCGCCTGATGGGAGGCGGCGGTATGGCGAAGCCAGTGCGTCGAGACGCGGCGGAGTTGAGCGGCTCGCGAGGGTTGTTCCGCCTCCCAAGCGGTCGAAACCCGCCGGAAGGCGTCCTTGACGATCAGATACACCGCCGTAGGCGTCAGCGGCTGTGCGTGCCCGGCGACCCCACAGATCAAGGGGCGACGGCTCATGGTGTCGGGTGGTGCCGGCAGCCCAAGGAAGGCTCGATAGCGCGCATAGTCCTGCATCACGGTGTCGCTTAGAGGAATCCGCCCCTCAACTCCGCCTTTTCCGACCACGTGGAGCCACCAACGACCGCGCACGTGCCGCAGGTCGCCTTCGTGCGCCTGGGCTGCTTCGGAAGCACGCAGGGCCGTGGCGTACAGCAACCGAAGCACCCAGCGCGCCCGTTCGTAACGCTGCTGCTCGCGTAGCGTGCCTTGCGGCCAGCGCTCCACTTCTGCCAAGGCGTCCAGCCATAGGGGTTGATCGAGGAAGCGCTCGATGCGGGGCGCAGCACCTCGCAGACGTCGCCTGCGAGGCTGCAGGGCAAACGGTGAGCCGGCCAAATAGCCGCCGCGCACCAAGTACTGGAACAAGCCCGCCAGGATGCCTAGGGCCTGGCGTCGGCTGCGTTCCGACAACGGGCCGGCGAGCAGGCGACGATGATCGCCGCGACGCCCCAGGGCGTCGTCGCACCACGTCGGCGGTGGGTTGGTCAGGAACGCATCAAAGGCGAGGACGTCTTCACGCGTCAGGCTTGAGACCGCTTTGCCGCGTACTTGCGTGGCCCAGACCAGCAGTCGTTCCACCTCCTTGCGGTAGCTGCGCAGTGTATGGGGCGAATCCATGTATTCGGCCAACCAGGGGTCCGGCCGAGATACGCGTAAAAATAGGACACTCCGGCTGAAAAACAATTTCAGCCCAAGGAGTTAGCTCAAGAACGTCTTGGCGCCAGTCTAGGCGCGGGGATGCAGTACTCAGTATCCATTGGAGGTATAGCCGGGATTCTGGATATCTTCGCAGAAATGCAGCTAAGTAGCTGTGTTGACGCGAGTATCTAGGCAGTAAGCACACCAAAGCTACTCATTGAAGAGGCGCTCGAAGCCAGGCCCATGACAGCGCTTGTACTTGCCGCCCCTCCCGCACAGACAAGAGTCGTGGTCGCGGAGGCCCGCTGAAATGGACTGACCAAGAAAGCTCTGCGCCCTCATCAGCGGCTCGATTTCATGCGCTGGAACGCTGATCTGCCCGTATTGGTCGGTGCGCTCGCCACGATTCATCACCTGGACGATGGCCTCGGACGCCTTGATGAAGTGGCGAACGAGCAAGTCGTCTCGTACCGGCAACCTGACGTTATCAACAACAACACCGGTATACGTGCGACGTGCGTCGGGTACGAACAAGATCGCAGCCTCTTCGTGCGGCTTGGGTGTGATGTCGACGAGCTGCCCCTCGGGCGCAACCCAGACGGCATGAAACTCCGCCTCGACCATCACATGCGGCCACTCCCATATCTGCCAGCCGCATAGCATACGTCCACCGGCACGCGAGATCTTGGCCGCCACATTTGGGAAGCATTCGTTGACCACGGCGTCGGCGTCGGGTTGAACCGTTAGATAGGCAGGGTTTCCCCCCGGAACCACTTTCGCGATCAGTTGTTGGATATGTCGGGTGATATGCGGGGGCGTCGTGGTTTTCAAGCAAGCAGATTCCAAAGTCGAGGGTGACCCCATGCTGGGGATCGCGCGGAGGTAAAATTGGGCCAAGCCCTTCACTATCGGAGCCAGTCTCATGCCCCATCCAACAACGGCTGTGCTGCGACGAATAGACGGTTCGTGGCTTATCGAACTGCCCAACGATATGGTTCGGTCAGTTGGTTGGACGGAGAATCAATCGATCTTCCTTCACCGCGAGTTGGCCGACGGCGTCTGGCTTTCCGCCCAAGACGAATCGGCAACGCTTACGGAACTGGCGGCTTACGCTGAACAACTCCCGGGGCGCTGAAGCCAGAGGCATTGAAAAGCCTCTTTGTCACTGCCCTTTGGCGCTCTTCTTGGAGTCCACACGTCTCTTCCGCTGGGCAGGTTTGCGCGTATCGTCGGTACTTTTCTTTGTACCCGCGGCCTTGGCAGCCAGCAACTGCAACGCCAGTTCCATCCCATCGATTTGCCCGCGGTTCGACAGCACTTGCCGCGTCAAAGTCTGCCGTTCGTTCTTGAGAGCTTCGATCTGTGCGCGCTGTTGTTCGAGCTTTTGAAGCTGTTCGCGGTAGCGCAAACGCAATTCGGTAAGCTCCGTTTGCTGCTCCTCATGTCGCCGCTGAGCCTTGGCCAGCGCCCTTTCAGCGTGACGTTGCCCTTCGCGTGCTTCGTCGATCTGCCGGAGCATGTGGTCCTGCGCCGCTTCCAGTCGCTGGGTGGCGGTACCGAGTTCGGTCTGAAAGGCCAGGTCACGCTCGGCAAGACGAGCCTGAAATTCGGTGGCTTGCTTCTCCCGGGCCGCAGCTGCTGTTTCCTGCTGACGCATGGACTCCGTACGCAAACTGGCGATTTCCTGCTGCAACGCGTGGACTTGGCCCAGCGCATCGTTTTTGGTCGCACTTTCAGCGACCAAGTGCTGCTGCAGTTCATCTAGTTGCTCGCCGAGTTGGGCGACTTGCTGCCTTCGTTGCTGTTCATCGACCATCGCTGCATCGCGCGATGCCGCGGCTTCATCGCGTTCACTTTGGGTGGAGGTCAACTCCGCTTCCAGCGCTTCCCTCTGTTCGGCAAACGTCCGCTCTCCCTGTTCCACAGCGGCGACCCAAAGCGATCGCATGGCGTCGGCCACCGCAGGTGGCAAATCCGCTCCGAGTGCATCGACCTTCGTTCGCTCGTCCTTCCACAACTTCAACTCATCATTGATGGTGGTTCGGCTGCCCTGCTGGATGGCCGCATAGATCTGGTCGACGGTGATTTCGTGGGGTCGTTTGCCGCCGGCAACGAGCTGGGCAGCGGCTTCACGGGTACGTTGGCGGGTATCGCTGACACGGCTCATGGGTAGTTCCAGTCGCTCGGAGGGTCGAATTAGAAGGACATGATAAATGTATATTACAGTATTACGTTATACTTGTAATGATTTATCCTTGAAATTTACGATAATTGGTATAATCAAAGGTCTTCTCGCTGTACGCTGCAAACTTCGCATATCGGCACATGGGAAAGCATGAGCAGTCCTCTTCTGAACTTGGTGGGACAGCAAGAATTGTCGCCCGCCCTTTCCGGCCGGGCGGGCACCAACCGCGCACCGGTGGGTGTCGCGCGTCAAATCGCCGCCGATAACGACGTAGCGGCCATGGGACTCTGGCTCGCCGAATACCACGACTCACCGCACACCTTCCGCAGCTACCGTAAGGAGGCCGAGCGGCTCCTGCTCTGGTCCGTGCAGGTGCGCGGAAAGCCTGTATCCAGCCTGACACGCGAGGATGTGATCGCTTACGAGACCTTTCTGGCCGATCCGCCAGCGGCGTGGTGCGATGCGGGGTTGGGCCGTCGAGGCGAGCACCGACGTTTGTTCGCCGGACCGCTTGGCGAGCGCAGTCGGCGCCAGGCGTTAGGGATACTGGCTGGGCTATTCAACTACCTCGTGCGGGCGGGCTACCTCGCCGGCAGTCCGTTTGTCCTGCAGCGTCGACGGGCGCGCCGCGGCAGCCGTCGGACAATGGAACGCTATCTGGATCGGGCGCTCTGGGACGATGTCCTTCAAGCGCTTGATGACTGGCCCCGTGCCTCCGAGCGCGAATGCCAACGCTACGAACGCGCTCGCTGGGTGCTCCGCTTCCTGTACGAATCCGCGCTTCGGGTTTCGGAGGCTGCCGCGTCCTGCGAAAACGATTTTCAGCGTGTTCGAGGCCGTTGGTGGTTGCGCACCGTCGGCAAGGGCGGCGTCGAAGGGCAAATTCCGCTCAGTGACGAATTGATGGAGGACTTCGCGCGATATCGGCGCTTCTATGCGCTTGCGCCGCTGCCCGCTGAAAGCGGCCGCATGCCCGCCATTCTAGGGATTGCCGGGCGCTCGTCGTCACTCACCCCCACGACGATCTATCAGATCGTCAAGGACACCTTCCGGCGTATCGCCGACGCGTTGGAGTCCCAGGACAGTGGTAAAGCGTCTCGGGTGCGGCGGGCGTCAACCCATTGGTTGCGCCATACCGCTGCCACCCATCAGGCCGAAGCCGGCACGCCTGTGCATCACATTCAACAAAATCTCCGACACAGTTCGATCGGCACAACGTCGATTTATCTGCATGCGGAGGAAGACGCCCGACATGCCAGCACGACGCAGCCACGTCCCGTTCGGTCGGTGCCCTGTTGATTGCACTGGCTATCGCAAACGGCTCGGCGCCAAGTTGATGAATGGAGTTTCAAGCCATCGCTCGTTGTTTCGGCACCAGCATCTGCAACAGCGCCGCGCTGACGATTGCCAGCACGCCGAACGCCCCAAACGCCACGCCTGCGTTGGATTGTTGCCAGATAACGCCGAACATAAAACCGGCGGGAATCGCCCCCAGCCCTGAAATCATCGTGAACCAGCCAAAAGCGGTGCCACGATCCGCTGCCGTCGCCAAGGCGCTGACCAATGTTTTTTCAGCACCTTCACCGATCCCGGTGAGCAAGGCATAGATGACCACGACGATCCACAGCGCCGGGATGCTTCCCACCGTGGCAAACAAAAGCAAGCTCACGCCATAGGCCAACCAGCTGAAGGTCACGACCGTGACCTTGTTGAAACGATCGGAAACGCTCCCCGCACGCCAAGCCACTCCGGCTTGCACAGCGCACAACACGGCCCAAAGCAGAAGCACCTGGACGTTGCTCATGCCAATTTCGTGAGCGCGCAACAGAATGAAACTCTCCGACGCGCTGGCGAAGGCAAAAAGCAGGAAGGCGGCAAGGAAGCGCCGCGACGGAACGGTCAGCGCACGCCAGCGCAAAGGCGCCGGTGGCGCTCCAGGCTTGATCGTTTTCGCCGGCGCATCCTTGACGAGGGTAACCAGCACCACCAGCGCGAGTGCCGCCGGAATGGCCGACAGCATGATCACCACGCTGATGCGATGGCTGATCCAGACCAGGGCCGCCGCAGCGATCAGACTGCCGCCCACGGCGCCAGCGTAGTCAAGGGCGCGGTTGATGCCGTACGCGTGCCCCCGCAACGCCGCCGGGGTGGCATCGGCCACCAACGCATCGCGGGGGGCGCCGCGTACCCCTTTGCCGACGCGGTCGAAGCTACGCAGCAACAACACCATCGGCCAGTTGAGCGCCAATCCCATGAGCGGCCGCGCGATGCTTGACAGACCGTAGCCAATAACCACGTAGATCTTGCGCCGGCGTCCCCGCACGTCCGAGCGGCGACCGGCCCAGAGACGAAACCCGCTGGCGACCGCGTTCGCCACACCGTCGACGAGGCCCATCGCCATGGGACCGGCACCAAGCGTTGTAACCAGCAACAACGGAATCAGTGGCGTCACGATCTGCGACGACAGCTCGTTGAGAAAACTCACGAAGCCGAGCACGATGACGGTCTTGGAAACGGCTTGCTTCATCTTTGCTCTCAGCGAACGGGCGCTGTCCGCGCCATAGCACCGTTTCTCTCCGTTGGCTGGCCCGGCAGCAGGACAGGTTAGATTGGCGAATTTGGTATGCAATCGAAAAGATATGCTTGGATGCCGACCCTAATACCGCCAGGCGTGAGAACCGCATGAAGATTCTGGTCGTCGAAGACGAGCCCAAGGCCGCGGCCTATTTGAAGCGCGGGCTGGAAGAGAGCGGCTTCGTTATCGATTGCGCCGGGAACGGCGAGGACGGCAACCACCTCGCCCAGACCGGCAACTATGACCTGATCATTCTCGATGTGATGCTGCCTGTGCGTGATGGCTGGTCGGTGCTGGCGGAGTTGCGGCGCAGCGGCATGACCACACCGGTGCTGTTCCTGACCGCACGCGACGCCGTGCATGATCGGGTGAAGGGGCTGGAGCTGGGCGCCGACGACTACCTGGTCAAGCCGTTCGCGTTTTCCGAACTGTTGGCGAGGGTTCGCACGCTGCTGCGGCGCGGCCCGGCGCGGCAGGCGACGATGCTTAGCGTCGCCGATCTGGAAATCGATCTGTTGCGGCATCGCGCCACCCGCGCTGGGGTCGCGCTGGAACTCACGCCCAAGGAATTCCTGCTGCTCTCGTTCCTGATGCGTCGCGCAGGCGATGCGCTATCGCGCACGTTGATCGCCGAACAGGTGTGGGACATCAATTTCGAGAGCGACTCGAACGTGTTGGACGTCCATTTGAGACGCCTGCGGTCGAAAGTAGACGATCCGTTCGAGAAGAAACTGATTCACACGCTGCGCGGTATCGGCTACGTATTGGAAGAGCGCGCATAGCATGCGCTCACGCCTCAACCGCCACTGGGCGCTATCCATCGCGGGCCGGATGACGATCTGGTACACGCTGTCCGCCTTCGCACTGATTCTGATCGCCACGGGCGTGCTGTATTGGGGGTTGGTGAGTAGCCTCGCGCAGGAAGACGCGCGCACGCTCGATGACAATCTCAACAACATGCGGCTGCTGCTGGCCGGGTCTCCGTCGCCGGATATCGAACTGATACGACGCAGTCAAGACAGCGCCTGGAAGTCGGGGCAGACACCGCAGTTCTACTTCCGCATCTTGGACGAAAACGCTCGCACCCTCGTTGAGACACCAGGCATTCCTGCCGCGCTGCCGACGCCGACGGCAACCCAACTGGCAAGGTTTCCGCTGCTGGCGACCGCCGATCGTCACGCGGTACTCTCGCGTTTCAGCGATCGGTTCGAGGTGCTCAGCGCGCGCCTGGCCAGCGCAACACCGAACACCCCGGCGCGATTCATCGAAGTGGCGATGATGCGTGACAACGACCAGGATCTGCTGGCTCGCTATCGCGAGCGGCTGGGGTTGGTGCTGGGCTTGTCGCTGATTCTCTGCTCGCTCGCCGGCTATGTGATCGCCCGGTTCGGCACACGGCCGATCCACCGCATCAGTCGCTCGGCCGAACACATCCGCTCGACCACGCTGCACGAACGTATCGACACGGTGGGGTTGCCTGCCGAGCTGCTGGGCATGGCTCAGACCTTTAACAGCATGCTCGATCGCTTGCAGGAAGCGTTCGCCAGGGTCTCGCAGTTTTCCGATGACGTGGCGCACGAGCTGCGCACTCCGATCAACAACTTGCGCGGCGAGATCGAGGTGGTGCTGAGCAAAGCGCGTTCCGACGATGAGTACCGCGAAACGCTGGGTTCGGGATTGGAGGAATGCGCGCGCATTTCGCGAGTGATCCAGAGCCTGTTGTTTCTGGCACGCACGGAAAACACGATCGAACCGTTGCCGCGCGAGCCGGTGGACGTCGGTCATGCATTACACACCGTGCAGGAGTTCTACGAGGCAGCTGCTTCCGAGGCGGCCATTGCGCTGCGCGTGGACGCCACGCCCGATCTGTGGGCGCCACTGAACCGGACCCTGTTCCAACAGGCGATCGGCAATCTGGTCTCCAATGCGATCGCACACACGCCACGGGGCGGTTCTGTGCAGATGGCGGCCTGCATGAAGGCGGATCAGCTGCAAGTGATCGTGGCCGATACCGGCGGTGGCATCGCGAGCGAACACTTGCCGCATGTGTTCAAGCGGTTCTATCGCGCCGATCCGGCGCGCTCCAGCGCCGAACATCGGGTCGGGCTTGGCTTGGCGGTGGTCAAGCGTATCGTCGAGCGCCACAACGGCCGGATCGACATCGAAAGTCTGCCAGCGCGCGGAACGCAAGTCACGGTTCGGCTGCCCTTCGCCGACTGACCGCTGTCGCCCCTCGCTCACCGTGCCCTCGCAGTATGACGATTTCGTCATTCTTGCTTCATGGCTGCGTTAGTCGCGATCTTTAACCTTCTCCTTCTGGCACAAGCCGGCCGCGCTGCCCACGGCCTCCACAAGGAATCGTTGAATGCCGCAAAGAAATCGATCGCTGTGGCTGGTCGGAACCTTGGTCACGCTGCTGTCCGGTTGTGCGACGTACCAAGCTCGCCCGCTCTCGCCCGCCACACGGGCGGCCGCGCTGGATCAGCGATCACTCGACGCACCCCGGCTCCAGCATTTCCTGGCTGCCAGCGTACCGGCGGTGGACAACGCCGCCGATCCGAGGCACGCATGGGACCTCACCGCGCTCACCTTCGCCGCGCTCTACTACCAGCCTGATCTGGATCTAGCGCGCGCCAAACTTGCCGCCGCCAAGGCCGGCGTTACCACCGCGAAACAGCGACCGAATCCGACGCTGGATTTTTCGCTCAATTACAACGCGAACTCACCGATCGCCGTGCCGTTCACCATCGGCCCGGTCATCAATTTCGTCATCGAAACCTTCGGCAAACGCGGCTACCGCACGGCCCAGGCGCGAGACGCGCTGGCATCGGCACGCTGGGATCTTGCGACCACTGGATGGCAGGTGCGCGGCCGTGTCCGCACCGCGCTGCTGAACCTGTGGGCGGCCCGGCAACGGCTGCAACTGGCCCGTCAGCGATTGGCCCTCCAACAGCAGTTGGTGAGCCTGATCGATCGAAGGCTCGCCGTGGGCGAGGCGTCGTCGCTGGATAGCACGCGCGAGCATATCAACCGTGCGCAACTGAAACTCGCCACGCAAGATCTCGAACGTTCTGTGGGCGAAGCACGGGTGCAATTGGCGACCGCAATCGGTGTGCCGGTCCATGCGCTCGATGGCGTGTCGCTGTCGTTCCAGACCTTCGAGCAGTCGCCGCCGCCCGTGCAAGAACTCGCCAGTGGCGCATGGCGCGAACGTGCATTGACGCAACGCACCGACGTGCAGGCCAGCTTGGCCGACTACGAAGCGAGCCAATCGGCGCTGCAACTGCAGATCGCCCATCAATATCCGAACCTGACCTTGGGGCCGGGCTACAACTACGACGTGGGCGACAACCGCTATCTATTGGGCTTCGGCGGCGAGCTTCCGATCTTCAACCAGAATCAGGGGCCGATCGCCGAAGCGGTCGCCCGTCGCGCCCAAGCCGCCGCGACGTTCGATGCGTTGCAGGCTACGATCATCGGCGCCATCGATCAAGGCTTAGCGGCGTACCGCGGTACCACGCAAAGTCTGGCGAGCGCCGATGCGCTGCTGGCCGATGCCCAGCACCGTCGGCAGCAGGTCGCAAGCGCATTTCAGGCCGGCTTCGCCGACCGCCCGACCTTGGTGACTGCCGAGCTGGAATTGGCATCGATCCAGGCTTCGCGCCTCGATGCGCTGGTCGCGCAACGGCAAGCGCTGGCCGTATTCGAAGATGCCTTGCAGCAGCCGCTGTTCGATCCCGGTCAATGGCCCAAGGCGCCCGAACAAAACCCCCGCACTGACACGGAGCCGTCGTCATGATCGGCCAACCACGCGCTATACCTCGGCGCATCTTGCGCGCATTCATTGTCGTTGTGGCCATCGCGCTGGTCGCCCTGGTGATCTGGGGCTTCATTGCCGGGCGCCACGAAGCGGCCACTGAAGCGCAGCGCGAGAGCCCCGTGAAGGCACCACTGCGCGTGTCGACACAGAACGGAGCGTCGGTCGTGACGCTCGACGCCCAGACCGAACAACGCAACGCCATCACGACCGCCGCGCTCACGGCCGCACCCTATCAGGCCCAGCTGCACGCCTATGCCACGGTGCTCGACCTGGCGCGGTTGACCGATCTCACCAATAGCTACCTCGGTGCCAAGGCGCAGCGCGATACGGCCCAGGCAAAACTGGCGGCATCGAAGATGGCTTATGCACGCGCCCAAGGGCTGTACAAGGACGAGCAGAACGTTTCGCTGGCCCAATTGCAGCTGACCGAAGCCACCTTTCGCACCGACCAAGCCACGCTCGCCGCCGCGCAGTCGCAATTGCGCACGCTCAGCGATACCGCACAGCAGGAGTGGGGCAGCGTACTTGCACAAGCCATCGTCGATGGTTCGCCGTTGATCCGCCACTTGATCGACCGCACCCAGGTGCTGGTGCAGGTCACCTTGCCGCCGGGCAAAACCTTGCCGACACCACCGGTGACCGGCTCGTTGCAGCTGGACGGAAACGCGCGCAGCACGATCACCTTCGTGTCGGCCGCGACGCGCACCGACCCCAAAGTCCAGGGCGTCAGCTTTTTCTACGTTGCGCCAGCATCCAGCGGGCTGCTGACCGGCATGAGCGCGCAGGCGTTGCTGCCGTCCGGCCCAACCACCGAGGGCGTCACGATACCCGGATCGGCGGTGGTGTGGTGGCAGGATCGCGCGTGGGTCTATCTCAATGCCACGCCGCACGCGTTCGTGCGTACCGAGATCCCGACCGACCAACCGGCGACCGGCGGCGGCTTCGTCGTAAAGAGTCTGCCCACGCCATCGCCCATCGTCATCCGCGGCGCGCAGCTGTTATTGTCGGAAGAATTCCGCGCCCAGATCCAGGTGGGCGACTGATGCTGAGCGCAGGCCACTACGGCGGCCCACAAGCCGCGCTCATCCGCTTTGCGATCCGCTTTCGTGGCATCGTCATCGCGCTCGCCTGCGCGTTGCTGGCCTATGGTGTGTATGCGCTGGGTCACGCCAAGTACGATGTCTTCCCAGAGTTCGCGCCACCGCAGGTCGGCATCCAGACCGAGGCCGCCGGCCTGACGCCGGAGCAGGTGGAAATCCTGGTCACGCGGCCGATCGAGAATGCCGTCAACGGTGTGGCAGGCGTCAGCACGCTGCGCTCGACCTCGATCCAGGGCCTGTCGGTTGTCACGGTGTTCTTCGATCCGGCCAGCGATATCTATCGCGATCGGCAGGTCGTCGCCGAGCGGCTGGCTACCGCCGCCCAGCAACTCCCGCAGGGCGTGCAACCGCCGGCGATGACACCGCTCACGTCATCCACCGGCATCGTGCTGGTCGCCGGTCTTACCTCGACCACGCGCTCGTTGATGGATGTGCGTACCGCGGCGGATTGGACCTTGCGTCCGCGCCTGCTTGCGGTGCCGGGCGTCGCCGATGTCACCGTGTTTGGCGGCGATGTGCGCTCGCTGCAGATTCAGGTCCATCCGGATCAGTTGATCCGCTATGGCCTGACGTTGAACGATGTGGCGACGGCCGCCGGCCATGCCACCGGAGTACGCGGTGCGGGGTTCATCGATACGCCGAACCAGCGCATCGTGTTCCAGAGCGAAGGCCAATCGCTGACCGCGGATGAGGTGGCCCGCACCGTGCTGGTAAGTCAGGGCACCGCCCATGTCAGCCTGGGTGACGTGGCCAACGTGGTCGAAGCCCCCGAACCGCCGATCGGCGGCGCGACGATCCAAGGCAAGCCGGGCGTGGTGCTGGATATCTCCGAGCAGTACGGCGCCAATACGGTCGACGTGACCCGGGCCGTCGAAGCGGCCTTGAAGGATTTGCAGCCGAGCCTTCGGGCGGATGGGTTGATTCTGCACAGCGACTTGTTTCGTCCAGCGAATTTCATCAAGACCGCGACTGGCAATGTACGCAGTTCGCTGCTGCTCGGCAGCGTGCTGGTCATCGTGGTGTTGTTCCTGTTTCTGTTCAATCTGCGCACGGCGGCGATCTCGTGCACAGCCATTCCACTGTCGCTACTGGCCGGCGCGATCGTCCTCGGGTTGTTCGGCGTGACGCTCAACACGATGACGCTGGGCGGCCTGGCGATCGCCATCGGCGTGGTGGTCGACGATGCGGTGATCGACGTCGAGAACATCATTCGGCGTCTGCGCGAAAACGATCGCCTGGAACAACCGCGTGCCGTAGCGCGGGTGGTGCTCGATGCGTGCCTGGAAGTGCGCAGCGCGGTGGTCTACGCCACCTTTGCGGTGATTCTCGTGGTGCTGCCGATCATGGGCTTGTCCGGCATCGCCGGGCGACTGTTCGGGCCGCTGGGCCTCGCTTACATTCTGGCGGTGCTGGCGTCGCTGATCGTGGCGCTGACGGTGACGCCGGCCTTGTCGATGGCGCTGCTGGCCAACCACAAAGCGCCGGAACACGATCCACCGGTGATGCGTTGGAGCCGTGCCCGTTACGAGCGCTTGCTGACGAACACCGCTCGCCGCCCGCGCATGCTGATCGCCGTGGCGGTGATCTTTACCGTCCTCGGTTGCGCTGCCTTGCCGTTTTTCGGTGGCAGTTTCATTCCCGAGCTG
This sequence comes from Rhodanobacter sp. FW102-FHT14D06, assembly GCF_043950705.1. Classification (NCBI taxonomy): domain Bacteria; kingdom Pseudomonadati; phylum Pseudomonadota; class Gammaproteobacteria; order Lysobacterales; family Rhodanobacteraceae; genus Rhodanobacter; species Rhodanobacter sp. FW102-FHT14D06. The sequence continues at coordinate 3,678,846 of NZ_CP170722.1, read as the reverse complement.
AAGGAAGGCCATTTCATCGTCCACATGTCGGCGGTGCCGGGGACCTCGATCGACGCATCGATGCGCATCGGCACGCGCGTCACCGCGGCGTTGCGGCAACTGCCTACGGTGCGTTCGGTGGCGCAACGGGTGGGACGGGCGGAAAAAGCGACCGACACCTACGGCACGCACTACAGCGAAATCGAAGTCGATCTGAAACCGGGGTTGTCCGGCGATGAGGCCGAAGCGGCGCAGGCGGATATTCGCAAAGCGCTGTCGGGCTTCGTCGGCCTGAATTTTTCGGTGAAAACCTTTTTGACCGAACGCGTCGAGGAAACGCTTTCCGGCTACACCGCCGCGGTGGCCGTCAATATCTTCGGCAACGATCTGGATGTGCTGGACCAGAAGGCGCAGGACGTGGCCAAGGTGCTCGGCAAGGTACCCGGCGCGACCGAAGTGCTGGTGCAGTCGCCGCCGGGGCTGCCGCAGCTGACGATCCACCTGCGCAAGGCCGACCTGGCGCGTTGGGGTTTCGATGCGGTGGACGTGCTCGACCTCGTACGCACGGCCTATCAGGGCGATGTGGTCGGACAGGCCTACCAAGGCAACCAGGTGTTCAACGTCATCACGCTGCTCGACGGGGCCAGCCGCGACAACCTGACCCAGATCGGCAATCTGCCTTTACGAAGTCCCAGTGGCGCGTATGTATTGCTGAAACAGATCGCGGACATCTACGAAGCCTCCGGCCGCTACCAGATCCTGCACGAGGGCGCCCGGCGCCTGCAAACGGTCACGGTGAACGTGGCCGGCACCGATGTCGCATCGTTCGTGCAGGCGGCCAGGAACGCCATCGCGGCCAAGGTGAAACTGCCGGCCGGGACGTATATTCAGTTCGCTGGCGCCGCCGAAGCGCAAGCGCAGTCGCAACACGACCTGCTCGTCAATGCGTTGCTCGCGGGGCTTGGCATCATCCTGCTGCTTTCGATCGTGGCACGCACCTGGCGCAGCCGCCTGCTGATTCTCGCCAATCTGCCGTTTGCGCTGGTCGGCGGCGTGCTGGCCGTGTTCGCCACCGGCGGATCGCTGTCGCTCGGCAGCATGGTCGGCTTCGTGACGTTGTTCGGCATCACGCTGCGCAACTCAATCCTGATGATCGCCCACTACGAACATTTGGTCGAAGTGGAAGGCATGCCGTGGGAACTGGCTACCGCCATCCGGGGTGCCGCCGACCGGCTGACGCCGATCCTGATGACCTCGATCGTCACGGGCCTTGGCGTGCTGCCGTTAGCGGTCGGCATGAATGCACCTGGGCGGGAAATCGAAGGGCCCATGGCGCTGGTGATCCTCGGCGGCTTGCTCACCTCGATGGTGCTGAACCTGCTGGTGCTGCCGACGCTCGCGCTGCGCTATGGGCGCTTCGAGCCGTTCCATGACGAGCTGGATGGTCCGCTGCTGGCGATCAGCAAAACGGACGGCTGACCGCTACTCCAGCAACGACGCCATGACGCTCCTTTTCAACCTTCCACTCCACACGGAACGATCGTGAACACACCGCCAAAAAAAACCAGCATGCCGCTGCGTGAACGAATCGAGCAGCAGGGTTATTGGCTGTTTCGCTGGCGAAGCTATCTGCCCTTGCTGCTGCTGCCGTTGTTTGCGTTCGCGTTGCGCAGCTACGGTCAGCTCGAACACGCCTTTGGCTGGTTGGCCGGCATGGGCTGGGAGCTTGGATGCATCGCGCTGAGTTTCGTCGGCTTGCTGCTGCGCGCCTTGACCGTGGGCTTCGTCCCGGCCGGCACCTCGGGGCGCAATACCAGCAAACAACGGGCCGATGCGTTGAACACGACCGGCATCTACTCGCTGGTGCGCCACCCGCTCTACCTGGCCAATTTCATTGGCGTGCTGGGCGTGCTGCTGTTCACCGAGTCGCTTTGGCTGACACTCACCGTCACGCTCATCTACTGGGTGTACTACGAGCGGATCATGCTCGCCGAGGAAGCGTTCCTGCGCGAGAAATACGGCGAACCCTACTTGCGCTGGGCCGCCGCGACTCCCGCCCTGGTGCCGCACTTTGGAAACTACCAACCGGCAGCCATGCCGTTTTCCTTCCGGACGGTATTGCAGCGCGAGTACCCGAGCTTTTTCGCCACCGTCGCGGCGTTTACGCTGATCGAATGGGTCGGCGATTGGTTGGGAAGACACGTCTTCGACCATAACCCCGGCTGGACCGCGTTCTTTTTGGCGGGGTTCGTAATATGGCTGGCTTTGAGGACATTGAAAAAAAGACGCTGCCTGGATGTCCTCGGGCGCCAATGAACCTAGGCGATGCCATCCACCGGCTTGGACAGCGAGGCGGCCAACGCGGTGAGGTATCCGGTGGCCACCCGCTGTTGCAATGTCAGAAGAATCCACTGATGGAACCGGCGCCTCGCACCGCTGGATGATCATCGACAATTAGACCGCCATGGCATCGATCGAACGGACCGCATACCCGCTCTTCAAACGTCATCCTTCGACCGATGAACTCGAACAGGTTTACACCCCCACTGACGACGAACTCTCGCTAGCCATCAAGCAGGTTCGCGAGTCCGCCCGTCGCTTGAGCTTCCTGCTCCTGTTGAAGGGGTTTCAGCGGCTGGGCTACTTTCCCGTCGTCGAGGATGTGCCCGTAGCAATCATGCGATGCGTTCGTGATGGCCTGCGCTTGAGCGGTCATGCGCGTCCGGCCGCCCTTGAGCCGCGCACACTCTATCGGTACCACGCCGCCATCCGTCGCTGGCTGGGCGTTACGGCCTTCCGTGACCGTGGCATGCACGTCGCCACGCGCGCCATGGGCGCGGCTGCTCAGGTTATGGACCATCCGGCGGATCTGATCAATGCGTCGATCGAACAGTTGGTCAAGGACAAGATCGAGTTGCCGGCCTTCAGCACGCTGGACCGCATGGCACGGCGTATTCGTGCCTTGGTCAACCAGCGGCTGTTCAACTTGGTCCAGCAGCGGCTGTCACCGGACGAAGTCGGTCAGTTGGATGCACTACTGCATGTTGAGTCCGGCCGCCGTCAGAGCCCGCTTCAGCTGATCAAGCAATTGCCCAAGCGCTCGTCGCTGCAACATTTCCAGCGATTGATCGAGCATATCGGCCGGCTCTCGAACCTGGTCGGTGAGGCCCATCTCCTGGCAGGCGTTCCCGAGACGAAAATCAAGCATTTTGCGGCGGAAGCAAAGGCGCTGGATGCCGCCGAATTGCGGGATTTCGGGCCGCCCAAACGGCATCTGCTGCTACTCAGCCTCATTCACCGGGCGCGCATTCAGGCACGCGACGATCTGGCCATGATGTACATCAAGCGGATGAGCAATCTACATCGCCGCGGCAAGGATGAGCTGGAACGATTGCGGGTTCGCCATCGCGAGAAGACCGAGTCCATCGTCGCCACGCTCACGGATGTCATCCAGGTTCTGGATACGCACCCGAGCGACACCGAAGCGGGACGCGAAATCCGGCAGCTTTTGAGCAAACGGGGCGGTATCGAAGCGCTGCAGGAAGACTGTGCCGCGATCAACGCCTACAGCGGCGACAACTACTATCCCTTGCTGTGGAAGTTCTACAAGAGCCATCGGGCCACAGTTTTCCGCATGGTTCGGCTGCTGGAGCTGTCCTCGACCAGTGAGGATCGATCCTTGGTCGATGCCCTTGCGTTGGTGCTGGAACACGAATCCCGGCGCGGCGACTGGATCGACGAACCGGTGGATCTTGCGTTTGCGAACGAACGATGGCGGCGTGTCGTGTCACATCGGACTGAGGATGGCACCGTGCGTTTGCACCGCCGGCACTTGGAGGTATGCGTCTTTTCCTGCCTGGCAAACGAATTGAAGACCGGCGATATGGCGATCGACGGCTCTGAGGAATATGCCGACTACCGTGGCCAGCTTTTGACCTGGGACGAATGCGAAAGCCGATTGGTCGATTACTGCGGTCAGTTGGGCTTGGCCACCGATGCACCGACGTTCGTTGCGCGTCTACGGGAGGAACTCACCCGTACCGCCGACGAGATCGACGCCGCGTATCCGGACAACAATCAGATCGTAATCGATGACCGTGGGGTTCCAGTCCTCAAGCGCGTGGTCGCCAAGGAACCCACCGACTCGGCCAAGGCGCTGGAGACGGCCATTCTGCAACGTATGCCTGAGCGCAATATCCTCGACATCTTGTGCAACGTGACCCACTGGGTGAACTTCCCGCGGCATTTTGGTCCGCTCTCAGGCTCCGATCCCAAGCTCGAACGCGCCACCGAGCGCTACATCCTGACAGCGTTCACCTATGGCAGCAATCTGGGTCCGGTACAGGCAGCCCGACACTTCCGGGGCGCCGTGACGCCGCACATGCTCTCCTTCGTCAATCGGCGGCATATCAACGGCAAGAAGTTGGACCTGGCGATCAAGGACATCATCAACGCTTACAACACCCTGCACCTGCCCAAGGTGTGGGGGAACGGAAAGAGCGCGGCGGCAGATGGCACGAAATACGACATGCGCGATCAGAACCTGATGGCCGAGTACCACATTAGATATGGCGGCTACGGCGGCATCGCCTACCACCATGTCTCCGATACCTACGTCGCGCTGTTTTCCCACTTTATCCCGTCGGGCGTGTGGGAGGCGATCTACATCATCGAGGGCCTGTTGAAGAACAAGTCCGATCTCCAGCCTGATACGGTGCATGCCGACACCCAAGGGCAGTCGGCGCCGGTCTTCGCACTGTCGCACTTGCTTGGCATCAAGCTGATGCCGCGTATTCGCAACTGGCAGGATCTGAAGTTCTTTCGCCCGTCCGCCGACACCCGCTACGAGCACATCGACACGCTGTTCAAGGACACCATCGACTGGGCGCTCATTGAAACCCACTGGAAGGACTTGATGCGGGTGGTGCTCTCGATCACCGCTGGCAAGGTTTCGTCGGTGACGTTGCTGCGCAAGCTGGGCAATAACAGCCGCAAGAACCGGCTCTATCAGGCATTCCGCGAGCTGGGTCGCGTGGTTCGTACCACCTTCCTGCTGCGCTACATCTCCGACTTGGACTTGCGCGAAAAAATCACTGCTTCCACCAACAAGGTCGAAGCCTACAATGGGTTTGCCAAGTGGAATTTCTTCGGCGGGGAAGGGGTGATTACCGACAACGACCCCGAGGAACAGGAGAAGACGGTCAAGTACAACGATCTGGTCACCAACGCGATCATCTTCAGCAATGCCGTCGATCTCACACGCATCCTTCGCGAACTGGCGGCTGAGGGTTGGAAGCCGAAACGGGAGGACGTTGCCCTCATGAGTCCGTACATGACCGGCCACATCAAGCGTTTTGGTGACTACCTGATCGATATCGAGGCGGTTCCCGAGCCCTTTGTCGTGGAACTCGCGTTGGAATAGCTCGAACTCCGTTCGACCTGAGTAAACGTTGAGCCGAGCCTCAAACTAAATTTTTAGTCAACCTACTGAAAGAGCATTCCTTTTCAGAAAGTGTGTCCCAGTTCTACACGTATCTCGGCTGGACCCCGATGTCGCCGGTGGTGTGGACGCGTCTTCCGTCGCGGCGGCAGGAGGAGCCTTGGCGGGCGTCTCCATCGCAAGCGAGCGCTTGCTGAGGATGGTGGTGTCGGCGGCCAGCTCGTAGACAAGCACTTCGCCGGTGGCGATTTCGAGCTGTGTCACGGCTTGCGTTGACAGTCCGTCCAGGGCCATCACCAAAGCTCTCAGACTGTTGCCATGCGCGACGACCAACGCGGCCTGGCCACGCATGACGGCGGGAAGGATATGTTGGATATAGAAAGGCAGCACACGCGCGACGGTATCGCGCAGGCTTTCACCATCGGGGGGTGCATCCGCGTAGCTGCGTCGCCAGTGTTGCACTTGGTCGACGCCCCAACGCCGACGTGCTTCGTCCTTGTCGAGACCAGTCATGTCACCGTAATTGCGTTCGTCCAGCGCGAAATCCATCGTGACGGGCATGGCTTTCAATTGAAGGTCGTCCAGAATGATTCGCGCCGTGCGTCGCGCTCGGTGCAGCGCCGAACTGAAGGCGATATCGAAGGTCAGCTCGGCGCCGCGTAGCTGTTCTGCGACCGCATGCGCCTCGTGAACGCCCTGATCGGTCAGCTCCGGGTCGAGCCAGCCGGTGAAGCGATTGCTTGCGTTGTAGGTGCTCTGGCCGTGCCGAACAAGTGTGAGATATCGTCCCATGATGGTATTCCTCGATGCAGTGATGTGAATCAGCGCTGGGGCAGCTCGCAGCTGATCTTCTTGCCGGGTTTGCTCATGAGTTCGGGCGCGGGATTGTTCGCCATGCAGAACTTCACCGTGTCGTCGTCATAGTCGTCGCCGCGCGTCCGCTGCAAGGCGGCTTCGTCCAGTTCGCGGAACGTGAAGGCGATATGCCCGTCCTTGCTGACGTGCCCGAGCAGGTAGCCGTACGCGTGCTCACGTGCATCGGGGCCGGATGTAACGCCTTCGGGTAGCGGATAACGCGACGCGCCAGCGGTACCGATCACCCAGCCGGGCACGACGGCCGCGCGATGGGCAGGATCGCGCCAGTACGCCGTGTCGTAGACGTTGGCGAGGTAGTAGTGCTCGTGGCTGGCCAAGACGTATAACGGCTTGCGGCGTTGTGCCTGGGCGAGCCGGGTATAGACGTGTTCGCCGCTGCGGATGCCCTCGTTGCTGGCACACATGCTGTGATCGTCCGACAGGCTGTGCGGCAGGGGTTCGTGCATGCCGATCACGATGCTGCGGATCGCCGGATTCGCCAGGTCGGCATCCAGCAGCGCGTCGAACCAGGCCAACTGCTCCGCATCGAACGCATCATCGGCGGTGTTGTCGAGATTGATGAAGTCGACGCCGCGCATCACCCAGTGGTCGTAGGTCTGGTCGGCCGCCGTGGCTGGCACGGCGGGGCTGGTCTTCAGGTCACTCAGACGTTGCGCCCGCAGTTCCGGCCGATCGAGCAGGGGACCGAAATCGGCTCGAAACTGGCTGCGCGATTTCGGTGGAATGACTTCGTGGTTGCCGATGCCGAGGAAAAACGGCATGTCGCCAAACGGTGCCACCTGATGCTGGCTGAAGTCGCTCCACGCCGTCTGGAGATAGTCCGAGATGCTTGGAGGCGGTGAGTAGTGCTTGAACCGCTTCTCGGCCGCGTAATCTTCGTCGACCTTGTAGATCGCCCGCAGGTCGCCCAGATGCCAGTAGAAACTGGCACCATCGCGGCGCGCGCCGGCGGCAATCGCCGGCATCACGATATTGCCGCAGTTGCGTGAATCACCGGAGACGGCGAAGGTCCACGAGCCACCGGTCCCGGTTTTTTGCGGCGAGTGTTGAGAAGCTGCGTGGCTGGTGACAGCGAACAGTGCCAACATCAGCACCGACAGCGTTTGAAAGCGATTCCATCGAAGGGCGCGCATGACTTATCTCTCCGTAGGCTGACGGGCGGGCGAGCGTTTTGTGTTGACAGGGAGTTCCGGTTCTTGGCGAAGTCGCGCGACCGCGTTTTCTTTGCGTCGTTGCATCAGAACGGTGACGCCCCATTCCAAGCCGTAGATCACGGCGACCGACACGATGGCGCTCAAGGCGGCACCGACCATGTCCGCCGGCCAGTGGATGCCGACATACACGCGGGCCCATGCCAGCATCGTGGCGAGGACAACCACTACCAAGCTCGTCCAGCGCTGCCTTCGCATCGCCAGCGTGATCGCCATGATCAGGGTGAGGGTGACATGGGTACTCGGCATGGAGTTGTTCGCGGTATGCGTGACCCAGGCAGGGCCGAAACCGACCGCGAATGGCCGGGGATGGAAGGCCAAGGCGCTCACCAGCGCCTCGATCAGGAGCGCCATGCCACCGGCTGCGATCAGCCGAACCATGCCGAGACGATCACGCTGACGGAGCAACTGCCAGCCGGTCACGCCGGCCGCCACGAACAACGGCCACTCGGCGAGAACGGTCGCTACCGCGATGAGTGCATGCGGAGACGATGACGTGGCGTGAAGGTGCTGGAACAACGCCACGTTCCATGATTCCCACAACGCATTCGAGTCGGGCAACGCGTTCACCGCTGCCGGGCTCGGCGCAGTGCGCTCTCGATCAGGATCGCGATCAACCCCGCAAACAGGATCACGCCATGCCAGACCGCGGGAATCGGCAGATGCGGTAACGCCAGCCAGAGCAACGCCAGCCAGACCAGGATCGCGATCGCAAAACTCCCGTCATCGACAAAGAGCCCGAAGATTTCCCGAAAAATGCTTTTCAACCACGACATGGAATGACTCCTGCGGCTCAAGGGACAGAGGGGGTAGCGACGGGTTGTGTGCGGCACATCGGCACGGTGATCGTCGCCACCACGAGGTAGCCCACAATCAGGCCGAAAATCGACCAGTCCTGACCGGGCCACGCCAGGCCGAGACCTTCACCGACCCAGAAGGTGCCGAAAGCCGACAGCAGCACGCCAACCACGAACTTCAGCGTGTTCTCCGGGATCCGCGACAGCGGGCGGTGCACCACGATGCCCAGCGCCACCACGACTACCAGCGCCGCCAGCGCACCGAAGCTGGCCGGTAGCAGCAGGCCGATGCCGCCGGCGCCCAGCGCGATGACGATGAAGACCACTTCGATGCCTTCGAGCATGGTGATCTTGAACGCGGTGGCGAACGCGAGCTTGTCCCAGCGGCCACCACGGCGACCCATGTGCCGCAACGTCTCTTCTTGCCGGGTATAGATCGCCGCCTCGTCGTGCATGGCGATTATGCCGGCGGCACGCAGGATCGCCTTGCGCAACCAGCGCAGGCCGAACAACAGCAACAGTGCACCCACCGCCAGTTGCACCACGCCGAGCGGAATCCGCGTCAGTGCAGGACCCAAGATCGCGATGATGGCCAGCAGCACCAATGTCGCGGCACCACTGCCCATCAGTGCGCCGCGCCAGCCACGCACCACGCCCACGGCCAGCACGACTGTCAGCGCCTCGACGAATTCGACCAGCGACGCGAGAAACGCCGCCACCACGGTAGGCCCTACATGCGTCCAGTTGATAAGCATCATTTGATCTCTTGGGAAGATGGATTACGCAGGGGAGGGTGAATCGGCGAGTGGTTTCTGATGGCGCGCCACCCAGACGAAGAACGGAATCGCCAGCAGCTGGGTCGTGACGCAGAAGGCAATGGTCCACGGCAATGAGCGGTCATAGAGAAAGCCGATCGCCGCGCTGCCGATGAACCAGAAAATGCCGTAGCCCGCCGTGAACAACCCGAACGCCGAGGCCCGATGCTGCATCTGCACCATCGGGGTGACGGCGGCGGGGATGATCGACTCATGTACACCCATGCCCATGCCCCACACCGCCGCACCGGCCAACGCAGCCCAGAATCCGCCAAGAAAAACCAACGGCGCGAACAGCGAAGCGATCACGGTCAGCACGATCAGCACGCGGAAACCAAAGCGATCAAACAGCCGTCCAAACAACAACGAGGAACTTCCACTGACCGCCATCGCCACTGAATAGAAAATCGGAATCCAGAAGGGGGAGACGCTGCCGGCGCGGGTGAAGTGGTAGGCGATCAGCGGGAAGTCCGCAAACCCAATCGCCACCAGCGACGCGCCCGCGAGATAGACCCAGAAGGTGCGGGAGAAGCGTGCGCCCGATGCAGCCACCTGCAGGCCTTGCTCCAGATCCTGCGGCTTCGGATAGAGCAGGCGCGCCGTCGCCACGAACGTCAGGTTGATCAGCGCCGGCACCAGCAGGACGGCGAAGGCCAGGTGATAGCTGCCGTGATGGGCAAGCACGGCGGCCACCACCAGCGGGCCGAACATGGCACCGAACTGATCGCAGGCCTCGTGGATACCGAAGGTCCAACCGTAGCCGCCCAGATTCTTCGCCGCGTGCGAGAGCATCACGTCGCGCGGCGGATTGCGGATCGCGCGACCTACGCGCTCGGCGATGATGCACACGGCGGCGGTCTGCCAGCTGCCGGTGAGGGCCAGCGCGGGCACCGCAGCCATCTGCAGCACGTAGCCGAAGATCGTGATCGGCCAGAACTTGCCTGTCGAATCCGCGAGCCGCCCGGAGAAGAAACGCAGCCCGTAGCCCAGCAACTCGCCGAAGCCGGTGACCGCGCCCACCACCAGGGCGGAGGCCTGCAGCGAGGCCAGGTACGGCCCCAACACGCTGCGCGCGCCTTCGTACGTGAAGTCGGCGAAGAAACTGAGGATGCCGATCAGCAGCACGAAGCGCATGGCGATGCGGCTGGCCGGCGTGCCTTGCATGCGCGGGTGATCGCGCCTCATGTGCCGGCCGCCGCCAGCAACCCTTCGTGCAGGAACAGCGTGGGGTGTTCCGCCAGCTCGTACGTGTAGAAGCGCAGGTTACCCCGGTTCATGCGCGCTTACCGCCGATGCACATGGAGAGCCCGCAGCCTGGACGCGCACGAGAAAGCTTTCGCGGTCGATTGCCGATCGTTCGATGACCCACGGCTGTAGCTCCTACGGTTCGGGAGACACGAGGTACGCGAAGGTCTCGTCGGGCGACGAACACCTGCACGCGCCCCGGACTCCGGGGTGGGCAGGCATCATCAGCCGTGGGCGGCGGTTCACCCTGAGCGTTCAGGGCCGGAGGAATGCCATCTCCGTGGTTGTTGCATGGTAAGGCAAACGGTCCGGTTGCAACACGACCGGGTGCCGACTGCTGCAGGCCACGATATCGAACGATCCTTAGAAGTGCCTGAGCGTCGCTCTGGAGCCGTCACCGGGAGCGGTGTACATTGAAGCAGAAGGAGGTGGCATTCCTCCGCCCCGGCAACCGGGGAAACCGTCGCGGTGACCGATGATGCCTGCCCACCGGAGCGCGCTGCGCTCCGCCAGCAGGAGTCGAGCGTGAACGACGCTGTCGCCGTGCGTGCGCCACCCTTCGCCAGCATTCTCCATCCCGGCCTGGGAGACATCGTTTGGCCGAGTGAGGCACCGCCGTGCTTTCGCGACCTGAATCTCGACCAGGTGATCGCGACGATCGTCGCAGCCTGTCCCGACGACGAATTGGCACCCATCTTCCACGCCCCGCTTCGGGATCCGGACGCGATTGTCTACCGGCAGGAGGTGATGCGGGATCTTGAGGGCGCGCCACTGCGGCAAGCCGTCGCCGCCTTTGGCCAGCGCATGCGCACGATGCGCGAGCGCCTGGCGCGAATCGAGAAGCTCTACTGCAAACCGGAAAAGGAGCGCTGGTTGCTGGATGCCGTCACCCTCTACTGCGACGCGGTCAATCGTCTGGTCCAGGCGCTGGACCACGGCAAACCGGCCTCGCGCGGCTTGCGCGCACTGCGTGAATTCCTCACGGCCTACAGCGCATCGCCACCGTTCGTCCGGCTCGCGGGAGAGGCGCGGGCGCTGGTCGTCGAACTCTCGAACATCCGCTACGGCCTGCTCATCAGAGGCAATCGGGTGACCGTTCGCCCGTACGAGGGCGAGGCCGATTACAGTGAGGCCGTCGAGGCAACTTTCGCGAAGTTCCGCCGTGGCGTATCGAAGGATTACCGGGCCGGCTTCCGCCGCATGATCGGCCTCAATCATGTCGAAACGCAGATCCTGGAGCGTGTGGCACTACTGAATCCGGCATGCTTCCGAACGCTGGAAACCTTCTGCGCCAGCCACGCGCAGTACCAGGACGACACGATCATGCGCTTCGACCGCGACGTGCCGTTCTACCTGGCCTACCTGGCGTACATGGACAAGCATCGGCAGCACGGCCTGGATTTCTGCTACCCGGCCTTGTCCGCGACCCAAAAGGAGATCGAGGTTCGCGACGCCTGCGATCTGGCTCTGGCCGACAAGCTCATCGACGGGCGCCAACCCGTCGTCCGCAGCAGTTTCTCCCTGCGCGGACGGGAACGCCTGCTGGTGGTGTCCGGGCCCAACCAAGGCGGCAAGACCACCTTCGCACGCATGGTCGGTCAACTGCACTACCTCGCCAGCCTGGGCTGTCCCGTGCCGGGCACCCGGGCGAGGCTGTTCCTGTGCGATCGCATCTTCACGCACTTCGAGAAACAGGAGGACATCGCCAGCCTGCGCGGCAAACTCAAGGACGACCTGGTACGCATCCACGCCGTCCTGGCGGCGGCCACACCCGACAGCCTCGTCATTCTGAACGAGATCTTCTCCTCGACCACACTGGAGGATGCGCTGTACCTGAGCAAGCGGATCATGACCGTCCTCTCGGCCAAGGACGTGCTGAGCGTGTGCGTCACCTTCCTGGCCGAGCTGGCCGCGTTCGACGGGAAAACGGTGAGCATGGTCGGCCTGGTCGATCCGGAGGATCCGACGATCCGCACCTACCGAGTGGAGCGGCGCCTTGCCGACGGGCTGGCCTATGCGCAGGCGATCGCGCGCAAGTACCGGGTCACGGGCGAATGGCTGCGGCGGAGGATCGCGCCATGAAAGCACTGCTGATGCATCCGGATCGCGATGTCGACCTGCAGCGGCCCATGCCGGAGCACGAGGCCGATTTGCGTCAGGATCTCGCGCTGGACGTGCTGCTTGATGCGATGGCGGGCGAGGATACGTTCCTGTTCGAGATGGCGCGCAAGGCGCTGCTGCTGGGTCCGAGCAACGATACCAACACCGTCGTCTACCGGCAGGACATCGTACGCGACGCGCTGGCCCATTCGGACGTGTTGCGCCAGTGCTACGAGCTTGCCGTCGAGGCCATCGAGGGCAAGCGCAAGAGCTATTGGAGCTTCACCGGGAACTATCCGTCGTCGATCCTGCACGGCGCCGTCAGCGTGCTGGGGATCTTCATAGACGTACTGGAGAAGCTCCGGGCGCTCACCGTCGCCCACGGTACCGGCTTCGAGTCCAGGGGGCTGAAGGCGCTATGCGCCATGCTGCGATCCGAATTCGACGACGCTTACCTGGCGCGCGTCCGGACCCACCTGACCGAGCTGAAACTCGACCAGGGCGTGCTGCTCAGCGCGCAACTGAGTCAGGGCAACGTAGGCACGAGCTACACGTTGCGCGAGGCGGCCTACAGCCGGCCGTACTGGCTCGATCGCTTGTGGAGCAAGCGAGAATCCGGCTACACGTTCCGCATTGCCGATCGCGACCAGGCCGGTGCGCAGGCCCTGTCAGATCTGCGTAATCGCGGGATCAACGAGGTCGCCAACGCGCTGGCCCAGGCGATGGAGCATATCCTCGGCTTCTTCGAGATGCTGCGGGCGGAGCTCGCCTTCTACGTCGGCTGCGTCAACCTGCATGCGAAGCTGACCGCGCTCGGCGTAACGAACTGCTTTCCGCAGGTCGCGGGTACGCGACGCCTGCAGTTCCGTGGACTGTGCGATGCCAGCTTGGCGCTCAGCATGGGCCGCAGCGTGGTGGGCAATGCGCTGGACGCGGACGACAAACAGCTCGCCATCGTCACCGGTGCCAACCAGGGCGGCAAGTCGAGCTTCCTGCGCAGCGTGGGCCTCGCCCAGCTGATGATGCAGAGCGGCATGTTCGTGGCCGCCGAGTCGTTCGCCGGCGAACTCTGCGCCGGGCTGTTCACCCACGCCAAGCGCGAGGAGGATGCGACTCTGCGCAGCGGCAAGTTCGACGAGGAGCTGCGCCGGCTGAGCGCGATCGTCGACCGGCTCCGACCCGGCGCCGTGGTCCTGTTCAACGAATCGTTCGCCTCGACCAACGAGCTGGAAGGCTCGGAGATCGCTCGCCAGGTCGTGGGTGCCTTGCTGGAGCGGGGCATCAAGGTGTTCTTCGTGACCCATTTGTACACGTTCGCGCGGGGACTGTTCGATCATCCCCCGGATGGCGCGATCTTCCTGCGTGCGGAGCGCCTGGACGATGGTCGCCGCACCTTCCGCATCATCGAAGGCGAACCGCTCCAGACCAGTCATGGCGTCGATCTTTATCGGGAGGTTTTCGGCGACGACACCGTGCGAACGGGCGACCTGATGGCGGCCGCCCAAGCGGGCACGTGCGTAATCCGGTCTGATTGATCGCTCGTTCCGATAATCGCTGACCACTGTATCGGTGTCGACCACTTGGCAACCGCAAGGTGCCCCAGTCAAGCCGTCGGCGGCAACCGTCACTATCGATCCTAAGCTGACAGTACTGCTACTTTACTGAAGCGTCCGCGCGTTGCTTCTCAAGTTGTGCCTCGAAACTTTCGCGTGCATCTTTTGCGTAAGCGCGGCATCCCATGGGATCTAGCAGTGCATTCACGTCGCCTTGCTTACGCTTGTCCACACGCGCCCAGAAATCCACCATGCCCGGATGTGGGGCGAGCGGGATATCGCAAGGCAAAGGTGCGACCACCGCAAAGCTGTGCTCAAAGTCCCTAACGACACTCGGATCCTTTGAGTTTTTTACCAATTTAAAACCGGGCGCTGACAGGCTGCCAACATCGACCATATGCAAGCAGCGCGAGCCCTCACATGACACCCATGTCCAAGTCGTGTTGCCTTTGGTATGTCCCGGTGTCGAGTGAGCAGTTAGCACCAAATCACCCAAGTGCAAACTCTCGCCATCAGTCACAGTGCGTGCCACATGCACTGGCGGGAACGGAAATCTATCGCCGTATTCGGGGTCATCGTGACCGCCGCGCTCCAATAACGGCGTGTCCGCTATATTTGCGATCACCTGCGCGCCCGTGTCGTGCGCGAGTTGCGCCATGCCGCCGGCATGGTCGGAATGCGCATGCGAATTGAGAATCCATTTTATGTCGCGCAGATTGATGCCGAGATCTCGGATATTGGCTTCGATCAGTTGTGCCTCTCCCGGAACGCCGCCGTCAATCAGAACATGCCCTGTACGCGCGGTGATGAGGAAAACGCCGAGGCCGTGAGGCCCGACAGACCATGTATTGCCATAGATGCGAAACGGCTTCTGCGAAGCCGTCCATGAAGGATTGTTTGCAATGTTCTTTCGCTCCGATGCGGGCATGCGGAACGGTTTTTGCGGACCCGTCCACGAGGGGTTGTTTAGGGTGTTTTTTTGCCCCGATGGCGGCACCTGCGCATACGCGCTCTGCACGATCAAACCACTAAGGAGAATCGTAGCTATCAACAAGCGCATAGGTCACCCCGACTGGGTAAAGGCGTAGGGTGAACTTCCCACATGACCCGTCGCGGGCACAACCATGAAATTTTGCGGGCCGAGGCAACTGGTCGCCACGATAACGCCGGATGTAGCGGCGCTATTCGAATCGTAACGAATGGCTTTTGACCGATCTCAACCCTCCGCCAGCATCGTAGGCCACCTCTTGGTCAACTCCGGCGCCGCGGTCAACGGTTGCCGGAATGGTGGTCAGCGAATACCGGAATCAGCAGGTACGGGCTGATGGCCGCTCAACGCACGAACGCGGCTCGCCCGGCAAAACGCGCCCGCTCGCCCAGCTCGTGTTCGATACGCAGCAGCCGGTTGAACTTGGCGGTACGTTCACCGCGGCAACCCGAGCCGGTCTTGATGTGGCCGCATCCCAGCGCGACGGCGAGATCGGCGATGAACGTGTCTTCCGTCTCGCCGGAGCGGTGGGAGACATAGCAGCCGTAGCCGGCGGCCTTCGCTTGCGCGGCGCACTCCATGGTCTCCGTCACCGTGCCGATCTGGTTGGGCTTGATCAGGATGGCATTGGCCACGCCTTCGCGGATACCGCGCTGAAGCAAATCCGGATTGGTGCAGAAGATGTCGTCGCCGACCAGTTCCACCTGGCCGCCGAGTTGCTGTGTGATCTGAGCCCAGCCTTCCCAGTCGTTCTCGGCCAGCGGGTCTTCCAGCAGCACGATCGGGTAGCGTTGCAGCCAGTCGTCCCACAGATCGATCATCGCCGCGCTGGTGCGTTCGGACTGATTGGACTTGAAGAAGCGGTAACGGCCGTGATGCCACATCTCGCTGGTGGCCGGATCCAGCGCCAGTGACACGTCGTCACCCGGGCCGTAACCGGCTGCCGTGATCGCCTCCAGGATCAGTTCGATGGCCTGCTCGTTGCTGTGCAGGTTCGGCGCAAAACCGCCTTCGTCGCCCACACCGGTCGACAGCCCGTGGGCCTGCAGCAGTTTCTTCAGCGCATGGAACACTTCCTCACCCATCCGGATGGACTCGGCAAAGCTCGTCGCATGGTGCGGAACGATCTTGTACTCCTGAAAGTCCACGGTGTTGTCGGCGTGCCGGCCGCCGTTGATGACGTTGAGGCAGGGTACTGGCAGCACTACCGCATCGTCGCCACCCAGATGGCGATACAACGGCACCTGCAGCGAGTGGGCGCAAGCGCGGGCGTAGGCGATGGAGACCGCGAGGATCGCGTTGGCACCGAGGCGTGCCTTGTTCGGGGTGCCATCCAGCTCGCACAGCAGGAGATCCAGCGTGGACTGGTCGCCGGGGTCCTTGCCGACCAACGCGCCGGCCATCTCGCCGCGCACCTGCGCTACCGCTTTCTGCACACCCCTGCCGCCATACCGGGTAGGGTCTTCGTCACGCAGTTCGGCGGCCTCGTTCGCGCCGGTGGAAGCGCCGGCGGGCGTGATGGCGGAACCTTCGGAACCGTCCTCCAATTGCAGCCATGCCTCGACCGTGGGGTTGCCGCGGGAGTCGAGGACTTCGATCGCGTCAAGTCGGGTGATGCGCATGATGGTTACTCCGGTGTGGGAACGGTTACGGTGTCGATCACCGTGGTGATGAGGGAAGGTCGAACAGTTTTTGCACGTCGAGCTCGCTGAGTCGCGTCCACGGAACAGCGGCCCCGCTGAGCATGGCGTCGGCCAAGTCGCTCTTGTGGAATTTCATGGCTTCGATCTTTTCCTCGATGGTGTCGTCGCACAACAACTTGTAGACGAAGATGGGGTCTTCGCGTCCCAGCCGATGGGCACGATCGACCGCCTGCAACTCGACCGCCGGGTTCCACCACGGGTCGTAGTGGATCACCGCGTCGGCTGCCGTGAGATTGAGGCCGACCCCGCCGGCCTTGAGGCTGGCCAGCAGAATGGGCGAGGCACCACTCTGGAACTTGCGCACAGGCGCGGCACGATCGGTGGTTTCGCCGGTGAGCACCTCATGCGCGAACCCGGCGGCATCCAGCGCTTCGGTGATCAAGGCAAGCATCGAGGTGAACTGGCTGAAGACCAGAATCTGGCGGTCTTCGTCGCGCAGCGCGCGGATCAGTTCCAGCAACGCGTCGAGCTTGGCCGATTCGGGGGGATCATTCGTCGCATCCACCAGACGCGGGTCGCAGCACACCTGGCGCAGCCGTAGTAGCGCGGACAGCACGACAATCCGCGACTGATCAGGGCGGTAGCGGGCCAGTGCCTCGCGCACCAATTCGCTTTGCGCCAGACGCAGGGATTCGTAGAGGCGACGCTGGCGTTCGCCCATCGCCACGCGCAGCACGGTTTCGGTCTTCGGTGGCAGCTCCGGCGCGACCTTTGCCTTGCTGCGCCGTAGCAGGAACGGCGCAATGCGCTGGCGCAGGATCGCGCGACGGGCATCGTCCTCGCGCCGCTCGATGGGGACACGGAAGCTGCGGTTGAACGAGCGGTAGTCGCCCAGATAACCCGGCAGCACGGCATCGAAGTGCGCCCACAGTTCGCCCAGATGGTTTTCGAGCGGCGTGCCAGTAACCACGAGCCGGTGGTCGGCGCGCAGGGAACGCACAGCGCGAGCGGTCTGGGTCCGCGGATTCTTGATCCACTGTGCCTCATCCAGCACGAGCATGGCATAGTCGATGCCTTCAAGCTGGGGCAGGTCATTGGCCAGCAACGCATAACTGGTGATGATGACGTGCGCCTGTGCCAGGCGATCGTACAGCGACGCCCGGGCGGAGCCGGTGAAATTCAGGCATTGCAGCGCCGGTGCGAACCGCGCCATTTCATCGAGCCAATTGAAGATCAGGCTGGTCGGCGCCACGATCAGCGCCGGCCGGTCCAGTCGCCCGGATTCCAGTTCAACCAGCAGATGCGCGATGATCTGGACGGTCTTGCCCAGGCCCATGTCATCGGCCAGCACACCGCCAAGCCGGCTTTGCCGCAACGCCTGCAACCATTGCAGGCCTTCTTGCTGGTAGGCGCGAAGGCTGCCCTGGAAGGATGCCGGCAACACCGCCGTTTGTGCCGAGGCGAGGGCGGCGCGCAGCGAAGCCAGCGTGTCGGCAATGTTCGCCGCCTGTGCGCCTTCCACGGCGATGCCTTGCGTCTGCAGGCAATCGCTCAGGGCCATCGCCTGCGAGCGCGACAGAAGGAGATGGGTGCCGGTGTTGCCGGAAGGCTGATCCAGACATTCCACCAACGGCGATATCCACTCCCGCAATTGGGCCAGTGGCAGCGGCAACCAGCGCTGGAATCCGATAGGTGCCAACCAGTGGGCATCGCGGGGTTCGCCGGGCGAAGGCGTGAGCGAGAAGGCTTGTCGCGCCAGACCGCTGAGGATGATCGGCAGCACGTCAATCTCCTCACCGTCGATGGTGGCGGCCAGCTCGAACTGCGTCCAGCCGGGACGCTGGCCATGCTCCAGCGTGGCCTGCAGTTTCGTTTCCGGTGGCAGCGCGATAAACGAAAGTTCGGGATCGTAGTCCAGCACGATGCCAGCCGCGACGAGCGTCTGCAGTTGCGCTTCAAGGGCGATGAACGTCTCCGCACCGCCGCGATAATGCACGCGGTGCCCCAGCGCCTGCGCATCGGGTATTGGTGCGAGCATGCGGCGGCTATCGGGCAGCAACGTGTTCAAGCCGACAAAGCCAGCGTCTTCGACGGCCTTCCAGGCGCTTGTCTCCCGGTCGATTTCGCGCCGGATCCGAACGTACTCGCCACTCACTTTGCGAATCACGTCCTGCGCGTAGGGTTCGCTGGCCAATGGCAGGCGGCAGCCACCGTAGTCGGCGAAAGCCTGCACATGAAAGACATGATCGCCTGTCTGCGTATGGCGCGATGCACCGAGCATCACGATGAGCCGCAGCGACGCACCCAGCTCGCGCACGGACGGCGGGAGAGGAGGGGGTGGAACCGACGCAAGCAGGGGATGTGGCGGCCATTCCGCCGCGAGTACGGCGGCTTCCGCCGGCGGTATCGGCGGCATCTGTGCGAGCATCTCCCACGCGGTAGGGGACAGGTGCAACGCGCCGAATTCGCCGCTCGCCCCATCGAGATAATGCAATCCGGAGAGGTCGATCACATGCACCTCGTGCGATGTCGACCAGGCAAGTTCGATCGAAGCGCAGCCTTGACCATCGTGCGACCACTGCCAGCGAGGCAGCCGCACGGCACCGGAGCGTATCTCCTGCAGGGTCCGCGCGTCGTGACAAATGCCGGCCTGCAGAAATTCGCTCAACAAGTCGGCGCCACTATGCCCCCGCAGCACGTATCCGGACTTGTTCGATGCATGGCGTTTCTGTGTCCGGTCCAGCTGGGCCTGCCACATCAAGGCCTGACGTGACAGGTGCGGCTGCGCGCGCGGTTTTTCGGCGGAAACCCACTCCTCGATGCGCGGCAGCGCATCGGCGTCAGGCAGCAAGATCAGGTGCGCAATCAGCGCTGCCGGCTGACGATCGCCATCGGGTTGCAACAGGCACACCGTTGGCCACACTTCATCGCGGTCGATCGATTCGGCAAGTGGCAAAGGTTCGCGAGTCGTTTCGATGCTCTGCTGCCAGCGCTGCAGCGGCGTCATGGCACGTGGCCAATCGACCAGTTGCTGCAACCGGATCAGCATGGCCGCGGCATGCAGGCACTGCGTCTGACCGCAAGTGCAATTCGATTCGACCTTGATCTGGCCGAACAGGGGATACAGGTAGGTGGTGACACGCTGGTTCGCGCCATCCGCATCGATCACCCCACACTGGAGGGCGTCGGCATGCCCACCCTCCGGCCGGAACCAGGCCAACGGCTTGCACCAGTCCTGGCTACGCGCGGCCAGCGGTTCGGCCGCCTTCAGTACCGTGCGGCTGAAGTGCTGCTCCAGCGCAAGCTGCCGAACCGTGTCCATCAGCGTGCACCGCGCGTCATCCATGCGGTTCGGTGCCTTGATGTCCGATCGAGAAGCCATGACGACTCCAGTTAAGCAAGAACACTACGTCTGCGAGGCGTGATAGGCGGCAATCGAACGATTGATCTCCTCGCGGGCCGCATCCGCGTCGAGCCAGCCGTCCATGCGCACCCATTTGCCTTTTTCCAGATCCTTGTAGTGCTCGAAGAAATGCTGGATGCGGTCGCGCGTCGACTCTGGCAGTTCAAAGACCGAGCAGATGTCCTGGTAGGCAGGAAAGACCTTGGGAACCGGCACCGCGATGATCTTGGCATCCTCGCCGTGCTCGTCCGTCATCGCCATCACCCCGACCGGGCGGCACTCGATCACGGAGCCGGGAATCAGCGGAATCGGCATGACGATGAGCACATCGATGGGATCGCCATCGCCGCACAGGGTTTGCGGCATGTAGCCGTAGTTGCACGGATAGCGCATCGGCGTGGACAGCACGCGATCCACGAAGATCGCGCCGGAGGCTTTGTCCACCTCGTACTTGATCGGATTCGAGTCCATCGGGATCTCGATGATGGCGTGTATTTCGTACGGGATGTTCTTGCCTGGGCTTATGTCGTGAAGAGCCATGTAACGCCTCGCTTATGCATTGAGCAGGTGTTGGGTTTCATTGATCGAATGGACGGTGAAACGGTTTTCGTCATGCGACACGACGCTGATCCCGCAAGGCGTCGGGTTGAACAGCCAGTAACTGGAGAGGGGAAGCCCCATCACATGGCAGAGCAACACGCGCAGGACGCTGTCGTGGGTGACGATCGCGACGGTTCCTCGCGCATGCGCATCGAGAAGGGTGTTGAAAGTGGCGATGACCCGCGCGGCCACTTCCTGCAAGGATTCCCCACCGGGGACGCGGCAACCATGCGGCTGGCTTTTCCACCGCCCGAGTTCACGCGGCCAGCGCTTCCCCACCTCGTCGGCGGGGATGTTGGTCCAGGCGCCATAGTCAATGTCGGTCAGCCCTTGATGCGGCACCGTATTCAATCGAAAGGCTTCGTTGATGATGTCGGCCGTGCGAACGCAACGCGTCAGCGGGCTGCAATAGATGGCCTCGACCGCCCATCGGGCGTGCATGATTTCCTGGGTCAGCGCGGCTTGCTTTGCGCCCTTGTCGGTCAACGGGAGAACGATGCGGCCGTGAAAGGTGGGTGGATCGAGGCCCTCGACCTCACCGTGGCGAACGAGGATCAAGGTGGTCATGCGAAGGTCTCCTTCGTGGTGGTCGTGGATCGGACAGCCGCAAGACATGGCAAACCCAGCCCCTGCAGGACAACGGATACCAGGACGACGGCACACATCGCGTAGGCATGCGCAGCGCCCAGCGCCAGGTTTCCAAGGAACCAGGCCACACCGAATGCGGCGTCGAACACGCCAAAGATCGACGCGCGACGCGCAGGCGGAAATTGCCGGGCTACTGCAATCCGCAGGGTGGATTCATGGGTGCCGAACCCCATTCCCCAGAGCAGCATGCCCACGGCGAACCAGGTCAACTCGCCCATAAAGACCCAAGAGGCAAGCATCGCTGACACCACGGTGGCGATCCGACAGTCGGCGTGAGAGCGGCTGTACGCGAGTCCGTTACAGGCTCTCTGGTACCCCGAATAGGGAAGGGACGTGTCGATCCAGTCGTACGCGCACATGACAACCTCCGAAGCCGCTTCTTGTCAAAGACGCGCTCCGGATCGGACTTCTTGGAGGAAAGCCATACCTACCAAAGCATCGCGAGCCTGATGGCGCGTCGTTGGTAGGCATCATTAGCCTTGCGGCGGTTGGGTCGTGCGAGGAGGCATGCCATCTCCCAAGCTGGACAATACCGTACCCGCGGGCGTTGCTTCAAGCGCGGACGGGGGACTTGCGATGCGCTGCAATGCCGCGGCTTGCCTGGCTGTGCCCGCGCCGACTCGATGCGGCAATCCCGGTTTACGGGGACTCGCCACGTCGGCATTTGACGGCGTCGATACCGCGTCGATGCCGGCCGTGAGCGCCGCCTCCTTGCCGAAGTTGCGGCTCAGGCGAAGCGCATGGATACGATCGTCGGCGGCGGCCAGCCGATCCAGCAACGACCACGTCGCATCCTGGCTGCCGTCATCAACATAGATGATGGTGCCCCGTATCGGCATGCGATCGAGCACCGCCGTGAGGCGCGCATGAAACAACGGCAGGACGTCGGCTTCGTTGTAGGCCGGTACCACGATGTTAGGTGCGTCGTGGTCATGGCAAGTCCGCACTGGGGCGATCCATCGCGTCGCAGGAAATCGTGTCGGGACAGGGCGTATGCATGGGTCAGCGATCCGTACCGTCATGCGCAAGCGCTTCCACATCCAGCTCGTCGTGGTAGGGCTCGAAACTTCCATAGCGCAGCGCGAGCGTCGGCAGCACCAGCAGGTTCAGCACCATCGAGGTCAGCAGGCCGCCGAGGATCACCAGCGCCATCGGCCCCTCGATTTCGCGGCCGGGCGCGTTCATGCCGATCGCCAAGGGCAACACGCCGAGGCCCGTGACGATCGACGTCATCAGGATCGGCGTCAGTCGATCGGCGGCACCGCGAATGGCGGTGTCCAATTCCCAATGCATGCCTTCCACTTCGACCAGATGCTCGTAGTGGGCGATCATGAGGATCGAGTTGCGCAGCGTGATGCCAAACAGCGTCACGAAGCCGACCATGCTGCCGAGCGACAACGATCCGCCGGTCGCGAACACGGCCAGCACGCCACCGACCAGCGCGAACGGCAGGTTGGCCAAAATCAGCAGGCGGTTGCGCCAGGTGCGGGCCACGACCGAGAGCAGCAGAATGATGCCCAGCCCAGCAAGCAATGAATTGACGAGAAGATCGTGTTGCGATTGCGCTTGCGCCTCGGCGGCGCCGGCGAACTGGATATAGGTGCCGGCCGGCAATGTGACCTTGCTGGCGATGGCGCTCCTGGCCGCCTGCACGAACGACGCAACATCGGTGCCGGCGACGTTCACCGTGACCGTCTGCAAGCGTCGGGCGCCCTCGTGCAATATCTGATAGCGGCCCGACGCCTCGTAGACATCCGCGATCTGCTTGAGCAGTACATAGGCGCCACTGGGACTGCGCAGCGGCAGATTGCCGATCTGGGTCAGGTTGTCGCGGCTGGCCTGGTCGAGCACGGTGATGACGTTGAACACCTGATCGCCCTGGTAGGCCTGCCCGACCACGTCGCCTTGATAGGCTGTGCGCACGAGGTCGAGCACGTCCACCGCATCGAACCCCCAACGGGCCAGATCCGCCTTGCGCAGATGGATGGTCAATTGCGGTAGTCCGGGCGGCGACTGCACCTGCACCTCGGTGGCACCCGGCACCGTGCCCAGAACCTTGGCGACGTCCTGCGCCTTCTGATCGAGCACGTCCAGGTCGTTGCCGAAGATATTGACGGCCACCGCGGCGGTGTAGCCGGAAAGGGTCTCCTCGACGCGCTCGGTCAGGAATGTTTTCACCGAGAAATTCAGGCCGACGAAGCCGGACAGCGCCTTGCGAATATCCGCCTGCGCCGCTTCGGCCTCATCGCCGGACAACCCGGGCTTCAGGTCGACCTCGATTTCGCTGTAATGCGTGCCGTAGGTGTCGGTGGCCTTTTCCGCCCGGCCCACCCGTTGCGCCACCGAGCGCACCGTCGGCAGTTGCCGCAGCGCCGCGGTAACCCGCGTGCCAATTCGCATGGATTCGTCGATCGAGGTGCCGGGCACCGCCGACATGTGGACGATGAAATGGCCTTCCTTCAGTTCGGGAATGAAGCTGCCGCCGAAGAACGGCAACGCGGCGCAGCCGAGGACGGTGAAGATCACCGCCACCGCGATCAGCAGGCGCGGACGCCGGGCGGTGTTGCTCAGCAGGTGTTCGTAGCGGCTGCGGCTCCAGCGCATCACCGGCGGGTCTTGTTCCGGCGCCTTGTGATTGGCCAGCAGCGCCATCGACAACGCCGGCGTCACCGTCAGTGCCACGATGAGCGAAGCCAGCACGGCCAGGATGTAAGCCAGACCCAGCGGTCCGAACAGCCGGCCGGCGATGCCGGACAAGGCCATGATCGGCAGCACCACGAGGATCACCGCGAAGGTGGCGTAGACCACCGCGCTGCGTACTTCCAGGCACGCATCAAGCACCACCCGCGCCACCGGACGCGGTTGTTCCAGGCGATCATTTTCGCGCAGCCGCCGAATGATGTTCTCGACGTCGATCACCGCGTCGTCCACCACCACGCCGATGGCGATCGCCAGGCCGCCCAGGGTCATCGTGTTGAGCGTTACGCCGAACAAACCGAGCACGATTGCGCCGGCCAGCAGCGACAGCGGAATGGCGGTGCAGGAGATCGCCGCCGTGCGCAAATTGAACAGAAACAAAAACAGCACCACGATGACCAGCACGCTGCCGAGCAGCAGCGAACTGCGCACGTTGCTGGTCGCGATATGGATGAAATTCGCCGGACGGAACAGATCGCTCTGCAGGATCAGCCCATCGGCCTGCAGGCTCGGCTGCAAATCCTTCAGCGCCGCTTCTACCGCTTGGGTCACGTCGACCGTGTTGGCGCCGTACTGCTCGGAGATATCCAGCACCACGCCCGGCTTGCCCTGAATCGTCGCGCCGCCGATCGGCGGCTCCGGCGCTTCGACCACGTTGGCCACGTCGCCCAGGCTGACATGGGCGGTGCCCTGACTCACCAGCACGGTGCGCGCCATCTCGTCAGCGGTGAGCGATTGACCTTCGCTCTGGAACACGATGCGCTGGTTGGGCGTATCGATGAACCCCGCGCCGCGCACACCGGTGGCGTGGCCGGCGGCCGCTGCCACATCGTTCAACGTCAACCCATAGCGAATCAACCGATCCGGATGCACCTGGATCTGCAGCGAGCGCACGTCGCCGCCGAACACGGTGACGTCGGCCACGCCCGGCACGGCCAGCAGGCGCGGTCGCAGCGTCCACTCCGCGGCGGTGCGCACGTCCATCAGCGAGCGTGTGTTCGAGGTCAGGCCGGCGACCAGCACGATGCCGGTCGATGACGTGAGCGGCGTCATGGCCGGCGGTTGCACGCCCTGCGGAAGCTGCTGGGCCGCGACCGCCAGCCGCTCGGCGACCACCTGGCGATCGCGATAGATGTCGCTGGCCGGGTCGAAGAACACGGTGACCACCGACAGGCCCTGGATCGAGGTCGAGCGCAGCGTACTCACGCCCGACACGCCATTGACCGCATTCTCGATCGGCCGTGTGACCAGGATTTCCACTTGCTCCGGCGTCAGGCCGGCGGCTTCGGTCTGGATGCCTACTTGCGGTGGGGCGAATTCCGGGAAGACGTCGTATTTGGCGTGTCCCAGCGCATAGACGCCATAGACCAGCAACGCGCACGCGAGCGCGATGACGATGCCGCGAAAACGGATCGCAAAACGAATGAGCGCGGCTTGCGGACCGCCGTAATGGCCGGCTTGATGATTTGCGCTCGGCATCAGTCGCCCACCTGGATCTGGGCGCGGAACTCTTCGGACAGCAGCAGTTGTGCGCCGCGGACGACGATGCGCGACTGCCTGGGCAGGTTCTTCACGATGAAGCCGCCGCCGGGCGCGAGTTGGTCAGTCGGAATCTCGGTGCGCACGAACGCGTGCGGCGCCGCATTGAGATAAACCCATGCGCGATCCTGCCACCACACCACGGCGCTTCCCGGCACGGCGACACCCTCGGCCGTCGGGCCGGACGGCAGCAGCGCCTGCACGTTCATGCCGGTCAGCAGCGCGCTGGATGCCGGCGCGACGTAGAAAAAGCTGACACCCTGAATCCTGGGGTCGGTACGCGTCGCGATCGACACGAAGGTGATCGTGGTGCGCGCATTGCCATCCAATTGCAGCGACGCGGTGGTCGGCGGCGTTGGCAGGGTCTTGCCGGGCGGCAAGGTAACCTGCACCAGCACCTGTTGGCGTTCGATCAAGTGGCGGATCAGCGGCGAGCCGTCGACGATGGATTGCGCGAGCACGCTGCCCCATTCCTGCTGCGCGGTGTCGCTGAGCGTGCGCAGTTGCGACTGCGCGGCGGCGAGTGCGGCCTGGTCGGTGCGAAAAGCGGCTTCGGCCAGCTGCAGCTGCGCCAACGAGACGTTCTGCTCGTCGTTGTAGAGACCTTGCGCGCGCGCATAGGCCATCTTCGATGCGGCCAATTTAGCCTGCGCCGTATCGCGCTGCGCCCTGGCGCCGAGGTAGCTGTTGCTGAGATCGGTCAGCCGCGTCAGATCGAGCACCGAGGCGTACGCGTGCAACTGCGCCTGGTACGGCGCTCTCGCGAGCGCGGCGGTCGCGATGGCGTTGCTTTGCTCCGTTTTCGCGTCGAGCGTCACGACCGACGCGCCGTTCTGCGTCGACACGCGCAAGGGTGCCTCCACCGGACTCTCGCGCTGGGCTTCGGTGGCCGCCTCCTTGCGCCCGGCGATGAAGCCCCAGATCACCAGGGCGATCAGTGCGATGGCCACGATAACGAGAAGTACGCGCACCAGCGTGCGTCGGGAGTGAGGGCGTTGTTGGCCGATCATGACGACGGCTCCGTGTCGGTGATGGTGCGGGGATTTTGTTCGGGGATCTTGGGCCACAGGCCGGGATCGAACAGCGGCTGCTGCAAGGCGTCTTCGAGCGCGGCCAGCGCCTGCCGTTGCGCGACCAGCGCGTCGAAGCGCGAGGCCTCGATCGACGCCAGTTCCAGTTCAGCGGTCACCAAAGTGGGCCGGTCGGCCTGTCCGGCCTGGAACGCGCTTTCGATCTGCTGCCGGCGACGCCGTGCATCGGCCAGCAACGCATCAGCGTGCGCCAGACTCTGCATGGTGCCGCGGTACGCCACCGTGCCTTGATCGATCGCGCCGATGATTCTGGCCTGCAATGCCTCGAACGTAGCAGCGGCTTGTGCGCGCCGGGCGACGGCGTCGGCGATCGGGCCCTGGTTCTGGTTGAAGATTGGCAGCTCGCCACCGAAACCCAGCAGATACCGGTTGTCGCCAAGGTCGTAGTTGTATCCCGGCCCCAGGGTCAGGTTCGGATACTGATGGGCGATCTGCAGTTGCAGGGCCGACTGGCTGGCCTCGTAGTCGGCCAGGCTGGCCTGCACGTCGGTGCGCTGGGTCAGCGCACGTTCGCGCAAGGCGCCGCTGGCTGGTGTCTGCGCCGATGATGGCGGCTGCTCGAAGGCTTGAAACGACAGCGATACGCCATCGAGCGCCTGGACCGGAACGCCGATCGCGGTCGCCAGTTGCACCCGTGCTTCGCCCATCGCGCGTTCGAGATCCTGCACGGCGAGGTCCAGCTGCGCGCGGTTGATGTGCTCGCGTGTGCTGTCCAGCGACGAGGCCTCGCCCACGGCCAGCCGTTTATCGATCAGGCTCACCAGCTGCTGTTGCAAGGTCAGGCGCCGACACGCCAGTTGCAGGCGTTGCCGGGCCGCCCACAGGTCCAGCAGCGCGGTGCGGACATGGCTGCGCACCTGCCATCCGGTGGTGGCTAGATCCCAGCGCGCCGCCGCCAGTGCATGTTGCGCCTGAGCGGTGCGGTAACCGCGTTTGCCAAAGGTTTCGATGATGAAGTTGACGACCGGACCGACGGTGAACGGCACGGCGATCGGCGAGCTGGCGTCGTAGTTGAGCGAGAAATCCAGCGTCGGGTTAGGCCGTTGTTTTGCGGTGGTGATGCCCGCTCTGGCGGTGGCGAGTTTCGCGCGCGCCAGATCCAGATCGGGTTGGTAATAGAGCGCAGCGAAGGTGAGCGCGGTGAGGTCCCATGCGCCCGTCGGATGCGCGGCTGTGGTCGCCGGCACGCTGGCGGCGAGGAAATGCCGGAGCCGGGGCGCATCGAGTGTGCGTTGATCCAGCGCGGCCGCCTGGGTTGCCGGTGAAAGCGGGCGCGCCTGGTAGCTTGCGCAACCCGCCAGCAG
Source organism: Rhodanobacter sp. FW102-FHT14D06 (assembly GCF_043950705.1). Lineage (NCBI taxonomy): Bacteria > Pseudomonadati > Pseudomonadota > Gammaproteobacteria > Lysobacterales > Rhodanobacteraceae > Rhodanobacter > Rhodanobacter sp. FW102-FHT14D06. The sequence goes on along the minus strand of NZ_CP170722.1, from coordinate 3,650,917 downwards.
CACGGCGATGGAGCCGCCCAGCAGCAGCGATCGATGTCTTCGCGGCATTCAACGATCCCTTCGGCCGTGGCAATGCGCACCGGCCTATATGGCAAAAGGAGAAGGTTAAAGGTCGCAACTAACGCAGCCATGAAGCGCGCATGACGAAATCGTCATCTCGACGACGTGCGCTGGGGGCTGGGGCGATCAACCGAAACGGGGCAGCCGAATCCTGACCTGCGTTCCCCGCAGCGGCGGGCTTTCGATCTCGATCCGTCCGTTGTGGCGCTCGACGATACGTTTGACTACCGCCAGACCCAGCCCGACCCGCTGTTCGGCGCCCGAGCGCGCGGTATCGGCGCGATAGAACCGTTCGAACACATGCGGCAAGTGTTCGCTCGCGATGCCGCTGCCGGTATCAGCCACGATCACTTGCAGCCAATCCGCTTCCACGCGAGTCGTCATTTGCACCGATCCGCCTCGCGGTGTATGCGCGATCGCATTGGACACCAGATTGCCAATGGCCTGCTGGAACAGCGTCCGATTTAGCGGTGCCCAGCTACCCGGCGCGGCGTCGACCCGCAGCGCGAGGCCCGCCTCGGAAGCGGCCGCTTCGTAGAACTCCTGCACGGCGACCAAGGCACGACCAACGTCGACCGACTCGCGCGGCAGCGGTTCGACCGTGTTTTCGGTGCGGGCCAGAAACAACAAGCTCTGGATTACCCGCGAAATACGCGCGCATTCCTCCAACCCCGAGCCCAGCGTTTCGCGGTATTCGTCGTCGGAGCGAGCCTTGCTCAGCGCCACCTCGATCTCGCCGCGCAGGTTGTTGATCGGCGTGCGCAGCTCATGCGCCACGTCGTCGGAAAACTGCGAGACCCGCGCGAACGCTTCCTGCAGACGGTCGAGCATGCTGTTGAAGGTCTGCGCCATGCCCAGCAGTTCCGCCGGCAGCCCGGCCGTGTCGATGCGTTCGTGCAGGGTGGCCGAGCGTATGTGTTCGGCGGCGCGGCTGATCCGCTGGATCGGACGCATGCCGAATCGCGCGATGACGTAGCCGGCGAGCGAGCAGAGGATCAGCGACAAGCCCAGCACCAATCCCAACCGCTCGCGGTAGCGCGCCAGCAGATCTTCGTCGTTGTCGCGCATCATCGCCACTTCGATGAAACGCGCCGGGGCGTCCGGCGTGGCGCCAACCAGTCGCGCGCTGAGCACCTCGAATTGATCGCTGGAGCGAGACAGCACGGCGCGGCTGTCGGAAGTCGCCAGCAGCGGGAACCTCGCCAGCTCGGTAGCTGTCGGCGCCGGCAGCATGGCGGGCATGCCTGGCGTTTCAACGAGGGTATGGGCGTCCCCATCCAGGATGCGGAAATAGAACTGCGGCGTTCGTCCAGTCTTCCAGACGGCGTCCTGGCTTCTGCGGATCAGTTCGACATCTGACGCCGGAGAGCCCGCCAGCAGCAGCCGCATGTTGTTGAGATTGTCATCAAGCGTGCGTGCGTCTTCCTGTGCCAGGCTGGTCACCAGCCCCCAATACAGTACGCCGGTGGCGACCAGAATCAGCGCGAACGCCGACAGCGTGTACCAGATCGTCATCCGTCCCGCGATGGACAGGGACCAGTGGCGGCGGAAATGCAAGTCCATGCTATGGACGCTCTTCCAGTACGTAACCGACGCCGCGCAAGGTGTGGATGAGCTTCTTTTCGAAGGGGTCGTCCACCTTGGACCGCAGGCGCCGCAAATGGACGTCCAGCACGTTCGAGTCGCTCTCGAAATTGATGTCCCACACCTGCTCGGCGATCAGCGTGCGCGACAGTGCGTCGCCCGCCCGGCGCATCAGAAAGGCGAGCAGCAGGAATTCCTTGGGCGTGAGTTCCAGCACGACGCCCGCGCGGGTGGCCCGATGTCGCAGCAGATCGATTTCCAGATCGGCAACGGCGAGCACAGTCGCTTGTCGCGCCGGTCCGCGCCGCAACAGCGTGCGGACCCGTGCGAGCAGTTCGGAAAATGCGAACGGCTTGACCAGGTAATCGTCGGCGCCCAGCTCCAGTCCTTTCACGCGATCGTGCACAGCGTCGCGTGCGGTCAGGAACAGCACCGGCGTCGTCATGCCGCCGCGCCGCAACTCCGTCAGCACCGACCAGCCGTCGCGGATCGGCAGCATCACATCGAGGATGATCAGGTCATAGCTGCCGGTTTGGGCGAGATGACTGCCATCCTCGCCGTTGTCGGCGCAGTCGATGACGAAGCCGCTCTCCTCCAGGCCGCGCTTCAGATAGGCGGCAGCCTTGGGCTCGTCCTCGACAATCAGGATCTTCATGGCGTGGCTACCTGGACAACGACGTACGGATGAAGCGGTGGGGTGAGCGCTTCCAGCAAAGTAGGGCATCCGTACGCACCGCGCAAAGCCTGGCCGCCAACCGGGTCGGGTTCACGGCTTGTCGTGCCAGGCGCGGGCATGTCGCCATTCGCGCCATATCAGGAGCACCACCGCAAGATCGAGGGCGGTGAGCACATACAGCCCCAGCGAGGGCAGGTACGCCAGCCGATAGAGTTGATAGCCAACGAAAGCCGTCAGCACCAGCAGCGCGGCTGGATACGACCAGCGCAATCCGCGAAGCAACCCGACCACCAGGACTATTTTTATCGCTCCATGAGCGAAGAGGTAGATCGCCGCAAAATGCTGTGTGCTCAGGGACAACTGTTGCGCCATGTGGACAACGTGATTCGCGAGGTAATCGCGCGGATCCTCAGCCAACTCTTCATTCGTCAGGAGGGAAACTGCCCGTCGAATCGTCGTTTGCGTGGTCAGGAGCAACGCCGCGCTACCGAGCAATTCCAGCACACCATCCACCCCTTTGAGCACGACGCCCACTTGGAAGGCTCGATGAGAGAGGCGCGCCAGCTTGCGTCTGACCATCGACTTCCATGCCGTGCGCTCAGCGGCGCGAAGTGATGCGGGGGGCTCCGGTTCGGTGCGCATCATCGTTATTTTCGTCCCGTGATCCAGCCGTTCTGAACCATTGTGCATCACGACGTGCCGGGAGATTCTGCGCGCTGCCATGACGTGCTAAGTTGTCAGTCAGGTGATGGAGTTCACCTGCGACCGCCCCCAGGGCTGATGACTCCTACAGGCAACTCGAAGGCCATCCGCAAGGAGTCCCACCGTGTCCTGTAGTGCGCGATCGTTCGTTGCATCGTCAGTGTTCCTTGTTACGCAACGGCGTATTAGGGAGCATTAATGTCATCCGACTCTGCCATCTCCATCGATTCCCGGAAAAACCCGCTGGTATCAGCGCTGGATCGGGTGCGCACTTACCTGCTGGAGCGACAGTCGCCCAATGGAGGGTTCTGCTTCTACCGCGGCTACTACGTGGAGGAGCCCAATCTCTCCGACACCTGGCACGCCATCGCGGTGTTGACCGAGTTGCTGGGCGTTGTCTTGCCGGAGAAGAGCAGCCACGCCAGCTTCATCATCGGGCAACCGGTGGAGCCGCAGCCGCTCGCGCTCTATTACCGGGTACGCGCGTTGCTTGCCTTGGAGGTTGGTGATCCGGAGTCAGCAGAAGTGGCATCGGCCGTGATGGCGCTTCAGACGCATTTTCCAGACATCGCAACGCATGCGTCCCTTTCCGCCGCGTTGCAGCGAATCAAATGTACCGTGTGGCTGAAACGGCGCTTCGGTCTGCCGATGGCCGTTGATGACTTGGCGCGGACGTTGCTGCAGGGAGAACATGACGACGGCGGGTATGGTACGCCTGCGAACCTGCTCGATACCGAGGCAGCTATCGCTGTGCTGATGCTGTGCGGTCACGCCGCTTCCTCGCGCACCGGCGACTTCGTGAATCGCATGGCGGTACCGGGGTTCGGCTTTCGCCTGACCGCGGGCTCCCTATCGCCCAATCTGGAAACGGTATGCGCCGGCATGCGCAGCTTTTGCCGATTGGGATTGTCCGTTCCGCATGCCCAGGACGCCGTCGCGTTCATGCTCAGCTGCCAGACCGGCAATGGCGGCTTCGCCCGCGCGGCCGGCGCGTTGCCGGATATCACGTTGACCTATCTGGCGCTGACGACCCTGGCCAGGCAGATGGCGCCGCGGTTGCTGCGCGACATGGTCCCGCCGCGCAGCGACGCATGAGGGCTTGCCGATGAGCGTCGCGTTCGAATCGTCCCATGTCACGCTCGCAGCGGTGATAGCGGACGCGGCCGGCGTTCCATCGATCAGCGCGCCTGCGCTAGACGCTATTCGCACGAAGTTTTCCGAGCATGCCTTCCACCTGGTGGTGGTAGGGGAGTTCAAGCGCGGCAAGAGCACGCTGATCAATGCCTTGCTCGGCGCGGACCTGTTGCCGACCGGCGTGGTACCACTCACTTCCGTGGTCACGCTGTTGCACTACGGCGATGTCGCCAGCGCCAACGTGACCTTCGAGAGCGGCGAGATCCGCGGTATCCCGCTTGAGGCGTTGGCGGATTACGTCACCGAGCGGGGGAACCCCGACAACATCAAGCGCGTTCGCGAGGTCGCCGTGGCCTTTCCGGCGGCATGGCTCAAGGGCGGCATCCGCTTGGTGGATACGCCCGGTGTCGGCTCGGTGCATAGCCACAACAGCGCGGTCACCTCCCGTTATGGGGTACGGCCGAGATACGCGCAAAAATAGGACACTCCGGCCAAAAAACAATTTCAATCCAAGAAGTTAGCCCAAGAACCTATTGACGCCAAAGCTGGCGCGTACTTCGCAACAGCAGTATCAAGATACCGGGTCTCGGCGAGACCCTTTTTCAACCTCGTCGCGCGTATCGGAGGTACTGACGTCGCGCAGTCGAGCATATGTTTCTTCCAGCACGTCCAACCGTGCTTGGCTGGCGGCGCACTGGGTCTCTGCCTGTCGCCGATGATCCCGTTCAGTGGTCAGTTGAGTTTCGGCCGCCGCGAGCTGGGCTTGCAGGTGCACCTGCCCTTGTTCGGCCTGGGCCAGCCGCATCTGCAAAGTCGGATGTTCCTTGGCCAGCGGCAGATTCGCGTCGTAGGCGTGCTGCAGTTTCTGATGCTCGGTGCGGAACTGCCGAAACTCCTTGTCGAGCTGATTGATATGCTCGGTCATCCGGGCATTGTCGCGGTTGAGCTGCAGTAGCTCGTGACTCTTGCTCGTGATGGTGTCGTTGGCTTGTCGAAGCTCGACCTGTAGCCCCTGCACCTGGTGTTCGTGCCGGCGCTGCTCCTGGTCGCGCTGCTCCTTGACGGCCGTCCGATAATGCTCCAAGGCCTCGCGGGCATGCTGGTGTTTGTCTTCCAGCGACTGAATGTGCGCTTCGTGCTCCGTCAATCGCGCGGTCATGCCGGCGACCCGCTCCTCCAGCTGTTGGACGAGCAACGCGCGATCGCGAAGCCCCTGCTGGGCCTGCTCGTGGGCAGTCTTTTCGTCGTGCAGGGCGACATCGGTGCGCTGCAGCTGCGTACTGAGCGCCGTGGCCTCTTGACGGTGCTGCTCTATGGTCGCCGTTAGTGTTTGGCGTTCCGCAGCGAAGCGCTCCTGTGCCGCGGTGATCCGGACTTCGGCCTCCTCGTGCAGGCGTTCGGCCAGCCGTCCAACCAGATCCTGTAAGGCGTCACTGATCGCCACCGCCGCGCCGGCGCGCGGTCCATCCTCGGCTTCCAGCTCCTTCAGATAGCGGTGGATGGTGGTCTTGGAACCGGTATTACCCAAGGCCACCCGTAGCGCGTCGACCGACGGATGCTTTCCTTGCGCCAACAGACTGTCTCGCGCCTTCTGGACCTCGGTCTTGTACAAGCCGCCACGTGCCATGTCGGTCTCTCGATGGATTTCGTAATGTATTACATACCATGTAATTACATACCAATCAACGACGAAAAATGCGAGAACTGAACGCCATTTCTCAGGCGGGATAATGTTGGATTATCCCGCCTGATGGCGCTCAGACGCGAAAAAAGCGCCCGACTCCCGTACAGATGCCAGACATGGAGCGTCTAGCCAGTACGGTTCGGCATTAGTCGAGCGCTCAGACCATGTAACCAATGTCGGAGGCGCCGGTTGGATAGGCGAAGATCGTGTTCTTCAGGTCCGCCGCGGTGAGATCGTGGCGGATCGCGAGTGCGAAGAGATTGATGACTTCCTCGGCATGCGGACCCACGAGATGGGCACCCAAAATGCGATCACTGGCCTCGTCCACCAACACCTTGAATCCGTAGACGGGCTCGGCCGCTTGGCGCGCGGTGAACCAGTCCGAGGCCCTTTGCGATTTCATCTTGAACTTCAGCCCTTGTTCGCGGGCTTTGGCTTCGCTCAGCCCCACGGTCGCCATGGGCGGGATCGTGAAGACGACGCTCGGCACACCTCGATAATCAGGTTGTCGATGATTGCCTTTGAGGAGATTGGCCGCCACCACGTGGGCGTCGTGGCTCGATACGGGTGTCAGGGGTCGTGCCCGGATACGGGTAAAATTGGGTCATAGCGTGCTGCAACTGTGTGACACTGCAACAAAATCGTGTTCGCGGTTGGTCTTGGTCACCATCGTTCGTTAAGCTCAAAGCCACCCTCTCTCTCGGATGGTGGCCATGGCGAATCTTGAGCGCACCGCGTACCCGCGGTTTCCTCGTGTGATCACGACACGCGACCTGCTCCGGTATTACACCCCCGATGCGGACGAAGTGGAATGGGCTTCGGGCTTTGCTCGTAGCGATGCGGGCCGCTTGGGCTTGATCGTGCTGCTCAAGACGTTTCAGCAGTTGCATTACTTTCTTGCCTTGGAGAGCGTGCCGGCTGAGATCATCGGCCACATTCGGACGGTGTTGAACCTGAAGCCAGCCACGGCGGCTGACTATCGGGGCTCCAAGACCCTCTATCGGCATTTCGCGGCCGTCCGTACCTATCTCGACATCCAACGCTACTACGGCAAGGAAGCACAACGCATTGCCGTGCGTGCAGCGTATGAAGCGTCCGAAGTCATGGACCAGCGTGTTGACGTCATCAATGCAACGATCGAAGAGCTGATCTATCGCCGGTACGAGCTGCCGGCGTTCTCCACGCTGGACAGGATCGCCGAAGCCGCGGCCGTGACTGCGCAAGAGCGCCTGTATGACAGCGTCAGCGCGGGTCTGACGACCGAACGTCGGGATTTTTTGGACAGTCTGTTGGCCACCGACTTCGCCCAGCGGCAGTCGGCTTTCCAGGCGATCAAGGCCATCCCCAAGCGGGCGACCAAAAAGCACCTCGAAGCCGTTCTCGATCAGTTGGCGTGGCTGAAGACACTGGGCGACGTGGATGATTCACTCCGCGATGCCCCCGTGAACAAGATCCGGCACCTCGCCCACCAAGCCGCTTTGCTCGATGCGGATGACCTCAAACGCACAGTACCTAGCCGGCGATACGCCCTGATGCTCGCACTGATTCACCGCATGCGGGTTCGCGCACGCGACGATCTCGCGGAAATGTTCATTCGCCGCGTGAGTACGCTGCACAAACGCGCCAAGGAAGAACTCACCGCGATTCAGATGCACCAACGTGCGATGGCCGAACAGCTCGTCGCGAAACTGGACGATGTCCTGGCGATCCTCGCGGAGGAAAAGGAAGACCCTGCTGCCGGACGTCGCATCCGCGCACTGCTGACGCCGGACGGCAATTTGGAGGGGTTACGCGAAGACTGTGCGGCGATTCGTCTATCGGGCGGTAGCAATCACCTGCCATTGCTCTGGCGTTTCTTCAGCAGTCATCGTGCAGTGTTGATGCGGCTTGCGCGCACGCTTGATTTCGTCTCGTCGACGCAGAACCAATCGCTCATGGAAGCGTTGGCCATCGTGCTGGCCAACGAAGGTCGCAAAGCCGAATGGGTTTCCGACGCGGTGAATCTGCAATTTTGCTCGGAACGGTGGCGCAAGCTCATCATGCGCTCTGACGATGGCCCGTCCGTCAATCGTCGCTACCTCGAAATGTGTGTTTTCTCGCACCTGGCCAGCGAGCTCAAATCCGGTGATACCTGTGTGGTGGGATCGGAGGCCTTCGCCGACGTCCGAGAGCACTTGCTGCCATGGGCGGAGTGCGAAGCGCGCCTCGCCGATTTTTGCGCCAAGGTCGATATTCCACCCTCAGCGGCGGCATGCGTCAGCGAGCTGAAACAACGGTTGACCGACACGGCGGCACGCATCGACGCCGCGTTTCCCGAACTCAAGGGAGATGTGGCGATCGGTGCCGATGGCGAGCCGGTGCTGCGTCGCGTCCAGGCGCGGGATATCCCGGCGTCGGTGATTGCCCTGCAGAGTGCACTCGGCCGTGAACTCCCCACGCGGAACCTCCTGGATATTCTGGCCAACATCGAGCACTGGACGCACTTCACGCGGCATTTTGGCCCGATATCGGGGCACGAGCCGAAGATCAAACAGGCCACCGAGCGTTATCTGCAAACGGTCTTCGCTATGGGGTGCAACCTGGGGCCCAACCAAGCCGCGCGCCATTTCGTCGGCGAGGTCAGCCCGCATATGATTTCGCGGGTCAACCGCCGGCACGTCACCGTCGAAAAGCTCGAAGCCGCCACTCGCGAACTGGCTGAGCTCTATCTGCGCCTCGATCTTCCGCGGCTCTGGGGTGACGGCAAGAGCGTCGCGGCCGATGGCACGCAATATGACTTCTACGATCAGAACTTGTTGGCGGGCTATCACTTTCGGTACCGCAAGATGGGTGCGGTGGCCTATCGTCATGTCGCGAATAACTACATCGCGACCTTTCGGCACTTTATCCCGCCGGGTATCTGGGAGGCCGTCTACGTCATCGAAGGCCTGATGCAAGCCAAGCTGTCGGTCGAACCCGACACCGTGTACTCGGACACGCAGGGCCAGTCGGCCACCGTGTTTGCGTTCACGTACCTGCTCGGTATCAATCTGTTGCCGCGGATACGCAACTGGAAGGATCTCGATTTCTTCCGTGCCGACAAGCAGACCCACTACAAGCACATCGACTCGCTCTTTCATGGCGCAATCGACTGGACGTTGATCGAGACCCACTGGAAGGATCTCCTGCAGATTGCTATCTCGATCCAGGCGGGCAGGATCGCCTCCCCGATGCTTCTGCGCCGGCTCGGTGCGAGCAGCCAACGCAACCGCCTTTTTCTGGCGGCGCAGGAGCTCGGGCGCGCCCACCGCACCGTCTTTTTGTTGAACTGGATCGGTAGTTTGCCCTTGCGCCAAGAGGTCACGGCCGAGACCAATAAGATCGAGTCGTACAACGGCTTCGCGAAGTTCTTTTCGTTCGGCGGCGACGTGATCGCCGAGAACGATCCAGACGAGCAACAGAAGCGTCTTCGGTATAACGATCTGATCGCCTCGGCCGTGATCTTGCAGAACACCGTGGACATGATGCGCGCCCTTCAAAAGCTTGCTGATGAAGGTCTCGCGGTGTCGGGACACGACGTGGCCTTTTTCTCACCCTATCTGACCGGCGGCGTCAAACGGTTTGGTGACTATCGCCTTGACTTGAAGCGACCGCCCGAACCGTGGATTCGTGACCGCCTGTTCAAGGATGCCGCCAAAGCCGCGCGGGCGACGACCCTAGCAACGGAGCAAGCGAATGACCCAGCGATCGAATAGCACGGGGCGGATCGACGCCGCGTCGCCCCGCGGGGGTGTCGACGTCATAGGACTTCAAAAATTGCGCGCGACCTTTGATACGACTCACCTGTTGCGTGCGGTCGATGATCTCGACACCGTTCGCGCGGTCCTGGTCGATCCGGACGAATTACGCGCCGATCTTCTCCGGTTGCATGGGATGGCGCACACCCTGATCAACGGGGGAGCCTTATCCGCGACGAGCGTCGATGAAACCATCACCGAGTTGGCGGCAGACATTGAGGCCGAGCTGGAGAGCATGAGCGCCTTGCTCCTGACCATCCGACAACGGATACGGCCACTTCTGACGCTGACCCCTGACGATGGCTAATGGAGGAATGCAGACCATCTACCCTGCCAGCGATTGCAAGATGGTGCAGGTTGCTCGCGTGTCGTGATGGCACGTTTCGATCATGCCCCGCAGCTCGGCGGCCAGCGCCGCCAATTCGCGCTGCTTGGCTTCCACCTGTGCCAGATGCGTTCGTGCCACGCCATCGACCTGCTTGCACGACAGTTCCGTGCGTGAGGCAAGCGTGAGTAGGCTACGGATTTCTTCGAGGCTAAAACCCAGCGCGCGGCTGCGCACAATGAACTGCAAACGCTCGACGTCGCTATCGCGATAGTTGCGGTATCCCGCAGTCGACCGCTCCGGCGGCGGCAGCAACCCGATGCGCTCGTAGTAGCGTACGGTTTCCAGATGACAGCCGGTGGCTTTCGCCAGATCGCTAATGCGCACGGTGGTTGACTCCGTAGTAGCTACGGACTTTAGTCTACGCCGCACACCGCATAAGAGTTCAAGTGATGGCATGTTGCGACTGTGAATCAACCGGTCAAGCGTTGGCTCGCTCTGCGGCCCAGCGTCGCGTGTTATGGACGGTCTTATTCATCAACGTGGCGATCTTCGTGGGCGAATTCGGCGCGGGGCTTTGGGCTGATTCGACCGCGCTGCAGGGAGACTCCCTGGACAGTCTCGGCGATGCGTTGGTGTATGCGCTCAGTCTCTGGGCCGTGGGACAGGCCCTGCGGTGGCGGGCGGGGTCCGCTCTGGTGAAAGGCGGCATCCAGCTGCTGTTCGCGGGGATCGTGATCGCCGAAGTCGGCCGCAAGCTGGTGACGGGTGCCGAGCCCTTGACGGGTGTGATGGCGATCGCCGCCGGTGTCGCGCTCATCGCCAATCTCACCTGCCTCGCGTTGCTGACCCGATTTCGTTCGCACGACATCAACATGCGCTCGGTCTGGCTGTGCTCGCGCAATGACGTCATCGGCAATGCCGGCGTTTTGCTGACCACGGCACTCATGGCCTGGAGCGGCTGGACATGGCTCGATCTGGCTTTTGGCGCCTTGCTGGCGTTGCTTTTCGCGCGAACCGGTGTCGAGGTCCTGAGATCCGCGTGGCCGCAGTTTCGTTTGCACCCCTCGCACGTCCAGTGAACGCCATGCTGCCACCGAATCCCTCTCTGGCTATACTTCAACAATGATAACGACACGCATTCGCAATATCTTGCACCACGTCGCCGTGGCCGCCCTTCTGGTGTGGGGCATAGGCGCGCTGCCGGCACAGGCCGAGGACATCCCTTCCGCCGTCCCGCAGACCTGGCAGATGCTCGACTACCTGGCGACCGATTACGCGGGCGCGGTGAAGGATGGCGCTGTGATCAGCACGTCCGAGTACGCCGAGATGCGGGAGTTCACGGCGACAGCGCGATCGCGTATCGCCGCGTTGCCACCGACCGTCGCCACACCGGCACTATTGCAACAAGCCGATACGTTGGTGGCCTCGGTCGAGGCCAAGGCGACACCCGCGCAGGTGGCGACGCAGGCGCATGCACTGGCCGATGCGTTGCTGCAGGCGTACCCGGTGCCGACCGCACCGGAACGCGCTCCCGATCTGGCGCGCGGGGCAACGCTCTATCAAAACCAGTGCGCCGCTTGTCATGGCGCCACCGGACACGGTGACGGGCCCGCTGGCCTGCTGCTATCGCCCCGACCGGTGAACTTCACCGATCAGACGCGGGCCGATCAACGCAGCGCGCTGTCGTTGTATGAGGTGATCAGCCAGGGCGTGGCAGGCACGCCGATGGCGAGCTACGCGCAGCAACTCTCTTCCGATGACCGCTGGGCGCTGGCGTACTACGTGGGTTCGCTGGCTTACGCCAAGGAAGCGGTCGCCGGTGCCGATACCTGGCAACACGACACTGCCGCGCGAGCGCAGATCGCGGATCTGAAGGAGCTGTCGCGTGCGCGTGTTGCGCAGCTGACACCTACTCTTGGTGCAGAGCGTGCTCGGACGATCGTGGGTTACTTGCGAGCTCACCCTGACGTCATCCAGCAGCAGGCCTTGGCCGGCATCCCCCTGGCACGGGCGCGACTGGCGGCGAGCCTGACGGCTTACCGTGCTGGTGCGAAGACGCAAGCCACCCAGCTGGCGCTATCCGCCTACCTCGATGGCGTGGAACCGGTCGAACCGCAACTCAATGCACGTGACAGCGCGCTGCGCGCCCAGCTCGAAACGTCGATGGGTGCCTATCGCAGCGCATTGTCGGGTAACACTCCCGTGGAGTCGGTGGTGAAACAGGCCGATGCCATTGATGGTCTGTTGGTACGCGCACAGGAAGTCACCGCCGATGCGGCGAGCGATGCGGCCGCCATCTTCTTGGGTGCCTTCACCATCCTGGTTCGCGAGGGTCTGGAAGCCCTGCTGGTCGTGGTCGCACTGCTCGCTTTTCTACGCAAGGCCGCGCGACCCGAAGCGCTGCGCTACGTGCATGCGGGCTGGATCCTTGCGCTCGTGGCCGGTGGCATCACCTGGGCGATCGCCAGCTATGCGATCTCCATCAGCGGTGCCGGTCGTGAATTGACCGAGGGACTGTCGTCGCTGTTTGCGGCGTTCGTGTTGCTCGGGGTCGGTCTGTGGATGCACCAGAAGAGCATCGGTGGTCGCTGGCAGGCGTATCTAAAGGAAAAGATGGCGGCCGCGCTCAACCGACGTTCGGCGTGGTTCCTGTTCGGACTGGCCTTCATCTCGGTGTACCGCGAGGTGTTCGAGAGCATCCTGTTCTACGCTGCGTTGTGGAACGACGGCCAGGAAGTGTGGCTGCTCAGCGGCATCGCCGCCGGTGCCGCGGTGCTGGGGCTAATCGCCTGGGTGCTGCTGCGCACCAGCCGGCGGCTGCCGATCGGCACATTCTTCTCCGCCAGTTCGGCGCTGATCGCCGTGCTCGCCATCGCGCTGACTGGCAAAGGTATCGCCGCCCTGCAGGAGGCCGGCTGGGTCGCGGTGAGCGTGGCGCCAGTGCCGCATATCGAATTGCTGGGCATCTATCCGACCTGGCAATCCTTGTTGGCCCAGTTGGCGATTTTGGTGCTGCTGGCTGTCGGATTCGTGTTCAATATCCGTCGTGGCCGTCAACGACTCCCGTCACCTCCAACGACTCGGGAAGTGCTCCCCGATGCAGACTGAAGGCGACAAGACATGAGCGACTGCGGCTGCCACGTGCAAGCGACCAATGAAGCGGAACGCCGAATTCTGCGCGTCGCCTTGGGGCTCAATGCCACGATGTTCGTGGTCGGCATCGTCGCGGGGCTGATCGCCCAGTCGATGGGATTGATCGCCGACTCGCTGGATATGCTGGCCGATGCGAGTGCCTACGGCATCGCCCTGCTGGCGTGGGCGCGCAGCGCGAGCTTCAAGGCCTCGGCGGCACAACTGAGCGGAACACTGCTTTTGGTGCTGGGGCTAGGCGTCTTGCTCGGTGTCGTGTGGCGCCTTGTGATGGGAAGCCACCCCGAGGGCTTATGGATGACGGGCATCGCCTTGGTGGCTCTCGTCGTCAACACCACGGTGCTGCGCTTGCTGGAACGCTTTCGTCATGGTGAGGTGCATTTGCGAGCGACTTGGCTATTTACCCGGGTCGATGTCCTCGCGAACTTGGCGGTCATCGTCTCCGGTGTGCTGGTGCTTCTATGGCACAGCGCGGTGCCTGATCTGGTGATCGGTACGGCCATCGCCTGCTATGTACTGAAGGAGGCGCTGGGCATTCTGCGCGAAGCGAAGGAAGCGCGGGTTGCCGCCAGCGAATCGATCGTCAAACCATGACCGCTCCGGCATTGGGGCTTGGCCCGGTGGTGTATGCCGTTGACCTTCGACTGTTCCACGCCATCCATCCGTCTACACCGCCGTCGCCCGCGATGCTGCATCTGGCGCGCGGTCTGGCCGATGGGCCGTTGATCCTGACCGCTGCTCTCCTTGGGACGATGCTGATGTTTCCTCGGTGGTCGATGCGCTCGATCGCCCTGAAAGCGGTGGGTGTCGCTGCCGTGGCACTACTCCTGAATCTGGTCATCGGCGCTGTCTGGGATCGAGCGCGCCCCTTCGTGGCCGGTGTCGGCCAAGCATGGGTCTCCCATGCGGCGACCGGCAGCTTTCCCAGCGACCACCTGACCGTGCAGTGGGTCGTCGCCGGCATACTGTTGCTGAATCAACGCAGCCGAGTTTGGGGCATCGGGATCGCACTGCTTGGTCTGCTCATGGCATGGGCACGCATCTACCTGGGCGTGCATTATCCCGGCGATATGCTGGGAGCCCTCGCGATAGGTGGGCTGGCCATGCTGAGTGGCTGGGCTGGGGTTGCGAGCCAGCCCCACGCCGTCCAACGGCGGTGACCACGTAGCCGCGCATACTGTCGGCCTTCCACCGTGGCCAGCGTCGCCAGCGGCGCACGCGATCGCCCAGGTTCATCGGCATCGCACGCACAATGACGTGCGCAGGCTTGAGACAGGACGACGGTTCCCGTCGCAGCCACGCCACGCCGACGGGGAGTCATCGCGTGGAAGCGGCACCGGGCTCGCGGTTTGGCAAAGCGACTGTGTGAGGTCAAACCTTTTGCGGCTCCTCGCACCCCAGCCCGCACGACGTTGTTTCGACCTGCAGCGTCACGTGATGGATGTCAAAGCGCGCCTCCAGCATCTGCGCCAGCCGGAGCCGCAGCGCTTCTGCGTCTGATGCGTCGCCATCCATGATCACATGCGCCGCCATCGCCGAACGCGTGCTGCTGAGCGCCCATACGTGCACATCGTGCAGCGCAGCCACGCCCGGAGTGGCCAGCATTTCGGCGCGGACCCGTTCAGTATCGACGCCACGAGGCGTCCCCTCCATCAGGACATTCCCGGCCTCTCGCAGCAATGTCCATGTCCGCGGCAGCACCCACAGACCAATCAACACGGCGATGATTGGATCGGCAATGTAAAAGCCGGTGAACTTGATGATCAACGCGCCGATGATTACGCCGACCGAACCGATCATGTCGGCCCAAACTTCCAGATAGGCGCCTTTCACGTTGAGGTTTTCACCGCTGCCGGCCTTGAGCAATCGCATCGAGATGAGGTTGATCACCAGCCCGAGCACCGCGATCACCAGCATGCCGGTGGAGGCCACCGACGGCGGTTCGCTGAAACGCCGCACCGCCTCCCACAAGATGTAGCCGGCGACGAGGAACAGCAAGCCACCATTGACGAGTGCGCCGATGGCTTCCATGCGCGCGTAACCATAGGTGCGTTTCGCATCGGGGGGACGTCGTGCCAGGCGCACGGCGGTCAGCGAGATCGTCAGCGCGATCACATCGGTCGCCATGTGTGCCGCGTCCGACAACAAGGCCAAGCTGTTGGTAAGCAGACCGCCGATGATCTCGGCGACAAGAAACATACTGGTCAGGCCGAGTGCCCACCACAGCGGCGTCTCGTGCCTGATCTCCGTACCCACATGATCGTGCCCGGCATTCATCAGTTGTCTCCACTCACGTAGCTTCGCCACGCCATGCGGAACACCCGCCATGCCGAGCGCAGAAACATCAACAACAACGCCGACGCAACCAGCAGATCGGGCCAGCCGGCGCCGAAGAAGCCGACGCCGGCGGCCGCTGCCAGCACGGCGACACCTTCGAACACGTCATTGCGCGAGCATTCCCAGGCCGAGGCCATGTTGACGTCGCCTTTGCGGTAAGGCAGCAGCAGGCGCAGGCATGCGGCATTGGCGACCAGGTTCAGCAAGGCGGCGATACCGATCGCCTCGAAGATCGGCACGCCAGGATGCAGGAGACGCCAGCCAATCTGGATGGCGACTGCAAGCGCCGCACCAAGAATCAGTGCGCCCTTGAACAGCGCCACCCGGGCCTTCGCGCGGTCACTGGCACCAACAACCGCAAGGCTCAAGAGGTAGGTGAGCGCATCCCCAAGATTGTCCAACCCGCCGGACAGCAGCGACGACGAACCGCTGTAGATCGCCGCGGCCAGCATCATCGTGAAAGTAGCGAGGTTGATCGCCAGAACGATCATCAACACCCGACGCTGCCGCGCCTGCAACGCGGCAATATCGATGGTGGTGGCACAACACGTATCAGACATGAGCCGGTAACCCGATGGATTGGATGCATGCTTCAGGTATTGGAATCCCTCATGGCGGCGACCACTCTACGCGGCCGCCGCCGTGTTATGAAATGACACCGATGCAGCGACGTGAGTACTCCCGCTGCCCCGATTAGTCGTTATCCACACGCCCGTCGATCGGCCACGCCCGATCCACCGTGCTCTGGTAGACCCAGCCCGCAACACTCTGGCCGGTGCGTCCGTGCAAACGGATCAGCTGCACGGCCCGTTCGGCTTGGTCGTCCTCGCAAAACACTTCGAGCTTGATCTGCTTGGTCACCCGTTCGCCCAGTTCCATCGAATAGATCTGTTCCTGGGCACTGAGCGCGGTCAACAACCCTTTGACGTCGCTCACCGAGAGATAGCGGAACCCACCGTCCTCCAGGGCATGGATGACGTCGACCACGCGGCCGCGATGGATGAATGCCTTTACTTCTTTCATGGGGTGTTCTCCTTGGCGAGGCGCCGGGCGGCGCGTTCTTCGATCCAGTCGTAGAGCACCGGCAGCAGCACCAGCGTCAGCAACGTCGAGGTGATCAGCCCGCCCACCACCACGGTGGCGAGCGGACGCTGGGTTTCGGCACCGACGCCGCTGGACAACAGCATCGGCACCAGGCCCAGGATCGCCACGCTGGCGGTCATCATCACCGGGCGCATGCGTAGCGCGGTGCCGCGGATCACCGCCTCGCGCACGGGCAAGCCTTTCTCACGTTGCTCGTTCAAGAAACTCACCAACACGATGCCGTTCAACATCGCCACGCCGAACACCGCGATGAAGCCGATCGCCGAGGGCACCGACAGGTACTGCCCGGTAATCGCCAGCCCGACGATGCCGCCAATAGTGGCGAACGGCACGTTGGCCAGGATCAGCGTGGCGTGCTTTACCGAGTTGAACGCGGTGTAGAGCAAGACGAAGATGAAGAAAATCGTCGCCGGCACGATCAGCGACAACCGCTTCAACGCCCGCTGCTGGTTCTCGAATGCGCCGCCCCATTCGCTGTAGTAGCCGGTCGGCAGCTTCACCTGCTGCGCGATGGCGGCATTGGCCTCCTTGACGAAGCCGTCGATGTCGCGACCACGCACGTCCATTTGGATCACCGCATAACGCTGCAGCTGTTCCCGACGGATGAACGAATAGCCTTCCGCATCACTGACCTCGGCCACTTGCGACAACTGCACCAGCGCGCCACTGGCCGTGCGGATCGGGATGCGCTGGATCGCCGGCAAGGACGCCTTGTCCGCATCGTCCAGCCGCACCGCGATGTCGAAGCGTTTCACGCCATCGAGCAGGGTCGTCACCGGTTCGCCACCGATGCCGTTCTTCACCACGGTCAACACGTCGTCGGCGTTCAAGCCATAGCGGGCCAGTGCATCGCGATCCACCTTGATGCGGATCTGTGGCTTGCCGATGTTTGCCTCCAGCGCGAGATCGGCCACGCCGGGCACCCCGGCCAGCGCGTTTTTGATGCGGCCGCTCAGGCGATCCAGCTCGCCCAGATCATCGCCGTAGATCTTCAGCGCCAACGTGGCGCGCACACCGGAGATCAGTTCCTCGATACGCATCTGGATCGGCTGGGTGTAACTCACCACCGCGGTGGGCAAGGCCGCCGACAGTTCTTTCTGCATGGCCTCCTCGATGCTCTCCAGCGTCTCGCCCTTGCGCCATTGATCCTTAGGCTTCAGCGGGGTGTACACCTCCATGTAATTCACGTCGGCTGTCTCGCCTTTCTCGGCGCGACCGATCATTGCCAGCGTGGTTTCCACTTCCGGAAACTTCTGTTTGATCAGCGTCGACACCTGTTTGGAGATGGCGATCGACTCGTCGAGCGATGCCGACGGGATCGAGGTGATCCGCCACATGATGGCGCCTTCCTTCAGGTTGGGCATGAACTCCTTGCCGAGGAACGGGAACAGCGCGAGGCTGCCGAGCAAGGCACCGGCGGCGATGCCCAACACCAGTTTGCGACGTGCCAACGCCCAGGCGAGCACCGTGGCGTAATGGCGTTTCAGGAACGCCACCAACCAGGTGTCCTTCTCTTCCTTCGGTTTCAGCACCAGCGCGGCGAGTACCGGGATCAACGTCAAGGCGAGAATCAGCGATCCCGCCATCGCGAAGCTGATGTTGAACGCCATCGGCTTGAACATCTTGCCTTCCAGTCCTTGCAAACTGAACAGCGGCAGGAACACCACGATGATGATCAGGATCGCAAACGCCATCGGATTGGCCACCTCGCGGGCAGCCGCCAGCACCGCGGCGGTGCGATCCACCGGGAGCCCATGCGCCTTGCGCTCGGCCATGATGCGGTAGGCGTTCTCCACCATCACCACCGCGCCGTCCACCATCATGCCGATGCCGATCGCCAGGCCCGCCAGCGACATCAGGTTGGCCGAGAGGCCGACCTGATTCATGCAGATGAAGGCGATCAGCATGGCCAGCGGGAGCGCCACCACCACCACGATGGCGCTGCGGAACTCGCCCAGGAACAGGAACAGGATGATCGCGACCAGGATCGAACCTTCGATCAAGGCACGCACGGCGGTTTCCACGGCCGCATTGACCAACTCGGTGCGTTCGTACACTGGCTTGACCACGACGCCGGGCGGCAGCGCCTGCTTCACCGTGTCGAGCTTGGCTTTCACCGCATCGACCACGCTCTTGGCGTTCTCGCCGATGCGGGCAAGCGCCTGGCCCATCACCACTTCCTTGCCATCGCGGGTCACCGCACCGGTGCGCGGTGCGCCCGCTTCGGTGATCGTGGCCACATCACGCACGTAGACCGGGGTACCGTCCTCGGTCTTGAGCACGATGTTGCCCAGATCCTTCGCGTTCTGGATCAGGCCCAGTCCACGCACCAGGTACTGCTCGCGGCCCACATCGACGAAGTTGCCGCCGACCTGGGCGTTGTTGGCCTGCAGCGCCTCGATCACGTCCTTGAAGCCGAGCTTGTGCGCGATCAGCTTCATCGGGTCGATGCGTACCTGGAACTGCTTTTCCTGGCCGCCCCAGGAGGTGACGTCGTCGACGCCGGGGGCGGTGCGCAGGATCAGGCGGATGGTCCAGTCCTGCAGGGTGCGCAGGTCCATGTCGTTCGGCGCGGTGCTGGCGGTAGCACCCTTGAGCTTGTTGTCGGCTCGCTCGACGGTGTACCAGAACACCTGGCCGAGGCCGGAGGTGTTCGGTCCCATCGCCGGTTTGCCGTAACCCGCCGGCAAGCGATCGCCGACCTGCTGCAGCCGTTCGTTGACCAGCTGACGGGCGAAGTAGATGTCCATGCTGTCGTCGAAGTACACCGACACGTAGGACAAGCCGAACAGGCTGACCGAGCGGATCTGTTCCACCTTGGGCAGGCCGGCCAGTGCCGACTCCACCGGCGTGGTCAGCAGTTGTTCCACGTCCTCTGCCGCAAGTCCCGAGGCTTCGGTGTACACATTGACCTGCACCGGTGTGACGTCCGGGAAGGCATCGATGGGCAGCTGACGCACCGCCTGAAAACCAAGGAAGCCGATCACCACGAAAACGATCAGCACCAGCACCTTGTAGCGCAGGGAGAATTCAACCAGACGTTCCAGCATCATTCTTCTCCCAACTGCGAGCGCAGCAAACGGGCCTTCAAGGCGAAGGCGCCCTTGCGCACGTAGGTGTCGCCGGCCTTGAGGCCCTGGGTGACCATCGTCCAGCCATCACGGGTGTCGCCGACCATCACCGGCGCCGGCTCGAACGTGCCGTTGCCTTTGGCCAGGAACACGGTCGGCTGGTTTTGCAGCAACACGATCGCTTCGGCCGGTACCGCCAGCTTCGGCACCGCCTCACCGACCGCGATGCGCGCTTCGACCAATTCGCCCGGGCGCAGGAGGTTGTTCGGGTTGGCAACTTCGATGCGCACCGGCACGGTGCGGGTGCGTTCGTTCGTCTGCGACGAACTCAGGATGACCTTCCCCGTCAGCGTCTGGTCGTGCGCCAGCACGCGCGCGTCCATGCCGGGTTGCGCGCGGGCCGCATCGCCCGGCGCGAGTTGCGCCTCGACCCAGACCGCGTCGTCGTTGACCAAGGTAAACAGGGTACGGCCGGGCTCGACGCGTTCGCCGATGAGGAACTCGTCACTGGCGATGCGCCCGGCGGTCGGCGCCAGCAATGCATAGCTGCCATCCGCCTTGGCGGAACCCGCGCGCAGCATGCCGCGGATCTGGCCGTCGGATAGCCCGTAGGCACGCAGCTTGGCACGCGCCTGATCGCGCTGCACCTTCGCTTCGTTGTAGCGTCGTGCCGACACCGCCTGCGGTCCCAGCGACGCGATCCGTTGCCAGTCCTGTTCGGCCACGATCAACGCGCCTTGCGTCTCGGCGACCTGCACGCTGGAGAGCACCACCAACGGCGCACCGGTTTTCACCACGTCGCCGAGCTTGGCCTTGCGGGCCAGCACCTGCGATTCGACGCGCGGCGACACCAGCACGGTGGAATACGCATCGGCTTTCACTTCGCCGGGGGCTTTCAGTTCATCGGTCAGGGCGCGCGTGGCGGCCTTGTCGAGCACGATGCCGGCGTCCTTGATCGCCTTGGCATCCAGCGCGAGCGGATTGGCGGGTGCGGGTTCCTGCGCCATGACAGGGCCGGCCAACGCGGCCAGCAGCGCCATGCCCAGCAGGCTGCGTTTCAAAAGAGAGAGATTCATCGGGGGATATCCTGATTAAGGCCGTCCTGAGTAGGACCGTCCTGAGTGCGGCCATCGAGCCAGTCGGTCAGACGGCCCGCAGCGGTGAGGTAGTCGAACCAGGTCTGCCAGGTTTGGCTTTCCAGTTCCTGGCCGGACAGCGCGGTGTCCAGGCTCTGTTTGAGCTGCACGAGGTAATCGGACGTGCTGATTTCGCCGGCACGCCAGAGCTTCTCCAGCAACGCGGTGCGATCCTCGAATGCAGCGGCCCGGCCGCTGCGAAAGGCTTCGGTCGCACTGCGCAAGGCGGCGTAACGGGCTTGCGCTTCCTGCAGTCCGGCGCGCAGCACAAACTGGCGTGAGCGCACACCGGCCGCCGCTGCATCGGCTTCCGC
The DNA here is from genome assembly GCF_043950705.1 of Rhodanobacter sp. FW102-FHT14D06. NCBI lineage: Bacteria > Pseudomonadati > Pseudomonadota > Gammaproteobacteria > Lysobacterales > Rhodanobacteraceae > Rhodanobacter > Rhodanobacter sp. FW102-FHT14D06. Next base: position 3,629,861 of record NZ_CP170722.1, on the reverse strand, counting down.
ACGGGCGGCATCCACTTCGGCACGTCCGGTGTTGAGCACCGGCAACGGAATGGACACGCTCAGACCGATCACCTGATCGGTGCGCGGCCCGCTGCGTACCTGTCCGCCGGTCAAGCTCAGCGTGGGATCGGGGATACGTGCCCGGCGGGCGACTTGCACCCCGGCCTCGGCACTCGCTTGCTGGGCGCGGGCCTGGCGCAGTTCGGGCAGTTCATCGACGGGCAACGGCGTAACACTGCCCGCCGCCGGTGACATACCGTTGGGCAACGGTGGCAACGCGGTCAGTTGATCGCCACTGATGGCCAGCAACGCCGCACGAGCTGCCGCTTCATTGCCCGCGAGTGTGGCTTGTTGCACCTGCGCCTCACCGAGCGCCAAGCCGGCCAAGTCGCGTTCCGGACTGCTGATGTCGCCCACCTTCAACCGCTGTGCGGCCAAGTCATCGAAGCGCTTCATCAGCGCCAGGCGGCGTTGCCCCAGTTCGCTCTGTCGGGCTGCGAGTGCGGCCGTCGACCAGGCTTTCAGCCAGCGGGTGGCCACATCGCGACGCAGCAGGTTGTAGCCAGCTTCGGCCGCCAGCAGGTCGGCCTCGCCCTGGCTGGCGCGAGCGCGGCGTTTGCCGGACAGATCCAGCGGCAGGCTGATGCCGGCCGTGCGCCGATTGGCGTCGGCATTCTCCGCATCAAGCGACAGCGAGGGGTTGTACAGCGGCTGCGCAGCGGCACGCGCACGGGCCTGGGCAGCATCCAGATCCGCGCGCGCGGCCTGCACCTCGGGACTGGCTTGCCAGATACGGCGCACCGCATCCTGCAAGGGCGACGTCGACAACGATGTCGGCAGGGGAGCTACCGGTGGGGAGAAAGGGGATACGGGCGCGGCACTGAGCATCGCCGCGTACAACAGACACACGGCGCCGATGGGCACCGAACGAAAAACAGACATGAAGCGATCTCCTGAAAACGGTCACGAAGCGACGAACTGCACCGGCGGTGGCGTCGCGTAACGGAGCGGTTTCAGGCGATCGGAGGGCGCAGCAGCGAGCCGGTCGTGGCCGGCGTGAATCCCGAATGGAGGGTGAGCGGTGCGAAGCGTGCTTCCATCATGGCGATGGGAAGCGATGCGCTGACGGGGAACGTCACCGAATGGGCACAGGCACAGTGGCAACTGCGCCCTTCACCCAGAAGACAGGAGTTCGCATCGTCAGCCGATACCGAACTGACGGCGGTGTCCGCCAACAGGGTGGTCGGGGCAGCAGCGGTCGCCGACGCGAATCGCGCTCCCGGTCCATCGGCCACGCAGATCGATCCGCTGACCAGTTTGATCAGCAACACGGCCACGGCCAACACCCACAATCCGCGGTGGCGGCGCAGGCGAGTCAGCAGTGATGGCGCAGACCGATACATCCCATGATCCTATACGACAGCCACGCTGTTAGACAATTTCACTTGGGCGCCGGTCGTGATGAATTCAGACAACCCCCTACCGGCACCGTTTGACCCCTATGAAGGATGGTCTACCCGCAGCACGACTTCTGTTGCTGGATCGGCGGACACGGCACGCTGCCGTACGAGCAGAACACGCAGCAGTCGCCCGCCTTGGGCCGGAGCAATTCGCCGCAGCCCTCACAGTCGTAGAAGAACTGGCAGGCGTCGGTCGGCATGGTCTCGGTGGCCTGATGGTCGCAATGCGGGCACGTCAGCGTGCTCTGCAGGATGGGCTCAACCGCCATGGTTTTGCGCCGTAGCCGGAAAACCCGCCTCGGTAACCGTGCGCGCCAGTGTCGACTCCGTCGTGCGATCGGCATCGAACGTCACAGTGACAGTCTCGGCCTTGAGATCGACCTTCGAGCTCGTGACACCCGCTATGCGGCTCAAGGCTTTCTTGATCGTCACACTGCAGCTCGGGCACGTCATGTTCGCCGCATGCAGCACGGCCGTGGTGGGTGTTGCCGCATGAGCCATGCCCAGCCCCAAGATGGCGACCATTACGAATAGCCACTGACGCATCGTTCGTCTCCTACAAAAACCAGCCAATGAAATAGGGAAACAGCAACAACGGCACGGTCAGCACGGTGGCTGTCCACAGCCAAAACCGCCGCCGCCGCAAGACCGTCGGCTCGACGCAGGTGCCCTCGGTGCGGCAACGCGACCATGGCCCATACAGCGTCCAGAACGCGAGACCAAGGCTAAGCAAAGTGGCCGCGATGAACCATGGACGCCAGGGATCGAGCGCCGTGAGATAGGCGATCCACGCCCCGCTGATGCCCAGCAACACCAGCACCAGCGGTACCACGCAACACACGGATGCCCCGATCGCCGCGAGCAGCGCGACGATCACGGCGGGTAGCGACGATTTGGCTGGTAACGTATTCATGAGCGCATACTAACTTCCGTACCCAACTACGGAGTCAAGCATGACTTCCGCCCTCACCATCGGCCGGCTGGCCCTGGCCGCCGACGTCCACATCGAGACCGTGCGCTACTACCAGCGGGTGGGCCTGCTGCGTGAGCCCGAGCGCCCGTTGGGCGGTGTGCGTCGCTATGAACACCAGGATCTGGCGCGTCTTCAGTTCATTCGACGCGCCAAGACCATGGGTTTCACGCTGGACGAGATTGCCGGACTTCTCCACCTCAAGGGCAAACGAGCCTGCGAGCAGACGCGTCGAATGACCGAACACAAACTCCTCGATGTGCGCCGCAAGCTGGAGGATCTGAAGCGGCTGGAAACGGAACTTATGCAGCTCGCCGACGACTGCGCGCATGCGCCGCGTGGGGAGCATTGCCCGACCTTGAATTTTTTGCATCAGACGTAGCGCTTATCGGCCTGTGACGTCTGCGTACGGCGTGGTGCGAACCTCTGAAATGAAACTTCGGACACGTGCCAGTGGGCCGATGAGGAATAGAAAAGCGAAGAAGAAAGTATCTTGGCACTCTGTTACGAGCCAGATGGCACCGAACCGTGGCTTCCCAATCTCTACTCCCCCGCTGGAGCAGCCGTTTAAGCGACGCGGCCCCGCCAACAGACCAGTGATCAAGGATATGTATTCGATCCATATCCGTGGGTTTTGCGCTGGCGGGCTAGCTGTTGACTCTGTTGACTGGAACCTCCGCGCTGAACCATCCGATGGACAGCGCGGTCGCCAGCGCTTGAACCATGACGAAGATGCCAAGCGCCATCCCGAACCCAAGCCGAAGCGCCTCGCCGAACAGGAGGCTACCCACGCCGAATCCAGCGAATAGTGCGAAGACGTTCAAGCCCATCGCCTGTCCCGGGCGCTTTCCTCCAAGCGCGGTGACGATGCCCCCGAAGAGGGGCTGCGTCATGTCGTAGCCGAGAGAAAGGACGGTCACGGCCACAATCGCGAGTATCAGGGGACCGTTGAAAATCAGGGTAGCTGCACCTAGGGCACCCAACCCAAGCCCGATGGGCAACAACCTGGCGCGCCCCCAGCGGTCGGCGGCCCGGCCGATCAGCGGGCCGAACAAGAAACCAGGAATCCCGTAGCCGAGCAGGGCTACACCAATCCCTACCGGGCCAAGACCGTAACGCTGCTCGAAATAGACACCGAGCCACGTGAAGACGCCAGAGTGAAAAATCGAATTGACGAAAACATAGCCATAAGTGCGCTGCCCCCGCGGAGTGCCGATGAGATCGCGATATCCGAGGAATAGCTCTCCCATCGTCTCGGGAACAGCCTTCCTCCTCGACGAAATAAGTGAACGGCGGAGCAGCAGCACCACGAACACACCCACGGCGGCCAAGGCGACCAAAACAAAGAGGCCGCGCCAACCAAGCAGAGGCTCCAGCACGGCACCGAAAGTCGAGCCGAAAGCCATGCCACCGGCCATTGCTCCGAACAGCCAGCCGAGGGGCCGTCCACGTTGTTCGTACGGATACAGGCTGCCGATGCCGCTTTGGGCCGTCGCGGAGCATGCCTTGGCGGCCTTGTCGTCGCGTCCGCTCAGTCCGCGCGCCGCGCGTGATCGGTCCGCTTCGCCGTGCCCTGGGTCAGCTCGGCACGTACGCAATGCGCGTCGATGATCGACGTTACCGTGGCATACCCCGCCACCGCGAACTGTTGGCGGGGCTGCCCTTTGTTTGGAACCACGAAGGATGTCCGCAGGACCTCCAGTCGCGCACCAACCGCTGGCAGTGGCGTGACTCGATAACAGACATCCAAACGCGGGCCATCCACATGGCCAACCCAGCCATCAGTGTAGGAATCGGTCGCGTACGCGATGCGGCCAATGGTAAGGCCCGCGAGCAGCAGCGGGAGGCTGAGACAAGCAGTAAACGATTTCATGGTCGTTCTCCAAAAATGACAACCACAACAAACACCGCCAGGCGCACGCATAACGTGCGTGGCGGTACTGCTTTCACGACCGCCGGCTGACCCTCGACAGTTGGGGCCAGCCGGCGACGTGGTCTGTCAACGTGCCGGACGGATCGCCGTCACCGTGCTACCCGTGCTGGCCTGATGGAAGGTGAATTGCACCTTATCGCCCACCTTCACGTGCGTCAGCAGCTCCGGCGAAGCCACCTTGAACGGCATCGTCATGGCCGGCCAGCCGATGGCGGCAATCGCCTCATGCTGCAGCGTGAGGGTGCCCTTGGTGGTGTCGACCGCCTTGACCACGCCCACGCCCTGCACATCGGCGGGTGTGGCTTCATGCATCCCAGCCATGCCCGGCATGTTGGGATCCATCTGCTGAGGGTTGGCAAACACCGGAGCCGTGAACAGCGCAGCGGTGATCGCGAGGGTAATGCATGGCTTTTTCATGGGTCAGTTTCCTTGTGGGTTGGAGTGAAGTGTGGCGTTTGTCTTGCTGGCTTTACGCAGCCGATAACGAACCAGCAGGCGGTACGCCGCGGGTATAACGAGCATGGATAGCAAGGGTGCCGTGACCATGCCGCCGATCATCGGGGCGGCTATGCGCTGCATCACTTCCGAGCCGGCGCCATGGCCGAGCAGGATGGGAAACAGACCGGCGAGAATGACCGCGACAGTCATTGCCTTCGGGCGCACGCGCTGCACGGCACCCTCGCGAATCGCTTCGTCCAGCGCTTCTGGGCCGGCGTGGGGATCGAGCGCAAGTTGGTGCTCCCAGGCATGGTGCAGATACAGCAGCATCACCACGCCGAATTCAGCGGCGACTCCGGCCAGCGCGATGAAGCCGATGATCGTGGCCACCGACACCGCATGACCAAGCAACCAGATCAACCACAGACCGCCGACCAGTGCCAGCGGCACGCTGGCCATGATCAGCGCCGCTTCGCTCACGCGTCGGAAAACGGCATAGATCAATAGAAAAATGATCACCAGCGCAATCGGCACCACCACCTTGAGTCTTTCCATGGCACTGGCCAGGTATTCGAACTGACCGGACCACGCCACGGTCGTACCCGGCGGCAATTTGACTTGCTGCGCCACCGCGCGTTGCAGGTTGGCCACCACCGTGCCCAAATCGCTGCCGGCCGTATCGACGTAGACATACGTGGCCAGCTGCCCGCCCTCGCTTTTCAGCATGGACGGTCCTGCTTCAACGGCAATGTCAGCGATCTGGCCAAGTGTAATCTGCGCACCGTTGGCTGCGACGATCGGCAACTGCCGCAGCGCTCCAATGGAATCGCGCTCGGCACGCGGGTAGCGCACCACGATGGGATAACGTTCGCGCCCTTCGACGGTCTGACCGATTGGATCGCCACCGACCACGGTTGCGATCAGTTGCTGCACGCGCTCCTGGGTCAACCCGTAGCGCGCGGCGACATCACGGCGGATGTGCACGTCGACGTAGCGGCCGCTGGTCGGGCGCTCGGCAATCGCTGAGCTGACACCGGGCACGGTCTTCGCCACCGTCTCGATCCGATCGGCCACAGTCTGCAGCGTAGCCAGGTCGGTACCCAGCACCTTGATGCCGATTGGGCTCTTGATGCCGGTGGAGAGCATGTCGATGCGGTTGCGGATCGGCGGCACGAACAGGTTGGTCAGCCCCGGCACGTGCACCGCCTTGTCCAGTTCCGCCTTGATCTTGTCCATCGTCATGCCGGGCCGCCACTGGTCCTTCGGCTTGAAGGTGATCGCGGTCTCGAACATTTCCAGCGGCGCCGGATCGGTGGCCGTTTCGGCGCGCCCGGCCTTGCCAAACACATGATCAACCTCGGGCACGGTCTTGATCATGCGATCGGTCAACTGCAGCAACTGCGAGGCCTTGCCGGCGGACAGCCCCGGCAGTGCAGTGGGCATGTACAGCAATGTGCCTTCGTCCATCGCGGGCATGAACTCGCTGCCGAGCTTGGTCATCGGAATGACCGCGGTGAGCAGCAGCACACCGGCCAGCACCAGGGTTGCTTTCGGATAGCGCAGCACGGCTTCGAGGAGAGGCCGATAGCCATGGATCAAACCCCGGTTGAGCGGATTGTCGCGCTCGGCACGGATGCGCCCGCGGATCAAATAACCCATCAGCACCGGCACCAGCGTCACCGCCAGCCCAGCCGCTGCCGCCATCGCGTAGGTCTTGGTGAAGGCCAGCGGCTTGAACAGCTTGCCTTCTTGCCCCTGCAGCGCGAAGACCGGCACGAACGACAGCGCGATGATCAACAGGCTGACGAACAACGCGGGCCCCACCTCGGCGGCGGCCTCGGCAATCAGCGACCACCGCTGCGCACCTTGCGGTTCACGTCCGTCGTTCGCGTCACGCCAATGTTCCAGATGTTTGTGCGCGTTCTCGATCATCACGATCGCCGCATCCACCATCGCGCCGATCGCAATGGCGATACCGCTGAGCGACATCAGGTTCGCCGTGACGCCTTGCAGATGCAGTGCAATGAAGGCGACCAACACGCCCAGCGGCAGCGTGATCACGGCCACCAGCGCCGAGCGCAGGTGCCCCAGAAACAACACGCAGACCAGCGTCACCACCAGGAATTCTTCGAACAACTTGCTCCACAGGTTCTCCACCGCGGCGTCGATCAGCTGCGAGCGGTCGTAGGTAGGCACGATCTCGACGCCGGCCGGCAGGCTGCGCTGCAGTTCCGCTAGCCGTGCTTTCACGGCGGCAATGGTGGCCTTCGCGTTCTTGCCCGTGCGCATCACGATAATGCCGCCGACCACTTCACCTTGCCCGTCCAGCTCGGCAATGCCACGGCGAAACGTCGGGCCCCGCCGCACCGTCGCCACATCGCGCAGCAGCACCGGCACACCGCCGGCGTTGGTGGTGATCGGCACGTTCTCGAAGTCCGCGCGGCTCTTCAGATAGCCTTCGCTGCGTACCATCAGTTCCGCTTCGCCCTGTTCGATCACCGAGCCACCGTTGGCGCCGTTCGCGCTGCGTACCGCATCGACCAGCTGCGCCACGGTGACGCCGCGCGCCGCCAGCGCCTGCGGATCGGGCACGATCTGCCAGGCGCGCTCCATGCCGCCCAAAGTGGCGACCTCGGCGACATTCGGCACGGTTTTGAGCTGATAGCGCAGGAACCAGTCCTGTAGCGCACGCAACTGGCCAAGATCGTGCTGACCGGTACGATCCACCAGCGCGTATTCGTAGATCCAGCCGAGTCCCGTGGCATCAGGGCCGAGGGCAGGCGTGACTCCGGCCGGCAGGCGATCCCGCGCCTGGCTCAGGTACTCCAGCACACGCGAACGTGCCCAGTACAAGTCAGTGCTGTCATCGAACAACACATCGACGTAGGAGTCGCCGAAGAACGAAAAGGCGCGCACCGTCGTCGCGCCAGGTACCGAGAGCATGGTGGTGGCCAATGGATAGGTGACCTGATCCTCGACCACCTGCGGCGATTGGCCCGGGTAACTGGTGCGGATGATCACCTGGGTGTCAGACAGGTCGGGCAGCGCGTCGACCGGCGTGCGCGTCACCGAGAACATGCCCATCAGGGCCAAGGCCAGTGCAGCCAACAGCACGAACACGCGATGCGCAATCGCCGCGCGAATCAGGGCGGCGATCATGGTCGGTCTCCCATCGGCATGCCCGGCATGGGCACGCTCGTGGCCGGCGCCGGTTTGGTGGGGGCGTCATTCAGACGCTCCAGCGCACCGGACAGGCTCGCTTCGGAATCGATCAGAAACTGGCCGGAGACCACGACTTTCTCACCACCCGCGAGGCCATCGAGAATTTCCGTATAGCCGCCGGCCGCCCGCCCGATGCGCACCGATACGGCACGAAAGTGGCCATCTCCCTCGGCGAGAATGACTCGCGTGTGGGTGCCCGTCGCGATCAGCGCGTCGTCCGGTACCACCGGTACGGCCACGTCCGGAGTCGGGTTGAGTTGCACGGTAGCGAACATGCCCGGACTCAAGGCACCGTCGGGATTGTCGAGCACGATGCGGGCGCGCTGGGTGCGCGTCACCGCATCCACGTCCGACAGCAAGGTTTCCACGGTGCCGTGGAACGACCGACCCGGCAGGGCATCGACCGTGACCCCCACCGGCGTGCCGCTGCGCACCGTGCCGGCCACCGCCTGCGGGAGTGCCGCCTCGACCCACACGGTGGACAGACCGTTCAAGGTCATCAGGGTCTGGCCTGCAGTGACGCGCTGGCCTTCACGCACATCCAGTGTCGTGACGACGCCCGCTTGCGGGGCGTGCAGTGTGATCGCCGCATCCGCGCCATGACGCGACGACTGAATATCCGCCGCTGTCAGCCCCAACACCTGCAGCCGTTGCCGCGCTGCGGAGCGCAGCTCGCGCGCGTCGGCGGACCGCGCCTGCTCCAGCGCGCGATATTCCGCCAACGCACTGTTCCATTGCGGCGCCAGCAACTGCGCCAGCGGTGCGCCGGCAGCGACCACGGTATACGGCGCGCGCACATCAAGCTTGCTGATTACCGCATCAACCCGCGCGCTGATCGTGCTGGCCTGGCGCAAGTCCCAGGTAATCGTACCGGGCACCCTGATGGCCGAAGCCAGCACCCGCCGCTCGACTAGTGCCGTGCGCACGCCGAGGTTTTGCACGGTGGTGGGATCGATTTGGATGACATCCTTGGGTCCACCATCATCGGCATACTTGGGCACCATCTGCATGCCCATCGGCGACAGGCCCGGCTTGTCGAAATGCTGCTGCGGCACCATCGTGTCGTACCAGTACAGGACTTTTCGCTCACCGGCATCCGTTGCTGATGCCGCGTTGCCAGTCGACGCCGATGCCGACGGTGCATGCCGGCGACCGCCGAGATAGCCAACCACCAGCAGTACCGCCGCGAGCAAGACGCCGGCGAAAATCATCAGGGCAGGTTTCAAGTGTGCGCGCTTCATGGCGTCGTCTCCGAATTGGGTAGCAGATAGGCCAGCGCGGCCCACAGGCGCGCATGGGTCGCCAGTGCCTCGGCGTAGGCCAGCCGCTGTTCGATTTCATCGCGACGAGCATCGAGCCATGGCTGCAGCGCACCACCACCGCGGTAGCTGGCCAGCGCCGTGCGTGCACGATCCCGTGCGAGTGGCAGCAACGTGTCCTGATAGCGCTGGACTTGTCGTCCCCAACCCTGCCAATTCACCACCGCACGCGCCACCGCTTCGCGCTGGGCGCGACGCGCATCTTCGTGATCGGCCTGCACTGCATCCCATTGCGCCTGCTTGGCGCTGATTCCCCGATCCTGCCGGTTGCGGGTGAACAGCGGCAGGCTCACACCCACCTGCAAGGTCACCATGTCCGAGAGATACGGCGCGCGCCGGCCATACTCCACCGACACGTTCCAATCCGGGTGTTTGGCAGCCCGTGCCTGGGCGAGTGCGGCCTCAGCTACCTGTTCGCGTGCTTGCCACGCCTGCATGGGTGCCTGCTGATCAATGGCTTGCTCAAGTCGAGCAGGCGCTACCGGCAGCACCTGGAAATCAGGCGTGTCGGCCACGGTGGCCGCGTCCTCACCAAGCCAACGCTGCAACCCCGTATGTGCTGCGGCGAGATCGGCGTCAACGGCCTCCAGTCGGTTGTCCAGTGTGGCCGCATCCGTGCGCGCCGCCAGCGCGTCGGTGGCGCTGCCGTCGCCACCGCGCAGCCGCGCCTGCGCAATCAGCACGGCTAATGCGCTTTCGCCGCGCAACTCGCCCAGCAGCGCACGTTTCTGTTGTGTGGCCCATACCTCGATCCACGCATCGGCAATGCGTTCGCGCACCGTTTGCGCGGCGCCGACGTAATCGGCTTCGGCTGCGTCAATCTGCGCAGCGGCCAAACCGCGCTCGGCGTCGCGCGCCGCTCGCGATGGAATCGTCTGCATCACGCCGACGGTGCGCATGGTCATACTGTCCGAGCGCAGGCTGAAAGCCCCTGGGCTGGTGACGGGGAAATTGGAAAGTCCGAGCGTCAGGGTGGGATCCGGCAACTGTCCGGCGCGCGCACCTTCCTCGCGGGCTGCCGCCGTATCGGCGGTACGCGCTTCAAGTTGCGGCGCCCGCGCCAGGCCTTGCCGAACGGCCGCCTCAAGCGTCAGCGGTGGCTCGATGGCACCGGCCGCCGTGGCCAAGGCTCCCCACAGGAGCGCGGCCAGACCCGGCACCATCAGGCGCCGGGCAAAGTGATGGGACAACATGGGTGAATACTCCGCTGGTCTGCGATCTGCGTCGCGCCATGCAGGCGCGACGCCACATACGTCAATGCCGCAACGTGTCAGATCAGATCAGGAGTGAGCAGAACAACAACATGGGCGGAGGTGGCGGCGCGCGCAGATGCCCGGCCCGTTGGAGCGCGCGATTCGATGGCAGCGCAACGACGGCGGGCGCCATCAGCATCGATGGCATTGCCGGCAACACGCTTAATGGCACCGCCGTCGTATGCGCTTCAACCTGCGTCGCGTGATCGGGCGTGCAATGCTTTTGGCACAGCGGGCTGGCGGGGGCATCCTGATTCTGCGCACAGCCGCCGTCCATGCCCGACATCGAAGTCATCAGCGCAGCCGCCGGTGTCGCTTCGGGGACCGTCGGACAAACGTAGGCAGCCAGTGCCGTCTGCTGCCAAAGCAGCAGCAGCGTCACCAGCCAGATAAGGCGGCGACGTGTGGCGCGATGCATGCGGAAAGGACGGGCCATAGGCAACACTATATCTCCAAAATACCAAGAATTTCATTGACCTGAATCAACTACAGATTGTCGGCCCGGTCTCCTTCGCTGTTCTTGCCGGCCAACCCCGGCCCTCCTGGAGAACGGGGTGGTCGCCAAGCCCGATACCAAGGTGTGCTGGGCGTGAGGAAGGAAACACATGGTGGCGTACTCCCGCGTGCCGGCGAAGGCATCGCGCTGGATTCGCTTCGCTTCATTCGCCGGCGTTGGTCATCTCAGCCATGCCGTTTTCGGCCCAGTCGCAATGCGTTGGCAACCACCGACACGGAGCTCAGGCTCATCGCCAAAGCGGCGATCATCGGGCTGAGCAACAGGCCCGTCACGGGGTACAGCACGCCGGCCGCAATCGGTACACCCAGCGCGTTGTAGAGGAACGCAAAGCCCAGGTTCTGCTTCATGTTGGCGACGGTGTCGTTGGAAATCGACCGTGCCCGCACGATGCCGCGCAAGTCGCCCTTCACCAGCGTCACCTGCGCGCTCGACATTGCCACGTCGGTGCCGGTGCCCATGGCGATGCCGACATCGGCGCCGGCAAGCGCGGGTGCGTCGTTGATCCCGTCGCCAGCCATCGCGACCCGGTGTCCCTCGGCTTGCAGCTGTTGTACAAGTTCGATTTTGTCCTTCGGGCGGACCTCGCCATGTACTTCGTCGATGCCCAGGGTACGCGCGACCGCATGGGCGGTGGTGACGCCGTCACCGGTGGCCATCACGATGTTCAGGCCCGCATCGTGCAGTGCCACGATGGCATCTTCGGTGGTGGCCTTGATCGGATCGGCCACCGCGAGCAGGCCGGCCAGGACGCCATCGACCGCCAGATACATCACGCTGGCACCGGCCCGGCGCAGCTCTTCGGACGGGATGGAAAGAACGGAGGCATCGACCCCGACCTCGTGCATCAGCGCGGTATTGCCGATCGCCAGGATGGCGCCTCCCACTTTGCCGCGTACCCCGATGCCGGTGGACGACTCGAAGCTCTCCGGCGTTTCTAGCGTCAGGTTACGATGGCGGGCTTCCGCGACGATCGCGTCGGCCAGTGGGTGCTCGCTGCCCTGATCGAGGCTGGCCGCCAGGCGCAGCACCTCCTGCTCGGTGAACCCTTCGGCCGCGAGCGCGGTGTGGAACGCCGGACGTCCCTCGGTCAAGGTTCCCGTCTTGTCCACGATCAGGGTGTCAATCTTGCGCAGGTTCTCGATCGCCTCGGCATCACGGAACAACACGCCTTCCCCGGCGGCGCGGCCGGTCGCCACCATGATCGACATCGGCGTGGCCAATCCCAGCGCGCAAGGGCAGGCAATGATCAAGACCGAGATCGCGTTGAGCACTGCGAACGTCCACGACGGGTCCGGGCCGAACAGTCCCCACACGAAGAAGGTCGCGACGGCGATCGCGAGGACCGCGAGCACGAACCAGAAAGCTACCTTGTCGGCCATGCGCTGCATCGGTGCGCGCGAGCGTTGCGCCTGTGCGACCAGTTGCACGATCTGCGACAGCACGGTCGCCGAGCCGACTTTCTCCGCCCGGATCACCAGGCTGCCGGTGCCGTTGAGGGTCGCGCCGATCACGCTGGAGCCGATGGCCTTTTCGACCGGGACGGGCTCCCCGGTCAGCATCGACTCGTCGACATGGGAGTGTCCCTCGATGACTTCGCCGTCCACCGGCACCTTTTCGCCGGGGCGTACGCGCAGGCGATCACCGACGTGAACGCGGCTGAGTTCGACATCCTCCTCGCCGCCATCGTCGCGCAGGCGGCGTGCGGTTTTGGGGGCCAGCCCTAGCAGGGCTTTCAGGGCAGTCGAGGTCTTCGAGCGGGCACGCAGTTCGAGTAGCTGGCCGAGCAAGGTCAGCGAGACGATCACCGCGGCGGCTTCGAAGTAGACGCCCACGCGGCCGTGTTCGTGGAATGACTCCGGGAACAGGTCCGGTACAAGGGTGGCGACGATGCTGTAGCCGAACGCCGCGCCGACGCCGATGCCGATCAGGGTCCACATGTTGGGACTGAGGTTGCGGACCGACTGCACGCATCGAACGAAGAAGGGCCAGCCTGCCCACAACACCACCGGCGTGGTCAGTACCAGCTCGATCCAGGTCCGGGCGTCCACCGGCAATCGGGGGAAGTGGTGGCCGAACATCGCCAGTACGAGCACCACCAGCGTTGCCGGCAAGGTCCACCAGAAGCGGTGGCTGAAATCACGCAGTTCGGGATGGTCCTCATCGTTCAGTCCTGGCATTTCCGGCTCCAGTGCCATGCCGCAGATCGGGCAGATGCCGGGACCGTCCTGGCGCACTTGCGGATGCATCGGACAGACATACATCGTTCCCGTCGGTGCCTGCACGGGGGCACCATCGGGTCGCCGGGTCAGATATTTGGCCGGATCCCTCGTGAAACTTTCCAGGCAGCGCGCCGAACAAAAATGATGCGTTACTCCATCATGTTCGGCGTGATGGGCGGTCTGGTGTGGATCGACCTGCATGCCACAAACCGGATCGATCGCGGTTGTCACTGCGCCGGGTTGGGTGTGACGTCCGTGGTTGTCGGCGCCCGTGTGGTGATGATGGGTGTTCATGCATCCTCCCATGACGATGGCAATGGCTTGACGTTGATCGACGTGTCAGTGTCCGTGGCGGGCGAAGTCGGACGTCGTGCCGTCGCGGCCGACCAGCTCAACCACGTAAGGCTGGACGCGGCCATCGGGCATCTCCATGCCCGGCGAACCGGCCGGCATGCCCGGCACGACGAGGCCCTTGGCATCGGGCTTTTCAGCCAGGAGCCGCTTGATGTCCGGCGCCGGCACATGGCCTTCGACAAAATAGCCGCCCACTTCGGCGGTATGGCATGACCCTTTGCCGAACGGAATGCCGACCTGACTCTTCACCGAATCGAGGTCGTCGACATCGCGCACGTCGACGTTGAAGCCCGCGGCACGCATATGGTCGACCCACGCGCCGCAACATCCACACGTAGCGCTTTTGTGCACCAGCATGACTGGAAGCGATGCGGCCGGTGAGCTTGCTGTTGCGGCATGGATTGTCGCGGAGGATGGCTGGCTGGACTGCGCATCGACGGGGTAGGTGCAGGCACCAAGCGCGCTGAAGGAAACAACGGAGATGGCTGCGAACAAAACGTTTCTTGCATTCATGGCTGAGATGCTCATTCGCTTCACGGTCATTCTCCCGATACCGGTGCGGATTGCCACTGGATCGAGACGATCTTCCAGTCTTTGCCGTCCTTCTTGAGATTGAGCAGTTCGCGGCTGCGCAACATGGTCGGCTTGCCCTTGACCATGGCTTGGATGTCGCTCTCGCTGCCGACCATCGCGGTGTCGCCCATCGGCATCGAACCGAGCGAGACGGGTGTGATCCTCGCGCTCTTCAGGAACGCGATGTCCTCGCCGAGATGGCCGTTCGCGTAGTCGTCACGCGTCTGGGTATGCCCGCCTTCGCTGATGGTGACATCAGGTGCCAGCAGGGCAAGCACCGCCGTTCGATCGCCATGCTGCAAGGCCGTGTGGAACGCCTGTGCCACAGCTTCGGCCTCTGGTGCCGCCTTTGGCTTCATTCCATCCAGCGACAGCGGGGTTTCGGCTGCAGGCGCGGTGGTCGACGCATGATCATGGCTATCCTCTGGAGCGGCGCCATGGCTGTGACCGGCCTCGCCGGACATGACCATGTCTTTCATGTCGGCAGCACCGTGAGCGTCCTCGTCAGCAGCCCCACCGTGGCTATGGCCGCCTTCGTCGCCCATGTCCATGTCTTCATCCGGCGGCGCCTTCGCCACCATGTCCTTGTATTGCTCCGGCGTCATGGCCGGCAGCTTCTGCAGGAACGCGACCATGCTCCAGATGGTGGGATCGTCGTGACTGCCACCCCATGCCGGCATCGCGCTCATCTTGATGCCGTGCTTGATGATCCAGAACGCGTCCTTCGGATCGACCCGCGTCTGTGACAGATTCGGTGGCTGCGGGTACAGTCCGGGGCGAAGCTCCGAGTCCTTCATGCCCGGCTTGAGGTGGCACTGGGTACACATAGCCGCGTACTGGCCGGCCCCTTTCAGGATCAGCTGGGGATCGTTGAGATCCGGAACCGTGAGGTCTTCCGAGCGGACATGAATGGAGCGCTCGCGCAGGGTCTGCATGACCGCGAACACCGGCTTGGTGTGATGGTCGTCGGCGCCGATGTTGTAGATGCCGGAGTACACGAACGCGCCTGCACCGATGGCAAGGACGCCAAGAACAACGGCGACGGTGATGCTGTGATGCTTGATGTGCTGTTTCATGATGTTTCCCCTTAAAACCAGATGCGAACGCCGGCCACGATCTGCCGGTCGAGAACGGGTTGATGATCCTGCCGCGCGTAGTCGGCGGTGGTGCCGATGCGACGCACCCAGTTCACGCCGATGTACGGCGCGAACTGACGACGGATCTCGTAGCGCAGACGCAAGCCGAACTGAATGTCGGACACGCCGCTACCGATCCGGCGTTGCGGATCGTTCTTGCCGTACAGGTTGATCTCCGCTTCCGGCTGCAGGATCAGGCGCTGGGTGAAGAGCATTTCGTATTCGGCGCGCAGACGCGCGGCTGTACGACCGGAAGCCCCGACGTAACCCGTCGCTTCCACCTCGAACCAGTACGGTGCCAGGCCCTGCACGCCAAAGGCCGCCCACGTGCGCTTGGGGCCTTCGCCCACGTCCTGGCGACCGCCGAGCTGAGTGCTCCAGAACGTGGCGATGTTGTGGTTCCAAAACGCTTCGAGGTCGCCGTCTTCCAGCTTGCCGCGGCTGCGCTCGCCTTCAGTGCGTACCCACAGCTTGTTCTCGTCGTTGCCGTACCAGCCTTCGGCTTCCCAACTCTGGCCGTTGGCATCGCGGCCGTGGAAGGCTTCCAACTGGTCGATCAACAGCCTGCCCAGCGGTGCGTTGTCGGCCATGTCCATGCCTTTCATGGAGCCGTAGCCGACGCCGTCGGAGTAGTCGGAGCTGCGCGCATTCGCTGGCGGACTCCCGCCCTGCATCGGGCCCATCGTCATGCCCGGCATCGCACCCATGCCGGTCATGTCGCCTTGATCCTTCTTCGGCATCGCGCCGTGATCCATACCGGCCATGCCGCTGTGGTCCATCCCCTGCATCGCTTCCGGGCTCATGCCGGGCATCGACGAGTGATCCATCCCCGACATGTCGCCGGCGGGTGCTGCCGATGCGGCAGGTTTGGCGGGCGTGGGCATGTCCGACATCGCGCGGTGATCCATGCCAGGCATGCTGCTGTGATCCATGCCCTTCATGCCATCCATGTTGTGGGAAGCCGGCGTCGGCGGGGCTGCGACGGGTTTCTTCCTGGCTTTCTTGGCAGGCGGTTTCGTTGCCGGCTTCGCCGTGCTGCTCGCAGCAGCCGGCATGGCCATACCGGACATGCTGCCGTGATCCATGCCTGGCATGGAGCTCATGTCCATCGACGATGTGCTGCTGGACGCGGGTGCACTCTGCGCCGTGACCACCGGTGGCAACGCCAGCAATATTGCGGCCAGCAACGCGGAACGCAGCGGGACGACTGAGGTGCTGCGGCGATTCATTTTCATGACACCACCACTTCGCGGAACATGCCCGCTTCCATGTGATACAGCAGGTGGCAGTGGTAGGCCCACCGACCGGGGTTGTCGGCCGACACCGCATAGGTGATGCGCTGCGCCGGCTGCACGTTGATGGTGTGCTTGCGTACCTGGAACTGGCCTTCGGGATTCTCCAGCTCGCTCCACATGCCGTGCAGGTGGATCGGATGGTTCATCATGGTGTCGTTGACCAGCACGATGCGCAGCCGTTCGCCGCTGTTGAAATGCACCGGCTTGGCGTCGGAAAACTTCACGCCATCGAACGACCAGATGAAGCGATCCATATTGCCGGTCAAGTGCAGCTCGATCTCCCGGCTGGGTTCGCGCGCGTCGATCGGTCCGCCGATGGTGTGCAGGTCGGCGTAGGTCAGCACGCGTCGACCGTTGTCGCGCAGGCCGATGCCCGGGTCGTCGAGGTTGGTACGCGGCATGTCCACATGCATGTCCACGCCGGGGCCGTATTCGGTGCGGGCGTGGCGCACCACAGGCGCTGGCGCAGGTGCCATGCCCGGCATCGCACCGTGATCCATGCCGGCCATGCCCTGCATGCCCTGCATGCCGCTCATGCCCGACATGCCTTGCATGTTCCCGTGACCGGCATCACCCATCGCCATCGCACCCATCATGTCCTGCATGGCCAGCCACTGAATGGGATCGGGCTTGGGCACGTCTGCTTCCATGCCGGCGCGCGGCGCCAGCGTGCCGCGAGCGTAGCCGCTGCGATCGATCGACTGGGCGAACAGCGTGTACGCGCGCTCGTCCTGCGGCTCGACCATCACGTCGTAGGTTTCGGCCACCGAGATGCGAAATTCGTCGACCGACACCGGCTCGACGTCCTGGCCATCGGCCGAGATCACCGTCATCTTCAGGCCCGGAATGCGCACGTCGAAGATCGTCTGCGCCGATCCGTTGATGAAGCGCAACCGGATCTTCTCGCCGGGTTTGAAGATGCCGGTCCAGTTGCCCGCCGGCGCCGCACCGTTCATCAGGTAGGTGTAGGTGTAGCCGGAGACGTCGCCGAAATCGGTCGGGTTCATGCGCATCTCGTTCCACATCTTGCGCATGGCCAAGGCCTGGCCCAGCCCCTTCTCGCGCACATCGCGAAAGAAATCCGGCACCGTGGGCTGGGCGAAGTTGTAGTAGTCGCTCTGCTTCTTTAGCTTGGCGTAGATGCGCTCGGGATTTTCATCGGTCCAGTCGTTGAGCATCACCACGTAATCGCGATCGGTCGGATGGCGATCCGGGCTGGCCGGTTCGATCACCAACGGGCCATACAAACCCGTCTGTTCCTGGAAGCCCGAGTGCGAGTGGTACCAATAGGTACCGCTCTGGCGCACCTTGAACTGGTAGAGAAAGGTTTCGCCGGGAGCGATGCCGTCGAAGCTGATACCCGGCACCCCATCTTCCTGGAACGGCAGGATGATGCCGTGCCAATGGATCGAGGTCGGCACGCGTAACCGGTTGGTCACTCGAAGGTTCACCGTAGTGCCTTCCTTCCAGCGCAGAATTGGACCCGGGATGCCGCCATTGACGGTGGTCGCCAGACGCGTGGCGCCGGTGTAGTTGACCGGTGTTTCGGCAATATCGAGTGCGAAATCGGTGCCGCTCAGCACGGTGGGCTGGCCGGGGCTGGTCAGCGCCCAGGCATTCGAAGGACGCAGCAGGCCCAGGCCGGCTACGGCACCGCCGATGGCCACGCCTTGCACGAAACGACGCCGCGACAGATCCGCCGGGGGCGGGGAAAACAAGTTCATGGGATCTCTCCAAGGCAGGTGATATCGAACATTACCGATACCGATCACAGCCGATTGCTTGCGATCGCCGACACGCGACGATCGAACGCAAAGCTCATTAGCAACGAGGGAGAGTCAGACCGCCGGTGGTCGCAACGGAGGGGCGGTATTCAACGAAGGCGCGCTGCTGGGCAGCGGCAAGGCGTAGCGGGCGGTGATCGCAGTCGAGATCAGGGCAACTGCTGGTCCGGGTGGCAACGTGGTACTGCACATCGCGGCACAATTGCAGGTGTGTCCCGTCATGCCACCGCAGCAACCGGCCTGATCGTCGCAACAGGATCGGGATGCCTTGACGGCCACATGGTGGTGACAGTGTTCACTGACCGCCGCGACCGTTGCGTGCATGGGATGGGAGTGAGGACCTCCCGTCATGCCCATCGGTGCAGCGGCCAATGAGTTGATGACCAGCATCAGCCACGCCAACACGCCCATCGCCCGAAGGCGACGTGAACGAGCAAGCAGACGTAGCGAGAAGGTCATAGGGGGAGCTTACCCGTGTGACCTGACACCCTCAACTCTGGAGGTGGGTTCAGGGGATTCACGGCTTGCTGAAACCCATATGCAAGGTGATTTTGTCGCCGGCCTTCAGGCTGGCCAT
Organism: Rhodanobacter sp. FW102-FHT14D06; assembly: GCF_043950705.1. Lineage (NCBI taxonomy): Bacteria > Pseudomonadati > Pseudomonadota > Gammaproteobacteria > Lysobacterales > Rhodanobacteraceae > Rhodanobacter > Rhodanobacter sp. FW102-FHT14D06. The sequence continues at coordinate 3,610,811 of NZ_CP170722.1, read as the reverse complement.
GGCGGACGGTGGGAAATGCACCTTCAAGGCCATGCCCTCAGTCGTCACATCAACCACGCCGGTCTTCGTATCGGCCGCCGTCACCGTCGCCGGCATCATGTGCATGCCCATCATGTTGTCGTGCATGCCCTTCATGTCCGAGTGCATCGCACCCATCTTGTCCATGCCGCTTGTGGGCGTGCTGTCTTGGGCCACGGCGACGCCACTGAGGGCCAATGCGAGCGCCAGAGAGCCAAGCGTCGAAAGTAGTGATTTGCGTGAAGTAGTCATATGGCTGTCCCAACGATGAGTTGCCAAACGCAACAGTGTCGAGCGTGTGCCCATTTGTGTGTACGCAAGTTGAAATTCCGGCCGATTGTCCACTTTGCTACGGGCAATGTGGTTACACCTTTAAATAATCCTCACAGGCCACAATGAGTTCGCGTACCTCGGGTTCGCCGGCATCGGTACGCGCCAGAAGTATCGCGCGAAGCTGCGAAATCTGGTCGTTGTTCGGGATCAACTCCGACGGGCTTTCCCACATCCAGTCGACCACGATCGGGAGGAGTTTGGCGGCAGAAAGGGTAGCTACTTCCTGCCGAGTCGGGACATACATGCCCGCCCGAAAAACCGGGCTATTCACGCCGTGGCTTTTCCGGGCGGCCTTGAACGCACTGTCTGGCATGCCAAAGCGGTCGTCGGGGTCAGTCATGGCACGTCTCCGTGGGACACCGATGGCTCGATGCGTGGCTTCGTGGTGCTGGCATGTCGCGCATCCTCTTCCGCATGAATATAGATCGAGGTCGTACCAATGGAGCTGTGACGCAGATTCTGCTGGATGTGGTGGATCGGGGTGCCGTCCTCGGCCTGGTGCGTGGCGGCCGTATGCCGCAGCCAATGGGTCGAGGCCCGCCGCACCCGCGCGGCTTGGGCACCATCGTGCTTTTGCAGCTCGTCGGCCACGCGCCGGAAGGTGTCCTTGACGATCTGGTAGACCGCCGTGGGTGTCAGCGGGGAAGACCGTCCGGCGATGCCCAGAATGGCCGGGGCTGTGCCGTCGCCCGAAGGCAACGCCGGCAGTCCATGGAAGCGCCGATAGCGTGCAAAGTCTTCCATGAGACCGTCGCTTAGGGGAATCGTGCCCTCGACGCCGCCTTTCCCCACGGTATGCAGCCACCACCGGCCACGAATAGGCTGAAAATCGCCCTCGCTGGCGGCCGCGGCTTCGGCGGCCCGCAAGGCGGTTTCATAGAGAAAGCGAAGGATCCAGCGAACGCGTTCGTAGCGCTGCCGTTCCCGCGCAGTTGTCTGTGGCCAGCCGTCGACGACGCGTAGCACCTGGTCCCAGAGGGCACGGTCCAGGTAGCGTTCGATCGTGCGGCGGGGGCCGCGGCGTGCCCGTCGGCGCTGCAGCACAAACGGACTGCCCGCGAGATAGCCAGCGCGCACGAGGTAATTGAACAGCCCCGCCAGGATGCCCAAGGCCTGCCGGCGACTGCGCTCGGCCAGCGGCCCGATGAACAGTCGCCGATGCTCACCGCGACGGGCGAGACCGGCGTCGCACCAGGTCGCCGGTGGCTGGGCAAGAAACGCCTCATAGGCGATGACATCCTCGCGGGTGAGACTGGACACCGGCTTGCCACGCACTTGGGTGGCCCAAAGCAGCAATCGCTCGGCCTCCTTGCGGTAGCTGCGGAAGGTATGCGGCGAGTCGTGATATTCCGCCAGCCACAGGCCGATCGCGGCCACGTCGTCGTTGGCGGCGATCTGCCGCGCCACACTGGCCGGTGCGCGGTTGGTGCCGACACCTCCCGACAGGGCGGGCGGCAAGGCTTGGGGCAACGCCAAAAGGGTCACTGCAGGCTCAGTCATGCTTTCCGATGTCCGACGCCACGGAAAACACAGCGTACTGCCAAAAGACTTTCGATTATGGGAGTTATCGTAAATTTATTGGATAAATCGTTATGCATATAACGTAATACAATAATATACATACTGAGTTGAGGAAATTTTCTGCCATCCCAGCGACTGGAGCAGCCATGAGCCGTGTCAGCGATACCCGTCAACGTACCCGCGAAGCAGCAGCAGCCCTGGTAACCGGTGGCAAACGTCCGCACGAACTCACAGTCGACCTGATTTATGCCGCCATCCAGCAAGGCAGTCGCACCACCATCAACGACGAACTGAAGCTGTGGAAAGACGAGCGCGCCAAGGCCGACGCGCTCGGTGCCGACCTACCGCCGTCGATCGCGGAAGCGATGCGCTCGCTCTGGGTGGCCGCCGTGGAACAGGGGGAGCAGGTCTTCGGCGAGCATCGCCACGCGCTGGAGTCCGAGCTGACGGCGCTGCAGCGTGCGCATGATGACCTGGTTGCCGAACGGGACGCCGCGCAGGTTGTTGTGCAACAGCTGCAGCACGAGGCTGTCCAACTTCGGGAGCAAAGTGCCCAGACGCAGCAGCAGCTCACCCAGGAAATCGAGGCCAAGCGCGATGCACTTGGCCTGGTCCAGTCCCTGCAGCACGAAGTGGTGGCCGTGCGTGCCGACATGGCTCTGCAGTTGGAAGCTGCGCGGCATAACCACGACCGATTGACCACCGAATTCCAGGCCACCATCGCGACCCGTGATGCCGCCTTTCAAGCGGAGCGGGATAAAGCCAACGAGCGCGTCGAGGCCACCCAAGCTCGCATGCTGCAGGAAACTGACGCGGCGCGTAAAGGGTTGCGGCAAGTAGAGAAGGAAATGATCAAGCTGCGGCAGCGAGGCGAAGAGCAGCAAACCCGAGTCACCGAGTTGCGCCTGGAGGTCGCCCGGCATCGCCGTGAACTCACCGATGCAGCTACACGGCTCGCCGGGTTGGCCAGTGTTACCGCCGATCGCGACCAACTCGCCCTTGAACTGGCCACGGTGCGAGGCCAAGTCGCGGGCATGGCGGCGGCGATTCAATCCATGGAGGCCCGCGCCGTGACGGCAGAAACCCAGCTGGCGCAGACACGGAAGCGCCGTCGGACCGAGTGAATCGGCGAGTTTCGGCCACGGTTCTTCTGGCGATACCTTTCTGTCTCAGGCAATGAGACATCCGTACGGGACGCTACGTGAGCTTGCACCATCGAAGGAGTTGCCCATGCTACGAATCAATGGCCGAACCTTGCCCGCCTTGCCACGTCCGGTGTTTGAGATTCAGGCGGAACACACGGCAGAGGGAGACATTCGCGTCACGGTGATGGCCGGACAAGGCGAAGACTCCCGAGTCGAGGAGTTTCCAATGACGGAGCAACCGCTGCTGGAACGACGCGTTGCCCAGTGGTTTCGCGGGCTGCCTTACTTTGAACCTGGGCATAGTGATTGGGCAAGTGAGTCTGACCGGGCGGCCATACTCATTGGCCAGTGGACGAGCCGCGAAAAGTCCGACATCACCCCCGGGAAAGAGATGACCATGCGTGAGATCGTTCAGAAGGCCATGGAGAAACTAAGCAGGGTGAGCAACGTATCCACGGGGCTTGCGCACCCCTTGGATGAGGCACGCGCCAAAGAACTCTTCATTGCGCTGAGGGATCATGGCGTTCCACTTTCCCAGGACGATGTCCGTCTGCAGGCTGAGGCCTGTGGCTGGCCGGCTCGTCATGCGCAAAAACTCGGCGAACTGGCAGAATGCATCGGCGAAGGTGCTGCGGTTCCTATTGCCTTTCCCCGCGGATGGGGTGAGGGCATCGTTGGCGAATTGCTCTCAGCTTCCTCGTAGCGGTGGGTTGCCGGAAAGTTGAAGCGGAGAGACAGCATGAAACACGCGGGAGCTTCGAGTCGTGACATTCGCGCCCGGGCCGATCGGCAGTAATCCCTCTTCGTAAGGAATATCCCGATGCGTCGTGACGATGATCTGATCCGCCTGTTGATGCTCGATCTGGAACAGGCCAGCGACTTTGTCACCGACCGACACACGGTGACAAACTTTACACGGGACCAAGTGGCCTATCATTTAGCGATCATCTTGAAGTCCGGCTTGGCCGAAGGTCCAGACGTTCGGTATACCTCGACAGGCAGTGATCCAACCATTCCTGCCACGGTAATCGTGAGGCGGCTCACTCCGGCAGGGCATGATTTCATTGCCAACCTACGCGATGAGGCGGTGTGGATCAAAGTAAAAGAGCGTGTCGCCAAGATCGGTGGCTCGGTCAGCCTGGATCTGCTCGGTCAGATCGGTGGCGCGGTCATAAAGCAGGTGTTGGGGCTCGCTTGAGACAGTATCCGTTATTGACTCAGTCGCCTGTATCGTACGTAAGCCGCGTAAGCCAAATCGTGCAGCTCATCCGGCTACGCACCTCGGTGACGTCCCTTTGAAGCTATCTGCAGAATTTCTCAATAATCCAAATGGCGCGATAGTGGTCGAAATTGAGGTCTACTGGCTTGAAAAGCACGACACCGCCGAACGTCACCCGGCACATCCGACAGCTCATCGCGAAAGTCGTCCCGGGTGGCAAGCCTGTCTATATGACGATTTGCCCTGAAGCCGACGCGAAGGTCAACGAGTGCTTCCCCAATGTGGCGGCCAAGATAACCCGAGCCGGTGGACGTATGTTGTGCGGGTGGCAGATCTGGGAATGGCCGCATGTCATGGTCGAGGCGGAGTTTCATGCGGTGTGGGTTTCGCCTGAAGGTGAGCACGTCGACATCACGCCCAAGCTGCACGGAGAGGCTAAGATCTTGTTTGTGCCCGATGCACGACGCACCTTTAGCGGTGTGGTCACAGATAACGTCAGGTTGCCGGTGCGAGACGACTTGCTCGTTCGCCATTTCATCAAGGCGTCCGAAGCCATTGTCCGGGTGATGAATCGTGGCGAGCGCGCCGCCAAGTACGGGCATGTCAGCGTTCCGGCACATGAAATCGAGCCGCTGCTGATGGCGCAGAGCTTTCTCGGTCAGTCCATTTCATCTGGCCTGCGCGACCACGATCCATGTCCATGCGGACGAGGCGGCAAATACAAGCGGTGTCATGGCCCTGGGTTTGAAGCCCTCTTTAGCAAGTAGGCTTGGCGTGAATCATTTTCTCTATACAGGCGTTAATACAGCCACTTAGCTGTGTTTCTGCGAAAATTTCCAGAATGCCGGCCGTACCTCCAGTTGAGCGGCACCACCAGCCGGCGCTCGTCCCAGATGCGCACCACCACGTAACTTCCGGCGATCTCCTCGATGCGGCCCCATTCGCCTTCGATGATCACCACGTCGTCGAGACGGATGGGCTGGGTCAGCGCAATCTGCAGGCCGGCGATCAGGTTGCTCAGCACCGGCCGCGCCGCCAGTCCTATCGCCAGCCCGGCCACGCCGGCGGAGGCGAGCAGGCTGGCGCCGAGCTGGCGCACGCCGGGAATGGTGAGCAGGATGATCGCCGTGCCCAGCACGATCACCACCACGTCGGCGGTGCGCGCCAGCACGCGCACCTGGGTGACCACGCGACGAGCCTGCAGGTTGTCCGCGGCATCCATCGGATAGCGCCGCACCGCGGCGCCCTCGAACGCGCCGACGCAACGCACCACCAGCCAGGTGCCGGCGGCCAGCAAACCGATCAGCAACAGATGCTCGACCAGTGCCATCGGTGCCGAGTCCAGTGCGGGGCCATAGCGCAGCATCAGCAAAAGCGAGAGCAAGGGCAGCAGCCACTGCAGCGGCGCGTGGGCGCGCTGCATCAGGTCGGCGATCACCGGGCGATCGCCCGCGAGCCGCCGCAGCACGGCGTGGATCGCGACACGCAGCACCAGCGCCAGCAACAAACCGGCCACCACGGTCACGCCCAGCCGCACCGCGACATGCTGCTGCCACAACTGCCACCACACGGTGAAGATATCGGCCATGCACCCAGCCTGCACGGCGCGGTGTCGACATCGCGTGGGCATGCGGCCGGGCCATGCCGTCGAGCTTCCAGCAATGGCGCCCCGGCGAAGGCCCTTGATGCAGCGCTCGTACCCTTGCGCGCAGGGGAGGGCTGGGGTGGGATCGCTCCTGGCGAGTCAACAGCAAGCGCCACTTCTTCGGTGAAACTTGCTCACGATCGCGTCGCGCGAATCTCACGGAAAATCGGCGCGGAAACGGCGAGGATCGAGCCACGTCCCGAGGAGACCGCTCATGCCATCGCACTCCCTGCCGATCATGCTGTCCAGCGTCCCGCCATCATCCGTCGGCGATCCCGAATACCAGCCGCCCGATCCCGCGCCGCCGCCGTTCCCCGATCCCACGGAACCGCAGCCCACGCCGAACGAACCCGAGCTGCCGCCGTCGCAGCCGCCCCCCGGGCGCGACCGGCCGTCGGCGGCAAGGCCGTGCAGGTGAACGCCGCCCCATCCCCGCCACCGGAGCTGCCGACGCGCGAGGGCATCCGTCGCTGGCCGCCGGATGGCTACCTGCGATTGAATGGCGCGGTCGACGTGCGCCGGCGGGCCGCTTGCACCTGCACCGAACGTTGCGGCGAGTGCCACGGCGATTGCGGCTGCGCCGCGTGCGAGCTGGGCTGGCTGGTCTGGCAGGACGACCAGGCGCTGTGGGACGAGGCGGGCAATCTGGTCAACGTGGTCGAACTGGGCGCGGCGCGGCGCTCACGGCCTCCCGCCGCGGATCAGCTGGGTTCGAGCCGCGCGGTGACCACGGTGGATTCATCCTCCAGGCCGGCCGCGTGCAGCGCCCGTTCGCCCGCCGCTTCGGGCAGTCGCGTGCGGCAGCTCACGAGGTCAGCTGGTCACCCGCCGCGTCGACGTACCGCCGCCGCTCACGCCAGGTTTCGGCTGTCTGCGGTTTGATGAACAGCGACAGCAGTTCGGGATGGATCGTCTTGGCCTGCGCCTCGATGCGGTTGATGCACGCCTCGATCTGCGGCGTGGTCAGTGCATCCTCGAACTCGGCGCTCAGCGTGGCCACCACCTGGTTCGGTCCCATCTGCACGGTCAGCACGCCGTTGGCGGCATGCACGCCGGGGTCCGCGGCAGCGATCGCGAGGATCGAACCGCTCACCCTCGGGTGCGCCGGTTCGCCGATCAGCAGGCCCTTGGTCTCGCGCGCCAGCAGCAGGGCAAACGAGGCCAGCACACCGGCGATACCGAGCGAGGCGACGCCATCGAGTGCAGGCTCGTCGAAGGCCTGCGCACCCACCACGCCGGCCAGCGCGATCAGCAGGCCCAGCAGGGCCGCGCTGTCTTCCAGCAGGACGGTGAAGGTGCTGGGGTCCTTGCTCAGCCGGAACGCCTCGAAGTAGCCCAGCTTGCCCTTGCGCGCGCGGAACTCGCGCAGCGCCACCAGCCACGAAGTGCCTTCGAACAGGAACGACACGCCGAGCACCGCGTAGTTGATCCACGACCGCTCGATCGCCTCCGGTTCGCGGATGTGCATCACGCCTTCGTAGAACGACACGCCTGCGCCTGCCGCCAGCACCAGCAGCGCCACGATGAAACTCCAGAAATACAGCTCGCGGCCATAGCCGAACGGATGGCTGCGATCCGGCGGCTTGCCGGCGCGATGCAAGCCGTACAACAGCAGCACCTCGTTCACCGTGTCCACCAGCGAGTGCACGCCCTCGCTCAGCATTGCCGAGCTGCCGGACAGCCCGGCCGCCACGAACTTGGCGATCACGATCATCAGGTTGCCGCCCAGCGCGACGTAGACCACCTTGTGCGAAGCGAAGGCCATGACTCAGCCCGCCATGCCCGATACGCGGTTGCGGTGGCCAGCCAGGCGCGTGGCGAGCACGGATGCGTGCCGGTGCGTGGTGACGATGGTGCGTTGTTCTGACATTGGCGTGGGCTGTGCGGGCGGTCGGCTTGACTGGCGTGGCTGGCAACGCCCGCGGGGGCGGTGCATAGTGATCGCGCCACAGACTGGGGATGGCGCCGTGAGACGGTCGTGAACCATGCCGCCGCACGCGGGGTTTCTTCCTGACGGGACAGGCTGCTTTCGAATCGGGACGGGATGCGTTGCATGGCAGATTCCACCTCACCACCCCATGCGGCCGGGCACGGCGGCGACAGGAAGGGGATGAGCGACGCGGAGGATTTTTTCGAACATGCCGCGGTGGGCATGCGGCTGGTCGCGGCTGACGGCACGATCCTGCGTGCCAACCAGGCCGAGCTGGACCTGCTGGGCTATCGCCGCGACGAGTATGTGGGCCACAACCTGGCCGATTTCGATGCCGACGACGACAATCTGTGCGCGCTGCTCGCGCGGGTGCGCGCCGGCGAATCGGTGGACAAGCGGCCGGCGCGGCTGATCGGCGGTGACGGCCGGGTGCGCCAGGTGCAGATCAGCTCCAGTGGACGCTTCGAGCGCGGCCAGTTCGTGCACTCGCGCTGCATCACCATCGACGTCAAGGAACAGAACTCGCGCCAGCGCGCCACGGCGGAGCGCGGTCGCCTCTCGCAGCAGTTGCTGCAGGCCTTGCCGATCGCCGTGCATGGCACCGATGCCGGAGGCGCCATCACCTTCTTCAATGAAGCGGCCGTGGAGCTGGCCGGGCGGCGCCCGATGCCGGGCGAGAAATGGTGTCTGTTTGCGCGATTGTTCCAGGCCGATGGCGCGCCGCTGCCGCACGAGCAGTGCGCGATGGCGCGGGCGGTGCGCGAAGCGCGGGCGATTCATGGCGACATCGCCTTGGCACAACGGGCCGATGGCCGGCGGATCGCGTTCGCCGCCTATTCCACGCCGTTGTTCGACGGGGGCGTGCTGACCGGCGCGGTGAACATGCTGGTGGACATCCCCGATCCGCGTGAGGCAGGGCAGGCCAGCAAGGATCTGAACAACCACCTGAAGCGACGGATGGCCGAGCGCACCCGCGTCGCGGAAGCCGGCATGGCGGGCGTGAGCCGCAGCGAACGGTATTTCCAGCTGCTGGTGTCCAACGTGACCGACTACGCGATCTTCATGCTGGACCCGCGCGGCATCATCACCAACTGGAACACCGGCGCGGAGCGCATCAAGGGCTACCGCGCCGAGGAGATCATCGGCCAGCATTTCTCGTGCTTCTATCCGCCGGAAGAACGCAGTCGCGGCACGCCACAGACGGCGCTGGAAACGGCCAGGCGGGAAGGCCATTACGTGGCCGAGGGATGGCGGGTGCGCAAGGACGGCAGCCGCTTCTGGGCCAGCGTGGTGATCGACCCGATATACGACGATGGCGTGCTGGTCGGCTACGCCAAGATCACCCGCGACATCTCGCGGCGCCGGCAGGCCGAGACGGCGCTGGCCGAGAGCGACCAACTGGCACGCGGCATCATCGACTCCGCGCTGGACGGTTTTGCCCAGCTCGATGGCGCCGGCCGCATCGTGCGCTGGAACCCGCAGGCCGAGGCAATGTTCGGCTGGTCGCGCGCGGAGGCCCGCGGCAAGCCGCTGGCGACCCTGGTCGGTCCGCCCGGTCATCCCGAGCGACTGTTGGCCGACCTCGAACCCAGCCCGGCGCGGGGCGCCAGGCGCGGGGCGACACGGCAGAGCGAGATGGTCAACCGCGTGGGCGAAACGATCCCGGTGGAACTGAGCGTCAGCAGCCTGTCCTTGCACGGCGAATCGCGTACCAACGTATTCATCCGCGACCTCAGCGAAAAGATCCGGATCGAAGCGCAACTGCGCCAGGCGCAGAAGATGGAAGCCGTCGGCCAGCTCACCGGCGGCCTGGCCCACGACTTCAACAACCTGCTGCAAGGCATCATCGGTTCACTGGATCTGATCCAGCTGCACGCCAGCTCGGGCGACGCCGCCACGTTGCAGCGTTTCGTCCAGGGCGCGCTCAACTCGGCCAATCGCGCTGCGGCGACGACGCATCGCCTGCTGGCCTTCTCTCGCCGCCAGCCGCTGGACCCGCGTCCGGTGGCGGCCAACCCGTTGATCGCGTCGATGGAAGAACTGCTGCAGCGCACGCTCGGCGAGGCGGTGACGCTGCGCTTCGAGCTGGCGGACGACTTGTGGTTGACCCTGTGCGATCCGAACCAGCTGGAAAGCGCCTTGCTGAACCTGACCATCAACGCGCGCGACGCGATGCCCGACGGCGGCGACCTGCTGATCCGTTCGAGCAACCTGGACGCGGGCTCGATCGAGAGCGGCAACTGGCTGGAGGCGGACAGCGGGCAATACATCTGCATCGAGGTCGTCGACAACGGCACCGGCATGGCCCCGGAGGTGCTGGAGCATGCCTTCGAGCCGTTCTTCACCACCAAGCCGACGGGGCGGGGCACCGGCCTGGGCCTGTCGATGGTCTATGGTTTCGCACGGCAGTCGAACGGCTATTGCGACATCCGCAGCGCGGCGGGAGAGGGCACCTCGATCAAGCTCTATCTGCCGCGCCATGTCGAGCTGGCGCGCCCAGGGCACGATCAGGCCGAGGCCACCCCGCGCCCGTCGAACGGCGAAGTGGTGCTGGTGGTGGAAGACGAACAGGTGGTGCGCCAGGTGGTGGTAGAGGTACTGCACCAGCTGGGCTACGCGGTGCTGGAGGCGCCGGACGCCGATGCCGCCCTCGCCGCGTTGGAATCGCACGGCCACTTGCACATGCTGATCTCCGACATCAGCCTGCCGGGCATGAGCGGCCGCTCGCTGGCCGACACGCTGCGCGCGCGCCAGCCCGAACTGAAAGTGCTGCTGATGACCGGCTATGCCGCCGACACGGCGTCAAGCAAGGGATTCGCCGCCGGCATGGAGCTGATCACCAAGCCGTTCACGGTGAGCGCGCTGGCCGAACGGTTGCGGCGGATGCTGGGCGATGTCACGGACGGCGACGACGCGAACTGAGCCGGTCGGGTTGTTCAACCGCCTGCCGAAGCGGGCGGCGAAGCCAGCAGCTCGCGCACGATCTGCTGCAGCGTATCCACCGACACCGGCTTGTTCACCATGCGAACCCGAGGAAACTCCTGCGCCAACCCGCTGAGGTCGCCACCGGACATCACCGCAAACGGGACGTTGCGCTTCTGCAAGGCGGCCATCACCGGCCACGCATTCTCGCCGCGCAAGCCCACGTCGATCATCGCCGCATCGAGCCGGCTGGCCTCGACGTCGTTGAGTGCGTCGACCAGATTGAGGTCGACCAGCACCTCCAGGCCCATCGCCCGCAGCGTGTCTTCCATCACCATGGCCACCACGGGGTCGTCTTCGACCACCAGCACGCGCTTGCAGTCTTCCATTTCCGCTTCCATTTCCGTGACCCTGGCGCCCGTCAAAGTCGCATTGTAGGCCGCCGACGGCGGTTTGGGATCGCCGTCCGGGGTGTCCGACTTTCCCCGTTGCGTTCGCGGTTCAAGCCTTGCCGCGCGAGCCACCGACTTGCTTGGCCAGTTCGACCTTGCGCTGTTCCATGCGTGCGCCCAGTGCCTTGAGCTCGGCGGCCGAAAGCAGCTTCTTCGCCTCCTTGAACATCTCCTCCTCTTCCTCCTTGACGTGGTGTTCGACCAGTTCGCGCAACACCTTGGCGCGGCCGGAGAACTGCTCGCTGCCGACGTCGGTGTCGAGCAGGTCCGGGAGCACCAGATCGCCGGCGGCGCGATGCTCCTCCAGCGCCTCGAAGTACATCTTTGCATCGTCCTTCGTACCGGCCTTCCTGAAGGCGGGATAGAAGATCTCTTCCTCGATCGTGGTATGGACCTCCAGGTCGACGCGGATTTGTGCGAGCAGCTCGCTGCGCGTCTTCGCGGCGCGGGTGGTCGTTTTCGCAAGCTCGGCGAGCAGTTCCTTGACCTTCTTGTGATCGGCTTTCAGCAGTTGGATGGCATCCACGGGGCGCTCCGGTTCTGGCGGGGGAGGGAGTGGCGAGCATTCCATCCCAGGCGTGAATCCGGTGTCCCGCGAAGGCCCGGCCATCATCACGCCATCGCAGCGAATCGGGCCTGGTCCGGCCATCGGCAGCGGGGCCAGCGACCGCACGTGCACGCCGGCCACACCGAGGCTTCACCCGGCAAAACGCAGGCTGCCATCGTTCCCTCCACACACGAGCAGCAGGCATGGCAACCCACGACCGCAAAGACCGGCAACATCCCGGGCGCAAGAACGACAGGGAGCCACCGGAGACTCCCGAAACGCGGCGGCAACGCAAGAAGAAGGAAAGCGAGAACCAGGACGAGGCACTGGAGGAAACCTTTCCGGCCAGCGATCCTGTCTCGCCGTTCATCCCGTCCAAACCGCCGGAACCGGATTGAGCGAGAACATCGCCGACAACGGAGTACGCGCACAACTGCGCATGGCCCAAGTCGAACACCTGGACCAGGCAAGAACGATGTCCTTTGAAGACGATGGCTCTTCCAACGTCCGGAAGAAGCTGATTGGCACCTGGCGAGGCAGTGGCGGAGAGGGTCGATGCGCCGCTGGAGGACGGTTGCCGTGGAGGCTGTCGCCTGCTATCTTTAATTTCGCATAATGTATATTATGTAAAATATAGAATACATCATCGAGGCATCGACCTCCACACGCTATCGGCACGTGCTCTTGTCGATCTCGGTCGACTCTGTGCCGGGCACACGCTCGCGAAAGAACGGCATCTAGCGCCGGGCGCCCAATGTGGCTGGCGGACCTTCACCCTCGCCGACCTTGCGGCGTTGGCGAGAGGCAACCCTCAGGCGCTGCCCATTGTCCGGGTCGCTCTCGTGCGGCCGACCCGCTGCAACCAGTCGTAACCGTCATCGGAACTCAGTCCGCCCATGCTCGCGGTGTCCTGACGGGAGGCGTCGCGACTGGCACGGCCGGAGACGCCGCGCTGATGGTGCTGGTATGGCTGCCGCGGTTTCTGTCTGTTGTCGCGTGTCATGGTGTTGAGTCCTGTGGACGAGGCAATGACCGGTCAACGAGCACACCGGTCCGGGCGTGACCAGGGAATCAGGCCGGAATGGCCCGGGATCAATGGCGCTGCGGTGATCGCACCGTTCCCGGCAAGAGACAGCGGTGGGCTGGCGGACTGTTCGCCCGGGGAAACACACCGGTCATCAGTCACGGGTTTTGCCGAGGGGGATCGGCACCATCTGGCTGCCGAGTTCTTCGGAAATCCCCGCCATGAACAACAAGATCGTGTTCTTCCTGTGGCTCGTCGCCGCCGGCCTGCTGGCGACCCTGCCGGCAGGCGCGCGCGCAGCGACTCTGGGCGATGGCGACTACGCCAGGATCGGCGTGCCGGATCTGCGGCAGGCCTCGGCGTTTTTCCACGACGTACTGAATTGCCGCCCGGTTGGCGACCCCGCGCCAATCGCGGCGGGGGCATCAGGCTCCCGCCTGCTTTCCTGCGGCAGCGGTTCGATGCTGGAATTGTTCGTCGAGCGTGGCGACTCCCCTGCCCGCGGCTCGGCCGCCACCGGCGAGACCTTGCAGTTCCTCGCAGATGGCACCCTGCGCACCGATGCCTGGCTTCGGCAGCGCGGCGTCATCGTCAGTGGCGCACCACACCGGCTGACTTCCGGTCCGTGGGCTGGCCGCATGGCGCTGGACTTCGTGGCGCCCTGGGGCATGCGGATACGGCTGCTCGGCAGCAAGCCGCCGGATACCGCCTACGGTGATATCGACACCGTGGCGGCGGCGCCGCGCGGCCACTAGCGCCTGGCGCGGAAGAAGTCGCGCAGCATGCGGGCCGATTCCTCGGCCAACAGCCCGCCGGCCACCTCGATGCGATGGTTGTGCCGCGCGTCGATCAAGGTATCGAACACGCTGCCGGCCGCGCCGGTCTTGGGATCGGCGGCGGCGTAGACCACGCGGCTGATGCGTGCGTGGATCAGCGCCATCGCGCACATCGAGCACGGTTCCAGCGTCACGTACAGCGTGGCGCCGGACAACCGGTGGTTGGCGAGCTGCTCGCCGGCGGCGCGCATGGCCATCACCTCGGCGTGGGCGGTCGGGTCGTGCAGGGTGATGTTGCGGTTCCAGCCCAGCCCCACGACTTCGCCGTTCAACACCAGCACTGCCCCCACCGGCACCTCGTTCTCGCTGTCGCGGGCGTGCGCGGCCAGTTGCAGCGCACGCTGCATGTGGCGCACATCGGCGGGTGAGAAACCACTTGAGGTTTCCGATTTTTCGTCTTTCATCTCAATAAGTTGTCGACTTTATCTGGGAAAGATTGGAGCCAAGCTGGCCTTTCCCGACATACGCAAGCCATTGATTTGCCTATTCCCACTCGATCGTGGCGGGTGGCTTGCCGCTGATGTCGTAAACAACGCGAGAAACACCACGCAACTCATTGATTATTCTATTTGAAACCCTGCCAAGAAACTCGTGCGGGAGGTGCGCCCAGTGAGCGGTCATGAAGTCGATGGTTTCCACCGCGCGCAAGGCGATCACCCATTCGTAGGCGCGCGCGTCGCCGACCACGCCCACCGACTTCACCGGCAGGAACACCGCGAACGCCTGGCTGGTCCGGTCGTACAGGTCGGCCTTGCGCAACTCCTCGATGAAGATCGCGTCGGCGCGCGCCAGCAACTCGGCATATTCGCGCTTCACCTCGCCGAGGATGCGCACGCCCAGGCCCGGCCCCGGGAACGGGTGGCGATAGACCATTTCGCGCGGCAGGCCGAGCTCCACGCCGATGCGGCGCACTTCGTCCTTGAACAGCTCGCGCAGCGGTTCGACCAGTTTCAGCTTCATGTGCGCCGGCAGGCCGCCGACGTTGTGGTGGCTCTTGATGACGTGGGCCTTGCCGGTCTTGCTGCCGGCCGACTCGATCACGTCGGGGTAGATCGTGCCCTGCGCCAGCCACTTCACCTTGCTGCCGTCGGCGGTGATCTTGCCCGACTCCTCGTCGAAGATCTCCACGAACAGGCCGCCGATGATCTTGCGCTTGGCTTCCGGATCGGAGACGCCTTCGAGTGCCTCGAAGTAGCGGTCGGCCGCGTTGACGCGGATCACCTTGACGCCCATGTGCTCGGCCATGGTGGCCATCACCTGGTCGCCCTCTTTCCAGCGCAGCAGGCCGGTGTCGACGAACACGCAGGTAAGCCTCGCGCCGATCGCCTTGTGCAGCAGCGCGGCCACCACCGAGGAATCGACGCCGCCGGAGAGGCCGAGCAGCACGTGGTCGTCGCCGACCTGCTCGCGCACGCGGGCGATCTGGTCGTCGATGATGTTGGCCGGCGTCCACAGCGTGGCGCAACCGCATATCTCGGTGATGAAGCGCTTGAGCAGCGCCCCGCCCTGCTTCGTGTGGGTCACTTCCGGGTGGAACTGCACGCCGTACCAGCGCTTGTCGTGGTTCTCCATCACCGCCGCCGGAATGCGCGCGGTGGTGCCGGTGACCACGAAGCCCGGCGGCACGCGCGACACGTGGTCGCCGTGGCTCATCCACACGTCCAGCCGGTGCGCGTCCGCGTGGTCGGTGAAGCCCTCGAACAGTCGGCTGGTGCCCGCAATGTCCACTTGGGCATGGCCGAACTCGCGCTGGTCGGCCGCCTCGGTGGCGCCGCCCAGCTGCGCGGCCAGGGTCTGCATGCCGTAGCAGATGCCGAGGATCGGCACGCCCGCATCGAACACTTGTTGCGGCGCCTTGGGCGCGCCCGGGAGCGTGGTCGATTCCGGCCCGCCGGACAGGATGATGCCCTTGGCGCCGAACGCGGCGATCTCGCCCGGATCGTGGTCCCAGGCCCAGATCTCGCAATACACGCCCAGCTCGCGCACGCGCCGGGCGATCAACTGCGTGTACTGCGCACCGAAGTCGAGGATGAGTATTTTGTGGGAGTGGATGTTGGTCATGGGCGGCGGACGGATATCAGGAAAGGATGGGCCAACGAGTGCGACGGGTGACGGAAGCTGCATGCCGGTCGCCGCGGCGAAAGCAGGAAGCTACGCGAGGCGACGATTCCCCATGCCCGTCATCCCGGCGAAAGCCGGGACCCGGTGACTTGTGCCGCGACGCTTGGGAAAGCGCTGGACCCCGGCTTTCGCCGGGATGACGGCGGTGTGGTACGGCGTGTGGCGGGAGGGGCGGGCATGGTAATGACCACCCTTCCCGGCCGGATCACGAGTTCAAGCGGTAATTCGGCGCTTCCTTGGTGATCTGGATATCGTGCGGGTGCGCTTCGGTGACGCCGGCGGAGGTGACCTTGACGAACTGCGCCTTGCTGCGCACATCCTCGACGGTGGCCGCGCCCAGGTAGCCCATCGACGCGCGCAGGCCGCCGATCAACTGGTGGATGATGTTGCGCAGCGGCCCGCGGTACGGCACGCGGCCCTCGATGCCCTCGGGTACCAGCTTGTCGGCGTCGGCCTCGTCCTGGAAGTAGCGATCCTTGGAGCCGAGCTGCATCGCGCCGATCGAGCCCATGCCGCGGTAGCTCTTGTACGAGCGGCCCTGGAACAGCTCGACCTCGCCCGGGGATTCCTCGGTGCCGGCGAACATCGAGCCCAGCATCACGCTGGATGCACCGGCCGCCAGGGCCTTGGGGATGTCGCCGGAGTAGCGGATGCCACCATCGGCAATCAGCGGAATCTCGTCCTTCAGCGCGGTGGCGACCAGGTCGATCGCGGTGATCTGTGGCACGCCGACACCGGCAACCACGCGAGTGGTGCAGATCGAGCCGGGGCCCACGCCCACCTTGACCGCGTCCACGCCCACGTCGAGCAGTGCCCGCGCCGCCTCGCCGGTGACGATGTTGCCGGCCACCACCTGCACCTGCGGATAGTGCTTCTTGACCCAGGCCACCCGGTCGATCACGCCCTGCGAATGGCCGTGTGCGGTATCCACGACCAACACGTCGACGCCGGCATCGACCAGCGCCGCCACGCGTTGCTCGGTGTCGCCGCTCACGCCGACGGCAGCACCCACCAGCAGCGCCTCGTGACTGTCCTTGGCGGCATGCGGGTTGTCGCGCGCCTTCTGGATGTCCTTCACGGTGATCAGGCCGCGCAACTGGAAGTCGTCGTTGACCACCAGCACTTTCTCGATGCGATGCTTGTGCAGCAACAGCATCACCTCGTCCTGGCTGGCGCCTTCCTTTACGGTGACCAGCTTGTCCTGGCGGGTCATGATGTTGCGCACCGGATCGTCCGGCTTGCGTTCGAAACGCATGTCACGGCTGGTGACGATGCCGACCAGGCGATTGCCCTCGACCACCGGCACGCCGGAGATGTTGTGCGCGTGGGTGAGCCGCAGCACCTCGCGGATCGAGGTCTCCGGGCCGACCGTGATCGGGCTGCGGATCACGCCGGCCTCGAACTTCTTCACCAGCCGCACTTCGGCGGCCTGCTGCTCGGCGGTCATGTTCTTGTGGATGATGCCGATGCCGCCGTTCTGCGCCATGGTGATGGCCAGGCGCGCCTCGGTGACGGTATCCATCGCGGCGGAAACGATCGGGATGTTCAGCCGCAGGCCGCGGGTGAAGCGCGTCGAGGTGTTCACGTCGCGCGGCAGGACGATGGAATGGCCCGGAACCAGGTAGACGTCGTCGTAGGTCAGGGCCTCGGCGAGGATGCGCATGCGAAATGTCCCGCTGCAAAGAGGGAATTATACGTTCCCTTCACTGCCCTCGCCAGCGCCGGACCCGCGCGGCGCGGCCAATGTGATGACATAGCACCGCACCCGGCATGTATCTTGGCGACCTTCGCAGGAGCCGCCGTGCACGCCCATTCCTCTCACGATCACCCCCACGATCACCCTCGCGATCACGCGCAGGGACACGACCATGCCCATCCCCATGCGGCCGGTCATCCGCATGCCCACGGCGTGGCCCGTGATGCCGATCGGCGTTATCTGACGATCGCCCTGCTGTTGCTGCTGGGTTTCATGATCGTCGAGGTGGTGGTCGGCATGCTGGCTCAATCGCTGGCGCTGATCTCCGATGCCGGCCACATGCTGACCGACGTCGGCGCGATCGCCCTGGCGCTGGTGGCGATGCGGCTGGCCAGCCGACCGGCGCGCGGCAGCTACACGTTCGGGCTCAAGCGGGTGGAAATTCTCAGCGCGCAGGCCAATGGCGTGACCTTGCTGTTGCTCTCGGCGTGGTTCGTGGTCGAGGCCGTGCGCCGGCTGATCCACCCGCCCGCCGTGCACGGCCTGCTGGTCACCTTCGTGGCGGTGGCGGGCATCGGCGTGAACCTGCTGGCGGTGTGGGCGATGCACAAGGCCAACCGGGAAAGCCTCAACATCCAGGGCAGTTACCAGCACGTGCTCACCGACCTGTATGCATTCATCGCCACGGCGGTGGCCGGCGTGCTGGTCTGGTGGACGGGGTGGAACCAGTTCGATTCCCTGGCGGCGCTGGTGGTTGCGGCGCTGATGCTCAAGGCCGGCATCGGGCTGGTGCGCGATGCCGGCCGGGTTTTCCTGGAGGCGGCGCCGCGCGGACTGGAACCGGACGCGATCGGCCAGGCCATGCACGCCCTGCCCGCGGTCACGCGGGTGGACGACCTGCACGTGTGGGAAGTGACCTCGGGCATGCCGGCGCTGTCGGCACACGTCTTCGTCGAGCTCGACGTCGACTGCCACGACGTGCGCCGCGAACTGGAAGCCATGTTGCGCGATCGATTCGCGATCACGCATACGACCATCCAGACCGACCATGCGGCCAGCGGCCAGGTGGTCGCGACGCCCTGTTCGCTCGAGGCGCACGACACCGGCCACCGCAGCTGAGCGAACGACCTAGCCGGCGCTGCCGCGGGCAGCCTGTGCCTCGGCCGCTTCCAGCGTGTTCTCCATCAAGGTGGCGACGGTCATCGGCCCCACCCCGCCCGGCACCGGCGTGATCCAGCTGGCGCGCTCGGCGGCCGGGGCGAACTCCACGTCGCCGACCAGCCGGCCGTCCTCCAGCCGATTGATGCCGACGTCGATCACCACCGCGCCGGGCTTGATCCAGTCGCCCCGCACCAGGCCGGGCTTGCCGACCGCGACGATCACGATGTCGGCCTGGCGCACGAAACTTTCCAGCTCCCGCGTGAAGCGATGGCACGAGGTGGTGGTGCAACCGGCGATCATCAGCTCCAGCACCAGCGGCCGGCCGACGTGGTTGGACACGCCCACCACCACCGCATGCTGCCCGCGCACCGGCCGATCGGTGTGGCCGAGCAGGGTCATCACGCCGCGCGGGGTGCACGGCCGCAGGCCGAACCGGCGCAGCGCCAGCCGCCCCACGTTGACTGCCTGGAACCCGTCCACGTCCTTGTCCGGGTCGATGCGGTCGACCAGCGCGTCTTCGTCGATGTGTGCCGGCAGCGGCGACTGCACCAGGATGCCGTGCACCTGCGGGTCGGCGTTGAGGCGGTCGATCAGCGCGAACAACTCGGCCTGCGTGGTCTCGGCCGGAAGGTCGTGATCGAAGGAACGGAAGCCCACCTGGTGGCAGGCCTTGCGCTTGTTGCGCACGTACACCGTCGAGGCCGCGTCGCTGCCGACCAGCACCACGGCCAGCCCCGGTGCGGGCAGGCCCCGACCGACCCGTTCGGCCACGCGCAGGTGCAGCTGTTCCAGCAGTTCCCGGGCGATGCGTTTGCCGTCGAGTATGCGTGCGCTCATGCTGATCCCTGGCCGTAAAGGATGCATTATCCGGGCTGGACGACATGCGCACAAACGGCAGCGCGCCGGCAACCAGGCAGGCTGATGGGACACGACCCGCAATACACGATCGAGCTGGGCGACGCGCGCGTGCGGTTGCGCCCTTGGAACCGCGCTGACGCCGACGCCCTGGTGGATGCCGTGCGCGACTCTGTGGACAGCGTCGGGCGCTGGCTGCCGTGGTGTCGCGCCGACTACGGCCACGATGCCGCCCATGCATGGATCGCGCATTGCCAGGACGGCTGGCAGGCCGGCAACCATTTCGCCTTCGCGGTGCGCAGTGCGGCCGACGGCTCGCTGCTGGGCGGCGTGGGGCTCAACCAGTTCGAGCCGATCCACCGCCGCGCCAATCTCGGTTACTGGATGCGCCAGGGCTGCCAGCGGCGCGGGCTGGCGACGGCGGCGGCGCAGCGCGTCGCGCGCTTCGGGTTCGAGCAGTTGGGGCTGATCCGCATCGAGATCGTGGCGCTGCCGGACAACGCAGCCAGCCGCGCCACGGCGCTGCGCATCGGCGCACGATTCGAGTCGATCGCGCGCCAGCGCTTGCTGGTGGAGGGGCAACCGCGGGACGCGGCGGTGTACGGGCTGCTGCCGTCGGATCTTCCCTGAGCGTCGACGATCAGCGCGTGCGCTTGATCAGTTCGCTGAGCCGGCGGCGGGCCTTGTGCTGTTGCTCCTTGGTCAGCACCTTCTTGCGTCCGGCGTAGGGGTTTTCGCCCTCGCGGAAGGCAATGCGGACCGGCGTGCCTTCGAGCTTGTAGCGTTTGCGGAAGAAGTTTTCCAGGTAGCGCTGGTAGGCCGGCGCGATGTGCTTGGTGCGCGTGCCGTGGATGACGATGGTCGGCGGATTGGTGCCGCCCGGATGCGCAAAGCGCAGCTTCGGCGCATGGCCGTTGACCAGCGGCGGCTGGTAGCTTTCGTACGCCTTTTCCAGCGTGCGGGTCAGGTCGGAGGAGCTCAGCTCCCTGGTCGCCGACGCGTGCGCGCGCACCACCGCGCGCATCAGCTCGCGCAGCCCGGAACCGTGCAGCGCCGATATGTGCACGCGCTTGGCCCAGTCGACGAACACCAGCCGACGATCCAGCGCGCGCAGGCATTCCTCGCGCTGATAGGCGTCCAGGCCATCCCACTTGTTGAGCGCGATCACCAGCGCCCTGCCCTCGTCGATGGCGTAGCCGATCAGGGTAAGGTCCTGGTCGGCCAGGTTCTCGCGCGCGTCGACCATCATCACCACCACCTGGGCGGCGGCGATCGACTGCAGCGTCTTGATCACGCTGAACTTCTCCACCGCCTCCTCGACCCGCGCCTTGCGTCGGATGCCGGCGGTGTCGATCAGGGTGTAACGCTTGCCGTCGCGCTCCAGCGGCACGCGGATCGGGTCGCGCGTGGTGCCCGCGACGTCGGAGACGATCAGCCGTTCTTCGCCCAGCAGGCGGTTGATCAGCGTGGACTTGCCGGCGTTCGGGCGGCCAACGATCGCCACGCGGATACTGCCGTCCTCCGTGGCCGGCTCGTTCGCGGCATCCTCGTCCGGCGGCAACAGCGGCAGCACGGCGCGGATCAACTCGTCGGTGCCGCGACCATGCGCAGCGGAAATCGGCAAGGTGGTGGCCATGCCGAAGGCAGCGAATTCCGCCAGGGCGGCCTGTTCATCCAGGCCGTCGATCTTGTTCACGGCGGCGATGATCGGCTTGCCGCTGCGGCGCAACTCGCCAAGGATCACGTGATCCTGCGGCAGCAGGCCGTCGCGCGCATCGACCACGAAGACCAGCACCTGGGCCTCCTCGATCGCCAGTCGCACTTGCCGCGCGGTAAGGACGTCGATCGCCTCCTCGACACCCGACAGACCACCGGTATCGACCGCGAGAAACGGGCGCTCACCCAGATGGCACGCACCGTAGTGGCGATCGCGGGTGACCCCGGGCATGTCGGCCACCAGCGCGTCGCGGCTGCGCGTGAGCACGTTGAACAGGGTCGATTTGCCGACATTGGGGCGACCGACCAGGGCGACGACGGGCAGCATGGAAACTTCGTCCCGCGATCAGGGCGAGGACAGGCGGTAGGCGCCGATGTGGCCCTTCACGTCCTGGACGTACACGACATCGCCCACCACCAGCGGCTGCGCGCGGATCGCCTTCTTGGAAAGCCGCTCGCGCGCGGCCAACGCGCCGTCGCCGGTCTGCAGCCAGTGCACATAGCCTTCGGCATCGCCGACCACCACGTAGTTGCCCTGCACGGCCGGCCCGGTCAGCCAGCGGTAGCGGAGCGCGTCGTTCTTCCACATGTCGGCGCCGCCGGACTTGTCGAAGGCCCACACGCGCGACTGATCGTCGACGCCGAAGATGGCATTGTATTTCACCGCCAGCGAGGTATAGCTGGAGAACGGATGCGACCACAGCGGGCGGCCACTGGGGCCGTCGATGGCCACCACGTTGCCGTGGTAGGCGGTGCCGTAGAGGGTGCTGCCGTCGAGCAGGATCGCGCCGTCGGCATCGTTCAGACGGTCGATCTCGGTGCGGCCCTCGCCGCTGGCCAGGCGCTGCTCCCACAGCTTGCTGCCGTTGTCCAGGCGCAGCGCGACCAGCAGGCCGTCGTCGCTGCCGAAGAACACCACGCCGTTGGCGACCAGCAAGCCGCCGTTGCCGCGCACGCTCAGCAGCGGCACGTTGCCCTGGTCGTTCACCCACTGGCGCTCGCCGGTGGCCGCGTCAAGGGAATAAACCCGGCCGTTGCTGCCGCGCACGATGACCTGGTTGCCGATGATCACCGGCGAGGCCAGCACCTGGGTATTGAGTTCGGCTTCCCAGCGCGGGCTGCCGTCCTTTGCGTTGACGCCGTAGACGTGGCCGTCCAGCGTGCCCACCGCGAGCAGGTCGCCGCCTACCGCCGGACCGCCCGCATATTGGGCGTCCTTGCGCTTCTTGTCGCCCCAGCCGAACCAGCCGTGCGTGCGCGAACTCTTCGACCACAGCGTCTTGCCGGTCGCCGCGTCGAAGGCGGCCAGCTTGCCGTCGGTGCTGTCGGCGTAGAGCACGCCATCGACCACGGTCGGACGCAGCCGCACGCCACTGTCGCCCGCGCCGTCGCCCACTCGTTCGTGCCACAGTCGCGTCACCTGCACCGTCGGCTTGAAATCCTTGGCCAGCGGCGTCGGCGGCTGCACGTTCTCCTTCTTGAAGGAGTGGCAGCCGGCGAGCGTCAGCAGCGAAACCAGCGAAACCAGCATGGCGCGTTTGATCATGTGAACTTTCATGCACCCTGCTTCCCGGCCACGGCCAGGTCATCGAGTTTCATCTGCAAGGCGCCGCGTTGCGGGGCGTCCTCGCTCAGTGCCGACATGGCCGCCTGGTAGGCCTTGCGTGCATCGTCCATGCGTCCAAGCTTGACCATCGCATCGCCGCGGAGTTCCTGCACCATGCCCTGGAAGCTGCCGGGCGGCACGCGGTCGAGCGTGGCCAGCGAGGCCTGGGCCTGGTCGCGCGCCAATTCGACCCGCGCGATGCGCACCAGGGTCAGCGACTTCAGCGGCTCTTCGGTGGTGTGGCTTTCGGCCCACTCCAGCGAGACCTGGGCCTTGTCCAGTTGCTTGTCCTGCACTTGCTGGCGGGCGCGGTCGCTGACCGCGAACAGCGCATACGGCGATTTGGCGTAATCCTTCATCAACTGGTCGGTCAACTGGGCGGCCACGTCGGGCTTGCCCGACAGCTGCGCCACCTTGGCCTGCTGGTAGAGCTGCGAGGCCGCGCTCTCGTTGCGGGCCTGGTGGTTGCGCCATTGCTGCCATCCGAAGATGCCGACCAGTCCGATAAGAACACCGACAACGATCGAAACGCCGTTCTCGCGCAGCCACTTCTGTACCAACTCGCTCTGTTCGTACTTGTCGTACTCTTCAAATGCCATGCAATCACCGTTCAATAGGCCGCGCACCGCTTGGCGCAGTCCAGCGCGTAAACACAGGTAATGGGTGGATCAGACCCGCCTGGTCGCAGGCGGGCAGTGCGCAAGCATAACCGAATTGGGTCGCCGGCAGCGGCGGCGATGCCGATCAGAGGGCAGTGGCGGAGGCCTTGCCGTCCTGCACTTGCACGCGGAAATGCGCGACGTTGGCGCGGCGGAAATCATCCATTCCCACCGCCTGCCCGTCGATCGCGACCTGGGCGCCGCCGACGTTGCCGATGCTCACGTTCAGCGGCTGGTCGCTGTGATAGACGGCGTGACTGCCCGCCGGCAGCAAACCGTATTCGAGACGCGTGCCGTCGGCACGGGTCACCTCGACCCAGCTCGGCGCGCTGAGCGTCAGCTCCAGCTGATGGCCACCGCTGCCGGCGGCGACCATCGCTGCCGGCGGCGCAGGCACGGCCGGACGAGTGTCGCTGGCGAGGCTCGGGAACGGCGCCATCGAGGCCAGCAACGGCTGCTCTGATGCCGTGTCGGCGGCCGCGGCCTGCACCGGCGCCGCCGGCTGGCGGGCGCGGTCGGCGGCAACCATCGCCGGGGTGCTGGTGCCGGCTTGCTCCTGCTGTGCCACCGGGGCGGCGTCCAGCGGGGCCAAATGGGTGATGTCCCGATCCAGCGTGCTTTTCACGCCGAACCAGAGCGTGGGCACGGCGATCACCAGCGTCAGCACCACGTAGGTGGCCGCAGTGGCGTAGCGGTCGAACAGGAAGCGCGAATGGGAGATGCCACCACTGGTCACCAGCGGCGCGTCGACCTGGCGGATGCGGTCCACTTCGAGCCGGATGGAGGCGTCGTTGATGCCCAGGTGGCGCCCGTACTTGGCGATGTAGCTGCCCAGGTAGACCTTGGAGTCGGTGCCGTCGTACTGATCCAGTTCCAGCTTGCGCAACACCCGCACCGGCAACCGCAGCGCGTTGGCGCAGGCCTCGAGATCGAGCCCGCGTGCCTCGCGCGCCGCGCGCAGCCGGCTGCCGAAACTCGGCTGGGCCGATTCACCGGCCATCGCTCCCTGCCCCGCTCCATGGGCGAGGGAAGAATGGGTGCCGTCAGGCGCGTGGTCGAACATGGGAGACTGCTGCATGGACGTCATGGGTTGTCGATGGAGTCAAGGGCGTGCGCCTGTTCCGAGTCCGGGAACTGGCTGCGCAGTCGCTTGAGATAATTGCGGGCCCCCTCCGGGTTGCCCATGCTTGATTCGATGTCGTACCCCAGTTTCAGCGCGGCGGCAGTCGGTTTGCCCAGCGCGTCGAAACGCTGCAGGAATGCCCTTGCGCGAAACGCATCTTTCCCCTGGTAAAGAAGGTTTGCGAGCTGGAAGAGTGCCTCGCCATTCTGCGGATTTCGCGCGATGGCGTCACGAAAATCCGCTTCTGCCTTGGTTTTGTCGCCTGCCATCAGTTGGCAGACGCCGGCGTTGGCCAGGGCCTCCGAAGGGGTGGCGTAGAACGGATCGGCCACTGCCTTGCGAAAATAGGTTTCGCCCTCGGCATAGTTGCCCCGCGAACACAGGAACTGGCCGAGGTTGTTGTTCCAGGCACCCTTGGTCGGCTCCAGCGCCACCGCCTTGCGGTAGTGCCGCTCCGCTTCGGCCAGCTTGCCGATCCGCGCGTCGATGTAGGCGAGGACGGTATGGGCGGGAGCGTAGTTCGGGTCGAACTGGAGCGCCATCTGCACCTTGCTCAGCGCCGTCTGCAGGTCGCCGGTGGCAAGGTAATGCTGGCCCAGTTCGGTGTGGATGCGCGCCGCGTCCGTGGCCTGCTCGGCCTTGCTCTCCTGCGGCAGCGGCTTGCCCAGCGCACCGGTGTTGGTATGCGTGGTGACGCAGCCGGCCAGGGCGAACAACAAGCAGGGAATCACCACCCGGTCAAAGCGCATGCAAAGCCCCCTGGTTCTGCCGTTTGCGAAGTTCGGCGCTGCGCCGGGTACGGTCGGCGACCTGCCCCGCCAACTGGCCGCAGGCCGCGTCGATGTCGTCGCCGCGGGTTCGGCGCAGCATGGTCAGCACGCCGGCATTGAGCAGCTGACTCTGGAAATCGTGGATCGCAGCCGCGTCCGAGCGCGCGAACTGCGTACCCGGGAAAGGGTTGAACGGAATCAGGTTGACCTTGCACGTGGGCAGCTTGCGCATCAGCTTGATGAGCTGGCGGGCGTGCTCGGGCTGGTCGTTGACGCCTTTCATCAAGGTGTATTCGAAGGTGATCGAGGTGCGCGGCTTGCGCGCGACCCAGCGCTGGCAGGCCGCCAGCAGCTCGGCGATCGGGTAGCGCTTGTTGATCGGCATCAGTTCGGTGCGCAGCTCGTCGTTGGCCGCGTGCAGCGACACCGCCAGCGACACGTCGATGGCATCGGACAACTGGTCGATCAGCGGCACCAGGCCGGCAGTGGACAAGGTGACGCGCTTCGATGCCAGGCCGAAGCCCAGGTCGTCGCGCATCAGCTTCATCGCCTTCAGCACGTTGTCGAAATTGGCCAGCGGCTCGCCCATGCCCATCATCACCACGTTGGTGATGCGCCGGTTCTGGTGGGTGACGTTGCCCAGGTACTTCGCCGCCACCCACACCTGGCCGATGATCTCGGCGGTGGACAGGTTGCGGTTGAAGCCCTGCGCGCCGGTGGAGCAGAACTGGCAGTTCAGCGCACAGCCGATCTGCGAGGACACGCACAAGGTGCCGCGGGTCGGCTCGGGGATGTAGACCGTCTCGATCGCATTGCCCGAATCCATGCCCAGCAGCCACTTGTGCGTGCCGTCGGTGGCGACCTTGTCCAGCAGCGTCTTGGGTGCGCCGATGTAGCAAGCCTCGGTGAGCTTGGCGCGCAGCGCCTTGCCCACGTCGGTCATGTTTTCGAAGTTGTCTTCCAGGTCGTGGTAGATCCACTTCATCACCTGCTCGGCACGATACGGCTTCTCGCCGATCTGCGTGAAGAAATCACGCAGACCCTGGCGATCGAAATCGAGCAGGTTGACCTTGTTCGAGCTGGCGACAACTGAGTTCAAAGAGTGGCTCTTATTGAAGAGTGCGGCCACGGATGGCCGCTGTTTGATCTTCGCGTTCAGGGACGAACGCACTTGTTTCTACTGTGTGGCCACGAGTGGCCGCTGTCTGATCTTCGCGTTCAAGGATGAACGCACGAAATTAACGCGAAACCACATCCGTCGCCGCAAAGAAATAGGCGATCTCCACCTTGGCGGTTTCCACGGCGTCGGAGCCATGCACGGCGTTGGCGTCGATCGACTCGGCGAAGTCGGCGCGGATCGTGCCCGGCGCAGCTTCCTTCGGGTTGGTGGCGCCCATCAGGTCACGATGGGCCAGCACGGCGTTTTCGCCCTCCAGCACGCTGATCATCACCGGGCCGGAGATCATGAACTCGACCAGGGCCTTGAAGAACGGGCGCTCGCGATGTACGGCATAGAAGCCTTCGGCCTCGGCGCGCGACAGCTGCTTCATGCGGGCGGCGACGATTTTCAGGCCGGCCTTTTCGAAACGGGCGTAGATTTCGCCGATGACGTTCTTGGCGACGGCATCGGGCTTGATGATGGAAAGGGTGCGCTCCAGCGCCATGGGATCTGCTCCGGCTGACGGATTTCGGGAAAAGTGATTGAGCGGGCAACTACCGGCAAAGGTAGCCAATTCCGACAAGGAATGAGGATTTAGCCCACTAAAGTCTGACAGATTCTAGCTCATTGGCAAGGATCGCGCAGGCCTGATCCATACGCTCGTTTGACGCCCGGGAAGCGCTTCCCGTATGCTCAAACGATCGTTTGAATCGCGTCAGCTGCCAAAGGACGTCCGCTTCCGTGAACTCGACTAGCTCCACCCGGGATCGCATCCTCGGCACCGCGGAAAAAATGTTCGCCCAGCGCGGCTTCGATGGCGCCTCGCTGCGCCAGCTTACCGCGGCCGCCGGGGTCAACCTGGCCGCCGTCAACTACCACTTCGGCTCCAAGGAGAAACTGGTCGAGGAGGTATTCCGCCGGCGCCTGGACGCCTTGAATGCCAATCGCCTGGCCGCCCTGCACAAGCTGGCCGGCGGCGAGGCCACGCTCGAACAGGTGCTCGCCGCCTACATCCGCCCGGCGCTGGAGCTGTCGCACGACGGCAAGGGTGCCCTGTTCATGCGCGTGCTGGCGCGCGCCTTCGCGGAGCACGACGACAACTTGCGCCGCTTCCTGTCGGAGAACTACGGCCACGTCATGCGCCAGTTCACCGCCGAATTCGCCCGGCTGCTGCCGCACCTGGGCAAGGCCGAGCTGTACTGGCGCATCGACCTCGTGACCGGTGCGCTGACCCACGCCATGTCGGGCTTCGGCATGATCCAGCGCAAGGGCGACGTCAGCGAACAAGAGCATCTTGAGCAGACCGTCCAGCACCTGATCCGCTTCGCCGCCGCCGGGCTGAGCCACCCGTGAACTCGCCCCGCCAGCGCTGCCTGCCCCATTGATCGCGTCACCACCATCGCACCATCGGAGAATCCAATGACCGCTGCATCTTCCCCCACCCTCGGCTTGCGCATCCGCAAGGCCGCCGTGCTGGGCGCCGGTGTCATGGGCGCGCAGATTGCCGCGCACCTGACCAACGCCGGCGTGGAAACCGTGCTGTTCGACCTGCCCGCGAAAGAGGGTCCGAAGAGCGGCATCGCGCTGAAGGCGATCGCCAACCTGGCCAAGCTGTCGCCGGCCCCGCTGGCCGACAAGGCCCTGGCCGCCTCGATCATCCCGGCCAACTACGACGATGATCTCGATCACCTGAAGGATGTCGACCTGGTCATCGAGGCCATTGCCGAGCGCATGGACTGGAAACTCGACCTGTACAAGAAGATCGCCGGCCACCTGTCGAAGACCGCGATCATCGCCTCCAATACCTCGGGCCTGTCGATCAACACGCTGGCCGAGGCGCTGCCGGAGGAAATGCGCCACCGCTTCTGCGGCGTGCACTTCTTCAATCCGCCGCGCTACATGCACCTGGTCGAGTTGATCCCGACCCGGCTCACCGACCAGAACGTGCTGGACGGCCTCGAAGCCTTCCTGGTCACCACCGTCGGCAAGGGCGTGGTGATCGCCAAGGACACGCCCAACTTCATCGGCAACCGCATCGGCGTGTTCTCGATGCTCGCCACCATGCATCACACCGAGCAGTTCAAGCTCGGCTTCGACACCGTCGACGCGCTGACCGGCCCGGCCGTGGGTCGCCCCAAGAGCGCCACCTACCGCACCGCCGACGTGGTCGGCCTGGACACCATGGCCCACGTCATCAAGACCATGGCCGATACCCTGCCCGACGATCCCTGGCACCGGTACTTCAAGGCGCCGGCGTGGCTGGCCGGCCTGATCGAGAAGGGTGCGTTGGGCCAGAAGACCGGCGGCGGCTTCTACAAGAAGGTCGGCAAGGACATCCAAGTATTGGATGTGGCCAAGCAGGACTTCCGCCCGTCCGAACAAAGGCCCTCCGATGAAGTCGCCGCGATTTTGGCGATCAAGGACCCCGCCGAGAAGTTCGGCAAGCTGCGCGCCTCCAGCGACCCGCAGGCGCAGTTCCTGTGGGCCACTTTCCGCGATCTGTTCCACTACACCGCCTATCACCTGGCCGACATCGCGGACACCGCGCGCGACGTGGATTTCGCCATCCGCTGGGGCTATGGCTGGAAGCTCGGGCCGTTCGAGACCTGGCAGGCCGCGGGCTGGCAGCAGGTCGCCGAATGGATCAATGAAGACATCAAGGCCGGCAAGGCGATGAGCGATGCGCCCCTGCCCGCCTGGGTCACCGACGGCCGCACGGGCGTGCACGGCAAGAACGGTTCGTATTCGGCCAGCGCCAACGCCGACAAGCCGCGTTCGCAGCACCCGGTGTACCAGCGCCAGTTGTTCCCCGATCCGATCCTGGGCGAGAAGTTCGACACCGGCAGCACGGTGTGGGAGAACGACGGCATCCGCCTGTGGACGCTGGGCGACGACGGCGTCGGCATCATCTCGTTCAAGACCAAGATGAACACGGTCAACGACCACGTGCTCGACGGCATCCAGCACGCGATCAGGCTGGCCGAGGAAAAGCTCAAGGCGGTGGTGATCTGGCAGACCGGCGAGCCCTTCTCCGCCGGCGCGGATCTCAAGGGCGCACTGGGCCTGCTGAAGGACGGCAAGTTCGACGACTTCGGCAAGATGGTCGCCAACTTCCAGCGCACCAGCATGGCGATCAAGCACGCCCTGGTGCCGGTGGTTTCCGCCGTGCGCGGCATGGCCTTCGGTGGCGGCTGCGAATTCCAGATGCATTCCGCCCGGACGGTTGCGGCACTGGAAAGCTACATCGGCCTGGTCGAGGCCGGCGTCGGCCTGCTGCCCGCCGGCGGCGGCCTGCATGAACTGGCCGTGCGTGCGTCCAAAGCCAATCCGGCCGATCCGTTCGAGGAACTGAAGAAGGTGTTCGAGACCGTGGCGATGGCCAAGGTTTCCCCCAGCGCCATCGAGGCGAAGAACATGGGCCTGCTGCGCGACAGCGACGTGGTCGTGTTCAACGCCTATGAACTGCTGTACGTCGCCAAGAAGGTGGCGCTATCGCTGGCCGAGGCCGGCTACCGCCCGCCCCTGCCTGCCCAGGTCATCGTCGCCGGCGACGTCGGCACCGCCACCTTCAAGGCGCAACTGGCCAACCTGCAAGCCGGCTACTTCGCCTCCGAGCACGATGTCGACATCGCCTCGCGCATCGCCGACACCTTGTGCGGCGGCCTGATCGAGCGCGGCTCGACCGTTGACGAGGAATGGCTGCTGGCACTGGAACGCAAGCACTTCGTGGAGCTGGCGAAAACCGAGAAAACCCAGGCCCGCATCGCCCACACCATGACCACCGGCAAACCTTTGAGGAACTAGTGAGCGCGCTGCGCGCGCGGAAGTGAAGAGTGAGAGTCGAAGCCCAGGCTTTCTTTCACTTCTCACTCCTCTCCACTCTTTTCTCACCCTTTTGGAGTTCCGTCATGACCAAACAAATCCAGGACGCCTACATCGTCGCCGCCACCCGCACCCCGGTCGGCAAGGCGCCGCGCGGCGTGTTCCGCAACACCCGCCCGGACGACATGCTCGCCCACGTGATCCGCGCCGTGATGGCGCAGGCGCCGGGCATCGACCCGCACCAGATCGGCGACGTCATCATCGGCTGCGCCATGCCCGAGGCCGAGCAAGGCATGAACGTGGCGCGCATCGGCCTGCTGCTGGCCGGCCTGCCGCACACCGTGCCCGGCGTCACCGTCAACCGCTTCTGCTCCTCCGGCCTGCAGTCGGTGGCGATGGCCGCCGACCGCATCCGCCTGGGCCTGGACGACCTGATGCTCGCCGGCGGCACCGAGAGCATGAGCATGGTGCCGATGATGGGCCACAAGATCGCCATGAACCCGGCGATCTTCCAGGACGAGAACATCGGCATCGCCTACGGCATGGGCATCACCGCCGAGAACGTCGCCAAGCAATGGAAAGTCAGCCGCGAGCAGCAGGACGCGTTCTCGGTCGAAAGCCACCGCCGCGCCCTGGCCGCCCAGGCCGCCGGCGAGTTCAAGGACGAGATCACCCCGTTCCAGCTCGATGACCATTACCCGGATCTCGCCAGCCGCGGCATCACCACCGACAACCGCGTCATCGACCAGGACGAAGGCCCGCGCGCCGGCACCACGCCCGAAGTGCTGGCCAAGTTGAAAACCGTGTTCCGCAACGGCCAGTTCGGCGGTACCGTCACCGCCGGCAACTCCAGCCAGATGTCCGACGGCGCCGGCGCCGTGCTGTTGGCCAGCGAAAAGGCCATCAAGCAATACAACCTGCAGCCGCTTGCCCGCTTCGTCGGCTTCTCCGTCGCCGGCGTGCCGCCCGAAGTCATGGGCATCGGCCCGAAGGAAGCGATTCCCAAGGCGCTCGCGCAAACCGGCATCACCCAGGATCAGCTCGACTGGATCGAACTCAACGAAGCCTTCGCCGCCCAGGCACTCGCCGTGATGGGCGACCTCAAGCTCGACCCGGCCAAGGTCAACCCGCTCGGCGGCGCGATCGCGCTCGGCCACCCGCTCGGCGCCACCGGCGCGGTGCGCATCGCCACGCTGGTGCACGGCATGCGCCGTCGCAAGCAGAAGTACGGCATGGTGACCATGTGCATCGGCACCGGAATGGGCGCGGCGGGGATTTTCGAGGCGCTCTAAAAAGCTTGTCATTCCGGCAAAGGCCGGAATCGCTTTTCAACAACAGAGCTGATCATCCAGAGGCTGGAAACAAGAACGGCGCCGCAGGAATACGGCGCCGTTCTTGTTTGTGGCTCTGCCGCTCATGTACGCGGCACAAAGCAGGACTGAACTATCTCGCAGAACCCGGTCAGCTTCGCATTGTC
The DNA here is from genome assembly GCF_043950705.1 of Rhodanobacter sp. FW102-FHT14D06. Lineage (NCBI taxonomy): Bacteria > Pseudomonadati > Pseudomonadota > Gammaproteobacteria > Lysobacterales > Rhodanobacteraceae > Rhodanobacter > Rhodanobacter sp. FW102-FHT14D06. The sequence goes on along the minus strand of NZ_CP170722.1, from coordinate 3,579,054 downwards.
AATTTGATTGGTGGCATAACAATACAACAAGTGCTGAGGCTTTCTGTGGCTGGCACCAGGTGAGTTAACGCCGAGCACGTTTTCAAGATCTTTCGGTATCGTGATGACCGCGTGCGTAAAGTTGGCGTCCTTCGAATCCGCAATCAGCTGATTGAGTTCCTGATGCTCGTTTGCATTGTTGTCGTCATCGTGCAGCACCGCATGCACAACACCGAGACCGCTCAGTAGATTCATGAAACGGTGAATGTTGTATTTGCCGAGACAGTCCAGGACATACGTGCCTTGGGGCAAAGCCAGCTTGCCGTCATCCAGCAACCGGTTAATCAAGGCAGTCTCGCTTGGTCCCTCGACCAGCAAAACATGTTGTGCAAACAGCATTCCCGCCCGGTCAGGATTGAGCCACAAGAAGAATTTCACGGACTCCATCTCAGGTTTTAGGTCATCAGCCTGCATGGTCTTCAGTACGTTGGGATATTTCGCTGCAACATGCTGGATTGCGTGATTAGCGTCAACGATGTTGTTCCATAGCGCCTCGTCAATTTGGAAGGTGGAGACGATGCCCTCCGCTCGTCGTGTCCGAATGATGGTCGGAATCCGCATGGCATTTCTACTTACGAAGTGCGCTGAATGGGTAGGGCAGACGATTTGCCAATCAGCTGCCTCACTTACCTTGATCAGGTTACGGGCCAGATCTTCCTGTTGAGGCGGATGCAGGAATGCCTCAGGCTCTTCAAAGAGCACTAGATTCAAGGAAGGGACAAAGTCCTTTGCCTTCTTCGCAACCTTCTGTGGCACGTACTTTGCGCCAAGCTGAATCAGTGAATAGACGAAGTGGCGCTGGAAGCCAGAGCCAAAGTACTCAACGCCTTGCGGCTGTTCATGATGGTTGTCGCGGATGTCCCATCCGAGCAGCGATTTAATGATTTCCGCTGTGGAAGGCGCGGTGAATTTGAGGTTGAAATTCGTCTGCCACGGTGCAAGCAGAGCATTCAAGTCATTTTCGAAGTTTGACAGCGAGCGCTTATCTTCAGTTTCGATTGTGCGAACGCTTGCGGCAAAGGTGGTAACGCTATCCGTCAAGGTCTTGTAAGCGTCGCTCCCTTCCACGACATCCGACATGATGTTGGTGATCAAGTCGCGCAGGGCCGACGGTCCACTGAGTTTGGTGTGTTCATCGACCTTGCTGATTGCCGGGATGTAGATCAGGTCGCCAAACTTGCCGCTCTGAACATTCTTCGCGCCATAGAAGGGTTCATTAGACAGCGTGCCATCAGACTTGTAGCCAAGGATCGAGCCAGCGGCATTCTTGCCGTCATGCAGTTTCTCGCCGGTCTGAAAGAGCTTCCTAACCTTCAGCGTTTTCTCGGCAGTCTTGTATTCATCCTTCAGGGAATCGTGTTCTTGGTCAGCGAGTGCAAACGTCAGTTCTACCCATGACTCCTGATCCGCCGCACCCTTGAGCGGGAAATCCGCTTCCTTCTTGAATTTAAACCCATCTTTCTCGTAGAAGGCCCGGATGCAATCAATGATCGTGCTCTTCCCGGAATTGTTCGCACCCACAACCAGCGTATAGGGATGGAAGTACATCGAAGCGTCGATGATGCCCCGGAAGTTGTGTATCGAGATGTGTATCAGTTTCATACGGCAGTCCCCTACGCATTGCTGTTTTTTCTAACTCATCTCCGGCTAGCAAACCGGATCAGAGCCACTTATCGCCTGCCTTGCTGCGCCCGAAACACCCGCCTAACCTCCGGATCCAGCACATCCACCTGCCGCTTCTGCTGCAACATCGCCCGCTCCCCTGCCCTCAACTGGCAATTCCGCGACAACGTATCCGCACCTTTCGACGTCGTCGCCGTCACGTCCTGCAGGTTGACCACCACGCCCAGTGTGTCGCCCAGTGGTTCCAGGGCGAGGCAGATGCGGTCGATGGTGGCCATGCTGCGGTACTGGTTGCCGCCGACCATCACCAGCAGGTTGCTGCGGTCGATCCAGACTACGGATTGCACGCCTTGCAGCGGGCGCACGGCGGTGCGGGCGGCTTCGTGGTTGATCGGGCGTGACGGGTCGGGCAGATGCATGGAGCGCATCATGTCCTTGTGCATGGCGTCGACGTGGCCTTGCATGGCGCGCTGGTCGCCGGTCAGGCCGGCGGCTTCGATGCCGGCGAGGTGGCCGGCGGTGGCGAGCGGGTTGGTCGCGCCGGCCTGCTGCGGTCGGCGGGTGTTTGACGGTGCGTCTGCATCGGTCCTGCTGCAGCCTGCAGCGGCCATGCAGATGACGGCGGCAGCCATCGGCCAGCGTTTCATGGTCATCCATTCCCCCCGGAATACCGGCCGAGCATAACGCAGGAGTGCGAAGACGCTCACGTTTCATGGCAAGGCGGAAGGCTTCGCGCTTTCGTGGTCGGGATGCCCGGCGTCGCGGTTGGAGGTCGTGGCCCCGCCACCAAGCAGAAGAGCCTTGACGCCGGCCTTCCCGACATCGTCGTCTGAGCAGACAGCGCCGATGGCGGGATTTTTTTGTTTCGGCATCGCGCGAAGAAGTGCCAACGCCGGGGTTCCATCGTTCCACCGACGCAAAGATTGCCTTGCGCGCCGAGTCCGGAACCTCGTCGCCGGGGCTTTTTGCTCCGATCTCGAGTTTCAAAACTCGTACACTCCCCCCATCCATACGACACAGGGACGACGATCATGGGTATCGGCATCGGCATGCGCGGCATCGACCTGCAGAAGTTCCTCATGGTGGCGCGGGAGCGCAAGGTCATCCTGCTCGTGCGACATACCAACGAGGATTCGCTGCGCTACGTCGGCATGCCCGGCTATTACCCCAAACCGGCCCTGGTGAAAGCCAAGACCGCCGACGTCAACCCGCCGGGCCCCATGCGCTCGGTGGCGGGGCGCATGGTGAAACAGGACTACGTCATCGCCGGGCTGGTGGTGCACCCGGGCATGCACCCCGGGGCTTTCAAGCCAACCAAGCGGGACAAGGCGATGAAGGCCTGGCACGACGGCATGCAATACTTGGCGGCCGAGAACAAGATGCCGCCCATGGGTGATCCGCAGCGCCCGGAAAGCTGGGCGGCCTGGGGCGTGGGCCGCGCCGCCGCCTGCTCGGCCGAGTGGCGCTGGCGCGTCGACGTCGACCCCGCATCCCGCCACTACGGCTGCCTGCAGCTCGACCACGCCGGCAAGGGCTGGGTCTACATCCACGGCGACTACGATCTGAAGGATGTGATCGTTCGCGGCAAGGAAACCGACAACCGACGCCATGAAGGCCAACTCCACGGCGTCAAGAACTTCACCCCGTTGCTCCCGGACATGGAGTTCGAGCGCATCCGCAGCTCGCTGAACCAGCTGATCGGCGCCGACATGGTGCAGCACGGCGCGGAGGCGCAGTTCGCCTGGCACGGCGACGAACCCGTCACCGTGGTGTTCCCCGACTGGACCTTCCTGCTGCTGACCGACGCCACCACGGTGCAACGCTGGTACGAAGAACTGAACCGGTCCGTGCTCGCCGAGAAAGGCCACGACTACGTACGCGACCGCTCCCGCATGTTCCACTTCGGACCGCAGGGGATGTTCGCGCCCGGTGCCATGCCGTTGTCGAGCTGGGGATAAACGAAAGGCGGAAACCCGAGTACCCGAGTCAGGCGAGGCTCCGCAGTCGCATGGATTTCACGACCGCCTTCGCAAAGTACGCCGCTGGCGATGGACGATTGCCGCGAAGCCGTGATCGGCACGCAGCAGAAGGCGGGTGAACATGCGGCGACTCATCAGAGTGCTTGGCGCGGTGTTGCTCGGCGTGGCCCTGGCGGCCTGCTCGCCGCCCGCGCCCGTGGTCAAGCCGGTGTCGAAGGCGTTGCCGCCGACCGTGGGCACGCCGGCGGCGCGCTACGTGCATGCCGAGACGGACAAACACCAGGATCAGTCGGGCTTTCGCCTGCTGATCCGCAGCACCGATGCGTTGATGAGCCGCGTGGCGTTGGCCGACCACGCGCAGCATTCGCTGGATCTGCAGTACTACATCTTCGACAACGACGCGACCGGGCGACTGATGGCGCAGCGCCTGCTGGCCGCGGCCGACCGTGGCGTGCGCGTGCGCCTGCTGGTGGACGACATCAACGCCAGCCAGGCGATCGACCTGTTCGATGCGCTGGATACCCACCCGAACATCGAGGTGCGCCTGTTCAACCCGTTCGCCACGAAGAAGCCGTCGGTATTCTCCAAGGCTGCCCAGTTCCTGCTCGACACGCACCGGCTGAACCGGCGCATGCACAACAAGTCGTTCATCGCCGACGGCAACGTGGCGATCGTCGGCGGACGCAACATCGGCGATGCATACTTCGACGCGGGCGAGGACACCCATTTCCGCGACCTCGACCTGATCGCGATCGGCCCGGTGGTGCCACAGGCCTCGCATGCCTTCGACGAGTACTGGAACTGCGACGCGGCTTATCCGGTGAAGGCATTCCATGGCAAGCATGCCGATCATGTCGACCTGGCGAAACTGCGGACCGAACTGGCGCACGATGCGCGCGCGTTCGCGCAATCGGATTACGCCCAGGCCACGCTGGACGCCCTGCCCTACGGCGCCTCCGCCGACCGCAAAGGCCAGTGGTTCTGGGGGCCGGCCACGCTGGTGGCCGACCAGCCGGCCAAGATCGAGGCGACCGAGGACCAGCCCGAGCTGCGCATCGGCCCGGACATCAAGGCGATGGCGGATGGCACGCAGCACGAGTTGCTGCTGATCTCGCCCTACTTCATCCCCGGCGAGCGCGGCACGGCCTATCTCGATGCGTTGGCCAGGCGCGGGGTGACGGTCAAGGTGCTGACCAATTCGCTGGCCTCGAACGACGAGCCGATCGTTTACTCGGGCTACTCGCGCTATCGCCGACCGCTGCTGGAGAGCGGCGTGCAGCTGTACGAATTGCGACCTGCCGCGGGTGCGCCGCAACGGGTCACCACCGGGGGCACCTCCTCCGGCGTCAGCCTGCATGCCAAGGCCATCGTGGTGGATCGGCGCAAGGTGTTCATCGGCTCGATGAACATGGACGCGCGCTCGAAGCTGCTCAACACCGAGATGGGCATCATCGTCGACTGTCCGCTGCTGGCCGCGGCGGTCACCGCGTTCTTCGACAGCGCCACGCTGCCCGAGCAGGCCTACCGCGTGATCCTGAAGCAGGACGGCTCGGCGCATGGCGGCGCCATGCAATGGCAGGCCACGGAACACGGCAAGCCGGTGACCTACGACCACGACCCCGGCGCCACCACCGGCCGCCGGGTCGAGGTGCAGATGCTCAAGCTGCTGCCGCTGGAAAGCCTGCTCTAGGCCCGCTCAAGCGCGTGACCGCACCGACGCCGGACGGTCGTCGGCATGTGCTGCCCACAACCGGCGCAGCTGCCGCGCCGAACCCAGGCCCGCGCACTCGGCCGCCCGCTCCACGTTGTCGCCGTTGGCCAGCGCCTGCCGCGCGAGCGCCAGCCGCAGGCGCGCGTGGTAGCGGTTGACCGACATGCCGCTGGCTTCGCGGAAGTGGCGCGTGAGGCTGCGCACGCTCAGGTGGCCGATGTCGGCCAGCCGCGCCAGCGGCCAGTCCTGCGCGGGCGCCTTGAGCAGTGCATCCTGCACGCGGTGGATGGCCATGTTCATGTGGTTGCGCCCTTCCAGCCACGGCGACAGCGCCGGGTCGCCGGCGGCGCGGCGCATGTAGACGGCCATTTCCCGCGCCACGGCGACGGCCAGGCGCGGCGAGCCGAGCCTGGCGATCAGGTGCAGCGCGAGGTCGATGCCGGCGGTGATGCCGGCGCTGGTGCAGACCTCGCCGTCTTCGACGAACACGCGGCTGTCCAGCACCTCGGCCGCCGGCGCCAGTTGGCGCAGCTCGTCGAGCAGGCTGTGGTGCGTGGTGCAGCGCCGCCCGTCGAGCAGGTCGGCGGCCGCCGCCAGCAGCGCGCCGGAACAGACGCAGGCCAGCGGTCGGCCAGCGACGACATGGCGCCGCAACCAGGCCACCAGCGCCTTGCCGGCCGCCGACGACAACAGGCGCGCGGTGCTGCCGGTGGCACCGCACACCACGATCAGCACGTGCTCGGGCAACTTCGCCGGCAGCGGTTCGACGCCGGCAAGACTGACGCCCAGCGCGGTTGGTGCCGCCTCACCCGCCACCACCGGCGCCATCAGCCGCAGGCGCACCGGCAAGCCCATCGCCGCGGCAATGCGAAAGGCGTCGGCGGCACCGGCCAGATCCAGCAGGATCAGGTCCGGCGGCAGCACGAAGCACACCTCAGTGATCGGCGAGGACGTCATCGACGGTGCGGATGCGGGCAAAGCGTCCATCCAGAACCAGTTCCGTGCGTTGCTTGATGTCCTGCGCATCGTAGCGAGTGCCGCTGCGGGCATGGACCATCGGAAAGGTCAGCGTCGCCTCGGTGACGTAATCGACGTCGAAGCCGAGATCGGAAGCGACCCGGGCAGTCGTCTCGCAGCATTGCTCGCTGCGGATGCCGCTGATGATGACGCGGCCGATGCCGCGCTCGCGCAGCCATGCCTGCAGGCCGGTGCCGGTGAACGCGTTGTGCACCTGCTTGCGGAACACCGTGTCGTGCACCTGCGGCACCCACGCCATCGGCTGCACCAGCCCCGACGCCACACTGAAGTGACCGGTGGCCTCCTCGTGCAGGATGCGCACGATCGGCCAGCCGCGGGCGCTCGCGCCGTCGATCAGCTGCAACAACTTCTCGCGGAACGCCGGCAGGTCGTCTTCGCGCCAGTACGGTGCCTGCAGGAACGATTGCTGCACGTCGATGACCAGCAAGGCGGGGGTGTCGGACATGGGGCGACTCCATCATGGGGGAGCCGTCACTCTAGGCAGCCGCTGCGTCCTCGACGAGCCCTGCACCGGACCCGGAGCGGACCGATCCGGCCAACCCTTTCCGGCCAAACTTGCCGGCCAACCCTCGCCGGCCAATCTCGCCGGCAGAACCCGCCTCAGTGCGGCGCCCGTCCCGCCACCCGTTCGATGCGCCGGTCCGGCACCAGCCACAGCAGGGCGGCCACGCCATACAGCAGTTGCGCGATCCACGCGGCGCGGAACGAGACGAGGATGGCACTGGCGTAGATCACCGGCGAGAGTTTTCCCTTCCAGTCGCCGCCGACGGCGCGGGCCAGCGCGGATGCCCGGCCCTCGGCGCGGATCAGCGCGCGTTGCAGCATCCAGTACGCCAGCGCCGCCATCAGCAGCACCACGCCGTACAGCGCCGTCGGCCCCTGCGCGAAGTGGTTTTCGCCCATCCAGCCGGTGGCGAACGGCAGCAGCGACAGCCAGAACAGCAGATGCAGGTTGGCCCACAACACCGCGCCGCTGACCGGGCCGGCCAGTTGCAGCATGTGGTGGTGGTTGTTCCAGTAGATGCCCACGTAGACGAAGCTCAGCACGTAGCTGAGAAACACCGGCGCCATCGGCAGCAGCGCCGCCAGCGTCTCGCCGTGCGGCACCTTCATCTCCAGCACCATGATGGTGATGATGATGGCGAGCACGCCGTCGCTGAACGCCTCGAGTCGGTTCTTGTGCATCGTCGCCCCCGGGATCGATCGAAGTCGAGTATCCGACGAGGCGCCCCGGGGCGCGAGCCCCGGTTGCCATGCAGCCGCGCTCAAACCTCGTCGGAACCCTCGTTGACGCCCTCGAACAGGAAGGTCGACAGGTAGCGTTCGCCGGTGTCGGGCAGCATCGCGAGCAGGACCGATCCGGCCGGCGCGTCCTTCGCCACTTCAAGCGCCGCGGCCAGCGTGCCGCCGGAGGACAGCCCGGTGAAGATACCCTCGCGCCGGGCCAGTTCCCTCGCGGTGTCGCGCGCCACCACGTCGTCGACGGTGACGATCCGGTCGACCACCTTGGCATTGAGCACGGCGGGCACGAAGTCCGGCGTCCAGCCCTGGATCTTGTGCGGCTGCCACTCCTTGCCGCCGAGCAGCGAGGCGCCGGCCGGCTCCGCGCCAATCACCTTGACCTGCGGCCGAGCCACTTTCAGCACCTCCCCCACGCCGGTGAGCGTGCCGCCGGTGCCCCAGCCGCTGACGAAGTAGTCCAGCCGCCGGCCGGCGAAGTCGCCGAGCACTTCGGCCGCCGTGGTCTGGCGGTGGTAGGCCGGGTTGGCCGGGTTCTCGAACTGGTCGGCGAGGAACCAGCCATGCTGTTTCGCCAGTTCGGCGGCCTTTTCCACCATGCCGGTACCGCGTGCCGCACCGGGGGTGAGCACCACCTTGCCGCCATAGGCGCGGATCAGCTTGCGCCGCTCCAGCGAGAACGTGTCGGACATCACCGCCACGAACGGATAGCCGCGCGCCGCGCACACCGCGGCCAGCGCCACGCCGGTATTGCCGGACGTGGCCTCCACCACGGTCTGCCCGGGTTTGAGCGTGCCGCGCTGCTCGGCGTCCAGGATGATCGCCAGGGCGAGTCGGTCCTTCACCGAACCGGCCGGGTTGAACGCCTCGATCTTCACGTAGATGCTCACGTGTGCGGGCGCCAGGCGGTGCAGCTTCACGATCGGCGTGCGGCCGATGGTGTCCAGGATGTTGTCGTAGATCATGGGTGTCTCCTCGGGGAATCGGGCGTGAGGAACGGGCGCATGGACGAAGGCAGATGATGCGCCGATTCGGGATCGGTCAACAGGCGGCGCGATGGATCGCCTCGAGCACGCCATCGCGCGCCGCCGCGGCGGCGGGCAAGGCGTGCACGGTCGCGCCCAGCGGGGCGGCGCCGAACCAGGCCAGCGACGGCGCCAAGGCGGCCACCTCGCCCAGGATCAGCAGCGCCGGCGAGCTCACGGCGTGGGCTGCGGCTCGCTCGGCAAGGTTGCCCAGCACGCCGCAGACTACGCGCTGGTTCGGCAGCGAGCCGTTTTCGATCAGGGCGAACGGCGTGGACGCAGCGCGGCCGTGTTCGACCAGGCGCGCCTGCAGGGTCGCCAGCTCGTTCACGCCCATGTAGATCGCCAGCGTCTGCCGCTCCTGCGCCAGCGCAGGCCAGTCCACGGTGTCGTGCGAATCGCGGCAATGCGCGGTGACGAAGCGCACTGACTGGGCGCGCTCGCGATGAGTCAGCGGCACCCCCGAGTAAGCCGCGCAGGCCACGGCGGCGGTGATGCCGGGCACCACTTCGAAAGGAATCGCGTGGCCGTGCAGAAACTCCAGCTCCTCGCCGCCGCGACCGAACACGAACGGGTCGCCGCCCTTCAGCCGCACCACCCGCTTGCCGGCACGCGCATGCTCCAGCAGCAAGGCGTGGATCGCCTCCTGCGTGGTGTGGTGCCGGCCGGCCTGCTTGCCGACCTCGATCCGCTCGGCATCGCGCCGGGCCAGCGCCAGCACGCCGGCACCGACCAGCCGGTCGTGCAGGATCACGTCGGCCTCGTTGAGCGCGCGCAATGCACGCAAGGTCAACAGGCCCGGATCGCCGGGGCCGGCGCCCACCAGCACCACCGAACCGGTGGCCGGCGACGGCGCGTCGGCGAGAGCATGTTCCGCCGCCGCCTGCGCCTCGCCATCTCGCTGCTGGCGCAACAATTGCACCACCGGCCCGGCCAGCAGGCTGTCGTAGAAGGCGCGTCGCGCCGCCAGTGCGGGAAAACGGGCACGAATGCGCGGGCGCAGCCGGGCCATCAGCCGGGCCAGCGCGCCCAGCGAATCATCCAGCAGCGCTTCCAGCCGCTCGCGCAGCAGGCGCGAGAGCATCGGCGCCTCGCCGCCGCTGGAGATCGCGATGGTCAGCGGTGCGCGGTCGATCACCGCCGGCACGTGGAAGCTGGACAGCGCCGCATCGTCGACCACGTTGACGAAGATCCGGCGCAACTCGCCCACACTGGCCACCAGCGCGTTGATCTCGCGATCGGGCGTGGCCGCCACCACCAGCCACACGCGCTCCAGCCAGCTCTCGCGGAACGGATCGGTGCGATGGGCGATACGGCCCTGCCGCACCCAGCGCTGCAGGCGCGGCGTGAGGCTGGGCGCGTTCACCGTCACCTGCGCCCGAGCCTGCAGCAGTGCTGCCACCTTGCGCTCGGCCACCGCGCCGCCACCGACCACCAGCACGGCGCGCTGCGACAACGAGGCAAAGATCGGGTAGAGCTTCATGCGCAGGAATGGCCGGAGCAAGGGGTTCGCCTACGCTACGAAGCCGCCACCGGCACCACAAATGATTTGTGCCTTGGTGCTTATGCCGTCGCGGCATGACCGGAAGGCCCGATTGACATGCAACACGAATGGACGTATAGACGTCCAATATGAAAGTATGTCATTCCATCGACAAGGGTATCCGTGACGACCGGCCAGGGGCTCGTCACGCCGGCGGCCGGGGGATTGCACGATGTATGCGCAGCTGCATCGCCCATCCGTCCCCCGACCATCGCCCACGGACTCCTGCCCATGACGCTTACCCAGCTGCGCCATCTCATCGCCATCGCCGACTCCGGCCTCAACATCACCCTGGCGGCCGAGCGCGTGCATGCCACCCAGCCCGGTCTCAGCAAGCAGCTGCGCCAGCTTGAGGACGAGCTGGGTTTTCAGCTCTTCGTGCGCAAGGGCAAGAGCCTGGATGCGGTGACCCACGCGGGCGAGCAGGTGATCGAACGGGCGCGGATCATCCTGGCCGAGGCAACCAACATCCGCGCGATCGCCGCGAACCTGCGCAACGAGGCCCACGGCGAGCTGCGCATCGCCACCACGCATACCCAGGCTCGCTTCGCCCTGCCCGCGGCAATCGCCGCGCTCAATGCCAGCTTCCCCCAGGTCAGCGTGCATCTGGAGCCGACCCGCGACGCCGACGTGCTGGCCCGGCTGGAAGCCGGTCAGGTCGATCTGGCCATTATCAGCAGCGCCGGCAGCGCGCCGGCCGTCGGCATGGCGTTTGCCGCCTATCGCTGGCAACGGGTGATCGTCACCCCGCGCGACCATCCGCTGGCGCGGCGCGCCGCCGCGCCCACGCTGACCGAGCTGGCGGGCCTGCCGCTGGTCAGCTACGACTCCTCGCTGCGGCCGGAGTCGTCCTTGCGCCGCGCGTTCGAGGAGGCCGGGCTGTCACCGCAGATCGCGATGACTGCCGGTGACGCCGACCTGATCAAGACCTACGTGCGCGCCGGCATGGGTGTGGGCATCCTCGCCGAAATGGCCATGCAGCCGGGCGACGCCGACCTGCTCGCGCTGCCCGCCGATGCGTTGTTCGCGCCGTGCACGACCTGGGTGGTATTGCGCCGGGACAGCGTGCCGCGTGAGTACACGCTGGCCTTCATCCACCAGTTTGCACCCCATCTCGGTCGCCACGAACTGCGCCGCGCGCTGGCCGGCGAACCACCGCGCGACGGCTGGGCCGAGGTGCCGCACTGGCGCGAACGTCAGCGGTCGCCTGCCGCGCAAGTCGCCTGACGCTCCTGGTCGGGCCCGCTCCCGCAAGGACGGCTGACGATGCCCTGACGGCCACGCGCCATCTCACCCGGTGAGACGCGCACGCGGCCTAATCCGCGGACCTTCGCGCGGAGCCTGCCGATGAACACATTACCCGACCGCTACGCCAGCGACGACCTCGTGCTGGACGGGCCGGGCGACGGCCGCAGCCTGGCCCGGCGGCTGTCGAAGCGCTATGCCGCGCGGATCACCGGCGCCTTCGTGGTGCCCGGTCGGGAGGGCACGTTCGCGCCGCTGCCCGACGATCTCCCCGATGCGCTGGCCGGGGCGCTGCGCACGCGCGGCATCGAGCAGCTCTACAGCCATCAGGCCGAGGCATGGCAAGCCACGCGGGCGGGCGCGCACGTGGCCATCGTCACGCCCACCGCCTCGGGCAAGTCGCTGTGCTACACGCTGCCGGTCATCAGCGCTGCCATGACCGATCACGCCAAGGCGCTGTACCTGTTCCCCACCAAGGCGCTGGCGCAGGACCAGGTGGCCGAGCTGCTGGAGCTGAACCGGGCCGGCGCGCTGGGGGTCAAGGCATTCACCTTCGATGGCGACACGCCCGGCGATGCGCGACAGGCGATCCGCCTGCATGGCGACATCGTGGTCAGCAATCCGGACATGCTGCACCAGGGCATCCTGCCGCATCACACCAAGTGGGCGCAGTTCTTCGAGAACCTGCGCTACGTGGTGATCGATGAGGTGCACACGTATCGGGGCGTGTTCGGCTCGCACGTGGCCAACGTGATCCGCCGGCTCAAGCGTGTCTGCGCGTTCTACGGCGTCACCCCGCAGTTCATCCTGTGCTCGGCCACCATCGGCAATCCGCGGGAACACGCCGAGGCGCTGATCGAGGATGCGGTCACCGCAATCACCGAAAGCGGTGCACCCACCGGCGACCAGCACGTGCTGCTGTGGAACCCGCCGGTGGTGAACCCCGACCTTGGTCTGCGCGCCTCGGCGCGCTCGCAGACCAACCGCATCGCGCGGCTGGCGATCAAGAGCGGCATGAAGACGCTGGTGTTCGCCCAGTCGCGCAGCATGGTCGAGGTGCTCACCAAGTACCTCAAGGACGTGTTCGACCACGATCCGCGCAAGCGCCCGCGCATCCGCGCCTATCGCGGCGGCTACCTGCCGAAGGAGCGCCGCGCCGCCGAGCGCGCGATGCGCGAGGGCAGCATCGACGGCATCGTCAGCACCTCGGCGCTGGAACTGGGCGTGGACATCGGCAGCCTCGACGCGGTGGTGCTGAACGGCTACCCGGGCTCCGTCGCCGCGACGTGGCAGCGTTTCGGTCGTGCCGGGCGCCGCCAGCAATCGGCGCTGGGCGTGCTGGTGGCCAGCTCCGACCCGCTGGACCAGTACCTGGTGCGCCACCCGGAGTTCTTCCAGGGCGCTTCGCCGGAGCACGCGCGCATCCAGCCCGATCAACCGCTGATCCTGCTCGACCACATCCGTTGCGCCGCGTTCGAGCTGCCGTTCACCGGCGACGAGATGTTCGGCACCGAGGTCGCCACGCCGTGGCTCGACCTGCTGCGCGAGGAAGGCGTGCTGCACCGCGAGGGCGATCGCTGGGAATGGATCGCCGACAGCTACCCGGCCATCGCGGTGTCGCTGCGCTCGGTGGCCGACGGCAACTTCGTGGTGGTCGACCGCACCGACGGCCGCCAGACCATCATCGCCGAAGTCGACTACTCCGCCGCCGCGGTCACCTTGTACGAAGGCGCGATCCACATGGTCCAGTCGCTGCCCTACCAGGTGGAGAAGCTGGACTGGGAAGGCCGCAAGGCCTACGTCACGCGCACCAGCGTCGACTACTACACCGACGCCATCGACTACACCCGGCTCAAGGTGCTGGACTGTTTCGACAGCGCGCACGCCGGCTGCGGTCAGGCCCATCACGGCGAGGTGCACGTGGTGCGCCGGGTGCCCGGCTACAAGAAGATCCGCTTCTATTCGCACGAGAACATCGGCTACGGCCCGGTCAACCTGCCCGACCAGGAACTGCACACCACGGCGGTGTGGTGGCAGCTGCCGCAGATGGTGCTGGAAGCCGCGTTCGAGCAACGCCAGCAGGCGCTCGACGGTTTCCTCGGCGCGGCTTACGCGCTGCACATCGTCGCCACCGTGGCGGTGATGGCCGAGGCGCGCGACCTGCAGAAAGCCGTGGGCTCGGGCGACGGCGCCTGGTTCGCCAGCACCGACCTCCACGGTCGCGGCCAGCTGCGCGGCAGCGATGGCCAGCCCGCCGCGCTGGCGCCGGATGCGCCGTTCACGCCCACCGTCTACCTGTACGACGCGTTCCCCGGCGGCATCGGCCACAGCGAACCGCTGTTCCGGCGTCGCGAGGACTTGCTGGCGCAATCGGTCAGCCTGATCGAACGCTGCGACTGCCGCGCCGGCTGCCCCGCCTGTGTCGGCCCGGTACTGGCGACGGACGAGCAGACCGCCGACGATCCGGCCGTCGCCACGCCCAAGGCCCTCGCCCTGCGCGTGCTCGCGCTGCTGGTGGCGTTGTGAGCGTGAACCCGCTCATCGCGAAGCTGCGCCAGCTGCGCACCGAGGCGGGACATGCCCATGTCGCCGTGCCTGCCCGCCATGCGCTGGATGCAGCGACGCCGGGAACCCCCCGCGTCGCGCCGCCCCCTTCCGCGATGGCGCCCGAGCTGCGCCGGCTGCTCCAGCGCCACGCCCGGCTCAAGCGCGGCACCGCCGCGGTGCCGTCATCCCGCGACCGCGAGGTGCCCGGCTTCGAACTTTCCCCCGGCCTGCGCTACACCGAGGCGTTTGCCGACTGGCTCGTTCCGCCGCCGGTCATCGACGCCGGCTTCGCCCGCATGGAACCCGTGCACCACGATCGCCTGCTGCACTTCGACACCGAGACCACCGGCCTGGCCGGCGGCACCGGGACCCGCGCCTTCATGATCGGCGCGGCCGACTGGCAGGGTGGCCGCCTGCGCATCCGCCAGCTCACCATCACCACCATGGCGGCGGAGACCGCCATGCTGCGCACCTTCGCCGGCTGGCTGGACGAGGACACCGTGCTCGTCAGCTATAACGGCAAGTGCTACGACGCGCCGCTGCTGGCAACGCGCTACCGTCTCGCCCGCCTGCCGAACCCGCTGGCCGGCCGCGGCCACCTGGACCTGCTGCATCCGGTGCGCCGCCACTGGAAACACCAGTGGCCGAACTGTCGCCTCGCCACCGCCGAGCGCCAACTGCTCGGCGTCGTGCGCGAGGACGACCTGCCCGGCGCGGAGGCCCCCGCCGCCTGGCTCACCTACCTGCGCGGCGGCTCCGCCCGCAACCTGCGCCGCGTCGCCGCGCACAACGCGCAGGATCTGAAAAGCCTGGCCGGGGTGCTGCTGCACATGGCAAACCTGCGGGCACCATGACCGGCGGGCGGCGCGGGGGTATTCCGCGTCGCGCGGCGAGCAGTCGTCAGCGCCTGCCCGATTCGACGACAGGCTTGCCGCCTGCCATCTTGAAATCGAATACGTACCAGAGGCTGAAAGGTTTCTGCGTCACCTCATACGTGCCATCGCCCCGCGGATGCCGCACCCACATCGGCGTGAACGTCCATTGCATGGCCGCCTGCTCGACTGCAGCCTCGAACAAGGCATGCGCCGGACCATCCGCAGTGCCGGGCTGCGGGTGCACGGTCTGGACGCGGCCGTTCTCGTCCATCACCAGCTGCACCACGACAGTGACCGGCGCAGCGCCCGGGCGAACCAGGGTGGGCGGGTACACCGGCGAGACCTGCTTGTCCAGCACGGGCTTCACCGCCGTATCCCCGGGTTGCAAGGTGTAATGCGGTGCGCTCGCAGGCGCCGCCATCTCCGCGTAACTGGTCCGGGGCTCCCCAACCGGCTTGCGTTCCTCTTGCGTACTGCAGCCGCAAACCACGGTGGCAACGAAGGTCCACAACACGAGCACCGGCCAGCTCGACGACACCTGCATGTCCAACCTCCATGATCGAATCAGAATGCGGTTGGGGCGACCCGTCGCCCGCGCGTCAAAATGACAGGGCACCTGCCCGTGTGCAATACGGGAAGGATCGAAGATACCGGCGCCCCACCCTTCGACTTCGGCCCCGCGGGCCTGCACTCAGGGAGAACGGCATGGGCCACCACACCCCCCGTTCGCACTGAGCGCGACTTGGGACAGCAAGCGGCGTCGAAGTGCACGCGCAATGCACCACCCTTGGCCCCCGGGCCTGCGCACTTGCGCTCAGGCAAAACGACACAAGGCGCCGGGCGGAGCCCGGATGGCACGGACTCAGCCCGCGCCGATCACCACCGGTTCCGGCTCCAGCCGCACGCCGAATTTCCCGTGCACGCCGTCCATCACCTGTTGCGCCAGCGCCCACAACTGCGGGCCATTGGCGTGGCCGTGGTTGACCAGCACCAGCGCGTGGCGGTTGGAGATGCCGGCGTCGCCTTCGCGTAGCCCCTTGAAGCCAGCGGCCTCGATCATCCACGCGGCGGAAATCTTGCGGCGACCGTCACGCTGCGGCCAGGCCGGCAGGTCGGAGTGCTCGCGCTGCAATGCTTCCGCCACGGAAGCATCGACGATCGGATTCTTGAAGAAGCTGCCGGCGTTGCCGATCACCGCGGGGTCAGGCAGCTTGCGCGTGCGCAGGCGTACCACCGCCTCGGCGACGTGGAACGGCGCAGGCTTGTCCACGCCCATCCGCGCCAGTTCCTCGTCGATGCCGGCGTAGTCGGTGCGCAACGGCCGGCTGCGCGGCAGCACGAAGCGCACCGCGGTGACGATGTAGCGGCCGGGCTCGTGCTTGAACAGCGAGTCGCGATAGGCGAACGCGCAGGTGGCGTGGTCCAGCGTCACCACGCGATGCTCGCGCAGGTCCCAGGCTTCGACGCTTTCGATGAACTCGGCCACCTCGCAGCCGTAGGCGCCGATGTTCTGGATCGGTGCGGCGCCGACGGTGCCGGGGATCAGGATCAGGTTCTCCAGCCCCGCGTAGCCCTGTCCCAGCGTCCAGCGCACGAAATCGTCCCAGCGCTCGCCCGCGGCCACCGCGATGCGCGCGCTGTCGCCGTCACTTTCAACTTGCACGCCGCGCGTCGACATCCGCAGCACGGTGCCGTGGAAATCGTCGGTGAACAGCACGTTGCTGCCCTCGCCGAGCACCAGCAGCCGCCTCTGGCGGATCGCCGGGAAGTCCAGCAGTTCGGGCAACTTTCCCGCATCGCGGATGTCGGCGAGCAGGTTCGCCCGGGCATCGACGCGCAAGGTGTTGAGCCGCGCCAGCGACGCGTTCTCGGTGAGCGTGTAGCCGCCCATGTCCACGCGCTCAGACGCCATCGACTGACGCCTCGCGCTGGCGGCGGATCTCGTTGACGCATTCGGCCACCAGGTGCGGGCCGCGATAGATCAGGCCCGAATAGAGCTGCACCAGCGAGGCGCCGGCGTCGAGCTTTTCCACCGCGTCGCTGCCGTCGAGGATGCCGCCAACGCCGATCAGCGGGATGCGCTCACCCAGGCGCTGGCGCATGCCGGCCAGCACGGCGGTGGAACGCTCGAACAGCGGCTTGCCGGAGAGCCCTCCTGCCTCGCCGCCGCGCGGGTCGTCCGCCACCGTGGCGCGGTCGGTCGTGGTGTTGGTGCAGATCACGCCGTCGATGCCGGTACGCAGCAGCACCTCGGCCATCGCATCGAGCTCGACCCCGGAGAGGTCCGGCGCGATCTTCAGCAGCATCGGCTTGCGCCGACCGTGCTGCGAGCCCAGCCGTTCCTGCGCGGCGCGCAGGAGCGAGATGAACTTGTACAGCGTGGCCTGTTCCTGCAGGTCGCGCAGGCCCTGGGTGTTGGGCGAGGAAATGTTCACCGTGACGTAGCTGGCCAGCTCATGCACCTTGGTCAGGCAGGCCAGGTAGTCGTTGACCGCCCTGTCGTTCGGCGTGTCCTTGTTCTTGCCGATGTTGATGCCGAGCACGCCGTGGTAGCTCGACTGCTGCACGTTGCGCACCAGCGCGTCGACACCGCCGTTGTTGAAGCCCATGCGGTTGATGATCGCCTCGTGTGCGGGCAGCCGGAACAGGCGCGGTTTCGCATTGCCAGGCTGCGGCAGCGGCGTGACCGTTCCCACCTCGATGAAGCCGAAACCCAGTGTGTTCAGCGCATCGAGATGCTCGGCGTTCTTGTCCAGCCCCGCGGCAAGGCCGACCGGATTGGGAAACTCGAGGCCGAACGCACGCACCGGCAGGTCGGCCGGCACGGTGGCGAGGCGATGGGCGAAACCGCTGCGCTGGGCCACGCCCAGCCCGTACAGGGTCAGCCGGTGGGCCGACTCCGCCTCGAGCGAGAACAGCAGCGGACGCAGGATGTCGTAGAGGGCCAAGTCGATAACGCCGGCAGTGGTGGAATGTCGCGCAGTTTAGCGTGCCGGACAGCGCGCCGAAGGCGGCCGGGTCACGCTCAGCCGGCCAGCAGCTGGCCGCCGTCCACCACCAGGGTCTGGCCGGTGATCCAGCCGGCCCATGGCGAGGCGAGGAACAAGGCCGCGTGCGCGACCTCTGCCGGCGTGCCGTAGCGGCCGAACGGGATCTTCGCCAGCACCTCGGCGTAGCGCGTCGGATCATCCTTGCGGCATTGGTCCCACAGGCCACCGGGAAACTCGATCGACCCGGGCGCAATCGCGTTGACGCGGATGCGCCGGGGCGCCAGGGCCTGCGCCTGGGAGGTCGTGTAATGACTCAGCGCAGCCTTCATCGCCGCGTACGACGGGCCGCCCGGACGCGGCCGCAGCGCGGAGATCGAACTGGTGTGCAGGATGCACGGATGCGCCGACCCGGCCAGGTGCGGCAGCGCGGCCCGCGAGGCGCGCACGGCCGCCATCAGGTCCACGTTGAAGTTGGCCAGCCAGTCCTCGTCCTCGTCGCGGAAGCCGTAGCCGCTGGCGTTGTTGACCAGCACGTCGATGCCACCCAGCGCGCTCGCCGCGTCGTCGACCCAGGCCTGGATGGCCGTCGCTTGCGCCAGGTCGACGGATTGCGCGTGCACGGTCACGTCGTGGGCGGCGATCTGCAGGCGCGTTTCCTCCAGTGCCGCCGCGCCGCGTGCGCAGATCGACACCGCGGCGCCGGCCTGGGCGAAACCCAGCGCGATGCTGCGGCCGATGCCGCGGCTGCCGCCGGCCACCAGCACGCGCCAGCCATGAAAATCGAACGGCGGCGGCGCACTCACCATCCGTGCCAGCCGCCGAGCGCGAAACCGAAGAACAGCACCGCGATCACCAAGGACACGAACAGCACCGACAGCAGCAGTTGCACGTAGCCAAGCACCAGCCCGGCAACCGCCATGCCGTCACCTTCGGGGCGGTGCTCCGGGTGGCTGTTGCGGATCTCGCTGCGCGCGAGGTGACCGCAGACGATGGCCACCACCGCGCCGAAGAACGGCAGCACGCACCAGGCCAGGATGCCGAACACCAGGCTCACCACTGCCAGCGTGCTGGTCGGGGCGGCGGCGCGATAGGACACGGGATCGTTCATCGGCTTGCTCGCGGAATGCGCCGGGTCGGCGTCGAGAGCATCGTAGCGTGATCGCCCGCGGCCGGCGAACCGGCCGCGAGCCTGTTGCCGGTACCTACAGGTCGAACTTGATGCCCTGCGCCAGCGGCAGCGAATCGGAGTAGTTGATGGTGTTGGTCTGGCGGCGCATGTAGACCTTCCACGCGTCCGAGCCGGACTCGCGGCCACCGCCGGTTTCCTTCTCGCCGCCGAACGCGCCGCCGATTTCGGCGCCGGAGGTGCCGATATTGACGTTGGCGATGCCGCAGTCCGAACCGGCCGCCGACAAATACTTCTCGGCCGACTTCAGGTTCTGCGTGAAGATCGCCGAGGACAGGCCCTGCGGCACGTCGTTCTGCGCTTCGATCGCCTCGTCGAGATGCTTGAACTTCATCACGTAGAGGATCGGCGCGAAGGTTTCGGTCTGCACGACTTCATCGGCGTTCTTCAGGCCGGTGATGATGGTCGGCAGCACGAAGTTGCCCTTGCGGTCGGTCAGCGCCGCGCCGCCGGTGGCCACCGTGCCGCCAGCCGCCTTCGCCTTCTCGATCGCGGCGAGATAACCCTGCACCGCGTCCTGGCTGTTCAACGGGCCCATCAGCGTGGTGGCCAGCGTCGGATCGCCGATCTTGCCCTCGACCTGCTTGTAGGCCTTGACCAGCGTGTCGAGCACGCTGTCGTGGATGGATTCATGCACGAACAGGCGGCGCGTGCTGGTGCAGCGCTGGCCGGCGGTGCCGACCGCGCCGAATACGATGCCCGGAATCGCCAGCTTCAGGTCGGCCGACTCGTCCAGGATGATCGCGTTGTTGCCGCCCAGCTCCAGCAGCGAGCGGCCCATGCGCTGCGCCACGCGCTCGCCGACCATGCGGCCGACCTTGGTCGAGCCGGTGAAGCTGATCAGCGGGATGCGCTTGTCGTCGACGAAGGCCTGCGCCAGGTCGCTGCCGGCGTCGTTGAACAGGAAGAACAGGTCGGGGTAGCCGCCGTTTTTCAGCGCCTCGTTGCAGATCCTGATCGCGGCGATCGCCGACAACGGCGTTTTCGGCGAGGGCTTCCAGATGCAGATGTCGCCGCAGGCGGCAGCCAGCATCGCGTTCCAGGCCCACACCGCGACCGGGAAGTTGAACGCGCTGATGATGCCGACGATGCCCAGCGGGTGGTACTGCTCGTACATGCGGTGGCCGGCGCGCTCCGAGTGCATGGTGTAGCCGTACAGCATGCGGCTCTGGCCGACCGCGAAGTCGGCGATGTCGATCATCTCCTGCACTTCGCCGTCGCCCTCGGGCTTGATCTTGCCCATCTCCAGCGCGACCAGCGAACCCAGTGCGTCCTTGTGCTTGCGCAGCGCCTCGCCGCACAGCCGCACGGCTTCGCCGCGCTGCGGCGCCGGCGTGGTGCGCCACACCTTGAACGCTTCCTGCGCGCGCTTGATGATGACCTCGTAGTCGGCAGCGCTGGAGGCATGCACCGTCGCAATCACCTCGCCGGTGGCCGGATTCACCGGCTGCAGGGCGCCGGCGTCGGTGGTCTTCGACCACTCGCCCTGGCCGAGATAGGTACCCGAATGTTCGGTACCGATACCGAGCGACTTGAGGATGGCATGCGACATACGTGGCTCCTGGTCGTGCGGCGCCCGCTGGCGCCGTGGATGAAGTAGGCAATTGGCCATTCTAGCAGGGTGGCAGGAATGGCTTCTTCCCTGCGCGCTGGCGAGGGTCGGGCGGGTCGCTCTCGGCCCCGGTTTGCAGCGACCCTGCGCGCGCCCCCGCAATCTGCCTCTGCAAGCGGAAGGGAGGGGCAGAACCGCGCGATCCATGCGAAAATCGCCACCCCGCCCTCGTAGCTCAGTCGGATAGAGCGGTCCCCTCCTAAGGGACAGGTCGGACGTTCGAATCGTCTCGGGGGCACCAATCGCAGCGAACGCAAGGGTCGGCCATGTCGGCCCTTGTGCGTTTCAGGAACTGCACGACAGCATCGAGCAACCCGCCTTGTGCCGCGCCCAGTCCGGCCGCTTCTGCGCAAATGCCTCGTGGCCGGGCTGGTCATCGTACGGATGGCGCATCACGTCGAGCAGCTCGCGGATGCCGGAAGGATCGCCCGCGCTTGCCTGGTCGATCACCTGTTGCGCGAGGTAATTGCGCAGCACGTAGCGTGGATTGGCCGCCCGCATGCGCGCGCGGCGCACGTCGGCCGAAAGCGGATCGTCGATGAGCCGGGCGGCATAGCGCACCAGCCAGTCGGCAAGCGCCGGCTCGGTTTCGCGCCGTTTCGCCTCATCGTAGAAGGCATCGTCCATCGGCTGCAGGGTTGGCCTCGCCGGATCGATGTCGGCGAGTGCGCGAAACCACAGCGTCATGTCGATTTCGGCCGACGCCATCAGCGCATGAAGATCCTGCATCAGCGCCATATCCGCGTCACGGCACTCGGCCAGCCCGAGCTTGCGCGCGATGTTGACGCGATCCGCGGCGGCGTAGACCTCGGCGTAGCGGTCGAGCCCGGCCTGCAACGGCGCCACGTCGTCGAACAACGGCGCCAATGCCGCGGCCAACCGGCTCAGGTTCCACCACGCCACGTTCGGCTGCTGGCCGTAGCGGTAGCGGCGGCGCTGCGCGTCGGTGGTGTTCGGCGTCCAGTCCGGGTCGAAGTTGTCGACCCAGCCGTAGGGGCCGTAGTCGATGGTGAGGCCGAGGATCGACATGTTGTCGGTGTTCATCACGCCATGCACGAAGCCCACCCGCATCCAGTGCGCGATCATCGTGGCCGTGCGTTCGCAGACCTGGGCGAACCACTCGGCATGCAGCGCCTCGCCCTGCCCCGACAGCTCCGGAAAGTCGCGCCTGATGGTGAAATCGACCAACTGCCGCAACAGCGCGGCATCGCCGCGCGAGGTCGGCAGCTCGAAATTGCCGAAGCGGATGAACGAAGGCGCCGCACGGCAGACGATGGCGCCGGGCTCGGGCGCGGCGTGGCCGTCGTAGAACATGTCGCGCAGCACCGGCTCGCCGGTTTCGAGCAGGCACAGGGCGCGCGTGGTCGGCACGCCGAGGTGATGCATCGCCTCGCTGCACAGGAACTCGCGCACAGACGAACGCAGCACCGCGCGACCGTCGGCGCCGCGCGAGTACGGCGTCTGGCCCGCTCCCTTCAACTGCAACTCCCAACGTTCGCCAGCGGCGCCGATCACCTCGCCCAGCGAAATTGCACGGCCATCGCCGAGCTGGCCGGCCCAGTTGCCGAACTGGTGGCCACCGTAATTGGCCGCCCACGGCTGCATGCCTCCGAGCAAGGCATTGCCGCCGAACACCCGTGCGAATTCGTCGCTGGCGACATCCGCCTCGCTGAAACCCAGTGACGCCGCCATCTCCACCGAATGCGCCAGCAATCGCGGCGCGGCCACCGGCGTCGGATCGACCCGCGAGTACAGCGCCCCCTCGACCTGGCGCAGCCGCGCACCTGCCTCCTGGTCCCCGGGCAGCTCGTGCACGAACGCGTTGTCGAAACGAAGCTTGAACATCGGCATACCCGACCGATTGTAGGTGAGCAGCCTGTCCACAAGGGACTTTCTTTGGTCGCGCGCGATACTTTATGCGTCACGTGACGAAGAGCATCGCGCACAGGGTGTGCCCCTGCAAGCATGGCGCTACGGCGTCGGCATCGCGGACAGCTATAGTCGGCGCGCCCAGCCTGCGAGAAGCGCATGAACGACACACCCGCCGACCTCAACGCCGACGCCCTGCCCGAGGACGCGCCCTGGCTCGCCGCCACCACGCGCTGGATCGAGCGTGCAGTGGTCGGGCTGAACCTGTGCCCGTTTGCCCGCGCGCCCCACGCGCAGGGCAAGCTGCGGCTGCGGGTAAGCCACGCACGCGATACCGATGCGTTGCTCGACGACCTGTGCGGCGAACTGCAATCGTTGAACGCCCTGACGCCGGACGAATGCGAGACGGGCCTGCTGATCCATCCGTTCGTGCTCAATGACTTCCTCGACTACAACGATTTTCTCGACGTGGCCGATGCCGCGGTGCAGACGCTGGGGCTCGAAGGCGAATGGCAGGTGGCCGGCTTCCACCCGCAATACCGGTTCGCCGACAGCGCCGACGACGCGATCGAGAACTTCAGCAACCGCTCGCCCTTTCCCACCCTGCACCTGCTGCGCGAAGCGAGCGTGGAACGCGCGATGGAACAGATGAGCGACACCGACGCGATCTACCGGCGCAACATCGAGACACTGCGGCGGCTGGGTGTCGAGGGTTGGCAGGAGCTGTGGCGCGGCGAAACCGGCTGAACTTGCGCCACCACACGGCGTTCATGCCCGCCGTGCCATGCTGGCGCGTGAATAACATTCCCGACCCTCATAGCGACCCTTACAGCGAAAGCATCGACCCCGGCGTGCAATGCACGACCTGCGAGGCCGTGTGCTGCCGTCTCACCGTGGTATTGATGCCCGAAGACCACGTGCCCGCCTGGCTGGTCGATCACGACGCACACGGCATGGAAATCCTGGCCAAGGGCGAAGACGGCTGGTGTGCCGCGGTGGACCCGAACACCTCCCGCTGCACCATCTACGAGGACCGCCCCGCGATTTGCCGCAAGTACGCCATGGGCAGCCCGAGCTGCCGCGACGAGCGCCACAAATGGTTCGGCAACGTCATCCCCACGGCGGTGCACGTGCTGTAGGGCGGACGCCGCCCGCCATCGGATTGCAAAACAGCCGGCGGGCCTACGCGAAAATCAGCGCGACCTCGGTGGCATCGAGGGCGCGCCATTCGCCGGACGGCAGATCCCCCAAGGCGAGTCCACCGACTGAAATCCGCTGCAGCGTTTCCACGTGGTTGCCCGCCGCAGCGAACATCCGGCGAACCTGGTGATAGCGGCCCTCAGTGACGGTCAGGCGGGCATGCCGCGGCCCCAGCACATCGAGTGTCGCCGGTGCCAGCGGTTCCTTCTCCGATTCCAGCAGCAGCGTGCCGCTGGCGAACAGCGCGCCCTCGTCGCCGCGCAGATCCTGTGCGAGGGTGGCCTCGTACACCTTGGCCACCTGCGCCTTCGGCGAAATGATCCGGTGCAGCAACGGGCCGTCGTCGGTGAACAGCAGCAAACCGGAGGTGTCGCGGTCCAGTCGCCCCACGGTGGACAGCGCGGGCGTACGCACGCTGTAGCGCGGCGGCAGCAGGTCGTAGACGATGCGGCCCGGGTCCTTGCGCGAGCAGGTGACACCGAGCGGCTTGTTCAACATCAGCACCAGGCCAGGCGGCGGGTCCAACGGCTCGTCGTCGACGCGGACGGTTTCCAGCGGCACCACGTCGTCGGCGTAGAGCACCTCGCCATCGGCGTCGGTGATGCGACCGCTGCGGAACAGCCGGGTCACGTCCTTGCGACTGCCGTAGCCGAGGTTGGCGATCAGCTTGACCAGTTTCATGCGTGTACTCCGGTGGCCTCGATCACCTTGAATCCTTCCTGCGTCGCCAGCGTGCGCACGGTCTCGAAGCGCTGGCCCAGGTGCGCCTCGTACGGCAGGTGCCGATTCGCCACCAGCAGCAGGCAGCCGTCCGGTCGCAGCGCATCCGCTGCACTGGTGATGAAGGCGCGGCCCAGCTCCGGCAGGTCCGCGCGGCCCTGGTGGAACGGCGGATTGCTGACGATGGCATCGTAGCGTTCGGGCAAGCCGCGGGTCACGTCGTGCCAGTGCACGTTCACCGCCAGCTCGCGACCAGCATCGCGTTGTGCCCGCGCCAGGTTGACGCGCGCCGGCTCCAGCGCGCGCGCCTCGGCCTCGTACAGGTCGATCGCCGAGACCCGCGGGCAACGCGCGATCAGCTGGCAGGCGAGGTAACCGTAACCGGCGCCGAGGTCCGCCACCCGACCGTGCAGGTCCACCGGCAGGTGTTCGGCCAGCAGCGCCGAGGCGCGGTCGACGCGGTCCCAGGCGAACAGCCCCGGCCGGCTGACGTAGCCGCCGGCAATCTCGCGTGGTGCATCCAGTGCCAGCCATGGCTCCAGCAACGCCTGGTCGATGGCAGCGTCGTCCCGCGTGGCCCAGAACACGCGGCATTTGTGCTTGGACAATTGCTGCACGGGCCCGGCGAGCGTCTGCAGATCCGCCTCACCGGATTTCGCACCCTCGGCATTGGCCATTGCCGCCAGCACGGTGCCGCCCGGTGCAGTGTGCTGCAGCGCCCGGGCGAACAGCGCGCGCGCCTCGTCGCGCTGGCGCGGCGGCAGCACCAGCACCAGCGCGAAACGTTCGTCGGCCGCCGGTTCGCCGACGTGCAGGCCCTGTCGCGCCAGCTCCTCCGCGAACGGCAGGAAACCCTGCTCGCACAACCAGCCCGGCTGCGCCAGCTCGCGCAGGCGCACATTGGCGCGCGCACGCAAGAACAGCACCCGGCCATCCGCGGGCAAACTCAACCGCGCCGTCTCGAACGGCACGAACAACGCCGCCAGCGCTGCGCTGGGGGGCGCGAATACTCCCGCCATGCTCACTCGATGTCCTGACCCGGGAAACAGGCGCGCAGTGTATCGCGGCGCCTTTGCGCGCCTGTCGCCTGCACGGTGCTCAAGGCCGTGCGGCGGTACCCGGTGACGCCGGCAATTCGTCCAGCATCTGTTGCGCCAACGGGCCGTAGCCTTCGTCGAAATGATGGCCACCCTGCTTGGCGTGCACGGTGACCCACGTCGGCAGACCGGGCTGGTCGCACAGACTGTCGGCCGCGTCGTCCAGGCCGTAGTAGCACACCACGGGCGGCTGGCCGTGCAACGCCCGCAGCGGCGGCAGCGGGTCGTGATGATCGATCGGGTTGATCCACTGCAACGCGTCCTTGAGGCGCTCCTTGAACCAGCCCTGTTCGATCATGTAACCCTGCAGCTCGATCTCGAAGGTCACGTCGCGGCTGGGCGAGAGCAGCACCATCTGGGTGATCCGCGCACGGTTCTCGGCGCCGAGCTGGTCGGTGATGGTGGGCAGCACGTCGGCGCCGAACGAAAAGCCGATCAGCCAGATCCGCCGCTTGCCCCACGCATCGAGCTGCTTCGTCATCAACGCATCCAGTTCGCGCGCAGTCTGCCGCGGGTCGTGCCCGCGCCAGTAGTACTTGAACGAGTTGATGCCGAGCACCGGCACGCCGCGGTCGATCAAGGCGATGCCCAGGCGCCGATCCACGTCGGCCCAGCCGCCGTCGCCGGAGACGATCACCGCCATCACGTCGTCCTTCCCCTCAGGCGGTGCGACGGCATGCGCGGCCACCGGCCAGACCACGGCCGCATCGGCCAGGCTGACCGACGACCAGGGCCGCCACGCCAGCAAGGCGCCAAGCACACCAAGCACCAGCACACCGGCCAGCCAGGTCTTCCATCGTCTCATCGGCGCACGACTCCTCCCAATCCGCCGGCGATCAGGCTGGCCACGTTGGCCAGGATCATCGGCAAGGCGATGCCGCGGGGCACCGCCATGTAGCGCGGCTCCCACTGCGGGTCGAACTTCTGCTTGTAGCGTTGCAGGCCGCGGAAGTTGTAGAAGCGCTCGCCGCGGCCGAACACCATCGCGCCGAACCGGTTCCACCATGGCGCATGCCGCCGGCTGTGCAGCCCGGCCAGCGGCGCCATGCCGAGGTTGAACCAGCGGTAGCCCTCGGCGCGCGCCCACAGCATCAGCTCCACGAACAGGTAGTCCATGATGCCGGCCGGGGCGTCCGGGCGATGGCGCATCAGATCGACCGATGCCTCTTCACGGGTGTCGCTGAGCAGCAGGTTGGCGAATGCCACCAGCTCATCGCCCTGCCACACCAGCGCCATCGGCGTGCGCGCCAGGTAGTGCGGGTCGAAGGCACCGAGCGAGAAGCGCTTTTCGCGCACGTGCTTGTCGCGCAGCCAGGCGTCCGACACCGGCCGCAGCTTCGGCAGCAGGCCGGCCACCGCGTCGGCCGGCACGATCTCCAGGCGCAGGCCGTCGCGCTGCAGCCTGTTGACCGTGTTGCGCAGCACCTTCTTCGACTTGCCGTCGAGGTTGAAGGCATCCAGTCGCACCCGCGCCTCTTCGCCGATCTTCAGCAGGTTCAGGCCCACCTCCAGGTACAGGTCCAGGTTGGCCGGGCTGACCTGGTAGAACACCGGCCAGCCACCCGCTCGCTCGCACTGTTCGAGGAAGGTCCACACCAGCTCGCGCCGTGCGGCCTCGTCGGTACCCACCGGATCGCCCATCGCGACCCAACTGCGTCCGATCGTGTCGAACATCACGAAGGCCTTGTGCTCGTCGTCGAACAGCAAGGTCTTGTCGCCCATCAGGGCCAGGTGTGCCTGCGCCGAGGGAAACTGCTTGATCAGCGGCAGCGCCTGCGCCAACTCGGCCTCGCCGGGTCGTTCGCGCTGCAGTTTCTGCGGACGGATCAGGCTGGCCGCCGCGAACAGCATGCCGGTGACGGCCGCGGCCACCAGCGCGCGCAGCGCGCGCGGCGCGCCGCCGTGTTGCAGGCTGAACTGCCACCACAGGTCGGCGCTGTAGTCGACGTGCTTGTAGCTGAACACCACCAGCCACGCCGCGCAGCCCAGCGTCGCCACGATCGCCACGATCCAGCCCACGCCGAAGCTGGTGCTGAACAGCGACGCGCGCCGATGGAACAACCGGTGGGCCGGCGCCAGCGCCAGCACCAGCAAGGTCATCAGCGCGGCCTCCTCGTAGTCGATGCCCTTGAGCAGCGAGAACACCGCGCCGGCCAGCAGCAACACCATGGTCAGCCAGTAGGCGGCATCCAGCCGCCGTTGCAGGCCGCGCGCCAGGATCAGCAGCAGCATGCCGATCACGCTGGCCAGCAGGTGCGAAACCTCCAGCACCGACAGCGGCAACAGCTCGCCGAGGATCGCCATGCGCACCGGCAGCGCGCGGGTCGCGCCGGAGAACAGCAGCACCGCCCCGCAGACCAGGGTCAGGCCGGCGAAGAACGAAGGCAGCAAGCCGGTGAACCATGGCGCCAGCACGGCCTTGCGGCGCCAGCCCTGCGCCTCGCGCTGCAGTACCAGCACGGCGGCGGCGCACAGCGGCAGCAGGTAATAGATCACCCGGTACGCGGCCAGCGCACCGAGGATCGGTGCCGTCAGCTGCGCGTTGCCGGTGGCGCCGAAGCCGGCCAGCATCACCGCCTCGAACACGCCCAGCCCGCCGGGCACGTGGCTCACCAGGCCGACGATCTGGGCGATCACGAAGATCGCCAGGAAGTGCCCGAAGCCGTTGTTCAACGCATCCGGCATCAGCACGTAAAGCACCGCGGCAGCGAGGCCCCAGTCGCAGGCGCCGACCAGGATCTGTTTCAACGCGGTGCCCACCGAAGGCAGCGTCACGCGCCAGCGCCAGATGCGCAGCGGGCGATGGATCAATCCGCCAGCCAGCCACGCCAGCGGCAGTGCGACCAGCACCGCGCCCAACGGCTGGCTCAGACCGGCCAGCGGCAGCTCCGGCGGCAGCGGCACCCACAACAAGGTGGTGCCGGTGAGCGCCAGCAGGCCGAGCCAGAAGCTGCTGGTGCAGAACAGCACCACGCGGGCGATCTCGCCGTTGCCCAGCCCGTTCTGCACGTAGAAGCGATAGCGGATCGAACCGGACACCAGCAGCGACATGCCCAGGGCGTTGCTGAAGGCGTAGCTGATGAAGGAAATCAGGCCGACCCGCCGCCACGGCAGCCGGCGTCCGATCGCGGCCAGCGCCAGGCGGTCGTACATCGTCATCACC
Source organism: Rhodanobacter sp. FW102-FHT14D06 (assembly GCF_043950705.1). Lineage (NCBI taxonomy): Bacteria > Pseudomonadati > Pseudomonadota > Gammaproteobacteria > Lysobacterales > Rhodanobacteraceae > Rhodanobacter > Rhodanobacter sp. FW102-FHT14D06. The sequence continues at coordinate 3,550,353 of NZ_CP170722.1, read as the reverse complement.
GCGTAGCCGGCCAGGGTAAACAGCACCGCCAGGCCCAGGCGTTCGTGCGACAGGCCCTGCACGTACTGGCGCACCTGGTGGTAATTCACCTCGCGCGCCAGCAGATGCAGGGCGAACAGCGCCAGGCACAGCATGCCCACCGAGAACAGCGGGCCGGCGATGTGGCGCAACCACGCGACCCTCTGACTGGGGCCATCGGGAATCCCGTCCGCACGCGGCGCCCGTTCGACTTGTTCCTGCACCACGCGGCTCGCATCCCCCCGGAAAGGCCGCCAGTTTAGGGCCAGTCGCGTGGCAGCCGCTGAACGGCAGCCACGCGGCAAGGCGACCTCAGCCGCCCTGCCCCATCCGCGCGATCCAGCGGTACATCACCACGATCGTCGCGGTGAAGGCGAGGCCGCCGATCCAGATCGCCGGGGTCGCGAAACTTTCGCCCACCACGGCCAGCGGCGACTGGTTGCCGGACAGCGCCACCGCTGCCGCCACGATCACGCCGAGCAGGCTCTCGCCCACGATCAGGCCCGACGCCAGCAGGACGCCCAACTGCTTGGTCGGCTCCGCCTTGGGGCCGCGCTCGGCACGCTTGTCGAACCAGGCGCCGACCATCGCGCCGACCACCACCATCAGCGTGGTCGAGGTGGGCAGGTAGATGCCCAGGCCCACCGCCAGCGGCGGCAGGCGCATCGACTTGCCGGTCTTGCCCAGCACCTCGTCGACCACGATCAGCACCGCGCCGATGCCGCCACCGATGGCGATCAGGCTCCAGTCGATGTTGCCGGTGATCACGCCCTGCGCCAGCGCCGAGATCAGCCCGGCCTGTGGCGCCGGCAACGCGCGCGCGGGGTCCACGCCCGGCGCGCCGAGGAAACCGTAGGCCTGGTTGAGCAGGTCCAGCACCGGCGGAATCACCAGCGCGCCGGCGATCACGCCGATCACCAGCGCCCATTGCTGCAGCGAGGGCGTGGCGTCCACCAACTGCCCGGTCTTGAGATCCTGCAGGTTGTTGTTGGCGATGGAGGCCACCGCGAACACGATCGAGGTGATGAACAGCGCGAAGGCCACCAGCGCCTTGCCGGCCTCCTCCGGCACCAGCGACTTCACCCCCAGCACCAGCAGCAGCGCGGCGATGATCACCACCAGGATGCCCACGCCCGACAGCGGGCTGTTGGACGAGCCGATCAGGCCAGCCATGTAGCCGCATACCGCGGAAACCAGGAAGCTCATGATGATCACGAACACCACGCCGCCGATCACCAGCAGCGCCATGTGCTCGCCCAGCCCGCTGATGTTGGCGAAGTGGCCCAGCAGCCACGCCACCGGGATCAGGCACAGCAGGGTGATGATGCCGACCTGGCCGATCGGCATGTCGTGTTCGGTGCGCGGCAGCGAATGCAGCGTGCCCGCCTTGCGCGCGCTGGAGGCGCGCATCGCGCCGGCCAGGCCGCCGATCACCGGCTTGACCAGCTTGGCCAGCGTCCAGATCGCCGCCACGCCGATGGTGCCGGCGCCCACGAAACGCACGTAGTGGCTCCAGGTGGCCTGGGCCGCTTCCGCCGCCGCGCCGCCCTCCGGGTGCAGCAGCAGGAAGTGCGGCACCGCCCAGCCCCAGCCGATGATCGCACCCAGCAGCATCGCCACGCCCACCCACAGGCCCACCAGGTGTCCCACCGCGAACAGCGCGAAGGAGAGACCGAAGTCGAAACCGCTAGCCGCACCCCGATCACCGATGCGGAAATAGCTGGACACCGCGGCGGCGAAGATCTTGGTCTGCACGACCACGTAGAACGCCGCCGAGACGATCGAGCCCACCACCACCGCCTTCAGCCCGGCACCGCCGGACTCCACCGACTCGGCGGCCTCCGGCGAATCGCCCGAGCCCACCTTGAGCACCTCGGCGCAGGCCACGCCTTCCGGATACGGCAAGTCGGAATCGGTGACCAGCGCGCGGCGCAGCGGGATCGTGTACATCACGCCGAGGATGCCGCCGGTGGCGCAGATGCCGAAGCTCATCCAGAACGGGAAGCCGTTCCAGTAGCCCAGGATCACCAGGCCCGGCAGGACGAAGATGATCGCCGACAGCGTGCCGGCGGCCGAGGCCACCGTCTGCACGATGTTGTTCTCCTGCACGGTGGAGTTCTTCAACGCGCGCAGGATCGCCATGGAAATCACCGCGGCGGGGATCGAGGTTGCGAAGGTAAGTCCGGCCTTGAGGCCGAAGAACACGTTCGCAGCGGTGAACACCACGGTGATCACGATGCCGATGATGACGCCACGAAGGGTGAGCTCGCGGCGCGATGGGCTGGACAAGACTGGCTGGGTCACTTCGTGCTCTCCCCCGATGAAAACTGCCGCGCACGATAGCGCGGAACCGTCGCCCGGCGATACGCCGGCCTTCGTCAGCCAGGCAGCCGCGCGCGCTCCAGCGCGGCCACATGCTGCTCCAGTCGCGGCCCGAGATAGCAATGCGATCCGCACGGCAACAGGCCCACGCGGCCGAACTCGCGCAAGTACCAGGCGGGAGCGCGCGCGATGAAACCCTGGCGGTCGCCCGCCACGTCGTCGCGGCTGGTGAACACTTCCAGAAAGGCCACGCCATCGAGCATCTCGCCGATGCCATGCAGCCCGGCACGGATCTCGGCTGGCTTGAGGTAGTGCAGCACGTCGCTGCACACGATCAGGTCGAAGCGGGTGTCGAAGCGCAGCTGTTCGAGCTGGCCGAAGCGCGCCAGGCCGATCCGGCGGCTGCGGCCGTAACGCGCCACCACGTACTCGCTGGCATCCAGCCCGCGATACTCCACGCCTGGTCGCAGCGCGCGCAGCGGCGCCCGCCACGTGGCTTCGCCGCAACCCACGTCCAGCACGTTGCGGATCGTGCGGCCCAGGTAGTACTCGGTTTGCGCCACCGCCATCGCCACCTTGCGCCGCAACTCGGCCGGGGAGCCGACCGCGTGGCGCGGGTCGCGATACCACTTGTCGAAATAGCTGCGGTCGTAGGTCTTGGGCATGGCTTCCCGGCGCGGGCCGGAGTGGCTGGCGGATGAACGCCCATGGTAGCGCGCGGCACGGCATCACTTTTCGCATGCGTTTCGCTTGCGATGCTCGCCCCGCCCCCGACCGCCCGGAGCCAACACCATGCCCATGATCCGTTTTCGCCTGATCGGCAGTCGCGCCGACGCCGACACCCTCATCATCGGCCTGCACGGCATCGACGGCGTCGAGCACATCGAGGAAATCGACGACCCCGCGCTGGGCATCCGCGACGACTCCAGCTCGCTGGGTTCGGCCGGCGACAGCGACGCACATGCCTATCTCATCGAAGTGGGCGCGGCCAGCGACAGCCTGGCCGACGACGTGCGCATGAACGCCGAGATACTGGCCAGCGAATGCAGCGCCGGCATCGAGTTCGTGGATGATTTCTGAAAGCCGCGACGACGCCGGTCACCCCGGCGCGCCGGGGCTACGGGACGCGACGGTAGCTGCCCTGCATGACCTTCTCCCAGCTTGTACCGCCGTCGAACGAGCTTTCCAGCACCAGGGTGAACTCGTCGTTGCCCAGCCAGTGGTACACATGTCGTGTCTGCCCGCGCGACGAACTGCGCACGAACACCAGCCGATCGCCGTCGCGATATCCGGGCGCAGGTTCTGCGGGAGTGAAGCCGTAGCTGTCGAACCAGTGCAGCGCGAAGTCGCCGGGACTGGCACCGTCGGCGAATACCGCGTGCGCCTGCAGCGCGGGTTGGCCGTCCCGCGTTTCGCGGTAATCCATCAGCAGCACCCTGCCGCCGAGGGCCAACCGCCCGCTGATCTGCGCGAGCGCCGGGCCGCCCTCGCCCCAGCGGGTCGTGGCGATGGTTTCTTCGCCATCCCATGCACCATCGAAACGGGCCAGCAGGTCGTCCATCACGATGCACCCCGGGTTGTGCCGCGCACCAGCAGGTGCTTGGCCATGGCGCCGTGCAAGCGGCCGATTCCGCGTACCAGGTGCAGGGTGGCGAACAGCAACCCGGCGCCGAACAGGAACATCGCCAGCACCTCGGCCCAGCCAGGTACGTGCGGGCCGGAACCCCAGTCCAGCAGGATCGTGTGATCCACGTACAGGCCCTGCAACCAGTCGTGGCCAAACAGCATCAGCACCGGCAGTCCCAGCAGGCCCAGCGCGACGGCCAGCAAGACGGCGGTGAGGATGAAGTACACGATGCCCAGCGGCAACATCAGCACCATGTAGAACAGCGTGGTCCAGGTGCGCGGGTCGGTAAACATGGCGCCGATCCGCCCCAGCAGCGGCACGCCGCGTTGCGGGTACGGTGGCCGCCGCGGCATGCGCACGCCCAGCAGCGCTTCCACGATGCGCCCTTCGAGCAGCGAGAGCCCCCGCATGCTGCCGATGAACAGCACTATGAACGGCAGGCCGATGATCAGCACGGACAGGCCCGCCGACAGCGCGATGCCACCCACGGCCAGCGTGAAATAGGCGATGCCCGTGGCCGACCCCAGTAGGATGTAGAACAGCGCACCCCAGGTATGCAGGTCGGTCGCCACGCCGAAGAAGCGCCCGGCCAGCGAGCGACGCGGCGGTGCTGGCGGCGGGCGGATCGCCCGCTGCACCTTGATCTCCTGGTCGCGGTAGATCTCGGCCACCTCGTCCGGTGCGCCGTAGCTCTGCACCACTTGTTCGAGCATCGCCGCCTCGTCGCGTCCGGGGCGTTCGTAAAGCTCTGCGCGCAGGTGTTCCTCGGCGTCGTAGAGCGCATCCTGGATCAGCGCAGGGTCGGCCCCGCGCAGCGCGGCGCGCAGCTGATCGAGATATTGGGCAATCGTGCGTGGCGCGTTCATGAAACCCCTCCTTGCAAGACGTTGTCGACCGAATCGCGGGTGGCGATCCACGCGGCGGTCCAGTCGCGCAGCGCGTCGCGCCCGGGCCGGGTGATGCGGTAATAGCGTCGCGGCGGTCCGCTGATCGAAGGCTCGACCTCGCTGGCCAGCAATCCCGACGCCTCGAGATTGCGCAGCACCGGATACAGCGCGCTCTGCTTGCCGGCGAGCACGCCCTCGCCCACCGCCTCCAGCCGCTTGGCGATCTGGTAGCCGTACATCGGCTGGCGCGACTGCGCCAGCACGGCCAGCAGGACCAGCGCCACCGTGCCGGTGGACAGCTCCTTCTGGAACTTCTTCAGTTGACTGCCGTCATCCATCGCGCTCACCCGCACTGTCACCTGTTACGGTATTCATTCTAGTGTGCAGTTATGACTAGTGAATATGCCTGAAGTCATGCGCCTGCCGGCGACGCGGACGCTCTGCTAAGTTGCGGGTCTCGCCGTTGCAAACCTTGAGGGGATAGCCATGCATGCACGTCGTCAATTCGCGGCCCTGACGCTGCTGGCCAGCCTGGTCGCCGTGCCGGCGCTTGCCGCCACGGATACCCAGGCGCCCACGCCGAGCCGCGCCGAGCTGTTGGCCAAGTCCACCGCGGCCGAATGGCGCACGCCCGACCCGCACAACCTGCTGGTGATGCAGCTGCCGACCGGGCGCGTGCTGATCGAGCTGGCGCCGGACTTCACCCCGCTGCATGCGGCGAACATCCGCACCATGGCGCGCCAGCACTATTACGACGGCCTGGCGATCGTGCGGGTGCAGGACAACTTCGTCACGCAATGGGGCGACCCGGCGGGCGACAACAACGATCCCGCCAGCAAGCCGCGCTCGCTTGGCAAGGCGCACGCCACGCTGCCGCCGGAATACACGCGGCCGATCGACCCGAGGCTGGAATGGACCCCGCTGCCCGACGGCGACGTCTATGCACCCGAGGTCGGTTTCAGTGAAGGCTTCCCCGCCGCGCGCGACCCGGCCAGCGGCGAGCAGTGGCTGACCCATTGCTACGGCATGGTCGGCGTGGGACGCGACATCGGCCCGGAAACCGGCAGCGGCAGCGAGCTGTACGTGGTGATCGGCCAGTCCCCGCGCCGGCTCGACCGCAACCTGGCGATCGCCGGCCGCGTGCTGGAAGGCATGCCGCTGCTGTCCGCCCTGCCGCGTGGTACCGGCCCGATGGGCTTCTACGACAAGCCCGCGCAACGCACGCCGATCGAATCCGTGCGACTGGCCTCCGAACTGCCGCCGGCGCAGCGCCCGGCCGTGCAGGTGCTGCGCACGGACAGCGCCACCTTCGCCGCCCTGCTCGACGCCCAGCGCCACCGGCATGACGATTTCTACAAGGTGTCGTCCGGCAAGGTCGGCCTGTGCAGCGTCGAGATCCCCGTGCGTGAGCCGAAAGCAGCGCATTGACGCAGGGCAGCCCTGCCCGCCTGCTCTTCAACGCACCCAGACCAGGAGCGGCGGGCAATGCCCGCCCTGCGGGGACCCACCGTCACGCGATGCCGTGCAGTCCGCACTCGCGCTTGAGGCCGAAGAAGCGTGTTTCCTCCGGGTCCATGCCGGGCTCCCAGCGACGGCTGGTGTGGTGGTCGCCGATCGAGACGTAGCCCTGCTCCCACAGCGGGTGGTACGGCAGGCGATGGCGGCTGAGATAGTGGCCGACGTCGCGGTCGCTCCAGTCGGCCAGCGGGTGCAGTTTCCAGCGGCCGTGGCGGAGTTCGAGAAAGTCGATCGCGGCGCGGCTGCGCGATTGCTGCCGGCGCAGTCCGGCGATCCAGCTGCCGGCATGCAGTTCATCGAGCGCGCGCTGCATCGGCTCGATCTTGCGAACGCGATTGTACTGGTCGATGCCACTCACTCCCTGGCGCCACAACTGGCCGTGCCGTGCCTCCATCCGCGCGGGGCTGAGCGGCGACTGGTAGACCTTGAGATTGAGCCCGAGCCGCGCCGTCAGTTGGTCGACGAAATGGTAGGTCTCGGGGAACAGGTAACCGGTATCGATCAGGATCACCGGGATGTCCGGACGCTGGCGGCTGACCAGATGCAGCGACACGGCGGCCTGCGCCCCGAAACTGGACGACAGCACGTGTTCTCCGGGCAGGTGCTCCAGCGCCCACGCCACCCGCTGCGCAGCGCTGCGCTTGGCCAGCATGGCGTTGATCCCCGCAAGCGCCTGCGCGTCGGGGGCAGTGTCCACCGGCAGCGGTTTCACGCGAGCACCGTGGCGGCGATGCGCCGCGCAGATGGTGGCTGCAGAACAGCCGCGCGCAGCAGGAAATCACCGAAGCCCTCGCCCGCCTCGCGCTCGGCGGCATAGCGCGCGAACAACGGGTCGAGCGCAGCGAGGATCGCGGCCTCGTCGACGTTCTCGCGCCAGACCTGGTTCAGGCGTTGGCCGCGGAAATCCGCGCCCAGGCGCAGGTCATAACGCCCCGGGCCGCGACCGACCAGGGCGATCTCGCCCAGGTACGGACGCGAGCAGCCGTTGGGGCAACCGGACAGGCGCAGCAGGATCGGCGTGTCGAGCAGGCCGTGCCGGTCCAGCAAGGCTTCCAGTTTCGGCAGCAGCGTCGGCAGGTAGCGCTCGCTCTCGGCCATCGCCAGGCCGCAGGTGGGCAGCGCCACGCAGGCGATCGCGTGCTGGCGGATCGCGCTGTGCCTTTTGTAGCCGTCCATGCCGTGGCGGGCCACCAGGGCGTCGATCGCGGCGCGATCGGCGGCCGCCACGTTGGCGATGATCAGGTTCTGGTTGCAGGTGAGCCGGATGTCGCCGGTGTGCACGCCGGCCAGTTCGCGCATGCCGCTGAGCCAGGTGTGCGCTCCGCGGTCGAGCAGGCGGCCGGACTCCACCTGCAAGGTCAGGTGCCAGCGCCCGGCATGGCCTTCGACCCAACCGTAGCGATCGCCGTTATTGTCGAAACGGAACGCGCGCGCCGGCTCCAGCGCGAAGCCCAACCGTCGCTCGATCTCGGCCTTGATCGCACCGAGCCCAAGCGTGTCGATGGTGTACTTCAGCCGTGCATGCTTGCGCTCCTCGCGATCGCCCCAGTCGCGCTGCACGGCGATGACGGTTTCGGCCAGCGCGATGAGTTGCGACGGCCGCACGAAGCCGATCACGTCGGCCAGCCGCGGATAGGTGGCCGGGTCGCCATGGGTGGCGCCCATGCCGCCGCCGATGCCCACGTTGAATCCAAGCAACTCGCCGTGTTCGACAATGGCGATCAGGGCCAGGTCCTGGGCGAACACGTCGATGTCGTTCTGCGGCGGGATCGCCAGCCCGATCTTGAACTTGCGCGGCAGGTAGGTGGCGCCGTACAGCGGTTCGCTTTCGTTGGCGGCTTCCTCGCCCACCAGCTTTTCGCCATCGAGCCAGAACTCGTGGTAGGCGCGCGTCTTCGGCTTGAGGTGCTCGGACAGGCGCACCGCCCACGCGTACGCCGCCTCGTGCGCGGGCGATTCGACCGGGTTGGTGTTGCACACCACGTTGCGGTTGACGTCGCCGCAGGCGGCGATGGTGCTGGCCATGGCCGCGTTGATCGCGGCGATGGCGGGCTTCAGGTCGCGCTTGATGATGCCGTGCCACTGGAAAGTCTGCCGCGTGGTGATGCGCAGTCCGCTGGAGGCGTAGTCGCCGGCGATCCGGTCGAAGGCGAGCCACTGCGCCGGGGTCATCACGCCGCCAGGCAGGCGCGCGCGCACCATGAAGGCATACGCCGGTTCCAACTTCTGGCGGCGGCGCTCGTCACGGATGTCGCGATCGTCCTGCATGTAGCTGCCGTGGAACTTCAGCAGCTTGGTGTCGCTCTCGGCGATCGCGCCGGTGACGGCATCGGCCAGCCCCTCGGCGATGGTGCCGCGCAAGAGGCGGCTTTCGATCTTGATCTTTTCCAGGTGGGAAGGCATCGGGATTCAAGCCAGTTCGCGTTCGGGTTGCATGCTTATTTGTTCGTCATTCCCGCGAAGGCGGGAATGACGACGCGGTTCAATCAATAGACATCGCGGGCGTAACGCCCCTGCTGCAGAAGATCGGCCAACCAGGCCCGCGCGCCCTCGGCGGACAACCCGCCGTGGGTGGCGACGATCTCCAGCAGGGCTTTGTGCACGTCCCGGGCCATGTGCGCGGAATCGCCGCAGACATACAGATGCGCGCCTTCGCGCAGCCATGCGTACAGTTCACGACCGTTCTCGCGCAGGCGCTGCTGCACGTAGACCTTGTGCGAGTCCCTCGCAACACCCCGCACATCTCTGGGCGCACTCTCTGAACGAGCCACGCCGTCGCGCGAGAAGGCCAGGTCGAGGCGGCTCAGGCTGCCGCGGCGCAAGGCGTCCTGCCACTCGAGCTGGTAGAGGAAGTCGCGGGCGAAGTGGCGGTTGCCGAAGAACAGCCAGTTGCGGCCGCTGGCGGCAGTCGCCTCGCGCTCCTGCACGAAGGCGCGGAACGGGGCGACGCCGGTACCGGGGCCGATCATGATCACGTCGCGGCTGCCGTCGGCCGGCAGGCGGAAGCGTTCGTTCGGTTCGATGAATACCGGCACTGTCGCGTCATCGCCCGCGCCGGCAAGGAAGCTCGATGCCGCGCCGTAATGCGTGCTGCCATGCGCAGCGTATTCCACCACCGCCACGGTCAGGTGCACCTCGTCCGGCCCCACGGCTTTCGGGCTGGACGCAATCGAATACAGCCGTGGCGTCAGCGGGCGCAGTGCGGCGACCAGTTCGGCGGCGTCCCACGCGGCGGGAAACTCGCGCAGGAGATCGATCGGCTGGTGGCTTTCCAGCAAGGCGGCGAACTCGGCGCGCTGCTCCGGAGCCAGCAGGCGCTGCAGACCTGCATGCCTCGTGGCTGCGGCCTGCGCCGCGACCAACGGACGGGTCAGTCGGGTGATTTCGCGCTCCTCGGCCAGCCAGCGCGCCAGCGGCAGGTGCTTGCCGCCATGTTCGACTTCCGCAGCGCCATCCAGCCGCAACGTCGTCAGCCACTGCTCGACCAGCGCCGGCGGATTGCGCGGCCACACGCCGACCGCATCACCGGCTTCGTAACGCAGGCCCGAACCTTCCAGCGACAGTTCGACATGCCGCACGTCGCGCTCGCTGTCGCGCGAGACGATGCGCTGGTTCTCCAGCACGGCGGCGGCGAACGGTTGCTCGCGCGAGTATGTCGCCACCGTGCGCACCGCGTGCAGTGCCGCGCCCTGACGCGGAGCCGTCGCGGGCACGTCGAGCGTCTCGCGGGCTGCGGCGAGGGCGCGTTCGGACCAGCCTGCCGCCGCCGCCTCGAAATCCACGTCGGCCTCGCCCAGCTCGGCAAAGCGCTGTCCACCCAGCTCGGCCAGCCGCGCATCCAGCGCCTGGCTGACCGCGCAATACTTCGGGTAACTCGAATCGCCCAGGCCCAGCACGGCGAACTTCAGTTGCGGCAACTTCGGTGCGCGCTTGCCGGCGATGAACTCGACGAAACCCACCGCATCGTCCGGCGGATCGCCGTCACCCTGGCTGCTGATCACCACGCTCAGGAAGCGCTCCTGGGCCAGCTCGCGCAGCGGGTAGGCGCCGGCGCGCAGCAAGCGCACCGGCAGGCCGGCGGCCTCGGCGCGGTTCGCCAGTTGCTCGGCCACACGGCGGGAGTTGCCGGTCTGGCTGCCATAGACGATGGTCAACCGCCGGCCCGCGTCCGCCGGTTGCTCGCCCATGCCCGGCAAGCTGGCCGCAACCGCGCCGCCAGCGGCAGCCGCGGCGCTGTACGCCGCGATCCAGTACAGGTCGGCCGGTGCCAGGCCGTGGGTCAAGCGGGCCAGCAGCGCCAGCCGCTCCGGATCGAGCGTAGGTGCAGGCGGAAGCGATTTCAGCGCAGCGTTCACGGTCATTCCTTCTGGACGTCTTTACGTCCATATGACAATGGTAGGTTTCGGTTCGAACTCGGGGAAAGCATCTGTCGGCATGTCGTTATGTCCGCTGCTCATTTCCTGCGCGCGGCCGGGCGCGCCGTATACTGCGCATCCACCCGATGTGGTTGCCGACGCGCTTGAGCGAACTGCTTGCATTCATGGTCGTGGGCGCCCTCGCCCAGCTGGTCGACGGCGCGCTGGGCATGGCCTTCGGGGTCACCGCGTCCGGCCTGCTGCTGGCGCTGGGCGTGCCCCCGGTGGCCGCCAGCGCCAGCGTGCATTATGCGGAGGCCTTCACCTGCGGTGCTTCCGGCCTCAGCCACCTGCTGGCCGGCAACGTGCGCCGCGCGCTGTTCCTGGCACTGGTGATCCCCGGCGTGTTGGGGGCGCTGATCGGCGTGTGGATCGCCGTGCACGTACCGCCTTCCTGGCTGCGCGCCTTGCTGGCGCCCTACCTGCTGGGCATGGGCGGCTTCCTGCTGCTGCGCTGCCGACGAGCGGCCGGCGCACGCATGGACGTCCCGCGCGGCACCGGCATCACCGGCGGCATTGCCGGCCTGGTCGACGCCATCGGCGGCGGCGGCTGGAGCGCAATCACCGTCACCACGCTGCTGGCGCGCGGCCTGCAGCCGCGAGCGGTGATCGGCAGCGTGCACCTGGCCAAGTGCGTGGTCAGCGTGGCCGCCAGCTTCAGTTTCCTGCTCACCATCGGCGTCAGCCATGCGGCCGCGGTGGTCGGGCTGATCATCGGCGGCGCCCTGGCCGCGCCGTTCGGCGCCGTGTTCGTGCGACGCGTGCCGGCGCGCGTCGCCACCGCGCTGGCCGGGTTGGCAGTGCTGGCGCTGGGCCTCAACAACACGGTGCGCCTGTTCACCTGAGCCGGCCACTACAATGGCCGGATGAACGCCACCCCGACTTTTCCGATTGAAGTGCGCGGCAGCGCCACGCGCCCGCTGGGCATGAGCCCGGCCCGTTTCCTGCGCGACTACTGGCAGAAGCGCCCGCTGCTGATCCGCAATGCCTTCCCCGGCTTCCGCCCGCCGCTGCAACCGGACGATCTCGCCGGCCTGGCCTGCGAACCCACCGCGCTGGCGCGGCTGATCGTGCACGACGAGGTGCGCGACCGCTGGCGGGTCAAGTCGAGCCCGCTGGAGGAGGCCGATTTCGCCGCCACGCCACCACGCAACTGGACCTTGCTGGTGCAGGACGTGGACAAGTGGGACGCCGACGTGGCCGGCCTGCTGCAACACTTCCGGTTCCTGCCGAGCTGGCGCATGGACGACGTGATGGTGTCCTACGCCGAACCCGGCGGCGGCGTCGGCGCGCATATCGATCAGTACGACGTGTTCCTGCTGCAGGGCCTGGGCCAGCGCCACTGGGCGATCAGCGACGATCCGCTGGCACCGAAGGCGTTCCGGCCCGACATCGAGCTCAAGCAACTGGTGCAGTTCGAGCCGACCCACGAATGGCTGCTCGACCCGGGCGACATGCTCTACCTGCCGCCGGGCGTGCCGCACGACGGCGTCGCCTTCGGCGGCCCGTGCATGACGTTCTCCGTCGGCATGCGCGCGCCCTCGCAGGCCGAACTGACCGGCGACCTGGCCGACTACATCGCCGAGCAGTTGCCGGACGAACTGCGCTACGCCGACCCCGACCTGGCCCCGGCCCGGCATGCCGGCGAGATCGACCGCGCCGCGCTGGAGCGGCTCAAGGCGGCCCTGCCGTTTGCCGCCGCCCTGCGCGAGGACCTGCTGCGTGACTGGTTCGGCCGCTTCATCACCCGCTACCGCAACGCTCAGGTGCCGGTGGCGCCGGAGCATCCACTGAGCGAGGAGCGGTTCGCCGCGCGCCTCGCCGCCGGTGCCCGACTGCTGCGCCACCCCTGGGCGCGCATGGCCTGGGCGGGCGGCAAGACCGGTGGCGTGCTGTACGTGTGTGGCCAGGCCTATGGCGCCTCGGTGGAACTGGCGCAACGGCTGTGTGCCGAACGCGAACTGGCCTTCGACCGCACGCCTGTCGCCGCCGACCGCGAACTCCTGCTCGCCCTGGTCAACGACGGCCACCTGCTGCTGCGCCCGGCGCGCCGCCGCCGATGAAGCTGCAGCACTTCCACGTCGAGATCGCCGACTGGTCACGCGAGGACCAGCGCGCCGCCCTGCTCGACCTGCGCGCCACGGTGTTCATCCACGAACAGGGCGTGAGCGAGCAGCGCGAGCGCGACGGGCTGGACGTCGACTGCTGGCACGTGCTGGCCCGCAACGATACCGGCCACCCGATCGGCTGCGGCCGGCTCACGCCGCAACACAAGATCGGTCGCATGGCGGTATTGCCGGACTGGCGCGGCCAGGGCGTGGGCGCGGCGCTGCTGCGCGAGCTGCTGGGCCTGGCGCGCGCGCGGGGCTGGCCCGAGGTGGCACTGGACGCCCAGGTCAGCGCGATCGGCTTCTACACCCGCGCCGGTTTCGTGGCATATGGGGACGAATTCGAGGACGCGGGGCTGGCACACCGCGCCATGCGGCTGGTGTTCGAGCGGGACGCGACGGTCGAGCATCCGCTTGGTCGCGATCCCGGACGGCTGGCGACCGGCACGGCGGCGGAATGCGTGCAGGCGCGGCTGCAACTGCTGCGTGATGCGCGTCATCAGCTGGCCGTGCGCCTGCCCGCGCTCACTGCCGACACCTTCGCCGATGCGGAACAACTGGCCGAGTTGCGACGCATCGCCACCTCCGGCCGCAGTGCGCTGATCCGCGTGCTGCTGCACGAGCCGCAGGCCGCGCTGCAGGCCGACCATCCACTGATCGGCCTGGCCCAGCGCCTGTCCAGCGCGTTCCAGATCCGCGTGCCGGTGGACGACGTCGACCTGGCCTGGCCTTCGGCCTGCCTGCTCAACGACGTCGGCGGTTACCTGTTCCTGCCCGCGGCGGAGCGTCCACCTGGACGCGCGGCGCGCGACGACCGCGCCGGCGCCGCGCCGCTGCAACAGCAATTCGACGAGGTGTGGGAGCGCTCCGAGCGCGCCACGGCGCTGCAGCGGCTGGATATCTGAGCGAGACGGCCGCGCGGACTGAACCGCAGCTGGCTCGTGGCCATCCGCGTCCGCGACGATGCACAACGCGACCAGGCCACACCCCTTGCGCGTTTGCGGCCGTGCATCGTGGCCGCGGAGCCGCGCCGCAGGCCGTCTGCGACCATTTCACGGGTTGCCGTGCCGTGGCGGGCGAAGGGTATAATCGTGCAGATTGATACCAGTCATCCGCACGAGCCACCGGTCGGACTTGAAAACCGGTCGCAAGCCGCGACGTTCAGCTCACATGGATGGCTGCAAGCCTCTTTTTCTGCCGGTGGTGACGTGAGTACAAACCTGATCCGCGAGTTCTACGAATCCTCCCAACTCGCTGGCGGCAACGCCGATTACGTGGAATCGCTGTACGACGCATGGCTGGCCGACCCCACGGCCGTTCCCGCCGAATGGGCAGGTTATTTCGAGACGTTCAAGGGTCGCGAATCGGGCGATGTCCCGCATGGCGCCGCCATTGCGCGGATCGAGGCGGCGCAGAAGCAGGGCCGCAACGGCGCCGCCGCCGTACCGATGAGCGACGAGTACGCACGCAAGCAGGCCGGCGTGCTGCGCCTGCTCACCGCCTACCGCTCTCGCGGCCACCTTGCCGCCGACCTCGACCCGCTGGGCCTGGCCGACAAGATGCCGGCCCCCGATCTCGGCCTGGCCTTCCACGGCTTGTCCGACGCCGACCTGGATACCGAATTCGACACCGGCAACTACGCTGGCGGCGGCCAGCGGCTGAAACTGCGCGACCTGCTCGACCGGCTGAAGAAGACCTACGCCAGCTCGATCGGCGCGGAGTTCATGCACATCAGCAACCACGAGCAGCGCAACTGGATCTACAGCCGGCTCGAACAATCCGCCGGCCAGAGCGGCCTGGACAAGGCCGGCAAGCAGCGCGTGCTGGACGGCCTCACCGCCGCCGAGGGCTTGGAGCGCTACCTGCACACCAAGTACGTCGGCCAGAAGCGCTTCTCGCTGGAAGGCGGCGACAGCCTGATCCCGATGCTCGACGACGTGGTGCGCGCGGCCGGCGACAACGGCATCAAGGAGCTGGTGATCGGCATGGCCCACCGCGGCCGCCTCAACGTGCTGGTCAACATCCTGGGCAAGCCGCCGAAGACCCTGTTCGACGAGTTCGAGGGCCGTTTCGACCATCCCGACGACCCGGCCCACTCCGGCGACGTGAAGTACCACATGGGCTTCTCCGCCGACGTCAAGACGCCCAAGGGCGGCGTGCACGTGGCGCTGGCGTTCAACCCCTCGCATCTGGAAATCGTCAACCCGGTGGTGACCGGCTCGGTGCACGCGCGCCAGACCCGCCGCCGCGATACCGCGCACACGCAGTCGATGGCCGTGCTGATCCACGGCGACGCCGCGTTTGCCGGCCAGGGCGTGAACATGGAACTGTTCAACATGTCGCAGGCACGCGGCTTCAAGATCGGCGGCAGCCTGCACATCGTGGTCAACAACCAGGTCGGCTTCACCACCTCCAATCCGGAGGACGCGCGTTCCACCATGTACTGCACCGACCTGGCCAAGATGGTCAACGCGCCGGTGCTGCACGTGAACGGCGACGACCCGGAAGCGGTGATCCTGGTGACCCGGCTGGCCTACGACTTCCGCAAGCGGTTCCGCCGCGACGCGGTGATCGACCTGGTCTGCTACCGCCGCCACGGCCACAACGAGGCCGACGAGCCGGCCGCCACGCAGCCGGTGATGTACCAGATCATCCGCAAGCGTCCGACCGCGCGCGACCTTTACCAGCAGCAACTGGTGAAGGCCGGCGTGCTGGCCGAGGGCGAGGCGGCGAAGCAGTTCGACGCCTACCGCGAGCGCCTGGAAGCCGGCGCACCGATGACCGACCTGGACCCCAGCCCCGTCCGCGACGGCCACGTCGACTGGGCGCGCTTCATCGGCGGCAAGCTGTCGCTGCCCACCGACACCACGGTGCCCATGCGCAAGCTGCAGGAACTGGCCAGCAATATCCTCACCCTGCCCGCCGACCTCACCCTGCAGGGCCGCGTGGCCAAGATCTACGAAGACCGCCGCAAGATGGCCGCCGGCGAACAGCCCGCCGACTGGGGCTTCGCCGAGAACCTGGCCTACGCGACCCTGGTCGACGGCGGTTTCGACATGCGCCTGGTCGGCCAGGATTCCGGCCGCGGCACCTTCTTCCACCGCCACGCCGTGCTGCACGACCAGAAGGACGGCCATACCTACATGCCGCTGGCCACCGTGCGCGCGGGCGCCGACGTCGAGGTGATCGACTCGCTGCTCAGCGAGGAGGCGGTGATGGCGTTCGAGTACGGCCACTCCACCACCGACCCGGACACCCTCAACATCTGGGAGGCCCAGTTCGGCGACTTCGCCAACGGCGCGCAGGTGGTGATCGACCAGTTCATCAGCTCGGGCGAATCGAAGTGGAACCGGTTGTGCGGCCTGGTGCTGCTGCTGCCGCACGGCTACGAAGGCCAGGGGCCGGAGCACTCCTCCGCCCGGCTGGAGCGTTTCCTGCAGCTGTGCGCGATGGACAACATGCAGGTCTGCGTGCCGACCACGCCGGCGCAGGATTTCCACATGATCCGCCGGCAGATGCTGCGCGCCGCGCGCAAGCCGCTGATCGTGATGACGCCCAAATCGCTGCTGCGCCACAAGCTGGCGGTGTCGAGCCTGGACGAGCTGGCCAACGGCAGCTTCCAGCTGGTGATCGGCGAGCATCGCAAGCTGACCGCGAAGAAGGTCAAGCGCGTGGTGCTGTGCTCGGGCAAGGTCTACTACGACCTGCTGGAGGAAGCCGAGAAGCGCGCCCTGACCGACGTGGCGATCGTGCGCGTCGAGCAGTTGTATCCGTTCCCCCGCGTGGAGGTCAGCGCCGAGCTGGACAAGTATCCGTCGGCGAAGGAAGTGATCTGGTGCCAGGAGGAGCCGATGAACCAGGGCGCCTGGTTCCAGATCCGCCATCACCTGCAAGCCTGCACGGGCAGCAAGCACAGCCTGTCGTACGCCGGTCGCGCGCGCTCGCCGGCGCCGGCCGCCGGCCACCACAACACGCACGTCGCCGAACAGGCGGCGCTGGTCGAACAGGCCCTGGTCGAGCCGGTCGGTACCGACCACGCCGCCGAGTAATCCGTTTCGAACGGGGCGGTCGCGATTGGCCGCCCCTGCTCCTTGTGTCCATCGACAGTCGCACAAACCCAAGAGCCTCTTATGTCCATCGAACTGAAAGTCCCCGTGCTGCCCGAGTCCGTCTCCGACGCCACCATCGCCAGCTGGCACAAGAAGGCCGGTGACGCGGTGAAGCGCGACGAGAACCTGGTGGATCTGGAAACCGACAAGGTGGTGCTGGAAGTGCCCGCGCCGGTTGACGGCGTGTTGAAGGAGATCAGGCACGAGGTCGGCGACACGGTGAACAGCGAGCAGGTCATCGCGATCATCGAGGAAGGCGCCACGGCGGCTGCGCCGGCTCCGGCCGCCGCCGCTCCGGCGCCCGCGGCCGCGGCGCCCGCCGCGTCGAAGGCCGCCGCCGAGCTTTCGCCCGCCGCGCAGCGCGTGGCCACCGAGAGCAAGGTCGACACCTCCGCCATCGCCGGCACCGGCCGCGACGGTCGCATCATCAAGGAAGACGTGGTCAACGCCGGTTCGCGCCCTGCCGCAGCTCCCGCCGCCGCGCCGGCCGCGAAGCCGACCCCGGGCGTCCGCCCGGAAGAGCGCGTGCCGATGAC
Organism: Rhodanobacter sp. FW102-FHT14D06; assembly: GCF_043950705.1. Taxonomy (NCBI): domain Bacteria; kingdom Pseudomonadati; phylum Pseudomonadota; class Gammaproteobacteria; order Lysobacterales; family Rhodanobacteraceae; genus Rhodanobacter; species Rhodanobacter sp. FW102-FHT14D06. The sequence continues at coordinate 3,532,813 of NZ_CP170722.1, read as the reverse complement.
CCGCATGCGCGCGCGCATCGCCGAGCGCCTGATGCAGTCGAAGAACTCGATCGCCATGCTGACCTCGTTCAACGAGGTGAACCTGGCCGAAGTGGTGAAGATGCGCAAAGCCCTCGGCGACGCGTTCCAGAAGGAACACGGCATCAAGCTCGGCTTCATGAGCTTCTTCGTCAAGGCGGCGGCCGAGGCGCTGAAGCGCTATCCGTTCGTCAACGCGTCGGTCGACGGCAACGACGTGATCTACCACGGCTACCAGGACATCTCGATCGCCGTGTCCACCGACAAGGGCCTGGTCACGCCGGTGCTGCGCGACGTGCAGGACATGAGCTTCGCCGACGTCGAGAAGGGCATCGCCGACTACGCCACCAAGGCGCGCGCGAACAAGCTGTCGCTGGACGACCTGCAGGGCGGCACCTTCACCATCACCAACGGCGGCACCTTCGGCTCGCTGCTGTCGACGCCGATCGTGAACCCGCCGCAGAGCGCGATCCTCGGCATGCACACGATCAAGGAGCGCCCGATCGTAGAGAACGGCCAGATCATCGCCGCGCCGATGATGTACATCGCGCTCAGCTACGACCACCGCATCATCGACGGCAAGGACGCGGTGCTGTTCCTGGTCGACATCAAGAACCAGCTGGAGAATCCGCAGCGGATGCTGTTGGGTCTGTGATCGCTTGAGCCCCTCTCCCGCCGGGAGAGGGGTTGGGGCGAGGGTTCGGTGATACCGCAACGCCTCGCTCCGCCCGCACCCTCATCCGGCGCTTCGCGCCACCTTCTCCCGGCGGGAGAAGGAAAGAGCAAAGAGGAAAATCATGAGCGACAAATTCGATGTCATCGTCATCGGTGCGGGCCCGGCCGGTTACCACGCCGCGATCCGCGCCGCGCAGCTGGGCCTGAAGACCGCCGTGGTCGATGCCTTTGTCGGCAAGGATGGCAAGCAGGCACTCGGCGGCACCTGCCTCAACGTGGGCTGTATCCCGTCGAAGGCGCTGCTCGACTCCTCCAAGCAGTTCTACAACCTCGCGCACAATCTTCCCGTGCACGGAATCACCGTCGAGAATGCCAAGGTCGACCTCAAGACCTTCATCGGCCGCAAGGAAAAGATCGTCAAGCAGTTCACCGGCGGCGTGGCGCAACTGTTCAAGGCCAACAAGATCACCAGCTTCTTCGGCACCGGCAAGCTGCTGAAGGGCAACCAGGTCGAGGTCACCGGCAACGACGGCGCCAGGCAGACCATCGCTGCCACCAACGTGATCCTGGCTTCCGGTTCGGTGCCGATCGAGTTGCCGTTCGCGAAGTTCGACGGCAAGAACATCATCGACAACGCCGGCGCGCTGGAACTCGATGCCGTGCCGAAGCGCCTGGGCGTGATCGGCGCCGGCGTGATCGGACTGGAGCTGGGCAGCGTGTGGCGCCGCCTGGGCGCGGAAGTCACCGTGATCGAGGCGCTGCCGGAATTCCTCGCCGTCGCCGACGCGGACGTCGCCAAGGTCGCCGCCAGGGAATTCGCCAAACAGGGCCTGGACATCAAGCTCAACGCCAAGCTCAACAAGGCTGATGTGAAGAAGGACGGCGTGCACTTGGTCTACACCGACAAGGACGGCGAGCAGAAGCTCGTCGTCGACAAGCTGCTGGTCGCAGTGGGCCGCCGCGCCTATACCGCCGGCCTGCTGGCCGACGACACCGGCGTGAAGCTGGACGAGCGCGGCCGCATCGTGGTCGACGAGCATTGCCACACCGGCGTGGACGGCGTGTGGGCGGTCGGCGACGCGGTGCGCGGCCCGATGCTCGCGCACAAGGGTTTCGAGGAAGGCATGGCGGTCGCCGAGTGGATCGCCGGCAAGGCCGGCCACGTCAGCTACGACACGATCCCGTGGGTGATCTACACCGAGCCGGAGATCGCCTGGGCCGGCAAGACCGAGAAGCAGCTCAAGGACGAGGGCGTGCCGTACAAGGTCGGCACTTTCCCGTTCGCCGCGATCGGCCGTGCCGTCGCGATGAACGAGGCGGTCGGTCAGGTGAAGATGATCGCGCACGCCGAAACCGACCGCATCCTGGGCGTGCACATGGTGGGTCCAGGCGTCTCCGAGCTGATCGCCGAATGCGTGGTGGCGATGGAGTTCAAGGGGTCCTCCGAGGACCTCGCCCGCATCGTCCACGCCCATCCGACCCTGTCCGAGGCCGTGCACGAAGCCGCCTTGTCGGTCGACAAACGCGCCATCCACAAGGGCAACTGAAGCCCGCGCAGAGCCAACGCGGCCCGCTCGTGGCGACATGGGCGGGTCGCTCCTTTTCAGAAATGAGTGGAGAGGAGTGAGAAACGAGAGAGAGCATGCAAGCGCACACTCTTTTCTCACTCCTCTCCACTCTCCACCCAGGTAAGCCCATGGCCCAACCCACCGCCATCTGCGTCTACTGCGGCTCCAGCAGCGGCAGGCATCCCGAGTACGCCGAGCAGGCACGCGCCTTCGGTACGGAAATGGCCCGACGCGGCATCGCGCTGGTCTACGGCGGCGGCAAGGTCGGCCTGATGGGCGTGGTGGCCGACGCGGTGCTCGCCGGCGGCGGCAAGGTCATCGGGGTGATTCCTCGGCAACTGGTGGAGCTCGAAGTGGCCCATCCGGGCCTGAGCGAACTGGTGGTGGTCGAGACCATGCACCAGCGCAAGACGCGCATGTACGAGCTGTCCGACGCCTTCGTCGCCCTGCCCGGCGGCTTCGGCACGATGGACGAGATGTTCGAGATGCTGACCTGGGCCCAGCTCGGCCTGCACCGCTACCCCTGCGCCTTCCTCGACGTGCGCGGCTACTACCGCGACCTGCGCACGCTGATGGAGCACATGGTCGACGAATCCTTCGTGAAGGCGGCGCAGCGCGACAGCATCTGGTTCGGCGACGACATCGCCGCATTGTTCGACTGGATGCGGGACTACGAAGGCAGCTACACGCCCAAGTGGATTTCCTCCCGCAGCGTTGACGCCTGATTCCGCAGGAGGTCGAAATGACCCGTTTCCGCGCGTTCCGCATCCACAACGACGACGCCGGCTACCGCGCCGGCATCGAGACCATGGACACCGGTGCGCTGTCGCCCGGCGAGGTGCTGGTCAAGGTCGCGTATTCCTCGGTCAACTACAAGGACGCGCTGGCCGGCACCGGCAAGGGCCGCATCCTGCGCACCTATCCGCTCAACGGCGGCATCGACGTGGCCGGCCACGTGGTCGCCTCGACCGATCCGGCGTTCAGGGAAGGCGACGCGGTGCTGTGCACCGGCAGCGGCCTGTCCGAGACGCGCGACGGTGGCTATGGCGAGTACGCACGTCTCGACGCGCGCTGGACGATCCCGCTGCCGGCGTCCTTGAGCCTGCGCGAGAGCATGATCCTCGGCACCGCCGGCTTCACCGCCGCACTGGCCCTGCTGCGCATGCAGGACAACCGGCAAACACCGGCGCTCGGCCCGATCGCGGTAACCGGCGCCAGCGGTGGCGTCGGCATGCTGGCAATCGACATCTTCAGCCGCGCCGGTTACGAAGTGCACGCGATCAGCGGCAAGCCGGACCACTTCGACTTCCTGCGCAGCCTCGGCGCCACGGACTGCATCGACCGCCACCAGCTCGCCTTCAGCGGCAAGCCGATGGACTCGGCCCGCTTCGGCGGCGCGCTGGACAACGTCGGCGGCCGCATGCTCGCCGGCCTGCTGCCGCTCATCGCGCCCTACGGCAACGTGGCAATCTGCGGCAACGCCGGCGGCATCGCGTTCGACAGCACGGTGATGCCCTTCATCATCCGCGGCGTGAGCCTGTTGGGCGTGGCTTCGGCCGGCACCGCGCGGGACATTCGCGACGACATCTGGCGGCGCCTGGCCAGTGAGTGGAAGCCGCGGCACCTGGAGCGCATCGGCACGCGCGACATCGCACTGGAAGAGTTGCCGCAGGCGTTCGAGCGCATGCTTGCCGGTGATTCCTTCGGGCGCACGCTCGTGCACATCGACCATCCGGTTTGACAGCGACGTGCTTGGAAGTACCATCGTCACGCCTTAGAATCATCGAAACCCGCAGGGAACCCCCAACCCATGGCACGCATCCTGATCGTCGACGACTCCCCCTCCCAGTTGCTGGGCATCAAGCGGATCGTCGAGAAACTCGGGCATGAGACGCTGTCGGCCGAAGACGGCGCCGCCGGCGTCGAGGTGGCCAAGGCGGAGCTGCCCGACCTGATCCTGATGGACGTGGTCATGCCCAACCTCAACGGCTTCCAGGCCACCCGCACGATCAGCAAGAACGCCGACACCGCGCACATCCCGATCATCCTGGTCACCACCAAGGACCAGGAAACCGACAAGGTGTGGGGCATGCGCCAGGGCGCCAAGGCCTACGTGACCAAGCCCATCAAGGAAGAGGAACTGGTCAAGGCGCTGGACGAATTCCTGCCCCACTGACCCGTCTCCCATTTGCACGAAAAACGGCGCCCGCGGGCGCTGTTTTTCGTGAAGCGGCCGGCCGGAGGTCGGTCAGCCGGCGCGGTAATCCTGGTACGACTTTTCCTCGACCAGCTGCGAACCGAGCTTGAGGTTGATCGCGCGTTTGAACGCGGCGCGCTCGTCGTTGCGGAAATACACCGAGCGGGCCAGCTCGATGAAGTCCCGGTCGAACTCCTGCGCGCGTTCCTTCAACCGGATCTTGTCCTCGATATCCCACAGCAGCTCGTTCACCGCGAGCAGACTGGCGCGCTCCTCGCCGATGTCGATCCGCGACGCCGCGTCGTTGGCCCAGATCGCGTTGAGCAGGTCCAGCTCGTTGCGCACGTTGGCCAGCTTGGCGTCGTCGGTCATCCGTCGCGACTTGATTTCGAGGATGGTGATCTTGTCGATCAGTTCGCCGTGGGAAACGGGGGTCTGGATCAGGCTCATGCTCGGCTCCGTGGAAGTGTGTTTCAAACCGTGGCGCGGAAGGCGCCCTGCTGCACCAGCGCGCAGGCCGCGGCCACGTCGCCGTCCAGCGCGCGATCGCGATGCATGAAGGCAATGCGCTGACGCAGGATCGCGTGTGCCTGACGCACCCGTGCGCCCGCGTGGAAATCGCCGGCGCCGGTCAGGGCATCGGCGAGCTGCTGCACCTCGGCGACGAACTGCTCGTAGTGCGGCTGGCCCTCGCGCGGCGCATTGGCCACCTTGGCCGCCAATGCCTGCCAGCCGCCGCGGCGGGCCAGCCGGCGCGCGGCGTTGAGCATTTCCTGGCGGTAGTCGAGCGCCTGCGCCGCGGTGTACAGCTCCAGCGCCAGCGCGTGGCTCAGATCCTCCACCATGTCCAGCACGTGGCGGGCTTCGTTCGCCCCCATCGAAACGTGATCCTCGGCGTTCGCGCTGGTCGGCACCGAATACACACTGGCCGGATGCGCGCGCGTGGCGAGGTCGTTGACCAGGGCCGCGGCGGTGTACTGCACGATCATGAAGCCGGAGTCGGTGCCGTCCTCGTTTCCGGTGAGGAAGGCCGGCAGGCCGTCGTTGTTGGCCGGGTCGACCAGCTTGTTGAGACGGCGCTCGGAAATCGACGCCAGCACCGGGATCGCCGCCTTCACGTAACTCATCGCCAGCGCCAGCGGCATGCCGTGGAAGTGGCCGGCAGAGATCACCTGCTCCTCGATGAACTGCGCGTCCGCGTTGTCCGGGAAGATCAGCGGGTTGTCGGTGACCGAGTTGAGCTCGATGTCGAACACGCGGCAAGCCTGTGCCCAGGCATCGCGTACCGCACCGTGCACTTGCGGCATGCAGCGCAGGCTGTAGGCATCCTGCGGCTGGTGCTTCTTGCCGCCCTTGAACGGCAGGAAGCGCTGGTAGAACGCCTCGCGGCCGTGGCGCTGGTTGGCAGGCACCCAGTCCCAGCCGATGTCGAAACTCAGCGCCTGGTCGTCCGGCTCGCTCCAGGCATCGGCGCTCCACGGCTTGAAGCGCGGCACCAGGTGATACGGAATGTCCAGCAAGGTGGAACCGTCCAGCAATTCGCGCACGTGCGCCGCAGTCTCGACTTGCCCGGGATGAGGACGCAGCGCATGCACCTCCGGTCGCAAGGCGCCACTGCGGCCGGCGAAGGCGTCCAGTGTCATCGCCGCGGCGAGATCGGCGACGTCCAGCAGATCGCCCAGCACGTCCAGCGCCAGCGCGCCGGTGGCGAGCATCTGCGCGGTGCCGTTGTTGAGCGCCAGCCCTTCCTTGAACGACAACCGGATCGGCTTGAGGCCGGCACGCTCCAGCGCCTGCGCGCCCGGCATGCGCTCGCCTTCGTAGAATGCCTCGCCGCCGCCGAGCAGCACGATCGCCAGATGCGACAGCGGTGCCAGGTCGCCGCTGGCGCCGACCGAGCCCTTCTCCGGCACCACCGGCACCACGCCGGCATTGAGCATCGCGGCGAGCGCTTCCAGCGTGCTCACGCGGATGCCCGAGTGGCCGCGCATCAAGGTGTTGATGCGGATCACCAGCATCGCGCGCACCACCTCCGCCGCAAACGGTTTGCCGACGCAGACGGCGTGCGTGATGATCAGGTTGTGCTGCAACTCCTCCATCAGCGTGCCTTCGGCGGACTGATGCCCCGGCAGCTCGTCGCGCACGCGATGCGCGCCCAGCAGCTTGTCGGCGTTGCTGCCGAAGCCGGTGGTCACGCCGTAGGTCGGCTCGCCGCAATTGACCTTGTCGGCCAGGAAATCGGCGGCGCGCTGCACGCGCTTGAGCTGCGCCTGATCCAGCGCCACCGATGCGCCCTGCCGCGCCACCGCCACCAGTTGCGTGCGCGTCAGGCTGCTGCCATCGAGAAGAATCGTTTCACCCACTGCAGTAATGCTCCACGTTGTTGCCGTCATTCCCGCCAACACGGGAATGACGGCGTCAAAGGCAATAGCGCCCTCACCCCATTGCCGCAGCCTGCTCCAGCTCCACCCGCAGCGTCTTGACCAGTTCGCCGCGCGCCACCTCGAACTGGTCCTCGCGGCGCAGGTCCTTCACCGTCACCACGCCGCGGGCGAGCTCGTCCTCGCCCAGCACCACCACGAAGCGGATGCCGGCGCGGTCGGCGTACTTGAACTGCTTGCCCAGCTTGCCGCCTTCCAGCACCACCTCGGTGGCGATGCCGGCGCCGCGCAGCTCGCCGGCCAGCGCGAGATAGGCCGGCAGCTGCGCCTCGTCCATCTGGGTCACCAGCACCTCGACGGTGCTCTTCGCCGTGTCGATCAGGCCGGCGTCGCGCAGCTGCCAGTAGAGCCGGGTCAGACCGATCGAGATGCCGACGCCGGGCAGGTGCGACTTGGTGTACTGGCCGGCCAGGTTCTCGTAGCGGCCGCCGGAGCAGATCGAGCCGATCTGCGGGTGGTCGTTCAGCGTGGTCTCGTAGACGGTGCCGGTGTAGTAGTCGAGGCCGCGGGCGATCGACAGGTTCAGCGCGTAATGTGTTTCCGGCACGCCGAACGCGTGGATCAGACCGAGCACTTCCTTCAGCTCGTTGCGGCCCTGCTCCATCGCTTCCGGGCCGGCGCCCAGCGCATCGAGCTTGTCTAACGCGTCCTGCAGCGAGGTCGAGCGCACCTGTACGAAGGCGAGGATGCTGGTGGCAACCTCGGTGCTCAAGCCGAACGCTTCGCCGGTCAGCGTGTCGCGCACGTAGTCGGCGCCGCGCTTGTCCAGCTTGTCCACCTCGCGCAGCACCAGCATCTGCTGCTCGCCGTCGACGATGCCCAGGCTCTCGAAGTAGCCGCGCATCAGCTTGCGGTTGTTGAGCTGGATGGTGAACGGGCCGATCGCCAGTTCGCGGAACACGCTGTAGATCACCGCCGGGATCTCGGCGTCGTAGCGCACCGACAATGAGTCCTTGCCGATCACGTCGATGTCGCACTGGTAGAACTCGCGGAAGCGCCCGCGCTGCGCGCGTTCGCCGCGGTACACCTTCTGCATCTGGTAGCGGCGGAACGGGAAGCTGAGGTCGCGCTCGTGCTCGGCCACGTAGCGCGCCAGCGGCACGGTGAGGTCGAAGCGCAGCGCCAGTTCGGGCATGCCCTCATCGGCCTTGCCCAGCGCGCCGGTGGACTGCACGAAGTACACCTGCCGCTCGGTCTCCCCGCCGCTCTTGGTCAGCAGCACGTCGGAGTATTCGATCACCGGCGTCTCGATGGCGAGAAAGCCGAAACGCTCGTAATTGCGACGGATCACGTCGAGCATGCGCTGGAACGCGATCTGGTCGAGCGGCAACAGCTCGAGCACGCCGGGCATGGTGCGGGCCGGGGTAAGCGCCATGGAATCCTCTGCTGACGATGGGACGGGTCGCCGTGCGAGCGACAGCGACGGCAGCCGTCAAGATTAGCAGAACGAGGCGATTTCCCCCGCGGGCACGCGGCGGTAACGACGCAGCCGGGGCCACCTTCCCGCCGCAACCAACACTTGGCGAACCGCCTCGCACGCTGCTAAGATGCGCCGCTCACGTGGGGCGGTAGCTCAGCTGGGAGAGCGTCGCGTTCGCAATGCGAAGGTCGTGGGTTCGATCCCCATCCGCTCCACCACGTCATGCAAGAGGCCGGATCGTCCGCAACCGAGGGCGCCGGCCTTTTTCCTGTCCGGCCCGCACAGGCGTACCATCGGCCCCGACCAGCTCCGCGTCGGGGCGGTGCACGCAAGAGCATGACGGGGACCGGATCATCCTTTGCCGAAGGTTCGACGGACGCCCTGTTCGCCGAAGTCTACGCGCGCCTCAAGGCGATGGCCGCCCGGCAACTGAATCGACGCCAGGGCGCCACGCTGGACACCACCGAGCTGGTGCACGAGCTGTACCTGCGCATCGGCCAGAACGAGGCACTGCACTTCGAACACCCGGCGCAGTTCTTCAGTTACGCCGCGCGCGCCATGCGCCACCTGCTGACCAACCGCGCCCGCGACCGGCTGCGCCTGCGCGCCGGCGGTCAATGGATGAAGGTCACCTTGGACGAGGACGATGTCCGGCTCGCGCTGGATACGGCCGCCCAGGCGCTGACGCTGGATGCCGCGCTGAACGCGCTGGAACAGACCGATGCGCGCGCCGCCCGAGTGGTGGAGCTGCACTATTTCGCCGGGCTGGGCCTGCAGCAGATCGCCGACACCCTCGGCCTGGCGCGGCGCACGATCGACCGCGACTGGCGCTTCGCCCGGGCCTTCCTCAAGGCGCACATGGACTGAGCCGGTCACGTCGCAATCGGGCGCGCAGCGGGGTTAAACGCAGGCAGGTCATTCGGCAAGGGCGCTCCACGTGGACTCCACACCGACATTGCGCGAGTTGTTCGAAACGGCGCTGCAGTTGAGCGGCGCCGCGCGCATGGACTGGCTGGCCGCGCACTGCCTCGACCCGCAACAGCGTGAAGAGATCGAACGCATGCTCAGCGCCGACACCGCCGACGACGACTGGCTGCCCGGCGACGCCGTCGACGCGGCGCGCGTGATCGGCGAGGCCGGTGTCGCCGCGGCGATGCCGCCGGGCAGCCGGATCAACGCGTTCGAACTGATCGAGGTGCTGGGTGAAGGCGGCTCCTCCACCGTATTCCGCGCCGCGCGCCAGGAAGCCGGCGTGCGCCAGGAGGTCGCCCTCAAGCTGCTGGCGCGTGGCCTTTACACGCCGGCTGCGCGCGACCAGTTCCGGCGCGAGCGCGAGGCGCTGGCGCGGCTGCGCCATCCGGGCATCGCGCGGCTGATCGAGGGCGGCATCACCGAACAGGGGCTGGCCTATATCGTGCTGGAACTGGTCGATGGCGTGCCGATCACCGACTACGCGCGCGATCGCCGCCTGCCACTGCGCCCGCGTCTGCTGCTGTTCCTGAAGGTGTGCCGCGCGGTGGCCGCAGCACATCGCGCGCTGATCGTGCATCGCGACCTGAAGCCTTCCAACGTGCTGGTCACCACCGACGGCGAGGTGAAGCTGCTCGACTTCGGCATCGCCAAGCTGCTCGACGACCGCACCGATGACGCCACCCGCACCCAGCACCGCGCGCTCACGCCGGCCTATGCCGCGCCGGAGCAGTTCTCCCGCGAGCCAGTGACCACGGCCACGGATGTCTATGCGCTCGGCGTCCTGCTCGACGAACTGCTGTCGGGCCGGCGACGGACTGCCGGCGAGACCGGCCCGCCGTCCACGCGTTCGGACGCCGTCTCGCGCAGGAGCAACTCGCGCACCGCGCGAGCATGGCGGCGCCAGTTGCGTGGCGACCTCGACAACATCGTGCGGATGGCCACCGCCACCGACGCAGAGCGCCGCTATGCCTCGGCCGGCACGCTCGCGGACGACATCGAACGCCACCTCGATCACCTGCCGGTGCTGGCGCATCCGCCCTCGCCCTGGTATCGGGCCGGCAAGTTCATCGACCGCCATCGCGGCGGCGTGGCGATCATGACGGTGCTCGTGCTCGCCGTGCTCGTCTCGCTCTCCACCGCGCTGTGGCAGGCGTACGTTGCGCGCCAGCAAGCCATCCGCGCGACCATGATGCGCGACTTCGTCGAGGACCTGTTCGCACCGATCCAGTACGGCGTTGCCCCCGCGAAACAGCCCAGCCTCGGCGAGCTGCTGGCGCGCGGCGTGGCAAAGCTCGACCACTCGCCGCAACTGGACGACGCCGGTCGCGTGGACCTGCTGGCGATGTTCTCGCGCCTGTACGAGAACCTCGGCGAACCCGCGCAGTCGCGCAGGCTCGCAGACCGGGCCGTTGCCCTGTCCGCGCGAGCGCTGGCGCCCACCGACATCGAGGCGATCCGCGCGCTCACCGCACGCGGTTACGCCGAGGTGCGCACGGAGGATTTCGCGGCCGGCGGCGCCGACCTGCGCCTGGCCCGCCGGCGCATGCGCGCGCAAGGCATCCATGGCGAGGACCTGATCCGCCTGCTCGGCCCGCTGGCCGCGGTCGAGAACAGCGAAGGGCATGCCGACGCCGCGCTGCAACTCTCCCGCGAAGCGCTGTCGGAGCGGATCGCCACCTGGGGACCGGACGACGCCCGCGTCGGCATCGGCTACAACGACGTCGCCTCCGCGCTGGAAGGCCTGGCGCGCTACGACGAGGCGATCCCGATGTGGCGCAAGACCCTGCAGTTCGAACTCGCGCATTTCGGCCCGTCCAGCAACGAGTCCACGCTGGCGCTGGCCGGCCTGGCCTCGTCCGAATATCGCGCCGGCGACTGGGCGCAGGCGCACCGGCATTTCACGCAAGCGCTGGCGCTGTACACGCGCCATGGCGGCCAGCCGCAACTCACCCAGGTGTACGCGGCGCAGAAGGCGTGCGTGCTGGAAGGGTTGCGCGCCGATCGTGCCGCTGCGCAGGCGCGTTGCCGCCAGGCGCAAGCATGGTCGGCGGACGGTTTCGGAGAAACCAGTGCGCTGCATGGCGATTCGCTCGAAGCCACCGCGTTCGGCCTGGAGGAAGCCGGCGATCTGGCCGGTGCGCGCGAATTGTTTGCCGCCGCGCGCCAACGCTACGGCGACAGCCCGGCCAATCGCATGCGGGTCGGCCGCATCGACAGCGAACTGGCCGGCATCGACCTGCTGGAGGGCCATCCCGAACAGGCACGCACACTGCTGCCGGCGGCGATCGTCGGCCTGCGCACGCGTTCCTGGCCGATGCCTCCGCTGATCGCCGAGGCGCGCTTGCTGCTCGCCTGCACCGAGGCTCCCGGCGCGGGGTGTCCCGACGATCTCCAGGCCAGCGTCGATCGCGACGTGGCTGCCGCCGCTTCGCGCCACGACCCGCAGCTGCTGTGGGTGCATACGCTGCGCGCCCGGGTCGAACTGCTGCGCGGCGAACCGGAGCTGGCCAGGACCGAGCTGGCCACCGCGATCGCCAACGCCGCCCGCGAATTGCCACCGGCCCATCCACGCCAGCTTGCCGCGCAGCTGTGGCTGGCCATTGCAACGGCGCGCACGGGCGATTGCGCCGCGGCATCGGCCAGGGCACGAGCGGCCAGCACGATCATCGAAGCGAACCGGCTTGCCGCCCATCCCGGGCTCGCCGGCCCGCAGGCGATGCTGCGTCAACCCATCGCCACCTGCGTCGCCTTGCCGAACTGACGGGAAACCCGTCACCTCCTCGGCAACCCGCTGTCCACATGGTTCACGCGCCTGGTCTGGCGCATGTCGCAATTGCCGCCGCGTCGGTGTTCTGCGCAGTGTCCACCCGCGCAAGGGGCGCGCGTGCGCACGAGCTACCAGGGAGGTCGACCACCATGTTTCATCATCACGCGATCCATGCGGCCGCGCGGCAGCTGGCTGCCGTGGCTGCACTCTTGCTGCTCGCGTTTGCCGGCATGGCGTCGGCCCAGGACGGCCGCCCGGTGCCGGCATCAGCAGACAACGCCGTCACCGCCGACCCGTCCGGCTGGCTGCAGACCAGCACGCCCAGCGGCCGCATCGACATCGACAACCCGTTCTTCGCCAGCCTCGGCAGCAACGGGCGCTCGTGCGACTCCTGCCATCGCCAGGCGGAGGGCTGGACGATCTCCGCCGCCGAGGTGCGTGAACGCTTCCGGCAGAGCAACGGCACCGACCCGATCTTCGCCCTGGTCGACGGCGCAGTTTCGCCGCTGGCGGACGTTTCCAGCGTCTACGCGCGGCGCATCGCCTACGCCATGCTGCTCAAGCGCGGCGTGCTGCGCATCGGCATGCCGATGCCGGCGCACGCCGAGTTCAGACTCACTGCCGTGGACGATCCCTACGGCTACGCCAGCGCGCGCGAGTTGTCGCTGTTCCGCCGCCCGCTGCCAGCCACCAATCTCATCTGGGACACCGCAGTGATGTGGGACGGACGCGAGACCTTTGCCCCGTTCAAGCCGCCGATGGATGCCGGCATCGACATCGGCGACATCGACGCCAGCCTGGCCTCGCAGGCGCGCGATGCCATCCTCGGCCACGAGCAGGCGGGCAGCGTGCCGGATGCCGCCGTCATCGACCGGATCGTCGAGTTCGAATCGCACCTGTTCACCGCGCAGTCGATCGACCGGCAGGCCGGGCGCCTCAACGACGACGGCGGCATGGGCGGGGCCAGCATCCTGGGCCAACAGCGCTTCTGGGTCGGCATCAACGACACTTTCGACAACGATCCCACCGGCGAACCGTTCGACCCGCGCGCCATGCGCCTGTTCGACAGCTGGAACGATCCGCGCGCGTCACTGAGCCGCGACCCGCGCGATCGCGCACGCGCCGCGATCGCCCGCGGCGAGCAGTTGTTCAACCACATGCCGATCGACATCAGCGGCGTGGCCGGCCTCAACGACGTCACCGGCGTGCCGGTCATCCACGGCAGCTGCAGCAGTTGCCACAACGCGCCGAACATCGGCAACCACTCGGTGGCATTGCCGGTAAATATCGGCATTGCCGACGCCAGCCGGCGCACGCCGGATCTGCCGCTGTACACGCTGACCCGCTACAGCACCGGCGAAGTGGTGCGCACCACCGACCCGGGCCTGGCCATGCTGACCGGCAAGTGGGCCGACATCGGCAAGTTCAAGGGACCGATCCTGCGCGGCCTGGCCGCCCGCGCGCCCTACTTCCACAACGGTTCGGCGGCGACGTTGATGGACGTGGTCGATTTCTACGACAGCCGCTTCAACATCGGCATGAGCGCCGGGCAGAAAAGCGATCTGGTGGCATTCCTTTCGGCGTTGTGAGAGCCGGCCGGCAACTCAGCGGCTCGACGTCGCGGGCTGCGCCGAGCCAAGTCGTTGTTCGACGGCGGGACTGAGGCCGCGCATGAAGCGTTCGACGGCATCGGTGTAATCCGTAGGCAAGCCGAGCTCGGCATTGATCTGCCCATGCGAGAGGCCTTCCTCCAGCACGCGAGCCTCTCCATCGAAAGACTTCGCCTTGCGCACGAAATCGTGCGCACGCGGGCAGGACTCCCGCCGCTCGCTGGAGCACACCGCCAGAAACGGCGCCATGCGGCCACGCATCTGCTGGTACGGCGATGCCGCCAGCCAATCGGCGGGCTGCGAACCGAAGGCATCGTCGTACAGGCGCGGGTGCCGGCCCTGCATGATCTGCACGACATCCAGCGCGGCGCTGTCCAGCGAGACCGTGCCCAGCCAGGGCTGCGCGCCCTGCTCGCGCGCCAGCGCCGGTTCGGCACTCAGCAGGGCCACCAGATGCGCGCCGGCCGAATGCCCCATCAGGATGAACGCGCGAGGATCGGCTCCCCAGCTCTGTGCCTTGCGTTGCGCCAGTGCCAGCGCGCGGGCCACATCCTGCGCCTGCTGCAGCGGCGTTGCATCCGGCAGCAACCGGTAGTTCGCCGAAATGACCACGAAGCCGCGCGGCAACCAGCGATCGACCTTGTTCTGGGCCACGCCACGCGCCGCCTTGTCGCCACGCCGCCAACCGCCACCGTGCACCATGAAGATCACCGGTGCTGCGCTGGCATGCGCCGGCAGATACACATCGAAACGCTGGCGCGGATCGCTGCCGTAGGCCACGTCCTGCACCAACCGTGCGCCCGGCGGCAAGTTCACCGGCCCGCGCGATTCGTGCTGCGCCGTTGCACCATGCCGCTGCAACAGCCGCTCGCGCAACGCACCGGATTGCGCCGTCGCCACCAACGGCAACAGCGCCAGGCTCATCCATGCGAACGATTGGAACGCCAAACGAAAGTTGCGACCCATCATCCTCTCCCGGAAGCCACGAAGCCAAAACTCTCGCGCGCCACGCCGGCGCACGTCGCCCGCCTTCAACGGATCGCGAGCACCCGGGTTGACTCGCCGCACGCGGCACGGCCCTTCAGTCCCGTTCCCGGGCAGACGGGGCCGTCGCTGCAATCGGCATCCGATGCGGGCGGGCCAAGGACCAGTGCCCGCATACAAAAAACCCATCAGGCGAATCACTCGCCTGATGGGTTTGCATTGGTGGAGGTGGCGGGAGTCGAACCCGCGTCCGAAGGCGTTCAATGCCCGGATCTACATGCTTAGCTCACCGTTCGATCTCGTTTCGCGACAAGCACGGCGGGCAAAGCGCACCGCGAAACCAGCCTGATTGATCTTGCCTACGACCGCCAGGCGACAGTCTTCAGCGATCTCATGATAATGACCCTACACCGACGAGCATGAGCACAAGTGGGTTCGGGGCTTACGCCTTAAGCGGCGAGAGCGTAGTTGTCGTCGTTGGCAACTATGAGTTTGCTGCTGGATTAACGAGGAAAGCTGCCCCCTCGGCATGCACCAAGCCATCTCACTGCCCCCGTCGAAGCCAGAACACCCCCGGGGAAAATGGTGACTCGCGCGAAGTATATGGGTCCGTCGCCGGCAACCGCAATCGAGGCTGGCGCCGTTCGCGCGATCCGTTCATGTCCGGCCGCGCGGTCTTGACGGGGACGCATCGGCAAGCGCCTTGCCGTGGGCCATTTCGAAGCGCGAACCTCGCTCCCATGGCAGGTCCGATTCGGCGGAGTGTTGTTCAGGCGCGAGGGCAACGTCTATACTTGCGCGGTTGCATCACCCAAGTCGCCGTACCAGTGGGAATGAACTCGATGACTCGATTGCACATGCTTGGCCTCGTTGCGGCCACGGCTCTTTTCGCTGCAACCAGCGCCCATGCCGAAGGCGACAAGGCCGCCGGTCGCAAGCTGGTGTATACCTGCGCCGGCTGCCATGGCGTGCCCGGCTACACCAATGCCTATCCGCAATACCCGGTGCCGAAGATCGCCGGCCAGAACGAGCAATACATCGTCAACGCGCTGCATGGCTACCAGAGTGGCGACCGCAAGCATCCGACCATGGATGCGCAGGCGCAGAGCCTGTCCGACACGGACATCCAGGACATCGCCGCCTATCTTTCCAGCCTCGCCAAGTAATCGCCAAGGATCTTCCGCATGAACCGTGTGCTTACCCTGATCTCCTTCGGCGCCGTGCTGGCATTCGCTTCCACCGCAGCGCTCGCCAACGGCAATGCCGCCAACGGCAAGACGAAGGCCGCCACCTGTTTCGCCTGCCACGGCACGGACGGCAACTCGGTCGATCCGCAATACCCGCGGCTGGCCGGCCAGTACAACCTTTATCTGCAGCAGGTCCTGCACGAGTACAAGAGCGGCCAGCGCGACAATCCGATCATGAAGGGCATGGTGGCCACGCTGTCCGACCAGGACATCGAAGACATCTCGGCCTACTTCTCCAGCCTGCCCGGCAAGCTGGACACGCTGAAAGGTCATATCGGCGGCGACAACTGAAGCTCGCCGACGTGGCAACAAGAGGCCCGCCATGCGGGCCTTTTTGTTGACTGCGGGATAGGCGGGCCCGGATTCAGGCCATCGCCGACTTGCCCTCGTGCCGGCTGTAGTACGGTTTCTCGCCGCCGGAGTGATCGGTGGCGTCGCGCACCGCGGTGACTTCGGGGACCTGCTCGCGCAAGGTCTTTTCCACACCTTGCTTCAAGGTGACATCGACCATGCCGCAGCCATGGCAGCCGCCGCCGAACTGCAGCACCACCGCGCCATCGGCATCGACTTCCAGCAAGGTCACCCGCCCGCCATGCGACGCCAGCCGCGGATTGATCTCCGCCTCGATCACGTAGCGCACGCGCTCGATCACGCCGGCATCCACGCCGGGCACGTGCCCCTTGATCTTCGGCGCGCGGATGTTGAGTTGGCCGCCGGTGGCGTTGGGCTCGAAGTCGATGCTGGCCTGGTCCAGCCAGCTGGCGCTGTCGCCATCGACATGGAACTCGAAACCGGCGCACTCGATCGTCCATTCGCCACCTGCCAGATCGGCAGGCTCGCAGAACTCCAGCTCGCAGTTGGCCGCCGGCGTGCCCGGCGCCGTGACCCGCAGGCGAATGCCCAGCCCCTCGATGCCTTGCTGGTCAAGCAGGCGCAGGAAGTGCTGCTGCGCCCGCGGGGAAATGTCGATCATGCCTGGCTCCGCTGTTCATGGACCGAGGGCGGCAAGCCCTCACCGGTGAATCAGCACCATTTTAGTCCAGTTTCGAGTCCAATGGCTGGCGTCGCCATGCGCTTTGACTTTTCGCGTGCCAGCTTCGACCCTTCCCTTCTCACTTCAAACCTGCATGGAGCCTTGCGATGAACGCCACCGAACTGTCGAACCAGCACTGCCAACCGCGCAAGGGCAAGCAGCACGCGCTCGCTGCCGAGGAAGCCGCCAAGCTCCTGCGCGCATTGCCGGGCTGGCAACTGCGCGAGGACGGCAAGGCCATCGTCAAGGATTTCAAGTTCGAGGATTTCCACCGCACCCTGGGCTTCATCAATGCCGTGGGCTTCATGGCCAACCACGAGGATCACCACCCGGACATCGAAGCAGGCTACGGCCATTGCCAGCTGTTGTGGTCGACCCACGACGTGGGCGGGCTGTCGATGAACGACTTCATCTGCGCCGCGCGGGTCGATGCCCTGCTGGCGCGCTGAAAGGTTGTGACTTTTCAACCTCGAAGTCCGGCCAGGGCGAGGGCATGGATGCCCGAGTTGAGGCAACGCATGGAGCGGTCGGCCGATCGCCGGACGCGGAGCAGGCCCGCCAGTGTCTGATTCGCGTGAGCGAGTCCGGGCATGTACCGGGCTCGCGATAGAAGAAAACCACAGGAAGTGGTTGTCTTCACAAGTGCTGATCAGAAGTCGGTACGCGACTTCTCGCGGGTGTAGACCAGCCGCTTGCCCTTGACGGCCAGCGTGTCGAGGAAATCCTTCAGGTCCGCCGGCAGCGGCGCCGAGAAACTGTAGGAACGCCCGTCGAGGTCGAAGCTCAGGTGGGCCGCATGCAGGAACATTCGGTGCAGACCCATCTCGCGGTAGCGCTTGTTCATCTCGCGATCGCCGTACTTGGGGTCGCCAGCCAGCGGATGGCCGATGTGCGCCGCATGCACGCGAATCTGGTGGGTGCGGCCGGTTCCCAGGGTGGCCTGCATCAGGCGCGCGCTGGGGTACTGCTCCATTTCGCGGAAGAAAGTCAACGACGGCTTGCCGCTCTCGGCCACCCGCACCATGCGCTCGCCACCCTGCATGATCGACTTCAGCAGCGGCGCATTGACGTCGAACCTGGCCTTGGCCGGGTGTCCCAGCATCAAACACAGGTACTGCTTGGTAACCTCGCCGGCCCGGATCGCCGCCTGCAGCCCGGTCAATCCCGCCCGGGTACGAGCTAACACCAGCACGCCGCTGGTATCGCGGTCGAGCCGGTGCACCAGCTCCAGGTGTTCCTGCGGACGCGCCGCGCGCAGCAGCTCGATCGCCCCATGGCTGATCCCGCTGCCGCCGTGGCTGGCCACGCCGGCCGGCTTGTCGATGACCAGGAAATGCTTGTCCTCGAAGATGACGGCCTCGGCGACCTCGGCCACCTGCCCCTCGGCCGGCCCCCGACCCTCGACCTTGTCGGCCATCCGCACCGGCGGGATACGCAGCGTATCACCGTCAGCGAGACGCGTATCGGGTTTGGCCCGTTTCCCGTTCACGCGCACCTGTCCGGTGCGCAACAGTCGGTAAATCATGCTCTTGGGTACGCCCTTGAGCAGGGTCACCAGGGCGTTGTCGATGCGCTGCCCGTCGCGCTCCGGGCCGATCTCGACTTGACGTACACCGTGAGGTGCGTCCCGGGAAGTTGCCGTCTGCATTGAAAAAAACCTGCTTAGATAGGATACTCGCCGGGCGCTGGTTTCCATCCGTCTGTTGCCTGGATCGGGTGGAGTGCCCGCCCGTGACGTCGGCGAGGATTGCGCCGGTTGCCCTTGGGGTAGCCGGTCGCGGCTCCCTTTCATCGTAACGGTTTGGGCTGGTGTTTGTCCGTTGCCATACGGCATTGCGACAGCAGGCGCAGCTGACCGAATCATCCCCGACACCGGCAACGGTGCCGTTTTTTTGCCGCTTAACCGCTGCGGCGCGATTCCCGGCAGGCCGCCATTCCAGGCGCCACCGTGGCTCGCGACGCGCGGCCAAGCCGAGGATAACCACCATGAAACGCATGTTGATCAACGCGACTCAGCGTGAAGAGTTGCGCGTGGCCATTGTCGATGGCCAAAACCTGTACGACCTGGACATCGAAATCCCTTCGCGGGAGCAGAAAAAGTCCAATATCTACAAGGGCCGAATCACCCGGGTCGAGGCTTCGCTCGAGGCCTGCTTCGTCGAGTACGGCGCCGAGCGCCACGGCTTCCTGCCGCTGAAGGAAATCTCCCGCGAGTACTTCACGCCGGGCCTCGACCACCACAAGTCGAGCATCCGCGAGCTGGTCAAGGAAGGCCAGGAAGTGGTCGTGCAGGTGGAGAAGGAAGAGCGCGGCAACAAGGGCGCTGCGCTGACCACCTTCATCAGCCTGGCCGGCCGCTACATGGTGCTGATGCCGAACAACCCGAAAGCCGGCGGCGTGTCGCGCCGGATCGAGGGCGAGGACCGGCAGGCGCTGAAGGAGGCGCTGGACCACGTCACCGTGCCGGATGACGTCGGCCTGATCGTGCGTACCGCCGGCCTGGGCCGCGACGCCGAAGAACTGCAGTGGGACCTGGACTACCTGCTGACCCTGTGGAAGTCGATCTCCGAGGCGGCCGGCAAGCAGAAGGCGCCATTCCTGATCTACCAGGAATCCAAGCTGTTCATCCGTGCCCTGCGCGACTACCTGCGCAGCGACATCGGCGAGATCCTGATCGACGACGAGCCGCTGTTCAACGACGCGCGCGAGTTCATGCAGCAGGTAATGCCGAACGCATTGCGCAAGCTCAAGCTGTACCAGGACGACACCCCGCTGTTCACCCGCTACCAGATCGAGACGCAGATCGAAAGCGCGTTCGACCGCCAGGTGCGGCTGCCGTCGGGCGGCTCGATCGTGATCGACCAGACCGAGGCGCTGACCGCCATCGACGTCAACTCGTCGAAGGCGACCAAGGGCAGCGACATCGAGGAGACCGCGTTCAACACCAACTGCGAGGCCGCGGTGGAAGTGGCGCGCCAGGCACGCATCCGCGATGCCGGCGGCCTGATCGTGATCGACTTCATCGACATGGACAGTCCGCGCCACCAGCGCGAGGTGGAGGATCGCCTGAAGGAAGCGCTGAAGCTCGATCGCGCCCGCGTGCAGGTCGGCCGGATCTCGCGTTTCGGCCTGCTCGAGATGTCGCGCCAGCGGCTGCGCCCCAGCCTCGGCGAAGCTACCCAGATCACCTGCCCGCGTTGCGAAGGCCACGGCCATATCCGCGGCGTGGAATCGCTGTCGCTGTCGACCCTGCGCCTGATCGAGGAACACGCAATGAAGGACAACACCGGCCAGGTGCTGGTGCAGGCTCCTTCGAGCGTGGTCAATTTCCTGCTCAACGAAAAGCGCGCCAGCGTGGTGGAGATCGAACTGCGCCACAAGGTGCACGTGATGATCGTCGCCGACGAAAAGCTCCAGACCCCGCACATCGAGATCCAGCGCATCCGCGAAGCGGACATGGGCGAGCACAGCAAGCCCAGCTACGAAATGCTCACCGCTGTGACCGCCACGGACTTGCCGAAGATGGGCCAGACCCTGGGCAGCGGCGAGCAGCCCGCCGTGAGCGGCATCGTGCCGGGCAGCCCTGCCCCGGTGCGCGAGGAAGTGCCGGCCCCGGTGGCGGCAACGCAGCCGGCGCCGCGACGCCCGATGCCTGCCCCGCGTGCTGCCATCGCCGCTCCGACCGGCGGCCTGCTCTCGCGCCTGTTCGGCTGGTTCCGCAATGCCGA
Organism: Rhodanobacter sp. FW102-FHT14D06; assembly: GCF_043950705.1. Classification (NCBI taxonomy): domain Bacteria; kingdom Pseudomonadati; phylum Pseudomonadota; class Gammaproteobacteria; order Lysobacterales; family Rhodanobacteraceae; genus Rhodanobacter; species Rhodanobacter sp. FW102-FHT14D06. The sequence goes on along the minus strand of NZ_CP170722.1, from coordinate 3,512,153 downwards.
AGCCGCCGCGCCCACGCCCGCCCCGGCACCGACCAGCAGCGCACGCAATCGCCGCGAGGACAACGGTCCGCGCAACGCCACGCGCGGCACGAATGGCACGCAGGCATCATCCGCCCGCCAGCCGCGCCGCGACTCGCCATCGCCGCAAAGCCAGAAGTCCGGCGCCCAGCAGCAAGCGCGCAACAATCGCCAACGCACCAACGAAGCGGCGTCGCGTTCGCCCGCTCAGCCGCAGAGCCAGAACGCGCGTGCCGAGCGGCCGGCCAGGCCCGCGCCGGCCGTCGAGTCCGCCGCCGCGTCACGCCCCGAACGCGCACCGCAACAGCCGCGTCCGGAGCGGGCGCCGCGCCCCGAGCGTGCCGAGCGCGCGCCCATCGAGGCAACGGATGAGGCTGCCAAGGCCGCAGCCCTGCTCGCCGCCGGTGCCGCCGAAGTGGTTCCGACGGCGCCGGGCGAGAACGAGAATCCGACCGACTCGGCAGCCGAGGGTGATGCCGGCACGTCGCGTCGCCGCCGCGGCCGCCGTGGCGGCCGTCGCCGTCGCCGTCATGACGACACGACCGCCGTCGACGGTTCGCTGGATTCGACGCAAGCCGAAGCCCTGGACGACGAGGACCGCGACGAGCCCGGCAAGGCGCCGGCTACCGCCGACACCGTGACCGCCGCGGCGCGCCGCACGCCACGTCCCGCCGCGACACCGGATGCGCTGGCCGCAGCATCGAAGGAGACGGAGTCGCACCCCGCTCCGGCCCCTGCCGGCATCTCCGCCGTGACCGCACCTTCGTCGTCTGCACCGACGAGCGCGCGGGAACCGGCAACCGACAAGATCCTCTCGGCGACCGGCACCGTGCCTTCCGACAAGTCCATGGACAAGCCGGCTGTTGCCTTGCCCGCCGCCAGCTTCATCCTGCCGACGCTGCCGCCGATCCCCGATTCCGCTGCGCCATCGACCGATGCCGAACCGGCGCCGGCCCAGGCCACCCTGTCCGCTGCCGCGACGCCACCGCGCAGTGCCGATACCCAGGTTCGGGTCGAGTCGCCGCTGCCGCGCCATGCTGATCGCGTCGCTGTTGATGCGACGTCCCTCCGCCCGGAACCGGCGGTGGCCCAGACGGGGGCATCCAGCCTGCCCGCCGGCCCGCGGCCGACCGAATCGCCGGTTCGCGTGGCAATCGCTGCGGCACCGGTGGCCGCGCCATTGGCGACTCCGACGCCGGCCACCCCAGCGGCCGACACCGTTCGGCCGACCACCGCGCCGGCGTCGCCTGTCGTCACGCCTGCCACGACACCGCTTGAGCCATCCACGGGCCCGACGACCCACCCGCAGGCACCGGTCGCCGCATCGTTGCCCAAGCAGGGCGACCTGCTCGCCTCATCCGGCAACGCGACGCCTCACGTCCAGGCAAGCGAAGCCGACAAGCCGCGAGCGGAGCCGCGGCCGGAGGACGGTCGTTCGAGTGGTGAATCGCACGGCTGATCCACCCGAGTGTCGAAACGAAAAAACCGGACGCGAGTCCGGTTTTTTTTTCGTGCCTGGAATCCGGTACCGGCGATCAGCGTACCGAACCGCGTTCAATTGCCGACGTGATGGCTGGGCGTGTCGATCAGTCCGTGCACGGTCATCAGATGCGCGAGGCTGAGCACATGGTCCACCTGCAACTTCTCCATCAGGCGCTGCTTGTAGGTCGAGACGGTTTTCGGGCTCAGGTTGAGCTGCTCGCCGATGATCGTGAGCGGCTTGCCGCGCACCAGCATCATGGCCACTTCCAGCTCCCGGCTGGAGAGCGCATCGAACGGCGAGGCGCTGCCGTCGAGCGTGGCCAACGCAAGCTGCTGGGCCACCGCCGGGGCCAGGTAGCGACGCCCGCCAGCCACCTGTCGCACGGCCGCCACCAGCTCGTCCGCGTTGCACCCCTTGGTCAGGTAACCCAGCGCGCCGGCATCGAGCAGGCGCTTGGGGAAACGCGCGTCATCGACCACGGTCACGATGACGATGTGGGTCGACAGCTTGGATCGGTTCACCCTTTCGGTAAGCTCGATCCCGCTCATCCCGGGCATGTGCACGTCCACCAGGGCGATGTCCGGCGACAGGTTGCGAATCAGGCGCAAGCCTTCTTCCGCACTGCCCGCCTCGCCGCTGACCTCGATGTCCGGCTGCTGTTTCAGGATCATCCGAAAGCCGGTGCGCACCAGCTCATGATCGTCCACCAGGACCACACTGATCACGTGACGCCCTCCTTGGTTGGGTTGTTTGAAAGTAGGCCGGCTGCCACCCCATTGCAAGCGGCCGGCACAGATTCTTGCACTGAACTGCACCGACCGCGCGCGCCCGCCAATCAGGCCCCTGTGCAGCGGGTGTCGAGGGCCGGATGCATCCCCCGACCGTCGACCGCCTTCGCGAAACGGGCCAGCACGACATGCCCGCGCGCACCCGCCATCTCGACGCGGACCGGCTGGCGCGAACGCCGGTGTTCGTCACGCGCAACGGTTCGCGCCAGTTCGATCGCCTGCCGCAGCGGCAACTGGCTGAACAGTGCGGCGTCGTGCCGACACACGCTCCAGCCGTATCCCGAGCAGCGCAGCGAAATCGTCAGCATGCAGCCATCCCCTTGCATGACGCCGGACATCAGCCCCCAACCCTCATCCCCGCAAACGCAGGCAGGATGGCACGCCAGTCCGCTGCCGATATGTCGGTGCAATCCTACGGAAGCTGTGCGGAAACTCGCCGTGCACATGCCTGGAACGATCGAGATGCAAGCGCCATGGCCCACGCAGCCATCGAACGAAAAAGCCGCCTTGCGGCGGCTTTTCGCGATCCTGGCCGCAGATGGCCAAGGTCAGGGTTGGTGCCGAGAGGGGCATAACAAAGCAAGTATTTGCCGCACTTATACGTCAGCAATAAAAAACATACTCACATAGTTACTCACTTCTTGCAGAGATATACTGATCCGGATGTCCTGCAGATGCCGTGGCATATGCCGCGGCTATTGCCATGGCATCAAGGCCAACGTCGATTGCACATCCCGCCTGAGACTGCGTAGGCTTAGTTGTATACCAAAGAAGGTCATTAAAGACTGCTACTGAATCGCCCCGGGTTCGGTGGAGGCTCCAACTCTTGAGAGAATGGAGCCATGAACAAGTCTACGAAGTTTTCCCCTGAGGTCCGCGAGCGCGCGGTGCGCATGGTGCAGGAGCACCGCGGCGAGTACCCCTCGCTGTGGACGGCGGTCGAGTCGATCGCCCCGAAGATCGGTTGTGTGCCGCAGACCTTGCTGAACTGGGTTCAACGCCATGAGATCGACACTGGCGTGCGTGAGGGCGTGACCACCGCCGAAGCGAAGCGCGTGAAGGAGCTGGAGCGCGAGAACAAGGAGCTGCGCCGGGCCAACGAGATCCTGAAGCTGGCGAGCGTTTTTTTTGCCCAGGCGGAGCTCGACCGCAAACTCAAGTCCTGAGGGCCTTCGTCGACGCGCATCGCGCCACGTTCGGGGTCGAGCCGATCTGCAAGGTGTTGCAGATCGCCCCGTCGGGCTATCGGCGGCATGCCGCGCAGGTGCGTGAACCGCACCGTCGCTGTGCCCGGGCCAAACGCGACGCGTTGCTGCTGCCGGAGATCGAGCGCGTCTGGCAAGGCAACATGCAGGTCTACGGGGCCGACAAGGTCTGGAAGCAGTTGGGCCGCGAAGGCATGACGGTGGCCCGTTGCACGGTCGAACGCCTGATGCGTCGACTGGGCTTGCATGGTGTCGTGCGTGGCAAGGTGGTGCGTACCACCGTCAGCGATGGCAAGGCGCCGTGTCCGCTGGATCGCGTCAATCGGCAGTTCCGTGCCGAGCGGCCGAACCAGCTCTGGGTCTCGGACTTCACCTACGTTTCGACCTGGCAAGGCTGGCTCTACGTGGCCTTTGTCGTCGACGTGTTCGCGCGCCGCATCGTCGGTTGGCGTGTCAGTACCTCGATGAAGACCGACTTCGTGCTCGACGCCCTGGAGCAGGCCCTCTACGCACGCCAACCGGAGCGGGACAGTGCCTTGATCCACCACAGCGATCGTGGATCGCAATACGTGTCCATCCGTTACAGCGAGCGCTTGGCCGAGGCAGGCATCGAGCCGTCGGTGGGCAGCAAGGGCGACAGCTACGACAACGCGCTCGCCGAGACCATCAACGGCCTCTACAAGGCCGAACTGATCCACCGCCGAGCGCCATGGAAAAACAGGGAAGCCGTGGAACTGGCCACGCTGGAATGGGTGGCCTGGTTCAACCATCACCGCCTGCTCGGATCGATCGGCTATATCCCGCCGGCCGAGGCCGAGGCAAACTACTACCGGCAACTCGCCAGTCAGGCAGCCACCGTGGAGGCCTGACTTAAACCAAACAGCCTCCGCGAAACCCGGGGCGATTCAGTCGACAAGATCTTGCCAGACTACAGAGAGCGTAAGAACTGGTTACGCGATCGTGGGGCCGGACTGGATATCTAATTGAGCTAGGTCAGATCTCGCCTGCAATACTTTTGAACAGCAGCATGCGAGCGGCCAAAAGCACGGAAGTCAAAGGGGAAATTGCATGACCATGGATGTTCTATCGCCGAACCTCGATCTCCTTTCGCAAGAATACGTGCTGATTCAGGCATGGAAGAAGACCGCCTCGTACATCCGCTACCACAATTGGTACTCGGACACGTTGGAGTTGGACCGCGCCGCGGTCAACCTTCCGAATTTTCTGCGACAACTTAGAGAATCAGTTCAGCAGTATGCCCAGTGGGGAAATTTGCCATTGCGCATGGTACCTGCCCCGAAGAGCCAAGACTGGCACGTGGTAGACGGCAACTGGAGACCCGTAAAGGTAAGCGAGACAGAATCGAAGCTTCGACCACTCGCTCACGCTGACTTGAGGAGCCAAGTGGTAGCAACGGCGATCATGATGTGCCTCGCTGACCGCGTTGAAACCGCGCAAGGAGATCCGCGACGTCCACCAGAGCTCGAGGACGCAAAGTCCCGCGTGATCTCCTACGGTAACCGGTTGTTCTGTGATTCGGTCCCAGGAGGTTTGCGGCATAGGTGGGGCTCGTCAAAGCTCTATCGAGCCTACTATCAGGACTACCGTAGCTTCATTGCTAGACCCGAATTAATTGCCGACGCGATCCATCCTGGTGAAGGGAAGCGCGTGGTTATCGTTCACTCCGACCTGAAGCAATTCTACGATCGAGTCCGACCTGAGCTTCTCACTACCAAGTTAGCTGCGGTTGTTGGACCTGATCGCGATCCAAGATTCTTCGAACTCGCATCCCGCGTATTGGCATGGAGTTGGGATAAGCGGGACCATTTCGAAGTCGACAGCTATTCCCAGCAAGCTGCTATCGAAGGCTTTTCGTCGATTGCGTTGCCGCAGGGACTGGTGTCTGCGGGATTCTTCGCCAATTTGGTGCTACTCGACTTCGATCAGGCGTTACGCGCCTCTCTGTCGAGCGAAATAGCTCCCGGGATCTACGTTGAAGACGCTTCACGGTACGTGGATGACCTTCGTATCGTCCTCACTGTAGATAGCAATCACAGCTTGGACGATGTCAAAGGATTTATGTGCAGCTGGCTTCAGAAGCAGCTGGATGTGACGGCGGGAGGACTCAGGGTTTCTGAGGACAAGACACTCGCCGTCGCGCTCCGCAGTACCGAACGGCCGCTAGTTCGCCAGAGCCGAAAGATGGCACGAATCCAGGGAGCGATTTCCGGCGGATTCGATACCGTTGGGGGCGTGGAGATTCTCGACGCAGTACAAGGGCTGATCCGCTCCCAACAAAGGTACTCAGAGGCACGCGATGGCAACGCTGGTTGGGCGTTCGCGCCAGTCCCAGACGTCCGCGATGCGACTGTCGCGCGCTTTGCGGCGGGGCGCTACAGAGCTACATATCGGTCACTGCGCCCAATGTTGACGATGCGGGACGAGATCGCCGGCATTGAAACACCAGACGAGGATGCAGTTGAACTGGAACGCGCGTCCGATGTGCGATCACAGGAAGAGCTCGATGACGAGGCTCGGGCGTTTGCGCTTGGATTGATCGAAGGCTGGATCCAAGACCCCGCAAACGTGCGCCTTCTCCGGATAGGACTTGATCTCTGGCCAGCGGCGGATGTCCTCGAGGGAGTGTTGGACCTCTTAAGACCTTTCACGGCTAAAGACGGAATGCGTAAAGCACCACGTCGCGTTGCCTGGTATTGCCTCGCCGAACTATTCCGCGCGGGAGCTACTGAAACTGGGTTCGTCCAAGATACCGAATCGCTTCCAGCTGCCATTGATCTGCATGAGTACCGCCAAACGCTTTGCAAAGAGGCTGCTCGCCTTGTGGCGCTCACGGGCGCGAGCTTGCCCTGGTATCTGACGCAGCAGGCGCTACTTATTTTGGCGGTGCACAATCCAGAAATGGCACCCATCCAGCGAGCTGGGAAAAGCCAAGAAACCAAGCACTATCGAGAGCTTGTGCGATATTTGCGGAAAGATAGCAACAGCGCGAAAGGATCCGAATTTGCGACAATTGCGGTACTCGCTCGCCGTTCCTTCGCTCAACCATCCATAGCAACTGCTTTGGCCCTTCAAGAACTTGGAACACGTGGCCTTGCGCAGATTGCAGAACGGGATCCAGGGTTTGCGCTGGAATTGATTGAAGAAAATCCGAGCCTTGCCGAAACAGTTTCACCACGCCTACGCGACGATTTGTGTCTTCAGCGCCGACAGAACTTAGACGAAATCCCATCGCTTGCGGATCTTGTGTTGGGCCAAAGCCAAAACGGCTTGCTACGAAATGAGCTCACGCTCCTAAGCTTTGCAGCCGGGTTCTTGGCAACTTTGCGTCAAATTCCGGAAATCGAGGCGATCACGCCGGGCGACGTTCGCGTTGTCCTGTCGGATGACGGCCTTGTCGCCAGAGTCAAGATCGTATCGAGCCGCGTTGCGGCAGATGGTTCCATTTATTGCCCTCCAACATGGTGTCCAATCGACCAACGGTGGCGGTTTCAGCTCGGCTTTCTGCTCAGGTTCATTTTAACTGCGCGAGAGGATTTCACTCGCGTAGTTCAGGAGGCGCACTGGAAGGAACACGAATCGGTATACCGACCAGGAGTTGGTCACTGGTATCAGAGAGTCCATGGACTGTTCAATGGACACAGCGCATTTGGTGACGACTGGATGCCCCTGTCCGAGTGGACAGAGCATTTGTTGTCAGCCCTACTCCGCTGGCCAGGCAGTCGGGAACAGGATCATTTTTCCTTCGTACACATCGGGCCCGACGCAGTTGTGGCGCACATCCAACGACGCCTGAAAGACTTGCAGGAACTTCGCGGACCCAATACTGGGCTTTTAATGCTCCCCATCACAGCACCTTGGCCAGTCAAACCAGATACCAATAGGCCACTTCGCGCCTGTGTCATACAAACCATCATTCCATCCGATGATGATTTTCATTCGGACGACCTCACTTGTTCCAATCCGGCAGTTCGGAAACGTCACAGGCGCCACTTGTCGTCAGCACTTGCCGCAGTAGAGCGAATGCTGGATCTACGGGAAACCCATAAGGGAAGAGACGGACGTCTCGACTGGCTCATTCTTCCCGAACTCTCGGTGCATCCCGATGACGTTAAAACCCATCTCGTCCCGTTTGCCAGAGCGCACAAGACGATCATCTTGGCGGGGCTAACCTATCAGCAGTTGTTTGAAAACCAGCCGCTGGTCAACTCTGCCTTGTGGGTTATTCCAGTCTGGGATCCAGCCCATGGGCTGCAGGTACGGATTCGACGACAGGGCAAGCAACATTTGGCGCCGATGGAAGAGTCGCTCAATTCGACGGCGATAGAGATCCAGGGTTTTCGCCCTTGTCAGTGGCTAATCGGGTACGAATGGACCCGTGATGTCGCCAATCGCCCCTTATGGCTAACGGCATCGATCTGCTACGACGCCACGGACCTTGCACTCGCTACGGACCTTCGAGATCGGTCTGACGTATTTGCTATCCCAGCACTGAATCGAGATGTGGGCACGTTCGATCAGATGTCTTTGGCCCTGCATTACCACATGTTCCAGATGGTGATCGTTGCGAACAACGGTCTCTATGGGGGAAGCAATGCCTACGCCCCATACAAGGAGGCGTATAACCGCCAAGTCTTCCATTTGCATGGACAACCACAAGCGTCGATCGCGTTTCTGGAAATTGAGCCTATACAACTCTTCCAACAGCGGAAGGCTAAAGCTCCGATCCTGCCCCCGGCTGAAAAACCGGAGCAGACGCCTCCTAAGTGGAAATCGCGCCCCGCGGGATTGAAATGAGGGCATCGCTGCAGTCGCTTCTGCTGCAACCGCAAGATTCACCCAGCCTTGCGGTTGATTCCCACGACTTGTCCACCAACACGCAATCCGTCCAGATAGTCCGCCCACGCCTGCATCATTCGTTTGCGCTCATCCAGGTACTGTGCCGCGTGCGTGTAAGCCTCGCGAACCTTGTTGGATTCAGCGTGGGCCAGCTGACGCTCGATTGCGTCTGACTTCCAGCCCATCTCGTTGAGCCGCGTCGCCGCCATGCTCCGAAAACCGTGTCCGGTCATTTCCTCGCCGGTGTAGCCGAGCCGACGTAGCGCCGCATTGATCGTGTTCTCGCTCATGGGACGCGATGCTGTGCGCAGGCCCGGGAACACGTACCGACCATCGGCGGTGGAGGTATGCAGCTCGCGTAGGATCGCCACTGCTTGGGCGGCCAGCGGCACCAAGTGGGCGGCTTTCATCTTCATGCGTTCGCCAGGGATGCGCCACATCGCTTCGTCCAGGTCGAACTCGGCCCATTCAGCTTGGCGCAGCTCGCCGGGGCGCACGAACAGCAGCGGGGCCAGCTTCAAGGCGCACAGCGTCACATAATGGCCGGTAAACCCGTCGATCGCGCGCAACAGTTCGCCCACCTTGGCCGGATCGACGATGGCGGCATGGTGCTTCACCTTGGGCGACTTCAGCGCACCACGCAAACTGCTGGTCGGATCGTTGTCTGTGATCCCTTCAAGGATCCCATAGCGGAACACCTGCCCCGCCTTGACCTTGGCTCGCTTCGCAGTTTCCAGCATGCCGGTGGACTCGACCTTGCGCAGGGTGTCCAGCAGCTCGCGCGCGGTGATCTCGCCGAGCGGTCGGTTGCCTAGATCCGGGTACAGGAACGAATCCAGTATCCAGCGGGACTTCGCCGCGGTGATCTCGGCCACCTCCTGCCGAGCCATCCACTGCTCACCTACCATGCGGAAGGTCTGGACGGGTGCGCTAGCCTCCACCGTTGCCTGCTTGCTAGCTTGGCGCTCAGCACTAGGGTCGACCCCCTGCGCCAATTGGGCTCTGGCCGCATCGCGTTTCAGCCTGGCCTGAGCCAGTGACACGACGGGATACGTCCCCAAACTCAACATCTTGGCCTTACCGCCAAACCTGTACCGGTAGCGCCAGCGCAGCGCCCCGGAGGCTGGCACCTCAATCGCGAGCCCCGCACTGTCAGCGACCCGGTAGAGCGCGTCGCCAGTACGCAACGATCGCAGTTTGATTTCCGTCAGCACGTGAGTAACCCCTGTGTGAGTAGGCGGATGCCAGCTCAGTTACTCGCAAACTTACTCACGTCTGAGCCCGGATGCAATGATCCTTCACAGGACACTACCGAACAATCAGGCACAAAAAAACCCGCTAAGTTGCGGGTTTCATTGTGTTTCTAGGACGTTGAGGTACATCCTGAAACGTTGTATTGGTGCCCAAGGGGGGACTCGAACCCCCACGCCTTTCGGCGCTACCACCTCAAGGTAGTGCGTCTACCAGTTCCGCCACCTGGGCAGGTGTGTTGCTTCAGTGCTTTGTTGGCTCCGACGGCTTTGCCGGCGGCACGTCGCCCTGGCTCTGGGCCGGCGCTGCGTTCGTGGCGGCGGGCGTCGCTGCCGGAACGGCCTTGCCGGCGGCCGGCGTGGCCGCGGGTACTTCCGAACCGTTGGTTGCGGCCGGCGGTGTCGCCGCTGCGGGTGCAGGCTGTTCCGTCGAACCGGCCATCACGCCTAGGCCGCCGCCGGCGGGCTGTGGCGCGCCGTTGGCATGCAGGTAAATGCCCATGCCGAGGCTGAGCAGGAAGAACAGCCCGGCCAGCACGCCGGTGGCGCGGGTCAGGAAGGTCGACGAACCCCGCGCGCCGAACACCGTAGCCGACGCGCCGCCGCCGAAACCGGAACCGGCATCCGCGCCTGCACCGTTCTGCAGCAGGATCAGCACGATCATGGCCGCAGCGATCAGGATGTAAAACACGCTGAAAATGACGAACATAGGTTTGTATTCGAGCCTGTGTACTAGCTGCCCTGGGGCGCCTGGTGTGCGGCGGTGCAGATGGCCAGGAAGTCCGCAGCAGTCAATGAGGCACCGCCGATCAGGCCACCGTCCACGTCCGCCTGCGCGAACAACTCGGCGGCATTCGCCGCCTTGACGCTACCGCCGTAAAGCAGTCGGGTCAGACGGGAAAGTGTAGCATCTTCGGTTTCCAGTTGGCTACGAATGAACGCATGCACCTGCTGCGCCTGTTCCGGCGTGGCGGTACGGCCGGTGCCGATCGCCCAGACCGGCTCGTAGGCGATCACCGCGGTGTCGAAACTGGCGATGCCCGAGCTGCGCAGCACGGCCTGCAGCTGGGCGGCGATCACGCTTTCGGTGGCATCGGCTTCGCGCTGCTGCAGGGTTTCGCCCACGCACAGGATCGGCGTGAGGCCCGCCGCGCGTGCAGCGGCGAACTTGCGCGCCACCAGCTCGTTGTCCTCATGGTGGTACTGCCGGCGCTCCGAATGGCCCACCAGCACCCAGCGCGCGCCGACATCCGCCAGCATCGCGCCGGACACTTCGCCGGTGAACGCGCCCTGCCCTTCGTGCTCGCTCAGATCCTGCGCGCCAAAGCCGATGCCGCTGTCACGGTGCTGCGCGGCCAGTTCGGCCAGGTAGGGAAAAGGCGGGAACACGTTCACGTCGATCGACGCCGGCTTGGCGGCAGCAAGCTCGCCGACGAGCGCGGCGGCCATCGTGCGACTGCCGTGCATCTTCCAGTTGCCAGCGACCAGTTTCTTGCGCATGGTGTGCTTCCGTAGCCGTCAAAACGGCAAGCTTAGCCAGCGCCCGCGACATCGGCAAACCCGCCGGTCACGCGCGGCGGCACTCACAGGGAACACCGATGACACCTGCTCGCCCGCTCAGCCTGGTTACTGGCGCCTCTTCCGGCATCGGTGCGGCGTTCGCCCGCCAGCTTGCCGCACGGGGCCATGACCTGGTGGTCACCGCGCGCCGTACCGAGCGCCTGCAGGAGCTGGCGACGGAACTGCACGCGACGCACTCGACCACGGTCACGGTGCTGTCTTGCGACCTGGCCGAGCCGACGGCGGTGGTGGACCTCTGCCATGCCATCGAGCAACGCTCCCTGCGGGTGGACTGGCTGGTCAACAACGCCGGCTACGGCGTGCCCGGCAGGTTCGACGCCAATGACTGGCCGGTGCATGCCGATTTCCTGCGCGTGCTGCTCACCGCGCCCACCGAGCTGGCCTGGCGATTGCTCCCCGGCATGCGCCAGCGCGGCTACGGTCGCATCATCAACGTGGCCTCGCTGGCCGGGCATGTTCCGGCGCCGGCCGGCCACACCTTGTATGCGGCGAGCAAGGCTTACCTGATCAAGTTCTCGCAGGCGCTGGCACTGGAAAACAGCGCGTGCGGCGTCCATGTCAGCGCGCTGTGCCCGGGCTTCACCTGGTCGGAGTTCCACGACGTCACCGGCACGCGCGCAAAAATGGACAAGCTGCCCGGCTACATGTGGCTGACCGCCGACGCGGTCGTGCGCCAGGGCATTGCCGCGGTGGAGCGTGGCGAGGCGGTCTACATCCCGGGCCGGATCAACCGTTTCATCAAGACGGCGCTGCAGCTGATGCCGGACCGATTGGCACTGCGGCTGTCGGCACGGCAAGGCACGCGTTATCGCGACACGGAAACCCACTGACATGTCGCTGATGCCGACGCAGATGCGCCCGCTCCCCTATCGCAAACCACAACAAGGCCGCGATTACTGGGTGGTGGACGACGTCCTGCCGAATGCCGGTGACGTGCGCGAACGCTGCCTGGCCCGCGCCGACTGGGAACTCGGCTACCCGCACACGGGTGAAGTCTGGCCCGGCATGCGGGCCATGCCCGCCTTGCTCGATGGGGAACTGGCGGCACTGGATGCGCGAGTCTGCGCACTGACCGGTGCGGCAAGGGTCTGGGTCGAGCAGAGCGAAGCCGGCACCCGGCTCAACCACAATTGCGTGCAGGTCGTCGGCTCGGTCGAAGGCTCGGTGAAGCCGCACACCGATTCCTCGCACCTGTGTCGCTACGCCGCCGTGCTCTACCTCAACCCGGACGTGCCGGACCACTGCGGCACCAGTTTCTTCCGCCAACGCATGCCCGGCGGCCAGCTCGGGGGCAACATCGTGCTGGCGCCGCATCGCAACCTGGCCGAGGCCCTGGGCAATCGTTTCGTGCGCCCGGATGCGTTCGTCGAAGACGTGCGCGTGGCGCACCGCTGGAACCGGCTGCTGGTCTACAAGGCCAACCTGATCCACAGCGCCAGCGCGTACTGGGGACTGGAGATGGCGGCCAAGCGCATGACCGCCGTGTTCTTCTGGATGGCGTAATCCTCCGGAATCAGCTTGCCGCGGACCGCCTGCGTTCGTCGGCTATGATCCTGCGGCGCATGTCCGCGCGCTTGCACCACACAGGGGGAATTCTCATGGATCGACTGTTGAAAAGGACGGTACTCGTGCTTCTGGCCACGCTGGCGCTCGTTGCCTGTACCTCGGCGCCGCTGAAGCCCGCCGCACCGATCGCCGTGCCGGCCGGGGTCAGCCAGGCGCAGGTCAAGACCAGCATCATCAATGCTCTCGAAGGTCGCGGCTGGACCCTGGACAATCTTGCCGACGGCGACATCCTCAGCACGCTGCACATTCGCGAACATACCGCCACCATCCGCATCACCTACGACGCCGCGGCGGTGAACCTCACCTACCTGCGCAGCACCAACCTGAACTATCGCGAGAAGGGCGCTCAGCGCAGCATCCATCGCAACTACAACGGCTGGATCGACTACCTGGAACAGGACATCCGCCGCAACCTGCAGAACACCCACGCGCTGGAAAACCAGTAGCAACGGCATCGCGGGGCGCCCGACGGGGCGCCCCGCATCCCAGCCCTAGATCAGCTTGATCTCGCGCAGCCGCTGCAGCAGGTATTCGTGCGAGCTGATCGAGGTGTCGTAGCGACGCGGGTTGTCCGGCGTGATGCACGAATCGAGTGGATCGAGCATCACGTCCGGGTTCGGATGCAGGAAGAACGGCACCGAGTAGCGCGGCTTGCGCGCGTTCTCGTTCGGCGGGTTGACCACGCGATGAGTGGTCGACGGATACACGTGGTTGGAGAGGCGCTGCAGCATGTCGCCGATGTTCACCACGATCGCGTCGCCCTCGGTGGTGATCGGCAGCCACTCGCCCTCGCGGGTGAGCACTTCGAGCCCTTCGGCGCTGGCGCCGACCAGCAGGGTGATGAAGTTGATGTCCTCGTGCGCACCGGCGCGCACGTTCGGCACATTCTCGTCGGTGATCGGCGGGTAATGGATCGGCCGCAGGATCGAGTTGCCGACGTCGGTCTTGTCCTCGAAAAAGTTCTCCGGCTGCCTGATGTGCAGCGCCAGCGCGCGCAGCACGCGCGTGCCGAGCTGGTCGAGCGCCTCGTACAGGCCGTAACCGTAGCGCTTGAAGTCGGGCACCTCGGCCGGCCAGAGGTTCGGCGGCATCAGCTCGGCAAACTTCGAATCGCGCGGGATCTCGCGGCCGATATGCCAGAACTCCTTGAGGTCGGCGTACTGGCTGTCCTTGGCCGTCTCGACCTTGAAGGGCGTGTAGCCGCGCGCACCGCCGCTGCCCGGCACGTGGTACTTCATCTTGGTGTCGGTGGGCAGCGCGAAGAAACGCCGGAACACGTCGTAGGAGCCGTCGATCAGCTCGCGCGCGATGCCGTGGCCGCTGATGCAGCAGAAACCGAATTCGCGGTAGGCCGCACCGATTTCCGCGACGAAGGCGTCGCGGTCGCTGTCGTAACGGCGGATGTCGAGGGTGGGAACGTGCTTCATGGGTGAACGTCCATTGGAGGGTCGTGCGGTCGATTGATCCGCCACCGCAGGGGGCGGGGCACGTCGGGCCAATCCATGGCGACCCGGTACTACCTCAGGTTCACGAGCGTTCGGCGGCGGATTTTACCGTTCCGGCGAGGCGATCCGCCAGTTGCCGCACTTCGTCCGCGTCGGCGCCCTCGACCGTGACCCGTACCACCGGCTCGGTGCCCGAAGCGCGCAGCACCACCCGGCCGCGCCCCTGCAGGACGCGCTCGACCTCGCCCAATGCAGCGCGCACCGCGTCGCTCCGCAGCGACTCGCGCGCACCCTCGGCGCGCACGTTGAGCATGACCTGCGGAAACTTCTGCAGCCCCTGGCGCGCGCTGGCCAGGTCATGGCCGGCGTGCGTCAGTGCTTCCAGCACGGCCAGCGCTGCGATGATGCCGTCGCCGGTGCTGGCCCGGTCCAGGCAAAGGATGTGGCCGGAAGTTTCACCACCCAGCACACCCTGGTGCTGCTGCAGTTGCTGCATGACGTAGCGGTCGCCGACGTTGGCGCGGATGAATGGCACGCCGAGGTCATCCAGCGCCTGCTGCAACCCGAAATTGCTCATCAGGGTGCCGACCACCGGACCGGCCAGCAGGCCCTGCGCGCGCAGGTGCCGGGCGAGGATGAACAGGATGTCGTCGCCATCGGCGAGTTCGCCATGCCGATCGACCAGGATCACCCGATCGCCGTCGCCATCGAACGCCACGCCCAGGTCGGCCGCATGCGCCAGCACGGCCTGCTGCAACGCCTCCGGATGGGTCGAACCCACTCCATCGTTGATATTGAAGCCATCGGGCTTGTCGCCGATCGCCACCACCTCGGCGCCCAGTTCGGCAAACACTTTCGGCGCGACCTGGTAGGTGGCGCCGTGCGCGCAGTCGAGCACCAGCTTGATCCCGCGCAGGCTGAAATCCTCGGCCACCGTGGCCTTGCAGAACTCCGCGTAGCGGGCCACCGCATCGGCGACGCGCACGGCCTTGCCCAGGCGTTCGGAGGCGACCGTGGTGAACGCCGCCTCCAGTTCAGCCTCGATCGCCAGTTCCACCGCATCGGAGAGCTTCTCGCCGGCCGCGGAGAAGAACTTGATGCCGTTGTCGTGGTGCGGATTGTGCGAGGCACTGATCACGATGCCGGCCTGGGCACGCATGGAGCGCGTCAGGAACGCCACGGCCGGCGTAGGCATCGGACCGAGCAGGCCGACGTCGGCACCGGCCGCCACCAGCCCGGCCTCCAGCGCGGCCTCGAACATGTAGCCTGATACGCGCGTGTCCTTGCCGATCAGCACCGTGGGCCGCTCGCCGCCCTCGCGCCCGAGCACGGCGCCGACGGCGCGACCAAGCTGCAGCATGAAATCGGCGCTGATCGGCCACTGCCCGACCAGGCCGCGAATGCCGTCGGTGCCGAAATACTTGCGTTCTGTCATCGTGGTATTCCGAGAAAGAAAGGGATCGCGTCGAGTCGGGCGTTTCAATCGTCGTCGGGCCAGCGCGGCGCCGCCGGACGATCGTCCCGGCGCGGAACCGTGTCGGCTGCCTGCACCGCACTCCATACCGCCAGCGCATCGACCGTGGGCAACACATCATGCACACGCACGATGCGGGCACCACGCTGCACTGCGATCAGCGCCGCGGCCACCGAACCGGCCGCGCGATCGGCCGGCGTGGCGCGGCCGGTCAGGGTGCCGATCATGCGCTTGCGCGAGAGACCGGCGTACACCCCGCTGCCCAGGCTGGTGAAACGATCCAGTGCGCACAGCAACGCAATATTGTGTTCCAGCGTCTTGCCGAAGCCGAAACCGGGATCGACCACCACCTTGCGCCGGTCGATGCCAGCCAGCTCGCAGGCAAACAGGCGATCGGTGAGGAAACGATGCACCTCGGCGACGACGTCGTCGTAATGCGGGTCGTCCTGCATGCTGCGCGGCTCGCCCAGCATGTGCATCAGGCACACCGGCACGCCCAGCTCGGCTGCCGCCTCCAGCGCCCCGTCGCGGCGCAGCGCGTACACGTCGTTGATCATGCCCGCGCCCGCGGCCACCGCCGCGCGCATCACCTGCGGGCGCGAGGTGTCGATGGAGACCGGCACCGTCGTGCGCGCCGCCAGCTGCTCGATCACCGGCAGCACGCGGCGCAACTCCTCCTCGACGGAGACCTCGTCGGCGCCGGGACGGGTGGATTCGCCACCCACGTCGAGCATGTCCGCGCCCTCCTCGACCATGCGCACGCCGTGCGCCACCGCGTCGTCCACGCTGGCGTGGATGCCGCCGTCGGAAAACGAATCAGGCGTGAGGTTGAGGATGCCGACCACGCGCGGGCGATCCAGCGACAAGGCGCGACCGGCGCAGTCCAGTACCGGTGCAAACCATTCGTTCGTCATGCTGATGTCTCCGCGCCGTGCCCTGCTGCCCGCGGGCTCATCCGCCCGTGCCGCCCAGCTCGCCCATGTAGCGCCGGTAATGGCGCAGCTCGGCGATGGAATCGCGGATGTCGGACAACGCCGTGTGCGCCGATTCCTTGCCCACGCTCTTGGCGATTTCCGGCGCCCAGCGACGCGCCAGTTCCTTCAACGTGGACACGTCGAGGTTGCGATAGTGGAAATAGCGCTCCAGCCGCGGCATCTGCCGGTGCATGAAGCGCCGGTCCTGGCAGATCGAGTTGCCGCACATCGGCGACTTGCCTGGCGGCACCCAGGCGCGCAGGAACTCCACGGTGGCCTGCTCGGCCATCGCGTGGTCGGTCTGCGAGTTCAGCACCTGGCGCCACAGGCCGGATTTGTGATGCTGGTTGATGTTCCAGCTGTCCATGGATTCCAGCCGGTCGATTTCATGGCGTATCGCGAACACCGGGCCGTCGGCCAGCACGTTGAGGTTCTTGTCGGTAACCACCGTGGCGATCTCGAGAATCGAATCGTTGTCGGTGTCGAGGCCGGTCATCTCCAGATCGATCCAGATCAGGTTTTCTTCGTTGGCTTGGCTCATGGAATCTCCTTGTGCGACCCAGTTTATCAGCCTTGCCCGTGACGGATGCCTGCATGCGATCATCGCCGGATGCAGACCTTCTTCTGGCACGACTACGAGACCTCGGGCGCCGATCCACGCCGCGACCGCCCACTGCAGTTCGCCGGCATCCGCACCACGTTGGAGCTGGAAATCGTCGGCGAACCCGTGATGTTCTACGGCAAGCCCCCGCTGGAGATGCCGCCCCATCCGGACGCCTGCCTGATCACCGGCATCACGCCGCAGCAGGCCGAGCGCGAGGGCGTCGGCGAGGCCGACTTCGCCGCCCGCGTGCATGAACAGCTGGCCGCACCGGGCACCTGCGGAGTCGGCTACAACTCGCTGCGTTTCGACGACGAATTCACCCGGCAGATGCTCTACCGCAACTTCCACGACCCGTACGGCCGCGAATGGGAGAACGGCAATTCGCGCTGGGACCTGATCGACCTGGTGCGCATGTGCCAGGCGCTGCGCCCCGAGGGCATTGTCTGGCCGACCCGCGAGGATGGCTCGCCGAGTTTCAAGCTGGAGCACCTGGCCAGCGCGAACCGGCTAAGCCAGGAGCGGGCGCATGATGCCTTGTCCGACGTCCGTGCGCTGATCGACCTGGCCCGGCTGATCCGTGTGCGCCAACCGCGACTGTGGGACTGGTACTACGCGTTGCGCCGCAAGCAGAAGGTGTTCGACCTGCTCGACGTGGTGAACATGACGCCGCTGGTGCACGTCTCCTCGCGCTACCCGGCCAGTCGCCACTGCCTTGCAGTGATCGCGCCGCTGGCCGCGCATCCGGGCCGCGCCGGCGAAGTGATCGTGTACGACCTGGCCACCGATCCGGCCGAATGGCTGGCGCTGGACGAAGACGAGATCGCCGACCGCATCTTCACGCCGCGTGCCGATCTCCCCGAAGGCATCGAACGCATCCCGCTGCGCACGGTGCGGGCAAACCACGCACCGGCGCTGGCGCCGCTGTCGGTGCTGCAAGGCGTGGACCAGCAGCGCCTGCAACTCGACCTGGAGCGCTGCCTCGCGCATCGCGACACCTTGCGCGCGGTCGACGGGCTGGCCGAAAAGCTGCGTCGCGTGTTCCAGCGCGCCGCGGAGTTTCCTCCGCCGGACGATCCGGAGCTGGCGCTCTACAACGGCTTCCTGCCCGATGCCGACAAGCGCCTGATGGCCCAGGTACGTGCCACGCCACCGGCAGAACTGGGCACGCGCGCGTTTCCATTCCGCGACCCGCGCTATCCGGAGCTGCTGTTCCGCTACCGCGCGCGCAACTGGCCCGAGACGCTGGACGCGGAGGAACACGTGCGCTGGGGTGCATTCCGCCAGGCACGGCTGACTCGCCACACGCCGCTGACCGGACTCACGCTCGATGACTACTTCGCCCGCCTCGGCGAGCTGCGCCACGATCCGGCCGCGCAGGACAAGCTGCCCCTGCTCGACCAGTTGCAGGCCTGGGGCGAGCAACTCGCCCACAGCATCGACGGAACGTAGGGCGGGCGCTGCCCGCCACCGCGACACGCCCAAAGCCCGGCGCAATGCCCGCCCCACCCTCGACGAACCACCATGCCCAAGAGCTATTTCACCCCCGCCACCTTCCGCTTCCTGCGCGCTCTGGAACGCAACAACCATCGCGACTGGTTCCACGCGCACAAGAACGACTACGAGCGCCACGTGCGCGAGCCGTTCCTCGTCCTGATCGCCGACCTGCAGGCGCCGCTGGCGGAGATCAGCCCGCACTACCGCGCCGACCCGCGCAAGAACGGCGGTTCGCTGTACCGCATCTACCGCGACACGCGCTACTCCAACAACAAGCTGCCGTACAAATCCTGGCAGGGCTCGCGTTTCACCCATGAGCGACGCCACGAGATCCAGGCGCCCGGTTTCTACCTCCACATCGAACCCGGCGACTGTTTCGCCGGTGGCGGCATGTGGCATCCGGAACCGGACGCACTGAAGCACATCCGCGAATTCCTGGTCGACAATCCGGAAGCATGGAAGCGCGCCACGCGAAGCAAGACCTTCCGGGAGCACCTGCAGCTCGCCGGTGAATCGCTGATCCGCCCGCCGCGCGGCTACGACCCCGCGCATGAGCTGATCGAGGATCTCAAGCGCAAGGATTTCATCGCCAGCACCGGCTTCAGCGACGCGCTGGCCTGCTCTGACGAACTGCTGCCGTGGACGGTCGCCACCTTCAAGCGCGTCGCGCCGCTGGTCGACTATCTGTGCGCCGCGCAGGAGCTGGAGTTCTGATCGCCCACGGCAGGAGCCCGCTCGCGGGCGATGCTCTTGTCTTCGTGCGCGCAGGGAAAAGCATCGCCCGCAAGCGGGCTCCTACGCATGCCGGCGACGAAGTTGCGTGTACGCCACGCCCATCCCGATCACCGCGGCGAACGCCACGTAATGCGCCGGCGCCAGCACGCCGAATTGCTTCACCAGCAGGCCGATCAGCGGCGGCGTGATGCCGCCGAACACTGCGTAGGCGATGTTGTACGAGAACGACAATCCGGAGAAGCGCACCGCGGGCGGGAACGCCACCACCATCAGCGCCGGGACCACGCCGACCACGCCGACGGCCAGCCCGGCGAGCGCGTACAGCACGAGGAAATGCGCCGCCCCGGAGCGCAGATCCAGATACAGCGCGTAGCTGCACACCACCAGGCCGGCCGCGCCGAACAGCAGCGCGCGCGCAAACCCGATTCGATCCGCCAGGGCGCCATAACCCAGACAGCCCAACGCCAGCGCGACGGAGGCCACGGTGTTGCCGAGGAACGCCCGCGCCGGCGCCACATGGAACACCGACTGCACCAGCGACGGCGTCATCAGGACGATCACCAGGATCGCCGCGGTGAGCATCCAGGTCACCAGCATCGACAGCAGCACACTGGGAAAATGCTGCTCGAATACTTGCCGCAGCGGCAGGCCGCTGGCCAGCTCTCGCCGGGCGTGCATCGCCTCGAATACCGGCGTCTCGCTGAGCCAGCGCCGCAGCCACACCGCAAAGAAACCGAACACGCCGCCGGCCAGGAACGGCACGCGCCAGCCCCAATCGAGCACAGTCGCCGGGCTCATCCGGCTGTTGATCGCCGCCGCCGCCAGCGAGCCGATCACGATGCCCACGGTCAGCCCCGAAGTGAGGCTGGCGCAGGCAAATCCCACCCGTCGCGCCGGCACGTGCTCGGCCACGAAAACCCACGCGCCGGGTACTTCGCCTCCCACCGCGATGCCCTGCACCACCCGCAGCGACAGCAAGGCCAGCGGCGCCAGCATGCCGACCTGCGCATATACCGGCAGCAGGCCGATACCCAGCGTGGGCACCGCCATCAGGAACACGCTGAGCGTGAACATCCGCTTGCGACCCAGCTTGTCGCCATAGTGGGCCATCACGATGCCGCCCAGCGGCCGCGCGAGGTAGCCCGCCGCGAAGATGCCGAACACCTGCAGCTGCGCCAGCCACGGCGCGGTGTCGTGCGGGAAGAACAGCTGGCTCAGCGGGATCGCGAAAAACACGAACACCACGAAGTCGTAGAACTCCAGCGCGCCGCCCAGGGCCGCCAGGATCAGTGTGCGGATGTCGCGGCGACCGAGCACCCGGTCATCCCCGATGTCGCCATGCAACACGAGACCCTGCTCGAACATCGTCGGTTTCCTGAAGGCCGCCATGGCCGCCGCGGCAACATACCCCAAAAACCGGCCCGCCCGATCGGCCTGGCGCCCGGAGCTTCTGCCGCTTTCCGATTAGTATTCGGCGGGACTGGCCGAGGGGGCCCGGGCCCAGTCGCGGTAATTGCCTGCTTCATGGAGTGACTCGTCTCTTTCACATGCTGCAAGGAGAGTTTCGATGAACATGAGCAAACGTTGCGCCGCCGAATTCTTCGGCACGTTCTGGCTGGTTCTGGGTGGATGCGGCAGCGCCGTGCTGGCAGCCGGATTTCCGGAACTCGGCATCGGTTTCGCCGGCGTCGCACTGGCTTTCGGCCTGACCCTGCTGACCATGTGCTACGCCATCGGCCACATTTCCGGGTGCCACATCAACCCGGCGGTGACCTGTGGCCTGGCCGCCGGCGGCCGGTTCCCGGCGAAGGATGTGCTGCCCTACATCGTCGCGCAGGTCCTCGGCGGCCTCGTGGCCGGCCTGGTGCTGTACACGATTGCCTCGGGCAAGCCCGGCTTCGACGCCGCCGCCAGCGGCTTCGCCTCCAACGGCTACGGCGCGCACTCGCCGGGCGGCTATTCGATGGGGGCGGCGGCGTTGTGCGAGATCGTGATGACCGGCTTCTTCATCTTCATCATCATGGGCGCGACGCATCGGAGTGCGCCGGCGGGTTTCGCCGGCATCGCGATTGGCCTGGCGCTGACCCTGATCCACCTGATCAGCATCCCGGTCACCAATACCTCGGTGAATCCGGCGCGCTCGACCGGCGTGGCGGTGTTCCAGGGCGACTGGGCCTTGCACCAGCTGTGGTTCTTCTGGGTGATGCCGATCCTTGGCGGCATCATCGGCGGCCTGGTCTACCGCTACCTGTGGAGCGACCGGCCGCAGCAACCGGCGATCAGGGGCGACTCCGCCTGAGCGACAAGGCGTGCGGCCGGCCCGGTCGCGCGCCGCGTCTCACGCCCGGGCAAACGGAAACGCCAACACGTCGGCGATCGCGTCGGTATCGGCCAGGCACATCAACAGACGCTCCACGCCCAGCGCCACGCCGGCGCAAGCAGGCATGGCATCGAGCACGTCCAGCAGGTTATCGTCCAGCGGGATCTCGCGCAGGCCGCGCTCGCGGCGTACCGCGTTGTCGCGCTCGAAGCGCCCGCGCTGCTCGGCCGCATCGTTCAACTCGTGGTAGCCGTTGGCCAGCTCGTAACGGCCCAGATACAGCTCGAAGCGCTCGGCCAGCGGCGGTTCGCCGGGGCGAATCTTCGCCAGTGCACACTGGCTGGCCGGATAGTCGTGGATCACCGTGATGCGGTCGCGCGGAAACGCCGGCTGCAGCTTGTGGGTGATCAACAGGTCGAGCCAGTCGTCACGGCCAAGCCCGTCCGGGCCGATGCCGAACGCGGTCAGCGGCGCACGCAGTTCGTCCACCGGCGCATGCAACGGGTCAATGCCCAGCCCGTCCAGGAACAGCTGCCGGTACGTGGTCACCCGCACCTCGGCGCGCCGCCCCACCAGCCCCAGCGCAGCCTCCACCAGCACGATGGTTTCCTGCATCAGCCGGCGATGGTCCCAACCGACCCGGTACCACTCCAGCATGGTGAACTCGGGGTTGTGACGCCCGCCCGCCTCGCCGTTGCGAAACACCCGGCCCAGCTCGTAGCAGTCGCCGACACCCGCCGCGAGCAGCCGCTTCAGCGGGTACTCCGGCGAGGTGCGCAACCAGCGCTCGCGTGCACCAGCATCGACATGGCCGCTGAAGGTCGTGCTGAAACCCTGCATGTTCGGATCGGTATTGCCGGCTGCCGACAGCACCGGGGTTTCCACCTCCAGCACATCGCGCGTGGCGAAGTACGCGCGGATCAGGGCGTACAGCCGTGCACGCAAGCGCAGGGCGTCAGGCAGGGCGAGACTCATCAACCCGCCCCGTGCTCGTCGAGCAAGGCCAGCAACTGCGCCTCGTCCCAGACCGGCACGCCAAGCTCCTGCGCCTTGTCCAGTTTCGAGCCGGCTTCAACGCCTGCCACCACCACGCTGGTCTTTTTCGAGACCGATCCGGACACCTTGGCGCCCAGCGCCTCCAGCCGATCCTTTGCCTCGTCGCGGCTGAGCGAGGCCAGCGTGCCGGTGAGCACGAAGGTCTGCCCGTCCAGCGGCGCCGCGGCCACGGCCGCGCCGGCGGGAATGGCATCGAGCAGGCGGTGCATCGCTGCCTCGGCATCGCGCAACGCAGCCTCTGCAGCGGGATCGGCCAGGAAGGCTTCCAACGCCGCCACCGCGGCCTGCGGCACGCCAGCGGTGATCCAGTGCGCCGCGCCCGCGGCGAGCAGGCGATCGAGCGTGGGGAAATGCTGCGCCAGCAGCTTGCTGCTCTTGGGGCCGAGCTTGTTGATCCCGGCCATGTCCAGCAGCACGCCCAGATTCAGCCGCTCGCGCAGCTGCGGCGAAGGCGCGCTCTCGTCACTGAACACGATGCCGGCATCGAGCAGCGCATCGACCACCTGCTGGTTGCCCGCCTGCGCGAAGAAGCCGGCGATCGAGGTGGCCACTTCGGCGCCCACGTCAGGCAGCACGCGCAGTACCGGCGCCGGCATGCTGCGCACCACATCAAGCCGGCCCAGCCACGCGGCCAGCGTCTTGGCCGTGCTCTCGCCGATATGCATGATGCCCAGCGCGAACAGGAAACGCGCCAGCGTGGTCTGCTTGCTGGCCTCGATGCCGGCGACCAGGTTCTCGGCCCACTTGGTGGCTACCTTGCCGGCCTTCACCGTTTCCGGCGTGGTGCCATCCCGTTCGTCGATCGCTTGCTTCATCGCCACGAAACTCTCGACGGTGAGCGCGTACAGATCGGCCGGCGAGTGGACGATGTCGAGCTCCACCAGCGCCTCGGCAAAGCGTTCGCCCAGACCTTCGATGTCCATCGCGCGGCGCGAGGCGAAGTGGATCAGCGCCTCCTTGCGCTGTGCGGCGCAAATCAGCCCGCCGGAGCAGCGCCAGGCGGCGGCACCCTCCTCGCGGATCAGCGCCGAACCGCACACCGGGCACTGTGTGGGCATCGTCCACGGCACTGTCCCGGGCGGGCGCTGGTCCTCGACCACGCGCACCACTTCCGGAATCACGTCGCCGGCGCGGCGCACGATCACGGTGTCGCCGATGCGCGCGTCCAGCCGCGCGACCTGGTCGGCGTTGTGCAGCGTGGCGTAGGTGACGGTGACGCCGGCCACCTGCACCGGCTCCATCCGTGCGCGCGGCGTGGCGGCGCCGGTGCGGCCGATCTGGATTTCGATGTCGAGCAGGCGCGTGGTCTGCTCCTGCGCCGGAAACTTGTGCGCGATCGCCCAGCGTGGCGCGCGCGAGACGAAGCCCATCTCGCGCTGGCCTTCGTAATCGTCCAGCTTGTAGACGACGCCGTCGATGTCGTACGGCAGGCTGTCGCGCTTGGCGCCGATACGCCGGAAGTAGGCGATCAGGCCGTCGAAGCCGTGCGCGATGTCCACTTCCGGCGACACCGGGAAACCCCACTCGCGCAATTGCTTCAGCGTGGCCGAATGGGTAGCCGGCAGCTCGCCGCCTTCGACCACGCCGATCGCGTAGGCGAAGAAACTGAGTCGTCGCTTCGCGGTGATCGCCGGGTCGAGCTGGCGCAGCGAGCCGGCGGCGCCGTTGCGCGGGTTGGCCAGCGGCTTCTCGTCGTGGGCGCGGGCGTATGCGTTGAACGTCTCGAAGTCCTTGCGCAGCATGATCACTTCGCCGCGCACTTCGAGCACCTCAGGCCAGCCCTTGCCGCGCAGCTTCAGCGGAATGGCGCGCACCGTGCGCAGGTTCGCGGTGACGTCCTCGCCGGTTTCACCATCGCCGCGGGTGGCGCCCTGCACGAACACGCCGTGCTCGTAGCGCAGGCTGATCGCCAGGCCATCGAGCTTGGGTTCGACCGAGAAAACTGGTTCAGTCCGTTTTGTCGTCTGCTCGATGCGCCGCTCGAACTCGGCCACCTCGTGGAAGCGTTCGCGATCGGTCTCGCCGTCCTGCTCGAAGGCATTGCCGAGCGACAGCATCGGGATCGCGTGGCGCACCTCGGCAAAGCCGCCGTGCGCGCGTGCGCCGACCTTGCGCGTCGGTGAATCGGGTGAGGCCAGCGCCGGGTGTGCGGCTTCCAGCGCTTCCAGTTCGCGCATCAGGCGGTCGTACGCGGCATCGGTGATGTCCGCGTCGTCGAGCACGTGGTAGCGGTAATTGGCCTGCTCGATCTGCGCGCGCAGTGCGGCGGCGCGGGCCAGGATGTCGGCGGGAACGGCGGGTGCGGCCATGCGGGTCTCCTTCTCCGCGCAGTTTAGCGACCCGCCGGTGCGCCCGCCGCGCGCACGGCGCTCAGCGGTGCAGGTGGCCGGCGGCCTCGGGCTGGTAGGTGATCTCCAGCACTTTCAGGCGGCGCTTGCGCCCGTCGGGCATCGGCCAGTCGATCTGCTGGCCGCGCGCCAGGCCCAGCAGCGCACTGCCCACGGGGGCGAGGATCGAGACCGTACCGGGCGCACCGGCGCCGGCCGGGTAGACCAGGGTGAGGGTCAGCTTTTCGCCGTCGGACTCGTCTTCGAAGACCACGGTGGAGTTCATCGTCACGATGTGCGGCGGCATGTCCGCCGGCTCGACCACGTCGGCGCGATCCAGCTCGGCGCGCAGCGCCTGCAGCTTGTCGGCCTCGGCTGCCGGCAACCGCTCCAGCAGGGCTTCGATGCGATCCAGGTCGATGCGCGACACGGTGATTGCTGAATGACTCATGGTGATTCCTGGTTCCCGCGGCTCCAGCCGCACAAAAACACGCGCCAGAACATGGTGTCCCGGCGCGTGAGGTCGGTTATCCGCTGCCGCGCCTGGCACATCACCGGCGGCAGGTGCATCAGACGTGACTGTGCAAAATCCCGGCGCCAAATGCAAGCTGTCACAACAGTTATCATGCCCGACATGGCCAGCCCAGCCGCCGCGGACGCCCCTTCAGCAATGGTTTCGGCCGCCTTGCCCGAGCCGTCCACGCGCGAGCGCTTCCGCGGCCTGCTGTGGCTGGTCGCGGCGGCCTTCTTCATGCAGGCGCTGGATTCCACCGTGGTCAACACCGCGGTGCCGATGATGGCCGTGGCGCTGGAGGTGACCCCGCTGGGCATGCGCACGGCGCTGACCAGCTACGTGCTGACCCTGGCGATCCTGATCCCGGCCAGTCCGTGGCTGTGCGACCGGCTGGGCACGCGGCGGGTGTTCGGCGCCGCGATCGTGGTGTTCGGGCTGGGTTCGCTGCTGTGCGGGCTGGCGCAGACGCTGCCGCAACTGGTCGCCGCGCGCGTGCTGCAGGGCATCGGTGGCGCCTCGCTGATGCCGGTCGGGCGCTACGTGCTGGTGCGCAGCATCGACAGGCGCGAGTTCGTGCGCGCGATGAGCACGGTGGCCACCTTCGGCCTGCTGGGTTCAGTACTCGGCCCCCTGCTCGGCGGCGCGCTGGTGGAGTTCACCTCGTGGCGGCTGATCTTCCTGATCAACGTGCCGGTGGCGATCGCCGGGGTGTGGATGAACCGGCGCGACATGCCGGACTACCGGCTGGAGCGCGCACACCGTTTCGACCTGTTCGGCTTCGGGCTTTTCGCCGCCGCCTCGGCCCTGCTGCTGATCGCCTCGGAGCTGGCCGGCGCCACGCCGGTGCCGTGGATGCGCATCGGCCAATGCAGTCTGGCGGCGGTGCTGCTGGGCCTGGCCTATGTGTGGCACAGCCGACGCACCGCCTTTCCGGTCGCCGACCTGACCCTGCTCAAGGTGCGCAGCGTGTGGGTGGCGCTGGCCGGCGGCCTGTTCACCCGGCTCGGCATCTCCGGCATGTTCCTGTTGCTGGTGCTGTTCCTGCAGGTCGGTTGCGGCTGGTCGCCGCTGATGGCCGGCCTGATGATGGTGCCGCAGGCGTTGGGTTCGATCTGCGCCAAATGGGCGATCAATCGCGTGCTGGTGCACCTGGGTTACCGCCGCCTGCTGCTGGGCAACACCTTGATCGTGGCCGTGCTGCTGGCGGCGTTTGCCCTGCTCGGACCGGCCACGCCGGTGTGGGCCATCGCGACGTTGACGTTCTGCTACGGCGGCTTCGCCGGGCTGCAGTACACCGCGATGAACACGCTGATCTACCACGACCTGGACATCGCGCACGCCTCGATGGCTTCGTCGATGGCCTCGACCGTGCAATACCTCGCGATGAGCTTCGGCATCGCGCTGTCCACGCTGCTGATGCAGGCGCTGCTGCAGGGGCATGAGCGCGCGGATTATGTCGAGGCGTTCCGCTGGACGGTGCTGCTGCTGGCGCTGGTCACGGCGGCGGCCAGCCGCGTGTTCGGCCGGCTGCGGCACGATCGCCCGCTGTCGCGAGCCGGCGCGGCGGCAGGTTGAACCGCGGCAAGGCGCCGCCCGGCGAGAGGCTGCGTGTAGCATGCAGTCTTTGCCGCAAGCTCGGGCACGTATTGCATGCACCACGCCAGCGAAATCCTGTTCACCCTGTTTGTCGTGTTCGTCGCCGCCCAGATCGGCAGCGAGATCGCGCAACGACTGAAGCTGCCCGGCGTGGTCGGCGAGATCGCCGCCGGTTGCGCGATCGGCCCTTCCCTGCTCGGCTGGATCAGCCCGGGGCAGATCGCCACCGGCACCCCGCTCGACGTGCTGGCGGAGATCGGCGTGATCCTGCTGCTGTTCGCGGTGGGCCTGGAAACCCGGCTGGAAGACATGAAGAAGGTCGGTGCGGTGGCGTTCGCGGTCGGCGTGGTCGGCGTGCTGGTGCCATTCGGCATGGGCAGCGTGTGGGCCCACGGCAACGGCTTCGACTGGGACCGTTCGCTGTTCGTCGCGGCGGCCTTCGTGGCCACCTCGGCCGGCATCACCGCGCGCGTGCTGCAGGAGCTGGGCGCACTGCAGCGGATCGAGAGCAAGGTGATCCTGGGTGCAGCGGTGATCGATGACATCCTGGCCATGCTGCTGCTCGGCGTCGTGATTTCACTGCAGGGTGGCGGCAGCGTCGACGCCTCGCACCTGCTGGTGGTACTCGCCGGTGCGGCGGGCTTCATCGCGGTGATTGGCTGGGGCGGCGCGCGGGTGATGCGCTGGAACTCCGCCTGGCTGGACAAGCCGCTGGGCCCGCATTCGCCGCTGATGATCGTGCTGGCTCTGTGCCTGGGGCTGGCCTGGCTGTCCACCCGCTTCGGCCTGGCCGCGATCATCGGCGCGTTCCTGGCCGGCATGATCGCCTCGGAAACCCGCCAGCAGCACACCCTGGAAAAGCAGACGGCCCCGCTGCTCGCCCTGCTTACCCCGTTCTTCTTCGTGGTCACCGGCAGCAAGGTCGACCTGCACGAACTGGCCAGCGCCGAGGCGCTGTGGATGCTGGCGGTGGTCACCGCGATCGCGGTGGTATCCAAGCTGGCCGGCGGCTGGCTCGGTTCGCTCACGCTGGGCACGCGCAGCGCCACCATCATCGGCTTCGGCATGGTGCCGCGCGGCGAGGTGGGCATCGTGGTCGCCACGCTGGGGCTGGCCGCCGGCGTGTTCGACAACCGCATCTACGCGATCATCGTGGCGATGTCGCTGCTCACCGCCATGGTTACGCCGCCGATCCTGGCCTGGCTGCTCAAGCGCGGCGATCAGGCCGCCGGCACCACGGAGTTGCCCGAGGCACCGAACTGACCGCTGCCGCTTGCGGCAGCGACGAAACGACAACGGGCCGACGCAAGCCGGCCCGTTGGAGTGCCGCCGTGGTCCGCTGCCCCTGCGCAGAGGGCGGGCCGGGCATCGCGGCGGGATTACTTGGCGAACAGGTGCTCCACGCCGGCGCGCTCCTCGCGCAGTTCCTTGTCGGTGGCGTCCATGCGTGAACGCGAGAAGGCGCCGATCTCCAGGCCCTGCACGATCTCGTACTTGCCGTTCTTCACGGTCACCGGGTAGCCGTAGATCACGCCCGGCGCGATGCCGTAGGAGCCATCGGCAGGAATGCCCATCGAGGCCCAGTCGCCCTCGGCCGTGCCCTGCGCCCAGGTGCGCATGTGGTCGATCGCCGCCGAGGCAGCCGAGGCGGCCGACGAGGCGCCGCGTGCCTTGATGATGGCCGCGCCGCGCTGCTGCACGGTGGGAATGAACTCGTTCTCGTACCAGGCCTGGTCGACCAGGCTGAGCGCCGGCTTGCCGTCGACGGTGGCGTGGTGCAGGTCGGGATACTGGGTGGAGCTGTGGTTGCCCCAGATCGTCATCTTCTTCACGTCGGTGTTGTGCTTGCCGGTCTTCTCGGCGAGCTGGCTCTTGGCGCGGTTGTGGTCCAGCCGCACCATCGCGGTGAAGCACTTCGGGTCGAGATCCGGAGCGTTCTGCTGGGCGATCAGCGCGTTGGTGTTGGCGGGGTTGCCGACCACCAGCACCCTCACGTCACGCTTGGCATGCGCGTTCAGGGCCTTGCCCTGCGGTGCGAAGATCGCGCCGTTGGCTTCCAGCAGATCCTTGCGCTCCATGCCCGGGCCGCGCGGACGCGCGCCGACCAGCAAGGCGTAGTCCACATCCTTGAACGCGACATTGGCGTCGTCGGTGGCGACCACGCCGGCGAGCGTCGGGAACGCGCAGTCGTTGAGTTCCATCACCACGCCCTGCAGTGCAGGCAGCGCCGGGGTGATTTCCAGCAGGTGCAGGATCACCGGCTGGTCGGGGCCGAGCATGTCGCCGGCGGCGATGCGGAACAGCAAGGCATAGCCGATCTGGCCGGCAGCACCGGTAACGGCAACTCGAACGGGGGCTTTCATGGACGATGACTCCTTCTGGGGGTATTCACTCTTGTGCGGGAGCGCCCTGTGCGCGATGCCTTTCGCGACAGGAGCATCGCGCACAGGGTGCGCTCCTGCAGGCACTGATTCACGTCAGTTCGGCGAAAAATTCGGCGATACGGTCCAGGCCGGGTTGCAACTGGGCCTGCGGGCAGGTGTAGGAAATGCGCATCGCACGCGGTTCGCCGAAGGCCGAGCCGGGCACGCAGGCCACGCCCTTGGCTTCCAGCAGCGCGGCGCAGAACTCCACGTCGTTGTCGATCTTCATGCTGCCGTGGCGCTTGCCGAATGCCACCGAGATGTCCGGGAACGCGTAGAACGCCCCCTGCGGCCGCGGGCAGGCCACGCCGGGAATCGCCGTGAGCGCGGCAAACACCGTGTCGCGCCGGCCGGCGAACTCCCTGCACTTGGCCTGCGGCACGTCCTGCGGGCCGGACAAGGCTGCGACGGCCGCGGCGGTGATCACTTCCGGCAGGCTGGTGATGTGATTGGAATTGAGCGTGGTGACCGCCTTGGCCACCACTTCGGGGCCAGCCAGCAGGCCCACGCGCCAGCCCGGCATGCCGTAGGTCTTGGAGACCGAATCGACGAAGATCACCCGCTCGCGCAGCTCCGGCCTGGCGAACACGAAGTTGTGGTATCCCAGCCCGTCGAACACCATCGCATTGTAGATGTCGTCGGTGATGACCCAGGTATCCGGGTGCCGGGCGATCACCTCGGCCAGTGCGGCGATTTCCGCGCCGGTGTAGACCATGCCGGTGGGGTTGGACGGGTTGTTGAACAGAAACACCTTCGGCTTGCGCGCCAGCGCGGCGTCGAGCTGGGCCGGGGTGAGCTTGTAGTTCTGCTCCGCCCCGCACGGCATCACGTGGATCTTCGCGCCCACGATGTCGGCGATGTCGCGGTAGGTGGTCCAGTACGGCGCGGCGAAGCAGATCTCCTCGCCTTCGTCCAGCAACGCCTCGGCCAGGTTGTACAGCACCTGCTTGGCGCCGATGCCGATCGACAGGTTCGTGCGCGTGTAGCCGCTGAAGCCGAGCGCCTCGATGTGCCTGAGGAATGCGTCCAGCAGCGCGTCGGCGCCCCGGTTGCTGCCGTACTGGCCGGAGTCGTGCGAGAGCGACTCGCGCGCGGCGGCGTAGACATGCTCGCCGGGCAGGAAGTTCGGCACGCCGATGGAGAAGCTGATGATGTCGCGGCCGGCAGCCCTGAGCTGTCTGGCCTTCTCGGCGATGAGCATGATCGCGCTGGGTTTGGCGCGGCCGACACGCTTGGCGAGCTGGGGCATTGCTGTCTCACGCAGTGAGGAAACAAAGGCCGCAATTTTACCACGCCGCCCGCCCCGGGCGCTCGTCTGCCATGCGCTTGCGCCACCGCCGTCCAATCGGGGCATCATGGATGCGCCCGCGCACCGGGCTTTGCAGTCAACCCGCTACAAGGAGAACCGCATGCATTGGCTCTGGGTTTTCGTGATCGGACTGGTCGTGGGCGTGGTGGCCAAGCTGTTGACGCCGGGCAAGGACCCGGGCGGCTTCATCATCACCGCCATCATCGGCATCGTCGGCTCGCTGCTGGCGACCTGGGTCGGCCAGCACTTGTTCGGCTGGTACCAGGAGGG
The DNA here is from genome assembly GCF_043950705.1 of Rhodanobacter sp. FW102-FHT14D06. Taxonomy (NCBI): domain Bacteria; kingdom Pseudomonadati; phylum Pseudomonadota; class Gammaproteobacteria; order Lysobacterales; family Rhodanobacteraceae; genus Rhodanobacter; species Rhodanobacter sp. FW102-FHT14D06. The sequence goes on along the minus strand of NZ_CP170722.1, from coordinate 3,480,864 downwards.
GCAATCGGCCGGCTTCATCGCCTCGGTGGTCGGCGCCATCGTGTTGTTGCTGCTCTACCACCTGCTCAAGCGCAAGTCGACCTGACCGGCCTCCCGGCGGGGCGATCACCCCGCCGGGACGCTCCGCAGCCTCAGCCCAGCAGCTTGCCCGCCAGCCCTTCAAGCATGCCGAGGTTGAAGCCGCCGCCCTGCCCGTCTGCCGGCACCTGGCCATCCGGTGTCAGGTGGTCGACCGCCTGCGGCAAGACCTGCGAAAGTCCGTTGAGCACCACGGCGGGATCGACGCCGAGCTTGCTGGCCGCCTCCTGCACCAGCGAGCCCATGCCGCCATGCTGCAGCGCCTGGCCGAGTTGATCGCCCGATACCGGCTGGTTCGCCCCGTTGCTCACCCACGACTGCACTGCGCCACCCAGCCCGTGCTGCTGCAGCATGCTGATCAGGCCCTGCACGCCGCCAGCCCGCTGCAACAGGTCGCTGGCCACCGAAATCATCGAGCTGGCACCGCCGGCCTGCTGTCCCTGACCGCCAAGCAAATCATTGAGGAATGACATGGTCGCTCTCCTTGATGAATGAACACGCGTGTAGCCCGCCGATCATAGGCCGGTGAAAGTAGTGGAGCCATGACTCATTCGCGCAAAAAAAATCGCCGGCTCCGGCCGGCGATTTCCTGCGTATCCGGCGGCAAGCTCAGCCGCGCTGATCCAGCACCTCGTTCCATTCCTTGACGCGGTCGACCTGCGCCGCCAGCAAGGCGTCGACGTCGCCCTCCACGGTGACCTTCTCGATCGTGTCACCCTGCTGGATCGCATTGACCACGTCCATGTCGGACGCGTCCAGCACTTCGCCGAACACGCTGTGCTTGCCGTCCAGCCACGGCGTCGGACCGTGGGTGATGAAGAACTGGCTGCCGTTGGTGCGCGGACCGGCATTGGCCATCGACAGCACACCCGGCTTGTCGTGGCGCAGCGACGGGTTGAACTCGTCCTCGAACTTGTAGCCCGGACCACCGCGGCCACTGCCCTCGGGGCACCCGCCCTGGATCATGAAATCGGCGATCACGCGATGGAACGACAGGCCGTCGTAGTAGCCGCGGCGCGCCAGGTTGACGAAGCTGGCGACCGTCACCGGTGCCTTGTCCTCGTGCAGGCGCAGGTGGATCGGGCCGCGGTTGGTGGTGAAGGTGACGTTGATGGTCATGGCGATCCTTGAGGCTGGGGCGAAAGACCGAAAGGATAACCCAGCCGCCGGCTGCAGCCGTGAACGGATGATCCTCAGTGCGCCGCCGCCGGCTTTGGCGCCGCCTGCAGCAACTGGTGCAGTTTGAGGTAGACCGCGTTGGTCCAGCCGAAGCCGATCACGTTGGTGGTGTAGCCGGCGGTGATCTTCACCTCCGCGTTGCCCAGCGCCATGTTGTATTTCTCGCGGATGGTGCCGTCATGGGCGAAACCGGTATCCACCGTGGCCGTGAACTTGCGCGCCAGGCGGCGGGCGTCGTCATGGAAACCGTAGGCGTCCAGGCCCGAGATCGCCAGCCAGTTGGTGGGCGCCCAGCCGAACGGCTCGTCCCATTGCGCGCCGCTGCCCAGGTCGTCCATCGACAGGCCGCCCTTGCGCTCGAACACGGCCAGGTGCTTCTCCAGCGCGGCCGCCTGCGCCTTGCTGGCCAGCCCGGCCCACAGCGGCCAGTAGGTGGTGACATAGGGCGGCGTCGATGCCTTGCTGGTGGTGAAGTCGTAGTCCATGAACATGCCGCGTTCCGGCTGCCACAGGTACTTGTCCATCGCCACCTTGCGCCTCGCGGCGGCGTCCGCCCATTGCCTGGCCTCGGCCACCTTGCCCAGTTGCAGGGCGAAGTCGTGCAGGTCGCGCTCGTAGCGATACAGCAGGCTGTTGAGGCCCACGCCGGCGTAGTGATGGGTGGTGCCGCCGTACGGACCGAAGTGGAAATTGGTGTCGAAGCCGGACTCGCGCATGGCGCGATCACCCAGGTAGTAGTCGGCGCTCAGGCGATGGCCCTGCGACCAGGCGCCGGCGCAGACATGGGACGCCTCGATGTCGCAACTGGTGGATTTCAGGCGCGCTGTCTCGGCGGCGTCGGGATGCTCGGCGGCCTTGACCAGGTAGCCGGGGTCGTCCTTCGGATGCGCCAGCACCCAGTCGATCACGCCGCGGTAGTAGGCGCTGCCGTGCATCTCCGGCACCGGGCCGGCGCCGAGGTCGAAGTAGCGTGCCAGGCCGGTGTCGCCGGCACGATGCTCGGGTCGGGTCCAGATGCGGTAGTTGGCCACCGCCAGCGGATAGGCGTGGACCAGCCATGCATGCCGCTCGGCCTCGCCCTTGAAGGCGCCGGGCGCGGCCAGCACGTCGCCGATCATTCGCGACAGGAACGGCGGCTGCGAACGGGTCAGGTAATAGGTGCGGTTGGCGTTGAGCACGCCGCCGTAGTGCTCGACCTCGAACAGCATGTTGTCGGTCATGTCGCGGGCCAGCTCGACGCGCCCGTCCGCCAGCAAGCCGAGCTGGATGAAGTAGCTGTCCCAGCCGTACATCTCGTTGAACTGCCCGCCCGGCACCACGTAGGGCCTGGGCAGGTAGAGCAGGCCTTCCGCCGGCAGCGCGGACGGCATCAGGTCGCCGAGCTTTTCGATGCGCCGAGGCAGCGTGTGCACGTCGATCTTGCAACGCTGTCTGATGTCGGCCATCGCTGCGGGCGCAGGGAAGCCGGCCGGCAGGTAGAGTACCGGGCGCGCATCCATTTTCGGATCGTGCAGGGCCGAGCAATCGTCCAGCGAGCGCGTCAGCGTGTCCCAGGCCTTGTGGATGTATGCCTGCGTCTGCGCCGGGTCGGGCGTGGCGGCACCGGCCGCGGTAGCGAAGGCCAGCGCCATGGCGGCGAACAGGGAGACGACTTTCATGGGCGGGCTTCCTCCTGCAATGGATCAGGGTGGCGCATGCCAGTTGCACGCAACGGCTGGCGGCTGAGCACCACCTTGCCGTCGGCGTCGCGGCTGATGCGGATGTCGTAGCGGCGCCCGCGGAACTTCACGTCCTTGAGCGTCAAGGCGTTCCAGCCTGGCGGCAACACCGGGGCGTACTTCGCGCTCAGCCCGTCGTCGTCGATGCGCAGTCCGGTGAGACCGTACAGCATGCTTTGCACGAAGCCGGCCGAGGTGGCCAGGATGTAGCCGGCGTTGTTGGCCGCGGTCTCGGTGCGCACGTTGAACGGGGGTTTGAGGAAACCGACCAGGTTGCGGTCGATCCATTCGCCGGCCGCCCTGCCGTCGCCCAGCTCTGCGGCACCGACGGCGAGCATCACCATCATCATCTCGTTGGGGTCGTCGCCGTGGCTCTTCAGCGCCTGCAGCTGGAAGTCGAAGTCGTTGCGGCGCACCTGCGGCGACATCGGCAAGTCCAGGTTCGGATACATCAGCCAGGCCAGCGAGGAGCCCATCCAGGTGATCTTGTCGTGCGGCACCGACTTGTCGAAATCCAGATGGCGCTGTTCATCCTCGTCGAACGGGATGTACATCTTCGCGGCGATCTCGCTCCAGCGCGGGTCCGCCTTGGCGCCCACCACGCGCGCTGCCTTCACCGCGATCTCGAGCGCCTTGCGGGCGACGGCATTGGTGAAGGAGTCGTTCGGCACGTCGTTGTAGGCCTCGTCGGGCGACGTGACGTGGTGGATCTCGTAGCGGTCGTGCGACCTGTCGTAGGTGACGCGGCTGGTCCAGAACGTGGCAATGCCCTCCAGCACGGGCCACGCATGCGTTTTCAACCATGCCTTGTCACCCGTCGCCAGGTAGTACTGCCATTGCGCGATGGCGATGTCGGCGTTGACGTGGACCTCGCGGTAGACCTCCCAGGCGAAGTGCGGGGTGACGTCCACGCCGGTCTGCGGATCGGCTTCCCACGGGTACATGGTGCCTTGCACGCCGTACTGGCGGGCACGCGCCCGCGCGGGTTCGGTGGTGCGGTCGCGGAACATCACGATGGGTCTGGCGCGCTCCGGGTGCAACAGCAGCAGCGCCGGGAACACCCACGAGTCGCTGTCCCAGAACGCATGGCCCGCGTAATTGGGCGTCAGCGCGCAGGCGCCCATCGGCCAGGCGGTGCCGACGGTGGTGTTGGACAACAGGTAGTAGAGGTCCGAGTGCACCGCCTTCTGCACGGCCGGTTTGCCGTCGATCACGATGTCCGATTGCCACAGCTTGTGCCAGGCCGCCCGGTGATCGGCGAGCAGGCGGTCGAAGCCGGCCTTGCGCGCGGCGCTGGCCAGGGCGAGCACGTCCCCGTCGTCGCCCCAGCCGTCGCGCGAGAGCGCCACGTACTTGGTGAAGACGTAGCGCTGGCCCTTGTGCAGCGTGGCGGTGATGTCCAGCGAGAGTCTGGTGGAGGTCCGTTCCAGCTTCACCGTGTCGGGCGAGAGCCCTTCGGGCAGCCCGATCGCGGCCGCCTCGGCCATGCCGAGTCCGTGTTGTGCCCTGCCCTTCAGCGCGAGCGTCAGCGCCTTCGCATCACCCTCGGCGGAACGCACCTGGGTGTAGCCCGGATACCACACCGGCGCACGGTCGGGCGTGGGTACCGGCTTGTTGTCCAGGCTCTGCCCGCTGGCGATCACCGCGGCGATCATTTCCTCGCCGCCCATGCTGGCGATCGGGAAGCGCGGCTGGTGCTCGGACCACAACCGGATCGGAAAACTCAGCTGCACCTGGCCGTCGAACTGCGGCGTGATCGCCATGCGGATAGCCGCGAGGTGCGGCGAGGCCTGGCTGACGAAGCTGGTGACCTCGATGTCGCTGGCCTTGTTGGCGTAAGCGAAGCGGTAGCGCGTGATCAGCGTGGCGTCGTGCATGTCCAGCGTCTGTGCGTAGCGCTGGAAGATGCCCGCATCCAGTCGCGTGCGGTTGAGCCAGCCACCGCCAGGGTTGTAGTCGATTTCGCTCCAGCCGGGAATCGCCGCGGGACGCGAGATGTCGCCCGGCTTGTAATCCATGAAGGCGACCATGTACGACGCGTTCGGCTCGGTGCCGCGCGGCGAGGTCATGGTGGAGAAGTAGCCGTTGGCGAGGTAACCAGGGAAGTAGCTGGCGAAATCCTTCGCCGTGGCGGTGAACAGGAAGCTCGGATCGGTGGCGGCCGATGCCGGCGCAGCGAGCAAGGTGATGGCGAGCAGGAACGCCGCGAGTCCGGCGGAAAAACGCTTCATGGGGCATGCCTCTTTGTTGCCCGGCTTCCGGAAGGCTGCGTACCCCCGGGGTCATTCCCGCTTTCGCGGGAATGACCCCGGGAAAATGGGTGGCACTCCCGCACCCGTGGAAGCGCCACCTGCGCAGGTCAGAACATGTACTTGACCTCCATGTTGACTTCACGCCCCTCCAGCGGACGGGCCAGGATCACGCCGGTGGTTCCGGCCGCCGAACCGAAGATGCGCGAGTTGCTCTCGGTCAGCCCCAGCTCGTTGGTCATGTTGGTGCCCTGCACGCGCACCTGCCAGTTCTGCTGCAGGTTGGCGACCACGCCGAAATCCCAGGTGTGGTAGCTGCCCAGCTGCTGCAGGCCGGAAATGTCCTGCGTGTGCGGACCGACGTGGGTGTAGGTGACGAAGGCCAGCACGTCGCCCCAGCCGAACGGGATCTTGTAGCTGGGCGTGAACATGTAGCGCACTTTCGGCTGGCGCTGCAGCTGCACGCCGTTGATCAGGGCGCAGCCGTTGCCGGCCACCGGGTTGGTGTACGGCAGGCACGAGCTGTTGTGCGAGTAGTGGCCATCGAGGTAGTCGCCGATCAGCTGGAACTTGAGGTTCTCGGTCGGGCTCCACGCGGTGTTGACGTTGACGCCCTTGGAATCCGAACCGTATGTGCTCTGCGGGCCGTTCGGCACGCCGCCGGCGTCGGTGGGCTGGTACAGCAGACCGATGAACTGGCGGTGGTACACGCTGATGTCCGCATAGAACTGCTTGGACTGGAACTTGAAGCCGCCCTCGACGTTCTGGATCTTCTGCACCGGCGCGACGTTGTCCGACGCATTGCCGCGGATGCCGTTGTCGAAATCGGGGAAGTGCGCGCCCTTGTTCGCCCGGAAATACACGCTCATGTTGTCGGCCAGCTCGTAGTTCACGCCGAACGTCCACGAGGGATGCGTCTTGTCGTAGCGCGTATGCGAGAAGCTGCCGTTGCATACCGGCACGGCGTTGTCGTACTTGGTGTTGGGGTCGCCGTCCAGGTTGACGTTGGTGAGGTTGCACACGTCGTTGGTGGCGTTCTGGTTCTCCACCCGGCCGGACAGGTCGATCAGCCACTTGCCCAGGCGCCAGATGTCGGACAGGTAGAACGCCTTGTTGTTGGCGTTGCCATGCTCGGTGATGTTGAAGCCGCCGTAGTCGAGGAACCCCTGGTTGTCGGTGAGCTGGTTGACGCCGTTGGCATCGACGTAGCTGACCGTGATCGGGCGTGCGTTGGGAGTGTTGGTCATCAGCATCTGGTTGCCCAGTGCCCACTCGTCATCCATGGTGTAGTGCGCCAGGTACAGGCCGGCGGTGAGCGTGTTGCCGTCGAAGATCTCCTTGCTCAGGCGAAAGTCGTTGTTGATGTTCTTCAGGTGCTTGTGGATGAACCACCAGCCCTGGTGGATCACGCTCTGGTTCGGATCGACCGCGCCGCCACCCACGTAGGTGGCGGTGGCCGAACCAGGCGCCAGGTTGAACGCGCCGATCTGGCTCTGGTCGGTGTACAGCATGTCGTTCATGCTGCCCGGGTTGGTGCCGGAAAACAGCGCATTGGTGTCGACGTCGCCGCCGTCGATGAGGAACTTGTTCGACAGCCGCCAGCCGTTGCCCAGGTCGTAGTCGAAGTTGCCGCCGAAGAAGCCGAACTTGGCGCCGCGGCCGTTGGCCAGGTCGGCGTTGCGGCCCCCACCGGGATAGCCGCGCAGGAACACGTGCTGGATGGCCTTGCTGTTGTACGTGTCGGTCAGCGGATCGAAGCCCGGATAGGCATGGAAGTTGTCCGTGCCGGTCTGGATCAGCGGAATCGGCGTGATGAACTGGTTCTTGTCGTCGAGGTAGCGCGCGTACAGCGTCATCGTGCCGTTGTCGCTGTCGTGGGTCAGCGTGCCGGTGAGCTGGCCGCCCTTGTCGGCGGGAAACTGCGGATCGCGCACGCCGTCCGAATCGCGGTAGAAACCGCCCACGCTGCCATACCAGTCCTGCGCGATCGGAAAGCCGAAGAAGCCATCGACGCGCTTGAGGTTCTCGTTGCCCCAGGTCACCCCGACGCTGCCCGAAGGCACCTCGGTGCCCTGCTTGAGGATGAAGTTCTCGCTGGCGCCGATCTGGCCGTCGGCGAATACCACCGAGGGCCCGCCCTGGATGATCTCGACGCGATCGACGGTGTCGTCGAGGCGGAAGATCGAGGTCTGCTCGAAGAACGACAGCGTCGGCATGCCGTACAGCGGCGAGCCCATCAGTTGCACCGTGTTGAACGGCGCATCGCCGCCGCCGGGGAAGCCGGCGATCTCGATGTTGGCGCCGGTCTGGCCACCGGTGGACTCCGGCCACAGGCCCGGCGCGATCTTCAGCAGATCGGCCGTGCTCTTGGGGTTGGCCATCTTGATCTGCTCGGCGGTTGCCGTGGTGATCGTGTAGCTGGCGTCGATCTTCTTCAGGCCGCCGGTGGCCGCGTTGCCCGTCACCACCACCTGTTCGAGGTTCTTGGTATTGGCGGTACTGGGCTTGGCCGGCGCCTTGCTGGCAGCAGGCGGTGCCGTGGTTTGCGCCGAGTCGTCATCCTGTGCCAGCGCGAGTCCGGGCACGAGGCAGGCGGCAATCGCCGCGGACAAGACCAATCGCATGTGTCTGTTCATCAAGTTCTGCTCCCGACGTAAGGCGGTTCGCCGGTATCGGCCGCATTCGCGACCGGCCGCTTCGCCGTCATTGAGCCCCTGATTTTTGTTGTCCCTCGCCTGCGACGATTTGCCGCAACACTGAACATGGTCGCGCCGTTTTTCCGGTCAGGTCAACACCCGCCCCCGCGAGGCAGCGCCTCAGTCCAGCCCCAGCGACTCCCGCGTGAGCACGGACGCGCCGCGCGGGTGGCCTGCAGGGGTGGGCACGCTGGTCGGCCAGGCAGCCCCCTCGTACAGATGCGCCCACAACCGGTCGAGGGCGGCGTAGCCGTAGGGCAGCAGCGGCAGATGGCGCTCGCCGAAGCCTGGCAGCGGCAGGAACGCATCGAAATGCTGGGCGTGCGGCACCTTCCAGTACAGCAGCCGACGGCCCTCTTCGCGCAGCCAGGCGGCATAGGGTTCGGAGGTGAAGGCGGTCGGCAGCAGGCCGTCGTCGGCACCGTGCACCACCCACAGCGGCAAGTCGGCGCGTGGCAGCTTGGCCGCCGTGGCAGCAATGGAGGCCTGCAGCATCTGCGCGGCCGGCTCGTCGCCGGTCCACAGCGCGCGCAGGCAATCCTCGCCGAGCAGAGTCGGATCGGGCGACACGTTGACGCCGCCGAACAGCCCCACGCCATTGCCGGGAGGAATGCCCGAGGCGTCGGCCCACCACGCCGCGCGCGCCATCGGCTCGGTCACGCCCGGGAGGGCACCGGCACCCATCGCCGCGTAATGGAACCCGCATGGCATGTCGGCAGGGCCGCGGCGCAGATAGGCCGAGGCGTAACCGGCGGTGACCACGCGCCACAGGTCGAACGCGGTGGTGCTGGCCGCGGTGGCCATCGCCGCGTCGTTCCAGCCACGCTGCTGCAGATAGTGGCGCGCCTGCGCCGACTGCTCGGCCAGCGTGCTGCCTTGCAGCTTGCCCTGCGCGCGCAGGCTGGCGCAGCGCAACGACCACGCCGGCGGCGGCTGACGGGTTGCCCCGCGCGCCATGGGCGTGTCGTCGAAGCGGGCGTCGGCAAGCGCGCATGGCAGCCAGATCGCCGCCTCGGTCGCGTAGTCGTACAGCGGCCGGCCGCCATCCGCGGCGTAGACATTGGGTTCCAGCGCCACCACGCCGGCGAAGAACCCGTCATGGTCGAGCCCCGCCGCCTGCAACACCGCGCCGCCGCCATTGGAGATGCCGGTGGCGATGATCTTCGTGTTCTGCGCCGTGAACGGCGCCTCGCCCGGGTAGGCGCGGTCGAGCATGGCCAGGCCGAACTGCGCGGCCTGGATCACGTCGCGGCCCCAGTCCGCCTCCGGGTTGTCGCCGGAGTGCGCGTGCTTGACCGCGATGCCCGTGCCGGCACCTGCCGGCGGCGGCTCGAACTCCAGTTCCTGCTCGCCGCGTTTCGCACGCCGGCCGTCCAGCGCCACCCCGCTGTCGTCGGAATAATCGAAATAGCCCGAGCCGGTGCCCTTGTCGGTGTACGCCACCGCGCAACCGCGCGGCAGACCCCACGCGCCGGCCACGGCGATCGCGCCGTAGATGCCGCGCGAACCGGACGAGGCGGTCACCACCAGGCAGCGCTTCGCGTGGTCGAATCCGTCGGGCAATTGCAGCAGCACCCGATGCGGCGAACGCGCCCCCGGCAGCCGAGCGAACATCTGGTACTCGCGCCCCGGCACGTCCGGCACGCCGCCGTACACGCGGCCGTAGCCGCCCAGCGGGCCGAGATCGGCGATGCCTTTCCAGCTGGCCTGGATCGCCCGGCGGCGCAGCTCCGCCGCGGTAGGCGCCAGCGGATTGGCGAACGGCGCCGGCAAGCCTGCCAATCCGCTCAGGCCCAGGCCGGCGCTGAGCAGGTCATCGTGGCCGCGGTGCTCGGTGGCAAGCACCTTGCCCAGTTCCAGCTCATGCATCTTCGCCCCTCGCGTGGTCGCCCCTTCGACACAAGCGGACAGCATGACGGAAACCAGCACGCAGATGCACGGCGCGGCCAACCAGCGAAGGGATGCATTCATTGCCACACCATAAGCAGGCACGCGACACGTTGCCATCGTACGAAGGTCCAGCCTCGCCGCCACGGCAACTCGACGCCGGCAGTTCGTCCGGCTACCTTGGCGGTCATGCCGAGTCTGTTGATCGCCGACGACCACCCGCTGTTTCGTGCCGCGTTGCGCCAGGCCGCCGAGCACAGCCTGCCCGACTGCACCGTGCGCGAGGCCACCGACCTGGCCACGGCACTGGCCGCGTTGCGTGCGGACCCGGACATCGACCTGGTGCTGCTCGACCTGCACATGCCGGGCAGCCACGGACTGACCGGCCTGGCCGCGGTGCGCGGCCAGCATCCGGCGGTTGCAGTGCTGGTGGTATCGGCGCACGACGAACCGCACGTGGTGCGCCGCGTGCTCGACCACGGTGCCGCCGGTTTCATCTGCAAGAGCGCCAGCCCCACCGAGATCGGTGCAGCGATCCGGCAGGTGCTCGACTGCGGCAGCTGGCTGCCCGCCGCACTCGCCGACGCCGTCGCCGCCCTGCCCGCCGATTCCACCGACACCGATCTCGCCGGCCGGCTGGCCCGGTTGACCGAACAGCAGTCGCGGGTGCTCGCCCTGCTCGCCGAGGGGCTGCTGAACAAGCAGATCGCCGACCGGCTCTCGATCCAGGAGCGCACGGTGAAGGCACACGTCACGGCGATCTTCGAGAAGCTGCGGGTGCGCAATCGCACGCAGGCCGGCATGCTGTTGCGATCGCTCGACCTGGGGGAGCCAGGACGGGTGGGATAGCCGCACGCGGCGACACCACGCCACGACATCGCCCTTGGCGGGATTCCATCCGTGGCCCGCCCGGCGCACACTGCGCGCGCCCAGACCGAGACGCGTCTGCCCCGTTCCCGGAGGATGGGCGCTACCTCATGATCTCGTCCCCTGCGCCGGCGGGTTCGCCCGCCGCACGTGCCTTCATCCAGCAGAAGGATGTCAATCATGAATCTGTCGCGTCGTCTTCGTCTCGTCGTCCTGGCTCTCGTCGCCTTCGTCTGCGGAATCCTGTGGCCGGGCCTGCTGACCGGCGCCCAGGCGCGCGAAGCCACCCCGATGCAAACCATCGCCGGCCTCGGCAGCATCTCGTTCCCCACGTCGACCCATTCGACGGCTGCGCAAACCGCCTTCCTGCGCGGCGCGCTGCTGTTGCACCTGTTCGAGTATCCGGATGCCGCCAAGGCATTCCGCGAGGCCCGGCAACTGGACCCGGGCTTCGCCATGGCCTGCTGGGGTGAAGCGATGACGTACAACCACGGCATCTGGAACCAGCTCGATGCCGATGCCGGTCGCGCGGCACTCGACCGGCTCGGCCCTACCCCGGCCGCGCGCGCCGCCAAGGCGCCGACGCCGCGCGAGAAGGCCTATCTCGCCGCCGTGGAAATCCTGTATTCCGGCCACGGCACCAAGCCGGAACGCGACGCGCAGTACGACCAGGCGATGGAGCGATTGGCCAGGACCTGGCCGCATGACAACAACGCCCAGCTCTTCCACGCGCTGGCGCTGATGGGACGCAGCGAAGGCGTGCGCGACATCCCGGCCTATCTGCGCGCCGGTGCCATTGCCGAGCGCATCTTCCGCCTGAACCCGCAGGACCCCGGCGCGGCGCATTACTGGATTCACGCAATGGACGATCCCGCGCACGCCGCCGGCGCGCTCGAGCCTGCGCACGCGCTGTCGAAGATCTCGCCCGACGCCGCCCACGCCCAGCACATGACGTCGCACATCTTCATGGCGCTCGGCTTGTGGGATGACGTGGCGAAAGCCAACGAGGTGGCGATGCGCGTGGTCAATGCCCAGGCCAAAGCCGCCGGCCGCCCGCCCGCCGAATGCGGTCACTACATGGAATGGCTGGAGTACGCCTACTACCAGCAGGGTCGTTTCCGCGATGCTGAAAGGGCGCTGCAGACATGCCGGCAGTCGATCGAGCCCTCGCTAGCCTGGGCCAACGCCCACGCCGACCGGCTGGCCACGATGCAAAGCACGCCGACGAAGTTCGCGCAAATGCTCAACAAGTCGCTGTTGCAGATGCGCGCGATCGCCGTGGTCGAATCCGGCGACGGCAACGGCCCGGCCGCGCACACCACGGTGGATACGATCGGCATGGGCCCGGACGCCGGCTGGAACGATTTCACCGAGGGCTATGCCGCGATCGAACGCCACGACCTGCCGGCTGCGCAGAAATCGCTGGCCGCGCTGTCGGCGCGGCACGCCGGCAGCGAGACCTCCGGCGACGCCCAGACGACCAGCTACCTGGCCATCCTCCGGGAGGACCTCGGCGGCATGCTGGCGATCGGCGAGGGCAAGCCGCAGAGTGGCCTGGATGCCATCCGCCGCGCAGCCCGCCGCTACGAAACACTGGCGTTCGACTTCGGTCCGCCGATGCCGATCAAGCCGCCACACGAACTGCTGGGCGAACAGTTGCTCAGGCAAGGCAAGGCGACCGAGGCGCGCGCGGCATTCGGGACCGCACTGAAAAGCGCACCCCGCCGCACCCGGTCCCTGCTCGGCCGCGCCCGCGCGGAATCGGCCAGCGGCGACCCCGCGGCAGCCACCGCCACCTACAAGGAACTGATGACCATCTGGCACAGCGCCGATGCGGATCTGCCGGCGCTGGCCGAAGCGAAGGGGTTCGTCGCGGCACATCCGTGAATGCACGGCGTCCCGCCGCGATCCCCGTCACGTACCAACACTCACTCAGGCGAAATGCGTGGCATCGACCTCGCTGCTGGCCGGCGCCATGAAATACTCGTGCAGGTATTTCTCGCCTTCGTCGCAGAACACCGTCACCACCGTCTTCAACTCGGGGAAGTTCTTGCGGATGCGCTGCGCCGCCAGCATGTGCGCGCCGGAGCTGGGGCCACAGAACAGGCCGTGGCGGCGTGCCAACCGTTTCATCTCGGCCACCGCATCGACGCTGGATACCGACAGCACCTCGTTCACCAGGCTGGCGTGGCGTTCGAAGATGCCCGGCACGAAGCCGTCGGAAATGCCCTCGATGGTGTGCGCGGCGATCTCGCCGCAGAGGATCGTGCACGATTCGGATGGCTCCATCGCGAAGAGCCGCACATCGGGATTGACCGCGCGGAACGCCTGCCCCACGCCGATCAGCGTACCGCCGGTGCCCACGCCGAGCACCAAAGCATCGGGCACGCAGCCGGCGGGCAGCTGGGCAAGGATCTCCGGGCCGAGGATCTCGCGGTTCTCCTCCACGTTCCATTCCGACTCGAACTGGCTGGGGCAGAAATAGCCGGGCTGCTGGCCCAGCTCCTTCGCCCGCGCCAGCGCCTCGTTGACGTGGAAATTGCCGCAGAACAGCACCTCGGCGCCGAATGCGCGGGAGATCGCCACGCGCTCGCTGGACAGCCCCTCGGGCATCACCACTTGCATGCGGTAGCCCTTCACCGCGGCCACCATCGACAGGGCGTTGCCGGTGTTGCCGCTGGTCGCCTCCACGATGGTGTCGCCCGGCTTGAGCAGGCCTTCGCGCTCGGCGCGCTCGATCATGTACCTGGCGATGCGCGCCTTGATCGAGCCGGACGGGTTGAGGAACTCGATCTTGGCGTAGACGCCCTCGATGTTCAGCAGCGGCGTGTCGCCGATGGCGTCGAGGATGGTGTCGGAGACCGTGGCAAAACGGGCGCTCATCTCAGTGGCCCTCGTGCGCATGCTGCATCACGTCCAGCGCCAGCGCGGAATGCGCATAGGCGGCGCCGGCGCGCATTTCGGCGGCGACCCAGATCGCCTCCATGATCTGCTGTTCGGTGGCGCCCTGCTTGAGTGCCTCGGCGGTATGGCCCTTGATGCAGTACGGGCATTGCGTGGTGTGCGCCACCGCCACCGCGATCAACTGCTTGGTGACGTCGGGCAAGGCGCCGTCGGCGAACACGGCGGCACTGAAAGCCTTGAAGGCCTGCAGCGGCGCGGGCGCCAGCTCGCGGCGCTTGCGCGCCAGTTCCGCGGTGGAGGGGGGATACATGGGTGACTCCATGGGGTTTGCTCCTGTTCGTTTCTCGGACGCGCACGCCCGCTCGCCCTGCGGCGACCGGACGCGCGGGGTCGGGTCGATCGCCTCAGAGTGGCGGCCGCGATGTGCCGAGCACCCAGCCGGGCGGATCGCTGGCGGGAAAGCTCTGCGCCAGTTGCTCGTCGATGCGTCGTTCGCGCCGTTCGCGCGACTGGCGCGCATCACCCGGCGTCTGCCGCCGCACGTCGGATTCCGCTGCCCTTCTGCATCGTTTCATGGTTGTGCACCCGGCATGGCGCCAAGCGGGCGTCGCGTACCCTCACCTTAGGCGCGGCCGCATGGCGCAGCGCTGATCCACGTCAGGGAATGGCTGGATCGCCGGCATGATGGGCGCGCACCGGTGAAAACACCGTGCTCGCACCGGCCACGCGCGGCGGCAGCGATCAACCGTGCGACGGTGCGGCCGGCTGCATGTAGGTCGGCGTGTTCGCATAGGGCGCGGGCACCTCCCACATGCGCGCGGCGTAGAACACCGCCCAGGCCACCACGAACAGGCTCAGCACCCACACCCACACCGGGATCGACGAACGCGCCTCGGCGCGGCGCGGATCAAACGGATCGTCCGTGCTGAACGCATCCACGTGCAGCTGCAACTCGCCGCGCCGGGTCGAGCCCGGACGCAGGCCGGAGACCAGGATGCCGGGACCGTTCTGCACGACGAACGGAATCTCCTCGATGCCTTCGGCACCGCCCTGGTCCTCGGCACAGACGATCAGACGATGCGGACCGTCGCTCAGCTGGCGCGTATCCAGCGTCAGCGAGGTGGGCAACTCGCGATCGATCACCGGCTTCGGGTTGTCGTCGATGTAGATGCGCACATGCGGCTTGGCCATCGCGGATACCTCCCTCACCGATCCGGCCGCAGGATGTCGTTCTTGCAGTGGCGCGGATCCTTCTCGCCGGGCCGGAAGATCATCCAGAACATCGCGACGAAACAGCCGATCGTGATGGCACCGGCGATCCCGATGATCGCGATGTTGCCCCACAGCGGCCCGGTCATGTGATGCATGTCATTGCCCCTTCGCGCGCACGACAGCGACCTCGGTCGGAGTGACCGGCTTGGCGTGGTTGCCCCACGAGCTGCGCTCGTAGTTGACGATGTCGGCAATGTCGGCGTCGCTCAGCTGGCCGGCGAACGGCGGCATGGCGCTGTCGTATTTCACGCCGCCGATGATGACGCCGTGCGCGCCCTGCAACACCGTGTGGATGTGCAGGGTCGGGTCCTCATCGTCCACCGCGACATTGCCCTTGAGCGGCGGAAAGGCGCCGGGGATGCCGGTGCCGGTGGCCTGGTGGCAGGCGGAACAATTGGCGGTGAACAACGCCTCGCCCTTGCTCGCCACGTACTGGTACGCACCGGCCGGAGCAGTCGCCGGCGCAGGTCCGGCCTTCGCCATCGGCGCCGCGTTCGTCGCGCCGCCCATGCTGCCGTTCATCGTGTAACCCGGGATCGGCGTCTGCTTCAGGGACAGCAGATAGGCAACCAGCGCCCTGGCCTGCGGCGTGGGGATCACCTTGCCCGTCGTCGGTGCAAAACCTTCCGGAATCGGCACCGCGGTCTCGCCGGGCGGCACCTTGTCCACCACGCGGAACAGGAACTTGAAGTTCGGCATGATCGACTCGGGCACCACGGCGCGCGGGTCGAACAGGTGGATGTACTGCCACACGTCGCTCGGCTTGCTGGCGCCCACGTTGGCGAGATCCGGGCCGGTGCGTTCGGAACCCAGCAACTCCGGCGTCTGGTAGACGAAGTCGCCCGGGGCGGAAGGCCGGCCGAACACCTTGTCCTCGTCCAGCGGGCGTACCTGTTGCGTATGGCAATAGCTGCAGCCGTTGGCGACAAAAACCGTGCGGCCTTCCGCCTGCAACGCGGTCAGCGGTTCCACGCCCGGGCCCGCCGGTGTGCCGGACAAGTCGATCGCTGGCAGCACCGCCACCAGCAGCACGATGACGATGTAGATGCCCAGCGCCCCGCCGGCGATCAGCAGGAGCTTTTTCATGCCGTGACCTCCCCGGTGGCGTCGGCATCGAGCACCGGCGAGGCGGCATTGCCGGGCTGGCCCGAGGTCATGCGCCACACGTTCCACGCGAACACCAGGTGCGAGCCGAACATCAGCATCCCGCCCACGCCACGCCACACGTAGTACGGCTGCATGTCCACCACCGACTGGATGAACGGGAGGCCGTGCAGCCAATCCAGTCCCTGCACCGTGCCGCCGATCGACAGCGAGATCACGTAGATGAAGCTGCCTACCAGCGCCATCCAGAAATGCGCCGCCAGCCCGATGCGTCCTGCGGTCTTGCCGGTGGCCAGCGGCAGCAGCGCGTAGATGCCGCCCCACAGCGCGAACGTGACGAAGCCGTACATCGTCAGGTGCGAATGTCCGACCGTGAAGTTGGTGAAGTGCCAGATCGCCTGCATCGAGCGGAACGCCTCGACCGTGCCCTGGGTCGAGCCGAACAGATAACCGATCACCCCCACGAAGATGAACATCAGCGGGTAGGAATGGATCATGTCGCGATAGCGCCCGCGCATGGTCAGCAGGTAGTTCGCGCTGCCGCCCCACACCGGCACCAGCATCGCCACGCTGAACACGATCGCGGTGGTCTGCAGCCACCACGGCAGCGGACTGAACAGGAAATGGTGCGCACCGAGCAGCGGATAGAACAGCAGGTTGGTCCAGAACGCGAACACGCCAAGCGCGTAGGAATAGATCGGTCGGCTCAGGATCTTGGGTATCGCGTAGTAGAACGTGCCCAGTGCCAGAGGCGTGAACCACATGCCGACCGCGTTGTGCATGTAGAAACCGGAGATGGCCACCTGGCCCAGGCCATGCTGGTACCACGGCAGCACGCCCACGGTGGCGATCACGCACGTCCACAACACGCCGGCGATGGTGTACCAGTTGGAAAGATAGATGTCCTCGCTGCTGCGCCTGAGCACGGTGCCGATGAGGTTCCATCCCGTCACCAGCAAGGCGGCCAGGAAGATCAGCCGGATCGGCCACGGCCATTCGCGATATTCCAGATCGCCGTCGTTGCAGCCCAGGTCCAGCGCAATCGTGCCGGCGATCGCGGCGAGGTTGAACAACGCCAGTCCGAGCCACGCCAGCCGGGTGCTGTATAGGCGCGTGCCGCAGCTGCGCGCGGCGATGTAATACGCCACGCCGACCAGGCCGATGCTGGCCCAGCCGTAGAACGTCGCGTTGGTATGGATCGGCCGCAGGCGACCGAAAGTCAGGTATTTGGCCGCCCAGAAGTCCGGTGCGCCGAACTTGAACGCCAGCAGCAGACCGACTGCCGTGGCAATCACCAGCCAGATCGTGGCGGTGGTGACGTACGCCGTGAATACCGCCGTCAACGCACGGTCGTCTTCCGCCTGTCCGATCGCGCGGGGTGCCGCTGCGCTTGCCTGCATCGTTCCATTCCGTCGAATCCGGTATGGCGCCCACCCGGGCGTCGAGCCCCATGACCATAGGCCTCGATCTCCGGTGCGGCATTGATCCAGATCAGGTCTCGCCGGCAGTGGCGCCGCAAGAATCGCCCGGCTGCGACGCGGTGGGCGAAGGCGCCGTGCCCGCGCTGACGACGCGGGTACGCGCAACTTGTTGCGCCGCATGTACACCGCGCGCACCGAGGCGCAACAGCGTCTGCCGCAGTGCCAGCGGCTTGAGCGGCTTGTACAGCACACCCGCGCCGGCATCGAGCAGTTGCTGGCGCAGTTCGCCGTCGCGGTCCGCGGTGAGCATCACCGTGGGTACGTCAGGGTGACCTGCCGCGAGTTGTCGCCAGACATCCAGGCCGTTCTGGCCGCCATCCAGATGGAAGTCCAGGATGTTGACGTCCGGCCGCCACGGCACCGCCAACGCCTGCGCCGCGTTGCGCGCGGCGTACACCTGCCAGCCCCAGCTGGCCAGCAGCGTGGTCAGCGCCGCCAGCGCCGCCGGTTCGTTGTCCAGCACCAGCGCGCGGCCCGCCGGCAGCGGCTGCATGGTGTCGGGAGAGGGCGCGCGGTGCGGCGTGGGCGGTGCCAGCGGCACCTCGAGATGGAACACGCTGCCGTGCCCCGGCGACGAGCGCAGCCCGAGCGGATGGCCGAGCAGGTCCGCCATGCGCTGTGCGATCGACAGGCCCAGCCCCAAGCCCTGCCCTCCGGCCGTACTGCCGCGACGGAACTCCTGGAAGATCAGTTGCTGCTCCTCCGGCGCAATGCCGCCACCGGTATCCCACACCTCCAGCCGCAGCATGGCGCCGCGCCGGCGCGCGCCGAGCAGCACGCGGCCGTGGCCGGCATGGCGCAGCGCGTTGGACAGGAAGTTCTGCAGCACCCGCCGCAACAGCTGCGGATCGGACTGCACCCATGCCCGCGTACTCACCACGCGCAACCGGACATCGCGATCGGCGGCCATCGCGCGAAACTCGGCGCCGAGCGGATCGAACACTTCGGCCAGCGCAAACGCGCGCAGCTGCGGATGCAGGCGGCCACCCTCCAGCCGCGCCACGTCGAGCAGCCCGGTCAGCAAGCCCTCGGTGGCGGCGAGCGCGCCGTTGAGGTGCTGCGCCGTGCGGCTGTCGCCACTGCGCTCGGTCAGCGCATGCGCGAACAACTGCGCCGCATGCAGCGGCTGCATCAAGTCGTGGGTGACCGCGGTGAGGAAGCGACCCTTCGCCTCGTTGGCCGCCTGCGCATCCGCCGAGGCCAGCGCCAGTGCACGGGTGCGCTCATCCACGCGCAGTTCCAGTGTCTCGTTGACGCGCTTGAGCGCCGCCTCGGCCTGGCGGAACGCGGTGACGTCGGTGAAGGTGGCCACGAAGCCACCGCCGGGCATCGGATTGCCGCGGACCTCCACGATCCTGCCGTCGGGAAAACGGCGCTCGGACAAATGCCGGGTGCCCGCGCGCATGTGCTCCAGCCGGCGCTGCACGCGTGTCTCGACCGCCCCGGGGCCGAGCATGCCGGCCGCGATGTTGTGGCGGGTCAGCTCGGCGACCGGGCGGCCCACCCGCAACATGCCCGGTGGATAGTTGAACAGGCGTGCATACGGCGAGTTCCACGCCACCAGGCACAGCTCCGCGTCGACCACGCAGATGCCCTGGCTCATGTTCTCCAGCGCCGCGCCCAGCACGCGCTGATTGAAGCGCAAATCCTGCGCCGCCTCGCCCACGATCGCGACCACCGTATCGAGCTCGTCGCGGCCCTGCCGATGCGCCACTTCCAGCAGCAGGCGCGCCGAGGCGGCGCCGATCACCGCGGCCAGCTCGTGCTCCACCTGGTTGACCCGCGCGGTGCCGGACGAGCCGCTGGCTGGCGCACCGTCGAACAGATGCTCGACACGCTCCGGCGGCAGGAAGCGCGCCGCCAGCGCACGCAGTTCGGCGACGTCGACATGGCCGACGCTGACCGCCCGTCCGCCCTGCCCGTAGCGCGAGCCGGCAACGGCCAGCATCACCGCCGCGTTCGCCGCCAGGCTGACCACCACGGCGCGACCGAGGCGGTTCCAGTCGCCCAGGCCGAGCAGGTCGTCCGGCGCCAGCCAGTGCACGCCGAACGGTCCCTCGCGCAGCCACGGCAGTGACGCCGGCAGCAGCGCCGGCAACACCGCGTAGATCCACACCACGGTGCCGGCAGCCAGCCCGGCCATCACCGCGCGCGAGCCCAGTTGCGGCCGGTACATCGCCGCAAGCACGGCCGGCGTCAGTCCGGCCAGCGCCGAGAACGAGATCGCGCCGATGTCGGCCAGGGCCTCGTTGCGCGCCAGCAGGCGGCTGTATGCCCACGCCAGCAGGATCACCACCACGATCGCCACGCGCCGGTAATTGAGCAATGCCCCGCGCAAGTCGACGCGCTCGCCGCGCCCCCAACCCGAACGCACGCGCAGCGGCGCGATGAAATGGTTGACCACCATCAGGCTCAGCGTCAGCGTGGCGATCACCACCATGCTGGTCGCCGCGCTCAGACCGCCGAGAAACGCGACCAGCGCCAGCCCCCGCTCGCCCTGTGCCAGCGGCAGGGCCAGCACGTACATGTCCGACGACACCCCGCTGGGCCCGAGCAGCGCATCACCCAGCCGCGCCAGCGGCAGGATCGGCAGCGAGATCAGCAGCAGGTACAACGGAAACAGCCAGCGCGCGGTGCGCAGGTTGCCGTCGCTGCGGCACTCCACGATGCCGGCGTAGAACTGGTGCGGCATGGTGAACATCGCCAACGCGCCGAGCAGGATCAGCACCGGGAAGCCGCCGCTGTCCGGCGGCCCTGGCACATGCGCGGGCAAATCCGCCGGCAGCGCGGCAAACAACAGGCTGCCCAGCGCCAGCATTGCGCCAAGCTTGAACAGCGACTCGAACGCCATCGCCAGCACCAGCCCGCGATTGTGCGCCATGGTCGAGGCGCGCCGCGTACCGAACAGCATCGCGAACAGCGCCATCAGCAAGGCCACGTACAACGCGCTGTCCTGCCACGGCTCGGATTCGGCCAGTTGCCCCTGGCTGAGGATGCCGTAGCTCATCGCCACCGCCTTGAGCTGCAGCGCGATGTACGGCACGATGCCGATCACCACCACCGCGGTGACCAGCGCCGCCAACCCCGAATGCCGGCCCAGCCGCACCGCGATCAGGTCGGCCAGCGAACCGGCGTTGTACTCGCGCACCAGCTGCACCATCCGGCCGAGGAATTTCAGCGCGAACAGGTACATCACGATCGCCCCCACGAACGTCGGCGGCAGCCACCAACCGGAGCGGCTGGCCTGGGTGACGGTGCCGTAGAACGTCCACGAGGTGCAGTGGATCGCCAGCGACAGCGCATACACGATCGCCCATCGCTTCTCGAAAATGTGCGGCCGCCGCTCGCCCAGCAACGCCACCCCGAACAGCAGGCCCAGCCAGCACAGCGCCGCGATCGCGATGACGCTGGAGCTCAGCATGGCGTCTGTGCCCTTGCTTGCGGGGGCGACCCCGGCCGCGATGCGTTAGTCCCGATGTGCCATGTCTTCAAAACGAACAGCTTTCGTACGCCGGTATCTGCAGGAGCGGACGGGAACAAGAGCATCGCGCGCGAGCGCGCTCCCACAACACTGCCGAAGCCGTCCGCATGGGGGGCCATCAATGACCGGCAGGCAAGCCCAGCGCGCGCGCCGCGTTCACCAGCCAGCGCAACTGCACGCCCTGGCGTGTGTCGTAGTCGGCTCCCGAATAACCCCACCAGTCCCAGCATGCCTGCGGATTCAAGGGCGCGAAACTTGCGCGTGTCTGAGGATATAGCACGGCCACGTCGTAGACGTCCGCCCAGCGATTGAAGCCGGCGTCCTCGACGAAGGCCTTGCCCACGGCGGCAGCGTTCTGCTTGCAGCCGTGGAAGGCCACCATCAGGCCGCAGGGTTTGCCGGCGAGGCAGGCGGCGGGCAGGTAGACGTAGCCGGTGTCGGCCAGGAAGGCGTCGGCGTCACCGGGACGCAGGGCGTCCTGGTCGAAGCTGCGCAGTTCGCCGTGTGCTTCGCCCGCCGCGTGGGCCGGCTTGCCGAACATCTGCGCAAAGATCTCGCCGGCGGCATCGAAACCGCAGTGGCCCAGGTAGGGCGACACCGACTTGTCGCAGTCGTCGCCGCGGCCGGCCACCGGCAGGTTGTGTGCGAACGCGCGATCGCCATCGTCGCGCACCCGCATGCCCGCGAGAGCGGGGGTTCCGTCGCGCAACTGCTCGTAGAAACGGGCGCCGGCCTCGGCCACGGCCGGCGCCACCAGGGCGTCGTCCCTGCCGTGCAGCAGGTAGACGCGGGCACGCGCGAGATCCTTCAGGGAGCCGATCTCGCCGGCGGCCGAACGCCGGCGAGCCTTGGCCACCAGCGCACCGACATCCGGTGCGGGCGCGCCCTTCATGCAACTGCCGAGCGCCGCACCGAGCTGGCCGCCGGCGCAGCCGTAGGGACCACCGGCGACCAGGGCCGCGTTCGGGAACAGTTCCGGATACGCCAGCTGCACCTGGCTGGCCATGTACGCGCCGGACGAAAGGCCGACCACGGCGGTGCGCGCCGGAACGATCTTCAACCGGGGCAATGGCGGGGTGTCGCCCGCCCGCGCGACGGTGGCGAGCAGCAGCAAGGTCACGA
Organism: Rhodanobacter sp. FW102-FHT14D06; assembly: GCF_043950705.1. NCBI lineage: Bacteria > Pseudomonadati > Pseudomonadota > Gammaproteobacteria > Lysobacterales > Rhodanobacteraceae > Rhodanobacter > Rhodanobacter sp. FW102-FHT14D06. The sequence goes on along the minus strand of NZ_CP170722.1, from coordinate 3,458,826 downwards.
AGCCGAGGGTCTTGCGCATGCGTGTTCTCCGTTTGGCCAGCCGATGCCTGGCGGCGAGCGTGGTCCCGACGCCGACCGGATGCGCCGGCGCATGAAAAAAACCCCGCGGAAGCACGCCGGCACTTCCGCGGGATGGGGAGGAACCGTGTCGTCAGAACTTGTACTTCGCGCTCAGCGTGACCATCCGCGGGGCGCCGTAAAAGCCCGTGTAGATGCCCAGCGCACCAATGTTGTAGCCGGTGGTGCGGTAGGACTTGTTGGCCAGGTTGGTGCCTTGCAGGCTGAGCGACCAGGGCTGGTTGACCTGCCAGATGACGCCGGCGTTCCACAGGCCGTAGGCGGACTGCGCGATCAGCGGCGACAACGTGGTCTCCGGATACACCATGGTCTGGTAGGTGTAGTTGATCCGCGCCGAGAGGTTGCCGCCGTTGGCCAGCGGCGTGCTGTTTTCCAGCGAGAGGCCGCCGGACCACTCCGGCGCGTTGGTGAACTTCTGCTGGTCGGCGACGTTGACGCCGCCAGTCATGTACTTGGTGTACCTGGTATGCAGGTAGGCGAAGTTGCCGCTGAAGGTCCAGTTCTCCGACGGCTTCCAGGCGAATTCCTCCTCCAGGCCATCGATGTGGCCCTTGCCGGCGTTGGTGAAGTCACCGAAGAAACCCTGGCTGCCGTTGGCCTGCGTGTAGGAGCTGAACACCGACAGCTGGATGTCCGAGTAGACGTTGCGGAACATCGCCGTGTTCATCATCAGCGCGCCGTCGAAGAAACTCATCTTGCTGCCCAGCTCGAACGACTGCACCTTCTCGTCGTCGATCGGGCGGCATGAAGCAGGCACCGCCACGCAGTTGGCGCGGATGTTGTAGCCACCGGAGTGGAAGCCCTCCGAGTAGCTGGCGTAGAGCTTGACCTGGTCGCTGACGCTCCAGTCCAGCGAGACCTTGGGCGACACGTTGCTGCTGGCGTGCGAACCGCTGAAGTCGGCCAGCGTGGCGATCGGCGTGGTGAAGGTGTCGTCCGCGTAGCCGTAGTTCCGGATCAGTGCGGTCTTGGTCTCGTGGGTGTAGCGCAGACCGACGTCCAGGCTCCAGCTCGGACTGATGTCCCAGGTGAAGTCGCCGTAGCCGGCCCAGCTCTTGGTGCCCATGCGCCCGCCGGTGCCGCCGAATTGGGTCAGGCCCAGGGTGGAATACGGCGGCGAGCCGAGGAAGATGTTCTTGATCTGGCCGTCGGCATGACCGTCGAAGTAGTACAGGCCGAACACGCCGTGCACGGTGCCGCCGGCATCGTAGTTGGCCTGGAATTCCTGGGTGAACTGGTGGTCGGCGTAGACCGCGTTCACGTCGGCGATCTTCTCCGGCAGCGTGTCGAAGTCGATGTTGGTGTCGGTGTGGGAACCACGCACGGCGGTGACGGATTTCAGCGACCAATCCTGGCTGGCGATCCAGTTCATGGTCAGCGCGCTGCCGTAGAGCTTGGTGTGGTTGACCTGGGGGAAGCCGCTGCGGGTGTCGAAATCGCTGTCCAGCGGCTGGTAGGCCGGGTCGAGCTTGTTCGCCACGAGCATCTTGGCGCCGCGCGGGTTGGAGTTGTCGCGCACGCCGTCGACCGACAGCTGCACGTTGAACGTGCTGGACGGGAAGAAGCCGATCGTGGCGCGCGCGGCGTTGGTGTTCTTGTTGCCGTTGCGGCTGCCGGTGAGGATGTTCTCGCCGAAGCCGTCGTTGTGGCTGCTGGCGTAGGCGATGCGGCCGCGCCACATCTCGTCGGCGCTGGCGCCGCCCAGGCTCGCCTTGACGTCCTTCTCGCCATGGGTGCCGCCGGTGACTTCCACCGAACCCTCGGCTTTCACCGGCAGCGGATTGGAGACGTACTTGATCGCGCCGCCGATGGTGTTCTTGCCGTACAGCGTGCCCTGCGGGCCGCGCAGCACCTCGATGCGGCTGACGTCGAACACGTCCAGCACCGCACCCTGCGGACGGGCCAGGTACACGTCGTCGAGATAGATGCCCACGCCCGGGTCGAAGCCCCAGGTCGGGTCGGCCTGGCCGACGCCGCGGATATAGGCGGTGAGCGTGGTGTTGGAGCCGCGCGCGGCATAAATCTGCAGCGAGGGGACCTTGCCCTGCAGGTCGGACAGGCTCTGCACGTTCTGCCGTTCCAGCGACTGCGCGGTAAAGGCGCTGACCGCGATCGGCACGTCCTGCAGGGTTTCTTCGCGCTTGCGTGCGGTGACCACCACGGTATCGAGCTGCTTGGCGTTCTTCGGCTTGGCGGTATCCGTGGCGACCGGGGCGTTGTCGGCTTGTTGCGCGTGAACCGGCAGGACATGGAACAGGCCGGTGGCCAGTCCGATCGCCAAACTCAAAGACGTGAGCTTCATGATTTCCCCTCGCAGTGAAGCCCACATCGACGATGAAGGCTGATGCGGGCAGATTAGGCAGCTGCCGGCGCAACGGCACTTGTACCTTCGTACAGTGCCCGATGCCGGAGCAGCCGCGGATACTCGTGCCTTCGCCGAGTCCCGACCACCGCCAAACTGGGGAGCCACTACGGATGGCATTTCTGATCGTGCTGGCTGCGCTGTGCTTCCTGATGTTCGCGGCCTACCGCGGCTACAGCGTGATCCTGTTCGCCCCGATCGCCGCGCTGGGCGCGGTGCTGCTGACCGAGCCGGCGCTGGTGGCGCCGATGTTCACCGGCCTGTTCATGGACAGGATGGTCGGTTTCCTCAAGCTGTATTTCCCGGTGTTCATGCTGGGCGCGGTGTTCGGCAAGCTGATCGAGCTGTCGGGGTTCTCCAAGTCGATCGTGGCGGCGACGATCGGCCTGGTCGGGCGCAGCCGGGCGATCCTGTCCATCGTGCTGGTGTGCGCGCTGCTGACCTACGGCGGCGTGTCGCTGTTCGTGGTGGTGTTCGCGGTCTACCCGTTCGCGGCGGAACTGTTCCGCGCCAGCGACATCCCCAAGCGGCTGATCCCCGGCACCATCGCGCTGGGCGCGTTCACCTTCACCATGGATTCGCTGCCCGGCACGCCGCAGATCCAGAACATCATCCCCACCGCGTTCTTCGGCACCGATACCTGGGCCGCGCCGTGGCTGGGCACGATCGGCGGCATCTTCATCCTGGTCGTGGGCCTGGGCTATCTCGACTGGCGCCGGCGCAAGGCCGCGGCAGCCGGCGAGGGCTACGGCAGCAACCTGGTCAACGAACCGGAGCCGTTCGACGCCACCCGCCTGCCGCATCCGCTGATCGCCCTGCTGCCGCTGGTGCTGGTCGGCGTATGCAACAAGCTGTTCACCGACTGGATTCCGCACCTCTACGGCGAGACGCAATCGTTCCTGCCCAGCGTGGTCGGCAGCGCCAGGCCGGTGGTGCAGGAGGTGTCCAAGGTCGCCGCGATCTGGGCGGTCGAGGGCGCCCTGCTGGCAGGCATTCTTTGCGTGCTGGTGTTCGCCTGGCGTGCAGTGATGGGGCGGCTGGCCGCAGGCACTCAGGCGGCGGTCGGCGGCGCCTTGCTGGCCTCGATGAACACCGCTTCGGAGTACGGCTTCGGCGCGGTGATCGCCGCCCTGCCCGGCTTCAAGCTGGTGGCCGACGCGCTGCACACCATTCCCAACCCGCTGGTCAACGAGGCGGTCACCGTCACCGCGCTGGCCGGCATCACCGGCTCGGCCTCTGGCGGCATGAGCATCGCGCTGGGCGCGATGGCGGAGACCTTCATCCACAACGCGAACGCCGCCGGCATCCCGATGGAGGTGCTGCACCGCGTGGCCGCGATGGCCTCCGGCGGCATGGACACCCTGCCCCACAACGGCGCGGTGATCACCCTGCTGGCGGTCACCGGGCTGACCCATCGCCAGTCCTACAAGGACATCTTCGCGATCACCGTGATCAAGACCCTGGCCGTGGCCGTGGTCATCACCGCGTACTACCTGCTGGGCGTGGTCTAGCGCACTCCGCCCGCCGCTTGAACCCTGGGACGGCGCCCGCCTCGGGCGATGACCGACCCGTGCCACCGGCCGTTCGCCGAGGCGGGTGGTGTCGCGTGCCTTGACCGGCTGTCGCACGGGTGCCCACACGCGGGCGCACAAACCCGTATAATCGACCGGTTAACCCTCAAATTACCCACGTGGTGGCTGCACGCGCCACCCGAGTCGATCCCATGTCCATAGAAAATCTGCGCAACATCGCCATCGTCGCCCACGTCGACCACGGCAAGACCACGCTGGTGGACTGCCTGCTCAAGCAGTCCGGCACGCTCAACGAGCGCACCGTGCTGGCCGAGCGCGTGATGGACTCGAACGACCAGGAAAAGGAACGCGGCATCACCATCCTGGCCAAGAACACCGCCATCACGTGGCGGGGCAACCGCATCAATATTGTCGACACGCCCGGACACGCCGACTTCGGCGGCGAGGTCGAGCGCGTGCTGTCGATGGTCGACTCGGTGCTGATCCTGGTCGACGCGATGGACGGCCCGATGCCGCAGACCCGCTTCGTGACGCAGAAGGCGTTCGCGATGGGCTTCAAGCCGATCGTGGTGATCAACAAGGTCGACCGCCCCGGTGCGCGCCCGGAGTGGGTCGTCGAGCAGGTATGGGATCTGTTTGACCGCCTCGGCGCCACGCCCGAGCAGATGGAGTTCCCGATCGTCTACGCCTCGGCGCTGAACGGCTATGCCGGCCTGGACGAGAACGTGCGCGAGGGCGACATGACCCCGCTGTACGAGGCGATCATGCAGCACGTCAGCAAGCCGGACGTGGATCCGGACGGCGCGTTCCAGATGCGCATCAGCCAGCTCGACTACAACAACTTCGTCGGCGTGATCGGCATCGGCCGCATCCAGCGCGGCACCCTGAAGAAGAACATGCCGGTGGCGGTGATCGATCGCCACGGCAAGAAGCGCCAGGGCAAGGTACTGCAGGTGCTCGGCTTCCTGGGCCTGGAGCGGATCGAGCAGGAAACCGCCGAGGCCGGCGACATCGTGGCCATCTCGGGCATCGCCGACCTGACCATCTCCGACACCATCTGCGCGCTGGACACGCCCGAAGCGCTGCCCGCGCTGACCGTGGACGAACCGACGATCTCGATGACCTTCCAGGTCAACAATTCGCCGTTCGCCGGCAACAAGGATCTCTCCGGCGGCAAGTTCCTCACCAGCCGCCAGCTCAAGGACCGGCTGGAGCGCGAGCAGGTGCACAACGTGGCGCTGAAGGTGGAGCAGGGTTCGGACGCCGACAAGTTCCTGGTCTCCGGCCGCGGCGAGCTGCACCTGTCGGTGCTGATCGAGAACATGCGCCGCGAAGGCTACGAACTGGCCGTGTCGCGCCCGGAAGTCATCATCAAGGAGATCGACGGCCAGAAGATGGAGCCGATCGAGCAGTTGGTGGTCGACGTGGAGGAAATCCACCAGGGCGGCGTGATGGAGAAGCTGGGCATGCGCAAGGGCCAGCTGAAGAACATGGAATCCGACGGCAAGGGCCGCGTGCGGCTGGATTACGAAATCCCGGCGCGCGGCCTGATCGGCTTCCAGAACCAGTTCAAGACCCTGACCCAGGGCTCGGGCCTGCTGTTCCACGTGTTCGACCACTACGGCCCGAAGGAAGAAGGCCAGATCGCCAAGCGCCAGAACGGCGTGATGATCGCCAATGCCGGCGGCACCACCCCCGCCTATTCGCTCGGGCCGCTGCAGGATCGCGGCAAGCTGTTCGCCGCCGAGGGCGACAACGTGTATGAAGGCCAGCTGGTCGGCATCCACGCCAAGGACAACGACCTCACCGTCAACGTGATCAAGCCCAAGCCGCTGACCAACATGCGCGCCTCGGGCAAGGACGACGCGATCCAGCTCACCCCCGCGATCAAGTTCACCCTGGAACAGGCACTGGACTTCATCGACGACGACGAGCTGGTCGAGGTCACCCCGAAGGAAATCCGCCTGCGCAAGAAGCACCTCACCGAGATCGACCGCAAGCGCGCCTCGCGCAGCTGATCCGATCGCGCCGCGATACGGCGATGGCGGGCTTTGCCCGCCCCGTGGTCCGCGCTGCTCTGCAGGAGCGCACGTTGTGCGCGATGCCCTTCGTCACGTGACGGAAGGCGTCGTGCGCAGGGCGGGCAAAGCCCGCCATCGGCGTTCGAGAGATGGCCGGGGGCGGTGCCCGCCCCTACGACCCGGGACCTTCAAACTCGCGGATCGTAGTTCGCGAAGCTCTTGCGCAACGCCTCGTAGGCCTTGCGCTGCGCGTCGCTGTCGGCCGCCGGCGTGCGGATGGACAATTCCACCAATTGGTCGCCGGGGTTGCTGCCCGGCATGCCGCGCCCCTTCAGCCTCAGCTTGCGGCCTGACTGCGAGCCGGCGGGGATGCGCAGGTCCACGGTGCCCGCCAGCGTCGGCACCGGTACGGTCGCGCCCAGCGCGGCTTCCCACGGCGCGATCGGCAGCACGTGGACGACATTGCGACCGTCGAGGCGAAAGCGCGGGTCGTCACGGATGATCACTTCCAGCAGCAGGTCGCCCTTGGGTCCACCGCCCATGCCCGACTGACCCTGGCCCGAGAGACGGATCACCTGGCCGCTCTGGATGCCGGCGGGGATCTTCACCTCGAGCACGCGCTCGCCGCCGGACGAATCGTGCATGGCCAACCGCGTAGGGCCGCCGTCGAAGGCGGTCTGCAGGTCGATCTGCACCGAGGCCTGCACGTCCTGCCCACGCCGCGGCCGCGGCTGGCCGCGATGGCCGCCATGCGCAGCGCCGCGACCGAACAGGCTTTCGAAGAAATCGCTGAAATCACCGGCGTCGCCACCGAAGCCCTGTTGCTCCTGCCAGCCCGGCGGCGGGCGGAACTGCTCGCCCTGGCGATAACCGCCGGCGCGCAACTGGTCGTAGGAGCGCCGCTTCTCGGCGTCCTTCAACACCTCGTTGGCTTCGTTGACCGCCTTGAACTTCTCCTCGGCGCCCGCGTCCTTGTTCTTGTCCGGGTGGTACTTGCGCGCCAACTTGCGATACGCCGCCTTGATGTCGGCCTCGCTGGCGTCAGGCTTGACGCCGAGGATCTCGTAATAATCTTTGAATTCCACACCCGCTCCTTTTCGTCGGTACCGCAGCCTGAAAGGCTGCGCCCCGCCGCGGAGCATTATCCACGACGGGGCGGGTCTTCATACCGCGTTGCGTGTGCAGCGCAGGTCAGTTGCCGGTGTCGATCGCGATGCGACGCGGCGTGGTTTCGGGCTTCTTCGGAATCGCGATCTCCAGCACACCGAAACGGCCATGCGCGCTGATGTTCTCCGCGTCGGCGCTCTCCGGCAGCGAGAAGCGGCGATGGAAGGTGCCGTAGACGCGCTCCTGCCGGGTCAGCCTGCCGCCGTCCTTTTCGTTGTCGACGGTGCGTTCGCCCTTGATGGTGAGGATGCTCTTGTCCATGCTTACCTCGATCGTGGACGGGTCCACGCCGGGCACGTCGACCAGGATCATGAAGCGCTTGTCTTCCTCGCGGATGTCCACCCGCGGCGCCCACTGGCTGGTTTCCACGGTGGACTGGTCATTGTCCCCGGCGCCGAAAAAGCGGCTCATGACCTGGCGGAAATCGTCCGGCGTACCGAACTCGCGGTTCCACACGGATTGACGGCTCACGTTCATTTCAGTGCCTCCTCTGACGGGTTTGCGGCGTGATCGCCGCCTGCTCCGGAAATAGGTGCTCGCCGCGGCGATTCAAGGCACCCGACCGCCAAAACCACTAGCATGCAAGCGTTGTTCACCATTGAGCGATCCATGACCATCCAACCCGGGGACACCCTGCCCGACGTCGCGATCAAGATGATCGACGGCGACATCCGGCCCGTGCACACAGGCGCGCTGTTCGGCGGACGCAAGGCCGTGCTGTTCGGCGTGCCTGGCGCGTTCACGCCGACCTGCTCGAACCATCACCTGCCCGGCTACGTGGCGGCGTTCGCCGAGTTCCAGGCGCGCGGCATCGCGGTGATGTGCCTCGCGGTCAACGACGCCTACGTGATGCAGGCGTGGGCGGCTGCGCAGCACGTGCCGCGCGGGTTGCTGATGCTGGCCGACGGCAACGCCAGCTTCACCCGCGCGCTGGGCCTGGAACTGGACGGCAGCGATTTCGGCATGGGCATCCGCGCGCGCCGGTTCGCGCTGTATGCCGAGGACGGCGTGGTGCGCGAACTGCAGCTGGAAGCGCCGGGCGAACTGCGCGTGTCCACCGCCGAGGCGATGCTCGCGGCGATCGGCCAGGCGCCGGGTGCACCGCACGGCGGCTGATATGCTGCGCCGATGGATATCGTCAACAACCCTGCCGTGGCCCGCATGGCCGAGCGTTTCCGTGGTTTCCTGCCGGTCGTGGTCGACGTGGAGACGGGCGGCTTCGATGCCGAACACGATGCGCTGCTGGAAATCGCCGCGATACCGCTGCGCATCGACGAGGCCGGCTTCCTGAGCACCAAGGAGCTGGTCACCACCCACGTGGAGCCGTTCCCCGGCGCCAACCTCGATCCCCGTTCGCTGGAGATCACCGGGATCGATCCGGACAATCCATTGCGCGGCGCCCTGCCCGAACGCCAGGCGCTGGACCACGTTTTCCAGGTGGTGCGCGAGGCGGTGCGCGAGGCAGGTTGCCAGCGGGCGATCCTGGTCGGCCACAACGCCGCCTTCGACCTGGGCTTTCTCAACCAGGCGGTGCGCCGCTGCGGGTACAAGCGCAATCCGTTCCATCCGTTCAGCTGTTTCGACACGGTCAGCCTGGCCGGCCTGGCCTATGGCCAGACCGTGCTGAGCAAGGCAGTGCTGGCGGCGGGCTTGACCTTCGACAGCCGCGAGGCGCATTCGGCCGTCTACGACGCCGAGCGCACCGCCGAGCTGTTCTGCAGCATCGTCAACCGCTGGCGGCAACTGGAGCTGGTGGAACGGGCGAGCCTCGACCTCGGCGCGTCCGCTGCCCAAGGTGGCGACGTCCCGATCGCCTGACGGGCCACCCGCGGAACCGGCGGCACGCGGATTCAGGCAGCCAACCTATGGCGCGTGGCCAGCCGGCGGCGGCATCGTGCGACGACGACGCCAGTTGTTCACCACGCCATAGACGCCGATGGCGATCCAGGCGGCCTCCAGCAGGAAGGCGGACAGGTTGAAGCTGCCGAATACCAGCGATAACAGCACACCGAGCGCGCCGAAAATGTTCATCGTCTGGTAGATCAGCCCGTTGCCATGCAGGCGATGCCCCTGCAGCAGCAGAAAGGCCAGCAACACCAGCGCCACGCCGAGATAGCCGGCCCAGTCGTACCAGAAGAAAGTCATCGCTTCGCTCCGCGCTGGCGCAACGCCTCGAACAAGGCCACGCCAGTGGCGACGGAGACGTTGAGGCTTTCCATCGAACCGGGCATGGGGATCTTCGCCACGAAATCGCACAGTTCGCGGGTGAGCCGGCGGATGCCCTCGCCTTCGCTGCCCAGCACCAGCGCCACCGGTCCCTTGAAGTCGATACCGTAGATCGTGGTCTCGGTGTCGCCCGCCAGGCCGGTGATCCACACGCCGGCATCCTTCAGCTCGCGCAGCGTACGCGCCAGGTTGGTCACCGCGATCAGCGGTACCCGGTCGGCGCCGCCGGCCGAGGCGCGGCGCACCACCGGCGTGAGGCCGACCGCGCGATCCTTCGGCACGATCACCGCGGTGACTTTCGCCGCGGCGGCGCTGCGCAGGCAGGCGCCGAGGTTGTGCGGATCGGTGACACCGTCCAGCACCAGCACCAGGGTATCGCTGCCGTCGCGTTCGAGCAGGCCGGCAAGGTCGCTTTCGTGCGCGGCCGGCGCCGCCTCGTAACGCGCCGCCACGCCCTGGTGGCGCGCTTCGCCCGCGTGCTTGTCCAGCTCCTCGCGCGGACGATGGCGTACCGCGATGCCCAGCTTCTTTGCGCGCTCGGCCAGCTCCAGCACGCGGGCGTTGCGCTGGCCGTTCTCCACCAGCAGCTCACGCACGCGCTCGACATCGTTGCTCAATGCGCCCTCGACGGGATTGATGCCGACGATCCAGCTCTCACTCATGGCTTGCCTTTCGGTTTCGGTTTGCGGCCGCCGTGCTTCTTCGGCGCCGGCGGGACGGCAGCCGGGGCCGGCGCGCGCCTGGCGGAACCGTCCTTGCGCGGGCGACGATCCGACGACGGTTCGACCCTGCGGCCCTGATGCTGGCCGCCGGCATGCTGGCGCCCTGCCGGCGACTGTGCACGCGGCGGCGGATTATCGCTCGCCGCCACCTTGCGCGGGGCCGGCGCCGGTGTGGCAACCTCGGCCTCCTTGCGGCCGAATGCGCGGCCGATCGCCTTGGCGGCGCGACCGAACATGCCCGGTGCCTTGGTCGTGGCGGCCGCCTTCTTCGGCAGCGAATAGCGCTCGCCCGCGGCGGCATAGTCATACGCCTTGCCGCTGCCGGTCGGGGCCGGGGCCGGGGCCGACGTGCGCGGCGAGACCAGGCGGAAGTCGATCTTGCGATCCTCCAGGCTGGCGCGCAGCACCTGGATGCGCACGTGGTCGCCGAGGCGGAACTGCGCGCCGGTGCGCTCACCCTTGAGCAGCTTGCGCACCGCGTCGAAGTGGTAGTAGTCGTTCACCAGCTGGCTGATGTGCACCAGGCCGGAAACCTTCGATTCGTCCAGCTCCACAAACAGGCCGAACGAGGTGACCCCGGTGACCACGCCGTCGAACTCGCTACCGATGTGCTTCTCCATCCACGCGCACTTGAAGCGCTCGTCCACGTCGCGCTCGGCCTCCTCGGCACGACGCTCGCGCTGCGAGCAATGCACGGCCATCGCCGCCACCTCGGCGGGCGTGTAGGTGTAGTCGCTGGGCTTGCCGCCGGTCAGCGCGTATCGGATCGCGCGATGCACCAGCAGGTCGGGATAACGACGGATCGGCGAGGTGAAGTGCGCGTACGCCTGCAGCGACAGGCCGAAGTGGCCGCGGTTGTCGGGCTGGTAGGCGGCCATGCTCTGCGAGCGCAGCAGCACGCTCTGGATCAGTTCGCGCTCGGGGCGATCGCGCACCAGTGCGAGGATCTCGGAGAAGTCGGCCGGGGTCACCTCCTCCACCGGCGGCATGCGCAGCTTGAACTCGCGCAGGAACTGCTGCAGGTCCTCGTATTTCTCCGCCGGCGGCGGCTCGTGTGCGCGGAACAGCGCGGGGATTTTCCTCTTCTCCAGGAACAGCGCGGCCTGAACATTGGCCGCGATCATGCACTCCTCGATCAGCTTGTGCGCGTCGTTGCGTTCGGTGGCACCCATCGACTCCACGCCGCCGGTCTGGTCGAGACGGAACTTCACCTCCGGCGTCTCGAAGTCGATCGCGCCGCGGCGCTTGCGCTGCGCCGCCATCGCCTTGTACAGCGCGTGCAGGTTCTCAAGCTGCGGCAGCACGTCGGCGACCTCGTGGCGTGCGTCCTTCTCGCGCAGGCCGACCGCTTGCCACACCTTGTCGTAGGTCAGCCGCGCATGCGAGCGCATCACCGCGTCGTAGAACTTCGAACGGGCGACGTTGCCCTCGGCGTCGACGGTCATGTCGCAGACCATGCACAGCCGCTCGACCTTCGGGTTCAATGAGCAGATGCCGTTGGAAAGCGTCTCCGGCAGCATCGGCACGACGAAGCCGGGGAAATAGGTGGACGTGCTGCGCTCGTATGCCTCGCGATCCAGCGCGTTGCCTGCCTGCACGTAGTGCGACACGTCGGCGATCGCCACGATCAGCCGCCAGCCACCACCACGCCTCGGCTCGGCATACACCGCATCGTCGAAGTCGCGGGCATCGGCGCCGTCGATGGTGACCAGCGGCAGCTTGCGGATGTCGGTACGGCCTTCCCGCTCGGCAGCGGTCACCTCCGCTTCCACCTGCGCCGCATCACGCAACACTTCGGCCGGCCATTCGTGCGGCAGGTCGTGGCTGGCGATCGCCATCTCCACCACCAGCGAGGGCTGCAGGCGATTGCCCAGCACCGCGCGGATCTCGCCCAGCGGACCGCGGTAAGGCGTCGGCGGGTCGGTGATCTCCACCACCACGATCTGGCCGGACTCGGCGCTCTGCTCCTGGCCCGGCTTGATGATCACGTCCTGGTTCAGGCGGCGATCGTCGGGCGTGACCAGGGTGACGCCATCCTCGATCAACACGCGGCCGACCAGGCGCGGCGAGCGACGTTCCAGCACTTCGGCGATCGCACCCTGCTTGCGGCCGCGACGGTCGATGCCGACCACGCTGGCCAGCACGCGATCACCATGCAGCACCGTACGCATCTGCTGCGGCGACAGGTACAGGTCTTCGCCGCCCTCGTCGGGGCGCAGGAACCCGTAGCCCTCGGCGTTGGCCAGCACGCGGCCGGCGATCAGGTCGAGCTTGCGCGTCGGCGCGTAGCCGCCGCGCCGGCCCAGCAGCAACTGGGCATCGCGCACCATCGCCGCGAGCCGCTTGCGCAGTGCCTCGAGGTCGACTTCATCGTGAATCTGCAGCGCGTCGGCGATGCGCGCTTCGGTCAGCAGTTCGCCGCGCTCTTCCAGCAGGGCGAGGATCGCCTCGCGGCTGGGGATGGGGCGCGCATAGCGCTGTGCCTCGCGATTGGCATGCGGGTCGCGCACGGCGCCGGTGGCAGCCTTGCCGCGCTTGTCCGGCGCGGATGGCCCGCGCGACGAGCGACTGCCGGTTTTCTTCGGGGGGCGCGCATCCGGGGAACGGCCGGACGTGGGGGGAGTTTTTCTGGTCACTAAGTATCCTTGTGGTGTCACGCGGCGCAGAGAATGACACGGCGCGTGCGATGAGGGTGAAAAAGAGTTGACAAGCCAGCGGTCGATGCCTACATTACGCGGCTCACGCAGCTCGCTGAGCGGTGTGGCACCTTGCCCAGGTGGCGGAATTGGTAGACGCACTAGCTTCAGGTGCTAGCGGGGGCAACTCCGTGGAGGTTCGAGTCCTCTTCTGGGCACCAATTGTAAACGAAGGCCGCCTTTCAAGGCGGCCTTCGTCTTTTCCGGGCCTGCATTGAAGTCAGGAAGGCCGCCTGTCCTGCGTGCACCGTTTCCCCTGAGCGTAGACCCGAAGCGTCGAAGTCGAAGGGTCACGACGCAGGAGCCGACGGCCCCTTCGACTTCGCTGCGCTACGCTCAGGGCGAACGGTGTGCGTGCAGTCTTTCGCACTTCAAGCGGCTGCCGGCCCCTTCAGTTCGACCATGTTGCCTTGCGGGTCGTAGAGGTAGATCGACGGGCCCTCGCCTTGCGCGCCGCAGCGCGAGCCCAGTTCGCCGATGCGCACGCCGTGCGTCCGCAGATGGGCCAGGATCGCTGCCTCGTCGTAATCCTCCACGCGCAGGCACAAGTGGTCCATGTTGTGGCCGCCCCTGCCCGGAGCAGCGCCGCCCTGACGCCCGAGCTTGCCGTCAACGGACACCAGGTCGATCAAAGATGCCCCCGCACGCAGTTGCACCAGGCCGATCCCACCCTGCCGGCGCTCCTCGTGACAGCCGAGCACCTCGCAATAGAAACGCGTCATCGCTTCCAGATCGACGACACGCAGCACGACGTGGTCGATTTCACCTATGCGGATCATGCCGATGTCCAAGGCATTGATGGGGGCGTGGGCACGGCGGCGGCATGCGGACATCGATCCGTTCGCGTGACGCCGTCGCGGGAGTGGAGGAGCCGCTTCCGCCCGGCTCACTCTATTTGCCACCGGGGGTGGCGGCAAGACACCGCGCAGCTTGGGCCGGCGACGCGTCGCGCGCGTTGAGGGCCGCGGCGGAAAAGGACTCGCGTCTGCACCTGCGACTGCCGAAGGTGGTGACACGCGCCGCCCGCTTTCCGCGGCAAGCAAGGAAACGCGGATCAGCCAATGGCGAACGCGGTTCCCACCTCGCTCCAATATACAAATGCGAATCATTTGCATATACAATGCACCCGGCCCGCGGGCAGCCGTCACGCCGCCCCACCCGACCATCGAACGATCCAGGGGATTCCATGCCTTTTTGCCACCATCGTGCGAGCGCCTTGCCACGCCTTTCCCTGCTGGCCGCCAGCCTGCTGCTGGCCAGTGTCCAAGCACATGCCGACGACGCGGCGCCTTCACCCGCCGACGTCAAGAATCTGAGCCAGGTGATGGTGGTGGCCCAGCGCGCCGAGCGCGTCAGCAACGGCGCCACCAATCTCGACCTTGCCATCAAGGACACGCCTCAGTCGATCAGCGTGGTCACCGACGAGCAGATGCGCGACTTCGGCGCCGACAGCGTCAACGAGGCCCTGCGCCTGGCCACCGGCGTGCAGGTCGACGAATGGGAAACCAACCGCACCACCTACAGCGCACGCGGCTTCGACATCCTCAATACGCAGATCGACGGCGCCGGCCTGCCCAACGACTGGGGTGTCTCCACCGGCGCCACCGACAGCTTCGGTTACGAAAAGGTGGAAGTGATCCGCGGCGCCAACGGCCTGCTCACCGGCGTCGGCAACGCCGCCGGCACCATCAACTACGTGCGCAAGCGCCCGACCAACCAGCGGCAAGGCACGGTCGGCGTCAGCTATGGCTCGTGGGGCACCACGCGCGCCGAAGCCGATTACTCCACCCCGCTCACCGCCGACGGCCGTTGGGCCGGACGCGTGGTGACCGCGCATGAAGACGGCGCCACCCACCTGCGCGACAACCACAACAGCCGCAACTTCCTCTATGGCGTGGTCGATGGCCAGGTCGGGGACAACGGCACCCTGACCCTGGGCTACTCCTACCAGCGGGCGAAGTCCGACGGCATCATGTGGGGCGCGCTGACCTTCATGAACAGCGACGGCAACCAGTCCGTCTGGCCGACCGATGCTTCCACCACCCAGGACTGGACGTACTGGAACACCACCAACCAGACCGGCTTTGCCGAATACGTCCACCAGCTCGGCGAGGACTGGCAGCTGAAGCTGTCGTACAACTACCGTCACTCCAGCGGCGACGAGAAGATGTTCTACGCCTACATGCCGGATCCGGACGGCGACGGCATCTCCGAAGCCCTCGATCCCGCCACGGGCCTTGGCCTGGTCGGCTACCCCTGGGGCGGCATCGACACGGCCACCGCGCATATGGGCGAGGCCACGCTCAACGGCCACTTCGAACTGTTCGGCCGCGACCAGGAAGCGATGTTCGGCGCCAGCGTGGCCAGAAGCACCTCGACCGGACGGGAACAAAGCGCCGACTTCTCCTCCCCGGCCTGGGGCGCCCTGCCGGCGTTCCCGTACAGCCCCTACGCCATTCCCGAACCCGCCTGGAGCGACCCCAGCGTCTACTCGGTACTGGATCAACGGCTGAAGCGTGCCTTCGGCACCAGCCGGATCGCGCTGAACGATCGGCTCAAGCTCATCGTCGGCCTCAACTACGCCCAGTACCGCCGCAACGGTAGCTCGTATGCGGAGGGCTTCGACCAGACCACCAGCCACACCAGCCCCTACGGCGGCCTGACCTTCGACTTCAACCAGCACGTGCTGGGCTACGTCAGCTACTCCGACATCTACCAGCCGCAGGATCAGGTCGACGCGAACGACCGTTACCTCGACGCCAGCAAAGGCAGGAACTACGAGGCCGGCATCAAGGCCGACTGGCTGGACAGGCGCCTGCTGACCACGCTGGCCGTGTTCAGGGCCGACCAGAATGGGCTGGCTACGCCCACCGGCCGGTACAACCAGTACGGCCAGTCCATCTACGCACCGGTGGACGTGCACTCCAGGGGCGTCGAGTTCGAAGCCACCGGCAAGCTCGGCGACAACGTCGACCTGGTGCTGGGCTACACCTCGCTGAAGCTGACCGGCGCCGATGGCGACGACACCTACCGCTGGGTGCCGCGGCGCACCGCCAACCTGCTGCTCAGCGCCCATCTGCCGGCGTACACCGCGCTGTCCTTCGGCCTGGGCGGACACTGGCAGAGCGCCATCTCCAACGTGGAAAGCAGCGGCTTCACGGTGCGCCAGGGCAGCTATGCGGTGCTCAACGGTTTCGTGGCCTGGGACTTCCTGCCCAACGCCACGCTGCGCCTCAACGTGCGCAACCTCGGCGACGAGAAGTACATCAACACCTTGCGCTACAGCGGTTTCTACGGTGCGCCGCGCAACTACATGCTGAGCGTGGACTGGCGGTTCTGACCAAGGGCGACGGGTCATCGACATGACAGCCATCTATCTGTGTCTTTCTGTGCTGGCCGCGCTGGGCTTCTATCTATCCAACGCGCACCAGCGACTCTGGCTTGGCGCGCAGGCGCGCGCGCGGGCGCTGCGCGTCGCCGCCTGGGTCGCCACGGCAACGGCCACGGTGGCAGCCATCGCCGGACTGGGGCCATGGGCCGGTGTGTTCGCGGTGCTGACAGCAGTCATGCTGGTACTTGTGCTGCTGCCGTATCTCGACGCCTGGCGCCAACTGCAACGGGAGAACCGGGATGTGGGCTAGATATCTGGCGGCTGCGATGCTCGGCCTGCCGCTCAGCGTCGGTCTGATCGGCTTGCTCGCACTGGCCTGGCCGGGCAACCAGGAAATCACCGCGCTGCCGGCGGTGATGATGGCCTTCCCGATGTGGATCGCCGTGATGGTGCTGGCCTTCGTGTTCAGGAATGCCTTACGCGCGTGGCTGTGGCTGGGCGGAGCGACTGTGGTCTGCTTTGGCCTGCTGTACGGGCTCAAGCTGCTGGGCTGGATCGGGGTGCAAGCATGAAGGGCTCGACCATGCGCCGCTTCCTGTCGCTGCACACCTGGGTCGGCCTGATTGCCGGCATGGCGCTGTTCATCGCGTTCTACGCCGGCGCGATCACGGTGTTCAGCCATGAGATCGGCGACTGGAACCGCAGCGGCGCGGCCGCCGCCACGCCGGCGGATCCGGTGGGGCGCTCACAGCAACTGCTCGACGACCTGCTGAAGCAGCATCCGCAGGCGGCCGAAAGCGTCTATCTGGTGCTTCCCGGCGAGCACGGCCCGCAGCCTTCCGCCTACTGGTTCGAGGCCAGCACCGGCGAGTCGCGCCGCTTCATGCTCGAAGACAGCAACACGTTGCACGAAGACGCCTTCGGCCAGGACTTCATCGAGTTCATCTACGACCTGCATTTCACCGCCGGCCTGCCCAAGCCGTTCGGCACCTACCTGTTCGGCGTAGTCTGCGTGCTGTACGGACTGGCCCTGGTCAGCGGCGTGGTGATCTACACGCCGACGCTGGTCAGGAACCTGTTCGCCCTGCGGCTGGGCAGGAACGTCAAGCGCATGTGGCAGGACGCACACAACGCGGTCGGCATGCTGTCGCTGCCGTTCCACATCATCTTCGCCTGGAGCGGCGCAGTGCTGGCGCTGGGATTGTTGCTGCTCGTGCCGTTCCAGACCATGGTCTACGAAGGCAAGTTGCTGAAGCTGCTGGAACGGGACTTCTACGGTGCACCGCAGGTGGCGGCGGCTCACGTCGCCAAGCCCACCCTGCCGCTGGAGACTCTGCTGCAACGCGGCCAGGCCGCCCTGCCCGGCATGGAGGTCGAAGGCATCTCGCTGGTCTACATCGGCGATGCCAACGCGCGCGCGACGCTGTACGGCGTGGTGGAACAACGCCGGCTCAACCAGCTCGGCTCGGTGACACTGGACGGGGCCACCGGCGCGGTCGTCGACCAGGTGGCGCCGAAGACGATGACACCGGGCATGATCATGCTGCGCGGCCTGCAGACCCTGCATTTCGGCAACTTCGGCCACGATGCGGTGAAGTGGCTTTATTTCGTGCTGGGCTTGGCCGGCGCCTTCCTGTTCTACAGCGGCAACCTGCTGTGGATCGAGGCGCGGCGCAAGCGCCGCCAGGTCGAGCAGCCGCGGCGCACGCGGGTGATGGCGGCGCTCACCTTGGGCGTGTGCCTGGGTTGCGTCGCGGGCGTCTCGGCGGTGTTCGTCGCCGGCGCGCTGGCACCGGGCCTGGGCCGGCCGGCGTACTACACGGTGTTCTTCGCCTGCCTGCTGTGGGCCTGCCTGCGCCAGCCCGCCCGCGCGGGACACGAGCTGCTCTGGCTGTGCGCACTGGCAACGGCCGCGATCCCGTTAGCCGGCTGGATCGGTTCGGGCGAGAGTCTGCTCGCGGCAGCTTGGCACGGGCACTGGCATCGTTTCTTCGTCGATGCAGTGGCCTTGGTGTTGGCCTTCGCCTACTGGCGGGTGGCCCGGGCCACCCTGCACCGAGGCCGCGAGGGCGATCCCAACAGTGTCTGGGCCCTGCACTGATGCTTCCCGCCACATCGCCATGGCGATGTGGCGGCCTTCGCCGGCCTGTATAATCGGCCGCTTCAACCGCAGGGTGGGAGAAGCGGCCGTTCCGCAGGGGACGCCGCTGCCGAAGGCGCAACGCCCGTAATCGCTCAGGCTCCATACCATCCTGCGTCAAACACTCTGGAGAGACCGGTTAAATCCGGCGCCGAAGGGGCACGAAGCGCAGCCATCGCGCTTCCAAACTCTCAGGCAAAAGGACAGAGGGGCGCCCCACGTGCGGCACGGCACGTTGTCTGCGGATGCCCTTTCATGACCTCGAAGAACCCGACCTCCCTGCGCGACCTCGAACACCACGGCGCGTTCATCGAACGCCACATCGGCCCGGACGACGCCGAGATCGCACAGATGCTGCGCGTGATCGGCCACGATTCGCTGGAGTCGATGACCGACGCCATCGTTCCCGGCTCGATCAAGTCCGCCGCCCCGCTGGCCTTGCCCGAAGCGATCACCGAGGAGGCCGCGCTGGCCAAGATCCGCGCGATCGCCGGCAAGAACCAGGTGTTCCGCAGCTTCATCGGCCAGGGCTATTACGGCACGCTGACGCCGAACGTCATCCTGCGCAACATCCTGGAGAATCCGGCCTGGTACACCGCGTACACGCCGTACCAGGCGGAGATCTCGCAGGGCCGCATGGAGGCGCTGATCAACTTCCAGACGATGTGCGCCGACCTCACCGGGATGGAGATCGCCAACGCCTCGCTGCTGGACGAGGCCACCGCCGCGGCCGAGGCGATGACCTTGGCCAAGCGCTCGTGCAAGTCGAAGTCGAACGTGTTCTTCGTCTCCAGCGGCGTGCACCCGCAGACGCTGGAAGTGG
This sequence comes from Rhodanobacter sp. FW102-FHT14D06, assembly GCF_043950705.1. Taxonomy (NCBI): domain Bacteria; kingdom Pseudomonadati; phylum Pseudomonadota; class Gammaproteobacteria; order Lysobacterales; family Rhodanobacteraceae; genus Rhodanobacter; species Rhodanobacter sp. FW102-FHT14D06. The sequence continues at coordinate 3,439,728 of NZ_CP170722.1, read as the reverse complement.
TGCGCACGCGCGCCGAACCGCTGGGCATCGAACTGGTGGTCGGCGCGGACAGCGATGCGGCCGGTACCGATGCGTTCGGCGTGCTGCTGCAATACCCGGACACCTTCGGCAGCATCAACGATTACCAGGCGATCGCCGACGCCGTGCACGCGCGCGGCGGCGTGGTCGCGGTCGCCACCGACCTGCTCGCGCTGACCCTGATCGCCGCCCCCGGCGAATGGGGCGCGGACATCGTGGTGGGCAACTCGCAGCGCTTCGGCGTGCCGTTCGGCTTCGGCGGCCCGCACGCCGCGTTCATGGCCTGCCGCGACGCGTACAAGCGTTCGATGCCGGGCCGCCTGATCGGCGTGTCGATCGACACCGAGGGCAAGGCGGCCTACCGCCTCACCCTGCAGACGCGCGAGCAGCACATCCGCCGCGAGAAGGCCACCTCCAACATCTGCACCGCGCAGGTGCTGCTGGCGGTGATGGCCAGCATGTACGCGGTCTACCACGGCCCCGCCGGGCTCACCCGCATCGCGCGCCGCACGCATCGCCTGGCCGCGATCCTGACCGTCGCGCTGCGTCGGGCCGGCGTGAAGGTGGGCGGCGATTTCTTCGATACGCTGCACATCACCGGCATCGACGCCGCCGCTGTCCATGCCAAGGCCCGCGCTGCAGGCATCAACCTGCGCGAGCTGGACGCCAGCAGCCTCGGCATCAGCCTGGACGAGACCACCACCCGCACCGACGTCGTCGCACTGGCGGGCCTGTTCGGTGCCGAGATCGACATCGACGCGCTCGATGCCGAAGTCCACGACGCGCTGCCACGCACGCTGCTGCGCAAGAGCGACTTCCTCACCCACCCGGTGTTCAACACGCACCACAGCGAGCACGAGTTGCTGCGCTACATGCGCGCGCTGGCCGACAAGGACCTGGCGATGGATCGCACGATGATCCCGCTGGGCTCGTGCACCATGAAGCTCAACGCCACCGCCGAGATGATCCCGGTCACCTGGCCGGAATTCGCCAACATCCATCCGCTGGCGCCGGCCGCCCAGGCGCAGGGCTACAAGGAACTGATCGACGGGCTGGAAGCGATGCTGGTCGAATGCACCGGCTACGACGCGGTGAGCCTGCAGCCGAACTCCGGCGCGCAGGGCGAGTACGCCGGCCTGCTGGCGATCCGCGCCTACCACCGCTCGCGCGGCGAAGCGCATCGCGACATCTGCCTGATCCCCGAATCCGCCCACGGCACCAACCCGGCCTCCGCGCACCTGTGCGGCATGAGCGTGGTGGTGACCAAGTGCGACGCCAACGGCAACGTCGACGTCGAGGACATCCGCCGCGCCGCGGAGAAGTATTCGGACCGCCTTGCCGCGCTGATGATCACCTACCCGTCCACGCACGGCGTGTTCGAGGAGGACATCGTGGCGATCTGCGAGATCGTGCATGCCCACGGTGGCCAGGTGTACACCGACGGCGCCAACATGAACGCGCTGGTCGGCGTGGCCAAGCCCGGCAAGTGGGGCTCGGACGTCTCGCACCTGAACCTGCACAAGACCTTCTGCATCCCGCACGGCGGCGGCGGCCCGGGTGTCGGCCCGTGCGCGGTGAAGTCGCACCTCGCCCCGTTCCTGCCGAGGAAGTTCGGCGAGGAAAGCCCGGTCGGCATGGTTTCTGCGGCAAGCTTCGGCAGCGCCTCGATCCTGCCGATCAGCTGGATGTACATCGTCATGATGGGCCAGCAGGGCCTGCGCAAGGCAACGCAAGTGGCCCTGCTCAACGCCAACTACATCGCCAAGCGGCTCGAAGCGCACTACCCCACCCTGTACACCGGCCGCAACGGGCTGGTGGCCCACGAGTGCATCCTCGACCTGCGCCCGCTCAAGGACGCCACCGGCATCGGCGCCGAGGACGTGGCGAAGCGGCTGATCGACTTCGGCTTCCACGCGCCGACGCTGAGCTTCCCGGTGTCCGGCACCTTGATGGTGGAACCGACCGAGAGCGAATCGCAGGTCGAGCTGGACCGCTTCATCGACGCGATGATCCAGATCCGCGACGAGATCCGCGCGATCGAGGAGGGCAAGCTCGACCGCGAGGACAACCCGCTGAAGAACGCCCCGCACACCGCCACCATGGTCAGCGCCAGCGAGTGGACCCACGCCTACCCGCGCGAACTGGCCGCCTTCCCGCTGGCCAGCCTGAAGCTGCAGAAGTACTGGCCGCCGGTCGCCCGCGTCGACAACGTCTACGGCGACAAGCACATCATGTGCGCCTGCATCCCGGTGGATGCGTACAAGGAAGAAGCCGAGGCCTGAGCCCGAAGGGCAGGCTCAGCCGGTTGCAGCCCGCGGCATGCCCGCGGGCTGCGCGTTCCCGGCACGCGGGCCGACCCCGCTGGAGTGCGCGCGCGTCGACAACACCAGCGCGACCTGATGTTCGGCACGCATGCGGGCGGCCTTGGCGGCAAACCACGCCTTGGGCCCCGCCAGCAGCACCGCGCAGACTGCGTTGGCCCGGCAAAATGCGTCGATGCTCTGGCGCAGGTGGACCAGCAGACGTTCGTTGAACGCCTCGTTCAATGCCTCGACGCGGAACGGCGGCGCGACATGTTCATCGAGCATGCCGGCCAGCGACGTTGCCACCTGCAGCGCAAGCCGCCGGTTGTGGCGCGTCACCTCCGGCGCACCGGCCGGAGCCTGCCAGGCACCGTCGAGCGCGTCGACCAGCTCGTGGAACTCGCGGCGATTCAGCGGACGCTGCTGCACCGGCAGGCTGCGTCGGCGGATCAGCCATGCCTGATCCGCCGCAGGCAATGCATGCGAACGGTGGGTGGCGCGGTCGAGTGCCTCGCGCGGCGACAAGCCATCCGCGCCCAGCAGGTCGGCCAGTGCCTCACGCGTCAACGGTTGCGCCCGCGCGCTGCCATCCGGCGTGTACCAGCGGCGATATTCGAGCGTGGTGGGGGAAAACAGGTCGCGTGGCGGCTTGACCGTGGCGCGCGCTTCGTCCGCATCGTCCAGTGCCGGCGCAACCGCGCGCAACCCGGCCGTCTGGGCGGCGGCGATGCGGTCGAGCAGGATTTCGGCCTTGACCAGATGGCCGTGGTAAGTCGCATGCCGGTCGCAAGCCTCGCGCGCCGGCAGGAAAAGAAAACGAAGGCGGGACCCGGGGTTGCCGATCACCGATGGCCCGAAATGGGCGAGGAAAACTGAACTGGACTTGCGCACAAACCGACCTGTTTGCCGGGGCTGATGCGAATGTCCTGCCGCGATGCCCCGGATCTGATGGACTGACCGCCCTCACCAGGCGGCCTCGCACTCACGATGGCACACGTCGAAGGCACGAAATGTGGCACAGAGCTCATTCCGGGGTTGATCCCGTCGACACCCGATTACCGCGATTGGCGCAAAAACAGGCATCATGGGCGGCTCGCTTCCCGCGCAACCCGCGTGCGGCCCGGCCCGCAGCGCGCCGGCGATACCCTGTTCGACCACGACCGACGCCCTCATGACCACGACCTGCCCGCCCCCTGCCGACGAAACGGACGCCGAACTGCTGGCGCAGGCGCGTGCCGCCATCCGGCTGCTGCAGACCATTGCCGACGACCGCGGGCTGCTCGAGCGGCTGCCCGTCGCGGAACGCCAACAGCTGCACCAGGCCGTGGCGCGGATGTACCACCCCGAACCGGGCGCGCGCCGGATTCGCCTCAAGGCCGCGGAGAAACAACGCCACGCCGCGCGCATCCAGGCCGAAGACACCGTGCTGAACCAGACCGGCATCCGCGCCTTGCGCCGCAAGCCGGTGTTCACCACGCCGAACGCGTTCGCGCCGGAAGGCTTCCTGCCGCACGACGTGCCGCCCGCGGCCGACGCCGCGCAGCCGCGCGAGTCGGTCGAGCCGAAGCACTGCTACGTGTGCAAGCGCAAGTACTCGACCATCCATTTCTTCTACGACCAGCTGTGCCCGGAGTGTGCCGCGTTCAACTATGCCAAGCGCGGCGAACTGGCCGACCTGCGCGGGCGCGTGGCACTGCTTACCGGCGGCCGGGTGAAGATCGGTTACCAGGCCGGCCTGAAGCTGCTGCGCGCCGGCGCCGAGCTGATCGTCACCACGCGCTTCGCGCGCGACTCGGCGGCGCGCTACGCGGCCGAGCCGGACTTCGCCGACTGGGGCCACCGCCTGCAGGTCTACGGCCTGGACCTGCGCCACACGCCCAGCGTCGAGGCGTTCTGCCAGGAGCTGGTGGCGACCCGGCCGCGGCTGGACTTCATCATCAACAACGCCTGCCAGACCGTGCGCCGCCCGCCGGATTTCTACGCACACATGATGGAAGGCGAGACCGCTGCGCTGCACGAGCTGCCCGAGCACGTGCGCCGGCTGGTCGGCCATTACGAAGGCCTGAGCGGCGCGGAGATCCTGCCCGGCAGCAGCGCGCTGGCCAGTCGCGGCGCCGACCTGCCCGGGCTGAGCCGCGCCGCCGAGCTGTCGCAGCTGCCGCTGCTGCCGGAAGAACTGCTGGCGCAGAGCCACCTGTTTCCCGAGGGCCGACTGGATCAGGACCTGCAGCAGGTCGACCTGCGCCAGCGCAACTCGTGGCGGCTGCTGATGGCCGAGGTGCCGTCGGTCGAATTGCTGGAGGTGCAGTTGGTCAACGCGATCGCGCCGTTCATCATCAACGCGCGGCTGAAGCCGCTGATGCTGCGCACGCCCGAGCGCGACAAACACATCGTCAACGTGTCGGCGATGGAGGGCCAGTTCTACCGCAGCTTCAAGACCACCCGCCACCCGCACACCAACATGGCCAAGGCCGCGCTGAACATGATGACGCGCACCGCGGCCACCGATTACCACAATGACGGCATCCACATGAACAGCGTCGACACCGGCTGGGTGACCGACGAGGACCCCGCCGAACTGGCCGCGAAGAAGGTGCGCGAGGAACGCTTCCACCCGCCGCTGGACATCGTCGACGGCGCCGCGCGCATCGTCGACCCGATCATCCACGGCATCAACACCGGCGAGCACGTGTGGGGCCAGTTCCTGAAGGACTACCGCCCCACCGACTGGTGAGCCACTGGTGCCGGGGCGACGACAATCCGTTTCCTTCGCGCCGGTTTCAGACGGCACTGCGTAGCCTTATCTTGCGGACAGGCGCCATCCGGCGCGATCAAGCATGAGGAGCAACGCCGTGATTGAACGCAGACCCTTCGACCGCCTGGGCGGAGCCGACCACGGCTGGCTCAACGCCAAACACCATTTCTCCTTCGCCAGCTACCACGACGCGAATCGCATGGGCTGGGGCGCGCTACGCGTGTGGAACGACGACACCATCGCGCCGCAGACCGGCTTCCCGCCGCACCCGCACGCGGACATGGAGATCATCACCTACGTGCGCGAAGGCGCGATCAGCCACCAGGACAGCCTGGGCAACGCCGGCCGCACCGAGGCCGGCGACGTGCAGGTGATGAGCGCCGGCAGCGGCATCACCCACAGCGAGTACAACCGGGAGGATGTGACCACGCGCATCTTCCAGATCTGGATCATCCCCGACGAGAATGGCCAGCCGCCGTCGTGGGGCGCGCGGCCGTTTCCCAGGGGCGATCGTTCCGGGCGCTTCGTGGCACTGGCCAGCGGCTTCAAGGACGACACCGAGGCGCTGCCGCTGCGCACCGATGCGCGCGTGCTGGGCGCCACGCTGAAGGCCGGCGAAAGCACCGAGTACCTGCTGGCCCCCGGCCGCTACGCCTACCTGGTACTGGCCACCGGCAAGGTGGACCTCAATGGCGTGCAACTGGACGCCCGCGACGGCGCCGCGATCCGCCAGGAGTCGACGCTGAAGGTCACCGCGCTGGAAGACGCCGAGCTGGTGCTGGTCGATACCGCGCCCTGAGCTTCGCGCATGCGGGCACGCATGGCGCCGGTGCCGACGCCCCGGCGGGCGCCGGCACGGCCAGCTCCAATTCGACCGCAAGACCCGGAGTGCCGCGGTGGCTGCCGGTCCGTAGATTGCGCCTTGAGCGATAATCCGACGGAAGGAACAGCCATGAAAACTCCCGAGAAACAGGCCGCACGTGCCGCCACCCTCGCCGACCCGCGCTGGGCCGCCGTGCAGGCACGCGATGCGCGTGCCGACGGCAGCTTCTTCTACTCGGTGCGCAGCACCGGCGTGTACTGTCGGCCGTCCTGCGCGGCGCGCCCCGCCCGCCCCGAGAACGTGGCGTTCCACGCCACCGCCGCCGAGGCGGAGCGCGCCGGCTTTCGCCCGTGCAGGCGCTGCCGGCCCGACCAGCCATCGCTCGCAGAGCAGCAGGCGGCGATGGTCACCGCCGCCTGCCGACTGATCGAGCAGGCCGAGACCGTACCCACGCTCGAACAGTTGGCGCAACCGAGCGGACTCAGCCCCTTCCACTTCCACCGCGTGTTCAAGGCGGTTGCCGGGGTGACCCCGAAGCAGTACGCCACGGCGCATCGCAACCGCCGCGTGCGCAGCGGCCTGGAGCGCAGCCACACGGTGACCGAGGCGATCTTCGACGCCGGCTACAACGCCAGCAGCCGCTTCTACGAAACGGCGAACGAGGTGCTGGGCATGACGCCCTCGCGCTATCGCGCCGGCGGTGCCGACAGCGAGATCCGCTTCGCCATCGGCGAATGCTCGCTGGGCGCGATCCTGGTCGCGCAGAGCGAACGCGGTGTGTGCGCGATCCTGCTCGGCGACGATCCGGACGCGCTCGCGCGCGACCTGCAGGATCGCTTCCCCAAGGCCAGACTGCTCGGCGGCGACCACGACTACGAACAACTGGTGGCGCAGGTGATCGGCTTCATCGAGGCACCGGCGATCGGCCTGGACCTGCCGCTGGACGTGCGCGGCACCGCGTTCCAGCAGCGCGTGTGGCGGGCGCTGCGCGAGATTCCGGCCGGCAGCACCGCCAGCTACAGCGAGATCGCGCGGCGGATCGGCTCGCCCACGGCGACGCGGGCGGTGGCCCAGGCCTGCGCCAGCAACATGCTGGCAGTGGCGATTCCGTGCCATCGCGTGGTGCGCAACGACGGTGGCCTGTCCGGCTACCGCTGGGGCGTGCAGCGCAAGCGCGCGCTGTTGGAGCGCGAGGCACAGGCATGAATGCGCGGTTGCGCCCTGCCTCCGAAGCCGATGCACGGCTGCAGGTGTACGACTGGGCCGGCATCGCCGATGAGCTCGACGCGCATGGCTGCGCGATGCTGGAAGCCCTGCTGTCGCCGCAGGAGTGCGGGAAGTTGGCAGGCATGTACGCGGACGACGGACGGTTCCGCAGCCGCGTGGTGATGGGCCGCCACGGTTTCGGCCGTGGCGAATACCGCTACTTCAACTACCCGTTGCCCGAGCTGGTGGCCGAGCTGCGCGGCGCGGTCTACCCGCAGCTGGTGCCGATCGCGAACCGCTGGAACGCGTCGATGGGACTGGCCGTGTGCTACCCCGAAACGCATGCCGAATTCATCGCGCGCTGCCACGCCGCCGGCCAGCGGCGCCCCACCCCGTTGCTGCTGCAGTACGGCGCGGGCGACTACAACTGCCTGCACCAGGACCTGTACGGCGAGCACGTGTTTCCGCTGCAGCTGGCGATCCTGCTGTCCGAGCCGGGGCGCGATTTCAATGGCGGCGAGTTCGTGCTGATCGAGCAGCGCCCGCGCATGCAGTCGCGCGCCGAAGTGGTGCCGCTGCGCCAGGGCGATGCGGTGGTGTTCGCGGTGCACCAGCGGCCGGTGCAAGGCGCGCGCGGCAGCTACCGGGTGAACATGCGCCACAGCGTCAGCCGCGTGCGCAGCGGGCATCGCCACACGCTCGGCGTCATCTTCCACGACGCCACATGATCACCACCGACCTGTTCGCCGCCGCGCCCGCGCCTGTCCGTCGGGATGAGCCGTTGTGCGAGGGTGCAATGGTGCTGCGCGGGTTTGCGTTGGCGGATGAAGCGACGTTGCTGCAGGCGCTCGATGCGGTCGTGGTGCAGGCACCGCTCCGCCACCTGGTCACGCCCGGTGGTTTCCGCATGTCGGTGGCGATGACCAATGCGGGACCGCTGGGCTGGGTCAGCGACCGCCGCGGTTACCGCTACGACCCGATTGACCCGGACAGCGGCAAGCCATGGCCGCCGATGCCGCCGGCCTTCCTGCAGCTGGCGGCTGACGCCGCCGCGCACGCCGGCTTTGCCGGCTTTGTGCCGGATGCCTGCCTGGTCAACCGCTACGAGGCGGGCACCCGGCTGAGCCTGCACCAGGACCGCGACGAGCACGACCTGGGCCAGCCGATCGTGTCGGTCTCGCTGGGCATCCCGGCCGTGTTCCTGTTCGGCGGCCTGCAGCGCGCGGATCGCCCGCAACGCGTGCCGCTGGCGCACGGCGACGTGGTCGTGTGGGGCGGTCCGGCGCGGCTGCGCTATCACGGCGTGCTGCCGTTGAAGCCACATCATCACCCGCTGCTGGGCGAGACCCGGATCAATCTCACGTTTCGTCGGGCGGGCTGACGCCGAGCCGGTGTCCGTACACCAGCTTGCCGCCCAGCCAGCCGGCCACGGCCAGGCACAGGAAACCCGACACGCTCAGAGCGATCGCCAGCAGGCTCGGCGCGATGAAATGCGTGCCGTGCAGGCGCAGGAACAGGCTGGCCACGTAGCAGCAGAGCGCGCCCATCACCATCAGCATGTGGCGGTTGACGTCCTTGAGCGCCGGGTTGTCTTCGGCGACCTTGGCCAGTTCGAGCAGGCCAGCCAGCATGGCGGGGATCGAGAAGCCGATCCCCGCCAGCAGCAGGATGCCGGCGAAGCGCCACGCCGGTTCGCCCCAGGCCAGGCTGGCCAGATCCGCCGCGGTGGCCAGCGACCAGCAGGCAATCGGGAAATGCACCAGGGCCGGATGCAGCGGATGGCGCATGGCAGCGACTCAGGCCAGCAGCAGGCTGAGCAGGGTCAGGAAACCCGCCACCGCGACGCCGGCGTGCACCAATACCACGGCCTTCGGCGCAACCTGCTTGCGCAGATGGAACGAGGCGAGGAAGAAACCGCCCAGCGCGGCCAGTACCAGCAGGGCCAGCGCCGCGGTGAGCCGCGCCGGCGCCGCACCCTGCAGCACCACCAGGATCAACAGCACCAGGCCGCTGGCGCCCAGCAGCGCGTGCAGCAAGGAAATTGCCCACGGCGCCAGCTTGCCGCGCAGCACGCTGGAAGCCAGCACCAGGCCGCCGATGGCGGCGATCGCAAAAACCAGAATCGCATAGAGCAGCATGTCGTTCCCCCGATTGGCACGTTGATGAAGTGAGCAACATTCGATCCGATGCGGCGGGTTGCCCAAAGGTTCCCGCGCTCGACCATGGTGCAGGTGCCCGCACCGCCGCGGCTTGCTACCCTCGTCGGATCGTCCGGTTCGCGAGGCAGACATGACACCCACCCACGGCATCCACACCATCGACACCGGCTTCGTGCGACCGCGGTTCGATGCGGCCTACCTCATCGTGGAGAACGGCCGCGGCGCCTTCATCGACTGCGGCACCAACTTCGCCGTGCCGCGCATGCTGGCGGCACTGGACGACGCCGGCATCGCGCCGGCGGACGTCGACTGGCTGATCCTCACCCACGTGCACCTGGACCACGCCGGCGGCGCCGGCGAGCTGATCGCACAACTGCCGAACGCGAAGCTGGTGGTGCATCCGCGCGGAGCACGCCACATGATCGACCCCAATGTGCTGTGGGCCGGCGCCAGCGCGGTGTACGGCGAGTCGGTGATGGAACAGACGTATGGACGCTTGCGGCCCGTGCCTGCCGAGCGCGTGGTCGAGGCGGGAGACGGCCACGTCGTCGACCTTGCCGGACGCACCCTGCGCTGCCTCGATACGCCGGGCCATGCGCGCCACCACATCGCCATCCACGACGCACGCGCCAACGTCTTTTTCACTGGCGACGTATTCGGCCTTTCCTATCGCGACTTCGACACCGCGAACGGTCCGTTCATCCTGCCCACCACCTCGCCGGTGCAGTTCGATCCGGAGGCGCTGCATGCGTCGATCGAGCGGCTGCTCGCGCTGAAACCCGAGGCGATGTACCTCACCCATTACGGCCGGGTGGAGAGCGTCGAGCGGCTGGCCGCCGACCTGCATGCGCAGATCGACGCGATGGTGGCCCTCGCCCGCGCCGCGCACGGCTCGCCCGAGCGGCATGCCGTGCTGGTGGAATCGCTCACCGGGCTCTATGCCGCCCGCGCGCAGGCCCATGGCTGGCAGCAGGGACGCGACGCGCTGCGCCAGTTGCTGGGCATGGACATCGAACTGAACGCGCAGGGGCTGGAGGTGTGGCTGGGGCGCTGAGCGCCCGCCGCTGGCAGCTCACTTTGCGCGTGCGTCGCGCCGCTCTTGTGCCAGCCGCGCCTCGAAGCGCGGCTGCGCCGCCGCGGCATAGGCGCGGCAGGCACCGGCGTCGATCAGGGCCGCGGAGTCGTGCTCGCGATCGCGTGCGGCAATCTTCTGCATGAAGCCGCTGGCTTCGGGATGCGGGGTGATCAGGATGTCGCACGGCAGCGCGGCGACGGTCGCGAAGGACCGGCGGAAAGCCGCCACGCGCGCCGGGTCGTCGCTGTAGCGGAAGCCGTCGCGGCTGAGCGCGGTGAGGCTGTCGACATAGGCCAGCGCAAGGCAGCGCCCCTGCTCGCACGAGCGCCAGGTCCAGGACGTGCTGCCAGGCGTATGGCCGGACGTGTAGTGCGCCGTGACCGCGATCGGCCCCACCCGCACTGCCGCGCCATCGGCGACCACTTGCACCGATGCCACCGCCGGATAGCGTGTCGCCATGCCGTACTGCGGATCGTCCGGGTCGTTGCCGCCGGACCGCAGCTCCTTCGCCCCGGCCGCACTGGCCGCCACCGAGGCGCCGCTGTCACGTGCCAAACGCGCGATGCCACCGGCGTGGTCGAAGTGGGCGTGCGAGTTGAGGATCAGCTTCACGTCGCGCAAGCGGAAACCGAGCGCGCGGATGTTCGCCTCGATCTGCGGCACGTTGCCTTCCAGCGTGCCGTCAATCAGCACATGGCCCTGCGGCGAGGTGATCAGGATCGCGCTCAAGCCCTGCGTGCCCACGTACCAGCTGTTGCCATGAATGTGGAAGGGCTTTTGCGGCGCACTCCAGCGCGCCTCATCCGCTTGCGCGAAACCCGCCACCGTCAAGGTGACAACAAACCATAACGCGCGGAGAGATGGATTCATGCCGGGGATTCCGTGGGGACGAGGCCGTCATGCTCGCCGACGACGCGGCGCTGGCGCGGGCGCACAGCTGGCAAATTGCGGGCGCGGCTCGCTCAGGCCAGCCGCGTACCGTTCGGCACCGGGCGTTCGACCGCGGTGAGCACCACACCCTCGTCGGTGGGAAAGCCGGTGAGCAGGAATTGCGAGCGGAACGGGCCGATCTGCTTTTCGGGGAAGTTGATCACGCCCACGACCTGTCGGCCGAGCAGGTCGTCGGCCTGGTACAACGCGGCGATCTGCGCGCTGGTCTTCTTCTCGCCGTAGGGGCCGAAATCCACCCACACTTTCCACGCCGGCTTGCGCGCTTCGGGAAACGGTTCGACCCGGATCACCGTGCCGGCGACGACCAGCACTTTCTCGAAATCGGCCCAGCTGATTTCGGGGCAATTCGCTGCACTCATCCTTCCAGCCTCGTCTTCAGACAATCGCGGCTCTGCTGCCACCAGTAGCTGGCCTGCGCCGCCAGATAACCGAACGGGCGGTGCGTGTTGCCCAGGCCGTAGTTGGCAAAACGTTTCCAGCCATCGTCGCCCTCGGCGATCGCCGCCGCCAGCAGTTCACCGGCCGCGCAGGTCGGGGCCAGGCCGTGGCCGCCGAACGCCTGCGCCCACCACAGGCCGTCGCCGCTGCCGCCGATCTGCGGCATCTGGTGCCGTGCGTAGCTCATCAGGCCCGACCAGGCGTGCTCGATCCGCACGCCGGCCAGTTGCGGGAACACCCGCAGCAGGTCCCGCGTCAGCAGGCGCTGCACGCCGCGCGGCGAGCGGTTGAGCACCGAGATGCGCCCACCCCACAGCAGTCGCGTATCCGGCAGCGCGCGGTAATAGTCGAACGCGAAGCGGCTGTCGTAGATCGCCGCGCGGGTGTGCAGGCACTCGTCCAGTCGATCGCCGAGCGGTTCGGTCACCATCACGTAGGTGGCGATCGGCAGGATCGCCCGGTCGATCGGCTTCTGCAGGCCGGCCAGGTAGCCGCCGCAGGCCAGCACGACCTCATCGGCCAGCAGCTCACCTTGCGCCGTGCGCAGGCGCCACTGCCGGCCTTCGCGCGCGAGGCGGCGCACGCCGCTGTGCTCGTGGATGCGCACACCCTGCCCGGCCGCCGCCGCGGCCAAGCCGATCGCGTAGTTGAGCGGGTGCAGGTGCAGCGCATCACGCTCGTACAGGCCGTCGTGATAACGCTCGCTGCGGATGCGTGCGCGCAACTCCGCTTCGGGCAACCACTGCCAGTTCACGTCGTAGTGTTCGGCCAGCAGTTGCTGGCGCCGGCGCAGCACCGCGGGGTCACGGAACCAGTTGGCCCAGATCACGCCTTCGTCGACCGCGTCGCAGGGGATGGCGTAGTCGGCGACACGTCGTCGGATGCGCCCGACCGCCGCGGTGGTCAGCTGGAACAGGGCCTGCGCACGCGCTTCGCCCAACTGGTCGAGCAGCGCCTGCTCGCCCAGCGAATAGCCGGCGAAGACGAAACCGCCATTGCGACCGGAGGCGCCGAACCCGACCTGCTCACGTTCCAGCAGGACCACGTCGCGCACGCCGCGCTCGGCCAGGCCCAGCGCGGTGTTCAAGCCGGCAAAGCCGCCGCCGATCACGGCAACACGTGCGTGCGTGCTGCCCTGAAGCGGCTCCCAGGCCGGGTACGGCGTGGCAGTGGCGCGGTAGTAGGACGTGGGCGAGGGGGATTTCATGCTGCAGCGACAGGCGGCACCAGTGTCCGTGACCGGGCAAGCATATCCTTCATGCCAGGACGTCGTGGCAGCCGTGGTTCAAAGCTGGCCGAGGAACTCTCGCACAGTGAGCGCGAGTTTCGGGTCCTGCATCGCCATGTGCATGGTGGCGCGCACCAGGCCGGCCTTGTTGCCGCAATCGAAACGGGTGCCTTCGAAGCGGTAGGCCAGCACCTTGCCCTGCTCTTTCAGCAGCGCGTCGATCGCGTCAGTAAGCTGGATCTCGCCGCCGGCACCGGGCGTGGTCTGTTCCAGCAGCTGGAAGATGCGGCCAGGCAACACGTAGCGGCCGACCACGGCCAGGTTCGACGGTGCGTTGGCCGGCTTGGGCTTCTCGACCATGTGGCGGATCAGGGCGCTGCGATCGTCGACCGGTGTGGCATCGACGATGCCGTACTTGTCAGTGTCGGTGTGCGGCACTTCCTCCACCGCGATCACGCCGGCCTGCTGCGCCTCGGCGAGCTCCGCCATCTGCCGCAGCGCGCCCTTGCCGGCGCCGTTCCAGATCAGGTCGTCAGGCAGGATCACGCCGAACGGCTCGTCGCCGACCACCGGCTTGGCGCACAGCACGGCATGGCCCAGGCCGAGCGCCTCGGGCTGGGTCACGAAGATCGCCCGCACGTGCCGCGGCAAGGTGCCTTGCACCAGCGCCAGCAGCTCGGCCTTGCCCTTCTCGTGCAGCTTCGATTCCAGCTCGTAGGCCTTGTCGAAGTAGTCGGCGATCGCGTGCTTGTAGCGGTTGGTGACGAACACCAGGGTGTCGGCACCTGCATCCACCGCTTCGTCGACGGCGTACTGGATCAGCGGCTTGTCGAGCACCGGCAGCATTTCCTTGGCGACCACCTTGGTCGCCGGCAGGAAGCGCGTGCCGAGTCCGGCTACGGGAAACACCACTTTGCGCAGGGGCTTGCTCACTCATTGATCTCCGGGTTGGCACGGCGGATCGACACCACGTTGTCAGGCTGCGCCGCTTCGCTCCAGCGGAACGAGGGCAACAGGCTGGACACGCAGCGGCGAAGTTCTTCCTCATTGAAAATGTCGGCCGCCTCGGCGGCCTTGTGCAGCAGGGCCTGCAGCAACTCCCACGACACCTCGCGATGCTGCGCCAGGAAAATCTTGGCATGCGTGGTGGCGCTGTAGTTCTCCAGCGGATGGAACAGCTCCTCGAACAGTTTCTCGCCCGCGCGCAGGCCGGTGTAGACGATCGGGATCTCGCTGCCCGGCTTCTTGCCGGCGAGGCGGATCATCTGCTCGGCCAGGTCGCGGATCTTCACCGGCTCGCCCATGTCGAGCGCGAAGATCTCGCCGCCCTTGCCAATGCTGGCGGTCTGCAGGATCAGCTGGCAGGCCTCGGGAATGGTCATGAAGTAGCGCGAGATTTCCGGGTGCGTCACGGTGACCGGGCCGCCGTCGCGGATCTGCCGGCGGAACAGCGGCACCACCGAGCCGGCCGAATCCAGCACGTTGCCGAAACGCACGGTCATGAAGCGGGTATCGGTCTGCGCGTCGAGGTTCTGGCAGTAGATTTCCGCCACGCGCTTGCAGGCACCCATCACGCTGGTGGGGTTGACCGCCTTGTCGGTGGAGATCAGCACGAAACACGCCACCCCGACCGAACAGGCCGCGTCGGCCACCGTGCGGGTACCCAGCGCGTTGTTGCAGAACGCGGCGCGCAGCTGGCCTTGCAGCATCGGCACGTGCTTGTACGCCGCGGCGTGGAATACCACCTGCGGCTGCGCCTCCGCAAACACCTTGCGCATCGCCACCTGGTCGCAGCAATTGGCCAGGATGCCGTCGAGGATCAGCTCCGGGAAATGGTTGCGCAGCTCCTGGGTGATCCGGTAGAGGTTGTACTCGCTCACCTCCACCACGGTCAGCGCCTGTGCACCGAGCCGCGCCACCTGCCGGCACAGTTCCGAGCCGATCGAACCACCACCACCGGTGATCAGCACGCGCCGCCCGCTCAGGGTCTCGCGGATCGCGGTCCAGTCCAGTTCCACCGTGTCGCGGCCGAGCAAATCCTCGATCGCCACCTCCTTGATCTGGTTCAGCTGGGCACGGCCCGCCACGATGTCCTCGATGCGCGGCACCGTGCGGTAGGGCAGATCGGTGCTGTCGCACAGGGCCACCACGCGCCGCATCTCGGCCGTCGTGGCCCCGGGCATGGCGATCAGCAGCATGTCGGCGGCCGCGCTGCGCACCAGCTCGGGCAGCTCGTCGAGCCGGCCCAGCACCGGGCGACCGTTGATGCTGGCGCCACGCAGGCTGGGCGTGTCGTCGACAAAGCCGACCACCGCATAGCGGTTGTCGCGGCGAAGATCGCGCGACAGCACTTCGCCGGCGCGGTCGGCGCCCACGATCAGCACCCGTTTGGCGTCGCTCCCCTTGAACAGATCGGCGCGGCTGTCCTTCCAGTAGCGATAGGCCAGCCGGGGACCGCCCAGCAACACGGCGAGCAGTCCCGGATACAACACGAACACCGAGCGCGGTACGCCCAGCAGGCGGTCATACAGAAACAGGCACAGTCCGATCGCCAGCGTGCCGATGACCGCGGCACGCACGATGTTCACCAGATCCGGCAGGCTGGCGAAGCGCCAGACGCTCTTGTACAGCCCGGTCCAGCGGAAGATCAGCCCCTGCACCAGCAGCACAATCGGGAACTCGAGCAGCTGGAAACCGAACACCTCGTCCGGGCGCAGCGTGTAGCGCAGCCACTTGGCGATCCACCAGGCCAGCGCCGCCATCAGCAGATCGTGGACGACGACCGCTACCCGCGGGTGAATGAAGCCGACAAGCTTACGCAGTGACATGGAGGCTCTTGCTCGTGTGGCGCCGCACCAGGCGACGTTTCAGATACAACCACATGATCGCTGCCCCTGCATAAACGACCATGGTAATCGCCAAGGCGGCGTGCAGATGACTCCAGGCCAACCAGGTCATCGGGGCCGCTACCAGCAGGTTCCAGCCAAGGTAGGCCGCATCCACCGATGCATGACTGCCGGCGCGGCGCGCCAGCCATTGATACAGGTGTTCACGGTGGGCGCTGTACCAGCGACGCCCACGCCACACCCGCGTCAACAGGGTCAGGCTGGCATCCACCACGAACGCCGACGACAGGATCAACGCCGGCCACAGCCACGCCGGATTCGCCCGCCACAGCATCGCACTGAATGCGAACACCAGCAGGCCCACGCTGCCGCTGCCCACGTCCCCCAGGAAGATCCGCGCCGGCGGCCAGTTGAACCACCCGAACGCCAGCGCCGACGCCGCCAGACAGGCCGCGGCCAGCGCCAGCGCAGGCAGGTTCGCTGCCCACGCCAGCACGGCCAGGCCGCCGCCCACGAAAGCCGCCTGCTGCGCCAGCAAACCGTCGATGCCATCCATGAAGTTGTGCAGGTTGATGCTCCACGCGCCGCCGACCAGCAACAACGGCAACCACCACCAGGCCGGCGACCAGGCCTGCAGCCCGACGCACAGCAAGGCGCAGGCAACCAATTGCACGGCCAGTCGCGGCCAGGCCGGAAGCGGATGATGGTCGTCCCACCAGCCCGCCAGCGCCACCAGCAGCAAGGCCACGCAGGACAACCCGAGCAGCCCGGGCGCGGGAACCGCCGCGTGCAGGCTCCAGGCGACGCCGGGCAGGCACACCAGCATGGCGACGACGATGCCGATGCCGCCGCCGCGCGGGGTCGGCACCTGATGCGAGCGGCGTTGTCCGGGCAGGTCGAGCATGCCGCGCCGATGCGCGTAACCGACCGCGGCGCGTACCAGCAGTGCGGTAACCAGGAAGGCTGCCAGCAACCATCCGATGGTCATCAGCATGGCCATGTCACTCGCCGGCCACCCCGTGGATCGGCCGGATCGTGCTCCAGCTCTTGCAACTGGGGCACTGCCAGTGGTGCGCCTTGGCCCCGAACCCGCAACGGTTGCAGCGGTACATCGCCTGCCCTTCGAGCAGCTTGCGGGTGAGATCGCGCAGGATCAGGAAATTCTCGCGCGCCTCGCCTTCGATCTTGTCCATCGTGGCGTCGAGCAGGGTCATCAGCCCGCGCACCGACGGCCGCTGGCGCAACTGCGCGGTGAGAAAGTCGACCGCCACGCGCTCGCCGTCGCGCTGGCGATACAGGTTGGTCAGCGCCAGGATCGGCGAAACGCCGTGATAGCGCGCCATCAGGGTGCGCAGGAAGGTCTCGGCGCGGTCCATCTGCCGCACGCGGGCATAGCTGTTGAGCAGCGGCGGCAGGATGTCGGGAGTGAAGGCGCTGTCGGCCCTGATCGCCGCCTCCAGCGCGTCGATGGCCTCGGCATGCTGCCCGTCCTCGGCATGCAGGCGTCCGGTGAGCATGAAGGCGCGCACGCAATCGGGCTGGCATTCGAACGCCTGGCGCAGGTATTCCCGCGCCTCGGCACGGGCGCCATGCTGACGCGCGCGCTCGGCGAGCTCACAGTAGAACTGGGCGATCATCGGCGCCTCGTCGTCGCCGGTCATCACCTCCAGCCGCCGCGCGTGCTCGATCGCCTTGTGCCAGTCGCGCTCGTGCTGGTAGATCGAGATCAGATGGCGCAGCGCCGAGGGCGCGTGCGAGTTCATCGCCACCAGGTCGGCGAACAAGGCCTCGGCACGATCGAGCAGGCCCGAACGCATGTAGTCCTCGCCGAGCTCCAGCAGGGCCACGGTCTTCATTGCGTCGGACAGACCCGGTCGCGAGACCAGGTGCTGGTGCAGCCGGATCGCCCGATCCACCTCGCCGCGACGCCGAAACAGGTTGCCCAGGGCGAGGTGCGTCTCCACCGTGTCGCGGTTGTATTCGGCGAGTTTCAGGAAGACTTCGATGGCCTTGTCCTGCTCCTCGTTGAGCAGGTAGTTCAGGCCGCGGAAATAATCCGACGACAAGGTGCTGACGTCGACGCCGGCCCGCCGCGCAACCACCAGGCGCGAAGCCCACCAACCCAGCACGAAGGCGACGGGGAGCAGTGCGGCCAGCACATACAGGGGATTCATGGCTTGGCCGGCGGCTTCCTGTCCGCGCCCGTAGTGCGTCGCGAACGCCGTGGCCGCACACCGAGCCACGCGGTCACCCCGCCCAGCAACCAGCCCACCACCAGGGCGCCCAGCAGCGCGGCTCCCTTGGGCAACTGCAGTTGGGCAAAGCCGAAGTCGTAGCCGACCATTTCCGCATTCAGCGCGCCCAGCACGATGCCGGCGGCGACGAAAATGGCCAGAATGATGAGGGCAAGCAATCGCATGCTCGAACTTTACCCGATTGGCGCAGTCGGGCACAGGCGCTGCCGCCGCCAGCCGTCCTGCAGGCAAAAAGAAGGCAGGACCGGCTCGCGCCGCCTGCCTCGCATTCTCCGGTCGATGGACTCAACCGGCACTGTTCTCCAGGTCAAGATTGACGCGCTCGCGCAATTCCTTGCCCGGCTTGAAATGGGGAACGTGCTTGCCTGGCAGGGCCACGGCTTCGCCGGTCTTGGGGTTGCGCCCCATCCGCGGCGGCCGGTAGTGCAACGCAAAGCTGCCGAAGCCGCGCACCTCGATGCGTTCGCCCTGGGCCAGCGCCAGGCTCATCTGTTCGATGACGCTCTTGACGGCCATCTCGACGTCGGCGAACGCGAGGTGGGTCTGGCGCCTGGCCAGCGCTTCGATCAATTCGGATTTGGTCATGGGCCCCAATGTCCGTGACGTGAAACAGCGGGGCGGCGACGTGCCGCCCCGCGTCGTGCCTGCAACGAGAGATCAGTCGGCCTTGTTGAACTGTTCCTTCAACAACGCGCCGAGCTTGGTCGTGCCACTGGCGGCCGAAGAGTAGTCGACCGCGGCTTCGGGGGCGTCTTCCTCGTCCTTGGCGCGAATCGAGAGCGCCAGCTGGCGACCCTTGCGATCCATGCCGGTGAACTTGGCCTCGACCTTGTCGCCCACCTTCAGGTGCTGGGTAGCGTCGTCGATGCGCTCCTTGGCGATGTCGTTGGCGCGCAGGTAACCCTCCACGCCCTCGCCCAGGTCGATCACGGCACCCTTGGCGTCGACTTCCTTGACCGTGCCGTTGACGATCGTGCCACGCGGGTTGGCCGCCATGAACTGGCCGAACGGATCCTGCTCCATCTGCTTGATCCCGAGGCTGATGCGCTCGCGCTCCGGGTCGACGGCCAGCACCACCGCCTCGATCTCCTCGCCCTTCTTGAAGTCGCGCACGAGGTCTTCGCCGGACACCTGCCAGGAGATGTCGGACAGATGCACCAGGCCGTCGATGCCGCCTTCCAGGCCGATGAACACGCCGAAATCGGTGATCGACTTGATCTGACCCGACACCTTGTCGCCCTTCTTGTGCATGGCGGCGAAGGCTTCCCACGGGTTCGAGCGGGTCTGCTTGATGCCCAGCGAAATGCGGCGACGCTCTTCATCCACGTCCAGCACGGTCACTTCGGTCTCGTCGCCGACCTGCACCACCTTGGCCGGGTTGACGTTCTTGTTGGTCCAGTCCATCTCGGACACGTGCACCAGGCCTTCCACGCCCGGCTCGATCTCGACGAAGCAGCCGTAATCGGTGACGTTGGAGACCTTGCCGAAGATGCGGCTGCCGACCGGATAGCGACGCGAGATGTTCACCCACGGGTCGTCGCCCAGCTGCTTCAGGCCCAGCGACACGCGGTTGCGCTCCTTGTCGTACTTCAGCACGCGCACGTCGAGCTCGTCGCCGACGTTGACCACCTCGGACGGATGGCGCACGCGCTTCCACGCCATGTCGGTGATGTGCAGCAGGCCATCGATGCCGCCCAGGTCCACGAACGCGCCGTAATCGGTGAGGTTCTTCACCACGCCCTTGACGACGGCACCCTCGACCAGACGTTCCAGCAGCTTCTCGCGCTCCTCGGAGAACTCGGTCTCGACGACGGCGCGGCGGCTGACCACCACGTTGTTGCGCTTGCGATCCAGCTTGATGATCTTGAACTCGAGTTCCTTGCCCTCGAGGTAGGTCGGCTCGCGCACCGGGCGCACGTCGACCAGCGAACCGGGCAGGAACGCGCGGACATCCTTGATGTCGACGGTGAAACCGCCCTTGACCTTGCCGGAAATCATGCCGACGATGGTCTCTTCCTTGTCGAACGCCTGCTCCAGGTCGTCCCACACCATCGAGCGCTTGGCCTTCTCGCGCGACAGCTTGGTCTCGCCGAAACCGTCTTCCAGGGCTTCGAGGGCTACCTTCACCTCGTCGCCAACCTGCACCTCCAGCACACCTTCCTCGTTCTTGAACTGCTCGATCGGGACGATGCCTTCGCTCTTCAGGCCTGCATTGATCACGACGACGTCGTTGCGGATTTCCACGACGATGCCGGTGACGATGGCGCCGGGCTTCAGCTTGGAGATGGCCTGCTGGCTCTGTTCAAACAGTTCGGCAAAACTTTCAGTCATGTTGATTCCATAGTGGGAAAAGACCTTGGGTCCGCTGCGCTGGGTTGGTTGTTGCGCACGAACTTCCCGGTCCACCGGTTGGGGGTGGCCGCGACGGCCCTGCGGGGCCGAACGTTGTCACCGTGGTTCAAAACCCCCTGCCGCGGCAGGGGCACAAAAGCCGCCGCGCAATCCGCTCAGGACTGCACGACGGCAAGTACTTTCGCCACGACCTCGTCGATGGCCATGCCGGTGGTGTCCACCAGCACCGCATCATCGGCGGGCTTGAGTGGCGCGACCGCACGCGATGCATCGCGGCTGTCACGCGCCTCAATTTCGCGCTGAAGGCCGGCAAGTGTAACGCTGAGCCCCTTTTCCTTCAACTGCTTATAGCGTCTTTTCGCCCGCTCGGCGGCGCTCGCGGTGAGGAAAACCTTGAACGCGGCATCCGGGAAGATCACCGTGCCCATGTCGCGCCCGTCCGCCACCAGCCCGGGCGCCTTGCGAAAGCCCAACTGCAGCGCCACCAGGGCCTCGCGCACGCTGGGCATGGAGGCGATCGCCGACGCCGCGGCACCGGCCGTTTCCGTGCGCAACTCGTCGGTGGCATCGTGCCCGTTGACGATCACCCGCGCCCCGCCTCCCGTCTCGGCGGCGCGAAACTGGATCTTCGTCGTCTGGGCGCAGCGGGCCATCGCATCGGCATCGGACAGGTCCAGCCCGGCCATGCCGGCGGCGTAGCCCACCGCGCGATACAACGCCCCGGAATCCAGCAGGCGCCAGCCCAGCCGCTCTGCCACCAGCGCACTGATCGTGCCCTTGCCCGACCCGGACGGCCCGTCGATGGCAAGCACGGGAACGGCGGCGGCATGGCTCATCGAAGCATCCTGGCGGCGTGGAGAGCGCGCAGTCTAACGCGTTGACCCACTTCCGAACGCGTGCTATCCATCCCGTTTCCCGCCCGCCGCAGGTCCATTGCCCCATGAACGATCTGCGTCGAGAGTTCGAGCAAGCTGCCGAAGATGTCAAAGGCCTGGCCAAACGGCCGGACAACGACACCCTGCTCAAGCTCTACGCCCTGTACAAGCAGGGCACCGAGGGCGACCTCAAGCGGACCCAGCCGGGCTTTTTCGATTTCGTGGGCACTGCCAAGCACGAAGCCTGGGCGCAGTTGAACGGCGTTCCTGTCGAGGAAGCCATGCGCCGCTACATCGCCCTGGTGCAGCAACTGCTGGCCTGACAGCTTCGTCTCCCGCCCCGCTTGCTTTTGCAGGCCCATTGCCGGCACATTCATACGATCGTTTGAAGCCGCGTGGATCGCATGAACTATCCCAAGCTGTTCGCCCCGCTGGATCTGGGCCACGTCACTTTGCCCAACCGCATCCTGATGGGTTCGATGCACACCGGGCTGGAAGATCGCGCCCGCGACTACGACAAACTGGCCGCCTATTTCGCCGAACGCGCCCGCGGCGGCGTGGGACTGATGGTCACCGGCGGCATCTCGCCCAGCATCGAGGGCTGGCTGAAGCCCTTCGGCGGTCGGCTCACGATGCCCTGGCACAAGCCGCGCCACCGCAAGCTCACCGCCGCCGTCCATGCCGAAGGCGGCCGCATCTGCATGCAGATCTTGCACGCCGGGCGCTACGGCTATCACCCGCTGTCCGTGGCGCCGTCGCGGATCAAGTCGCCGATCACGCCCTCCACGCCGCGCGCGCTGTCGCCACGCGGCGTCGAGCGCACCATCGGCGACTTCGTCCGCTGCGCGCAACTGGCCCGGGAAGCGGGCTACGACGGCGTCGAGGTGATGGGGTCGGAGGGTTACCTGATCAACGAATTCATCGCCGCGCGCACCAACCGGCGCGACGATGCATGGGGCGGCGATGCGCAGCGACGCATGCGCTTTCCGGTGGAGGTCGTGCGGCGCACACGCGAGGCCGTCGGCCGCGACTTCATCATCATCTATCGCCTGTCGATGCTGGACCTGGTCGACGACGGCCAGAACTGGGACGAGATCGCGGCCCTGGCCAAGGCCGTCGAGACCGCCGGCGCCAGCATCATCAACACCGGCATCGGCTGGCATGAGGCGCGCGTGCCGACCATCGTCACCAGCGTGCCCCGCGCCGGTTTCGCCTGGGTCACGCGCCGTCTGATGGGCGAGGTCTCGATCCCGCTGGTGGCCACCAATCGCATCAACATGCCGGAGGTGGCCGAACGCATCCTTGCCGATGGCGACGCCGACATGGTCTCGATGGCGCGCCCGCTGCTGGCCGACCCGGCGTGGGTGAACAAGGCCAGGGTCGGCCGCAGCGAGCGCATCAACACCTGCATCGCGTGCAACCAGGCCTGCCTGGACCACGTGTTCCAGAACAAGCGCGCCAGCTGTCTGGTCAACCCGCGCGCCTGCCACGAAACAGAGTTGAAGATCGAGCCGACCCGTGTGCCCAGGCGCATCGCGGTGATCGGCGCCGGCCCCGCCGGCATGGCTTGCGCCAGCACGCTGGGCGAGCGCGGCCACCAGGTGACCCTGATCGACCGCGCCGACGAGATCGGCGGGCAGTTCAACGTCGCCAAGCGGATCCCGGGCAAGGAAGAGTTCCACGAAACCCTGCGCTACTTCGTCCACCAGCTGCGCGATACCGGCGTCGAGCTGCGTCTGGGCGAGAACGCCGACGTTGCCATGCTGCGCGATGGCGGCTACGACGAGGTGGTCGTTGCCACCGGCGTCACCCCGCGCCAGGTCGATTTCCCCGGCAGCGACGACCCGCGCGTGCTGGGCTATCTCGACGTGCTGGCGCGGGACCGACCCGTGGGCGCAAGAGTGGCCATCATCGGCGCTGGCGGGATCGGGTTCGACGTGGCCGAGTTTCTCGTCGAACGCGCGCCCTCGCCCACCACCGACGTCGCCCGCTGGACGCGCGAATGGGGCGTGGACATGGCGCTGCACGCTCGCAGCGGCCTGCTGGACGCGCGACCGGAGGCGCCAGCGCGACAGGTCTGGCTGCTGCAGCGCAGCGAAGGACGCCCCGGCGCCCGACTCAACAAGACCACCGGCTGGGTGCATCGCGCCACCTTGAAGGCCAAGCAGGTGACCATGCTGGGCAAGGTCGGCTACGAGCGCTTCGACGACCGCGGATTGCACATCACGCTCGACGGCAAGCCGCAGATCCTGCCGGTCGACAACGTGGTCGTCTGCGCCGGCCAGGAGCCAGATCGTCGACTGGCCGATGCCCTCATCGCCGCGGGCATGAGCGTGCACGTGATCGGCGGGGCCGACGTGGCCGCGGAGCTCGATGCCAAACGCGCCATCGCGCAGGGCACGGCGCTGGCGGCGCGACTCTGAACGGGTCGCGACGACGCCAGCGCGGCACCGCAAAAGAAAGCGCCCCGCATGGTGCGACGCATCGACATGGGTTCAGGGGGGGAGTTGAACCAGATGTCGTATTCAGCGTCGCTGCGGGGCGAGGGCCACCGCCACTGGGGGAGGGGATAGTGGGGCGACGCGGTGATTTTATGATCGACCGAATAAAGTATCCAATATATATTTACGCTCGTTTTTATTCGACTTTGCTATATGTTTGATTTCCGCCAGTTGCGCTACTTCGTGGCCGTCGCCGAGGAGCTGAGCTTCACGCGGGCCGCCTTGCGCCTGCATCTTTCGCAGCCGCCCCTGTCGCAGCAGATCAAGTCACTGGAGCAGGATCTGGGCGTGCGCCTGCTGGAGCGGAGCAAACGCCACGTCTCGCTGACGGAACCGGGCCGGGTATTTCTCGAACAGGCCAGGCACCTCCTTGCCAAGGCAGACGAGGCGCGCAGCCAGGTCGTCGCCGCTGCCGCCGGCCACAGCGGCCACCTGCGCCTGGCCTACACCGTGTCGGCATCGTTCCACCCGGCACTGCCGCGAATCCTGCTCCGTTACGGACAAGTGGCGCCCAAGGTGGGACTGAAACTCGACGAGATGTACACCGAGCCGCAATTCGCCGCGCTGCTGGGCGGCGAGATCGACGCCGGCTTCGTCCGTGGCGAGCCGGCGCACCTGCAGGACGCGCGCAACCTGAGACTCAGCGTGATCGACCGCGAGCCGCTGTTGCTTGCCATGCCGGCGGGGCACCGGCTGGCCGGACGCAGCAGCGTCGACCTTGCCGAGGTTGCCAGTGATGCCTTCGTGTCGCAGCCACGTGCGCTCGCCGCGACGCTGTATGACCGCCTGGTGACGCTGGCGCAACACGCCGGGTTCCAGCCCGCCATCGTCCAGCACGCCCAGCAGATCAACGGCTTGCTGGCGCTGGTCGCCGCCGGATTGGGACTGGCGCTGGTGCCGTCCAGCCTGCGGACGGTGCGGCTGCCCGGTGTTGCCTATGTGCCGCTGGAGGACCCGAACGCCTTTCTGCTGCTGGCCGTGGCCTGCCGGACCAACGACCCCTCACCGGCGCTGCAACAGTTCCTGGCCACCGTCACGGAAGTGGCTGTCGCGCCAGGCTTGTGAGCTGCCGCGAGCCTCGTTATACTTGCGAGCTTGAGTTTTTCATTTGGTGTCAGGAGCCTGCCGTGAAGGTGCTTAATTCTCTGAAGTCCGCCAAGGCGCGGCACCGCGATTGCAAGATCGTGCGTCGTCGCGGCAAGGTGTTCGTGATCTGCAAGAGCAACCCCCGTTTCAAGGCTCGCCAGCGCTGAGTCATCGCGCACGTGCCGGCAAAAAAGCCGCTCATGCGGCTTTTTTTGTGCGCGTGTGGAATCGGGCCCTCGAGGTGCTTCACGACGGCCGAAGGGGCGCTCATGCGAAAGCTGTCCTGATCCCGGGCGGACCGCAAGATGGATTCCGTGTTCGCGCGAATGACGAAAGCAGGCCGGCACGCGACCATCCCCGCCCTTGGCGTCGAGGCTGAGTCTTTCCAACCCCTCAGTCGTAGTGGACGTCGATGATTTCGTAGTGTTTGACGCCGTTGGGCGCGGTGAACTCGAAGCTGTCGCCGGCGCTCTTGCCGATCAGGGCGCGGGCGATCGGCGAGGAGACGGCAATCAGGTTCTGCTTGATGTCCGCCTCCAGGTCGCCGACGATCTGGTAGGTCACCGGGGTGCCGCTGTCCTCATCCTCCAGGTCGACGGTCGCGCCGAAGACCACCCGCTTGCCCGCATTGAGCCGCGACACGTCGATGACTTCGGCGGTCGACAGCAACCCTTCGAGCTGGGCGATGCGCCCCTCGGTGAAGCTCTGCAGTTCGCGCGCGGCGTGGTACTCGGCGTTCTCCTTGAGATCGCCGTGCGCCCTAGCCTCCGCGATGGCCGCGATGATGCGCGGGCGCTCGATGGATTTCAGCCGTTCCAGTTCCGCGCGCAGGCGTTCGGAACCGGTTTTGGTGATCGGGGCACGACTCATGCGCTCAGCTCCTGATGCAGTTCCTGCAGGCTGTGGACCTCACCACCGCCACGGAAATCCAGCGAGTGCACCAGCGCGCGGGCACCAGCCACCGTGGTCGAGTAGGTGACGCGGTGCTGCAGCGCCTCGCGGCGGATCGAGAAGGAATCGGCGATCGCCTGTTTCCCCTCGGTGGTGTTGACGATGTAGACGATTTCGCCGTTCTTGATCGCGTCGACGATGTGCGGCCGGCCTTCCATCACCTTGTTGATGCGCTCGCACTTTACGCCATGCGCGGTCAGGTAGCTGGCGGTGCCGGCGGTCGCCACCAGGCTGAACCCGCGCGCGATGACTTCGGCGGCCACCGGCAACAGCAGCTCCTTGTCGCCGTCACGCACCGACAGGAACACCTTGCCCAACGACGGCGGCCGGATGCCCGCGGCCTCGTGGCCACGCGCGAACGCCGCGCCGAAGCTGCGCCCGACGCCCATGACCTCGCCGGTGGAGCGCATCTCCGGTCCCAGGATGGGATCGACGTTCTGGAACTTCAGGAACGGGAAGATCGCCTCCTTCACCGAGAAGTACGACGGGATCACTTCGCGTGTCGCGTTCATGCTCTCCAGCGAACGCCCGGCCATCACGCGCGCGGCAATCTTGGCCAGCGGCACGCCGGTGGCCTTGGACACGAACGGCACCGTGCGCGAGGCGCGCGGGTTCACTTCCAGGATGTAGACCGTCTCGCCCTGGATCGCGAACTGGGTGTTCATCAGGCCGACGACCTTCAGCTCCTTCGCCATCGCGCTGACCTGGCGGCGCAGCTCGTCCTGGATATCGGCGCTCAGCGAATACGGCGGCAGCGAGCAGGACGAATCGCCCGAATGCACGCCCGCCTCCTCGATGTGCTCCATGATGCCGCCGATCAGCACGGTGCCAGCGGCATCGGCGATCACGTCCACGTCGACTTCGACCGCGTGGTCGAGGAAGCGGTCCAGCAACACCGGCGAATCGTTCGACACTTTCACCGCGTCGCGGATGTAGCGCGACAGGTCGGCGTCGTCGTGCACGACTTCCATCGCGCGGCCACCAAGCACGTAGCTCGGGCGCACCACCAGCGGGTAGCCGATCTCGCGGGCCAGCGCCAGCGCCTCGTCGGCGTTGCGCGCGGTGCGGTTCGGCGGCTGCTTCAGCCCGATCTTCTCGATCATCTGCTGGAAGCGCTCGCGATCCTCGGCCAGGTCGATCGAGTCGGGGCTGGTGCCGATGATCGGCACGCCGGCCGCTTCCAGCGCACGCGCCAGCTTCAGCGGGGTCTGCCCGCCGTACTGCACGATCACGCCCTTGGGCTTTTCGAGGTGGACGATTTCCAGCACGTCTTCCAGGGTCACCGGCTCGAAATACAGCCGGTCGGAAGTGTCGTAGTCGGTCGACACGGTTTCCGGATTGCAGTTGACCATGATGGTTTCATAGCCGTCCTCGCGCAGCGCGAGCGACGCATGCACGCAGCAATAGTCGAACTCGATGCCCTGCCCGATGCGGTTCGGGCCGCCGCCGAGGACGATGATCTTGTCGCGATCGGTGGGCAGCGCCTCGCACTCTTCCTCGTAGGTCGAGTACATGTAGGCGGTGCCGGTGACAAACTCGGCGGCACAGGAATCCACCCGCTTGTACACCGGACGCACGCCCAGAGTGTGGCGCAGGTGGCGCACCGAGGCCTCGTCGGTACCGAGCAGCTCGGCGATGCGTGCGTCGGCGAAGCCGAGTCGCTTGAGTTCACGCAGACGCGGGGCGTCGAGCGCGGTAATGCCTTGCCGGGTGATCTCCGTCTCGGCCAGCACGATGTCCTCGAACGCGGCGAGGAACCAGGGATCGACCCGGCTTAGCTCGAACACCTCCTCCAGCGACAGGCCGGCGCGGAACGCATCGGCCAGGTGGAACACGCGATCGGGACGCGGCTCGCGCAGCTCCCGCTTGAGCACCGCCAGACCGTCGTCGGTGCCGATGTCCAGGCCGGTGGGATTGAGGCCGGTCTTGCCGATTTCCAGCCCGCGCAAGGCTTTCTGCAGCGACTCCTGGAAGGTACGGCCGATCGCCATCACCTCGCCGACGGATTTCATCTGCGTGGTCAGGCGCGCATCGGCCGCGGGAAACTTCTCGAAGGCGAAACGCGGGATCTTGGTAACCACGTAGTCGATCGACGGCTCGAACGAGGCCGGGGTCCGACCGCCGGTGATGTCGTTCTTCAATTCGTCCAGCGTGTAGCCCACCGCCAGCTTGGCGGCGACCTTGGCGATCGGGAAGCCGGTGGCCTTCGACGCCAGCGCCGAGGAGCGCGACACGCGCGGATTCATCTCGATCACCACCACGCGACCGTCGTCGGGGTTGATGCCGAACTGCACGTTGGAGCCGCCGGTATCCACGCCGATCTTGCGCAGCACCGCGATGGAGGCATCGCGCAGGCGCTGGTATTCCTTGTCGGTGAGCGTCTGCGCCGGTGCCACGGTGATCGAGTCGCCGGTGTGCACGCCCATCGGATCGAGGTTCTCGATGGCGCAGATGATGATGCAGTTGTCCGCGGTGTCGCGGACCACTTCCATCTCGAACTCCTTCCATCCCAGCACGGATTCGTCGATCAGCACCTCGTGGGTGGGCGACATGTCGAGGCCACGCTTGACGATGGTCTCGAACTCTTCCTTGTTGTAGGCGATGCCGCCGCCGGTGCCGCCCAGCGTGAAGCTGGGCCGGATGATCACCGGGAAACCGAGTCGGGCCTGGATCTCCACTGCATGCTCGAAGTTCTTGGCCACGTCCGACTTGGGGCTGTCCAGCCCGATCTCGGTCATCGCCCGCTTGAACAGCTCGCGGTCCTCGGCCATGCGGATCGCTTCGCGCCGGGCGCCGATCAGCTCGACGTCGTACTTCTCCAGCACGCCGTGGTCGGCAAGGTCCAGCGCGCAATTGAGCGCGGTCTGCCCACCCATCGTCGGCAGCACCGCATCCGGGCGCTCCTTGGCGATGATGCGTTCCACCGTCTGCCAGTTGATCGGCTCGATGTACACCGCGTCGGCGGTGTCCGGATCGGTCATGATCGTGGCGGGATTGGAGTTGACCAGGATGACGCGGAAGCCTTCTTCCTTCAGCGCCTTGCAGGCCTGCGCGCCGGAGTAGTCGAACTCGCAGGCCTGGCCGATCACGATCGGGCCGGCGCCGATGATAAGCACGCTCTTGATGTCATTGCGCTTGGGCATCTCAGCGAGCCTCCTGCATCAGCTTGGCGAAACGTTGGAACAGATAGCCCATGTCATGCGGTCCCGGGCTGGCCTCGGGATGGCCCTGGAAACAGAAGGCCGGGCGATCTGTCAGCGCGAAACCCTGCAGCGAACCGTCGAACAGCGAGCGGTGGGTCAGCCGCACATGGGCCGGCAGACTGGCCGGATCGACCGCGAAACCGTGGTTCTGCGAGGTGATCAGCACGCGGCCGTCGTCCAGATCCTTCACCGGATGGTTGGCGCCGTGGTGGCCGTATTTCATCTTCAGCGTGCGTCCGCCCAACGCCAGCCCCATCAGTTGATGGCCCAGGCAGATGCCGAACAGCGGAATCTTCGCGTCGAGGAAGACGCGCGTCGCCTCGATCGCGTAATCGCACGCAGCGGGATCGCCCGGGCCGTTGGAAAGGAACACGCCATGGGGCTGCATCGCCAGCACCTCCGCGGCGGGAGTCTGCGGCGGCACCACGGTAATGTCGCAACCCTGCTCGGCCAGCAGGCGCAGGATGTTGAGCTTGGTGCCGAAGTCGTAGGCCACCACCTTGAACTGCATGGCCGGCTGGTTGAACGCCGTGCGATCGAGGTCATAGCAGCCCTGATTCCATCTGTAGGGCTTGCCGGTGCCCACGACCTTGGCCAAGTCCATTCCGGCGAGGCCGGAGAAGCCGCGCGCCTTGGCCAGGGCATCTTCCGCGTCGACCTGCGCGCCCGCCACGATGCAACCGGCCAGCGCGCCCTTCTCGCGCAGTATGCGGGTCAGCCGGCGCGTGTCGATCCCGGCGATGGCCACCGTGCCGTGGTCGGCGAGGTAGTCGGGCAAGCTGCGAGTGGAGCGCCAGTTGCTGGCACGCCGCGGCACGTCGCGCACGATCAGGCCGGCGGCATGCACGAGATTCGACTCCACATCCACCTCGTTGACACCAGTGTTGCCGACGTGCGGGTAGGTCAGCGTGACGATCTGGCGCGCGTAGGAGGGATCGGTGAGGATCTCCTGATAACCGGTCATGGCGGTATTGAAGACCACTTCGCCGACCGTTTCGCCAACGGCGCCGATGGCGTGGCCATGAAAAATGCTGCCGTCTTCGAGGGCCAGCAGGGCAGGATGCGACATAACAAGGACCGCCTTTTTGATGCAGCAAAGTCCGCAAGCCGCAGTATTGCTGGCTTGTGGAGTTTGGAGGGGAAGCTTTCCGGGCGGGTCGCAATGATAGGCTGCAGGCACGTTCCTGTCCACCTTGCGGCAGCATGAATCGGCCGATGCCCGGTGCGTCGCGTATGGAGCGCGAACGGTACACTAGGCCTCATTTCAATGGAGCTGGACGTCCCATGGGTGCCGTCGTACTGCTGGACCCCGCGCGTCTCGATCGCCCGGATACCACGATCCGGCACCAGCCTTTCCCGTTCATGGTCGCCCACGGACAACTGCCCGACGAGATGCGTGCGGATCTCGATCGCGATTTCCCGCGCTATGCCAGCGCCGGATTCTTCCCCTACGAACCGGCCGATTGCGGCGCCAGCGTCAATGCGCTGATCGAGGGCCTGACCTCCCCGGAGTTCGCCCGCGCCATCGGCAAGCGCCTGGGCATCGAGGAGCTGGATCGCTATCCCACCCTGGTTACCCTGTGCCGCATGCTCAACAAGCGCCATGGCACGATCCACACCGACAGCCGGTCGAAGATCGCCACCGCCCTGCTCTACCTCAACGGCCAATGGCCTGACACCAGCGCCGGCTGCCTGCGATTCCTGCACAGCATGGACGACATCGACGCGATGGTGATGCCCGAGCTGATTCCACTGTACGGCGAGTTTGCGGTGTTCAAGCGCTGCGACAACTCCTTCCACGGCCATTTGCCGTACGAGGGCGAACGCCGCGTCATCCAGGTCGCCTGGCTCACCAGCGAGGAAGAGAAGCTGCGCAAGACCCGTCGCGGCAAGTTCTCGCGGGCGTTCAAGAAGGTTTTCGGCGGCCTCGACCGGAAGTTCGGCGCCAGCCGGGGCCGCAACGCCGCGCACCGCGATTGAGCCGGGAGCAGGCTCCGGCAGCGCCGGAGGAAGTGCCTCAGGGCCGCGTGGCGATGACGTCGTCCAGCCGCCACTGACCGGCTGGCCGGCCTGCGAGCCAGTGCGCCGCATGCAGCGCGCCACGCGCGAAGATCGAGCGATCGGTGGCGCGGTGGACCAGCTCCAGCCGCTCGCCCTGACCGATCAGCATGACCTGGTGCTCGCCCACGATGTCGCCACCGCGGATCACGGCGAAACCGATGCTGCCGTCGACGCGCTCGCCGCCACGCTCGAATGCCGCCGCAGCCTCCAGCGTGGTGTGGCGTGCGGCCGCCGCCGCCTCGCCAAGCGCCAGGGCGGTGCCGGATGGTGCATCGCGCTTGCGACCGTGGTGCGCTTCGACGATCTCCAGATCCCAGGCCGGCAGGGCCGACGCCGCCTCGCGCAACAGCCGCGCCAGCATCGCCACGCCGAGGCTGAAGTTGGCGGCGCGCAGGACCGCGATCTGCCGCGCGGCATCGGCCAACCGCGACGTCAGCGCGCCGTCGATGCCGGTGGTGCCGCTGACCAGTGCGATGCCGCGCTCCAGACAATGGTCGAGCGCAGCTCCCAGCGCCGCAGGCGTGCTGAAATCGACAATGACGTCGATCGGCGGCGCCTGCGTCCAGTCATGCGCGTAACGAAGGGTTCCGTTTGCCACACCGGGCACGGGCTGGCCGGCGTGGATCGACCCCGGCGCCACCACGGCATGCACCAGTTCGGCGTCGCCGTCGGCACCCAGCAAGTCGAGCAAGGCGCGGCCCATGCGGCCGGAGGCACCGTTCACGGCGAGTCGAAAGGGGCGTGTCATCGGCGCAGCATTCCTCGGGGTCAGGCGTCCATGCTAACCGCGCAGCCTGGCCGCGGGGTGGCGGCCGCAGGCCCGCTTCGCCTCAGGCGGTCACGCGGGACCAGAATTTCTTCACGCCGTCGACCCAGCCCTTGGCGCGCGGCGTGTGCTTGTCGGCGTCGCTGCCGCTGAACGTGGCCTCCAGCGACTCCAGCAGCTCGCGTTGCTGGCGCGTCAGGCGCACCGGCGTTTCCACCACCACCCGACAAATCAGGTCGCCGTGGCGGCTGCTGCGCACCGACTTGACGCCGCGGCCGCGCAGGCGGAACTGCGCGCCGGTCTGCGTCTCCGGCGGAATGCTTATCGGGACTTCGCCCTCCAGCGTCGGCACCGGCAACTGGGCGCCCAGCGCAGCCTGCGAAAAGCGGATCGGCAGTTCGCAATACAGGTCGCTGCCGTCGCGCTGGAAGATCGCATGCTCGCGCACGCGCACTTCCACGTAGAGGTCGCCGGCCGGCGTGCCGGACGGGCCGGCCTCGCCCTGCCCGCTCAGGCGAATGCGGTCACCGTTGTCGACGCCCTCGGGGATCTGCACGGACAGCGTGCGGGTCTCCTCGATGCGTCCCTCGCCGTGGCACTTGCGGCAGGGATTCTCGATTGCCTGGCCGGTGCCGCCGCAATGCGGGCAAGCCTGCTGGATCGAGAAGATGCCGTTCTGCATGCGCACCTGGCCGTGGCCATGGCAGGTCGCGCACTTGGCTACCTTGCCGTCGGCCGAACCGCTGCCGTTGCAGTGATGGCAATTGACCTGGGTGGGGATCTCGATCTGCTTGCTGACGCCGAACACGGCCTCCTCGAGGTCGAGATCCATGATGTAGCGCAGGTCCGAGCCGCGGCGCGGCCGGCCGCGGCCACCGCCATTCCTGCCGAAGATGTCGCCGAAGATGTCGCCGAAGATGTCGCCCACGTCGCCGAACCCGGCGCCGCCGCGGCCGCCCATGCCGCCTTCGAACGCCGCGTGGCCGTGCTGGTCGTACAAGGCACGCTTGCGCTCGTCGGACAGCACTTCGTAGGCCTCCTTGGCCTCCTTGAACTTGTCCTGCGCGGTCGGGTCGTCGGGGCAACGATCCGGGTGGTACTTCATGGCCAGCCGACGGAAGGATTTCTTCAGTTCGACTTCGGTGACGGTGCGTTCCACACCCAGCACTTCGTAGTAATCACGCTTGCTCATTCATGCATCCACATGCTCGTCCGCCCCATGGCACCATCCGCAAAACCGCCCGCGCCAGGAACGTTCCTGGCGCGGGCTGGCCATCGGGCCGTGCCGATGACGATGCCGCTTACTTCTTGTCGTCTTTCACTTCGGTGAACTCGGCATCGACCACGTCGTCCGGCTGCGCCGAGCCGCCCGGCGCGGACTGCGCGCCGGCATCGGCCGGGCCGCCCTGCGCCGCGGCGTAGAGCGCCTGCGCCACCTGTTCCAGCTTCTCGACCTTGGCCTCGATCGCCGCCTTGTCGTCACCGTCCTTGGCCTTTTCCAGATCCGACAACGCGCCTTCGATCGTGGACAGCTGGTCGGCCGGCACCTTGCCACCATGCTCCTTCAGCGCGCTGCGGGTGGCATGCACCAGCTGGTCGGCCTTGTTGCGGGTGGCGACCAGCTCGTGGAACTTCTTGTCCTCTTCCTTGTTCGCCTCGGCATCGGCGACCATGCGCTGGATTTCCTCGTCGGACAGGCCCGAGCCGGCCTTGATCTCGATCTTCTGTTCCTTGCCGGTCTTCTTGTCCTTGGCCGACACATGCAGGATGCCGTTGGCGTCGATGTCGAAGGTGACCTCGATCTGCGGCATGCCGCGCGGCGCCGGCTCGATGCCCTGCAGGTCGAACTTGCCCAGCGACTTGTTCGCGCTGGCGCGCTCGCGCTCGCCCTGCAGCACATGCACGGTCACCGCGGTCTGGTTGTCGTCGGCGGTGGAGAAGGTCTGCGCCGCCTTGGTCGGCACGGTGGTGTTCTTCTCGATCAGCTTGGTCATCACGCCGCCCATGGTCTCGATGCCCAGCGACAGCGGGGTCACGTCGAGCAGCAGCACGTCCTTGACCGAACCACCCAGCACGCCGCCCTGGATCGCCGCGCCCACGGCGACGGCCTCGTCCGGGTTGACGTCCTTGCGCGGCTCCTTGCCGAAGAAGTCCTTCACTGCCTCCTGCACCTTGGGCATGCGGGTCTGGCCGCCGACCAGGATCACGTCGTTGATGTCGGACACGCGCAGGCCGGCGTCATTCAGCGCGGTGCGGCACGGCTCGATGGTGCGCTTGACCAGATCCTCCACCAGCGCCTCGAGCTTGGCCCGGGTCAGCTTGATGTTGAGGTGCTTCGGGCCGGACGCGTCGGCCGTCACGTACGGCAGGTTCACGTCGGTCTGGTGGTTGGAGGACAGCTCGATCTTGGCGCGCTCGGCCGCATCCTTCAGGCGCTGCAGCGCCAGCGGGTCCTTGCGCAGGTCGATGCCCTGCTCCTTCTGGAACTCCTCGACCAGGTAGTCGATGACGCGCATGTCGAAGTCTTCGCCACCGAGGAAGGTGTCGCCGTTGGTGGCCAGCACCTCGAACTGCTTCTCGCCGTCGACTTCGGCGATCTCGATGATCGACACGTCGAAGGTGCCGCCGCCGAGGTCATAGACCACGATCTTGCGGTCGCCGCCCTTCTTGTCCAGGCCGTAGGCCAGGGCGGCCGCGGTCGGCTCGTTGATGATGCGCTTCACTTCCAGGCCGGCGATCTTGCCGGCGTCCTTGGTCGCCTGGCGCTGGCTGTCGTTGAAGTACGCAGGCACCGTGATCACCGCCTCGGTGATCGTTTCGCCGAGATAGTCCTCGGCGGTCTTCTTCATCTTCATCAGCACCTTGGCGGAGATTTCCTGCGGTGCCATCTTCTTGCCGTCGGAGGTCTGCACCCAGGCGTCGCCGTTGTCGTGCGCCACGATGCCGAACGGCACGATGTTCAGGTCCTTCTGCACCTCGGCGTCGTTGAACTTGCGACCGATCAGGCGCTTCACCGCGTAGAAGGTGTTCTTCGGGTTGGTCACGCTCTGGCGCTTGGCCGAGGCACCGACCAGCACCTCGCCGTCCTTGGTGAAGGCGACGATGGACGGCGTGGTGCGATCGCCTTCCGAGTTCTCGATGACCTTGGTCGTGCTGCCGTCCATCACGGACACGCAGGAGTTCGTGGTGCCCAGGTCGATGCCGATGATCTTGCCCATGTTCATGCTCCGAATCTATTGGCGGCCCGGCGGCCGCGATGGTTTTCAGATGGGGTTCTGCCGCAGCGATTCAATGCCGACGGCGGCGTGCGATGCGCTCAGTCCTTCGCCACGGCGACCAGCGCCGGGCGCAGCAGGCGATCGTTCAGCACGTAGCCTTTCTGCAGCACGCTGACCACGGTGCCCGGCGCCTGGCCGGGGGCCGCGACCATGCTCACCGCGTGGTGGCGCTCGGGATCGAGCGGCTGGCCGATCGGATCGACCTGCGCCATGCCGTGGTTCCCGGCGACCTTGAGCAGCGCTTTCAGGGTGAGACCGAGGCCCTCGCGTATCGAGGCGACGTCGCCGCCCTCGGCTGCCAGGCCGCTCTCCAGTCCGTCGTATACCGGCAGCAATTCGTTCAGCAGTTTCTCGTTGGCAAACCGCCGGGCCTGCTCCAGGTCCCGATGCAGGCGCCGACGCTGGTTCTCGATCTCCGCCTTCTCGCGCAAGACCGTTTCCTGCAGCTCGGCGTTGATCGCCTCCAGTTCGGCCACGCGGGCCTGCAGCTTGGCGAACTGGTCGCCGTCGACGGCTGGTGCCGACCCGGGGTCCATGGCCTCGTCATGCGCCTGGGTGTCGTTGTCGTGCATGCGTCACTCCCAACAAAAAGTTCGCGGCCGGCACCGTGGCCCGCCATCCAAATCAACCAGAAATCCCGCCTCTGCTGCCGGTTATAGGGTCACCGCGACCCGATTCAAGGCGTCGCTCAGCAATCCGGCCGTGGCCTGCACGACCGGGATCACCCGCTCGTAGGCCATGCGCGTGGGTCCGATCACGCCGACAGCGCCGAGCATTCGCCCCTGCGCGCCATAGCTGGCCGTGACCACGCTGCAACCATCCAGTGCCGCGAAGCCCGACTCCTCGCCGATGAACAGCCGTACCCCCGGCGCCTTCGCGCAGACTTCCATCAGCTGGAGCAGCTCGTTCTTCTGCTGGAACGCGTCAAACAGGTCGCGCAGCCGCTGCAGGTCGGCCAGCTCGGCGCAGGCCATCAGGTTGGTCTGCCCGCTGACCAGCATGTCGGCATCGCTGGCCTGCGGCGCGAACGAGGCCGTGGCCAGCTCCACCGTACTGGCCAGCAGCCGGTTGAGCTCGCTGCCGGTTTCGCGTACCTCGGCCAGCAAGTGGGCGCGGATATCGTCCACGCGCAGCCCGGCGAAGTGGGTGTTGAGATAATTGGCCGCCCGCTCCAGCTCACCGGCGGGCAACGGCTTGAGCAGTTGCACGATGCGGTTCTGCACCTGGTTGTCGGTAAACACCAGGATCACCAGCACCCGCGCATCGGGCAGGGCCACGAAGTCGATGTGGCGCAGCGGGAAGTCGGCCTGGCGCGGCACCGTCACCACGCCGGCAAAGCGGGTCATCGCCGAGAGCAAAGTCGACACGTTGCCGAGCAGGTCGCGCGTGGTGGCAGGCCCCGGTGGCAGTTCGCTCTGCAAGCGCGCCAGCTCGGCGCGCGGCAAGGGCTGCAACTCGATCAGGCTGTCCACGAACAGGCGCAGGCCGCGCGGCGTGGGTACGCGGCCTGACGAGGTGTGCGGCGAAGCGACCAGGCCGGCGTCTTCCAGGTCGGCCATGATGTTGCGGATCGTCGCCGGACTGACGTCCAGCCCCGAGGAGCGCGCCAGCGTGCGCGACCCCACCGGCTCGCCGTCGACCAGATACTGGGAGATCAGCGCGCGCAGCAGGCGCCGCGTGCGGGCATCGAGGTCATGGCCGTGTGGAAGGATCATGTCCGTAGCAGTTCCTGAGACCCGACAGAAATAAGGTCTGCACGCGCGGCTTGCAAGCGAATGCGGTGTTTTGCCCACCCGGGCTCCCGCTACAATTCTCCCATTCCAATGCCGAACTGCCCATGCTCACTTCGCTCTATGTCCGCCATTTTGCCGTCGTCGAGGCCGCCGAGGTGTCTTTCGGCCCCGGCCTGACCGTGGTCAGCGGCGAGACCGGCGCCGGCAAGTCGCTGCTGGTCGACGCGTTGATGCTGCTGACCGGCGCACGCGCCGACAGCGGCATGATCCGGGCGGAGAGCGACCGCGCCGAGTTGGCCGCGGAGTTCGATTTGACCGGACTGCCCGACGCGCAGGCATGGTTGCGCCGGGAGGAACTCGACGAAGACGGCAACTGCCAGTTGCGGCGAGTGTTGCGTGCCGAAGGCAGCTCCCGCGCCTGGATCAACGGCCGCCCCGCCAACACGCGCCAGCTCGGCGAGCTGGCCGCCTTGCTGGTCGAGATCCACGGCCAGCATGAACACCAGGCGCTGCTCTCGCGGGCCCATCAGCTGGCCGTGCTCGACGCTTATGCGGGCCACGATGACTTGATCGCCCAGGTGCGCCGCCAGGCGGAGCAGTGGCGCGAGTTGAACCAGCGCATGCACAAGCTCAATGGCGGCGAGGATCGCGAACTTCGGCTGGAGCTGCTGCGCCATGAATTGGCGGAACTGGAGCAATGGGCGCTGCCACCCACCGAACTGGCCGAACTGGAGGCCAACCACAAGCGCCTGGCCAACGCCGACCGCCTGGCGGAAGGCAGCGCCGGCGTGGTGGAACTGCTCGATGGCGAGGGCGAGTTCGCCCTGCGCCGGGCCCTGGGTCGAGCGCATGCCGAGCTGGGCAAACTCGCCGCCCTGGACGACCGGCTGACACCCTGGCTGGAGCTGCTCGACAACGCCGGTATCCAGTTGGGCGAAGCCGCCGACGGCTTGGGCCGCTATGCGCAAGACGTCGACCTCGATCCGGCCGGCTACGCCGCGCTCGACCAGCAGCTGAGCCATCTGCACGCGCTCTCGCGCCGCCACCGGCTGCCGCCGGAAGCCCTGCACGAGAGGCTGCTGGCGCTGCGCGCCGAGCACGCCGAACTCGAAGGCGCCGGCGACGCACTGGAACAGTTGAGCGGTCAGCTTCAGCGCCTGCAACAGGAATACTCCCGCGCGGCGGACCTGCTGGGTCAATCGCGCATGGCTGCCGCGACGAAGCTCGGCGAGGAAGTCAGTGCGCTGATGGGCGAACTTGGCATGGCCGGTGGCGTACTGCGCGTCGAGCTGGTGCCGACGCCCGGCGACGAACCCGACGCCCAGGGCCGGGAGCGCTGCGAGCTGCTGGTCAGCGCCAATCCTGGCCAGCCACCGCGGCCGCTGCGCAAGGTCGCCTCCGGCGGCGAACTTGCGCGCATCAGTCTGGCCATCGAAGTGGCTACGTTGGGCAAGGATTCGATCGGCAGCATGGTCTTCGATGAGGTCGACAGCGGCATCGGCGGCGCGGTCGCCGAGGTGGTCGGCCAGAAACTGCGTGCGCTGGGAAGCCGTCGCCAGGTGCTCTGCGTGACCCACCTGCCGCAGGTCGCCGCGCAAGGTCACGCCCACTTGCGGGTGAGCAAGCAGAGCGACGGGGACACCACCCGCACGCGGATCGAACAACTGGACGCCGCAGGCCGGCGCGACGAGCTGGCTCGCATGCTCGGCGGCGTGGAAATCACCCGCGAGACCCGCGCTCACGCCAGGCAGATGCTGGAGCGCGCGCAGGCGACCTGAAGGCGGCTGTCCTCAGACCGTCGTCGACAGCAGGCCGCGCTCGGTCGCCATGCGATAGAGGTCCAGTTCCGATCCGGCGCCGAGCTTGCCCATCAGGCTGGCACGGTGGATGTACACGGTTTTCTGGCCAATGCCGAGGTCGGCAGCGACCTGCTTGGGCGTGCGCCCCCCGGCCAGCAACAGGAACACTTCGCGCTCGCGGGCGGTCAGCCGGTTGACCGGATCGAGCGCGTCGTTGGGGCGCTCGGTGCGGCGCTGGCGCAGGTCCGAGCTGAGGAAGCACTCGCCCTGCATCACGGCGCGCAGGCCCGCCACCAGTTCCTCCGGCGCGACGCCCTTGGTGACGAACCCGCTGGCCCCGCGACGCAACGCCTCGGAAACGTAAGCGTCGCCATCATGCATGCTCAACACGACCACGCGAGTGGCCGCATGCACGCTGAGCAGATGCTCGATCAACGGCAAACCGCTGCCATCGGGCAAGGAAAGATCCAGCGCCACCAGGTCCGGGCGCCAGTGGCCGACCGCCTCCACCGCGTCGTCGCCGTTGCGGCATTCGGCAACCACTTCCAGGTCCGATTCCAGCTCGATCAGGCGCTTGAAGCCCTCTCGAACGATGGCGTGGTCGTCAACCAGAACGATGCTGTACATCTTCCTACTCTGACACAGGAAGGCGCGCCCGGGACAGCACGCCAGGCCAAGTACCCCGGCACGCCACCCCGCGCACGGCGCATGTACCATCGCCGGATGCGATTCAAGCCATCTCTCCTGCCCGATTCCGGGCCGCTCATCGGCGCAGGTTATCTGGTGCTGTGGCTGCTGCTCGGCGCCACGGCACAACCCTACTGGATGCTGCCCTACGGCCTGCGTTTCACCGCACTTCTGCTGGTACCGTTGCGCCACTGGGGCTGGTTGCTCGCCGCGGAACTGCTCGCCTGCGCCGGCGCCGCCTGGTGGCATGGATCACCGCTGCACATCAGCGGCGTGCTGGCAGACGTGCTGCCGGCATTCCTGGTGATGATGGCCTGCATGTGGCTGCTGCGCCGGCTGCACCTGCATCCCAGCCTGCACAGCCCGCAGGACGTGACCCGGCTGCTGCTTTCGGTGGTGCTGGTGGTCACGGTCACGACCGCCGCGGACGCCGCGCTGCTCGCATTCACCAACTGGTCGGAAACGCCAGAGTTGATGATCCGCGTCATCGCCGAGGAATTGCTCAGCCACTATCTGGCCATCCTGCTGGTGGCGCCGGTGTTGATCATGCTGCTGCACACGCGGCTGGAGCGTGCCTCGGTGATGCGCCTGCTGACGGACGTGCTGCTGGTGCTGGCACCATCCATGGCCATCCTGCTGGTGCTGTCCGA
This sequence comes from Rhodanobacter sp. FW102-FHT14D06, assembly GCF_043950705.1. Taxonomy (NCBI): domain Bacteria; kingdom Pseudomonadati; phylum Pseudomonadota; class Gammaproteobacteria; order Lysobacterales; family Rhodanobacteraceae; genus Rhodanobacter; species Rhodanobacter sp. FW102-FHT14D06. The sequence goes on along the minus strand of NZ_CP170722.1, from coordinate 3,399,729 downwards.
GCGCGCCGCGCCGCAGCCGCAGTTCGCGCGGGTGCTGTCGCTGGCGCCGGTGCTGTTTTTCGCCTTCCGCCATGGCTGGCGCGGCGCCAGCCTCGCCATGCTGATCACCAGTCTGGGCATGACCCTGGTGGACGTGCACCTGGGCCACACGCCCTCGACCGCCGCCGCCTACCTGTTCCTGGCCGTGGCAGGCACCGGCGCGCTGATGCTCGGTTCGGCCACCGACGCCCTGCGGCGCAGCAGCGAACGGGTGGCGGAGCAGAACGTCTACCTCGGGGCCGTCAATCGCCGCCTGGATCATCTGGCCCAACAGCTGCGTGACGCCGCACGCGGCAACCTGCAGGCCGACGAGAACCAGCGGCGGCATCTTGCGGCCGAACTGCATGACGAACTGGGCCAGAACATCACCGCGATCCAGACCCATGTGAAACTGGCCCAGGCGCGTTTGCACGAGGTCGGGATGGACGACGTGAGCATCTCGATCAACACCATCCTGGCCCACATGCGCCGCGCCCTGCATCGCCTGCTGGACGACCTGCGCCCGGCGATCCTGGACGAGTTCGGCCTGCTGCGCGCGCTGGATGAAGGCCCGATCCGCGACCTGCTGACCAGTGCCGGCATGCGCTACCACGTGGAACTCCACGGCGACCCGCGATTGCTCGACGATGACACCCGCACGGCGATCTACCGGCTGGCTCAGGAAAGCGCCACCAACACCGTCAAGCACGCCTGCGCCAGTGAATTCCGCCTGCGGCTGCGCATCGGCGAACGCAACGGCATCGCCGTCGCCCTGCTCGATCTGCGTGATGACGGTACCGGCCTGCCCCATCGCCTCCCGCGCGGCGGGCGGGGCCTGCAGGGCATGCGCGACCGGGTGACCTCGCTGGGCGGACAGTTCCGCCTGCGCACCGACCACCCTGGCGTGCATCTGCGTATTTTGCTGCGAGGCAACAAAAGCAGCACCGAACGCAGTCGCCTGGACTAGGAATTTTTCCGATATGCGCAACGTGAAGACATCGTTAGGATGTCGTCATCGATGTGGGGGAACCGCCGTCGTGAGATGGCGGATCAGGGTCACCGTGGGGACGGTGATTCTGAGAAAACGGCAGGATGCCGTTTCGCCGCTGCCGGATGGATACGCGCGCGCACCGCGCGCCATCCGACCGGCAAGGCATCAACCGTAGGCGGACAGGAGTCCACCTGCGGTTTTTTTCGTGGCATGACGAATACGAACGAGGCGTCGGGCGCCCGGCTTCAATCCTTGCGGGCGCGCTGTTTCGGGCGCACGTAGAGCACCAGGCTGTGATCCTCGATCACGTAGCCGTGCTTGGCGGCGATCTCGTGCTGCAGGCGCTCGATCTCCTCGCTGATGAACTCGATCACCTTGCCGCTGTCCACGTCAATCATGTGGTCGTGGTGTTTGCCGCGATCGAGTTCGTAGACTGCCTGGCCGCCTTCGAAATTGTGCTTGACGATGATCCCCGCCGCCTCGAACTGGGTCAGCACCCGATACACGGTCGCCAACCCGATGTCCTCCTTCTGGGCCAGCAGGTGCTTGTACACGTCCTCGGCCGTCAAGTGGCGTTCGCTCTCGTCGTCGAACACCTGCAGGATGCGCATGCGCGGATGGGTCACCTTGAGACCGACCCGACGCAGTTCTCTGGTTTCCTGTTCCATAGCCTCTCTCCACGCACGGCGAGCCCGAGCCGGTAGTGTATCATCCGACACCTTCACGACCCTGGACGCAACACGCATGCAAAAGCTGATCATCCTGCCGGTTGTTGCGCTGCTGGCACTTGCCGTCGCCGGTTGCCACATCGCGTACACGCCGGACGTGCAGCAAGGCAATCTGCTGGACGAAAAGATGGTGGATCAGCTGAAGCCGGGGATGACGAAGCACCAGGTCCTTCTGCTGCTCGGCACGCCGTCGGTGCGCACACCGTTCGACAACAGCCGCTGGGACTACGTGTCCACCCAGTCCCGCCGCGGCGGCAAGCCCAAGGTGCGCACGTTCAAGCTGACCTTCAACAACGACACCCTGGTGCACACCGAAGGCGACTTCTTCGCCCGCGACCCGCAGCAGCTGATCAGGGAAAGCCGCAAGTACAACTCGGGTTATCCGGCGAACGAAACCCAGGGCGACAAGAGCCAGTCACCGGATGACAAGAAGAACGACGGCGGCCTGGGCCAGGGGACCGACGGCGGCCATTGAGGCTGGCGCGCGGGCGGCAGGGTTTCAGCGCGAACGCCGGCGCCGCGCCTCCATCGGGTCGAGTGTCAGCGGTCGGCAGATCTCGATGCGGTCACCGTCGCGCACGCGCTGCCCGGCAACGACCTTGTGTCCGAAGATGCCCAGCCGGGCCGGATCGATGGCACCTGCCGGCAGCGACGACGCGATGCCGCTGGCGGTGACCGCCTCGGCCACCGTGCAACCGTCGGCGACCTGCACGCGACGACGCACCACCACCGAATCGCCATCGGCAAACACCACCTCGATGCCGATCGACGGCTCAACCATGGAGGCGCTCCGCTTCGCGGCAGAAGTCATCCACCATGCGCCCGGCCAGCCCCTGGAAGCCGAGCCGCAAGGCAGCACCGCCGAGCCTGCCCGCGTAATCGAAATCAAGCGCAAAGGCGACCTTGCTGCCGGCATCACCCAGCGCGGTGAAATCCCACACGCCATGCAGGCTGCGAAATGGTCCTTCGACCAGGTTCATCTCCAGGCGCCGCGGCGGGTCGAGCACGTTGCGCGTGGTGAAGCTCTGGCTGAACCCGGCAAACTTGAGATCCAGCCTGGCCACCACCACGTTGTCGCCGCGCTCCAGCACTTCGGCGTCCGCACACCAGGCGAAGCGCTTTGGGTATGCTTCCACCTCATTGACCAGTTCGAACATCTGCGCCGGCGAGTACTTCACCAACGCGCTGCGACGTATTTCGATCACGACAACCTCTCGGGCTTGTGCATTCATCCATGAATGCGAAGATCAAGTGAGCGCCCGCCCCGAGGCGCCATCTCGACAAATGCGTCGCCCCGATGGGGCGGCGGGCAATGCGGCCGCCCAGTGGCCCGAAGTTTAGCGGACATGGCCAAGAGCAAGGACAAGGACACCAAGGGCGGCGGCACCATCGCGCTGAACAAGCGCGCGCGCTTCGAATATCACATCGACCAGCGCTTCGAGGCCGGCGTTGCCCTGCAAGGCTGGGAGCTGAAGGCACTGCGTGCCGGCCGCATCAATTTCGGCGACAGTTATGCGGTGGTGCTCAGGAACGAGGTGTTCCTGGTCGGCTGCTCGATCCCGCCGCTGATCAGCGCGTCGACGCACGTCATCGCCGAGGATCGGCGCACCCGCAAGCTGCTGCTCCACCGCAAGGAGATCGACCAGCTGGTCGGTGCGGTCGAACGCAAGGGCCACACCCTGGTGCCCACGGCGATGTACTGGAAAGGCAACAAGGTCAAGGTCGAGATCGGCCTGGCCCGCGGCAAGCAGGAGCACGACAAGCGCGAGACCGAGAAGCAACGCGATTGGCAGATCGAGAAGCAGCGCACCATGCGCTCGCACAACCGCGCCTGATCAGCGAACCCCGCCTTGCGCCAGTGCGCGGCGGGGCGTACGGACCTCAGGCGAACGGGTCATCCAGCACGATGGTGTCTTCCCGGTCCGCACCGGTTGCGACCAGCGCCAGGCGGCAACCGGACAGCTCCTCGACGGCGCGCAGGTAGGCGCGGGCGGCGGGCGGCAGCTTGTTCCAGTCGCGGATACCGGCGGTGGATTCTTCCCAGCCGGGAAATTCCAGGTAGACGGGCTTGCACTCGTCCCAGCCGTCCGCATCCAGCGGCGCCAGCTCGCGGCGCTTGCCCCGGTATTCGTAGGCAATGCAGACCTTGATGGTGGACAGGCCGTCGAGCACGTCGAGCTTGGTGATCGCCAGGCCGTTGATGCCGTTGATCTGGGTGGCGCGCTTGAGCGCGACCAGGTCGATCCAGCCGCAGCGGCGCGGACGGCCCGTGCTGGCGCCGAACTCGTTGCCCTTCTTGCGCAGCAGCTCGCCCATCTCGTCATTGAGTTCGGTCGGGAACGGACCGCTGCCGACGCGGGTGGCGTAGGCCTTGCAGATGCCCAGCACGTAGTCGATGTCCTGCGTACCCACGCCGGTGCCGGCCAGCGCGCCGCCGACGGTGGTGTTGCTGGAGGTGACGTACGGGTAGGTGCCGTGGTCGATGTCCAGCAGCGCGCCCTGCGCGCCCTCGTACAGGATGTTGCCGCCGCCCTTGCGCACGTCGTGCAGGATGGTGGCGACGTCGTCGACCAGCGGGCGGATGTACTCGCCCCAGGCCAGCGCATCTTGCAGCACGGTGTCGTAATCGACCGGCTCGGCTTTCAGCCACTGGGTAAGGATGAAGTTGTGGTAGTCCACCGCGGTCTTGAGCAACGCGGGCAATTCGTGCGGGTACATCAGGTCGGCAACGCGGATCGAACGGCGGGCAACCTTGTCCTCGTAGGCCGGACCGATGCCACGGCCGGTGGTGCCGATGGCCTTGCCGCCGGCGGCGATCTCGCGAGCTTTGTCGACGGCGATGTGGTACGGCATGATCAGCGGTGTCGCCGGGCTGATCTTGACGCGGGAGCGCACTTCGACGCCGTTGGCTTCCAATTCGCTGATCTCGTTGATCAGCGCCTCGGGCGACAGCACCACCCCGTTGCCGATCAGGCACAGCGCGTCTTCGCGCAGGATGCCCGAGGGAATCAGGTGCAGCACGGTCTTCTTGCCCTTGATCACCAGCGTGTGGCCGGCGTTGTGGCCGCCCTGGAAGCGCACCACCGCGCTGACCCGCTCGGTCAGCAGGTCGACGATCTTGCCCTTGCCCTCGTCGCCCCACTGCGCGCCCAGGATTACGACTGACTTGCCCATGTGAACTCTCGTTTCGTTAGTTTGCCGCCCCGCCACGGGGCTGCCTGGGTAAACGCCCGCTGCGCGGGTCGATGCGGCCTACTTCCGCGGTGCGGGGTCGTCGAAGTAATGCAGGAACGGCGAATCAGGCTTGAGGATGAGCACGCCGTTGCCGGTTTCCATCGACGCACGATAGGCCGCCAGGCTGCGATAGAACGCGTAGAACTCCGGGTCCTTGCTGTAGGCACGCGCATAGATCGCGGCGGCTTCGGCATCGCCCTCGCCTTTCACCTTGGCGGCATCCCGGTTGGCATCGGCTTCCAGCACCTGCGCCTGGCGATCCGCGTCGGCCTTGATCCGGGTCGCCGCTTCCTGGCCCGTGTAACGCAGTTCATTGGCCAGTTGCAGGCGCTCGGCACGCATCCGCTTGTACACCGATTCGCTGACCTCGTTGGGCAGGTCGATGCGCTTGATGCGCACGTCGACCACCGCAATGCCCAGGTTCTTGCGCGCGGAAAGATCGGTCTGAGCACGCACCCGCTCGGTGATGTCCTTGCGCCCGCCGGAGATCAGGTCGGGCAAGGTGCGTGCATTGAACTCGAACCGCAGCGCGTCCTTGACGATGGGGGTGAGCCGCTGCGCGGCCTGCAGCTGGTCGCCGCCGGTGGCGCGGTAATAGGCCGCGTTGTCGGCGATGCGCCACTTGACGTAAAAATCGACGTTGACGCTCTTCTTCTCGGAGGTGAAGTAGCGCTCGGGCGGCGCGTCGAGCGACAGGATGCGCTTGTCGAAATGGATCACCTGCTGCAGCACGGGCAGCTTGAAATGCAGGCCCGGCTGGTAGTCCGTGTGCACGATGCGACCGAATTGCAGGACCAATGCGCTGTGGCCTTCGCTCACCACGAACATGCTGCTCAAGCCGAGCAGGATCACCACGACGGCAACGAATGCGGCAACGATGCGGTTCATGGCTGTGCTCCCTTGTCGCTCGCACTGCTTGCCGTTGCGGGGGGCGGCACGATCGCGCCGACCTGGGTCGTCCCCGCCTGGGATGCGGCGCCCGGCGTCGAGGGCAGGTTGATGATGTTGCGACCGCTGGCGTCGTCGACGATCTTGGTGTTGTGTGCCATCACCTCTTCCATGGTCTCCAGCCACAACCGCTTGCGGGTCACTTCGGGCGCTGCCTTGTACTGCGCCAGCAACAGGTTGAAGCGATCGGTGTCGCCTTCGGCGCGGGCGACGCGCTCGGCCTTGTAGCCAGCCGCTTCCGCCGCGATGCGGGCCGCTTCGCCGCGCGCCACCGGCACGACCTTGCTGGAATAGGCCAGCGCGGCGTTCTCGATGCTCTGCTTGTCTTCGCGCGCGTTGTTGACGTCGTCGAAGGCGTCCTTCACCTCATCGGGTGGCGCCACGTTCTGGAAGCTCACCTCGGTGACGCGCAAGCCCGAATCGTAGACGTCCAGCGTCCGCTGCAACGCCTGCTGCGCCTGGGTGACCAGGTTGGCGCCGGCCGCCGACAGGACCTGGTCCATGTCGCTGCCGCCGATCACGCCGCGCACGGCGGCTTCGGCGGCGGCACTGATGGTGCCGTCCGGATCGGTCAGCGAGAACAGGTACTTGCGCGAATCATCCACCTGGTACTGCACGGTGAAGTCGATCGTGATGATGTTCTCGTCGCGGGTCAGCATGGCCACCTTGTCGGTGACCGAGCGGATACGCGTGGCCTCGACCTTGGTGACCGATTCGATCGGCTGCGGAAACTTCAGGTGGAAGCCGGGCGGCAAGGTGCGCGAGTACTGGCCGAAGCGCAGCACCACGCCCTGCTGGCGCGCGCCGATGATCGTGTAGCTGCTGAACAGCAGGCCCACCACGATCAGCACCAGCACGCCGGTGAGGATGCCGCCGGAGCCCTGGCCGAACTTCCCGCCACGGTTCTTCAGCTTTGCCAGCAGGTCGTCCAGCGGCGACTTGCCGGAAGGACGCTTGCGGTTCCACGGATCGCTCTGCCCGTTCTTTCCGGGTTCATTCCACGCCACGAGTCAGTCTCCTTGAAGCCGTCGGGAGGCCGGCAACGACGGCCGGAACATGCCTTTCTTCCACCTCGCACACGGCGAGGTGACCACTGGACCATCGATGCCGCCATGGCCGACGCAAACGCTGCGTATTCTAGCAGAGGCAGCCGAAACCGTCCGGGCGCGGCCGATCAACCGGCCGCACTCAACAGTTCCCGCAACAGCACTGCCTCGGCGCCCTCACCACCGCTGAGCGGCGCTATCACGCTGCGCGGCGCGTCGATGCGCAGCTGCCAGCCGTGTTCGTCCACGTGCTCGGCACTGATCGCCCCGGCCGCCTTCAGGCGCGCATGCAGCCGCCCGGCGGACAAGGGCAGATGCAGCGGCGACTGCACGCGGTCGCCGCCAAGCAATTCGCCCAGCGCCTGGCGCAGCAGGTCGACGCCGGCGCCGGTGGCGGCCGACAGCCATACCCGCACCGGCTTGCCGGTTGCGTCGCGCTCGATCCGCGGCTCGGTACCGGCCAGGTCGATCTTGTTCATCACCTGCAACTGCGGGACGTCGCCGGCGTCGATGTCCTCCAGCACGGCATCGACCACCCGATGCAGGCGCACGCGCTCCTCGTCGGCGGCGTCACCGACGTGGAGCAGCAGGTCCGCGTCGCGGGCCTCGGCCAGGGTGGCGCGGAACGCGGCGACCAGGTCATGCGGCAGTTCGCGGATGAAGCCCACGGTGTCGGCGATCACCGCCGGGCCGCAGGCCAGGTCCTCGATCTTGCGCACCGTGGGGTCGAGCGTGGCGAACAACTGATCGGCGGCGTAGACCGAGCCGCGGGTCAAGGCGTTGAACAGGGTGGATTTGCCGGCGTTCGTGTAACCGACCAGCGCCACCCGCGGCACGGTGTTGCGCAAGCGCGAACGGCGTTGCTGACCACGCTGGGTCTGTACTTTTTCCAGCCGCTTGGTGAGCATCTTCACCCGTACCGCCAGCAAACGACGGTCGGTTTCGAGCTGGGTTTCGCCGGGACCGCGGTTGCCGATGGCACCACCGCGCTGGGCGTCCAGATGGGTCCAGCCGCGCACCAGTCGCGTGGCCAGGTGCTTCAACTGGGCCAGCTCCACTTCCAGCTTGCCTTCGTGGGACCGTGCGCGCTGGGCGAAGATGTCCAGGATCAGGCCGGCACGGTCGACCACGCGCACGCCGAGGTGTTTCTCCAGATTGCGCTCCTGCACCGGAGTGAGCACGTGGTCTACCAGCACCAGGTCGGCTTCCAGCGCACGGGATGCCTCGGCGACTTCCTCGGCCTTGCCACTGCCGATGTAGTAACGCGGATTGACGTCGTCAACGCGCGCCCCGATGGTTGCCAACACCTCGGCACCGGCCGACTTGGCCAGTTCGGCGAATTCCTCCGCGCGGCGCGCGGCATCGCCTTCGCCGCGCGAATGCGGAAGTACCAGGACGGCGCGGTCGCCTCTCTTTTGCCGATCAAACACGGTGGGGCAGCATCCTGCGGGGACAGTCTCCCTTCATGTGGATCACCCCACGCGCAATCAAGTGCCCGCTTCGACGGTTGCCGAAGTATCGGCCTGGTGATCGTGGCCTTCGTGGCCATCGTGACCATTGCCGATGCGCACGTTGCGACTCGGCACCACGGTGGAAATGGCGTGCTTGTACACCATCTGGCTGACCTGGTTGCGCAGGAGCACCACGAACTGGTCGAACGACTCGACCGTGCCCTGCAACTTGATGCCGTTGACCAGGTAGATGGCCACCGGCACACGCTCGCGCCGCAACGCATTGAGAAACGGATCTTGCAACGATTGCCCCTTGGACATTTCTTGTTCTCCCCTTGCCACGACCAGACCGGAGAAAAGACGCCGCTGGCGCCCCGGCCCAACAAGATCGGATGTTAACTGCTTTCAAATGCTTGATGAAAGAAGATTTTTGCTCCACGACGGTGGACTGGGTCACGCTGGTGGCATGACCCCGGCCGGGCCGTCGACAAACAGGCCCACCGCCGCGCGCACCCGCTCGCCGAGATCGGGCCGATCCGGCTCGACGATCCGGATGCCGGTGTCGCTGCGCAGCCAGGTGATCTGGCGTTTGGCCAACTGGCGGGTGGCGTAGATGGCGCGGTCGCGGAACGTGGCCGCATCGGTCTGGCCATCGAGGTGTTCCCACGCCTGCCGGTAGCCGACCGCGCGGATCGCCGGCAGGTCGGCGTGCAGGTCGCCGCGCGCCCGCAGTGCGCGCACCTCGTCCAGAAAGCCCTCCGCCAGCATCGTGTCGAAACGCCGGGCGATGCGCTCGTGCAGCACGCGCCGGTCGGTCGGCAGCAGCGCCAGCTTGAGCACGCGCCACGGAAAGCGCGCCGCCGTCCCGCCGCGCTGCAATTCGGATAGCGGCCGGCCGGTCAGTTCGATCACTTCCAGCGCACGCTGCAGGCGCTGCACGTCGTTGCAGCCGATCCGGCCGGCGGCGGCCGGATCGAGGGCCGCCAGCCGCGCATGCAAGGCCGGCCAGCCGAGCTGTTGCGCCTCGGCAGCCAGCCGCGCACGGGTGGCCGGGTCGGCTTCCGGCAGGTCGGACAGCCCCTGCTGCAACGCACGGAAGTACAGCCCGGTACCGCCGACCAGCAGCGGCACTCTGCCCTGCGCGCTGATCCGCTGCATCACCGGCAGCGCATCGGCGCGGAAATCCGCCGCCGAATACGGCTGGCCGGGATCGCGGATGTCGACCAGCGCATGCGGATGGCGCGCCAGCGTCGCCTGGTCGGGTTTTGCCGTGCCGATGTCCATGCCGCGGTAGACCAGCGCCGAATCGACACTGACCATATCCAGCGGAAACCGCTCGCTCAGCGCGCATGCCAGCGCGGTCTTGCCGGAGGCGGTGGGGCCCATCAGGAAGATGGCCAGGGGGCGGGAATCAACGGGCATCGCGGCAGTTTAGACGAGAGCACCGCCCTGCCCGTACCGCCAGCGGCCTCGCGGCCGACGGCACTCACCCCACGAGGTGGAAAAGTGCGCAGACATGATGCCAAGGGCGTGCCGTCGCCACCATGAGCCATGACATCCGCCGCTTGCCCAGCCACACCCCCAAAATATATCATCCATATACGAAACATATATGGAACGTTTTATGGGTATCGTGAACATCGACGACGATCTGCACAGCCAGATTCGCAGGGCGAGCGCAGTGACGTGCCGATCCATCAACGCGCAGGCGGCCTTCTGGATCAAGGTCGGCATGTTGTGTGAAATGAGCCCCACGCTGACTTTCCAGGAGGTTCTCATGCGGGAACTCCACGCCGCCGGTGTCGAGGCACGGCCGCTCGCACCCGGTGCGGCATGACCAAGCGACCGGAAGAAGTCGCGCTGATGGCCGAGTCGGGCAGGCTATTGGCCGATGTATTCGGCTACGTGGACCAGTTGAGCCTGGCCGGCATGTCGACCATGCAGGTGAACGACCTGGTCGAAAGCTACATCGTGGACGAACTCGTTGCGCGTCCGGCGAGCAAGGGGCAGTACGGCTATGCCCATGCACTGAACTCCTCACGCAACGACGTCGTCTGTCACGGTGTCCCGTCTCCGTCGGAAATCCTGCGAGACGGAGACATCGTGAATTTCGACATCACGCTGGAAAAAAATGGATTCATCGCCGACTCCAGCAAGACCTACCTCGTCGGCGAGGTGACGCCAGCGGCCAAGCGACTCGTGCAGGTGGCGCATGAAGCCATGTGGAAGGGGATCAGGGCTGTCCGCCCGGGTGCCCGGCTCGGCGATGTGGGCCATGCCATCGAGCATCACGCCCGACGGAATGGCTACTCGGTGGTGAGGGAGTATTGCGGGCACGGAATCGGCCGTGAAATGCACGAACCGCCGCAGGTGTTGCATTGGGGAAGGCCGCAAACCGGTCTGGTATTGCGGGAGGGCATGGTGTTCACCATCGAGCCGATGCTCAACCAGGGCCGCCGGACCGTGCGGACCGAGGATGACGGCTGGACGGTCGTCACTCGGGACGGAAAATGGTCGGCACAGTTCGAGCATACGGTGGCGGTGACGCGAAACGGCGTGCGGGTCCTGACGCTGCGCCCCGAGGAAAGACCGGCCGGCTGAATCAAGCCGCCCGCCATGCCGGCGTCTGCCGCTCCGGGTTTGGCGCGGCCCCGCGCATGACCGGGTTCGCCGCACGGAAAACGGAAGGGCCCGCGCCGATGACGCGGGCCCTGATGCATGCACGAATGTGCGGCTTACTTCGCCGGCACGCCCATTTCCTTCAGCAGGTTGTCGGCGTGGTCGAGGTGCTGCATCACCCACAGCATGTAGCGCACGTCGACCTGGATCGAGCGGTTGAGCTGCGGGTTGAACAGCCAGTCGCCGCTGACCGACTCCCAGTTGCCGTCGAACGCCAGGCCGACCAGCTGGCCGTTCGCGTCCATCGCCGGCGAACCGGAGTTGCCGCCGGTGATGTCCAGGTCGGCGAGGAAGTTGACCGGCAGCGTGCCCAGCTTCGGCGAGGCATAGCCGTCGAACGCCTTGGCCTTGATCGCGGCCAGCTCGGCCTTGGGCGAGTTGAACGGCTCGACGCCGGTGTCCTTCTCGACGATGCCCTGCGCGGTGGTGAACGGCGCGTAGCTCACGCCATCACGCGGCGCCACGCCCTGCACGTTGCCGAAGGTGACGCGCAGCGAGCTGTTCGCGTCCGGGTAGACCGGCAGCTTCTGCGAGTCCTTCCACGCGATCATCGCCTGCATGTAGCGCGGGCGCAGCTTGCTCATCTCCCCGGTGCGGGCATCGGATTCGTCCTCCAGCGCCTTCAGCTGCGGCTGCACCGCGCGGGCGAGTCTGAGCATGCTGTCGGAGCTGGCGTCGATCGCCTTGCTGTCGGCGCCGAACCACTTCATGCGCTCGTCGACGTTGCCGAGCTTGCTGCCGGCGTACAGCGCGGCAACCTTCGCCTTGATCGCCGCCTCGGTGCTTGCACCATCGAGCCACTTGTCCAGCGCCGGCAGGCGCTGCGCCTGCGGCAAGGCCACGTAGCGCTTGAGGCCGTAGACCATGAACTGCTGGTCGACGCCCGGGTCGTAGCGGCGATCCATCTGCTTCAGGCCGCCCTCGATGCGCACCCAGTCGCGCTGCTGGTAGCCGGCGTCGCGGTCGAGATCGGCCTTCGGACGCTCCTTCGCCAGGTGGGTCAGGCGTACCGCGGTGCCGAACAGCTGGGCGCGGCTGACCAGACCGATGGCCAGGTCACGTTCGCGATTGGCCCGGTCGGCGGCGATCTGCTGGCGCAGCTTGCCGATGTCAGCCGCCAGCGCGGTGTTCTCGGCGCCGCCCTGCTGCTTCAGCCAAGCCTCCAACTGCGCTTCCTGCGCGCGCTTCACCGTGACCGCATCGGCGCGATGCAGGCCTTCGAGCTGGCCACCGAAATTCTTCAGGTAGTTGTTCAGGCCGGCGACCATGCTGGCGTACTTCACCGCCACCTTGGGGTCAGCCTTGCCGGCGGTGTTGATGATGTTCAGCGTGTCCTCGTATACCTTGATCTGGGTCGGGTAGACCCAGTCGATCGAGCTCTGCACCTCGTCGGCGAGACGATAGCGGTTGGTGCGACCTGGGTAGCCGACCACCATCACGTAGTCGCCCGCTTCCACGCCTTGCGGATTCACCTTGAGCACATGCTTCGGCCGGTACGGCACGTTGTCCTTCGAGAAGGCGGCCGACTTGCCGTCCTTCGAGACATAGGCGCGCAGGTAGCCGAAGTCGCCGGTGTGGCGCGGCCACATCCAGTTGTCGACGTCACCGCCGAACTTGCCGATGGATTCCGGCGGCGCGTAGACCAGGCGCACGTCCTTGATTTCCAGTTGCCTGATCAGCTGGTAGCTGTAGCCGCCGTGGAAGGTGTAGACGTCGCAGCGGTAGCCTTCGCTCTCGCACGCCTTGACCTGCTCCTTGATCGCCAGCTCGATCGCCTTGTAGCGATCGGCGCCACTCATCGCGTCGGTGAGCTTGGCGGTGATCTCTTTCGTGACGTCGCGGATTTCCTCGGTGACGAAGATCCGCGCGGACGGGCCGGCGGAGAGCTCGTCCGCCTGGGTCTTCGCCAGGAAACCCTTCTCGATCAGGTTGTTTTCCGGCGTGGAGTTCAGCTGCAGCGCGCCGTAGACGCAGTGGTGGTTGCTCACCACCAGACCCTCGGGCGAGACGAACGAGGCGGTGCAGCCGCCCAGGCTGACGATCGCGCCCATCGGGTAGGCGGTGAGGTCGGTCAGCGTTTTCGGATCGAGTTTCAGGCCGTGCTGCTGCAGCGTGGCGGCGATACCCGGCAACTGGGCGGGCTGCCACATGCCTTCGACGGCATGGGCGGACGAGATGAAGCCGACGGATACGGCGGCAGCGAGCAATAGACGGCGCAAAGGGAATCTCCTGGTGAAAGCCGGCCCCGGGAAGCAGGCGAAAGTGGCGCAATAACTTTCGACTTATGCCCGAGCCGGGCGAGTGCGGCATATGCCGCAAGTCATGCCTGCGACATTCAGCGCGCACGCATACTCGTCCCGGCAGGCGATCGCATGTGCTTCCAGCGCATCGAAGTGCCTTCCGCGCCATCGCAGTGACTTGCGCCTCCAGGCGCCGCACACGACCGGAAAATTCGCATGGACAGCGGTCACGCGCCGCCGCGCTCTATAATTGACGTTTAACCGCCCGCATCGCGGGCCAGCCGATGGATTTCCCATGCCGCAGACAATGAAAGCCCTGGTCAAGCGCAAGCCCGAACAGGGCATCTGGATGGAAGAGGTGCCGATGCCCGAGGTCGGCCCCAACGAGGTGCTGATCAAGATCGAGAAAACCGCGATCTGCGGTACGGATCTGCATATCTACAAGTGGGACGAATGGAGCCAGCGCGTCATCAAGCCGGGTCTTACCATCGGCCACGAGTTCGTCGGCCGCATCGTCGAGATCGGTCCGGGCGTCACCGGCTACAAGGTTGGCGACCGCGTCTCGGCCGAGGGCCACATCGTCTGCGGCCACTGCCGCAATTGCCGCGCCGGCCGCCAGCACTTGTGCCCCAATACGGTGGGCATCGGCGTGAACCGCAACGGCGCGTTCGCCGAATACATGGCCATGCCGGCATCCAACCTGTGGCCGATCCCTGACCAGATTCCGTCCGAACTGGCCGCGTTCTTCGACCCGTACGGCAATGCCGCGCATTGCGCGCTGGAGTTCGACCTGATCGGCGAGGACGTGCTGATTACCGGCGCCGGCCCGATCGGCATCATCGCCGCCGGCATCGCCAAGCACGTGGGCGCGCGCAACGTCGTCGTCACCGACGTGAACGATTTCCGCCTGAAGCTCGCTGCCGACATGGGCGCCACCCGCGTGGTGAACGTGGCCAACGCCTCGCTCAAGGACGCGATGAAGGACCTGCACATGGAAGGCTTCGACGTGGGCATGGAGATGAGCGGCAACCCGCGTGCCTTCAACGACATGCTCGACTGCATGTACCACGGCGGCAAGATCGCCCTGCTCGGCATCCAGCCCAAGGGGGCCGGCATCGACTGGGACAAGGTGATCTTCAAGGGCCTCACCCTGCAGGGCATCTACGGCCGGCGCATGTACGAGACCTGGTACAAGATGACCCAGATGGTGCTGACCGGCTTCCCGCTGCAGAAGGTGCTCACCCACCAGATCCACATCGACGACTTCCAGAAGGGCTTCGACCTGATGGATGCCGGCCAGTGCGGCAAGGTCGTCTGCTCCTGGAACTGAGCACCGCCGCAACCTCCACGCCACACACTTCTGCACCCGGAGATTCCATGACTCCATCCGCGAAAGCACGTTACGCCACCGAACTGGCGGCCATCCGCGAGTACGGCCTGTTCAAGGCCGAGCGCATCATCATCTCGCCGCAGTCTGCCGAGATCGAGCTGGAAGGCGGCCGCAAGGTGCTGAACTTCTGCGCCAACAACTACCTCGGCCTGGCCGATCATCCGGCGGTGATCCAGGCGGCCAAGGATGCGCTCGACAGCCACGGTTTCGGCATGGCAAGCGTGCGCTTCATCTGCGGCACCCAGGATCTGCACAAGGAACTGGAGGCGAAGATCGCCGAATTCTTCGGCACCGAGGACACCATCCTGTACGCCGCCTGCTTCGACGCCAACGGCGGCCTGTTCGAGCCGCTGCTGGGTGAGGAAGACGCGGTGATCTCCGACGCCCTGAACCACGCGTCGATCATCGACGGCGTGCGGCTGTGCAAGGCCACCCGCTACCGTTACGCCAACAGCGACATGGCCGACCTGGAGAAGCAGTTGCAGGCGGCCGACGCGGCCGGCGCGCGGACCAAGCTCATCACCACCGATGGCGCGTTCTCGATGGACGGTTTCATCGCCAAACTCGACGAGATCACCGCGCTGGCCGCAAAGTACGATGCCATGGTGCACATCGATGAATGCCATTGCACCGGCATTCTCGGCGATACCGGCCGCGGCTCGGCCGAATTGCACGGCGTGATGGACAAGATCGACATTTTCACCGGCACGCTGGGCAAGGCCCTCGGCGGTGCGCTCGGCGGTTTCACCACCGGGCCGCGGGAAGTGGTCGAACTGCTGCGCCAGCGTTCGCGCCCTTACCTGTTCTCCAACTCGCTGCCGCCGCACGTGGTGGCCGCGGCGATCAGGGTATTCGACATGCTGGCCAGCGCCGGCGATCTGCGCGACAGGCTGAAGGAGAACACCCGCTATTTCCGCGAACGGATGACGGCCGCCGGCTTCGACATCAAGCCGGGCGTGCACCCGATCGTGCCGGTGATGATCCACGACGCGCCCAAAGCGCAGGCGATGGCTGCTGCGCTGCTGGCGGAAGGCATCTATGTCACCGGATTCTTCTATCCGGTCGTGCCGCAGGGGCAGGCACGCATCCGCGCGCAGATGAGCGCGGCGCACACCCGCGAACACCTCGACCAGGCGATTGCAGCCTTCACCAAGGTCGGGCAAACCCTGGGCGTGATTCCGCGCTGACACCGAGGCTGGTGCGGCCGCAGCCTGGCCGCGCCGCCATCACGGCCGCTTCGCCGCCAGCGAACGCACCTCGTGCTCTTCCAGCCGGCGCCACTGGCCCTTCGCCAGTTCGCCAAGCGCAAGCGGGCCGATCGCCACCCGGATCAGCCGCATCACGTCGAAACCCAGCGCCGCCAGCAGCCGGCGAATATGTCGGTTGCGGCCTTCGTCCAGCACCACTTCGAGCCATGCATTCTTTGCGCCCGCACGCAGCAGCGTGACGCGGCGCGCCTTCAGGCGTTCACCGGCATCCTCGACGCCCGCCAGCATCGCGGCCAGCACCGCAGCATCCGGCAGCCCCGCGACCTGGACGTGATAGGTCTTCTCCAGATGCGTCAGCGGGTCGGTGATGGCAGCCGCCCAACGGGTGTCGTTGCTCAGCAGCAACAGTCCTTCGCTGGCCTTGTCCAACCGGCCGACCGGACCCAGCCAGGGCAGCCCGGCGGCCGCCAGCGCGGTGTAGACCGTCGCGCGACCATGCTCGTCGGCCGCGCTGACCACGATGCCGCGCGGCTTGTTGAAGGCCACGTGGACAGGCGTGGCCCGGCCCACGGCTTCGCCGTCGATGGCGATCCCCTGGCGGTCGATCAGGGTCGGATGCTGGGGGTCGCGGACGACCCGCCCGCCCACACTGACCCGGCCCGCACGAATCCACTGCTCGGCCTGACTGCGCGAGCACACACCCAGTTTGGACAGCACGCGGGCAAGCCCGTAGCACGACGGCGGAGTCGGCCCGGTCGCGCGCGCCGGGTGGAAGGAAGAAGGACGGGACATCGTGCAAGCGTATAGGTCGGGGCCGCGGGGCAACAAGAATCATCGCCGGCGAAGACAAAAAAAGCCCGGCCGAAGCCGGGCTTTTCCCTGTTAGCTACCGCGGTTCGTTTACTGCTGAACCTGCAGCTCCGTGCGACGGTTCTGCGCACGGCCCGCATCGGTTTCGTTGTCGCCGATGGGGTTGCTCTCGCCGTGGCCGATCGGGCCTTCCAAACGGCTGGCATCGATGCCATGGCTGGTCAGGTAGTTGTAGACGATCGAGGCGCGACGCTCGGACAGCTTCTGGTTGTACGCGTCCGTGCCCTTCGAGTCGGTGTAGCCGGCCACGGTCACGTGCACTTGCGGGTAACGCTGCAAGGTGTCGACGGCCTGGTTCAGCACCGAGATCGAATCGGCCGTCGGCTCGGCGAGCGACTTGGAGATGTCGGTTTCACCGGCCTTCGGACGATCGAACTTGAAGTTCACGCCACGCAGGTCGATCACCACCTTCTGCGCGCAACCATCCGGGCCCACGATGGTGCCAGCGGCGGTGGCAGGGCACTTGTCCTCGCAATCGTTCACGCCGTCCTGGTCGCTGTCCTGGGTGGAGCAGTCGGCCGGCGCGGGTGCAACCGGTGCCGCTACCGGCGCCGGAGCGGCGGCAGGCGCACCAAAGCGCGAGGCAACGGTCAAGCCGAGGAACCAGTCACCATAGCTGCTGTTGGCGGGATGGGTGTCCTTGTCCCAGTCGAAACGATAGCCCGCTTCCAACCGGATGTTGGTGCTGTCGGTGACCATCTTGGACACGCCGCCGCCGATCTGTGCAGCAGGCGCCCAGCCATTGTCCAGCTTGTTCTGGTGATGGCTGCCCATCACGCCGACCATGCCGTAGGGGCGCCATGCATTCCAGTCACCGGCATAGAACCGGGCAGCCGCACCAACATTGGTGCTGGCCCAGGAATCGCTGCTGTGACCGCCGCCAAGGGCCGGGCCCTTGTCCATCTTGCGCTTCGTGCGGTCGACGAAGAAATCGAGCGACATGTTGGGCGAGAAGAAGCGACCAAAACCCAGGCCGTAGTAGATCTGGCGGCTATTGGTATCGCGCTCGGTGTCGTTGACGTAGCCCCCCACCGTCGGCGCGATATACCAGCGCCCGTCATAGGACGAGATGGCGGTTTCACTGCTCGAGGCATCGGCCGGTGCCGCAGCCGTGTCCTGCGCATGAACGGCACCTACGCCGCCCAGGGCGAGCGCGATCAGAAAATACAAGCCCTTACGTTTCATCAGGTGTCTCCTCGATTATTAAAATTTGAGTCCGTTCGACCCATACCAGAAAGTCGCACGTCAGAACTTAACTCGATTCAAGGCCCTACTGGCCCGCGCTTGGCGTGTCCTGGACAAGCGACCCGCATTGTAGCAAAAACGTTAAGTAGCAGTTGCGTCGCGTACGCTTTCGCAACCATTCGGTGCAACATCATTCAGGTAAGTGATCGTGCCGGGCCAATCCCTTCACAGAGCGGCGAAACTGGCTAAACGACTCGCCGCCACGCAGTGGTTCATCTCCGACCGAACCGAATGTTCCATGACGGACGTGCCTACAATGTGAAGAGACCCAGGAACTGATGCAGCGGCATGGAGTCCAAGTGCGCCGGATCGCGCGTGGCATCCATGATCGCCTTGACCCGATGGGCCGGCAGATGACTGCGTATGGCCGCCTCGAATTTTTGCAGCAAGACGGGAATGCCCTCGGCCCGGCGCTTGCGGTGACCGATCGGATAATCGACGGACACTTTGCCGGTATGGCTGCCGTCCTTGAAGAATACCTGCACCGAATTGCCGATATAACGCTTGGCCGGATCGAAATAGTCGCGGGTGAACTGCGTATTTTCCACCACCGTCATTTTGTCGCGCAGTGCGTCGATGCGCGGGTCGGCGGCGACGTCGTCGTTGTAATCGCTGGCCACCAGGCGGCCGAAGATCAGCGGCACGGCGACCATGTACTGGATGCAGTGGTCGCGATCGGCATAGTTCGCCAGCGGGCCGGTCTTGTCGATGATGCGGCAACCCGCTTCCTGCGTCTCGATGACGATCTTCTCGATCTGATCGAGCTTGCCGGCCACCTCGCCATGCAACTGCATGGCGCATTCCACGGCAGTCTGCGCATGGAACTCGGCCGGATAGCTGATCTTGAACAGCACGTTCTCCATCACGTAGCTGCCGAACGGGCGCTCGAACTCGAACGGCTTGCCGCCGAACGCCACATCGTAGAAGCCCCAGGTCTTTGCCGACAGCGCAGACGGATACCCGACCACGCCGCGATACACCGCATTGATCGCGTGGGTCACCGCGCGACGGCAGGCATCGCCGGCGGCCCAGCTCTTGCGCGGACCGGTGTTCGGCGCATGGCGATAGGTGCGCAACGCGCCGTTGTCGATCCAGCTGTGCGACACGGCGGTGATGATCTGTTCCTTGCTGCCACCGAGCATCGCGGTGGCCACCGCGGTGGAGGCCAGTCGCACGAGGATCACGTGGTCCTGGCCGACCCGGTTGAAGCCGTTCAGCAGCGCGTAGCAGCCCTGGATCTCGTGCGCCTTGATCGCGTAGCCAAGCACGTCGCGCACGCTCAGCGGTTGGCCGCCTTCGCGCTCCGCCTTGCGGCTGAGGTAGTCGCCGACGGCCAGGATGCTGCCGAGGTTGTCCGACGGATGGCCCCATTCGGCCGCCAGCCAGGTGTCGTTGAAATCCAGCCAGCGGATCTGCGTGCCGATCGCGAACGCCGCCTGCACCGGGTCCAGCTCGTGGCTGGTGCCCGGCACGCGCGCGCCGCCCGGCAGCGTGGCGCCCGGCACCAGCGGGCCGAGGTGCTTCACGCACTCCGGAAACTTCATCGCCATCATGGCGGTGGCCAGCGAGTCCAGCAGCATGTAGCGCGCGGTGTCGTAGGCCTCCCGCGAATCGATCTGGTGATCGACCACGTAATCGGCGATATCGACCAGCGGCTGGTCGGGATCGGGACGGACGGCGGAACGGATGTCGTGCGCACTCATGGCGGGATCTCGTGGCGAGGGAAAACCGCCATTTTAGCCGACTGTCGTCGAACGCGTTGCTTGACCGCACCGCGCCCGGGCCGTGACAATCGCCGCCAGCCCAGAAGGGAGTAGTTCTCGCGGCAAGTCCACCTTCCGCGATGCGACGATCGTCAGCACGAGCGAGGTTTCGCTCCGGTCGTCCGGCAGTCATCCTGCGAACAAGACTTTTGTGGCGGGCATGGGCCGCGCGCGTCCATGGCTGCCGCATTGTTCGACGCGCATGGAACCCCCGATGACCCTCGCTGCTCCCGATTTTCTCTCCGGCCTGCTCACCATCATCCTGCTCGACCTCGTGCTGGCCGGCGACAACGCCATCGTCATCGCCATGGCCGCCAGCCGGCTGCCGAAGCATCTGCAGAAGAAGGCGGTGTTCTGGGGCACCTTCGGCGCCGTGGCCGTGCGCTTCGCGCTCACCGCCATCGTGGTGTTCCTGCTCAAGCTGCCGGGCCTGATGCTCGCCGGCGGCCTGCTGCTGCTGCCGATAGCCTGGCAGCTGCTGAATCACGGCAACGACGACGGCCCGGACATCAAGGCCGGCAAGACGTTCTGGGGCGCGCTGCGCACGATCATCGTCGCCGACGCGTTGATGGGGCTGGACAACGTGCTGGCGATCGCCGGCGCCTCCAAGGGCCACCTGGGCCTGGTCATCATCGGCCTGCTGGTCAGCGTGCCGCTGGTGGTATGGGGCTCGACCCTGATCCTCAAGCTGATCGACCGCTTCCCGATCATCATGTACATCGGCGCCGCCGCGATTGCGATCACCGCCGGCCGCATGATCGCCCACGACCAGTTGCTCAGCGGGTGGTTCGACGCCCACGCCTGGGCCGCGTATGGCCTCGACGTCCTGGCCATCCTGGTCATTTGCGGTGGCGGCTGGCTGGTCCAGCGTCGCCGGCGGCGACTGCGGCAAGCCGGCGCATAGGCGCGGCCTCGCCGGCCGGCCTTCTCCGGACCTTACGCGATTCAACCAAGGCGACAGCGCGCTGTCGCGCACGGCCGATGTTCTTGCGCAGATATAATTATCGTAATACGATAACTATCTGCCGCCCAGGAACCTCCCATGTCGTCTGCCACCCGCACCGAATCCCTTCGCCCCGCCACCGAGCCCGCCCATGCGCAGACGACACGCATCCAGCGGCGTGCCAACGACATCATGTCGTTCGCCAGCATCCTCGCCTTCTGTACCGTGGGCGGCTGCATGCTGCTGGCGCTCCTGTTCTGGCAAGTCAGCGGCATGACCCGGATGGACTCCGGCTCGGCGCAGCAACTGCTTGAACGCTGGCACCTGCTGCCGAGAGCTTCTTTCGACGGTGCCGTACTTTCGGCGGCCCTGCTGCTGGCCCTGGTGGCCGGGATGGCGCCGATCGTTTGCCTGCGTCGGCTGGGCAAGGCGTTGCGCGCACCGTCGCCGCTGAACTTTGTCGTCGCACGGTGCTTCTCGTGGCTGGGTCACGCCTTGCTGGTCAACCTCATCGGAGGGTTTGCCGCCGGACTGGTCGCCGCCACCCAGATCCCGCAATACCAGCTCAGCCTCGGCATCGGCTTCCTGGGCGCGCTCACCGCCGCCATCCTCGCCTATGCGGTGGCCGAAATGGTGCGCGAGGGGGCACGCGCCGCCGAGGAGAACCGGGCGTTCGTCTGATGCCGATCATCATCGAACTGGATGTCATGCTGGCGCGGCGCAAGATGAAATCCAGGGACCTGGCCGCGGCGGTCGGCATCACCGAAGCAAACCTGTCCCTGCTCAAGCAGGGCAAGGTGAAAGGCGTACGCTTCAGCACGCTCGACGCGATCTGCACGGCACTGGCGTGCCAGCCCGGCGACCTGCTGCGCCACGTCGACGACGAGCCCTGAAAATCGGACCCGGGCGCAAGGCAGGCGGGAAGCCGTTTGGCTCCCCGCCACCTTGCCTGCTGCTTCCTAGCGCTTGTCGATCGGCACGTAGGCCAGGTCTTCCGGCCCGGTGTAGTTCGCGCTGGGGCGGATGATCTTGCCGTCCTGACGCTGCTCGATCACGTGCGCGCTCCAGCCGGCGGTGCGCGCGATCACGAACAGCGGCGTGAACATGGCGGTCGGCACGCCCATCATGTGGTAGGTGCTGGCCGAGAACCAGTCGAGGTTGGGGAACATCTTCTTCAGCTCGCCCATCACCTTCTCGATGCGTTCGGAGACGTCGAACAGGGTCGGGTTGCCGCCATCGGTGCACAGCTTGCGCGAGATCTCCTTGATGATCTCGTTGCGCGGGTCGGACACGGTGTAGACCGGGTGGCCGAAGCCGATGATGATTTCCTTCTTCTCGACGCGGGCACGGATGTCGGCTTCCGCATCATTGGCGTTGCGGTAGCGCGCGATGATCTCCATCGCCACCTCGTTCGCGCCGCCGTGTTTGGGACCGCGCAGCGCGCCGATCGCGCCGGTGATCGCCGAGTACAGGTCCGAGCCGGTGCCGGCGATGACGCGGGCACTGAACGTGCTGGCGTTGAACTCGTGCTCGGCGTACAGCACCAGCGACTTGTCCAGCGCCTGCGCGTGCAGCTCGCTCGGCTTGCGGCCGTGCAGCAGGTGCAGGAAGTGCGCGGCGATCGATTCGTCGTCGGTTTCGGCCTCGATGCGCTTGCCGTTGTGGCTGAAGTGGTACCAGTACAGCAGCATCGAGCCGAAGCTGGCCATCAGGCGATCGGCGATGTCGCGCGCGCCGGTGACGTTGTGGTCGTCCTTCTCCGGCAGCACGGTGCCGAGCACCGAGCAGCCGGTGCGCAGTACGTCCATCGGGTGGGTCGATGCGGGAAGCAGTTCCATCGCGGCCTTGACCGGTGCCGGCAGGCCGCGCAGGCGCTTCAGCTTGGCCTTGTAGTTCTGCAGCTCGGTCCAGTTCGGCAGCACGCCGTGCACCAGCAGGTAGGCGACTTCCTCGAAGCAGCCCTTGGCGGCCAGGTCGTGGATGTCGTAGCCGCGGTAATGCAGGTCGTTGCCGCTGCGGCCGACCGTGCACAGCGCGGTGTTGCCCGCGGCCACGCCGGACAGGGCGACGGACTTCTTGGCCTTGGGCAGGACTTGTTCGCTCATCGGAAATCTCCAGGGTGCGGGTTGGTGCTTTTGATTCCTGCAGGAGCCTGCTCGCGGGCGCCTACCGTAGTGGTGGTCAGCTCTTGTGCGAGAACAGCGCGTCGAGTTTGTCCTCGTAGGCGTGATAGCCGAGGAAGTCGTACAGCTCCTCGCGTGTCTGCAGGGTGTCGATGATGTTCTTCTGCGTGCCTTCGCGACGCACCGTTTCGTAGAAGTTGAGCGCGGCCTTGTTCATCGCCCGGTAGGCACCGCAGCAATACAGCGCGATGTCCACGCCGGCGTCGCGCAGTTCGTCGGTGGTGAAGAATGGGGTGGAGCCGAACTCGGTGAGGTTGGCCAGGATCGGCACCTTCACCGCCGCCTTGAACTGGCGGTAGTCGGCCAGTGTCTTCATCGCCTCGGGGAAGATCATGTCGGCGCCGGCCTCGACATAGGCCACCGCGCGCTCGATCGCGGAATCGATGCCCTCTACCGCAGCCGCGTCGGTGCGCGCCATGATCACGAAGCCCGGATCGGTACGTGCATCGACCGCGGCCTTCACCCGATCGACCATCTCGTCCTTCGACACCACTTCCTTGCCCGGACGGTGACCGCAACGCTTCTGGCCGACCTGGTCCTCCATGTGCACCGCCGCCACGCCGACGCGCTCGAACGAGCGGATCGTGCGCGCAATGTTGAACGCCCCGCCCCAGCCCGTATCGATGTCGACCAGCAGCGGCAGGCCGGTGGCATCGACGATGCGGCGCGCGTCGGTGAGCACGTCCTCCATCGTCGAGATGCCCAGGTCCGGCATGCCCAGCGAATTGGCGGCCACGCCGCCGCCGGACAGATACAGCGCCTGGTAGCCCACGCGTTTGGCCATCAGGCCGGCGTAGGCGGTGATCGCGCCCATGACCTGCAGCGGCTGCTCGGCGGCGACGGCTGCGCGAAAACGGGCACCCGGGGATGCTGACTTTGTCATGTGGCCTCCCTTGAAAACGCCCATTTTAGCCCACCGCGCCAACGGCCGGGATTGGACCTTCTGGCACCCCCGCGCCGGCCGCGGGCACCAGCCCGGCAGCCGATCGCAATTTCTCGCGTGACGAATCCGCCACGGCCCCGTACATTCGGTCCGATGAGCACATCGACTCCTCTCGCGAAACGCATCCTCTGGGGCCTGGTGATCGGCGTGGTTGCCGCCGTGGTCACGCTCGGCATCGGCCAGTGGCATCCGCCCACCCTGGCGTTGATGCAGAAGATTTCCGGGGCCGTGTTCGACCCGTTCGGGCAGATCTTCCTGCGCATGCTGTTCTTCGTGGTGATCCCGCTGGTGTTCAGCTCGCTGGCCTCGGGCGTGGCCCAGCTCGGCCGGCTGGACCGGCTCGGCCCGCTCGCCGGACGTACGTTCCTGCTGTTCTTCCTCAACATGGGCATCGCCGTGGCGATCGGCCTGGTGATGATGAACACCGTGCAGCCCGGCCATCACCTGGACGAGCAGGCGCGCGCCCAGCTGATGCAGGAGTACGGCAGCAGTGCGCAGAAGACGATCGACACCAGGGCGGCCCAGCCGAGCATGAGCTTCGGCACGCTGGTGGAGATGTTCATGCCGCGCAACCTGGTCGGCGCGGTGGCCGGTCCCAGCCGCAATGCGCTCGGCGACGTGCTGCCGCTGATCCTGTTCGCAATCCTGGTAGGCGCCGCCGCCACCCAGTTGCGCGAGAAGGAGCGCAAGCGCGTGCAGGTGGCGCTGGACACCATCACCGACCTGATGACCAGGATCGTCGGCTTTGCGCTGGAGCTGGCGCCGTACGCGGTGCCGGCGATGATCTACAGCGTGATCGTCAAGGTCGGCGTGGATGTACTGCTGGCGCTGTCGGTATTCGTGATCGGCTGCACCGTGGCACTGGCGCTGCACCTGTTCGGCACCATGTCGCTGTGGCTGCGCTTCCTGGCGAAGCGCTCGCCGCTGGTGTACTTCCGGCAGATTCGCGCCCTGCTGATCACCGCCTTCTCCACCAGCTCCAGCAACGCCTGCCTGCCCGCTTCGCTGGCGGTGGCGCAGGAGGAACTGAAGCTAAACCCCAGCACCGCCGGCTTCGTGCTGCCGCTGGGCGCGACCATGAACATGAGCGGCACCGCCCTGTTCGAGGGCTGCGTGGTGCTGTTCGTGGCGCAGGCGTTCGGCGTGGAACTCAGCCTGACCCACCAGGCCATCCTGATGCTGTTGTCGGTGCTGAGCGCGGTGGCCGTGGCCGGCATTCCCGGCGGGTCGCTGCCGATGATCGCCGGCCTGCTGGCCACCTTCGGCATCCCGCCCGAGGGCATCGGCATCATCATCGGCGTCGATCGCGTGCTCGACATGATGCGCACCACGGTGAACGTGGGCAGCGACATCGTTACCGCCACGGTGGTGGACAACCAGCTGCGCGACCGTTTCGCGACGACGGCCCCGTAAGCCCGTCCGCTGCGGCTCGAAGGGCTTGAAGCCGGCTGCTTCGCCCGCATCTGCACAGTACCGTCAAGCCGATAGCTACAGCCAATCAAATCCATGCCAACAATCAATTAGATAAATTGGCGACGGGCTCGTAGCATTCCTTTCGTTGTCCAACCACCACGGGAAGCCAAGCAGATGTCCCTGATCAACACCGAAGTGAAACCGTTCAAGGCCCAGGCCCTCAAGGCCGGCAAGTTCATCGAAGTCAGCGAAGCCGACCTGAAGGGCAAGTGGTCGGTGGTGTTCTTCTATCCGGCCGACTTCACCTTCGTCTGCCCGACCGAGCTGGAGGACCTGGCCGACAACTACGCCGAATTCCAGAAGCTGGGCGTCGAGATCTACTCGGTCTCCACCGACACCCATTTCGCGCACAAGGCGTGGCACGACACCTCCGACGCGGTGAAGAAGATCAACTACACCATGGTCGGCGACCCCACCCACCAGATCTCGCGCAACTTCGATGTGCTGATCGAGGCCGACGGCATCGCCGATCGCGGCACCTTCGTGATCGATCCCGCGGGCAAGATCCAGATCGTCGAGATCACCGCTGGCGGCATCGGCCGCGACGCGTCCGAACTGCTGCGCAAGGTCAAGGCCGCGCAGTACGTCGCCGCCCATCCGAACGAGGTCTGCCCGGCCAAGTGGAAGGAAGGCGAGAAGACCCTCGCGCCGTCGCTGGACCTGGTCGGCAAGATCTGAGTTTTCGCTGCAACGATGTCACGGACCCGGGCGCCGCGGTGCGCCCGGGCTCCGCACAGGATGCTTGTGCCAGCGGCCTGCGTCCGGC
Organism: Rhodanobacter sp. FW102-FHT14D06; assembly: GCF_043950705.1. Classification (NCBI taxonomy): domain Bacteria; kingdom Pseudomonadati; phylum Pseudomonadota; class Gammaproteobacteria; order Lysobacterales; family Rhodanobacteraceae; genus Rhodanobacter; species Rhodanobacter sp. FW102-FHT14D06. Next base: position 3,373,610 of record NZ_CP170722.1, on the reverse strand, counting down.
CTGCCCCTCCCTCCGTCAGGTCGGCCCTCCCCATGGCGCCGGCCGCTGCCACAAGCCTCCCGCATCCTCCTTATCCGTTTCGGAGTGTTCGCCATGCTCGACGAAGCCCTCAAGACCCAACTGAAGTCCTACCTGGAAAAGCTGACGCAACCGATCGAGCTGGTCGCAGCGCTGGATGACGGCGCCAAGTCGCGCGAGCTGGACGAGTTGCTGCGGGAGATCGCGACGTTGTCGGACAAGATCAGCCTGCGCCGCGACGACAGCGAAGCACGCAAACCCTCGTTCGCTATCAACCGCGTTGGCACCGACATCGGCGTGCGCTTCGCCGGCATCCCGATGGGCCACGAATTCACCTCGCTCGTGCTGGCCCTGCTGCAGGTCGGCGGACATCCGTCCAAGGCGGCGGCCGAGCTGATCGAGCAGGTGCGCAGCCTCGATGGCGAATACAGGTTCGAGACCTATTTCTCGCTCTCCTGCCAGAACTGCCCCGACGTGGTGCAGGCGCTGAACCTGATGAGCGTGCTCAATCCGAACATCCAGCACGTCGCCATTGACGGCGCGCTGTACCAGGACGAGGTCGAGACGCGCCAGGTGATGTCGGTACCCACCGTGTTCCTCAACGGCGAGCTGTTCGACCAGGGCCGCATGAGCCTGGAGCAGATCCTGGCCAGGATCGACACCGGCTCCAGCGCCCGCGAAGCGGAGAAGATCAAGGCCAAGGAAGCGTTCGACGTGCTCGTGGTGGGTGGCGGACCGGCCGGTGCCGCAGCGGCAATCTACGCCGCGCGCAAGGGCATCCGCACCGGCGTGGCGGCCGAGCGCTTCGGTGGCCAGGTGCTGGACACCATGGCGATCGAGAACTTCGTCTCGGTCGACTACACCGAAGGCCCGAAAATGGGCGCGGCGCTGGAGCAACACGTCAAGAACTACGACGTCGATCTCATGAACCTGCAACGCGCCGAGAAGCTGGTGCCCGCGACCGCACCCGGCGGTCTGGTCGAGGTGCAACTGGCCAATGGCGCCACGCTGAAGTCGAAGACGGTGATCCTGGCCACCGGCGCGCGCTGGCGGCAGATGGGCGTGCCCGGCGAGGACCAGTATCGCAACAAGGGCGTGGCCTACTGCCCGCACTGCGACGGCCCGCTGTTCAAGGGCAAGCGCGTGGCGGTGATCGGCGGCGGCAACTCCGGCGTCGAGGCGGCGATCGACCTGGCCGGCGTCGTCAGCCACGTCACGTTGATCGAGTTCGACAGCAAGCTGCGCGCGGATGACGTCCTGCAACGCAAGCTGCGCAGCCTGCCCAATGTGGACATCATCGTCAGCGCGCTCACCACCGAGGTGCTGGGCGACGGACAGAAGGTCAGCGCGCTGGTCTACAAGGACCGCGTCAGCGATGAGATGCACACGCTCGAACTGGAAGGCATCTTCGTGCAGATCGGCCTGCTGCCGAACACCGAGTGGCTGAAGGGCACGCTGGAACTCTCGCCCCGCGGCGAGATCGTCATCGACGAACGCGGCCAGACCTCCGTGCCCGGCGTGTTCGCCGCCGGCGACGCCACCACGGTGCCGTACAAGCAGATCGTGATCGCGATGGGCGCCGGTTCCACCGCCGCGCTGAGCGCGTTCGACCACATCATCCGCAGCCCCGTGGCGGCGGCGGTCGAACCCGAGGCGGTGGCAGCCTGACCATCACTGAGGGCACCCGCGGCAAGCGCCGCGGGGCGGCTATGCTCGGGCGTTCGCTTTCGGCGCGTCACCCGGCTCGCATGACATGACTCCGCTGCAGCAATTCATCGAGACCCACCCGCGGTTGTTCGTGCTGACCGGCGCCGGTGTCAGCACCGACTCCGGCATTCCCGACTACCGCGACCGCGAGGGCGAGTGGAAGCGCCCCCCGCCGGTGACGCTGCAGGCCTTCATGCACGAACACGCCACGCGCCAACGCTACTGGGCGCGCAGCCTGATCGGCTGGCCGCACTTCGGGCAAGCGCGCCCGAATCCTGCGCACCTGGCCCTGGCGCAACTGGAGCGGCGCGGGCACATCGAGCTGCTGGTCACCCAGAACGTCGATCGCCTGCACCAGCGCGCCGGCAGCGAGCGCGTGGTCGACCTGCACGGCAGGCTCGACGAAGTGCGCTGCATGGCCTGCGACTGGCGCCTGCCGCGCGATGCATTCCAGCAGCAGCTGGTCGAACGCAACCCGGCCTGGCAACACCTCGACGCCACCATCGCCCCCGACGGCGACGCGGACCTGGACGGCCAGGACTTCACCCGCTTCGCCGTGCCGCCGTGCCCTCGCTGCGGCAGCATCGTGAAGCCGGACGTGGTGTTCTTCGGCGAGGGCGTGCCGCGCGGGCGCGTGGAAGCGGCCACGCAGGCGCTCGACGCATCGGGTGGCGTGCTGGTGGTCGGCTCCTCGCTGATGGTCTATTCCGGCTACCGTTTCGTGCAGGCCGCGGCGAGGGCCGGCAAGCCGGTGGCGGCGGTGACGCTCGGCCGCACGCGCGCCGATGCGCTGCTCAGCCTGAAGGTCGACGCGCGTTGCAGCGATGCCCTGGCGTTCGTGCTGGACGCCGAACCGCTGGCCGTCATCTGATCGCCGGGGAGTAACCTTGGCACGCCTCCGACGAACCCCATGTAGTCAGCAACGCCCGCTGCTCGCCAGCGTGCAGGTCGACCATCCCCGGAGGCTCCCATGTCGAAGTACCGCAAGACCGCCGAAGCGCTAGCCCGGCTCACGCCCGAGCAATACCGGGTCACCCAGGAGGCCGCCACCGAGCGCCCGTTCGACAATCTCTACAACGCGCACGCCGCGCCCGGCCTGTACGTCGACATCGTTTCCGGCGAACCGCTGTTCAGCTCGCTGGACAAGTTCGACAGCAGCTGCGGCTGGCCCAGCTTTACCCGCCCCGTGCAGGGCGAGCGCGTGGTGGAGAAGCACGACACCAGCCACGGCATGCTCCGCACCGAGGTGCGCTCGCGCGACGGCGACAGCCACCTGGGCCACGTCTTCCCCGACGGCCCGCGCGCCAGCGGCGGCTTGCGCTACTGCATCAACTCTGCCTCGCTGCGCTTCATTCCGCTGGAACAGCTGGAGAAAGAGGGCTACGGCGAGTTTCTCCACCTGTTCGACCACGCGAGGGACGACGCATGAACCCGACCAGCGAACGCGCGCTCCTGGCCGGTGGCTGCTTCTGGGGCATGCAGGAATTGATCCGCCGGCAGCCCGGCGTGCTGTCTACCCGCGTGGGCTATTCCGGTGGTGACGTGCCGAACGCCACCTACCGTCATCACGGCAACCACGCCGAGGCGATCGAGATCATCTTCGATCCCGCGCGGATCAGCTATCGCCGGCTGCTGGAGTTCTTCTTCCAGATCCACGACCCGACCACGCCGAATCGCCAGGGCAACGACCGCGGCAGCAGCTATCGCTCGGCGATCTTCCATACCAGCGAGGCGCAGCGGCAGGTGGCCCTCGACACCATCGCCGATGTCGAGGCCAGTGGCCTGTGGCCGGGCAAGGTAGTGACCGAACTCGCCCCCGCCGGCGATTTCTGGGAGGCCGAACCCGAGCACCAGGACTACCTGCAGCATTACCCCGGCGGCTACACCTGCCACTTCATCCGGCCGGACTGGAAGCTGCCGCATCGCGGCGGAGAAACCGGGCAAGCCGGCTGATCGCTGGCGCGAGCCGAGCTGCTCGGGCAAAGTGCGTTTGCGCAAATCCACACCGGCCCGGATCGAACATGGATGCTTTCAGCTACCTGTCCGTTTTGCTCTCGATCATCGTGGGCCTGGCGATCACCCAGGTGTTGCAGGGTCTGCGCGGCCTGATGCTGGCGCGCTCCAGCGCGACGATGTACTGGCCTTCGCTGGCGTGGGCCATCTTGCTGCTGGTACTCGACGTGCAAGTCTGGTGGGCCATGTACGACCTGCGCCTGCGCCAGGACTGGAGCTTCCTCGGCTTCTCCGTGCTGCTGGCGCAAACCGTGCCGTTGTACCTGCTGGCCGGGCTGGTCCTGCCGGACATCACTGCGGGTGAACCGGTCGACCTGCGCCGGCATTACTACGCCAACCACCGCTGGTTCTATACCTTGCTGGTGCTTTTGCTGGTGATCAGCCTCGGCAAGAGCTGGATGCTCCACGGCGCCCTGCCCCGGACGCTGGATGCAGGCTTCCAGCTGATTTTCATTGCCGGCTCCCTGCTGGGCGCGTGGACTTCGCGCGAGTGGCTGCACAAGGCGCTGGTGGTCTTCAGTGCCACGCTGGTGGGCGCCTATATCGCGATGTTGTTCGCCCACCTCCGCTGACCGCTTCAGCGCAGCAGCACGTCCACTGCCTGCCGGGCCATCGTGGACACCACGCGAAACAGCATGCCCAGCACGTACTCCACAAAGGCCACGGTGATGTTGACCGTGGCTGCCACGGCGCGGCCCATGAAACGCATGATCGCGGTGATGAGGTTGCGGATCATCGCCGCCAGTCGCAGCGACTGCAGCGCGCCGGAGTAGAGCAGCCGCGCCAGCGTGTCCAGGATGGTGGCGCCGCCCAGCACCGCCAGGCCTGCGCCGTGGCCCAGCGCGGAGAGTATCCAGTCCAGCGCGCGGAGGATCCAACGCAGCGCGGTCGCCGACAGCATCATGCCTGGCCCGCCGACCGCGGCGGCCACGCCCAGCCAGGCTTCGGCCTGCTCGAAGCTGTCCGGCCCTTCCTGCAGCACCGGCAGCGCCCGCCAGGCGGCGTCGCCGACCGAGCGGCGATATTGCGGCATCAAGTGCGCCTCGATGGACACCAGCTTGCCCGGGCCCTTCATGCGGTAGGCGGTGTCGCGCCAGGGCACGTGGCTGTACGGGTAGACCGGCACCATCGGCACCAGGTCGGTATCGTGGTACACGCGGTGGATCGCATCGGCGCCCAGGCGCCGGGTGAGGTATTGCGCATGCGGCTCCAACCCGGCGCGGGGCGCGCCGAAGGTGTACAGCTGCAGCTTGCAGCCGAGGTCGCCGAGGCTGTCGGCCACCAGCGTGGCGATCGCGCCACCGAGGCTGTGGCCCACCACGTGGATCGTGGATACCTCGGCCGGCGAACCGATCGCCTGGCGGATCTGCGGCAGCAAGGTCTGCGCCGCCGCCCAGAAACCGGCGTGCACGATGTATCCGCTGGGGCCGGCGACGCCGGCCATGCGCAGGTTGCTGAGCCAGTCGTAGGCGCTGGTCTTGAAGGTGCCGCGGATCGAGACCAGGCGCTCGCGTTCGCGCGCGTTCCTGCCGCGCGCCACGTAGCCGAAGCCGGTGCGCTGGCTGATCGGCGAGCTGCCCAGGCCGGTCGAACCGGTCAGCCGCGTGCCGCCCAGCAGGTCGAACGACTCGCGCGCCGTCGGCGCGGCGGTCGCCGCATCCACCATGTCGGTGGACAGGCGCAACGCGTACGCACTGTCCGCAATCTCGGCGGCCTGCGCCGGTGAAAGATCATTCGACATCCCCATCCCTCCCCGCTTGCTTCCAGTCAACTGAGCTTCCGGCTCAGATCGCCTTGCAGATACCGTAGTGCGTGCCCTCGAAATCGGGCGCGCGGGTCAGCTCGCATTCCAGGTTGAGCGGCTTGCCGTCGAGCTCCGCATTCGGCTCGTAGGAATTCCGGGTGTGCCGCCAGGCGGTGTAGTCGCGGCCTTCGTGGCGAATGGTGATCTTCTGCAGCACCACCGGCTGGTGCGGCACCGCGCGCAGCACGCCGGGGCGATGCTCCACCACCGGAAAGTGGAAGCGGCCTTGCGCATCGCTGAGCGTGTGTGCGGGCGGCACGTCGTTCTTGTTGTCCGACCACACCACTTCCTGCACCAGCTCGGCGCCCTGCACCGGCTTGCCGCCGCTCAGCACCGTGCCATGCACCTCGGAAAACAGCACCAGCGGACTGGACAACCCCATGGCGCACCCCTCGGACAGAATGAAAGCCAACAAGAACAGTGCCGCCACGGCCAGCGTGCCGGGCCGCGACAAGAATCGCCGCCGCATCCCCTTCCCAGGTTCTCCCGCCCGCATCAGCATGCCCTGTCCCCCTCGAACGCCAACCGTACCGGCAAACCGCCCGCAAAAAAAGTGCAGGGTTCGACGTCCCGGCATCGAGCCGTCTCGTGCGCTACGCCCACGGCTCGGACTCGCCCAGCAGCTGGCGCAACCGGGCATCGTCCATCGTGGCCAGCTCGTCCTCGGCCACGCGCAGGTTCTCCGCCGGCAGGGCGAGTTGACGGATCTCGCCGGCGCCGGCGCGCGAGAACACCAGCCGCACGTTGCCATACGAGGCGTCCAGCAGCGCGGCCTGCCAGTGCCCGTCGTGGAGATCGTCGAAACTGCGCATGCTCGTGCTGCCCGGTCGCAAGTGGTCCGCCGATTGTATCGGCCCGCTTCGCCGCAGGCGTCGATTCCGCGCCCGCTCGTTCGTCGCACGATGGCAGACCGGCCATCCCGGCCGTGTCCTCCGCAGGAGTCCGCTCATGTCCTACATCGACGGTTTCGTGATCGCCGTACCCGAGGCCAATCGCGCGCAGTTCATCGCCCACGCCCGCACCTATGACGCGATCTTCCTTGAGGTCGGTGCCCTCCGCGTCGTGGAGTGCTGGGGTGACGACGTGCCCGACGGCAAGCTCACCGATTTCCGCCGCGCGGTGCAGGCGAAGCCGGACGAAGCGGTGGCGTTCTCCTGGATCGAGTGGCCCGACAAGCCCACCCGCGACGCCGGCATGGAGAAGATCATGAAGGACCCGCGCATGGAGGCAGCCGCCAACTGCCCGTTCGACGGCAAGCGGATGATCTTCGGCGGCTTCGTGCCGGTGGTCAGCCTGCCAGGCTGAGTGCCGCCGAACCCGCGCCTTCCGTTCCCGGCGGTTCGACGGGTAGCCTCGGCCTGCCCGGTTGGCCATACTGCAAGCCAACCGGTAATGCCCGAAGACCGCACGCCACTCCATGATTGCCAAGCTTCCCCCGCTCGCCGAAGTGCTGGACCTGATGCCCGATGCGGTCTGCGTGGTCGATGCGGAGGGACGCCTGCTTTACGTCAACGCGAGCTTCGAACGGATACTCGGCTACGCACCAGCCGAGGTGCTCGGCCGGCGCATTTTCGAACTGGTGCATCCGGAAGACCGCGAGGCCACCTTGCGGCAAGCCGGACAGGTCATGGCCGGCGAACTGCAACGCCACTTCCGCAACCGCTACATCCACCGCGACGGCCACAGCGTGGACATCCAGTGGTCGGCACGCTGGCTGCCGGAGTACGGCGTGCGCATCGGCGTGGCCCACGAAGTCACCGAGCTGCGCCGCAACGAGCGCGAACTGGAACATCGCGCCACCCACGACCTGCTGACCGGCCTGCCCAACCGTCACCGCCTGCACGTCGAACTGCAGTACGCCATCGCCAACGCGGCGGAAACCGGCTCTGGCCTGGCTGTGCTCTACCTCGACCTCGACGGATTCAAGGCAGTCAACGACCGCGCCGGCCACGCAACCGGCGACCGCGTGCTGCGCGAAGTGGGTCAGCGGCTGCAACAGGGCCTGCGCCAGGGCGACCTGGTGGCGCGCGTCGGCGGCGACGAGTTCGTGGCGCTGCTGCCGGGTTGCCGCGACAGCCGGGCCGCCCGCACCATCGCCGACGACCTGCGCGCCCGCCTCGGCTTGCCCTGCACCCTGCCCGACGGCCCGTTCCGCCCCGACGCCAGCATCGGCATCGCCTGCTACCCCCGCGACGGCACCGACGCCGAGGCGCTGCTGGCGCACGCCGACCGCGCGATGTACATCTCCAAGCGCCGCCAGTAGCACGTGGCGGAAAGCCGGGCTGCGTCGCAAAAGTGCAGGCCGCGAAGCGCCGCACGAGGCCCTCGAAACACCGCCCCGTCTTCGCGACGCGATACGCGCCGCGCCACAGCAGCTCACGGCATGTCGAGCACCGCCCCGCGCAACACGTCCAGGTGCGACGCGTAAGGGCGCCAGCGGCCGCTGCCCCGGCCGTGGATCGGCTCGCGAACCTGGGCGGCGCTGGGCGTGGCCACCGGCGCCGCGTTCCGCTCCGGGTGGAGGCAGGCTTCCTCCATCGCGAGGCCACAATGGTCGAGAACCTTGCGCAAGGCGACGCCCGGCTCGCGGACGAGATCCGCATAGGCCACTTCGATCATGGAATCGGGTATCGTGGTTTGCCAATGCCGCGCCAGGCGGCGGTACTGGCCGTAGTAATGAACCATGGCACGCTGGTCGTAGCTGTACGCCGCCCGGTTCCCGAACATCATGCTCAGGTTCGAGAAGCACACCTCCAGCGGATCGCGCACCACGTGCACGATGCGCGCATGCGGCAACGCGCGGCGGATGTGGGCGACCATGCGTATGTTGGTCGGCAGTTTGTCGATGAAGTAGCGAGACCCCGGTGCCCGCCAGCGCGTCTGCGCGAGATAGCGCGCACCGAGATCGGCCAGGTCCAGCTCCGCACCGCGCTCGATCGCGGCCAGCGTGCCTGCCGCGCCATGCGGGACCACCCCGGCGACCCGGCGCAACTGTTGCGGGAAATCCATGATCTCGCCGGCCGAGGCCACCTGCGAATGACTGGACAGCATGCGGTCGAGCAGCGTCGTTCCGGAGCGCGGCATGCCGACGATGAAGATCGGCTGCGGCCCTTCTTCCTGCTGCGCGCCCGGCGCCGCCGACCTTCCCAGCGAACCGGCAACCCGGATCAAGGCGTCCACCACCGCGGTCTCGCCCTGCGCATCGTACGGCCTGACCCGGTGCATCAGCGCATTGCATCGCTGCAGCGCTGGCCATGCCTCATCGTATCGTCCCAGGTCGTCCAGTTCCTTGAACATGGCCGCCTCGAACGCGGCGCGATTGGCCAGTTGCGCGGGAGCTCCGGCGTCGGCCGGGAGGCGCTGCAGCTGCAGGCGCAGAAAATCGAGGTGGTGGGTTTGCGCCGTCTGCGTACGCAGGTTGGCCCGCGCCAGCGCCGCATCGCCGAAGGCAGGCCAGCGATCCAGGCAGGCATCCAGGAGGCGGCCCGCTTCGTCGGTTTCGCCGGCGAACTGCCGCAGCATGGCCTGGAGATGGAGTTCGCGCGGCGCGTCGGCACCTGCAGCGACCGCGCGATCGATCATCCGTCGCGCAGCGGGGATGTCCCGCATGCCCCAGCGCAAATGGGCCTGTTCGGCCAGCAGCATGGCCGGCAGATCCGCGGCCCGCTCCAGCCGGTCCAGGCAGGATCGCGCCGCGACGACCTCGCCGGCAGCGGAAAGCCCGCGCGCCAACTGGATGTCCAGCGACGGCTGCGGATCGTCGGATTGCGCGACATCGAGCATCAAGATCGCGGCGTCGCCCAGGCGACCACAGCGCAGCAGCACCGCCGCAAGATCCATCTGCACGAACGGGTTGGCGGGGACCTGCCGAAGCAGCGATTCCAGCGCCTCCCGCGCCGCGTCGAACTGCTGCTCGGCAAACCATTGCCGCGCCCGGCGACCGAGCGGAAACGCCACCGTCTCCAGATGACTGTTCATGACACAACGTCCGGATGCAAAACGATCGACCTCGCACTCGTCGGGCCGCAACCGGCCGCAGTCCGCGCAGTTTGCCACGGCACATCGACGCACATGGCCTGATGTCGCCAGCCGCGCATGGCGGAATAGCGGGATGTCGATCTGCCCGCCACTCGTTCGTCGCAGATCATGCAAGCCCCGCCGCCCCCAACCCGGAGAACACGCATGACCAGCAAGAACTCGATCTGCCTGTGGTACGACGGCGCTGCCCTGGAGGCCGCCACGTTCTACGCCAAGACCTTCCCCGACACCACCGTCGGCGCCATTCATCGGGCGCCAGGCGACTATCCCTCCGGCAAGGAAGGCGACGTGCTGACGGTCGAGTTCACGGTCATGGGCATCCCGTGCCTGGGCCTGAACGGTGGCCCGACCTTCCGGCACAACGAGTCGTTCTCGTTCCAGGTGGCGACCGACGACCAGGCTGAAACCGACCGCCTGTGGAACGCGATCATCGACAACGGCGGCCAGCCCAGCGCCTGCGGCTGGTGCAAGGACAAGTGGGGCCTGTCGTGGCAAATCACCCCGCGCGCACTGATGGCGGCGATCAGCGACCCCGACCCCGCCGTCGCCCGGCGCGCGTTCAACGCGATGATGGACATGACGAAGATCGACATCGCCGCGATCGAGGCGGCCCGGCGCGGCTGATGCGTTTCAACCGCAGGCGCTGCCCCCACCGCCTGCGCAGCGAACCGAGCGCTGCCGCCACCCGACATGACATCGCGTACCCACCCGGAGTCTCGCCGTGATCCCCACCATCACCGCTTTTGAAAGCTCACCGGATCGCGGGCAGGGCCTCGCGCGCGACATGCGCGTGCGCTGGGCACTCGAGGAAGTGGGCCAAGCCTGCCAGGTCCGCCTCGTCTCGTTCGGCACGATGAAGCAGCCTGCCCACCTGGCGCTGCATCCGTTCGGGCAGATCCCCACCTACGAGGAAGGCGAGCTGACATTGTTCGAGTCGGGCGCGATCGTGCTCCACCTCGCGCAACACCACGCCGGTCTGTTGCCCGACGACGTGAATGCCCGGGCGCGCGCCATCATGTGGATGTTCGCCGCACTCAACACGGTGGAGCCGCCGATCCTCGATCTGCAGACCGCCAGGTTCCTGGAAGGCGACAAGCCATGGGCCGCAGAACGGCTGCCGCTCATCAAGAATCGCATCCGCAACCGGCTGGGCCAGCTCGCCGTCCGGCTGGGCGATGCGGACTGGCTCGACGGCGCGTTCAGCGCCGGCGACCTCATGATGGTCCACACGCTGCTGCGCCTGAAGCCATCCGGCATGCTCGCCGAATATCCGCACCTCGCCGCCTATGTCGCCCGCGGTGAAGCGCGGCCCGCGTACAAGCGCGCGTTCGCCGCGCAGCTGGCGGTGTTCACCGGCAAGCACGCCGCCGACGGTTGAGGCGCCTCGGCGGCCGGCGCCTTCGGCGGAACAGGATCTCCGGGAAGGCTGCAGATCATGCGGCCGACGCTTCAGCTCATCCGTGCCAGGCAGCCATCCAACTGCCGTCCCCGCCGGGTGAGCTTGCCGTCGAAACTCAACGTGCACAGCTTCCAGCCGGCTTCCCGCAAGGCGTTCAGGCCGCGACCGGTGGTGAAGGTTCCAGACGGTACTCCGGAGGCACGCAGCTCTTCCTTGTTGCTGTGGTAATACCCCTTCGGTACGCAAGCACCGGACCGGGGCGCGAAACTGGCCCTCAGCCTGCCGCGCCCTCCGGTGGCGGCTGCAGTTTCTGCTGCAATGCCTCCAGATCGGCGATCACCGTCTCCAGCGCATCGTGGAGTTGGCCCTGGCGGTTCATCAGGTCGTCGATCTTGTCGGTTTGCTTCAGCTTCGACAATTCGCCGTCGAATAACAGCCAGATCGCCGTCAGGTGCTCCACGTTGTTCTTGGCGTAGTGGCGCATCTCCTTGAGCTGCGCCAGCGTGTCAGTCACGTGATCGAGTTGCTTGCCGGCATTTTCATCGGCCATGACATGCTCCCGGGAGTAGTCCGGCCATGCTACGAACACCACCTCCACGACAACGTGAAGCTGCCGTACCGCTTTCGTTCAATCCTGGTCCCGGCAACCTGGCCATTCGTCGTGACCTTTCCTGCAGTACGAACGCACATTGCCCGTGTCGCTTCTTCAGCGCACCGACGTCCCGGCGGCGTCGTCGGGCTCCCAACGCAGCAGATCGCCCGGCTGGCATTCCAGCACCTCGCACAACGCAGCCAGGGTGGTGAAACGCACGGCCTTGGCACGGCCGTTCTTGAGCACCGCCAGGTTGGCGGGCGTGATGCCGATGTGCTCGGCCAGCGTGCCGACGGCCATCTTGCGGCGGGCCAGCATGACATCGATGTCCACCAGGATGGCCATCAGATCACCTCGTCCAGTTCGGACTTGAGCTGCCTGGCCTGCGAATCCAGCGCGACCGCCTGCGCCAGCAACATCCGCAGCACCAGCACGATCAGCGCCACGCCGGCGATCACCAGCGATGCGCCGCAGACCATGGCGATCAGGCCCGGGGCGATTTCGTCGCCGGGCGTGATGCGGTTGGCGTGCGCGGCCACCACCGCCATGCCGAACGTGAGCGCCGAGGCTGCCGCGATGGCTCCGATCACGATGTCGACGTAGCGGAAGGCCGCGGACGAGAACACCGTGCCGCGCCGGACCATGGTCAGCAACCGCCAGATGCAGACCGCAGTCACCTGCATCGTCAACACGCCGAGGATGACGATCACCACCAGCGGAATGCGCACGTCCGCGCGCGCCGATTCCAGGTCATGCCACAACAACGGTGCGATCACGCCCTGCACCACCAGGGAACCCGCCAGCGCGATCGCAATCACGGCGCGCAGCGCCAGCACCGCAAAATCCCCCATCGCTGCTCTCCACGTATCGTTTAGTGACCGCAATATATCGCAAAACGATATATTCGCAATGAAAAACGATATGATCGTCCTGCCCTCCCAAAACCTCCGCCGTCGCATCAGTCAGCGCACGCTCCGGTGAGGACAACGCCACCTCGCCACCGAAGAGAGCCGCAGCGGGCGAGCGGGGGGAGCCGACTCGATTGCCTCGCCCCTCCCGGAGCCGCGTCAGCCGTATGATTCGCCCGATCAGGGCAAGGGGAAACACCACCGACACGCTGGAGAAACGACATGACAGACAAGCACACGGGTAGCTGTTTCTGCGGTGCCGTGGAGATCGAGGTCTCCGGCGCGCCCGAAGCAATGGGGTACTGCCACTGCGGCTCCTGCCGCTCCTGGTCGGCCGGACCGGTGAATGCATTCACGTTGTGGAAACCCGCCAGCGTCAGGGTAACCAAGGGGTCGGAATTCGTCGGGCATTTCCAGAAGACGGAAACCAGCGACCGCCAGTTCTGCAAGCAATGCGGCGGGCACCTGATGACCGACCATCCGACGCTGGGCCTGACCGACGTCTACGCCGCCACCATTCCGGATCTCGACTTCGTACCCGCCGTCCACGTGAACTATGCCGAGACCGTGCTGCGGATGAAGGACGGCTTGCCCAAGCTGAGAGACTTCCCGGCCGAGCTTGGCGGATCGGGGCAAGCCCTGCCCGAGTGACGTCCAGGCGGATAGCCCATGGACGGGCAGTGGTCCTGACGCACGTGCAACGAAACAGCGGGGCTTGCCGTGGCGGACGACAATCGAACTTGATCAGCCTCGGCCCCTGTTTGATTCCCGCATCGAACCGGGTGCCACACCCACGCTACCTGGCGATTGGCCCCGCTTCCCTCCTGGTCTATGCTCACGCCCCGGCGTCGCAAGCCGCCTCCGGGTCCGCGGGAAGGGTTCAACCCACTTGTCCATCGCTGGCCACCATCGACCTTTGTGCAGCCGGGATTGCGGACCTTCGGCATTCATTGCATGGAGGTTGTCATGAAGAACCTGCCCGCCCGTCCGCATCTGGACCATCTGAAGAAACAGGCCAAGCGGCTGCTCGAGGACGTCCGCCACGGCGATCCCGACGCGCTCGAACGCGTTCGCCTTGCCCTGCCCGGCGCCGCCCGGCTCGATCACGCCGCCATCGCCGCCATGGAACTGCGCCTGCACGACGCGCAGTCCTGCATCGCACGCGAGTACGGTTTCGGCTCGTGGTCGCAGTTGAAGGATTACGTCGCGCTGCAGGCCGCCTCGGTCGACATGCACGCGCGCAAACGCCAGTGGATGCACTGGGTCTTCGGCCACGGCTACCAGACGGCCAAACCCGCACTGGCCGAGCGACTGCTGCGCGAACATGCGGACCTGCTGGTCGGCGCGCCCGCGCTTGCCTGTGCCATCGGCGACGTCGCCACGGTGCAGGCCGCCCTCGCAGCCGATCCCGCCTGGGCCACGACGGCGCGCGCCGACAACGGCATGCCGCCGCTCGCCTGCGCCACCTTTTCCGGGCTGATCGCCCTGCCCGCCTGCGCGCCGGGCATTCGTGCCTGCGCGGACCTGCTGCTCGATGCCGGCGCGGACCCGGATGCGCGATGGACCGATCCGGAGCTGCCGCACGATTCGCTCAGCGTCCTGTACGGCGCCGCCGGTCGCAACCACGACATCGCACTCACGCGGCGACTGCTGCAAGCCGGCGCCAACCCCAACGACAACGAATCGCTCTACCACGCCACCGAGATCGCCGACAGCACGATTGTCCGCCTGCTGCTCGAGGCCGGTGCCCGCGTGACCGGCTGCAACGCGCTGTTCCGCGCGCTCGACCACGAGCATCCCGACACGGTGCGCCTGCTGCTCGCCCACGGCGGCGACCCGAACGAACCCGGCCCGGACGGCAGCCCCTTGCTGCACGCGATCCGCCGCCGTCGCTCGCCCGCGACCATCGGCCTGCTGCTCGACGCCGGCGCCGATCCTTCGGCAAGCAACGGGCACGGCATCTCCGCCTATCGCCTGGCGTGCAGCCTTGCCCTCGTCGAAGTGGCCCGGCAACTGGTGCAAGCCGGCGCAGTGCCCGACGACCGCCCGCATGACGCCTTCCTCGGCGCGTGCGCGCGAGGCGATCGCGCCAACGTGCAGGCGATGCTGGCCGACGACCCGGGCCTCATCGGCAAACTGCCGTCGGCCGCCTTGCGCCTGCTGCCGGAAATGGCCGCCGGCAACGAGGAGGAAGCAGTGCGCGTGATGGTTGAGGCAGGCTGGCCGATCACGACGCGCGGCGGCGACATCGACGGCAGCGCGCTCAACTGGGCGGTATTCCGCGGCAACGCATCGCTCGCACGCTTCCTGCTCGCCCATGGCGCGCGCTACGACGAGCGCCACGGTTTCAAGGACAACGTCTACGGCACGCTCAGCTTCGCGTCCCTGGCCGAGACCACCCCCGGCGGCGACTGGCTGGCCTGCGCGGAAGCGCTGATCGACGCCGGCTCGCCCATACCGGAGGAGCGCTACGCGTTTCCGGAAGAGATCGCCGCGTATTTCGACGGTTTGCGCTCGGGTACGGACTGAGCGCAGCGGCGCACCATGAAATAAGGGGTCGGCGTGCCGAAAGCGCACGCCGACCCCTTATTTTGCTCTGTCACGCCCGGAGCGGCCGCCGGCCGCTTCGAACGCAATCACATCGATGGCGTGGAAGCCGCCGCGGCCGTAGTCGCATCGGCGGGCTGCGTGTTCGCTGACGGGTATTGCCCGACCTGCAGGGCGAATCGGGTTTGACCGGACGGCGTCGCCGACGGGTCGAGATACACCTGGATCACGTAATTTGTCGCCGTCGCCACCGACTCGGTCCAGGTGTTCGCTCCGGTCGTGCTCGTGTCGACCAGCGCCTTGTCGTGGGTCTGGTCGGTCACCTTGAAATACAGCCGAGGGTTGTCCGAAATGAGGTTGATCTTCACCGTCATGCCCGCCGCGATGGCCACGGTGAAGTTGTGCGCGGTGGCGCCGGGCGACAACACCACAGCCTGTTGCGCCCACGGCTTGCCGGCTTCGAATGTCACCGCGCTCGTGGGCACCTGCATGTCTTCGGCCCCGTACTGCCCGACCTGCAACGCGTACTTGGCGGTGTCGCCGGATGGTATCGCGGCGGGATCGATGTAGACATGGATCGCATACGTGGCAGCCGGCGCGTTCGGCAAGGTCCAGGTGGACTCACCGGTCTTGCGCGAATCCAGCAGCAGCTTGTCGTTGGTCCGGTCCTCCACCCTGAAACGCACGTTGGGATTGCGGGTGAGGAGATTGAGCTGCAACGTCTTGCCCGCCGCGATCGCCACCGTGTAATCGAGCGAGCTGTCGGAATGCGTGAGGTTGCCGATTTCCTGCGCCCAGACACTGTTGGCCGCGAAGGTCACCGCTACCGGATCGCCCGCGAAAGCCGGCAACGACACACAGGCAGCAGCCAGGCCGAAGCTCACGCCCAGGGCGCGGCAGAAAAGACGGAAACGTGACATGAGTGGGGACCCCTGGTGGATTGAAGTTGGTTTGCAGGCGATCGACGATTCCACGCCTTGCGGCACCGCAGCCGCGAAGACGCTGCCTTCCCGTGTGCAGGCCGTGCCTCACCCCTGAGTCAGCGCCGTGTGCGGACCATACGCTGGTCTCACGAGGCTTGCCAGCCGGCACAACCCGACTGGCCGTTTTTCGCTCTGCGGCCAGGAGCCCGCCATGTTCAGTTCCCGGACGGGTCCATCCGCAATCTCGACCGACGCACGAATTCAATTGGACACGTCCCCTTTGTTCCCGCATGCCCTTGTTGCGGACAGGACGGAGCGATGGTCGCGGGCCGGACGCCTGCCTTCGCTTCGAAATCGCTTTTGTTGATCTCGGTCAACAGCCATCGGTGCCGATGAACCGAGCATGCGGGTGTTGCCAGCGCGATCCGGCATCGACAGGCATAGCCGGCGACTCCGCTTGGGCCAGGACGACAGGCATGGCGACGACCCCGGCGACGTCCACCATGTCGCCTGTTCCGCGCCGCGTTCGCGCATCGCCAGGGTTTCCTGGATACGCCACGGACATTGACGATTTCGATTGCCGCCCAACTGCGGAGAGTCAGCTCATGTCGCCGATCAAGCTGGTTTCACTGATGGTTCTCGCCTCCCTGGCGACAGGCCAGGCATGGTCGCAAACGGCATTGATGAAGCAGGCCCAGGGTCTGTTCAAACCGATACCCGCCAATGCGCCGCCGTTGCCGGGCAATGCGGCGACCCCGGCCAGGGTGGAGCTCGGCAAGATGCTTTACTTCGAGCCACGGCTGTCCGAAAGCCATGCCATCAACTGCAACTCATGCCACATGGTCGGCATGGGCGGGGTCGACCTGCAGGAGACTTCGCTGGGTCATCGCTGGCAGCATGGCGGTCGCAATGCGCCGACCGTCTACAACGCGGTGTTCGACGTTGCCCAATTCTGGGATGGGCGCGCCAAGGACCTTGAACAGCAGGCTGGCGGTCCGCTGGTCAACCCGGTCGAGATGGACACCACCGAGTCACACGTCGTCGAACAGCTCAAGGGGATTCCCGGCTACGCCGCCGTGTTCGCCAAGGCCTATCCGGCCGTGCCCGATCCGATCACATTCGACAACGTACGCAAGGCCATCGCCTTGTTCGAGGCCACCCTGATCACGCCGAACGCGCCGTTCGATCGCTACCTCAAAGGCAACGAGAAGGCGCTCGACGCGAATCAGAAGGAAGGCCTGGCGCTGTTCATCAACAAGGGCTGCGCGGCATGCCACAACGGCATCAACGTGGGCGGGGGCATGTACGCCCCGTTCGGCGTGGTCGAGCGGCCCGGCGCCGACATTCTCCCGCCGGGGGACAAGGGCCGCTTCGCGGTGACCAAGACGGCCAGCGACGAATACGTGTTCCGGGTGCCCTCGCTGCGCAACATCGCGCTGACCGCGCCCTATTTCCATACGGGCAAGGTGTGGGATCTTCGCCAGGCCGTCGCGATCATGGGCAGCAGCCAGCTCGGCGCAAAGCTGAGCGACGAGGAGGTCGGCAAGATCGAGGTTTTCCTCGGGGCCCTGACCGGCGACCAGCCGAAGGTCACGCTGCCAATCCTGCCACCCAGCGTGGCAACCACCCCGCGGCCCAAGCCGTGACCCGCACGAATGAGGCTGTCCAGGCAAGCATGCAGGGACGTCCAGAAAAAAGGGCGCGTGGCCAATTCAGCCAAGCAGGCGACTGGCCCTGCCAGACGACGACCGGATTCAATTAGCCACGCCCCTTCTTTTTCACGTCCCCTTTCATTTGGCCAGCGAGGCCATCATCCGCGTCACGTTCGATGGCAAGTGCGGCACCAGCGCGGTCGACCGCTGGAACGTCGGCAAGCGCGTGCGCGATATCAAGGAAGCGCTGGACGGCTCGCTGTGGATGCTGGAGGACGCCGGCCCCGGCGGCTTGTATCGGCTCACGCCGAAATGACTCGACGTGTCAATTGATGATCTCCCCCATGCCGGCTTCGACGCGACGCTTCAGTTCCCGGATGAACTCCGCGTCGTAGGGCTCCCAGCGTTCGAGCTCGCCCACGATCCTCAGCGGCGCCGCGCTTCGGTAGGAGCGAGTGGGGTTGCCGGGGAATTTCTTGTTCGTCACGTTGGGGTCGTCTTCGAACGCACCGGTCGGCGTGACGACATAGACCCGCGGCCTTCCCCTGCCGCGCGCCATCTCCGCGGCAAGGCCGGCCCCCTTTGCTACGGCGGTGAAATAGATGTGGTTCATCACGACGCGGACGTCGTAGTTGGAGGTGAACCCGGCCATCAGCAAATCACCCAGGGAAAGATCCGCCTTCGTCCCGTGGTAGAACGGCCCTTCCACGCGATGGCAGTTCCCGTGGGAAACCGGAACCCACTCGTCGTCGTCATGCATCCCCGGCGTACCTCATGCTTGCTGCCCGATCGGCAGGCCGGCGATTCTCAGACGCCCCGGCAGCCTTGCCGCAAGCCCCGGTGACTGATATAAATTGATGGTGGGAGGCGCAGTGCGCCTCCTTTTTTTTTTGCTGCGACCTCCTTCACCTGCGCTGCCGGGCTGAAATCGGCGCGCCCGCCGTCAACCTGAAAAAGGGGGAACAGGGCACGGCACGGATGCCTCCGCGCCATACGTCATGCCTGGTCAGTGCACGGTTCCGGCACCACACCCGGCGCCACCGTCATCACGTCCTGCCAGGCCGGGTTCTTCAGATAGCGCGCACGGACATAGGGGCAGAACGGAATGATCCGGAAACCCTGCCCGCGCGCGTCGGCGATCAGCCGATCGACCAGCGCCGACGCCGCGCCGGTTCCTTTCAGGCTCTCCGGCGACAGGGTGTGGTCCGCGCTGATCAGCCCCGGCCCGCGATGCGTGAAAACCAGTTCCGCTTCAGCCTCGATACCCGCCACCGTTGCGACATAGCGGCCATGCCGGCCGTTTTCTTCCCGGATGACGTGAACGTCAGTCATGGTTCGGCTCCTCGGCTTGAACCGGTGGTGATGGCGACAGTGTGCGCCATGCGCACGCCCAGCGGCCGCGCTCCCTGGAAAAGGGAACGTGGCCAATCAAGCCAGGCAGGCGACGGGCCCTGCCAGACGACGACCGAATTTGACTGGCCACGCCCCCTTCAATTGATGGGTCAACGCAGCGCCCCCGCTATGTGGAACCGCTCCACGCGGCCGACCTTCTGCATGGCGGCCTGAACATCGGGCCGCGCGGTGACCGTGATCCAACGGTCGTGAATCAGCTTTTCCGTCGGCGTCTCGGTGACATCGGCGTAATGCTGCATGTCGACCAGTGCGGCATTCCGCCAGGCGGGCTTCTGCAGCCGCTCGATGAGCAGGGATGCAGCCTCGTCAAGCTTCCCGCAGAGCAGCAGGGCGTCCTCCCACGTGGCAATGGCATCGGCGCGATGCTCGCGCTGATAGCTCATGGAGGCAGCGATGGCGGCGGCATCGCTTTTCGCGACGGCGATTCGCAGTTTCACGCTTTCCAGCTGCATGCGACCGAAGGGACTCATGTCGCCGAGTTCGACGATGGTATCGGCTGCCTTGTCGGGCAAGCCGAGATCGACGTACAACCCGCCGAGATTGATCAACTGGCTCACGTTCATGCCGCCATGCTCGGGGCGCCGCGCTGCCAATACCTCGACGCGCACGGCATCGTCCCAACGTCCCTGCCGTTTGAACGCCCGTGAACGGTTGTCGAGCACCCAAGGGTATTTGTCGTCAAAGTCCGTATAGGTCTTGGGGCCGTCTCCGCGCCCGGCATGAACGAGTACCGTGTCGCTGATCGAAAGCACGCGCGCATACTGGCCGGTGATCAGCAGCAGCTCTTGAAGGTCCGCAATGGGCTCAAGCTTGTCCGGTTGGGCCTTCACCCGTTCCTGCGCTGCCTCGATCTCCGCGGCGACCAGGCGATCAATATCGAAATTCCGAGAGCGCTTCAGGGTGATGGGGTCGAAGCGCCGATCCACGCGCATGCTGAGCGCCGCCTGGGCCGAGGTGATCCGCAAGGCCACCGCCGTAGCGCGCGCGATGTCGTTGCGTTCAATGTGCAGCAGCGCGAGGTCACGCCACAAGTTGCCGGGCTCGACCCCGCTCTGCGACCATCCCGCATCGAACAGCGCGTCCAGCATCTCCCGGTCCGTGTCAGGGTTCTGCGCCTGCAGGTACTGGTAATGAAGTTGCCTGATCGCGCCTGAATTCACGTCGCCCAGTTTTCCCGGCCAGCGCCGGGCAAAGACCGCCACGCTATGCCCTGCATCGCTGTAATCGCCGGTGGAGAACGCGCTGGAGAGGCGGGTCATCCATGCCGTTTCATCGGCCTCGTCAAAAGCCGTCGCCCGTACGGCCGTTTCGTGAGCCCTCTTGTCCTGGCCGTTCTGGGTGGCGATCAGGCTGGCAACCAGCAGTGCGCGGTATCGCAGATCCGTCGGGAGGTCGTTGAAACCCTCGGCATGAATCGCCTTGTCGAGCTCCGCCTGTGCGGACGCGGTGTCATTGTGACTGGCGTCAGCGAAGGCCTTCTGCACCAACTGGGCGACGCCTGCCGCCGGCTCGGCGGCCCGATCGGCGAGTTTCGACGTCGGCGGAATCGTTGCCCGCGCCGTGCACACGGTCAGCAATACAAGCGCCGCCGCCGTCATGATCCTGTTCATCGATGCGTCCCCCTGGATGGCCGTCTGCCGACAACGAGCGCGTGGCCGGACTGGACCACACCATACGGCGAACGGTATCAGTCTTGTGCCTGCTTTGCCGGCGGCTTGATCAGCTCCGCCGCGTCCTTTGGAGCAGTTGCCCGATGTCCGTTCGGATTCAATTACCTCCGTCCCCTTGTCCCTGACGTCTCTACTCCGTCATGCGACTGGGGCACGAGGCGCTGGTGCGACGATGGTCGAGCACGCGTCTGAGCGAACTCATCGATCAGCCACGGCATCCCAGTCCACAGTTGCTGGATCAACTGCATGTACCGGCATGAAAACGTGGGGAAACCTCAGACTCTGACCCTCGTTTTTCCTGACCCCTGTGACAACAGGCCGCCGCAAGTTCGCAAGGCTCGCGGCGGCTCGTTCCTTGGAAACAGGAACGAACGGGGCCGGATTGAGATGGCCTCGTTCGGCGGAGTAGTCTGGCAAGGTTGGCGTTCGGCGCTCCTTCCGTACCAGACTTGTCCAATTCCGCTCAGGGGAATGCCATGAAGCACGCAAGGGTTGTGTTCCTCAGCGCCTGTCTTGCTCTCGCCGCTGGAGCCGTCCGCGCCGGGATGCCGCCGGTTCCGGGTACGCCTCGGGATGCGGCAATGGCCCACGCGCCTGATCGCGCATCCATGCAGACCATGCAGATCCCCAGCCATGGGGAGCTGATGAACGCATTGGTGTACATCGCCGCGGGCGCGGGTCCCCATCCGGTGGTGATCCTGCTGCACGGGTTTCCCGGCAACGAGCGCAACCTCGATCTGGCGCAGGGCATGCGACGCGCCGGTTGGGATGTCCTGTACTTCAACTACCGCGGCTCGTGGGGCACGCCGGGCAACTTCTCGTTCGCCCACAGCATCGAGGATACCGGAGCCGCCATCGCCTACCTGCGCCGGCCGGAGGTAGCCCGGTCGTTGCGACTGGATCCCAACCGCATCGTGCTGATCGGCCACAGCATGGGCGGCTTCATGACCGTCGAGGCCGCTGCGGCGGACCCCGCGATCAAGGCCTTCGCCACCATTTCGGCCGCCGACATGTCCGGACGCATGCAAGCTCTACTCGAGAAGGAAAAGCGCTCCGACGCGATCGCCGCCATGGCCCACGGACTGGCCGAAGAAGGCATGGCGCCGCTGGCGGGATGCACACCAGACGGGCTGGCCAGGGAGCTGGCGGACCACGCCATGAGCTGGCCGTTCCTGGACAAGGTGGATGCACTGAAAAACCGCAACGCGCTGATCCTCACGGCCGACGACGGCCTCACCCGGGAGAACAGCGCCTTCGCCGCTGCCTTGCGCAACGCCGGCGACACGCACGTGACCACCCGGCATTTCGCCACCGACCACGCCTATTCGGACAAGCGCATCGAGCTGTCACACGCGGTGCTGGCGTGGCTGGCGGGGTTGCCTAAATAGAACCGGGGTCGGGTTCAATTTCTGGCGTCCCGGATTGCGACGGTGGCCTGGACACGGCGCAGTCTGACGTCGAACAGCGGGAGCGAGCATGGGCAAACAAACCGGTTCCCGCATCTGGCGCAGGGCATGGGTCGCCGCGGGTGTCATCGTCGGCGTGTTGCTGGTCGGTGCCGTGCTGGCCGCGGCGTTTGCGCCGTTCGTTTACGCCGAGCTGATGCCCCGGTTGGAGCCGCACGTGATCGTCGATCCCGCGCCGGCCAGAATCGCCAAGGGCCGCATGTTCGATGACTATTTCGTAGTGCAGGATCTCGGCGCGGGAACCTTCGCCATCGGCGAGCCGCGCTACTACCAGCAGAACTACTCCTACCTGATCATCGGAACGAAGCGCGCGCTGATGTTCGACTCGGGGTCGGGAACGCGCGACATCGGCAAGGTGGTGAGATCCCTCACGCGCCTTCCAGTCACGGTGATGGTCTCGCATCTGCACTTCGACCACTTCGGCGGGATCGGTGCTTTCGATCACGTGGCCATGATCGATCTGCCACAGACGCGTGCGGATGTGTCCAACGGGCGCCTGCGGCCGAGTCGTTACGCGTACCTCGGCTTTTGGGACGGGCGCAGCGCTCCGGCAACGCGGATCACCGAATGGCTGAGCCCCGGCGCCGTGATCGATCTGGGCGGCCGCTCGTTGACCGTCCTGTCCACCCCAGGCCATACGCCAAGCTCCGCGGCGCTGTTCGATGCAGCGGACCATCGGCTCTTCATCGGCGACTACATCTATCCCACCACGCTTTACGCCTTCCTGCCGGGCGCAAGCTTGTCGGCCTATCGCCAGACGGCGCGGCGGCTGCTCGCGACCTTGCCCGGCGACACGATCCTGTGGACCGCGCACTGCTGTCGAAAGGGCGAGGGCGTGGCGGCGCCCTGGCTGACCGTGACAGACCTTCGCGACCTGGACCGGACATTGATGGCGGTCCAGGCCGGCACGGCAACCTTCACGGGCTTCTATCCGCGCAGGTATCCGGTCAACGACCAGATGACCCTGGCGACCGGCCTCCCCTGGAACAATCGCTGAAACCGGTGAAACCTGAAACCTGAAACCTGGTTCAGAGTGCACTTTCCAGCGGGCTTTCGAGAAAACAGGGGGCAGGGTCGACTTTCTGAGCTGTCGCCAGCGTGTGGCGCCGATGGTTTGCTGGCGTTCGCGGCGGTTGTGTTGGGGTGCTGCGATCCTTGCGGTTGGAATGCGGCAATCTTCGCTTGGTTTCAGGCTGCGCCGTCGGTGAGCGTCTGGGGGCACCCCGACTGAAAGTCGGATCAGGTCGCATCTTGTAACCGGAGCGTTACGCGAGCATCCAACCCACGGCGGCCTGGCAGTGGAGTTCGGTTGTGTCGACGCGCGGGATGTCTGGCGCATCCTCTGCGCGCAGCAGCATGCCGAACTCGGTGCAGCCGAGGATCACCGCCTGCGCGCCCGCGGCGTGCATCCGGCGCATGATCGTGATGAAACGTTCGCGCGATGCCGGCTCCACGCGCCCCTTCACCAGCTCATCGAAGATGATTTGGTGCAGCGCGTCCTGTTCTTCCGATGTCGGCACGCTGATGGACAGGCCGTGGCGTTCCAGCCGTTCGCGATAGAACGGCTGGGCCATGGTGAAGCGGGTGCCAAGCAACGCGGCGCTGCGGTGGCCGTCGGCCAGCAAGGCCTGGGCGGTGATGTCGGCAAGGTGCAGCACCGGAACGCTGACGGCCGCCTCCACCGCAGGCGCCACCCGATGCATCGTGTTGGCACAGATCAACAGGCCTTCGGCCCCGGCGTGTTCCAGCCGGCGCGCGGCATCTGCGAGGATGCGGCCAGCCGCATCCCAGTCATCGGCGTGTTGCAGGCGCGCGATCTCGGCGAACTCGACACTCCACAGCAGCAACCTGGCCGAGTGCAGGCCGCCCAGGCGTGCGGCAACCAGCTCGTTGATGCGCTGGTAGTAGTGCATGGTGGATTCCCAGCTCATGCCACCGATCAGCCCGATAGTTTTCATGCCGTGCAACGCCCAATGGATTAGCGGGAATTCTCGCACAAGGTAAAACAGCGGTCAGAGTCGACTTTCCAGCAGGTCTAAGGTTTCGATGGCGGTCTTTCTCGGCCGGTCGATCTTCCTTGGTGCGAGTTTCCGCCCCAGTTGCTGTTTGATCGCAAGGCGGTCCAAAAAAGCAAAAAAGGGTCGGAGGCAATTATCGAAATTTAATTACCTCCGTCCCCTTTGTTGGACGCGACGCGATAGCTGCGCTTCAAAAAGGGTGTCAGGGACAATTAGAAGTCTCTTCGGCCGCTAAGAACAGTCTCTGGCACCATCTTTCTTGCGCACTTCTATCAAATTGTCCCTGACACCTTTTCGCTCATACGCTGTTGCGCTCATACGCTGTTGTATACCAACTCGTTCCCGGCGTCGGCTGCTGCGCCGACGACCATACCGATGGCACGGATGGTATAGATAACCCTAGTGCTATTTTTCGTCTCCGGTACCGCAGTAACGCTAGTTGGAATCATCGCTTCCCACTGCCTCTTATCACGACGTGAAGCGGGAATGGATTCGCCGAAATTTAGCCCCATGCTTTCAAGAGTTTTCGTCAGCCGCGAAAGCTCATCGCTCGATAGTTCAGTGTCAAAAGCTATCCGCCTAGGCACTATGTTTGCCAAACTATGAAGTGCGAAACCACGATTGTTCAAAGCCATCCAGACATCGCCTTGAAGATAGAGTCGAATCCTCAGATCAGTGCTCTTTTCTGGAGCTGCCCGAAGCACCTTGGCGACGTCAAGTATTTCTCGATTTGACAGCCAATCTGGCTGGCCCTCATATAAGCCCTGAAAATGACGGTTAACGCCAAATTGGCTGAAGTAAATCTGTTGAATAGTTGTTGGCTGACGGTTCTCGTCAGATCTCAACGCAGTGATCAGTCCATGCTGGGTCAACTTCGGATTGGAAACGAGAACCGTCGCCCCATTCGGCGCAAGAAACTCAACGCGCCGTATGATCTCGCCAAGCCAGGCCTGTTGATAAACGACCGATAGATTATTCCATTTTCCATCGAGGCAAAAATCTTTGATGTCCTTACATAGGTTAAGTCCTTCCACCTGAGCATCACCAGAGAGGGTATTGTAGCAGTACTCAATCAGGGAATCGTACACCTTCTTAACTACAGCTTGTGTAATCGTCGCCATGCGCTAGCCTCACATTGGTTATCGTAACGGAGCCGAAACTAAAACAAATAGGCAGGTTTATTTTTCACCCAAGAATGGTGTCAGGGACAATTTGTAATCAAAAGGGACGGAGATAGTTATCCGGGCTTAATTACCTCCGACCCTTTATTTTCGTGTCCACCCCCCCGGTAAAGATGAAAAGAATCCTGCGTCCGCTCACTCACAGAAGCACTCTCCCTATGGGCGTGCTACCGCCCCATACTTGAACTCACAGATTCGCCGAGCAGTGGACGGGAAGATATCTGTCGTCGACATCAAGGGTTGCGCAGTGCCAATGCACCTGCCTGCCGTCGCGCACCGCCATCAACAGCACATGGCGACCGCCAAGATGCTCGTCCGCCGTCGCCGCATCGAACTCGAGCAGCAGGCTCCCCTTGACGACCTCGACTTCGCTCAGGTCGTGCCTGTGCAGGTCCGCAGGTGACGGCAGCGCGGCCGCCTTGTTGTCTTCGGGCAACCTGCCGTGGTCTTGCAGGTAGGTTTCGACGGTACCTCGCTCGAACGCAACCGAGGCGAAAGCTTCGGCCACCTGCCCTCGCACCGCGTCGACCCGGCTCAGCGATACGGCAGCCCATGCCAGGGTCGCCAGCGTGATCGTCCAACTGGCGAACAGGAATAGCCGAAACATCCCTTCCCGCCTCGCCTGGCCTGCGACCGGCAACCCGGCATCATCCGCGCGGCGGATTCGGCGCAGCCGATTCGCTGCCCGCACGCGATTGTCCGACTTGCCCGGCCGCGCGAGATGCACAAGAACCAGCACCGCCGCAATCACGAGTACCGCCGAGATGAATGTCTGCAGTGCGGCCACGCCCCAGAACATCCCCGCGCGCTCGTCATGACTGAAACAAACCAGACGCAGCGAATACCGCCCCGCCACGCAGGCAACCCCCTCCAGGCCACTCGTGGCCGCGTGGGCATAGCGACCAACGAAAAACACCAGCACCGACAACGCCATCACGAAATGGGGAACTCGCTTCAGGTCCTCCCTCTCGTGAAAGAACCGCGCCCACGCAAGCCACAGCGCCACCCCGACGGTGAACAGGAGTGCCGCCGCGTAAAAAGTGGCCTTCGAGTCGACAAGACGGATCAGGTGTTCCACGCACAAGTTCCTTTTGCGGTTCGATGCCGAAACCTGGACGGAGGAAGTTAAATCCGACGTTCTTAACTTCCTCCGTCCCCTTTGCTTCTGCTTCGGCCGAATACGTCGGCGAGCATGTCCTTGATGATCGTGACGGTATCTGCTTCGCCAACGTCGCGAGCCTTCGCGGCGGCCAGGATGGGCTGATAGCGTTTAAGGCCAACGACAAGACGCTCCGCGACTTTCTTCGGTATGGCAGCCATTCCAAGTCCCCCTTTGGCATGTGGCTCCGCCGACCATACAAGTATGGTGTTCGTCACACAATGCTCTGATGCTTGTGTGGTGCCTGGAAGTTGAAGAAGCAAAAGGCCCGCAATCGCTGCAGGCCTTCAAGATTTCAAGAACGGGTCAGGTTCCCTTGTCAAGCCGCCGCAAGCACCTTGCGCACCGTCTTCGGCGCGGCCACGGTGATTTTCAGCAGCGCCTTCGCCGCACCGCTCGGTTCGCGCCTGCCCTGCTCCCAATCCTGCAGTGTACGTACCGATACTCCAAGCATGGCCGCGAAATCTGCTTGCGACAGGCCCAGCTTGATACGGGCTTCGGTGGCTTGGGTCACTTCGACGCGGAATATGCGACCGGTACGGCCAGCCTTGATGTCGCGCACCGCCTGCAGCAGTTCTTCGCCGAGATTGCGCTTGCTGTCACGCTCCGCCAATTGAGCTTCAGTCATTTTCGCCATGAACGAATTCCTCTTTCAGGGCCTTGAGGACATGCGCGGGGACATTCTCCTGCATGCTCTTGCCGTAAACAGCCAGTAACCAGATGCGTCCATCGCGCAACTTGACGTAGTAAACGACGCGAAGGCCGCCGCGTTTGCCCTTGCCAGGCAGATGCCAGCGCAACTTCCGGCATCCGCCCGAACCCGGGATCAGATCGCCCGCTTCCGGCCATTGCGACAACGCGGCTTGCAACGCGCCATAGCCTTCATCGTCGAGATAGTCATAGATCAATCGCTCGAAGAGCGGCGACTCGATGAACTCGAACATGGACAGACTCCTTTCCGTCTCGCTCGATCATACGGCATTGCCGTATGTACGGCAATGCCGTAGCTGGCACTCAAGCCATCGGCAACTTCAACCCCTGCTCCCTCGCGCACTCGACAGCAATCTCATACCCCGCATCCGCATGCCGCATCACCCCAGTCCCCGGATCGTTCCACAGCACGCGCGCAATCCGCTTGTCCGCCTCGGCCGTGCCGTCGCACACGATCACCACGCCCGAGTGCTGCGAGTACCCCATCCCCACCCCGCCGCCATGATGCAACGACACCCACGTCGCGCCACCAGCCACGTTCAACATCGCGTTGAGCAGCGGCCAATCGCTGACGGCGTCGCTGCCGTCTTTCATCGCTTCGGTTTCACGGTTCGGTGAGGCGACGCTGCCGGAGTCGAGGTGGTCGCGGCCGATCACCACCGGCGCCTTCAGCTCGCCGTTGCGCACCATCTCGTTGAACGCGAGGCCGAGCTTGTCGCGCAGGCCCAGGCCGACCCAGCAGATGCGCGCCGGCAGGCCCTGGAAGCTGATGCGCTCTTTCGCCATGTCCAGCCAGTGGTGCAGGTGCTTGTCGTCAGGGATGAGTTCCTTGACCTTCTGGTCGGTCTTGTAGATGTCTTCCGGATCGCCGGAAAGCGCCACCCAGCGGAACGGCCCGATGCCGCGGCAGAACAGCGGGCGCACGTAGGCGGGTACGAAGCCCGGAAACGCGAACGCGTTTTCGCAGCCGACGTCCTTGGCCATCTGGCGGATGTTGTTGCCGTAGTCGAAGGTGGGGACGCCCTGCGCGTGGAACGCGAGCATCGCCTCCACGTGGGTCTTCATCGACAGCTTGGCGGCGCGCGCGGTGCCGACCGGGTCGGCCTTGCGGCGCTCGAACCACTGCTCCAGCGTCCAGCCCTGCGGCAGGTAGCCGTTGACCGGGTCGTGCGCGCTGGTCTGGTCGGTGACGGCGTCGGGGCGCACGCCCCGCTTGACCAGTTCCGGCAGGATGTCGGCGGCGTTGCCGAGCAGCGCGACGGATTTCGCCTCGCCGGCTTTCGTGTACTTCTCGATGCGCGCCAGCGCGTCGTCGAGGCTGCTGGCCTGCTCGTCGACGTAGCGGGTCTTCAGGCGGAAGTCGATGCGGCTCTGCTGGCATTCGATGTTGAGGCTGCACATGCCGGCCAGCGAGGCGGCCAGCGGCTGCGCCGCGCCCATGCCGCCGAGGCCGGCGGTGAGCAGCCACTTGCCCTTGAGGTTGCCGCCGTGATGCTGGCGGCCCATCTCGACGAAGGTTTCGTAGGTGCCCTGGATGATGCCCTGCGAGCCGATGTAGATCCAGCTGCCTGCGGTCATCTGGCCGTACATCATCAGGCCCTTTTTATCGAGCTCGTTGAAGTGCTCCCAGGTGGCCCAGTGCGGCACCAGGTTGGAGTTGGCGATCAGCACGCGCGGCGCATCGGCATGCGTGCGGAACACGCCGACCGGCTTGCCGGACTGCACCAGCAGGGTCTCGTCGTCGTTCAACTCGCGCAGGCTGCGCAAGATCGCGTCGAAGCACTCCCAGTTGCGCGCGGCGCGGCCGATGCCGCCGTACACCACCAGCTCCGCCGGGTTCTCCGCCACCTCGGGATCGAGGTTGTTCTGGATCATGCGGAACGGCGCCTCGCTGAGCCAGCTCTTGCAGGAAAGCTCGCTGCCGCGGGGCGCGCGGATGGTGCGGGTGGTGTCGATGCGGGTGGGTGCGTTCATGGCGATGCGCTCCGGTGAGTCAGACCGCCGAGTATAGGTCAGCGGCCACACGGCCCGAATGCGGTGGTCTGCCGGGTCAGCCCGCTGCGGGCAGGCGCAGGCGCGGGAACGCCAGGGTCATCGTGGTGCCCTGGCCCGGTGCGGATTCCACGTCGACAAAACCGCCGGCCTGCCGCATCACGCCGTACACCTGGGCCAGACCCAGGCCGGTGCCGCTGCCTTCGGGCTTGGTGGTGAAGTACGGCTCGAACAGGCGCTCGCGCACGGCTTCCTCCATGCCGCTGCCATTGTCGGTGACGGCCAATGTGACGTAGTCACCCGCCTGGCGCAGCGTGCTGCTCTCGGCCTCGCCCACGATCAGCTCGCCCAGGTCGACCCGGATGCTGCCCTGCCCGCGACATGCGTCGCGTGCATTGATGCACAGGTTGATGAAGGCCTGTTCGATGGAATGGCAGTCGCCCAGGGTAGGCAGCTCGTCATCGACGGGCCCGACCTGGAAATCCATGCCGGCGCCCAGGCTCTGCCTGGCGAAACCCTCGATGTCGCGAACGATCGCGGTCAGTTCCACCGGCGCTGCCGCATAACGGTGCACACGGGCAAACGCGAGAAGCCGCTTGGCGAGCAGCGCGGCGTGCTGTACGCCCTCCATGCTGTAGCCAAGCATGCGGCGCTGCCGCTCGTCGAGGTTGGCCGGATCGTCCTCGATGCTGCTGAGCGCCACCATGGCGATCTGCAGCATGTTGGCGAAGTCGTGCGAGAGGCCCGCCACCAGTTGGCCAATCGCCTCGTTTTTCTGCGCCTGCTGCGAGGCGTGCTCGGCCACCGCCTGGGCGGCGCTTGCCAGGCCCAGTTGCAGCTTCAGCGACGCCTCCCGGCCGGCTCCCTCCCGCTGGAACACCCGTGCGCGCGCCAGCTGCCGGGCCAGCGCCTCATAGCGGGCGGCATCGCTTTCGCCGGCCAGTTCGCTGAGGCTGAGCCGCCGGTGCAGGCCGTGGATCACCGTGTCCAGGGCCAGCGTTGCCTGCACCGGCTCGGTGACGTCATGGCTGATCACGACGATGCCGTCCACCCGCTGTCGCGCATCCAGATACGGATGCACGCTGATCTCCCACCAGCCATCTTCGCCGTCGGCCGACGGCAGCACCTGGGTGAACTCGACCGAGCGCCCCTCGCGCGCGCTCGCCAGCGCTGCATCGATCGCGGCACGCGCTCCCTCGGGCCAGAACGCGGCCAGCGGTTGCCCGATCGCGCTGACCGGGTCGGCAATGCACAGCGCGGCGCGGCCGCTGTCGTTCATGCCGACGATGTGACCGGACACGTCGAGCTCATGTATGCCATCGGGGAAGAACCCGACCAGCTGTCGATAGCGCTCAAGTCGGTTCATGCGTCGCCGCCCCCGGGGAGCTACAGCCTACACAGATTCCACCCTCACCGGGCTTTTACACCGGACAGATCATGGTCGGTCCCCGTCTGCGGAAGATCGCCATGACCCATGCGCAGAACTACACCATCCTGCTGGCAGAGGATGACCGCAGCGCCCGCGACGCCACCGCGATGGTGCTGGAGGCCGAGGGCTACCACGTCGTGACCGCCGGCAACGGCACCAGCGCGCTGAACATGCTGATGCAGGATTCCACCATCGACCTGCTGGTGAGCGACATCCACATGCCCGGCGGCATCGACGGTATCGAACTGGCGCTGCGCGCCCGACGGCATCGGTCCATCCAGGTCATGCTGATCTCGGCGGATCCACGCAACAGCTTCACCTGTTTTCCCGAAAACACGACCTTCCTGGCCAAGCCCTACGATCGCCGCGCCCTGCTCGGCGCAGTGGGCGGGCTGCTCGGCATCACCTCCGCCTGAACGTCCGGTGGGCGAAGGGCGTGGAGCGCGCGTTTCGCCGGGTGCCCGTCGAACGCTGGCGCTGAGCGGCCGTCGGCATGGCTGAGGGCGGGCTGCGGGCGGCGTCGATGCCGGTGTGCTTGCGCAGCGCCCCGCTCGCGCAGGTCTCCAGGCTGACCTGGCCATGCCCGCGGCGCTGCGTCGATGGCCCGTGCGTTCCGGCACTGGCGCCACGCCTGGGGCGGATGGAAGCTGCGCGGCAACCCGACCGCCGGAGTCGCCGATGTCACGCTCGATGGGGTTGATCCTGCTGCTTGCCGCCCTGCCCGCCGCGCCGGCGTCCGCCGCGATGGCTGCGGCCGATCGCGCCGCCTGCGAGGTATGGCAACGCGAACTGGCGTTTGCCCGCAGCGTGCAGCGGCACGATGCCGCGGCATTCGCCGCGTTCCTCGCCGACGACAGCGTGTTCGACGCAAATGCGGACACGCCCGTGCGCGGACCGCAGGCAATCGTGCGGCACTGGGCGGCGATCCTTGCCGGCAAGTCCGTGCGGCTGGACTGGTATCCGCAGCACGTGGTCGCGAGCGCGGACGGCACGCTGGCGACGTCCAGCGGCCCGTACCTGTTCGAGAACATGGGCGCGAACGCGGCATCGCGTTACGCGATCGGACATTTCTCGACGACATGGCGGCGCGCGCCGGACGGTTCGTGGCGGGTCGCGTTCGATGGTGGCGACAGCGGCCGCCCCGCCAGCGACAAGGAGGCGGGGGACTTCCGCCGCAGCCGCCAGCACGCCTGCCAGCGACCCACCGCGGTGGTGCTGCCGACGATCCGGCATTGAGGTCCGAAAACGGCCAGTTCCGCGGCCGCCGCAGTGCTAGCCTGCGCCCATGTCCGAATCACCCGCCGCCATCCTGCCCGCGCTGGCCGTCTGCGAACAGGCGCGGCTGAGCCGCGACGCCCGCTTCGACGGATTGTTCTTCACCGCCGTCACCAGCACGCGGATCTATTGCCGCCCGGTCTGCCCGGCGCCGCCGCCGAAACCGGCAAACATCCGCTACTACGCCAGCGCCGCGGCCGCGGAAGCGGCCGGGTTCCGGCCCTGCCTGCGCTGCCGGCCGGAACTGGCGCCGGGCAATGCGAGCTGGCATCGCGGCGAGCACGTGGTGGCGCGTGCGCTGAAACTGATCGATGCCGGCGCGCTGAGCGAGCGTCCGCTGGCGGAGCTGGCCACGCGCGTGGGCGTCGGCGCGCGGCAACTGCGCCGCCTGTTCGTGGCGCATCTGGGCGCACCGCCGATCGACGTGCACACCACCCGCCGCCTGCTGTTCGCCAAGCAACTGCTGACCGAGACTGCGCTGCCCGTGACCGAGGTGGCGCTGGCGTCGGGCTTCGGCAGCCTGCGCCGTTTCAATGCCGCGTTTGCGGCGGCGAACCGGATGCCGCCGCGCGAGCTGCGCCGGCAACCGCGCGCTGCGGCCGGCGCCACGCTGGTGCTGCGCCTGGGTTATCGCCCGCCATACGACTTCCCGGCCTTGCTGGCATTCCTGCGCACGCGCGCGCTGCCCGGCGTGGAACGGGTGGACGAGCACGCCTACGCGCGCGTGTTCGGCGACGCGGATGATGCCGGCTGGCTGCGTCTGTCCGCGGCGCCGGGCGGTGATCACGCGCTGCAACTCGAACTGCACGGCGCACGGCCCGCGCAACTGCTGCCGCTGGTCACGCGAGCGCGGCGGATGTTCGACCTCGACGCGGACCCGCGCGTGATCGCGGCGACGCTGGGCGCCAGCGCGGTGCTGAAACCGATGCTGCGCCGGCACCCGGGCCAGCGCCTGCCGGGCGGCTGGGATGGTTTCGAGATCGCGGTGCGCGCGGTGCTCGGCCAGCAGGTCAGCGTGGCGGCCGCACGCACGCTGGCCTCGCGCATCGTGCAGCGCCACGGCTCGGTGCTCGCGCTGCCGCTGCCGGACGGCCTGGAACGGCTGTTTCCGACCCCGGCGCAACTGGCCGACGCGGACCTGCGCGAGCTCGGCGTCACCACCGCACGCGCCGCCGCGATCCGCGGCATCGCGCAGGCGCTGCTCGACGGCCGCGTGGATTTTCGCGTGGAGCAACCGCTGCACGAATTCGTCGGGCGCTGGGTGGCGCTGCCCGGCATCGGCGAGTGGACCGCGCATTACATGGCGATGCGCGCGCTGAGCCACCCCGATGCATTCCCCGCCGCCGACCTGATCCTGCGCCGAGCGGCGGCCGGCGACGGCGCCGAACTGGGCACGAAGGCGC
Source organism: Rhodanobacter sp. FW102-FHT14D06 (assembly GCF_043950705.1). Taxonomy (NCBI): domain Bacteria; kingdom Pseudomonadati; phylum Pseudomonadota; class Gammaproteobacteria; order Lysobacterales; family Rhodanobacteraceae; genus Rhodanobacter; species Rhodanobacter sp. FW102-FHT14D06. The sequence goes on along the minus strand of NZ_CP170722.1, from coordinate 3,340,292 downwards.
TCGCCGCGCTGGCCGAGGCATGGCGACCGTGGCGCGCCTACGCGGTGATGCATTTGTGGCGCAGCGTCGGCGACGCCGCGACCGCCCAACGGAGCAAACCATGAACGCCGAAACGATCCACGTCGACGGGATGCCGAGCCCGGTCGGCCGCCTGCTGTTGCTGGCCGACGCGCAGGGGCTGCGCGAGATCCGCTTCGAGACCGAGCGGCACCCGCGACCGGTTTCACCGCACTGGGTGCGCTCGTCGTCGGCGCTCGCATTCGCGCGCGAGCAACTGGAGGAATACTTCGCGGGCACGCGAACCGGGTTCGACCTGCCGCTGCATCCGCAAGGCACGGCGTTCCAGTTGACGGTGTGGGAGGAACTGGCGCGCATCCCCTACGCCGAGACCATCAGCTACGGCGAGCTGGCGCGCCGTATCGGCCAGCCGCAGGCGATGCGCGCGGTCGGCGCGGCGAACGGGCGCAACCCGCTGCCGATCGTGGTGCCCTGCCATCGCGTGATCGGCAGCAACGGCAGCCTCACCGGCTTCGGCGGCGGCCTGCCGGCGAAGCGATTCCTGCTGGGGTGGGAACGCCGCATCGCGCACGGCGACCTGTTCGGCGCTGACGACGGGCGCCGCGCGGCGCGCTGATCAACCGCCGCTGCGCGACGACGCCGGCGCATCCGGCGGGATCACCCGCGGCAGCACGGAGTGGGCCTGCTGCCGGTCGAGCAGGTCCCTGAGCGCAACGCGGTCGCGCTCGTGCCGCGCCTGGTCGGCCTGCTCGAGCTGGCGTTGCAGCAGCTTGTTCTTCGCGCCCGGACGCTTCGCGTTGTCGGACACGTTCTGTTGCAGTTGCTGCTGCAGTTCGCTCTGGCGCACCTGATCGCGCAGCTGCTGCTGGCGCACGGCATGGCGGGACGCGTCGCCCTGCACCGGCGCGTACGCGAGCACCGGCGTCGGCGGCGTGACCTGCCCGGCGCCCGCGACAGCGGAAGAGCCGAGCGCCAGCAGCATCGCCGTACAGGCGAGCATGCGGGTTGGAGATGCGTGGGCTGCAATCGTCATGACTCTGCGCGACCATGGGCGTTGGTTTGGCCAGAGTGTGCAACGACCCGCATGAACACAGTGTTCCGCCTGCTGCTTTGCGCAGCCATCGCCGCGTGCGCCGGTTGCGCGCATCTTTCCGGCACCGATCGCGCGCTCGTCCGCGCCGCGACAAGCGAACCCTCACCGTTGCTGCTGATCTCGATCGACGGCTATCGCCACGACTACATCGATCGCGGCCTCAGCCCCAACCTGGAGAAGCTGGCCAGGCACGGCGTGCAGGCTGCCTCGATGCAACCCTCGTTTCCCTCGCTGACGTTTCCGAACCACTACACCCTGGTCACCGGACTGCGCCCGGACCATCACGGCGTCGTCGACAACACCATGTTCGACCCGCAGCTGGGCAAGTTCTCGCTGGGCAACCGCAAGGCGGTCAGTGACGGCCGCTGGTGGGACGAGGCCACGCCGATCTGGGTGACCGCCGACGAACACGGCATGCGCACCGCGACGATGTTCTGGCCGGGTTCGGAAGCGGCGATCCACGGCCGCCATCCCGACTACTGGCACCCGTTCGACGGCAGTGTCGGCGCCGATGCGCGGGTCGACCAGGTGCTGGCCTGGCTCGACTTGCCGCCCGCCTTGCGGCCTCGTTTTCTCACCTTGTATTTCGATGCCGTCGATCACGCCGGCCACGAGCACGGCCCGGACTCGCCGCAGGTCGACGCCGCGCTGCGCGCCACGGATGCCGCGCTGGGCCGACTGCTGCAGGGCCTGAAGCGGCGCGGGCTGTTCCAGCGGATCAACCTGATCGTGCTGTCCGACCACGGCATGGCCACGGTGCCGGCCGGCAACACCGTGCTGCTGGACGACCTGCTGCCGCTGGACCAGGTGCAACTGGTGAGCGAGGGCATCGTCGCCGGCTTCAATCCGCGCTCCGACAGCGCGGAAGACCGCGCCCGGTTCGCGGCGATCGAACGCAAGCTGGAACGGCCGCAACGACACATGCGCTGCTGGGACAAGCGCCGCATACCGGCGCGCTTCGACTACGGAAGCAATCCGCGGGTGCCGCAGCTGATCTGCCTGGCCAACGTGCACTGGCGCATCGCCAGCCGCGCCAAGCTGGCCGCGAAGAAGGACCCGCCCAGCCTGGGCAACCACGGCTACGACAACGCCGAGCCTGCCATGCAGGCGATCTTCATCGCGCACGGCCCGGCGTTTCGCGTCGGCGCGAAGATCCCCGCCTTCCCGAATGTGGACGTCTATCCGCTGATGACCCACCTGCTCGGACTGCCCGCCGCCGCGAACGACGGCGATTACGACGCGGTGAAGGGGATGCTTGTGAAGGGGACTCGGTAGAGCGAAAGCGCCGGCAGCGACGCACTGCACCCCTGGGGTGGGCACCGCCCGCCTACCCCATCGCGCCCTTGCTCATCGGCGTCGGCGCGGTCGCCACATTGACCAGCGGCGGCAGCCGGAACAGCCACAGCGCGACCAGCAGTCCGAGCAGCACCAGCGCGCCGACGAACAGCGCCACCCCGGCCCAGCCGTGCGCGGCGTAGAACAGGCCGCCGCTGGCACCGGCGATGCTGGAGCCCATGTAGTAGCAGAACAGGTACACCGACGCGGCCTGCGCCTTCGCCGCGCCGGCGCGGCGGCCGACCCAGCTGCTGACGATCGAGTGGCCGCCGAAGAAACCGAACGTCACCGCCACGAGGCCGGCCATCACCAGCCACAGCGGTTGCGCCACGGTCAGCGCCACTCCGGCCAGCATCAGCGCGAGCGCCGTCCACAGCACCTTGCGCCGGCCCAGCTTGCCGGCCAGGTGGCCCATCCACGCCGAGCTGAAGGTGCCCACCAGATAGATGCCGAAGATCAGGCCCACCACCGCCTGGCTGAGGTTGTACGGCGGCGCCAGCAGGCGGTAGCCGAGGTAGTTGTAGACCGTGACGAACGCGCCCAGCAGCAGGAAGCCCTCGATGAACAGCCACGGCAGGCCGCGGTCGTGGAAGATGCCGTTGAAGCGACCCGCGACCGTGCGCCAGCGCAGCGGCTGCGCCGTGAAATGCCGCGAGGCAGGCAGCATGCGCCAGAAGACCAGCGCGGCCACGATGCCGATCAGCGCGACCACGGCCACCCCGATGCGCCAGCCGAAGAAGTCCGCCAGCACGCCGGTGATCAGCCGCCCGCCCATGCCGCCCACGGCACTGCCGCTGATGTACAGGCCCATGCCCAGCCCGATCGACTCGACGTGCATCTCCTCGCTGAGGTAGGTCATCGCCACCGCGGGCAGCCCGCTCAGGGTCAGCCCCAGCAGCGTGCGCACCACCAGCAGTGCGTACCAGTCCGGCATCATCGCAGTCACCAGCACCAGCACCGCCGAGCTGAGCAGCGAAGTCACCATCAGCGACTTGCGTCCCCACGCGTCCGACAGCGCGCCGGCAAACAGCATCGCGAACGCCAGCACCCCGGTGGTCAGCGACAAGGACAGCGCCGCGCCCGCCTCGCTCACCCCGTAGTGGCGGCTGAACTCCGGCATCAGCGGTTGCACGCAGTACAGCAGGCCGAACGTGGCGAAGCCGGCGGCGAACAGGGCGAGATTGGTGCGGCGGAAGTCTGGCGTGCCGTGATGGATGTAGCGCGCGGCGGCATCCGTGGACGGAAGTGCTGCCGCAGGCTTGGGGGCTGTCGTCATCACTGCCTGCGCTGCGGCACGAACCGGAAGGGTCGGATAGCCTGGCGCACCCGCCGCGCGAAGAACGCGATGATCAGGCCGTACAGCAGCATTGCCAGCACGTTCTCCAGCAGCGACAGCACCGTGAAGTGCGGATTCTTCGCGGCCGACAGCGGCACCACCACGAACTCCATCACCACGAAGACCACCACGCCGTAGGCAAGTCCCGCAGTGATCCAGCTGCGGCCCATCCACGCCAGGCGCTGCGCGGCCAGCACGAAGATCGCCGCGATCAGCAACGACATCGCCCATTGCAGCACCAGGCCCAGCAGCGACACCGGCAACCCGCCGGCGAACGCCGCACGGCCGAGCAGGCCGCTGGCGATCGCGCGCAGGATGATCAGCGGGTCGACCATGTTGATCAGCGACGCCGCGCCGATGTCGATGGTACCGGCCACCAGGCCACCCCGCAGGATGGCGGCGCCCGCCGAGCGGCGTGCCTGATTCATGCGCGTTCCCGACTGCGGCGGCATGCCGCATGCGAGCGGGCAACATACTCCCGCGCCAGCGCCGTCACCCCTGCCGATGGTCACGCCGCCGGCTGGCACGCTCAGCGATAACGCCAGTGCCCGCCCACCCAGACATGCGGTGCCACCCAGTGGCCCGGCACCCACGCGCGCCCGCGCGCGGGCACCACCACGCAGCCGGCCAGCGTCGCGCCAAACAGCAACAGCAGGGCGGCGGCGGAAACACGATGCAGGAATCGACGCATGGCACGCTCCAGATGAGGGAAGTGCCCCCATCAACGGCATTCGCGCGCGGGCGATGACAAGGGTGTGGCGCACGATGGCAACCGTTCAGCCGGCCGCCGTCGACTCAGCCGGCGGCGATCCGCTGCACGGCGGTGCGATACCGCGCTGCAATGCGTTCCTCGTCATGGTGGCGGAAATCGCGCACCACCCAGCGACCGGCCCGCATCACGTCGCGCACCAGCGGCGTGTTGCCGGCGAACAGCCAGCTGTCGAGCACGGAGGTCTCATCGCGCGCGGCGAGCAGCGGCGAGTTTTCGTCCAGCACGATCAGGTCGGCGGGCGCGCCGGCATGCAACTCGCCGCCCGGCAGGCCGCTGGCGCGCGCGCCGCCGGCCAGAGCGCCGCGCCACAGCGTCTCGCCCACGCTGGCCCCGGGCTGGCGGGCGGCGATGTTGCGGCGACGGGTGAGCAGCCGCTGGCCGTATTCGAGCCAGCGCAGTTCTTCCACCGGCGAAATGGAAATGTGCGAATCCGAGCCGATGCCGAACGTGCCCCCGGCATCGAGGTAGGCCGCCAGCGGAAACAGGCCGTCGCCGAGATTCGCCTCGGTGGTCGGACACAACCCGGCCACCGCGCCGCTGGCGGCGATCCGTGCGGTCTCCGCCTCGGTCAGGTGCGTGGCGTGTACCAGGCACCAGCGGGCATCGACCTCGGCGTGGTCGAACAGCCACTCGACCGGGCGGGCGCCGCGGATGGCCAGGCAATCCTGCACCTCGCCGATCTGCTCGGCGATGTGGATGTGGATCGGCCCGCGACGCACCCGCGAGTCGGCGAGCACTTCGCGCAACGCCGCCTCCGGCACGGCGCGCAGCGAATGCAGCGCGGTGCCGACGCGCAGGTCGTGATCGGCGTGCGCCTGCAGCGTGTCGAGCAGGCGCAGGTAGCCATCCACGTCGTGGCCGAAGCGCCGCTGTCGTTCGCCCAGCGCGCGGCCGTCGAAACCGCCGCTGATGTACAGCACCGGCAGCAGGGTCAGGCCGATGCCGGCCTCGCGCGCGGCCTCGACCAGCGCCAGCGACATGGCCTCGGCCTGCGCGTACGGCGTACCGTCGGGCCGGTGGTGCAGGTACTGGAATTCGCACACGCGGGTGTAGCCGGCCTTGAGCATCTCGACGTAGAGCTGCGCGGCGATCGCCTGCAGCGACTCCGGGTCGATCACCGCGGCAAAGCCGTACATCGCCTCGCGCCAGCTCCAGAAGCTGTCGTCCGCCCTTCCCCGGCGTTCGGCCAGGCCTGCCATCGCGCGCTGGAACGCATGGGAATGGAGGTTCGGCATGCCGGGCAACACCCACTGGCCGATCGTCTCGATGCCGTCGCTCGCGTCGACCAGCGCACCACCGGCGTCCACCGCGAAGCTGGCATCGCGCTGCCATTCGCCGTCTCGCCACAACCGTCCGGCCCGGTAGCTGGTGCTGCGGCTGGTTTCGTTCATCGATGGTCTCCGTTGCGATGGTCGCCAGTGTAACCGTGCCTGCGCCGCGCCTTCACCCGAGCCTCGACACGCCCATGCATAATGGCCCGCATGGCAGGCAAATCCAGTGAAAACACCCCGCGGTTGTTGTTGCGCCAGGCGCGGCCGGTCGACGTGCCGCAATTGGTGGAACTCACCGGGCGGGTCTACGGCCCGGAATGGGGCCATTCGGCCGAGATGCTGCGCTCACAGCAGACGCACTTCCCGGAAGGCCAGTTCGTGGTCGAGTACGACGATCGCATCGTCGGCTACTGCGCCACCTTCCGCATCGACGAAGCCACCGCGTTGGCGCCGCACACCTGGATGGAGATCACCGGCGGCGGCATGGCCTCGCGCCACAAGCCGGACGGCAACTGGCTGTACGGCATGGAAGTCGTGGTGCACCCCGACTACCGCGGCATGCGCATCGGCCAGCGGCTGTATCGCGCGCGCAAGCGGTTGTGCATGAATCTCAAGCTGCGCGGCATCGTGTTCGGTGGGCGCATTCCGGGGCTGGCGAAGAACATCGCGCGCTACGGCAGTGCCGAGTCCTACGTGCAGGCGGTGACCGAAGGCCGGCGGCGCGACCTCACGCTGAGCTTCCAGCTGTCCAACGATTTCGAGGTGATCGGCCTGCTGCGCGGCTACGTGCCCTCCGACCACGAGTCGCTGGGCTACGCCGTGCACCTGGTCTGGCGCAACCCGCAACTGCTCGACCAGCCCGACACGCCCTCGATCCCCTCGCCGCAGCGCCTGCCCGACGCGGTGCGGGTGGCGTCAGTGCAGTACCAGCAGCGGCGCATCGCCTCGTTCGAGGAGTTCGCCACCCAGGTCGAGTATTTCACCGACATCGCCGCCGACTACAACGCCGACTTCGTCACCTTCCCCGAACTGATCACGCTGCAGTTGCTGTCGATCGAGAACACCGAGCTGTCGCCGGTGGATTCGATCCGCAAGCTCAGCCACTACACGCCGCAGGTGAAGGAGCTGTTCAGCCGTCTGGCCGTCCATTACAACATCAACATCATCGCCGGCACGCATCCCACCGAGCAGGCCAACGGCGACATCCACAACGTCTGCTACGTGTGCCTGCGCGACGGCTCGCTGCACGAGCGCGAGAAGCTGCACCCCACGCCCAGCGAGCGCAACGTGTGGAACATCGCCGGCGGCGACAGCGCGGCCACTGTGCTCACCGACTGCGGCCCGATCGGGGTGATGATCTGCTACGACTCGGAGTTTCCCGAGGTGGCGCGCCACCTCGTCGACCAGGGTGCGCTGATCCTGTTCGTGCCGTTCTGCACCGACGTGCGCGAGGGCTACCTGCGCGTGCGCTACTGCGCGCAGGCGCGGGCGATCGAGAACCAGTGCTACGTGGTGCTGTCCGGCAACGTGGGCAACCTGCCCGGGGTCAACAACTTCGACATCCAGTACGGGCAAAGCTGCATCCTCACGCCCAGCGACTTCGGCTTCGCCCGCGACGGCATCGCCGCCGACTCCACGCCGAACATCGAGACCGTGCTGTTCGCCGACCTGCACCTGGCAACCCTGGCCCGCGCGCGCAACGCCGGCGCGGTGACCAACCTCAAGGACCGCCGTTTCGATCTCTACGAAACCCGCTGGCGGCCACGCTGATGGCGACTCGCGGTGCGACAGCGTTCGCACCGGTATCGGACGGCCAGGGCTGGCGGCATCAATCCTGCCGCGGCCGTCTGCGATAATCGCGCCATGCCAGAACCGCCCAAGTCCGCTCCAGCATCCTCCAATCCCCGCCTGCAGGCGCTGCTCGGGCATGAGTTCTTTGCGCCGCACCACTGGAAACGCCGGTTGGTGTTGTGGGCGGGCGCCGTGCTGGTGGCGCTGGCCGCGATCCTGTTCGCCAAGGCCAGCGTCTGGTCCTACCAGTTGTTCCTGCGCATCCTGGATCACGGCATCTGGATACCGCTCATCCTCACTCCGCTGGTGTTCGGGCTGCTCGCTCAGGCAACGGAGGGGCGCCTGCGCGCGACCCGCGGCAGCGGCATTCCGCAGGTGATCGCCTCGCTGCACATCGAGGACGGCGGCTTTCGCACGCGCATGCTGTCGCTGCCGGTCGCCGCCGGCAAGATGGTGCTGACCCTGGCGTCGCTGGCGGTGGGCGCCTCGATCGGGCGCGAAGGCCCGACCGTGCATGTCGGCGCAGCGCTGTTCTACTCCATCGGCAGGCGTTTCGGCTTCAGCGATCCCAAGGCTGCATCGCGCTTCATCCTCGCCGGCGGCGCAGCCGGCATCGCGGCGGCGTTCAACACGCCGTTGGCCGGCGTGGTATTCGCAATCGAGGAGCTGGCCGGGACGTTCGAGCACCGCTTCAGCGGCCTGCTGCTGACCGCGGTGATCATCGGCGGCGTGGTGTCGCTGGGCGTCATGGGCAACTACTCATACTTCGGCGAAGTGGACGCGAGCCTGCCGCTGGGCAGCGCTTGGTTGGCCGTGCTGTTGACCGGGGTCGGTTGCGGCCTGCTCGGCGGCCTGTTTGCGCGCCTGATCCTGCTCAGTCGACGCGGCCCGCTGGCGCAGGTCGGTCGCCTTCGCGCGCGCTGGCCGGTGTTGTTCGCCGCCGGCTGCGGCCTGGCACTGGCGGTGCTCGGCGTGTGTACGCACAACAGCATCTACGGCACCGGCTACGACCAGGCCCGCGCGATCGTGCAGGGCACGGCCGCCATGCCGGGCCAGGACTTCGGCATCGCCAAGCTGCTGGCCAATGTGGTCTCGTACTGGGCCGGCATCCCCGGTGGCATCTTTTCGCCGGCGCTGGCGGTAGGCGCCGGCCTGGGCCAGAACATCGCGCATCTGCTGCCGGGCGCGCCCGCCGGTGCGGTGGTGCTGCTAGGCATGAGCGCCTACCTCGCCGGTGTCACCGGTTCGCCGCTGACCTCGGCGGTGATCGCGATGGAGCTGACCGACAACCAGGACATGGTGATTCCGATCATGGCAGCCTGTCTGCTTGCTCGCGCGGCCGCATCGCTGTTCTGCCCGACCCCGGTATATCGGGACTTCGCCGAACGCATGGTGCGCGACGCCGAGCGACAGCAGCAGGCCGAGCGGGCCCACCACCAGCCCGCCAGACCGTTGCCCGCAGCCGCCGAGACCACGGCTTACCCCGACTCCGCCGAGTCCGGCCAACCGCAGCATCCCGGCAAACCATGACGGAGCGATACCGATGACCCAACCACGCTGGGACCGCCTGCTGTTGAACGCCACCCTGGCGACGTTCGCCGGCGAAACGCCGTATGGCCTGGTCGAGCACGCGGCCATCGCCATGCAGCACGGGCGCATTGCCTGGCTGGGGCGGATGAACGAACTGCCGGACGCGCCGGTGGCGCTGGCCGACGAAGTGGAATCGCTGGACGGCGCCCTGGTCACCCCCGGGCTGATCGATTGCCACACCCATCTGGTGTTCGGCGGCGACCGCGCCGACGAGTTCGACCTGCGCCTGAATGGCGCCAGCTACGAGGAGATCGCCCGCGCCGGCGGCGGCATCGCCTCCACCGTCAAGGCCACCCGTGCGGCCAGCGAAGAGTTTCTCTACGCGCAGGCGCTGCCGCGCGCCCGCGCGCTGCTGACCGACGGCGTGACCACGCTGGAGATCAAATCCGGCTACGGCCTGGAACTGGACAGCGAACGCCGCATGCTGCGCGTGGCGCGCCGGCTCGGCCGCGAGCTGGGCATCAGCGTACGCACCAGTTTCCTTGGCCTGCACGCGCTGCCGGCGGAGTTCAAGGATCGCCGGGCCGACTACCTGGCGCTGGTCTGCGACGAGATGCTGCCGGCGCTGGCGCGCGAAGGCCTGGTCGATGCGGTCGACGGCTTCTGCGAGAGCATCGGCTTCAGCGTCGCGGAAGTTCGTCGTCTGTTCGAGCGGGCACGCGAACTCGACTTGCCGGTGAAGCTGCACGCCGAGCAGTTGTCCGACCAGCACGGCGCCGCCCTGGTGGCCGAGTTCGGCGGGCTGTCAGCCGATCACCTGGAGCATCTGGGCGAGGCAGGCGTGCGCGCCATGGCCGCCGCGGGCACCGTCGCGGTGCTGCTGCCGGGGGCGTTCTACGCGTTGCGCGAAACCCGCTTGCCGCCGATCGACCTGCTGCGCGAACAACGCGTGCCGCTGGCGGTGGCCACCGATTGCAACCCCGGCACCTCGCCGCTGCTGTCGCTGCGCATGGCGGCGGGCATGGCCTGCACGCTGTTCCGGCTGACCCCGGAAGAAGCGCTGCGCGGCGTGACCGTCAACGCCGCGCGCGCGCTGGGTCTGTCCGATCGCGGCACGCTGGCGGCTGGCCAGCGCGCCGACGTGGTGATCTGGAATGCGCGCCAGCCGGCGGAACTGTGCTACTGGATCGGCGGCAACCTGGCGCGGCGGGTCTACGTGGCCGGCGAGGCAGTATCGCGGCGCAAGCCTGCGCAGCGCGCGGCGGGCACCCAGCCGTAGGGAGTCGCCGCGCCAGGACTCTTCGGATCACCACCGCGCGAGGCGTTCGCGCAAGGCGGCATGGAAGGCCGGCGGCAATTCCGCCCGCACCGGCACGCGCCACCAGTGCGGCCGTGCGAACGACCGGCACTTGACCGCATCCTTGTCGGTCATCAACAGCGGCAAGCCGTCCGCGAAATCCAGCTCGTCCGCGCTGAACGCATGGTGGTCGGCAAAGGCGTGCCCGATCACCTCGATGCCGGCGGCGCGCAGGCTTTCGAAGAATCGCTGCGGGTTGCCGATGGCCGCCACCGCATGTGCCGGCCCGGTGGCGAAGCTGGCCAGCGGGCGACGCTCGCCGCCTTCCAGCGCCACCGCCTCGTCGCCGCACAACCTCATCGGATATTCGCCGACCTCGGCGGTGCCGCCGTTGCATACGCGCAGGTCCACGCTGCGCAGCCGGCCCAGCGGCTCGCGCAGCGGGCCGAGCGGCAGCAGCTTGCCGTTGCCGAAGCGACGGACGCCGTCGATCACGCAGATCTCCACGTCGCGCGCCAGCGCGTAATGCTGCAGGCCGTCATCGGCCACCACCACGTCGCAGCCGGCGTCGAGCAGCAGCCTTGCCGCCGCGGGACGATCGCGCCCGACCGCGACCGGCACGCCGCTGGCGCGGATCAGACAGGGTTCGTCGCCGACCTGTCGCGGGTCCGGCGAGCCGCCGAGCAGCAGCGGCTCGCGTTGCGTGCCGCCGTGGCCGCGACTCACGACGCCGGGCCGGAACCCGTGCTCGCGCAGGCTGGCGGCCACCGCGATCGTCAGCGGCGTCTTGCCGGTGCCGCCGGCGGTGAGGTTGCCGATGACCACCACCGGCACCGGCAGGCGCTCGCGGCGCAGCCAGCCGATGCGGTACAACGCGCGACGAAGCCGGATCACGCCGCCGTAGAGTGCAGCCAGCGGCCACGTCCACCACGGCGCGCGACCGCCGCCGTACCAGGCCGATGCGAGCGTGTCGGGCAGCGCCATGACGGGCGTCTCAGCCGCCGGCCGTTACGGCCGCGGCGTCGTGGAACTGCATGCGGTGCAGCGCGGCGTACTGCCCGTTCAGCGCGAGCAGTTCGGCGTGGGTGCCGCGCTCGACGATGCGGCCCTGATCCATCACCGCGATCTGGTCGGCGCCTTCCACGGTAGACAGGCGATGGGCGATCACCAGCGTGGTGCGATCCTTCATCAGCCGTGTCAGCGCCTGCTGGATCAGCCGTTCGGACTCGGTATCCAGTGCGCTGGTGGCCTCGTCCAGCACCAGGATCGGCGCGTTCTTGAGGATCGCCCGGGCGATCGCGATGCGCTGGCGCTGGCCGCCGGAGAGCAGGTTGCCGCTCTGCCCGATCGGCGTGTGGATGCCGAGCGGCATGCGCGAGATGAACTCCATCGCATTGGCCGCCTCGGCCGCGGCGACGATCTCCGCCTCGCTGGCGCCGGCCAGTTCGCCGTAGGCGATGTTGTTGGCCACGGTGTCGTTGAACAGCACCACGCTCTGGCCGACCCAGGCAATCTGCCTGCGCAGCGAAGCCAGCGTGTAGCTGCGGCAATCCTCGCCATCGAGCACGATGCGCCCGGCGCCGGGCACGTTGAAGCGCGGCAGCAGGCTGACCAGGCTGCTCTTGCCGCTGCCCGAGCGTCCGACCAGGGCGGTGACCGTGCCGGGCGCGCAATCGAGATTGACTTCCTGCAGGGCGGGAACATGGCTGCGCGGGTACGTCAGGCCGACGTCGACGAAATGCAGCTCGCCGCGGCTGCGCTCGAGCTCCAGCGTGCCGGCATCGCGCTCCGGCGGCAGGTCGATCACGTCGAAGATGTCCTCGGCCGCCGACAGTCCGCGCTGGATGTTCGCCTGCACGTTGGTGAGGCGCTTCAGTGACGGCAGCATGGTGCCCATCGCGGTGAGCACGGCGAAGAACACGCCGGGCGTCATGTTGACCAATACCTGCGGCCGCGTGCCGAGAAACACCAGTGCCGCCAGCGCGCTGGCCGCCACCAGTTGCACGGTGGAGCTCGACGCCGCGTTGGTGGCGGCGATCTTCAGGTTGAGCCGCCGCGTATGCCGGGTGATCTGGTCGAAACGCTCGGCCTCGTGCGCCTGGCCACCGTACACGCGCACCTCGCGATGTGCGCCCACGGATTCCTCCACCGTGCCGGTGACCGAACCCATGCTGCCCTGGATGCGCCGGCTGATCTGCCGGTAGCGGCGCGCCACCACCGTGGCCACCAGCGCGATCGCCGGCACCATCACCAGCAGCGACAGCGTGAGGTAGGGGCTGTAATAGAGCATCACGAACAGCATCGCGATCACGGTGAAGCCGTCGGTGATGGCGATCTTCGCCGCACTGCTGGACGCCGCGGCGACCTGTTCGCTGGTGTAGGTGATGCGCGAGATCTGCTGGCCCGACGGCTCGCTGCCGAAATACGGCGCCGGCAGCTTCAGGTACGCGGCGAACACCTCCAGCTGCAGCGCCTGCACCACGTGCCGGCCGATGTAGGAGATGCCGTAATCGCTGACGAAGGTGCCCAGCGAGCGCACCAGAAAGATCGCGATGATCCAGATCGGCATCCAGAAGATCAGGTACGGGTCTTTCTGCGCGAACAGGTTGTCGATCATCGGCTTGATCAGCCCGGTGAACAGCGCCAACCCGCCGCCGTCGGCCAGCATGCCGACGAAGGCCACCAGGCCGATCGCCCAGTAGCGTCGCGTGTAGCCGAGCAGGCGTTTGTAGGTCGGCCAGCTGCCCGCGTCTGCCGCGGTCGCCTGGTCCGCGTTCATTGCGCGGCGCCCGGTTTGCTCGGTGTCGTGGCGATCGACAGGCGGGTGAAGCCAAGCTGGCCCAGTGCATCCATCGCGGTCACCACGTTCTGGTTCGGCGTCATGGCATCGGCACGGATCGTCACCGCCTGGTCGCGGCTGTCGCCGGCATGGCGCGCGAGGCTCTGCTTGAGCGCCTCGATGCCCTCGCCCATCACCTCGTCGCTGCCGACGAAGAAGCGGCCGTCGCGGTCGATCATGATGGTCAGCGCCGGCGCGTTCATGTCGCGCTCCTGCACGCTCGCCTGCGGCAGCGTCACCTTCAGCCGCGAATGCTGCACGAAGGTGCTGGTGAGCACGAAGAACATCAGCAGGGTCAGCAGCACGTCGATCAACGGGATCACGTTGATCTCGAAATCGTCTCCGCGGCGGTCGTTGCCGATGCGCATCGACGGTGCCTCAGCTCGCGCTCGGCGCGGCGGGTGCCGGCGCGCGACGCGCACGCGCGACGGGTGCCGGCGCGGTCAGGGTGAGATCGTCCAGCAAGGCTGTGGCCTGCTTTTCCATCAGCACGCAGTAACCGGCCACGCGCGAGCGGAAGTAGCGGTGCAGCACGTAGGCGGGGATCGCCACGGTCAGGCCGGACGCGGTGCAGATCAGCGCCTCGCCGATGCCGCCGGCCATCCGCGCGGGATCGCCGATGCCGCCGCCCATCACCTCCATGAACATGCGGATCAGGCCGATCACGGTGCCGAACAGGCCCAGCAGCGGGCCGATCAGGGCGATCGTGCCCAGCGTGTTGAGATAGCGCTCCATCCGGTGCACCACGTGGCGACCGGTGTCCTCGATGCGCTCCTTGATGATCTCGCGCGGCTGCCGCCGCACCGCGAGCGCGGCTGCCAGCAGCTCGCCCAGCGGCGAGCCGTTGGCAAGGGCTTCCAGATGACCGGGATCGAGCTGGCCCGAGCGCGCCCACTGGCGTACCTCGTCGCCCAGCCCGGGCGGCAGCACCGAGCTGCGGCGCAGCGTCCAGCAACGCTCCAGCACGATCGCCAGGGCGACCGCCGAACAGATCAGGATGGGCACCATCGCCCAGCCGCCCGCCATCAGGATATCAAGCACCTTCAGTCCTCGCCGCACCACGCTCCGGGGAAGCGCGCATGATAGCAGCGTCGTTCGCGCGTACTGCGGCAGGCGTGGCAATCCCGGCGTCGCACCATGCTACTCGCGCCAGTAGCGGGGCTGCTGCCGGCGCCAGCCCGGCTGCCGTCGCGGCGTCCCGTCGGCGGGAAACTCCACCTCCACGGCCCCCTCCACGGCAGTGTTGAACAACGGCACGCCCGCCTCGGCATAGCGCGCCAGGACCTCCGCACGCGGGTGCCCGAAGCGATTGCGCCAACCGGCGGAAACCAGCGCCAGCGACGGCCTCAACGCCGCGATGAAGGCCGCACCGGAGGAAGTCTTGCTGCCATGATGCGGCACCACCAGCACCGGCGGCAGGCCCGCCCCCACCGCCGCAGCCACCGCCGGTTCCACCTTCGAACTGATGTCGCCTGGCAGCAGCACCCGCCCGCCGCGTCCCTCCACCAGCAGCACGCAGGAGCTGTCGTTGTCGCGGTCCCCGCCGCCGGGCGCCGGGCTCAGCACGCGGAAGCGCACGCCATCCCACTGCCACGCCTGTCCGGCCGCGCATTGCTGCATGGGCACGCGCATGCGGGCGGGTTCGCCGGCCAGCCGGCGTGCCTGCGGAAACGCCTCGGCAACCGTCTGCGCGCCACCGGCGTGATCATTGTCGCCATGGCTGATCATCAACATATCCACGCGCGACAGGCCCAGCGCATGGATGGACGGCAGCACCACGGCCTCGCCGAGGTCGAAACCGGAGGGATAGCGCGCACCGGTGTCATAGACCAGCAGGTGATCGTGCGTGCGCACCAGCACCGCCAGCCCCTGCCCCACGTCGAGCACCCACAACCGGAACGCTCCGTCGGCCGGCGTACTGCGCGGCGGCAACAGCAGCGGCAGGAACAGCGCCGCCCCGAGCCAGCGCAGCGGCACCCCGCGCGGCATGAACATCCACAGCGCACCGACCACCGCCAGCAGCAGCGCGTGGAGCTGCACCGCCGGCAGATACCAGTGAGCCCCCGGCCAGGTGGCCATGCGCTCGAACAGCCACCATTGCGCGTGGACGATCCGCGCGGCCAGCCACAGCACCGGCGCGGCCAGCGGCGGGCACAGCAGCAACAGCAGCATCCCGAACAGCGCGCACGGCACGATCACGAAACTCACCACCGGCACCGCGACCAGGTTGGACAGCGCACCGACCAGCGACGCCTGGCCGAAGAACCACAGGGTCAGCGGCAGCAGCGCCACGGTCATCAGCAACTGGCCGGCGGAGAGTTCGTGCAGGAAGGCACGCCAACCGCGACCTTGCGCCTGCAGGCAGAGAATCAGGAACGCCACGCCGACGAAGGACAACCAGAATCCCGGCGCCAGCACCGCCAACGGATCGGCCAGCAGGATCGCGATCATCGCCAGCGCCAGCGATTGCGCCCCGCTGCTGCCGCGCCGACTGCAACGCGCCAGCGCCACCACCGCGATCATCAACAGCGTGCGCACGGTAGGCAGGCCGAAGCCGGCCAGCGCGCTGTAGACCACGGCGAACAGCAGCGCCGCGGCGGCCTGCGCCTGCGGACGCGGCAGACGCAGCGCCGCTGGCGGCCACAACGCGTAGACCAGCCAGGCCAGCCACACGCCGAACACCGCCGCCACGCCGACGTGGAAACCGGAGATCGCGATCAGGTGCGAGACGCCGTTCGCCCGTGCCACCGCCCAGTCCTGCTGGTCGAGGCCACGCGTGTCGCCGACCGCGAAGGCGCGCAACAGCGCGGCATCGTGCGGGTCATGCACGCGCGCGGCGATGCCGCGGGCGATCGCCGCGCGCGTGCCGTCCACGCACCAGCGCGGACCCGGGAGGCGGCGATTGCCTTCATCCTCGCGTACGTAGCCGGTGGCGACGATGCCGCGCTCCAGCGCCGAGCGCTCGCTGTCGGTGCTGCCGGGGTCGAGCAGCGCGCGCGGGCGCTTCAGGCGCAGCAGCAGGCGCCAACGCGTGCACGGCGCGAGCGGCGGCGCGCCCTCGTACCACGACACGGTGAGCAGGCCGTGCAAGGCCAGCGGCCGGCCGTCCAGTTGGGCGCTTTCGACCCGCAGGGTGAAGCGGCTGGCATCGGTACGCGCCAGCGGCAATCCGTCGAGACTGCCGACGACGAGCACGTCGCGGCCTTCCAGCGCGCGCGGCAGCCGGGCCTGCATCGCCTGCGTGCCGCACCACAGCGCCCAGGCGACACCCAGAGGCAGGGCGCACAGCCAGCGCCAGCGCGGACAACGCCACGCCCAGGCCAACGCCAGCACGATGAGCGGCAGGCAGATCCACACCGACGGCAGGCGCGGCCACGCCTGCACCAGCAACACGCCTGCCAGCAAGGCCAGCGCCACCGTGATCGCCCCCTGTCGCGCCATGCCGCGTCGCCCGTTCCGTCCTGGAGACCGTCGAGCCTAGCGTGCAAGCGGCGACGCTGATGCTGAAAGTGCTGTAGGCGTGCGCCGGGGTGCGCTCCTGCCGTTGACGTCAGGCGCCCGGACCTTCCCGCAGCACGCCGTTGTGCAGCACCAGGGTGCGATCCATCTTCGCGGCCAGGTGCGGGTCATGCGTGACCAGGATGAAGCTGGTGCCGATTTCGCGGTTGAGTTCCAGCATCAGCTCGTAGACCTGGGCCGCGTTCGCCTCGTCGAGGTTGCCGGTGGGCTCGTCGCCGAGCACGCAGGCCGGCCGCGTCACCAGCGCACGCGCCACCGCACAGCGCTGGCGCTCGCCACCGGAGAGTTCCGATGGCTTGTGGTGGGTGCGCGCGCCCAGGCCGACCCGCTCCAGCAAGCCGACCGCCTGCCGCTGCGCCTCGGCGATCGCGGTGCCGCGGATCAGCAACGGCATGCACACGTTCTCCAGCGCGGTGAACTCGGGCAGCAGGTGGTGGAACTGGTAGATGAAGCCGAGCGACCGGTTGCGCACGCGGCCGCGCTCGGCGTCGGAGAGCTTCGACAGTACGCGGCCATCCACCTCCACTTCGCCGGCGGTCAGCGTGTCCAATCCGCCGATGATGTGCAGCAGGGTGCTCTTGCCGGAGCCGGAGGCGCCGACGATCGCCATCGTCTCGCCGCGTTTCAGGGTGAAACTGACGTCGCTCAGCACGTCGGTGCGCAGGCCGCCTTCGGCGTAGGTCTTGGCCACATGGCTGGCGCGCAGCACGTTTTCGCGGGTGGGAGACATGGATTTCTCACTCATAACGCAAGGCCTGCGCCGGCTGCGTGCGCGAGGCGCGCCAGGCGGGATAGAGGGTGGCCAGCAGCGCGAACACGAAGGTCAGCAGCGCGGTCCAGCCCACGTCCTGCCAGTCCAGCCGGCTCGGCACCTCGCTGATGTAATAGACGTCCGGCGACAGGAAGGTGACGTGGAAGGTGTGCTCGATCCACTTGACGATGCCCGGCAGTTTCCACGACAGCAGCGCGCCGAAACCCACGCCGAAGCCGATGCCGACGAAGCCCACCAGCAACCCCTGCACCATGAAGGTGCCCATGATGCTGCGCGGCGTGGCGCCGAGCGTGCGCAGGATCGCGATGTCCGCCTGCTTGTCGGTGACCAGCATCATCAGCATCGAGATCAGGTTGATCACCGCCACCAGCACGATCAGCGACAGGATGATGAACATCACCAGCTTTTCCATCGACAGCGCATGGAACAGGTTGGCGTTCTCGTCCATCCAGGTGCGCACGCCGTAGTACTGCCCCAACTGACTGGCCAGTTCGCGCGCCACCGGGCGCGCGCTGAACAGATCGTCCAGGCGAAGCCGGATGCCGGTCGGACCAGTGAGATCATTGAGTTTCTCGGCATCGCGCATGTTGACCAGGGCCAAGCCGGAATCGAACTGCTCCATGCCGAGCTGGAACGTGCCGGTGACGTGGAAGCTGCGCATGCGCGGGATGCCGCCCATCGGCGTGGCGCGCAACTCCTGCACCGCCATGGTCACGCGGTCGCCCACCCCCACCCCGAGCTGCATCGCCAGATCGCGGCCCAGCACGATGTTCCAGTCGCCCGAACGCAGGTCGTCGAGCGAGCCTTCGATCATGTGCTGGCCGATGTCGACAACCTTCGGCTCCTGCGCCGGGTCGATGCCGCGCACCCGCACGCCGGCCGAGCGCTGGCCGATCAGCATGGCCTCGGATTCGACGAACGGCGCCGCGCCCAGCACGTGCGGATTGGCCTGGGCGACCTGCAGCGCGCGCGGCACGTCCTTGATCGGGCCGTCGACGCTGGTGATCGTCGCCTGCGACACCGCACCCAGGATGCGCGAGCGCATCTGGTAGTCGAAGCCGTTCATCACCGACATCACCGTGATCAACGCGATCACGCTGATCGCAATGCACACGATCGACACGGTGGAGATGAAGGAGATGAACTGGTTGCGACGTTTGGCGCGCGTGTAGCGCAGGCCGATGAAGAGTTCGAGCGGTCGGAACATGGGCGATTCGCTTGTGGTGATGGCACGGGGCGGGCCGCCCGGACCGGCATTATCGGTCATTCGACAAGACCGCGCCGATTCGACGAAGTTGCCTTACCAGCGCGGCAGCGCCTCACCCGGCTGCATCGTCGCCAGGCGCATGCGCAGGCGACGGCGGATGTCGGCGTCGCTGTTGTCCGGCGCCAGCAGCAGCACGCAGATGCCGTGCTGCGCCGATTGCATGCGCAGCCAGACCAGATCGCCCAGCACGCGGAACGAAGCCAGGCTGGCGGGATGATCCTCGCCGTCCACGGTATGCAGGGTCCAGCCCGACTCTGCGCTCCAGCCGGCGGCAGCCACGACAGTCATCGCCAATCGGCGACACGCCTGCCAGGCCGCCAGTGCCAGCGCAACCACCGTCACCGCGCGCAGCCAGGGCGGCAAGGCGCTGACCAGCACGGCGATCGCGGCGAGCGTCGCCACCAGCAGCAGGCTGCGCGGCAGCAGCCGCGACGGGGAATAATCAAAGCCGATGGCGGGCGCGGATGTCATCGATGATGATCTGCCAGTCGGCTCTGTCGGGACGGGCGTGGCCCATCATCCAGTCCCACAGCTCCGGGTCCTGCGTGTCGAGCAATTCGTCGAACGCCTGCCGCTGTGCCTCGTCGGCCTGCTCGAAACGCTCGTCGAGCCAGCCGCCCAGCATGGCATCCAGTTCGCGCGTGCCGCGGCGGGCACGCCAGCGCAGGCGGCCCTTATCCACGACGCATCATGCGCTGCGCCGCTCCACCATCAGCTTCTTGATCTCGGCGATCGCCTTGGCCGGGTTCAGCCCCTTGGGGCAGGTGCGGGTGCAGTTCATGATGGTGTGGCAGCGGTACAGCTTGAACGGGTCTTCCAGGTCGTCCAGGCGCTCGCCGGTGGTTTCATCGCGCGAGTCGACGATCCAGCGGTAGGCCTGCAGCAGGATTGCCGGACCGAGGTACTTGTCGCCATTCCACCAGTAGCTGGGGCAGCTGGTGGAGCAGCAGGCGCACAGGATGCACTCGTACAGGCCATCGAGCTTCTTGCGGTCTTCCGGCGACTGCAGGCGCTCCTTGCCCGGCGCCGGGCTCTGCGTGCGAATCCACGGCTTGATCGAGGCGTACTGCGCGTAGAAATGGGTGAGGTCCGGGATGATGTCCTTGACCACGGGCATGTGCGGCAACGGGTAGATCTTCACGTCGCCGCTGGCGACGCTGTCGATCGCGCAGATGCACGCCAGCGTGTTGGTGCCGTCGATGTTCATCGCGCACGAGCCGCAGATGCCCTCGCGACAGGAACGGCGCAACGATAGCGTCGGGTCGATCTCGTTCTTGATCTTCAGCAGGGCGTCGAGAACCATCGGACCGCATGCGGCCAGGTCGATCTCGTAGGTATCGATGCGCGGATTCTTGTCGTCGTCCGGTGACCAGCGATAGATGCGGAAGGTGCGCGGCTTCTTCGCATCCTTGGCCGGGTAATGCTTGCCGGGCTGGATCTTGGAGTTCCGTGGCAGCGTGAATTCACCCATGGCATTGCCCTTCCATATTCTCGAAAACGGGACGTGACATCGAACGCAACGACTCAGTAGACGCGCTTGGCCAACGGGACCGAAGCCACCTCGTCGGTCAAGGTGTCCAGGTGCACCGGACGATAGTCGAAGCGGGTGGCGCCTTCGCGGTCGACCCACACCAGCGTGTGCTTGAGCCAGTGCTCGTCATCGCGCTCCGGGAAATCCTCGCGGGCGTGTGCGCCACGGCTCTCCGGCCGCTGCGCGGCCGAGTGCATGGTCGCCACCGCCTGCTCGAGCAGATTGGCGAGTTCCAGCGTCTCGATCAGATCGGTGTTCCACACCAGCGAACGATCGCTGACCTTGACGTCCTCGAACGTCTTGAACACCTCGGAGATCTTCTGGCTGCCTTCATCCAGCGTCTCGCCCGTGCGGAACACCGCACCGTAGCGCTGCATCGTGCGCTGCATGTTCAGCCTGATCGCCGCCGTGGGCGTGCTGCCGTTGGCGTTGCGCAGGCGGTCGAAGCGCTCCAGCGCCTTGTCCAGCGCGGTGGCGGGCAGATCCTTGTGCGGCGTGCCGGGCTGGATGATCTCGGCGCAACGATGCGCCACGGCACGACCGAACACGACCAGGTCGAGCAGCGAGTTGGAGCCCAGCCGGTTGCCGCCGTGCACCGACACGCACGCCGCTTCGCCGATCGCGAACAGCCCGGGCACCACGGCATCCACGTCGTCTCCGCGCTTCTGCACGACTTCGCCGTGGTAGTTGGTGGGGATGCCGCCCATGTTGTAGTGGACGGTCGGCAACACCGGGATCGGCTGCTTGCTGACATCGACGCCGGCGAAGATGCGCGCCGACTCGGCGATGCCGGGCAGCCGCTCGTGGATCACCTCGGGGCCGAGATGCATCAGGTTGAGGAAGATGTGGTCCTTGTGCTCGCCGACGCCGCGGCCTTCGTTGATCTCGACCGTCATCGCGCGACTGACCACGTCGCGCGAGGCGAGATCCTTCGCATGCGGCGCGTAGCGCTCCATGAAGCGCTCGCCCTCGGAGTTGGTGAGGTAGCCGCCCTCGCCGCGCACGCCCTCGGTGATCAGGCAGCCGGCACCGTAGATGCCGGTGGGATGGAATTGCACGAACTCCATGTCCTGCAGCGCCAGGCCCGCGCGCAGCACCATGCCGCCGCCGTCTCCGGTGCAGGTGTGGGCCGAGGTGGCGCTCAGGTAGGCCCGACCGTAACCGCCGGTGGCCAGCACCACCGCGTGGCCACGGAAGAAATGCATGGTGCCTTCGTTCATGTCCAGCGCCAGCACGCCGCGGCACACGCCCTCGGCGTCGAACACCAGGTCGATCGCGAAGTACTCCACGAAGAAGGTCGCATCGTGCGCAAGCGCCTGCTGGTACAGGGTGTGCAGGATCGCGTGACCGGTGCGGTCGGCAGCCGCGCAGGTGCGCTGCGCCGTGCCCTTGCCGTAGTGCGTGGTCATGCCGCCGAACGGACGCTGGTAGATCCGGCCGTCCTCGGTGCGCGAGAACGGCACGCCGTAATGCTCGAGCTCGATCACCGCTTCGGGCGCGTGCTTGCACATGTACTCGATCGCGTCCTGGTCGCCGAGCCAGTCGCCGCCCTTCACGGTGTCGTAGAAGTGGAAGCGCCAGTTGTCCTCGCTCATGTTGCCGAGCGCGGCGGCGATGCCGCCCTGCGCCGCCACGGTGTGCGAACGCGTCGGGAAGACCTTGGTGATGCACGCCGCCTTGAGACCCTTCTCGGCGAGACCGAAGGTGGCGCGCAAGCCGGCGCCGCCGGCGCCGACCACGATCACGTCATAAAGATGCTGCTGAACCTTGTAGCTTTCCATGGAATCCCGGCCTCGCGTTTTCGTCTCAGGGGGTCAGCGCCACGCGCAACACGGCCAGCACGCCAGCCAGTGCGCCCAGCACCGCGAGGAACTTGATCGCCACGAGCAGCACGACCTCCTTCCAGCGGGTGTGCACGTAATCCTCGACCACCACCTGCAAGCCCAGCACGGCATGCCAGAACATGGTCAGCACGAACACGATCAGCAGCAGCGCATTCCACGGCTTGGCCACCGTCGCGCGCGCCGCCGCGTAATCCGCGTGCAGCAGGCCGAGCACGGTGATCACGAACCAGATGCCCAGCACCACCAGCGCGGCCGCAGTCAACCGCTGCACCCACCAGTGCTCCACGCCGGATTTCGCCGAACCCAGTCCGCGGGCGAGTTTCATCGGATTGCGCAGCTGGCTGCGGACGTCGTCGGTTCCCACACGCAGGTTCATGCCGCACCTCCGGCCATCATTACCCAGGCCCAGGTCGCAGCGGTCAGCACGATGCTGCCGGCAACCGACAGCCAGCTCGAACGCACGAACTGGGGAATCTCGTAACCGAGTCCGGCATCCTGGATCAGGTGCCGGATGCCGTTGCAGAGGTGATAGAACAGCGCCCAGCTCCAGCCGAACAGCAGCACCATCCCGACCGGGCTGCCGATGATGCCCTTGAAGCGGTTGAAGCTATCTTCGCCGGCGGCAAGCTGCAGCAGGCCGCAGACCACCAGCAAGCCGCCGACCGCGAGGGCGATGCCGGTGGCGCGATGCGTGATGGAGGTCATCATCTGCACCTGCTTGCGGTAGATCTGCAGATGCGGGGAAAGCGGTCGTTGCTTCTCTGCCATGGCGGCTATCCTCTGTGGAATCGCTGATATCCCTGCTGCATTCGCCCCTTGATGCCGCGCCCCGTGCCGGGCGCCCCGCTCAGAAGTCGATGCAGCGCCCGTTCTTTTCCCAGTCGCCGTAGCGCGTGGGGTCCGGAGCCGGACGCTCCAAGGCTGCCTTGTCGGGCGGCGGATCGGCCGGCTTGGCGGTCGTCTCCGGCTTGACGGGGGCAGGCGTGGTTTCGATGGGGACTGAGGTATTGGACATGGTGTTTGTCAGCCGCTGAAGATTAATACTTGCCCCCGGACAGCACAACCATCGGCCCGCAGGCGCCGCACCGCATGGCGGCCATGCTACTCACTTGCGCAACGGCGCGACCGCCCCAAACTTCTCACACCATGCACGCATCCCCGATCGCCGAAACACTGTTGCTCGAAGGTCCCGATGCAGGCGCATTCGCGCACGCGCAATTCAGCAGCAAGGTGGATGGCCTCGCCGTGGGCCGCTGGCAATTCAGCGCCTGGCTGGATGCGAAAGGTCGCGTGCGTGCGCTGTTCCACCTGGCGCGGCTGGAAGAACAACGCTACCTGTTGCTGTTGCGCGGCGGCGACGCCGCGGCGATGGTGGAGGCGCTGCAGCGATTCGTGTTCCGCTCCCGGGTCCGGCTGACCGCGCTGCCGGCGCGCGGTTTGAGTACCGGCCCCGCGCAACCGTTGCATGTGATGACGATGGAAGGCGACGCCGTTTCGCTGGGTTGCGGCTCGCATGCGCTGCTCGTTTCCGCGACCGCTTCCACGGACGACGCATGGCGCGCGCTGCAGTTGCGCGACGGTTGGCCGTGGCTGCCGGCGCCGATGCTCGGAACGTCGTTGCCCGCTGCGCTGTCGCTGCAGCGGCTCGACGCGGTGGCTGTCGACAAGGGCTGTTATCCCGGCCAGGAAATCGTGGCGCGACTGCATTTTCGCGGTGGCCACAAGCGCCACCTGCACCGCGGCACGACGTCGCAGCCGGTGCAGGCCGGCGACGCGTTGCGCATCGACGATCGCGAGGTCGGTTGCGTGCTGGATGTCGTCGACGGCGACGGCGCGTCCGACGTGCTGCTGGTGCTGGACGACGACATTGCCGCACAACTTCGCGCAGGCGCTACGCCGTCATTCCAGCGTGCACTTGCATTGACGCTGCAGACGTCATGGTCCGCATGAACATGACGTGCAGACACGCGGGGATTTTTTCGCGATGGCACTTGTCAACGACACGTGAGTGCAAGTTAAATCCGCCCATCGCGGCACTTGCCAGCAGCGCTTCCCGCCACTAGGCTCCGCCGATCGAATATCGCGGCACCCGGTACACGGGGTGTCGATTGACGCGACGAACCGGATGAATCCGTATCGGCGCGACCCGGCAGCAGCAATGCCGGATGAGAACAGGCCTTGCCATCCTTCGAGGCAAAGCCGCCGGAAGCAACGCGACGCCCGCATGACGGCACCGTTCCCGGCACAACCCTTCCGGCCGGCTTCGCAGAGCCGCTCGAATCGCCACAATCCCGTGGCACAGCGCCCTGGCCACAAGTTTCGGCCCGGGCGACAGATCCAGGTGGAACGGCCTGCCCGCCCGTCCACCGCAACGGCGCAAGAAGCCGAGACGGCTTCGCGCGTACAGCACGTTGGAGGCAGAACATGAAACTTTCCCTGCTGTTGTGGCTGACGACACTGATGCCCCAGCCGGTAGCTGACCAGGCCTGCCTGGCCACGACCGTCTATCTCGAAGCACGCAGCCAGCCTACCGACGGCCAGCTGGCGGTGGCCGAGGTGGCGCTGCGCCGGCGCGATCGCGGGCATTACGGCGATACCGTGTGCAAGGTGGTCACGGCACCGCACCAGTTCGCCACCACCACCACGTCCGGATCATTCGAGATCAGCAACCTCCCTGCCTTCGTGAAGGCGTGGGACGTCGCCGGAAACTCGATCCACAACTGGCAGCTGCCGCTGGCGCAGCGTCGCATGCTGGTGCCGCACGCCGATCACTTCGCGACCACCACGATCTCCCCCTCGTGGTCGCACAACCGCCCCAGCGTGACGATCGGCGACCACGCCTTCTACGCAGTGAACTGAGCGAAAGATATCGCAGACACAGAAAAGGCCACCTTCCGGTGGCCTTTTCTTTTGGACGTCCAGACGTCCGTATGTCAAGGACGATCAGCGCGGGTAGACGTGATCGCCGCGCACCTCGACGTAGTCGCCCTGGCGCAGGCCGGGGTTCTCGCGCTGGGTCACGGTGGCGTAGCGTCCGTCGTCCAGACGGACAACGATGCGCCAGGCCACCTTGTCGCCACCGCTGCGCTTGCCGACCTGGTTGCCGACCACGCCGCCGGCCACCGCGCCGGCCACGGTCGCGGCCTTGCGGCCATCGCCCTTGCCGACCTGGTTGCCGAGCACGCCGCCGGCCACCGCGCCGATGATCGCACCCAGCGTGCCACCGTTGCCGCTGTTCTCCAGATACACCTGCTGAACCTCCTGCACCACGCCGCAGGTGTTGCAGCGAACCGGCTGGTTGCCGTAAGCCGACGACTGGCCTCCGTAGTAGCCGTTGTTGCTGTTGCCGTAAGGCTGGGTCGCGCAACCGGCGAGGGCGAGGCCCGTCGTCATCGATGCGGCCAGTGCAAGTTTTGCAATGCGTGCAGTCATCAGGTGCTCCTGTGGGGTGAATGAGCTCAATGAGCGTCGGATACCACGGTCACGCCTTCCTTCACCTCAACGCGATCACCGGGGTCGTGATCCATGCGGACCGTACGGGTGACGCCGTCGTAGACGTAGCGGACGTCGTAGCCCACGATCTTGCTGCTGGTGTTGTTGACCGTGTCGCAGCGGCGTTCGACGCTGGTGGTGACCTGCCCCTTCTGGTGCGCCGCCTCGATCCGGTTGCCGGCGTAGCCGCCGCCGACCGCGCCGGCCACGGTGGCCAGTGTCTTGCCCTTGCCGCCGCCGACCTGGTTGCCGACCAGGCCGCCGACCACCGCGCCGATCGCCGTGCCAGCGATGCGATGCTGGTCCTTCGGCGGTGCGGTGTGCGTGACGGTCTCGTCATGGCAGACCTGCTTGGGGTTGTTCACCGTCGTGCGCACCGGGTCGACGGAGACGACCTTGCCGTACTTCACCCCGGCATCGGCGCTCGCGGCCATGCCGTCCGCACCGGTCGAGCCGGCGTCCGCACTGCGGTTGCAGGCAGATACTCCCGTCACCAGCGCCGCGGCGATCGCCGCCTTGAGTACATTGACCATCAACGTGTTCATCACTTCCTACTCCTCTGTTTGAGCGCAGCCTACCGCCCGGGATGTGCAGCGGACGTAACAACCTGCGCAGTCAATTGAACCGATGCCAGACTGAATCGCAGCTAGCTCGAAGTTATGACATGGTTTTCACGCACTTGCCGTGCAGTCGCGCCCACATTCACGGATCTTCCCCATGCAACTGCTCATCGACAGCCACGTGCATCTCGACCTGGAGGCGTTCGAGGCCGACCGCGCCGCGGTCATCGCGCGTGCCGAAGCGGCCGGCGTTGGCCAACTGGTGGTCCCGGCCACCGACGCCGAAAGCTGGCCGCGCATCCATGCCCTGTGCGACGACCGACCCGGCATCCATCCCGCCTATGGCCTGCATCCGCTGTTCATGGACCGCCATCGGCCCGAGCACCTGGAGCGCCTCGGCGACTGGCTGGGCGATCACCCCGCGGTCGCCGTGGGCGAGATCGGCCTGGACTACCACGGCGCGGGGTCCGATCGCGACCTGCAGCAACGCTTCTTCGAAATCCAGCTGCGGCTGGCGCGCGAACTCGATCTGCCGGTCATCGTGCACGCACGCCAGGCACTGGAAGAGGTGAGCCTGAGCCTGCGCCGCTGCCCCGGCGCGCGCGGCGTGGTGCACAGCTTCTCCGGCAGCGAACAACAGGCAGCAAAGCTGTGGGACATCGGCTTCCACCTGGGCATCGGTGGCCCGGTGACCTACGAACGCGCGCAGCGCCTGCGGCGCATCGTTGCCGCCATGCCGATCCAGTTCCTGCTGCTGGAAAGCGACGCGCCGGACCAGCCCGACGCCGGCCACCGCGGCCAACGCAACGAACCGGCGCGACTGGTCGAGATCCTGCGCTGCGTGGCCGAGCTGCGCGGCGAGAGCGAGCAGCACGTGGCGCAAGCCACCTCCGCCAATGCCCGCCGCCTGTTCGGCCTCGACCGGAACCCGTGACAATTGTCTCTTGCCTCGGGCCATCGGCGCCTGCTAATTTACTTCACTGGTGAATTATAAATCAGTGAAATGGCGACTCTCGCAAACTGCATCGCGATGATGGACGAAGGCATCGACCGGGTCGGCCAGCTCGTCCCGCAGATGCCCGTGGCGGAAGCGCGGATGTGCCGGCTCATGCTGATGCTCGGCGCCACCATCGACCGCGAGCTGGAGGGGAAGCTCAAGCCGAACAAGCTCAACCACAGCGAGTTCCTGACCCTGATGATCCTGTACAGCCGGCCGGACGGCAGTTCCACGCCGGGCGAGCTGTGCGAGTTCACCACCCAGGGCGCCACCAACATGACGCGCATCGCCAATGCGCTGGTCAAGCGCGCCCTGATCACCCGCGGCAGCAGCAAGGAGGATCGCCGCCGCGTGCTGATCCGCATCACCCCTGCCGGCCGGCGCTTCGTGCAGAAGATGCTGCCGCCGATGTTCCCGCAGGTGGGCGCCATGTTCGGCGGCTTCAGCGCCGGCGACATGCGTCAGTTCGACCGGCTGCTGCGCAAGCTCGCCGCCAATCTCGACCAGTTGGGCGAACAGCGCCTGCCATGAAGGATTCCCGCATGAAGCACGCCTTGCCGGGCGGACGCGCGATGCTCGCCGCCCTGATTGCCCTGACCCTGGCCGCCTGCACTGCACCGGCCAGGCTGCTCTCACCCGACCTGCGTGCCGACGTGCCGCTGGCCGGGCTGCAGGCGCCCGAGCGCGCCGGCTGGCCCGCGGCGCAGTGGTGGCGGCAATACCACGATCCGCAGCTGGACAACCTGATGGATAGCGCCACCCGCCAGTCGCCGGACCTCGCGGTGGCGCAGAGCCGAGTGGCCCAGGCGGAGCAGTCGGCGAGGCTGGCAGCGGCGCAGCTCGGGCTGTCGGTGAACGGCAGCGCGCAGGTGGCGCGGCAACGGCTGAGCGACCACGGGCTGATCCCGAGCCAGTTCCTCGGCTTCAGCTGGTACAACCAGGCCGACCTCGGTGCGCAGCTCAAGTACGACTTCGACTGGTGGGGCAAGAAGCGCGCCACGCTGGAAGCAGCGCTCGACCAGGCGCACGCGGCCGAAGCGCAGCGCAGCGCTGCGGCGCTGGCACTGCAATACGCCGTGGCCGATACCTACTTCGGCTGGCAGGCCGACCAGGCGCGCCTGCAGTTGGCCGATCAAGCGCTCGCCACGCAGCAGCAGTTCAGCCGCATCGCCGATCTGCGCGTCAAGCAGGGCGTGGACTTGCCGGACGAAGCGCAGAAGGCGCGCGCGCAACTGGCCGCCGTGCAGGAAATGCGCGTGGCGCTGGAAGGCTCGGCGAAGATCCGCCGCGTGTCGCTCGCCTCGCTGCTCGGCGTGGCACCGGAACAGCTGCCCGAGCTGCAGCCGCGACCGCTGCCGCGCATCGACGAGGGCATTCCCGCCAACGCCGCGCTGGACCTGATCGCGCGCCGCCCGGACATCGCCGCCAGCCGCTGGCAGGTCGAAGCCGCGCTGCGCCAGACCGACGCCGCCCGCGCCGAGTTCTTCCCGGATTTCAGCATCAGCGCGATGGCCGGGTTGTCGAGCATCGACCTGGGCAAGCTGTTCACCGCCGGCAGCCGCACGTTCTCGCTGGCCCCGGCGCTGCACTTGCCGATCTTCAATGGCGGCGCGCTGAAGGCGAACTACGGTGTGAGCCAGGCCCAGCTCGACGCGGCAATCGCGCAGTACGACAGCACGGTGCTGGGTGCCGCCCGTGAAGTCGCCACGCAGGCGCTCGGCGCACAACAGATCGCCGCGCGGCGCGTGGTCCAGCGCACCCGCGTGGATGCGCAGCGGCAACTGCTGGCCAACGCGCAGGCGCGCGCCGCCCAGGGCGTGCGCGACGCCCGCGAGAGCCTGGTGGCCAAGGCGCAATGGCTGCAGCAGCGCGACGCGGCCGTGCAGTTGCAGGCGCAAGCCGTGGCGACCGACCTCGCGCTGGTCAAGGCGCTGGGTGGCGGCTATCGCGACGCCTCCGTCGCCGACCGCAACGCCGATGCCACCTCTTCCGTTACCGCTGGAGCCCGCCCATGAGCACCACTGAAACCGACCGGTCGTCTGTCGACGCCAACGACAGCGGCATGGCCGCGAAGGACCCGGCCAAGCGTCGGCGCGCGCTGCTGATCGTGGCCGCCGCGTTCATCCTCGCCGGGCTCGCCTGGTTCGCGCTGTGGTTCTTCGTGTTCTCCACCCGGGTCAAGACCGACAACGCCTACGTCGGCGGCAACCAGGTGGCCATCTCGGCCCAGGTGCCCGGCACGGTGGTGGCGATCCTCGCCGACGACACCCAGCGCGTCGAAGCCGGCCAGGTGCTGGTACGGCTGGACCCCACCGACGCCAAGGTGCGCCTGGAACAGGCACGCAGCGCACTGGCCCAGGCCGTGCGCGGCGTGCGCCAGCAAACCAGTTCGGCCAGCAGCGCCGACGCCCAGGTCGACGCAGCCAGGCTCGCGCTGCAGAAGGCCGACGCCGACCTCAAACGCCACCTGCCGCTGCTGGCAGCGCACGCCGAATCGCCGGAAATCGTGCAGCACCTGCGCGACGGCGTGGCGCAGGCGCGCGCCGCGCTGGCCGGCGCGCAGGCCCAGGCAGCCGCGGCGCATGCGGCAATCGAAGGCACCGACGTGGCGCGCAACCCGGGCGTCATGCAGGCCCGCGCGAATTTCAGCGCCGCGTGGATCGCCGCCCAGCGCAACGCGATCTACGCACCGGTCTCCGGCTACGTGGCGCAGCGCAGCGTGCAGTTGGGCAACAGTGTGCAGCCCGGGCAGCAATTGATGACGGTGGTGCCACTGCACGATCTGTGGGTGGAGGCCAACTTCAAGGAAAGCCAGTTGCGCCACATCCGCATCGGCCAGCCGGCGACGGTCGTCTCCGATCTCTACGGCGACGACGCGGTGTTCCACGGCAAGGTGATCGGCCTGGGCGCCGGCACCGGCAGCGTGTTCTCGCTGTTGCCGGCGCAGAACGCCACCGGCAACTGGATCAAGGTGGTGCAGCGCGTGCCGGTGCGCATCTCGCTGGACAACGCCGAGCTGGACAAGCATCCGCTGCGGGTGGGCCTGTCCAGCGAGGTCACCATCGACATCACCGACGACAAGGGCAGCGTGCTGGCCGCCACCCCGGCGCAGCAGCCGGTGGCGCAGACCGACGTCTATACCCAGATGGCCGCCAAGGCCGACGCCGAGGCCGAGCAGGTCATCCGCGCCAACCTGCCGCGCGACGCCCGCTGAGTCGAGCCGATGGCCGCCACGCCCGACGACACCACGCCCCTGAAGCCGCTGCAAGGCGGCGCCCTGGTCCTGCTGACCATCGCGGTCGCCTTCAGCACCTTCATGGAAGTGCTGGACATGACCATCGTCAACGTCTCGGTGCCGCACATCGCCGGCAGCCTCGGCGTGAGTCCCAGCGAGGGCACCTGGACGATCAGCTCCTACGCGCTGGCCAGCGCGATCATGCAGCCGCTGACCGGGTGGCTGGCGCGACGCTTCGGCGAGGTGCGCACCTTCATCAGCTCGGTGACGCTGTTCGTGCTGTTCTCGATGCTCTGCGGCATGGCTACCAGCATGCCGATGCTGGTGATCTGCCGCCTGCTGCAGGGCGCGGGCTCCGGCCCGATGGTGGCGCTGTCGCTGGCCCTGCTGCTGTCGAGCTACCCGAAGGCGAAACAGGGCATGGCGCTGGCGCTGTGGGCAATGACGGTAGTGGTGGCGCCGATCTTCGGCCCGATCCTCGGCGGCTGGCTGACCGACAATTTCTCGTGGCCGTGGATCTTCTACATCAACGTGCCGGTGGGTGCGCTGGCCGCGTTGATTACCTGGGCGCTGCTACACAAACGCGAGACGAAAACCTTCAAGATGCCGATCGACGTGATCGGGCTGGTGCTGCTGGTGGTCGGCGTGGGCGCGCTGCAGTTCATGCTGGACAACGGCAACGACCACGACTGGTTCGCCTCGCCGATGATCCTGACCCTGGGCATCATCGCGCTGGTCTGCCTCACCTTCCTGATCGTGTGGGAGCTGCACGCCAGACATCCGGTGGTCGAACTGGCGCTGTTCAAGCGGCGCAACTTCACCGTGGCCGTGGTGGCGCTGTCGCTGGGCATGATGGCGTTCTTCGGCATCAATGTGGTGTTTCCGCTGTGGCTGCAGATCGACCTCGGCTACACCGCCACCTGGGCCGGCCTGGCCAGCGCGCCGGTGGGCGTGCTGGCGTTCCTGATGGCACCGGTGATCGGCGCCAACATCCAGCGGCTGGAGCTGCGCGCGGTGGTGACGTTCGCCTTCATCGTGTTCGCGGTGACCTCGTTCTGGTTCGCCAGCTTCGACAGCTCCGCCTCGTTCGGCACCCTGGTGCTGCCGCGCTTCGTGATGGGCATCGGCATCGCCTGCTTCTTCATCCCGCTCAACCAGATGTACCTGTCCGGCCTGAACCCGGACCAGGTCGCCAGCGCCTCGGGCCTGGCCAACTTCTGCCGCACGCTGGCGTCGAGCGTCTCGACCGCGGCCACGGTGACGCTGTGGCAGCATCGCGGCGAATACCACCATGCCGTGCTGACCGAACACATCACGCCGGCGGCGCCCGCCGCGACCAGTTTCCTGCAGCACCTGGAGCACGGCGGCTTTTCCATGCGGCAGGGGCTGGATGTGGTCGACCAGTTGATCACCCGCGAGGCGCTGACCTTGTCGGTCAATGACGTCTACCTCGTTTGCGCCGTGCTGTTCCTCGCCATGATCCCGCTGCTGTGGCTGGCGCGCCCGCCGTTCGGCAATGCCGGCGGTGCCCCGGGGCACTGAAACAGGCGGATTTGCTGCGCCCGGATGCCGCAGCATGAAACGGCGGCGCCGACTGGTGCGCCGCAATATCTTCTGCTAGCTTGTGGCGCATGGCACAAAACAAACGCATCATCAAGAAGTACCCGAACCGGCGTCTCTACGACACCGAGATCTCCAGCTACATCACGCTGGAGGAAGTCCGCCAGCTGGTGCTGGACAACGAGGATTTCGAGGTCCGCGACGCCAAGAGCGGCGAGGATCTGACCCGTTCGGTGCTGCTGCAGATCATCTCCGAGCACGAGGACAAGGGGCAGCCGATGCTGTCGCCGCAGTTGCTCAGCCAGATCATCCGCTTCTACGGCGACTCGCTGCAGGGCTTCATGGGCCCCTATCTGGAGCGCAGCCTGCAGGTGTTCCTCGACCAGCAGACCCAGTTCCGCAGCCAGCTCAACAACCTCATGGGGCAAACCCCCTGGAACACGCTGAACGACCTGACCGAGCGCAACATGGCGGCGTTCCAGGCAATGCAGCGCGGGCTGATGGACACCGCCGCCAAGGTGATGCCGACCCCGCCGCCGGCCGGCACGCGCAGCGGCAAGAAGCCCGGCTGAATCCCGCGCGCCGCGACGGCCCCGCTCCGTCGCCGGCGCCCCAACCTTTCCCGGACGCTGCAGCACAACATGTGCTGCCACGCAGCGTGAGCCGGCCAGCGAAGCGATCCCGATGAATCAGACCGACACTCCACGACGCGTTGCCATCGTCACCGGCGGCATCGGCGGATTGGGCACCGAAATCTGCCGCCACCTTGCCCGCGCCGGGCGCCAGGTGGTGGCGCTCGATCTGGCTGCGCGCACCGAACGGGTCGCCGCCTTCCACCACGAACTCTCCGAATTCGGTGGCGCGGTCGAGTTCGCACCGCTCGACGTCAGCGATTTCGAAAGTTGCCGGCAGGCGCTCGCGCAGGTCGAAAACCGCCACGGCAGCGTCGACATCGTGGTCAACGCCGCCGGCATCACCCGCGACGCCAGCCTGCGCAAGATGAGCCCGCAGCAATGGCACGAGCTGATGCAGGTGAATCTGGACGGCGTGTTCAACATCTGCCGCCACGTGGTCGACGGCATGAGCGCGCGCGGCTTCGGTCGCATCGTCAACATCAGCTCGGTCAACGGACAGACCGGCCAGTTCGGCCAGACCAACTACTCGGCAGCCAAGGCCGGCGTGCATGGCTTCAGCATGGCGCTGGCGCGCGAGACCGCGCGCAAGGGCATCACCGTCAACACCGTCTCGCCCGGCTACTGCGACACGCCGATGGTGGCGGCCGTGCCCGACGACATCCGCGCCCAGATCATCGCCGGCATTCCGGTCGGCCGGCTCGGCTCGCCGGCGGACATCGCCCGCGCCGTGGCTTTCCTCGCCGCCGACGACGCCGGCTACATCACCGGCGCCAACCTGCCGGTGAACGGCGGTTACTTCATGAGCTTCTGAGCGTCCCGGCTCAACCCGCGTTGCGGGCGGCAGCAAGTGCCTGCCGCCGCGCCAGCCACACGCCGCCGGCGGTCAGCGCCAGCGCCAACGCCTGGGCCAGCAGGCCCTGCAGCGTCGGGTGAATGCCCAGCAACGGGATCGAGACGAACGACACGGCGTCGGCGCCGACCACGCCGGCCTCCTGCAAGGCGGCAATGCCGTTGCCGGCAAACACCACCGCCAGCAGCGCCAGCAAGGCCGAGGTCGCAGTGAAGAACGGCCCGATCGGCAGGCGCACGCTGTACTTCAGGATCGCCCAGGCCACCAGCGCCAGCAGCAGCGCCGCCGTGAGCATGCCGGCGATCACGTAGTGCTGCCCCTCGCTGCCCACCTGCACCCACAGGGTCTGGTAGAACAGCACGATCTCGAACAGCTCGCGGTACACGGCCAGGAACGCCACGCCGGCCATCGCCCACAAGGTGCCCTTGCCCAGCGCGGCATTCACCCGCGTGCGGATGAACGCGCTCCATGCCTGCGCGTACGATTTGCTGTGCAGCCAGTAGCCGACGTACAGCAGCATCGCCGCGGCGATCAGCGCGGTGACGCCCTCGGTGACCTCGCGATTGGCGCCGGAGATCGCCAGCAGATAGCTCGATACCACCCACGTCGCCGTGCCCAGCAGCACCGCCGCCATCCAGCCGAAGTGGATGTACGGCATCGCATCGCGGCGCCCGGTCTTGTGCACGAACGCGATGATCGCCGCCAGCACCAGGATGGCCTCCAGACCCTCGCGCAGCAGGATCAGCAGCGCGCTGAGGAAGGCCGTCAGCGGCGACAGCTCGCCCGCCGCAAGCTCCTGTTCGGCACGGTCGAGCAGGCCGTCGATGCGCTTGACCTGCGCGGCGACCTCAGCCACCGGCGGCCCCTGGGCGATGGTCGTGCGCAAGGCCATCATCCGGGTCTCCACCTCGCGCCGCAGCGGGGCGTCGACGTTGTCCAGGCTGGCCTCGACCAGTTCGAAACCTTCCAGGTAGGCACCGATGGCCAGTTGCCGCGCCATGTCGCGATCGCCGCGGCGATAGGCGTCGAGGCTGGCGTCGAGCTTGTCGCGGGTGGTTGCCATCGGCGTGGGTGCCGCGGCCTGGATCGACGCCGGATGGGCGGCCAGGTAAGCCTGCACTGCCACCAGTTGCGCGCCTTCGCGCTGCGCCACGTCATTCGGCGCCCGCGTCACCAGGTCGCCGAAGTCCTTGAACTGCGCCTTGCCGATGCCTTGCTGCCAAGCCGTGGCCCCGGCCTGCAACTGCGCGGGCGTGGCGCGCAGGCCGGCGACGTAGAACGCGAGTGACCAGCGCTCGGCCTCGGACAGTTCCGGGAACGGCCGCATCGGCGTGCCGGCCACGCCCAGCGTGATGGTGTTGTACAGCCCGTAGATGCTGCGCGCATCCATCCTTGCCGCATCGTGGAAATTGCTGGGCACCGGATCGAGCCCGGCTGCCAGCACGCCGTCGCCATGGCCGCTGACGCCGTGGCAGGCGGCGCAATCGGCGGCATACAGGCGCGCACCCGCGGCAAGGTCCGGCGCCTGCCGAGGCGCCACGCTCAGCTGCCAGACGCGGATGATGTCCCAACGCAACGCATTGGCCGCCGCGGCCACCGCCTTGCCATCGGTCTTCGTCGCGATCGCCGCGCGCAGGGCCTGCGCCTTGCCCACCAGTTCCGCCTGCCCCGTCTGTGCCGGCAACTGCTGCAGCAACGCCAGCGACTGCGTGGCGAATTCGAGCTGCTCGGCGTACTCGCTCTGGTCGAGCACCTTGCCGTCGCGCACGAACTGGGGGTAGTCCACGCTGATGTAATCGAGCATGTGCACGATCGTCTGCGCCTTGTCCGCGGCAGGCGCGGGTGCGGCTGCCGTCGCCGTGGCCGCGACGACGAGCATGCCCAGGCCCAGCAACCAGACAAGGCAGAACGAAGATGGACGACGACAATGCGTATGCATGGCGAAGCGGATTCCAGGCAGCGCCCGGCCAGGGGCGACGGAAAAACGGAAGGCACCATTGTCGCGAATGAGCGCATCAACTGCAAATGAGAATGATTCACGCAGATGCCGTATCCCTTGCACCTCGGCGGCCGCGCTGACCCGGCCGAAACTTCCTGCGTCGCGACGCCGCGTCCGTGCGGCCCTGGAACCCGGTCATTGACCGGAAATGGCAAGAAGTCGTAGTTTCCTGCGATCCGGTCGCCGTCTGTCCTGGGGGGGACTCCTCGCGCACCGGACTGCAAGACGCACCGGCAGGGAAACCTGCCGGGCGTCTTTTCAAATCACGAGGAGGGGAACCACTGATGATGCAAAAACCACTTGCCGCGGCGCTGCTGGGCGCCATCGGCCTGGCCGTCATGTCCGATGCCGGCGCAGCAACGCACGCACGCGTGCAGGCGCCATCCATGGGCAAGCTCGCGCCCGCCGCCCTGGCCAACCGCATCGGCCTGGATGCCGACGCCGCGCTGTCGCCGCGACTGCAGGCACGCACCACCCACGGCACCGTGAAAACCCGCGAACAGCAGACGTTCCGCGGCATACCGGTATACGGTCGCCAGGTCGTGGTGGAACGTGACGGCAGCGGCAACGTGCTCGGCGTCAGCGGCGAGATTTCCCGCGGCATCGGCCACGACATCGCCTCGGTCGCCCCCGCCATCAACGGCACTCGCGCCATCGGCCTGCTGCGCGCGCACGCCGGCCTGTTGCCGCTCGGCATCGGCGTCAACGGCATTCGCGACAGCGACATCCAGAACGCGAAGAGCGATCTGTACGTCTACGCCGAGGGCAACCGCGCCCGTCTCGCCTATCTCACCTCGTTCTTCGTCGATCGCAGCGGTCAGCCGACGCGCCCGATGGCGATCATCGACGCCAACACCGGGGAAGTGATCGAGTCCTGGGACGGCCTCACCACCAAGGGCAAGCCGGGCGGCGGCGGTGGCGGCAGCACCGGCACGCCGGCACTGGCCACCGGCGCCGGCGGCAACCAGAAGACCGGCCAGTATTTCTACGGCACCGACTATGCGGCGCTTGCCGTCACCCAGTCCGGTTCCACTTGCTACATGCAGAACCCGGACGTGAAGACCAACAACATGGCGAAAAGCACGCGCACGGGCACGCTGTGGAGCTTCATCTGCCCGAACAGCAGCGGCGATGCCGTGAACGGGGCCTATTCGCCGATCAACGACGCACACCATTTCGGCAGCGTCGTGCACGACATGTACAACAACTGGCTCGGCGCGCCGCCGCTGAGCTTCTCGCTGGTGATGAACGTGCACTACGGCCGCAACTACGAGAACGCGTTCTGGAACGGCTCGTCGATGAACTTCGGCGACGGCGCCAGCTACTTCTATCCGCTGACCTCGCTGGACGTCACCAGCCACGAAATCAGCCACGGCTTCACTGAGCAGAACTCCGGCCTGCAGTATTCCGGCCAGTCCGGCGGCATGAACGAGGCGTTCTCGGACATGGCAGGCGAAGCGGCCGAGTACTTCGACCGCGGCCACAACGACTGGCTGGTGGGCGCGGAGATCATCAAGAACGGCACCGCGCTGCGCTGGATGTGCACGCCGAAGCTGGACGGCGCCTCGATCGACAACGCGGCGAACTACACCAGCTCGCTGGACGTGCACTATTCCAGCGGTGTCTACAACAAGGCGTTCTGCACGCTGGCCAAGTCGTCCAACTGGAACACCAGGAAGGCCTTCGAAGTCTTCGCGCACGCCAACGCGATGTACTGGTCGGCCACCTCCACGTTCAACGCCGGTGCCTGCGGCGTGGAGAACGCGGCGGACGACTACGGCTACTCGCGCAGCGACGTGGTGGCGGCATTCAATGCCGTCGGCGTGACCTGCCAGTAGGCAACCGGCAAGCCTGCCGTTGAACGAGGGCCGGTCCGCAAGGGCCGGCCCTTCTCGTTGCCGCGACAGCCTGCCGGAAGCATGCCGGCGCGAAGCGGGCGATCCGGGATTGCAGTCGCGCGGCGCTTGCGGAACAGTGTGCGGATTCCTTCTCCGGACCGCAGCATGGCGCAGCAACCCATCACCCTCATCGGCGGCGGCCTGGTCGGCGCCTTGCTGGCGCAGCAGCTGGCCCGGCGCGGTTTCGCCGTCGACGTTTTCGAAAAGCGCCCCGATCCGCGACTGAGCGGTTTCCTGGGCGGCCGCTCGATCAACCTGGCGCTGGCCGAGCGCGGCCTGCAGGCGCTGCGCACGGCCGGCTTGGCCGACGACGTGCTGCAGCGCGCAGTGATGATGCGCGGGCGCATGGTGCACGACCGCGACGGCAACAGCGGCCTGCAGCGCTACGGCGTGGACGACAGCGAGGTGATCTGGTCGGTCTCGCGCGGCGCGCTGAACATGCTGCTGCTGGATGCGGCTGAGGCGGCCGGCGTGCGCTTTCATTTCGGCCAGTCGCTGGTCGGCGTCGACTTCGGGCGTCAGCGCATCCGGCTCGCCGACGAGGCGGGCGTGCAGCGTGAACTGGATGCCGGGCTGCTGGTCGGCGCCGACGGCGCCGGCTCCGCGGTGCGCGCGGCGATGAACGCGCAGGCGCCGCTGGGCGAGCGGATCGAGTCGCTCGGCCACGGCTACAAGGAACTGGAGATCCCGCCAGCCGGCGAGTTGCCGGCCGCGGTGCTGCAGCACAGCGGCGGCCGCGACCAGTTCGCGCTGGAGCCGCACGCGCTGCACATCTGGCCGCGCGGCGGCTACATGTGCATCGCGCTGCCGAATACCGAGGGCAGCTTCACCGTCACCCTGTTCCTGCCGGCGCAGGGCGCCGCGCCGAGCTTCGCCACCCTGCCCGACGCCACGGCCGCGGGCGCATTCTTCCGCGAGCAGTTCCCGGGCCTGCTGCCGCTGATCCCGCGCTTCGGAGAGGATTTCGACAGCCACCCGGTCGGCACGCTGTCCACGCTGTACCTCGAGCGCTGGCACCTGGACGGCCGCGCGCTGCTGCTCGGCGACGCGGCGCACGCGATCGTGCCGTTCCACGGCCAGGGCATGAACTGCGGCTTCGAGGACACCGTGGTGATGGCGGACCTGCTGGCCGGGGCGCCGGACGACAGCGCCGACGTGTTCGCCGAATTCCAGCGCGTGCGCCAGCCGAACGCCGACGCGATCGCCGCGATGGCGGTGGAGAACTACATCGAGATGCGCGACTCGGTGGCCGATCCGCACTACCTGGCCAAGCGCGAACTCGGCGCGAAGCTGGCCGAGCGCATTCCCGGCCACTACATGGCGCGCTATCGCCTGGTGACGTTCACCCACGTGCCCTACGCCTACGCGCTTGCACGCGGCCGCGCACAGGATGAACTGCTGGAACAATTGCTGCGCGACACGCCCCGGGTTGCGGACATCGACCTGGACGCCGCGGCGAGTCTGTTGCGCTCCCGCCTGCCGCCGCTGCCGCCACTGCGCCATGGATGAATCGCTGCTTGCCGCCTTCCGCGCCACTCGTTACCTGGTCTGCCTCGACCCTGTGGAATGGGCCGATATCCGCATCGACCAGCCGTTGCCGGTTGCGCTGCACGCGCTGGTCGGTGCCCAGGCCTGGGGGTTCATCACGGCGTGGAACCCGCGCGGCGAACCGCGCGACCTGGCGGACAACCTCGCTGCGCAGGAGCAGCTGTTCGCCGCATTGCGCGAATGGCCGGGGGCGGCGATCCGTCCGGGGATCGGCATCGGCACCAGCGGCTGGCATGAGCCCAGCCTGTTCGTGACCGGACCCGACCGGGCGACGCTGGACGCGCTGGCCCGTCGCCACGAGCAACTGGCCTACCTTCACGGCCGCGCCGACGGTACGGCCCGCTTGCGCGTAATGGAATGACGCGTCCGCACGCACCCGTCGACCCGACACCAGGAGAGGTGGGCGGGATCAGGGACCACATGCATTTCAATGCACCAGCTGGTTGATTTCCATGATCGGCAGGAGGATAGCCAGCACGATCATCAGCACGACGCCGCCCATGACCAGGATCATCATCGGTTCGAGCAACGTCAGCAGAACCGCCAGACGTCGTTCGAGAGCCTGCATTTCGAGCTGTGCGGCGCGTTCGAGCATGTGTTCCAGTTTGCCGCTGGCTTCGCCGCTGCCGACCAGGTGGATCATCAGCGGCGGAAAGACATGCGCGGCATCCAGCGCGCGTGTCAGCGTATCGCCTTCGCGCACGCGCTCAATGGCAGCCTTGATGCCGCCTTGCATGACCAGGTTGGACATGGCCCGCGCACCGTAGTCGAGTGCCGCGAGCAAGGGCACGCCACCGCCGACGAGGATGGCCAGCGTACTGGCGAAGCGCGAGGCATTCAGACTCCGAATGACCGATCCGAGCCAGGGCAAGCGCAACGCCAGAGCATGCCAGCGGCGCCGGTGACGCTCGCGCTGGAGAACGGCCCGCACGCCGACCGCGGCGCAGAGGCCGATGACGACGAGGCAAGGCCCCGCTCCGCGCAGGAAATCCGAGACCGCAATCAGCCCCCGGGTGAGCAGCGGCAGGCTCTGTCGGGACTGCTGGAAAACCTGCACGATCTGCGGCACGACGTAGACCAGCAATCCGGCAACCACGCAGATCGCCACGAAGGTGACCAGCGCCGGATACAGCAGGGCGAGACTGGTCTTCTGGCGCAGCGCCTGACGCGCCTCCAGGTAGTCGGCAAGGTGTTGCAGCACGTCCGGCAACGCGCCCGATTCCTCGCCACCGCGCACCAGCGCGCGGTAATAACCGGGGAAATCCCGCCCGTAGCTGCCCATGGCGCCGGCGAGCGACAGGCCAGCGGTGACCTCGGCCTTGACGCCACCAAGTACTTCCCGCGTCTTCGGCGCCGCAACCTCCTCGATCAGCGCGGCCAATGCATGCTCCATCGTGAGGCCGGAAGCGAGCAGCGTGGCCAGCTGGCGGGTGAGCAGGCTCAGTTCGGCCGCAGGGATGCCGCGTGACCAGGGCGGCGCCGCGCGCTCCCGGTTGCGAACACGCTCGACGCGCTCCGGATACAAGCCCCGGGTGCGCAACTGGGTGCGGGCCTGACGCGGTGAATCCGCCTGCACCAGGCCGGACCTGGGATGACCGGCGGCATCGAGTGCCCGGTAACGGAACGCCTCCATGGTGCTACCGCTCGCGGGTGACGCGCAGCACTTCCTCCAGGCTCACCGTGCCTTCGGCGGCCAGTCGCATGCCGTCGTCGCGCAGCGAACCCATGCCATGCGCGCCGGCGTGTTCGCGCAGCGTCTGCTCGTCCACCCGGTCGTGGATGAGCTTGCGGAGCTCGTCATCGACCGTGAGCCATTCGTAGATGCCGGTACGGCCCTTGTAGCCGGAGCGGTTGCACGCAGGGCAACCGACCGCCGCATGGAAATTGCCCGGTGCAGACGCCAGACCGAGGCTGCGCAACTGCATGGCATCGGCTGCCAGTGGCACACGACATTCCACGCAGAGCTTGCGCACCAGGCGCTGGGCGCCGATGCCGATCAGGCTGGACGCAAGCAGAAAGGGCTCGACGCCCATGTCGACCAGCCTGGTGACGGCGCTCACCGCGTCGTTCGTATGCAGCGTGGTGAGCACCAGATGCCCGGTGAGGCTGGCCTGGATCGCGATCTGCGCGCTCTCCAGGTCGCGGATTTCGCCGATCATGATCACGTCCGGGTCCTGGCGAAGGATGGTGCGCAGGGCACGCGCGAAGCTCATGTCGACGCGGCTGTTGGTCTGCGTCTGGTTGATGCCGTCGAGGTCGTACTCGATCGGATCCTCGACGGTCATGATGTTGAGCGCCTTGGGATCCAGCCGCGACAGCGCGGCATACAGCGTGGTGGTCTTGCCGGAACCCGTGGGACCGGTCACCAGGATGATGCCGTGCGGCTCGCGGATCAGCGCGTCCACTTGCGCGAGGGTGGGCGGGTCCATGCCCAGCCGGGACAGTTCGAGCCGGCCGGCCTGCTTGTCCAGCAGGCGCAGCACGACACGCTCGCCGTGGCCGGTCGGGATCGTCGACACCCGCACGTCGATCGGCTTGCCGGCGGCGCGCAGCGCGATGCGGCCGTCCTGCGGCAGGCGTTTCTCGGCGATATCGAGCTGCGCCATGATCTTCACGCGCGACACGATGGCCGTATGCAGCGCGCGTGCAGGCTCGATCAGATCGCGCAACGTACCGTCGATGCGCAGCCGAACCACCGAGCGCGACTCGAACGGTTCGATGTGGATGTCCGAAGCGCCTTCGCGCAACGCCTGGGTCAGCAAGGCGTTGATCAGGCGGATCAGCGGCGCGTCGTTCTGGCTGTCCAGCAGGTCCTCGACGCGCGGTATTTCCTGCAGCAACCGGGACAGATCCATGTCTTGTGCGAGGTCGTCCGCCAGCGCAGCCGCGCCTTCGTCGGCGCCGTTGTACAAGGTGGCGATGCGCTCGTCGAACTCGCCTGTGCCGACGCGCTGCGCACGAATGGGCACGCCGAGTGCGCGGCGCAGCTCGGCCAGCGCGCCAGCCGACGCGCCATGGCGCACGACGACTTCGGCGACACCGTCGCCAAGTCCGGTGACGGCGATGCCGTTGGCCTTGGCGAAGGCATACGGCACGGGCGGCTTCGTCAGCATCCCGCGATCACCGCCGATTGTCCTGGCCGGCCGATGCCGGCGGCAGGGGTGGCAACAGTGGCGAAGGATCGTTGCCGCGCACTGCGCCGCGAGTCGGCTCGGCGTGGATCTGCTGACCACGGATGTAGTCGTAGCGTTCGCCGGTCAAGGCACCCGCCCCCTGTGCGTCACGCAGGACGGTCGGGCGCAGGAATACCATCAGATTGGTCTTGGTACGCGAGTGGTTGTTGTAGCGGAACAGGCCGCCGAGCAACGGCAGACTGCCCAGCAGCGGAACCTTGGCTACGCCGCCGTTGACGGAATCCTGCATCAGCCCGCCGAGCACGATGATCTGTCCGTCGTCGACCAGAACAGTCGACTCGATCGAGCGCGTGTTGGTGATGACCCCGGCGGGATTGGCGGTGTCGGCAATGCTCGAAACCTCCTGGTAGATCTGCAGGCGCACGACTCCGCCTTCGGATATCTGCGGGCGAATCCTCAGGGTCAGCCCGACATCCTTGCGCTCGATGGTCTGGAACGGCGACGGCGTGGTTGCCGCACCCGAAACTGCGTACTGGCCGGTGATGAACGGGACGTTCTGGCCAACCACGATCTTCGCCTCCTCGTTGTCGAGGGTGAGCAGGGTCGGCGTCGACAGGATGTTGGCGTTGCTGTCCGTTTCCAGTGCACGCGCGAGCAGGCCGAGGTTGAGGACCTGAACGCCACCCACCGTCACGCTGCCGTGCACCGTGCCGATGTTCAGCCCGGGGCCGGCGCTGGCCGGGTTCTGCGCGATGCCGATGATGTTCCGCCCCGCCCCGCCGAAGTTGGTGCCGCCGAACACTTGCGTACCCGACTCGCCGATGCCGCCGAGGTCCTGCCACTGGATGCCGAACTCGCCGGCCTTGTTCGCCGTAAGCTCGACCACGAGCGCCTCGACATAGACCTGCAGCCGCCGCGCATCGAGTTTTTCCACCACCGCGCGCAGGTTGTTGTAGACCGCATCGGGCGCCGTGATGATGATCGAGTTGGTGGCGGCGTCCGCCTGGATGATGCCTGGCACGGTTGCAGCTTGCGGCATGGCGTCTCCCGTCGCCGGCATGCCGCCGCCGCCCGATGCCGCCTGCGCGCCGCCGCCGATGGCAACACCGGCAGTCGCATTCGGCGACACCGCCTCGGCTGGCGCCGCCGCGCCGGATACCTGTCCCGGCGATGATGCGCTGCCGGAGTAGATGCCGCGCAAGGTCTCCGCGAGCTGCACGGCTTCGGCGTTCTTCAGGTAGACGACGTGAACGTTGCCGGCGGCGCTGGTC
This sequence comes from Rhodanobacter sp. FW102-FHT14D06, assembly GCF_043950705.1. Lineage (NCBI taxonomy): Bacteria > Pseudomonadati > Pseudomonadota > Gammaproteobacteria > Lysobacterales > Rhodanobacteraceae > Rhodanobacter > Rhodanobacter sp. FW102-FHT14D06. Next base: position 3,296,898 of record NZ_CP170722.1, on the reverse strand, counting down.
GGCGAGTCGAGCAGTGCGGCGAATTTCCGGACCTGGGCAAGTCGCGCCGGATCGGCCGCGCGCACCAGCAGGCTGTTGGAGCGGGCATCGGCGATGACTGCCACGCGCTGGGTCGGGTCCGTTCCCTGCAGCGTCTGCAACGCCTGCGGCGCTGCCGCAAACAGATTGTTGATGGTCCGCGCTGCGTCCAGCGCGGAAGCATGCTGCAGGACAATCATCGTCGCGCCGGCCTCGTCCGGCTGGTCGACGGCGGCAATGATGCCCGCCAGCCGTTCGAGGTTGCTGGCGTAGTCGGTGATGACCAGCGAGTTGCTGTCCTGCAGCGCGGTGATGGTGTTGTTCGGCGCCACCAGGGGACGCAGCGTAGGCACCAGTTGCACCGCCGACTGATGCGCCAGGGCAAACACCCGCGTCTGCAGTCCGTCGCTGCCGGGGTGTCGGCTCGACTGGACGTTGCTGTGCTGCTTGGCGTCCGCCTCCGGCAGGATCTTGACCAGGCCGTGGTCCTCCACCGCCGCGAAACCTTGCAGGCGCAAGGCCGACAGGAATACCTCGTACACGGTATCGCGTGCCACCGGCCGCGCCGAGATGATGTTGACGGTGCCCTTGACGCGCGGATCAAGCACGAAGTTCTTGCCGGTGACTTCCGCCATCGCCTTCACCACACCCTCGATGTCCGCATCGACGAAATTGAGCGTGACGGTCTTGACCGGCGCCGGACTTTCCGCCGCCTGTGCCATCGCGCGCAACGCCGGAACGTACGCGCAGGACAAGGCCACGGCCACGATGGCCGCTTGCAGCGTGTGCTGGTTCATGGCTGCCCGCAGGCGGAAGTTGACCCATGGCGTTTCATCGGGAAGTGCTCGTGGTGGTGGCAGGGGCTTGGGAGGGGTGTGGCCAGGCCAGCGTTTCGCGCGATCCGTTGCGCTGCAGGATCACCTGCTGGGGAAGTACCTTCTCGAGCCGGATGCCCGGCGCGAGATACTCGCCGGCACGGGCCAGTCGGGTTTTCTTCGCATCGAGTTGCAGCAGCGCGTAGCCGGCGCCCTGCGGCTCGGCAGCCATGACGCCCAGCAGCCTGATCGCCAGCCCAGACGGCACCTCGGCCTGCGCATCGGCGGGCAGCCGGCCAAACAGGTTGCCGGCAGCAGCGAGGCGATCGGCCGGCCCGGAAATCTCCATGGCCCGCGGCAGCGGTGCCGGCGCGCACCACGCCCAGGTCCAGTACGCCAGCACGAGACCGAGCAACGACAGCGCGCCGGCTTTCGATGCAGCGCCGAGCGCCGTTCGCGCAAGATTCGATCGTCCGGACAACATGCCTTTGTTCCCTCTGCCTGCACGGGTTGGATGGTCGCGGGGACAACAGGGTTCCCATGTCGATGGCCCGCCGGAAACTCATGGCCGCGCGCCGGCGGGTGCGCCGCCGAGCGGCGGGCCGAGTTGCAGGTCGAAATCGCCGTTGTCGCGCTCGACGGCGATCAGCCGCAACAGCGGCGCCAGTTGCGGGCGCTGCTGCGCATCGACCCGCGCGGTGGCGGAAAACGTCGCGGGGCCGTCGCCGCGCCAGGACCCGCTGCCGTCGAGATGGAGCGGCCCGCTGCCGGTACGCAATGTCGCCTTCAACAATCCCGCATTGCCGTGGACACGAAGTTCGTAGGTGCCGAGCGGTGCGACCCGGGTCAGGGCGGAACCGGCATCCTTCCACGTAACGACAGCATCGGCCGAAACGGTGTCGCCGGAACGCGAGAACTGCGTGACATGGAGGGCGAGATCGCCGCGCGGGCCGAGCGGCGCCATGCGAGGCACGGCGAGGCCAAGCGCACTGGCCGGCAAGGAGAAGTCGACGCTTGATACCTCGATACTGTGCGCCGAGATGCGCACGGGGAAGCCCCGGTCGGCGTGATCGATGGCGACCTCGAAGTCGAGGCGCCCGCGCCACAGGGCCCGCGGTTGCAGCGTCCAGGAAAGATCCTTGCCGACGCCGCCCGACCCGGCACCATCGCGGATCTCCAGCCGCCCGCTGCCGGACCACAGGCTGCCGTGCGCCTGCGCAAGACGCAGCTTCCCGGCGCTGGCGCGCCGCAGGCCCGCATCGAGCAGCGTAGCTGGCGCCAGCACGACCAGAAACGCCGCATAGGCCAACATCGCCACGCAGGCGCTGGCGATCGGGTCTCGCCATGTCAGTCGGCGCGTCATCGGCCAGGGCGCTCCATGGTGACGGTCACGCCCACCTGGCCGGGCGCGGAACCGGATTCGATCCGCACCGCGACAGGGCGCAGCTGCTGCGCGCGCATGGTGTCTGCCCAACCCAGCCAGTCGGCGAAGGCCACATTGGCGAATACCAGCTTCACGTGGCGCGCATCCGGCAGCTCGATGCTCGCCAGCGAACGGGTCAGTCCGCTGGCGTCGACCTGGCGTTGCACCAGCTGGCGCAGGTCCGTCGTCGACGCAGGCAGCGGTGGCATCGCGCGCAGGCGCACGATCTCGTCCGCCTGCCCGCTCTGACGCATCGCGTCTGCACGCAGCTGGGCGACCGCCGGCAGCAGCCGCAAGCGCGCCTGTGTCGTCGCGTACAGCAGCCACGCATACGCCACCAGCCCAAGGCAGATCGCCACGACGGCAACCAGCCCACGTTCCCGCGGGGATCGCGCCGCCCACAGTCGGTTCAAGGCATGCTTCATGGCGACCTCAGGGTCAGCGTGACGGTGCCGCGCCCGGCACGACGCGCCTCCTGCGGCGCGTCGACATCCAACCCGGCCTGCGCCAGGCGAGCCTCGACGCGACGCGTGAGCGTGCCGTCCGCAGCGGCGAACTCCAGCACCATGCGTCCGTCCTCATACGACAGCGCGCGCAACTCCGCGGCCGGCACCTCCGCCAACGCTGCTGCCACCTTGCCGAGCATGGCCGGGAAATCGCCGGCATCCGGCTGGTTCGCGGTGCGCCGTGCCTGGGCCAGTTGCCGCCGCATCTGCAATGCCGGGTCGGCCACCGCGACGGCGTCGGGGAACAGCGCGCGGAAGCGCGCCTCCATCTGCTGGCGAAGATCATGCTGTTCGCTCGCCAGCCGCACGCGATCGGCCAGCAAGGCTGCCGAATGCAGCAGCAGCGCCGCGAGCAGAATCCAGCCGATGTGTCGCCAGCGAGCGAGCATGGCGACGGACGGGCGCCAGTGCCCGCGTTCCTGATCGATCCGGATGCCGGCCAACGCCGGCGCCATGCGCCAATCCGGTTCCGATGCGAACCGGACGCTGACGCCCAGGCCCTGCTGCCATGCCTCCGGATCGGGCCGCGCCGCCGGCGTCGTCACATGCAGCGCGATCGACGCGGGGACGGCATCGCGCGCCCGCGCCTGCTCAAGCAGCAACTGCAGCACCAGCGGCGGCGTCTGCCGATCGCCGCAATCGGTGGCGGCGCCCTCGAGTTCGCCGATGCGCACATAGCCTTCCTGCCCGCTCCAGGCAAGACTCCACTCCCCTTGCTGCATCGGCAACATCAGCGTCTCGCAATACACGACGTCGACGCGGATACCGACCGCGCCAAGCGCGTCGCGCCAGCCTTGCAGCCGCTGCCGGTCGACCACCGCGAGCACGTCGTCGTCCCCGACCCGCCCCAGCATGCTCACCTGGTTGGCGTCCGGGTCGGATGCCAGTTGTTCCTCGGCTGCATAGGCCAGCAACGCCGCGGACCTGCGCCTGCCCACTCGAGGCAATCGCGTTCGGGTGATCAAGACCTGGCTGGCGGCAAGCACCAGTTCGACCCGCGATGCCGTGTTCGGCAACTGTGCCAGTGCCCCACTTCCGGGATGCACACCGGCGTGCTCGTCCAGCAGCACCCATCGGCATGACGTGGGCGCCGCCGACAGCGGACAGAATATGCGCAGCAGACTCATCGGAGCTTCCGCCATACGACGCCGGGCCAGCGCGCCGCGTCCGTCCGCGCCAACAGCAGCTGGCTGCGGGCCTGCGTCTTGCCGTAAGTCACCCGCAGCGTGACCAGGAAGTAATCGCTGCCGACGCGGATGTCCTGCCCGGGTACCGTGGCGTCCTTGCCGAGCTGGCCAAGGAAATCGGCGTTGTTGCGATAGAACGTCCCGTTGCGGCGGGCGACCAGTGCCCGCGCCGAATCCAGGTCCAGGCCATCGACCACGGCAGCGAGAACCTCGGCGGACGCCGTGTTCACGTTGAGCGCGGTGGTCGCCGGCAGCGCCGTCACGAAAGGCGCGAGGCGCGCGCGGACACTGGCGTCGAAGCCACGTACAAGACCCAGTTCGTCCAGATCGACGAGCGGCCGGTTGGCGGCCAGACGAGGATGGCCGAGCCCGCGGTAGTACGCATCCTCCGCCCCGCCGGCGGGCTGCGCCACGCTGTCGGCGTCGACCCAGTCGGCGAGCGCATCGGCCAACTCCGCCGGCAAGCCGAGGATGGCCAGAAGGCGCTGGAAACGCGCGTACTGCGTGACATCGAGCTTGCCGTTCCGGACCAGGTTGTCGAGATTGAACCGGCCTTGCTGGTCCTCGATGTGGCCGGCCAGTTCGCCATTCTCGAACGGGATCGGCGGCAGGCGCAGCGCCCACGGTTCTCCGGCGTGGTCGACGTCGCCGCTGGCGCGACGGTCGTCGAACAGCATTGCGCGAGCCCAGTCGCCTCCCGCCGTGACCAGTTCCTCGGCCTGGACATGGTCGGCGGCCAACCCGGCCTGGCGCGACCACGTGCTCAGCGCGACCAGCATGGCCGTTGCCGCCACTGCAGCCACCGCCATGATCGCCATCGCCATCAGCAAGGCCGCACCGCGCTGCCCGGCGTTCATGAGCGCAGCGCGAACACGCGCACCACGGTTTCGCCCGAACCGAGCACCACTTGCATGCGTACGGCCAGCGGCAGCGGGGGGTCGGCCGGCGTCGTCGGCCACGTATTGTTCCAGGTCAACGCGGGGCCGAGGTATTGCAGGCTCAGGCGGGTCACGTCATCGAGTACCACGTAGCGGGTCGGCGGCGTGGTTGCGGCAAGGTCGAGCCCCGGCCAGATCCACAATTCGATCTGGTGCGCGCCGTTCACTCCGTAGCCGATGCGCCGCGGTACGTCGACGCCGTCCGTCCCGGCGAACCGAGTGAACTCCAACAGTGGCGCCTGTGCTGCATCGGGCCGACCAAGCCACGCTGGCGAGGTGCCGGCATCGCTGCGCACCGGGCGCGGCGCGGCCAGCCGTACATCGCGCGCAAAGCGGACGAAGAACGACTCCGCCTGCCGCCATTGCGCGGATTCCGCCTGAATGCGGTCGCGCGACGCCATGACCACGCCAAGTCCGCGATAGGCCATCAGCGTGAGCAGCGACAGAACGAGCAGCGCCGACAGCAGCTCGATCAAGGTGAATCCGGGGGCAGCGCGAAACCGGTGGGCGTTCATCGGCCGCTCTCCGCGGGATCCACGACAAAACCCGTGGAATGTGCAAGGAAGTGCGCTGGCTGCGCCGGCACGAAGACGAAGACGTCGACGCGATGGAATGCCGCATTCGGCGTCGCGGATACTTCCTCGCGCCAGCCGAGTTCAAGATTGCCCTGGCGCCGCACACCGGTTCGCACGCCGACCGGCAACCAGTCGCCGCGTGCACGATGCTCGGCGAGGCGATCGGCCGCGACCCACCCGGCCAGCAGTCGCCCACGCAGTTCGTCGGCATGGCTGACGCCCTGCGTGGCCACGCGCAGCGCGGCAAGCAGCGACACCGCGACGATCGTCATGGCGACCAGCACTTCGACCAGCGTGAATCCCGGCGCGTCATTGCGCTGCCATGTCGCCATAGGTCTTCCCCTGCCCGGGTGCGATGCGCAAGTCGCCGACCGGAGAGGCCGCGATGCCGTAATGGTCGGCACCGAGCGCCAGGTCCATCGAAAACGCCGACATCGAGCCGTCGGACGGAAACTGCAGACGCATGGTCGACTGCGCCACGGCGGCTTCGTTGCGCAGCTGCGATACCAGCATGCCGTGCGGCAGGCTGCGCGCACGCAACACATCGTCGTCACGGATCTCGGACCACCCGTCATCGCCACCCTGGCGCCAGAAGCGGTAGTGGCTGCCGTCGGAAGTCCACACGATGGCGGCGCCGGAGATGCGCGCTTCCTGGGCGGCAAGCTCCAGCAGCTGCGCGAGTCGCTCGGCCTCGACCCGCAACAGGTCGCGATCGCCCGGTTGCATCCGTGCCCCGATGGTTCCCGCCAGGATGCCCATGATCAGCACCACGACCAACATCTCCAGCAGCGTGAAGCCGCGTTTGCCCTGGCGAACGATCGCTTCATGCACGGCACGGGCTTCCGTCACAGCGTCCACGAACCGATGTCGGCATCGTTGCCCTCGCCGCCGGGTGCACCGTCGGCCCCCAAACCGTAGACATCCACCTCCCCGTGCAGGCCCGGGTTCAGGTACTGGTAGGGATGGCCCCAGGGGTCCTTCGGCAGGCGCCCGACGTATCCCTCGGGCTTCCAGTTCGGCGGGATCGGGCCGGAGTCTGGCCGGGACACCAGCGCCTGCAGTCCCTGTTCGGTGGTCGGGTAGCGCCGGTTGTCCAGACGATAGAGCTGCAGGGCCTGCATCAGGCTGGCGATGTCCTGCCGCGAAGCGGTCACGCGCGCCTCGTCCGGCCGGCTCATCACCTTCGGCACGACCAGCGCAGCGAGGATGCCGAGGATCACCACGACCACCATCAGTTCAAGCAGGGTGAAACCGCGTTGGGACGAAACACGTATCGGCATGGTGGCGCCACCTCGGATGTGCAGAGAGCTTGCGGCTCGAATGTCCGGCCGCACTGCGCGTGCGCACGGCGGCAAGGCAAGACGGCTCCAGCACAGGCGCGACGCGTTCGGCGGGCACATCGGCCCGAAGATGCGCTGAAGTCTCCGTTGTGATGCAAGCAGCGGCCCGCAGGTTCCGCATGACGCGCATGCGCATCGTCGGTGCGGCAGGCAAACCCGTTCGCCGATCGCAATGCCTCTGTGGTCGTCCCGTGCGTCGACGGGAACCTTATTCGTGCCGCTGCGTCGGTTGGTGAGCGGGGACTGGTTCCCCGGCGTCGACGCGATGCAATGCGGGTACCGCGCAGCGATGGATCTGCGCGGATTCGTCGATACGCAGAGACAGTTCCATGGTGCCGGCCGATGCGGTCGGCATGGGTTGCTGCGGCCGCTGGAAACCGCTACGCGGAGTGTTTTTGTCCTGACTGGGTGCATCCAATGAAGAGGGAATGCAGATGAGCAGATTCATGCACAAGAAATGGTTGCCGACGGCGCTGCCTGTCGCACTTGTCGTCGGCCTCACCGGATGCGGCGGCTCCAGTCCCCACGGCCAGGCGGCCACGCCGCCTCCGGTCCCGGCCCCGACCGTGGTGTCCACCACCCCGGCCAATGCAGCGACGGGCGTGCTGAACACGGCGGAAGTCAGCGCCACGTTCGACCAGGCGATCGACCCGGCAACGCTGAAGAACGCCACCTTCAACGTGAACTGCCCGGCCGGCGCGGCTGCCTTCGGGTCCGTCACCTACGATGCGGCGACGAGGAAAGCCACGTTCGTGCGCATCACCGAATCGCCGACCAACCCGCCGCAGTCGGAGGTGGCCGAACCCATGGCGGCGAACGTCACCTGCACCGCGACCATCACGACCGGCGTCAAGGGCACCAACGGCGCCGCGTTGGCGACGAATTACGTGTGGACATTCTCGACCGTGACCGACACGGCGTTCCTGGACCAGGGCAAACAGATCTTCCGCTTCGACACGTTCGGCGACGAGACGACGTGGACCGACACACTGCACATGAACGACGTCATCGCTGCAGCCGTCGATCCGAAGACGGCGTTGGCCGTCGGCCTGAAAGTGGACGCAGAGGCGCTTCCTTCGTCCGTCGTGGCAGGCATCCAGGACGGCAGCATCAGCCTGACCAGTCCCGACACCACGCTTGCGCTGATCAGCCTCGATGCGGTGGTGGGCATCAAGGGCACCGTGGAAACCGTCAACGGCAAGAGCACGCTGACCCGCGTCGGAATCACCTGTGCGTTGTGCCATTCCACGGTCGACAACTCGTTTGCGCCGGGTATCGGCAAGCGCCTGGATGGCTGGCCCAATCGCGACCTCAATCCCGGGCTGATCATCTCGCTGTCGCCGGCGCTGACCCAGGCGCAAAAGGCCGTCTACAGTTCGTGGGGGCCGGGCATGTACGACCCCCGCTACAACATCGATGGCATCAACGGCCCGCAGGTGATCTCGCCGGCCTTCGGCCTGCAGGACATCCACAAGATCATCGCGACCGGCGATGGCGACGATCTGGCTTACTGGAACCGGTATGTCGCCGTCACGCAGATGGGCGGGCACGGCAACTTCACCGATGCGCGCGTCGGCACGGGCATCAACATCACCAACGGCACCGACGACCTGGTCACCGCCAAGCTGCCCGCGCTGCAGGCATATCAGCTGTCGATCGCGGCGCCGCCCGCACCGGCCGGCAGCTTCGACGCCGCGGCCGCAGCGCGCGGCAAGGTCCTTTTCGAGGGCAAGGCAGGATGCATCACCTGCCACAGCGGCCCCGAGTTCACCGACGCCAACGAACGCCTGCACCCGGCAAGCGACGTGGCAAGCGAACCCGAGGCCCCCGGGGTGCCCAGCTACGCATCGCGCACGGCGACCAAGCAGTACCGCACGGCACCGCTGAAGGGTGTCTGGCAGCATCCACCGTACTTCCACAACGGCTCGGCGGCCACGCTCGACGACGTCGTGGCGAAATACAACGCGAAGCAGGCGCTCGGCCTGAGCAGCGCGGAGGTAGCCGACGTCGCGCAGTACGTGAAGTCGCTGTAGCTCGTGCGGGAGCGCCCGACCGGACGGATGCGACACGATCCGCAGGGCGCGACCCGGCAGTTCAAGCCGGCCCCGCGGCGCGGTTTGGCCAGATACCCGAGGACATCCCCCGACGCCGCCGGGGGATGCCCGCCTCAGGCAATCCCGATCGCCATTCGGGCAAGGCAAGCCGGCGGTGACCCGTCGGCGCCCTGCACCGGCGTGATGCCGATGGCGGATCGCACCGGCATCTGGCGACCAAGCAGCGGCAACCGGGCCACGGGGGAGCTAATCGCCCTCGCCGGAAGCTGGTTCCGCCGAGAGCCACGCCATCACGACGGCGGTCATGCACGCGCAGCGCACGCCGAGAAACGGAAAACTGTCGGCCAGCATGTTGCCGAGCGTGGTGCCCAGCGACTTGCGCAGCAGCCGGCGCGCGCGGTGCAGCCGGGTCTTCACGGTCTGCGGCTTGATGGCCAGTCGGGCAGCGGTTTCCTCGACGCTGCACGCTTCGATCTCGCGCAACCTGAAGACGGTGCGATAGGGCTCGGGCAACTCGTCGATCGCATCCCGCAGCAGGAGACGGATCTCTGCGCGGGCAGCGAACGATACCGGGTCGCCACCATGGCGCCCAAGCCCGGATCGGCTGACCCAGAAAGGATCCGGCGACGACATGTCGACGTGCTCAAGCCCGACCGTCGCGCGCCGCCTGCGCAAGCGGCTGCGCGCCTCGTTGAGCAGGATGCTGATCAGCCAGGTTCGCAGGGGCGCATCGCCGCGGAACGTGTCGAATTTGTCGTAGGCCCTGGCGAAAGCTTCCTGCACGATGTCCTCGGCTTCGGTCTCCTCCTTGAGCACGCCGCGCGCGATCCGGTACAAGTGCGGGCCGAAGCGCTGCATGATGTACCGGAACGCTTCATGGTCGCCATGCGTCACAAGCAGGACCAGCGCGGCGTCGTTCAGCGCGGCGTAGTCGATCCGCGTGACATCCGCGGACGAAGATGAGGACCCTTGCATGGCTATTTGGATGCAGATGCGGCTTGCGGGTTCCGGCATCGACCGGCGGCCGGCATCGGCGCTCACGAACGCGGGCCCCTGCCTGCCCGGCACGATCCGGCTACCGGCGTGCCCGACGCTCCGGGCCGCCGGGCCGGGCAGCACATGCGCCGGCATGGCCCGGGGTACGGCCCGGTGTACGCGCGCCTGCGGCACTCGCGCGACAGCGGCAGTGCGCCGCATGGACAAGCGCCATCGCCATTGCGGACAATCACGGAGATGACCGCCACGCCCGCCGCCGCGCCCCTGCTCGAAGCACGGGGCTTGAGTTTTCGTCGCCAGGACGAACCGGTGTTCGCACCGCTGGATTTCCGGTTGCACGCGGGCGAGCTGGCCCTGGTCGAGGGCGACAACGGCAGCGGCAAGACCACCTTGCTGCGCATGCTGGCCGGCCTGCTGCATGTCGGCGAAGGGGAACTGCGCTGGCGCGGCGCGCCGCTGCAGCGCGACGCCACCGCCGGCGACATCCTGTTTCTTGGCCACCAGTTGGGATTGAAGGCGGACTTCAGCCCGCGCGAGAACCTGCGCGTGGCGGCCAGCCTGCATGGCTGCCGCGAGGGCGCCAACGCTGCCTCCGTGCTGGCCCGGATCGGCCTGCGCGGCTACGAGGACGAGCCGGTGCGGCGCTTGTCCGCCGGCCAGAAGAAGCGCGCCGCGCTGGCGCGCCTGCTGCTGCTGCCGGCCACGCTGTGGCTGCTCGACGAGCCCTACGCCAACCTCGACCGCATCGGCATCGCGCTGGTCAACGAGTTGCTGGAAGGCCACACCGACGCCGGTGGCGCGGCGATGGTCACCAGCCACGGCACCGTGAGTTTCCACGGCGGCGAACCGCGACGGATTCGCATGCATGATTGAGGCCGGGAACCCCATGCGTGAACTCGCTCCCCTGCGACCGAAGGAAGTCCCTTTGGGACAAGCAGAGGGAGGAGCACGACGATGAACCGGCCGGGCCTCGGCACCGCCTGCGCCGCGATGCTGCGGCGCGATCTCGCGCTCGCCTGGCGTCGCCGCGGCGACATCGCCATGCCGGTGCTGTACGCGGTGATCGTGGCCACGCTGTTTCCGTTCGCGCTGGGCCCGGAAGACACCCTGCTGCAGCGGATTGCCGGCGGGGTGGTGCTGGTCACCGTGTTGCTGGCGATGCTGCTGGCGCTGGATGCGATGTTCGCCAGCGACATCGAGGACGGTTCGCTGGAACAACTGGTGCTGTCGCCGCAGCCGCTGGCGCTGCTGCTGGGCATGAAGATCCTCGCCCACTGGCTGGCCACCGCGCTGCCGCTGATCGTGATCGCGCCGCTGCTGGCGGCGATGCTGCACCTGCCCGGCGCGGTGATTCCGGTACTGCTGCTGGCGCTGCTGCTGGCCACGCCGCTGCTCAGCCTGCTCGGTGCCGTGCTGGTGGCGCTGACGGCCGGCACGCGGCGCTCTGGTATGATGCTCGCCTTGATGCTGCTGCCTTTGTGCGTGCCGGCCGTGATCTTCGCCGCCGGCGCGGTGGCTGCCGCCCAACAGGGGCTGCCGTGGCTGGCACCGATCGCCTGGCTGGCTGCCGCCCTGGTGCTCGCCGTGGTGCTGGCGCCGCTGGCCTGCGCGGCCGCCCTTCGCATTGCCCTGGACGCATGATGTCTGACTGGATTCCGCTCTGGTTGCACAAGCTCGGCTCGCCGCCGACGTTCTACCGCTTCGCCGGCGCGCTGCAGCCGTGGGCGATGGCGCTGGCGCTGCTGCTGGGCGCGGTCGCGCTGTACGGCGGCCTGGTGCTGGCGCCCGCCGACTACCAGCAGGGCGACGCCTACCGGATCATCTTCATCCACGTGCCCAGTGCGTGGATGAGCATGTTCATCTACGCGGTGATGGGCGTGGCCTCGTTCGTCGCGCTGGTTTGGCGGATCAAGCTGGCCGAGGTGGTGGCGATGCAATCGGCGCCGATCGGCGCGGCGTTCACCTTCATCACCCTGGTCACCGGCTCGTTGTGGGGCAAGCCGATGTGGGGCACCTGGTGGACCTGGGACGCGCGGCTGACCTCCGAGCTGGTGCTGCTGTTCCTGTATCTCGGCGTCATCGGCCTGTACCACGCGTTCGAGGATCGCCGCCAGGGCGCGCGCGCCGCCGGCTTCCTGGCCATCATCGGCGTCATCAACGTGCCGATCGTGCACTTCTCGGTGAACTGGTGGAACACCTTGCACCAGGGCAGCACGGTCAACGTGTTCGGCCAGTCGAAGATGGCGTGGGACATGCTGTGGCCGCTGCTGACGATGACCCTGGCGACCAAGTTCTACTACGCCGGCAGCCTGTTCCGCCGTGCGCGCACCGACCTGCTGGACATGGAAGGCGGCAAGGACTGGGTACGCAAGATTGCCGAAGACGAGGCCGACCGATGAGCGCGCTGCAGCAATTTTTCGCCGCGGGCGGCGAGGCCGCCGCCTTCTTCAGGATGGGCGGCTACGCCGCCTATGTGTGGCCAGCCTACGCGGTGTTCTTCATCGTGCTCGTTGCGGACAGCCTCGCGCCGGGACTGCGCCGCCACCGCGTGCTGCGGGAACTTCGCGCGCGACTGGCCCGTCAGAGTGCCCGTCAGCAACGTCATTCGCCTCCTTCCACGCCGTCCGCCTGACCGGCACAGACCTGCCATGCCCATGAACCCCACCCGCAAGCGCCGCCTCGTCATCGTCTTGCTGATCCTCGCCGCGGCCACGCTAGCCACCGTGCTGGTGGTGGTGGCGCTGCAGAACAACATGAACTACCTGCTCACGCCGAGCCAGGTGCAGTCCGGCCAGGCCAGCGGCTACAAGACCTTTCGCCTCGGCGGCATGGTCAAGGCCGGCTCGATCCAGCGCTCCAGTGATTCGCTCAAGGTCACCTTCACCGTGGTCGACGCCGGCGGCGCGATGCCGGTGGAGTACACCGGCATCCTCCCGGACCTGTTCCGCGACAACCAGTCGGTGATTGCCACCGGCCACATGGCCGGCGCCCGCTTCGTCGCCACCGAAGTGCTGGCCAAGCACGACGAAACCTACATGCCCAAGGAACTGAAGGACGCGATGGCGAAGGCGCACAAAAACAAGCCGGGGCTGGAGAAGCAGGACTAGGGATCAGGGATCCGGAAAAGCCATGCGCACCACACACGACGGGTACTTTCGACATTGCAGCGCCACCTTCGCACGGCGTAGCGCGCACCTGTCGACCCTCGCATCTCGAATTCCCCAATCCGGCACCCGACCATGACCCCCGAACTCGGCCAACTTGCACTGATTCTCGCCCTGCTGCTCGCCCTGGCACAGGGCGTCCTGCCGCTGATCGGAGCGTGGCGCGGCAATCGCGCGCTGATGGCGGTGGCACGGCCCGCGGCGGCGGGCCAGGCGGTGTTCGTGGCGTTCGCCTTCGGCATCCTGGTTTGGGCGTTCCTGCATTTCGATTTCTCGGTGCAGTACGTGGCCGACAACTCCAACCTGGAGCTGCCGTGGTACTACCGCATCGCCGCGGTGTGGGGCGCGCACGAGGGTTCGCTGCTGTTGTGGATCTTCATCCTCAACGTGTGGACGGTGGCGCTGGCCGCGTTCAGTTACAAGCTGCCCGAAGTGTTCGCCTCGCGCGTGCTCGCGGTGATGGGATTGATCGCGGTGGGCTTTCTCGCCTTCATCGTGTTTACCTCCGACCCGTTCGGCCGGCTGCTGCCGATGCCCGGCGACGGCGCGGATCTCAACCCGGTGCTGCAGGACCCCGGCATGGCCTTCCACCCGCCGGTGCTCTACACCGGCTACGTCGGCTTCTCCGTGGCCTTCGCGTTTGCCATCGCCGGCCTGCTCGGCGGCGAGCTGGAACAGGCGTGGGTGCGCTGGGCGCGACCGTGGACCAACGTGGCCTGGGCCTTCCTCACCCTGGGCATCGTCGCCGGCAGCTGGTGGGCGTATGCGGAGCTGGGCTGGGGCGGCTGGTGGTTCTGGGACCCGGTGGAAAACGCCAGCTTCATGCCGTGGCTGGTCGGCGCGGCATTGATCCATGCGCAGGCGGTGACCGAGAAGCGCGGCTCGCTGCGCGCGTGGACGATCCTGCTCTCGATCTTCGCGTTCTCGCTGTCCCTGCTGGGCACCTTCCTGGTGCGCTCGGGCGTGCTGACCTCGGTGCACGCGTTCGCCTCCGATCCGCGCCGCGGCGTGTTCATCCTGATCTTCCTCACCATCGTGGTCGGCGGCTCGCTGTTGCTGTACGCGTTGCGGGCGCCCAAGGTGGCCGGCGGCAAGGCGTTCCAGCTGCTGTCGCGCGAAACCGTGCTGTTGATCGGCAACCTGATGTTCGCGGTGGCTGCGGCGATGGTGTTGCTGGGCACGCTGTTCCCTCTGATCGGCGACGCGCTGAACCTGGGCCGGATCTCGGTCGGCCCGCCGTATTTCGGCTTCCTGTTCCCCCTGCTGATGTTGCCGGTCGTGCTGCTGATGCCGTTCGGGCCGTTCCTGCGCTGGGGCAAGGGCGAATCGCCGCTGCTGAAGCAGATCCTGCTGCGCGTCGGCGTCGCCGCGGCGGCCTGCGCGATCGTGGCGGCGTTCTTCGTCGACGGCAAGCTCAAGGCGGTCGTCGGCGTCGCGGCGCTGGTGTGGCTGGGCGTGGGCGTGCTGCTGTATGCCTACAAGCGCTGGCGCGACGTGCCGCGCGGCCGCCGTTATCCGGGCGAGATGGCCGGCATGCTGCTGGCGCATCTTGGCGTGGGGGTGTTCGTCGCCGGCGTGCTGCTGACCGAATCGCTCAGCGTGACCCGCGACGTGCGCATGGCGCCGGGCGAAACGCAGCACATCAGCGGTTACGATTTCCGCTTCGATGGCGTGCACCGCACCACCGGCCCGAACTGGAAAGCCGACCAGGGCGTGATCACGGTGACCCGCGAAGACAAGCAGATTGCGGTCATGCACCCGCAGAAGCGCACCTACCCGCGCGGTCAGGTGCAGACCGAGTCGGCGGTCGACGCCGGCGTGTTCCGCGACCTGTACGTGGCGCTGGGCGAGCCGATGGACGCCGGCAACATCGAAGGCGCGTGGGCGCTGCGCCTCTACTACAAGCCATTCGTGCGCTGGATCTGGGGTGGCGGCTTGCTGATGATGCTGGGTGGCTTCGTCTGCGCCGCAGACAAGCGCTTCCGTCTCAAGCGCACGGCTGATGCCACCGCTTCGCTGGACCTGCAGCCACAGGAAACCCGCGCATGAATCGCCTGCTGCCGTTCATCGGTTTCATGCTGCTGGTGGGCCTGTTCGGGTTCGGCATCTGGTGGAACACGCGCCACGATCCGAACGCGATCCCCACGCCGCTGCTGAACAAGCCCGCGCCCGCGTTCAACCTGCCCAAGCTGTACGAGCCGACGCAGACGGTGAGCAAGGCCGACCTGCTCGGCCAGCCCTACCTGCTCAACGTGTTCGCCAGCTGGTGCATCGAGTGCGGCGTGGAACACCCCGTGCTGACCGCCGCAGCGCCGAGCCTTGGGGTGAAGCTGGTCGGCTACAACTACAAGGATGCGCCGGCCGACGCCAAGGCCTGGCTGGCGGCGCACGGCAGCCCATACGCGTTGCTGATCACCGACGAGTCCGGCCAGACCGCGATCGACTTCGGCGTCTACGGCGCGCCGGAAAGCTTCCTGGTCGACGCGAAGGGCGTGATCCGCTTCAAGCACATCGGGCCGATCACCCCGGACGTGCTGGCGACCAAGGTCAAGCCGGCGATCGCCGCGATGCTGAAGGAGACGCCGTGAAACCGGGCATCGGGAATCGGGCATCGCCAGCCCGCGGGTTGCTGTTCGCGTTCTTCATCGCGCTGCTGACGTGCGCGGGCATCGCCCACGCGCAGGCGATCGAGCCGATGCCGTTCACGGATCACGCGCAGGAACTGCGTTTCCAGCATCTCACCCACCAGCTGCGTTGCCCGATGTGCCAGAACGAGACGCTGGCCGATTCCAATGCGCCGATCGCCCGCGACCTGCGCAACCAGATCTTCAAGCTGATGCAACAAGGCAAGAGCGACGACGAGATCAAGCAGTACCTGGTCGCGCGCTATTCGAATTACATCCTGTACGACCCGCCGCTGAAGCCGGGCACCGTGCTGCTCTGGTTCGGGCCGCTGGCGATTCTGCTGGCCGGCGCCGGCGTGGTGCTGGTGGCGATCCGCAAACGCAGGCGCGAAGGCGTTGACACAAAGACCGTCGGCGACAGCGCCGACAACGGGGAAGATTGGTGAAAATCGCCTTTATCGTGGTGGCCGCGCTGATGGTCGCGCTGGCGCTGGCTGTCCTGCTCGTGCCCCTGGTGCGCGAGGGACGCCGCTCCGGCCGCGCTCGCAGCGTGTTCGTGCTCAGCCTGTCCATCGCCCTGCTGCTGCCGCTGGGTGCCGGCGTGCTCTACCTGAAGGTCGGCACGCCGGCGGCACTCAACGGGGTCTCTGCGCAGGCGCAGACGCCGATCAGCCTGCCGCAGGCGATCGCCCAGCTGCGCGAGCACCTGGCGCAGCAGCCCGACGATCAGCAAGGCTGGATGCTGCTGGCACAGACCAGCGCGATGATGCGCCAGCCAGGCGACGCGCGCGATGCGTGGGACCACGTGCTGAAGCTCGATGCCAACAACGCCGAGGCGATGGTGGGCTGGGCCGAAAGCGATTCGATGCTGCGCGCCGACCACCAGATCGAAGGCCGCGCCCGCGAGCTGCTGCAGCGTGCGGTGAAGCAGCACCCGGACAACCAGCGCGGGCTGTGGCTGCTCGGCATCAGCGACTTCCAGCGCGGCGACTACCGCAACGCTGCCGCCACCTGGCGCCTGCTGCAACCGCAGCTCGAACCCGGCTCCAGCGTGGCGAAGTCCGTCGCCGAACAGATCGCCATCGCCGACGCCCGTGCCGGCGGCGCACCGGCCGGGACCTCCAGCAGCGCCGCAGCGGCTGTGCCGGCAGGTGCTTCGTTGCGGGTCACCGTCACCCTGGCGCCGGCGCTGCAGGGCAAGCTGGCCAAAGGCGATGTGCTCTACGTCTACGCTCGCGCCCTGGATGGCCCGCCGATGCCGCTGGCCGTGGCCCGGATCGAGCCGGTCACGCTTCCCGCCACGGTCGCCCTCAACGACGCCATGGCGATGACGCCCGCGTTCAAGCTGTCGTCGGTCGCCCAGGTTTTCGTGGGCGCACGGATCAGCCATGACGGCCAGCCCACCGCCGCGCCCGGCGACCTCGAAGGCGATGCGGGCGTGGTCGACGTCGCACGCAAGACGCCGGTCGCCATCACCATCGACAAGGTGCACTGACGATGGGCGACGCGCGCCGCTATCTGAACCTGCCCTCGCCGTTTCCGATGAAGCGCGGCGGGGAACTGCACGGCGCGCACGTCGCCTACGAAACCTGGGGCACGCTGAATGCAGCGCGCGACAACGCAGTGCTGGTGCTCACCGGGTTGTCGCCCAGTGCACACATGACCTCGTGCGATGAAGACCCGTCGCCCGGCTGGTGGCAGGACATGGCCGGCCCCGGCAAGGCGATCGACACGGATCGCTGGTTCGCGATCTGCGTGAACTCGCTGGGCAGCGACAAGGGCTCCACCTGTCCGGCGTCGCTCGACCCTGCCACGGGCGAGCCCTATCGGCTGAGCTTTCCCGAGCTGGCGCTGGAAGACGTGGCCAATGCCGCGCACGCCGTGGTCGCCAGCCTCGGCATCACGCAGCTGGCCTGCCTGATCGGCTGCTCGATGGGCGGCATGAGCGCGCTGGCCTACATGCTGTTGCACCCGGGCAGCGTGCGCGCGCACATCAGCGTGGATACCGCGCCGCAGGCGCAGCCGTTCGCCATCGCGATCCGCTCCCTGCAGCGCGAGGCCATCCGCCTCGACCGGCACTGGAACGAAGGCGTCTACGACGACGCCAACTACCCCGACATCGGCATGAGCATCGCACGCAAGCTCGGCGTGATCACCTACCGCTCCGCGATGGAATGGAACGGCCGCTTCGCGCGCATCCGGCTCGATCCGGAGCAGCGCGAGGACGAACCGTTCGGCCGCGAGTTCCAGGTGGAGTCCTATCTCGAAGGCCACGCCAGGCGTTTCGTGCGTACCTTCGATCCGAACTGCTACCTGTACCTGTCGCGCGCCAGCGACTGGTTCGACATCGCCGAGTACGGCCACGGCAGCGTGCACGACGGGCTCAAGCGCATCTGCATCGAACAGGCCATGGTGATCGGCGTGAGCACCGACATCCTGTTTCCGCTGCAGCAGCAGGAGCAGATCGCCGAAGGTCTGCAGGCTGCCGGCGCCAGGGTGGAATTCGTGGCGCTGGATTCGCCCCAGGGCCACGATGCCTTCCTGGTCGACATCGAGCACTACAGCCCCGCCATCGGCGGATTTCTGAACCGCCTGGCGGCCGCGCCATCGCCGCACTGGTAGACTCTGGCCGCCACTCGCCCATCCGAGACCGCCATGCTCACCCTGGATTTCCCCGGCAGCCGCACCCTGATCGACGCGATCGACGCCGCCGTGGCCAAACCCACCACCCACGAACTCACCGACAGCCTGCGCCAGAGCCTCTGCCGGCTGATCCGCGAGCAGGCAGTGCGCCTGCCCGAATGCGTGTTCGAGGCCAACCCGGAGCACTACGCGCGCCGCGAGCTGTACCGCAGCGAAGACCACGGCTACTGCGTGGTGGCGATGACCTGGGGGCCGGGCCAGGGCACGCCGATCCACGACCACGATGGCATGTGGTGCGTCGAGGGCGTCTGGAACGGCGCGTTGGAGATCGTGCAGTACGAACTGCTGGAGCACGATGCGCAACGCTACTGCTTCCAGGCAGTCGGCTCGATCCAGGCCGGCACCGGCTCCGCCGGCAGCCTGATCCCGCCGCACGAATACCACAGCATCCGCAACCCCAGCGACGACGCCGTCACCGTGAGCCTGCACGTCTACTCCGGCCCGATGGTTCGCTGCTCGGTATTCCAGCCACTGCCCGAAGACCGCTGGTACGGCCGCGACGTGCGCCAGCTGGGTCTCGACCGCGTGCACTGAACCCGGCATAATTCCCCGCTCACGCATGCCGGTGTGGCGGAATGGTAGACGCGGCGGACTCAAAAATAGGTGCTTGTACCTATGGTCAGCTTGGGTTCATCGTTCGCCAATCCGCATCAGGCCAGAGATTGAGCGAAGTACCGACTCTTGATCGAGAAACACACTTTTCGTATCAGGAGCCAAACAGGAGCCAGGACGGCGCAGACTGGTTCCAAGCTGGTAGTAGAAGGTAGTGTTGTAAAGTTGCGTCACGCCCGAGTGGTGGAATTGGTAGACGCAGAGGACTCAGACCAAATTTGAGCCCTCTTGGAGAAATCCTTGAGGTGAAGCCCGTCAAACTCGGTGAAGGCCCTGGACGCAAGTCCGAGCTAATGCCGAGCCAAGCCCAGGCCGAAAGGTATGGGAAGGTGTAGAGAGCAGACGGCGGGCACCTACGGCAAAGCGGTCACACGCGGCGCTACGGTGAAGGCGTGCTCCAGACCACGAACGCCCTGCCTCGTGCAGGACGGCGGCGAAAGCCGAAGTGGTAAGAAAATCCTCCGCCGCAAGGCTTGTCGGTTCGAGTCCGACCTCGGGCACCAATTCAGAAGCCGTCCCTGCTCACGCAGGGGCGGCTTTTTCATTGCGCCGTGCGCTACTGCCATTCGATCGTCGGAAGCCTCGATCTCCCGCCACAAAAGCTTCAAGCATATGCGGGATCAACCTCGCTGCATCGACCGCCTCGCCATAGGTCTGCGCATGCAATGCAGCGTAACGATCGAGGTCAGCCTTGAGTTGAGCCGAGCATGAGAATGTCAACTTGACCGTATGGGTATCGGGCAGTGGCCCGAGCCGCAGCTTTTTCGGGGACGAACTCATGGCATCGCCCCTCGCTGAATAAAGAGCGGCTGGTATGGTCGCAGCAGCAGATCCTTGTTCACCATTACGTTGACTTGGAACCCCGGCTGCACCGTCAGCGTCGGCTGGATGCTGAGGTTACGGCGCGTGATCTCCTGACCCACCTGATTGGCCGTGTCCTGCGCACTGTTGCGCAAGGCGACGACCGTGTTGCCGTTGACGTTGCCCTCATTCGAGACAGCTAGCTCGGAGCTGACGCCGAGCAGCGTGGACAGCGCCGCGCCTGACAGGATGCGGCCCCAGTGCCAATCCACGCCGTCCTCCAGACCGGCGTAGCCGGCCGGGTCGATGCCGGGCAGCTTGTCCAGCGCAATCGACGAGGTATCCGGCAGCACCAGCCGCAGCCAGACCAGCAGCACGCGCCGCTGCCCGAAGGCCACTTGGCTGTCGTAGCGGCCGATCAGGCGCGAGCCTTGCGGAATCAGCAGATAGTGACCGCTCGCGGTGTCGTACACCGGCTGTGTCACCTCGGCAATGATCTGCCCCGGCAGGTCGGAATTGATGCCCGTCACCAGCGCCGCCGGAATGATGGTGCCCGCCATCGCCGTGTACGGTGAGGTCGGCGCCTGCAAGGTACCGGTGTTGCTGGTTGCCACATCGCCGCCTTTGGTCAGGAACGCTTCCTTCTGATCCTGTCGGTTCTGGAGCGCCGTCGGATCGTTGGGTTGCGCCGCCGTAGACGCCGGCCCGGCACCCATCGGATTGAACGGTCCGGCCGAAGTGTTCGGCATGGTCGGCAACGGCGCTGTCGTCGCCGCTGCGTCCGCTTTTCCCGTGGCGTTGCTGGTGCGGAAGAACACCGACGACCGGGCGACTTCCTCAGCCTGGCGCTGCCGGTCAATGTTCTCGGCTGATGGCCCCGGATTAGCGTTACCAGCCGGTAATGGCGCGACGGACGCCGCACCCCAGTCGCCGGGCAGCGGCGGTCCGAGCTGCGGTACGCTGGCCGTCGGCGCCGGCTTCGCCGGCAGCTTCGAATAGTCGGCCGGCAACTGGTCCAGGTCGTCGGACTTGGCGATCCGATCGACGTTGTATAGCTCCGTCTGGTCGCCCGAACCGCGCCGGCCCTTCGATTGCAGCGCCCACATGGATGCGCCGGCGACGGCCACCGCGAGCAACGTCGCCGAAATGGCCAGCGTGCGGCGATTGAGCCGCGTCACTGGACGCGGCGAAGCGCGCAACGCAATGCCCTCGGGAGCCACCTTCGGCGCGGGCTGGGCTTCGTGGTCAGTCGTGTCCATGACCCGCTCCCGCGGCGATGCCGTCGGTGCGCTCGATGCGCACGACGGCCGCCCTACTCCCATCCTTGCCACCGAGCCGCAGCTCGGCCGCGCCGAACAGTCGATCCACGATGTCGTAAGGCGCGTGGAAACGGTAGTTCACCAACTCGCCCTTGCCGTCCGGGCCAACCACGAATAGCGGTGGCAATTCGCCCTGCGCGATGCCGGCGGGAAACTGGATATACACATGCTGCCCATCATCGAAGGCACGTACCGGCTTCCATGGCGGGCTGTCGCCCGTGATCGCGTAGCGGAAGTGCAACTGGTCGAGCGACAGGCCCGAGGCGGCGGGCGCTTGCGTATCGGCTGCCTGCGCCTGGGCCTGCAACGCCAGCATCTGATCCTTCGGGTACTGCCACGACACGGACGCCATCCACGCCTTCGCGGTGGATGTGAGTTCCAGCAGATAAGTGCGCCGGCTCGTCGTGATGACGAGGTTCGTCGTGATTCCCACGCGCACCGGTTTGACCATGACGGCCACTCGCCGATCCGTGCCGCTGCCGCTGGCCGTATCGCCTACGATCCACTGCACGGTGTCGCCGGCCGCGACCGTCACCAGTTCCTCGCCCGGCTGCAAGCTGATGACCGTCACCCGGCCGGGGCTCGCATAGACCTGATACAGCGCACCATCGGAAAACGGCCAGACCTGGATCGCGTTGATGTAGCCCTCGCGCGTGGGTGCCACGCTCGCCTCGGCATTGGCCTGCTCAACGCGCGTCTTCGCATCGGCAGGTTCGGGCGTCGGCTTCGTATCGGCGCCGCCCGGTAGCGGCTTCATCTGGTCCGGCAACGGCAGGGGCTTGGGCACTTCCACCACCGCGACCGGCTTTGCCGGCTCGGGCAGCGGTTGCGCTTTGACCGACTCATCCAGCGAGATGACCGGCGGTGGCTTGCCCTGGGTGGCGCAACCGGAGAGCGCGCCGAGCAGGCCGAGGAAAGCAAACGTGGTGATGACGTGTTTCATGGCTTCTTCGCTCCTTCCGGCGCATCCAGGTCGCGGCTCCAGGACAGCCCGTTGATGTAGATACCGAGGGGGTTACGGCGCACCTGCTGTTCGGTGCGCGGCGTCTGCATGACGAGGGTGAGCATCGCGGTCCAGTGCTCGATGCCGGTGGGTGTGCCCTCGTTGTAGTGCTGCTCAGTCCAGCGCACCTGGAACGAGGTGTCGCTCACACGCACCACGCTGGTCACGTCCACCGAGATGGAGTCTCGGCCGACATGCGCGAATGGATTATGGGCACGGGCGTAATCGTTCAAGGTGGTCGCGCCCCGGTCCGTGGTGTAACCGTAGGCTTCGAGCCAGTCCTGCCGCACCACCACCGGGTCGATCGACAGCGCGCGCACATCGGCGATGAAGCGCGCCAGGTGATAGGCGATCTGTGCCTCGGTCGGCTGGTACGGCGTGACTGCGGCGCCGACGGCACGCACCTGGCCGGCGTGATCGACTTCGACCACGTAAGGCGTGACGCGCGACTGGCCGGACTGCCATACGAGTCCAGCGGCCATCAACAACGCGAGCCCGAGACAACCGAAGGTCATCAGCCGCCAGTTCTTCGCCTGCACGCGGGCGCTGCCCAGGCGTTCGTCCCACACTTGGGCAGCGGCTTGATACGGTGTGGCGGGTACAGGTGACTCGCTGTAGCGCACGCCGGGTCGTGTGAAGCGCATCGTTCGCCTCCCTTACTCGTTCGAGGAATCGCGTAGTTCCGGCGCGGCACCGCCGCCGCCGTGATCAGCCGAGCGCACGACATGGGCGGCCGTCGAGGCACCGTGTGCCACGCGCTGGCGGCGTTGCAGGCGCTGCGCCCAATCGGGTGCCTTGTCAGCGGATCCGGCAGGTGCCGCCGCGCTCGACGAGGTGTTCGAGGTCGATCCGACGCCAGCGGCCGAGGCCACACGATTCCGCACGGCACGGGCGCCGGCCGCGACGCGCTCACCCGCCGCTTGCGCACCGCTACGCGCCACGTTGGCCATGCCCGCGCCGACGGCCCGTGCGCCGGCCGCGCCCGAGGCGGCCGCGCCGGCGCGATAGGCCGACGCCGCACCACCGGCTGCACGTGCGGTGCCTACCGCACCGCGAGCCGCCAGGCGTGTTCCGGCCGCGACTGCAGCACCACCCGTCGCCACGGCTGCTCCGCCAGCCACCGCGAGACCCGCCGCACCGAGCGCCGTACCAGCCGCCGTCCCGGCACCAAGCTGTGGTGCACCGGACACGAGGCCCGTGGCAATGCCCGGTCCGAAGATGCCCAGGCCCAGCATCGTGAGCGAGGCCAGCATGACGGCGAGCGCATGGTTCAGCGACGGATCGGCACCGGCCGGCGTCTGGAACTGCCCGAAGATCGTCGAGCCGATGCCAACGATCACCGCCAACACCAGCACCTTGATGCCCGAGGACACCACATTGCCGAGCACCTTCTCGGCAAGAAACGCCGTCTTGTTCCACAGCGCGAATGGCACCAGCACGAAACCGGCGAGCGTGGTCAGCTTGAACTCGATCAGCGTCACGAAAAGCTGCACGGCCAGGATGAAAAAGCTGATGACGACCACGATCCACGCGAGCAGTAGCACCACGATCATGTCGAGGTTGCTGAAAACCGCCGTGAACCCGTGCGACATCGTGCCGACTTGTTGCAGGATCGGCTGACCGGCCTGGACGCCAATCGCGGCGAGCCGCCCCGGTTGCAGGAAGTTGCCGATGCTCAACGTCGAGCCGGCGGCGAGCAGCCCAAGCCCCGTGAACGAGCGGAACACGATGCCGGCCAGCGTGTTGAAGTTGCCGATGATGTAGGCGAAGGCACCGATGTAGAGGGTCTTGCGGATGAGCTTGGCCAGCACGTCCTCGCCGCCCATCGCCCAGAACAGGCCGGCCAGCGTCATGTCGATGACGATCAGCGTGGCGGAGAGGTACGCGACTTCGCCATGCAGCAATCCGAAGCCGGAATCGATGTACTGCGAGAAGACCGCCAGGAACTGGTCGATGACGGACAGGTCGTTCATGGCCATGCTCCGTCGTCAGGCGTATCGAAGCTCGCCGGGATCGGCGGCAACGAGGCCAACGTCTGGTATTCGCCGGGGCCACCCAGCCCGAGGAAGAAGCGCCGCGCATACGCCGCGTCCACGAGGCGGCACGTCGCGCCGTCCATCTGCGGATGTGCAACGGCACAGCGATGGCGAAGCACGTAAAGCCGCTGCGGATCGTGTGCGAGTGCATCGACCGTCAACGCGGGTTCGTACCGACCGCAAGCGGTCAGCATGACGATGGCGACGAGGACGAGGACGAGGACGAGTGCGTGGCGCATCATCGTCAGTTCCCGTAAAATTTCACCGGTTGCGGCGTGTACTGCGGGCCGCTGCCGATGAAGCGCGAACGCACCTGCTCGGCCTGCGCCTCATCGGCCGCCGCACGCGCTTGGTCCAGCGCCGTCGCGCGATCCTGCGACACGGTGAGCTGTTGGGCCTGGATCGCCTGGCGCGCGATCAGGGCGAGCAACTGGTTGGTCGCCTGGCTGGCCTGCAACGCGCCGACCGCGCCCTGGCTCTGCGTGACCAGCCCGCTCAATACGCCCTGATCCGACAGCAGGTTTTGCGCGGCCTGCGACTGCATCTGCGTCGAGGTCTGCAATGCCTGCACCGAGGTCTGCCAGCGCGTTTGCGCGTCCTGCACCATTTGCGCGTTCGGGGTGTCGGCAGCGTAGGAGCCGGGATACAGTCGATTGAACGTCGCCTGCGACTGCGCGACGTTGAAGGTCAATCCCTGCGCCTGTGAGATCAACTGATTCGTCGTCGCCAAGGTGGACAGCAACTGCGACAGCGAGTTGTAGTTGAGGCTGGTGAGATTGCGTCCCTGGTTGACCAGCATCGTTGCTTCGTTCTGCAACTGCTGGATCTGGTTGTCGATCTGTTGCAGCTCGCGCGCGGCGGTCAGCAGGTTCTGCGAGTAGTTCGCGACGTCGAACACCGCCCACTGCGCGAAGCTCGCGGATGAACAGGTGAACAACACGGCCGCAGCGGCGGCCAGCCAGGTCTTCTTCATGGCCGAATCTCCGATGGTGAAGGAACCGAGGGAAACGAGGGGATGAGATCGGCGGCCCAATCGAGGCCGGTATGGCGCAACCAGGCACCGGTGAACTCCGGCGCGCCGGCGTCGAGCACGCGATCCATGTCGCGCTGATCCTGCGGCGTCGAGGCGCCAGCGAACGCCAGCGCCACCGGTCCCAGGTCAAGGTCGAACAGGCGATTGCCCAGCCGCGACTGGTAGTAGTAGTCACGCTTGGGCTGGGCGGTGGCGACGATCTCGATCTGCCGGCTGTTGAGGCCAAAGCCTTCGTAGATGGTGCGAATCTGCGGCTCGGTCGCTTGCGGGTTCGGCAGGAAGATGCGGCTCGCGCAGCTCTCGATGATCGCGGGTGCAATGCTTGAATCCTTGATGTCGGCGAGCGACTGCGTGGCGAAGATGACGCTGACGTTCTTCTTGCGCAGCGTCTTCAACCACTGGCGGATGCGCGCCGCGAACACCGGGTCATCCAGGAACAGCCATGACTCATCAAGAATCAGGAGCGTTGGTACGCCGTCGAAGCGTTCGTCGAAGCGCGCGAAGAGGTAATGCAGTACGGCCAGCACGGCGGCCTTACTGTGCATGAGTTCTTCCATCTCGAAGCCTTGTACGTCGGCCGAACCCAGCCGGTCGTGATCGGCATCCAACAGGCGACCGTGCGCGCCGCCCAGCACGTAGGGCGCGAGCGCCTGGCGCAACGTGTTCGACTGGAGCAGCACCGACAGACCGGTCAGCGTGCGCTGTTCGAGCGGTGCACCGGCCAGACTGCCGAGTGCCGACCAGACTGCCGCCTTCTCGTCAGGCCCGACCGTGATGCCTTCGTGCGACAACCGGCCTTCCACCCATTCGGCAGCCCAGGTGCGGTAGCCATCCCGATCGATGCGTGCGAGCGGCTGGAATGCGATGGCGCCATCGGCGCCGAGGTCGTAGTGCTCGCCACCCAAGCCAAGGATGGTGGCGCGCATCGAGCGCCCCATGTCGAAGGCGAAGATGCGCGAGCGTGGATAGCGCCGAAACTGCATCGCCAACACGGCCAGCAGCACGGACTTGCCCATGCCGGTGGGGCCGACCACCAGCGTATGCCCCACGTCACCGATGTGTGTCACCAACCGGAACGGCGTGGCCCCATCCGTGCGCGTGACAATCAGCGCTGGACCATCGAGATGGGGGTTCTTCTCCTGGCCGGCCCACACGGCAGAGACCGGCATCAGATGCGCAAGATTCAGCGTGGAAATACTCGGCTGACGCACGTTGGCATAGGCATGGCCCGGAATCGAGGACAGCCACGCTTCCACCGCATTGAGCGTTTCGGGAATCGTCACGAAGCCGCGGCCCTGGATTGCGCGCTCGACCATGCGCAGCTTTTCGTCGGCGGCTGCCGCGTCAGCATCCATCACGACGACGGTTGTCGTCACATAGCCGAAGGCCACCTGGTCGCTGCCCAATTCCTGCAGGGCAGCGTCCGCGTCGCTCGCCTTGTTGCTGGCATCGGTATCGACCAGCGGCGATTCCTGCTGGAAGATGGTTTCGCGCAGCAACGCGACGACATTCTTGCGCTTGGCGAACCACTGCCGCCGCAGCCGTGTCAGTTCCTTCTCTGCTTCGGCCTTGTCCAGGCAGAGGAAACGCGTGCACCAGCGATAGGCGAAACCCAGGCGGTTTAGATCATCGAGCAGGCCCGGCCACGTCGACGTCGGGAAACCGCGCACCGTCACGATGCGCAGGTGCCGATCGCCCAGTATGGGCGCGAGGCCGCCGACCAGCGCCGTGTCGGCCAGCAACGCGTCGAGATGGAACGGCACTTCCGGCACGCTGATGCGATAGCGCCGTGTCGAAATGGTTGCGTGCAGGTAGGTCAGCGTCTGGCTATCGTCGAGCCAGTCGATCTCCGGCATCACGCCATCGAGCAGGTCGAACACCCGATCCGTCTCGGCGACGAAAGCGGTCAGCCGTTCGCGCCAGTCCACGCCGGACGTGGGCGTGTTCTCGTACAGCAGCTTCGCCGCCCGCGCCCGAGCCTCTTCGGGCGGCAGGTACACCAGCGTCAGGTGATAGCCACTCTCATAGTGGCTGCCGGCCGCCTCGAACGCCGCGCGGCGCTCCTCGTCCACCAACCAGGACAGCGACTCGGGAAAGTCCGAGTGCGGATAGCCCGCCGCCGGCCGGCGCTCGGCTTCAATAAAGAGTGCCCAGCCTGAACCCAGCCGGCGCAGCGCGTTGTTCAGGCGCGCGGTCGTGGCGACCAGCTCGCCCGGCGTCGCGCTGTCTAGGTCGGGTCCGCGGAAACGTGCCGTGCGTTGGAAACTGCCATCCTTGTTGAGCACCACGCCGGGCGCGACCAGGCCCGCCCACGGTAGCCAGTCGGCAAGCAACGCGGAGCGCGGGCGGTATTCGGCAAGATGCAGCATGGCGTCGGCCTCACACGTCCAGCAACGGCTTGTGCTTGAGATGGCGCGCGAAAACCGACATGAACTGCGGATCGACGCGTGCTCCCCACACGGCGAGCGAATGGCCGATCAGCCACAGCGCGATGCCAGGAATCCACAGTTGCAGGCCGAGGCCCACGGCGGCAGCCAGCGTGCCGTTGGCGATCGCCACGGAGCGCGGTGCGCCGCCCATCAGGATCGGTTCGGTCAGCGAGCGATGCAGCGGCACCTCGAAGCCGGTGGCGGCGAATTCGTTCATGCCACCACCGCCCCGCCAGAGAAGCTGAAGAACGACAGGAAGAAGCTCGATGCGGCGAACGCGATCGACAGCCCGAATACGATCTGGATCAGACGCCGGAAGCCGCCGCTGCTGTCGCCGAACGCGAGCGTGAGGCCCGTCACGATGATGACGATGACCGCGATGATCTTGGCGACCGGTCCCTGGATCGAATCGAGAATGGATTGCAGCGGCGCTTCCCACGGCATGTTGGAGCCGGCAGCATGGGCGGCCGTCGCCACCAGACACATCAGCAGCAGCCAAGGCCGCGCGTTACGGAAATGCGGATCGTCGTAAAAGCGTGTTCGTGTCATGACGGGACTCCTGGAGGGGCGGACGCGGAAAACAACGCACCGGGCGCGGCATCGAGCCGGTAGCCGCGCTCGTCGAAACCGGCGACGCGGGCGATGTCCTGGATACGGCGGGCACGGCCGCGCCCGGCGATGAAGATGACGACGTCGACTGCCTCGGCGATCAGCGCGCGCGGCGCGGTCACGGCGACTTCGAGAATCAGTTGCTCCAGGCGCAGCAGCGCGCCGTGCGCGGAGCCGGCGTGGACGGTGGCGATGCCACCCGGATGACCGGTACCCCAGACCTTGACCAGATCGAGCGCTTCGCCGCCGCGTACCTCGCCGACAATCACGCGGTCGGGGCGCAGCCGCATCGTGGCGCGCACGAGTTCCGTCATCGACACGACGCCCGGCAACGTGCGCAGCGGCACGTGATCGCGTGCCGCGCATTGCAGTTCCACCGTATCTTCAAGCACCAGTACGCGGTCACCGGTGGCAGCAATCTCCGCGAGCAAGGCATTGGCGAGCGTGGTCTTGCCGGTGCTAGTACCGCCGGCGATCAGGATGTTCTGGCGTTCGCGCACGGCGCCCAGCAGGAAACCCACTTGCGCGGTCGTCATCATCCCGTCGGTGACGTAGCGTTCGAGCGGGATCACGCCGACCGCACGCTTGCGCAGCGCGAAGGCTGGCCCTGGCGCCGCCGGCGGCAGGATGCCCTCGAAGCGTTCGCCGGTCTCGGGCAGCTCCGCCGACAGCAGCGGCTTGCTGGCATGCACTTCGGCGCGCACATGGGCGGCGACCAAGCGAATGATGCGTTCGCCATCGGCAGCGGAAAGCCGTACGTCTGTCGGCGTGCGTCCATTGGACAGCCGGTCGATCCACAACGAACCGTCCGGGTTGAGCAGGATCTCCACCACGTCCGGGTCATCCAGCGCGCCAGCGATCAATGGCCCCATCGCCGTGCGCAGCATGCGCACACGCCGGTCCAGCGACCGGGCAGCCGGCGTCAGCAGGTCGTGCGGTTGCGCGCTCATGGCGCCTCTCCCGGTGCCGGCGCGTCCGCATAGCCGGCGGCAGCGTCACGTCGCACCGTGTCGGGCTGGATTTCCTCCACCAGCTCGCGCACAAGGCTGTGTCCGCGCAGCAGGTGGCGACCCAACTGTTCGATGAACTGCGCGAAACGCGCCTTGCCCTGCGCACGCGCCGCATCCTGGTGTGCCTCCGGCACCGGAGTGCTGACGGTCAGGAAGTAGCGGATGAACAGCGCCAGCGTTTCGATCTGGATGGACTGGTCGCGTTCCAGGCGCTCGAACTGGCGCGTGAGCCGGTCCAGCCGCTTGGCGATCGCGGCCTCGCGCTGGTCGCCAGCATCGGGCGATAGCCAGGATGCCAGCGCCGCCGCGACGATGGACGACTTCGAGACGCCCTTCTTGGTGGCCAGCTCATCGAGCCGCCGGGCGTGCTCGGGTGGGATGAAGAGATTGAGACGGTATTGGCTCATAGCGGTATCCCGTCCGCCGGATCGAGCGTGGCCAGCCGCGCCGTACGTTGCAGGCGTGGATCGAGCTGGGCGGGAATCGGCAATGCCAGATCATCGTCATCGAGCATCGTCAGGTCGTCGGCCACCCTGTCGGACGTCGGGACATAGATCATCTCGTCGGCCAGCTCGGGTTGGCGCCGCAAGCCGCCGTCGTCGGTCGCGCCTTCAGGCAGCGTGATCGTTGCGGCAGGCGCACTCGGCATCACGGGAATGGGCAGTGCGCTCCAGTCGTCAGCGCGCCGCGTCGGTACATCGACATAAGGGCCGCTCGCCAACACCGGCGGCGCAAGCACGCGGCGCTTGAAGTTGGCATCGGCGTAGTAGCGCAGCTTCTTTGCACGGATCGGCGCCTGGCCCGAGACCATCACTACGGCATCGTCGGGCGGGAGCTGCATCACCTCGCCGGGTGTCAACAACGGGCGTGCGGTCTCCTGGCGCGACACCATCAGATGCCCAAGCCAAGGTGCCAAGCGATGGCCGGCATAGTTGCGTTGTGCGCGCAGCTCGGTTGCGGTGCCCAGCGTCTCGGAGATGCGCTTGGCGGTACGTTCGTCGTTGGTGGCGAACGTCACGCGCACATGGCAGTTGTCCAGGATCGAGTGATTGACGCCATACGCCTTGTCGATCTGGTTGAGGCTCTGCGCAATCAGGAAGCTGCGAATGCCGTAGCCGGCCATGAACGCCAACGCCGACTCGAAGAAGTCGAGCCGGCCGAGCGCCGGGAACTCATCGAGCATCAGCAGCAGGCGATGCCGGCGTGCGATACCGTCGGAGCCGTCCAGCGATTCGGTCAGTCGCCGGCCGATCTGGTTGAGGATGAGCCGGATCAGTGGCTTCGTGCGGCTGATATCGGACGGCGGCACGACCAGATACAGCGACACCGGGTGCTCGGCCGAGATCAGGTCGGCGATGCGCCAGTCGCAGCGCGCGGTGACTTCGGCCACCGTGGGATCACGGTACAGGCCGAGGAAGCTCATAGCGGTGGATAGCACGCCCGAACGCTCGTTGTCGCTCTTGTTGAGCACCTCGCGTGCCGCGGAGGCGACGACCGGATGCGGCGCCTCGCCCAGGTGCTTCGTCGTCATCATCCGGTGCAGCGTCAATTCGAACGGACACGCCGGATCGGAGAGGAAGTTGGCGACGCCGCGCAGCGTCTTGTCGGTGCCGGCGTAGAGCACATGCAGGATCGCGCCGACCAGCAACGCGTGCGAAGTCTTCTCCCAGTGGTTGCGCCGCTCCAGCGCACCTTCGGGGTCGACAAGGATGTCGGCGATGTTCTGCACGTCGCGCACTTCATGTACGCCGCGCCGGACTTCCAGCAGCGGGTTGTAGGCAGCGGAGCGCGCATCGGTAGGGTTGAACAGCAGGCAGTGCGAGAAGCGCGCGCGCCACCCGGCGGTGAGCTGCCAGTTCTCGCCCTTGATGTCGTGAACCACGACCGAAGCCGGCCAAGAGAGCAGAGTCGGCACCACGAGACCCACGCCCTTGCCCGAGCGTGTCGGCGCGAAGGTCAGGACATGCTCGGGGCCGTCATGCCGCAGGTAGCGATCATGATGGAGGCCGAGAAAGACGCCAGCGGTGCCGATCAATCCAGCGTTGCGGATTTCCTTCGCATCGGCCCAGCGCGCCGAGCCGTAGGTGGTGACGCGCCGCGACTGCCGCGCGCGCCACACCGACATACCGATGGCGACGAACGCGGCAGAAAAGCCGCTCGTCGCGGCGATGGCGCCGCCCTTGAGGAACAGGCGCGGCGCATAAGCGTCGTACCAGTACCACCATTCGAACAGCCGCCACGGGTGATAGAAAGGAATGCCGAACAGGTCGAACCAGGGCGCGCCGAGGCGTAGCTGATAACCCAGGTGTGCAGCGGTCCATTGGGTGGCAGCCCATGTTCCCGCGACCACGATACCGATCACCGCCAGTATCTGGCCGAACAGCACACTGGCTCCGTTCATGCCGGCCTCCGACTTGCTCCCTACGTATGCGGCAAACGCGCCGCATGACCGGGAGCTTGGGTGCCGTGGTCAGTGCCGGTCAAAGACCGTTATGGCGATAAAAATGATCGAAAAAACAATATTTCCTGCAGGAGCAATGTACAGCGCGTCACAGGATTTGCGCGCGCACGACGGCGTAGCAAGTAACACATCGACATCATGTGTTGCTTTGCCAACAATTCAGAACTTCGGCGCCTTCTTGGGTGGGGTGTACTGCGGGCCGTTGCCCATGAACAAGCGATGCCGCGCTTCAGAAGCGGCATTGCATTTGCCCGCGCCCATCTTCGCGTAGTCGTTCGCGCACTGTTGTTCAACTGCACGCAATCGATCGGGATGCGCCACCAACGAATCCACCGTGTCGGTGGGCGCGGCCCTGCTGCACGCCGTGAGCGTGGCAGTCATCAACACCACGCCGATCTTGTTCATAGGGCTTTCTCCTGCGACATGAGGCCAGGCCATCGGAGGCGCTTTACGGTTTGTTGCCTGGCAGAGGGGCTTGATCGGAACTAACCCGGTCGATGAAATGACGCAATGGCTCTGACGGCTCACCGTCCGGCCGCAACAAATAAGTCGTCAGCATGACGGCACGGCCGGCCAACGGTCGCACGACGACCTCGGGATGGCGATAATCCTCAATATGGGTCGCGTTGGTGAGGCCGATGCCATAGCCGGCCGCAACCAGTGTAATCAGCATGTCGCGCGTCGTTACGCGATCGATCACGATCGGCTCGGCATCCACGGTGCGCAGCACGCGCTCGATCTGCCGCGCACAGCCTTCACAGGCTTCGGGATGACAGAGCACCAGCGGATAGCGCAGTACATCCTCCAGCGGAATGCGCTTGTGTATCAGCAGCGGATGGCGCGCCGGCACGGCGGCTACCAACGGATCCTGCCACACCGGCTCGGCGAGGATGCCATCGACCACCTCATCGGATTGGGCAAAGCCCACATCGTAAAGATCGCTGCGCAGTCCCTTGACCTGCTGCGCAAACGGCGTCTGGAACAAACGGGTCTCCACTTCCGGCTCCTCCGCACGGCATTGGGCCAGTAGCGCCGCCAGGCGTGACGGGACGATACCATCGGACACTGCGATGCGTAGCGTGCCGTGGTAGCCGTTTGCCGCAGCCTTCACGTTGACCCGGGCCTGGTCGAGCGCGGCGAAGACGCGGTGCACATCTTCGAGAAAAACCTGACCGGCCCAAGTCAGGCGCGTGCTGCGCGTGGTGCGCTCGAACAATTGCGCGCCCAGATCGGATTCAAGTTCCTTGATCGCGCGCGACAGCGGCGACTGCTCGATATGAAGTCGTTCCGCCGCGCGAGCAAAGTGGAGCTCTTCGGCGACGGCTAGAAAGCGACGCATATGACGAAGTTCCATCGAACAATCTCCTAATTGGTAGTGCCGAATGGCCGTCCGCCGAAGGCTGCGCCCAACATGCGTGCGGAGACATCGACGGCAACTCGCACCCGTCGACCGTTGGCGTGTATATAGCCACCAGTTCACGGCGTTAAGATCCTTCTCCAATTGGGGATAGGCAGTATCCTGAATCGTGCTCATGCAAATCAGCAATGCAACATGCCTGCCGCAGCCCAAAAGACCAAATTCAGAGTAACTTGACCCCAAAGGGCTTGATGGCTATTGCAAAGACGCCAAAGCACGCCACCGTGATGACCCCGCTCAGCGCCAATGCGGGCCAGAAGCCAAAGCGGGCAAACAGGCGTGGAAAGATCAGGAACATCGGCAGCGTCGGTACGACATACCAGAACGTATACCAGGCGTGATTCGCAATCTTCTCCGCCGGCTGCTTTTCCAGATAGAGCCAGATCAAAGCGAGCAACGTTACCAGCGGGAGGGACGCGAGCAGTGCACCCAACCGATCACTGCGCTTGGCCAATTCCGACACCGCCACCACGATGGCCGCAGTGATGAGATATTTGGTGATGATCCATGGCATGGTAGTAACTCAAGCGAAAGGCTCTGGAATACGTAGCGAGGTGAGTCAGCGTGCTGCACTCAGGTCAGTGCTCCGACAGTGCCACCGGTGGGCGCGTAGTGGCCCCGCGGGGATCAATCGACGGCAGCAACCGCGCCGAGTTGAGGATGAAGGTCATCTCCGAGGCGACGTGGATAAACGCGGCCAGCAAGGGGTTGAGCAAGCCGGCGGCGGCCAGCGCGATGCCGACGAGATCCACTGCCACCGTGCCCACGAAGTTGGCCCAGATGATGCGGCGCGTGCGCCGTGCCAGCTGCAATGTCTGCACGAACTTGACCAAGTCATTGCCCAACAGCACCACGTCCGCGCTCTCGCGGGCGACATCGGTGCCCGAGCCCATCGCCACCCCGACATGCGCCTTCATCAGGGAGGGCGCATCGTTGATGCCGTCGCCGACCATGGCCACCACGGCCTTGCCGGCAGTCAGTTGTTCAATGTAGGCGAGTTTGGCATCCGGCAGCACGTCGGCCACGATGGTGTCGATACCCAGCTCGGCACCCACGGCTTGGGCGACGGCCTTGGTGTCGCCGGTCAACAGCACGGTGCGAAGTCCCATGGCGTGCATCGCCTGCAGCGCATTTCGCGATTCGCTGCGAACGGTATCGGCGACGATGGCCATGCCCAGCCACGCTTCGCCACGGGCCAGCCATACCTTGGCAGCCGCCGGCCGCTGCGTCAGCACCTCCTCGGGCAGCGCGATGCCACGCTTGCGCAAGAGCGCTTCATTTCCCACCAGGATGCGCTCGCCGTTGACGGTGGCGGAAATGCCGAGGCCCGGCGTGTAGTGAAAGGCCTCTGGCTCGACTGGCGTCACGCCCTGCGCACGCGCATAGCGCACCAGCGTCTTGCCCAACGGGTGCTCTGAGCGCAGCTCGGCGGATGCCATCAGCCGCAGAACATCGCCAACGACGGCGCCCGGGGCGACCACCAGCGACTGCACTTCCGGTTCGCCGTAAGTCAGCGTGCCGGTCTTGTCCAGAACGACGGTATCGACCCGGCCAAGCTGCTCCAGATACAGGCCACCTTTGATGATGGCACCGCCTCGCGCCGCGCGACCGATCGCACCCAGGATCGCCAGCGGTGTACCGGCGGCGATGCCGCAGGCCCCGGCGACGATGATCACGGAAATGGTGGCGCGAATGTCCCGCGTGATCAGGTAGGTCAGCAGCGCCGCGGCCAGCGCGAAATAGACCAGATAGCCGGCCATGCGATCGGCCAGCCCTTGCACCGGAGCGCGCGAACGCTCCGCCTCTTCCACGGCGTCGATGATCTTGCCGTAGCTGGTGTCGCGGCCGATTCGTTGCGCCAGAATTTCCAGCGCGCCGGACTGGTTGATGGAACCGGCATACACCTCGGTGCCGGCGGTCTTTTCCACCGGCATGGATTCGCCGGTAATCCGCGCCTGATCGACAAATGAATGCCCATCGACGACGCGACCGTCGACGGGAATGCGGCCGCCTGGATTGACCAGCACGGTATCGCCCACGGCGAGCGAGCCGCTGTCGACTTCGCGGATCGCGCCATCGCGGCGAACAGAGACCTCGCGCGGCAGGAAATCCAGCAGATCGCGAATGGCGCGTCGCCCGCGCGACACGGTCATACCCTCCAGCACCTCGGCCACCAGCACGAACACGGTGATCACGAGCGCGGTGAAGAACTCCGAGATGGCGGCCGCCGCGACAATCGCGATGGTCATCGACAATTCCATTGTCATGCGCCGCGCGAGCAGGTTCTCTATCGCCTCTTTGAAGATCGGCCAGCCGCCGATCAGCAGGCCGACCAAGCCGATCACGCTAAATTGGGACCACGGCTCCCACCAGTGAAACCACACGGCGACAGCGGCCAAGGCCACGGCACCAATGCGCAGCGCTTCAGCAACATCGAAAGCATGCTCGTGGTCGCTGTGATCGTGTTGATCGGCCGCCGGCGCGATCGTGCGCTGTTCGGTTTGTGTCGGCAGATCCGTAGCAGCGCGTGGTTTGGGTGACTCCATAAAAATTCCTTCGGTTACTTCAGATAGGTGCGGATCACGTCGATCAGTTCTTGCGCGCCTTGCTTGCGTGCTTTCGGGTCGGTGATGTCCGGATGGGCCACGTGCATGTTGATATGGTCTTCGACCACCTTGGCCATGAGCCCATTGATCGCACCCCGCACCGCAGCGATCTGCCGCAGCACTTCGGCGCAATCCTTATCACTATTCAACGCACGCTCGATGCCTTCAACTTGGCCCTTGATACGCCGCACGCGGCCGAGCAACTTGCTGTTGTCTTTCGCCAAATGTCCCATGAACGTTCCTCGCCGGCTGCATAGCCGTTGACCCGTAGTATACCCCTCTATGGTATTTCTAAGCGTCAATGCGGCAGCTTGCTGCGATGGATCACTTGTTTCGTCTTGAGGATGCCTTATGCCAACGCCGAACTCGGATACACATCGGATCCATCGCAGCGGTTGGCTGCGCGCGGCAGTACTGGGTGCCGATGACGGCATTCTTTCCACCGCCAGCCTGGTGCTGGGCGTAGCCACGGCGCAAGCCACGCACGGTGCGGTTCTGATTGCCGGCGTCGCCGGACTGGTGGCCGGTTCAATGTCTATGGCCGCCGGTGAATACGTATCGGTCCACTCGCAAGCCGATACGGAAAAGGCGGAATTGAAGCGCGAACGTCAACATCTGCGTAATGACGATGCTGGTGAGCATAGGGAGCTGGCCGCGATCTATGCCGAGCGCGGGCTTGATCCCGCCTTGGCCAGCCAAGTTGCCGCTCAATTGATGAGTCACAACGCATTGGATGCCCATGCGCGCGATGAGTTGGGTATCACCGAGACGCTCAAGGCACGCCCATTGCAGGCCGCTTTGGCCTCGGGGCTCAGCTTCTTTGCGGGCGCTGCATTGCCGCTGCTGGTGGTCGCCCTCGCGCCCACGAAAATGTTGATCGTACTGGTGGCGGCTACTTCGCTGATCTTGCTTACGCTACTAGGCGCTTTGGCAGCGTATGCCGGCGGGGCGAATATAGCCCGGGGTGCATGGCGCATTAGTTTTTTGGGGATGCTTGCGATGGGCGTTACCGCGGGTGTCGGCAAAATCGTCGGCTCGGTGTTTGGGGTCGGCGGATAGCTGAAACCAAGCGTACGCGCTGTCTTTACGCGGTGTATTTAGCTTCATCCGTAACCAAGCTCACCAAAGATGTTGTCCGAGCGGGCACCGGAACGCCTGGTTCAGATTCTGGGTTTGATCGACTATCTGCAATACGGCAAATACCGGCGTGCCGTCGGAAGGCAACGAAGCGCCGTAACGATCAGGTCAGGCTAGACGGCATCCCGCATGCGCGATCGATGGCGTCTACCAAGGCGTGGCAATCGAACGGCTTCAGGAGTAAAGGCATCGCGCGCAATTTCGGCGAGTCGATATCCGTCAATAGCAGACCCGTGATCGGGACACACGGAATCCGTCGTGCTTCCAGGTGTTCGATCAGCGGCAACGCTTGTGCGTCGAGGAGGTCGATATCGATGATCGCACAGTCGCACGGCGTGCTTTCGACCAAGGTCATGCCACTGGCCACGCTTTTGGCGGTACCGACGATCGCATCACCTCGTTGGGTCAATACGTCGGCGAGGAGTGTGCTGATCGCGGTATCGTCTTCCACAATGACAAGGCGCATCGACTCCATAGCGGCGCTCTCTCGAAATCGTCAATTTCAATATGATATGCCGCAACGCGAAAGGCATTTTTATGGTCAGCCAGCGGGAGCGGGTCTATCACGCAAAGGCTGCGGAGTCCGTCAGCTGGTATCGCCCCATCCAACACTAGCTTGCTTCCACGGTCATGTATGACAGTGCCCGCAGCACGATTCGGAGGGCGACGGAGCCTGACTGCTGATCTCAGACGTTGCGTGATATCCCGCCGCCTCCATAGCTGCGACGGCGGCCGTCGAAGTAAAACTACCTTCTACCTTAACCCTTCCGCTCAGCAGATCAACATCGACCTTGGCGTCGGCATCGAGGTCTTGCAAGGCGGCGGTGATGGCGCGGACACAGTGCCCGCAGGTTATGTTGTCGACTGAAAATTGCATGGTGATCTCTCCATCGTCAGGCAGGCTGCCAGTGAGGAAAAAAATGAGGCTTGCCACGGTGGGAAGGTCAAGCCGCAGCGCTCTCAGCCGGCATGCTTGACCTTCCCATGATGGGAGACATCATGATGGCGCTCCCTTTCGGGAATCCCTCCTCATGAACACTCACGCCACAACACTTTCCTCTCCAGACACGCCATCTGTTGTCCGCTTCGGTATTGTCGGAATGACCTGCGCCTCTTGCGTCGGGCGCGTCGAGCGTGCCCTGAAGGCGGTGGCCGGGACGGTCGATGCGACAGTGAACCTCTCCACCGAGCAGGCGACGGTGCGGACATCGACGCTGCAGGCGTTGCCGGCCCTCCACGCAGCCGTGGCAGCCGCCGGCTACGAGGTTGCCATCGACACGGTGGCGCTGCGGCTTGAAGGCATGACTTGCGCGTCCTGTGTGGGACGCGTCGAACGCGCCCTGCGCGCAGTGCCGGGGGTCATCGCGAGCAGCGTCAACCTGGCCACCGAGCGGGCTGCCGTCACGATCAACGCGGGGACCGATGCCGCCTTGTTGATCAAGGCGGTCGTGGACGCCGGTTACCAGGCCAGTATCGCGGATGCGGAATCATCTTCCGTACCGACTCCGACGAAGACCGCCGGCGCCGCCAAGGAGCGTCGTCATCTAATGTGGGCCGCGGTGCTATCGCTGCCATTGATGGCACCGATGCTGGTCATGCCAATGGGCATCCACCTGATGCTGCCCGGCTGGCTGGAATGGCTGTTGGCCACGCCCGTGCAATTCTGGTTGGGTGCCCGGTTTTACCGGGCGGCGTACAAGGCAGTGCGGGCACGCACCGGCAACATGGACCTGCTGGTGGCCTTGGGCACGTCGGCTGCCTACGGTCTTAGCGTCTTTCATTTGCTGCGCGATGGTGTCGGCGTCAGTCATGCGCCGCTGTATTTCGAGGCCTCCGCCGTACTGGTTACCCTGATCCTGCTGGGCAAATGGCTGGAGGCACGCGCCAAGCGACAAACCACCGAAGCGATTCGCGCCCTGCAGGCCTTGCGCCCCGAGCAGGCGCGTCGGCGCGAGGGCGATCAGGAAATCTGGGTGCCGTTGGAAAAGATTCGCGTGGACGATGTGGTCGTCGTGCTTCCCGGTGAAAGCATCCCGGTCGACGGTCTTGTGCTCGAAGGCATCTCCCAAGTCGACGAGTCCCTCATCACCGGGGAAAGCGTGCCGGTGGCCAAACACACAGGCGATGCCGTCATCGGTGGTGCGATCAACGGTGAAGGCCGACTCGTGTTGGCCACGGAGGCAGTTGGTGCACAGAGCCGACTGGCGCGGATCATTCGTGCCGTGGAGGACGCCCAAGCCAAGAAGGCGCCAATTCAACGAATCGTGGATCGGGTGAGCGCGGTCTTCGTACCCGTCGTCATCGTCTTGGCACTCATCACTCTGCTCGCATGGGGTGTGAGTACCGGCGATTGGAGTCGCGCGATTCTCAACGCGGTGGCCGTGCTGGTCATCGCCTGTCCTTGTGCCCTGGGTTTGGCCACGCCCACCGCGATCATGACCGGCACCGGGGTGGCCGCC
Organism: Rhodanobacter sp. FW102-FHT14D06; assembly: GCF_043950705.1. Taxonomy (NCBI): domain Bacteria; kingdom Pseudomonadati; phylum Pseudomonadota; class Gammaproteobacteria; order Lysobacterales; family Rhodanobacteraceae; genus Rhodanobacter; species Rhodanobacter sp. FW102-FHT14D06. The sequence goes on along the minus strand of NZ_CP170722.1, from coordinate 3,257,623 downwards.
CGCGCAGGCATCCTGATCAAGGACGCCGAGGTGCTTGAGGTCGCGCGGTCGGTCACCGTGGTCGCCTTCGACAAGACCGGCACTCTGACTGAAGGTCGCCCGACGCTAGTGCAGCGCCTTGCGGTCAGTGGCGACGACAACGCGTTGCTGGACGATGCCGCCAGTTTGCAGGCCGGCAGCGAGCATCCGCTGTCAAAGGCCGTGCTGCAGGCAGCGACGGACGGTCAGCGCCGCATCGTGCCAGCGACGAAGGTGGCGGCCGTGGTCGGTCGTGGTGTGCGTGGTGACGTGGCAGGGCGCGAACTCGTTCTGGGTAGCGAACGCTGGATGGACGAGTTGGGTGTGGATCGCAGCGTGATGGAACGCATCGGCCTTGGGCTAGACGCCAGCGCGCAAACTACCGCGTGGCTGGCCGAGCGCAGTGCGACAGGCACCGTGGTGCGCGGCGTTCTCACCTTTCGCGATGCGCCGCGCACGACAGCGCGCGAGGCCGTCGACCAGCTGCATGCACTCGGCTTGCGCACGGTCATGATCTCCGGTGACCGCCGCGCCGCCGCCGAGGCCATCGCCACCGAACTGGGTATCGACACTGTGATTGCCGATACGCTGCCCGAACAGAAGGCGCAGGCTGTCACAGCGCTTACCGATGCCGGCGACCATGTCGCGATGGTCGGTGATGGCATCAACGATGCGCCGGCGCTTGCCGCAGCCGCCGTCGGCTTTGCGATGGGGTCCGGCACCGATGTGGCGATGGAAACCGCCGGGGTGACCCTGATGCGCAGCGACCCGCGCCTGATTGCTGATGCAATCGAGATTTCGAGGCGTACCACGCGCAAGATCCGTCAGAATCTATTCTGGGCCTTCATCTACAACGCAATCGGCATACCTTTGGCTGCCCTGGGCATGCTCAATCCGATGATCGCTGGGGCCGCGATGGCGCTGTCCAGCGTCAGTGTGGTGGGCAACACCTTGTTGCTGCGCCGCTGGCGTCCCCATACCCACGAGGAATGACTGGAGACACCGATGCCACGTCCTGCGCTACGCCCCGAAGCCGCCGATGCACGTGCTCTGGGACTGCACACCATTGGCGAAGCCGCGCTCGCCAGCGCGGTCACCGCCAAGATGATTCGTCACTACGAGTCGATCGGACTCATGCCGACCGCAGGTCGCACGTTCGCCGGCTATCGCCTGTACGCCGAGAGCGATCTGCATCGCCTGCGCTTCATCAAACGTGCGCGAACCTTGGGGTTCTCGATCAAGGAAATCGAACAACTGCTAAGTCTGTGGGACGATCGACAACGGGCGAGCAGCGAGGTGAAGCAATTGGCGTTTCAACACGCCAGGGCACTGGAACAGAAAATCCGCGAAATGGAATCCATGCGCGCCACGCTCACGGATCTGGCCCGGCGCTGCCATGGCGATCACCATCCGGACTGTCCAATTCTGGAAGATTTGGCGGGGACGAGCCGGAAAGCAACGAATTAACCGTCAGGGTTGAGTTCGACCTTTGGAGTGTTCCGACGTGAGGGCACGTTTGGTAACGAGATCATGGTCTGGCGAGCAACGGCTGACGAACGGTCGAAGGGCGAGTACCATGCATTAATGATAACGACTCTTATTCGCAGAATTTTGCGCAAACTGTCCGTCGCGGCGCTACTCCTATGCAGTGTGACGACCTTTACAGTGGTGGCTCAGGATGCCATTGCGACCGTTCCGCAAACGTGGCAGATACTGGATTACCTGGCGACCGACTACGCTGGCGCGGTGAAGGATGGCGCGGTGATCAGCGCATCCGAGTATGCTGAGATGCGGGAATTCACGTCGACGACTCGATCGCGCATCGACGCGTTGCCACCGACCGCGACCACGCCCGCACTCATGAAGCAGGCCGATACATTGGTGGCCTCGGTCGATGCCAAGGCGGCGCCAGCCCAAGTGGCGACGCAAGCGCACGCGCTGGCCGATGCGTTGCTGCAAGCGTATCCGGTGCCGACCGCTCCAGAACACGCCCCCGATCTGGCGCGTGGGGCGACGCTCTATCAGAACCGGTGCGCCGCCTGTCATGGAGCGACCGGCCATGGCGATGGTCCGGCCGGCCTGCAACTGTCGCCCCACCCGGTGAACTTCACCGACCAGACGCGGGCGGATCAGCGCAGCGCGTTGTCGTTGTACGAGGTGATCAGCCAAGGTGTGGAAGGCACGCCGATGGCGAGCTACGCGCAGCAGCTGTCGTCCGACGACCGCTGGGCACTGGCTTACTACGTGGGTTCGCTGGCTTACACCCAGGAATCCGCCACTGGCGCTGATACCTGGCAACACGACACCGCCGCCCGTGCACAGATCGCCGACTTGAAGGAATTGTCGCGTGTGCGCGTCGCGCAGCTGACACCTACCCTCGGTGCGGAGCGTGCCCGGGCGATCGTGGGCTATTTGCGGGCACACCCCGACGTCATTCATCAGCAGGCGTTGGCGGGCATCCCGTTGGCGCGCGCGCGACTGGCGGCGAGCCTGACGGCTTATCGTGCCGGAGCGAAGACGCAAGCCACCCAACTGGCACTGTCCGCCTACCTCGATGGCGTGGAGCCGGTCGAACCGCAACTCAACGCACGGGACGGCGCGCTGCGCGCTCAGCTTGAAACGGCGATGGGTGCCTATCGCACCGCACTGACGAGCAGCACCTCGGTGGCATCGGTGGCGAAACAGTCCGATGAGGTCGATGGCCTGCTGCTGCGTGCGCAAGAAGTCACTAGCGATGCTGCTGGCGATGCCGCCGCCACTTTCCTGGGGGCTTTCACCATCTTGGTACGAGAGGGTCTGGAAGCCCTGCTGGTCGTGGTCGCGTTACTCGCCTTCCTGCGCAAGGCTGCGCGACCCGAAGCACGGCGCTACGTGCATGCCGGCTGGAGCCTTGCGTTGGTCGCCGGCGGCGTTACCTGGGCCATTGCCAGCTATGCCATTTCCATCAGTGGCGCTGGCCGTGAGTTGACCGAGGGGCTGTCGTCGCTGTTTGCGGCGTTCGTGCTCCTTGGGGTCGGTCTGTGGATGCACCAGAAAAGTATCGGCGGTCGCTGGCAGGCGTATCTGAAGGAAAAGATGGCTGCCGCGCTCAACCGACGTTCCGCCTGGTTCTTGTTCGGGCTGGCCTTCATCTCGGTGTATCGCGAGGTGTTCGAGAGCATCCTGTTCTATGCCGCCCTTTGGAATGACGGCCAGGAAGTGTGGCTGCTCGGCGGTATCGCCGCCGGTGCGGCGGCGCTGGGGTTGATCGCCTGGGTGCTGTTGCGCACCAGTCATCGGCTGCCGATCGGTACGTTCTTCTCCGCCAGTTCCGTGCTGATCGCTGTGCTTGCTGTCGTACTGACCGGCAAGGGCGTCGCCGCCCTGCAGGAGGCCGGCTGGGTGGCGGTGAGCGTCGCCCCGGTGCCGCATATCGAACTGCTGGGCATCTATCCGACCTGGCAATCCTTGCTGGCCCAGTTGGCAATTCTGGTGCTACTGGCTGTCGGGTTCGTGTTCAACATCCGTCGTGGCCGCCAGCCCTTGCCGTCACCCCAGGGAGCCCAGGAAGTGGTTCCCGATGCAAAATGAAGGCGATAGGACATGAGTGAATGTGGTTGCCATGCTGAAGGCAGCAACGAAGCGGAGCGACGCATCCTGCGCTTCGCGCTGGTTCTCAACGCCACGATGTTTGTGGTCGGTGTGATCGCCGGTCTGATCGCGCAATCGATGGGGCTGGTCGCCGATTCGCTGGACATGCTCGCCGACGCGAGTGCGTACGGCATCGCGCTCGTCGCTTGGCAGCGCACCGCAAGCTTCAAGGCATCGGCCGCCACTCTGAGTGGCACGTTGCTGCTGATCCTGGGCGCGGGTGTCCTCGCCGGCGTAGTGTGGCGACTCGTCGCGGGCAGTCATCCCGAGGGTGGCTGGATGATGGGTATTGCCTTCATCGCCTTGATCGTGAATGCCACCGTGCTACGGTTGTTGGAGCGGTTCCGTCACGGCGAAGTGCATCTGCGCGCCACGTGGCTGTTCACGCGAGTCGACGTCATCGCCAACCTGGCGGTGATCGTCTCCGGTGTGCTGGTGCTGCTTCTACACAGTGCGGTCCCCGATCTGGTCATCGGTGCGGCCATCGCCTGCTATGTGCTGAAGGAGGCGTTCGGCATCCTGCGCGAAGCGAAGGAAGCACGGGCCGCTGCCCTTGCACCGATCGGCAAACCATGACATCGCCGATCTCGGGGTTCGGCACCTTGGCGTACGCCGTTGACCTGCGACTGTTCCACGCCATCCATCCGTCTACACCGCCATCGTCCGCGATGCTGCAGGTGGCGCGCGGCTTGGCCGATGGGCCATTGATCCTGACCGCCGCTTTTCTTGGGACGATGCTGATGGTTCCTCGGTGGTCGATGCGCTCTACCGCCCTGAAAGCATCGGTTGCCGCCGCAGCGACATTGCTCGCGAATCTGATCATTGGCTTGATTTGGGATCGCGCACGCCCCTTCGTGGCCGGTGCCGGTCAGGCGTGGGTATCTCATGCGGCGACCGGCAGTTTTCCCAGTGATCATCTGACCGCGCAGTGGGTCATCGCCGGCATGCTGTTGCTGGATCGACGTACCCGAGCCTGGAGCCTCGCGATTGCGCTGCTCGGCCTGCCCATGGCATGGGCACGCATCTACTTGGGAGTGCATTATCCCGGCGACATGCTCGGCGCTCTGGCGATGGGGGCTCTGGCTATGTGGATTGGCTGGGGGTGGCTTCGCCGCCCTGCGACGACGCCTGCCATCGTGTCCTCATCGTCACCGACGTGAGGTGCCGTTCATCGCCAGCACAGCGACGCCCTTAGTGCGCCCCGCCAGTTGAGGCAAAGCTGCAACCTGCGGCGCTGGCCGATTCGTCGGTGGCTCCATGATCGGTTTGCAATGTCGTGTGCGTGATCTTGAAACGATCGTGCAGCATCGCTTCGACCGCCCGGCGCACGTCGTGGCAGTCGATGTCGTGGTTCACATAGATGTGCCCCGACAGTGCCGGCATGCCCGAGGTCACTTCCCATACGTGCAGGTCGTCCAGTCGGGTCACGGCGGGCAAAGCACGGATCGCCTCGGCAATCGTGACTGGATCGAGGCCGCGCGGTGCTGCCTCCAGAAAGATACGTCCCGATTCGCGCACCAGCCCGATGCCGGCTTTCAGCATCAATCCGGCCACGACCAGCGCGGCGATCGAATCCACGCGATTCCAGCCGGTCCACCAAATGATGCCACCGGCAATCGCGGTAGCAATAAAGGCATACAGATCGGTGAGGATGTGCTGAAAGCTGCCTTCCACGTTGAGGCTCTGTCGGTTGGCCTTGCTCATCGCCCACACGGCGAGCAGGTTGACACCGATGCCGATCACCGCAATTACCGTGACCAGCAAGCCTTCCACCACCGGCGGATCGATCAGGCGACGAATCGCCTCGACGATGAACCACACCGACAGCAACAACAACGTCAGCCCGTTCGCCTGCGCACTCAGGATTTCCACGCGCTTGAGCCCGAACGTGTAGCTACCGCTGGCCGGTCGTTTGGCCAGGCGCATCGCCACCAGGGCGAGCCCGATCGAGCCGACGTCGGTAAGCATGTGGCCGGCGTCGGAAATCAAGGCCAGCGACTTGGCCAGCATGCCGACCACCACCTCGACCGCCATGAAACCGAGCAGCAACAGCAGCGCGATGGTCAGGTATTTCTTGTTCGCATCCGGTGCCACGCCGTGGCTGTGGTCGTGGTGATGATCGTGATCGTGTTTGTGTGGCTCTGACGTGCTCATCGAAGTCTCCCGTGCGGCGGTCACCTTACGCGACCGCTGCAGCGTTATGTAATGACACCCGGAAGGATGGGCGGGCGTAACCCGCCCATCGCCTTCAGTCCACGGCACCGTCGATGGGCCATGCCCGATCCACCGTGCTCTGATAGACCCAACCGGCCACGCTCTGACCGGTGCGTCCGTGCAGGCGAATCAGTTGTACCGCGCGATCAGCCTGATCGTCCTCGCAGAACACTTCGAGCTTGATCTGCCGGGTAACCCGTTCGCCCAGCTCCATTGAATAGATCTGTTCCTGGGCGCTGAGCGCGGTGAGCAGACCTTTGACGTCGCTGACGGACAGGTAACGAAATCCACCGTCCTCCAAGGCGTGGATGACGTCGACCACGCGACCGCGGTGGATGAATGCCTTCACTTCTTTCATGGGGTGTTTTCCTTGGCCAGGCGCCTTGCGGCGCGTTCTTCGATCCAGTCGTAGAGCACCGGCAGCAGTACCAGCGTCAGCAACGTCGAGGTGATCAGGCCGCCGACCACCACGGTAGCGAGCGGACGCTGGGTTTCCGCACCGACGCCGCTGGAGAGCAGCATCGGCACCAGGCCCAGGATCGCCACGCTGGCGGTCATCATCACCGGCCGCATGCGCAGCGCGGTGCCGCGGATCACCGCCTCCCGCACGGGCAAGCCTTTCTCACGTTGCTCGTTCAAAAAACTCACCAGCACGATGCCGTTCAACATCGCCACGCCGAACACCGCGATGAAGCCGATCGCCGAGGGCACCGACAGGTATTGCCCGGTGATCGCCAACCCGACGATGCCGCCAATAGTGGCGAACGGCACGTTGGCCAGGATCAGCGTGGCGTGCTTTACCGAGTTGAACGCGGTGTAGAGCAAGACGAAGATGAAGAAGATCGTCGCCGGCACGATCAGCGACAACCGCTTCAACGCCCGCTGCTGGTTCTCGAACGCGCCGCCCCACTCGCTGTAATAGCCAGTCGGCAGCCTCACCTGTTGCGCGATGGCCGCGTTGGCATCCTTGACGAAGCCGTCGATGTCACGACCGCGCACGTCCATCTGGATCACCGCATAGCGTTGCAACTGCTCGCGACGGATGAACGAATAGCCTTCCGCATCACTGACCTCGGCCACCTGCGACAGCTGCACCAGCGCACCGCTGGCGGTGCGGATCGGTATGCGCTGGATCGCCGGCAGGGACGCCTTGTCGGCATCGTCCAGCCGTACCGCGATGTCGAAGCGCTTCACGCCATCGAGCAGCGTCGTCACGGGTTCGCCGCCGATGCCGTTCTTCACCACGGTCAGCACGTCGTCGGCGTTGAGGCCGTAACGGGCCAGCGCATCGCGATCCACCTTGATGCGGATCTGCGGCTTGCCGATGTTCGCCTCCAGCGCGAGATCGGCCACGCCCGGCACGCCGGCCAGCACATTCTTGATGCGGCCGCTGAGACGATCGAGCTCGCCCAGATCATCGCCGTAAATCTTCAACGCCAACGTGGCCCGCACGCCGGAGATCAGTTCCTCGATGCGCATCTGGATCGGCTGGGTATAGCTCACCACGGCGGTGGGCAAGGCGGCCGACAACTCCTTCTGCATTGCCTCCTCGATGCTTTCCAGCGTCTCGCCCTTGCGCCATTGGTCCTTGGGCTTGAGCGGTGTGTAGACCTCCATGTAGTTCACGTCGGCGGTCTCGCCTTTTTCAGCGCGGCCAATCATCGCCAGGGTAGTGTCCACCTCCGGAAACTTCTGCTTGATCAGCGCCGACACCTGTCTGGAGATGTTGATCGATTCATCCAGCGAGGCCGACGGAATCGACGTGATGCGCCACATGATGGCACCCTCTTTCAGGTTGGGCATGAACTCCTTGCCCAGGAACGGGAACAACGCCAGGCTGCCGATCAAGGCACCGGCAGCGATGCCCAGCACCAGCTTGCGCCGCGCCAGCGCCCAGGCGAGCACCGTGGCGTAATGGCGTTTCAGGAACGCGACCAGCCAGGTGTCTTTCTCTTCCTTGGGCTTCAACACCAATGCGGCCAGCACCGGAATCAGCGTCAGCGCGAGGATCAGCGAGCCGGCCATCGCGAAGCTGATGTTGAACGCCATCGGCTTGAACATCTTGCCTTCCAGCCCCTGCAGGCTGAACAGCGGCAGGAACACCACGATGATGATCAGGATCGCGAACGCCATCGGGTTAGCCACCTCGCGGGCGGCTGCCAACACGGCAGCGGTACGATCCACCGGACCGCCGTGCGCCTTGCGTTCGGCCATGATGCGATAGGCGTTCTCCACCATCACCACCGCGCCATCCACCATCATGCCGATACCGATAGCCAGCCCCGCCAGCGACATCAAGTTGGCCGACAGCCCCACCTGGTTCATGCAGATGAAGGCGATCAGCATCGCCAACGGCAACGCCACAACCACCACCAACGCGCTGCGGAACTCGCCCAGGAACAGGAACAGCACCAGCGCCACCAGGATCGAACCTTCCACCAGCGCGCGCACGGCAGTACCCACCGCCGCGTTGACCAGTTCGGTACGCTCGTACACCGGTTTCACGACCACGCCCGGCGGCAAGGATTGCTTCACCGTATCGAGCTTGGCTTTGACCGCATCGACCACGCTCTTGGCGTTCTCACCAATACGCGCCAGCGCCATGCCCAGCACGACTTCCTTGCCGTCGCGCGTCACCGCCCCGGTGCGCGGTGCCCCGGCCTCGGTAATGGTGGCCACGTCCCGCACGTAGACCGGCGTGCCGTCTTCGGTCTTGAGCACGATGTTGCCCAGATCCTTGGCGTTCTGGATCAAGCCCAGTCCGCGCACGAGATACTGCTCGCGCCCCACGTCGACGAAGTTGCCGCCGACTTGCGCGTTGTTCGCCTGCAGCGCCTCAATCACGTTCTTGAAGCCGAGTTTGTGCGCGATCAATTTCATGGGATCGATGCGCACCTGGAACTGTTTTTCCTGCCCGCCCCATGAGCTGACGTCATCGACGCCCGGCGCGGTGCGCAGGATCAAACGGATGGTCCAGTCCTGCAGTGTGCGCAGATCCATGTCGTTCGGTGCCGTACCGGCTGTGGTGCCTCTCAGCGTGTCGTCGGCGCGTTCGACCGTGTACCAGAACACCTGGCCGAGACCGGAGGTGTTCGGTCCCATTTCCGGTTTGCCATAACCCGCCGGCAAACGATCGCCGACCTGTTGCAGCCGCTCGTTGACCAGCTGACGGGCGAAGTAGATGTCCATGCTGTCGTCGAAGTACACCGACACATACGACAAGCCGAACAGGCTCACCGAGCGGATCTGTTCCACCTTGGGCAAGCCGGCGAGTGCCGACTCCACCGGAGTGGTGAGCAATTGCTCCACATCCTCCGCTGCGAGTCCCGAGGCTTCGGTGTAGACGTTGACCTGTACCGGCGTCACGTCCGGGAAGGCATCGATGGGTAGCTGACGCACGGCCTGAAAGCCGAGAAAACCGATCACCACGAAGATGATCAGTACCAGCACCTTGTAGCGCAGAGAGAATTCAACCAGACGTTCCAGCATCATTCTTCTCCCAGCTGCGAGCGCAGCAAGCGGGCCTTTAAGGCGAACGCGCCCTTGCGCACGTAGGTGTCGCCGGATTTCAGGCCCTGCGTGATCACCGTCCAGCCATCACGCGTATCGCCAACCATGACTGATGCCGGCTCGAACGGGCCATTGCCTTTGGCGAGGAACACGGTCGGCTGGTTCTGCAGCAATACGATTGCTTCAGCCGGCACCGCGAGCTTCTGCACGGCGCTACCGGCGGCGATGCGCGCTTCGACCAGCTCACCCGGGTGCAACAGATCCTTGCGGTTGTCGACTTCGATGCGCACCGGCACCGTGCGGGTGCGCTCATCGGTCTGATGCGAGCGCTGGACGACCTTGCCGGGTATCTCGGTGTCATGCACGAGGATGCGGGCATCGGCATCGGGCTTGACCCGTTCGGCATCGGCCGGTGCCATCTGCGCGACGACCCAGACCGAATCTTCCTTGACCAGGGTGAACAAGGTGCGGCCGGGTTCCACCCGCTCACCGACCAAAAATTCATCGGTGGTGACGCGACCGGCGGCGGGCGCAAGCAGCTCGAAGCTGCCATCCGCACCGGCCGATCCCTTGCGCAGCAACCCACCGATCTGACCGTCGGACAAGCCGTAGGCGCGCAACTTGGCGCGTGCCTGGTCGCGTTGCACTTTCGCCTCGTTGTAGCGCCGGGCCGACACCGCCTGGGGCCCGAGCGACGCGATCCGTTGCCAGTCCTGTTCGGCTACGATCAACGCACCTTGCGTGGTGGCCACCTCGACGCTGGAGAGCACGACCAGCGCATCGCCGGCCTTCACGACGTCACCCAGCTTGGCTTTGCGGGCGAGCACCTGCGATTCCACGCGCGGCGACACCAGTACGGTGGAGTACGCGTCGGCTTTCACTTCACCAGGGGCTTTGAGTTCATCCGTCAGTGCACGGGGAGCAGCCTTGTCGAGGACAATACCGGCGTCCTTGATCGCCTTGGCGTCCAGTGCGAGCGGATTGGCGGGCGCCGGTTCCTGTGCCAGGACGGGGCCGGCCAGCGCAGCGAGCAGCGCCAATCCCAGCAGGCTGCGTTTCAAAAGAGAAATAGTCATCGGGTCATGTCCTGATTGTGGCCGTCCTGAGTACGGCCATCGAGCCAGTCGGTTAGACGGCCCGCAGCGGTGAGGTAGTCGAACCAGGTCTGCCAGGTTTGGCTTTCCAGTTCCTGGCCGGACAACGCGGTATCCAGGCTTTGCTTGAGTTGCACGAGGTAATCGGAGGTGCTGATTTCACCAGCACGCCAGAGCTTTTCCAGTAGCGTGGTGCGATCCTCGAACGCCGCGGCACGGCCGCTGCGGAACGCTTCAGTCGCACCGCGCAGAGCGGCGTAACGGGCTTGCGCTTCCTGTAATCCCGCGCGCAATACAAACTGGCGCGAACGCACGCCGGCCGCGGCTGCGTCGGCTTCCGCCCGGGCGGCATCCACTTCGGCGCGTCCGGTGTTGAGCACCGGCAACGGAATGGACACACTCACGCCGATCACCTGATCGGTGCGTGGCCCACTGCGCACCTGGCCACCGGTCAGGCTGAGTGTCGGATCGGGAATGCGCGCGCGACGTGCGACCTGCACGCCCGCCTCGGCGCTTGCTTGCTGAGCGCGGGCCTGACGCAGTTCAGGCAACTCGTCGACGGGCAATGGCATCACACTGTCCGTCGCTGGTGACAGCCCGTTGGGCAGTGGTGGCAGGGCCATGGGTTGATCGCCACTGATGGCCAGCAATGCCGCACGGGCTGCCGCTTCGTTACCGGCGAGCGTGGCTTGTTGCACCTGCGCCTCGCCGAGTGCCAGACCGGCCAGATCGCGTTCGGGGCTGCTGATGTCACCGACCTTGAGTCGCTGGGCGGCCAAATCGTCGAAGCGCTGCATCAACGCGAGACGACGGCGACCCAGTTCACTTTGTCGAGCCGCGAGCACCGCTGTCGACCACGCCGTCAACCAGCGGGCGGCGACGTCACGACGCCGCACGTTGTAGCTCGCCTCGGCGGCGAGCAGGTCGGCCTCACCCTGGCTGGTGCGAGCGCGACGCTTGCCGGACAGATCCAGTGGCAGACTGATGCCGGCCGTGCGCCGATTGACATCGGCGTTCTCCGCATCGAGCGACAGCGAGGGGTTGTACAGCGGTTGCGCGGCGGCACGCGCACGGGCCCGGGCGGCGTCGAGATCCGCACGAGCCGCCTGCACCTCGGGGCTGGCTTGCCAAATGCGGCGCATCGCCTCTTGCAGCGAGGACGATGCCAACGATGGCGCGGGGGCCACTACCGGTGGGGAAGGATGGGTTACGGGGGTGGCACTGAGTATTGCCGCGTACAGCAGACACACGGCGCCAAAGGGCACCGAACGTAAAACAGACATGAAGCTATCTCCTCAAAACGATCACGAAGCGAGGAACCGCACAGGCGGTTTCATCGCAGAACGGGATTGTTCTCAGGCGATGGGAGGGCGCAGCAGCGAGCCGGTCATGGCCGGCGTGAATCCCGAATGGATGGTGAGCGGCGCGAAGCGCGGCTCCATTCTGGCGATGGACATCGGCGCAGTGGCCGGCAACGTCACCGAGTGCGCACAGGCACAATGGCAACCGGCACCTTCACCCAGAAGACAGGTGTTCACATCGTCAGCCGATACCGTGCTGACGGCGGTATCCGCCAATAAGGTGGCCGGAGCAGCAGCAGTCGCCAAAACGAATTGCGCCCGCGGTCCATCGGCAACGCAGATTGATCCGCTGACCAGCTTGATCAGCAATACAGCCACAGCCAACACCCATAGGCCGCGATGGCGGCGCAGGTGACTCAGCAGTGATGATCGGGCGCATGGCATCTAGCCATGTTACCCAGCCTCGTAGGTGTTAGACAATTTCATTTGCTCTCCGAACGGTTTGACGACTCACGCAAAAACATCAACGCGGGTCAGCATCCGGGAAGATCGCCAAGGGCTCGCGGCCTACGACAACTTCCCCATCTTCCTTGGTGAACGGTTGGAGGTTTGGCGGAAGGATGTTCAGTACGACTTCGGAGGGACGACACAGACGTGTGCCACGTGGTGTCACCACAAAGGGGCGATTGATGAGGATCGGATGCTGCAACATGGCGTCGATGATGACGTCGTCGGTGATGCCGGCCTCGTCCAACCCCAGCTCGGCGAAGGGCGTTCCCTTTTCACGCAACGCCTCACGGGGCTTGAGCATGGCTTCGTCGATAAGCTTGGTTAGCTGTTTACGACTGGGCGGCGTTCTGAGATATTCGATCACCGTGGGCTCGATGCCAGCGTGGCGAATCAAGGCCAACGTATTGCGCGAGGTTCCGCAGTCCGGGTTGTGATAGATCGTGGCGGTCATCGGTGTCGTCGTATTCATCGTCAGCAGGCTCCACTGAAACAACAGCTGGTCTTGGCCGGTTCCACCACGACCGGAGCCGGCGCCGCTTCTTCGGTCACGCCGGCAGCCACCAACAAGGCATGTGCCTCAGCCGCACCTTTGCGCTCGCTATAGCGGTCCACCAGATAGTCGCTGCGATCGCGCACCATCAGGGTGAACTTGAACAGTTCCTCCATGACGTCCACAACGCGATCGTAGAACGGTGATGGCTTCATCCGACCCGCATCGTCGAACTCCTGCCAAGCCTTGGCGACCGATGATTGATTCGGTATGACCACCATGCGCATCCAGCGGCCCAGCACGCGCAGTGCATTGACGACGTTGAACGATTGCGAGCCACCGCTGACCTGCATGACCGCCAGGGTGCGCCCTTGGGTCGGTCGCACGCTGCCCTCTTCCAGTGGCAACCAGTCGATCTGATTCTTGAAGACGGCTGTCACCGAACCGTGGCGCTCGGGGCTGACCCAGACCTGGCCTTCCGACCACAAGGACAGCGCCCGCAACTCCTGCACTTTGGGATGCGTGTTGGGCACGCTGTCCAGAATGGGCAACTCATGTGGATCGAACACGCGGGTCTCGGCGCCGAACTGGCGCAAGATGCGCTCGGCTTCCAGGGCCAACTTGCGACTGAACGACTGCGGACGCAGTGATCCATAAAGGATCAGGATGCGCGGCGGATGGCTAGAGTCCGCCGGCAGCGCCAGTTTGGCCAGGGTTGGGGTATCCAGCACATCGGCGGCAATGTGGGGCAGATCCGGCATCGTCATGGGTATGTTTCCTGTTGCTTTGACTAAATGATTCTATCATTATGGAAATATAGAAGCCAATTCGAGACCGTCATGCATCCGTGCCGCGTTCTATTCATCTGCACGGGCAATTCCGCCCGCAGCATCCTGTCCGAAGCGACCCTCAACCATTTGGGCAAAGGCCGCTTCGAAGCCTTCAGCGCGGGCAGCCAGCCGACCGGCCGCGTCAACCCCTATGCGATCGGCGAGCTCAAGGCCCTCGGCATACCCACCGAAGGACTCAGCAGCAAGTCCTGGGATCGCTTCACGGGGGAGGGTGCGCCGCCGCTGGATATCGTCATCACGGTCTGCGACAACGCAGCGAATGAGACGTGCCCGGTGCTGTTCGGCGATTTTGTGAAAACCCACTGGGGTCAGCCCGATCCGGCGGCAGCCCACGGTGAAGGTGCCGTGATCGAAGCCTTCCGGCTTGCCCACACGCTCGTGCTTTATCGAGTCAACGCGTTGCTGAACCTGCCGGTGGAAACGATGAGCCGGGACGAGTTGAAGTTGGCCCTTGATCACATCGGCACCATCACCGACGCCGATGAGGAACACGCATGAACCAGTTGTCAGCTGAAGTGGTCGACGCCGATCCGGATACGGCCAGTGGCAGCCGCATCGGCTTCTTCGAGCGCTACCTCACAGTCTGGGTCTTGCTGTGTATCGTGGTGGGCACGCTTCTGGGTCACTGGCTGCCGGACACTTTTGAGGCCTTGGGGGGCATGCAGGTCGCGCAAGTCAATCTGCCAGTGGCCGTGCTCATCTGGTTGATGATCATCCCGATGCTGTTGAAGATTGATTTCAGCGCGCTTGGTGGCGTGCGCCGTCAGTGGAAAGGCATTGGCGTCACGCTTTTCATCAATTGGGCGGTGAAGCCGTTTTCGATGGCGCTGCTGGGTTGGATATTCATCCGCCACGTCTTCGCCGGCTACCTTCCTGCTGACCAGCTCGACTCCTACATTGCCGGCCTGATCCTGCTGGCCGCGGCACCGTGCACGGCGATGGTGTTCGTGTGGAGCAATCTCTGCCACGGCGAGCCGAACTTCACGCTGAGCCAGGTCGCCTTGAACGACACGATCATGGTCGTGGCGTTTGCGCCCATCGTGGCGCTGCTGCTGGGCATCTCTTCGATCACGGTGCCCTGGAACACGTTGCTGTTGTCGGTGCTGCTCTACATCGTTGTGCCGGTGGCTATCAGCGTGGTGCTTCGTCGTTGGGTGCTCTCGCGAGGCGGCGAGCCACAGCTGCAGAAACTGCTACAGCGCCTGGGACCGGCGTCCTTGTTCGCGCTGCTGGCCACCCTCGTGCTGCTGTTCGGTTTTCAGGGGCAGCAGATCCTGGCCCAGCCGGCGGTAATCGCGATGCTGGCCGTGCCGATCCTGATCCAGGTGTATTTCAACTCCGGACTGGCCTACGTGCTCAACCGTCGGTTCGGGGTGCCCCATTGCGTGGCCGGGCCCTCGGCGCTGATCGGGGCCAGCAACTTTTTCGAGCTAGCCGTCGCCACCGCGGTGGGTCTGTTCGGCGTGCACTCCGGCGCCGCGCTGGCCACCGTGGTTGGCGTGTTGATTGAAGTGCCGGTGATGTTGTCGGTGGTTCGCATCGTCAACGGCAGCAAGCGTTGGTACGAATTAAAGCAGGCTTGAGCGGAGCATCGTCATGCAGGGTCACTACAACGTGTTGTTCGTCTGCACCGGCAACTCGGCGCGTAGCATTTTGGCCGAAGCGACCGTGCATCACTTTGGCCGCGATCGTTTTCATGGCTACAGCGCCGGAAGCCAGCCCAAAGGTTTCATCTACCCCCAGACGCTGGAGGTGCTCAAGGCCGTGGATCTTCCCATCGATGGGCTTCGCAGCAAGAGCTGGGCGGAGTTCATGGCACCGGAAGCGCCGGTGATGGATTTCGTGATCACCGTGTGTGACCAGGTGGCCGGCGAGGTTTGCCCCGCGTGGCCCGGTGCGCCTATCACCGCGCACTGGGACATCCCTGATCCAGCGAAGGCGCAAGGCGATCAGGCCAGCGTTTACAAAGCCTTCGTGCTGGCCAGGAACCTTCTGCAGCAACGGATCAGCTTGCTGCTCAATTTAAACTTGACGGCCTTGGATCGGCTCGCGCTGTCCAGTCGGCTTGATACCATCGGTAAAGCGCCCAGTAACGGCGCAGCCGGTTGATCCGGTGGTGAGCGCAAGCACTACACTGCAAAAGCGGACAATACGCAGCGTTCTGAGACGGCTATTCGCACTATGCAGACCAAACAAGTCCTCACGATCCTTTCCGCGCTCGCTCAGGAGTCGCGGTTGGCGGTCTATCGGCTGTTGATCGAGCACGCGCCGGACGGTCTTGCCGCCAGTGCGATTGCCGAGAAGCTGGGACTGGCCAACGCCACGCTTTCGTTTCATTTGAAAGAGCTGTCGCACGCCGGCCTTGTGACCAGCCAGCAAAGTGGACGTTTCATCTATTACGCCCCCGTGATCGAGGCCATGAACGACCTCATCGGCTACCTCACAGATCATTGCTGCAGTCAGTCCGACGGCAGTTGCCAAGTTGGCGAGACTTCGTGCAAGCCGTCAACGGATAAATTGCGAAGCAAAATCCGAACAGCCTGATGAGTGAAATTCAGCGACCGCTTTCGCAGCACGGCTTCTGCTGCTGGATCGGCGGACACGGCACGCTGCCGTACGAGCAGAACACGCAGCAGTCGCCCGCCTTGGGCCGGAGCAATTCGCCGCACCCCTTGCAGTCGTAGAAGAACTGGCAGGCATCGGTCGGCATGGTCTCGTTGGCCTGGTGGCCGCAATGCGGACAGGTCAACGTGCTCTGCAAGATGGGCTCAACCGCCATGGGCTTTCGCCGTAGCCGGGAAACCGGCATCGGTGACCGTACGCGCCAACACCGGCACCGTGGTGCGATCCGCATCGAAAATCACCGTGACTGTCTCGGCTTTCAGATCGACCTTCGTGCTCGTCACCCCGGGTACGCGACTCAATGCCTTCTCGATCGTTACGTTGCAGGCGGGACAGGTCATGTTCGCGGCATGCAACACCGTTGTGGTGGGCGTCGCCGCATGTGCCAGGCCGAGCCAAAGGGTCGCCACCATTCCAGCTGTCTTGATGCACATCAATCAACTCCTACAGAAACCAGCCCACGACATAGGGAAACAGCAACAAAAGCATGATCAATGCCGTAGCCAGCCATAACCAGCGCCGGCGCCGGCGCAAGACCGGCGGATCAACGCAAACACCTTCCGTACGGCAGCGTGACGAGGGCCCATACAGCGTCCAGAACGCGAGCGCCAGGCAAAGCAAGGTGGCCGCGATGAACCACGGCCGCCAGGGATCGAGTGCGGTGAGATGGGCGATCCACGCGCCGCTGACGCCCAACAACACCAGCACCAGCGGCACCACGCAGCACACCGACGCGCCGATCGCCGCGAGCAACGCAACGATCACGGCGGGCAAGGACGACTTGGCAGGTATCGAGCTCATGCGTGCATACTAACTTCCGTACCCCACTACGGAGTCAAGCATGAATTCTGCTCTCACTATCGGTCGGTTGGCTTTGGCCGCTGACGTGCACGTCGAAACTGTGCGCTACTACCAGCGTGTGGGCCTGTTGCATGAGCCCGAGCGGCCCCTAGGCGGCGTGCGCCGCTATGAACATCATGATCTGGCGCGCCTGCAATTCATCCGCCGCGCCAAGACCATGGGCTTCACGCTGGAGGAGATCGCCGGACTGCTGCAGCTCAAAGGTAAACGGGCCTGTGCGCAGACACGCCGACTGATCGAGCACAAGCTTTTCGATGTGCGCCGCAAGTTGGAGGAACTGCGACGACTGGAGGCGGAACTCGTACAACTCGCCGGTGACTGCGCACAGACACCTCGTGACGGTCACTGTCCGACACTGGATTTCCTTCGGCAGGCATAGTCGCGCGTCTGCTCGCACAGGCACACGTGCATCCACTTACGGGCAGCACCGGCGTGTTCGCCATCACTGGGCCGGCCATCTCGGCCGCGGGGAGAACTGCACCTTGGCGTCGACTTTCACGTCCTTCAGCAACTCGGGCGACGCCACCTTGCATGGTCATGGACGGTCGGCCGGTCGCGGCAATCGCTTCATGCTGCAACGTAAGGGTCCCTTGGTCGCATCCATCGCCCATCTGTTGGGTGGTGATTGAAGTAGCGATCGGTGAGCCGGCTTCCGCATGTGCACGAAGATGACGCTGCGACAGAGCGGCAGCCAGTCGACCATGCCGTGCTTGGGCGGTGCAATGGATACGCGGGTCATCACACGAAGCGATCCCAGCTTCCGTAGTGGTCGTGGCTGCGCGTACCGCGTGGCAAGCTGAGGCCGATCACCAGCAGGCCGACCAGCACACCCAGCCAGGAAGCGAGCATGCTGCTACCGGCAATCCACCACGGCGCAGCGATCAGCCATAAGCCAAAAATGATATTGACGAAGCGCAACGCCCGGGCCACTTCGGCCATCGCAATCACCGCGACGGTGACGATCAACGCGCCCATCAGGTGATCGCTGTCGGCCAGTGGCGGATGTGTTCCCAGGCTCAACCGAGTGAACATCAGCCACAGACCCAGGGCGGCGCTGGCCAGCAAAGTCCACGGCATGCCGACGCCGCGCATGGCTGACCTCGTGGCCGCGGTCAGCGGTGCATCGAAACCGGGATGATGGTCGCAGGCACCATCGGGTTGTGCGCCGCCGCGGAAGAACGTGCGCCAGAACTTGCCGCCGCGCCGATGGTCCTGCACCAGGAACTGCCCGGTCGCGACGAGCTCGTCGAGGCTGTACGGAATCATCACCAGCATCGCCAGTCCGGCCAGCAGGCACAGGCTGCACCAGGTGCCGATGACGATCGGCTGGATGATGATGAAGTAGATGCTCACCACGCCTAGCGGCACCACCACGATGCCGAACATCGCCACCATCCACGGCATCGTGCGCCAACGCCGGCGGTCGCCCATCACGCCCATCAGGATCTCGGCCATGTAGCTGACCGCGCCCAGGCCGCCGTCGGCGATCGGCCACGCCTTGGACACCGTCGAGGTGATGATCGTTTCGGTGCCGTTGAGACCATGGCTGCCAGAGAAGAACGGCTCGATTGCCGTCGGAATGTGGCCCAGCTGGTACGCCGCCAGATGGCGCGAAATCAGCAGGCCCACCACGGCCAGCGCCACTATCGGCAGACGCTGCAGGTAGGTGGACGGACAATAGGTCCAGCCTGGCGGCAGGTCGGAGTTGTCCATCATGCCGGCCATGCTCATGCCTGGCATCATCGGCACCAGGATTGCGAACGCGATCACCAGTGCGCCGACCAGCGTGTCGTTGGCGTAAGCCGCCGCGCTGGTCGCCCAGAACACCAGCGGCGCGAGCAGCAGCCACGCGCCGGTCACCGCATTCGCCCATTGCGCCCAGGCAAATCGCGGCGACAACGACAGCGCGCCGAACAGCATCACCAGCAAGCCGCTGACCACGTCGCTGTAACCCAACATCGCGCTGCGCAGTGCCGGATCGGGCAAGCCGCGCGCGGCGGTGACGCGCATGACCGCATCGCTGAAGCCGGTGCTCTCGAAACTGCCGAACACGAAGGGCGAGAACGCCAGCCACGCGCCCAGCATCATCGCCACATAGTGCACCCACAGCATGTCGAAATGCATCGCGCGCATGTCCTCGACATGCTTGCGCATCATCGCGGCATGCTGCGCCATGTCGTCGTTGGTTGGCGGCGGCGCGGGCGGCGCGGGCTTCACCGCGAGCGTGGCGACCCGTGCGGCGTCCAGCTTGTTGCTGCGATACCAGCCGACAGGATCGGCTTTGAGCTTCGCGACGATACTCGGCAACGCATCGCGTAGTGCATGGCCCGGTCGCCAATCGAGCCAGTGCCGGGCGCGCGCCGTGTCGATCTCGTAATGGTCGTCGGCGCTATCGATCATCCAGTCGCGCACGAAGGTGTGCTCGTCCAGCACGTCGTTCTGCAACCAGGCGCCAGCCTTGGCCACCGGCTTGGGAATCTGGCGCGTCACCCAGTCCTCGCCGTGAAGCAGCCGGCCCAGGGTTTGCTGCATGTCGCCGGTGCCGATCGCCTCGGGTTCGGCCAGCAGCAGGGTCAGCTGGCCGGGCAGCTCCGCGCGACGCAACACGATCGCCAGCAGCGCGGCCACCAGATCGGCCAGGTGCAGGAACGGCTGTCCGGTTTCGAGCGCACCGGGATAGACGTGGCCGACTAGCTGCCGCTCGTAGATGCGCGCGATCTGCTGGGCGAGAAACGCCGAATGGCCGCCGTCGTCGTACACGCCGCCCGGGCGCACGATCACCACGGGCATGCCGTCGTGCTGTTCGCGGATCAACTGCTCGGTGCGGATCTTCGATTCGCGATACGGCAGCGGCTGCAGATCCAGCGGCGAGTCTTCATTAATTGGGTGCCCCGGTTGCGTGGGCGCATGCACCAGCATCGTGCTGAGAAACACGAACTGCTCGACCTCGAACGCCTGCAACGCGTGCAACAAGCGCGCGGTTCCCTGCACCGTGATCGCTTCGTATCGCGGATCGGGCTTGCCGGTCAGGTCGAAATAGGCGGCCAGATGGATGACCGAGGCAATGCGCGCGCCGTGCGCATGCCGCACGCGCTGGAGCGCGGTCGCCACGCTCTCATCCGAGGTCAGGTCGACGCACACGCATTCGGCATCGATAGGAGGATGCGGCGAGGTTTCGCGATCGAGCCCGACCAGATCGAAGTGCTCAGCGAAGGCACGCACTACCGCCGAGCCGATGTAGCCGCTGCTGCCGGTCACGATGACCATGGGTTTGGATGTTTCCATGACGTTGTCCTCGACCGTTTCCGACCCTCCGACGTACGTGACCGCCGCGCCGATCCTTCATCTTTTCGCATGGCGTGTCGAGTTCGCGTGTGTGCTGCTGTGCATTCAGTATCCGAGCGTCAGGTGCAGTCGTTTCGATCGCCGCCCGAGCGCGGGCGGGCTGCGCGGAAGCGCGAGACGGCGCGTCGGCATAGCCGTTCCACTCGGTCACGAACTTCCGACAGGCTATCGCCTACCTTGTTGCCGTTTCCTACGGAGATCCCCGATGAAGAATTCCTACGTGCGCTTCCTCGCCATGATTGCCACCGCCACGGTGGTCATGTTCGGCGTGATGTACCTCAACACTTACCGGCTGGATCACGTGTTCTGGAGCCAGACCCGCGCCTGGATGGCGCTGGTGATGGGCGCGACCATGGCGGTGATCATGCTTGGCTTCATGCTGCACATGTACGGCAGCCGCACGATGAACCTCGCCATCGTTGGCGGCGCCGTGGTGGTGTTTGCCGCGGCGCTCTATCTCGTGCGCAGCCAGGCCACCGTGGGCGATGTTTCCTACATGAAAGCGATGATTCCGCATCACTCGATCGCCATTCTCACCAGCGAACGCGCCCACATTTCGGATCCGCGTGTGCGCAAGCTCGCCGATGAAATTATCACGTCGCAAAAGCGCGAGATCGGCGAGATGAAGGGACTGATCAAGGATCTGGAATCGAAGCAGGCGCAGCCCTAAGAACCCGTTTGGCGGCCGTCACTGTGACGGCCGCTGGCTTATGGCGACAGATGCACGCGATCCGCTTACGGTTGCGCCGGCGCGATCGCCGTGACCGTGCTCGCGATGCCGGCCGGATGCAAGCTGAAACGCACTTTGTCGCCGACCTTGACGCCCTTGAGCAGATCCGGTGACGCCAGCTTGAAGGTCATCGTCATGGCCGGCCAGCCGATCGCGGCAATCGCCTCATGCTGCAGCGTGATGGTGCCCTTGGCGGTGTCGACCGCCTTGACCACGCCCACGCCCTGCACATCGGCAGGTGTGGCTTCGTGCATCCCGGCCATGCCCGGCATGTTGGGATCCATCTGCTGAGGGTTGGCAAACGCCGGAGCGGTGAACAGCGCAGCGGTAATTGCGAGGGTGATGCATGGCTTTTTCATGGGTCAGTTTCCTTGTGGGTTGGGATGAAGTGTGGCGTTTGCCTTGCTGGCTTTACGCAGCCGATGACGAACCAGCAGGCGGTACGCCGCGGGTATGACAAGCATGGATAGCAAGGGCGCAGTGACCATGCCGCCGATCATCGGGGCGGCGATACGTTGCATCACTTCCGAGCCAGCACCATGGCCGAGCAGGATCGGAAACAGACCGGCGAGAATGACCGCCACGGTCATCGCCTTCGGGCGCACGCGCTGCACGGCACCTTCGCGAATGGCTTCATCCAGTGCGTTGAGACCGGCCTGCGGATCGCGCACGAGCTGCCGGTCCCAGGCTTGGCGCAGATACAGCAGCATCACCACCCCGAACTCGGCGGCGACACCGGCCAGCGCGATGAAGCCGATGATCGTGGCGACCGATACCGCATGACCGAGCAGCCAGATCAGCCACAGCCCACCGACCAGGGCCAGCGGCACGCTGGCCATGATCAGTGCCGCTTCGCTCATGCGTCGGAACACGGCGTAAATCAGAAGGAAGATGATCACCAGCGCAATCGGCACTACCACCTTGAGTCTTTCCATGGCACTGGCTAGGTATTCGAACTGACCGGACCACGCCACGGTCGTACCCGGCGGCAAGGTGACCTGCTGCGCCACTGCGCGTTGCAGGTTGGCCACCACCGTGCCCAAATCGCTGCCGGCCGTATCGACGTAGACATACGTGGCCAACTGGCCGCCCTCGCTTTTCAGCATGGACGGTCCTGCAACCACGGCAATATCGGCCACCTGACTCAGCGCGAGTTGGGCGCCGTTGGCGGCGACGATCGGTAGCCGTCGCAAGGCCTCGACCGAGTCACGCTCAGCGCGCGGATAGCGCACCACGATGGGATAGCGTTCGCGCCCTTCGACGGTCTGACCGATCGGGTCGCCGCCGACCACGGTCGCAATCAGTTGCTGCACGCGCTCCTGGGTCAGCCCGTAACGTGCGGCGGCATCACGGCGGATGGCCACATCGACGTAGCGGCCACTGGTTGGACGCTCGGCAATCGCCGAACTGACACCGGGTACGGTCTTCGCCACCGTCTCGATCCGATCGGCCACGGTCTGCAGCGCGGCCAGATCGGTGCCCAGCACCTTGATGCCGATCGGGCTCTTGATGCCGGTGGAGAGCATGTCGATGCGATTGCGGATCGGCGGCACGAACAAGTTCGTCAGTCCCGGCACGTGCACGGCCTTGTCCAGCTCCGCCTTGATCTTGTCCATGGTCATGCCCGGCCGCCACTGGTCCTTCGGCTTGAAGGTGATCGTGGTCTCGAACATCTCCAGCGGCGCCGGATCGGTGGCCGTGTCGGCGCGCCCCGCCTTGCCGAACACATGATCGACCTCGGGCACGGTCTTGATCATGCGATCGGTCAATTGCAGCAACTGCGAGGCCTTGCCGGCGGACAGTCCCGGCAATGCGGTGGGCATGTACAACAACGTGCCTTCGTCCATCGCGGGCATGAACTCGCTGCCGAGCCTGGTCATCGGAATGATCGCGGTGAGCAGCAACACACCGGCCAGCACCAGGGTCGCTTTCGGATGGCGCAGCACGGCTTCGAGGAGGGGCCGATAGCCGCGGATCAATCCGCGGTTGAGCGGATTGTCGCGCTCGGCACGGATGCGCCCGCGGATCAGATAGCCCATCAGCACCGGCACCAGCGTCACCGCCAGCCCGGCCGCCGCCGCCATCGCGTAGGTCTTGGTGAAAGCCAGCGGCTTGAACAGTTTGCCTTCCTGGCCCTGCAGCGCAAACACCGGCACGAACGACAGCGCGATGATCAACAGGCTCACAAACAGTGCGGGCCCCACCTCGGCGGCGGCATCGGCGATCAACGACCATCGCTGCGCGCCTTGCGGTTCACGTCCGTCGTTCGCACTACGCCAATGTTCCAGATGCTTGTGCGTGTTCTCGATCATCACGATCGCCGCGTCGACCATCGCGCCGATCGCGATCGCGATGCCGCCCAGCGACATCAGATTCGCCGATACCCCTTGCAGATTCATCACGATAAACGCGGTCAGCACGCCCAGCGGCAAGGTGATCACCGCAACCAGCGCCGAGCGCAGATGGCCGAGAAACAGCACACAGACCAGCGCCACGATCAGGAACTCTTCCAGCAACTTGCCCCACAGGTTCTCCACCGCGGCGTCGATCAGCCGCGAGCGGTCATAGGTAGGCACGATCTCGACGCCGGCCGGCAGACTGCGCTGCAGTTCCGCCAATCGCGATTTCACGGCGGCGATGGTGGCCTTGGCGTTCTTGCCCGTGCGCATCACGATGATGCCGCCGACCACTTCGCCCTGGCCATCCAGCTCGGCGAGGCCGCGGCGGAACGTCGGACCCCGCCGCACCGTCGCCACATCGTGCAATAGCACCGGTACGCCGCCGGCGTTGGTCGTGATGGGGACGTTTTCGAAGTCCGTGCGGCTCTTCAGGTAGCCTTCGCTGCGCACCATCAGTTCCGCTTCGCCCTGTTCGATCACCGAGCCGCCGTTGGCACCGTTCGCGCTGCGCACCGCATCGACCAGCTGCGCCACCGTGATCCCGCGCGCCGCCAGCGCTTGCGGATCGGGCACGATCTGCCACGCGCGCTCCATGCCACCCAGGGTGGCCACCTCGGCGACATTCGGCACGGTCTTGAGCTGATAGCGCAAAAACCAATCCTGCAGCGCGCGTAGCTGGCCGAGGTCGTGCTGGCCGGTGCGGTCGATCAGGGCGTATTCGTAGATCCAGCCCAGTCCCGTGGCATCGGGGCCGAGGGCGGGCGTAACGCCCGCCGGCAGGCGATCGCGTGCCTGGCTCAGGTACTCCAGTACCCGTGAGCGCGCCCAGTACAGGTCGGTGCTGTCATCGAACAGCACGTCGACGTAGGAGTCACCGAAAAACGAAAACGCACGTACGGTCGTCGCGCCCGGCACCGACAGCATGGTGGTGGCCAGCGGATAGGTGACTTGATCCTCGACTACCTGCGGCGACTGCCCCGGATAGCTGGTGCGAATGATCACCTGGGTGTCGGACAGATCGGGCAGCGCATCGACCGGCGTGCGCGTCACCGAGAACATGCCCATCATGGCCAAGGCCAGTGCAGCCAACAGCACGAACACCCGATGTGCGATCGCCGCGCGAATCAGGGCGGCGATCATGGTTTGCCTCCCATCGGCATGCCCGGCATGGGCGTACTCGCCGCCCGTGCCGGATGCGCCGAAGTGTCATTCAGACGTTCCAGCGCACCGGACAGGCTCGCCTCCGAATCGATCAGGAACTGGCCGGAGACCACGACCTTTTCACCGCCCGTGAGGCCATCGAGAATCTCCGTATAACCGCCGGCTGCGCGTCCGGCACGAACCGATACGGCACGAAAGTGCCCGTCCCCCTCGGCGAGAATGACGCGTGTGTGGGTCCCCGTCGCGATCAGCGCGTCGTCCGGAACCACGGGCACGGCTTCGCCCCGTGCGGGGCTGAGTTGCACGGTGGCGAACATGCCTGGACTCAAGGCCTCGTCGGGATTGTCGAGTACGACGCGGGCGCGCTGGGTGCGCGTCATGGCATCGACGTCCGGCAACAAGGTTTCGACGATGCCGTGGAACGATCGACCTGGGAGTGCATCGACCGTGACGGTGACGGGCGTGCCGCTGTGCACTGCACCTGCCGCCGCCTGCGGCAGGGCGGCCTCGATCCACACGGTGGACAGGCCATTTACGGTCATCAAGGTCTGACCGGCAGTGACGCGTTGGCCTTCACGCACATCCAGGGTGGTGATGACGCCCGCCTGCGGGGCGTGTAGCGTGATCGCGGCCCCCGAACCATGACGAGCTGCCCGGATATCCTCGGAGGTCAGGCCCAGCACCTGCAGGCGTTCCCGCGAAGCCGCGCGAAGGCCTTTCGCGTCGGCCGATTGCGCCTGTTGAAGCGCAGCATATTCGGCCAGTGCGCTGCTCCATTGCGGCGCCAACAACTCCGCCAGCGGTTCGCCGGCTTTGACCGTGGCGTAAGGTGCACGCACGTCCAGCTTGCTCACCACCGCATCGACGCGTGCGCTTATGGTGGTGGCTTGGCGCAGATCCCAGGTGATAGTGCCCGGCACCCGGATGGCCGACGCCAGCACACGGCGCTCCACCGGAGCGGTGCGCACCCCCAGATTCTGCACGGTCGCCGGGTCAATCCTGACGACATCCTTGGCCGCACCTTCGTCGGCATACTTGGGCACCATCTGCATACCCATCGGCGACAGCCCCGGTTTGTCGAAATGCTGCTGCGGCATCATCGTGTCGTACCAGTACAGGATTTTCTTGTCGCCGCCGTGGGCAGCAGGCATAGCGGACCCTGTCTGAGCGGACGACGCTGGCGGATGCCGACGACCGCCGAAGTACCCCACCAAAAGCAAAAGGGCTGCCAGCAAAACACTGGCTAGGATTATCGGTACACGCTTCATGGCGTCGTCTCCGAGGTCGGCAACAGATAAGCCAGCGAGGCCCATAACCGGGCGCGGGCGGCAAGCGCATCGGCATAATTCAGACGCAACTCAATCTCGGCGCGACGGGCATCCAGCCACGGCTGCAACGAGCCGCCGCCGCGATAGCCGGCCAGCGCGGTTTGCGCGCGGTCACGCGCCAGCAGCAGCAGGGTGTCCTGATAGCGCTGGACTTGCTGATTCCATCCCTGCCACGTCGCTACGGCGCGTGTGACTGCCTCGCGCTGGGCGCGCCGCGCGTCCTCGTGATCGGCCTGCACCGCATCCCATTGCGCCTGCCGAGCGCTGATGCCGCGGTCCTGCCGGTTGCGCGTGAACAGCGGCAGGCTGACGCCCACCTCCAGCATCACCATGTCCGACAGGCCCGGGGCGCGCCGACCATAGCTGGCAGTCACGCTCCAGTCCGGGTGCTTGGCCGCACGCGCCTGCTTGAGCGCCGCTTGCGCAACTTGCTCGCGTGCCTGCCACACCTGCATCGGCGCCTGTTGGTCGATGCGCTGCTCCAAGTGATCTGCGGTGACCGGCAGTTGACCAAAATCCGGCGCTTCGGCCAGATCGAAAACGCCCGGACCAAGCCAGCGCTGCAGGCCGGCTTGGGCGGCGACGAGATCCGCGCCAATCGCTTCCAGACGGTTATCCAGCGTGGCAGCCTCGGCTCGGACGGCCAGCACATCCGTCGCGTTGCCTTCGCCGCCGCGCAAGCGTGCCTGCGCTATCCGCACAGCCAACCCCGCCTCATCATGCAAGGCAGCCAGCAATGATCGCTGCTGCTCGGTCACCCATACGTCGATCCAGGCATCGGCGATGCGCTCGCGCACACTCTGCACGGTGGCCACGCGATCGGCCTGGGCCGCATCGATCCGGGCGCTGGCCAAGGCGCGCTCCGCGCGACGCGCCGTGCGTGATGGGATAGCCTGCATCACGCCGACGGTGCGCGCCGTCATCCCCTCCGAACGCAAGCTGAAAGCGCCCGGATTGGTGACCGGGAAATTGGAAAGCCCGAACGTCAGGGTGGGATCCGGCAACTGCCCGGCCCGCGCGGCTTCCTCGCGGGCTGCCACCGTGTCGGCGGTACGCGCATCGAGTTGCGGCGCCCGCGCCAGGCCGTGCTGCACGGCCGCTTCCAGCGTCAGCGGCGGTTCGGCGGCCTGCGCCGCCGCAGCCACGACCCCACACAGGAGCGTGGCCAAGCCCGCCACCATCAGGTGCCGAGCGAAATGAATGGACAACATGGCTGAATACTCCGTCGATCTGCGGTTTGCGGCGCGCCACGCAGACGCGACGCCACGTACGTCAATGCCTCGACGTGTCAGATCAGATCAGGAGTGAGCAGAACAACAATATGGGCGGAGGTGGTGGCGCGCGCAAATGCCCGATCCGTTGGAGCGCGCGATTCGATGGCAGCGTAACGGCCGCGACCGATATCAGCATCGGCGGCATGGCCGGCAATGGGCTCAGCGGCACCGACGCCGTGTGCGCCTCAACCTGCGTGGCGTGCTCGGGCACGCAATGTTTCTGGCACAACGGGCTGGCGGGGGTATCCTGATGCTGCACACAGCCGTCGTCCATGCCCGGCATCGAGTTTACCAACGCGGTCGCCGTCGCCGCTTCGGGCACAGTCGGACAGATATAAGCAGCCAGTGCCGTCTGCTGCCAAAGCATCAGCAGCGTCACCAGCCAGAACAGGCGGCGACGTGTGGTGCGATGCATGCGGAAAGGACGGGCCATGGACACCACTTTATCTCGGATAATATCAAGGTTTCCTTGACTTGAATCAACTACGGATTGTCCGTCGACCGGCGAAGGCATTGCGCCGGGTTCGCTCCGCTCGCCGGCGTTGGTCATTTCAGCCATGCCGCTTTCGGCCCAGCCGCAATGCGTTGGCAACCACCGACACGGAGCTCAAACTCATCGCCAAAGCGGCGATCATGGGGCTGAGCAGCAGGCCAGTCAGGGGGTAGAGCACGCCGGCCGCGACCGGTACACCCAATGCGTTGTAGAGAAATGCGAAGCCCAGGTTTTGCTTCATGTTGGCGACGGTGTCGTTGGAAATCGACCGTGCCCGCACGATGCCACGCAAATCGCCTTTCACCAGTGTCACCTGCGCGCTGGACATCGCCACATCGGTGCCGGTGCCCATCGCGATACCGACATCGGCACCGGCAAGTGCAGGTGCGTCGTTGATCCCGTCGCCAGCCATCGCCACCCGATGTCCCTTGGCTTGCAGCTCTCGCACGAGGTCGATCTTGTCCTTTGGGCGAACCTCGCCATGGACTTCGTCGATGCCCAGGGTGCGTGCGACCGCATGGGCCGTGGTAACGCCGTCGCCGGTGGCCATCACGATGTTCAAGCCCGCCTCGTGCAGCGCCGCGATGGCGTTGGCAGTGCTGGCCTTGATCGGGTCGGCGACCGCGAGCAGGCCAGCCAGGACACCATCGACCGCCAAATACATCACGCTGGCACCGGCTCGGCGCAGCTCCTCGGCCGGAACGGAAAGAACGGTGGCATCGACTCCGACCTCGTGCATCAGCGCGGTGTTGCCGATCGCCAGCGTGGCGCCTCCCACCTTGCCGCGCACCCCGATGCCGGTGGACGACTCGAAGCTCTCCGGCGTCTCCAGTGCCAGGCCACGATGGCGGGCTTCCGCGACGATCGCGTCGGCCAGCGGGTGCTCGCTGCCCTGGTCGAGGCTGGCCGCCAGGCGCAGCACCTCCTGCTCAGTGAACCCTTTGGCCGCGAGTGCGGTATGGAATGCCGGACGTCCCTCGGTCAGGGTTCCGGTCTTGTCCACGATCAGGGTATCGATCTTGCGCAGGTTCTCGATCGCCTCGGCATCGCGGAACAACACGCCTTCCCCGGCGGCACGGCCGGTCGCCACCATGATCGACATCGGCGTGGCCAGTCCCAGCGCGCAGGGACAGGCGATGATCAAGACCGAGATCGCGTTGAGCACCGCGAACGTCCACGACGGTTCCGGTCCAAACAGCCCCCACACGACAAAGGTGGCGACGGCAATCGCCAGGACCGCCAGCACGAACCAGAAAGCCACCTTGTCAGCCATGCGCTGCATCGGTGCGCGTGAGCGTTGCGCCTGGGCGACCAGTTGCACGATTTGCGACAGCACCGTCGCCGAACCGACTTTCTCCGCCCGGATCACCAGGCTGCCAGTGCCGTTGAGGGTCGCGCCGATCACGCTGGAGCCGATGGACTTCTCGACCGGGACGGGTTCCCCGGTCAGCATCGACTCGTCGACATGGGAGCGTCCCTCGATCACTTCGCCGTCCACCGGCACCTTTTCGCCGGGGCGTACCCGCAGGCGATCGCCGACGTGAACGTGGCCGAGTTCGACATCCTCCTCGCCGCCATCGTCGCGCAGGCGACGCGCAGTCTTTGGCGCCAGCCCCAGCAGGGCTTTCAGGGCAGTCGAGGTCTTGGAGCGGGCACGCAGTTCGAGCAACTGCCCAAGCAGGGTCAGCGAGACGATCACCGCGGCGGCTTCGAAATAGACACCCACGCGGCCATGTTCGTGAAACGACTCCGGGAACACGTCCGGTGCGAGGGTGGCAACGATGCTGTAGCCGAACGCCGCGCCAACGCCGATGCCGATCAGGGTCCACATGTTGGGACTGAGGTTGCGGATCGACTGCACGCAGCGAACGAAGAACGGCCAGCCTGCCCACAACACGACTGGCATGGTCAGTACCAGTTCGATCCAGGTTCGGGTGTTCACCGGCAACCGGGGTAAGTAATGGCCGAACATCGCCAGCACGAGCACCACCAGCGTCGCCGGCAAGGTCCACCAGAAGCGACGGCTGAAATCACGCAGTTCGGGTTGGTCCTCGTCGTCCAGCCCCGGCATTTCCGGCTCCAGCGCCATGCCGCAAATGGGGCAAATGCCGGGATCTTCCTGGCGTACCTGCGGATGCATGGGGCAGATGTACATCGTTCCCGCCGGTGCCTCCGCGGAGGCGTCATCGGGCTGCCCGGACAGATATTTGGCCGGATCAGCCACGAAGCGCTCCCGGCAGCGCGCCGAACAAAAGTGGCGCGTTACTCCTTGATACTCGGCGTGGTAAGCCGTTTGATTCGGATCGACTCGCATGCCGCAGACCGGATCAAGCGCGGTTGTCGCCGAGCCGGGATGGGCGCCGTGTCCGTGTTTGTTGGCGCCCGTGTGGTGATGGCGAGTGTTCATGTAGCCTCCCATGACGATGGCAATGGATTGACGTCGATTGATGTGCAAGCACGTGTAAGCGGCGAGGTGGATGTGGTGTCAATCGTGGGCGGCTCGACGACATGGGGCGGAACGCGGTCACAGGCGGCGCCATTCCCGAGGGATGCGGCCGGCAGGCCCGGAACGAGGATCTCGTGCCTTCGGGCGTCACGGCCAAAAGTCGCTCTTACTGTGGCGGCATTGGCAACGAATGTCCGTTGGCGTCGAGCACATCGAGCACCATCATCAAGCCGCCGCCGCCTTGCTGCTCCTGGTTGTTGTTGGTCGTATGGTGCGGGATATGGCAGTGCACCAGCCAGCGTCCCGGTTTGCGCGCGGTCCAGATCACGTCGTAACGCTGTCCGGGGCCGACATTCACGGTGTCCGCCTGGAACTGCGCATCCTTGGGTAGGTCAACGCCATCGCGTGCGACCACGGTGAACGGCCCGCCGTGGATATGCATGGGATGCACGAAATTGGTGTTGCTGCCGATGAAGCGGATCTTGATCGTTTCGCCCACGCGCATTTTTACCGTATCGGTCGACGGGTAGGCCTTGCCGTTGATGGTGAAGTAGTTGGGTAGACCGCCTTCCATGTTCATCGCCGGATAGGTGATGCCGTCACGAGCCAGCCATTCCTGCAGCAGGAGGGTGTACTCGTGGTCGGCTTTCACTTCTTTCGCCGGATCGGCCGCCGCCGTTACCTCTTCCGGCGGCAGGTGCAGCGCCGCGAGGCGCTTGAGGTTCTCCAAGTTGTGCGTGGGACGCACGATGAGTGCGCCGTAGAGGCCCAGGCTTTGCTGGCGATCCGGATGATCGTGTGAGTGATAGAAGTAGGTGCCGACCTGTGGCACCACATAGTCGTAAGTGAACGTGGCGCCGGGCGCGATAGGCTTCTGCGTGACCATGGCCGGGCCGTCCATCGCGTTGGGCACGATCAATCCATGCCAATGTAGCGTGGTTGATTCCGGCAGATGGTTGGTGACCACGAAGCGCACGTGATCGCCTTGCTCCAGCTCGATGCGTGGGCCGGGCACCTGGCGATTGACCGCATAAGCGTTCACCGGTCGATCGGCGAGGATGCTCCACTGGATCACTTCGAGGTTGAAGTGAAACACCTTCACCCCCTCGACGATCTGCGGCTGCAGCAGTTGATCGCCTTGGGCAGCGACCGGTGCGGTGTACACGCTGGTACGCGGATCGATACCTGCCATGTCGCGCATGGTCGCGGCCGGGGTTTCCTGGGTGGTGATCATGCCCGGCGGCATGATCAGCTTGCCGACCTCGTGCGCGGACAACCGCATGTTGACGAAGGCGGAGGGTAGCGTCATGCCGGCGATCAGCATCAGGCTGGTGAAGGCAGTGACCGCGATGAGCTGCGCGCGGGTCGGCGTCTTGCCGCCGCCGTGCATGCCGTGGCCGGAGGACGCGTCGTGCATTCCATGCTTGCCGTCATCCTTTCCCGTGACCGCCGACATTACGTGATCGGCGGGCATCGACGCCATCGCGCCATGATCGTGCGACGCGCTCGTCGATGCCTGCGGCCGTTCATCGTGCTGGGGAGGGGCATCGTCGCGCACCGTCATCAGTCCGTGCTTCATGCCGCGCGACACCAGCCACACGTTGACTGGATAGGTCACCGCATAGCCGGCCGTAACGCCCAGCGACATCACGAACCAGAACAGCGGCTCACCCGGCCACATCGCGCGCATGTCGCGCCCCATCATCAACAGCACCATGACCGGCGCCATACCGGCCATCATCGCGTTCATCGAGATGAATTCGGGCATGAACGACTTTCGTACATTTTCCAGATACGACCCGCCCATCATCTTGCGCATGAACAGCGACTGGAAAATCAGCAGGCCAAACAGGAAGCCGGCGGCGTATTCGACGATCAGATCGGCCCACATCGGTAGGCCAATCAGCGAAACCACCACCGCGGCGAGAATGATGCCGGTCGCATCACCAGCGACACAGTGCACGGCCGAGCCTGCGCCCTGTTTCCACAGCGGCTGTACAAACGCTTCATGCGT
The DNA here is from genome assembly GCF_043950705.1 of Rhodanobacter sp. FW102-FHT14D06. Lineage (NCBI taxonomy): Bacteria > Pseudomonadati > Pseudomonadota > Gammaproteobacteria > Lysobacterales > Rhodanobacteraceae > Rhodanobacter > Rhodanobacter sp. FW102-FHT14D06. The sequence continues at coordinate 3,225,332 of NZ_CP170722.1, read as the reverse complement.
ACCCGGTGTCGGCTCCTTGTCCGCCATCACGTAGAGCAACAAGCCGATCGGCCCCATGTACAGCGTGATCAGTACGAAGCCCCACTTCATGACCGTGGGTTCGGGATTGCCGCGGAACTGATCCCACGCCACATAGATCGCCGAGAGCACCGCAATGGCAAGCCACGCGTAGACAAAAATATCGATCGGCTGCAGGAGCATCGTCACTCTCCGAACCGTACAGAGAGGTCAGGAATCGGTATGGCGCGATCGTGGCCGGCACACGAACGGGCGGTTCGTCCACCGGCCACGGCGATCACGCTTTCGGACCGTGGGTGGCAAAGACGCGGGACGATCCATCCCGGCCGATCAACACCACGTCATAGCGTTCCGGCGCACCCATCTCCATGCCAGGCGAGCCCATCGGCATACCCGGTGCCGCCAGGCCCCGGGCGTCAGGGCGCTCGGCGAGCAGGCGCTGAACATCTTCCACCGGCACGTGACCCTCGATCACATAACCATCGATCAGCGCGGTGTGACAGGAGACGACATCGGCCGGCACACCAAGCCGTGCCTTTACGCTCGCCATCGGCTGGTCCTGGTGCACGGTGACGGTGTAGCCCTGCGCGCGCATGTAATCGACCCACGCGTCGCAGCAGCCGCAGGACGGGTCGCTGTACACGTCCAACGCGTTCGCGGCCATCGCCGCCGGCGCGAACAGCACGGCAAACAGCAAACTGATGCCCATGCGGGAAAACCATCGCTTCATCGTCATTCTCCTGCTACCGGGGTGGTTTGCCACTGGATGGACACGATCTTCCAGCTGTCGCCATCTTTTCTGAGGTTGAGCATCTCGCGGCTGCGCAGCGTGGTCGATTTGCCCTTGACCGTGGCCTGGATGTCGCTCTCGCTACCGACCATGGCGGTGTCGCCCATCGGCATTGAACCCAGCGAGACCGGGGTGATCTTGGCACTATTCAGGAACGCGATGTCCTCGCCCAAGTGACCAGCCGCGTAGGCGTCACGCGTCTGGACATGGCCGCCTTCGCTGATGGTGACATTGGGAGCCAGCAAAGCGAGTACGGCCGCCCGATCGCCGTGCTGCAAGGCCGCCTGGAACGCCTGTGCCACGGCCTCGGCCTCGGGTGCCGCCTTCGGCTTCATGCCCTCCAGCGAAAGCGGGGCTTCAGCCGCGGGCGCGGCGGCCGCCGCATGACCGTGGTCATCTCCCGCAGCTGCGCCATGGCTGTGACCGGCCTCACCGGACATGTCCATGCCTTCCATGTCGGCAGCACCGTGGGCGTCCTCATCGGCGGCCTCACCGTGGCCATGGCCACCGTCCTCTCCCATATGCATGTCCTCATCCGGCGGGGCCTTGGCAACCATGGCTTTGTATTGCGCGGGCGTCATGCCCGGCAGTTTTTCGATGAACGCGACCATGCTCCAGATAGTGGGGTCGTCGTGACCGGGCACCATGCCCCAAGCCGGCATCCCGCTCATCTTGATGCCGTGCTTGATGATCCAGAACGCATCCTTCGGATCGACCCGTACCTGCGACAGGTTTGGCGGTAGCGGGTATAGGCCTTGGCGAAGCTCCGAGTCTTTCATCCCAGGCTTGAGATGACACTGGGTGCACATCGCCGCGTACTGGCCGGCCCCTTTCAAGATCAACTGCTCGTCATTGAGGTCGGGTACCACGATGTCTTTCGAGCGGGCATGGATGGACTGCTCTCGCAGGGTCTGCATTACCGCGAACACCGGCTTGGTGTGGTGGTCGTCAGCACCGATGTTGTAGAGGCCGGAATACACAAACGCACCGGCGCCGAGGGCAAGAACGCCCAGGACAACGGCAACGGTAATGCTGTGATGCTTGATGTGCTGTTTCATGGTATTTCCCCTTAGAACCAGAGTCGGACGCCGGCCACGATCTGCCGGTCGAGAACGGGTTGATGATCTTGTCGTGCGTAGTCGGCCGTGGTGCCGATGCGGCGCACCCAGTTCACCCCGATGTAGGGCGCGAACTGCCGGCGGATCTCGTAGCGCAGACGCAAGCCGAACTGCACGTCGGAAACGCCGCTGCCAATCCGGCGCTGCGGATCGTTCTTGCCGTAGAGGTTGATCTCCGCTTCCGGCTGGAGGATCAGGCGTTGGGTGAAGAGCATCTCGTACTCCGCACGCACACGGGCGGCGGTGCGGCCGGAAGGCCCGACGTAACCCGTCGCCTCCAGTTCGAACCAGTACGGTGCCAGTCCCTGCACACCGAAGGCCGCCCATGTGCGGTTGGGACCTTCGCCGATTTCTTGGCGCACACCCAATTGGGTGCTCCAGAACGTGGCGATGTTGTGGTTCCAGAAGGCTTCCAGGTCACCGTCTTCGAGCTTGCCGCGGCTGCGCTCGCCTTCGGTGCGTATCCACAGCTTGTTCTCGTCATTGCCGTACCAAGCTTGCGCTTCCCAACTCTGGCCATTCGCATCGCGACCATGGAAGGCTTCGAGCTGATCGATCAACAGCATGCCGATCGGCACGCTGCCGTGCATGTGCAACCCTTGTATGGGGCTACCCGCGACGCCGTCGGAATAGTCGGGATTGCGCGCGTCGGGTGGCGGACTACCGCCCTGCATGGGACCCATCGTCATGCCAGGCATCGCGCCCATGCCGGTCATCTCACCTTGTCCCTTTTGGGGCATCGCCCCGTGATCCATCCCGGCCATGCCGCTGTGATCCATTCCTTGCATCGCTCCCGGACTCATGCCGGGCATCGATGAATGATCCATCCCCGACATGTCGCCGGTGAGTGCCGCCGATGTGGCCGGCTTGGCGGGCATCGACATGTCCGACATGGCGCCGTGATCCATGCCCGGCATGGCGCTGTGATCCATGCCCTTCATGCCATCCATGTCGTGGGAAGCCGGTGTCGACGGGGCCGGGGTGGGTGTCTTCCGCGCCTTCTTGGCGGACGGCTTCGGCGCCGGTTTCGCGGTGCTGCTTGCGGGAGCCGGCATCGGCATGCCGGGCATGCTGCCGTGATCCATGCCTGGCATGGAGCTCATGTCCATCGACGATGTGCTGCTGGCCGCGGGCGCGCTCTGCGCCGTGGCCGCCAATGGCAGCGCCAGCAACAGTGCAGCTAGCAACGCCGAACGATGCGGAGCGGTTGAGGTGTTACGACGATGCATTTTCATGACACCACCACCTCGCGGAACATGCCCGCCTCCATGTGATACAGCAGATGGCAGTGGTAGGCCCAACGGCCCGGGTTGTCGGCCGACACCGCATAGGTGACGCGCTGCGCCGGTTGCACGTTGATGGTGTGTTTGCGCACCTGGAATTGCCCGTCCGGATTCTCCAGCTCGCTCCACATGCCGTGCAGGTGGATCGGGTGGTTCATCATGGTGTCGTTGACCAGCACGATGCGCAGTCGCTCGCCGCTGTTGAAGTGCACCGGCTTGGCGTCGGAGAACTTCACGCCGTCGAACGACCAGATGAAGCGCTCCATGTTGCCGGTCAGGTGCAGCTCGATCTCGCGGCTTGGCTCGCGCGCATCAATTGGTCCGCCGATGGTGTGCAGGTCGGCGTAGGTCAGTACGCGGCGGCTGTTGTCGCGCAGGCCGATGCCCGGATCGTCGAGGTTGGTGCGTGGCATGTCCACGTGCATGTCGACGCCGGGGCCGTATTCGGTACGGGCGTGGCGCACGACGGGTGCGGGCGTGGCCGCCATGCCGGCCATGCTGCCGTGATCCTTGCCGGCATGATCCATACCGGGCGTCGGGGCATGACCGCTGCCGTGATCCATCCCCCCCATCGACATCGCGCCCATCATGTCCTGCATCCCCAGCCATACCCGGGGATCCATCGCCGGAACCTCGGCCTGCATGCCTTGCCGTGGCGCCAAGGTGCCGCGGGCGTAGCCCGTGCGGTCGATCGACTGGGCGAACAGCGTATAGGCGCGCTCGTCCTGCGGCTCGACGATGACGTCGTAGGTTTCGGCCACCGAAATGCGGAACTCGTCGACCGAGACCGGCTCGACGTCCTGACCGTCGGCGGAAATCACCGTCATCTTCAGGCCCGGAATGCGTACATCAAAAATGGTGGACGACGAGCCGTTGATGAAGCGCAGCCGGATCTTTTCGCCGGGTTTGAAGATGCCGGTCCAGTTGCCCGTCGGCGCGGTGCCGTTCATCAGGTAGGTGTAGGTGTAGCCGGAAACATCGCCCAGGTCGGTGGGGTTCATGCGCATCTCGTTCCACATCTTGCGCATGGCCAAAGCCTGGCTCAGGCCCTTTTCTCGCACGTCGCGGAAAAAATCCGGCACGGTGGGCTGGGCGAAGTTGTAATAGTCGCTCTGCTTCTTCAGCTTGGCGTAGATGCGTGCGGGATCCTCGTCGGTCCAGTCGTTGAGCATCACCACGTAATCGCGATCCGTGGGGTAGCGCTCGGGGCCGTCCGGCTCGATCACCAGTGGGCCGTACAACGCGTTCTGCTCCTGGAAACCCGAATGCGAGTGGTACCAGTAGGTTCCCGACTGGCGCACCTTGAACTGGTAGAGGAAGGTTTCGCCGGGGGCAATGCCGTCGAAACTGATGCCCGGTACACCGTCCATCTGGAACGGCAGGATGATGCCGTGCCAGTGGATCGAGGTCGGCACGCGCAACCGGTTAGACACGCGCAGGTTCACGGTGGTGCCTTCCTTCCAGCGCAGGATCGGGCCGGGAATGCCGCCGTTGACGGTGGTGGCTAGGCGTGTGGCACCGGTGTAGTTGACCGGGGTTTCGGCGATATCGAGGGCGAAGTCGGTGCCGCTCAGCACCGTGGGGTGACCGGGGTTGGTCAACGCCCAGACGTTCGAGGGACGCAGCAGGCCCAAGCCGGCCACGGCGCCGCCGATGGCGACACCTTGGACGAAGCGTCGCCGCGACAAATCTGCAGGGGGCGGGGGAAACAGGTTCATGGACTCTCTCCAGGGCAGGCGGTATCGATCATGCCGATACCGATCACAGCCGATTGCTTGCGATCATCGACACACGACGATCGCCAGCAAAGCTCATCAGAAACGAGGGAGAGTCAGACCGCCGGTGGTCGCAACGGAGGAGCGGTATTCAATGCGGGCGCGCTGCGGGGCAGCGGCATGGCGTAACGGGCTGTGATGGGGGTCGAAACGGTAACAGTCGTGGCCCCGGGGGCCAACGTGGTACTGCACATCGCGGCACAAGTGCAGGCATGCCCCGCCGTGCCACCACAGCAACCGGACTGATCGTCACAACTGGATTGGGATCCCTTGGCGGCGACGTGGTGATGACAGAGTTCACTGACCGCCGCAACCGTTGTGTGCATGGAATGGGAGTGAGGACCTCCCGTCATACCCATCGGTGCAGCGGCCAATGAGTTGACGACCAGCATCAGCCACGCCAACACGCCCATCGCCCGGAGGCGACGTGAACGAGCGAGCAGACGCAGCGAGACGGTCATGAAGCGAGCTTACCCGTGTGACCTGACACCTTCAACTCTGGAGGTGGGTTCAGGTGATTCACGGTTTGCTGTAGCCCATGTGCAGCGTGATCTTGTCACCTGTCTTGAGGTTGGCCGCGACCGACGGCGGGAAATGCACCTTCAAGGCCATACCTTCAGCGGTCACATCGACCACGCCGGTCTTCGTGTCGGCCGACGCCACCGTCGCGGACATGTCGTGTCCCCGGAGCTGTCACTGCGAAGAGATGGTTGCCGAAATGGGCAGCCCCAACCGTTGCTCAATCATCGAACCCCGAGGCGCCGGGCTGAATTCGATGCCATCCATATGAGTACTACGGCATCGCGTCAACTGGCGAGCATGACGCTGCACCGATAAATGCCGGTCACATGCCGCCCATTGGCCGCTGGCTGATGTGCCCAGCGGCCAATGATGAGGCTATCCAACCGTAGGACCTCGAATTCGACCAATCTCCCAACTCACGTTCGACCCGCGCACCGTTACTGCAATCTGCTGTCCCATCCGCTGTTCGATGACCGGCTTCCACGGAACCAGGCTGAATCCCATGCCGTCGTCCAGCATGGCGTAGCGCCCACTGGCCAGCAGCACGCTGCGCCTGTAGATACCGGTCACGCGTTGCCCGTCGGTCGCCGGCCGATGCTCCAGGCCGGTTTCGGCTGCGATGTCACCCGCGGTCTTCGCCAACTCACGGCTGCGCAGCGTCGCCAGTAGGTTGCGCGCCAGAATCGCTCGCTGCCCGCGCCGTTCAGCCAACCCCTGTTCCACCAGGAAGTCGATGCGTTGGCGGAGCGTGTCCTTCACCTCCCCACCAAAGCCCATGTCACCCAACCCCTTGCCGCCACCAATCAACTGCTGGTCCAGCCAAGTGGCACCGATCATACGGATCTGTCGCTCAATGGGCAGGTGTGACTTCAGTTCCACCGCGACGCCACCGCCCAGTCGCTGGCCGTCATATCGACGGCCCCGTTCGGGCAGATCGTCCGGCACCTTCCATAGCCCCTCGGCCACACGCTCTACCATGCCGGCGCGGCGCAGGGCTTCGAGTCGGCGCACGTGCGCGGCGACCACTTCGCGTGGATCGCGCTCAGGCGTGGCGTGGCCTTGGGCGACCGCCAAATGCTGGTCGGTGCGGTAGAGACCATCGACGGCCAGCGCGACGATGGTCTTGTCCGAGGCGCGTGCGCCGACACCCCCTTTGACCTCGACGACGCTATCGGTTGGGTATTGCTCCAGGTCCGTTCGGGGCGGCAGCGTCACGTAGTGCGCTTTGCCGTCCGTGCCATCCACCACCAGATAACCCTTCTCGTACAACTCGTCGGCCAGCCCCTTGGCAGCGACGCGGCCAACGAAGGCGCGGCCATCCCCGCCCGACTCGAATACGGCCAGCTCACGTTGCGTACCACCCATCGCCCGCTGCATGGAGCGGATGATGTCGCCGCGCTCGCCCATCGCCCGCAGGGTCGGCTCGGCCTCGACGTGGATCACCCATGCGCCGGCTTGCGGTTGGCTCGCCAGACCCATGCGCTGCAAGTGTTGCAGGCGGCCGATCAACATCTCCCGCCGGCGGTGTGGCCACGGCTCGTTGAGACGTTCGACGTGCACTTGGCCATCGACGGCTTCGCGCTGCAAGGTGCGATCCAGGCTGGTCCAGCGCTCCTGTTTGACTTCGCGCGCGAGCGCGCGCTGGATCTCCAGTTCGGTACGCGGCCCCAGCCATTCGGTCGCGAGTTCGGCTGCGCGCTCGCGCAGGCCGCGCGTAAGGTACGCCTGAGAAATGATGAGGTCACGGCCGGTGTCGTCCTTGCCGCGCAGGACGATATGCGTGTGCGGGTTGTCGGTATTCCAGTGATCGACGGCCACCCAGTCCAGCCGCGTACCCAGGTCGGCTTCCATGCGGGCCATCAGGTGGCGCGTATAGGTGTGCAGGTCGCCCAGCTCGGCGCCGTCTTCGGGCGACACGATGAAACGGAACTGGTGCCGATCGCCGCGTCCGCGTTCCTCGAATGCGGCCAGGTCGGCTTCGTCCGCCGCCGTGCTGTATGCCCTGCCCGGCTCACCCTCGCGGCCTACGCCCTCGCGCTCGATGTAGCGCAGGTGCGTGACGGTCGAGCGTGCGCCGGCCTGCTTCAGGTACACCAGCCGCACCTTGACGGTGGCACGCCGCGCGTTGGCGGACAGCGACTGCCCGGTGAAGCGCGCTGCCACATGGCCGCGCCCCAGTCTGGAGCCAGGGGTCTTGCCGCGCCGGCCGCCGGTGGCGTTGGCCGCCTTGCTCGTCTGGCGCAAGACTTGAGCGACAAAGGTATCGCCGCGTTGCCTCGGCGCGCCGGGGCGGAGGCGGAAACGGTCGTCGCCGTCCGAGCGGCTGCGTCGGCTCATCGGCAAGCTCCATCCAAGACCATCGCGTCAGTGGGTATCAGGCACGCGATATCTCCTGAGCCGGCCTGACCTTGCTCCAACTCGCGGCACGGTGCCGCGTACCGCCGCGTGCCGCGCCACCCCCATGTGCAGACACGCTTGGTGCGCACCGTGGTGCCGCACCCTTCAATCTTGCCCTGCATCTTTCCCCGGCCTGACGGCACGGGGATGCGATGCCCCGGCGGCGCTGCGCGATGCGCAGCCTGCACGCCGGCGAGCGCCTGCCATGCCATCGGCATGGCGCGCCCGGGGCAAGCCGTCCGCACGGGGGAAAGCACGTCGGCATATCGCAGCGGATGCCAGGCGAAGCGCGGCGCGGATACGCTCGCGCGGCATGCACGACAACGCTGCGACGACACGGTATAACGACGGTCCGCATGCACGACGTCGAGCGGCGTCATGGCCGCTGCTCCAGCCAGATCGGATGCGCCACACCGAGCACGGTATCGGCGCGCACCGGCCCGAAATACCGGCTGTCGAACGACGCCGGATTGGTCGTACTGAGCAGGAACAGTTCGCCAGGGCGAAGACGCCGGCAGGACGGCCAGGCGTGCAGCTGCCGACCCATCCCATCGGTGCGCAGCACGGCGGCCACCGGCACGCCGTCGATGCGCACGCTGCCCTCGGTGATGCACACCTGCTGCGGCGCGACGGCAGCGACCGGCTTGAGCAGCGGGATGCGCGATGGCAGGTAGCCGCGCCGCGCGGCCAGTGCAACGGCGGCGGCCGGCAACGGCACCAGCACGATGCTGCCGACGTGCATCGCAGGTGACAGCGAGCCGGCATGGCGTGCGAGTGGATCAACGCGATACCAACCAACCGCCACGCTGTCGGACGGGTTGTACACCAGACGCGGCAGTGGCGACACGAGGGACGTCCAGGCCAACGAAGCAATGCCGCCGGCAGACAGCACAGCCAGCACGAGGCGGGTGCGCTTGCGCGGGCGAGGGTGCGGCGCAGTGTCGGTGATGGTAATGACCATCATGACAACGCCCTCCCCGCCAGCCAGGCGGCGTGCCGCTCGGCGGTGTAAACCGGCAACAGCCCGTGGGCAACGAGCCGGTTGCCCAGCATGCGCCAGTACGCGGGCGATACGTCGCCCGGCGCGATGCCCAATGCCTCGATGGCGTCGATGAGCGGCAGTACGAGGCGAACCATGCGTTCGCCTTCGGCGTGCAGCAGCAGGCATGCGCCCGGCCACACACCGGGGATGCGTTGCGCGGCATCCATCGACGTACATGCCTGCATCACCATAAGCTGCCAGCGTACCGTGCCGTAGTCGTTGGCCTCCCAGCGGATACGACAGAAGATTGATGCCGGCCAGAACGCCGCCACGCGCCGCCAACGGTCACGTTGCACGTGATACGCCGGTTCACCGAAGCGCAGATAGAGGTTGAAACGATGCGCGACGTAAGCAAGCGAGACCCGAGTCAACAGCTCGTGATCGATGAGCGCTACGAAGGGCGGCGGCGCGATCGCTGCCACTTGAGAAGACGCATTCATGGCGTGTGCTCCGGGAACTCGCGCTCCAGCAACGCGCGCAACAGCTCGGCCACCGTCACGCCCTGCGTGAAGGCCGAAACCTTGATGCGCGCGCGCAGCGCGGGCGTGATGTCGAGTGTCAGGCGCGCGGTGTAGAGGTCACCTTTCTGAAGGTCAGCGCCGTCGCCTTGGCGAATCCACGCCTCGGCGTGCGGATTCGTCGGCGGACGTGCGCCGATGGCGATGCGCTTGCCGCGTGCATGGCTCATGACGACCACCGCAACAGCTCATCGGTCAGCGCCGTGATTTCGCGCGCGGCGGCGCTGTCGGGCGCCAGTTCGCACGCGAGCTGGCCGGCCGCCACGCTGTCGGCGAAGACGATGCGCTGACGGATTTCCGATTGCAGCGATGGCAGCGGTTGTTCGGCAAGCGCACCGCGTGCCTCGCGGCCGATGACGGTGGTGCTGACGCGCCGGTTGATGACGAAGGCGGCGGCGAGCCGTGGCCGGAATACCTGCGCCTCGCGGACCAGCGCCACCATCTCGGCACTCGCCCACAGGTCGTAGGGACTGGGTTGCACCGGCACCAGCACACGGTCAGCGGCCAGCAGCGCCGAGCGCGCCAGCGCGGCGATGCGCGGCGGCCCGTCGATGACGACGTGATCGCTGCGGCGTGCCAGCTCGGGCGCCTCCTGGTGCAGCGTCTCGCGTGCGAGGCCCACGGCGCTGAACAGCCGTGGCAGACCCTGCTGGCTCCGGCGTTGCGTCCAATCCAGCGCCGAGCCTTGCGGATCGGCATCGAGCAGGATGACCTGCTGGCCGCGCAGCGCCAGCTCACCGGCGATGTGTGTGGCAAGCGTGGTCTTGCCGACGCCACCTTTCTGGTTGAGCAGAGCGACGATCATGGGACGGTTCTCCACGACGGAAAACGGCCCGTTGATCGACTTGGAAAACGCGATGGTTGGAGTGGTTGGTGTCGCTGTTGCTTTTGCGTTTCGGCAGTTGTCCACTGCAACGGCGTGGCGCTACTACCTGTTAGTGTTTTTAGGTTAGGTAAGTTAGAGGCCGCACAAATCCGCGTGGTGATTGGGTTTTCGGCCGATTCTGTTGCCTGATAGCACGAGGACGGGTTGCCCGATAGCACGAGTCCTCGGTTGCCTGATAGCACGAGGCCATTCACCGCTTGTTCCCGAGTTATCCCCGTGCCGCGTACGGCACGGGCCGGAAGGTCAGCAGCTCCGCTTTGCGGTCGGGCGTCCACTCGATGCCGAGCACGTAGCCGGGCAACGACTGTTTCGCCACCAGCGCACGCAGGTCGGTGGCGAAGTCGTAGAACCGGGCCATGCTGCCGGACTTGCGATACAGGTACACGAAGTCGAACTGCCAGCCGCCAGCCTGGCGTCCACCGTGCTTGCGTACGAGGCGATACAGCCAGCGTTCGATGCCGCCGGTGAGCCGGAAATACGCCGGGTCGATGGTCAGTACCAGGGCGGCGTCGAGCACACCGGCGTAGAACCAATCCGGCAAGATCAGTTGGAGGCCGAGCGACACACCCTTGGCGTTCGCGCGCTCTTTCCACTCGTTGATCCATGAGAAGCGATGCAGACGCCGCCCGGTGGTCTCGCGGATCGAGGTGGCCACGGTGGTTGACTGCAGGCGATCCAGCGCGGCCTTGAGGCGCTGGTAATCGCGCAGCGACGTACCGCGTCCGATGAAGCGCAGGATCTCGTAGGGCGTGGCCTGCATCAGCCGCGAGGTCGGGATTCCCGCGTCGCGGGCTTCGACGATCTGGCTCGCGGCCCAGATCAGGATGTCGGCGTCCCAGATCGTGGCGATGCCATGCTCCTGCGTGCCTTCCACGCGCACGGTCACACCACCGGCGCGGAAGTCGATCGGCGCCGTGCGCCGTGACTTCGCCAGCGAGAAGAACGGAAACGCCATCAGGTCCTGGCTGTCGCGCGGCGCCATGTCGCCCGGCAACGCGCGGAACAGCGCGAGCTGTTCGCGTGCGGGTCGGGACATGGCGATGGGCGTCCGCGTGCCGCCGGTCAGCGCGCACGGCTGTCGGCCGCGTGCCGCTCGGCGTACTCGGGGTCGGACGTGGCCTCGAAGCTTCGCGCATCGGCCCAGGCATCGAGGTCGGCGACGGCGTACATGACGCGCCGGCCGAACTTGCGAAAGCGCGGCCCGTCGCCGATCACGCGCCGCTTCTCCATCGTGCGCGGCGACAGCCGCAGGTGGTCGGCTGCTTCGTCGTTGGTCAGGTAGCGCGGCGGCTGGGCTACCGCAGCGGGTTGTGGTGCAGCGGTGTGGGCGGCATAGGGCCGCACAGGAGCGGGTCGCATGGGGTGAGCCTCCATCGGTTGAGAGCGCCGTCGGCGCTATCGCCGCCGGATGGAGGCAGTCTCGGGAAAGATGGGGCGCTTGCTCAGGGACGTTTTGTGGGGACATGCAAACGTCCCTGTGCAGCGGATGCATCGTGGAGTAGGCGGCGGTAGCCGCCACGCATCAGCGCAGTGCCGCGCTGCGCCAGCCGGCGCACGCGGGCGCGCAGCGCGCTGTCGGCATGCCAGTCGGCCGCGACGGTCGCCGGCCCATACAACGCCTCGGCCACTTCGCGTAACCTGGCACCCGCCAGCGTGCCGTCCAGCGCCTGCAAGGTGTGCGCCTCCAGCAATGCGGCGCGGCTTGGCCGCGCCACGCACAAGGCCCACAGCGCGCTCTCATCCGCAGGCAATGACATCCCGGGATCATCAGGGTGGGCGGCACACACATAAGGCATGCCGTGCGTCAGCGCCGGGGCGAGTGCGAAGCGCCGCCAGCGGCCCGGCACCCAAGTGGTCAGTGCCAGATGCTGACCATCATGGAACAGGTGTTTGTGGCCGGCCATGCGCCAGAGATCGAACAGCACCGTGTCGGGCGTCGGCGCCAAGTCGGGGTGGAGCTGCACGACACCGGCCGGCTTGGGACACCAGACCGGATGCGCGTCGCGCGCATCCAAGCCTGGGATTTCAAGCCCGCGCAAACCCCAGCGCTGCGCTACAGCACCGGTCGGTCGACGATGGTGGCGCCGCCAGTCGCGGTAGTAGTCGGGATGGCGGCGAAGGTATTCCCAGGCGAGCGCGGGGCCGTCCAGATGCAACACGTAGAGGTAAGCGGCGCTGGGACGCCAGGGATCGTGGCGGGAATCGGTCATGGCGCGGACTCCTGTGGCAACGCAGGGCGTCGCTATGGGCGTCCACGAACTGGCGCGCGATCGTCAAAACGTCATGGCGATCGGTGAGGCGTTGGGAAGATCAAGACCGTTTGGCTCCGACGTATTGCGTGGCTCGTGCGGGTGCGACGGCGGCGCGCGTCATTTTCCGCGTACCGCATCGGACACGGTGCATAACATCGGCGATGCGATAACGACTGATTGCGTCCGAGTGGTACGGAACGGCGTACAGAATGCCGATTGATGCGGACTCGATCTGTAGCCAGACCGAAATAGACACAATACGCCCGGTTTGGCGGGGATTGGATCGCGCACCGAGGGCGGTCAGTCGAGGATCGACCCGTTGAGTTGGGCCAGCCGTGTGTATTCTGACAGCGTGCGCGTGGGCTGGAAATGCTGATCGCGCAGGACCGGCCGATTCAACGGGCCGACGATGGCCGCGAGGTCCGACAGCCGGACCGTGCCCAGCTCTGGCATGCCGATGCCGACGTCACACAGACCCCAGGCCGTATCGCCATCGGCTGGATCGAGCGCAGCCAGCAGCCAGGTCGCGTGTGCGTCCGGAGTAAACAGCTTGACCACCGGCAGAGGATCGAAGTCCTGCACGGTGGCGCGGGTCTGGCCGTTGGCCAACAGCTGGGTACGTTCGTCGTCGGTGATGAAGAGATTCATCGTCACTACTCCAGCAAGGATCGCTCCACCGGAGTACCGGTTTCCCTTGTGCCAACGCCGGTGCAAAACCGCACCCAACTACCCAGATGTACATGCGCTTTTGAACGGATGCGGGTATCCGCCGATCCGGTTCCACGCATTCGTGCAGAAGCACGAATGCGCATGTCCGCACATCCGTCGAAGCACACAAGTACCAATGCGGATTTGTGGAAGTCAGCAAAGCCACCGATACGCATTCGCGAAAATCCTCGGACCCACAAAAGCGTCGATCCGGCTGGGCACGCCGATACCAAAGCGGCTGACATGGTAAGTCAAAAATTCATTACTGAGTTATCTTTAACGTGGTTTTAATTGGCGTGTCAATCGACGCTTCTGCCCATGCAGAAGCGTTCCATCCAGCGCGGCCGCCCGGCCGGTGCCACGACATTCGAGGCGGAGCCGGCCAAGGCGTTCGGGGCGGTTGTGCGCGCGCGGCGCACGGAGCGCGGCATCGCTCAGGAAGATCTGGCCAATCAGGCAGGCATCGAGCGCTCGCATCTGGGCAAGATCGAGCGTGGTGAGCACATGCCGACACTGGTGCTCATCCTCAAGATTGCCCGTGCACTCGGATGCAGCTCGGCTGACTTGATGACGGAGACGGAAGGCCGCCTGGCGGCTTCCGACTCCTAGAACGAAGGCGCCCCGTCGCAAGAGACGGGGCGCTGGGGTGGCCGTCAGGCCGCCGGCTTGCTGCGCGACCAGATCAGGTTGTGCGTGCCGTCGTCTTCCTCGATCAAGCGAGCGTAGATCGTCGCCGGGAACGAAGGGTCGTCGAGGGTCACGGACAGGTACGGTCGCTCGGCTTGGCTGACTTTCTTCCACGCCGCGCCGATGTCGTAGCCGCCGGTCGCCTGAAGGCGGAAGTCGGGGGCGTTCTCACGGTCGCCCTTGTCGTTGGGAACCAGCTTGACCTTGACGTTGAGCGTCAGGGTGCGAAGCGTGCCGGTGAAGCCGCCTTTGTCTGCGGTGAAGGTGCCGATGTTAGCCATGATGTTTCTCCTTTCGGGTTGAGCAAGGTCGCGCCAGTGCGTCCTTGTTGTGAGCCGGCCGGCGGGGGATGGGCTGGCCGCACCGCGCAGCGGTCGCAACAGCGTGGAGAACCTGGAAGCGCAAAGAATTTGCTGCGCGAGGAAGCCGCGCAGCGGCGGGGAAATTGTTTGCGCTGGAAGGTTGCGGCCATGAAGCCCAAGGCGCAGCCGCGCCCCCGCCAGGATTCACGACAAGCCAAGGACGCACGGGCCGCCTGTCCCGGATGGAGATATGGCTGACTCGGCATCCCCGCGTGACCGCTTTACCGGCTCGTGCCCTGACGCGAGCAAGGCCAACACCCCAACGGCGGGCGAGAACGCCCTTTGCCGCAGCTTGCGGCGACGTGCTTGTGGCGTGGCGTGGAAGCTCCATAAGACGAGGCTGGGCGCGTGTCGGTGAACCGTCCTTCGCGACGACCAGGCGGCGGACTACCAGCGTCGAGGACGGCACGCTTTTGCACAACCTGCCGCAGCAAGTCGGGGCGTAGCCCCGCAAGCCCCGCCCCTTGCGGCGGGGCGCCATCAAAACCTTGCTAGCGTCAGCGGGCACTGATCGTCGTACCGCGCGCAATGCGCTTGCGCGCTCGCCACGTCGCCGCCTGGTCGAAGGCGGCGACGTGGCGATTTTGCTTTGGACGTTGAAGCCGGGCGCGGCAGACTTGTCGCGCCCGGCTTAGGGCGGAAGCCCCGGCGCACTGCGCCGAGGCTATACAACACTTGGTGGTTGGGCTGCAGCAGTGAGAGAAGCGGCAAGGGCTGCTGCCTGCCCCTGCCGCATGGGGTTCAGGCTTTCAACTGGCGCAGGCCATCGGCCAGCAACCACAAGGCACGATTCAGGCGGATGCCGTTGTCGATGCCCTGCACCGGGCGCGTGGTCTGGCGGCGACCGTTGGCGGCGCGGGCGGACAGCCCGCCTTTGATGAGGTTTTCCTGCGTGCGGTTGAACACGCTCCACAAGTCGCGGCGGCTGTCGTCGTGACGGCGCGGCATCAGGATTTGCGATTCCGTGATGGGCGCGGGCTTGTCTTCGTCGTACTTCAACGCCAGCGCTGCGCGGGCGAACACTTCCGATTCCCCGCCGTCCAGCGTGATGGCCTGCATGGCATCGCGAGATTCCTGCGCCCGGTCGAAGCCATGCAAGACCTCGTAAGCGCCTTCGATGACGTGCCCGGCTACGTCGCCCTTGTGGGGCACGCGCACGTCCGCCACGGTGTCGCCGCAAACGAGGCCGTTCTGGCACACGAAGCGGAACATGCCGGCGAGCATCTGATAGCTGCTGGTGCCGTCATGCGAGTTCAGCAGGATGATTTCGTTGGCCTCGCGGCCATTGATCTGGCTGGCATGGCGCAGCCGGATCATGTGCTTGGTGTAGTCGCGGCGGTCGTCGGTCCGCACGCGCGTCTGGCACACCATGAAAGGCTCGAAGCCTTCCCCGCGCAGTTCCTGCAACACGGTGGCAGTGGGGATGTAGCTGTACCGCTGCGAGCGGCTTTCGTGCGGGGCATCCGCGAAGATGGACGGGGCCACGGCGCGGATTTGGTCATCCGACAAGGGATATTCCGAACGCAGCACCGGGGAACGCGAAGCGAAACGGGAAGCGAAACGGGAAGCGAGTTGCATGGTCTTTCTCCTGACAAGGGTTGGTTGTTGAAACCCCCACCGGACTCCTAGATTCGGAGCCCGCTTTGGACTTCCGATGGGGTTGGCGCAGAGACCTGGGCCGGCCTCGTTGCCACCGTCTTTCCTGAGTTCATCGCCCGCGACGGTCAGGAGCGCGAGGACGAGTGCCGTCAAGGAAACAAGCGACAGGTTGGTGCGGCCCGCAGGCGCAGCCGAGGACACGGCCCGGCGCGCCTTGACGGCGCACGGCCGCGGGCTACAGTCGCGGACAAGGGGATGAAGTCAGGGAGGACGGCTGGACAGGCAACCGGCCGCGGTGGGCGCAGATCCCACGCAAGCGAAGCGCGCAGGCCCGGATCATGGAATCCGGGCCGTAGGCGTCAGCGATGGAGGCCCGAAGGGGCGAGACGCCGCAGGTGGCTCGATGCGAAGCCGACAGCGTAACCGGTGAAGCACCCTGCCGATCAGCGGCGACTACCGGATAAAGGTCGTCATGAAGAGCGAGCCACATTGCGGGCAGGGACTCCGCCCGCCCATTGAATCACCCCATCGAAACTCACAATTGACGCACACATACCGCGGAGTTTCGCCCGGTGTTGCTTGAATCGGTGCATACGTTCGTGGCGCAATCACGGCTGGCTCGCCTCGCGAGCTTGTGTTGCGCGGCGGAGCCATGGAGCGCTGAGCGCTCAATCGCACCTTCAGCTGTTCAAGCTCTACCAATCGTCTGCCCGGCATCCCGGGATGGTGAACCCACACTTTGGATGCAAGGTGCTCCCTGAGGAAGGCGGTCAGCCGTTGGCGATCATCCAGGTCAGCGGCTCCGTCCTGTGAGAGGGCATGTTGTCCAAGGCTGATCGCCACGACGCCGGCGCATGGCGTCGCTGGTGCTTTCAGAGCCTCGGGCACAGACCGGCCCGGATACGTGAAATAGATGACGAACGGGCAGCCATCGACGAATGCGAGCACGTCGACGAGTGCGCCCGCAAATGGGGCGTCGATGCGAGGTTGATCAATGGCGACCGTTTGCGCTGGTGCCACCGGGTAAACGTGGTGGATCACCTGCCCCCACGGATCAGCCGCTTCGACGCTGTCAGTGACGGGCGGCAGTTCGAGATGGAGTCCATCACCGACCAGCTGTCGGGCCATGAGCCGCACCGAAACCGCCCACGAGTAATCGCAATCCGTCTCGGTCTGCTGACCATCCGCGCGGCTGGCATGGGCGAAGTGCCAGACCTTGATGGCACCCTTCCGCGCAATCAAGCGCGACTTGCATGAGGGACAGATGCAGCCGCAGGCGAGCCCGGCGACCACGTCGCCTACGCCAACGAACCGCTGATCGGCTTCGCGCAGCGCAAAGGGAATGAGGGTGACGTCCACCGCCTATCCCTGCCTGTCATCTATTTGCACGATGCGCCCTTCGCTGGAACTCAGCCCAAGCAAAATTCTCGACTCATCGTCCAGTCGATCTCCGAGCTCGACATCCGGCGCCATGGCCGGCCCTTCCAATAAAGCCATGACGGCAAACAGGTCGGCCACCTGGAGTGCATCAACAACCAGGCTATCCGGGTAACGCGCAATCACGGCATCGCGATGGATGCGATATCGCATGTGTTCAAATCCTCCATGCACGAATCCATCCATTCGCCTGATCAAGGGCTTCATGTCGATGAGCATGGACTGGTCAAAGAATTCCGCACGATCCAGCGCACGAACTCGTGCTTCCAGCCCAGTGGTCAGCTTGCCCTCCGCCAGTAGCCGCAACTGATCATCGGTCGCGATGCGAAGCGTCCACGCTGCCCACACATAAGCTTCGTATACGGGACGAACAAGCGCCAGCAAGGATGCTCTGTGGTTACCTTCAGCTAAAGTCACAAGCGCTGCATGGTGCGCAAGCGCGAGCTGAATCGATGGCGCGACCAATATAGCCCGCGTCTGTTTTGGAACCCCTATGCGACCTACAGCTGCGCGTAGCCACGTGACCAGTTGCCTGGAGCGCTCAAGTTGTAGATCGAGAGGAAGGGGGCTGGCACCGACTGATTCTGTGTTTGGTTGTGTCATCCCTCGATATTATGAGGCCGGGCCTTAAAAGGGATCGCCCCTCCCCACGAACAAAACGAAACCGGCCCCGCAGGGCCGGTTCGGTGGAAGCGGGTTACTCCGTGGCCTCTTTCGGCTCGTAGTTGCGCAGGACGATCACACCATCGATCGGGAGGCTCGTCAGCACGACGCGGAAGCCCTTGCCGTCGCTGTTGGGGAACGCGACACCGATGCGGTTCCAGTCGTGGCGGATTTCGCCAGTGGCCTTGTCGGTGAACTCGCGGACGGTGAAGGCGTCCAGACGATCGGCGGTCTTCGGGGCAGTCTTGGGGGCGGTGTTCTTGCTCATGGTGCTTCTCCTGGTTTGGGTAGCGCGGTTGCGCGAGCCCAGGACAGCAGGCCGGAGAAGACCTGCAGCACCGAAGGAACGAACGCCAGTGAGGAACGCAGGGCGAAACATCGTGGAGCACCCCTCGCGGGTTGCGCGGGTCGCGGACTGCTACCGTCGCTCGATTGAGCAATCGCCCCAACGCCAGGAACCTCTGAGCGCTTCTTGCCACCCCCGCTTCCGTGCCGATCGCTCCTGACCAGATCGTTTCGCTCACCAAACACTGGCGTACAACAATGGAGTCGGCGTCTGTGGCCCCGGCGGCCAGCCCGCTTCGTGCTGCGCGTGCTCGATGGGTGATGTTTTCGACTGGCGCCGAGCCGATCGAGGAGTAACCGCTACCCTGCCCGGCCCACGGGCCCGTTTTTGTGAATCAGGTGAACGGGCTTTCGGCAAGCAGCGCGCGCAGACGACTCCAGGTCGACGGAGGCGTCAGGGGGTCAGGCCGGAACGGGCGCAACGCCGTGCGCGTGCGGAGCACCCGACACCTGGCCCACAGGGGACGCGCGAGCTCTACCCGGTTTCGCGCTAATCTCTCGGATGCAGATCACCATGAATGAGGATATTTGATGGCTGTCAAACTCGATGGACTCTCGCCGAAAGAACTTCAGGCGCTGATCGCTCAAGCTCAATCACAAATGGAAACCGCCCGCGCGGAACACATTCAGAACGTCAAAGCGAAAATCGACGGCATCCTGAAAGCCGCGGGACTCCAACTTTCAGACGTCTATTCCGCTCGTGGTGGCAAACGCGGCAAGCGAGCTGGAGCCGGCGTCCCGAAATATCGCAATCCTGCCGATGCATCGCAGACGTGGACGGGGTACGGAAAGTCTCCGGCATGGTTCCAGGCAGCCCTCAAGAAATCGGGCGTCACGCCTGAATCGCTCTTGATCTCGAAGACGTCGACCAAAAAGTCGACGGCAAAGGCGGCGGCGAAGAAATCGCCAGCAAAAAAGGCCGCCCGGAAGGCGGCCAAGTGATCTGAGTAGCGGGGCCTCAGATGAGGCCCCGGCTTGCCATGCTCACTGTCTCGGTGGCGCCGACCACGATGTGGTCGAGGATCCGCACGCCGATCAGCTGGAGAACGTCCCGCAACTCGTGGGTGATGGCGCGATCGGCGGCGCTGGGCTCGGGGACTCCGCTCGGATGATTGTGGGCCAGGATGGCTGCGCTGGCGTTGACGTTGAGCGCTGCCCGTACGACCTCCCGCGGGTGGACGCTTGCGCCATCCACGGTGCCGTCAAAGAGCTTCTGGACGTCCAGGATGCGATGTCGGTTGTCGAGCCACATGACGTGGAATTGCTCGGCTTTCAGGGCACCCAGCCTCATCCGCAAGAAGTCCGAGCTATCTTTCGGGTTGCCCACGCTGCCGAGGCGTTCGAGCTTGCGGCGCAGAATATCCTCTGCGGCCTCAAGGATGTCGTTCTCCGTTTGCGGGCCGGTGATCGTGTAGTGCCCCAGGACGTCGCGCATGATGCTCATGTCTTGTTCTCCCTCGACGCCGGATTGCGCCGTGGGCTTCGGGACGCGAAGCGGGAAAAGGCTGGCAGCACCTGGAAGCGGCCGCCGTGCGGACGCTGGAAGGCGGGAACGCAGTGGACGAGGGTTCATCCCTTGCGCCAGCCGACCGCGAAGCAAACCTTGCCCACATCCAGCGCAACCGAGTCGTCGAGGGTGATGTGAGCGACCAGTCGGTTTGGGGCACATATCCGTCTCGATGAGCAAACGCGCTGTGTGACGGTGGGCTGCTGATGCCTGCGCTGCTGTGAAAGCGGCGGCTCGTGTTGGTAAAACCCGCGCGGACGGATGCGGATGAGCGCAGGTCGCCTGTTGAGGTTGCCGGGCTGCGGCGCGAGCTTTCGCTCGCATGTTCGAGAGCGTGTGCAGGTCATTGCTCGCTCGGGGATTGGTGCGTTCAACGGTGATCGCGAACCCTTCGGATTGCTTGTGCAGCCGAGGGAAGCCGCCGCAACAGATCAGGCAAGGCCAGGCACTGCCGGGAGCGATGCCGCCCGCGGCTGCCCAGGACGCAGGTGGCCGATATCGCTGACCAGGAGGGCGCGGCAAAAGGGGTCAGCCCACGTGGCTTACAACAGTCGCTCGGCGAACGATGACGTGTCGTTGCCCTAACGATAACGTGATCCTGCCTTCGCGCCGCCCCCACCCCGTGCGCATGTGCGCCCCACTACGCCGTACAACGCCTTGACACCACCCAATTTACTCACTAACCTCACTTCATAGACGTGAGGTTAGTGAGTTGAAACTTGAAATCCAAACCCTTGTGGGTAACCGGCCGCACATCCTTTCGGGCTCCGCGGCCGGACGGAAGCTGCTCGCAACACTGATTGATGCTACGCCACCGGGAAATGCACCTGAAAAACTATTCCTCGATTTCACCGGTATCGAAGTAGCAACCGCTTCGTTCCTCCGTGAGAGCGTCATCGGTTTTCGCGATTTCACGCGATCCTCCCGACAGAATATTTATCCGATCGTTACCAATGCGGCACCTGTTGTGCTGGAGGAACTTGAACTATTCGTCAAGGCACGGGGCGATGTTCTGTGGTGTTGCTCGCTCAATACGCAGGGCGAAGTATCCGAGCATCGAATCCTTGGTGATCTCGATCCTGTCCAGCACAAGACATTCGCAATGGTGAACACGATGGGAGCTGCTACAGCCCCGGATCTCGCCACGCGCTTTACCGATGAAACCATTGGCCCGACCGCGTGGAATAACCGGTTATCTGGGCTTGTCGCGAAAGGCCTGCTCGTTGAGATGCGACAAGGCAAGGTCAAAGTTTTCCGCCCATTGCTGGGAGACACCTGATGGGACTCGACTACATCCGCAGTCAAACCGGCAAGCCTTGGTCAAGGCGTTGGGACGGCGGTCTTGATCGCTTGAAAACTCCGACGCTTCTCGACCTCACGATCACCGAAACACTGCGTTTCCTAACGGCTGAGTTGTCTCCAAATGTCCAAGTGAAGACCGGCAACAGCTACATCGTTGAATGCGAAGGCAAGAATCTGACCATCAGCGAAGGTCTGCGTCTCATCGGCCATGTCGCCAGGCCTCCGGAAGAAACGTTGACCGCAATCGCGAATTGCGGCGGCTATGCCGAAGGCGTGATTCAACGAGTAGGTCTGTTTGGCGACACCGCGGAGATTCAACTGAGATGAATACGCCTCCGGATATCCAACCCGCCAGTATTTTCCGCCAGCCCAACCAGCTCTGGGACGATCCTGCACATCATCCAACATCTCTAGGCTGTCGAAAGTGTCCGGAATACGCTCGATGCGGCGGCATCCACACAGGTGCCAATGTGTTTGACTGCAGTGATCTATGCCATTGCACAGACAAGAGCAAGTGCGATCTAGTCTGCCGATCTAGGCCAACTCACTTCGTGCAGCGCGTACGCGAAGTTGGCGGACTTGACCTCCACAATGTAGCGCGTACGACCCCTGTCGTCAGTCCCATACTGCCCGAGGTCGTCTCCTTCATCGATCACAAATACAGCCGTATCGAAATGTTCCAATCATCTGTTGTCGCACTTCCGCTCTATCGGGTGATCGACTTGGCTAAGGCCAAGGTCCATGTTCATTCAAGAGACGAACTCGCAGATCGCTTCCATGTCTCGGGGGATGCAACCATCGTACTAAGCGGTGTCGACAAAGATCGCTTCATCGAGCGTTGGTGGGAACTCCCCAATAGAGAGAAAATATTGCGGGATCTCCACCTGCTCGGCGTAGGGCTGTTTACTACACCTAATTACAGCGTCCTGACCGACGTACCGCGAACAGACAACCTATATGCCATCAAACGGATTGCCTTGACTTGGGCCGAAGCTTCGAATGCAGGGCTACCGACCGCACTGCACATCAATGCACGCACGGAACGCGACTACGCGAACTGGATCGACTTCATCGCGAAGCGCCAGGAAGTGACGACACTGGCCTTCGAGTTCGCCACCGGATGTGGGCAGCCCGAACGCATTGATTGGCATCTCAACCAACTTGGTCATCTGGCAACCCAGATCAAGCGCCCACTCGCAATCGTCGTTCGAGGCGGCACACGCAGGCTGAACGTTCTCCGCCAACACTTTTCAAGAGTGACCTTGCTTGAAACAGAGTCTTTCTCGAAAACCCTTCGGCGCCAGCGTGCCTACATTTCAGCATCCGGAAAATTGAAATGGGCCAAATCCCCGACCCCAGAAGGTATTCCCGTTGATGAGCTGCTCGCCCATAACGCAGCGATCGTTCGCAGGTTCTACGAAGCCCACATCGATCCTGCTCCAAAGCTGCGCATCCCTCGTCTAATTGCCCGGCGTGCAGCGTACCGAGATAATCAATCCATCCAGCCAAGCCTTCTGGGCAACCTCCACGTGCCCGGTCAGGCTCGGCCTGTCCCCACGGATCGTCATGGCATGATCTCCGCTGCGAAAACGTAGCTCACCTGCATCATGCGCGAGGGCCTTGAATAGCGCACCGATGCCGAACCCATGGCCTGTTCTGCGGCCATAGCGAGATGCACCATCTGAAGCCGCCGCTCTCAGAGCTTCACCGGAGTCTCTCAGTCCGGAAAATTCCAAATTCTTGCTGAGACTCGCTAATACGCCGATACCGGCATCAGCTACGACAAACTCGAATACTCCGGACGCAGTGGCGTAGGCGACCAATCCCGAATCTGGCTTTTCGCTGTGCTCATAGACGTTGTCCTGCAGTTCGCCAAGCGCACCAATCAGCCCAGCTACAAGCGCACGCCCCAAGCCGTGAGTAGCCGCTGCGTTTTCCGCATGGAGCGCCCATTGATCCCATTGCTCCTGCGTACTGGAATTGGGAACATGCCGGCTCAAGGGGAATACGCCAGCCCTGTCGACTGATCGTGCGCCGCTGATCCGTTCCGACTCCAATGCATCATGAATGAGCGCGGCAAAAGGCACTTCCGGAACAACAAATTGGTAAGCACTCGGCATTGACCTGCGTGCGTACATCATTTCAACCAGAGGTCCGATGCGACCAGATCGAGACAAGCGAATCGAGCCACGACCCGAAAGGTGACCCTTGGTTGCTTGCCATAACAGATCGTCAATGACGTCAAACCCTGCTTCAATCCTTGCTTCAGGCTGTTGCACCATGCTCCCTCCTGCTTACCCTAGCGATCTCATGCAACCCTAACAGCGCCTCGCAGCTGAAGCCATCGAAGCATAGATGCTTCCATCGTCCCATATGCCTTGCTGATGGATGCGTCCGATGGAAGTCCAGTATGAGTGGCCGTAAACGTGATGAAAAGTCGTGCCTCGCTCACTGATCTCGACCGGTACTTGGAAGCCCAAAAGCTGTGATGTCTCGCCTATCCCGTCACGCCAAGTCACTCCTGTCTCATCGAATGGACGCGTTACCATATAGCCGCAAAAACTGAAACTGTGACGGATCGTGACCGGGGGAAACAAGTGTATTTAGCGCAATTAACAATTTCGAATTTCAGGAAACTGCACAAGGCGGAATTACGATTTCAACCGGGATTAAACGTCCTAGTAGGGGCCAACAACGTTGGAAAAACAGCCGTCGTCGATGCCCTACGTGCCCTACTCGCGGGACAAGACGAGCCCTATCCCCGCTTCGACATTGACGATGTTCATCGCCCTCACGGCGGGACACCTGCGGGAGACATCACGTTCCAGTTCGTTTTTCGTGATCTCGACGAAGATGACGAAGCCGACTTTCTTCCTGCTCTCAAGCTAACCGCGACAGGTAAGGCGGAGGCGCATATTGCCATTCGCTACGCGGAGGCCGACAAAATTGGGCGGCTTCGTGCCAAACGGTGGTGTGGCGATCACGAAGATGTAGGCCTGACCACGGACATGATGGAAAACCTTCGCGGGGTTTATTTGCCACCACTGCGCGATGCCTCCCAAAGCCTGAAACCTGGCCGCACCAGCCAACTCGCCCGACTGTTCCAGCTTCTGGCAGACGATGCCGGACGAGATGGGATCAACGACGCCTTAAAGAAGGTCGACGAGGAGCTGAAAAAAAACCAGCCGATCATCAACACCCACACGGCGATCAGGAGCCGACATGACAGTATGCTCGGCCCCCAACTCGCCCAGCTTCTGGAGCTGGGTTTAAGCGGAAGCGACTTTCAGCGATTGGCGTCCCGTCTTTCGCTGATGGTTGATGCTTTCGAGATTGAACAGAATGGGCTCGGCTTCAACAATCTGATCTTCATGGCGGTTGTCCTCAGCGAGTTAGCCAAGAACCCGGACTCGAGCTATCGCAGCTTGATTATCGAAGAGCCAGAAGCGCACCTGCATCCTCAACTCCAGGCAATCCTGCTTGGCTATCTAGAGACAATCAAGGCTGCTGAAGGAGAGAAGCCGGTTCAGCTCTTTGTAACCAGCCATTCGCCCAATTTTGCCAGTATTGCCGACATAGACAGCCTGGCCTGCCTTGTGGACACGGGCCACGTGGTCGAAACATTTTTCCCGCGCGACATCACCTTTGGAAAAGGGAAGAGAGAAAAGCTTGAGCGCTACCTCGACGTGACGCGGGCCGAGATTTTTTTTGCTCGGCGAGTCATCTTCGTGGAGGGTGCTGCTGAATTGATGCTGGTTAGCGTGTTGGCTGATAAAGCCGGATTCAAGCTGCGCGAACATGGCATCAGTCTGATCAGTGTCGAAGGCTTGAACTTCGATTCCTTCCTTCCCTTGTTCGGCGAGAAGGCACTGAAGATCCCCGTCTCAGTCATTACCGACGCCGACCCAGTGGATACGCCAGCTGATGGAAGCGAGCCACAGGCGCTGTACCCGGCAGCTAGCGATATCGTCAAAGTATCCGACAATACAGCCAAGATGAAAGAAGGCGAGGACGCCCTGCTCAAAGTTTTTCATGGGGTCAAGACCTTGGAGTACGACTTGGCTCTGCATGCAGACAATCGCTCTGCCATGCTGAAAGCGCTTAAGGAGCTTCATCCGAAGATCGGCGAGGCCGTTGAAGCCTCTGTCAACGCGGCCACGACAGACGCTGAAAAGGCGCGGTTCTTGTTCAGCGGCATGTTCGAACGCAAGCAGAACAACGTTCAGAAGGGACGTTTTGGCCAAACACTCGCACAGGTGCTCGTCGATGGCGCGCCGTGCGTCGTGCCTGAGTACATATGCAAGGCTATCGAGCATGCCTGCCAAGCGGCGCCAACGCATTCATGATCGAACCTTCACCAGAACAATCGGCGATCATCACCGCATCGCTTGATCCGATGTCGGTCGTCGCATGCGCAGGAAGCGGAAAGACGCTGACGGCAGTCCGTCGGCTCGCGGAGATACGTCGGCAGCTCGGCGATCACCGGGGACGGGTTGCATTGCTTTCTTTCTCCAATGTGGCCGTGGATACCTTTCGCCAGAGCTACCAGTCATTGATCCAGG
This sequence comes from Rhodanobacter sp. FW102-FHT14D06, assembly GCF_043950705.1. NCBI lineage: Bacteria > Pseudomonadati > Pseudomonadota > Gammaproteobacteria > Lysobacterales > Rhodanobacteraceae > Rhodanobacter > Rhodanobacter sp. FW102-FHT14D06. Next base: position 3,199,559 of record NZ_CP170722.1, on the reverse strand, counting down.
AGATGTCCGTCGGCATCGGAGGCCACCGCGTTGACATTGATACGCTGGATGGATTTATCACACGTAATGTGCTTCGCCCACACGCTCACCGAACCATGCAGGCAACACAAGCAGCGTTTCTCGTGACCGGGGACGAATCTTTCCTAAACGGGTTCGCGTTCAAGCCTGGCAACTATCCCATTGGGATCACGAGCATGCAGGCTGATGTACGGGACGCCGGCATCTATTTCTACTACGCGAATAACAACCAAGTTGTTGAGTTGGACCACCACTACGCATCCAAGATCGTCCATAGGCTGGGGAAAACCGGTGCTTACACACACAACCTTGGTCGTTACTGGTGCTATCGCACATTGGCGGAGCAGCCGATCATTCTGCGCGCGTTGGCCCGTCGGTATCCGCACATTCTCATCGACGAGGCGCAAGACATCGGCACGCTCCATCAGGCCATCCTTGAGCAGCTCATCGGCGTCGGCGTGCAGATATCACTCATCGGCGATCCCAACCAAGGCATCTACGAGTTTGCCGGGGCAAATGGGACGTTCCTGTCGCAGTATGGTCAGCGTCCCGGAGTCGTGAGTTTAGGGCTGACCCGAAACTATCGGTCTGCACCACCGATCCTCGACTTGGCCAACAAGCTTTCTGCACGCAACGATGTGACTGACCGTGATGCTCCCAGGACTACACATGGCGCGTTCTTCATCCCGTACAAGACAGCGGACCGCGACAAGCTTGTAACAGCATTTCAAACCACGGTACTCACAGCAGGACTGAAGATCGAACGTTCGGCTGTACTTTGTCGCGGCCGCGATCTTGCCGACAAACTAGCTGGCAACGATTCTCCCGTTGGCCAGGGAACAGTGAAGGGCTTTGCACAAGCAGCCATCGCTCGCGATAAGAAGCAGGACTACCTGGGTGCCTTCAAGGGCGTGGCCACTTGCATCGCAAATCTTCTCGCTGATCCGCCAAAGGGATTCGTTGCTTCAATCACCCAACCTGAAGCCAAACCGCTGCGACGCCTTATTTGGCGCTTCACACGAAATCCGGGTACGGGTTTGCCTTCTGCCGCCCTTTTGGCAGACACGGAATGGCACCCGCAGTTGCTCGTCAGAGTAAAAACATTGCTCTCCACCTTGGAAAGTGACCATGGGTTGAAACCTACTGAGAACCTGGGCATGAAGCTCGCCAAGAAGTGTCTACCTAATGCGCCGCTTGCGGCAGCCGGAGACTTGGCTGCCTTGAACGCCGTTCGAATCCGGGTAGATACGGTGCATCAGGCAAAAGGTGAGAGCCTGGATGCCGTCCTCTACATGGCGAATAAGGAGCATGTTGCGGCCATGTTGGGCGGAGTCACGTCAGAGATCGGGCGCATAGGGTACGTTGCCGTTACTCGCGCCAGGAACCTCCTATGGCTGGGCGTGCCGGCCAACGCTATATCTGAGCTTCGCGCCCAATTGATTGCGTATGGTTTTCAAGAGATCGGTATGCCGGCCGCCCCTGCCGCCTAGTCCCCAATTCTCCGGCAGAAACATCGCCGTTCGACGGCATCCACGTCCCACCCTCCCGTCAATGATCTCTCCTGATTCCCCACCTGTCACATCCTCACTTAGAGAAAGGGCTTGAGATGGCCGTTTGTGAGAGGTGCGGGCCAAATCAAATCTGGCCAGCCATAGCTGCAAATGGCCGTCTGGCGCGGGCTCCCGTAAGTGAGGATGCGTGATATGGGGAATCAGGTGATCTCTTGTCCCACTCGCTCCTCACAGGCGATCAAGCCGTGCTGGGTGACCCGGTGAACTCGCCCCCGAAAGAGTGTTTGCACGTCGAGCGGCAGCCGATCCATTGTCATCCAAGCCAAACACGTCATTTCACACACACTCAGGTCTGGACTGGACGATCGACGGGTCACAGGACTGCTTCCGGATGCTCGATCCCGACCTCACCATCGGGCATCGCCAACACGAAGTCCAGCGATCCCGATGAGTAAGGATCAGTAGGAGAGAAGCCTCGCGGCCGGCAGGGTCGAAAGCAGATGCGCGACCTCATAACGCTCCGCGCGCTGACTTTTTCACCCCCATGAACGGCTGGGAGCGTCAGTGTCCAAGTTAGCAAGCCTGGCTGCCTGCTCCGTCGCGGCGTTCACCTGCACGATGATTTTCGGTAACAGATGGTCACGCCCCCGGGGATGAGATTTCGTGATTGCGGTGCAAGCCCGAGACAACCGCGATCAGCCTATTGATCGGCTCGGCCAACCGCTTCGGCAGTACGCGGTGTTGGGTATGGGAATTTAGGTCGGCGATCCAGCGGTGCGCGACCCAAACATCTTCTTCGGGGTGGTTGTTGTCCACGCCATTGCAATACTTATATCCAACAAGTGCATCGGTGTGCGAAAGCAGCAGCCGCGCCATCGTCATGTGAAAGCGATGAGCCTGAAGATCCGCTGGGCCTTTGGGGCGCGGAAGCGTTAGTCGCAGGCATTGTCGATTGTTGAAATCCTTCCAGTCAGGCCCCACGACCTCTCCCGCACGCTCCAGCATCTTGCGCGACTGTTCGTTTTTTGCATTGACCAAGGCAACAGCAACCACATTCTTCGGATACTGCAACTTCTCCGCTAGCCGATTCATCCAGCGCACCAGCTTGCGCAGAGTGTCATCGTCCGCAAACACGAGAAACTGGTGACGCTGCTCGCTGTCAAGAAATGCTGGTAGTTGGGCGTAGAGGGGATACAGGAGATCATGAACATAGATGTACGTTTGCCGGCGCCCCTGCTCGTGGTTCCGCGTGGTCGCGGTCAACACCTTTTGTGCCCATTTGGGCGTGAGTTCGGCAAGCGTCATCTCAGTAATGTCGATGGAGATGAGCGGGAATCCGAGCGATTTTCCGATTAACGCCTTGCGCCCATCAAAGGCGTGCCCAAGTTCGATTTCAACGCCTCCTAGCACCATCGGTTCGGTCTGGACAGGCGGCCCGAGCACGGCGACGTCGAGTCGGAATCGGCTACCGAACGGCGTCTCTAGAGGATGCTCTGCCGCCGCCCGGTCGGCGCCGAGCAGCAAGTTACCTTCTAGCGGATAGTCCGACGCATCCGCATCTTTGAATGACCAGGGCATCGCAAGCCCGACATCCAGACGCCGCGCAAGCTCCGCAACGATAAGCTCCTTCGCGCGCCAGTGTTCGGGACTTTCATGCACGGCGCGCTGCCGGCTAGCTTCTTCTTCGTCAAAGTGCGCTTTGGGGTTATAGGTGCGCTCTGCTGGAAGCAGTCGGAAATGGGACCGCCGCCGCAGCTTCTTGTTCTCAAAGGAGGGGCTGACCCATGTCACCATCTGCCGTGAAGCACCAGGAGAAACCAGAGGCCACAGCTTGCGTGCATGTTCCCGGCTGCGAACATCGCGCGCGGCGATCGTAGCTTGGAAAAGCCCCTTTCGAGAGAAGACAACGACCGCCTCATCCATGCTTGGAACAATCCCCCATCTTCATGATATCAGGCACGTACCGCTACGCGAGTTACAAAAAACACTGGTTGAACACAAGGTGTCTCAGTACAAGGTGTTAGCGGCCATGAGTTGCCATAAGTGTTTTCGATCCAATACCTCGCCGTTCAAAATCACTTCTCCGAAAGTGTCATCCTCGATGCGGCGCGGTCCATTGCCGTCATAAACATGCACATGTATTCCCTTCTCTTGAGGCCGATCCGCAGTCCACAGGACCGCCGGAGTCGATGACCACATATCGAAGTGGTGGCCAACATAGTCATCGAGATTTAGCCGTCGATCGGGCGTCACATAGGTATTGCTATTATTGAACTGGTCATGCAACGGCTTAAGCGGAGTGGATACGATCTTCCCATCGCTCCAAACACTATCGTTGCCACAGTTCCCGCAGAAATGCTTGGCATGCGGCGTCCGGGCAAAGCTTCCAAGGTCCAAGTGAGGGTATCCGCACTTCTTGCATGTGACACACGAAGTTTCATACCCTTGTTCGACGGAGCGAACGAACTCAAACGCAGCGGGTGGTGTTACTTGAATCAATGTGATTTCGGTATTTGCGAAAAGGCCGGCGTCTTGGTTATACGAACACACAATTGCATCAAAATCCCGATCTAGCTCCTTTCTTTCAGCGCCAGAAAATCGTTTATGCACGTGAATCTTCGGAGCACGTTTTTCAATCGGGCGACTGGATATAGCCGGTGGCAATGAGCACCAGATCCCTATTTCCTCGTATTCGTTGAACTCGACTTCGAGGGGATCTACGACATAGCTCATTTCCATCAGATGACTACTGCATCGAACATCTCCTGATTCAGGCAGGGCTGCAATGTCGGCATTTGTGCCCCAGTGAATCTGGTGTGTCTTGCAGTACCAGCGTCGAGCACCGTGCCTGAATTTCCCGCAAGGAACGATGTGGCATGGGAGTATTGCATTGGTACCAGACTTCCCTTCGAAGTGACCAAACACTTCCTCGGAGCTAACGGCAATATTGCCGATCGTCCTCCCTGGAGCCCAGCAAACAGCAGCCGCAGCGGAGTATTGCTCATGCTCAAACTCGACATCCTCTTCATCGCCGTGCTTGCGAATGAACTCCTTTCTTGCCGCTCCTGCGTCGGAATTCGACCATTCACATTCCCAGACCTCTACGCGGCCGGTTTCTCTATTTAATTTGCGCGAATAGAACATGTAAAAATCCAAAAAAAAGACTTTGCCGCATCCCGACTATGGCTGATCGAATAGAATCAGGTAGATCGCCGGATGTCTCAACACCGCTTGAAGCTAGGCTGCAACAGTAATGCCGGGGGCATGTGTGCGTCGCGCAGGCTGGACCACGATCTCAACGTGCTGATCCAACGACACTAGCGCCTGCATCAACCGCTCCAACGAAATGTTCTGGAGCTTGTAGCGGCGCACTTGTGACACCTTGGGTTGGGTCATACCGGTGATTGCCGCCGCCTCGTTCTGGCTCAAGCCTCGTCGATCAATCAGCTCGTTGAGCTTGAGCGCGAGCGCCGCCTTCGCCGACAGTTCTTCCGCGTCGTCGAAACCAAGATCCAGCAGCACGTTGTCGGTGCCTTGTGGATTGTCTTTGCGAGCCATCACGTTCTCCCGCTCGCCCCATAGCGGGCAAGCACTGCTTTCAGCCGCTTCTCGATCAACTCCACGTCCGGCTGCGGCGTAGCAATGCCGGACTTGGATTTCTTCTGGAACGCATGTAGCACATGCACCGCGTCGCCGAGCCGCACGGTATAGACCGCGCGGAAGGTGTCACCCCGGTGGTCTTCCACCAGTTCGTACACGCCGGAACCCAGCCCCTTCCAGAGCTTGGCCGAATCCGGCGTGCCGCCCAACTGGACGACAAACAGCGCCACACCCATGTCCTTCTGCACGTCGATCGGGAACTCCTTGAAGTCCTTTTTCGACGAGCCTTCCCAATAGAGAAGCTTGCGTTTCTGTACCATGAAATTATATCCGTTCGGGTATGGATGGCAAGTCCTGAATTGTCGTATCGCTGATACGACAATTCAGGCGCCACGTTCAGGAGCCGGCCGCCGCCGGCGCTTCTGGCGCTGCGCGCTTTGTGCCAGGCGGCACTGCGCGCTTCGGGCTTTTTCGGTGGCGATAGGGTCGATAGTTGCCCTGACTGGTGCGGGTCTTCTCGCCTTCCGCGACGAGGCAAGCGGCCAGCGGCTGCGCAGTCGACGTAGCCGACGCCCGGCTGTCGATGGCGTCCCGCCGCAGGTTGGCGACCTTCTCGGCAGCCGCCCGCACCGGGTCATCCTCGGTATGCACATACGTCATGAACTGCGTGACGGTCTTGTGCGCGGTCAGCGCCATGCCTACCTTAATGGGAACGCCGGAATTGGCGATGTCAGTGGCCGCGCGATGACGAATGCCGTGCGTGCCGACATGCGGCACCTTGGCCCGTTCCAAGATGCGCCGCCAGGAGTTGTAATAGGTGCTTTCGGGCAGCGGTTCCTTGCTGTCGAAGACGGCCGGGCACACGTAAGGCGAATCGTTGATGCGCGGGGCATTGAACAACAGTTGGTAGGCTGCTTCGCTCATCGGCTTGGATATGTCGCCGGTCTTGCTGTCTGGCCAGACGACGCGGCGATCCTCGAAATCGACCCAAGCCCATTCGAGCGTGCGGATCTCTATCATGCGTGCCGAAAACTCGAATTGCAGGCGGATCGCCAGCGTCAGGGTCGGGTGCTCCAGCCCTTCGGCATCCGCTCGGTCGAGATAGGCATAGAGGCGTGCCAGCTCGTCGTTGACGATGTAGCGCGTCTCGCCATCTTCCCGATACTTGGGAACGTGGCGGCACGGGTTAGAGCCGTCCGGCCGGTAGCCCCACACCTCGGCCATGTTGAGCATCTTGCGCAGGCAAGCCAGAAGCCGGTTGGCCGTGACGGCGATATGCGCCTTGTCGCGCATCAGCGTCGTGATGTCCGCGCGCGTCAGGTCGGGCACCTTCATCTTGCCCAACGCCGGGATGATGTGACGGTCGATGTACCCTTGGTAGGTATCGACCGTGCGGGGCTTGTTGCGCAGCTTCGAGTATTCCTCGATGAACTGCTCACACAACTCCTTGACCGTGGGGGCCATGCGCGCGGCCAGCTTGGCGGCACTGGGGTCGCTGCCCTTGCGCACGTCGGCCAGCCAGTCCTGCGCGATCGAGCGGGCCTGCTCGATGGTCAGCTCACCGAACTGGCCGATTTTCGGCTTGCGGCGCTCGCCCCAGTTCGTGCGGTACTGGAGCATGAAGACCTTGCGGCCGTGGGCGGTGACTTTGCAGAGGAATCCAGGGACAATGGTGTCCCGCAGTTCGTAGTCTTTGCTGATGATTTCGGCCGCATCGACAGCGGATTTGGTGAGCTTGATCTTGGCCATGACGCCCTCCTAGTTCGAGATCGAACGCAGGAACCAGCCAGGAGCCACGGCATCGGGAAGTGTGCCGCAATCGGTCTGGTCAAGGCGTAAGGTTAGACGGGACTAACCCCTTGGAAAACCAAGCCCAGCAAGGCTTAGCGGGTTCCAGCGTAGTCCCATGCTATTCCTCAAGAACAATCTCAAAATCCGCTTGTGGTGACACAGTGGAGGTTCGAGTCCTCTCACCGGTACCAGGTATCGAAAACCCCGCTTCACGCGGGGTTTTTCACGTCTGCAGGGCGCGCATGGGCTGCTACAACTCGCGCACCACGCGGAAGCCCACGCGGCCACTGCGCACGTCGCCGTCGGCGCCCTGGCGGTAGGCGGAGGTCACTTGGTCGGGGGAGCTGCCCCATGAGCCGCCGCGCAACACGTGCACGCGGCAGCCGGGGTTGATCCAGGCGCTGCCGTCGTCGGGGGCGCGGATGTAGTTGTCGTGCCAGCAGTCGGCGACCCATTCGGAGACGTTGCCGTCCATGTCGTACAGGCCGAACGGGTTGGCGGCGAAGCTCATCACCGGCGCCGGGCCCCAGTAGCCGTCGCGGTAGCCGCGAAAGGCGTTGCTCCAGCGACGCCCGCTGCGCGAGCGGTCGCCGGAGCCGGTCAGGTTCTCCACCTTCTGGTCGGGTGCGGCGTCGCCCCACCAGTAGCGGCTGGTGGCGCCGCCGCGCAGCGCGTACTCGAACTCCGCCTCGCTGGGCAGCCGATACTGCTTGCCGGTGCGCTCGCTCAGCCACTTGGCGTAGGCCACCGCATCGTTCCACGAGATGTTGACCACCGGCAGGTTGTCGCCGGCCTTGCGGCCGGCGTAGTCGTCCTGCCAGCTGGCGTTGGCATCGTCGCGCAGGGCGCCGCTGCGCTCGTCGTACACGCTGGCGCCGCCGAGCCGGGTCGAATCGGGTACGTAGCCGCTGGCGCGGACGAACTCGCGGAACTCGCCCACGCTGATTTCCGTGCGCGCGATGGCGAAGCCCCTGGCCAGGGTGACCCGGTGCTGCGGCAACTGGGCGTCGGTGCGATCCTCGTTGTCAGCCGCCGCCCCCATCAGGAACGAGCCGGTGGGCACCACCACCATCGCCGGCCCCTTGCCGGGCAGGTCGACGTAGCGATCGGTGAACACCTGACCGGGCTTGTAGTTCGCGTACAGGCGTGCGTTGGTCAGTTGCTCGTCCACCTGCGCCAGCTCGGGCAGGTCGGCATCGGTCGCGCGTGCCTGCGCGACCAGTTTGGTCGCCAGCTCGAGGTTGCCGCCATCCAGCGCCAGCCGCGCCTGCGCCAGCACACCCGCGGCGCGCTGGCGGCGCATGTCGTCGATGCGCAGTTGCACGTCGTGCATCTGCTGCGAGCCCGGACGGATCGCCTGCGCGCGGGCCAGCTGCTTCTCGGCGCCGGCGAAATCGTTTTGCGCGACCGCCGCCAGGGCGCGATCGAGCACCGCACGCTGCACCTGGAAAATCCCCTGCTCGGCTACCGCATTCTGCGGATCGAGCTGTTGCACCTGGTGGTACAACTCCAGCGCGTTGTCGCCCTTGGGCTGGTCGGCCTTGCCTTGCTGCAGCAGCGCCGCCGCCGCGGCCAGCATCGGGCGCACCGTGGCCAGCGTCTTCAGGTTCTCCTCCAGTTGCGCGACTTCCTGCTCCGCATTGGGCAGGGTGCGCAGGGCATCGAGCAATTCCTTCGCCGCGTCGACGTCGCCGACGGCGATGTCCTGGTCGATCTCCGCCACCAGCCGGGCGCGCACGTCGAACAGGCCTTGCACGGCGCGACGACTGTCCGGCTTTTCCTTCAGCGCCTGCATGAACAACGCGGCGGCACTCTCCGGATCGCCAGCCAGCTGGCCGGCATGGAACGCCTTGAGGGCGCGCGCCAGCAGCTCCTTCACCTGCGGCGACTCGGCCGATTTCTGCTCGGGCAGGCTGGCATTGTTGCGGTTGCGCGCCACGATCACCGCGGTCGGGGCCAGCGTCAGCGGCGGACCGGCGTTCAGTTCGTTGATCGCCGCCACGCGTTGCGGCGGCAGGTTGCCGGTGGGCGACACGTCACCCAGGCTCATCGCCCGCTGCGGCATCTGCCCCGGCGCCACGTGGAACCACTGCGGAAAAAAGTGATACGTCAGCGCGACGCCCAGCACGATCATGCCCAGCGCCCCACCGAAGAAACGCTGACGGCGCAGGATGGCATTGCGTGGCATGGATGGGCGTCCCGGTTGCGGCCTGTTATCGTGCCAAGGAGTCCGGGCAATGGAAACCTTCGCGGCGGAGATCGTACCCGGCGGGCCGACGTTCGACGCGTGACTCCATTCTCGCCGATATGCCGGCGGAAGCGCGCGCCGCTCGCCGCGCCTCGCCGCCGGATGATCCGTCCCGCCCGGGCTCTGCGTTCACCATAGGCACAAACCGCCGGCAGGGCAATCCGCGCCGGCACCCCCGAAGGAGTCCCGATGTCGCTGTCCCAAACCGCCGCTGCCGACTGGATCGACCAGGCCGACGCATTGCAATCCTGGCTTGCTGCCCTGCCCGCGGACGCGGCCGTCGGCCTCGACACCGAATTCATGCGTCGCGACACGTTTCATCCGCAGCTGGCCCTGCTGCAATTGGGCTGGAACGGCCGTCACGCGCTGGTCGACCCGCTGGCCTTTCCGATCGGCGCCGCACTGCAACCGCTGCTGAGTGCGGGCAAAGCGGTGACCGTGATGCACAGCGCCAGCGAGGACCTCGAAGTGCTGGCGCCGCTGCTGCCGGCCGGCCCGCAGCAACTGTTCGACACGCAGATCGCGGCCGCCTTCGTGGGCATGGGCCTGGGCGTCAGCTATCGCGCGCTGGTGGCCGAGCTGGTCGGCGTGGACCTGGACAAGGGCGAAACCCGCTCGGACTGGATGCGTCGCCCGCTGACCGCCTCGCAATGCAGCTACGCCGCCCTGGACGTGGTGTATCTCAAGGCCATCCACGAACAACTCGCCGAGCGTCTGCAGCAGCGCGGACGCAGCGACTGGCACGCGCAGGATTGCGAGCGGCTGAAACGCCGCGTGCACCGCGAGAGCGATCCGCAGCCCCAGCGCGCCCTGCGCGCGGCGGCCGACTGGCGCCCGGAAGCGCAGGCCCGCCTGCGCCGGCTGCTGCTGTGGCGCGACAGCTGCGCCCGCCGCCTCGACGTACCGCGCCCGTGGCTGCTGGACGACACGCTCGCCCTCAGCCTGGCGCAGCAACCGCCGGCCACGCTGGCCGAACTGGAGCAACGCGCCCGTGGCCAGCGCGCACTGCGCTCGGCCCAGCGCAGCGAGCTGTTCGAGGTGCTCGCGCCCGCCGTCACCCCGGCGGAGATCGACGCCACCGCCCGCATCCCCGGCCATCCGCAGGGCGCCGCCAAGCAGGCGCTGGCGGCGATGAAGCAGTCGGTCGACACGCTCGCCACCGAACTCGACCTGCCGCCCGGCCTGCTGTGCCCGCGCAAGGTGCTGGAGGAATACGTGGTCACCGCCGAATGGCCCGAGTCCCTCGACGGCTGGCGCCACGACCTGCTGCACCCGCGCCTCGCCAGCCTGCTGCCCGACCGCCCCGCGACAAGCCGACCAGTTGCCAAGCCCTCGGCCGGCGATTAAGATACGCGGCTTCCCACGGGGTGTAGCTCAGCCTGGTAGAGCGCTACGTTCGGGACGTAGAAGTCGCAGGTTCGAATCCTGTCTCCCCGACCAAGAAAAACAACGACTTAGGCCACCTTCACCGGGTGGCCTTTTTCGTTATAAGTGCTTGGTAAGTGCGTTCTTCTCCAAAGAGAAGCGCCACCAATGCGGCGGCGTCAGAATCTAGCTCAATGGTTGCCCGGTCATCGAGTGCCACGCACTGCGAATCTGGTTGGCCATGGTCGATGGCACGCGGTGGGGAGCTTGCCCAGACCGTGTGCCGTGAACCGTGGTGGGTCAACGGGAAAGCGTGCGCGTAGCCGCTATGGCCAGGGCGAAGGGATCAACCCTGCGTTAGCGGCGTAGAATTCGCGCTTCGAGAGTCCAGCTTGGGATGCCATGGACTTCACGAGGTAAGGACCAAAAGGCGCCTTGGGACAGTCCACCGTAACGGTGCGCATGCGACCACGGGCCACCATCTGGAAATGCTCATGCGACCCAACCTGTCGAGACAGGCTGAATCCAAGCAGCTTCAATAGTCGTTTGACGTCGCTGCAGTCCAGTTGCGGCTTTCGACTCACTCAGCAGTATCCAGCCTGCCCATTGAGTCCCACAGAGAAGCGATCAGCATGGTGGTGATTGTGGTGGTTGTTTCTGGCCAAGTTGCAGCGCAACCATACATACCAGTAACGCAACTGGATCGACAGCGGTGCAGGACGGAACAGCATGTCACGCTGGTGCCGTGGATCGTTCTGCTCTTTCGCCAGCTCCACGTAGCTCTTCACCATGGCGATGATTTTCTTCTGCGCATCCTGCAGTGTGTCGGCCTGAACCGCGAGATTCATGTCAATGCAGAATGCCTGCCATTGGGAACCCACTTTTTCAGCGAAAAACCGCACCTTCATCATGTTCCTTGCCATTGCTCAGACCCCCGTCTGTTGCCCGAACAGCTCTTGGTAACCGCCTATTCTAGGCTCCCGCCATGGTTGAATTGTTAAATCGGCTCGAAGTCAAGCTTGACACTTCTCGTATAACGCTTTAGTGACGGCGCCGTCAATTGGACTATTCACCCAGGCGCGGAAGGGTTCATGTCGCCGCAGCCCGCAGATCACCCAGCCGGTTGCCAACAACGTGGCAAACGGCGGCGGGCCATCAGCGGGCAGCGCCACACGGTGTAGGCATTTGCTGATTGATTCCCCAATTGGAGAAATAATCTGTGCGTGCGGGGATAGTCATCAGGTCTGAGTGGACTCGCATACGGCGCACCGCGCTGCACGTTCAACCAAGCGAAGATGGCGAGCCACCTCTCTTGGTCGTTAAATCACAGCGCCGGATTGTTGGATAGGGGGCTACCTGTAAAGCGCGTGCCCAGGGTCGAGCCAAACGACATAGAAGACGTTGTCGATCAGGATGCCGTGCACTCGGCCATAACTGTTGGCGGAGAGGCTGAATTGCCTTGGTTCGCAATCCTGCAACTGCGGAGACAGGTGTTTGTAGCCGTCTGGCTCAGTGGTGCCATTCCAGTCAATGGCGTGACACCTCAGCCCCTTGCCTGCGCCCTTGATCTCGAACACCTTCATGGTGGACACGTCACGCAGACGCTCGAGTAGCGTTTGCACGTAGCGCCCAACGTCGTCGTGTGGGAGATGAAACTTGTCGCTGAAGGTCAGGTGGCGGAAGGAGAACCTCACCAGGTCGGTAGGTATCTCGCGCAGCTTGTGAATTGCGCCGACCACGGGAGCAGTTTTAGCCTTCTTGATCCCCACCGTCGTCCTTGGCCTGTTCCTCAAAAAACTCCTGCATGATTTCATCGCGGATTACGGCGTGACCCTCATCGTCGGGATTCAGTCCAGCCCGCGCAGTCAACCATGGCCGTTCCAAGTGCGTGCTGTGTTCCAATGCCCACGCGGTATCGCCGCCGTAGACGGAAAGTACCTCGTCAACATGCTCTTGCAAGTCTTTCGGCAGATCGACATCAAGCTGTTCGTCGGAGATTGGGGTCCAGCGGTAGCGCTTGTACTCGTGGTAGACGTCGAGGTTCACGGGACCGTGTATCCACGCACGAAACTCACCATCGAAAGCGCGCTCCTTGTGTAGGCCAAGGTGCCAACCCTGCACGTAGTACAGCAGCTTTTGGATCTTCAGATTGGTGATCAGGTCGCCGCGATCCTGAAACTTCTTGACGATGTAACCAGCGACGTCTTTAGCTGTGGTCATGGCAACCCCTTGCCAGCCTAGTTGAGTCAGTTTAGCCATGTGCCCGTCTCATTTTATGAGAGACAGCGCTTGCGGTGGCGCTTCCAGGTCGGCCACGGCGCGAACGCTTGTCAGGGTCGAATGGATGCGGGCGAGCGACTAGCGTGCAATCGCCAGACGCGGTTAGTGCTGCGGTGGTCATGGTGTTGTCTCCTTGCCGGGCGTGGATGACTCCATTGCAGCGGCCCGCGCGAAACCATGTTTTCTGAACTGACGGCGCAAATAAACACCTTGGGCGCCGGTGCGGAGTGCGCCGCGTTTGATGTTGGAAAGCGCCCCCCGGTGTGTGCGTTCGCCCGGCTTACAGGCTAGGCGCGGATGCCTTCATCGCAGCGGCCCAATCGTTCAAGTGCGGGTGCGTGCGCCAGTCTCGCTGGTCGGGGTGATCCTTGAAAAAGTACAAGCCCGCAACCTCGTCGTGGTGGTCGCCCGGTTCGTAGGCCCACGGCGGCGGCGGATCTCCTGCCTGCCATGCCTCGTACAGCGGCCGGCGATCTTCAGTGCGGCGGCGTGACTTGCGGTGAAGGGTGCTCATGCAGCGGCCTCCAATTGATTGCGCAACGTGAGCGAATCCAGCCACGTCACAGCGCCAGCGGTCAGCGGCGGATAGGGACATACCTCCTCAGCGTCCAGCGGGCTAACCTGCCACGGTGGAAGCCGTAGCGCGTGTTTCAGCGTGGCATGGTCGCCGGCAACAAACGCGGCCAAAGCTTCCGGCGTAATGCGTCCGGCTTGCTGGTTACGGGTTCGGCGTCGAATCGTCGTCATGGGCTATCGTCCTGCCGGTCGGCCCGGCTTCTGCGGTGGTAGCACGTCCAGGTTCAACGCTTTGAATGCGCTATGCATCGCCGCGCGTGAATCACGTTCAACGGTGGTCGCGGGGTTGGATTTGAGCTGGCCGAACTTGTCTTCAACGACGATGCCGTGCTTCTCGACCAGCGCGGCGGCTTGCGTCATGCGGTCAAACGATCGCAGCGCCGATTCAAGTAGGAATGATGCGGCCTCGTCGGCTAGGTCGAACTCGGCATGCAGCCGTTTCCACCACGCGACGGCGGCTGGTGAAAGCCCCTTCGGCGGGGGATTGGTGGCGGTATTTTTCAAAGGATTTACCCGGTTGTGTGAAATGAAAGGAGTGTGTCCGGTGTCCATCGGCTTCATCGGCGAGACGGACAAGGCCCCCCATGGGGTCAGTCGGCCAGCCAGTCGCGCACGGCAGCCAGGTCACTGAAGGTGGCAAGGATTCGCCCGTCGTGCGGTAGCGTCATCCGGTAACGCTCAGCATCGGATGCCGTGCCGATCAGGCGATAACCCATCTTGCGTGCCTTGTCGGCAAACACCTTGAAGTCGTCCGGCAGTTGTTCGCGGTATCGAAAGCCCATGTGTGTCTCCCAAAAAAGAGGGGCAGTGCCGCGCATGGCAACTGCCCCAAATGCCCGAAGCCCTCGGGGTGATTCGGCTTGTGTCAGCCGTCGTTCAATGCGTTGCTGAATCCAGACAGGAACGCATCAGCGTCGAACATCTCCGGCACGTCGTCGAAGTAACCTCGCCCGACACGCTCGGTGATCGCCATCCATGCCGGGCCGCTCAGCCAGTCGCCATGCTTGGCAATCAGTGCGCATAACTGCGACTCCAGTTCCTGCTCGCCCGCGTTGTCGGTCATGACGCACCTCCAGACTTCACGGCCAGTTGCCAGTCCGTGCCGCCGCTGCCCGGTCGGTCCGTGGTCGGGCGGTTGCAGTGCCACAGCGCACCTTGATGCGTGACCAGATCGCCACGCGTGTAATCCTCGGCGGGTTGGTGGACGCCACGAAAGCGCATTGCCTTCGTCTCCACCTCGGCAGCCCGTGCCTTCAGCTTCTTGATCTCGCCAGCAAGCGAATCGACATAGCGGAATAGGTCGCGGTAAGTGACAGGCCGGGCTAGGTCAGCATCAGTCGCACCGGCGTTCCGTGCGATTTGTTCAGCGGTGGTCATCGTCTGGCCCTCACCATGCCGCGCCAGTGACAACCGCCACGCCAGCGGAGCGGATGACCTCATAGCCGATCAAGCGCGATGCCAGCAAGCCCACCAAGTTCGCCTGCCAAAGAGCTACCTGCCCGGTGGCGCCGCCTACTGGGGTTGAGGACATTTCCAGCGTTGCCTGCTTGCTCGACTCCAGGACGATCACGTCGTCACCCGTCAGCAACGAACGCGCGTCCACCGCCACCGCCTTGGTTGGCGCTGCGGAGCTCACGACGTATGGGACGCCAGCTACCTCGCCACCAGTAGGTGTGCACTTGGCAAAAGGGGTGCCGTCACTCGTGGCCAGTGCGTTGGCGTTCGTGCTGCCAAGAATCAGGTACGGAACCGCGCCCGGTGAATTCACCTTGTCCAACAGGGTGCGGATGTCCTTCAGCGCGTTGGCCGATCCAGTCCCGGATGATGCACTTGACGATGCACCACTGGTGATCGTGGTCACAAAGGCGGTGTCCTGCGCAACCGCCACCGCGTTCACCATCTCCTCGTCCAAGAACTGCTCAGCAAACGGGCCGCGCAGAAGTTCCTGCGTGACGGCGCACAGCGCAGTGATGCGACGCGGCGCCAGAGTTGTTGCAGCAAAGCCCATCTGCGTGACGGGCATGGGCGCACCTTCGGCGGTCACATTGCCAAAGCCAGCGCTGATGGTGGCGCCGACACGCGTTGCCAGTGGCGCACGACGCGAATCCGCAGCGATGGTATCGAAGGCCGACACCCCGACGAGGCTGGCAGCGAACGCCTCAGCGATGAATCGAACGTCATAGATATTGCCGGCCCATGCCGGATCGTTGGTCGAGCCGGCTGCAATGGCCGCCTTGATGACGCTGGGCACGCGGTTTGATGTGCAGTGTTCTTCGGCGACGCGCTTTGCCTGGAACAGGTCGCCATTGGAAAGCATCAGGCACTTGGCGTACTGGCTGAATTCAGTGGCGGGGAGTTGTGATTTCTTCATGTGAACCTCTTTGACGTGGGGTTATGCGGGGTTACGGGCGAGGTCGATTTCAGTGAGTGCCCACCTCACCAAAAGGAAACCCGCACTACGCGGGTCTTGGAACTTCTCAACGATTTCTATCGCTTGTGTCATGCAAGGCTCCGCGCGCTGCTGGCGATCCTGTTCAGCGAATCGCCCGCCCCTTGCTTGACCATCTGTGTGTTGGTCTTGGCGGTCTGCGAGATCGGGTCTTCCAAGTTCGCTAAGCGCTGGTCGATGGATGACAGCAGTGCGCGGATCTCCGGATCGGTCTCGGCGGCCTGTGTCTTGTTGGCTGGGCCCGGCGTGACGAGCGGGCCGCCGCTGATCGTCTGGATCAAGTCGCGGCCGAGCTGGCGGATGGCGTCGACGATGCTGGCGCTGGCATCCATCGTCGTGCCGGGGATGTCGGCGAGTTTCAGGTTGTCGAGGTAGCCGGCGAGGTTGGTGACGCCGAGGTCTTTCGCTAGATCCTGCAGCGAGAAGCCCAAGCCGCTGGCTGCTTCGCCGTAGCCGATGCCGTGGGTTGTGCTGATATCGGCGACGTACTGCGCGAGGGTTTTGGCGTCGTTGAAGCGCGTCATCGCTTCAGCTTGCGAGGCGTACTGGTCGCGCTTGCCGATCAGCGCGTTGTATTCCTTCAGCGCGTCGCTGATGCCGCCAATGCCGCTCTCGCCAGCACCGGGCAGGCCAAGGATCTCCTGCACCTTGTTGAACAGGCCGGTGTAGTCGGCGCTGCTGCTGTACAGCTTGCGGCCGAGGTTGAGCACGTCGTCGGCGCTGGTGACGCCGCTGCGCAGGCCCTGCAGAGCCACGTCCAGCTTTTGCTTGTCGTTGAGCGGGCTGTTGTCGCCGATGGCCAGCTGCGCGGCGGTCTGCACCTTGCCGCTCATCTTGTCGAGCAGCGCGTTGACCGCGTTGAGGCTGCTGCCGGTGACGTCGTAGAGCTTCGCGGCGAGGTCTTGCGCGGCGCTGCTGAGCTGCGCGATCGCTTCGGCGGCGGCGTGGGCGGCGAACTGATGGATGTTGGCCAGATCGCTTTCTTTGGCATGCTGCAAGCCCGCCGCCTGCGCCAGCGCGTTGGCCTGATCGATATTGGCCTGCATCTGTTTCGCGATCGCCTGCAGCGAGCCGCCGAAGGTGTTGTTAGCCGGCGCGAACTGGCCGACGAACTGCAGGTACGCCGCGCTGGCTTGCACCAGCCGGTTGTACGTGTCCGCCAGCGCTTCGCCGTCCGCCTGCATCGTCTGGGCGAACGCGACGACTTGCCCCAGCGTGGCCGTCGCGCCGAGCGCGAGCAGGCTGTTGCCGCGCTGAATGTCAGCCTGCGCGGCAACCATCAGCTGCGCGCCATCGAGCAGCGTCTCGGCGCTGTCGCGGAACTGCTCGGCGATCGACTGCGCCACCGCGCCGGCCGATGCCTCCACGACTTTCACCAGCGCTTCGGCGCCGAGGCGTTGCGCAGCGGCGTCGGCGGTGGCTTCCTTCCACGTGCGGCCGAGGTATTCCACCACGTAATCGGTGGTCTTCAGCTTGCCCTTTTTGTCGTAGGTTGACTGCGCGCTCAGCGTCGCCTCGATCATCGCCGGCACGTCGACGGCCAGCCTCTGCGCGCCAGTGACCATCGTCTTTTCGATGTTGTCGTAGAGCGCCTTGGCGGCCGCCGTCATCTCCGGCGTGACCTCGGCATTCTTCTGCCGCTTGTCCTTGTCGCCCCAGTCACTGGGCAGCAGGATGCCGCCGAAGCGGCCGAACGCCTGGCTCAACTGGCTGCGGTATTTCCACTGGTGGACGCTGGCGTCGGCGCTGGCGCCGTCGGCGCCGATGTTGAGGTCGACCGCGCTGGCGTCGGTGCGGTACTTCGTGCCGAATACCTTACCGCCCGAGACCTTGTCCACCACAGCAGCGAGTGCCGCGATCCAGCCCACGATCGGAATCCACGACATACCCGCCGCCGCGCCGAACGCACCGCCCGCCGCTGCGCCCACACCCATGCCACCAGCAACGCCCGCCGCCGTGCCGGCAATGCCCGCGCCCAGCGCACCATAGGCCACCGTGCTGCCCGCCGTGCCCCAACTGCCGTCACCTTGCCGCGACCCGTAGTACGCGCCGGCCAATCCGCCCGCCACGCTGGCATAGGGCGCCGCGTAGCCGCCGATCGATGGCGACATGCCGCCGTAGTAGCTCGCGGGCGTGAACGCATTCGCGCCGATGGCGACCTGACTGGTCGTCGCGCTGGTCACTGGCACGCCGACGGTGCTGGAGCCGCCGAACATGTAGCTATACAGGCTCTTCATCGTGCTGAGGTTGGAGAGCATGCCGCCGTAGCTATTGGCGCCACCCACGCTTCCGGCCGTCTCGCCGATCGTGCTGCCGCCGCCGTAATACTGCGCCGCCTGCGTAATGCTGCTGCCGCCAAGGCTTCCGGCGATGCCCAGCCAGCCAGCCACGCTGCCCATCGCGCCGGACAACAGCGGGCCGAGAATCTTCAGGCGCACGAACTGGCTGATGATGTCACTCACAAATTGCTGCGCGACGGATTTCAGGGACTGGCCGAAATCCTTCCAGCTCCGCGTCTGGCCCGTGATCAGGTCGCCGAACGACTTGCTGATGCTGGATGCTGCGTTTTCCCAGAAGCCGGCGTATTCCTGCGCGATGGCGTTCTGCTGCTGGGCATACTGCGTCATGTCGTAAGCGTTGGCGGCCGCTACTTCAACAAGCTGCCGCTGCGCCGCGATCTGCGCCTCTGTCGCGTTCGCGTTCTTTTCGCGATACGCCGTTTCGGCTTGGATGCCATTGGTCACAATGAACTGGTCGCGCGCGCTCAATCCGGCCATGGCGACTTGCTGCTGAAGCTGTGCGATCTGCTTGCCTGAGGTATCCATTTCTTTCTGCGCGGCGGCAGCGGCTGCATCACGAGCCGGGGCTAATTTTTCCAGCGCAGCAACCATGTCGCGCTGCGCCGACGCCTCCACCTCTGCCACGTTGGCGCCCTTAAGACCCTGCTTCTGGGCGGCGATCGCTGTCTGAATTCGCGCACCTTCCGCTTCGGCTACTTTCCGAACTACATCGGCGTAGTCATTCCAGGCCTTGACGTCTGGTGTTACGTCCTTGCCGATGTAGGAAGAAACCGCATCAGCAGACTTGGCTGATAGCTCTTCCATCTTCTTCTGATACGCATCAAGGGCTTTCGTTGCCGCGTCGATACTCTTCTTTGCCGCCGCCGCACCGGTACCAGTTGGGTCAGCAAAGGCTTTATGCAGCGCAGACCTTATTGCTTCAGCTTTCTTATCCGCTTCTTCATCAGTGCCGAAAACGTCGTCAATGAAATTGCCCGCTCCGGACGCGGCCTGCTGCTTCGGAAAATCGACAAGCTCACCACGTATTCTTGCGAGATTCTTCCCCGCCGCATCGAATGAGGCATCAATGCCGTCAGCGGCGCTTGACCAAATGTCCGTCAGTGACGACTTGAGGTTTTCCACATCCGCTAATGCCTTGGCATTGTCTGCTTTCAGGGCATCGGCATCAAAAGGATGGGAGAGGGAATCCTTGAGCAGTGATAGCTGAATCGTCACCGATGCCGCTGTCACAGCTACTGATTGGATGCCGGCTGAAATGAACTTGAACGATGCGGCTACCGTGTGGCCAACCGCCGCAATCCCTTCGAGGGTGTTGGTGATGCCTGAGACCGCAGTGTTCATCTTGTCGTGGTCAGATGCGAGATCCACAACTTCATCGGACCACGCATCAAGCTCCGGCAGAAGCTTGGTTGCCAGAACGTTGAAGAAGCCAAGGGACACCGACTGAAGCCGAGTGATGTTGTCGTTAAACTGCTCGGCAGCCTTCCCGGCTTCGCCGCTGATCGTCTGATTGAGCTTGTCGGCTTCAGCCTGCGCATCGCTCAAGCCTTGAGCGCCGTCTTTCAGCAGCGGTATGACGTTTTGGAAACTCTTCCCGAACAGCAGCATGCCGGCGGCTATCGCGTCAGGGTCACCCTTGAGTTGCTTGAACCGGTCCGAGAATTCCTTGAGCACTTCAACGCTGCTGCGTAGGCTGCCGTTTGCATCAGTCGTGGCGATGCCTAGCGCCTTGAATACCTGCGATTGCTGGCTGGTCGCGTACTGGGCCATGCTCATGTTCTTCGTGAGCTTGCCGAGGGTGGATTGCAGGTCCTGCGTGCTGACGTCTGCAAGCTTTGCCGCATAGTTGAGCGACGAAAAGACTTCCGTCGATACGCCAACACGCTGCGCTGCCTTGCTCAGTTCATCCATCTGATTGACGGCGCTTTTGATGGCGGAGGTGAAGCCAGCCACGGATACTCCGCCGCCAATTAGGGCGAGCGCTTGACCCCATGACTTCTGCACTTCCTTTGCGCGTTGATCTGCAATGCGCGCAGCTCGGCCCATATCGGATTCGAACTTGGCCATGCGCGCTTCTAGATCAATCGAGACGCTGCCAACTGAGTTAGCCATGTTTCATTCGCCCATAAAAAAGCCCCGCACCTGGCGGGGCATGGATCTCTCACGAGATGTCTGTTTCGTTACTTCAGTGCGTCACGGACGGCGCTGGCGACCAAGTGCGGCCGGGGGAGGAGTTCGCGGCCTACCTGCTCGATTTCCTCTAGCAATGGCGCGCGGTTTTCCCGGTAGCACTTCACCAGAAGGTCACCCATGCGAGTGATATTGGTGGCAGTGAGTGACTCGCACTGCGATTCCAGAATCGAAACGGTCGCCAATGCCTGCTGCAGTTCTTCAAGCGTTGGCGGCTGGACCGATAAATGAGTGGCGTCCATGAAAGCTTTCCCCCCTTGTACCGTGAGATGGATTCAATCACGGCGGAATAAATTGCCGCTCATTACGCGGAGCGGCTGCGCGAGACAAATTCATCATGGCGGTGTGAATCCGTCTGCATATCATTATAGCGATCGGTGGAAGTTAATCGTCCGTGCCCGGTAATCCAATCTGTGGGCGGCACGGTCGGATGGCGGTCGTGGAACGATTGCGCCATCGGCCCGAACAATTCCACCTTGGTGGAATCTGGCAACCAGGCGGGTTCAGCGAATGCGCGCGCGAAGCTGCGCCCGGTCGGTGTCGGCCGCCAGTTGTCCACGTCGGCAAATAACGCCACGGCCTCCCGATAGCGCTGGCGGTAGGCTCGCCCCGCCGCGTCTCGCAATATTCCCCAAGATCCATTCTCCATCTTGAACTGGCGCTCGCGGGCGCGAAGCGTGGGGCGCGTTGGCCGGTGGCGTTTCACTTGCCCACCTGCGGTAAAGCTTCCATCGGCGCGCTTGCGTCCGGTTCCGTCGCCACGGGTCTCCCCGTACACCAGGATCAGCAGCGCGTCGGCAGCCGCCGCTTGCAGCAGATCCATGTTTAGATCGTGCCCGCTGGCCAGCAGGTGGTTCGCGCCGTATCGAATGCAGGGCTCCAGACCCGTCAGGTTGCGTTGCCATACCAAGGCCAGCAGATCCGGCCTTATGTCGTGGCGGCCCCTCCCGATCATGGAGAATCCCATCCATCGCGTGGATTGGTCGCTTGACCTGCGGGCCACCATGCCCGCCTTCCGGGGCGCCTTTACGCCCGCATGCACCTTGCCTTCCTTGTCAACGCGAATCCACAGATCGCCCCGGCGCTCGACAGGCAGGTATTCCAGTTGCGTCGGTTTGTCCGAATCACTCCCTGCGGAAAACGTCAGTTCGTCGGCTACGTCCATGCCCGCGTCGGCTGCGTCCGGGTCGTCCAGACCCAGCGCACTGATACGGCCCGCGCCAAATACCGGCACGTCTACTGCTTTTGCTTCGCCCCGCCAGGCTTGGGTCATCGGTCAGCCCGCTTTGCGGAACGGGATCGGCGCGCACACAGGGCGCGGACGCGGGCCGACACGCGGACGCCACAACCAGGGCGGCACCACGATCAACTCGCAGTTGCCGCGCAGTCGCATCCGCTGCGGCGGGTACTCGCGGAAGTTCCAGCCTTGCGAGCGTTCTGCTAGCGCCAGCATGGATTCCAGTTCAGTGGCCATCTGTGTCTCCGGTGTTCGTGGTGGGCGTCCGCTTGCGATGCGGACGTAATGCGGACAAAACCCACTGGGTTACGTATGGGTTACGTAACGGTTTCGAGGGGTCGTTAGGCTCTAGAGCCTTTAAAGCGGTGGATCTAGAGCCAAGATCAACAGCACGGCAACGGCCTGCCCCCTTGGTAATAGTTATAAGGTGTACACGGGGCGTATTAGCAGAGGATCAAAAATGACCCTGACTAATACACGGGGCGTACAAGTCAGCGATTTCTTGTACACGGGGCGTACTAGAAGGCGGGCGACTAATACACGGGGCAATGCTGCCTTGTACATGTCGTGTATTAGACGATGCGTTTTCATGCTGCCCTTTTTGCTGACTCACGACGCCTTATCCGCTTTCTGGATTTGCGCGTGCCATCGGCCCAGTTGAACAGATCCTTGTCCTCCTTCCAGCTATTCAGCGGCGCGATTCCCGGCGCGATCATCAGCGGCGGCTTGTCTTTCTTCTCGTCGATCCGTCGCCAGGTAAAAGCATGCAGGTTCGGCTTGTTTAGCCCACCTTGCTGGGTGCGGACGATCAGCCCGTAGTGCTCGCACTCGTTGACCGCTTTACAGAGCGTCGTCGGTGATCCCCAGCCCGCATCCTTCATCAATGACCACGACGCGCACAGGTAGCCGTTGTTGAGTCCGGTGTACTGGCGAGCCAGGTCAAGGATCAGCTTTGTTCCGTAGGGCGTCAGCCGCGTGAAGTTCGGGCAGCGCAGCATGTCCAGCGGCACCACGAACGTCATGCCGCCGCCGAAGTCAGACCATCGGTTGTCTGTTTTCTTCCTTCCCATCCGTTCCCTCCAAAATGGCCATCGTGTAAGATGGGCCCGTCAGTACATCGTTGTGTGTGTTCGGAATCAGCCCACGTTTGCCGCGTGGGCTTTTTCATGCTCGTGATTTGCCACCATCCGCAACCGTTGAACGTGCGTCGTCGCCCCGTACAGAGACAGCACGACGCCATCGCATCGGCTACGGCTAGGATCGGCTGCAAGGGCTTCCAGCTCGGCGTGGATACGCTCGGCGAGTGCTGGCAACGCGGCCTGCAACTCGTCGGCGTTAGGCTCGGCGTACAGGCGGCGGGCCAGGTCAAGGTCGCCGGTCATTCGGCTGCCTCCTTTGCCTCGGCCAGATCGGTGGCCATCTCGTAGCAGTCGCGTACAAGACGCCAAGCCCCGTCCAATGCTCGGTAGTCCGACGTGTCCTCGTTAAGCCTCTCGCTCAAGACAGAGAGAACGCCTTCAGCACCTGAGAGACGATCGCGGAGTTCGGAGATGTCCGTCATGACTGCACCCCCTTCAACTGCACCGCTTCGACCAGGTTGCTCACCATTTGCAACTGATACGCAGCCCCGTGAAGCATCGTTGACACCTCTTGGGGTGAAACTCCCAAATAACTGCCCTCGACACTCAGTTCAAACGCCAACGTTTGCGCCGTGGCCTTTAGTACGTCCAACAAGATGCCAGCATCGTCCAGCAACTCGCAGTCGGTGGCATCGGGCGAAATCTGGTAAGCGGCGTTGAGCTTGAAGAACTTTGCCGGCTTGCGTGCATCGACCACTTGCACCTTGATGGATTCGGGTTGCGTGCTCATGCGTTTGTCTCCGTGTAATCGGAAAGGGTCGGCCAGGACGTGGCCGCATGGGTTTGCAGCGCCGCGCTGATCGCCTCGAAAGCGTTCCGCAAGGCAGTCTTCTCGCACCACGGGGCACTGAACACGCCGTAGCCGTTGACGGTGCGGTCACGCTGGAGCGCGGCCAGTGCGGACTCGACGTTGGCGCAGATGGCGGTGGTCGCCTGTTCGGCATGTTCGATGTTCATGCGGCCTCCTGAAGCTGGCCGACTTGCTGCCATGCGCCGCCCTGATACATGTCCATGACCAAGCCCTCGACAGGCACAGGCGACAGCGAGCCGAACCACTCCGACGGCTTCGCGCCCTGTTTGCGAGCTGCGCGTTTCAGTCCCGTCACCATGTCGTCGGATACGCCGGTGGCTTCGATGATCTGCGGCCATGTCAGCAAGGTGTCAGACGGCATGGCGAAGCGCACCAGCACCAGCTTGACCATCTCCGGGAAGGTCAACGAACGCAGCAGCCCGGACGGGTGAAGGATCATCTTGTTGGCGGTCGGCTCCCATGTCTTGTTGCTGGAGAACCAGACCACGGGCTTCTCGCCCACGGGTACGCCAGCGGTTGCCGGCAGGATCGAACCACTATTGATGATCGCGGTGGCGCAGTCGCGGATGGTGTAGTGGTAGACGATCATGCGGCTTTACTCCCCTGCTCCCGTTCCTGCTTGGCGATGAACTGCTCCAGCGAGCGGCGGGTGATGAGCCGGCGCCGGCCGATCTTGATGCTGGCAATCTCGCCAGTGCCCAGAAGCAGATACAGCGCGGATCGGGTGATGCCGAGCTGGCGGTGGGCATCGTCGATGCCGTAGGTGATGCAGTCGTTCGGGTTCATGTCGTGGCCTCTAGTTGGTTAACTAGGTTTTGTATGCATTAACCTAGTGAACGTATGTATATCCCATATCATCCAGATGTGCAAGACTGACAGCCGAATATCAGGCAGACAGCTACATGACCGAAGAGAAGAACAAGGGAGGGCGACCGCGCCGCGCACCAGGCGAGAGGCTGCAGCGTGTGACGCTCAATCTGCGCCCAAGCATCATGTTCGGCTTGGACTTGATCGCGCGCGATAGGCAGACATCGCTAAGTCAAGCGGCGGAATACGCGCTAGCGACTGTATTGCGCGACTACAGCATCGGCGGGCGCTCTGCGTGGGATATTTCTAAAGATGCAACGTTCATCGACCCAGATACGGGCAAAACTATGGATGGACCCCTTCTGAAACTGATGATCAGCATTCAGAAGCCGCCAGACGCGAGCGACTTGTCAGCCTCCAATCTTTTTAAGGAGATGAAGCGCTTCCAAACGGGCAAATCCCCACTGATGATGCTCGCCATCCCGGAGCGCCTCCGAACACCCGAAGAAGCGTTCATAGCGGCCGTTATTGAACATCATCCGCTTGACGCAGAGGGGGATCTCGATCTGCAAGTCAGGCAAATTAAAGACGCCTTTAGACTCGGGCTGTCGGCCCAAGATGCGGCCAAACAGATGCCATCGGCACCCGTTCCTCTAAGGCAGAAAGGGAAGCCAAAGGCTGCCCCAGCCCACAAAAAAACCCGCACTAAGCGGGGTTGATCGTCACGTATCGGTGGTCGTGCGCGACGACCGCCAGAACCTCGCAGGCGCGTACGCGACGGGTCACAACCGGTGCCACATCGGAACCGGTTTACCCCACCAGCACCTCGACCGCCGCCGCCTTGTGTTCCGGCGCCAGGTGGGCATAGCGAAGGGTCATCTTGATATCGCCGTGGCCCAGCAGCTCGCGCACGGTGTTCAAGTCGATCCCAGCCATGACTAGCTTGCTGGCGAAGGTGTGCCGCAGATCGTGGAAGCGGAAATCCTCCAGCTTGGCTTTCTCCATCAACCTGCCCCACGACTTCGCGGTGCATTCCAGCTTGAACAGCCTGCCCTCGGGTTCCTGCTTCTTCCACTGCTTCAGCACGGCCACGGCTTCGGAGTTCAGCGGGATGTGCCGCGCCTTGCCCGACTTCGCGTAGCCGGCGCGCACGGTGACGCGCTTCGCCCTTAGATCCACGTCGGCCCAGGTCAGTTGAGTTATCTCGCCACGACGCATGCCGGTATTGACCGCCAGCAGCGTCATGGGCATCAAATGGTCCGTATAGCCCTGAATCGGCGATAGCGGCTCCCTGCCGCGTTCATTGCGCCATGCAATACCAGACAGCCGCCTAGCCTTGAAACGTGCCTCGCGGCTTTCCAGCGCCTTCCTGAGCGCCTTTTCTTCCCTTGGTGACAGGTAACGCACCCGCTCCTCGATATCGCGCTTGATCCGCTTCAGACCCAGCAGCGGATTCACGGTCAACAGCTTCCACTCGACCGCCTTGCTTAGTGCGGCCTTGATCCGATCCAGATCGCGGTTCACCGTGGACGGATGCAGACCGGCTTTCAGACGCTTCGCCTTGAATTGGTCGAAGGTGACGCGCTCGATGCTGTCCAGCTTGTCGCCGTACAGATAGCCGAACTGTTTCTCGATGCAGTCGGCCGTCGCCTTGCCGGCCTTCGCGGTTGCCTCCAGGTGCGGGCGGTACAGCGCCATGAAGTCGCCGAAGGTTTCGACCTTGCCGGCCACGGGCTTGGCCGCTTCGATGACAGCAGCGGGCGCGCCGAGCGTGTCCACCTCGGTCATGGCCTTGCGTGCCCGCTTGCGTGCGCCTTCCAGCGTCAGCGTGGGGAACCGGCCCAGCGTGCTGCGCTTGCCGCGCGACCACTCCACGATGAATGCCTTCACGCCAGACGGCTGCACGCGCAACAGCAGGCCGCGCGTGTCGGTGTCGCGCATTTCGTAGGGCTTGGCGTCCGGTTTTGCGTCCGCCACGTTGCGCATGGTGAGCTTCAGTTTCATCGCCGATCGCCTCTGTAAGTGCACCGTAAGTGCAAATTGCAGAATATGGCGAAACGGGACAGGACACAACTGGACGTTAAATCAGTGACTTAGCGTGTAAGTAGCTGAACGGAAAGGGGCTAAAATTACGTTCGGGACGTATAAGTCGCAGGTTCAAATCCTGTCTCCCCGACCAAGAACAACGATCAAGGCCGCCTCAGGGCGGCCTTTTTCGTGGCCGTGGCGCATCGAAGGCCGCGTCATTATTGCGCCGGACCAGGCGCCATTCTCGGTCGACGGCTCCGCTCGCCTCAGCGCCACCGGGCAGCCCCGCCGGCCAGGTCAGCCCCGCGGCCGCACCTGGCCGGCAGGAAGCACACCTTGCGGGCTGTCGAGCACGCCGCGAGCGAAGTTCGCACGAGTATCCCGACGTTCCTTGGCAGTTCGGGCCGTGCCCGAGTTCATGGGCGGAGAGGAACATCACGTCGTCGCGGTCGAACAGACGATCCACCAGCCCCAGCTTGGCCAGCGGCAGCCGAATCGCGTCTGTCTTTCCCTGATCGTCATACGCTCCGCCGGGTCACCATCGGCGACGAAACGCCTGGATCGGGGCAAGAGCCCGAAACCCACTGCAACGGATTGCCGCCCACCGCATCCCGACGGTCCATGTTCCACGGCCGGGCCCCGGAAATGTCCTCGCCACGCCCGACGTTGCCTGACCCGCAACGACGCAGGCGCTCTCCGAACACCTTGCCGATACGTTCCGGCGTCATGTCGGCCATGCCCCGGCTCTGGCCGATCAAGGTCGGCAGCCGTTCGAAAGGGTACTTGGCACGTGCTGCGCCTTGACGCCGATGGCGGGGGCGGCATGAACCGCCGCGCTGCTTTCCGCAGCGGCGGCGTTGGAAATGGATGGCGAAGCGCACGCCGCCAACGCCAAGCTGACGGCAGCCGCAATGGCCTGCCGGGTCTTGCCGGGCATGGGATGTTCTCCAGCCGCGGAGATCGGCCGCACGGCCACGGGCGGAACGATACGTTGCTTCAGTCGTCGATCCTTGAAGTACCAGTTCTTGCGGCACTTGATGGGGCGACAACCCTCGAGAAAGATGATCTCCTCGTCGTTTGGCAGCTCCTTCAACTCCTGCGGCAGCATCAGTGGGCGTCGCTCTTCCGTGTGGCTGTAGCTGGTGCCTTGCTTGCCGGTGCTGCGGGTGCGTCGCTTGACCGTGGTGTCACCAAGCATCTTGGAGTACTCCTCGGCATCGCGCTGCTCGCGCGGAGTGAACACGATGCTGGCGGCGTGGTTGGTGATGTAGGTGCGTGCCTCGTCCGCACCGTAGGTCGCGTCCAGCTGCGACAGGCTCTGGATGATCGACAGGTCACGAATGCCGTAACCGGCGGTGAGCGAAATCCGCTCGGACAACACATTGACCCGCCCCATCGCGGTGAACTCGTCCATCAGCAGCAGCATCTGGTATTTCAGCGCGGGATCATCCTGCGGGGTTTGCCGCAGGTTCTGTCCGATCACGGTGGAGAAAAAGATGTTGAGCAGCCGGCGCGCCTCGCCCAGCTTCTGCGGCGGAATCACCACATAGATGGTAATGGGGCGTCGACGCAGGACGTCCACGTCGAAATCGCAGGCATTGGTGGCTGCGGCCAGGATCGGGCTGAGGAACTGTTGCAGCGGCGCCTGGGTGGTGGCGATCACCGAGGCGAAGGTCTGTTCGGCCATGCCGGTCAGGCTGGTGAGGGCGGCTCGGGTGGTCGTGCTGACGAACGGTTCCTTGAGCCGCGCCTGCAGGAACGCCTTGAGCTCGCCGTCGTCGCCGGCGGAAAAGCGATAGATGCGCTCGAAGCTGGGGAAGGCGTCGTGCGTGTTGGGGTCGATGGGACGGCCGTCGGAACCGTGAAGATTCTGGCGAACCTTGTCGTCCCATGCCTCGAACAGGTACGAGCCAAACGCCACGAAGGCAGTGCGCGATTGCGACGTCCAGAACGGGTCCTGACCAGGCTCATCCGGATACAGGATCGCGCCGAGCGTCTGCAGTTCGCCCACGCGCACGCGCGGATCGGAGGACATCGCCATCAGCGGATTGAAGCGATGTGTACGGCCGTCCTCGGCATACGGCGCGAAGCGATAGATGGTTTGGCCGATGCCGGCGCGGTATCCGCTGGTGTGCTGGAACAACTCGCCCTTGAGATCCATGCAGACGATGGAATGCCGGTAAGTCAGCAGCACCGGAATCGCGATGGAGGTGGTCTTGCCGGTGCGCGTCGGCGCCGTCATGACGATGTGCCGCGTGCCGCCGAGATAAAGGTAATCACCGCCCGCCTTGCCGATGATGACGCCTTCGGGCGACGGCTTGAGCAGGCCGGCGCGAGCCAGGTCGCCGCGACTGGCAAAGCGCGCATCGCCATGGAAGGCCCTGGCGCGGGGCTTGAGGATCAACACCGCAACGATCGCCCACGACAGCAACGGCAAGCCGAAACCGAGGCCACCGGCCAACCGGATCTTGCCGGCAAACGGTTGCCAGTCCGGCTGGCCGAGTGCCTGCCAGTATTCGACATAGGTGGTGAAGTGCAGCGGCGCCGGCTGCCGGAGCAGCCACAGCGTGAGCAGGCCGCCGAGATAGAGTCCAACGGTCAGCGCCAACAGCAGCAGCGCGACGACTCCCGCAACCCTGGTTCGCAAGACACCCATCTCCCCCTCCTTCCCTGGATACGTGAGGTCGACGATCTTCGACGTCATGCGGCAAAGGTGTCAAGGCCGCTGATGTTCACCCGCGTCGGTGCAGATCGTCACGGCACACATCATTTGGCCATCCGTCTGCGTACCGCCAACAACGTTCTCAAGCCGCCCGTCGCGAAGCGGCGCCGCAGCTCTTCGACTGTCTGCGCGCCACAGCGGGGTGTAGGCGCATTCCGAAATCGAGACCGGCAAGAACCTCTCGCGTCGTAGGAGTCCTGCCGCCGCTCCCGGTGCCGCAAACCAGTGCACGGGCATTGCCGGCGTGCCGCATCAGGTTGATCGGAGAGGCGCAGGAAACAACATGAATCATGGGGTTTCAAGCACTTTTCCACAACGCCAAATTTGTTTGTTCACCACGGCGCGATCGATGTGAAAGTGAGGGTGACTACCTCGGAACAAGTGCGAGTCAGATCACATGAGGCAGGAAATTTTCCTAGGCGGATTCGGTTGACGACTCGCGGCTTGCTCTCGATCATGGCGACCGTTCGATCAGGGAAATCGAGATCTCGCCAGGCGCGCAGCTGCTTCACGCAGCCGCGATCCACGCCTGGCACCCGAGAAGTACAAGTGTTGCGTCGCCCGGCATCGGACCGGGTACGCAACTGACTCACGACATTGGACTGTTGGTGTACTCGACATGGTTTGCAGGGGAACCGGGAGCAATCCCTTTCCGGATTCAAGACGACTGAACGCGCAGACCGGCAACGGTCCGGGCCTGGCGCCGGCTTGCCCGTCGAAACATCGGCGACACCTCGCTGGCCATGTCCGGCCAGCGTCCGCACTGATCTCCGGGGTTGAAGTGAAAGAAAAGATTTCCAACCGAACGGCGCTCGGCGGGCTGCTGCTCGCCACCACGCTCCTCGTTGCCTGTGGCACCCCGCCTGCGAAGGACTTCGGCGGCTCGTGGCGCCCGGTCAACCGGTATCGCTCCGTGCCCACCGAGATACCGTTGCATCCGCAGTACACCTTTTTCGCCGCGCCCATCGACGGCACGCTGAAGGCGATGCTCACGCGCTGGGCGACCGACACGAACCGCACGCTGCGCTACGAGCTGAACTACGACGTCACGTTGTACACGCCCGTGGCGACGATTCGCACCGCCGACCTGGAAGCCGCCGTCTCCAGGCTCAGCGGCATCTACGCCGCGCAGGGCGTCCAGGTCAGCATCGGGCCGGGCGAGATCGTCGTGCGCTCGACCAACCGCCCGTCGCCTTCCGTGCCGACAGCATCGAACGACAACTCCAAGACCGGAAGCGCCCTGCCATGAATCCCAGGCATCCCGCCCTCGCCCCGCATGGGGTTCCTTGCTGATGGCAGGGAAGAAGACATCCGGCACCGCGATCGAACGCAGTGTGGCGCAATCGACCCGGTTCGAACTGACCATTTCCGAGCTGGCGCAACGCAGCGAGCGTCGAGCGTGGTGGGTGGCCTGGACAGCCGTTGCGCTGGTGCTGGTCCTCTCCGGCGGCTACTACTTCATGCTGCCGCTCAAGCAGAAAGTTCCCTATCTGGTAATGGCCGATGCCTACACCGGCACCGCCACGGTAGCGCGGCTGGACGGCGACTTCGCCATGCGCGGGATCACCACGCGCGAAGCGGTCAACCGCAGCAACGTGGCGCATTTCGTGCTGGCGCGCGAGTCGTACGACCTGGAGCTGGTCAACCTGCGCGACTGGAAGACGGTGCAGACGATGGCAGCAGCCGGCGTCAAGGCGCCCTACGTGCAGCTGTTCGCCAACAGCAATCCAGACAGCCTCATCAAGCAGTTCGGCAAGGACCAGGCGATCCGCATCAAGCTGCTGAGCATCCAGCTGGTCGGCGGCGGCCCCGGCAAGACGCCGCGCGGCGCCACCGTGCGGTTCCAGCGCAGCCTCTACAACAAGCAGAACGGGGCGACCCGTCCGCTGGACAACAAGATCGCCACCATCGCCTTCACCTACAAGCAAAACCTGGAGATGGACGATCAGAGCCGGATCGAGAACCCGCTGGGCTTCTGGGTCACCAGCTACCGGGTGGACGACGACTACGCCACCGCGCCGCCGCCGGAGGTGTCCGTACCGCCGATGATGACGCAGCCGGCACCGGCCATGGCCGCCACGCCCGCGCCTGCACCGACACCACCGGCTGCCGCTGCCACCGACACTCTCCCTGGAGCAGGTTCCCGATGAACCGAACAAGCATCTGGTGGCTCGGCGCCGCCCTGTGCACCACTGCTGCTGCCGCCCACTCGCAAGGCGCGGAGCAGGTGCTGACCCATTACGAGTACGCCGCCGACGCAATCTATCCGGTGCGCACCGGCCTGGGCATCACCACCCAGATCGAGTTGAGCCCGAGCGAGAAGATCCTCGACTACAGCACCGGCTTCAGCAGCGGCTGGGACCTCACGCGTCGGGAGAACGTGTTCTACCTGAAACCGCGGAACGTGGACGTGGACACCAACATGATGGTGCGCACTGCCACGCATTCGTACATCTTCGAACTGAAGGTGGTGGCAACGGACTGGAAAACCCTCGCCGAGGCGCGGCGCGACGGCGTGCAGTACAAGGTCACTTTCACCTACCCGGCCGACACCAGTTTCTCCCACGAGAAGAAGCAGCAGCTGCGGACACTCGCACAAAACAGCAGCCTGCTGCCCGGCCGCAGCTACAACTTCGACTACGACTACGCCACCAGGAGCAAGGCCGCCCCGTGGCTGGTGCCGGTCAACGCCTACGACGACGGCCGCTTCACCTATCTCAAGATGAGCGACCTCAAACAGTTCCCCAGCGGCGATTTCCCCGCCGTGTACATGCGCGAGCAGGCGCACGGTGAGGACTCGCTGGTGAACACCACTGTCGAGGGCGACACCATCATCGTCCACGGCACCTACAACTATCTGGTCATTCGCCACGGCAACGACGTCGTGGGCCTGCGCAGGAACACGCCCCAGTGAACAACCACCAGCATCCCGGCGACGAGGGCGCCGACGGCGAGCACGCCGGCGGCATGCACGAAAGCCGCGAGCCGCTCGTCGGCAATCCCTACGCCAGCCACATCCAGCGCGGCCACGAGCCTGACCTCGATGCCAACGTGCCGCAGCTGCGCGCGATCGAGCTGCGCCGGATGAACCGGCGGGCCTTGCTGCTGCTGGGCGCGGTGGTCCTGCTGCTGATGTTCGTCGCCTACTGGATGTTCACCAGCGCAGGCAGCCGCCGCGAGCAACCGAAACCGCACGAAGAGAAAGTCACCGTCGCCGAGGCCCCGAATACGCTTCGCGTACCGCAATTGCCGCCTTCCCCTGCGGTGCGCAGCCAGCCGCCGACGCCGCCCATTCCGGTATTGCCCACCAGCCCGGCCCCGCCGCTCCCCACCACGACCGTGCAGCCACCGCTGACACGCGGCCCCACCCTGCTGCAACGACGCATCGCCGCCAGCGGTGCGGTGAGCGAGGACCCGCCTGCCAATACGCAAGGTCTGCCGGGTGGTGCCGATGCGCGGCTGCCCACCGGCGAGCGGACGGGCCCGACCAGCGCCCAGGCCCTGCCCCACGCCGACACCCTGATGCAGCGCGGCACCTATATTCGCTGCGTGCTCGAAACGCGCATCGTTTCCGACGTGCCGGGCTTCTCCACCTGCCTGGTCACCGAGCCGGTGTACTCGTTCAATGGTCACACGCTGCTGCTGCCCAAGGGGTCGAAGCTGCTCGGTTCGTACAGCCACAAGCCGACCGGCAACCGCATGGAAGTGGTGTGGGATCGCATCATCACGCCCACCGGGATCGACGTGAACATGGCGAGCCCCGGCATGGACAACCTGGGCGGCGCCGGCCTGCCCGGCCATTACGACGCCCACTGGGGCCAGCGTGTCAGCTCGGCGCTGCTGATCAGCCTGCTCAGCGACGCGTTCAAGTACGAAGCCGCCGAACACGGTCCGCGCAACAGCACCATCGGCAACGGCTTCGTCACCCAGACCCCATTCGAAAGCAATACCGCGCAAACCGTGCAGCAACTGGCCGACCAGGCCGTGCGTGAAGCGGCCAACCGTCGCCCCACGGTCACCATCAACCAGGGCACCGTCATCTACGTCTACGTCGCCAAGGACGTGGATTTCAGCGGCGTGGTTGCCCGCTTCTGAATGTCCTGATCCAACGACTACCGACGCCATGGACGACGTGAACGCACAGGTTTCCAGCGATTTCCTCGACTACCAGTACGAGGTGCTGGGTGTGCGTGAGCACATGGCCAGCGCCGAGGTCACCGAGATCTGCATCAACCGGCCGGGCGAGATCTACGTCGAAAACCGCCAGGGCTGGCAGCGCATCGAGGTGCCCTCGCTGACGTTCGAGCGCGCGCGGCAGTTCTGCACGGCGGTGATCAACGAGAGCAACACCGGCCAGCGCATCACCGACATCGACCCGGTCGTCTCGCTGACCTTTCCCACCGGGCAGCGCGCACAGCTCGTGATACCCCCCGCATGCGAGGCCGACCGCGTCTCGATCACCATCCGCCTCCCCTCGCGGCAGCGCCGGACCCTGGCGCAATACGAAAGCGACGGCTTCTTCGACAAGGTCGTGGAAGTGGACCACGGCCTCAACGAGCAGGACAGCGAACTGCTGGAACTGCGCAGCGCGCGCAACTATGCGGAGTTCTTCCGCAAGGCCGTGCTGAACAAGAAGAACATCGTCGTCGCCGGCGCCACCGGCAGCGGCAAGACCACGTTCATGAAATCGCTGGTCAACCACATCCCCGACGACGAGCGCCTGGTCACCATCGAGGACGCGCGCGAGCTGTTCATCGACCAGCCCAACGTGGTGCACCTGCTGTACTCCAAGGGCGGCCAGAGCACCAGCCACGTCACCGCCAAGAGCTGCATGGAAGCATGCCTGCGCATGAAGCCCGACCGCATCATCCTGGCCGAGCTGCGCGGCGACGAGTCGTTCTACTTCATCCGCAACTGCGCCTCCGGCCACCCCGGCTCGATCACCAGCTGCCACGCCGGCAGCACCCGGCAAACCTGGGATCAGCTCGCGCTGATGGTCAAGGCATCCACCGAAGGCGCGGGTCTCGAGTTCAACACCATCAAGCGCCTGCTGAAGATGACCATCGACATCGTGGTGCACATCAGCGCGCACGCCGGCAGCCGCCACATCACCGGCATCGACTTCAACCCGCAACGTGAAGCCGCGGAATCCTGATGCTGCCCGGGATGGAAATGCTGGCCTGCCCCAACCTGGCCGTGTCGCCTCAGGTGATGCAGCACATCGTGCAGGTCGAGTCCGGCGCCAATCCCTATGCGATCGGCGTCGTCGGCGGCAAGCTCGCGCGCCAGCCGCACAGCATGGAAGAGGCCCTGGCGACCGCACGCATGCTGGAAAGCCGTGGCTACAACTTCTCCGTCGGCATTGCCCAGGTCAACCGCGCCAACCTGGGCCGCTACGGACTGGATTCCTACCGCAAGGCCTTCAGCGCGTGCGACAACCTGGCCGCGGGCGCGCAGATCCTCGCCCGCTGCCACGACAGCGCCCATGGCGACTGGGGCAAGGCCTTCAGCTGTTACTACTCCGGCAACTTCACCACCGGCTTCCGCGACGGCTACGTGCAGAAGGTATATGCCTCGATGAACCGCGTGGCCGAAGCCCGACTGGCGACCACGACACCCGTTCCCGAAGTCGCGGCCATTGCGCCGACACGCGCGCCATCCCCCGCAGAAATCGTCGCCGGCAGAAGCGCCGTACCGCCGCTTGTGGTCTATTCCGGTGACAACGCCAACTATCGGATCGCACTGCGCAGCGTGCCGATGGCAGCCGTCACGAAGGAACCCGCATCACGGCCGAACCCGGTCACGCCACGCGATATCGGCGGCGAAGCTGCGTCCGCTGCGGCAGTCTCCACGGCGGGCTTCTCCGGCGCCAGCGCAGACCCTGCCGTCCTGCCGCAGCACAGCGTTGCGCCCTCTTCACCCTCGACCGCCCCTGCCCGCCAGCCTGCCCCGCCCGGGCTCGCCGGCACGACCACCGGCGGCGTGTTCGAACCGCAGGTGCGCGGCCCCGGTGACCCGGCTGTGGCGTCAGCCGTGCCGGCTGCAGGCACACCCGCCCCACGGCACGACCGCGCCGACTTGCGCATGGAGCAGCGCGATGCCGCCTTTGTCTTCTGATGCCATCCGCAGGCGCAGCACCGCAGCGAGTCGTGCCATTAACACCATGCCCCGCCGCAATGGCGACGGCGCATCGCCCCCTTTCGCATCACCAACACCACCGCACAACTCTTCCGGCCGCATCCCGCGGCCAGCTCCCGGCAGTCATCCCGCGATGACCGCATTCCACCGCAACTCCCGACAAGGAACCCCGTGATGGCCAACACCTCCCTCGGCAACGAAAGCATCCTCACCTCCTCGCGCACGCGCTGGTTCACGTTCCTCTCTGTGGCCATGCTGCTGGCGTTGGTCCTGCCCAACCTCGCGCTCGCGCAGGATGCCACCGGCACGATTGATACCACCTGCAAGTTCGCCACCAACATCAACATGATCCTCAACGCGATCTCGGTCGTGGTGGTGACGATCGCCATCGTGTTCTCCGGTTACCAGATCGCCTTTGCCCACAAGCGCATCGGCGATGTCGCCCCGGTGCTGATCGGTGCGGTGCTGATCGGCGCGGCGGGCCAGATCGCAAAGATGTTCCTCGCCGGCAGCACGACCGACGCCGGCGCCACGCAGTGCACCGCCAGCGTGCTCGTCCACGCGCTCCACTTCTATGCATAAAAACGCGCTGTTTCGCGGTTGCACCCGCCCGCCCATGTTCATGGGCGTGCCTTACGTGCCGTTCTTCATGGCGGCGGGCGGGTGCTTTCTCGTGGCGGTGTACACCAACTTCCTCTACCTGTTGCTGCTGCCGCTGATCATCTTCGTGATGCGCCAGATGGCACGGCGCGACGAAATGATTTTTCGTCTGCTGGGGCTGCGCCTGCAGTTCCGTGCCCGGATGAGGAACATCGGCGGCAACGATGGCATGTGGGTGTTCACTCCCAACCACCATCGCGGCCAACACAACGACAAACAGTGATGTGACGCGAACGCCGCCGCCGTCGTGCCGCGGAGTTCGCCGGACCAGGACTCATGCCCAAGCCAAAACCCGTATTCATGCCGGACACGCCCATCGCCGAGTTCCTGCCCCTGTCGACGCACGTGTCACCGACCGTGCTCAAGACCACGGGCGGCGATTTCCTGCTGGTGTGGCGCCTGGGCGGGCTGCCCTTCGTGGGGCGCGAGGAATGGGAGATCGAGCACCGCCACAACACCTTCAATCGGCTGCTGCAAACCCTGCGCGCGCCCGACTTCGTCAACGTGGCGTTCTGGGTCCACGACGTGCGCCGGCGCCGGCGCCTGGATGACTGTAGCCGCTTCGTGCAGCCCTTCAACCAGGATCTGTCCGATACCTATTACAAGGGCTTGTCCGCGCAAAAGCTGATGCAGAACGAGCTGTATCTGACTCTGATGTACCGTCCCATCGTCAGCGGCAGGCGCTTCGTGGAGAAGTCGGCCGATCTCGCCCGCCTGGAGTCCGAACAGCGCGACGCGGTGAACACCGTGCTCGAACTGGCCGGAAACCTGGAAGCCGTGCTGAAGGATTACGCACCCAGCCGACTGGGCATGTACGAAGCGGCCAACGGCGTCGTGTTCTCCGAGGCGCTGGAGTTGTACGGCTACCTGCTCAACCGCATCGACGAACCGGTGCCCGTGCTCAGCGCCCCCGTGTTCGACTACCTGCCGGTCAGCAAGCAGCGCTTCTCGGCCAAAACCGGCGACTACGTGATCACCACGCCCGACGGCATCAATCACTTCGGCGCCATCCTCAACATCAAGGAATACACCGACGGGACCTACCCGGGCATCCTCAACAGCCTGAAGTACCTCGATTTCGAATACGTCATCACCCATTCCTTCAGCCCCATGGGCCGGCAGGATGCACTCAAGGCGCTGGATCGCACCAAGGGCATGATGATCTCTTCCGGCGACAAGGCCTTCAGCCAGATCGCCGAGCTCGACCAAGCCATGGATCAGCTTGCCTCCGGCAATTTCGTGCTGGGCGAGTACCACTTCTCCATGGCCATCTATGCCGCCAGCCAGGAAGCGCTGTCGCAGCAGATCGCCAGCACCCGTGCCGAGTTGTCGAACGCGGGATTCGTCTCGGTCAAGGAGGATCTGGCCGTCACCGCGGCGTTCTACGCCCAGTTCCCGGGCAACTGGAAATACCGCACGCGCCTGGCCAACGTCAGCTCGCTCAATTTCCTCGGCCTGTCGCCGCTGCACAACTTCGCCACCGGCAAGAAGGAGAACAACCCCTGGGGCGACTGCGTCACCACCCTGCAGACCACCAACGGGCAGGCGTATCACTTCAATTTCCACGCCACCCATCCGGCGGAGAACTCCCTCGGCGAGAAGGCCATCGCCAACACCATGGTCATCGGCAAGTCCGGCACGGGCAAGACCGCGTTGATCAACTTCCTGCTGAGCCAGGTGCAGAAATTGCAGCCTTCGCCCACGATTTTCTTCTTCGACAAGGATCGCGGTGCCGAGATCTTCGTTCGCGCCTGCGGCGGCAACTACCTCGCACTCGAAAACGGCAAGCCCACCGGCTTCAATCCTTTCCACTGCGAACGCAAAGAAACCAACGTGCAGTTCCTGGCCGATCTGGTCAAGGTGATGGCCGGCAAGAGCGTCTACAGCTCGCGCGAGGAAGAGGACATCTTCCGCGCCGTGGAGAACATGCTCGATACGCCCATGCATCTTCGCACGCTGACCAACTTCCAGAAGAGCCTGCCCAACATGGGCGACGACGGCCTGTTCATCCGCATGCGCAAGTGGACGGCAGGCAATTCGCTGGGTTGGGTATTCGACAACCCGGTCGACACCATCGACCTCGAGAAAGCCAACATCATCGGCTTCGACTACACCGCGCTGATCGACAATCCCGAAGCACGAGTGCCGGTCATCAACTATCTGCTGCACAGGCTGGAGGCGCTGATCGACGGGCGCCCGCTGATCTACGTGATGGACGAATTCTGGAAGATCCTCGACGGCAAGGGCGGCCTCAAGGAGTTCGCAAAAAACAAGCAGAAGACGATCCGCAAGCAGAACGGCCTGGGCATCTTCGCCACGCAAAGCCCCGAGGACGCGCTGGCCAGCGACATCGCCGCGGCGCTGATCGAGCAGACCGCCACGATGATCCTGCTGCCCAACCCGAACGCCAGTCGCGAGGATTACGTCGACGGCTTGAAACTGACCGACGCCGAATACCAGGTCGTCGTGAGCCTGGACGAGCGTTCACGTTGCTTCCTGGTCAAGCAGGGCCACGCCACCGCGGTGTGCCAGCTGAACCTGCGCGGCATGGACGATGCCCTCGCCGTCATTTCCGCATCCACCGACAACATCGAGATCATGCACGAGGTGCTTCAGCAGCGGGCAGAAGCCGAGGGCATCGGCGTCGACGCCCTGCGCCCCGAACAGTGGCTCACCCAGTTCTACGAAAACCGCAGGGGCAGCGGCAAGCAAAAGCCCACCCAACCGACCCCGCGCAGCCCGCGCGTGGCGGCTCGCTAAGCGACCCAGCTCCACCACCCCGAGGAGTCCGTCATGCAAAAGACAATCCCAGCCAAATCAAAGTCCCGCATGCTACGAGGCGCAAAAACATTGGTTGCCGTGTCGCTGGCTTGCGCGGCGTATGCGAGCGGGGCAAGCGCACAGGTGCTGGTCCACGACCAAGGCGTTATTACAAGTAATCAGGAAGGCTTCAAGTCCCAGCTAGCCAAAACGATTTCCCAGTACGAAAAACAAATCCAACAATACAAAACACAACTCGACCAGTACACCACCCAACTTCAGCAATACGAACAAATGCTGACCAGCATCCAGAACATCCCCAACAGCGTGTCGCTGTCGTCCAATCAACTGGAGCACGTCACCAATACCGATGCGCTCATCCGGGGCAAATGCTCCGGTACTTCCGGCGTTGGGGGGCTGGTCAGCACCCTGATGAATAGCATGTCCTCGTTGATGAGCCAGTCCATTACCCAGACTCAACAGGTGCTCTGTGGGCAAATCGTCACCACCCAGATCAAAAAATACAACGAGACCGTCGACATGCTGAACCAGCTGCACAACAAATATGGCGATAATCTTCAGCAGCTTGAAAGTTCGTTCCAACGGGTCAAAAGTCTGGGGGACACCGACAGCGTTACCGCGCAAGCCCAGAAGTACAGCGATGGGCTTGCCACTGAAATGAGCAACTGGCAAGCCCGCATGAAAGCCGACGATGCCGTAATCGAAACCCTGCAAAACCAGCAAAGCATCCTCGGTCACGTCGCGTTGAACGGAAGCAGCACTCCACTCGGAAATGTCATCCAAGCCACGACCTTTGCAGCAGCCTTCCACTGAGTCGCACGCAAACAGCCGGTAATCGAGGCGCGAGCGCCTCACTAAATCGAACAGGGAACGGCCACGATGGGTTTCGTCTACTTCGCACTGATCTACAAATGGCTGAGCGATCAGATCGATGGCTTCGGGATGACCCTGATGGCTACATTCATGACGTGGGCCAGCGCTATTGCATTGGTGCTCGTCACCCTTTGGATCATGATCCAGGGCTACCGTATGATCACAGGCCAGTCGCGCGACTCCATGATGGCCTTGGTCATGAGCATGACCCGCATCGCCATCATCGTGACCGTCGCTACCACCATGAGCATCTTCGGAACCAACCTGCTCTCGCTTTTTACCAACGACCTGAGTAACGGCATCAACCAAATGTTTACCGGCGACAACACGTCAGTGGCACAAACCATCGACGACAACCTGGCGTGGACCCAACTGGCGCTTGCTGCGATTGATACGGTGCAAGTCGCCCCGGGCGACACCGAGACCGTCGATCAGAAGAACCACGCGCTGCTGATCGCCGGCCTCGGCACCTCCAGCGCGCCAATGGCCGCCGCCGCCATGCTGTTGCTGTACAAGTTCGCCCTCGCCCTCTTCATCGGCTTGGGTCCATTGTTCATTCTTTGCCTGATCTTCGAGCAGACCAAGTCGCTATTTCAACGATGGCTGCTCTACGGCATAGGCACCATCTTCTCTATGGCTGTGCTGGCCTTCGTCAGCTCGCTGGCGCTGCAACTGTCCTTGCGCGTAGCCGCAGCACTATGGAGCGCCAACATCATCAACACCATCACCGGCCAAGGTGCGGAAGGTTTCTCGACCCAGGCGCTTGAACAAGGCGGCGTCGGCCTGCTGCTGACGGTGCTTATTATTTCCGTGCCGCCGATGGCGGCGATGTTCTTCCAGGGGACGCTGGGCAACTTCATGCCCTATGCCGCCGTCGGCGCCGGCGCCGCCTCACGCCCCGGACCGCAGGGGCAGCCGCCGGGCTCATATGGGTATGGCGGATCGCCGCAGCTAAATATCGCTCAATCCAGCTCCAATCAGGTCTCGTCTGGGGGGTTTAATGTTGGGCGCATGGCAGGCCAAGCAACCCCTGCCCAAGCCGATGTCAAAAAGATAAGACCCGGCTGACGGGTGGAGCTGAAATATGAAACTGACACTTTCGTGTTGGCCGCTGCTCGCTCTCTTGATGCTTGTGACCGGTTTCGTGCACGCCGAAGGAGTGTGTCCGCCAGGC
The DNA here is from genome assembly GCF_043950705.1 of Rhodanobacter sp. FW102-FHT14D06. Taxonomy (NCBI): domain Bacteria; kingdom Pseudomonadati; phylum Pseudomonadota; class Gammaproteobacteria; order Lysobacterales; family Rhodanobacteraceae; genus Rhodanobacter; species Rhodanobacter sp. FW102-FHT14D06. Next base: position 3,158,861 of record NZ_CP170722.1, on the reverse strand, counting down.
ATGTTTCCCACCAATCCGCCCGGGACACAGGGTCCTGTGGGTTGCGCACCCATGCCGGGGTACAACAACAACCAGCAGCAGAGGCAATTTAGGCCACCACCGCCTCAATGGGAGACTCGCTGGGGAGCAATTGCGACCTATGAGCAAAATGGCAGTCTGGGAACAGCAACTGACATGCCGAGTCAATCCAGTGCAGAGAACTTAGCGTTGGCTAGCTGCCAAGCGAAACATGGATCAATCTGCAAAATCCAGCTTTCATACAGCAACGGCTGCGCAGCGATGATGGTCGGTAACAGGGTTTACAACACGAACGCCGGCATCACGGTGGATGACGCGATTGAGAAGGGTCTGAAAATGTGCGCGGACGCCAAGGATGCGCAATGTCACGTCTACTACACAGGATGCAGCTTACCGGTACGGATTCAATAGCTCTCTGTCGCATTCCAGAGCTCCTTGCCGGAGCCCATCACCCCAAGTCCGGAGGTATGCCATGAAACTGCGCCCCCTGTTCACCGCCGCCACGCTCGGCGTCGCCGGCCTGACTCTCGCGCCCACTCACGCCCAGAGCGTCGACCCCTGCGCCGTCTACACCTGCATGGCCGGCATCTCCGGCTCCGGAACCAGCGGCGGCCCGGCCTGCGCGCCCGCCACCTCCTACTTCTTTAGTCTGGTCGTGTTCGATCCCTACTTCGACGCACCCGCCACCGCCCAACTGCGTCGGCAGTACCTGATGACCTGCCCCGGCGCGCAGGTCGCCACCAACGCCGCCGTTCTGCAGGCGATCATCGCCCAGTGGGGTTATGTGCCGTAGGGTGTGCGCCGGTTCTTCATCCCACTGCAACCCTCCACGGCGGGTTGCTCTGTCCGCACATCAAGCTGACATTCCCATCATGCCGACCCGCCTGCCTTCCGCCTTGCTCCTGTCCCTGGTCTTGACCATTTCCGCCTGTGGCGCATCCATGAAAAATCCCGACATCAAGCAGAACCCACATCCGACGAAGCGCTACGAGATTACCGTGACGGTGGACGGGGCGCCGAGACCGTTTGATTCGGTCCAGGCTGCCGCGGGCTATGACATTGCAAACACCCGCTGCGTACCGTTGACGTCTGGCAGCGGAGCCACCATTGCACCGGAAAAATCCGTTCCGATTGCGTTGACCCGCACCGCCGACAACGTCTACAAGGGCATGGTCTACGTCGACCTGTTGCAGGACGAGGACTACTACGGGCTGGGGGTTTGTCATTGGAAAATGACCTCGGTCTCTGCCGATCTCAACATTCGAAGACTCACCATGTCTCCATTTCTTGCTCTGGATGATGTGCTGACGCAAAAACCAGTCACCCGATATTTTTCATATCGCTCATACGCCTCATCCCTTTCTGAACGGGTTGACAGTGGCCATGCCAGTCGCGCGGATTTTGGCGATGAAGCAAGTCAAACATTCTCGATCACCCTCGCCGCCAAGGAGGACTCACCATGAGTCTCCAGCCGACTGACTACGCGCTCCTGAGCCAGGCGTCCTACAGCGATCCTGAAGTGGAGGCTCGTGGCCCTTCTGGCGTGAAGTACAAGAGAATTGAGCTTGACGGCAAGTGGTACCGCCCCATTGCCCACGCGGACAACCCGAGCACCGGCTTCCAGGCCACAGCTTACGAACGCCTGGACAGCTCCCACGAAGTGGTGATCGCCTATCGCGGCACCGAATTCGATCGCGAACCACGACAGGATGGGAAGGCTGATGTGGCCATGGCGGTCGACAACGTCAATCCGCAGATTCCTGATGCGATGGCCTTCACCAGACAAGTTGTGGATCTGGCCAAGAGCAATGCTGACTATGGCCACTATCCCCTCAACGTTACCGTCACCGGCCACTCCCTGGGCGGCACGCTTACCGAGATTGCCGCGTGCGAATACAAGCTGCGCGGGGCCACGTTCAACGCCTATGGCGCCGCCGGTCTGATGCCGGGTATTCCTGAGGGTGGTAGCGACGTGATCGACTATGTTCGAGCGACCGATGTGGTGAGTGCGGCCAGCCGTCATTACGGTACGGTGCACGAGTATGCAACGCAGGCAGACATTGATGCGCTGGCCAGACATGGCTACCACGACAGCGTCGTACTCAACGCGCTCACGCCGCACGCGCCCGTCCTGGGGAGAATCCAGGGCGACGCTCATGCCATCGACAATTTGGTGCCGGACAGCAAGCTCCTGGGCCATTCGATCATCTCGCCGGAAAACGAGAAGCTTGCCCAGGCGCATCACGCCATGATCGATCAATATCGCAGCGAGATCCGGACCGCCCGCAATGTCGTCTTTCTTGGCTATCAAACGCAGAAACCGCTCATTGAAGGCGCCGCGCTGACCATTCGCGCCGGTGAATACGCCGGGCGCGAAGCGGTGCAAGCCTATGATGCCGCTCGCTCCACCGTCGTGCAGGGCATCCACGCCGGCGAGCACGCGGCGTACCAGGCGTATGACGCGGCACGAGATGGTCTCGTCGCGGGCGCGCACGCCACCGAACGCGCCCTGTCGCAAGCGGCGCAGGTGACTGAACACGCGGCGGAAGCCGCTGCCGAAGCTGCCGCCCGTCGGGCATCCCAAGCATTCGACGCCCTCGGTAGCTGGTTCGCGCACGAGACCCCGCCGATTCCCACCGTGTCGGCACCGGCTTCGGCCTCGGCCACGACGTCACCAGCGACACCGGTCACGCTGGATCAACCGGCCCACCCCGATCACACCCTGTTCCGCCAGGCCCAGGCTTGCGTACACCGGATCGATGCGCACATCGGCCGCACGCCCGACCAGCACAGCGACAACCTCGCCGGTGCGTTGACGGTGGCCGCAAAAGCCAAGGGCATGTCGCGCATCGATGCGGTGGGCGTGCAGCCGGACGGTGAGCGAGCCAGCGCCGCACAGCATCACGTCGGCTACAGCACCTATGCCGATGTCGCCACCTTGACAGCGATCCATACCCCGCTGGCAGAGAGCAGCGCCGCTGCACTGGCGATGCCCGCACCGGCGGTGAAGAACCCGTATGCCGAAGCGCCGCAGCCGCAACAAACCATGCACGGCCCTGCGCCGGGGTTGCACTGAGCCATGATGCTGCTATCGCCCGTTGCCGCGCCAACGATCCGGCTGTTTGCGTCCGGTAATCGGACGCGACATCGTCGGTGCAGCCGTGCCCGCACAGGGTTGGTCCATGCCTCGTGGGTGTTGAATCGCTCCCACCATTCTCGCCTCGCCGCCGTACATGCTTGGTGGATTCCTGTTTCGCATCATCATGGCGTGATGGGCCAGTTGCCCGCAGACGATTCGCTGCCCTCGCGCGACTCCATGATGGCCCTGGTCATGAGCATGACCCGGGTTGCGATAGTCGTGACCGTCGCCACCACCATGAGCATCTTCGGAACCAACCTGCTCTCGTTTTTCACCACCGACCTGAGCAACGGTATCAACCAGATGTTCACCGGTGACAACACCCCCGTGGCACAAACCATCGACGACAACCTGGCGTGGACCCAACTGGCGCTTGCTGCGATTGATACGGTGCAAGTCGCCCCGGGCGACACCGGGACCGTCGATCAGAAGAACCACGCGTTACTGATCGCCGGCCTCGGCACCTCCAGCGCGCCAATGGCCGCCGCCGCCATGCTGTTGCTTTACAAGTTTGCCTTGGCCCTCTTCATCGGGCTCGGACCGTTGTTCATCATGTGCCTGATTTTCGAGCAGACAAAATCACTATTTCAACGATGGCTGCTCTACGGCATAGGCACCATCTTCTCCATGGCTGTGCTCGCCTTCGTGAGCTCACTAGTCCTGCAACTGTCCTTGCGCGTGGCGGCCGCACTATGGAGCGCGAACATCATCAACACCATCACCGGCAACGGCGCCGAAGGCTTCTCCACCCAGGCGCTGGAGCAAGGCGGTGTTGGCCTGTTGCTCACCGTGCTGATCATTTCCGTGCCTCCCATGGCCGGCATGTTCTTCCAAGGCACGTTAGGAAATTTCTACTTCAACTCGGCTTTTGCCTACGGCGGCGGCAATCGGCAGGGGCCGAATGGGCAGCTGCAGTCGGGGATGGGGGGTGGGGGATGGGGACACCAAACTTTGCAGGCCAATGCTGGACAAAGCGTACCTGCTCAAAGAGCCGCTCTTACAAACAGTGTCAACACCCGCCATTGGACGGGCCAAACATATAGTCAACAACCAGATGCCGTAAGACCTGCCCCTCCACCAAGCTCTGGGGCTTGACTATGAAATCCGCTTCCATATGTGGGCTCTTGCTGGCTCTTTTGTTGATGTGCGCGGAAATCGTGCATGCACAGGCCGCTTGCCCTCCTGACATGATTCCCTACGGTACGGGACAGGGTCAAAATATGTGCGGGCCAGACGACAGTCAACAGCAACCCACACAGCGGCAATCTCGACCGAACCCAATCTGGGTCGACAAATTCGGTGCAATTGCAACGGATATACCCCACGACACTGGAGGTGCTTCAGTCAACGAGGCGGATCGAAGCAGCGCGGAACAGGCGGCGATTGCCAATTGCAAGTCCAACGGCGGCGTGACCTGCACAATCGAAATCTGGTATGTCAATCAGTGTGTCGCGCTGGTCGGGGGCGACACCGGACATAACGCCAAAGCGGGCCTGACCATCGACCTCGCCACGCAGGCCGCCATGAAGGTGTGCAACGCGTCCGATACCCATTGCCAGGTTACCTACACAGCCTGCAGTCCGCCCGTGCGAGTGCAATAATCATGAAGCGCAACTACCTATTCAGCCTGCTTGCCCTGTGCGCCATCGCGTCGGCCTGCCAATCCGCGCAGTCACCCAACACGAGTGTCACGCCCCCAGCCAGCACAGTTGATCAACCGGCGACCGTCGCGTCGACTACAAAGTCAGCCGCAATCACGGCGAAGGTCTCGCCTGCGGCATCAACCGGTACGGCCTCCCCGTCGACATCCCCTGCCATCGGACCCGGACTGACCGAAGGCATGGCCTATGCCGACTTTCACAGCGCACTGTTCAACCAGGGTTGGGTCCCCGTGGTCGACAAGCAGTGCATGGCAAACGTCGTGGGCGGTAATTACAAGACGCTTTGTGCGACGCATCCTAACGCGATGTGCAACGCATGCCAGCAGATGCCGGAATTGAGTAGCTGTGGGTCAGGAGGTGTCTGCCTGATGCGCTTCCACCATCCCGGCAGCAACAAGAACCTGGATGTCGGCACGTTTGGCGAGATCGGCGACTGGAACGTCCACGGCGGCCATTCCCAGATTTTCGTCACCGGCTGGACCGTAACGCCCGCCGTCACCCATTGAGCGGTGATGCACTCGCGCTGATCTGCACAAGGAGTTTCCCATGGCCAATCCCCTGTTGGATCTGATGACCCAAGGCGAATCCGGCGCTGCAGGCTACAACGCCTACAACCGCGGTACTTACATGGGCGCAGACCACAAACCGCACATCCGGGGTGCCGACGGCGCCATCGACTTCTAGACGTTGACTTTGGGTCAGGGCAACGAACAACAGCATGCCAACGCCCAGGCGCCTGAGCGCCTGAGCGCCTGTTTGCCTGTTTGCCTGTTTGCCTGTTTGCCTGTTTGCCTGTTTGCCTGTTTGCCTGTTTGCCTGTTTGCCTGTTTGCCTGTTTGCCGTGGGCAAATACCAGATCATCCCGACAACGATGGACGCAGCGATCGACACCTTGCACCTGGATCGCAAACAAGCATTCACGCCCGCGTTGCAGGACAGGATCTTTTCCGAGTATCTAATTGTCGACAAACGTCCCGAGGTCCAGGGGTACATCACCGGCCAGCCGGGCGTCACGCTGGAGGCGGCCCAGCACAGTCTGTCGCAGGAGTGGGCCAGCTTTGGCGACCCGCAAAACGCGGGTCGCAGCCATTACCCGCCGCCCAACCACGCCAGTATCACCCTGGCGCAATCCGAAAGCGTCCTGAACCAGATGCGCGCCTCGTATCAGAACGATATTGGCCGAGGTCTTTCGCCGGCCGAAGCGTGGAAAGACGTGACTGCCAGCAACCACGCGCAATCGTCATCGCGGTCCCACAACGCAGCTTCATCCCAACACCTGGCGCAACAGGGTGACTACAGCACCGCTGTCCAAACCGTGCAGTTCAACCTGATCGCGCTGGGCTATCGCGATACACAGGGACCACCTGTCAAAGCCTCGCCGACGGCGTACATGCCACCGAGCACGCACTGTCAGAAGGCGTCCAGGCTACCGAACGTGCCGCGCATGAAGCGGCGAGCCGGGCGGCCCATGCCTTTGACACCTTGACCTCAGGCAAATGGTTCAGCGGCGCGTCAGTCGCCGCTCGCCCGCGCCTCGATCATCCCGACCATCCCGACCACGCGCTGTATCAGCAAGCGCGGAGCGGCGTGCACCGGCTTGACGCAGAGATGCACCGCACACCTGACCAGCGCAGCGACAACCTCGCCGCCGCCCTCACCGTCGAGGCGCGTCGTAACGGTCTGACACGCATCGATCAGGTTGCACTGAGCGGGATCGGCGAGCGTGCCTTTGCGATGCAGCACGGTGCGCATGCGCCCATGGCGCATGTACAAACTGCCGACGCGGTGCAAACCTCGATCGCGAACAGCAGTGCGGCGTGGGCGCAGGCCGCTCAGCAGGCAGTCGCTGTGAAAGCCCCGCTGCAGGAAGTGCAACCTCCGCAGCAGGCGGAACAGGCGATGGGCCGATAGCGAGTGACGGCAATGATGGCCAGCGTGATGGGCGATGGAGCGTCGTGGAACTTCGGCGTGCTCTCGACGTGCCCGCGCCGTAAGGCAAATACGAGGTGGTGGCTGACCTACGCCGCCTGCGTGATCACCGGCCAGCCGTCCGCAAGCAGCTTCCTGTGGTTGCGTCCCTCGATGATGGCCCTGGTCATGAGCATGACCAAGGTCGCCATCATCGTGACCGTCGCTACCACCATGAGCATCTTCGGAACCAACCTGCTTTCGTTTTTCACCACCGAACTGAGCACCGGCATTAACCAGATGTTCACCGGTGACGACACCCCGGTGGCACAGACCATTGACGACAACCTCGCTTGGACCCAGCTAGCACTGGCCGCCATCGATACTGTGCAGGTTTCCCCCGGCGACAGCGAGGCCGTCGACCAGAAGAACCACGCGTTACTGATCGCCGGCCTCGGCACCTCCAGCGCGCCAATGGCCGCCGCCGCCATGCTGTTGTTGTACAAGTTCGCCCTCGCCCTCTTCATCGGCTTGGGTCCATTGTTCATTCTTTGCCTGATCTTCGAGCAGACCAAGTCGCTATTCCAGCGCTGGCTGCTTTACGGCATCGGCACCATCTTCTCCATGGCTGTGCTCGCCTTCGTCAGCTCGCTGGTGCTGCAACTGTCCCTCCGCGTAGCCGCGGCACTATGGAGCGCCAACATCATCAACACCATCACCGGCCAAGGTGCGGAAGGTTTCTCGACCCAGGCGCTTGAACAAGGCGGCGTCGGCCTGCTGCTGACGGTGCTTATTATTTCCGTGCCGCCGATGGCGGCGATGTTCTTCCAGGGGACGCTGGGCAACTTCATGTAATGACCCAGTGATTTTCTGCTCAGGTGCTACCTTTTACGGAGAGCACGATGAGCCAAGTGATGGAAGAAGAGATCAAGCGTTGGACGGCGCGACGGAAGTCGGCGCTGGTGCTGGAAATCATCCAGGGCAAGACGACGGTGGCCGAAGCCAGCCGGCAGTTCGACCTGACGCCGTCGGAGATCGAGAGCTGGGTCGAGGACAGCAAGCGGGGGATGGAGAACGCCCTGCGGGCGAAGCCCGAGGACGTCCGGGAGCAATACGAGCGCCAGCTTAAGGACCTGCAGGAGGCGTACGGCGAGGCCATGCTGGAGTTGCGCGCCCGAAAAAAATTGCAGTCCCTGTTGGGCAAGGACGAGACCTGATGGTCTCGATCCAGCAGGGGCTGCGGGACGATGGCTTCGAGGTCTCGATGGTGAAGCTGTGCCGCTGGTTCGGCGTGGCACGGCGGACCGTGTACTACCAGCCGACCAAGGCGTCGCCGAAAGTCCGGTCGGAGCTGGCGGAGCCGATCAAGGCGCTGATCGAGGAGGAACCGTCGTTCGGCTACCGGACGGTGGCGGGTCTGTTGGGCATGAACAAGAACACCGTACAGCGCATCTTCCAGCTGAAAGGCTGGCAGGTACGCAAGAGATCCGTCGGCTGCCGCCCCCGAATCCAGGCACTGCCTTCGGTGGCGCAGGTGCCGGACGAACGCTGGGCGACCGATCTGTGCCGGATCTGGGGCGGACGCGACGGCTGGCTGACCCTGGCGCTGGTGATCGACTGCTATACCCGGCAGCTGCTGGGCTGGCAGCTCTCGCGCAGCGGCAAGGCCAGCACCGCTGCCGCGGCACTGGAGCAGGCCTTGATCGCCCGGTTCGGGACTCTGGGCCAGGTGCAGACGCCGTTTCTGCTGCGCTCCGACAATGGCCTGGTGTTCACCAGCCGCGATTACACCCGGCTCGTGCGCAGCTACGGGCTGCGGCAGGAGTTCATCACGCCGCACTGCCCGCAGCAGAACGGGATGGTCGAGCGGGTCATCCGCACCTTGAAGGAGCAGTGTGCGCATCGCCATCGGTTCGAAAGCCAGCAGCACGCCAGCCTCGTGATCGGCGACTGGATCCAGTTCTACAACCACCGGCGTCCGCATCAGGCGCTGGGCATGAAGACACCCGCTGAGGCTTATGCTTTAGCGGCCTGACCTGAGCAGAAACCGCTAGGTCATTACAAAACTGAAGGAACTTGGCTACCACGATGCCGACGGCAACTCACTCGAGGCCGATGGCAGCTTCGGCCCCCATACCCGAGCAGCCGTCGAAGCATTCCAACGCGATCATCAGCTGATAGTCGACGGCGAGGTCGGTCCGAGAACGTTGCACGCACTCGAGCAGGCCGTTCAGCAGAAGTCGCACGACGAAACCGTGCGGTTGGACGACCTGCGTCACCCTGATCACGCGTTGTATCAGCAGGCACTGACTGGCGTGCAACACATCGACGCAACGATCGGGCGGCGCCCGGACACGCGCAGCGAGAATCTGGCCGCCGCGCTGGCTGTGGCGGCGCGCGAGCAGGGTTTGCAACGTATCGACCAGGTCATGCTGAGCGAGAACGGCACTCGCGCGTTTGCGTTGGAATATGGTTCTTTTGCGCGGATGGCACATGTGCAAACCGCGGAGGCGGTACGCACATCGGCCTCCGAAAGTAGCGTCATGTGGGCAGAAGCAAACCACCGGGACATGTGTCACACGACGGTGGCGCAGCCGATGCCGGTGCCTCAGCCCGTGCCACAGGCGATGGGGCGCTAACCCGCTCCCGCCGGGTTGCGTGCCCGCGGCCCGATCGCTTCGGGCGGGCGCGCACCTTCGGCAAGGGCGGTGAGCCGGTCCAGCTCCACGGCTGAAAACCCCGCCTTTCCCCGTGCCGCGTGATTGAACGGCCCGCGCAGGTCGACACCCATGTACTCGCGGATCAGGCCGAAGAAGGTTTCCACCGGCTCGATGCCGTCGCGTTCGCAGCAGTGGTGATACCAGCGCGTGCCGGCGGCGACGTGGGCGACTTCCTCGCGCAGGATCACCTCCAGGATGGCGACGGTGCCTTCGTCGCCCAGCTGGCGCAGGCGCTCGATCATGCCCGGCGTCACATCCAGCCCCCGGGCTTCGAGCACGCGCGGCACCAGGGCCATGCGTGCGGTGTCGTTGCCGGCGGTTTTCTCGGCCATCTGCCACAGGCCGTCGTGGGCGTCGAAATCGCCGTAGACGTGGCCAAGCTCGGCCAGCCGCGCGGACAGCATGGCGAAGTGGCGTGCCTCGTCGTGGGCGCAGCTGGCCCAGTCGCGGTAGTAGGCGTGCGGTTTGCCGCGGAAGCGGTAGACCGCGTCCCAGGCCAGGTTGATCGCGTTGAACTCGATGTGCGCCACCGCGTGCACCAGGGCCACGCGGCCTTCGACACTGCCCAGCCCACGCTGCGGCAGCTGGCGCGCATTGACCAGCCGAGGCCGCACGGGACGGCCGGGCGGACCGATCGGTTCGGGCGCAGGCGATGACGCATCGGCCTGCAATTCGCCGCGCTCGAAGGCGCGCCACGTCTCACGCGTCAGACGCAACTTCTCGTCGGGCTCGCTGGCGTCAAGGCAGGCTTTGGCGGCGGCATGCAGATCGGACATGGGTTTCCCTGCAGGAGCGCACCCTGTGCGCGACGCTTTTCCCGAATCCCGGCAGAAAAGCATCGCGCACAAGTGCGCTCCTGCGGTTTACACGGCGCGCCGCGCAGCCTTGGCGTCGTCGGAGCGCAGCATCTGGATCTGTTCCAGGTACTGGTCGTCCAGGCCGGTGACGTATTCGCCGGAGAAACACGAGGTATCGAAGTGCTCGAGGTTCGCGTTGCCGTCGCGCACCGACCACTCGAGATCCTTGAGGTCCTGGTAGATCAGCCAGTCGGCGCCGAGCAGCTTCTCCACTTCCTGCTCGGTGCGGCCGGCAGCGACCAGCTCGCTGGTCGAGGGCATGTCGATGCCGTACACGTTCGGGTAGCGCACCGGCGGAGCGGCGGAGGCGAAGTAGACGTTCTTCGCCCCGGCATCGCGCGCCATCTGGATGATCTGCTTCGAAGTGGTGCCACGCACGATGGAATCATCCACCAGCAGCACATTCTTCTTGTTGAACTCCAGGTCGATCGCGTTGAGCTTGCGGCGCACCGACTTCACCCGCTCGCCCTGCCCCGGCATGATGAAGGTGCGGCCGATGTAGCGGTTCTTGACGAAGCCCTCGCGGAACGGCACGCCGAGCACGCCGGCCAGCGCGCTGGCGGCGGTGCGCGCGGTGTCGGGGATGGGGATTACCGCATCGATGCCGTGGTCGGGGCGCTCGCGCAGAATCTTCGCGGCCAGCTTCTCGCCCATGCGCAGACGCGCCTTGTATACCGAGACGTCCTCGATCATCGAGTCCGGCCGCGCCAGGTAGACGTACTCGAAAATGCACGGCGTGTGCACCGCGCCCTCGGCGCACCGGCGGCTGTGCAACTGGCCCTGGTCGGTGATGATCACCGCCTCGCCCGGCATCACGTCGCGCAACCGCTTGAAACCCAGCACGTCCAGCGCCACCGATTCGGAGGCCACGGCGTACTCGTGCCCTTCGGCGGTAACGCGCTCGCCCAGCACCAGCGGGCGGATGCCGTGCGGGTCGCGGAACGCCACCAGGCCGTAACCCAGCAGCAGCGCGATGCAGGCGTAGCCGCCGCGGGCGCGGGCATGCACGCCGGCCACGGCCTTGAAGATGTGGTCGGGAGTCAGCTCCATGCGGTCCTGGATCTGCAGCTCGTGCGCGAGCACGTTGAGCAGCACCTCGGAATCGGAATCGGTGTTGATGTGGCGACGGTCGCCTTCGAACATCTCGCGCCGCAGTGCGTCGGTATTGACCAGGTTGCCGTTGTGCGCGAAGGCGATGCCATACGGCGAATTGACGTACAGCGGCTGCGCCTCGGCCGAACCTTCCGAACCGGCCGTGGGATAGCGGCAATGGCCGATGCCGATGCGCCCGCGCAACTCGCCCATCGCGCGCTGGCCGAACACGTCGCGCACCAGGCCGTTGCCCTTGTGCAGGCGCAGGCGCGAGCCCTCGACCGTGGCGATGCCGGCCGCGTCCTGGCCGCGATGCTGCAGCACCGTCAAGCCGTCATAAAGCGCCGACGCCACTTCCGTGGTACCGACGATGCCGATGATTCCGCACATGATGGATGGCCTGTTTCGGGAATGCTGATTCTATGGTTGCCGCGCGGGCGGCGGCGTGCTGGCGGCGCTGGCCGGCGCAGCGGGAGCGCCTTGCCGTCCGGAAATGGGGGCGTGCAGCCGCTCGCTCAAGCCGTCCACCCGCTTGAGCAGTTCGGCCGGAGCCACGCGATCGAGCAGGCTCGGCGCTGTCGACGAGCCGGCCGGCCCGTGCGGCAGCACCGGCGCCGACTTGAGCTTGTCCAGCACTGCATCGGGATGCAGGTGATCGCCCACGCTGGCCGGGATGTTCTGCCCCAGCCACGCTGCGGCGCCCTGGAACTGCGGCAGCAGCACCGATTGTTGCCACCACGATTCGCGCGTCACCGCAGTAAGTCCCACCAGGAAAACCAGGATGGTGACCACCAGTGCGCCACGCACGAAACCGAACAACACGCCCAGCAGTCGATCGATACCGCTCAGGCCGGTGCTCCAGATCAGCCGTCGGGCGGCAAAGCGCACGAGCATGCCCAGCAACAGGATGCCGAAGAAGCAGATCGCGTAGCCGAGTCCGATCCGCGCCATGGGCAGCGAGATCGAATTCTGGAACAAGGCCGCCACATCCGGCCCGAACACCGCCGCCATCCAGAAGGCGGCGATCCAGGTGGCCAGCGACAACACCTCCGCCACCAGTCCGCGCATCAGGCCGATCAGCACCGACAGCGCAAGGATGGCCAGAATGATTCCGTCGAGCCAGTTCATCCGTTCAACCGGCTCGCACGGGCGCCGCGCCCGGCATATGACTGCGTCGCCGGCGTACCTTCATCACCGCGGCCGCGGTGTCGTTCAGGGCACCGAAACGACATTGCCGTCGATGCCCAGCTTGGCCTTGATCTGGTCGTGCACGCGCTGGGCATCGGCACGCTGGGTCTGCGGGCCGGCGCGCACGCGCCACAGGGTACGGCCACCGGACTGCACCGAGTCGACGAAACCGTCGAAGCCGGCCGCGCGCAACTTGTCGCGCAAGGCGGTCGCGTCGGCCTGGCTGCTCACCGCCGCCAGTTGCACCGCCCAGCCGCCGGCCCTGGCGGCATGGGTGGCCGTCGGCGTGGTGCTCGTGGACGTCCCCGCGGTATCGCCGCCCTGCTCCACCTTGGCCGGCACGCCGGGAATCGCCTGGGTGATCTTCAGGCGCGCCGCCTCGGCGGTCGTGCGCGTTTCGAATGGACCGGCGGTAACCAGCGTGCGCGACTGCCCGGCCCGCGTGATCACGCGGCCCGATACCGGGTAGCCCAATGCGCGCACCCGGCTCTGCAACTTTGCCGCGCCACTGGCGCTGGCGTAGGCGCTGAGGTTGATCGTGTAGCTGCCGTGTGCCGCAGCCGCCGTGACCGGTGCCAGCGCGGGTGCGGGCGTCGGCTCGGCCGGTTTGGCCGCCGGCCGGGTCGGCTCGCTGGCCGGCGCGGGTTTCGCTGCGACCGTGGCTTTCGGCGTCGGCGCGGCACCCGTGTCGCGCTGCGGGATCACCGGTTGCGCCGGCGAGGTGCCGCTGCCGGTCGTCACCGTGGTCGGCGCGGGCGTCCGGCCTGCCTGGGGGTCGAGTTCCACGTCGCGCGGGCGGTTCGAGTCGATGGTGACCGTGGCGATGCGGTCGCCCGACGCTGCGGCGGTCGCCGCGGTCGCCGCGCCGGCCGGCACGCTGGCGGCGGCGGACGGGTCGAGGCTCATCGTCCTGGTTTGCAGGTCGCGGTCGGGCGCAGGCGGAATGGCCAGGCTCACTGAGCGGTCACCGCCGGGGGTGGGCGGGCTGTCGGTGAAGAACATCGGCACAAAGATGACCGCCAACGCTATCAGGACGGCAGCTCCCAGCAGGCGTGTTTTCAAGTTTTCGCTCCCAGGCGGCGAACGCGATGCGCAATATGGCGATTATACCTGCCGGCGCCCGGCGCCATGCGGCGGCTCACGGCGCATGTTCAGCCATCACCGCGCTGGCGACGAAAAACGAGCCGAACGCCAGGATGCAGTCGCCCGGCTGCGTGGCCTGGCGTGCCGCAGCCAGTGCGGCAGCCACGTCGGGATGGGCGTCGAACGATGCTTGCGGCAAGGTGGCTTTCAGCTTCTCGGACAGCGCCGCCACGTCCATGCCACGCGGCGAAACCTGCTCCAGCCCGGCCAGATGCCAGTGCGCGATGCGCGCACCCAGCGCGCCGATCACCCCGGCCACGTCCTTGTCGGCCAGCGCACCATAGACGGCATGCACTGCGCCGTGCGCCGATGCGTCCAGCCACTCGGCCAGCGCCCGCGCGGCCTGCGGATTGTGGCCCACGTCCACGAACACCGGCGGCTCGCCGCCCAGCGCCTGCAGTCGCGCCGCGATCCGCACGTCGTGCAGGCCGGCGCTGGCCGCGGCGAACAGGGTGCTGGGCGAGAACGCCTCGTCGCCCAACGCATGCAACGCAGCGATCGCGGCGGCGGCGTTGGCGTGCTGCACCGGCGCGGCGAGATAGGGATCGGGCAACTCCATCGCACTGCCGTCGCGGTGGCGCCAGCGCCAGCCGTCCTCGTGACGCTCCACGCTGAAGTCGATGCCGGCGCGCTCGACCTGCGCGCCGCGTTCGGCCAGCGCCGCAAGCAGGCCGTCGGGCGGGTCGAGCTGGCCCAGGATCGCCGGCCGCCCGCCGCGCGCGATGCCGGCCTTCTCGCGGCCGATGCTGTCACGGTCGGGGCCCAGCCATTCCATGTGGTCCAGATCCACGGTGGTGATCACGGCCACGTCCGCATCAATGATGTTGACTGCGTCGAGTCGGCCGCCCAGCCCCACTTCGAGCACCGCCACGTCGACACCTGCGCGGGCGAACAAGTCCACCGCCGCCAAGGCGCCGAACTCGAAATAGGTCAGCGGAATCTCCGCGCGCGCCGCCTCGATGCGTTCGAACGACTCGATCAGCGCGGCATCGGTGACCGGCACGCCGTCGATGCCGATGCGCTCGTTGTAGGCCAGCAGATGCGGCGAGGTGAAGGCGCCGACGTGCCAACCGGCCGCCTTCAGCATCGCCTCCAGCAGCGCCACGGTCGAACCCTTGCCATTGGTGCCGGCCACGGTGATCACCCGCGGCGCCGGCCGTGGCGCGCCCATGCGCTGCCATACCTCGCGCACGCGATCGAGCCCCAGTTCGATGGTGTGCAGGTTGACGCGATCCTGATAGCTCAACCACTCGGCGAGGGTGCGGGGCATGAACGGGTTACTCGATGAACAGGCGAAGGGGTCGCCCATTGTCGCCGAACCCGGCGCAGGAACGCACCGATCAGACAGCCGGCACTGCCCTCACAATCCCGCGCCACGCAACCGCAGCGCGTTGCTCACCACCGACACCGAACTCAGGCTCATCGCCAGCGCGGCGATCATCGGCGACAAGGTGATGCCGAACCACGGATACAGCACGCCGGCCGCCAGCGGCACGCCGACGGCGTTGTAGACGAAGGCGAAGAACAGGTTCTGGTGGATGTTGCGCACGGTGGCCTGCGACAACCGGCGCGCGCGCACGATGGCGCCGAGCTCGCCCTTCACCAGCGTTATCTGCGCGCTCTCCATCGCCACGTCGGTGCCGCTGCCCATCGCGATGCCGACATCGGACGCGGCCAGTGCCGGCGCGTCGTTGATGCCGTCGCCGGCCATCGCCACGCGACGGCCTTCGGCGCGCAACGCGTTGACCACGGCGGCCTTGTCGGCGGGCGAAACGTCGGCATGCACCTCGTCGATGCCCAGCGTGCGCGCCACCGACTGCGCGGTGGTGGCGTTGTCGCCGGTGAGCATCACGATGCGCAGGCCGGCGGCATGCAGCGCCTGGATGGCGGCGGGCGTGTCCGGCTTGATGCGGTCGGCTACCGCCAGCAGCGCGGCGAGACTGCCGTCGACGGCGAGGAACATCACCGTGGCGCCGTGTTGGCGCAGTTGTTCCGCGCGAGCGTTGGCATCGTCGCCGATGGCGGCATGCGACTCGGCCATCAGCCCGGCATTGCCCAGCGCCACCGTGCTGCCATCCACCGTCGCGCTGACGCCGCGCCCGGTCAGCGAGCGGAACTCCGTCGCCCCCAGCTTCGGCACGCCTTCGGCGTCCGCAGCCATCACGATCGCCCGCGCCAGCGGATGCTCGCTCGGCCGCTCCAGCGCGGCGGCCAGCGCCAGCAGGCGTTCGCGCGGCCGGTTGCCGAGGATCACCAGCTCGGTCAGCGCCGGCTTGCCCTCGGTCAGCGTGCCGGTCTTGTCCACCACCAGGGTGTCGATGTCGCGCAGGGACTCGATCGCGCCGGCGTCCCTGAACAGCACGCCGTGCTGCGCACCGCGCCCGCTGGCGACCATGATCGAGATCGGCGTGGCCAGGCCCAGCGCGCACGGACAGGCGATGATCAGCACCGACACCGCCGCGATCAGTGCATGCGTGAGGCGCGGTTCCGGCCCCACCATCGCCCACGCGGCGAACGCCAGCACGGCCACCACGACCACCGCCGGCACGAACCACGCCGCCACCTTGTCGGCCACGCGCTGCAGCGGCGCGCGGCTGCGCTGGGCGGCCGCCACCAGGGCCACGATCTGCGCCAGCATCGTCTCGCCACCGACCTTCTGCGCGCGCATGGTCAGCGCGCCATCCTGGTTCACGGTGCCGCCGGTGAGCGCATCATCCTTCGCCTTGGCCAGCGGCATCGGCTCGCCGGTGAGCATCGATTCGTCGACATGGCTTTCGCCCTCGATCACCACGCCGTCGACCGGCACCTTCTCGCCGGGGCGCACGCGCAGCACGTCGCCGGCCTGCACTTGCTCCAGCGGCACATCGGCCTCGCTGCCATCGACGGCAATCCGCCACGCGGTTTTCGGCGCCAGCCCCAGCAGCGCCTTGAGTGCCGCGCCGGTGCGCCGCCGCGCGCGCAGCTCCAGGAAATCGCCCAGCGTGACCAGGGTGACGATCACCGCCGCCGATTCGAAGTACACCGCGACGCGGCCATGCATGTCGCGGAAGCCGTCGGGGAAGATCCCCGGCAGCACGAACGCCACCGCGCTGTACAACCACGCCACGCCGGTGCCCAGCGCGATCAGCGTGTACATATTGGGATGCCACGGATTGAGCGAGCGCCAGCCGCGCACGAAGAACGGCGCGCCGCCCCACAGCACCACCACGCTGGCCAGCACCGCCTCCACCCACACGGCCACGCCATCCCACGGCGCAGGCAGATGCCAGCCGAACAAATGCGGCCCCATCGCCAGCAGAAACACCGGCAAGGTCAGCGCCACCAGCCACTGGAAACGCCGCGTCATCGCCAGCAGCTCGCCGCCGTCGTCCTCGCCCAGCGAAGGCATCATCGGCTCCAGCGCCATGCCGCACTTCGGGCAATGGCCGGGGCCGACCTGCTGCACTTCCGGATGCATCGGGCAGGTGTAGATCGTGCTGGCCGGTGTGGCCGGCGCGGGTTTGCGTTCACCGAGGTATGCGGCCGGGTCGGCCACGAATTTCTCGCGGCAGCGCGCGGAGCAGAAGTAGTACGGGTGGCTGTCGTGTTCGGCGCGGTGCTTCGCGGTGTGCGGGTCCACGCTCATGCCGCAGACCGGGTCCTTCGCCAGGTGTGCGCCATGCGCAGCCGCGTGTGAGGCGTGGTCATGATGGTGCGCCGCAGGCTGGGCCAGGTAACGCGCCGGTTCCGCCTCGAACCTGGCCTTGCAGCCGCCGCAGCAGAAATGGAAGGCCTGCCCGTCGTGCACCGACTGATGTTTCGACGTGGCCGGATCGACCGTCATGCCGCAAACCGGGTCAATCACCGCCGAAGGCGTGTTGTCGCCACCGTGGCAGCAGGCATGCGCGTTCATGGCGACACCTCGTCACCGCTGAGCGCGCGCAGGATCGGACATTGCTCCGGCTTGCCGTGCCCCGGACACGATGCCACCAGCTCCGCCAGGCCGTCGCGCACACGCTGCAGCTCGACGATGCGCTGCTCGATCGCCGCCAGCCGCTTCTGCGCGCGCTGTTTCACCGCTTTCACCCCGCGCTGGCGATCTGCCGACAGCGCGAGCAGTTCGCGGATCTCTTCCAGCGTGAAGCCCAGATCCTTGGCACGGCGGATGAAGCGCAGCTGCGTCACCGCGCCCTCGCCGTAACTGCGATAGCCGGAGGCACGCCGCTGCGGCTCGGGCAACAACCCTTCGCGCTCGTAATAACGGATCGTGTCGATCGCCACGCCGACGCGCCTGGCGACGGCACCGATGGTCAGGGAGGAGGCTTGCGTGTTCATGGGCATAGTCTAGACCTTGGATCAAGGTCTAGAGTCAAGCATCAGCTTCCCTTTCGTCGCGACATTTGCGACAACTCTCCCGTTCCATTCAGATCCACGACATCATCGCTACAGGGGAAAACGCATGAAGCATCTCGTTCACGGCCTCGTCGCCGTCTTTGTCCTTGCCCTCATCTCAGGCTGCGCAACCACGCGCACCCAGATGTCGCTCGACGTGCCATCGCCGGGTTCAGCGGTAGTCAGCGGCGGCAAACCGGTGGTCATCGACGCCATCCATGACGTGCGCGTGTTCGAAACCGATCCGGACGACCCCAGCACGCCATCCTTGAAGAAGGGCGCCAGCTACGCGCTGGATGCAACGCAACGCAAGCAGGCCATCGCGCGCAAGCGTGGCGGCTTCGGAAAGGCATTCGGCGACATCCTGCTCAAGCCCGGTCAGAACGTGGAGTCGGTGACCCGGCAGTTGTTGACCAATGCATTTGCCAGCCGCGGCTACAGCGTCGTGGATGCAGCCAGCGCCCCGGCGAATGCGCCACATGTCAGCGTCGACATCCGCCAATTTTGGGCGTGGTTCACGCCCGGGTTCTGGAGCGCCAGCATCGAGGCGAAGCTGGACACCTTGCTCAAGATCGACAGCCCGCAGGGGCATCGCCAGGTGACCGTGAAGGGATACGGCCACAACTCCATCCAGGTCGCTCGCGAAGCCAACTGGCAACTGGCCTACCAGCGTGCATTCGAGGATTACCTGAAACAGTTCGCCGACGCCGCCAACAACAACGGGCTCTGAGTCAGGCGTAAAAGCCATAAGAACGCCATCTGCGTCACTGGAGGACAGGAAGCGGCGTGCATACGCGCCGCGTGAAGGTGTTGAACCCCTCTCCGCTCGGGAGAGGGGTAGGGGCGAGGGGCGGCCGAAGCGCGCGCTGGGAACCCCGAACCCTCATCCATCGCTTCGCGCCATCTTCCCCAGGAGGGAGGTGAAGTGCTTGCCCGCCGAAGCAAGCTGTCCTCAGATCACTAAGACAGCTGCTCGGCCTACATCCTCGTCTTCCCTTCTGAACTCGATATCCGGTCAATCCTTGCGCACGAACCCCTCGCCGCTCCAACCCTCGCTGCCCACGCCGTGGTGGACGAAGAACAGGCCGTCGGGATCGTAGCGGCGCTTCACGGCGAGCAGCTTCGGGTAGTGGGTGCCCCAGAACGCGGCCTGCCAGTCGCGCTGGAAGTAATCGCTCTCGGAGACGTAGGCGCCCGCGTTCGGCGCGACCTTGCGCAGGGCGGCCATCGCCGTGCCGATGCTGGCGGCGGCGCGCTGCGCCTCCGCCATATCCGGTTTCGGCATGCCCGGAAAGGCTGGTGCACCGCCGCCGGCGATGATCGCCAGCGCAAACGCATCGAGCACTTGCGGGTTGGTTGCGGTGTCTCTCGCTGCGGCGATTTCCGCCGCGGGCGCGCCGGCCAAGCCCTTGTTGAAATGCAGGCCCACGCTCCATTCGCGCGCGGCGTCGAACAGCGCATCGACCAGTGCACCCTGGCGATCCTCGTGCAGCAGCGTGGCCGGCAACCACGCCGACTGGTAGGCGTGCAGGAACCAGGCCGCCTCCCCCACATTGGTCGCCCAGTAGGCATGGTGCTTCGGCGCGCCGGGCCGGTTGTCCGCCACCATCACGCCGGGCGCATTCTGGCGCATGAAATCCACGTCCCACATGTGCTGCGCCGGCATCGCGAAGATCTTCATCGGATCGGCGTAGCGATATTCCGCGCGCGCCTTCACCCAGTCGAGGAACGGCGCCCAGACCTTTTCCATCTGCGCCTGGTCCAGCCCATGGCACAGCATGCTCAGTTCCAGCTTGCGGCCGCTGAAGCCCATCTGCTCGCCCCAGTGCGGATTGAACAGGTCGCTGCGATAGAACGCGATCGCCCGGGCGATCAGCGTGCGATAGGCGGCATCGGTGGTGGCCTCGATCGTGCCGAACACGCCACCGAAGAACGCCGGCAGCTCGCGCGTGCGCAGAGTCAGGCGCGTGACCACGCCAAGGCTGCCGCCGCCGCCACCCTTGAGGCCCCAGTACAGCTCCGGGTTGGTGCAGGCGTTGGCGATGCGTACCTGGCCGTCGGCGGTGACGACTTCGGCTTCCAGCAGGCCCGCCGCCGCGGTGCCGTAATGCTTGGAGAAGCTGCCGAAGCCGCCGCTCTGCACCAGCCCGGCCACGCCCACCGTGGTGCAGCCGCCGCCCTGCACGTAGCGGCCGCCCCTGGTGGTTACCGCGTCGTAGGCGTCGATCCACATCGCGCCGGCGCCGATGCTCACCGCCGGCTGTGCAGCCTGCTTGCCCGCGCAGCCGTGGCCGACGAAGGCGTCGTGCAGGGTCACGTCGTGCATGTGCCGCGTCCACACCAGCAAGGAGTCGGGCGCGTTCGAGGTGCCCTGGTAGCTGTGGCCGCCGCCTTTCACGACGAGCCGCAGATGATGCCGACGGGCAAAGTTCACCGCGGCGACCACATCGGCCGCGCTCTCGGCGGCCACGGCGTACGTGCTGGGCTGCGAGGCCCAGGCATCCAGCCAGCCGCTGGTCTGGGTCAGCGCGGGGTTGTCGCCGACGTAGAACGGATTCTTGATCTGCGCCAGCGCCTCGGCCCGGGCGGCGGCAGTCGCCCCCGGCGCGAATGGCGATTGCAGTTTCAGCAGGCGTCCGCCGACCTGCTGTCTCAGCGTTTCCCAGGCGTCGGCGTCCGGCCACGCCGGATCACCCGGCCGCACCCGGCGCAGCAGTCGGGAAAGATGGTTGCGGGTACCGGCCAGCGCCCGGGCGACCGGCGACAGCGCCAAGGGCAGGAGCGTTGCGGCGACAGCGGCCTTGAGCAGATCGCGGCGGTTCATGGGCGTTCCGATGGTGGGGTCGAGGGCTCCATCTTGCAGCGCCTCCGGCCGCGCTGTCGCCCGCCAGGTGACGGATCGACCCGTCACGGGGACGGACGGCAGGGCTGCGGGGACGGGTCGCGGGGCTTTGCGTAGAATCGCCGGATGAACGAACGCCCCGGCCTCAGCTTCGACGATTTCCAGCGCTGGCGGCGACCCATCGAAGTCGGCTTCTGGGTGGCCCTGGTCATCCTCAACGCCGGATTCAATGCGCTGGTTGCGCTGACCGATCATCCCGACGTGGACACCTGGAAACCCTGGGTGTGGGAGTTCAGCAGCGCCCTCCTGATCCTGGCGCTGATCCCGTTCGTGATCGCGCTGGAACGCCGTTGGCCGTTCCGCGTCGATACCTGGCGGCACAGCCTGCCGCGCCACCTGCTGGCCACGGTCCCGTTCAGCCTCATCCATGTCACCGGCATGGTGGCGCTGCGTCGGCTCTGTTACGCGCTGGTCGGTTCCCACGACCAGTTCGGCGCGCACTACGGCTACGAGTATCTGAAGGACATCCGCACCTATTTCGTCATCATCGCCCTGCTGTGCCTGTCGCGCCTGTGGCTGATCCGCTGGCAGGGCGAGGCGCGCTTGCTGGCCGCCCCCGACGAGGGACAGCCGGCCGAACCGGTCGAGCGGCCCGAACGCTTCCTGGTGCGCAAGCTGGGGCGGGAATTCCTGCTCAATGCCAGCGAGGTCGAATGGCTGCAGGCCTCGGGCAATTACGTGAACCTGCATGTGCACGGTCGCGACTACCCGCTGCGCAGCACCATGGCGGCGATCGAGGAGCGGCTGGACCCGGCGCGTTTCGTGCGCGTGCACCGCGGCTATTTCGTCAATCTCGACTACCTCGCCCAGATCGAGCCCTTGGATACCGGCGACGCCCGCCTGACCATGCGTGACGGTGCCACCATCCCCTGCAGCCGACGCCACCGTGCTGCCTTGCGCGAGCGTTTCGGCGGCTGAGCGGGCGACAGCGCGGTGCGGGCGGAATGGGCTACGCTGGGCAGACCGGTCGGTCATCAAGGGGCAACAGATGAATACACGCATCCTCGGCGGCATCGCGCGGGCGCACAGGGCGTCGACCGTGCTGGTCATCGCCGCACTGCTGGCATGGAGCCTGCTGCAAACCGCCACCGCGGCCACCCCGGAGCAGTCGCGCTGGGAGCGCCAGGCGCAGGCGGTGACGATCACCCGCGACGACTGGGGCATCGCCCACGTGCACGGCAAGACCGATGCGGACGCGGTGTTCGGCATGGCCTACGCCCAGGCCGAGGACGACTTCAACCGGGTCGAGACCAACTACCTGATCGCGCTGGGCCGGCTGGCCGAGGCGAAGGACGCCGACGACTCTGCGCTGTGGCAGGACCTGCGCCAGCGCCTGTTCATCGATCCGGCCGAGTTGAAGAAGCTGTACGCGCAAAGCCCGCGCTGGCTGCGCCAGCTGATGGACAGCTGGGCCGACGGGCTCAACTACTACCTCGCCACTCATCCCGACGTGCACCCGCGCGTGCTCACCCGTTTCGAGCCGTGGATGGCGCTGTCCTTCACCGAAGGCAGCATCGGCGGCGACATCGAGCGGGTGGAGCTGGCACCGCTGAAGGCGTTCTATGGCAGCCCGGCCGACGCGCCGCTGGCACAGGTGCACACGCAGCCCAGCTGGATCGAGCCGACCGGCTCCAACGGCATCGCGATCGCGCCGAAGCTCACGGTCGATGGTCACGCGCTGCTGCTGATCAACCCGCACACCTCGTTCTTCTTCCGCTCCGAACTGCAGATGTCCAGCGACGAGGGGCTGAATGCCTACGGCGCGGTGACCTGGGGCCAATTCTTCATCTACCAGGGCTTCAACCCGCACGTGGGCTGGATGCATACCTCGACCGGCGTGGACGTGGTCGACGAGTTCGCCGAGACCATCGTGCACCGGGACGGCAAGCTGTTCTACCGCTACGGCAAGGAACTGCGGCCGGTGACGTCACGCCAGATCACCTTGTCGTATCGCGACAAGAGCGGCGCGCTGGCGCAGCGCACGTTCACCGCGCACTTCACCCATCACGGCCCGATCGTGCGCGAGGCGGACGGCAAGTGGATCGCCGAAGCACTGATGAACAAGCCGATCCCCGCGCTGGAGCAGAGCTGGCTGCGCACCAGGACGCATGATCTCGCCAGCTACATGAAGGTCGCCGAGCTGAAGGCGAACTCGTCCAACAACACCTTGTTTGCCGACGACAAGGGCGAGATCGCCTTCCTGCTGCCGCAATTCGTGCCCAGGCGCGACAACCGCTTCGACTACACCAAACCCGTGGACGGCAGCGATCCGGCCACCGACTGGCAGGGCCTGACGCCGCTGGACCAGCTGCCGCAGGTGGTGAACCCGCCCAATGGCTGGACCTTCAACACCAACAATTGGCCGTATTCCGCCGCCGGCGCGTACAGCCCGAAGCAGGCCGACTACCCGCGCTACATGGACACCTTCGGCGAGAACCCGCGCGGCCTGCACGCGATCCGCCTGCTCACCGACATCAGGCAGGTCACCCTGCCCTCGCTGATCACCGCCGCGTTCGACTCCTACCTGCCCGCGTTCGCGCGCCAGTTGCCGATCCTGATCGCCGACTACGACGCGCTGCCCGCCGACGATCCCCTGCGCGCGAAACTCGCCGGGCCGATCCAGTTGCTGCGCGACTGGGACTACCGCTGGGGCATCGCCTCGATGCCGACCTCGCTGGCGGTGTTCTGGGGCGATACGCTGTGGGACGAAGTGAGCAAGGCCGACACCGCCGAAGGCCTGTCGATCTACGACCGGATGGCCGCCAAGGCCGGCGCCAAGGCGCGCCTCCATGCGCTGGTCGAAGCCTCCGACCGGCTGACCCAGGACTTCGGCAGCTGGGGCGTGCCGTGGGGCGAGATCAACCGCTTCCAGCGCATCAACGGCGACATCGTGCAGAAATTCGACGACGCCAAGCCCAGCATCCCGGTGCCTTTCACCTCCTCGCGCTGGGGTTCGCTGGCCTCGTTCGGCGCGCATCGCTGGCCGGGTACCAAGCGCTACTACGGCACCGGCGGCAACAGCTTCGTGGCTGCCGTCGAGTTCGGGCCGAAGGTGCATGCGCGGGCGATCACCGCCGGCGGCGAAAGCGGGCACCCCGATTCTCCGCACTTCAACGACGAGGCGGAGCGCTACACCACCGGCAACCTGCGCACCGTGTACTTCTGGCCGGAACAATTGAAGGGCCACACCGAACGCAGCTATCACCCCGGCGGGTAAAAGCTGAACGGCAACGACGGTCGAGCACATAACCTTGTCATCGACCTGGTTATGACTTCCGTGGAATGACCTGCGCGTGCGCCAACCCGGTGCGCAGGTCGCGGACCGCGGAGCGAACCCATGAAGCGTGGCACCCAGTCACTGGTGGTGATCGGCAGCGTCGTGCTGGCGTTGCTCGTGGTGGCACTGATCGTGATCGCCACGTTCGACTGGAACCGGCTGCGGCCGTTCATCGGCGACAAGGTCAGCCAGGCGATCGGCCGGCCCTTTTCCATCAACGGTGACCTCACGCTGGACTGGCGCCGGGACCGCAGCCGCAGCGGCCCCGCCGCCTGGATGCCGTGGCCCGAGTTCACCGCGCGCGACATCCGCATCGCCAACCCCGACTGGGCCGCGCAAACGCCATTCGCACAGCTGGATGCGCTGCGCTTCCGGCTCTCGCCGTGGGCGCTGCTGATGCATCGCATCGAGGTACCCAGCGTGCAACTGGTGAACCCCAGCATCGACCTGGAGCGCGACAAGGACGGCCGCGCCACCTGGCGCTTCAATCCACCGAAGAAATCCGGGCCGTCGGCATGGCATCTGGACGTGGGCTCGGTCGGTTTCGACCACGGCGTGATCCGGCTGGGTGACGCGGTCACGCAGACCAGGCTCAAGGTCGCCGTGAAACCGTTGCAGGCGGCGATTCCCTACGACGACATCGTGGCGCAACAGAGCGCCGACGCCCGCAAGCAGGCGCAGAAGACCACCGGCAAGGCCGCCGCCAAGGCGCCGGAAGTGCCCAGGGACAAATCGGCCAGCGCGACCAGCTACCAGTTCGCCTGGCAAGCCAGCGGCACGTACCAGGGCGGTGCGCTCACCGGCGAAGGCAAGACCGGTGCCGTGCTGGCGTTGCAGGATGCCAGCCAGCCCTTTCCGGTGCAGGCCGACGTGCACATCGGCGACAGCCACATCGCCCTGGTCGGCACGCTGACCGATCCGCTGCAACTGGGCGCGCTCGACCTGCGCCTGTGGTTCTCCGGCAGCAGCATGGCCAAGCTGTACCCGCTGACCGGCATCACCCTGCCCGATACGCCGCCCTACGCCACCGAGGGCCACCTGAGCGCCAGGCTGGGCGAGGGCTCCGGCCGCTATCACTACCAGGACTTCCGCGGCCACGTCGGTGGCAGCGACCTCGCCGGCGACCTGTTGTTCGTCACTGGCGGCGAACGACCGAAACTGAGCGGCAAGCTGCACTCGAACCTGCTGCGCTTCGCCGACCTGGCGCCACTGATCGGCGCGGACTCCGACACCGCCAGGGTCGACCGTCCCGACAGCTCGCAGCCGGCCGACAAGCTGCTGCCGGTAGCGCCGTTCCGCACCGGGCGCTGGCAAACCATGGACGCCGACGTGGACTTCAGTGCCACCCGCATCGAGCACGGCAAGGCGCTGCCGATCGACTCGCTGCACACGCACCTCGTGCTGAGCAACGGCGCGCTCTACCTCGACCCGCTGACCTTCGGCGTGGCCGGCGGCACCGTGCGCAGCAACATCACCCTCGACGGCAGCCGCGCGCCGATGCCCGGCGTGCTGGAGCTGCATGCGCGCCACCTGAAGCTGAAACAGTTGTTCCCGCAGTTCTCGCCGATGCGCACCAGCTTCGGCGAGATCAACGGCGACGCCAACCTCACCGCCGAAGGCAATTCCATCGCCGCCCTGCTCGGCAGCGCCGACGGCGAGCTGAAGCTGCTGATGAACGACGGCGCGATCAGCAAGACGCTGCTGGAAACCGCCGGCCTCAACGTGGGCAACATCATCATCGGCAAGCTGTTCGGCGACAAGACGGTGGAAATCAACTGCGCCGCCACCGACATGGTCGCGAAGCACGGCCTGTTCGACATGCGCCTGTTCGTGTTCGACACCGACGACGCGCTGATCAAGGTGGATGGCACGGTGAATCTCGCCAGCGAGAAACTCGACCTCGACGTGAAACCGCACACCAAGGGCCTGCGCATCCTCTCCCTGCGCTCGCCGCTGTATGTTCGCGGCACGCTCAAGCACCCCGACGTCGGCGTGCAGAAGGGTCCGCTGCTGCTGCGCGGCGCCGGCGCCGTGGCCCTGGGCGCCGTCGCCGCACCGGCGGCCGCGCTGATCGCGTTGATCGCGCCCAGCCACGAAAACGAGGACAGCGGCGAGAACACCTGCCGCGCGGTGCTGATGCAACTGCGTGGCTCGGGCCAGAAGACTCAATCAAGCGGGAAATGACCATCTGTCGGCGGTTTCACCGCACGACCGTACCGTCCGCCAACCGGCAACGTTCAGTGCAGCTGCCGTCCGGAGCGGGTGAACCGGCGCCATAGCCGGCGCCACAGCATCGCCAGCGGGAAGGCCAGAATCAGAAAGGGCAAGCCGTAGCCGAGCAGCCCCAACGCATCGACCACGCCGTCCGCCACCTCGTCGGGCAAGCCGGAAAAGCCGATACCGATACGCCCGCTGCGGGCATCGCTACTGTCGAAATCCAGTTCGAGCCGATTGGTATCCAGCCGGCGCTGCTGATTTGCCCCAGCGGCCTGCAGCGATTGCAGTTGGCTTTCCACCGAGGCCTGCTCGTGGCTGAGCGCGATCAGATCGGCAACGGCCATGTCCTTGCGCGCGGCGAGGTCCGCCAGGTGTTGGGCTTGCTTTTCCAGCAAGTCGCGCTGACGCCGGTTGTCGGTGACCACATCGGCGAGATCCTCGGCCCGGGTCTGCCGGTATCCGACCGTGCCGTCTTGAGATGCCAGCTTCGCCATCGGCTCAACGCCATCTGGCACGATTCGCACGACCAGCGATGCCGAGTGCTCATCCTGCCGGATGCGCAGAACGTTGCAGGCACCGAATCGATCCGACTCGCAAGCCTGCCGGGCCACCGCCAGGCGATCGGCAATTTTCGCTTCCGGCAGTTTGATCCGCAGCGTGTGCTCATAAGCCAGCATCGCCCCGGACTTCGACTGCTCTCCGCTGACCGGTGCTGGCGAGACCTCCTGCTTCTTCGAGCACCCGCAGATCGCCTGCAGCACACCCAGCAGCAACAGCGCCATGCAGACAGAGCGGAAGCTGGACATGCGATTCCCCAAGGCAGTCAGGTCGGGTCAATCTGCCACAGCGGCAGACAAACTCAAACCACGTGGCGTCGAAGCGCGAGCGCACCGTACCGCGGTGCCCCACGCTTCGTCCCGACACCCAAAGGCATCGCGCACAGGGTGCGCTCCTGCACGGGCATGCGAGTCGTGCCAGGCATGGCGCTAGAATGCCGCGACTTCCCTTGCGCGTACGTCCATGCACCCCGTCAATCAGGCTCGTCTGCAGATTCATTTCTGCGTGTTGCTGTGGGGCTTTACCGCGATCCTGGGCAAGCTGATCACCTTGCAGGCGCTGCCGCTGGTGTGGTGGCGCATGCTGCTGGTAACCGGTGCGCTGCTGCTGGTGCCGAGGGTGCGGCGCCAGTTGCGGGCGATGTCATGGCGGCTGATCGGCGCATATGCCGGCATCGGCGTGCTGGTGTCGCTGCACTGGCTGACCTTCTATGCCGCGATCAAGCTGTCCAATGCCTCGGTTGGCGCCACCTGCATCGCGCTGGGGCCGGTGTTCCTGGCCTTCATCGAGCCGTGGCTCGCCAAGCGCAAATTCGATCCGCGCGAATTGCTGATCGGCGTGGCGGTAGTGCCGGGCGTGGTGATGGTGGTCGGCGGCGTGCCGGTGGACATGCGCATCGGCATCGCGGTGGGCGTGCTGTCGGCGCTGTTCGTGGCGCTGTTCGGCTCGCTCAACAAGCGCATGGTCGAATCGGGCGATCCGCTGACGGTGACCTTCATCGAGCTGGGCACCGGTACCGCGTTCCTCACCCTGCTGGCGCCGCTGCTGCCGCACCAGGGCGCGCTGTTCGTGCTGCCGAGCCTGCACGACGCGCTGCTGCTGCTGGCGCTGGCGTTCGGCTGCACCCTGCTGCCGTTCACGCTGGCGCTGGTGGCATTGCGCCACATGACGGCGTTCGGCACCCAGATGGTGACCAACCTGGAACCGGTCTACGCGATCGTGCTGGCGATCGTGCTGCTCGGCGAGCAGCACGAACTCGATCACTGGTTCTATCTCGGCGTGGCGGTGATCCTCGCTGCAGTGTTCGTGCATCCGCTGCTGCATCGCAAGCAGCGCGTCACCACCCAGCCGGAGCTGCTTGGCACCACCGAAAGCCACAGCATGGTCGACTGAGCGAACCTCGCGCACTACGCTGCCACGGCGCGCCAGCGTTGATTCATCGGGGCGAACACATGACGACCGCCAACCACCAGCACCACCGCGGCATCTTGCAGGCATTGGCCGCGGCAGCCTTGTTCGGCCTCGGCACGCCGCTGGCCAAGCTGCTGCTGGACACGACGCCGCCGCTGCTGCTGGCCGGGCTGCTGTACGCCGGCTCGGGGCTGGGCCTTTCGCTATGGCTGCTGCTGCGCAAGCTGCGCCGCCAGCGCGCCGCTGAGGCACCACTGACGCGACGGGACGCGCCATGGCTCGCCGGCGCGGTGCTGTTCGGCGGCGTGCTCGGTCCGATCCTGCTGATGCTGGGGCTGGCGCAGACGCCCGCGTCCACGGCCTCGCTGTTGCTCAACCTGGAAAGCGTGCTGACCGCCGTGCTCGCCTGGGTGGTGTTTCGCGAGAATGTGGATCGGCGCGTGTTCCTGGGCATGCTGGCGATCGTTGCCGGCAGCGTGCTGCTGTCCTGGCAGCGCCAGGCCGGCAGCGAGGTTCCGTGGGGCGCGCTGGCGATCGCCGGCGCATGCCTGTGCTGGGCGATCGACAACAACCTGACACGCCCCGTCGCCGGCGGCGATCCGGTGCAGATCGCCGCGATCAAGGGCGGCGTGGCCGGAATCATCACGCTCACCCTGGCGCTGATGATGGGCTACCGCTTCCCTGCCGTGCTGCCCCTGCTCGCCACCGGAGTGCTCGGCTTCGTCGGCTACGGCCTGAGCCTGGTGCTGTTCGTGCTCGCCCTGCGCAGCCTGGGCACGGCGCGCACCGGCGCGTACTTCGCCACCGCTCCGTTCGTCGGTGCCGGCTTGTCGCTGTTGCTGATCGCCGAACATCCGCCGCTCGTATTCTGGCTGGCCGGCGCGCTCATGGTGCTCGGCGTATGGCTGCACGTCAGCGAGCGGCATGCGCACGAACACGCGCATGAGGCGCTGGCGCACAGCCATCGCCACTACCACGACGAGCACCACCAGCACGCCCACGACTTCCCGTGGGACGGCAAGGAGCCCCACACCCACCCGCATGTGCACGAACCGCTGGTGCACAGCCACCCGCACTATCCGGACATCCACCACCGCCATCGGCATGCCTGAAGGAACCTCGCCCCGATGACGCCATCCCCGCGAAGGCGACAGGAGCTTTCGCGGGAATGGCGACCAGGAACGCGGCTGTTCGCGATCTCCTCAAATGGCCAACAGCCGCTCAGCTGGCCGATACCCGACGCCGCGCATTGCCCCCGTGCACCCACCGGTACAGCGCCGGCAGCACCAGCAGGGTCAGCAAGGTCGAGGACAGGATGCCGCCGATCACCACCGTGGCCAGCGGGCGTTGCACCTCGGCGCCGGTGCCCACGTTCAGCGCCATCGGCACGAAGCCCAGCGAGGCGACCAGCGCGGTCATCAGCACCGGCCGCAGGCGGGTCAGCGCACCTTCGCGAATGGCGCTGTCCAGGCCCATTCCGTCGTCGAGAAGCCGGCGGATGAACGACACCAGCACCACGCCGTTGAGCACCGCCACGCCCGACAAGGCGATGAAGCCCACGCCGGCGGAAATGGAGAACGGGATGCCGCGCATCCACAGCGCCAGCACGCCGCCGGTCAGCGCCAGCGGCACGCCGCTGAAGATCACCGCGGCGTCCTTCGCCGAGCCGAACGCCATGAACAGCAGGCCGAAGATCAACAGCAACACGACCGGCACCACGACCTGCAGGCGCTGGCCGGCCGAGATCAACTGCTCGAAGGTGCCACCGTAGTTGATCCAGTAGCCCTGTGGCAGGCTGACCTCGACGGCCACGGCGTCGCGCAACTCATCCACGAACGAACCCAGGTCGCGGCCGCGTACGTTGGCGGTGACCACCACCCGCCGCTTGCCGCTTTCGCGGCTGATCTGGTTCGGCCCGGTGGACAGTTCGACATGCGCCACCTCACCCAGCGGTACCGTAGTCGGGGCCGACGGGTTGTCACGCGCCGGCAACGGGATCGGCAAAGCACTCAGACCCTCCAGCCGGCTGCGTTGCGCCTCCGGCAGGCGCACCACGATGTCGATGCGCCGGTCGCCCTCGAACACCTGGCCGGCGGGGCCGCCGCCCAACGCGATGGACACCGTGTCCTGCACGTCGGCGACCGACAGGCCGTAGCGCGCCAGCGCGATGCGGTCGGGCTGGATCGTCAACAACGGCAGGCCGGTGGATGGCTCCAGCTTGACGTCGGCCGCCCCGGCCACGCCGGCGGCGACTTTCTCCACCCGCTCGCCCAGCTTCACCAGCGTGTCGAGGTCGTCGCCGAAGACCTTGATCGCCACCTCCGCGCGCACGCCGGCGATCAGCTCGTTCATGCGCATCTGCACCGGCTGGGTGAACTCGTAGTTGTTGCCGGGTATGGCGCGTACTGCCGCGTCCATCTCGCGGACCAGCCCGGCCTTGGGCTTGCGCGGGTCGGGCCAGTCCTTGCGCTCCTTCATCATGATGAAGGTATCGGCGACCGACGGCGGCATCGGGTCCGTCGCCACCTCGGCCGTGCCCAGCTTGGCGAACACGTGACTGACCTCGGGAAATTGCCTGATGCGTGCTTCCAGTTGCTGCTGCATGCCGATCGCCTGGGTCAGGCCGGTGCCGGGGATGCGCAGCGCATGCAGGGCGATGTCGCCTTCGTCCAGGTCGGGAATGAACTCGGCACCGAGCCGGCCGGCCAGCAGTCCGGCGGCGACCACCAGCACGGCCGCCGCGGCGACCACCGCCACCCGCCACGCGATCACCCGCTCCAACAGCGGCGCGTAGGCGCGGCGGAAAGCGAGCATCACGCGGTTCTCCTTCTCGGCCACGCGGCCGGTCACGAACATCGCCACCGCCGCCGGCACGAAAGTCAGCGACAGGATCATCGCTGCGGCGATCGCGATCACCACGGTGAACGCCATCGGATGGAACATCTTTCCCTCGACCCCCGAGAGGCTGAAGATCGGCAGGTACACGGCGGCGATGATGAACAGGCCGAACAGGCTCGGCTTGATCACCTCGGCGGTGGCGCTGGCCGCCAGCGCGAAACGCTCGTCCCGGCTCAGCATGCGGCCCAGGCGATGCTGCGCCTCGCCGAAGCGGCGCAGGCAGTTTTCCACGATGATCACCGCGCCATCGACGATCAGGCCGAAGTCGAGCGCGCCCAGGCTCATCAGGTTGCCGGAAATGCCGTTGCCGACCATGCCGCTGATCGTCATCAGCATGGTCAACGGAATGACCGCCGCGGTGATCAGCGCCGCACGCAAGTTGCCCAGCAGCAGGAACAGCACCACGATCACCAGCAGCGCGCCTTCGGCCAGGTTCTTCTGCACCGTGGCGATGGCCCGGTCGACCAGCTGCGTGCGGTCGTAGACCGCGCGTGCACTGACCCCGGCAGGCAGGCTTCGGTTGATTTCCTGCAGCTCGGCCGCGACCCGCCGGGCCACGACGCGGCTGTTCTCGCCGATCAGCATGAACACGGTACCCAGCACGGCCTCGTGGCCGTTCTCGGTCGCCGCACCGGTACGCAATTCCTCGCCCTCGGCGACCTCGGCCACGTCGCGCACGCGCAACGCCACGCCGTTTTGCTGCTTGACCACGACCTCGCGCAAGCCGTCGAGATCGGCGATCTGCCCGGGCACGCGGATCAGGTACTGCTCGCCGAAGCGCTCGATGTAACCGGCGCCGACATTCGCATTGTTGCGCTCCAGCGCCTGCTGCACGTCGACCAGACTCACCCCGTAGGCGGCCAGCCGGGCCGGGTCGGGGGTGACGTGGAACTGGCGCACGAAGCCGCCGATCGTGTTCACCTCGGTCACCCCGGCCAGGTTGCGCAGCTGCGGCCGGATCACCCAGTCCTGCAGCGTGCGCAGGTCCGTCGGCGTCCACGGCTCGCCGTCGGCGCGCCGCGCCTCGGGGGCGGCCTCGACCACGTACATGAAGATCTCGCCCAGGCCGGTGGTCACCGGCCCCAGCGTCGGCTGCATGCCCGCCGGCAGTTGCGCGCCGACCTCCTTCAGCCGCTCGGCCACCTGCTGCCGCGCGAAATACACATCGGTGCCGTCCTCGAACACCGCCGTGATCTGGGACAACCCGTAACGGGCGATCGAGCGCGTCTGCTGCAGGTGCGGCAGGCCGGCCAGCGCCGTCTCGATCGGATAGCTCAGGCGCTGCTCCGCTTCCAGCGGCGAATAACCGGGCGCCTCGGTGTTGATCTGCACCTGGACATTGGTGATGTCGGGCACCGCGTCGATCGGCAGCTTCGAATAGTTCCAGACGCCCAGCGCGCCCAGCCCCAGGGCCAGCACGAGCACCAGCAGGCGATGCGCGATCGCGGCGCGTACAAGTCGTTCAAGCATGCGGGCGTCCTCAGTGGTCGTGGCTGGCGCCGGACTTCTCGATGTCCGCGCGGATGAGGAAACTCTGCTCGCTCACGTAGGCCGTGCCGGGCTTGAGGCCGCCGAGCACCTCGGCCGAGGTGTCGTCGTGATCGCCCAGTTCGAGCATGCGCACTTCGTAGGTTTCGCCGACCTGGGCGAACACCACGGTGAAGTCGCGAAAGCGCTGCAGACCCGAGACCTTCACCGCCAGCGGCACCTCACGCTGTGCGACGGCAACCTCGCCGACCACCGCCATGCCCGGGCGCCAGGCATCGTCCGGGTTGGGAATGCGCGCACGGGCCACCACACTCATGCCCGCCCGGGTCACCGGCACCAGCGTATCGATGCGGGTGCCCAGCGCCTCGCCGCCGCTGGCCGGGCGCACGCTCACCGTCTGCCCCGGCCGCAGGCGGTCGGCATCGCGGCCGACCGCGTCCAGCTCGATCCAGACCGAGGACAGGTCGGCGATCTCGAACAGCGGCGCGTCGCCAGCGACGTCGCCGACATTCGTGTTGCGCGCCAGCACCACGCCGTCCAGCGGCGCGGTGACGGCGTAGCGGCGCATGCTGTCGTTGCCTTCCAACGTGGCCAGCGTCTGCCCGCGGCGCACGCGATCGCCCAGGTTTACCGGCACACTGCGCACGATGCCCGGGAAACGCGCGCGCACCATGGCCTGGCGGCTGCGGTCGATCGCCACGCGCCCCATCAGCGGCAGCACGTCGCGGATCGTGGCCGGACCGGCGATGGCGGTTATCACGCCCGCGGCCGCCGCGGTCGCGGTGGGGATGGTGACGCGCCCTTCATGCGAGGCGTAGCTCCACGCATGCGGCTTGCCGTCGTGGACGACACTGACCTTGACGTCGAACGAATGCGGCTCGGCCACCGTGCCGTCGGCGACCAGCGCGTCGCCTTCGGGACGGAACGCGAAGCGGGTGGTTTCGCCGTCCAGACGTCTGATCTCGACCACCGGCTGCAGTGCGCCCGCCGGCAACGGCTTGCCGTCGCGATAGCCGTACAGGCGGAACTCCGGCGGTACGCCGGCCTCGTAGATGGTGACTTCGAGCGCGAACGAACCGTCGCGTAGCAGGCGGCCGTTGTGCGGGCCGCGCTCATACGCCTCGGCGGCCGCGTGTTCGCCGTCGGCCGGTTCACGTGCGGCACGATCGCCGCAGGCGCCGAGGGCGACGGTGGCGAGCACCAGCAGCGCCAGCATGGCGCGCTTGAGATGGATGTTCTTCATGGGGACGAAACTCCGGCAGCGACCGTCATCCGTTCGATGTCGGTCAACAAGGTGAGGTAGCGGACAGCGGCGTCGATCTGCGCCTTGCGCAGCTCGAGCAGCGTGCGCCGGGCCTGCGACAGCGCGACGAAGCTGAAACGCCCGGCCTCGAAGCCCTTGCGGGTCAGCGCCAGCGCGGCCTCGGCTTTCGGGATCATGCGGTCGCGGTACGCCTCGAAGGCGGTGCGCGCGTGGACCAGCTCCTGGTACGCCGTGAACAGCCGCTGGCGCACGTCGATCTGCTGCGCCTGCGCACGTGCGTCGGCCGCCTCGGTCTCGGCCACGGACTGGGCCACGCTCAGCGCCGAGCGGCCGGCGCTGCCCAGCGGCAGCGAGATGCCGGCGACCAGCGCGGTGTCGTTGAACGCGGACAGCCGCCGCACGCCGACGTACATGCTGACATCCGGCCTGGCGCTGGCGACGGCCAGGCGTTCGCGCGCCTGCGCCGCGCGCGTGTCCAGCGCCAGGCCACGCAGGGCGGGGTTGTCGGGCAGGCGCGACACGAGCGCGTCGTACGCCGGCACCGCGGGCAGCTCGAACAGGTTGCCGGCCACCGTGTCGAAGTCGGGTTCGACGGCGTTCCACAACGCGGCAAGCGAGACCCTGGCACCGGCCAGTTCGTGCGACGTGTGCTCCACCTCGATGTCGGCCTGCGCCTCGGCGATCTGCATCAGGTCGAGGTCCGACTCCGGACTGCGGCCGGCCTGCACCCAGCGCCGCACGGTCGCCGTCAGCTCGTGCGCGAGGGCGAGGTCCTGCGCCGCCACGGTGGTGCGCGCCTGATCGGCGAGCACTTCGACGAAGCGCCTGGCGGCCTCGGTGGCCAGTTCCAGACGGGTCTGTTCCAGCGCAATGCGCGACCGCTCGACGTCGATGGCGCCCGCGGCCACGCGGGCGTCGCGCTTGCCGCCCCGTTCGAGGACACGACCCAGGCGCAAGGTGGTCTCCGCCGCCTGCACGCCGGCCAGCGATCCGCTGCCCCCCACATTCTCCACCTCCGCCCCCACCACCCAGGGCGGCGCAAGGCCGGCAAGGTCCGCCTGCCGTTCCGCGGCGACGATGGTCCGATCGCCGGCACGAATGGCCGGGTTGTGTGCAAGCGCACGAGCCACCGCCTGCGGCAGCGAAAGCGCCTCGCCCGCCACCGCGGGCGCACCGAAGCCGCCCGCCAGCAGCAGGAGGCACAGACAGCGTAAAGAAAACACGACGTTCTCCCATCGAATGCACAGTCAACGAGTTCAGGCCGCAACGCGGCCGTCGGGACGTTGCCGTCAGACGATGGGAGGGCGATGCAGCCGGGTCGGCGAACCGTCGGGTGCGGAAGCATCCTGCCATGGCGTGCAGACGTCCGCCTGCACCGGCGCGCATAGCGCAACGACGATTTTCGGCAGGGTTGCCGCGGCGCCGGCCAGGTAATGCGCATGGACGTGCGAGCCATCCGGCAGCGACACCATCGGCTCGTCGGCGCCGTCGGCATGGTGGTGATCGGCGGCGGCATCGACGGCGATCGCGTGCACTGCCGTGTGCGCGTCGTCATGGCCATGCGTGATCCATCTCGGCATCAAGGCCGACAGCACCATCGCCAGCGCGAACAGCAGTACCGCGCGCACCATGACGGGGCGACGATGGGGCAAGCGGCGAAAAGTGCGAAGGACGCTCATGACCTGCCCACTATGCGCAGGAAGAGCCGCGAAGGCAACCGGCGAAGCGACGGTTCATCCGCCGCGACGCTCACCCGCAGCAGCGCTTCTGCTGCTGGATCGGCGGGCACGGCACACTGCCCCAAGAACAGAACACGCAACAGTCGCCCGCTTTGGGCTGCAGCAATTTGCCACAGCCGGGACAGTCGTAGAAGAACTGGCAGGCGTCGATCGGCATGGTCTCGGTGGCCTGGTGGCCGCAATGCGGACAGGTCAGCGTGCTGAGCAGGATGAGTTCGGTCGTCACGTGTTTCGCCGGAGAAATGGAGTGAAGTGTAGGCATGGTCTTCGCCATGCCCTTGTCAATCGCGTCGGTTCAGCGGGCATCCACCGTGTCGCTGGCCGTGCGACAGGATGCGCTCGGTGCTGGCGCCAGCAGATCGCGGATGGACACCGCCACCATCAGCAGCAGGCCCGGATAGAGCAGCCATCCGGTGCGATGGCCACTGGCCCGCATCACGAATACCGCCAGCAGCACCAGCAGCGGGCCGAGCATACCGAGCGCGGCCCGCGGCCACCGCCGGTGACTGAGCCAGCCCAGCGCATTGGCGAGCAGCGCGATGCCCGCAAACGCCGGCAGCAGGATGCGGATGAACAGGCCTTCGTACGGGCTCAGTACGCCCAGCCCGATCGCCGCACCGAGGCTGGCCAGGGCGGGAAAGCAATTCACGCAGGCCGCTGCCGAGACGACACTGCCGATCAGTCCGGCCTTGTCGGCCAGCCGGGTGAGCAGGGGCATGGAGGTTCTCCTTTCGCGTGGAATGCCGGTGATCTAAGGTATTCCCGTAGTCAAGTACGGAGTCAAGCCCATGTCCTCCACGCAGGATACGTTTTCCATCGGCGCCTTCGCCAAGGCAGCCGGGGTCAATGTCGAAACGATCCGCTTCTACCAGCGCAAGCGCCTGTTGGCGGAGCCCGCCCGTCCGCCGGGCGGCATTCGTCGCTACGGAAACGCGGAGGTTGCACGGGTGAAGTTCGTGAAATCCGCGCAGCGGTTGGGGTTCAGCCTCGATGAGGTCGCGCAGCTGCTGCGGCTGGAGGATGGCACCCATTGCACGGAAGCGGCCGATCTCGCCGCGTTGCGGCTGGCCGATGTACGCAGCCGACTGGCCGACCTCACACGCATGGAGACGGCCCTCGCTGCGCTCGTCGAACAATGCGGTGCGCGTCAGCGCAGCGTGTCCTGCCCGCTCATCGCCTCGTTGCATGCCTGCTGAAATGGCGGCAGGCAGGATGCGGCCGATAGGAAGCCGGCGACGCGCATCGGCTGAGTTTTGCAGCCACGCTCAGGCCGCTCCGCCATGATCGTCGCGGAGCATGCCTTGGTGGCCCGCATCCCGACCATGCCCGGCAGGTCTGGATCCATCTGCCGATGGCTGCCCGACACCCGGCTGCGCCCAACGTCACTTGATTAGCGACGAAGCTCAGCTTGGAAACCCGTTCGCGCTGAGCGTAGCTTGCGACAGCAAGCGGAGTCGAAGCGCCCATAGGCGATCACCCTTCGACTTCCTCGCTCCTCAAAGCTACAGCCATCCATGGCTGCTCCCCGCGTGCGGCCCTGCGGGCCTACGCTCAGGGCGAACGGTGAGGTATTGGCTGAGCCTTGTCGCTAATCAGGCAACGTCACGGCGATCGCGAGGGTGATGCATGGCTCCTCATGGGTCAGTTTCCTTGCGGGTTGGGGTGAAGTGTGGTGTTTGTCTTGCCGGTTTTACGCAGCCGGTGGCGAACCAGCAGGCGGTACGCCGCGGGTATGACGAGCATGGACAGCAAGGGCGCGGTGACCATGCCGCCGATCATCGGTGCGGCGATGCGCTGCATCACTTCCGAACCGGCACCGTGGCCGAGCAGGATCGGAAACAGACCGGCGAGAATGACCGCGACGGTCATCGCCTTCGGGCGCACGCGCTGCACGGCACCTTCGCGGATCGCTGCGTCCAGCGCTTCCGGGCCGGCGTGGGGATCGAGCGCAAGCTGGTGCTCCCAGGCATGGTGCAGATACAACAGCATCACCACGCCAAACTCGGCAGCGACGCCGGCCAGCGCAATGAAGCCGATGATCGTGGCCACCGACACCGCGTGACCGAGCAACCAGATCAACCACAGGCCGCCCACCAGCGCCAGCGGCACGCTGGCCATGATCAGCGCGGCTTCGCTCACCCGGCGGAAAACGGCATAGATCAACAGAAAAATGATCACCAGCGCAATCGGCACCACCAGCTTGAGTCTTTCCATGGCACTGGCCAGGTACTCGAACTGACCGGACCAAGCCAAGGTCGTGCCCGGCGGCAAGGTGACTTGCTGGGCCACTGCGCGTTGCAGATCCGCAACCACGCCGCCGAGATTGCTGCTGGCTGTGTCGACGTAGACATAGGTCGCCAACTGGCCACCCTCGCTTTTCAGCATCGACGGCCCCGCCACCACGGCGATGTCCGCCACCTGACTCAGAGTGAGCTGGGCGCCATCGGCAGCGACGATCGGCAGCTGTCGCAACGCCCCGACCGAGTCGCGCTCGGCACGCGGGTAACGCACCACGATCGGATAGCGCTCGCGTCCCTCGATCGTCTGGCCGACCGGATCACCGCCAACTACCGTCGCGATCAACTGCTGCAGCTGCTGTTGGGACAGCCCGTAGCGCGCGGCGGCATCACGGCGGATGTGCACGTCGACGTAGCGACCGCTGGCCGGGCGCTCGGCGATCGCCGAGCTGACGCCGGGCACGGTCTTCGCCACCGTCTCGATCCGGTCGGCTACGGTCTGCAGCGTGGCCAGGTCGGTACCCAGCACCTTGATGCCGATCGGGCTCTTGATGCCGGTGGAGAGCATGTCGATGCGGTTGCGGATCGGCGGCACGAACAGGTTGGTCAGCCCCGGCACGTGGACGGCCTTGTCCAGTTCCGCCTTGATCTTGTCCATCGTCATGCCGGGCCGCCACTGGTCCTTCGGCTTGAAGGTGATCGTGGTTTCGAACATCTCCAGCGGTGCCGGATCGGTGGCCGTGTCGGCGCGCCCCGCCTTGCCGAACACATGATCGACCTCGGGCACGGTCTTGATCATGCGATCGGTCAGCTGCAGCAACTGCGAGGCCTTGCCGGCGGACAGTCCCGGCAACGCGGTGGGCATGTACAGCAGCGTGCCTTCGTCCATCGCCGGCATGAACTCGCTGCCGAGCCTGGTCAGCGGAACGACCGCGGTAAGCAGCAGCACACCGGCCAGCACCAGGACCGCTTTCGGATAACGGAGCACGGCTTCGAGGAGGGGCCGATAGCCATGGATCAGAACCCGGCTGAGCGGATTGTCGCGCTCCGCACGGATGCGCCCGCGGATCAGGTAGCCCATCAGCACCGGCACCAGGGTCACCGCCAGCCCGGCCGCCGCGGCCATCGCATAGGTCTTGGTGAAGGCCAGCGGCTTGAACAGCTTGCCCTCCTGTCCCTGCAGCGCAAAGACCGGCACGAACGACAGCGCGATGATCAACAGGCTGACGAACAGCGCGGGCCCCACCTCGGCGGCAGCGTCGGCGATCAGCGACCACCGCTGCGCACCTTGCGGTTCGCGTCCACCGTTCGCGTTGCGCCAATGTTCCAGGTGCTTGTGCGCGTTCTCGATCATCACGATCGCCGCATCCACCATCGCGCCAATCGCGATGGCGATGCCGCCGAGCGACATCAGGTTTGCCGTGACGCCTTGCAGATGCAGCGCGATGAAGGCGACCAACACGCCCAGCGGCAGCGTGATCACGGCCACCAGCGCCGAGCGCAGGTGCCCCAGGAACAACACGCAGACCAGCGTCACCACCAGGAATTCTTCGAACAACTTGCTCCACAGATTGCTCACCGCGGCGTCGATCAGCTGCGAGCGGTCGTAGGTGGGCACGATTTCGACGCCGGCCGGCAGGCTGCGCTGCAGTTCGGCCAGCCGTGCTTTCACCGCGGCGATGGTGGCCTTCGCGTTCTTGCCCGTGCGCATCACGATGATGCCGCCGACCACTTCGCCTTGCCCGTCCAGCTCGGCAATGCCACGACGGAACGTCGGGCCACGCCGCACCGTCGCCACGTCGCGCAGCAGCACCGGCACACCACTGGCGTTGACGGTGATCGGCACGTTTTCGAAGTCCGCGCGGCTCTTCAGGTAGCCTTCGCTGCGTACCATCAGCTCCGCTTCACCCCGTTCGATCACCGAGCCACCGTTAGCACCATTGGCGGCGCGCACCGCATCGACCAGTTGCGCCACGGTGATGCCGCGCGCCGCCAGCGCCTGCGGATCGGGCACGATCTGCCACGCCCGCTCCATACCGCCCAAGGTGGCGACCTCGGCGACGTTCGGCACGGTCTTGAGCTGATAGCGCAGGAACCAGTCCTGCAGCGCGCGCAGCTGGCCGAGATCGTGTTTGCCGGTGGGATCGATCAGCGCGTACTCGTAGATCCAGCCGAGTCCCGTGGCATCAGGGCCGAGAGAGGGCGTGACGCCGGCCGGCAGGCGATCGCGCGCCTGGCTCAGATACTCCAGCACCCGCGAGCGTGCCCAGTACAGGTCGGTGCTGTCGTCGAACAGCACATCGACGTAGGAGTCGCCGAAGAACGAAAAGGCGCGCACCGTGGTCGCGCCGGGCACCGAGAGCATCGTGGTGGCCAGCGGATAGGTGACCTGATCCTCGACCACCTGCGGCGATTGGCCCGGGTAGCTGGTGCGGATGATTACCTGGGTGTCGGACAGATCGGGCAGCGCGTCGACCGGCGTGCGCGTCACCGAGAACATGCCGATCAGGGCCAAGGCCAGTGCAGCCAGCAGCACGAACACGCGATGGGCGATCGCCGCGCGAATCAGGGCGGCGATCATGGTCTGTCTCCCATCGGCATGCCCGGCATGGGGGTACTCGTGGCCGGCACCGGTTTGGTGGAGCTGTCATTCAGGCGCTCCAGCGCACCGGACAGGCTCGCCTCCGAGTCGATCAGGAACTGGCCGGAGACCACGACCTTTTCACCGCCCGTGAGGCCGTCGAGAATTTCCGTATAGCC
Source organism: Rhodanobacter sp. FW102-FHT14D06 (assembly GCF_043950705.1). Taxonomy (NCBI): domain Bacteria; kingdom Pseudomonadati; phylum Pseudomonadota; class Gammaproteobacteria; order Lysobacterales; family Rhodanobacteraceae; genus Rhodanobacter; species Rhodanobacter sp. FW102-FHT14D06. Next base: position 3,118,014 of record NZ_CP170722.1, on the reverse strand, counting down.
GCCGGCTGCACGCCCGATGCGCACCGATACAGCACGGAAGTGGCCATCTCCCTCGGCGATGATTACCCGCGTCTGGCTGCCGGTGGCGATCAGCGCGTCGTCCGGCACCACGGGCACCGCTTCACCCTGCGCGGGGCTGAGCCGCACGGTGGCGAACATGCCTGGACTCAAGGCACCGTCGGGATTGTCGAGCACGATGCGGGCGCGCTGGGTGCGCGTCACCGCATCCACCTCCGGCAGCAAGGTTTCCACGGTGCCGGGGAACGACCGACCCGGCAGGGCATCGACCGTGACCACCACCGGCGTGCCGTTGCGCACCGTGCCCGCCGCTGCCTGCGGCAGTGCCGCCTCGGTCCACACGGTGGACAGGCCATTCACTGTCATCAAGGTCTGACCGGCGGTGACGCGCTGGCCTTCACGCACGTCCAGTGTCGTGACGACGCCCGCCTGCGGGGCGTGCAGCGTGATCGCCGCGCCCGTGCCGCGACGCGACGATCGGATCTCTGCCGGCGTCAGGCCCAGCACCTGCAGGCGTTCCCGCGAAGCCGCGCGAAGGCCTTTTGCTTCGGTCGACTGCACATGCTGAAGCGCATCGTATTCGGCCAGTGCACTGCTCCACTGCGGTGCCAACAGCTCCGCCAGCGGCTCGCCTGCCTTGACCACGGTATACGGCGCGCGTACGTCCAGCTTGCTCACCACCGCATCGGTGCGGGCGCTGATGGTGATGGCCTGGCGCAGATCCCAGGTGATGGTGCCCGGCACCCGGAGCGCCGACGCCAGCACGCGACGCTCCACCGTGGCGGTGCGAACGCCGAGATTCTGCACCGTCGTCGGATCGATCCGGACGACATCCTTGGCCGTCCCTTCTTCGGCCGGCTTCTCATCGGCATATTTGGGCACCATCTGCATGCCCATCGGCGACAGACCCGGCTTGTCGAAGTGTTGCTGCGGCACCATCGTGTCGTACCAGTACAGGATTTTTTTACCGCCGGCTTCCGCTGCGGAGGCGGGAGTACCGGCCTGCGACGGAGACGATGGCGCCTGATGGCGGCCGCCGAAGTAGCCGATCAGAAGCAGCATGACCGCCAGCAGCGCGGCGGTGAGCATCATCAATGCGCGCTTCATGGCGTCGTCTCCGAAGTGGGTAACAGATAAGCCAGTGCCGCCCAGGCGCGGCCGTACTCGGCCTGCATGCGGGCGTAATCCGTGTGGTGAGCGATCTCGTCGCGACGGGCATCCAGCAAGGGCTGGATCTCGCCGCCGCCGCGGTACGCGGCGAGCGCCAGGACCACGCGGTCATTGGCCAGTGGGAGCAAGGCATCGCGGTGCCGGCGCACCTGCTGGCCGAGCGATTCCCATTGCGCCCAGGCGGATCGGATGGCCTCGACCTGCTGACGGCGTGCGTCGTCGCGTTCGTCGCGAACCGCATCGAGGTCGGCCGCGCGGGCGGAAATACCCCGATCCTGCCGGTTGCGCGTGAACAGCGGCAGGCTTACCCCGACCTGCAGCGACACCATGTCGGACAAGCCGCGCACACGGGAGCCGTAGCTCAAGCCCACGCTCCATTCAGGGCGTTTGTCGGCACGGGCAGCGGCAAGCGCTGCCTCGGCGGCCTGTTCGCGGGCCGGCCACCCGAGCAGGTTGCCCTGACGATCGAGGCTGGCCAGCAAGGACGCTTCGTCGTGCGGCAGGACGGCGAAGTCTGGCGCGTCCCCCAGCGGCTGCCCGATCGGAGAACCGAGCCATCGCGCCAGGCCCGCGCGGGCCTGTGCCTCGCGGGCATTCGCCTCATCGAGACGGTTTTCCAGGTCGAGGGATTCCATGCGGGCGGCGAGCACCTCTGCCGCGCTACCGGTACCACCGCGCAAGCGTGCTTTCGCCACGGCCACGTCCTGCGCCCATGCCTGCCGCATGGATCGCAACATCATGGCTTCGCGGTGCGCACCCCAGGCGGAGATCCAGGCATCGGCCACCTGCTGCCGGATCGACAAGCCGGTCGCCACCTCCGACGATGCGGCCAAATCCGCCTGGGCATGGCCCATCGCCCGTTCGGCCTGACGCTTGCGGCGCGATGGCAGGGCCTGGCTGATGCCGACGGTGCGCATGGTCATGCTGTCACCGCCAACCGTAAATGCGCCCGGCCCCTGCACGGCCAGATTGTCGACCCCGACGGTGAGTTGGGGATCGGGCAGCGCACCCGCACGGGCCGCCTCCTGTCGTGCCGATTCCGACTGGGCGCGGCGCGCCTCCAGCAGGGGTGCGCGCTCGATCGCTTGATGGATGGCGGCATCAAGCGTCAGCGGCGGTTCGGCGGCATGCGCCGCCGCGGCCGCCGCTCCCCACAGGAGCACGGCCAGACCCGCCGCCATCAGGCGCCGGGCGAATTGAAGGGAGAACATGGGTGAACACTCCGTCGATCTGCGATTCGCGCCGTGCCATGCAGGCACGACGCCACGTCGGTGGATACCGCGACGGGTCAGATCAAATCAGGAGCGAACAGAACAACAAGCGGGGAATCGGTGGCGGCGCTCGCAGACGCTCGCGCCGAATCAACGCCCGCTCGGACGGCAACGCCACCGCCGTCACGGACAGCAGCACCGGCGGCAGCGCGGACAACGCGCTGGCCGGCACCGAGGCGGTGCGCGCATCGACCTGGGTGGCATGGTCGGGCTGGCAATGCTGCCGGCACAGCGGATCGACCGGTGTCGTCATGTCCGCACAGCCGTCGGCCATTGCCATGGACGAGGAGTGCACCGCCACGGCCAGCGCGGCCGCGGCCGGCGCCGCCTGTGCCGCGACGCAGGCATACGCCGCCACCGCCACCTGCTGCCACAGCAGCAGCACGACCACCAGCCACGCAAGGCGGCGACGGGCGACGGGACGGAGGCGGAAGGCGGGTTTCATCTCACGGGCACTGTAGTGTCGGCAGCGGGCAGGTCATTGACGCGGATCAAGTCGGCGGATCGCGATCGGGAGACCAGCTGCGCTCACGCAGCCAGGCCGTGCGTCGCATACACCCGGGTCGAGCCGTCGCGGCCGATCAGCACTACATCGTAACGCTCGGGCGCGCCCATCTCCATGCCGGGCGAGCCCATCGGCATACCGGGCGCGGCGATGCCGATGGCGTCCGGCCGCTCGGCGAGCAGGCGGCGGATGTCCTCCACCGGCACGTGCCCCTCGACCACGTAGCCCTCGATCACCGCGGTATGGCAAGACACCGCACCGGGCGGCACGCCGAAGCGCGCCTTCACCGTCGCCATCGGCTGGTCCTGGTGCACGGTGACGGTGTAGCCCTGCGCGCGCATGTAATCGACCCAGGCGCCGCAGCAGCCGCAGGACGGGTCGCGGTAGACGTCGAACGCATTCGCCGCCAACGCCGCCGGCGCGAACAGCACGGCAAACAGCAAACTGATGCCCATGCGGGAAAACCATCGTTTCATCGTCATTCTCCGGTTGTCGGGGTGGTTTGCCACTGGACGGACACGATCTTCCAGCTGTCGCCGTCCTTGCCGAGCTTGAGCATCTCGCGACTGCGCAGCGTGGTCGGCCTGCCCTTGATCGTGACCTCGACGCCGCTTTCGCTGCCGACCATTGCGGTGTCGCCCATCGGCATCGAGCCGAACGAGACCGGCGTGAGCTTCGCGGCCTTCAGGAACTTGATGTCCTCGCCCAGATGGCCGGCGGCGTATTCGTCGCGTGTCTGCGTGTGGCCGCCTTCGCTGACGCGGACCCCGGGCGCCAGCAGTGCGAGTACGGCTTCGCGGTCGCCACGCTGCAACGCGGCCTGGAAGGCCCGCGCCACCGTTTCGGCCGCCGGCACTGCGCCCGGCGTCATGCCTTCCATCGACAGCGGCGCCTCGACCGTCGGCACGGCGGCGTGTTCGTGAACATCGCCATCAGCCGCGTCATGGCTGTGCCCCGCTTCGCCGGCCATCGGCATGCCTTCCATCGCCGCCGTGCCATGCGCATCCTCGTCAGCGGTGCCGCCATGGCTGTGGCTGTGGCCGCCCGCCTCATCCATGTCGTGGTCCTGCGGTGCCCGGGCCACGATGTCCTGATATTGCGCCGGCGTCATGTCGGGCAGTTTCTGCAGGAACGCCACCATGCTCCAGATCGTGGCGTCGTCATGGGTGGCACCCCACGCCGGCATCGCGCTCATCTTGACGCCATGCTTGATCACCCAGAACGCCTCGCGCGGATCGGGCCGGAATTTCGCCAGCTCGGGCGGCAGCGGGTACAGGCCCGGGCGCATCTCGTTCTCGGCCATGCCCGGCGCCAGGTGGCAACCGGTGCACATCGCCGCGTACTGGCCGGCGCCCTTGAGGATCAGCTGCGGGTCGTCGAGATTCGGCACCACGATGTCTTTTGCGTGATGCTCGATCGAGCGCTCGCGCAGCGTCTGCATCAGCGCGTAGACGGGTCTGGTGTGGTGGTCGTCGGCGCCGACGTTGTAGACGCCGGACCAGACGAAGGCGCCGACACCGGCGGCGGCGATGACGCAGAGAATCACGACGGTGATGATGAGTCGTTTCATGGGCTCTCCTCAGAACCAGATGCGCAGGCCGGCGACCCACTGCCGGTCGAAGACTGCCTGATGATCGGCGCGGGCGAAATCGGCCGTGGTGCCGAAGCGGCGCGTCCAGACTACGCCAAGATACGGCGCGAACTCGCGCCGGATCTCGTAGCGCAGGCGCAAGCCCAGCCTGGCATCGGTGAGGCCGCTGCCGATGCCGCGCGCCGGGTCGGACTTGCCGTGCAGGTTGACCTCCAGCTCCGGCTGCAGGATCAGCCGCTGGGTGAACAGCAGCTCGTAGTCCGCCCGCAGGCGCGCCGCGCTGCGGCCGGACGGCCCGACGTAGGCGGTGGCCTGGATCTCGAACCAGTACGGCGCCAGGCCCTGCACGCCGAACGCGGCCCAGCTTCGCTGCGGACCGGTGCCGAAGTCATGGCGCACGCCCAGCTGCGTGCTCCAGAACGCGGCCGCGGCGTGATCCCATAGCGCCTCGACCTCGCCATCGCCGATCCGGCCATCGCTGCGCTCGCCCTCGCTGCGCAGCCACAGCTTGTCCGTGTCGCTGCCGTACCAGCCTGAGGCTTCCCACGACTGACCGTTGCCGTCGCGGCCGTGGAACGCTTCGAGCTGATCGATCAGCAGCATGCCGGCGGGTGTGCTGCCGTGCATGTGCAGGGCGTGCGCGGGACTGGCGGCGATGCCGTCGGAATAATCGCCACTGCGTGCGTCCGCCGGTGCGTAGCCGCCCTGCATCGGTTGCATGCCCGCGCCCGCGCCATGCGCCTGGCCGTGGCTCATGCCGGGCATCGACGCGTGATCCATGTCGGGCATGACCTGGGGGGATGTCGCCGGCGCGGGCGGCGGCGTGCCGTGATGCATGCCGCCGTGGTCCATCCCGTGCATCGGGCCATGGTCCATCGCCACCGGCGCCGTGCTGCCGGCCGGGGCTGGCGCGCTCTGCGCCGTCGCCGCCAGCGGCATGGCCAGCAGCAGTGCGGCCAGCCACGCCACGCGGCGCGGAACGATCGAGGTATCGCGGCGCTTCGTGCTCATGCCACCACCACCTCGCGGAACATGCCCGCCTCCATGTGGTACAGCAGGTGGCAGTGGTAGGCCCAGCGCCCCGGCGCGTCGGCGGTCACCGCGTAGCTGATCCGCTGTGCCGGCTGCACGTTGATGGTGTGCTTGCGCACCTGGAACTGCCCGTGCGGGTTCTCCAGCTCGCTCCACATGCCGTGCAGGTGGATCGGGTGGTTCATCATGGTGTCGTTGACCAGCACGATGCGCAGGCGCTCGCCGGTGTTGAAATGGATCGGCTTGGCGTCGGAGTACTTGATGCCGTCGAACGACCACATGAAGCGCTCCATGTTTCCGGTCAGGTGCAGTTCGATCTCGCGGCCGGGTTCGCGCGCGTCGAGCGGGCCGCCGACGGTGTGCAGGTCGGCGTAGGTCAGCACGCGGCGGCCGTTGTCGCGCAGGCCGATGCCCGGATCGTCGAGATTGCTGCGCGGCATGTCGACGCGCATGTCCACGCCGGGGCCGTATTCGGTGCGGACGTGGTGCACGGCGGGTGCGGTGGTCATGCCGGCGTGATCCATGCTGCCGTGGTCCATGCCGGGCATCGCGGCATCACCGCCGCCATGGTCCGCGTGCGACATCGCGCCCATCATGTCCTGCATGCCGAGCCACACGCGCCGGTCCAGCGCCGGCACCTCGGCGTCCATGCCTGCACGCGGCGCCAGCGTGCCGCGCGCGTAGCCGCTGCGGTCGATCGACTGGGCAAACAGCGTGTACGCGCGCTCCTCCTGCGGCTCGACGATCACGTCGTAGGTTTCGGCTGCCGAGATGCGGAATTCGTCGACCGCCACCGGTTGCACGTCCTGGCCGTCGGCGGCGATCACCGTCATTTTCAGGCCGGGAATGCGCACGTCGAAGATGCTGGACGACGAACCGTTGATGAAACGCAGCCGGATCTTTTCGCCGGGCCTGAAGATGCCGGTCCAGTTGCCGGCCGGCGTCGTGCCGTTCATCAGGTAGGTGTAGGTGTAGCCGGAGACGTCGCCGAGGTCGGTCGGATTCATCCGCATCTGGTTCCACATTCTGCGCTTGGCCAGCGCCTGGCTCAGGCCCTTTTCACGCACGTCACGGAAGAAGTCCGGCACGGTGGGCTGCGCGAAGTTGTAGTAGTCGCTCTGCTTTTTCAGCTTGGCGTAGATGCGCTCGGGGTCCTCGTCGGTCCAGTCGTTGAGCATCACCACATAGTCGCGATCCGTGGGGTATCGCTCGGGGCCGGCCGGTTCGATCACCAGCGGACCGTACAGCGCGTTCTGCTCCTGGAAACCCGAGTGCGAGTGGTACCAGTAGGTGCCGCTCTGGCGCAGCTGGAACCGGTACAGAAAACTCTCGCCCGGCGCGATGCCGTCGAAGCTGAGGCCGGGTACGCCGTCCATCCGGAACGGCAGGACGATGCCGTGCCAGTGGATCGAGGTGGGCACGCGCAGGCGGTTGCTCACGCGCAGGTTCACCGTGGTGCCTTCGCGCATGCGCAGCAACGGACCTGGCACGCCTCCGTTGACGGTGGTCGCCGGCCGCGCCGCGCCGGTGAAGTTGACGGTGCGCTCGACGATGTCCAGCGCAAAGTCGGTGCCGCTGAGCACGGTGGGCTGTCCCGGGCTGGTCAGCGTCCAGGCGTTCGCGGGCCGCAGCAGGCCAAGGCCGGCTGCCGCGCCGCCCAGGGCCAGGCCCTGCACGAAACGTCGCCGCGACAGGTCGGTCGCAGGCAAGGGGGGAAATGGATGCACGCAGGTCTCCTTCGGGGAAGGCACCGATGGCCGGTGCCGACACGGGCCGCCGTCCACGCTCGCCGCCAGGCGGGCATGCAGGCACGGTCGCAGCGAACGAGGATCAGCCGGCTGGCGGCCGCAGCGGTGGCGCGTGCACGACGCTGGGCGCGGACGCGAAGGGAGGGGAAACGTGCAGCGGTTCCGGCGCCACCGGCACCAGAGCAGCCAGGGTGGCCACCTGCAGCAAGCTGCCGCACGCCGCCGCGCAATGGGCCGACGTCATCGCGTCGCGCTGGCCGAGGCCGTGGTCGGCGCAGCAGCCGGACGCGACCGGCATGGCATCCGGACCATGATCGGCCGCGTGCGCGACGGACGATGCCGGCGCGCCCCGCAGCGCGTCGCCGGCCATCCCGCGCGGCATGCCATGCACCGGTGCCAGCACGAGAATCAGCCACGCCAACCATGCCATCGCCCGGAGGGACGGCAAGCGTGCGGCATGGCGAAGCAGGTGATTCATCGGCACAGCATAGGGTTGGTACCGGCCAGTCTCAACTCTGGACATGGGTCCATCGGCCCCTGTCCGGCGCCCGTAATGGTTCGTCGGTCACCCGACGAACTACTTGGTATAGCCCATGTGCAGCGTGATCTTGTCGCCGACTTTCAGGTTGGCCACCGAAGCCGGCGGGAAGTGCACGCGTAGCGACATGCCTCCCGCGTCCGCCTCGACGATGCCGGTCTTGGCATCCACCGACCTCACCGTGGCCGGCATCATGTGCATGCTGCCGTTCTTGTTGTGGCGCATCATCTTGTGATGCATGCCGCCCATATGGCCCATGCTGCTCGACGCCGGTGCCGGCGCCATGCCTCCGGTGTCCTGGGCGCTGACCGTGCCGAATGCCAGGCAAAGGCCGACAGCGGCCGTCGAAACCATGATTCTTGGCAGGAACTTCATGATGATTCTCCGCGCAGGTGGACGGCCGGAGCCGCGCGTCCGGCCGGTTGCAACGCTGCAACAAGCGGAGCCTGCACCGGCCCATGTGCAGGAAAGGTTACGTAGCACCGGAGGAGCACGGCACCGGCCCTCTATACTGGGTGTCCCCATTCCCGTGACCGCCATGAACTACCGCCACGCCTACCACGCCGGCAATTTTGCCGACGTCCTGAAACACGTCGTGCTGCTGGCACTGATCGAGTCGCTGCAGGCCAAGCCCGCACCGTTTTGCTATATCGACACCCATGCCGGCAGCGGCAACTATCCGCTGGACGGTTTCGAGGCAGGCAAGACCGGCGAGTTCAAGGACGGCATCGCGCGCCTGCACCCGGCGGAGAAACTGCCTCCGCTGCTGCGTCGCTGGCGCGACGGCATCCTGGGCAGCGCCGACAACGCGCAAGGCCTGAAGCGCTACCCCGGCTCGCCGCTGCAGGTCGCCCGCCTGCTGCGCCCCGGCGACAGCGCCCAGTTGTGCGAACTGCATACCGAGGCGGCATGCAAACTGCGCGACCTGTTCCGCGGCAACCCTCAGGTGCACGTGCACGAGCGCGACGGCTACGAGGCGCTGAAGGCGCTGGTGCCGCCGCAGGAGAAGCGCGGCCTGGTGCTGATCGACCCGCCTTACGAGGCGCAGGACGCCGAGTACAAGCTGATCGAGCAGGCCCTGAAGCCGGCGCTGCAGCGCTGGCCCACCGGCGTCTACGCGGTGTGGTATCCGATCAAGCTGCGCAGCCAGGTGCAGCCGTTCCTGCGCCGCCTGCAGCACAGCGGGGTGAAACGCGTCCTGCGCGCCGAGCTGCTGGTGCACCCGGACGATTCGCCGCTGCGCCTCAACGGCTCAGGCATGGTCATCCTCAACGCGCCGTGGAAACTGGACGATGCCCTGCGCGAACCGCTGCGCGTGCTGGCCGGCCTGCTGGCGCGCGAGCGTCCGGCCACGGTAAAACTCGACTGGCTGCTGGACGAGGCCGGCAGCCAGCTGAATACGCCCAGCCCCCTGCCCGCCTCGCGACTACCGCCCAGGCCGAACCGTCGCTAAGCTGGCCCCGTCTCTCGCGTCCGCCCAGGAGCCACGACCATGCGCCACCGCCCCGCCCCGCTGCTGATCCGGCTCGCCCTGCCCGCCGCCTTGCTCGTGCTGGCCGCCTGCGCACCCGCGCCGATCTACAAGACCACCGGCAACGCGGTGCTCGCCACCCCCGCGCAAGTGGCGCAGACGCCCGAGCAGTACAGCGGCAACGAAGTCATCTGGGGCGGGCGCATCGTGCGCGTCAGCAACTTCCAGGACCACAGCGAAATCGAGCTGCTGGCCTACCCGCTGGATTCCTCGCAGCGGCCGAAGGCGAATGACAGCGGAAACGGCCGCTTCATAGCCGTGCTGCGCGGCTACGTCGAACCGCTCGACTACCCCGCCGGCGCGCTGATGACCGTCGACGGCAAACTCAACGGCACCCGCGGCGGCCAGGTTGGCCAGGCTGACTACCTGTTCCCGCTGGTCGACGTGGCGCAGTCCCACGTCTGGACCGCCGAGGAAATGCAGAAGGGTCGCAGCAACGTGCACTTCGGGCTTGGCGTGGGCGTCGGCATCCGCTGAGTCGCTGTCCGGAGGCGGGCACCCCGCCTCACGGCCTCGCCGCGGAGGCAGCAGGCGTCCGCCGCCATCTCGCGGAGAGGCCCGGCTGGCGTCCATTACAATGGCCGCCCGTTTCCCGCCCGAGCCCGCGCATGTCCAGCCACGCCAACCCGATCAAGGCCATTTTCCTCGCGCTGGGCGCGAACTTCGCCATCTTCGTGGCCAAGCTCGTCGCGGCCGTGGTTACCGGCTCCGGCGCGATGATGGCCGAGGCGGTGCACTCGCTGGCCGACTGCGGCAACCAGGGTTTGCTGCTGCTCGGCATCCGCCAGGCCAAGCGTCCACCGTCCGACGAATTCCCGCTGGGCTGGGGTCGTGCGCTGTACTTCTGGTCGTTCCTCGTCGCCATCCTGTTGTTCAGCGTCGGCGGCATGTTCTCGATCTACGAGGGCGTGCACAAGCTCACGAATCCCGAACCGCTCAAGTGGCCGTGGCTGGCGATGGGCGTGCTGGTGTTCGGCATCGTGGTCGAAGGCATCTCGATGCGCGGCTGCATGCAGGAAGTGAACAAGGCCCGCGGTGACCAGGATCTGTGGACGTGGTTTCGCCAAACCCGTTCCAGCGAACTGCTGGTGATCTTCGGCGAAGACCTGGCCGCCCTCGTCGGCCTCTGCCTGGCCGCCCTCGCCATCGGTGCCACCATGCTCACCGGCAACCTGATGTTCGACGCCGCCGGCACCATCGCCATCGGCACCCTCCTGATCGTCGTCGCCGTGCTGGTGGCGATCGAGGTGAAGGCGCTGCTGATCGGCCAGGGCGTGGAACCGCGCCGCCGTGACGAGCTGATGGGCTTCCTGAGGAACCGCCCCGAAGTCGCCGAAGTCCTCAACCTGATCACCCTGCAGATGGGCGCCGACGTGATGGTGGCGGTGAAGGCGCGCATGCAGCCCACCGCCAACCTCATCGAATCCATCAACACCGTCGAGGCCGCGATGAAGGCCGAGTTCGGCGACGTGCGCTGGAGCTTCTTCGAGCCGGATAACGCGGATTGATCGGTAACGACTGGACTGCATCAATGGCGGCTATCGGCCAACTCCGGCCGTTCACGTTGCTCACTGCAACAGCACAAAGCTGTCGTTCAAAGACACGCCTCCGACCAAGCTCGTATTGGAGAAAATGCGGGGACGAATGAATGGAACTGCGAGTATCTGCGACGAAAAGCGCCACATCCACCAAAGGATGCGATCGATCGAATAACGCACGCGAGTCATGCGGCATTGCTAGTCAACAGAAAAAGCGGTACCCGCGCGCCTGGATCAAATAAACGACATCATCAAGGCGTTTGGATACTTTTCAAGATCACCTCGCGCAGCCACTGGTGAGCAAGATCACGATGCATGCGTTCATGCCACACCATGTGGTATTCAAAGCCGGTGGCGCGTGCCGGAAACGGCACGCTGTCCAAAGCCGCCAATGAGGCGAGGCACGCAGCCACGCGTGTCGGGACCACCAAAACAAGGTCACTGTCGGCGATGATCCATGGCGCGGCCAGAAAATACGGCAGACTCAGCGCGACGCGTTCATGCGGCAAGTCCAACTGGGCGAACAGGTCGTCGTACTGGGTGACCCGGCCGGCAGGATAGGCAATCACTGCCTGAGAGTAACTGCCCAGCGCTTTGAGGCGCGCAGCAGAAGAGCCCGTACGCGCACGTAGCCCGATCGGGTGGCCCCATCGGTACAGGCAGGTAAAAGTTTCGGAGAACAATCGTCGGTAGGAGTACGCCGCCGGCAGCGGATCATCCGCATACAGTGCGAGATCAATGTCGGCATCGGCCAGTGCATCCAACGTGGATTCGCCCCATGGCAGCACATCGACGCGCGCGTCGGGGGCGCTGCGCAACAGCGCGGGTACCGCGTGGTTCAACACGGCAAGCGACCCGTAGTCGGTAGCCGCGATGCGGAAGCGGCGCGTCGTGCTGGCTGGATCGAACTGGGCCGGCGCAAACACCTGATCCAGCGCTCGCAGTGCCAGCACCACTTCGGGACGCAGTTGTTCCGCCCGCGGCGTCAAACGGTAACCGCCTTGGGCGCGGACCAGCAGTGGATCGTTCAACACCTTGCGCAACCGCGCCAGCGCACGGCTCGCCGCCGGCTGTCCGATGCCCAGCTGTTCGGCGGCCAACGTCACACCGCGCGCATCGAGCAACGCATCAAGCAGCTTGAGCAGGTTGAGGTCCAGCTCGGCAATATGTCTGGTATGCATGTCAGCTATGCCTTTGAATGCATTGTGAGCATAGCAGTGGTGACGCATTCTGGGTTCCTGCCACGACAGCCGAAGCATGTGGAACACGGACCCCATGAAAGTTCAACACAACAAAGCCACGAATGATCCCTGGCGCGCCATCCAGGCCGGAACCGATCAACACCGCGCCGAACACGGCTGCTGGGCCTATCCCCACGCGGACGGCCGATTGCTCGGCGTGTTGGCGGCGGCCAGCAACGCCAAGCGCATCCTCGAACTGGGCACCGCCTTGGGCTATACCGCGTTGTGGCTGGCACACGGCGCACCCGCGGCGCACGTCGACACGCTGGAACGCGATCCGCAGCATGTGGCGCTGGCACGCGCTGCGATCGAGCGAGCCGGATACGACGCTCGGATCCGGGTGCATCACGGCGATTTTGCGACGTTGCTGCCGACGCTGCAGACAGGCTATGACCTTGCCTTCTTCGATGGTTATGCGCCGACGCTGTCGGATCTGGCTGCGTTGCGCCGGCTGCTGCGACCGGGCGGTCTGCTGGTGAGCGCCAATCAGGAATTGGCCGGCCCGGAAACCGCGGACTATCGCGCGCGCTTGCAGGAAGCCAATCAATGGCTGACCGCGCCGTTGGGCGAAGGCAGCGACACGTCGCTCAGCATTCGGCTAGATGTCCCGTGAGCAGCACGGAGCCGCGCGTGCCTGATACCGCAGCGAACGCGTCTGAAGCATCGGTTGATATCGCACGACGCCGGCTGCTTCAGTCAGCCGCTGCGTTGACCGGTGTGCTCGGGCTTGGCCTCGATCCCCTCACCTCAACGGCGTCGACATCGACCCTCGGAGCTCATCCCATGACCCATGCAAAACACACGGTCGAACGCATCCAGTTCAGCAGCGCCGGCGAGCCCATCGTCGGCTTGCTGTGTCTGCCGGAAGGTCCACTGGTAAAGCGACCGGGCGTGGTGCTGCTGGGTCCGTTCGGTTTCGTCAAGGAACAGTCGCCCGCCGAATACGCCACCCGGCTGGCCAATGCCGGATATGTCGCGCTGGTCTTCGACCCGCGCTGCAGTGGCGAGAGTGGCGGCACACCGCGCCGCCACGAAAGCCCGGCGAACAAGATTGCCGACGCCCAAGCCGCGATTGACTACCTGGCTGCGCGACCCGAGGTCGATGCGGCGAAGCTCGGCGCGCTGGGTATTTGTCAGGGTTGTTCGGAGATGATTGCGGTCGCCGCCGCCGACCCGCGCATCAAGGCACTCGCGCTGGTGTCCGGCCAATACCTGTACGCGCAGAACATCGCCAAATTCTTCAGCGGCGGTGGCCCCAGCCTGGAACAGCGCATCGCACGCGGGCATGCTGCCAAGGCTCATTACGACCGTACAGGCGAAGTCGATTACACCGAGGTCGTGAGCCTGGCCGACAAATCCGCCGGCTTGCCGTGGCCACCGATCCATGACTGGTACATGCCGTGGACCAGCGAAAAGTGGGGCGCGCCCAGCCGTTGGGAAAATCGTTACACCACGATGAGCGACGCCGAAGTGTGGAGCTTCGACGTCGATGCGCATGCACGCAAGATGCATACACCCACGCTGATCGTGCACGGTGAAATGTCCGACGGCGGCCCCGAAGCCGCGCAGCACGTCTATGCGCTGATGCCGGTCAAGGACAAGCAGTTGCACATCGTGCCGGGTATTTTTCACACCCGTTTTTACGACGATCCACTGGTCATCGAGCCAACTGCCATCGAGGTGATGGCATGGTTTGACAGCCATCTTCGCTAACCACTCTTGGGGAACAACATATGCGAACTTCCATTCCGTCGATCGTTCTGGCCGCTGGGTTCATCGTTGCTGGCGCAGCGCTCACCGTCTCACCGGCGGCAGCTACTGGCAGCTGCGCCAATCCGAGCACACCTTCCAGCAACAAGGCCTTGGTGAAAAAGTTCTACGCGGCACTGGACACCAAGAACAAGGGGCTGCTGGACGACGTGCTCTCAGCGGGTTGGATCGACGTTCCCATGGCACCCGGCCAGAAAGCTGGCCGTGCCGGCATGAAAGGCGCCATAGACGGCTACTTCAAAAGCTTTCCAGACTTCAACGTGGTCAATCAGGACATGATTGCCGAAGGCGACAAAGTGGTCGTTCGTTCACAGATCCATGCCACCCAGCGTGGTGCTTTTGCTGGGGTCGCGCCGAGCAACCGACCATTCACCATCATGGCCATCGATATCCACCAGGTCTGCGACGGACGGGTCGTCAAGACCTGGCACGTGGAGGACTGGCTCAACGGGCTGTTCCAAATGGGCGCACTTCCGCCAAGCCACGGCAGCAAATAGGACGACAGCCATGTATGTGATCACGGGCGCCAATGGGCAGACCGGCTCGGTCGTCGCCAATACCCTCCTGTCGCGCGGACAGCCCGTGCGCGTTGTCTTGCGGCGTGCCGAACAAGCGGCAGCGTGGAGGGGTCGAGGTGCGGACGTGTGCATTGCAGACGTGTCGGACGAAGCGAGTCTCATCAAGGCTTTCGTCGACGCCGATGCCGCCTATCTGATGAATCCGCCGGCGTATCAGGCCGATGATCTGTTGGCCAGCGCTGGGCAGGTTCATCAGGCGATGATCAACGCCGCCCAACATGTCGGCATGCAACGCGTGGTCGCGCTCTCATCGGTCGGCGCGCAGCACGCCTCGGGTACCGGCAACATACTCAATACCCACGATTTCGAAAGCCGACTCGCCGACAGTCGCCTGCAGGTCATCGTGCTGCGTGCCGCCAACTTCATCGAGAACTGGGCGTGGTTCGTGGACGGTGCTGTCGCCAGCGGGCAGTTGCCGTCGATGTTCCAACCGCTCGATCGCGCGCTGCCGATGGTGTCGGTACGCGACATCGGCAGCACGGCGGCGGCGCTGCTTGAGGAGTCGGGCACCGGTATCGTCGAACTTCACGGCCCCGAGCCCTATTCGCCACGGGACGCTGCTGCCGAGCTGTCGCGTCTCACCGGTCGGCCAATCGAGGCCGTGGCCATACCGCGAGAGGCCTGGACGGGCAACTTCCGGGCGGCCGGCTATTCGGACAGCGCCATCGCAGCGTTCTGCGAACTGTTCGATGGATTCAACAATGGACGGGTAGCGTCTCAAGGCACGCATGAAACACGCCATGGCGTGGTCGGCCAAGGGGCCGTATTTGAGGAGATGCTTCGCGATAGTGGTCACCAGTGACGCGGATTTAGAAAGCAATGGAGCAAATCAAGAAACTCAATGCCGCACTCAGTCTGTGCGCGTTTGGCTAAGGCGATGCCCGGGAAGGATGGACAGCTGCTTATCAAGGCGCGAATGCCCATAAAACGAACGGCCGCGCTGCCATTTTGCCAATGATGGCCTTCCTCAAAGCGGACGTTCACCAACGACTCAAATGGGTCGCAAACGGACATTGGTACCCGCATGTCAATACCTGGCGGCCGACCACCAACAGATACGCAACCCCGGTTCGGTCAAAAGACTGCAGCACCAGTTCCGATACCGCCTCTTCGATTTCTGCGGCATTTGTGCGTGTCCTGACTTTTCGGTTCAACCGTTGCCCAGTGGCAGATACAAGGTCAGTGCAGTCGCGGTCGTGGGCTGGAAGCCGAAGGCCTTGTAAAACATGGCGGCGCGTTCGTCTTTGGCGTCCACCACCAGCACACGCACACCAAGTTTCTCGCGGAGACTGAGGCCGCTGTTCACAGCGTGACCCAGCAGCAGCCTGCCGTAACCTTGACCCCGGTGCTGGCTGGAGACGGCCAACCTTCCAACGCGGGTGGTGGGTATCGGGTACGCGGGCAGGCGTTTGCGATCGGGGGGCTGCAAGTCCTGCAGATGAAGCTGGGCGGCGGCAAGACTCACGTAACCGAGGATGCTGCCTGGCGTGATGTCATCGACCAGAACGTGCGTGGTGGCGATGCCTTCACGCTGGTGTTGGCCGGCCTGTTGTCGCAGATAGGTGTCGAGCACCTCGACGCCGCAGCAAAAGCTGCCGCGGTCGTGTTGCCGCGGATCCAGCCGCATGAAACGCAGCGCCACGTCAGCGAATCAGCTTGGCTGCGTCGGCCATCGCCTTCTTGAGTTTTGCATTCGGCTTGAACGGCTTGTCCAACGCAGCGAGAAAGCGGCGCGACTCAGCCGGAGACAGCATCACGGTAAGCTCCGCTGCCATCACGCTTTCAGCCTCACGCAACACGGCATCGCGCACGAAAGCAGACAGCGGCACGCCGCGCAGGTCGGCAGCGCGGGCAATGCGATCCTTGTCGGTCGGGTTCAGGCGCAGGTCGAGTCGGGCCGCGGCGGTCATGGCGCATCTCCTTGTGTACGGTAGTATACCGTACAAAACTGATGTCGCAATCCATTCAAAATCGGGAACTTGCCTTGGTCTCGGCAGCGTCCAGATCGGCAACCATCACGCGATCAAATCCCGAAACAACAGTCGAACAAGAGTCACACGCTACAATCTCGTTCCGCACCACTGCCTGACCTTCCCACGTTTCCCATGCGCAACCCCCTGCAAGAACAACTGCTCAAGGCCGGCCTGGTCAACAAGGCCAAGGCGGCGCAGGTCGTGCGCGAGCAGGCGAAGAAGCACAAGGGCAAGGGACCGGCGGCACCGAGTGCCGAGCAGGTGGAGGTGGAGCGGTTGCAGGCGGAGAAGGCCGAGCGCGATCGTGCGCTGGCGGCGGAGCGCAATGCGCAGCTGCGGCAGAACGAAGCGCACGCGCAGGTGCGCCAGATTGTCGAGGCGCACAAGGTGAAGCGCGATGGCGAGATTGCCTATCGGTTCACCGATGGCGGCACGATCAGGGATGTGCTGGTGAACGAGGCGCTGCGTGCGCAGTTGGCCAGCGGCACGCTGGTGATCGTGCGGCATGATCAGGGTTATGAATTGCTGCCGCGTGCTGCGGCCGACAAGGTATACGAGCGTGATGCGACAGCGATCGTGCTTGATCACGCGCGTAGCGAAGCCGGTAGCGGCAATGGTGCGGACGACGAGTATTACAAGCAGTTCCAGGTGCCGGACGATTTGATCTGGTAGGAGCCCGCTCGCGGGCGATGCAGTTGCTTTTGCGAATCCCGAATCCCGAATCCCGAATTCCCGAATCCCGGCTTTCAAGGCATCGCCCGCCAGCGGGCTCCTGCAGGGACGGGGGTGGCCTCGGAGAACGGTTACGGCGGGTTACGCCGCGGTTCCAGCAGATCCCAGCCGTTGCCGTACAGATCATCGAACACCGCCACCGTGCCGTAGGCCTCATGCCGCGGCTCCTCGCGAAAGTGCACGCCTTCGGCGCGCATGCGCTGCCAGTCGCGCTGGAAGTCGTCGGTGTGCAACAGCTGGAACACGCGGCCGCCGGTCTGGTTGCCGATGCGGGAAGTCTGTTCGTCACCCTTCGCCTTGGCCAGCAGCAAGCGGGTTTCGCCGGAACCGGGCGGCGCCAGCAGCACCCAGCGCTTGCCGCCACCCATGTCGGTGTCTTCGATCAGCTCGAAACCGAGCGCGCGGGTGTACCAGGCGATCGCCTCGTCGTAGTCGGCGACCAGCAGCGCAAGTGCGCCGAGATGCTGCTTCATGGCTTGCCTGCCTTGAGCACGGGCAGCGGGCCCAGTCCGGACTGCAGTTTCTTCGTGAGCCTGGCGCGGATCAGCGTATACGCGTCGAGGATGAGCGCCTGCAGCTCCGCCGTGGCGAAACGTCGTGGTTCGGTGACCGACACCCAGCGCATCCGCGCCAGGTACGGGGCCGGAATGATGCCGGGCAGGTCGGTGAGTTCGAGGAATCGCTCGTCCGCCACCTTGAACGCCAGGCGCCCGCCCTCGCGACCATCGGCATGGGTCATGGCGAACATCTTGCCGCCCACGCTGAACACCAGGTTGTCGCCCCACTTGATGTCGCGCGTTACGCCGGGCCAGCGGCTGCACAGCCGCTGCAATTGGGCCACGGTGATGCCGTGGGGTGGCTGGTCGGTCATGCAGGCTGCTCCGCCGGGGGAATCCGCATCCATTGTGGGGTGTTGCGCAGGCGCTGTCTTTGTCCTGCGGCGCATCTTGTGGCGCAACATGAATGACCGGAAGTGACGCCAAAGCTCACCTCATCATCATGATCTGTCGGCGGTTGCCCGTTGCATAATCATGCTGCATTGCACACAATACGCAAAAGTATGGAGCGCCCATGATTCCCGCGATCGACTTCGTCTCCCCCACGCCGCATGCCTCGCTGCCACCGCGAAGCAGCCTGCGCTTTGCCCGCAAGGCCCTCGCGCCGGCGGCCGGCGAGAAGGTGCGTACGCAGGACGAACGGGAGCTCACCCTGCGGGCGATCGAACCGGGTGACGTGGCGGCGATGCAGCGCTGTTTCGCCCGCCTGTCGCCGGAGGAGATCCGTCGCCGCTTCCTGCACGCGATGTCCGAGCTGCCCACGCCGATGGCGCAGCAGCTGTGCCGGATCGACCCGACGCGCGAAACCGCCTTCGTGCTGATGGACGAATCCCTCCACCCGGCCGAGATGCGCGGCGTGGGGCGCATCTACGTCGACGATACCACCGACACGGCCGAGTTCTCCGTGCTGGTGGAGCATGCCTGGAGCCGCATCGGCCTCGGCGCGCTGCTGATGCAGCGGCTGGTCGACGATTGCCGGCGCCGTGGCCTGTACGAACTGTGGGGCTACGTGCTGCAGGAAAACCGGCCGATGCTGCAACTGTGCAAGGAGCTCGGCTTCACCCAGCGCGCGATTCCCGACGAACCGGGCACCATGCTGATCACCTTGAAACTGTAGGGCAACTCGTCACGGCGCCATGATCGGGAGCGGCGGGCGGTGCCCGCCCCGCACGGCCCGACTGGAGCGCCGCGTTACACTTGTCGGCTATGCCCAGCCCGATCAAGCATCCTCCCCTCCCCACCACACCCAGGCAGCGCCGCTACTGGTTGCCGCCGCACGGCTCGGCACGCGCCTTGCTGCTGGCCGAGGCGGCGCGCACGCATGAAGGCCTGCTGGTGGTGGTGGCGCGCGACACCCAGCGCGCACAGGCGCTGGAAGCGGAGCTGGGCATCTTTGCCGATGATCTGCCGGTGCTGCAGTTCCCGGACTGGGAGACGTTGCCCTACGACGCGTTCAGTCCGCATCCGGAGATCGTCTCGCAACGCATCGCCACGCTGTATCGCCTGCCTGGCGTCAAGCGCGGCGTGCTGGTGGTGCCGGTGGCCACGCTGATGCAGCGGATCGCGCCGCGTACCCACATCACCGGCTCCGGCCTGGTGATGTCGAAGGGTCAGCAGCTCGACCTGGCCGCCGAGCAGCGCCGACTGGAAGCGTCCGGTTACCGCCACGTGCCGCAGGTGGCCGAGCCGGGCGACTTCGCGGTGCGCGGCGCGTTGCTGGACATCTTTCCGATGGGCACCGCCGAGCCGTACCGCATCGAGTTGTTCGACGACGAGGTCGACTCGATCCGCAGCTTCGATCCCGAGACGCAGCGCTCGCAGCAGCAGGTGGAACGCGTCGAGTTGTTGCCCGCCCGCGAGTTTCCGCTCACCGAGGAAGCGGCGAAGGAGTTCCGCTCCAATCTGCGCGAGCGCTTCCCGATCGACGTACGCCGCTGCCCGCTGTACCAGGACATGAAGGAGGGCGTCACGCCCGGGGGCATCGAGTACTACCTGCCCTTGTTCTTCCGGCAGACCTCCACGCTGTTCGACTACCTCGCCGACGACGCGCTGTTCGTGCTCGGCGAAGGCGCCGGGGAGGCCGCCGACCAGTTCTGGGCACAGACACTGGAGCGCTACGACCAGCGCGCGCATGACATCGAGCGCCCGGTACTGCCGCCAGCCGAGCTGTACCTGCCGCCGGACAAGTTGCGCGAGCAGCTCAACAAGCGCCTGCGCGTGGACGTGGTCGAGCCCGGCCACGAGCACGCCATCGACACCGGCACCCAGCCGGCGCCGGAGCTGCCGTTGAATCGCAAGGGCGAGGAGCCGGCCACCTCGCTGCGGCATTTCCTCGCCGGCTACCCGGGTCGCGTGCTGATCGCGGCGGATTCGGCGGGACGGCGCGAGGCGCTGGTCGATACGCTGGCAAGCGCAGGGCTGAAACCCGAGCACGTCGATGACTGGTCGGACTTTCTCGCTCGTCACCCCGGTGAAAGCCGGAATGACGAACAAAACCTCCCGCGCTTCGCCATCACCATCGCACCGCTTGAGCAGGGCTTTGCACTGACCAAACCGGTGTTGACTGTGCTCACCGAGCGCGAGCTTTACGGCGAGCGCGTGCGCAACGAGCGCGAGCGCAAACGCCGGCGTGGCACGGCGCGCGATCCCGACACGATCATCCGCGATCTCACCGAACTCACCGTCGGCGCGCCGATCGTGCACGTGGATCACGGCGTGGGCCGCTACCAGGGGCTGCTGTCGATGGACGTCGGCGGCATGGCCGGCGAGTTCCTCACCATCGAATACGCCAAGGGCGACAAATTGTACGTACCGGTCTCGCAGCTCGGCCTGGTCAGCCGCTACTCCGGCACCGCGCCGGAGCTGGCGCCGCTGCACTCGCTGGGCGGCGACGCGTGGGAGCGCGCGCGCCGCAAGGCGGCGGAGAAGGTGCGCGACGTCGCCGCCGAGCTGCTGGCGATCTACGCGCAGCGACAGGCGCGCGGCGGCGAGTCGTTGCCGATCGACCGTCAGCTGGTGGAGGAATTCGGCTCCAGCTTCCCGTTCGAGGAAACTCCCGACCAGGAAAGCGCGATCGAGGCGGTGCTGGACGATCTCGCCGCGCCGCGCGCGATGGACCGGGTGATCTGCGGCGACGTCGGCTTCGGCAAGACCGAGGTCGCGCTGCGCGCCGCCTTCGCCACCGCCACCGCCGGCAAGCAGGTCGCCGTGCTGGTGCCGACCACCCTGCTCGCCCAGCAGCACTACCGCAACTTCGCCGACCGCTTCGCCGACTGGCCGGTGCGCGTGGATGTGCTGTCGCGCTTCAAGTCCACCAGGGAAGTGAACGAAGCGCTGAAGCGCCTGGCCGACGGCCAGATCGACGTGATCGTGGGCACGCACAAGCTGCTGCAGTCGGACATCAAGTTCAAGAACCTTGGCCTGGTCATCGTCGACGAGGAGCAACGTTTCGGCGTGCGCCAGAAGGAACAGCTGAAGAAGCTGCGTGCCGAGGTGGATCTGCTGACGATGACCGCCACGCCGATCCCGCGCACGCTGAACATGGCGATGGCCGGTTTGCGCGACCTGTCGCTGATCGCCACCCCGCCGGCGCACCGCAGCGCCGTGCGCACCTTCATCTCTGCGTGGGACCCGGCGACGATCCGCGAGGCGCTGCAGCGCGAGCTGTCGCGCGGCGGCCAGGTGTACTTCCTGCACAACGAGGTGCAGAGCATCGAGCGCACCGTGCGCGAGCTTGAGGAGCTGGTACCCGAGGCGCGCATCCGCATCGCCCACGGCCAGATGCCCGAGCGCGAGCTGGAAGGCGTGATGGCGGATTTCCACCGCCAGCGCTTCAACGTGCTGGTGTGCACCACCATCATCGAAACCGGCATCGACATCCCCACCGCCAACACCATCATCATCGACCGCGCCGACCGCTTCGGCCTGGCCCAGCTGCACCAGCTGCGCGGCCGCGTCGGTCGCTCGCACCATCGCGCCTATGCCTATCTGGTGGTGCCCGACCGCAAGTCGATCACCGCCGATGCGCAGAAACGGCTGGAGGCCCTCGCCTCGCTGGAAGAACTCGGCGCCGGCTTCACCCTGGCCACGCACGACCTGGAGATCCGCGGCGCCGGCGAGCTGCTCGGCGACGAGCAGTCCGGCCAGATCCAGGAAATCGGTTTCGGCCTGTACACCGAACTGCTGGATCGCGCGGTGCGCGCGCTGAAATCGGGCAAGGTGCCGGACTTCGATCTCAGTTCCGAGCACGAGACCGAGGTCGAACTGCACCTGCCCGCGCTGATTCCCGACGATTACCTCGGCGACGTGCACACGCGCCTGACCCTGTACAAGCGCATCGCCAGCGCCCGCAGCGAGGATGACCTGCGCGACTTGCAGGTGGAGATGATCGACCGCTTCGGCCTGCTGCCCGAACCGACGAAGCAGTTGTTCGCCGTGGCCAGCCTGAAGCTGATGGCCACGCCGCTGGGCATTCGCAAACTCGACTTCGGCGCCAACGGCGGCCGCATCGTGTTCCGCGAGAAGCCGGAGGTCGATCCGCTGGCCATCATCAAGCTGATCCAGACCCAGCCGCGCGTCTACAAACTGGATGGCCAGGACAAGCTGAAGGTGATCCTGGACCTGCCCGGCGCCAGCGAACGCATCCGCAGCGCACAGGACGTGCTGGCGCTGCTGGGCGCGCGTCGCCCGCGCTGAGCGCGGCAAGCTCAGACTCCTCCGTCGGCAGGGAAGCCACGACCGGGCTGCCGGAATCACCTTGCCGACCCGGGTGTCGGGAGTGACCCAAAGCGTCCGCTTTGGTCCCTGCAGGCCGTTCTCCTGGACCATCAGAGCATCGCCCCGCCCTCCCCGCCGCCGCCGGCCGCCTCTCCCGGCAAGCCGCGACATGGCATGACCCGTGCTTGACATCCTGGCTTTACATCGTGCAGCGTTGGAGGTTGGCCTTCTTTGCACCCCTGCAGGCCAGTATCCACGGACAAATCGACTCACGGGCCACAGAAAAGCCCTGCGCGCGTGCTCCCCCGCAAGTCGCGCAGAACAGGGAAAGCCGAGTGGAGAAGCCGGTCACATTTTCAGCACGCCACCGCCAACGCATCCGCGCATGGATGCTGGGGCTCGGCTTGCTGCTGCTCGGGATCGGCGCAGCCCATGCCGACGGCATGCCGCTGAATGGGGCCTGGCAGGAAGTTGTCGCCGGTGACACGCCACAGGGCGTGATGGACGCCTACCACGCCGGCCGCATGAAGAGTTTCGACCCCTCCATGCTGCAACGCTTTCCGCGCAACGAGCTGGGCAGCTGGGTGGTGATCGCGGCGCAGCCGCCGTGGAACAACGAGGATCGCGTGCTCACCGTGTACCCGGCGCCGATGGGTGCGATCAGCGTGTTCCACGGCGACCGGGTGCATCGATTGGCGATGAACGATTTCAGCGCCCACGGCCACGGCCACGGCCGGCTGGCATGGCGCGTGCCGGCGGACCTGTCCGCATCCACGCCGATCCTGCTGCGCGTGGAACCGACGCAAACCGTCAGCGCGCCGATCCGCTTTCGCATCCTGTCGTGGGACGAGTATCTGCAGCGCGACACCCAATGGCTGGTGTTCGCCAGCATCTGCTTCGCGGTGATGCTGGCGATGGTGATGATGGCGTTGTTCTTCTCGCTGATGCTGCGCGACATCACCTACGCCTGGTATGCCGGCTACATCGTCTGCTACGCCCTGATCCAGGGCATGCAGACCGGTTTCGTGTTCCATCCGCTGCGCTGGCAATGGCTGGTCGACTCCAGCACCATGGTCGGCGCAGTGGCGGTGGCCTTGTCGGTGACGTTCGCCTCGCTGTTCATGATGCGGTTCTGCGACCTGCGCCGCCATGCCCGGCTGCTGCAGGTGCCGGTGATCGCCGTGGCCGTGGGCATGATCCAGCTGGTGCTGATGCGCTGCAGCGGCATCCCGTTGCTGGTCTCGATGGCACAGGCCCTGCTCAACCCGTTGCTGATGATCGGCGCGCTGCTGTTGCTGGTGGCCGGGGCAATCGCCGCGCTGCGCGGCTCGCGCCAGGCCTGGTTTTTCCTCGCCGGCTGGACGCCGTTGCTGCTGCTGACCGCGCTGACCAGCGCCCAGGTCAACGGCGCCCTGCCCCGCATCGACTGGCTCAACGATCTCAGCCTCGCCGGCGGCGCCTTCGAGGCGATGGTGCTGTCGCTGGGCCTGGCCGATCGCGCGCTGCAACTGCGCCAGGATCGCGACGTGGTGCAGGTGCTGGCCGACCACGACGCGCTCACCCGCCTGCTCAACCGCCGTGCCTGGACCGAGCGTGCCGAAGCGCTGCTGGCCAGCAGCCAGGCGCCTTCGATCGCCGTGCTGTTCCTCGACCTGGATCACTTCAAGCAGCTCAACGACCACCACGGCCACAACACCGGCGACCGCGCGCTGGTGGCGGTGGCCACCACGCTCAGCGCGGAACTGCGGCCGGGCGATCTGTTCGGCCGCTACGGCGGCGAGGAGTTCGTGGCAATGCTCGACGGCATCGACGCGCAGGAGGCGATGCAGGTGGCCACCCGTCTTTGCCGCCGCGTGCACCGGCTGGAGATTCCGGTGCGCGACGAGCAGCAACTGCTCAGCGTCAGCATCGGCGTGGCCATGCGGCAGCGCGGCGACACGCTCGAATTGCTGATCGACCGCGCCGACCAGGCGATGTATCGCGCCAAGCTGCGCGGCCGCAATCGCGTGTGCATGGACGAATTCACCAACCGCTCCGCGCACGCCGCCGGCGAAAAGCGCCTGCGCGTGGTGGAGACGCGGCGCGAGGATCGCTGAAGCGCGGCGCGCCAGCCAGCGAAGGTCCGAACAAGTCGTCACCCCGGCGGAGGCGCGCGGTTGTCCAGTCACGATCCTGACCCCACTCGCGACCGATGGTCGCGGGAGCCCGCTCGCGGGCGATGCGTTGGCTCTTACAAATCCCGATCCCGGCCCCAAAGGCATCGCCCGCGAGTGGGCTCCTGCGGGAGGCGATGGCTTCGATGCCCGGTCACGGCCACCGATCCTGCCGTACTTGACCCAGCGGCGTGACGGTACGATGCCGGACAGCGACAAGCTCGACCAGCCCTTCGACTGTTGAAACGCGCCTCGCGGGAACGACGGGCAAAGACGTGGTCAGAGCATGCCTAGCCGACGAGCGCGTGCGCTGCCGCCACCACGTCGGCCTCGCCCGGAAGCACCAGCAGCGCCGCCCCGGCCAGCGGGGTGAAGGTGTCGGCGCCGACCACGCGCTTGATCGGAGTGGCGCCGCAGCCGCCTTCGACGATCGCGGTGATCACGCCCTCGCCCACGCCGGCGCTCTTGCGGCCTTCGTCCAGCACCAGGATGCGTTTGGCGGTCTTCGCCTGCGCCGCGATGAAGGCGTCGTTGAGCGGCGCCAGCCAGCGCAGGTCGACCACGCGTACCTTCCACTTCAGTTCCGCTTCGATCGTGCGCGCGGCGCGCAGCGCCATCGGCACGCCGTTGCCGAAGGTGAACACCACCAGGTCGTTCGCCGCGTCGTTGTAGATGCGGCCCTCGCCCAGCGTCATCGCCTGGTCCGGCGCCGGATAGTCGAACTGCCACTGGCCGTCGCCGGCCTCGTACAGGTCCTTGGTCATGTACAGCGCGATCGGTTCGAGGAAGGCGCACACGCGGCCGTCCACTTTCGCCAATGCCATCAGCGTGCGCAGCATCATTGCCGCGTCGTCGCCGCGGCTCGGGCAACCCACCACCAGGCCGGGAATATCGCGCAGCGCGGTGATCGAGTTGTCGTTGTGGAAATGGCCGCCGAAGCCCTTCTGGTAGCCCAGCGACGCGACGCGCATCACCATCGGGTTGCGGTACTGGCCGTTGGAGAAGAACTGCAGTGACGCCGCCTCACCGCGGATCTGGTCGCAGGCGTTGTGGAAGTACGCCAGGTACTGGATCTCCGGCAGCGGCAGCATGCCCATGTTCGCGTAGCCCTGGGCCAGGCCCAGGATCATCGTTTCATCGAGCAGCGTGTTGAACACGCGGCTGCCCTTGAAGGTCTTGTTGAGGCCCTTGGTGACGGTGTACACGCCGCCCTTCTGCGCCACGTCCTCGCCGAACAGCAGCGCCTCGGGATACTTCGCCAGCAAGTCGTGCAGGGCCTGGCCGATCTGGATCGCCAGGTGCCGCGGCGGCAGTTTCTCCGGCAGCTTCGCCTCGCCGCCGAATACGGCCAGGCGCTTCTGCGCGTAGTCGGCACGCGTGGCCTCGGCCTTCACCGCGGCCGGCGTGTACGGCGCCAGCGGGGCCATCACGTCCTCCAGCGAGGTCAGCCGATGGCGCGAATCCGCGTCCTCGGCAGCGGCGAAGCAGCGCCGGCGGGTGGCCTCGTACAGGTTCAGCAATTCATCCTTCGAATACAGGCCGGACGCCAGCGCGATGCCGGCCGAGCGCAGCAGCGGGTCGGTCGCCTCCACCGCGAACAGCTCCTCGATCGAGCGCCACTCGATCTCGAAATCGGTGCCGGCGTGGCCCATCACGCGGGTGGTCTTGAGGTGCAGGAAGGTCGGCCGGCGCGTGCCGCGGCAATGCTCCACCGCACGCTGCACCTGGGCGTAGCCTTCGGCGAGGTCCAGGCCGTTCGCGAAGAAATAGTCGAGATTGGCACGATGCTGGTAGTTGGCCGCAATCCAGCCGCTCGGCGTCTTCACCGAGATGCCGATGCCGTTGTCCTCGCACACGAACAGCACCGGCGCCGGCAGTTTCTGGTACGCCGTCCACGCCGCGGTGTTGAACGCGGTCTGCGCGGTGGCATGGTTGCTGGAGGCATCGCCGAACGAGCAGATGGCGATGCTGTCGTCGGGAATCGGCAGCTGGTGGCCGATCCGCCGCGCCTGCTCGATCGCCACCGCAGTGCCCAGCGCCTTGGGCAGGTGCGAGGCGATCGTCGAGGTCTGCGGCAGCACCCACAGCGGCTTGCTGCCCCACACCTTGTGGCGGCCGCCGGAAGCCGGGTCGTCCTTGCTGGCGGCGAAGGACAGCGCCGAATCCATCACCGGGTCCATGCCCGGGAGCTTGCGGAAGCGCTCGGCCATGAAGCCGCCGGAGCGGTAGTGCAGGAAGGCCGGGTCGGTGTGGCGGGTCAGCCGCGCCACCATCGCGTTGCCTTCGTGGCCGGACGAACCGATGGTGTAGAACACCTTGTTCTGCACGCGCAGCACGCGCGCCATCAGGTCGAGGTGGCGCGAGATCAGCTGCGATTCGAACAGCTCGCGGAACCCGCGTGCATCCAGCGCGCTGCCCGGCAGCACCGCCTCGCCGTCACGCGGTGCGGCATGCACGTCGCCGCGCCACAGCTGCACGAACTCGATGAAGTTCTGGTCGACCACTTCGGCGCGGTTGAAGCCCTTGTGGCGGGAACTGATGGCAAACGGAATGGCGGTCATGGCGGATTCGTCAGTGGTGGCCGGCGACAACGGAGTCGCTCAGCGGGATGAAACAACAGGCAAGGGAAAAGCCGGTACCCGCAGCACGCGCAACACGGCGGCGCGCCGCAGATCCTTCTCGCGACCGAAACTTTCGAGCAGGCGGATCTGGTCGTCGATGCACGGTACCGGCACGGCGAGGC
Source organism: Rhodanobacter sp. FW102-FHT14D06 (assembly GCF_043950705.1). Classification (NCBI taxonomy): domain Bacteria; kingdom Pseudomonadati; phylum Pseudomonadota; class Gammaproteobacteria; order Lysobacterales; family Rhodanobacteraceae; genus Rhodanobacter; species Rhodanobacter sp. FW102-FHT14D06. The sequence continues at coordinate 3,090,609 of NZ_CP170722.1, read as the reverse complement.
CGTTCACGCCGGCGAGCACCAGCTTGCCCGGCGCCACGGGCTGCCAGCGACCGTCGAGGTGGAGTTCAAGCCCGCCCATCACCTCGACCGGCGCGCCGGGAAAACGGAAGCGGGCGAAATGCGAGCGGAAGCGGTCGCCATCCGGTGGCGCGAATGCGGGTTCGCGCTGCTGCGCCCACACCTGCATCAGCGTGTCCGCATCGGCGCGCGAGGTCAGCACGTCCACGTCGGCCACGCTGACCTCGGCACCAAGCACCAACGCCGCGGCGCTGCCGATCAGGCACCACGGATCGACGCAGTGCACGTGCAGATCGGGCACCACGTCGGCCAGGGTGGCATACAGCGCGGGCGAGAGATGGCTCATGCGCGGCGGCGTTCCCAGGCTTCGCGACTCTGCCCCCAGATCTCCACCGGCAGATCCTGGAACGGTTCGGGCAGGCGGCCGGGACCGATCAGGCTTGAGCCGAGTCGGCGCGCGACGCTTTGCGATGCAAGGTTGTCCGGCGCAATGGTGTGGATCACCTCGGTCCAGCCCAACTGGGCAAAGGCCCAGTCGATCGCCGCCACCGAACCTTCCGTCGCATAACCCTTGCCCCAGGCATCGCGCAACAAGCCCCAGCCCACTTCGGTGCCGGGCCAGCCTTCCGGACACCACGGCCCGAGCCGTCCGATCCACCGGCCGCTGCTTTTCTCGATCACCGAAAACATGCCGAAGCCCTGCATCGCCCAGGCCCCCGCCATGGACAGGAAGCCGCGCCACGCCACTGCCCGTGGCTGCGGGCCACCGATGTGGCGTGCGTTCTCCGCGTCGGCCATCAGCGTCGCCCAGCCCTCGAAATCCTCCGGCCGGGTCGGGCGGAGGATGAGGCGATCGGTTTCAATGCGGATGTCTTGCCAACCCATACAACACTCCGGCCTAAGCGGCGATGCCTGGCGCCGTCACTCCGGCGAACGCCGGAGAAGCTTCACCACAGCGAAGCTGGTCATCCAGTGTTTCCGGCATGGGGAAAGGCACTGGCTCCCGGCTTTCGCCGGGATGACGAGCCGGGAAGGCACCTGGCGCCATGCCTCAGAACGCGTTGATCCCCGTCAGCTCGCGGCCGACCACCAGCTCGTGCACGGTCTCGGTGCCCTCGTAGGTGATTACCGATTCCAGGTTCAGCGCATGGCGGATGGCCGAGTGCTCGGTGGTGATGCCGGCACCGCCGAGGATGTCGCGGCACTGGCGCGCGATGTCGATCGCCATGCGGCAGTTGTTCCACTTGGCCAGCGACACCTGGGTCGGCTGCATCTTGCCGGCATCCTTGAGGCGACCGAGTTGCAGCGACAGCAGCTGCGCGGTGGTGATGCGCCGGGCCATGTCGGCCATCTTCAGCTGGATCGCCTGGTTGGAGGCGAGCGGCTTGCCGAACAGCATGCGCTCGGCGGTGTAGTCGAGCACTTCCTTCAGGCAGGCCTGCGCCGCACCGATCGGACCCCAAGTGATGCCGTAGCGCGCCTGGGTCAGGCAGCCGAGCGGGCCCTTCAGGCCCTTCACGTTCGGCAGCCGCGCGCTGTCCGGCACGCGCACGTTGTCGAAGAACAGCGCGCTGGTGACCGAGGCGCGCAGGCTCATCTTCTTGTGGATTTCCTGCGCCTTGAAGCCGGCCGTGTCGGTCGGCACCACGAAGCCCTGGATGCCGTCGTCGGTCTGCGCCCAGACGATCGCGATGTGCGCCAGGTTGCCGTTGGTGATCCACATCTTGGCGCCGTTGATGACCCAATCGCCGCCGTCCTTCTTCGCGTTGGTCTTCATGTTGGCCGGATCGGAGCCGCCATGCGGTTCGGTCAGGCCGAAGCAGCCGATCACTTCGCCGGCCGACATCCGCGGCAGGTACTGCTGCTTCTGCTCCTCGCTGCCGTAGGCGAAGATCGGGTACATGCACAGCGAGCTCTGAACCGAGGCGAAGCTGCGCAGGCCCGAATCGCCGCGCTCCAGCTCCTGGCAGATCAGGCCGTAGCTGACGCCGTTCATGCCGCCGCCGCCGTACTGCTCGGGGATCGTCGCGCCGAGCAGGCCCAGACCGGCGATCTCGGGGATCAGCTCCTTCGGGAAGCGGCCCTGGTCGAAGCAGTCGCCGATGATCGGCAGCACGCGCTCGTCGACGAAGCGGCCGACGGAATCCTGCACCATGCGCTCCTCGTCGCTGAGCAGCGCGCGGACATCGTACAGATCGAGCGGATTCAGACGGACAGCCATGGAAGCTCCAGAGGGGGCGCGTAAAAGCCGGTATTGTAGCGCGACCCATGCGCCCGCACAGGCCGGGCGGCCCCGACGGGTGCGTATGGAGCGCGCCTGTCCCGGCCCCTCTCTCCGCCGCACATCTGCCCCCCCGAAAATCCATGTTCAAAGGTGTCTTGCTCGGCTTCATGGCTTTTGCCGCCTTCGCCGCCAGCGACGCGTTCGTGAAGTCGCTGCGCGGCTCGCTGCCGGCCTACGAGGCCGTGTTTTTCGGCGCCGCGCTGGGGCTGACGGCCCTGCCCTTCATCAAGGGAAGCGACGACCGCTGGCGCGACGTGGTGCGGGCGCAGCGCCCCGGCCTGTGGCTGGTACGTGCGCTCGCCAGCGCGATGGGCAGCATCGCGGCGGTGATGGCGTTCACCGCGCTGCCGATGGCCGAGGCGTTCGCGCTGATCTTCCTGCTGCCGATCTTCGTCACCATCCTGTCGGTGCTGGTGCTGAAGGAAGCCGTGGGCTGGCGCCGCTGGTCGGCGGTGGTGGCCGGTTTCGTCGGCGTGCTGGTGGTGCTGCGGCCGGGCTTCCGCGTGCTGGGCATCGGGCATCTGGCGGCGATCGTGTGCGGGCTTTCCGGCGCCGTCTCGATGATCGCGCTGCGCATGGCCGGGCCGCACGAGAAACGCGTCACCTTGTACGGCGCCGGCATGGTCGGCTCGATGCTGGTGGCCGGCCTGCTGATGCTGGCCAACTTCCGCTGGCCGGACCTCGCCCAGTGGGGCCTGCTGCTGGGCTACGGCCTGCTCGCCGCACTCGGCTCCGTGCTGCTGATGCTGGCCACGCAAATAGCGCCGGCGAACCACGTCGCACCAACCCAGTACAGCCAGATGCTGTGGGCCGTGCTGCTCGGCTACGTGGTCTTCCATGACCGGCTGGACTGGCCCATGGCGACCGGCATCGCGATCATCCTGGGCGCCGGCCTGTTCACCTTCGTGCGCGAGGAGCAGGTGACGCGCTGGTGGAAGCGCGTACGGATGATCTAGCCAGCTTCTGCAGGCGCACGGCGCAGCGCGCCAGCTCGGCACGCAATGCCGATGGCGTGCGGATCTCGAAATCGAACGGCACCGCGGCGAGCTGGCGGGCAAACCAGGCCAGGTCATCGGCGCTGCTGCGCAACAACACGCCGCGATCCAGTGGCTCCAGCAGGCCAAAGCCCAGCGAGAACGCGCGCCGTGCGGTCGGCAGGTCCGCATGCAGCAACACCTCGATGTCGCGGCCGCGTGGCATGCCGGCGATGCCCTGCACCAGATGCTCCAGCGCATCGAAATCGTCGGGCCGCTCGAAATGGTGGTCCAGCAAGGTCACCTGGCCCATCCGGTCCAGCCGGAACGAGCGCAGCCCGTGGCGCAGTTGGCACATGCCCAGCGCGTACCAGGCACCGCCGCGCCAGGCCAGGCCGTACGGATCGAACTCGCGTTCGGTGTGGCTGCCCTGGGCCGAGTCGTAACTCATGCGCACCCGCTGCTGCGCCTGCGCCGCGGTGGTCAGCGTGATCAGCGCGGCGTTGCTGGTCGGCATGTTTGTGGCCGGCAGCAGATCGACCTTGACCGTATCGGCGATCGCGCGCACGTGGCGCTTCAGGCCATCGGGCATCACTCGCGCCAGTTTCGCCTGCACGCTTTCCACCGCCGGCGCCGCCTCGGCCAGGCCCAGTCCGCGCGCCGCCACCATGCCCACCGACAGCGCCACCGCCTCGTCATTGGTGAACATCATCGGCGGCAGCCTGAAGCCGGCGACCAACATGTAGGCACCGTGGCGGCCGCGCTCGGTGGTGAGCGGGATGCCGAGGTCCTCCAGCATCACGATGTAGCGCCGCAGCGTGCGCACGTCGACGCCGACCCGGCGCGCCAGTTCGGGGCCGCTCATGCGGCCGTGGCTCTGCAGCAGGTCGAGCACCGCCAGCACGCGCGTGGTGGGTTTGGCCATGGCGGCCATGGTAGCGACAAATCAGGGCGTAATTTGCCCTGTATGGGTTTTAGCGTGTGTCCTGCGCCAGCCGGCGTCCAGGCCAGGGATACCCATGAACCACTTCAAGCGACTGTTACCCGGCATCGTCGCGGGCATCGCGCTCGGTGCAGCCATGTCGGCACACGGCAAACCCGCGAACGAGGCCCCCATGATGGAAAGCGTGCAGCACCTCAAGGACTACCAGGTCGTCGAATTCCGCCGCTACGTCACCGCAGACGGCGAGCTGGCGCACTTCGTCAAGTACTTCGACGCGTATTTCCCGGAGGCCTTCGAGCAGCTGGGCGCGATGGTGTTCGGCCAGTTCACCGAGCGCGGGCAACCGAACCGCTTCACCTGGCTGCGCGGCTTCCACGACATCAATGCACGCCCGATCGTCAATGCGGCGTTCTACTACGGGCCGCTGTGGAAGGAACACCGGATCAAGGTCAACGCGATCCTGCCGGACAGCGACAACGTGATGCTGCTGCGCCCGCTGCATCCGGAACACGGCATCAGCGTGCTGCCGGCGGTCGACCCGGTGACCGAGGAGCGCGGCGCGCAAGGCATCGTGGTGGCGCAGATCTTCGCGGTGAAGAAAGGCAGCGAGGAGGCCTTCGCGAAACAGGCCGAGGCCGCGTTCGCCGGCTACCGCATCGAGGGCGTGCACCCGGCCGGCGTGCTGGTGTCGCTGGATGTGCCGAACAACTTCCCGCAGTTGCCGATACGCACCGACGGTCCGTTCCTCGTATGGCTCGGCGTGGTTCGCGACAACGCAACGCTGGATGAGCGACTCGCGCCACGGCTGGCCGCGGCCGAACGCACGCTCGCCGCCAGTGGCCTCCTGCGCGGCGCGCCGGAACGCGTGGTGATGGACCCGACCCCACGCTCGCGCCTGCGCTGGCTTGCCGGCGCGGGCGCCGGGGTTTCACCATGAACCACGTCGAGCAACTGTGGCTGTTCTTCGCACTGGTCTTCGGCATCATGGTGCTGCCCGGCCTGGACATGGCCTTCGTGCTGGGCAGCACGCTGGCAGGCGGCCGCCGCCGCGGCTTCGCTGCGCTGGCCGGCATCGTCGCTGGCGGCGTGTGCCATGTCGTGATGACCGCGCTGGGCATCAGCGTGCTGCTGGAATTGGTCCCTGGTGCATTCAACGCGCTGCTGCTGGCCGGCGCGCTGTACATCGCCTGGATCGGCCTTTCGCTGATGCGCAGCGACGCCGCGCCGGCCCTGCAGCCGGATGCCTCGCGGCGCTCGCACGCGGCGACGTTCCGCCAGGGCATGCTGACCTGCCTGCTCAACCCCAAGGCCTACCTGTTCATGCTGGCGGTCTTTCCGCAGTTCCTGCGCCCGGAGCATGGCCCGATCGCGATGCAGGCGCTGGTGCTGTGGCTGATCATCGCGCTCAACCAGCTGTGCGTGTACGGCGGACTGGCGCTGATGGCCGACCGCGCCCGCGCATGGCTGCAAGGCAAGCCGAAGGCCGGAATGCTGGCGACCCGCTGCGTGGGCGCCTTGCTGATCGCCGCGGCCATGTTCACCGGGTTCGAGGGATGGCGCGGCGCGTAAGCCGGCGCGCCATTCGCTGCCGGCACCGCGCTCAGCGGTTGCTGACCCCGTGCGGCACGTGCCCGGTCGCCACGTGCTTGCGCGCGGACTCCACGTTCGCCGGCGAGTCGTCGAAGAAGATGTCGGCGCCGAACGCGTCGAGGAACGGGCCCTTGTCGCGGCCACCGAGGAACAGCGCCTCATCGATGCGCACGCCCCACTTGCGCAAGGTGAGGATGACGCGTTTGTGCGCGGGCGCGGAACGGGCGGTCACCAAGGCGGTGCGGATCGGCGAGTCCTCGGCCGGGAACGCGGTCTGCAGGTGATGCAGCGCGGTGAGGAAGCCGCGGAACGGGCCCACCGACAACGGTTCGGCGGCGTGTTCGGTTTCGCTGCGATGGAAGGCTTCCAGGCCTTCCTCGCGCGATACCCGTTCGCCCTCATCACCGAAGATCACGGCGTCGCCGTCGAACGCGATGCGCAGTTGCTCGCTCATGCGCGGCGGCGCGGTGCTGGGCAGGATCGTCGCCGCGGCCACGCCGGCGGCCAGCGCGCGGCCGACGTCCTCGGCGTTGGCCGAGAGGAACAGGTCGGCCTTGAACGGCGCGATGTAGTCGGACGTCGGCGCACCGCTGGTGAATGCGGCGCGGCTGATTTCCAGGCCGTAATGCTGGATCGCGTTGAAAATGCGCAGGCCGGTGTCACCGGAGTTGCGCGACAGCAGGATCACCTCGACCGGCGGCACGTCGCCGGCCAGCTTGTTGAGGCCCAGCAGCTTCTGCACCAGCGGGAACGCCACGCCGGGTCGCAGGATGTCCTCCTCGTGCTCGATCTGGAACGCGCGGTAGGCGTCGAGGCCGTCGCGCTCGAACAGCGCGTGGCTGTCGCCGAGGTCGAACAGCGCGCGCGAGGAGATGGCGACGACCAGGCGGTTGTCGGTGGTGGATACGGGATCGTGGACGGTTGGCTGGCTCATGCCGCGAATCTACCGCAAAGGGCGAGGAGTGAGTGCAGAGGAGTGAGGAGTGAGAGCGAGCAACAGCGGAGTCGGCCTTCTCTCACTTCTCACTCCTCTCCACTCACCTCTCATTCCGCGGCGAACTGCTCGTCCAGGATGCGCTGCTCCAGGTTGTGCTCCGGGTCGAACAGCAGGCGCACGCCGCGTCCTTCGGCCTGGCGCACGACCACCTCGCGCACGTCGCGCACTTCATGGAAATCGGCGGTGGCGCTGACCGGACGCTTGCCCGGATCGAGAATGCGCAGGGTGACCTGGGTGCGGTGCGGCAGGATCGCGCCACGCCAGCGGCGCGGGCGGAACGGGCTGATCGGGGTGAGCGCGAGCACGTTCGCGTCCAGCGGCAGGATCGGCCCGTGCGCGGAGAGGTTGTAGGCGGTGGAGCCGGCCGGCGTGGCGACCATGATGCCGTCGCAGACCAGGTTGGGCAGCTTCACCGTCTCGTTGAGTTTCACTTCCAGGTGCGCGGCCTGATTGCTCTGGCGCAACAACGACACCTCGTTGAACGCCTGCGCCTGGTGGCTGGCGCCATCCGCACCGGTGACCAGCATCTCCAGCGGATGCAGCTCCGCCGCATGCGCGCGCGCCACCCGCTCGGGCAGGCCGTCGAGCTTGTGCTTGTTCATCAGGAAGCCGACCCGCCCCAGCTTCATGCCATACACCGGCACGTCCAGCGCGTGGTGCAGATGCAGGGTACGCAGCATGAAGCCATCGCCACCCAGCGCCACGATCAGCTCCGCCTCGACCGCCGGCACGTCACCGTACCGCTCCACCAGCTTGCGCCTCGCCTGCTGGGCGACACTGGTGTCACTGGCGACGAAGGCGATGCGCATGGGAGGCCGGGAATAGGGAATAGGGAATCGGAAGAGCCGGCAAGCCGACCGTTCCGATCATCCCTGCAACGCGCGCATCAGATCAAGCCTGCTCGCCGCCGCCTTTGCCATTCCCTATTCCCTACTCCCTATTCCCTGCCCTCAACCCACCGGCACCTGTGCCAGCTGGGCCAGACGACGGACGGCGACCGAGGCGATCGGGTAGTCCGCGTTCTGGGTGAGGATTTCCGCCAGCATGTTGCGGGTGTGCTGCAAGGTGGCGTCGTCGCGTTGCAGCCAGGCCTGCACCGGCGAGAGGTCGCCAGTGGCGCCGGCCATGCCGAGCACCTGCAGCGCCAACGCACGATGCTGGTGGCTCAGTTCGTCGAGCAGCGAGCCGCGTGCCTGCGCATGCCAGTGACCTTCCACCGGCAAGGCCTCGATCTGGCCGCGCAGCCACTCGAGATCCAGCACTTCGCCCAGTTCGAAGAACACCCGCGCCACCTTTTCCATCGGCTGCCCGCTCTGCTGCACGACTTCGACCATGTCCAGCGCGGCGCGCAGGTCCGGCATGCGGGCCAGTCGCTGGCCGAGCTCGGCCGGCATGCCCAGGCCTTCCCATTTCTCCTGGGTGCAGGCGAAGTCGCCCTTGCCGGTGGGCGTGAGCACCTCGGGCAGTACCTGGCGCAGGGCGGAAACGCCTGTCTGATAGCGCGCCACGTTTTCGGCAATGTCGAGCGAGCCGCCGGGGCGGTTGAGCAGCCAGCGCGTCATGTGGCGCAGCAGCGACCAGATCTGCTTGACCGCGTCGACCTGGGTGTCCTCGGCCACCTTGCTGTCCAGCGCCTCGATCTGCGCCCACAACTGGCGCGCGTCGAGGATCTCGCGCGCCGCGGTGTACGCCTTGGCGATCGCCTCGGGGCCTTTGCCGGTGTCCTCCTGCATGCGCATCATGAACGTCGCGCCCATGCGGTTGAGCGTGGAGTTGGTCACCGCGGTGGCGATGATCTCGCGCTTCAGGCGATGGCGCTGCATGTGCTCGGCGTACTTCTCGTGCAGCGGCGCGGGGAAGTAGCGCACCAGCTCCTTGGACAGGTACGGGTCTTCCGGCACGTCGGAGTCCAGCAGTTGCTGGAACAGCCGCATCTTGTCGTAGGACAGCAGCACGGCAAGCTCCGGCCGGGTCAGGCCCAGGCCGCGGCTCTTGCGCTCGGCCAGTTCGGCCTCGGACGGCAGGTTCTCCACCTGGCGGTCCAGCGTGCCCTCGTTTTCCAGCGTCTTGATGAAGTGCGCCATCGAACCGATGCGGCCGATCGACTGGTGCTCCATCAACGTGATCGCCTGGTTCTGCCGGTAGTTGTCCCACAGCACCAGCTCGGCCACTTCGTCGGTCATCGACGCCAGTTGCTCGTTGCGGGCATCGAAACTCAGCTCGCCGCGCTGCACGGCGTCGTTGAGCAGGATCTTGATGTTGACCTCGTGGTCGGAGGTGTCCACGCCGGCGGAGTTGTCGATGAAGTCGGTGTTGAGCAGCACGCCCTTCTGCGCCGCCTCGATGCGGCCTTTCTGGGTCATGCCCAGGTTGCCGCCCTCGCCGATGATCTTCGCGCGCACCTCGGCGCCATCGATGCGCAGGCCGTTGTTGGCACGGTCGCGCACGTCGGCGTGGGTTTCGCTGCTGGCCTTGATGTAGGTACCGATGCCGCCGTTCCAGAGCAGGTCGACCGGCGCCTTGAGCACCGCGCTGAGCAGATCGTTCGGCGCCAGGTGCTCCACGTCGGGCTTCAGGCCCAGCGCGACGCGCACCTCGGGCGAGATCGGGATCGACTTGGCGCTGCGCGGGTAGACGCCGCCGCCGGCGGAGATCAGCGACTTGTCGTAGTCGTCCCAGCTCGAGCGCGGCACGTCGAACATGCGCTTGCGCTCGACGAACGAACGGGCCGCGTCGGGGTTCGGGTCGAGGAACACGTGGCGATGGTCGAACGCGGCCAGCAGCCGGATGTGCTCGGACAGCAGCATGCCGTTGCCGAACACGTCGCCGGACATGTCGCCGATGCCGACGCAGGTGAAATCCTCGTTCTGGCAATCGCGGCCGAGTGCGCGGAAGTGGCGCTTGACCGACTCCCACGCACCGCGCGCGGTGATGCCCATGCCCTTGTGGTCATAGCCGTGCGACCCGCCGGAGGCGAACGCGTCGCCCAGCCAGTAGTTGTGCTCGATCGAGATGGCGTTGGCGATGTCGGAGAACTTCGCGGTGCCCTTGTCGGCGGCCACCACCAGGTAGGGGTCGTCCGCGTCGTGGCGCACCACGTCGTGCGGATGCACCACCTTGCCCTCGACCAGGTTGTCGGTGATGTCGAGCAGGCCGTTGATGAAGAGCTTGTAGCAGGCGATGCCCTCGGCCAGCACCGCGTCGCGGTCGCCGTCGGGGGACTTCTTGACGAAGAAGCCGCCCTTGGAGCCGACCGGCACGATCACCGTGTTCTTGACCATCTGCGCCTTGACCAGGCCCAGCACCTCGGTGCGGAAATCCTCGCGGCGGTCGGACCAGCGCAGGCCGCCGCGGGCGACCGCGCCGAAGCGCAGGTGGATGCCTTCCACGCGCGGGGCGCACACCCAGATCTCGCGGTACGGCACCGGCTTGGGCAGCTCGGCGACCTGGTGCGAGTCGATCTTGTAGCTGATGTAGTCGCGGTACGCGCCCTCCCACTGCTGGAAGAAACTGGTGCGCAAGGTGGCACGGATCAGCCCCACGAAGCTGCGCAGGATGCGGTCCTCGTCGAGGCTGGCCACGTTCTCCAGCAGCACGCCGATGGCAGCTTCCACGACCTTGACCTGCTCGGCGCGCGGACGCGCCAGCGCGGCGCCCAGCTCGTCGATCAGGCCGGGCTGCGCGGCCTGCACGTTGGCCGGGATCAGCGTGCGCATCTCCACCGCCAGGGTGGCCCCGGCGATCTTCAGCTCGTCGGGCGAGAGCGCCTCGCGACGCGGGTCGAACTTGGCCAGGAACAGCTCCACCAGCAAGCCGGCGATCGCCGGATAGCGGTTGAGCGTCTCCTCCATGTACGCCTGCGAGAAGGTCACGCCGGTCTGCAGCAGATACTTGCTGTAGCCGCGCAGCATCGCCACCTGGCGCCAATCGAGCTTGGCGCCGAGCACCAGCCGGTTGAAGCCGTCGTTCTCCGCGGCGCCGCGCCAGACATGCTCGAACGCATCCTCGAACAGCGCGCCGACCTGCTCCACGCTGAAGGCGAGCTTGCCGGTGGGCTGCACGTCGAAATCCTGGATCGACAACGGCGTGTCGCCGGGGATCTCGTAGACATGCTCGGTGAGCACGCGCAAGCCGAGGTTCTCCAGCTGCGGCAGGACCTCGGACAGCGAGATGTCGCTGCCGTTGCGGTACACCTTGAAGCGCAGCGACTCGGGGTTCTGCGGCGGGTGGTAGAACGACATGCGGATGCCGTGCTCGCCGCTCAGCTGCGACAACTCGTGGATGTCTTCCGCGGCCACCGCCGGGCTGACGTCCTCGACGTAGCCGGCCGGCAGCGCGCGGGCGTAGCGGTTGGCCAGCACCACGCCCTCGTGTTCGCCGCGCAGGCGCACCAGCGCGTCGCGCACCTCGTCGTGCCAGTTGCGCACGATCGCGGCCACGGCGTGCTCCAGTTCGGCGACGTCGCAGGCAGGCTGGTCGCCGATCTTCGGCCGCATCACGATGGTCAGCCGCGCCAGCGCCGACTCGCCCATCTCCACCGAGGAATCGCTCTGCACCGCGTGCAGCGCCATGCCCAGCGTGGCTTCGATACGTTCGCGCACCGAAGTGTTGAAGCGGTCGCGCGGCACGAACACCATGCAGGTGAAGAACCGCCCGTAGCGGTCGCGGCGCACGAACAGCCGCGTGCGTGCGCGCTGGCGCAGTTCGAGAATGCCCATCGAGGTGTTGAACAGCTCCTCCTCGGTGCCTTGCAGCAGCTCCTCGCGCGGCAGCGTTTCCAGGATGTGGCGCAGCGACTTGCCGGAGTACGAATCGCGCTTGAGGCCCGAGCGGGCCAGCACCGCCTCGACCTTGTGCCGCACCAGCGGCACGTCCTGCGGGCGCGCCATGTAGGCGCTGGAGGTGAACAGGCCCAGGAAGCGCTGCTCGGCGACCGCGCGGCCATCAGGCCCGAACTGCAGCACGCCGATGTAGTCCATGTAGCCGGGGCGATGCACGTGCGAGCGCGCGTTGGTCTTGGTCAGGATGATCGCGTCGGTGGCGCCGGACTGCGGCAGCTCGCTGGCGGCCAGGGTGCGCAGCGAACGCGGGGCCAGCGCGCTGTCGGTCTTGCGCAGGATGCCCAGGCCCGAGGCTTCGAGCGAACGCAGCACGCGGTCGCCGTCGGCATCGACCACTTCGTATTCGCGGTAGCCGAGGAAGGTGAAGTTGTCCTCCGCCAGCCAGCGCATGAAGGCAGCCGCTTCCTTCGCCGAGGCCTCGTCCAGCGGGATCTTGCGCTGCGGCAGCTCGGCGGCGATCGCCAGCGCCTGCTCGCGCATCGCGCTCCAGTCGTTGACCGCGGCGCGCACGTCTTCCAGCGCCGCCTCGACCTGCGCCTTCAACTGTTCCTGCTCGGCGGCATCGGCGGCGCGGTCGATCTCGAAATGCATCACCGACTCGGCGTGTCCCTGCTTGCCGCCCAGCTCCTGCAGCGCGCCGGCGGCGTCGCGCGAGACGGTCAGCACCGGGTGGATCACTGCGTGGATCTGCAGGTTGGTCGACACCACCATGCTCACCGTGTCGATCAGGAACGGCATGTCGTCGGTGACCACCTGTAGCAGGCTGCGCCCGGCGTGGAGGTCCGCGGGGCTCAGCACGCGCACCGCGGCGCGACCGGCCGGGCGCTGCTGCATGAACTCCAGCAGGCTGCCGACCAGCGCCGCCCACTGCACCGGCGTGTGCAGCTGGACATCGCTGCCGGCGACCCGTGCGAAGAAGGCGGTGCAGAACACCTCGGCCTGGGTCAGGCGCTGGGGCGACATGCCGCTCTTTTTCAGCTCGGCGAGCACTACGGACGGGAGGGAGGGGTCATTTGCCGCAAGGGTCGCATTCATGGCATCTGCTGTTAGTTGGACGGAGGTGGGAAGGGCCGCGATAAATCCTCGGAAGGATACGCCGCGGCACCTCCCGAATCCACCCGCGCGCGGGGCGGGGCGAACGTCTGCGAGGCGCCGCACGCGGCGCGGATGATCCGCCGCGCAACGCGGCCCGCGCGGATGTCGCACAACGTGTCGAACGGCGTGTCGAACGGCGCGTGGCGCGGCGGCGGATATTCATCGACCGCTGCCTCCGACCATGCGAGGTTGCGCGCGCGACCCGCGCTGGAAACGACGCCGCCGGAAAATGTATACTGCGCAGTCCAGTTTGTACGTTGTGACATCTCCGAAGCGCCGCCACGGCGGCGTTTCGGACGCCACCGGCAACACCCGATGCGCGGCGGAAACGGATTCCCGCGCGGCGCATGCGACGCCCCTCCCCACACCCCGAACAAGAAAGAGAACCGGAGTCCCCATGAAGCCTTCGTCACTGCGCTCGCCGCTGCTGTGCCTGTGCCTGCTGGTATTGGCCGGTTGCGGCAAGAGCACCGGCAACGGTCCGCCGCAAATGCCGCCGCCCGAGGTGGGCGTGGTCACGGTGCAACCGCAGAACTCGCCGCTGACCCGCGACCTGGTCGGGCGCCTTTCCGCCTATCGCAGCGCCGACGTGCGCGCGCGGGTGGCCGGCGTGCTGCTCAAGCGCGATTACGAGGAAGGCACCGACGTCACGCGCGGCCAGTTGCTGTTCCAGATCGACCCGGCGCCGCTGCAGGCCGAGTTGAACGCGGCCAAGGCTTCGCTGGCGCAGGCCCAGGCCAGCTGGACCAACAACAAGGTCACCGCGCAGCGCGTGCGCGAACTGGCGCCCAAGGGCTACGTGTCCAAGGCCGACCTCGACAACGCGCTGGCCGCCGAGCGCAGCAGCGCCGCGGCCGTGCAGGCCGCGCGCGCCAACGTGGAGACCGCGCGCATCAACCTGGGCTACGCCAACGTCACCGCGCCGATCGCCGGCCGCGCCGGGCAGCAGCAGGTGACCGAGGGCGCGCTGGTGGGCAGCGGGGCGGCCACCTTGCTCACCACGGTCGAGCAGATCGACCCGCTGTACGTGAACTTCACGCTCAGCGTGGAATCGCTGGAGAACATGCGCCAGGCGCAGAGCGAGGGCAACGTCACCCTGGCCGGCCAGAACAAGGCCAGCGTGCGCATCACCCTGCCCGACGGCAGCACCTACGCCGAGCCGGGCACGGTCGATTTCTCCGCCGCCACGGTCAACCCGGCGACCGGCTCGGTGGACTTGCGCGCCACCATCCCCAACCCGAAGCACAAGCTGCTGCCGGGCATGTACGTGACCTTGCAGGCCAACCTGGGCCAGCGTCACAAGGTGTTCGTGCTGCCGCAGCAGGCGGTGCAGCGCGACACCACCGGCGCCTACGTGATGACCGTGGGTGCGGACAACAAGGTCGTGCGCAAGGACGTCACCACGGCCGACATGCGCGATGGCGACTGGGTAATCAGCGGCGGCCTGAAGGCCGGCGACAAGGTGGTGGTTTCCGGCATCCAGAACGTGAAGGAAGGCGAGCCGGCCAAGCCGAGTCCCTGGCACCGCGATGCGCCGGCCGGCGCGACGTCCACGGCGCCGGCGGGCGGCGCTTCCGCGAACGGCCAGTAACGGAGCGCCGACATGCCCAACTTCTTCATCGACCGCCCTGTCTTCGCCTGGGTGGTCGCCATCCTGATTTCGCTCGGTGGCGTGCTGGCCATCCTCAACCTGGGCGTGGAATCCTACCCGGACATCGCGCCGCCGTCGGTCACGGTCAGCGCCAGCTACCCCGGCGCCAGCGCCGACACCACCGAGAAAACGGTCACCCAGGTCATCGAGCAGCAGCTGACCGGCATCGACCACCTGCTGTATTTCAGCTCCTCGTCCAGCGCCAGCGGTCGCGCCAGCATCACGCTGACCTTCGAGAGCGGTACCGACCCCGACATCGCCCAGGTGCAGGTGCAGAACAAGGTGGCGCTGGCCACACCGCGACTGCCTTCCGAAGTGACCCAGCAGGGCGTGGTGGTGGCCAAGGCCAACGCCGGCTTCCTGATGGTGGTGGCGCTGCAATCGACCAACCCGGGCATCGACCGCGACCGCCTCAACGACATCGTCGGCTCGCAGGTGCTCGACCAGATTTCGCGCGTGCCGGGCGTGGGCAGCACGCGGCAGTTCGGCTCCGAGTACGCCATGCGCATCTGGCTCAACCCGGACAAGCTGCACGGCTACAATCTGTCGGCCAGCCAGGTGCTCGCCGCCGTGCGTTCGCAGAACGTGCAGTTCGCCGCCGGCGCGCTGGGCGCGGACCCGGCCATCCCCGGCCAGGGTTTCAGCGCCACGGTGTCGACCGAAGGCCGTTTCACCACGCCGCAGCAGTTCGCCGAGATCATCCTGCGCACCAACACCGACGGCACCACCGTCACCCTGGGCGACGTGGCGCGGATCAGCTTCGGGCCCGGCAACTACGGTTTCGATACCCAGTACGACGGCAAGCCGATCGGCGCCTTCGCGATCCAGCTGCTGCCTGGCGCCAACGCGCTCAACGTGGCCACCGCGGTGCGCGCCAAGATGGATGAGCTGGCGCCCAGCTTCCCGCCGGGCGTGACCTGGTTCAGCCCGTACGACAGCACTACCTTCGTGACCATCTCGATCAACGAGGTGGTGCACACGCTGATCGAGGCGATCGTGCTGGTGTTCCTGGTGATGCTGCTGTTCCTGCAGAACTTCCGCGCCACCATCATCCCCACCCTGGTGATTCCGGTGGCCCTGCTCGGCACCTTCCTCGGCATGCTGGTGCTCGGCTTCACCATCAACCAGCTGACCCTGTTCGGCATGGTGCTGGCGATCGGCATCGTGGTCGACGACGCGATCGTGGTGATCGAGAACGTCGAACGCATCATGACCGAGGAGGGTCTCTCGCCGAAGGATGCCACGCGCAAGGCGATGGGCCAGATCACCGGCGCGGTGGTGGCGATCACCGTGGTGCTGGCGGCGGTGTTCGTGCCCTCGTCGCTGCAGCCCGGCGCCTCCGGCATCATCTACAAGCAGTTCGCGCTGACCATCGCGCTGTCGATGGGCTTTTCCGCCTTCCTCGCGTTGAGCTTCACGCCGGCGCTGTGCGCCAGCTTCCTGCAGCCGGAGCACGAGAAGAAGAAAAACGTCGTCTATCGCAAGTTCAACCGGCTGTTCGACTGGACCACGCACACCTATACCCGCCACGTGGGCGTCGCGATCGGCCACGCGCCGCGGTGGATGCTGGCGTTCGTGGTGGTCGCGCTGCTCGGCGGCTTCCTCTACACGCGCCTGCCCGGCAGTTTCCTGCCGGAGGAAGACCAGGGCTACGCGATGTCGGTGATCCAGCTGCCGCCGGGCGCAACCAAGCAGCGCACCACCGAGGTCATGGCGCAGATGCGCGACATCCTGCGCAAGGACCCCGCGGTGGACGGGGTGATGCAGGTCACCGGCTTCAGCTTCATCGGCTCCGGCGAGAACGCCGGCATGGCCTTCATCAAGCTCAAGGACTGGGCCGACCGCGATGTCGGCGCCAGCGAGTTCATCCAGCGCGCCAACCGCAAGCTGCACCAGATCCGCGATGCGCGCATCTTCGTGATCAACATCCCCACCGTGCAGGGGCTGGGCCAGTTCGGCGGCTTCGACATGTACCTGCAGGACCGCAGCGGCGCCGGTCGCGACGCCCTGACCGCGGCACGCAACACCCTGATCGGCAAGGCCAACCAGGACAGCAAGCTGGCCGGCGTGCGTCCGAACGAGCTGGAGGAAGCCCCGCAGCTGCACCTGCAGGTGGATCGCGTGCAGGCGCAGTCGATGGGCCTGTCGATCGGCGACATCTACAACGCGATCGGGCTGATGCTGGCGCCGGTGTACGTCAACGACTTCACCTATGGCGGGCGCATCAAGCGCGTGATCATGCAGGCCGACGCGCCCTACCGCATGGGCCCGGATGCGCTGCAGCACATCTTCACGCCCAGCTCCAAGCTGGCCGGCGACGGCACCGCGCAGATGATCCCGCTGGCCAACGTGGTGCACTCGACGTGGGACGTGTCATCGCCCTCGCTGACCCGCTACAACGGCTACTCGGCGGTCGAGGTCGTCGGCTCGCCGGCGCCCGGGCACGCCTCGGGCGAGGCAATGAGCGAGATGGAACGGATCATCCGCAACGACCTGCCCAAGGGCTTCGGCTACGACTGGACCGGGCAGTCGTACCAGGAGATCCTCTCCGGCAACGCGGCTACCCTGCTGATGGTGCTGTCGATCTTCATCGTGTTCCTGGCGCTGGCCGCGCTGTACGAAAGCTGGTCGATCCCCGTCTCGGTGCTGCTGATCGTGCCGCTGGCGTTCCTGGGCGCGGTGGTGTTCACCCTGCTGCGCGGCCTTCCCAACGACATCTACTTCAAGATCGGCCTGATCACGGTGATCGGCCTGGCCGCGAAAAACGCGATCCTGATCGTGGAATTCGCGGTGGCCGAGCAGCAGGCCGGACGCAGCCTGCGCGAGGCCACGGTCGACGCAGCCCGCCTGCGCCTGCGCCCGATCCTGATGACCTCGCTGGCCTTCATCCTCGGCGTGTTCCCGCTGCTCGTCTCCTCCGGCGCCGGCGCCAACGCACGCCACGCCATCGGCACCGGCGTGATCGGCGGCATGCTGTTCGCCACCTTCCTCGGCGTGCTGCTGATCCCGGTGTTCTACGTGGTGGTGCGTCGCCTGCTCGGCGACAGACTCGATGGCGATATCCCTCGCCCGGGCCTGAACGCACCGCACACGTTCGACTCCGATCCGCAGCGGGGGCATTGAGGCAGGAGTGAGTGGAGAGGAGTGATGAGTGAGAGAAAAGCACGGTACTCCTGCGTACCGCTTGCTCCGAACAAAAAGGCCCCGGTTCCAACCGGGGCCTTTTTGTTGGTTGCTTCAGATGAGCGAAGTGATGGGGGATGCGGGCAGGCTGTCTCTCACTCCTCACTCCTCTCCACTCACTTCTCGCTCTTCAGCGCAATCCCGTCTCCGCCCGTGCAATCACCAGCCGCTGGATCTCGCTGGTGCCTTCGTAGATCTCGGTGATCTTGGCGTCGCGGAAGTAGCGTTCCAGCGACATTTCCTTCGAATAGCCCATGCCGCCGTGGATCTGCACGGCCTGGTGGGCGATCCACATCGCCGCCTCGGAGGCGGTGAGCTTGGCCACGGCCGCCTCGGTGCCGAAGCGGCCGCCGTGCTTTTCGGCCTCGCCCTTGGTCCACGCGGCGCGCAGGGTGAGCAGCGTGGCCGCATCGAGCTTGCACTTCATGTCGGCGATCTTGGACTGGGTCATCTGGAAGGTGCCGATCGGCTGGCCGAACGCCTTGCGGTCGCGCGACCACTGCAGCGTGGCTTCGTACGCGGCGCGGGCAATGCCGACCGCCTGCGAGGCGATGCCGATGCGTCCGGCATCGAGCACGCCCATCGCGATCGAGAAGCCCTTGCCCTCCTCGCCCAGCAAATTGGCTTTTGGCAACACGTAATCGGTGAACTCGATCTCGCAGGTGGCCGAGGCGCGGATGCCGAGCTTGGGCTCGGTCTTGCCGGCGTGGAAGCCGGGCAGCCGGGTATCGACGATGAAGGCCGACACCCCCTTGGCGCCGATGCCCGGCGTGGTGATCGCGAACAGCACGATGTAGCGCGCCACCGGGCCGGAGGTGATCCAGCTCTTCTTGCCGTTGATCACCCAGTCGCCGTTGGCGTTCCTGGTGGCGCGGGTATGCATGGCCGAGGCGTCGGAGCCCGATTGCGGCTCGGTCAGCGCATAGGCACCGATCGCCTCGCCGGTGGCGATGGCGCGCACGTACTGCTGTTTCTGCTCCTCGGTGCCATGCTTGAGGATGCCGTTGCAGAACAGCGAATTGTTCACCGACATGACCGTCGAAGTGGCCGCGTCGGCGGCAGCGATCTCGATCATCGCCAGCACGTAGGCGATCGGGTCCATGCCGGCACCGCCGTACGCCTCAGGCACCTCGATGCCCATCAGTCCGAGCCGGCCCATCTCGCGGATGTTCTCCAGCGGAAACTCGCCCTTCGCGTCCAGCTCGGCCGCCACCGGCGCGATGCGCTTGTGCGCGAAATCACGGGCGATCGACTGGATCGACAACTGGTCTTCGGTAAAACGGAAATCCACGGGTGGGCTCCTTGAGGCAATCGAGCCGCCGATTTTAGCGGCAAATGGCCGATCGGCCCGGCGCAGCCCGCTTGACGCATGGCAAAGCCCGGCCTAGCCTATACATCTTTATATCGCGATACAGGGATAATCATGGACTTGGCCACCGCGTCCAGCGTGTTGCGCCTGCTCGCCGACCCCACCCGCGTGCGCCTGCTGGCCCTGCTGGAGAACGAGGAGCTGACCGTGGCCGAACTGGCCGCGGTGCTGCATCTGGCGCAACCACGGGTATCCACGCATCTGGCCAAGCTCAAGGAAGCCGGCCTGGTGCGCGACCGCCGCGCCGGCGTCTCGGCTTATTACCGCGCCAACAACGAGGGCGACGAGGCGCAGCACGCGTTGGTGGTTTCGCTGCGCGCAAGCATCGACGACGCCCTGTTGCGCGAGGACACCGCACGACTGCCCGGCGTGCTGGCCAACCGCGCCCGCGAGGAAGGCTGGGCCGACACCGTCGCCGGCGACATGGAGCGCCATTACTCGCCCGGCCGCACCTGGGAAACGCTGGCGCGCTCGCTGCTGCAGCTGCTGGGCACCGGCGACGTGCTCGACATCGCCTCCGGCGACGGCATCACCGCCGAGCTGCTGGCGCCGCATGCGCACTCGATCGTCTGCGTCGATTCCAGCGAGCGCGTGGTCGAGGCCGCCGCGAAACGACTGAAGTCGTTCGCCAACGTGCGCGTGATCCAGGGCGACATGCACGCGCTGGAGCTGGGCGAGCAGCGCTTCGACCTGGTGCTGATGCTGCACGCGCTGACCTACGCCCAACACCCCGCCAAGGCGGTGGCCGAGGCCGCCCGCCTGCTGCGCCCCGGCGGCCGCTTGCTGGCCGTGACGCTGGGCCAGCACGACCACCGCGCCGCGGTCGAGCCGTTCGACCACCGCAATCTCGGTTTCCGCATCGAGCAACTCGAAGGCTACGCGCGCAGCGCCGGGCTCGACGTGCTCAGCGGCAACCGGCTCAGCCGCGAGCGCAAGGCGCCGCATTTCGAAGTCATCAGCCTGCTGGCGCGCAAGCGCGCCTGACCCTCTTGTCTGCAAGGACGTTGCAATGAACACCCTGCCCTGGCTCCACCCCGATCGCGTCGCCGCCCTGGAACAGGCGCTGCGCCAACGCATCCTGATCATCGACGGCGCCATGGGCACCATGCTGCAGGCGCACCACCTCGACGAAGAGGGCTTTCGCGGCGAGCGCTTCGAGCACGGCCACGACGGCCACGCGCACGCGCACGACCACCCGGGCTGCGACCTCAAGGGCAACAACGACCTGCTCACCCTGACCCGCCCGGAAATCATCCGCGGCGTGCACGACGCCTACCTCGAAGCCGGCGCCGACCTGGTCGAGACCAACACCTTCAACTCCACCCGCATCAGCCAGTCCGACTACAAGCTGCAGCACCTGGCCCACGAGCTGAATCTGGAAGGCGCAAAGCTGGCCCGTGCCGCCTGCGACGCGATGACGGCGAAGACGCCGCAGCAGCCACGCTTCGTGATCGGCGTGCTCGGCCCGACCAGCCGCACCGCCTCGCTGTCGCCCGACGTCAACGACCCGGGTTTCCGCAACGTGACCTTCGAGGAACTGGCGGCGAATTACACCGAGGCGGCCAGCGGCCTGATCGACGGCGGCGCCGACGTGATCATGGTCGAGACGATCTTCGACACGCTGAACGCGAAAGCCGCGCTGTTCGCGCTGTCCGAACTGTTCCACCAGCGCGGCGCGCGCGTGCCGGTGATGATCTCCGGCACCATCACCGACCGCTCCGGCCGCACGCTCTCCGGCCAGACCGCCGAGGCGTTCTACTACTCGGTACGCCACGCACAGCCGCTGTCGGTCGGCTTCAACTGCGCGCTCGGCGCCGAGGACCTGCGCCCGCACATCCAGACCCTGGCGAGCATCGCCGAGAGCCATGTCAGCACCCACCCGAACGCCGGCCTGCCGAATGCCTTCGCCGAATACGACGAGACGCCCGAACACATGGCCGGCGTGATCGCCGACTTCGCCCGCGACGGCCTGCTCAATCTGGTCGGCGGCTGCTGCGGCACCACGCCGGCTCACATCCGGGCGATTGCCGAGGCCGTGCGCGGCGTGCCCCCGCGCGTGCTGCCCGGCGCCGTGCGGGAGGCCGCATGAACGCGCCCCGCCACACCCGCCTGTCCGGCCTCGAACCGCTGGTCATCACCCCCGACCTGCTGTTCATCAACATCGGCGAGCGCACCAACGTCACCGGCTCGGCCAAGTTCAAGAAGCTGATCAAGGAAGACCGCTACGACGAAGCGGTGGAAGTGGCCCGCCAGCAGGTGGAGAGCGGCGCGCAGATCCTCGACGTGAACATGGACGAAGGCCTGCTCGATTCCGAAGCGGCAATGGTGAAGTTCCTCAACCTGATCGCCGCCGAGCCGGACATCGCCAAGATCCCGGTGATGGTGGACTCCTCCAAGTGGAGCGTGATCGAGGCCGGCCTGAAGTGCCTGCAGGGCAAGGGCGTGGTCAACTCCATCTCGCTGAAGGAAGGCGAAGAACCATTCCTGGAGCAGGCGCGGAAAATCCTGCGCTACGGCGCCGCCACCGTGGTGATGGCCTTCGACGAGAACGGCCAGGCCGACAGCGTGGCGCGCCGCCTGGAAATCTGCGAGCGCTCGTACAAGCTGCTCACCGAAGAAGTGGGTTTTCCGCCCGAAGACATCATCTTCGATTCCAACATCTTCCCGATCGGCACCGGCATCGAGGAGCACGCCGACAACGCGGTGAACTTCATCGAGGCGGCGAAGGAACTGAAGAAACGCTTCCCGTACTCGCACCTCTCCGGCGGCGTCTCCAACGTCTCGTTCTCGTTCCGCGGCAACGACGCCGTGCGCGAGGCGATCCACAGCGTGTTCCTCTACCACGCCATCCAGGCCGGCATGGACATGGGCATCGTCAACGCCGGCCAGCTGGCGATCTACGACGAGCTGGAACCCGAGCTGCGCGAGCGCGTGGAAGACGTGGTACTGAACCGCCGCGCCGACGCCACCGAGCGGCTGATGGAGATCGCCGAGAAGCACAAGAAAGGCGCGCGCGAGCAGGACAATAGCAACGCCATGGCCTGGCGCGAACTGCCGGTGCGCAAGCGGCTGGAGCACGCGCTGGTGCACGGCATCGACCAGTTCGTGGTGGAAGACACCGAGGAAGTGCGCCAGACCGTCACCCGCACGCTGGACGTGATCGAAGGTCCGCTGATGGACGGCATGAACGTGGTCGGCGACCTGTTCGGCGCCGGCAAGATGTTCCTGCCGCAGGTGGTGAAATCCGCCCGCGTGATGAAGAAGGCGGTGGCGTGGCTGCTGCCCTTCATGGAAGAGGAGAAAAAACTCAGCGGCAACACCAGCAAGAGCAACGGCAAGATCGTGATGGCCACGGTCAAGGGCGACGTGCACGATATCGGCAAGAACATCGTGGGCGTGGTGCTCGCCTGCAACAACTTCGAGGTGATCGACCTCGGCGTGATGGTGCCGGCGCAGAAGATCCTCGACACCGCGATCGAGGAGAAGGCCGACATGATCGGCGTCTCCGGCCTGATCACCCCCTCGCTGGAGGAGATGGCCAACGTCGCCCGCGAAATGAAGCGGCGCGGCTTCAGCATCCCGCTGCTGATCGGCGGCGCCACCACCTCGCGCGCGCACACCGCGATCAAGATCGAGCCGCACTACGAAACCGCCTGCGTGTGGGTGAAGGACGCCTCGCGCGCGGTCGGCGTGGCGCAATCGCTGGTCAGCAAGGAGCTGGTCGACGGCTTCCTGGCCAAGGTGCGCAGCGAGTACGCGGAGGTGCGCGAGCGCCACAAGCACCGCGGCCCCGGCAAGAAGCTGGTGACGCTGGCGCACGCACGCGGCAACCGCTTCAGCTGCGACTGGGCCAACTACGACCCGCCGCAGCCGGTGCGGCCCGGCCTCACCGTGTTCGACGACTACCCGCTGGCCGAGCTGCGCGAAACCATCGACTGGACACCGTTCTTCCAGGCCTGGGAACTGGCCGGCCACTATCCCGCCATCCTCACCGACGCCGTGGTCGGCACGCAGGCCAGCGAACTGTTCGCCGACGCGCAGGCGATGCTGGACAAGATCGTCAACGAGAAGTGGCTCACGGCCCGCGCGGTGATCGGCTTCTGGCCGGCCGCCAACCTCATGGACGACGTGGAGATCTACACCGACGACACCCGCACCCAGCCGCTGGCCACGCTGCACCACCTGCGCCAGCAGGCCGACAAGCCGGTGGAACGCCCCAACCTGTGCCTGGCCGATTTCATCGCGCCGAAGTCGTTCGGCAAGCCCGACTGGATCGGCGGCTTTGCCGTCACCGCGGGCCTCGGCATCGAGCCGCACCTCGAGCGCTTCCACGCCGACCATGACGACTACTCCGCGATCATCCTGAAAGCGCTGGCCGACCGCCTCGCCGAAGCCTTCGCCGAACGCATGCACCTGCGCGTGCGCAAGGAGTTCTGGGGTTTCGTGCCCGACGAAAGCCTCGACAACGAGGCGTTGATCGCCGAGAAATACCAGGGCATCCGCCCCGCCCCCGGCTATCCGGCCTGTCCCGATCACACCGAGAAGGCGACGCTCTTCAAGCTCCTCGACGCCACGAACAACGCCGGCATCATACTCACCGAAGGTTTCTCGATGTATCCGGCAGCCGCCGTCTCCGGCTGGTACTTCTCGCACCCCGGCAGCCAGTACTTCGTGGTCGGCCGCCTGGGCCTGGAACAGGTGCAGGACTACGCCAAACGCAAAGGCTGGAGCCAGGCCGAGGCCGAACGCTGGCTCGCCGCCAACCTCGACTACGACCCCGACTGACCGATCGCCCGGGCAGGGCGGGCACTGGCGGCGGGCAGGGCCCGCCCTGCGTCAACTCAAGCGGTGGCGTCGCCGGTCATGCCGTTCTTTCGATGGCGGAGGTGCACGACCAGGTTGTAGACCGACACGAACACCGGGAAGAAGTTGGAGAGGATGCCCACCGAGTCGTTCTTGCCGAACACGAAGTACGCCAGCAGCAACACGCTGCCGCACACCGACAGCCACCAGAACGCCAGCGGCATCACCACGCGCTTGTACTTGCGCGTGTAGTAGAGCTGGACGAACCAGCGGCTGGTGAACATCAGCGTGCCGGCGAAGCCGACGATCTTCCACGGCGTCAGCTCGAACTGCTGCAGCGCGTGAAGGATACGAACCAGTTCGGTGTCGAGGAATGCCATGAGCGTGCGCTTGCGTCGGGAAAGGCGCCAAGTCTAGCAATTCGCCACCATCGCCCCTTGCACGCCGCCGCAGCCGGCGGCGACCGGCAAGGCCGTCTCCTTCGCCGCGAACACGAAAAAGGCCACCCGCTGGGTGGCCTTTTCGCGATTCTGTATGGTGGGCGATGCAAGGATCGAACTTGCGACACCTGCCGTGTGAAGGCAGTGCTCTACCGCTGAGCTAATCGCCCGCCGAGAACGCGCAATTTTAGGGATACATGCCGAGCCGGTCAACCATCGCGCGACCTCCGGCGCGGCGCCGACGCTGGGATGGCCGGCGCCCGGTGATCAATGGCTGGGCCGGGCAAGCAACACGGATCTCGCCTGCCCCGGCACGATCAGCCCGACGATTCGAGCACGTGGGCGACCAGTGCGGCCAGAAACGTTTCGCGCAGGCGGCGGTAGTGCGGGTCTTGCGGGCCTTTCAGCGCGGCTACGTGCATGGCGTGGTGGCTGGCGCCCAGGCTGTCGTCGAGATCGGCCAGGTGGAAGTATTCGCCGGGGCCGCAGGTGCGTCCGCTGTGGGTGGCCCAGAACGCGGACTCGGCCGGCAGCGCGACGAATTGTTCCTCCCACAGCAACTCGCTGGCCAGCGCGCCGAGACTGGTGAGCGGGACTTGCGCCCGCGGAGCGGGGCGATGCGCGCGCAGCCAGCCTTGCAGCGCCTCGGCCGGCATCGGCCGGGCCAGTGCGTAGCCCTGGCCGAAATCGGCACCCAGCAGCGAGGCCGCCTCGATCAGGTCGGGCGTTTCCAGCCCTTCCACCACGACCTCCAGCCGCAGGTCGTTGCCGATGCGTATCAGCTGGCGGATGAAACGCAGCGTGTTCAAGGGGTCGCGCCGGGCCTGCAGCACGATCGCCTGGTCGATCTTGATGCGGTCGAACGGCCATTGGCGCAGCCGGATCAGCGAGCTGTAGCCGGCACCGAGGTCGTCCTCGACCAGCCGAACGCCCAGCGCCTTCAGCGATTGCATGCCCGGCTCGTCCAGCGAGCCGGGGTGTTCGCTGGCCAGCGGGGATTCGAGGATCTCCAGCAGCAGCGCCGCGGGCGGGCAACCGCTGTCGGCGAGGACCGCGGCGGCAGCCGCGCCGTAGCGGGGATCTTCCAGCGCCGCCGCCGGCACGTTCACCGACATGTCCAGCGGGTGGCCCGCACCGCACAGCGATTGCCGGCAGGCGGTGGCCAGCGCCAGGCCATGCCGGAACAGCACGATCAGGTCATCGGCATCCAGCGCGGGCAGGAAGCGGCCGGGCGCCAGCAACTGGTCGTCCACGTCGCGCAAGCGCGCCAGCGCCTCGAACTCGGTGACCGCGCCGTCGGCCAGCCGGATCAGCGGCTGGTAGTGCATCTGCAAGGCATCGGTGGCGATCCGCGCGCGCCAGCGCTCGCGCACGAAGAACGGCAGCAATTCGGCGCCCTGCCGCGGTGGCGACAGCCGCGCCAGCGCAAGGTCCAGCACCGACTTGACCTGCTCCACGAAGGCACGTTGATCCTCGCTCTGCAAGCCGCCGGCATACGGGCTGTACAGCGACAGCACCACCACCGGGTTGTCGCGCGACGGACACAGCGGGATCGAAACGCTGGAGACCACCCCGAGCCCGAGCGCCATGTCGCGCCAGCTAGCCATGGCCGGATCGCTGCCGAAATGCACGCAGCGCTGGATGCTGACCGTGCGCCAGGCGCGCCCGCTCGGTCCGCCGCCCTCCGGGTGATCGGGATCGACGCGGATCGGCAATGCCTCGCCCGCGCTCAGCGCGCGCAGGTAGGCCGCAAACGCATTGCCCGCCACCGCCTCGTAGGTCAGCCGGCCGGAATCGTCCGGGCGCCCCACCGCGCAGGCGGCAAATTCCTGGTGCGAGGCGAGGATGTCGACCACGCCCTGGATCAGGCCAAGATAGCCCTCGGCCGACCACGCCAGCGCATTGAGCCGGGCCAGCAGCGCCATGCGCCGGCGTTGCAGCGCGCGCATGCTTTCAAGCTGCCATTGCCGCTCGGCATCCAGCCGTTGCAGCACCACGTCCAGCGCGCGGCGGTCGGCCGAGGCCAGCACCGTGACCAGGTTGTCGCGCAGTTGCTCGATCGCCTCCAGCAGCCACACTTCCTCCAGCCCGCAGGCGGCGTGGAACAGGCCGGTGCGCGTGGCGCGCTTGCGGTGGGCGGCCAGGTCCAGGTCCGCGCGGGCCAGCACCTGCAGATGCGCCAGCATGTGCAGCTTGAGCGCGCGGTACTCGCCGTCCGGCAACGCGCGCAGCAGCGTGCCGATGCCTTCGTGCTGGAGCAGCGCCGCGCAGAAACTCTCCACCACCGCCTGCAGCCGCGGCTGCCAGCTGTCGCGGCAGGCCCGCAGCAACATGGTGGCCTGCTCGCCGTAGGGTGCGACCGGCCCTTCCGGTTCCACCGTGGCCAGCGCGCCGTCGGAGCGCGCCATCGCCCACCAGCGCGTGCGATGGCGCTTGCGCGCCTTGACCTGGTACATCGCCTGGTCGGCCAGGCGCAGCAACTGCTCGCCACTGGCATGGCCGTCGCTGGCATAGGTGGCGATGCCCAGGCTGGCGCCGATCGGCAGCAGCCGGCCGTCGATGGGCACCGGTTGCAGCAACGCGGCACCGATCCGTTCCAGCAGGTCGTCCAGGTCGCTCTCGTGCTGCAAGTCGTCGAACACCAGCACGAACTCGTCGCCGCCGAAGCGCGCCACGTAGTCGCCGCCGCGCAGCAGCAGGCGCAGCCGCTCGGCCACCTCGGCCAGCACGCGGTCGCCCACCGCGTGGCCGTGGCGATCGTTGATCGGTTTGAGATCGTCCAGGTCGAGCAGACCGACCGCGACCCGCCGCCCCTGCCGCCGCGCGCTGGCCAGCACCGCGTCCAGATGGCGATCCAGCGCGCGCCGGTTGGGCAGGTCGGTGAGGTCGTCGTGCGAGGCGAGGTACGTCTGCCGCTCCTGCTCCTGGCGCAGGGCGTGGCGCTGCGCATGCTGGCGCAGGGCGAGCCCGGCGGCGTCGGCGATCTCGTCGAGCAACCGGCACATCTCCTCGTCGAACGCATCGGGTTCGGCGGTCACCACAACGAATACACCGGTCGGCGTGCGCGCATTCGGGTCGGTGCCATCGACGGGCCCGGCAAACAATGGCCAGCAGCCGACCGCACTGGCGTGCTCGCTCAGCTCGGGGCGCCAGGGGTTGTCGCTCGGCGTGCCTGCCGTGGGTTTGCGCCGGATGACCGGCGTGCCCTGCATGAACGCCTGGGTAGGCGCGATGGTGCGCGGGCCGTCCTGGTGCCGCGGCGGCATCGGCAAGGTCAGCATCACCTCGGCGATCGGCCCGACCAGGGCCACCCGGCGCAAGGTGTCCTGGCCCTCCACGGCGGCGAACACGTCGACCGCCGCAGCGCCGGCGATGTCCGCCAGCGCACGCGCCAGCGTGGGATAGATCGCGTCCGGGTCGGGTTGCTCCAGCAACGCGCGCTGGATCGTGCGTTGCGCATCGCGGTAACGGCTCATGCGGATGCTGCGTTCGAGCAGCATCTGGTGGTCCCAGAACCGGCTCAGCTCGTCGACCAGGCGCTGGGCCCAGTCCAGCAGCTCCTCGCCAAGCGCCGGGCCGCCCTCGCGCGAGTACGAGGCCAGCACCAGCTGGCCGCCGTCGCGGGTACGCGAGGCGGCCACGATGCAGGCACCGAAGCCGTGCTGGCGGGCGGCGGCGCGCCAGTGCGCAAACTCGGCGGAGGCCACCGGGGTGACGCGGGCGCGCTCCTCGCGCAGCACGATGCCGACCGGGCCGCGGCCGCCGGGCTCGTCCATCGCGTCGCTCAAGCGCAGGGTCTCGGCATAGGCCTGCGCCGGCCCCGCGGCGGCCAGCACCTCGACCGCGTGCATGTTGCTCTCGCGCCTGCCGATCCACACCAACGGCAGCTTCATGGTGGCAGCAAGGATGCGGCTGACTTCCAGCAGTGCCCGGCGGCGATCGTGACCGGGAGCGGCATGCAACAGGCTCAAGGTTTCCGCCACGCTTCGATAGAAGCGCTCGCGCAGTTCGCCGGGCACGGCAGCTCGGTTCGGCATGGACTCCCTCGGCGGCTCCTCGTCGTCGTGGATCGTGTCGGCGCGTTTGCCTGCCGCACAAGCCGGGAGTCACCGGCAAAGCGGCAGTCGTGGGTGATTCGGTGCAACGATCATCAGCCTACCGGAAATCGGTCCGTCGCCGCATCAACTTGCGCTTGTGCAGATCGGCCCGCGCCGGTCAACGGGCCGGGGCCTGCTCCTCGGCCAGCGCGTGCTCGACCAGCAGCGCGAACAGCCGGTCGCGGCGCCGGCCGTGGCCGGGGTCGAACGGCCCCGCGGCGGCGCCGTCGAGCATCTCGCGCCAGGCCAGCCGCAACGGCGCGCCGACGCCCTCGGCGGTGCGCAGCCAGTCCCCGACGCCGCCGCCGGCATGGACGTGGCGACGCAGCGCATCGGGCACGTCGAACAACGCGGCGAAACGCTCCTCCCAACGCAGCGCGCTGGCCAGCGCGCCGAGCGCATGGCGCGGCGATGCGCCCGGCCGCGGAGGACGGACGGTCCCCAGCCACCCGGGCAACGCCTCCGCCGGCATCGGGTGGGCCAGCGCAAAGCCCTGGCCGAAATCCGCGCCGAGGATCGCGGCGGCCTCCAGCATGCCGGCCGATTCCAGGCCTTCGACGACCACCTCCAGACCCAGGTCGTGGCTGACCCGGATCAACTGGCGCAGCGCGCGCAGGGTGCCCAGCGGGTCGAACCGGACCTGGCCGATGATGGCGTGGTCGACCTTGATGCGGTCGAACGGCGACTGGCTCAGCCGCGCCACCAGGTTGCGGCTGAGCGCGCGGTCGTCGCCCGGCGCGTGGTGCTCGATCGACTTCAGCGACTGCACGCCGGTTTCGGCCAGCAACGCCCAGCAGCCGATGCCGCTGGCGTTCTCGAAAGCCTCGAAACGCAGCGCGTCGGGCGGGCAGCCGCTGGCCTGCAGGATGGTCTCGACCGTGCGCGCGTAGCGGGCATCGCGCAGCGCCGCCACCGGCACGTTGACCGACATGCCCAGCGCCAGCCCGCTGCGTGCCAGCGACTGCTGCCGCGCCACCGCCTGGATGATGCCGTCGCGGAACAGCCGCATCAGCCCTGCCGCACCGAGCGCCGGCATGAAACTGGCCGGCAGCTGCAGGCCGCCGGCGTCGCGCAGCCGCGCCAGCGCCTCGAAGCCGGCGATCTGGTTGTCGGCCAGGCGCACCATCGGCTGGTAGTGCATGCGCAGCGCACCGCCGGCCAGCAGGCTGCGCCAGCGCTGGCGCACGAAGGCCGGCAGCAGGGTCGCCAACTGGCGTTGCGGCGCCATGCGCAGCAGCGCCAGTTCCAGTACCTGCTTGATCTGCGCGATGAACGCGCGCTGGTGCTCGCTGCGAAAGCCGCCGGCATAACCGCTGTACAGCGCCAGCAGCGCCACCGGCCGGCCCGGGGCCAGGCACAGCGGCACCGCGACCTGCGAAACGATGCCGTGGCGTTCGGCGGTGTCGCGCCACAAGGCCATCACCGGATCGCTGCCGTAGTGCGCGCTGCGTTCGACGGCACCGCTTTGCCAGGCGCGGCGCAGCGGTTCTTCCGCCCGTGCCGCGGCGCGATCGACCTGCAGCGGCGGCGCCACGCCGTGGTTGGTAATGCGCAGGTATTCGGCCGGCACCGCGCCGGCCACCAGCTCGCTGACCATGTCGCCGGAGGCATCCGGGCGACCGGCGGCGCAGACGACCAGTTCCTCGTGCGCCGCCAGCACCTGCACGACGTCTTCGAGCAGGTCCAGGCTGTCGTGCGCCGACCACGCCGCGGCGTGGATCTTCGCCAGCGCCGCGTCACGCCGGCGCTGCAGGTCGCGCATGCTTTCCAGCTGCCATTGCTGGTCCATCGCCAGTCGCTGCAGCACGATCGCCAGCGCATCGCGCTGGGCGCGCGGACCGCGTCCCAGGGTGCCGGCGAGGATCCCGCGCAATTGCTCGATCGCCTCGGCCAGCCACGCTTCTTCCAGCCCGCACGCGGCCTGGCAGATACCGGCGCGGATCGCGCCTGCGCGCTGGCCGGCTTCTTCCAGCTCGGGATAACACAGGGTTTGCAGATGGCGCGCCAGGCGTTCCTCGAACGCCTCCCGCGCCGACGCGGGAAAACTCGCCAGCAGGCCGGCGATGCCTTCATGGGCGCCGAGGGCGGCATGGAAGCGCTGCGCCACCACCGGCAGTTGCGCCTGCCAGACCTCGGCACACGCGCGCAGCACCGCGGCCGCCTGCGGGCCATGCGCCTCGGCGATGCCGGCCTCATCGCCCGCCGCCGCAACGGGGGCGCCTTCGCTGCGCGCCAGCGCCCACCAGTTGGCGCGCTGCTGTTTGTGTGCCTTGACCTGGTACATCGCCTGGTCGGCCAGCCGCAGCAGTTGCTCGCCGCTGTCCTGCGCGTGGGTCGGATACAAGGCCACGCCCAGGCTGACGGTGATGTCGATGTTGTTCTGTCCGCCCAGCGCGATCGGCTGCTGCAGCGATTGCCACAGCCGCTCCAGCAGCATGGCCAGGTCGTCCTCGCTGGCGAGGTCCTCCAGCACCAGCACGAATTCGTCACCGCCCACGCGCGCCACCGAATCCTCCGAGCGCAGTGCGTCGTGCAGGCGATGTGCCACCTCGACCAGCACACGGTCGCCGGCGGCGTGGCCGTGGCGGTCGTTGATCGGCTTGAGGTCGTCCAGGTCGAGCATGCCCACCGCCACCAGATGGTGGTGCCGGGCCGCCCGCGCCAGCGCGCGTTCGAGGTGGTAATCGAGTGCGCGCCGGTTGGGCAGGTCGGTCAGTGCGTCGTGCAGCGCCAGGTAGGTCTGCCGCTCCTGTTCGCGGAACAGGGCCTGGCGCTGCGAGTACTGGCGCAGCGCCAGGCCGACGGTGTCGGAAATCTCGTCGAGCAGGCGCCACAGGTCGGCATCGAACGCGTCGATCTCGGCCGCCGCCAGCAACAACACGGCGGCGGCGTGGTACTCGACACCGCTGTCGCGGGGCAGCGTCTGGAAGATCGGCCAGCAACCGATCGCCGCCACCTCGCCCAGCGACTCGCCGTGCCACACGAGCGACACGTCGGGCCACGCCGACGGGCGCAGCCGCACCACCGGTTCACCCTCCATCCACGCCTGGGTGGCTACCGGCATCGGCGGTTCGTCGACCTGTCGCGGCGGTTCGGGCAGCGTCGCCAGCCGCTCGACCAGCGGCCCGGCACCCACTTCCCGGCGCAACACCTCGCCCTCGGGCACATAAACCATCACCGCACTGGCCGCGGCGTCCTTGACCAGTGCATTGGCCAGCGTCATGTAGATCGCCGCCGGCTCGGGGTGCGCCAGCAGCGCGCGCTGGATCGTGCGATGCGCATCGCGGAAACGGCCCAGCCGCAGGTTGCGTTCCAGTTGCGCCTGGTCGTCCCAGAACCGGGCCAGCTCGTCGGCCAGGCGCTGCGCCCAGTCGAGCAGTTCGTCGGTGAGCGCGGGCCCGCCGCGGCGCGAGTACGCGGCCAGTGCCAACTGGCCACCGTCGGCGGTGCCGGCGGCGGCCACGATGACCGAGTCCAGGCCGTAGGCATGGGCCGAGCCCTGCCAGTCCGCGTCCCCGGGCGAGTCGATCGAGGCCAGCTGCGGACGGCCGTCGCGCAAGGCGGCTCCGGCCGGGCCGCGGCCGCCCGGTTCGCGCGGATCGTCGCTGACCGGCCACACGCTGGCGTACTCCGCGGCGGGGCCGGCGGCGATCAGCTCGAGCGTGGATTGGCCCAGTTCGCGCCGGCCGATCCACACCAGCGGCAGATCCATCGTGCTGACCACGGTGGTGGCCACTTCGAGCAGGGCGCGGCGGCGATCGTAGCCGGCGGCCGGGTGCAGCAGGGTAAGCGTCTCCGCCACGCTCTGGTAGAAGCGCTCGCGAAGTTCGCCATCCTGCCGATCCTGCCCCTGCACCGCCATGCCGATCATTCCCCCCAAATATCCTCTCCGACGCCCCGCTCAGCCGGCCGATGGCCGAAAGACGGGCGGCAGCCAGGCGCTGCGCCCCACCGAGAGCCCGCCGGAAACCGGTTCACGGCGCAGTAGAAGCAAGTTCCACGCCACCGCAACCGCACCACGGAAACCCCTTGCCTGCAGGCATCGCCCGCATTCCCGCGCCATGCCGCCGGACAGCGGCCGGGGAAATCCATGCCGTTTGGGTCAGAACGGGCCGATCAGCGCCGCTACCGGCAGGCACGCGCCCGCTCGCGCATCATGGCCTGCTCGCGACGGTTGCGGGTCAGCGTGGCGGCGCGCTCGAACTCCCGGCTCGCCTCCTCGCCGCGCCCCAGCCGCGCCAGCAGATCGCCGCGCACGGCGGGCAGCAGGTGGTAATGGCGCAGGCTCGGCTCGTCGCCCAGCGCATCGACCAGGGCCAGGCCCTCGGCCGCACCGCTGGCCATGCCCACCGCCACCGCGCGGTTGAGCTCCACCACCGGCGAGGGCGCGACCCGGGCCAGCACGGCGTACAGCGCGGCGATCCGCGACCAGTCGGTTTCCGCGGCCGTGGCGGCGCGCGCGTGGCAGGCCGCCACCGCCGCCTGCAGGGCGTACGGGCCCAGCTCGCCGCCCAACCGGCGCGCCTGTTCCAGCGCGGCGAGCCCACGGCCGATCAGCAGGCGATCCCACAGCGCGCGGTCCTGGTCGAGCAGCAGGATCGGCTCGCCGCGCGCATCGGTGCGCGCGCGGGCGCGCGAGGCCTGGATCTCCATCAACGCCACCAGCCCATGCACCTCCGGCTCGCGCGGCATCAACCCGGCCAGCACGCGGCCCAGGCGCAGCGCGTCCTCGCACAGGCCCGGGCGCATCCAGTCGTCGCCGGTGGTGGCCGCATAGCCCTCGTTGAAGATCAGGTAGATCACCCCGAGCACGGCGGCCAGCCGCTCAGCCAGCTCGTCGCCGCGCGGCACCTCGTAGGCCACGTCCGACTTGGCCAGGCTGCGCTTGGCCCGCACGATGCGCTGGGCAATCGTTGCCTCCGGCACCAGGAAGGCGCGCGCGATCTCGTCCGTGCCCAGCCCGCCGAGCAGGCGCAGGGTCAGCGCCACCCGTGCCTCCATCGAGAGCAGCGGGTGGCAGGCGGTGAAGATCAGCCGCAGCAGATCGTCGCCGAACGGGTCGTCCAGCGTGCGTTCGGCGACGGCCTCGGCGGATTCGTGCTCGCGATCCCATTCGTGCACAAGTTGCTCGTGCTTGCGTTCGACCAGCTTGTGCCGGCGCAGGCGATCGATGGCACGGCGCTTGGCGGTGGTCATCAGCCAGGCGCCGGGGTTGTCCGGCACGCCGGTTTGCGGCCACTGTTCCAGCGCCGTCACCAGCGCGTCCTGCGCCAGTTCCTCGGCCAGCCCGACATCGCGCAGCATCCGCGCGAGGCCGGCGATCAGCCGGGCCGATTCGATGCGCCAGACCGCGTCGATGGTGCGATGGGTGTCGGTCATGCTCATGACCGCCGATCACAGCACCGGTCCGCGGCGGGCGCAAGCGCCGTTGGTGGGGGCTGCCGCCCGTCGCGCTGGCGGGCGGTGCCCGCCCTACTCGCGGCCCAGTTGCGCGCGCAGGCGGGCTTCCTGCTCGCGCAGCTCGGGCGTGAACGCCTCGCCGAAATCCTCCGCCTCGAACACC
The DNA here is from genome assembly GCF_043950705.1 of Rhodanobacter sp. FW102-FHT14D06. Classification (NCBI taxonomy): domain Bacteria; kingdom Pseudomonadati; phylum Pseudomonadota; class Gammaproteobacteria; order Lysobacterales; family Rhodanobacteraceae; genus Rhodanobacter; species Rhodanobacter sp. FW102-FHT14D06. The sequence goes on along the minus strand of NZ_CP170722.1, from coordinate 3,056,761 downwards.
GGGCGGATCTCGATCACCGACTCGCCCTCCATCGGATTGGGGCAACGCCGCACCCAGGCGATCGCCTCGTCGAGCGATTTCACCTGCCACAGCCAGAAGCCGGCGACCAGCTCCTTGGTCTCGGCGAACGGCCCGTCGACGACATGGCGCTGCCTGCCCGAGAACGTCACCCGCGCACCGCGCGCGCTGGGCGCCAACCCTTCGCCGGCAAGCATCACGCCGGCCTTGACCAGCTCCTCGTTGAACTTGCCCATCGCAGCCAGCAACTCCTGGCTCGGCATCACGCCGGCTTCCGATTCGGCGGTGGCCTTGACTATCACCATGCATCGCATCGCAAGTATCTCCCGTGGGGCCGGATCACCGTGCGCCGGCTTCACTTCACCGACGAACCAGCGCGCTGCGGATCGACACGGCCCACCCGTCGCAGGCGTCGAGACCCGGACGGGCGACAATGCCGCTCCACTTGGAGACAATCGCCGCATGAGCGCACACGAGCCACGCCCCCGGTGAGCACCGCCACGATCTCTGCCGGGAGTTCGATCGAAGCGGGCCTGATGGTGCTGCACGGCAACCGCCTGGAAGACCTGCGCGATCTGCTCGCCACCTGGCTGGCACGCACGCCGCTGCGGCCGCTGGAAGACGAGCTGATGCTGGTGCAGAGCAACGGCATCGCGCAGTGGCTGAAGCTGGCGCTGGCCCGCGCACCGGCGGATGGCGGGCTGGGCATCAGCGCGGCGATCGACATGCAGTTGCCCGGGCGGTTCCTGTGGACCGCCTATCGCGCGGTGCTGGGCCGCGAGGCGGTGGCCACCACCTCGCCGTTCGACAAGTCGCGGCTGACCTGGCGGCTGCTGCGGCTGATTCCGCAGCACGTGGACGACCCCGACTTCGGCCCGTTGCGCGATTACCTGCTGGCCGGACACGCCGAAGCCGACGGCTTGCGCCAGTACCAGCTCGCCGCGCAGGTCGCCGACCTGTTCGACCAGTACCAGGTCTATCGCGCGGACTGGCTGGACGACTGGGAACACGGCGACGACGTGCTGCGCGACGACCTGCGTGGCCGGCGCACATCCATCGAGGCCAGCCAGCGCTGGCAACCGCGATTGTGGCGCCTGCTGCTGGACGACGTCGGTCCCGCCGAACGCCGGCAGCATCGCGCCGCCGTGCATCGCAGCTTCGTCGAGCGCCTCGCCACCGCAGCCGAACGGCCGGCGGCGCTGCCGCGGCGCATCGTGGTGTTCGGCATCTCCTCCCTGCCGCAGCAGACGCTGGAGGCGCTCACCGCGCTGGCCCGTTTCAGCCAGGTGCTGCTGGTGGTGGCCAACCCGTGTCGCCACTACTGGGCCGACATCATCGAGGATCGCGAGCTGCTCAAGGCGGCGCAGCGCCGCCACGCCGGCAAGCCCGGCCTGCCGCCCGAACCGCGCTTCGAAGACCTGCACCAGCACGCCAACCCGCTGCTGGCCGCCTGGGGCAAGCAGGGCCGTGACTACATCCGCCTGCTGGACAGCTTCGATGCGCCGGCCGCGTACCGCGCACGCTTCGCCGCACTGGGCCGCGACATCGACCTGTTCGACGATCCGGGCACGGGCACCCTGCTGCACCAGGTGCAGCAGGCGATCCTCGACCTGGAGCCGCTGCCCGCCGACCCCGCGCAACGCCGGCAGCTGATCGCCGGCGACGACTCGCTGCGCTTCCACGTTGCGCACAACCCGCAGCGCGAAGTGGAGATCCTGCACGACAACCTGCTCGCCCGGTTCGAGCAGGCCGTGCGCGATGGCAAGCCGCTGGCGCCCCGCGACGTGATGGTGATGGTGCCCGACATCGCCGCCTACGCACCGCACATCCAGGCCGTGTTCGGCCGCCTGCCGCCGAACGACCCGCGCCACATGCCCTGCAGCATCGCCGACCGCCCCGCGCGCGGCACCGCGCCCCTGCTGGTGGCGCTGGAACAACTGCTGCGCCTGTCCGAATCACGCTACGCCGCGGGCGACATTTTCGACCTGCTGGACACGCCCGCACTGCGCTGCCGTTTTCAGCTGGATGAGGCCGGCCTGCCCGTGTTGCGCCGCTGGATCGAAGGCACCGGCATCCGCTGGGGCCTGGACGGCGCGCAAAAGCAAAACCTGGGCCTGCCGCCGGAGGAACAGAACAGCTGGCGCTTCGGTCTGCGCCGCATGCTGCTGGGCTACGCGGTGGGCGATGGCGAATCACTGGACGGCATTGCCCCCTACGGCGAAGTGGCCGGCTTGGACGCCGCCCTGGTCGGCCCGCTGGCGCAACTGCTGGATCAGCTCGACCACTACGGCCGCCTGCTCGCCACCCCGGCCACGCCCGCGGCGTGGGGCGATCGCCTGCGCGGCCTGCTCGCGGCGTTCTTCGATGCCGGCCGCGACGACGGCGACGCCATCCTGCTGCAACGTCTGGCCGATGCGCTGGAAACATGGGAGCAAACCTGCCTTGAGGCGTGCTTCGGACACGCCCTGCCACTCGCCGTCGTGCGTGAATACTGGCTGGGCGCGGTGGACGAAAGCCATCTTTCGCAACGCTTCCTCGGCGGCGCGGTGAGCTTTGCCACCCTGATGCCGATGCGCGCCATTCCCTTCCGCGTGGTGTGCCTGCTCGGCATGAACGACGATGCCTACCCGCGCCGCACCAACGCGCCGGATTTCGACCTGATGGCCACGCCCGGCCAGTCACGCCCCGGTGACCGCTCCCGCCGCGAAGACGATCGCTACCTTTTCCTCGAAGCCCTGCTCGCCGCCCGCGACGCACTGTACGTGAGCTGGGTGGGCAAGAGCGCTCGCGACAACAGCGAGCTGCCGCCGTCGGTGCTGGTGGGGCAATTGCGCGACTACCTCGCCGCGGGGTGGAAAATAGAGGGGCAGAGTGACTTTTCCGATGACCGCTCGCCAGCGTCGGCCGCCACGAAAAGTGACTCCGACCCCCTTTTGTCCCTCACCACCGAGTACCCGCTGCAAGCCTTCAGTCCCAGCTATTTCGATACCGCCAGCGATGCGCGACTGTTCACCTATGCCGGCGAATGGCAGCGCGCACGCCAGGTCGCACCGGCCGGCGGCGACGCCCCGCTCCAGCCCTGGCAGCGCGAAACGCCGTTGAACCTCGCCCTGCTGCAGCGCTTCCTCAAGTCGCCCGCCAAGGTGTTCTATGCCGAACGCCTCGGGGTGCACTTTGCCGGCGACGATGAGGTCGACACGGACAACGAGCCCTTCGCGCTGGATCATCTGGAGAACCACCAGTTCACCGACGCCCTGCTGCGCACCGCCATCCATGACGGCCACGACGCGGTGGCGCCAGCCATGCAACGCCTGCACGAGCAAGGTGCGCTGCCGCCGGGCAGCTTCGGCGCGCTGACGCTGGAGCCGATGGAAGCCGCCGTCGAGCGCGTCGCCACGCGCTGGCAGGCACTGGACGCGCACTACCCGCGCACCGGCGACACCTGCCTGCTGCGCGCCACCGCGCACGGCCTGATCGTGGAAGACAGCCTGGACGACCTGCGCAAGGACGAGCACGGCAATCTCACCCGCCTCATCGCCACGGCCAGCAAGCTCGTGGACAAGAAGGCGCTGCGCCACGACAAACTGCTCGCCCACTGGGTCGCGCACCTGCTGGCGAACGCCAACGCCCTGCCCGCCACCACCTGCATCGTGGCACCGGACGCGCTGGTGCAGTTGCTGCCGCTGGACGTCGCCACCGCAAAGCACCACCTCGACGACCTGCTCGCCGCCTTTGCCACCGGCATGACCACGCCACTGCCGATCGTGCGCAAGAGCGCCTTCGCCTGGCTGCAGGTCGAGGCCGCGAACCAGGGGGCCGGCCCCGACAAGCAGAAAGATCCCTTCGTCCATGCCAGCAGGGTCTACGACCACAGCGATGGCCCGCACGGCCACGGCGAGGTGGACGAGGAACCCGCCCTCGCCCGCCGCTGGCCCGACTTCGCCACCCTGCACGACGCCGGCTTCGAACGCTGGCTGCACCTGTACCGCCCCCTGCTGGACGGCGCACGTGTCATGGAAGAATCCGCATGAGCGCCGCGCAAGCCCTGAACCCGTTGCGCCTGCCGCTGACCGGCACCCAGCTGATCGAAGCCAGCGCCGGCACCGGCAAGACCTGGACCATCGCCGCGCTGTACCTGCGCCTGGTGCTTGGCCACGGCGGGGGCGCGCCGCTACTGCCCGCGCAGATCCTGGTGATGACATTCACCAAGGCCGCCACCGCCGAGCTGCGCGAGCGCATCCGCACGCGCCTGGCCGAAGCTGCCGCCGCCTTCCGCGACCAGGCCGCGCCGGATGATTTCCTGCGCGAGCTGATCGCCGGATACCCCGGCGCCGAACCGCGCGCCCGCGCCGCGCGCCAGCTGGAACTCGCCGCGCAATGGATGGACGAGGCCGCCGTGTTCACCATTCACGGCTGGTGCCAGCGCATGCTCACCCAGCACGCTTTCGCCAGCGGCGAGACGGCCAGCGCGGATGCCGTGGCCGACGAGGCGGACCTGCTCGCCGAAGCCGTGCGCGACTACTGGCGCGGCCATGTGCTGACGCTGGGCATCGAAGCTGCCGCGCTGTACGCGCAGTCGTGGGATACGCCCGACGCGCTGCAGGCTTCGCTGAAGCCGCTGCTGCCCCACGTCGAGCGTCTGCAATTGGACGGCCAGCCGCTGACTGCCTTGCGCGATCCCGGCGACCTGCTGACCGCGCAGGCCAAGGCCCTGCACACCGCCGAGATGCAGGCGCGAAGCCTGTGGCTGCAGCACGCCGATGCCATTGAAGCGCTGCTTCTCGCGGCCTCGCAAACCAAAGTGTTCGACGGCCGCCGACTGCAAGCCCGTGGCTTGCCCGGCCATCTCGCCAGCATGTTCGATTGGGCACAGGGCAACGCGCTCGACGACGCCACGCTGGAGCGCTTCACGCCGGCCTATTTCGCCGAGCGCACGATGGCCGGCAAGCAGCCGCCCACGCATGACGCCTTTGCGGCGGTCGAGCATCTGCTGGCCGCGCGCCGGCAGGCCGCGTCGCTGCCGCCGCTGCTGCTCGCCCATGCGGCGCCCTGGGTGGCGCAGCGCACGGACCAGGCCCGCCGCAAGCAGGCCTTGCTCGGCTACGACGACATGCTCAAGCGCCTGGATGCCGCCCTGCGCGGAGCTACCGGCGATACCCTCGCGCGCCTGATCGCCACGCAATACCCGGTGGCGCTGGTGGACGAGTTCCAGGACACCGACCCGCTGCAGTGGCGCATCTTGCAGCGCGTCTTCCACGGCGCCGAAGGCAAGGCGCTGCTGCTGATCGGCGACCCCAAGCAGGCGATCTACGGCTTTCGCGGCGCCGACATCCACACCTACCTCGCCGCGCGCGACAAGGCCGCCAGCCCGCACTGGACGCTGGACACCAACTACCGCTCCACCGATGCGCTGGTGAAGGCGGTCAACCACGTTTTCGAGTTCGCCGACCAGCACGCCACGAGCGGGCGCGTCACGGGCGCCTTCGGCTTCGGCGCAAAGCTTCCCTTCGTCGCGGTGAACGCCAGGGGCCGCAAGGATCGGCTTCAACTCGACGGCGCCGACCTGCCGGCCATGCAAATGGCCGTCCAGACGTCCGCCATCACCATCGGCGCCGGCGACTATCGCGAGACGCTTGCCGCCCACGCCGCCGCGCAGCTGGTGGAATGGCTCACCGCCGCGCGGCAAGGCCGCTGCGGCTTCGTCGGCGAGGAGGGCCGGCTCACGCCGTTGCGACCCGGCGACATCGCCATTCTGGTGCGCGACAGGAACGATGCCGCCGCGATGCGCGCGGCGCTGCACGCGCGCGGCCTCGCCCACGTGTACCTCTCGGACAAGCAATCGGTCTACGCCAGCGGCGAGGCCAAGGAGCTGCAAACCTGGCTCGCCGCCTGTGCCAACCCCGGCAACGACCGCGCCATGCGCACCGCGCTGGCCACGCCGATGATGGGCCAGAGCCTGGCCGAGCTGGATCGCCTGAACACCGACGAGGCCCATTGGGAAGCCTGCGGCGAGCACTTCCGCCAGCTGCATGCGTTGTGGCGACGCCATGGCGTGCTGGCCATGCTGCACGAACTGCTGCACCGCTTCGGCGTGCCCGCGCGCCTGCTCGCACGCGATGGCGGCGAGCGCGCGCTCACCAACCTGCTGCACCTGGCCGAGCTGCTGCAACAAGCCGCTACCGGGTTGGACGGCGAACACGCGCTGATCCGCCACCTCGCCGCGCAGATTGCCAACCCCGCCGGTGGCGAGGCACCTGAAGAACAGATCGTGCGACTGGAAAGCGAAGCCGCCCTGATCAAGGTGGTGACCATCCACAAATCCAAGGGCCTGGAGTACCCGGTGGTGCTGCTGCCCTTTGTCTGCGGTTACAGGGAAACCGACGGCAAGAAACCGCTGCTCTGGCACGACGAACACGCCGTGGCGCACTTCGACCTGCGCCCCGGCAATGACGCCTGGCAAGCCGCCGAGATCGCGCGCCTGCAGGAAGACCTGCGCCTGCTCTACGTCGCACTCACCCGCGGCCGCTATCTGTGCTGGCTGGGCGTGGGCTGCCTCAAGGACGGCGCAAAGAAGGATTCCGGCCTGCACAAATCCGCCTTCGGCTACGTGCTGGCCGGCGGCAACATCATCGAGGCCGGCGAGCTGATGCCCACGCTGCAAACGCTGACCCGGGGCCAGTCCGCCATCCAGCTCGTCACCCTTCCCGAAGCCGCGGGAACCCGGCGCTACCAGCCCGAGGACAACACCAGCCAGCCACGTCCCGCGCGCCAGTGCACGCTGCCCGCGCACACGCCGTGGTGGATCGCCAGCTACAGCGCACTGGCCCGGCACGACGAAACCGCACCGCACGCCGCACCGGAAACCGCGAGCCAGGCCACGCTGGCCGAAGCCGTGCAGACGGAAGCCGACATCGAGGCCTCCGCATCCGCGCCGGGCATTCACGGCTTCGAGCGTGGCGCCGCGCCCGGCACGTTCCTGCACGAACTGCTGGAGCACTGCGCCGAGGAAGGTTTCGCACGCGCCGCCGCACCGTCGTCGCTGCTGCGCGACACCCTCGCCCGCCGCTGCCAGGCACGCGGCTGGAAGCACTGGATCGAACCGCTCACCGCCTGGCTGCCCGCGCTGCTGCGCACGCCATTGCCGCTGCCTGGCGGCACCCACATGGCGCTGACCGCGCTTGCCGATCCGCTGCATTACCGAGCCGAACTGGAGTTCTGGTTCGAGGCCAATCTCGTGCAGGCGCAGGCGCTGGATCGCCTCGTCACCGCGCACACGCTGGATGGCGCACCACGTCCCGCACTGGCGCCCAACCTCGTCAACGGCATGCTCAAGGGCTTCATCGACCTGGTGTTCGAGCACGAGGGCCGCTGGTACGTGGCCGACTACAAATCCAACTACCTCGGCAAGGACGCCGCCGCGTACACCGATCAGGCCATGCGCACCTCGGTGCTGCAGAGCCGCTACGAACTGCAGTACGCCATCTACACACTGGCGCTGCATCGCCAGCTCAGGGCGCGCCTGCCCGACTACGACTACGACACCCACATGGGCGGCGTGCTCTACCTCTACCTGCGCGGGGTGGATGGCAGCGGTCGCGGCGTGCATCGCGAACGGCTGCCGTTCGCCCTGGTCGACGCCCTCGACCAGCTCTTCGCCTCGGGGAGCACCGCCCATGCGGCATGACATGCTCTCCTCGTTGCTCGACCTCGCATTGCAACAGCAGCGCCTGCGCCCGCTGGACGTGGCCTTCGCGCGCTTCCTGATCGAACGGGAACCGAACATCGCACCCGCACTCGCCTGGCTGGCCGCGGTGCTCAGCCGGCAACTGGCCGACGGTCATCTCTGCCTCGACCTAGCCGGACTCGACGCGCTGGCCAACGAACAGGACTGGCCCGATGACTGGCGTGCACTGGCCGACACGCTGCGCGACGACCCGCCCGCGTCTTCGCTGCTCGCCGCCGGCGACGGTGGCGAACCGGCCAGTGCGCCGCTGGTCCTCGACGGCGGGCGACTCTACCTGCGCCGTTACTGGAACCACGAGCGCCAGGTGGCGAAGGGCATCCTGGACCGCGTGGCGCGCGCGGAACCGCCCTCGCCGTACCTGGCCGAGGAACTGGCGCGACTGTTCCCGACCGCTGCCGGCGACACACTCGACTGGCCGCGCATCGCCTGTGCGCTGGCCGCGCGCAGCGGCTTCGGCGTGATCACCGGTGGCCCCGGTACCGGCAAGACCACCACCGTGGTGCGCCTGCTCGGGCTGCTGCAGACCCTGCAATGGCGCGCACAGGCGCCGGCACTGCGCATCCGCCTCGCCGCACCCACCGGCAAGGCGGCGGCGCGGCTCAATGCATCGATCAGCGCTCAGCTCGCCCGACTGGATGTGGACGACGCCGTGCGCGCCACCGTGCCCGCCGAGGTGGCCACCTTGCATCGCCTGCTGGGCGCCCGCCCCGATACCCGGCGCTTCCGCCACGACCGCACCAACCCGCTGCCGCTGGACGTACTGGTGATCGACGAGGCGTCGATGATCGACCTGGACATGATGGCCGCCGTGCTCGACGCGCTGCCCGCGTCGGCGCGGCTGATCCTGCTGGGCGACAAGGACCAGCTCGCCTCGGTGGAGGCCGGCGCGGTACTGGGCGACCTGTGCCGGCGTGCCGACGGTGGTCATTACGATGCCACCACCGCACGGTGGATCGCGGCCACCAGCGGCGACGACATCGGCGACTTCGTGCAGGCCGATGCACAGCCGCTGGATCAACACATCGCCATGCTGCGCGTGAGCCATCGCTTCAGCGCCGCCAGCGGCATCGGCCGGCTGGCACAGGACGTGAACATGGGTGATGCGGCCGCCACATTGGCGCTGCTGGGCGCACCTTGCGACGACCTCGCCTGGCTGCCCGCTGCCGACGTCGGCACGCTGCAAGCGCTCGTCATCCATGGCACCGCGGCGCCCGGCGGCGCCTGCGGCTACCGCCACTACCTCGATACCTTGCACTCCTGCCGCCCGGCCACCGACGCCGGTGACGACGCCCACGCGGACTGGGCCACCAGCGCCCTGCAGGCGTTCAATCGATTTCAGTTGCTGTGCGCGCTGCGCCACGGACCGCATGGTGTGGACAAGCTCAACCAGCTCGTCGCCGAAGCGCTGCACGCGCAGGGATTGATCGACGCCAGCAGCGGCTGGTACGAAGGTCGCCCGGTGATGGTCACCCGCAACGACTACGCGCTGGGCCTGATGAACGGCGACATCGGGCTGTGCCTGCGGCTGCCTGTCGCCGGCGGCGGCAGCCGGCTGGCGGTGGCCTTCCTCGCCGCGGCAGCAGGCGGCGGCACGCGCCTGCGCCTGGTCGCTCCCTCGCGCCTGCCCGAAGTGGAAACGGCCTACGCGCTCACCGTGCACAAATCGCAAGGCTCCGAGTTCGAGCATGCCGCCCTGGTGCTGCCTGCAGCCATGAACCCGGTGCTGACCCGCGAACTGCTCTACACCGGCATCACCCGCGCCCGCCGCTGGTTCAGCCTGCTCGGCAGCGAAGCGATCATCGCTGACGCGGTGGCGCGCCGTACCCGCCGCCACTCCGGCCTGGCCGAGCGGTTGGCGCAGGATGGCGGCGATCGCGACAACCCCGCGCACCTCGCCGGCTGACCGCCACACGGCGGCCCTTCCCTGCCGCCACTCCCCCTTTGCAGCCTCCTTGCCGCCCCTTCGTCATCCCGTTGTCGCCCCGACCATCGATCCTTCCCCACCGTCATTCCCGCGAAGGCAGGAAACGCACCTGGAGGGCGGAGCATGCTGCCATCCGTTCGCCGTAAAGAATGTGACCTTCATTGCAGCGTGTATCGCCACACGCTACACTTGAGCCATGATAATCGGCTTCCGCCACAAGGGACTTGAAACCCTGTACCGGACAGGTTCTGCTCGTGGAGTGCAGGCTGCGCACGTTCCCAAGCTCGGTCGCATTCTGGCGGCGCTCGACGCAGCCACGTCACAGGCTGAACTGAACCAGCCTGGTTACAAACTCCATCCACTCAAAGGGGCACTGAAAGGCCACTGGTCCGTGTGGGTCAGTGGCAACTGGCGTGTCACGTTCCGGTTTGTCGGCACCGACGTGGAGCTGGTCGACTATCAGGACTACCACTGAAAGAGGTCATGGCCATGATGAAGAATCACCCGCACCCCGGAGAGCTTCTGCGCGAAGACGTGCTGCTGCCGCTCGGCATCGAAGTCACTGATGCCGCACACCGGCTCGGGATGTCCCGCACCACGTTGTCGCGCGTCATCAACGGCCGTGCCGGGATCAGCCCGGATCTGGCGATCAGGCTGGAGCGCGCCGGCGTGAGTACCGCCCGGTTCTGGATGACGCTGCAGGCCAACTACGAGCTGTCGCTGGCCGAGCAACGGAAGCAGCCGACCGTGCGGCGCCTGCAAGCCGTGGCATAAAGCCCGGGAGGGCGCAGGGACCGAACACGGCCCGGAGAAGGGGCGGTTTCCCGCGCAAAATGCAGAATCGAGGGCGTTCCCATCCGCCTGAATTGCCGCCCGACGAAGACAACCGCATCCTCACGCGCGAATTGGTTTACACCGCCATCTCGCGCGCCAGGCGATCTACGTGAGCGCCTCGCCGCCTCGCAACTCGACACCGCTCGCTGCCAATCGCCTTGAGCGTGAACCGCAGGACTGTTGGAGATGAGCCTCGGCCGCAGGGACTTCGATGACACTCGTGTCAAAAAAAGCGCCGCCGCGGAATCCGCGACGGCGCCATGTTCAATGCCTGGGCCGGCTCAGCTCGGCGTGCAACTCCCGGTCGTCAGCGATTTCGTGGTGACGCTGCCCGAGCCGTTCACATCGAGCTGGACGCCGGGTACCTTGGCGGTGATGGTGCCGGTACCGCTGCTGCCGCTGCGGTAGCAGGTGGCGAACACCAGCGGCGTGCTCGGCTTGAGCTGGCCCTGCTGGCCGAAGGTGACGATGGTGCCGCTCTTGGCCTGGATCGACACGTTGGTCTGCGGATCGGTGGCGCGCAGCAGGATCGAGCTGGCTGCTGCGTAGGCCTTGTTGGCCGAGGCCGCGCCGGCCGGGTAGGTGTAGACGATCCAGCCCTGGTCGTACACCGTGCCGCCCGAGGTGCAGCCCGAGGTCTTGTCGCCCGGGCACATCGACACCAGTTGGCCGCGGGTGATCGCTTCGCTGCGCGCGTAGTTCACGCTGGCCAGCAAGGCGTTGCTGGCCGAGCTGACCTGGTTGCGATGGATCACGTCACGGAAACTGGGCACGGCGATCGCCAGCAGGATCGCCATCACGGTAATCGTGATCATCAGCTCCAGCAGGCTGAAGCCGCGCGCGCGGTTGGGCATGGCATTCATGGCGATCACCAGCAGCTGCCGTTGCTGTTGGAGGAGGCCGACGCCGGGCCGGGCGTCTTCACGCCCGCGTTGTCGATCGTCAGCGGCCCGCACACGTCGTTGGCCTGCCCGCCGACCGGCGTGGCGGTGGCCACGAAGGCTTGCGACGAGGAGCTGGCTACCACCGTCACCGAGTAAAAGCCCTTCTCGGAGATCGCCGGATTGTCGAAGCCGATGTCCGTGAGGCCGCCATAGGCATTGGCCGTGGAGTAGTAGCGCTCCTGCGCCGTGGCCACGCGCAGCAGCAGCTCCTGCCCGTCCGCCCGATGCGCGCGGAACGCGTAGCGCCCGTAGGTCGGGATCGCCACCGCGGCGAGCACCGCGATGATCACCACCACGATCATCAGTTCGAGCAGGGTGAAGCCGCGCATGCGCCCCATCGCCATTCCCCTTGGCTTGCCGTCACAGGTCATTGTTCAACTCCCGCCATGAGCGTCGACGCCAGATCGCGTCATCGATATTGAGGTTGCCGCCGCCCTGCAGCTCCAAGCCAGGGATCAGCAGCTTGCCGCCGCCGATCACCGACGCCACCGGCACCGAGCCACCGGTAGGCGGATTGTTGACCAGGCCGCCCACGGTACTTACCCCTGTGTTCCAGCCACCGGTCGGACCGGACGGGCTGGACAGGCCGCCACCCGCACCACCGGTGGCCGCGTTGAGCACCATCAGGGCGCCGCCGATCGTGGCGCTGCAGGGGTCCTGGCTGCCCGGGATCAGGGTGGTGATGATGGCACGGTTGGTGTTGAACAACGCACCGGCGGTGACCACCATGCGCTCGCCCGGCGCGCTGGACAGATCCAGGTCGATGTACCACCCGTTCTGCGCCAGGGTCAGCGGATTGTCGGTCAGGCCGCGCAGCGTGTTGAGCCCGTTGGCGGACTGCGCCTCGTACAGCGTCTGCTGCTCCAGGTCGGCCTTGACCGCCGTGATCGGGTTGCCGCTGGTGTCGAGCTTGTCGCGGATGCCGTAGATCGACTGGGTCTTGGCGCTGTTGCTGGTGTTGTCGTCCGCACCCAGGTACTTGCCGGTGCCGAACACCACGATGAAGCGGTTGGTGGCCGGATCGGGGAACAGCCGCGGCATCACCGTGATCGGCTGGTCGCCCTGCACGGCGGGCTTGAACGCCAGCGTCACATGCGCCTGCCAGTTGGCCGGGTTGGGATCGGTCAGGTCGAAGCGCCACAGGTTGCCGTTGAGGTCGCCGGCAAACGCCACGTCGTCGATCTGGTCGTTGTTGTAGTCGCCCAGCACTACCGACGACAACCCACCGCTGGTGACACCGCTGATCGTGGTCAGCGTCTTCAGTTCGCGGATCATCGCGCCGGTCTGCGCATCCAGCACGAACAGCGCGCTGTAGCCCTTGGAGGCGGCCGCCAGCGTCACGCAGTTCGCGGGACGATCGGATTTGCTGCAGTCGGGGAAATAGCCACCCGGCACCAGCACCACCCATTTGCCATTGGCCAGGCGGCCGATGTTGGGCTGGCCGAAGGTGTAGCCCAGGTCGGCCGGATCGCCCACGCCGCTCACCGCCGGCGTATCGGCGTTGAATTCCCACAGCACCTTCTGGCTGGCATTCGCCTCGGTGACGTCGCCGGGATTGGTGATGTCCAGCGCATAGACGCCGCGGCCGCCCAGGCGCAAGCCGCCCACCAGCAACGTATGCCAGCCCTTGGTGGTCACGGCCGGGGTGGAGGTATCGGCGCCAAAGAACACGTCACGCGTCACCGGAGTGGCATCGACGGTCGGCGCAAACTTGAAATTGGTTCTGGCCGTGAGATTGCCCAGGTTCGGATACACCGTGCGCGGCACGTAGGCGAATATCTCCTTGCCCGCGTCGGCGTCAGGCACCGCCACCGGTGGCGTCGACGAGTCCAGCACCATCTTGGCGTTGAACGCGTGCAGCATGCCGTCGTTGGCACCCACGTAAACCGCCGGCGTCCGATCTTGGTAGATCTTCGCGAATGCCTCGTAGCTGTGGCAGGTGGTCAGGGTGGGCGCCGTCACGACGCAGGTGGTGTTGTCGTTGGCCATCGCGGTGGCCTCGGGCGAGCCTGCCGGCCAGCCGCTGTGGTAGCCGCTCGACGGCGCCCCCACGTACAGGGCCTGCGAGTTGATGATGGCGCCGAGCAGGCTGCTGCGCGTGCGGTAGACAGTGCTCTCCAGCGCCCTCGAACCGCGCAGGTAATCCAGCCGGGCCTGGCCCGTGTCCGTGCTGCCGGTGCTGGCCGGCAGGCCGCTGAGCAGGGCCTGCGCGCTCAGATAGCTGCTGCCCGTGCTGGCGGTCAGGTTGTCCAGGCCGGTGAAGGTGCGAAAAGCGGTGCCGCCATCGAACGACCCATCCGCCTTCTCCTTGGCGCTGAGGATCTGCCGGTTGGCCGGCGGCGTTTTCGTCGCGTCAGTGAGGATCACGCCCGCATCCCACTGCAGGCCCGCCACGGTGCCGTCGACGTTCGCCGTGATGGCCTGGAATACACCCGTCCAGTCGCCCGAACTGTAGCCCGAGGTGAAGCCGATCGCGCCCTGCACCAGCACGCTGGTGTTCAGCGCACTGGTGGTCGCTGGCACGTTGCGCGCGCTGATGTTGGTGAGGATGTTGGTCAGCTGGTCGACCAGGTTCTGCGGGTTGGCTGCATTGAAGTAGTCACCGCGGCTGTTGATGGCGGCGTGCCAGGTGTCGTCGATCGCTGCAGGATCGTTGTTGATCGGCCGCGGCCAACCCGTACTTCCGCTGGAGTTGGTCTGCCCGCGCCGCAAACGGCATAGATCGTTGTTGGCATCCGTGCAGTCGGCGTCGGTCGAATGGGTCAGGTTGCCGGGTACGCCCAGGGTCACCATGTACTGCACCAGGTGCGGCCAGTTGGCGGGATCGTTCTTCGGGTTGAAATACTTCTCCAGGGCCGGCGAGGTGGCGCCGGTGACTACGCCCGTGGTGGTGTCGGGCATGTACGGCGGCACGATCTTGCCCTGGGATGGCTTGTACAGGTCGGGGCGCAAATTGGTCGCCCAGTAGTTGAACGCGATATTGGCCAGCGATGAAGTGTAGACGCTGCCCTGCACGTCCCAATACACGCGGGACTCGGCGGTATTGGCGGGATAGGCGGTGCCGTCAGGCAAATTGCCCGAGACGGCCGACTGCGACGTCTGGAACGGGGTGGGCAGAGTTGGATCGCCCTCGTTCCAGTAACCGTCAGTCACCAGCATGTGGTAGTTCTGCCGGCACACCAGCTCCAGGCCGTCGGCTCCGCTGACCTTGGGCGGATCCCAGTACGGATCCTGGAGGTTGCCGGTGCCGCCGGTATTGCCATTGCCACGCTGGAAGAACTTGCCGGCGCGAATGGTCGAAGCGCGGTTGGGCGTACTGCCGCTGGCGTCGGTCTGGAACATCCAGTTGAAGAATGCGCTGCGGTAGCAATCGGGTGGAGTCTTGATCGCGCCGGATTGCTGGATGGCCGAAGGACTGGAGGTTGTCGTCGAACTCGCATCGCATCCGGACGCATCGATCAAGCTGGTGATGATCGCGCTGCTAGGCAGCTTGAACGTGCCGTCATTGATGTTCTGCCACGCGGCGCGAATGCTGTTGCCGAAGCCGCCGGTGACCGTGGTTGCACCGAGCGAGCCGAACACGCGCGACAACGCGGTTTTCGTCATCAGGTTGCGCGTGCGGTAGTACGCATACCAATTGGCGAAGTTCTGCCACTGGTTGACCGACTGGCCGTTGATGGTGAGGGTCGTGTTGGGGACGGCCACAGCCTCCCAGTTGGCGCTGGTGTAGAGATTGGCGCGGCCGGCGCTGTCCGGGTTGCCGAAAGTATCGACCGTGATGGTGGGCGCCGTGGACTTGTAGCGGTAGTAGTACGGGCCGCCGTTCGGATAGGTGTTGCCATCGGAGTCAGCGCTGCTGCCGTCCATCGGCGAGCTGCCATAACCGCACTTCCAGCGATTGTCGCTGGTCACCGTCGAGGTGTCGGTGGTCGAGACTTTCCAGGTAACGTAATTCGCGGTGGCGCTGGTCTTGTCGCCGTCCCTCCGGGTGTATCCGGAACCGCTGCTGTCCCGAGTCTTCAGATTGGTACCCGAATACACGGTGGCGATACCGCTGCCGCTGGTGTTGGCGACGTTGTCCGTCCAGAAACGGTGGGTGCCGCCACTGGAAGTGTCAGAGGTGTTCGTCTGGCAGCTACCCGTGTCCGCGTTCGCCGCGCAGGTAGTTCCGAACATGGCGTAGTAGGTGACAGTGGTCTTGTAGGTGAGAACACCGGTGAGATCTGTCAGGCCGGTGGGATCGGTCGTGCCATTGGGGTTGTTGCGGTAGCTGGAGTAGGTGTCGGCCGTCACCGGCGAATACGGTCGGTTGACGCCAACGCCGTCCAGCCACACCGCAGCCAACGTCTTGTCCGCATTCGGGAACAACGATCCGTTTGCCTTCACTGGCGGCGAATACACGACGTTCGGGTTGTAGTACACGCCGTTCATGGCCTTGGAACGGACGTCGCTGCTGGACGTGGTGCGCGGATCGATCACGCCGGCGCAGCGCCACGGCCCGCTCCAGCTACCACCATCGAACGGCCGGTTGTCGCCCATGTAGTTGCTGGCCATCGACCCCGAATCATCGAACGTCACCACGATGTTCGGCGGCACCGCCTGGGTCACGTTGGGCGGCGTGGGGCTGAGCTCCACGATGCCGCTCGTCGCCGCCGTGGCCGCGGAAGCGGGCGCGGAAACGAAGCTGCTGCCGGCGGCGACCAGCGCCATCACCGACAGCGTCGCGGGCACCGGGGCCGGTGCGGAAAGGCCACCCACGGCGGTGAGCACGGCGCCCAT
The DNA here is from genome assembly GCF_043950705.1 of Rhodanobacter sp. FW102-FHT14D06. NCBI lineage: Bacteria > Pseudomonadati > Pseudomonadota > Gammaproteobacteria > Lysobacterales > Rhodanobacteraceae > Rhodanobacter > Rhodanobacter sp. FW102-FHT14D06. Next base: position 3,040,518 of record NZ_CP170722.1, on the reverse strand, counting down.
CAGCGCCGACGACATGCGTCCGGGAAGAAACCGACGACTAGACATGGCTTGAATACTCCGACTCAGTTGCTCTTGGCCGCGAAGGTGCTTTCCATCACGCGCACGGTGTTGGCGCTGCCGCCCGTGGCGCGCGCGGTGATGCGATAGATGTGCCGACTGGAACTGGCGGTGCCGGTGCCGGAACTGCCGGTGGCCCCGGATTCATGCAGGCCGCCGCTGACCCCCGGCGGCAGCTCCACGCCCAGGTCCTCGATGATGTAGCGCGGGTTCTGCGCGAGATCGCCCGTCGTGGCGCCGGTGTAGTCGACCGAACCGCCGTAGCCCTTGTACTCGGTGGAGCCTGCCGTGACCCAGCCCTGCTTGGTGCGGAAGTCGACCACGTTGGCGATCGGGTTGGCCGGGTCGTAGACGTAGCAGTCGGTGAAGATGCCGGTGCCGCAATTGAGATGGGCAGTGACGTTGGTGGTGCTGGTCCACAGCTTCCACTCGGCCCCGCGCAGCGCGGTGAGCGCGCTCATGTCCGCCTGCTGCGCGTTGTGCAGGCCGCCGGCCATGCGCTCCTGCAACAGCGAGCGGCCGGAGGCGCTGATCGCCAGGATGGTCAGCAGGATCAGGAAGATCAGCGCCACCACCAGCACCGCGCCACGCTGGGCGTGCGGGCCGGTTCGCATTGATCGTGGTTTGTTCGGCATCGCCATGACTTGGCTCCAGGAAAACATCATGCGGCGGCACCGGTGGGCGCCGCCGCTTTCATCACGGGTTGTAGTTGCGCACGGGCACCAGCACGCTGAACTCGCGCCGCAGCAACTGGTCGGGGAAGCCCTGGTCGCTGGGTTTGATGGCATGACCGGACGGCGGCAGCAGGCCGGTGTTTGCGTCGGCGCTGTAGCGGTAATTCAGCTGGTTGCCGGTGAGCGTGTACAGCGGCGTCTGGCCGTCCATCAGCAGGCTGACCTCGATGCTCTTGATGCTGCGCCACAGGCAACCGGTGGCGGTGATCGCATTCAACTCGGCCGGTGGGCAACTTGCCGCGGGGGCGGCGTCGACCTGGGCGGCAGTGAGGAAGCTGGTCTTGCCGGTGTTGTCCTGCACGCCGTAGCGGAAATCCAGCCGCTCGACGCCTCGCACCAGCTCATCCTCCGAGCCGCCGCGGCCGGCCGTACCGCCGTTGACCCTTCGAATCAGTGCACCGGTGAACGGTGCGTTGCCGTCATTGTTGACGCTGACCAGCTTGAGGTAATACGTGACGGTCTGGAAATCGCGGTTGACGTCGAACACCTTGGGCGCCGACTCCGGCTCCTGCGCGGTCGGCAGGTTGGCCGCGCCGGTGCCGAAGCCATCGGTGGTGTTGGCCAAGGGGGTGATCACGCCGACGCTGCTGGCGGTGGCCGGGAAGATCTGCGCGTTGGAGCAGTCCGCCAGCATGAACAGGTCGCCGTTGGCGGCATTGCTCAGCGGCGGTTCGCCGGTACGCTGGACCAGCGTGATCGAGGTGATGGTGGCCGCGCTGCTGCTGGTGGCCAAGGTGCTGCCGGTGACGCCCGCCGGGACGATGGCCCAGCCGGCGGCAGGGTTGACGTAACGCACGGTGAGCACGTCGGCGCCCTTGACCCGATTGTTGATCGCGGTACCCATCGCCGGGATGGTGCTGATGGTGGTGTTCGGATCGACCGGCGTGCAGGCGGTGAGCGTGCACTCGTAGCCACGCATGAACAGGAACGACGGCATCGTGTACGGCGCCGCGGGTGCAGCCGGATACGAACCGGCGCCCCAGGCGGTGGTGACGTCGCCGAACGCGCCACTGACCGCGCCAGCGGCGCCGATCAGGTTCTTGGCGTAGACCTTGGGCGCGCGGATGTGATCGAGCGCATTGCCGCCCGTGCCGATCTTGGCCACGCCGCCGGTGTTGGTGCAGTACTGTCCGTTGGCCATCCGCAGGTCGGTGCCCATGCGGGTCACTGCGAAGCGCCCCGCCTCCTGCAACTGCGCCAGCTGGTTCTGCGCCTTGTTGCTGCTCGAGGTGGAGGCGAACACGGTGACGATGCCAGCGGCCACCAGCAGGCCCAGCACCATCGCCACCATAAGTTCGATCAGGGTGAAGCCGCGCGAATGGCGAGGCAGCATGCGGAACGCGCTCATGGCTGGAACTCCCACGAGAAGGACTGTGGCTCGCTGGCACGCTTGGTTTGGTCACCGGTGCCCTGCTCGTTCCAGGTGATTTTCATCTTGCAGCTGCCGCCATAAGGCGGCTGCATGGCCAGCTGCGAGGTGGGGTCGTAGCCGGCGGTACCCACGCCGCCGCAGTCGATGCTGGCCGACGGGCCGGGCAGGAAGGTCTTCAACTGGCTGCTCCACAGGCGCTGGTCGTGGGTGGCCAGCTCCGCTGCATCGCAGGCCGAGCCGGAGCCGCAGCCGATCGAGCTGGAGGAGACCGGATAACTGCCGCTGTTGTAGTTGCCGTTCCACACGCCGATCGGGTTGGCACTCATCCGCGCCGCCATGCTGTTGGCGAGGAATACCACCTGGGTGCGCACGTAAGCGGCGTGGTTGGAGCGCGTGGCCATCACCATCAGGCTGGCCAGGCCGATCAGGCCGATGCTGAAGATCAGCACGGCCATCATCACCTCGATCAACGAGATGCCTCGCTGACGCGACAGGACTTGCATGGAATTCTCCCTGATACCCCTGAGTGCAATGTACCCATCGCGCGAGGCGCGGCCAGCCCCCAGCCGACCGGCGGTAGGAATTGGCCGATGAGCGGTGCGGTCGTTGTCGGAAAGGGTGAACCCGATCACGCGGCGGGGAAGCCTTCAAAGCCCTTCTCCCCTCGGCGACCGCAGGGAGTCCCCTTGCGGGTGAGTAAGGTGGCCCGAAGGGCCGGATGAGGGTGCGGGGAGAAACCTGCAGCCACGCCTCGACCCCGAACCCTCACCCCAACCCCTCTCCCGCAGGGAGAGGGGCTTTCCTCGCCCTTCTCTCGCCAGCAACCAAAGGGGGAGGCTTCAACGCGCTGGCGGGCGATAATAGCCAGTGGTCCAACTCACTGCCGCAAATCTTCTGGACAATCCGCATGCCTCTTCGCCACACCTGCCCCGCCACTCCGCCCGCACGCCGCGCCACGGATCCCCGCCGATGACCGCCGACCGCCTCGACATCTGTCGTCCCGACGACTGGCACGTGCATCTGCGCGATGGCGCCACGCTGGCCTCGGTGGTCGGCCACACCGCGCGCCGGTTCAGCCGTGCCATCGTGATGCCCAACCTGAAGCCGCCGGTGACCAACGTGGCGCAGGCGGAGGACTACCGCCGCCGCATCCTCGCCAGCCTGCCGCCCGGCGCCCACTTCCAGCCACTGATGACGCTGTACCTCACCGAGGCCACGCCGGTGCAGGAGATCGAGCGGGCAAAGGCGAGCGGCAGCGTGTTCGCGGTGAAGTACTACCCTGCCGGCGCGACCACCAATTCACAGGATGGCGTGCGCGATCTGGAGCACGTCAACAGCGTGCTGGAAGCGATGCAGCGCCACGACCTGCCGCTGCTGCTGCATGGCGAGGTGACCGACCCCGCGATCGACATCTTCGACCGCGAGCGCGTGTTCATCGAACGCCACCTGATGCCGCTGCGCGCACGCTTCCCTGCCCTGCGCATGGTGCTGGAACACATCACCACGCGCGACGCGGCCGAGTACGTCGCCGCCGCCCCGGCCAACCTGGCGGCCACGATCACCGCGCACCACCTGCTGCTCAACCGCAACGCGCTGTTCGCCGGCGGCCTCAACCCGCACCACTATTGCCTGCCGATCCTGAAACGCGAAACCCACCGCGCCGCCCTGGTGAAGGCGGCGACCAGTGGCGATCCCCGTTTCTTCCTCGGTACCGACAGCGCCCCGCACCCGCGCCACGCGAAAGAATCCGCCTGCGGCTGCGCCGGCGTGTACAGCGCGCACGCCGCGATCGAGCTTTACGCCGAAGCCTTCGACCAGGCCGGCAAACTCGACCGACTGGAAGCCTTCGCCAGCTTCCACGGCCCGGATTTCTATCGCCTCCCGCGCAACCAGGAGCGCCTGCTGCTGGAACGCAAGCCCTGGACCGTACCGGCCGAGCTCGCTCTGGGCGACGCCACCTGCGTGCCGATGCGCGCGGGGAGCACGGTGGCGTGGTCGCTGGTCGAGAATTGACCGTCGAGGGCCCGGCGCCACCCCACGGACGGACATCCGCGGCCGTGCCTGCACCGGGTTTCACGGCCGCAAAAGCAAGCGGCCCGATCCGGAGATCGAGCCGCTTGCGTGTGCCGTGTCTGGTGCCGGAAATAGGAATCGAACCTACGACCTACGCATTACGAATGCGCCGCTCTACCAACTGAGCTATTCCGGCAAAGAGCCGTGGATTTTACGGTGCCCGCCGTCCCCGCGCAACCGCGCAGGGTCGGCGATGCCGGCGTCGGCGAACGGTACCGCCGCTTCTCGCGACGATGCGGGAGCTGGCGGGCGGTGCCGCCCTGCGAGCTCACCGTAACAAGGTCGTCAGAAGCTGGCCGAGCCGCTGGTGCCGACCACGCGCAGCTCCTTGGGCAGGGCGAAGGTGATGCTCTCCGGCTCACCGTCCAGTTCGCGCACCGCACCCGCACCCCACGACTGCAGGCGGGCGATCACGTCGCGTACCAGTTTTTCCGGCGCGGAGGCGCCGGCGGTCAGGCCGATGCGCTGCACGCCGTCGAGCCAGTGGCGCTCGATGTGTTCGGCGCCGTCGATCAGGTAGGAGGGCACACCCTGTTTCGCGGCCAGCTCGCGCAGGCGGTTGGAGTTGGAGCTGTTGACCGAGCCGACCACCAGCATCAGGTCCACCGAGTCGGCGAGCCTGCGCACGGCGTCCTGGCGGTTCTGCGTGGCGTAGCAGATGTCGTCCTTGCGCGGCCCCTCGATGCTCGGGAATTTCGCGCGCAGGGCCTCGATGATCGCCTTGGTGTCGTCCACCGACAGTGTGGTCTGGGTGACATAGGACAGCGCGTGCGGGAATTTCGGCACCAGCGTGGCGACATCCTCCAGCGACTCCACCAGCAGGATCTGCCCGGGGTTGGCCGGGTTCCACTGCCCCATCGTGCCCTCGACCTCCGGGTGGCCGGCATGGCCGATCAGCACCACGCTGCGGCCGATCCGGCCCAGTCGCGCCACCTCCATGTGCACCTTGGTCACCAGCGGACAGGTGGCGTCGAACACCTTCAGCTGCCGCTGTGCAGCCTCCTCGCGCACCGCCTGCGACACGCCATGCGCGCTGAAGATCACGGTGGCGCCGTCAGGCACCTCGTGCAGCTCCTCCACGAACACCGCACCGTCGGCGCGCAGCTTGTCGACCACGTAACGGTTGTGCACCACTTCGTGCCGCACGTAGATCGGCGCGCCGTAGGATTCCAGTGCGCGTTCGACGATGGCGATGGCACGATCCACGCCGGCACAGAAGCCGCGGGGGTTGGCGAGCAGGATGTCCAAGACGACCTCGATATGGAATTCCGCAGGAGCCCGCTTGCGGACGATGCTTTCCACTCGAAGGGCATCGCCCGCAAGCGGGCTCCTGCGCACGGGTCTGGATTATCGCACGCTGTCTGCGGGCTTGTCGGCGAACAGACCGAATACCACCAGCATCACCGCGCCGACCGTGATGGCGCAGTCGGCCAGGTTGAACACCGGATAGTTCCACTGGCGAAAGTACACGTGGATGAAGTCGGTGACTTGCGACGCGTGCAGGCGGTCGACCAGGTTGCCGATCGCGCCGCCGATGATGAAGGCCAGCGGCAAGGCGGTGCGCCAGTCGCGGCGCGGCGTGCGCGCCAGCCAGACCACCAGCACCACGCTGATCGCCACCGCCAGCACCACGAAAAACCAGCGCTGCCAGCCTGCGCCATCGGCAAGGAAACTGAAGGCGGCACCCGTGTTGAACGCCAGCGTCCAGTTCAGGAAGCCGGGGATGACCGGATGCGGCACGCCCATCGGCTGCAGCGCATGGATCGCCCACCATTTGCTCAGCTGATCGAGCGCGATGACGGCGACGGAGAGCCACAGCCAGGAGAGTGCGTTGGGTTTGGGGGGCATGGGGCTATCCTGAGCGCAATATCCGGACCGTTCACCCTGAGCGTAGCGCAGCGTACGCGGGGAGCGACCATGGACGGTCGCGGGTTGATGAGCGAGGAAGTCGAAGGGGCGCGTGGCAACCCCTTCGACTTCGGCCCTGCGGGCCTACGCTCAGGGCAAACGGGTATTTTTTCGAAGCCTAGAACCAGCGGCGATCCTCGCCCGGTCCTTCGACGTTGCCGACGCAGCGGCCGCACAGCTCCGGATGCCCGGCGTGGCTACCGACGTCGTCGCGACGGTGCCAGCAACGAATGCATTTGGCGGCATCGCTGACCAACGCGGAAACCCAGGCCTCGGCACCTTCCAGCTCCACCTTCATCGCCTCGCCCGTCCGTGGCGTCAGGGGTGCCAGGGTGAAGTCGGAGGTGATGAAGAAGAAGCGCAGCTCGTCGGCCACCTCGGCGTAGCGCGCCGCGAGTGCGGCGTCGGCATGCACGACGAGCCTTGCCTCCAGCGCCGCGCCGATCTGCTCGGCCTTGCGCATGCCCTCGAGCACGCGCGAGGCGCCGTCGCGGATCGCCAGCAGGTCGGCCCAGTAGCGGCGCTGCTCCGGCGAGGCCTGGGTCGCCGCCAGTCCGTCGTACCAGGTTTCGAACAGCACGCTGTCGCCCCGCTCGCCCGGCAACTGCTGCCAGATTTCCTCGGCGGTGAAGCCCAGGATCGGCGCCAGCCAGCGCACCATTGCCTCGGCGATGCGGTACATCGCGCTCTGTGCGCTGCGCCGGCCGCGGCTGTCGGTCGGCATGGTGTAGAGCCGGTCTTTGGTGATGTCCAGGTACAGCGCGCCCAGCTCGTTGGTGCAGAAGTTCTGGACGCGCGCCACCACCTCCGGGAAGTCGTAACGCTCGTAGGCCGCCACCACGGCCTGCTGCACGTCGAACGCCTGCTGCACGGCCCACTGGTCGAGCAGCAGGCTGTCTTCCACCTTCAGCAGATGCTGCGCCGGATCGAAGCCGTCCAGATTGCCGAGCAGGAAGCGCGCGGTGTTGCGGATGCGCCGGTAGCTGTCGGAGACGCGCTTGAGGATCTCGTCGGAAACCGACATCTCGTTGCGATAGTCGGCGGAGGCCACCCACAGGCGCAGCACGTCGGCGCCCAGCGTATCCATCACCTTCTGCGGCGCCACCACGTTGCCCAGCGACTTGGACATCTTGCGGCCGTTGGCGTCCACCGTGAAGCCGTGGGTGAGCACCTCGTCATACGGCGCGCGGCCGTGGATCGCCGAGGAGGTCAGCAGCGACGACTGGAACCAGCCGCGGTGCTGGTCGGAGCCTTCCAGATACATCACCTTGTACTCGTCCGCGCTGCCGCGCTGCAGTTCCGCTCGCTGGCCGATCACGGCGAAATGCGTGACGCCGGAATCGAACCACACGTCGAGCACGTCGGTGACCTTCTCGTAGTCGCCCGCCTGGTCGCCCAGCAGCGTGGCCGGATCGAGCGCGAACCACGCATCGACACCGCCCTGCTCCACGATCCTGGCCACCTGATCGAGCAGCGCGACGGAATCGGGGTGCGGCTCCTGGGTGACCTTGTGCACGAACAGCGCGATCGGCACGCCCCAGGTGCGCTGGCGCGAGATGCACCAGTCCGGCCGGCCGGCCACCATGCCGGCGATGCGCTCCTCGCCCCAGCCCGGCACCCAGCGCACGTCCTTGATCGAGGCCAGCGCGGTCTTGCGCAGGTTCGCCTGCTCCATCGAGATGAACCACTGCGGCGTGGTGCGGTAGATCACCGGCGTCTTGTGCCGCCAGCAGTTCGGGTAGCTGTGCTCGATCCTGGCGAAGGCCAGCAGCACGCCGCGTTGGCGCAGCACGTCGACGATGGCGTCGTTGGCCTTCCAGATGTGCATGTTGGCCAGCTCGACGCCGTCGGCGGCCGGCGTGTCGGCGTGATACGCGCCGCGCGAACCGACATAGTTGAGCAGGCCGATGCCGTACTCGCGCGCCACCACGAAATCCTCCACGCCGTGATCGGGCGAGGTATGCACCGCGCCGGTGCCGTCCTCGGCACTGACGTGGTCGCCGAGGATCACCGGCACTTCGCGCGGGTAGAACGGATGGCGCAGCATCTGTCGTTCCAGCGCCTTGCCTTCGGCATGGCCGAGCACGGTCGCCTGCTCCATGCCGTAGCGTTGCGCCACGTTGTCGACCAGCGCGCTGGCGACCGCCAGCAGCACGCGGCGGCCGTCGCGCGCCGGCCCTTCGATCAACGCATATTCGAGATCGGCGCCCAGCGACACCGCCTGGCTTTCCGGCAGCGTCCACGGCGTGGTGGTCCAGATCGGGATGGCGACGATGGCATCGCCTGCGTCGACGCCGAATTTCGCGGCCAGCGCCTTCGCATCGACCGCGTCGTAGGCCACGTCGACCGCAGGCGAAACCTTGTCGCCGTATTCGATCTCCGCCTCAGCCAGCGCGGAGGCGCAATCGAAGCACCAGTACACCGGCTTGGCGCCGCGCAGCACGTGGCCGTTGGCCACGATGCGCGCCAGCGCGCGCAGCATGTCGGCCTCGTACTTGAAATCCATGGTGCGATAGGGGTGCTCCCAGTCGCCGAGCACGCCAAGCCGCTTGAAGCCGGCGCGCTGCGTGTCGACCTGCTCGGTGGCGTACTCGCGGCACTTCTGCCGGAACGCGGCGGCGTCGAGCTTGTCGCCCGGCTTGCCGAACTTCTTCTCCACCGCGATCTCGATCGGCAGGCCGTGGCAATCCCAGCCCGGCACGTACGGCGCGCGGTAACCGGCCAGCAGCTTGGACTTGACCACCATGTCCTTGAGGATCTTGTTGACCGCATGGCCGATGTGGATCGCACCGTTGGCATACGGCGGGCCGTCGTGGAGCACGAACGCGCGCTCGCGATGGGCAGTCTTCTGCTGGATCTGCGCATAGCGGCCCACCTGCTCCCACTGCGCCAGCCAGCCCGGCTCGCGTTTCGGCAAATCGCCGCGCATCGGGAAATCCGTATGCGGCAGGTTGATGGTGCTCTTGTAATCGTGGGTCATCGCGTAGGTGCCGTTGAAGGTGTTGCGGCCCGCCCATGGGCGGGCAAAGGCTTCTAAGTTAATGGATGCGCGGGCTCACGGGAAATACCCGGGACTGCGTTCACGCCCCGACCAGCCGCGGATTCATGCCCAGCAGCTCTCGTGCCCGGCGCGCGTCGAGCGCCATCTGCGCCTTGAGCGGCTCCAGCCCGTCGAACTTCTGCTCGTCGCGCAGCTTGCCGACGAACTCCACCGCCATGCGCTGGCCATACAGGTCGCCCTCGAAATCGAACAGGTGGACTTCCAGCAGCGGCTCGCTGACCTGGTTCACGGTAGGGCGCACGCCCAGGCTGGCCACGCCGGGCCAGCTGCATTCGCCCTCGCCCAGGCCTACGCGCACCGCGAAGATGCCCAGCACCGGGCTGACCCGATCGCGCAGATGGATGTTGGCGGTGGGATAACCCAGGGTGCGGCCGAGCTGGTTGCCGCGCTGCACCTTGCCGTCGATCACGAAAGGGCGGCCAAGCAGCGGCTCGGCCGCGGCGAACTCGCCCGCCGCGAGCAATTCGCGCACGCGACTGGCCGACACCCGCGCATCGTGCCACTGCACTTCCGGCATCGTGCAGGCGAGAAAGCCGCATTCGGGACCCATCTCCTGCAGCAGCGCCACGTCGCCGGCGCGCTTGTGGCCGAAGCGGAAATCCGCGCCCACCCAGACCTCGCGCGCAGCCAGCCGCTCGACCAGCACGCGGCGGACGAAATCCTCGGCCGACATCGCGGTGAGCGCCCGGTTGAAGCGCAGCAGCAGGGCCTGCTGCATGCCGGCAGCGGCGAAGCCGCGCAACTTGTCGCGCACGCTGGAAATCCGCGGCACCGGCCGCGGCGAGAAGAACGCGCGCGGCAGCGGCTCGAAGCTCACTACCAGCGGGCTGCCATCCAGCTCGCGCGCGCGCGCGGCCACCTGCGCCAGCAGCGCCTGGTGGCCGCGATGCAAGCCGTCGAACGCACCCACCGCGACCACACTGCCACCGGGCGCCAGGCAAGGGCCGGCGACATCCCTGGAGAGTCTCATCATCGCGCGAGTATATAGAACGGTCGGTGTCGCGGCCTCACGCCGCGCGCAGATCGCGCAGGCGGAAGCCGCCGGCAAACAGGACGGCGACATAACTGGCCCCGCCGGCCAGCACCAGCACGGCCAGATGCCACAGCCGGGTCAGCACCGGCACCCCGTGGACCCAGTCCGGCCACAGCCAGCGGCCCAGCAACAGCACCGCCACCATCACCGCGCAGGCCGCGGCCAGCCGCAGCAAGTGGCGCGACCAGCCCGGCTGGCGCTGGTACACGCCCGCCCTTTTCAGCCAGTGCCACAGCAGCCACAGGTTGACGTAGGCGGCTACCGCGCTGGCCAAGCCCAGCGCCATGTGCAGGCCGGGCACGCGGGCGATGCCATCCAGCCACGACAGCTGCTTCAAGCCGGCCGGCGCCCACAGTTCGAACAGCAGCGCCAGGAAGACCACGTTCAACAGCATGTTGGTCAGCAGCGAAGCCACCGCCGCGCGCACCGGCGTGCGCGTGTCCTGGCGCGCATAGAACGCCGGCAGCAACACCTTCACCAGCGCGAAAGCGGGCAGGCCGAAGCTCAGCGCGGTGATCGACAAGGTCGCCATGTGCGTGTCGTGCGCGGTCCAGTGGCCATGCTGGAACAGCGTGGCCACCAGCGGCCCGGCCAGCAGCATCAGCGCGAACATCGCCGGGACCGCGATCAGCAGGGTGATCCGCAGCCCCCAGTCCAGCGCCCGCGAGAAGCCGGTGGTGTCGGTGGTGACATGATGGCGCGCCAGTGACGGCAGGATCACCGTGCCCAGCGCCACGCCGAACACGCCCAGCGGCAGTTCCAGGAAACGATCCGCCTGCGACAGCCAGCTCTGCGAGCCGACCACCAGCAGCGAGGCGATCACCGTGTCGAACAGCAGGTTGATCTGCGCCACGGAGGAGCCGAACAGGGTCGGCACCATCAGCCGCATGATCTTCCGCACCTCCGGATGGCGCCAGCCCCATCGTGGCAGGGTCAGCAGGTTGAGCTGCCGCAGCGCCGGCAACTGGAACAGCAACTGCAGGATGCCCGCGGCCAGGATCGCCCAGCCCATCGCCAGGATCGGCGTCTGCAGCTTCTTCGACAGCCACAGCGCGCCGGCGATCATGCACAGGTTGAGGATCACCGGCGTCAGCGCCGGCAGCCCGAAGCGGTGGAAACTGTTCAGCGCCCCGCCGGAGAGCGCGGTCAGCGACACAAACAGCAGGAACGGGAAAGTCAGCCGCAACAGCTCGACGGTCAGCTCGAACTTGCGCGGCTCGTCGATCGCGCCGGGCGAGAACAGCACAGTCACCTGCGGCGCGAAGATGATGCCCAGCGCCGTGATCAGCAGCAGCACCCCGCCCAACGTGCCCGACACCCGCGCCATCAGCTCCCTCAGCTGCGCATGCGTGCCCTTCTCCTTCACTTCGGTGAATACCGGCACGAAGGCGGTGGAGAACGAGCCCTCGGCAAACAGCCGGCGCATGAAGTTGGGAATGCGGAACGCCACCCAGAACGCGTCGGTGGCGCCGTTGGCGCCGAACGCGGCGTTGATCGACATGTCGCGCACCAGGCCGAGCACCCGCGAAATCATCGTCATGCTGCTGAAGGAGAGCAGCCCGCGGAGCATGCTGGGAGACTTCATGGGCGGCGGTTCTACCTTCGGCGTCGTTCGCACGGGGCGCACAGTTTGACAGCCCGCGCCGGCAGGATCACGGCCCGGTTATGGCAAAATGCCGGCACCCCCGCCGCCGCGCGCCACGCCGGCTGCGGATAAAGCCGGCCAAGTGATTGACGCGTCGATGAATCGACCGCATAATTGGCGTCTTTTTCCACCCAACACACTGCATCCCGGAGTTCTACCTTGGCCAACATCAAGTCCGCGAAGAAGCGCGCGCGCCAGTCCGAACAGCGCCGCCTGCGCAACATCAGCGCACGTTCCATGGTCCGCACCGCCCTGAAGAAGGTCGTCAAGGCCATCGAGGCCAAGGACAAGGCCGGTGCCATTGCCGCATTCACCGTCGCCCAGCCGGTGATGGATCGCTACGCCGCCCGCGGCCTGATCCACAAGAACAAGGCCGCCCGCCACAAGAGCCGCCTCAACGCGAAGATCCGCGAACTGGCGTAAGCCGGCCACGCGATTCGGGTTGCATGAAACAGCCGGCGCAAGCCGGCTTTTTCGTGTCCGCGCCTTGCCCCTCCCCTGCAGCGCAGGAGAGGGCTGCGGTGGAGTCGCTCTTCGCTGTACTTGCAGGGCGGGCACCGCCCGCCGCTTCGCCGGTGACGGTGCGCGACCGTCCGGCCTTTGCGCGAACGCACCCTGCAGGGGCTGCCGCTGAAGGAACTCGATCGACAGGAGCGGCGGGCGGTGCCCCCCCTACTGCCGCGGGCGGAATTCGAGCGGCATCGCCTCGCCGGGCTGCGCCGCCGCCGGCGGTTTCGGGCCGCAGGCGCCGCAGGTGCTGCAGCCGTCGCTGCAGTCGCCGGTGGCTTCGATCGGCTGCAGGCGCCGGCCCAACGCCCGCGCCAGGGCGCCGCGGCCGGGCTGGTTGAAATGGATGGAGCCGGCGGCCAGCCAGCGGTTGGTCGTTTTCCGGGCCAGCTTGCGCAGCACGATCCACACGCTGGCCAGCACGGCCAGCGCGATCACCACGTACTGCAGCAACAGGCCGGCACTCATGGGCGGCTCCTCACGTCAGTGCCCTCGTCACCTGGTAGACGATGAACGACGCGGTGTAGGCCATCACGAACATGTAGCCGAACGAGATCGCCACGTTGCGCCAGGAATCGGTCTCGCGCTTGATGATCGCCAGCGTGGACATGCACTGCGGCGCATAGGCGAACCACACCAGCAGCGACAGCGCGCTGGCCAGCGGGATCTGCCCGGCCAGCGCCTGGCCGAGCCCGCCGGATTCGCCGCCCACCAGGTAGACCGTGGCCAGCGCCGCCACCGCGGTCTCGCGTGCGGCAAACGCCGGGATCAGCGCCAGGCTGATCTCCCAGTTGAAGCCGATCGGCGCGAACACGTACTGCAGGCCGCGCCCGATGTAGCCGGCGAAGCTGTAGTCGATGGCCGGCAGCGTCGCGCCCTCCGGCGCGCCCGGGAAAGTGGAGAGGAACCACATCAGCACGGTCAGGCCGAGGATCACGCCGGTCAGCCGCCGGAGGAAGATCATGCCGCGCTCGTACAGGCCGATCGCCACGTCGCGCAGCTTGGGCACGCGATACGACGGCAGCTCCATCATCAGCGCATGCTCGCTCTTGTCGCGGCGGATGTGCTTCATCACCCAGCCCACCAGCATCGCGCCGAGGATGCCCGCCAGGTACAGCGCGAACAGCACGATGCCCTGCAGGTTGAACACGCCGAACACGTAATGGATCGGGATGAACGCGCCGATCAGCAGCGCGTACACCGGCAGCCGCGCCGAGCACGTCATCAACGGCGCGATCAGGATGGTGGCGAGCCGGTCGCGCGGGTCGGTGATGCTGCGCGTGCCCATGATGCCGGGGATGGCGCAGGCGAAGCTCGACAGCAGCGGGATGAACGAGCGCCCGGTCAGCCCCACCGACAGCATCAGCCGATCCAGCAGGAACGCCGCGCGCGGCAGGTAGCCCGATTCCTCCAGCACGATGATGAAAAGGAACAGCACCAGGATTTCCGGCAGGAAGCCAAGCACCGTGCCGAGGCCACCGAACAGCCCGTCGTTGACCAGGCTTTGCAGCGGCCCGGCCGGCATCCACGCGGCGACATGCCCGCCCAGCCAGCCGAAGCCGTCGCCGATCGCGTCGGTCATCGGCTTGCCCAGCGAATACACCGCCTGGAACACCAGGAACATCACCACCGCCAGGATCGCCAGACCGAACACCGGGTGCAGGGTCCAGCGGTCCAGTGCGTCGTCGATCTCGGCGGTGACGCGCGGCATCGTCACCGTGGCCGCCAGCAGTTCGCGCACCTGGGCATGCAGGTCGGCGCGGCTGGCGGCATCGCTGGGTCGCCGCGGTGCGGCGGCGGGAACTTCGCCGTCGACCTGTTCGATCAGCGCCTGCGCGCCGCCGCGCTTCACTGCCACGGTTTCCACCACCGGCAGGCCCAGCCGGCGCTGCAGTTCCGACACGTCGATGACGATGCCGCGCGAGCGCGCCGTGTCCATCATGTTCAGCGCCAGCACCACCGGCCGGCCGAGGCGCTGGACCTCCAGCACGAAACGAAGGTGCAGGCGCAGGTTGGTGGCATCGGCCACGCAGACGATCAGGTCAGGCACCGCCTCGCCCGGATAGGTGCCGGCGCAGATGTCGCGGGTGATCTGCTCGTCCGGGCTGTTCGCCTCCAGGCTGTAGGTGCCCGGCAGGTCGAGGATCTGCAGCAGTCGGCCGGACGGCGCCATGAACCGCCCTTCCTTGCGTTCCACCGTGACGCCGGCGTAATTGGCCACTTTCTGGCGCCCGCCGGTAAGCAGGTTGAACAGCGCCGTCTTGCCGCAATTCGGATTGCCGACCAGGGCAATGCGCAGGGTCGATGCGCTCACGCGGCCACCCCAGTGCGCACGCTGACCCGCGCCGCCTCGGCAAGCCGCAGCGCAAAGCGCGTGAAGCCGATCTGGATCAGCACCGGGTCGCCGCCCATCGGGCCGACCGCCACCACCCGCACCGGTTCGCCGTCGACAAAGCCGAGGTCGCGCAGGCGCTGGGCGATCGGATCGGCCGCATGCACATCGAGCACGCGTTCGACCACGGCAAGGGCACCCTTGGGCAATTCGGACAGACGCACGGGCGGAATCCAAACAAGAATGGTTCGCATTGTATTCCTTTGCCCCTGCGCCTGCATCACGCCGGTGGTCGCGGCGCGCTGCGTTTATCATCGGGTTATTTGCCGGGACGACCGATGACCGACTCCATCCTCAACGAGCGCCGCGGCGCCGTGGCCTGGCTCACCCTGAACCGGCCGCAGGTACACAACGCGTTCGACGACAACCTGATCGCCGCGCTCACCGAGGCGCTGGCCCGGGCCGACGCCGATCCGGCGGTCCGCTGCGTCGTGCTCAGCGGCAGCGGCAGCACGTTTTCCGCCGGCGCGGACCTCCACTGGATGCGCGGCATGGCCGCCGCCAGCGAGCAGGAGAATCGCGAGGACTCGCTGCGCCTGGCGCGGCTGATGCGCAACCTGCAATTCCTCTCCAAGCCGACCATCGCGCGCGTCAACGGCGCGGCCTATGGCGGCGGCGTGGGCCTGGTCGCCTGCTGCGACATCGCGATCGGCGTGGACGGCGCCAAGTTCGCACTGTCGGAGGTGAAGTTGGGCCTGGTGCCGGCGGTGATCTCGCCCTACGTGGTCGCGGCAATCGGCCTGCGCGAGGCGCGCCGGTGGTTCGTCAGCGGCGAGGTGTTCGACGCCGCGGAGGCGCAGCGCATCGGCCTGCTGCACGCCGTGGTGGCGGGCGCGGAACTGGATGAGGCGATCGAGCGCCAGCTGCATTTCCTCGCCAAGGCCGGTCCGCTGGCCCAGCGCGAAGCCAAGCAGCTGGCGCTGCGCATTGCCGGTGCCGATCCGGCCACGGCCGAGCGCATCGACACCCAAAACGCCGAGCTGATCGCCCGCCTGCGCGTCTCGCCGGAAGGCCAGCACGGCCTGGGCGCGTTCCTCGACAAGCGCGCACCGTCGTGGGCCGCTGCCACGCCGCGGGAAAGCGGAACATGACCGCTCTCGGAGGGCAGGCGTGGCGGGCAGTACCCGCCCCACGACGGCGCATCGGCATCGGCATCCGCGGATACCTTGCAATCTGCTAACTTCAACGACTTTGTTCAGCTCCAGACGGTTCCAGGGATTCGCATGTTCGAACGCGTACTGATCGCCAACCGCGGTGAAATCGCCTGCCGCGTGATCCGCACCTGCCGTCGCCTCGGTATCCGCACCATCGCGGTGTACTCGGAAGCCGACCGCGACGCACAGCACGTGCGGCAGGCCGACGAGGCCTTGCCGATTGGCGGCCCGCTGCCGGCCGAGTCCTATCTGCGCATCGACGCCATCCTCGACGCTGCGAAAAAGAGCGGCGCGCAGGCGATCCATCCCGGCTACGGCTTCCTCTCCGAGAACACGGCCTTTTCGCGCGCCTGCAAGGACGCCGGCATCGTGTTCATCGGCCCCGATCCGGAGAGCATCGAGGCGATGGGCTCCAAGGCCGCCGCCAAGCAGCTGATGGCCAAACACGCCGTGCCGCTGGTGCCCGGCTACGACGGCGACGAGCAGGACAACGCCTGCCTCGCCGAACAGGCGCATGCCATCGGCTATCCGCTGATCATCAAGCCCTCGGCCGGTGGCGGCGGCAAGGGCATGCAGATCGTGCGCTCGGACGCCGAGTTCCCCGAGGCGCTGGCCACCGCGCAGCGCGTGGCGCAGGCTGCCTTCGGCGACGCTTCGATGCTGCTGGAACGCTACGTGGAGCACCCGCGCCACATCGAGTTCCAGATCTTCGGCGACCGCCACGGCAACATCATCCACCTGGGCGAGCGCGAGTGCTCCGCGCAGCGCCGCTACCAGAAGGTGCTGGAGGAAACCCCCTCGCCCTTCCTCACCCCGGAAAAGCGTGCCGCCATGGGCGCCGCCGCCGTGGCCGCCGCGCGCGCCGTGAACTACGTGGGCGCCGGCACGGTGGAGTTCATCGTCGGTCCCGCGGGCGATTTCCACTTCATGGAAATGAACACCCGCCTGCAGGTCGAGCATCCGGTCACCGAGCTGACCCACGGCTTGGACCTGGTGGAATGGCAGCTGCGCATCGCCGATGGCGAACCGCTGCCGCTGGCCCAGCAGGACGTGGTCTCGCACGGCCACGCGATCGAGGTACGCCTGTACGCCGAAGACCCCGACCAGAACTTCCTGCCCGGCTCCGGCAAGCTGCAGTCGCTGCGCTTGCCGACTCCCTCGCAACACGTGCGCCTCGACGGTGGCGTGGTCGAAGGCGACACGGTGACGATCTTCTACGACCCGATGATCGCCAAGCTGATCGTGTGGGACGGGGATCGCCCGAAGGCGTTGCAGCGCATGCGCGAGGCACTCGCGGCATGCGAGATCATCGGCCCGAAATCCAACATCGCCTTTCTCGAACGACTGGTGCGCCATCCGGCCGTGGTCGAGGCCCGCATCGACACCGGTTACCTGGATCGCCACCTGGACGAATTCCTGGTCGGCGACGCGGCTCCTGCCGAGGGTGCGCTGTTTGCCGCCGCGACCGCCGTGCTGCTGCACGACGAAACGCACGTGGCCGGCAACGCGGCCGACCCGCATTCGCCCTGGGCCCGCGCCGACGCATGGCGCGTCGGCCACGCCGGCAAGCGCATCGTGGCGCTGGCCTGGCGCGACCAGCGCTTCGAGATCGAGGCGCGCGGGCACGCCGGCAACTATCAATTGCGCCGCGGCGAAACGACCTGCGAGGTGCAAGGCGCGCTCCTGTCGGACGACAACCTCGGTGCCCGCTTCGACGGCGAAGCGCGCCGCGTGCCGTTGCACGTCGACGCCGCGCACGTGCTGCTGCACGACGCCCACGGCCAGCGCTACAGCCTCGGTCGCGCGGCCGCGTTCGCGTGGGAAGCCAAGGACACCGCCGGCGGCAACCAGGTGATCGCGCCGATGCCCGGCCGCATCGTGCTGGTGAAGGTGCAAGCCGGCGACGCAGTCGAGCAGGGCCAGGAACTGCTGGTGATGGAAGCAATGAAGATGGAACTGGCCTTGAAGGCACCGCGCGCCGGCACCATCGAGAGCGTGAATGCCGCGCAGGGCGAGTTTGTCGAGGCCGACGCGGTGCTGGTCCGCTTCGCCGTGTAGCTTCCAAGCCCCTCTCCCAGTGGGAGAGGGGTTGGGGTGAGGGTTCGGCCGGAGCGAAATGCCCGCATTAGCCTCGCACCCTCATCCGCCCCTTCGGGGCACCTTCTCACCCCAAGGGGACTCCTTTCAGTCGCCGGAGGGAGAAGGACATCGCGTCCTCCGGAGCTTTTTCATGAACACCTCCAACCACGTCCGCATCGTCGAAGTCGGCGCCCGCGACGGCCTGCAAAACGAGAAGACGTTGCTGCCGGCCGAGGTGAAGATCGCACTGATCGACCGGCTCTCCGCCACCGGCCTAAAGACCATCGAGGCGACCAGCTTCGTCAGCCCCAAGTGGGTGCCGCAACTGGCCGACGCCGCCGAGGTGTTCACCGGCATCCGCAAGGTGCCGGGCGTGAGCTACCCGGTGCTGGTACCGAACCTGCAGGGCTACCAGCGCGCGCGCGCAGTCGGCGCCACCGAAATCGCCGTGTTCACCGCGGCATCCGAAGCGTTCAACCGCAAGAACATCAACGCCTCGATCGACGAATCCATCGAGCGCTTCATCCCGGTGATGGAACAGGCCCGGGCCGACGGCGTGCAGGTGCGCGGCTACGTCTCCACCGTGCTCGGCTGCCCGTACCAGGGCGAGGTGCCGGCAAGCGACGTGGTGCGCGTGGCGCGACGCATGCACGAGCTGGGCTGCCACGAAATCTCGCTGGGCGACACCATCGGCGTCGGCACGCCGGCGAAGGCGCGCGCGATGCTGCACGCGGTGGCGCAGGAAGTGCCGATCGCCGCGCTGGCCGTGCATTTCCACGATACCTATGGCCAGGCGCTGGCGAACATCCTGGCCTGCCTGGAGGAGGGCGTGCGCGTGATCGACAGCGCGGTCTCGGGCACCGGCGGCTGCCCGTACGCGAAGGGCGCCACCGGCAACGTGGCCAGCGAAGACGTGGTCTACATGCTGCACGGCATGGGCATGGAAACCGGCATCGACCTCGACCTGCTGGTCGCCACCGGCGCCTGGCTGGCCGCGCAACTGCACAAGGAAACCGCCAGCCGGGTCACCCGGGCACGCACCGCCGCGGCCTGAAGTCTCCGCAACTCATGCTGCCACCGAGATATCGAAGAAGATCGTGTAGCCCTGCGCTGATCACTCTCACACCCTGGCTGTATACCCGGTGTGCGCCATTGGGGTGCTGCCGCAGACAAGCGTGCCAAGGCCGACCTTCGGGCTCATACTGAGAAACCAAGGATGCTTGGCACATACTAGTGTCCGCCTGGCCCGAGTTTGCCAGACAGGGGATGCCTCCTGACCAGCCACGCAGCCATCGAGGCCGGCAACGCATGATCACAACGGAAGCCCATACACGCACGGAGCTGATCGACCGGCAATTGGCCCTGTCCGGCTGGAACGTCAAGGACCCCACCCAGGTTGCCGAAGAGTTCGACATTCTGGTGGGCCTGCCCGAGGGCGTGGCCGAGCCACGCACACCCTACGAAGGCCACCAATTCAGCGACTACGTGTTGCTGGGCAAGGATGGCAGGCCGCTGGCCGTGATCGAAGCCAAGAAGGCCAGCCGCGATGCCGCGCTGGGGCGCGAGCAGGCCAAGCAATACTGCGAGAACATCCAGCGCCATCGTAGTGGTGAGTTGCCGTTCTGCTTCTATACCAACGGCCGCGATCTCTGGTTCTGGGATCTCGGTCATGCGCCACCACGCAAGATCGTTGGCTATCCCACGCGCGACGATCTGGAGCGCCTCGCCTACATCCGTCGCAACCGCAAACCGTTGACCGGCGAGTTCATCAACACCTCGATCGCCGGGCGCGACTACCAGATCCGCGCGATCCGCGCGGTGCTCGAAGGCATCGAAGCCAGCAAGCGCGCGTTTCTGCTGGTGATGGCCACCGGCACCGGCAAGACCCGCACCTGCATTGCCCTGATCGACGCCCTGATGCGCGCTGGTCACGTCGAGAAGGTGTTGTTCCTGGTTGATCGCATCGCCCTGCGTGAGCAAGCACTGGCTGCCTTCAAGGAGCACCTGCCCAACGAGCCGCGCTGGCCAAACGTGGGCGAGAAGCTGATCGCCACGGATCGACGCATCTACGTGGCCACCTACCCCACCATGCTCAACCTCGTCCGCGACCAAACGCAGTCGCTGTCACCGCACTTCTTCGATTTCATCGTGGTCGACGAGAGTCACCGCTCCATCTACAACACCTACGGCGAAGTGCTGGACTACTTCAAAACGCTTACCCTGGGCCTCACCGCCACGCCCACCGGCCTGGTCGACCACAACACCTTCGCGCTATTTGACTGCGAAGACGGCCTGCCCAGTTTCGCCTACACTTTCGAAGAAGCGATCAATCACGCTCCGCCCTACCTCAGCACGTTCCGGGTCATGAAAATCCAGACCCGCTTCCAGATGGAAGGCATCTCCAAGCGCACCATCTCGCTGGAAGACCAGAAAAAGCTGATCCTCGAAGGCAAGCAAGTCGAGGAAATCAATTTCGACGGCACCCAGCTGGAAAAGCAGGTCATCAACGCCGGCACCAACGCGCTGATCGTGCGCGAATTCATGGAAGAGTCCATCAAGGACGCCAATGGCGTACTGCCCGGCAAGACCATCTTCTTTTGCACCACCAAGGCGCACGCCCGTCGTATCGAGGAAACCTTCGACAAGCTCTACCCGCACCACCACGGCGAACTGGCCAAAGTGCTGGTTTCCGACGACTCACGCGTGTACGGCAAGGGTGGCCTACTCGACCAGTTTGCCAACCACGATATGCCCCGGGTTGCGATCAGCGTGGACATGCTCGACACCGGCATCGACGTGCGCGAAATCGTCAACCTGGTGTTCGCCAAGCCGGTGTATTCCTACACCAAGTTCTGGCAGATGATCGGCCGCGGCACGCGCCTGCTGGAACCGGCCAAGATCAAGCCATGGTGCGTGGAAAAGGATCATTTCCTGATCCTCGATTGCTGGGACAACTTCGAGTACTTCAAACTTGAGCCCAAGGGCAAGGAGCCCGCGCCACAACTGCCGCTGCCGGTGAAGCTGGCGGGGCTGCGCATCGACAAGATCGAACAGGCCACGGCCCGTGGCCGCGCCGACACCGCCACGCGCGAGATCACCAAGTTTCGTCGACAGATCGCCGCCTTGCCTGCCACTTCGGTCGTCATCAAGGAAGCCGCCGCCGCACTGGCCCGGCTGGGTGAGGAGAATTTCTGGATCACGCTGGACAAGGCCCGGCTCGACTTTCTCCGTCACGAAATCAAACCGCTGTTCCGCACTGTATCCAACGCGGATTTCAAGGCCATGCGCTTCGAGCGCGACCTGGTCGAGTACGCGCTGACCAAATTGTTCGACGACAAGGAACACAAGCTGCAAGCCGCTGCCATCCGCGATGCCATCGTCGAACAAATCGCCGAACTGCCGCTCGCCGTGCCCTTCGTCAAGCAGCAGGAAGCCTTGATCCGTAGCGCGCAGCGACCCGACTACTGGGCCAATGCCGGTGAAGACCAGCTCGACGAACTGATCGAGAAGCTTGCGCCACTGATGAAATTTCGCGATGGCGGCGGCGAAACCGCCAAACCGGTGCACCTCAACCTGCAGGACGCACTGCACCGCAAGGAATGGGTGGAGTTCGGCCCGCAGCACGAATCGGTTGGCATCGCCCGCTACCGCGAGATGGTCGAGGCGCTGATCGCCGAACTCACGGCCACCAACCCCGTGCTGCAAAAGCTCAAGCACGGCGAGCCGGTCAGCGAGGCCGAAGCCGCCGAACTGGCCGACTACCTGCACCAGAAACACCCGCACATCACCGAAGACCTGCTGCGTCAGGTCTACCGGAACCGCAAGGCGCGCTTCATCCAGTTCATCCGTCACATCCTCGGACTGGAGCCGCTCAAAAGCTTCCCCGAAGAAGTCGGCGCCGCTTTCGATCAGTTCATCCGCGCCCACAGCACACTGAACAGCCGCCAGTTGGAGTTTCTCACCCTGCTGCGCAACGTACTCATCGAGCGCGAAGAAGTGGAGAAGCAAGACCTGATCGCCGCACCCTTCACCGTCATCCACCCGCAAGGCATCCGCGGCGTGTTCAGCGCAGCGGAGATCCACGACATCCTGCACCTGACCACGCAACTGGCCGCCTGAGGCCGCACAGGGAGAACACACGCATGGAACCAACCGCCATCCAGATGCTCAAGCAGCGTTTCGACACGCTGAGCCAGCGCACGTCCGAGGAAGGCGTGGAGTTCTGGTTCGCCCGTGAACTGATGGAACCGCTGGGCTACGCCCGCTGGGAGAACTTCCAGAGCGCCATCGCCCGCGCCATCATTTCTTGTGAAACAACTGGTTACAACCCTGACGATCATTTTCGCGGCGCCACGAAATTGATCGATACCGGCAAGGGTGCGAAGCGCCCGGTCGACGACTTCATGCTCACCCGCTACGCCTGCTACCTCATCGCGCAGAACGGCGATCCGCGCAAGGAGCCCATTGCCTTTGCGCAAAGCTACTTTGCCATACAGACGCGCAAGCAGGAGCTGATCGAGGAACGCATGCGCCTGCAGGCCCGGCTGGATGCGCGCGAGCGCCTGCGCGAGTCGGAAAAATCTCTGTCGCAGAACATCTACGAACGTGGCGTGGACGATGCCGGGTTCGGCCGCATCCGTTCCAAGGGCGATGCCGCCCTGTTCGGTGGCCATACCACGCAAGCCATGAAAGACCGCTACGGCATCACCCAGACCCGTCCGCTGGCCGACTTCCTGCCCACGCTCACCATCGCCGCCAAGAACCTCGCCACCGAGATGACCAACCACAACGTGGACCAGGACAACCTGCACGGCGAGCCGGCCATCACCCGCGAGCATGTGCAGAACAACCAAAGCGTGCGGGCCATGCTCGGTCAGCGCGGCATTCAGCCCGAGCGCCTGCCACCCGAAGAAGACATCAAGAAGCTGGAGCGCCGCGTCAAGACCGAGGAAAAGAAACTGGTCAAGGCCAGCGGCAAGCTACCCGCCCCCAAGCACGAAGACTGAAAAGAAGCACGCCATGCTGCAGAACAACACCGAACTCAAAAACACCATCAAACAGCTCTGGAACAAGTTCTGGGCCGGCGGTATCTCCAACCCGCTCACTGCCATCGAGCAGATCACCTACCTGCTGTTCATGAAGCGCATGGACGAGCTGGACGCCAAGCGCGCCGCCGACGCCGAGTGGCTGGGCAAACCCTATGCCTCGCGCTTCGACGGCCAATGGATACCGCCCGAATACCGCAGCCACGACAAGCCCGAGCAATTCGCCGTGGATCGCCGCAGCCTGCGCTGGAGCGACTGGGAGCACATGCAGGCCGAAGAGATGCTCGCCCACGTGCAGACCCGCGTGTTCCCGTTCCTGAAAGACCTGAACGGCGCCGAGAGCCGCTTCACCCATCACATGAAGAACGCAGTGTTCATCATCCCCAAGCCCAGCCTGCTGGTGGAGGCGGTGAAGACCATCGACGAAATCTTCGCGGTGATGGAGAAAGACTCGCGGGACAACGGCCAGGCCTTCCAGGACATCCAGGGCGACGTCTACGAAATGCTGCTGGCCGAAATCGCCACCGCCGGCAAGAACGGCCAGTTCCGCACCCCGCGCCACATCATCAAATTGATGGCCGAACTGGTGCAGCCGCAGCTGGGCCACCGCATCGCCGACCCCGCCTGCGGTACCGGTGGCTTTCTGCTGGGCGCCTACCAGTACATCGTCACCCAGCTGGCGCTTCGCGCCGGCACCAAAGGCCTGACGCCCGACGAAGACGGCTTCATCCGCACCTCGGTCGCCGCCACCCTCACCGAGCAGGCGCAAACCATCCTGCAGCAAAGCCTGTACGGCTATGACATCGACGCCACCATGGTGCGCCTGGGTTTGATGAACCTGATGATGCACGGCATCGACGAGCCCAACATCGACTACACCGACACTTTAAGCAAAAGCTACAACGAGGAAGCCGCCTACGACCTGGTGCTGGCCAACCCGCCGTTCACCGGCAGCATCGACAAGGGCGACATCAACGAGGCCCTGCACTTAAAGACCACCAAGACCGAACTCCTATTCGTCGAAAACATCTATCGCCTGCTGAAGAAAGGCGGCAGCGCCTGCGTGATCGTCCCGCAAGGCGTGCTGTTCGGCTCCGCCGGGGCGTTCAAGGAGCTGCGCCAGTTGCTGGTAGATCGCTGCGACCTCAAAGCCGTCATCACCTTGCCCAGCGGCGTGTTCAAGCCCTACGCCGGCGTCGCCACCGCCATTTTGCTGTTCACCAAAGTCTGGGGCCGCGACGACAAGGTCAGCAAGCCGGCCACCGAACACATATGGTTCTACGACATGCAGGCCGACGGGTACTCACTGGACGACAAGCGCGCCAAGCAGGACGGCTATGGCGATCTGCAGGATATCGTGGCCCGCTACCACGCGCGCAACGCGAAGCAGGACAACGACCGCGCCAGCCGCTGCTTCATGGTGCCGTACAAGGACATCAAGGACGAAGGTTTCGACCTCTCACTCTCGCGCTACCGGCAAGAAGTGTTCGAGGCCGTAGCCTATGAAAACCCCGGCGTGATCCTGGATCGACTGATCCATGCCGAGGTGGGAGAACTGGACGATGCGGAGCTGGGCAAGCTGCAGGGCGGCATCGTGGGGGAATTGCTGGCACTGAAAGAGATGGTGGGATGAAAAGCCACCTCCCCGTCGTCGCGCTTGGCAACCATATCCATCAAATCAGCGAACGAAACCGCAAGGATGCTGCTATCGAAGTGTTTTCGGTTACCAATTCCGAAGGCTTCAAGCTGTCAACCGACTATTTCAGTAAAGAAGTTTTCAGCAAGGACGTCTCGAACTACAAAGTGGTCATGCCTGGTCAATTCGCCTACAACCCTTCCCGCATCAACGTCGGTTCGATCGACTATCTTTGCCAAGCAAACCCAGTCCTCGTCAGCCCCCTGTACATCGTCTTCACCTGCGAGGACAGTCTGCATCCCGAATTTCTTCTGCGGTACCTCAAGAGCGACTTGGGCAACGCGCAGATTCGTGCAAACACTGAGGGCGCAGTCCGCGACTCCCTGAAGTACAAAGGCCTTAAGAACATCAAGCTGCCACTCCCGCCACGCAATGACCAGATCCGCATTGCCCACCTACTGGGAAAGGTGGAGGGGCTGATCGCCCAGCGCAAGCAGCACCTGCTGCAGCTCGACGAGCTGCTCAAGAGCGTGTTCCTGGAGATGTTCGGGCCCATGAGCCCAGGCTCTGATAAGTGGCCGCTAGTTGAGATCCGCGAGCTTGCAGCCAAGCATAAGGGCGCGATACGAACAGGGCCTTTTGGTTCCAATTTGCTGCACAGCGAATTCACTCCAGAAGGCGACGTCGCAGTGTTAGGCATAGACAACGCTGTTCAGAATCATTTTGCCTGGAGCGAACGCCGATTCATCACTCACGACAAGTACCAGTCGCTACAGAACTACCGGATTTACCCCGGCGACGTAATTATCACCATCATGGGAACTATCGGCCGTTCTGCGGTAATACCTGACGACATTCCCGTTGCCATAAATACCAAGCACCTCGCTGCAATCACGTTGAACCGAGAAGTCGCCAACCCACTGTTCTTGTCCTATTCCATCCACTCCAGCCCATTTGTTCTGAATCAGTTGGCCAGCAGGAATCGTGGGGCGATCATGAGTGGACTTAACTTGGGCATCATCAAAGAAACCAAGATCAAGCACCCTCCCATTGGCCTGCAAAATCGCTTTGCCGAGGTGCACGCGCACGTCGATCAGCTCAAATCCCACTACCGCCAATCCCTCACCGACCTCGAAACCCTCTACGCCGCCTTGAGCCAGTCGGCCTTCAAGGGCGAGCTAGATCTCTCGCGCATCCCGCTGCCGGCGGCGACGCTGAAACCTGCCACCATGGAAGGCACCGCCGACGCCGCCGTCGATCTTGACGTGCCCGTCACGTCCCTGCCCGACCTTGGCCTGAGCGCCGACGCGCTGGCCGATGAAGCCGACCGGCTCACCCTGCTCACCGCCTGGCTGGAAGCCTGGCAAGCACGGCTGCATGGCCACACCTTCGTGCTACCCGACTTTCTGGAAGCCGCGCAAACTCGCCTGACCGAACTTTACCCCGAAGACGATCTGGAACTGAGCATGGCTGCTTACGATCAGATCAAAGAGTGGGTGTTTGGCGCGCTGAATGACGGCACGCTGGTTCAGGGCTACGACAAGGAGTCCAAGCGCGTCACGCTGCGGACCGCCCACGCATGAAGCTGTTGCGGCTCAAGATCACCGACCCGGAGGGCTTCCGCAGCCTGCCGCCCGGCTTCGAGCATGACTTCCGCACCGAATGGAGCCGCCAGAACGAGCTTGAGTCCGGCACCGACTTTGTGCCCTTCGTCTGCGCCGGACGCAACGGCAGCGGCAAGTCCAACCTACTGGAGGTGCTGGCGGCGATCTTCTACCAGCTCGACGTGCAGCGCGTGCGTCGCAATTTTCTGCCCGCTGTGCTGGTTGAGGCTGATGATCTTGGCGCACCACAGGGCTTCGAACTGGACTACCTGATCTACCCCACCCGCGACGCCAGCGATTACGCACAGGTGCGCGTGGTGAAGGAACCCGGCGGCTCGCCGCGCATGTATTGGATCAACGCCGCCAGCTTCGGTGAGCTGGCCGAAGGCACCGGCAGCGACGGCGAATGTGGCGAGCAACAGCGCGAGATGCTGCTGCCCGATTTCGTGCTGGGCTATTCCTCAGGTGAAAACGAGGTGCTCAGCCTGCCGTTCTTCAAAATGC
This sequence comes from Rhodanobacter sp. FW102-FHT14D06, assembly GCF_043950705.1. NCBI lineage: Bacteria > Pseudomonadati > Pseudomonadota > Gammaproteobacteria > Lysobacterales > Rhodanobacteraceae > Rhodanobacter > Rhodanobacter sp. FW102-FHT14D06. Next base: position 3,013,714 of record NZ_CP170722.1, on the reverse strand, counting down.
GCTTCGTGGCCTTCGACGAATACTGGACAGCGCTGCGCGAACGCCAAGCCTACGCCGGCCACCCGGATGCGCGGCTGGCCTATCTGGACAGCGAATTCAGCCAGGCCATTCTGCTGTGCAACCTGCTGTTTGCCGAGGGTGACGCCCCACCGGCCTTTGCTGCCGGCATCGGCGTCGAGACACTCACCCGCTTCCGCATCATCCTGCGCCGCAGCCTGCCACTGGTCGAAGCGCAGGCGGAACGGTTCATGACAGCGATCACCGGCACCAGCAACGAACGACCACTGGTCACCTTCAATGCTGATAGCAACGGCTACCGGCTGGACGTGCTGCGCCTGCTGCAAAAGCCCGACTCCGACGAAACGAAGCCCTCCTCGCTGGCGGTAGACGCACTGCGCCGCTGCGCCACGCTGGAATACGTGGACGAGACCAGCGACAGCCTGGTGCTGGACTTCCGAGTGGATGCGCACACACGCGAGGCATTTAAGGCCAACTTCGACGACGCGCGCGCCTTGTTCCAAGCCTTGCAGGTACTGCTGACGCTGAACCTGTACCCCGTCAGCGACAGCCTGAAAGCTGATTTGTATCGCTCCAGCAGCGACTACGTGCGCGAAACCGTGCCCACCCTGGCCTCGGACGAACGCGTGATGCGCTTCAAGCATGTGAGTTTTCGCAAGCAGGGCGTGGCCAAACCGCTCAGCCTCAAGAGTCTGTCCGACGGCGAGCACCAGCTGCTGCACAGCCTGGGCCTGTGCACGCTGTTTGCCGGCAGCCGCTGCCTGTTCCTGCTGGACGAACCGGAAACCCATTTCAATCCGGACTGGCGCGCCAGCTTCATCAGCCGGCTGGCAGCTTGCCTGGGCGCTGGCGGCAAGCACGCGGAAATGCTGCTGACCACCCACTCGCCCTTCCCGATCTCCGACAGCACTCCGGACAAAGTGCTGCTGTTTGAACGCAACGAGACCGACGGCACACTGCGCGTGCACCACCCGGACTACAACACGCTGGGCGCCTCGATCAACAAGATCACCATGCTCAGCTTCGGCAAGCGCGACACCATCGGCGGTCACGCCAAGGCCCTGCTGGACGACGTGCGTCAGCGTTTTGCTGCCGACCCCAGCCAACTCGAGGCGCTGATCGGCGAGCTGGATCGCACCCTGGGCGACTCGGTAGAAAAAGTGCTGCTGGTCAACACCCTACTTGCCGGCAGCGAGCGCCACGGCGCGGAGCCGGCCTGATGCTGTTTCCCTACGTCTACGTGAAGCACTCAATGGAGAAGATGCAGGGCTTCATCGACTTCATCTTTTTTGCCGTCTGGTGCAAGGCAAGGACTCGGGGAGCCTACGGTCTGCATTTGTTCGCCACCAACGCCAAGCTGTACGCCGTCATGAAGGCGTTCCACTACTCCGACACCCAGGGCGCGGACTTCTTCAACACCCACGTTGAGTCGATCTACAAGATTTTCCGGACGCTGCCTGCAAGCCATATCCGAAAGTTGCGCCGCTGGTATAGCGGCAACAACGACCTGGAAAAGGTTTGTGCGAACGACTCGAGCGTTCCGCTGATCCGCTATGAGGAAATCAAGACCGTCAACCCTGAACTCGCCAAGCAGTTCGCCACGTTCTTCAAAGGGCTTTACGAGAAGCTCGACCTTGCTGCCATCAGGAAGCAGATCGGCGACATCGACGCGCACTATCAGGCGTTCGTACGGGCCAACAACACCGGCAAGTGCCCGTTCTGCGGACTCAGCGACCTGCTGGGCGAGTATCACAGCAAGCGCGAGGCCTACGACCACTACCTGCCCAAGGCGCTCTACCCATTCAACAGCATCAACTTCCACAACCTGGTGCCTGCCTGCCATCACTGCAACAGCAGTTACAAGGGCAGCACAAACCCTGCCTATACCCCCAAGGATCCGTGCGACCAGCAGGCCCGCCGCAAGCTGTTCTACCCCTTCGCGCCCCAGCCTTGGCGTGTACAAGTTCAAGTCGGACTGAAGTCCGGCGCCATCGAAGGTCTGCAGCCTGGCGACATCGCGTTGGATTTCGGCCCTGCCGAGTTGACCGAGCAGATCGAAACGTGGAAAGACGTGTACGGCATCGAAGAGCGCTACCGCGCCAAATTATGCGCAGCCGATGCCAAGGCGTGGCTGGTGGCCATGGAAGACGAGTGGCGCTGGTACGACGAATCTGGGGGTGCGGAGGGCAAGCTACCGGAAGCCTACCTGCGCGACCTTGCACGGCACGCCGCCCACTCACCGTACGCTGACACCAACTTTCTGAAACACGCGTTCCTGCAAGCCTGCGCAGCTGCCGAAATATCTCAACCAGCAGCCGGATTACCTATGCGTACCGCTCGCTGAGCTTGTCATTTGCAGTCTTGCGTGACTCGTTATCATCGAAAGCCTCGCCCACGAAGGGAACGAAACGATGCGTGCACGCCCAATGATCCGCTGGACGGCGGCACTGTTGCTGCTCCTGCTGTGCTCCCTGACTGCCGCGGCGGCGACGCCGAAAGGCGACTGGCTGCTGCTGCCCGAGCGCGTGTGGACGGCCGAGGGCGATGCCGCGCACACGGGCTGGGCGGTGCTGGTGCACGACGGCACGATCGCCGCGGTGGGTTCGCGTGCAGGCATCGACGTGCCGGCCGGCACGCAGCGGGTCGAGCTGCCCGGCGCCACGCTCACCCCCGGCCTGATCGACCTGCACTCGCACCTGTTCCTGCATCCGTACAACGAGACGCTGTGGAACGACCAGGTGCTGACCGAGCCGCAGGATTACCGCACGCTGCTGGCGGCGAAGCATGCGCGCGACACCTTGCTTGCCGGCTTCACCACGCTGCGCGACCTGGGCACCGAAGGTGCCGGCTACGCCGACGTGTCGGTCAAGCGCGCCATCGACGAAGGCCTGATCCCCGGCCCGCGCCTGTTCGTGGCCACCCGCGCGATCGTCGCCACCGCCAGTTACGGCCCCGGCCCGCGCGGCTTCCGTCCGGACCTCGAACTGCCCGGCGGCGCGCAGGAAGTCAGCGGCGTCGATGCCGCGATGGCCGCGGTGCGCGAACAGGCCGCGCGCGGTGCCGACTGGATCAAGATCTACGGCGACTACCGGGTCGGCCCGGACGGCGCTACCGCGCCCACCTTCACCGCCGCCGAACTGAAGGCGCTGGTCGACACCGCGCACCAGATCGGTCGCCCGGTGGCCGTGCACGCCGCCAGCGACGCCGGCGTGCGCATGGCGGTGGAGGCCGGCGTGGACAGCGTGGAACACGGCTACGGCGCCAGCGAGGCCACTTTCAGGCTGATGAAGCAGCACGGCATCGCCTACGAGCCCACGCTCACCGCGGTCGAGTCCACCGCGGAATATTTCCAGCATTACGTGCCCGGCAAGAGCGAACCGACCGAGCGCATGCGCGAAGCCGACCACGCCTTCCGCACCGCGCTGAAACTGGGCGTCACGATCGGCAACGGCAGCGACGTCGGCGTGTTCGCGCACGGCGAGAACTGGCGCGAGCCGGCAGCGATGGTGGCCGGCGGCATGACGCCCGCGCAGGCATTGCACGCGGCCACCGACGTGGCGGCAAGAATCCTGCGCCAGTCGCAGCGCTTCGGCCGCATCGCACCCGGCCTGGCGGCCGACCTCGCCGCGTTCAGCGGCGATCCGAGCGCGCAGATCGACGCACTCCAGCATCCGGTCTTCGTGATGAAGGCCGGCCTCCCCTATCTCACTCCCGACCACACCCCATGAGCGAAAACTTCCTGATCCGCCCGATCGCACCGGGCGACAACGCGGCGATGGCCGCGATCATCCGCGCGGTGATGCCCGAGTTCGGCGCCGACGGCCCCGGCTTCGCGATCCACGACGCCGAAGTCGACACGATGTACGAGTCCTACGCACAACCGCGCAGCAGCTATTTCGTGCTCGAGCGCGACGGCACGGTGATCGGCGGTGGCGGCGTCGCGCCCTTGCAAAACGCGGAGCCGGACGTGTGCGAGTTGCGCAAGATGTATTTCCTGCCCGCCGTGCGCGGCATCGGTGCCGGCACGGCGATGATGCAACGCTGCCTCGACGCGGCCCGCGCGCACGGCTTCCGACGCTGCTACCTGGAGACGCTGACCGGCATGGACGCGGCGCAGGCGCTGTACAAGCGCAGCGGCTTCACCGCGCTGTGCGCGCCGATGGGCGGCACCGGGCATTTCAGCTGCGACCGCTTCTTCATCCGCGAGCTGTGAGCCCATGACACCCATTCGCACTGCCCGCGACGAAGACGCCGCCGCCATCCACGCGATCTACGCACCATCGGTCAGCGACGGCGTGGCCACCTTCGAAACCGGACTGCCCGGCGTGGACGCCATGCGCGAACGCCTGCGCGCGCGCCTCGACCACTACCCGTGGCTGGTGTGGGAAGAAGCCGGCGAGGTGCTGGCCTACGCCTACGCCGGCCGCTTCCGCGAACGCACCGCCTATGACTGGATCGCCGAAACCTCGATCTACGTGCGCGCCGACGCACAGCGCCGCGGCATCGCGCGCCAGCTGTATGGCGTGCTGCTGGACGTGATGCGGCTGCAGGGCATCACCCAGGCCGTCGGCGTGATCACCCTGCCCGGGGTGGCCAGCGTGGCGATGCACGAGGCGATGGGCTTCACGTCGACCGGCGTGTGGCGACAGTGCGGTTACAAGCTCGGCCGGTGGTGGGACGTGGGCGTATGGCAGAAGGAGCTGCAGGCGGCGGCGAATCCGCCCGCGCCCGTCACCCCTTTCCCGCAGTTGCCACAGGCCACGCTGCAAGAGTTGCTGGAAGACCACCCGAACGCGTAGAGCGGGCACTGCCCGCCTTGCGCTCCCGCATATCTGCACCGGTTTGCCTGAAAAAAAAGCGTGCCCGCGGATGCGGGCACGCCTTCACGGTCAAGCCGGCTTACTGGTTGAGCAGCAGGTCGACGATCACGCCGGTAGCGATCGCCACCAGCAGGAAGTCGCCGTTGTCGCTGCGCACCCAGTGGTAGCCACGCGGCGGTTCCCGCAGGCGGGCGTCGCGCCAGTCGTACACCACGTAGCGGGTGCTGCGGTATTCCACCGGCAGGTAGCCGCCGCGCTTGTACCAGCCCTCGTGGCGACCGCGGTCGTGCCAGTTCTTGTAGCGGCCATGGCCGCGACCGTGGCCACGCCCCTGGTCGTTGTCGCGATCGTAGCGCACGTAACGGTCGCCATCATGGTCGTAGCTGCGGTCACGGTCGTTCTGCCCGTGGCGATCGCGGTCGTGGCCCCGACCGTGTTCCTGCGCCAATACGGGGCTGCCGGCCAGCATCAGCATCGTGCCGCATGCAACAGACAGAGCAAGCAACTTTTTCATGATGGATCTCCACTTGGTGGGCCAGGAACCGCGTGCATCGTACCGACAACCGCCTGACGATGCTGTGCGGTCAGACGACACGCTGGTGCCGACACCCCCAACCGGGCATGAATCGGCCAGCCGGGCGTGTTTTGCGTTCAGCCTGCAGCATACGCGGCGGCTCGGCTACCATTGGCGGCTTTCCGCATCCGTTTCGGGGGATCACCCATGCAGCTCGATCAGGTCAAGGCCATCATCACCGGCGGCGCCTCCGGTCTCGGCCACGCGGTGGCGCAGCATTTCGTCGACCACGGCGGCCGCGTCGCACTGTTCGACGTCAACGACGAGAAGGGCCAGGCCGCCGCGAGGGAACTGGGCGACGCCGCCCGCTTCTTCCGCACCGACGTCACCTCCGAAGAGGGCGTGGCCACCAACGTGGCCGCTGCACATCACGCGCTGGGCGGACTCAACGTGGTCATCAACTGCGCCGGCATCCTCGGCGCGGGCCGCGTGCTGGGCAAGGAAGGCCCGATGCCGTTGGCCAACTTCTCCGGCACCGTGATGGTGAACCTGGTCGGCAGCTTCAACGTGGCCAAGGCCGGCGCGGCGCTGATGCAGAACAACCAAGCCGGCGAGGACGGCGAGCGCGGCGTGATCATCAACACCGCCAGCGTCGCCGCCTACGAAGGCCAGATCGGCCAGGCCGCCTATTCGGCATCGAAGGGCGGCGTGGTCGGCATGACCCTGCCGATGGCGCGCGAGCTGGCGCGCTTCGGCATCCGCGTGGCCACCATCGCGCCGGGCATCTTCTGGACCCCGATGGTCGACGGCATGCCCGAGGCCGTGCAGCAATCGCTGTCCGCCTCGATCCCCTTCCCCTCGCGGCTGGGACGGCCGGACGAATACGCCAGCACCGTCGCTTTCATCCTGGGCAATCGCTACATCAACGGCGAGACGATCCGGCTGGACGGCGCGGTGCGGCTGCAGCCCAAATAAGCGAGGAGTGAGTGGAGAGGAGTGAGGAGTGAGAGAAAGCTCGCCTCATGCCGCTTCACCGCACGCCTTTGCCTTCTCTCGTTTCTCACTACTCTGAACTCACTCCTGACCCATGAAAGCTTCCGACGTAAAGAAAGGCAACGTGGTCGAGCACGACGGCACCGTCTACCAGGTGCGCGACATCGAGCGCAGCGCGCCCACCGCGCGGGGCGGCAACGTCACCTTCCGCTTCACCATGTATTCGATTCCCGGTGCGCGCAAGTACGACCTCAGCCTGCGCGCCGACGACGACCTGAAGGAAATGGACCTGGTTCGCCGCGCGGCGAATTTCTCCTACATGGACGGCGACGCGTTCGTGTTCATGGACGCGGAGGATTACACCCAGTACCTGCTTTCGCCGGAACTGGTCGGCGACAACGCCGGCTACATCGTCGAGGATCTGGAAGGCTATTACGTGCAGTTGATCGACGACGCCCCGGTCGGCCTGCAGGTGCCGACCAGCGTGGTGCTGACCGTGGTCGATACCGCGCCGGAAATGAAAGGCTCCAGCGCCACCAAGCGCAACAAGCCTGCCAAGCTCAACACCGGCATCGAAGTGCAGGTGCCCGAGTACATCAGCGTCGACGAAAAGGTGTGGGTTAACACGCTCACCGGCGAGTTCGCCGGCCGCGCGTAGGGCGGACACCCCTCGCGATCCGCCACGGCGCGCAGCAACAGCGCCGTGCACCGGCGGCACGGAAAACAGGGCGCGTGGCATCTGCCGCGCGCCTTTTTGCCATACTCGTTGCCCGCCCCCGCTTCCTGCCCCATGTCATCCAGCAGCTACTCCCTGCGCGCGCACGCCATCGAAAGCCTGACCCAGGTCAAGCGGCCGAACGTGCCGTGGCGGGTGGTCGTGCGCAACACCGCTGCCGTGGTGCTGCCGCTGGCTGCCGGCATGGCGACGGGCCACCAGACGATCGGCCTGGCGGTGGCCAGCGGCGCGTTGAATGCGATGTTCTCCGACCAGCCCGGGCCGTATCGCCAGCGCCTGCGGCAGTTGCTGCTGAACGCGCTGGCCGCGGGCCTGGCCTCGCTGGCGGGTTTCCTGCTCGGCGACCAGTTGCTGCCACTGCTGGCGATTACGGCGGCGCTCGGTTTCTTCGGCGGCCTGCTGGTGGTGTTCGGCCCGGACACGGCGCGCGCCGGCATGACCAGCATGATCCTGCTGGTGATCACCGCCGCCACCCCGCAGCCGCTGCCCGGCGCACTGGGCGGCGCGGCGCTGATCTTCGCCGGCGGCCTGCTGCTGGCCGCGTTCTCGCTGGCGGCGTGGCCGCTGCAGCGCTACTGGCCCGAGCGCCATGCGCTGGTCGAGGTGTACCGCGGGCTGGCCACGCTGGCGCGCGAAACCCGCCACGACGCCACCGACGTGCCGGCGCTGACCGAGGCGATGACCACCCTTCAGCAGACCCTGCTGGGGCGCCACCGCGCCCACGGGCGCGCGATGGAAGCCTTCGGCGTGTTGCTGGAACTGGCCGAGCGAATCCGCCTGGAACTCACCGCCATCGCCGAGCTGCATGCCGGCCCTGCCTTGCAGGCCGGCTTCCGGGATGGCGCGGCCGAGGTGCTCGCGGCGATTGCCGACGCGCTGGAGCACGGCGATTCGCCCGCACGCGCCGACACGCTGCTGCAGGCCCTGCGCGCGCGGCACGACGAGGGCGACGGGTTGGCGCCGCATCGGGATGCGCTGATCGGTCAGCTTGCGGCAGCCGTGCGCAACGCCGACTGGGCCGGCAGCCGCGGCGAGCTGCGCGCCAGCGCAGCGGAAACGCGCCTGCCGGCGACCCTGCGCAGCACGGCGATCCGGGCCACCCTGCGCGCCAGCCTCACGCCGCGCTCGGTGGCGTTCCGCCACGCCGTACGCATGGCAGTGTGCCTCACCGCAACGCTGGCGCTGTCGCGCTGGCTGGATCTCCCGCACGGCTACTGGGTGCCGATGACGGCGGCGATCGTGCTGCGCGCGGATTTCGCCGCCACCTTCAACTTCGGCCTGTTGCGCGTGCTCGGCACCGTGCTCGGTCTGGTGCTTACCACGATGTTGCTGTCGATCACGCCCGACCAGCCATGGGCGCATCTCGCCCTGATGGCCGTGCTGTGCATGGCGTTCCGCTACCTGGCCGGCGCGCATTACGGCATCGCGGTGGCCGCACTGACCGGCACCGTGGTGATCCTGCTTTCGTTCGAGGGCGTGGCACCCGATGCCGCGGTGCTCGACCGCGTGATCGACACCGCGCTGGGCTGCGGCATTGCGCTGTTCGCCTACGTGGCGTGGCCGACCTGGGAGCGCAGTCGCGCGCGCGAGGCCCTGGCCAGCATGCTCGACGCCTATGCTGATTACCTGGGCCACCTGGCCGGATGCGGCGGCGTGGTGCGCGGCGAAATTCGCTCCGCCGCACGCACGGCCCGGATCAATGCGCAGGCGTCGATCGAGCGCATGCGCAGTGAGCCGGCGACGCCTCCTGCGTTGCTGGCGCTGGCACGCCAGCTGCTAGCCAACGGCAACCGGCTGGCGCGCACCGCGATGACGCTGGAAGCGATGCTGGGCGACCTCGCCAGGTTGCCGCCGTCGACCGGGCTGGCCGACTTTATCGGGGAATGCATCCGCGCACTGCATGCCATCTCCGGCGCGTTGCGCCAGCAGGCACCGCTCACCGGGCTGCCCGACCTGCGTGCCGCGCAACGCGCGCTGGTTCGCCGCACTGCGGGCGCGGACGCTGCCAGTGTCGACCTGCTGGGCCGCATCAGCGATCGCCTGGTAGACAACATCGATACGCTTGCCCACGTCATCAACCGCCACCGGCCCGAGCCGGCCCTGCCCGACCGGTAGAAGCGCACCCTGCGCGCGCTGGATCCTCCCGTGGCGAAAGAGCTCGCGCACAAGGTGCGCTCCCGCAAAAACCCGTGAGGCGACGGCGGCGCCCGGAGGTTTTACACTGCACGGATGCTCAAGATCGACACCCACGCGCACATCCTGCCCCGCGACTGGCCGAACCTGGCAGCCAAGTACGGCGACGACCGCTTCCCGGTGATGACCCATACCGACGGCCGCCACCGCATCTACAAGGACAGCAGGTTTTTCCGCGAAGTGTGGGATTCGGCGTTCGATCCGCAGACGCGCATCGACGACTACGCGCGCTTCGGCGTCGACGTGCAGGTGATTTCCACCGTGCCGGTGCTGTTCTCCTACTGGGCACCGGGATACCAGGCGCTGGAACTGCATCGCCACTTGAACGACCACATGGCCGGCATCTGCCGCGACTACCCGCGCCACTACGCGGGCATCGGCACGGTGCCGCTGCAGGCGCCGGAGCTGGCGGTGCGCGAACTCGAGCGCTGCATCGACGAGCTGGGCCTGCAAGGCGTGCAGATCGGCTCGCACTGCGGCGACTGGAACCTGGATGCGCCTGAGCTGTTCCCGTTCTTCGAGGCGGCCGCCGATCTCGGCGCGGCGATCCTGGTGCATCCATGGGACATGATGGGCATGGCCAGCATGCCCAAGTACTGGATGCCGTGGCTGGTCGGCATGCCCGCGGAGCAGTCCCGCGCCGCCTGCTGCCTCGCCTTCGGCGGCGTGCTGGAGCGGCTGCCGAAGCTGCGCGTGATGCTGGCCCACGGCGGCGGCAGTTTTCCGTACACCATCGGCCGCATCGAGCACGGTTTTCGCATGCGCCCGGATCTGGTGGCCACCGACAACCCGCGCAACCCGCGCGAATACCTCAAGCGCTTCTATTTCGACTCCTGCGTGCACGACGACGATGCCCTGCGTTACCTGCTGGATGTGACCGGCGTCGAACAGGTCATGCTCGGCACCGACTATCCTTTCCCGCTGGGCGAACAGGTGCCGGGCAGCGGCATCGAGGCGCTCGGCCTGGACGAGGCCGGGCGCGAGCGACTGTTCCATGGCACCGCGCTGGAGTGGCTGGGCCTGCCCAGGCATCGTTTCGCCCCCGACCCTTCTCGACCGGAGTCCGCATGAACCTGCTTCGCACGACCACACTGGCGCTCGTCGCCACCCTGCTGCTGGCCGGCACGGCGCACGCCGCGGAAGTCAGCATGGCCGGCGGCAACATCACCTTCGACACGCCCGCCAACTGGCTCCCGATCATGCAGACCGAAGGCGACCCCGAGGCGCAGGTGTTCCAGGTGCCCGACCCCTCGCCCACCGGCAAGAGCAGCCTGGCCCGCGTCACCGTCACCGTGACCCGGGTGCCGGACATCAGCAGCTTCCACCAGTTCATGGCCCAGGCCACGGCCAAGGCGCTGGCCCTGCCCGGCTACCAGCAGGACAAGGTGCCGCCGGTACCGAACAGCAACCTCTACACCGCGCAGGAAAACGGCACCGCCTTCAGCTACACCGAGCACTACTGGTTCAAGCACGGTTACGCGATCCAGCTGCGCTGCGTGCGCCCGACCCGCACCCAGGCCGGCAGCGCATGGCAGGCCGATTTCGACAAGGGCTGCGATGCGCTGGCCGTCCAACTGAAATAGATCCGCAACCCCTGCAGGAGCGCGCTCGCGCACGATGCTCTCCGTCACGCCGACGAAAAGCGCGCCAGCCGCTCCCACCGAAACAGGACACCACCATGCCCGACTACCAGCCCACCGCTGCGTGGGCCGCCGCCCGCGATGCCGCCGATCCGCTGCGCGCGTTCCGAGACGAGTTCCTGATCCCGCCGCACGAAGGCTGCGACAGCGCCTATTTCTGCGGCAACTCGCTCGGCCTGCAGCCGCGCGCCGTGCGCGAGGCGGTCAACGCGGAGCTGGACTACTGGGGCGAGCTGGGCGTGGAAGGCCACTTCAAGGGTCGCCTGCCGTGGATGGACTACCACGAGTTCGTGCGCGACGACCTCGCCGCCGTGGTCGGTGCGCTGCCCACCGAAGTAGTGGCCATGAATACCCTGGGCGTGAACCTGCACCTGATGATGGTGAGTTTCTACCGCCCCACCGCCGAACGCCCGGCGATCCTGATCGAGGCCGGCGCCTTCCCCACCGATCGCTACGCGGTGGAATCGCAGATCCGCTTCCACGGTTTTGATCCCTCCACGGCATTGATCAAACTGGAAGCCGACGAGCCGAACGGCATTGTTTCCATCGCCGCCATCGAGCGCGTGCTGGCCGAACACGGCTCGCGCATCGCCCTGGTGATGCTGCCCGGCGTGCAGTACCGCACCGGCCAGGCGTTCGACCTCAAGGCCATCACCGCGCTGGCGCATCGGCACGGCTGCACCGTGGGCTTCGACCTCGCCCACGCCGTCGGCAACCTGCCGCTGCAACTGCACGACAGCGGCGCCGACTTCGCGATCTGGTGCAGCTACAAATACCTGAACAGCGGACCCGGTGCCGTCGGCGGCGCCTTCGTGCACGAGCGCCACGCCAAGGCCGTGTTGCCGCGTTTCGCCGGCTGGTGGGGCCACGACAAGACCACGCGCTTCCAGATGGGCCCCCGGTTCGTGCCCACGCCCGGCGCTGACGGCTGGCAGCTCTCCAACCCGCCGATCCTGGCGCTGGCCCCCCTGCGCGTGTCGCTGGAAATTTTCCGCCGCGCCGGCATGGATGCCCTGCGCCAAAAATCGTTGGCGCTCACCGGCTACCTCGAATGGCTGGTGCAGACGCAACTGGCCGACGTACTGCAGGTCGTCACCCCCGCCGACCCCGAACGCCGCGGCGCCCAACTCTCCATCCGCGTGATCGAAGGCCGCGAACGCGGCCGCGCACTGTTCGATTATCTGATGGCCCACGGCGTCATCGGCGACTGGCGCGAACCCGACGTGATCCGCATCTCGCCCGCGCCGCTGTACAACCGCTTCGCGGATTGCGTGGCGTTTGCGGAGGCGGCACGCGAGTGGAGTCGCGGCGGCTGACCCGACCGCTACCGGATGATTGCCGGTCCCGACGCGATCCGGCGACCCAGGCGCATGTCGCACCGCAAGGCCCCATTGGCCCGCTGGCCAGACCGCGTCCGAAAATCCGGCGCCCCACCACACGAAAACCCGGCACTTTCGCCCCCGTTACACCCCCACTCCCGAGGGTGTAACTCATACACCCTCAAAAGTGCCTGATAACACCGAGCCGCAAACCCCGTACCCGCCCCCACACCGCGGCGCAACCGGATGATCCGTCGCAGAAATCCCCCGCTTGAACGATGGGAAGTGGAGCCGCATACTCCGAGCAACACCCCATTTTTGGGGTCTACTTAGCGTTAGGTTCCCAAGTGAAACTCCGCGCATTCGCAAAAATTCTTTCGTTCCTGGCAGGCTTGTGTCTTGCCGCCGTCGGCGTGGCGTGGCTTTTTATTGCATCATCTGGCGCGGTTAAAGCCAGTCCCTTCGCTGGCTACCTTGTCGGCGCTGGGTTCCTGTCGGTTGCCGCGCCATTGCTGGCGTTCCCTTTTTCCATTCGTGTCGCCAAGGCTTTGGTTGCTTTGGTCATGGTCGGTCTTGCGGTCGGCATGCTTTGGCTCGCGTTCCGGCCCGACTCGCCTTCAAGTCATCCGTCGCTAGTTCAAGCCGCCGCAATTGCGTTTGCTGTAACGTTGTTCGCACGTATTGGGCTGGCACTTCGCCGCAAGCGTTCGGCGTTGGGCACCTAACCACTCGTCCAAGCGGACGTGCGAAAAGCCGCACGCCGCTTAACTCCAGCGTTAGGTGCCACAAGAAATGATCTCGCACTCCGACCTTGTCGAGTCTATCTTTGGTTACTGGCCAAACTTTGCAGATGGCCATATCGAACTGTTCTCGTTCGAGCACCCAGGCATCATCAAGTTGCGAATTTCCTACATTGACGCTGAACTCGCCAAGGCGGCTAAGATTAGCCTTCAGTTCACTGGCGTGCATAACATTGCACTTTCCGAAATGTTCGATGGGAACTACCTTGACGTACTGAGCATCTCTGGTGAGTCTCCGCTCCTAGTGGAGCTCGAGGCTTGCTCGGGTCTTCAGGGTACTTTTGCATGTGCATCAGCGGAGGTTACCGCGGTGGCACCTAACCCATCGTTCGAGGCGGACGGCGCCGCCGCCGCTCAACTCAAGCGTTAGCACTCAAGAGCATGGAGCTCTGCACATGGGTTCTACCCCGTTTCCACGGACGGTTTGATTAAGGCTGAAAACTCCCGGTCGCGCCGGGCAACTCTACGACGCATGCGCGGGTTGTGGAACCGCTCGAGGTAATCGAACAGATCGGCCCGCGCCTCGTCGCGAGTCCGGTAGCAGCGATGGTGCACCCGCTCTCTTTTGAGCATCCCGAAGAAGCCCTCGCAGGCTGCGTTGTCGGCGCAGTGGCCGACCGCACTCATGCTGCTCACCAAGGCGTTCCCGCCCAGGAACTTCTGATACGTGCCGCTGATGAACTGGCCACCGCGATCGGAGTGCAGGATGACCTCCGAGCTTTCCTGCCGCTGCCACACCGCCATCTGCACCGCCCGCACGACCATGTGGCGATCCTGGCGGTGATGCATCGACCAGCCCACGACGAGCTTGCTGTACAGATCGACCACGACGCACAGATATAGCTTGCCTTCCTGCGTCACGACCTCGGTGATGTCCGTGACCCACTTGGTCTCCGGCTCGCTGGCGTGGAAGTCCCGTTCCAGCCGGTTCTCGATCCCCACGGGCCGGGCGCCCGGCTTGCCGCCGAAGCGACGCTTGGTCCGCCGTGGCCAGCCCTGCAGGCCAGCGCGGGCCATCAGGCGAGCCACCCGATTGACGCTGGCATGCATGCCCTCATCGACCAGGTCCTCTTGCATGCGTGGGGCGCCGATCACGCCCTTGCTGTCCTCGTGGATCTCCCGGATGCGCTCCAGCAGGCCCGCGTTGGCCCGCGCACGCGGGCCCGGCTTGCGCCCGACCCAAGCGTAGAAACCACTCGTTGAAACCTCTAGGCAGCGGCACATCATCCCGACGGGATAGTCGCTGCGGCAGCGCTCAATCACCGCGTACCGTTCGGTGATTGCTTCGCGAAGTACGCTGCCGCGTCTTTTAAAAAATCCCGTTCCTTCGTGACCCGTGCCAGTTCGCGCTTAAGGCGAGCGAGCTCCTCGTCACGCGGGGTACCACCCCCGGGGAAAGCTTTGCCGCCTCCCGCCTCGGCCTCCCGAACCCAGCGGGTCAGCATGTTCGGATTGACGCCGACCTCCAGGGCGACCTGGCGGCAGCTCGACTTCGACCGCCGAACCAGTTCGACGATCTCTTGTTTGTACTCAGGGCTGTAACGCTTGCGCTTGGACATGAACACTCCTCTGGCCCAGTATGGGGCTTAGTGAAAGTGTCCGCGGAATCGGGGTAGAACCCCATGTCCAACACTCGCATCACGTTTCGCAAAATTGCTACAGGCGCAGCATGTGGCCTGGTTGGTTTCGCGGTTGGCGGTTTCGTGGCCCGAGCAGCTGTACGCTACTTTGCAGGGTCACCGGCGTGGGAGCTCCCAGCAATCATTTGTGGTGCACTTGCTTTGTTTGTTGTTGCCGTCTTGGTTGTCGCGCCTGCTATCGGAGCAAAGGCATCCAATCGCAAGTAGCGCGCCGGCGTGCTAACCAGTCATCCAAGCGGACGGCTCCGCCGCCGCTTAATTCCAGCGTTAGGCCAACAATGCACACCATCGCAGTCAGCAAGGACAGGCCAGACTTCCGCGTCTTCATAGACCTGCTATATGGCGCAGATCGCAATGTCGACACTGAGGGCAACTCTTACCCTGTAAACAGCAGGACTTGGACGCATCTCTATATCGCTGATCGGGAAAGCGACGATCCCTCCGTCGAATTATTTGCTATCCAGGAGCAGCCCTTGCTCTTTTCAGTTGAGTCTTCATCGCCAAGGCTAGAAGAGCTTGCTGCGTTGTATCTCTACATGACTTGCGGTGCGTCCATAGCAAAGTCGTCACAGC
Source organism: Rhodanobacter sp. FW102-FHT14D06 (assembly GCF_043950705.1). Classification (NCBI taxonomy): domain Bacteria; kingdom Pseudomonadati; phylum Pseudomonadota; class Gammaproteobacteria; order Lysobacterales; family Rhodanobacteraceae; genus Rhodanobacter; species Rhodanobacter sp. FW102-FHT14D06. The sequence goes on along the minus strand of NZ_CP170722.1, from coordinate 2,998,468 downwards.
CACTGAGTTCTGACATCATCTCTAGCCTTCAAGACAGGTATCGTTCCGAGCTGCAAAGAGCTGAAAATGCCGTGTGGCACAGGTCATCAAATGACTCTCCCTACCCGCAGCAGGCCTAACAACTCCCGTAAGAGACTTCCGGTCAACCCCGGGCGCATGATGCTTTCGCCCTGGGCTTTCGGGCTGCTGCCGGTCATCGTGTTGTCCTGTTTGCTGCGTACTGCGTGTCAGTGCTTCATGGGTACAACGAATGTCAGGCTGCATTTCCGTAATCGGTCTTGTTGAGTCGATGCCGCCGACTCGGACCTTTGTATAAACCGCACCCGAAGACCTCGTTCGTTCATCGGACTGTCCGGTGCCCAGGGATCAGTCGGCACACCGTTTGGACGTCCATCTAGTTAGTCAGGTTCTCTCCGGGGTGGTCTGACCTGTTGTCTACCGTGTCGCGCTGACGTTGAATCGAAACTCGGTTTTACGCCGCCTGCACCGTGTGAGTTTGCTGGTGCATCGGATGCTGCAGGCAGGCACAGGGGTCGTAGTCGACGTCGTGCGCCAGCATCGCCCAGATCTGCCGGGCATGTTTGTTCGCGATGGCCACGATCACCTTGCCGAAAGGCATGCGTCCATCCAGGGTACGTATCCACAACTGTTCGGGCGTGGCCTTCTCGGTGGCCACGGCCTTCGCGCGCTGCAGACTGCTGCGGGCGCCCTGGATCAGCAACGTGCGCAGGTACGCATCCCCACGACAGCTGATCTCACCCAGCCGCGCATGCCCGCCGCTGGAGTGTTGGGTGGGCACCAGCCCCAGCCATGCCGCCATCTGCCGGCCGTGTTTGAACTCGCGCGCGTTGCCGACCGTGGCCACCGCCGCATCGGCGGTGATCGCGCCGACCCCGATGACCGCGCGCAGCCGCACACACTGCTCGTCATCGCGCGCGTGTATCTCGATGCGTGCATCGCACGCGTCGAGGTGCAGGCGCAACTGCTTCCAGTGCTCCGCCAGGTCACGCAACAGTTCCTTGAGCTCAGCCGGCAATCCGAGCTGCCCATCGAGGTCAGCCAGCTGGCGACGCAGCGCCAGATCGCTCTGCGCCACGACCACACCGAACTCGGCCAGCAGGCCGCGAATACGGTTGCCGATCGCCAGCGACTCGACCTTGTAGCCCTCGCGGACTCGATGCCATGACAACCGCACCTGCTGATCGATCGACTTGACCGGCACGAAACGCATGTTGCCCTGGCGGGCGGCTGTGGCGATCGCCTCGGCATCGGCCCGGTCGTTCTTGGTTCGGCGACCCTTGCGGAACGGCGTGACGAACTGGGCGGCGATGATCCGCGGCTGCAGACCGTACTCCAGGCAGCGCCGCGCCCAGTGGTGCGCCCCGCTGCACGCCTCCATCGCCACCACCGTGCCGGCCGGCAACTGCGCCAGCCACAGGCCAAACGGCTCGCGCCGTAGGTCCTGCCGCCGCAGCACATGGCCAGCGCCATCCATCTCACACGCTGAAAACAGGACTTTCGCCAAATCCACGCCGATGGTTATAGTGCTCATGGAGACTTCCTCTTCTGCTGACGGTTGTGTCGCAACACCATCATGGCCCTCGAGGCCGAAAGGGGAGGAAGTCTCTTTTTACTCGTTCGAGGCGGACGGCTACGCCGCCGCTTAACTCCAGCGTTAGGTTGCAGATGAAAATCAAGGTACGCCCGGCAGCGCAAGCAGATGCAGCGGTGGCTGTTGATGTAGTCCGCCGTTCGATCCAGCAGCTCTGTGTCGCCGACCACCAAGGAGACCCGGCCACCATCGCCACGTGGCTTGCCAACAAAACGCCAGAAAATTTCCTGCTCTGGCTCGCCAACCCAGACAACTTTTGTGTTGTCGCAGAGTCAGGTAATCACCTCTCAGGTGTTGGTCTCCTGCATCGCAGTGGCGAGATCCGACTGTTTTACCTAGCGCCAAATGCTCAGCGTCAAGGCATAGGTACAATGGTCCATGCCGAGCTCGAGGCTGCTGCAAGGCGATGGGGACTAAGCGCGTTACACCTGCACAGCACCGCCATGGCTCGGCCCTTCTACGAGGCGCTTGGCTATCATTCAACGGGGGCGCCGGTCTCACGTTTTGGGGTATTGCAGTGTTTCCCATACGCCATGCCGCTGCAACCTGACCACTCGTCCAAGCGGACGCGCGAAAAACCGCGCGCCGCTCAACTCCAGCGTTAGACCGCAGTAGAACGTTCCGGGGTGATCCACCGTGGCAACAAGAGCAGCGAAGCGCAGCAGGTTCTTCTTGTATATGTCGTTCGCATTTTTGGCGATCGGGGTCATCGGCTTCTCGACGACGTTCTTCTTTCCTCTGGCACGCGGCACGTTCGTAGCGCCACCGCTCATCCATACCCACGGGGCGCTGCTGTTCGGATGGCTGCTATTTTTCATTGCCCAGTCGTCGCTGATCCAGAGCAAGAGCATTTTGCTGCACCGGCGCCTTGGCGTGTTTGGGGCCTGTCTCTGCGCGGCCATCGTCGTGTCCGGTGTTCAAGTGGGCTTGTACGCCACGCGGAGGGACCTCGCGGGGGACGGCGGCAGCTTTGTCTTGGGCCAGTTCGTGAACATCCTGATCGAGATGCTGTTGTTTGGCTCGCTCGTCGCCGCCGCCATCGCACTGCGCCGGGATGGCGAGAGCCACAAACGACTTGTGCTGCTAGCCACCATTTCACTGCTCGGACCGGCCTGGGTAAGGTTCCGCCATATCTTCCCCTCGGTGGAGAATCCGTTTTTGGTCTTTTCTATCATCGCGGATTCCGTGCTGCTGGTTGCAATTGCACGTGACTTGCTGACGATCAAACGTGTGCATCCGGTCTATCTCTGGGCGGGCGGCGCAATGATCGCAGTCCATATGATTGAGCTGGCGGCAATTGAGAGTCCGGCATGGCAGAGCACCGCAAAGTGGTTGCTTGGTCAGGCTGCGGCCTAACCATTCATTGAGCCCGAAACCGACGGTTCCTACGGTTTAGTGGACACCTGAACTGACTTCTCAGGAGTCCACAGCATGCCCAAGCCAAGCCCACGAACCACCTGTCAATGAAGGCGTCGTCGAAGGTGGCCAGGTTGCAACCCTTGGGCAAGCACTGACGGATCACGTTTGTTTTCCGCCGATACCTCGCCCCATGAATGGTGCGGACCATCGGATCAAGTACACGCGCTTCGCCTGGCCCATGTCTGCGGCTATAGCGGCTATAGTGCTCGCGGGGACTTCCCTGTTGCTCTCCAGCGCGCCGCGGCCGCATGGCCGGCGGTGTCGCAGACAGGGGTGCTCTCCTTCCCGGCGGTTGCGCGCGAGACCTCGCGCCACCGATCCATTACCGACTTCAAGCGAGAGCACAAGGATGAGGAATCGACGTACTGCCACCCTGCTGGCGCCAGTGCTGTTCACGCTCATGGCCGTTGCGCCCCGACCGGCCTCGGCCGGCGTATACACCGACGACCTTTCGAAGTGCCTGGTATCGCGCACGACGTCCGAGCAGAAGGCCGTGCTGGTCAACTGGATGTTCTCCGCCATGTCACTCAACCCGGCGGTCTCGCGCTACGTGTCCATACCCGCAGCGCAACGCAAGCAGTTCAACATCGACATGGCGCAGCTGTTCGAGACGCTGCTGACGGTGACTTGCAAGAAGGAGATGCAGGCCGCCGTCAAGTACGAGGGGAGCGGCGCCGTGGGCGCGGCCTTCAACATGCTCGGACAGGTGGCCGGCAGGGAGTTGTTCTCGAACCCCGAGGTTGCCAAGGGCATGGCCGACCTCGAACAGTACATGGACCAGGACAAGCTCAAGGCGGTGATGTCGGCCGCGGAGTGACCCCATGCCGAGGCACCGTGCACCCTTGAAGGCCGCGGCGCGATGCTGCGGTTTTCCCGCCGCGGAGCCTCATGAAGAACGACGCGCCACGCGGCCCCGGCCTGCATGAGCCAGGCGAGCTGATGGGGCCGCGCCAGCAAGAACATCACGCTGGGCCGCACGCACCCGACGCTGCCGGTGGATGCCGCTGCGCCGATTCCGTTTCGCGGCAGCGACCCGGCTGCGGCTGCCGGTTCCGGTGAGCGCTGAAGCCACCGGCGACGCGCCGGGTTGAAAAAGGAAACGGAGGCCTGTGCCTCCGTTTCTGCATCGATTCCGTGGAAAGCCTTCAGTGCAATGAGGCCAGCTTCACGTTCTTCGCCTTCAGCGCCTGGGCGACGTCGTACATCGCCTGGTTGAGGATCTTGTGGGTGTTCTCGTCGGCTCCATGGCCGTACTTGGCGTCGATGTCCTGCATCACCTTGACGTGGATGTCGTGCGAGAGCGCCTTGTCGAACAGCAGGCCGGACCACCAGCTGCCGTCGGCAGCCGTGCCGGCGCTGACCAGGGTGCCGGCGAGCTTGGCGCCCTTGAGGTCGGCCGGCGCCGCAGGCAACGTCACGCCGGCTTCGGTGGCGCGCTTGAGGCCGTCGTTGACGGCGAAGGTCATGCCGTTGATGAAGTTGGTCACGCTCTCATGGCCGTACTGCTTGGTGAGCTTGGCCACCTCCGCGTTGACGGTCTTTTCGCCCAGCATCGAGACCAGTGCCGTGGAGAAGCTGAAGTTGTCGGCGCCGCCACCGGCCTTGACCAGCGCGGCGGTTACATCAAGTGCCGGAGCGCCGAGGTAAGTCTCGCCGCCGAACCAGTTCATCGCCGACGCGTTCATCTGCGCCTGCGGTGCCGCGGCCGGGGCTTCGGCGGAAATCGCCACGCTGGCAAAGGCGATGCCGCCCAGGGCCAACGCTGCTGCCAATACGTTTTTGCGCATGTTCATGGTCATCACTCCTCTTGCATGGAAACGCGTCACGCCGTTCGTGGCGTGGCGTCACTCAGTTCGCGCATGTGCGCGAGAAAATCTCCGGCCGGGTACAGGCCGTCGAGCAGGAGGCGACTCTCGGTCGACAGCAGGCCTTCGAAACGTCCGGCGAGCTCGCTGCCCAGGATCGCCAGCGTGGCGCTTTGCTGGATGTAGGCCGCCGTCAGCGAAACCACCAGCGGTTGCTCGGTGAATATCGCCGTGATGCCGCTGCCGGTGAAATAACCCAGCAGTGCCGCGTGATCGTCGCTGACCACCAGCAGCCAGCGCGCGCCGCCGGAAACCATGGCGCAGCGATGGAGGTCACCTACGCAGCCGCCGCATTCCACCTCGCAACCTTCCAGGCACAAGGTGGTGATGGCCACGCCGCGCTCTCGTGCGGCACGCAACGGCGCGGCCAGGTGCGCGGCCTCGGTGGGCTGCAGCGCGATGCGCAGGCTGGTCGCGCTGGCTTCGATCAGCTGTCCGGCGCGCTCCAGTACTTCGTCGTCGCGCAGGTTCAATACCATCGGCGGATGACGCTCGCGGGAAAGCCGCGACAGCGCCTCGCGGGCATCGCCCAACGCCCTGCGCCGATCGGCATCGATGTCGCGCAGGAGCTGTTTCGGCGCCGTGGCGACATAGGCCGCGCCAGCCGTGCGTTCGACCCGCACGGCCGCGCCGCGCGCCACCAGCTTGCCCGCCACCGCGTAGACGTTGGCGCGAGGAATGCCGCTGGCCTTGGCCAGCGCGTAGCCGTTGAGCTCGCCGCCGGCGACCAGCGCCGCATAGGCGCGCGCCTCGTACTCGGTGAAGCCGAGCTGGTGCAGCGCGTGCAGGATGTCGCTGCCTGGCTTATTAGTAGTCATGTGTATAGCTACTATACGCCGCGGCCGGCAAGGGTCAAACCTTTCCGGCCTCCGCCGGGCCGTCTGCCTGCCGCAAGGCAACCGGCGCGGGCCTGTACCATCACCGTGACGGGATGACCTGCCCGCCCGGCCAGCCGGCCCGATTTGCCGGCACAGGAATCGCCACTTGTCCCGTTATCACGGTCCGCTGCTGACCCGCCCGATCGCCGACGACCTGCTCGCCGCGCGCGATGCCGGCGCCGCCACCTGGACCGGTTCGCTCGACCTGGGCCTCAGCCACGACACGGTAGCGTTGCTGGCCGACGGCTGGCGCTGGCGCGACGCGCTCCATCCCTACCCCGGCAAGCTGAAGGAGCGCACGGTCTACTTTTTCGATGGCGATGACTTCGCGCCGGTGGCGCGCTTCGCCGGTTCGCTGATCAAGCTGGTGCCCACCGAGTGGGGCGTGCCCACGTTCGAAATCGACGGCATCAAGATGCTGCCCACGGCCAAGGCCTCGCCGCTCGCCGATGCGCAGCGCAAGGTGGCGCTGGTCGAACCGCGCGGCAAGGCGGTGCTCGATACCTGCGGCGGCCTTGGCTATTTCGCGGCGTGCTGCCTGGAGTCCGGCGTGGCGCGCGTCCAGTCGTTCGAGAAGAACGCCGACGTGCTGTGGCTGCGCACGCTCAACCCGTGGTCGCCCGACCCGGCCGCCAGCGACGGTCGTCTGCAGATGGAGCACGCCGACGTGGCGCAGGCCATCGGGCAACTCGCCGATGCCTCGTTCGATGCGCTGCTGCACGATCCGCCGCGCTTCGGCATCGCCGGCGAGCTGTACTCGCAGGCGTTCTACGGGGAGCTGGCGCGGGTGTTGCGTCGCGGCGGGCGGCTGTTCCACTACACCGGCAGCCCGAACAAGCTGACCAGCGGACGCGACGTGCCGCGCGAGGTGGCACGCCGGCTGGAGCAGGCGGGGTTCCGGGCGGAGCTGGCGCTGGACGGGGTGCTTGCCATACGGCGGTGAGCGGGTACGGCGGCGCTTCGACTCCGCCCGCTGCACGGGCTACGCTCAGCGGGATCAATGGGGACATGCAGGCGGCGCTCGCGGGAACCATGCAGCGCCCGGTGGTGGGCCGGGGCGAACGGGACGCTCAGCGGGAATGGCTGGGAGACCGGCGCTCGCCAACGGGTGCATCCGCGCCGCGCTGCACGGCCTTGATGAAGGCACGGCGCGAGGCCACCAGCGCCTTCGAGGTCGCCTGCGGCCACGCACCCACCTGCACGATCACGAGTTGCCGCGCCGGATCGACGTAGACCATCTGGCCGAAGATGCCGATCGCGGCGTAGCTGCCGTCGGCATCGGTCCACCACAGGTAGCCGTAGCCGTGGCCGGGGCTGGCCACCTCCTGCTGCTTGCGCATGGCACCGTGCAGCCACGCGTCGGCGATCACCGGCCGGCCGTCGATGCGGCCGCCGTCGAGCATGAACTGGCCGATGCGCGCGTAGTCGGCCAGGGTGGCGGAGAGCCCGCTGCCGCCGGTGTCGCTGCCGTCGCATTCGTCCTTCAGCCAGTACGCGTCCGAGGCCATGCCGTACGGCTTCCAGATCGTCTGCGACAGATAGCCCGCCAGCGACTGGCCGGTGGCGCGCTGGACCAGGATGCCGAGCAGGTCGGTTTCGGCGGTGTTGTAGTTCCAGTGCGTGCCGGCGGGATACGCGCGCGGCAATTTGGCAAGGTACGAGATCACGTGCGGCTGGCCGTTCTCGCAGGCGCTGCGGTACATCTGCGCCACGTCGGAACGCGGGTCGTCGTAATCCTCGTTCCAGCGCACACCGGAGGTCATCGTCAGCAATTGCTCCACGGTCACCTTGGCGTAGGCGGTGCCGCGCAATTGCGGGATGTAGGTCTCCAGCGTGTCGTCCATGCCGTGGATGTCGCCTCGACGCAGCGCGATGCCGAGCAGGGTCGAGGTGACCGACTTGGCCACCGAGAACGACGTCCAGCGCTGCGCTGGCCCGAAGCCGCTCGCGTAGCGCTGCAGGCGGATGCGGCCGTGCTGCAGCACCATCACGCCGGCCAGGTGGTGTTCGCTCATGTAGCCGGCCAGCGTGACGCCGGCGGCGTCCCAGCGCGGAACCAGCGGCTCACCCTCGGGCAAGGCGTGCACGTGGCTGCCGTGCGCCACGCGGTCGGCGGGAAACAGTTCGTACATGCGCGGAAACTGCGCCGTGCGCTGCGCCTGCGTCCAGAACAGCACGTCCTCGCGTTGCTGGCCCACGCTGGGCGCATCTTTGGCCAACAGCGGCAGCGGCACAGCCAGGCACAGCACGAGGGAAAGCAGACGCAAGCCGAGGGTCGAACGCATGGTGGTTCCGATGGTGGGGCGAACGCGATTGCGTCAGCCGGAGAATGGGCAAAGGCTGCATTCACCGGCGCGACAGCCGCTCAATTCTAGTCGTCAGCCTCACGGGTCGTCATGCCGCAGGTCAGCGACATGACACGCGTCGCTGGCATGGCGGTCGTGAAGAATGCACCGCCAGGTCGAATGCAGGACGACTCAAACCCGCCGGGGCCCCGCGGGAGCCCGCTCGCGGGCGATGCTCTTCACCTTGCGAATCCCGAATCCCGAATCCCGAATCCCTGACCCCGGCCCCAACAGCATCACCCGCCAGCAGGCTCGTGCAGGCCGGGCGTCGCTCATTGGACTGCGGCCGGCGTCGCCACCAGCTCGGCCACCACCGGGAAGTGATCGGAGGGATAGCGCGCACCTTCATGCGTGGTCACCGTGCTCACCGTGCGCGCCTTGAAGCCGCGGCTGAGAATCCAGTCGATGCGCCGGTCGGGCGTGCCGGTGAAGTTGTGGAACGTCCTTGCCGGGCCCGAGCGCGTGGCGGCTTCGATCCAGGCGTCATGCAAGCCGGCGGTCAGCTTCGCGTGCACCGGCGTGTCCGGCGCACAGTTGAAATCGCCGGTGAGGATGACCCGCGCATCGGCCGGCAGCTGGTCGATCCAGCGCAGGATTTTGGCGGCGCTGAGCATGCGCGGGCGCACGTCCTGGTCGCGGTAGGGGAAGTGCGTGTTGAGGTAGTCGAACGTGCCGCCGCCATCGCGCAAGCGGAACCGCGCCCAGGTGACCATGCGCGGATACGGCTGGCCCCAGGTGATGCTGCCGGGTACGTCCGGCGTGTCGGACAGCCAGAAATCGCCGGAGCGCAGCACCTCCAGCCGATCGGTGCGGTAGAACACGCCCATGTGCTCGCCCTTGCTGCCACCCTCGCGACCCTGGCCGAACCAGGCGTAGCCGGGCAGATGCGCGGCGAGGTATTCGCCCTGCTCCTCGGTCAGCTCCTGCGTGCCGAGCACGTCCGGGTGCTGCGCGCGGATCACCTGCACCATCAGCTCGCGCCGGTTCTCCCACGCGTTGGCACCCTGGTCCACCGGCACGCGCACGTTGAAGGTCATCACGCGCAGCGCAGCGTCGCGTGCCGGCGCGGCACTGCTCGCACCCATCGCCAGGGCGCAGGCAAGCATGGCAATCCAGTGACGTGGTTTCATGGCCTTCCTCCGTGCCGGGTGGTTCGCCCGATCTACTGCCGTGCCGCGATGATGTCGCCGAGGTAATCCGGCGTGCCCTCGATGCGCTGCAGGTGCGGATATTGCAGCCCGCCGTGGTAGTCCACCGCCACGGTGCGGAGGCTGCCCTGGTATTTCAGCAGCAGCTTGATCGGCGCCTGGTTGCCCTTGGCCGCGGTGATCGCGTCCTTGAGCACGTCGGTGCCGTACGCCTGCCCGTTCACCGCGACCACGGTGGCGCCGGTGCTCACGCCGGCCTTGAACGCCGGGCCGTCCCAGCGCACGTCGTTGATCTCCCCGCCCTTGGTCAACGTCAACCCGATCGACCAGGCGAAGTTGAAGATGTGCCGCGGCGATTCCGGGCGGCTCTCGTACTGCTTTTCATAAGTGCTGGGCTGGTCGGTGTAGACCAGCTTCCAGCCGGTAGCGGCCAGGCCGCTGGCCAGCGGGGGATCCAGCGTGTCCACGCGCGCGTGCAGGAAGCTCGCCCAGTCGTTCTTCGCCACGCCGTTCAGTGCCGCCACCACATCGTCGAAGGTATAGGTCCTGGTGACGAAGCTGCCGTCGTCGACGCCGAAGAAGGCACGGGCGAAATCATCCAGCGATTTGCGCCCGTGCGTGAGGCTGCGAATTTTTGCATCCACCGCCAGCCACATCATCTGGCCGCCGCTGTAGTACTCCTCGCTCATTTGCCAGCTGCGGTACGGCAGCGCCGCGCGCAGCGCAGCGGTGGGATCGTTGGTAGTGTCCTCCAGCGTGCGCCAGCCGAAGCCGACCCGGTTGCGGTCGTAATTGGCCGCGACCATCGCCAGCGCATCGCGGAACTGCTGCGCCGTCCACAGGCCGGAGCGCGCGGTCAGCACGAAGCCCCAGTACTGGGTCTGGCCCTCGTACACCCACAGCAGCGAATCGCCCATCGGCACGTTGAAGTTCGGCGTCCACAGATCCGCCGGACGGCGGAACTTGCCGTTCCACGAATGGGTGTACTCGTGCGCCAGCAGGTCGCGGTTGGGCGCGGTGTCGGACCAGGCGGTGAAGTAGTCCGCGTCCAGGCCGTTCTCGCTGGACTGGTGGTGCTCGGTACCGTTGCCGGCCAGCACGTCCGACAGCGAGAACAGGAAGTCGTAGTGGTCGTAGTGCTGCGAGCCGAACAGCTTCACCGCCTGGGTCACCAGCGCACGGTGCGCCTTCAGCTGCTGCGGGGTGATCTCCAGGTACTTCGGCGCATCCGCGACGATGTCCAGGTGCACCGGCACCTTGCTGTCCGGAGCAAGGTCCACGCGCTTGAAATAACGCCCCGCGTAGACCGGCGAATCCACCAGCGTGTTGAAGGTCACCGGCTTGAACGTGACGGTGTCGCCCTTGCGCGCCGAGGTTTCCAGCGCAGTGCCGAACTGCCAGCCCGGCGCCAGCGTGAGGCTGGGCGCGACCGTGATGCCGCGCGTGTAGTGCCCGGCCGGATACAGCGCGACCTTGCTCCACGCCATGTCCATCATGCGGTCGGTGATCTCGAAGCCGCCGCGGCGCGGCGACAGGTACTGGAACTGCACGTCCAGACTGGACGCGCCCGCGGGCACGTCGAGGTGGAACGCGTAGACGTTGTACTTGTCGCGCTTCCACGCCACCGGCTTGCCGTCGGCGCGGAGCTTCAGTCCGGCCAGCATGTCGATCGGGCCAGTGGGCGAGTGGTCGCCGGGAATCCATTGCGGATACAGCAAGGTCAGCGCGCCGGCCGTGACCGGAATCGTCTCCTGCACGCGGAAGATGCCCTGCGCCGTGTCGCTGGCATCGACATGCAGCGCGATCGTGCCGGCGTACGGCGCGTCCTGCGGGTCCGGCACCTGCAGGCTGCGCTGTTGCTGCGCCAGTGCGGTGCCGGCAAACAGCGCCAGCGAAGTCGCCAGCATGCAAGTGCAAGCCAGCCGGCGCATGGCCGACGAGCGGGCGGAAGGACGAGCGGGCATGGGCGACTCCGGAGGGCGACGGGAAAGGGCATCAAACTAGCACCACTGTCCCGGCGCATGGCAGTGGGCCCCTGTCCGCAGGAACCTGCGCCAGGGCTCCCGCGGGTAGCGTGCGACACGCTTTCCACGACCCGGCTCCCGGGTGACGCGGCACGGGTTGCCGGGTGGCGGGTTCGCGCGACGCAGGCATTTGCTTGGACGACGGCGACCCGCGGCGTATCCTGATCGGCGCTGATGGCCGACCGCGTGACTGCGCTGCCCGGTGCGGCCGGCGGCCCGATCCGGCGTGCGGCGTGGGCACGGCAGGCACCCCTCCACCCGTGATGCTTCCCCGCATGAAAGACACCGTGTCGAACACTTCCTCCCTCGCCACCGCCAGCGAAGCGGGCGGCGCGCCGCCGGTGATCGCGGCGGCGACCACCACGCCGCTGTCGACCACGCGCTACGGCGTGCTGGGCGCGGTGAGTTTCGTGCACGTGCTCAACGACATGATGCAGTCGGTGATCCTGGCGATCTACCCGCTGCTCAAGGGCGAGTTTGCGCTGAGCTTTTTCCAGATCGGCGCGATCACGCTGACCTTCCAGCTGACCGCCTCGCTGCTGCAGCCGGTGGTGGGCATGGTCACCGACCGGCATCCGCTGCCGTACACCCTGCCGGTCGGCATGTGCTTCACCCTGGCCGGCCTGTTGCTGATGTCGGTGGCGCCGAGCTACCCGGTGCTGTTGCTGGCGGTGGCGCTGATCGGCTGCGGCTCGTCGGCGTTCCATCCGGAATCCTCGCGGGTGGCGCGGATGGCCTCGGGCGGGCGCTATGGCCTGGCGCAGTCGGTGTTCCAGATCGGCGGCAACCTGGGCCAGGCGCTGGGGCCGCTGATGGCGGCGGGCGTGGTGCTCACGCTGGGCCGCGCGCACGTGGGCTGGTTCGGGCTGGCGGCGCTGCTGGGCATCGTGGTGCTGCTGCAGGTCAGCCGCTGGTACAGCCGACACATCGAGGAGCGCGTGCGCAAGCGCCTGGCCTCGGACCAGCCGCCGTTCCCCGCGCCGGTGGTGCGCCGCACGCTGGGCGTGCTGATGGTGCTGATGTTCTCCAAGTTCTTCTACCTGGCCAGCATCAGCAGCTACTACGAGTTCTACCTGATCCACCACTTCGGCCTGTCGATGACCACCGCCACGCACCTGCTGGCGGTGTTCCTGATGGCCGTGGCCGCCGGCACCCTGTTCGGTGGCCCGCTCGGCGACCGCATCGGGCGCAAGCAGGTGATCTGGGTGTCGATACTCGGCATCGCGCCGTTCACCCTGCTGCTGCCGCACGTGGGGCTGGCATGGACGGTGGGCCTGAGCTTGGTGATCGGCGTGGTGCTGGCATCGGCCTTCCCGGCGATCATCGTCTACGCGCAGGACATGATGCCCCACCGCGTCGGCATGGTGTCAGGCATGTTCTACGGGCTTTCGTTCGGCCTCGGCGGCATCGGCGCGGCCGTGCTCGGCGTGGTGGCGGACCACTACGGCATCGTGTTCGTGTACCAGGTCTGCGCGTTCCTGCCGCTGCTGGGATTGCTGGCGGTGTTCCTGCCCGACGTGCGACCGCCTGCGCGCGCGTGACCGCGCCGGGTGTGCGAACCTTTCATTCTCCATGCCAGGCGAACACCCATGAGCCACGATGAAACCCTCCAGCCATCGCGACGCCGCTTCCTGAAACACTCCGCGCTGGGCGCCGCTGCGCTGCCGCTGCTGGGCGCCGGTACCGCCAGTGCGAGCGACACGGGCAGTGCACTGCCGCCCTCGATCCTGGCGCTGGAACCGGTGGCGCCGCGCGCCGTGCCGATCACCGATGCCGAGCGCGAGGGACGCCTGCGCAAGGCACAGCGGCTGATGGCCGAGCACGGGATGGACGCGGTGTTCATGGGCGGCGGCAGTTCGCTCGAATACTTCACCGGCATGCACTGGTGGGTCAGCGAACGCACCACCGGCATGCTGCTGCCGAAATCGGGGGACCCGGTCTACATCACGCCGGCGTTCGAGCGCGAACGCACGCTGGAGCAGATCGCCTTCGGCAGGAAGGACGTGCGCACCTGGCAGGAGTTCGAGAGCCCGTACGCGCTGATCGCCGGCGTGCTCGCCGAATGGCGCATGGCCACCGGCACGCTGGGCATCGAGGAGCAACTGCGCTCGGCCACGCAGTTCGGCATCGCCGCCGCGGCGCCGCACGTGAAGCTGGTCAGCGCCACGCCGGTCACCGCCGGTTGCCGCGCGATCAAGAGCCCGGCCGAGCTGGCGTTGATGCAACTGGCCAACGACGCCACCCTGGCGGTGTACCACGCGGTGTGGAAGGCGTTGCAGCCGGGCATGACCCAGCAGCAGATTTCCGCCCTGGTGGATGCGGCCTACGCACGCCAGGGCCTGCGCGGCGACGCCAGCGTCAACGTCGGCGCGTTCACCGCCTCGCCGCACGGCTCGCCGCTGCCGCAGCACATCAGCGAGGGCACCGTGATCATGCTCGACGACGGCTGCAAGGTCGGCGGCTACCAGAGCGATCTCACCCGTACCTTCGTGCTGGGCAAGGCCAGCGACAAGATGAAGCGCGTGTTCGACATCGTGCACCGCGCGCAGCAGGCGGCGTTGAAGGCCGCGCACCCCGGCGCCACCATGGAATCGGTGGACGCCGCCGCGCGCAAGGTCATCGTCGACGCCGGCTACGGCCCCGGCTACAAGTACTTCAGCCACCGCCTCGGCCATGGCATCGGCATGGACATGCACGAGTGGTACTACCTCGTGCAGGGCAACAAGCGCGCGCTCGAAACGGGCATGACCTTCAGCGACGAGCCGGGCATCTACCTCCCCGGCGAGTTCGGCGTGCGGCTGGAGGACGACATGCACATCACCGACGACGGCGCACGCTGGTTCACCCCGCAGAGCCCGTCGATCGAACTGCCGTTCGGCTGATCGGCTGGCGTTTTCTTTGTACGGCCTGCGCGGCAGGCTATCCTGTCCGGCGGACAGCCTCGGGAGAACACCATGCAACTGGACCACCTGCGCGTCGCCGTCACCGGCGGTTTCGGCACCCTGGGCCTCGCCACGGTGCAGGCGGCGCTCGCCGCCGGCGCCCGCGTCGCCGCCATCGATCGTGCCCCCGCACCGAGCCCAGGCATCGGCGCGGCCAGCTGCATTGGCGGCGTCGACCTGGCCGATCCCGCCGCCGCGGCGAACGCGCTGGACACTGCCGCCGAGGCCATGGGCGGGCTCGACGCGCTGGTCAACATCGCCGGCATGTTTCGCTACGAGAGCGTGGCCGACGGCAACCCGGACACCTGGGACCTGCTCTACCGGGTCAACCTGCGCACCGCCGTCGCGGCGAGCCAGGCCGCGCTGAAACACCTGCATGCCGGCGGACGCATCATCAACATCGGCGCCGCGTCCGCGCTCAAGGCCGGCGCCGGCGTGGCGGCCTATACCGCCTCCAAGTCCGGCGTGATGCGCTTCACCGAATCGCTCGCCGAGGAGCTCAAGGAGCGCGACATCACCGTCAACGCGCTGCTGCCCAGCATCCTCGACACGCCGCCCAACCGCGCCGACATGCCGAAGGCCGACTTCACGCGCTGGGTCAAACCGGAGCAACTGGCCGACGTGATCGTGTTCCTGCTGTCGAAACAGTCCGCCGCCATCACCGGCGCCCTGATCCCGGTGACCGGGCGCGTGTGACCGCCGCCCCTCAACCCTCCAGCCGCCCACCACGACGCCCATGCCCACTCCCTCCGTGGCCAACCAGGCCAGCGCGCGCGCCGAGAACTTCCGCACCGGCTTCGCGGGCCAGCCGATGCGCGAGTACAAGGGCCTGCCGATCTACGCCGCCCCCGGATTGCATGAGGCGGCCACCGAACTGCTGGTCGGCGCGGCCAGCGCGGGCGCGCGCGTGCTGGAGTTCGGGGCCGGCAGCGGCGCGATGTCGTTGCGGCTGACCGACCTGGGTTTCCAGGTAACCGCCAGCGACCTGTTTCCCGAAAGCTTCAAGCCGACCGACGTGCCCTTCGTCGCGGCCGACCTCAACGGCGCGTTCGCCGCGCAATGGCCGCAGGGCTTCGACGCGGTGATGGCGCTGGAAATCGTCGAGCACCTGGAAAACCTCCGCGAGGTGCTGCGGCAGATCCGCGCCCTGCTGCCGGTCGGCGGGCAACTGGTGCTGTCCACGCCGAACATCGCCAACCCGGTCTCGCAGGCGCTGTTCCTGCGCACGGGCCAGTTCCAGTGGTTTCGCGACATCGACTACCGCGAACAGGGCCACATCACCCCGCTCAGCCCGTGGGTGCTGGAAAAGGCGCTGCAGGAAGCCGGCTTCACCATCCGCGCCGAACGCGCCGTCTCCAGCCCGTTCCGCCGCATCCGCCGGCTGGGCTGGACCGTGCGCCTGCTCGCACCCTGGTTCGCCTTGTTCAACGGCCTGCCACGCGCACGCCGCGGCGAGGTGTGGCTGGTGCGCGCGGAGGCGAGCTGACGTCGCCAGGCTCGGTGCAGCGCTTCGCCGGGGCCGACCGCTTCAATCCCGAGCGGGAGTGTCAAACCGATAAGCCGTGCTTCGCGCCGAAGCCCGCTGCCCGAAGGCGCGGGCGAAATCGCCGAGCCGCACATACGGCGCGAGTGGCACGGTGGTGCGGAAGGCCAAGTGTTCGAGCAGGCAGAACAGCGACACTTCCAGCATGCCCAGATCGTGCGGCGGCAGGGTGGCGATGATCGAGGGCGCCCGCTCGTCAAGCCACGCCAGTGCGTTGCGCAGGCCCGTGGCCGCCTTGACGAAGTAGATGCTGTCCGGCGAAAGCCCCGCGATCTGCGTGCCGAACCCGAGCTGCACCTGGGCCTGCATCGCGTGCCAGACCAGCTCCTGCGCGTTGCGCGCCGGCACGTCACGCAGATTCTCGGGCCAGAGAATCACGGCGGAGCGCGGGGCGAGCTCCGCCAGCGTGCGGCAGATGTTCTCGGTCCCGAAAACCACTGTCCCGCCATGACTGAGCACCGGCAACTTGAGGGCGGGGTTGCCCGTGTAGCTGCGCTCGTCCAGCGAGGCCAGGTCGTACACCGGCGCAAACTCGCAGGCCACGTCCAGCTCGTGCGCGAACATGCGTGCCAGACGGGTGTAGTGGGAACTGCTGCGCCCGGTGATGCGCGGCAGCGGGCTCGCAGCGGCCTCGTCGGATTGAACGGACATCGCGGCGCCTCGCACAGGAGAATCCCGTCATTATCGCCGCCGTCTGCGTCCCCCGATCAAGCGTCCTTCCCTCCCCCACCCGCCGGCAGCAGCACGCCCACGCCGAGCAGCGCGGCGATCGCGCCCAGCACGAAGATCACCGCCTCGCCGGAGGTGGCCAGGTGCGCCGACGGCAGCGCGCGGCTGACCCAGTCGATGCCGACTGCGTAGGCCAGCGTCATCAGGATCGCCGACGCCACGCCGATCGCCAACGCGTACCAGGCTCGGCGGCGCCCCTTGCCGCGGATGAACGCACCGAGGAGACCGCCGGCAACAGCCGCGGCCAGGAACAGCCACGGCGCGGTGAACACCACGGTGGCCGGTTGGGAAACCACGCCGGCGTCGGCGACACTCACGCTGGTGGAGCTGGCCGAATCAGAGCGCAGCCGCGCGGTGGCCACGCCCTGCGCGTCGAGCTTCACGTAGGTGGGGTCGAGCGAGCCGTGCTCGTTGCGCAGCGTCACCGGATAGCCGTCGGGCGTGACCAGGCCGCGGGCGCGCAGCGTGATCGCGGTCTGGCCGATGCCCCAGCCGGCGATCTGCGGGTTGGCGGCGATCACCTCGATGGTGGGTTTCACCACCGGCAGGTCGATCGCGTTGCCGCGATCCTGCGGGTCGGCGCTGACCGACACGTGATAGCGGTCGCCGGGGAAATCCGGCACGGTCACGCGCACCGCATGCCAGCGCCCGACGTCGGCGATGCTGAGCGGCGCGGGCGTCACGTCGGAGGCACCGGCCGCGGTGATCGCCACGGTGACCGGCGTGTTCAGCGGGCGCCGATCGGCGGGATCGTCGAGATTGGACAGCGCCACCGAGAAGCCGCCGCGCCAGGCGGAATGCGCAGCGTCCAGCACCAGCCCGGTGTTGTCGGCGATGAGCGCGGCCAGCCGCACCGGGCTGGCCTCCGCCCCGGTGGTGGCGCTCACCACATAACCCAGCCGCACGGCGGATGTCTGCGCCCCGGCCGGCAGCGCCGCGCGCAGCGGCGCCGACAGCGCCACCCGGGTCGCGCCGGTACCGGTGCGGGTGACGAAGACCGAACCCGGCCGTGCCTGTTCGGCAACCGTATCGGGATTGACCACTTCGGCATGGCTGCCGGACACCGCCTTCACCTCGCCGCTGCTCAGGGCCAGCGGGTCGAGATGGAACTTCTGCGCCGCCCGTGCGGCAGCCGGGCTGAGTACGGCGGCCGGCCTGGTGGTGGTTGCCGACGCCGGCAGGGGCGACTGTCCCGCCGCCACGTGCAGCATCGCATCACTCAACGCCACGTGTTGCTCCGCACTCGGGGCAGACACATGCGTGACGCTGCTCGCCGCCTTCGCCACCGGCACCAATGCCTCGTGCTTGTGCAACTGCTGCAGCGATTGCGCTGGCGGCTGCGCCAGCGCATCGACACTGCCGAGGCAGGCAAGGCCCGCGATCAACCCCATGGTGATGCATCTGCGCATGTCGTCCCCCGAGGGTTCGCCTAGGCCGTCAACCGCACCGGCGTCGTCAGCGGCCGCCGCGCCGGTCGATGCGCGCTGGCCGTGGTGATCGCGGCATACCAGTTGGTGAACGGCAGGTGCTCCGGCGCGTCGCGCATGCCGGCCCAGACCTGCTCGGCGAGATGGCGGAAGCGCGGATAGCGTTCGCGCTTCCAGCGCGCAGCCTGCGTGCGGAACGGGCCGCGATCGAGTCGCGCGATCGCATGGGTGGTGGCGAAGCCGTGCTGGATCGGCACCACCCAGCCATCCTCCTGCACCACCAGCGGCGAGACCAGCGCGGCCAGCCGCGCATCGGCGGCCACGTCCGCGGCCACCGCCGGGCCGGCAAAGGCACGGCAGGGTTCGCGCGCGATCAGCTGGCGATCGGCCACGTCGTACTGCAAGGTCAGCTGCCCGTGGTACTGCCGCTGCAGCCGCGCCACTTCGAGGAAACCGTACGCCAGCTCCAGGTCGTCCGGCGGACGCAGCTCGTACTCGCGGGCGCGGCCGACCTGTTCCAGCGGATGGATCTGCAGCAACCGCGCACCCTCGGCCGCGGCGAAGCCGGCGACCCAATCCAGCTCGGGCAGGTTGTCCATGGTCAGCGTGAAGATGAAACCGAACGGCACGCCGGCCGCGCGCAGCAGGTCGAGTTTGGCGCGCATCTGCTCGAACGCATGCGCGCGGTTGCGCATGCGGTTGTGGCTCTCCGGCACGCCATCGAGGCTGATCGCCAGCAGCCCGAGATGCGGCGCCAGTTGCGCCAGCCGCCGCGCATCGAGCAGCAAACCGTTGCTGGTGACCGAGGTGGCGAAACCCAGCGACCGCGCGCAGGCCAGCAGGCGCGGCAGCGGCTTCCAGGTCAGCGGTTCGCCGCCGGACATGCCGATCGCGTTGTAACCCTCGCCCGCTGCGTCGGCGAGGAAGCGTTCGAGCAGCTCCACGTCCAGCTCGCCGCGCTGCTCCGGACCGGAGGTCGAGTAGCAATGCCGGCAACGCAGGTTGCAGCGCAGCGTGGGGTGGATCTGGATGACGTTGACGACGTCGCCGGTCGGGCCCATGACGTTCTCGCGGCAAGGCAACGGCGGCCGGGCGATGGCTCCCGGCCGCGTGGATGCATCAGTCGGCCTCTAGCGACCGGCGTCGCGGATATTCACTTCGAGCCGGAACCACTCCGGCACCGGGATGCCGTAGGGGAAGCACGATGCGCTGACCTGCAGCGTCGGACCGTTCAGCCGCATCAGCTGGCTCACCACCGGGCCGAGTTGCTTGGCGTTGACCTCCAGTTGTGCCTGGATCAGGTCGATCGCCGGCTGTCCGTATTTCCACCACCACTTCACTTCGTAATCGCCGCGTGCCACGCCGAGCGCCTTGGCGATGCCGGCGTGATCGTGCGGCTTGAGGGCGAACAGTTTGGCCGAGCCCCTGTTCGCGTTGCTTGTGATCTTGCGAGTCGTGGCCATGAAGAAGCCTCCTGCGCTGGATTGCCGGTTGCCCGGGCGAAGGCGGCTGCGACAACCGGAACCCGGCGGCCTGCCCGCCGCCGGAGTCCGATCGCCCGCCCCCGACGCCATGTCCAGCAAGCGACATGCCAGCACGCAACGACACCGCGACCGCGCCGCAGCGCGGCCGCCGCACGTCCACGCGCCGCGAACCGGGGCGCGAATGACCCGCTACCGCGTTCCCCCGGGTCAGGTGATACCCACCAGGCGTCATTCCTATTTGCACACTGCCGTGCGGAATGAACCCACGCCGCACACCTCGCGTTTTTTCCTGCGGCGCTCCCGACATCCCTCGTGACTTTTCGCACGTGCCCGTGTCGGTGCATGCCCGCACCATGGCGTGACGGCGGCGCGCGGTCGCGCCGATGCAATGGCCGGCGAGGTCGGGCCCGGCGCCAATACTTCCCCACACCTGCCGCCGCGGAGCGACGCATGACGAATCGATGGACGAGCTGTGGCCTGCTGGCGGCGCTGCTGTGGTCGGGCACGGCGCTGGCGCAGGTCGACCTGTCCGGGCTGGACCAGGGCATGGCCGGTCCGTCGTCGCAGGTGCTGGTGCTGGGCAGCGTGCACCTGTCGCAGATGCCCGACGGGTTCAAGGCCGATACCTTGCAGCCGGTGCTGGCGAAGCTGGCCAAGTTCAGGCCCGACATCATCACCGTCGAGGCGATCCCCGGCGAAAGCTGCGCGATGATGAGGCGCAACCCGGCGCTCTACGCGGCGCAGGACGTCGCCACTTATTGCAGCGACACCACGGCGGCGAAGAAAGCCACCGGCCTGGACGTTCCCGCTGCGGTGGCCGCGGTGAAGGAGTCGCTCGCACACTGGCCGGCACGGCCGCACGCGGCGCAGCGCCGGCACCTGGCCGCGCTGTTTCTCGCCAGCGGCGACGATGCCTCGGCGCTGACCCAGTGGCTGCAGTTGCCACAGGCCGAACGACACGCCGGTGATGGCCTGGACGATGCGCTGGCCACCCGCCTGCGCGAACTGCAGACGCGAAACGGCGAGGACCTGCAGATCGCCGCGCGCCTCGCCGCACGGCTGGGCCTGCAACGCGTGTATCCGGTCGACGACCACTCCGGCGACAACGTGGACGTGCCCGACGTGCCCGCTTACGCCAACGCGATCCGCAATGCCTGGGCCGCCAGCGCGGGCGAAGTGGCGGCCGATCGCAGACAACAGGAAACGCTCACCGGTCGCGGCGACATGCTGGCGCTGTACCGCTTCATCAACCGGCCCGAGGTCCTGCGCAGGCAGATCGACGCCGACATGGGCGCGGCGATGCGCGATGAGTCGCCCGGCCACTTGGCGCGCATCTACGTCGCCGGCTGGGAGACGCGCAACCTGCGCATGGTGGCCAACGTGCGCGCGGCATTTCGCGAACGTCCCGGTGCCCGCGTGCTGTGCATCGTCGGCGCCACCCACAAGCCGTGGTTCGACAGCCTGCTGGGCCAGATGCAGGGCGTGGCCATCGTCGACGCGGAAAAAGTGCTGCAGTAACCGCCCCGGGAATCCCGCATGTTTCAGGCAAATCGACCGCGCCTGGCTGGCGCCCTCCTCATCCTCGTGGCCATGCTTGGCACGGGCTGCTCGGGCGTGGCCACGCGCGAGATCGAATCGGCGCGTGCCGAGGTGCATCGCGAGCCGCTGGGCATGAACGCCAAGGGCCATCCCGACGCCAGCATCGACGCCTCCGGCGCGGTGAAGATCGGCAACGATCCGCTGGCGCTCTCCGCTGCGCAGAAGGCCGAGGCGCTGCGCTACCGCGAGGCGGTGATCGCGCTGGTGGATCTCTCGCTGGACAAGGCCGCGCACATGACCCGGCACGTCATGGCCAGGACCGTGTTCGCGATGATGACCGGCCGCCTGGACAAGATGGAGAACAAACTGGAGCAGCAAGGCCTCGCTCTGTCCCACTCGCCCGAATTCTGCGCTGCGTTGGCTGACGTGGTGCAGCGCCAGGACCGGATGGTGCAAGCGGTGGTGAACCTGCGGCCCTACGCGCACATCAGCCAGCAGGAAGTAGACAACTGCGTGGCCGGCCGACCGTACCACGCAGGCATCTAGGACCTAGGACGCCGCACGATCCGCCGTCAGGGCTTCGTCGCGGCCACCCGCGACGGATCGTCGGCCGGATGCACGTAGTGGATCTGGAACGGCCCGTAGAAACTCAGGTCGATGACCACGCCCTCGTCCCCGGTATAGGCGTAGTGGTGATGCATCGCCGGCAGCGACGCGTAGCTCATCGCCGGCAGCGCCTTGGCCGCGGCCTTGTCCACCTGGTCGCCCATGCCGATGTGGAAGGTTCCCTGCAGCACGGTGAAACCCTCCGCGGTCGGGTGCCAGTGCGGCGCGAGTACGGTGTGCGGCGGGATCTTCAGGCGCAGGGTGGTGAACCCTTCCGCGAACGGATTGCCGCTCAGCACCGCCAGTTGCACACCCTTGGGCAGCACCGGCGGCGCCGGCATCCATTTCAGGTCGCCGGGCGCGAGCTGCACGGCGGCAACAGCAGGCGGCGCGGCCGCGGCGGGGGTCGGGGCCAGTTCCAGTGAAAGCGCCAGCAAGGCGATCGCGCATGTCGTGTTCATGGGTGCATCCTCCGTTCGACAGAAGCTGTCCTCACGGAAGAACACCGTCGCGCCGCAAATTGCGACAGCGTTTCGCGGCGTGGCACCGTCGCCGCACTCTCGGCATGCAGGTACGCCTTGAAACAAAGCTGCGGGGAGACGTCGAGCAGATGGCCCTTGCCGGCGATGCGGCGGCGGATGACCGCGGCCAGGCGGCGCACCGCCGGGTTCGGCACCGGCCGGCTGGCCTCGGCGCCAGGCCGGAACAGCCGCCGGCTCACGCGCACGGCATGCGCGCCATGTTCAAGAGATTCCCGGCGACGCCGCTACAAGGCAGAGATGCCCCGCGGCGAACCGGGCCGGCCTGCGCCGGACCGCGCCGATTGGGGTATGGTTGAACTTCGCAACGGGGACCGCGACCGCAAGAGGCATCTGCATGAAGCGATGGCGCACGGCATGCATCGGAGGAGCGTTCTGTGGCCTGGCCGCGGCATTTGCGGCAGTGGCCGCGTCGCCGCCGCCGAGCGCCTCGACGTCCGCCGCCATGTCGCCCGCCCCCGCGCGCATCCGCGTGGTCACCGACAACAACTACCCGCCCTTCCTGTTCCTCGACGGGAATGGCAAGCCGCAGGGCTACGAAGTCGACATGTGGCGGCTGTTCCAGCAGCGCACCGGCATCCAGGTGGAGCTGGAGCCGATGGCCTGGAGCGAGGCGCAGAAGGAGTTGCTGGCCGGCAAGGCCGACGTGATCGACATGATCTACCTCACGCCGGAGCGCGTGCCCCTGTACGAGTTCTCCGCACCGTACGCGAGGCAGGCCGTGGGCATCTACGTGGCGCGCAGCATCCGCGGCATCACCGACAGCACCGGCCTGCGCGGCTTTCCCGTGGCGGTGGAGCGCGGCGACGCCTGCGCCGAACACATGCGAAGGCAAGGCATCACCGACCTGCACGAATACACCAATTACAAGGAGATCATCCAGGCTGCGGTCGGCGGCAACATCGGCGTGTTCTGCATGGACACCAACCCGGCCAACTACTACCTCTACCGCTACGCCGCGCTGGACAAGTTCTACCTCGCCTACATCCTCTATACCGGCCAGCCCCGCCGCGCCGTGCGCGCGGGCAACAGCGCGATGCTGCAGACGGTGGAGCGCGGCATGGCGATGATCACGCCGGCCGAACGCGCCGCCCTGCGTGAGCGCTGGCTGGATCGTCCCGCCATGTCGCAACCTTTCGCGCGGACGGCGCGCATCGCGCTGATCGTGGGACTGGCGCTGGCCGTGTTGCTGGCCTTGTGGGTATGGTCGCTGCGCCGCACGGTGGCCGTGCGCACCCGCGAGCTGCGCGCGCAGAAGCGCAACCTGCGCGCCCTGTTCGACGCCAGCCCGGACGCGATGTGGGTCAGCGACGGCAATGGCGTGCTCACCGATTGCAACGACCGCGCCTGCGGCCTGTTCGGGCGCACGAGCGAATCGCTGCTCGGCCGCACGACGTTCGACGCCTTCGACGAGCGCAACACGCGCTTCGCCGCCGCATCGCGCTCGATGAGCCAGGGCGTGCTGTCGAACGGACAGCCGAGCAATGCGATCGTGCCGTACGAGGCACCGGACGGCGACAGCCGGCAACTGGAACTGAGCAAGGTGCCGCTGCACGATCCCACCGGCGCGATCCACGGCGTGCTCACCGTGGCGCGCGACGTCACCCGGCGCCTGCACAGCGAGGCGCAACTGCGATTGTGGGCGCACGCGTTCCAGAACGCCGCCTTCGGCGTGGCCATCTGCGACTCGCGCACGCGGTTGCTGACCGCGGTCAACCCGGTGTTCGCCAGCGAGCGCGGCTACGCGCCCGAGGAAATGGTCGGCACGCCTGTCGACGCACTGTTCCCGCCCGACGTCCTTGCCCGCCAGCACGAACAATGGGCGCAGGCCGACCGCCTCGCACACCTGGTCTGGGAAACCGAACAGATCACCCGCGACGGGCGTCGCTTTCCCGCGAAACTGGACTGCTCGGTGATCCACGACGAGGACGGCGCGGCGCTCTACGCGATCCTCTACGCGCAGGACATCACCGAGCGCAAACGCGCCGACAGCGAACTGCGCCTGGCCGCGGTGGCCTTCCAGACCCAGGAGGCGCTGATGGTGACCGACGCCCACGGCACCATCCAGCGCGTCAACCAGGCGTTCACCCGGCTCACCGGCTATCGCATGGACGAGGTGCGGGGGCAGCCCTCGTCGCAGGTCTGGGCGCGCCGTGACGACAACGCGCCGGCGCACGAGCACCACGAGCAGCTCGGCCCCGACGGCTTCTGGCAGGAGGAGCGCTGGATCCAGGTCAAGCACGGCCAGCCGCGGGTGGTGCGCGCGGCCACTTCGGCAGTCGCCGACGCGCAAGGCCAGGTCACCCACCGCGTCTGCACCATGGTCGACCTGACCAGCGAGCGCGAGGCCCACGCCAGCGTCGACCACATGACCTTCTTCGACCCGCTCACCGATCTGCCGAACCGGCATTTCCTGCGCAACCACCTCAAGCACCTGCTGGGTCAGGCCGAAGGTTTTCGCGCGCTGCTGCTGCTGGTCGACCTGGACCACTTCAAGCGCGTCAACGATCTGCGCGGCCACGCCGCCGGCGATCACCTGCTGACCCTGATCGCGCAGCGCCTGCGCCGGCTGCTGGAAGACGGCTGCGTACTGGCGCGATTGGGCGGCGGCACGTTCGCGCTCGCCCTGCCGTGCGAGCGGAGCAACCGCAGCGAACGCGCGCAGCGCGCCCGCGAGTGCGCCGAGTGCGTGCGCGAGGCGCTGCACGAGCCGTTCCGGCTGGCCAGCGACGCGCCGGTGACGATCACCGCCAGCATCGGCTGGTCCGAGTTGGCGGCCGGCCACGACACGCCCGAATCGGCGCTGCGCGAGGCGGAGCTGGCGATGTACAGCGCCAAGGCGGCCGGCCGCGACCAGGTATGCCGCTTCGAGCCGGAGATGCTGGCCGAACTGGCGCAGCGCGACGGCCTCGTGCACGACCTGCGCGACGCCATCGCCCAAGGCGCGATGGCACTGAACCTCCAGGCGCAGGTCGACCGCTACGGCCGCGTGCTCGGCGCGGAAGCGCTGCTGCGCTGGACGCGCCGCGGCGTGGCGGTGTCGCCCACCGTGTTCATCCCGGTGGCCGAGGAGAGCGGGCTGATCCTGCCGCTGGGCGACTGGGTGCTGCAGCGCGCCTGCGAGTTGCTGGTGGCCTGGTCGAGCCGGCCGGCCACGCAGTCACTGACCCTGGCGATCAACGTCAGCGCGCGGCAGTTCGCCCAGCCGCACTTCGTGGACGGCGTGTGCCAGGCGCTGGCGGCCACCGGTGCCGATCCGTCGCGGCTGAAACTGGAAATCACCGAAACCACCATCATGGACGACCTCGCCGAGGCGGCGGTCAAGCTCACCGCGCTGCGTGCGCAAGGCATCCGCATCTCGCTGGACGACTTCGGCACCGGCTATTCCTCGCTGACCTATCTCTCGCGCCTGCCGCTGGACCAGCTGAAGATCGACCAGTCCTTCGTTGCCTGCCTGCCGGAGGACGCCAACGGCGCGATGGTGGCGCAGACCATCATCGGCATGGGCCGCGGCCTGGGCCTGGAAGTGATCGCCGAAGGCGTGGAAACCATCGCGCAACGGCAGTTCCTGCTGACCCAGGGCTGCGACGTGTTCCAGGGTTACCTGATCGGCCACCCGCTGCCGCCGGCGGAGTTCGAGGCCACGCTGGAAGCGCACCCCGCGCCGGTCTGAATCGCCGTACCGCCCGTGCTTATGCATCGCCCGCCCGCTTGAGTAACGGCGCGACGGCCCAGATGTTCCGGAGCTCCCCCTCCAGCATGTGGCCATGTTCGACATCTTCCGCAACTGGCGCGCACGGCGCACCGTCACCCGGCGCCCGATCGCCGAAGCGCTCTGGCGCGAGGCGCTGCAACGCTGCACCGCCGCGCGCCGGCTGGGCGCGTCGGACCAGGCTGCGCTGCGCGTGCTGGCCACGCTGTTCCTCGAACGCAAATCGCTGGAGCCGGTGGAAGGCTTGCCGCTGGGCGACGTCGACCGCGTGTTGCTGGCGGCGCATGCCTGCATGCCCATCCTGAAACTGGGCATGGACTGGTACGACGGCTGGCACAGCATCATCGTCTACCCGGATGCGTTCATGCCGCAGCGCCAGCACGTGGACGCCGCCGGCGTGGTCCACCAGGGCCACAGCCTGCTGGCCGGCGAGGCGTGGGGCCGCGGTCCGGTCATCCTGTCGTGGGCGGAAGTGCTGGACAGCGGAAAGAAGCCCGGCCACAACGTGGTCATCCACGAGATGGCGCACAAGCTCGACATGCTCAACGGCGAGGCGAACGGCTTCCCGCCACTGCACCGGCGCATGGATGCCAGGCGGTGGTCGCAGGTGTTCTCCGACGCATGGCATCGCCTCAAGCAGGCACGCAACAACGGCGACGAGCTGCCGATCGACGCGTACGCGCTGGAAAACCCGGCCGAGTTCTTCGCCGTGTGCAGCGAGCAGTTCTTCGAGGCTCCGGCCAACCTGCGCGAGCACTTGCCGGAGGTCTACCGGCAACTCGAGCTGTTCTATCGCCAGCATCCGCTGTAGGCCGGCGCCCGCCGCTTCATGCCGGCGACAGCAACTGCTCCGGGGAAATCACCGCGCAGCCGGGGGTCATCGCCAGCGCCGACTGCAGCAATGCCTGCGCGATTCGCGGCGCCGGGACGATGCGCCAGCGTCGCGGCACGATCGGCGCCAGCGCCTGCAGCACACGCATGCCGAGCTGCTCGCGCAGCCGCCGCCGCTCGCGCTCGCCGCCGATCAGCGAGGGCCGCAGCACGGTCAGCGAGGGATAACCCAGTGCCTGCACCGCCTGCTCCACCTCGCCCTTGATGCGCAGGTAGAAGTAGCGCGATGCCGCGTCGGCACCCCATGACGAGGTCAGCGCGAAGGCCTGCGCGCCACCGGCCCGCGCCAGTCGCGCAAACGTCAGCACGTAATCGAAATCCACCCGCCGGAACGCCGCGGGCGAGCCGGCATCGCGCAGCGTGGTACCCAACGTGCAGATCGCCGCATCGGCCTGCCACCACGCGGCATCGGCCGGCAGCTGCTCGAAGTCGACCACGGGGTTCACCAGTTTGGGATGCGCCGGCAGCGGCCGCCGCGTCGGCGCCACCACCCGGGTGACTGCGGCATCATCCAGCGCCATCCGCAGCACCTCGCGCCCGACCAGGCCGGTCGCACCGCACAGCAACACTCGCGACATGCATGCCTCCGGATGACAGGAAAACGCAATGGACGACTCGGCGGACCACGCGTCGAGCGTCCCGCGCTTCAGATGTTACCCGCGCGGTGCGTCGCGACCGCGCCGGCCTCCGTCAGGGCGCCAGCACCTTCGGCACCAGCGCGTGCCAGCCCGGCATGTCCCACAGCAGGTTGACGGCAACAGCCACCGGCAGGAACAGGCCCAGCCAGACCAGATAGACCCGCTGCACCGGGCGCTGCCTGACCACGTCCCACAGGAACAGCGGCGACACCGCAAGCAGCGTGTAGAGGTCGGTCGAGAACGGACCGGGATGGATCGGCGGCAACCAGCCGATGCGATCGATCGCCGCCTGCAGCGGCAAGGCCGTGGCCAGGAACATCATCCGCTTGTGGAAGTCCGGATCGGTGCGTCGCACACGCAAGGCGAGCCAGATGAAAGCGGCAAACAGGATGCCGGCCTGCAGCTGCAGCAAGGCGATGTTGTCGAGGAAAAGGAGCGTCTGCTGAAGCTGTTCACGCACCGGCGACGGCGCGACGTGCGCCCCGTTCCAGACCTGTCGGTAAATCGTCGGGACCAGGAGGAAACCGGTGACGATGATGGCCGGGACCAGCACGAAAGCCAAGCGCCCCAGCAGCATGTGCCGCTGGCGCCGGCCGGTCGCCATCAGCCAGGACTGGACGAGCAGCAGGACCAGAAACGAGCCCATCAACACGGCATGCACATGCAGTACCGGCGGGAACGGCGGCCTTGCCCCGGCCCGGATCATGGCGACTTTCTGCAGCGAGTCCGGCACGAATCCGGTCAGCGTGATGGCGATGAAGAACGCCGCCATGAAGACCCAGATCCAGCGGTCGACGGCCGCCATGAGGTTCGGACTGGTGGGTAGGTCAAGCGCCTGCGCGTGATTCGTGGTCATGGCATCCCCGATTGGTTCTTTCCACAACGGATGGCTCGACCGGGCTCGGCCACCGAGTGGGTCGCGGTGCCGAGAGCACAGGTGAGTCCAATGGCACAGGCGCCGGTGTCCCAGCCGGACATCCAGGCAAACGGCGGCGTTCGTGCCTGCCCCAAAACTGGTACTTCCCCTCACTACCCCATCGCACACTCATGCGGTCGAATACGACAAGGCACTCGCGCACGTCGCGCATGGTGAGCTTTCCCGGATGGGACCGCAACAGCCGGCCGGAGAGCCAAAAGCTGCCAGGGACAATGTGAACGTGGAAGGTATGGATGGACGTCCAATCGGCCGCAGGGGCAGTGAACCGGCCTGTGCGTGGCCGGAGAAAATCGGGCATCCATTTCCGCAAACCTCGGCTACTCTGCTTGCTGCTTCCCCCTGTTTCCGAACCGACCATGGGAGAATCACGATGATCCGTCGATGCTTGTTCCTGCCGCTGCTGGCAGTCCTGCTGGCGGGCTGCAATCCCGCGCCGAAGGCGGCCGGCGACGCCGCATCCGCGCCCGAAACCGCTGCGCCGCCGCTGTTCGATACCTTCGGCGACCTGCACCACGACGTGGCCACCCCGGTGCCCCTGGCGCAACGCCATTTCGACCAGGGCCTGCGCATGGCGTACGGCTTCAACCACGAGGCGGCCGGGCGCAACTTCGCCGAGGCGGCGCGACTGGACCCGCAATGCGCGATGTGCGTCTGGGGCCAGGCGCTGGTGCTGGGGCCGAACATCAACCTGCCGATGGACCCGGCCCACGCGAAGGACGCCACCGCCCTCGCCGCGCGCGCGGCCAGCCTGGCCGCCACCGCACGTCCGGTCGATCGCGCGCTGATCCAGGCACTGCAACTGCGTTATGCCGACCCGGCGCCGGAAGATCGCGCACCGCTGGACCGCGCCTATGCCGAAGCGATGGCGCGCGTGGTCGCGCAATTCCCCGAGGACGACGATGCCGCCACCCTGTACGCGGAGGCGTTGATGGATCTCTCGCCCTGGGCGTACTGGGAAAAGGACGGCACCCCGGCCCGGTTCACCCCGCGCCTGCTCGGCGAACTGGAACGCGTGCTGGCGCGCAACCCGCGCCACATCGGTGCGATGCACTACTACATCCACGCCACCGAATCCTCGCCCGAGCCACAGCGCGCCGAACCCCACGCCGACGCGCTGGCCGCGCTGGCGCCCGGTTCGGGCCACCTGGTGCACATGCCCGCACACACCTACATCCGCGTCGGCCGCTACCACGACGCGACCCTGACCAACCTCGCCGCCACCACCGCCGACAAGGATTTCCTGGCGATGTGCCGCGGCAGCAACGGCGTCTATCCGCTGGGCTACGTGCCGCACAACTGGCACTTCGCCACGATGACGACAGGCCTGACCGGCTCGCGCACGCTGGCGCTGCAGGCGGCCGAGCAGACTGCCCGGCGCGCCGACCGTGCCGCAATGGGCGCGGCGCCAATGGAGTTCATGCAGCAATTCGTGGTCACGCCTCTGCTCACGCAAGTCCGCTTCGGCGACTGGGACGCGATTCTTGCCGACACCGCCGCGTCACCGGAACTGCCATACCCCGCGGCGATCCGTCACTTCGCCCGCGGCATGGCACACGCGCGCAAGGGCACCCTGATCGAAGCCGCTCGCGAAGCCGACGCCCTGCATGCGATCGCCGTCGATCCGGCAATGGCGAAAGTAAGCTTCTTCGACATCAACCACGCCGATGGCGTGCTGCGCGTGGCCGACGCCCTGCTGCGCGGGGAACTGCTGCGCGCACAAGGCAAGCACGCGCAGGCCATCGCCGCGCTGCACGAAGCGGCAGCCGCCGAGGATGCGCTGGCCTACAACGAACCGGCCGACTGGTCGCTCCCGGTCCGCCCCTACCTCGGTGCCGCGCTGCTCGAAACCGGCGATGCCGCGGGCGCGGCGGAAGCATTCAACCAGGACCTGAAAACCTACCCGCTCAACGGCTGGTCGCTGTTCGGCCTGGCGCAGGCCCAGCAAAAGCTCGGGCAGGTCGACGCCGCGCGCGAAACCTCGAAGCTGCAGGCGACCGCATGGCAATGGGCCGATGCGCCGCTGACGACGGCACGATACTGATAGCGAAGAGACCCCTCGCCGTCTCGTCGTGCCGTCATTCCGGCCAAGGTGCGCGGCCGTCGTCGTCGACGCCACGGCCCCCGGAATTCCACGCCCTCGCAGGAGCCCGCTCCTGGGGTTGGGAAGTCGACGGGACCGGGGCGGCGCAACGCGTTCAACGCCGTCGTGTCGATTGTTCCGGGCCACGCTTCGCCGTGCGTACGCCATGGCCCGCACACTGCCGGGCGGCGACAAACGCTTTCCCGTCCGGTTACCCTGCCGAAGCCGCACCGGCTCCGCCGGTCGCGCGGCGCGTGCCATCCCCGGGTCTTTCGCATGTTGAGCAGCATCCGCACCACCGCACCGCTGTTGTCGAGCACCGTGTTCCTGTTGATGGGCGTCGGCCTGCTGCACACGCATATCGCGTTGCAGGGCGAGGTGCTGGGCTTCTCCGTGGCGATGATCGGCGTGCTGACCTCGGCCTATTACACCGGTTTCCTGGTCGGCACCTACACCGTGCCCCGGCTGACGCATCGCTTCGGCCATATCCGCACCTTCGCCTTCTGCACCTCGCTGCTGGCGGTAGTCGTGCTGGTGCAGGCACTGACCTCGGCCTACGCGGCATGGCTGGTGCTGCGCGTGTTGCAGGGGCTGCTGCTGGTGGGCCTGTACGCGATCATCGAGAGCTGGCTGAACACCGCCGCCGATCCGAAGCATCGCAGTTCGGTGTTCGCCGTCTACATGATGCTGAACCTGGGTGCCAGCGCGATCGCGCAGCAGTTCCTGCACATCGGCGGCGAGGGCTTCGTGTTGTTCTGCGTGGTGGCGATCCTGGTCTGCGCGGCGAACCTGCCGGTGGTGATGACCCCGCAGCCGCAGCCATCCATCCATGCCGCGCCGCGCGTCCAGGTCGGGCGCATGTTCCGGCTGGTGCCGACCGCGCTGGTCAGCGCACTGATCTCGGGCATGGTGCTGGGCGCGTTCTGGGGCCTGCTGCCGTTGTATGCGGCCGCGCGCGGTCTCGGCGCGGCCGAAGTCGGCACCTACATGAGCGTGGCGATCGCCGGTGGCGTGGTGCTGCAACTGCCGCTGGGACGGTTGTCCGACCGCATCGACCGGCGTCTGGCGCTGGCGTTGATCAGCGCCACCGCGGCATTGGCGGCGCTGGCCAACCTGGTGTTGCCGAATGCCGGCCACACCATCGCCATGCTGCTGGTATTCGCCTTCGGCGGCATGAGCTTCGCGGTGTACCCGATCGCGGTGGCGCACCTGGTGGACTATCTGCGCCGCGACGAGCTGCTGTCCGGATCGAGCACGGTGCTGCTGGTCAACGGCATCGGCTCGGCGGTGGGGCCGCTGCTGGCGGGCACGCTGATGAGCCTGACGCGGCCGACGCTCCTGTTCGGCTGGTTCGCGGTGCTCGACAGCCTGCTGGCCGGCTACGCGCTGTACCGCTTCATGCGCCGCAAGCGCGAAGTGACGCCGGACGACAACTTCGTGCCGCTGGTGCACACCACGCCGGGCGCGATGGATCTGCGTCCCGATGCGCCGGAGCGATCAGCCTAGTCCGCGCTTCCTCATCATTCTTCTGCCGTGCCAGGCGCCGCTACGACGGCGGCTGCCGCGCACCCGCCGTGATCCCGCAGCGATCTTCGCTGCAAGCCTCTGCCGCGAGCGCCGCGTCTGCCATCTGCGGGCGCGACTGCTCCAGTTCCGCCAGCAACGTACCGATCTCCGCGCCGAGCAGCAGGTCATCGTGCTGGCCGAACACCTGGCGACGCAGCCGCCCCTGCGCGTCGATCAGGATCGTGGTCGGCGTGCCCTGCATGGCATACGCGCGCATGGTGCACGGAATCGGATCGCCGGCCGGGCCGGGCGCATCGATGCCGACCGGAAACGCGATGCGGTATTCGTACAGGAACGCGCGCAACGACTCCGGCCCCATCGCCGCGTGGTGCTCGAACACCGTGTGCAAGCCGACCACCGCCAGCGGCGCGCCCTCGAACAGCTTGGCCACGCGCTGCGCCTGCGGAATGCCATGCGCCACGCAACCCGGACAGAGCATCTGGAACGCGTGCAGCAGCACCACCCGCCCGCGAAAATGGCCGAGGGTCAATGGCTCGGGCGTGTTCAACCAGGCGCTGGTGCGCCACTCGGGGGCTGCTGCGGACGTCATCGCAATCTCCATCCCTGCTGCACGACCCGCGGCGCCAGCTGCCGCGGGCATCACTTCAACCACGCAGCGTACATCTTCCCTGCTTCGCTGGCGGCGCACCGGACTCGACAGTCGTCCGGGGTGCGGGCATCGGCGAATCGGCGCGCTGTCGTGTTTCCGGCGGGATGGCTACGGGACGCAGGCTGGCCCGTGACTTGCCGCAAGCTTTCGCCCTAGCCTCCCGGGCCTGTCCAGCGACCGGCCGCCGCGTTTCCATCGCATGCGCCCTTCATTTCGGGATGCGACGCGCCATCGCCTGTGCAAAAGCCAGCAGTTCCAGCGCGGCGTCGTCATGGTCGGGATTCAGGCTGGCAATGAAGTCCTCTTGCCCTCCCGCCTCTTCGAGCGAATGCGCGAAGCGAGCGTTCCACGTCACCGCCACATCCAGCGCCATCGCGTACGGCAGCAGGCTCGCCTGGAGTTCGGGATGGAGCGACGGCTTGTAGCGCGCATCCATGTCCTGCTGTTCGGCGGTGCCGAGGTACCAGCGGAAGCCGTGCAGCTTGCGCCGCAACGGCGTCTCCCGCGGCGGTTGGCGCAGCAACCACCAGCCCGCGGCGACCTGGCCGGCGAGCAGCGCGGCGCCCGCCAGCCAGTCCAGGCGGTCGCCGCCGCCCAGCAATCCGATCGCGGCGATCGCGGCCACGACGTACACCTGCGCACGAGTGGCGCGCAGGAGCGCAAGCGGGACCACGTCCATCAGCATCGCCACGACGAGCGCACCGACGAGGCTGGGAGCCGCAATCTCGCCCAGGATAACGAAGCGACTGTCGATGCCGAAGAACAACAGCGTGGCGCCGGTCAGCGCGGTCAGCCAGCCGGGGATCAACAGCCAGGAGGGATCGCCTGGACGTTCGCCCGCGCAGCGATTCTCCAGCGCACGCCGGAAAGCAAGCTCGGCAAGGCCGGTGCTGTCGGCATGGGCCTCGGAGAACTCCGCCGTGGGGCCAAACGCGAACAACGCCGAACGCAGCCGGTGTTCGTCCATCGTCAAGGCCGGGGCAAGGTCACCGCCGGTTCGCGTTGCCACCCATGTGCCATCGTCCTGCCGGGCCAGCGTGAGCCCACCCTTGGCGGCGATGCCGAGCACGCCGGTGGCAAAGCATTTTTCATCCCAGGCACCGTGCCACAGCAACCGCACGGCGCCGGCGGACCAGCCGGTCGGCGGCTCGTACTCCACGATCACGGGTTTGCCGTCGCCGCCGCCGGTGAAGAAAATTTTCGCCAGGAGGTAGTACAACGCCAGCACGGCCAGCCACACGGTGCCGTTGAACATCCAGGCCGGCCCCGCCGACAAAAGGGGGGTCGATGCCTCGGCCACCTCGGGAAACGTGAGCACCGCGCCCAACACCTGCCCCGGCGCGACGGCATCGTGCCAACCGAGGTCGACCTTGGTTCCGGTGACTCGGCGATCCCCTGCCGTGACAGGCGCACCGTCGAGCTGGAACTGCGCATGGATCTGACTGGAAGGCGTTTCCCGCGGCAGCTTCACCACCAATTTCGCACGCTGCAGCGACAGTCGATCGGTGGCCGAGGTGAGCGGCCAAACGAGCTTGCCATCGTCGACCGCCTTGTACAGGACGCGGTAATCGAGTTCGAACAACTGCATCCCCACGCGACGTGTCGGATGCACGGTGATACGCACGCCATCGCCCAGCGGCGCAACCTCGGTCGTCACCCCGTCGCCGTTCTCGGCCGCCCCCATCAGGAACACGTCGCGAAGTGCGAGCTTGCGGCCCGGAAGAACCAGGTCGCGATGGAACTCCCACGGGGTCGCCGCGTTGACCTCCGTAGTCTCGCTGACCTCGATCGAGTAGTCGTGGTTGACCCAGATCGACGTATCGCGCGTCATCGTGGTGGGTTCGACACCGGACTGACCGGCGTCCTGCGCCATCGCACTGCCGGCGGCAAGCGCCACGGCAACGAGGCACAACATGCGCGAGATCCGATGCCGCACGAGGCCGCCGGCAAGCCTCATGCAGGCTCCCCGAGCCTGACCTGGACATTGGCCCTGGCATCGGCGTCGGCGGCGAAGAACTCCGCGGGCCTGAAGGCGAGCGGCGCGGCGATCAGCAAGGTGGGAAACGTTTCGCGCGCCGTGTTGTACTCGCGCACCGAGCCGTTGTAGAAGCGCCGGGCGTGCTGCAAGGTGTTCTCCACCTCCACCAGCTCGTCCGAAAGCTGGCTGAAGTTGCCGCTGGCCTTGAGCTCCGGGTAAACCTCGCCCAGCGCGACCAGGCGCACCAGCTGCTGGCCCAGCGCAATCTCGGGCGCGATCCGCTGCGCCGGGGTTCCGCCGCGCATCGCCGCGCTGCGCTCGGCGGCGACACGTTCCAGCAACTGCCGCTCATGGCTGGCGTAACCCTTGACCGCTTCGACCAGCATGGGCACCAGATCGTGGCGACGCTGCAACTGCACGTCGACATCGCTCCACGCGTTGCGAACCTGGTTGCGCAGCCGCACCAGTCGATTGAACAGCCAGACCGCGCCGACGACGAGCAGCAGGCCCGTTGCGTAGAAAATCAAATGAGCGTCCCCTCGCGCCCGATTCGCGGGCGCTGCAATCCGACGGCACAGCCGACCGGTACATTCCCCATACCCTGTGCGACCGCCACCTGCGCCGCCGGGCCATTCTGGCGACAGCACGCGCCGGGTTCAACTGCCGCCGAAAGCGGGATGGAGGAAGTCAATCGAGGCCATGGGGGAAAAGACCATCGGCCACCTGGTGAGCTTGCGCCGTCCGGGGCCGCCGAAGCACGCGGACATCGAGCAGAGGGCACTGACTTTCTCCGCCCCGGTTTCGCTTGCCTGGTTTGACGCCCCTGAAATGCGGTGCAATTCTGCGTCACGACGATCCATGGAGGATCGAGGGGGAGACAAAGATGTTGAAGCGGGCATTGGTGGGGCTGGTGGTGTTTGGCGGCATTCTTCTCTGGCATTTCGGGAGGAACGGCCTGATGCCGACCCTCGCGCAGGAAGCGCTGCTTGCGCCGCCCGCCCAGGCCACTTCGGTCAGCTTCAAGTCTGGCGCCTGGGCTTGTACCTCCGAAGAATTCAAGCTGCAGGTGCTGGACCACAGATATTATGCAAACCCGGTGGTGATCAAGATCATCGGCGGCGCACCCGAGTTCTGCCGCGAGATCAATGCCAGGCACGACTATGCGCTGCTCGCTCCCGCCCCGGGCAACATGGCGTACGCCAGTCCCTGCCCGGATCACAGCTGCGTCGCGTTCAATGCCCACGTGGCGGTGAACGGCGAGGAAGCCGACTGGGTGCTTTACGCACCGAACAGCTTCATCGCTTCCTCTCGCTGACGCACCAAGCAATAGGCCAGACGCGGGCCGCCCCCGCAAGCTGGCAGCGGTACGCGGCGCCAGCGAAAGTCCTTCTCCACTGCGGCACCTGCCGGTATCGGCAACCACCGCCACCAGCGCGGAAGACGCGGTTGAACCTGCCCACGACCGTCAGGCGTTCGCGCCGACTGTCCACGCGGACGCTGCCGGTTGCCGCCGTCGTACCACGAAATCACGAGCACCCCAGGAACGCCCATGACAACGGAAGCACAGAGCAGGCAGTTCGAGTTCAAGCAGGCGATCATCGAATTGTTGTGGAACGACGACACGCCCCAGGCCGCCGCCCGGGTCGTGGCGCGGTGCACCTCGGACGAGGAGCGCGAGCACGCCCTGTGGATGGCGGTGGCCCTTCAACGAGCCGCCGCGGTTACCGCGCTGCTGCAGGCGGGGATCAGCGCGCAGGCGCGGGAGGCAGCCCTGTCGCTGCTGTGCGGGGGGCTCGCGAGGGCCGGAGCACCCCAAGCCGGCACGCACGTCGCGGAGTGGGGTGCCTGGAGCGTGAATACCATCGCCATACCCGTCAAGGTCGGAACATCCCCGTTCTGGTTCGAGGCGGAGAAATTGATGGACATCTACCTGGAGCAGCGGGGCATCAAGGGCGACTGGCTCGTCATGCTGCCCGCATTGCGTGAAGGTGTCGCATCAGGCAGCCTGGAACGATTCATCCAGACGCTGAACCAGGCCGGCAGCAGGGAGATCCATATCGCGACGGCGTTGCTGCGGGCGGAGATCGATCGACAGGCGCTGCAGGGCGGGATGGGCGAGCCGCAGCCAGTGCAGGGCTAAGGTCCGAGACCGCTCGCGAGCCTCGCGACCCGGCCAATCAACGGCAGCAAATCGGGCGGAGGGCGCCGGGTTCAAGCGGCGGCCGCGTGCCGCCGTGATCTGCACCTGGATGCCAAAGCCGCCCGACAAGGCATCCTGGTCGGGGCCGTCATTCCCGGCTCAATCGAACAAGCGGCGCTCGCGTCCTTCGTGATCGAGCAGCCAGCGCTTGCGGGCCAGCCCGCCCGCGTAGCCGGTCAGCGAGCCGTTGCTGCCCAGCGCGCGGTGGCAAGGCACGAACAGCGAAATCGGGTTGCGCCCCACCGCCGCGCCCACCGGGTGGAACGCCTCGGGCCGGCCAATCGCCCGCGCCAACGCCGCGTACGTCGTCGTCTCCCCGTACGGCACCGCGCACAGCGCGCGCCACACCTGCTGCTGGAACGCGGTGCCTTCCGGCGCCAGCGGCATCTCCAGGTGCGTCAGCTCGCCGGCGAAATAGGCGTCCAGCTGCCGCCCCGCCTCGTGCAACAAGGGCGTCGCGGCCTTCCGCCACCCGGCTTCCGGCGAGATGGCCGGAAAGTACTTCTGCCCCTCGAACCAGCCGCCTTTCAGGGCTCCGTCGCGCTCGGCGACGAGGAAAACGCCCAGCGGCGTATCGACGGGAAGGTAGGCCAGGTCGTCGGGCATGAAGCAGGGGAAAGCAGATGGCTGGCGACGCAGCCGATGCGATGCACGGTACTCCCCGCGGCAGTCGAGGCGAAGCGCGCCCGTCTCACCCCCCCACCGCCACACCACGCAGTCGCGCGAATCACCTGTGGCGGAATACGTCGGCGGAGGGCCAGGGCGGCTGGCCGATGCGTGAGACGAGGCGCACCGCGCACGACAGAACAGCCAGCCGCCGCCCGTCCCCGATCAGCGATTGACCCTGCCCGGTCGTGACAAGTCGCCCGAGGCCACCTTGAACACGTCGACAACGCACAGCAGCGGATCGTGCACGCTGGCGTTGACGCGCAAGGCGGCGGTGACACCGTCGAAACCGGCGGCGTCGACGGCGCCGATGTCGTCGAACGGCACCCGCACCTCCAGCGAGTGGTCGTCGAAGACGGGGCTCCAGCCGGGGCTGTCGATCAGGATCGGCAGGCCTGGCCAGGTCCTGGGCAGTCGCGGCTTGCTGCCCTCGGCGATGTCGACCACCTTCAGCGCGCCCTTGCCGCAGGCGTCGTCGGGCTGCAGCACCACCCAGTGCGAGTGCCACAGGTTGCCATCGTTGCCGGGGTCGCCATCGCCGTTCTCGTCGAACAGCGGGGTGTCGTCGAAGTCGGGATGCGCGGTGACCGCGAACGCGAGAATGCCGCTGCCATGCTCGAAGCCGACCAGGTAGGGATCGAGCGTGGTCGGCCACACGTAGGAGAACACGCTGCTGCCGGCGAGCTTGCCGGTCTTCACCGGCTTGCTGTCGCCGGCCTTGCCGGATACGGCGATGTGAAACGTGGCGATGTTTCCCTCGGTGCTGACCCTGGTATGCACGATGTCGAACGGTGCCTGCACGGCTTTGGCCGGTGCGCTGGCGATGCCACCAGCGTGCGTGGTGCCGTCATGGGCGAAGCTGGCCGAACCGCCCAGCAGCAGTGCCACGGCGATGGCAAGACGCGCGCGGGTGCCGAGCGGCTGACGTGGATGCAACGGCGGGTGTGTGGACATGGCGACTCCTCATCGGGGATGTGCCGCCTTGGCGGGTGCTTGGCGACGTGGGGCCAGCGTCGCCCCGGAGCGCCCTCCACAGGTGTTATTTTGTCCATGAAATACCACTGATCGTCCAGGATGCGGAAGCAAACCATGGCTACCCTCGACCGCTTGTCGTCACTGATGGAGCGCTTCCACGTGCGGGCGCACCTGTTTCATGCCGGGGCGCTGTGCGGGCTGGCACAATTCGACGCCCGGCCGGGACGGGGTTTCCTGCACGTGTTGCGACGGGGCGAACTGGTGGTGACGCATCGCCCGCGCAGCGGTGTGCCGCGCCGCATCGAGGTGGCCGAACCGAGCCTGTTGTTCTACCCGCGCCCGCTGGCGCACAGCTTCCACAACCCGCCGGCCGAGGGTTCGGATTTCGTCTGCGCCACGCTTGATTTCGATGGCGGCGCGCGGCATCCGCTGGCGCGCGCCCTGCCGCCGCTGCTGGTGCTGCCGCTGCGGGCGGTGGACGGCCTGGAGCAGACGCTGGCGCTGCTGTTCGCGGAAGCCGAGCGGGTACGCTGCGGCCAGCGCCTGCTGGCCGACCGCCTGTTCGACGTGTTGGTGCTGCAACTGCTGCGCTGGCTGCTCGACCACCCCGCAGAGGCGAAACTGCCGCCGGGCATGCTGACCGGCCTGTCGGACCCGAAGCTGGCGCGCACACTGACCGCGATCCACGAGCAGCCCGGCGCAGACTGGTCGCTGGCCGCCATGGCCGAGACCGCCGGCATGTCGCGCAGTGCATTTGCCGCCGCCTTCAAGCAGCACGTCGGCCACACGCCGGTCGAATACCTCACGCAATGGCGCGTTGCCGTCGCGCAGGCCCTGCTTCGCCAAGGCGCTTCGCTGAAAACGGCGAGCCTGCAGCTCGGCTATCGCAACGCGTCGTCACTGTCGCGGGTTTTCACCCAGTCTGTGGGCATGTCGCCGCGCGCGTGGTTGCGGAATGGGGGAGCTGAAAAAGGCAATGAGCCACGTCTCCCTCAACCCGGTGCCGGGGTGGACGGTGAGGCTTGAACAGCAGGGGCGACTCGTCAAAGGCGACCCAACCGAACTGATCGCACAGCCGCCGTACCAGCGGGGTGCAGTCCGAGCGACGCGAGCAGTGCGGCGCCAGTGACCGGGTTGCATGCCCACCGGGTCGGGAAAATTCCACCCGGCCCTCGCCCACTTCCCCGGATGCATCCGTAGCGGATGACCAGGTCAAGGCAGGCAGTGCCTGTTCCACGCAGATGGAAACCTCCTCGGCATCAATGGGCAGCACCGACTCGGCATCGGGATCGGCCGCGGAAAGCGGGAGCTCCGCGGGCTTCAGGAAAATGCATGACTTCGACGTGCAATTCTCGCTCGGCACCCTGTGTGCGTCCGAGAGGATCAGTCAAACCCGGCCCAGCTCACCAGGTCTCCTTTGATGGGCCTCAACCTGCCATTCCACCCCTCATCATCCGTCGCGCATTGCCCCAGACACTTTTCTCCCACTTCTTCAAACGAGCGAACGCCGAGGTTTCCCGAGCAACTCGATCAGCCGCAACTCGCACGGCGAGAAATCGTGCCCCCGCCGCTGCGAGATCACGAACGTCAGCGGGCCCATGTGCCAGGCGCGACGCTCAAGCTCGACGAGCGCTCCGCTTGCCAGATCCTCGCTGACCAGGTGCCGTGGCAAGTGTCCCCAGCCGAGGCCGGCCTTGAGCAGGTCGCGTTTGGC
Source organism: Rhodanobacter sp. FW102-FHT14D06 (assembly GCF_043950705.1). Lineage (NCBI taxonomy): Bacteria > Pseudomonadati > Pseudomonadota > Gammaproteobacteria > Lysobacterales > Rhodanobacteraceae > Rhodanobacter > Rhodanobacter sp. FW102-FHT14D06. Next base: position 2,958,401 of record NZ_CP170722.1, on the reverse strand, counting down.
GCCCAGGTCGTTGACCAGCCACTGGCGCTTGCCGGCTACACCCTGCTGGCTCTCTTCGGCGCCGGGCTGGTTGTCCGTGACGATGACCTGTATGTATCGGCCAAACTCGTCCACCGGGATGGGTTTGGGTGTCGAAGCGAGCGGATAGGACGGCGCGCATACCGTCACCATCTCCTCCTCGCGCAGCCAGTGGCGTTCGATGGCTTGCGGGTTCACTTCCGGCACGTCGTTGATGGTGACGGCCAGCGCGCACACTTTTTCGAGCACCAGCTTTTCGCCGCCCTGCATGGTGGTGATGCGCAGGTTGATCGCGGCGGTCGGAAACTCTTCCTGCAGCGTGCGCAAGCCGTCGACCAGGTAGGCGCGCGGGAAGTAGGCGTCGACCGCCACCGATACCTGCGGCACGCCGGCCTTGGCGATCGCGCCGGCGCGGTTCTTCATTTCCTCCGTACGCGAGATCACCGCCCGGGCGTCCGGCAGAAGGCTGCGCCCCGCCGCGGTGAGCTGGGCCTTGCGCGTGTTGCGCTCGAACAGCTCGACGTCGAACGCACTCTCCAGCGCCTTGATCGCGTGGCTGATGGCCGACTGCGCCCGCGCGAGCTTGCGCGCGGCACCCGAGAAGCTGCCCTGGTCGCACACCGCAACGAACGCACGCAGCTGGTTGATAGTGACGTTGTCGAGCATCGGATATCCAGAAAATAGATCGTATCAAGCGATATTTCGTCAATTGGATTGATGCGTCAAGCGACCCAGATGGGTTGGGCAACCGGCTCGAACAGGCCGGATCACTCCACTCAAGAAGGATCATCCCCATGAGCTACGCCATCATCGGTTTCGGTTCCATAGGCCAGGCCCTCGCCCGCGCGTTCGCCCGCAACGACATCGAGGTCACGGTCGCCAGTCGGCGGCCGCCCGAAGCCCTGTTGCCCCAAGCGCAGGCGATCGGCCCCAAGGTCATCCCCGGGACCTTGCAGGAAGCGGTCAAGGCGGACGTGATCATCCTGGCGGTGCTGTTCGAGGCGCACCAGGACGTCGGCAAGGCGCTTCCGGACTGGAAGGGCAAGACGATCATCGACGCGATGAACACGAATGCCCCCGTCGAAACGCTCGACGGCCTCCCCTCCTCCGCCTTCGCCGCCAGGTCGTTCCCCGGCGCCCGGTTCGTCAAGGGCTTCAATCACCTGCTGGCGCGCACGCTGGCCACCGACCCGAACGTCCAGGGCGGCCACCGGGTGGTGTTCCTGTCCAGCGACGACGAAGCGGCCACCGCGCAAGTGGCGGACCTTGCCAAGCGACTCGGCTTCGCCCCCGTCAACCTCGGCAGGTTCGACGAAGGCGGCACCCTGGTGCAGGCACGCGGCCGCGTCTGGGGCCCGCTGATTTTCCAGGACCTGTTCAAGCAGCAGCCCTGAGCGCGTACGGCCATCGCGACAAGGATCGCGATCGGCGCGCCATCCCCATCACTGCTTCGGCAGTTGCAATCCCATCCAGGATTCATGACATGAGCAAGTTGCATGGAAAGACCGCGGTGATCACCGGCGGTGCCACCGGCATCGGCCGCGCGGCGGCAAAGCGCTTCATCGACGAAGGCGCCTTCGTCTTCATCTACGGCCGTCGGCAGGAAGCGCTCGACGCCGCGGTGGCCGAACTCGGCCCCAACGCCCGCGCAGTGCAGGGTTCGGTCTCCGACCCGACCGATCTCGACCGGCTTTACGCGGCGGTGAAGGCCGAACGCGGAACGCTCGACATCGTGTTCGCCAACGCCGGGACGGGCAGCCTGCTTCCGCTGGGCGAGATCACCGCCGAACACATCGACGAAACCTTCGACACCAATGTGAAGGGCACGATCTTCACGGTGCAGAAGGCGCTGCCGCTGATGGGCCCGGGCGGCTCGATCATCCTGACCGGATCGAGCGCCGGCACCACCGGCGCCCCGGCCTTCGGCGTCTACAGCGCGAGCAAGGCCGCCGTGCGCAACCTCGCCAAGACCTTCGCGCAGGACCTGAAGGGCACCGGCATCCGGGTCAACGTGCTGTCGCCCGGGCCGACGGCGACCGAACTGGCCAAGGCCGCGGTGGGCGAGGAAGGCATGAGGGTGTTCGCCTCGATGAACCCGCTGCAGCGCATGGCCGAACCGGCGGAGATCGGGGCGGCGGCGGCCTTTCTCGCGTCGTCGGACAGCGGCTTCATGACCGCCAGCGAGCTCGCCGTCGATGGCGGGCTGGCGCAGATCTGACGCGGCATGCCCTTCCGGCTCCCCCACCCGTTTTTCAGAGTCATCCACTTCGGAGGCCACCATCTCCCCGCACTCCAGACAATCCGAGTTGCTGCGTTTCGCCCGAGCCGAGGCTGGCTCGACCGTGATCGACGTGGATCCGGGCGGCGGGGACTGGACCGGCCTCTTTTCCGACATCGTCGGTCCCGAGGGACGGGTCTGCAGCTTCGTGCCGGCCGAGGTCGCTCACCTCAAGAACGATCCGGTCGGCCGCGCCCGGGCCTGGCGAAGCAGCCGGGGCGAGAGCATCGACCCATCGATCAAGGGCCGGACCGATCGCTTCGCCTATCGGTTCTTGAAGACCTGACAGCGACGCATGCGCCCTGCAAGGCAACCCGCTCCCCGGGAGCAGAACCTTGCCGCGCGCAAAAGATCGTGATCATCCGGATCACTTCCCGGGAAATATCGACCAACCACACAGGAACATCATCATGTCCAACCATCCCCATTTGCCGAAAGAACTCGCCGGCCGCCGTGCCCTCGTCACCGGAGGCACGCGTGGCATCGGCGCGGCGGTAGCCCAGCGCCTGCTCGATGCCGGCGCCAAGGTCGTTGTCGTCGCGCGCAAAGCCGACAAGGACATGCCCGCGGGCGCCACGTTCGTGTCCGGCGACGTCGCCACGAGCGAAGGCGTGGCGGCCGTCGCGACGCAGGCCCTCGCAGCACTCGGCGGCCTCGACATCCTGGTGAACAACGCGGGCGGCGCGCACGCCTTCCTGGAAGGCTCATGGACAATCCCCGACGAGGCATGGGCCGACAGCTTCGCGCTCAACCTCCAGGCGGCGATCCGCCTTGCCAACGCCCTGCTCCCGGCGCTGCGGGAGTCGAAAGCTGCAGCGGTCGTGAACATTTCCTCCGCGGCGGCAGCGATGCCGTTCGCCCCCTTCGTGCATTACGGCGCCGCCAAGGCCGCGCTCGAGTACTACTCGCGCACGCTCGCACTGGAGCTCGCGCCGGCAATCCGCGTGAACGTCGTGTCCCCCGGCGTCATCGCGACACCGGGTTCCGATGAATTCGCCAGGACGACGCCGGGATTTTCCACGGACGCGTGGCTGCAGCTTCTGCCGCTTGGCCGCATCGGCGCCACCGAGGACATCGCCGAAGTCGTGGCGCTGCTCGTGTCGGATCGCGGCAAGTTCCTGACCGGCGCGAATTACCGCGTGGATGGCGGAATGACTACGCGCTGACGCATCTGGCTTCCCGCCGGATTCGGTGCGCCCGCGGCGACCCGATCGAATGGCTGCCGGCCGGCAAGACGATGAGGCCCGGCATCCACGCGGTCCGTCTGTCGCACAAGCCTTTGCCGATCGAGGCGTGAGGTTGGAGGATTTTCACGAAGCCGCATACGCCACCCATCCCTTGAACGTGAAAGCCGCATAGAACAGCTCATGCCGCTCGAAGCCGGCCTGCTCCAGCAAGTCGACCTCGGCTTCGGGAGAAAGCAGCGGGAGACGGCTGGCCATCGCTTCGATGGTCCTGGCCGTGTCCGCAACCGGCACGCCGTTGGAAGCCATGAAGGCCACGTGCCTTTGCAGCCAGCGCTTCCTTGCGTGGGGAGCAGCGGGAACGCTGTGATGGGCAACCACCAGCGGGGCGCCCGGCTTCAATCGGCGCCTCAGCTCGCGGAGCGCCTGCAGGCGCTCCGCGACGGACAGGAAGTGCATGGTCAGCAGGCAAACCGCGCCGTCGAATTCGATGGCCGGAGCCGCATCGATGGTGCCCTCCAGCAACTCCACCCGCGGCGCCAGCGGCCCCAGCGTCTGGACGGCCAATTCCAGCATCGGCGCCGACGGGTCGACGCCGAGCAGACGCCAGTGCGGGTAGGTCTCGGCAAAGGCCTTGAGCTCAAGACCTCCACCGGCGCCGAGCACCAGCACGCGCCCATCGGAGGGCACGTGCTCGTGCAGGAGCAGGCCGGTCATCTGGTGGAGCGCATGCAATCCCGGCACCTGCCGCAGCGGCCCGTCCGTGTATCGCGCCACCGCCTGGGGATCGTTGAAAGAAGACATGCTGCCCTCGCCCGCTTGACATGGAGGCACTAACGTAACATCGTTTGTTACATGAAACGAGACAGCCGACTTTCCGCCGTACTCCATGCCCTGCTGCACATGGCCGAGTGCGATGCGCCGATGACGTCCGATGCGCTGGCGCAGTGCCTGGGCACGCATCCGGTGGTGGTCCGCCGCACCATGGGCCTGCTGCGCGAGGCCGGCCTGGTCACGGCGGATCGCGGACACGCCGGCGGCTGGCGCATTTCGGCGGATCTCTCCAAGGTCACGCTGCGCCAGTTGCACGAAGCGCTGGGCGAGCCTGCACTGTTCGCCGTGGGCAACCGGAATGAACATCCCGAATGCCTCGTCGAGCAGGCGATCAATGCGGCGCTGGACATCGCCTTCGCCGACGCCGAGGCACTGCTGCTGCAGCGGTTCGAGTCGGTCACCCTGGCCGCGCTGGCCGCGGATTTCGCGCGCCGCCATGGCGCCCGTCGGTCGAGGCACCGGCATGAAGCATGACGTGATCATCATCGGCGGCAGCTACTCGGGCATGGCCGCGGCCCTGCAGCTGCTGCGGGCGCGCCGCAGCGTGCTCATCATCGACGGCGGCAAGCGACGCAATCGCAGCGCCAGTCATTCCCACGGATTCCTGGGCCAGGACGGCATCGATCCCGCCGCACTGGCCCGCGTTGCCCGCGAGCAACTGCACGCGTATCCCACGCTGACCTGGCTGGATGGCGAGGTCGAGCAAGCAACGGGCACGAGGGACGACTTCCAGGTGGCCTGTGGCGGCACCCCGCATTCAGCCCGGCGCTTGCTGCTGGCGATCGGCGTGTCGGATCGGCTGCCCGAAATCCCCGGCCTGGCCGAGCGCTGGGGCAGGAGCATCTTCCACTGCCCGTATTGCCACGGCTATGAACTGGATCAGGGCCGCATCGGCGTCATCGCGACAGGGCCGATGTCGATCCATCAGGCGCAACTGCTGCCGGAGTGGGGAAACACCACGTTCTTCCCAAACGGTACGTTCGAACTCGACGAGGCTGCCGCGCGGGAACTGGCGCGCCGCGGCGTGACGGTCGAAGCGACGCGAATCGTGCGGATCGACGCAGACGCCGACGTCGTGCTCACCGACGGACGACGCATGAGCTTCGCCGGCCTGTTCACCGCGCCGCGGAACGAACCCTCGACGCCGATCGCGGCACAGCTCGGTTGCGAACTGGTCGAGACGCCGATGGGCCTGCAGATATCCACCGGCGAAACCAGGGAGACCACCGTGCCGGGCGTGTTCGCCTGCGGTGACGCCGCGAAGATCCCGCACTCGGTTTCGCTTGCGGTGGGCGACGGCGCCTGGGCCGGCGCGCAGATTCACCGCTCGCTGGTGTGGCCGGGGTCGTAGCCAACGTCCAAACCCTGGACGGCAACTCACGAAGCGGGTTCTTCCAGCGCCCGATTGAGCCGATCCCGAGGCACGGCCTGCACATGCTCGTCGGAGACACGGACATTGCCGCCATGCCCGTCCACCGGGCCCCGGCTTCGAGCACGGCGCGATGATCGCCCAGGACGGCCGCAGCGTGCGGCCCACGCAGAACCGGAACTGCAAATACGTTCCCCGGGAATCGATCGCCCGGGTGCTGAAGCTGGAAATACGCTGGAACCCACAAAGACGGCGGTCTGAAGTCGCCGTCTTTGGCATCGGTGCCGACAACGAGGCAAACTGCACGTCTGTCCAGACGATACGCGGAACGCGCCCATGCACGGCGAATACAAGATGCCCGGCGGCAAGCTGGTGGTGGTCGACCTGGAGGTTCGCGACGGCCGGCTTGCCGGCGTGCAGGTGAGCGGGGATTTCTTCCTGGAGCCGGACAGCGCGCTGCACGCGATCAACCGGGCGCTGGAAGGCCGGCCGCAGGATGCCGATGAGGCCGCCCTCGCCACCGCCATCCAGCACGGGCTGGCGGACGATGTGATGATGTATGGCCTTTCCGCGCAGGCGATCGCGATTGCCGTGCGCCGTGCCGTGGATGGAGATGCCGCATGATGCGCAGCGAATGGCGTGACCACGACTGGCAGTTGATCCACACCACGCCGCAATCGCCCAGCCTGCACATGGCACTGGACGACGTGCTGGTGCACGAGGTGGGCGCCGGGCATCGTCCGCCGACCTTGCGCGTCTGGGAGTGGGCCTCCCCGGCGGTGGTGATCGGCCGCTTCCAGTCGCTGCGCAACGAGGTCGACATGGAAGCCGCGCGGCGCCACGGCATCGAGGTGGTGCGGCGGATCTCCGGCGGCGGCGCGATGTTCATCGAGCCGGGCAACACCATCACCTATTCGATCTGCGCGCCGCTGTCGCTGATCAAGGGCCTGTCGTTCCAGCAGGCGTATGCGTGCATGGACGAGTGGGTGATCGAGGCGCTGGCCACGCTGGGCATCAAGGCGTGGTACCAGCCGCTCAACGACATCACTTCCGCAGGCGGCAAGATCGCCGGCGCCGCGCAGGCGCATCGCGGCGGCGCGGTGCTGCACCACGTCACCATGGCTTACGACATCGACGCGGTGAAGATGCTCGACGTGCTGCGCATCGGCCGCGAGAAACTGTCCGACAAGGGCACCACCAGCGCAGCCAAGCGGGTCGACCCGTTGCGCAGCCAGACCGGCCTGCCGCGCGAGGCGGTGATCGAGCGGATGATCGCCACCTTCCGCCAGCGCCACGGACTCGCCGACGACGTCCTGCGCGCCGGCGAGCTGGCCCGCGCCGAAGCGCTGGCGCGCGAGCGGTTTTCCAGCGAGGCGTGGCTGGCCGACGTGGCGTGATCCCGCCCATGCGCACGTCACCGCAGGAGCCCGCTGGCGGGCGATGCTTTTGCTCTTGCGAGTCTCCCAGCCAAGAGCATCGCCCGCCAGCGGGCTCCTGCGGAGGAGCGGGCGCCAGCGAGGCGACTTCAGAACCGGCTGAACGACCACGACTGCATGCGGCCGTCGCGATACGGCATCACGCCATGGAACGGCCGCGGGTCGTCGTCGAACACCAGCGGCAGGAAATGGCGGTCGCCCTCCCACATCGGCAGCTCCAGCAGCCGCTCGCGCGCGACCCATTCCAGCGTGCCTTCGTGATTGCCCTGCAGCGGCGTGCCGCGCCACGCGTCGATCAGGAAGATGAAGCCCAGCCAGTCCTCGCCGTGCTTGCCGAAGCCGGGCCAGTTCAGCGTGCCGCGCAGGCGCATCGACTCGCACTCGATCGCGGCCTCCTCGCGGATCTCGCGCCGCATGCAGGTGGCGATGTCCTCCCCCGGCTCCATCTTGCCGCCCAGCCCGTTGTACTTGCCCAGGTGCTGGTCGTCCGGCCGCGTGTTGCGGTGGATCATCAGCACCTGCCTGCGATCCGGCGACAACACGTAACCCAGGGTGGCGACGATCGGCGTGTAAGGCATCGCGCTCTCGCGGCAAAAACCCGAGTTTAACGGCGAATGGCGACGCGCCGGACCCACGGCGGGAGAACGTTGCGCGCGCGGGGTTGCACGATCGCCGCTGCGCCGCGACCATCAGGGGATGACTTTCCGCATCCCATGCCACTCGACCGCCCGAAGCCGCCGCCGCTGGATGCCGGCCGCGGTGTTGCTCGGCCTGCTGCTCACCCTGCCCGGCTGCACGTCGAAGGCGCGGGCGCTGGACAGCGACGAGGTGGCGTTTGCCGGGCAGCAGTACCGGGTCGTGCACATCAACCTCAAGCGCGAACAGTTGGGCCTGCACTGGCGCAATCCGCAGGATGGCCAGCCGTTCGGCAGCGTCGAGAGCCTGCGCCAGTGGGGCGAGGCACATGGCCAACGGTTGCTGTTCGCGGCCAATGCCGGCATCTACGACCACAAGTTTGCGCCGCTGGGCCTGTACGTGGAGGACGGCAAGACGCTGGTGCCACTGAACCTGGTCCACGGCAATCCCGCATCGGGCAATTTCTCGCTGCTGCCCAATGGCGTGTTCGCGATCTACCCGGACGGCCATGCCGCGGTACGCACCAGCGAGGCGTTCAAGGCCGACGACAAGGCAGTGCAGGCGGCGACCCAGTCCGGCCCGATGCTGCTGATCGACGGCAAGCTCAACGAGCAGTTCATCGACGACTCGGCCAGCCTCAAGTGGCGCAGCGGCGTGTGCGCGCCGTCGCCGCATGAAGTGGTGTTCGCGGTGAGCGAGGCGCCGGTGAACTTCCACACGTTTGGACGGCTGTTCCGCGACAAGCTGCATTGCCGCGATGCGTTGTACCTGGACGGCAGCATCTCGCAGATCTACGTGGACGGCGCGGGCTACGCCGGCGCGCCGGCCTTCATGGTCAAGCCGTACGCCGGCATCTTTGCCGTGTTCGCCAAGCCTTGATCCGTGACCACCCACCCCATGACGACATGCCCGTGACCTCACGCTCCTGGCGCATCGCACGCGCCGTCCTGGCGAGCCTGCTGGCCTTGCTGCTGGTTGCCTTCGCCGCGGCGTGGTGGCTGCTCGCCGGCGGTCGCGCGCGGCTCGACGGCACGCGCGCGGTGGCGGCGCTGCAGGCGCCGGTGACGATCAGCCGCGACGCGCTGGGCACGGTCACCATCGAAGGCGGCAACCGCGCCGATGTCACCTGGGCGATGGGTTACGTGCACGCACAGGAGCGCTTTTTCCAGATGGACCTGATGCGCCGCGCGAGTGCGGGCGAGCTGGCCGCGCTGGTGGGGCCGGCGGCGCTGCCGGTGGATCTCGACCATCGCCGCCATCGCCTGCGCGCGGTGGTCGACGCGGCATGGGCCACGATGCCGCCGGCGCAGAAGGACGTGCTGCGCCGCTACGCCGCCGGCGTCAACGCGGGGCTGGCCGACCTGCGCGTGCGGCCGTGGGAATACCTGCTGCTGGGCAGCCAGCCGCAGCCGTGGCAGCCGCAGGACAGCGCCCTGGTCATCGCGGCGATGTACCTGGACCTCAACAGCGGCGGGCGCAACGAGCGCGAGTTGCGCCTTGCCCAGATGCGCGACGTGCTGCCGGCATCGCTGGTGGATTTCCTGCTCGCGCCCGACCCCGACTGGGAGGCGCCGCTGCGCGGGCGCTTGTCGCGTTCGCCAGTGGTGCCCGGCGCGGACGTGCTGGACCTGCGCCAGTTGCCGGCCAATGCGGCCACCGCGGGCCTGGCCGCCGCGGTGGCACCCGCGCTGGATGCGCCACGCCCCGGCAGCAACAACTTCGCCGTGGCCGGGTGGCTCACCGGCAACGGCGCGGCGATGCTGGCCAACGACATGCACCTGGCCTTGCGCGTACCCAACATCTGGTTCCGCGCCCGCTTGCGCTATCCCGACGCCGGCGCACCGCACGGCCGGCGCGACGTCAACGGCGTCAGCCTGCCCGGCACGCCGGCGATCATCGCCGGCTCCAACGGCCAGGTCGCCTGGGGCTTCACCAACAGCTACGGCGACTGGGCCGACTGGGTGCGCGTGCGGCGTGATCCGGCCGATTCCACGCGCTACAAGGTGCCTGACGGCTGGGCCACGCTGGAAACCCACGACGAGCACATCCAGGTCAAGGGCCAGCCCGACACCATCCTGAAAGTGGAGGACACCCGCTGGGGCCCGATCATGGCCACCGACACCGACGGCACGCCGCTGGCGCTGGCCTGGATCGCGCAACAGCCACGCAGCTACAACCTCGGCCTGCTGCGGATGGAGCAAGTGGCGAACGTGGCCGACGCGCTGCAGCTCGCACCCACCCTTGGCATGCCGCCGCAGAACCTGCTGGTGGCCGACAGCAGCGGCAGCATCGGCTGGACCATCGCCGGCAACAGCATCCCGCTGCGCGTGGGCATCGACCCGCTGCTGCCGTCGGACTGGTCCGCGTCCGGCATCGGCTGGCAGGGCTGGGCCGCGCCCGCGCAGTACCCGCGCATCGAGAATCCCGCCGACGGCAGACTGTGGACCGCCAACAACCGCACCGTCGACGGCGCCGCGCTGAGCCTGCTCGGCAACGGCGGGCACGATCTCGGCGCGCGCGCGCAGCAGATCCGCGACGACCTGCACGCGCGCGCCAGCTTCACCCCCGGCGACCTGCTCGACATCCAGCTCGACGACCACGCGCTGTTCCTCACCCGCTGGCAGGCGCTGCTGCAACGCACACTGGCCGACAGCCACGACCCGCTGCTGCAGCAAATGAGCCGGCTCACCCGCCACTGGCGCGGCCGCGCCGCCGTCGACAGCGTCGACTACCGGCTGGTGCGCGCTTTCCGCACGCAGGTCAGCCAGGCGGTGCTGGCGCCGTTCGTCGCGCGGGTGAAACAACGCCATGCGGATTTCCGCTGGCCCGGCGAGCACAGCCCGGAAGCGGCGGTATGGATGCTGATCCACGCGCGACCCGACTGGCTGCTCGATCCGAAGTATCCCGACTGGCCTGCCCTGCTCACCGACTCCGCGCTCCAGGTGGCGCGGCAGCTCGACCGGCAACCCGGCGGCCTCGCCGCGCGCCACTGGGGCGAGATCAATCGCAGCGACATCAGGCATCCGCTGGCCGCCGCCCTGCCCGCATGGCTGGCGCGCTTCATCGACATGCCCGACCAGCCGCTGCCCGGCGACCACAACATGCCGCGCGTGGCGGTACCGGGCTTCGGCGCCTCCGAACGGCTCGACGTCTCCCCCGGCCACGAAGACCGCGGCATCCTGGAAATGCCCGGCGGCCAGAGCGACAACCCGCTCTCGCCGTTCTTCGGCGCAGGGCACCAGGATTGGGTTCAGGGGCGTCCCACTCCGCTGCTGCCGGGCCAGGCCACGCACACGCTGACGCTGCAACCGGAAGCCGGCTGACCACGACCTCGCATGCCCGGGCGCCCGGGCCTCGCAGGTCCGGCGCGTCGCCCCCGCGGGGCGGCATGGCTCCCGCCACCCCGCCACCCGGCGCGGCGTGCCGAAAAGTGTGACGCAGTTCTCATGATTGGTGCTATGTTGCGCCGACGCACAGACCACCGACACGGTAGTGATTGAGCTGCTGCCGGCCGTCTCGACGCGGGGACAACCCGCAAGGGACTGCATGACCAGGCACGGGAGTGCCGGATGTCATGACGCAGGGCACGGGATCACCAGGGTTCCGGTATTACGCCTTCATCAGCTACAGCCACCAGGACAAGACCTGGGCCGACTGGCTCCACAAGGCGCTGGAAACCTATGCGGTGCCGAAACGCCTGGTCGGGCAGATCACCACGGCCGGCCCCATCCCGAAACGCCTCACGCCGATCTTCCGCGACCGCGACGAACTGGCCACCGCACACGACCTCGGCCGCAAGATCATCGAGGCGCTGGAGCAATCGGCCAACCTGATCGTGATCTGCTCGCCGCATTCGGCGGCGTCGCACTGGGTGAGCGAGGAAGTGCTGGCGTACAAGCGCCTCGGTCGTGACGAGCGCATCCTGTGCCTGATCGTGGACGGCGAACCGAACGCCAGCGACCTGCCCGGCCGCGAGGCGGAGGAATGTTTCGCCCCCGCGCTGCGCTTCGAGCTCGACGCCACCGGCCTGCTCGCCACGCAACGCGCCGAGCCCATCGCCGCCGACGCCCGCCCGGACAAGGACGGCAAGGCGAACGCCAAGCTGAAACTGATCGCCGGGATGCTTGCCGTGGGCTTCGACATGCTCAAGCAGCGCGAGCTGCGGCGGCGCGCGCGGCGGATGACGATGGTGGCGGCACTGGCAGTGACCGTGATGACCGTGACCACCACGCTGGCGGTCCTCGCCATCGTTTCGCGCCACGCCGCGGTGGAGGCCAGCCAGGCCGCCCAGCGCCGGCAGAAGCAGGCCGAGGCGCTGGTCGGGTTCATGCTCGGCGATCTGAACGACAAGCTGGCGCAAGCAGCCCGGCTGGACATCATGCAGAGCGTCGACGACAAAGCGATGGCCTACTTCCAGTCGCTGCCGGCCACGGATGTCACCGACGAGACCCTGGAGCAGCGCGCCAAGGCACTGGAGAAGATCGGCAGCGTGCGCCTGGATCAAGGCAACCTGTCCGGCGCGATGGAGTCGTATCGGGCAGCCCTGCAGCTGTCCGGGCGCCTCGCCGAGGAAGCACCCGGCGACGCGGCGCGGCAGGTCGCCCATGCCCGGTCGTGGTCCTTCGTCGGCATGACCGACTGGTATCAGGGCAAGCTGGACGCCGCCTGGCGGGATTTCGAATCCGCGCAGAACGTGCTGCAGCAGGCACAGGCGCGTGCCGGCAATGACCTGTCGCTGAAGTTCGAACTGCTGAACGTCAACAGCAATATCGGTCACGTGCTGGAAGCACGCGGGCAGCCGGCCGCCGCCGCCAGCGCCTACCGGAACGCGTTGGCACTGGGTCGCGGGTTGGTCGCGGCCAATCCCGTCAACACTGATTGGTCGGCTGCATTGGGGATTGCACACAACAATCTCGGCAAGCTGGCCTTGCAGCGTGGCGATCTGGCAGAGGCGATCGCCGAGTACCACGCCGACGACGCGATCGAAACCCGGCTTGCCGCCGCCGACCCCAAGAACAATGACCAGCGCGAAAACATGCTGCGGGTGCGCGCGATCCTAGGCCGCACGCTGGCCCTGACCGGCGACGTCGACGCGGGCATCCGCGACCTCCAGCAGGCGGTCGACATCGCCGCCCAGCTGATCGCGATCGCGCCGACGCAAACCGGCTTTCAGGCAAAATCGGCGCTCTATCTCGTGCAATTGAGCCGCCTGAAACGCCTGCACGGGGACCTGCCGGCGGCACGGACGCTGGCCGCACAAGCGCTGGCCATCCTGTCCAGGCTCACTCGACAGGATCCAGCAAACGTTACATGGCAGCAGATTGACGCCGCGGCACGCAGCGAGCAGGCCGCGCAATCATTTGCCGGCGGACAGTCCGCGGCGGCGCAGGCGCAGGTGCAGGTCGCCATGAACATCCTGCAACCGTTACTCGCCAAGGAACCGGATGACCGCGGCCTGGTGCTGGATACGCTGTCCGCGAAGCTGCTGCTCGCCGACACCGCCAGCGACGCAGCAGCGACACGACGGCTGCGCGAGGAGGCATGGGAGGCGAGCCAATCGGTGAAGGACGGCAAGGACGATCCGCGCCTGCTCGCGCTGCAGGTCGAGGCGTTGCTTGGCCTGCAGAAAAATGCCGAAGCAAGGCTGCTGATCGAGCGCCTCTGGAATGCCGGTTACCGCGACCCGGCGCTGCTGGCGATCCTGCGGCGTGCCCGCGTGGATTACCCGGAAAACCCCGCCTTCGCGACGCGCATTGCGCAGATCATGCAGGTCGACGCCAGCACTCCGGCGCCCGTCACGGCAGCGGTGCGCACGCCGCACCCGAAGCCCTGAATCAAGGCGCTGCGGCCCGCCTTCCACGCCGCCCATCGATCCCTGCAGGAGTACGACATGCCCAACGTAACACTTGAGGTGACACTGAAAAACGGCAGCCTCGACGTCGACCAGTCGGGTAACGGAAACCAGATCGCCCACGGCCAGTCGGTGACGATCACCTGGCACCTGAGCGGCCCCGGCGTGAGCCCGGGATCATTCAATGCGATCAGCGATCCGACCCATCCCGGGTTCGCCTGGATCCAATCGCCTCCATCCGGCGTGTTCGGTCAGGCGCAACTCGCGAACAACGGCGACAAGATCACCATCACCGATGCCAACGACAGCACCAGCTCGAGCGGCGAGTGGATCTACCAGCTCTGCGCGACGATCAATGGCGCCCCATACTCGACCATCAGCACGCTGCCTACGGCCACCACGACGAATCCGGTGATCAAGAACCTGTAGCGCCACCATGCAGGCGCTTTGGCGCAGGGACAGCGAGGAAGCAATGCCAAGGGTACCTCGATCCGAACGGCAACATCGCATACCAGTCAAGCCTGGAGACCATCATGCCAAAGACCAGCAAAGACAATCAGAACATCCCGGCCGAACCGCAGCCAGACGACCAGACCCAGGATAGCAACCGCGACTCCGACCAGAACGTGGAACAGTTGGGCACGCTCTCGCCGAACACAACGACCAACCCACAGATCAAGAACCTCTGACACTAACCCAGTGCCTCGCATGGAACATCGATCTTGCCCCCTCGCACCTGCGAGCGTATCGCGGTGATCGGCGTGACCAGCCACCGCAATATCTGCGCGCCCGATGCCGACCGATTAGCGAACTGAAGGAGACCAGCCATGAGCGGATAACGAAACACGCCGGCTCTTGTACCGAAATAATCGATGTTCAATGAGGCATTTCCGCATAACGTGAGGATGAAACCAAGAAAAAGCGCATCGCATTGTCTGTAGCTTTTGGCATCGCCTTGGCGGCGACTTCGGCACTTGCCAGTGCCGGTACGCCGGCCGCGGGTTCCTCGGACTCGGTCATGGATGCCATCAGCAACTGGTTCGCCTGTGCGATTGGCAGTCAGAGTTGCGTATCTCCCGACACCACCACAGACCCGAGGATCAAAAACAACTAGCAAGGCGGCGCAGGCGGCAGGCCTGAGCAAGGCTTGCCGCCTTCATCCGCTCAAGGCGTTGGCGCCATCCGAAAATCGAAATTACCTGACGCGACCCCTTGCCCACCATGGAACATCGACCTCGCCTCCTCGCACCTGCCAGCGTACCGCTGGTGATCGGCGTCACCAGCCACCGCAACATTCCCGCCCGCGAAGTCGACCTGGTGCGGCGCCGCGTGCGGGAATTCCTGGCGCAACTGCAGCGCGATTTTCCCGCGCTGCCGCTGGTGGTGCTGTCCGCGCTGGCCGAGGGCGGCGACCAGTTGGTGGCGGAAGAGGCGTTGGCGCTCGGCGCGCGATTGATCGCGCCGCTGCCGTTGCCGCGCGAACTCTATGTCGAGGACTTCCACCACGCGGCCACCCGCGACCGTTTCGATGCGCTCGCCGCGCGTGCCCGGGTGATCGAGCTGCCGCTGCTGCCGGACAGCACCCCCCACGGCATCGGCAGCCCTGGCCCCCAGCGCGACCGGCAGTACGGACGGGCCGGCGTGTTCATCGCACGGCACTGCCATCTGTTGCTGGCGATCTGGGACGGCAAGACGTCGACCCGGCTCGGCGGTACTGCCCAGGTGGCGGAGTTTTTTCTCAACGGCGTGATGCCGGGCCTGACCGAGCGCCGCCGCGGCGGCCGTCATCACCTGCTGGGCAGCGGCGACGAGCGGCTGGTCTGCCAGATCGTCTGCTCGCGCGATACCGACGACGGCGCGCCGCTCCCGCCACTGCAGCCAGGGCAGCTGCTATGGCGCACGCAGACCGAAGTTTCATTGCCCGACGTGCCGATGCCTGCGATGTTCCACCAGACTTTCGCGCGCATGGCCGAGTTCGACGCAGATTGCCTGAAATACCGCAGCGAGATCCACTGCAGCGCCGGTGCCGATGGGTCGCCAAGCGACACCGCGACGCTGGCGCGGCCGGAGGCGGCCCTGTTCCGTGCGGCGGACTGGCTGGCGGTGCATTTCCGCCAGCGTGTGCTGCTGGCGATGCGAACCCTCTACACGCTGGCAGCAGTCATGGCCATCGCCTTCACGATCTACGACAACCTGCCTGACCAGGACGACTTCATCTACGTATTCCTGCTGCTGTTCGCCGGCGGCGTATGGGTGGCCACGCTCGCGCGGCGACGCGGCTGGCATCGCAAATACCTGGATTACCGGGCACTGGCGGAAGGCCTGCGCGTGCAAGGCTACTGGCGCCGTGCCGGGATCTCGCTCACCGGCGACCCCGAGTTTGCACAGGACAGCTTCATGCAGAAACAGGACATCGAGCTTGGCTGGACGCGCAACGTGATGCGCAGCGCCGCACTCTGCCGCGTGCCGGGCAGCGGCAACCTGGAGAGCGAGTTGCGCGAGGTCATCAGCGAATGGGTCGGAGACGGCGCACATGGCGGCCAGGTGGACTACTTCCGCAGCAAGGCTGCGCAGCGCACGCGCCAGCATCGCTTTACCGAAATGCTGGGCTTCGCCAGCCTGCTTGCCGGCATCGGCATCAGCATCGTGCTGGCGGCGCTCGCACACCGCCTGGCCGCCGATACCAAGAACACGCTGGTGGTCATCATGGGCGTGCTGTCGATCCTCGCCGCCGTGCGCGAGGCTTATGCGTTCAAGAAGGCCGACAAGGAACTCATCAAGCAATACCGCTTCATGCAACGCATCTTCGACGAGGCGCGCAAGGCGCTGGCCCTGACCACCAACGCCACCGAGCAACGCGCCATCCTCCACGCGCTGGGCGAGGCCGCCCTGGCCGAACACGCCGAATGGGCCCTGATGCATCGCCAGCGACCGCTGGAACACGGGAGAATGTAGGCGAGACCGGAGCAAACCACATGAGTCGATCCACCGAAGAATGCCGCGCCTGTTTCGACTTCGAAGTCGACTTCTCCAACGGCGGCGGCATCCAGGGCCAGGGATTCCGGCTCGACATCGACGGCGACGACATCGACGACGCGGCGCTGGCCGACTACATCGTGCGCGACATGCGGTTGCTGATGGTCGGCGCCGTGCGCATCCTCAACAAGTCGATCATCCGCGAACGTCACAAGCGCCAGCCGCAAGCCGCGCCGGGCAACGCCGTCCGGCCGGACCTGATCGACCTCGCCCACGTCGTGCACAGCGGCGAGGAGGTCTACCCCGGTCTGCCCGCGCCCCGCGTGTCGGACCATCTCAGCCACCAGGCCAGCATCGGCCGCTACGCCGAGGGCGTGACGTTCCAGATTGCGCGCATCGACATGGTGGCCAACTCCGGCACCGCGATCGACGCACCCTCCCACCGCTACCCCGGCGCCGCCGACGTCGCCCAGCTGCCGCTCGGCGACATCGCCGACGTGGATGCCGTGGTCATCCACCTGCAGGGCATGCGCGGTCGAAGCATCGACCGCGCCGCGCTCGCGGCACTGGACGTGCGCGGGCGCGCCGTACTGCTCGATACCGGCTGGGCCGCCCGCTGGGGCACCAATGCCTACCTGCAGGCGCAACCTTTCCTCAGCCGCGACGGCGCCGAGTACCTGCGCGACCACGGCGCGGTGCTGGTCGGCATCGACGCGCTCAACATCGACGACACCGGCGATCCGCAACGCCCCGCCCACTCGATCCTGCTGGCCGCCGGCATCCCGATCGTCGAGAACCTCGCCTCACTCGCCATGCTGCCCGCCGAGAAGCTGCGCTTCTCCGCCGTGCCGATGCGCATGGCAGGCATGGGCACGTTCCCGGTGCGGGCGTGGGCGCGCCTGGGTTGAGGTAACCGGCGGCATGCGGCAGCGCTGTGCGCCGCCGGAACTCGACTGATCGCGGAGGCACCCCGTCGCGCGGCGTGCGTCAATGCCGGCGCGACATTCGACCGCATGCGCCACCCGGGCCAAGTTGACCACAGTCAAACGTGAGCGCGTGGCGCACGCGCATGATCCGCCCTGTCCACAAGCGGGCGCGATCCATGATCAGCTGCGACACCGTCATCATCGGCGCAGGCCCGGTCGGCCTGTTCCAGGTTTTCGAGCTGGGCCTGCTCGGGCTGGATGCGCACGTGGTCGATGCCGTGCCGCATGCCGGCGGGCAATGCATCGAGCTGTATCCGGACAAGCCGATCTACGACATCCCGGCGGTGCCGGTGTGCAGCGGGCACGAGCTGATCGCGCGGCTGCAGCAGCAGATCCGGCCGTTCGCGCCGCAGTTCCACCTGGGCCACACCGTCACCTCGCTGGAACGCATGCAGGACAGTCGCTTCCGCCTGCAGACCAGCGGCGGGCTGGCGTTCGACGCAGGCGCGGTGATCATCGCCGGTGGCCTGGGCGCGTTCGCACCGCGCACGCTGAACCTGCCGGAAGCCGCGCCGCTGGTGGGCCGCACGCTGCACTACAAGGTGACCCAGCCGGCGCTGTTCGACGACCAGGACATCGTGATCGCCGGCGGCGGCGACGCGGCACTGGACTGGGCGCTGGCCCTGGTCGAGCGCGCGCGCAGCGTGGTGCTGGTGCATCGCTCGTCCAGCTTCCGCGCGGCGCCGGCCAGCGTGGCACGCATGCAGGCCTTGTGCGACGAGGGGCGCATGCAGTTCTGCGAAGGCGACATCGTCGGCCTGGAAACGGCGAACGACGCACTGGCGCAGGTGCGCGTACGCACGCGAAGCGGCATGGTCCAGCGCATCGCGGCCTCGCACCTGCTGGTGTTCTGGGGCCTGCATCCGGCGCTGGGGCCGATCGCCGAATGGGGGCTGGCACTGGAACGCCAGCAACTGGTGGTGGACCCGGCGACCTTCCGGACCTCCGTGCCCGGCATCTTCGCGGTGGGCGACATCAACACCTACCCGGGCAAGAAGAAGCTGATCCTGTCGGGCTTCCATGAAAGCGCGCTGTGCGCGTTCGCCGTGCACGCGCACCTGCACCCCGGCGACAAGGTGAACCTGCAGTACACGACCACCAGCCCGGCCTTGCAGCGGCGCCTGGGCGTGCGCGATGCCGAGCGCGATGAGGTCGTCGCCGAGCCGCCGCCACGCGTGGCGGCCACGGCCTGACCTCGCCCGCCCGCACGCGTTCAATCACTCATCCCGGGAGACATCCCATGCACCGTCCCTCCGCTTCCGACGACCTGCGTTCGCCCGAACGCCGGCGCTGGCTGAAGCAGGCCGGCCAGCTCGCCATCGCCGGCGGCCTGCTGGCCGGCGGCGGCTGGGCGGTGCTCAAGCGCAAGCAGAACCTGTGGCAGGTGCGCCGGGAGCGCACGCTGATGCAGACCTCGGTGGCGGTGACCTGCCTGGCCGATGACGTGCAAGCCGCCGGCGTGGCGATCGAGGCGGCGTTCGCACGCATGGCCGCGACCGCCGCGCAGCTGACCCGCTTCGATCCCGCCAGCCCGCTGGCGCGGCTCAACCGCGATGGCCGGCTGGCGCAGGTGCCGGCGCAACTGGATGCGGTGCTGCGCCAGGCGCTGTCGCTGTCGCGACTGACCGACGGCGCGTTCGACCCGACCGTGCTGCCGGTGCTGCGCTACTTCGAAACGCTGCGCGGCACGGCGGCCACCGACGCGCACGAGCAACGCGTGGCCGAAAGCCGCGACGCGCTGGTCGGCTACCGCGACCTCGCACTCGATGCGCGCGGCGCGCGGCTGCTGCGCCCGGGCATGGCGATCACTCTGGACGGCATCGCCAAGGGCCACGTGGTCGACCAGGGCATCGCCGCGCTGCGCGGCGCCGGCATCGAGTACGGCTTGATCGACGCCGGTGGCGACATCCACGCGATCTGCGGCAACGACCCGGCGCGGCACTGGAACGTCGGCATCGTCGATCCACGCGACGTCAGCCGCGTGGCAGTGGTGCTGCAATTGCGCAACGCGGCGGTGTCGACGTCCGGCAATTACCGCGTGTTCTTCTCCGCCGACCGGCGCCTGTTCCACATCGTCAACCCGCGCACCGGCTGGTCGCCGCAAAGCTATTCGAGCGTGACCGTGATGGCGCAGCGTTCGGTGCTGGCCGACGGCATGAGCACGGCGGCGTTCTCGCTGGAGCTGCCGCGCCTGTCCGCACTGATGGACGCGCAGGATCAGCAGTGGCTGGCGTTCTCGCGCACGGGCGGGCAGCGTTGGCGCTCGCGCGACCTGCCGCTGATTGCCGGCACGGCGGAGCGCGTGTGATGCGCTTGTCACGCCCGCTCGTCACCCGCCTGCTGCTGGCGCTGTGCCTGTTGTTGCCGGCACCCGCCGCGCTGGCCGGCATCGATGGGAAGCACCCGCAGTTGCACGAGGTATTTCCGCAGGCCACCCGCTACGGCGACATCGAAGGCACGCCGCCGGCCGCCGCGGTGTACCAGGGCGACAAGATCATCGGCTACGCGTTCGAGACGGTGATGGTGGCGCCGGTGCCGGCCTACTCGGGCGCGCCGATCAACCTGCTGGTGTCGATCGGCATCGACGGCAGCATCCGCGACGCCCGCGTGCTGGAGCAGCACGAGCCGATCCTGCTGGTCGGCATCCCGGTGCAGAAACTGTACGACTTCGTGGCGCGCTACATCGGCCACCGCGTCGACGACCAGATCGTGGTCGGCGGCGGCGCCAGCGGCAGCGTGCGCATCGACGCGATCAGCAGCGCCACGGTGACCTCGATGGTGGTCAACGAGACGATCATGAACTCGGCGCTGAAGGTGGCCGCCTCGCGCAAGCTGATCGCCGGCGCGACCGACACCGACGCCAGGACCGCGGCGGTGCGCACCGACTACTACCAGCGGGCCGACTGGGACACGCTGACCGGCAACGGCGCGATCGCCCACCTGCAGCTCAAGCGCCAGGCGATCACCGACGCCTTCAAGGGCCAGCCGGAGAGCGGCCTGGTCGACGATCCCACCGCGCCGGCGCCCGGCCACGAGGGCGATGTCTTCATCGACCTGTACTTCGCCGACGTCACCCCGCCCACGGTGGGCCGCAACCTGCTCGGCCCGACCGCCCACGCCGACCTGATGAAGCAGCTCAAGCCCGGCGACTCGGCGATCGCGGTGATGGCCAACGGCATCTATTCGTTCAAGGGCGTGGGTTATGTGCGCGGCGGCATCTTCGACCGCGTGCACGTGCTGCAGGACGGCAAGCTGGTGCTGTTCAAGGACACCGACCTGGTGCAGTTGAACGACACCCCGCTGCGTGGCAAGCCGGCGTTCGCCGAGCAGGCGATCTTCATCGTGCGCAACAGCGGCAGCGGTTTCGACGCGACCCGGCCGTGGACGTTGCAACTGATGGTGAACCGCCAGGTCGGCCCGCTGCAGAGCATCTACCACACCTTCACCCGCGACTACCGCATGCCGGCGGTCTACACCACCCGACCGGAGAGCAGCACCGACTCGCAGTCCGATGCACTGCCGGCCGACGCCGCACTGTGGCAGAAGATCTGGTACGGCCGGCGCATCGACATCGCCGTGCTGCTGGCGGGGCTGACCGTGCTGACGCTGGTCCTGCTGTTCCAGGACTGGCTGGTGACGCGGCCCGTGCTGCTCGAACGCGTGCGCACCGGTTTCCTGATCTACACGCTGGTGTTCATCGGCTGGCACGGGCTGGCGCAGCTGTCGGTGGTGAACATCTTCACCTTCATCCAGTCGGTGCTGCACGGCTTCCATTGGGAAACCTTCCTGATGGACCCGCTGATCTTCATCCTGTGGGTATTCGTCGCCGCCACCCTGCTGCTGCTCGGGCGCGGCGTGTACTGCGGATGGCTGTGCCCGTTCGGTGCGCTGCAGGTGCTGGTGAACAAGGCGGCCAAGCGGCTGCACGTGCCGCAGTTCGAGTTTCCGCGGGCGGTGCACGAGCGGTTGTGGGCGCTCAAGTACGTCATCCTGCTGGTGCTGTTCGGCATGTCGCTTCAGTCGCTCAACACGGCCGAGCACTACGCCGAGATCGAGCCGTTCAAGACCACGTTCACGCTGCACTTCGCGCGCTCGTGGAGCTACGTGCTCTACGCGGTGCTGCTGGTCGGCGTATCCGCGTTCAACCACAAGTTCTATTGCCGCTATGTCTGCCCGCTGGGTGCCGGACTGGCCGTGTCCGGACGCTGGCGATTGTTCGAATGGCTGCGCCGACGCCCCGAGTGCGGCAGCCCCTGCCAGGTCTGCGCCAACGAGTGCGAGGTCAAGGCGATCCATGCGGATGGCCGCATCGACTTCAACGAATGCCACTACTGCCTGGATTGCCAGGTCACCCGCGTCAACGATCACAAGTGCCCGCCGATGGTGCAGCAGCGCAAGAAGCGCGAACGCGCCGCGCGGCCGTTGCCCACACCGATCGCGCTGATTACCCCGGCGAACGCGCCGGAAACCCGAGAGTCGGCGCCCGTCGTCGACTGATCCCCACCTCACCTGCCTCTGCGGATGGAAGCCATGCACGACGAATCGAAAATCAAACCCGAAGCAATCGAGGAAGGCGCCGACCCCGCGCGTCGCAACTTCATCAGGACGAGCGCGCTGGCCGGCCTGGCCGGTGCGGCGGGACTGGCACTGGCGGGCTGCGGTCGCAAGGGGGACCACGGTGGCGCGGAAGGTGCCGCCGCCGGACACGATGGCGAACGCCAGCGCGAGCACGGCGAGCACGAAGCCGCCTCCGACCATGTGCCGCCCGGCCAGCTCGACGAGTACTACGGCTTCTGGAGCGGCGGCCAGTCCGGCGAGGTGCGCCTGGTCGGCGTGCCCTCGATGCGCGAGCTGATGCGCATCCCGGTGTTCAACCCCGACTTCACCATCGGCTGGGGCGTCACCAACGAGAGCAAGCGCGTGCTCGGGCCGAACTTCCCGCCCGGCGGCGACTGCCACCACCCGCACATGAGCCAGACCGACGGCCACTACGACGGCCGCTACATCTTCATCAACGACAAGGCGCACACCCGCGTCGCGCGCATCCGCTGCGACGTGATGCGCACCGACCGCATCACCGACGTGCCCAACGTGCAGGCGATCCACGGCCTGCGCGTGCAGCGCGCGCCGCGCACCGGCTACGTGTTCGCCAACGGCGAGTTCCTGGTCCCGGCGCCGAACGACGGGCGCGACCTGGACGATCCGAAAAAGTACCAGACCATGTTCAGCGCGCTCGACGGCGACACCATGGAAGTCGTCTGGCAGGTGCTGGTGGACGGCAACTTGGACAACACCGAGGCCGACTACGCCGGCAAGTACGCCATCTCCACCTGCTACAACAGCGAGGGCGGCATGGACCTGCCCGGCACGATGCAGGCCGAGCGCGACTGGGCGGTGGTGTTCAACATCGCGCGCATCGAGGCAGCGGTGAAGAAGGGCGAGTTCAAGACCATCGGCAGCTCCAAGGTGCCGGTGCTGGACGGTCGCCACGGCTCGCCGCTGACCCTCTACATCCCGATCCCGAAGAACCCGCACGGCATCAACGCCAGCCCCGACGGCAAGTACGTGGTGGCCAACGGCAAGCTCTCGCCCACCGTCACCGTGATGGAGTGGAGCCGCATCGACGACTGCTTCGCCGGCAAGCTCAAGGACCCGCGCGATACGGTGGTGGCCGAGCCCGAACTGGGCCTGGGTCCGTTGCACACCGCCTACGACGGCCGCGGCAACGCCTACACCACGCTGTTCATCGACAGCCAGATCGCCAAGTGGAACATCGCCGACGCGATCGCCGCCCACGACGGCAAGAAGGTCAACTACCTGCGCCAGAAGATCGACGTGGCCTACCAGCCCGGCCACTGCCACACCTCGATGGGCGAGACCCGCGACGCCGACGGCAAGTGGCTGGTGTCGCTGAACAAGTTCTCCAAGGACCGCTTCCTGCCCACCGGCCCGCTGCATCCGGACAACGACCAGCTGATCGACATCTCCGGCGAGACCATGAAGCTGGTCGCCGACGGCCCGGTCTACGCCGAACCGCACGACGTGATCCTGCTGCACCGGCGGTTGCTGATCGACAAGGTCAGGAAGAGCTGGGACCGCGACGATCCGTTCTTCGCCGAGACGGTGGCCATGGCCAAGCGCCACGGCGTCAACGTGCTGTCCGACAGCAAGGTCATCCGCGAGGGCCGCAAGGTGTTCGTGTACATGACCTCGGCCGCGCCGATCTTCAGCATGGGCAGCTTCAAGGTGAAGAAGGGCGACGAGGTGACCGTGGTGGTGACCAACATCGACGCGGTGGAGGACGTCAGCCACGGCTTCTGCATCGTCAACTACGGCATCAACATGGAGATCAGCCCGGGCGCCACCGCCTCGGCCACCTTCACCGCCGACAAGGCGGGGGTGTTCTGGTACTACTGCACGTTCTTCTGCCATGCGATGCACATGGAGATGAGCGGGCGGATGCTGGTGGAGGCGTGAGCCGCGCCGTGCCGTCGCGCAGCGCGCGGCGGCACGGCCTGGCCTTTCCGGTCCCATGCATATGCTTCGTTTCCTTGCCGCCCTGGCGCTGGCGCTACTGCTGGCGGCATCGGTGCATGCGCAAGACTCACTGGAGCAGATCGTGGCCGCGGCAACGCCGGGCGCCACCGTCCGCGTGCCGGCCGGCGTGCACGTGGTGCACCTGCGGCTGGACAAACCCATCACCCTGGTCGGCGAATCCGGCGCGATCCTCGACGGCGGCGGCGAAGGCGACGTGGTGCGCATCGGCGCCGCGCAGGTCTCCGTACGCGGGTTGACCATCCGTCATAGCGGCACCGATCTCACCGCGATGAACGCCGGCATCTTCGTCGAGCGCCAGGCACGCGACGTCACGCTCGAGGGCAACCGCATCGAGGAGAGCCTGTTCGGCGTCTACCTCGACGGCGCGGCCAACGTGCGGGTTGCGCGCAACGTGATCCGCGGCATGCGCTCGCTGCGCGTGGCCGACCGCGGCGACGGCATCCACATGTGGAACGACACCGGCTGCACCATCGAGGGCAACGACGTGGCCGATGCGCGCGACGGCATCTACGTCTACGTCAGCCCACACAACACGATCGCGCGCAACGTGGTGCATGGCGTGCGCTACGGCATCCACTACATGTATTCGCAGCACAACCTGCTGCAGGACAACGTCAGCCGCGGCAACCTCGCCGGCTATGCACTGATGTCGTCCGATCACCTCCAGGTGATCGGCAATACCGCCGAGGACGATGATTCCTACGGCTTCCTGCTCAACTACATCTCGCACAGTGAAATCGCCGGCAACCAGGTACGCCGCATCAATGGCCAGCGCGACATGCAGGGCGGGCTGATCGACGGCACCGAGGGCAAGGGGCTGTTCGTCTATCTGTCGCAGTTCAACACCCTCCACGACAACCTCGCCGCCGACTCGCAGATCGGCATCCACATGACTGCCGGCTCGGAGAACAACCGCCTGTGGGGCAACCGCTTCGTGGGCAACCGCATCCAGGTGAAGTACGTGCAGAACCTCGCCCAGGAATGGTCGGCGAACCGCCGCGGCAATTTCTGGAGCGACTACCTCGGCTGGGACCTGGACGCCGACGGCATCGGCGACGTGCCGTTCCGCCCCAACGACGGCGTCGACGTACTGCTGTGGAAATACCCCTCCGCACGCAACCTGATGTCCAGCCCCGCGGTGCTGCTGCTGCGCTACGTGCAACGCGCGTTCCCGGTGTTCACGCCGCCATCGGTGCAGGACAGCCACCCGCTCATGCAAGCCCCCGCCTCCTTCCGGCCCGACCATGAACCACGCGATTGAATTCGAGGCGCTGGCCAAGCACTACGGCACGCTCGCTGCGCTCGACGGCGTCAGCGCCTGCGTGCCGCGCGGCCAGGTGATCGGCCTGCTCGGCCACAACGGCGCCGGCAAGTCGACCCTGATCAAGCTGATCCTCGGCCTGATCGCGCCCAGCGGCGGCCGCCTCGCCGTGCTCGGCCAGTCACCGTGGCGCGCGCACGCCTTGCGCCGGCGCATCGGCTACCTGCCCGAGAGCGCCACCTTCTACGGCAACCTCACCGGCCGCGAGCTGCTCGACTACCTGGCCCGGCTGAAGCAGGCGCCGCGCGCCCAGGCGCAGGCGCTGCTGGAACGCGTCGGCCTGGCGCACGCCGCCGACCGGCGCATCGGCACCTACTCCAAGGGCATGCGCCAGCGCCTCGGCCTCGCGCAGGCCTTGCTCGGCTCGCCGGAACTGGTGCTGCTGGATGAACCGACCACCGGTCTCGACCCGCAGGCCACCCGCGAGCTTTACCGGATCGTCGGCGAGCTGCGCGCGGACGGCCGCTGCGTGCTGGTCTCCTCGCACCTGCTGGCCGAACTGGAACCGCACATCGACGGCGCGCTGATCCTGCGCCAGGGCAAGTTGCTCGCCGCCGGCAGCCTGGCCGCACTCGGCGAACAGGCGGCACTGCCCGCCCACATGCTGCTGCGTCCGCACGAGAACGCCGGCGCCGAACTGATGACCCAGCTGGCTGCGCGCGGCCTGGCCGCGCAGTCGCGGCCCGATGGCCGACTGGAGCTGCAGGTGCCGCGCGAAGCCAAGCTGCGTACGCTGCGCGAACTCCTCGCCAACCCTGCCATCGCCGACCTCGACGTACGCGAGCCGACGCTGGCGCAGTTGTACGACTGGCTCGGCGCCGGCCCGCAGCCCGCCGCGGAGGCCCGCGCATGAACAGCATTTTCATCGTCGCCTGGAAGGAGTTCCGCGACGACTTCCGCAACCGCTGGACGGTGGCGCTCACGATATTGTTCGCGCTGCTGGCGCTGGGCATCGCCTGGTTCGGCAGTGCCGCCGCCGGCCGGGTCGGCTTCACGTCGTTCGACGCCACGCTGGCCAGCCTGACCACGCTGGGCGCCTTCGTGATCCCGCTGATCGGCCTGCTGATCGCCTACGACACCATCGTCGGCGAGCGCGACGACGGCACCTTGCTGCTGATGCTCAGCTACCCGCTGGCGCGCGGCCAGCTGGTCGCCGGCAAGTTCCTCGGCCACTGCGGCGCGCTGGCCGCCGCCACGCTGGCGGGTTTCGGCCTGGCGGTGGCGATCATGCAGCTGATGCAGCCGCCCGCGCAGACGCTGCAGGCGTGGCTGCACATCGGCCGCTTCATCCTCAGCGCCTCGCTGCTGGGCGCCTGCTTCGTCGGGCTGGCCTGCCTGATCAGCGTGCAGACCACCGACAAGTCGCGCGCCGCCGGACTGGCACTGGTCGGCTGGCTGGTGAGCGTGGTGCTGTTCGACCTGGCGCTGCTGGCGCTGCTGGTGGTCAGCGGCGGCAACCCGGTCGAGCGCGCGGTGTATCCGTACCTGCTGCTGTTCAACCCGGTCGACGTGTTCCGCCTGGTCAACCTCACCGCGCTGGGCGACGGCGCCGGCAACGACCTGCTGACCGGCATGACCGCCCACCACGTCTATCCGCCAGCCCTGCTCTACGCGCTGCTGCTGGGCTGGGCGGTGGCGCCGTTCGCCTGGGCGATGCTCGCGTTCCGGCGCAAGGAAATCTGAAGGAGTTCGCACATGCCTGCTTGCCGATGACCAACCTGCGCCGCGCTGTCTTCGTGCTGGCGCTGGCCGTGCTGGCCGGTTGCGGCGGCAATCCCGCACCCGCACGCCACGCCGTCGACACCCACCCGGACGATGCCTGCGCGGTGTGCGGCATGTACCTGGACGGCTCGCCCGGCCCGCGCGCCGAGGCCTGGATCAGCGGCCGCGCCAAGCCGCTGGTGTTCGATTCCACCCGCGACTTTTTCGCCTACGTGCTGCAACCGGAAAACCAGTCCGCGCTGCAGGAACTGTTCGTGCAGGACAGCGCGCGCATCGACTGGCAGCAACCCGCCCACGCCGCCGCCAGCTTCATCGACGCGCGCACCGCAGTCTACGTGGCCTGGCAGCCGCTGGCCGGCTCGATGGGACCGACCCTGGCGCCGTTCGCCAGCCGCGCTGTCGCGGAAACATTCGCACGCGAGCATGGCGGCGCCGTGCTCGACTTCGCCGAGATCACGCCCGCACTGGTGGCCACGCTGGACTACCGCTGCCCCGCCCGGGCCAGCGGCGCTCACGGCACGCTGCAATGCCTCGCTGCGCCCACGCCGTCGCTCGGCCTGTCGAGCCATCCGCAAGCCGCGCTTTCGCCGGCGCATCCACGCCCCCACCCATGACAGGAACCCGCAACATGCCCGCACTGGAGAGTTTCTCGCACTGGATCGTGCTGCTCGTACTGGCAGTGCTGATCTTCGGCACCGGCAAGCTGCGCAACGTCGGCCGCGACGTCGGCAGCGCCATCGCCGATTTCCGCCAGGGGCTCAAGGGCGGCCAGCCGCACGAGGCCACGCCGCCGACGGTGCGGCGGGATGCGGATGGCGAACCACGACCCTGAGGCGCTGATCCGGATGCGTTGACTTGCCTGATGCAGGCACCGCCACGGCGGTCGAGACTCGCCTGTTGAAGCGTCATCGTCAGGTCAGGTCCGGGCCAGCAACCGCTCGCACAACGCCCGATACACCGCCGGCAGTTTCTCCAGCTCCGCCACGTCCACGCACTCGTCCACCTTGTGGATGGTGGCGTTGACCGGGCCGAGCTCGACGACTTCGGCACCCATCGGGGCAATGAAGCGGCCGTCCGAGGTGCCGCCGCCGGTGCTCTGTTCGGGATCGATGCCGCACAGCTCGCGGCAGACTGCCACCACGGTTTCGCGCAACACGCCGCCGGGCGGGGTGAGGAAGGGTTCGCCGGAGAGATTCCAGTCGAGTGCGAAGTCGAGTCCATGGCGATGCAGGATCGCCTCGGTGCGCGCGCGCAGGTCGTCGGCGCGACTGGCGGTGCAGTAGCGGAAATTGATCAGCGCCACGAGTTCACCGGGGATCACGTTGTTCGCGCCGGTGCCGGCGTTGAGGTTGGAGACCTGGAACGAGGTGGGCGGGAAATCCGCATTGCCCTCGTCCCAGCGCTCGGCGGCGAGTTCGGCCAGGGCGGGAGCGAAGGCGTGGATCGGGTTGAGCGCCTTCTCGGGATACGCCACGTGGCCTTGCACGCCCCGCACGACGAGCGCGCCGGACAGCGAGCCGCGACGTCCGACGCGAATCAGGTCGCCAAGTGTTTCCTTCGAGGATGGCTCGCCCACCACGCACCAGTCGATGCGCTCGCCGCGCCCGCGGAAATGCTCGACCACGCGGCGCACCCCGTAGAGATTGGTCGGACCTTCCTCGTCGCTGGTCAGCAGCAGGCCGAGTCGGCCGCGATGATCGGGATGCGCGGCCACGAACTGCTCCAGCGCGACCACCATCGCCGCCACCGAGCCTTTCATGTCCGCCGCGCCGCGGCCGTATAGACGGCCATCGCGGATGGTCGGTTCGAACGGCGGGCTTTGCCACGCGGCTTCCGGACCGCTGGGCACCACGTCGGTGTGGCCGAGAAAGGCCAGTGTCGGACCGGCGGCGCCATGGGTGACCCACAGGTTGTCGACCTCGCCGTAGCGCAGGTGCTCGACGTGGAAGCCGGCGTGTTCCAGGCGCTCGCCGATCAAGGGCAGGCAACCGGCGTCTTCCGGCGTCACCGAACGACGGCGGATGAGGTCGCGGGCAA
This sequence comes from Rhodanobacter sp. FW102-FHT14D06, assembly GCF_043950705.1. Classification (NCBI taxonomy): domain Bacteria; kingdom Pseudomonadati; phylum Pseudomonadota; class Gammaproteobacteria; order Lysobacterales; family Rhodanobacteraceae; genus Rhodanobacter; species Rhodanobacter sp. FW102-FHT14D06. Next base: position 2,929,195 of record NZ_CP170722.1, on the reverse strand, counting down.
GTTCGAGCACGTCGGACATGGGGTTCCTGCGCAGTGCCGGGGGATGCCGCAGCATACCAAGCTAGCTCAGCACCACGCCCAGCAAATGCCCCACGCCAAAAGTGATCGCGGCCGCGACACTGGTGATGACGAATTGCCGGGCGATCGAGAACAGCATGCTGCGCCCGGTGAACAGCGAGGTGCCGATGCCGATCAGCGCCAATCCGCCAGCAGTGGAAGCCACGCTGGCCAGCAATGCCGCTTGTCCGCCCAGAAAGAAATACGGCGCCACCGGAAACAGCGCGCCGCAGGCGAACAGGCAGAACGAGGAGATCGCCGCGCCGTAGGCCGAGCCGCCCAGCTCGGCCGGGTCGACGCCGAGATCCTCGCGCACCAGCATGTCCAGCGCCGCGCGCGGCGTTTCGGTCACGTGTTCGGCGAGGTGCTCGGCCGCCGCCGGTTCCAGCCCCTTGTCGCGATAGATGCCGGCGATGTGTTCGCGGCCATCTTCCGGGGCCACCGCCAGGCGTTCGGCGCGCTCGGTGATCTGCGCCTGGTAGAACTCGCGCGAGCTGTTGACCGACAGCCACTCGCCCAGGGCCATCGAGCACGCGCCTGCGACCAGGCCGGCCAGGCCGGCCAGCAGCACGGCGCGATCGCCGGTGGCGGCGCCGGCCATGCCCATCACCAGGCTGACGTTGGACACCAGCCCGTCGTTGGCGCCGAGCACGGCGGCGCGCAAGGTGTTGCCGCTCTGCGCGCGATGGCGCAACCCGTGCGGACCGGCCGGACGCGGCAACGGAAAGTGGTCGCGGTGGCCGCTGCGGTCGACCGGCGTGGCCTCATGATCCGCGTGCGCCAACCGCACCACGGTCGGCATCACGAACTCGGTGCCAAAGCGTCGCGCAAACCAGCTGAGCGCGCGCACGCGCAGGCCGATCCGCTGCCGCGGCACGGCCTCGCCCAGTTCGCGCAGGCGCGCCTCCCAGAATTGCGCATTGCCGCGCTCGCCCGCGGCGATGCGCCGGTAGGCGTGCTGAAGTTGCGGGTCGTCGGCCAGCTCGGCCAGCCGCGCGTACAGCGCGGCGTTGTCGCGCTCGATGCGCAGGTTGTTGCGGAAGCGGCGGGTGCGGCCGTGGGTCATCGTCAATCACCGAGCTCGTCGTCATGCTGGCCGAGCCAGACCAGCGCCAGCAGCAACACGACGACGAAGCGGAACGCGCTGCCCAGCCCGTTCCACTGCGTGGACATCCACATGCCGAACCATTCGCCGCCGATCGCCATGAAGCCGCCCAGCCACAACAGCACGCCGACGCCCAGGCCGGCCACGGCGAGCTGACCGGCGCACCGGAACGCCGTCGCGGGCGCACGGCGCGCGCGCCACATGCGCCAGGCGCCGGCGCCGCACAGCACGGCGGCCAGTGCTTCGGCGGCGATGATCAGAACGTAGGCGGCATGCTGCAGCAGCGGTGCATGGATCGCGCGGTAGTGGATGGCGGCGCCGGGGAAGATCGAATCCATCGCCAGCACATGCCGCACGAAGACCAGGTTGCTGCCGTAGTCGGTGAGGTTGCCGAACGCGACCAGCGCCAGCCACAGTGCGATCGTCGCCACCAACCCGATCTTCGAAAGCCGCATCGACACGTCAGCGCCCGAACAGCTTCTTGAAGCCGTTGTCGGTGAAGCCCACGCTCACCGTGCCGTCGTCCCGCACCACCACCGGACGGCGGATCAGCGCGGGATATTCCTTCAGCAGCAGTGTCCACTCCGGGTCGCTGCCGGGGTTCTTGCGTTGCGGCAGCAGGTTGCGCCACGTGGTGGAGGACTTGTTGACCAGCTTCTCCCAGCCGCCGAGCTGCGCCGCCCAGTCCTTCAGCGTCGACGCCGGCAGCGGGTTGGCGCGGTAGTCGACGAAATCATGCGGCACCTCGAAGCGGACCAGCCAGTTGCGCGCCTTGCGGCAGGTGTCGCAAGTGGGCAATCCATAAACAGTCGTCATCCCGATCTTCCTTCCTGTAGGAGCCCGCTCGCGGGCGATGCTCTTGCTTCTGCGAATCCCGAATCCCGATGCCCGCCAGGGCATCGACCGCGAGCGGGCTCCTATGTGGCAGCTCGCAGGAGGTCGTTGATGCTGGTCTTGCTGCGGGTTTTTTCATCCACCTGCTTGACGATGATGGCGGCGTACAGGCTGTGCGAGCCGTCTTTCGCCGGCAGGCTGCCGGCCACCACCACGCTGCCGGCCGGTACGCGGCCGTAGCTCACCTCGCCGGTCGCGCGGTTGTAGATGCGGGTGGACTGGCCCAGGAAAACCCCCATGCCGATCACGCTGCCCTTCTCCACCACCACGCCCTCGACCACCTCGGAGCGCGCGCCGATGAAGCAGCCGTCCTCAATGATGGTGGGGTTGGCCTGCAACGGCTCCAGCACGCCGCCGATGCCGACGCCGCCGGACAGGTGCACGCCCGCGCCGATCTGCGCGCAGGAACCCACCGTGGCCCAGGTGTCGACCATGGTGCCGGCGCCGACGCAGGCGCCGATGTTGACGTAGCTGGGCATCAGCACCGCGTCCTTCGCGATGTGCGCGCCGCGGCGCACCAGCGCGCCGGGCACCACGCGCGCACCGAGCTGCTGCAGTTCGGCGTCATTGCCGTGGGCGAAGCGCAGCGGCACCTTGTCGAACGCCTGCGCCGGGCCGCCGTCGACCACGCGGTTGTCGTTGATGCGGAAGTACAGCAGCACGGCCTTCTTGAGCCACTGGTTCACCGTCCAGCCGCCGTGGCCGTCCGGCTCGGCGACGCGGCGCTCGCCGGATTCGAGCAGGTCGAGCACCTGCCCCACGGCCGGCCGCAGATGGCTTTCGATCTCGGATGGGGTGAGTGCGTGGCGGCGCTCGAAGGCGTCGTCGATCAGGGTTTCGATGGATTGCATGGCGATTCGATTCGGTCGATGAAAGGCGGCCGCTGCGGCGAACGGCAAAGAGTACAGGCTGCCAGCGCGGGTGCGGCCGGGTTCATGCGCTTTTAACCCGACGGCGCAGTACATTGGCTGGACGTCCATTCTTCCACATCCCCACGAGGAGCCGAACATGAGCCAGATCAAGATTGCCGTGCTGGTAGGCAGCCTGCGTGCAGATTCGTTCAACCGCCGACTGGCCCGCGCAGTGGAGAAACTGGCACCGGGCGACCTTGCGTTCCGCCACATCCAGATCAACGACCTGCCGCTGTACTCGCAGGATTTCGACGCCGCCTACCCGGCCACCGCCACGCGGCTGAAGAAGGATATCGAAGGGGCGGACGGGCTGCTGTTCGTCACGCCCGAGTACAACCGCTCGATCCCGGGCGTGCTGAAGAACGCGATCGACATCGCCTCGCGCCCCTGGGGCACCAACTCGTTCGCCGGCAAACCGGCGGCGGTGATCGGCACCTCGATCGGCTCGACCGGCACCGCGATGGCGCAGCAGCACCTGCGCAACGTGCTGGCCTACCTGGACGTGCCCACGCTGGCCCAGCCGGAGGTATTCATCCACTTCAAGGAGGATCTGATCGCCGATGACGGCAGCGTCGCCAACGACTCCACGCGCAAGTTCCTGCAAGGTTTCGTCGATGATTACGTGGCCTGGATTCGCCGCTTTGCACGTTGATCCCGGCGTCGCCGGCCACTACGCCTGCGACTGGTTTTGCGCCGCCGATGGGCGATAATGGGGGACCATTCGACCACGGGGGGAGATCCATGGCGCGATACAATCTGGAGCCGTTGCTGGCCCCGGTATCCGACGAATCGCCGGCCGGACCGGATCTCGAGTACGACCCGGAGTTTCTCGCCCTGGAGCGCGCCGCCGCGCCCAAGGCCGAGCGCGCCGTGGGCGACGCGGTCAAGGCTGCCGAGGAGCCGGACTGGGAGAAAGTCGTCGAGCTGTCCGAGGCGATCCTGCAACGCTCCAAGGATTTGCGCCCGGCGGTGCACCTGACCACGGCCTGGATGCGCAGCTCCGGCATGCCCGGCTGGAGCGCCGGGCTGGGGCTGATCCGCGGCCTGCTGGAACAATTCTGGGACACCGTGCATCCGCAGCTGGACGCGGAGGACGACAACGACCCGACCATGCGCGTCAACGCGGTGGTGCCGCTGAACGACCTGCAGGGTGTGCTCGGTTATTTCCGCACCACGCCGTTCGTGCAGTCGCCGCGCATGGGCCGTTTCAGCCTGCGCGACCTGCGCATCGCCAACGGCACGCTGAAGGTCACCACGCCCGGCGACGGCCCCGAGCCGAGCATCACCGAGATGGAAGCGTGCTGCATGGATTGCGCGGAGGAGGAGCTGGTCCAGACCACCGCCGCGATCAGCGAGTCACTGGAGCATGCCAAGGCCATCGACGCCCTGTTCAACGACCACGTCGGCACGATGGGTCCGGACTTCAAGAACCTGCTCAGCGACATCTACGAGCTGAAGAAATTCCTCGACCCGCAGCTGGCGCGTCGACTGCCGGCCGAAGTGCAAGGCGAAGGGGCTGGCGAAGGCGGCGCGGAGGGTGGTGCACCGAACGCGGCGCGGGCCTCGGGTCCGATCGCCGGGCCGCAGGACGTGATGCGCCGGCTCGACGAGATCTGCGACTACTACACGCGCTGCGAACCCTCCAGCCCGGTACCGCTGCTGTTGCGGCGCGCACAGCGGCTGGTCGGCATGGATTTCATGGACCTGCTCAGGGATCTCGCGCCGGGCGGCATTTCCGAACTGCGCGTGGTGTCGGGTACGCCGGAAGACGAATAGCCCGCCGCCGGGAACAAGTCCGGCGGGCGCGGCGCCTCGTCAGTAAACGCCCTTGCAACTGCTGGCTGCGGGGCGAACCACGAGCTGGTGCACCGAAGGGTCCCAGCTCAGCGACAGGCCGCCCGGAAGCCCGGCCGTGATGCCGGCCGAGGCGATCTGGCTGATCGGCCCCACCGTGCTGCCGTGTCCGTCGCCGAACGTCACCGTCGCACTGATCGCGTAGCTGAGCGGATCGGCGCAACCGTCGACGGTGACGTACTTGGCCACCGTGCCCCGCCCTACACCCTCGGGCATGCTGCCGGTGACCGCCGGCATGGCGCGACCCTGTCCGCCGCCGGGCGCCGGGCAGATCTGGGTCAGCGCGTAGCTCACCGAGACCTTCGGCGCGGGCGCCACCTCCAGCGCGGCCGAGGTGGGCGGCTGCGCCGTGCAGCCCATCAGGAACACCTTGCGCTGCGCCACCACGTTGAGCACGTAGCTGCCCGATGGCAGCGCACCGGCAGGCAATTTCAATTCGATGCGATTGGGCAACACGCCGGTCACCACCGGCTGCACCGCCTGCGGCTTGCCCTGTGCGTCGGTCGCGCTGACCACCGGGCTGGCGCACTGTGCGTCAAGCAGGTTTTCCCCGGTCAGCGCGAACGCTGCCCCGGCGCCGGCGCCATGCAGGACGAACAGCGGGCGTCGATCCAGCGTCTCCACGCCATTGATCACCGGCGGCAATTTCGACCCGCCGGAGGCGGCCGCCTTCAACGCCACGGTGCGGGCCAGTGCAGCCGCCATCGCGGCGACATCCTGGCCCAGGCAGCCCTTGCTGGCCTCCAGGAACGCCTGCGTGCGCTGCACGGCGGCTTCGGCGCGGTAGGCCTGCGCCTTCTCGTCGTTGCCCAGCATGTCGATCGGCTTGGCCAGATCCTTGCCCAGCGCCTTGCGCAAGTCCCGGCCCAGGTCGGCCAGCTTCTGGCTGGTTGCCGCGAGACTGGAGCCAGGCGACCCGGTCGCACGTGCGGCGAGGTCGTGTTGCGCCGTGTCCAGCTGCGTGATGATCAGTTCCCCGGTCAGCCGCGGCGCGATCTGCGGCGCTGCCTGGCCCGCGACGGGGCCGGTCAGGCCCAGCGCAAGCATCGCCACCGCGATGCCTGCGCCGAGTTTGCCGATGCCGGTCACTGCGGCGCTTTCGGCCATGGCATGACCATGCCCAGTGCGTCCGGGTCCTGGCAGGCGGCCTGGTCCGGCTGATCCGGATCGCAACCGCTCTGCTGGTCGGGCGGCAGGCGCACGCCGGAAGGCACGATGCCGTACGAGCGGTAGTTGGCGGTGATCACGCTCGGGTCGATGTAGGAGTCGCCGTGGTTGCCGTTCTGCGCGCTGCCCGCACCGGAGGCGGTCGGCACGTTGATGGCGAAACCACCGCCCAGCGGCAGCAGGTTGCCGGAGCTGTCCACCGCATAGAAGTAAGCGGGCGGCAGGCCGACGTTGGCGATGTTCTGCAGGCCCGTGCCCACCACGTAGATCGGCTGGGAGCTGGAACCCAGGCGCCCGGTGGAACCCCATACGCCTATGCCGTCATACAGCGGTGTCGTGCCGAGCTGGAACAGGTCGCCATGGGTCACCGACAGGTAGAACGGCGAGGTGCCCGCGTTCACCGTGAAGGCGCTGCCGGCCACCGACGCCAGTGTCAGCGTCTTGTCGTTGGTCATGCTGAAGCCGGCCAGCGAAGTGAAGTTGCCCAGCGTGTCGACCATGTTCTTGTTGGGCGAACCCGCGCTGCCCAGCACGGTCGGACCCACCGCGCTGCCGCTCAGCGTGCCGGCCGTGATGATGCCGCTGGCGCCTTCGCTGATCGCGCCGGCCGAGGTCAGCGTGGTGGCCGTTCCCTTCACCGAGCCGTTGATCGCCAGGTCGCCGCTGGTGGTCTTCAGCGAAGTGCTGGCGCCGCCATCCAGCGGACCGTCGACAGTGAGCGCCTGCGCACTGGTCAGGGCGAAATTGGCTGCCGTGAAGCTGCCCAGCGTGCCGATCTGGTTGGCGCCGTTGAGCGTGGTCGCGCCGACCGAACTGCCGGTCAGGGTGCCGGCCGTGATGACGCCCGCCGCGCCTTCGGTGATCGCGCCGGCCGAGGTGAGCGAGGTGGCCGTTCCCTTCACCGGACCATTGATCGCCAGATCGCCGCTGGTGGTCTTCAGCGAGGTGCTGGCGCCGCCATCCAGCGTGCCGCTGACGGCCAATGTCTGTGCGTTGGTCAAGGCGAAGCTGGCGGCCGTGAAGCCTCCCAGGGTGCCGATGCGGTTGGTGCCGTTGAGCGTGGTGGCACCGGCGGAGCTGCCGGTCAACATGCCGGCGACAATGCTGCCGCCGGCGCCTTCGGTGATTGCGCCAGCAGAGGCCAGCGTCGTGGTCGTGCCCTTCACCGTGCCGTTGATCGCCAGATTGCCGCTGGTGGTCTTCAGCGAAGTACTCGCGCCGCCGTCCACGGAGCCCGTCACCGCCAGCGCCTGCGCGTTGGTCAGCGCGAAGTTCGCCGCCGTGAAGTTGCCCAGCGTGCCGATGTGGTTGGCGCCACCGAGCGCGGTACTGCCGACCGAACTGCCAGTCAACGTGTTCGCATGGATCGCACCAGCCGTCTGGTTGATATTGCGGCCTGCACCCAAGGTAACCGTGTTGCCGGTCAGGGTGCTGGCCAGGATCAGGTCCGAGTTCGCCCCGCTGGCCGTCAGCGTAAGGTCGCCGGCACCACCATTGGCCGACGGTGCATCATTCACCGTCAAGGTCCGGATGGTGTTGAAGGCGAAGTCGCCACCGCTGACGAATGCGCCCAGGGCTGCCACCTGGTTGGCGCCGAGCAGGCTGGTGCTGCCAGCGGAGCTGCCGGTCAAGTTATCGGCGGTGATGACGCCATGGGTGCCTTCGATGATCGCACCGGCCGAGGTCAGCGTGGTGGTGGCGCCGGTCACCGTGCCATTGATGATCAGGTCGCCGGCCGTCGTGGTCAGCGCCACGACCGGGCCACCATCGAGCGGGCCTTCGACGGTCAGCGTCTGACCGTTGGTCAGGCTGAAGTCTGCGCTGAAGCCGCCCAGTATGTTGATGTGGTTGTTGCCATCGAGTGTGGTGTTTCCGATCGAATGACCGGTCAACAGGTTCGCCGTGATGCTGCCGCCGGCGCCTTCGGTGATCGCGCCCGCCGAGACCAGCGTGGTGGTGGCGCCCTTCACCAGACCGTTGATCGCCAGGTCGCCGCTCGTCGTGGTCAACGCCGTGCTGGCCCCCCCGTCGACGGTGCCGCCCACGACCAGGGTCTGCGCGTTGGTCAACGCGAAGCCCGCCGCACTGAAGCTGCCCAAGGTGCCGATGTGGTTTGCGCCGTTGAGCGCAGTCGCACCGATGGATTGACCCCTCAAGGTGCCTGCCGTGATGCTGCCACTGCCGCCTTCGCTGATCCCACCGGCGGAATTCAGCGTTGTCGTGGTGCCGCTCACTGCACCATTGATCGTCAGGTTGCCGGCGGTCGTGGTCAGCGCGGTACCCGCACCGCCACTTACCGGGCCATTCACCGTCAAGGCTTGGGCGTTGATCAACGCGAGGCCCGCCGCACTGAAGCTGCCCAGCGAGCCGATGTGATTGGTCCCGGCAAGGGTCGTCGTACCGGCCGAATGACCGGTCAGCGAAGTGGCCGTGAGGCTGCCGCCTGCGCCTTCGCTGATCGCGCCGGAAGAGGTCAGGCTGACCGCCGTGCCATTGACCGCACCAGCCAGGGTGAGATCGCCCGCACTCACCGTCAGCGCCCCGGTGTTCACCGTGCCAAGGGTCAGTGCGTTGAGGTCATTGATCTGGGTGGCACCGCCGGTGAGATTCACCGTGCCGCCGAAGTCGTTGCTGCCGCCTGTCAGGGTGATCGCGTTCGAGCCGCCATGGATGGTACTCGTGCCGATAACGCTCAGCGCACCGCCGGTCTGCAAGACCGCCCCACTGGCGGTGATGTTCAGATCGCCTCCGACCGTGGTCGCGCCCAGGGTTGTGGTGGTTCCGGCGCCCGTCGTGGTGATCGTCAGCCCGTTGCTCGCATTGCCGCTGATGCCGAGGTTCGAACTCGCCGTTACCGCTGAAATTCCGGAGTTTGTACCGCCTACGCCTGTCGAGCCCGCACCGGCAAGGTTCACGTTGACCGCGGTGGTGTAGCCCGAATAGTCCAGGCTTCCGTCGATGCCGGCGTCGAGGCTGCCGGAGATGTCCCCGTCAGCGCCCGAGTGCATGAGGAAGTGGCCGGTGCCGGTGTCGATCAGATTGCCGATGCCGGAGAAGGCGCCTGCCAGATTGGTCGCCGTGCCCTGGTTGTGCCCGGTCAGGCTCCAGGTCTGGTTGCTGGCGGTCAACGTGCCGATACCCGCATCGGCAATGTTCTCGAACGAGGTCCAGCTCACGGTGCCGCTGTTGCCGGCATTGAGGCCGGTCAGATTGTAGGTCTGGCTGCTGCCGCTGATCGTGTCAGAGGCAGAACCGCCCTTCGCCGCGGTGATCCCGCTCCAGCCCCCGGTACCGGTCGCCGTGCCTCCCAGGTCCACATTCACCGCGGTCGTGTACGCACTGTAATCCAATGTGCCTGCGGCAGCGGAAGTCAGCATGCCCGACACGCCCGCACCGTTCGCGAACATGAAGGTGCCGGCACCGCTGTCGCTCAGGTTCCCGAACGACGTCCAGCTCAGCGTGCCGTTGTTGCCGGCGTCTGTGCCGGTCAGGTTGTAGGTCTGGTTGCTGCCGGCAATCGTGGCGCCGGCGCCGCTTCCGGCCAGCGTGGTGAGGTTGAAGCCGCTGTAGTCGATGCCCGAGGCGCTCGACACCTTCGTGCCGAGATCGAAGCTGCCGGTCACCCCGGTCACGCTGCCGCCGGTGCCCGTAACCGTACCGAAACCGCTGTACGCGATGCCGCTAGCTGACGAGATACGCGTGTTGTCGGCGAAGCTGCCGACCACGTTCGCGATCGAGCCGCTGCCACCCACGCTGGTGGCGTTCGCGAAGGCCATGCCCTCGCTGGTCCTGCCGTTGTCGTCGAAGCCCACGGCGCCGGTGACCGTCGTCGTGTCGGCCGCGGTGAAGCCGCTATAGCCGACACCGCCGGCATTGCCCGTCTTGGTGCCGCTCAGGTTGAACGCGGTGCCGCCCAGGTTCGTGATCGCGCCACTGCCCGCCACGCTCGTGGCGTTGGCAAAGGTCATGCCGAGACTGCTCTTGGCCGCGCTGTCGAAACCGGCGGCACCGGTGACGGACGTGGTGTCGGCCGCGGTGAAGCCGCTGTAGTTGACGCCACCGGCATTGCCGGTCTTGGTGCCGACCAGATTGAACGCGGTACCCCCAAGGTTCGTGATCGCGCCGCTGCCCGCCACGCTCGTGGCATTGGCAAAGGCGATGCCCAGGCTGCTCCTGGTCGAGCTGTCAAAACCTGCGGCGCCGGTGACGGCCGTGGTGTCGGCCGCGTCGAAGCCGTTGAAGCTGGTGGTGCCTGCCGTACCTGCCATGATGCCGGTCAGGTTGAACGCCGTGCTGCCCAGGTTGGTGATCGCGCCACTGCCCGCCACGCTCGTGGCGTTGGCGAAGGCCATGCCCAGGCTGGTCTTGGCCGTGTAGTCGAAGCCCGCGGCACCGGTGACCGTGGTGGTGTCGGCTGAGGTGAAGCCGTTGTAGTCGATGCCGCCGGCGTTGCCTGCCGTGGTACCGGTCAGGTTGAACGCGGTGCTGCCCAGATTCGTGATCGCGCCACTGCCCGCCACGCTCGTGGCGTTGGCGAAGGTCATGCCGAGACTGCTCCTGGCCGAGCTGTCGAAGCCCACAGCGCCGGTGACCGTCGTCGTGTCGGCCGCGGTGAAGCCGCTATAGCCGACACCGCCGGCATTGCCCGTCTTGGTGCCGCTCAGGTTGAACGCGGTGCCGCCCAGGTTCGTGATCGCGCCACTGCCCGCCACGCTCGTGGCGTTGGCGAAGGTCATGCCGAGGCTGCTCTTGGCCGCGCTGTTGAAACCCGCGGCACCGGTGATGGTCGCCGCGTCGGCGGCCGTGAAGCCGGTGAAGGCAACACCGCCCGCCGAGCCCGCGTTGGCTCCGCTCAGGGCAAAGGTGCTGCTGCCCGTAATCGCCCCATTGCCGTTGCCCGTGACCGCCGTGACGCCCGCCCACGTCCCGCCGATGCCCGTGGTCGCGCCGCTGCCATCGGCCAGGTCGAACGTCACGGCACCGCTGTGGCTGCCGTAGTTCAGCGTCGCCGCCGTCACGTTGCCACTGACGCTGCCGCCGGTGCCGAAGGCCACCGTGCCGCTGGTATCGGCGATGTTGCCGAACCCCGTCCAGGTCACGCCACCACTGCTGCCCTGGTCGATGACCGTGTTGTCCAGCGTGTAGGTCTGGCCGCTGCCCGCGATCGTGGCACCGGCCCCGCTGCCGGTCAGCGTGGTGACGCCGAAGCCGCTGTAGTCGAGCGTCGACGCGCTGGACACCTTCGTGCCGAGATTGAAGCTGCCGGTCACGCCGGTCACGCTGCCACCGGTGCCCGTCACCGCATCGAAGCCGCTGTAGACGATGCCGCTCGCCGACGAGGTCCCGGTGTTGTCGGCGAAGCTGCCGACCACGTTCGCGATCGTGCCGCTGCCGCCCACGCTGGTGGCGTTGACGAAGGTCATGCCCTGGCTGACCTTGCTGGCATCGTCGAAACCCGCAGCACCGGTGATGGTCGCCGCGTCGGCGGCCGTGAAGCCGGTGAAGGCAACACCGCCCGCCGAGCCCGCGTTGGCTCCGCTCAGGGCAAAGGTGCTGCTGCCCGTAATCGCCCCATTGCCGTTGCCCGTGACCGCCGTGACGCCCGCCCACGTCCCGCCGATGCCCGTGGTCGCGCCGCTGCCATCGGCCAGGTCGAACGTCACGGCACCGCTGTGGCTGCCGTAGTTCAGCGTCGCCGCCGTCACGTTGCCACTGACGCTGCCGCCGGTGCCGAAGACCACCGTGCCGCTGGTATCGGCGATGTTGCCGAACCCCGTCCAGGTCACGCCACCGCTGCTGCCCTGGTCGATGACCGTGTTGTCCAGCGTGTAGGTCTGGCCGCTGCCCGCGATCGTGGCACCGGCCCCGCTGCCGGTCAGCGTGGTGACGCCGAAGCCGCTGTAGTCGAGCGTCGACGCGCTGGACACCTTCGTGCCGAGATTGAAGCTGCCGGTCACGCCGGTCACGCTGCCACCGGTGCCCGTCACCGCATCGAAGCCGCTGTAGACGATGCCGCTCGCCGACGAGGTCCCGGTGTTGTCGGCGAAGCTGCCGACCACGTTCGCGATCGTGCCGCTGCCGCCCACGCTGGTGGCGTTGACGAAGGTCATGCCCTGGCTGACCTTGCTGGCATCGTCGAAACCCGCAGCACCGGTGACCGTCGTCGTGTCGGCCGCGGTGAAGCCGCTATAGCCGACACCGCCGGCATTGCCCGTCTTGGTGCCGCTCAGGTTGAACGCGGTGCCGCCCAGGTTCGTGATCGCGCCACTGCCCGCCACGCTCGTGGCGTTGGCGAAGGTCATGCCGAGGCTGCTCTTGGCCGCGCTGTTGAAACCCGCGGCACCGGTGATGGTCGCCGCGTCGGCAGCCGTGAAGCCGGTGAAGGCAACACCGCCCGCCGAGCCCGCGTTGGCTCCGCTCAGGGCAAAGGTGCTGCTGCCCGTAATCGCCCCATTGCCGTTGCCCGTGACCGCCGTGACGCCCGCCCACGTCCCGCCGATGCCCGTGGTCGCGCCGCTGCCATCGGCCAGGTCGAACGTCACGGCACCGCTGTGGCTGCCGTAGTTCAGCGTCGCCGCCGTCACGTTGCCACTGACGCTGCCGCCGGTGCCGAAGGCCACCGTGCCGCTGGTATCGGCGATGTTGCCGAACCCCGTCCAGGTCACGCCACCGCTGCTGCCTTGGTCGATGACCGTGTTGTCCAGCGTGTAGGTCTGGCCGCTGCCCGCGATCGTGGCACCGGCCCCGCTGCCGGTCAGCGTGGTGACGCCGAAGCCGCTGTAGTCGAGCGTCGACGCGCTGGACACCTTCGTGCCGAGATTGAAGCTGCCGGTCACGCCGGTCACGCTGCCGCCGGTGCCCGTCACCGCATCGAAGCCGCTGTAGACGATGCCGCTCGCCGACGAGGTCCCGGTGTTGTCGGCGAAGCTGCCGACCACGTTCGCGATCGTGCCGCTGCCGCCCACGCTGGTGGCGTTGACGAAGGTCATGCCCTGGCTGACCTTGCTGGCATCGTCGAAACCCGCAGCACCGGTGACCGCCGTGGCGTCGGCCGCGATGAAACCCGTGAAGCTGATCCCGCCGGAGGTGCCCTGGTTGGCGCCGACAAGCGCAAACGGTGACCCACCGATGCCTGTAATCGATCCGGTGCCGGCGATGCTTCCAGTACCGCTTGGCGCAGATCCGCTGAACGCCACGTTGCCGAGTCCGGCAAGCGCTCCGTTGAGCGTTATGGACGTCCCTGAAGTTGCCGACAGGTCGCCGGCAACCGAACCATGGCCCAGGTCAAGCGCCCCGCCACTGCTGACCGTCAGGCTGCCTGTTTGCAAGGTACCCAGCGCCAGCGCGTTGGCATCGGTGATCTGCGTGGTGCCGCCGGTCAGGCTCACCGCACCGATGAAGTCGTTGAGCGAGGTCAGCGTGATCGCGTTGCTGCCGGCGTTGAAAGTCGATGTTCCGTTGACCGTGTAGAAACCGGCTCCCTGCGTGATCCCTCCGGCCGTGGTGGTGACCGACAACGGGCCGTTGACGGTCAGGTCGACCGCGCTGAACGTGCCGCTGTTCGTCGTCAGGCTGGTCAGTGCCGTCGTTGCGCCGACCGCGCCGCCGAAGCTGGCGGCACCGCCGGTGTTCACCGCCAGCGTGTGCGCGCCATTCACCGTGGAGCCGAAGCCGATCGTGCCACTGCCACTGCTGGCCAGCGTTGCATTGGCACCCAGCGTCACCGAGCCGTTGTAGGCCTGGTCACCGCTGGTGCTCACGCTGGCGGTATTGAGATTCGTCGTGCCGCTTACCTGCAGCACGCCCACACCAGCCACCGCCCCTGCCAGCACCGCATTGCCGGTCACCGTCAGGTTGTTGCCGGCACCTGTCACGGCCGCCAGGCTGATCGTCGTTCCAGTCAGCATGACATTGGAACCGAGCGTCAGCGCGTCGCCCCAGCTCTGCATGCCGCTGGTGGCGACATTGCCACTCAACGTGGCGCTGCCGGCGGCATCCGTGATCAGGCTGGTCAACGCCGTCGTGCCGCCGACCGCAGCGTCGAACCTGGTGATTCCGCTGGCGTTCACGGTCAACGCATGCGTGCCGTCGACAGTCGAGGCAAAGGTGATGTCGCTGCCGCTCAACACGCGGTCGCCGCCCAACACCAATGCCGTGTTGTAGGTTTGTGCTCCGCTGGTCGTCACGTTGCCGACAAGCGTGAGCGCAGCGGCATTGGTCAGACTGAAGCTTGAGGCGGTGAAACTTCCGAGATTGCCGATCTGGTTGGCCTCTCCCAACGTGGTGGCACCGGCCGAGCTGCCAGTCAGGGTGCCGACCGTGATGGTGGCTCCCCCCACTTGCGAGATGGTCCCTCCGGTATTCAGCGAGAGGGTGGTGGCGTGGGCCGGAGCGATGGCCGCCGTGATACCCAGGTCACCGCTGTTGGCGTCACCGATCACGATCGTGTTGGCGGTGATCTGATCCAGTTCGGCACTCGTCACGCCAAGCTGGGGATCTGCGGGAAACGGAGCGTCGGGGCCCAGCGAAATGAGCCGTCCCGCCGTAGCCTGCCGGATGGCCACGATACCGGCGGTGCCGGCATTGATGGTTCCGAGTATGTCGGCGTTGTCTGCAACCAGGCTGACGTTTGCGCCGGTAGCGACACCATTGGTGGTATCCACTGCGACGCCCGTGCCGATGTTGATGCGCGCGCCGCCGCCGGCGGCTCCGAGCGTCACCGCACCACCGGCGGTGACGATGCCCGAACCCACCACGCCCAGATCGCTCGTGGTGGTGGTGATGCCGACGTTGCCGCTGCCGGCGGTACCGCTGACATTCACGCCATTGGCGTCAACGATGTTGACCGCGCCGGTACCCTTCGCGCTGAACACGATGCTGTCGACGTCCGTCTGGATGGCGCCCGATGCGCCGATCGCGCCATTGGTGCCGCCCGCCGTGAGAGTCAGGGCGCTGCCGGAAATCGTGCCCGCAGTGCGCGAGATGCTGCCGGCAGTCGCAGTCAGCGTGGCCGTACCACCGCCCAGCGAGATGTCGTTGTTGAGCGAAATGTTGCGGCCGGCGAGCAACGACAGGTTCAGCACGTCGCCGCCAAGCACCGAATCGAATATCTTGTTGTTGATGACGATGTCGTTCGCCGCATTGAACGTGAGCGAGTTGGTTCCCTTGCCGTTGTAGTCGAGGTCGGCATTGAGGGTGATGTCGCCAGCTTCGGAATTGGCGCCCCCCGTACCCGTCGTGACCGTGACGCTGGCGCCACCGGTCAAGGCGGCGGTGATCAGGTCGACGCCGAGCGACGCTCCGTCGTTGGTCGACACAAAGGGGTTGGCGGCATTGATCTTGGTGTTGCCGCCGCCCGCGACGATCGTGATGTTGTTCGGATCGATCAGCCAGTTGCCGCCCAACCCGTCGGCGCTGCGCGCGAAGACCTGCGGCGTACCGGTGATGGTGAGCGCGCCGTGGCTCGACGTCTCGACGAAACCGCCGTTGCCGCCGTCAATGCCGCCGCGCGCGGACAAGCCGCCGGCGATGACCGAGTTGTCGCGCGAGAACACGGCGATGCTGCCGCCGTCGCCCTTGCCGGTTGCATCGGCGTTGAGCGACGCATCCGGCCCGATGTACGTGCGCGCGGCCACGGCGAGGCCTTCGCCTCCACGGATGCCGCCACCGACGCGAATGGCTCCGCCACCCAGGCGACCTGAAGCATCCACCGTGCCGCCAGTGACCATCACGTCATGGTCCGACAGCAATTCGATGCGCCCGCCATGGTCACCCGTGGCGGTGACACTGCCGCTGCTCTGCACATTGCCGCCGTTGCCCACCAGCCGCACCACGCCGCCGTCGGTGCTGATGCCGCTGGCGTCGATCACGCCGGAGTTGTTGACCAGGTTGGTGAACAGATCCTTGGCTGCCGAGGCCTGCAGCACCACGGTGCCTCCTTCGGCCTTGAGGGTGCCGGAGTTGCTGACTGCCGCTTCCTTGTCGTCCAGGCGCTGCTTCAGTTCGCCGGTGATCTGGATGTTGATCAGGCCGTTGCCGTCGAAGTCGAGTACGGCGTGTTCGGCGCCGTCGAGGTTGATGCTGCCGTAGTTGGCCAGGATCACGCCGTCGTTGGCCACGCTGCCGCCGACCAGTGCGACGGAGCCGCCGCTGGCGGCCTGAATCAGACCGTGGTTGACGATGCCCGCGCCCGCGCCGACCGCGTTGAGGCTGTAGTTGCCGGCAAGGAAATCCTTCGGGGTGAGGTCCAGCGTGCTGGCCATCAGGCCGCCGACATTCATCTGTGCCGTGGCGCCGAAGATGATGCCGTGGGTGTTGATCAGGAAGACCTGACCGTTGGAGTTGATCTTGCCGAAGATCTGGCTGGGGTTCTGATCTAGGATGCGGTTGAGCGCCACCGCCGAGCGGCCGGGCTGGTTGAACAGCACCGATTCGTTGGCCTTGAGGTTGAATGTCTCCCAGTTCAGCGCCAGTCGCTGCGAGATCTGGTTGATCACCGTCTCGTTGCCGTTCTGGGTGATGCTGCCGGTGCCGCCGACCACCGTGCCGCCGGTGGGGCCGCCGGCGAAGGCGTCAGGACTGACGGCGATCGAGCCGATCGCGAGCCCGATGCACAAGCTGATCGGCCAGGTCTTGTGCAGCGGCAGGCTGCCGGAGGGCAAGCGTGCGATCCGATCCACGGAAGCGCCGTTGCGCGATTCACGCCGGGTGCTGATGTGCTTGCTCATGTCGTCGTCATCCCTCAGAACGTGAAGCTGAAGCGGGTATAGATGTGGAAACCCTTGCCGTTGGACGCGTTCTGCGAACTGGTGGTCTTGGCCGCGTCGAAGTGCAGCTCGAATTGCTTGAATCGCGGCAGGCGGAAGATGAAGCCCGCACCGGCGCCGCTCAGCTCCGCGCTGTCCGGCGTGGTCATGCGGTTGGCGCCGGCCGAGTAGCCCCTGGCGTAGTCGTAGAACACCTCGAACTCCAGCAGCTCGCGCCACGGCCTGCCGTAGAACGGCGACACCTTGTCGCCGAAACCGGGAGCATCGACGTGGTATTCCAGCGCGGTGTAGAAGCCGCGGTCGCGCAGTGCGTCGGCGATCGGGTAGGAGCGCACGCTGTCCGGGCCGCCCATCGCGAACTGCTCCAGCGGCACCAGCGCGTCGCGGGTGTACTGGCTGATGAACTTGAAGTTCAGGCGCTGCGACTTGGTGAGGAACTGCAACCGGGTGTAGGAGAGCTTCGCGACGAGGAAGCTGCGGTCATGCTGCGGGCTGATCAGGTCGGGCTCGCGCGAATCGTCCCTGATCGACTTGCGCAGGGCCACCTGCATGATGTCCACGCCGTGGAAGCGGCGATCGGTATGCAGCATGCCCCAGGTGGCTTCCGCCACCGTGAACTTCTCGTCGGACAGGTGGAAGCCCAGGCTGTCGAGCTGGGAGCGTTCCCTCAGCAGGTGCAGGGTGGCCACGTGCTGCAGGTCGTCACGATTGATGTACTTCCAGTCGAGGCCGCCGTAGTAGAGCGAGCTGGGGCCTTTCACGTCGAGCGCGGCAAAGGTGCCGGTATTGATCTGCAGCTCGTTGCGCGAGGCGCCGACCACCGCCGACAACCCCGGCGTGCTCGTGAACGGCACCCGGTAGGTCAGCGCACCGTAGATGTTGTCGTTGGGGTCGAGCGCGTAATCGACGTTGGCCGTGAAGGTGTCGCCCAGGTGCAGCGGATTGGCCCATTCCACGCCGGCCTGCACGCGGTACTTGCCGGTCAGGTCGGTGCCGTAGTTGTTGGCGCCGAGAGTGAACTGAACCGGCCGCTTCTCGTGGGCGATCATGATCAGGTCGGTGTCGCCGGTCTGCTCGCCGGGCTGGAAGGTCGAGGCCACGGTGACGCCGGGAAGGTCGCGCGCATACAGCAAGGCGGAATCGACGTCGCTCTTCAGCAGGGGCTTGCCGCGCAATTCCTGCGCCGCCGCCGAGATCACGTCCGGCCGATAGCGCTTGGTGCCCTTGACGATGATCTTGCCGATCTGCCCTTCCAGCACCTGGATGCCGACGACATGGTCGGAGCCGATGGTCTGCGCCGGCAGGAACGCGTTGGAGACGATGAAGCCGGCGGTGCGATAACGCTCGGTGATGTTGTCGGCGACGCCCTGCATCTGGGCGAAGCTCAACTCGGCCGTGCCCGCGCCTGCGGCCAGCTCGCGGAACTGCGCATCGGCCAGTGCCTGGATGCTGGCCGGCGTGATGCCGAGTTGCGCATGGCTGCCGACGCCGCTGACGCGAAAGCCGCGTACCGCGACCGTCTGCACGGCCGCCGCATCGCGATCGCGTACCGGCGGAACGACGCCGCCCGGCGGCGGCGATGGCGTCGTCTGCGCGGGAGTCGAAGTGGGTGCGGGTGAAGACTGACCTGGCGCAGCCGTTGCTGCTTCCTGGGCGTGAACCACGCCGCCGGTGAATGCCAAGGCCGATGTCAACGCTGCGGCGAGACGGACAATTCGCACGATACACTCCCCCGGCTGCATCATCTTTCCATTGACGGCGCGCCTGGACATCGAAGGCGCGCCAGCTGCGAAATCGAAGCCCCCCACGGATCGGGCAATTGCTGCCCCCGGGCTTGGATCGTCCGATCAGGATACACCCTCGTCGCGCTGCGGAACCAGTCACCGCAGGCCTGCACGCGACGGTTTGGCGAGCGATTTTCCGCCCTCCGTCCCGCCCTCGTGACGCGCCGCAGCAGCCGATGCCGGAACCGGCAAGCCCGGCGCAAGCTAGCCGCGCAACAACCAGTAGGCGAGCGCACCCAACGCGATGACGAGCAGCAGCACGCCGCCCGCCACCGACTTCCAGCGCGTGGCCGGTCGCATCGCCAGCAGGCTGGTCAGGGCATGGCTGGCCGAGTCGGCGGAGGCATCGTCACGCGGCGCCGCCGGCGCCCTGCGCGGTCGCGGGGTGGTGGTGGCCGTCGGCGGCACCAGGGTGTTGCGGGCGGTGACCACCGCACTGGGGTCGTACAGGCTTTCCAGCAATCGCCGGCGACGCGCGCGATACTCGGCGCGGGTGATCCGGCCAAGCCGATGGGCATCGTCGAGCACACGCAGATCCTGGTTCACGGCACGCCCGCGTTCAGCGAAATCGATCATTTCACCTCCCTGAGGATGCGGAAGCCGACGTCGCGCTGCGGCGAGCCGCCATCGCTGCGCTGGGTGCCCACGCTGCAATCGGACCAATAGCTGGTGTAGCTGCCGCCGCGCACGGCCACGCTGCCACCGCTGACGACCCACTCCCAGGCGTTGCCGGTCATGTTGACCAGGCCCCAGGGATTGCGCGAACGCCCGCGGGCGGAAACCAGCGCGCCACTGCCGTCGCCGCCGCCAGCCGAAGGCGGCACGCAGTTGCTGTCCTCGGCCTGCTTGAAGCGGCCGCCGGCGCTGGCGGCATTGAGCCATTCGGCATCCGTCGGCAGGCGATAGCTGAAGCCGCTGACATCGCTGAGCCACCGCGCATAAGCCTGCGCCTGGCTGAGCGGGATGTTGGTGATCGGCGCATTGCCGAGATCCGGATCGCTGACCGACTTGGCTGCGCACTTGCCGGATGCGCGGCAGAACGCGTTGAACTCGTTGATCGATACCTCCGCACGCGACATCGCATACGGCCGTCCACCGCCCGCGCCAGGCACCACCACCATGAAGGGGCCATACGACGTCCCGAAGCTGTCGCGGCAGAACTTGCCGGTCCCGGCCATCCCGGCTTTGGCGCACGGATCGGGGCCGCTCGGCCCGCTCGGCACATTGGCGACCTTGCCCGGCTGCGCCGGTGTCGGTGCGCCGGGCCGGGGGACCGGCACGGGCCGCCCCGGCAGGGCGCCCTGCTCCGTGGCCGGCGTCGACTCAACGGGCGTGGCGGGTGCGGGTGCCGGCGCCGGTGCGGCCGCGGCACTCGGCTTGACCCGGTCGAGTTGCTCCTCCAGCGTCTTGCCGGTCAGCTGGCCACGAATGCGCATGTCCGACTCGAGCGCGGCCAGCGCCTTCGGATCGTTGCGCCGCACGCTCGCCAGCTGCTGCTTCAACCGTGCGTAATCGGCCGTGCTGGTCGGCTGCCGGGCCGCGGCCATGATCGCCGCCACCACGTCGTAGCGTGCCTTCGCGCCACGCAACTGGGCATTGCCGCCGAGCACCTGCAGGCCCTGGCCAAGCACCTCGGCGGCCTTTTCGTAGCGCCCCTTCTGGAACGTTTCCTGGCCCAGGCCGAGATAGGCATCGGCCAGCAGCTTCGGACCCTCGTTCTGCAGGAACGGGTTGTCCGGCTGCAGCGCCTTGATCCGCGCCAGCGACTGACTCGCCTTGCCGACGTCCGCCGCGGCCGCCGCGCTGCGCATCGACTCGATGCGCGACTTCACTTCCGCATCCGCGCTGTCGCGCGCCGCCTTGGCCTGGAGGTCGGCCTGCAGCGCATCCAGCTTGGCACTCTCGGCCAGCAAGCGTGGCGACTGCGGCACATACTTCAGACCGAAGTCCACCGCCAGGCGCGCCTGCGGCAGATGCTGCGGATCAGCCTGCGAGGCGGCCACGTCGGCAATCGAGGTGGCCAACGCACCGACCGTGCGGGTGGTTTCCGGCGAGGTATCGCCCTTGAGTGAGGCCATCGCGCTGGCCACGGCCTGCTGCCAGTCGGGCGTGAGCAACGGCTTGGCGGCGAGCCCGGCCAGGGTGGCGCGAGCAGCGGCAATGGCTTGCACCTGCTGTTGCTGCTGGCGCGCCTGCTCGGCGCTGCGGGCCGCACCGACCTCGGCCAGCACGGTGGCGTAGCCGGCTTCGGCCGGGTCCATTCGCTGACCGGCCTGGACGATGCGCTGGGCTTCATCGAGATCGCCAGCGGCGATCCGCTCGCGCGCCAGCTTGATCAGGCTGGCATCGACGTTGCCGCGCACCTCGGCGTAAGCCGGTGCGCCAACACCCATCTGCTCGCGCGCGGTACCCAGCGCGCTGCTGACGTCCTGCAACCACACGGCCGTGCCCAGCGGCTTGGCCAGCAGGTCGTCGACGCGGCGCTTGGCCAGCGCATTGCGTTGGGCTTCGCTGGCGGCCTTCTGCGCCAGCTGGTTCTGCTGTTCCAGCAGTTTCTGGCGAGTCGAGGACAGATCGGCATCGCCGGGAAACAGGTTGACGCCGAAGCCCGCGATGGCGATGGCGCCGTCCAGATCGCCGGCGCCCTGGCGTTCGGCAGCCTGGGCGGCCAGCGCCTGCTTGAGGCGCTCCGCCTGCGCCGGCAGGCGGGCGTCGTCGGCCAGCAGCTTGGCGGCGCCCTGGTAGGCAGTGGCGGCGCGGTTGCGCCAGTCGTCGCTGTTGTCGGGATGATCGAGCAGGCCACTGAGCGAGAGCAGGCTCTGCTCGCGCTGCTGCTGCAACTGCGCGGCCTGCTGTTGCGCCAGTTGCTGCGCGGCGAGCGCCTTGCCCAGCTCATCCAGTTGCGCGCCGCGCTGCTTGATCCGCGTGGAATCGGGGAACAGGCGGCTGGCCAGCTTGAATTCGGTCGCGGCCTGGTCGACCTGCCCGGCATCCAGCGACTTGCCGATCGCCGCGTCGTACTTGAGTTCCAGCTCGGTGTTCTTCAGCAGCGCGCTGGTCGGGTCGATGGCGCGGATCTTGTCCAGCGTGGCGACCACGTTGTCCGGCTGGTTCTCGAAGATCGCCCCGGCACCGATCTGCTGGCTGAGTTGCGTGTCGAGCGCGTTGAGCAGGTCGTTGCGCTGCTTCTCGATCTCGCTGCGCTTGATGTCCAGCGCGGGCGAATACAGTTTCAGGTCGTCGCGCAGCGTGAACACCTTCTGCGTACCGGCGTAGTCGTAGCGACCCTCGGTCGGGTTCCAGTACGCGTCGATCCGACTGAGCAGGAACTTCTGGATCAGGTCGCTCTGGTCGACCACGATGCGCTTGCGGTCGTCGTCGCTGAGCGTGTCCAGTGCCTGCAGCGCCTGCGACTCGCTGGCGTAGCGATCCGGCCGGGTCAACGTGAAACGCTGGATCACTTCGTTGACGTGATGGTCGTGGCGCCAGGTGACCCAGCCCCACACGCCGCCGGCGACGATCAGCACCGCCGGCACGCCGTAGATCAGGAACGGCAGCGCCCGCTCGCGCAAGCCCACGTCGCGCAGGCCGTCCACCAGCTCGGTGGCGCTCTTCAGGCGGTCCTCGGCGCGGAACGCCACGCTGGCGCACAGCGTCTTGTACTGCTGCTTGGTCAGGCCCTTCACCGGCGGCGGCTTGCGCCCTTCGCGCATCGCCACCTCGGCACTGACCTTGCCGTAGGGATGGGTGCCGGTGAGCAGTTCGAACGCCACGCAGCCGAGCGCGTAGACATCGTCGCTGGGTACCGGGTCCTTGCCCTGGATCATCTCCAGGCTGGCGTAGGCCGGGGTCAGCGCGCCGAGCGTGCCGGCGTCGAACACGGTCTGCTCGCCCACCGCATCGCCCATGTGCTTGCCGGCGCGGGCGATGCCGAAGTCGAACACCTTGGGCACGCCCTCGCGGGTGACCATCACGTTGGCGGGCTTGAAATCCGAATGCACCACGCCGGCCGCATGCGCGCGACTGAGCGCGCGGGCCATGCCTTCGATCAGCGGGCGCGCCTGCTCCAGCGGCATGCCGTTGTAGGCCTTTTCGCGGATCAGTTGCTTGAGGTCGGAGCCGTCGACGTACTCCATCGTCATGAAGACGATGGTGCGATCCTTGTCGAAATCGTAGACGCGCACGATGTTGTCGTGCGCCAGCTGCTGCGAGCGGCGCGACTCGCGCTGCAGCGAGATCAGCGAATCGGGGTGACGGCGGAACTCGTCGTTCAGCACCTTGACCGCGACGTACGGATCGCGATCGCGCGCCTCCACCTTGCGTTCGTCGCGCGCCTTGTACACCACGCCCATGCCGCCGCGACCGATCTCGCGTTCGAGATAGAAGCGACCCTTGAGCAGCGAGCCGACCGCGACGAAATCGGCGGCCTCCGCATCGCCGATGTGCTGCCAACTGGACTGGCTGCCCATGCTGGAGCTGGTGCCGGTCATGCCCTGACGCGTGCCCTGGGTGCCGGTGTGGCTGGTGATCTGTCCCTCGCGCGGCGGCAGCGGCGCGCTGGACACCGGTTTGACGATGGTGGCCTCGTCGGTCGGCGGCTGCGGTGGCCGCGAGGCCGGCTTGACCACGGTGGCCTCGTCCAGCGGCGGCGCCGGCGGGCGCGAGGGCGGCGCCACGCGGGTGGCCTCGTCGTCCGCGGACGGCGGTGGCGGTCGCCGGGTGGTCGGCTTGACCATGGTGACGTCTTCGTCCGGGCTCGCCGGGCCCGGCTGCAGTGTCGCCAGCTTGGCCAGCAAGGCCTTGGCGATCAGCGGATCGATCCGGCCCGCCGCCTGCTCCTGGCCGATCCATTCGACGCCGGCACGATGCTCGTCGGCGGACAACGACGGCAGCGCGCCCAGCGCTTCGAACAGCGCGGGCAGCTTGATTTTTTCGGCCTGGTAGGCGCTGACCAGTTCGGCAATGGAATTCATGGATTGGTTGCTGTCTTCATGCTTGCAGGCCGACGACGACGGCCGAAATGTTGTCGCGCCCGGCGCGGCCCATGGCCAGCTCGAACAGGCTCTCG
The DNA here is from genome assembly GCF_043950705.1 of Rhodanobacter sp. FW102-FHT14D06. Classification (NCBI taxonomy): domain Bacteria; kingdom Pseudomonadati; phylum Pseudomonadota; class Gammaproteobacteria; order Lysobacterales; family Rhodanobacteraceae; genus Rhodanobacter; species Rhodanobacter sp. FW102-FHT14D06. Next base: position 2,905,589 of record NZ_CP170722.1, on the reverse strand, counting down.
ACCAGATCCTGGGGCTGCGGATGCACGCGGCACTGTTCGTGAAGCTCGCTGTCGGACATCTCCTTGTTGATGCCGTCGGAGCAAAGCACGAACGTGGTGCCGGGCTGGCTCCCCGCCACCACCCAGTCGACGAACAACTGGTCCTCGGCGCCCACGGCGCGGGTCAGCACGCCCGAACCGGCAGCCGGCGGCGGTGCGGCACCAAAATGAGTGACGTCGACGTCGCCGCCATGCACGTGGTCGCGGGTGATCTGGCGCAGGCGGTCGTTCTCGTAGCAGTAGGCCCGGCTGTCGCCGACCCAGCCGCACAGCGTGAAATCGGTGTCGCGCACCAGCACCACCACGGTCGAGCCGATCAGGTCGACGCCGCGTGAGGCCGCGGTCTGCAGCAGCTCCGCATTGATCCCGACCAGCGTGTCCTCGATCGACTCGATGAAATCGAACACGCTGCCGGCACGCGGCAACGCGCCGAGGCGCTCGACGATCATGTTGCTGGCGTAGTCGCCGGCAGCGTGCCCGCCCAACCCGTCGGCCACCACCCACAGGCCGACTTCATCGCGCACCAGGATCGCGTCCTCGTTGTGCTTGCGCACCTTGCCGGTCACCGTGCGGCCGGCGGAAACATAACGGGTGGTCATGCGTGCACCTCAATGACCGCCAACGGCCAGTGGTCGGGACTGGCGCCCAGTCCGGCAGCCGCCGCGATGCGTGCGCGCGCCTCGCTGCAGGTGCCTGCGGCCAGGCTGCGTGCCAGCAAGTCCGGCGGCAGCTGCAGCAAGGGGTGCGAGGCCATCAGCAGCAGCCGGTCGCCGGCCTGCAGCGCGCAGCTGACTTCGCCGCAAGTCGGCTGCGCGGTCGCGCCCAGGCCGGGCGCAGCCAGCGACACGGGACTGAACAGCAGGTCGTCGAGGTCGTCGCTGCTGTTGCTCGCGCTGGCGGCCGGTGGCGCATCGCTGCGCGCGAAGAACGGTTGCAGCCGGCCGTGCCGCCAATGCCAGCCTGCCGCCGCGCCGATACGCAGCAATGCGGCCTGGCCGTCGGCCACGTGCGCGGCGATCACCGCGCAATCCTCCGGCACCGGGTCGACGAGATCCTCGCCGAACTGCCGCAGTTGCGGGTTCAACGCCATGATGCGCGTGCGCAGCACCTGCATGCCGCCGATCAGTTCGGCGCCGAGCATGTCGCCGGCGATCGCCGCCACTGCCGCCACGGCCTGCTGGCGCGGATCGGCCACGCCGACCTCGGCGGCGACCAGGCTCAGGCCGACCTCCGGCCGTTGCAGCACGGCGAGGGCGGCGACCGGCGTGTTCGCTGCCGCGGCGACATCCGCCGCGAGGGTCACGTCGCCGAGCGGCATGGCCGTGGATGCGGCGGGCGAGCTGCCGCCCAGGTCGGCAAGCAGGTCGAGATCGTCCGGCAGCCAGGAGTTGATGGAGGCCACCGGTGGTGGCGCGTCCATCGTCAGTGGCGCGGTTGCGCGCGGAGTTGCAAGCTCGAAGCTGCCCAGCGTCTGCCACGCGGCCGTGCCCTGCCCGGCGTCGAGCAAGCCGGCGTAAGCCTCGGCGCCGGGCAAGCCATCGGTCGCCAGCACACTGGCCGGGACGCGCCCCGCGCCATCGGTCCACCACAGGCACCAGCGCCCGGGAACGGCGCCGAGGCGCTTCCACAGATCAGCCAAGGCTGTCGCGCCGCCATGCGCGGGCAACGGCAGGCGCCAGTGGCTGGCCGCTGTCCAGTCCACCTCACGCCACGGATCGGGCCGCGTCTGGCCGGCATCGAGCGGGCCGCCCAAGGCCGCGACCTGCGCGTCGAAGTCGTCCACGCCGATGCCCGCATCGGCCTGCGCCGCGCGGTGCAACTGCTCGGCGCGTTCGAACCATTCCGCGCCATCGCCGATGGCTGCAGCAACGTCGGAGAGCGGCGCGGCGATCACCATCGGAAAACAGCGACCCACACGATCGGCGCCCGGCCCCATGACGCCGACCCACGCCGCCTCGCCGCATACGCCCGGCGCGAGTGCGAAACGCCACGCCGGGCTGGCGTGGAACGCCTCGTGCCAGGTATCGCCCAACGCGTCGCGGCTGTGCGCCACGGCTGTCTCGAAGTGCCGGTCCCAGGCATCGACGAAGCTGGCCGGCAGCCGTCGCTGCACGAAGTCTCCCGCGCAGGGCAGCTTGCCGAAGAAGCCTGCGGCCGCGGACGGCACGCGCTCAGCCTCCGCACCGGAAGCTGGACAGGGCGTTGCTGAGGAACGGATTCTTCAGGTTGTTGGCTTGCAGCGTCACCTTCGCCACGTGGCCGCCGAAATTGAAACTGGCCACGAAGCGCAGGTCGGACTGCTTCTGCAGGTTGGCCGCCTGCAGTGCGCGGAAGAACGCCCAGTCGCCGCGATAGTCGAACGTGGTGAGCAGGTTGCCGGCGGTGTCGTAGGCGGAGATGGAGACGCGGCCCGGCTGCGGTCCGGGCCATTTCATGCTGACGTTGGTCGCGCCACCCGGCTGGTATTCGTATTTCTGCCCGTCGACGTCGATCACCAGCTTGCCGATGCCGGCATCAAGCACCGGCGTGAGCCAGGTGAAATCGACTTCCGGCAGGTTGCCGCTGCGGAAGAACATCTGCTTGATCCGGTCGGCGCCCTGCAACTGACCCAGCATTCCGGCCGAGCCGCTGATCGCGCCGGGCCCGGTCTTCCATTGCCAGTTGCGGCCACTGGCGTCGATCAGCTTGCCGGCGGTCTGGTTGTAGAAGCTGTCGAAGCGACCGCCATAGCCGAACAGCTCGCCGAAGTTCTGCAGCGGGATGTCGTTGTTGCTCGACGGCGAGAACGGGTAGCGTCCGCGGGTGAAGTCGGCGCAGTCCTTGCCGACGGCCTGCTGGTACTGGTCGTCCAGCGCGCTCTTGGTGCCGCTGGCCACCAGCGCCTGGCTCTTGCCGGTGAGTGCGGCAAACCAGTTGGAGGCCGGCGGCGGGAGTTGCGCCGCAGCCTGCTGGGCCAGCAGCAACTGCGGGTTGGGCTGGCCGGCCGCGTTGCTGAAATCGCCCATGGTCAGCAAGGTCTTGCTGAGGTCGTCCAGCGTCTTCAGGGTCTGGTCGATCGGCTGCGCGCCGGGCGCGCCCTCGGTGAGCTTGTCGATCTCGGCGAAATGGTCACTGATGACCTTGCCCGGTTTCTCGCTGGCTGCATCGCCACCCGCCGCACCGGTGGCCCCGGCTTGCGCCAGCGCCTGCGCCAGCGCAGTTTGCGTGGCACGCTTTTGCGCCAGCTTCTTGGCCGCGTCCTCGGCCTTGTCGGCGGCATCGCCGGGCGGCGCGCGCATCAGATCGCTGGTGTTGTCGCGCACCACCTTGAGCAGCAGCTTCAACGGCGAGTTGGGGCCGGCCAGCTTGGCGGCGATGGCGCTGGCGTCCTGGATGTTGTTGATCGGCTGCAGTTGCAGGTCGGCGAGAACATCGTCCCAGGCCTTGATGTAGTCCTGCTCGTAAAGCCCGAGCACCTGTTGCGCGAGCTGAGCCTTCTGCACCGCGTCGATCTTGGTGGCGCCGAAGACCCAGTCGTCCGCGGCGAACTGCGCCACCGACTGTTCGATGCCCTTGTCCACCTCATGCTTGAACACCGGCTGGGTGAACAACGCCGGGATCGGATCGGACAGCGGCTTGCCGCTGCGCCGCTGGTACACGTTGCCGAGCAGGCCCAGTTCCTTGTCCAGCCGCAGCGGCGGGTAGTTGCCGCTGCCGGCGGTGAGCTTGAGGTTGCCGTAGATCAGCGTGGCAAGGTCCGCGGTGCGCAGCGTGCTGCGCGCCTGCTCGACCAGGTTGTCGTCCAGGCTCAGCGGGCGCAGGCGCCCCTCGTGCGCGACCAGTGCGTCGAAGTGCTTGCTCAGCGCCTTCTGCAGCACCGGGTCGTTCGGAAACAGGCGCTGCCACTCGACCCCGGCCAGCGCCACGATCTGGTCGTGGTCCAGATGCTTGGGCTCGCCCAGCATCAGGTAACCCTTCAGGTAGTAATAAAGCATCTGCGGGTCGCCGGCGTTGGCGGCCAGCCCGGCGCGGAACTGCGAGGCCACGCCGGGCAGCAGGATCGCGTTGAGCTCGCGGTAGTACGCATCGCGCACCTCGTCGCCCACCGCGTTGCCCTGGTACAGGCCCAGGCGCATCGACAGCGGCACGTCGCCCTGGTGCTGGTCGGCCACGTCGACCGCCGCGGACAGCGCTTCCAGCCGCTCCAGCACCAGCGCGAAATACGCCTGCTGGTTCGGCGCCAGCGAGAGATCGCTCTGCGCCGGATACTTGGCCAGCGCCGTGTGCACGTCGGCCAGATAATTGCCGTTGCGCCGATAGCTGGTGGCCAGGCCGAACACCAGCAGGCCGCAGGCCAGCAGCACGCCGATGTAGCAGGCCGCCTGCAGCAGCACCTTCTGGCGCTCCAGCTTGGGATCGGTGCCGGCGAAGCCCGATTCGCGGAACAGCACGTCCTTGAGCAGACGCTCGACGAAGAAAGTGCGGCTCTGCGCGCCGGGCACGTGCAGGCGCGAGGCGTCCAGCCCGAAGGTCCGCGCCACCGCGCCCATCATGCGGTCGATCGGCGTGCCTTCCTGCGTGCCGGAGGTGAAATACGCGCCACGCAGCAGCAGCGGCGCGTCGTACTGATGGCCCGTGAACACGCCTTCGACGAACTGCCGGGTGATCTCGCGCAAGGCGCCCAGCTGCTGCGGAAACGACAGGATCGCGGCGCGCCGCTGGCGGTCGCGCTCGCGATGCAGGCGATCGAGGATGCGCGTATTGAGCCGCTCCAGCAGCAGGTTGAACTCCGCCAGGAACTGTTTGGCCGCGGTGCCGGCCATGGTCTGGTCGACCGGGAACGACATGCCCCAGACCTGGCTGCGCAGCTCCGGCGTGAGGTCGTCGAAGAACTCGGTGAAGCCGGCCACCAGGTCGCACTTGGTGAACACCAGGTAGGCCGGCACCCCGATGCGCAGGTGCTTGGCCAGCTCGTCCAGCCGCTGCCGCACCGCCATGATGTGCTGCTGCCGCCCGGCCTCATCCAGGGTGAGCAGGTCCGACAGGCTCATCGCCACGATCACGCCGTTGATCGGCCGCCGCTTGCGGTACTTGCGCAGCAGGTTGAGGAACTCCGTCCACGCCGACGCATCCGCGCCGCGGTCGGAGTCCTGGGTGGTGTAGCGTCCGGCGGTATCCAGGAACACCGCCTCGTCGGTGAACCACCAGTCGCAGTTGCGGGTGCCGCCGACACCGCGGATCGCTTCCTTGCCGAACTTGTTCGACAGCGGGAAGTTGAGGCCGGAGTTCTGCAGCAGGGTGCTCTTGCCCGAACCCGGCGGGCCGATCACCACGTACCAGGGCAGCGCGTACAGGTTGGTGCCGCCGCTGCGGTTCTTGCGCAAGGTGTCCACCGCTTCCTGGAAGCGCCCCTGCAATTGCGCACGTTCGTTGGCGGCACGATCGTCGATGCCCGCAGTCGCCGGCGCACCCTGCTCGCTGAGGTCACTGGCCATCTGCCGCGCCTTGCCGCGCACGCGCATCTGCCGCACCTGCAGCCACACCGCCCAGATCACCACGATCACCAGGATCACCAGCAGCCGCACGACCTGGCTTTCCAGCGGATGCGACTCGCCGAAACCGAGGTAGGGGCCGCCGAACCAGATCAGCAAACCCAGCAGCAGCAGGCCGACGAGGGTGATGAACAGGCGGGATTTGAACAGCGCAAGAAGCTTGCCCACGATGTTCAGTCCTCCGGGCTGTAGAGAATTTCGACGCGACGGTTGCGCGCCCGGTTGGCTGGCAGGTCCGGCGGCAGCGCGATCGGCTGCGACGAACCGGCACCGCTGGATTCGAGCCGCCCGGCGTTGTCGATGCCCTCGCTGAGGATCTGCACCACGGAACGCGCGCGTGCCGCCGACAACGCGTAGTTGTCCTTGAACTTCAGCGAGTGAACCGGCTGGTCGTCGGTATGGCCAACCACCACCACCCGGCCCGGTACCTGGTTCAGCGCCGCGGTGATCGCGTGCAGCATCGGGATCTGCCGCGCTGTCACCTCGGTACCGCCGGAGGCGAACATCGCCGGTGCATCGAGCCGCACCAGCGCCGAGCCGTCGGGCTTCTCCTCCACGGTCAGCGCGCCGGCCTGCTCCTGCGGCGCCAGCAACTGCTTGAGACTCTTGCGCTCGACCTTGGGCTGGGTCTGGCGCAGCCGCGACTCGTCCGGCGGCACCGCGCTGCGCAAGCCGATCTGCGCCACCTGCGCGCTGACCGGTGAGGACAACTCGTTCAGGCGGGTGTAAAAGTACAAGAACGCGCCCAGCAGGATGCAGGCGCCGGCCGCCACGATCACCCACAGCGGCACGTAACGCACCAGCGGGTTGCGCCGGTCCTCGATGCCCTTCCAGTGCGGTGCCAGTTCGTCCGCCGCCGGCGGACGCTGCGCCTTGATGCGCCGGTAGAGCTCCTCCTGGATGTCGGCCAGCTTGGCGCGGCCGTCGGCCTCGATCTGGTAACGCCCGCCGAAACCGAGCGTGAGGCAGATGTACATCAGTTCGATCAGGTCGATGTGGCGCGAGAAGTCCGCGCACAGGCGATCCAGGATCAGGAAGAACTTCTCGCCACCGTACGATTCGCCGTGGAAGGCCACCAGCAGCGTCTTGGCCGCCCAGCCGCTCTGCCCGCCCCACGGCGTGTTCATCACCGCCTCGTCGAGCGTGGTGCACAGCACGTAACGCGCGGCGGTGATGGTTTGCGCCGCAATGCCGGCGGCTTGCGCGTTGCTCTCGAACTGGCGCACCTGGGCGATGACCTGCTCGCGCAGGCGCGCCGCGTCGGGCTGTGACGCGCTGTTGCGCAACTGCACCGACAACAGCAGCAAGGGGCTGGCCGCCTGAACCAGGGTATTGAGCCCGGCCCCCAGGAAATCGCCGATTGCAGCCGCGGGAACCTGCGCGTGACCCGCCGCCGGCCGTGCCGGCGCGGCAGTCGGCCGGGTAGCGGGAGGCGCTGCGGGAACAGGAGCGGGCGCGGGGGTCGGCGCAGCCGGTGCAGGTGCGCCGCGCGGGCGGACTATGGTCCGGTCCTGCTGCGGATCGTCGTCGTGGGGACCATTGCTGCTCATGCGCTCAACCTCGGATCGCCCAGAGTTGCAGGTCGAGACCGGCGAACTCGCCGCCAAAATGGAACGCGATGCCGCCCGACGTCTTCAGGCTCCGCCACATCGGCGAATTCTTGTCGAACTCGAAATACAGGTAGCCGGAGTTGTACGGAATCTGCCGCGGCGCCACCGGCATCGGCGCCACCGGGATGCCCGGCAGCTGCAGGTTCACCAGGTCGCGGATCTTCTCCACCGGACCGATCTTCGACTGCGCCGGCAGCTGGCGGCGCAAGTCTTCGGACTTCAGGTCCGCCTTCGCCGCCAGCACGAAGGCTGCGGTATCGATCAGGCTCAGGTCCGGCACCACCGCCACCCACACGCCGAACTTGCGCTGCTGCATCGGGATCGGGATCGCAGTCTGCTCCATCACCGCGCTGAGGCTGGTGCGCAGCGCCGCGATCAGCGGCTCGAAGCTCGCGTACAGCGCCTCGTGGCGGTACGCCGGAAATGCCGGGGGACGCTTGCCGGCAGCGGTGAAAGTGGCCAGCTCGCCGGCCATCTCGGCCAGCACCCGGTAGAAATCCTCCGGATGCAGGATCGGCGCGGCACAGAGGTGCGCGATCAGCGGCTGATAGCGGTTGACCACCTGCAGCAGCAGGAAGTCGGCGATCTCGGCGGCGCCGCCGCGATCGGTGACCGCCACGCGGCTGGCCAGCGCCTCGCCGCGCTGGTGCAGCAGGCCCAGCAGTTCGGACAGAAACGTGCTCAACCGCGACGCGGCCTGGCAGCTCAGCACCGTCGGCATGAACGCCTCTTCCAGGATCACCCGCCGGTCGGAGCGGCATTCGACGATGCGCGCCACCGGGATCTGCGCCAGCCCTTCGAGCGGTTGCGACTGCGGCAACAGCCGGCTGTTGAGCCCGCCCACCTCCAGCACGGTGAGCCCGTCGACGCTGCCGGAGGCGTCGCGCACCTCGGTCTCGCGCACACGATAACGGAACAGCTTTTCCGCCGGCGCCTCGGGCCGGCCGCTGTCCGGCTGCGCCGGCGAGCGCAGCGGCAGGGTCAGGAAGACGGTCTGGTCGCGCCAGTTGTCGTTGACGTCCAGCGCCAGCGGCAGCGGATCGTCGCCGGGCATGTCGAACGGCGTGCCATCGGGAAACACACCACGCGCGCGCTTGATGCCGAGCTTGCCGATCGCCAGCAGATCGGTTTCCAGCTCCAGTTCGGAGAAGCCCCAGGTGTAAGGACGCAGGCTGCCGGCGCGCAGTTCGACGAAACGCTCCAGGTAACGCTCCTGCTGCTGCAGGTGCTGCGGGCGCAGGAACAGCCCCTCACTCCACACAACCTTGTTGTTTTCCATGCGTCGCGCTGCCCCTGTCAGAAGTTCCCCCGGCTGCGCTGCCGGGATATGCCGCGTCGACCCGCTGTCGCCGACCGACGCTGCATGGAAAAACATCCGCGTCCGTGGCGCCCCCGGCGCCCGGAAATCCGTCGAGAAAGAGCGGCCCTGCCCTTCCTGCACCCCATCGAACGCGGCGCGTCCGCAATCGCCATGTACCCGCTAGCGATGCGTTGCCTGCCGCATTCTCCGCGCCGATTTCAGGCGTGACAACTGTTCTTCGTACGCACGCGCGAACTCGTCGCCGAACAGGCGCCGGAAACAATCGTCCGGGTCCTTGTTCAAGCCTTCGAAATGCTCGCGATATCTTTCCCAGTACTTGCCCTTGCCGGCGAACGCCGAACGCTTGGAGCCGCCATCGGCCTCCTGCTCGAAGCGATCCGGGTTGAAATGCACCAGCAACGACTCGAATGCCGCCCGCACGCCTGCCAGCATCGCCATCTGGTGACAGCGGATGTCGTCGAAGGCATCCTCGAACGCCGCGGTGCCGGACATGAAGGCGCCGCCGCTGGGCGCCATGATCTTCTGCAGCGCCTCCTCCGGGTTGGGCGCGAACTTCAGCGGGTTGTTCTCGGAGCGCTGGATGATGGTGACCGGCAGCCGGAACGTGTTCTTGATCTCGGCGCGCGCACGCAGCACGTCCATCACGCCGTCGACCACGACGCGGAAGATCTCGTCCATGCCGGTCGGCAAGGCGTGCGGCCCGGTGGCCTCGGCGCGATCGACCGCGGCCATCGGCATCGGCGCGGCGGGCATCACGCGCGGCGCCGCGGCGACCGGCGCCGCCGCCACAGGCGGCACCGGCGCGGAGAAGTCGCCCATGGTCAGGTCCCAGTTCTCCGGGAGCTGGTTGGCCTGCCGCTGCTCGTTGGTCATCGGCGGGTGGAAATGATCCTGCGTGCTGGCGGTGTGGTTCCAGCTGGCGCTGGCATTGCCGGTGGTGGCACCGGACAGCAGTTCGGAAGCGGGATCGCCCGGGCCGAGGAAACTCAGCGGGTCCAGCGCACCACCGACACCGACCGCACCGGGGATCAGGTCGGCATCGGCCGGAATCGTGTTCGGCGAGGGCTGCGGCGGCAGCGACGCCATCGGCGACGACAGCCCGAAATCCAGCGGGTCGATGTCGGCACCGATCGCGGCGGAGGTCGGCGGCGCCAGCAGGTCGGGCGGCGGGATCGTGGCGCCGGCATCGCCCAGGTGCACTTCCACCTCGAAGGTGTCGATCAGCAGGCGATCGCCGTCGGTCAGCGCGGAGGGTTCGCCCTTCACCAGCGGCGCACCGTTGAGCAACATGCCGTTGGTGCTGCGATCCTCGATGAAGTAGATGCCGTTGAGGTAGCGCACCATCGCGTGCACGCGCGACACGCCCGAGGCGCCGAGCACCCAGTCGCAATCCTCGGAACGACCGATGCTGCCGCCGACGCCCGCGAACGTCCCGCTGCTGCGGCTGCCGAATTGGGCAGCCTGATGACCGGCAACGGCGAGGATCAGGCTCTGCGACATCGGTTTGCTCGAGTGTTCCCTGGTCAAGGTGAATCAGCCGGCGCCGCGCACGATGGATTCCATCCACGTCCCGACCGGGCTCGCCGTCCGACCTGGCTGCTGACTGTTCGCGAAAAACCGCGGCTCCGTGGATCGGTCGCCGCCACGCGCGAAGCGCGTGATCGGAACTGCCGGCATGGCCTGACTGACGCGCGGAAACCGTCCGCGCCATCGTATCGTCCCGAGGTGCAGCGGGCAAGCCGCGAACGCGCGCGACCGGCCTCAGGCTCCCGCCGCGCCGTCGCCGTTGAGCAGGCTCAAGGCCGGCTTGATGAAGGCGGCGCGACGCGCGGCGAAGGTATCGACATCCAGCGCCGCCAGCATGTTGATCGCGGCCACCACCGCGCATGCCGTGAGATGGTCGGCCGGCGGCACCGGCGCCTCCTGCGTGGCGGGCGCGAGACTGCCGCCGGACCAGCCCGCGGCAGCGGCGACCCAGGCGCCGGCGGACTTGTAACCGCCCGCGGTGGCGAACTCGAACGCCGCGCGGCGATTGCTCTCGTTCGGCTCGCGCACCCACTTCTCGGCCAGCGAGGCGCCGGCGCGGTCTTCCGCATCGAGCGTCTGGTCGCGTGCGCACTGGCACAGCCATGCCACGGCGTAGCGTTTGGGCAGCATCCGCGCCAGCAGTTTCAGCGCATCCTGCACCTGGCCGGCCTCGACCAGCGCCTGCACCGCCGCGTGCGCGGTCATCTCCGGCCGCAGCAGCGCACTGGCCGGCTCGGACAACTCCATCTGGATCGATGCCTGCATCACGGATGACATCTGTGCGCCCTCTAGCCGATCATGATGATGCCGCCGGACAACTGCGCCATGGCGTCGCCCTTGAGCGACAGCATGGTGCCCTTGACCGTGGTCGCACCGCTGCTGGAAAACTCCGCCGAGGCACCGGCCTTGGCCGCCACCGTGGCGTCGCCGTCGATCTTGACGCTCACGCCCTTGATGCTGACGTTCACGCCCTTGATGTCGATGGCGCCGGAAGACTTCATCACGATGCTCGCCGCACCGGTCACCAGCTCGATCTCGGTGCCCGCGCTGAGCTTGAACTTCTGCCCGATGGTGGTCGTGCCGTTGCCGGTGACGTCAAGCTTGTCGTCCTTGCCCACGGTGGTCGTGCGCTTGCCGGTGACGTCCTCGGTCTGGTCGTTCTTGACGGTCATCTTCTCGTCGTGGTCCACCGTCACGACACGGTCGTTCTCCACCTCTACATGCATGTCCTTCTGCGCATGCATGAAGAAGTCTTCGCTGCCCTTCTTGTCCTCGAAGCGAAGCTCGTTGAAATCCTCCGCGCCGCCGCCCTTGTGGCTGCGGCTCTTGATGCCGCTCTGGGTCATGTTGTCGGGCAGCGTGTACGGCGGCATGTTGTCGGCGTTGTAGACGCTGCCGATCACCAGCGGCCGGTCCGGATCGCCTTCGAGGAAGCTCACCACCACTTCCTGGCCGACGCGCGGAATGCTCACCGCGCCCCAGTTCTTGCCGGCCCACGAGGAGGCCACGCGCACCGGACAGGAGATGTGGAAGTTTTCCTTGTCCGGCTTGTTCCAGTGGAACGTGACCTGGATGCGGCCGTACTTGTCCACCGAGATGTCTTCGGCGGTGTCGCTGCCGGAGACCACCGCGGTCTGCAGGCCGACGATGCCGGGCTTGACCGCGGTCGGCATGCTGCGAAACGGCTGGCGACTCTGGATCGCCGAGAAATGGCAGAAGAACTGGTTGCTGCCCTGCGCGCCGGAGACCTCGGCGGCATTCTCGATGTGCACGGTGGAGCCGACCACGAGGTATTCCTGGTTCAACTCCGCGCGCGGGAACTTGGTCAGCTTGAACAGCGCGCCGGTCAGCACGCCGCAGACGTTGGTCGCGCCGGTGCAAAGCGACTGCGCGACGTTGATCGCCTCCAGCCGAACCTGCGCGTAATGCTTGCCGGCGGCGGCGGTCAGGTGGTCGCCGGGGTAGTCGAACGAATCGAGCTTGGGCACCCGATGGTTGCCGTCGGCGTTGCTGATCGACTCGAACCCCAGCAGCGACTTCTTCGGGTCCAGCGGGTCGTAGTCGGTCAGCGAATACTTGATCGTCTGCACCGAACGCGCGGTGCTGAACTCGGTGATCGCCGGCTCGCTTGACGCCTTGCTGGTGCCGGTCTGCGGCCGATACGGCAATTCGTCGAAGCCGCCGGTGGCTCCGTGCGCACCGAGCGAATCGGCCAGCACCATCGTGTGCACGCCATCACGGTGCTGGAAGAAATAGTAGATGCCCTCCTGCTCCATCAGTCGGCTGATGAAGTTGAAGTAGCTCTCGCGGTACTGCACGCAGTAATCGCGCTCCGGGTAGTCGCCACTCAGGCTCAGCTTGACGTCGCTGTAGCCGATTTCGGCGAGCACGTCCTTGACGATCGTCGGCACGGACTTCTTGAGATAGATGCGGCAATCGATCTTGTGCAGCAGCAACCAGGGCTTCGGCACCAGGGTCAACGCGTACTCCGCCTGGCGCTTGCCGGAAAAGCTCTCGAACCCCGTCTGCGAAATCTCCGCCACGATGCCGTTGAAATGCCGGGTGTAGTCGCCGGTGTCGAACGTGACGGTCATCGAGCTGCCCAGCAACGGCAGCAGCGCAACTTCGCCATCCTTGCTGAGTACTTTGAGGTTGTACGAAAACAGCTGCCCCAGTTGTTCGCTGCCGGAAAAGCTGGCTGGTTGCAGCTTGTCACCGAGATCTGACTTCAGTGTCATTTGATGCGGCATGTCCGTCCTCCCCCAACGGTCCCGACGGCATGGGCCGGCAAACCAGTCCCGGTATCATACGTCTGGCCTGTTTGGGGAGTCCATTGGCGCCCTGCGGCGCTTGCGCGCCTCTTCAATTGCCGTTCGCGGCGGGCTTTTGCGCCAGCACCACCCAGCCGGCCACCGGCCTGCCCAACTCCTTGCGCAGCGAATCCGCGCTGATCGACGGATCGGGAAATCCGGCGGCGGACAGCACGCGTTCGACGCACCCGCGCGTGTGCCGATAACGTCCGCTGGCGGACAGCTCCAGACGATCGCCTTCGCCGTCCAGCACCTCGAGCGTGAAGGCAAGCCAGCCGCCCGGGCGCAACGCGTGATGGGCGGCCGACAGCACCGGCACCAGGTCACCGAAATAGATCAGGGTGTCGGCGGACAGCACGACATCCCAGACGGGCGGGCTCGCGCGCAGCCACCCGGCCAGTTCCGCCTCCACCAGTTCGTCGTAACCACCGCGCTGGCGCGCCTTTTCCAGCATGCCGCCGGACAGGTCCACGCCCACCAGGCGCTGCGCATGCGGTCCGATCAGCGGCCCGCACAGACCGGTGCCGCAACCGGCATCGAGCACGTCCAGCGTGGCCTGCGGCGCACCGAGACGATCCGCCAGCGCGCCCACGAGCACCTGCGGCGCGCGATAGTTGAGGTTCTTCAGCAGCATCTCGTCGAAGCTTGCGGCGAAGCCGTCGAACACCTGGCGGACATAAGCGTCTTCCGCGCGTGCAGGCGCCGCCTCGCCGCCGCAGGCGGCCAGCATGTGCCGCGGCACCGGGTTGTCGGGCTCGCGCGCCATCCAGTCGCGATAGACCTCGATCGCCTCGCCGCTGCGGCCGAGCATGTACAGCGACACGCCGAGCGCATCACGCGCGCGCAGGTTCCGCGGATCAAGCTGGGATGCACGCGTGAAGCAGCGCACCGCTTCCTCCACGTCTTCGATCTGGTTGATGTGCCGACGGCGGAACATGCCCATCAGGTAGTGCGCGTGGCCCAGTTGCGGCTCCTGCGCCAGGAAGCGGGCGTAGATCTCGCCGGCGTCGTCGACGCGGCCCTGCGCCTCAAGCACCAGGGCCAGATTGCTCAGCGCGTCGTGGTGCCGCGGCTGGTGGCCGAGCGCGCGCCGGTAGCAGGCCTCGGCCTCGGCCAGCTGGCCGCACTCCTTGTGGATGTTGCCCAGGTTGTTGTGCGCATCGGCATGCTGCGGGGTCGCGCGCAGCGCCATGCGGATCAGCCGGATGCCTTCCTCGCTGCGGTTGCGCTGGTGGCACAGCACGCCGAGGAAATGCAGGGCATCGGGTTGCCCGGATTGTCGCTGCAGGACCTTGCCGTAGAGCGCCTCCGCCGCGTCGAGCTGGCCGTCGCGATGCGCGGCGATCGCGTCGCCCAGGGTGGCCAGCACACCGGCAGCCAGCGCACTGCCGTGCGGCCGGCGTCGGCTTCGATCCGACGAAACACGCTTCAAGTCGCCCCCTTGCCACGCGCAGTCGCGTCCGGCACAAGCCCCGTCCGCCGCGGACGGGATACCGGAACCGAACGACGTCTAGTTGATGATGACGGTGAAGCAGCCGAGCACGATGGTGCCGCCGTGTGCGGTGCTGTCGCCCATGCGCGCCGCAGGCAGGCCTCCGATCAACACCTTGGGTGCGCCCATGACGATGGTGTCCGGCGGGCCCACGCAGGTGACCATGTCGCTCACCCGTGCGGCCGGCAAGCCGCCGATCAACACGGTGGGCGCGCCCGGCGCGACGATAGGGCCGCCGACGTGCGGCACCACGCCGGTCACCATCGGGCACACGTGCATGTCGGTGAGGCGTGCGGCGGGAGGCATGGCGAACTCCGTGGCTCGATGGCGTGACCCGGCGATGGTACGCCAGTTCGGCGCACGGAGTCAGCCGCGTCGCATGCCCGGATTACGAGGCCGTGCCGCCGACCGTCATCGAATCGATTTTCAGGGTCGGCTGGCCCACGCCCACCGGCACGCTCTGGCCGTCCTTGCCGCACACACCCACGCCCTCGTCCAGCGCCAGGTCGTTGCCGATCATCGAGACGCGGTTGAGCACGTCGGGGCCGGAGCCGATCAGGGTGGCGCCCTTCACCGGGCGGGTGATTTTCCCGTCCTCGATCAGGTAGGCCTCGGAGGCGGAGAAGGTGAACTTGCCGTTGGTGATGTCGACCTGGCCACCGCCGAAGTTCGGCGCGTACAGTCCCTTCTTCACCGAGCGGATGATCTCGGCCGGATCGTGCGATCCGGCCCGCATGTAGGTATTGGTCATGCGCGGCATCGGCAATGCAGTGAACGATTCGCGGCGACCGTTGCCGGTGGGCGCCATGCCCATCAGGCGCGCGTTGAGCTTGTCCTGCATGTAGCCTTTCAGAATGCCATCCTCGATCAGGGTGGTGCATTCGGTCGGCGTGCCTTCGTCGTCGATGCTGAGCGAACCGCGGCGACCGGCGAGTGTGCCGTCGTCGACGATGGTGACGCCCTTCGCCGCCACGCGCTGGCCGATGCGACCGGAGAACGCGGAGCTGCCCTTGCGGTTGAAGTCGCCTTCCAGGCCGTGGCCGATTGCCTCGTGCAGCAGCACGCCGGGCCAGCCGGGGCCGAGCACCACGGTCATCTGGCCGGCGGGCGCGTCGGTTGAATCGAGGTTCACCAGCGCCTGGCGCACGGCCTCGTCGGCGAAACGCAGCGCACGTCCGTTCTCGAGCAATTCGCGATAACCGTAACGGCCGCCACCGCCGGAATAGCCCTGCTCGCGGCGACCGCTGGCTTCGGCGATCACCTGCACGTTGATGCGCACCAGCGGGCGCACGTCGGCGGCCAGGGTGCCGTCGGAGGCAGCGATCAGGATGGTGTCCATGGTCGCGGCGAGGCTGACGATGACCTGCTTGATGCGCGGGTCGCGCGAGCGCGCGTAGGCGTCGACCTCGCGCAGCAGCGCGATCTTGTCGGGATTGGGCAGGCTCTCCACCGGATCGATCGCCGGATACAGCGCGCGCGCGTCGTGCAGTGCCAGCGGCTTGCCGGCGCCGTTGCCGCCGTGAGCGATCGCGCGGGCTGCCCTGGACGCCTCCAGCAGTTGCGGCAGCACGATCTCGTCGGAATAGGCGAAGCCGGTCTTCTCGCCGCTGATCGCGCGCACGCCCACGCCCTGCTCGATCGAGTGGCTGCCGTCCTTGACGATGCCCTCCTCCAGCGTCCACGACTCGCTGCGCGAATGCTGGAAGTACAGGTCGGCGGCGTCGATCGACGGACCCATCAGCTGGCCGAACACGCGGTCGAGGTCGCCGGTGGCGATGCCGCCGGGGGACAGCAGCTTGCTTTCGGCGAGGGCGATCAGTGAATCCATGGGTCAGCGTGCCTGTGGTCGATCCGGAACTACCCCACATGGGGCTGGCGGGGGCGGCTTTAAAGCTTCACGGCCCCGACGAACCGGCGCTGGCCGGAGCAGGCACGGACCCGGTCGGCGCGATGCCGCCGGACGAAGCCGGCGCGGGTTCGAGCAACAGGCTCGGCGGCACCACCACGTCGTGCTTCTCGACCAGGGTCATCTTCGGGTCGTCCCAGCTCCCGGTGATCCGGTAGCGCGCGCTGGCCGCCTTGTTCAGCCCCTTGCCGAGCAGGCCTTGCACCGCGAAACCGGCCGCCGCGCCGAGCGGGCCGCCGACCACCGCGCCGACCACCGGCAGGCTGTTGCCGACGTGCGGCACCACCACCATCTGCTGGTCGTAATCGCGGGCGCGCAGGCCGGTGCGACCGGTGACGCTGATGTTGGCCGCCGGCCCCTTGATGATCAGGTTGTCGGTAGTGGCGTTGCCGTCGGCCAGGCGGAAATCGCCGCTGATCGTGTCGAAGCCCAGCCCCTTGCCGAACACGTCGCCGAAATCCAGCGTGAGCCGGCGCGGCAGGTCGGCCAGCGAGACCAGGCCGAGCAGGCGCCCCACGCCGGGCGAGCTTGCCTCGGGAATACGGCCATCGTTGACCTGCACCTTGAGCGTGCCGTCCATCGTGGCCAGCGACAGCGCGGTGGGGCTGCCGGGCCAGCTGGCATCGAGTTCGTCGCGGGTCCGGCCGCCATCGACCAGGCCGTCGTAGCCGAATGCCGAGAGCATCGCGCCGAGATCTTCGGCGGAGAAGCTGATCCGCATGTGGGTGCGGCTGTCGGTGACGGTGCCGTCCCAATCACCGCTGGCGGTGACCTGCACGCGCTCGGACAGCGCGCGCAGCTGTTCGATGTGCATGCCCTTGGGCGTGGGCCACGTCTCCAGCCGCGCTTCGCCCAGTCTGGCATCGCCCAGGCGCAGGTCGCGCACCCACAGATGCAGTGGCGGCAGCGCCGCGGGATTGATGCCGGTGTTCGCCGGGTCATCGACGATTGCCGCCGGTGCCGGCCCGGGGGCGGCCGCGGTCGCCGCGACGGCAGGCGCACTCGCCGCCGTGGCCGACGCGGCGGGCTGCCGTGGCCAGTGCAGATGTTCCATGCGCGCAGTGACGCCACGCTTGTCCAGTTCGTCGGTGGGCACCTTGATGTTGCCGGCCATGGCGGGGCCATCCACGTCCACGCTGAGCAAGCCGGGCTGGGGCGCGGCACGCACGGTCAGCGCGCCGAGGGGGCGGTCGAAACCGATCGCCTGGTCGGTGCTGACGTCGATGCTTTCCAGCGCCGGGCCGTCGCCGCCCGCACCCGCCACCGCACGCTGGACCCAGCCGGCGACATCCAGCCGGGCCGCATGGCCGCGGATGCGCAAGCCTTTCGTGGGAAGCGCCGGCGGCATCTGCCTGCCGAATGCCAAGGTGCCGGCCAGCGGTCGTCCGGCGGCGTCATCGGCCAGCCGCAGGTGGCCGCGCAGCACCTGGCCCAGCTCCAGTTGCACGTCGCTTCCGGCGGTCGGCAGGCTCATCTGCAGATGCAGCGGAAGGTTGCCCGCGGCGGGCTTGTCCAGCGGCGCGGGTAGCGCCAGCGCGATGCCGCTGAGCGGCGAATCGATGCTGAGCGTCTGCGCGAGTTCCTCGCTGCCCGGCGGATGGGCGAGCGTGAAGCCGATGCTGAACGGGCCACGCCCGTGCGCCAGGTCCGCCAGCCATGCCAGCGAGGGATAACCCTGCACCAGCTCGGCGACCTGGTAATTGCCCTGGAGGGTCGCCGAGAACACCGTGTCCGGCGCGGCGTTGGCGCCGGCAATCGCCAGCTGCAACTGCGCGGGTTGGCCATGGAACACGGTATCCAGCGGCCCGCCCTGCAGGCCGTGCAGGTCGAAGCGCAGCGGACCGGCAATGCCGGCCAATGCCAGTTGCCAGTCCGGTGCCGCGAGGTCGGCATCGTGCAACTGCGCGGTGCCGTCGAGCTGCGCATCGGCAATGTGCGTCAACGGCAGGCTGAGATGGAACTCGAACGTGCCGCGGCCACCAAGTGTGAGCTTGGCCAGTGTATCGGACGCGCGGCGGGCGACCGGGCTCCTGCGGGAGAAGTTCAGCAGGCTCGCACCGCTGCCGCCACCGCGCACGTTGAGGTCAAGCAGGGGCTGGCCGAAGTCCGGGATCAGCGCCACCGCGCTGTCCACTTTCACGCCCAGCGAATGGCCGGCGCCGGCTTGCACCAGCATGCCGCCGTTGACGAAGCTGGCCACCGCATCGACGCCTTCGGCCTGCGGCCACTCGTCGCCATAGTCGAGGGTCAGGCCGTGGATCTCGGCCCGCGCTTCGAAGCGACCCTCGTTGTGGTGGAAGGGCCAGTCCGCCAGATCGCCGCGCACCAGCACCTGCGCCTGCTCGACGGTGCCGGCCACCAGCGCGCGGTCCAGCCATGCCACGGTCGCCGGCGGCATCACGTTGACCGGCCAGAACAGTTTCGCCGCGGGAACCTCGGCGTGGTCGATCGACGCGTACAGACCCAGCCACGGCGCGCCGCCGCCGGCAGGCAGCACCGCCTCGCCGCGCGCGCTGCCGGCATAGCCGGCGCCGACGAATTCCAGACTGTCGGCACCGATGTGCCAGTCGCCATCCTGCGGCCAGAACGCCAGCGTGCCGGACAGGTTCGACAACGCGAACGGGTGGCGGAACACCTGCGCAAACGTCACCGTGGTGGCTTGCGCCGGCAGCTCCAGCGAGAAGGCTTCGGCGTCCCCACGCAGCGTGCCGCGCAGGTTGCTCAAGCCTGGCGACTTGTCCACCGGATCGATGCCGAGCCGATCGAACGCCACTGCCAGGCGCTGCAATCCGCCGGCCCGTGTCCAGTGCAGCGCGAGCCGCTCGAGTTCGCCACGCGGATGCCCGCGACCGAGCCAGCGCGCGAGGCCCGGGGGCAGATCCGGCTTCAACGCCAGCCATGGCAGCAGCGGTGCCAACTGCAGCTTGTGCGCGGCGGCCTCCACGCGCAATTGCGGCGTGCCCGGCTGATCCAGTTCCACCACCGCGGCACTACCGTCGTCGCCGGCCCAGCGCAGCGCGTAACCGGCACCCTCGGCATGGATGCCGGCCAAGCCATGCAGCGTCGCCACCTCGGCCACGCCGCCGGCGGGTCCGCGCACCGACAGCGTGTCAAGGTCGACACGCACCACGCTGTCGCCCAGTTGACCCTGGCGCCAGTCGAGCCATGCGCTGAGGCGGCCGGTGCCGTGTTCGATCCCGTAACCTTTCAGGTCGATGCCGTCGAGCAAGGGTTTCAGATGGGCCGCATCGGCGCTGACCCACAGCTTGCCGGAGCGTTCGTCCTGGCGCAGGTCGCCTACCGCGCGCACGCTGGCCTCGGCCACGCCCTCGCGCCGCAGGCTGCCGCCGAAGCGGATGCGGTCACCCTGCAAGCTGATCCGCAACTGCCGCGACAGCAAGGCGTAGTGCTCGCCCAGCGTGGCATCGGTCACTACCACGCGCAGGTCATCCAGCCACAGATCCAGCGACAGGTGGCGCAAGGAGAGCGCCGGCTGGTCCGCGCCGGCGGCGGTGCCAAGCCCGCTGACGCGCCAGCCGCTGGCATCGTGCAGCAGATCCAGTTGCAAGCCGCGCAGGTACACGTTGAACAGATGCCGTGACGGCAGCAGCCAACCACCCAGGTCCAGTTTCAGGCGAGACTCCGGCAACTGCAGTGCCGCGCCATTCGTCCCGGCGGCCGGGCCGATGCGCACGTCATGCAGCACGAATTCCGGACCGCCCGCCGTCCATCGCCCCGCCATCGAGGCGATGCCCACCGGCCGCTGCAGGCGCTGGCTCAGTTGCGCGGCCACCCATTCGGGATGGCGCGCCAGCAGCGGCAACAGCAACTGCGCCAGCGCCGTCAGCACGGCGAACAGGATCACCAGCACGCCCGCGACCCAACCCAGGCCGCGCGCGCCACCGTGCAATCGACGACGCCACACCTTGTTCATGCGCCGTGGGCCGGCGTCGACTTACAGCAAGACCACATCGAACTGTTCCTGCGAGTAATGCTCTTCCGCCTGGAAGCGTATGCTTTTGGAGATGAACTCCTCCAGCTCGGCGACCGCCGCGGACTCCTCCTCCAGGATGCGGTTCACCACGGAGGGGCTGGCCATCACCAGCAGTTTCTCCGCGTTGAACTGGCGCACGGCACGGGTGATCTCGCGGAAGATCTCGTAGGTCACCGTCTCGGCAGTCTTCAGCACGCCGCGGCCGTTGCAGGCCGGGCAAGGCTCGCACAGCTGGCGGGCCAGGCTCTCGGTGGTGCGCTTGCGGGTCATCTCGACCAGGCCCAGCGCCGACATCGGGTACACCGTGGTCTTGGCATGGTCGCGCGCCAGCCCCTTGCCGAGCATGCGCAGCACCTGGCGCTTGTGCTCCTCATCGGTCATGTCGATGAAGTCGATGATGATGATGCCGCCCAGATTGCGCAGGCGCAGCTGGCGCGCCGCCGCCTGCGCGGCTTCCAGATTGGTGCGGTAGACGGTTTCCTCGAGGTTGCGCGTGCCGAGATAGGCGCCGGTGTTGACGTCGATGGTGGTCATCGCCTCGGTCTGGTCGACGATCAGGTAGCCGCCGGATTTCAGCGGCACGTCCTTCTTCAGCGCGCGCTGCATTTCGTCCTCGACGCCGTACAGGTCGAAGATCGGGCGCTCGCCGTCGTAGTGCTCGACGCGATCGTCCAGCTGCGGCATGAACTTGTGCACGAACCGGGCCACCCGCTCGAAGGTCTCGCGCGAATCGACGCGCACCTTCTCGATGTCCTCGTTGAGCATGTCGCGCAGGCTGCGCAGCGGCAGCGACAACTCCTCGTAGACCCGCTCGCCCACGCGCGCCTTGGCGATGTTCTCCTGCACCACGCGCCACACCTTGCCCAGGTAGGTCACGTCGAATGCCAGCGACTCCGCGCCCTGGCCCTCGGCATTGGTGCGCACGATGTAGCCGAGGCGGTTGCCATCGGTTGCATCGGCACCGATCAGCGTGCCGAGTACCTCGCGCAGGCGCTGGCGCTCGACTTCATCCTCGATGCGGGCCGAGATGCCCAGCGTGCGCGAATGCGGCAGCAGCACCAGGTAGCGCGAGGGAATCGACAGGTGCGCCGACAGCCGCGCGCCCTTGGTGCTGATCGGGTCCTTCACCACCTGCACCACGATCTCCTGGCCCTCGTGCACCAGTTCGCTGATCGAGGGCAGGTGGCCGTTGCCGTTGCTGCCGGCATCGTCATCCTCGACCGCCGACAGCGCCGGGCGCACGATATCCGAGGCATGCAGGAACGCGGCGCGCTCCAGCCCGATCTCGACAAACGCCGCCTGCATGCCCGGCATCACGCGCTGCACGCGGCCCTTGTAGATGTTGCCGACGTAGCCGCGCCGCGAGGCCCGTTCGACGTGCACCTCCTGCAACATGCCGTTCTCGACCACGCCGACCCGGGTTTCACGCGGTGTCACGTTGATCAGGATTTCTTCACTCACCGCACACCCCCAGGATACAAGCCATCTTTATAGCCGTTGGCCATGCAGGCTGTCGATGAACGGCGCGCGGAAATCGACCCGGCCGCACCGATACTGCAAAATGGGTCCGTTTTCGTCTCGCTTCCGGCGCGAGACGTTCCCGCCCCTCTGGAGCCAGTCGCGCATGACCACCCCGATTCTGCTGGCCTGGAGCGGCGGCAAGGATTGCCTGCTGGCGCTGCAGCGGCTGCAGGCCGATCCGGCCTGGCAGGTGGTCGGCCTGCTGACCACGCTCAACCGCAACTATCAGCGCGTGGCGATGCACGGCGTCCATCGCGAAGTGCTGCTGGCGCAGACCGCCGCGCTCGGCCTGCCGCTGGTCGAAGTCCTGCTGGACTGGCCCGGCAGCAACGAAGCCTACGAGGAAGCCCACGCCCGCGCGCTGGTCGAGGCCCGCATGCGCTGGCCCGGCATCCGCCACTGCGCGTTCGGCGACCTGTTCCTGGAGGACGTGCGCGACTACCGCGTGCGCCAGCTCGGCCGCGAGAACTGGCGCGCGGTGTTCCCGCTGTGGGGCGAGGACACGGCGGCGTTGTCGCGCCGCTTCGTGGGCGAGGGCCACCGCGCCGTGCTGTGCTGCGTGGACACCGGGCAACTGGACGCCGGCTTCTGCGGCCGCGACTACGATGCGGGCCTGCTCGACACCCTGCCGGCCGGCGTGGATCCCTGCGGCGAACACGGCGAGTTCCACACGCTGAGCTACGCCGGACCGCTGTTCCGCCACCCGCTGCGGCTGCGCCGGGGCGAGTCGGTGCTGCGCGACGGGCGCTTCCAGTACACCGATTTCCTGCTCGACGAGCATGCCGGCCCGGCCTGACACCATCCTGCCCGACCTGCTGGCACCCGGATTGCGCCTGGTGTTCTGCGGCACCGCCGCCAGTGCGCGCTCGGCTGCCGAAGGAGCCTACTACGCGCATCCCGGCAACCTGTTCTGGCGCGCATTGTTCGACGCCGGGCTCACCCCGCGCCTGTTTGCGCCGGCCGAGTTCAGGCACCTGCTGCCGCTCGGCATCGGCCTCACCGACCTGGCCAAACACCACAGCGGCAACGACGCCGCACTGCCCCGCGACGCCTTCGACGCCGCCGCGCTGCGCCGCAAGATCCGGCGCTGCCGACCAAGCCTGCTCGCCTTCACCAGCAAGAACGCCGCCCGCGCGGCGCTGGGTGGCGCGCTCGACTACGGCATGCAGGAGGAAACCTTCGGCGCCACGCGCTTGTTCGTGCTGCCTTCGCCCTCCGGCCAGGCACGCGGACACTGGAACCTGCAGCCGTGGCTGGCACTGGGTGCGTTGTACCGGGGCGATGGCGCGCGCTGACGCGTCCGCAGCTTCAGTTGACCGTCGTGGCCGGCGGTGCCGCTTCGATCGCCGCATCCAGCACCCCGCAATGCAGCGGCGGTTTCACCGAACCGGCCGGTAGCGGATGGGTATCGGTCGGCAGTTCACGGTTGGCCAGCGCGGCGGCGACCGCGCTGATGTCCGACTCGCTCAACCGGCTGGCCACCTCGGCCATGCAGTCCGGCGCCACCGTGGCGCGGGTGTGCGTGCGCCATGAACCCAGTTGCGCGCTGACATAGTCGTAAGGCAACCCAACCAGCCCGGGAATCGACGGTTCCACGCCGGTCAACTGGCTGCCGTGGCAGCTGCTGCAGGCGGGAATGCGTCGCGACGGATCGCCCTTGTCCAGCAATTGTGCACCACGCTGCAACACCGCGGCGGGCACGGCAGGCGTCGGCGAGCGCGCGAACGGTACGCGCTGCGCGGCGAAGTACTCGGCGATTTCGTGCATGTACGTCGGCGTCAGCTCGCGCACGGTGTATTCCATCGGAGCGTACTTGCGCAGACCGTCCTGGAAATCCTGCAGCTGCCGCGCCAGGTAGGCCGCCGGCTTGCCGGCCAGGCGCGGGAAATACCCGCTGGCCGCACGCCCCTCGCCCTGCTTCCCATGGCAGGTGGTGCAGGCGGCGATGCGCTGCTGCAAGGTATCGGGAATCGGGAGTCGGTCGGCGGCGCAACTGGCGGCGCCGTACCCGAGGGCGGCCGCAAACAGCATGGCGACACCGAACGGCTTGGCGTGACGCAGGCTGAGGTTCGTGATCATCCGACGATTGTACGCTGACGGCCGCAGCGCCCAAACCGCAACGGCGCTAAGCTGGCCGGGCGACCACACGCCGTGTCCCGAAATCGGGGGTTACCGTGAACCGTCCAGCCGTCCGTATCGCCGCACTGACCATCGCCTTGCTCCCGGGCCTCGCGTTGGCCACGGAAGCCACGTCGCCGGATGTCGCCTACGCGTCGATCGACCAACTCCAGCAACGCATGGATGCCGGCGCGCTGGACAGCCGCCAGCTGGCCCGCGCGTTGCTCGATCGCGTCCAGCGGATCGATCGCTCCGGCCCCACCCTGCGCGCAGTGATCGAGACGAACCCCGACGTGCTGCCGCTGGCCGACGCGCTCGACGCCAAGCGCACGACATCCCACGGCCCGTTGTACGGCATCCCGGTGTTGCTCAAGGACAACATCGAGACCGGCGACCACATGCTCACCACCGCCGGCTCGCTCGCACTGATCGATGCACCGGCCGCCCGCGACGCCAGCCTGGTCGAGCGGCTGCGCAAGGCCGGTGCGCTGATCCTCGGCAAGACCAACCTGAGCGAATGGGCGAACTTCCGTTCCAGTCACGCCAGCAGCGGCTGGAGCGGGCGCGGCGGGCAGACGAAGAACCCGTACGTGCTCGATCGCAATCCCTGCGGTTCCAGCGCCGGTTCCGCCGTCGCGGTGGCGGCCGGGCTCGCCACGGTGGCGATCGGCACCGAAACCGACGGCTCGATCATCTGCCCCGCGGCAATGAACGGCATCGTCGGCATCAAGCCCACCCTCGGTCTGGTCAGCCGCCGCGGCATCGTGCCGATCAGTCACAACCAGGACACCGCCGGCCCGATGGCGCGCAGCGTCGCCGACGCTGCGACCCTGCTCAGCGTGATCGCCGGCAGCGACCCGCGCGACCCGGCCACCCTGGAGGCCGACCGGCACGCCACTGACTACACGAAGTTCCTCGACCCGAACGGACTCAGGGGCAAGCGCATCGGCGTGGTGCGTCAGCTCGCCGGCGCCGAGCCGAACGCCGACCGCGTGCTGGCGCAGTCGATCGCATTGATGAAAGCGCAGGGCGCCATCGTCGTCGATCCGGTCACGCTGCCGCACCTGGCCGAACTCGGCGACCGGGAATTCACCGTGCTGCTGTACGACTTCAAGCACGACGTCAACGCCTATCTGGCCAGCCGCCACGGCCTGAAGGTGAATACGCTGGCCGATCTGATCGCGTTCAACCAGGCGCATGCCGCCGAAGAAATGCCGTGGTTCGGCCAGGAACTGTTCGAAAAGGCCGAGCAGAAGGGACCGCCCAGCGACAAGGTCTATGCCGATGCGCTGGCCACGGCCAAGCGCCTGTCCGGGCCGGAAGGCATCGACGCGGCGCTCCAATCGCAGCAGTTGGACGCGCTGCTGGCGCCGTCGTGGGGCCCGGCTTTCGTCACCGACCCGGTGTTGGGCGATCACATCGTCAGCGGTGATCCGACCGTGGGCGGCGCCTCGCAACCGGCAGCCGTGGCCGGCTACCCGTCGATCACCGTGCCCGCCGGCTTCGCCCACGGCCTGCCGGTCGGCATCGTGCTGTTCGGCGCGAAGTGGAGCGAACCGGTGCTGATCTCGATCGCCTACGGTTTCGAGCAGCACGCCAAGGCATGGCAAGCGCCGCAGTTTCTGCCCACCGTGGGCGATCCGCCCGCGGCGTCCCCGCGCTGAGCATGCAGTGCGTCAGCCCGCCCCGCCGGTCGACTTGCGCACGATAAGCATCGCCAGCTCCAGCGACTGTTCGTAGTTCAGGCGCGGATCGACCATCGACTTGTAGGCGCGATCCAGGTCGCCCTCCTTGAGGTCGCGCGCGCCGCCGATGCACTCGGTCACGTCTTCGCCGGTCAGCTCCAGGTGCACGCCACCCAGCCGCGTGCCAGCCGCCGCGTGGATGTCGAAGGCCCGATCCAGTTCGCCACGGATGTTGTCGAAGCGGCGCGTCTTGTGGCCGTTCGAGGTGCTCTCGGTGTTGCCGTGCATGGGGTCCGCCACCCACAGCACGCGTCGACCTTCGCGCTTCACCGCGTCCAGCAGCGGCGGCAGCGCATCGGCGATCTTCGCCTGGCCCATCCGGTGGATCAGGGTCAGCCGGCCCGGCTCGGCGTGCGGATCGAGTGCGTCGATCAGCGGCAGCAGTTGATCGGGAGTCACCGAGGGGCCGATCTTGACCGCCACCGGATTGCGGATGCCTCGGAAGTACTCCACGTGCGCGCCATCCAGTGCAGCGGTGCGCATGCCGATCCACGGGAAATGCGTGGACAGGTTGAACCAGCCCGGATTGCGAGGTACCTGGCGAGTCAGGGCCTGTTCGTAATGCAGCAGCAGCGCCTCGTGCGAGGTGAAGAAATCCACCTTGGAGAAGCCGGCGATCGGGCCGGCCAGCGTCTCCATGAAGTGCAGCGAATCGCTGATCGCGGCGACCATCTGCCGGTACTCGGCGGCCAGCGGCGAATGCTCGACCCAGGCCAGGTCCCAATATTCGGGATGGCGCAGGTCGGCAAAACCGCCGTCGATCAACGCGCGCACGAAGTTCATCGTCAACGCCGAATGCGCATGCGCCTGGATCAACCGCTGCGGATCGGGACGCCGCGCGGCGGCGGTGAACTCCTGGCTGTTGACCACGTCGCCGCGAAAACTCGGCAGGCTCACGCCGTGGCGCGTTTCGCTATCGGCCGAACGCGGCTTGGCGTACTGCCCGGCAAAGCGCCCCACCCGCAGCACCGGCTTCTTCAGCCCGTGCACCAGCACCAGGCTCATCTGCAGCAGCACCTTCAGCCGGTTGGAAATCACCGGGCTGGTGCAGTCGGCGAAGCTCTCCGCGCAATCGCCACCCTGCAACAGGAAGCGCTTCCCTTCCTGCGCCTCGGCCACCGCCTCCTTGAGCGCCAGGATCTCCCACGAGGTGACCAGCGGCGGCAATCGGGCCAGGAGCGCACCTGCCTTGGCCAGCTCGACCGGGTCGTCGTAGCTCGGTTGCTGCAGGGCCGGACGACGCTGCCAGGAATCGGGCGTCCACGGCGCCGTGCCGGTACGAGCCACATCAGCAGCCACGACGCCGACGTCGGAATCCCGCAGCTTGTTCATGCGTGCGACGTCCGGCGGCGCACCGCCACCACCGTCAGTACGGCGAGCAGCACGAACCAAAGCAGCGTCCACGCCGGCATCGGCAAGCCCAGGATCGGCTCGACCGCCGCGCATTCGCCGGAACCGGTAAACACCATGCGCAGCACCTTGGCAAACGGGAACGCGCTGAACATGTAATCGAGCGGCGGCCCGCAGGACGGAATCTGGTCGGCGGGCAGCGACTGGATCCACAGGTGCCGCCCCGCCACCACGATGCCGAATACCGCACCGAGCCACACGCCCGCGGCATAGATCCAGCGCAGCCCGCCGCGCGGCGCGTGCAAGGCGCCAAGCAGAAAGAACACGCCCATCACGATGAAGCCGACGCGCTGGAAGATGCACAGCGGGCACGGCGTCATTTCCCAGGCATATTCGGCATACAGCGCGAAGCCCATGAGGGCGGCGCACACGAGGAAACCGACGGCGAAACTGAAGCGGTACGACCAGCGCAATGGGTTCATAGGGGCTTTGCTGCGATGCGAAACGATGACATTACCCGTTCGGCGCAGCGCTGTCAGCACGCAACGCTGCAGCAACCGCGAAGACGGACCGGCGTCGGGCCGAAAACGCAAAACCCGGCACCAGGCCGGGTTTGCATGACGCTGCAGGCGACCGTCAGGTCGTCCGGCCGGCATCTCACTCCGCGTCGACGGACTCGACCTGCGGACGCCCCACCAGCTCGACGTACGCCATCGGCGCGTTGTCGCCGTCGCGGAAGCCGCACTTGAGAATGCGCAGGTAACCGCCGGGACGCTCCTTGTAACGCGGGCCCAGCTCGACGAACAGCTTGCCCACCGCTTCCTTGTCGCGCAGACGCGAGAACGCAAGGCGGCGATTGGCGACGCCATCGGTCTTGGCCATCGTGATCAGCGGCTCGGCGACGCGGCGAAGTTCCTTCGCCTTCGGCAGGGTGGTGCGGATCAGCTCATGCTTGAACAGCGACGAGGCCATGTTCTTGAACATCGCTTCGCGGTGGCTGCTGGTGCGGTTGAGCTTGCGTCCGGATTTCTGGTGGCGCATGACGGAATACTCTCTGTAGGTCTGTTGTTATGAAGTGCCGGCGCTTGTGTCCGACACCCCGCGGTTACCCGCTTTTATGTGAGCCCCATCGGAGCAGGCTCTTGTGAAAAGTGCGGCCATGGATGGCCGCTTCTGCTGCATGGCCAAGGTGCTGTACACACCCTGGCCAATATCCGGCTACAACAGCGATCAAGGAGGATCGCCCTAGCCCAGCTGCATGCCGTGCGAAAGCCCCGGCGGCGGCCAGTTTTCCAGCTTGGTGCCGAGGGACAGGCTGCGCCCGCCCAGGACATCCTTGATTTCGGTCAGCGACTTCTTGCCCAGGTTCGGCGTCTTCAACAGCTCGACCTCGGTCTTCTGCACCAGGTCGCCGATGTAGTAGATGCTCTCGGCCTTCAGGCAGTTCGCCGAACGCACGGTCAGCTCCAGATCGTCGATCGGACGCAGCAGCAGCGGTTCGAAGCCGCTCTTCTCGGCCTTGTCCGTGGCACTTTCGCGACGCGAGAAGTCACCGAACACCGACAGCTGGTCGTTGATGATCTCGGCGGCCTTGCGCACCGCGTCCTCGGCGTCGATGGTGCCGTTGGTCTCGATGTCCAGCACCAGCTTGTCAAGGTTGGTGCGCTGCTCGACACGCGCGGCGTCCACTTCGTAGGCCACCCGCAATACGGGCGCGAACGAGGCATCCAGCTGCAGGCGACCGATCGGGCGCGCCTCGTCGTCAGGATGCTGGCGCGCGCTGGCCGGCTGGTAGCCGACGCCGCGACGCACCTTGAGGCGCATGTTGAGCGCGATGTCCTTGGTCAGGTGGCACAGGACGTGCTCGGGGTTGACGATCTCCACCGTATGGTCGACCACGATGTCGCCGGCGGTCACCACGCCCTTGCCCTTCTTGGACAAGGTCAGGGTCACTTCATCGCCCGAATGCTGCCGGATCGCCACGTCCTTGAGGTTCAGCAGGACTTCGATGACGTCCTCCTGCAGACCTTCAAGCGTGGTGTATTCGTGCAGCACGCCGTCGATTTCCACCTCGACGATGGCGCTGCCGGGGATCGAGGAGAGCAGCACGCGGCGCAGCGCGTTGCCCAGGGTATGGCCAAAGCCACGCTCGAGCGGCTCGACCACCACCTTGGCGCGGTTGGCTCCGAGCTGTTCGACGCTGAGGCCACGTGGCCGCAGCACACTAGTTGACGAAACTGCCATGCAGAGCTCCGGTTAATTACTTCGAGTAAAGCTCGATGATCAATGCTTCATTGATGTCGGACGGCAGGTCGCCGCGATCCGGCACCGACTTGAACGTGCCTTCGAACTTCTTGGAATCCACTTCGACCCAGACCGGGCGTAGGTCCATGGTGTCGAACACGGTGGCCGCTTCCTGCACGCGCAGCTGGCTGCGCGCCTTCTCGGTCAGCGCGATCGCGTCGCCCGGGCGCACCTGGTAGGAAGGAATGTTCACCTTCTTGCCGTTGACCAGCACCGCCTTGTGGGCAACCAGCTGGCGGGCCTGGGCGCGGGTGACCGCGAAGCCCATGCGGAACACGACGTTGTCCAGGCGGCTCTCGAGCAGACGCAGCAAGTTCTCGCCGGTATTGCCCTTGAGCGTGGTCGCCTTGGTGTAGTAGTTGCTGAACTGGCGCTCGAGCACGCCGTAGATACGCTTGACCTTCTGCTTCTCACGCAGCTGGACGGCGTAGTCGGACATGCGCATGCGCTTGTTCGCGCCATGCTGGCCGGGCTTGTTTTCCAGTTTGCACTTTGAATCCAGCGCACGCGCCGGGCTCTTCAGGCTGAGATCCGCACCTTCGCGCCGGGCGAGTTTGCAGGTAGCTCCACGATAACGGGCCATGTTTCTTCTCTTTCAGATAGTCCGGCCGCGGCCGGTGCTTGATTCTCGCGATCGAAAACGACCGCCCTCAGACACGCCGCTTCTTGGGGGGACGGCAGCCGTTGTGCGGGATCGGCGTGACGTCGATGATGTTGAGCACCTTGTAGCCCAGCGCATTCAGCGAACGCACCGCCGACTCGCGGCCCGGGCCGGGACCCTTGATGCGCACTTCCACCGTCTTCACGCCGTAGTCGCCCGCGGCGCGGCCGGCCTTCTCGGCGGCGACCTGTGCAGCGAACGGGGTGGACTTGCGCGAGCCGCGGAAACCGGCACC
This sequence comes from Rhodanobacter sp. FW102-FHT14D06, assembly GCF_043950705.1. Classification (NCBI taxonomy): domain Bacteria; kingdom Pseudomonadati; phylum Pseudomonadota; class Gammaproteobacteria; order Lysobacterales; family Rhodanobacteraceae; genus Rhodanobacter; species Rhodanobacter sp. FW102-FHT14D06. Next base: position 2,875,425 of record NZ_CP170722.1, on the reverse strand, counting down.
GCCGGCGGTCGCCCACGACAGGGCATTGCCCTGGCGATCGGTGATGGTAACGATGGTGTTGTTGAAGGAGGCCTGCACGTGGGCCACGGCATCCGTGACAACGCGCTTGATCTTCTTCTTGGTCTTGACCGGCTTAGCCATGGTTTGAAGGCTCTTCTCGATGAGTGCGGCCACGGATGGCCGCTTTTTTGATCTTCGCGGTCATCGGTGACCGCACAAATCCGCAGGCAATCACTTCTTGATTGCGCGACGCGGACCCTTGCGGGTACGCGCATTGGTACGGGTACGCTGCCCGCGAACCGGCAGGCCGCGACGATGACGCAGGCCGCGGTAGCAGCCCAGGTCCATCAGCCGCTTGATCGCCATGCCCACCTCGCGGCGCAGATCGCCTTCGACGGTGTACTTGGCGATCTCCAGGCGAATCTTTTCCACTTCGCCTTCGCTCAGCGACTTGATCTGGGTGGTCGGGACCACGCCCGCGTCCACGCAAACCTGCTTGGCGCGGCTGCGGCCGATACCATAAATGCTCTGCAGACCGACCCAGACGTGTTTCTGAACCGGCAAATTGACACCCGCAATGCGCGCCATGAGTACTCTCTCCGAATGCGTTTCGTGCGCGGTAAACGCGCAATTTTAACCTGAATTACCCGAACAGGAAAGCCCTGCGGCGCCAAGGCACCGCAACTCTCCGACCTGGAGCGTCCCTCGCCGCGTCAACTGCGACGGAGGTTGGCTTTCTTGAGCAAACTTTCGTACTGATGACTGACCAGATGCGCCTGGATCTGCGCCGTGAAATCCATCACCACCACCACCACGATCAGCAGCGAGGTGCCACCGAAATAGAACGGTACGTGCCACGCCTGCTGCATGAACGACGGCACCAGGCACACCAGCACCAGGTAGATCGCGCCGACCGCCGTCAGGCGTGTCATCACCGCGTCGATGTAGCTGCCCGTGGCCTTGCCCGGACGAATGCCGGGAATCAGGGCGCCGGAGCGCTTCAGGTTGTCCGCCGTCTCTTCCGCGTTGAACACGATCGCGGTGTAGAAGAATGCAAAACCGATCACCAGTACCGAAAAGGTGATTTCATACAACGGGTTGCCTGGACTCAGCGACTGCGTCAGATCCTGCACCCAGCGCGACGAATGACCCGTGCTGAACCAGCTCACCGCGGTGGCCGGGAACATCAGCAAGCTCGACGCAAAGATCGGCGGAATCACGCCCGACATGTTGATCTTCAGCGGCAGGCTGGAGCTCTGGTTCTGGTAGGCCTTCTGTCCGCCCGAACGTCGTGCGTAGTTCACCGTGATGCGCCGCTGGGCGCGCTCCACGAACACCACGAAGGCGGTCACGGCCAGCACCAGCCCGAACACCACCAGCAGCATGAGCAGCGACAGCTCACCGTTGTTGGCCATGCCCAGCGTGTGCACCACCGCGCCGGGCAAGCCGGCCACGATGCCGGCGAAGATCAGCAGCGAGATGCCGTTGCCGATGCCGCGCTCGGTCATCTGTTCGCCCAGCCACATCAGGAACATGGTACCGGCGGTCAGGCCGACCACGGACGAGAACACGAAGCCGAAGCCCGGCGTGTACACCACCGGCGCGCCGCCCGCGGCCACCTGGCCCTGCAAGGCAACCGCAATGCCGAAGGACTGGAACGCCGCCAGCAGCACCGTGGCATAACGGGTGTACGCCGTCATCTTGCGCTTGCCGGCCTCGCCTTCCTTGCGCAGGGCCTGCAGGCTCGGCACCACCGCGCCCATCATCTGGAACACGATCGACGCCGAGATGTACGGAATCACGCCGAGCGCGAAGACCGAGAACCGCTCCAGCGCGCCGCCCGAGAACATGTTGAACATGTCCATCAGGCCGTTGCCGTTGACCAGGTTCGTCATCGCCTCCGGGTTGACGCCCGGAACCGGAATGAACGAGCCGAGACGGAACACCATCAACGCACCCACCACGAACAGGATGCGCTGACGAAGCTCCGTCAGCTTGCCGAGTTTGCCCAGTGCGTTGCCCTTGGCTACGGCCACCGTCTTACTCCACGCTTCCGCCGGCCGCCTCGATGGCCGCCTTCGCGCCCGCCGTGGCCAGCAGACCGGACAGCTTCACCGCGCGACCGATCTCGCCCTTCAGCACTACCTTGACCTTCTTGGCGCGGCTGTCGATCAGGCCAGCCTGATGCAGCGCGACCACGTCGATCACGTCGCCCTTGAGGTTGGCCAGCTGATACAGGAAGACTTCCTGGCTCTGCGCCTTCAGCTTCGAGCGGAAGCCGACCTTCGGCAACCGGCGGTTCAGCGGCATCTGGCCGCCTTCGAAACCGAACTTGTGGGTGCCGCCCGCGCGGGCATGCTGACCCTTGTGGCCGCGACCGGCCGTCTTGCCCAGGCCCGAACCGATGCCGCGACCCACGCGCAGGCGGGTCTTGCGGGAACCGGCGGCCGGCTTGATGTCATTCAGACGCATGATGATTACTCCTCGACCCGGACCAGGTAGTAGACCGTGTTGATCAGCCCACGCACCTGCGGGCTGTCCTTCAGCTCGCGCACGTCGTTGACCTTGCCCAGACCCAGCGCCTTGACGCTGAGGCGATGGCGCGCCTGCACGCCGCGCAGGCCCTTGACCAGGCGCACGCGCACGGTGGCAGCGGATTCGTTCTTCTTAGCCATTGCCCAGCACCTCTTCCAGACTCTTGCCTCGCTTGGCGGCGATCTTCTTGGGCGAGGCAACCGCCTGCAGGCCCTTGATGGTGGCGCGCACCAGGTTGATCGGATTGCGCGAACCGACGGCCTTGGCCAGCACGTTCTTGACGCCGACCACTTCCAGCACCGCACGCATGGCGCCGCCGGCGATCACGCCGGTACCTTCGGAAGCCGGCTGCATGTACACGCGGGCCGCACCATGGTTCGCCTTGATGGCGTACCACAGGGTGCCGTTGTTCAGTTCGATGTTGACCATCTGGCGGCGGGCACGCTCCATCGCCTTGGAAATGGCCACCGGCACTTCACGCGCCTTGCCATAGCCGAAGCCGACCTTGCCCTCGCCGTCACCGACCACGGTCAGTGCAGTGAAGCTCATCTGGCGGCCACCCTTGACGGTCTTGGCCACCCGGTTGACGGCAATCAGCTTCTCGAGCAGGCCGTCCGAATTTTCGCGATCGTTAGAAGACATGTTCTATTCCGTGTGCCCGGACCATCCGGGACTTTTGCTTGCGGCTTGGCCGCTTGTAGTTGTATGTGCTGCCAGGATCAGCAACCGGATTGGCGACTCGCGGAAGCGGGCTCTTTCGAATCCCGAATCCCGCGTCCCGCATCCCGGCGCCTCAGAACTTCAAGCCCGCCTCGCGCGCCGCCTCGGCAAGCGCCTTGATGCGGCCGTGATAGCGGAAACCGGAGCGGTCGAACGCCACCGACTCCACACCGGCAGCCTTCGCGCGCTCGGCCACAGCCTTGCCCACGGCCGCCGCAGCAGCCAGGTTCTTGGTGCCCTTCAGGCCTTCGGCGACCGACTTTTGCACGGTGGAGGCAGCCGCTACCACGTTCTTGCCGGAGGCGTCGAACACCTGCGCATAAAGATGCTGCCCGGTGCGATGCACCGACAGGCGGGCCACGCCCAGCTTGCGAATGTGGCTGCGGGTGGACTTGGCGCGGCGCAGGCGATTTTCGTTCTTGTTCATCTCTCAATTCCTCGAAAGCGGATCGGCTCGGATGGCTGTCATCATGCTCTTTGTGAAAAGTCCGGCCATGGATGACCGGTCTCTACGCGCAGGGACAGCGCATTTACGCCTTCTTGGCTTCCTTCAGGGTGATCTTCTCGCCGGCATAGCGCACGCCCTTGCCCTTGTAGGGTTCGGGTGGGCGGAAGCCGCGAATCTTGGCTGCGACCTGGCCGACGACCTGCTTGTCGGTGCCCTTGATCAGCACTTCGGTCTGGGTCGGCGTTTCGATGCTGATGCCCTCGGGCGCGTCGAACACCACCGGGTGGGAGAAGCCCAGGCTGAGGCTCAGCGCCTTGCCCTGCATGGCGGCGCGATAACCGACGCCGACCAGCTCAAGCTTGCGCTCGTAACCCTGCGAGACGCCGGTGACCATGTTGGCGATCAGCGCACGCGCCGTACCGCCGAACTTGTCGTCCACGCCTTCGCCCAGCGTGACATTCGCCACGCCGCCGTCGACGGCGACCGTGACGCCCGGCAGCTGATGCACGGACAAGGTGCCCTTCGGGCCCTTCACCGAAATGTTGCCTCCGGCGACCGTCAGCTCGACGCCCTTCGGCAGGGAAATGGGTTGTTTGGCTACACGTGACATTGAAAGACTCCTTATGCCACTTGGCCGATGACTTCGCCGCCCAGGCCCTTGGCACGGGCCTGCGCATCGGTCAACAGACCAGCGGAAGTCGAGATGATCGAAATGCCCAGGCCGCCGAGGACCTTCGGCAGCTCGTCCTTGCCGCGGTAAACGCGCAGGCCGGAACGGCTGACACGGGAAATGTTCTCGATGGCGGGCTGACCGTCGAAATACTTGAGCTTGATCTCGAGCACCGGCTTGCCTTCCTCGACGGAAGTCTTGGCGTCGAGGATGTAGCCCTCGTTCTTGAGAAGGTCGGCGATGGCCACCTTCAGTTTCGACGACGGCATACGCACGACCGGCTTGCCCGTGGCCTGGGCATTGCGGACGCGCGTGAACAGATCGGCGATGGGATCAGTCATGCTCATGAAAACATCCTTCAGAGTGCACCGATATCCGATAAAACCGGAAATCAATCAGATTGTGAGCCGGCAAAGAAGCCAGCCTGCGTTGCGCAGACCGCCGACTATAGCAGCAATTTCGGGTTTTGGCGAACATCGGATGCGTTAGTCGCATCCACCGGTGGCATGCGGTGCCGCCGGTCGGATCGGTGCGCCGGAACAGCCGACGCGCCGATCCTGCAGGTTGTGAATTACCAGCTGGCCTTGCGCAGGCCCGGCACGTCGCCGCGCATGGTGGCTTCGCGCAGCTTGTTGCGACCCAGGCCGAACTTCGCGTAGACGGCGCGCGGACGACCGGTCAGGGCGCAACGCGTCCGCACGCGAACCGGGCTGGCATCGCGCGGAAGCTTCTGCAGGCTCGCCTGCGCTTCCATCTTCTCGTCGTACGAAGCCGTCGGGTTGAGCACGATCGCTTTCAGTTCGGCGCGCTTGGCGGCGTACTTCTGGATCAGCTTGGCCCGCTTGACGTCGCGGTTCACCATTGATTTCTTGGCCATAATTTATCGCTGCTCTTTCAAAGAGTCCGGCCGCGGACGGCCGGGTTCGTCAAGGATGACCGCTCAGTTCCGGAACGGGAAGCTGAAGGCCGTCAACAGGGCCTTCGCCTCGTTGTCGGTTCGCGCCGTCGTGGTGATGGAGATATCCATGCCGCGCAGAGCATCCACCTGGTCGAAATCGATCTCGGGGAAGATGATCTGTTCCTTGATGCCGAAGTTGTAGTTGCCGCGACCGTCGAACGCCTTGGCCGAAACACCGCGGAAGTCGCGCACGCGCGGCAGCGAGATGTTGATCAGGCGATCGAGGAACTCCCACATCTGCGCACGGCGCAACGTGACCTTGCAGCCGATCGGCCAGCCGTCGCGGATCTTGAACGAAGCCACCGAAACGCGGGCCTTCGTGGTGATCGGCTTCTGGCCGGCGATCTTGGCCATGTCGGCCACGGCGTTCTCGAGCACTTTCTTGTTGCCCGCCGCTTCGCCCACGCCCATGTTCAGCGTGATCTTGGTGATGCGGGGAACCTGCATCACGTTCTGGTAGCCGAACTGCTCGGTGAGCTTGCCGATTACCTGGTCTTTGTAGAATTTTTCAAGGCGCGTCATGATCGTGTTCCTTACGCGTCCACGACCTCGCCATTCGAACGGAACACGCGGACCTTGCGCCCATCAGCGAGCGTTTTGGAACCGACGCGTTCACCCTTGTTCGTGGCGGGGTTGAACAGCTGCACATTGGAGAGATGGATCGAGGCTTCACGCTCGACGATACCGCCAGCCTGGTTGGCCTGCGGGTTCGGCTTGGTGTGACGCTTGACCAGATTCACGTTGGAGACGAATACGCGATCGCCTGCAACACGCAGCACGTCGCCGCGCTGACCCTTGTTCTTGCCGGTGATCACCAGGACCTGATCACCCTTGCGGATACGGTTCATTGTCTTGACTCCGCTTCAGAGCACTTCGGGCGCGAGCGAGACGATCTTCATGAACTTCTCGTTGCGCAGCTCGCGGGTAACCGGCCCGAAGATACGGGTACCGATCGGCTCGAGCTTGTTGTTGAGGAGGACAGCCGCATTGCCGTCGAAACGGATCAGCGAGCCGTCGGGACGGCGCACGCCCTTGGCAGTACGCACCACCACGGCGTTGTACACCTCGCCCTTCTTCACCTTGCCGCGGGGAATGGCATCCTTCACGGTGACCTTGATCACGTCACCGATCGAGGCGTAACGGCGCTTGGAGCCGCCGAGCACCTTGATGCACATCACTTCCTTGGCGCCGCTGTTGTCCGCTGCGGAAAGCGTGCTTTGCATCTGGATCATGGCTGCACCCTCCCTTTAGACGTTGGCGCGCGTGATGATTTCAACCACGCGGTGATGTTTGGTCTTGGACAACGGACGGCACTCGGCGATACGCACGAGGTCACCCTCGTTCGCGCCCAGGTCGTCCTGCGCATGCAGCTTGGTCGACCGACGAATGGTCTTGCCCAGCAGCCAATGCTGCTCCTGGCGCTCGACCAGGACGGTGACCGTCTTGTCCATCTTGTTGCTGGTGACGCGACCCTCGAGGGTGCGTGCCTTCTTCTGGTTCTCGCTCATCTCGGCCGTCCCTTACTTCTTGCTGCCGAGCACGAATTTCGTGCGGGCGATGTCACGCCGAACGCGGCGAAGCTGGTGCGGCTGGGTGAGCTGGCCGGAACCCTTCTGCATGCGCAGGTTGAACTGCTCCTTGCGCAGGTCCAGCAGATGCTGGTTCAGCTCGTCGGCCGACTGGTTGTTGATATCTTTGCTGGCCATCACATCACCGCCCGTGTCACAAACTGGGTCTGCACCGAGAGCTTGGCGGCGGCCAGGCGGAACGCCTCGCGTGCCGTCGTCTCGTCGACGCCCTCGATTTCATACAGCATGCGGCCGGGCTGGATCGGGGCGACCCAGAACTCGACGCCGCCCTTGCCCGCGCCCATGCGCACTTCGATCGGCTTCTTGGTGATCGGCTTGTCCGGGAACACGCGGATCCACAGCTTGCCGCCACGCTTGACAAAGCGGGTGATGCAACGACGAGCCGCCTCGATCTGGCGCGCGGTGAGCGCACCATGCGTGGTCGCCTTCAGGCCGTACTCGCCGAAGCTGACGAGGTTGGAGCACTGGGCCAGACCGTCGTTGCGGCCTTTGAACTGCTTGCGGTACTTGGTTCGCTTGGGTTGCAACATGGCAACTCTCCCTTACTTCGCAGACCGCTCGCGACGGCCTTCACCGGCCTCGCGACGCGAATCATTACGACGGCCTTCGCCACCTTCACGGCGCGACGGCGACGGTTCGTCCTTCGACTCCTGGCTGGCAGCGGCCAGATCGAAGATCTCGCCCTTGTACACCCAGACCTTGATGCCGATGATGCCGTAGGTGGTGCTCGCCTCGGCGAAACCGTAGTCGATGTCGGCGCGCAGCGTATGCAACGGCACGCGGCCCTCGCGACTCCACTCGGAGCGGGCGATCTCGGCGCCGTTCAGGCGGCCGGAGACGTTGATCTTGATGCCCAGGGCGCCCAGGCGCATCGCGTTGCCGACCGAGCGCTTCATCGCGCGGCGGAACATGATGCGGCGCTCCAGCTGCTGCGCGATGGACTCTGCCACCAGCTGCGCGTCCAGCTCGGGCTTGCGCACCTCGTTGACGTTGATGTGCGTCGGGACGCCCATCATGTCGCTGACTTCCTTGCGCAGCTTCTCGATGTCCTCGCCCTTCTTGCCGATCACCACGCCCGGGCGGGCAGTGTGGATCGTCACGCGCGCGGTCTTGGCCGGGCGCTCGATCTGGATCTTCGAGATGCCGGCGGCGGCCAGCTTCTTCTTCAGCATGTCGCGGACCTTGATGTCGGCCACGAGATACTTGGCGTAATCGCCCTTGTTGGCGAACCACTTCGCGTTCCAGTCCTTGGCAATGCCGAGGCGGATACCGGTGGGATGAACTTTATGACCCATCGTCTATATCCTCAGTCAGTTGCCGACAACCACAGTGATGTGGCTGGTACGTTTCAGGATGCGCGAACCGCGGCCCTTGGCGCGGGCGTACATGCGCTTCATCGCCGGACCTTCGTCGACGAAGATGCTGGACACCTTCAGCTCGTCGACGTCGGCACCGAGATTGTTCTCGGCGTTGGCGACGGCCGACAGCAGCACCTTGCGAACCAGGTGCGCAGCCTTCTTGTTGGTATAGGTGAGCACGTCGCTGGCCCGGCCCACGGGAAGTCCGCGGACGAGGTCGGCCACCAGGCGTGCCTTTTGCGCCGAAATGCGGGCGCCGCGCAGGATCGCTTTGGCTTCAGTGCTCATCACTTGCCCTTCTTGTCGCCGACATGGCCTTTGAACGTGCGGGTCACCGCGAACTCGCCGAGCTTGTGCCCGACCATGTTCTCGTTGATCAGGACGGGCACGTGCTGACGGCCGTTGTGGATGGCGATGGTCAAGCCGACCATTTCCGGCAGGATCATCGAGCGGCGCGACCAGGTCTTGATCGGGCGCTTGTTGTTGGCGGAAACCGCAGCTTCCACCTTCTTCGCGAGGTGAAGGTCGACGAAGGGACCTTTCTTCAAAGAGCGAGGCATGTCGGCTTCCTGTTACTTGGTACGACGACGCACGATGAAGTGCTGCGTGCGCTTGTTGTTGCGGGTCTTGTAGCCCTTGGCCGGCGTGCCCCACGGGCTGACCGGATGACGACCGCCGGAGGTCTTGCCTTCGCCGCCACCGTGCGGGTGGTCGACCGGGTTCATCACCACGCCGCGGACGGTCGGGCGAATGCCTACCCAGCGCTTGGCGCCGGCCTTGCCCAGCTTCTTCAGGCTGTGCTCGCCGTTGCCGACTTCGCCGATGGTGGCGCGGCAATCGACCGAGACGCGACGCATCTCGCCGGAGCGAAGGCGCAACGTGGCGTAACCGGACTCGCGGGCAACCAGCTGCACCGAGGCGCCGGCGCTGCGGGCGATCTGCGCGCCCTTGCCGGGACGCAGCTCCACGCAGTGGATCGTGCTGCCCATCGGGATGTTGCGCAGCTGCAGGCAGTTGCCGGCCTTGATCGGCGCCTCGCGACCCGACACCAGGCGATCGTCCACCTGCACGCCCTTGGGCGCGATGATGTAGCGACGCTCGCCATCGGCGTAGCACAGCAGCGCGATGTGCGCGGTGCGGTTGGGATCGTATTCGATGCGCTCGACGCGGGCGGCGATGCCTTCCTTGTCACGCTTGAAGTCGATGATGCGGTAATGCTGCTTGTGACCGCCGCCACGATGACGCGTGGTGATCCGGCCATGATGGTTGCGGCCGCCGGTACGGGATTGCGCCTCGGTCAACGGAGCGTAGGGCGCGCCCTTGTACAGGCCTTCCGTGCGGACGCTGACTGCGTCGCGGCGACCCGGCGAGGTCGGCTTGTGGTTGATTAGTGCCATTTCACAGAACTCCTGGCTCAGGCCTTGGCGGACACGTCGATGGCCTGGCCATCGGCAAGACGCACGTAGGCCTTGCGCTTGCCCTGGCGATTGCCAGCGCGGAAACGGAAGGACTTGACCTTGCCCTTGACGTTGACGAGGTTCACCTGCTCGACCTTGACGTCGAACAGCTTTTCCACCGCAGCGCGGACATCGGCCTTGGTCGCCGCGGGGGCGACCAGGAACACATACTGGTTGTGCTCGGCAAGACGCGCCGACTTCTCGGAGATATGCGGCGCACGCAGCGTATCGAGAATGCGTTCGTTGCTCATGCCAGCCACTCCTCGATCTTCTTCACCGCATCGACCGTGACCACCACGTGGTCGGAGCCGACGAGGCTGACGGGGTTCAGGCCCATCACATCCAGCACATGGATGTAGGGGATGTTGCGCGCAGCCAGGAACACGGATTCGGAGGCATCCTCGGACACCAGCAACACGCGACCGGACACGTCCAGCTCGGCCAGCTTGGCGACCATCGCGGAGGTCTTCGGTGTCTCGATGCCGAAGCTCTCGACCACCTTCAGGCGACCCTGGCGAACCAGCTCGGAAAAGATCGAGCGGATCGCGACGCGATAAGCCTTGCGGTTGACCTTCTGCTCGTAGCTGCGCGGCTTGGCGGCGAACGTGACACCACCACCGACGAAGATCGGGGCACGGTAGTCACCGTGGCGGGCGCCGCCGCCCTTCTGCTTCTTGAACTTCTTGGTGGTGCCGGACATTTCGCCGCGGGACAGCTGCGCCTTGGTACCGGCGCGGCCAGCGGCCTGATAGGCAACCACGACCTGGTGCACCAGGGCCTTCTTGTACTCGCCGCCGAACACTTCGTCCGACACGCTGAGCGGCTTGGCACCCATGACATTGAGTTCCATGGTGTCTCTCCTCAGCTCTTGGTCGTCGGGCGGATGACGACGTCGCTACCGGTGGCACCCGGTACCGCACCCTTGACCGCGATCAGATGACGCTCGGCGTCGACCTTGACCACTTCCAGGCCCTGCTGGGTACGATTCACGTTGCCCATCTGGCCGGCCATCTTCTTGCCGGGGAACACGCGACCCGGGGTCTGACGCTGACCGATCGAGCCCGGTGCGCGATGCGACAGCGAGTTGCCATGGGTAGCGTCGCCCATCTTGAAGTTCCAGCGCTTGATCGTGCCCTGGAAGCCCTTGCCCTTCGACACGCCGGCGACATCCACGATCTGGCCGACGGAGAACACGTCGTCCGCCTTGATCTCCGAGCCCACCGCGTACTTGCCGAGATCCTCGGCAGCAACGCGGAACTCCCACAGACCGCGACCCGGCTCGACCTTCGCCTTCGCGTAGTGGCCCTTCAGCGGCTGCGTCAGCAGGTTCGCACGCTTGCTGCCTGCGGAAACCTGGACGGCGCTGTAGCCATCGTTGTCGTCCGTCTTCACCTGGGTCACGCGGTTCGGCGTCGCTTCAATCAGCGTCACCGGAATCGAGCGGCCGTCTTCAGTGAAGAGTCGGCTCATGCCGCATTTGCGGCCAACCAATCCGATACTCATCTTCGTATCCTGTCTGTCGCTCAACCGAGCTTGATCTGAACATCGACGCCAGCGGCGAGATCAAGCTTCATGAGCGCGTCCACGGTCTTGTCGTTCGGGTCGACGATGTCGAGTACACGCTTGTGCGTACGGGTCTCGTACTGGTCGCGTGCATCCTTGTCGACGTGCGGCGACGTCAGAATGGTGTAACGCTCGATCTTGGTCGGGAGGGGAATCGGGCCGAGTACCGTGGCACCCGTGCGCTTAGCCGTCTCGACGATCTCGCTGGCGGAGCGGTCGATCAGTCGATGATCGTATGCCTTCAGCCGAATGCGAATCTTCTGGTTCGCCATAACCGTGTCCTGTTGTCGAAAGAACGTTCTGTGATGCCGGAGCGGCTTCTCACCACTCCGCACTGCCCTTTTGCCACTTGTCCGGGGCCATCGAGATCTGCCGGCCCCTTTGAAAAACACCAGGCGAGCATCGATCCGCTCGCCTGGCACAATCCGAATCTCGCGCAAAACGACGTGTCAACAGGGCTAGCCCCGCGATCACGTCGACTTGCGAAGGCCGATCCACGGCCAGCGAACTCGAAGCACGTCCTGTGCCTCATTTCGCGGTTGGTCGTCCAGAAACACGTCTGTCCGACAAGTGAGCTGCGAAGTATACCGGTAAATCCGGGATTAGTGAAGAGGTGCGAAACAACTTCACCCTCGACTCGCCCCGGGGTGAATCGGCGCGGCGCAGCCGCGGCCGGTTCAACGACGGGAGTTGCCCGGCAGCGCGTGGGTCCATTCGCCCCGCGACCCCGTGACCTTTACTTCAGCCATCCTCCCTGATGGCAAAGATCAAACCGGCATCCATGCCGGAATTCCCGCAAGAACCGTTACTTGATGACCTTGGCCACCACGCCGGCGCCGACGGTGCGACCGCCTTCGCGGATGGCGAAACGCAGGCCTTCGTCCATCGCGATCGGGTGGATCAGGCTCACCACCATCTTCACGTTGTCGCCCGGCATCACCATTTCCACGCCTTCCGGCAGGGTCACGGCACCGGTCACGTCGGTCGTGCGGAAGTAGAACTGCGGGCGGTAGCCCTTGAAGAACGGCGTGTGACGGCCACCCTCGTCCTTCGACAGCACATACACTTCGGCCTCGAAGTCCGTGTGCGGGGTGATCGTGCCCGGCTTGGCCAGCACCTGGCCACGCTCCACGTCGTCGCGCTTCAGGCCGCGCAGCAGCAGGCCGGCATTGTCGCCCGCCTGCCCCTGGTCCAGCAGCTTGCGGAACATCTCCACGCCGGTGACTGTGGTCTTCTGCGTGTCGCGGATGCCGACCACTTCGATTTCGTCGCCCACCTTGATCACGCCGCGCTCGATACGACCGGTCACCACGGTGCCGCGGCCGGAGATCGAGAACACGTCTTCCACCGGCATCAGGAACGGCTTGTCGATCGTGCGCACCGGCTCGGGGATGTAGCTGTCCAGCGCGTCCACCAGCTTGATGATCGCCGGCACGCCGATTTCGCTCTGGTCGCCTTCCAGCGCCTTCAGCGCCGAACCGTGGATGATCGGGGTGTCGTCGCCCGGGAAGTCGTACTTGCTCAGCAGCTCGCGCACTTCCATCTCGACCAGTTCGAGCAGCTCGGCGTCATCGACCATGTCCGCCTTGTTCAGGAACACCACGATGTACGGCACGCCGACCTGGCGCGACAGCAGGATGTGCTCGCGCGTCTGCGGCATCGGGCCGTCCGCGGCCGAGCACACCAGGATCGCGCCGTCCATCTGCGCCGCACCGGTGATCATGTTCTTCACGTAGTCCGCATGGCCGGGGCAGTCGACGTGCGCGTAGTGACGGGTCGGCGACTCGTATTCCACGTGCGCGGTCGAGATCGTGATGCCGCGCGCCTTCTCTTCCGGCGCCGCGTCGATCGCGCTGTAGTCCTTGAATTCTCCACCGAAACGCTCGGCACCGACCTTCGTCAGCGCCGCCGTCAGCGTCGTCTTGCCGTGATCCACGTGACCAATCGTGCCGACGTTGACGTGCGGCTTGGTGCGTTCGAATTTACCCTTTGCCATGACTTGAGACCTCTAGCTGGAACGTTCGTCAGTGCGGCGTCCGCCGCGTCGCTTTCAACCTACGCGACCCGTCGAAGGTCGCACTGCTTTTCTTGAAGAGTACGGCCATGGATGGCCGCTGTTTGATCTTGCTCTTGCGATCAGGACGATCGCGCCAATCAGGCCTTCTTGATCACCTGCTCGGCGATGTTGTTCGGTGCCTCGGCGTAGTGGTCGAACTCCATCGTGAAGGTTGCACGACCCTGGGTCAGCGAGCGGATGGTGGTCGCATAGCCGAACATCTCGCCCAGCGGAACCATCGCGTCGATGGTCTTGCCCGACGGCGTGTCGTCCTGGCCCTGAAGCAGGCCGCGACGGCGGCTCATGTCGCCCATCACGTCACCGACATATTCCTCCGGAGTCACCACCTCGACCTTCATGATCGGCTCGAGCAGCACCGGATTGGCCTTGTTGAAGCCCTGCTTGAACGCCATCGAGGCGGCCAGCTTGAACGCCATTTCCGACGAGTCGACGTCGTGGTACGAACCGAACACCAGCTTCACCTTGACGCCCACCACCGGGAACCCGGCAAGCGGACCGCTGGTGATGGTCTCGCGCAGGCCCTTCTCGACCGAGGGGATGAACTCCTTCGGGATTACGCCGCCGGTGATCTCGTTGACGAACAGGAAATCGTCCTTGACGTCCGGGCTCTTGCGCTCCTCTTCCGTCATCGGCGACAGCTCGATCACGACGTGGCCGTACTGACCCTTGCCGCCCGACTGCTTGGCGTGCTTGTAGTCCGACTTGACGTCCGAAGCGCGGATCGTCTCGCGGTAAGCCACCTGCGGCTTGCCGACGTTGGCCTCGACGTTGAACTCGCGGCGCATGCGATCGACCAGGATGTCCAGGTGCAGCTCGCCCATGCCGGAGATGATGGTCTGACCGGATTCCTCGTCGGTACGGACGCGGAACGACGGATCTTCGGCAGCCAGGCGACCCAGCGCGATGCCCATCTTTTCCTGGTCCGACTTGGTCTTCGGCTCGACCGCCATCGAAATCACCGGCTCCGGGAACGTCATCCGCTCCAGGGTGATCACGTGATCCTGCGCGCACAGCGTGTCGCCGGTGGTCACGTCCTTGAGGCCGACCGCGGCGGCGATGTCGCCGGCACGCACTTCCTTCAGCTCGTGACGCTCGTTCGCGTGCATCTGCAGGATGCGGCCGATGCGCTCCTTCTTGCTCTTGACCGGGTTGTACACGGCGTCGCCCGAGTTCAGCGTGCCCGAGTAGACACGGAAGAACGTCAGCGAGCCCACGAACGGGTCGGTCATGATCTTGAACGCCAGCGCGGAGAACGGCGCGGCGTCATCGGCCTTGCGCGTGGCCGCCTGCTCGTTCTCGTCGATACCGGCCACCGGCGGGCGGTCGGCCGGCGACGGCAACAGCTGCACCACGGCGTCGAGCATCGCCTGCACACCCTTGTTCTTGAACGCGGTACCGCAGAACACGGGAATGATCTCGTTGGCGAGCGTGCGCTGACGCAGGCCGGCAATGATCTCCTCGGTGGAGAGGTCGCCGCCTTCGAGGTACTTGTTCATCAGCTCTTCGGTGGCTTCCGCAGCGGATTCCACCATGAAGGAATGCGCCTCGGCCGCCTTGTCGGCCAGCTCGGCGGGGATGTCGTTCAGCTCGAACTTCATGCCCTGGGTTTCCATGTCCCAGCTGATCGCCTTCATGCGCAACAGGTCGATCACGCCGGTGAAGTTGTCCTCGGCACCGATCGGCACCTGCATCGGCACCGGGTGGGCACCGAGGCGCGACTTCAGCTGGCCGACGACCTTCTCGAAATTGGCGCCGGTGCGATCCATCTTGTTGACGAACGCAAGGCGCGGCACCTTGTACTTGTTGGCCTGGCGCCACACGGTCTCGGACTGCGGCTGCACGCCACCGACCGCGCACAGCACGAATACGGCGCCGTCGAGCACGCGCAGCGAGCGCTCCACCTCGATGGTGAAGTCGACGTGTCCGGGGGTGTCGATGATGTTGAAGCGATGCTGCTCCATCGAACCATCCATGCCCTTCCAGAAGGCCGTGGTAGCCGCGGAGGTGATGGTGATGCCGCGCTCCTGCTCCTGCTCCATCCAGTCCATGGTGGCCGCGCCGTCATGCACCTCGCCGATCTTGTGGCTGACGCCGGTGTAGAACAGGATGCGCTCCGTGGTCGTGGTCTTGCCGGCATCGATGTGGGCCATGATGCCGAAGTTGCGGTAGCGGTCGAGGGGAGTGTTGCGTGCCATGGATGATTACCTTTGCCGGGCAGCCCTGCCCCATGTCTGGACGCGGCCGTCCGGGCCGAGAGCTTGTGAGAAATCCGCCCTTGAAGGCGGCTTGCTTTTGGCCGCCATTGAAGCGGCCCGGTATCCCTGGTCCGCCATGGACGGCGGCTTTTGTCGCTCGCCGCCACTGTTTGGCGGCAAGCGCAACTTCAATTACCAGCGATAGTGCGAGAAGGCCTTGTTGGCCTCGGCCATGCGGTGCGTCTCTTCACGCTTCTTGGCGGCGCCGCCGCGGCTTTCGGAGGCCTCCAGCAGCTCGGCAGCCAGCTTGCGCGGCATCGAGGTTTCGCCACGCTTGCGGGCAGCATCGATGACCCAGCGCATCGCCAGCGCCATGCGACGGCCCGGACGCACCTCGACCGGCACCTGGTAGGTGGCACCACCCACGCGGCGGGACTTCACCTCGACCGCCGGGGCGATGTTGTTCAGTGCCTTCTCGACCAGGGCCACCGGCTCGGCATTCTTTTCGCCGATGTGCTGCAGCGCACCGTAAACGATGCTCTCAGCCACGGACTTCTTGCCGCTCTTCATCACCATGTTGATGAAGCGGGCAATCAGCTGGCTGCCATGCTTGGGATCCGGCAGAACCAGACGGGCGGGATGTGAACCTTTGCGCGACATGTTTGTTGTCCGTTGTTTTCGCAGGCAACCCTGCCCGCACGAAAAGCAGCCGTTATGGCCGCATCGATGTTTTTGCAGGCATCCCGCCTGCGAAGCCAAAGCGCCCGTCCATGGCCGCACTTTCCAGATGTCTCACTCTTGCAGGTGCCCGACCCGGCAACCCGGGCGGTCGACCCTGCCCGCCTGCCTGGCAGGCCCGGGCGTTACTTCTTCGGGCGCTTGGCGCCGTACTTGGAACGCGACTGGCGGCGCTTGGTCACGCCGGCGCAATCGAGGCTGCCGCGCACCGTGTGGTAGCGCACACCCGGCAGGTCCTTGACACGGCCGCCGCGGATCAGCACCACGGAGTGCTCCTGCAGGTTGTGCCCTTCACCGCCGATGTAGCTGATGACCTCGAAACCGTTGGTCAGGCGCACCTTGGCGACCTTGCGCAGGGCCGAGTTCGGCTTTTTCGGTGTGGTGGTGTAAACGCGCGTGCAGACGCCGCGGCGCTGCGGGCTGCTCTGCAAGGCCGGCGAACCGCTCTTGTAGGTCTTGGGACTGCGGTTCTTGCGCACCAACTGGTTGACTGTCGTCATGCGTAGCTGTTCCTGAAAACATAAAGGCAGCCCGATCAAGCTCGGTCTGCCAAGAAGCGGGAATTTAACATGAGCCGCCTGCCATGGGCAAGCTGACGCCCTGCCGTCCTTGACCCGAACACGAGGCGCGTCCCTGCGCCTCATTTCGTATGTCAGCGAGTGAAGCCTCGAACGGGCTTACTCGGCACCACCATCTGCACCGGTCACCTCTGCGACCGGGGTCGCAGGCGTGGTTCCGGAAAGCGTCTCGAGCTCCGTGGCGGTCAAACCGCCCTGGCGACGACGCAATGCGTGGTACGCCAAGCCCGTGCCTGCCGGAATGAGACGGCCGACAATAACATTTTCCTTCAGGCCCCGCAAGGTATCACGGGTGCCGCGCACCGCAGCTTCGGTCAACACGCGGGTGGTTTCCTGGAACGAGGCGGCCGAAATGAACGACTCGGTCGCCAGCGAAGCCTTGGTGATGCCAAGCAGGATCGACTGGTATTCGGCCGGTCGCTCGCCCTTGGCCACGGCCCGCTCGTTCTCGGCGTTGATCCGCACGCGCTCGATCTGCTCTCCGCGCAGGTAATGGCTGTCGCCCGGCTCGACGATCTCGATCTTGCGCAGCATCTGGCGAATGATCGCCTCGATGTGCTTGTCGTTGATCTTCACGCCCTGCAGGCGATACACGTCCTGGATCTCCTTGACCAGGTAACCGGCCAGCGGCTCCACGCCCAGCAGGCGCAGGATGTCATGCGGACTCGGCTCGCCGTCGACGACGGTTTCGCCCTTCTCCACATGCTCGCCCTCGAACACGATGACCTGACGCCACTTCGGAATCAGTTCCTCGTGCTCGTTGCCGTCGACGTCCTTGATGACCAGGCGCTGCTTGCCCTTGGTGTCCTTGCCGAAGCTGACGATGCCCGAACGCTCGGCCAGGATCGCCGGCTCCTTCGGTTTGCGCGCCTCGAACAGGTCGGCCACGCGCGGCAGACCGCCGGTGATGTCGCGAGTCTTCGAGCTTTCCTGCGGAATGCGCGCGATCACGTCGCCCACGCCCACCTCGGCGCCGTTCTGGATCGACACGATCGCACCGGCCGGCAGGAAGTACTGCGCGGCGATGTCGGTGCCCGGCAGCTTCAGCTCGCGGCCCTTGGCGTCTTCCAGGCGCACGATCGGACGCAGGTCCTTCGCCTGTGCGCCGCGGCGCTTCGGATCGGTGACCACCGCCGACTCCAGGCCGGTGAGTTCATCGGTCTGGCTCTGCACGGTGACGCCGTCGAGGAAGTCGATGAAGCGCACCACGCCGGCCACCTCGGTGACGATCGGGTGGGTATGCGGGTCCCAGTTGGCCACGGTCTGGCCCGGCTTGACCGCCGCACCGTCCTTGACCGCGATGGTGGCGCCGTACGGCACCTTGTAGCGCTCGCGCTCGCGGCCGCTGGCGTCGATCACGCTCAGTTCGCCGGAACGCGACACCGCCACCAGATGGCCCTGCTTATGCTGCACCGACTTCAGGTTGTTGTACTTCAGCGAACCGGTGGTTTTCACCGTCACGTTGTCCACCGCCGCCGCACGCGAAGCCGCACCGCCGATGTGGAAGGTGCGCATGGTCAGCTGGGTGCCGGGCTCGCCGATCGACTGCGCGGCCACCACGCCCACGGCCTCGCCCATGTTGACCAGATGGCCACGGGCCAGATCGCGGCCGTAGCACAGCTTGCACACGCCATGTTCGGCTTCGCAGGTGATCGGCGAACGCACCTTGATGATCTGCACGCCGGCCTTGTCCAGCTTCTCGACCAGTGCCTCGTTGAGCAGGGTGTCGCGGGTGACGATCGGCTGGTCGTCGTCGCCCGGGGCGTAGACGTCCTCGACTACCACGCGGCCGAGCACGCGGTCGCGCAACGGCTCGACCACGTCGCCGCCTTCGACGATCGGCTGCATGGTGATGCCGTCCTCGGTGCCGCAGTCGTCCATGGTGATGACCACGTCCTGCGCCACGTCGACCAGGCGACGGGTCAGGTAACCGGAGTTGGCGGTCTTCAGCGCGGTATCGGCCAGGCCCTTGCGGGCGCCGTGGGTCGAGTTGAAGTACTGCAGCACGTTCAGGCCTTCGCGGAAGTTGGCCTTGATCGGGGTCTCGATGATCGAGCCGTCCGGGCGCGCCATCAGGCCGCGCATGCCGGCCAGCTGGCGAATCTGCGCCACCGAGCCACGCGCGCCGGAGTCGGCCATGATGTACAGCGAGTTCATCGACTTCTGGTTGACCGTCTTGCCGTCGGCATCGACCACCTTCTCGGTGCCGATGCCGTCGATCATCGCCTTGGCCACCAGCTCGCTGGTGCGCGACCAGATGTCGACCACCTTGTTGTAGCGCTCGCCGGCGGTGACCAGACCGGACTGGTACTGCTGCTGGATCTCGACGACTTCCTTCTCGGCCTCTTCCAGGATCGGCTTTTTCTCGGCCGGAATCAGCATGTCGTCGATGCCGATCGAGATGCCCGAACGAGTCGCGTAGCGATAGCCGGCATACATCAGCTGATCGGCGAACACGACCGTGTCCTTCAGGCCCAGCAGACGGTAGCTGGAGTTGATCAGACGCGAGATGTTCTTCTTCGTCAGCTCGGTGTTGGCCAGCTCGAACGGGAGGCCCTCGGGCATGATCTCGGCCAGCAAGGCGCGACCGACCGTCGTATCGACGATCCTGGTCTGCTGCGTGCGGGTACCGTCTTCGGCGATATGCACCAGCTTCATGCGCACCTTGACCTTGGCGTGCAACTCGACTGCGCGGTTGTCGTATGCGCGACGTGCCTCGCCAATGCCGGAGAACACCATGCCGGTGCCCTTGGCGTTGATCAGCTCACGGGTCAGGTAATACAGGCCCAGCACGACGTCCTGGGTCGGCACGATGATCGGCTCGCCGTTCGCCGGCGACAGGATGTTGTTGGTCGACATCATCAAGGTGCGCGCTTCCAGCTGCGCCTCGATCGACAGCGGCACGTGGACAGCCATCTGGTCGCCGTCGAAGTCGGCGTTGAACGCGGTGCAGACCAGCGGATGCAGCTGGATCGCCTTGCCTTCAATCAGCTTCGGCTCGAACGCCTGGATGCCGAGGCGATGCAGGGTCGGCGCACGGTTCAGCAGTACCGGATGTTCGCGGATCACCTCTTCGAGGATGTCCCACACCTGGGCCTCTTCGCGCTCGACCAGCTTCTTCGCCGCCTTGATGGTGGTGGCTTCGCCACGCGCCTGCAGCTTGGCGAAAATGAACGGCTTGAACAGCTCCAGCGCCATCTTCTTCGGCAGACCGCACTGGTGCAGGCGCAGGGTCGGGCCGACCACGATCACCGAACGACCGGAGTAGTCCACGCGCTTGCCGAGCAGGTTCTGGCGGAAGCGGCCCTGCTTGCCCTTGATCATGTCGGCCAGCGACTTCAGCGCGCGCTTGTTGGTGCCGGTGATGGCACGGCCGCGGCGGCCGTTGTCGAGCAGCGCATCGACCGATTCCTGCAGCATGCGCTTCTCGTTGCGCACGATGATGTCCGGCGCATTGAGCTCGAGCAGCCGCTTCAGGCGGTTGTTGCGGTTGATGACGCGACGGTACAGGTCGTTCAGGTCGGAGGTCGCGAAGCGGCCGCCGTCCAGCGGCACCAGCGGACGCAGATCCGGCGGCAGCACGGGAAGAACGGTCAGCACCATCCACTCCGGCTTGTTGCCGGATTCCAGGAACGCCTCGATCAGCTTGACGCGCTTGGTCAGCCGCTTCAGTTTGGTCTCGGAATTGGTGGAGGCGATCTCTTCCTTCAGGCGGATGACTTCGCCCGGCAGGTCGAGCGACTTCAGCAGGTGGAACACCGCCTCGGCACCCATGCGCGCGTCGAACTCGTCGCCGTGTTCCTCGGTCGCCTCCAGGTACTGGTCCTCGCTGAGCAGCTGGCCGCGCTCCAGCGCGGTCATGCCCGGGTCGATCACCACGAAGGCTTCGAAGTACAGGATGCGCTCGATGTCGCGCAGGGTCATGTCCAGCATCAGGCCGATGCGCGAGGGCAGCGACTTGAGGAACCAGATGTGGGCGGTCGGGCTGGCCAGCTCGATGTGGCCCATGCGCTCGCGACGCACCTTGGCCAGGGTGACCTCGGTACCGCACTTCTCGCAGACCACGCCGCGATGCTTCATGCGCTTGTACTTGCCGCACAGGCACTCGTAGTCCTTCACCGGACCGAAGATGGCCGCGCAGAACAGGCCGTCACGCTCCGGCTTGAAGGTACGGTAGTTGATCGTCTCCGGCTTCTTCACTTCACCGTACGACCACGAGCGGATCAGCTCCGGCGATGCGAGCGCGATCTTGATCGCGTCGAAATCCGGCGTCGCACGCTGCTGGTTGAAGAGGTTGAGCAAGTCTTTCATTTGAATCTCCGGTCGGAGCAAATTCTTGGGTCGAGGTCCGCGGTTCGAACAAGATCAGGTTCGCCGGATCCGGGGCCGGGACCGGGTTTGCTTTTGCAAATCCCGGCTTTTAACAGACGAATGTCTGGTAATCCCGTATCCCGAACCCCGTCGATCACTTGACCTCTTCCAGGTCGATGTTGATGGCGAGCGAGCGGATTTCCTTCACCAGCACATTGAAGGACTCCGGCATGCCTGCCGACATCTCGTGGTTGCCGTCGACGATGTTCTTGTACATCTGGTTGCGGCCCTGCACGTCATCGGACTTCACCGTCAGCATTTCCTGCAGGGTGTAGGCCGCGCCGTAGGCTTCCAGCGCCCAGACTTCCATTTCGCCGAAGCGCTGGCCGCCGAACTGCGCCTTGCCGCCCAGCGGCTGCTGGGTGACCAGCGAGTACGGGCCGGTGGAGCGTGCGTGCATCTTGTCGTCAACCAGGTGGTTGAGCTTCAGGTAATGCATGTAGCCCACGGTGACCGGGCGATCGAACGCCTCGCCGGTGCGGCCGTCGTACAGCGTGGTCTGGCCCGATTCGGGCAGATCCGCCAGCTTCAGCATCGCCTTGATCTCGGTCTCCTCGGCGCCGTCGAACACCGGCGTCGCCATCGGCACGCCTTCCTGCAGGTTGGTGGCGAGCGCCAGGATCTCCTTGTCGGTGAGCGACTTCAGGTCGACGTGCTGCACCGCGCCGGCGACGTGGGTGTTGTAGATCTGGTCGAGGAACTTGCGGATCTCGACCACCTTCTCCTGCGCCTCGAGCATCTTCTGGATCTTCTTGCCCAGGCCCTTGGCGGCCCAGCCCAGATGCACTTCCAGAATCTGGCCGATGTTCATGCGCGAAGGCACGCCCAGCGGGTTGAGGCAGATATCCACCGCCTCGCCGTTGGCCATGTACGGCATGTCCTCGACCGGCACCACGTTGGAAACCACGCCCTTGTTGCCGTGGCGGCCGGCCATCTTGTCGCCCGGCTGGATGCGGCGCTTCACGGCCAGGAACACCTTGACCATCTTCAGCACGCCCGGCGCGAGGTCGTCGCCCTGGGTGATCTTGCCCTGCTTCTCCTTGAAGCGCTTGTCGAACTCTTCCTTGTGGCGCTTGATCTGGTCGGCGGCACGCTCGAGGAACTCGGTGACGTCCTCGTCCTTGACGTTGATCTTGAACCAGTCGTCCTTCTTCAGGCCGTCGAGGTAGGCGTCGGTGATCTCGGTGCCGCGCTTGAGGCCGCCCGGACCGCTCTGTGCGGTCTTGCCGACCAGCTGGGTGCGCATGCGGCTGTAGATCGCGCCTTCGAGGATGCGGAACTGGTCGTCCAGATCCTTGCGCACCCGCTTGACCTCGGTTTCCTCGATCTGCTTGGCGCGCTTGTCTTTCTCGATGCCGTCACGGGTGAACACCTGCACGTCGATGACGGTGCCGTCCATGCCCGGCGGCACGCGCAGCGAGCTGTCCTTCACGTCGGATGCCTTCTCGCCGAAGATCGCGCGCAGCAGCTTCTCTTCCGGGGTCAGCTGGCTCTCGCCCTTCGGCGTGACCTTGCCGACCATGATGTCGCCGGCCTTCACCTCGGCACCGATGTAGACGATGCCCGACTCGTCCAGCCGCGCCAGCGCCTGCTCGCCCACGTTCGGGATGTCGGCGGTGATTTCCTCGGCGCCCAGCTTGGTGTCGCGCGCGATGCAGGACAGCTCCTCGATGTGGATCGAGGTGTAGCGGTCTTCCTGCACGACACGCTCGGAGAGCAGGATCGAGTCTTCGAAGTTGTAGCCGTTCCACGGCATGAACGCGATCAGCATGTTCTGGCCGAGCGCGAGCTCGCCCAGGTCGGTCGACGAGCCGTCGGCCAGCGTGTCGCCCTTCGCCACCACGTCACCGACGTTGACCAGCGGACGCTGGTTGAGGTTGGTGTTCTGGTTGGAGCGGGTGTACTTGGTCAGCGTGTAGATGTCGACGCCGGCGTCGTTGTCGCCCACCTCGTCCTCGTTCACGCGCACCACGATGCGCGCCGCGTCGACCTGGTCGATCACGCCGCCGCGCTTGGCCGAGACGATGACGCCGGAGTCGCGCGCCACGGCGCGCTCGACGCCGGTGCCGACCAGCGGGGTCTGCGAACGCAGGGTCGGTACCGCCTGACGCTGCATGTTCGCGCCCATCAGCGCGCGGTTCGCGTCGTCGTGCTCGAGGAACGGCACCAGCGCCGCGGCGACCGACACGGTCTGCATCGGCGAGACGTCCATGTAGTCCACTTCGGACGCCGGACGCAGCTCGGATTCACCGCGGAAGCGGCAGGACACGAAGTCCTCGATGAAGGCGCCATGCTTGTCCAGCGGCGAGTTCGCCTGCGCGATCACGTGGTCGCCCTCCTCGATCGCCGACAGGTAATCGACCGTGTCGGTGACCTTACCGCCGGCCACCTTGCGGTACGGCGTCTCGAGGAAGCCGTAGGCGTTGGTGCGCGCGTAGACGGCCAGCGAGTTGATCAGGCCGATGTTCGGGCCTTCCGGCGTTTCGATGGTGCAGACGCGGCCGTAATGGGTCGGATGCACGTCGCGCACCTCGAAGCCGGCGCGTTCGCGGGTCAGGCCACCCGGCCCTAGCGCGGAGACGCGGCGCTTGTGGGTGACTTCTGACAGCGGGTTGTTCTGGTCCATGAACTGCGACAGCTGCGAGGAACCGAAGAACTCCTTCACCGCCGCCGCGACCGGCTTGGCATTGATCAGGTCCTGCGGGGTCAGGCCATCGGCTTCGGCCAGGCTGAGGCGTTCGCGAACCGCACGCTCGACGCGCACCAGGCCGATGCGGAAGGTGTTCTCCGCCATTTCGCCCACCGAACGCACGCGGCGGTTGCCCAGGTGGTCGATGTCGTCCACGGTGCCGTGGCCGTTCTTGATGTCGATCAGCACCTTCAGCACGTCGAGGATGTCGGAGCTCTCGCCCTGCTCGGCGACCAGTCGCTGCGACTCCTCTTCCTTGCGCTCGCTGAAGTACTTGTAGTCGTACAGCACGCCCGGGCCGAGGATTTCCTTGCGGCCCACGCGGCGGTTGAACTTCATCCGGCCCACGCTCGACAGGTCGTAACGGTCGAAGGTGAAGAACAGGTTGAAGAACAGGTTCTGCGCGGCGTCCTTGGTCGGCGGCTCGCCCGGACGCATCATGCGGTAGATCTCCACCAGCGCCTCCAGCGGCGTCGTGGTGTTGTCGATGCGCAGGGTGTGCGAGATGTAGGCGCCGCGGTCCAGGTCGTTGACGTACAGCGTCGGCACGATCTCGATGCCGGCCTTGCGGAAGTTCTCCAACTGCTCGGCGGTGATCTCGTCGTTCGCCGAGGCCAGCAGCTCGCCGGTCTTGCTGTCGACGATGTCCTTCGCCACGATGCGGCCGACCGGATAGTCATCCGGTACTTCCAGCGCGGTGATGTTCTCGGCCGCCAGCTGGCGCACATGGCGCGCGGTGATGCGCTTGCCGGCTTCCACCAGCACCTTGCCGCCTATGGCCAGGTCGAAACTCAGCGTCTCGCCGCGAAGGCGCTCGGCAACCAGCTCCAGCGTGGTGCCGCCCTTCTTGCCCAGGTGGAACACGTTGTGCTCGAAGAAGATGCCCAGCATCTCTTCGTTGTTGTAGCCGAGCGCACGCAGCAGCACCGTCACCGGCAACTTGCGGCGACGGTCGATGCGGGTGAACAGCGCGTCCTTCGGGTCGAACTCGAAGTCCAGCCATGAGCCGCGGTAGGGGATCACGCGAGCCGAGAACAGCAGCTTGCCCGAGCTGTGCGTCTTGCCGCGGTCGTGGTCGAAGAACACGCCCGGCGAACGATGCAGCTGCGAGACGATCACGCGCTCGGTGCCGTTGATGATGAAGGTGCCGGTGTCGGTCATGAGCGGAATCTCGCCCATGTAGACCTCCTGCTCCTTGATGTACTTGACCACCTTCTTGGAGGCCGGGCTGTCCTTGTCGTAGATGACCAGGCGCACGGTGGTGCGCAGCGGTGCGCCGAAGGTCATGCCGCGGTTGCGGCATTCGCGCTCGTCGAACGCCGGCTCGCCGAGGCGGTAGTCGACATACTCGAGTGCGGCATTGCCCGAATAGCTGGAGATCGGGAACACCGACTTCAACGCGGCATGCAAACCCTTCTCGCCGCGTTGCTTCGGCGCGACGTGCTCCTGCAGGAACTCACGGTAGGAATCGGTCTGGATGGTCAGCAGGTTGGGCACGCCCAGTACGGGCGGACGCTTGCCAAAGTCCTTGCGGATGCGTTTCTTCTCGGTAAACGAGTAGGCCATGATCGGTAGCGCCTCGGTTCGCAGTGACGCCGGCGGTGCACACACCGGCTGAAGGGATGATTTGTCTTTGCCGGACGGCCAACGCCATCCGGGCCAGGGATTCGGGAATCGAGAATGGGGAATCGGTCAAGGCCCGAAGGCCGTTACTGACGATTCGCCATTCTCCATTCCCCATTCCCGTTCAAACGGGCAAAGCCCGGGAGCTTTCGCTCCCAGGCTCGCTTGACATCAAGTCGAAGCAGCGGCGTACAAACGCCGATTACTTCAATTCGACGGTGGCGCCGGCAGCTTCCAGATCCTTCTTGAACTTGTCGGCGTCTTCCTTCGACACGGCTTCCTTCAGGACGCCGCCGGCCTCGGTGAGGTCCTTGGCTTCCTTCAGGCCCAGGCCGGTGATCGCGCGGACAGCCTTGATCACGTCGACCTTCTTGGCACCGGCGCTCTTCAGGATCACGTCGAACTCGGTCTGCGCTTCGGCAGCCGGACCGGCAGCAGCCGGGCCGGCAGCGACCATCACCGGGGCGGCGGCGGTCACGCCAAACTTCTCTTCGATCGCCTTCACCAGGTCCATCACTTCCATCAGCGACTTGGCGGCGACGGCTTCAACGATCTGTTCGTTGGTCAGGGACATTGCATTTACCTCTGGATGTATTTCGGTTCGGTTTGATGAGACGCAGATCGATCAGGCCGGTTCGGCTTCAGCCGGGGCTTCGGCGGCGACTTCGCCACCACCCTGCTGGTCGGCCACCGCCTTGACGACGCGGGCGAACATCGTGGCCGGCTCGGCCAGCACGCGGGCCAGCATGGCCAGCGCCTGTTCGCGGGTCGGCAGCGAGGCCAGCACGTCGACGTGCGAGGCCGGCAGCAGCTTGCCTTCGACCGAGACGAGCTTCGCCTGCAGCTTGTCGTTGTCCTTGGCGAACTCCTTGATCAGACGCCCGGCAGCGCCGGGTTCTTCCATCGAGAATGCGTACAGCAGCGGACCGACCAGGGCGTCCTTGACGACCTCGAACTCGGTACCGGCCACGGCGCGCGACGCCAGCGTGTTCTTGACGACTCGCAAGTACACACCGGATTCGCGGGCCTTCTTGCGCATCGCGGTCATCTGAGCGACCGTGGTGCCCGCATACTCGGCAGCGACCAGGGAGTGAGCCTTCGCGGCAACTTCAGCCAGCTCTGCGACTACTTCTTGCTTCTGAGACAGATTGAGAGCCATTGCACTCCTCCAAATGAACTCCGCTCGCGGCTCCTGCCGCTTGCGGTCCTGGGCGACGCCATCCCTGGCGCCGGGGACACCTCGTGCCCCGGGTGTTGGCCTTTCCAGAACTGAACAACGAACCGTTCCAGTAGGGGCAGCACCATCTGCGCAGGCCGGATCGTGGCGACTCCGATTAAGCAACCCCGTTGGCGACGCGGCGATTCCCTGCCAGGTTCGAGCTCCCTGCCCGTCGTCGTCGCGCGTTGGTTGCGCCTGCGGTCTTTGACAGCGATCCCGGCTTCGCGAACGGGCCGGGACTGCCCTCAAAAACTGCCCGCGTCGACTTCGAGGTCGACGCGGGGCTTGATTACTTGGCGGCGATCGTCAGCGACGAGGTATCGACGGCAACGCCGACGCCCATCGTGCTGGACAACGCCACTTTCTGCAGGAACACGCCCTTGGCCGTCGACGGCTTGGCCTTGATCACATCGGCGATCAGCGCGTTGAGGTTGTCCGCCAGCTGGGCGGCCTCGAAGCTGGCCTTGCCGATGGTGGCGTGGACGATGCCCGCCTTGTCGTTGCGGAACTTGACCTGGCCGGCCTTGGCGTTCTTCACCGCGGTGGCGACGTCGGCGGTGACCGAGCCGTCCTTCGGGTTCGGCATCAGGCCGCGCGGGCCGAGCAACTGGCCGAGCTTGCCGACCACGCGCATCGCGTCCGGCGTGGCGATCACGCGACCGAAGTCGAGATCACCGCCCTGCATGCGCTCGGCCAGGTCGTCCATGCCGACGGCGTCGGCACCGGCGGCCTTGGCAGCCTCGGCCTTCTCGCCCGGCGGGCAGAACACGGCGACCTTGACGGTCTTGCCGGTGCCATGCGGCAGCAGCGAGGAGCCACGCACGCCCTGGTCCGACTTCTTCGCGTCGATACCCAGGCGCACCGCCACGTCCACCGACTCGGCGAACTTCGCCTTGGCGTTGTCCTTGACGATCTTCAGGGCTTCTTCCAGGCCGTAGAACTTGCCCGGCTGCACCGCGGCCTGCGCGGCTTTCATGCGCTTCGTGAGCTTTGCCATGTCTTAACCCTCCACCACAAGGCCCATGCTGCGGGCGCTACCGGCAATGGTGCGTACCGCGGCGTCGAGATCGGCAGCCGTCAGATCCGGCTCCTTCTGCTTGGCAATGTCTTCCAGCTGCTTGCGGGTGACCTTGCCGACCTTGTCGGTGTTCGGCTTCTGCGAACCCTTGGCGACGCCGGTGGCCTTCTTCAGAAGGATGGTGGCGGGCGGGGTCTTGGTGATGAAGGTGAAGCTGCGGTCGGAATAGGCCGTGATGATGGTCGGGATCGGCAGACCCGGCTCCAGCTTCTGCGTGGCGGCATTGAACGCCTTGCAGAACTCCATGATGTTCAGGCCGCGCTGACCGAGGGCGGGACCGACCGGCGGCGAGGGGTTGGCCTGACCGGCCTTGACCTGCAGCTTGATGTAACCGACAACTTTCTTTGCCATGGGATTTTCCTCGCGAGTCCAGGCGCCTTGCGGCTCCTCGCTGTTCACCGCTCCGTGGATGGAAGGAAGACCTGCCTCGTGCAGATCCGAAACGCGGACACGCCGGGCCAAAAAGACCCCGCGTGAACCGCGCAGTATAGAGATTTACCGGATCATCAGCAAGCCCCGTGCCAGTTGCGGCACCAAGACCGAAATCGGAAGCGGAGAGTGTCGGCCTGACCGGCGCTACCCTCCCCCGCCAGCGGAGGAAAAGACGAAGATGCCGAGCGAGTGCGCTCCGGGCAATCTTTTCCCTGGACTCAGGCCTTTTCGACCTGACCGAACTCCAGTTCCACCGGGGTCGAACGCCCGAAGATCAACACGGCCACGCGCAGGCGGCTCTTCTCGTAGTTGACTTCCTCGACCACGCCGTTGAAATCGTTGAACGGGCCCTCGGTGACACGCACCATCTCGCCCGGCTCGAACAGCACCTTCGGCTTGGGCTTCTCGACGCCCTCGCGCACGCGACTGAGAATGGCGTCGGCTTCGCTGTCCTTGATCGGCAACGGGCGATCGGCGGTGCCGCCGATGAACCCCATGACCTTGGGGGTTTCCTTGATCAGGTGCCAGCACTCGTCGTCGATGCGTGGCGCCTTGCCCTCGGTGCTGCACTCGATCTGCACCAGCACGTAGCCGGGGAAGAACTTGCGATCGCTGCGGCGCTTCTGCCCGCCGCGCATCTCGATCACTTCCTCGGTCGGCACCAGCACTTCGCCGAACTTCTCTTCCATCCCGGCGCGCTTGATGCGCTCCTCGAGAGAACGCTTGACCTGGTTCTCGAAGCCCGAATAGGCGTGCACCACGTACCAGCGCTTGCTCATGCTCATCTCAACCACCCAGCTTCAACAGCCAGTCGAGGATGACCGACTTCAGGATCAGGTCGATCAACCCCAGCAGCAGCGACAGGACGATCACCACCAGCAGGATGACGCCGGTCGTCTTGATCGTCTCGTCGCGCGTGGGCCAGACCACCTTGCGCATCTCGAACTGCGATTCGGCCAGGAAATTCCTGACCCGCCGCCCCAGCCCGGTGAACGCGGCGATCGCCACGGCGATCACCAGCGCGGCGAGCACGCCCAGCAGGCGCATCGACACGGGGACGCTGCCGTCACGACCGAACCAGGAATAGGCAAAGATGCCCGCTGCCAGCACCAGCCCCGCCAGTATCAGCTTGCCGATGTCGCCAGCGTTGGTGCCCTTGGGCTGTTCTGCCTTGGTAATCATGTGCGCTTGTCGAGTGGCGGCAGCACGCCGAGCCTTGCGGTCGACCCTGCCATCGTCACCCGTCCGAATCCTCGGGAAAAGTGGCACGCCAGGAGGGACTTGAACCCCCAACCTGCGGTTTTGGAGACCGCTGCTCTGCCAATTGAGCTACTGGCGTAAAAACGGGAACAGGGAATAGAGAATCGGGAATGGTAAACGATCCGGAGCGTGTCGTGCTTCGCTCCAGCGATTCCCGATTCCCGATTCCCTACTCCCGATGTATTTTACTTGATGACCTTGGCCACCACGCCGGCGCCGACGGTGCGGCCGCCCTCGCGGATGGCGAAACGCAGGCCTTCGTCCATCGCGATCGGGTGGATCAGGCTCACCACCATCTTCACGTTGTCGCCCGGCATCACCATTTCCACGCCTTCCGGCAGGGTCACGGCACCGGTCACGTCGGTCGTGCGGAAGTAGAACTGCGGGCGGTAGCCCTTGAAGAACGGCGTGTGACGGCCACCCTCGTCCTTCGACAGCACATACACCTCGGCCTCGAAGTCCGTGTGCGGGGTGATCGTGCCCGGCTTGGCCAGCACCTGGCCACGCTCCACGTCGTCGCGCTTCAGGCCGCGCAGCAGCAGGCCGGCGTTGTCGCCCGCCTGACCCTGGTCCAGCAGCTTGCGGAACATCTCCACGCCGGTGACTGTGGTCTTCTGCGTGTCGCGGATGCCGACCACTTCGATTTCGTCGCCCACCTTGATCACGCCGCGCTCGATACGACCGGTCACCACGGTGCCGCGGCCGGAGATCGAGAACACGTCTTCCACCGGCATCAGGAACGGCTTGTCGATCGTGCGCACCGGCTCGGGGATGTAGCTGTCCAGCGCGTCCACCAGCTTGATGATCGCCGGCACGCCGATTTCGCTCTGGTCGCCTTCCAGCGCCTTCAGCGCCGAACCATGGATGATCGGGGTGTCGTCGCCCGGGAAGTCGTACTTGCTCAGCAGCTCGCGCACTTCCATCTCGACCAGTTCGAGCAGCTCGGCGTCATCGACCATGTCCGCCTTGTTCAGGAACACCACGATGTACGGCACGCCGACCTGGCGCGACAGCAGGATGTGCTCGCGCGTCTGCGGCATCGGGCCGTCCGCGGCCGAGCACACCAGGATCGCGCCGTCCATCTGCGCCGCACCGGTGATCATGTTCTTCACGTAGTCCGCGTGGCCGGGGCAGTCGACGTGCGCGTAGTGACGGGTCGGCGACTCGTATTCCACGTGCGCGGTCGAGATCGTGATGCCGCGCGCCTTCTCTTCCGGCGCCGCGTCGATCGCGCTGTAGTCCTTGAATTCTCCACCGAAACGCTCGGCACCGACCTTCGTCAGCGCCGCCGTCAGCGTCGTCTTGCCGTGATCCACGTGACCAATCGTGCCGACGTTGACGTGCGGCTTGGTGCGTTCGAATTTACCCTTTGCCATGCGCGCTAAACCCCGATGGAGTCAATCAATTGTAGAAAAAGAACAGCCCGTTTACGGGCTGGCCGTGAAGGCCGGAAGCTGGTGCTCATGACAGGAATCGAACCTGTGACCTCTTCCTTACCAAGGAAGTGCTCTACCGACTGAGCTACATGAGCGTGTATTTCAGCCGTCCTCCATGACGGCAAAGACAAGACCGACATCCTGTCGGACTCTTCATAACTTCAGCCATCCTCCATGATGACGAAGAACAGACCGGCGTCCTGCCGGATGATTCGAAACTTATGCCGCGATCGCGTCGATCAACAGCTTCTGACACTTGCAGTGCAATGGAGCGGGAGACGGGGATCGAACCCGCATCATCAGCTTGGAAGGCTGAGGTTCTACCATTGAACTACTCCCGCCCTGCGCGGAAATCGTGTCTTGCGCGCCGCTTTCGCGTCGCTTGTTGCTGGTGGAGGGAGGTGGATTCGAACCACCGAAGGCGTAAGCCAGCAGATTTACAGTCTGCCCCCGTTGGCCGCTTGGGTATCCCTCCAACAAAGAACGCGTATTGTGTGGATCGTGCCGGGAACTGTCAACACCTCATGGCACGCATATCGCATGTCGGCGCGCCATCCGGCCGTGCCCGTCAGGTGTCGGCAAGGTCTTGCGGATCGACCAACTGCTCCATCCCCCGGGACAACTCGAGCAGTTGCCGGGCCTTGGCCTGCAGGCGTCGGTCGGCCTCGTTGCGCGGCTCCCAGCATGGCACCGGGGTGGGCTTGCCATCGGCGCCGTCCAGCGCCACAAACACCATCACGCAGCTGGTCGCCAGGCGCTGGTCGCCCTTGCGCAAGTCGCTGGCCATCACGTCGACGGCCAGATGCATGCTGCTGCGGCCCGTATGGATCAGGCGCGCCCTCACCGTGACGAGGTCGCCGATCAGGATCGGCGCCACGAACTGGATGCCGCTGACCGAGGCCGTGACGCAATACGCTCCACTCCAGGCAACCGCGCAGGCATAACCGGCCTGGTCGATCCACTTCATCGCCATGCCGCCGTGCACCTTGCCGCCGAAGTTGACGTCGGTGGGCTGGGCGAGAAAACGGAAACTGACTTCCTGCTGTTTTCCGGGCATGGCGGGTCCGCGAAAGCAAGATCGGAAGGGCGATTATGCCCGCTTCACCCACTCACCACGATCGCTACGCCGGCAACCGGCGTCGCCATGCGCGCGCCGAAGCCAGCTAACGTGCCGGCGTCGCGGCCGGCACGGCATCGCCGTGCAACTCAAGCTTGCCGTCGCGCACGTCAGCGGTGACCTCGAACGCCGGGCGTTGCACGCTCAGATCGCGCAGGTCGATCCGACTGTGCGGGCCGATGCCGGTCACGCGAATGCCCCGATAGTCCAGCGGCTGGCCGGCAACGACCCGCGCCGGCGGACCCGCGGGGCGCACCAGCCAGGCGAAACCGTCGTTCAGGGTGACCAGATGCCCTTGTCCATCGGCCTCCACGCACAACGCGGCATCCTCATCCACGCCCAGGCCGATCACGTCGGCATGCCCCTCGTGGCGCAACCGGGCGATGAACGCAACCAACCGGCCCAGCCGCTTGCGCGCATGGAAGTGGGTGTCGGTGATGACGTGCCGCAGGTACGGCAGATGCAGGAAACCTTCGACCACGGTCACCGCCTTGCCCAGCGGATCGGCCAGCGCTTCATCCGAGGTGATGCTGCCGCCGTCCAGCGCGCCATAGGCAAAGCGGCCGAGGATCGCCAGGCCGGCACTGGTGCCGCCCAGCGGCTTGCCCTGCGCCACATGGCGTTCCAGCAAGGCGTTCAACGGCGTGCCTTTCCAGAACCGCACATAGTTGGCCTGGTCGCCGCCGGCGATGAAGATGCCGTCGGCCGAACGCACGATCTCCAGCACGCGCGGATCGCTGGCCGCCGCGCGGTCGTGGAACACCAGGGTCTGCACCGAGGCCACGCCGCCGATGTCTTCGTACAGCTCCTTCTGCAATTCATCGGCACCGGAGGCGCGCAGGACCACGAAATGCCCGTGCCCGCCCCTGGCGGCGAACCATGCGAACGCCGCCGGCGGCCAGTCACCACCGCCCATCAGCAGCAGCGCCGGCTCGGTGGTTCCGGGGCGCGCGGCGTCGAGCTTGCCGATCCGGTAATAGTCGTAGCCCGCACCCGACGGCTTGGCCACGCTGCCGGGCCCGAAGCCCGCCAACAGCAGGCAGCACGCCAGCCACAGCCAGCGGAAAGTTGGTCGGAACGTTTTCATCGGCACTTCCCCGGGCCATGACAGAGCGGGCGCATGCCCGTCCGTGGTTATCGTCCGGGACGAGCGGCCCGCGGATATCCCCCACGTTCGCCCCGCTGTCCAGCCGCCCCGGATTGGCGCTAAGGTCGCCACGTGGACAATTCCCTCAACAGCTGGTTTGCCCGCGAAATCCTCGTCCACGAGGGCGCCCTGATGCGCTATCTGCGGCGCAGCTGGTTCCGTCGCGAGGAGGTCCACGACCTGCGCCAGGAGATCTACGTGCGCGTCTACGAAGCCGCGGCACGGTCGCGCCCGACCCAACCCAAGTCGTTCATGTTCACCACGGCGCGCCACCTGATGACCGACCGCCTGCGCCGCGAACGGGTGGTCTCGATCGAGGCCGTGGGTGATATCGACGCGTTGAACGTCTCGGTGGACGAGGTCACGCCGGACCGCCGGCTGGACGCACACCAGGAGTTGAAACGCCTCGCCGACGCGTTCGACCGCCTGCCCGACCGCTGCCGCGAGGTGGTCTGGCTGCGCCGCGTCGAGCAGTTGTCGCAGAAACAGGTCGCCGCCCGCATGGGCATCAGCGAGAAGACCGTGGAGAAGCAGATCGCCAAGGGCGCGCGGCTGATCGCTCAGTATGTGCACGGCGATCGCCACGCCCATCGCCACACCCGTGCAGGCGAACAGGAAACCGCCATCGAGCTTGGTCATGACCAGTAGCAGGGAGATCGAACACATCGCCGCGAGCTGGCTGGCCCGACGCGACGGCGAGCACTGGAACGAGCGCGACCAGCGCCGGCTGGACGCGTGGCTGGATGCGTCAACCGCGCACCGGGTGGCCTACGTGCGGCTCGACGCGGCGTGGCAGCAAAGCGGCCGGCTGCAGGCGCTGGGTGCCGGCTGGCGCGCCGGCGGCGTGCCGCCGCGTGGCAGTTGGGCGACGCCGCACACCGGTGCACCTGCGCTGACGCAACCGCACCCTGCCGCGACTCCGCGCGGCTGGCGGGCAGCCACGCGACGCCGATCCTGGCCGCACGCCCGGCTGCTGGCGGTCGCTGCTTCGCTGCTGGTGGTCGTGACGCTGGCGCTGGCCTGGCATGGGTACGGCGCGGTGGAGCAGGCGTCCTATCGAACCGCCGTCGGCGAGCTGCGCGAGGTGCAACTGGCGGACGGCTCGGTGGCCACGCTCAGCAGCGACAGCCGCATCCAGCTGACCTGGTCGCGCCGCGAACGCCACGTCGATCTCGAGCAAGGCGAGGCGTTCTTCAGCGTGGCCAAGGATCGCGCGCGACCGTTCGTGGTCAGCGCCGACGCGCGCCGGGTGATCGCCGTCGGCACACGCTTCGCGGTGCGCCGTGACGCGGCGGATCTGCGCGTGGTGGTCACCCAGGGCCTGGTGCGGCTGGAATCCGACGGTCGTCCCGACGGCCCGCACCAGGCCACCACCCTGTTGCCGGCCGGCAGCGTGGCCATCGCCAGCGATGGCGGCGTGGTCGTGCATTCGGGAACCGTGCAGCAGGCGCAGGAATACCTGAGCTGGCGCAACGGTTTCGTCAGCTTCCACGACACCCCGCTGGCCACCGCCGTGGCCGAGTTCAACCGCTACAACCAGCGCAAGATCGTGATCGACGATGCGCGGGTCGGCGCCATGCGCGTGGGCGGCAACTTCCGCTGGTCCAACACCGACGCCTTCGTGCGGCTGCTGACGCGCGGCTTCCCGGTCAAGGCCGCCGCGCGCGGGAACACCATCGTGTTGAGTCCGCGCTGAGCGGAGCGGTGCCTGGGGGGATTTTCCGCGCCCGCTCGTCATGGCATCTACGCGGTGCGCATCGTGCGCGCCTGCCCGGGGAGAACTGCACATGACTCGTTCGCTACGCGGCGCGCTGTTGATCCTTGCTTGCTCGGCACCGGCCCTCGCCGCCGCACAGGCCCCGGCGACGCGGCCGGTCGACATCCCGGCCGGTGACCTGGTCACCGCGCTGGATACGCTGGCCCGCCAGTCCGGCGCGCAGTTCATCTACCAGGCCGACCAGCTGCGCGGACTGCGCACCGCCGGCGTGCGCGGCACGCTGTCGACGGACGAGGCACTGCGGCGGTTGCTGGCCGGCAGCGGCTTCACCACGCAGCACGACGAGTCCGGCGCGGTAGTGATCGTCAAGGCGGCCCGCCGAACCGCGCCGCCAATCGCACCCGCGCCTGCCGGCAGCGGCTCCGCCGAACCGGACCCGGAACAGGCCACGCGGCTGGACGAAGTGCAGGTCACCGGCTCGCGCATTCCGCGGGTGCAGGTCGAGGGCCCGGCGCCGGTCACCGTGGTCACCGCGCAGGAGATCAAGGCCGCCGGCTTCGCCAGCGTGCCCGACGTGATGCGCGCGATCACCCAGAACAGCGGCGAGACGCAGAGCCAGCAATCCTCCAGCGGCGCCGACTTTTCGCCGGGCGCCGAGGAAGTCGACTTGCGCGGGCTCGGCCCCAACCACACCCTGGTACTGGTCAACGGCCGGCGCATCGCCGACTTTCCGCTGCCGTTCAAGGGCCGCAGCAACTTCACCGACATCTCCAACATCCCGATCGGCATGATCGACCGCATCGAGGTGCTCACCGGCAGCGCCTCGGCGGTGTACGGTTCGGATGCGATCTCCGGCGTGGTGAACTTCATCCTGAAGGACCACGCCGACGGCACCACCATCGACCTGCGCTACGGCGACACCACCCGCGGCGGCGGCGCGTCGACCAAGCTGAACTTCTCCACCGGCTTCTCGCAGGGTGACTTCAACCTGGTGTTCGGCGCCGAGCTGATCGACCAGAAGCCGCTGTGGGCCTACGACCGCAAGATCCAGGACTCCACCGCCGACGCGCCCACCGCGCGCTCGCAGGTGCCGCGCCGCACCTTCCTCAATGGCGACTGGAACGACGACTACATCGACCCCGGCCAGGCCACCTGCGACGCGCTGTCGTACCTCAACGGCGGCACCACGGTGTATGCGAACCGGCCGCGCTACGGCAATTTCTGTGGCAGCGCCGAGTCGATCGGCTACGGCACCATCCTCAGCCAGCGCCGCGGCATCAACACCTACACCTCGGCCAACTTCAAGATCAACGACAACCTGAGCTGGTTCGGCGACATGCAGCTGGGCTGGAGCAAGGTCGAGCTGTTCCGCGACGTCGAGCAGTGGAACTACCAGGCGCCCGACGGCAACGAGGACGGCTACTTCTACAACGCGCACAGCGGCGGCATCGAGAACTGGTATCGCCAGTTCACGCCCGAGGAAATGGGTGGCCTCGGCCGCGGCATGATCGAGAACACGCAGAAGACCTTCAGCCTCACCACCGGCTTCAAGGGCACGTTCGGCCAGGCCTGGGATTACGAGGCCTCGCTCAGCCACTCGCAGTACAAGGCGCTGATCAGCTGGCCGCAGACCGTCGCCGCGAAGGCCAACGATCTCTACCTCGGCCCGCAACTGGGCGTGGACCCGGACAGCGGCCTGCCGATCTTCGACGCCGATCCCGTCCGCCTGTACACGCCGCTGACCCGCGCCGAGTACGACGCGATCACCGCGCGCACCAACTACCACCCCGAATCGCGCAGCGACACGCTGGCGTTCACCCTGACCAACACCGCCTTGTTCAACCTGCCCGCCGGGCCGGCGGGTTTCGCCGGCGTGGTCGAGTTCGGCAACCAGGCCTACGACCTCAACCCCGACCCGCTGGCCACCCAGTACTACTACTACAGCTGGAAGGATTCCGACGGCCACGGCAGCCGCAACCGCTGGGCCACCGCCGGCGAGCTGCGCCTGCCGCTGCTGGAATCGCTCAACCTCAGCCTGGCCGGCCGCTACGACCAGTACCGCTTCTCCGGCCACAAGACCGGCAAGCTGACCTACAGCACCGGGCTGGAATGGCGCCCGCTCGACAGCCTGCTGCTGCGCGGCTCCTACGGCACCGCGTTCCGTGCGCCGGACCTGCACTACGTCTACGCCGGCATCGGCAACGACGAAACCTCCGGCAACGACTACTACCGCTGCCGCACCGAGGAGCCGGATGTCGACATCACCGATTGCGATTACGCCGACGAAGGCCTGATCCGCACGCGCCAGGGCAACCGCGACCTGAACTCCGAAACCAGCACCTCGTGGACCGGCGGCTTCGTGTGGTCGCCGACGCCGAACCTGGATCTGTCGGTGGACTATTTCAACATC
Source organism: Rhodanobacter sp. FW102-FHT14D06 (assembly GCF_043950705.1). Lineage (NCBI taxonomy): Bacteria > Pseudomonadati > Pseudomonadota > Gammaproteobacteria > Lysobacterales > Rhodanobacteraceae > Rhodanobacter > Rhodanobacter sp. FW102-FHT14D06. The sequence goes on along the minus strand of NZ_CP170722.1, from coordinate 2,838,040 downwards.
CGCATGAAGAACCAGGTGCAGGACCTCAGCACCGACCGCATCCTGCAGCTGGAGGCGAACTGCCGCATCGGCACCGACGTCGGCGGCAATCCGGTGGACGCGAATTCGCCCAGCTGCCTCGACGCGATCTCGCGCGTGAACCGCTATCCGACCGACAGCGCGGTCGATCCGGGCGGCCTGTACGGCATCTACGTCAACCCGATCAACGTGGCCAACGAGCGCACCAGCGGCATCGACGCCAGCGCCCACTACAAGCTGGAAACCGCGATCGGCACATTCCGCCTCGCGGGCAGCCATACCTGGACGCGCAATCACCTGTTCCAGCAATATCCCGGCGACCCCACCCTGGACGAGCTGGCAGTCAACAGCGGCTTCGACATCCCGCGCGAGAAGACCAGCGCCAGCGTGTCATGGGAGCGCAAGGCCTGGTCGGCCACCCTGTTCGGCACGCGCCTCGGACGGCTGCCGAACTCGGATTCGTACGACCAGATCGTCGACACGGGCGCGGGCGAACCGGCCTGGGTACACGCCACCTACCGCTACAACGCCACGCTGCAATACAAGTTCAGCGACCACGCGCAGCTGTCGCTGGCGGTGGACAACCTGTTCGACAAGATGCCGCCACGCGACCCCAGCTACACGTCATACCCGTACTACGACATCTCGTGGTTCGACGCGGCCGGCCGCAGCTACTACGTGCAGTTCACCTACAAGTTCGGCGGCAGCGCGCTTTAGCAGCCAACCTTCCCGCAGGAGCGCACTTGTGCGCGATGCTTTCCGCAGCGTGACGGAGAGCATCGCGCACAAGTGCGCTCCCACGATCTTGCGGCGGGCATAGCCCGCTGGTCGTCAGACGTTGAACAGGAAGTGCAGCACGTCGCCGTCCTTGACGATGTAGTCCTTGCCTTCCTTGCGCAGACGCCCGGCGGCGGCGGCGCCGGCTTCGCCCTTGTACTGGATGAAGTCGTCGTAGGAGACGGTTTCGGCGCGGATGAAGCCTTTCTCGAAATCGCTGTGGATCACGCCGGCAGCCTGTGGCCCGGTGGCGCCGCGCTTCACCTGCCACGCGCGCACTTCCTTCACGCCGGCGGTGAAATAGGTCTGCAGGTCGAGCAGCTTGTAGCCGGCGCGGATCACCCGGTTCAGGCCCGGCTCGTCCAGGCCCATGTCCTTCAGGAACTCGTCGCGGTCGGCTTCGTCGAGTTGCGCCAGTTCCTCCTCGATGGCCGCACACACCGGCACCACCTCGGCACCCTCGGCGACAGCGCGCTCGCGCACGGCGTCCAGCAACGGATTGTTCTCGAAGCCGTCGTCGGCGACGTTGGCGATGTACATCAGCGGCTTCAGGGTGAGCAGGAACAGGTCGCGCACCAGCGCCTTCTCTTCCTCGTCCAGGCCGAGGCTGCGCGCGGACTTGCCTTCGTTGAGCCCGGCGGCCAGCTTCTGCAGCACCGGCTTCTTCGCCAACGCATCCTTGTCGTTCGCCTTGGCCGCGCGCTCGGCGCGGTTCAGCGCCTTGTCCACCGACTCCAGGTCGGCCAGCGCCAGCTCGGTGTCGATGGTCTCGATGTCGGCGATCGGATCGACCTTGCCGGCGACGTGGATCACGTCGCCCTCGAAGCAGCGCACCACGTGGGCGATCGCGTCGACCTCGCGGATGTGGGCCAGGAACTTGTTGCCCAGGCCCTCGCCCTTCGACGCGCCGGCGACCAGGCCGGCGATGTCGACGAACTCCACCGCGGTCGGCACCACCTTCTGCGGGTTGACGATCGCCGCCAACGCATTCAGCCGCGGGTCCGGCACCGGCACCACGCCCACGTTCGGCTCGATCGTGCAGAACGGAAAATTGGCCGCCGCGATGCCGGCCTTGGTCAGCGCGTTGAACAGGGTGGACTTGCCGACGTTGGGCAGTCCGACGATGCCGCATTTGATGCCCATGGTTTGAAATCCGGGAATGGGAAATAGTGAATGGGGAACAGGAACGGCAGGAGCACGGGACGCTGTTGCGATTCCCTGCTCCCCATCCCCTATTCCCGACTTGTATGCAACTGCTGCATCGCCTTGTCGAACTGCCCATCCACCGCCAGCGGCAGCACGTCCAGGGCGCGCGCGACGCCGTCCAGGATGGCGGTTTCGTCCGTGGCGGAAGGCCGGCCCAGCACCCACGGCGTGACCTGATCCTTGTGGCCGGGGTGGCCGATGCCCACGCGCAAGCGATGGAACTTGCCGTGGCCGAGGTGGCCCATGATGTCGCGCAGGCCGTTCTGCCCACCGTGGCCGCCGTCGAACTTCAGGCGCACGGTACCGGGCGACAGGTCCAGGTCGTCATGCGCGACCAGACATTGTTCGGGTTCGATCTTGTAATAGCGCAGCGCCGAAACCACGGCGATGCCGCTCTTGTTCATGAAGGTGGCGGGCTTGAGCAGCCAGACCGGTTCGCCGCCAAGGCGCACGCGGCAGCTCTCGCCATGCAGCTTGCCGTCGAAGGCGAACCGCTCGCCCTGGCCGCCGGCGAGGGCGTCCACCAGCCAGAACCCGGCATTGTGCCGGGTTCTGAGGTATTCGGCGCCGGGATTGCCCAGCCCGACGATGAGTTTCAATCCAGCCATTGCGCAGCCAGCCATGCATGGCCCCGCGCCGGTCGGGCGCGGGGCCGCACGACTTACTTCTTGTCGGCAGCCGGCTTGGCGTCGGACTTCGCACCCGGCTTGGCAGCCGCGGCCTTGGTCGCTTCGGCCTCGGCTTCGGCAGCGTCTTCCGCGACATCCGCGGCGCTTTCCTTGACCGCGTTCACGGTCACCACAGCGACGTCGTGGGCTTCACCCAGCTGCAAAGCCGGCAGTTCCACGTTCGCCGGCAGCTTCAGCTGCGACAGGTGGATGATGTCGCCGGCCTGCAGCGCGCCCAGATCCAGCTCGATGAACGCCGGCAGATCCTTCGGCAGGCAGCTGACTTCCACTTCGGTCAGGTTGTGCGAGATCACCACGCCGGACATCTTGCCGGCCGGCGACAGTTCCTTGTTCAGGAAATGCAGCGGCACGTTGGCGCGCAGCCTCGCGTTCTCGTCGATGCGCTGGAAATCCATGTGCATCATCAGCTGCTTGAACGGATGCTTCTGCCAGTCGCGCACCAGCACCTTCTGCACCCTGCCATCGACGTTCAGGTCGAGGATCGAGGAGAAGAACCATTCGTTCTTGGCGGCGAGCAGGATGGTGTTGTGCTCGATCTGGATGCTTTCCGGCGGCTGGCTGCCACCGTAGACGACGGCCGGCACGAAGCTCGCGCGACGCAGGCGGCGGCTCGCACCTTTCCCCTCGTCCTTGCGGCTCTGCGCCTTGATTTCATGAGTCTGGGTCATTTTGTTTCACTACCTTGGTGGTGGTTTGCCGCCTCGCGACGGCTTGGGTGACTTCCCCGCGACCAGGGAAGATCGTTATTTCACGCGGCATCCATGCCGCGAAAAGCCGAACATCAAAACCGCCCGTCCGGGGCGGACTCTTCAATTTCTTCCACGCGGCATCCATGCCGCGAAAAACAAAGATCAAGACCACCCATCCCTGGGTGGACTTTCAAATTTCAATCCACGTACAGCGAACTCACCGACTCGCCGAAGGCGATGCGGCGAATGGTTTCAGCCAGCAGTTCGGCGACGGAGAGCTGGCGGATCTTGCTGCAGGCCTGGACTTCGGGGCGCAGCGGCAAGGTGTTGGTGACCACCAGCCGGTCGAGCTGGGAGCCTTCGATGTTGCTGATCGCCGCGCCGGACAGCACCGGATGCACGCAGTAGGCGACCACCTTGCGGGCGCCGCGCTCCTTGAGAGCTGCAGCGGCCGCGCACAAGGTGCCGGCGGTATCGACGATGTCGTCGACCATGACGCAGGTCTTGCCTTCGACGTCGCCGATGATGTTCATCACGGTGGAGACGTTGGCGCGCGGACGGCGCTTGTCGATGATCGCCAGGTCGGCGTCGTCCAGCCGCTTGGCGATCGCCCGGGCACGCACCACGCCGCCCACGTCCGGGCTGACCACGATCAGGTCTTCCATGCTGTACTTGCGCCAGATGTCGGCCAGCAGCACCGGTGAGGCGTACACGTTGTCGACCGGGATGTCGAAGAAGCCCTGGATCTGGTCGGCATGCAGGTCCACCGTCAGCACCCGGTCCACGCCCGCGGCGCCGATCATGCGGGCGGCCAGCTTGGCGGTGATCGGCACCCGCGCCGAGCGCGGCCGGCGATCCTGCCGGGCGTAGCCGAAGTACGGGATCACCGCCGTGACGCTGGCCGCCGAGGCGCGCTTGAGCGCGTCGGTGAGCGCCAGCAGCTCGAACAGGTTCACCGCGCTGGGCGCACCGGTTGGCTGGATCACGAACACTTCCTGCCGGCGCACGTTCTCCTCGATCTCGATCTGCACCTCGCCGTCGCTGAAGGTGCCGACCAGGGCCTTGCCCAGCGGCACGCCCAGGCGGTGGGCGACATCCTCGGCCAATGCGCGATGCGCATTGCCGGTGAACAGCATCATCGGGGTGGACGTGTCCACGGTGCTACCTCGAAAACTCAGCCAACAATGAAGTGGCTGGGGCGGCAGGATTCGAACCTGCGAATGCGGGAATCAAAATCCCGTGCCTTAACCAGCTTGGCGACGCCCCAGTGTCTTGGTGTATTCGGTCGTGCCTTTGCCTGAAATCCGTCAACTTGCGCGTTGCCGCGCCAGCGCCTGATGCAGCGGCGAGACATCCATCCCGCTCGCCACGTGTACCCTGAATGTCGCCGGACAACGTTCTGCGATGGCGTGGGCACGCGCGAGCGAGCGCAGCTCCAGGAACACGCAGCCGCCGGTACCCGAAAGCCTCGCCGTGCCGAAACCGCCCAGCCACGCCAGCGCTGCCGCGACCCGCGGGTAACGCGCCCGCACGACCGGCTCGAAGGCGTTCTCGACCGTTGCGCCGGAAACAAAGGACGAAATTGTCGCCCGCGGCGCATTTCGTGTCAATTCAGGCGCTTGAAAGAGCGCTGCAGTAGGCACCTGCTCGCGCGGGTCGAGCACCACGTAATGCCTTCGCGGCAGATGGATCGGGCTGAGTCGCTCGCCGACGCCCTCGGCCCAGGCCGAACGTCCGCGCACGAATACCGGCACGTCGGCGCCGAGCTGGCCGCCCAGCGCGGCCAGGCTGTCCTCGTCCAGATCCAGCCGCCACAGGTGATTGAGCGCCACCAGCACGGTGGCCGCGTCGGAACTGCCGCCGCCGAGGCCGCCGCCCATCGGGATGCGCTTGTCGACGGCGAGATCCGCGCCCAGCGCACAACCGGCATGCTGCTGCAGCAAGCGGGCCGCGCGCACGACCAGGTCGTCCGACTCGGCCACCCCCCGCGCGCCGTGCAGGCGCTTCACTTCGCCATCGTCGCGCACCCGCAGGCGCACTTCGTCACCCCAGTCCAGCAGGCGGAACACGGTCTGCAGTTCGTGGTAGCCGTCGGCACGGCGACCGGTGATGCGCAGGAACAGGTTCAGCTTGGCCGGCGCGGGCCATGCGGTCCATTCACCACGCGCCGGCGTGGCCAGCGGGCGGCTCATGAAGACGCGCAGGTCGTCGGGAAAACCGTGCTCGCGATCGCGCTGGCGGGCGTTGGCGAACGCCGGGGCGTTCTTGTCGACCACCGCGAAACCATGCCGTGCGTAGAACGGCGCGTTCCACGGCACGTCGGCAAGGGTGCCCAGATCCACCCGCCGATAGCCCGCCTCGCGCGCCCAGTTGCAGGCGTGTTCGAGCAGGGCCGCGCCGATGCCGCGGCGACCATGCCCGGGCAGCACGTCGATCTCGGCGACGCCGATCGCACCGTCGCCCGGCTCCTCGTCCAGCCAGATGAAGCCGAGCGGATCGCCCGCTTCATCCGGCGCCACCCAGACCAGGCCGCGCTCGACAGCCTGCCGCAGCAGTTCGACCGGCATCGACACCGCCGCGTACGCCGGCCACGCCGGATGGCCGCGAAACAGCTGCACGGCCTTGCGCTCGATCGCACACAGGGCGGCGACATGGCCCGGCTGGGCACGGTCGATGTGGACGTTCATGGATGGCAGCGGCGCACCGTCGGCAGGGCGCAAAGCCTAACCCAACCGACGGCGCTTACCGAAACTGCCAGGATTCGATCGACAGCCGCACCTTGTACGGCGGTCGCGCGGCGTAGACCTTGGTCGGCAACGGCGGATCGCGGGTTTCGTCCCAGCTGCGGTATTCCACCGACCAGCCGTCCTGCCGCAGCAGCGACGGCAGCCGGTTCTCGCCGAAGCGGATTTCCGCCGGGCCGCCAGCGGCACGCAGGCCCAGCACCCACGCGCGCAACTCGCGCAGCGGCACTTCCCAGCCCAGTGCCTTGCGCATCAGCGCCTCGGCGTCGTTGCCGCGCAGCGGCCCGCCGTCCAGCCCTTCGAGCAAGGCATCGTGCGCATCGCCGCTGAGCCGGAAACTCTTGCCGGTCACCGGCGCGCGCAGCACGAACTCGTAACGCGCGCCGTCCTGGCTCCAGCTGAAGCTGCCGCTGCCGCCTTCGTGGCCATCCGACACGCCCAGCCGGCCTTGCAGCGACCAGTGCCCGGCGTCGGACAGCGCGTGTTCGCGCGCGCGCTGGGCGGCAAGCAGGCCGGCGTCGCCGGGCATGCGTACCGCCGGCGCGCAGGCAGTCAGCAGCAACGGCAGCAGCAATGCCGCGCCGTACGCGGTGATCCGGCTCAAGGATGCGCTCCGACCGGCAGCAGGCGCTTCAGGGCATCGCGCAGGGCGAGGCTGTGCGGGTCGAGCTTGCGCACCTCGTCGAACACCTGCTGCGCATCGTGGCGACGGCCCTGCTTCCACAGCACTTCGCCCAGATGCACGCCGACATCGGCGTCCTTGCGCGCCAGCCAGGCGCCGCGCAGGGTTTGCTCGGCCTGCGCCAGATGGCCGAGGCGATATTGCAGCCAACCCCACGAATCGGCGATGGCCGGATCGTCGGGCTTGGCCGCGCGCGCGACCTGCAGCAGCTTCTTCGCCTCGGCCAGGTCGCGATTGGCGTCGGCCAGGGTGTAGCCCAGCGCGTTGCTGGCGTCGATGTCGCCGGGCTTGATCTTCAGCAGGTGCTGGAAATCCTTCACCGCCAGGTCGATCTGGCCGGCTTGGGCATAGGCCAGGCCGCGACCGTAGAGCAGGCCGGGATCGTCGGGCATCACCTGCAGGGCGCGGCCGAACGCGGTTTCCGCCTGTGCGTAGTCCTGCTCGCGCAGGTACAGCTCGGCATCGGCCTGCAAGGCCTGACTCAGTTGCTCGGGCTGTTCGAGGTAGTCGATTTCCAGTTGGGCGAGCAACTGATGCGCCTGTTCGCGCTTGCCCTGCGTGTGCAGGATCAGCGCACTGCGTATCGCGGCGTCGAACGCATGCGGATCGTCGTCGCCGACCTGCTCGTACCAGTCCAGCGCCTCGGCCTCGCGATGCTGCATCTCGGCCAGCTGACCGAGCAGGTAGCTGCTTTGCACGCGCACGTCGGGCGCGGCCTGCTGCAACTGGCGGTACAGCGTGGCCAGGGCCTTCGCGTCCTGGTGGCGAGCGGCCAACCCCGCGCGCATGGCGTAGGTGTCGGCATCCTGCGTGCCGTGCGCGAGCAGCCGGCTGGCGGCCGCGTCGTCACCCGACGCGCTGAGCAGGCCGGCGTAGGCCAAGCGCAGGCGCGTATCGGACGGTGCCTGTGCCAGCGCCTTGCGCAACAGCTCCTGCGCGCCGGCACGGTCGCCGTCCTTGGCTTTCATTTGCGCGGCCCAGGCGTAGGTCTCGGCGTTGTGGAAGCGCTGCACCGCCGCCGTGGCGATCTGCTGCGCATAGGCATGGCGGCCGAGCTTGTCGCCCAGTTCGCTCATCGCCAGCCAGGCCTTGGGGTCGGCCGGCAATCGCGCCGGCACGGCCAGCGCCTCCAGCAGGCGCGCCGCCTGCGCCTGGTCGCGCGCGCCCAGCAGCACGCGGCCGAACTGGCGCCAGGCATCCTTGTCGCCGCTGGTGACCAGGCGTTCCAGCTGCTGTTCCGCCTCGGTCGCATTGCCTTGGTCGAGTGCCAGCTCGGCGCGCGCGCGGGCAATGGATGCGGGCTTGGCGCCCAAGGCCTGCCAGCGGTCCAGCGCGCGGCCGGCCGCCTCGCCGTGATGCACGGCGATGGCCAGCTCCGCTGCCCGCTCGGCAACGGCGGGATCGGTGCTGAGGGCCATCGCCTTGTCGTAATGAGCCGACGCGGCGGGCAGATCGGTGTTCCCCAACGCCATTTCGCCGGCCAGCAACTGGGCCAGCAAGTCGTGGTCGGCATCCGGCGTGGCCACCACCAGATGCGCCAGCGGCTGCGGCGTCGGCGCGGCCTGCGGACGCAGCGGCGCCGTGGTGCAGGCGCCAAGCGCGAGCGCCATTGCGGCCAGTGCCGTAAAATGCCGCAGTTGCTTGAACTTGTTCGACCCGCTCCGCACACTGTTCTCCGTCAACCGACCTGCTGCAGCCGTATCCGCGATGATCGGCGCTCGCGCCAAGCTTAGCCTACGCCGCCAAACTCCTGCCGCCGAGATATCCGCCATCCCATGCCACTGATCGCCCTCGGGCTCAATCACCTCACCGCGCCGGTCAGCCTGCGCGAGCAGGTGGCGTTCGATGAGGACGCCGCCAGCGCAGCGCTGCGCGAGCTGGCCAGCGAGCCGGGCATCGAGGAGGCGATGATCCTGTCCACCTGCAACCGCACCGAGCTGTACGTGGGCGTGGCCGAAGGTGCCGAGGACATCCCGCAGGTGTGGTTGAACCGTCATCATCATCTGACCCCCGGCAAACTCGATGAGTTCCTTTATCGGCATGAGGAACGCGATGCGGTACGCCACGTGTTCCGCGTCGCCACCGGGCTGGATTCGATGGTGCTGGGCGAGCCGCAGATCCTGGGTCAGGTGAAGGACGCCTACCAGCAGGCGCGCCTGGCGCATGCGCTGAAGGCGCCCATGGATCGCCTGCTGCAGCACACCTTCGCGGTGGCCAAGCGGGTGCGCACCGACACCCGCATCGGCGCGCACACGGTGTCGGTGGCATTCACCGCGGTGCGCCTGGCCGAGCAGGTATTCACCGACCTGGAACAGGCCTGCATACTGCTGATCGGCGCCGGCGACACCATCGAGCTGGCCGCGCGCCACCTGACCGAACGCCACGCCCGCCGCCTGATCGTGGCCAACCGCACGCTGGAAACCGCGCAGGATCTGGCCGGCCGCTACGGCGGCTACGCGGTGGCACTGGCCGACCTGCCGCAACACCTGGCCGAGGCGGACATCGTGATCTCCTCCACTGCGGCGCGGCAGCCGATCGTCACCCGCGCGATGGTCGGGCAGGCAATGGCGAGCCGCCGGCGCAAGCCGATGTTCATGGTGGACATCGCGGTGCCGCGCGACATCGAGGAATCCGTCGCCGAACTGCCGGATGTCTATCTCTACGGCATCGACGACCTGCGCCAGGTGATCGACGACAACCGCCGCTCGCGCGAAACGGCCGCCCGCGAGGCGGATGCGATCATCGACCTGCAAGTCGACCGCTACATGGCCTGGCGCCGCGCGTTGACCACGAAGAACCCCGCCCTGGACATGCGCCAGCACGCCGAGGTCTACCGCGACGAGGTGCTGGGCAAGGCCCGCGCGATGCTCGCCCACGGCAAGTCGCCGGACGAGGCACTGGCCTTTCTCGCCAACACGCTGACCAACAAGCTGCTGCACCATCCCAGCGCGCGCTTGCGCGAAGCCGCCCTGAGCGGCGATCTCGACCTGCTGCACGCCGCGGGGCGGCTGTACGGGCTTGATTCAGAAGCGAGTGATGAGAAGTGAGAAGTGAGAGAAAGCATCGCTCCGGCCCTCTCTTTTCTCACTCCTCTCCACTCACTTCTCGCCCCTCCCCATGACCCCCTCGATCCGCCGCAAGCTCGAAGCACTCGCCGAGCGCCACCAGGAAATCGGCCTGCTGCTGTCGCAGCCCGAGGTGCTGGCCGACAACAGCCGCTTTCGCGAGCTGTCGCAGGAGTACGCCCAGCTGGAACCGATCGCCGGTTCGCTGCGCGAGCACGAGCGCGCCGAGCGTGATCTGGCCGAATCGCGCGCGATGCTGGACGATCCCGAATTGCGCGAGATGGCCGTCGACGACGTCGCCCGCCTGGAGCGCCGCCTGCAGGATCTCGACGGCGAACTGCAGCTGTTGCTGCTGCCGAAGGACCCGCGCGACGAGGCCAATCTCTATCTGGAAGTGCGCGCCGGCACCGGTGGCGACGAGGCGGCGATTTTCGCCGGCGACCTGTTCCGCATGTACGTGCGCTACGCCGAGAGCCGCCGCTGGCACGTCGAGGTGCTCAGCGAGCACGCCGGCGAGCACGGCGGCTACAAGGAGATCGTGGCGCGCATCGAGGGCAAGGGCGCGTACTCGCAACTGAAGTTCGAATCGGGCACGCACCGCGTGCAGCGCGTGCCGGAAACCGAATCGCAGGGCCGCATCCATACCTCGGCCGCGACCGTCGCGATCCTGCCGGAGCTGGACGAGATCGACGAGATCGAGATCAACCCGGCCGACCTGAAAGTGGACACCTTCCGCGCCTCCGGCGCCGGCGGCCAGCACGTCAACAAGACCGACTCGGCAATCCGCATCACCCACCTGCCCTCCGGCACCGTGGTGGAGTGCCAGGACGAACGCAGTCAGCACAAGAACCGCGCGCGCGCGATGAGCCTGCTGAAGGCGCGCCTGCTCGACGAGGCGCAAGGCAAGCAGGCCGCCGCGCAGGCGCAGGAACGGCGCCTGCAGGTGGGCTCCGGCGACCGCAGCCAGCGCATCCGCACCTACAACTACCCGCAGGGCCGCATCACCGACCACCGCATCAACCTCACCCTCTACCGCCTGCCCGAGATCATGCAGGGCGACCTGGGCGAACTGATCGACACGCTGACCCGCGAACACCAGGCCGACCAGTTGCAGGCCCTCGGCGGCGCCTGAGCCCCTCCCAGAGCAGGCTAGGCGGTGTGGAAACCGTGCAGCTCCCGTTCGGGCAGATCCTCGCGATCGACCGCGGTCACCTCGGCCGCGGGAGGGCCTTGCCACAGCCACTGCTCCAGCGCGTCGAGCGCCTCGGCGCGCCCGCCGACAAGCACCTCGACGCGACCGTCATCCAGGTTCCTCGCGTGACCGGCAATGCCCAGCGTCAGCGCCTGCTCGCGGGTGCTGGCGCGAAAGAACACGCCCTGCACGCGACCGTCCACGAGAAACCGCGCCGTCGGCATCAGTCCGCCCCGATCCACTGCTTGAGCAGGGCCTCGGTGACCGGCCCCAGCTTCCGCTGCGCCACCTTGCCCTGCGGGTCGATCAGGTAGGTCATCGGCAGGCCGCGCGGCGCGTCGAAATCCTTCAGCGGCTTGTCCACGGTGACCTGGGCGATCGGATAGACCACCGGGTGCCTGGCCAGGAACGCCTTGATGTCGGCCGTGTCGCTGTCCTCGTAGGCCAGCCCGATCGCGCGCACGTTCTGGTGCGCGGCGACGAAGTGCGAGATGTCCGGCATTTCCTTGATGCACGGCACGCACCAGGTCGCCCAGTAGTTGACGATGACCCAGTGCCCGCGCTGCGCGGCCAGGTCGAAGCTCTTGCCATCGAGCGTGCTGACCTTGAGCGTTGGCTGCTCCGGCATCGCGGCCTGCAACGGAGTGACGAAAGCCAGCGCCAGGGCGACGGCGGCGAAACGGCTCAGCAACATCATGCGGGGAGTTCCTCGGTGTCGGCGGCCGGGTCGGCGGCCGGGGGATAGATCTGGTCGAGCCGGGTGCCCAGCTTCGAATGCAACGCGGCGGCCACCTCGTCGAGCAGCAGCAGCAGCTCCGCCGGCAACACCACGTTCATCGCCGCGGCTTCCTCGCGCGGCTGCAGCGGCAGGCGGTGATGAGTGCAACGATACAGCCGCAGCAGGTCGGTGCTGTCCAGGCTGCGACAGAGCAGCCAGCCGCCCGCCTCCCCGCGCTGGATCAGATCGGCGTCCTGCAGGTCGTCGAAATAGCCGGCGACCGCACCTGCGCTGAGGCTCGGCGCGCCCAGGCGCACCTCGGCCACGTCCACGCACGCACCCTTGCGCTGCGCGTCGACGAACACCCCCAGCACCACCAGCAGGCCCAGGAACTCGGCCCCTGCCGGCAGGGTTGCGGAGGGCGGCACGTACTCGTAGGCGGAGATCGACGCCGCCACCGAGGCGGCCAGGATCACGATCACCCACGACAGGTAGATCCACAGCAGGAAGATCGGGATCGTCGCCAGCACGCCGTAGATCTGCTGGTAGGTCTGCGCGTGCCCCACGAACTGGCCGAAGCCCCAGCGCGCGATCTCGAACAGCACCGCGCCCAGCAGCGCGCCGATCGCCGCGTCGCGACGCGACACCCGCGTGTTGGGGATCACTGCGTACATCAGCCACAACGTGCAGAAGGTCACCAGGAACGGCAGCGTCGCCAGCAGGCTGGCGCCGATCGAGTGGATCTGGCCGGCCGCCACGCTGAGGAACGGCATCGCGGTGACGTACGACGTGGTGGCGATGCCGCCGCCGACCAGGATCGGCCCCAGCGTCAGCGCGGCCCAGTACAGCAGCAGGCGCGAACTCCAGCGGCGCGCCTGGTGCACGCGCCAGATCCGGTTGAGCCGGTCCTCGATGCTGATCATCATCGACAGCGCGCTGAACAGCATCACCAGGATGCTGACGCCGGTGAGCCCTTTGGCGTTGTCGGCGAAACTCTGCAGCGCCGCCTGCACCTTTTCGCCGGCCGTCGGCACGAAATTGTTGAAGACGAAATTGAGCAGCGTGTCGCGCGCGCCCGCGAACACCGGGAACACCGCGAACATCGCCAGCACCGCCACCGTCAGCGGCACCAGCGACACCAGCGTGGTGTAGGACAGCGCGCCGGCCGTCTCGAAGCACTTGTCGTCGATGAAGCGCTGCCACACGAAGCGGCGGAAATAGCGCATGCGATCGGGATCGAAGCGGCGGGCCATCGCTATCCTCGGGTTGTCGCGGCAGCCTGCCGCTTCCGGTGTTCGGGGTATCGGCCGGTACACTAGCCCATTGCCCGTGAACGCCTCAACGCGTGGAATCGCCGCATGGCCCGAGAAATCCTGGTGTTGTATTACAGCCGCAGCGGACACACCGCCCAACTGGCGCGCCTGATCGCGCGTGGTATCGAGGAGGTACCCGGCATGCGCGCCCGCCTGCGCCAGGTGCCGCCGGTGGCGCCGGTGACCGACATCGCGCAGCCGCCGGAACCGGAGGACGGCGCGCCATACGTGACCAAGCAGGATCTGCTCGACTGCGTCGCACTCGCCATGGGCAGCCCCACCCGCTTCGGCAACATGGCCGCGCCGCTGAAATATTTCCTCGACACCACCGGCGCCGAATGGGCCAGCGGCGCGCTGGCCGGCAAGCCGGCGGCGCTGTTCACCTCCACCAGCACCATGCACGGCGGCCAGGAATCCACCCTGCTCTCGATGGCGCTGCCGCTGCTGCATCACGGCATGCTGATCGTCGGCGTGCCGTACACCGAGCCGGCGCTGACGAGCACGCAGAGCGGCGGCACCCCCTACGGTGCCAGCCACGTCGCCGGCGCCAAGGGCGACAACCCGATCAGCGAACACGAGCGCGAGCTGGCCCGCGCGCTGGGCCGCCGCCTGGCCGACGTGGCCCGCCGCCTGGCGGACACGCCATGACCGCCGCCACGCACCCACCCATCCTGCCCGTCTATCGCGTCGGCCTGGCCGCCTGGGCCTTGCTCGTCGTGCTGCAGCTCGTCTGGCATGCGTGGCTGGTGCCATCGCAAACCCTGCCCGCCTGGCTGGTGCTGGCGATCACCGTGATTCCCTTGCTGCTGCCGCTGCTGGCGCTCCGCAACGTGCGCCGCGCGCTGCTGTGGGTCGGCATCCTCAGCCTGTTCTATTTCTGCCACGGCGTGACCGAGGCGTGGAGCGCGCCGGGCGAACGCGTGCTGGCATGGGCGGAGATCGTGCTGACGGTCGGCCTGATCGCCGTGCTGGGCGCCGGCGTCAAGCAGCGAAGCACGCCGCACTGATCGTCAAGCCCGCCGGACCACCCGCACCACCGATTCGCGGTAATCGACGAAGCCCATGCGCCGATACAGCGCGCGGGCCCCTTCGTTGGCGCGCATCACGTGCAGGAACGGCGTTTCGCCACGCAGCAGCTGGCGTCGGATCAGCCTGGCCGTGAGCTGGCGGGCCAGCCCGTGCCCCTGCGCGTCGGGATGAGTACAGATGCCACTCACCTCGCGCCAGCCGCCAGCGAAGGCACGCTCGCCGGCCATGGCGATCAGCCGCGCGCCGTCGAACAGACCGAAGTAATCACCCAGCTCCAGCGTGCGCGGGCCGAACGGGCCGGGCCTGGTCAGCGCGGCCAGTGCCATGGCCTGCTCCGCATGCTGCGGCACCAGCGGCAACGCCCCCGGCGCATCGTCCCGCGCGGGCAGCTCGCCGGCCCAGCGCATCTTGAACATGGTCGATTCCAGTTCGATGCTCCACCCGACCGGCGCCGGCCCCGACCAGCCATCGGTGTAGAACGATTCGCCCGACGCGCAGAACGGCTGCAGTTCGCCGAATGCCGGTTCGGCCGGATCGGCAAAGCCGAGGATCGGCGAGAACCCCGGCGCGAACCGCCGCGCACCGCCCGCACCCTGGGCAAAGCCCGCCTGCGGCCCGCTGAGCGCATGCCAGAAGATGTTGTCGAGGATGGCTGGCACCGGTGATCCCGCGACCACTACAGCTCGCGACTCATGAACACGCTGTATGGATCGGCGACGTAATCCGCAAACGCTTCGCAGCGGACGAAGCCGAAGCTGGCGTACAGGCGATGGGCCGGCGCGAACGCCGCGGCTGATCCGGTTTCCAGGCACAGTCGACGGCAGCCGCGTCGCCGCGCCTCGTCGATGATGTGCCGCAGCAGCGCCGCGGCGACGCCCTTGCGCAGATGGCGTGCGGCGGTGCGCATCGACTTGACCTCCGCCTGCTGCGCATCGAGCTGCTTCAGCGCACCGCAACCCAGCAGTTCGCTCTCCTCCCACGCCGTCCAGAAGCTGATTTCCGGCCGACGCAATGCGTCGACGTCGAGCGCATGGATGCTCTCCGGCGGCGAGTGCAACGCCACGCCCTGCAGGTGCTCGCGCAGCAGGTCGATGACGGGGGATGCGGTGAGATCGTCGAGCCGGATGTCCATGCGCGCGGATGGTAGCTCAGCCAAGCCCGCGACCGGGAAAGAAGGGCAGCCAAGGGGTCGGGCTAATTTTCCAGATGAAAATAATGAACCTGACCCCTTATTATCACTTTGAACGACCAGCATCAGCGTCGTGGGTGTTGCGGTTTGAGACCTCAAAGGGCTAGTCCCGCAGCCCAATGTCGGAAAGCCTTTCCAGTGCGAGCT
Source organism: Rhodanobacter sp. FW102-FHT14D06 (assembly GCF_043950705.1). NCBI lineage: Bacteria > Pseudomonadati > Pseudomonadota > Gammaproteobacteria > Lysobacterales > Rhodanobacteraceae > Rhodanobacter > Rhodanobacter sp. FW102-FHT14D06. Next base: position 2,822,582 of record NZ_CP170722.1, on the reverse strand, counting down.
TTTCTAACCCGACCCAAGAGCCAGCTAGTTGCTCGTCGGACAGTGATGGTAGGCGCCATACCTCGTAGTGGTCGAGGTAGTCATCCAGGTCGTCGTCGAAGCGAGAATCAAAGAAATATAGATCTCCTCCGCGCTGGGCAATCACTGCGCGAGGCACGTCCCAGAACTGTCGATACGCAATTCGTGACCACTCGGACATAGATGGCCTAACGCTTGAGTTAAGCGGCGCGCGGCTTTTCGCGCGTCCGCTTGGACGAGTGGTTAGGAGTCAGCGCGACTGCAGCCAATTAATGACCTCAGGAATATCGCTCTGCTCCGTCTCCAACAGTAGCCGTGCAGTTTGATGGTTGCCAGTGGCAGCGGCGGTTGCCGCGAGAGCCGAAGTACACAGCGAGTCGTCCCACCCGGGCCGCGCGGCAGCCCCTGCAAGCGCGGGGAGTTGGGCGAGCGCTGCAAAGTACGCGACGGACAACGATGGGGGAACGACCGCGTTGGCTGAGGCACGTGCCACCTCGATGCTCGCCGGCAATAGGAAGTAGCTGACAGATGCGCGGGAGGCATTAGCAGCTAGCGCGTGGACAATGTGGGGAACTGCCGCGAAAGATGCAGAGTAGATATCGCCTTGATGGCAGAGCGAACTCCACAACGTGAACCAAGGTTCGTCTTGGTAGGAAGCCTCGTCCGGGTAACTCGTGAGTTGACTCAACAACGCCGGAATATTCGTCGCGGCTCCATAGGCATGCCGAAGCTCGGACCAAAAAGAACTTTCGAGAGCCAACATCCTGTTTCTGACCCCTAACGCAGAGGTAAGCGGCGGCGGTACGCCGTCCGCTTGACCGCCGTGTTAGACGGCGGAAGCTGGCGTTGCCGCGGAATTGAACGAAGCCATGAGGCCATGAGCGCAGGCTACCCGAAGATGGAACACAACACGATTGCATTGGGAGCAGCCAAAGCGGCTTTGATGGTGAGGAAGGCCGTGAACGTAACGCGGCCGCCAACAACCCTGTGAAGCAAATGAAACGCTCCGCCGACTAACGCTTGAGTTGAGCGGCGGCGGAGCCGTCCGCCTCGAACGAGTGGTTAGGCCGCGCACCGAGGCTGAGCGAGGTACGCCTTGCCTTTGGCCGTGGCCGTGAACGCCGCCGTGCAGTTGTGCTGAGAGCTGACCGGCGCACGCTTACAGAAATGAATTGTGCTGCGTTGTGTGATACGCCAGCGGATGAGCCCGAGGGCGGACAAGCGTCCGACGATAGACGACAGCTCCTGGAAACTAACGTTACGCTCATAATAGGTACCCAGCACTGGACGTGCTGTTTTGAAGTGGATGAACGCATCCTCAGCCATAGCCAAGACACTGTCCTCTATGTTGGAGAGCGCAAGCTTTTCCATGAGGCCTAACGCCTGAGTTAAGGGGAGCAAAATCGGAACGATTTTGGTTCCCCTTGAATGAGTAAAAAGAGACTTCCTCCCCTTTCGGCCTCGAGGGCCATGATGGTGTTGCGACACAACCGTCAGCAGAAGAGGAAGTCTCCATGAGCACTATAACCATCGGCGTGGATTTGGCGAAAGTCCTGTTTTCAGCGTGTGAGATGGATGGCGCTGGCCATGTGCTGCGGCGGCAGGACCTACGGCGCGAGCCGTTTGGCCTGTGGCTGGCGCAGTTGCCGGCCGGCACGGTGGTGGCGATGGAGGCGTGCAGCGGGGCGCACCACTGGGCGCGGCGCTGCCTGGAGTACGGTCTGCAGCCGCGGATCATCGCCGCCCAGTTCGTCACGCCGTTCCGCAAGGGTCGCCGAACCAAGAACGACCGGGCCGATGCCGAGGCGATCGCCACAGCCGCCCGCCAGGGCAACATGCGTTTCGTGCCGGTCAAGTCGATCGATCAGCAGGTGCGGTTGTCATGGCATCGAGTCCGCGAGGGCTACAAGGTCGAGTCGCTGGCGATCGGCAACCGTATTCGCGGCCTGCTGGCCGAGTTCGGTGTGGTCGTGGCGCAGAGCGATCTGGCGCTGCGTCGCCAGCTGGCTGACCTCGATGGGCAGCTCGGATTGCCGGCTGAGCTCAAGGAACTGTTGCGTGACCTGGCGGAGCACTGGAAGCAGTTGCGCCTGCACCTCGACGCGTGCGATGCACGCATCGAGATACACGCGCGCGATGACGAGCAGTGTGTGCGGCTGCGCGCGGTCATCGGGGTCGGCGCGATCACCGCCGATGCGGCGGTGGCCACGGTCGGCAACGCGCGCGAGTTCAAACACGGCCGGCAGATGGCGGCATGGCTGGGGCTGGTGCCCACCCAACACTCCAGCGGCGGGCATGCGCGGCTGGGTGAGATCAGCTGTCGTGGGGATGCGTACCTGCGCACGTTGCTGATCCAGGGCGCCCGCAGCAGTCTGCAGCGCGCGAAGGCCGTGGCCACCGAGAAGGCCACGCCCGAACAGTTGTGGATACGTACCCTGGATGGACGCATGCCTTTCGGCAAGGTGATCGTGGCCATCGCGAACAAACATGCCCGGCAGATCTGGGCGATGCTGGCGCACGACGTCGACTACGACCCCTGTGCCTGCCTGCAGCATCCGATGCACCAGCAAACTCACACGGTGCAGGCGGCGTAAAACCGAGTTTCGATTCAACGTCAGCGCGACACGGTAGACAACAGGTCAGACCACCCCGGAGAGAACCTGACTAACTAGATGGACGTCCAAACGGTGTGCCGACTGATCCCTGGGCACCGGACAGTCCGATGAACGAACGAGGTCTTCGGGTGCGGTTTATACAAAGGTCCGAGTCGGCGGCATCGACTCAACAAGACCGATTACGGAAATGCAGCCTGACATTCGTTGTACCCATGAAGCACTGACACGCAGTACGCAGCAAACAGGACAACACGATGACCGGCAGCAGCCCGAAAGCCCAGGGCGAAAGCATCATGCGCCCGGGGTTGACCGGAAGTCTCTTACGGAATAGTTAGGACATTACGCGCTGCCCGAGCGCTTTGCCACGGCTAGAGCCCTTCCTAGACATCGTCATCGGGGCCAATTTCGTCAGCGTGCCGAACGGACTTGAGGAGAGGCCCGGCTGCCAAGTAAACGTCGTAATAGAGCCTTTGCAGCCGTTTCCGAGTTTCCTTGCGAACGTTTACGTCACGCACCTCTGCATTCGAAGCGAAAATGCTCTGAATTACGTCAAGTTCACTCTTGCAGGTGACAAGCAATGCGGTTGCTTGTGCAGATTTGGACTTTGAAATGACTGTGTCGATTCCGCCCCGTACCAAGCCGAATGCTTCGGCCAGAGACATGCCATTCATTTCAAATTCGGGGGCATCAACCATAAGCGCCGCAAATTCGTCGCTCGTTTGCGAGTAGCCTGAAGGCGTGTAAGTATTTTTCATTGGCCTAACGCTGGAGTTGAGCGGCGGCGCAGCCGTCCGCCTCGAATGAGATGTTAGGCCGCCACTGCAGCCAACAACAAGCCGATGGAAATTTCAAGGAGCACGAGGCTGGCAATAAATTTTTTACCGGGTAGCTCGGGATGGCGCATAAAATGAACGTAAAGCTTGCTGTACGCGAACGTGTAAACGAGGCCGACAGCGGTCACAGCACCAAAGAACCAGAAAGCGCCACGACTGGACGTGACCAAGCAAACGAATAGGGTGAAAGCGTACAGAGGCAACCCGAAGCGATGCATCCTCCGTGTGCCGGCTTTGTCCATTTGCGTGTACGTGAGGAACATCGAATTCCAAGGGCGGCCTAACGCTGGAGTTAAGCGGCGCGCGGCTTTTCGCGCGTCCGCTTGGACGAATTGTTATGTTTCAGTGCGTAAGGATGATGCGCGTATTCTCGCCGTCCTTGAGGGTGACGCTCTTCATGAGAGCGCCGCCTTGCGGTGGTGCAAACTCTTGCCCGGGAATCGTCCAAGCGAGAACCGAGACGATGACGTAATTACCGGCTGGAAGCCCAGTAAAGCTGAAATTGCCCTGTGCGTCGCAAGTAGATTTTTTGAGCGTCTGTAGGTACGCGGAGCTATCTGGGTTGAACTGAACCCGAGTAGCTAGGGCTGGTGCGTACCCTGTATCCGTGCTGCCGTAGATCGCCCGTAAACGCTCGTCGCCATAAGTTGAATGCGGTTGGAGCGCAACCTCAAGACCGGCACAGGTGCGCGGCTGACCACCACGCGTTTGGAAGAATGCTTGACCGGTAATTGAACCGGTGCCAGTTGAATTGAACCACGCAACCTCCTGCGGGTTAAACGTATTCGTAAGGCTAACTTGCCGCTGCGGCGTAAGCGCGACGCAACCTGACAAACACGCAAGCATGACAACTGAGATCGCGGCCTTTTTCATTGGGTTCCCTTCGTGCCTGGTTTGAAACATAACGCTGGAGTTAAGCGGCGTGCGGCTTTTCGCACGTCCGCTTGGACGAGTGGTTAGGTGCCCAACGCCGAACGCTTGCGGCGAAGTGCCAGCCCAATACGTGCGAACAACGTTACAGCAAACGCAATTGCGGCGGCTTGAACTAGCGACGGATGACTTGAAGGCGAGTCGGGCCGGAACGCGAGCCAAAGCATGCCGACCGCAAGACCGACCATGACCAAAGCAACCAAAGCCTTGGCGACACGAATGGAAAAAGGGAACGCCAGCAATGGCGCGGCAACCGACAGGAACCCAGCGCCGACAAGGTAGCCAGCGAAGGGACTGGCTTTAACCGCGCCAGATGATGCAATAAAAAGCCACGCCACGCCGACGGCGGCAAGACACAAGCCTGCCAGGAACGAAAGAATTTTTGCGAATGCGCGGAGTTTCACTTGGGAACCTAACGCTTGAGTTGAGCGGCGGCGGCGCCGTCCGCCTCGAACGATGGGTTAGGTGCCACCGCGGTAACCTCCGCTGATGCACATGCAAAAGTACCCTGAAGACCCGAGCAAGCCTCGAGCTCCACTAGGAGCGGAGACTCACCAGAGATGCTCAGTACGTCAAGGTAGTTCCCATCGAACATTTCGGAAAGTGCAATGTTATGCACGCCAGTGAACTGAAGGCTAATCTTAGCCGCCTTGGCGAGTTCAGCGTCAATGTAGGAAATTCGCAACTTGATGATGCCTGGGTGCTCGAACGAGAACAGTTCGATATGGCCATCTGCAAAGTTTGGCCAGTAACCAAAGATAGACTCGACAAGGTCGGAGTGCGAGATCATTTCTTGTGGCACCTAACGCCTGAGTTAAGCGGCGGCGCAGCCGTCCGCTTGGACGAGGAGTTAGACGGTTGCGACGCAGTTTGCTTGGGCGACAGCGACTGCCACGACGAGCGCACAGCTTGAACAACCGACTACCCCAAAACGACCAGCTCTGAAAGCTGAGGCTTGCGACGCCGTCGCGCGAAAAGTTGCTGCGGCGACGGACGACAAGCCAGCGCGAAGCTGGGCGAAACACACGATACGACAAACCACCACGAGCTACCGACTAACGCTCGAATTGAGCGGCGGCGAAGCCGTCCGCCTCGAATGATTGGTTAGGAGCTTTTCGCAAGGTGCTGCGAGAGCTCGTAGATGGTGTTCGTGGCGCTTTGAAAGCCTGAGAACCCCGGTGCTTGAACTTCATAAAAAATGCCGTAGCGCGAATCCATTTGCTTGTAGACCACCTTTGCCCCGACGAGCGCGGCGAGAGTAGCCAAAGTTTTCTCGAGGGTTTCGCGCTGAGACAACGAAGTGTTCTTCGTGGTCGTCCAGAATTTACCAGAAGGGGTCGACTCGATTTTCGCAGCCTTCATGGGTCGACCTCCTAACGCTAGAGTTAAGCGGCGGCAAAGCCGTCCGCCTTGAACGAGTAAAAAGAGACTTCCTCCCCTTTCGGCCTCGAGGGCCATGATGGTGTTGCGACACAACCGTCAGCAGAAGAGGAAGTCTCCATGAGCACTATAACCATCGGCGTGGATTTGGCGAAAGTCCTGTTTTCAGCGTGTGAGATGGATGGCGCTGGCCATGTGCTGCGGCGGCAGGACCTACGGCGCGAGCCGTTTGGCCTGTGGCTGGCGCAGTTGCCGGCCGGCACGGTGGTGGCGATGGAGGCGTGCAGCGGGGCGCACCACTGGGCGCGGCGCTGCCTGGAGTACGGTCTGCAGCCGCGGATCATCGCCGCCCAGTTCGTCACGCCGTTCCGCAAGGGTCGCCGAACCAAGAACGACCGGGCCGATGCCGAGGCGATCGCCACAGCCGCCCGCCAGGGCAACATGCGTTTCGTGCCGGTCAAGTCGATCGATCAGCAGGTGCGGTTGTCATGGCATCGAGTCCGCGAGGGCTACAAGGTCGAGTCGCTGGCGATCGGCAACCGTATTCGCGGCCTGCTGGCCGAGTTCGGTGTGGTCGTGGCGCAGAGCGATCTGGCGCTGCGTCGCCAGCTGGCTGACCTCGATGGGCAGCTCGGATTGCCGGCTGAGCTCAAGGAACTGTTGCGTGACCTGGCGGAGCACTGGAAGCAGTTGCGCCTGCACCTCGACGCGTGCGATGCACGCATCGAGATACACGCGCGCGATGACGAGCAGTGTGTGCGGCTGCGCGCGGTCATCGGGGTCGGCGCGATCACCGCCGATGCGGCGGTGGCCACGGTCGGCAACGCGCGCGAGTTCAAACACGGCCGGCAGATGGCGGCATGGCTGGGGCTGGTGCCCACCCAACACTCCAGCGGCGGGCATGCGCGGCTGGGTGAGATCAGCTGTCGTGGGGATGCGTACCTGCGCACGTTGCTGATCCAGGGCGCCCGCAGCAGTCTGCAGCGCGCGAAGGCCGTGGCCACCGAGAAGGCCACGCCCGAACAGTTGTGGATACGTACCCTGGATGGACGCATGCCTTTCGGCAAGGTGATCGTGGCCATCGCGAACAAACATGCCCGGCAGATCTGGGCGATGCTGGCGCACGACGTCGACTACGACCCCTGTGCCTGCCTGCAGCATCCGATGCACCAGCAAACTCACACGGTGCAGGCGGCGTAAAACCGAGTTTCGATTCAACGTCAGCGCGACACGGTAGACAACAGGTCAGACCACCCCGGAGAGAACCTGACTAACTAGATGGACGTCCAAACGGTGTGCCGACTGATCCCTGGGCACCGGACAGTCCGATGAACGAACGAGGTCTTCGGGTGCGGTTTATACAAAGGTCCGAGTCGGCGGCATCGACTCAACAAGACCGATTACGGAAATGCAGCCTGACATTCGTTGTACCCATGAAGCACTGACACGCAGTACGCAGCAAACAGGACAACACGATGACCGGCAGCAGCCCGAAAGCCCAGGGCGAAAGCATCATGCGCCCGGGGTTGACCGGAAGTCTCTTACGGACTGGTTAGGCGCCCAACGCGGAACGTTTACGGCGCAGAACCAGCACAACACGTGCGAGCAATATTACAGCAAATGCGATAGCAGCCACTTGGACAAGCGCTGGATGACTGGCAGGCGAGTTAGGCTGAAATGCGAGCCAAAGCATGCCGAACGCAAGAACAAACATGGCAAGAACAAGCAAAGACTTGGCGACGCGAGTAGAAAATGGAAATGCCAGAAGTGGCGCTGCTACCAGCAAGAACCCAGCACCAGCAACATAGCCTGCGACTGGACCGGTTTTGACCGCACCCGATGCGGCTATGAAGATCCAAGCCACTCCGAGCAAGGCGATGCACGCGCCTACAAGGAAGGTGAAAACCTTTGTCAAAGTGCGGAGTTTCACCTTGGGCACCTAACGCTCGAGTTGAGCGGCGGCGCAGCCGTCCGCCTTGAACGAGTGGTTAGCGGTCGATTAGTGGGCAGGACAAGTGTAGCCCCGCACCTGCTTGATGACTTTGATTGGCGATATGCGCGGGGCGTAATGCCACTCGGCCACACCATGCTTTACGGCCAAGTCGCAAGCGCGATCGCGAGAAGACTCCTTGATTGATACGTTAGAAACGTTGCCGTCAGGCAGCACGGTGAACGCGACCGTTGCAGCACAAACGCCAGATGTCGACCAGCATGCATCCGCGGGAGCGCGAATGGCCGGCGCAACGATGGGCACCAGCTCTGTGCCCGACGCGCAGCCAGCGAATACGAGCAGCAGAATTACGACGATCTTCATAGACAGCTAACGCTATGTAGATTTCAAAATGAAGTGTAACCCCGCAGCCTATTCCCTGCTCATCGCCCTACACGATAGGACTCCGGTCCACACAGATCAACAACTTGCTGTGCTTGGTGCAGCCTAATCCCGCCGTCTAATCCCGCCATGTTTTCAGCGGCATGCCTACGACTCGAACACCATGCACCAAACACTCCCGCCCTCACCCAAACACCACCATACTCTGCCGACTCAACGCCACCGGCTTCCCATCCGGCCCCCACAGCATCACGCTCTGATTGGTATACCCGTCGTGGGCGGCGATCAATTCGGCGTCCACGCGCCAGTCGTCCAGGCCCAGGTCGTCGTAGCGGTCGCGCAGCAGTTCGAGCATCCAGGTGAGCGAGCTGCCGGGGGTGGGCGTGGCGAACATCGACAGAGCGATGGGCGGGATGAAATCGGCGAAGGCGAGTACGTGGGTTTCGTTGGGCGGACCGTCGTCGCGCAGGGAAAGCTGCAGCACGCTGTCACGCTGGTGGCCGCCGCTGAATGGCAGGTCGCCGCGCAGCCAGCGCGCGCGGAAGTGCTGGGTGAAGGCGGGCATGCGGCCTTCGACGTAGCGCAGTTCCGGCGCAGTGGCATTTTCCACGGGTGACTGCACCGGCTGAAAATCCAGCGCCGAGGGGCGCGCGCTGCCGAACACGCCGAGCAGCCGGCACAGCGTCTGCTCGCCGTCGCACAGGCTGGCCTCGACCTGGATCACGCTGCGCCCGGCGCGCAGCAGCCGCGCGCGGATGGCCACGCTGCCGGCCGGCACCGGCGCGATGAACGTCACCTGCAGGGTGCGCAGCGGCATGTCCGCCGGCACCAACTCGCGCATCGCACGCAGGGCCAGCGCCGCCTGCAGGCCGCCGAAGGCGCTGCGCCCCTGCAGCCAGTCCTCGCTGACCGTGGCCTGCCAGCCGTCGCCATGGCGCGTGACCGTATGCATCGCTTCGGAAAATCGCATGGAAGGCGCCTGCGCCGGGGAATGGCTTTCGATGATGCCAGCGCCACGCGCCGAATGCCCGCATGCCTATACTCGACACCTCGACTCTGGACGGAGCGTGCCATGGCCTTCCTGCAGGATCCGCCGCAACTGCCGCACCCGTATCGCAGCGACCGCGTTCTGCTGGCCCTGCTCGATCGTGCGCTGCCGGCCGAGCGACGCGCGGCGCTGGACGCCGACCTCGACGCGCTGGGCGACTACGCGCAGATGGCGTGGCAGCGCGCATGTACCACGACGCGGCGCAAACCGGTGCTGACGCAGTGGGATGCGTGGGGACAACGGGTGGACCGCATTGAGTTGACGCCGGCGTGGCAGGAAGGCGCGGCGATGACGACGCGACACGCGGTGCTCGCCGCCGGCCATGCGGACAGCGAGCATGCGCGGCTGGAAGAGTTCGCCCGCGTCTACCTGTATCACCTCGCCAGCGAGTTCTACACCTGCCCGCTGGCGATGACCGACGGCGCCGCCACCGCGATCAAGGCCTCCGGCAACCGCGAACTGATCGCGCGCGTGCTGCCGCATTTCCTCAGCCGCGACCCGGCCACGTTCTGGCTCAGCGGCCAGTGGATGACCGAGACCACCGGCGGCTCCGACGTGGGCAATACCGAGACGATCGCGCGCCAGGACGCAGACGGCCAATGGCGCTTGTACGGCCGCAAGTGGTTCAGCTCGGCAGTGGTCGGCGAGGCAGCGCTGGCGTTGGCGCGGCCGGAAGGCGCCGGCGGCGGCACCGGCGCGCTGGCGCTGTTCTACGTGGAGACGATGGACGGCGAGCGGCGCAAGAGCGAACTGATCATCGACCGGCTGAAGGACAAGCTCGGCACGCAGGAACTGCCCACCGCGGAAATCCATCTCGACGGCCTGCCCGCCTGGCCGCTGGGCGAGCTTGCCCACGGCGTGCGCCAGGTGGCGCCGATGCTCAACATCACGCGCAGCTGGAACGCGATCTGCGCGGTGGCCAGCATGGCGCGGGCGATCAGCCTGGCGCGGGATTTCGCCACTCGCCGGCAGGCGTTTGGCCGCCCCTTGATCGAGCAGCCGCTGCACGCGCAGACACTGGCCGGCATGCAGGCGGATTTCGAGGCCGCGTTCGCGCTGGCGTTCGAGGTCGCCCATCTGCTCGGCCGCGTCGAGCACGGCGCAGTCAGCGCGGAGGAAGCCGCGGTGCTGCGCCTGCTCACGCCGCTGGCCAAGCTGTGGACAGGCAAGCTGGCGGTGAAGGCCTGCTCCGAAACGCTGGAATGTTTCGGCGGCGCCGGCTACATCGAGGACACCGGCTTGCCGCAGCTGCTGCGCGACGCGCAGGTCTACGCGATCTGGGAAGGCACCACGAATGTCCTTTCGCTGGACAGCCTGCGCGCGCTGGCCGGCGACAGCCTCGGTGCCCTGCGCCATGCGACCGGCCGCTGGCTGGACGGCAACGACGACATGCACGCGGCCAGCGCGATCCGGCAGACGCTGGACGCCGCCGCGCGCTGGCTCGACCACCACGCGTCCGCGCGCGACACGCTGGAAGCCGGCGCGCGCGGCCTCGCCTTCACCCTGGCGCGCTGCGCCGCCGCCGCGCTGCTGGCACGGCAGGCAAGCTGGTCGAGCCAACGCGGCGACCCGCGACCCGCCGCGGCACTGCACCGCTTCGTCGGGCGCGGTCTCGACCGGCTGATCGCGCCAGACATGGACAACGCCGCCTTGCTGCTGAGCTGACAGGCCTTTCCCGCAGGAACCCGCTGGCGGGCGATGCTTCTGCTTCGGACTTACATCGAAACAAGAGCATCGCCCGCCAGCGGGCTCCTGCAACAAGATGCCGCGGCAAGCGTTCAACATGCGCGCGGGCTAAAATGGGCCGATTCCCTCCCTGGCGCACCGACATGCAGCACCTGACCATCGTCACCACCGGCGGCACCATCGACAAGGTCTATTTCGACGACAAGTCGGATTACAAGATCGGCGCGCCGCAGATCGGCGAGATCCTGGGCCACCTCGGCGTGGCGTTCGAGTTCGACGTGATCCCGATCCTGCGCAAGGACAGCCTGCACATGGGCGCCGAGGACCGCGCGCTGGTGCGCTCGACGATCGAGGCGCAGCCGCACCGCCACGTGCTGGTCACCCACGGCACCGACACCATGGTCGAGACCGCGCGCGAGCTGGCCAGCATCAAGGGCAAGGTGATCGTGCTGACCGGCGCGCTGAACCCGGCGCGCTTCCAGGGCTCCGACGCGGTGTTCAACATCGGCTGCGCGGTGGCCGCGGTGCAGACCCTGCCCGATGGCGTCTACATCGCCATGAACGGCCGCGTGTGGGACCCGGCCAAGGTGCGCAAGAACCGCGCGGAGAACCGCTTCGAGGAAGCGAAGCCCTCCTGATCCCCCGGCAGCCGGGCCGGCCGGCCGGACGCCATTGAGGTGGCGATCACGCTTGCCGCACCCGCGGCTTGGCTATAGTGCCGACAGGCAGGGGCCATCCGGGGAATCAATGAGTGACAGCAAGCAAGAACCGTCTCGCCATTCCGGCAAGCGATCTTCCGGGCCGCAAGGCACCCGCTTCTTCTCGACAGAGGCCTTGCGGCAATACGCCAGCGATGCCGCGAACGGGCGGGACAGCGAAGTCAGCACGCGCACGCCGGTGCTGGAAGGCAGCAGCCCCGGCATCGAAGGGCGGCGCTTCGTCATCCGCCCCGGCCGGCAGGCGATCGGCCGCCGGCTCGACAACGACATCGTCGTCGACGACCTGAGCGTGTCCGGCTGCCATGCGTGGATCACCCAGCAGCATGGCCGCTGCATCATCATGAATACGCTGTCCACCAACGGCACCTTCGTCAACGACCGGCGCATCCACGAAGTGGCCTTGCGCCATGGCGACCACATCCGCCTCGGTCAGGCGGAGTTCGTGTTCCTCACCCGCGAACACGGCCAGCCGAGGCACTCGTACGGGCGCTGGATCGGCGGCGCCGTGGCGCTGTTGCTGGTTGCCGGTGCCGTGGCTTGGTGGTGGCTGCGTTCGCCGTGAGCGCGCGCGCACTGCCGTCCAGGGTCGGCCGCTATCGCGTCGAGGGCGTGCTCGGCGAAGGCGCGATGGCGGTGGTCTATGCCGGTTTCGACCCGGAGATCCAGCGCAATGTCGCGATCAAGTGCCTGCACCAGGAGGTCGCTGCCGACCCCGCGTACCGACGCCGGTTCCTGGTCGAGGCCCGCGCCGCCGGCCACCTGACCCACCCGCACATCGTCACCATCTTCGACGTCGGCGAGACCGACGACGGCCGTTCGTACATCGCTATGGAGCGACTGCCGGGCGAGACGCTGGCCGGCAAGGTCAGCCGCGAGGGATTCCCGCCGCTGCCGGCGATCATCGACCTGGTCGGCCAGCTCGCCGCCGCGCTCGACTACGCGCATGCGCGCGGCGTGCTGCACCACGACATCAAGCCCGAGAACATCATGCTGCTCGACGGCTGGAGCTACGCCAAGATCAGCGATTTCGGCATCGCCGAACGCCGCGCCTCGCCCCGCGACACGCCGCGGCGAGCGAAGGAAGTCGGCGGCACGCCGGCCTACATGGCGCCGGAGCGCCTGCGCGGCGAACGCAGCGATGCGCGCAGCGACCTGTTCTCGCTGGGCGTGGTGCTGTACTGGCTGCTCACCGGCAAGCTGCCGTGGCCGGAGCCGGGCAATGTGCAGCAGCTGATGCGCAAGCGACTGCGCTCGCCGCTGCCGCCGATCCGCCCGCGCGACCCGGCCACGCCGTCGATGCTGATCAGCATCGCGCGCACGCTGCTGGCGAGCGCGGCCGAGTCGCGCTACCAGCGCGGCGCGGAAGTCATCGACGACCTGCGCCTGGCCGCACGCGAGTACGAACGCGAACGCGAAAAGCCGCTGGCCAAGCGCATCATCTCGCTGCGACTGCGCTGGGCCAGCAGCCTCGGCGCGATCCTGAGCCTGGTGCTGGTGCTGGGGCTGGCCGCGATCTACGCCAAGCAGCATGCCGCGGTGACCGGCCTGGCGCTGGATTTCGGCAGTTCGATGGGCCGCATGATCGCCGGCGAATCGGCCGAGAACCTGCTGCTCGGCGACCACGCCGCCACCCGCGCGCTGGTTACCGATGTCTCGCGCAACCGGCAGATCCACTACCTGGCGATCGCCGACCGCAGCGGCGAAGTCATCGCCAGCACGCAGCAGGCCGAGGTCGGCGGCAAGCTGCCCGCTGCGGAGCGGCAAGGCGACATGCTGCTGTTCGAGGTGCCGATCCAGTACCAGACCAAGACCATCGGCAGCCTGCGCCTGGGCATCAGCAATGCGGGACTGCGCGCGGCACAGAAGACCACGCTGTGGGTGATCGCGCTGGTGCTGGCGCTGACCCTGGCTGCCGTGGTCGGCGCGGCATACTGGTTGTTCCGCCGCCCGCTGATGATGCTGGGCCTGCTCGGCGACGCCCTGCTGCGCGTGGCCCGCGGCGACTTTGCCCACCGTATCCGCCTGGTGCGGCGCGACGAATTCGGCCGCCTGTTCGCCACCTTCAACCTGATGAACAGCACCCTGCAGGCCCGCCGGCGCCGCACCGCCGAAGCCTCGCCGCCAGCCGGCGAGGCGGACGTCACCCGCCCGACCCGCATCATGTCGACGGTAGCGGCCGAGGTCACCGTCACGCCCGTTCCGCCCGCACCACCGTAGGAGCCCGCTCGCGGGCGATGCTTTTCTTTTGCCGAATGCCGGCACAAGAGCATCGCCCGCGGGCGGGCTCCTGCGGTGGCGTGAATCAGTATTGTTTCAGCCGCTGCTTGAGCTCGAGCGCACGCGCGCGGTAGGCGACGGCCGGCTCGTAGTTCGGGGCGATCGCCAGCACGCGGTTCCACAGAGCGATGGCCTTGTCCAGTTGCTGGTCGCGGTACAGCACCACGGCCTGCTCGTGGTACGAGTCCAGCAGGCGACTGCGCAGACTGGCAGCTTCGGCGCCGGCCGGTTGCAGCCGCGGATCGAGGCGCAACGCCTCGTCCATGCGGGCAAGCGCCTGCTGCGCATGGCCCTGGTCGAACAGCGACACGCTCTCGTCCTGCAAGCGGCGCGCCTTCGCCACCGACGATTCGGCGACGGCCGGGCCGGCAGGCGCCGCGCTGCTCGCCGCCGCTCCCGCCGCCGGAGATGCGCCTCGCGCCGACAACGGGATGCGCAGCGTCTGGCCGGTGCGCAGCAGCGACGGATTGGTCGAGTGGTTGTAGCGCGCGAGGATCAGAAAGAGGTTGGCGTCGCCCAGATAGCGCGCCGCCAGCGTGCTGTACGACTCGCCCGACTGCACCACGTGCGCCCGCGAACGGCTGCCGAGCCAGCGCTCGGGGTCGGCGGTGAGCTGGTGCAGCAGGCCGCGCGCGGCGCGATCCTGCGGATGCTGCTCCACGTATTGCCGCAGTGCCTGTTCGCCCTCGGCGTAATGGCCGGGCTGCAGTTGATGGTCGACGATCGAGGCGAGCGACGGGGTCGGCGTCGGCACCGCGGGCGCGACGGGTGCCGGCCGCGCGGCCGATGTCGTCGGGGTGATCGCCACCGAGGAGTAGCCGCCCAGCGAACGGCAGCCGGAGACGCCCGTGGCGGCCAACGCGGCAAGCATCAGTGTCGTCGCCGGCCACGGCAGGCGAACCTGGCGTATCAATGCGGTGCGTTGAGCGAGACTCATGCCCGATGATCCGTCAGGCCATCGTGCGCCGGCCACGACCGGCGGCGGCTTCGTCGCACGCGATCGCACCCGGCGCCAGGGGCGCGAGTGGCGACACGTGGAAATCAAGATGTTCGAACATCATCCGGCAGTCCCCCCGAGCAGCATCCGTCCCGGGGACGAACCATGCCATCGGCGCGGGCAGTATAGCCGTGCCCATGCAGCTTGCCGCTGCAGATTGCCGGTGCGGACGTGCATGCCGGCTCGGGACAAGGCAGGCCCGGCGAGTCGGCCGGGCCTGCCTTGCGGGTGCTGCTCCTTGAGGTTGCAACGACGGACCATCCCTGGCCCGCCTGGGGGCTTGTTACCAGCTGGCCTTCAACGTCACGCCCGAGTACGAGCTGTAGCCGTAGAGCATGATGTAGTACGTGCCCGACTCGTTGCTGCCCGAGCAGGTCTCGTTGTTGCCGGCCTTGTACGGGCGGCAGTCGTAGCTGGTGGTGGTGGGCTGGGAGCCCTGCTTGACGTACAGATCCACGTCGCCGCTGCCGCCGGAGGTGGCGATGGTCAGCGCACTGCCCGCCGGCACGGTCACCGTGTAGTAGGTCTTGGAGCTCCGGGCGCCGGCGATGCCGGTCACCGGCACGCCGTTCTGCAGGCCGCCGGTGCCACCACCACCAGTCGAGTAGGACGCCTTGACGGTGACGCCCGAGTACGACGAGTAGCCGTGCACCTTGATGTAGTACTTGCCGGCGGCGGGCGAGGCCACGCTGCAGCTTTCCGAGTTGCCGCTCTTGTACGGGCGGCAATCGTAGCTGCTGGTGGTCGGCGCGCTGCCGAACTTGGTGTACAGGTCGGCGTCACCGGTGCCGCCGGAGATCGACATCACCAGGTTGCTGGCGCCGGTCGGCACGGTGATGAAATAGTCGTTGTCGGCACCGGCGGCACCCGACACGCCGGTGACGCCGACGTTGTTCTGCAGCTCGGTGGTGCCGCCACCGCCACCGCCGCCGGTACCCGGGCAAGCCACGCCCACGCCGTTGAACGCGGCGATCACCGCATTCTTGTCGTAGCCCAGGTCGGTCGCGGCCGACTCCACGCCGCAGGCGCCGGAGTTGAACGTGGACGTGGCCGTCCAGTACACCTTGTTGGCCAGCGCGTAGACCTGGAACGCCTTCTTCACGTCCCAGCCCGTGGTCTTGGCCAGCAGGCAGAACGACTTGTTGTAGACGCCGCTGGAGTAGTGCACGTCGAGGCTGGAGGTGTAGTCGGCCGCGTTGTCGATCGAGCCGCCGTCCTGCGGCGGGTTGCACATGTAGCGCAGCGCGTCGCCGATGCCGGCGCTGGCCTTGACGATGTCCGCGCCGACCAGGAAATCGGCCGAGCCGCGATCGAAGTATTCAGCCGCCTCGCCGGCGATGTCGGAATACGCCTCGTTCATGCCGCCGGACTGGCCGCTGTACTCCAGGCCGGAGTTCTGCTCGGTGTAGCCGTGGCTGATCTCGTGGCTGGTCACGTCCAGCGACACCAGCGGATAGAACGTGCTGGCGCCGTCGCCGAAGTACATCGCCGAACCGTCCCAGAACGCGTTCTCGTAGTTGGACTGGTAGTGCACCTTCATCAGCAGCTGGATGCTCAGCGGCGGCGCACCGGTATAGGACTGGTACATGTCGTGCACCACGCCGCCGAAGTGGTGGGCGTCGTTGACCGGCGAATAGGCGCCGTTGATCGCGTCGGTGTTGCTGGTCGGGCAGGTGAAGCTGACCACCGAACCGCCGCTGCTGGCGTGGTTGAGGTTGTAGGTCTTGACGTTGGTGTTCTGCAGCGTGCAAGTGCTGCCCGACTGGGTGACGTCGAGCGCCGCGTAGTCGGTGCCGTAGGTGTACATGCCGGTCTTCTGGTTGCCGCCCGGGCCGTTGGCCGAGGCGTCGGTGAGACCGTTCCAGCTCTTGATCACCGCGCCGGTGTTGGCGTCGACGATGGCGGTGGGGCGCGTCGGGTTGGCGCCGTTGACGAAGTACGAGACACGATAGACCAGTCGCGGCGCCGCACCTTCCTGCGGATACACGAACAGGTCGGCGCGGGCGTTCTCCATCGCCGTACCGGCGACCAGCACGGTGTGCGCGTGCGCCTTCAGCGCCGCGATCGCGCGCGCGGCATTCAGCCGGGGGCGCACCGAGATCTGCTGCTGGCCCTGCTGCATCAGCTCGCCGGTGGCGCGCAAGGCATTGCCCTGGGCGTCCTGCACCACGGCGATGCTGCGGCCGTACACCGGCACGCCCTGGTACATCTGCTGCTGGCGCACCACGCGGTGCTGGCCGGCGAGCGCCACGGCGCCGTGCGGCGCCAGCGTCATGCCCGGGCCCAGGTTCAACTGGGTGGCGAGCGAGGCGACGGGTACGGCGCCCAGGTTCTGTGCGCGCAGGGATTGCGTGTTGGCGGCGGTGGCAGCCGTGGCGGTGGCCATGCCGATGGCGGCCACCAGCAATTTCAGGCGGGATGGATAGGGCATGTAATGAGCTCCTGGAAAAATTGGGGACAAACGCGCCCGATGCGGCCGCAAAGCCCCATGCAAGAATTTCCGTGCGAGACACGGCGTTGGTATTCGTCAGCGGTCCGGCGATCCCGAACTACGTCCGCCGGTGGCTGCCTTCCCCCTGAGGTTCCCTGCAGGGACAGCACATGGACGCGTAACTGCAAGACGACAAAGGCGTCGCCACGGGATCATCCCCCAGCCTCCCAGATGGTGGACCCGGCGACGTTATTACTTGCGATACCGCCTGACAATCCGACTTTTTCCTACGCCGGGTGATCGCGGTCACGTCCTGCCGGATGCGCGCGCGACATCGACGTCGCAGTGTCGCGGATGCTTCGGAAGCTTTCGGATGGCTTGTCCGTGGTCACTTTCGCGAACGCGAAAGTCCATCGACGAGCGCTGCGGGCGCGACGGCACCGAACTGTTCCTGCGCGTCAGCGCGACGCAAGATTTTCCGACACCGACCTCGCGCCGGTCAGAGCATGCCGGTTTCCAGCTTCGCCTCGTCGGACATCATCGAGTGGTTCCAAGGCGGGTCGAACACCAGGTCCACGTCGGCCTCGGAGATGGTGGGGATCATCTCCAGCTTGGTGCGCGCGTCGTCCACCAGGATGTCGCCCATGCCGCAACCGGGCGCGGTGAGGGTGAGCTTGACGTAGACCTTGCGTTCGCCGGATTCGCCGTGCTCCATGCTCAGGTCGTAGACCAGCCCGAGATCGACCACGTTGACCGGGATCTCCGGGTCGAACACCGTGCGCAACTGGTCCCAGGCAAGCTTCTCCACGTCGGCATCGGTGGCGTCCGGCGGCACTTCGATCGGCACCGGCCGATCCTTGCCCAGCGCATCGGCATCGTCGCCGGCCACGCGGAACAGGTTGCCCTCGACGTAGACGGTGAAACTGCCGCCGAGGGCCTGGGTTATGTAGCCGATCTGGCCCGCGGGCAACGTCACCACCTCGCCCTGCGGCACCATCACGGCGCTGCAATCGCGCACCAGGGTGACCGGTTCGCTGCTCAGACTGAAACCACTCATGCCAACGACTTTCCCGTATCCACAGGTGCGGCCACATGCCGTACCGAAGTGCCCATTATGCCGCCCGCGGCGCGCGACCGCTTGTTCCAGATCAGCCCGGCGGGAGATGAGGCGACGTTTTGCCCGCCCGTCCCGGCGCGCAGCGCACGGTATGATGGCCGCTTTGCCGACGGATCAAGCGATGCCTTGCACCCACCTGGCGGGACGCCACCAATGAGGGCGCGCAGCGTTCCGGCCCTGCTGTTTGCGCTGTTCAGCGCCGCCATGCTGGGGCTTGCCGCCGGCGCCGCGTGGATGGTGGTGGCGCTGTACTCGCGCCATCCCCTGCCCTGGCTGGTGGTGCCGATCGGCGTCATGCTGGCGTGGGTCATCCGCGCCGGCGTGCATCGCCCCGGCATCGGCGCGCTGCTGCTGGCCGCCGGCGCCACCGCGTTGTCGGCGATCTACGTCAACCTGCTGATCGCCGGCGTGAAGGTCGCGGGCAGTATGGGCCTGGACCTGATCGAGGCGATGCGCACCGCCGGCATCGGCATGCTGTGGCAGCTGGCGCGCATGGGCCTGACCCCCGCCGATTTCATCTGGACCTTGCTGGCCATGCTGCTGGCCGGGTGGCTGGCCTCCCGCCAACGGCGTCCACCTCCACCCGAGAAGAACACCTAGGGCGGGCACCGCCCGCCGCCTTTCATTCCGCGAAGCAAGAGCCGGCGGGCCGTGCCCGCTTCGGCATGCAGCGAGGCGGCCTCAGCCGTCGATCGCCTTCACCTCGTTGACCAGCTCGCCCACCGCCGCCTGGCCGTCGCCGTACAGCATGCGGGTGTTGTCGGCGTAGAACAACGCGTTCTCGATGCCGGCGAAGCCGGTGCCCTTGCCGCGCTTGATCACGATCACCTGCTTCGCGTTCACCACGTCCAGGATCGGCATGCCGTAGATCGGCGAGGCCGGGTCGGTCTTGGCCACCGGATTGACCACGTCGTTGGCGCCGATCACCAGCGCCACGTCGGTGGTGGCGAACTCCGGGTTGATGTCGTCCATGTCGGCGATCAGGTCGTATGGCACGCCGGCCTCGGCCAGCAGCACGTTCATGTGGCCGGGCATGCGACCGGCGACCGGGTGGATCGCGAACTTCACCTTCACGCCACGCTTCATCAGGAGTTGCGCGAACTCCCACACCTTGTGCTGCGCCTGCGCCACCGCCAGGCCGTAGCCGGGCACGATCACCACGCGCTCGGCGTAGGCCATCATCACTGCCGCGTCGGCGGCGTCGATCGGCTTCTGCGCACCCTCGATCGCCTGCGCCTCGCCGCCGGCCGCGCCGAAGCTGCCGAACAGCACGTTGCCGATCGAGCGGTTCATTGCCTTGGCCATCAACTGGGTCAGCAAGGTACCCGCCGCGCCGACCACCATGCCGGCAATGATCATCGCCTCGTTGCCCAGCACGAAACCCTCGAAGGACACCGCCAGGCCGGTGAACGCGTTGTACAGCGAGATCACCACCGGCATGTCGGCGCCGCCGATCGGCAGCGTCATCATCAGGCCGAAGGCGAGCGCCAGCGCGAAGAACGCCGCGATCAGCGCCGGGCTGGCATGCCCGGTGGCGAGCAGCACGCCGACCACCACCGCCGCGGCGAGCAACAACAGATTCACCGCGCGCTGGCCGGGAAACACGAAGCGCTTGTCCATCCAGCCCTGCAGCTTGGCGAACGCGACCAGCGACCCGGAGAAGCTCACCGCGCCGATCAGCGCACCGAGCACGCCCAGCGCCAGCTCGGTCGGCGACAGCGCCGGCGGCAGGCCGTTCACCGCCCAGGCTTCGGGCCGCAGCGGCGAGGTATCCGGCACCGCGTGCAGCAGTCCCGACGAACGCGCGTAGCCGATCAGCTCGACCGCGCCGATCGCCGCCGCCGCGCCGCCGCCCATGCCGTTGTACAGCGCCACCATCTGCGGCATCGCGGTCATTGCCACGCGGCGGCCGGTCCACCACGCGGCGCTGACGCCGATCAGCACCGCGGCAAGGATCAGCCCGCGGTTGTGCATGTCCGGCAGGAAGAACGTGGCCAGCACCGCCAGCACCATGCCGTAACCGGCCCACACGATGCCGCCACGCGCGGTGCGCGGCGAACTCATGCGTTTCAGGCCCAGGATGAACAGCAGCGCGGCGAGGAAGTAGCAGGCCTTGATGACGGTGGGCAGCCAGCTCATCACTTGGCTCCCTTGCCGGCGTCCGGCTTGCTGGACTTGAACATTTCCAGCATCCGCTCGGTCACCACGTAGCCGCCGGCGGCGTTGCCCGCACCAAGCAGTACGCCGATGAAGCCGATCGTGATCTCGAACGGCGTGTTCGCGTGGCCTAGCGCAATCATCGCCCCGACCAGCACAATGCCGTGCACGAAGTTGGAGCCGGACATCAGCGGCGTGTGCAGGATTACCGGCACCCGCGCGATGATTTCATAGCCGGTAAAGGCGGCCAGCATGAAGATGTACAGCGCCAGGAAACCGTCGATCATGAGCCCATCCCCCGTGAGAGCCGCCCGCCAGGATGCATCCGAACCTGCATCATACGGGAAGCCCGGCGTGCGTCGAGGCCGGGCCGCCGATCGGCGCACGGTGCCGCGCGACTCGCGCAGGCGGTCAACCCTGGCGGGCCTGCCGCGTTGAACAGGCAGGAACCACCGATGGAGCCCGTCGATGACATCACCGATGGCAGCGGAGCGTCGGCCGTGAATGCCACCGCCGGCATGCTCGAGGCCGACCTGCTCGCCGCGGGCGAGCCGGGCGATGCGCGCGCGGTGCCGGCCACGCTGGATGCGTTCCTGGCCGACGTGGAGCGCCGCGCGTTCCGCATGGCCGAGCTGCAGTTGCGCCATCGCGAGGACGCCATGGACGCGGTGCAGGACGCCATGCTGCGACTGGTACGGCATTATCGCGACAAGCCGGCCGCGGAATGGGCGCCGCTGTTCTGGGGCATCCTGCGTCGGCGCATCGTGGACCTGCAGCGCCGGCGCAAGGTGCGCTCGATCGTCGTCGGCTGGCTCGGCGGCGGGCATGACGACGGCGGCGACGAGCTGCCCGTGTGGGAGCCGGCCGACCCGGGCAAGGACCCGCTGGGCCGGCTGCACGACGCGCAGTCGTACGCGGACATGGCCGCGGCGGTGCAGCGCTTGCCCAGGCGCCAGCGCGAGGCGTTCATCCTGCGCATGCTGGAAGGGCTTGACGTGGCGGAGACCGCACGCGCCATGGGCTGCGGCGAAGGCAGCGTGAAAACCCATCTGTCGCGCGCCATGCATCAGCTGCGCGACCAACTGGAGGATTGGCGATGAACTCGCCCGAGCACGAGCACGAACCAATCGAACGGCGCGCGCACAAGCTGTGGCGCGAGGCCGCGCACCATCTTGACGCGAGCACGACCGCGCGGCTGCGCGCCGCCCGTCGCGAAGCGCTGCAGCCGTCAACCGCACCGCAGCGTCAGGCGGTGCGCTGGCTGATCCCCACCGGCGCGCTGGCGGCCATGGCGTTGGCGGTAATGATGGTGTGGCAACCGCTGCCGCACACGCGCGCGCCATCGGCGAACCAGGCGGCCAGCAGCGCCCCGCAGGACGTGGACAACGAGCTGCCGCCCGACGCCGAGCAGGTCGATCCGGGCCTGTACCAGAACCTCGATTTCTACGCCTGGCTCGCCGCCAACGACCGGCACCCGACCTCACGCTGACCCCATGAACAAACCGCTGCCTTCCCTCCTGTCGCTGTTGCTTGCCGCCCTGCTCGGGGTCGCGGCCACGCCGCTGTGCGCGCAAACGCCCACGCCGCCACCGGCGAGCGCGGACGCGCCTGCACGCACCCCGTGGAACGGCCTGGCACCGAGCCAGCGCGAGATGCTGGCGCCGCTCAAGGACGAATGGGATCAGCTGTCTCCACGCAAGCAGGCGCACCTGCTGCACCGCACCCGGTACTGGACCACGCTGCCACCCGAGCGCCGCGAGGAGATCCGCCAGCGCATCGTCCACTGGCAGCAGATGACGCCGGAGCAACGCCGTCAGGCACGCGCCAACGAGCACCGGTTCCGCGAGATGTCGCCGGCAGAACGCCAGCGCGTGCACCGCAGCTTCGAGCGCTTCCAGAGCCTGCCCCCCGCGCAGCGCGAACAGCTGAAACGCGAATGGCGCCAGCTGTCGCCCGAGCAGCGGCAGCAGCGAATCCAGCAGCACGACCGCGACGGCGGCACCGGCACCGGGCATCCGCCCCGGTAACTCACGCCGGGCCGCGGATGACCGCGGCCATCAGCCCTGGAAGCGGGTCTCCCCGGCGTGCGCCAAGCAGCTCCTGGCGAGCAGCTCGTCGTCGAAATCCGGTTTCAGCGCGCCGTCGTGCAGCAGCAGCTCGACGAAGTTGTACACGTTGCGCGCGTACATCTCCGAGGCATGCAGCGGCGCGCCGGCCGGCAGGTTCAGCGGCCCGATGATCGTCACGCCGCCATGCTCGACGTGCTCGCCGGGCCGGGTCAGCTCGCAGTTGCCGCCGCCCTCGGCGGCGAGGTCGACGATCAGGGCGCCGGGCTTCATGCCCTCGACCATCGCGGTGGTGAGGATCTTCGGTGCCGGCCGACCCGGCACCGCCGCGGTGCTCACCACCACGTCGAACGACTTCAGGTGATTCGCCAGCGCCTGCTGCTGCGCGGCGCGTTCCTCCGCCGACAGCTCGCGTGCATAGCCGCCACTGCCGGCGGCACTGACACCCAGGTCGAGGAACTTCGCGCCCAACGATTCCACCTGCTCGCGCGTTTCCGGGCGCACGTCGTAACCCTCGATCTGCGCGCCGAGCCGGCGCGCGGTGGCGATCGCCTGCAGCCCAGCCACGCCGGCGCCGATCACCAGCACCTTCGACGGCCGGATCGTGCCAGCCGCGGTGGTCAGCATCGGAAAGAACTTCGGCGACGCCTCGGCCGCGATCAGCATGGCCCGATAACCGGCCACCGCCGCCTGCGAACTGAGCACGTCCATCGCCTGCGCACGCGTGGTGCGCGGCAGCAGCTCCAGCGAGAACGCGGTCAGCTTGCGCGCGGCCAGCGCGGCGATGCGCTCGGCGGCGCCGTACGGACGCAACTGGCCGACGACCACGCTGCCCTCGCGCAGGCTGGAGAACACCGCGTCCTCGGGCGGCAACACGCACGCCAGCACGTCGGCCTGCGCCAGCACGTCGCTGGCATCGGCAAACTCGGCGTCGGCATAGGCCTGGTCGGGAAAGCCGGCTGCGCGCCCGGCGTCGTGCTCCAGCAGCACGCGCAGCCCCTTGCCGCGCAGCTTCTTGGCCATCTCCGGGGTGATCGCCACGCGCCGCTCACCGGCGGCAGTCTCTCGCAAGGCGGCAATGGTGACAGGCATGGTGCGATCCCCGTGGAATGTTCCTGCCATCTTAGCGGCAGTTGGCTTTGATCCGGGCGCGCGCACGAGAGTAAGCTGGCCCGCCGGATCGCGCTGCACGCAGCGCCGGGGTCATCGCCGGAGATCACGATGCCCGCAAGCCCCCCCGCCCTGGATGACCTGCTCACGCTGGCGCGCGCCGCGCGCGAACACGCCTACGCGCCGTATTCCCGCTTCCACGTGGGTGCCGCGGTACTGACCCGTGACGGCCGCACGTTCGGCGGGTGCAACGTGGAGAACGCCGCCTACGGCCTGTGCAACTGCGCCGAACGCACGGCCCTGTTCAGTGCGGTCGCCGCCGGTTGCCGACCCGGCGATTTCGCTGCCATTGCGGTGGTCGCCGATACCCCGGAGGCGGTCACGCCCTGCGGCGCCTGCCGCCAGGTGATGGCCGAATTGTGTGACGAGGCTACCCCGGTGCTGCTGGCCAACCTCACCGGCGCCACCCGCGAAACCAGCGTGGCCGCGCTGCTGCCCGGCTCGTTCAAGCTGCCGCAGGCGAACTGAGCGGCGCCGGGAGTTCGCACGCCGGCGACCCGCCCGCTAGCATGGGGCGTCCCTACTTCGTCGAACCGATCCATGGCCAACCCGCTCTCCCTGCTGCAGCAACGCCACTCCGTGCCCGCACGCCAGCTCGGCGAGCCGGCGCCGGATGACGCCACGCTGCACACCCTGCTCGAAGCGGCCATCCGCGTGCCCGATCACGGCAAGCTGGTGCCGTTCCGGCTGATCCTGCTGCGCGACGAGGCCAAGCTGGCGTTCGGCGAACAGGTGACCGCGATCGGTATCCGCAACAACCCGGCGATGATCGGCGCCAAGCTGGAGAAGGAGCGCCACCGCTACACGTTCGCGCCGCTGGTGGTGGCCGTGGTCGCGCGCATCGACCCCGACAGCAAGGTGCCGGAAATCGAGCAGAAGCTGTGCGCCGGCAACGTGGCCTACAACATCCTGCTCGGTGCCTTCGCGCTTGGCTACGGCGCGCAATGGCTGACCGGCTGGGCCGCCTACGACCGCGAAGTCGCCGCACTGCTGGGCCTGGACGCCGACGAGCACGTGGTCGGCTTCGTCCACCTGGGCACGCCGCAGGTCGAGGTTCCCGACCGCGACCGACCGGCGCTGGCCGACCTGCTCACCACATGGACGCCATGACCAGCTCGCCAGACGGACGTCCGGACGTCCATCTTCCCACTGCCCATCTCGTCGACGGCAGCCTGTACGTGTTCCGCGCCTGGCACTCGATGCCGGACGAGTTCCACGACGTCGACGGTCATCCGGTAAACGCCGTGCACGGCTATGCGCGCTTCCTGTGCGAGCTGCTGGAGCGGGCGCGACCGGAGCATGTCGCGGTGGCGTTCGACGCCTCGCTGACCAGCTCGTTCCGCAACACGATCTACCCGGCCTACAAGGCCAACCGCGAGCTGCCGCCGCCGGACCTGGAACGGCAGTTCGTGCAGTGCCGGGCGCTCACCGAAGCGCTCGGCGTGCACCTGATGATCGACCACGAGTACGAGGCCGACGACCTGATCGGCAGCACCGTGTGGAACCTGCGCGCGCTGGGCTGGCGCAGCGTGATCGTGTCGGCGGACAAGGATTTCGGCCAACTGCTGGGCGAGCACGACGAGCAGTGGGATTACGCCCGCAACCTGCGCTGGGGGCCGGCCGGCGTCCACGACAAGCTCGGCGTGCATCCGCACCAGGTCGCCGACTATCTCGCGCTGTGCGGCGACGCGGTGGACAACATCCCCGGCGTGCCCGGCATCGGCGCCAAGACCGCCGCGGCCCTGCTCGCCCATTTCGGCAGCCTGGATGCCCTGCTCGAACGCATCGACGAAGTCGCCTTCCTGCGCCTGCGCGGCGCGGCCAGTTGCGCGGCACGGCTGCGCCAGCATGCCGAGCAGGCGCGGATGTGCCGCCGATTGACGCGGATCGCGCTGGACGCTCCCGGCGCCGGCGAAGTCGAAACCCTGCAGCGCCGGCCTCGCCCGGTCGATCAGCTCGATGCATTGTGCGAGCAGTTGCGCTTCGGCCCGCTTACCCGCAGTCGCTTGCGCGCGCTGTCGGTCTGAAGGGTTGTGTCCAAGCCGAACTTCTCTGCCCGTTCGCACTGAGCGTAGCTTGCCGAAGGCGAGCGAAGTCGAAGTGCCGCGAGGCGAGGCGTTTCGACTTCGGCCCTGCGGGCCTACGCTCAACGCGAACGGACTTCAAACTGAGCCATCATCGTCTGACGCGGTCGCTTGTCGCGCCGCACGCGACGGGCCACCATGGGTGTTTCAGCCCGGACCTGCGAGCACCGATGAACGACACCGCGCACCCCATCCCCGCCGACGCCAGCGCGCCGGTGGAAACCCTGTGCGAAGGCCGCTGGCTGAGCCTGCGCAAGCGCGGCCGCTGGGAGTATGCCGAGCGCAACAATCCGGCGGGCGCGGTGATCATCGTGGCGGTGACTCCGGAAGACTGCGTGCTGTTCGTCGAACAGTACCGCGTGTCGATCCTGCAGAACACGATCGAGATGCCGGCCGGCCTGGTCGGCGACCTGGCCGACCAGGCCGACGAAAGCGCGCTGGCGGCGGCGCAACGTGAGCTGGAAGAGGAAACCGGTTACCGCTGCGCCAGCGTGGAGTTCATCCACCGCGGCCCGTCGTCGTCAGGCATGAGCACCGAGATGATCGCCTTCGTGCGCGCGCGCGACCTGCAGAAGGTCGGCCCCGGTGGCGGCGACGAGACGGAGAACATCGTGGTGCACGAGGTGCCGCGGCGCGAGGCCGGCGGCTGGCTGTTCGCGCGCGCGGCCGAGGGCTACTCGATCGACCCGAAGCTGTTCGCGGGACTGTGGTTCATCGAGCACGACGGTGCGGAAAAGCAGTCCGCGATGTCCGACCGCTCGCGCTGAGCGTAGCCCGCGCAGCGGGCGGAGTCGAAGCGGCGCCTATCGGGAAGCCCGTCGCTGGCGTGCCCTTCGACTTCCTCGCTCCTCAGGACTGTGGCTGTCCATGGCCATTCTCCGCGTGCGGCCTTCGGCCTGCGCCCAGGGTGAACGGGTCCAAGTCAGTGATCTTGCCGGCGCAGACACCAGACCGACAGCGCCACGCCGACCAGGGTCACCACCACCCAGCCGCCCAGCACGTGGGCGTTCTCGCCCCCCAGCCACAACACGCTGGCGACGGCGCCCACGCCGATCGAACCCAGGCCCAGCGCCAGCAGCGGGTCACGGCGGCGCCCCTGGGCCGCGAGCAGCGCCAGTGCGCCCAGCGCCGCCAGCAGCACGGAGAGAACCCGCCACAGCATCACGTACTGCGGCGGCACCGGCAGGTCGGGAAACAGCGCCAGCAAGGGCACGTCACCGACCTGCACCTGGTAGCCCTTGCCATCGGGAGCATCGGCGGCCGCTTCCAGCCGGGCGCCATCCAGGCGTGCCACGATGGTGACCTGCTGCAGCGGGACGGCGCTCCAGCTCACCCGCAGGTCGCCCAGGCGCGGATCGCCAGGATGGGCGCTGGTCACCAGGTAATCCTGATAACGGCTGAAGGTGACGGCAAGGTTCTGCGGCAGCGCCGCCGGGTCGGGTTCGATCAGTTCCGAACCGGGCAAGGCGTGCACCAGCACGCGGCCGAGCCTGAAGCCGCCCATCTGCACCAGTCCGGCGTCGAACTGCTTGCTTTCGATCGGGAAACGACCGGGATTGACGTGCCCGCGAACGTAGCGGAACCGACTGGAATCCACCGGCTGGTCGACCCAGTCCAGTTCGTAGTGGACGCTGCCGCCGATGCTGATCTCCCGCCACTGGAACATCTCGACATGCCGCACCAGCACGGGTGTATTGGCGGTCTGGTTGAACTCCGGGTCGTGCGGCGCCTCGACCACGCGTGGCGTCCCGGCCAGGCGTGCCATGTAGCCGTGCTGGCCGGGTTGCGGCAGCGCATCCGCGCCCAGTTCGATCGCCTCGCCGCCGTGCCGGACGGACGCCTGGCGGAAATCGATCAGGCTGCTGGCGTTGAGCGCCTCCAGGCCGATGCCGGCGATCACCAGCAGGGCGCCGATGACGTTCAATGCCAGCAGGCGCCAGGACATGCCCTTGCCCAGCTCCATCAGGCGCACCGCACCGGCGGCGACGGGCAGGCGGGATGCAAGGCGGAATGCTCCATGCCGGCGCCTACTGCACTTGGCCCAGGCCCGACGGTCGGCGCGGGTCGCTGGCAGCGTCGAGCTGGTTGGTCTTGCGATCCCAGGTGACCACGTTCATGAACCCCCACGGCTCGCGCTGTTTCAGGACGTAGCCCATTTTCGTCAAGGCCGCCTCGGTGCCCGCATCGAATGCCTGCGGCTCGGTCATGACCACGTCGGGCAGGTACTGATGGTGGAAGCGCTTGTGCGCCACGATCTGCTGCGCGCCCTGCCCGTCGATGAAATGCAGGATGCCTTCGAGCACCTGGGTGATGATGGTGGAGCCGCCGGGCGAGCCGATCACCATGGTGCGCTCCGGCCCGATCACGATGCTGGGCGACATCGACGACAGCATGCGCTTGCCGCCCACCGGCGCATTTGCCTTGCTCCCGAGCAGACCGTAGACGTTCGGCTTGTTCGGCACCAGCGCGAAGTCGTCCATCTCGTTGTTGAGCAGCACCCCGGTGCCGGCGGCGACGAACTTAGAGCCCAACGTGGTGTTGACGGTGAGCGTCACCGCGGCCATGTTGCCGTCGGCGTCGATGATGGAGAAATGCGTGGTGTGCATGCCCGCATCGGCCGGCTCGGCGCGCGGCAGCATCGAGGAGGGCGTCGCGCGGTCGGGCAGGATGCTCTGGCGCAGGCCGTCGGCGTAGTACGGCGACAGCAGCATGTCCAGCGGCATCTTCACGAAATCCGGGTCGCCCAGGTAATCGTTGTGGTCGCGGAACGCCCGCCGCATCGCCTCGACGACGTAATGTACGCGCGTGGCGGCATCCATCTTCGTCAGGTCGTAGCCGGACAGGATGTTGAGGATCTCGGCGATCGCCACGCCGCCGGAAGACGGCGGCGGCGCAGTGATGACCTGGTAGCCGCGGTAGTCGACGCTGATCGGCGTGCGCTCTTTCGCCTGGTACGCGGCCAGGTCGGCCAGCGTCCAGTTGCCGCCGGCCGCACGCACCGCGTCGACCAGCTTGCGCGCGGTCTCGCCACGATAGAAACCATCGTGGCCATGGCGCGCGAGCGCCTCCAGCGTGCGGGCCTGGTCCGGATCGTGCCAGGTGGCGCCCTCGGCCGGCGGCTGCCCGTTCACCAGGTACTTCGCGGCCGAGGCGGGCCAGCGCGCGAGCAATTTCTGCTCGGAGACGATCGCGCCATGCAGGCGCGGATCGGGAACGAAGCCGTCGCGCGCGATGCGGATCGCCGGCGCCAGCGACTGCTGCAGCGACAACCGCCCGTAATCCTTCGCGAGCAGCGCCAGCCCGGCCGGCTCGCCGGGGATGCCGGCGGACAGCGGGCCGGTCAATGCGGTATCGCGGTTGGGGCTGCCGTCGGGTTTCAGGTAATCCTTCGGATCGACTGCCGCCGGCGCCGTCTCGCGGGCGTCGATGAACACGTTGCGGCCATCGCTGGCGCGGTGCAGCACGGCCATGAAACCGCCGCCGATGCCCGAGCTCTCCGGTTCCACCACCGACAACGTGGAAGCCACCGCCACCGCCGCATCGAACGCGTTGCCGCCCTTGCGCAACACCTCCAGGCCGGCGCGCGTGGCCAGGAAATTCGCGCTGGCGATCGCCGCATGGCCCGGCCGCTGCGCGGCGGGCGCGGCCGGCGGCGCCTGCTTCGCCGAAGCCGCCGGCGCAAGGCCGGCGGTACCGCTCAGCAACAGACCCAGCGCCAGCGCGCGCCAATCGAAGGAGATGCTCATGCCACGGACTCCTTGCTCATCAGGTGTCGATACTTCAACTCAAGCTGGGCCGGAGATTCGACATGGTCGGGGTCGCCGATGATGCACTCCACCGGGCACACCTCCACGCACTGCGGCTCGTCGTGATGGCCCACGCACTCGGTGCACAACGCCGGGTCGATCACGTAGTACTCCTCGCCCAGCGAAATTGCCTGATTGGGGCACGCCGGTACGCAAACGTCGCAATTGACGCAGGAGTCGAGGATCTTGAGCGACATGAGGGCAAGCCAGGAGTGAGTGAAGAGGAGTGCGAAACGAGAGAAGGCAGGACCTCGCCATGCTCTCTCTCATTTCTCACTCCCGCCTCATCACATTTCGACGAAACGGAATGTCGCCCCGGTGGGCTTCAGCGCGTCGGTCACTTTCTGCTCGTCGGCCTTGTCGCCGATGAACACCACGATCACGTCCTTGAACGAGCCGGGGTTGGCGTTCTTGAACGCGTCGATCACGAACTCGGAGGTCGCCGCGGAACTGGGGCCGCCGAAGGCAAGCAGGTTGCCCGGCAGCACGCCGCGGGCGACGGTGTCCTGCACGCCCTGCAACTGCCGCGCGTTCTGCGCCTGCTGGTCCTCGGTCAGGCCGGGGGTGACCATGTAGGCATACGGCTGCGGCGCCTTCATGCCCTGCAGGTTGGCCTGCACCAACTGGCCGAGATAGGCATTCCAGCCCTTGGCGTCATTGACGTCGGTGGGCTTGGGCGCCTTCTGCACCTGTTCCTGGGCCTGCTGGTCGTCGCCCTGCTTGTTGCAGGCACTCAGGCCCAGGCAAGCGCTCAGCGCGACAACCGCAATGAGAACGAATTTACGCATGGTCATCACCTTCTGCTTCGGGTTGCTGGTTGGATGGATGAAGCGACTTCTGCCAGCGCTGGCGCATCGCCTGTTGCACGGCCGGATGCACGAAGCCGGAGATGTCCCCGCCGAGGCGGCCGATTTCGCGCACCAGTGACGAGGAGATGAAACTGTATTCTTCGGCCGGCGTCAGGAACAAGGTCTCCGCCTGCGGGATCAGATGCCGATTCATGCTGGCCAGCTGGAATTCGTACTCGAAATCCGACACCGCCCGCAGCCCGCGGATGATCACCCCGGCACCCACCTGCCCGATGAAGGTCGCCAGCAGGCAATCGAAGCCGCGCACCTCCACGTTGGGCAGGTCGGCCAGCGCCAGCCGCGCCAGCGCCACCCGCTCGCCGATGCTGAAGTGCGGCCCCTTGGTGGAACTGTCCGCCACTGCCACGATCACCCGGTCAAACAGCGACGCGGCGCGCGTCACCAGATCGGCGTGGCCGTTGGTGATCGGGTCGAAGGTGCCCGGATAGATGGCCAGGCGGGGATTCCCCAGATTTTTTCTCACGGAAGGCATGCAGTCGCCGACGACGGTGTGACCCTTAGCTTAACGGAAGCGAACGCCGATAGAGCGCAAAACGTACCTCGCCGGCCTGTCCCTCGCGATGCAACGACCAGTTCGGCGGCAGCCCGGGGACGCCGGCGCGGGGCGATTCGACGTAGATCAGCGCCTGCGCCGCCAGCCAGCCGCCCGCTTCCAACTGCGCGGCCAACGGTGCCCACAGGTCGAGCGCGAACGGTGGGTCGAGGAAGACCAGATCGCAAGGCTGCGCCGGACCGCGCAGGAAAGTCGCCGCCTCCGCGGTGGTGACCACCGCGGACATCAGCTTGAGCCGCGCCAGGTTCGCGCGCAGCGCCTGCGCCGCCTGCGCGTCGCGCTCGACGAACTGCACGCTGGCTGCGCCGCGCGAATACGCCTCGATGCCCAGCGCGCCGGTGCCGGCGCACAGGTCCAGGCAGCGCGCACCGGCGATCATCGGCGCCAGCCAATTGAACACGGTCTCGCGCACGCGCGCCGGGGTCGGCCGCAAGCCGGGCAGTTCCGGCACCCGCAGGCGCGAATTGCGCAGGTTGCCGCCGATGATGCGCACCTGGCCAGGCGACGGTTTTCGCCCGCCACTCACGCGCGCGGGCCCTCAGCTGGGAGTACGGGTCGGGGTGTTAGCATGCCGGCCATTGTCTTTGAATCGCCCCGGCCATGCTCAAGTTCTGGAAGAAAAAATCCGCCGAGACGGATGCCCACGGCAAGGAAGTGCCGCCTGCCGCGCCGGATGCGGCGGTCGACGCGGGCCTGCCGGAAGCCGTGGCATCGGGCCTGCGCGAGGCGCTGGCGGAAATGCCCTCGGCCGAGGACACCCGCCGCGACACCGAGCGCTTCGTGGCGCCGGCGGAAGAACCCGCCCAAGCGCCGCCGAAGCGCAGTTGGCGCGAACGCCTGTCCGGCAGCGTGTTTTCGCGCAGCCTCGGTTCGCTGTTCGTGCGCAACCCGAAGCTCGACGACGACCTGCTCGACGAGCTGGAAACCGTGCTGATCACCGCCGATGTCGGCGTCGAAGCCAGCAGCGCGCTGGTCGATGGCCTGCGCAAGCGCATGCACAAACGCGAGTTCGCCGACGCCGCGGCCTTGCTGGCGGCCTTGCGCCAGGCGCTGATCGAGCTGCTCAAGCCGGTCGAGCAGCCGCTGGACGTACGCGGCAGACAACCCTTCGTGGTGCTGGTCGTCGGCATCAACGGCGCCGGCAAGACCACCACCATCGGCAAGCTGGCCCGCAGGTGGCGCGACGAAAAGCACGCGGTGATGCTGGCTGCCGGCGACACCTTCCGCGCCGCCGCGGTCGAGCAGCTCAAGACCTGGGGCGAGCGCAACGCGGTGCCGGTGATCTCGCAGGGCCAGGACGCCGATTCGGCCAGCGTGATCTTCGACGCCCTGCAGGCCGCGCGTTCGCGCCACATGGAT
Organism: Rhodanobacter sp. FW102-FHT14D06; assembly: GCF_043950705.1. Lineage (NCBI taxonomy): Bacteria > Pseudomonadati > Pseudomonadota > Gammaproteobacteria > Lysobacterales > Rhodanobacteraceae > Rhodanobacter > Rhodanobacter sp. FW102-FHT14D06. The sequence continues at coordinate 2,790,135 of NZ_CP170722.1, read as the reverse complement.
GTGCTGATCGCCGACACCGCCGGACGGCTGCACACCCAGGGTGGCCTGATGGACGAACTGGGCAAGATCGCCCGCGTGCTGAAGAAACTCGACGCCGACGCACCGCATGAAGTGCTGATGGTGATCGACGGCACCACCGGACAGAACGCGGTCAACCAGGTGCGCCAGTTCCGCCAGATCGTGGGCGTCACCGGCCTGGTGGTGACCAAGCTCGACGGCACCGCGAAGGGCGGCGTGGTGTTTGCGCTGGCGCGCGAGTTCGGCCTGCCGATCCGTTTCGTGGGCCTGGGCGAAAGCGCCACCGACCTGCGCGCGTTCGAGGCCGAAGCCTTCGTCGACGGCCTGCTGCCCGCCAATCTCGGCCAGGTTCGAGACCATGGCTGACGCCGGCTGGCGGGGCTGATCCGGTGTCGCGCCGACTGCGCCTGATCGCAACGGTGCTCGGCGGTGTGGTCGTGGCGGCCACGCTCGTCGTGGTGGCCGCCGTTTACCTGCTGCTGCAGCCCGACCGCTTCACCGCCATGCTGCAGAGCCAGGCGCGCGCCGCCGGGCTGGAGTTGAACCTGGCCAGCCCCGCCAGCCCCAGCCTGTTCCCGCGGCCGGCGCTGGACCTGCGTGGCATCACGCTCAACGCCCAAGGCGCCAGCGCACCGATCCTGCTCGCCGCGCGCGGCCGGCTGGTGCTGCCGTGGCACACCCTGTTCGGCGGGCCCGCCGTGATCTCGCAACTGGAGATCGACTCGCCGCGCGTCGACCTCGATGCCCTGCAGGCATGGATGGCCGCGCTGCCGGCGCAGACACAGCAGGCGCCGCTCAACATCCCGCGCATCGACACCGGCGTGGAAATCACCCACGGCAGCGTGGTGCGCGGCAATGAAGTCTTGCTGGACAACGTCTCGATCAGGGCCGGCAGCCTCGTTTCCGGGCAGCCGTTTCCGCTCAGCATCAACGCCTTCGTCGCCGGCAAGCCGTGGCAGCTGCACCTGTCGGCGACGCCGCGCATCCAGGGCAACGCCCTGCAACTGGACAACATCAGCCTGCACCTGGCGCAGGAAGATGCGGTGACGCTGGCGCTGAACGGCCGCGCGCACTGGCACGGCGCAGCCGATGCCGCGGCCAGCCTGGCCGGCAAGCTCGACCGCACCGGCGCGGGCCAGTACGACCTGTCACTGACGCTCACGCCCGCCAACCAGGACAACCCGCTGCTGCTGGCGCTGAAACTCGACGGCCCCGGCAACCACGCCGACCTGCGCTTGCCGCCGCTGGCACTGGCGCGCTGGTGGGGTCGCCTGGGCGATCCGCAGGCACCGCAACTCGGTGTGCCGCCCGGCAGCGGACACGCCGAGTTCGACAGCATCGACGCCGGTGGCGTGCACGTGGAAGGGCTGACCCTGCGGGCCGGCGACAACGTGCCGGCGACCGTATCCAGCAGCGCGACGCCTGCCGCCGCGACCGCGAAGTAGATCAGGGTCCATGGCGAATACCGACGTGGCCGCACGCCTGCTGCGCTGGTTCGACCGGCACGGCCGCAAGGATCTGCCGTGGCAGTCGGAGACTTCGCCGGGCCAGCGCGACGCCTACCGCGTGTGGCTGTCCGAAGTGATGCTGCAACAGACCCAGGTCGCCACCGTGCTTGCCTACTTCGAGCGCTTCGTGGCCGCCCTGCCGACCTTGCGCGACCTGGCCAACGCTGACGAGGACACCGTGCTCGCGCTGTGGTCGGGCCTCGGCTACTACCGTCGCGCGCGCTTCCTGCATCGCGCCGCGCAGATCTGCGTGGCGCAACACGACAGCGAACTGCCGCGCGACTTCGCCGCCCTCGCCGCCCTGCCCGGCATCGGCCGCTCCACGGCCGGTGCGATCCTGGCGCAGGCGCACGGGCTGCGCTTTCCCATCCTCGACGGCAACGTCAAGCGGGTGCTGACGCGCTACCACGGCGTCCACGGCGACCCCGGCACCGGCGCGGTCGAGAGGCAACTGTGGTTGCATGCCGAGGCGCATACACCCGTGCGCCGCGTGGCCGATTACACCCAGGCCATCATGGATCTCGGCGCCACCGTCTGCGTGCGCAGCAACCCGCGTTGCGATGCCTGTCCGCTGGCTGGCGACTGCATCGCGCTTCGCGACGGCCTCACCACTGAACTGCCCACGCGCAAGGCGGGCAGATCCATTCCCACCCGCGCCACCGTGATGCTGGTACTGCGCGACGCTCGGCAGCGCATCCTGCTGGAGCGGCGTGGCCCCCAAGGCGTCTGGTCAGGCTTGTGGAGCCTGCCCGAAGCCGCCGATGCCGATGGCGCCTGGCGCATCGCCCAGCAGCACGCGCGCATCGACGATGCGCAGGCGCTCGCACCGTTCACCCACGTGTTCAGCCACTACCGCTTGAACGTCGAACCGTTGCTGTTCGACCGGGCCGCCGCACGACACAAGATTGCCGACGATGCACAACTGCGCTGGTGCAGCGCCAGCGACCTCGACGCCCTCGGCCTGCCCGCCCCCGTGCGCAAACTGCTGCTTGAGATCGCCGCAACGTGACAGATTCTCCCCCTTCTCCCTGCGGGAGAAGGTGCCCGAAGGGCGGATGAGGGTGCGGGCGGAGCGTGGGGCCTCGTACTCGCCTCGCACCCCAACCCCTCTCCCGACGGGAGAGGGGCCTCCCGGTTCCAGACTCACTCTTCATTTACTGGCCGCCGCGTCCTTCGCCGTCCACTGCTTCAACCAGGCATTCACCGTGTCGTGCCACTGCACACTGTTGTGCGGCTTCAGCACCCAATGATTCTCGTCGGGGAAAGTGAGAAGTTCGCTGGGGATGCCGCGGCGCTGCAGCGCGGTGAAGGCGCCCAGGCCCTGGGTGATCGGGATGCGGAAATCCTTGCCCGAATGCACCACCAGCATCGGCACGCGCCAGTCCTTGACGTGGTCGATCGGGTTGAACTTCTCGTAGTTCTGCGGCACCTCGTACTGCGGGCCGCCGTTCTCGCGCTCTTCGAACCACAGCTCCTCGGTGGCGTAGTACATCATCCGCGCATCGAACACGCCGTCGTGGTCGACCAGGCATTTCCATGGCTGGTTCCACACGCCGGCGATCCAGTACACCATGTAGCCACCGTAGCTGGCGCCCAGCGCGCAGGCGCGCTCGCCGTCAAGGAACTTGTACTTGTCCAGCGCGGCCTTCCAGCCCAGTTTCAGATCCTCCAGCGGCTTGCCGCCCCAGTCTCCCGAAATCGAATCGGTGAACTTCTGGCCGTAGCCGGTGGAGCCGTGGAAGTTGATCGTGACCACGGCGAAGCCCTGGCCGGCATAGGTCTGCGGGTTCCAGCGATAGCTCCAGCCATTGCTCATCGCACCCTGCGGGCCGCCGTGGATGATGAAGGCAACCGGGTAGGTCTTGCCCTTCTGGTAGTCGACCGGCTTGACCACGTAGCCCTGCACGGTTTCGTTGTTCCAGCCCGGGAACTGGAAGAATTCGAAGTCGCCGACCCTGGCGTTCTTCAGATCCTCGGCATTGAAATGCGTGACCTGCTTCAGGCCACGCCCATCGGCCTTGGCCAGGTACAAGTCGGCCGGCCGCTTCAGGTCGTCGCGCGCAAACAGGACCTTGCCGGCGGCCAGCGAAAACGCGTTCACGTCACCGGCACCGGACAGGCTGCGCACCTCGCCGTTGGCCGGGTCAATCGCGAACAACGGGTGCTGGCCTTCGTCGTCGGCGGTCGCGTACAAGGTCTTGCCGTCGGCGGAAATCGCCAGGCCGCCGGGCGACCGATCCCAGCGCGGATCGACTTCGTGCCTGGCGCCGGTGGCCAGGTCCATCGCCATGATGGCGAAGCGATCGGCCTCGAAACCGGGGGTCTTCATCGCCAGGTAATAAAGCGTCTTGCCGTCCGGCGAGGGCACCGGGTACGCATCCCAGGCCTTGTTGTCGGCGGTGAGGTTGGCCGGCGCAGTCGAGCCGTCCACCGGCACGCGGTACAAATCGAAATTGGTCGACCACGGCTCGGTGGTGCCGGCGATGCGCACATCGAAATACACGCTCTTGCCGTCCGGCGCGAAGGCGAACTCGCTGGCGTCGCCGAACGGCTTGCTGGGCACGTCGCCATCGATGTCGCGGCTCAGCAGGGTCGGTTCGGCCGGCAGCTGGCCATCGGCGCCGAACGTTCCAACGAACAACTGGTTGCGCCGGCCGTCGGCCCAGGTATCCCAATGCCGCACGAACAGTTTGTTGTACAAGGTGCCGCTGGCCTTGTCCTTCGCGCGCGCCTCGATGCGCTGCTCGGTGCAGGCCAACGTGGCGCAATCGGTGAACACCTCATAAGAGAGCAACACCTGCTTCCCATCGGGCGACAGCTTGTAATCGACGACATCCAACGGCGCATGGCTGACCTGCACCGGCGCCGCATGGCTGGAAGGGTTCGCACCCAGATCGACGCGCCACAGCTGCGCCACATCCTTCGCCGGCGCCACGAAGTACAAGCTCTTCCCATCAGCCGACCAGCGCGCCGACGAACCCTTGTCCACCACCTTCACCGGCTGCGCACCCTTGCGCTCCAGGTCCAGCACGTAGATCGCGTTGACACCCTTGTTCGCCGCGTAATCCGTGCTGCGCACGCTGAATGCCGCATGGCGCCCATCCGGCGACAACTGCGGATCGCTGACCCGATCCATCATCACCAGATCGCGCACGTTGAACGCGTGCGAGCCCTGGGCCTTGGCAAAAGTGGTGTCGACGACACCGCCCGCCAGCGCGGGCGAGGCCACCAACGCAAGCAACAGCGCGGCAATCAACGGTTTCATGGAGGGTCCTTGAGTTGTGCGGCGAAACAGCCACGGTAAGGCGCTGCCTCGCAACAGGCAAGTCCGGCGCACCGGGGAGCGAAGTCAACGCGGCGACAGCATTCCCTCGAGCGTGTCCGGAATGACCGTGGCAACAACCATGCGCGGCGGCCTACTTGAACAGTATCATTATTGATACTACGTTTTCACATGGACAAGATCACGGATCTGATGGAACGGATGCGCCAGGCACCGAAAAGCGTGGCCTATACCGACCTCTGCAAGGTCTGCGATCACCATTTCGGAAAGGCGAGGCAGGAAGGCACAAGTCATCGCGTATACAAGACGCCTTGGCATGGCGATCCCCGCGTGAACATCCAGAAAGGTGACGCCGGGAAGGCCAAGCTGTACCAGGTACGGCAAGTGCTGCAAGCAATCAAGAAGCTGGAGGACAAATGATGGACGCTCGTCACTACACCTACCGCGTCATCTGGTCCCCGGAAGACGCCGAATACGTAGGCCTGTGCGCCGAATTCCCGAGCCTGTCATGGCTGCACGGCAACCAGGCGAAGGCACTGGCGGGCATCGTGCGCGTGGTCGGTGAGACCGTCAGCGACATGGAGGCCCATGGCGAAGCACCGCCGGAGCCGATGAGCGCCAAGTCCTACTCGGGCAAGTTCCAGGTGCGCATCCCGCCCGAACGCCACAAGGCGCTCGCCATGCAGGCAGCGGAGCAAGGCATCAGCCTCAACCGGTACGTCACGGACAAGCTTTGCGCGTGAGCAGAAACCTGTGCGTTCCCCTAGCCGGGCTGTGTGCACACCAACCCGGACAGCGTCGGGGGATAACCGGGGAACGACCACAGAGATGGCAGACTGCTAAAAAATCGCTCCTCTTGAGCGCTCCTTGGGGGCCAGTACGCTACCATCTGGCGACGCCGTGGGTTCCTGCCCGGCGCCGCAGGGTCGGGTGTCGGATATGCAAGCAAGCTCCGTCGTATCGCTGGTCGTGCCGTTCTACAACGAAGGCAAGGGTGTCGAGGTATTCCTCGAGGCCATCACCGCGACGCTTGCCGACATCGAGGCGACGACATTCGAGATCATCTGCGTCGAGGACGGCAGCAAGGACGACACGCTCACTCGACTGCTGACCGCAGCGCGCATTGACCCTCGCATCAAGGTCATCGAACTGTCGCGAAACTTCGGCAAGGAGGCAGCCCTGACCGCCGGCCTGGACGCCGCTACCGGCGACGCGGTGATTCCGATGGACGCCGACCTGCAGGACCCACCCGAACTGATCGCCCGAATGATCGAGAAGTGGCGCCTCGGCGCCGACGTGGTGCTGGCGCGACGCGTCGACCGCACCGGGGACTCACTCGTCAAGCGCGGCACCGCCAACCTGTTTTACAAGATCCACAATCACGTCTCGCACTTGGAAATACCCGCCAACGTGGGTGATTTTCGCCTGATGAATCGCGCATCGGTCGACGCATTGAAGCGCCTGCCCGAACGCCAGCGCTTCATGAAGGGCATGTTCGCGTGGATCGGCTTTCGCACGGAGGTGATCGACTACACGCGCCAGCCGCGAGCCACGGGCACCAGCAAGTTCACCGGTTGGAAGTTATGGAACTTCGCGTTGGAAGGATTCACCAGTTTCAGCACCGCACCGTTGCGCATCTGGACCTATATCGGCGCATGCAGCGCGTTGCTGACTTTTATCTACCTTGTTTTCATCGTCACCCGGACGCTGCTTTACGGCGTGGATGTACCCGGCTACGCATCCCTGCTGGTCGCCATCCTGTTCTTCGGCAGCCTGCAACTGCTCAGCGTCGGCATCCTGGGCGAGTACATCGGACGCATCTACACCGAATCGAAACAACGGCCGGTGTACGTGGTACGGCAGGTACACGGCGTCCACCATGAACCCTGAAGCCTATGCGGAGATGGCCGCGACGGAGTCCACGCACTGGTGGTTCCGAGGACGGCGCAGGATCATCGACCGCATCATCGAGACCCTGGCGCTGCCGCGCTCCGCACGCATCCTCGAAGTGGGTTCCGGCACCGGCGGCAATCTGCTCATGCTGTCCCGCCACGGCAGCGTGAGTGCTGTCGAGATGGATGACAACGCCAGAAAACTCGCGGCGGAAAAGGCCACAAGCCAGTTCACCTTGCGCGCCGGCAGTTGCCCGCACGCCATCCCTTTCCCGGGCGAGCAATTCGACCTCATCTGCCTGTTCGACGTGCTGGAGCACATCGACGAAGACGTAGAGACCCTTGCCGTGCTGCGGAACCACCTAGCGCCCGGCGGGCGCGTATTGATCACCGTGCCGGCATATCAATGGCTGTGGAGCGCGCACGATGTTTTCCTGCATCACAAACGGCGTTACACCGCCCGCGCCTTGCGCCGGGTCTTCACCGACAGCGGTCTGTCCATTGACCGGATCACCTACTTCAACATGCTGCTGCTGCCTCTGGCGGCACTGGTCCGACTGAAGGATCGAATCGCCTCACGGGAAAGATCGTCCGGAACCGGCGTTCCCGCCCAACCCGTGAATTCGATACTCTGCGCCATCTTTTCCTTTGAGCGACGCATGCTGACCCGCTTCAATCTTCCTGCAGGCGTTTCACTGATGGGCATTGCGCGTGCAAAGTGAGGTATGGCGTCGACTCCCGTGGCTAGGGCGGCTGCTGCGTTTCGGCGTCACCGGGTTGATCGCCACCGGCATCCACGTGCTGGTCGCGGTGACCCTGATCGCTCGGCTGCACACGCTTCCGTACATCGCCAACCCCATCGCATTTGTCACCGCTACGGCGTTCTCATACGCGATGAATACGATGTGGAGCTTCGCTAGCCGCATGGATCGTCGCACGCTGCGCCGCTACGTTTGCGTCGCCGTATTCGGTTGCCTCGCTACTACAGCCATCGCTGCGGCCGCCGAAATTGCAGGTCTGGATTACCGTTTAGGGATCGCGCTGGTAATTGCGCTGGTCACGCCGACAACGTTCGTGTTGCATAACGCTTGGACGTATCGATCAGCCAGATGACTTCTGTCGGATCTCGGCGCGACAGCCCGTACTACGCGTCACCGTGCATACTACGCGTTCCGCCGTAGCCCTGAAGCCAATATTTCCCACATGACCACAAGTGACGACGGAGAGATCAGACGCTGGCACGAATGGTTGGTTCTTCTCGCCATCTTCCTGTTTGCATTCGGGCTTCGCTGGTATTACGTCAGCCACGCGTTGGTCCTGGAGCCGGTGCGCGGTGACGCGACACAGTACTACGCATACGCGCTGAACCTGAGCAACCACGGTATCTTTTCGAAAGACCTTCCTGGCGCCACCGTCATCCATCCAGACAATTACCGTGACCCGGGCTATCCGGCGTTTCTCGCGCTGTGGATGAAAGCTCTGGGCGCCGGGGATGCTTGGTACGCTGCGGTTCTATTGAGTCAAGCGTTGCTTGGCGCACTCACTGTGGCTTTCGCTACCCAGTTGGGGCGGCACTGGCTACCACTTCCGTGGGCTGCTGCTGCGGGCGTGATGATGGCGCTTTGGCCACACAGCATCACGATCAATGGCTACCTGCTCAGTGAGACGGTTTTTGGATTTCTGGTTGTTCTCGGCATCCTCAGCGGCGCAGTGGCATTCCAACGAAGGAGCACACATCTAGCGGCGTTGGCCGGATTGATCTTCGGGGCAGCCGCTTTGACCAACGCGGTACTACTGCCCTTTGGCATGCTGCTGGCAGCTCTCCTTGCGTGGCGCGGGTTGAGCCCCCGAAAGCTATGCATTGCGTTGGCACTAGGGGCATGCGTTCTGCCATCCGCGTGGGCACTGCGAAACGCCATCGTTGTGGCACCGGTTACAGGCACTTCCTCAACGGACCGTGCTCTTCTCAATCTCGCCCAAGGCAGCAGGCTGGAGTTCCAGTCTGCATGGCGCGATTCCGTGCTCGGCGACGAAGAAGCGAAGGCCAGGGCCAAGGCCGTATTCCAGCATGTGGACGATGACTATGCACAACTTCGGAGCTCACCTCTGCACGGCGTAGAAGCCATGCTCAGGCGCTTTTCCCAGCACCCGTTGCAGTTTGCCCGGTGGTACCTGATCCAGAAGCCCGCGTTGTTGTGGGGTTGGAGTATTGAGATCGGACAAGGTGACATCTTCGTCTTTCCAACTAGGAATGCACCGTTTCAGACCCAGCCAATGTGGATTGCACTGGCGGCCATCTGCCACGCTGCAAACACGCTTTTGATGCTCCTTGCGCTCGCAGCCTTCCTGTTCGGCTGGCCTCAGCGGAATCGACTGGGGTCGAGGCCACCAACGACATGCCGAGTCGCACTGATCTCCACACTATCCCTTGTTGCATTTGTGACGCTCGTTTACTCAATGCTGCAAGCCGAGCCGCGCTATTCGATTCCGTTCCGTCCCTTCGAGATCCTCCTGGCGTTGACAACCCTCTATACGATCGCAGTGTGGTGGCAACAACGACGGACCGATCCCGGTTAATGCCTATCCGAGCCACTAGCCGTCAGTATCCCTGCAGGCTCTCGGCAGCCGTCGTCGTAAGAACGGTGAACTGGCGCACGTCCTGCTGGCAAAAATTGGTACAAATCGTGCCTGCCCCCCCTCATCCCAAGGGGGTCTCCCATGCAACGCCAGCACAAGTCTGCCGGTTTCACCTTGATCGAACTGATGATCGTGGTCGCGATCATCGCCATCCTTGCCGCCATAGCCATTCCGGCATACCAGGACTATCTGGTCCGTGCCCAAGTCACTGAAGGCCTGAGTCTGGCTTCTGGTGCGAAATCGGCCGTGTGGGATTACGTATCCAACAAGGGCGAGTATCCGCCGAACAACCAATCTGCCGGGCTGGCTCCAAAAAGCGATATACACGGCAGCTACGTGTCCAGCGTGGATGTGACTGACGGCGCGATTACTGTGGCGTTCCAAGGTGCCAAAGCCAACACGGCTATTCGCAGCGCAGTGCTCGTGCTGTCACCTACCACCGTGGGGGGCAGCATCCTGTGGACTTGCGCCCCCAGTACCGTCGACGGCAAGTACCTGCCCTCATCCTGCCGAAAGTAGATCGAAGGAAGAAGCATCCCCTCTACCTCACAAACTGACGCAACGCGTCACTAACTGACACGGCACGCCAACACCCAGGATGGCTACTTTGCCACAAACGGAATAACGAACTTCCAGTCGTACCAACGCTTGCGGCCATTCGTGACGAAAGGCACAATCCAAGAGCTCGCGATATGCGGGAATACACCAGCGGTACAAGTGGCATGCAACCTGCTTCACTTTTCCGCGAGCTTCCTGGTCGTTCCTGACCATTGAGTAAGGGGTCCGATCCTGCCTAGGGGGATCCAGGACTGGGGCTCAGGGGGCATCACCGGTTAGCTAACCAACACAGAGGAACCACCATGAAGAGCATGCAGAAAGGCTTTACCCTGATCGAGCTGATGATCGTGGTCGCGATTATCGCGATCCTCGCCGCCATAGCCATCCCGGCCTACCAAGACTACTTGGTTCGCTCGCAGGTTTCGGAAGCTTCGACCTTGGCCGACGGCTCCAAGACCGCAATCTCGGAGTTCTACTCCAACACCGGCACGTTCCCCAGCACCAATAAGTCTGCGGGCCTTGCTGCTGCCACCGACATCCGGGGCAAGTACGTGACCAGCGTCGATGCTGGCACGAACCCGGGCATCATCAAAGTGACCTTCGGCAATGCTGCGAACAAGGCGATCAACGGCAAGTTCTTCGGCCTGTCCGCCATCACCCACGCGGGCTCGATCGAGTGGAGCTGCAAGAACGCGACCTACACCACGGTCGACACGAAGTACCTGCCGACGTCGTGCCGTCAGTAACAGCATCGTTTCTGCGATGATCGGAAGGGCCGCCACGAGCGGCCCTTCTCTTGTCTGGAGGAACCAGCCATCTCCGCACGACCCTCACGTCTGCCGCTCGGGCTGCTCTCCTGCCTGCTCCTGCTGGTAGCGGTCCTTGTCTACCATCCAGGCCTCCACGGCTCCTTCCTGTTCGACGATTTCGGCAACCTTCCCGCGCTGGGTGCCACCGGTCCGGTCGACACCTGGCCCACGTTCTGGCGCTACATCACCTCCGGCAAGGCAGACCCGACTGGGCGGCCGCTGACCCTGCTGAGCTTTCTGCTGGATGCTCGCGACTGGCCGGCCGACCCCTACCCGTTCAAGCGCACCAACCTGGTCCTGCACCTGGTCAACGGCGTGCTGCTGGCACTACTGCTACGTCGGCTCGGACGCATGGCCATGAAGCGTGCGGGCGGCCATCGCAGCGACCTCGCCGCCGTCATCGGTGCCGGCATGTGGGTGCTGCATCCGCTGTTCGTCTCCACAACGCTGTACGTCGTGCAGCGCGAGGCGATGCTGCCGGCCACCTTCACTCTGCTCGGCCTGCTGGCCTGGCTGCATGGACGAACGGCCCTGGCGGGGGGCCAAACCTGGCGCGGCACCTTGTGGATCGCCCTCGGCTTGGGCGGTTGCACCGTGCTCGGCGTTCTGAGCAAGGCTAATGGCATCCTGCTGCCCGCGCTGGCGCTGGTGGTGGAGCATGTATTCCTGCGTTCTACTTCGCCGCGTTCGCAACCCGCATTTGCGAGCAAACAGCAGCGCGCGTATCGCCGCTGCATGGAGTTGTTCGGCTGGTTGCCCACTGCCCTCGTTACGGGCTATCTGCTGCATCAGGGCTGGATCGGCTTTACCCGCGGCGTTTCGTCAGTACGCCCGTGGACGCTTGGCCAGCGCCTGCTGAGCGAACCGCGCGTGTTGATGGATTACTTCGACCTGCTGTGGCTGCCGCGACCGTTCACGCCGGGCTTGTTCAACGATCAGGTCCAGGCATCGACCTCGTTGTGGTCGCCAGCGACCACGCTGCCCGCCCTGTTGGCCATCGTCGCCCTCATCGCGGGCGCATGGCTGTTGCGCCGGCGCTGGCCAGCCGCGGCGTTGGCGATCCTGTTCTATTTCGTGGGCCAGTCGCTTGAGTCCAGCACAGTGGCGCTGGAGCTGTTTTTCGAGCATCGCAACTATCTGCCGGCGCTGTTGATGTTTTGGCCGTTGGCACTCTGGCTGTGCAGCGTGCGGGCTGCGCCGGCCGCAGGGCGAATCGAGGGCGATTCCACTTTGCACGAGAATGACGAAGAGAAGGCAGTCATCCGGACCAGCCCAGCGAACCCCGCTCCTTTCGACCACAGGATCCAGTTCGCCAAGTGGGGGTTGGCTGCCGTGATCCTGGCGGGCTTGGGACTGATGACACACGCCCGCGCCAGCCTCTGGGGCAACAGCCACGACCAGGCATTGCTGTGGGCGCGGCTGAACCCGCAGTCCCCACGTGCGCAGGCCAATGCGGCACAATTGGAGATGAGCGCAGGCGAGCCCGTGCAAGCCATCCACCGCCTGCTCGAACCCCTCGCCAAGGCACCGGACCAGGTGCAACTGGCACTGAACCTGTTCGGCGCGCAATGCCTGCTTGGCCATGTGGACGCGCGAACGCTGGAGGCCTCGCGTCACGCGTTGCGCACGACCCGGGACCCGGGCACGCTGCTGGTCAACTGGTTCGAGCGCGCGATGGATCAGGCGGCGCACCCCTCCTGCCCGCAATTGACCTACGCCACGCTCGGCAGTCTGCTGCAGGCGGCGCTGGCCAACCCCCACCTCGCCGACAACCCGGGACGCCAGCAGGATCTCCACTACCTGCTTGGCCATCTGGCGCTCAGGCAGGGTGACGCAAACACCGCGCTGGCGGAGTTCAACCAGGCGCTGGACAAGCAGGTGCGTGTTTCCGCCGCACTGAAACAGGCTGCCCTGCTGGGCGCCAGCGGATTCCCTCGGCAGGGTCTGGCCCATCTCGACCATATGGCGATCGAGCCGGAGCAGGCGTACGAGACCGGCTTCGGCATGCCGCGCATCCATGCCTGGGTGTTGCGGCATCAACATTACTGGCCGAAGGAGCTGGCGCACCTGCGCGCTACACTGCGCGACGACGCCGCACACCAGTCCCACGCCACCGAATGAATCAAACGCCCGGGCACCCGTCCATCCTATCGAACAACCGCTCCGGCTGGTGGCTGCTGCTTGCCGCACTGATCGTGACCTTCGCGATCTATTGCCCGGGCCTTTCCGGCGGCTTCCTGTTCGATGACTACCCGAACATCGTCGACAACCATGGCGTGCAGCCTCCCGACGCCAGTTTTTCGTCACTGGTGGGCGCGGCGCTGTCTTCGCCGTCCAGCGAGTTCAAGCGCCCGCTGGCGTCGCTGAGTTTTGCGGCCAACTACCTGGTCAGCGGACTCGACCCCTACTGGATGAAGCTGACCAACCTGGTCATCCATCTGTTCAACGGCCTGCTGGTGTTCCTGCTGGCCCGCGCGTTGCTGCGGAGCATCCCGGCGGGAGCGATGGCAGCCACGGAGCGACGCGCGGGCATAGTCGCCGCGCTGATCACAGCCGGCTGGATGTTGCTGCCGATTAACCTCACCGGCGTGCTGTACGTGGTACAGCGCATGGAGAGCATGGCCAACCTGTTCGTGCTGCTCGGTCTGCTGGGATACGTCGCGGGTCGCCAGCGCATGCTTGGCGGACCGCTGGCAGATTCCGATTCGTACCTCGCCCTGTCAGCGGCCCGGGCCAGGCTGTCGCAGGAGATCCGAGGGTTCCTGCTTTGCGTGACCAGCATTGTGGCGTGCACGGGCGTGGGCGTGCTGGCCAAGGAAACCGCGGTGATGCTGCCGCTCTATGCCGTGCTGGTGGAGTGGCTGGTGTTCCGTTTCCGCGCGGCAAATGGCCGTCGCGACCTGCGCCTTGCCGGCCTGTTCGTGGTGGTGTTGCTGATTCCGATGCTGGTAGGGCTGGCCTGGCTGACGCCCGGCATCTTCAACCCCGCCGTGTGGGCGACACGGGATTTTTCGCTGCGCACCCGCCTGCTCAGCGAGGCGCGCATCGTGGTCGATTACATCCGCTGGACGCTGCTGCCCACGCCGGATGCGCTTTCGTTCTACCACGACGACTTCCGCATCTCGACCGGGCTGCTCGCGCCCTGGACAACGTTGGCCAGCATCGTGTTACTTGGCTTGCTGGTCGCCACGATGGTCTGGTTGCGCAAGCGCCTGCCGCTGGCAGCGTTGGGCATCGGGCTTTTTCTCGGCTGCCAATTGCTCACCGGCACGATCCTGCCACTGGAACTGATCTACGAGCACCGCAACTACTTCGCCAGCTTCGGCCTGCTGCTGGCCATCGTGCCCCTGCTGGCGGTTCCTCCCGCAACGACCATGGCGCTGCCGCGATATGCACTGCTGGCCGGAGCCCTGCTGTGCTGGGCCGGCCTGACCGCCCTCACTGCCCATGCATGGGGCAACCCCCTGCGGCTGGCCGAAGACCTTGCGTCCCGCGCGCCGCTGTCGCCGCGTGCCCAGTACGAACTGGGCCGCACCTACATCATCTATTCGCACTACGATCCCACCTCGCCATTCACCCAACTGGCCTATGCGCCGCTGGAAAGAGCTGCCGCGCTGCCCGAATCCTCCATCCTCCCGGAGCAAGCGCTGATCTTCATGAACTCGCGCATGAGCATCCCGATCAAGGACGCCTGGTGGGAAAGCCTGATCGCGAAACTGCGGTCCCACAAGCCCGGAGTGCAGGACGAAAGCTCGCTCGGAGCGCTTACCCAGTGCGCGCGCGAGCAGCGTTGCAACCTGTCGAAGCGGCGCATGGTCGAAGCCTACGTGGCCGCCCTGTCGCACCAGCCCCCCAGCGCCCGCCTCCTGTCCTCCTACGGTGACTATGCGTGGAACGTGCTTGACGACCACACGCTCGGACTGGAGTTAACCCGGGATGCCGTCAAGGCGGCGCCGGAAGAACCGGCTTACCGGATCACCCTGATCCGGATGTTGTCAGGCACCGGCAGCAACGGCGCGGCACGCGACGAACTGAAGCAACTGGAGTCGCTGAATTACGGAGGGCGACTCGACGCCACGCTGATGCAATTGCGCACCCTGCCCGGGTTGCAGTGATCGAAAGCCCGAACCCCAGGACCATTGTGGATCGCATGCGCGTACTCCTGCTCAGCACTTCCTATCCGCGCGATGCAGCCGACTGGCGTGGCGCCTTCGTTCTGCGGATGGTGGACGCGCTGGCGCGGTCGGACGGCATGCATCTGAGTGTCTGGGCACCGCCCGGCGAACTTCCGGCAACCGCAACCCAGGCCACGACGCCAGCGGAAAGCGCCTGGCTCGCCGCACTCATGTCAGCGGGCGGCATTTCGCACCTCATGCGCCAGGGCGGTCTGAACTCGCTGCTGGCGCCCTTGAAGCTGCTGCGCATGCTTGCTTCCGCCTATCGCCGGAATACGGACATCGATGTCTACCACGTGAACTGGCTGCAGTGCGCGCTGCCGCTTCCGGACAACGGCAAGCCGGCGCTAATCACGGCGCTGGGCAACGACCTCAAGCTGCTCCGTTTGCCTTTCGTGCGCCATTTTTTGCGTCGCGCCATGCGCCGTCGCCGGGTCGCCCTCTGTCCGAATGCGGAGTGGATGCAGGCGCCGCTTGAGGCGGCATTCGGCGACATCGCGGAAGTTATCCCGGTGTCGTTCGGGATCGAGGAGCGCTGGTACGCCATCCAGCGGCAGTCCGCCGGATCGCAGCCCCGGCGCTGGCTGGTGGTCACGCGTCTCACCGCCGACAAGCTGGGCCCGCTGTTCGAGTGGTCGCGGGGGTGTTTCGCCAACGGCGACCGTGAGCTGCATCTGTTCGGCCCCATGCAGGAAAATATCGCCATCCCCGACTGGGTGCATTACCACGGTGCCGCGTCACCCCATCAATTGGCATCCCAGTGGTTTCCGCAGGCATGCGGGCTCGTCACCCTGAGTCGCCACGCAGAAGGTCGCCCGCAGGTCATGCTCGAGGCGATGGCTGCCGGCCTGCCTATCATCGCGTCCGACATGCCTGCGCACGCCGCCCTTGTCGAATCGGGAAAAACCGGCATTCTGTGCAGCTCGGCCGAAGCCTATCGCCAGGCCCTGGAGCAACTGGAAGAGGACACCACCAACCAGCGCTTCGGTGAAGCCGCCAGGCAACGGGCGGCGAACAGGTTCGGCACCTGGGACGACTGTGCCAGACGCTACACCACGATCTACCGCAGATTGCTTGAGGGATCCGTCGATGGATGACCAAGTGTTGGTGGTAGGCGCCGGAGGGTTCGTCGGGCAACACCTGATCCGGGCGCTGTCTTCCCGCGGCAACAAGGTCATCGCCGTCAGTCGCAGGCCCTTCGGTCATGACGTGGCCGGCGTTGAGTCAGTGGTTGGCGCGGCGACCGACCCGCAGCCGTTCGCCGAGTTGCTGGATCGATGCCACACCGTGGTCTACCTGGCTTCCAACTCCACACCCGGCACCTCGAGCGGGCGGCCTCTCGACGAAGTGCGGGGCAACCTGTTGCCGCTAGCCGCGCTGCTTCAGGCGCTGCAGGCAAACCCCTGCGTGAAACTGCTTTACCTGTCCTCGGGTGGCAGCTTGTACGCGGCAAGCTCGGCCGATCCATCGACGGAAGCCTCGCCTGTGCAGCCGCGTTCCTACCACGGCGCCGCCAAGGTGGCCGCCGAATGCCTCATCACCGCGTGGTGCCATCAGTACGAGGGCCAGGCCATCCTGCTGCGGCCTTCCAACATCTACGGCCCCGGTCAGCTCGAACGGCCGGGCTTCGGCATCGTGCCGGCCTGCTTCGGCAAGCTGATGCGCGGCGAAACCCTTCCGGTCTGGGGTGACGGTTCGATCGTGCGCGATTACCTGTACATCGACGACTTCGTTGCCCTGTGCACGGCGATACTTTCTTCACCGATGCCCGCTGGCGCGCAGGTATTGAACGCCTCCAGCGGTACCGGCGTCAGCCTGAACGAACTCTTCCACACCATCGAAAAGGTGACCGGCACACCGCTGCTGCGTAGCCATGAACTGGATCGACCCGTGGATGCGCGGCAGATCGTGATGGATTCCACCATGGCGCGAGATCGTTACGGCTGGGTGCCTGCGACCTCACTTGAAGAAGGCCTGCGAAAGACATGGGACTGGTTCAACCGTACCCGGCACTGAACCGTCCGGCGGCCCCGGTCTGTTCGGTCTGCATCGCAAACTACAACGGGGCGGCGATCCTGGACGAATGCATCGCTTCCGTGCTCGCCCAGCGCATCGACGGCGACGTCGAAATCATCGTGCACGACGATGCATCGACCGACGGCTCGATAGCCCTGTTGCGAGAGCGCTATCCGCAGGTCGAGCTGCTGGCCAGCCGGGAGAATGTCGGCTTCTGCGCGGGCAACAACCGCATGGCCAACCACGCCCGCGGCGAATACATCCTGCTGCTCAACAATGACGCCGCGCTGTACCCGGGAGCGCTGGAGACTCTGGTCGGTGCGGCGCGCGCTTCCGGTCGCCCCGGCATCCTCACCTTGCCCCAGTACGACTGGGAAAGCGGCAAGCTGGTCGATCGCGGCTGCCTGCTGGATCCATTCTGCAATCCGATCCCCAACCTGGACCCGAAGCGGCACCAGGTCGCCTACGTCATCGGCGCCTGCATGTTCCTGCCTCGCTGCGTCTGGAACGAACTGGGCGGGTTGCCGGAATGGTTCGAATCCATCGCAGAGGACATGTATCTGTGCGGCCTCGCCAGGTTGCGGGGACTTCCCGTCACGGCGCTGACCACCAGCGGCTACCGCCACCGCCAGGGTGCGACGTTTGGTGGAAACCGCGCCGAAGAGGGATTACGCACCTCGATCCGGCGGCGTCGACTGAGCGAACGCAACAAGACCCGCACCATGATGATCCTGACCCCGGGCCTCACCATGTGGCCGCTGCTGTTCGCCCATCTGGCGGCCCTGACAATCGAAGGTCTCGTGCTGTCGATCCTGCGCCGTGACCTGACCTTGTGGCGCGAAATTTACCTGCCCGCGCTCACCGAACCATTTCGCGAATGGGCGACGCTGCGCGCGCGACGCAGCGAGGTGCAGGGCGGGCGCGCCATATCTGCGACAGCATGGTTCTCCGTGGTTCGCTGGCAGTTGCGCAAGGTGGCCATGCTGGCGCGCTACGGCATACCCAAGGTCCGATGACCGGAATCAGCTACGCCCCCTGAGCTGGCGTCGCGGACTCGTTTGGGAGGGCAGTAAAGATGTCATCGTCTCAACGCGACGAAGGCTAGCGGCTCCCCAAGGCCTCGGCCGTCGCGTCCAGGAAGGCAAGCCCGTGCCGGCGATCCGGTTCGAGATGGCAGCCTTCAGCCCACTCGTTCCAGGCATTGATGAACACGAGGCGCTGCTCGGCGCTGCGCGATCCCACGCGGTTGACGGCGTCCTCCAGCCAGCGCCTGTACTGACCGGCGTCGTGATTCTCGATGATTGTCGCGGACGTCCGGCGTGCCGAATTGTCCCAACTCGGAAATACAACGGGGTAAGTCGTGTCGTCGAGCGCGCTGCCGACCATGCTCCGGTCGACATAGGAGGCGTAGTCGACCACGGTATTGATGTTGCGTTGCCCAAGCCGCGCGTTGTTGCGCAAGGCGTCGTACCAGCGCGCGGGAAGCGCATGCCGCAGAAAGGAGACCGCCCGGCCGGCCGGATTCCTTGGCGTGGGAAAATGGCTACGGTTCGGCTCGAACTGCACCACGCCGTCGAAACCGAGCGCGCACAGGCCCGCCGCGTCGCGCGTCGAGAAGCCTGTTTGTACGGCACAGAAACAAGGCTCGATGCCGATCCGCCGGAGTGACTCGGTGCGCCACTGCGCTAGCAGGCGAGTCGCATCCGGCAGCTTCTCGGGCATGTAGAACAGAAAGAGCGGGCGACCGTCGACGCGCAGATAGCGCGAATCCTGAAACACGCCGCACAGCCACGCAATGTGTGCAGCGTCGTCCGCATCGTCATAGGTCTGCTGCACGAGCAGGTCATGCTCGCGCCCGCTCCATGCGCGCGACCAGCTCTCGTTCGCCCAGCACAGGCAGAACGGAAAGTCCGGCGCACCCGATCCGAGGACCTCGTCGAGCGGCCGGTTCAACAGGCGCTTTCCCTTGAACCAATAGTGGTAATAGCAGAACGCCTCGATACCGGCCGCACGGGCCAGGTCCGCCTGTTGCTGCCGCGTTTCGGGGACGCGCAGGTCGTAGAAGCCGAGGTCAGCCGGCAGGTGCGGCTGGCCGTGCCCCTTGAAGCGCGGTGTGCCGGCCACGACGTTCGTCCATTCCGTGAACCCCCTGCCCCACCACTCGTCGTTTTCCGGAGTCGGATGGAACTGCGGAAGGTAGAAGGCGATCGCGCGGGCGCGCGGCGCGGGCTTTTCCGTGGGCTGCGTCCGCAACATCAGGCGGGCTCGCTCCCGGCACGCACGACCTGCAGCTCCGGCAACGGGAACACCAGGGTGCGTCCGGCGTAGCGGGGATTGGCGAGAAAGTGGGACCGGAAATGCCACGGCAGCACCAGGTGGTAGTCGTGGTCGTGGGCGAGCACGTCGGTCTCGGGGCGGATCGGCAGGAAGGTTCCGGGCGTCAACGTGCCGAACTTGTCGGGGTTCACTTCGCCCACCTCGGCGACGTCGTCGGTCGTGATGCCGCAATACTGCAGCAGCACGTTGCCCTTGGTGGAAGCGCCCAGCGCGGCGACGGTCTTCCCTTGCGCCCTGGCCTCTGCGAGAAACGCGCGCAGGCCCGAACGCGACTGTGACGTGCGTCGGGCGAAGTCCTCGAACGGCGCAAGCGTGTCCAGCCCGCGGGCACGTTCCTCGGCGAGCACGCGCGCCACCTCGGGGCTTTGGGGCATGCCCGAAGTCGATTTGGCCGCGGTCACCGAGAAGCTGCCGCCGTTCACGTCGTTGAATTCGACGTCGATGATGGTGAAGCCGACACGATCGGCCATCCATTTCACCTGCTTCAACGCGTAGTACTCCAGGTGCTCGTGGCAAACCGTGTCGTAGGACAGCGCATCCAGCATCGCAGGCATGTAACTCTGCTCGAACACCCATATGCCATCGTCGGCCAGCACGCCATGTACATCGCGCATGAAGGCGATGGGCGATTCGAGGTCGTAGAACATCGAGAACGAGGTCAGCACCCGCACCTGTTTGCCGGGGCGAACCTCGCGCAGCTTGGCGGCGGTGAAAAAATCCGCGCACAGGTCGACATGCGCCTTGTAGTACTGCCGGAACTTCGCGGCGGTGGGGTCGATACCAAGCAGGTCGGCGCCGATCGACTCCGGGTACGCCCCGAGCGTGGTGCCATCGTTGGAACCCACATCGACCACCAGATCGCCCGGACGCAGCGACACGAGTTCGCAGATACGAGCCACCTTTGCGCCCAGGTGGCGCACCATGCTCGCGTTGAGGCCCGAGCGGTATCCGTAGTTGTCGCCGTACATCTCGCCAAGATCATAGGAATGCGCGAGTTGCAGCAGGCCGCAACCGTCGTCAGCCATGCACTTGACCAGTTGCAACGGCCCACGGGTTACCTGCGCGTCCCGCGTGTGCGGAAACACGCCGGTCAACATCTGCTCGCCGAGATCGAGTACCGGCTCAAGGCGAGTGCTGTCGCACACGCGGCAGCGGTGAATCGGTTGGGTCATGACACCGAGTCCTTGTTAGCAAGCGACGCGATCGAAGCGTCGACCATCAGTCGCACGAGCGTGCCGAAATCCGTCGATGGACACCACCCCAGAATTTGCTTGGCCTTGGTAGCGTCGCCCACGACCTGGCCACGGCGATCCGGACGCACGTCAGCTTCGTTCTCTCTTACCCAGTCGCGATAGTCGAGGCCAGCATGCGCGAACGCAAGCTCGCAGAACTCCCGCACGGAATGCAGCTGCCCGGTGGCCACCACATAGTCGTCAGGCTCGCCGTGAGCGAGCATCAAACGCAGTGCACGGACATAGTCGGGCGCGTACCCCCAGTCGCGCTGCGCCTCGAGGTCGCCCAACTTGAGTTCGTCCACGAGGCCGGCGCGGATGCGAGCTACAGCATCCACGATTTTACGTGTCACGAAGGCCCGTCCGCGCAGGGGACTCTCGTGGTTGTAGAGAATCGCCGAACACGCGAACACTCCGTGCCGCATGCGATACGCCCCTACGACCGTATGCGCAAAGAGCTTTGCAGCACCATAGGGGCTGCATGGCCGAAAGGGCGTCGATTCATTCTGTGGCGACGAGACGGGGTCGCCGAACATCTCGCTACTCGAAGCCTGACAGAACCGGATGGACGCGTCGGCGTCGAGAATGGCGCTCAACATTCGCGCAACCGCCATGCCGTTGAGCTCGCCGATCGCTACCGGGTCGTCGTACATGCCGGCACCGGACGAGAGCGCCGCAAGGTTGTAGAACTCGCCCGGCCGAAATTTGTGCAACAACGCCGTGAGTGCGCCGATATCAGTGAAATCCCACTCCGCATATTCGACACCGCCGAGCATCACGCCCGGCGCCCGCCCTGTGCGCAGCAGCCCGATGACGCGATGCCCGCCATCCAGCAAGTCTGCCGCCAGATAGCTGCCATCCTGCCCGGTAATGCCAGTAATGAAAGCCGTGCTCATCAAAAACCGACCGAGCGTGCCACTGCACGCGAAACGAAGGATGCATGGGGACTGCGCGCCAAGTCATAGATGTTCATGCGCGCGTGGCGTGCAAGTATCCCGCAATAAAGGCTGGACAGCGCATTGGCCAAACCCGGAGGTATCACCGCGATGGCGCGGGAGAGCAGCCGCTTGTTCCGGGGCATGGAGTGTTTGGCCAAGAAGCGGTCGTACTCGTCCCGCGCATAGCCACCGATGCTGCGATAGAGCCAGAGCTTGCGCAGTTGCCGCCAGGGTTCAGGCGCAGATATCCGGGCCTTTGCCTGTGCAGATACGCTGTCGAAGGACCATACCAGAGATGGCCACTTAAACATCCAGATCTCGAAGCCGCGCGGAGTCCACATTGCGTTACCGTAGCGGATCGTGATCAACGGCTCCGCAATGACATGCGTGATCGGCGTTTGCGACTGGAAGATCACTCCGACGTGGATGAACAGCGAGCCGTAATAGGCAACACGGTCGCGTGCGTTCCAGAAGCGTCGACTGATGACCACGCAGCCGATGAAACTCAGCGCGTGTGCCGTGTCGACGAGCAGGCGATCGGCATCCTGCGGCGCGTACTCAGAACTCGCGCCAGTGGCAACCAGCGTACGTCGCAACGTGCCCCCAAAGTCGACGGTACGTACTTCCGTGTTGACAACCACGAGTTCGACGTCGCCCTCCAGCGCCGCCATCACGCGGTCAACGGCGCCAGGTTTCAGCAGGTCGTCGTCCGTCATCAACCAGCAATAGTCGCCGCGGGCATGCGACACGGCGATGTCGTAGTCCCGGTCAACGCCCGAGTTCAGCGGTAGGCAGATGTAACGCACGCGGAGGTCGGCCGCTACGTATCGGGACATGACCTCGGCCGTGTTGTCCCTCGACGCACCATCGACAACGAGCAACTCGGTGTCATCGCGCAACTGGGCGACAATCGTGTCCAGCGTTTCGCCGATGAACGCGGCGCGATTCAGGGTCGCGATACAGATGGATAGCCGCGGATGCATCACACCTGCTCAAACGGCTGGCTCGCCATCAATGCGAACTGGCCGGTATGGTCACGGCCATAGGCCCGCAGCTGGTAACGGTTCTCGATGAACCCCTGCCGCGACTGCAAGCCCGCCATGAACGCGTCATCCAGTTGCTGCGCGTCCACGAAAAAGGCGTTGACGCCGTTGGAATCGATGCTGACAAAGCGATAGCCACGTTTGTCGAAGAACGCCTTCCAGCCGGTCAATGACACGCCGTAGTACAACTGCGAAGGATGCGCTGTCGAGCGCCTGAAGTCATCGCGGTACCTCGAAGCGACACTGCGCTCCGGTCCATACGCCGAGTTGTACTCCACCGACACGATCTTCGGGCGGAAGTCGCGTGCGAACAATGCATTCGCTATGTGCCAGTCGTTGCCGTCGATATCGAGCGAGAACACGTCGGGATCGCGGAACGCAACCTTGCCCAGGATCGCGTCCACCGTCCCCAGCGTGACGAACATGGACACGAACTGGCTGCCGATGCTGTAGCGTCCAATATTGCGGCGCGCGCGCGCGGACTGTCGCGGGTCGCCTTCGATCATCAGACCTTCGTAGCCTGCCGTGGTCAGCAGCCAGCTACTGTTGTTTTCTGTTCCCTCGGCAGCACCGATCTCGACGATATAGCGGTTCGCTCGTTTCAACTGGGTACGCAGCACATCAATGATGCCGTCTTCGCCGTTCTGGCTGAAACCCGAGAATTCCCACGTCGCCGGGTACTGCAGATCGACCCGCCGGGCTGCGCGCGACGCGGCTCCTTTCGCCAGAGCGATCGCAATGCGTTGGCGATCCTTGTGGTCTATCAAGTATTCGATGGCCTTGCTCAGCATTCCCTCTCCCGCTACTTACTAGTTTGCCGGCGCTGCGCGACCGAATGCCATGGCCACCAAACGCTTGAATTCACTTGGCGAGAAGCTGCCTGCGACGCTCATTGCGATGCCTGCCAGCGCCGCTATGCCGCCAATCCCAAGGGCTGCCCATGGCCCGACGGCGAGCATGCGGCATATCCATGCACCAAGCAATGCCGGAACGAGCGTCGCAAGTACCGGAATGCACACGTTGCGCAACAGCCATGACACGCCCGCGAAAGCCGCGACCCTTCGGCCAGTAAGCCATGTTCCTACTACCGCGTAGAGCATGTTGGTCGCGGCCCAACCTAGCGCTCCACCAAGAATCCCAAAACGCGTGGCCAACAAGAGAACCGTAGGGATTATGGTGACCAGCAGACCGAGTGCGATGGCGAACGCCAGCTTGGGTTGACCTGAAGCGAGCTGGAGGCTGTACGGAAAGTACATAACGCCATTGAGGGCCGAACCGACAGCCAGCCACGCGGCAACGGGGGCGATTTCTGCCGCAATGCGGGGATCGCCCAGCCACAACGTTACGAGCGGACCCGTCTGAAATACCACACCGAACGCGAGCGCAAACAAAGCCGTAGCGAACAGCTTCGCTGCCGAGTCGTAGAGATATTCAAGCGCCAACATATCGCCGCGCGCGATGAGCGCAGAAAACTTCGGGTAAAGCGTGTTGAACGCCGGCATCGTGAGGATCTGCAGGCCACTTACGAGCAACGCAGCCAACATGTAGTGTGCAAATGACTCGAGCGAAACCAACCGGCTCAACACAATCTTGTCGAACTGGGAGACCAACAAACCGGCGATGGCTACGCCGCCCATCCACGCCGAGAAGTTCCATACTCGTCTGAAGTCGCCAAAATCATACGGCGCATCGCATTCACCCACCGCCCGCCGAGCAAGCACGCGCAGCACGATCACCTGCAATAAGCCAAAGATTGCCTGCACGACAAAGAATGCCTGGATGCTTCGGACGCTCCACGCAAGGACCGCGATGGTAACGATCGCGGCACAGATATTGACGGCCATGCTCGTTGCTGCCGACCGCGCAAGCCGATGCGCACCTATTAATCCACCATGGTAAAGGCTGATCGGCCAACGACAGGCGAGATTGACCCCCATTAACGTCACGGCTTGCGTGACGGTTGTCGTCGGCAGCGCCTCCGCTTGTAGCCAGTGTGTACTGATCCATGGCGAGACAAACGCGACGATCACCGCGATCATGACCGCCATACCCGTGTACACGATTCCCAG
Organism: Rhodanobacter sp. FW102-FHT14D06; assembly: GCF_043950705.1. NCBI lineage: Bacteria > Pseudomonadati > Pseudomonadota > Gammaproteobacteria > Lysobacterales > Rhodanobacteraceae > Rhodanobacter > Rhodanobacter sp. FW102-FHT14D06. Next base: position 2,765,620 of record NZ_CP170722.1, on the reverse strand, counting down.
GGTACGCAGCAGTGAAGCCGAACGACGCTGCTGCCCCGTCTCCGCGCCGTGCGCGATTTCGCGACTGACAGTCGGCGCCAGTCCGAGATCGAGCACTTGAAATACTGTCTGCAGCGTCGCGTAAAACCCGATGAGGCCATACGCCTCCATGCCGAGGAATCGCAGATAGAACGGCAGCGCGATCAGGTTGATCAGCACCACGACGACCGAGTTGGCCATCGCCACCGCCATGTTCCGCGCCAGTTGCATGCGGTTACTCGTTGAAGTCGTCGGCGTGGTAACCGTGCTGTCGGATCAACGCATCGCGCTCCGCGTCACGCAGGTCGGCTTGGGCCATTTCGCGCACAAGCTCATCGAAGCCGATCTTCGGCTCCCAGCCCAGCTCACGCTTTGCCTTGCTGGCGTCACCCAGCAGTGTGTCGACCTCGGCGGGGCGGAAATAGCGCGGGTCAACGGCAACGATAACCCGCCCTTTTTCATCGATACCCTGCTCGTCCAGCCCGGTACCCCGCCATGTGAGTCCGATCCCCATTTCCCGCGCGACCGCGATCACGAACTCGCGAACGCTGCGTTGATGTCCTGAGGCGATCACGTAATCGTCGGGTTGGTCGCGCTGCAGGATCATCCATTGCGCCACGACATAGTCGCGCGCGTGCCCCCAATCCCGCTTCGCATCCAGGTTTCCCAGGTACAGGCACGACTGCAGACCCAGCCTGATGCGCGCCAGACCGCGAGTGACTTTGCGCGTCACGAAGTTCTCGCCACGAACCGGAGACTCGTGGTTGAACAGGATGCCGTTGCTCGCATGGATGCCGTACGCGACACGGTAGTTGACCGTGATCCAGTACGCGTAGAGCTTCGCCACGGCGTACGGGGATCGCGGGTGAAATGGCGTGGTTTCCCGTTGCGGGGTCTCCTGGACCAGCCCGTACATTTCCGAGGTCGATGCCTGGTAGAACCGGGTTCGTCCCTGCATCCCGAGGATGCGAATGGCCTCGAGCAGCCGTAGCGTGCCAAGCGCATTCGTGTCGGCGGTGTATTCAGGCTGCTCGAACGAGACGGCTACGTGGCTTTGCGCGGCCAGATTGTAGACCTCGTCCGGCTGCACCTGCTGCATGATCCGTATGAGGCTGGAGGTGTCCGTGACATCCCCGTGGTGCAGGAAAAAGCGCACCCCGGGGTCATGCGGGTCGCGATACAGGTGATCGATGCGCTTTGTATTGAAAGAGGACGCACGACGCTTGATCCCATGAACCTCGTACCCGCGATCGAGCAGAAACTCGGCCAGATACGCACCGTCTTGCCCAGTGACGCCTGTGATCAACGCGCGCTTTGTTGCAGATGCCATTGACGTATAACCCTTGCTCAGTAGAACAATGCCAGCCGCACGCTCAGCTTTGATCTTGTCGGTAAATCAGCCCCGTGATCTGTTCGGATATGAGCCCGATCAAAAACACGATCACGCAGGCGCTCCACATCAACATGCTGCCGTTGGTGAGCCGGCCGTAATGGCTGTAGGTCCACGCGTAATTCGCGCAGCCCAGCAGGAAAAAAACCGCACTTGCGGGGAGGAACAACTTCAACGGCGAATACAGCGTGGCGATCTTGAAGATGATCAGCAGGAAACGGATGCCATCCTTGAGCGGCCGGATGTGGCTCTTGCCGACTCGCTGGGCAGCCGTGATCGGGACGTAGGCGACCGCGTAGGCGCTGCGGAAGAACGCCATGGTGCTGGTGGTGGGGTAGCTGAAGCCGTTGGGCAGCAGGTGCAGGAATTCGCGGAACTTGTCGGCGCGCACGGCGCGGAAGCCGGAGGTGAGGTCGAGCACGGGGTGGCCGGTCATCTTGGTGGCGAGCCAGTTGTACACGGTGTTGGCGATGCCCCGACCGACACCGGCCTGGCTGCTCCAGTCGCGGGCGCCCACCACCATGTCGTAGCCGCGGTCGAGCTGGTCGAGCAAACGCGCGACATCGGCCGGATCATGCTGACCGTCGCCGTCCATGAACACCAGGATGTCGCCGGTGGCGGCGCGGGTGCCACGCTTGATCGCCGCGCCATTGCCCATCGAGTACGGCGAAGACAGGCACTGCACGCCGTTGTTTTCGCAGATGTTGCGGGTGTCGTCGGTGGAGCCGTCGTCGACCACGATGATCTCGGCCGCCGGATGCGCCGCGCGCAGTTGCGGCAGCAATGCCGCAAGCGCGGGCGCCTCGTTCTTGGCAGGCAGGATGATGCTGAGCTGGTTCAAGATCGGGCTCCCCGGTAAAGGGGGATCATAGCGTGAAGGTTGGCCGAGGACTGCCGACGAGTGCGAAGTCAGGCAATCAAGCTCATGCCCACGAACCTGGCTGCAGCGCGGTCAAAGGTCATGGTGCGTTCGCAGCCAGCCGAGGCGGCGGAGCTGGCGATCAGGCAGTCGGCCAAATCCGCCTTGGTTGCACGGCAGGTACGCAGCGCTTTCCAGGCCAGACTGGCGCGCTCCACCCGCAACTCCTTGATCGTCAGTATGGATTCGATCGCCGCAAGCACTTGGGCGCGCTGCAATCCATAGGCTGCGCCCAGTACCCAACCCAGCTCGACAATGGATATCAGTGCTATCCAGCCCGGCGCATCGACAGTCAGGCTTTCGAGCAAGACGGAAGCCTTGCTCGCCTGCGCAGCGTCATCTTGCATGATGTAGCGAACCAGCACGTTGGTATCGAGGCCGATCATTTGCCTGCCGCAGCCGCCGCGATCGCCGCGTTCATCTGCTCGATTGTCATGCTCTTTCGTGGCTTGCCGAACATGCCCTTGAGCGCCCTTATCGGCCGCGTTGCGGCAACAAATTCGTACCGACCCGGCTCAATCTCCACAAACTCGATTCGATCGCCCGTACGCACCTGCATCGCCTCTCGCACGGCTGCAGGGATGGTGATCTGGCCCTTGCTGGTGATGGTGGACGTCGACATGGCTGGCTCCTTTTTCCTTACCATACTGTAAGGAACCGGGAGACAACCTGCAAATGCCCACACGACAGCCTGGCGCGATCCGTGCTTACGCTTGGACCAAAGCCGCCTTTGCGCCCCGGCGGCGATCGGACTATCCAGCTTGTGCGCCGCATCACCCTACCGGGACTCCGGCTGCAGGCAAAGGATGACCTGAACGCCAGACTGCGGTAGATTCAACCACATACGGGGAAAGGGTCACGTAAGTTATGTCATCGCAACCGCAACCGTCGCTCGCAGGCCTGACCGGCATGGCGCGCCGCCTGGTGTCCGAAGGGCTGCTGCCCGAGGATGACGTTCGCAAGGCGATGGTCGACAGCACGCAACGCAAGGTGTCGCTGGGCGCGTGGCTGCTGGATCACAACCTGGTCGAGAACGCGCAGCTGACGCGGGTGCTGTCGCTCGAGTTCGGCATGCCGATGATGGACGTGACCTCCCTCAACCCGACCACGATGCCGCTGGACCTGATCAGCGAGGCGCTGATGACCAAGCATCAGGCGCTGCCGCTGTTCCGGCGCGGCAAGCGCCTGTTCGTGGGCATCGCCGACCCGACCCAGTCGCACGCGCTGGACGAGATCAAGTTCCATTCCAATTGCCTGGTCGAGCCGATCCTGGTCGAGCGCAGTTCGCTGCAGCGGACGATCGAGAACCTGCTGAACTCCATGCGCGACAACATGCCGGACATGGATACCGGCGAGTTCGACGAGCTGGATCTGGAGGTGGGCAGCGACGAGGCCGAATCCACCGGCATCGACGCCAATGCCACGGACGACGCCCCGGTGGTGAAGTTCGTCAACAAGATCCTGGTCGACGCGATTCGCCGCGGCGCCTCGGACATCCATTTCGAACCGTTCGAAACCCAGTACCGGGTGCGCCTGCGCATGGACGGCATGTTGAAGGCCGTGGCCAGCCCGCCGATGAAGATGGCCAACCGGATCTCCTCGCGCCTGAAGGTGATGGCGCAGCTGGACATCGCCGAGAAGCGCGTGCCGCAGGACGGCCGCATCAAGCTCAACCTCTCCAAGACCCGCGCGATCGACTTTCGCGTCAGCTCGCTGCCGACGCTGTTCGGCGAGAAGATCGTGCTGCGTATCCTCGACGGTTCGGCGGCCAGGATCGGCATCGAGAAACTGGGCTACGAGCCGGAGCAGCAGAAGCTCTACGTCGATGCGATCCACAAGCCTTACGGCATGGTGCTGGTCACCGGCCCCACCGGCTCGGGCAAGACGGTGTCGCTGTACACCGGCCTGAACATGCTCAACACCGCCGAGCGCAACATCTCCACGGTGGAGGACCCGGTCGAAATCCGCGTCGAGGGCATCAACCAGGTGCAGCAGAACGCCAAGCGCGGCATGACCTTCGCCAGCGCATTGCGTTCGTTCCTTCGCCAGGACCCGGACGTGATCATGGTCGGCGAAATCCGTGACCTGGAAACCGCCGAGATCGCGATCAAGGCCGCGCAGACCGGCCACATGGTGCTGTCCACCCTGCACACCAACGACGCGGCGCAGACGATCGCGCGCCTGATGAACATGGGCATCGCGCCCTACAACATCACCTCGTCGGTGACCCTGATCATCGCCCAGCGCCTGGCCCGGCGCCTGCACGAATGCAAGAAGCCGATCGAGCTGCCGCCGAAGGTGCTGCTGGATGCCGGCTTCAGCCAGGCCGACATCGACGCCGGCCTGACCATCTACCAGGCCGTGGGTTGTGAGGGCTGCAACGAGGGCTACAAGGGCCGCGTGGGCATCTACCAGGTGATGCCGATGCTGGAGGATATCCAGAAGATCATCCTGCAGGGCGGCAATGCCATGCAGATCGCCGAAGTGGCCAAGGCCGCCGGGGTCAACGACCTGCGCGCCTCGGCCCTGCTCAAGGTGAAGCAGGGGCTGACCAGTCTCACCGAGATCGACCGGGTGACCAAGGAATGACGCCCGGCGGGGCTGCAGCGCTGCGGAACTTGCGCAAGGCGCCACGGTTTGCAGCGCCGAAAATGACCTAAGCTGTAGAAAATGACTTGCCAGCCGGCCTGCGCGCCGGCTTCGAGATCGAACCATCGGGGGAAGATGCGCATGGCCACGGCTACCGCAACCGCAAAAGCAAGGGCAGACAAGACGCGTGCGCTCGGCGCCCAGCGGGCCGAGGTCAGTCAACTGACCACTTACGAATGGGTGGCGCTGGACAAGCGCGGCAAGCGCATGAAGGGCGACATGCCCGCCAAGAACGCCTCGCTGGTCAAGGCCGAGTTGCGCCGCCAGGGCATGAACCCGCAAACCGTGCGCGAACGGGCCAAGCCGCTGTTCGGCGCCTCCGGCAGCACGATCAAGCCGGGCGACGTGGCGATCTTCAGCCGCCAGATCGCCACCATGATGGCTTCCGGCGTGCCGATGGTGCAGTCCTTCGACATCATCGCCGACGGTCAGAAGAACGTCCGCTTCAAGAACGTGCTGCTCGACGTCAAGCAGAACATCGAGGGCGGCGCCTCGCTGCACGAGGCGCTGGGCCGCTACCCGGTGCAGTTCGACGAGCTGTACTGCAACCTGGTGCATGCCGGCGAAACCTCGGGCGTGCTGGACACCGTGCTGGACACGGTGGCCACCTACAAGGAACGCACCGAGGCGATCAAGAAGAAGATCAAGAAGGCGCTGTTCTACCCGATGATGGTGCTGGCGGTGGTGTTCATCGTCATCCTGATCATGCTGCTGTTCGTGGTGCCGGTGTTCGCCAAGACCTTCCAGGACGCGGGCGCGCAGTTGCCCGCGCCGACCCAGTTCCTGGTCGACGCCTCGGAGTTCATGCAGGGCTACTGGTACATCGTGGTGGGCATCATCGTCGGCAGCATCGCCGCCATCGTCATCGGCAAGAAGCGCTCGCCGAAGTTCGCCCACTTCCTGGATCGCCTCGCGCTGAAAATGCCCGTGATGGGCGACATCGTGCGCAACTCCGCGATCGCCCGCTTCGCTCGCACGCTGGGCGTCACCTTCCGCGCCGGCGTGCCGCTGGTGGAAGCCCTGGATGCCGTGGCCGGTGCCACCGGCAGCATCGTCTACGGCGACGCCGTGCGACAGATGCGCGACGACATCTCGGTCGGCCACCAGTTGCAGCTGGCCATGAAACAGACCGGGCTGTTCCCCAACATGGTGGTACAGATGACCGGCATCGGCGAGGAGTCCGGCTCGCTGGACAGCATGCTGTTCAAAGTCGCCGAGTTCTACGAGGAAGAGGTCAGCAACGCGGTGGACACCCTCTCCACCCTGCTCGAACCCCTCATCATGGTGGTGCTGGGCACCCTGGTCGGCGGCATCGTGATCGCGCTGTACCTGCCGATCTTCAAGCTGGCTGGCACGTTCTGATCCTTGGAAAGCCCCTCTCCCACCGGCGACCCTAAGGGAGTCCCCTTGCGGGTGAGAGGGGTTGGGGAGAGGGTACGCCCGAAGCCATGCACCACAAACCGCCCCTTCCTTCCCGAACGCTGACCACGGCCAAGTCGCTGCGCACCACCAGCACCGCTGCTGAAATCAAGTTCTGGTATCACCTGCGCGCCAGACGCCTCGTCGGGCTCAAGTTCCGCCGTCAGCACCCCATCCCGCCGTATATCGCCGACTTCTTCTGCGAAGGATTCAGGCTGGTCGTCGAGGTCGATGGTTCGCAACACGATGAAGAAACCGACAGGATTCGTAGGCGCGCGCTGGAACGGCAAGGCCTCGTGGTGCTGAGATTCTGGGACAATCAGGTGTTGCAGGAAACCGCAGCGGTGCTTGAGGCGATTCTGGACTTCGCTCGGGGCCGCACCCTCTCCCCAACCCCTCCCCCGGAGGGGGAGGGGCTTTAAAGGTCCACGCATGCCCGAACTTCCGCTGTCCGTCTGGATCGCCCTCGCCGCCGTGCTCGGCCTGCTGGTGGGCAGTTTCCTCAACGTGGTGATCCTGCGCCTGCCCGAGCGCATGACCGCAAGCTGGCGCCGGGAGGCGCGCGAGGTGCTGGAGTTGCCGGCGGATGACGCGCCGCTGCCGCCGGGTATCGTGCGCGAGCCTTCGCACTGCCCGCATTGCAAGCATCCGTTGTCGGCGGCCGACAACATTCCGCTGTTCGGCTGGCTGCTGCTGCGCGGACGCTGCCGCTATTGCAAGGCGAAGATCTCGATCCAGTATCCGCTGGTGGAACTGTTCAGCGGCGTGCTGAGCGCGCTGGTGGTCTGGAAATTCGGACCGTCCTGGACCGCGCTGGCAGGATTGGTGTTCACTTGGGTGCTGATCGCCGCGGCCGGCATCGACTTCCGCACGCAGTTGCTGCCGGACCAGTTGACCCTGCCGCTGCTGTGGCTGGGCATGGTGCTGTCGCTGATCCCGCTGTTCGCCAGCGCGCCTTCGGCGATCATCGGTGCGGCGATCGGCTACCTGAGCCTGTGGAGCGTCTACTGGGCGTTCAAGCTGCTCACCGGCAAGGAAGGCATGGGCCACGGCGACTTCAAGTTGCTGGCGGCGCTGGGCGCGTGGATGGGGCCGGTGGCCCTGCTGCCGGTGATCCTGCTGTCGTCGCTGATCGGCGCCCTGGTGGGCGGCAGCCTGATCGCGTTGCGCAGGCACGGGCGCGAGATCCCGATGCCGTTCGGACCGTTCCTGGCCGCCGCCGGCTGGGTGTGGTTCATGGCCGGTCCCCAGTTGCTGCAGGGCTACATGCACTTCACCGGCCTGCGATGAGCGGCGGGCCGCGCCTCGTGGTGGCGTTGACCGGCGGCGTGGCCGCCGGCAAGAGCGCGGTGACGCGGCGCTTCGAGGCGCTCGGCGTGCCGGTGCATGACGCCGACGTGGCTGCCCGCGAGGTGATCGCACCCGGCAGCGAAGGCCTTGCCGAGGTGGTTGCCACATTCGGGGCGGACGTGCTGGGCGACCGCGGCGAGCTGGATCGTCCCTCGATGCGCCGGCGCGTCTTCGCCGATCCCGCCGCGCGGCGCAGGCTGGAAGCCATCATCCACCCGCGCGTGCGTGCCTGGTTGCGCGAACGCGCGCAGAGCGGGAGCGCGCCGTATTGCCTGCTGGCGATCCCGCTGCTGGCGGAGAACATCGCGCAGTACCGCTGGGTCGACCGCGTACTGGTGGTCGATGTCCCCGAGTCCGTGCAACTGGCCCGCCTGATCGCCCGCGACGGCGTCGACGAGGCCCTGGCACGGCGCATGATCGAGCAGCAAGCCACTCGCGCCGAGCGCCTCGCCCTCGCGGACGACGTGATCGACAACAGCGGCGACGAAAGCGCGCTGGATCAGCCCGTGGCCGAACTGCACCAGCGGTACTTGGCACTGGCACTGTAGGAGCGCACCCTGTGCGCTCCTACAACGGCGCCGTCAGCTCCGCCAGAATCACCCGGTCCGCGGGAGCGAGGATCATCGGGTCGACGCTTGCCGGCAGCATCCACTGCAACGGCTGTGCTTCGAGCGAACGGGGTTCCCCGCGCCACGACGAGACGCGCCAGGCATCGAGCAGCAGCTCCCGATCCTCGTATCGCCACGGCAAGCAGACCAAGGGCTCGGCGTCGCGCACTTGGATGCCCAGCTCTTCCAGCAGTTCACGCGCCAGTGCCGCCAGCGGTGTCTCGCCGGCTTCGAGCTTGCCGCCGGGGAACTCCCAGAATCCCGCCAGATGCTTGCCTGCCGGGCGCTGCGCCAGCAGCACGCAACCATTGTCGTCCAGCAGGACGCCAGCCATCACGTGCATGACCGTTGCGGGCATCACGCGTTGCGCAGGTACTCGACCATGTCGAAGTCGTAGGCGTGCTCGGCATCGGCCTTGTGATGCACGCGCGAGACTTCAGTCCAATCGCTGAAGTGCACGCCGGGGAAGAACGTGTCGGCACCGTCGATGGCTGCGCTGACCCAGGTCAGGTACATCCGCCGCGCGTTGGGCAAGGCCTCGGCGAACACCATGCCGCCGCCGATCACCATCAGGCCGGTGTTGCTGCAACGCGCCTGCGCCTCCTCGATCGAGCGCACGGTGATCTGGCCGGGAAACGGCGCCTCATGGCGGCGGGTGAGCACCATGTTGACCCGGTCCGGCAGCGCGCGGCCGATCGAGACGGCGGTGTTGTAGCCCATCAGCACATTCTTGCCGACGGTCAGCTGCTTGAACCAGCGCAGATCGTCCGGCAGGTGCCATGGCAGTTGGCCCTTGCGGCCGATCGCGAAGTTTTCATCGAGTGCGGCAATGAGCGAGATGGCCATGGGAAATCCTTGCAATCGTGATCATCGAAAAGGCGGCCACTCGGGCGCCGCGGGATGTCTGGAATCTTAGCAGGCCGCGCCGCGCACGGAATCAGACCGCCACCGCGGCCTTGATCGCCGGGTGCGATTGGTAGCCTTCGATCGCGATGTCCTCGTAACGGAAATCGAACACCGAGCGCACCTCGGGATTGAGCACCAGCCGCGGCAGCGGCAGCGGCTCGCGACTCAGCTGCAAGCGTGCCTGCTCGACATGGTTGTCGTACAAATGGGCGTCACCCAGGGTATGCACGAAATCGCCCACGGCCAGGCCGCAGACCTGCGCAATCATGTGCGTGAGCAACGCGTAACTCGCGATGTTGAACGGCACGCCGAGAAAGATGTCGCCCGAACGCTGGTAGAGCTGGCAGCTGAGCCTGGCAGCCTGTCCCGGGCCCGACGAAGGGGCCACGTAGAACTGGAACAGCGTGTGGCACGGCATCAGCGCCATCTTCGGCAACTCGCCGACGTTCCAGGCACTGACGATCAACCGCCGCGAATCGGGGTTGCGCCTGATTTCGTCCACCACCCAGGAAATCTGGTCGATCGTGCCGCCGTCGATCGTCGGCCACGCGCGCCATTGCTGACCATAGACCGGGCCGAGATCGCCGTTGGCGTCGGCCCACTCGTCCCAGATGCGCACACCGTGTTCCTTGAGGTAGGCGATGTTGGTGTCGCCGCGCAGGAACCAGATCAGCTCGTGCACGATCGACTTGATGTGCAGCTTCTTGGTGGTGACCAGCGGAAAACCCTGCGCAAGGTCGAACCGCATCTGCCAGCCGAACACGCTGCGCGTGCCGGTGCCGGTGCGGTCGGCCTTGGGGGTGCCGTGGTCGAGGACGTGGCGGAGCAGGTCGAGGTATGGATGCATCGGCCAAGTATAGGTAGGAGCGCACCCTGTGCGCGATGCTCTTCGAGGCACGGCACAAGAGCATCGCGCACAAGGTGCACTCCTGCAGGGGCCACGGCTAGACTCTGGCTTTTCCGCACGGAGACGGTCATGGCAGCGTGGTTTTTCAGCTACGGCAAGAATACCGAACGCGTCGGCCCGCTGGATGACGCCGCCGCGATGGCTCAGGCCCGGCGCCAGCCGGACGGCTATTGCTGGCGCGAAGGTTTCACCGAGTGGAAGGCGATCCGCAGCGTGGCCGAACTGGGCGCGGCGATGGGTCCGCCGCCGGTGCCGGCGACGCTGGGCAGCGGACGCGCCGACGAGATCGACTACACGATCGTGGGCACGGACATGCAGTTCGTCGAGATCGAACTCGATCCGGGCGAAAGCGCGATCGCCGAGGCCGGCGCGCTGATGTACAAGGAGGCCGGCGTGCAGATGGATACCGTGTTCGGCGACGGCTCCAGCGGCGGCCAGAGCGGCGGCGGCCTGATGGACAAGCTGCTCTCCGCCGGCAAGCGCGTGATCACCGGCGAGAGCCTGTTCACCACGGTGTTCACCCACCGCGGCCAGGGCAAGGCCAGGGTCGCCTTCGCCGCGCCCTACCCCGGCACCGTGCTGGCGATGAAACTCTCCGACCACGGCGGTCGGCTGATCTGCCAGAAGGACGCGTTCCTGGCCGGCGCGCGCGGCGTGCAACTGGGCATCTTCTTCCAGCGCAAGATCCTCACCGGCCTGTTCGGCGGCGAAGGCTTCATCATGCAGAAGCTCGAAGGCGACGGCTGGGTATTCGTGCATGCCGGCGGCACCATGATCAAACGCGAGCTGGCCGCGGGCGAACGGCTGGACGTGGACACCGGCTGCGTGGTGGCTTTCCACGACACCGTGGACATGGACGTGAAAGCGGTCGGCGGCATCAAGAGCATGCTGTTCGGCGGCGAGGGCGTGTTCCTGGCCACGCTGACCGGCCCGGGCACGGTGTGGCTGCAATCACTGCCGTTCTCGCGACTGGCCGGTCGCATGCTGGCAGCCGCGCCGCAGGGCGGCGGGCAACGTCGCGGCGAGGGCTCGATCCTCGGCGGCCTGGGCGACATCCTGGGCGGCGACCGCAACTTCTGACGCCGCCCGCGGGGAGGACAATGCCCATCATTGTCGTGCCGGGGAACAGCTAGCGGGCAATGCCCGCCGCATGTGCGTCAAGAAGCGGCGGGCGGTACCCGCCCTACGAGGGATTGGCCAGCGCCAACGTGGGCGCGCGGCGGGACATGGCGATCAGCACCAGCCCGACCGCGATCAGCGGCAGCGACTGCATCTGTCCCATCGTCACCCAGTCGGTGCCGAACAGATAGCCCAGTTGCGCATCGGGCACGCGCACGAACTCCACCGCGAAGCGGAACACGCCATACAGCAGCGCGAACAAACCCGACACCAGATAACGCGGACGCGGTTTCAGCGACACCAGCCACAGCACCACGAACATCACCACGCCTTCAAGGCACAGTTCGTAGAGCTGCGAGGGATGTCGGGTCAGCCCGCCGAACTGCTGCAGCTGCGGCAGCCAGGCCGGGTGCGCCGTGGCCCAGGCGATGTCCTCGGCCTGTGCGCCGGGGAAAATCATCGCCCATGCATGGTGCGCGGGTTTGCCCCACAGTTCGCCGTTGATGAAGTTGCCGAGCCGTCCCAGGCCCAGTCCGAGCGGCACCAGCGGAGCCACGAAATCCACCGTGTCGAAGAAGTGCAGCGCGTTGCGCCGCGACCACCACCAGCCTGCGGCGAGCACGCCGAGCAGACCGCCGTGGAAGCTCATGCCGCCATCCCACACCTTGAAAAGCACCAGCGGCTCGCGCCAGATCCAGCCGATACCGCCCTCGTAATAGAACAGCATGTACCAGATGCGCCCGCCCACGATGACGCCCAGCATGCCGTAGAACAGCAAGTCGCCCAGCGCGTCGCGGCTCACCGGCAGGCGTCCGCGGCGGCGCCGGTATTCGCCCAGCACGGCGACGAAGAGGAAGCCCAGCAGATACATCAGGCCGTACCAGTGCACCTGCACCGGACCGACATGGAAGGCGACCGGATCGAATTGGGCGACAAAAGGCTGCGACATGCGGAAGGGGCCGATCGGGCAAAGGCCAAGTGTAGCGTCACGCAAGGATTCGGAAAGATGCCGCGGGCGCACGCACGCAGGAGCCCGCTCGCGGGCGATGCTCTTGTCTCGGACCAGGGATCTGCAAAAGCATCGCCCGCGAGCGGGCTCCTACGAGTGCCGGTCTGGCCACGGGACACGCCCGCGCGCGTTCACAGCAACACCGGCCGATCCGGCAGCTCGTCGGGATTGGCCTTGTCGTGGGCGGGAAAGTGCTGCAGCAGCAGGGCGTGGGTGGCGGCGATGCCGCCCAGGCTGCCTTCGCGCCATTCGCCGTTTGCGTAGTGGTTGCGCATGGTGGTGCAGATGCCGGCCCATGCCGCCGGTGACACGCGTGCGGCAATGCCGCGGTCGACAACGATCTCGATGCGATGCTCGGCCAGCAGCACGTACAGCAGCACGCCGCTGTTGTGCTCGGTGTCCCACACGCGCAGCTGGCTGAACAGCTGGCGCGCGCGGATGGCTGCGTCAAGTCCGCCCAGTACGGCCAGCGGGTGGAGTCGCGATTCGATGGCCACGCGCACTTCGCCGTGGTGGCCACGTTCGCCGGCGGCGATGGCAGCCGTGATCTCGTCCAGCAAGCTGGCGGGAAAACGCCGCCGCAGCTGGAACCAGCCCTCGAACGTGTTTGCCAGCACTCGTTGCATGCGCGTCATGTCACCAGCTCCCCGAGGCACCGCCGCCGCCGAAGCTGCCGCCGCCTCCGCTGAAACCGCCGCCGCCGAAACCTCCGCCGCCAAATCCGCCGCCGCCGAAACCACCGAAACCGCCCCAGCCGCCACCGCCGATCGAGCGCCCGCCGCCGGAAGGCAGCAGCATCACGATGCCGCCCACCACCGCGCCGAGCACGCCGGCGCCGACGGAAACCAGCAGCCACAACAGGCCGCCAATCAGCGCGCCGCCCAGCGGCACCCGTACCAGCGCATGCGCCCGGCCCAGCACGCCGCGCAGGAAGATCGCGGCGAACAACGCGATCATCAACATGCCTTGCAGCCCGAGGCCGCGATCCTCGCGCGGCGCCCCTTCCACCGGTGGCGGCAATGGCTCGCCGTCGATCAGCTGGGTCAGCGCGCCGACGGCGTCGTGGATGCCGCCGAAATAGTCGCCCGTGCGGAACTTCGGCGCGATGTACTCGCGGATGATGCGCGCGTTGGCGGCGTCGGGGATCGCGCCCTCCAGGCCATAACCGACCTCGATGCGCACGCGCCGGTCGTTCTTGGCGACGAGCAGCAGGACGCCGTCATCGGTGCCCTTGCGGCCGATCTTGTTGGCTTCGGCGACCGCCAGCGAGTACTCCTCGATCGGCTGCTCGCCGGTGCTGCCCACCATCAGCACCACCAGTTGCGCACCCTTGGCCTTTTCCAGCGCCACCAGTTGCGCGTCGAGCTGGTCGACCTGGGCCGCGTTGAGCGTGCCGGTGAGATCGGTGACGTGCCGCGCCAGTTGCGGCACCGCCGCCGCCTGCAGCGCCGCCGGCAGGCACAGCAGCAACGCCAGCAGCGGCAGCAGCGGCAGCAGGCGGCGGATCACTTCAGTGCACCGAGGTCGCGGGCGCTGGCGCACTGGTGCCGAAATCCACCCTGGGCGCGGTGGAGATGGCCTTCTCGTTGTCCACGCTGAAGTTCGGCTTGACCTTGTAGCCGAACATCTTGGCGGTCATGTTGTTGGGGAAGGTGCGGATCATCGCGTTGTACTGCTGCACCGCCTGCACGTAGCGGTTGCGCGCCACGGTGACGCGGTTCTCGGTGCCTTCCAGCTGCGCCTGCAGGTTCTGGAACAGGCCGTCGGCCTTCAGCTGCGGATAGTTTTCGCTGACCACCATCAGCCGCGACAACGCGCTGCCCAGCTCGCCTTGTGCGGCCTGGAACTGCTGCAGCTTCTGCGGATCGTTGATGGTGTCGGCGTTGACCTGCAGGCTGCCCACCTTGGCGCGCGCGTTGGTCACCTCCACGAAGACCTTCTCCTCGTGCTGGGCATAGCCCTTGACCGTGTTGACCAGGTTCGGCACCAGGTCGGCGCGGCGCTGGTACTGGTTCAGCACTTCGGACCAGGCTGCCTTGACCGCCTCGTCCTGACGCTGCATGGCGTTGTAGCCGCAGCCGGACATCAAGCCGACCAGCAGCAGAATCATCAAGGTACGCAAGATTTTCATGGCATCGCTCCTGAGCGGACGGATCTGCATTGCAGCATCCGGCCTGTCCCGGCGCAATGAGCACGACCGGGAGCTAAAACCAGCGCGGCAGCAGGATCAGGCCCCAGCTCAACGCCACCAGCACCAGCAGCACGAACACGGCCGCCGAACCCATGTCCTTGGCGCGGCCGGCCAGCTCGTTGAAATCGGGGCTGACCTTGTCCACCACTGCCTCGATCGCCGAATTGAGCAGCTCCGCCGACAGCACCAGCAGCGGCGCGAGGACAAGCAGGAGCTTTTCCACGCCACCCTCGCCCAGCCACAGGCCGAGCGGAATCAGCACCACCGCCAGCATCGCCTCCAGCCGAAACGACGCCTCGTGGCGCCAGGCGGCGCGCAGCCCCTTCATCGACCAGCGAAACGCGTTCCAGACCTGGCGCGGACCCCGAAAACCCTCGGCCGGCATGCTGCGCCTCCGCTTCAGGCCGACACCGGCGACGCGGCGCCGGTGCGGGAGGAAACGCGGACGCGCGCGGTCCGGGGAAAGCTTGCCTGGGGCATGGCGAACGGGCTCCTGTCGCGCCGCGGAACGCGGGCACGCCATGATGCCACAGCCGTTCCTCCGCCCCATCGGGCGCACACAGCGCAAGCACGCAGCGCACGAATTGTCATGCGGCGGTGCAGCTATGACCTTTGGGGGGATGCGCTACCCTTGCCCGGTTGTGATCCGTTCAGGGTCCAGCGGCACCGGTGCGTGCGCGCACGCCACCAGGATTTGAACCAATGCCCGGGGAAAACATGGCCACCCAGAACCCAGCCGTCTCGCAGACGAAGTCCTTCAGCACCGTCTTCCTGATCGAAATGTGGGAGCGCTTCGGCTACTACGGTATGCAGGCGCTCATCGTCTACTACATGGTCCAGCGCCTGGGCTTCCCCGATGAGCAGGCCAACCTGGTGTGGAGCGCCGCGGCGGCGCTGATCTACGTGGCACCGGCGATCGGCGGCTGGGTGGGCGACAAGATCCTCGGCACGCGGCGCACCATGCTGCTGGGCGCGACCATCCTGGCGGTCGGCTACGGGCTGATGGCCGTACCGACCGAAAGCGTCTGGTTCCTGTATTGCTCGCTGGGCGTGATCGTGGTCGGCAACGGCCTGTTCAAGCCGAACGCCGGCAACCTGGTGCGCAAGATCTACGAGGGCGACGACTCCAAGATCGACAGCGCGTTCACCATCTACTACATGGCGGTGAACATCGGCTCGACGTTCTCGATGCTGCTCACGCCGTGGATCAAGGATTACGTGAACCTGCACTACGGCAACGAGCTGGGCTGGCAT
Organism: Rhodanobacter sp. FW102-FHT14D06; assembly: GCF_043950705.1. NCBI lineage: Bacteria > Pseudomonadati > Pseudomonadota > Gammaproteobacteria > Lysobacterales > Rhodanobacteraceae > Rhodanobacter > Rhodanobacter sp. FW102-FHT14D06. The sequence goes on along the minus strand of NZ_CP170722.1, from coordinate 2,749,881 downwards.
GCCGCGTTTGCGGTGTGCTCGTTCGGCCTGCTGGTGGGCCTGGCCAACTACCTGGTGATGCGCCACACGCTGAACCACGTCGGTTCGGCGCCGGACGAACAGCCGATGCACGTGGGCAAGCTGCTGGCCGTGCTGGGCGTCGGCGTGCTGACCGTGTTCGCCTCGGCCTACGTGCTGGCCCATGAAGAAGTGGCGCGCATCTTCGTCTATGTGGCCGCCGCGGTGGTGCTGGGCATCTTCGCCTGGCTGATCGGCACCAGCGAGCGCTCCGAGCGCGCCGGCCTGATCGCCGCGCTGGTGCTCACCGTGCAGACGGTGTTCTTCTTCATCTTCTACCAGCAGATGTCGACCTCGCTGAACCTGTTCGCGCTGCGCAACGTGAACCCGAGCTTCGACGTGTTCGGCGTCCACCTGTGGAACTGGGCGCCGGCGCAGTTCCAGTCGTTCAACCCGATCTGGATCTTCATCCTGAGCCCGATCCTGGCGCTGCTCTACAACGCCGCCGGGCGCAGCGGCAAGGACATCTCCATCGCCACCAAGTTCGCGCTCGGCTTCGCCGCGGTGGCGCTGGGCTTCTTCATCTACAGTTGGGCCGCGCACTTCGCGGTGGATGGCAAGACCAGCTCGTGGGTGATGGTGTGGGGCTACGGCGCCTCGTCGCTGGGCGAGCTGCTGGTCAGCGGCCTGGGCCTGGCGATGATCGCGCGCTACGTGCCCGAGCGCATGGGCGGCTTCATGATGGGCGCGTACTTCGTCGCCTCGGGCGTGTCGCAGTACCTGGGCGGTATCGTGGCCAACTTCGCCAGCATTCCGGAGAACATCACCGACCCGCTGCAGACCATGCCGATCTACACCAGCCTGTTCAGCAAGCTGGGCTGGGCCGGCATCGCCTGCACCGTGATCGCGCTGGCCGTGCTGCCGCTGATGCGCAAGCTGTCGGCACAGCATCACGCGCACAACAACCCGGCGCCGCTGCCGACGATCGGTTCGGAGCAGTAAGCCCGGCGGCGATCAGGCGACCCGCCGACCCGGCGGGTCGCGACACCGCGCAACACATTGCCTGCCATGCCACAGCAGATCGTCATCCGACAGGTAGGACCCCACGCACTGACCCGCGCGCTGGCGTGGCTGCGGCTGTGCGCGATCGCCGGCCAGAGCACCGCGGTGCTGGTGTGCGCATGGTGGATGGATCTGCAGATCCCGCTGCTGCCGCTGCTGCTGGGCATCGGCGTGCTGGCGGTGTTCGCCGTGTTTGCCGCCTGGCGGCTGGCGCAACCGTGGCCGCTGCGCGAGTGGGAAGCGGTCTGTCACATCGCGTTCGACACGCTGGTGCTGGGTTACCTGCTGTATTTCACCGGCGGCGCCAGCAACCCGTTCATCACCCTGCTGCTGGTGCCGATCGCGCTCACCGCGGCGGCGTTGCCCGGGCGCTCGGTGCTGGCGGTGTCGGCGCTGGCCGGCGTGGCCTACGTGATCCTGCTCTACGCGCATGTTCCGTTGCCGTTGCCCCCGCATGGCAGCGCGCCCGGGCGGTTCTCGCTGCACGTGGCGGGGATGGGCGTGAACTTCGTCATCATGGCGCTGCTGCTCAGCTTCTTCATCAGCCGCCTGGCGCGGGTACTGCGCGAGCAGCAGAAAGAGGTGCAGCGCGTGCGCGAACGCGCGTTGCGCGGCGAGGGCATCCTGGCCATCGCCACCCAGGCGGCCGGGGCCGCGCATGAGCTGAACACGCCGCTGTCGACCATGCGCACGCTGCTGCCGGAGCTGCGCCGCGAACACGCCGGCAACCCGCTGCTGGACGAGGATCTGGCGCTGCTGGAGGACCAGGTGGATCGCTGCCGCACGATCCTGCGCGAGATGATCGCCTTCGGCAAGGCGCAGCTGTCGCAGGACCCCGAGCGCATCCGCGTGGACAAGTTCATCCACGGTTGCCTGGAGCGCTTCCAGCTGTTGCGGCCCGAAGCGGAGCTTGCCCTGAGCCTCGACGAGACGCTGGCGGCGCTGGTGCTGCGCACGCCGGCCGGGCTGCGCCATGCGCTGATCAACCTGCTCAACAATGCCGCCGACGCCTCGGCGGCCAACGGCTCCAATGCAGTGTCGCTGCGCATCACCCGCGACGACCGCTGGCTGGAGCTGAGCGTGTCCGACCGCGGCCCGGGTTTCGACACCGCCGACGAACTGACCCGGCTCGGCTATTCGCGCAAGCAGAGCGGGCTCGGCATCGGCCTGGCACTGGCCGAGGCCACGGCCGAGCGCCTGAGCGGCGAACTGGTGGCGCGCAACGTCGAACAGGGCGCCGAGATGTGCCTGCGGCTGCCGCTGGCGGTGATCGCCGAACCGGTCGATACCGGGCGCTGACGCGCCAGGCGTGCAACCGGCGCCGCTTCCGGCAAGAATGGACGCCTGCCCGAGTGAAGGAAACCGAACCATGACCGAGTCGCCCCTTGCCGATCCGGTGCGCCCCTTGCTGCTGGTCGACGACGACGCCACGTTCCTGCGCGTGCTGGCCCGCGCGCTCGGCTCGCGCGGCTTCGAGGTCATCACCGCCAGCAATTTCGACGAGGCACGCGCGCTGACCCGCCGCCATCGCCCGCGCTACTGCGTGCTGGACCTGAAACTCGGTGAGGAGAACGGCCTGCGACTGATCCCCGAGCTGCATACCCTGGTGCCGGACCTGCGCGTGCTGCTGCTGACCGGCTATGCCTCGATCGCCACCGCGGTGGAGGCGATCAAGCGAGGTGCGCACGACTACCTCGCCAAGCCGGTGGACGCCGACGCGGTGGTGCGCGCCCTGCTCGACGGCGATGCCGCCGCGCCCGAAGACAACGAGCCGCCGGACGCCCCCGAACAGCCGCTGGCCCTGCGCCGGCTCGAGTGGGAGCACATCCAGCGCGTGCTCACCGAATGCGACGGCAACATTTCCGAGACCGCGCGCCGGCTCGGCATGCACCGCCGCACGCTGCAGCGCAAGCTCGGCAAGCACCCGGTGCGCGAGCGCCCCGGCGAGGAGTGAGGTTCGGCGCCGGCACCTTTTGGTGCCGCGCGCATCCCATGCATGCCGCGACATCACGCCACCTGTTTCTTCACGGCCGCACTGCTAACCTTTGAGCGATGATCCTTGGAGTGAGCATGTACGCATCTTCTCCCATCGCGACACGATCCGCTGCTGGTGCGATCGGGGTTGTGGTGCCCAGCGCGGTCATGCCCACCAGTCGCGCCTGAGTCCATGCTTCACCGGCCGCTGAAACGCTTCTTCGCCCACCACCAGCACCCGCAGCGCCGCTTGCTGGCGGGGCTTGCGTTTGCGGCCATGTTGCTGTTGCTGGTGATGCCGACCACCGGTCGATTGCTTGGCGTGCTCAGTGCCGGCAACTACGGCATGCCGCACGCGATGGCGATGGCCGGACACGCGATGATGGCGAGGCCCGATCAGCCCTCCCCCACTGCCCATGCGGGCCATGCGGGGCATCCCGACCATGGCAGCACGCATCCGGACAACGGCACCTGCGGCTACTGTCCACTGCTGGCCAGCATGCTGACTTTGGCGCTGTTTGTGGCGCTGCTGGCGATTGCACCGGTCCATGGCCCGGTCCGCACCGCCCAACACCTTGATTATGTCGCTGGTCCCCGCCACGGCCTTGGTGCCCGCGGACCACCCGCCCCGCTCTGAAAGTACGGATACACCGCGCGCGACGTCCGTTGCGCACGCCAACCTGTTTTCGGAGTTTTCCATGTCGACTTTTTTGCACGCGACGCCGCGAGCGTCGTTGCTTGCCATGGCCGTGGCCATGGCGCTTGCCGGGCTGCCCAGTGGCGCCTTCGGCGCCGCCACCGCTGCGGACAATCCCGCGTCGCAGGGCGCGGATGACCACGCCAACGCGAACTCGGCGATCACGCTGGGCCCGGTCTACGTGATCAGCACCGGTGGCGACGACGCCAACGCCAACGCGCGCAAGGTACCTGGCAGCGTGTACGCCTCCAGTGGCGCCAGCCTCCAGGGGCGTGCCATCAACAATCTCGCCGATGCGCTGCGCTACGTGCCCGGCGTGATGGCCAACAGCAATACCGGTGGCGACAACCTCACGCTGTCCATTCGCGGCTCCAACCTCAACTCGCTGGCGTACGACAATGCCGGCGTCGCGCTGTTCCAGGACGGCCTGCCGGTATCCGCCGCCGACGGAAACAACCACAACCGCATGCTCGACCCGCGAATGGCAAGCAACATCATCGTCGCCAACGGCGCCAATGCCCTTTCCTACGGCGCCAGCACGCTGGGCGGTGCGATCGACGTCATCTCACGCACCGCGCTCAACAGCGATCCGCGCACGCTGTCGGTCACCGGTGGCAGCCACGGCAACGGCGAGGCCACGCTGGGCACCGGCGGCGTCGCAGGCGACTACGACGGCATGTTCACGGTGGACACCAAGCATTACGACGGCTACCGCCGGCACAGCCAGCAGAACCGCGACAGCCTGTATGCCAACGGCGGCTGGCAGGCCACGGAGAGCCTCGAGCTGCGCGCCTACGCCACGTACATCAACAACCGCCAGCAATTGCCGGGCGCGCTCACCCGGGACGAGTTCCACGCCGATCCGTGGCAGGCCGACCCGGCGTATGCGCGGGGCAACCACCAGTTGAACGTGACCACCGCACGCCTCGCCCTCAAGGGCATCTGGAACGTGAACGACGACAGTTCGCTCGAGTTCGGCGTATCAAGCGAGGCACAGCGGTTGTACCACCCGATCGTCGATGTCTACGTGCCGAGCGGCCCGGCGCCGGATGCCCCCCTCATCAATGTCTTCAGCCTGCTCATCAACACCACCCAGCGTACCAGCGGCAGCATGCTGCGCTACCACCTGGGCACCGGCAACCACGACATCGTGGCGGGCGTGAACTTTGCACAGACGACCAACCGCGGGGGCAATTACGCGAACGAGGTCGGCACCCGCGGCGAGCTGCAGGCGCTGGTGAACAAGCGCACCACCCACGCCAACCTGTTCGCGCTGGATCGCTGGCAATTCACGCCGGGCTGGACCCTGGTGTACGGCGCGCAAGGCACCACCACGCGCCTGACCGATCGCCAGATCGACGGCTTTGATGCCGGCAACCGCACGCCACGCAACCAGACCAACCGGTTCAGCGCCATCAATCCGCGCGTGGGCGTGATCCACCAGCTCACCCCCGCCAGCCAGATTTACGCCAGCGTCGGCAGCCTGTACCAGTCGCCCAACACGTTCGACCTCGACAACGCACGCATGGATCTCGGCCCCAGCGCCACCCTCAAACCCACGCGCGGAGAGAGCTACGAACTGGGCGTGCGCGGCGCCAGCGACGAACATGGTGCGGCACCGCGCTGGCACTGGAGCGTTTCCGGCTACCTCGAACGCCTGCGCAATGAAGTGTTTTCGATCGACAACCCGAACGCGCCCGGTACCAGCCTCACCGCGAACCTGCCGCGCACCGTGCACGCCGGCATCGAAGCGCAGGCCAGCGCCAGCTGGCTACTCGCAGGCGGCACCCGGCTGGAGCCACTGGTCAGCGCCAGCTGGAACGATTTCTCGTTCCGCCACGACCCGCACTACGGCGACCACCGCCTGCCCTCGGCGCCGCGCTACGCGCTGCACGCCGAACTCATGTGGCGCACCGCCGGCGGGTATTACCTCGGCCCCACGCTCGACGCCATCGGCACCCGCTACGCGGACTTCGCCAACAGCTACCGTGCTGGCGGCTACACGCTGCTTGGCCTGCGCGGTGGCTGGCGCCACGGCCGCTGGGAGCTTTACGCTCAGGCCGACAACCTCGCCAATCGCCGCTACGCCGCCAGTCTCGGTGTGTTCGACCGGGTCACGGCCACTGACGGCGTCTTGAACCCCGGTGCGCCACGCTCGCTGTATGTCGGCGCGACCTTCCACTACTGACAGCGCCCAGGGAGTCCGTCATGTCCCCATCCTTCCATCGCTGGCTCCGGTCACTGTGCTGGTCTTGGCTTGGCCTCGGCCTCTTGCCACTCGCCGTCAACGCCCATGTCATGCATATGGACATGGGCAGCCAATCCGCGCTCGGCGCCAGCGCCGCATTCGATGCACAGGGCACGCTGTGGCTGGTCAGCACGCGTGGCGGGCACGTGGTGCTGCAGCGTTCCACCGACCTTGGCAAGACGCTCAGCCCGCCGGTGGCCGTGAACCAAGCGCCGGAGACCATTTACGCCACCGGCGAAAACCGACCCAAGATCGCCTTCGGCCCGGCAGGCCAGGTCTATGTGCAATGGACCGACAAGCCTGCGGCCGGGTGGGTCGGCAACGTGCGCTTTGCGCGTTCGACCGACGGCGGCAAGACGTTTGTCGCGCCGATCACCATCAACCACGACACCGCGCCGGCCACGCGCGGTTTCGACTCGCTCGCGGTCGCCACCAACGGCGATATCGTGTCGGCGTGGATCGACGGCCGCGACCATGACGCCGCCAAAGCTGCCGGCCAGCCGTATGCCGGTTTCGCGCTCTACTACGCGCGCTCGACCGACGGCGGCCGCCACTTTGCACCGGAACGCAAACTGGCGGACCACAGTTGCGAGTGCTGCCGCACCACGCTCGCGCGCACGGTCGATGGCGGTATCGTCGCGTTTTTCCGCGCCATCTACGGTGACAACATCCGCGACCATGCCTATGCGGTAGTGCCGGCCGGCAACGCACCGGCGCACGCCGAGCGCGCCACCTTCAACCAGTGGCAGGTCGCCGCCTGTCCCGATCACGGGCCCGGCCTGGCGGTCGACGCGCATGGAGTGCGACATGCGGTGTGGTATGAAGCCAAGGACGCACCGACGATCTGGTACGGCCAGCTCGATCCCGGCCATGCGCCGCGACACGTGCTGAAAATCGGCGGGCCGGGTGCGAGCCACGCCGATGTCATCGTGCGCGGCAATACAGTGTGGATCGCCTGGAACCAGGTGGACGCCGACGGCTATACACTGATGTTGCGCCGCTCGGACGACGGTGGGCTGCATTTCGCCGCACCGCGCGGCATTGCCAGTTCCACCCACGCCGCCGGCTCGCCGCAGCTCCTGTTGCGCGGCAGCCATGCATTCGTCGCCTGGAACACGACCGACGGCTTCAAACTCGTCGACACGGAGGCCTTGTGATGCATCGCTGGTTCCTGCTTGTCCTGCTCGCCTTCGCCGCGCCGGCGCTGGCGCAACAAGCCGGGCTGCGGCCGCTGGCTGCCAGCGATATCCCTGCGCTGCTCAAGCCGCCGGCGCACGGCACCCGCATCATTGCGATCTGGGCGCTGGACTGCGCCTATTGCGAACCCAACCTGGAAGCGCTGGCCAAACTGCAGCGTGCCCACCCGCGCGACATCGAACTGGTGATCGTCACCACCGACAGCATCGAACGCCGCCAGGCCATCGAGGCGCGGCTGCAGCGCATGAAAGTGGATGGCTTCCCGAACCGGGCCTATGCCGAAGCCAGCCCCGAGCGCCTCAACTTCCTGCTCGACCCGAACTGGGGCGGCGAGACCCCGCGCGTGCTGGTGATCCGCGCCGACAGCAGCCGCCTGGGCATCAGCGGCGAGCTCACCCCCGCGCAGATGCGCAAGATCCGGTAGGGCGGGCAGCGCCCGCCCGACGGTTCCTTGTAGGAGCGCACCCTGTGCGCGAGCTCTTCGTCTCGGAACGGAAGGCATCGCGCACAGGGTGCGCTCCTACAGAGGCGCGTCGCGTCGGGTTGTTCATGGCCGGATTTCCGCATCGATGCACAAGCCCGTAGGGCGGGCACCGCCCGCCGGCTTTCCGGACATTTCGTCGGACACGATGGCGGGCGGTGCCCGCCCTACGCCGTTTCGTCAGGGTTGTGCGTCGCTCTCGGCGGGAACCGGCTCCGGGATTTCCGTGGTGCCGTCATCCTCGTCGCCGTAGATCGCCACGTGCGGCACACCGTCGGCGCCGATCCAGCCACGATACATGCCGTCGGTGTTGAACGGGATCGCGATGTGGCCCTCCGCGTCCAGCGCGATGGCGCCGCCGTTGCCGCCCATCGACGGGATCTGCTGGTTGATCACCTCGGCGGCGGCGCGTTTCAGCGGCACGCGCATCTGGGTCACTTTCATGCAGATCGAATGTGCCGCGACGGCACGGATGTAGAACTCGCCCCAGCCCGTGCCGGAGACCGCGCAGCTCTCGTTGGCGTAGGTGCCGGCGCCGATGATCGGCGAATCGCCGATGCGGCCCCAGCGCTTGTCGGTCATGCCGCCGGTGGAGGTGCCGGCGGCCAGGTGGCCGCGCGCGTCCAGCGCCACCGCACCCACCGTGCCGAAGTGTTTGGCCGTCTCGACGTCCGCATGCGGCTGCTTTGCCGCATCCTCCTTCAGCGCCCGCTGCAATTGCTGCCAGCGCGCATCGGTGCGGAAATACGCGGCATCGACCAGGGTGATGCCCTGCTCCTTGGCGAACTCTTCCGCACCGGCGCCGGACAGCATCACGTGCGGCGAATGCTCCATCACCGCGCGCGCCAGCAGGATCGGATTCTTCACGTGCTCGACCCCCGCCACCGCGCCGGCACGCAAGGTGTCGCCATCCATGATCGCCGCGTCGAGCTCGTTTCTCCCGTCATGGGTGAACACCGCGCCCTTGCCCGCGTTGAAGTTCGGATCGTCCTCCAGCACGGTGATCGCCGCAGTCACCGCGTCCAGCGCGCTGTCGCCGGCCTTGAGCCGGGCATGGCCCTGCTGCAGCGCCCGGGTCATCGCCGCACGCACGGCCTGCTCCTTCGCCGGCGTCATGTCACGCACGACCACGCCGGCGCCGCCGTGGATGACCAGCACGGGCGAAACGGCGGCGTGGCTCATGGCGGTGATTCCGAAGACAGCAAGGGCAAGGAACAGGTATGGCGGCTTCACATGAGACTCCTCGAACGCATGTCGCGGAGTATAGCCAAGGGCGTCAGCCTGGCCCGGCATTCAACAACCGACGCTGGGCGTCAACTCGATCTTGATGGTGTGATCTTCAACTGTCCTGCCGTCCTTGCCGGCCACCTGCTGACCCACCTGGATCGTGGCCGTCTGTCCCGGATGGGTGCGGACCCTGGGATCGACCGGGGCCGGCAACGAACCGCCGCTCAAATGCGCCTGCACTTCCAGCATGCCGTGTTCGCCCGGCACGACGGTGTAACGGCCATGCCATGGCGGCAGCGTGCCGATGGCGGTCTGGGTATCCGTGTAGTACTCGCCCGGTTTCAGGCAGCTCGTTGCGTGCAGGCGTGCCGGCTGCCCATCCACGCCAAGTGCCAGCTTGAGCGTATAGCGATGGGCGAGACCTGCGGAGTCGGACGACGATGCCGGCGGCCCGGGCTGGCTGGCAGCGAAGGCCAGGCCGCTCACAGCCAGCGCCAGCAGGAGCATGGTCGCCAGGCCGGACATTCGGCGACGAGGATCGGGACGCGGCAATTTCAACATGGCGATACGCTCCGTGAGTGGGTGGCGAGGTGACCAGGAACAGCCCACGGGCAAGGCAAGTATCGCCGATGGGGTTTTCAGCATGGCTTGCGCATACGCGCGCCGCTGCATGCCGTGCTGGCGCAGAACGCTGGCATCGCAGGCCAGCTCCTGGTCCTGGCGAAATGCGGCAAGCGCCCACCATGAGAACGGATGGAACCAGAACGCCGCAGCGAGGCACTGCGCCAACAGACACCAGCAGCCGTCGCGCCGGCGCGCATGCGCCATCTCGTGGGCCAGGATCAACGCCTGCTCGACGCGGTCGTAGCGCCGTTCGAAATCCGCGGGGAGCACGATGCGGCACCGCCACGCACCGACCACCGCCGGACCGACACTGGCACTTGCCGCGAGCAACACTGGCCAGCGCGAGGACGGCACGAGCAGTTGCTTGGCGCCCGAAAGGCGCTGCCGATAGCGCCACTGGGCAAGCAGGCCCAGCAGGACCATCAACGCGGCGCCCGCAAACCACACCAGAGCCAGGCCGCCGCGCCAGTCGAACTCCGCTCCGTTGGCGTCCGGGACAGGCAATGCGGCGCCCGCCGACGTGATCGCGTAGACCAGTGCGGGAAGCGTCGTACGCTCGGCTCCCGCCGCATGCGGCAACTGGCTCGCCAGCACCGCCAATGGCGGCAACAACCACAACTGGAACGCACGCTCGGTGCCGAACAGGCGGCGACACGGCCTGCGCAGGGCGGCGACGATCATTACGGCGACGGTGAATGCCAGCAGTGCCAACCAGCCATGGCTGGCCCACACCGCCATCAGCGCATCAATGCTGCTCATCGTCGAGCTCCTTCAGCAGCTTGCGCAGTTCGGCGATGTCCTTCTTCGACAGCTTGCGCTGCTCGGAGAAGTGCGCCACCAAGGGCGCCACGCGGCCGCCGAACAGACGATCGAGCAGGCCCTTGCTCTCCTGCTGCACGTATTGCTCGCGCGCCAGCAGCGGCGTGTAGAGGTAGCGGCGGCCGTCGCGTTCGGCCTGCACGGCCTTTTTCTTCAGCAGGCGGTTGAGCAGGGACTTCACCGTGCCCTCCTGCCAGCCCTGCGTGGGCCCGACCTCGGCCAGGATCTCCTCGGCCGTGCGCGGGGCCTCGCGCCAGAGCACGTCCATCACCACCGCTTCGGCTTCGCTGATCGCCATGAGTCACCGTTTACGCGTGTAAGTGAATCTATGTTTACATGCGTAATTGTTCGCGTCAAGCCATGTGCCTGCCTGTCTGCGACCTTGGTACAAGGCCGGCCGGCGCGATTCCGTCGTATCCTTGGCAGCTGACTCTCCATGAGGAAGGCACGGCAATGGACAAGGTTTACCCGAGCGCGACGAAAGCCCTTGAGGGCGTGTTGTTCGACGGCATGACGATCGCCGCCGGCGGTTTCGGCCTGTGCGGCATCCCCGAGAACCTGATCGGCGGCCTGCTGCAGGCGGGCACCAGGGACCTGACCATCGTGGGCAACAACGCCGGCGTGGACGATTTCGGCATGGGCCCGCTGCTCAAGACCCACCAGGTCAAGTGCGTGTACGCCTCGTACGTGGGCGAGAACAAGGAGTTCGAGCGGCAGACGCTGGCCGGCGAACTGGAGCTGCACCTGACGCCGCAGGGCACGCTGGCCGAGAAGCTGCGCGCCGGCGGCGCCGGCATCCCCGGCTTCTACACGCGCACCGCGTTCGGCACCAAGCTGGCCGAGGGCAAGGAGACCAAGGTATTCAACGGCAAGGAGTACGTGCTGGAGGAATCCATCACCGCCGACCTGTCCATCGTCAAGGCGTGGAAGGGCGACGCGATGGGCAACCTGGTGTTCCGCGAGACGGCGCGCAATTTCAACCCGATGATCGCCACCTGCGGCAAGGTCTGCGTGGCCGAGGTGGAGCACCTGGTGCCGGTCGGCGAGCTGGACCCGAACAACATCCACGTGCCGGGCATCTACGTCGACCGCATCGTGCAGGGCGAGAAGTACGAGAAGCGCATCGAGATCCGCACCCTCGCCGGCGCCAACACCGGCAAGGAAAACCCGACGCGCACCGCGATGGCACAGCGCGCCGCGAAGGAATTGCGCGACGGTTACTACGTGAACCTCGGCATCGGCATCCCCACCCTGGTGGCCAACCACATCCCGGCCGGCGTGAACGTGGTGCTGCAGTCGGAGAACGGCCTGCTCGGCATCGGCCCGTTCCCCACCGAGGATCAGGTCGACCCCGACCTGATCAACGCCGGCAAGCAGACCATCACCACCCTGCCCGGCTCGGCGTTCTTCTCCAGCGCCGATTCCTTCGCGATGATCCGCGGCGGCCACATCGACCTGTCGATCCTCGGCGGCATGGAAGTCTCCGCCACCGGCGATCTCGCCAACTGGATGGTACCCGGCAAGATGGTCAAGGGCCCGGGCGGCGCGATGGACCTGGTCAGCGGCGTGCGCCGCGTGGTGGTGTTGATGGAGCACTGCGCGAAGGACGGCTCGCCGAAGATCAAGCAGCAATGCGAGTTGCCGATCACCGGCAAGGAATGCGTGGACCTCGTCATCACCGACCTGTGCGTGTTCTCGGTGGAGAAGGGCAAGGGCCTGACCCTGATCGAGCTCAACGACGGCGTGAGCTTGGGCGACGTGAAGGCGAAGACCGGCTGCGCGTTCGCCGTGGCGCCGGCGCTGCAAGCCGGCTGATTCGCGCAGGAGCGCGCTTGCGCGCGATGCCTCCCGTCACGCGACGACAGGGCGTTGCGCGTTGCCGGGCGCCTACGCGTTCGGGCTTTGCCCGCCCGCCGGCAGGGCGTCGGGAAAACGGATGCGCGCGATGCTTTCGCCTCCTGCATGCGTCTGCAGCTCCAGCGGCCAGCCGAAGCGGTCGCTGATCTGCCGCGCGATCGCCAGCTCGAATCCGTGCCGATCGGCACCGGGCGCGCCCGCATCGGCATCGGCAACGGCATCGGCATCGGCATCGGCATCGGCATCGCCAGCGCCTTTCGCCGGGGCGAGGTTGCGCACGCTTACCATGCCGGGTTCGACGCTGACCACCACGCTGCCGCGCTCGGCCTGCTGGCAGGCATTGCGCAGCAACTGCCAGCACAGCACCGAGAACACCCGTGGCGAGCTGTCCAGCGCAAAGGTCGCCGGCTGTTCCAGGCGCAACTCGATCGGCCGGCCGCAGAGCATTTCGCGCGCGGCTTGAAGTTCGCCCTGCAGCACGTCGTTCACCACGAAGCGCTCGGTATCCACCGGCGTGCCGGCATCGCGTGCGAGCACCAGCAGCGCCTCGACCAGCATTTCCAGTTCGCGCGAGGCACGCTTGATCCGGCGCACCGAGCGCGAGCCGAAATCGCTCAGGCCCTGCTCGTCGACCAGCATGTCGACCGACATGCGGATCACCGTCAGCGGACTGCGCAGTTCGTGGCTGGCGTCGCGGGTGAAGTTGCGCTCGCGCTGACCGTAACCGGCGATGCGCGTGGCGAAGCCGTGCAGGCCGCGCGCCAGCGACGCCACGTCCGCATCCGTGCGGCGTGACAGGCGTTGCGGGTGGAACGCTTCCGGGTCGGGCCGGGCATCGTTCCAGCCGGCCATCAATCGCGCCAGCGAGCGGATCTGCACCCACTCGTGCTGGGCGGCCAGGCACGCCAGCACGGTGGTGATGAGGATCAGCACGATCACCGCTTCCCACGGCGCGACGTTGAAAATGCCCATCGCGCCGATGATCAGCAGGGCCACGAACTGCAAGCCGAACACCCAGGCGATGCGTCGCTTGAAGGCTCCCGTGCGGAATGTGATCGCGTTCGACACCCTGCTGTTCATTGCCCTCGCCGCCTCGCCATCACGCAGGTTGCTGCGCCGACGCCATTTCCGATTCCAGGTCGGCCAGCCGGTAGCCAGCGGAATGGATGGTATGTAGCAAAGGTCGTGCGAAGGGTTTGTCGATGACGCGACGCAAGTTGTACAGGTGCGAGCGCAGCGTGTCCGAATCGGGCAGCGTGTCGCCCCAGATCTCGCGCTCGATGTCGCGCCGGCTGACCACGCGCGGCGATTCGCGCATCAGGATCGCGAGCAGTTTCAGGCCGATCGGCGACACCACCAGATCCTGGCCCTCGCGGGTCAGCCGCAGCGTGGCGGTGTCCAGCGTCATGTCGCCCACGGTGAGCACTTCGGTGGATACCTGGCGGCGGTCGCGGCGGATCAGCGCGCGCAGCCGCGCCACCAGTTCGCGCACCTCGAACGGCTTGACCAGGTAGTCGTCGGCGCCGGCCTCCAGGCCGACCAGCTTGTCTTCCAGGGTGTCGCGCGCGGTGAGCATCAGCACGGGCGTGGACTTCTTCGCCTCCTTGCGCAGCTTGCGGCAAAGCTCCAGGCCGTCCAGCCCGGGCAGCATCAGGTCCAGCACGATCACGTCGTAACTGTTGGATACGGCCAGGTGCAACCCGCTCACGCCGTCGGCCGCGTAATCGACGGAATAACCCCGCATTTCAAGGAACTCGCCCACCATCTCGGCGATCTGGCGGTTGTCTTCAACCAGCAGGATCAGGCCCGCTTGCTCGTCATGAGTCGTCATGTCTTGCCTCGCTGTGGTCCGGTTTCACATTTGTGAAGGTATACCCGGAGCCACGGTGACGACGGCGTGAACTGGCCGCGGCGCCGTTCAGTGGACGTTGGGCGCTTGCAGCAGCGGTTGCAGCACCTTCCACACGTTTTCCAGCACGCGCGGCTCGGCGGCGGCCACCGGGTGCAGGCCGTCGGCCTGCATGAGGCCGGGGTCCAGCGCGACGCCGTCGAGCAGGAACGGCAGCAGCGCGACCTTCCGCTGGCGCGCCAGGTCGGCGTAGATCGCGCGCAAGCCGTCGCGGTACTGCGGGCCGTAGTTCACCGGCAGCTCGATGCCCAGCAGCAGCACGCGTGTCTTGTGCTTTTGCGCCAGCTCGATCATCGCCGTCAGGTTGTCGCGCAAGGCCGGCAGCGGCAACCCGCGCAGGCCGTCATTGGCGCCCAGTTCGATCACCAGCACCGCCGGCTGGTAGGTCTGCAGCAAGGCGGGCAAGCGGTGTCGGCCGCTCAGCGAGGTTTCGCCGCTGATGCTGGCATTGACCGCACGCCACTTCGGCACCATCTTGCCCAGACGGACATCCAGCAGATGCACCCACCCGGCTTCGACCGGAATGTTGTGCGCGGCGGACAGCGAGTCGCCCAGCACCAGGACGGTCTTCGGCGCCGCCGCGTGGGCGACGCCGAAACCGCAGAGCAGAACCAGCAACCACAGGCAGCGCCGCATGAATGATTCTTCCCGTCCCGTCCTCGAAGCCCGTGATGTTAGCAAGTCGGTCAACGGCCCCGAGGGGCGGCTCGACATCCTCGACGGCGTGGACCTGCGCGTGATGCCCGGCGAGAGCTTCGCCATCGTGGGCGCTTCCGGCTCGGGCAAGACCACCCTGCTCGGCCTGCTGGCCGGGCTGGACACGCCCGACCGCGGCAGCATCGCCCTCGACGGCCATGCGCTGGAGCAGCTGGACGAGGAAGCCCGCGCCGAACTGCGGCGGCGACTGGTCGGCTTCGTGTTCCAGTCGTTCCACCTGCTGCCGGCGCTCACTGCCGAGGAGAACGTGATGCTGCCGCTGGAACTGGAGGGCAGCAGCGCGGCGCGCAGCCGTGCGCGGGAGGCGCTCGAGGCGGTGGGCCTGAGCGCGCGGCGGCGGCACTACCCCGCGCAGCTTTCCGGCGGCGAGCAGCAACGCGTGGCGATCGCCCGCGCCTTCGTGCACGGCCCGCGCGTGCTGTTCGCCGACGAGCCCACCGGCAACCTGGACCAGCGCACCGGCCACCACATCTGCGACCTGCTGTTCGCGCTCAACCGCGACCACCGCACCACCCTGGTGCTGGTCACCCACGACGCCGGCCTGGCCGCGCGCTGCGATCGCCGCATCGAGCTGGAGGAAGGGCGCGTGGCGTCGACCGACGCGGGCGTGCCGGCATGAGCCTGCTGCGCTTGTCGCTGCGCAGCCTGCGTCGCGAATGGCACCTGCCTGAACTGCGCACGCTGGCCGCCTCGCTGGTGCTGGCGGTGGTGGCGCTGGGCGTGGTCGCCACGCTGGCGAGCCGGATCGAGCGTGGCATGCTGGCCAGCGCCGCGGAGTTGATCGGCGGGGACATCGGCGTATCCGCGCCGCAGGCCCTGCCTGCCGCCTTCGCCGACAAGGCACGCCAGGACGGCCTGCAGCTGACGCGCACCGCCGGCTTTCCCAGCGTGGCGTTCGCCCACGAACGCACCCAACTGCTCGACGTGCAGGCGGTGGATGCGCACTATCCGCTGCGCGGCACGCTGGAGCTGCGCGATCGCAACGGCCATGCGCTGCCGCCGAGCCGCGCGCCGGCCGCCGGCGAGGTCTATCTGGATCATCGCGCGCTGGTCGCGCTGGGCCTTGCGGTGGGCGACCGCCTGCAACTGGGCGGGCGCACGCTCACCATCGGCGCCGAACTGCTGCGCCAGCCCGACGGCGGCGAATTGCTCGCGCTGGCGCCGCGCGCGCTGATGAGCCTGGCCGATGCCGAGCAGGCCGGCTTGCTCGGGCGCGGCAGCCGCGCGCGCCATCGGCTGTTGCTGGCCGGCTCGCCGGATGCGGTGCGCGCCTGGCGCGACTGGGCCGAGACGACCGCGCTGCCCTCGGGTGCGCAACTGATTACGCCGGAGCAGACCCGGGAGCGCATGCGCAGTGCGTTCGACCGCGCCGGTTCATTCCTGCGGCTGACTGCGCTGCTGTCGGCCCTGCTCGCCGGCATCGCGATCGCCCTTTCCGCCCAGCGCTACGCGCGGCGCAAGACTGCCGAAGTGGCCTTGCTGCGCGCGCTGGGCACCTCGCGTCGGCGCGTGCTCGGCCTGCTGCTGGGCACCCTGGGTGCGCTCGCCGTGCCGGCGGCGGCGCTGGGCGTCGCGCTGGCATTGGGAATGGCGCAGCTGGCGTGGTTGCTGGCCAGTCAGCTGTTCGGCAACGTGCCCACGGTCTTGCCGCTGGCGCCGGCATTCGCTGCCGCGGCCATGGGCATCGCGGTGCTGGTGGGCTTCGCGCTGCCGCCGCTGGCACGGCTGGCCGAAGTGCCGCCGGTGGCAGTGTTCCGGCAGAGTCTGTCGCGGCGCGTGCGGCGCTTCGACGCGCTGTACCTGATCCCCGCGCTGGTGGCGCTGGGCCTGATCTGGGGCCAGAGCGGCTCGCTGCAGCTGGCCGGTATCCTCGCCGGCAGCCTGCTCGGCGTGAGCGTGCTCGCGGCGCTGCTGGCCGGCGCGCTGCTGTGGCTGGCCCGGCGCATTGCGCCGGGCGCGCACCCGGCGTTGCGGCTGGGCCTGGCCGCGCTGGCGCGACGACCGGCGCTGAGCGTGATCCAGGCGACCGCGCTCAGCCTGGGTCTGTGCGCGTTGTTGCTGCTTGCGGTGGTGGCACCGGCGTTGCTGCAGGGCTGGCGCCAGGAATTGCCGGCGGATACGCCCAACTGGTTCGCCCTGAACCTGCAAAGCGACCAGCGCGCCGGCTTTTCGCAATCGCTGGCGCGGATCGGCGCCGACCAGCTCAACATGCTGCCGCTGGCGGTAGGCAAGCTCACCGCGATCAACGGCCACGCCATCGACCGACTGCAGTTCGCGGACCCGCGCGCCAAGGAGTGGACCGATCGCCAGCTGCGGCTGTCGTGGTCCGCCGCGCTGCCGCCGGCGAACGAGGTGGTGGCCGGCCACTGGCATGGGGCTGCGCCGGATCGGCCCGAGGTGTCGATCGACACCATGTGGCGCGACATGTTCGGCCTGAAGCTCGGCGACACGATGCGCTTCGACGTCGGCGAAGGGAGCCTGGAGGCGCGGGTGGGCAGCATCCGCAAGGTCGACTGGAGCTCGTTCCGGGTCAACTTCTTCCTGCTGCTCGACCCGGCCCACGCCAGCGAGCTGCCGCACACCTGGCTGGCCAGCTTCCACCTGTCGTCCGGACACGCGGCGGAACTGGCGCAACTGTCGCGCGAATACGGCAACCTCAGCCTGGTCGACGTCGACTCGCTGCTCGATCGGGTGCGCGAGATCATCGACCGCGTGGGCAGCGCGGTGCGCTGGATCCTCGGCTTCAGCCTGCTGGCCGGCATCCTGGTGCTGGCCGCGGCGCTGGCCGCCAGCGCGGCCGAGCGGCGCCACGAGGCCGCGCTGCTGCGCACGCTGGGCGCGCGCCGTGCACAGCTGCGCGTGGCCGCCGCCTGCGAATTCGCCATGCTGGGCCTGGTCGCCGGCCTGACCGCCGCGCTGGGTGCCGCCGGCGGCGGCTGGTGGCTGGGTCGGGCGGTGTTCCACATCGAGGGCTTCGTGCCGCCGGCGTGGCCGCTGGTAGCCAGCGCGGCCGCCGCCGCGCTGGTGGTGATGCTGCTGGGACTGGCCGGCACGCGCCGGGTCAGCCGCACGCCACCGATGCGCCTGCTGCGCGAGGGCTGAGCGCGCGTGGAACCTGCCGCGTCGTCACCCGCCACCGGCTGGCGCAAACGCCTGCAGCACGAATGGCTGCTGCTGGTGTTCGCCGCGCTGGTGCTGTTGCTGGCGCTGCTCGATCCGCGTCCGGTCGACGATTATCGGCACTGGCTGCAACTGCCCACGCTGGCCGGCCTGACCGGCCTGCTGATCGCGATCCAGGGCATCCGCGACAGCGGCCTGGTGCAGCACGCAGCGGCCGCTTCGCTGGCGCGGGCGCACTCGCTGCGCGGCCTGGGGCTGTTGCTGGTGGCCGCCAGCGCGCTGCTCTCGATGGTGCTGACCAACGACGTGAGCCTGTTCCTGATCGTGCCGCTGACCGTGTCCATCGGCGCGATCTCCAACCTGCCGGTGCTGCGCATGGTGGTGCTGGAGGCGCTGGCGGTGAACGCCGGCTCCACGCTCAGCCCGATCGGCAACCCGCAGAACCTGCTGTTGTGGCAGCACTCGCGGCTGTCGTTCCTCGATTTCGCGCTGGCGATGCTGCCGGCCGCGGCCGTCATGCTGGCACTGGTGGCGGCGTTCACCTGGTACTGGCTGCCGCGCGATCGGGTGGCATTGAGCCCCCGGCACATCGACGGCGCGGTGCACTCGGGCCGCCTCGGCGCGTGGTCGATGATTGCGCTGGTCGGCATGGTGGTGGCGATGGAATACCATCTGGCGCCGCTGGGCGCCGTGGCGCTGCTGGTGCTGTTCGGGGCGCTGGCCCGCGCCTCGCTGGTGCGGATCGACTGGCTGTTGCTGCTCACCTTCGCCGCGATCTTCCTCGGCCTCGGCCACTTCGCCGAGCTGCCGCTGATGCAGCGCGTGCTCGACGGGCTCCATCTCGATCAACCGATGGTGCTGTTCGCCAGCGGCATTGTCGCCGCGCAGCTGATCAGCAACGTGCCGGCGACCGTGCTGCTGCTCGAGCGAGCGCCGGATGCCATCGCGCTGGCGGTGGCGGTCAATGTGGGCGGCTTCGGCGTGGCGATCGGTTCGCTGGCCAACCTGATCGCCCTGCGCCTGGCAGGGCAGCCGCACGGCCTGCGGCAACTGCACCGGGTGTCGATCCCGTTCCTGCTGGTGTGCGCGCCGTTGGTGTATCTGGTCTGGCGCGGAATTCAGCCGTAGACGCACCGAAGTGCCCGATGTTGTTCGCTCCAGCTTCGTAGGGCGGGCACTGCCCGCCATGCCTTTCGGTGATGCACGCGATCAAGAGCGGCGGGCAGTGCCCGCCCTACGGGATGCCGGCTTGTGGCGGAATCAATCGTCGTCGTGCGGCACGCTGACCTTGCCCTTGATGCCGGAGTGGTCGACATCGCCGCTGCCCTTGGCGCCGAGCGTGAGATCGCCGCCGACATCGTGCACGGTGAGGTCGCCGGAGCCCAGCGTGTCGGCGTGCACGCTGCCGCCGACGTTGCGCAGCGTGACGTCGCCCGAGCCGATGCTGCCGATGCTGGCGTCGCCCTTGACGCCATCGATCTTGAAATCACCCGAGCCCACCGAACCCAGCTGCAGGCTGCCGACATCGCTGGCGTCGACATCGCCCGAGCCCACGCTGGTGGCGAACTTGCCGGCGATCTGGCGCACGTGCAGGTCGCCGGAACCGACCGTGCTGCGCAGCTCCTGCACGCCGCGCACGTCGGCGTCGCCGGAGCCCACGCGCACGGTGACCGGCACGTTCGCCGGCAGGTTCACGGTGACGTCCAGGCTCATGCTGACGTTGCCGCCGAACAGGTTGAAATTGAAACCCTGGTGGTCGCCGCCGATGTCGATCAACAGCTGGTCGCCGTCGCGTCGCTGGGTGACCGTGAGCTTGTCCAGCGCGGCTTTCTTCGACGCACAGGCGCGTCCGACCAGGGTCAGGCCCCTGGTGTCGGCGCCGCCGATCAGGTGCAGGTCGTGGCTGTTGACGTCGATCTGCACGCTGCGGACGCCAGCCAGGTCCAGTTGCAGGTTGCGCGGGGCCTCGAACTCGCACGATCCGGCGGCAAACGCGGCGAACGGGGCACACAGCATGGCGGCGATGAAAAGACGGCGCATGGGACTCTCCTCGGTAGTCGGTCAGGCTTGGATGCAGCGGATCGCAAAAGGGTTGCAAGGATGACAGCAGTCTGAACGCCGCAGTCAACTCCTGCGCGGCCGGCGCGTTGATCATCCCATTACCCACGGAGACAGCCCATGCAACGCAAGACCCTCCTCGCTTCCGCCCTCGTCGCCCTGCTGGCCGGGTCGGCCACGTTCGCGATGGCCCAGAACGCGCCGGCGTCGCCCGCCAATCCGCACATGGTCGTCACCAAGCAGGCACGCATCCTTCCCGGCGACCGCGACCACGGCATGGCGGGCCATCACATGCACCACCAGCGCAGCGGCGTGATCGGCGACCTGCGCGCGCTGGAACGGCTGTACCAGCAGGCCGGCCGCAGCAAGGACATGGCGGCGGTCTACAACGACGTGCTGGCCAAGTCGCAGGACCCGCGCGTGCGCGACTACGTCTACCAGCGACTGGCCCGCCTGCAGGCACAGCCGACCAATGTCGACCAGGCGATCGCCACGCTGCGCAAGGGGCTGGACGAAAACCTGGCCAACGAGGCGAAGATGCGCGCCGAGCGCGAGAAGATGCGTGCGGCATGGCAGCCGCGCGCCGCCAGCGACGCGACAGCTCCAGCGAAGTAGTCGCGACAGCAAAAACGGGATGACGCGGCGGCCACGGCCGCCGCGTCTGTCAGTGGCCGGCCTCGTCCTGCTTGGCGCGCCGCCACAACTGTTCCTGCTCCTCCAGCGTGCGCTCGGCAAACGCCGCGCCATCGGCCGCAGCCAGTTGCTCCATGCGGCGGAAGCGTCGTTCGAACTTCGCGTTGGCATGCCGCAGCGCCTGCGAGAAATCGACGCCGGCATGGCGTGCGAGGTTCACCATCACGAACAGCACGTCGCCGATCTCGTCCTCGAGGCGCGCCGGGTCGGCCCCGTGGGTAAACTCGACGCGCACCTCCTCCACTTCCTCGGCCAGCTTCTCCAGCACCGGCTGCGGGCCGGGCCACTCGAAACCGGTGGCGGCAGCGCGCTGCTGCAACTTGTGGGCGCGTTTCCACTCCGGCAGCCCGGTGGAGACGCCGGCCAGCGCGCTGTCATCGGCGGTCCGGCCCTTCGCCACGCGCTCGGCAGACTTGATCTGCTCCCACGCCTGCATCTGCTCGGTCAGGTCGGCGTAACGCGTGTCGCCGAACACGTGCGGATGGCGGCGCAGCATCTTCGCGCTGATGGCGTGGGCGACGTCGGCGAATTCGAACAGGCCCTGCTCGGCGGCCATCTGCGCGTGGAACACCACCTGCAGCAGCAGGTCGCCGAGTTCGTCGCACAGGTCGGTCCAGTCGCGCCGGTCGATCGCATCGGCGACCTCGTACGCCTCTTCGATCGTGTAGGCGGCGATCGAGGAAAAATCCTGCCGCACGTCCCACGGGCAGCCATGCTGCGGATCGCGCAGGCGCGCCATGATGGCGAGGAGGTCGTCGAGACTGTGTCGGGTCATAAAGTGGAGAGGAGTGAGAAGTGAGAGAAAGCAGGAGCGTGCGGGGGTGGAGCGGGCGGAGGACGAACCCCTCTCATCTCTCACTCCTCTTCACTCACTCCTCGCTCCTGGTCAGTCGCGCGGTCCAGTCGATCGAGAGGTCGCCGACCGCGACGAACTCCGGATTCAACAGGGACTCGCCGCGGTTGTAGCGGAACGGTCGGCCGGCGAGATCGAGCACCGCGCCCCCGGCTTCGTCCAGCACGCATTGCGCCGCGGCCGTGTCCCATTCGCTGGTGAGGCCAAGGCGCAGGTAGATGTCCGCCTCGCCGCGCGCGATCAGGCAGAACTTCAGCGAGGAGCCGAGCGGCACATGGTCGTAGTCGTTGCCGATCAATTGTTCGAGCAGCCCACCCTGCGCGCCGCCATGCGAACGGCTGCCGACCACCCGCGGCGGAGAGCCCAGCGGCCGCGTGCGGATGCGCCGCCACGGGCCACCCTCGCGCTCCTGCAGCCACGCACCCTGGCCCTGAGCGGCGGCGTACAGCTCGCCGGTGACCGGGGCCAGCACCACGCCCAGCACGCTGCGGTGGTCGTCGATGAGCGCGATGTTGACGGTGAACTCGCCATTGCGCTTGACGAACTCGCGGGTGCCGTCGAGCGGGTCGACCAGCCAGTAGCGCGTCCAGTGCCGGCGCTCGGACCAGGGCAGGGCCTTGGCCTCTTCCGACAGCACCGGCAGTTGCTCCTGCAGCGTGGCCAGGCCGGCCACGATCACCCGCTGCGCGGCGAGATCGGCAGCGGTCAACGGCGAGTCGTCGCCCTTGGTCTGCACGGCGAAGTCGCCGTGGTACACCTGCAGGATCGCCGCCGCCGCCGCGCGGGCAATCGCGCCCACCTGCCGTGCCAATTCGGGGGGCAAGCTCAGGTCCTCTGGAAGCGCCCGGCGAGGTATTCGCGGGCCATGAACAACGCAGCGATCGAGCGCCCCTCGGTGACGTCGTCGCGACCGAGCAGGGTGTGCAGCTCGGACATCTTCCACGGCACCACTTCGAGTTCCTCCGGTTCGTCGCCGGCGAGTTTCTCCGGATACAGATCCTGCGCCAGCACCACGTGCGCCATGTGCGTCATGTACGACGGCGACAGCGACAGGTTGTGCAGGATCTTCAGCTTGCGCGCACCGTAGCCGATTTCTTCCTTCATCTCGCGTTCGGCGCCCTGCTCGGCGGTTTCGTCCTGGTCGAGCCGGCCCTTGGGCAGGCCCAGCTCGTAGCGGCCGACGCCTCCGCCGTACTCGCGCACCAGCAGCACGGTCTCGTCATCGAGCATCGGCACGATGATCACGGCGCCCAGGCCGCTGCCCTTGAGTCGTTCGTAGGTGCGCCGCACGCCGTTGGAGAATTCCAGGTCCAGCTGCTCGACCTGCAGGAATCGGCTGTCGGTGACGTCGCGGATGGCGTGGATGATCGGCAGTTTGCGCATCCGGCGATTCTAACCTTTGCGCCTCAGCGCCGCAGGCGTTGCAAGGCCTGCGCGTGGAGCGCCGGCGTGCCGGCCAGCACACTGGTGGTATCCAGCGTCGGCGGGGCGCCGTCGAGATCGGTGAACACACCGCCGGCCTCGCGCACGATTACCGCGAGCGCGGCGATGTCGAGGATGTTCACGTCCGACTCGATCACCAGGTCCAGGCTGCCGCGCGCCAGCAGGTGGTAGTGGCAGAAATCGCCGTAGCCGCGGATGCGGTTGCTGTCACGGATCAGCCCGCCCAGCGCCGCCCAGCGGGCGTCGCCGGCGAGCGTCCTGATGTTGCCGGTCGAGATCGCCGCCTGCGCCATGTCGGTGGTGTCCGCCACGCGCACGCGTTCGCCCTCGAACCAGGCGCCGCCGCCGGCGCTGGCCCACATCGTCTCGCCGTAGATCGGCGCACTGGATACGCCCAGCACCAGTTCGTGGCGGTCCATCAACGCGATCTGGGTGGAAAAGAACGGCGTGCGGCGCACGAAGCTCTTGGTGCCATCGAGCGGATCGACCAGCCACAGCAAAGCGTCTCGTTCGCCCTGCAGGCCAAACTCCTCGCCGTAGATCGCCGCCTGCGGCAGCGCGGCCTGCAGCACGCGGCGAATCGCCTGCTCGGCCTCGCGATCGGCCACCGTCACCGGCGTGGCATCGGCCTTCAGCTCCACCTCGACGCCGCGACGCCAGTAGTGCGTGATGATTTCGGCGGCGGCGGCGGCAGCCTCGCGTGCCGCGGCCAGCGCGACGGCGGTAGTCTCGGGGTTCATGGCAGCGTGGCGTCCTGGCGGTTCGATGGAGGGTTGGCGGCCAGGCCACCGGCCTGCCGGATGTGCACGCTGCCGTCCGGCGCGACCGGCCCGAGCCGGGCCAGCCAGCGCTGCAACGCCGGATCGCCATGGCGGGCGCGCAGCGTGCTGTCCAGACGCCAGCCCAGCGGGCTCAGCTGCAATTCGCCGCGCACCTGCAGCGGCCCGTCGCCCTGATCGTGCCATTGCGCGTGGATCACGCCGCCCTGCGCCTGCGCGCTTCCCTGCAATTCACCCAGCGCCAGCTCGCCTTCGGTCGTGTGCACGGCGGCCCGCTGCCACCGGCCCTGCGCCTGCAACTGCAGCGGCCAGCCGCCTTGCAGCAGTACATGATCGACCGTCAGTTGCAGCTCGCCCAGCGGCGCGCCCCAGTCGACCGGAAGCGGAACATCCGTCGCGGCGAGATCGGCATGCAGCCGCCAGCCTTCGCCCTCGACGCGACCCTGCGCCGTGCGCCGCACGGTTCCGGAGAAATCCGCCTGCGGTCCGTCGAAGGCCAGCTGCATCTGCAGCCGGCCGAGCAGCGCGCGGCGCGACAACTGCCAGCGCACCTGTCCCAACCGTCGCCCATCGGCATCCAAGACGTTACCGGCAGCACCGTTCCAAACCGTGCCTTGCACCTGCTGCAGCCGCAGCCCGTGCAACTGCGGCTCGACCCACGGCATCACCCAGCGCGCCGGCAGAAACCACGCCAGCACCAGCACGACTGCCGCGAGCACCGCCAGGGCGACGAGAATTTTTCGAAGTCGAATCAAGCGTCCAGTTCCGAATGTCCCGCGCACCGCTTGAGCATCCCGGGCGCAGCGTCGATCATAGCCGGATGACCATTCCCGCAAACAACAACGCCGCGCTTGCCGAGCGCGATCTCAGGCACGTCTGGCATCCATGCACGCAGATGCACGACCACGGCGAAGGCGCGGTGCCCATGCTGCCGATCGTGCGCGGCGAAGGCGCCTGGCTGGTCGATGCCGAGGGCCGGCGCTATCTCGACGGCGTCAGCTCGTGGTGGGTCAACCTGTTCGGCCACGCCAATGCGCGCATTGCCGCCGCACTGGCCGACCAGGCCCGCACGCTGGAACAGGTGATCTTTGCCGGTTTCACCCACGAACCGGCGATCCGGCTGGCCGAGGAACTGGTGCGCATCACGCCGCCCGGACTGGAGCGCGTGTTCTACGCCGACAACGGCTCGTCCGCGATCGAAGTGGCGCTGAAGATGAGCTTCCACTACTGGCTCAACCGCGGTCACGGCGAGAAGACCCGCTTCATCGCGCTCAGCGGCAGCTATCACGGCGAAACCCTGGGTGCGCTGTCGGTCAGCGACGTGGCGCTGTATCGCAAGACCTACGCACCGCTGCTGCTGACCCCGCTGCTGGCGCCCTCGCCGGACACCTATGAAGGCGAACCGGGCGAGACACCGGCACAGATAGCGGCGCGCCGGCTCGCCGAGCTGCGCACGCTGCTGGAACGCCACGCCCGCGAAACCTGCGCGGTGATCGTCGAGCCGCTGGTGCAGTGCGCCGGCGGCATGCGCATGTATCACCCGGATTACCTGACCGGACTGCGCGCCTTGTGCGACGAGTTCGCGGTGCACTTCATCGCCGACGAGATCGCGGTGGGTTTCGGCCGCACCGGCACGCTGTTCGCCTGCGAGCAGGGCCACGTGTCGCCGGACTTCATGTGCCTGTCCAAGGGACTCACCGCCGGCTTCATGCCGCTGTCGGCGGTGCTCACCACCGACGAGGTCTACGCCGCGTTCTACGCCGAGTACCGCGCCGGCAAGGCCTTCCTGCATTCGCACAGCTACACCGGCAATCCGCTGGGCTGCCGGGTGGCGCTGGAGACGCTGGCGATCTTCCGCGACGAGCCGGTACTGGAACGCAACCGGCAGCTGGCCGCGCGCCTGGCGCGCCGGCTGGCGCCGCTGCGCGAGCATCCGCAGGTCGCCGACGTGCGCCAGACCGGCATGATCGCTGCCGTCGAACTTGTCGCCGACAAGGCCAGCCGACGCCCGTACCCCGCGGACGAGCGCCGCGGCCTGCGCGTCTACCTGCACGGCCTGCAGCACGGCGTGCTGCTGCGCCCGCTGGGCAATGTCGTCTATTTCATGCCGCCGTACGTGGTCACCGAGCAGGAGATCGACCTGCTGGTGGATACCGCCATCCAAGGCATCGAGCACGCCGTGGCCGGTTGACCGACACCGTCCACGCGCTCCGTTATGCTTGGATTTTTGCGGCCCTGACGCATGCGCACCATCCGATTCCACGCCGACCTGCCGCTTGCCGTGGGCGCCGACCTGGTGCTGCCGCCCGACGCGGCCGAGCACGCCACGCGGGTGCTGCGGCTGCCCGCAGGCGCGCCGGTGGTGCTGTTCAACGGCGACGGCTGCGACTACGCGGCCACCATCGGCAGCATCGACAAGCGCGCGGTGCGGGTACAGGTGACGGCGTGCAGCCCCGTGCACAACGAGTCGCCACTGCCGCTGCTGCTCGCCCAGGGCATCGCGCGCGGCGACAAGATGGACCTGATCGTGCAGAAGGCCACCGAGCTGGGCGCGACCGGCATCGTGCCGCTGCTGACCGAACGATCGGAAGTGCGCCTGGACGCGGAACGGGCCGCCAAGCGGCTGGCGCATTGGCAGTCGGTGGCGGTCAGCGCCTGCGAGCAGAGCGGCCGCGCACGCATTCCGCGCATCGCGCCGATCCAGCCGCTGGCGGCATGGCTGGGCGGGTTGGCTGACGATGGCGCGCTGCGACTGGCCTTGCTGCCGGGCGCCGAGAAGACGATCGGCGCGCTGCGCTTCGGTGCCGCCGGCGGCGTGCTGGTGATCGGGCCGGAAGGTGGCCTGGGTGAAGCCGACACCCGCGCACTGGCGCAGCACGGCTTCCTCGGCCTGCGCCTGGGCCCACGCATCCTGCGCACCGAGACGGCAGGCCTGGCGGCGCTCAGCGCCTTGCAGGCCTGCCACGGCGATCTGGCGATCGACGGCGCGTGAGCCGCGCTACAAGGCGTAGTTGACGCCGAGCAGCACGGTGCGGCCCCAGGTGTCGTACTCCAGCGGACGCGCGACTTCCAC
The DNA here is from genome assembly GCF_043950705.1 of Rhodanobacter sp. FW102-FHT14D06. Lineage (NCBI taxonomy): Bacteria > Pseudomonadati > Pseudomonadota > Gammaproteobacteria > Lysobacterales > Rhodanobacteraceae > Rhodanobacter > Rhodanobacter sp. FW102-FHT14D06. Next base: position 2,723,053 of record NZ_CP170722.1, on the reverse strand, counting down.
GCCGTTGGGCAGGCCGCTGACCTGTTCCGACTCGAACGGTTCGTTGGTCAGGTTGGACACCTGCAGCAGCAGCGACAAACCCTTCAGCCGTCCGTCCGGAAACTCGTAGCTGGCCTGCAGGTCGGTCTCCTTGTTGGCGCGGATGCGCGTGTAGCCGATCTGGTCGAACAGCGCCACGGCCTCGCCGGTGAAACTGGAGCGGTAGCGCTCGGCCACCCGCAGCGCGAAACCGTGGGCCTCGTAGTAGATCTGCAGGTTGGCGGTCTTGCGCGACAGGCCCGGCAGCGATTTCGGCCCACCTGGAATGTTCGAGATGGTGCTGTCGGGGATGGTGCTGTTGGTCAGCGCGAAATTGGCCTGCACGCCGAACCCGGCCAGTGCCGGCGACAGCCGCGCCCCGGACAGCGCCCCTTCCAGCTCGACGCCCTGCATGCGGCCGCCGGTGCCGTTCTGCGGGGTGGAGAACGTACCGATATTGCTGCTCGGCGTCAGCAGCGGGTTGTTGTTGGTGTAGCCGCTGAAATCGTAATCGGCCACGGTGCGGGTGTAGATGTAATTGAGGATGTTCTTGTTGAACACGTCGATGCCGACATAGGTGGCGTCATCGAAATACTTCTCCCACGCCAGGTCGGTGCCGACGGCGATGTACGGGCGCAGCTTCGGGTTGCCGCCGCTGCCCGACCAGCGCACCTGGCCGGCACCCGGACCGTTCTGGACTTCGGAGACCGAGGCGGACGAAGCCACCTTTTCGTCGTCGATGCGCCCGCGGGTCAGCGTCTTGGCGAAGCCGAAGCGCAGGTACTGCTTGTCGCCCAGCTCGGCCACCAGGTTGAGGCTGGGCAGCACCTTGGTGTACGTGGCGCCGCCGGTGAGCGTGCCGACCTTGTCGTCACCGGTGGTCTGGAATGCCTGCGAGGATTGTTCGGTGCGCACCACCTGCACGCCGGCGTTGCCGCGCAGGGGAATGCTGCCCAGCGTGGTGTCCAGGTTGAACTTCAGGTAGGCCACCGGCACTTTCTCGCGTACCGTGTAGTTGCGATCGTAGTCGCCAGCGCCGTTGCGCTGGGTAAGGTAGAACTGCCGCTCCAGCGCGGCCAGCACGTCGTAGTCCACGATCGGGCCGATGCCGCCATAGCCCAGCGAGGTGCTGCCGCGCAGCACCGCCGGGTCGATCGGCACGCCGTAGGCGTGGTCGTAGGTGCCGGGGTCGGAACCGTTGCCGTTGAGGTAGGCGAAGAACACGTCGGCCTGCTTGGTCTTCTCGCGGTCGGACCAGGCGATGCCGGCCTCGACGCTGGAGAAGATCCAGCCCAGCGGATGGGAGATCGCCAGCCGCGCGGATTTCAGGTGGTCCTTCTGCCGGTCGAATTCCTGGCGGCCGTTGTAGCTGTAGTTGTCCGGGTCGGTGAACACCAGGCTGGCCGGGTCACCGGGGTTGAACGAGGTGCGGAAGTCGGGGAAACCGAAATCGCGCGGCGTGGTGAACTGCACGTCGCCGAGCGCACCGCCGGGCAGGCCGGTGAAGGTGTAGGCATCGAGCAGCTTCACCCGCGCCGAGGAATAGGCCACGTCGCCGCTGACGACCCAGTCGTCGCCGAAATGGATCTGGTTGCTCCAGTCCGCGGAGAACAGGTAATCCCGCTCGCGGTTGTAGCCGTTCTGCAGGATCGGCGCGATGCCCATGAGCGTGCCCGAGGTAACCAACGGATAGGGCTGCAGCGGCACGGTGCCGACGTTGGCGTAGGACACGTTGTCGTACGGGCTGCTGGACCACTGCAGGCCGTTCTTGTACGAGCGCTTGTCGAAGCGGGAGTAGAACAGATTCAGCGTCGAGTAGTAGGTGTCGTTCGGCGCCCACTCCAGCACGCCCATCACGCCGTCGCGCACCTGGTCCTGCGACAGCGCGCGCAACTGCATGCCTTCCTGCGAGATCACGTTGTCGGGCATGCCCGGCGTATGCGGCCCGCCCCAGTTCTGGTCGATGCCGGCCGTGCCGTTGTCCACGCTCCACCACCACGCCTGGTACTGCCGCTGCTGGATCGGCGCGTCCTCGCGCGCCGCGCCGAGCGCGATGCCCAGCGTGTGGTTGAAGAACTGGTCGATCCAGGACAGGCTGAAGCGGTTCCCCCAGTCGCCCACGCCGGAGCCGGGGTTGAGCGAGCCGTTGCTGCCGCGTTGCCCGCGCAGGTTCGCGGCCAGCTTCATGCCATCGAAGTCCAGCGGCTTGATGGTGTGCATGTCGACGGTGCCGGCCAGCCCCTGGCCCAGCAGGCTGGCATCGGGTGTCTTGTAGACCACCACCTGGTTGATCAGCTCGGCCGGATACTGGTTGAATTCCACGCCGCGGTTCTCGCCCGTCGAGGCCTGCTCATGGCCGTTCAACAGCGTGGCGGTGAAGTCCGGCGACAGGCCGCGAATCGAGATCTGGTTGGCCTGCCCGTCCAGCCCGCGCTGGGTGGCCAGGCCGGACAGGCGCGACAGGCTGTCGGCGATGCTCGGGTCGGGCAGCTTGCCGATGTCCTCGGCCGAGACGACCTCCACGATCTCGTTGGACTGCTGCTTGACCTGCAGCGATTTCTCGATGCTGCCGCGAATGCCGGTGACGACGACGCGCTGCAGGTTCTTCACCGGCAGGCGCGGATTCGTCGCATCCGCCGGTGGCGGCGTGCTTGATGCGCTGGCCGGCCCGGCGCTGTCCTGCGGCGTCGAGGCGCCGGCAGGCAGTGGCGTCAGCGCGAAGGTCAAGGCCGCCAAAAACAGGCCCGCCGGGTGACGGCGGGCCAGACGCAAAGCAGCAGGAAACGACAGGCACGAACTCGGCATGGCAACGGCTCCTCGAAGTGGACCCCACAGGCGAGCCCCCTGCCCGGTGGCCCGAGCGAGTTCGCCGGGGCGAACGATCACCCCAACAAGGTGCACAACGCGTCAAATTTCGCCATCCGGATGTTGCGGGCCGGGATGTACACGGCCCGCCACCGACGCGCAGTCGCGCCGATACCGTGGGCTCAGTGCAGGATGTCGGCCGCGCCGGGTGCATCCGGCGGCATCTCGCCGGCGGCAGCGTCATCCTGGCCGGCATCGAGCAGGTCGAGCAGATGCGCCTCGATCCACTCCAGATCGGGGATCATCGCCACGTCGTCGCGTACCAGCACGTGCGCGCGCACGCCGTCGGGCAAGCCCTTGCCGTCGTGGGTGGGGATGATCAGCTCGGCATTGAGTGTGGTCAGGCGCGGGAAACCCTGGGTCTGCACCGCGATGAACGGCAGGCGCGGATCGCCGCCCAGCGCCTTGAGCACGGCCACGCGCACCACCAGCTCGCTGTCGCCCTCGGCGGTGCCGGCGAGCTGCGTGAACGACACCAGCGGCACGCGCCAGCCACGCCAGGCGATGCGGCCAAGCAGCCAGTGCGGCGCGCCCTCGACCGGCTCGGGCGCGCTGTACGTCACCACCTCCGCGATCGTGGCATTGGGCAGCAGCATGCGCGCTTCGCCGACCGGCACCAGCACGCAGCGGATTTCACGCGGCAACGGATCACTCATGGAAACACCTCGATCAGGTGCGCCGCCAGTTCGGACGGCGTACCGGAGAAACTGACCAGTCGCTCGGCGAAGATCCCGCTGACCATGTCGGCGAAATGATCCCCGGACGACGATTCGACCCAGACCTGGCCGCCTCGATCATGGATCGCCTGCGAGCCGGCGATCGCGTCGTTGCCGCGCCCGGCAAAGACGATCGCCACCGCATCGCGGCCGAAGCCGTTCGCGGCCATGCTCAGGCTGGCGTCGATCGACGGTTCCGGCGCGGCGTCGGCAAGCAGCTCCACGCTGCCGTCGCGACGCAGGCGAACCTGTTGGCCGGCGGGCACCATCAGCACCTCGCCCATGCCGACGCGACGGCCGGCTTCGGCCACGCGTACCGGCAGCGGGCTCTTTTCGGCGAGCCGCGCGAGCATTTCCTGCTCGGTGTGGCTGCCCAGGTGCTGGGTCAGCAGGAACGTCAGGCGAGTGCTGGCGGGCAAGCTGCGCATGAACTCGCACACCGAGTCGACGCCATCGACCGCCGCGCCGAGCAACACGATCCGGCTCAGCGCCGAGCCGAGTTCGTCCAGCACCATCTCGTGATCCGGCACGAAAGCCTGCGGCGCAATCGCCTCTTCCATCGAGACCAGTTCCAGGCTCATGGTCGGCTGCAGATCGGCGGCGACCGGCTCCACGTCGGGCGCCAGGAATTCCGCGGCGCTGAGTTTCTCGATGCCGAACGCGGCGGCGTCGGGCTTGTCATTTGATTCGACCGGCGCCTCCTCGTCGAGCAAGGCCCAGTTGTCCGGCGCGCGTACCGGCGTCTCGGGTGCGGCGGGCACGACCGACGCGGCGGCGTCCATCGCCTCGGCGGTCAGGTCCGGAGCATCCAGCGCCGAAAAGTCCAGCTCATCGACCGCGGGTGACGGCGCGCTTTCGTCCAGTGCGATGCCGTCGTCGTCGGAATCGGCCAGTTCCACCACGCCGAAGTCGCCGTCGTGCAACGGCGGCAGTTCTTCGTCGCCGGTGAAGCGCAAGCCCGCGCCGTCCGTCTGCTCGTCCTCTTCGTCCGGCAATTCGCCGGAGGCGAGCAGCGCCTCGAGTTCGGCAGCCAGGTCATCCGATTCGGCGGTGATGCCGGGGTCGGTCGCCGGCTCGATCTCGTCATCGAACGGAATGCCGGCGTGCGCATCGAACGCAGCGCCGGGAGCGTCGTCTTCGCTGGCCGCGGTCTGCAGCGGCTCGTCGGCGGGCAGGTCCGGCGGCGGCTCGTCTGCCGTCACCGGCGTCGCCGCGTCCTGCGCGATCGGCGCTGCCAGATCGTCTTCTGCCGGCGTGGCGAAGATCGCGGACTCGTCGACCGCGTCGCGACCAAGGGCCTCCGTCACCACCGGCACAACCGGTGCGACCACCGCAGGCGCGACCTGCACCTCGCGCGCATCCTCGGGCCGCGGCGGGTCGATGTCGCCCATCGCCAGCACTTTCACCGCCAGGTGGCGCGCCCAGCGCGCACGATCCCAGCCGGACAGCGCGCGGCTGGCCTGGGCATCGTTGAACACCACCCGCGGCCGGTCGCCGTCGATGATGTCGTACAACTGGTCGAGCGCATCGTCGGCGTCGTCGTCCAGGTTGATCACCAGTACGTCCGCGCCCACCTGCTGCAGCAGTTCGCGGTTCAGCCCGGCCACGCCGCCCTCGTGGACGATCCGCGCGCCGCGCTCGTGCAGCGCATCGCGCAAATGCCCACCGAGTTCGCTGTCGTCGAACAGCAGCGCGACCGCGGGTGGCGTATCAGTCATGAATCGGCTCCGCGGCACGTTGCTCCAGCACCTCGGCGATCTGCAGCAGCAGTTCCGCCTCCTGGTAGGGCTTTCCGAGGTATCGATCCACGCCGATGTCGAACGCGCGCTGGCGGTGCTTGTCGCCGCTGCGCGAGGTGATCATGATGATCGGCACGTCGCGCAACCGCGGGTCGGCCTTCATGTGAGTGGCCAGCTCGTAGCCGTCCATGCGCGGCATCTCGATGTCCAGCAGCATCAGGTCGGGTACGCGTTCGTGCAGTTTCTCCAGCGCGTCGACACCGTCCTTGGCGGTGCTGACCTCGTACTCGTGGCGTTCCAGCACGCGACCCGTGACCTTGCGCATGGTGATCGAGTCGTCGACCACCATCACCAGCGGACGTACCAGCACCTCCTCGATGACCGGCGCCTTGACCGCGCTGAGGCCTTCGGCCAGCCGCTGCTCGCGGCGGATCATGCCGTGACGTACGAGCGGCGCCAGGTCGAGAATGATCAGCACCGAACCATCGCCCATGATGGTGGCGCCGAGCAGGCCCGGCACCGAGCTGATCTGCGGGCCGACCGACTTGACCACGATCTCGCGCGAACCGAGCACGGCGTCGATGCGGATGGCCGCGCGCAGGTCGCCCGCGCGGGTCAGCAGCAGCGGCTGCTGTTCGTCCTCGGTGGCGAGGCCGGGCGGCAGGCCGAGCAGCTCGGCCAGGTCGTGGACGCCGTAGTCCTCGTTGCCGTACTGGAACGAGGGCTCGTCGGTGGCCAGCAGTGCGGCCAGGTCTTCCGGGTTGACTCGCGCCACGCCCTGTACCGAGGTCATCGGGATGGCGAACGTGGCCTCGCCGATGCGCACCAGGATGGCCTGGGTGACGGCGAGGGTGAACGGCAGGCGCAGCACGAAGGTGGTGCCCTGGCCTTCCTCCGACTCGATCGACAGCGAACCGCCGAGCTGCTTGATCTCGTTGGCGACCACGTCCATGCCGACGCCGCGACCGGCCAGCTGGGTGACCTGACTGGCGGTGGAGAAGCCGGGCTGGGTGATCAGCGACAGCAGCTGATTGTCGGTAGGCCGCGTTTCCGGACGCAGCATGCCGCGCTCGATGCCGCGCTTGCGGATAGCCTCGCGATTGAGGCCGCGACCGTCGTCGCTGACCCGCACCACCACCTCGGTCGCCTCGCGGGCCACCTTGATGCGCACCGCGCCCTCGGCCGGCTTGCCCAGCTTGCGCCGCTCGGCCGGACTCTCGATGCCGTGCGCGATGGCGTTGCGCAGCATGTGCTCGAACGGTGCCTTGATGCGGTCGAGCAGGTTGCGGTCCATTTCGCCGTGCGCGCCGTCGACGTAGAGCTGGGCCTGCTTGTGCTCTTCCTGCGCGGCCTGGCGCAGGGTGCGGCGCAGATTGGGCACCATCGTGTCGAACGGCAGCATGCGCGTGCGCAGCAGGCCGTCCTGCAGTTCGGTGCTGACCCGCGACTGCTGGATCAGCAAGGTTTCGGCCTGGCGGGTCAGCTCATCCAGCATGTTCTGGATGGACACCAGATCGGACACCGACTCGGCCAGCGCTCGCGAGTACTGCTGCAGTTGCGAGTAGCGATCGAGCTCGAGCGGATCGAACGCGGTCAGGCCCGCCTCGCGATGCTCGCGCTGGAAGCGCGCGATGATCTGCGCCTCGGTCTCGATTTCCAGCATGCGCAGCTGGCTGCGCAGGCGTGCCACGGTCTGTTCCAGCTCGACCAGGTTGAAGCGGTAGCCGGCCACCTGCTGTTCCAGTCGCGAGCGGTAGATCGCCACTTCGCCGGCATGGTTGACCAGGTTGTCCAGCAGGTCGGCGCGGACGCGGATCTGCTCCTGCGGCGAGTGCGTCTCGCGCGCCGTCTCGGGCAGCAGCTCGGGCAGGCTGTGCTCGTCCTCATGGGCGACGGGTTGCGGCGCCTCCTCCACCGGCGCGTGCGACGCGTCCGTCGCGGGTTCGGCCTCGCCGACCAGCGCGGTGGCGCCGGCAAGCTGCAGCAGGTGGTCGATCGCGGCCTGCGGATACTCCGGCATGTGGCCCTGCGACACGCGCTGGACCATCGTGTTGAGCTGGTCGAAGCTCGCCTCGAGCGCACTGATCAGCGTGCCGGTCTTGTCGGCGTCGCGGATGGGTTTTTCCAGCACCGTCTCGATCGCGTGGGCGAGGTCGCCCACCGACACCAGGCCTGCGATGCGCGCACCGCCCTTGAGCGTGTGCAGGTCGCGCTGCAGTTCGCCGACGCAGGACGTATCGGCGGGATCGGCGTGCCACTTGGCGAGCACGCCGTCGGCGCTGTCGAGAATCTCGCGCGCCTCGTCGATGAACACTTCGAGCAGGTCGGCGTCGATGCGGCTACCGTCGGGCAGCACGAACGCGGGGGCCGGTTCCACCCGAGTCGCGGCGGCCCTGGCGGCGGCCTGCTCGGCGGCGGCCTGCTTGGCAGCCTGCTCGGCCGCAGCTTGTTCGGCTGCCGCCTGTTCCGCGGCGGCCTGCGCCGCCGCCAGTTGTTCCGCCTGCTCTGCCGCGGCTTGTTCCGCAGCAGCTTGTTCGGCAGCCGCCCGCTCGCGTGCGGCCTCCTCCTGCGCAGCTTGCTCGGCTGCGGCTTGCTCGGCAGCGGCCTGGCGAGCAGCTTCGGCGGCGGCGTTGGCCGCGGCGATGGCCGCGTCGGGCTCGAAGGCGCGCAGCGCAGCGGTCATCTCGGCAGCGGCATCCATGTGCTCGTCGTGACCGGTTTCCGCATCGACGCCTTCCGGCGCGGACGGCTCGGCGAGGGTCGGAGTCGACTCGCGGGCGGTGTCGGCCTCGATGGCCGGCTCGTCCACCGCGTCATCGCCCGCTTGCGGCTCGAATATCACATGCGCGACTTGCGACTCGGGGTAGTCGTCGCGCATCTCGGTGATCTGCGCGGTGAGCGCGTCGACGTTGGGCAACGGCAACGCCGGGGCGTCGAACTGGGCCATTACCTGGTCGACCACGTCGGCCGCCTGGCCGAGCAGGCGCACGCCCGACGCGGGCAGCGGCTGGCCGGATGCGCGCAGGCGCTTGAACAGGCCTTCCAGCGGCGACAGCAACTGTGTCAGCAGCGGGATGTCGACCATCGCGATCGCGCCGTGCAAGGTGTGCACGGCCCGCAGCAGCTCCTCGCTGACCGGCAACGCGCCTTCGCTGCGCTGGATCGCGGTGCGGATGGTCTGCAGGTACTGGGCAACTTCGCTGCGCAGGATCTCCAGCAGCACCGGATCGATCGGCGGCATCGCCGGCATGTCCACCAGCGGTTCCGGCTCGGCCGGCACGGGCTCGGCGGCGGCCGCGCTTGCCACGTCGGCATCGGTAAGGCTGGCCCGCGGCACGTCGGCCGCGTCGACGGTGGCGCGCGGCACGCGGCGGACCACCGTGCGGGTGACCGTTTCGGTACCGCGCTGCATGAAGTCTTCCACTCGTGCCGGCTGGCCCGCGGCCAGCCGCTCGGCGGCCTGCATGATCGCGCTGAGCGGCACCTGCGGATCGCCCTCGCCCTTGAGCGCAGCCAGCAGTTGCGGCAGCGCGTCGATGGCGTGGCGGACCACGTCCTGCACGTTCTGGTCCGGCTCGATCGTATGGTCGAGGACGCGGTTGAGCATGTCCTCCACCTTCCACGCGAACTCGCCCAGCACGCCGGCGCCGACCAGGCGGCCGGAGCCCTTCAGGGTGTGGAACGAGCGGCGGATGCCGACCAGCGCCGGCGTCTGCGCCGGGTCGGCCAGCCAATCCTTCTGGGCCACCGCGAGGTTGTCGATCTCCTCCTGCATTTCCTCCAGGAAGATGTCGCGGATGTCGTCGTCGATGCCTTCGGCATCGGCGTTGAAGCGGGTGTTTGCCGCCAGCGGATCGGCGACGGGCACCTGTTCGGTGACCTGCTCCTCGATCTCGACCCAGTCCTCGCCGACGGCGCTGGCCGGGCTCGCCGGTGCGCCGGTCTCCGCCAGTCGCAGCCCGTCGAGGTCATGCGTGGGTTCGGGCGAAGCCTGCGCGTCGCCGACGAACAGGCTGCCGAGATCGGCGCCGGGCAGCAGGCTGACGGACTCGGAGAGGTCGGGGTGCTGCTCGGCTTCCAGCGACGCGGAAGCCGGTGCCTCGGCAACCGGCGCGGGCTCCTCCACGGCCGCGCGCTGCGCCGGGACCGGCCAGTAGCCAAGCTGGGCCAGGCTGTGCTCGGCCACGTCGAGGATGTGTTCGAGGCCGCCACGGTGCTCGCGCGCCGCCTCCAGGTAGTACTCCAGCGCGGCCAGCGCGTCGGCCAGGTGATCCATCTGCGCACCGCTGGGCACGCGACGGTCCTGCAGCAATTCGTAGTCGATGAACCGGCCCACGCCCTGGGCCAGTTCGGCCGGGCGCGGCGAGGACAGCATGCGCATGGCGCCGGCCACCTCGTCCATCAACGGCGGCGCACCGGCCAGGCGATCGTGCTGCCAGCCCGACTCCACGAAGGCAACGATCGCGTCCTTCACCTTGCCGGTGTTGCCGATCGCTTCCTGCATCAGGGTGGAGACCACGCCGAGCGCTTCGCTGCGCGGCAGCCCCTGCGTGGGGTCGGCGGCAGCGGCAGGTTCGCCTTCGGAGCCGAGGCTCTCGATGTGGTCGTCCAGCGACGCCTCCACGTAGAGCAGCGCGCCGGCGACATCCAGCAGCGTTTCCTCGTCGGCAGGACGCAGGCGGTTGGCGATTTCGTCGAGCACGCGGCGCTGCTCGCCGACCACGCGGCGCGGCACCGCCAGCGCCAGCATGCCCAGCGTGTCGCCGACCCGTTCGAGCACTTCGCCCTGGGCGGCAAGCTGGGCCGGATCGCCGTCCTGCTCGCGCAGGAACAGGTCCAGCGCTTCCTTGACGCGCAGCAGGTCGTCCTTGAGCGCGCGCGACACCGAATCGAGCAGGGCGCGGTTGTGCCCGGCCATCGAGCCGCGGGCGTGTTCCAGTTCACCGGCATCGGGCAGCAGGCTGTCCAGCGCGTAGGTGCTGCGCAACAGCTCCATGTGCGGGCTGCGCTGCTTGGCCTGGGCCACGATGTAGAGCAGCTTGCAGGCCACCTCGTCGGCATCGCTCGCGCGCAGGCTGTTCTCGCCATGTTCGATCAGCAGGCGGATGTTGCGATCCACCTTGCCGATCAGCTGGCGCACTTCGGGGGCGTGCCCCTTGAGCATGCCTTGTTCGAGACCTTCCAGCACCCCGGCGGCGATCCACCACAGGCGCCGGCCATGCACGTGATAACAACGCGCAGTGATCGCCAGCAGGGTCTTGCGCATGGCGACCAGTTGCTGGGCCGCATCCTGGCCGCGGAACCACGCCAGCAACTGCTGCTGGAAACGCAGGCGCAAACCGGCCAGCTCCACGCGGTGCGCCGCGGCATAAGCCTCGCTCATCGCCGCCGGAGCCTGCTCCGGCAGGAAGGCGTCGAGGTTCGGATGGAACATCGACGACTCGGGCAGCGGCTCCAGCCCGCGGGTGGCACGCAGATCGTTCAGCAGCGGCAGCAGCACCACCGGCACGTCGCGATGGCCGCTGGACAGCCGTTCCAGGTAGTCCGGCAGCTGCATCAGGCCACGCATCAGGGCGGCGTAGGCTTCCTCGCGCTGGAGCACCTGGTCGTTCAACAGCGCGCCGACCAGGGCCTCCATCTCCGCGGTGACCGCCGCCGCGCCGTACAGCTCGACCATCTTCAGCGTGCCGTGCACCTGATGCAGATGATCCGTGCAGGTGCGCATGAAATCGCGCTTCCCCGGATTGTCGACGTACGACTCCAGTGCCTCGCGGGCGATCGACAAGGTGTCGTCGAGTTCCGGCTTGACCCACTGCAGCGTGGTGAAATCGATGTGGTCTTGAAGTCTCATGCGCCTCTCTCAGCGGTCACGCCATGCGGGCATTGCGAAACCAGCGAGACTGCCCCCCGTACTGTGCGTGTATTCATCCGGCTGCTGCCCACGTCGAGCAAAATCATCCCGGCAGCTTGAAGTGGGCCACGGAACGCCGCAGGTCGCTTGCCAGTTGCGCCAGGGTACCGATCGAGTCGGCCGTCTGGCTCGCGCCCTGCGAGGTCTGCGAGGTAATTTCCTGGATCGCGTTCATCGACACCGAGATATCGGTTGCCGCCGCGGACTGCTCGCGCGCCGCGGTGGAGATGTTCTGAATCAGCGCGGACAGATCGTGCGAGACGCGCTCGATGTCGCCCAGCGCGCTGCCGGCGTCCTCGGCCAGTCGCGCACCGGCGACCACCTCGGCGGTGGTCTGCTCCATCGAGTTCACCGCTTCGTTGGTATCGGACTGAATCGTCTGCACCAGCGTCTCGATGCGCTTGGTCGCGCTGGTGGAGCGTTCGGCCAGTCGCTGCACTTCGTCCGCCACGACCGCGAAACCGCGACCCGCCTCGCCGGCCGAGGCCGCCTGGATGGCCGCGTTCAAGGCCAGGATGTTGGTCTGCTCGGCGATGTCATTGATCAGTTCCACGATCGAGCCGATCTCCTGCGAGGATTCGCCCAGGCGCTTGATGCGCTTGGAGGTCTCCTGGATCTGGTCGCGGATGGAGTCCATGCCGGAGATCGTCTCGCGCACCACCTCGGCGCCGCGCGAGGCGATCTTCACCGAACGCTCGGCCACGTCGGCGGATTCGGCGGAATCCTTGGACACCACGTCCATCGAGCTCACGATCTGGTTGATCGCCGAGGTCGCCGAGGTGATCTGCTGCGCCTGCTGCTCGGCCGCGTTGGCCAGGTGGCGGGCGGTGGTCTGGGTTTCCTGCGCCGAGGACGACACCTGCTCGGAAGTCTCGTTGATGGTGGTCACCAGCGATCGCAGCTCGTCGATGGCGTAGTTCACCGAGTCGGCGATCGCGCCGGTGATGTCCTCCGACACCGTGGTCTTCACGGTCAGGTCGCCTTCGGCCAGCGAACCCATCTCGTCCAGCAGGCGCATGATCGCCTCCTGGTTGCGCTGGTTCAGCTCGGTACTCTGGGCGAAACGCTTGCGCTGGTCGGTGACCAGGGCGATGACCAGCAGCAGGGCGAAGGCGACCGCGGCGATGGCGCCGAACAGGCCCCACCACACGTTCGGGAACAACCGGCGCAGCGGCAGCTTGCCGATCTGGTCGGACAGGTCGTTGGCGCGCAGCAGGACGGTCTGCGAATCCAGCGAGGCCTGGTTGCCGGCGCGCTTCACGTCGGCGATGTTGGCGGCAGCGGCGGACAGCTTGGCCACCGGGTCGGCCAGCTTCGTCCAACTGGCGTCCATCTCGGTAAGGATCTTGCGCGCATTGGCGTCGGAGATCGGCCGCACGCCGCTGTCCGGGTTGCCCTCGATCAGGCCCTTGAGCACGCTGCCGTACAACTGCGCGTCGCGCGACAGACCGTCGGCCGCGGACTGGGCGTTGTCGCCACCCTGCAGCACCTCCTGCACGCGGCGGATGATGCGGTCGGCGGACAGCATCTGGCGCGAGGTACCGAGCATCTGTTCGGAACTGCCGTTGCGCTGCTGCAGGATGTTGACCACCTGCTCCATGCTGGAGTTGAGCAGCGGCATCTGCTGCGAAATCGTCGCCGCGCGCTGGCCCGAGTCGAGCACCACCGCCTTGTTCGAAAGGATCTTGCCGATATCGGCGTCGAGCTGCGCCCAGGCCGCGTCCAGCGCGGTCACGGCACGGCCAGCCGGCGACTTGTTGCCGTCGGCATAGGCTTGCATACCGCTGTCGGGGTCACCCTTGTCCAGTCGCTTGACCGCCGAGTCGATGGCATTGCGGGTGGACTCGAGTTCCTTGAAGGAGTCCACGTTGCCGTCGGCGGATTCCAGCGCGAACTTCGCCGTCTGCTGCGACAGCACCTGGATCTGCGTGGTCAGCGCGACCGCCTGGCGATCCTCGCCGTTCTTCTGGTTGAGCATGAAGAAGTCGAGTGCCGCGAAACCGATCGCGATCAGCAGCAGGACAATGAGTGCGGTATATCCGCGTTCCCGGCTGACGCCCCCTGTAGTACTCATGTTCACCTCATCGGTCTAACTGATATGTGCCGCCCATACGCACCGGCCCCTGCCGCGCTGCCCCGAAGCGGGTGCCGGCCTTCCGGTCTCCCCGCTCCAACCGCACGGCATCCCCTGCCGGCTTCACCCGGTCGTCAGGCAGCCGCCTGACGGAAATCCGGTGCACGCACGAGCCGGTTCATGCTGAAAATCGCCAGTTGCTGCTCGCCCACCCGGTTGTCCACGAAACGCGCCAGCCGCGGATCGGCTTCTTCCTGCGCCTGCTGGCGCTGCTCCGCGTCCACCGTGCGCTGGCCGAGCACCTCGTCCACCAGCAAGGCGACGCTGCCGCCGCCCTGGCGCACCACCAGCAACCGGCTCCGATCGGAATGCTGGGTGCGTTCGCCGAACAGGAAGCGCCCGATGTCCACCACCGGCACCAGGTTGCCGCGCACGTTGGCCACGCCGAGCAGCCATGGCTGGGTGCCCGGCACCGGAGTCAGCACCGGCACGGCGAGCAGCTCGTTGATCTCGTCAATGCCGCTGACCAGCAGCCTGGAACCGACCCGGAAACCGATGCCGCGCCACAGGCCCGGTGCCTCGAACTTGTCCTGGGTATCGGAGGCATGCGCCAGCGACAGCCGCTCGTAGCGCGCCAGAATCTCGAACGGGGTACGGTTGGCGCTCTGGTTCATGAGCCGCTCGACAGCAGATCGTTGATGCAGGCCAGCAGGTCTTTTTCGTTCACCGGCTTGGTGATGAAGGCGCGCGCGCCCTGGCGCATGCCCCAGACGCGATCGGTTTCCATCGACTTGGTGGTGATCATCACCACCGGCACGTGCTGGGTTTTGGGGTCGCGGGTGAGCGTACGGGTGGCCTGGAAGCCGTTCATGCCGGGCATGATGACGTCCATGATGACCAGGTCAGGCTGTTCGGCGCGCACGCGCTCGATGCCCTCCTCGGCCGTGCTCACGGCTGCCACGTGGTGCCCGGCCCGCTCCAGCAGCGTGGTGAACACGCGTACGTCGGTGGGTGAGTCGTCGATGATGAGAATGTTTGCCACAGCTCCCCCTCAGGGTCTGCAGTCAGTGACTTGCTGCAGTACTGACATGTCGATGGATTGCGCCAAGCAGCTCGTCACGGGTGAACGGCTTGGTCAGGTATTGTTCGGCGCCGACGATGCGGCCGCGCGCCTTGTCGAAGAGTCCGTCCTTGGAGCTGAGCATGATCACGGGCGTGGCGCGGAACTCGGGGTTGTTCTTGATCAGGGCGCAGGTCTGATAGCCGTCGAGGCGGGGCATCATGATGTCGACGAAGATGATCGCCGGCTTCTGGTCGGAAATCTTGGCCAGCGCCTCGAACCCGTCGACCGCGGTCAGCACCTCGCAGCCCTCTTTCTTCAGCAGGGTCTCGGCGGTGCGGCGGATGGTCTTGGAGTCATCGATCACCATGACCTTGAGGCCCGCCAAATCGGTAACGCTCACGTTCAAATTCACTCACTCCCCCCTGTGGCTCGCCACGAGCTCAGGACAAGTATCAGGACATGCAACTGTTGTGCCCAATGGTACGCGTGTGGAAATCCCGGTGATCCGGCTGCTGCAAACCCGCACCGTGGCGGCATCCCCGAAGCTTTGCTGTTTACTGCCTGCCCGTCGAAACTGTCAAGCGACCGCCGCGACGCGATGCCCGCCGATCGCACTAATTGACGCATATTGGCACCTCATGCCGCGCGCACCACGACCGGCACAACATGAACGACGCGGCTAGTATAGCCGGCAGTCGTCGCGCCCCTGCCGGCGCGACCGCACAAACCCGGCAATCCGCGGAGCACCCCGCATGACCTTCTCCGTCGGCGTCCTGATGGACCCCATCGACGCCATCAAAGTGGCCAAGGACACCACCCTGGCGATGCTGCTGGAGGCCGCCCGACGCGGCCACGCCCTGCATTATTTCGAACAGGGCGACCTCGCCCTGCGCGACGGCGCGCCGTGGGTGCGCAGCGCCCCGCTTGAGGTGCGCGACGATCCGCGCGACTGGTACACGCTGGGCCAGCCGCGCTGGCACGACCTGCGCGAGCTGGACATGGTGCTGATGCGCAAGGACCCGCCGGTCGACGCGCAGTTCGTCTACGACACCATGGTGCTGGAAGCGGCCCAGCGCGGCGGCGTGCTGGTGGTGAACGATCCGCGTTCGCTGCGCGACTGCAACGAGAAGCTGTTCGCGCTCGAGTTTCCACAGTGCATCGCGCCCACCCTGGTGGCACGCGACCCGGCCGAACTGCGCCGGTTCGCCGCCGAACACGCCGAGGTGGTGCTCAAGCCGCTCGACGGCATGGGCGGGCGCGGCATCTTCCGCGTGCGCCACGGCGACAGCAACCTGAACTCGATGCTGGAAACCCTGCTCGGTGGCGACGGCCATGGCGCGCACCGGCAACTGACGATCGCCCAGAAATACCTGCCGGAGATCAGCGCCGGCGACAAGCGCATCCTCGTCGTGGACGGCGAACCGGTGCCGTACGCGCTCGCGCGCATTCCGCAGGGCAGCGATTTTCGCGGCAACCTCGCCGCCGGCGGTCGCGGCGAGGGCGTGCCGCTGTCCGACCGCGACCGCTGGATCGTGGCACAGGTGGCACCGGAACTGCGTCGCCGCGGACTGCTGTTCACCGGCCTGGACGTGATCGGCGACTACCTGACCGAGATCAACGTCACATCCCCGACCTGCGTACGTGAACTCGACGCACAGTTCGGGCTTAACATTGCAGGCCAGCTGTTCGACGTCATCGAGCGGCACGCCAGTGGAAATCGTCCTGCGTGAGTGCAACCGCAACCGTTACCGCCCGACCCGAGCCGATCGGCGCCACCATGCTGTTCTCGCTGCTGCTGCACGGCGTGCTGCTGCTGGGCATCACCTTCCACTTCGCCAAACCTGATCCAAGCCTGCCCACGCTCGACGTCGCGCTGGTCAACGTGGCCAACCAGGAGGCGCCGGACAAGGCCGATTTCCTGGCCCAGGCCAACAACCGCGGCGGCGGCCAGAGTGACCGTGCCGCGCGCCCCTCGCAGCTGTTCTCCGGCGCGTTGCCCCGACCTGATCCCGGGGTCGCGGCGCAACCGGTGCAGGAATCCACGCCGCTGCCGCACCCGGCCACCCCCGCGCGCATGGTCACCACCAGCGGCCGCAGCGATTTCAGCGTCGCCAGCGATACCGCGCAGACCGAAGTCGACCCGCAAAACGCCACGCCCACCGCGGCCGAACTGAAGCGCCAGCAGGCGATCGCCCAGCTCGCCGCCGAACTGCGCCGCAAGAAGGTGGATTACGCCAAGCGGCCGAAGGTGAAATACCTCACCGCCAGCACCCGTGAATACGCCTATGCCGCCTACATGCGCGGATGGTCGGATCGGGTGGAGCGGGTCGGCAACCTGAACTATCCCGAGGAGGCGCGTCGCCGCGGCCTGCACGGCAACGTGCTGCTCACCGTGGTGCTCAACCTCGACGGCAGCATCAAGAGCATCGACGTGATCCAGAGTTCCGGCCAGCCGGTGCTCGACGCCGCGGCCGAACGCATCGTGCGCCTGGCCGCACCGTTTCCGCCGGCACCGCGGGCCGGCGAGCACGTCGACGAGCTGAACATCACCCGCACCTGGCAGTTCCAGCCCAACAACGTGCTGCAGACGCGCTAGGAGCACCGCGATTCGGCTGCGACTACAATGGCGCCATGGCTGCCATGCAACCCGCGACCCTCACCGGTCACTTCCTGATCGCCATGCCGGGCCTGGCCGAGCCGCCGTTCTCGCGCGGCGTGGCGCTGCTGTGCCAGCACGACGAGGACGGCGCGGTCGGCTTGCTGGTGAACCAGCTGTCCGAATACCGCTTCGGCGACGTGCTGGCGCAGATGAAACTCGAATGCGCCGACGCCGACCTGGCTGACGCACCGGTGCTGATCGGCGGCCCGGTACAGCAGGAGCGCGGCTTCGTGCTGCATCACGAACCGGGCGACTGGGAATCGACCTACCGCATCAACGCCGAGTGGTCGGTGACGACCTCGCGTGACATCCTGGTGGCAATGGCCGCCGGCGAAGGCCCGCGCCAGGCCATCATGGTGCTCGGCTACGCCGGCTGGGATGCCGGCCAGCTGGAACAGGAACTGATGGCCAACGCCTGGCTCACCGCCGAAGCCAACGGCCGGGTCGTCTTCGACACGCCGCTGGAGGAGCGCTGGAGCGCCGCCGCCGGCCTGGTCGGGGTGGACCCGCGCCAGTTGTCCGGCTACGCGGGCCACGCATGAGCTGTGTGCTCGGCTTCGATGTCGGCAGTCGCCTCACCGGCGTGGCCATCGGCAACCGCCTGACCGCCACCGCGCGCGCGCTCGCCGTGGTCGCCGTCCGCGACGATCGGCCCGACTGGGACCGGCTCGACGCCCTGCAGCGCGAGTGGCAGCCCGACACCCTGGTGGTCGGCCTGCCGTTGACCCTCGATGGCGCCGAACAACCCGCCAGTCGGCGCGCACGCGCCTTCGCCGGCAAGCTGACCGAGCGCTACCGCCTGCCGGTGGTGCTGGTCGACGAACGCCACAGCTCGCACGAAGCTGCCGAACGTTTCGCCGCCGGACGCGCCGCCGGCCTGCGGCGACGCCGCGAAGGCGCCGCCATCGACGCCGAGGCGGCGGCAGTGATCCTCGAACGCTGGCTGCTCGAGGCCGCCGTGATCCCGCACGACGCCACCCCGCACTGATCAGCACCTTCCTCCCCAATCCGCGAACCCCCATGAGCCCTCGCCTGCGCCACCTGACCACCCTGGAAAACCTGCCGCGCGAGACCATCGAGCGCCTGCTCGACCGCGCCGAGGCGCTGCGCGATGCCTGCGCCCACGGCACCCGCAAGCTGGACGTGCTGACCGGGCGCACCGTGCTGAACCTGTTCTTCGAACCGTCCACGCGCACCCGCACCTCGTTCGAACTGGCGGCGCGGCGGCTCGGTGCGGACGTGGTCAACTTCGACATCGGGCTGTCCTCCACCAGCAAGGGCGAGGAGCTGTTCGACACCCTGCATACGCTCGAGGCGATGCACCTGGACGCGATCATCGTGCGCCACAAGCAGTCCGGCACGCCGGACGAACTGGTACGCCATGCAATGAGCGGCGTGTCGGTGATCAACGCCGGTGACGGCAACCACGCGCATCCCACCCAGGGCCTGCTGGATGCGCTCACCATTCGCCAACACCGACCCGATTTCGAGAATCTGACGGTGGTGATCTGCGGCGACATCAGCCACTCGCGGGTGGCCCGCTCGGACATCAATGCCTTCACCGCGCTGGGCGTGAAGGAGATCCGCCTGTGCGCCCCGCCCGAGCTGATGCCGGCCACCGACGAAGTCGTCGAAGGCCAGCGCTTCACCGACTTCGACCAGGCCATCGAAGGCGCCGATGCGGTGGTGATGCTGCGCCTGCAGAAGGAGCGCATGGCGCGCATCGAACTGCCCGACGAGGCCGCCTACTTCACCCGCTACGGGCTGGACCGTCGCCGCCTGGCGCGCGCGGCCAAGGGTTGCCTGGTCATGCATCCGGGGCCGATCAACCGGGGCATCGAGATCGCCTCGGAGGTGGCCGACGGCGCGCAGTCACGCATCCTCGAACAGGTCGGCAACGGGGTGTTCGTGCGCATGGCCGTGCTCAACGAGGTGCTTGCGCGCTGAATGCCCGCTGCAGCGCCGGCGCCGCGCCCGCCACGGACGCAACCCGGGAGCGAGGGCGGCAGAAATCTTCCGGGCTGCAAAAGCGGCTGCGCGGTCCGCATTTGACCAGCTTCGCTGTTGTAAAGCGCTTCGCCGCTTCTTGAGCCATGGAACCACCATGGGTCGGCGAACCGTCGATACCCCGTCCTCGCGCAGCCTTTTTTTCGTCTCCGAAGTTTCTGCCGCCCACGCTCCCAGCGGGCATAATGGCCGCTGCTGCTCACCACGGGGATCAACATGCGCGCGACAACCCGCTATCTCGCGATGGGACTGGCCAGCGTCCTGCTGGCTGCCTGTTCGCACAAGGACAAGGATGCACCGCTGGCGTTCGTGCCGGCCGATACGCCGTACGTCGTGGCCAACCTGGACGTGCTCGACGACGACACCCGCAAGGCGCTGCTGGCCCAGGCCGACGCCCAGTTGCCGTCGCAACTGGAACAGATGGACGCCGCGGCCGACCGGCTCGCCGAGAAGGACCCTGACGGCGCCCGCCTGCTGCGCGCGCTGCGCGCCGAGTTCAACGGCAAGACGGTGGAGGGCTTCGCCCAGTCCGCCGGCCTCGACCTGAAGGGCTACTCGGCCCTCTACGGCCTGGGCCTGGCGCCCGTGCTGCGCTTCCAGCTCGCCGACGCGGCCGCCTTCGACGCGTTCGTGGGCCGCCTGGAGACCGCCTACGGCAAGAAGTTCGAGGTGGCCAGCGAAGGCAAGCAGAGCTACCGCCGCTACGCGTCCACCGAATCGGGCACCGAGGTGATCCTGGCCACGGTGGACAAGCAGGCGGTGGCAGCGCTGCTGCCGATCGGCGCGCCGAAAACCATGCTGCGCGAGGCGCTGGGACTGGATCGGCCGCAGAAGAGCATGCAGGACGACGGTCGCCTGGCCGACCTGGCCAAGGCCAACGGTTACAAGAAGTGGCTGGTCGGCGAACTCGACTTGACCCGCGTGCTGCCGTTGGCAATCGGCGGCACGGACGCACTGGCCAATGCGATGCGCAAGGCGCACGCGGTGGCCGAGTCGGCCAAGACCGGCGAGCCGGTGGCCAATCAGTTGCAGGTCCCGCCGTCGTGCAGCACCGATGCCGCTCGCATCGCCGCACGGGTGCCGACGATCAGCTTCGGCTACACCCGGCTCGACGCCGGTCATCAGGACGGCCGCCTCGACATCGCGCTGGCCGAGGACATCAGCAAGGCGTTCTCCGGGCTCAAGGTCGAACTGCCCGGGCTGGGTCAGGCCGGTACCGCTCCATTCGACGTGAGCCTGGCGCTGCCGATCGCGAACCTGCGCACGTTCTGGATGGCCCAGGCCGATGCAGTGGCGGCCAAGCCGTTCACCTGCCCGGCGCTGAGCGATCTCAACGAGGGCTTCGCCAAGCTCGGCCCGGCCACGCAGAAAGCCGCGATCCCGCCGTTCGGCGACCTGCTGGGCGTGCGCCTGGCGCTGGATACGCTCACTGACAACCCCACCTCCAGCCTGCCCACCTTCAGCGGCCGGCTGGTGCTGGCCACCAGCAACCCGACCGGCCTGCTGGCGATGGGCCAGATGATGGTGCCCGCGCTGGCGCAGCTGAAGCTGACCAATGACGGCAAGCCGGTGGCGCTGCCGCAGCAGATGGCCGGCATGCTCGGCCAGCCCGGCTGGGTGGCGATGAGCGACAAGGCGCTGGCGCTGGGCGTGGGCGCCGGCGAGGACGCCAAGCTGGCCGACACCCTGAAGGAAGCCGGCGGCAACGCGGGCCAGATGGCGCGGATGCACCTGAGCGGCGCGATGTACCTGTCCTGGGTGCAGCTGATGCAGGACAAGGTCGACGCGCTCACCGCCGCGGCCAGCGCGATGAACAACAGCGGTGATGCATCGGCGGACAAGCCCGACGACAGCGCCGCCCAGGCGGCAGAGGCGGCGGCGCGTTCCAAGGCGCAGTTCGAGGCGATGAAGCAGCAGGCGCAGCGCGTGGAAGACATCCACGCCGAGATGCATGTCGAGGCCGGCGGCATGGTGATCACCAGCCAGACGACGCTGAAGTGACATAAGCGACGCCAGGGCAAGTCGTTCCACTCCAGGCCGGGGCGCCGCGCGCACCCCGGCCTTTTTTTGCGCACGCAACGTACCGCCAACATGCTCGTGACCTCGCCTTCGCAAACCGTGGCGGCACCTGAATCGCGGCGGCGCCTGCGCACATGGCGTTCACTCCGCCGCTGCTGTCATGGCCACAAGGATCGCAAACCCGGCGACCCCGTTGTCACCACCGACAACCCCTTCTCCAAGGAGATTGCCATGCACAACCATCCCGTGATTCGCCGCAGCATGATCGCCGCCGCCCTGACGCTCGCCTTCGCCGCCGTGCCACTCAGCCAGGCCGTGGCAGCGCAGAGCAGCGAGGCCGCCGCGCAGGCATCGGACAACCAGACGGTGCCGGACAAGGCCGCCGACGCATGGATCACCACCAAGGTGAAGACCGAATTCGGCACCACCAAGGGCGTGAGCGCCACCGACATCAACGTGACCACCAACGATGGCGTGGTAACCCTGACCGGCAACGTCGGCAGCGCCAGCGAGAAGATGAACGCGGTGCGCGTGGCGCAGGGCGTCAAGGGCGTGAAGAGCGTCGACGCCTCCGCGCTGGCGATCACCCCCGCCGCCACGAAACACCACGACCGGCCCTCGTCCAGCATGAGCAGCCACTGATCGATCGCGACAACCCGTGAACGGAAAAAGGAGCCGCGAGGCTCCTTTTTCCTTGCCGCAGGATCTGCTCAGCGGTTGAGCAGGTTGCTGCCGCCGAAGCTCTTGTCGTTGGGGTCTTCTTCCAGTTCGACGCCGTCCAGCCCCTGCGACAAGGTGTGCGCGTCGCCACCCTGGGCCAGCTTGATGCGCAGGCGCACCTCGTTGGAGCTGTCCGCGTAGCGCAGCGCATCCTCGTAGCTGATCTCGCCGGCGTGGTAGAGCTCGACCAGCGCCTGGTCGAAGGTCTTCATGCCGAGCAGGGTCGACTCCTTCATCAGCTCCTTCAGCTTGTGGATCTCGCCCTGGCGGATGTAGTCCTGCGCCAGCGGCGTGCCCAGCAGCACTTCCACCGCGACCCGACGCGCCTTGCCGTCCGGCGTCGGAATCAGCATCTGCGCCACGATGCCCTTGAGGTTCAGCGACAGGTCCATCAGCAACTGCTGGCGGCGATCCTCCGGGAAGAAATGCAGGATGCGGTCCATCGCCTGGTTGGCGTTGTTCGCATGCAGCGTGCACAGCACCAGGTGGCCGGTCTCGGCGAACGCGATGGCGTGGTCCATGCCCTCGCGGGTGCGGATTTCGCCGATCATGATCACGTCGGGTGCCTGGCGCAGGGTGTTCTTCAGGGCAGCGTCCCAGCTGTCGGTGTCGATGCCGACCTCGCGCTGGGTGATGATGCAGCCCTCGTGCTTGTGCACGTACTCGATCGGGTCCTCGATCGTGATGATGTGCCCTGTCGAGTTGAGGTTGCGGTAGCCGACCATCGCCGCCAGCGAGGTCGATTTGCCCGAACCGGTGGCGCCGACGAAGATGATGATGCCGCGCTTGGTCATCGCCAGCTGCTTGATCACCGGCGGCAGGTTCAGCTCCTCGGTGGTGGGGATCTTCGACTCGATCCGGCGCAACACCATGCCCACGCAGTTGCGCTGGTAGAAGCACGACACGCGGAAACGGCCCACGCCCTGCGCGGAAATTGCGAACTGGCACTCGTGGGTCTTCTCGAACTCCTCGCGCTGGCCCGGCGTCATCACGTTGAGCACCATGTCGCGCGCCTGCTGCACGCTGAGCGGGCTCTGCGTGATCGGCACGATGCGCCCCTGCACCTTCATCGACGGCGCCACGCCGGCCGTGATGAAAAGATCCGATGCCTTCTTGTGCACCATCAGTTTCAGGAACGAGGTGAAATCGAAGTCGCTCATGGCTTTAACCCCGGGGATCGGGAACAGGGAATGGGGAATCGGAAAACCGGTGCACGCCGCGGACCGGCGCCCGGGCCGCGGGCACCCGATGAGCGGCCGCGCACGGCTTGCCGCTCATCGACGATCCCCGGCTCCCGGCTGCCGATCCCCTGCCTCACTTGAAACTGTCCTTGTTCTTGGCGTAGCCCTGCGCCTGCTGGCGCGTCACGACGCCACGCTTGACCAGGTCCAGCAGGCACTGGTCCAGCGTCTGCATGCCGAACTGCTGGCCGGTCTGGATCGACGAGTACATCTGCGCCACCTTGTCCTCGCGGATCAGGTTGCGGATGGCCGGGATGCCGACCATGATCTCGTGCGCCGCGATGCGGCCGCCGCCGACCTTCTTCAGCAGTGACTGCGAAATCACCGCGCGCAGGCTTTCGGACAGCATCGAGCGCACCATCGGCTTCTCGCCGGCGGGGAACACGTCGATGATGCGGTCGATGGTCTTGGCCGCCGAACTTGTATGCACGGTGGCGAACACCAGATGGCCGGTTTCCGCGGCGGTCAGCGCCAGGCGGATGGTTTCCAGGTCGCGCAGCTCGCCGACCAGGATGTAGTCCGGGTCCTCGCGCAGCGCCTCGTTGAAACCATGCGTGTCGCGATGCACCTCGCGCTGGTTGACCAGGCACTTCTGCGAGGTGTGCACGAACTCGATCGGGTCCTCGATCGTGAGCATGTGCCCGTATTCGTTCTTGTTGATGTGGTCGACCATCGCCGCCAGCGTGGTCGACTTGCCCGAGCCGGTCGGGCCGGTCACCAGGATCAGGCCTTGCGGCTGCTCGATCAGCTCCTTGAACACGCGCGGCGCGCCCAGGTCTTCCAGCGTCAGCACCTCGGACGGAATCGTGCGGAACACTGCGCCGGCGCCGCGGTTCTGGGTGAACGCGTTGACGCGGAAGCGCGCCAGGCCGGGGATCTCGAACGAGAAATCGGTCTCGAAGAACTCCTCGTAGTCGCGCCGCTGCTTGTCCGACATGATGTCGTAGATCAGCGAGTGCACCTGCTTGTGCTCGAGCGCGGGGATGTTGATCCGGCGGACGTCGCCGTCGACGCGGATCATCGGCGGCAGGCCGGCGGACAGGTGCAAATCCGAGGCCTTGTTCTTTACCGAGAAGGCAAGCAGTTCGGCAATGTCCATGAAGTCGTTTCCCCTCAACCGATCGTCTGGTGGCATGAATGCGGATGCACAGGGGTCCGGACTGTCGCCGCCAGCCGCCGCCCGGGCGCGCAACCGCTGCCCCTGGAACCCTGCGGACCGGCAACCCGAATCCCCCTGTAGCCGCGTCGATACTACTCGCGCAAGCGGCTGTGCGGCCAGCCTTTCCCGCCTATCATGCCGCAACCGCAACGGGGATTTGCGCATCCCGTCGAAAAACGCGAGGTTGCCCCGCCGTCGGCCTCGTCGCGGCGGCGGCGGCGCGTCGTCCGCGCGCCGGCGCGCCGGCTTCCGGTAAGGTAGGCGGCTGCAACGATCAAGGAGTCCTGCATGACACGATTAGCCTTCATCGGCGGCGGCAACATGGCGCGCAGCCTGATCGGCGGCCTGCTGAAGACGGGCGTCGCCTCCGCCACGATCAGCGTCG
This sequence comes from Rhodanobacter sp. FW102-FHT14D06, assembly GCF_043950705.1. Taxonomy (NCBI): domain Bacteria; kingdom Pseudomonadati; phylum Pseudomonadota; class Gammaproteobacteria; order Lysobacterales; family Rhodanobacteraceae; genus Rhodanobacter; species Rhodanobacter sp. FW102-FHT14D06. The sequence continues at coordinate 2,698,477 of NZ_CP170722.1, read as the reverse complement.
CCGAGCCCCGCGCCGAGGGGCGCCAGGAGCTGGGCCGCGATTTCGGCATCGCCTGCTACGCGGAGAACCGGCTGGCGGCGGCCGAGGCCGAGGTGATCGTGCTGGCGGTCAAGCCGCAGGTGCTGCCCTCCGTCCATGGCGAGTTGCAGGACATCCTGCAGCGCCAGCGCCCGTTGCTGATCTCGATCGCCGCCGGTGTGCGGCTGGACCAGCTCGAACGCTGGTTCGGCGCGAGCCTGCCGATCGTGCGCTGCATGCCGAACACGCCTGCGCTGATCGGCGCCGGCGCCACGGGTCTGTGCGCCAACGCGCGCGTCAGCCCCGCGCAGAAGGCGCAGGCGCAGCACATTCTGGACGCTGCCGGACTCACCCGCTGGATCGACGACGAAGCCCTGATGGACACCGTCACCGCGATCTCCGGTTCGGCGCCGGCTTATTTCTTCGCCCTGGTGGAAGCGCTGGAGGAAGCCGCCGTGGCCCAGGGCCTGCCGCGCGACACCGCGCGCGCACTGGCCGCGCAGACCTGTTTCGGCGCCGGCCGCATGCTCACCGAGAGCGGCGACGACCCGGCCGTGCTGCGCCAGCGCGTCACCTCGCCGCACGGCACCACCCAAGCCGCGCTGGAGAGCTTCGGCGCGGACGGACTGCCGCGCATCGTGGCCAGGGCCGTGGCCGCGGCCACCCGCCGCGGCGCCGAGCTCGCCGCCGAACTGGACGCGCAGCCGTGAGCTATCTGTTCAACGCACTCTCGATGCTGATCGGCCTGGCGTTCGACGCCGTGGTGATCCTGTTCCTGCTGCGGGTGACGGCCGAAGCCTGCCGCGCCGATTTCAACAACCCGCTGAGCCAGTTCATCTACCGCACCACCAACCCGGTGCTGGCGCCGATCCGCCGCGTGGTGCCGAACTGGGGCAGGATCAACCTTGCCGGCCTGCTGCTGGCGTGGCTGGCGATGCTGCTCAAGCGCCTGCTGCTGTTCGCGCTGGTCGGGGCGATGCCCAACCTTGCCGGTCTGCTGGTGCTGTCGCTTGCCGAGCTGTTCGACTTCGTGCTGCTGTTCTACATCGTGCTCATCTTCGGCTGGTCGCTGCTGAGCATGTTTTCCGTCGATCGCCGCCAGCCGATGCTGCGACTGGCGGAGAAGATCGTCGCCCCGCTGCTGCGTCCGCTGGACGGCAAGCTGGTGTTCGGCCAGATCGACTTCGCGCCGATGGCGGTGATCATCGTGCTGTTTCTCGCCCGCATGCTGATCGCCGCGCCGCTGCTGGATCTTGGCGCCGGGCTGGCCGTGGGCGGCTGAGGCCGGCCTGTCCCGGGCGGCGGGCAGTACCCGCCCTGCGCCACGCAGACGACTGCCCGCCCACCTCGCGCGGCGCAATCATCGCGCCCCGCCTTGGGCTGGCCCTGGCCCGCACCGTACAATCACATCCTTACCCGACACCCACGCGCGCGCCTGCGCGCCAGCGAGCGTTTCCCGATGGAAAAGAGTTTCGAGCCGGCCCGGATCGAGTCGAAGTGGTACGAGCGCTGGGAAGCCAGCGGCGCGTTCAAGCCGAGCGGCCAGGGCGAGCCGTACTGCATCCTGCTGCCGCCGCCGAACGTCACCGGCACGCTGCACATGGGGCATGCGTTCCAGCAGACGGTGATGGACATGCTGGTGCGCTACCAGCGCATGCGCGGCATGAACACGCTGTGGCAGGTCGGCACCGATCACGCCGGCATCGCCACCCAGAAGATCGTGGAGAACCAGCTCGCCGTCGAGGAAAAGACCCGGCATGACCTGGGCCGCGATGCGTTCATCCAGCGGGTCTGGCAGTGGAAGGAGGAGTCCGGCTCCACCATCACCCACCAGATGCGCCGCATCGGCGCCGCGGCCGACTGGTCGCGCGAACGCTTCACCATGGACGAAGGCCTGTCGGCCGCGGTGCGCAAGGTGTTCATCGACTGGTATCGCGCGGGCCTGATCTATCGCGGCAACCGGCTGGTGAACTGGGACCCGGTGCTGGGCACGGCGGTGTCGGATCTCGAAGTGAACAACGTCGAGCGCGACGGCCACATGTGGTCGATCCGCTACATGACCACCGACGGCGCCGCGTCGCTGGTGGTCGCCACCACGCGTCCGGAGACCATGCTGGGCGACGTCGCCGTGGCCGTGCATCCGGAGGACGAGCGTTACGCGCACCTGGTCGGCCAGACGCTGCATTTGCCGCTCACCGGCCGGCAGATTCCGGTAATCGCCGACGACTACGTCGACAAGGATTTCGGCACCGGCTGCGTGAAAATCACTCCGGCGCATGACTTCAACGACTACGCCATCGGCCAGCGGCACAAGTTGCCGCCGATCACCATCTTCACGCTGGACGCGAAGGTCAGCGACAACGCGCCGGAGAAGTATCGCGGACTCGATCGCTACGACGCGCGCAAGGCCGTGCTGGCCGATCTCGAAGCCGCCGGCCTGCTGGTCGAAACGAAGGCGCACAAGCTGCAGGTACCGGTGAGCCAGCGTTCCGACGCGGTGATCGAGCCGATGCTGACCGACCAGTGGTTCGTCGACCTCACTTCGGACGTCCAGGCGGATGGCCGCCCGGGCGGCCGCAAGGCGATCACCGAGCCGGCGCTCGATGCCGTGCGTTCGGGCGATATCAGGTTCGTGCCGGAAAACTGGGCGAACACGTATACACAATGGCTGGACAACATCCAGGACTGGTGCATCAGCCGCCAGCTGTGGTGGGGCCATCGCATCCCGGCGTGGTACGACGAGGCCGGCAACATCTTCGTGGGCGAGGACGAGGCTGACGCACGCGCACATGCCGCGACCGTGCCGGTCGGCGACCTGCGTCAGGACGACGACGTGCTGGACACCTGGTTTTCCTCCGCGCTGTGGCCGTTCTCCACGCTGGGCTGGCCGGCCGATGGCCCGGTGAAGAACGAGCGCGGCGAGGTCGTGGCGAACTGGGCACAGGACAAGGTCTTCCTGCCCAGCGCGGTGCTGGTCACCGGCTTCGACATCATCTTCTTCTGGGTCGCCCGGATGGTGATGACCACGAAGTACTTCACCGGCCAGATACCGTTCCGCGAGGTGTACATCAACGCCATCGTGCGCGATGCCGAAGGCCAGAAGATGTCCAAGTCCAAAGGCAACACGCTGGACCCGCTGGACCTGATCGACGGCATCGCGCTGGAACCGCTGGTGGAGAAATCCACCAAGTCACTGCTGATTCCGCAGGTGCGCGCCAAGGTCGAGAAGCGCATCCGCAAGGACTACCCCGACGGCATCCCGGCGATCGGCACCGATGCGCTGCGTTTCACCTTCGCCGCGCTGGCCAGCTACAGCCGCACGATCAACTTCGACATCAAGCGGGCCGAGGGCTACAAGGCGTTCTGCAACAAGCTGTGGAATGCGGCGCGGTTTGTTCTTTTGAACGCGGGGAACGGGGAATCGGGAATCGGGAATCGGAGAGATCAAAAGCCGGTGACCGAGGCGGAGCGGTGGATTCTGACGCGGCTCAAGCAGACGCTGGACGAGGTCGAGAGGCACTTTGTCAGCTATCGTTTCGATCATCTGGCGCAAGCGCTGTACGAGTTCGTCTGGAACGAGTATTGCGACTGGTTCCTGGAACTGGCCAAGCCGGCGCTCAGCGGTGACGACGCGGCGGCTGCCGCGTCCACCCGCCACACTTTGCTGGTGGTGCTGGAAAGCGTGCTGCGTGCGCTGCATCCGGTGATCCCGTTCATCACCGAGGAAATATGGGCGTCAGTGGCGCCGGTGCTCGGCCTCAGCGAAGGCAGCCTGCTGCAGCGACCCTGGCCACGCGCCGAAGACATCACCGCCGATGATGCGGCCACGACCGAGATCGAATGGTTCAAGAACGTGCTCTCCGGCATCCGCCGGATCCGTTCGGAGATGAATATCCCGCCCGGCAAGACGATCCCGCTGTTGCTCGCAGACGGCGACGCCGGCGATCGTGCGCGGGTGGCAAAGTTTGCCGCACAAATCGCCTTCCTCGCCCGCGTCGAGACTCCGCAGTGGATCGCTGCTGGCGCCGACGAACCCGCCGCCGCGGCCGCCGTGGTCGGCACGTTGCGCGTGCTGATCCCGCTGGCCGGGCTGATCGACGTGGCCGCCGAGAAAGCGCGCCTGGCCAAGGAAATCGGTCGCATCGAGGTCGAGATCAGGAAATGCGAAGGCAAGCTCGGCAACGCGAACTTCGTCGCCAATGCGCCGGCCGAGGTCGTGGCACAAGAGCGCCAGCGCATCGCCGACTGGAACACCACGCTGGGCGCGCTGCGCGAGCAGGCCGGCAAGCTGTAGGGCGGGCACCGCCGCACGCCGCCCCGGGCTTTTTGGCGATCGGGTTCTTGCTTATTTCTCGATATGGCCTGCGGCCATATCGAGCGCCATCACGATCGCGTCCTCGCGTCCGTCGCGTGCCGGGTAATAGCGCGGGCGCCTTCCGATTTCGTGGAAGCCCACCGACTCGTACAAGGCTTTCGCGCCCGGGTTGGACGGGCGCACTTCGAGGAAGAGTCGCTCGGCCCGGTTCCAGCGCGCCACGTCGAGCAGGCGCATCAGCAGATGCCGGCCGAGACCGCGGCCGCGATGCTCCGGGCCGATGCACAAATTGAGCAAGTGCGCCTCGCCGGCGCCGGTCGAGAGAATGCCGTAGCCGGCCACGCTGCCATCCACGCACAGAACCCAGCACGAATGCCCTGCCCGCACGCAATCGCCGAAGATGCCGGGCGACCACGGGAATTCGTACGAGGCGTTCTCCAGCGCGCTGACTGCGGCCAGATCATCCAGGTACATGCCGCGCACCTGGATCGCCGCCTTCGGCACGGCGACCATCGTTCAGGCTCCCGCGCTGGCCAGCGCACGGCGCACGCTGCGCAGCGCGTTCCACAGCCGACGCTTGGCCGTCGCGTCGGCCAGCACCAGCTTCGGCTCATCGGCAAGCACAATCAGCGCCTGGCTCATCACTGCCGCCGGCAAGGCGCGGCCGAGTGCATGCGCCTGCGCATCGCCGAACACCAGGTAGGCGCGCGCCGCCGGCACCGATGACGCCAGTTGGCCACCTTGCACGCTGATGCGCGCCGCGCGCGCCAGCGCCGCACCGCCGGCACGCAGCGCGCGGCCCAGCAGGTCGAGCTCGCGGGCGTTGCACGACGCCGGCAGGATCACCACGCAGGCCACGTCGGCGTCGCCCAGCTCCGGCTCGGCCATGGCCGGCACAACTTTCGCCACGCGGCGAACCCACGGCGTCAGCCCCAGCGCGTGCAGGACGCGGGCGCGGTGGGCGGCAGGCATGGGCGCGTTCATCTGGCGGAGTGCCGTGCACGGCGCCGATGCGCGATCCGCGCCGCGATGGTCCACACCGGCCCGGACAACAGGTACACGGTGAAACCCGCCAGCAGCACCCGCGCCGGCGCCAGATACAGCAAGGCAAGCAGCAGCACCGCCACCACCATCCAGGCGAACGGCACGTTGCCGCGCTCGCCCATCGGCAGCGACTTGAAACTGAAATAGCGGAAGCGGCTGACCATCAGCAGGCCGGTGACCACCACGATCGCCGCGCTGGCGAAGGCCAGCTCGGCGCCGCTCCAGCCGGCCTTCTCCATGGTCCACACGAACGACATGTTCACCGCCGCCGCGGCCGGACTGGCCAGGCCCTGGAAATAGCGCTTGTCGGCCACCCCTGCCTGGGTATTGAAGCGCGCCAGCCGCAGCGCGGCGCAGGCGGCATAGATGAACGCGCACGCCCAGCCCAGCTTGCCCCACAGCGGCCCCACGTCGCGCAGCGCCGACAGCGACCACGTGTACATCACCAGCGCCGGCGCGAGGCCGAAGCTGACCAGGTCCGACAAGGAGTCGTACTGCACGCCGAACTCGGTCTGCGTGCCGGTCATGCGCGCCACGCGCCCATCCATGCCGTCGAGCACCGCCGCCAGGAACACCGCGATGGCCGCCTCGACGTAATGGCCGCCGATGCTTGAAATGATCGCGTAGAACCCGGCGAACATCGCCGCCGTGGTGAACAGGTTCGGCAACAGGTAAATGCCGCGGTGCCGGGGCGGTTGAACGGGCATGGGTGGACTCATGAAGCAGGATCGTGACGGAGTAGGCGCAGTGTAAACCATTGCCTGCTTGAGTCCGGGGCGCCGGAGTGATAACAAGGAACGACTGATTTTCCCCTGTCCGGAGACCCCCATGCGCCGTTCGCTGATTGTCGTGGCACTGCTGCTGTTTGCCCCGTTGTGTGCCGCGCAGGTCTACAAGTGGACCGACGCCAGCGGCACCGTGCACTACTCCGAGGCGCCGCCGACGCAGGGGGTCAAGTACAGCAAGGTCACCACGACCGGCACGGTGGAGCCGCTGGTCAAGCCGGCCGAACGAAGCAATCCGGAGGACGTCGCGGGCGGCAGCAACGAGCCCGCCGTCGCGCCGAAGACCATGGCCGACACCCCGGAGAACCGCAAATCGCTGTGCGCCTCGCTGCAGTCCAACCTGGCGACCCTGCAGGGCAGCGGTCCAGTGGTGATGGAGAAGGATGGCAAGCCCAACGCACTGGACGCCTCGCAACGCCAGCAACAGATCGCCACCGCCCAGGCCCAGTACGACCAGTACTGCCAGGGCAAGTAAGCCCCCGGGCCGCACTCCGGCGGCGGTGGCGCCGCTACAATGGGCGCTTTACACGCCGGAATCGCCCGCATGCGCCTCAGCCAATTCCACCTGGCCACCGTCAAGGAAGTCCCTGCCGACGCCGAGATCGCCAGCCATCGCCTGATGCTGCGCGCCGGCATGATCCGCCGGCTGGCTTCCGGCCTGTACACCTGGAGTCCGCTGGGCCTGCGCGTGTTGCGCAAGGTCGAGCGCATCGTGCGCGAGGAAATGGATCGCGCCGGCGCGATCGAATTGCTCATGCCGACCATCCAGCCGCGTGAACTCTGGGAGGAAACCGGTCGCTGGGCGAAATTCGGCCCGCAGCTGCTGAAGATCCGCGACCGCAAGGAGCAGGAATTCTGCTATGCGCCGACCGCCGAGGAAGTGATTACCGATTACGCCCGCAACGAGCTGAAAAGCTACAAGCAGCTGCCGGTCAATTTCTACCAGATCCAGACCAAGTTCCGCGACGAGATCCGCCCGCGTTTCGGCGTGATGCGCGCGCGCGAATTCCTTATGAAGGATGCCTATTCATTCCATCTCGGGCAGGAGTCGCTGGCGGAAACCTACGCCGCGATGTACCAGGCCTATGTGCGCATTTTCACCCGCCTCGGCCTGAGCTTCCGCGCGGTGCAGGCCGACACCGGCGCCATCGGCGGCAATGCCAGCCATGAATTCCAGGTGCTGGCCGATTCGGGCGAGGACGCGATCGCGTTTTCCGACGGCTCCGACTATGCCGCCAACCTCGAGAAAGCCGAAGCGCTGCCCCCGTCCGTCGAACGCCCTGCGCCCGCCGCCGGCCTGCAGCGCGCGGACACGCCGACCCAGAAAACCATCGCCGACGTCGCCGCCTTCCTGAAAGTGGAGCCGCGGCAATGCGTGAAGACCCTGCTGGTGCGCGGCGTCGAAGGGCTGGTCGCGCTGTGCCTGCGCGGCGACCACGAACTCAACGAGGTCAAGGCCGGCAAGCTGGCCGAGCTGCCGGGCGAGATGGTGCTGGCCGGCGAAGAGGAAATCCGCGCCGCCTGCGGCACGCGCCCCGGGTTCATCGGCCCGGTCGGCCTGCCCGATTCCATCCCGGTGATCGTCGATCGCGACGCTGCCGTACTGGCCGACTTCGTCTGCGGCGGCAATGCCGACGGCGTGCACTGCACCGGCGCCAACTGGGAGCGCGACGCGCGCATCAGCCGCATCGCCGACCTGCGCAACGTGGTCGAGGGCGATGCCTCGCCCGACGGCCACGGCGAACTGCACCTGGCCCGCGGCATCGAAGTGGGCCACGTGTTCCAGCTGGGGACGAAGTATGCCGACGCCCTGCGCGCCACCGTGATCGACGAAGGCGGCAAGGCCCAGGTGATGGCCATGGGTTGCTACGGCATCGGGATCAGCCGCATCGTCGCCGCCGCCATCGAGCAGCGCCATGACGACGCGGGCATCATCTGGCCCGAGGCGATGGCGCCGTGGCGGGTGGCGGTGTGCGTGATCAACCCGAAGAACGCCTCCGCCGCGGTCAACGAGGCCGCCGAGGCGCTGTACCAGGCACTCGTCCAGCGCGGCATCGAAACCGTGCTGGACGATCGCGGCCTGCGTCCCGGCAACATGTTCGCCGACATGGAGTTGATCGGCATCCCCCATCGCGTGGTGGTGAGCGAACGCGGGCTGGCCGCCGGCACGCTGGAATATCGCGGCCGCGAGGACAGCGAGAGCCGCACGTTGAGCCAGGATGAGTTGTTCGCACTGCTGGCCTGATTAATGAAACCGGCGGGTTTCGAATATCGGTACATTTGCCCTTGCAACCCTGTTTCATAATCGTTTCGAATATGAACTGTGGCGCGCGTCGGGGAGTTTGGCGCTTTACAAATGTTTGTCCGATCATGGAGAATCCGGACTGGCCGGCATTCACCATGCCCGCATTGCCTCGATAATGAGGCATGATTCGTCACCCTCACCGGAGTCCGTCCATGGCCGTCGATATCAAGAATCTCAACCACAATCAGCTCAACGATCTCATCAGCAAGGCACAAATCCGTCAGGACGAATTGCGCAAGGAGAAGGTCGTCAAGCTGCGCGAGAAGGTCCACGCGCTGATCAAGGCCGAGGGTTATTCGTTCGAGGACATTTTCGGCGGTGCCCGCAAGAGCAAGCGCGCCGGCGCCAAGGTTGCCCCGAAGTATCGCAACCCGGCCAACCCGGCGCAGACCTGGTCCGGCCGCGGCAAGCGTCCGCACTGGTTCAACGACGCGCTGAAGGCGGGCAAGAAGGAAAAGGACCTGACGATCTGATCGCCGTCCCCACGCCATGGAAACAGCGCCGGCCTCGCGCCGGCGCTTTTTTTTTTGGCTTGAACCATGCGACGTCCATTCGCCGCGCAAGGCTCATGCGGACGCAACGCAAAGGTAGGTCAGGAAGGCGCGGCTCTTGATCTTGCCGGGGCCAGGAGCACCCTCCTCAATCCTCCCCTGCTTCAAAGGGGAGGAGGCGAAGGTGCCGCGCGGGTTCGTCTCCCGTGATGAACCGGGTGGCGTGAAGTCCGGCTAGCCCGGTCGCTTTTGTTTTACAGAGAGCGCCGCGGCGAAATCAGCAAGTCGCCGAACATCAGCCCCGCCACCAGCGACACCAGCAGGGTGACCAGCAGCAAGCCGGCGTCCAGGCCGAGCGAGGTGTCGCGTTCGAGCAGGAACGACATGCTGCGGAAGCCCACGCTGCCCGGCACCAGCAACAGGATGCCCGGTTCGCGGATTACCGCGCCGGGCCGATGCGCATAGCGCGCGTAGACGTTGGCCAGCGCGCCCAGCAGCAAGCCGCCCAGGAACACGCCTACCGGCGCGCCCGGCAACGAGGTGGAGATCTCGCCGCCCCAGCGCGTGGCCAGATAACCCACCACCACCGCCGCGATCACTGCCGGCCAGTCGCGCCGGGCGGCGCGGAACAGGATCGCGAAGGCGATCGCGGCGACCAGCAGCACCGGGTAATCGGTCCATGACGGCAGCGGCGGCAAGGCGAAATCGCGCGCAGTGATGCCGAGTGCGCTGCACAACTCGGTCGCGGCGATGACCCCGAAAGTGAGCTTGAGCAGGGTCGCCATCGCGCCGCCCATGCGTGCCATGCCGGAAACCAGGTGCTGGCTGGAGATCTCGCGCACGGCGGTGGTCAGCGACATGCCGGGGATCAGGATGATCAGGCTGGCCAGCACCACCGACTTGATCGCCAGCGGCACGATGAAGGCGCTGACCAGGATCGCCACCATGGTCGCCACCAGCGCACTGATTGCATCGCTGGCCGCCGCCAGCTGCGGCCGCACGGCAGCCGCCAGGGTGATGCAGCCGATGATCGTGCCGATCACCGCCGCGACCACCAGGTCCACCCACGAGCTGTGCAGGAACAGCGCCGCAATCGAAGCCGCGGACAAGCCGTAGCTGGCGATCAGGCCGATTTTCTCGCGTCGGCTGTCCGGCCGCCCCAGCTCGCGCAGCAGGCGAAAGCCTTCGCGCAGGCCCAGCTCGCCGGCGATCGCGCGGTCGGCGATGTCGTCGGCCTGGCACAGCCGTTCCAGGTTCACCTCGCCCGGCGGCAGCCGCACCACCTGGGTGGTCGTCGCCACGCGCTCCTCGCCCTGGGCGAGGTCGGCGAAGGAAATGATGACCGCGGTAGGGCTGGACCACACGTCGGCGGACAAGCCCAGCCGCTGCGCCACGCCGGCCACGGCCATCTCCAGTCGCGGCGCGGTGGTGCCGTACTGGTGCAGGCGCCGCGCCAGCTCCAGCACGAACGCCATGCGCGTGTTCAGCGCGGTGGTGGCGAATTGCTGCTGGCTGATGGTGCCGCTCATGCCACCGCGCGCACCTGCAGGGTGGAACCATCGACGGCAACCACTTCCACGGTGGCGCCCAGCGGCAGGTCCGGCCCGTTGACCAGCCACTGGCCGTCGCCCACGCGGGCCTTGCCGCGACCATTGACGATCGCCTCGATCAGCTCATAACGCTGGCCGATCATCTGCTCGGCGCGACGGTTGAGGCGTTCGCTGCCCGGCACGCGACGCTCCAGCTTCGGCCGCAGCCAGCGCGCGTAGGCCACGCAGAAGGCGAATGCGAGCAGGCCGAACACGATCGCCTGCGCCAGCAGGCCCAGCGTCGGCACGGCCCACAGCAGCACGCCCATCGCCGCCGCGGCCAGGCCGATCCACAGGAGGAAATAGCCCGGCAGCAGCAGCTCGCCGGCAATCAGCAGCAGCGCCAGGATCCACCACAGGTAATGCACGGCAAGTTGCCACATGGTCGAGGACTCCACTCAGCGCAGCGGCGGCACCGGCGCGGCCGCCGGGCGCTGCTGCTGGGTGAGGGATTCCTTGGCCAGTTCGGCGATGCCGGCCATCGCGCCGATCACGCCGGTGGCCTCGATCGGCAGCAGCAGCATCTTCTGGTTGGGCGAATTGGCCATTTCCTTCAGCGCGCCGATGTAGTTGTTGGCGACGAAATAGTTCAGCGCATTGATGTTGCCGCCGGCGATCGCGTCGGAGACCATCGTGGTGGCCTTGGCCTCGGCCTCGGCGGTGCGCTCACGCGCCTCGGCGGCGCGGAACGCGGCCTCCTTCTCACCCTCGGCAGAGAGGATCGCCGACTGCTTCTCGCCCTCGGCCTTGAGAATCGCCGCCTGGCGGAAGCCCTCGGCGTCGAGGATGTTGGCGCGCTTCTCGCGCTCGGCCTTCATCTGCCGTGCCATCGCGTCGATCAGGTCGCGCGGCGGCGAGATGTCCTTGATCTCGATGCGGTTGACCTTGACGCCCCACGGGTGGGTCGCCTCGTCCACCACGCGCAGCAGGCGGGCGTTGATCTCGTCGCGCTTGCTCAGGCTTTCGTCCAGGTCCATCGAGCCGAGCACGGTGCGGATGTTGGTCATCACCAGCGCCAGCGAGGCCTGCTCCAGATTGGCCACTTCATAGGCCGCCTTGGCCGCATCCAGCACCTGGTAGAACACCACGCCGTCGACACGCACCACCGCGTTGTCCTTGGTGATGACGTCCTGCGAGGGCACGTCCAGCACCTGCTCCATCATGTTCATCTTGTGCCCGATCGCCTGGTAGATCGGGATCAGGAAATGCAGCCCCGGGCTCAACGTGCCGGTGTACTTGCCGAACGTCTCCACCGTCCATTCGTAACCCTGCGGCACGATGCGCACCAGCTTGACGATGCCGATGACGACCACGACCAGGATGACCAGCGCCAGCAGTTGTGCGATACCCATGAAGCTCTCCCCTTTCCGTGAAGATGTCAGTATAGGCGAGCGCAGCGCCGTCGAGCGGGCCGGACCACGGCGTCATGGAACGATCATCACGACCGCGACCGGGCAGCCCGGCGCTGTCATCGTCGCGTAACATGGCCGTGATTCCATGGCGCCGGCTGCCACTGGGCATATGCATGCAAAAACGCATCCTGATCATCGAAGACGAGGCGCCGATCCGCGACATGGTGGCGTTCGCGCTGCGCCGCGCAGAGATGCTGCCGGTCTGCGCCGCCGATGCCGGTGAAGCGCAGCTGGCCATCGCCGAGGCGGTGCCCGACCTGATCCTGCTCGACTGGATGCTGCCGGGCATCAGCGGCATGGACCTGGCCCGGCGCCTGCGCCGCGAGGAGCTGACCCGCGACCTGCCGATCATCATGCTGACCGCCCGCGGCGAGGAGACCGACCGCGTGGCCGGTCTGGATGCCGGCGTGGACGACTACGTGGTCAAGCCGTTTTCCACCCGCGAGCTGGTGGCGCGGATCAAGGCGGTGCTGCGCCGCAGCCAGGGCGAGGACGGCGCCGGCATGATCGAGCTGGGCGGGCTGCGTCTGGACGGCCAGGCGCACCGGGTGTTCGCCGGCGACGAGCCGGTGCACCTGGGTCCCACCGAATACCGCCTGTTGCACTTCTTCATGAGCCACAGCGAGCGCGTGTATTCCCGCGCGCAACTGCTCGATCATGTCTGGGGCGGCAGCGTCTACGTGGAGGAGCGCACCGTCGACGTGCACATCCGGCGCCTGCGCAAGACCCTGGAGGCATGGGGCCTGGATGCCCTGATCCAGACAGTGCGCGGCACCGGTTACCGCTTCTCCGCCCAGCCCGCACCCGTGCGGCCCTGAGCAGCTCCGGCCGGCGCATGCGCAGCATCCGCACCTCCTTCGACACCGGCTTCCTCGTCATCGTGATCGGCTCGATGGCCGGCGCGATCGTCGCCGCGCTGTGGGCGTCGCCATGGTGGGCGCTCGGCGTCGCCCTGGGCGGTGAAGCCGTCGCGCTGGGGTGGTGGCTGCGCGCACGCCGTGCACGCCGGACGCGACCCGATACACCTGGCCAACTCCGCGCCGCACGCGCCTTGCGCCAGTCGCGCCTGCGCGCGCAGTTGCACGACGTGCGCGACGCGGTGGGCGCACTGGCCGATGCCGTGGTGCTGTTCGACGATCAGGGGCGCGTGCGCTGGTTCAACGCGGCCGCTACCCGTCTGCTCGGCGTGCGGCGCGAACACGTCGGACAGCCGCTCGCGCAATGGCTCGACGGCAGCGAGCTGGGCACGTGGCTGCGCACGAATGCCACGCAGCCGGCCACCGACCTGCCGGCGCCGGCGGATGCGTCGCTGCGCCTGGCCGCGACGATCATCCCCTTCGGCCAGCAGCTGAAGGTGCTGCTGGCGCGTGACATCAGCACGCTGAGCCGGCTGGAGCAGGTGCGCCGCGATTTCGTGGCCAACGTCTCGCATGAGCTGCGCACGCCGCTGACAGTGATCCACGGCTATCTGGAACTGCTGGACCCCGTGGACGTGCCCGAGCTGGCGCCGGTGCTCGGCGAGATGCGCATGCAGTCGCAGCGGATGCAGCAGATCGTCGAGGATCTGCTGACCCTGTCGCGGCTGGAAACGCGCGAGGCCCTGCCGGACGAGGAAGTGGCCATGATTCCGCTGCTGGAGACGCTGCGCCGCGAGGCGGTGGCGCTCAGCCAGGGCCGGCACCGCATCAGCGTGGAGGCGACCACTGCGGTGCGCCTGCGCGGCTCGATCCATCACCTGCACAGCGCGTTCTCCAACCTGACCAGCAACGCCGTGCGCTACACGCCCAGCGGCGGCGAGATCGTGATCGGCTGGCGGCAGACCGCCGATGGCGGCGCGATCTTCTCCGTGCGCGACAGCGGGCTGGGCATCTCCGCCGAACACCTGGTGCGACTCACCGAGCGCTTCTACCGCGTGTCGTCCAGCCGCTCGCGCGAGTCCGGCGGCACCGGCCTGGGCCTGTCCATCGTCAAGCACGTGCTGAACCTGCACCAGGGGCGCCTGGTGATCGAGAGCGAGCCCGGCCGCGGCTCGACCTTCTCCTGCGTGATGGAAGCCTCGCGCGTGTTGCCGCCGGACCGCGGCGGCATCTTCCGCGCCGAGACCCCGGCCAACTGAGCCGCGCCTGCGCGCAACCCCCTTGTCGCAAAAAAAACGGCGTGGAGAAAATCCACGCCGGGAGCCGATTCAGGAGGGGGAGCGGCATCTCGAAGATGCCTGCCATGGAGGGGAGTGCCTGGCAGGCGCAGGCATTGTCGCAACGCCGCGTGACAAGCCGATGACATGCGGGGCTCGCTTTTTTGTCACGACGGCAGTTCGCGATGCCTTCCCGCAGCGCGCGCAAGTCGGCAAGCACACAAGCGTCATGCAGCCGTCGTTCGCGTGCAACAGGGCGGCGCCACGATCGGTGCCAGTTCCGATCGGAGAACAGCGATGCGCGTCAGCTTCGTCACGGAAACCTGGCCGCCCCAGGTGAACGGTGTCGCCCTCACCGTGCGCACGCTTGCCGCCGGACTGGCCGCACGCGGGCTGGGCGTCGACGTGGTCCGCCCCGGCGGCGACGGCCGCGACGGCAAGGTCGAACTGGTACGCGCACGCGGCGTGGCGCTGCCGCGCTACCCGGGCATGCAGTTCGGCCTGCCCGCCGGCAGTGCGCTGCGCCGGCGCTGGCATGCGAAGCGGCCCGATGCGGTGTACATCGCCACGGAAGGTCCGCTGGGCGCGTCGGCGCTGCGCGTGGCCAACGCGCTGCAGATCCCGGTGGTGAGCGGGTTCCACACGCGCTTCCACGACTACGCCGCCCACTATGGCGTCGGCCTGCTGGCGCCGCTGGTACGCAACCACCTGCTCGGCTTCCACCGTCGCGCGCAGATGACCCTGGTGCCGACCAACGCGCTGCACGCCGAGCTGACGGATGCCGGTGTCGACCACGTGCGCAAGCTGCGCCGCGGCGTCGATGTCCGGCTGTTCTCGCCGGAGCGGCGCGATCCGGCGCTGCGCCGCAGCTGGGGCGTGGATGACGAGACGCCGGTGCTGCTGTGCATCGGACGGATCGCCGCGGAGAAAAACCTGGGCCTCGCCGTGCAGGCTTTCCGCGCGTTGCAGGCACGCACGCCCGCCGCGCGCCTGGTGATGGTCGGCGACGGTCCGCAACGCGCGGCGCTCGCCAGCGCCTGCCCGGAGGCCTTGTTCGTCGGCACCAGGCACGGCGCGGATCTGGCCGCGCACTACGCCAGCGCGGACGTGTTCCTGTTCCCGAGCCTGTCGGAAACCTTCGGCAACGTGGTACTGGAAGCGATGGCCTCGGGGCTGGCGCTGGTCGCGTTCGACCATGCCGCGGCGCAGGAGCACGTCGTCGACGGCATCTCCGGGCGCATTGTGCCGCCCTCGGACGCGCGCAGTTTCATCACCTCGGCCTACCAGCTCGGCGTCGACCCGACGACCCGCCGCAGGCTCGGCGCCAATGCGCGGCGCGCCGCGCTGCGGTGCCCGCCGGACATGGTGATCGCGGAATTCGAGACTTTGCTGGTCTCGCTGCTGCATGGCCATCCCGATGACCGTCTCCGCGCCGTCGCCTGAACCGGCAACTCTGTCGCTGGACGCGCTGCTGTGCCGCGCGGCCAGCCGCTGGGGCGCGCGTCGCGCGGTGCAACGGATCTTCGGCGCGGCCAGCCGCCTCGGCGATGGCTGGCTCTGGTACGGCCTGATCGCCGCGTTGGCCATCGGCGGCGGTGACCGCGGTCGGCACGCCGCACTGCAGATGGCCGGCACCGGCATCGTGGCGTGGTTGCTCTACCGCACGCTGAAGCGCCGCACGCGTCGCCCGCGGCCGTTCCGCGTGCACCGCGAAGTGATCGCGCGCGCACCGCCGCTGGACGAGTTCAGCTTCCCGTCGGGGCATACGCTGCACGCGGTGAGCTTCGGCATCGTCGCCACCGGCTGGTTTCCCGTGCTGGCCCTTCCGCTGGCGCTGTTCGCCGTGCTGGTGGCGATGTCGCGCGTGGTGCTGGGCCTGCACTACCCCAGCGACGTGCTCGCCGGTGCCGCACTCGGCGCGCTGCTCGGCCTCGCCTCGCGCGGGCTCGACGCCGCACTCGTCGGCACCCTGGCGGGTTGAACCGCCCTCACCCGCCGACCCTCCGCCCATGACCATCGCAAGCGCGCCGCAGCACGTCGAGCCGGAGCCGGCCAGCGTCGGTTTCCGCGCGGCGAACCTCTGCCTCAACCACGAACTTTCGGCGCTCCAATTCAATGCCCGCGTGCTGGCCCAGGCGCGCGACGCCACGGTACCGCTGCTGGAACGGCTGCACTTCCTGTGCATCTCGGTGCGCAACCTCGACGAGTTTTTCGAGGTGCGCGTGGCCAGCCTCAGGCACTGGATCGCCTACGGCGACGCGCGCCCGGGCCCGGACGGCATGCCCCTGGCCGAGGTGCTCGCGCAGGTGCGCGACAACGCCACCCGGCTGATGCACACCCAGTACGAAACGTGGCATGACGAGCTGCGCCCGGCGCTGGCGCGCGAGGGCATCGTGTTCATCGACGGCGCGCCCTGGTCGCCCGCACAGACGCGCTGGGCGCGCACGCACTTCGAGCGCGAGATCCTGCCGGTGCTCTCGCCGCTGGGCTTGAACTCGGCCCACCCGTTCCCGCGGATACTCAACAAGAGCCTCAATGTCGCGGTGGTGCTGGACGGCGAGGACGCCTTCGGTCGCGAGGGCCATGTCGCGGTCGTGCGCGCGCCGCGCTCGCTGCCGCGCGTGATCCGCCTGCCGCCGGAGGTCGCCGGCGCGCCACACCAGTTCGTGTTCCTCTCCACGCTGCTGGAGCGCTTCGCCGACGCGATGTTCCCCGGCATGACGATCCGCGGCGCCTGCCAGTTCCGCGTGACGCGCGATTCCGAACTGGAGCTGGAAGAAGGCGACACCGAGAACCTGGCGCGCGTGCTGAGCATGGAACTGCGCGAGCGGGCTTACGCCGACGCGGTGCGGCTGGAACTCGGCGAGGGCTGCACGCCCGAGGTGCGGCAGATGCTGCTGGTGAACTTCGGCCTGACCGATGCCGACGTGTACCTGTGCAGCGGCCCGGTCAACCTGCATCGCGCGTCGGCGGTCTATGACATGGTCGATCGCCCGGATCTGAAATATCCGCCGTTCGTGCCGGCCGTGCCTCGCGCCTTCACGGCGGACGCCGGCATGTTCGACACCATCAGCCAGGGCGACCTGCTGCTGCATCACCCGTTCGATTCGTTCACGCCCGTGCTCGAACTGCTGCGCCAGGCCAGCACGGACGCCGACGTACTGGCGATCCGGCAGACGCTGTACCGGGTCGGCGAGGACTCGCCGCTGGTCGGCTACCTTGCCGATGCGGCCCGCTCCGGCAAGGAGGTGACGGCGGTCATCGAGTTGCGCGCCCGCTTCGACGAGGAGGCGAACATCCGCCTGGCCGACCGTCTGCAGGAGGCCGGCGTGCAGGTCGTGTACGGCGTCGTCGGCTACAAGACCCACGCCAAGATGCTGCTGATCGTGCGCCGCGAACGGGGCGTGCTGTGCCGCTACGCGCACCTGTCCACCGGCAACTACCACCTGGCCACCAGCCGGCTCTACACCGACATCGGCCTGATGACCCGCGACCCGGGCATCTGCGCCGACGTGGGCCGGATCTTCCAGCAGCTGTGCAGCCTCGGACCGGCGGTGGAGCTGGAGCACGTGCTGCAGTCGCCCTTCAGCCTGCATCGCGGCCTGCTCGCCCTGGTCGAGCGCGAGATCACGCACGCATGCGCCGGCAAGCCGGCGCGGATCATCGCGCGCATGAACGCGCTGAACGAACCCTCCATGGTCGCCGCGCTCTACCGCGCCTCCTGCGCCGGCGTCGAGATCGACTTGATCGTGCGCGGCGCGTGCATCCTGCGCCCGGGCCTGCCCGGGGTCTCCGAGCGCATCCGCGTGCGCTCGGTGCTGGGCCGCTTTCTCGAGCACAGCCGCGTGTACTGGTTCGCCAACGACGGCCACGCCGAGATCTACGGCTCCTCGGCCGACTGGATGGAGCGCAATCTGCTGCGCCGGGTGGAGGCGTGCTTCCCGATACGCGACCCGCGCCTGGCGACACGCGTCTTCCGCGAAACCTTGCAGAACTACCTGGACGACAACGTGCAGGCCTGGCTGCTGGACGCCGATGGCCACTATCGCCGCGCCACGCCGGGCGACGCACCGGCGCATGCGGCGCAGGGCTGGCTGCTGGACCGGTACAAGACCTGACGCCTCGGCGGACGCGCGCGCAGCGTCATCGCCATCATCCGCGCAAAAAAAGAAACGGCGGGCATCCTGGCCCGCCGCTCTCCATCCCTGGGTGGAACTCCCTCACGATAACCGTTTGCCCCGCCGCGCCGCCGCGGACTGCCGCGGCGGCACGGGGTTCAGAAGCGCACTTCGCCGAACACGCCGATCTCGTTGGTCTTCACGTTGCGCACGTGCGGCGGTACCGGCGTGCTGACGGACTTGTCGGCCTTCTCGTGCTTCCACACGCCGGCCAGCTTGAAGCCCTTGGTCACCTGGTACTCGACGCCGGCGTTGTAGTAGACGTTCTTGTTGGCGCCATCCAGCGTCTTGCTGAGCTTGGCGTTGTCGTAGCGGGCGAACAGGCTCACGTCGTCGGCCACCGCCACGCTGCCCCACAGCGAGTAACCGTCGGCCTTGTCGGTGGCCGTGGTGAGCACGTTGTTCCAGTTCTTCGCCGTGAAGTACTCGGCGCCGAGACGGAACGCGTCGCTGGCATAGGCGACCATGATGTCGCCGCGCTCGGCCGTGTTCACGGCGTTGACGTTCTCGGTCTCCTGGCCGCGATGGCCGCGGTAGCCGCCGATCGCCACCACCATGTTCTCGAACGGCACGAAGCCGAGGCGGCCCTCGACATCCACGCCCTTGCTGCGGCCCGGATTCTTGTAGCCGTTGCCGTTGACCACCGACACCGCGTAGTTGAACGACTTGCCGGCGCCCAGCTCGCCACCCAGGTGCAGGCCCCAGTCCGCCGAGTTGCCGTACTTCAGGCGGTCGGTGATGGTGTTCTCGACGTAGCGGAAGCCGTAGTACTGCTCGGCGAACGGAATCCACGGCATGTCGGTCGAACCGATGCGCAGCACCGCCGCGTCGTCGAACTTGCCCTGCACGTAGGCCTTCTTGACGAACAGGCTGGTCTGGCCGTCGCTGCTGGAATAGTTGAAATCGGTGGTCAGGTTCATCGACCAGATGTCGTTGAACTTGTGGTCGACGCCGAGGTAGAAGCGCTTGACGTCCATGCCGATGCCGGACTTGTCGGTCTTGCCGCTGTCGCTGTCCTTCTGGTCGATGTTGGTGAAGTCGAAGTACATGCGGCCGGACAACTTGGTGTTGTTGACCAGCTTCTCCAGCGACTCGAGTTTCTTGTCGCTGGCGGTGGTCACCGCCGTCGCCTTCTCCACCGCCTGGCCGGTGCTGACGTTGATGTCGGACTGCGCATCGGTGCGCTGTTCCAGTTCGTTCACCTTGGCCTGCAGTGCGGCGAGCTGGGCCTTCAGCGACTCGACCTCGGCGCTGGTGGTCGCCGACGTCCGGTTCTGCGGCGCGGCCGCGGCCGTGAAGCTGGCAACCCCGAGGCCGGCGGCAATCGCCACCGCAATCAGTTTGGAACGCATGTCTTTCTCCGCAAGTGGGTGGGAAATCGCTGGATCGCCGCCCGAACCGGAGGGGCCTGGCCGGCGATTGGTTAAAAGTTTGCAGACGGACTTTTACGGCTGGATGCCACTGACATGACAGATTCGAGACACTCCCGCGCGTGGCCCGCCGGCACTGTCGCAGGGGCTGTCATCTTGCTGCAACATTCATTTCATTCAATGGCAACACGAAAAGCCTGAAATGGCGGGGTCGCATCCGACCCCACTCGAAAGGAGCTTCCATGTTGACCCTCCGCAAACTGCCAGTCCGGCTCGCCGCCGTCGCCACGTTCGCCGTGGCCTCGACCTTCGGCGTGGCCGCCCACGCCACCGACATCACCGGCGCCGGCTCCAGCTTCGTCTACCCGGTCATGTCCAAGTGGTCGGCCGCGTATGCCGAGAAGACCGGCAACCGCCTCAACTACCAGTCGATCGGTTCCGGCGCCGGCATCGCGCAGATCAAGGAAGGCACCATCGACTTCGGCGCCTCCGACGCGCCGATGAAGGCCGAGGACCTGAAGAAGTACGGCCTGGGCCAGTTCCCGATCGTGGTCGGCGGCATCGTGCCGGTGGTCAACATCGCCGGCGTGCAGGCCGGCCAGATCAAGCTGGACGGCGCCACCCTGGCCGACATCTTCCTGGGCAAGATCAGGAACTGGAACGATCCGAAGATCGCCGCGCTGAACGCGGGCCTGGCCCTGCCGGCCGGCAAGATCACCGTGGTGCATCGCTCGGACGGTTCGGGCACCTCGTTCAACTTCACCAACTACCTGTCCAAGGTCAGCCCGGAGTGGGCCGGCAAGGTCAAGTTCGGCACCGCCGTGGAATGGCCGACCGGCGTGGGCGGCAAGGGCAACGAGGGCGTGTCGCAGTACGTGCGCCAGATCAAGGGCTCGATCGGCTACGTCGAATACGCCTACGCGGTGAAGAACAAGATCAGCTGGGTGAACATGAAGAACGCCGCCGGCAACGTGATTGCGCCGGAAGCGGAGAGCTTCGCGGCCGCCGCGGCTACCGCCGACTGGGCCAGCGCCAAGGACTTCAACCTGATCATGACCAACGCGCCGGGCGCCAAGGCGTGGCCGATCACCGCCACCACCTGGATCATCATGTACAAGTCGCCGAAGAACGCGGGCAACAGCAAGGTCGCCTTCGACTTCTTCAAGTACGCGCTGGAGCATGGCCAGCAAGCCGCCAGCGAACTCGACTACGTGCCGCTGCCGGCGTCGCTGGTCAGCCAGATCGAGGCGTACTGGACGTCCGAGTTCAAGCATTGATGGCTTGATCGAAGCCGCCACCCGCCCCGTTCGCCCCGAGCGCGTGGCGCAGGGTCGGAGCCGAAGGGGACTGCCCTGCGGCTCCGCTGCGCTACGCTCGGGGCGAACGGGGTTTGTTCAATCACAAGCCGGTCACCGAGTCCCGCATGACGACAGCCATCACCACCGACATCCTGGAACAGCGCAGCCGCCGTGACGCCCGTCACGAGCGGCTGTTCCGCTGGCTGTTGAAGGCCTGCGCGCTGCTGGTGCTGGCGTCCCTGCTCGGCGCCGCCGCGGCCACCTTGTGGGGCGGGCGCGACGCGTTCGCCACGTTCGGCTGGCACTTCCTGGTCAGCTCCGAATGGGACCCGGGCAACGAGGTCTACGGTGCCCTGGTGCCGGTGTACGGCACCCTGGCCACCTCCTTCATCGCCTTGCTGATCGCCGTGCCGGTGAGTTTCGGCATCGCGGTCTATCTCTCCGAAGTGGCGCCGGCCTGGCTGCGCACGCCGGTGGCCTCGGCCATCGAACTGCTGGCCGGCATCCCCTCGATCATCTACGGCATGTGGGGGCTTTTCATCTTCGCCCCGTTCTTCGCCGAACACGTCAAGCCGTGGCTGACCAACAACCTCGGCAACCAGCCCGACGACGGCCAGCTGTCGTGGGTGGCCGAGCACGTGCCCTTCGTGGGCAAGCTGTTCGGCAGCAGCTATCCGTTCGGCGCCAGCATCCTGGTCGCCGGCATCGTGCTGGCGATCATGATCATCCCGTTCATCTCCTCGGTGATGCGCGAGGTGTTCCAGACCGTGCCGACGCGGCTGAAGGAATCGGCCTATGCGCTGGGTTCCAGCACCTGGGAGGTGTCGTGGGACATCGTGCTGCCGTACACCCGCTCGGCGGTGATCGGCGGCATCTTCCTCGGCCTCGGCCGCGCGCTGGGCGAGACGATGGCGGTGACCTTCGTGCTGGGCAACGCGATGCAGCTGTCGGCCTCGCTGCTCGATCCCGGCACCTCGATTGCCTCGACCATCGCCAACCAGTTCAGCGAAGCCGCCGGCCTGCAGAAGTCCGCGCTGATGGCGCTGGCCTTCCTGTTGTTCGTGGTCACCTTCATCGTGCTGCTGATCGCCCGCCTGATGCTGCGCCGCCTGGCGAGCAAGGAGGGTCGTTGATGAACGCGCTCTACCTGCGCCGGCGGATCACCAATGCGCTGGCCATGACCATGAGCATGCTGGCCACGCTGGTGGGGCTGGCCTTCCTCGCCTGGATTCTCTGGGAAACGCTGCGCCAGGGCATCAGCGCGCTGGACCTGAAGCTGTTCACCAAAATCACCGCCTACGGCGAGGACGGCGGCCTGCTGAACTCGATGGTCGGCAGCCTGGTGATCAACTTCATCGGCATCGGCATCGCCACGCCGATCGGCGTGCTGGCCGGCACCTGGCTGGCCGAGTACGCCAACCGCACGAAGCTGGGGGAGTCGATCCGCTTCCTCAACGACATCCTGCTGTCGGCGCCGTCGATCGTGATGGGCCTGTTCGTCTACACCATCATCGTGCTGCCCAGCACGGCGCTGACCCACGGCAACACCACCTTCTCCGGCTTCGCCGGCGGCGTGGCGCTGGCGCTGATCGCGTTGCCGGTGATCGTGCGCACCACCGACGAGATGTTGCGGCTGGTGCCCTCCACCTTGCGCGAAGCCGCGCTGTCGCTGGGCGTGCCGCAGTGGAAGCTGACCGTGCAGATCCTGATCCGCGCGGCGCGCTCGGGCATCATCACCGGCGTGCTGCTGGCGCTGGCGCGCATCAGCGGCGAGACCGCGCCGCTGCTGTTCACCGCGTTCGGCAACAACTACATGGCCATCAACCCGATGGAGAAGATGTCCAGCCTGCCGCAGATCATCTACCAGTACGCCAACGACCCGGGCGAATCGATGCACGCGCTGGCGTGGGCCGGCGCGTTCGTGATCACCATGTTCGTGCTGCTGCTGAGCCTGGCCTCGCGCCTGATCCTTTCCCGCACCAAGGTGTCCCATGACTGATCCCGCCCTCGCCGCCCGGCCGTTGCCGGTGGCGTCGCCCAAGTTCACCGTGCGCGACCTGCACTTCCACTACGGCGATTTCCATGCGCTGAAAGGCATCGACATGGATATCCCAGAGAAGCAGGTCACTGCGATCATCGGGCCGTCCGGTTGCGGCAAGTCCACCTTGCTGCGCATCTTCAACCGCATCTACGCCATCTACCCCAAGCTGCGGGCCACCGGCTCGATCCTGCTCGACGGCGAGAACATCCTCGACCCGCGCTATTCGATGAACCGCCTGCGCAGCAAGATCGGCATGGTGTTCCAGAAGCCGGTGCCGTTCCCGATGACGATCTTCGAGAACGTCGCCTACGGCATCCGCCACCACGAGAAGCTGTCCAGGTCCGACATGGAAGGCCGCGTCGAGCAGGCACTGCGCAGCTCGGCGCTGTGGGACGAGGTGAAGGACAAGCTCAAGCACAACGCGCTCGGCCTCTCCGGCGGCCAGCAGCAGCGCCTGTGCATCGCCCGCGCGATCGCGCTGAAACCCGAAGTGCTGTTGCTGGACGAACCCACCTCGGCGCTCGACCCGATCGCCACCGGCCGCATCGAGCAGTTGGTCGAAGAGTTGAAAAGCCAGTTCACCATCGTCATCGTCACCCACAACATGCAGCAGGCCGCCCGCGTCTCCGACCTCACCGCCTTCATGTACCTGGGCGAGCTGATCGAGTTCGACAAGACCGAGAAAATCTTCACCAAGCCGGACAAGAAGCAGACCGAGGATTACATCACCGGGCGATTCGGCTAGACGATTGAAAGCCCCTCTCCCTCCGGGAGAGGGGGTGGGGTGAGGGTACGGGCGGGGCCTCGGCGCCCCGCTCCGCCCGAACCTTCATCCGCCCCTTCGGGGCACCTTCTCCCAAAGGGAGAAGGAACAAGCAGAGGCACATCATGAGCACTGGCACAGACCACATCATCAAGAGCTACGACACCGAACTGAGCCGGCTCACCGCCGAGATCGTGCGCATGGGCGAGTTGTCGGTGAAACAGCTGGAGGCGGCGATCGACGTGGTCGAGCGGCGCGACGAGCGCGCCGCCCAGCGCGTGGTCGACAACGACGACACGATCGACCAGATGGAGCACGACATCAGCCACGACGTGGTGCGTCTGCTGGCATTGCGCGCGCCGATGGCCGGCGACCTGCGCAACGTGTTCGCGGCGCTGCGCACGGCGGCCGACATCGAGCGCATCGGCGATTACGCCGCCAACGTGGCCAAACGCTCGATCCCCCTGTCGATGGTGGCCCCGGTGCAGCCGGCCAGAGGCCTGGAACACCTGGCGCGGCTGGCGGCCACCGGCGTGCGCGAGGTGCTCGCGGCCTACCAGGAGCGCGATGCCGAGCGCGCGCACGCGGTGTGGAAGAACGACACCGTGCTGGACGAGGCCTATACCGGCTACTTCCGCCAGCTGCTGACCTACATGATGGAAGACCCGCGCAACATCACCCCGTGCACGCACCTGCTGTTCATGGCCAAGAACATCGAGCGCATCGGCGACCATGCCACCAACATCGCCGAGAACGTGTGGTTCCAGGTCACCGGCGAACCGCTGCAATCGCAGCGCAGGAAACTCGACCAGACCTCCAGCGCGGACTTTTCCGGCCTGGCCGGATCGGGGGACAAGCCCGCGCGCCCGTGATCAGCCGCGCGGCGGCGCCTTGGCGGTCGGCAACAGCAAGGTCACGCGCAGGCCGCCGCCCTCGCGGTTGGCCAGCAACACGCGCCCGCCGTGCGCCTCGGCGATCTCGCGCGCCAGCGCCAGGCCCAGGCCGGTGCCGGAGCGCTTGGTCGAATAGAACGGCAGCAGCGCCTGCGCCAGCACCGTTTCGCTCATGCCCGGGCCACGGTCGGCCACCTCCACGCGCATCTCGGCGCCGACATCGTGGATCGACAGCGTGACCTCGTCGTCCGGGCCGCCGGCTTCGTGCGCGTTCTTGATGAGGTTGATCAACACCTGCTCGACCTGCGCGGCGTCGAACCAGCCCGGCCGCTCCGGAACCGCCGAGGCCAGACGATAGCGGCAGTGCAGCGACAGGCCTTCCAGAAAGGCCGCCCACTCCACCGCGACCGGTCGCGGTGTCGGCAGCTTGGCGAAGCTGGCATAGCCGGCGATGAAGCCGTGCAGGTGGCGGGCACGTTCGCCGATGGTGGCGAACACGCTGGGCAGGCGATCGACGTCGCCGCGCCGCGCCAGCTCCGCGCCAGAGTGCGCCAGCGAGGAGATCGGCGCCAGCGAGTTGTTGAGCTCGTGGCTGATCACCCGGATCACCCGCTTCCAGGTCGCCACCTCCTGCCGCGACAGCTCGCGCGTCATGCGCCGGAACGAATGCAGGCGATGCGGCCGCCCCTGCAGGCGGAACGCACGCTGCGACAGGTGGAAGGTTTCGTCGCTGCCGTCCATGTCCACCGTGAGCAGCGCATCCTCGCCGCTCTCCACCGCCTGGCGCAGCACCTGCGGCGCCTCGGCCAGCAGTTCGGCGAAATCCAGCCCGGCCAGGCTGCGCCCCTCATTGAACAGGTGCCTTGAGGCGATGTTGGCGTAGGCCACGCGGCCCGCGGCATCGGTGAGCACCAGCGCCACCGGCGTGTTCTGCACCACCGTGTCCAGCAGCAGCTCGCGTTGCGCCAGGTGCTGGCGCTGCTCGCGCAAGGTGTGGCCCAGCTCGTTGTGCATGCGGATCAGCTTGCCCAGTTCGTCGCGGCGGTTGGCTGCGATGGAGAAGCTGAAATCACCGTCGCGATAACTGGCCACCGCGCCTTCCAGCGCCCGCAGCAGACGGCTCACCGGGTCCAGCGCGCGCCCGGCCAGCCAGATCGCGGCCAGCATCAGCAACACCAGCCCCACGGCCAGTGCGATGTAGACATCCTGCGGCGGCGGCGTCGCGGTGACCGCGGCCGATGCCGCCTCGTCGGCGCCGGCCGCGCCGCCATGCAACCACGCGAGCAGTTGCGGCAGTGGCCAGCGGGTGACGCCGACGAGGATCAGTGCGCCGACCACGCCGGCGGCGACCAGCAGCAGACTCAGCCGCGCGCGCAGCGAGTTCAGCAGTTGCCACATGGGGCGCCGCTCCGGCCGCTGCGCACGGCGGCAGGCACCGACCCCGGCCCGCGCGTCCACCGCATCAGCGGCATCCCGGCGCCCTCGGATGCATCGCGCAATCGAGTGGCGGCCGGCCGTTCTGCCACGGCCGCGACTTGCCCATCACGGCGGCCTTGTCGTTGGCCTGCGGCGGCGGCTCATAGGCGGGGCCCTGATGCTTCGCCTGCCTGAACTGGAACACGCCATGGGCGTCGTTGCCGGGCAGCACCGGTACGCTGCGGTAATTCGTCGAGCCGGCCGCCGGCGGTGCGGCATCCCAGCGATCGTCGCGGGAGTCGCTCTGCGGCGCGGCCGACTGCGCGGCCACGGCGCCGGCCAGCAACATCGCGCAAGGGATCAACAGACCTCGAAACTTCATCGCACACCTCCGCCTTCTCGATCGCGCATCTTTGTCCGCCGCACGCGCGGCGGCAAGCCCGCTCCGGTCAGCCCGAGGTGGCCAGCCCGTAGCGCTCCATCCGCCGATACAGCGCCTGGCGCGACAGGCCAAGCTGCTGCGCGGCGCGACTGACCACGCCGCCGGCATGCTGCAAGGCGTCCTCCACGGCGTCGCGGCTGGGTTCGTCCAGGTTGCGGTTGCTCGCTGCCGCATGTTGCGGCAGGTTGAGCAGCTCCGGCGTGATCGGGTTGCCGCCCGCCAGCAGGGCGGCGCGCTCGATCGCGTTCTTCAGCTCGCGCACGTTGCCCGGCCACGGATAGCTTTGCATCGCCTCGCGCGCGGCGTCGCCCAGTTCCGCGCGGCCGTCGAGGAAGAATTCCGCCAGCGGCAGGATGTCGTCGGTGCGCTCGGTGAGCGGCGGCAGGTTCACCTCGATCACGTTGAGCCGGTAGTACAGGTCCTCGCGAAAGGTACCGGCCTGGATCATCGCCTTGAGGTCGGCGTTGGTGGCGCTGAGCACGCGCACCTTGGCGTGGCGCGTCTTGCCCGAACCGAGCCGCTCGAACTGGCCGGTTTCCAGCACGCGCAGCAGCTTCATCTGGCCGGGCAGCGGCAGGTTGCCGATCTCGTCGAGGAACAGGGTCCCGCCGTCGGCCAGCTCGAAGCGGCCCTCGCGCGCCTTGTTGGCGCCGGTGTAGGCGCCGGCCTCGGCACCGAACAGCTCGGCTTCGATCAGCTCGCCCGGCAGTGCGCCGCAATTGACCGCCACGAACGGCCCGCGCTTCACCGCGGAGTTCGCGTGCACGATCGCCGCGATGCGCTCCTTGCCGGTGCCGTTGGGACCGGTGATCAGCACCGGCACGTCGGAGCGGGCGACCTGGCAGGCCAGGTTGAGCGTGCGCCCCATTGCCTCGGAAGCGAATACCAGCCCGTCGAGGTCGTACTTGCTGCGCAGGTGCTCGCGCCGCTGGCGCCGCTCGCGGCGGCTGCGGGTCAGCTCGCGGCTGGATTCGGACAACTCCAGCAGGTTCTCCACCGTGGCCAGCAGCTTGTGGTCGTCCCAGGGCTTGGCCAGGTAATCGGCCGCGCCGGCCTTGACCAGCTCCACCGCGGTTTCCAGGTGCGTCCAGGCGGTGAGCAGGATCACCGGCAGGTCGGGATGGCGCTCGCGGATGGCGCGGAACAGCTCCACGCCCTCCTCGCCCGAGGTGGTGTCGGCGGTGAAGTTCATGTCCTGGATCACCACGTCGACGGTGTCGCGCTCCAGCATGGCCAGGCCGTCTTCCGGCGTCAGCGCGGTCAGCGGGAGGATCTCGTGCAGCGACAGCGCCAGCGAGAGCGCCTCGCCCACGGCGGGATTGTCGTCGATGATGAGTACGGTTCGGGTCATTCGTTTTCTGCACATGCGGACATGGATGCCGCTCGTGTCCGCAAGGTTGCCATGACTAACGAACTATTCAAGCACCGGATTGCCGCCCCGGCGAACCGGGGCGGCAATCCACTCAGACCTCCCCTGCGTTCCCGCCGAGCGTAGCCCGCGCAGCGGGCGGAGTCGAAGCGCCCACCGACGCAGCCAAGCCATCACTGGAACGTCCTTCGACTTCGGCCTTCGGCCTACGCCCAGGACAAACGGGGTTTGCACAAGCGCCCTTCCAATCAGATCGCCGCCGGATGCACCGGCGCCTTGCCGGCCTTCACCGCGGCGATCCAGTCGTTGACGCGGTCCTCCAGCACGTCCAGCGGCAGCGCGCCGCCGCCGAGGATCTCGTCGTGGAAGGCGCGGATGTCGAACTGGTCGCCCAACGCCTGCTTGGCTCGCGCGCGCAACGCCAGGATCTTCAGCTCGCCGGTCTTGTACGCCAGCGCCTGCCCGGGCCAGGTGATGTAGCGGTCGGTCTCGGCCTGCACGTCCGGCTCGTCCTCGCTGGAATGGGCGTGGAAGAAATCGACCATCTGCTGGCGCGTCCAGTGCTTGTAGTGCACACCGGTGTCGAGCACCAGGCGATCGGCGCGCAGCAGCTCATCGGACAGGCGGCCGTAGTCGGACAGCGGGTCCTTGTAGAAGCCCACCTCCTTGCCCAGCTGCTCGGCGTACAGCGCCCAGCCCTCGACATAGGCGGTGTAGCCGGCCTGCTGGCGGAACGGCGGCAGCTTGGGCAGGCTCTGCGCGATCGATATCTGCAGGTGATGGCCCGGAATGCCCTCGTGGTAGGCGGTGGATTCGATAGTCAGCACGCTGCGGTTGGCGAAATCGCCGGTGTTGACGAAGATCTGCCCGGGCCGCGAGCCGTCCGGCGTGCCCTGATGGTATTCGGCCGCCGCGGCCTCCTTCTCGCGGAACTTCTCCACCGGCTTGACCACCACCTCGGTCTTGGGCAGGCGCCCGAACAGTTTGGGCAGCTCCGGCTCCATGCCGGCGATGTAGCCGCGATAGCGATTGAGGATGTCCTCGCGCGAGGTGGCGTGCGTCTTCGGGTTGGTCTTCAGCGAGGCGCGGAAACTGGCCAGGTCCTTGAAGCCCTGCGCGTGGGCGATCTTCGTCATTTCGCCCTCGATGCGATTGACCTCGGCCAGGCCGATCTCGTGGATCTGCTGCGGGGTTTCCCTGGTAGTGGTCATCTGCTCGACCTGGAAGCGGTAGATCGCCTCGCCGTTGGGCAGATCCCACACGCCGGGCTGGCTGCGCCCGTGCGGGGCGTAGTCGTCGGCCACGAACTTGCCCAGCTTTGCGTAGGCCGGGCGCACGTCGTGGTCGATCGCGGCGACGATGGCGTCATGCAGGCGCTTCTGGTCGGCCGCCGAGACCGACTTGGGAAAATGCTTCAGCGGCTCGGCGAACACGCTGTCCATGCCGGCCGGCTGCTCGATGCTGGCGATCTGCTTGACCACTTTTTCCAGCAGGTACTTCGGCGGCATCATCTTGTCGGCCATGCCCTGCCGCGCCACCGCGGTGACCTGGTCGAACAGCTTCGGCACTGCCTTCAGGCGCGCCAGGTAGTCGTCGTATTCCCTGGTGCTGTTGAACGGGATCGAGCTGACGAAGCCGGCCAGCGCGATGTGCACGCCGCTCATCTGGTCCAGCGGCATCTCGTAGAGCTTGAGGTCGTAAGAACGCAGCGAATCCTTCAGCTGGCGCACCATCAACTGCTGGTTGAGCTTGTCGCTATCGGGGAAACCGCTGGTGTCGATCGCCTCGAAGCGCTTGAGGAAATCCTGCGTCGCCTGATGGTCCGCGCGCATGTGCGCCAGCGAGACATCGCTCCAATGGTCGTTGTAGCGCAAGTCGCCCAGGATGGTGGCGAACTCGGGGCTGTTCTTCAGCGTGTACTCCCATTGCTCCGCCAGCAGCGCGTTGAGCGCCTGCACGCGAGTGGCCACGTCGCCCTTGGCGACGGACTGCGCCGCGGGCGCCGCCTGCAGCGGAGCGGCCAGGGTCACCGAGCCCGCGAGGGCCAGACAGATCAACAACGGCAGGGTTTTCATCGGCAGCGTCCTTTGGGTCGTGGTGAATCGATACGGTGGATTGTGATCGCGTCGAGGGGCGGTCAGCCCGTGCCGGAATGCACGGAGCCGGGAGGGGGGAATCGGGGAATCGCAAGGCCGTGACGCTTCACGCTCTGGTCTTTCCCGTTTCCCATTGCCGACCCTCCATTCCCGGCACCGCTACCCCCTCGTCGCCACCACCGGCGGCACGGCCGCGGCGCGCAACGCGGGGCCGAGCACGGCGAGCTGGCCGAGCAGCCACAGTGCGACGGCGCCGATCGGCAGGTAGGCCAGCGGCAGGCGCGGCAGTTCGTAGTGCGTCATCAGCAACAGATTGAGTGCATAGGCCAGCACCATGCCCAGCACGATGCCGAAGCTGACGATCAGGAAGTTCTCGGTCTGGAAGTAGTGCAGGATGTCGCGGCGGGTGGCGCCGATGGCGCGGCGGATGCCGATCTGCCGGCGCCGCTGCGCCACCCAGAAACTGGCCAGGCCGACGATGCCCAGGGCGGTGACCAGCAGCAGCGCCACGATCACGCCCACCAGCATGCCGATCATCGCGCGGTCCTTCTGGAAACTGCGGGTGCGCAGGTCGCCGAGGGTCTGCGTGCCGTCCTGGTCGAGCACGGCATCCGGGGCGATCTTCGCGATCGCGGCGCGGGCATCGCGCAACACCCGCGGCAGGTCCGTCGGCGCGGCGCGCAGCAGGTAGCTGCCGGAGAGATAGACACTCGACTGCGCCGGCACGAACACCGACCAGTCGCGGCTGTCGCCCGGCCAGCCGCCCGGGTCGGGTCGCACCAGGTGGTCGATCACGCCGACCACGCGAAAGTGCGACTTGTCCAGCCAGAATTCCTTGCCCAGCGGATCGGCGCCCGGCCACAGGTGCTCGGCCAGTGCCCCCGTCACCTGCACCGAGGCGTCGTCCGGCATCAAGGCGGTGAACGGACGGAAATCGTCGGGCTGCGGATTGCGCCCGGCAACCAGCCGCGTGCCCAACGCCGAAAGGCTGCCCGGGCCACCGACGTAGAACTCGACCACGCCGCCGAAGTGCTTGCCGGCCATGTCCGTGGTGATGCCCGCGGTGCCGCGGCGCGCGCCGAACGGGATGGAGTTGAGCAGGCTCACCGACTGCACGCCCGCAATGCTGCCCAGCCCGGCCAGCACCCGGGCGTTGAGGTCGACCGCGTGCGCGTTCTCGTAGCCGGCCAGTTGCACCGTCGCCAGCGAGGCCTCGTCGACGCCGCTGTCGACCTGGATCGCGTCGATCCGGCCGGCGATCAGGAAACAGGCGTTGCACAGCACCGCGCAGGCCAGCGCGATCTCCAGCGCGATCAGCACGGTGGCCATGCGATGGCGGCGCAACGCGGCGAGGATGGGTCGAATCTGCATGTCTCGTTACCTGATGCCTGGTGAAAACGGTGCCTGTCTGAGATGTCCGGCCAGGGATGGCCGGGCTCCTGCGCAGGAACAGCGCACTACAAAGTCTTTAGCTGAAGGCCCGGCGCCACCCGGCTGGCGCGGAACGCCGGCAGGACCCCGGCCAGCAGACTGGCGGCGATCGCGGTGACGAAGGTGGCGACGAACATCGACACGTCCAGGTGCGCCAGATCGGCGTACGCCACCGGCTGCCGGCGAACCAGCCACAGGCCGAGCAGAGTCAGGCCCAGGCCACCGATGCCGCCGATCAGGCCGACCAGCCCGGCCTCCACCAGGCATTGCGCGAACACCGCGCCGCGGCTGGCGCCGAGCGCGCGGCGCACGCCGATCTCGCCGCTGCGGCGCAGGAACTTCGCCAGCAGCAGGCCGATCATGTTGAACAGGCAGATGGCGAGAAACGCAAACGCCAGCCAGGTCTGCAGCCGCACGTCGCCGGGCACCACGCCGTTGTAGTCCAGCCATTGCATCAGGCTGCGCAGGCGCGTGTTCTGCGGCCGCACGATGCGTCCCAGCGCGGCCTGCTGCGCCGCGTAGCCATCCAGGAACTGCTTGTACGCGGCGACCTTGCCGGCGTCGCCAAGCTGCACCCACAGGCGCACCCACGCACACGGCGAGTTCTGCAGATGGCCGGGCCGCTCGGGCATGTGCCAGCAGGTGAACTGCTGGAAGTTGCCGTCGTTGAGTTCGAGACCGGTGAAGAACGGCGTGAACACGTCCTGCGTCTTGCCGTAGAAGTCCGCGGTGTCGCCATTGGCAAAGCGGCCGCCGGCCACGGTGTAGAACACCGGCGACGGGCGCCATGGACGCAGCACGCCGACGATGCGCACGTCCGTGTCGCGCAGGCGCAGCACCTGGCCGACACTGTCGCGGCCGCCGAACAGCTTGTGGTTGAGATCGTCGGAGATCACCGCCACCCGCGCGTGCCGGGCATCGTCATCCGCGCTCCAGCCGCTGCCGTAGCGGAACGGCACGTCGAACATCGGGAAGAAGTCGCTGGTGGTGGACAGCATGCTCGGCATCAAGGTCGGCAGGTTGACCCCCGGCGCGCTCAGCCGCACCGGGCTGTCCACCACCAGCGTCTGGGCATCGGCCCGATGCGCGCCCCACAGGTCCACTGCCGACTGGTAATCCATCACGTCCAGCGGCTGCTTGAAATCGCCGGGCGTCGGGTTGCCGTCCACCTGCGGATAGAACAGCGTGCCGCTGCGCGTGGGCACCGGGTCGCCGGAGAGCAGATGCATCACCGTCAACGTGGTCATGCTGGCGCCGATGCCCACCGCGATGGCGATGACCATCAGCGCGGTGAGCACCTTGTTGCGCTTGAGGCTGCGCAGGGCGAGATCGAGGTAATAGGTGAACACGTCCGAATTACTCCTGTTGACTCGTTCTTTCGCAGGAGCCCGCTCGCGGGCGATGCTCCTGCTCAAATGCGCGACGCAGATCAAATCAAGGGCATCGCCCGCGAGCGGGCTCCTGCGTCACACCGACCTCGTTGCCACGACAGGCGGCACCGCCGCGGCGCGCAGCGCCGGACCGAGCACGGCGAGCTGGCCGATCAGCCACAGCGCGATCGCGCCCACCGGGAAATAGATCGCCGGCAATCGCGGCAGCTCGTAGTGCAGCATCAGGAACAGGTTGATGGCGTAGGCCAGCACCATGCCGAGCACGATGCCGATCGTGGCCAGCAGCAGGTTCTCGGTCTGGAAATAGTTGAGGATGTTGCGGCGCGTGGCGCCCAGCGCGCGGCGCACGCCGATGGTGCGCCGGCGTTGCGCCACCCAGAAACTGGCCAGGCCGACGATGCCCAGCGCGGTGACGATCAGCAGCGCGGCGATCGCGCCCACCAGGATGCCGGCCATCGAGCGGTCGTTCTCGAAGAACTTGTCGCGCACTTCGTCGTAGGTGCGCTGCTCGGTCACCACCCGCCGCGGGTCGGCTTTCTTCAGCGCCGCCACGGCGGCTTTCAGCACGGCCTGGCGATCCTGCGGGCGCGTGCGGATCAGGTAGCTCTGGTCCTTGCCGGCGCCCATGAACATCGGCAGGATCATCGAGTAGTGCGCGGTCGCGTCATCGTAGGCATTGGCGCGCGCCAGGTCGGCGACCACGCCGACCACGCGCACGCCGACCGGGCCGACGTAGATCGTCTTGCCGAGCGCGTCGGCGCCCGGCCACAGCCGTTGCGCCATGGCCTGCGTGATGACCGTGACCGGTGCGATGACCTTGGTGTCGCCGGTGGCCAGCGCCTTGAGCACCACGTCGGCGTCGAGCACCTCGTCGGGCTGCAGGTGGCGCCCCGCCAGCAGGCGCAGACCCATCGTCTGCGCCAGGTTCCCGCCGAAATAGGTGCCGGCGCTGAGGGTCGGCTGGCGTTGCTCCGGGTCCAGCTTGATGCTGGCATTGGACGAGGAGCCGCCCAGCGGCAACTGGTTGACCAGCGCCACGTCCAGCACGCCGGGCACTTGCCGGATCACGGCAAGATCCTCCCTTGCCCGCGCGTAGATGTCCGGCGACGGCGTCACCTCGGCCAGCTGGATCTGCACCAGCGCATGTTCGTCGATGCCGGTGGGCATCTCCATGTGCTGCAGGCGGTGGTTGATCATGAACACCGCGTTGCACACGATCGCGCAGGTCAGCGCGATCTCCAGGATCAGCAACCAGGCGGTGGTCTTGTGCCGCCGCAGCGTGGAGAGGATCGGTCGCAGTTCCATGTCGGTAACCCTCAGTTGCTCTTGAGCTGCAGGGCCGGCGGCACCTGGCAGGCGCGCCACGCCGGCAGCATGCCGGCCAGCAGGGTCGAACCCAGCGCCAGCGCGAAGGTGGTCAGCAGCATCGTGCCGTCCAGGTGCGCCAACGCGGCATAGCTGGAGGGACGCTGGCGCACCACCCACAGGCCCAGTCCCGCCAGCAGCAGGCCGCCCACGCCGCCCACCACGCCGATCACGCCGGACTCGACCAGCAGTTGTCCGAACAGCGAGCGTTTGGAGGCGCCCAGCGCGCGCCGCACGCCGAGGTCGCCGGCGCGCCGCATGAACTTGGCCAGCATCAGCCCGACCGTGTTGACCAGGCACACCAGCAGGAAGCCGAACGCCAGACCGGTCTGCAGGCGCACGTCGTCGGGCACCACCCGTTCATGGGCCAGCCACTGCATCACGTTGCGCAGGCGCACGTTCGGCGCCTTCGCGAAACGCCCCAGCGCCTTCTGCTCCTGCGAGTAATGCACCAGGAACTGCTGGTAGTCGGCCGCCTTGGACGAGCTGTCCAGCTGCACCCAGAACTGCAGCCACACGCAGCTTTCCGAGGGGTAGATCCGGCCCACGCCACCGGCGCCCCTGCCCCAGCAGTCGTTGGAGCCGTTGTGCTCCATCTTCAGGTCCAGCGCCGTCTGCAACGGCACGAATACCTGCTCGGCACGGCCGTAGGAGCCGGTGTTGAGATCGTAGAAGTGCGGGTTGGGCTCCCAGTCGTCGAGCACGCCGACGATGCGGAAGCTGGCGTCGGCGATGCGCAGGTTGCGGCCCACGCTGTCGGCGCCGCCGAACAGGCGCTCGTTGAGCTCGCCGTTGATCACCACCTCGCGCGCCTTGGCCTCGTCGTCGGCGGCGTTCCAGCCGCGGCCGTAGCGAAACCGCGTGCCGAACATCGGGAAGAAGTCGGCAGTGGTGTAACGCGACTCCACGTAGAACGGGTCCACGGCCGAGGAGTCAGGCTGGATCGGCACGGAGCCGCCGGTCATCAGCGCCTGGCGATCGGCGCGCCCGGCGTGCAGCAGGTTCAGGCCATCGATCAGGGTGACCTGCTCCGGCGGCTCGACCCCGGGCAGCTGGCCACTGTTGTCGCGCGGGTCGATCTGCGGGTAGTACAGCGTGCCGCTGCGCCCCGGCAGCGGATCGCCCGACAGCACGTGCAGCACCGTGAGCGTGGTCATCGACGCACCGATGCCCAGCGCGATCGCCAGCACCATCAGCGCGGTGAGCGCCTTGTTGCGCTTGAGGCTGCGCAGGGCCAGGTCGAGGTAGTAGGCAAGCACCTTCGGTGTCTCCTTCGGAGGAGGGAACAGGAAATGGGGAGTCGAGAATGGGAAAAGCCGTGGCGCCCGGTGGTTGCTCTTGCCGATTCCCTGTTCCCTGTTCCCCATTCCCGGCCCAAGTCACGCCGCCCGCGTCGCCGACACCGGCGGCACGTTGGACGCGCGCCGCGCGGGCACGAACACGGCGGCCTGGCCGATCACCAGCATGGCCAGCACGCCGACGAGCACGTAGGACACCGGCAGGCGGGTCATCTCGTAGCGCGTCATCAGCCACAGGTTCAGGGCTATCGCCAGCGCGATGCCGAGCAGTACGCCGATGCCGGCAATCAGCAGGTTCTCGATCTGGAAGTAATGCAGGATGTCGATCTTGCGTGCGCCCAGCGCGCGGCGCACGCCGATCTGGCGATGACGCTGGCCGACCCAGAAGCTGGTCAGACCCACGATGCCGGCGGCAGTGACCGCGACCAGGATCAGGCAGATCACCCCCATCAGGATCGCCATGCCCACGTCGGCGCGATACGCCTTGGCGCGGATCTCGCTGAAGGGCCTGACGCTGTCGTCATCGAGCACGCGCAGCGGATTGACCTTGTACAGCAGCGGCGTCACCGCGCGCATCACCGTGTCGAGCTGGCCCGGCCGCGTACGCACGGCGTAGCGGGCAAAGTTGGCGTCGAGCCGGGTCGGGATCAGCGTCGAGTACCACGCGAAATCGTTGCCCCAGCTGCCGCTGGCGGGCGTCTGCATGCGCTCGACCACGCCGATGATGGTGGTCGGCGCATTGCTGCCGTCGCTGTAGATCACCTTGCCCACCGCGCCGCCGTTCGGGAACAGCTTGTCGGCCAGCGCCTTGGTGATGATCGCGATGGGACGCGGCGGCTGGTCGCGAAAGCCCTGGTGCTGCACGTCGCCGGCGGTGAACGCGCGGCCGGCCACCAGCTTCAGGCCCAACGTATCCAGCGCCTGGTCGTCGGTGAAGTAGTACGCCGTGCGGGTGTTGTCCTTGCCGCCGAGCTTGGCGCCCGGATCGTGCGACATCGAGCCCGTCCACGACGAGTTGAGCAGCGGCAGCGAATTGATCGGCGCCACCGAGGTCACGCCGGGCAGGTTGCGCAACGCGGCGAGATCCTCGCGCTGCATCGCGTCGAGCTTCTCCACGCCGTCGGCGGTGTCGGCGCTGGGCGCGCCCACCCATTGCTGGGTGACCAGGAACAGGTTGCTCTCGTCCAGCCCGGTGGGCCGGTTCACCCGCTCGATGCGCTGGCCGATGATGAAGATCGCATTGCACACGATCGCCAGGGTCAGCGCGATCTGCAGCGAGATGAGCACGGTGCCGGCCTTGTGCTTGCGCAGGGCGGCGAGGATGGGATGCAGTTTCATGAGCTTTGTTCCTTGCGGAGATCTGACGGCGTCAATTCGACTTCAGTTGCCAGGCGGGCTGCACCCGCGAAGCCCGATAGGTGGGATACAGGCCGGCCAGCATCGTGGCGACCACCGCCACCAGCAGGGTCAGCACCAGCAGCGACACGTCGATCCGCGCCAGCGAGGCGATGTCGCGCGGCAACACCCAGCCCACGCTGGCCACGCCGGCGCCGGTCAGCAGCAAGCCGAGCACGCCGCCGGCCGCACCGACGATGCCCGCCTCGACCAGGAACTGCGTGTAGATCGCCGCACGCGGCGCGCCGAGCGCGCGACGCACGCCGATCTCGCTGCTGCGGCGCAGGAACTTGGCCAGCAGCAGGCCCACCGTATTGACCAGGCACACCAGCAGCAGGCCGAGTGCCACCAGCAACGACACCCTGGTGTCGCTGGGCACCACGTGCTGGTTTTCCAGCCACGCCGGCACGTCGCGCAGGCGGTTGTTCGGCGCCCAGCGGAAGCGCCCGGCGGACTGCTGATCCTTGGCATAGCCGTCGAGATAGGCGCGATACGCCGTCACCGCCGCGGCATCGTCCAGTTCGGCCATGAACGCGATCCACGCGCAGGGCGAATGCTGCAGGCCGACGAAGCCCGGTTCGTCCGGCACCGCGTTGCAGTTGGTATTGCCGTCGTTGGTGATGCCCGTCTGGATCGCGGTCTGGAACGGCAGGAACACGTCGGCGTCGATGGTGGAGAAGCCACCGCTGTTGACCACGTCGTAGAAGCGCGGCTGCGGGTTCCACTGGTCGAGCACGCCAACCACCCGGTAATCGCGGCCTTCGACATTGACGATGCGGCCGACGCTGTCGATACCGCCGAACAGCTTCTGGTTGAGCTTGCTGCTGATCACCACGACCTGCGCGCGGTTGCTGTCGTCGCTGGCGCTCCAGCCGCGGCCATACCGGAACGGCACGTCCAGCATCGGAAAGAACTCGCCATACACGGCATGCCCGCTGACGTTGAGCGGATGTTTGCTGGCGTCGGTCGGCACGATCGAGGGCGAAATCTGGTACATCGCCGACTGCCGCTTGGCGCGGTGATCGCGCATCAGGGCGACCGCGTCGGTGTAGTCCATCGCGTTCGGCGGCTCGCCGTCGGGACTGCGGCCGTTCGGCCCCCACATGTCGATCTGCGGCACGAAGAGTTTGGACGACTTCCACGGAATCGGGTCGCCCGACACCGCACGGAACACCGACCACGAGGTCATCGACGCAGCCACGCCGAAGCCGATCGCCAGCACCATCAGTATGGTGAGGCCAGGGCTGCGTTTCAGGCTGCGCATCGCCAGTTCGAGGTAGTAGGCAAACATTCTGTCTCTCCGTCGTTTGAGCCCCTCTCCCGTCGGGAGAGGGGTTGGGGTGAGGGTTCGGCGTGAACGAGAACACTTCGCTCCGCCCGTACTCTCACCCACCCCTTCAGGGCCCCCTCTCCCGGAGGGAGAGGGGAAAAATCACACGCTCCGCGTCGCCTCCACCGGCGACACGCGCGAGGCGCGCAGCGCCGGCGCCAGCGTGGCGGCCTGGCCGAGCAGCACCAGCACCAGCACGCCCGCGCCCACGTAGGCCAGCGACATCCGGTCCATCGCGAAGCGGGTCACCGTCCACAAGTTGAAGGCGAAGCCCAGCACGATGCCCAGCAACGTGCCCGACACGCTGATCAGGAAGTTCTCGGTGAGGAAATAGGCGAGGATGTCGCGCTGCCGGGCACCCAGGGCGCGGCGCACGCCGATCTGCTTGCGGCGCTGGCCGACCCAGAAGCTGGTCAGGCCCACGATGCCAGCCGCGGTGATCGCCAGCAGCACCACGCTGATGATGCCCATCAGGATCGCCATGCCGCGGTCGCGGTCGTAGACCTTGTGACGGATGGTGGCGTAGTCCTGGATGCCGTCCTTCGAATCGATGATGCGCAGGCGATTCTGCGCGTACAGCGCCTTGGGCGCCTCGCGCATGGCGTCGGCAAGCTGGCCGGGCCTGGCGCGCACGATGTAGAACACGCCGCGCGAATCATCCGCCCGCAACGGCCAGATCAGCGCCTGGCCGGCATAGCCGTTGCTCCACGAGTCCACGCCCTGCCGGTGCAGCGGATCGACGATGCCGACAATGGTGGTCGGCGTGGCGCCCATCGCATAGAAACTCTTGCCCAGCGCGTCGCCGTCGGGAAACAGGCGATCGGCCAGCACCTTGCTCACGATCACCGTCGGC
The DNA here is from genome assembly GCF_043950705.1 of Rhodanobacter sp. FW102-FHT14D06. NCBI lineage: Bacteria > Pseudomonadati > Pseudomonadota > Gammaproteobacteria > Lysobacterales > Rhodanobacteraceae > Rhodanobacter > Rhodanobacter sp. FW102-FHT14D06. The sequence continues at coordinate 2,659,455 of NZ_CP170722.1, read as the reverse complement.
GGGGTGACGGCTTCCTGGGTGCCCATCACCATCACCTCATCGGGGCGGAAGTTGCGGCCCGTGACGAGATTCAGGCCCAGCGTGTCGATGAAGTGCTCGTCGCCGGTGTACACCGCGGCATCCGTGGTCGGCTTGACCTGCTCGGGCGTCATGGTGACGAAGTTGTCCCAGCCGCCGCCCCTGAGCGGATACCCGCTGGCCGGCGTGGCGTCGCGCACGGCGGGCAACTGCCGCAGCGCGATCAGGTCCGCGCGCACCTGCGCATCGACCTGCGACGTCGACTGGCCCATGTCGGCCCACATGTTGGTGATGACGAACACGTTGGCCTCGTCCACGCCGCTGCTCGCGGAGAGGTTGCCCAGTCGCTGGTGGATGATGAACAGCGCGTTGCACACGATGGCCAGCGTCAACGCGATCTGAAGCGCGATCAGCAAGGTGCCTGCCTTGTGCTGGCGCAGCGCGGTGAGGATGGGCCTGACCTGAAAATTCATGGCGCTCTCCTCAGCTCGATTTCAGTTGCCAGGCGGGTTGCACGTGTGCCGCGCGCCACGCCGGGTAGAACGCCGCCAGCACGGTGGCGATGATGGCGACGACGAACGTCAGGCCCACCAGTGAGAGATCGAGCCGGGCCAGCCGGGCGATCTCCGGCTGGAACAGGATGCCCACGCCGGACACGCCCGCGGCCGTGAGCAGCAAGCCCAGCACGCCACCGGCCAGGCCTACCGTGGCAGCCTCGACCAGATACTGGGTGTAGATCTCGCGCCGCGTTGCGCCCAGGGCGCGGCGCACGCCGATCTCGCCGGCGCGGCGCATGAACTTCGCCAGCAGCAGGCCGATGGTGTTGACCAGGCAGATCAGGAAAAAGCCCAGCGCCACCGCCAGCGAGATGCGGCTTTCCGGCGGCACCACGTGTTCGTATTCGAGCCACTGCATCACGTCGCGCAGACGCACGTTGGCGGCCCAGCCGAAGCGACCGGCGCGCTGCTGGTCGGCGGCATAGTTGGTGAGGAAACGGCGATAGGCGGCGACTTCGGCGGCGCTGTCCAGTTCCACCCACGGCGTGATCCACACGCAGTTGCTCTGCAGATAACCCTGCCAGCTCGTGTAGGTGATCGAACCGCGGCAACTGTTGCGGCCGCCCGAGCGCATCTGCAAGTCCAGTGCACGGTTGAACACCATGTAGATGTCCGGCTCGTCGGCAAACCCGCTGGTGCTGAACAGGTCGTAGAAACGCGGGCGCGGATTCCAGTGGCTGGTGACGCCCACCACGTGGTAGTCATGCCCGCCAAGGTTGAACGTGCGCCCCACGCTGTTGGCGCCGCCGAACAGCTTCCGGTTGAGTTCGCCGCTGATGACGACGGCGCTGGCTCGCGCGTCGTCGTCCTGCGCACTCCAGCCGCTGCCGAAGCGGAACGGCACCTCGAACATGGTGAAGAAGTCGGCGGTGACGGCATAGCCGTTGGCGTTCAGGGGAAGGTCGCGGTTGCCGCCCGGCATCACCGAGAGTTGCACCGGATACAACAGGGTCTGGCGCTTCGCCTCGTGCGCCCGCATCAGCGCCATCGCGTCGATGTAAGCCAGTGCTTCGGCCGGCTCGCCCTTCAGGTTCTGCTGCGGCCCCCAGCCGTCCACCTGCGGCGTGAACAGCTGCGCCGACTTGCCAGGTATCGGGTTGCCGGACACGGCCCGGAACACGGAGTACGTGATCATCGACGCGGCCACGCCGAAACCGATCGCCATCACCATCAGCGCGGTGAGGGCGGGGTTGCGGCGCAGGCTGCGCAGTCCGAGTTGGAGGTAGTAGCTGAACATGTGGTTCCCTGGAGCCGGGTGCGGGATTCGTCAAGGCCGACGCGGTACGCGAGCCTTTCCGATTCCCCTATTCCCGGGTTCCCGCCCCCTGCTTCACCGCGTGGAAGCGCGGCTCCTCGGCCAGATCCACCACCTGGCCGTCGATGATGTGCACGTTGCGCTGGGCGCGGGCGGCCAGCTCCGGATCATGCGTGACCATCACGATGGTGGCGCCGTCGCGGTGGATCTCCTCCAGCAGCTCCATCACGCCGCGAGCCATCTGGGTGTCGAGGTTGCCGGTGGGCTCATCCGCCAGCAGCAGGCGCGGCGAGCCGGCCAGCGCGCGGGCGATCGCCACGCGCTGCTGCTGGCCGCCGGAGAGTTCGGCGGGGTAGTGCTTGGCGCGCGAGGCCAGGCCCACGCGTTCCAGCGAGTCCATGATCCGCTGCTTGCGCTCGGCCGACTTCATGCCGCGATAGCGCAGCGGCACCTCGATGTTGTCGAACACGTTGAGGTCGGGGATCAGGTTGAACGCCTGGAAAATGAAGCCGATCTTCTCGTTGCGGATCTTCGAGCGGGCGTTGTCGTTGAGGTTGCTGACCTCCACGCCGTCGAGGTGGTACTCGCCGCCGGTGAACGTCTCCAGCAGGCCGGCGATGGTCAGGAAGGTGGTCTTGCCCGAACCGGACGGCCCGGTCACGGCCACGAACTCGCCCTCCTTCACGTCGATGTTGAAATCGCGCAGCGCATAGGTCTCCACCACTTCGGTGCGGTAGACCTTGGACAGGTGGGTCATCTTGAGCATGCTGGTTCCTCGGTGGTGGTGATCTTGAGCCCCTCTCCCATCGGCGACCTTGGGAGTCCCCTTGCGGGTGAGAGGGGTTGGGGAGAGGGTTCGGCTATCGCGAGAAAGTCTGCGCAGGCCCCGTACCCTCATCCGCCCTTCGGGCACCTTCTCCCGGGGGAGAAGGAAAATAGTCAGTTGCTTATCGCGACGGTGGCTGCGCCCTTGAAGCTGTCGGTGCCGGAGATCACGATCTTGTCGCCTTCCTTCAGGCCTTCGAGGATCTCCACCTTGTCGATGCTGGAGGCGCCGATGCGGATCGGGGTCTTCGTGGCGATGCCGTCGTGCACCAGGTAGGCGTAGCTGCCGCCGGATTCGTCGACGAAGGAGCCGCGCTGCACGGTGAGCACGTTGTCGCGCTTGTCCAGCAGCACGCGCACCGACAGGCGCTGGTTCTGGCGCAGCTGGTTCGGCGTGGTGCCGTCGAAGCGCAGCCGCGCGGCGACCTGGCCGTTGACCACTTCGGGCGAGATCGCGCTGACGATGCCCTTCCAGGTGTGGCCGTTGCCGCTGATCTCGCCGGTCATGCCGATGCCGAGGTCGCGGGCGAAACTCTCCGGCACCTGCATCTCCACCTGCAGTGCGGACAGGTCGACCACGCTGAGCAGCTGCGCATCCTTGGCCACGGTGGCCTTTTCGGCGATGAACAACTGGCCGACCTGGCCATCCACCGGCGACTTCACGTGGAGGTCGTCGACCTGGCGCTTGAGGTCGGCCACCAGCAGCAGCTGGCGGTCATGCGCCAGCTTCTTGGACTGGATGTCGAAGTTGAGACTGGCGTTGTCCATGCCCAGGTCGCTGCGCGCGTGTTCCAGGGCGATGTTGGCCTTGTCCAGGGTGTCCTTGGCGCGGTCGACGTCCATGCTGGGCACGGCACCGCGGGCGAACGCCTTCTGGTAGCGGGCGAGATCGCGCTGCGCGGTCTGCAGGTCGATCTTGGCGTTGTCGTACGCCTTCTGCAGGGCGGAGCGCTGCTTGCGCGCATCGACCTGCGCACGCAGGTAGTCGACCTGCATCGCGTCGGCGTTGCTCTGTTCCTGCGCCAGCTTGTTGGTCAGCTCGGGGCTGTCGATGGTGGCCAGCACCTGGCCTTTCTTCACCGTGTCGCCGGCGTGCACCTGCAGCGTCACCGCGCCGCCGGAGGTCGCGTACAAGGTGGGGCTGACCGCGGCCACCACCTTGCCCTCGGCGGCGATGTCGCGCACGAACGGGCCGCGCTCGACGGTGGCGAACGACAGCCGCGAGGCGCTCACCGAACCGGAGGCGGAGAACAGCCGGCCGATCCCCGGCGCCAGCCAGGCCAGCAGGCCGATCACGAGCACGCCGACGGCAGCGAGGATCAGCTGCCGCTTGCGATTGGGTTTGACCTCTACCAGTTTGTCCTGTGCCGATGTGTCGCGAATCATCGTGTCGTTCCCGGCCGCGTGCAGGGCGGCTACGCAGGAGACAGAGCAATCCGCATGCCATCGACGCGATGCCGAGAAAACACCATTTTTTCAATGTGTTGCGACGCACCCGTGGCGGTGGCGCAGTGTCCGCGGACAGTGCACGGACAGCCGGACGCCGCCGCTGGCGACGACCGGCGGGTTCAGCGGAGCGTGGCCGCGTCGCGGGCGATGCGCGCTGCCACGTCGCGCCCCAGCGGCGAAGCGGACGCCACGGCATCTGCGCCCAGCAATTTCAGGCCGGCGGCAAAGCGGCGCAATCGGAAACGCAGCACCCGCACCGCGGCCGGCGGCGATGCGAACGCGTCCGCGCGAGCGCCGGCCGCCGCGATGTCGGCACCGGCGCACAAGGCGTCCCAGGCCAGATAGTCGGTATCCGGCAACAGGTAGAGCCGGGCGAGCAGGCACTCGTGCGCATCGCGGCATTCCATCCACTCGCGCGGGCCATCGGCAGTGACTGCGCTGGCGAACGCCAGGGTGCGCGTATGCAGCAACGGCGCGAGATCGGCGGATTCGACCAGCAAGCCCGACAACGGCCTGCCGCGCAACATGCAGGGCATCACACTCGGCGCATACAACACGTTGCCCAGCGCCGGCAGTCCGGCCAGCCATCGCGCAGTGGACAGGCACAACCACGACCTGCACGTGGCGGCGGCCTCCTCCGAGCCGCAGATGCCGGTTCGCCTGCCTGTGGCGAACTGCGCCGTCATCCGCCGCAACAGGGCGGCACGATCCAGCCGCATGCCCATGGCTATTTGGTCAGGATCAGTTTGTCGTTGCGGGTCAGGCGCAGGTGGTACTCGCTGCCCTGATGCTGGATCACCAGCTCGCGCCCGCCGGCCAGCAGCAGATCGCTGGCGACCCGGCGCGTGGTGGTGGCGAGCCGCGGCGCCGCGCCGCGGTGCACGGCAGAAGGGGGAAACGGGGACGGACGCAAGGAGAGGACGGGCATCGGAGTTCCTGCGGTGGCGGATACTCAAATAATAATCATTCTCATTTGAGAGTCAACCACCCTCGCGGACTCCATGCGCGACGGGTCAGCCACCCACCGCCTGCCGCATGCGCCCGGCGAGCGCCGCATCCAGTCGCGGCAGCAGCTCCAGCGCGTCCAGGTTCTGCGCCAGCTGCTCGCGCTTGCTCGCACCCAGCATCACGGTGGATACGTGCGGGTTCAGCAGGCACCAGGCGATCGCCAGTTGCGCCAGGCTGGTGCCCAGCTCGTCGGCTATCGGCTGCAGCGCGCGCACCTGCACCAGGCGCTCGTCGCCCTCGCCCAGCACGCTCTTGCGCAACCATTCGTAGCCCGGTTGCGCGAGCCGCGAGTCGGCGGGGATGCCCCGGTCGTACTTGCCGCTCAGCAGGCCCGAAGCCAGCGGCGACCAGATCGTGGTGCCCATGCCGTACTTCTCGTACAGCGGCGCATATTCGCGCTCCACTCGCTCGCGGTGCAGCAGGTTGTACTGGGGCTGCTCCATCACCGGCGCGTAGAAATGATTCTCGCGCGCCACCCGATGGGCCTCTTCGATCGCCTCGGCCGGCCATTCGCTGGTGCCCCAGTACAGCACCTTGCCCTGGCGAATCAGCGTATCCATCGCCGCCACGGTTTCGTCGACCGGCGTGTCCGGATCGGGACGATGGCAGAAATACAGGTCCAGATAGTCCACGTGCAGGCGCTGCATGGCCTGGTGGCAGGCCTCGATCACGTGTTTGCGCGACAAGCCGCGCTGGGTCGGCAGCGGCTCGTCCACGGCCCCGAAGAACACCTTGCTGGATACGCAGTAGCTGTCGCGTGGAAAGCGCAGATCGGCCAGCACGTCGCCCATCACCTGCTCGGCCACGCCGTTGTTGTAGGTCTCGGCGTTGTCGAAGTAGTTCACCCCGCGATCGTGCGCCAGCGCCAGCATGTCGCGCGCCTCGCTGCGCCCGACCTGCCTGCCGAAGGTGACCCAGGCGCCGAACGACAACGCGGACAACTGCAGGCCGGATCGGCCGAGGCGACGGTATTGCATGGGATGACTCCTTAGATCAGGAACGGAATGAGCGGGAAATGCCCGAGCATGGCATGGCGGACGTCACGGCAAGGTCGGCAACGATGCCTGTCATGCCAAGTCCGTATTCTCGCGCGCTGGCGGCAATGCGGCTGCACCGCAACGTGCCACGCGCTGCAGCCGGGAAATCGAGCGTATGACATACGTTATAACCATTCTGGAGGCCGCCATGAAACTGAAGATCACCACCATCGGCAACTCCGCCGGTGTCATCCTGCCGCGAACTGCTGGCCCGCCTGCGGCTGGAGAAAGGCGACGAGCTGTTCGCGCTGGAAACCCCCGACGGCATCCGCCTCACTACCTACGACCCCACCCTGGCCAGGCAGATGGAGGTGGCGGAGGAGGTCGTGCGCAAGCGGCGCACCTTGCTGCACAAACTGGCGCAGTAGCAGATGACCGTCATCATCTGGATCGAAAAGCCGCTCGCCATCGCCACCCACGAACGCCAGCTGGCGGAACATGGCGGCAGTGCCGGCGTGCGCGACGACAGCCGGCTGGACTCCGCACTCGCCCGACCGCAGCAAGGCCACGCCCATGATGATCCACCGCCGGATCTCGCCGACCTCGCGGCCAGCCTCGCGTTCGGCCTGGCGCGCAACCATCCTTTCGTCGACGGCAACAAGCGCACGGTCGCTGTGTTCTGCGAAACCTTCGTCCTGCTCAACGGCGGCACCCTCGATGCCGACGATCTCGAACTGTACCCGCGCTACCTGGCCCTCGCCGAAGGCAGCCTGGCCGAAGCCGAGTTCGCCGCCTGGCTGCGCCAGCACATCAAGCTCGACGACAAGAAGCGCGTGAACGAGCCGCGTAAGCGCTGCGCGTGCTGAAGCCCCGCTTTTCCGTCATTCCCTCGAAAGTGGGAATCCGATGTCCTCGGTCATTCTCGGGTCGAACCGAAACACTGTCCGAGCTTGTCCAGCCTCGTTGTCGAACAACTCGCGTGGATGACTGCGCCCAGGTGTCACCTGCCCTCGGCAGTATTTCAGAACGCCCCGACACCGACTCGGCGAATCGCCGCTCGCCGATCAGCGCGGGCCAGTCAGTCCGAAATGCCAGCCCTTGTACACATCCGCCGTGCCACGGACGGCCATCGTGAATTCCCTGCTCCCGCCCCTCTGCATCGGTTTCCCCCGCGCAGGTCATCCATGAAACATGCGCAGCGGGTCGAATGGCAGACACCTGCAGACGCGACAAGTCGACCGGTGCCCTTCGCGACATGCCACGCGGTTGGTGGACCGGCTCAGTCGATGCCCAGGCCTTCGATGCCGGTGATGGCCACATCGAACCCGGCGAGCGCGGCGAAGCGACGGCCGCGTTCGGCGTAGTCCTTGAACTGGTCGAAGCTCGGCGCGCCCGGAGAGAGCAGGATCACGCCACCACGCGGGGTGTGCGTCTTCGCCTCGGCGACGGCGCCGGCGAGGTCGTCGACAGGCAGGATCGGACAACGTACTTCCGCCTCGCGCAGGGCCGCCTCGATGCGCGCGCCGTTGGCGCCCATGCAGACGATCGCGTGCGCGGGCGCGCTGCGCATCGCCTCGACGAACGGCGTCCAGTCCAGGCCGCGGTCGTGGCCGCCGACCAGCACGGTCACTGTGCGGCCATGCAGGCTTTCCAGTGCAGCCAGCGTGGCCAGCGGCGTGGTGCTGATCGAGTCGTTGACCCAGTGCCAGCCGTCGTGTTCGCCCAGCGGCTGCAGCCGGTGCGGCAGCGGGCGGAAGGTGGCCAGTGCCGGCGCGGCGGCGAGCGCGTCCATGCCGATCGTTTCCAGCGCGGCCAGCGCGGCGCAGGCGTTGAGCGCGTTGTGCAGGCCGGGCGCCGCCAGCGCGACGCTGTCGAATACCGGCTGCGCACCGCGGCAGACCATGCCATCGCGCACATGCCAGCCTTCCGGCGTGCCGAACACCAGGCGATGCGGATGCGCGGCGGTGTACTGCAGCAGATTCGGCTGCAGGCCGTTGACCAGCAGCGTGCGCGACACGTCGGCCAGCTTCAGCTTGTCGGCCACGTAGCGCTCGCGCGAGCCGTGCCAGTCCAGGTGTTCCTCGTACAGGCTGGTGACCACGCCCAGTTCCAGCGGGCCGGCTTCGCCGGTCTGGAAGCTGGACAGTTCGATCACCCACAGGTCCGCGTGCTGGTCGAGCAGCTCCGGCAACGGCAGGCCGATGTTGCCGGCCAGCGCGGTGCGCACGCCGAGTGCGCGCGCCAGGTGCGCGAGCAGCGCGCTGGTGGTGCTCTTGCCCTTGGTGCCGGTGACCGCGATCACGCGCGCATCCGGATGCTCGCCAAACCAAAGCGCGGTACCGGAAGTGAACCGCGTGCCTTGCGCCTGCGCGGCCAGCAACGCCGGCTTGTAGGCGGAGATGCCGGGCGACTTCACCACCACCTCGAAGCGGGCCAGCGCCACCGCATCCGGCTCGCCGACGACGATATCCAGCGCCGCGTCGAACGCACGCGCCGCCTCGACTTCGGCGGCGCTGCAGAACAAGGTCAGTGCCTGCGTCGGCAGCCGCGAACGCAGCGCCTTGATCACCGCGTGACCTTCGCGGCCGAAACCCCAGATCGCGACGCGGCGATCGCGAAGCTCGTCGAAGCGCATCAACCGATCGCCGCCAGCGCCGGCTGCAGGCGTGCCGGCACGCGGTGTTCGGGCGACGGCTGCAGCCACGGCTCCAGCGCCAGCTGCGTTGCGTCGAGCTGCGGCAGGATTTCGCTGCGGAAGCGTTCGACCAGCGCATCTTCCTGCCACTCCGGCCGCTGGCTCAGCGCATGCATCGCCGCGCGCGCCTCGGCGCCCTCGCCCACGCACTCGAACGGCTTGTGGTCCTGGTATTCCAGCAGCGCGTCGAAGCCGGCGGCCTGGTTTTCGTCATCCAGCAGGTTGCGGCCGAAGATCGCCAGCAGCCGCGGCTTGGGCAGGAACGGCGCCAGCGCGAGGAACACGAAGTGGCACTTCGGGCACTGCCCGCACCAGCGGTCGACCGGCTTCGGGCCGAGCAGCTTGAAGTTGCGGTTGCAGCTGGAGAACACGTCGAAATACGGCGTCAGCTTCGCGAACGCATGGGTGATCGCCAGCTCAGAGTACGGCCGCAGCAGCGAGCAGTAGTCGAGGTCGCTGGCCACGTGCGTGTGCAGCCAGTCGCCCAGCAGCGTCTCGAACGCGAGGCTCTTGCTCCACTGGTGGTTCACCTGCTGGCCGTCGTATTCCAAGGTGGCAGCCGAGGCGGAACGCTCGTTGGCGAACGCGATCGAATCGTAGCCGTACAGGACCGCGGCGACGGCGAGGATCGCCGAATTCACCGCGGTCACCGGAATGTGCCCGTTCCACGCGCCGAGCCGGTTCAGCTCGAACAGGCTCGGCGCCAGTTCGCGTTGGATGTTCAAGGTGGGCAGGCCGGTCCGCTCGGCGCAGCCGGCGATCAGCGCGGAGCTGCCGACCCATACCGCAGTCGCCTCGCCGCCGATGGACTTGATCGCCTCCACCGCCACCAGCGAATCCTTGCCGCCGCCGATCGGCACCAGGGTGCGTTTGGGCAGACCGAGCGAGGAGGCTTCCGACGGGGCCGTGCTCTCACCCCGACCCTCTCCCTCTTGGGGAAAGGGAGACGCTGTGCTTCGCGGAAAACTTATGCGCCCGCGCAGGTCCAGCCCGTTGCGATAGGCGAACTCGGCCAGCCCGTGTAGGTACAGCTGTTCCAGCAGTTCGGCGGTGGCATCGTCGAGCGGACCATCGGCCAGCTCGATCTTCGGCGGCACGCCGGCCTTGTAGTAGCTGACGCCGGCGACCAGATGCAGCAGTTTCAGCGCCGCACCGAACGCCGCGCGCCGCTCGGCGGGAACCGCCGGCGCCTGCGGAAAGCGGATCGTCTCGACCAGTTCCTCGCCGTCGTCGAACGCATACGCCAGCTCGGCCACGCCGTCGGTGTAGCTCGCACGCACGAAGCGGAAGACCCGGGTGAGGCGCGGTTGCATCGTGTTGCTCACATCTTTCTCCATCGCCCGCATCGTCGGGAGCGAACAGGCTGATTCTAGCTTCAGGCGGTGCCCGCTCGATGGCTTTCGCCGGCCAAAGAGCGGAACAGGCGCGCTCCGGATCAGTCGTCGATCACCACCTCGTCGGCCTCGTCGCGCAGGTTGTAATGCGAGGACATCACCTTGCCGTAGGCACCGGCCTGCGCGATCAGGATCACGTCGCCCTCGGCCGCCTCCTGCAATCGGCGGTCGGTGCCCAGCACGTCGCCGGACTCGCAGATCGGGCCGACCACCTGGTAAAGCGCGGTGGCCGGTTCGCCAAGCCGGGTGAGGTTGACGATCTTGTGCCAGGCGTCGTACAGCGCGGGGCGGATCAGGCTGTTCATGCCGGTGTCCACGCCGAGATAGCGGAACCCGCCCTTGTCCTTCAGCTGGGTCACCCGCGTCAGCAACACGCCGGCGTCGGCGACCAGGTAGCGGCCCGGCTCCATCCACAGCTGGTATTGCGGATAGACCGCCTTGACCTCACGCAGCGCACGGTCGAGCGCGGCGATGTCCAGCGGCGCCTCGCCCGGGTGCGCCGGCACGCCGAGGCCACCGCCGATGTTGAGGAACACCACGCTGGCGATGCGCTCGGCCAGGCTGGCCAACTGCGCATACACCTCGCCCCAATGCGCGGCGTCGAGCACGCCCGAGCCAAGATGCGCGTGCAGGCCGCGCACGGCCACGCCATGCGCATCGGCCAGCTGCAGGAATGTCGGCAACTGATCCAGCGGCAGGCCGAACTTGCTGGCGCTGCCACCGGTACGCACTTTTTCGTGGTGGCCCAGGCCGCGGCCCAGGTCGACCCGCAACACGATCTCGCGACCGCGGAACAGCTCGCCCCAGTGCTGCAGCGGATGCAACGCGTCCAGCGTGACGCTGGCGCGGGTGCCCAGCGCATGGACGTAATCCTCGCGCGGCGCGAAGTTCGGCGTGAACAGCAGCGGCACCGATTCCGGCACCAACGCGGCGACCGCGTCCAATTCGCCCGGCGACACGCACTCGAACGCGAAGCCCTCCGCCGCCAGCGCGCGCAGGATCGCCGGATGGGTGTTCGCCTTCACCGCGTAGTGCAGCCGATCCACCGCCGCCAGCGATTTCAGCTCGCGCGCCTGCTGGCGCACCGTGGGCAGGTGGTAGACGTAACGCGGCGTGGCTTCGGCGGCCAGTTCCAGCAGGCGCGAACGCTGCGCCTGGCGCCACCATGCCGGCACGGCGGGAACCACTTCGCCGCCGCCATACAGCATCTGCCAACTGGGACCGAACAGCGCGCTGTCGTCCGTGCGCAGGGCGCCGGCGCCAATCAGCAAGTCGTGCAGATGCGGCAGCAACGCATCGACCACTTCCTCATCGACCACGAAGGTGAGATTCAGGTTGTTCGACGACTGCGAAATCATGTGCACGCGCAGCTGGCCGAACTCGGCCAGCACGCCGGACAAGGTGTGCAGCAGCGAGCGCATGCCGCGGCCGACCAGGGTGATCGCCGCGCACGGCGCGATCACCTTGACCCGGCACACCTTGGCCAGGTCGCTGGCCAGCGCGGCGATCGCGTCGGAGTCGAGCAGGTTCTCGGTGGGATCGAGCGACACGGTGACGTTGGTCTCGGCCGAACCGATCAGGTCCACCGACAGGCCGTGCTGCTTGAAATGCGCGAACACGTCAGCGAGGAAGCCGACCTGTTGCCACATGCCGACCGACTCCATCGAGACCAGGGTGATGCCCTTGCGCGCGCTGATCGCCTTCACGCTGGGCGCGTGCGCGCGCACCTCCGGGCCGATCACGGTGCCGTCGAGTTCGGGCCGGTTGGTGTCCTTGATCAGCAGCGGCACACGCGGCTCGCGCAGCGGCGACAGGCAGCGCGGGTGCAGCACCTTGGCGCCGGTGGAGGCGATTTCCTGCGCCTCCTCGTAATCCAGCCGCTGCAGCAGGCGCGCGCCGGGCACCTGACGCGGGTTGGCGGTGAACATGCCGGCCACGTCGGTCCAGATCTCCACCCGCGCCGCCTTCAGCAGCGCGCCGAAGTACGCCGCCGAGGTATCCGAGCCGCCCCGGCCGAGCAGCACGGTGCGGCCATGCGTTTCGCGCGCGATGAAGCCCTGGGTGATGAACACCTCGCCGAGCGCGGCCAGGCGCGCGTTCAAGGCCGGGTCGGGCTTCGCCTCGACCATCGCCGACAGCAGCCGGGTGCGCTCGTTCTGGTTCGGCAACGCGACCGCCGCCAGGCAGTCGCGCGCGTCCAGCCACTGCGTGGGCAGGCCGCTGTGGCTGAGGAAGGCGGCGCCGAGCGCGCTGGACATCAGCTCGCCGTGGGCCTGCACCTGCGCCTGCCAGGCCAGCTCGCCGCGCGCCGCGGGGCCGTCCTCGGCCAGCCGCGCCAGCTCGCCCAGCCGCTCGCCGAGCGTGTCCGGCAAGGCCAGCTGCATGTGCTCCAGCAGGTCGTAGTGGCGCTGCGCGATCGCGCCGGCCGCCGCCTTGCGCTTGTCCTGCCCGCCCTCGCCGCACAGTTGTTTCAACGCGTCGGTGATGCCGGTCAGCGCGGAAACGACGACCAGCACGCGCGCGCCTTCGGCGCGGCGGCTGGCGACCAGCTCACGAATGTTCTGCCAGCGCGGCAGCGTGGCGACGCTGGTGCCGCCGAACTTCATCACGATCCAGGGAGCGTCGGCGGGCAGCGGCGCGGAGGTTGGCGAGGTCACGGGGGTTCGCTGTCAGGGGATGGTTGTTCAGTCAGTGTTGCGCTGCGACATTGGAATTGCAAATGGTTTTTCGAGGACGACTCGTTTGGACGTCTAGACTGCTGTTTGCCGTATGCGGGCAGTACCCTCCGGCCCTTCCTTGCCTCGTGCGGGGCGGCGGGCAGTGCCCCCCTGCGGGGTGTTCGGGGTTTCGATGGAGAGCTGAGGTGATCCTGAAACTCCCTCTCCTCAATCCTCCCCCGGAGGGGAAGGAGGCAAACGCGTGCGCTGCGCGCACTGCTTTTACTGCATGAAGACGGGGATCTTGCCGATCCTCGCCTGCCATTCGCGCGGACCGGTCTGGTGCACCGAGCTGCCGCCCGAGTCGACCGCCACGGTGACCGGCATGTCCTCGACGGTGAATTCGTAGATCGCCTCCATGCCCAGGTCGGCGAAACCGACCACGCGCGAGGCCTTGATCGCCTTGGAGACAAGGTACGCGGCGCCGCCCACCGCCATCAGGTACACCGAGCGGTGCTTCCTGATCGCCTCGATCGCGGCGGGGCCGCGCTCGGCCTTTCCGACCATGCCGAGCAGGCCGGTCTGCGCCAGTACCTGTTCGGTGAACTTGTCCATGCGCGTGGCGGTGGTGGGGCCGGCCGGGCCGACCACTTCCTCGCGCACCGGATCGACCGGGCCGACGTAGTAGATGAAGCGGCCGTTGAAATCCACCGGCAGCGGCTCGCCCCGGTTGAGCATCTCGACCATGCGCTTGTGCGCGGCGTCGCGGCCGGTGAGCAGCTTGCCGTTGAGCAGCAGCGTCTCGCCCGGCTTCCAGCTGGCCACGTCTTCGCGCGTCACCGTGTCGAGGTTCACCCGGCGGCCCTTGGAGGCGTCGTAGGTGAGCTTGGGCCAGTCTTCCAGCGACGGCGGGTCGAGCATCACCGGGCCGGAGCCGTCCAGCACGAAATGCGCGTGGCGGGTGGCGGCGCAGTTCGGGATCAGCGCCACCGGCAGGTTCGCCGCGTGGGTCGGGAAATCCCTCACCTTGACGTCGAGCACGGTGGTGAGGCCGCCCAGCCCCTGCGCGCCGATGCCCAGCGCGTTGACCTTCTCGAACAGCTCGATGCGCAGCTCCTCGGCGCGATTGGCGGGGCCGCGCGCGATCAGTTCCTGGATGTCGATTTCCTCCATCAGCGCCTCCTTCGCCATCAGCATCGCCTTCTCGGCGGTGCCGCCGATGCCGATGCCGAGCATCCCCGGCGGGCACCAGCCGGCGCCCATCGTGGGCACGGTCTTCAGCACCCAGTCGACGATCGAGTCGGACGGGTTGAGCATGGCGAACTTCGACTTCGCCTCGGAGCCGCCGCCCTTGGCCGCCACGATCACCTCGACGGTGTCGCCGGGCACGATCGACATGTTGACCACCGACGGCGTGTTGTCCTTCGTGTTGATGCGCTTGCCGGCCGGGTCCGCCAGCACGCTGGCGCGCAGCTTGTTGTCCGGGTCCATGTACGCGCGGCGCACGCCTTCGTTGGCCATGTCCTCCAGCGACATGGTGGCGTCGTCCCAGCGCACGTTCATGCCCACCTTGAGGAACACGGTGACGATGCCGGTGTCCTGGCACAGCGGCCGGTGGCCCTCGGCGGCCATGCGCGAGTTGATCAGGATCTGCGCCATCGCGTCCTTGGCGGCGGGTGATTCCTCGCGCTCGTACGCGGCGGCCAGGCTCTTGATGTAGTCGACCGGGTGGTAGTAGCTGATGTACTGCAGCGCGTCGGCGACGGACTGGATCAGGTCTTCTTGCTTGATGGAGGCCATGGATTCGCTGTGGGCAGACCGGGAAAACCGCCATTGTGCCGCACCGGCCACCGGCGGCAAAACCCGGCCGGGCGCAGCGCAGGCCGGCCTGCGGACGAAGGCACCCGGGCGTCTTTATCTCGGCAGGCACTTGGTACTAATCTCGCGCGAGCGGCGCAACGCCGGTCGTCAGGGGGAACTGACGACGTCGCTGGGGAAGTTGCAATTCGCACGTGAAACGCAGGGCTGAGCTTCAAAGCGCCGCCACCTTCCGTTCGTTGCCTGCCGAAAGTGCATCCGCTTTCCAGCCAGCCCTGTCCACTCCAGGGAGAAGCACTCATGCACTTCAAATTGCGCAGGAAAGTTCTCGCTATCAGCCTTGCGGCCATGCTGGCCGGTGTGGCCACCTCGGTCTCCGCCGCGGGTTTGCAGGCCGTCACCGACCAGGGCCTGGCACCCACCGACCAGAGCGTCACCGTCAGCCTCGTGCTGCGATTGCGCCACGAGGCCGAGCTTGAAAACTACGTTCGTCAGACCGCCACGCCCGGCAGCGCGAACTTCCAGAAGTTCCTCACCACGGCGCAGTTCGCCGAACGCTACGGCGCCACCGATGCGCAAATCGCCAAAGTGCAGGGCTACCTGAGCCAGCATGGGCTGCAGGGCGAGCTGCTGGACAGCCACCTGGTAATCAGTGTGCGCGGCACGATCGGCCAGTTCAGCCAGCTGTTCGGCACGCCGGTGCACAACTACGTGTCGCGCAAGACGGGCCAGCGCTTCCATCGCCCGGCGCGTCCGCTGGTGATGCCGGTCGGCCTGGGCGACAACGTGATCCTGGCCAGCGGCCTCAGCAACGAGTGGCATTACGTGCCGCACCACACGTCGAAGCTGCCGGTGACCAACCTGCGGCTGGCCAACCCGCCGACCACGCTGTCGGCGCAGGCAGGTGCGGCAGCGACCGGCAATCCCACCGCCACCGGGGTGCCTGGCCAGTACACCGTGGGCGACGTGGCCAACCTGTACAACATCAACCCGCTGTACCGGCGCGGCATCACCGGCAAGGGTTCGACCCTGGCCATCGTCACCCTGGCCACCTTCGACCCGTCTGACGCGGAGGATTACTGGACCGCGATCGGGCTCGACACCAAACCGAACCGCATCACCCAGGTGCATGTCGATGGCGGCGGCGGCACCAACGGCGCGGACGAGACCACGCTCGACGTGCAGCAGGCCGGCGGGCTGGCGCCGCAGGCCAACATCATCGTCTACGACGCGCCGAACGCCGGCTCCGGCTTCGTCGACGCGTTCGCCCGCGCGGTCTCCGACAACCGGGCGGACAGCATCTCGGCCAGCTGGGGCCTGGGCGAGATCTTCAACTTCGCGGCGCTGAACGTGGACGGCGCGCGCAACACCGACACCACCGACGTCGGCGACCTGCGTGCCTATCACCAGATTTTCCTGGAGGCAGCCGCGCAGGGGCAGTCGATGTTCGCCGCCAGCGGCGACTCCGGCGCCTACGACACGGTACGCGCCCTCGGCACCGGCGACGGACCGGGCGAGTTCAGCGCCCCGCTCACCGTCGATGCCCCGGCGTCGGATCCGTACATCACCGCTGCCGGCGGCACCACGGTGCCGGTGAAGTTCGTCAACTCCTCCGGCCAGGTGGTGCTGTCGATCGACCAGGAGAGCGTGTGGGGCTGGGATTACCTGCTGCCGTTCGTGCCCAGCCGTGACTATGTGTTCTCGGTCGGCGGCGGCGGTGGCGTCAGCGTCTACTGGCGCCAGCCGATGTACCAGCTCTTCACCAGCGGCATGGAGCGCAGCGAGAAAAACCAGGAGCTGACCTACAACGATCCGGCCACCGGCCCGTACACCTACCTGAAGCTGCCCGGCAACTTCAAGGGTCGCAACCTGCCGGACATCTCGCTCAACGCGGATCCGGAAACCGGCTACCTGCTGGTGTTCCAGGGCGGCCTGTACAGCTCCGGCGGCACCAGCTTCGTCGCACCGCAGTTGAACGGCATCACCGCGCTGTTGCGGCAGAGCACGGGCCATCGCATCGGCCTGTGGAACCCGCACATGTACCTGCTGCAGAACCTCTTCGGCTACGGCAAGTGGTCGGCGTTCAACCGCATCAGTGCCGGCGACAACTGGTTCTACGCCGGCAATGGCCGTTACAACCCGGGCGCCGGCATCGGCACCCTGGACGTGGCCAATTTCGACACGTTCCTGCGCGTGGGCTTCTGAGCGAACGCCCCGGCCCGCGCCGAATGCGCGGGCCGGTTCGCCGGCTTGTCGGCGAACGCCATCAATGCGATCTTCCGGCGACTCCCTCCCCCGGAACCGCCATGCCAGCACGCCGTTTCCTGCAACTGGACGTTTTCGCCGACCGCCTGCTCAACGGCAACCCGCTGGCCGTCGTGGTGGACGCCGAGGGGCTGGATGGCGCAGCGATGCAGCGCATCGCGCGCTGGACCAACCTCTCCGAAACCAGTTTCCTGCTGCCGCCTACCGAGCCGCAGGCGGACTACCGCGTGCGCATCTTCACGCCGCGCCAGGAGTTGCCGTTCGCCGGCCACCCCAGTGTGGGCAGCGCGTATGCAGCGATCGAGGCGGGGCTGGTCGATGCCGGCAAGCGCAGACTGACCCAGCAGTGCGAGGCCGGCCTGCTGCCGGTGCAGGTGGTCGGCGACGGCCCGGCACGAATCATCCACGTGCAGGCGCCGCCGGCCCGGTTGGGCGAGATCGATGATGCCCTGCGTGCGCAGCTCGCATCTGCATTGCGGGTGGAACTTGCGCGCGACGACGTCGTCCTGGTCGACAACGGACCGCACTGGATCCTGTGCAACCTGCGCGAGGCGGCACCGGTGCGCGCGCTGACGCCGGACATGGCGGCGCTGGCGGCGCTGTGCCTCCGGCACGACGCGGTCGGCGTCAGTGTGTTCGGGCATGAACGTTCCGATGTCGCGGCCATGGCGGTGCGCGCCTTCTGTCCCGCCGACGGCATCCCGGAGGACCCGGTCACCGGCAGCGCCAATGCGGCGATCATGGCCTGGCTCGGCGCGCGCGGCGATCGTGACGGCCATGGCCTGAACTATCGCGCCAGCCAGGGGCGCGAGGTGGGTCGCGACGGCCTGGTCGATGTAGCGCGCGACGCCGCCACCGGCGCCGTCACCATCGGCGGAGCCTGCGTCATCGGCGTGCGCGGCGAGCTGTTGTTTCCGGCCGCGGACTGATCACCGCCGCCTTGCCGAACGCGCGGCGCGCCGCCATGCTGTCGCGCCGCCATCCACATGACCCGACCGATGCCCTCAGCCCATCCCTCCGGCAGCTACCTGCGCAGCCTGCGCCCGTGGGACGCCGCCCTGATCGTGGTCGGCGGCATCATCGGCGGCGGCATCTTCCTCAACCCCGGCATCGTGGCGCAGCGCACCGAGTCGGGGCTGGCGCTGCTGCTGATGTGGGTGGCCGCCGGCGTGCTCACCCTGATCGGCGCGCTGTGCTACGCCGAGCTCGGCGCGCGCCGGCCGCACGCGGGCGGCACCTACGTCTACCTGCGCGAGGCGTTCGGGCCGCTGGCCGGCTTCCTGTTCGGCTGGACCATGCTGCTGGTGATCTACTCCGGCTCCAGCGCGGCGGTGGCGACGATCTTCGCCAGCTACGCCGCTTCGCTGTTCGGGCTGCCGCCGGCCTGGGCGCTGCCGCTGACCGTCGGCGCGCTGGTCTTCGTCGGCGGCATCAACCTGTTCGGCATCCGCCTCGGCGCGCAGATCCAGAACCTGTTCGCCCTGCTCAAGCTGCTGGCGGTGGCGGTGCTGGTGGTGTGCGGCCTGTTCCTCGCCGGCGCCGGCCACGGCCAGGTGCTGGCCGCCGATCCGGCGCGCCACGGCGTCGGCTTCATGGGCGCGGCGCTGCCGGTGCTGTTCGCGTATTCCGGCTTCACCTACCTCAACAACCTGGCCGGCGAAGTGCGCGACCCGCAGCGCACGCTGCCGCGCGCGCTGACCCTGGGCATGCTGCTGGTGATCGGCGCCTACGCGCTGGTCAACGTGGCCTACCTCGCCGTGCTCGGTCACGCCGGGCTCGCCGCCAGCACCGCGCCGGCGGCGGACGTGATGCAGCAGGTGGCCGGCCCGGTCGGCGCGAAGGTGATCGCGCTGGGCGTGGCGATCTCCACCCTCGGCTTCTGCAACATCACCCTGGTCGCCGGTGCGCGGGTGCTGCAGGTGATGGGCGAGGACGGGCTGTTCTTCCGCGCGGTGGCGCGGCTGCATCCGCGCTGGCGCACGCCGAACACCGCGCTGCTGCTGCTGACCGGCTGGGCCATCGTGCTGGCCCTTTCGGGCGGCTACGGCCAGTTGCTGGACTACGCCACCTTCGGCGACTGGCTGGCCTGCGCGGTGGGCGTGGCCACGCTGTTCTGGTATCGCCGGCACGATCCGGCCAACCCCGGCTTCCGCGTGCCCGGCTACCCGTGGCTGCCGTGGCTGTTCATCGCGACGGTTGGCGCGGTGGTGGTGGCCACCCTGCTCGACAACCCGCGCAACGCGGGCATGGGCCTGCTGATCATGGCCGCGGGCATCCCGGTGTACGGCATCTGGCGCCGCCTGGGCGAGCAGCACCGCGGCGCGTGACGCCGGCCCGGCGCACCGCTCGCTGCCGTCGACGATGAACGGCATGTGGCTGCGGGGCTGCTGCGGCCACACGGCAATGCCACAATAGGCAGACGATCCGCGGAGAAGTCCCGATGCTCCAATCCCACATCCTGCCGGCCGAACCGGCCAGCGCCATCGTGCCGGAGAAGGCACGCGAGGGCATCGATGTGCAGATCAACGGCGAGCATTATCGGCACACCGGCGACCCGCAGATGCCGCTGCTGTGGTACCTGCGCGACGTGTTGCGGCTGACCGGCACCAAGTACGGCGGCGCGCACGGCGAGAACGGCGCCGACCTCGTGCTGGTGGCGGACGCGGCGGTTTCCGCGGTCACGGTGCCGATGCAGACACTGGCCGGCAAGTCGATCACCACGGTGGAGGGGCTGGCCGGCGGCGGCGACAGCCTGCATCCGCTGCAGCAGGCCTTCATCGACGAGGACGCGATCGGCTGCGGCTACTGCACGCCGGGCTGGCTGATCGCCGGCGTGGCGCTGCTGCGGCGCAAGCCCAAGCCGAGCGACGACGACATCGACCAGTTGCCCAATCTGTGCCGCTGCGGCTGCCAGACCCGCGTGCGCCGCGCGATCAAGCGGGCGGCGGCCGGCAAGGCGGGCCAGTCGTGAGCAGCGAGCGCGGCAACTCCACGATCCGCCTCGATCGCCGTCGATTCCTGCAGGTGCTGGCCGGTACCGCCGGTGCGCTGGTGGTCGGCATCCGCCTGGCCGACGCCGCCGACGCTCCGTTGCCGCCAGCGCTGCTCGGCGACGACTTCCACGACCTCGGCGCCTATGTGCGCATCGACGCCGACGGCCTGGTGCTGATCGGTGCGCGCGACCCGGATACCGGCACCGGCGTGGCCACGGCCTTGCCGCGAATCATCGCCGACGAACTCGACGCCGACTGGGAGCGGGTCCGCGTGGTTGCGTTGGGGCTGGGCGTCAGCAACGACAACGGCCGGCCGAAGTGGACCTACGGCCACCAGGTGGGCGGTACCGGCAATTCCATCCCGGCCGCGTGGCGCGACCTGCGCCAGGTCGGCGCGCTGGCGCGCTGGCTGCTGTTGCAGGCGGCGGCGCGACGGCTCGGCGTTTCCGCCAGCCGGCTGCGCTGCGATGCGGGCACCGTGATCGCGCCCGACGGGCGCCGGGCCACCTACGGCAGTCTCGCCGCCGACGCCAGCCAGGTCGCGCTGCCCACGCAGGCGCCACCGGTGAAGGCCGCCAGCAGCTACCAGCTGATCGGCCGGCCCGCCGGCGACGTGGACGCGCATGCCATCGTCACCGGCCAGGCGCGCTACGCGATCGACGAGCATCTCGGCGATGCACTGGTCGCCGTGCTGGTGCACTGCCAGTGGCCGGACGGCACGCTGGCGCGCATCGACACCGGCGACGCGCTGGCGCAGCCCGGCGTGGTCAAGGTGATCCAGCTCAAGCCCGAGCCGGGCCAGCCGCGCGGCATGACGGTGATCGCCCCGGCCGTCGCCGTGCTGGCCGCCGACACCTGGGCTGCGCTGCGGGGCCGCGCCAAGCTCAAGCTCGAATGGAAGCCCGGCGCAGGCGGCGGGGAGAGCAGCAGCGGGCTGGAGCAACAGGCGCTGGCCACGCTCGCCGGCACCGATGCGCCGACCACGCGCGTGCGCGACGACGGCGACGTCGACGCCGCCGGCAAGAAAGCCGCGCGCCGCCTGCAGGCCACCTACGTGCAGCCCTGGCTGGCCCACGCCACCGCCGAGCCGATGAACTGCCTGGTGCGGCTGGACAAGGATCGCGCCAGCCTGGTGGTGCCGACCCAGGCGCCGCAGAAAGCCTGGGCGGTGGTGCAGCGCCTGACCGGTCTGCAGCCGGCGCAGATCGACATCCGCGTGCCGCGCGTGGGCGGCGGTTACGGTCGCCGACTGGACCACGATTTCGTCGCCGAGGCGGTGATCCTGGCGCAGGCGGTCGGCAAGCCGATACGCCTGCTGTGGACCCGCGACGAGGATTTCAGCCACGACTTCTACCGCTCCGGCTGCGTGCACCAGCTCAACGCCGTCGTCGACCGCAAGCGCCGGCTGATCGGCTGGAACCAGCGCATGGTCAGCGCCTCGGCGGCGAGCCTGCGCGGCGTGCCGGAAGATCGACTGTGGCGCTCCGAGCTGCGCGCCGACCAGTTGCCCGCCGGCCTGGTGCCGAACTACCGCAGCGACTGGTACGCGCAGGCCTCGGCGATGCCGCGGGGACCGTTCCGCGGCATGCCGCATCTCAGCAACGCGTTCGCGGTGGAAAGCTTCATCGACGAGATCGCCCACCAGCTGCGCGAAGATCCGCTGAAGACGCGGCTGCGCATCCTCGGCGAACCGCGCCAGCTGCCGTTGGGCGGCGACGCCGTGCTCGATGTCGGCCGCCTTCGCAACGTGCTGCAACTGGTCGCCGACCGCATCGTGTGGAAGAACTGGCTGCACAGCATCAACGGCCTGGGCCTCGCCTGCTGGCACGTCGACGGCGCCTACGTGGCGCACGCCATCGAGGTCGCGCTGCAAGGCCAGACGCTGGTGGTCCGCCGCGTGGCCTGCGCCGTCGACGTGGGTCGCGTGGTGAATCCGCTGGGCCTGGAAGGACAGATCGCCGGCGCCACGCTGGACGCCTTGTCGCTCGCGCTGCACCCGGCGATCACCTTCAAGGATGGCCAGGTCCAGCAGCACGGCTACAAGGATTACCCGCTGGCCACCATGACCGAGCTGCCGCGCGAGGTGGAAGTGATCACCGTGCCCGGCGACCGCGACCCCAGTGGCGCGAGCTTCCTGGCGATGCCCAGCGTCGCGCCCGCGCTGGCCAACGCCGTGTTCCGCGCCAGCGCCGTGCGCGTGCGCCGGTTGCCGCTGATGAAGGAACTGATGCGGCTGCTCTGAGCGAGATCAGTCCGTCGGCATGCCCGTCACGGTCACCACCACCCGGCGCCGGTGCGCGGCGTGGCGGTGTTCCCACAGGTAGATGCCCTGCCAGGTGCCGAGCGTCGGCGCGGCGTTGCGCACCGGCACGCCGAGGCTGACCCCGGTGAGGATCGAGCGCACGTGCGCGGGCATGTCGTCGGGGCCTTCGGCGTCATGCCGGAAGAGCGGGTCGCCATCCGGCACCGCGCGGGCGAACCAGCGCTCGAGGTCGGCGCGCACGGCGGGGTCGGCATTCTCGCCGAGCAGCAGCGAGCAACTGGTGTGCGGCGTGAACACCAGCGCGGTGCCGATGCGCACCGCGCTGGCCGCGACCGCATCGGCGACTTCGGCGGTGATGTCGTGGAAGCCGCGGCCGCGGGTGTCGACCACGAACTCGCGCTGCGCCGCCACCACCGCCGACGCGCTCACGGGTACAGCATCCGGGACGTCCAGGTCTGCCCGTGGCGGCTCCAGCGCACGCGCTCGTGCAGGCGGAACTCGGCGCCATACCAGAACTCGATCATGTCCGGCTCCACCAGGTAACCGCCCCAGTGCGGCGGCCGGCTGACGTTGCGCCCGGCGAACTCCTCCTCGTAGTGCTGCACGCGCCGCTCGAAGGTCTCGCGGTCGGGCAGGGTCTGCGACTGCAGCGAGGCCCAGGCGCCGATCTGGCTGCCGCGCGGGCGGCTGGCGAAGTAGGCGTCGGACTCCTCCTCCTGCAGTTTCCGCGCGACTCCCTCGACGCGCACCTGCACGCCCTGGCGCACGTGTTTCCAGTGGAAGCACAGCGCGACCTGCGCGTGCGCCTCCAATTGGCCGCCCTTGTCGCTCTGGTAGTTGCTGAAAAAGCGAAAGCCGCGCTCGTCGACGCCCTTCAGGAGCACGATGCGCGAGGCAACCCGGCCGGCGCTTTCCGCGGTGGCCAGGTTCATCGCCGTGGGTTCGGGGTCGCCGCTGGCCTTGGCCTCGTCCAGCAGCCGGATGAAAGTGTCCAGGATTTCAGGTTTGAGCATGATGTGTGAAACTTCCCTTTTGCGTCGTGGCCAAAGCGCGCCATCATGGAGCGAATGAAACTGTCCGATGATAGTGCAATGATCCCCGCACCCCGCATCCCGCCCCCGGCGGCAACGGCGCGATGCTTCTCCACGCAAGGTGAAAATGGCGGCAATGGCCATGCGCCGGCCTGCCGTCGTGCCGGCCCGGGCCAGGCCGGGAGTCGCCGCCGATGATGTCGCTGGCGCAGCAGCAGAACGAGGCGCTGGCCGGACACCTTCTGGACCAGTACGCCGGGCGCATTGCGCGCTCGCGCAGGCCCTACATCCTGGGCCTGTCGGGCCTGCAGGGCAGCGGCAAGAGCACCCTGGCGCGAGTCATGAAGGCGCAGGCCAAGGCGCGCGGCTGGGACACCGAGGTGCTCTCGCTGGACGATTTCTACTACGCCCGCAGCGAGCGCGAGGCGCTGGCGCGCGACGTGCACCCGCTGCTGCGTTCGCGCGGCGTGCCGGGTACCCACGAGATCGAGCTGCTGCTGTCGGTGCTGGCGGCGGTGCCGCACGCCTCCGCCCGGCTGGCGGTGACCCATCCGCGCTTCGACAAGGGCCGCGACACGCGCCTGCCGCCCTCGCGCTGGCCGCGGATCACCAAGCGACCCGCGCTGGTGATCGTGGAGGGTTGGGCGCTGGGCATCCGGCCGCAGCCGCTGACGGCGCTGGCCCGGCCGATCAATGCACTGGAACGCGACGAGGACCCGGACGGCGCCTGGCGGCGCTGGGTCAACAAGCAGTTGCGCGGCTACCAGCCGCTATGGCGCAAGTTCGACGCGCTGATCGTGCTGCAGGCACCGAACTGGGACATCGTGCGCCGCTGGCGCGGCGAGCAGGAGGAGGAACTGGTCGCACGCCACGCCCCGCTGGCGATGGACGCGGCCAGCATGGGCCGCTTCCTGATGCACTTCGAACGCCTCAGCCGCCACGCATTGGCGACGCTGCCGGCGCTGGCCGACACGGTGGTGGAGTACGACGACGACCGCCACGTGACCGGACTCACGCACGGCTGACAGGGCAGCGTCGAGGCGCCGCCCTGACGCCGCGCGCCCTCAGTCGACGACGAAGTTGACCTTCATGTTGACGCGCCACTCGGTGACGCTGCCGTCGTCGGCGGTAACCACCTTGATCTCGTTGATCCAGGCTCCCTTGATCTTCTTCACCGACTCCCCGGCCTTGCGCAACCCGTGCTGCACGGCATCCTCGATGCCCTGCTTCGACGACGCGTTGATCTCGATGACCTTGGCTACTGACATGGCGTGAACCTCCCGTCCGGGCGTGCAAGCGGCACGCGGCGCTCCCTGTCCCGAAGCCCGAGTCTGGCCCGCACGCACGACGCGGCACAAGCCGCACCGCGTCATGCGCTCAGGCGGGCTGCACCTGCACGGCGGTGCCATAGGCCAGCACTTCGGTGACGCCCTGGGCCACGTCGTTGGCGTCGTAGCGCATCGCCACCACGGCGTTGGCGCCCATCGCGGCGGCATGCTGCAGCATCAGTTCGAAGGCTTCCTCGCGCGCCTTCTCGCACAGTTCCGTGTAGATGGAGATATTGCCGCCGACGATGGTCTGCAACGCGGCGCCGAGGTTGCCGACCACGCTGCGCGAACGCACGGTAATGCCGCGCACGATGCCGAACGAGCGCACGATGCGGCAACCGGGGATGTCGTTGCCGGTGCTGACCTGGTGATGCGGGATGGATGCAGTCATGGCGCTCTCCTGGATGGCGGGTGGAACGAAGATCAGCTGTCGAGCAGCGCGGCGTAGCCGAGGCGCGCATCCGGCCAGCGCGGCACGAAGCCGCTGGCGCGCAGCCGCGCATTGCTCAGCCGCTTGCTGCCGATGCCCGGCGGCGGCGCGCCGGCGGCCGGCGGGGGTACGCCGAGCAGTCGCGCCAGATGATCGTGCAGCACGTCGAGCGGCAGCGGCGTGTCGTCCACGCCGAGATAGCACGCCTGCGGATCGGGCAGCGCCAGCAGGTGCGCGATCGCCGCGGCCGCATCGTCCACATGGATGCGATTGGCCCAGTGCGGCGCGGCCCGCGGCACCTGCACCGTGCCGGCGCGCAGGCGCTCGAACAGCTGGGTTCGCCCCGGCCCGTACAGCCCGGCCAGGCGCAGCACCACCGAGCACACCGGTTGCGCGGCCAGCCAGCGCTCCGCCTCGAGCAAGGTGGCGCCGTTGAAACCGGGTGGGGCGGGCGGCGTGTCCTCGTCCACCCAGTCGCCGTCGTGCGCGCCGTACACCGCGCTGGAGGAAACCAGCAGCACACGCTGCAACCTGCCATCGTCGAGCGCGGCCAGCAGATGGCGCAGCCCGTCGACGAAAGTCGCGCGATAGGCTGCCGCGTCGCGGTGGTCCGGCGTGGGCAGGTAAACCAGCTGCGTGAATGCGCGCGGCAAGGCGGCGAGGCTGTCCGGCCGGGTGAGGTCCGCCTGCAGCCAGCGGATGTCCGGGCCCCCTGCCGCAGGCGGGTGCCGGCGCAATGCCCATACCTCGTCACCGCGCCCGCGCAGCCGCTGCGCCACGCGCAGACCGAGATCGCCACAACCGGCCAGCAGTACCCTTTCGCTCACCGCAGCCCTCCTCCGGCGCCTGTTAGCATCAAGCCATGAATCCGTCGTGCAACCTGTTCATCGTCGGTCCGACCGGTGCCGGCAAGACCTCGGTCGGCAGGCGGCTCGCCGTGCATTATGGGCTCTCGTTCATCGATCTCGACCAGGAGGTCGAGCAGCATTGCGGCGTGGACGTGAGCACCGTGTTCGAGGTCGAGGGCGAAGCCGGCTTCCGCCAGCGCGAGAGCGCGCAGCTCGACGCGCTGAGCCAGCGCTGCGGCATGCTGCTGGCGACCGGCGCGGGTGCCGTGCTGGCGAGCGACAACCGCCGCTGGCTGAGCCAGCGCGGTTTCGTGGTGTGGCTGCAGGCCAGCGTGGAGCAGCAACTCGAACGCCTCGAACGCGACCATCGTCGCCCGCTGCTGGCCGTGCCCGACCGCCTCGCGCGCCTGCAGGCGATGGCCGGCGTGCGCGAGCCGATCTACCGCGAACTTGCCGACCTCGCCGTGCCCGGCCACCATGGCAGTGTCGGCGCCGCCAGCGAGCGCTGCATTGCCCTGATCGATGCGCACTGGCAACGCGCCCCTCTTTCCTGTCCCCCGCACCACGCATGAACAAGCCGCCCCTGCACAGCATCAACGTCTCGCTCGGCCTGCGCAGCTACCCGGTATGGATCGGCAGCGGGCTGCTCGACGATCCCGCGCGCTGGCGCCCGTTGCTGCGCGGGCGCCATGCGCTGGTGGTCAGCAATACCACGGTGGCGCCGCTGTACCTGCCGCGGGTCGAGGCGGGGCTGGAGGGTTTGCACTGGTCGTCGTTCCTGCTGGACGACGGCGAGGTGCACAAGAGCTTCGCCAACGTCGGCCGCGTGCTGGACGCGCTGGGCCAGCTCGGCGCCACCCGCGACGCCTGCGTGATCGCACTGGGCGGCGGCGTGGTCGGCGACCTCGCCGGCTTCAGTGCCGCCTGCTGGATGCGCGGCATCGACTTCATCCAGATGCCGACCACCTTGCTGGCGATGGTCGACTCCTCGGTCGGCGGCAAGACCGGGGTGAACCTGCCGGTGGGCAAGAACCTGGCCGGCGCCTTCCACCAGCCGCGCGCGGTGATCGCCGACATCGACACGCTCGCCACCCTGCCCGCGCGCGAGTACCGCGCCGGCCTCGCCGAGGTGGTCAAGGGCGCAGCGATCGGCGACGAGGCGTTCTTCGCGTGGCTGGAGCAGCACGCCGACGCGCTGGCCGCACGCGACGTCGACACCGTGCTGGAGGCCATCGCGCGCAAGGTGCAGTACAAGGCCGGCGTGGTGGCCCGCGACGAGACCGAACAAGGCGAACGCGCACTGCTCAATTTCGGCCACACCTTCGGCCACGCGCTGGAAACCGCGGGCCACTACGCCAGCCTGCTGCACGGCGAGGCGGTGGCGATCGGCATGCTGCTGGCCGCGCAATTGTCCGAACGTTCCGGCATGAGCGAGCCGCGCGACACCGCGCGACTGCAACGCCTGCTGCACGCACTCGGCCTGCCGCTGGCGATCCCGCCGGACATGGATACGGAGCAGTTGCTGCAGTGGATGCGGCTGGACAAGAAGAACACCGCCGGCCGGTTGCGCCTGATCCTGTGGCGCGGCATCGGCCGCGCGGAGATCGTCGGCGCGGTGCCGGAACGCGAGGTCGCGCTGACGCTGGACGCCGCCATGGCTAACGGGCGGCAAGTCCCTGCGAGCTGACCGCGCCGGGTTCGCACGGAACCCGGCGCAGACACGTCACTGCACGCTGATCGTGCCCTTCATCAGCGCCGAGTGACCCGGGAAACTGCAGAAGAACGCGTACGGGCCGCCACTCTGGATCTTGCTGACCGGGAAACTCACCGAGGTGGTTTCGCCACCGCCGATCAGCTTGGTGTGCGCGATCACGCGCGAGTCGCCTTCCTTGACGTAGCCGGCGGCTGCGCCCGCGGCCACGCCGTCGGCGTCCACGGCCTGCAGGTCCGACTGCCTGGCGATCACCACGTCATGGCCCATCGCAGTGACCGGCATGGTGCCGGTGTGCTTGAGGGTGATCTTGAAGTCCTTGCACGACGACGGCACCACAATGGACGACACGTTGTACTGCATCGCATCCGAACCCTCGATCTCGGTGGCGCAATCGGTGACCACCGCAGCGCCCTTGCTGGTGTCCATCGCGGACACGGCCGGCGCAGCGGCCATGCCGGCGGTCGCCGCCGGCGCGGGCGCCATCGTCACCGGTGCCTCGCCCGGGGCCGTGGTGGCGGACGGCGTCGGAGCCGATTCGGGTGCCTTCGGCGAGGACGAGTTGTCGCTGCAGGCGGCCAGCGCCAGCGCACAGGCAGCCGCAAGCAGACTCAATTTCACGTTCATCGACAGTTCTCCTGCGTTGCAAAATTGCATCATCGGCCGGCGAGGCTCTGCATCCCGTGAAGACGGGCCCGCAACAGGTCGGCGTCGATTCGCCGACGACGACCTGGCGTTGCGGGTGCGCTGTCGGGCCGCGACGGCGGCAGCTTGCGGATTTACGCGCCGGAACGGCCCGCCGGCACGACGCAGACGACCAGCGCGTCGGAGTCGGCCGGCGAGATGGTCGGCGTGCGGGCCATGCCCCACGTGCGTTCGCGTGCACCGCGCGTGCAGGGTCGAGCGGTTTCGTGCAGCGGAACCGTCAGAAGCTGTAGCCGACGCTTATGCCGTAGATCCAGGGATCGACCTTCGCCTTGCCGATGCCCGCCCCGTTGAGCCTCACGTCGCTGCTCCAGTCGAGGTACTTCGCGTCGGCACGCACGAACACGTTCGGCGTGGCGTGGAAATCCAGGCCCAGCTGCCCGACGACACCGCTGCCGTCCTTCACGTCCAGGTTCGTGCCCGCGATGGGGCCCGTGGTGCGCTCGTCGCTCACGTTCACCCAGCCATAGCCCAGGCCGACGAAGGGCTGCCATGCCTGGTCGGCGAGGAAGTGGTACTGGGCGGTGAGCAGCAGCGGCATGTGCTTGATGGTGGCCGACTTCGCGCCATCGAGCTTCACGTCGTGCTCGAACTTCACGAGCGGCAGCCACAGCTCGGCGCCCCAGTTCGGCGCGAAGCGATAGCCCAGCGTGAGGGTCGGCTCCCAGTCATCGCCGATGCTGGACTGGAAGGCGCCCGCCAGCACGCCGTTGTTGCTCTTGGGTGCGACACCGCTGTAACCCACCGCGCCGTAGAAGCCTGGCGCGCTGTAATCCTGGGCCCGGGCACTGCCGGCACCGGCAACAGCCAAGGCGCAAGCGGCGACGATCAGGGGGAAAACTTTCATGTTGGCATCTCCAATAGGGGGACAAACCGGTTCGGGACCCTCGGGCAGAGAGTCCTGCTTCGCGCTGGGAAATGCCCCGACGCGAGTGTCTATACGGTTGGCCGCGAGTTTTGGATTGAATTTGTGCGGAACCGATGTGCACGCTGTGGATCGCGCGACATGCTCGTGAAAAGCGGATCGCTCCGGGCGTGGGCATGCCGGCGTGGTCGTGAGGGGGCTGAACTCACGCCAGTCCTCAGGGATGCCTGAGGCGATGCAGGAAGGAATTGCGCTGATCCCCGCCACGGCACGAGCAGGCCGGATGCGGGAGAAACCATCACCAGAGGCCACGTTCCGGATCATCGACCTCCGGATGGCGGGTCACGGATTGCAGAAATCGCAGCGCCCGGGATCGGCCCACGCCGCCCCGTACGATTGCTCGCGGCGATGACCACAGCCCGCGCAGATCGCGACCACGCCACGGATCATGTCGGTGGGTGCGTGACAGGCCCCGCACGGCAGGCCGGCGATGCGTTCGGTGGGCACGAATCCGCGTCGTCCGCATTGCGGGCAACAGGATCGGTAGCGCCGCACGAGATCGATGGTCGCGCGTTTGATCGCACGCATCCGCGTCGGGTTGCGGCATGCGCGCATGTCTGTTTCCACGCAGGCCGCGCCGCTGATTGCAATGGCATCGGCGACATTGGCCAGCAATTGCGCCCGGCTCAGGTTGTCCTTGCGCAGCAAGAGCGCCGGGTGGGACTTGCCGTCAACCGCAGCCGTCACGATCACCCCATGCCGGGGAAAGCCGATGCCTTCGGCGAAGGCGACGGCCAGGCGTGCATCCACCACTACGCGCTGGGCGTAATTGGTGCGCGGCGTGACATGCGTTCCGACGATTTCGACGCCATCGCGACGATCCACAAGCATCACCAGCTCGCTGTCGATCGGCACGAACGGGATTTGTGGATGGGGGCCGAAGCTGCCCTCGCTGGCAACACCGGCATGCGCCTCGGGCACGCACTCCAGGGCTGCCGCGATCTTGGCCCTTGCCGTTGCATGCGGGGAATCGAGGCGGGGAATGTCTCGGCTGAAGGTACCGAACCGGTCCGTATCGAATCCGGCCGGCAAGAGTGGCTGCAGCCCCAGGGCCCGCTGCAGCAAAGGGGCAATCACCGCCTCCTTGCCGTGCATGGTGGCGATCACGACGCGATCCGGCGGCATCAGAAGTAACCCTCGCGCTTCTGCCTTTCCAGGCTTGCGCCCGGATCCTGGCCACCCAGCCGACCCTGGCGTTCGGATGCAGATGAAGCAAGGGTCTCGGCCAACACCGCTCCACGATCCGCCGCAGTCGACTCGATGGCGCCGGTCACCGGCCAGCAACCCAGGGTACGGAAACGCACGCGGCGGCGACTCGTCGTCTCGCCGGCCAGGAAGCGCATGCGCTCGGGTTCGTCCACCACGATGAGCACGCCATCGCGTTGAACCACCGGTCGCCAGGCCGCGAAATACAGAGGCACCAGCTCGACCTTCCTCAGCATGGCGTAATGCCAGACGTCCGCTTCCGTCCAGTTGGACAACGGATAGACGCGCAACGACTGCCCCTCGGCCAACCGGGTGTTGTAGAGGTTCCACAACTCCGGCCGCTGCCGGCGAGGGTTCCATGTGTGCCCATGCTCGCGCAGCGAGAACACGCGTTCCTTTGCCCGGGCTTTTTCCTCGTCGCGGCGCGCCCCGCCGAAGACCACGTCGTACCCGCCGCTGTCCAGCGCCTGCTTCAGCGCATCCGTGCGCATGGCCGTGGTGTAGGCATCGCCATGGTCGAAGGGATTCACGCCGGCGGCGCGGCCCTGTTCATTGGCGTGTACGTGCAGTTGGAACCCATGCTTGCGCGCGAAGCTGTCGCGGAATGCGAGCACCTCGCGAAACTCCCAGGTGGAGTCGACGTGGAGCAGCGGCAGGGGTGGCGGCGCGGGGTGGAAGGCGCACAGCGCGAGATGGGCGAGCACGGTGGAGTCCTTGCCTCCGGAAAACAGGAGCACCGGCTTGCGTGCCTGCGCCACGGCCTCGCGCAGGATGAAAACGGCCTCGTTCTCCAGGTGCGCGAGATGGCTGGTGTCCGGGAAGGCATCCTCGTCACGCGAGTGCATGGCCGAGGCCCGCCGCCCGCCACAACCGGTCGCGCAGGGCATGGTTCAGTCCGCGGCCATCCGGCGGCACCACGATCAGCACGGCGAGATCCATGTCGTCTGCTTCGCGCAGCCGCCGGTACAGCTGCTGCGCCTGCTGGTCCGGAGAATGACCCATGGACAACCAGGGCACCTGTGCCGGCCAGCTCTCGGCGCGCCGCGCGGAGAGCACGCCCACGCGAGCGCTGAGCGCGGCGTATTCGGCGATGCGCTCGGGCACCTGTTCCATCGATGCCAGCACCACGCGGGCGTTGGGGGCGTAGTGAAGCTTCATGCGGCCGGGGCTGCGTATCGACGTGTCGATGGGCGACTCGACCGGTTTGCCGGTCACCCGTTCCAGGTCCTGCTCGGTGATCGCACCGGGCCGGAGCAGCCGCGGCAGACCGGTGGAAAGATCGACGATGGTCGATTCGATGCCCACGCGGCAGGGGCCGCCATCCAGCAGCACCTCCACCGCGTCGCCAAGCTCTTCCCGGACGTGCCGGGCCGTGGTCGGACTGATCTTCTTGTGCCGGTTGGCGGAGGGCGCGGCGATCCCCCCGCCGAAGGCTTCCAGCACGTCCAGCGCCAGGGGGTGCGCGGGCACGCGCAGCGCCACCGTATCCAGGCCACCCGTCACGGCGTCGCTCACCGTGGCGGCGCGGGGCAACACCAGCGTGAGCGGCCCGGGCCAGAAGGCTTCGGCAAGCTTCCAGGCGAGCGCGGGAATGTCCCGTGCCCACTGCGCCAACTGCGCGGCCTGATGCAGGTGCACGATGAGCGGATGGTCGGCCGGGCGCTGCTTGGCCGCGAAGATCTTCGCGACCGCGGCGGGGTTGCCGGCGTCCGCGCCCAGTCCGTAGACCGTCTCGGTCGGTAGGGCGATCAGGGCGCCGCGGCGCAGCGCATCCACCGCGTCGCGCACGCCAGCACTCCCGGAGAGCCCGATGTCTTCCCGATCCTTGATGTTCATGCCGCGTCCTCCCAGGTCAGATGGCCGGTGTAGCGATGCATGGAGCCCGGCTTGTCGCCGAAGGCGAACAGGTGGGCCCAGCCGTGGTCGAACAGATGCCGCACGGCTTCATGCCTGGCGACGATGGCGTTGATGGCGTCCAGCGGAGCGGCGATGACGACGGACAGCCGCAGCGGCTCATGGACGTAGCGCTCGCCGTCATGCAGCGACTGCCATGGCAAGCCGGTGCGCAGGTCGCCGCCATTGCCCTCCAGCACGCCCAGCTTGCCGACCACGTTGTGGAGCACCTTGTTGCCGCTTCCGAAGACCCGGTTGTCCACCGTCGAGCCGTAATACTGCAGGCTGATCCACGCGCCCACGATCATCGGCGCGGTCATGATGGATTCCAAGGTCTTGAAGCCGTCATCGCGCTGCCAGTCGTAGGAATTGAGGAAGGCACGCCCCGCCAGGTCGATGCCCGCGGTGCGGCTGCGCGGGGCGATGATGTAGGCCGCGCAGCCGGCCAGGCCCCACTCCGGCCGCACCTCGCTCCAGTCCCTGCTGCGCGCCAGGAGCTGGCGCTCGACCGGGCGCCGGTCGTGCAGGGTCAGGATGGCGGCGCGTTCCTGCCGGGTCAGCCGGCCAGCCTCGGCCAGCGCTGCCTGCAGTCGGGCCAGGTCGTCGGCATGCGTCGCCGGCAAGCCGTCGGTGTCGAAGATCGTCACCTGGTCGGTGGTGGTGTCGTGCAGTGCGCCGAGGAAATGCGTCTCGTCGGGAATCACCGTGCCGCGTCGTGCCAGGGCCTGGCGCACCTGGCGGTCGTTCAGCACGGCAGCCGCCACCCGCGCATTGGCGTCGCCCGCGTGCCCACCGCAGGCCCCGCAATCCAGGCCGCTGGCATGCGGGTTGTTGACCGAGCTGGCGCCGTGCCCGACGAACAGGACCACGCGCGCGAACTGCTGCCGCAGCGACATGGCGCGCAGGGCGCCCTCTGCCAGCGCGATCCTGGTTTCCAGTGGCATGCCGGTGGCGCGGTCGTTCGCGGTCGAGGGCGTGATGTCCGGCGCCAGGCGCGCGAGTGCCGCGTCGTCGATACCGCGCTCCGCCGGGTGCGATTCGAGCCGGGTGAAGCCCAGGCTGTCGGCGATGAGCTTGCCGGCGAATTTCCATCCCATCGCTTCGACGAAGGTGAACGACGACACCGCGGCCAGCTTGAACCAGCGCCATTGGCCGATGGCGCGAAGCCGGCGCCGCCGCCGCGTGGCGATGTCGGCCTGCTGCTGCGCCGTCGCGCCCTTGGCGGTCTCGTGCACCGTCAGGCTGGGTGCCAGCAGCACCGGGCAGCGGGGACCACCCTGGCCCCGGGCGAGCGGCACATACTCCATCGGCATGCCGAAAAATCCGGCCATGCCCAGCGTCTCCACGCCGGGCGCCACGTTCTCCAGCGCACGCCGGAAGGTTTCGGAGCGCACGTCGATGCAGAACACGGCCTGCACCGCCGGGCGCATGGCGATCACGGATGGCCGCGGTGCGGCGAGCTTGGCGAGGAAGGATCGCTGCCAGGCGATTTCGTAGGCGTCCTGCAGGATTTCTTCCAGCGTCGGCGCGGCCGGCTC
This sequence comes from Rhodanobacter sp. FW102-FHT14D06, assembly GCF_043950705.1. Taxonomy (NCBI): domain Bacteria; kingdom Pseudomonadati; phylum Pseudomonadota; class Gammaproteobacteria; order Lysobacterales; family Rhodanobacteraceae; genus Rhodanobacter; species Rhodanobacter sp. FW102-FHT14D06. The sequence continues at coordinate 2,625,666 of NZ_CP170722.1, read as the reverse complement.
GTTCTCGCGGGCCAATGCAGCGAAACAGGCGCGGGCCTGCTCCCATCCGGCCGCCAGTGCAGCGACCGGCTGGCACGTTTCCAGCAGCGCCACCTCGAAAGCCAGCCGTATCGCCAGCAGTTCGAGCAAGGTGTCGTCGCGGCGCCCCGCCAGGCCGCTTTGCCAGACCTGGTAGCGGGCGTAGCCGGCCCAGCCGCCGACGCTCATCAGCAGCCGGTGGAAATAATCGGCAAGGCCCGCTTCGTCCATCTTCAGGCGGGCCGCCCCATGGGCGATCATCGCTTCGGCAGTGGCGGGAAGCGCGCCGATGCTGCGGTGGAATCCGGCAAGCCCCATGACCTGGGGCGTGCGATCGATGGCGGCCTCCTCACGCCAGGCCGCATAGGGACCCAGGTGCCGTGTCGACGCTGGCCACAGCGCCTGCCCCGCGTCGAAGTAGCCGGCCGCCCACAGCGAGATCCGCTCGCAGGCAAAGCTGGCCCAGTCTCGCCCGGTCAGCTTGCCCGCGACGTCGGCAACGGTCGGCAGCGGCGCATGCGTTGCCACATCCTCGGTTTGCAGTTGGCGGCGCAGCGCCGCGACGTCGAGGGTGCGAGGGGCTGCACTTCCCTTGCGCAGCAGGGCCTGGCCAAGATCCCGGTCGGTGATGCGGCCCTGGGCGATGGCATCGCGGTAGAACGCGCGCGGCATGGTCATGCGGGCGCCTGCCACCTCGGCCATGACGCGCGCGACCTCGCCGAAGCGGCGGTCGGCCATGCCGAGGAAGGGATTGACGGCCACGAAGTTCTTCAGCGGCCACAGTGGCGCGATGCGTCCACACGCGCGCTGCGCGGCTTCGCATGCACGCCCTGCCCCGATGTCGGAGGAAGGTGGGATGGGATCGGCTTGTTCCCTGATCTTCAATGCGATGGCGTTCATGGGCGGCTCCTCAGGCGATGGTCCGGGCGTGATGGCGCGCGTCTTCCCGACGCAAGGCGCCCACCAGGCGATTGAAGATGGCGTTGACATAGAGGCCGTTGGCCAGGTGGACGCGTGCCGCCCGCCAGAGCGGCCGCTGGTTCCACAGCACGACCAGGCTTTGCAGCACGGTCACCGCGGTGAACGATGCGATGGCCAGTCCCATGATCAGCAGGCCCGTGCCGCTTGGCCGGGGAATCGCCGGCAGGCTGCCGGCGGTCAGCCGCGTGAAGGCGGTTTCCAGGATGAAATAGGCCAGCGTGGTTCCGGCGGCCCCGAGCAGGGTCTGCACAACCAGGCGGGAAGTGGTGGCCCCTTGCAGTGACGATGCCAGCAGCATGCTGACGCCCATCACCAGGATCGCGCCCAGGGTCAGCACGGCGGGCTCCGCCCGCACGAAGGTTCCGAATACCCAGGCAAACAGCACGTAGATCGCAGTCGCCAGCAACAGGCTCAGCAGGACGGGGCGCAGGCGGGGCCTGGCGAAACGCGGCAGCGTCTCGGTTTCCACCACGCCCCCGGCCGAGAGGAAGGCGTGGGCCTTGTACAGCGAGTGGGCAACCAGGTGAAGCAGCGCGATCGCGAACGCGCCGAGCCCGCATTGCAGTGTCATGAAACCCATCTGCGCCACGGTCGAGAAAGCCAGCGATCCTTTCACGCTGGTCTGGGTCAGCATCACCACGCCGCCGAACAAGGCGGTGAAGCCGCCCACGATGGCAACGCCGTGCAGCGTCGGCATCGAGAGCACCATCACGTCGGCAAAGCGGATCAGCAGGAATCCGCCCGCATTGATGATGCCCGCATGCAACAGGGCCGACACCGGCGTCGGCGTGTCCATCACCTCCGGCAGCCAGCCGTGGGTGGGGAACTGCGCCGACTTCATGAGCGCCGCGACGCCCAGCAGCAAGGCCGCCAGCGAGAGTGCGGGCGGCGCGGCCTCGGCGGCGATGGCCTGCGCCCGGGCCAGCACGGTAGCCAGGTCGGTGGTGCCGAAGGTGGTCACCAGCAGGGCGGCGGCACCGAGCATGCACGCATCACCGAGGCGAGCGGCGAGGAACTTCTTGCGGGCGGCGATCCTTGCGGGTCGGCGCTCCGGGTAGAACACCAGCAAGCGGTGCAGGGAGAGGCTCATCGCCACCCACGCAACCACCAGCTGCACGAGGTTGCCCGCGAAGACCAGCAGCGTCACGGCGGCCAGCGTCCGGCACAGGCCGGCCATGAAGGCGCCTTGGCGCGGCTCACCGTCCATGTAGTTGCGGCTGTACTGGACCACGATGACGCCGACGAAGGCGACCAGCAGGAACATGGTGCAACTGATGGCATCCAGCCTGACCGACAAGCCGATGCCGTTGGCTCCCAGCAACCCGCTGGTGGCCGGGCCTTCCCACGCGGTCAGCAGGCAGGCCAGCACCGCGAGTACCAGGCAAAACCACGTCGCCAGGCGGCTTGCGAGAAGCATGGCGTGCGGCCGACGAGGTCCCGGCCGTGAAGGAAACAGGGTCGCCAGCAACAGGCTGGCGGGGGCAAGCAGAAACAGCGTCGCAAGGGCAGGCAACATCAATCACTCCGCGGTCAGGTGAGCCGCGGCAAGCCTACGCTTCGCGCATCATTCTAAAAAATTCATTTAACGAAACCTGTCGATATACAAAATAGAATGATTGCATGGCCGCACTGAACTACAACCACCTGCGCTACTTCTGGGCGGTTGCCCGCGAGGGAAACCTCACCCGCGCCGCGGAGAAGCTGCTGGTCTCGCAGTCGGCGCTGTCGATCCAGATCAAGAAGCTCGAGGCTCAACTGGGGCAGGACCTGTTCGAACGCAGCGGCCGGCAACTCGTGCTGACCGAAGCCGGGCGCATCGCCTTCGACCACGCGGAATCGATCTTCGCCACCGGTGGCGACCTGCTCGCCACGCTCAAGCAGCGCTCCGGCGGCCGGCGTTCGATTCTCAGGGTCGGGGCATTGGCCACGCTGTCGCGCAATTTCCAGATCGGTTTCCTGCGGCCATTGCTGGGACGCCGGAATGTCGAGGTCATCGTTCGCTCGGGCACCACCGCCTTCCTTCTGCAAAGCCTGGAAGCACACCGGCTGGACGTGGCGCTGGTCAATGTCGCGCCCGCCCGCGATGCGGCCACTCCCTGGGTTTCCCACGCCATTGCCGAACAACCCGTCAGCCTGATCGGAACGCCGAAACGCATCGGCAAGGGCGGCACGCTGAAGACACTGCTGACCAGGCAACCCCTCGTGCTGCCGACGATGGAGAGCAGCGTGCGCATCGGATTCGACGCGCTGGTCGAACGCATGGGCTGGAAAGTGCGGGTGGCGGCGGAGATCGACGACATGGCGATGCTGCGACTGATCGCCCGGGAGGACATCGGCCTGGCGGTGGTTCCGCCGATCGTGGTCAAGGATGAATTGAGCAGCGGCCGCCTGGTGGAGGTTCACCAGTTGCCGCAGCTCAGCGAAACCTTTTTCGCGGTCACCATGAAGCGGCGTTTTCCCAATCCGCTGTTGCGCGAGCTGATCCGTCCACGTGCGGCGCTTGAGCTCGCCGATTAGCGCGGGCGTGCGCCGAGCGACCCGAGGGACATCGACCGCCACGCCGTCGTGCATGTGCCGCCATCCGCCGGCAACGGAATCTGTTCGGCCTCAGAAGGCGTAGACGAAACCCACCAGCACGGTGCTTGCCGAGGAGCGCTCCACCAGCGGACTGTCGGTGATCGCGCGAGGCAGCCGCTGGTACTTCAGGGCACTCCAGAACGTCCAGCGGCGACCCATCGGAGCCACCGCGCCGAGGCTGGCTTCCGGCACCAGCACGCCGGGAACGGCATAGGGCCCCGGTGCGCCGTTGGCTGCCTCGGAGGGGCGGATGCCGTAGTAGTAGTCGGCGAGCCGGGACGACCACCAGCGCACGCCCAGGCCGGGCGTGACGCGCCATTTGCCGAACTGCAGCGGGTAGCCGTATTGCAGGGCGAGCTCCTGCCCGCGGCTTCGCGACAAGGCATCGGTCAGCACGGTCAGCTGCAGGTTTCCCAGCCTGCCGGAGCGGGTCAACACGGCACCGACATCCATGCTCCGGCGCCGGTCCCGAAGACCGTCCAGGGGAATGTCGTCGGCATCGAATCCGTCGAGCCGCGCCTGCGCCACCAGGTCCAGCCGCCAGTCGTCGCGTTGCCAGGCATGCCAACCGAGTTGCAGGCCGCGCAGGAAGACGTGCTCGCCTTCGTAAGCCGCCGCGGGAACCACCAGCTGGCGACGGGAGGAACCGGCATAGCCACCGTTGCTGACCAGCGCGATGGCACCGGCTTGCCAGCCTCGCTGTAGCCGGCGCGAGGCCGTCTCCCCGGCGGCGAAGGCCTCCGAGCAGCACGCGCAGAGAAGCCCGGCAACAACGATCCAGAAGAAGGGGGGAAGCATGGGTCGGCACTCCGATCGGATGGGGAAGGCGACGCTCGCCTGCAGACGTTGCCACGCAGAAGGGCATATCCATCCATACGGAGCGCGTCCACCGGCGGATGCGCATTCACCGGCGATGAAGGACGTCCTCGACGCTGATCGTTCCTTGTGCTTCTCCGCCGGCGCTGCCGAAAGCCTTGCATCCATTCGCACCGGATCTCCGTATCTGGAATCAGGCACCCACAGGCTCTGGCCATGTCCTCATCCATACTCATCTACGGCGCCACCGGCGGCGTCGGCGCATGCCTGGCCCGGCTACTCGCCGATACGGGATCGCAGTTGCACCTGGTGGCGCGCCATGAGGAGACGTTGCGACCATTGGCGCAATCCCTGGGGGCGACATGGACGGTGGCCGACGTACTGGATGAAGCATCCTTTGCCGCGGTGACCGAGGCTGCGCCCGCGAGCCTCGATGGCCTGGTCTATGCGGTCGGCAACATCGCGGTGAAGCCGATCTCGCGCGTCTCCGAAGCTGACCTGGCCCACGATTACCGGCTGAACGCGATCGGCGCCGCGCTGGCCGTCCGGGCGGCCCTGCCGTCGCTGCGCAAAAGCACCACTGGTGCGTCCGTGGTGCTGTTTTCCTCCGTAGCAGCATCGCGCGGCTTTCCGTCGCATGCGTCCATCGCCATGGCCAAGGCGGCGGTAGAGGGTCTGACCCGGTCGCTTGCCGCCGAACTGGCACCCGCGGTGCGGGTCAACGCGATTGCGCCATCGCTCATCCGGACGCCGCTGGCCGCACGCATGGTGGCCAACCCGAAGCTTCGCGAGGCGTTCGCCGCAGCCCATCCCCTGGGCCGCCTGGGAGAACCCGAAGACATCGCCCAACTTGCTGCCCACCTGCTCTGGCCGCGCTCCGGCTGGATGACCGGGCAAGTGATCGGCGTGGATGGCGGGCGCGCGGCCATCGCCGGAAAGTGACCGGAGCAGGCAGCGCAATGCGCAGCAATCGCGAGTTGCCTGGCAAGCCTGGCGTGCACCCTCGCCGCGGGGTCCACGGGTGCGGAAGATGGGCACGCGGGCCGGCCGGGGTGGAATACTGGTCCAGGCGCTGTCGATGGCGGGCCTGCCCGGGAGGTCACCCATGAAGATACTGCTGGTCGGAGCGAGCGGACTGGTCGGACAAGGCGTCCTCAAGGTGCTGCTGCAGGACGCCGCGCGACCCGGGGTGACGTTGCTGGTCCGCCGCCGGTCGCCAGACGTGCCGCAGGGAGTGCGCGTGCTGCAAGTACCGGAACTCCGCGACAAGGCACTGGAAGGACTCGACCTTGGCGACATCGACGCCTGCCTGTACTGCGCCGGGCCGTTGCCCCTGCTTCTCTCGGAAGCGGCGTATCGCGAGGCGACGGTGGCCACCCTCGAGTGTGTGTCGCGGGCCTTTGCGCGCGCCAATCCGCGAGGACGGATGATCTATGTCTCCGGCGCCGGCGCCGACATCCGCAGCCGCTGGATGCCGTTGCGGATCAAGGGCGAGGCCGAGCAGGTGCCCGGCCGCTTCGCGCTGGCCACCACGGTACTGCGGCCCGGTGCCATCTGCCCCGTGCAGGGCGAGCGATCGCCGCATCGCTCGCGGCGGGTGCTCTATGCGCTGGCCGGTCCCGTGCTGTTCGTGGCAGTGCGCCTGATGCCCGGCAGCTTCACCACGAGCGCGGCCGTGGGAAGGTGCATGCTGGCCATGGCGAGGGCCGAGACCTCAGGAACCGGGATGGTCGTGGTCGAGAACAGGCAGATCAACACATTCGCCGCGCCCTGATCGGGCCCGAGGTGGTTAGCGCGGAGCGCCCGGCAAGTTTCGTGCAGCCGAGCGGCCATGCACGACGGCGAGGCTCAAGCCCTGCGCTCGGCCAACAGGCTCAGGAATTCCTTCCGCAACGAGGTGTCCGCGAGGAAGGATCCGCGCATCACGCTGTTCACCATCCTGGCGCCATCGTCTTTCACGCCGCGCCAGTGCATGCAGTAATGATCGGCTTCCAGCACCACGGCGAGGCCGTCGGGCCGCAGGCGTGATTCGAGCAGGTCGGCGATCTGCACCACCGCTTCCTCCTGGATCTGCGGCCGGCTCATCACCCAGTCGATCAGTCGCGCGTACTTGGACAAGCCGATCAGGTTGGATGCGGCATGGGGCATCACGCCCACCCACGCGCGCCCCATGATCGGGCACAGGTGGTGCGAGCAGGCGCTGCGCACGCGCATCGGCCCGATGATCATCAGCTCGTTCAGATGCTGCACGTTGGGAAACTCGGTGACCTCGGGCGCGGCCTGATAGCGGCCGGCAAACACCTCGCGCACGAACATCTTGGCCAGCCGCCTGGCGGTCTCGCGGGTGTTGTGGTCGTGCTCGACGTCGATCACCAGGGCGCGCAGCAGGGCGTCCGCCTTGTCCTCTACCTCCCGTTGCAGTTCGTCCAGCTCGCCGGGCCGGATGAAATCCGCCAGGTTGTCGTTGGCGTGGAACCGTGCGCCGGCCTCGCGCAGGCGGTGGCGGATGCGGTCCGACATGGCGGTGGCATCGGCATGGCGAATGGATGCCACATCGGAGGGTGCTGTTTGCATGATCAGGCCTTTGGCAGCGGCGGATGGCGTCGTGCGCTGTCGAACCCGAATGCCCGGCATGCACCATCAGCTCATACGCAGCACCGGGCCATCCGGATGCATGCTTGCCGTCCATCGACGGATTCAGGCGGCCAGGGTCTGGCCCGAAGGCTGTCGGCACAGCGCCGCGACGGCATCGGCCCACTGTGGCTGGTCATTGAGGCACGGGATCAGGGTGAGCTCCTCGCCGCCGGCGGCGAGGAAGGTTTCGCGTCCGCGGATCCCGATCTCCTCCAGGGTCTCGATGCAATCGGCCACGAACGCCGGGCAAGCCACGAGCAATCGGCGTACGCCCTGCGCAGCCAGCTCCTTGAGCACGACGTCGGTATGCGGTTCGATCCACTTCGCGCGGCCCAGCCGCGACTGGAACGCCAGCGACCAGCGTTCGTGCGGGATGCCGAGTGCGGCGGTCAGGCGCTCGCTGGTGCGCACGCATTGGGCGCGATAGCAGCGCTCCAGCACGTTTGCCGGAGGCTCTAGGCAACACGACGGACCGCACAGGCAGTGCCGGCCGGTCGGGTCCGCCTTGCGGATGTGACGCTCGGGCAAGCCGTGATAGCTCAGCAGCAGATGGTCGTGCGGCTGCGCCAGATAGGGCCGCATGCTGGCGCCCAGCGCGGACAGGTACTCCGGCCGGTCATGGAACGGCGCAACCACATCCAGCTGCAGCCGCAAGCGATGGCGCTGCAGGGTTTGCCGTGCCTCTTCCAGGACCGTGGTGACGGTGCTGTCGGCAAACTGCGGATACAGCGGCAGCAGGGTCGCGCGCCGGATGCCGCGGCGGGCGAGGTCGCACAGCACCTTCTCGATGGAGGGTTCGCCGTAGCGCATCGCCAGTTCCACCGGCGCGCCGTGCCAGCGTTCGGCCACCCGCGCCTGCAGGCGCCGGCCGATCACCAGCAGCGGCGAGCCTTCGTCCCACCAGATCGAGCGATAGGCCGCGGCCGATGCCGCCGGGCGCGTGCGCAACACCAGCGAGACGATCAGCCGGCGCAGCGGCCACGGCACGTCGATGACGTGGCGATCCATCAGGAACTGGTCGAGATAGCGCCGCACGTCGGCCACGTCGGTGGAGGGCGTGGAGCCGAGGTTCACCAGGATCAGGGCTTGGTCGGGCATCGATGGTTTTCCGGTGGAGGAAGGAAGCGGGTGCGAGGTGCGTTGCCGGTCACAAGGCGTCGAGATCGCCGAGCACGACCTCCGCCCGCCGCTGCACTTCGGCGCGTTGTGCGGGCGGCATGCGCTCGAGCTGGCGCAGGGCCATGCCGAGGCGCGGATGGGATGCCAGTGCGCGGCGATGGCGTGCCAGGAAATCCCAGTACAACGCGTTGAACGGACAGGCGCGTTCGCCGGTGCGCTGATCGTGCCGGTAGCGGCAGCCGGCGCAGTAATCGCTCATCTTGTGGATGTAGTTCGCCGACGAAACATAGGGCTTGGTCGCCAGCAGGCCGCCATCGGCGAACTGGCTCATGCCCAGCGTGTTGGGCAACTCCACCCACTCGAAGGCATCGACGTAGATGCCGAGATACCAGCGGTGCACCTGTCCGGGGTCCAGGCCGGCCAGCAGCGCGAAGTTGCCGATCACCATCAGCCGCTGGATGTGGTGCGCGTAGGCATGCTCCAGCGATTGCGTGATGGCCTGGTGCAGGCAGTTCATGCCGGTTTCGCCGGTCCAGAACCAGGCCGGCAGATCGCGCCGGTGGCCGAAGAAGTTGGCCTCGGCGTATGCGGGCATGCGCGCCCAGTACACGCCGCGCACGTACTCGCGCCAGCCGAGGATCTGGCGGATGAAACCCTCGACCGCCGCCAGCGGCGCGCGACCCTCGCGCCAGCACGCTTCGGCGCGTTCGATCACCTCGCGTGGCGAAAGCATCTTGACGTTGAGCGCGAACGAGATCAGCGAATGGAACAGGCGCGTCGCCTGCGTGCTCATCGCGTCCTGGTAGTCGCCGAACCCGGCGAGCCCGTGGCGCAGGAAGGCATCGAGCTGGAGCAGCGCCTCGTCCCGGTTGAGCGGCCAGCGGAACGTCCCGGCCGCGGGCATGCCGAAGCTTTGCACGCCGGCGGCCACGATGCGTCGCCACAGCGCGCGGTGGTCGTGCGACGGTCGGGCATCGGCCGGTTCGCTCGGCGTACCCGGCCAGCGCTTGCGGTTGTCGGCATCGAAGTTCCATTGACCGCCCACCGGCCGCCCTTGCCTGTCCAGCAACACCTGGTGCTTCGCGCGCATGTGCCGGTAGAACAGCTCCATCTTCCAGCGCCGCCGGCCGGCAAAGAACGTCGCCACCTCGTCGCGCCGGGTCAGGAAGTGTTCGCTGTCCACCTGCCGGGCGGGAATGCGCAGCTGCTGCGCGTACTCCGCCAGCTGCCGGTCCAGGCGCCACTCGTCCGGTGCCTGGTACTCGAACGTGCGCACGCGGTACTCCCGGATCAGCTGGTCGAGGTTGGCGGTGATTGACTGACGGTTGGCGGCGGCGTCGATCGCGAGGTAGCGCACGCGATGGCCGTTCGCCTCCAGCCCGCGGGCGAAGTCGCGCATGGCGGCGAAGGTCGCCAGGATCTTCTGCGCGTGGTGGAGGACGTAATGCGTTTCCTGGCGGACTTCCATCAGCACGTAGAGCACGTCGGGATCGCTGGCCGCGAACCAGGAATGTCCGGGGTCGAGCTGGTCTCCCAGCAGCAGGCGCAGCATGGTCACGGTGCGCAGCCGTCCGGGTCAGCGCGCCGTGGGCGAAGTCGCCGCCCGGCGCTGGCGCAGCGTCGAGACCAGCGACACCAGGAGCACCGCCACGGCCAGCAGCAGGGCCACGCTGGCGGCCGCATCCGCGCCGGCCAGGCCGGCGCTGCGCTGTTTCACGCAAACCCCCAGCAGGCCCCACAGCGCCGCGAGCGCATACCAGGGGTTGCCGCGCATGCGCACGATCATGGTCAGCACCAGCGCCGCCGCCAGCGCGAACAGCACCAGCGTCCACGCCAGCATGTCCGCCACCGGCAACAGGCGGAACGCCACGATCACCTGGGCCAGGTTGAGGAACACCGCCAGCGACACCCAGCCGGCGTGCAGCGACAGCGGGACCCACTGCCACCACGGCCCGCGCGCGTGGCCGGCGGTGTGCGATGCCTGCCAGGCGGCGGCGAGCAGGCACGCCAGGCTGGCCCAGATGACGAACAGTGCGAGCCAGAACCACTGCTGCGAGAACACGATCATCCATGCCGAGGTCAGCGCGAAGCCGGCCGCCGTCAACCCCCGGATGCGGCGCAGCGCCGCCGTGGCGTCCCGCTCGAACAGCTGTCGCGTGCCGAAGATCGCGTCCAGCACGAAGATCGGCCCCCAGATGGCGAACGCGTAGCCGGCGGCCACGATCAAGGTGGGATAGCGATCCGAGATCTCGCCGTTGGTCGGCCCGAACGCGCCGGTGTTGGACAGCCAGGCGACGACGGGCATCGCCCAGGCGAGAAAGACGACGAGGTATTTCACGGGCATTCTCCAGCAAAGCGATCGCGGTCTGCGCCAAGCTCGGGCCAGCGCTGGGGCACCCGGCGGATCGCGGTCGGGTCGTACCCCATGGCGGACGCCCGATCGAGCATGGCGGCGTAGTCGGCCTCCGACACGGTGGGCGTACGGGAAAGGAACCAGAGATAGTCGCGCGCATCGCGCACCACCATCGCCTGGGTGCCGTCGGCCTTCAGCCAGCCGACCAGATACCGGGCGCTCAGGAAGGCGAAGAAGCGTACGCGCCATTCGCCATGGCCGCTGCCCTCGACCACGCTCGCGGTCGACTTGAACAGCCTTGCCGGCGCGTCGAACCCCCCGTGGCGCTGGCGCAGCCAGATGCAGAGCGAGCCGTCGTCGTTGCGCCGGAAGGTTTCCACCGCGTTGTAGCTGTCGCGCTCGAAACGGGGCGTGATGGCAGCGAGGACATGCCAGCGCCCCAGGTAGCGACCCACATCCGCGGTGTGCACCGGCCGGATCGGGTCGAACTGGCGCGCACGCGCTGCCGGCGTGGGCAGCACCCACACGGCGAGGAGCGTCAGGATGACCAAGCGTTTCACCCGGGGCAATCTCGTCTGCTGCGATCAGGACCGCTACATGCAGCTCATACGGCGCACGTTCGCATTTGGATGCCCTGTCGCCACCAGGCGCGGTGTCGGCGGCCTAGGAGCCGATATCGCTCCGGTGCCGCCCCGCTCCCCTTGCCATGCTGACGAACACGCCATCGCGGCGTATCCAGGCGTGGTACAGCGCCGCCGCCAGATGCATGAGCACGACGGCGAACAGCAGCAGCGCCAGCCAGGTGTGGGCCGTGCGCAGCACGGCGTACACCGTCGGGTCGTGCGGTGCGATCGCCGGCAGGCTGAACCCGCCGGGCATGGTCACCGGATAGCCGCCAGCCGACACCATGGCCCAGCCCACCAGCGGCATGGCGAACATCAAGGCGTACAGCAGGATGTGCGAGGCCGTCGCTGCAGCCTTCTGGATGGCCGGCAGGTCGGCCGGCAACGCCGGTGGCGGATGGCGCAGGCGATTGGCCAGGCGCACCGCCACCAGCAGGAGGATCGCGATGCCCAGCGGGCGATGCAGGCTCACCAGGGTGGGACGCAGGCTCAGCGAGGCGACCATGCCGACGCCGACGAAGAGCATCGCCAGGATCGCCAGCGCCATCGTCCAGTGCAGCACGCGGGCGAGCAGGTTGAAATGGGCGGAGCTGCCGGCGCGGTTCATCGGTCCGACTCCGGTGTCGCGGCGTGACCGGTGGCGGCGCCGGCCTCGCCGCTGGCGATGTCGTGCTCGCGGCGGTTGAACGACACCGAATAGACGGCCGAACGCGCCGCCAGGATCGGATCGTCGGAAGCCTCCACGCCGGTGGGCAGCACCAGCGGATCGTAGTTGATGTCGCGGCAGGCGCCGGTGGCCTGCGCGCTGCTGCTCTCCACCACCACGGTGCCGACCGTGACCCGCGGGCGATCCTCCGGCCAGCTCTGCGAGGGGTTCACCGGGTCGTCGGCCTGCGCCAGCGTCACCACCATGTCCCAGCGCAGATCGCCCTTCGCCAGACGCGCCGCAAGATCCTCGGCCAGGTAATCGGCATCGGCCTGCTCGCGTTGTTCCGGCGTCATCCCGGCAAACGGGGTTTGCGGCTGCATCGACCAGCGCACGTTGCGCACCTCGCCGGCGCGGTTGACGAAGCGGAAGGTGTCGACGCCGTTGAACGTGGTGTTGGCCCAGCTGGTGGACCACGGCGCGTGGGCGGCCCAATCGGCGAAGCGGGCGAATTCCGGATGCGCCTTGACGAACGCCGCCTGGCGCGCCGGATCGGGCTTGCCGGTGGCGGGATCAGGGGTGTTGGCGCGGGTCTGCTCGTAGAAGGCCTCGACCGAGGACACGCCGAAGAACGGAAAGCTGTTCATCGCCATGCGCCATTGCTGGCCGTCGTCACTGTCGAGCCGGAGCGCCATGCTGCGCACGCGCGCCTTGGCATCCAGGCCGTAAGGCGAGCCGCCGCCGATCGACAACCTGCCGACGAACGGCGTGCGCATCGGCGCGAACAATCGCGCGCTCGACAGCGCCGTTCCCTGCCCGTTGCCCTCGAAATAGCCGGCCACGCAGACGCCCTTGGCGTGAGCCCGGCGAAACCCGCGCCAGACCTGGCCGTTGGCGGTTTCGATCGCGTTGGTGAAACGTTGCGACGTGAGACGGCTGGAACCCAGCCAGCCGCCGACCCATGCGAACGCAAGGGCGACGGCGGCGACGATCAGCGCGATGGCAAGCCATGCCAAGGTCGCACGCCGACGGCTGGCGGGAGTGGCGGCGTGGTCGGAATCAAGCATGGAGCCTCCGGTCAATGGAGATGAAACGAGGGTGCCTGGTTCCTTTCGTTGGTACGACGGCCGCGGTTACCCCGACGCGCCGCCGGCACCGGCCGGAAACGCCGCGTACGCGTCCGGCGCCTGCTGCCGCGACTGCCCCTGATCGACCATCGGCGCCGGCTAACCGCCGTGCCGGAACATCGCTTCGTCCCATGCGCACGCGGTTGTGCATCCCGGCCCGGGCCGAATGCCCGAGGCCGGCGGGACTCAGGCCAGGATGCGCAGCAGCGCGGCCAGCGCGATCGCGGCGAACACGCCGGCGATCACGTCGTCGACCATCACGCCGAAACCGCCCTTCACGCGCCGGTCCAGCCAGCGGATCGGCCACGGCTTCCAGACGTCGAACAGGCGGAACAGCGCGAAACCGGCCACCGGCATCCACCACGCGAGGCCATCGGCGGGAAGCAGCGCGCCCAGCAGCGGCAGCAGCGCCAGCCACTGGCCGATGAACTCGTCCCAGACCAGGCTGCGATGATCGTCCACGCCCAGCGCGCGGCCGGCGATGTCGCAGGCACGCACGCCGACGGCGAAGCCCGTCAGCAGCACCAGCACGTAGCCCCACGCGGGCAGGCCGCGCAGGACCAGCCACGGCAGCAGCGCGGCCAGCGAACCGAACGTGCCCTGCGCCAGCGGCGCCAGGCCGGAACCAAACCCGCAGGCGAGCCAGCCCCACGGCGTGGCCAGCAGGGCACGCCTTTGCGTGGCGCTCAGGCGCTTTCTGTCATTCACGCGAAATGCTCCCAGCCCGGCGTGCCGGGCTCCATCCAGCCACCGTCGTGGCCACGTACGCGCACCCCGGTGCCGGCCACGATCCGGCCGATGCGAGTGGCACCGCAGCCGAGCCGCGACAGGTCGGCCTGCACCTGGCTCAACCGGTCGGGCGGCACGCAGAAGCACAACTCGTAATCGTCGCCGCCGCCCAGCGCAAAGTGCAGCGCGGTGGCGTCGTCGTAGAGGCCCAAGAGCGCCGACGAGCGCGGCAGCAGCGCGGCGTCGATCTCGGCTCCCACGCCGCTGGCGGCGCAGATGTGGCCCAGGTCGGCGAGCAGGCCGTCGGAAACGTCGACGCAGGCATGCGCCTGCCCACGCAGCGCGACACCGGCGGCCAGCCGCGGCGTCGGCCGGTTCAGCCGTTCGACGAGGTAGTCGCGCAACTGGCCGCGATCATCCTCTTCACGGCGCCATTGCTGCAGCACGTTCAGGCCGGCGGCGGCATCGCCCAGCGTGCCGGTGACCAGCACCGCGTCGCCCACGCGCGCACCGGCCCGGGTCAATGCCTTGCCCGGCGGCACGAAGCCGTGCACCGCGACGCTCACGGTCAGCGGGCCGCGCGTGGTATCGCCACCGACCAGCGCCAGCCGGTGCACAGCGGCCAGCCGCGAAAATCCGTCGACGAAGCCTTCGACGAAGGCGCGATCCGCCTGCGGCAGGGTCAGCCCCAGCAGCGCCCAGGCTGGCGTGGCACCCATCGCCGCCAGGTCGGAGAGGTTCACCGCCAGCGCCTTCCAGCCGATGTCGGCCGGATCGGTACCGCGCGGAAAATGCACGCCTTCGACCAGCGTGTCGATCGCCACCGCCAGCTCCTGCCCGGCGGGCACGGCGAGCACGGCCGCGTCGTCGCCGATGCCCAGCCGCACGTCGTCGCGCGCCTGCACGGTGCGCTGCCGGATCAGCTCGATCAGGTCGAATTCCATCAGCGTCGCTCGCCTCTGTTGCCGGGCCCGTCAGCGCGTGAACAGCAGCACCGGGTCGCCCATGTAGGTGGTCTGCTGGCGCAGCGCAAAGCCGGCCTTTTCGGCAAGGCGGATCGAGGCGGCGTTGTCCGGATCGATGATGCATACCGCGGTGTGGTCGCCCAGATGCGCCTGGCCCCAGGCCAGCACCGCCGCCAGCGCTTCGCTGGCGTAACCCTTGCCGTGACTGTCCGCGGCCAGCACCCAGCCGAGTTCGGGCATGCCTTCGAGCGAGGGTTCGATCTCGCGCCGGAAATCGGCGTAGCCGATGTCGCCGATGCAGCGACCGCTGGATTTCTCCTCGATCGCCCAGTAGCCGTAGCCGAGCACGCACCACAGGCCCGGATAGCGCAGCAGCCGCAACCAGGCTTCCTGCCGCGTGGACGGGCGACCGCCGATGTAACGCACCACGACCGGATCGGACCAGATCGCCAGCAGGGCGTCGTGGTCGTCGGCGCGATGGCCGCGCAGGCGCAGGCGCGCGGTTTCGAGCGGAGGCACCGGATCGATGCCCGCAGGCACGACGGCGGGCTGCATCAAGCGCCCTTCTCGAGCGCGCGCAACTCGGCGGCCAGCTTGTCCAGCACGCCGTTGACGTAGCTGTGACCGTGATCGGCGCCGAAGCGCTTGGTCACCTCGATCGCCTCGTTCAGCACCACGCGGTAAGGCACGTCGGGCCGATGCTTCAGTTCGTAGGCGGCCAGCCGCAGCGCGGCGCGTTCGATCGGATCGACCTGCGCCACCTCGCGATCCAGGTGCGGACGCAGGCAGGCATCGAGCTCGTCGACGTGCTGATCGACGCCGTGCAGCAGGTCCTCGAAATACTCCAGGTCGGCCACTTCCATGTCCTGTTCGTGGCGGAACTGCTCGATCACCGCATCCATGTGGCTGCCGCTGAGCTGCCATGCGTACAGCGCCTGCAAGGCACGGCGGCGTGCCCGCGAGCGCGCCTGCAGGTCGAGGCCGTGGACGCGCGCGCTCATCCGAGTTTCCGGTAGAGGTTGGCCATCTCCAGCGCCGCCAGGGCGGCGTCGGCGCCCTTGTTGCCGGCCTTGGTGCCGGCGCGCTCGATCGCCTGTTCGATGGAGTCGGTGGTGAGCACGCCGAACGCCACCGGCACGCCGGAGCCGAGCGCGGCCGAGGCCAGGCCCTTGGCGCATTCGCCGGCGACGAAATCGAAATGGGGGGTGGCGCCGCGGATCACCGCGCCGAGCGCGATCACCGCCGCGTACTCACCCGAATGCGCCAGCTTGTGCGCGACCAGCGCGATTTCCCAGGCGCCGGGCACGCGCACCAGCTCGATCGCGTCATCCGCCACGCCATGGCGCAGCAGCGCATCGCGGGCGCCGGCAACCAGCGGCTCCACCACGAAACCGTTGAAGCGTCCGGCGACGATGGCAAAGCGGCCGTTGGGCGTGGCGAAATCGCCTTCGATGGTCTTCATGGTCTGTTCCTGGGAGCAAGCCCGTGCGGGCCGGCCATTTTACGGCTTTTCGGGCGGGCCGGCCGGGTTGGCGCAATCGAGGTGGGGATAGCCGCCGATTTCCAGCCGCGCGCGGCCGTCCTCGACGCGCAGGCGCGCAGGCGCGCCGAACGGCAACGTGAGCTGTTCGGCGCCATGGCCGTGCGGCAGGCCGTCGACCAGCGGCACGCCGGCGACGGCGCGGATCTGGGCGAACGCGTCGCGCAATTCGTAGCCGTTGTCGCGATGGCCGGGCGCGCACTGGCTGAAGCTGCCCAGCAGCAACGCCTGCTGCCGCCCCAGCACGCCGGACAGATGCAGTTGGTACAGCATGCGCTCCACCCGGTACGGCGCCTCGCCGACGTCCTCGACGAACAGGATGCCGTCGTCGATGACGGGGAAGTACGGCGTGCCGAGCAGGCTGCACAGCATCGCCAGGTTGCCGCCCCACAGCGGGCCGTGCAGGTCGAGCTCGGCGCGGGCGGAAGTCGCCCAGGACACCTGCGCCGTCGGCGCGGTCAGCGTGGCCCAGAACTGGCGCCAGCTGAAGTCATCCGGCACCTCGGCGCCGAGGTCGGCCAGCAGCGGGCCACTGAAAGTGCACAGGCCGCTCTTCGCATGCAGGGCCAGTTGCAGCGCGGTGAAATCGCTGTGGCCGACCAGCGCGATCGGTGCGCCGTGCAGGCGCTCGCGCAGCGCAGGGTAGTCGAGCTGCGGCAACAAGCGCGCCGCGCCGTAGCCACCGCGCGTGGTCAGCGCGATGTCCGGCAGCACCGGCGCCGTCGCCAGCGCGTTGATGTCGGCCGCCCGCTCGGCGTCGCTGCCGGCGAAACGCTGCGCGAAACGCGCCAGCACCTCCTCGCCGTCGACCGTGCAGCCCGCCTCGCGCAGGCGCGCCACGCCGCGCGCCATGGCGACAGGATCATGCGCATGGCCCGAGGGGGCGATCAGGCGGATGTGGGCGGGATGCATCGCAAGCTCTCGGCGACCGGAATGCCGGCAAGTATCCCGCGCACGACCGGGCGGCGCAGGGGCAACCGCAGGGCGGTTCGGCGGTTCGGGCGCACGCCGCTCAGCAGGGTACGGCCAGCGGATCGTCGGGCATCTCGTCGATCGCGTGGCGGGCTTCGCCCAGCACCGCCTCGACCTCTCGCACCACGTCCTGCGCCCGTGCCAGCCCCGCTTCCGGCACCATCACCGCGATGAAATCCATCGCCGGCAACTGGCCGACGCCGCCGGTGAGGTACTCGCCGGCGATGAACGCCGGAATCTCGGCCGCCTCCAGCGCATCCTTGACCAGATGGGCGTCGAACAGGTTCTGCGCGCGGTAGACGGTGTGCATGAGCGGCAAGCTACCCCGCGGCGCGGCGCGGGGCAAGGCCACGGCGTTCTTCGCCCGGTCCGGGCGACGGGGTAAACTTTGCGGTTTCCACCACCGCGCGCGAGCGTCACTCGATGCCGACCGACCACCCCGCCCCCATCCCCGCCTCCGCGCCGCAGGACTTCATCCGGCAGATCGTGCGCGACGACCTGGCCTCGGGCAAGCACGTGGAGATCCATACCCGCTTTCCACCGGAGCCCAACGGCTACCTGCACATCGGCCACGCGAAGGCGATCTGCCTCTCCTTCGGTATCGCCCGCGAGTTCGACGGCTGGTGCAACCTGCGCCTGGACGACACCAACCCCGGCAGGGAAGACCCCGAGTTCGTCGAAGGCATCAAGGAGGACGTGCGCTGGCTCGGCTTCCGGTGGCGCGAGCTGCGCCACGCGTCGGACTACTTCGACGTGTTCTATCGCGGCGCGCTCAAGCTGATCGAGGACGGCAAGGCCTACGTCGACGACCTCGACGCCGAGCAGGTGCGTGCCTATCGCGGCACGCTGACCGAGCCGGGCCGCGACTCGCCGTATCGCACGCGATCGATCGAAGAGAATCTCGACCTGTTCAAGCGCATGCGCGCCGGCGAATTCGCCGACGGCAGCAAGACCCTGCGCGCGAAGATCGACATGGCCGCCGGCAACATCAACCTGCGCGATCCCGCGCTTTACCGCATCCGCAAGATCGCCCACCAGAACACCGGCGACGCCTGGCCGATCTACCCGATGTACGACTACGCGCACGCGCTCTCCGACGCGATGGAAGGCATCACCCACTCGCTGTGCACGCTGGAGTTCGAGGATCACCGGCCGCTGTACGACTGGTGCGTGGACAACGTCGACCTGCCCGCGAACCCGTCGCTGTGGCAGTCGGTGGTCGAGGCCGGGCTGGAGGCGAAGCCGGCCAAGCCGCGGCAGATCGAGTTTTCCCGGCTCAACCTCAGCTACTGCATCACCAGCAAGCGCAAGCTGGCGCAGCTGGTCAGCGAGAACTTCGTCGACGGCTGGGACGACCCGCGCATGAACACCTTGCGCGGCCTGCGCCGGCGCGGCTTCACCCCGGCCGGGCTGCGCCTGCTGGTCGAGCGCGTGGGCGTCTCCAAGCAGAACAGCGTGATCGACTACGCCGTGCTGGAAGGTTGCATCCGCGAGGACCTGGACGCCACGGCCGCGCGGCGCATGGCGGTGCTCGACCCGCTCAAGCTGGTGCTGACCAACCTGCCCGCGGGCCATGAGGAAACCCTGACCTTCCCCAACCATCCCAAGGACGAAAGCTTCGGCACCCGTCAGGTGCCGTTTGCCCGTGAGGTATGGATCGAGCGCGACGATTTCGCCGAGGTGCCGCCGAAGGGCTTCCACCGGCTGAAGCCGGACGGCGAGGTGCGCCTGCGCGGCGTCGGCATCGTCAAGTGCACCGAAGTCGTCAAGGATGCCGCGGGCAACGTGACCGAACTGCACGGCACGCTCGATCCGGACACGCGCCACGGCCTGCCCGGCGCGGACCGCAAGGTGAAGGGCACGATCCACTGGGTCAGTGCGAAGCACGCGGTGGCCGCCGAGGTGCGCCTGTACGACCGCCTGTTCAGCGTGCCCGCGCCCGATGGCGAGGACGATGGCAAGAGCTGGCTGGAGCACATCAACCCCGAGGCCAAGCGCGTGGTCAGCGGCTGGCTGGAGCCGGCCGCCGCGAACGTCGACCCCGAGCAACGTTTCCAGTTCGAGCGGCTGGGCTACTTCGTCGCCGATCGCCACGACCACCGCGCCGACGCGCCGGTGTTCAACCGCACCGTGACCCTGCGCGACGTCTGGGCGCGCGCGGCCGGCCAGTAGGAAGACCGCGATGCTGCCGCTGCAGATCCACCTGACCCTGCCGCCCTGGATCGGCGACGTGGCCGATACCAACAAGCGCTACCACAGCGACGAGGAGCGCGTGGGGCTGGCGATCGAGCTGTCCCGGCAGAACGTGGAGCGCGGCGGCGGCGGGCCGTTCGGCGCGGCCGTGTTCAACAACCACAGCGGGCGGCTGGTCGCCGTCGGCGTCAACCGCGTGGTGCCGCAAGGCTGCTCGGTCGCCCACGCCGAGATGATGGCGATCATGATCGCCCAGCAGCGGCTCAGCCGGCACCGCCTCAACGAGGACGGCAGCCAATACGCGCTGGCCACCAGCTCGCAGCCGTGCTGCCAGTGCTACGGCGCCAGCGTGTGGGCAGGCATCGACGAGTTGCTGATCGGCGCACGCGCGGAAGACGTGGAGGAGCTCACCCAGTTCGACGAAGGCCCGCTGCCGGCGGACTGGATCGGCGAACTGGCCCGCCGCCATATCGCCGTGCGCCGCGACATCCTGCGCGACCAGGCCCGTGACGTGCTCGCCAGCTACGGCGCCACCGGCACGCCGTATTGAGCCGCTGGCGCGCCGCGCTGCCGCTGGCCCTGCTGTTGTTGGCAGGCGTGCTGCTGTTCGCCTCGGGCTCGCTGCACGCGCTGACCCCGCGCCAGTTGCTGGCCCACCAGGCCGAGCTGCACGCCCTGATCGAGCAACACCCGTGGCTGGCCCGGCTGGCCTACGTCGGCCTGCTGACCCTCGGCGTGGCTACCGGCATCCCCGGCACCATCGTGATCATCCTGGCCGGCGGCTTCGCCTTCGGCGTGGTCGACGCGACACTGACCTCGTCGCTCGGGCTCACCCTTGGCGCGCTGATCCTGTATCTCGCCAGCCGCCAGGCGTTCGGCCCGGGCAGCGCGCAGCCGCCGCCGCTGGTCGCGCGGCTGCACCACGGCTTCGAACGCCATCCGGTCAGCTACACCCTGTTCCTGCGCTTCGTGCCGGTACTGCCGTTCGGCGCGGTCACCGTGGCACTGGCCTGGCTGCGCTGTCCGCTGTGGCTGTTCCTCGGCGCCAGCTGGCTGGGCGGCACGGTGTCGCTGGTGTTCGAGACGTCGGTTGGCGCCGGCCTGGCCGACGCGATGAGCGAGAGCGACCGCATCGGCCTGGGCCTGTTCATGCACCGCGAAGTCCTGCTGCCGCTGGGCGCGATCGCCCTGCTCGCCCTGCTGCCGCTGCTGTTCGAGCGGCTGGCCCGCCGCCGGCGTCGCCGCACGGGGGAGTAAGCGCGCGCCGGCGCTTCCCTTTGCGCGGGGTTGCGCTACATTCCCGGCAACGGCGCCCGGCGTGCACGACGCATCCCGCGGCGGTACCGGGGTATCGGCGGGGTGTTCCGACGGGGCGGGCAGACGATGGATCTGGCGGGCAACTCGTGGCTGGCAAGGTTGTGGCACCACACGTCGCTGGTCCAGCGCATGGCCTTCGTGGCGCTGGTGCCCACCCTGATCACGGCTGCATTGCTGGTGACCCTGCTCACCCAGCGGCAACTGGACACCCTGCATCAGATGGCGCGCGGCAACGCCAACGCCATCGCCACCCAGACCGCGTCGGTGTGCGTGCAGCCTCTGCGGACGATGCGGCTGCGCGAACTGCTGCGCATCGCCGATTCGATCGGTGAACTGCCCCATGTGACACGCGTGCAGATCCGCACCGCGGACGGCCAGATCCTGGCCGATCATCGCGCCGCCGACGACGGCCACGACGTCACCAGCGTGGTGCGCGAGGTCGTCGACACCGCGCAGGCGACGCCCCAGGTGCTGGGCTCGGTACTGGTCAACGTGAGCCTGCGCGACGCCGTCGCCGCGCAACGGGCCACGCTGCGCCACGCCTTGATCGCGCTGCTGCTGAGCCTGCTGGTGGCCGGCGTGATCGGCTGGCAGGCGGCGCGCTGGATCAGCGCACCGCTGCGGCGCCTGGCCGGCGCGGTGGGGCAACTGGGTCGGGACGACCAGCCCGCCAGCGTGCCGGTGACCGATCACACCGAGATCGGCGAGCTGCAGCGGGGCTTCAACCACGCTGCCGCCGCGCTGTTCGAGAGTCGCCGCGGCCTGCGCGAGCGCATCGAGGAGGCCACGCTCGAACTGGAACACAAGAATGCCGCGCTGGAAGCGGCCAGCGAGGCCCGTTCGCGTTTCCTCGCCGCCGCCGCGCACGACCTGCGCCAGCCGCTGTACGCGCTGACCCTGTTCTCGGCCGCGCTGGCGCTCGACGAACACGACCCGCAGCGGCTGGACCGCATCGCACACATCCAGGAATGCGTGCACTCGCTCGACCATCTGTTCGGCGAGCTGCTGGACCTGTCGCGGCTGGAAGCCGGCGCGGTGCAGGTCGAGATCAGCGAATTTCCGCTCAACCAGGTGTTCGCCGCGGTCAGCCGCACCTTCAGCATGGTGGCCGAGCAACGCGGGCTGGTGCTGCGCCTCCACCCCGTGCGCGACTGGGTACGCAGCGACCGCACGATGCTCACGCGCATGCTCAACAACCTGGTCAGCAACGCCTTGCGCTTCACCCACCGCGGCGGCGCCCTGATCGGTGCGCGCCGCTGCGGCGGCGACCGCCTGCGCATCGAGGTGTGGGATACCGGCAGCGGCATCGCCGCCGAACACCTGGCGCACGTGTTCGACGAGTTCTACCGCATCGACGACCACAGCGACCCCGGGCTCGCCGACGGCTCCCAGTCGGGCCTCGGCCTGGGCCTGGCCACGGTACAGCGCCTGGCGCAACTGCTCGACACCGTGGTCGGGGTGGACTCGCGCCCCGGCCGCGGCAGCATGTTCCACTTCGAGCTGCCGCTGGCCAGCGCGCAGATGTTGCCGCCGCCGACGGAGGCGGAGGAAGAGCCCGCCGGCGACCTGGCTGGCCGCCGGGTGCTGGTGCTCGACGACGATCCGGCGATCCTCTCCGGCATCCGCTTCCTGCTGCGCAGCTGGGGCTGCGACGTGGCGGTGGCCGAAGACCATCAGCAGGCGCAGGAGGCGATCGAGAACTGGCCGGCGCCGGTCGACATCGTGATCTGCGACCTGCACCTGCGCTCGGGCGAGCGCGGCATCGACCTGTTCGCGGAACTCGACCGCCTCTACCAGCGCGACGGCGAAGCGCGCTTCGCGCGTCTGCTGGTGACCGGCGAGACGCGCGCCGAGCGCCTGCAGGAGGTGCTCGCCGACAAGCTGACGGTGCTGTACAAACCGGTCTCGCCGCAGCGCTTGCGCAGTGCGATGCTGGCCGCGCTGGCCGCCCGTGACGGGGCGTGACGCCGCCTGGATTCGCGAACGGCGGCGCGTGGGGAGTTGGTGGGTCGTCCGGGATTCGAACCCGGGACCAATAGATTAAAAGTCTACTGCTCTACCAACTGAGCTAACGACCCGTGCAAGCGCCCGGCCGTGGCCGGGCAAGCCTTCGATTTTACGGTGTGCTCCATGATGGCACAAGCAAACGCGCGCTCAGGCGTAGCGCGTGGGATCGGCCATGCCCGCCTCGCGGAAGCCCTGCGCACGCAGCCGGCAGGCGTCGCAGTGGCCGCAGGCGCGACCTTCGTCATCGGCGCGGTAGCAGCTGACCGTAGCCGAAAAGTCGACGCCGAGGCGACGACCTTCGCGCGCGATGTCGGCCTTGCTCATGTGCATCAGCGGCGCGTGCACGCGGATACCCGCCCCCTCGACCCCGGCCTTCGTGGCCACGTTGGCCAGCGCTTCGAACGCCGCGACGAAGGCAGGCCGGCAATCTGGATAGCCCGAGTAGTCGACCGCGTTGACGCCACACCAGATGTCGCTGGAGCCGAGCACCTCGGCCCAGCCCAGCGCGATCGACAGCATGATCGTGTTGCGTGCCGGCACGTAGGTCACCGGGATCTCGCTGCTGTCGCCCGCATCCAGCGGCACCTCGATGTCGGCGGTGAGGGCCGACCCGCCGATGCTGCGCAGGTCGACCGCCACGGTCTTGTGCTCGACCGCACCGAGCATGCTCGCCACCCGATCGGATGCCGCCAGCTCGGAACGGTGGCGCTGGCCATAGGCCACGCTCAACGCGTGCACCTGGTAGCCCTGCTCGCGGGCGATCGCGATGGTGACGGCCGAATCCATGCCGCCGGAAACGAGTACGACGGCCTTGCGGGATTGTGGGTCAGGCATGGTTTGCATCCATGGAAAAAGAAAAACGGCGAGAAGCGAGTGAAGAGGAGTGAGAAGTGGGAAAAGGCGTTGCTCGCCGCTGTTCTCTCACTTCTCGCTTCCTCTACTTGCCTTTCGCGTCGTTCCACAGCAGCTTGTGCAGCTGCAGCTGGAACCGCACGTCGAGCTTGTCGGCGAGGATCCACTCGGCCAGTTCGCGCGGTTCGACCGCGCCGTGCACCGGGGAGAACAGCACCATGCAGCGACCGGTCAGGGCGTGCTCGGTCAGCATGGCGCGCGCCCACTCGTAGTCATCGCGGCTGGCGAGCACGATCTTGATCTGGTCGTGCGGCAGCAGATGATCCAGGTTGGACCACAGGTTGCGGCCGCTCTCGCCGGAATCGGGCGCCTTCAGGTCCATCACCTTGTGCACGCGCGCATCCACGGCGGACACGTCCAGCGCGCCGGAGGTCTCCAGCGACACCTCATAGCCGGCGTCGCACAGCTTGCGCAGCAGGATCAGGCAGCGCTTCTGCGCCAGCGGCTCGCCGCCGGTGACGCAGACATGCTTCGCGCCGTGCCGCGCGACCTCGACCATGATGTCGTCGATCGCGTGCCAGTCGCCGCCGTGGAACGAATACTCGGTGTCGCACCACACGCAGCGCAGCGGGCAACCGGTGAGGCGCACGAACACGGTGCGCCAGCCGATGGCGTCGGCTTCGCCCTGGATCGAGTGGAAGATCTCGGTGATGCGCAGGCGCTCGGCAACTGCCGTCGCAGGCGTGGCGGAGGCCACGCGCGTATCGTCACCACTCACCGCCGCCTCAACCGCCGGCTTGGACTTGCAGGCGCTGCAGGCGCTCCTGCGCCAGGCTCGCCGAGTCCGATCCGGGATACTTGGCAATGACCTGCTTCAGCGTGGCCTTGGCCGCGTCGACCTGCTTCAACTCGATCTGGCAATAGCCGATCTTGAGCAGCGCGTCGGGGGTCTTGTCGCTCTGCGGGAACTGCCCGACCAGTTGCTTGAACGCATCCAGCGCCACGCCATAGTTGGTGGTGACGAAATACGATTGCCCCAGCCAGTACCAGGCATTGGGTACCAGCGCATGGTTCGGATACTGCTGGATGAAGGCACGGAACTGCCGCGAGGCCGCCGCGTAATTGCCACCGCGGATCGACTGGAATGCCGTGTCGTAAGCTGCCTGTGCCGCGGCCGGATCGGCCGTGGCAGCGCTGCTCGACGCCGGCGCTGGCGCGCTCGACGCGCTGGCGGAAGTCGCCGCTGTCGTCGCCGCTGCCGCTGCCGGGGTGCCGGATGGCGCCGGCGGATTGCCCGCACCGCCGCCTTCGAGGCGCGCCAGGCGCGCGTCGAGGTCGCCGTACTGGGCCTTGTTCTTGTCCTCGAGCACCTGCAACTGATGCTGCAGCTCCTCGATCTGACCTTGCATCTGGCGTACCTGCGAGCTCAGTTGCTGGATCTGGTTGACCAGGCCGGTGCCGCTCTGGTCGCGATTCTGCGTCTGCTGCTCCAGCCGGCTGACACGATCCGCCAGGCTGAGCCGGGCGTCCTGGGCCAGTACCGGGAACGCGAACAGCATGGCGGACGCCAAGGCGCCCGCCATGCTGATCCTGGCCGAAAAACCCTTAGCCAGTCGCTTCATCATTACTGCGCCGTGTAGACGATCTCGACGCGGCGGTTCTTGCTCCAGCAGTCTTCATTGTGCTCGCGGCAGACCGGCTTTTCCTTGCCGTAGCTGATGACCGTCATCTGGCTGGCCGAGGCACCGTTGGCCTGCAGCGCGCTGTCAACGGCATTGGCGCGACGCTCGCCGAGGCCCAGGTTGTACTCGCGGGTGCCGCGCTCGTCGGTGTTGCCTTCCAGACGCAGCTGGGCGCTCGGGCGATCCTGCAGGTACTTGGCGTGGCACGCCATGATCTGCTGGAACTCCGGCTTGATCTCGGACTTGTCGAAGTCGAAGTACACGACGCGCTGACGCAGGCAGGCATCGGTATCGAGGTCGGCGGGGGTGTACTTGCCATCGGACGCGGGCGCGGTCGGCGCCGGTGCGGTCTGCTCGACCGGCGGCTGCGGCTTGACTTCCTGCTTCTTGCTGCACGCTGCTGCACCCACGCAGAGCAAGGCAACCAGGGCAATGCGAACGGTTTTGTTCATGGTGACGTTCCTTATAACGAGTTGAGTTCCGACAAACAGATGACGAGGAGGTTACAAACGCTGGCCGCCGGTTGACCGGCTGTTATTTTCACATGCGAAAGATCGACGATGCGTGACGCTGCATGCCGCTCTGCCCGGCGGGTCCGCAACTGCGTCCCACCCGAAACCGAAACGCGCCGATGGCGCCGTCCGGGCCCGTTCCATGGGCATCATGCCGCCGTGCGGCTGACCGCACGGCGACATGAAAATTCAAGGTTCCCGATAAGGCCCCCAGGCGGGTTCCTGCACGTTGCCCTCGGCGAGGCGCAGGCGATCACGCACCATGCCGTCGCTGGACACGGAATACAGGACTCCACGACTACCTTCGGTGGCTGAATACAGCAGCATGCTGGCATTGGGTGCGAAGCTGACCGAGTCGTCCAGCGGGCCCGGCGAAATGAACCGCTGCTGCCCGCCCAGACTCTGATCCTGAATGACAATACGATACACGTTCCCGCCGCCCTGCACCATCGCGATCTGCTTGCCGTCGTAGCTCACCGAGGCCTTGGCGTTGTACTGCCCCTGGAAGGTGATCCGCTGCGGCGTGCCCCCGGCGACCGGGACCTGGTAGATCTGCGGCCGGCCGGACCGGTCGGAGGTGAAGTAGATACTCTGGCCGTCCGGCGCCCAGACCGGCTCGGTGTCGATCGACAGGCTGTTGGTCAACCGGGTGGCCTGGCGGCTGGCCAGGTCGATCACGAAGATCTCCGGGTTGCCGACATAGGACAGCGACACCGCCAGCTTCTTCCCGTCCGGCGACCACGACGGCGCGCCGTTGATGCCCTTGCGGGCCGATACCAGCTGGCGCGCGCCGGTGAGGATGTTCTGGATGCGGATCGAGGAGTTGCCGTCCTCGAACGAGACATAGGCGATGCTGGAGCCGTCCGGCGACCACGCCGGCGACAGCAGCGACTCGCGCGAGCGCACCGCCACCTGCGGGTTGTAGCCATCCGAATCGGCGACGATCAGCGAATAGGTCGTGCTGTTGCCCAGCCCCACCGAGGTGACGTAGGCGATGCGCGTCCAGAACGCGCCGCGCACGCCGGTGATCTTCTCGTAGACCTTGTCGGCCATCCGGTGCGCCACGCCGCGCAGGTCGCCGGCCGGAGTGGTGAAGGTGCCGCCGAGCAGTTCCTGCTGCTTGTTGACGTCCCACAGCTCGTAGGTGACGGTGAGCGTGCCGTTGCCGGCATCCGCGATACGCCCCACCACGATGTAATCCTGCTTGAGCAGCCGCCAGGTGGCGAACTTGATCTCCGAACCCTGCGCCGGCGTCTCCACGATGTCGCTCCTGGCCAGCGAGCGGAACTTGCCGGAGCGGTTGAAATCGCTGCGCATCACGTCGGCCACGTCGGTCGACAGCGGCGCACCGCCCTGCTGGGCGAACGGCACCACCACGATCGGCGTGGCGGTCTTGACGCCGCCGATGATGTCCACCGTCAGCGGCGACTGGGCCACCACCGGGCCGGCAAACAGCGCGGCCGCGGCCACCATGAGTAGGGCGATGCCTAGGCTGAACTTTCGCGTGGGCTTGGTCATTGCGGCCTGAAGGTGAAGGTGAGATTGCGCCGGAACACTTTTTCGAAACCCTTGTACGGCAAGGTCTTGGTGCGCAGCACGGCGTTTTCCACCGAGCGCCTTCCGGCCTCGTCGTACGGGCAGCTGGAGTCGACTGTGGCGCTCAGGACGTCACCACCGGGTGATTGCACGATGTGAACATCGCAGGGAGCCTCAGGCATGTTATCCGGACGCAGCCAGTTCGGTGTGACCGCATTCTGAATGGCCGCTGCGTACTCGCTGCTCAGATCGCTGTCCGGATTGTTGTTGCCGCTCTGCAGCTGGTCGGTGGCCGGCAGGTCGGGACGGGCGTTGTCCTGGGCGTTTTTCAGGTCGGCCAGCTGCTGCTGGGCCTGCTTGGCCTTGTTGTCCAGCTGCCGGGTCTGCGCGGAAGCGGCCGCCATCTTGGCGAAGATCGCGTCGAGCTTCTTGCGCTCCTCCTCCTTCTTTTTGGCCGCTTGGGCGTCCAGTTCGGCCTGGCGCTGGCGCTCCTTCTCCTCCTGCACTTTCTTGGCCTCTTCGGCCTTCAGTGCTGCATCC
This sequence comes from Rhodanobacter sp. FW102-FHT14D06, assembly GCF_043950705.1. Lineage (NCBI taxonomy): Bacteria > Pseudomonadati > Pseudomonadota > Gammaproteobacteria > Lysobacterales > Rhodanobacteraceae > Rhodanobacter > Rhodanobacter sp. FW102-FHT14D06. The sequence goes on along the minus strand of NZ_CP170722.1, from coordinate 2,597,927 downwards.
TCGACCACGCGCTCCTGGTCGACCGTGTCCGGATGCTTCGGCGGCGGCGGCAACTGGCTGACCGCCGGCTTCTCCGGCGTCGGCTTGGGCGGGGTCACGGTGGGCGGCGGCGGGACCGTGTTCGGCACCGGCTTGACCTTGACCGCCTTCGGCGGCGGGCTGCCGGTGGGGCCGATCAGGGTGGCCTCGATGATCGGACCCTGCAGCTTCAGCGGTGCCGAGCAGGTGATCGGGTTCATCCACGACGGCAGGTGCAGCGCGTTGAAGAAGCTCTCGTACGACGCGCACGGCAGCACGGCGAGGAACAGGAACCCCACGATGCCGATATGCAATACGGCGGACAGCACGACCGCCTTCGGCGTCGCCCTACTTTCGTCCATCGGACGCGCCCTTGCCTGGCTCGTTCGCGGGGCCCGGCTGGCCCATCAGGCCGACCTTGGCCACGCCGGCGGCCTGCAGGTCGGCCAGCACCTTGAACACGCCGCCATAGCTCCCGCGCTCGTCGCCGCCGACCAGCACGTTCACCTGCGGATTTTCACGCACGAAGGCGCCGACCTTGAGCTTGAGCGTGTCCTCGTCCACCAGCTCCTTCTTCGCCCCGCTCAGGGTGAGGTAGAGCTGGCCGTCCTGCAGCACCGACACCAGCACCGGGTCCTTCTTCTGCTGCAGCGACTTGGCATCGGACTGCGGCAGCTGGACGTCGACGCTGTTGTTGAGCATCGGCGTGGTGACCATGAAGATGATCAGCAGCACCAGCATCACGTCGATGTAGGGCACGACGTTGATCTCGGATTTCAGCTTGTAGCGCTTGTGGCGCCCGGAGGTTCGCATGATCGCTCTCCGCTCAGGCTGCGTCGTCGGTCTGGATCTGCCGCTGCAGCACGGAGGAGAACTCCTCCTGGAACACGTCGTAGCGCGACGCGATGCGCTCGACCTTGGTGGCGTAGCGGTTGTACGCCCACTGCGCCGGAATCGCGGCGAACAGGCCCATGGCGGTGGCGATCAGCGCCTCGGAGATGTGCGGCGCGACCACGGCGATGGTCACGTCCTTCATGTCGCCCAGGCCCTGAAACGCGCCCATGATGCCCCACACGGTTCCGAACAGGCCCACGTACGGGCTGATCGAGCCGACGTTGGCGAGAAACTCCAGGTTGCGCTCGAGCAGGCCGATCTCGCGGGTGCCGGCCACCTGCATCGCGCGCTCGGAACCCTCGATCGCCGCGCGCGCGTCGTGCGTCTTGCGCTGGCGCTGGCGGGCGAACTCGCGGAAGCCCGATTCGAAGATGTTCTCGATGCCGCCGCTGTCGCCGCGATTGCTGACCTCGCGGAACAGCTGGGCCAGGTCGCCGCCGGACCAGAAGCGCTCCTCGAACGCCTCGGCGTCTTCCAGCGCTGCCTTGGTCTGGGTGTACTTGCGGATGATGATCACCCACGACAGGAACGAGAACACCAGCAGGATAAGCAGCACCAGTTGCACCGGCAGGCTCGAATCGGCCACCAGCGTGAAAATGTTCAGTCCACCATTCATGGCTTGCAGGTACTCCGCGGATTTCGACGAGGGACGGGTGTCAGGCTTCGGGTTGCGGGATCAGATCCGGCGGTATCGCCGCCGGCCGCATGCGTTCCAGCTCCACGCACGCCACGCGCACGCTGGCGCGAACCAGGCAGTTGCCGTCCGCCTTCATGATCGTCTGGGCGAACAGGATACTGGCAGCGCGGCGTTCTTTGACTTCCACCGTTACCGACAGTTCATCATCCAGCAGGGCGGGACGCAGGAAGTCGATGTGCATGTCGCGCACCATGAAGGCCAGCCCGGTGGCCTGCTTGTAGGCCATCTGGTCCACGCCCAGCGCGCGCATCCACTCGCTGCGGGCGCGTTCCATGAAACGCAGGTAGCCGGCGTGGTAGACCACGCCGCCGGCGTCGGTGTCTTCCCAATAGACGCGCACCTTCCAGCTGAAGGGGGGCTCCGCGGCAAGCTCAGGCATCGTCGGTCCCGCCGTCGAACAGGTCGGCCGCCTGCGCCTGCCGCGGCGGCGGGGTCAGCCCAAGATGGCGCCAGCCCCGGGCGCTGACCATGCGGCCGCGGGCGGTGCGTACCAGGTAGCCTTGCTGGATCAGGTACGGCTCGACCACGTCTTCCAGCGTGCCGCGGTCCTCGCTCAGGGCGGCGGCCAGCGATTCCACCCCGACCGGGCCGCCGTCGAAGTTCTCGATGATCAGGGCAAGCAGGCGTCGGTCCAGTTCGTCGAAACCCTGCGGATCGATTTTCAGCATGTCCAGCGCCGCCTGCGCCGCTGCCAGGGTGATCTCGCCACCGGCGCGCACCTCGGCGTAGTCGCGCACCCGACGCAGCAGGCGGTTGGCGATGCGCGGCGTGCCGCGCGACCGGCGGGCGATCTCCTGCGCGCCGTCCGCCGCGCACACGATGCCGAGAATCCTCGCCGCCCGCCGCACGATCGCGGTGAGCTCGTCGGTGGTGTAGAACTCCAGCCGCTGCACGATGCCGAAGCGATCGCGCAGCGGGGCGGTGAGCATGCCGGCGCGGGTGGTGGCGCCGATCAGGGTGAACGGCGGCAGGTCGAGCTTGATCGAGCGCGCGGCGGGGCCTTCGCCGATCATGATGTCGATCTGGAAATCCTCCATCGCCGGATAGAGCACCTCCTCGACCACCGGCGACAGGCGGTGGATCTCGTCGACGAACAGCACGTCGTTCGCCTCCAGGTTGGTCAGCAGCGCGGCGAGGTCGCCGGCGCGTTCCAGCACCGGGCCGGAGGTGGAGCGCAGGTTCACGCCCAGCTCGTTGGCGATCACGTGGCTGAGCGTGGTCTTGCCCAGGCCCGGCGGACCGAACACCAGCACGTGGTCCAGCGCGCCGCCGCGCTTCTTCGCCGCCTCGATGTAGATCGAGAGCTGCTCGCGCACCGCCTGCTGGCCCAGGTATTCGGCCAGCCGCCTGGGGCGGATGGTCGCCTCCAGCGCTTCGTCGTCGAGCTGGGCGGCGGCGGTGATGATGCGCGCTTCGGTCATGCGGGGATTATGGCAGGCTCACACCGGGTATGTAGGAGCGCACCTTGTGCCCGATGCCCGTCTTCACGGCGCGCAAAAGCTTCGCGCACACAGGGCGCTGTCCTGCAGCTTCAGATTTCCACCTGAGCGCCCAGCTCGATCAGCCGGTTGCCGGGGATCTGGAAGAAGGCGGTGGCGGGCAGCGCATTGCGCGCCATGAAGGCGAACAGCTTGTCGCGCCAGGGCGCCATGCCCGGGCGCCGCTCGCTGGAAACGATGCTCTCGCGCGACAGGAAGAAGGTGGTATCCATCATGTCGAAACCGAGCCCTTCGCGGGTGCAGCGCGACAGTGCCAGCGGGATGTTGGGGTCCTCGGCGAAACCGAAGCGCAACTCCAGGCTGTAGAAATCGTCGCTCAGCCGGCTGATGTGGATGCGCTCCTCGGCATCGGCCACCGGCGTCTCCAGGATTGCCACGGTGAGCAGCACGTTGCGCTCATGCAGCACCTTGTTGTGCTTCAGGTTGTGCAGCAGCGCATGCGGCACGGCCTCCTGGTTGGCGGTCAGGAACACCGCCGTGCCCGGCACCCGCATCGGCGGATGCTCGGTCATGTTCTCGATGAACGGCGCCAGCGCCAAGCCGCCCTGCTTGATCTCGCGCACCACCAGCTCGCGGCCGCGGCGCCAGGTGGTCATCACGGTGAACAACAGCACGCCGAGCACCAGCGGGAACCAGCCGCCGTCGGGAATCTTCAGCGTGTTGGCGCCGAAGTAGCTCAGGTCGATCACCAGCAGCAGCAGGCCGGTGAGGATCACCACAGTGCGGCTCCAGTGCCACATGCGGCGCGCCACGATCATGGTCAGCACGGTGTCGATCGCCATGGTGCCGGTCACCGCGATGCCGTAGGCGCCAGCCAGGGCGTTGGAGGAGCCGAAACCGATCACGGTGGCGATCACCGCCACCATCAGGCCGCGGTTGACCCACGGCAGGAAGATCTGCCCGATCGCCTCGCGCGAGGTGTGCACCACCTGCATGCGTGGCAGGAAGCCGAGCTGGATCGCCTGCCGGCACACGGTGAACGCGCCGGAGATCACCGCCTGCGAGGCGATCACGGTAGCCAGCGTGGCCAGCCCGATCATCGGGTACAACGCCCAGCCCGGCACCGAATGGTAGAACGGGTTGGCGATCGCCTCGGGGTGGTTGAGCAGCAAGCCACCCTGCCCGTAGTAGTTCAGCAGCAGCGCCGGCATCACGAAACCGAACCACGCCGCGCGGATCGGGTAGCGACCGAAGTGGCCCATGTCGGTATACAGCGCCTCGGCGCCGGTCACGCACAGCACCACCGAACCCAGCGCCAGGAACGACGCCGCCCCATGGCTCATGAAGAACTGCACCGCATGATACGGATTGAGCGCCCACAGCACGCCCGGCGCCTTGATGATGTTGTGCACGCCGATCACCGCCAGCGCCAGGAACCACAACACCATGATCGGCCCGAACAGCACCCCGATGCGGGCGGTGCCGTGGCGCTGCAGCCAGAACAGGCCGAGCAGGATCGCCACCGTGATCGGCACCACGTAGTGCGACAGCGCCGGCGCGGCCACCTGCAGGCCCTCGACCGCCGAGAGCACCGAGATCGACGGCGTAATCACGCCATCGCCGAAGAACAGCGCGGCGCCGAGCAAGGCCATCAGCATGATCGCCCGCCGTGCACGCACCGACTTGCCGGCCGCGCGCTGGGCCAGGGTCATCAACGCCATGATGCCGCCCTCGCCCTTGTTGTCGGCGCGCATCACCAGGCTGACGTACTTCACCGCCACCACCATGATCAACGACCAGGTGACCAGCGACAGGATGCCCAGCACCGTGCTCGGGTGCGGGTGCAGGCCGTGGTCGGGCAGGAAGGTCTCGTGCATCGTGTACAGCGGGCTGGTGCCGATGTCGCCGAACACCACGCCCAGCGCCCCGAGGATCAAGGCCGACTTGGCGCCGTGGCCGTTGTCGGTGCCGCTGGAAGCGGGCGCCTGGTCGTGCACTTGTTCGCTCATGAAAATCCTGACGGCCTAGTTGCCCAACGCAGCGCGCAAGGCCTTGCGGATGATGGCCTCGGCGCTGTCGCCGTCGGCGGCGACCTTCTGTACCAGCCGGCTCACCTCGGCCGGCTTGTAGCCGAGCTGCTGCAGCGCCACCGTGGCCTCGCCCGCCGCGTCCAGCACCGCGGCGGCACCGGGCAGGGATACGCCGCCGGGAGTGGACAAGCCGTCGACGCGGTCGCGCAGCTCCACCACGATGCGCTCGGCGGTCTTCTTGCCGATGCCGGGGATCTTGGTCAGCGCCACCACGTCGCCGGCATGCACCAGCCGGGCGAAGTGATCGGTGGAAACCCCCGACAGCACCGCCAGCGCGATCTTCGCGCCGATGCCGCTGACCTTGAGCAGGCTGCGGAACAGCGTGCGCTCGTTCTCGCGCAGGAAACCGTACAGCGCGACGCTGTCCTCCTTCACCGCGTGATGGATCAGCAAGGTCACTTCGGTGCCGGTGGCGGGCAGGTCGTAGATCGTGGACATCGGCGCCTCGACCTCGTAGCCGACGCCGGCCACCTCCACCAGCAGCGAGGGCGGCTGGCGGGAAACCAGGGTGCCACGCAGTCGGCCGATCACCGGCGCCGCCTCCACGCCGTGCGCGGGATGCCGACGCGGGCCAGGCTGGCGCGGGTGTGCGCATGCGCCACCGCGATGGCCAATGCATCGGCGGCGTCGGCCTGCAGCGGGCCCTTGAGGCCGAGCAGCACGCCGATCATGTGCTGCACCTGCGCCTTGTCGGCGCGGCCACTGCCGACCACGGACTGCTTGACCTCGGTTGCCGCGTATTCGTGCACCACGATCCCCCGACTGACCACCGCGCAGATCGCGGCGCCGCGTGCCTGCCCCAGTTTCAGCGCGGAATCCGCATTGCGCGCCATGAACACGCGCTCGATGCCGCACTCGACCGGGTGATGGGCGGCGATGATGTCACACAGTTCGTCAAAGATGCGTTTCAGGCGCAGCGGGAAGCTGGCCTCGCCGGCCACCGCCAGCGCGCCATGGAAGACATGGGCGAGCCGGCCCGCCTCGTCCACGTCGATGATGCCCACGCCGGTGCGCTGGCTGCCGGGATCGATGCCGATGATGCGGATCATCACGATGCGATGCGAAGGCGCGAGGCCTCCGACTTATTCGGCCGTCCCGGCGGGCAGCAGGGCGTTGTGCGAGACCTCGCTCACGTCGTCCAGCGCATCGAGCTTCTCGAGCAGGTCGAGCAGTGGCTCCAGCGCTTCCGCCGGCACCTCGACGCGATTGTTCGGGCGCATCACCACGCCGGCGTGCACGGCGTTGAGGCCGGCGTCGATCAGGGCCTGCTGCACCGCCTCGAAGTGCTCCGGCGCGCACAGCACGATGCTCTCGCCGTGCTCGTTGATCACGTCGTCGGCGCCCGCTTCCAGCGCCGAATCGAGCACGAACTCCTCGGCGCTGGCGTCGTTGTCGGTGGCGAACACCAGTTCGCCGCAGCGGGTGAACTGGAACGCGACCGAACCGGACGTGCCCAGGTTGCCGCCGTGCTTGGTCAGCGCGTAACGCACGTCGGCGACGGTGCGGGTGGGGTTGTCGGTGAAGCAGTCGATGATCAGCGCGATGCCGGCCGGGCCGTAGCCCTCGTAGCGCAGCTCCTGCATGTCGGCGCCGCCGTCGGCACCGGAGCCGCGCTTGATCGCGCGCTCGATGGTGTCCTTGGTCATGTTGGCCGACAGCGCCTTGTCCACCGCCGCGCGCAGGCGCGGGTTGCCGCCAGGGTCCGCGACGCCCGCGCGGGTAGCCACGGTGATCTCGCGGATCAGCTTGGTGAACACCTTGGCGCGCTTGGCGTCCTCGGCGTTCTTGCGACCTTCGATGGACGGGCCTCTACCCATGGCGATTCCTGCATGAAGCGATTGGACAAGCGGGCAATTTTACCTGAAATCGGCAGGTGTGCCGGCGCCCGGCTCCGCGGCAAATCGCCCCTCGCGCAGGAAACAGGCCACCCGCCGCGCCACCTCCGGCGAGAACAGCAGACTGGTGTGGCTCGATTCGACCACGCAATGGTCGGCCAACCCCGGCAGGCGCGTCTCGGCCACCGCCACGGTGCCGTCGTGCTCGCCCTCCAGCTGACCCAGCACGGCGCCCAGCCCCAGCGCGACGCGGCCGGCGATCACGCCCACCTCGCGCTCGCCATCCCAGCGCTCGAACCCTTCTTCCAGCAGTTGGCGGTTGTGTCCCAGCAACAGCTCGCCGCCGCGACCCCAGCGGGCAAAACCGCGCGCGGCGGCACTGCCGCGCAGTGGCGAGCCGAGGCAGACGATGCGTCCCGGCGGCAGCGCCTTGCCGTCGCTGCAGGCCCGCAGCGCGAGCAGCCCGCCCAGGCTGTGGCCGACCAGGTGCACCGCGTCGGCCTCGCCGGCCAGCGTGGCGATGCGCTGGTGCAGGCGATCCAGGATGTGCTGCTGGCTGGCGGCCACGCTCAGGTAATCGAAGCGGTGCACGCGAAAGCCGGCCTCCATCAACCGGTGATGCAGCATGGACAGCGCGAACCCGCGCATCCACAGGCCGTGCAGCAGGATCACGTGGGCCTGCAGCCGGGACGCGGGATCGGGATTTCGGGATTCGGTCATCACGCGTCTCGCCACCACCGGCTGTCGGCAAGGGTACGCGCCTCGCGCCTCAGGGCTTGCCCTCGACGGTCGCCACCGACAACTCCTTCAGCTGGGCGGCGGATACCGGCGACGGTGCGTCGGTCATCAGGTCCTGCGCGCTGGTGGTCTTGGGGAAGGCGATCACGTCGCGGATCGACTCGGTGCCGGCCATCAACGCGGCGATGCGGTCGATGCCGAAGGCGATGCCGCCGTGCGGCGGCGCGCCGAACTTCAGTGCCTTGAGCAGGAAGCCGAACTTGGCCTCCGCTTCGTCGGCGCCGATGCCCAGCAGGCCGAACACCGCGCTCTGCATCTCCGGGCGATGGATGCGGATCGAGCCGCCGCCGATCTCGTTGCCATTGAGCACCATGTCGTAGCCGCGGCTGACGGCAGTGGCTGCATGGCTCTTCAGGTCGGCGATGTCGTCGATCTTCGGCGCGGTGAACGGATGATGCAGGGCCACGTAGCGCTGCTCGCCCTCGTCGTACTCGAACATCGGGAAGTCGGTAACCCACAGCGGCTTCCAGCCCTCCTCGACCAGGGAACGATCCTTGCCGACCTTGAGCCGCAGCGCGCCCATGAAGTCGGTGACGGTCTTCCACTTGCCCGCACCGACGAACACGATGTCGCCGGATTGCGCGCCGGTCGCATCGAGCACGGCATCGAGCGCCATGTCATCGAGGAACTTGGCCACCGGCGAGCTGATGCCCTCGCGGCCCTTCGCACGATCCTCGACCTTGATCCAGGCCAGCCCCCTGGCGCCGTAGCGGGCGACGTACTCGGTGAGCCCGTCGATGTCCTTGCGCGACAGCGCCGCAGCGCCGGGCACGCGCAGCGCGGCCACGCGGCCGGCCGGATCGTTGGCCGGTTCGGCGAACACCTTGAACTCCACGCCCTTCAGCGCGTCGGCCACGTCGACCAGTTCCAGAGCGATGCGCAGGTCCGGCTTGTCCGAACCGAAGCGGCGCATGGCTTCGGCCCAGGTCATGCGCGGGAAGCTCGCATCGAGCTCCACACCCTGCACCTCGCGGAACACGTGGCGGATCAGGTCCTCCACCATGTCCTGCACGTCCTTCTCCTCGACGAAGGCGAACTCCATGTCGAGCTGGGTGAACTCCGGCTGGCGATCGGCGCGCAGGTCCTCGTCGCGGAAGCAGCGCGCGATCTGGTAGTAGCGGTCGAAGCCGGCCATCATCAGGATCTGCTTGAACAGCTGCGGCGACTGCGGCAGCGCGTAGAACTGGCCCGGATGCACGCGGCTGGGCACCAGGTAGTCGCGCGCGCCCTCGGGCGTGGCCTTGGTCAGGATCGGCGTCTCGATGTCCTGGAAACCGCGCGCGTCGAGGTAGCGCCGCAGCGTCTGCACCAGCCGTGTGCGCTTGCGCAGCATCGCCTGCATCTCGGGGCGGCGCAGGTCGAGGTAGCGGTAGGTCATCCGCATGTCCTCGTTGGGATTCTCGTGCAGCGCGAACGGCAGGTCCCTCGCCGCGTTGAGGACCTCCACGGTGTCGGCGAGCAGCTCGACCGTGCCGGTCTTGAGCTTGTCGTTCGCGGCCAGGCGGCGGCGCAACGTGCCGGTGACGCGCAGGCAGTATTCGTTGCCGATGTCGCCGGCGATGGCGAAAGCCGCGACGTTGTCGCGCTCGATCACCACCTGCGCCACGCCCTCGTGATCACGCAGGTCGACGAAAGCCACGTGCGCCTGCAGGCGGATCGTGTTGACCCAGCCGCAGAGGGTGACGGTCTGGTCGATCAGGGCCTCGTTGACGAGGCCGCAGTAATGCGTGCGCATGCGCTGGAAACTCCGGGCCGGCTGGCGGCATGAACGGGGGAAAAGACCCGGAATCTTAGCATCGCCGGCCTTCCGGCAAACGCCGGGCCGCCGCGGCTGGAGCCGAACGGGAGGACGCGCGGGCGGACTCAATCCGCCGCGGCGGCCGCCTTGGCGGGTGCAGCGGGCTTGGCGGTGGACGCCTCCGGCGCCGACGCCGGCTTGCCTTCCGGGGCCGACTTGCTGCCCTCGCCCGCCGTGGTGCCGGCGAGGTTGTTCTTCTTCTCGCCGTCCTTCTTGAAATCGGTCTCGTACCAGCCGCTGCCGGCCAGGCGGAACGCCGGCGCACTGACCCGGCGGTGCAGTTTGGCTGCCGCGCAGGCGGGGCAGACGGTGGGATCGGCATCGGACAGCTTCTGCAGGCGATCAAAACGATGGCCGCAGCCGCTGCATTCAAATTCGTAGATGGGCATGGTGGTTTCTGGACTCCGGACCAGGATGGAGCGGGACTGGTCGCAATATCGGGTGGGCCGGCGCCGATTTCAACGCGGGCGGCGCGACCGGGCCGCGGGGCCGGCACGCACAGGGCGTCATCGTAGCGGCGCCACCGGGTGGTCGCCAGATCCGCGGGCGGCGGCGGTTCCCGGCGGCCGCGGGAGGGGCGACGACCTGGCCGGCGGAATCCCGCGGACAGGGTTTCACGGCCGGCGCCTACACGTCCACGGCGCGCCACGCTTGAACAGGGAGCCGAAAAACGGCCACTATGGCCTGCGCCGCACGCGGTGCAGCCGGGTGGGCGCCGCCACGGCGTCGGCCACGCCGTCGGCGCCGCGGCTTGCCGGCGCGAGGGCCGGCAATCAGGGGGTTATCAGCGCTCCATCAAGCGGAGGGGACAACGATGAAACGAACACGACGATTTGCCACCGGCACCATGCTGGCGCTTGCCGTGCTGGCGAGTGGCGCCGCCATGGCCCGCGAAGCACCGACCTTGACCGTCGCGGTGGTCGACTTCACCAACAACAGTGACTCCGTCGCCTGGTGGCACGGCGGCGTCGGCTCGCAACTGGCTGACGTGCTCAGCAACGAACTCAGCGCCACCGGCGACTTCAAGGTGATCGAGCGGCAGAAGATCAACGCCGTGCTGGCCGAGCAGGATCTGGCCAGCTCCTACCGCATGCGCCCGGGCAGCAGTCCGCACACCGGCAACATCACCGGTGCGCAGTACCTGATCACCGGCAGCGTCGCCTCGTACACGGAAGACACCTCCAACACCGGCGGCGGCCTCAGCTTCGCCGGCTTCCACGTCGGCGGCGGCCAGGCCAAGGCCTATGTGGCGATCGACCTGCGCGTGATCGACGCGGAAACCTCGGAGGTCGTGTTCTCGCGCACGGTGGAAGGGCGCAGCACCGACAAGGCGATTCGCCTGAGCGGCTACACCCGCGGCGTCGGCGGCGACTTCGGCCACAAGGAGAAGACGCCGGCCAGCAAGGCGGTGCGCGCCGCGCTGATCGAGGCCACCGATTATCTCGACTGCGCCATGGTCAAGCGCGACGGCTGCGAGGCCCGCTACGAGCAGAAGGAACAGAAGCGTCGCCAGGGCGACCGCGATTCGCTGGATCTCGACTGAAGAGGTCGCCGGGTTCTCGATGTCGAAGCCCGGCCGCGCACCACCGGATGCGGATCGGGCACACCGGTGCCCGATCCGCGCGAGCGCAGCCACGCTTGCATCATGTCGCCGTTTGCGTGGCGCCGATGGCGCCATGATGCGTTCGCGAGGCGCTCGTGCGGAGGATGGCGCAAGCCCCTCGCAAGTTCCTTCGCCGCGCCGACGGCGCCGCGCTTGACAGGTCATTCTGCAGCAACCTAAGTTCGAGCCCGTCAGGGACGCACGACACCACATCCCCGAGCGAATGCGCGTGCCAGGTCGCAGTCATGGACCCGCCGACTACATGCTCGCCATTGCCCGGGGTTCGCGCATGCAAGCCAAATCATTCCCGATCCGGGGCGGCCTCGCCGCCGCCATCGCCCTCGTCCTGTCCTCGTTTGCCCTCTCCCTGCCCGCGCGCGCCCAGGACCCCGGCGCCGCGCCGGACAAGCCTGCCGCCAAGGATGTCACCGCATTGCAGGCGGTGGTGGTCACCGGCACCCGCGTGTTCGACCGCACCGAAGCCACCTCGCTGGCGCCGATCGACGTGCTGACGCCGAAGGACCTGGTCGGTACCGGTGCCACCGACCTGGCCACCGCGCTGCGCGTGCTGCTGCCCTCGTTCAACTTTCCGCAGCCCTCGGTGACTGACGCCACCGACGCGATCCAGCCCGCGCAACTGCGCGGGCTCTCGCCGGACCAGACGCTGGTGCTGATCAACGGCAAGCGCCAGCACACCACCGCGATCGTCAACGTCAACGGCTCACTGGGCCGCGGCTCCTCGCCGGTGGACATCAACGCGATCCCGGTCAACGCGATCGAGCGCGTCGAGGTACTGCGCGACGGCGCCGCGGCGCAATACGGTTCGGACGCGATCGCCGGCGTGATCAACATCATCCTCAAGGGTGGCGCGCAACACGGCTCGCTCAGCCTCACCGGCGGCCAGTACAGCAAGGGTGACGGCACCACCTGGCAGGGCGGCGCCGATGGCGGCTTCAAACTCGGCGACAAGGGCTGGGTGCACCTGAGCGCGAACGCCAGCCACCAGGACCCGACCAATCGTGCCGGTGCCGACGTGCGCTACCCGGGTGATCCCAGCTACGGGCAAGTCACCTTCCACTACGGCATCCCGCTGGTGCGGGCCAGGCAGGCGGCGATCAACCTGCAGTACGACTTCACCCCGAACGCGCAGCTCTACGCCTTCAGCCTGTTCAACAAGCGCGACGTCAGCGCCGGCGGCTTCTTCCGTTCGCTGTCGACCTATGCCGGCAGCTACCCCGGCGCGGCGGCGGTCTATCCGGACGGCTATCTGCCGATCGAGAACAGCGCGATCCGCGACGACAGCGAAGTGCTCGGCTTGCGCGGCACGGTGGCCGGCTGGCATTACGACCTCAGCGCCAACACCGGCGGCAACCACTGGAAGTTGCACACCAGCGACACCTACAACTACTCGCTGGACCCGGATTCGCCCACCGGCTTCTACATCGGCACCCTGACCAACCGGCAGGATGTCTACAACGCCGACTTCAGCCGCGACTTCCAGCCCGCCATGCTGCCGAACGGCTTGTCCGTGGCCTGGGGCCTGGAATACCGCCGCGAGGAGTTCACCCTCAAGCAGGGCGACGCCGCCTCGTACGCCGGCTCCGGCGCGCAGGTGTTCCCCGGCTACCAGCCCGGCGACGCCGGCTCGCACTCGCGCAAAAGCCGCGCGCTTTACGTGGACCTGGAGAGCGACCTCACCGACAAGCTCTCTGCCGGGCTGGCGGTGCGCCGCGAGCATTACAGCGATTTCGGCGGCACCACCTCGGCCAAGTTGTCCGGGCGTTTCGCGTTGACCGACACGCTGGCCCTGCGCGGCACCGTGTCGAACGGTTTCCGCGCGCCGTCGCTGCAGCAGGAGTACTACTCCAGCACCGCGATCAACTTCGTCGCCGACGGCAGCGGCAACCTGATCCCGTACACGATCCGTACCTTCCCGGTCAGCAACCCCGCCGCGCAGGCGCTGGGTGCGCAGGCACTGAAGCCGGAGAAATCACGCAACTACAGCCTCGGTTTAGTGCTGACCCCTTCCAGCGGCTTGTACACCACACTGGATTTCTACCAGATCGACATCGACCACCGGATCATCCTCAGCGGCAACCTGGTCGGAACGCCCGTGCAGGATTACCTCACCTCCGTGGGCATTCCGTTCGTCAGCGGCGGCCGCTTCTTCACCAACGCGGTCGACACGCGCACGCGAGGCGTCGACCTGGTGGCCACCTGGCCGCTGCAGCTGGAACACTCCGCGCTGAAGTTCACCGGCGGGGTGAACTACAACAAGACCGACATCCGCGCGATCGCGCCGAACCCGCCGCAACTGGGCCTGGTCGGGCTGACCTTGCCGATCATCGACCGCACCGAACAGGGCCGCATCACCAAGGGTGCCCCGCGCACCAAGGCGTTCCTCGCCACCGACTGGAACGTCGGCAACTGGAGCTTCCACGGCCAGCTGACCCGCTACGGCCAGTTCACCACGCTGGGCAACAACCCGGCCACGGACCAGACCTACGGCGCACGCTTCGTGCTCGATGCCAACGCGAACTACGCCTGGAACAACTGGACCTTCACCGTGGGCGCCAACGACCTCAACAACGCCTACCCCGAACGCAGCAGCGCCGCCAACAACTTCCGCGGCATCCTGACCTACTCGGGCTCGTCGCCGTTCGGCTTCAGCGGCGCGTACTACTACGGCACGGTGGCCTATCACTGGTGAGTTGATCGGCTGGGGCAAGGTCGACGCGCGGGATCTGCGCTGCGGCCTCCACACGGGAACCGACACCGAACCCGGCGCGCCGGAAGCATCCGCCGCGCCGGGTTGACCCGCGGCTACCGGAACACCAGCTGGCCGCCGGCGGTCGACACGTGGATGGTGTCGCCGCCCTGGAAACGACCCTCCAGGATCTGCCGCGCGAGCGGATTCTCCAGTTGCTGCTGGATCGCCCGCTTCAGCGGCCGCGCGCCGTAGACCGGATCGAAGCCGACGTTGCCGAGCAGGGTCAGCGCGTCGTCGCCCACGTCCAGCTTGAGCTGCCGCTCGGCCAGGCGCTTCTCCAGGTATTCGAGCTGGATCTTCGCGATGGCGCGGATCTGGTTCTTGTCCAGCGGCCGGAACACCACGATCTCGTCGAGCCGGTTGATGAACTCGGGGCGGAAGTGCGCCTGCACCACGCCCATCACCGAGGCCTTCATCTGGGTGTACTGCTCCTCCGCGTCGCCGCCGCTTTCCGCCGCGTCCTGGATCATCTGCGAGCCGAGGTTCGAGGTCATCACGATGACGGTGTTGCGGAAGTCCACGGTGCGGCCCTGGCCGTCGGTGAGGCGGCCGTCGTCCAGCACCTGCAGCAGGATGTTGAACACGTCCGGGTGCGCCTTCTCCACCTCGTCGAGCAGGATCACGCTGTACGGCCGGCGCCGCACGGCTTCGGTCAGATAGCCGCCTTCCTCGTAGCCGACGTAGCCCGGGGGCGCGCCGACCAGGCGCGAGACGGAGTGTTTCTCCATGAACTCGCTCATGTCGATGCGCACCATCGCGTCGGTGGTGTCGAACATGAATTCGGCCAGCGCCTTGCACAGCTCGGTCTTGCCCACGCCGGTGGGGCCCAGGAACAGGAAGGAGCCGTTCGGCCGGTTCGGATCGGACAGGCCGGCTCGCGAGCGGCGGATCGCGTCGGCCACGGCGTGCACGGCCTCGTCCTGGCCGACCACGCGCTTGTGCAGCTCGTCTTCCATCTTCAACAGCTTGTCGCGCTCGCCTTCCAGCATCTTGCTGACCGGGATGCCCGTCCAGCGCGACACCACTTCGGCGATTTCGTCGGCGGTGACGCGCGTCTGCACCAGCTTGAAATCCTGCGTCTCGGCGGCCTGCGCCGCGGCAAGCTGCTTTTCCAGTTCGGGCAACTTGCCGTACTGGATCTCGCTCATCCGCGCGTAATCCTGCGCGCGCCGCGCCGCTTCCAGATCCTGGTTGGCCTGTTCGATCTGCTCCTTGACCTTGGTCGTGCCCTGCAGCGCGGCCTTCTCGGATTTCCACACCTCGTTGAGGTCGGAGAACTCGCGTTCGAGCTTCTCGATGTCGGCTTCCAGGTCGGCCAGGCGCTGCTTCGATTCGCTGTCCTTCTCCTTCTTCAGCATCTCGCGCTGGATCTTGAGCTGGATCAGCCGACGTTCGAGCCGGTCCAGTTCCTCCGGCTTGGAGTCGATCTCCATGCGAATGCGGCTGGCGGCCTCGTCCATCAGGTCGATCGCCTTGTCCGGCAGCTGGCGGTCGGCGATGTAGCGGTTCGACAAGGTCGCGGCGGCGACGATCGCCGGGTCGGTGATCTCCACGCCGTGGTGCACGGCATAGCGCTCCTTCAGGCCACGCAGGATCGCGATGGTGTCCTCCACCGATGGCTCGCCCACGAACACCTTCTGGAAGCGCCGCTCCAGCGCGGCGTCCTTCTCGATGTACTGGCGGTATTCGTCCAGCGTGGTGGCGCCGATGCAGTGCAGCTCGCCGCGCGCCAGGGCCGGCTTGAGCATGTTGCCGGCATCCATCGCGCCCTCACCCTTGCCGGCGCCGACCATGGTGTGCAATTCGTCGATGAACAGGATCACCCGGCCTTCCTGCTTGGCCAGGTCGTTGAGCACGGCCTTGAGCCGTTCCTCGAACTCGCCGCGGAATTTGGCGCCGGCGATCAGCGCACCCATGTCCAGCGCCAGCACCCGGCGACCGCGCAGGCCCTCGGGCACTTCGTCCTTGATGATGCGCTGGGCCAGGCCTTCGACGATCGCGGTCTTGCCCACGCCGGGCTCGCCGATCAGCACCGGGTTGTTCTTGGTGCGCCGCTGCAGCACCTGGATGGTGCGGCGGATTTCCTCGTCGCGGCCGATCACCGGGTCGAGCTTGTTGCGCTCGGCGCGCTCGGTGAGATCGATGCAGTACTTGTCCAGCGCCTGACGCTGTTCCTCGGCGTTCTCGCTCTGCACCTTCTCGCCGCCGCGCAGCTTCTCGATCGCCGCTTCGAGATGCGCCCGGGTCGCCCCGGCAGCCTTCAGTGCCGCGCCCAGTTCGCCCTTGTCCTCCAGCGCCGCGAGCACGAACAGTTCGCTGGCGATGAACTGGTCGCCGCGCTGCTGCGCCAGCTTGTCGGTGAGGTTGAGCAGGCGGTTGAGGTCGTTGCCGAGATTGATGTTGCCCTCCTGCCCGCGGACCTGCGGCAGGCGATCGAGCAACTCGTTCACGCGCTGCATGAGCATCGGCACGTTGACCTGCGCCTGGGTCAGCAGCGGGCCGGTCGAGCCACCCTGCTGGTTGAGCAGCGCGGCCATCACGTGCGCCGGTTCGAGCATGTTGTTGTCGCGGCCCACGGCCAGCGACTGCGCGTCGGCCAGCGCCTGCTGGAACCGCGAGGTGAGTTTGTCCATTCGCATGTCGAGAATCCCCGCATCGGTAGGGCGGCAATCGCCACGGCGCAAACGTGTGGCCGGAATGCACCGATTCAAGCTGGCCCGGTCGGCCGATCGCCGTTCACCGTGGCCGCACGCGGCGCATGGCCGGCTCTTCACATTCACCCTGTTACGGTGCGGCCCGATGTCCACGCCACGCCCCGCCAACGCCACGACCCACGCGCCGCTTCCCCCTCCGCCGCTGCCCACCGCAGACACTGCCTGGGCGCTGTTGCTGGACGTGGACGGCACCTTGCTCGACTTCGCTGATGACCCGCATGCGGTGCGCGTGGACAACGAGCTGCTCGCCCTGCTCGACGCGCTGCACGGGGCGACCGGCGGCGCGCTGGCGCTGGTCAGCGGGCGCCGGCTGGACGACATCGACCGCCTGTTCGAGCGCCCGCACCGGGCCGCCATCGGCCTGCACGGAGTGGAGCTGCGCGCGGCTACCGGCGAACTGCGCCGCCACGTGGTGATGCCGCTGCAACAGGCGCGCATGCAACACGAGGCGCAGGCGCTGGCCGCGCGCTTTGCCGGCGTGCAGCTGGAAAACAAGCAGCAGGCGGTTGCGCTGCACTGCCGCGGGTCGTCGGACGAGTGGCAACAGTTGCGCGAGGCGGCCATCGGCGCGATCGCCCATCTGCCCGGCTACGAACTGCAGGCCGGTCGCCGCGTGCTGGAGTTCAAGCCCGGCGGCATGGACAAGGGCCGCGCCGTCGCCGAACTGCTGCAAGGCGAACCGTTCAAGGGCCGGCTGCCGGTCTACCTCGGCGACGACCTCACCGACGAGCACGCCTTCGACGCGGTCAATCGCGCGCACGGACTCAGTGTCCGCGTCGGTGACCGCCATCCCAGCGCCGCGCGCTTCACCCTGCCCGATCCGGTCGCCACGATCGCCTGGCTGGCCCGCGTCCTGGGCGCACTGATGCAAGGAGCCCCCACCCATGCCCGACCATCCGAACGAGAAACCTCGCGCCAGTCTTGAACTGGGCGTGATCGGCAACGGCAGCGTGGCCGCGCTGGTCGACAGCCACGCGCGCATCGTCTGGTGTTGTCTGCCGCGGTTCGATGCCGACGCCAGCTTCTGCAGCCTGCTCTCGCCGACCCTTCCCGGCGGCGACTGGGCGATCGAGCTGGAGCACTTCGACCATGCCGAGCAGTTCTACCTGCGCAACACCGCGGTGCTGGTCACGCGGCTGTTCGACCGCCAGGGCGGCGCGATCGAGATCACCGACTTCGCCCCGCGACACCGCGCCTCCGGCCGGCTCTACCATCCCGAAATGCTGGCGCGGCGCGTGGCGCCGATCTCCGGTTCGCCGCGCATCCGCGTCCGCATGCGCCCGCTGTGCGACTACGGCGCGCGCACGCCGCAGACCACCTCCGGCAGCAACCACATCCGCTACCTGCTGAGCGACACCATCCAGCGACTGACCTGCGACGTGGCGCCGCTGATGGTCGAACGCGGCCTGCCATTCGGCCTGGAGCAGCCTGCGCACTTCCTGTTCGGTCCGGATGAGACGCTGGAAGGCAACGTGTCGGATTTCATCCACCTGGCGCTGGAACGCACGCTGGACTACTGGCGCGAATGGACCCGCTACCTGTCCATCCCGTTCGAGTGGCAGGAGGCGGTGATCCGCGCCGCGATCACGCTGAAGCTGTGCCAGTACGAGGCCACCGGCGCGATCGTGGCGGCGTTGACCACCTCGATCCCGGAGTCGCCCGGCAGCGGGCGCACCTGGGATTACCGCTACTGCTGGCTGCGCGACGCCGCCTTCACCGTGCGCGGCCTCAACCGGCTGGGCGCCACGCGCTCGATGGAGGAGTACATCCGCTACGCCTTCAACCTGGTCGCCAACCGCGGGCAGGCCGAACTCGGCCCGGTGTTCGGCATCACCTTTGCCGAGCAATTGCCCGAGCGGCAGGTCGACACGCTGGCCGGCTACCGCGGCGACGGGCCGGTACGCGTGGGCAACGACGCATGGCAGCAGCGCCAGAACGATGTCTACGGCTCGGTGCTGCTGGCCTCGGCACAACTGTTCTTCGACCAGCGCCTGCAGCATCGCGGCGACAAGGTGACGTTCGAGCGGCTGGAGCAGTTGGGCAAGACCGCACTGCGCATGGCCGAAGAGCCCGATGCCGGCCTGTGGGAGTACCGCGGGCGCATGGCCGTGCACACCTACTCGGCGGCGATGTGCTGGGCCGCGTGCGACCGTCTGGCGCACATCGCCACCGAGCTGGGGCTGGAGGACCGCGCGCGCTGGTGGCATGACGAGGCGGCCGCGCTGCACGGGCGCATCGAAGCGCGCACCTGGAACGAAAAGCTTGGCCATTTCGTCGACGCCTACGACGGCGAGCGGCTGGACGCCAGCCTGCTGCTGCTGGCCGACATCGGGTTCGTCCAGGCGAGCGACCCCCGCTTCGTCGCCACCGTCGACGCGATCGGCGACAAGCTCGGCCATGGCGACTACATGTTCCGCTACATCGCGCCGGACGACTTCGGCGCGCCGGAAACCAGCTTCAACATCTGCACGTTCTGGTACATCGACGCGCTTGCCGCCACCGGCCGCGAGAAGCGCGCCCGCACCACCTTCGAGAACATGCTCGCCCAGCGCACCACGCTGGGCCTGCTCTCGGAGGACATCGCGCCGAAGACCGGCGAGCCGTGGGGCAACTTCCCGCAGACCTATTCGCTGGTGGGGCTGATCCAGTCGGCGATGCGCCTCTCCCGCCGCTGGGAGGACGCCATGTGATGGCGCGCAAGACTCCCGGCCGGCTCATCGTGGTCTCCAACCGCGTCGCACTGCCCCACCAGACCGCCGCTGGCGGGCTCGCCTCGGCCCTGCGCGCGGCGCTGGCCGAAAACGGCGGGCTGTGGTTCGGCTGGAGCGGCAAGGTGAGCGCCGCCGAGACCGGCGCCGAACTGCACCAGGCCAGCGACCACGGCATCGACTACGCCACCGTGGACTTCTCGCGCGCCGACCACGACGCGTTCTACGCCGGCTTTTCCAATGGCGCGCTATGGCCGCTGCTGCACTACCGGCCGGACCTGGTCGACTACCAGCGCAGCCATCTGGACGGCTATCTGCGGGTCAACCGGACCTTCGCCGAGCGCCTGCGTCCGCTGATCGGCCCGGACGACACGATCTGGGTCCACGACTACCACCTGATCCCGCTGGCCGCCATGCTGCGCAAGCTCGGCGTGAAGAACCGCATCGGCTTCTTCCTGCATACGCCGCTGCCCGCCGCCGGCCTGCTGATTGCCCTGCCCAACCACCACGAGCTGCTGGAAACACTGGCCAGTTACGACCTGATCGGCGTGCACACCCATCGCGACCTGCGCGCGCTGGAGGATTATTTCCTGCACGAGGCCGGTGCGGTGATGCGCCTGGGCGGGCGCATGCGCATGCCCGGCGGGCGCGAATTCCGCGCCGGCGCCTTCCCGATCAGCATCGACACCGAACACATCGCCGGGATCGCGCAGAAGGCCGTGGGGCTGAAGGAAATCGTGCAGCTGCGCGAAAGCACCCGCGGCATCGCGCTGATCATCGGGGTCGACCGGCTGGACTATTCAAAGGGCCTGCCGCATCGCTTCCAGGGCTACGCGCGGCTGCTCGAACGCGACCCGGAGCTGCACCGCCACGTCACCTTCATGCAGATCGCGCCGCCCTCGCGCGGCGCGGTGCTGGAGTACCGCGCGATCCGCCGCGAGCTGGAGCGCAGCGCCGGCCACATCAACGGCAAGTACGCCGCGCCGGACTGGGTGCCGATCCGCTACATCAACAAGTCGTTCCCGCACCGCCTGCTCGCCGGCTACTACCGCAGCGCGCGCGTGGGCCTGGTCACGCCGCTGCGCGACGGCATGAACCTGGTGGCGAAGGAGTACGTGGCCTGCCAGGACCCGGAAGACCCCGGCGTGCTGGTGCTCTCGCGTTTCGCCGGAGCCGCGCTGGAGCTGGGCGATGCCTTGCTGGTCAACCCGGCCGACACCGAAGAGGTCGCCGACGCCCTGGAGCAGGCGCTGCACATGCCGCTGACCGAACGGCGCCGGCGCTGGAAGGCGATGATGCGGGTACTGCGCCACAACGACATCACGCATTGGCGCACCGGTTTCCTGGAGGCGTTGCGCGCGCCCGGGAAACCCGCGCCGGATCAGCCCTGAGCGAGCCAGATCAGGCTGGCGAAGCGGCCGCTGGCGGCGCCGTCGCGCCGGTACGAGTAGAAACGCGGGTCGGCATGGGTATCGTCGCCGCCGCCGTAGACGCGCGTCACTCCCGCGCGCGCCAGGCGCTGCCGCGCCAGTGCGACCAGGTCGCAACGCCAGTGGCCCGGGCGCGTGGCCTCGAAGCACGCCGAGGCAGCCGCGTCGCGCGCGACGAACGCGGCGCGCACTTCCTCGCCCACCTCGTACGACGGCGCGCCGATGCACGGGCCCAGCCACGCCAGCACGCGCGCTGGCGGGCTGACCATCTGCGCCAGGGTGGCCTCCAGCACGCCGGCGGCGAGGCCGCGCCAGCCGGCATGGGCCGCACCGATCTCGCCGCCATCCTCGCTGCACAAAAGCACCGGCAGGCAATCGGCGGTGAGGATCGCCAGCACCGTGCCGGGAATGTGCGAGACCGCCGCATCCGCCTGCGGCTCGTGTGCGCTGGGCAGCGGGCCGAGTTCGGCCACGCCGCAACCGTGCACCTGATGCAACCAGCGCGGCGCGGCCGGCAGTCGCAGCGCCTGCTGCAGCGCGCCGCGGTTCGCCATCACGGCCTCGGCCGCATCACCGCTGCGCAGGCCGAGGTTGAAGCGCTCGAACGGCGCGGAAGACACGCCCGGTCCCAGCCGCGTGGTGACGGCCGCGTGGACTTGCGGCGGCGCGGGCCAGTCGGGAAAGATCCAGCTTTCAGTCATGGGGGCCGGGATTGGAGATCGGGGATCGGGGATTCCCCAAGCATCGCACGGCTGGCGGCGGCGCGTACCGACCCATCAATACGGGTCCGGACCGTGTTCGGCCAGATCCGCACGCAGCGCCTCGATCAGGGCCAATTGATCGGCGGGGCGCTCGGCCGTGACCGACAGCGCCTCGCCGGTGACCGGATGCACGAACGAGAGTTTCTCCGCGTGCAGCGCCTGCCGGCGGAAGCCGCGCAAGGCGGCGACCAGGCCGTCACTGGCGCCCTTGGGCAACTTGAGGCCGCCGCCGTACAACGGGTCGCCGATCAGCGGGTGGCCGATGTGCGCCAGGTGCACGCGGATCTGGTGGGTGCGGCCGGTTTCCAGCTGGCATTGCAGCAGGCTGTGCGCGCGGAAGCGCTCGCGCACGCGGTAATGGGTCACCGCGCGCTTGCCGTCCTCCTCGTCACGCACGGCCTGGCGCAGGCGGTCGCCCATGCTGCGGCCGATCGGCTGGTCCACCGTGCCGCCGGCCACCATCGTGCCCATCACCACGGCTTCGTACTGGCGTTCCACTTCGTGCCGCGAGAGCAGATCGACCAGCGCGGTATGGGTGGACAGCGTCCTGGCCACCACCATCAGGCCGGAGGTGTCCTTGTCCAGCCGATGCACGATGCCGGCGCGCGGCAGCTCGGCCAGCTGCGGGTCGTGGTGCAGCAAGCCGTTGAGCAGCGTGCCGGCCGGGTTGCCGGCGCCGGGATGCACCACCAGTCCGGCGGGCTTGTCCAGCACCAGCAGGTCGGCATCCTCGTACACGATCGTCAGCGCAATCGCCTCGGGCTGGCTGTGCACTTCCGTTTCCAGTTCGACATCCAGCTCGACCCGCTCGCCGCCGCGCAGCAGTTGCCGCGGCGCAGCCGGGGCGCCATCCAGGGTCGCCGCGCCGGCCTTGATCCAGCCGCTGAGCCGCGAACGCGAATAGGCGGGGAACATCTCGGCCAAAGCCTGGTCGAAGCGACGGCCTGCTGCACTCAGCGGAACCTCCGCCTGCTGCCGTATGGTGGTCATGCCAGCCCCCGCGGGCGGCAACCGGTTTCAGTTATCATGCCTGTTCGTTCCGACATCCGAATTCATTCCTATGCGCCCATCCAGTGGCTCGACCACGCCATCGTTGTTCCCGCTGCACGCCGCCAGGCTGCTCGCCGTGGTCGCCCTGGTGGCCGTGCTTGGCGCCTGTTCGATGTTCGGCCGCAAGGGCAACACCATCGACACGATGCCGCTGGAGCCGCTGTACAACCGCTCCCACAGCTTCCTGGAGGCGGGCAATTACTCCGGCGCGGTGCGGGCGTTCCAGCGCCTGATCGCGCGCTTCCCGTCCGGTCCGTACAGCGAGCAGGCCCAGCTTGAGCTGGCCTATGCGCAGTACAAGGACAACCAGCCGGACGAGGCATTGTCCACCATCAACCGCTTCATCAAGACCTATCCGGCCAACAAACACGTCGATTATGCCTATTACCTGCGCGGCCTGATCAATTTCGACCGCACCAGCGGCTTCATCGAGCGCTTCACCAAGCGCGCCGGCGGGCTGACTCGCCGCGACCAGGGCTACAACCTGCAGGCGTTCGACGATTTCTCCGAACTGTCGCGGCGCTTCCCCGACAGCGCCTACACCGCCGACGCACGCCAGCGCATGATCTACCTGCGCAACCTGCTGGCGCAGTACGAGATCAACGTGGCCGAGTTCTACCTGCAGAACAAGGCCTACATCGCGGCGGCCGACCGCTCGCAGTACGTGATCGAGCACTACCAGCAGGCGCCGCAGACCGGCGATGCGCTGGCCATCCTCGCCCGCAGCTACCTGGCGCTGGACCGCAAGGAACTGGCTGCGCAGACCCGCGAAGTGCTGGCGCTGAACTATCCGAACCACCCCTATCTCACCGATCCCAAGTGGCCGCACGCACCCTCGCTGGTGCGCAAGATGATTCCGTTCTCCGGGCATCATTGATGCCGGCTGCTGCGCGGCCGGGAACGGTAAACAGGAAGGACATACGCACGACCGCCGGGCGGTCCTCCCGGGAATCCCGGCTCAGCGCCACCCTGACGTGATCGGGTAACGGCGTTCGCGGCCGAAGGCGCGCGTGGTGACGCGGGGGCCGGGGGCGGACTGGCGGCGTTTGAACTCGTTGAGCAACACCAGCCGCGCCACCCGCTGCACCGTCGCGGCATCGTGGCCCGCGGCCACGATCTCCGCCTGCGACTGCTCGCCCTCGATGAAGCGTTCGAGAATCGCATCCAGCTCGTCGTACGGCGGCAGCGAATCCTGGTCGACCTGGTTGTCGCGCAGCTCGGCCGAGGGCGGACGGGCGATGACTTCGGGGGGAATCGGCAATCGGGAATCGGGCATCGTCGAAGAGCCGGATGTCGGCGAGGACATGCGTTCCCGGTTACCGGCTCCATTGCGCCACCGCGCCAGCCGATACACCACCGTCTTGTACACGTCCTTGAGCGGCGCGTAGGCGCCGCACATGTCGCCGTACAGGGTGGCGTAACCCACGGCCATTTCACTCTTGTTGCCGGTGGCGAGCAGCAGGCGGCCGTGCTTGTTGGACAGCGCCATCAGCATCACGCCACGCGTGCGCGACTGCAGGTTTTCCTCGGTGGTGTCGGCGGCCTTGCCGGCGAAGGCGGGAGTGAGCGCATCCATGAACGACTGGTACGTCGCCTGGATCGGGATCACGTGGTAGTCCACGCCCAGCTGCTCGGCCTGCGCGCGGGCACCGTCGAGCGAGAGCTGCGAGGTGTAGCGGGTGGGCATCATCACCGCGGTGACGCGCCGGGCGCCCAGCGCGTCGACCGCCAGCGCCAGCGTCAGCGCCGAGTCGATGCCGCCGGAAAGGCCCAGCAGCACGCCGTCGAAGCGGTTCTTGTCGATGTAGTCGCGCACGCCGCGGACCAGCGCCGCGTACAGCGTCGCCTCCATCGACGAGTCGGCCGGCACCGGCCAGTCGATCGCCGCGAGCGTGCGCGTGGCCGGGTCGAACTCGGCCCACAGCAGCGCGTCGACGAAGGCCGGCGCCCGTGCCGCGATCGACCCGTCGCCGTTGACCAGGATCGAGGCGCCGTCGTAGACCACCTCGTCCTGGCCGCCGACCAGGTTGAGGTAGGCGATCGCGCAGCCGGTTTCGCGCGCCCGCGCCGCCAGCACGACCTCGCGCTCGGCCTGCTTGCGGTCGTCCCACGGCGACGCATTGATCACCACGATCAGCTGCGCGCCCGCAGCCGCGGCCTGCGCGGCCGGCTCGGGCTGCCACACGTCCTCGCAGATCAGCAGGCCCACGCTCACGCCCTCGATCACGCGCGTCGTGGTGCCGTTGCCGGGGCGGAAATAGCGCAGGTCGTCGAACACGCCATAGTTGGGCAGCGCCTGCTTGTGCGCGGTGCACTCGATCCGCCCCTCGCGCAGCAGGCTGGCGCCGTTGTAGACCTCGCCGGCGCTGTGCGGATGGCCGACCAGCGCCGCGACGCCCTGCGCCGCGCAGGCCAGCGCGCACAGCTCGCGCTCGCAGGCGGCGAGAAAGCTCGGCCGCAGCAGCAGATCCTCCGGCGGATAGCCGCTCAGGGTCAGCTCGGGAAAGGCCACCAGCGCGGCGCCGCCTTCGCGCGCCTGCGCCATCAGTCCTGCCGCCTTGGCGGCATTGGCCGCCACCGCGCCGACGGCAAAATCGTGTTGGGCCAGCGCCAGTCGCAGCTTTGCCATGGACGCAGCATTCCTTGGATTCAATCGGCGAATGGTAGTGGAATGCCGCGCCGGGTGGCCCGTCCACGCGGGCGCTGCATTCAGATCCGCCGATCGTGCGGCGGATCGTTGCCGGCGCGTGACGGCGCCGAAGCCAAAAAAAAGGCCGCGCAATGCGCGGCCCTTGTTCTCCTGCGCCAACGCCTACTTCATCAGCTTGGCGAGCGCCTTGCCCAGGTCGGCCGGCGACTTCACCGTGGTGACGCCGGCCTTCTCCAGCGCGGCGAACTTCGCCGCGGCGGTGCCCTTGCCGCCGGAGATGATCGCGCCGGCATGACCCATGCGCTTGCCGGCCGGGGCCGAGGCGCCGGCGATGAACGAGACCACCGGCTTCTTCACGTATTCGCCGATGAACTCGGCGGCGTCTTCCTCGGCGCTGCCGCCGATCTCGCCGACCATGATGATGCCTTCGGTCTGCGGATCGTCCTGGAACAGCTTGAGGCAGTCGATGAAGTTCAGGCCGTTGATCGGATCGCCGCCGATGCCTATCACCGTGCTCTGGCCGAGGCCTTCGTTGGTGGTCTGGAACACCGCCTCATAGGTGAGCGTGCCGGAGCGCGAGACCACGCCGACCCTGCCCTTGCTGTGGATGTGGCCGGGCATGATGCCGATCTTGCATTCGCCGGGGGTGATGATGCCGGGGCAGTTCGGCCCGATCAGCACGATCTCCGGATGCTGCTGCAGCACGTTCTTGACGCGCAGCATGTCGAGCACCGGGATGCCTTCGGTGATCGCCACGATGGTCTTGATGCCCGCGTCGATCGCCTCGAGGATCGAGTCGGCCGCGAACGGCGGCGGCACGAAAATGACGGAGGCGTCGGCGCCGGTTTCCAGCACCGCTTCATCCACCGAGTTGAACACGGGCAGGCCGATGTGCTCCGAACCGCCCTTGCCCGGGGTCACGCCACCGACGACTTTGGTGCCGTAGTCGATGCACTGCTGTGCGTGGAAGGTGCCCTGCTGGCCGGTGAAGCCCTGCACCAGCACCTTGGTGTCTTTGTTTACGAGAACGCTCATGTTTCGATTGCTCCTCAGGCCTTGGCCGCAGCCACGGCTTTCTGCGCCGCGTCGTTGAGATCATCCGCCGGCGTGATCGCCAGGCCGGAGTTGGCCAGCAGTTCGCGGCCCTGATCGACATTGGTGCCCTGCAGGCGCACCACCACGGGAATCTTCAGGCCCACTTCCTTGACCGCGGCGATGATGCCCTCGGCGATCATGTCGCAGCGGACGATGCCGCCGAAGATGTTGACCAGGATGCAGTTGACCTTGTCCGAGGAGGTGATCAGCTTGAACGCCTCGGTCACCCGCTCCTTGGTGGCGCCGCCGCCGACGTCGAGGAAGTTGGCCGGCTCGCCGCCCGCCAGCTTGATCACGTCCATGGTGGCCATCGCCAGGCCGGCGCCGTTGACCATGCAGCCGATGTTGCCGTCCATCGTCACGTAGTTGAGGTTGCTCTGCTGCGCGGCGGCTTCGGCGGCGTCTTCCTGGGTCAGGTCGCGCATCGCGGCCAGGTTCGGATGACGGAACTCCGCGTTGTCGTCGGAGTTGACCTTGCCATCCAGCGCAGCGAGGTTGCCGTCTTCCAGCACGGCCAGCGGGTTCAGCTCGACCAGGGCCAGGTCCTGCTCGTTGAACAGCTTGTACAGGCCCAGCATGATCTTGGTCAGCTGGTTGACCTGCTTGTTGTTGAGGTCCATCGCGAAGCCGAGCTGGCGGCACTGGTACGGCTGCAGCCCTTCGACGAAATCGACCACGATGGTGTGGATGTCTTCGGGCGTGTCGCGCGCCACCTGCTCGATGTCCACGCCGCCATGCTTGGAGGCGATGAACGAGATGGCCTTGGAATCGCGGTCCACCAGGATCGACAGGTACAGCTCGCGGGCGATGTCGGTGGCGTCGGTCACCAGCACCAGGTTCACCGGCAGCGCACGCCCGGCCGACTGATAGGTTGCCATGTTGGTGCCGAGCATGCCCTTGGCGGCGGCGCGCACGTCGTCGAAGCTCTTGCAGAACTTGACGCCGCCGGACTTGCCGCGGCCGCCGGCGTGGATCTGCGCCTTGACCATCCATTGCGTGCCACCGAGCGCCTTGGCGGCATCGACGGCGGCGTCGGGGGAGTTGGCGACCTTGCCCGGCGGCACGGCGATGCCGTACTGCGCGAACAGTTCTTTGGCCTGGTATTCGTGGAAATTCATTCGATACCTCGAGCGAACGGAGAAACGATGACGGCCGCACGCATGAAGAAAGGCGTGGGTCAGGGGATCGGCGGTGGAATCACACACGACCCGGTCGCGGCACAAGGGCCGGACACGGGCCGAACCGCAGCAAACGGCCGCCCATTTTCGCGGAAGCGGGCCGCAATGGAAAGGGCGCGGCCCCATCGCGACCGGCCGGGCGGCGATTTTCCGGCCTCCACGAAGGTGGCGCGGCCCCCGCCCGGGCTTGCCCGGGGCGTCATATACTCGACCGCAACCGCACCGGAATCGCAGCCTACGTGTCTACCTTAGCTACGTTAAACGATCCGCGCGCAGGGACGGCCACGATCCGCCACGAGCTGTCGTTCCTCAATGTTTTCAGGCTGGTGCAGGCGCTGGTGTACGTCGCCCTGGCATTCAGCCCGCCCGGCATGGGCTGGCCGCAGCTGGCCGCGCCGGGCTTCGCGCGCACGCTGGCCACGCTGTACCTGATCTTCGCGCTGCTGGCGCTGCTGCTGAACCGGCGCAGCATGGCCCACGCAAAGACCGCCGTGGCCGCCACCCTGGTGGTCGACGTCGTCGCCGCGGTGCTGGCGATCGTGGCGATGCACGATGCGCGCATCGGTATCGCGATGATGCTGGCGGTCAACCTCTGCGCCGGCGCGCTGATCCTGCCGCTGCGCATGTCCGGCTTCTTCGCCGCGCTGGCGACGCTGGGCATGCTGGGCATCTCGCTGTTCGGCTGGTCGCTGTCGCCCCACGCCGGTGACCGCGACCTGCTCGAAGCGGCGCTGTTCGGCCTGGCCTATTTCGCCACCACCGCCCTGTGCAGCGTGCTGGGCCAGCAGCTGCGCGCCACCGAGGCGCTGGCCGAGCAGCGCAGCACCGACCTGGCCAACCTGTCGCAGATCAACGAACTGATCATCCGCCGCATGAAGACCGGCGTGCTGCTGGTGGACGACGCCAACCGCATCCACCAGATCAACGAATCGGCCTGGATGCTGCTGGGCAATCCCGGCGCCGACCAGCGCGACCTCGGGCTGCTGGCGCCGGAACTGTCGCGCCGGCTGTACCACTGGATGACCTCGGGCAAGCTCGACGAAACCGCCACCCAGCTCGCCGACGGCGTCCCGGAAGTGGTGCCGCGCTTCACCCGGCTGGCGCCGAACGACGACTCGCACGTATTGATCTTCCTCGACGACACCTCGCTGCTGTCGCGCCGCGCGGAGGAGCTCACGCTCAGCTCGCTCGGCCGGCTTTCGGCCTCGATCGCCCACGAGATCCGCAACCCGCTGGCGGCGATCCGCTACTCGGCGCAGCTGCTGGCCGAATCGCGCACCATGGACGGCGCCGACCAGCGCATGGTCGAGATCATCAACAACCACTGCGTGCGGCTCAACGAGATCATCGAGAACATCCTGCAGCTGTCGCGCCGCGAGCGTTCGCGCCCGGAAGCGCTGGACCTGGGCGACTGGGCGCAGGATTTCGTGGAGGAATACCGCCAGGGCAACGACCTCGGCGCCGACTCGCTGCGCGCGATCGCCAGCACCGGCGTGGCGGTGGTCGCGCTGGCCGATCCGCAGCAGCTGCAACAGGTGGTGTGGAACCTGGTGCAGAACGCGCTGCGCTACGGCCGCCTGCCCGGCGAGCCGGCGCGGGTGATGGTGGTCGCACGCCAGGGCGAGCATGGCGTGCCGATCCTCGAGGTGATCGACCGCGGCCCCGGCATCGCGCCCAAGGTGGCCGCACAGATCTTCGAGCCGTTCTACACCACCCACGAATACGGCACCGGCCTGGGCCTGTACCTGGCCAAGCAGATGAGCGAGGCCAACCAGGCCGCGCTGGAGTACGTGCGCGTGGCCGGCGGTGGCAGCTGCTTCCGGCTTACCCTGACGCCGGCGCAGATGAACCGCGGCGCCGGCGACGGCGAGCCCGAAGCCTGAACGCTCCGGCAGGCCGCCGACGCCGCGCGCCGGCTTTGCTCTTGACTTGGGCCGCGGTTATTCTTGAGCCACCCTCCCCTCGCGACATGCCATGAGCCTCCAGACCGTCCTGGTCATCGACGATGAACGCGATATCCGCGAGCTGCTCACCATCACCCTCGGGCGCATGGACCTGCAGGTCGAAGCCGTCGGCACCGTCGCCGACGCCCGCCGCGCGCTGAGCGAAAACAGCTACGACCTCTGCTTCACCGACATGCGCCTGCCCGACGGCAACGGCCAGGAGATCATCGAGCTGATCGCCGAAACCTGCCCGGACACGCCGGTGGCGATGATTACCGCCTACGGCAACGTCGACGCGGCGGTGAACGCGCTCAAGGCCGGCGCGTTCGACTTCGTCTCCAAGCCGGTCGACATCCAGATGCTGCGCGGCCTGGTGCGCACCGCGCTGCGGCTGGCCGAGGAGAAGCGCGAAGGCGGCGGCGCCGCCAAGGCCGGCGGCTCCGGCGACCGCCTGATCGGCGACTCGCCGGCGATGGAACAGGTGCGCGCCACCATCGCCAAGCTGGCACGCAACCAGGCGCCGGTCTACATCGCCGGTGAATCGGGCGTAGGCAAGGAGCTGGTCGCGCGGCTGATCCACGAGCGCGGTCCGCGCGCGGGCGGCCCGTTCGTGCCGGTCAACTGCGGCGCGATCCCGTCCGAGCTGATGGAAAGCGAGTTCTTCGGTCATCGCAAGGGCAGTTTCACCGGCGCCAGCGCGGACAAGGAAGGCCTGTTCCAGGCCGCCCAGGGCGGCACGCTGTTCCTCGACGAGGTGGCCGAACTGCCGCTGCACATGCAGGTCAAGCTGCTGCGCGCGATCCAGGAAAAAGCGGTGCGCCCGATCGGCGGCCGCGACGAGATCCCGGTGGACGTGCGCATCCTCTCGGCCACCCACAAGAACCTCGGCCAACTGGTCGAGCAGGGCCAGTTCCGCCAGGACCTGTTCTACCGCATCAACGTGATCGAGCTGCGCGTGCCGCCGCTGCGCGAACGCCGCGGCGACGTGCCGCAGCTGGCCGCGTTCATCCTCAAGTCGCTGGCCGGCAAGAGCGGCCAGGAAGTCGGGCGGCTGACGCCGGCCGCGCTCGACGCGCTGGAAGCCTACGACTTCCCCGGCAACGTGCGCGAGCTGGAGAACATCCTCGAACGCGCCATGGCGATGAGCGACGGCGCCAGCATCGAGGCCTCCGACCTGATGCTGCCCCAGCGCGGCGCGCGCCCGGCGCCGACGGAGGTCGCCGCCACCGCCGGCGCTCCGGCCGCTGCCGCCGCCGCGGCACCCAGCGCCGATGGCGGGCTGGACGACTACATCAGCAACATCGAGCGCACCGCCATCGTCAAGGCGCTGGAAGAATCGCGCTACAACAAGACCGCCGCCGCCCGCAAACTCGGCATCACCTTCCGCGCCCTGCGCTACAAGCTGAAGAAGCTCGGCATCGACTGAAGGCGCAACCCGACGCCTCCCTGCGCGCGACGGCTTTCCGCCGCGCAGCGAGGGAAGGCGTTCGCACGGGGAATGTCCCGCGACCGCCGCGCAGGGCGGCAACCGCCGGCTCCGGCCACGTGGAACGCAAAGCGGCGCGCCGTGCCTGGCCTACGCGGAGTCGTCGCCCTCCAATCCCTTGCGCAGCGCGCGCAGGAGGGCCGCGGTGCTGACCGGCTTGTCCACGATTTGCAGGTTGTCCAGCGGGGGCAGTTCCTGCGGGTCCGGTGGCGCGTCCGGGCGGGCGAGCAGCACGACGCCGCCCTGGTAACCCTGTTCGACCAGCGCGGCCAGCGTGCGCACGCCGGTGAACAGGTTCATGTCGGCGTCGAGCAGCACCAGGTCGGGCAGGCCGCCGGCCTCGATCCACTGCAGCGCGGCGGTGCCGCTCTGGCTGGCGTGCGCCTGGTAGCCGTAGGCATCGAGCGTATCGGACAGCAGCGACAGCTGGCCGGCCTCCTCCACCACCACCAGCACGCGTTCGGCGGCGCCTTCAAGGCTCTGCATGTCGTCCATCGCCTCGGCGTCGGCTTCCATTTCGTCCAGCGGGATGTAGAGGTCGAAACGGGTGCCGCTGCCGGGTTTGCTGTCCACCCGCATCACGCCGCCGTGGCTGGCCACGATGCGCTTGCACGAGATCAGGCCCAGGCCGGTGCCGGCGTCCTTGGTGGTGAAGAACGGTTCGAACAGGTGCTCCAGCACGGCCTGGTCCATGCCTGGCCCGGAGTCGATCACGCTGATGCGCAGGTAGCAGCCGGTGTGCGGCACCTCCTCGGGCAGGAAAAAGTCGTCGGCCAGCCGCTGCTGGCTGGTCTCGATGCGCAGGTTGCCGCCGTCGGGCATCGCCTGGATCGCGTTGAGGCAGAGGTTGAGCAGGCATTGCTGCAGCTCGGTGTGGTTGCCCTCGAAGGCCAGCTCGGGGTCGTCGATGGCCAGGTCCATCACCACCGAACGGGGCACGCTGCCCTGCATCAGCAGGCCGAACGCGCTCATCAGGGTGCCCACGCGCACGCGCTCGGCGCGGCGGGCGCCGCGGGCGAAGGAAAGCATCGAGTGCACCATCTCCAGCCCGCGCTTGCCGCAATCGCGCACCAGGTTGCCCAGCCGCATCAGGCGCGGGTCGTCCTGGTAGTCGCGCAGGCTGTCACCGGCCAGCAACAGCGGCTGCAGCAGGTTGCGCAGGTCGTGGCTGAGGCCGCCGGCGAGCATCGCCAGGCTCTCGAACCGCTGCGCGCGGATCAGGTCGGCCTCGGCGCGGCGGTTGGCCTTGCGCGCATCCGCCTCGACCAGCGCCCGACGCACCGCACTGGCCAGGCGCACGGGGTTCTGCTTGAGGATGTAGTCGGTCGCGCCGTTGCGCAGTGCCTCGATGGCGGCATCCTCGCCCAGCGTCGCGGAAACGAAGATGAAGGGCAAGTCCTCGTCGCGCTCGCGCAGCAGCTCCAGCGCACGCTGCCCGGAGAAACCCGGCACGCTCAGGTCGGACAGCACGATATGCGGGGCGAACTCGTCCAGCGCGGCCAGGTAGCCGGCTTCGTCGTCGACCAGCCGCGCCTCGTGCGGGATGCCGTCGGCGTCCAGCTCGGCCAGCACCAGCTCGGCGTCGAGCTCGCTGTCCTCCACTTGCAGCACCCGTATCGTCGGCATCGACTTGATCTGCCGGTTGGGCATGGGGTTCTCCGTCACTGGCCGTGCGGCCATCGTTGTCTACACCGCGGGCGACCGCCCGGGCGCGTCTGTTCATGCGTCAATTCGCCTCGGGCGCCTCGTTCAGCACCGCCCAGAACCGGCCCAGCGTGCGCACGGCCTCGAAGAACTGGTCCACGTCCACCGGCTTGATCACGTAGGCGTTGGCGCCGAGGTCCCAACTGCGCGCCAGGTCGCTCTCCTCGCGCGAGGAGGACAGGATCACCACCGGTACGCGCCGCAGGTGCTCGTCGTGGCGCATGCGGGTGAGCACTTCCAGTCCGTCCATGCGCGGCATCTTGATGTCCAGCAGCACCACCGCCGGGTCGCCCGGATCGCGCCCGGCCCAGGCGCCGGTGCAATGCAGGTAGTCGAGGCATTCCACGCCATCCTCGACGTGCACCACCGGATTGGCCAGGTGGGCTTCGGCCAGCGCGTCCATCGCCATCTCGGCGTCCGCCAGGCTGTCCTCGACCAGCAGCACGGTGCGCAGTTCTTTCTTGTTCATGCCGCTGACTCTCCGTTTTGCGCCCCGGCCACGTCGATGGCCGGCAGCGAGAAGTGGAACGTGGCGCCCTGGTCCGGTACGGCCTCGGCCCAGACCTTGCCGCCGTGGCGCGTGATGATGCGCCGCACGTTGGCCAGGCCGATGCCGTTGCCCGGGAAATCCGAGGCGCGGTGCAGGCGCTGGAACACGCCGAACAGCTTGTCCGCGTACTGCATGTCGAAGCCGGCGCCGTTGTCGGCCACTTCGAACTCGTAATCGCCGCGGCTGCTGCGCCCGGCGCTGACCTCGATGCGCGCCACCTCACGGCGCCCGGTGTATTTCACCGCGTTGCCGAGCAGGTTCTGCCACACCGTGCGCAACATGTTGGCGTCGCCGATGACCATCGGCAAGGGCCCGATCGTCCACACGATGCGCCGGCCCTCCGCCGAGGATTCGGCCAGTGCCCGTGCCTCCTCCACCAGCGACTGCATGTCCACCGCCTGCAACCGCAGCGGGCCGCGGCCCAGGCGCGAGAACACCAGCAGGTCGTCGATCAGCAGCGCCATGCGCTGGGCCGCGCTGTCGATCACGCCGATGTAGTGGCTGGCCTTGTCGTCGAGCTGGCCGGCCAGGTGGTGCTCCAGCTTGCGCACGAAGCCCGCCACGTGGCGCAGCGGCGCGCGCAGGTCATGCGAGACGGAGTAGCTGAACGCCTCCAGCTCGCGGTTGATGTCGGAGATCTGGTTGATCTTGCCCTCGAGCTGGCGATTGAGCTCGATCACCTTCTCCTCGGTCAGCGCGCGCACGGTGACGTCGCTGACCGTGAGCAGCAGCGCCGGTTCGTCGGTGAGATCCTGCTGCAGCCGGCGCGCGTTGACCACGATGTGGCGCTGCTCGCCGTCGGCGGTGCGCTGCAC
This sequence comes from Rhodanobacter sp. FW102-FHT14D06, assembly GCF_043950705.1. Taxonomy (NCBI): domain Bacteria; kingdom Pseudomonadati; phylum Pseudomonadota; class Gammaproteobacteria; order Lysobacterales; family Rhodanobacteraceae; genus Rhodanobacter; species Rhodanobacter sp. FW102-FHT14D06. Next base: position 2,563,901 of record NZ_CP170722.1, on the reverse strand, counting down.
CAGGTCGTAGTCCCACAGCTCGCGGTCGCTCAGCAGCACGTCGCGGAAACGCTGCAGCAGCGCGCTGTCGTTCCACACGCCGCCGCCGATCTCGACGAGCGTGCGCGACGGTTGCTGCGGGTCCTCGCCGTACAGGTCGCCGAAAGCGTTGTTCAGCAGCAGGCTGTTGAGGTTGGCGTCGAACAGCGCGATCGGCTCGCGCACCGATTGCAGGATCAGCCGCGAACGCAGCACCGCGCGGCCCTCGCGCGTCTCGGCCCGGCGCCGCTGGCGAATCTGCCGTTCCGAGGCGATCACGATGATCGCCAGCAGCACCAACTGCGCCAGCGCGGTAATGCCCTGCACCAGCTGGCCGTTGAACTCGCGGTGGTGGGCGGCCTGCTTGCGGGCGGTCAGCAACTCATCTTCGTTGGCGACGATGCCGTCGATCTTGGTGGCGAACGGAAACAGGTCGGTGGCCTCGCCCATCGCTTGTCCGGCGCGGCCCACGTCGCCGCGCCGCTGCAGCTCGCGCGCACGAGCCATCAGGGTGAGGCGGCCGGTAACGCTGTTTTCCAGCGCGCCGATCAGGGTCTGCTGGGCCGGGTTGTCGCGGGTCATCGCACGCAGCCGCTGCAGCAGTTGCGGCACCTGTGCCGCGGCGCTCTCGGCCTCGGCGCGCGTCTCGGTGCCGACGTCCCCGACCAGCATGCGGTAGGTCGCCGCCTCGCTGCTGCGGATCAGGTAGGCGATGCGATAGGCGACCGAGCGCACTTCGGTCGAGTGGGTGACCCAGCTGTTGGCCAGCACGGTGTCCTGCGTGTTCAGCCGGGTCACCACGTACGGCAGGCCGACGATGATCAGCATGGCCGACAGCAGTCCGGCGACCCGCCAACTCATGAAGCTGCGGAAATTCATTCGATCCAGCCCTCCGCGACGGCCAGCATCAACGCCCGCCCCATTCTGGCACGACCCGGCGGATCATCATCCCTGCGGCGGGGCGCCCACGCCCCAGTGGCGGTTGGGCGTGGCCTGCATGCGGAAGTGCAGCTCGCCACCGGCGAGGATCTGCGCGTGATGCAGGAAGGGGGCGGCCAGCGGCTTGCCGTTGAGCGTGACCTCGCCGACGTAAGGGTGCGCGTCATCCAGCGGCGCCGCGCTGACGGTGAAGTCCTTGCCGTCGGTCAGGTGCAGCGTGGCACGCCCGACGAACGGCCGGCCGATGGCGTAGACGTCGCTGGCCGGCGTGACCGGGTAGAAGCCCAGCGCGGTGAACGCGTACCAGGCCGACATCTGGCCCAGGTCGTCGTTGCCCGAGAGTCCGTCCGGCCGCGCGGCGTACTGGCTGTCCATGATCTGCTTCAGCCTCTCCTGCGTCTTCCACGGCGCGCCGGCGTAGTCGTAGAGATAGGCGATGTGGTGGCTGGGCTCGTTGCCGTGCGCGTACCAGCCGATCAGGCCGGTGATGTCCTCGACGTGCTTGAAGTGCGCCGGGTCGACCTTCGCGTCGAACAACGCGTCCAGCTTCGCCACGAACTTCGCGGCTCCGCCCATCGCCTCGATCAGGCCCGCCACGTCCTGCGGCACGTACCACGAATACTGCCAGGCGTTGCCTTCGGTGAAGTCGCTGCCGTAGCCGGCGGCGGTGGGGTCGAACGGTTCGCGGAACTTGCCGTTGGCCAGCCGCGCGCGCATGAAACCGGTATTCGGGTCCCACGCGTTCTTCCAGTTGCCGGCGCGCCTGCCGAAGGTGGCGGCAACGTCGTTCTTGCCCATCGCCTTCGCCATCTGCGCCAGCGACCAGTCGTCGTAGGCGTATTCGAGCGTCTTGGAGGCGCCCTCCGGCTCCTTGTCGATCGGCACGTAGCCGAGCTTCATGTAGTCGGCGAGATCCCCGTAGGGCGCGTAGGTGGCGCTGGCCACCATCGCCTGCAGCGCCTTGTCCGCATCGAAGCCGCGCACGCCCTTGATCCAGGCATCGGCGATCACCGGCACGGCGTGGTAGCCGATCATGCACCAGGTCTCCAGGCCCTGGTACGCCCACACCGGCAGGATGCCGAACGGGCTCGCCTCGCGCGCGGCGATCAGCGAGCGGATGAAGTCGGTGCTGCGTTCGGGATTGAGCAGCACCATCAGCGGCTGCTGCGCGCGGTAGACGTCCCACAGCGACCAGGTCGAGTAGAACTCGTAGCCGTCCGCCTTGTGCACGGCATGGTCGGGGCCACGGTATTCGCCATTGACGTCCATGCTCAACGTGGGCGACAGCATGGCGTGGTAGAGCGCGGTGTAGAACTGCTTGCGCACGGTGGCGGAGGCATCGACGTCGACCACCGCCAGCGCCCGATCCCACGCGGCCCCTGCCTGCGCGCGGCGGGCGTCGAAATCCCAGCCCTTGCCATCGGCATCGAGATTGGCCACCGCGTTGGCGGCGCTGACCGGCGAGATCGCCACCTTCACCTCCAGCGGCTGCTTCAGCGCACCGAAGTCGAACACGCCGACCAGCGCGCGGCCGTTCTGCGCGTCGTGGTCCACCGGCTGGTTGCCGGGGCCCTTGAAGCCCTTGTAGAGGACGTCGCTCTCGCGGTCGTACAACGTGCGCGACGTCATCGGCTGGTTGAAGCGCATGGCGAAGCACAGCTCGCGTCCCGGCGCCCAGCCGCGGGTGGTGCGGCAACCGGTGACGGTGCCGTCGTCGGCCACCTGCAGCTTCGACCACAGCACCTTGCCGGGGTAGTCGTAGATGCTCGGGCGCAGGTCGAGCAGCAGGTGCGCGGGCTTGTCCTTCGGAAAGGTGTAGCGATGCCAGCCCACGCGGCGGCCGGCGGTGAGTTCGGCGCGGATGCCGTAGTCGCTCAACGTCACCGCGTAATAGCCGGCCTGCACCACTTCGCTGTCGTGCGAGAAGCGCGAGCGATAACCGCTGCCCGGTGTGGCCGGGTCGCCCGGTTCCAGCCGCACGTCGCCGGCGATCGGCATCACCAGCACGTCGCCCAGGTCCGAATGTCCGGAGCCGGAGAAATGCGTGTGCGAGAAACCCATGATGCTGCTGTCGCCGTACTGGTAGCCGGCGGCCCACTTGTAGGCGTGCTTGAAGTCCGGCATCGCGGTGTCAGGCGAGAGCTGGATCATGCCGAAGGGCACGGTGGCGCCGGGGAAGGTGTGGCCGTCGCCGCCGGTGCCGATGCGGGGATCGACATTGCCGGCGTGGCCGCTGGCGGCCAGTGCGGACGAACAGGCGGCACAGGCCAGCAGGGCGAACAACATCGGGATGCGGAGGGTCATGGCGATCTCGGCGCAGCGGGGCAAGCTGCGAAAGTAGCACCCGCGCGGGCATGTTGCAGCGCGTGATCGGTCGGCGCATGGAAACGGTTACATTGCCCCGGTTGCTTGCCCGCCGAGCGACACACGCCCGACCGCCTCCCGCACCGGAATCGCCATGGCCCCTGTCGTTACGCCGCCCCGCCCCACTCCCCTCGCGCCGGACCACGGTGCGCCCCGCGCGCCCTACACCAGCAGTTGGCTGGCGCTGGGCGTGCTCACCACGATCTTCTTCATGTGGGGCTTCCTCACCTGCCTCAACGACATCCTGATCCCGCACCTGAAGTCGATCTTCCAGCTCAACTACGCCCAGGCGATCCTGGTGCAGCTCACCTTTTTCGGTGCGTATTTCCTGATGGGCATGCCGGCCGGGCGCATGGTCGCGGCACTGGGCTACAAGAAGGGCATCGTGGCCGGGCTGGCGATCGCCGGCATCGGCGCGCTGGGCTTCTGGCCGGCCGCGGCGCTGCATCTCTACCCGGCCTTCCTCGGCGCGCTGTTCGTGCTGGCCACCGGCATCACGGTGTTGCAGGTGGCCGCCAATCCGTACGTGGCCCTGCTCGGCCCGGAGAAGACCAGCTCCAGCCGGCTCACCCTGGCACAGGCGTTGAACTCGCTGGGCACCACGCTGGCGCCGCTGTTCGGCGGCCTGCTGATTCTCTCCAACGTGGTCAAGAACCCGGAGGAACTCGCCGCGCTGGAACCGGCGCAACGCCTGCTCTACGACACCCAGCAGGCGCAGGCGGTGCAGTTCCCGTACATCGGGCTGGCGGTGGTGCTGTTCCTGCTGGCGCTGTTCGTGTGGATGTTCCGGCTGCCGGCATTGACCGAGTCCACCGACAAGGACGATCACGGCCGCCATGGCTTCGCCGACGTGCTGCGCCACCCGCACGTGCTGTTCGGCGTGCTGGGCATCTTCTTCTACGTCGGCGCCGAGGTGTCGATCGGCAGCTTCATGGTCAACTACCTGTCGATGCCCGACATCGGCCACATGAGCGAGCAGCAGGCGGCGAAGTACGTCTCGTGGTACTGGGGCGGTGCCATGCTCGGCCGTTTCGTCGGCTCGGCGTTGATGGCCAGGATCTCGCCGCGCAAGCTGCTGGCCACGTTCGCCGCGATCAACGCGCTGCTGGTGCTGACCACCATGCTGAGCAGCGGCACCACGGCGATGTACAGCATCATCGCGATCGGCCTGTTCAACTCGATCATGTTCCCGACCATCTTCGCGCTCGGCATCGAGCGGCTTGGCCCGATGACCAGCAAGGCATCGAGCCTGCTGATCATGGCCATCGTCGGCGGCGCGGTGATCCCGCAGCTGCAGGGTGTGCTGGCCGACCACATCGGCCTGCAGCACGCGTTCTTCCTGCCGCTGCTGTGCTACCTGTACATCGTGTTCTACGGCATCAGCGGCTCGAAGATCCGCAGCAGTGTCGACTGATCCCGCCCCGCCCCGGCCGATCCTCTGTTTCGGCGAGGCGCTGATCGACCTGCACGCCAGCGGCGTCGACGCGCACGGCTTCGCCGCCAGCTTCGTCCCGTTCGCCGGCGGCGCGCCGGCGAACGTCGCGGTGGCGGTGGCGCGCCTGGGCGGCAACGCGCGCTTCGCCGGGATGCTCTCTACCGACCGCTTCGGCGACTTCCTGCTGGATGGCCTGCAACGCGCCGGCGTGGGCACGGCGGACGTGTCGCGCACGGCCGCACCCACCGCGCTCGCGCTGGTCACGCTGGATGCCGCGGGCGAGCGCAGCTTCATCTTCCATCGCGAGCGCACGGCCGATCTGCAATTCCGCGTTGCCGATTTCCGCGCCGGGGCATTCGACGGCGTGGCGGTGTTCCACGTCTGCTCCAACTGCCTGACCGGGCCGGCCATCGCCGACGCGACCCGCGAAGGCATGCAGCGCGCGCACGGCGCCGGCGCGCTGGTCAGCATGGACCTCAACCTGCGCCCTGCGTTGTGGCCGGCCGGCGCCGATGCACTGACGCAGGTGTGGCCGGCGCTGCATCTGGCCGACGTGGTGAAACTCTCGGCCGAGGAATTCGCGTGGCTGGCACCGGACGGCGAGCAGGCCGCGCTGGACCGCCTGTGGCGCGGTCGCGCCCGGCTGCTGGTGGTCACCGACGGCGCGCGGCCCATGCGCTGGTTCCATCCGGATGCCGAAGGGGAGCTGCCGGGCTACGCCGTGACCGTGGTCGACAGCACCGCCGCCGGCGACGCCTTCGTCGGCGGCCTGCTGTGCCGCCTGGCCGAACTCGACGCCACGCCCGACCGGCTCGACCACCTGGTGAGCCAGCTGCCGCGGCTGCACGCGATGCTGCGTTTCGCCGCCGCCTGCGGCGCGCTCACGGTCACCCGCCAGGGCTCGTTCGCCGCGATGCCCAGTGGCGCCGAGGTGCTCGACTTCATGGAGAAGCAGGCATGACTGCCGCACCCGATTTCCGCTCGCCTGACTTCCTGCGCAGCCACATCGCGCAGACGATGGCGTTCTACCATCCGCGCGCGATCGATCCGGAAGGCGGCTTCTTCCACTACTTCAAGGACGACGGCACGATCTACGACCGCAGTCATCGCCACCTGGTCAGCAGCACGCGCTTCGTCTTCAACTACGCGATGGCATGGCTGGCCTTCGGCAACCCCGAATACCTGGAGGCCACGCGGCACGGCCTGCGCTACCTGCGCGAGGTCCATCGCAACCCCACCAACGGCGGCTATCACTGGACCATCCGCGACGGCCGGCCGGAAGACAGCTCCAACCAGGCCTACGGCGTCGCCTTCGTGCTGCTGGCCTACGCCACCGCGCTGAAGGCCGGCATCGAGGAAGCCCGCGGCTGGATGACCGAGACCTGGAACCTGCTCGAGCAACGCTACTGGGAGGCCGACGCGCGGCTGTACCGCGACGAGGCCGATGCCGACTGGCATTTCAGCGATTACCGCGGCCAGAACGCCAACATGCACATGTGCGAGGCGATGATCGCCGCCTACCAGGCCACCCGTGAACCGCGCTATCTGGACCGCGCGTTCACCCTCGCCGACCGCATGACCCGCGACCAGGCCGCCAAGGCCGATGGCCTGGTATGGGAACACTACGATCGCCACTGGAACATCGACCGCGAGTTCAACCGCCACGACCCGAAGAACCTGTTCAAGCCGTGGGGCTTCCAGCCCGGCCACCAGACCGAATGGGCCAAGCTGCTGCTGATCATGGAGCCGCTGCTGGCTGCGCGCGGCACGCCGCAGGACTGGCTGCTGCCGCGCGCGAAGGAACTGTTCGACCGCGCCCTGGCCCACGCCTGGGACGACGAACACGGTGGCATCTGCTACGGCTTCGCGCCGGATGGCAGCATCTGCGACGACGAAAAATATTTCTGGGTGCAGGCCGAGTCGCTGGCCGCCGCCGCCCTGCTGCACGCGCGTACCGGCGAGGCCGTCTATGACGACTGGTACAGGCGCCTGTGGACCTACGCGTGGGAGCATTTCGTGGATCACCGGCATGGCGCCTGGTACCGCATCCTCACCCCCGACAACCGCAAGATCAGCGACGAGAAGAGCCCGGCCGGCAAGACCGACTACCACACCATGGGCGCGTGTCACGAAGTGCTCGCCTTGCTCGCGCGTTGAACCCTGCCAAGGGAAGCCCTCATGATCCGACGTTTGCCCGCTCGCCTCGCGCTCGCGACCCCGCTGTTGCTGGTCGCGCCGCTCGCCTTCGCGCAGGCGGCCGAGGGCTCGCCGGCCACCGCGGTCAACCCGCTGATCGGCAGCAGCAACGGCGGCAACACCTTTCCCGGTCCGATGCTGCCGTTCGGCATGCTGCAGTGGAGCCCGGAGACGACCCGCGGCAAGCACAATCGCACCGCCGCGCCGGGTGGCTACGCCTACGACCACCCGCGCGTGCGCGGCTTCGCCCTGACCCATCTGTCCGGCACCGGCTGTGCCGGCGCCAGCGGCGACATCCCGTTCATGCCGATCACCACGGCCGTCACCAGCTCGCCCTCGGCCGATGCCACCGACAGCGTCTACGCCAGCGATTTCTCCCACGCCGAGGAAACAGCCAAGGCCGGCTACTACCGGGTGGCGCTGGCCAACGGCAGCTCCGTTGAACTCACCGCCGCGATGCACAGCGGCATCGCCACCATCGACTTCCCCGCCGGCAAGCCAGCCAACCTGCTGATCCGCACCTCCGACTCCGAGGTCGGCAGCAGCGCCGCCGACGTGCGCGTCGATCCGGCCACGCGCACGGTCACCGGCTCGGTCACCAGCGGCAACTTCTGCGGCTATCTCGCCGAGGCGGACCGCAAGAGCTACTACACGCTGTATTTCGTCGCCGAGTTCGACCAGCCGTTCCGCACCGGCGGCACCTGGGTGGACGGCCAGGTGCGCGCTGGCGCGCGCACTGCCAGCGGCGGCACCGGCTATGGCGATAAAGGTTTCTTTGCCATCGGCAAGGGTTCCGGCGCGTGGCTCGACTTCGGCAACCACGGCGCGAAGGTCGGCCTGCGCGTGGGCATTTCCTACGTCAGCCTCGCCAATGCGCGCGCCAACCTCAAAGCGGAAATTCCACAGGGCACGACGTTCGCCAGCGTGCGCGAGAAGGCCGTCCAGGCGTGGAACCGGGATCTCGGCCGCATCGCCGTCGACGGCGGCACGCCGGACCAGCGCACCACCTTCTACACCGCGCTGTACCACGTGATGATGCATCCGAACGTCTACAGCGACGTCAACGGACAGTACCGCGGCTTCGACCAGCGCACGCACACGGTCGAAGGCCGGCAGGCGATGCAGTACGCCAACTTCTCCGGCTGGGACATCTACCGCTCGCACCTGCAACTGGTCAGCTGGCTCGACCCGAAGCGCGGCAGCGACATCGCGCAGTCGCTCTACAACCAGGCGCGGCAGAACCACGGCGAATGGGATCGCTGGACGCACAACTCCGGCGGCACCCACGTGATGAGCGGCGACCCGGCAGTGCCCGCGCTGGCCGACATCGTGGCGTTCGGCGGCCGCGACTTCGACCTGCACGGCGCCTATGCCTCGCTGGTGAAGGCAGCCACGGTGGTCACTGCCAACGATCTCTCCGATGACGGCTGCAACGTCGAGTGCGTCGGCCAGCGTCCGTCGCTGGACCAGTGGCTCGACCTGCACTACATCGCCAGCAAGTCGCATGCGTGGGGCGGCGCCGGCGAAACGCTGGAAGACAGCACCGCCGATTTCGCGCTTTCCGAACTCGCCCGCCAGGTGGGCGACGCCAGCGGCCGCGCCCGGTTCCTGACCCGCGCCGGCTACTGGCGCAACCTGTTCAACCCCAGCGCCACGCCGCAGGCCGGCTACATCCAGAACCGCAACGCCGACGGCAGCTGGCCGGCCTTCACGCCGGCCACCGACGACGGCTTCGTCGAGGGCAGCGCCGCGGTCTATCTGTGGATGGTGCCGTTCGACGTGCACGGCCTGTTCGACACGCTGGGCGGCAAGGCTGCCGCCACCCGGCGGCTGGATGCGTTCTTCCACACGCCCGACGGCCAGTGGGCGTTGACCAAGGCCGGCCCGCTGCACGCCGAGCTGGACAACGAACCCTCGGTGGCCACGCCCTGGCTCTACGACTACGCCGGGCAACCGTGGAAGACCCAGGAGGCGGTGCGCATCGTCGCCAACACGATCTGGAAGAACGCGCCCGACGGCATCCCCGGCAACGACGATCTCGGCGAGATGTCCTCCTGGTACGTCTGGGCTGCGCTGGGCATGTATCCCGAGATCCCCGGGCGCGCCGAACTGCTGCTGGGCAGCCCGCTGTTTCCCCACGCCGTGGTGCACGGCAGCGGCGGCGAGGTGATCATCGACGCGCCCGGCGCCTCGGCACGGACACCGTTCGTGCAGTCGCTCACCGTGGACGGCAAGCCGCACGACGCACCATGGCTGACACCGGCGCTGGTCGCCCACGGCGGCACGTTGCGCTACGCGCTGGGCGCGAAGGCCAATACCTCGTGGGGCGCGGGCGACGCCGGCGAACCACCGTCATTTCCTCCGCCGCATGGTTGATGCGCGGTCGCAAAAGGTCAGGGAACGGTCGCGGCCGTTTCATCGCATATTTAGGGAACGGTCGCGGCCGTTCCATCGCTCATTTCAGGAATGGGGAACCGGACACATGGCAAAGGCACTGACGAAACGACTGACCACGAGCCTCGCGCTGCTGCTCGGCGCGGCGTTGTCCGCACACGCGGCGGACGCGCCGAAGCACGGCTTCGACCCGCAGCAGACCTTCGCCCCGTTCACCTACCCGCAAGCGGCCAACGCCATGCGCGATGCCAGCGGCAAGCCCGGCCCGGCGTTCTGGCAGAACCGCGCCGACTACCGCATCGAGGCGACGCTGGATCCGTCGACGCGCAAGCTCAGCGGCAGCGAAGTGATCAGCTACACCAACCACAGCCCCGACGCATTGCCGGTGCTGTGGCTGCAGATCGAACAGAACCGCTACCGCAAGGACGCCCGCGGCGCGTTCGGCGGCGCCAAGTTCCCCACCGAGTTCACCAGCGGCGAACACATCCGCTCGGTCGAGGTGGAGGACGCCGGCGGCCACAGGCAGAAAGCGCACTGGGTCGTCAGCGACACCCGCATGCAGGTCACCCTGCCCACCGCACTGAAAGGCCATGGCGGCCAGCTCAAGCTGCACATCGCCTGGGATTACACCGTGCCCGGCGAGTTCGGCGGGCGCACCGACGTCAACGCGAACAGGCAAGGCGACATCTTCGAGATGGCGCAGTGGTATCCGCGCATGGCCGTTTACGACGACCTGCGCGGCTGGGACACCCAGCCCTACCTCAACAGCGAGTTCTACCTCGAATACGGCGACTTCGACTATCGCGTAACCGTGCCTTCGGACATGCTGGTGGTCGGCTCGGGCGAACTGCTCAACCCGCAGGACGTGCTGACCGCCACCGAGCGCAAGCGCCTCGACCAGGCCCGCCACAGCGACGCCACCGTGATGATCCGCAGCGCCGCCGAAGTCGACGACCCGGCCAGCCGTCCGAAGCGCGGCGGCACGCTGACCTGGCACTTCGCGATGAAGAACACCCGCGACGTGGCCTTCGGCGCGTCCAGGGCGTACATCTGGGACGCCGCGCGCATCAACCTGCCCGACGGCAAGACCGCGCTGGCGATGTCTGCCTACCCGGTGGAAAGCGCCGGCGACAAGGCCTGGGGCGTGGCCACGCAGAACCTGAAGAAATCGGTCGAGTTCTTCTCGCGCACCTACTACCCGTATCCGTACCCCGTCGCCATCAACGAAGCCGGCACCGCCGGCGGCATGGAATACCCGGGCATCACCTTCGACCACAAGAAGGCTGCCGGCGCCGTCCTGCGCATGCTGATCGCCCACGAAATCGGCCACACCTGGTTCCCGATGGTGGTGGGCAGCAACGAGCGGCGCGACGCATGGATGGACGAGGGCTTCAACACCTTCGTCGACGTGTATGAAGCCGAGGCCTTCGACGGCGGCAAGTTCGCGCCCAAGCGCGACAGCGAATACGCCCCCGGCAAGGGCACCCCGGCCGAGCAGATCGCCGCCATCCTGAAGGATGCGGACGCGCCGCCGCCGATGACCCTGGCCGATGCGATCCCGGAGAAATACCGCCACCCGATCACCTACTTCAAGGCCGCCTTCGGCCTGGTGCTGCTGCGCGAGGAAATCATCGGCCCGGAACGCTTCGACCCCGCCTTCCGCCGCTACATCGCCACCTGGGCCGGCAGGCACCCCAGCCCGTCCGACTTCTTCCGCTTCATGGAAAGCGACACCGGCGAGGATCTCGGCTGGTTCTGGCGCGGCTGGTTCGAACACAACTGGCAATTCGACATGGCCGTACAGAAGGCCGCCTACACCGACGGCGACTACCGCAAGGGCGTCGACGTCACCGTGGCCAACCTCGACCAGTTGGTGCTGCCCGCCACGCTGCAACTCGTCTACGACGACGGCAGCAAACAGGACGTGCGCGTGCCGTGGGAAACCTGGATGCAGCACCGCAGCTACGTGATCCACGTCGACGGCACGCGCAAGCTGCAATCGGCCACGCTGGACCCGGCACGGGATCTGCCCGATGCCGACCGCAGCAACAACACGTTGACGATGCCGTAGCCAGCGGCGCGCGAATGGAGGGGGCGGCGACCGGTCGACCACCGCGTTCGGCCTGCATGTCGATCGCCCCCAGCGACACGTCGTCAGCCTGCCCGTCCCGTGCAGGGGCGCCCGACAACCCTTCGCAGGAGATCGGGGCCAGTTCGATCATCGACCCGGTCGGTCGCGACTTTTCTGCAGCAACAGCAGATAGCTCGCGGCAGACCAGCTGAAATTGGGCGACTGATAGCCTTGGCCAGTCAGCGGGTCGTAGTTTTCGTACATGGGGGCCTGCTGCGCCAGCCCCTTGGCGTTGAGCACGAGGCGACGGGCCATGACGTCGGCCTGCCGGCGATAGCCGAAACGGCGGAGCGCCTCGATGCCGAACAAGGCCTGGTCGAGCCAGACCGGGCCGCGCCAATAGCCCTTGATCGGGGAGAAGCGCGGATCGTCCGCGGCGAGCGTGGGGAACGGCATGACGGTGGCGAACTTGCGCGGATCGAGCATGGTCCGCACCACCGACCTGGCCTGATCGGACGTTGCCACGCCGGCCCACAACGGCGTCCAGCCCTCCGAACCATAGACGCGCACGGGATCGCCACTGCCCAGCTTGACGTCGAAGAAGTAGCCGCCGGCCTTGTCGAACATGCGTGCCTGGATGGCGGCCTTCATCGTTGCCGCCTCCTTCAGCCATTGCGCTTGATCCCGCGTCCTGCCGAGGATGGCCGCGACCTGCGCCAGATCGAGTTTTTCCCTGTAGAGATAGGCATTGAGATCGGCCGACTCCTGATCCATGGACCAGGCGCCATCGCCGTTCTTCAGCATGCTGATGGCGTCGAAGCGGACGCCGTTGTCCATGCCGCTTTCCCACTTGGCGGCGATCTCGGTTCCATCGGTCGAACCGTATTCGGCCACGCCGTTGTGATCGTGATCGCGCGCCGTGAACCACCAGCGGTGATAACGCACCAGCTTGTCGTACATCTCGGCCAGGAAGGCCTTGTCGCCGGTGGCACGATGGATTTCCAACGCCGCCCACACCGCCATCGGTGGCTTGCTGTCCCGCCAGTTGTTGTCCGCCTTGCGCAGAAAGATGCAGTCGGGAACCATGCCGTCGGCGCGCTGGTAGTCGAACATCGCGCGCATCTGGTCGCGCGCAAGCTCCGGCGCGAACCAGGCCAGCGCCGCCGCATGCTTCCATGAATCCCAGGCCCAGAACCCGTTGAAATCGGGGTTGGAGTACGAGGGGATCACCCCGTCGTGATGCAGGTCGCCGCGCGCCGCCCGCCAGTTTCCCAGCAAGGTCAGGATGGCCTTGACCGACACCCGCCGTGCCGTGGCGTCGGGCAAGCCGGCGAGGTTACTCGATGCGACGGACTTCAGGTAACCGGCCCAGCGCGCGCGATTCCCGGCCCAGGCAGTGGCGTAATCGACGGGCGGCGGGGTCTCGGCATGGGCGTCGTAAAGCAGGGTCTGCTCGACAAAAACCGTCACCGTCTGATTCGACTCCAGATGCAGGGGGCGGTTCAGGGCGATTCGATAATCGGACCCCGACAACGTGATCCGATAGGCGGAAACGCCATCAGCATGAAGTCGTGTGCGCAGCATCGAGTTCGAATGGCTGAAGGTTTGCGTCACCGCGTCGCCAACCTTGGCGAGGTTCGCCTCCTGCGGCGACATCGCGCGCCCGCCGACGGAAAGATCCACGTCCTGCGACGTCTTCGCCGTCAGTTCGATGCGCACCAGCGCATGCCAGGAATCGGCATAGAACAGGGTCTGGCTCACCGTCAGGCCCGGACCGGAAAAGCGGCGAACCAGATAGCCCGGCGCTGCGTGGCTTGCTATCTCGGACAGGGCGATGCCCTTCCCGCTCGCGGCGCCTTGCAAGGTCAATTGGGCAAAGCGCGCACCGACCCATTGGCCATTGGCCAGGCTGTGCACGAACGGGCCGGAAAAGCCCGTTTCCGCCTCGCCGGCAGGAGGCAGGCTGTAACCATGCCAGGCGCCGGCGTCGAAGAAGATGTTGAAGCTCCGGTCCGTCGGTGCCTGCGGCGAACCATGCAGGTCAAGCACGTCGAGATAGTCCATGGCGGCATCGGCCCGATGGCCCGCCGGCTCCGCGCTGGCGCGCGCGCCGGCGAGGCTTGACGCGATGATGGCCGCAGCGACGATCAGGATAGTGGCGAATGGACGCATGATGAATCGCTCCCTGGCGAAGACCACCCGTGAAAACGTCGCGTCGGCCGCGGATGCGACCGACGCGACGCGGGTTTGCAGCTCCCGATGGTTGCCGATCCCGGGATTGTCAGAACTTGTACTTGACCTGGAAGTTGACCTCGCGCCCCTCGATCGAGCGCGCGAGGATCACCCCGCCGCCGCTGGCAAAGCCGAACAGGCGCGCGTTGCCTTCGGTGATGCCGATCTCGTTGGTGATGTTGGTGCCCCGCAAGGTCAGCATCCAGTTCTCGCCGATGTTGGCGATGGCGCCGACAGCGAGGTCGTGATAGCTGCCCAGCGGCTGTTGCTGCAGCCGGTCACCATAGCGATTGCCCACGCTTTCATAAGTGAGCCAGAACTTCATGCTGCCCCAGCCGGTCGGCACCACATAGGCCGGGGTCAGTCGGTACTGGAACTTCGGCTGGCGGCTCAGGCGCATGCCGCTGATGGTGTCGCACCGTTCGCTGCCGTCCTGCGCGACGTAGGGCACGCAGCTGTCGTAGCCGGAGTAGTGGCCATCCATGTAGTTGCCGCCCAGCGTCACCGAGAAATGCTCGAACGGCGTGATCGTCACCTGCGTATTGACGCCCTTGGTCACCGAGCCATAGACGAGGTTGACCTGTCCGGTGGGGAGGTCGATCGAATACGGTATGCCATGGAACAGCCGGCGATAGACACTGATGTCGGCATAGATCCACGGCGCCTGGTACTTGAAGCCGAGTTCCATGTTGTGGATCTTCTCCACCGGCGGATTCCCCTGGTTCACGATGTCGTCGAAACTGGGCAGGAACACGCCCTCATTGACACGCGCATAGGCGCTCATGTGGTCGCTCAGCGCGTAGTTGGCTCCCAGGGTCCACGACGGCGCGCTGCGCGAACCGGACGGATGATCGTAACTGTCCGCCAGATACTCGGCGTTGTTGTTGTACACGGTGTACGGATTGGCGTCGAGGTCGCCTGAGGTCGTGTGCTGGAATCGGCCGCCGATGCTGTCGTGCTGGATGCGCATGCCGCCGTCGAGCCGCCACCTGCCGATGTTCCATTCGTCGGCCACGAAGAACGCCGTGGTCGTTGCGTGCCAGCTCTCGTTGAACGCCATCCACGACTGCGGGTTGGCATTCCAGAACAGGCCTTGCGCGTCGGTCAAGGCGTAGTTGTTCGTGCCATCGCTCAGGTTGACCACGATCGGGTTCGGGTTGCTCTTCGCCTGCAGCAGCTGGTTGAGGCCGTCGTACTCCGCATGGTCCATGGAATACACCGCCGTGTAGTTGCCCACGGTCAGGGTGTTGCCCTCGAACAGCTCCTTGCTCAGGCGAAATTCGTTGCTGGCCGAACGGATCTTCTTGGGAATGAACTCGGGGTTCTGGACCGTCACGTTCTCGTTCATGTCCGCCGGCTTGCCATTGGTGTAGGTGGCGGTGGCGGCGAGATTGGCGGGAAGCCCGAAATCCGCCGCGGCGCCGGCAATGTAGTTGCCCAGCGTGGTCGGGTTGTCGCCTGTGCTGAAGAACGCGTTGATGTCCATGCGGCCGGCGACGAAGAACGCCTTGTCCGACAGCGACCAGCCGTTGTCGAAATACATGTCCAGATTGGCCCCCAGTATGTGGATGTCGCCACCCTCGCCGTTGGCCATGTCGATATTGACGCCGCCCGGCTTGCAGCCTGCGGTGAAGCACGGCGTGGTCTCGAGGAACTGGCGGCGATTCGCGTCGCTGCCGAAGGTGCCGGTCAACGGGCTGAAGCCCGGGTAGGCCGAGAACTTGCCCGGCGCGGGGTTGAAGATCGGCGTGTCGGTGACGAACTGGTTCTTGTCCTTCAACACGCGCGCATAGAACATGATCGAGCCGTGCTCGAGATCATGGCTCAACGTGGCCGTGAGCTGCCCGCCCTTGTCGGCAGGGAACTGCGGACTGCGCACGCCATCGGATTTCCGCCAGAACCCGCCAACGCTTCCGTACCAACCGCTGTCCTTGCCGCCGACGGGAAAGCCGTAGAAACCGTCGAGCCGAACCATGCCCTCCGAGCCATAGGTCAGGCCGATGCTTCCCGAGGGGGTGGCCGTGCCTTCCTTGAGGATGAAGTTCGCGATGAGCCCGGGCTGGCCGTTGCCATACAGAACCGAGGGACCACCCTGCACGGCCTCGAGGCGGTCGATGGTGTCATCGAGCCGGAACATGGCGTCGGTGAAGTAGTCCCACTTCGGAAACAGCGGCGAGCCGTTCATCTGGAAGGTGACGAATGGGGCGCCGCTGTCCGACGGAAAACCCGCCACTTCGATGTTCGCGCCGGTCTGGCCGCCGGAGGATTCCGGGAACACGCCCGGCGATATCTTCAGCAGGTCGGCCACGCTGATCGGGTTGAGCTCCTTGATCTGCTCCCTGGTCGCCGTGGTGATCGAGTAGCTGGCGTCGATCTTCTTGATGCCGCCGAAGGCGGAGTTGCCGGTGACCACGACCTGGTTGAGCGTCGTCACCGACGTCGATTCGGCGGGCTTCTGCTTGCCGCGATCTGCCGACGGTGCCATCGGGGACGGCGTGGTCTGGGTCGACGGGTCCTGCGCCCGGGCTGCGCCGGCCATCAGCACGACAGCGATGGCGATGGCGGTGCTCAGTGCCCGCCGGTTGGCCTGCTTGCGACTTCTCATGATGAACTTTCCTCCCCGAGACACGTGAATGATGGTTGTTTGCCTGGGCCGATGGCCGCTGCGCCTGCAGGCCAGCCACTCCCGTGAGCCCCTTGCGCCGACTCGCCGCTTCAACCGCGGTCCATGTCATGGATTCCGCCCGGCGAGTGCGCATCCTAACCCAGAAAATTTGATTTGTACTACCATAATATAAAATGCACATAATACGGAGGCGTACGCCACGGGTGCCGATGGCGTTGCCTCCCTGGTGGACGAGACTCTCTGCGGCGGCGAAGTTGCGCCTGCGCGACCGGTGCGGCGGAACATCCGCGCCGGGCCGTGGCCACTCATCCTGCAGTGCCGCGCAGGGCATTCCCGGCTGCCCGGCGAACTTCGCCCGCGCGTTTGTATGATAAATTTCGAGCGCTGACCCACACTGCAGCACGCTGTTCCGCCCGATGCACCCGACCTTGCGCGGAGCCGGCGTGGCATGCGGAAGCCCTTGCCACGTTGAGAGGTTGATGATGAAGGCCACGGATTCACGCAGTCTGCACGGCCACGTGATCCGTGAACTGGGCAAGCGGATCGTCGTCGGCGATTTGCGCCCCGGGGATCTGTTGCCGCGCGAGGAGGATCTGGCCGAAAGCATGGCGGTGAGCCGCACGGCGCTGCGCGAGGCGCTGAAGGTGCTTTCCGCCAAGGGCTTGATCGAATCCCGCCCGCGGGTGGGTACCCGTGTACGCGCGACGCACTTCTGGAACCAGCTCGATGCGGACGTCCTGTCGTGGCGCTGCGCCTCGATGCCGACCGACGACTTCATCGCGAAACTGGTGGAAATGCGCGAGATCATCGAGCCGGCGGCGGCGGCGGCCGCGGCACGCCGGCGCACTGCGGCGCAGTTGGCCAAGGTGGAGCAGGCCTATCGGCAGATGGAGGTGGCGCGGGATTCCGAAGCATGGGCCGTGGCGGACCTCGGCTTTCACGACGCCCTGCTCCAGGCCACCGGCAACGAACTGATGATCTCGCTCTTCTCGGTAATCGAGAGCGCGCTCGGGATGTTTTTCGTGCTGTCGGCACAGACCGCCGGCGACTTCAGCTATTCGCTGCCGCACCACTTGAAGGTGCTCGAAGCCATCCGTCGCAAGCAGCCGGAAGTGGCCCGCAAGGCGATGCAGAACATGATTGCCGACTCGCTGGCCAACCTGCACAGGAAGCGCAGGAAGAGCACCCGGAAAACCTCCTGAGTCACGCCCGGACCGAACCGGCTACGACTCGCGCAGCACCTGGTCGAGCTTGTCCAGGAACTCCTCGGCGTTGGCCTGGCTGAACACGATCGGCGGCTTGATCTTCAGCACGTTGTCGTCCGGGCCTTCGGTGGAGAGCAGCACGTGGCGTGCCTTCATCGCCTCCACCACCGCCTTGGCCTTCGGCCGGTCGGGGGTTCGCGCCGCGCGGTCGCGCACCAGCTCGACGCCGATGAACAGTCCGCAGCCGCGCACGTCGCCGATGGCATCGTGCCGCTGCTGCAATTCGCGCAGTCCGTCCAGCAGGAAACCGCCGACGCGGCGCGCGTTCTCCTGCAGCTTTTCGTCGGCGATCACGTCGAGTACGGCCAGCGCGATCGCGCAGGACACCGGGTTGCCGCCAAAGGTATTGAAGTACTCCATGCCGTTGACGAAGCTGGCGGCGATCTCCGGCGTGGTGACCACGGCGCCCATGGGATGGCCGTTGCCCATCGGCTTGCCCATGGTGACGATATCCGGCACCACGCCCTGGCGTTCGAACGCCCAGAAATGTTCGCCCACCCGGCCGAAGCCGACCTGCACCTCGTCGGCCAGGCACACGCCACCGGCCGCGCGCACGGCCGCGTAGGCCTCGGCCAGATAGCCTTCCGGCAGCACGATCTGGCCGCCGCAACCCAGCAGCGATTCGCAGTAGAACGCCGCCGTTGCGATGTCATGCCGGCGCAGGCTTTCGATGGCGGGCTGCAACAGGGCGCCGTACTGCCGACCGGCTTCGGAAGGCTCGCGGAAAGGCCCGCGATAAACGTCGGGCATCGCCACCACGCCCACATGCGATGCCTGCCCCTGCCCGCCCTTGCCGTTGAACTTGTACGGGCTCAGTTCGACCATCGAGGGCGAATGGCCGTGGTAGGCGTGATCCACCACGATCACGCCCTGCGCGCGTGTATGCGCCCGCGCCAGGCGCAGCGCGAGGTCGTTCGCCTCGGTGCCCGAGTTGGTGAGGAACACCACCGACAGCGCCGCCGGCAAGGTCGCCGTCAGGCGCAGCGCGTACTCGACGATGTTGTCGTGCAGATAACGGGTGTTGGTGTTGAGTTGCGCCATCTGCGCTTGCCCCGCCGCGACCACGCGCGGATGGCAATGGCCGACGTGGCAGACGTTGTTGACCATGTCCAGGTAGGGCTGGCCGTACTGATCGTACAAGTGGATGCCTTCGCCGCGAACGATCTTGAGCGGCTCGTTGTACGACACGCTCAAGGTCGGGTTGAGCACCTGCCGGCGCAAGCGCAGGATGTCGGCATTGCTGCGTTGGGGCACGTGGCCGGGAGCGGTGGGATCAATCATGGCTGGATTCCGGAAAGGGGCCGGCGAGGGCGTCGTCATCGGCGTCGGCAAGTTCGCGCAACAATGCCTGGACACCTTGTTGCGACACGAGGACAAATGGGTTGGCGGGGTCTTCCCGATGCGCGCGCGTCGCCATCAGCACGCTGTGGCAAAGACGCGCGAGGATGAATCGGCGCAGTTGCTCGAGTTCCACGCGCAGCAATGGACACTGCGCCAGATAGCCTTGAACGATGGTGCGCGCGCACGCCACCGGGTCGGCCTCGTGCTGCATGGCGTAGGTGCAGGCGATCGCCAGGTCGGCCAGGCGGAAGCTGGTGCACATGTCACCGAAATCGATCACCGCGCTGACCCGCTTTCCACCACCGCCGTCATCGGCCACGATCACGTTCAGGTCGTTGGCATCGTTGTGCAGCACGGTGATCGGCAACTGCGTGCGCCATTGCGGCAGGCGGGCGCAGAACGCCTCGACGTGCGCCTGCACGATGGCGCGCAGCCCGGCATCCTCGACATGGGCGATTTCGCCACGCAGCGTCGGCAAGCGCAGCAGGTTCCAGTCGTGCTGGCGATCGGCGGCAGGATGATGAAAGTCCTGCAGCCCACGCGTCAGCCGGCCTACCGCACTGCCGAGACTCTCGTGCAAGGCCGCGCGCCGGATCGGCGGCAGTGCCCCGATGGCATCCGCATAGGTCGTGCCGGGTACGAAGCTCAGCATGCGCACCTGGCACGGCTGCCCCGCCATCGGCAAGGTCAACAGGTGCCCGCCGTCGACGGCGAGCTGTACCCGCGGCCACTGCAACGCCGGCTCGCGCTCAGCCAGCGTCATCATGGCCCGATTCTCCAGGTCCACGTCCATCCGCGACCACGACGGATGCGCGATCTTCAGCACATACTCGCCATGATCGGTGCGGATGCGGAAGTTCTGGTCGGCATAGGATGGCAGGGCGCAGATATCGCCACGGATGCGCCAGTGCCGCTCGGCCAGCGCCAGTGCCGCATCAGGGGTCAGGAAATCCATGGGGCGCACACGAAGATTGCGGGATTCCGAATTGTAATATAAGTTGACATTTGAATCTCACCAAAGGCCCATCTCATGTCTCGGCTCTTCCTGGCGGCGGTACTGGCCGCCGCCATGACGATCACCGCCGCCAATGCGAACCCGGCGACCAGCGGACCGACCGATGCCGGGGGTCCGCATCCCGCGCGCCTGCAAGGCGCGGCCTTGCTGCACCAACGCGAGGCGATGAGCTTCGGCGTGTTCTATTACCCCACGCAATGGCCGCGCAGCCAATGGCGACGCGACTTCGACGGCATGGCCAGACTCGGCTTCGACTTCACCCACATGGCCGAATTCGATTGGACCTACCTGGAACCGCAGGAAGGCCACTTCGATTTCGCATGGCTCGACCACGCCATCGACCTGGCCAGCAAGGCCGGGTTGCGAGTCATCCTGGGCACGCCCTCGGCGGCGCCGCCGAGCTGGATGGACGAGCGCTATCCCGAGGTCTACCGCGTGGACGAGCATGGCCAGCGCCATGAACACGGCATCCGCGCGGAAGTGTCCCTGGCCAATCCGAAGTACCGGGCGTTCGTGACCCGGCTGGTGACCGCCATGGCCGAGCATTACGGCCACGATCCGCGCGTCTGGGGCTGGCAGGTCGACAACGAGCCCGGCACCTTCCTCGACTACAGCGACAGCGCGCGTGCCGCGTTCCAAACCTGGCTGCAGAAGAAATACGGCAGCATCGAGGCGATGAATACCGCATGGGCCGGCTCGTTCTGGAGCACCCGCTATGGCAGTTTCAAGCAGGTGCATCTCCCGAATGCCACGCTCGCCGCCGAAGACAAGCTGAGCCCGCATGCGCAGCTGGATTTCGCCCGCTACCAGGCCGATGTCACCGCGAACTTCCTCGACGACCAGGCACTGATCATCAAGAAGTACGCCCGCCCCGGCCAATGGGTGACGACCAACTACACCAATGTCACCATCGCCACCGATCCGCGGCGCGCACATCATCTGGACTTCCCGACCTTCACCCTGTATCCGGTACAGGGCTCGAACGTGCTGGGCGGCAACAGCTACGAGATCGGCAAGCCCGCCAACCTGATGGAAGCCGCGGCGTATTTCCGCTCGATCAACGGCACCTTCGGCGTGATGGAATTGCAGCCGGGCCAGGTGAACTGGGGCGAGATCAATCCGCAACCGATGCCCGGCGCCGTCAGCATGTGGATCTGGCATGCCTTCTCTTCCGGCGCGTCCCTGCTCAGCACCTACCGCTATCGCCACCCGCTGCGCGGCAGCGAGATGTACCACGAAGGCATCGTCGGCACGGATGGCGTGACACTCTCGCGCACCGGGCGCGAATTCGTCGACACGATGCACGACATCAAGTCGCTCGAAACGCAGCTCGATGCCAAGGCCAAGCTGCCGGCACGGATGGCCGCGCGATACACCGGCTATCTGTGGAGCCACGACGTGTTCTGGGACCTGGAGATCCAGCCGCAAACCACCTTGTGGCACAGCTGGGCCTACCGCAACGGCTACACACTGGCCGTAAAGAGCACCGGCGCGCCGATGGATTTCATCGCCGAGGACGATGACTTCAACCGCTATCCGTTCCTCATCGCGCCGGCGTATCAGATGGTCAGCAAGGCGCTGGCCAGGAAGTGGCGGCGCTATGTGGAGCAAGGCGGCCATCTGATCCTGACCAGCCGCACCGGCCAGAAGAACGAACTCGGCCAGTTCCCCGAGGGGCCATGGTATGCACCGGTTCTCGATCTGATCGGCGACGATGTCGATGGTTTCGACATGCTGCCGCCCAGCGCCAGCGCCCAGGTGACCGCTGGCGGCAAGACCCACGAGTGGCACCGCTGGGCGGACATCCTCACCCCGCGTCCCGGCACCCAGGTGCTCGCCACCTATGCCGATCACTACTACGCCGGCAAGGCGGCGGCGACCACCCGCAAGCTGGGCAAGGGCAGCGTCACCATGATCGGCGTGTCGACCGATGACGGCGAACTGGAACGCGAGATCGTGCGCAGCGTCTACCAGCGCGCCGGCGTGGCGATCGAGGATCTGCCGAAGGGTGTGTTCGTCGACTGGCGCGGCGGATTCGATTTCATGGTGAACTACAACCCGCAGCCGTTTGCGCCCGTGCTTCCGCCAGCGGCGAAAATCGTGCATGGCCAGACGCCGCTGGCCCCGGCGCAGACGCTGATCTGGAAGGACACCTCGCCATGACGCGCGCGACATCCGTCTGCCATGGGGGAAGCCTGAATCCATGAGTGGCTTGATCGGACTCGACTGGGGCACCTCCAGCCTGCGCGCCTACTGGCTCGACACGGCTGGCGAAATCCGCGAGACGCGGACGCGCCCCTGGGGCATTCGCCATCTGCCCGATGGCGGCTTCGATGCCGCGCTGGCCGACATCACCGCAGGCTGGCCGCAGTTGCCCCGACTGGCCTGCGGCATGGTCGGCAGCCGCCAGGGCTGGATGGAAGTGCCGTACATGGACCTTCCCGCCGACACGGCGCAGCTCGGCAGCGCCGTCCGCAGCCTGCGCGCCCATGATGGTTCGGACGTCCATATCGTTCCCGGCCTGCGCAACCCGCAAAGCCCCGACGTGATTCGCGGCGAGGAAACCCAACTGCTGGGCGCCCTGGCCTTGCGCCCGGCACTGATCCCCGATTCCAGCTGGATCATGCCAGGCACGCACAGCAAGTGGGCCCGCGTCCGCGATGGTGCCGTGACCGACTTCTGTACCCTGATGACGGGCGAACTGTTTGCGCTGCTGCGGCAGCATTCGATCCTTTGTGCCGGCGTGGGCGATGCGGCGGCGAGTCCAGACGCGTTTGCGCGCGGGGTCATCGCGGCACGCGACAGCGGCAGCGCCGGAGGATTCAGCCGGCTGTTCTCCGCCCGCGCCCTGATGCTTGACGGTGTGCTGGCGCCGGACGCCGTGCCCGAGTATCTCTCCGGCCTGCTGATCGGCGAGGAGCTTCGCTCCGGTCTTGCCTCGAATCGTTTCCGCCATGACGCGCCGCTGCAGCTGATTGGCGATGCCGCGCTGTGCGCGCGCTATCGGCTGGCCGCGGTCCACTTCGACATCGACCTCGTCGAATCCCTGCCGGACGCCGCCGCGCACGGACTGTGGCAGATCGCCTGCGATATCGGCCTGATCGGCGCTGGCTCGTCCACGGCAGCCAAGGAAACTTCTCCATGCTGAGCTCCTGGCTCAATCCGCTGCCGCTGGTCGCGATCCTGCGTGGCATCGCCCCTGGCGAAGCCGTGAGCATCGGCCGCGTACTCGCCGAGGCCGGCTTTCGCATGCTGGAAGTGCCGCTCAACTCGCCGCAGCCGATGGAAAGCATCCGTCGACTCAGCCAGTCCCTGGGCGACAGCATTCTTGTCGGCGCCGGCACCGTGATGACGCCCGCGCAGGTGGCTGAGGTCGCTGCCGCCGGTGGTCGGTTGATCGTGATGCCGCACGCCGATACCGCCGTGATCCGCGCCGCCAAGGCGGCCGGCATGGTCTGCGTGCCCGGCGTCGCCACGCCCACCGAGGCCTTCGCCGCGCTGGCGGCCGGTGCCGACGGACTGAAGCTGTTTCCCGCCGACCAGGTGACGCCCGCCGGGCTCAAGGCCTGGCGGGCGGTGCTGCCAGCCCCGGCGGCGGTGCTGCCGGTCGGTGGCATCGCGCCCGGCAACATGGCGGCATGGGTTGCCGCCGGCGCACAAGGGTTCGGCATCGGTGCCGCGCTGTATGCGCCCGGCCTTGACGCCGATGAAGTCGCCAGCCGCGCCCGTGCCTTCGCGCAGGCGTGGGCAGCGGTCTCTCCAAAGTCCCAGGAACACCGTGCATGAAGATCACCAAACTCACCACCTTCCTGGTGCCACCACGCTGGTGTTTCCTGCGCATCGACACCGATGCCGGCATCTGCGGCTGGGGCGAACCGGTGGTGGAAGGCCGCGCGCATACCGTGGCTGCTGCGGTCGAGGAGTTGTCCGACTACCTGGTCGGCAAGGATCCGCGCCACATCGAGGACCTGTGGAACGTGATGTACCGCGGCAGCTTCTATCGCGGCGGCCCGATCCTGATGAGCGCCATCGCCGGCGTCGACCAGGCGCTGTGGGACATCAAGGGCAAGCATCTCGGCGTCCCGGTGCATGAGCTGCTCGGCGGTCCGGTGCGCGAGCGCATCCGCGTGTACTCGTGGATCGGCGGCGACCGCCCGGCGGATACGGCCAAGGCCGCCAGGGCCGCGGTCGAACACGGCTTTACCGCGGTCAAGATGAATGGCACCGAGGAGATGCACTTCGTCGACAGCTACGCCAAGGTCGAGCGCGTGCTCGAGAACGTGCAGGCCGTGCGCGAGGCGGTCGGCACGCACATCGGCCTGGCCCTCGATTTCCACGGCCGCGTGCACAAGCCGATGGCCAAGGTGCTGATGCGCGAGCTGGCACCGTACAAGCTGATGTTCATCGAGGAGCCGGTGCTGTCCGAACACCTGGATGCGATTCCGGAACTCGCCGCCATTGCGCCGGCGCCGATCGCGTTGGGCGAGCGGCTGTATTCGCGCTACGACTTCAAGCGCGTGCTGGAGCGCGGCGGCGTGGACATCATCCAGCCCGATCCCTCGCATGCCGGCGGCATCACCGAGACGCGCAAGATCGCGGCGATGGCCGAAGCCTACGACGTGGCGCTGGCGCTGCACTGCCCGCTGGGCCCGATCGCACTGGCGGCCAACCTGCAGCTCGATGCGGTCTGCCACAACGCCTTCATCCAGGAGCAGAGCCTGGGCATCCACTACAACGCCGCCAACGACCTGCTCGACTACGTGGTCGACCGCAACGTCTTCGCCTACGAGGGCGGCTACGTCGCGATTCCCGGCGGCCCGGGCCTCGGCATCGAGATCAACGAAGCCTACGTGAGCGAGCGCGCCAAGGTCGGCCACCGCTGGCGCAATCCGCTGTGGCGCCACGACGACGGCAGCGTCGCCGAATGGTGAGCATGCCCGCCGAGCCTTTCCCCGACCCCGGAGCCTGCTGATGCCTTCGTTCGCCAGCTATCCCAGCTTGATCGACCGCAGCGTGCTGATCACCGGCGGCGCCAGCGGCATCGGCGCGGCCTTCGTCGGGCACTTTGCGCGGCAGGGTGCGCGGGTCGCCTTCCTCGATGTGGATACCGCGTCGGCGCAATCGCTGCTCGACGGTCTCGCCGACGTCGCCCACCGACCGCTGTTCATCGCCTGCGACCTCACCGATCTCGCTGCGCTGGGAAAAGCGATCGCGCAGGCGCGCGCGGCGATCGGCCCCATCGCGGTGCTGGTCAACAACGCCGCCAACGACGTGCGGCATGAGTTCGCGGCCACCACGCCGGCCGAGTTCGACCGCAGCGTGGCGGTGAACCTGCGCCACCAGTACTTCGCCACCCAGGCCGTGGTGGCGGACATGGCCGCGCTGGGCGGTGGCTCGGTGATCTGCCTGGGCTCCACCAGCTGGCTGATCAAGAACGGCGGCTACCCGATGTACACCATGGCCAAGGCCGCCATCCACGGCCTGGTCGCCGGCCTCGCGCGCGAACTGGGCCGCCAGCGCATCCGCATCAACTGCCTGGTGCCCGGCTGGGTGATCACCGAGAAGCAGCAGCGGTTGTGGCTGGATGCCGCGGGCGAGGCCGAGATTGCCCGCGAGCAATGCCTGCCCGGCCACGTGCTGGCCGAGGATCTGGCCCGCGCCGCCCTGTTCCTTGCTGCCGACGACAGCCGCATGATCACCGCCAAGGATTTCATTGTTGACGGCGGCTGGGTGTGAGCGGCGCGGCGCGCGTTGTCGTCGATGCGGCCAACCAGCTTGGCGAGGGCGTGCTGTGGTGTCCGCGCACGCAGGCGCTGTACTGGACCGATATCCCGAACGCCACGCTCTGGCGCTACACGCCGCACGATGGCGCCACCCGCCAGTGGGCGTTGCCCGAGCGGCTGGCCTCGTTCGCCTTGTGCGAGGCGGACGGCTGGTTGCTGCTGGGGCTGGCCTCGCGGCTGGCATTCTTTCATCTGGACAGCGGCACGCTGCAACCCATCGTCGAGGTCGAGGCCGACCTGCCCACGCGGCTCAACGATGGCGTGTGCGACCGCCAGGGCCGCTTCGTCTTCGGCACCTTGCACGAGCCGCCGGCCGGCGAAACGAAACGCGCCATCGGCAGCTTCTACCGCTTGAACGCCGACCTCTCGCTGCAGCGCCTGCCGCTGCCGACGGTGGCGATCAGCAACAGCCTCGCCTTCAGCCCCGACGGCGGCACCATGTATTTCTGCGATTCGCCCACGCGGCGCATCCAGTGCTGCGACTACGCCGCCGACGGCACGATCGGTCCGCCGCGCAGCTTCGTCGACCTGCGCGGCATCGCGGGCGAGCCCGATGGCGCGACGGTGGACGCCGACGGCGGCCTGTGGAGTGCGCAATGGGGCATGGCACGCGTGGTGCGCTACCGCGCCGACGGCAGCGAGGACAGCATCGTCCGCCTGCCGGCCCGGCAGCCCACGCGACCGGCGCTGGGTGGCGCGGCGCTGGACACGCTCTACATGACCAGCGCGCGCGACGGCCTCTCGGCCGATGCGTTGCGCGACGAGCCGCTGAACGGTGCCGTGTTCGCCACCGCCGCCGGCGTGCGCGGCCTGGCCGAAGCGCGTTTCGCCGGCATGCCGGAGGCGCTCCTGTCGCCATCGTAGGCCCCGCTCGATCCTCTCTATCCACACCGCCGACCGCATTCCGAACCTGGGGAGAATTCATGAACGCCATCGCCGCAAGCGCCATCGTGCGACCGAAGACAACCGCCGTTTTCACCTGCGCACTGGCCGCGCTGGCCGGGCTGATGTTCGGCCTGGACATCGGTGTCATCTCCGGCGCCACCCAGTTCATCCAGACAGAGTTCCAGATCTCCGACCACATGATCGAGTGGATCGTCAGCGCGATGATGCTGGGCGCGGCGATCGGCGCGCTGGGCGCGGGCTGGATGTCGGCGGCGCTGGGGCGCAAGCGGTCACTGATCCTGGCTGGCGTGCTGTTCGTTCTCGGCTCGCTGCTCAGCGGCGGCGCATGGTCGCCGGAGGCGCTGATCGTGGCCCGCGTGATCCTGGGCCTGGCGATCGGCGTGGCCACTTTCACCGCGCCGCTGTACCTGGCCGAGGTGGCGCCGGAGAACATCCGCGGCGCGATGATCTCGCTGTACCAGCTGATGATCACCATCGGCATCCTGGTGGCGTTCCTGTCCGATACCGCGTTCAGCTACAGCGGCAACTGGCGCTGGATGCTGGGCATCATCGCGCTGCCCGGCGTGCTGTTCCTGCTCGGCCTGTTCCTGCTGCCGGACAGCCCGCGCTGGCTGATGATGCGCGGGCGCAAGCAGGAGGCCACCGGCGTGCTGCAGAAGCTGCGCGGCGACACCGACCATGTCGCGCGCGAAGTGGCCGACATCGAGGAACAGCTGAAGACGCCGCAGCGCGGCTGGCACCTGTTCCTGCAGAACCGCAACTTCCGCCGCTCGGTGGGGCTGGGCGTGCTGCTGCAGGTGATGCAGCAGTTCACCGGCATGAACGTGGTGATGTACTACGCGCCGCGGATCTTCCGGGACATGGGCTACGCCACCGCGGCGCAGATGTGGTTCACCGCGATCGTCGGCCTGACCAACGTGCTGGCCACCTTCATCGCGATCGGCCTGGTCGACCGCTGGGGTCGCAAGCCGATCCTTTACACCGGCTTCGCGGTGATGGCGCTGGGCATGGGCCTGGTCGGCACGATGATGCACCTGGGCATCGCCACGCACGGCGAGCAGCTCTTCACGGTGGCGATGCTGCTGCTGTTCATCGTGGGCTTCGCGATGTCGGCCGGCCCGCTGATCTGGACGCTGTGCTCGGAAGTGCAGCCGCTGAAGGGCCGCGACTTCGGCATCGGCTGCTCCACCTTCACCAACTGGGTCGCCAACATGATCGTGGGCGCCACCTTCCTGACCCTGCTCAACAGCATCGGCAACGCCGCCACGTTCTGGCTTTACGCGGCGCTCAACGGGGTGTTCCTGCTGATCACCTTCTGGCTGATCCCGGAGACCAGGAACGTCACGCTGGAGCAGATCGAGCGCAACCTGATGGCCGGCAAGCCGCTGCGCGAAATCGGGCAATAAGGCACGCCTGGTCACCGCATCCGTCGCCGTTTTCCGGGGGTAACGCATCATGGCCGCAACATCGGCAGGGAAGAACGAACCGGGCCTGCGTCGCGTGCTCGGCACCAGGGATCTGGTGCTGTTCAACATCGCGGCGATCGTCGCGTTGCGCTGGCTGTCGATGGCCGCCCAGGTGGGGCCGTCGAGCCTGCTGCTGTGGCTGCTGGGACTCGTCGGTTTCTTCATCCCCCTGGCGCTGGCGGTGCTCGAACTGAGTTCGCGCGTGCCCGGAGAGGGCGGCCTGTACCTGTGGTCGAAGGCGGCGTTCGGCGACATGCACGGCTTCATCGCCGGCTGGACGTACTGGGTCTCCAACCTGGTCTATTTTCCGTTCGCGCTGCTGTTCAGCGCCGGCATCTTCCTGCATGTCGGCGGCGACCGCTGGCTGGCGCACGCCGGCGACAGCAGCTACCACCTCGTCTACTGCCTGACGGTGCTGTGGGCCGCGACCGGGCTCGGCATCCTCGGCCTGGAACGCGCCAAGTGGCTGCAGAACATCGGCGGCATCGCGACCTGGTCGGCGGCGGCGCTCATCCTCGCCGCCGGCGCGCTGGCCGCGTACCGCTTCGGTCCGGCCACGACGATCACCGCGGCGAACGTGATGCCGGACTTCGGCAAGCTCGCGACCTTTTCCACCTTCGCGACGATGGCCCTCGCCTTCCAGGGGCTCGAACTCGGGCTGATACTCGGCGGGGAAATCAAGGATCCGCGCCGGCAGATTCCGCGCGCCACGCTGATTTCCTGCGTGGTCATCGCGGCCATCTATATCGCCGGCACGGCATCCCTGCTGATCGCGCTGCCCGCCTCGACGATCGACATCATCGCCGGCATTCCCCAGGCACTGTCCGCGATCGGCGAGCGGATCGGCCTGCCGATATTCGGCCCGCTGACCGCGGCACTCGTCACGGTCGGCACGATCGGCTCCATCTCCGCCTGGGTCACGGGCACGGCGCGGCTGCCCTTCGTGGTGGGCGTCGACCGCTACCTGCCCGCCGCGCTGGGCCGCCTGCACCCCAGGCATGGCACGCCCCATGTGGCCTTGATCACCCAGGGCATCCTGGTGTCGCTGGTGCTGGCGGCGGCATTGTCCGGCGCCAGCATCCACGAGGCCTATATCATCCTGGTCGACATGACCGCGATCATGTCGCTGCTGCCGTTGCTCTACATCCTGCTGGCCTTCCCGCTGCTGCGCCGCCGCGCCGCCGGTCGCAACGAAGGCGTCAACCTGTCGCCCGGCGGCACCCTGGGTTGCTGGCTGGCCGGGCTCACCGGTTTCGCGGTCACCTCGCTGGCGATCGTCACCTCGATGATCCCACCCGCCAACAGCAGCAATCCCGGCCTGTTCCTGCTCAAGGTGGTGGGCGGCTCGGTGCTGCTGATCGGCATCGGGCTGATGTTCTACCGGCGCGGCCAGCGGCGGCAAGAACAGATGCGCCCCGCCCCCTGAAACGGCCAAAGCCCGCCGCAAAACGGGCTTTGGCATGGAGCGCGACCACGGGTCCACGTTCCGACGCGCCTGCAGGCTGCAAACCCGCAAAGACGTTCGACGCCGACCCACTTGCGCAGTCAGGCAGTGCAAGGGTGATCGCAGCGAGGCGGGATCGACGGCAGGGCGCCGGCTGACGGCTCAGGCCAGGCTGTCGTGCGGGCGCCCGCGCCTGCCGGGTTCCAGCGGCACGGGGCCGCGCGGGTCGCTGCGGGTGGCGACCGTCGCGACGAGATCGGCGTCGATGGCCAGGCACTGGTCGGCCAGCTCCGCCACGCTGGCCCGGTGCGACACCACGACGAGTATCGTCTGCGGCAGCCGGCGTTTGATGGCGGCAAGCACGTGGATTTCGGAGGCGGCGTCGAGCGCGCTGGTTGCTTCGTCGAGCACGGCCAGGAAAGGTTGGCGCAGGATCACCTGGGCGAGCAGCAGTCGCTGCAGCTCGCCGCCGGAGAGCCGGCTCGACGTGCCGTGCAGCACGGTGTCCAGCCCTTGCGGCGAAGCGGCCAGTCGCGGGCCGAGGCCGACGTCCCGCAGCGCGGCTTGCATCGCCGCGTCATCGGCCTCGGGCGCGGCCCAGCGCAGGCATTCGCGCACCGAGTGCTGCCACGGCCGCACGCTCTGGCTGACATAGGCGCCATGCCGCACGAGTTCCCGGTATTCGCCGAAGTCGATGGCGCGTCCATCCACGCGCGCGGCAAAAGCGCCGGGCATGCTCATGCCGGCCAGCACGTCGACCAGACTGCTCTTGCCGATGCCGGAGTCGCCGCAGACCAGGGTCAGTTCACCCGGCCGCAGACTCAGGTGACGGACGTCGATGCCGGCAAGCGGCGGCGCCAGCTGCATCCGCTCGACGTGCAGCGCGCTCCGGCCCGACGGCGTGGCCGGCGACGGCGCCGACGGCGCACGCACCGCGTCCAGGTTCATGTAGCGCTGCCACAGCGCGAAGGCCGGCACGGCCGAGCGCAATTGCTGGAAGCACTGCCGCGTCGATACCAGGTAGGGCAACAGGCGCCCGAGCAGCAGGCACACCGCGATCAGCGACGACTGGTCGACGCCGTTCCAGCGCCAGGCGAGCACGAAGACGGCGGCGATCACGACCGCCGCCAGCAGTTCGAGCACCAGCCGGCCGGCCGCCACCAGCTCCAGCTGGCGCCGGTAGCCATGGCCCAGCGCCGCGGAAATGGCGCCGTAACTCTTCTTCTCCGCATCCGCGCGCTCGAACGAACGGATGTGGCGCAGGCGTCGCGGAAAATCCTCGCTCAGCCAGAACAGCCGCGTCATGTCGGCGACATAGCGACGGCCGACCTGCGACTGTTCGCGGCCGAAGCTGCGCGACGCGACCAGCGCGAAACCGACCAGCAGGGGTGCCGCCAGCATCAGCGGCGGCGACACCCAGAACGCGAAGGCCAGGCTGACCACCGTGGTGACCCCGGCGACCAGCAACTGCAGCAGCGCGGCGAAGCCCTGGGTGAGGAACTCGACGTTGTAGGTCAGGACGTTCGCGATTTCGGCGGAGGTCGAGTCGGCCAGCGAGGCGAGTGGCGCATCGACCAGCCGCGCATGCACCAGACGCCGCCGGGCCACGCCGTAACGGCTGGTCAGCCGCGCACCGAGCCACGCGACCAGCCAGCGCAGCACGGCGAAAGCCGCGGTGGCCGCCGCAAACGCGGTGGCCCGCCTCTCGACGCCACCACCGGCGTCGAACATGCCGCCCGCCAGTTGCAGGGGATGCCCCGGCTGCACCAGCGGCACCAGCAGCACCGCGGCGAGGCTGCCGGCCAGTGCCGCCGCCAGCGACAGCACGACATAGGCGACGATCTCCGCGACGTCATCCGCCGTGAGCGTGCGGGCGAGCGAACGCAGCAGGTCGAGCGTGCGGCCGGGCGCCGAGGGTTCGTCAGGCATCGCTGCTGATCCGGGTGGATGGCCCGCGAGCGCGCCGCGGTGCGGAGACGCTCCGTCACGATCGACGGCAGCGCCTCGTCACCGCGGGCGACCGCGATGGCGGTGAGTGCCCTCCGGCACGCACACGGTTGCATCGTCACCCGGTCAGGCCGGCGCGCACGTCATTACCTGCGCGCCGGGGTTCCGCTTACGGCGCCTTGCCGGCGTGCAGTTTCTGCACGATGGCCAGTGCCTCTTTCACGTGCTCGTCGGGGCGCAGATGATCGGCCTCCGAGGAAAGCGTGGCGACGATCTTGCCGTCGCCGGCGATGACGAAGGTCGTGCGCGGGATGAAGGCGTGGTCGATGGCCATGCCACGCACGTCCTTCATGCCCGGGCGTGCCTTCATCGCCTCCAGGCCGTAGGAAAGCGCGACCTTGACCTCGGCATCCGACGCGACCGGGAACTTGCCGGCGCAGTAGTCCGGGTCGGCCGAAAACACGTCGAGCCGGTCGATGCTGTCGGCCGACACGCCGATGATGGTCGCACCGGCGGCATCGAACTTGTCCCGGTTGACCGCAAACGTGTGCGCTTCGAGGTCGCAGCCGCTGGTATAGGCCGAGGGATAGAAATACACCACCACCGGCCCCTTCTTCAGCGCGTCGGCCAGCGAGAAGGTGAACTGCTTGCCGGCCTGGCTGGCCTGGGCGGTGAAGGTCGGCGCGATGGTGCCGGGGGCGAGCACGGCGGCGGTCGCCGTCGCCGAAGCCAGCGCGAACAGCGCGGCCACTGCCATCGATCCCGCGAAATGCATCTTCATGGTCGTAGTCCTCGTGAGGGGTTCGTGGTCTGCCGGAGGTGGAACGTGAGCCCGGGGAAACCCCAGCTTACTCGCCGCCGCGTCGGCGGTCGGTGGCGCAAGGCGGTCACCCGTCGCCCAGCAATCGGCGCAACGCCGCCACGCCATCCCGCGGATGGTCGGTGCGGCGCAGCTCATGCACGCCCAGCGCCGCCATCTTCTGTTCGAAGCGGGCCCAGCCCGGCTGCCCGGACGCATACGGCTGGGTGGCGGCCAATCGCGCGGCGACCTCCGCCACCGGCACGGCACGCAGCACCGCGGCGCGGTCGGCGGCAGGCTCGCCGCAAACCAGCACGGCACCGACCAGCTGCAGCGGAGCCGTGGCGAGCCGGCCGGGCCCGAGCCGCAGGTCGGCCTCGAATTTCTGCACCCCGCTGCGGCGGCAGATGACCGGCGCCTCGCCGATCCAGCGCCGGGCGCCGGCGTCCTCGACGAAGCGCAGCGCATCGGCCTGCACGTGCAGGTAGTTGGCCACGCCGGTGGCGAGCATGTCTTGCGGCGCCACGAACACCGCGTCCTCGGCGAGAAAATCCAGACCCTGCAGCAAGGCCTGCAGGGCCAGCGTCGACTTGCCCGAGCCGCTGGCTCCCAGCAGCAAAATGCCCCGGCCCTGCCACCCCACGCAGGCACCGTGCAGCGGAACCAGTCCCTGCCCGCGCGTGGCCAATGTGAAAACGGCGAACTCGATGAGTTCGTAGCGAAGATGGTAGGGCCGCTCCAGCATGTCGACGGATGCCACCACCAGCGCCCGCTGCTGCGCGGGCGCCAGCACGACGTAGTTCGAGGCGTCCATCACGCCGCAGATCACCCCCGCGCCCGACTGCATCTGCACCGGCGGCGGCTCGCCCGCGGGCGGCGAAGCCCGCGGCGGAGACAGGCGCAACTCGATGCGGAACTCGGGTATCGCCATCGACACGCGGTGCCGCGGCAGGCCGCCATAAGCGGCCTCGACCAGATGCAGCAGTGCCTCGCTGGCGCTGCCGAAACAGAAACGCCCGCCGAGTATCCGCCGGCGCACGACACGGCGACCGACCGATCGCTCGCCGAACGGGTCGGCGCCGGCATCAGCGCCATGGAAAGTCGATGCCATCGCCATCGAACGAGTTGCCCAGCGCGGGGGGAGTTGCACGGTGCGGCGAATCCGATGGCGGTGGTCTGCTGCTGAGTGCGCAGTCGCCGCGGAAAGGTTGCACGCCAACCAGCTTCGCCCCGCAGGGCAACCGAAGCCGCACGCCGCGGCACTCACCTGCCGGCAGCATCGACGACGGGGCCGGTTTCTCCGCCGTCGATGCTGAATTCCGCGGCGACGTTCGAGGCCCTTTCGCGATGCTGAAGATCCAGGTCGGTCACTCCTATTTCCTGAGGTACGACCCCAAGCAATGGGAACGCGGCAAGCCCTATCCCCCGCTCGCCACGATCCAGATTGCCGCACTCCTCCGGCAGATGGGTCACGAGGTCACGCTGTTCGACGCGATGCTCGCCGATGGCGTCGAGGATTACGAAGGCGCCGTGCGTGCCGCGCAACCGGACGTGGTGGTTCTCTACGAGGACAACTTCAATTACCTGACCAAGATGTGCCTGGGCCGCATGCGCGAGGCGGCGTGCCGGATGATCGCCCAGGCGCGTGCGCGCGGGGCCCGCGTGATCGTCGCCGGTTCCGACGCCTCCGACCAGCCGGACCCGTTTCTCGACGCCGGCGCGGACGCCGTGTTGATGGGCGAAGGGATTGCGGCGCTGCTCGAACTGACCGGGCGGCTGGCGCGCGACCCAGCCATCGACGACCGCCCCTGGCTCGACGGCGTCGCCGGCATCGCGACGCGGGTGGACGGCGCGACCCAGGCGCGACGCATGGGCGCGATGCCGCCGGATCCCCGGCTGATCGGCTGCCCCGCCTGGGACCTGGTGGACGTCGAACGCTACCGGAACCTGTGGCACGAGCGGCACGGCTACTTCAGCCTCAACATGGCCGCGTCGCGCGGCTGCCCGTTCCGCTGCAACTGGTGCGCCAAGCCGATCTGGGGCAACCACTACAAGCAGCGCAGCGCCGACGACGTGGCGGCGGAAATGATCCACCTGAAGCAGGCGTTCAAACCCGACCACATCTGGATGGCGGACGACATCTTCGGCTTCCATGTCGACTGGGTCGCGCAGTTCGGGGCTCGCCTTCGCGCCGCCGGCGGATCGGTTCCGTTCACCATCCAGACCCGTGCCGACCTGATGAGCGAGCGCATGACCGACGCGCTTGAACAGGCCGGCTGCGCGGAGGCGTGGCTGGGCGCGGAAAGCGGCAGCCAACGCGTGCTGGACAGCATGTCCAAGGGCACCCGGGTCGCCGACCTGATTGCGGCGCGGGTGCGGCTGGGCCAGCGTGGCATCCGCGTGGGCTTCTTCATCCAGCTCGGTTATCTGGGCGAGCAGCTGGACGACTTGCTGGCCACCCGCGAGCTGGTGGCGCAGGCCGCGCCCGACGACATCGGCGTGAGCGTCTCCTATCCGCTGCCGGGAACCAGGTTCTACGACAAGGTCAAGGCCCAGCTTGGCGACAAGACGCATTGGCGGGACAGCGGCGACCTGGCCATGATGTTCCACGGCGCCTACGACTCGGATTTCTACCGCAGCGTACGCGACCTGCTGCACGAGCAGGTCACGCTGCAGCAATTGAAGGCAATCGACTCGCTGGAGCATCACCGGCAGGCGAGCGCGGCACTGGACGCCAAATGGGACGCGCTGGTCGCGTCCGAACGGGCGCATCGTTGCGACGACGCCACGCCCTCGCCGTCCCAGGCCCCGCGAATCGACATCCGGCTGCTGCCTCATGCTGCCACCGCTCAACGTCGTTAGGGCCGGCCTGCGCCGCACCACCGAGACGCTTGCCGCAGAGCTGGCGCGGCCCGGCGGCGCCACGCCGCCGTGGAGCGATCTCGAATGGCAGCTGGCCGCCGCCGCCGCTGCCGTGCACGGCGTGTCGCCACTGCTATCCAGTCTCTCCGCGTGGCGGCACCCGCCATGGCAGGCGTTTCTGGCAGAGCAGCGCGCGCATGTCGAGCATCGCCATCGGCGCATCGAGACGCTGCTGCAGGGCATCGATGTCGGCGCCCGTGCCAGCGGCATCGCCATCGTCGCGCTGAAGGGTTGCGCCCTGCACGCGCTGGGCATCTACGCGGCCGGCGAGCGGCCGATGGCCGACATCGACCTGCTGGTTCGCGAGGACGATGTCGCGCCGGCGATCGGGCTGCTGCAGGAACTCGGCTACGTGGAGTCGTTCGCCGCGTGGAAGCACCGGGTGTTCAAGCCGGCGACCGGCGCGCCCTTTGCCGGCCTGGGCGAGCACCGCGACACGCCGGTCAACATCGAGCTGCACACGCGCATCCAGGAGCGGCTGCCGGTCACTGCGGTCGACATCACCGTGCGCATCCGTCCGCCGCAGCCGCAACCCGGGCTGAACCCCTACCCGTCGCCCGGCGCGCTGATGAACCACCTGCTGCTGCACGCCGCGGGCAACCTCTGCAACCGCAGCCTGCGCCTGCTCCATCTGCACGACATCGCGCTGCTGTCGGCGCGCCTGTCCGCGCGCGACTGGGACGTGCTGTGGGACGAGCACGCCGACGCGCCCTGGTATGCGCTGCCGCCGCTGCTGCTGGCTGCGCGCTACTACGGCGATGTGGTTCCGCCAGATGCGCTTGCGCGACTCGCCGTCGACTGCCATCCGCTGTTGCGGATGGTCTCGCGCCGCCAGACGCTGACCCGCGTTTCCTCTTCGGAGCTGTGGCTGCATGCGCTTCACGGCATGGAGTGGTCGCGCTCCCCCGGCGAACTCGCACGCTGCCTCCGCCAGCGGATCAGGCCCACGCCGGAAGCCAGCCGCGAACGGGCCGACATGGTGCGCACGCAGCTGTGGCTGCAGCAGGGCCCGGCCTGGGCTGGCCTGTCGCAGCGGCGGCGCATCCTCGCCTGGCTCACCCGACCGGTGCCGCGGATGGACACCATGTTCGCGGTGCGCGCGGCGCTGGAACCACCGCTCCACGCACCGTAGCAGCCACCGATGCCGCGAACGCAGCCAGCGATGGACGCCTCGCCCGCCCGCCATGCCGCGGACGCGGCGGCGCTGGCGGAGCTGCGCCTGCACTGCCCCCGCTGCAGGACCTCGATCGACATGCTGGCTTGCCCGGCATGCGGCTTCGTCATCGCCGTCGAGAACGGCATCACCCGTGCGCTGCCGCCGGAATCGGCCGCGCACCTGGCACGCTTCATCGCGGATTACGAGCGGATCAGGATGGCGGAGGGCCGCGGCAGCGAAAGCGAGGCGTTCTACCTCGGCCTGCCCTACCGCGACACCGGCGGAACGGATCGCGACCAATGGCGGATGCGCGCGCGCAGCTACGACTACATCGTGCGGCATCTGCTGGAAGGCAATCGCGTGCTCGATCTCGGCGCCGGCAACGGCTGGATGAGCTATCGCCTGGCCCTGGCCGGCTACCGGCCGGTGGCGGTCGACCTGCTTGCCCATGACCGCGACGGGCTGGGCGCGGCCCGGCATTACCGGGCGCGGCTGCCGGCGCTGTTCCCGCGCTTCCAGGCCGAGATGCGCCGCCTGCCGTTCGCCGACGCGCAGTTCGACACGGCCGTGTTCAACGCCTCGTTCCACTACGCCGAAGACGGCGAGGCCTGCCTGCGCGAAGCACTGCGCTGCGTGAAAGTCGGCGGCACGGTGATCATCGCCGACACGCCGTGGTACGCCCGCGATGAAAGCGGCCGGCGCATGCTCACCGAGCGTCGCGAGGTGTTCCTGCGCCGCCACGGCATCGCGGCGGATGCCATCGCCAGCCTGGGCTACCTCACCGACGAGCGGCTGCGCCGTCTGGCGGATGCGCTGTCGATCCGGTGGGAGGTGCATCGCCCGTGGTACGGCCCGCGCTGGGCAATGCGCCCGCTCATGGCGAAACTTCGCGGCCGCCGCGAGCCTTCACGGTTCCGCCTTTACCTCGCACGCAAGCCCGCGTGATCCGTGTCCACGGACGCGCCGGTACAGCACTTCGAACAGGCGCGCGGTGCAGTCGGCGTCCTCCGCCAGCGCCAGGCACTGCGCGGCCGCGGCCATGCGCTGCCGCAGTGGTTCGTCGGCAAGCAGCTGCCGGATGCCATCGGCCAGCGCGCCCGCGTCACCGACAGGCACGCTGCACGCCGCCGCGGGCGACCACTCCACGAAGTGTCCGACCGCCGTGCCCACCGCCGGCACGCCGGCCACCGCGGCCTCCAGCAACACCAGCGGGCCGGCTTCATGCTGCGACGACATCACCAGCAGGTCGGCCGCTTCCAGCCACGGACGCAATTCGCGTTGCGTCTTGAAGCCGAGAAAATCCACGCAGTGTTGCAGCCCGAGCTGGCGCGCCAGCCGCTGCGTCTCGCCACGCAAGGTATCCACGCCGACGATGGCCATGCGGAAAGCCGGGCCGTCCTCGCGCAGCTTGGCCAGGGCACGCAGCAGGGTCGGCTGATCCTTCACTCGGTTGAGGCTGGCCACATGGATCAGCCGCGCCGGGCCGACGCTGCGCGCACGCGGCGCGAGCGGCGGCCAGGCTCGCAGGTCGACGCCGAGCGGCACACGTTGCGCCTCGATGCCGAGCACCCGCAATGCGTCGATGATCGGCGCGCTGGCCGCGGTGACGACATCGGCGGCGCGCAGCACGCACGCCTCGCGCAGCCTGCCCTTCCACTTTCGGCGCCCGCCGTAGCCGATCGCGTGCAACGCAACCAGCTCGCCGCCGGCGACATGCACCAGGCTGGGCAGCCGCAGCCATTTCGCCGCGGCGACGGCAACCAGGCTGCACGAGCCTGAGAAGATCGCGTGGACCAGGCCGAACGGCGCGCGGCGATGCTCGGCGCGGACCGCCGCGATCGCGCGCAGGCGCGTCCAGCCGGTGCCGATGTTGTGCACGGTGGCGCCGGCGAGTTCCCAGCGACCGGCCACCGCTTCCTGTTGCAGCGCGAAGACATGCACCTCATGCATGCGCGCCAGTCGTTCGATCAGCGCCAGCAAGGCGGGGATCACGCGGAACTCGCCGCCGCGATCCACCCCGCCCGGCACCACCAGCGCGAGTTTCACGACGCGCCCCGGCGCCGGTCCTCGCGCACTTGCGCGTACGCCTCGGCCCATTGCCGGCCCACGGCGGCGAACGACAGCGCGGCGTCGAAATGCGCGCGCACCCGTGCCGGCGGCATCCGGCTCGACCCGACGTCGAGCAGGGCCGCGACGAGCCCCGCCGCGTCGCCGCAAGGCCACAGCTTGCCGATGCGGCCGCCATCGGTCAGCGCGCGGAACGACGGGATGTCGGTAACCACCGGCACGACGCCGCAGGCCAGCGCCTCCAGCAGGGCGTAGCCGCTGCCTTCGGCATGGCTGCCCGAGACGAACACGTCGGCCGCCTGCATCAGCTGCTCGACCTGCGCATGCGTCACCTTGCCCAGCAGATGCACGCGGCCGGCGAGCCGCGGATCGCCAACGATGCGCCGGCGCACGTCCTCCAGCAGCGGCGCATGGCCGAACACGCACCACAGTTGCAGGCCGGGCAAGCGCGTCGCCGCTCGCGCCACGCCCTCGAGCACGGTCAGCGGGTCCTTGTTGCGGTTCAAGTGGCCGACCCACAGCACGCAGGGCTCGCCGTGAAGGCCGGTTTCGGCGCGGGCCGCGGCGCGGTCGCCAGGCGTGAAGCGGCTGCTGGATTCCGGTATCGCGAACACCCGCATGCGCGGCCCGAACATGCCGGCGACGGCGAACGCCTGCGCCTGCTCGCGCGCGGTGAAGGCAACCCCCGTGGCGGCCGCATACCAGCGCCGCCAGCGCCGGCGGCGCCACCAGCGCGGTGCCCGGTCGGCGTGGTCCTGCAGGATGATCGGCAGCTGCGGCAGGCACTGTGCGATCGCGAAGGCGTCCTCGGCAAAACCCAGGCTGTGCCCGTGCAGCACGTCGGCCCGGATGTCGCCGAGCAGGCTGGCGAAGCGGCGGCCCCGGTTGGTCGCCGTTTCCAGTCCGCGGATGTCGACGAAGTGGTAGTCGATGCCGCCACGCGTGATCCGCTCCTCGCGCGCCGCCGCCTGGATCACCGACACGCGGGTGCCGGCGCTGGCGGCCGCCTCGGCGATGTCCGCCAGCGAGTGCCACCGTTCCAGCACCTCGGCCGGCGCGAGTCCCGCCGGCGCGGGCAGGAAATTGAGCTGCGCGACGTGCACGGCGCGCACCGCGCTAGAGGCCCGACACCTGCGGCATGCGCAGGCGCACCAGGCGGTTGGCCAGCTCCAGTTCCCACGGCCGATCGTACCTGCCGTAGCGATAGCGCCAGAGCGCCATCGCGCTCAGGCTGCGCTTGGCCCACGGCGGCGAGCGCAGGTCCTGCACGGTGGGAAAGCGGCAGCGCAGCACGGTGACGAAATCCCGGATGCGCCGGCGCA
Organism: Rhodanobacter sp. FW102-FHT14D06; assembly: GCF_043950705.1. Lineage (NCBI taxonomy): Bacteria > Pseudomonadati > Pseudomonadota > Gammaproteobacteria > Lysobacterales > Rhodanobacteraceae > Rhodanobacter > Rhodanobacter sp. FW102-FHT14D06. The sequence goes on along the minus strand of NZ_CP170722.1, from coordinate 2,524,193 downwards.
GCCGGTCGTCGAGCCAGGGCGCGTCCGCGTGGCAGGTGTAGTCGACCCAGCGCGGCTGCGCCCATTCCTCCGCCGTCGTCGGGAACACCACCGGCGCGCCATGGAGGTCCAGCAGCGGCTTGCCCGGCCGCCTCGCGCGGTCCTGCTCGTGCCGGCTGTTCTCCGGCAACGGCGTGTAGACGTAGATGACGATCTCGGACTGCGGATTGATCCGCTTCAGCGCGCGGATGAACTCGAAGGTGTGCTCGGTCTCCTCCTCGGTGTTCTCCGGCGGTGCGACCATGAAGGACAACTCGGGGATCACGCCGTGCCGGCGGCACAACTCGACCACCGCCATTGTCTGATCCGGCCGCGTGCCCTTGCGGATCTCCTTGAGCATCTGGCCGTTCGGTGATTCCGCGCCGATGTACGCCATCCGCAAGCGGCTCTTGCGCACCAGCCTCCACGCCTCCTCCGACAGGTTGAGCAGCGCGTCGGCGCGGGCGAAACACCACCAGGGCATCTCGAACCTGGCCATCACTTCGAGCAGCGGCAGCATGTCCCGCTCGCGGTCGAAGAAATTGTTGTCGAAGTACTGCACCGAATCCGCGCCCAGCTCGTGCTTGAGATAGCCCAGGTCGCGCTCGAGTTGTTCCGCCGCCGGCAGCACGGTGGTGCCGCCGAACATCGCGGCCACGCCGCAGAAGGTGCAGCGGAAGCGGCAGCCGACCGACGCCTGGTGCGCCACGGTGCGGCGGCCGAGATAGGTGCGCGCCAGGTAACGCCGCGGGTCGCCGAGCTTGTCGTAGGGCAGCACCATGCCGTGGTCGGCCAGGCTGAAACGGCGATTCGGGTTGTGCACGACCGCGCCGCCGCGCTTCCACGACAGCCCGCCGATGGTCGCCAGCTTCGCGTCGGCCTTGCCGTCCAGCGCGGCAATCAGCTCGGGCAGGGTTTCCTCGGCCTGCCCGCGCACCGCGTAGTCGACGTAGGGCGCAGCCAACGCGGCGTCGGGGTTGAGCGTGGGGAAATAGCCGCCCCAGATGATCGGCACCGCCGGGAAGCGTGCGCGGATCGCGCCGGACACGGCGATTGCCGGCGCCAGTTGCGGGCCGCCCATGACGCTGACGCCGACGGCGTCGAAGGCGTCCTGTTCCATCGCGCGCAAGGTGTCGCTGACGAAATCGCGGTCGACGTTGCCGTCGATGATCTGGCTGTCGTGGCCGTTGCGCTCCAGCGCCGCCGACAGGTGCAGCAGCGACAGCGGAAAGCGCGCGCTGCGCCGCGAGGTGATGGTCGGGTTGATCAGCAAGGTGCGTGAGGCAAGGGTCATGGCAGGAGCCTGCGAATTCGGGGAGTCACGGCTCGCGCCGCAGCTGGAACACCAGTGCCACGGGAACCTCCAGCGCGGTGCGGTCGAAGCGCGCATCGGCGGGGATGCCGGCCGGGTCGAGCATCGGTTCCAGTACCTGTTCGATGCGCAGCCCGAGCGCGGCGCAGGCCGCGTGCCAGTGGCTGTACAGGTGCTGCGTGTGCTGCACGGCGTAGTGCCGGCCGTCCGACTTGAAATCGCGCAGCCAGCCCAGCGCATGCCCGATCGGATGCACGTCGCTGCACAACAGCGTGCCGCCGGGCCGGGTCACCCGGCGCAGCTCGGCGAGCGATCGCTGCAGATTGTCGAGATGGCCGACGACCAGGCCGCAGAGCGTCAGGTTGGCCCGCGCATCGGGTATCGGCAGGGCTTCGAGGCTGCCTTGCACCAGGTCGATGTCCGCGGCGGCCTGCCACCGGGCCAGCTCGGTGCCGGCGCGCGCGAGCATCGGCGCCGACAGATCCACGCCGATCACGCGCGCCGCGCCACGTCGCAGCGCGTGCAGCATGTAGCGCCCGCTGCCGCAGCCGACATCGAGCACGGCCGCTCCCTGCAGCAGGTCCGGCATCAGCGCGAGCATGGCGCGCTCCTCCGCCTGCATCACCGGGTTGTGGGCGCGGGCGGGATAACTGGATGCCCACAAGGCATACGCCTCGGCCGGCATCAGCATCGGCAAACGCGGCAGCATGGCTAGCCGGCCTCCATGACGAGATCGCGCGCGTGGTGCGCGGCTACCAGTTCGAGGCCGGGTTCGAGCGCCACCAGCGCCGCTTCGGCCAGCGGCCTGGCCAGCAGTTTCGGTCTGCCGTCCAGCGTCACCGGTACGGCGTCCATGCCGGCGACGTCGAACCATTCGGCGAAATCCGGATCGGCGATGCGCGGCACGCCGTGGCGCACCACCGCCCGGATCTCGCTGCGCGAGATGCCGACCAGGCCGCAGCGTTCGTCGCCGCCGCGATCCTCGACGATCACCAGGTCCGCCGGCGCGCCCGGCGCCAGGCTGCCGCCGGAGGGCAACCGCAGGATGCGCGCGGCCTGGCTGGTGGCCAGGCCGAGCAGCTGATCCGGGCTCAGCTCGCCGCGCGCGGCGATGCCGCGCATTTCATCGAGCAGGTCGCGGGCACCGCTGAGCCGCGAGTCGCTGCCCAGGGCAAGCCGGCCCGCCGCGCACAGGCGCTGCGGGTCCAGCGAGCGCCCGAGCAGGTTGCGATTGCTGGTCGGACACCAGACCACCGCCGCGCCGCGCTCGATCACCCGATCGATGTCCCGCTCGCTCAGGCCGACCCCGTGGACCAGCACGCTGTTCGCCGCCAGGCAGCCCATCGCGTCGAGCCGGGCCAGTTCCGCCTGCGCGATCGCGTCGGTGCCTTCGGCCAGGTGGATCAGCCAGGGCCGGTCGGCGGGCGTGGCGGCGAAACTCTGCCGGATCGGCGGGCCGTAATCGGGCCAGCCCAGCGCATAGCTCCAGCCGTAGTCGCGCAGCACCGCAACCGGGAAATCCGGCTCGTCGAGCGCCGCATGCCAGGGGTCGTGATGCGCCACGCAGGTGGTGCCGGCAAGCAGGTTCTTCAGCGCGCCGTGGCGCAGCCGCAAGGCCTTCGGCACCTGCAGCGCGGCGATCACCGCCGGCTCCCCGAAATGCGTCCGGAAGGCGGCGATCCACGCATAACTGTTGGGAAACGGCGCGCGGGCTTGCAGCGGCGGCACGGCGTTGACGTGCAGATGATCGTGCGCGTTGATCAGCCCGGGAAAGGCCAGGTGGTCGCGCAGGTCGATCCGGTACGCCCGCGCGGCCAGCGAGGAACCGATCCGTCCGGCGCGGATCGGCAGCGGCACGCGCGAGCTGGCCTCCGCGGTGACCGAAACGGCCCGGCACAAGCTGACGTCCATCGCGGCCTGCAGGAAGTCCATGCGCTCAGCGCCGCCGCATCACGATCAGGAAGTGGTCGCCCATGTCGCGCAGCAACGGCAGCGCGCCGAGGCGGTCGTCAAGCCGGCCCAGCCGTTCGTACCAGCGGCGCCGGCGACGGTAGCAGTCCACCAGGTACGGCGGCGGCATGAACAGGCTCAGCGCGCGATAGCCCGCCAGCGAAAAGTGCCCGGCGAAGGCGCGGTAGAACTCGCGCGGCAGGTAGTAGCAGGTCCAGATCGTGTGGTGGTTCATGCCCACCGCCGTCGCGCCGCGCGCGGCGCGCACGCCGGCCCGCCGAAAGCGGCCGCGCAACGCGTAGTGGCCCAGCTCCCACGGACAGATCCGGCCCATCACCGAGAAGACAAGGCTGCCGCCGGGGCGCAGCAGGCGCGCGCATTCGGCGGCGACGGCAGCGAGATCCGGCGCGCAGTTCAGCGGGCCGAAGTTGGAATAGATGCCGTCGAACTCGCCGTCGAGCCGATCGAGTTGCTGCACGCCGAGGTGGGCGACGGTGACGCGCGACTGCATGGCCGCACCCGCCGCGCGCGCCCGCGTGCGCTCGACCATCAGCGGCGACCAGTCGGTGGCGACGACGCGAAAGCCGCGCCGGGCGAACTCGAGTGCGTCGATGCCGGTGCCGCAGCCCAGGTCGAGCAGGCGGGCGCCGGGTTGCACCTCGCTGTGCACGACATCCCACAAGGTCGTGCGCATGCGCTGGATCAGTTCGTTGTTGCCGCGCGGCCCGTCGTAGTCGGCGGCCACGCTGTCGAACGCGCGCTGCGTGTCGAGCAGCTGCGCCTCGTCCAGCGGCGCGCGCCGCGGGGGACGGCGGACGCTGCCGGCGGGCGTGGCGCGGTGCCCGGATTCCTGCTTGTGCACTCCACGCATATCGAACGAACTCCGTCCCGCCATGACGCCGGTTTTCCTTCAGCACGACACCTTCGGGTGCAGCCAGGGTCGCCCGCGACACGTCACGGGCCTGACCGGTGAGTGCATGCAGATGCCGTTTTGGTTGAACGCACCGGCAAACGTTCAGGCGATCCGTCGCCGGCCGGCCTTCGCCACGGCCGCGCATGCGCCGAGGAACAGACCCAGCAGCAGGCCGATGCCCCAGGTCAGCTCGGGATTCGGAAACGCCTGCCTGTCGGGCACGTAGACCGGCCACACCATCGAGGTCTGGTAGGTGTAGGTCGGGCCGAGGCGTTCCATGAGATCCATCCTCACTTGCCGCAAGCCGCGGATCTCCTCGTTCTTGTTCGCCAGCAGCAGGCTGGCGAGCACCGGGCCCTGGGCGTCCTTGCTGCCCGGCACAGCCGCCTGCCGATAACGGTCCCGGTCGGCCTCGGCGGTCCGCAGTTCGACCTCGTTGCGGGCCAGGCGCTCACGCGCCGCCTTCAGCGGCACCTCTTCCAAGCGCTGGTGGATCGCACCCAACCGGGCCACCGTCGCCGTGGCCAGCTCGGCGGCCTGCTCGCGGGAATAGGCGCGCACCCGCAGGCGGATCAACGGGCCGGCATAGGGCAGCGGCTCCAGCTTCAGGCTGCTGCGATAGAGCTTTGCCACCGACGAATCGCGCGCGTAGCCGGCGCCTTGCAGGACCTCGTTCTCGAACGGCACCAGTTCCAGCCGTTCGGTCACGCGCAGCAGTGGCTCCACCTTGGGGTCCTGGCCCGACAGCACTTGCCCGACCTGCCCGATCTGGATCCACGCAGTCGCCTCCCACTGGCGCTTCACCGTGTGCGCGAAGACATAGGTGCAGACCAGGACCAGGATCAGCACGCCCGCGAACCAGATCCATCCGCGGGTGAAGATCCGCCAGAGGTCGATCAGATAGATTTCGTCTTGTTCCATGGTTGGGCACTCACTGGGTGGAAGGGGGAGACGCGATTCGCGCGGTGCCCGACGCTGCCGCTCCCCGATTCGGCAGCCAGGCCGCGAACGCCTGCATGAGCAGGCACAGGCCGATGAAGCCGGCGTTCGTCCACGTGTAGGCCTGCGGCGCGAACGGCGCCATCACGCAAACGTAGGACACGCGCAGGAAGATCAGCAGCGCGAACAGCGATACCGAGGCCCGCAGGCGCTGCACGCTCCAGCGCAGCATCGCGTAGAGCACGACGATGGCAGCCACCGCGCCGATCGGCCCCCACGCCATCAGGAACGGAAAGAACTCCGTGCCCACGTTGATGGTCGGCGCGTCCAGCGGAATGCCGGTGCCGGCTGTCGCGACGGACCCGCTCAGCGGAACGACCTGATGGGTGAGGAAGCTGGTGTTGACGTAGCCCTTGGCCAGGATCGCGCTGAAGTTGTAGGGCCCGGCGCTGGCGTAGAGCAGCAGCCACTTGACGCCTTCCGGCACCGCGCGATACATCGCGCTGAACGGCAGGGTGATGTAAGCCAGCGTCCCGGACCGCAACATGCCGAGTACCGAGAAGACACTGACGCCGGCAACGCCGAGCAGGCCGACGGCCCTCCACGGCAAGGGCCTGGCCTCGTCCCGGCGCAGCAGGATCACCAGCGCGAACGAGAACACCGTCGCGAATACCCGGTTGCGGTCGATCACCAGGATCGGAAACAGGAAACCGATGGCGACGAGCGTGGTGCGCAACCACCGGCTCCTGGCGCACAGCAGCCCGATCGGCGGCAGTACCCAGCAGATGTCCGACACGTGCCGGACATGTTCGCGCCCGTCCCCCATCGCGGCATAGGACGAGGGATTGTTGAACAGCGGTATCGGGAACAGCGCCAGGTCGAGCACGCAGAACAACGCGACGACGCCCGCGAAGGCCAGCGCGACGAACGCATCGCGGGTGCCGACGTAGCTGCGCGCGCGAAACCGCGCGGGCGACGGAATCCTGATCCCCGCCTGGACATCGAACAGCAGGATCGCCGCGGCGACCACCGCCAGCAGCAACAGGCCCGACAGGTAGTCGACGGGAAGATCGTAGGTCAGCAGGGTCAGCGCGCAGGCCAGCAGCAGCGGCAGTGCGAGATACGCCGAGGGCAGACACGGCAACCGTTTCATGTCGCCTCCGCGCCGCGGTGGCCGGATGAAGGCCGCAGCCTCGACAGCAACCGCAACCAGGACCAGGCGAGCAGATGCCGCGCCAGCGACCACGGCTGACCCTGCAGGAACGCGATCTTGGCGCCGATGTAGTGCGCCTGCGCCCGCAGCAGGGTTCGGTACGGCTCGTCGAACAGGCACGCCCGGCGCAGCGCGACCTGGCGCGATTCGGCGAGGTTGCCGATCCGTGTGGCGGTGTGCCGCGTCCGGCTCAGGTTGGTGCCGTGGATGCGGTAGGCGCACACGCCGACGTCGATGAAACCGAGCGCATCGCGGGCCGCCAGGCGCAGGAACATGTCCCAGTCCTCGATGCGCAGGCCCTCGCTCCAGCGGTCGACGGTGTCCAGCGCGCTCCGCCGCATCAGCGCCACCGGCCCGCCGATCGCCCAGTGGCTGATGATGGCGCGGCGGATGCCGTCGTCGGACCGGTACAGCGTCTTGCTGCCGCCGTGCAGCAGGCCCATGCCGCTGTCATGCAGCTTGTTGTCGTCCTGGTCGACGACGACCGAATCGCCGATCACTGCGCCCTTGTCCGGATGCGCCAGCAGGTAGCGCACCTGCGCATCGAGCCCGCCGGGCAGCAGGTAGTCATCGCTCGCGCCGGGACGCAGGAACTCGCCGCTCGCGCGCGCCGCCAGCTCGTTCAGCGTCGCCGCGATGCCGCGGTTCTCCCGCCGCACGTACTCGATCGGGATATCCATGCAGTGCGTCGCGACCCAGTCGGCGATCCGCTCGGCGGTGCCATCGGTGGAGCCGTCGTCGATGACGATGAGCTCCTTGGCCGGATACGGGTCCTGCAGCACGCTGTCCAGGCAGCGCTGCACGAAACGCTCGTGGTTGAACGCCGGTATCAGCACGGATACCAGCGGCACGTCGTCGCTCATCATCGCAGCCCTCCCAGGTAACGCCGGGCCACCAGCAGGTTGAAGACCAGATACAGCACATAGTTCGCCGCGAACGCGTAGATCGCCCCGACCACGCCGAAGCGCGCCGCCAGCACCCAGACCAGCGCGAGATAGCTGGCCGCGAACACGCATTCGGAGATGACGAACAGTTTCGTCATCGCCTTGGCCAGCATCAGGTAGGAAAGGACGAAGGAGGCGATCTTGATGACGTCGCCGACCAGCTGCGGGCCATACAGCGCGTTGGCGGCGGCGAAATCCGGCGTGAACAGCAGCCAGGTCACCCACTCGCGCAGCAGGTACACCATGGCCGCCAGCACCACCACCGCCGGCAGGACGTAGCGGCAGGCGGTGCGCAGCTCGGCCAGCAGCGCCTCGCGTCCGTGCGTGGATGCCAGCTTGGGCAGGTAGTAGATGTTGATCGCCGCGGTGAGAAACAGCAGATAGGCATCCGACACCTTGCCCACCGCCTGCCAGTAGCCGACTTGGCTCCAGCCGAACTGCAGCGCGAGGTGGTCCCGAACGGCGATGTTGACCAGCGGCGGCAGCAGCGCGGAAGTGAGAGTCATCACCGAGAACGTCGCCAGCCGCAAGGTCATTTCACGGTCGTAGCGCAGCCGCAGCATGCCGCGGCGGAAGTACGAGCTGCGCCACCACGCCGGCACGCCGACGACCAGCCACAGCACCTGGCTCAGCACCAGCGCCAGCAGCGCGCCATACAGATGCAGCCAGCGCGCCAGCCAGACCATCATCACGATGCCGATCACCGATCCGCTCACCTGGATCAGGGCCAGCCGGCGCACGTCCATGAAGCCGTTGACCACCGCGAGAATGTAGTTGAGCAGCGCAATGCCGAGCTGCGCGACGGCGAGCACGCGGATCAGGCCGGCATAGCCCGCATCGTCCAGCAGCCACAGCGCGAGCTGCCGGCTCAGCAACAGGGCAAGACCGCCCATCAGGCAGGAGGCAAGGAACGCGTACCACAGCGCGGCGGACAGCAGGCGCGACAGCCGCTGCGGATCGTCGCGGTACTCGGCGACGTACTTGACGACGGCCGAGCTGATGCCGCCGCCAGCCAGCACCGCCAGCAGCGACATCAGGCTCATGAACTGGCCGAGCTTGCCCACGCCCTCGGGCCCGGCGAACCACGCCACCAGCTTGATCGCCACCAGCCCGGCAAGCAGCCGCGCGGCGGTGGCGATGCTCGTGTAGAAACCGGTGCGGGCGATGTTCATGCGCCACGCCCGAACGCGTTGCAGGCCTCGATCACCCGCTCCACGTCGCCATCGCGCAAGGTCGGCCCCAGCGGCAGGCTCAGCACCTCATCGCACAGTTGTTCGGTCCGCGGCAGGCGGCAATCCCGCAGCGCGGGATACGCCGGCTGCCGATGCGCCGGCACCGGATAGTGCACCTGGGTCTGGATACCGTGGACGTGCAGATGCCGCTGCAGCGCATCGCGCCGTGCGCAGCGCACCACGAACAGATGCCAGGCGTGCTGCTCCTCGCGGGCCACGTCCGGCAGCCGGATCTGCGGATGGCGGATGCCATCGCGATAGCGACGCGCCACCCGGCGACGCCATGCCAGGTCCGCATCGAGATACCTCAGCTTTACCCGCAGCAGCGCCGCCTGCATTTCGTCCAGGCGCGAGTTCACACCCTGGAACAGATGGTGGTATTTCACGTCGGAGCCGTAGTTGCGCAGCGCCGCGATGCGCTGCGCCAGCGCGTCGTCGTCGGTCACCACCGCGCCGCCGTCGCCCAGCGCGCCGAGATTCTTGGCCGGGAAGAAGCTGAAGGCGGCCGCATCGCCGAACGCACCGGCTTTGCGCCCGTCACGTGCGGCGCCATGCGCCTGTGCCGCGTCCTCGATCAGCAGCAAGCCGTGCCGCCGGGCCAGCGCCCGCAGCGCCGGCATGTCGGCCAGCTGGCCATACAGATGCACCGCCATGATCGCGCGCGTGCGCGGCCCGATCGCCGCCGCCACGCAGGCCGGATCGAGGTTGAATGTCGCCGCGCCGGGTTCCACCGGCACCGGCACCAGGCGGTTCTCGCTGATCGCCAGGAAGCTGGCGATGAACGTGTTGCCGGGCACGATGACCTCGTCGCCCTCGGCGAGGACACCGAGCTCCCTGTAGCCGCGCAGGATCAGCGACAGCGCATCCAGCCCGTTGCCCGTGCCCACGGCATGGCGTGCACCGCACCAGGCGGCGAACTCCCGCTCGAAGGCCTTCAGTTCGTCGCCCAGCACATACCAGCCCGAATCGATGACGCACGCCGCCGCAGCCTTCAACTCGTCGGCGTACCGCGCATTGACCTCACCGAGGTTCAGGAACGGGACGTCGCCCGAGGCAGCGCCTGCCGGTCCGTTCTTCATCACGACGGAGCCCATCACAGCGGCCACTCGTAGAAATCGTGCGCGATCCCGCGCGCGCCGAAGTATTCCTTCTGCGCGACCAACCCGCTGTTGAGCACCGTCCCGGCCTGCTCGGTGGATACCCCGAAGGAGAAATACTGCCGGCCCGCATACGTGCTGCCGATCAGCGCGGCGAGCAGGAAGCTGAGCGCATCGAGCTGCCGCCCCTCCTCGGAGGCGGCCAGGTACTGGGTATGCACCACGCGGCCGAAATCGTAGACGAGGGCACCGGCCAGCAGCACACCCTGCCTGTGCGCCTCGTGCAGCACGATCCGGCGCGGAAAGCGCGCCTGCAGCAGGCGCAGTTCCGCCAGGCTGTGGGTCGGCGTCACCTGATGCTTGCGCAGCACGTCCGACAGCAGCGCGTGGAACGATGCCGGATCGGTGGCCACGTGCAGCTCGATGCCTGCCCGCCCAGCCTTCCTGATCGCGCGGCGCCGCGGCTCGGTGAAGCGGAACGGCTCCTGCAGCGCGATGACGGACGACAGGTCGCGGCGCACCAGGCGCGCACCCATGCGCTGCAGGGCGTACAGATCCTCCTCCGCCGGATACGCGTGGAATACGTGCGGCACCGCCTTGTAGACGATGCGCTGCACGCCATGCGCGCGATACCAGCCGGCCATCTGCTCGAACACGGCGAGCGTCGATTCGGCGCGCAGGGCGTGGCTGCTGATCAGGCCGGCATAGGTGAGCCCGCCATGGCTGGTCACCACGTCGCCCAGCCTGCTCGCCGGAAACACCGCCGCGGCCTCTCCGCGGCGCTCGATCATCAGCGAGGCGTCGATGAAGCGGTCGGCGTGGTAATCCATGTAGCCGCGCCGATGCAGCAGATTGCCGTTGCGCGAGTGTTCGACCACGGCATCCCAGGCGCCGGCATCGGCAGCCACGTAAGGCCTAACCGCCAGCATCGGCGCCACCGGCGAGGTGCGACGCGGGGGCTTCGGCCACGCCGAAGCCGTCCACGCCCATGTCGTTGCCGTTGTAGAACATCAGCAGCTTGTCGCGCTGGCGGACAAGCGCGGGGTAGCAGAGGGTTCGCGCATCCCAGCCGCTGGCGGAGAGTGTCAGGCCCAGCGACTCGTCGCGGCGCTCCCAGTGGACGCCATCGTCGCTGCACGCCATGCCGGGAAAGTATTCGCCGCCGAGATTGCCGCGGGTGAAGTACATGACGTACTTGCCGTCGAAGCGGTACACGCGCGGCCGCCCGATCCGGTACTCGCTGCCGCGCGGCAGCAGGCAGACCTGGTCCTCGCGCGGCATGACGCGCAGATCATCGGTCTGTGCACAGCGGATGTGGTAACGCGGAAACGGCTGGCCGCCGATGATTTCCCAGTCGTCGCCCACGGCGTACCACAGCCGCCAGCGACCACCCTCGTGGAGCGCTGAATGCACCGCACCGATGGTGCTGCGACCGGGCGCGCGATCGAGGATCGGCGTTTCCTGCACGCGTCGAAAATGTTCGCCGCCGTCGGTCGACAGCGCCAGGCCGGTGAAGGCCAGGAACTTGGCCTTGGCCACATGCTGGAAGCCGACGTAGAACAGGTGCAGGCCGCCCGGTCCGTCGACCACGTCGCCGAGGATCATGCCGTTGTCGTCGAAGCAGCCGCCCCGGCCGATGTCGAGCACCGGCTCGGCGCTGACGCGCACGATCGTCGCCGGATCATCCGCCCGCACGTCGACATAGCCGATGCGGCTGACGCCGTCACCATCGCGAAAGCCCGCGTAGACGCGGATGCACTCCTCGTCGAGGCGATACGGCGTGGGCGTGAGCGCCGAGTGGCGCATCCAGCCGCCCACGCCATGCCGCGCGGTCTCGAACACCAGCCCCTTTTTGCTCCACTCGAACATGCGCATTCAGAGCTTCACGTCGAAGCTGGACTTGTCCGGCACGGCACGCGCGGGCGAGCCGACGTAGATCCGGCCCGGCTCGGTATCGCGCGTCACCAGCGCGCCGGCGCCGATAACGTTGTCAGGCGCCACCTTGACGTGGTCGTTGAAGGTGGTGTTCACCCCGACGAAGCTGCTCTCGCCGATTTCGCAGTAACCGGAAATGACCGCGTGCGAGGCGATGAACACGTTGTCGCGCACCACCGTGCGATGCCCTACGTGGTTGCCGCTCCACAGGATGCAATTGCTGCCGACACGCACGAACGGCTGGATCACGTTGCCCTCGAAGATGAAGCTGTTCTCGCCCACCTCGGCATTGCGCCACACGAAGGCACGCGTGCTGACATAGGTGGCAAGCCGGTACCCGCGACGCTTCGCCTCCCGGTAAAGGCGCGTGCGCAAGCGGTTGAGCTGGCTGGACGGGACGGCGACGAACACGTCCACATCGGCCGGCGGGTAATCCGCTTCGAGTGTTTCGAAGGCGACCACCGGACGCCCCGCCAGCGTCGGCTGCACCAGGTAGTCGCGCTCGACACTGAAGGCCACCACGTCGTGGTCGCTGTCGTGTTCGAAGTACTCGCAGGCGATCTGCGCGAACTCGCCGGCGCCGACCAGGACTAGCGGCCTTGGCATGCTGTCATGTCCGCCAGTTGCATGGTGCCGCTGACCTCACGCATGAAGTCGGCGTAGTCGGTGATGTAATCGTCCGGATCGAACAGGTGATCGGCCAGCACCATCAGCACGCAGTCGTCGCTGAAATCGTAGAGCTCGCGCCACACCATGTTGCCGAGCAGCAGGCCCTGGGCAGGATCATCGAGCACGACCTCGACCGCACCGCTGCCGTCATCCAGCAGGAAGGTCACCGAACCGCGCACCGCCACCGCCAGCTGGGTGAGGTGACGGTGCGCGTGCCGACCGCGGTGCACGCCGTCCTTCGTGGCGAAGATGTAGTACACGCGCCGGATCGCGAAAGGCACGTTGCCGCCCTGTTCCAGCGCGACGAGCATGCCGCGGTGGTCGCCATGCTTGAGCAAGGGGACGCGTTGGATTTCCATGGGTCGGATCCGGCTGCAAATCATGGGATGGCGACTTACATGGCTGAGTGCCGCCTGGCCGGCCGAAGGTTGCGTCGAAGCGCGCGAAGGGCCGGCACAACCTTTCGCGGCCCGTGCGGCACTTACCCGCATCTTGCGGCGACGCACCGGCACGGCCGGGCGGCATCGCCGACGGGCTCACGGCCGCTCAGCGGCTGCCGCATCCGTTCAAGACGAAGGAAACCCCATGCTGCCTTTCCCGCACCGACCCGCGATTCGCCGATCCGGAACCCGATACCCGTGGTACGGCCTCGCGCTGCTGCTGTTGCTCGCCAGCGGCGCTGCCCAGGCCGTTCCCGCGTTTGCGCGGCAGACCGGTTACGTCTGCGCGGTCTGCCACTCCAGTGCGTACGGCGGCGGCGACAACGGACCGGCGCTGACGCCGGCCGGCATGCGCTTCAAGCTCGGTGGCTATACCGAGGCGAACATCAGCGGCGCCCTGCCGCTGGCCGCGCAGGTCACGCTGGCGCACACCAACCCGCTGCGCGGCGACAGCCAGACCCGGCTGAGCGAGGCGGACCTCTACCTGGCCGGACGACTCACCGACCACGTGGGCGGCTTCGTCAAGATCGAGGCCGACAACGTCGGTGACGGCAAATACAACACCCGGCTGCGCAACCTCGACCTGCGCTTCGTCGCCAGTACGCTCAAGTTCATCGGCAAGGACCTGACCCTCGGCGTGAGCGTCAACAACAGTCCCGGCTTCAACGACCCGCTGGCCGTCCTTCCTGCAGCATCGAACCTGGGCCCGCCGGGCGTCACCGGCACCTTGCTCAACCTTTCCAGCCCCGCGGCACCGGCCAACCGCGTCATCGGCGCCACGGTCTACACACTGTTCGACTCGAACTGGTACGGCGAGGTCGGCACGTACAACTCGATGCAGCCCTCGGTGCAGGATCGCCTGGGCTATTCGACCGGCGGCGATCCGGGCAAGTTGAGCGACACGGGATACTTCCGCTTCGCCTACATGAAAGAGTTCAAAACCCAGTTCGTCTCGGCCGGCGTAGTGGGCCTGTCGACCAGACGCCAGCGGCCTCGGCAAGGACTGGCCGACGACGTGACCGACCTGGGTTACGACCTGAGCTACCAGTACCTGGGCAACCGGCAGAACATCCTGCAGCTCAGCTACGTGAACATCTTCGAGAAGCGCGATTACGGCAGTACGCCGCCCAGTCCCGTCGTGCCGGGTCTGCTCGCCTTGCCGCAGGGTTCCGCCCGCGACCAGATCGCGACCGCCATCTACACCTTCAGGCAAAGCTACGGCATCGCCGTGTCCCACATGGTGAGCACCGGCTCGCGCGACCCCGCCCGCTATGTGCCCTACGGCAGCCCCGACAGCACCAGCAACCTGGTCAGCGTGTTCTGGGTGCCATTCGGCAAGGAGTCCTTCAGCTCGCTGGCCAACTTCAGGATCTACGCCACCTGGTTCCGTTTCAGCCGGTTCAACGGCGCCCGCACGAACGTCTTCGGCGCGCCGCCCGGGGCACCGAAGACCGATGCGGCGGATCTGGGCGCGTTCACGATTTCCGCGAGCGCGGCATTCTGAAGACGTGCACGGACGCCGGCACGCGGGGCCCGCGCTGCCGGGCGGGTGGGCCTTCAGGACCGACTCCGCCGACGGGCCCTCTCTTCACCGTGCGGATCGGCTATAACGGGCGCGCGCCTTTCGTGGCGCGAGCAGGTCATGCAAGGCAGCCATGCCCGGTCAGTCGAACAATGAAGCGATGTGGCCCGATGGCCTCCCGGCCAGGTCTTCCGACGCTGCGCATCGTCGCTGCGCACGTCCACCGCACGGCAGCGATGCACCTGGACACCAGATAGATCCCATGGCCGCAGGTTGCCCACGACACGCAAGCATCGCGTTGCACCGATGCCGCACCGGGTTCGGCCGCCGCGGCGGGCACCTCGCCCGCACCGGGCTGGCCTGGCTTGCGCTGGCGGTGGTCGCCTGCCATCCCGCGCTGCTGCACGCCCAGTCGGCGCCAGGGACCACCGGAACGGTCGCGCTCAGCTCGCAGCTGGTCGACCGTGGGCTGGCGATCACGCCGGCCACGCCCATCGTCCAGGCGGCCGCCTCGTGGACCTCGTCGACCGGCTGGTCGGTGGGCCTGTCCGGGAGTGCCGAAGCCCGTTCGCCGGGGCGCATCGCCCAGACCCTGCTCCAGGGGGCGCGCCACTGGTCGCTCTCCGCCGACTGGCAGGTGCAGGCCGGTCTGCTCTACTACCGCTACGCCGGGAGCACCCGCTCGTCCGTCCATGACCGCGGCGAAGTCGGGGTCCACTGGCTGTACCGGGACACCCTGGCGTTTGGCCTGTCGGCCAGCCGCTTCATCGGCCCCGGCGACCGGCGGACGCGTGTTGCCGCCGACCTCGATTTCCATTGGCCGTTGACGGAGCATGCCTTCCTCTCCGCGGGCGCCGGTGTCGCCCACGTCCCGCCGGCGCGCTACCGCCGTCATGGGCATTACCGGAGCTACGATCGCGACGGCTTCTACCGCTATGGCCAGATCGGCCTGAT
Source organism: Rhodanobacter sp. FW102-FHT14D06 (assembly GCF_043950705.1). Taxonomy (NCBI): domain Bacteria; kingdom Pseudomonadati; phylum Pseudomonadota; class Gammaproteobacteria; order Lysobacterales; family Rhodanobacteraceae; genus Rhodanobacter; species Rhodanobacter sp. FW102-FHT14D06. The sequence continues at coordinate 2,509,055 of NZ_CP170722.1, read as the reverse complement.
GTGGGTCAACGGGCCATGGCGGCTGGAGCTCGATCGTGTCGTGACCGACCTGGGATCGTGGCAATCGACCGGATACGTGAAAGCGCAGCCCTGGATGGCCACGATCTCGCGATCGTTCTGATGCACCGGCAACCTTTTGCGGCCGAAACGGCACGCATGCACCGACCGACCGCGTTCCGACCACCTCCGGCGAAGCCATGAACGACGCTGATACCGATGCTGATGCCACCGACCGCATGCTGCTCCAGCGCATGTCGACGGGCGACCGCGCCGCACTGGCGGTGCTGTATCGCGGCTACCACGGCAGGTTGTGCCGCTTCCTGTCCCGCCTGACCCGGCGTCCCGACATCATCGAAGAGGTCATCAACGACTGCTTCTGGATCGCCTGGCAGAAAGCAGGCAACTTCCACGGCGATTCGCGCGTTTCCACCTGGATCATGGGCATCGCCTACCGCTGCGGGTTGAAGGCACTGCGCCAGCATGGCGACGAACCCGTCGCCGAGGATGCCGTGCCGGAAAGCCGCGTTCCGGCGCACAACCCGGATGAGGACCGCGAATTGCGCGACTGGCTGGGCAAGGGCCTCGTCCACCTCTCGGTGGATCAGCGAGTGGTGATCGAGCTGGTCTATGGCGTGGGACACTCGCTGGATGACGTTGCCGCGATCATGCAATGTCCGGTCGGCACGGTGAAGGCGCGGCTGTTCCATGCGCGCGTGAAGCTGCGCAACGTCCTTCCCTCTCTGGCTGGAGACTCGCCGATGCGCGAGGAGAATGTGCCATGACATTCCAGACGAATCCCGATCGGGACTGCGCCCAGGCCTGGGAAGCCATGCCCTGGGTGCTGCAGGGCAGTGCTCCGCGCGAGCAGGGCCAGGCGCTGATGAGCCACCTCGTGCACTGCGAGGAGTGTCGCGCCGAGTTTGCGCGGCAGAGCCGGCTGCAGCTGGCGATGTCGCTGCCCTCCGATGTGCCTCTCGACGCCAACGTGGGGCTGAAACACTTGCTGGGCCGCCTCGATGCACCGGCGCCGCAGGAAGCCCCCGGCCGTTCGCGGACGGCCGGCTGGCTGACTCGCGCCCTGGTCGCCGCGGTGCTGGTCCAGGCGCTCGGCATCGGCGTGCTGGGCATGAAGCTGTGGTCGGAAGGCAGCCTCCCACGCTATCGCACCCTCAGCGAAACGGCCCAACCCGCCCCCACGGGTTCGATCCGCGTCGTGCCCGACGCCAGCATGAAACTGGCCGACTGGGACGCACTGCTGCACGCCATCGGCTTGCAAGTGGTGGGTGGCCCCAACGACGTCGGTGCCTACACGGTCGTGCCGCAGGACTCCACCTCGACCGAGCAACACGTGCTGCAGCAACTGCGCGCCGCCCACGGCATCCGCCTGGCCGAGCCCGTCACCAGCACGCCATGAAGGTCGGCATCCTCGCCCTCGCCGCCGCGATGGCGCTGAGTGCCTGCGCACACTTGCGGCCCGCGCCAGCCGGCGACGACCCGGTTCGCGCCGGGCGCCCAGCCGTCGCCGGCGTGTCTTCCATGGACAGCCGGCGCGATATCGTGCTGGCCGTCGCCAACCCGCTGGTGCCCCCCGCCACGCATGCCGGTTCCAGTGTGCTCGGTTATGTCTCGTCGGGAAATTACGGCATCGGCCAGCGGGCGGCGTCGACACTCGCCGCGCTGAAGAAAACCTACGGATGGCAGGAGGTGGCCGGCTGGCCGGTCAAGGCGCTGGACCTGTACTGCATCGTGCTGACGCCGCCGGCCGGCATGCCCCGCGACGCCCTGCTCAAGGCCCTGGCCGCCGACGCCCGGGTGCGGCTTGTCGAGCCGCTGCAGGACTATTCCGTCTACGCCAACCCGCCGCCGCGGGATGCGCCGCGCTACAACGATCCCTATGCCGGCCTGCAGCGCGGCTTTGTCGAAACCGATGCCGCGCTCGCGCACAACCTCAGCCAGGGCGCCGGGGTCGAGGTCGCGATCGTCGACACGGGTGCCGACCTGGCGCATCCCGACCTGCACGGACGCATCCGCGACACGCGCAACCTGGTCGACGCGAACCGCACGGCATTCGACCGCGACAACCACGGTACCGAAGTGGCCGGCATCATCGCCGCCGACGCCAACAACCGGCAGGGCATCGTGGGGATCGCACCCAAGGCCTTCCTCAGCGTCTACAAGGCGTGCTGGTATCCGCCGGCGTCCCACGCCGGCGCACGCTGCAACACCTTCACCCTGGCCAAGGCACTGGCCGCGATCATCGACACCGATACGCGCATCATCAACCTGAGCCTGGGTGGCCCGGCCGACCCGCTGCTCAATGAACTGCTTGCACGGCTGCTGGAGCAGGGCCGCATCGTGATCGCGGCGATGCCGCCGGACGGAAACGTCGGCGGCTTTCCCGACAGCGCGCCGGGCGTCATCGTCGTGCGCACCAGCAACGCGTCGCGGGCGCCACCCGGCGTGCTGAGCGCCCCGGGCAACGACATCCTCACCACCCAGCCGGACGGCGGCTACGACTTCACCTCCGGGTCGTCCATGGCCGCCGCGCACGTGAGCGGCATCGCCGCCTTGCTGCTGTCGATGGCGCCCGGACTGGACGCGCGTTCGGTGCATGACCTGCTGCTGCAGAGCAGCCGGGTTTCCGACGGCACGCTGCAGGTGAATGCCGCGTCGGCCGTCGCGCGCCTGCGCAGCGAGGAAAAAGGCGGGCCCTGACGAGAACAGCCCGCCGGAGGGCGGGCTGTCGGGGGCAACCGCCTCGGCGGGCGTGTCCTAGAACGGAATCTCGTCGTCCGTGAAGCCGTTGTCGGCCGGGGCCGGCGAGGACGGGCGCGAGGAGCCGCGATCGTCGTTGCCGCGGGACTGGCCGCCGTAGTTGCCGCCGCCCTGGCGCTGGCCGCCCTGCGGACGTTCGCGCTGGTAGCCGCCACCGCCGCCGCCCTCATTGCTGCCGAGCATCTGCATCTCGTTGGCGATGATGTCGGTGAAATACTTTTCCACGCCATCCTTGCCGGTGAACTTGTCGGTGCGGATGGAGCCTTCAATATAGACTTGGCGGCCCTTTTTCAGGTACTCGCCGGCGATCTCGCCGAGGCGGCCGAAGATCTTGATGCGGTGCCACTCGGTGCGTTCCTGCTTTTCGCCGCTCTGCTTGTCGGTCCACGACTCGGAGGTGGCCAGGCTGAAGCTGCATACGGTAGTGCCGCTGCCGGTGCTGCGTACCTCGGGGTCCGAGCCCAGGTTGCCGATCAGGATGACTTTGTTGACGCCACGTGCCATAGGAGTGTCCTCGTTGAGCCGGCGGCAAGTCTGCGATGGGTTGCAGCCGGAGTGGTGAACCTGGCTGGCTATCATAACCGCGAGCGGGCCGCCGTCGAGCGGCCGGAAGCCGACACCGGCGTGGGCGCCTGCCCAGCCTGCCGTGCGTGGCCGGCGACGCCTCGGGCCAGCGTCGCGCCCGGCAGGTGTTCGATGCCGCAGCCGGCGGCGGGCCAGGCTCCCGGCCCGCCGGGCGGCGGCCACGCCGGGCGGCCATCTCGGGCGCGGTCGCCGTCACCCGGCAGTTCCCGCAAGCCGGCCCATGCTCCGGCCTCGGATCGGCCTTGAACCATCTTGACCAGGAAAGGGCGCTCGAAAGAGCACCCTCCCGGCACGGGCTCCGCGGCTTCAGCCGACCTTGATCCGCCGCTGTTGTCCGTTTTCCTTCTTGGGCAGGTGCAGGCTCAGTACGCCGTGCTCGTAGCGGGCCTGCGCCTTGGCATCGTCCACCTCGCCGGGCAGGGTGAACGAGCGGAATACCTGTCCGTAATAGCGTTCCGTGCGCACCTCGCGGCTTCCCTCCTTCTTCTCCGATTCCCGTCGTGCTTCGGCGGTGATGGACACCTGGTTGCCGTCGATCGTGATGTCGATGTCGTCCTTGCGCACGCCTGGCATGTCGGCCTCGACGTCATAGGCGTCATCGCTCTCGCTGACATCAATGCGGATCTCGGGCGAGAGCTCCAGATCCCTGAACATCGGGCGCAGGCCGAAGCTGCGGAAGAAATCGTCGACGTCATGGGTTGCGCTGCGCGAAAGTGGCTTCAGGGGATTCCAGCGGGTAAGCATGGTCATGATGCGAGTCTCCAATGGGATGTGGGGGGAGAGCCCCCTGGGCGCCATGTCCCGGGGGGACCGACTGGAACGGTACGCCGCAGGGCGCTGCCGGGATTGATCGACGTCAAGTGCACCGGCGTTGCAGGGGACTGCCCGATTCCGTTGACGTGCATCAAAACCGCTGCAGGGCAACCGACTAGGCTTCGCGATGAACGGTTCGGCGCGTTTTCCGACGGCCGCCACCGTCCGGAGCCTGACGCATGCCCGATCCCTTCCACGCCAAAGCGGCCTCCACCACCCGCAACCCAACCCCCCGCCCGACACGGCAGCGCCATGTCGTGCGATGGCTGGTGGGAGCCGCGCTCGTCTTCGGCCTGGCGGGATGGGCGGCGTGGCGACTGCTGCCGCCGCGCGTTGCCGTCATACATGCCCATCGGGGGCTGGCGATCGAGGCGGTTTACGCCACTGGCACGGTGGAGCCTTCCATCATGCTGCCTATTGCTGCGCGCATCACTGCCCGGTTGGTCGAGCTGGATACGGATGAAGGCGACCGTGTGCGCGCCGGCCAGCAACTGGCGCGGCTGGAGGACACTGACCTGGCCAGCAACCTGGCGCAGTTGCGCTCGCAAGAGGCGTTCGCGCATGCCGGATATGACCGCTATGCCGCACTGCTCTCGCGCGGAGTGATCGCGCGTGTGCAATATGACCGGGCCCGTGCAGATTGGCTGTCGGCGCATTCGGCCGCCAACCGCGCCGTCGCCGAGCTGCGCTACGCCCGGCTGCTGGCACCGACGGCAGGGACCGTGATCCGCCGCGACGGCGAGATCGGCCAGTTGGTCAGGCCGGGCGATGCGGTGTTCTGGCTTGCCGTCGACTCGCCGCTTCGCGTCACCGCCGATGTCGACGAAGAAGACATCGCGCGCGTGACCGCCCGACAACCGGTGCTGATACGCGCCGACGCCTTCCCCGGCCAGGTATTCCATGGCCACGTACACAGCGTCACGCCCAAGGGCGATCCGACCGCCCGCAGCTATCGCGTGCGCATCGCGCTCGACGGGAACACGCCGCTGCACGTGGGCATGACGGCCGAGGTCAACATCATCGTGCGCCGCCACGATGACGCCATCCTGGTTCCCGAGGGCGTCATCGACGGCGACCGGGTGTGGGTGGTGCGCCAAGGCCGTCTGCAGTCGCGTCGGGTCGTCACCGGAATCCGTGACGAGCGGCAGACGGAGGTCGTCGCCGGACTTTCGGAGAGCGACGCCGTGGTCGCGGCGCCGGCGCAAGGGATGCGCGATGGCGCGAAGGTGCGGGTCGCCGCCACCGGAGCGTCCCCGTGATCCGCCTGCTCGTCGGCATCGCTGCCCGGCACCTGCTGTCGCGCCGCCGCCAGAGCATCGTCTCGCTGCTGGGCGTGGTGCTCGGCGTGTCATTCTTCCTGTCGATCTCGGCCATGATGCGCGGCTCCGAGCTGGACATCATCCACCGGCTGGTCGACAGCGCACCGCACATCACCATCGAGGACGACTACCGCCATCCGACGCTGCAGCCGGCGGCACAATCGTTTCCCGGCGCGCTGGTGCAGCTGCACCATGTCGTGCCGCAGACCGAGACACGCGGCATCCGCGGCTACCCGCAGATGCTCGACTATCTTCGTCGCACGCCCGGACTGCAGGCGTCGGCCGTGCTCAGCGGCCAGGCGCTGGCGAGCTTCGCGGGCAAGGATCGCGCCATCGGCCTCAACGGCATCGTTGCCGGCGAATACACCCGGGTCTCGACGATTCGCCGGTACATGGTGCGCGGCTCACTGGACGACCTCGAGATCAATCCCAACGGCATCGTCATCGGCGATGAACTGGCGCGATTGATGAGCCTGTCGATGGGCGACAACCTCAGCATCGCCAGCACGACCGGCCAGCTGCGCACGTTCAAGATCATCGGCTTGTTCCACACCGGCCGGTCCGACTTCGACGCGGGCCAGGCATTCGTTGCCCTGAAGCGGGTGCAATCCCTGCTGAACCGGCCCAACCGCATCAATACCATTGTCATCAAGCTGCCCGATCCCAACGCCGCGCGCACCGAAGCGGCGCGCATCGAGCAGCGCGTGCGCTACAAGACCGTGTCGTGGCAGGAGCGCTCGGAAGACCTGATGAGCGCGCTGGCGATCCGCAGCGTCATCATGTACGCCGTGGTCGGCGCCGTGCTGGTGGTTGCCGCGTTCGGCATCTACAACGTGATCTCCACGGTGGTGCTGGAGAAGCAGCGCGACATCGCGATACTGCGGGCGATGGGCTTCGAGGCGCGCGATATCGAACGCATGTTCCTGGCGCAGGGCGTGCTGATCGGCGCGATCGGCAACGCATTCGGCATCGGCCTGGGCTGCCTGCTGATGGCCGGGCTGATGCGCATCCACTTCCGTATCCCGGGCAGCACGGACATCAGCTACCTGGTGATCGACTGGAGCCTGTTCCAGTTCGCCCTGGCCGCCGGCGTGGCGATGCTCGCCGCGATGACCGCCGCCTACCTGCCCGCGCGGCGCGCGGCCAAGGTCGAGCCGGTCGATGTGCTGCGGGGCGGCACGTGATGGCCGAGGCGATCCGCCTGGAGCACGTGACCCGCCGGCTGGAGGGCGAAGTGCCGGTGACGCTGCTGGACGATGCCAGCCTGCACATCGACGGCGGCGAGTGCGTGGCGATCACGGGGCCCTCCGGCTCGGGCAAGTCCTCCCTGCTCTATCTGATGGGCCTGCTCGACCTGCCCAGTGCAGGGCGGATCTGGCTGGGCGGCGCCGATACCGCCGACTACGACGATGCCGCTCGTTCCCAGGCCCGGCTGCACACGATCGGGTTCGTGTTCCAGTCGCACTTCCTGCTGCCCGAGTTCAGCGCCTGCGAGAACGTGATGCTGCCGATGCGGCGCCTGGGCGCCCACGACGAAACGACGATCCGCGAGCGCGCACTCGCGCTGCTCGACGGACTCGGCCTGGAGGCCCAGGGCGACAAGTGGCCGCGCCAGCTTTCGGGCGGCCAGAGCCAGCGTGTGGCGATCGCCCGTGCGCTGGCCAACGACCCCATGCTGGTGTTGGCCGACGAGCCGACCGGCAACCTGGACAGCGTCACCAGCCGCAACGTGCAGCGCATTGTGCTGGCGCTTGCGCGCGAACAGGGGCGCGCCGTCGCGGTGGTGACGCACGATCCGGATTTCGCCGCCCGGATGGATCGCCGCATCCTCGTCGTCGATGGCCGTATCCAGCCTCCCTCGTGAGCTGGGCCACCACTGACGCGAGCCGGTCGGTCAACGCGGCAACGTCGAACGTCGAACGCGGCAGCGCGACCGATCCCCTCCGGGGCCAACAGATCGAGCCGCAGGGGCGCCGGCCCGCTTCCGCGCGGCTGGCGTCGCACCCGGCCCCCGATGGCGGAGAGTCGTCCACGGTCGCCCCCGATGACCGTGACGCCCCTGCACGACACGTCTGCGCATGGCGCTCAGTCCAGCTGGAAGCTGACGCGCATGCACACACGCCAGGCCGTGATGATCCCGTCAGGTCCGGTGACGACCTTGGTTTCGCTGAGCCAGGCTCCCTTGATCCCGTCCAGGGTGCACGCGGCCTTCTCCAGCCCTTTCTGGACGGCGTCCTCCATGCTGTCGGGCGATTCGGAAATGATCTCGATGACCTTTGCTACGCTCATGGACTTGCTCCAGCGGGCACGGAAGCATCAGCCTGGGCCTGGCGGGCCTGCCCATCTTGATTTCGATCAATCTTTGAGCCGGTTGGTTGCCGGCACATGCCGGTGATGCACTACCCGCCCTGCCCGCTGATCGCGGCAAGCGCCCCGGCCACGGTCGTGCTCACGTCGATGACGGCCAGTTCGCCGGGCACGGTATTGGTGGTCACCAGCCGGGTGACGCCGGCATCATGAAGCGCAGCCCGCGACTTGCGGGCCAGCAGCCCATGTACCGCCACGGCGACCGGTGCGCACCGCCCCCATTGCTCGCGCACGCTCCGCGCCGTATCGATCAGGGTCTGTCCGGATGCGACGATGTCGTCCAGCAGCACCGGCGTATGCCCGCGCCAGCGCGCCAGCGACGGCAGTCGCACGCTGACCTCGCGGTCGCCCCGCCGCTGCTTGCGCGCGATCACGCATGGGGCATCCAGTGATCCGGCCACCGCCTTTGCCCATTGCGCGCTTTCGCCATCGGGGCCGATCAGAAGCGGCATGCGCACGTTGGCGCGAATCCACTCAGCCAGGTCCGGCGCTGCCGTGACGACCACGGTACGGCAGTCAAATATCTGCGCGAGGTCGTGGATGCGGTGCAGGTGCGGATCGACGGTCAGCACCCAGTCGAAAGCCCCGCCCAGCAGCTTGCCCATCACCCGTGCCGAGACCGCCTCGCCCGGATGGAATCGCCGGTCCTGGCGCATGTAGCCCAGGTACGGCGCCACCAGTCCGACCTGCCTTGCGCCCAGCTCCCGCGCGGTGGCTGCCGCCGCCAGCAGTGGAAAGAGTTTGGCGTCGGGCCGGTTGAGCGAGCAGAGCAACGCCACGGTCCCGCGCGGCGGCGTTGCCAGGCGCAGCAGCGATTCGCCGTCGGGAAACCGGTGCAGCTCCAGTTCGCCGCGCTGCCAGCCCGCATGGCGGCAGAGAGCCCTGGCGAAGGCCGCGTTGCCCGGCAGTGCATACAGCATGCTCATGCGCCCATGTCCCTGTGAGAGGTGTCCAGGGAAACGATGTCCGGGTGGCGCAAGACGTACTCCAGCGCATAGGCAAGTTCGCCCGGACTCTGCGCATGCAAGGTGAAAAGCGGTTGACCGCGGGCCACCGGGTCGCCCAGGCGCACGTCGATGACCAGGCCGGCCAGCGGCGAGAACGGCGCGCCGGCCAGCTTCGCCGCTTGGGCGAGGCGGCGATTGTCGATGGCTTCGACGCTGCCTTCGCGGGTGGCCACCACCGAGTGCCGATACGGGGCAACGCCCGGGCTGCGCAGGCCGCCCTGGGCCTCGCAGATCGCCTGGAACTGGCGCCAGGCCTGTCCGGAATCCAGGCACTCGCGCGCCATCGCCAACGACTGCGGTGCCTCGACGCAGCCCGTGGTTGCCAGCACCACGGCGGCAAGCTCAAGTGCACGCTGGCGCAGGTCCAGCGGCTGTCCCGGCCGGTTCTGCAGCACGGCAAGCACGTCATGCGCTTCCAGCGCAGGTCCCACGCCACGACCAACCGGCTGCAAGCCGTCGGTCCGCAATGCCGTGAGGCCCAGGCCGAAGCGGGCGGCCACCGCGCGCAGCATCCGCTCGAGTGTGCGGGCATGGCGAGCCTGGCGCACTTTCGCAGTGGGGCCGACCGGTATGTCGATCACCACGTGGGTCGAGCCGGCGGCGATTTTCTTCGAGAGGATCGACGCGACCAGTTGCCCGGGGCTGTCGATGTCCAGCGCCCGCTCGATGCGGATCAGCACGTCATCCACCGGCGCCAGGTTGATCGCCCCACCCCACACGAGGCACCCACCCGTGCGCTCGACGGTGCAGCGCATGCGAGTGATGTCCAGGTCCACCGTCGTCAGCACCGCCATGGTGTCGGCGGTCCCTGCGGGAGACGTGATGGCTCGCGAGGAGGTCTTGGGCATGATCAGCCCCAGCGCGGTGACGATGGCGACCACGATGGGCGTGGTGCGGTTTCCCGGCAGCCCGCCGATGCAGTGCTTGTCCACCACGACGGGGTTGGGCCACGCAAGTCGCGCGCCGGTATCCACCATGGCGCCGGTCAACGCAGCCACTTCGTCCAGAGCGAGGTGGTCGCCGCTGCAGCCGGCGATGAAAGCCGCCATCTGGATGCTGGAGTAGCGCTGCGCCGCGATGTCCGTGACGATCGCGCGCAGCTCGACCTCGGTCAGCGCGCGCCCGTAGAGCTTGGCCCGGACACTCGAGAGCGATTCGACGGCGGGAGGATGAGCCAGGGTCACGTAGTCGGACTCGGCCGGCTGCAGGCCCGACCAGGCCGATTCGGACAATCCGATCTGGTCCGGCGCCAGCCCGTCGCCCTGCATGATCGCAAGCGTCGCCATCAGCTGGCGGTTGCCCAGGCTGAGCTGCAGGCGCGAGTGCGGACCGAAGCCCTCGCCACGGCAGGCGGACGAGCCATGCGGGAGATAGGCGACGTGTTCGCCGCCGGTATCGATGCCGACGCGATGCGGGCGCAGTCGCTCGCCCGTGAGCGGCGGGTCAGGCAAGGGCGCGGCGGGCACGCGGGCCTCCCGGAGAAGGGCGCGAGCGCAGGTGGGTCGGGTATCGGGCTGGTCGATACCCCGGCCTGGCGGGAACGACCGGCACATCCTCCGTGCCCACGATGTCCACCAGGCCCCTGCCGGGGTCGGGAATGCCGACGACGATCGCGTCCGGCCTGCCGAGCGGCAGTGGCATGGCCGCGACCCGGCGGTCGGAGCATTGCCGACGCATGGCGCGACGGATGCCCATGTTGAAGACCCGCATGGGTGCTTGTCCTGCAGCTGCAGTTGCCGGCAAGCATCATCGTTTTCCGGCGGACTCGGGTTGACCAGGATCAAATCGCGCACCGTGTTCTGTTGACCGGCATCAATATGGGCGGCTCGCACGCGTCGCTATCCTCCGATGACATGTCCGCTGTGCCGGAGAGAGCCATGAAGAAGACCTGGGTGCTGGTCGCCGACAGCGAAAAGGCGCGTCTGTTCGAATTCGAGGTGTCGGGACCCATGGGTGGAAACGACCTGCCTGGTGAATCCCGAGACACCCCATGGCGAGCCGACCGGGCGGCTGCCGCGGGTTCAGGAGAGCGTCGGGCACGCCCGCCACGCGATCGAGCCGCGTACCGACGAGAGAGACAAGGCGGCCATGCGCTTCGCCTCGGCCATCGTCGCAACGCTGCAGGCCGCCCATGAGGCGCGGCGCTTCCAGGCGCTGGTCCTCGTGGCGGCACCCCGTTTCCTCGGCGTCCTGCACAGGCACCTGGACAAGTCCCTGCAGCAGTGCGTGAGCCGTGAAATCCGGCACAACCTGACCGGCCTGGACAGTGCCGGCATCCGCGGCTACCTGCTTGGATGAACGCGACCGGCGCGGGAAACGGCCGGGGCGGGTTCGTCGCACGTCTTCCGCGCGTGCACCCGCATCGAGGAACGGCCCCGGCACGGCAGTTTCCCCGGTGGCCGCGGGGTTGCGGCCTCCGGCACCCCAGGCGCGCAAACCTGGCCGGCACCCCGCGCCCGCCGACGCAGCCTCCCGGGCCGTCACGCAGCCGTCCCTGCACCGGTATATATTCGAACGGCTTCGCGAAGACGGATTTTCCCGCAGACCTGACCAGTCAATGTCGCGCCAGGCCACTCCCACAAGCGACGGGAGCTTCAGTGCTGCAACAGGACCCCGACCAAGAGAGAACGCCACTCCGGCAGGCCCACTTGCTGGTGGTTGACGACGATCGCGAGGTCAGCGCACTGCTCCGGCGCTATTTCTCCGGGCAAGGCTTTCGAGTGACCGCGGTCGGCAATGGCTCCGACATGCTGGCGCTCCTGGCCGAGGCCACGATCGACCTGGTGCTGCTCGACCTGGGACTGCCCGGCGAAGACGGCCTGGAGCTGACCCGCTACCTGCACGAGCACTGGCGTGGCCCGGTGATCATCGTCACCGGACGGGGGGATTCGATCGACCGCATCGTGGGGCTGGAAGTCGGAGCGGACGACTACGTGACCAAGCCTTTCGAACTGCGCGAACTGCTGGCACGCATCCGCAGCGTCCTTCGCCGCTACGGCGAACACCCTCGCCCGTCCGTTTCGCGCTCGGTGGTCTACCGGTTCGCCGGCTACCGGCTGGAGGTCGACAGCCGCAACCTGATTGCTCCCTCCGGCCAGAGCGTGCCATTGACCAGCGGCGAGTATGCGCTGCTGAAGGTGCTGGTGACCCACGCCAACCGGGTAATGTTCCGCGATGAGCTGATGAATCACCTGTACGGGCGCAATGCCGGCCCCTACGACCGCGCCGTGGACGTCCAGATCGGGCGCCTGCGGCGCAAGATCGAACCCGACCCGGCCGTCCCCGTGCTGATCAAGTCCGTGCGCAGCGCCGGCTACATCTTCAGCGACACGGTACGCCCGGAGTAGCGCCATGCCATTCGCCGGCATCCCGGACCACGACGACCTGTTCCGCGCGCTCTTCGAGACGGCGCCGGACGCGATGATCGTGGTCGACATGGCCGGCGACATCATCCTGGCCAATCCGCAGGCCGACCGGCTGTTCGGCTACGCGAGCAACGGGCTGGCGGGGCTGCGGGTCGAGAACCTGCTGCCGGAAAGTGCCCGTGCCGCGCACGTGGCGCATCGCGCCTGCTACACGGCGCAACCGCGGGTCCGGCCGATGGGCGCGGGCCATGAGCTGACCGGCCTGCGGCGCGATGGCGGAACCTTTCCGGTAGAGATCGCACTGAGTCCGATCGGGCACGGTCTCTACGCCGCATCCATTCGCGACATCTCCCAATCCCAACGTGCCCGTCTGGCATTGCAGCGCGCACAACGCGACAGCGACCTGGCCGAGCTGGGAAGGTTGCTCGAATCCACCCGCAACGGATCGCTCCGGGTCGCGGCGTCGGCCCTCATCGCGCGGGCGCTGGAAATCGACGCGGCGCTGGTGGCCGTTGGCCTCCCCGGCGGCAAGGCGCTGCCGATCCGCTCGTCCAGCGGCGTCGCGCCGAGTCTGCTCGATGCACTGGCCGACGCCTTCGTTCGCGACGACCTGGCGGCGCACCTGGCGGGAAGGCAGCACATGGACGCGTGGGTGCTGGCGCGGGAGCCCAAGGGGGAGCTGCCGGCCGTACGTGAAGCATTGGCGTCCCATGACTATGGCGATGCGGCGATCATGCCGCTGCTGGACCAGCACGAGGCGACCGGCGCCTTGCTCGCACTTTCCCGCGAGGCGGCCGGCTGGAACAGCGGGCAGCTGCATTTCCTGGAGCTGGCCGCCAACATGCTCGCCATGGCGGTGCAGCGCAGTCGCAGGGAAGAACAGCTTGCCCACGCCCAGCGGCTCGACGCGCTGGGCCAGCTTACCGGCGGCATCGCGCATGACTTCAACAATCAGCTGACGATCGTCTCGGGCAACCTGCAGATACTCGATGCCGAGTACGGCGGCACGGCCGATGCCCGGAAGATGATCGACAGCGCGTTGCGCGCGGTCGACCGCTGCGTCAACCTGACCCGCAAGCTGCTGGGTTTCTCCCGCCACCGCACGCTGTCACCCCGTGGCTTGCGGCCCCAGCAGGTATTCGGCGAGCTGGGCGAAATGCTGGTGCACACGCTCGGCACCGGCGTCCATGTCGAGTTCGACTGCCCGCCGACGGTTCCTCGCGTCTACGCCGACCACGGCGAACTGGAGGCGGCACTGGTCAATCTCGCGATCAACGCACGCGACGCCATGCCGGAGGGCGGCACCTTGCGCATCAGCGCCCGCGTGCGCGACATCCTGGCCGGCGCGGATGGCGCCTTGCCGCCGGGTCCGTACGTGGCCTTGCTGGTGGAAGACAGCGGCACCGGCATGACGCGTGAAGTACTCGACCGCGCGAAGGAGCCCTTCTTCACCACCAAGGGCGCCGGCAAGGGCAGCGGCCTCGGGTTGAGCATGGTGTACGGCTTCGCCAGGCAATCGGGTGGCCGCCTGACCATCGGCAGCCATCCCGGCCGCGGTACGCGTGTGGAGATCCTGCTGCCGACGGCGACACCCGAAGGAGAGGTCGGCGAGGCACGCACCCCCGGCAGTGCCACCCAGGGACATGCGCGGGTACTGGTGGTGGACGAGCCAGGCATGTGCGAAGTGGCCGTCCGTTTCCTCCACTCGCTGGGCTACGACACGCTCGAGGCCAGCGACGCCAGGCAGGCGCTCGAGCTGTTGCGCGGTGACCACGGGATCGGGCTCGTGTTCTCCGACGCGGTCCTTGCCAACGCCGCCGCCGGGTTCGAGCTGGTGTGCGAGGCCCGGCGCCTGCGCCCGGGGCTGCCCGTACTGCTGACCTCCGGCCGCGAGCCTGGCGCCAGCGGTTCCGGCGAAGCCCTGCCCGGCGACGTCAGGCTTCTGCCCAAACCCTATCGGGTGGAGCAGTTGGGTGAAGCGCTGGCGCAGGCGCTGGAAAGCGGGCGGGTGTGATCCACCTCAGTGGATGGTGCCGCCCTGTCCGGCCATGCGGCGCAGCCCGTCTACATCGAGCAGGCGGATTTCGCGCCGATGCACCTCAACGCACTGGAGCCGGTCGAGTTTCGACAGCGCCCGGGTCACGGTCTCGTGCTTCAGGCCCAGGAAGCTTGCGATGTCGGCGCGGCCCATGCGGAGCAGGAAGTGGTGCGCGCTGAAGCCGAGGCGCCGGTGGCGCTCGGCCATGTCCACCAGGAAGGCAGCCACGCGCTGTTCGGCCGTGAGCGTCCCCATGGCCAGCATCCACGCACGGTCGGCGCGGATTTCCCTGGCCAGCGCCGCGGTCAGGCGGCTCTGCAGCTCGGGCATGTGCAGGCAGGCGTGGAGTACCGGCGGATAGGGCAATTCCCATATCTCGCTGTGGTCCAGCGCCACGACGTCGCACGAGTAGTGGGCCAGGCCGATCGACTCGACGCCCACCAGGTCGCCGTGCATGCGAAAACCGGTCACCCGCTCGCGGCCATCCTCGGACAGCTCGCAGCTCTTCAGGAAGCCGGCGTGCACCAGATAGATGGCACGGAACGGCTGTCCGGCCCGGTAAGCATGCTGCCCCGCTGCAAGCTTGCGGCGCACGACCTGCACGTGGAGCGACAACTGCTCGACGTCGATCGGGTCCATCGCAGCCACGTCGTGCTGCACGGGGGCAAGGGCAGGATTCCACGTACGGGAAACGACGGCGTTCATGGAAGGCTCCGGTTTGTCTGCGGATGCCAGACTAGCCAGCCCGCGCCACCAGACGACGACGATCGTGCAACCCCGTGTAACGGTCGGTAACAAAAGCGTGTTCAGTCAGGGACCAGCACCGCCGCGCCCCCGAAGCGGCCATGACGCAGGTCGTCGAGTGCCTGGTTAGCCGCTTCCAGCGGATAGCGCCTGGTCGTGGCGTGGACGCGCGCTGCCGCGGCTGCGGCGAAGAAGGCCCGGGCATCCGCGCGCGTCAGGTTGGCGACTGAAACCAACTCCCGCTCCCCCCACAAGAGCCGGTAGGGAAACTCGGGGATGTCGGACATGTGGATGCCGCCGCATACCACCCGGCCGCCCTTGCGCACGGCCTTGAGCGCCAGCGGCACGAGCTCGCCGGCCGGAGCGAAGATGATCGCGGCATCGAGCGGCACGAGCGGCGCGGCATCGGCATCACCAGCCCAGCTGGCGCCCTGCGAGCGGGCGAAGGATTGTGCCGCCAGATCGCCCGGCCGGGTGAACGCATGCACCTGACGGCCCTGGTGCCGCGCGACCTGGGTTATCAGGTGGGCGGCGGCGCCAAAGCCGTAGATGCCGAGGTTTCTCGCCTGACCCGCCCTGCACAGCGCACGCCAACCGATCAGGCCCGCGCACAGCAGCGGTGCGGTCGCGACCGGATCGGCCGTATCGGCCAGCGGGATGCAAAAACCGGCACGAGCCACCAGCTGGCTGGCGAACCCGCCCGGTCGCGTATAACCGGTGAAGCCGGGGGCGTCACACAGGTTCTCGCGGCCATCGCGGCAGTACTCGCACTCGCCGCAGGTCGAGCCCAGCCAGGGCACGCCCATGCGCTGGCCTAGCGTGAAGCCCTCCACGCCTGCCCCCAACCGGTCGATGCGACCGACCACCTCATGCCCGGGCACCACCGGCAGCGTCACGCCAGGCAGCTCGCCATCGACCACGTGCAGGTCGGTGCGGCACACACCGCAGGCTTCCACACGCAACCTGACTTCGCCGGCCCCCGGTTCCGGATCTGCCAGCTGCCGCAAAACGAGCGGACGGCCGACCTGTTCGAGCAGCATGGCGCGCATGCATGGATCTCAATAACGCAACAGCACGGGCAGCCGCGCGTTGGACAGCACGTGTCGGGTGGCGCCGCCCAGCGCCCATTCGCTGAAGCGGCTGCGGCCATACGCACCCATCACCAGCAGATCGGCGTGGAACCGGTCGGCCTGCTCCAGCAGCGCCTCGCCCGCGTCGCGCTCATGCGTGAGCAGGTCCCGCGAGCGCACATGGATGCCGTGGCGGTCGAGATAGGCGTCAACGTCGAACGGCGGCTTCCAGCTCACCTCCTGGAATGTCTCCTTCGGCGCGCCGCGCAACAGCAGCACTTCGTTTGCCTGCCGCAGCAGAGGCAAGGCCGCATGCACCGCGCGCACCGCGCCGGCGGCGCCGTTCCAGGCAATGGCGATGCGCGCCAGCGATACGGTCTGCACCGGTTGCGGCGGCACCACGATGCACGGCAGCCCCACCGCCATGATCACCGAAGCCAGATCCGAGGGCGTCGCCCAGGTGCGGTCCGGGTGGTGCTCCAGCACGAGCAGGTCGTGCCAGCATGCGATCCGCGCCATCGCATCGACCAGGTTGCCCTGCCCCACCACCCAGGCGGCATGCTTGATGCCCATGCGATTCGCCCAGCTGACGAAGGGGAGCTCGGCGGCCAGCGCGCTGGCCTCGAGAGCGCGGGCGGTCTCCAGCACCGCCTCGACGAGTTCCGGCGAGCCGAAACTGGGCGACGCGTAGAGCGGCGACGGATAGACGTACGCACCGGTGACCGAAGCCTGCATCAGCGCCGCCAGGCGCGTACCGTACTGTGCGCCGCGTGACCAGCTCTCGAAGTCGATGGTGTTGACGAGGATGTCGTACATGGCTGCCCCCAGGGCGTGGCGCTACCCCGGTGGGGCCGCGTCGCCAAGACACTAGGCGATCGGCAAACACGGCATGTGATGCAGGTCAACTGGACGGCGAGTGCGCCCGTCCCTGCGCCGGAGTGATCCAGGTCAAAACCGCGCCCACGGGGTGCGGCACGCTGCACCCGTACGAATCCGGTTTGACAGAAGGGCGCTCCCGTGCGTGACATCCTGGCCCACAGCCCAGATTATTTTTCCTGGCACGGCAACGTCCGCTATGCCGCGCAGCTGGCGGCTGCGATCCAGGCGTCGCTGACGGGCCTGTTTGTCACGCCGCCCGGCACGCCCATTCCCGCCCCTCCGCGGCTGGCCGCGGAAATGGCCGCCTACGTGCACGACGAACTGCAGCAGGCGGTGCTGGCCGGCCGCGACTTCGCGGCATGGGCGGCACGGTGGGGGGTGGCGGACGCCCGCTGGCAAGTTGCCTTGGGACCGGCATCCGATGCCCTGGCGATGGCCGGCAACTGGCACGACCTGATCGTGTTGCAGGGCAATGCCTCATCCGGCGACCCGCAGGAACGCGTGATCTGCGACGTCCTGCTCTCCGGCACCCCTTGCATCGTGGTGCCGCACGCCAACGTCGCCCAGGGCCTCCCGGTACATGTCATGGTGGCCTGGGACGGCTCCCCCACATCCAGCCGCGCACTGCACGCCGCGCTGCCCTTGCTGCAATCGGCGCAGGTGGTGTCCTTGTCGCAACCCGCCGCGGGGTCGACGCAGGCGCAGCACACCGACGCGCTCTCGCACCTGTGCGCGCGCGGCGTGCGCGTGGGTACCGTGGAAACCATCGACGGCACCGACGAGATGGCCGGCGAACAGTTGCTCGCTTATGCGAACGCTACCCGGGCGGACCTGATCGTGATGGGCGCGCGCGGATGCCGGCGGCTGGGACAACGAAGCCTGGGCACGTCCACGAGCATCGTGCTGACCCAGGCCCATCTGCCGGTATTCCTGAAGAACTGAGCAAGAAAAGGGGGCGCCGACGCGCCCCCCTTGGGGTCGAAGCCTGTGGGGTCGAAGCCTAGACGATGCGGACCCGGTTCTCCACCGTGCGCACACCAGGCGCCGACCAGGCCGCCCGTTCGACGGCCTGGCGTTCCTCCCAGTCGTCCACGCGGCCCTCGATGGCCACGGCACCGTCGGCATTGACGTCCACCTTGATCCGCCCGGCCTCCACTTCCGCATGTCGCTTGAGCGCGTCGACGATGTTCTTGCGCACGTCGCCCGCCTGCACGCGCGGAACAACCATGATGTTGTTGGAGACACCCGTCACGCCGGAAAGCTTGCGCACGTCAGCCTCGGCCGCTTGCCGCTGATAATTCCAGGGCACCTCGCCGCTCAGGGTCACCCAGCCAGCGGAGACCTTGATGTGGATGCGGTCGGAAAGCGTCAAGTCATCCCAGGCCAGGATGTCGAGGGCACGCTTGGCGATGTCGTCGTCGCTGAGTTTCTTGTCGCCCGGAAGTTCGACATGGATGTTCTGGGCGATCGCCTTGACTCCGTTGACGCGCCAGGCCGCGCGTTCGGCAGCGATCTTCTGGGTATAGCTCGAAACATGCCCGGTCAACGTCACTACGCCGTCCTTGGCCATGACCGCAATGTTCGACGCATCGACGCTCGGCTCGAAGTCCAGTTCTTCAAGCACGCTGTCCCTCAGGCTCAGGTCGTTCATGGCACACCTCGTTGTCTGTGGCGGGAATGCCATTGAGCCACCACGGGGCAAGTGCCACTTGAGCAGGATCAAGTCTTTCGCACGTGGGGCCATCGCCATCAACAAGGGTCCGGTCGGCCAAGCTCCGGATGCCAAAAGGTCCGGTCATCCCCGGGCCGCCGTGCGCAGCGGGCGACGCCTCAGGCCAGCGTCGTGCCCGCCACCTGCGGGTCGCCCGGATCACCGGCGCCCGGCAGCCGTTCGACGCCGTAGCCGGCGGCGTCCCATGCCTCCAGTCCGCCGAGCAGCGGCCGCACCCGGCGGTAACCCTGGGCGATCAGTACCTTTGCCGCGCGCGCGGCGGATACCTCGTTCGGGCAGTTGCAGTAGAGCACCAGCTCGCGGTCGAGCGGGATGTCGTGGACGGTGCGATCGATGCCCTGCGCATCGACCAGCAGCGCGCCGGGCACGACGCGGGTGTCGAGCTGGCGCGAGGCCTCGGGCCGCACGTCGACCACCACCGGGGCGCGCTCGGTACGCATCGCCTGGTGCAACTCGTCGACCGTGATGCGCGCCATCCGCAATGTGTGCAGCAGCCGGCGCCGTTGCCACCAGCGCGCCAGCACGTACAGGACCAGCAGCGCCAGCAGCAGCTGGATCGCCAGCGTGCCGGCGCTGGCGACAGCGGACAGCACGCGGTCGACGCTCGCGGCAAAGGTGTAGCCCAGCCCGGTCCACAGCGCGGCCCACAGCAGCGACCCCAGCCCGTCGAACAGCACGAACAGAGGCCAGCGCAGCCTCATCGCGCCCACCAGCGACGACCCCACGGTCGACAGCCCCGGCACGAACTTGGCGACCAGCAACACCTGCCCGCGCCAGCGCTGGAAACGAAGTTCCGAGCGTTGCACGCAGGAGTCCGGCGACAGCGAGATGCGGCACAGCAGGCGCATCACCCCGGCACCGTAGCGCCGGCCGGCGACGTACCAGAACGAATCGCCGAGCAGGCAGCCCGCCACCACCGCGGCCATCGTGCCGGCCAGCGCCAGCGGCCCGCCGGCGGCCGCCAGCGAACCGGCCACCACCAGCGTGGGCACGGCCGGCAGCGGCGCGCCCAACTGGGTCACCAGCACGTTGAGGAACACCAGCAGCACGCCGTACTGCGCCATCAGCGCGATGATTTCGTGAGCCATCGGAGCAGTACTCGATGCAGCGAAGCCGCCGAGACTCCATCATTGGTCCGCCGATCGGCCAATGCAAACCCTGGCGCAGGCCCATCGCGCACCGCGGGCACGGCCCGCCGGCCCTTCGCGATCCCGACAAACGGCGGGCAGTGCCCGCCCTATGCCGGCTGGGCTTCGCCGGCGGCCTGGCGACCGATCCGGCGCGAGCCGACGATCACCAGCGGCAACCACAACAGGGTGAACGCGGCGGCACACGCAAACACGCCATCCGGGCCGAGCCGCCCCAGCGCAATGCCGCCGAGCGCGCCGCCGACGAAGGCGCCGATGAACTGGCTGGTCGAATACGCGCCCATCGCCGCGCCGCGCAGATGCCCTGGCGCCAGCCGCGAGACCAGGCTGGGCAGCGCGGCCTCCAGCAGGTTGAAGGCGGAGAAGAACACCGCCGCGGCCACGCCGAACGCGGCCAGGTGGCTGCCGGACAGCGCAAAGCCGAGCAGCGCCAGCCCGATCGCCACCACGCAGACCGTCACGATGCGCAGGCTCTGCGCCACCTCGCGCATGTGGTGCAGGCTCGCGCCCATCACGAACGCGGCGACCGTCATCACCGGCAGGTACAGCTCCCAGTGCCGGTTCACCGGCAGGTGCAAGGTGTTCGCCAGCAACAGCGGCAGGCCGACGAAGCTGGCGGTGAGCAGCGCGTGCAGGAAGAACACCGAACCGTTCAACACCAGCATGCGGCCGTCGCGCAGCATGGCCAGCACGGCCCCGAAACCCGCCGCCGCCGGCGCCTGGGCGCGCGCCGGCGTGGGCACGATCAGCCACAACAGCGCCAGCGAAACCAGCGCCAGGATCGAGGTGGCGGCGAACAGCCCGGGCAAGCCGGCGACCGCCTCCAGCGGCGGCCCCAGGATCAGCGCCAGCAGGAACGCCAGCCCGATCGACACGCCGATGATGCCCATCGCCTTGCCGCGGTTTTCCTCCGCGGTGAGGTCCGCCGCCAGCGCGATGCCGGCGCCGGCCACCGCGCCCATGCCCTGCACCGCGCGGCCGACCACGATGCCGGCCAGCGTATGCGACATGGCCGCGATCAGTCCGCCGATGGCGAACAGGATCAAGCCGATGGTGATCGCCGGCTTGCGCCCGATCCGGTCCGACAGCAGCCCCAGCGGAATCTGCAGCAGCACCTGGCCGATGCCGTAGACGCCCAGCGCCAGCCCGATCATGAAGCCGGTCGCGTCGGGCATCGCTTTCGCGTACAGCGAAAACACCGGCATGATCAGGAACAGCCCGAACAGGCGCAGGCTGATCACGCAGGCCAGCGTCAACGCACTGCGTCGTTCGAGGCTGGAGAGTTTGCTCACCGGGAAAGAGGTGTCGGGACGGGCATGGCCCGCATTATAGGGGCGAGTCCCGCGCCGCCGTTTGCGGCGACATGTCGCGGCGCAAGTTCCTGCAGACCCTATAATCGCGCCTTACGCCGCTGCGATGCACCCATGAATTCGATGCCTGCCGACGCCAACCGCCCCGCCGACTTCGCCCAGGTGCGCGACCTCGCCGCCGCCGACATGCAGCGCGTCGACGCACTGATCCGCCGCCGGCTGTCCTCCGACGTGGTGCTGATCAACCAGATCGCCGACCACATCATCGCCTCCGGCGGCAAGCGGCTGCGCCCGATGCTGCACGTGCTGGCCGCCGGTGCCGCCGGCTACCGCGGCGAGCACCACATCAAGCTCGCCGCGATCATCGAGTTCATCCACACCTCCACCTTGCTGCACGACGACGTGGTCGACGAGTCCGACCTGCGCCGCGGCCGCAAGACCGCCAACGCGCTGTGGGGCAACGCCGCCAGCGTGCTGGTCGGCGACTTCCTCTACTCGCGCTCGTTCCAGCTGATGGTGGAACTGGACGACATGCGCATCATGCGCATCCTCGCCGACACCACCAACACCATCGCCGAAGGCGAAGTGCTGCAGCTGCTCAACATCGGCAACGCCGACGTCAGCGAGGCGGCCTATCTCGCCGTGATCGAACGCAAGACCGCCGTGCTGTTCGCTGCCGCCACCGAACTGGGCGGCATCCTCGGCGGCCTGCCCGAGGACCAGGTGGCCGCGCTGCGCCACTACGGCATGGAGCTGGGCTACGCGTTCCAGATCGCCGACGACCTGCTCGACTACACCAGCGACGCCGGCACCCTGGGCAAGAACATCGGCGACGACCTCGCCGAGGGCAAGCCGACCCTGCCGCTGATCTATGCGCTGGAGAGAGCCAGCCCGGAACAGGCGCAGTCGCTGCGCCACGCGATCGAACACGGCGGACTCGACTCGCTGGAACGCATCATCGCCTCGATCCGCGACTCCGGCGCCCTGGAACGCACCCGCGACCGCGCCCTGCGCCACGCCCGCGCTGCGCGCGAGGCCCTCGCCACCCTGCCGCCTTCGGCGCATCGCGACGCACTGGCCACGCTGGCCGATTACTCGGTGCAGCGCACGTTCTGAACGTTTTGCCCTTGGTGCGAACGTGGCCGTCCGCGCGTATATGTAGGAGCGGGCGAGCAAAAAGCCCAAGCTCAAAAGGGAGCGGAGGTCGAGATCAACCGCTCCCTCATTGAATCAACCACGGAAACCCACCGTTCAGCCCCCGGCGCTGGCAGTCGGGCCGTCGATCGGCCAGACTTCGGTGCATGTTCCGTCTGCGTCCAACCCGCTGGCTGTGGAATCTCGCGGCAATGCTGTTGCCGCTGGCAGCGGCGCATGCGGCCGAGAACACCTGGCGCTACGACACCGTGCACAGCCAGATCGTCTTCAGCATCAGCCACAACGGCTACTCGCGTCCGTTCGGACGGCTGCACATCGCGCGTGGCTGGTTGCGCTTCGACCCCGATGACTGGAGCACGGCGGCGACCGAACTGGACATCGACCTGGCCAGCCTGGACATGGGCGACGCCGACTGGAACAAGGCCGTATGCAAGCCGGCGCTGCTCGACTGCGCCACGCATCGCTACGCGCACTTCCGCAGCACCGGCGTGACGGGCAAGGACGAGCACCACGGCGTGCTGCACGGCGAGCTGACCCTGCGCGGCGTCACCCGCCCGGTGGACCTGGCCTTCACTTTCAACCGCGCCGCCCGGACCATCTACGAACTGCACGAGGTAGCCGGTTTCTCGGCCACGGCCAGCCTGGATCGCAACGACTTCGGCATCAGCGCCAACCCCAACTCCATCGGCGCCCACGCAAGCGTCTGGCTGGAGCTGGAAGCCACCCGCGAGCAACCGTCGACAAAGGATCAGCCATGAGCCTGCGCAACAACGATCGCCAATGGGGCGCGGTCAGCAAGTTCTTCCACTGGATCATCGCGCTGGCGATCATCGGCAACGGCATCTTCGGCCTGATGATGGACCTGGCCGGCTCGCCGATGCGCAAGCTCAACTGGCTGGCGCTGCACAAGTCGATCGGACTCACCGTGCTGGCGCTGGTGCTGTTGCGCATCGTGTGGCGCGCGTTCGATCGCCGCCCGCCGGACGCACCGATGCCACGCTGGCAGGCGCTGGCGGCGCACGCGATGCATGCCGTGCTGTACGTGGTGATCCTGGCAATCCCGCTCAGCGGCTGGTGGTTCAACTCGGTTACCGGCAAGCCGCTGCAATGGTTCAAGCAGTTCAACCTGCCAGCGCTGGCGGAGAAGAACGACGCGCTGCGCCACTTCGCGCACGGCGTGCACGAGTACCTGTTCTGGTTTCTCGTCCTGCTGCTGCTGGCCCACGTCGGCGGCGCGCTGAAGCATCATGTGTTCGACCAGGACAACGTGCTGCGCCGGATGCTTCCGTTCGGCCGACTGCGCGCGAACCCGCCCGAAGGAGACCGCCGATGAAACGCCTCGCCACTCTTCTGCTTGCCCTCGCCCTGCCCGGCCTGGCCGCCGCGGCGGACTACACCGTGCAGCCGGCGTCGAGCACGCTCGGCTTCAGCAGCACCTTCCAGGGCGAAACGTTCCAGGGCCATTTCGGCCAGTGGAGCGCCGCGATCAGCTACGACCCGGCCAACCTGGCCGCATCGAAATTCGACGTGACCGTGCACACGGCCAGCGTGCAGACCGGCGACAGCGACCGCGATTCGGCGCTGCCCGGCGAGGCGTTTTTCGACGTGGCGAAGTATCCCGATGCCCATTTCGTCACCACCGGCTTCCGCAAGAGCGGCAACCAGGTAGTCGCCGACGGCACGCTCACCCTGCGCGGCGTGAGCAAGCCGGTGAGCCTGCAGGTGAACTTCGCCCCGCAAGGGAGCGGCGCCACGCTGGACGTGAGCGGCACGGTGCAGCGGCTTGATTTCGGCGTGGGCTCGGGCGAGTACGCCGACACCTCGGTGATCGGTGCCGAGGTGAAGATCACCGCGCACCTGCAGTTGGCCGCGAAGTAGACCCTCGATGAGCGACGCGTCCTGGTGGCGGCGCCTGCGCAGCCGGCTCCGGCACGAACCGGCGCGCGGGACCGCACCCACCGCACGCGTCGATGACGGTTCCAGCCGCGTCGCCGACAGCCTGCGCAGCCTGCTCGACGACCCGGCGATCCCGCCTTCGGTGCGCAGCGAGCTGGCCGGCGAATTCCGCCGCATCGAAAGCATGCTGGCCCGGCTCGAACGCGGCGAGCTGCACGTGGCGGTGTTCGGTCGCGTCTCCGCCGGCAAGTCGGCGCTGGGCAACGCCCTGCTCGGGCGCGAGGCGTTCCGCGTCGGCGTCCTGCACGGCACCACCACGGACGCCGAACACGCCGTGCTCGACGAGGCGCAGCACGACGGCCTGGTGCTGATCGACACGCCCGGCATCAACGAGCTCGACGGCGAGGCGCGCGAGAAGCTGGCGTTCGACGTCGCCGAGGTCAGCGACCTGGTGATCTTCGTCTGCGACGGCGACCTCACCCGCGAGGAACTCGACGCGCTGAAGACGCTGGCCGCCACCCAGCGTCCGCTGCTGCTGGCGCTGAACAAGGCCGATCGCTACGGCGCCGACGAACGCGACGGCCTGCTCGACCACCTGCGCCAGCGCACCGCCGGCCTCGTCCGCACCGAGGACGTGCTGGCCGTCGCCGCGCACCCGACCCCGCAGCGTGTGGTGGAAGTCGACGCGCGCGGCGAGGAGCACGTCCACGAACAACCCCGCGTGGCGGATGTCGCGGTGCTGCGCGAACGCCTGCTGGCGATCGCCGCACGCGAAGGCAAGGCGCTCTCGGCGATCAATGCCGGCCTCTACGCCGGCCGCCTCACCGACCAGGTCAGCGCGCGCATCGCGCAGACCCGCAAGGCCGTGGCGGCGAAACTGATCCACAACTACTGCATCGCCAAGGGCGTCGCCGTGGCGCTCAACCCGATCCCGGTGGCCGACCTGCTCGCCGCCGCCGGGCTGGACGCGGCGATGGTGGTGCAGCTCTCGCGCATCTACGGCCTGCCGCTGACCCGCGCCGAGTCCGGCCGGCTGGTGGCGGTGATCTCGGCGCAGCTGGCCGCACTGATGGGCGCGATCTGGGGCATGCAGCTGGTCGCTTCCGCACTGAAGGGCATCAGTGCCGGCCTCTCCGTGGTGGTCACCGCCGCCGCGCAGGGCGCGCTGGGCTGGTATGCCACCGTGCTGATCGGCCGCGCCGCCGAACGCTACCTGGTCGGCGGCAAGTCCTGGGGCGAAGCCGGCGCCAAGCGCGCCGTCGCCGATGTCGTCGCCAGCCTGGATCGCGATTCGATCCTGCGCGAGGCGCGCGAGGAAATCCTGAAAAGGCTGCGGGCGCGGAGTACCTGAGCGCCAGGATTGGCGGGCCGACTCTGATCACCTGCAAATCGCGATATGGCGACGAGTGCCCCGGCGCAGGCGTTGGGGTGCGCGGCGCACACGACCGGAAACAGGAAGAGAAATCCGGTTCGGTCGACGCGCACGCACGGTCAGAGCCGGCAAGCACGCCAGGAATCGTGCGCATGCGCCGCTCCTGGTCTTTTGCGCTGCTTTGCCGTGCGTATCTTTGGGGTCCGCTGCGCGCGGGGTTGCCACGCCGTATCGCTACCTCGGTATTCCTGTCGAGTCGTTGAAGCGGTGCATCCAGCCCAACCGCCAGTGGCCACGATCCAGCGTCCACAACTGGGCGAACTTGGAGCCTTGTACCGCGCAAGAGCCCGCATCCTTGCCGCAAAAGCGCTGCGTGCCGGTAACCAGGGCGCTGTCGTCGCCCAACGCGCGCACCGTCAGGCTGCCGGGCATCACTTGCCGACGCAGATGGCCGCAGATGCGGTCGCGCGCCTCGATCACCGGGTCCACGCGACGACCGTCGGGCGTTTCGATGGAGGTGCCCGCAAACAGACTGGCGCGCAGCGCATGCAAGTTGCACGTGTTGTAGGCGCGGGTCAGCGCGGCTTCGCGCGCCATGATGGTTTGGCGTAGCCATGCGTCGTCGGTGAGGTGGTCGGGCGAAGCCGGTGAGGGGAAGGCGACAGTGGCGACCAGGCTGACTGTTGTGGCGGAGATGACACGACGCAGAACGGTACGGGTTTCCATGGCGTGACTCCTACTGTGGGGGAAGTGACCGGGCAAAACGCTGCCCTGACGGCCGTTCGAGGACGGCCGCGGAGGTGAAGCGGGCAGTGGGTGGTAGATGCCGGGCTGGGGAGCGCCCGGCTTACGACCGGTGAAAGGGGCTCAGCGGTGGCGGAATGCCCTCGCCAGCGTGCCGTCGGGGTCAACCACGAGACTGATGGTTTCCGTCCCGTGGGCATGCTTCACCGAGTACACGTCGTCGCCATACTTGTTGATACCGGTGAAGCTGTACGACTGCACCGGACCAAGCTGGTCGAGGTATTGCTCGCGCGAGGCCTTCTGTTTCTGGCGAACCTCCGCCAGATCCTTGCTCATGCCGGCGCCGTCATCGGGATCGCGCAGCAGGAGCTGCAGCGCCTTGAGGCTGCCCGGGTACGGCTGCTTGGCGCGGATGCGCTCGGCCAGTGTGGCGTCGATCCGCCCGGCTTCGGCGGTATCGATGCGCTGCGTGTCCAGCACAGTATTGCCGTGCGTGTCGACGACCATGCGCTGGGCTTGGCCGCTGGCATCCATGACGAAGTGCGCGACCGTAGGTTGTCCCTGGATAGCGAACCGGTCCGCACCTAGCGGCACCGCATAGAACGGCTTGGGTGCCGCCATTTGCGCGCTGATCGCGATGATGAGACCGTTACCCGACCGCGTGACTGCGACCCTCGAAATCGGGCTGATCTTGTAAAAGCCCACGTAACGATCCAGCACGGCTGGCGTCAGCGTGACGACATTCTCCGCGGCGGGCGCCTTGCCACCGGGTGGCGTCACCTGCGACGCGAAAACCGTCATGCCCAGTGACGCACATACCAGCACCAGCGCCGACACGCCGGCCCATGGGTTCCGTTTCGTCAACATGAGCTTGATCCTCTGTTCCAGGAAGGAGTCGGACTCGGACATCGCAGGTACCAGGCCGATCCGGGAGGACTTGCACTGCCCCACGTGCAGCAGCGTTTCGCAGTACTCGACGAGGTCACGGCCGCCACGCAACACGCGCGTATCGCAGTCCACCTCGATGGCGCGGCGCAGGCGCCGGAACTGCCACCACAGCAGCGGGTTCCACGGCATCATCGCGAGCAGCGTCACGGCCAGCGCGATGAGGCGCGGATCGCCCGCTCCCAGGTGCGAGCTCTCGTGCGCCAGCACGTCGCGCTGCTGCTGCTCCGGCGCCTGCAGCAGCCACGTCGGCACCACGATCCGCGGCTGCAGCAGGCCGGCCACGGCAGGTCCCGCATCCGGCGCCACCAGCACGTGCTCACCGCACATCGTGGCCTCGCTCCAGACCCGCTTGCGCCGGTGCAACAGCACGGCGCTGGCAAACAGTGCGCACAGCATCAGCACCGACGCGACCAGCCAGCCGGTGCGGATCAACATCGCCAAGTGGTCGGGTGCGCCGTAGAGCTGCGCGCCGTCCAGTGGCATCAGCAGCGCCGGCATCGAGATGGAGGTAGCGTCGCGCAGGACGATCGGCGGTGGCATGGCGCCGGACTGCAGCATGCTGGGCAGGCGCAGCGTCACTGAGGAAATAAGCGCGGGCAGCACTAGCGAACCGACCATCGCCGCCAACCAGACCCAGCGCGTGGCCCGACGGCGCATCCGTGCAGCACGTTCGGCACTCAGCGCCGCCGCGCTTAAAGCCAACGCCACAAGCGTTGCGTACATCATCCAAGCGATCATTCCGGCTTCTCCTTGTCCGAGTGTTCGGCCAGCAACCGGCGCATGCGACGGATCTGCTCGGCACTGAGCTTCTGCTCGGACACCAGGTGGGAAAACAGCAACTCGGCCGAGCCCTTGAACAGCTTGTCGGTCAGATGCTGCACGGCGTTCTTGCGCGCCGCCTGCTGCTTGACGCTGGCGAAGAAGCGATGCCCACGACCGGCTTCCTCGTGGCTTACGTAGCCCTTGGCCTCCAGCGTGCGCAGCACGGTCAGCACCGTGGTGTAGGCCAATGGATCGGTTAGGCATTCACGCACTTCGGCCACGGTCGAGGGACCGTGCTCCCAAAGAGCCTGCATCACATCGGCCTCACGATCGGTAAGGGAAATCCGCATGACGTCCAGCCCCCTTCCTACTATAGTTGTAGTAGATGTTAGCGTGAATTCCGAACTTGTCAACTATGATTCTAGTAGCTCGTTCCGGCAGCACCGCAAGAGGCCCTGCTCACGACAGTGGCGACGAAGCACCTCGAGCTCAGGATCCACTTTTCGAAGACTCGATCAGGCACACTCGGGTCAGAGTCTGCGCGCGGAGTTCCTGGTCGAACGCCGACAGCGGCGGCGAGCGCGGCGCCTAGGCTGCAGGCAGGCGAAGGAACTCCCGCACCGCCGCTGCATCGAACGGCCAATCCAGCTCACGCCCATCGCGCGCATCGCGCAGCACCGGCAGGCGGGTGCCATAACGCTGTTCCAGCTCGTCCGCATCGTCCACCCATACGCTGTCGAAATCGGGCGCCGGCGCTTCGGCCATCACGGCAAGCGCCAGATCGCACAGGTGGCAGTAATCGCGCTGGTAGAGGATGAGGTCGGACATGCTGCTGCGAATGGATCGGGGCGCCGCGTAGAATAGCTGGTTCAATCCTTCACCTCGCAGCGCATCCATGGCCGTCAGCGTATTCGACCTGTTCAAGATCGGCATCGGTCCGTCCTCCTCGCACACGGTCGGCCCGATGCGCGCCGCCGCGCGCTTTGCCGAACGCTGGCTGGAGGAAAAGGGCGTGCTCGACCGCGTCGCCCGCGTGCGCGCCGAGCTGTACGGCTCGCTGGCGATGACCGGCCGCGGCCACGGCACCGACAAGGCGGTGCTGCTGGGCCTGGAAGGCCAGCACCCGGACACCGTCGATCCCGACCGGATCCCCGCCACGCTCGAACGCATCCGCGGCACCGGCCGCATCCTTCTGCTCGGCAAGCGCGAGATCGCGTTCGACGAAAAGGCCGACCTGGTCTTCAACAAGCGCCAGAAGCTGCCGTTCCACACCAACGGCATGCGTTTCTCCGCGTACGACGCCGACGGCAACGAGCTGGCCAGCCGCGACTACTACTCGGTCGGCGGCGGCTTCGTGGTCAACACCGACGAGGCGGCGGAGGATCGCATCGTCGCCGACACCACCGAGCAACCTTATGCCTTCACCACCGGCGACCAGATGCTGGCGCTCTGCAAGCAGCACGGGCTGACCATCGCGCAGTTGATGATGGCGAACGAAAGCGTGTGGCGCCCCGAGGCGGAAACCCGCGCCGGCCTGCTGACCATCTGGAAGGCCATGCAGGACTGCGTCACCCGCGGCCTGCGCTCGCCCGGCACCCTGCCCGGTGGCCTGAAGGTAGCGCGCCGCGCTCCGGCGATGCTCGAGGATCTGCGCAACCAGCCCGAGGCCGCGCTGAAGGACCCGCTGACCATCCTCGACTGGGTGAACCTCTATGCGCTGGCGGTGAACGAGGAAAACGCCGCCGGCGGCCGCGTGGTCACCGCGCCCACCAACGGCGCCGCCGGCATCGTGCCCGCGGTCGGCCACTACTACCTGCGCTTCTGCCCGAAGGCGGACGACGAAGGCATCATCGAATACCTGCTCACCGCCGCCGCCATCGGCATCCTGTACAAGGAGAACGCCTCGATCTCCGGCGCCGAAGTCGGCTGCCAGGGCGAAGTCGGCGTAGCCTGCTCGATGGCCGCCGGCGGCCTCACCGCCGCACTCGGGGGCAACGTGATGCAGGTCGAGAACGCCGCCGAAATCGGCATGGAACACAACCTGGGCCTCACCTGCGACCCGATCGGCGGCCTGGTGCAGATCCCCTGCATCGAACGCAACGCCATGGGCTCGGTGAAAGCCATCAACGCCAGCCGCATGGCGCTGAAGAGCGACGGCAAGCACCGCGTCAGCCTCGACAAGGTCATCAAGACCATGCGCGACACCGGCCGCGACATGAAGGACAAGTACAAGGAAACCTCGCGCGGCGGCCTCGCAGTCAACGTCATCGAGTGCTGAGCCACCCCCTGTAGGAGCCCGCTCGCGGGCGATGCTCCCCACTAGGCAGACACGTAAGGCCGGTTTCGTAGCGCAGGCAGTGCCTGCCCTACAGCGCGACCTTGCCTGGCTTCAGCGCGTCTTGCCCGACGTACCCTTTGCCAGCTCCGCAATCAGGTCGCGGACGAGCTTTCGCTTGTCTTCGGAAAGCAGCAGATAGTCTTCGAACGCCAGCCGGTCATGACCACGCACGTGGTCGGGCCAGGCGATGTTCACGTCCTGCACGCCCTTGGGTCGAATCTTTCGATACTCCAGTTCGTGCGGCTCGACGCCAACGATCTTGGCCAGCGCCTCCAGATGGGCCGGACGCGGACGATGCTTGCCGTTGAGCCATCCCGACACGGCCTGCGAGGACACTTCCTCGCCCTGCAGTTCCAGCAGCCGAGCGAGTTCCGACGCGCTCGCCTCGATCCTCTCGCGCTTCAAGGCAGCCCGGAGACGGTCGGCGAAAGCTTTCTTGTCGATCTTCATGGCTTGCGACCATAGGTGCCGCTCCGCCATGCAACTGAAAGTTATGCTTTATATAAATTGAAAATTTTGCTTTCATGGCCGATCAAACCTTACGCCGGTCGTTGCCATGCCCAAGTCGCTGTTGGAACAGCTGCCCGAGATCGTCGCCCGCGGACGCCAGCAGGCCGAGAAGATCCTGGAGAGCCTGGAAGGACGCCACCGGGTCAGCCTGCAGACACGCGAGTGGGTGCTGCCGTCGAAAGACACGCGCGACAGCGACTGGATCGCCGCGGCGAACCGGCAGGCACACCTGGGCGACGAAGGCACGGCCGACTGGACCAACCGGCTGATCTACGGCGACAACCTGCTGGCGATGGCCGCGCTGCTGGCCGGCGACGAACACACCCCCAGCCTGCGCGGCAAGGTCGACCTGATCTACATCGATCCACCGTTCGACTCGAAAGCCGACTACCGCACCAAGGTGTCCCTGCCGGGCGTGGAGCTGGAGCAGAAGCCGACGGTGATCGAGCAGTTCGCGTATTCCGATACGTGGTCGGACGGCACGGCGTCGTATCTGGCGATGATCACACCGCGGCTGATCCTGATGCGGGAGCTATTGAGCGATAGCGGGTCGATCTACGTACATTTGGATTGGCATGTCGGCCATTACGTCAAAGTTGTGATTGACGAGATATTTGGAAAAGATAGATTTCGGAACGAGATCACCTGGCAGCGCACGAATTCCCATAACGAGGCTGGGCAGTGGGGGCGAATTCACGACACGATCCTGTTCTACACCAAGACTGAAAATAGCTATTGGAATCCTGACCGCGTTCCATTTTCTCCCGAACAATTGAAACGCTACAAAAAAGACTCCAAAGGTCGCCTCTACACCTGCCAAGACATGACTGCTGAGAGAAAGAGCAGCGATTCCGGCAAGTTCAACTGGCGCGGGACGATGCCCAGTGCTGGTCGTGGTTGGGGATACACGTTGGAGCAGCTCGAGGCTTGGTGGGAGCAAGGGCGCATTGCGTTTAAGAAAGATGGCACGCCCCGCATGGATGGATTGATCGTCTATCTCGATGAAAAGGATGGCGCTGTCCCACAATCAATCTGGTCAGACGTATCGCGCGTAGGCAACACTTCGTCAGAACGCATTGGCTACAGCACGCAAAAGCCTGAAATTCTGATTGAGCGTATCGTCAAAGCATCTTGCCCCGAGAATGGCCTCGTCGCCGACTTCAACGGCGGCTCCGGCACCACCGCCGCCGTCGCCGAAAAGCTCGGTCGCCGCTGGATCACCACCGACCTCGGCAAGCCCGCCTGCATGATCATGCGCAAGCGGCTGATCGACCAGGGCGCCAAGCCGTTCCTGTACCAGGCAATCGGCGACTACCAGGTCGAGGCGGCGAAGAGCGCGATGGGACGCAGTTTCCGCGTCGGCGACCTGTCCGGCATCGTGCTGTCGTTGTATGGCGCGCTGCCGCTGCAGCCGGAAGACAACCCGCTACGCAATCTCGGCGCAGTGGTGTTCGCCGGCAAGAAGACCCTGGTACTGGTCGACTCGCCGAACAAGCTCACCGGCGACGCCACGTTGCGCAAGGCGATTGCCCAGCGCGACCACCTGCTCGGCGGCTGGGACCGCGTGGTGGTGCTGGGCTGGAACTTCGAGCCGTCGATCGGCCAGAGCATCACCGCGTTGAACGACCCACGGCTGGAAGTGCTGGTGATTCCGCCCGACCTGCTCGACCGCCTGCGCAAGAAGGGCGGCATCGAGAAGCTGCGTGGCCAGGTGCGTTTCTCCAGCCTGCAGTACCTGACGATCAAGCCGGTGCGCCGCCAGCGCAGTGGCGACGAGGAGCAGTTGCACGTCACCCTGGACAACTACGTGCTGCTCTCGCCCGAGGCGATCAACCTGGACGAGGACAACCGCAAGAAGCTGCTCAAGGTGGCCAATGCCGAACCATTGGCGCTGATCGAGTACTGGGCGGTGGACCCGGACTACGACGGCCAGGTGTTCCGTTCGGTGTGGCAGGACTACCGCGGCAACACCGCCAACGACGACGACCCGCTGCGGGTAATCACCAGCGCCGAGTTCAGCGTGCCGCGCAAGGCCGGCGAACGCCGGGTATGCGTGCGCGTGGTCGACGTGTTCGGCTTCGAGGCCGAGGTGGTGCAGGTGGTGGCGGAGGCGCGGGCGTGAGCCCGCTCGCGAAATCCCTCCACTCGCCATTCCGGCGGCTCTCAACAGCCGAAGGGGAGAAGTCAGGCAGCGAGGCGCCGCACCTTCTTCAGGCTGCTGCCGAGCTCGCGTTCGGCGATTTTCAAGTCGTAGGAGGTCTGCAGGTTGATCCAGAACTGCGGACTCTGCCCGAAGGCACGCCCGAAACGCAGCGCCAGTTCAGCGGTCACCGGCCGCTGTTCCCGGACGATGTGCGAGATGCGCATGGGGGATACACCGATGGCGCGTGCGAACGCCGCCTGACTCATGCCGAGGTCGCCCAGGATTTCCTCCAGCAATTCGCCGGGATGGATGGGCGGAAGACCGTTGACGGTGGCTGGAATGGACATGATTGCGAATCCTCAGTGGTAATCAACGATCTCGACATCAAATGCGTGACCGCCCTCGAAGCGAAAACACAACCGCCATTGGTCGTTGATGCGGACGCTCCATTGGCCGGCCCGATCCCCACCCAGAAGCTCCAGTCGGTTGGAGGCCGGTTGGCGCAGGTCTTCGGGACTGATGGCGATATCGAGGTACCTCAGGCGGGTCAGCGCACGGCGCAAGATGTCCCGCGGCAACCGCCTGGCCGTTCCGGTCGCGAACAACCGTTCCGTTTCCTTGTCGGCGAAGCTCCTGATCATCCGGTGACTCCTGTCGGGATGGCTGATGACGGCCCGCCAAGCATAAACAACATGTTTACGCCATGCAACGCCGGGGAGTGTGCGCATGTCTGACGCCAACCGCCCGCTGGCGCTCGCCACCGCCCTCACCCGCCGCACCGAGCAACTGTGCATCGGCCTCGAACAGGGCATCGCCGATATCTACGAGCTGGTGACGCCGGTGACCGCCGAACTGCTGCGCTGGTGGTTCGGCGAGGATGCCTGCCAGTCGCGCACGTACAATTTCCATCCGGGCCAGCGCCAGGCGATCCTCAATGTGATCGCGGCGCACGAGGTGCTGGACAGCCCGAACCTGAAGAACCTCTACGAGCAGGTCTGCGCCGAGGCGCTGCTGGAAGGCAGGCGGCTCGCGGACGTGACCCAAGGCAAGCACGGCCATCCGAAGTATTGCCTGAAGATGGCTACCGGCACCGGCAAGACCTGGGTGCTGCAGGCGCTTCTGGTGTGGCAGCTGTTGAACAAGACCGCGGCGCTGGACGAGGGGCGCGACGATCCGCGCTTCACCCGCCGCTTCCTGATCGTGGCGCCGGGGCTGATCGTGTATGAGCGGCTGCTGGATGCGTTCCTCGGCAAGGAGAACGAGGACAAGAGCCGCGACTTCGCCAGCTCCGACATTGCCAGCTACGCCGAGCTGTTCGCGCCGCCGGCGCGGCGCGAGCGTATCGCGCAGTTCGTGCGCGGCAACGTCTGCCAGAAGCAGGAGATCGGCCTGAAGGCCACCGGCAACGGCATGATCGCAATCACCAACTGGCATCTGCTCAGCGAGGCCGAAGAGGAGATCGAGGAGGACGAGCAAGCCATCGCGCCCGGCATGATCGCCGACGCTTCCCGCGTCGCCTACGACGTGCTGCCCCTGACACCCGGCCGCGCCACCGGCAACAGCCTCGACGTGCTCGACCGGCGCTGGGCACGCGGCAACGTGCTCTCCTACCTCGCCGACTTGCCCGACCTGATGGTGTTCAACGACGAGGCACACCACATCCACGAGTTGAAGAAGGAAGGCGAGACCACCGAGGTCGAGTGGCAGAAGAGCCTGTCGATCATCGCCGAGGGCAAGGGTCGCCGTTTCGTGCAGATGGATTTCTCCGCCACGCCGTACAACGACGTCGGCAGCGGCAGGAAGAAGGCCAAGCTGTATTTCCCGCACATCGTGGTGGACTTCGACCTGAAGGACGCGATGCGACTGGGCCTGGTGAAGTCGCTGGTGCTGGACAAGCGCAAGGAACTCGGCGCGCTGCCGTTGGAGTTCAAGGCCGAGCGTGACGCCGACGGCAATGTGGCGCTGTCCGAAGGCCAGCGTGTGATGCTCCGTGCCGGCCTGCAGAAATTGCGCAAGCTTGAGGCGGACTTCGCCCGCCTCGACGCCACGCGCCATCCGAAGATGCTGGTGGTGTGCGAGGACACCACGGTGTCGCCGCTGGTGGCGCAGTTCCTGCTCGACGAAGGTCTGCATGACGACGACGTGCTTACCGTCGATTCCGGCAGGAAGGCCGAGCTGGGCGAGAAGCAGTGGGCGCCGCTGCGCCAGCGCCTGTTCAACGTGGACCGGCACGCGCAGCCGCGGGTAATCGTCAGTGTGCTCATGCTGCGCGAGGGTTTCGACGTCAACAATATCTGCGTGATCGTGCCGCTGCGTTCCAGCCAGGCGCAGATCCTGCTGGAGCAGACCATCGGCCGCGGCCTGCGGCTGATGTGGCGCGACCCGGAATACGCCGACATCAAGCGCGAGAACCGCGAGCGGATCAACCACGGCGAGGAGCCGGGTTCGCTGATCGACATTCTCTCCATCGTCGAGCATCCGGCGTTCCAGAGCTTCTACGACGAGCTGATGCGCGAAGGGCTGGTCGGCGAGACCGGCGACGACGAGGGCAGCAGCACCGGCGACCTGATTCCGTCCGAACTGCGCGAAGGTTACGAGGCATACGACTTCGCCATTCCGTTCATCCTGCGCGAGGCGGACGACAGCGTCGACCACCTGCCAATCGACATCGCCGCCCTGCCGACCTTCAGCGCGATGAGTCGCACGAAGCTGGCCGATCTGCTGGGCAAGGGCGACACCTTCACCTCGCAGGACCTGCAGAGCAGCACGCTGTTCGGCGACTACCGCGTCGACGGCGCGGCGATGAACGTCAGCGGCTACAACGAACTGCTGTCGCGGCTGACCCGGCGGGTGAGCCAGGCGCTGAACTACCCGCTGCCGAAGGGCAACAGGATTTCGCCGCATCTGGATCGCCCGTACCTGCAGATGAACACGGCGGCCCTGGCGACCGCGCTGGACGACTACATCCGCGAACGGCTGTTCGACGAATCTTTCGAACCGTTCGAGGACGAAGGCTGGCGATTGTTGCTGCTGCAACCGGTGATCGACCACATCGTGAAGGTCTTCGGCCTGGCACTGGTGCGCGCCGAGGAACACTCCGTGACCGGCCACACCGAGGTGCGTCACCGCCGGCTGTCGGAAGTGACCAGGCTGATGGTGCGTGAGAGCGCCTCACTGGAAGTCACCAAATGCATCTACCAACGTCTGCCCTACCCCACCCGCAGCGGCGGGCTGGAACGCGGCTTCATCGAATGGGCGCAAAGCGATGCAAGCGTCGAGGCGTTCTGCAAGATCAGCGAGAATCGGCACGATTTCGTGCGGCTACGTTACGTCAAGGATGACGGCATGGCCGCGCTGTATATCCCCGACTTCCTGGTCCGCACGGCAGACGCGATCTATCTGGTCGAGACCAAGGGGCAGGAACAGGTCAGCCATCCGAACGTGCAGCGCAAGCTGAAGGCGGCGACCACCTGGTGCGAGCGGATCAACGCGCTGGACCCGGAACAACGCGGCGGGCGCGTGTGGCACTACGCGCTGGTCGGCGAGTCGCTGTTCCATGACTGGCGCGACAAGGGTGCGCGGCTGGGCGAGCTGCTCGCGTTCTCGCGTGCCCGGACGGCGCCCACGGCACAGTCGCAAGGCGGCCTGGCGTTCGGGGAATGAAGGCCCGGCTCGGCGTCGTGGGCCAGGCGTGGCGGTAGGGCGGGCACCGTCCGCCGTTCCCGGGTCAGGAGTTGACGGGCAGTGCCCGCCCTTACAGCGCTGAGCCTTCACTCGCAGGGGCCCGCTGGCCGGCGTGACTTTTGCGGGGTGGCACGGAGTGGTCAATTCTGCAACCATCGGCCCCTTTCCGGCGCGCTTCGCGCCGCTACGGGAACCTCGCATGACCCAAGAACGCGCGATCCGCCGCGATGTCGGCCCGTTCGCCCTGATGCTTACCGGCCTGGGCTCGATCATCGGCTCGGGCTGGTTGTTCGGCGCCTGGCGCGCGGCGCAGATCGCAGGACCGGGGGCGATCTGGGCGTGGGTGATCGGCGCGGTGGTCATCATGGCGATCGCGCTGACCTACGCCGAGTTGGGCGCGATGTTTCCCGAATCCGGCGGCATGGTGCGCTACGGGCATTACTCGCACGGCTCGCTGGTCGGCTTCATCGCGGCGTGGGCGAACTGGATCGCGATCGTCTCGGTGATCTCGGTCGAAGCGGAAGCGTCGGCGCAGTACATGTCGTCGTGGAAGTGGGATTGGGCGAAGGATCTCTATCACCAGGTTCCTGGCAGCCATGGCGAGCTGAGCACCACCGGCCTGCTGATCGCCGCAGCGCTGGTGATCGTGTACTTCCTGTTCAACTTCTGGAGCGTGAAACTGTTCGCGCGCTCCAACACCGCGATCACGCTGTTCAAGCTGGTGATCCCCGCGCTCACCGCGGTGCTGCTGATGATGAGCGGCTTCCATCCGGAGAACTTCTCCGTCGGCATCCACGGCGAACTGCACAAGACGGACTTCCCCTCGATCCTCACCGCGGTGGCGATCGCCGGCATCGTGTTCAGCTTCAACGGTTTCCAGAGCCCGGTGAACCTGGCCGGCGAGGCGCGCAACCCCGGCCGCAGCATCCCGTTCGCGATCGTCTGCGCGATCGCGCTGGCCACGATCGTCTACGTGCTGCTGCAGGTCGCGTTCATCGGCGCGGTGCCGCGCGAGATGCTGGCCAACGTGGGCTGGCATGGCATCGACTTCTCGTCGCCGTTCGCCGACCTGGCGATCATTCTCGGCCTGCAATGGCTGGCCACGCTGCTGTTCATCGACGCGGTGATCAGCCCGAGCGGCACCGGCATGACCTACACCGCCACCACCGCGCGCATGCTGTATGGCATGGAGCGCAACGGCACCTTGCCGAAGATCCTCGGTACCGTGCACCCGAAGTGGGGCGTGCCGCGGCCTGCGATGTGGGTGAACCTGGCGGTGTCGTTCCTGTTCCTGTTCTTCTTCCGCGGCTGGGGCGCACTGGCGGCGGTGATCTCGGTGGCGACGATCATCTCCTACCTCACCGGCCCGGTCAGCGTGATGACCTTGCGCCGCACCGCGCCGGAATTGAATCGCCCGTTCCGGCTGGCCGGCCTGCCGGTACTCGCCGGGGTTGCCTTCATCATGTCCACCGAGTTGCTGTACTGGGCGAAGTGGCCGCTGACCGGCGAGATCATCGTGCTGATGGTGGTCGCGTTGCCGGTGTACTTCTACTACCAGGCCAAGGCCGGCTGGCATGATTTCGGTCGGCAGATGAAGGGCGCCTGGTGGCTGGTCTGCTACCTGCCCACGCTGGCGCTGGTGTCGTGGGCCGGCAGCCCGATGTTCGGCGGCAAGGGTTACCTCGCCTACGGCTGGGATCTGGCGCTGGTGGCGGTGATCGGCCTGGCGTTCTACCTGTGGGGCGTGAAATCCGGCTGGCGCACGCCGTCGGTGGAAGCGATCCGGATCGAGGCGCACGAGCATCCGGGCGAACTGCAGGTGCCGCCGGACGAAGAGAGCGCCGAGCGCATCACCGGCCGCTGAGCGCGCCCCATTCGATCGACGAGACGCACGGCCCAGGCCGTGCGTTTTCGTGCATGCGTGCCTGGCCGTGTCGAAAACGCGGAGGCCCGTTCGTCGCCCGGACATGCATCCATCTTCGGCTGCGCATTTCGAACGGGAGTCGCCCATGTTTTCCATCCGCACCGCCGTCGCCACCACCGTGTTCCTGCTCGCCGCCAGCGGCAGCGCCCTCGCCGCCGCCACGACGTACCGGATCGATCCGGATCACACCTACCCCAGCTTCGAGGCCGATCACATGGGCGGGCTGTCGGTATGGCGCGGCAAGTTCAACCACACTCGCGGCACGGTGACGCTGGACAAGGCGGCCGGCCTCGGCACGGTGGACGTCACCGTCGACATGACCAGCGCCGATTTCGGTCAGGAGCAACTCAACAAGGGCGCGCAGGGCAAGGATTTGTTCGAGACGGCGAAGTATCCGCAGGCCCGGTACACCGGCAAGCTCGTCGATTTCGTCAATGGAGCGCCGACCCGGGTCACAGGCAAGCTGACCCTGCACGGCGTCACCCATCCGCTGGACCTGAAGATCGACAGCTTCAAGTGCATGCCGCACCCGGTGTTCAAGCGCGAAGTCTGTGGCGCCGATGCGCTGGCCACGTTCCGGCGCGACACCTTCGGCATCGATGCCGGCAAGGATTACGGCTTCGGCATGAACGTGACGCTGCGCATCCAGGTCGAGGCGATTGCGGCCAAGTGAGACGCGCCCTCACCCCAGCGCCAGCACATCCCCCAGCAACGCCTGCGCCGTCACTTCCGGGCCGGCGCCCGGACCCTGGATCACCAGCGGCTGGGTGTTGTAGCGGGTGGTGGTGAGGGCGAACTGGTTGTCGGTGCCGTACAGGCGCGCGGCCGGATGGGTCAGCGGCACTTCGGCCAGGCCCACGCGAGCCAGGCCGCGCTGGTTGAGGCGGGCGAGGAAGCGCAGCACGCAACCGCGCGAGGCGGCGGCCGCGTGACGCGCGGCGAGCGGCGCATCCAGCTCGCCCAGTCGCGCCAGGAACGTGTCGGCATCGAGCGCACGCAGCGCCTCGGGCACCAGGCCTTCCACCTGCACCTCGTCGCTGCCCAGCGAGAAGCCGGCGTTGCGCGCGAGGATCAGCAGCTTGCGCGCCACGTCCTCGCCGGACAGGTCCGAGCGTGGATCGGGCTCGGTGTAGCCCAGCCGACGCGCCTCGCGCAGCAGCTCGGAAAACGGCCGGCTGCCGTCGTACTGGTTGAACAACCACGACAGCGAGCCGGAGAACACGCCCTCCAGCGTGAGCAGGTGATCGCCGCATGCGCGCAGCCGACGCAGCGTGGACAGCACCGGCAGGCCCGCGCCGACCGTCGCCGAATCACCATAACTGCCGCCACTGCCCAGCGCCGCCTGCAGCGCGCGCCAGCCGGAGAGTTCACCGCCGGCCAGCGCCTTGTTCGCGGTGACCACGTGGTAGCCGTGCGCCAGCCACTCGGCGTGGCGCGCGGCCAGCGTCGCGCTGGCGGTGGCGTCGACGATAACTTTCGTCGCCGCCTCGCTGGCATCCAGTGCCGCGAGCAGGCTGGCGTTGTCGCGCGGCGCGCCGTGCTGGTTGAGCTGCTCGCGCAGGCCGCGCCGGGCCAGCCGGTCCGGATCGGTCTGCTGGCGCCGCGAGTTCGCCGCACCGACCAGGCGCAGCGAACGGGCCGCGTCGGTGTTGAGCAGCTTCAGCAAGGCACCACCCACCACGCCGGTGCCGAGCAGCACGATCGCCGTGGTCGACGCCGCCGCGCCGCGTGCGTGGAGCGCGTGCTCGGCCAGCACCGCGCTCATGCGGGCACCCGGCGTTTGGACGTCCGTACCGCTTCGGCGCGGGCCAGTGCGACGTCGACGTCGCGCAGCAGGTCGTCGCCGTCCTCGATGCCTACCGACACGCGCAGCAGGCTGTCGGAAATGCCCGCCGTGCGCCGCGCCTCCGGCGCCATCGAGGCGTGCGTCATGGTCGCCGGGTGCGCAATCAGGCTTTCCACGCCGCCCAGCGATTCGGCCAGCGAGAAATATTCCAGTCCATCGACGAAGGCCTCGATCTGCGGCACGTCGCCGTCCAGTTCGAAGCTGAGCATGGCGCCGAAGCCGAGCTGCTGGCGCGCCGCCAGCACATGGCCGGGGTGGCCGGCCAGGCCCGGGTAGTAGACCTTGCGCACGGCAGCATGGCCGTCCAGCCGCTCGGCCAGGCGCGCCGCGTTCTCCTGGTGCTGGCGCAGGCGCACGCCCAGCGTGCGCAGGCCGCGCAGGGTGAGGTAGCTGTCGAACGGCGCGCCGGTGAGCCCGGTGCAGTTGGCCCACCACTTCAGCTGCTCGGCCACCGCCGCGTCGCGCGCCACCACCGCGCCGCCGACCACGTCGCTGTGGCCGTTGATGTACTTGGTGGTCGAGTGCACCACCACGTCCGCGCCGAGCAGCAAGGGCTGCTGCAGCGCCGGCGACAGGAAGGTGTTGTCGACCACCAGCAGCGCGCCGGCCGCATGCGCGGCTTGCGCGACGTGGCGGATGTCGGTGATCCGCAGCAGCGGATTGGATGGCGTCTCCACCCATACCAGCGCCGGCTTGCGCGCCAGCGCCGCGGCCAGTGCCACGTTGTCGGTGAGGTCGGCGAACTCGACCGCGAAGCGCCCCTTCTTTGCCCACGCATCCAGCAGGCGCCAGCTGCCGCCGTAGCAATCGTGCGCCGCCAGCACGGTGGCGCCGGGCGGCACCAGTTCCAGCGCCAGCGCCACCGCCGACATGCCGCTGGAAGTGACCACCGCGCCGGCGCCCTGCTCCAGCTCCGCCAGCGCCTCGGCCAGCAGGTCGCGGGTGGGATTGCCGCTGCGCGAATAGTCGTATGCGCGCTTGCGACCGAAGCCCTCGAAGCTGTAGTTGGTCGACAGGTGCAGCGCCGGCACCACCGCGCCGTGCTGGGTGTCGCTTTCGATGCCGGCGCGCACGGCGCGGGTACAGGGGGCGGGTGAGGTCATCTCAATCTCCAGGTCTTTCGGCAATCGGTGAAGTCGCAGGGCGGGCACTGCCCTACAGGGCTATCGCCTCGCGCAGCAGCGGCGCGAGTTGTTCGGGTTCTTTCAGGAAGGCGTCGTGGCCGTAGGGCGACTCGACCACTTCGAGCGTTGCCGGGCCGCGCAGGCGGCGCTGCAACTCGCACAGGTCCGCCAGTGGCACCAGCCGGTCGGACGGAAAGCCGATCAGCGTCGCCGGCGCGGCCACCTGCTCGGGCTCGACCTGGTGCAGGTCGATCGATTCGGACAGGGCGAGGAAGCGATCGGCGTCGAAGCGCTCGACGAAACGCCGGCCCTGGTGCTCCAGGTAATCCTCGACCGGGAAATGGAAGCGTTCCGCGCGCTGCTCGGGCGCGCCGGCGAAGCGGCGACCGAATTCGGCGCTACCGCGATAGGTGGTGATCGCCAGCTGCCGCGCCAGCGCCAGCGCCTCGTCGACATGCCCGCTGGCCTGGCCCAGCCGCACGATGCCGCGCTGCACGCTGCGCTGGGCGGTGCTGAGCGGGTGCGGCCGGTGGGCACCGGCCAGCAGCACGAGTCGGTCTGCCGCACGCGGATGGCGGGCGGCGAAGGCCAGCGCCACCATCGCACCGTAGGACGAGCCGACGAAGGCATGCGCGCGGGCGATGCCCAGCGCGCGCAGCAGGCCAGCCAGCGCATCGGCCTGGTCTTCGCTGGAGATCGCCTCGGCGCCGAGTTGCGCGCTGTCCAGCCAGTCGATCGACAGCACCCGGCAACGCGTCAGGTCGATCGCCGCGCCGTCGTTGGCCAACTCCCGCCACCAGCCGGCCGCACCGCTCACATCGCAATCGGCCGAGATGCCGCCCTGCACGATCACCGTGGGTCCCCCCACCGCGCCGTGCCACGCGTAACCAACCTCGACTTCGCGCGGGCCGCTGCCGTACTTCGGCTGCAGGATCAGCCGGCGGCTGTCGCGCCGGGCGGCCAGGCGCAGGCACGGTTCCCCCGACGGCACGAACGCGTCGTGCGGGGTGTCGATACATCGGGCTTGGGACTGCAAGGTCATGCCAGTGGCTCCGGTCGGCATCGCCCCGCGGGGGACCGGAGTGGCCGCCGCCCGTGACTCGGCGGCGCAGGCCGCGAAACGGGTGACGCCCATCTACCGGCAGGTGCACCGCGCACCTCCGCAGGAGTTGGCACCTTGACGGAAACGCTCCGCAGGTTGCCCCGGCTTCAAAGGGCCTGTCCCTCAGCCGGTCTCGATGAGTGGGCGGATGGTGGCGCCTCGAACGACTTGTGTCAATAGACGTCTAAACATCTAAACGTTTATATGGGCGAAAGGCATCGCATGGACACTTCGAGAGACGTCGACGGGCAGTGCTCGCCGTGTGCATTGCCGGGGTGGCGCACTGTCCGGCTGCGGGGGATGCTGCTACCGTGTCGCCCCATGACTCCCCCTCTCGACCGCCCCGCCTTGCAGGCCCGCCTGCATCGCGACGGCTTCGCCTTCGTCACCGCCGAACACATGCGCCAGTTGCTGCCGATGCCGGAGATGGATGACTGGCCGGCCTTTCGCGCCAGCTGGAACGACCTGGCACCCGACACCTACCTGGCGGCGGTAGGTCGGCATCGCAGCCGGCGCCACGCCACGTTCGCGATCGAGCCGGACGGCACGCTGCAGCGCCAGCCGCACCAGCCGCACTGGCAGAGTGCGCGCTACAACCCGTTGCAGGGCGACATCCAGCGCTGGTTCCTGCCGATCCGGCCGGCGCTGGCCGGTGGCGCCAGCATGCGCTGCATCCTGCAGTTTGCGCATGCGCTGTTCGCCCCGATGGCGGCCGGCGGGCCGCGCCGCTGGCATGTCGAGACGCACCAGTTCCGCATCGAGGCGCGCGCCGACGAGCCTGGCGAGCCCACCCCGGAGGGCGTCCACCACGACGGCGTCGACTACGTGCTGGTGCTGCTGATCGACCGCCAGAACATCGAGAGCGGCACCACCACCATCCACGCCGATGACGGCGCGCTGCTGGGCAGTTTCACCCTGGCCCATCCGCTGGACGCGGCCATGGTCATCGATGCCCGCGTCAGCCATGGCGTCACCGCGGTCACCCCGATCGACCCGGCGCAAGCGTCGCATCGCGATGTGCTGGTGGTGACCTTTCGCGCTGCCGCGCCGGCGTCCCCCGGCGCCTGAGCGCACCTCGCCGGCGGCCATTTGCGCCATCGAATCGGCCGCTGCGACAATCACCGAACGGCCTCATCGCGAGCACGC
The DNA here is from genome assembly GCF_043950705.1 of Rhodanobacter sp. FW102-FHT14D06. Classification (NCBI taxonomy): domain Bacteria; kingdom Pseudomonadati; phylum Pseudomonadota; class Gammaproteobacteria; order Lysobacterales; family Rhodanobacteraceae; genus Rhodanobacter; species Rhodanobacter sp. FW102-FHT14D06. The sequence continues at coordinate 2,465,209 of NZ_CP170722.1, read as the reverse complement.
CATGCCCCTCATCGCCAACCTCCTGATCGTCCTGATCGCGCTGCTGCACCTGTGGTTCCTGATCCTCGAGATGTTCCTGTGGACGCGACCTTCCGGTCGCCGCGCGTTCGGCCTCAGCGAGGAGTTCGCCGAACAGTCGCGGGCGCTGGCGGCCAACCAGGGGCTGTACAACGGCTTCCTCGTCGCCGGGCTGATCTGGGGCGTGTGGCTCGGCCCGGACGGGTTCGCCATCAAGGTGTTCTTCCTTGGCTGCGTGCTCGCCGCGGGCGTGTTCGGCGGGCTCACCGCGGCGCGCAAGATCCTCTGGTTCCAGGCACTGCCGGCCGCGGTCGCGTTGCTGCTGGTGCTCGCTTGAGCCGCGCGCAGGGCCCCGCCCGGGAAGCGGTGGGGGCGCGCTTTGATCCGGCGCTGATGCTGCGCGCCCGCGAGCGCAGCTGGGCGGCGCTGCAGGCGATTCGCGCGCGCATGCAGCCGGGCATCAGCGAACCGGAGGCGGTGGCGCTCGCCCACGAGGTGTTCGCCGAACTCGGCAGCGAGCGGTTGTGGCACCGGCCGCTGATCCGCATCGGCCGCAACACCACCAAGGGGTTCCGCGAGCCTTCCGAGCCGGGCGTGCGGCTGGGCGAGAACGACAGCTACTTCATCGACCTCGGACTGGTCTTCGACGGCCACGAAGGCGACGTGGGCGATACCTTCGTGGTCGGTCACGCGCCGCAACGCCAGGCCTGCGCCGACGCGGCGCGCGCCCTGTTCCGGCAGGTGGCCGACGCCTGGCGCCACGACGGCCTGAGCGGCCGCGCCCTGTACGCCTTCGCCGCCCAACGCGCCGCGGCCATGGGCTGGCGTTTCAACCAGGCGATCAAGGGCCACCGGGTCAGCGATTTTCCGCATGCGATCCACCACGGCGGCGACCTCGGCGACCTCGACCGCGTGCCGGCCAGCGGCCTGTGGATACTGGAGATCCAGCTCGCCCACCCGAGCGAACCCTTCGGCGCCTTCCACGAAGACCTGCTCGAGGGCAACCGCCTGAGCTGAGGGTCGCGCCGGTCACAAGCTGACGCATCGCGTCGCTGGCCGCCGGCAGCGCGACCGGCCGAGGCAGGCGCAGCCTGGGCCGGCGCTGCCCGCGCTGGCGCGGCCGGCGGCGTGGACAAGACTTTTGGCACCGCTCGTGCATGAGCCAAGGCAGGCAACGCGACGCGCCCCATTCGCCGGGTCGTCGCCACTGGGGAACGAGGACACGCACATGCTGGCCACTACAACCGACTCCGCCGATACGTCAGATCGACACGACCAGACCGTGCGCCGCTTCATGGAGCACGCCCGCGCGGTCGCCGCCGGCGAAGCCGAGGGCGACGTGTTCACCTGGTTCCTGGCCGGCGAATACCAGTGGGAAATGGAAGCCGCCGGCACCTGGCTGGTGGAGTCGCCGGCAAGCCGGTTGTCCGTGACGGAGAAGGACACCATGCGCCACTTCATGTCGTGCATGCCGGCGATCCGCGACGCCATCCTGGACGGCCGCAAGGCCGCCGCACGGCGCAACGACAGCTCACTCGCGCCCGAATGGACCGACTGGCTGGAACTGGCCGCGCTGCCGAGCTGGAACGACTTCACCATCCGCACCGCGATCCTGCTCAGCCAACTGGGCGAACCGGCGCGCAACGACCCGCACTACGGCATCGTCGCGGGCTGAGCCTGCGCCCCCTCCCCGGCTTGCGGGGGAGGGTCGGGTGGCTCGCTCCCGGCAAACGAGGAGCGAGAACAGGAACCTCATCCCCTCACCCTCCCCATCCCCGGGGGAGCGGCAGCGCGTGGCGCACCGCCACCCGTGCCCGGCCACGCCCTGATCCCTGCACGTCCCTCCTCGCTACAATGGGCGGATCGCCGGTCGCATCCTGCGCTTCCGGCCCTCTCCAATGGACGCGCGTCATGGCTCGCAGCAAACCTCTGCAACGTTTCCGCAACATCGGCATCATCGCGCACATCGACGCGGGCAAGACCACCACGACCGAGCGCGTGCTGTACTACACCGGCCGCAAGCACCAGATCGTCAACACGCACGAGACCAAGGACGGCAAGGGCTCCACCACCACCGACTACATGGAGCAGGAGCGCAAGCGCGGCATCACGATCCAGTCGGCGGCGGTGACCACGGAGTGGAAGGGCCATCAGATCAACCTGATCGATACCCCGGGCCACGTCGATTTCACCATCGAGGTGAACCGCTCGCTGCGCGTGCTGGACGGCGCCGTGGTCGTGTTCGACGGCGTCGCCGGCGTGGAGCCGCAGACCGAGACCAACTGGCGCCTGGCCGACCAGTACCACGTGCCGCGGCTGTGCTACGTCAACAAGATGGACCGCATCGGCGCCAACTTCGCGCACTGCGTGAAGGGCATCCGCGAACGCCTGAACGCGCCGGCGCTGCTGTGCCAGGTGCCGCTGGGCAGCAGCGACGAGTTCTGCGGCATGGCCGACCTGGTCGCCGGCGTGGCGCTGATCTGGCAGTCCGACGACAAGGACAGCAAGTGGGAGACGGTCTCCTTCGAGGAGGCGCAGCAGCGCCTGAAGTTCGCCACGGCCGCCGACAACGAGTGGCTCTCGCAACTGCCCGCGCTGCGCCAGGAGCTGCTCGAACACGCGCTGGCGATGGACGATGACGCCTTCGAGCGCCTGATCGAAACCGGCGAGCACGACCCGGAAGTGCTGAAGAAGTGCATCCGCACGGGCTGCGTCAGCGGCAAGCTGGTGCCGGTGCTGTGCGGCTCCTCGTACAAGAACAAGGGCGTGCAGCAGCTGCTGGATGCCGTGGTCGACTACATGCCCTACCCGGGCGAGAACGGCGGCATCTCCATCGTCGACGAGGACGGCAACGCCATCGGCGAACAGCCGGTCACCGACGATGCGCCCGCGCGCGCGCTGGCGTTCAAGGTCATCAACGACCAGTTCGGCACGCTGACCTTCTGCCGCATCTACTCCGGCGTGATCCGGAAGGGCGACACCCTGCTCAACGTCACCCGCGGCAAGAAGGAGCGCGTGGGCCGCATCGTCGAGGTGCAGGCCGACCACACCCGCGAGATCGACGAGACCCGCGCCGGCGACATCTGCGCCTTCGTCTCGATGAAGGAGACCGAGACCGGCGACTCGCTGAGCGACCCGGCGCACCCGGCCCTGCTCGAACGCATGCGCTTCCCCGACCCGGTGATCAGCGTGTCGGTGGAGCCGAAGAACCGCAACGACGTCGACAAGCTCTCCACCGCGCTCTACAAGATGGTCAAGGCCGACCCCTCGCTGCGCATGGAGGTGGACCAGGAAACCGGCCAGACCGTGCTCAAGGGCATGGGCGAGCTGCACCTGGAAATCACCATCGACCGCATGCGCACCGAGCTGGGCGTGGAAGCGAACATGGGCAAGCCCAAGGTCAGCTTCCGCGAGGCGTTCGGGCAGACGGTGGAGCACACCTACACGCACAAGAAGCAGTCCGGCGGCTCCGGCCAGTTCGCCGAGGTGACGATCATCTTCGAGCCGGGCGAGCCGGGCTCGGGCGTGGTGTTCTCCGACGAGGTGGTCGGCGGCCGGGTGCCGCGCGAATACATCCCCGCGGTGCAGCACGCGATCGAGGTCGAATCGCGCCAGGGCCAGGTGGCCGGTTACGAGGTGGTGGATTTCAAGGCGCGCCTGATCGACGGCAAGTACCACGACGTGGACTCCTCCGCACTGGCCTTCGAGATCGCCGGGCGCGCCTGCTTCCGCGAGGCGCAGAAGCTCAGCAAGCCGAAGCTGCTCGAACCGATCATGAGCCTGGAGGTGGTCACCGAGGCGAGCTACCTCGGCGACATCATCGGCGACATCAACCGTCGCCGCGGCAGCATCTCCGACCAGGGCCAGAAAGGCACGTCGGCCTTCGTGCAGGGTTTCGTGCCGCTGTCGGAGATGTTCGGCTACATCAACTTCCTGCGCTCGGCCACCAGCGGCCGCGGCAACTTCAGCATGATCTTCGACCACTACCAGGAAGTGCCCGCCAGCATGGTGGAGAAGCTGATGGAGAAGGAGGCGAAGTAGGTCCGACAGCCGCTGCGACGAGAACCACCGCGACACATGGAGCAGGCCCGGGAGCTGGCATCCCGGGCCTTTTCGTTGGTGGCTGCTCGCGGCGACCACGGCAATTTTTACGCGAATTTTATGCCGTCACCGCGTGGCGCTATGCCGCTGTTACGGCCCGACGCCCAGACTGCGCGCCTGATCCATTCCAGGCAGTGCAGATGTTTCACCTCGTCGTTCTTCCCGTCGCACCGGCATCCGCCGGGCCCATCGCCATCGGCCATGGCGCATGAACAACCCGTCGCAAAGGCGCCGGCTCGCCGCCCTGGCACTGGGCGCCGTGGGCGTGGTCTACGGCGACATCGGCACCAGCCCGCTCTACACGTTGAAGGAAGTGTTCGGCGAGCACGGCGTACCGGTCACGCCGGCGAACGTGCTGGGCGCGCTGAGCCTGGTGTTCTGGTCGCTGATCATCGTGGTGTCGATCAAGTACGTGCTGTTCATCATGCGCGCCGACAACAACGGCGAAGGCGGCATCATGGCCTTGCTGGCGCTGGCCCAACGCAGCGCGCGCGACGTGCCGTATCTGCGCATGGGCCTGATCGTGCTCGGCCTGTTCGGTGCCGCCCTGTTCTATGGTGACGGCGTGATCACGCCGGCGATATCGGTACTGTCGGCGGTCGAGGGGCTGAAGGTCGCCGCACCGGGGCTGGAGCCCTGGGTGCTGCCGATCACCGTCGGGGTGATCATCGGGCTGCTCTGGCTGCAGAAGCACGGCACGCATCGGATCGGCGCCGTGTTCGGCCCGGTCTGCGTGATCTGGTTCATCAGCATCGCCGGCCTCGGCGTGCTGGGCATCGCGCGCCATCCGGAGGTTCTGCGGGCGCTCAGCCCGACCTACGGCATCGACTTCTTCCTGCGCAACCACGCCGAGGCGTTCTTCGCGCTCGGGGCGGTGGTGCTGGCGGTTACCGGCACCGAGGCGCTGTATGCGGACATGGGCCACTTCGGCAGGCGCCCGATCCAGTTGGCCTGGTTCAACTTCGTGCTGCCGGCGCTGGTGCTGAACTACTTCGGCCAGGGCGCGCTGATCCTGCACGACCCCGCCGCGGTGGCCAATCCGTTCTATCACCTGGTGCCGCGCTTCATGCTGTATCCGATGATCGCGCTGGCCACGACCGCCACCGTGGTTGCCTCGCAGGCGGTGATCTCCGGCGCGTTCTCGATGACGCGCGAGGCGATGCAACTGGGCTACATGCCGCGCATGCGGGTGGTGCACACCTCGTCGGAGATGGCCGGCCAGATCTATGTGCCGTGGATCAACCGAATCCTGTTGATCCTGATCGTGGCGGCCGTGCTCGGCTTCCGCTCGTCGGACAACCTGGGCGCTGCCTATGGCATCGCCGTCACCGGCACCATGGTCACCACCACCCTGCTGGCACTGGTGGTGGCGCGCTACCAGTGGCGCTGGCGCCTGCCGGCCGTGATCGCCACGGGCACTGCCCTTCTCACGGTGGACGTCGCCTTCTTCAGCGCCAACCTGGTCAAGGTGGAACACGGCGGCTGGTTTCCGCTGGCGCTGGGCCTGTGCGTGTTCGCGGTGATGACGACCTGGCGCCGCGGACGCGAACTGGTGGTACGGGAAATCCAGCAAGGCGGCGTGGCGTTGGCGCCGTTCATCCGCAACCTGGCGGATCATCCGCTGGTGCGCGTGCCTGGCACCGCGGTGTTCCTGACCGCCAATGCCGAGGCGATTCCCAGCTCGTTGCTGCACAATCTCAAACACAACAAGGTGCTGCACGAGCGCAATGTGCTGCTTACCGTCGAGACACTGGATACGCCCCGGGCCGAACCTCCGGAACGACTTGAATGGACTGCGCTGGGCCAGGGCTTCACCCGGTTGCGCCTGCGTTTCGGTTTCAGCGAGGACCCGGACATACCGCTGCGACTGGCACAGTGCGGCCATCACGGCCTGCCGTTCGACATGATGGATACCACCTTCTTCCTGTCCCGCGAGACCGTCGTGGCCGGCCGGCATGCCCACGGCATGGCGGCTTGGCGTGACCGCCTGTTCGCCTTCATGGCGCACAATGCGCTGTCCGCGACCGCGTTCTTCCGGATTCCCGGCAACCGGCGCATCGAACTGGGATCGGAGGTGGAGATATGACACGACATCGGCCATCGACCCATCGCCGGGAACACCCGTCGCATGCATGAGCCGGCGCCACGCCGCCCGCACGACGCGGCCGCGGCCGACTACCTTTTCGCCACCGCGGTCACGCTGGCGGCTTTTGCGCTGACTTTCGTTGCCGACCGCTACCTGTCGATCGCCAATCTCTCGCTGATCCTTCTGACCGGCGTGCTCGCTGTCGCGGTACGCAAGCGCATGGCGGTAGCCGTCTATACGGCCGTATTGTGTTTCCTCGGCTACAACTTCTTCTTCACCCGCCCGCGGTACACGCTGGCCATCGCCAACGGCGACGACGTGCTGGCGATCGTGCTGTTCCTGATCGTCGCGCTCGTCTGCAGCCGCATGGCCACCCGGCTCTCCGACCAGATCGCCTCCCTGCGAACCGCGCAGCAGCGCACGCGCACGCTGTTGCAGCTGGGCAGGCAACTGGCCACCGCCGCCGGTGCCGCGGCGATTCGCGAGGTCGGCGCTCGCGCATTGACGCAGGCGGTCGGCGCAACCGCCCACATCAACCCTGACGAGCAAGCATCCGCCGTCGATCGGAACGGTGAGTCCGGCGGCGAGTGGGTGGTTCCGCTGACCGTCGGCGCCCACGGCCACGGCACGGTGATGTTTGCCACGCGAGGTTCGGACGAACCCGATGCCGAGCGGCGCGAGCTGGCCCTCGCGATGGGCCAGGACATCGCACTGGCACTGGAACGCGCCCGCCTGGCGCACGAGCTCGAGCAGGCCCGCGTGCAGGGCGAAACCGAGCGGCTGCGCAACGCCCTGCTCTCCTCCGTCTCGCACGACCTGCGCTCGCCGCTGGCTTCGATGATCGGCGCCGCCGACACCCTTGCCATGTACGAAACGCAGCTGCCGCGGGACGAACGGCAGGAGCTGCTGCAGTCGATCGTGCATGAGGGCCAGCGGCTGGACCGCTACATCCAGAACCTGCTGGACATGACCCGGCTCGGCCATGGCGCGCTCAAGCTGCATCGCGACTGGGTCGATGCGACCGAAGTGCTGGTGACCGCCACCGACAGGCTGCGCCGGTTCTTCCCGGCACTCGCCGTGCAGACCGCGCTGCCGCAGGAGACGGTACTGCTCTATGTGCACCCGGCGCTGATCGAGCAGGCGCTGTTCAACGTGCTGGAAAACGCCGCACACTTCTCGCCGCCCGACGAGGCCGTGCGCCTGGAGGCGGCGGTGATCGGCGAACAGCTGCAGATCGAGGTGATCGATCACGGGCCGGGCATTCCGCCGGATGAGCGGGCGCGCATCTTCGACATGTTCCATTCGGTCTCGCGTGGCGATCGCGGCAACAATGGCACCGGGCTGGGCCTGTCGATCTGTCGCGGCATGATCGGCGCGCACGGCGGCAGCGTGGAAGCGCTGGCTACCGCTGGCGGCGGCACCACCATCCGCATCACCCTGCCCCTGCCACCCGCACCGGAGAGCAGCGCTTGAACACTTCCGCGCCACGCGTGCTGGTGATAGACGACGAGATGCAGATCCGTCGCTTCCTCGACATCGGCCTGCGTGCCGGGGGTTATCAGGTGCTGCAGGCGGCCAACGCTGCCGAAGGGCTGGCCCTGGCCGCTACCCAATCGCCCGATCTGGTCATCCTCGACTTGGGCCTGCCCGACCGCGAAGGCCATGAAGTGCTGGCCGAATTGCGCCAATGGAGCTCGGTGCCGGTGCTGATGCTGTCCGTGCGCAGCGCCGAGAGCGAGAAGGTGCGCGCGCTGGACAACGGCGCCAACGACTACGTGACCAAGCCGTTCGGCATGCAGGAACTGATGGCCAGGCTTCGTGCCCTGCTGCGCCACCATCCCGCCACCGGCGCGGCCGACGTGCCGCCGCGGTATGCCGACGGCCATCTGGCGATCGACCTGGCCCGTCGCGAAGTCAGCCTCGATGGCAAACAGATCGCGCTGACCCGCAAGGAGTACGCCGTGCTCTCCCTGCTGCTGCGCCATGCCGGCCGCGTGATCAGCCAGCAGCAATTGCTGCGCGAGGTGTGGGGGGCGACGCATGTGCAGGACACGCATTACCTGCGCATCGTGCTGGGCCGCCTGCGCCAGAAGCTGGGCGATGATCCCGCCGCGCCACGCTGGCTGAAGACCGAGCCGGGCATAGGCTACCGTTTCCTGGACGGCAGCGGCGACGAATCCGCACCCAGCTGAAATCCTTGCCGCCACTGGCTGATGGGCGTGCACTGGCAGATATACTCGGCATTCAACGCCACTGCCTGGAATGCCGCCATGTCGATGCGCCACTTGTTGCCCTGTGTTGGCCTCGCGTTGGCGCTTGTGCAACCTTCCAGCGCAGGCGCCGAAACCACCGCACAGCTGATGCCCGAAACCATGGCCATGCTGCGCCATGCCATCGCCGCGCAGACGGTGGAAGGCAAGGGCCAGGTGCCGGCATTCGCGCGCTATCTCGCCGGCAAGCTGGAATCGGCCGGCTTCGCCAAGTCGGACATCGAGGTCATCCCGGTCGGCGAGACCGCCGCGCTGGTCGCGCACTACCGCGGCAGCGGCAAGGGCAAGCCGATCCTGCTCTCGGCGCACATGGACGTGGTGGCGGCCAACCCGAAGGACTGGAGCCGCGACCCGTTCACGCTGATCGAGGAGAACGGCTACCTGTACGGCCGCGGCACCTCCGACATGAAGACCAACCTCGTCACCCTGGTCGCCACGATGATGCGCTTCAAGCGCGAGGGCTTCGTGCCCGGCCACGAGATGATCCTGGTGTTCTCCGGCGACGAGGAGACCGCGATGGCTTCCACCCGCGAGCTGGCCAGGCGCTACCACGACGCCGAGTTCCTGCTCAACGCGGACGCCGGCGGCGGCACCTTCGACGACCAGCTGAAGCCGGTGGACTATGAAATCCAGGCCGCCGAGAAGACCTATGCGGACTTCCTGCTCACCGTCACCTCGCCCGGCGGCCATTCCAGCGAACCGACGCCCGACAACGCGATCTACCGGCTGGCCCAGGCGCTCGATCGCGTCGCCGGCTACGCCTTCCCGGTGCAGCACAACGAGATCACCCTGGCCTCGCTGAAGGCGGTGGGCGAGCACAGCCACGGCCCGCTGGCGCAGGCCATGCTGCAGTTCAGCGCCCACCCCGACGACGCCCGGGCCGCCGCGGTCATCTCGGCCGACCCCGCCTACGTCGGCCAGCTGCGCACCACCTGCGTGGCGACCATGCTCGACGGCGGCCACGCACTCAACGCCTTGCCGCAACGCGCCAGCGCCAACATCAACTGCCGCATCTTCCCCGGCACCAGCGTCGCCGCCGTCGAGGCCACGCTCCACCAGGTGGTGGCCGACCCCAGCGTGAAGATCACCGTGCAACAACCGCCGCCCGTGCAAAGCCCGGCTTCGCCGCTGCGCGAGGACATCGTGGCCGCCGTCACCGCCACCGTGCACGAGCGCTTCCCGGGGCTGGACGTGGTGCCAGGCATGTCCGCCGGCGCCTCCGACAGCCTGCACTTCCGCAACGCCGGCGTGCCCAGCTACGGCGTCTCGCCCAACTTCGGCAAACCCGGCGACAGCTTCGCCCACGGCCTCAACGAAAAACTGCTGGCCTCCGAGGTCCCGGCCGCGCTGGATTTCTGGCACAGCCTGCTGACGAAGCTGGCGAAGTAAGCCGCTCGGCGCGACCGTGCCGGCGAGGTGGGCGTCGCCTCACCCGGCCAGGTGCTCGTACAAAATTACCACGCCCACCCCGATCAGGATGAAACCGCCGATCATCTCCGCGCGCTTGCCCACCACCTCGCCCAGCGCGCGACCAAGCATGATGCCCAGCGTGACCATGCTGAAGGTGCACAGGCCGATCACCACCGCGACCACCGCGATCGGCGTATCGACGAAGGCCAGCCCCACGCCCACCGCCAGCGCGTCGATGCTGGTGGACAGGCCGGTGATGGCCAGTCCGACGAAACCGTGCCGCTTCGCTTCGTCGACCGGCTCGTCCGGCTCGGGCTTGAGCCCGTTCCAGATCATGTGCAGGCCCAGTGCCAGCAGCAGGCCAAACGCGGCCCAGTGGTCCCACGCCTCGATGTAGCGCGAAGCGCCCTTGCCCAGCAGCCAGCCGACCACCGGCGTGATCGCCTCGATCACGCCGAAGATCGCGCCGGCACGCAGCGCCTGGGACAGCCGCGGGCGCGCCATCGCCGCGCCCTTGCCGATCGCCGCGGCAAACGCATCGGTGGACATGGCAAAGCCAAGCAACAGGATGGAGACGGGGTTCATGAGCAGCCATTCGGTCGGGCCAGGCGCAACGGCACCACGACGCGCCCGACCGCAGTGGCGCCGTGAGCCGTTGGTCTCGCCAACCAGGATCGGTGTCTTCGCCACGGCGGATGGACGCCGAGCATGTTGACGGAGACGCCTCGTCGCAACGAGGCAGGCTACTCCCCAAGGGATGTTGCGCTGCCGGCAAAGCCCGCAGCGCGGCGGTCAGATTACCACAGACGCATCGCCGGTCCGGTGCCGGCGCGAAGGATGCACAGCCGCGGGCGGCCGCCAATGGCGCACCCCTCGGCGCCTGGCGGAAGCAACCCCACGGCTGGAATCATCGTGCGTCAGGTCTCCGACTGTGCTCGCCGGAGTCACGGAAAGGCCTGCGGCCGCACCCTTGCGCATGGTGACGGTCGTGCCCAAGCAACGATTCGTCGTGGCGCATCAAGCGTCCTTCCGCAATGTCGGCGCTGCCACACCATGCGCCGATGCATCGGCGACTTCATCGTCGTAGAACGCAATCCCGCCCGTGCCCTGTCTCTTGGCCCGGTACATGGCGACGTCGGCTTGGTGAATCAGCGTGTCGCCCTGTGAACCGTTATCTGGATAGACACTGACGCCAATGCTCGCGCTCATCCGTACCACGTGCTCGCCAAGCTGCATCGGCGCTGCCAGCGCCACGACCATCTTGTCGGTCACCACGGCGGCGTCGGCCCGGCCTGACAAATCCGACAGCAGGATCAGGAACTCATCGCCGCCGTAACGGCTCACCGTGTCGACATCGCGAATCGATGACGAGAGACGTTGCGCCACCACCTTGAGTGCCTCGTCGCCGGTGGCGTGACCGAGCGCGTCGTTGACCTGCTTGAAGTCGTCCAGGTCAATGAAAACCACCGCCAACCCACGCCCGCCCCGTTTCGCCATGGCGATACCCTGGGCAACGCGATCGAGCAATACGCGTCGATTCGGCAATCCGGTCAACACGTCCAGCTCGGCAGAGCGCGCCGCCACTTCCAGCGCATGCTTGGCGGCATCGGCATCGCCCTGGGCCAGCACGGCTGCCTGGATCAAATGCTCGTTGGCTTCACGGAGCTGCGAAGCCCGGATGGTATCCGGACCGGGCTCGACTTGAGCCAGAGTCTGTTGCAAACCGGTCAGCACTTCCCGTACGCGCTCGAGCTCTCGTTGCAGCTGCGCGAGTTCGCGAGCTGCGAGCGCTACGGCTTTGCCATCGACGGACCGCTGGCTGCTCTTGGCAGGGGAACCGAGGGGCCAAATCATTCACGAGGACTCCCCGATGGTCTGGCGGTCGAGTCACCGGGATACTTCCTGGCTGGCCGGCCGCCCAGCAAGCCCTCCTGGTCGGTGATCATCCCGCGGATCTGGATGCCCTCGTCATTGATATCGAACAGACGCAGCTCATCGGAGTGAGCGCTCCCGCGCACCTTGACCACCGCCATCATGCGCAGCAACCGGCTGTCCACCTCGATATAGCGCTGCACGATGATCGCGTCCGTCATGAAGGCCGTGCCGTAGGGGCTGAAGCGCAGGTCCGTATAGCGATCTTCCAGCTCGGAGGTCATCAGCAGGGTGACGCCTTCCGCGGCGAGCGCGCCGATCATGCGCGACAGATTCTCGCGAAAGTCCGGACGGAACGTCGGCGCCACCGCCAATTCGAAACCCGACAGCGAATCGATCACCACGCGGGTAGCCTTCAGCCGGCGGATCTCCGACACCAGCAACCACAGGATTTCGTCAATCGACAAATCGGACGCGCGGTTGTTCACCAGGCCTACCGAACCCCTCTCGATCAGCTCAACCAACATCGGGGATTGCGCGAGACTGGGCATCTGCTCGAATGCCGCAATCACGCCCGTCTCGCCACAGCGTGCGCCTTCGGCGAGAAAGGCTGCCGCGAGAATGCTCTTGCCCGCACCCGAGGGCCCGGCAACAAGCATCGAGTACCCACGCGGCAGGCCACCACCCAGCATCTCGTCGAGACGATCGATGCCCATCTTCAGTCGTTCTGTGGCATCGACATCAATCGGCCTCGCGACCGGAACCGCAACGGGGGTGAACACGTGCAGTCCGGCGGCATTGATGCGGAACGTGTGCAAGCCCGGCAACGTGGCCTGACCGCGCATTTTCCTGACCTCCAGCTTGCGCACCATCGAGTTGCGTTGCACGCTCTGGCGCAACCAGATCAAGCCATCCGCCACGGTAAACACGGGATTGGCCTCGGCTTCATCGAAATATTCCCCGATCAGGAACGTCGTCGCCTGCCAGCCTGTCATCAACACGCCCAATTGCTGCACGAAATGCTGATTGTTGAGATGGGCGCCGTCTCCGGCGGCATTCGTTTGCATCAGTGACCGGAACGAGTCGACGAACACCAATGCCGGGCTCCGGGCTTCCACCTCGGCCACGATCCGGCGCAGCACCTGATCGAGGCCACCCTCGACCATGTCGTCGGAAAGGCTGATGAAGCGAACCGTACGATCGATCGCCGCGTCGTCGAAGAATTCAAATTGCTGCTGGTAGCGCAACATCTTCAACGGCGGCTCGCCAAGCACCGTGAAATAGATCGCGGGACGTTGCGGCGTGGCCAGGGCGAACATCATCTGGTGCGCAAGCGTGGTCTTGCCGCAACCCGGCGGCCCCGCGATCAGGTTGAACGAAAATTCCGGCAGCCCTCCGCCAAGCACGTCATCCAGACCGGGGATGCCCGTATTCAAGCGGTTGATGGTCACGATGTTGTTCATGCTGATTTTTCCCGCGTAGGGGCAGGCAACAGATCGGCCCATACGGATTGCAGTAGTCTTTCGGTGAGCGATGCGCCAAGCAGATTGGCAAGTACCTCGTAGAACATCTGCAGTGCGCGGCCCGCACCAGCGGCAATCTCGCTGCTGCCATGCTCGAGCAATGCAGATTTCAACGCAGCCAGATTCATCGTTGTCTGCATGCCATCATGGATGTCCATCAACCAGGCGTGTTCGCGGCTGGCGAGATAGCAACTGCGTTTATACAGGGTGGCCACGCTGCACTGACCAATGATGGGTGTCAGGGAGGCTTCGATCGTCTGCCAGGCAGACACGACGAACTCGGCCAATTCAGGCGCAGTTGCCCCATCGCCGGCCTGCTGAACCAGCGTTGCGACAATCCGGCGGCTTTCCTTGCTTTCCTGAATTTCCTGGCTTTCCACGGGTTCTGTTGTCTGTCATCGGTGCGGTTGAAGGAGCAGCCTAGCCCCGGGTCAGTGCGGTTGCCGTGATGACCCCGCGCACCTAGCGGGAGTCTTTGCAAAAAACCGTGCACGGCTTGCTGCAGCAACCGTGGCTGGTTGGCCGCCCGGTGAACGACGCGGGCCTGGACAACCCAAGCCCTGCTTGTGATCCACGCTACAATTACCGGTTCGCGCTCAAGCCGACCCGCTCCCCATGTCCACCCATCTCGACGAAACCCGCCGCCGCCGCACCTTCGCCATCGTCAGCCATCCTGACGCGGGCAAGACCACGCTGACCGAGAAGCTGCTGCTGTTCGGCGGCGCGATCCAGATGGCCGGCTCGGTGAAGAGCCGCAAGACGTCGCGCAGCGCCACCTCGGACTGGATGGCGCTGGAGAAGGAGCGCGGCATCTCGGTGACCTCGTCGGTGATGCAGTTCCCGTACGAGGGCAAGATCGTCAACCTGCTCGACACGCCGGGCCACGCGGACTTCTCCGAGGACACCTATCGCGTGCTCACCGCGGTGGACTCGGCGCTGATGGTGATCGACTGCGCCAAGGGCGTGGAGGAGCGCACGATCAAGCTGATGGAAGTGTGCCGGCTGCGCGACACGCCGATCATGACCTTCATCAACAAGCTCGACCGCGAGGGCCGCTCGCCGATCGAACTGCTGGACGAGGTGGAGTCGGTGCTGGGCATCGCCTGCGCGCCGCTGACCTGGCCGATCGGCATGGGCAAGCGGCTGAAGGGCGTGTACCACCTGGCGCTGGACGAGGTACACATCTTCGAGGCGGGCAAGAACTTCACGCGACAGGACTCGACCATCTTCAAGGGCCTGGATGCACCGGGGCTGGAAGAGAAGATCGGTGCGGAGGCGATGCGCGAGCTGCGCGAGGAACTGGAGCTGGTGCAGGGCGCCGCGCCCTCCTTCGATATCGACGAGTACCTGGCCGGCCGGCAGACGCCGGTGTTCTTCGGCTCGGCGGTGAACAATTTCGGCGTGCAGCTGCTGCTGGACTTCTTCGTCGAGCACGCGCCCAGCCCGCGCCCGCGCGCCACCACCACGCGCGAGATCCAGCCGGAGGAGGAGAAGCTATCCGGCTTCGTGTTCAAGATCCAGGCCAACATGGACCCGGCGCACCGCGACCGCGTCGCGTTCATGCGCGTGTGCTCGGGCACCTACAACGCCGGCATGAAGATGATCCAGACGCGCACCAGCAAGGAGGTGCGCATCGCCAACGCGCTGACCTTCATGGCCAGCGACCGCGAGATCGTCGAGACGGCCTACCCGGGCGACGTGATCGGCCTGCACAACCACGGCACCATCACCATCGGCGACACCTTCACCGAGGGCGAGCTGGTCACCTTCACCGGCATCCCGAACTTCGCGCCCGAGCTGTTCCGCCGCGCGCGGCTGCGCGACCCGCTGAAGATGAAGGCGCTGCAGAAGGGCCTGGCGCAGCTTTCCGAGGAAGGCGCCACGCAGTTCTTCCGCCCGCTGATGTCGAACGATCTGATCCTCGGCGCGGTCGGCGTGCTGCAGTTCGAGGTCGTGGCGTACCGACTGAAGGACGAATACAACGTCGACGCCAGCTTCGAGCCGGTCGGCGTGAGCACCGCGCGCTGGGTGCATTGCGACGACGAGAAGAAGATGGATGAGTTTCGCGAGAAGAACGCGATGCACCTGGCCATCGACGGTGCCGGCGAGCTGGTCTACATCGCGCCGACGCGGGTCAACCTGCAGCTGGCGCAGGAGCGCTGGCCGCAGGTGCGCTTCGCCGCCACCCGCGAGCATGCCGCCTCCGTGGAAGCCTGAGCAAAGCCACCCTGCCCCACTGGCCAGCGCGCCGGCACGCCGCTACCTTGGGCGTTCGCACAAGGGGAGGCTGCATGCAACAACAGACGTTGGCGTTTTCCACACCGGCCACGGCACCTCGGTGGCAGCGTTGGCTGCTGTTTTCCCCACCGGCGCGGATCGCGATCTTCGTGGCCTGGCTGGCGGGTCTCATGGTGGCGGTGCAGTTCGCCTTCTTCGCACTCGGCCTGGACAAGGACACGCCGGTGTTGCAGCGCGACCTGGCGCAGTTCGTCCTGCGTGCGCTGGTACCGCTGGCGGCATATCTGATCCTGGTGAGGCTGATCGAACGCCGGCCGCTCGCCGAGCTGGCCCCGCGCACGCTGCTGCCGCAAGGCCTGCTTGGCGTGCTGATCGGGCTGGTCCTGTTCAGCGCCGTGGTGGCGGCCTTGTGGCTGGCCGGCAGCTACCACGTGGAGGCCATCCGCGCTGACGCGCCCTGGCTGGGTGCGCTGCTGGTCGTGGGGCTGGGCGCCGGTATCGGCGAGGAGATCATGTTCCGCGGCGTGCTGTTTCGCATCGTCGAGGAAGGCCTGGGAACGTGGTGGGCCCTGGCCATCTCGGCCCTGCTGTTCGGCGCGGTGCACATCGCCAACCCCGGCGCCACGCTGTGGAGCTCGGCGGCAATCGCGATCGAGGCGGGCCTGCTGTTCGGCCTGCTCTACCACGTGACGCGCTCGCTGCCGGTGTGCATGGGCGTGCACGCGGCGTGGAACTTCGCCCAGGGCACGATCTACGGCATCCCGGTGTCGGGCTCGCAGGCGGAAGGCTGGCTGGTTTCCAGCCGCCACGGTCCGGACTGGCTCAGCGGCGGCGTGTTCGGCGCCGAGGCGTCGGTGGTGGCGCTGAGCCTGTGCACGCTGTGTTCGCTGGGCCTGCTCGCCGTCGCCCTGCGCCGCGGCAGCATCGTGCCGCCGTGCTGGCGGCGCCGGAGCCCGTGAGGTTCAGCCGCGCTTGCGCGGGGACAACCACATCAGCACGCGTGCGCGGAACACCGTGTCGCCCGCGCCATCGACCACCTCTACCCTGACCGGCCATTCCCCGCTCGCGCCCGCCGGCGGCGCGGCCGCCTCCGGGGTCGCCGTGCCGTGCATCGAGCCGACCGCCTTCTTCAGGTACTCGACGCTCATGCCCTTGGGTATCCAGCGCATGTCCGCCGGCACGGTCGCCTCGGCCATCATGCCGGCAGCGAGCTCGGCCAGGTTGCACAGCGCGATCGCGTGCACCGTGCCGATGTGGTTGTGCACGCGCCGGCGATCGCGGATGCGTACCTCGCAGCGGCCCGGCTGCAATGTCACAAAGCGCGGCGCGATGGTGGTGAAATACGGCGCCTTCAGGCAGATCAGCCGCGAGAAGAGCCAGTGGCCCGCGGGCCAGCGCGTGATGCGCCGATACAGCGACAGCACCGAGGCGCTCACCGGTCACCCTCCAAAATGGAACCGGTCCGCACGGCTCACCCGGCGTCCGCGCGCGTCTTGAACGCACGCATCTCGTCGGTATCGAAATCGTCGACCGAGATGAACTCGAACACGCCCTCGCGCACGCGCCTGAGCAACTCCGCCTCCGCTTCGGAAATCACCCCGGCCTGCTGTGCTTCGACGAGCTGGTCAAGATAGTCGTGCGAGCTGAACTGACCGGACTTGAGCGCCTTGCCGAACTTGCGGTCGACCGGCTCGGCGGCGATCACGTCCGGCAGCAGCGCCTTCATGCGGCCGATCGTGTTGTTCGGCGTGGGCGTGGTGTAGACCCAGTCGGTGAGGCGGTCGAGCGCCTCGTTCGGCGCGGTGAGCAGCGCGGCGACGCGGCGGCCCAGACGATCGGACGGCGGCACCTCGCGGCGGCCCAGCGGGAACACCAGGACGCGCAGCAGCCACGCCACCGGGCGCACCGGGAAATTGCGGATCGCGCCGTCCAGCGCATTCTGGATCAGCCACATGCACTCGTGGAAACCCCAGGCCAGGAACGGGCGGTCGGCTTCCGGCCGGCCGTTGTCCTCGTACTGCTTGAGCATGGCGCTGGCGATGTACAGGTAGCTCAGCACGTCGCCCAGGCGGGCCGACAGCTTCTCCTTGAACTTCAGCTTGCCGCCGAGCACGCCCATGAACACGTCGGCGCACAGCGCGAGCGCGGCGGAGTAGCGATCGAGCTTGCGATAGTAGCGGCGGGTGTAGGCATCGCCAGCGGCCTCGCCGATGCGCGCGCCGGAGAGGCCCATCGCGAAGCTGCGCACCGCGTTGGAGATGCCGAAGCCGAGGTGGCCGAACAGCAGCCGGTCGAACGTCTTCAGCTGCTCGCCGCGGTCGGCGATCGACAGCGCCTGCATTTCCTTCAGCACGTACGGATGGCAGCGGATCGCGCCCTGGCCGAAGATCATCAGGCTGCGCGTCATGATGTTGGCGCCTTCCACCGTGATCGCGATCGGCACCGCCGACCAGCCGCGGCCGGCGTAGTTCTTCGGCCCGAGCTGCACCGCCTTGCCGCCGTGCACGTCCATCGTGTCGGCCGCCACCTGGCGCGCCCACTCGGTGGCGTGGTACTTGGCAATCGCCGAGGTGACTGCCGGCTTCTCGCCGCGATCGACCGCCGCCGCCGTGGCGCGCGACAGCGCGGCGGTGGCGTAAGCCAGGCCGCCGATGCGCGCCAGCGCCTCCTCGACACCCTCGAAGCGCGCCACCGCCAGGCCGAACTGCTTGCGCATGCGCGCGTAGGTGCCGGTGGCCAGCGCCGACGCGCGCATGCCGCCGGTGGCGTTGGACGGCAGCGAGATCGCGCGGCCCACCGACAGCACCTCGACCAGCATGCGCCAGCCGTGGCCGGCCATCTTCGGTCCGCCGATCAGCACCGACAGCGGCGCGAACACGTCCTTGCCGTGCACCGGGCCGTTCTGGAACGGGATGTTCAGCGGGAAATGGCGGCGGCCGATCTGCAGCCCCGGCGTCGAGCGCGGCAGCAGTGCCAGGCTGATGCCCAGATCCTCTTCTTCACCCAGCAGGTGCTCGGGGTCGTACATGCGGAAGGCGAGGCCGACCACCGTGGCGATCGGCGCCAGCGTGATGTAGCGCTTGTCGAAGGTGAGCTTGAGTCCCAGCGTTTCCACGCCGTCGACCATCTGCTTGCAGACGATGCCCACGTCGGGAATCGAGGTGGCATCAGAGCCGGCATACGGCCCGGTCAGGGCGAAACAGGGGATTTCCTCGCCGACGGCGAGGCGCGGCAGGTAGTGGTTTTTCTGCTCGTCGGTGCCGTAGTGCAGCAGCAGCTCGGCCGGGCCCAGCGAGTTCGGCACCGCCACGGTCGAGGACACCGTGGCCGACATCGTGGACAGCTTCTGCAGCACCGCCGAGTGCGCCAGCGCGGAGAACTGCAGGCCGCCGTACTGCTTGGGGATGATCATGCCGAAGAACTTGTTCTTCTTGATGAACTCCCACACGTTCGGCGGCAGGTCGGCCAGTTCGTGCGTGATCTGCCAGTCGTCGATCATCGCGCACAGCTCTTCCACCGGGCCGTCCATGAAGGCCTGCTCCTCCACGGAGAGCTCGGGCTTGGGCTGCTTCAGCAGTTCATGCCAGTCCGGCTTGCCGGAGAACAGCTCGCCCTCGAAACCCACGGTGCCGGCTTCCAGCGCGGTCTGTTCCGTTTCGGAAAGCTTCGGCGTGACTTTCGCGAACATTTTCAGCAGCGGCGCGCTGATCTGCTTGCGGCGGAAGTCCACCATCAGCAGCGGCAGCGCGATCGCCAGCTCGATGAGGAGCAGGATCACCATCGTGGCCGGCGCGCGCACCAGCAGACCCACCACGAGAGTGGCGGCGACGGTGACGATGGCCCAGGTACGCAGGCTGGTGCGGTGATAGGCGCAGACGCCGGAGGCAATCAACGCCGCCAGCAAGGTAAGCAACACGGACATCTCGACACCTCTCAGGGTCAGGGGGCGGCGCCGGCGGTACGCGGCGTCACGGGGATTTCAAGGTGGTGCACGTAGTGGATCACTTCATTGGCAAAGGCGTCATTGGCGTCGCCGGCCACCATGTGCGTGGCGTGCGCCAGCTCGACATGGCGCGCCTGCGGCACCAGCTGCAGGAACTCGTCCACGGTGCCGCGCGAGACGACGTCGCTGCGGCCGCCGGACAGCAGCAGCACCGGCACGTCGATGTTCGCCGCCGCGGCCAGCAGGCGCGGCTGGTAGCGCTCGCTCTCCTGCACCAGGTCGCCGGCCAGCAACGCCGGGTCCCAATGCCAGCGCAGCCGGCCGTCGGCACCCTCGCGCAGCAGCGGCCGCAATTGCTCGGCGCTCTTGCGCTCGCGCCGCTGCGGCAGGTAGGCGGCTACCTGCTCGGCCGCGTCGGCATAGTTGGCGAAGCCGTCCGGGTGTGCCTGCATGAAGGCCAGGATGCGTTGCACGCCTGCGGTTTCCCAGCGCGGCGTGATGTCGACCAGCACCAGCGCACGGAACGGTGAGGGTCGCCGTTCGCCGGCCAACACGATGCCGAGCAGGCCACCCATCGAGGCGCCCACCAGGATCGGTGGCTGCGGCTGCGCGGCGGCCAGGCGCAACAGGTCGTCGGCGAACTGGTCCATGTGATAGCCGGTCGCGGCGTCCACGCGATCGCTCTCGCCATGACCGCGGGCGTCGAACGCGACGCAGCGGCAACCCGTCCGGGCGAGCGCCGCGGCGGCGGCGTTCCACGCCCCGCGAGTCTGGCCGAAGCCGTGCGCGAACAGCAGGCCCGGCGTCCCCTGCGGGTTCCAGGTTTCCACCGCCAGGCGCAGGTCGCCTGCAGCGACGCGTTCGACGGTATGGGGCATCGGGATCGGATTGACCATACGGGAGAGTATGGATTGCCTGTGCGATGGCCGTCAACCGCTCGCCGGGCCGCGGCGCACGCCGATCGACGCCGCCCCATTACAAATGCCCGGGCTGTCGCTACCATACGGACATGAATGTCAGCAGCAAGCCGGAACGCACGCGCCTGTCGGCCGAAGATTGGGAACTGGCCGCCCTGCAGATGATCGCCGACCAGGGCGTCGGAGCCTTGGCAGTGGAAGCCCTCGCGCGCCAGCTCGGGGTGACCAAGGGCAGCTTCTACTGGCATTTCCGTACCCGCGAAGCGCTGCTCAATGCGGCCATGGAACGCTGGGAACAGTACGGCGAACGCGAGATCATCGGCCAGATCGAGCAGATCGCCGACCCGCGCCAGCGCCTGCCCGAGCTGTTCCGCCGGGTCGCGCACGAATTGCAGCCGCATCGCGTCTATGCCGCGCTGCTCAAGGCACTGGACCATCCGCAGGTGGTGCCGGTGATGGCCCGCGTCTCGCAGCGACGCATGGAGTTCCTCACCACCGTGTATCGCGAGGCCGGCCTGCCGCCGGCGCAGGCACTGAACCGCGCGCGGCTGACCTATGCCGCCTACGTCGGCTTCCTGCAACTGAACTTCACCCTGGGCCTGCCGCGCCTGAGTCACGAGGAGTTCGACGCCTACGTCGAACACATGATCGCCACGCTCACCCCGGTGTAGCGCTGCGCAAACGGCCACGCGGCGCCCTCCGGCGCTGCCGTTGCTGCGCCCATCCTTGCAATACCAGTGCACGCAAACTACCGTGCCGCTTCCGTTTTTCAACAAGCCTTTCGAGGGACATGATGACCAGCAAGCTGGAAGCGCTTACCCAATGGGTCGACCAGGTGGCGGCACTGACCCGCCCGGCGCGGATTCACTGGTGTGACGGGTCGCAGGACGAATATCAGTCGCTGGTGCAGCAGATGCTGGCCGACGGCACCCTGATCGAACTGAACCAGACCACCCATCCGGGGTGCTACCTGCACCGCTCCGATCCGAAGGACGTGGCCCGCGTCGAGCAGCTGACCCTGGTCTGCCACCCCAAGCGCGAGGACGCCGGCCCGAACAACCACTGGATGGACCCGGCCGAGGCGCACGCCAAGATCGACGCGCTGTTCGACGGCTGCATGGAAGGCCGCACGATGTACGTGATCCCGTATTGCATGGGCCCGATCGACTCGCCGCTGTCGCGTTGCGGGGTGGAGATCACCGACAGCCCGTACGTGGTCGCCAACATGAAGATCATGACCCGCATGGGCGCCGCCGCGCAGGCGCGGATCGAGCGCGAAGGTACGTTCGTGAAGGGGCTGCATTCGGTCGGTGAGCTCGATCCCGAGCGTCGCTGGATCATGCACTTCCCCGCCGAACTCTCGATCAAGTCCTACGGCTCCGGCTACGGCGGCAACGCGCTGCTGGGCAAGAAGTGCCACGCGCTGCGCATCGCCAGCAACCAGGCGCGCACGGAAGGCTGGCTGGCCGAACACATGCTGATCGTCGGCATCGAGAACCCGCGCGGCGAGACGCACTACGTCGCCGCCGCGTTCCCCTCCGCCTGCGGCAAGACCAACCTGTCGATGCTGATTCCGCCGGAAGGCTACCGGCGTGACGGCTGGAAGGTGTGGACGGTGGGCGACGACATCTGCTGGATGCACCCCGGCGCGGACGGGCGGCTGTACGCGATCAACCCGGAAGCCGGCTTCTTCGGCGTGGCGCCGGGCACCAGCGACGCCACCAACCACAATGCCATGCAGAGCATCTCGCACGACACCATCTTCACCAATGTCGCCGTCACCGCCGACAACCAGCCGTGGTGGGAAGGCCTGCCCGGCACCCCGGTCACCGACTGGCAGGGACGTCCGTACGACCCGGCCAACGGCCCGGCCGCGCACCCGAACTCGCGCTTCACGGTCAGCGCGAAGCAGTGCCCGACCTGGTCGGAGCAGGCCGAGGCGCCGCAAGGCGTGCCGATCAGCGCGATCGTGTTCGGCGGCCGCCGCCCCTCGCTGCTGCCGCTGGTGATGGAGGCGCGCGACTGGAGCCACGGCGTGCTGATGGGCGCCGCGATGGGCTCGGAAACCACCGCCGCCGCCACCGGCGCGGTCGGCGTGCTGCGTCGCGACTCGATGGCGATGAAGCCGTTCTGCGGCTATCACTACGGCGACTACTTCGCGCACTGGCTGTCGTTCGACCGGCCCGGCGCGAAGCTGCCGAAGGTGTTCCACGTCAACTGGTTCCGCAAGGGCGCCGATGGCAAGTTCCTGTGGCCGGGCTTCGGCGAGAACCTGCGCGTGCTGGAGTGGATGATCGACCGCGCCGAAGGCCATGTCCAAGGCGTCGAGACCCCGATCGGCATCGTGCCGGCGGCCGGCGAACTGAAGCTGGAAGGACTGGCGCTGGAGCCTGCGCGACTGGACGAATTGCTCGCGGTCGACGTAGCCGGATGGCAGGCGGAGCTGGAAGCCATCGACGCCTACCTGCAAACCTTCGCGCCGCGCCTGCCGGAGCGGTTGCGCCGCGAGCAGCAACGCGTGGCGCAGGCGCTGCAGGCCGATACCGCCAAGCCGGCGCGGCGGGCCGCCGTGTCCTGATGCACGCGCGAGTCCGGGCACGTACCGGACTCGCGACCGGGAAAACCACGCTCGTGGTTTTCCTCGCCGCTCCCGAAGGACGGGCCCGCGCGGCCCGTCCGCTTCAAACCCTTTCGCACCCCGCGGCATCCAAGCTGGCAAGATGATCGCCGCCTGCCCTGCCTCCGGAAGCCTGATGCCGCCTGTCTCCAGCGCCGCGCATGACGGCGACGACGTGCGCGCCGCAGCCGCGGGCGACCGTCGCGCCTTCCAGCGCCTGTACGCGCTGCACGTCGGCCGCGTCTACGGCGCGCTGCACCGGCTGGCCGGCTACGACCACGCGCGGGCGGAGGATCTCACCCAGGACGCCTTCATCCGCGCCTGGCAGAAATTGCCCGGCTTCCGCCACGAAAGCTCCTTCGGCACCTGGCTGTATCGCCTGGCGGTCAACGTGGCGCTGATGGACATCCGCGCGCGCGGCGCCGATCCGGTGCGCGTAGTGGACGACGAGCACCTGCCGGACAGTGGCGAGACGCCGTTCTGCGCGGCCGAGCGACACGAACTGGAACAAGCCATCGGCAGGCTGCCGCCGCGCGCCCGCGCCGTACTGGTACTGCACGACATCGAAGGCTGGCGGCACGAGGACATCGGCGACGAACTGGGCATGGCGGTGGGCACCTCGAAGGCTCAACTGCATCGCGCACGCCAGCTGCTGCGCAAGACGCTGGGAGAAAACGCATGAACGAATTCGAATGGCGCCGCCAGATGCGCGAGCTGCAGCAACCGCATGTGCCGCGCCGCGACCTGTGGCCGGCGATCGACGCGGCGCTGGACCAGGCCGTCGCCGATCC
Organism: Rhodanobacter sp. FW102-FHT14D06; assembly: GCF_043950705.1. Lineage (NCBI taxonomy): Bacteria > Pseudomonadati > Pseudomonadota > Gammaproteobacteria > Lysobacterales > Rhodanobacteraceae > Rhodanobacter > Rhodanobacter sp. FW102-FHT14D06. The sequence continues at coordinate 2,441,423 of NZ_CP170722.1, read as the reverse complement.
GCCCGCCCGGGCGACATGGCGGCGCATGCTGGCGGGCGCTGCCGTGGCGGCATCGCTGCTGCTGGTCGTGGGTATGGCTTGGCATCAGTGGTTCACACCCACCGCACCTGCCGAATCGGCCGGCACGACCCGCCAGGCCAGCTGGAAGCCCGCCGATCCGCGCCTGGCCGGCGCCGCCATCGAACTGGACGCCGCTCGCCTCGAACTGCAGCTGGCGATCGAACAGGCACCGGATTCCGCGGCACTGCAACGGCTCCTGCGCCACACCGAACGACAACAGGCGCAATTGCGCCAGCTGGCCGACCGCGCCGGCTGATGACCATCCGAGGAGAACCCATGAAAACCGCCCACTGCCTGCCCCTGCTGTTGTGCCTGTGCATCGGCGATGCACTGGCCGGCACGCCGATCCAACTGCAGCACGCCGCCAGCGCCGATACGCGGATCAGCATCAGCAATATCGCCGGCTCGGTGAATGTCACCGCCTGGGATCGCAATGAAGTCCAGGTCGGCGGCGAACTCGGCGACGGCGCCAAGCCGCTGCAGATCACCGGCGACAACGACCGGCTGTCGATCAAGGTCGAGCCGCGCGGCGGTTCGGGCTCGGGCTGGTTCAACTTCGGCGGCGACAGCCGCATGGCGCCCACCACGCTGGAACTGCACGTGCCGCGCGGCGCGTCGCTGGACGTCAAGGTGATCAGCGCGCCGCTGGTGATCGACGGCCTTGCCGGCGGCGACATCAAGGTCAACACGATCAGCGGCAACGCCCGCATCCACGCGAACACGCCTGCGCTGGACGTCGATAGTGTCAGCGGCGGCATCGAGCTTTCCGGACAGGCCGACAAGGCCGCATTGCAAACCGTGAGCGGCGAGATCCTGGCCCCGGCCCTGGGCCGCACGGCCAAGCTGGAAACCATCTCCGGCCACATCCAGGCCGGCGGCGGGCCGTGGCAGACGCTCACCCTGAGCACCGTCTCCGGCGACGTGCAGCTGTCCGGCAAGCTGGCCGCCGGCGGCAGCATCGACATCGACAGCATGAGCGGCGATGTGCAGTTGCGCCTGCCGGCCGACACCTCGGCCAAGCTGCACGCCAGCAGTTTCAGCGGCGACCTGCGCAGCGACTTCGGCAAGCCGATCGAAGCCGAGCGCGGCCCCGGCAGTTCGCTCGACACGAGCATCGGCGCCGGCGACGGCAAGATCCACCTCGAGACCTTCAGCGGCGACCTGCGCGTCAAGAAGCAGGAGTGAGCGGATAGGAGTGAGAAGTGAGAAGTGAGAAGTGAGAAGTGAGAAGTGAGAGAAGAGCTGCAGCTTGCGCGCATTTCTCTCGTTTCTCACTCCTCTCCGCTCACTCCTGCCTCAGAGATCCTGGTGATATTGCACGTAAGGCGTGCGCGACTGGTCCGGCTCCGGGCCGACCGGCGTGTTCGCCGGCGTGCCGGACGACCACAGGTTCTGCGCGCCGACGCTCAACGAGCCGCGCCACGGCAGGCGCCAGGTCACGCCCAGGTCGATGCTGTTCCAGCGCCGATCGCCGTACAGGCTGCCGGGCACGCCGGCTTCGGGCTGCATGGTGCGACCGGTGAGCATGCCGCTCAACGGGCCGTGGTCGACGCCGAAACTCAGCGCCTTCTGGTCGAGCACGTTGACACCCAGCAGGTTGCCCGGCAGCAGATGCACGCGGCCCACGCTGGCGCCGAGGTCGATGCCGGTCTGCTTGCCCAGGGCCAGCCGGCCCCGTGCATTGAGCTGGTTGCTGCTGTCGAAACTGTACAGGCCGCCCGGCGCCGCACCCGGCAGCACGCGCGGCAGCGGCGCATTGCGGTGGGGCGTGCTGGTGGCGCCCACGCTCACGCCGACGCTGTAATCGCCGGCGTCGTAGGTGGCACCCACTTCGCTGCCGAACACCCGCGTGCCGTGGTTGAGCCACGAGCGCTGGCTGACCTGCGCATGCGCCTGCAACGGGCCGACGCCGTACTGCAGGCCGGCGGCCATCGCGTTGCCGGCATCGAGCGGCTGCAGCAACAGCGGCGAATACAGGGACGTGGCGGAGTCGTTCGTGGTGCCGCGATCGGCCTTGAGCATCAGCATGCGGCCATGGCTGTCACGCCACAACGGGACGTTCACGCCGGAACTGGCCGGGTCGGCATTCGTCAACTGCGCCCCGTTCTGCGGCTGCGCCAGCAACTGCGCGGCCTGCGCCGCATCGCCGCCCACGGATTGCCCGGCGGCCGCAAGCGGCAGCAGGAAAATCGACAGCATGGCAGGCAGGCGACGCATGGCTTTTGAACGAAACTCCAAGACTGATGGAACCATCATCCGAACACGGCTCGCATTGATGATGTCGTGCGATCGGGATGGTAGCGCATTTTACGTTTTGCTAACAGCCCAAAACCCGCCCCAGCGCACAGTTGCATGGGTTGCTGTGTCAAGCTTTGACCCGTTCGACCGGGCCAGGTTCCCGCTATGATCCCGCTGGCAGGAGCGGCGGCCCACCCTGTATAAAGGCCTTTTGACGTCGACGCGTCAAATCGTTCCGGAATCGACCACCAGCCATGAGCGCCAGCCCGACGATCCGACCCTCCCAGCCGCCGCACGCGGCCCGGGATGTCGCGACCCTGAACGGCGCCGTGGAACGCCTGTTCGAGGCAGTCGACGCCACCGGGGTGATGGAAATCTGCGAGCTGATGCTGGACCAGCTCGGCATCCGCGGCCGCCTGCACTGGCGCGCCCGCGACGAAGATGGCGCCCCCGACGAGAAATGGCTGGACCTGGCCGAAGACCCGCAGGCCACGCGCACCTTGTCGATGACGTGGGACGAGACCCCGCCGCCTCCCGCTGCGCGCGACTCGCTGCTATGGCTGGGCCGCCTGGCGGACATCCGCCTGCGCCAGCTGGCCGAGACCAGCCGCCTGTACGAGGCGATCTCCCGTCTGGCGCTGGCCGAACGCCTGCAGCGCGCGCTGTACGCGATCGCCGACCAGGCCAGCGCCGAGCACGACATGCCGCAGATGATGCGCTCGCTGCACGCGATCGTCAGCAGCCTGATGTACGCGGAAAACTTCTACATCGTGCTGTACGACCCGGCCACCGACCAGATCCGCTTCACCTACTGCGTGGACATCGTCGACACCGACCTTCCCGTGCTCAACCAGCCGATGCCGCTGCAGGAGATGGAATACAGCCTGACCTGGAACCTGCTGCGCCAAGGGCGTCCGATGATGGGTTCGCTCGACGACCTGGTACAGCAGATCGGCGATCGTTTCCGCCTGTTCGGCGCGCGCTGCGAGGACTGGCTGGGCGTGCCCATGCTGCGCGACGGGCACGTGGCGGGCGGCATCGTGGTGCAGAGCTACCGCTCGGACACGCATTACTCGCGGCACGACATGGAGCTGCTCAACTACGTGGCGCAACACGTGCAGACCGCGCTGGAACGGCGCGAGGCGCACCTGGAGCTGGGCCGCCGCGTCACCGACCGCACCGCGGCGCTGCGCGAGGCCAATCGCGTGCTGCGCCAGCAGGTGCTGCAGCGCCAGCGCGGCGAGCGCCTGCAGGCGGCGCTGTTTCGCATCGCCGAACTGGCCAGCACCTCGGAAAGCCTGGACAAGTTCTACGCCGCCGTGCACCAGGTCATCAGCGGCCTGCTGTACGCGCGCAACTTCTACATCGCGCTGCTGGACGAGGAGACCGACCAGCTGACGTTCCCCTATTCGGTCGACGAGGTCGATCGCGTGCGCCCGGCGCGCGTGCACGGCCGCGGCGCCACCGAGTACGTATTGCGCACCGCCCGCCCGCTGCTGGCCACCCCCGAGCTGATCGACAAGCTGCACGCCGCAGGCGAGATCGCCCACTTCGGCGCGCCATCGGTGTGCTGGCTGGGCGTGCCGCTGATCTGGGGCGGCAAGGCCAAGGGCGTGCTTACCCTGCAGAGCTATTCGCCGGCGCACAACTACAGCGAGCGCGACCAGGAGCTGCTGACCTTCGTCAGCTACCACGTGGCCAACGCGCTGCAGCGCAAGCAGGCGGCCCATTCGCTCAAGCAGGCCAACGCCGGGCTCGAGCGCCGCGTCACCGAGCGCACCCGCGCGCTGGCGCTGGCCAACCGCGACCTGCGCGAACAGATCGCCGAACGCGAGCGGGTCGAGCGCCGGCTGAAGTACGAGACCCTGCACGACTCGCTTACCGGCCTGCCCAATCGCACCTTGCTGCTGCAGCGGCTGGAACAGGCGATGCAGCGCTACGCGGCCAACCGTGACGAGCGGTTCGCGGTGCTGTTCATCGACCTGGACCGCTTCAAGGTCATCAACGACTCGGTCGGCCATCTGATCGGCGACGACCTGCTGTTCCAGGTCGGCGGCCGCATCCGCGCCTGCCTGAAGACCCGCGACGTGGTCGCGCGGCTCGGCGGGGACGAGTTTGCCGTGCTGCTGGAGGGCATTACCGAGACCGACAAGGCCTCGCTGATCGCCGAACGCATCATCCACGAGCTGCAGACGCCGTTCCGGCTGGGCACCAAGGAGATCTTCACCTCCGCCTCGATCGGCATCGCGCTTGCCGCCCCGCACTATCGCCAGCCGGAGGAACTGCTGCGCGACGCCGACGCGGCGATGTACAACGCCAAGGACGGTGGCCGCCATCGCGCGGCGATGTTCGACGACCGCCTGCGCCGCGAGGCACTGTCCCTGCTGGACATGGAGAGCGACCTGCGCCACGCGCTGGGCCGCAACGAGTTCGAACCGTACTACCAGCCGATCGTCGAGCTCTCCGACGGCCGCATCGTCGGCTACGAGGCGCTGCTGCGCTGGCACCATCCGCAGCGCGGCCTGCTGCCGCCGCACGACTTCCTGCTGATCGCCGAGGAATGCGGCTGCGCCGAGGCGATCGACTGGCAGATCTTCGAGCAGGTGTGCATCCAGGCGGTGCGCCTGATCGGCACCGAGGGTTTCATCAGCATCAACGTGTCCGGGCGGCACTTCCGTTCGGTCGACCTCGACCAGCGCCTGCTCGCGCTGTTCGACCAGTACGCCGTGCCCAGCCACTGCATCCGCATCGAAGTCACCGAGCATGCGCTGCTGGAAAACCCCACCCAGGTGAAGCGCATCCTGAAAAACCTGCGCAACCACGGCGTGGGCATCGCGCTGGACGATTTCGGCACCGGCTATTCCTCGCTGAGCTATCTCCACCAGTACCCGTTCGAGAGCCTGAAGATCGACCGCTCCTTCATCGTCGAGCTGCCGCCGGACGACAGCGACACCCAGGGCCTGGCCCTGGTGCGCGCCATCCAGGTGCTGGCCGATTCGCTGCACATGAAGGTGATCGCCGAGGGCATCGAGCAGGAGTCGCAGCGCCAGGCGCTGCTGCGGGTCGGCTGCCGCTACGGCCAGGGCTTCCTGTTCGCCTCGCCGCAGCCGGCCAGCACCTGGCTGGCCGCCAACAGCCCGCTGCTGCCGGCCTGAGCGGAGTCCCTACTGCGCCGTGCCCGGCGCGCCGGGGGCGGCGCTGTCGCTCAGCAGGTGCTCGGCGTCGATGCGGTCGAACGCATAGCGCTGCGCGCAGAACTCGCAGACCACCTCGATCTCGCCGTCACGCGCGGCCAGCGCGGCCTCCACTTCGTCGCGCCCGAGCGAACGCAGCATGGCGCTGACCCGTTCGCGGCTGCAGCTGCAACCGAACGCCAGCGCGCGCCTTTCGAGCAGGCGCGCGGACTCCTCGTGGTACAGGCGAAACAGCAGCGGCTCGGCCGGGGTGGCCAGCAGCTCGTCGACGCCCAGCGTCGCGGTCAGCTGCAGCACGCGGTTCCAGGCGTCCTCGTCGATGTCCGCGGCGTGGCCGCCCTCGTCAGGCATCTTCTGCAGCATCAGGCCGACCGCCTGCGTCGCATCGCTGGCCAGCAGGAATCGCGCGGGCAACTGTTCGGACTGCCGGAAGTAGTTCTCCAGCGACGCGGCCAGGCCGGCGTCGCGCAGTTCGACCAGGCCCTGGTAACGCTGGCCGCGCTCGACGTTGCCCATGGTGATTGCCATGATCGCCTCGGCCAGGTCGTTCAGCGCCAGCGGCTGGGGCAACGGCTCGCGCCAGCGTGCCAGCCCGCGCAGACGTCCGGCGTCGTCGCACTCGGCGAACAGCAGGCGCAGTGCGGACGCGCTCTTCAATTCGATCGACAACGCGCCATCGAGCTTGATGTTGCCGGTGAGCAGCGCGCTGGCCACCAGCGTCTCGCCCAGCAGCGCCCGCAACGCCGTCGGATAGTCGGCACGGCCCGCCACCTCGCGCCATGACGCGCCCAGGCGCACCAGCGCGCCGCGCACGCCGGCACGCGGCAGCAGGAAGCGGTACATCACGTCGTCGTCGGACGGCACGGGCATGATCGGTTCTCGCGGAGGCAGGCAGGTAAACGGCACAGATGGGGTCGGCACGGCACCGGCACAACGCCTCGTATACTGCAGCCATGTCTTCACCGTCACGCCGACTCCGATGGCGCAAGCTGCTTCGCTGCCTGGGCATCCTCGCCATGGCGTGGCTGGGATCGACCTGGCTGGCGGTGCTGATCCTGCGCTTCGTGCCGCCGCTGACCTCGGCGGTGATGGTCGAACGCCAGGTCGGCGCATGGCTGCACGGGGACATGAGTTTCCGCCTGCGCCAGCACTGGGTGCCGTGGAAGCGGGTCTCGCCCTGGGTGCCGCTGGCGATGGTGGCCGGCGAGGACCAGAAGTTTCCCTACCACCACGGTTTCGATTTCGACTCCATCAACAAGGCGATCGACGCGGCCGACGACGGCAAGCGCCTGCGCGGCGCCAGCACGATCAGCCAGCAGACCGCCAAGAACCTGTTCCTGTGGAACGGCCGCAGCTTCGTGCGCAAGGGACTGGAGGCGTACTTCACCGTGCTGATCGAGCTGACCTGGCCGAAGCGGCGCATCCTCGAGGTGTACATGAACATCGCCGAGCTGGGCAACGGCATCTACGGCGTGGGCGCGGCCAGCGAGGCTTACTACCATACCTCGCCCGCGCGCCTGGGGCCGGCGCAGGCCGCACGCCTGGCGGCGGTGCTACCCAGCCCGCGCCGGCTGCACGTCGACCGCCCGAGCGCGTACGTGCAGCGCCGCACCGCATGGATCGAGCAGCAGATGCAGCAACTGGGCGGGCCGGACTACCTCGACGCGCCGCCGCCGAAATAGCGCCAGGGCCCGTCACTACACCCCAACGCCGCCGCGCGATAGACTCGACCCGGACAACCGAAGGCCACCGCCAGGAGACCCGAGATGAGTCAAGTCAGGCACCTGCTGCAAACCAAGGGCAGCACCATCTTCAGCGTGGCACCCGATGCCCCGGTGCTGGAGGCGATCAAGCAGATGGCCGAACACCGCATCGGCGCGTTGCTGGTGCTGGCCAACGGCGAACTGGTCGGCGTGGTCTCCGAACGCGATTACGCGCGCAAGGTGATCCTGCAGGGCAAGTCCTCCTCGCAGACCGCCGTGTCGGACATCATGTCCGGCACGCCGATCACGGTCGGCCCGGACACCGACGTGTTCGACTGCATGCGCCTGTGCACCGACCGTCGCATCCGCCACCTGCCGGTGGTCGAGGACGGCAAGCTGGTCGGCGTGATCTCGATCGGCGATCTGGTCAAGGCGGTGATCGACGCGCAGGCCGAGCAGATCGAGCATCTGGAGCGCTATATCACGGGCTGAACGCCGGGGTTGTGGGGAAAGCATCGACTCACGCCGGCGCTTTCGCCGCCTTCTCTACGGGTGCCTGGTCGTCCGGCGCCAGGTCCGGCGACCAGCCGGCACGGCGCGCCGCAATGGTTGCCAGTGCGGCCACGCCGGCGCCGGCCAAAGCCAGGCCGCTCACGCCCAGGCCCAGCGCACGCAGACCGTTCACCGCGCTGGTCACCACCAGATCGCCGAAGCGCCACACCGCGGTCTCGACGAAATTCTTGCCCTTGTAGCGCATCTCGCGCGGCACCCGCGTGTACAGCGCATCCACCGCCGGCTTGGTCATGCCGTAGGCAAAGCCGCGGGTGATCACCAGCATCACCGCCAGCAGCAGCGGCAGGCTGTGACCGAAGAACGAGACACTGCCGCTGCCGATCAGCGCCACCGCACCCAGCAGCGCCACGTTCACCAGCGCGGGCAGCACCAGGCCCCAGCCGGCGCCGCGACGGACCAGCAGCCACGGCGTCACGCTCAGCTGCAAGGCGGCACCGAGCAGGTTGGTGGCGAGATCCAGGTTGTTGTAGAACGCGGTCCGCGCCACCGCGTCGGCGAAGTTGGCCTTCGCGTAATCGGCTACCAGCGCGTAGGCCAGCGTGCCGATGCCGTCGCCGAACAGCATCAGCAAGGCCATGTAGCGCAGGAAAGGTTGCGACCAGAGCTGGCGAATGCCCGCCCACAGCGACCCGCCGATCACCTCGTTGCCGTCGCTGCCGGGTCGGCGGTCGTGACTGTCGGAGATCCGCAGCAGCAGGATCAGCGACACGCCCAGTGCCAGCGACGACACCACCAGCAAGGGCGCCACCCCCACCAGGTGCACCAGCAACTTGGTGACCAGCGGCCCGAAGATGGCGCCCGCCATGCCGCCCAGTGCGATCAACGAAAACACCCGGCGCGCCCGGCCGCTGGAGAAGATGTCGGCCATGAAGCTCCAGAACAGCGACACCACGAACAGGTTGAACACGCTGACCCAGACAAAGAACACCACGCCCAACGTGCGCGCGCCGATCTGCGCCTGCGCCATGAACGCGGGCACGAACGCGAGCAGGCAGGCGATGAAGAAGCTGTAGCTCCACACCAGCAGCGAACGGCGGCGGAAGCGCGCCACCAGCATGCCGAACACCGGCGTGATCAGCAGCATCACCACGAGCACCGCGCCGTAGAAAAGCGGCAGCGACTGCGAACCCACGGCGCCGCTCAGCTGGTCCCTGACTGGCCGGATGATGTAATACGACGTCATCACGAAGAAGAACGCCAGCGCGGACAGCAGCGGCGCGGCGGCTTGTTCCACAACGGCTTGGCGGGGCAAACTCACGGGCACATCCAGCGTGGGGCGCGGCAAGCCTAGCATGCGATCGCGCATCGCCAGGCAGGCGCAGGGGGAAGACTTGGACCATTACGACTTCATCATCGCCGGCGCCGGTTCGGCCGGTTGCGTGCTGGCCAACCGGCTCAGCGCCGACCCGGGCAAGCGCGTGCTGCTGCTGGAAGCCGGGCCGACGGACTGGCACCCGCTGATCCACATGCCGGCAGGCATCGCGCGGCTGGCCAACAACCGCGCCTTGAACTGGAACTACCGCACCGAACCGGAGCCCGCGCTCAACCAGCGCCGCTTGTGGTGGCCGCGCGGCAAGACCCTCGGCGGTTCCAGTTCGATCAATGCGATGTGCTACATCCGCGGCGTGGCAGCCGACTACGACGGCTGGGCCGAAGCCAGCGGCGATCCGCGCTGGTCGTGGCGCGAGGTGCTGCCGTGGTTCCTGCGCAGCGAGGACAACAGCCGCGGCGCCAGCGAGTTGCACGGAAGCGGCGGCCCGCTGGGGGTGTCCGATCTGCGCCATCGCAACGAGTTGTCCATCGCGCTGATCGATGCGGCGGGCAGCGCCGGCTATCCGCGCAACGACGACTTCAACGGCGACCAGTTGGCCGGCTTCGGCCTGTACCAGGTGACCCAGCGCAACGGCGCGCGCTGCTCGAGTGCCGCGGCGTTCCTGAAACCGGTGCGCCAGCGGACGAACCTGCATGTGCGTACCGGCGTGCTGGTCGAGCGGGTGCTGCTGGACCATGGACGCGCGGTCGGCGTGCAACTGCGCCAGGGCCGGCACGAAGCGGAGCGGATCGAAGCTGGCGAGGTGATCCTGGCCGCCGGTGCAATCAATTCGCCGCAGCTGCTGATGCTGTCCGGCGTCGGCCCCGCCGATCACCTGCGCGAGCACGGCATCGCGGTGCACGCCGACCTGCCCGGCGTCGGCGCCAACCTGCAGGATCACCTGGATATCTGCACGCTGGACGGCAACCCCGGCAAGCTCAGCTACGACCATCTCAACGAACTGTCCGCCGGCTGGCGCTGGCTGCGCCACCGCGACGGACCGGGCAGCTCCAACGTGGCCGAGGCCGGCGGCTTCGTGCGCAGCCGCTTCGCCGTCGACGCGCGCTGCGACCTGCAGTTCCATTTCGTGCCGGCGTTGCTCGACGACCATGGCCGCCACCGCCTGCCCGGCTACGGCTACACGTTGCATGCATGCCATCTGCACCCGCGCAGCCGCGGCCGACTGCGCCTGCACTCGGCCGATCCCGCACAACCGATCGCGATCCACGCCAACTACCTCGGCGACGCGGAAGGCCACGATCTGAAAATGATGATCGAGGCAGCACGGCTGTCGCGCGAGATCCTCGACCAGCCGGCGTTCGCCGCGCACCGCGGCGCGCCGGTGTTCCCCGAGCGACGCATCCACACCGACGAGGAATACGCCGACTTCATCCGGCGCAAGGCCGAAACCATCTACCACCCGGTCGGTACCTGCCGCATGGGCAAGGACGATCGCGCCGTGGTCGACAGCGAGCTGCGCGTGCGCGGCGTGGATGGGTTGCGCGTGGTCGACGCCTCGGTGATGCCCACCCTGCCGACCGGCAACACCAACGCACCCACCATCATGATCGCCGAGCGCGCCAGCGCGTTGATCCTCCGCTGAGCACTGCAGGAGCGCACTTGTGCGCGATGCTTTCCGTCACGTGACCGAAAGCATCGCGCACAAGTGCGCTCCTGCAAAGGCAACGGGCATCGCGCGCATCGGCGCGTCCCTACAACGGCAGCGGGCAATGCAGGCTGGCGCAGATCACCCGCAGCAGTTCCGCCTCCTCCACGCTGATCTGGCCGTCGGCATGGACCGCGCGCAGCAAGGCCTGGATCACCAGTTCCTTGGCCATCGGGCTCAGGCCGTCCAGATCGTCCAGCGCGCGCTCGAACGACGCCTGCCAGGCCGCCGGTGGCGGCACCCACTCGATCGCCTCGCCGGGAAACGCCTGCTGCATCGCGAACAGCCACGCGCGCCTTGCGCCGGCCTCGTCCGAGCAGCCGGCCGCGGCGACCACGGTGCACACCAGGATCACGCTGTCACGCGCGGCCGGCAGTTTCTTCACGCCATCGACCGGCGCGCTGCGCGGCGCGCGTGCCTCGCTCAGCTGAATGCGCAGCAGCCGCGCCAGGCAGTACTCGTTGATGTCGACACGGCCATCCACCTTGACCAGATCGTCGAGCGTGCGCACCAGGGTCTGCTGGCGCCCGTCGGGCAGTTGCCTGAGCGCGGGAAACGCCAGCGAAACCAGCGGCAGGCGGGCGATCGGCGCCAGTGCGGCCACGGCGGAAGCCTGCGCCTGCACGGCGCGCTGCACGTCATCGCCGAACGCATCGGCGACGATCCGGCGCTGCGCGGGCTGCAACTCGGCCGCTGGTGACAGCGCCAGCGCCAGCATCACCGCGAGCGCGGATTCCGGCTGCTGCACGGCATCGTTCAAACTCGCCGGCATCGCCTGCTGCACGGCCGCGGCACGCCGGAAGGCCGGAGCAGCCGCCGCCACGCCGCCGGCCAGCACGCCGGTCAGCACCGGCGGCAACGACAACCCCGGCACGCCCGAGGCGGCGGTCGGTGCGCTCGCCGGCGGCGACGCCGCTTCGCGCTGCATCCCCGCCGCCATGCGCGCCAGGTCGGCCTCCTTGAAGCCGGGTTCCAGCGCGCGGATGCGCTCGAGCAGCGGCGGATGGGTGGCGAACAGCGCGTTGAAACTGCCGGCCTCGCCGAACAGCATGTGCGCCACCTCCTGCTTGTTGGCTGCCTGCAGTTGCGAACCCTCGCTGAGGATCGCGATCTTTTTCAGCGCGCCGGCGATGCCGTCGGCCTGGCGGGTGAACTGCACGGCCGATGCGTCGGCCAGCGACTCGCGCGAGCGCGCCACCGCGGCCTGGATCAGCCGCCCGAAGAAATAGCCGATGTAGCCGACCACGATCAGCGCCAGGCCGATCATCCACACCTGTCCGCCACCGCGACGATTGCTGCGGCCACCGCCGAACCAGATCACCCGGCGCCCCACGACCGCCAATACCAGGATGCCGAACAGCAAGCCCATCAGGCGGATGTTCAGCCGCATGTCGCCATTGAGCACGTGGCTGAACTCGTGCGCGATCACGCCCTGCAGTTCGTCACGCGTGAGGTTGTCCAGGCAACCCTGCGTCACGCACACCGCCGCATCGGAGGCGGAGTAGCCGGCAGCGAAGGCGTTGATGCCCGGCTCGTCGGCCATCAGGTAGATGTCCGGCACCGGCACGCCGGCGGCGATGGCCACTTCCTCGATCACGTTGCGCAGCCGGCGCAGCGCGGGATCAGACGTGTCCGGCGGCACCACCGTCGCGCCCATGCTTTCGGCCACGCTCTTGCCGCCACCCGACAGGCTCATGATGCGGAACAGCGAACTGAGCCCGATGCCGGCCAGCACGATCACGCTGCTGCCCAGCAGCAGGTTCAGGTTGGACGCGGGCGGCTCACCGGGCGCCGGGTGCTGGCCCAGCGCAAACCAGACCACCGCGTCGATCGCCGCCACGATGGCGATCACCGCCAGCACGAACAGGATCACCAGCCGCCGGCTGCTGCCGCGCACGCGCGCCTGTTGGGCGAAGAAATCCATGGAGGCTCCGACGGACGGTCAGCGGCGTCGCGGCCGCGATGCCGCGACGATCAGCTGAACGACACCTTCGGCACTTCGCGCACGGCGGGGTCTTCGATCTTCAGCGGCTCGGCGGCGGCAAACCCGAAGCTGTTGGCCACGAACGACGAGGGGAACACCTCGCGCTTGTTGTTGTAGGTCAGCACCGAATCGTTGTACGCCTGTCGCGCGAACGCCACGCGGTTCTCCGTCGAGGTGAGTTCCTCGGAGAGTTGCATCATGGTCTGGTTGGCCTTCAGGTCCGGATAGGCCTCCTGCAAGGCGAACAGATGGCCCAGGGTCTGGGTCAGCGCGTTCTCGCTGCTGGCCAGTTGCTGCATCGCCGCCGGATCGCCGGGATTGGCCTTGGCGCCGGCCAGGCCGTTGACCGCCGCATTGCGAGCTTGCACCACCGCCTCAAGCGTGCCGCGCTCGTGCGCGAGATAGCCCTTGGCGGTCTCGACCAGGTTCGGGATCAGGTCGTGCCGGCGGGTCAACTGCACGTCGATCTGCGCGAAGGCGTTCTTGTAGCTGTTGCGCGAGGTAACCAGTCCGTTGTAGATCGCCACGAAGTACAAGACAATCAGGACGACGACAACCAGAAAAATGATCAGGCCCATCGACAAGTTCTCCACCCAGAGGCGTATCCCCACGCCGGAACACCGCCAGAATACCATGCCGTTTCGCAAGATCTTCCTCGTGATCGCCGGCGGCCTCGGCCTGTCCTGCGCGCTCTTCTGCCGCCCGCTCACCGCCATGCCCGCCACCGCGCCGGCGCCATCGGCGGGCACAACGACGCTGCCGCCGGCACGCATCCGGAAAACCCTGGACGACTACAAGCGGTGGCTCAATCTGCTGGGCCAGCGCGACGCCGTCGCCGGCCTGGTCACCGCCGTGGTGGTCGACGACAAAGTGGTGTTCGAAGGCACCGTCGGCTACGCCGATGCCGCCACGCGCGAACCGGTGACGCCGACCACGGTGTTCCGACTGGCCTCGCTGTCCAAGGCCTTCGCCACCGCGATCACCGGCCTGCTGGTGGACGACGGCAAGCTCGATTGGGACACCCGCCTGATCGACGTGCTGCCCTACTTCAAGCTCAAGAACATGCAGGAGGCTGACCAGGCCACGGTCAGCGACATTCTCGGGCAGAAGATCGGCCTGCCGCGCAACACCTTCGACAACATGCTCGAGGGCGACATTCCCTACCAGGAACTGGTGCGCAAGCTGGACGAGGTGGACATGACCTGCGGCGTCGGCCAATGCTACGGCTACCAGAACGTGGCCTTCAGCATGATCGGCGACGTGGTGCTCGCGCGCACCGGCGACTTCTTTTACCACCTGGTCGACAAACGCCTGTTCTACCCGTTGGGCATGACCACGGCCACCTACGGTCGCGCCGGACTGGAGTCGAGCAAGAGCTGGGCGCGTCCACACCATGCGTCGCGCCACGGCTGGGTACCGTTCGAACCGAACGAAACCTACTACCGCGTGGCGCCGGCGGCCGGCGTCAACGCCAGCCTGCGCGACATGGAGAAATGGCTGATCGCGCAGATGGGCGGGCGACCGGACGTGCTGCCTGGCTCGCTGCTCGACGTGCTGCACGCACCCGGCGTCAGCACGCCCAGCGAACTGCACTCCTCCCCGTGGCGCCGCGCGCGGCTGACCGACGCGCACTACGCGCTCGGCTGGCGCGTCTACCGCTACGGCGGCGAAACCCTGATCTATCACGCCGGTGCGGTAGCCGGTTATCGCACCATGATCGGCTTCTTCCCGAAGTACAACGTCGGCGTGGTCACCCTGTGGAACTCCACCGGCCCGACGCCCAGCGGCCTGATGCCGATGGTGTTCGACGATCTGCTCGGCCTGCCGCACGTGGACTGGGCGCAGATCGAGAGCCCGCCGAAGAAAGCCACGCCGCGCAGGAAGGTTCGCAAGGCGACGCACCGGCGGCACTGAATCACGTCAGGCAGGCAGCGCATCGCGTCGAACGCGCCCGGCCGCGCAGGGCGACTCACGTCCTGAAGCTTGTGTCCCTCTCATGCTCGCCGGGGAGAATCCGGATGGGGTCGCTCCGACCAGGCCAGGAACTACGACCAGGCCAGCAACAAGGACAAGAACTTTGCCCTCACGCGGGGAACTTCCCTCGGTTGCCAGGCTCCCCCTGCCAGCAGGGGGAGGAGCTGTGCTCGCGCGTGTGACGCCCGGCTTCGAGGCTGAAAGGCTTGCCGCCTCTCAGAGCTTGAATTCGATCCGCTGCGTACGCTGGCTGGCCACCGGCACGCCATTTCTCATCGCCGGCGTGAACTGGTAGCGCGCCACGGCTTCCATGGCCGCCCGGTCGAAGATGCGCCGCGGCTCGGAGTCGACCACCTTGATGTCGCTGGTGGTGCCATCCGCGTCGATCTGGAACGCCACCACGACCCAACCTTGCTGCCGCGCACGCACGGCCGAAGGTGGATAGTGCGGGGCGATGGCCTTCACCAGCACTGCTTCGGAAGTCTGACCCGTGGGCGCCGCTGCGGCCGTCTCCGTCGAGGCGTTGTTGCCCGACGGCGCCGTGCCTGGCGCCGGCTTGGCCTGTGTCGTCTGCGCTGCCTGTTGCTGGGCCGCCTGGGCTGCCTGCTGCTGCGCGAGCTGCTCGGCGGCGGCCTTGTCGGCGGCGGCCTTCTGCGCCGCCAGCGCGGCAGCCTTCTGCTGATCCAGCGCCTGCTGCTGTTGCTGATCCAGCGTCTTGCGCTGGGCGTCGAGCTTGGAGCGCAGGATGGTCAGCGTGAAGTTGGTCGGATCGGCCTTGGAGAGCAGATCGATCTCGCGCTGCGCTTCGCCGAAGTCGCGCGAGTTGATCGCCTGCTCGGCCTGGTTGGCCGCGAACGGGAAGGTCTCGCGCAGCGCATCGGAGGCCACCTTGTTGCCCGGGTCCTTCTCCAGCACACGCAGGTAGAACTCGAATGCGTTGTTGCCGGCCGGCGCCAGATAACGCTGCTGGCCCATGGCCGAACGCGCTTCATCCACCAACTGGTTGATGTCCATCCCCGCCACGTTGACCGGCGGCGGCGTCGCCCGCGTCACTGCGGTGACCGGCGTCGACGGATGCCCGCCCGAATCGGCCAGCATCAGTTCCTGATGCGGCTTGAGGATGAGAAACCACGCGCCGATGGCCAGCAGCACAAAGACGGCAATGATCGCGATGTAGGTCGGCCGGACGGCCCCACGCGCGCGCCGGCGCGTCTGAAGTGAATATCGGGTATCCATGGTCTCTCACTGAGTGTCGACAGATACCCGCGCTTTTTCCCCCTGTAGGAGCGGCGATCCCCCGGATACGCCGCGGCGCGGATGTGCAGAAGGTAACTCCAATGGCGCAGCACGGCAATGCCGCGTCCCCGGGTGGGCGCGCGTCGGCGCGGCGAAGATGGCAGGGGCGGCGACACGGTCGCCCGCCTCATTGCGTACCCCGGAAATGAAGCGTCCCGGCCAGGCCGGGACGAACTTTCTCGAAGTGCTCCCCCCGCGCTGGGCACCGCGGGGGGAGAAGTCGATGGCATATCTTGTTGTGGGTGTCGCCTTGTTGCGTGTTGCGTGTAGCTTACTTCTTGGTCTTGGCCTTCGGCTTTGCGGTCTTGGTGGCCTTGACCACCTTCGCCGCCGCAGCCTTCTTCGGTGCAGCTTTCTTCGCCGGCTTCTTGGCGACCTTCTTTACCGCGACCTTCTTCACCGCGGCTTTCTTGGCAGCCGCCGGCTTGCGGACGGCCTTCTTCGCGGCAGCCTTCTTGGCGGCCGGCTTCTTGGCAGCCGGCTTCTTGGCCGCCGGCTTCTTGGCGGCAACCTTCTTGGCAGCCGGTTTCTTGGCAGCGGCCTTCTTGGCAGCCGGTTTCTTTGCAGCGGATTTCTTGGCAGTGGCCATGGTTCGTCTCAGCTCCTCATCAGTTGGCAGTGGTTGCCCAGTAAAAGCATGCAGGAACGCTTCAACCAGCAAGTCGCTGTTCGTCGCGTGCCGAAGATTGTTCACCTGTCGGTGGGTGCGCAAATCAGAAAGCCGTCGCAGGACATGCAGCGGAATCGAGACAGTGATCTTGCGAACTGCATTGGCTTTTTCACCGTGCTCGACATAGGGCTTGATGAATTTCGTTGTCGCCATAAAACGCATTCCCCGTGATCTGCTGCGAAAGCTATCCCCGAAGATTTCAACTGTCAATTGATTTTCGCCACGCGTCGGCGGCATCCCGAACGGCCATGGCCGCGGCAGGCCGCAGCCGGCAAGGCCGCGCCGACAAGGACCATATTCAACATCGGACGTCTAGACGTCCATCCATTCAATCGCTCATTTCAAGAAACACGCTTCAAACCGCGTGAAACAGGCGATATTTGCAAATCGCGGCGTTATCTGCCGAATGCACTGCGCCGACGAACGCAGTGCCGCCAAGGCACTCGATTGCCACCCGACCCGGCCGTCTCCGGCAAATGAACGGAACACGACCGAGGGGAGCCCGGCGGTGGCGTCGATGACCGCGATCGCGGCGATCGCCGCGCCGAAGCGCGACGGGCGAAGACGAAACGCATCGACCGATGCTCGCGACGGGCGACGCGAAGGCGAGCTCATCCGCTCGCCCGAAAACACGATCCGACAGTTCGATGCATCGCCCGAGAGAGCACTCCATCGACATCACCGAACGCCGAGGCGAGCTCCAGAAATGCAACCGGCCGCACGTGGCGGCCGGAGCATTCGACGCGGTTCGAAGCGGACTGGTCAGTGATCGTCGTTCTCGATCAGTTCCTGGTAATCGTTGGCATCGAGCAACTCGTCCAGCTCGGCACGATCGCTGGGACGCACGAGGAAGATCCAGCCGTCGCCGAAGGCGTCCTCGTTGATCGTCTCGGGCTTGTCGTTGAGCAGCTCGTTGACTTCGACGATCTCGCCCGACACCGGCGAATAGATGTCCGAAGCGGCCTTGACCGATTCCACCACGGCGGTGCCGGTGCCGGCCTTCACCGCGGCGCCGATCTCCGGCAGCTCCACGTAGACCAGGTCGCCCAACTGGCCCTGGGCATGGTCGGAAATGCCCACCCGGACCAGGCCGTCATCTTCCACGCGGGCCCATTCGTGGGATTTGAGGAACTTCAGATCGCCGGGAATCTCGCTCATGGTCGGGTCCAGTGGTTGGGTGGAAATACGGTTACGGGTGGGGATTCTAGCGGCATTCGCCGTAAGGAAAAGGGCAACGCGCGATCAGATGCCGTCGCAGGGCTTGCCGTCGCGCACGAAGGGATATTTCACCTGGCGCACCGCCACCTCGCGGCCGCGGATGTCCACGTGCAGCGCGCCGCTGTCGCCGGCCGGCACGCGTGCGAAGGCGATCGCCTTGTCCAGGGTGGGGGCGAAGCTGCCGGAGAGGATCTCGCCCTCGCCGTTCGCCGCCAGCACCTTCTGGCCGTGGCGCAGCACGCCCTTCTCGTCGAGCACCACGCCGATCATCACGCGCGGCACGCCGGCGGCCTGCTGCTGCTCCAGTGCGGCGCGGCCGATGAAGTCGCGGCCCTCGTCCAGCGACACCGTCCAGCCCAGGTTGGCCTCCCACGGCGTCACGTCCTCGTCCATGTCCTGGCCGTACAGGTTCATGCCCGCTTCCAGGCGCAGGGTGTCGCGCGCGCCCAGCCCGGCCGGCTTCACGCCGGCGGCGAGCAACGCTTCCCACAGCGCCACTGCATGCTCTGCCGGCAGCATGATCTCGAACCCGTCCTCGCCGGTGTAGCCGGTGCGCGCCACGAACAACGGCATGCCGCCGGGGCCCTGCGCCGCGGCCGCGGCGAACTTGCCCAGCTTCTCGATGCGCGGGCGGTCGACCTCATGCAGCAGGCCGAGCACCTTCGCGCGCGCCTGCGGCCCCTGCACGGCGATCATCGCGAAGTCGGGGCGCTCCTTCACCTGCACGTCGAACGCCTTTGCCTGGCGCTCGATCCAGGCCAGGTCCTTGGCGCGGGTGGCGGCATTGACGACCAGCCGGAAGAACTCCTCGCCGAGGTAGTACACGATCAGGTCGTCGATCACCCCGCCGCGCTCGTTGAGCATGCACGAGTACAACGCCTTGCCGTGCACCTTCAGCTTGCCGATGTTGTTCGCCAGCAGGTGGCGCAGGAATTCGCGCGTGCGGGCGCCGTGCAGGTCGACCACGGTCATGTGCGAGACGTCGAACATGCCGGCGTCGCGGCGCACGGCGTGATGCTCCTCGATCTGCGAGCCGTAGTTGATCGGCATGTCCCAGCCGCCGAAATCGACCATCCGCGCGCCGAGCGCGCGATGGGTGGCGTTGAGTACGGTCTTCTCGGTCATCGCGGCGGCGCCCTGCTGATTGGGGAATGGGCCATTATCGCCGTCGGCACAGGGCAATCCAAGCCGTGCGGCAAAACGCTCAGTCGCCGGCGCCGCTGCGGTCGATGCCCGCCAGCAGTTCCGCGGTGAGCTGCTCGGCCAGTTGTTCGGCGCGCTGGCCGCCGCTGAGCAGGTGCACATCCGGCGACAGCGGGGGTTCGTACGGTGCGTCGACGCCGGTGAAGTTGCGGATCTCGCCGGCGCGCGCCTTGCGGTAGAGACCTTTCGGGTCGCGCCGCTCGCACTCCTCCAGCGGCGCGTCGACGAACACCTCGACGAACTCCCCGCTGCCGAACAGCTCGCGCGCCGAGCGCCGCTCGCTGCGGTACGGCGAGATCGCGCTGACCAGCACGATCAGCCCGGCATCCACCATCAGGTGGGCGACCTCGGCGATGCGCCGGATGTTCTCGACGCGGTCGGCGGGGGTGAAGCCCAGGTCCTTGTTGATGCCGTGGCGCACGTTGTCGCCGTCCAGCAGGTAGGTGTGGTAACCCAGCGCGTGCAGCTTGCGCTCGACCAGGTTGGCGATGGTGGACTTGCCGGCGCCGGACAGGCCGGTGAACCAAAGACACAGGGGGTGCTGCCCCTTGCTGGCGGCGCGCACGCGCTTGTCGATGTCCACGTGCTGCCAGTGCACGTTGCTGGAGCGGCCCAGCGCGAAGTCGAGCATGCCGCAGGCCACGGTGGCGTTGCTCTGGCGATCGATCAGGATGAAGCCGCCGAGGTCGCGATTGGTCGCATACGACTCGAACGCGACCGCGTCGTCCAGGCCCACGGTGCAGTAACCGACCTCGTTGAGTTCGAGATGACGTGCCGCCAGCTGCGCCTGGCTGTTCACGTCGACCTTGTGCTTGATCGACATGATCCGCGCGTTGACCGTGCGCGTGCCGATCTTCAGCCGGTAGGTGCGGTTGGGCAGCAGGTTGCCGTCGCCCATCCACAAGAGGTGGCAGGTGAACTGGTCGGCCACCGGCGCCGGACGCAGCGCGTCGGCGATCACGTCGCCGCGGCTGGCGTCGAGTTCGCGATCCAGGCACAGCGTCACCGCCTGGCCTTCGTCGGCACGCTCCAGGTCGCCGTCGAAGGTCACGATGCGCTCGATGCGCGCGCGCTGCACGCCCGGCTGCACCACGATCTCGTCGCCGCGCGCCACGCTGCCGCCGCAGATGGTACCGGCGTAGCCGCGGAACGACTGGTCCGGGCGGTTCACCCATTGCACCGGCATGCGGAAGTCGGCGGCGCGGAAGCGCGCGACTTCCTCGGTCTCCAGCCGCTCCAGCAGGCTGCCGCCGTCGTACCAGGGCATGCGCGGCGAGCGGCTGCCGACGTTGTCGCCATTCAGCGCGGACACCGGCAGGCAATGCACGTGTTCGATGCCCAGGCTGCGGGCCAGCTCGCGATACTCGGCGGCGATCGCCTCGTGCACGTCCTGGCGGTAATCGACCAGATCCATCTTGTTGACCGCCAGCAGCACGTGGCGGATGCCGAGCAGGCCGCATATATAAGTGTGCCGGCGCGTCTGCGTCAGCACGCCCTTGCGCGCGTCGACCAGCACCACCGCCAGCTCCGCGTTGGAGGCGCCGGTGGCCATGTTGCGGGTGTACTGCTCATGGCCCGGGCAGTCGGCCACGATGAAGCTGCGCCGCGCGGTGTGGAAATAGCGGTAGGCCACGTCGATGGTGATGCCCTGCTCGCGCTCGGCGTCCAGGCCATCGGTGAGCAGGGCGAAATCGAGCACGCCCTCGTCGGCATCGACATGCAGCCGGCGGCTTTCACGTGCCAGCGCCGCCAGCTGGTCGTCCGGCAGCATGCCGGCGTCATACAGCAGGCGACCGAGCAGGGTGCTCTTGCCGTCGTCCACGCTGCCGCAGGTGATGAAGCGCAGCAGTCCCTTCTCCGGTGCGGCCATCAGAAGTAACCCTCCTGCTTCTTGTGCTCCATCGACGCGGAGGGATCGTGGTCGATCACCCGGCCCTGCCGCTCGGAGGTGCGCGAGGCGGCCATCTCGTCGATGATCTTCTGCAAGGTGTCGGCGGACGACTCCACCGCGCCGGTCAGCGGGTAGCAGCCCAGCGTGCGAAAGCGCACCTCGCGCATTCGCACGCTCTCGCCCTCGCGCAGGGTGAAGCGGTCGTCGTCGACCATGATCAGCGCGCCGTCGCGCTCCACCACCGGTCGCGGCCTGGCGAAGTACAGCGGCACCAGCGGGATGCTTTCGCGCTGGATGTACAGCCACACGTCCATCTCGGTCCAGTTGGACAGCGGAAACACGCGCACGCTCTCGCCCTGGCGCACGAAGGTGTTGTAGTTGCGCCACAGCTCCGGCCGCTGGTTCTTCGGGTCCCAGCGATGCTGCGCGTTGCGGAAGGAGAACACGCGCTCCTTCGCCCGCGACTTCTCCTCGTCGCGGCGCGCGCCGCCGATGGCGGCGTCGAAACCGTGCTGGTCCAGCGCCTGCTTCAGCGACTGGGTCTTCATCACGTCGGTATGCACGGCCGCGCCGTGGGTGAGCGGCGAGATGCCCTGGCGCACGCCATCCTGGTTGATGTGCACCAGCACCTCCACGTCACCCGCCGCAGCCACCTGCTCGCGGAACGCGATCATCTCGCGGAACTTCCAGGTGGTGTCGACATGCAGCAGCGGCATCGGCGGCTTCGCCGGATAGAACGCCTTGCGCAACAGGTGCAGCAGCACCGAGGAATCCTTGCCGATCGAATACAGCATCACCGGATGACGGAACGCCGCCTGCACTTCGCGGAAGATGTGGATGCTTTCGGCCTCGAGATCGTCGAGATGGGAACGCGGTGCAGTAGCCGTCATGGGGTAGCGAACTCGGCAGCAGGCAGGGCTGAAACGACGTCGCCCGCCGGGCGAACGACATCCTGGAGTCCCGCAGTATAGATCGAGCGAACGGCAGCCCCCGGACCAACGGCCAAAGGAGTTCGCATATGGATATGGCCCGGGGCGATGGCATCGAGGTGGCAGTTGGGTGTCCGCCCTACTCGCTGCGCATCATTCCAGCACCGGGTAGGCCGGCTCGGCATCCAGCGTTGCGGCGCAGGCGGCGGCCAGCTCCAGCAGGCGCAGGTCGGAGCCGCGCGGGCCGACCAATTGGAGGCCCACCGGCAGGCCATCGGAGAGCTTGCCCATCGGCAGGCTCACCGCCGGACAACCGGCGAGGCTGGCGAAGCTGGTGAGGTCGGCGGCTGAATCCGGAGCCGGGCCATCCAGCGGAAACGCGCCTTGCGGCGTGGTCGGCAGCACCAGCACGTCGACCTGGGCGAACAGCCGGCGCATCTTCAACGTGGCCGCGTCCAGCACGCGGTCGGCCGTGGCGTAATCCGCGGCGCTCTTGCCGGCGGCGTAGCCGAGCATGCGCCGGAAGCGGTCGGACACGGGATGCTTCGCGTCAGGCGAAAGATCCTCGGCGAACGTGCCGAGCATTTCCGCCTCCATCAGCAGCAAGCCGGCGCGGCGGGTGCGGGCGAAGTTCCAGTCGTCGAAGTCGACCGTGCGGCGGTCGCTCAGCGCGTGCGGCAACCGGGCCAGCGCGGACTCGAACAGCTCGACCACCTCCGGCTGCACGCCGACCGCCGCCAGATCCGGCAGCAGGCCCGCGCGCAGGTGGCCCGGGTCCCAGTCCGGCAACGCGAACGCCACGCGGCGGCGACGCGAGCGCGCATCGTCGGCGTCGTAACCGGCGAGCACCTGCAGCAGTACGGTGAGGTCCTCGACGCTGCGCGCCAGCAGGCCCACCGAATCGAGCCGACGCGCAGCCGGCACCAGGCCGCGGGCGGAGATCTCGCCGTGCGTGGGCTTCAGCCCGTAGATACCGCAGTAACTCGCCGGGATGCGGATGGAGCCGAGGCTGTCCGAACCCACCGCCGCCACCGCCAGGCCCGCGGCCACCGCCGCGGCAGCGCCGCCGGAAGAGCCGCCCGCACTGTAGCCATGGCGATGCGGGTTGTGCGTGGCGCCGAAATGCGGGTTGTCGGTGGCCGCACCCAGCGCGCCCTCGTCCATGTTGGTCTTGCCGATCACCACCGCGCCGGACGCGCGCAACCGTGCCACCACGTGGGCATCGTTCGCCGCCGGCTTGCGCCGCCCGGGCAGGCCGGCGCGCGTCGGCCAGCCGGCCATGTCGAGGTTGTCCTTCAGCGCCAGCGGGATGCCGTCGAGCCGGCCGATCACGCCGTCGCGGCGACGCCGATCGGCCATGTGCGCCTGTTCCTGCATCAGCCCGGGGCGCTGGTCGACGTAGCAGTTGAGCCGGGGATCGAGCCGCTCGATGGCCTGCTGGTAGACATCGGCCAGGGCTTCCGGCCGTACCCTGCCCGTGGCGAGCCAGTGCAGCAGTTGGCACAGCGATGCGCGGCGCAGGTCGATATCGGCGATCGGCGGCATCGAATTCATGAACTCTCCTAGGAGCGTGGGTGGTAGAAACTTCCGTGGCGAAAAAGTGGATGCGCGAGGACGGATTTTCGACGGTTCGCGGGCCCATGATGGTTCCATGGGTCAAGAACCGGCGGAAATACGGACCACGCAGCCGCTTTTGCAGCCCGGAAGATTTCTGCCACCCACGCTCCTTGGCAATACGGTTGCGATTATCACCGCCCGACCCGCGACGATTGCAAGCGGTGGCGCAGCACGCGTTGCCCTGCATGGCCCGAACCCGGACAATGCGGCAGGGTATCGTGCGTCGATGACGCATCGAAGACGCCACCCTTTCCCGCACTGCAGGAGTTCGCCATGAGCGAGCGCGAAACCATGGAATACGACGTCGTCGTGGTCGGCGCCGGCCCTGCCGGCCTGGCATTCGCGATCCGCCTGAAGCAGCTGAAGCCGGACACGAGCGTGTGCGTGATCGAGAAGTCATCGACCATCGGCGCGCAGATCCTCTCCGGCGCGGTGATCGAGCCGCAGCCGCTGGATGCCCTGCTGCCCGGCTGGCGCGACAACCCGCCGCCGATCTGCGTGCCGGCCGGCAAGGACGAGTTCTGGCTGCTGTCGAAAACCGGCGGCACCCGGCTGCCGGTGCCGCCCGGCATGCGCAACCACGGCAACTTCATCGTCTCGCTGGGCGCGCTGTGCGCGTGGCTGGCCCCGCAGGCCGAGGCGCTGGGCGTGGACGTGTTCCCCGGCTTCGCTGCCGCCGACAACATCTACAACGAGGACGGTTCCGTCGCCGGCGTGCGCATCGGCGACATGGGCGTGGCGAAGGACGGCACGCACAAGCCCGGCTACACCGAGGGCATCGACATCAAGGCCAAGCTCACCGTGCTGGCCGAAGGCGCCCGCGGCAGCCTTACCAAGCAGCTGGTCAAACGCTTCGGGCTCGATGCCGGCAGCGATCCGCAGGGCTATTCGATCGGCATCAAGGAGCTGTGGCAGCTACCCGCCGGGCGCGTCGCGCCCGGCAAGATCGTGCACAGCATCGGCTGGCCCGCCGACACGCATACCTATGGCGGCAGCTTCCTCTACCACCTGGACAAGGACCGCATCGCGCTGGGCTACATCAGCGGCCTCGACTACAGCGACCCGAAGTACCAGCCGTGGGAAGCGTTCCAGCAATGGAAGAACCACCCGAGCGTGAAATCGCTGCTGGAAGGCGGCACCATCCTCTCGGCCGGTGCGCGCGCCATCGTCACCGGCGGCTGGCAGTCGCTGCCGAAGTGCGAGATGCCGGGCGCCATCCTGATCGGCGACACCGCCGGCCTGCTCAACGTGCCGAAGATCAAGGGTACCCACCAGGCGCTGAAGAGCGGCATGCTGGCCGCCGAACACCTCGCCGCCAGCGGTCTCGACGCCACCGGCTTCGACGCGAAACTGCGTGACTCCGAGGTGATGGCCGAGCTGAAGAAAGTGCGCAACGTCAAGCCCGGCTTCAAGAAGGGCTTATGGTTCGGCCTGCTCAACGCCGCCTGGGAAACCGTCACCGCCGGCCTGTCGCCGTGGACGCTGAAGAACAAGGCCGACTGGTCCACCCTGCACAAGCTCGGCGAATGCGAAGAGCCGAAGCGCGACTACGTGCAGCGCACGCTGCCGCCGCGCGACCGCCTCGCCGGCGTCTACTTCGCGGCCACCGAACACGACGAGGATCAGCCGGTCCATCTGCACGTGGCCGACACCGACATCTGCGCCACGCGCTGCGTGGAGGAATACGACAACCCCTGCACCCGCTTCTGTCCCGCCAACGTCTACGAGATGGTGGCCGACGAAACCCAGCCGCACGGCAAGCGCCTGCAGATCAACTCCGCCAACTGCGTGCACTGCAAGACCTGCGACATCAAGGACCCGTACGAGATCATCACCTGGGTCACGCCGGAGGGCGGCTCGGGGCCGAATTACCAGAACCTGTAGGTGCGGACCCGGGGGTAATCCGGTCGCACCCGATCAGAAGAGCCGGCGGGCAGTGCCCGCCCTACGGCGATCACGATATAAGGCCGCGCGACAATCGTAGGGCGGGCACGGCCCGCCGCTCTTGTCTCGACATTCGATCAAGAGCCGACAACACACGGGATCAGCCAGGAAGGTCGGCCGGTGCTTCGCCTTGACGACCGCGCATGCCGTCGACCAAGCCGCGCAGCATGCAATGCAGGTTGCGCCGACGCGGCCCGATCAGCACGCCGAACAGGAACAGCTTGACCAGCACCCGCGGCACGTCCTGCGCGACCCACGCCCGCGGCGTATGCGCCATCCGGTACAGCCGCACCCGGTTGCGCATCATGTAGTACAGGCGCAACGGCCCGTGTACCACCACCTGCCCCAGCCCGAGCGGCAAGGCGTGGCGGGTGTCGCCGAGGCGATGGTGCATGGTCGACGCGCAAACGCCGTGCAGCGAGTAGCCCCGCGCCCGCGCGCGGAAGCTCCATTCCAGATCGACGTTGTCGATGAACAGGCCCGCATCCATCGTGCCGATCCGGTCGAGCGCGGCCAGCGGAATCAGCATGCCCGAGCTGATCAGGAAATCGCAGGCGATGGTCGGCGTCGAACCATCGCACCAGAGCTTGCGATTGAACGGAAAGCCGATGCGCACGAACGGCGCGGCGCGACGCTCGCGCATGTCGTGGAAGCGCGGGCCCACCGCCGCCACCGGGCCGGCCAGCGAAAGCTCCTGCAACGCGCGCAGCAGCGCGACCACCATCCCTTCAGCCGGCTCGCTGTCGTGATCCAGCAGCAAGACGTGGCGATAACCGTGCTCGCGCGCCCACGCGATGCCGACGTTCTGCGCCGCGGCGAGACCGAGGTTGCGCGACTGGCTCAGCATCGCGCCACCTCGCGCAGACAAGCGCCGGCCCAGCACCTGGTTCCAGTCCCCATCACTGGCGTTGTCGACCAGCACCACCGCACCGACCTGCGGCATAACCGCGTCTACCAGTCGCACCATCGCGTCCGGTTCAGGGCGGTAGCTCACCACCACCGCGCACACGTCGCCGACGGTCGCATCAGTCATGGCGCAGCAGATCCCGCAGCACCGATCGGATGCCGGTGCCGTAACGACGATAAAAACCGCCTCGCGCCTCGCGCAGCACGGGCAACCACCGACGCCAGCGCGGCAAGCGGCCGATCGCCACCCTCCGTTCGAAGTGGGTTCGCTTGTCACGCACCTGCGCGGCACGGTCGCGACTGCCGTGAAATTTCGCCTGCAGGAGAAAGTCCTCCAACCGCCACAGGCGCTCTGCCTCATCAGCCAGCAAGCGCCCGCGCGGGAGCAGCAGATCCCGCCACTTCATCGCCAGGGTGCGCTTGCGCATGCCGATCTGGTTGGCGCCGTGCTGGCGGTAGTCGATCAAGGGCAGATCGATGGAATCGACCCGGCCGACCGCGGCCGCCACCGCGGCCAGCCATTCGTCATGGATCCAGCCGAGGGCTACCGGCAACGCCCTCGCCACCAGCTCGCGCCGCAGCGCCGCCGTCGCGCCGGTCACGAAACTGCGGCGCAAGACCACGTCGAACGCGCGCCCGTCGTGGATGGCTTTCCGCTCTTGCGCCGTCATCTGCAACGCCTCGAACAGCGAGC
The DNA here is from genome assembly GCF_043950705.1 of Rhodanobacter sp. FW102-FHT14D06. Lineage (NCBI taxonomy): Bacteria > Pseudomonadati > Pseudomonadota > Gammaproteobacteria > Lysobacterales > Rhodanobacteraceae > Rhodanobacter > Rhodanobacter sp. FW102-FHT14D06. Next base: position 2,414,351 of record NZ_CP170722.1, on the reverse strand, counting down.
AGCCCAGCGAATGGCCCCCGGCATCCACCAGCCGCGCATCGCCATGCAGCAACAGCAAGGACGAATCCTGCTCGAACCGCTCGGCCATCAGCGCCAGCTTGTCGGCCCGCCACACATCGTCCTGGTCGCACAGGAACAGCACATCGCCCTGCGCCGCACGCAGTCCCGCCGAGAAATTGTCGACGTAACCGAGGTTCTCCCGGTGGCACAAAAGCTGCACCTCGATGCCGGCATCCCGCGCCCGCGCCGCGAACGCCTGCAGCATGGCCACACTGGCATCGGTCGAACCGTCGTCGCCGATCACGATCTCGTCGGGCAGGCGCGTCTGTGCCAACAGGCTGTCCAACTGCGGCTGCAGATAGACGGCGCCGTTGTAGGTGCAAAGCACGATGGAAAATCGCAATCGCGTCATGGTCGCTCGTTGGCGCGGAAAGCCAGGCGGACAGCGAAAGCGATGCCGCGTTGCGAGCACCTTCATTGCCGGCAGGCCCACAGCCCGGGGATACATGCATTCTATAGTGTCGATGCGCCGCGATCTTTCATGAGCCTCGCCCGGTTCCACGGGCGGGCTGCGTGGTTCACGGGACAAGGCATAACCCGCCCATTCCGTACGCTGCCGCATGGATGGCCCGGACAGGTTAGAATGCGGGACTGATCCATCGCGCCCGGCGTCTCGGCGCCCTGCAATTCAAAGGAACAGCTGATGAAAATTCTGGTGGGCTACAAGCGCGTCGTGGATTACAACGTGCGCATCCAGGTCAAACCCGACGGCAGCGGCGTGGTCACCGACGGCGTCAAGCTGTCCGCCAACCCGTTCGACGACATCGCGCTGGAAGAGGCGCTGCGCCTGCGCGAGATAGGCGTGGCCGAGGAAGTCATCGTGGTCGGCATCGGCCCGGCCGATCTCACCGCGCACCTGCGCAACGGCCTGGCGATGGGCGCGAACCGCGCCATCCACGTGGTCACCGGCGACGCCGTGCAGCCGCTGACCGCTGCCCGCGTGTTCCTCAAGCTGATCGAGAAGGAGCAGCCGGGGCTGGTGATCCTGGGCAAGCAGGCGATCGACGACGACGCCAACCAGACCGGCCAGATGCTCGCCGCGCTGTGGGATCGCCCGCAGGCCACCTTCGCCAGCAAGGTCGAGATCGCCGACGGCAAGGCCACGGTGACCCGCGAGGTCGATGCGGGCCTGGAAGTGATCGAGGCCGAGTTGCCCGCGGTGATCACCACCGACCTGCGCCTCAACGAGCCGCGCTTCATCAAGCTGCCCGACATCATGAAGGCGAAGTCCAAGCCAATCGACGTGATCGAGTTCGGCTCGCTCGGCGTGGCAGCGAACGACCACCTGAAAACCACGCACTACGCCGCGCCGGCCAAGCGCAGCAAGGGCGTGATGGTGAAGGACGCGGCCGAACTGGTCGCGGCGCTGAAGCAGAAAGGTCTGCTCTGATCTGCCCATCCTCACATATGAACATCGCGCTTTCACTTGCCGTCATTCCCGCGAAAGCGGGAATCCAGTGTCTTTCAGGCGTGCGGAAAATGGATTCCCGCTTTCGCGGGAATGACGGCACGAAGGCATGTTCGACGTACTGCCAAAGGTAATCATCATGAGCAAGATTCTCGTCATCTCCGAACACCTCGACGGCAAACTCAACCCCTCCACCGCGCGCGCCGTAAGCGCCGCCGCTGCGGTGAAAGGCGAAGCGATCGACGTGCTGGTACTGGCCGACAGCGTCGACGCGATCGCCGCCGAGGCGGCGAAGATTGACGGCGTCAGCCGCGTACTCACCGTCGCCCGCGCCGAGAACGCACACCCGCTGGCCGCCGTGCTGGCGCCGCAGATCGCCAAGGCCGCCGCCGGCTACAGTCACGTGTTCGTACCCTCCACCACCTTCGGCAAGGATCTCGCGCCGCGCGTGGCCGCCCTGCTCGGCGTGGCCCAGGTCAGCGATGTGATGAGCGTGGAAGCCCCGCACACCTTCAAGCGGCCGATCTACGCGGGCAACGCGATCATCACGGTCGAAGCCGACCCGGCACACACCGTGGTCGCCACCATCCGCACCGCGTCGTGGTCCGCCGCTGTCAGCGCCAGCAACAGTGCGCCGGTCGAGGCCATCACCGTCGACACCGCGCTGCCCACCCACACCCGCTTCGTCGAACTGCAGCAGGGCAAGAGCGACCGCCCCGACCTGCAGAGCGCCCGCAAGGTCGTGTCCGGTGGCCGCGGCGTGGGCTCGAAGGAAAACTTCGACATCATCTACAAGTTCGCCGACAAGATCGGCGCCGCCGTCGGCGCCTCGCGCGCCGCCGTCGATGCAGGCTACTGCCCCAACGAAATGCAGGTCGGCCAGACCGGCAAGATCATCGCCCCCGAGCTGTACATGGCCATCGGCATCTCCGGCGCCATCCAGCACCTCACCGGCATCAAGGACGCCGGCACCATCGTGGCGATCAACAAGGATGGCGAGGCGCCGATTTTCGAGATTGCCGACTTCGGGCTGGTGGGGGATTTGTTCAAGATCATTCCGGAGCTGGAACAAGCGCTGGGCTGATCGACAGCGCCCGCCGCGACAGATCAAGAGAGCAATTTTATGGATCGCAGGGGAAAGTTCCTTCACGATATAAATCGAAACAAGATCGGCGTGAAAATTGGAACGCCTTGTTTCCCCTTTGTCACACCTTCCGACGGGGAAGTAGTCTACGAAACAGTGGAACATCCCGTCATTCGGAATAGTGGCGGCATGCGGTGAAGCAAGAGCTTCCAGGAAAGGGTAAGCACCCCCCGGCAGAGCGGGGGACTGTCAAGCTGGTTTAGGAAACCCCAGCTTCCCAAGCGCTCTCACAAGCTGTTGGATTCGATTTGCAAAATTTCGCACCTTAGGGACTTTTGTTCGTTCCTTAACAGAGCGATTCGAATTGAAAGAGAAATAGAACGTGATATCAAACATTGATTCAGATATGTCTTCGGAGAAGACCACCATGCGCAGAGTATGCCTGTTTTCCTTCTACGACGAGCAAGGCGTCGTTGATGACTATGTGATCTTCTTCCTGAAGGAACTCGGGAAGTTTGTCGAGAATATCGTATTCCTTTCCAATGGCCCCTTGACCAAGGAAGCCGAGGCGGCACTGCACGGCATCGTCAGCGAGACGATTGTGCGTCCGAACGAGGGTTTTGACGTGCTGGCCTACAAAGAGGGCCTTGAGAAGATCGACTTCAATCGCGAGGGTCTCTACGACGAAGTCCTGATGGTCAACCACACCTGCTATGGACCGGTGTTTCCGTTTTCTGAACTGTTCAGCACGATGGAGGCGCGCTCTTGTGACTTCTGGGGCATCACGGCACATATGGAAATGACACCCAACCCGTTTACGGGCGATGGGCGACTTCCCTATCACCTGAACTCAAATTTCATCGCCGTGCGGCGAAACATGCTTCAATCGGAATCGTTCAGGCAGTACTGGAACAAACTTGAAGGCAATACGACTTACGAGGCTGCCGTACTCAGCCATGAGGCTGTCTTCACTGAACACTTCACCAAGCTCGGTTACATAGGCGATTGTTATCTCGATTGCCGCAAATACGGGACGCATTACCCCGCGATGCTCGACATCGATGAAACCCTGATTGATCGCAATCCGCTACTCAAGCGCAGGGCGTTCTTTCACGACCCCCGACTACTTGAGCACTACGCAGGCGACCTTCCACGGGCGCTGCAGGTACTCGAGAAAACATCGAACTACGATCGTTCGTTGATTTGGCGCAATGTTGTCCGTACCGCAGAGTTGCGTACACTCAACACCAACGCGGCACTCACCAGCGTACTGCCCGACGTCCGGATCAAGCAAGACGATCCCACGCCACACTACGGCAACATCGCCGTTTGCGCCCACGTCTACTACACCGACATGCTGGAAGAGCTCCTGGCACTCACGGATACGATCCCGTGTACCTATGATTTTATCGCCACCACGGAAACCACAGAAAAGAAGGCGATCATCGAGCAAACCGTCACTGGCCGGAAGAACATCGGCAAGGTCATTGTCCGCGTCGTCGAGCAGAACCGCGGTCGGGACATGTCTTCGCTCTTCATCACGTGTCGCGACCTGTTTCTCGATGATCACTATGACCTGGTTTGCCGACTGCACACGAAAAAGTCCCCGCAGGTTGCCGCCGGCCAAGCCAACGTATTCAAACGGCACATGTTCGAGAACCTGCTGAACAGTCCTGGCTTCACCACCAATGTGCTGGACATGTTTCACGACAAGCCGTGGATCGGCGTCGCCGTACCACCTCTGATACATATCTCCTATCCAACGATGGGACACGTCTGGTTTGGAAATGACATCAGGGCCAAGGAGCTGGCCGAAGTGCTTGATCTCAAGGTGCACTTCGATCCCGATACCCCAGTCGGTGCTTTTGGAACCATGTTCTGGTTTCGCCCGAAGGCACTGCGCAAATTGTTCCAGCACCCTTGGCAATGGGCCGACTTCAATGCTGAGCCTCACCACGTGGATGGCGGCCTGGCCCATGTCCTTGAACGGCTCATTTGTTATGTAGCCCAGGATGCGCGTTATACAACACAGCAGATTCTCAGCCCTCACCTGGCCAGCTGGAATTTTGCCATGCTTGAATACAAGGTGCAGAAAATGTCGGCGGCGTTGCCAAATTCCGACTTCAGCTACCAGTGTCATTTTCTCGAAGAATGGAAGAGAACTGGCTATAAAACGATTTATGAGACAGCTTCGACACCACCTGAAAAACAAGCAACTGCCGTCGATCTACCGCCGACCATACGGCAGGCTTTTGGCAATCTCTTTTTATCTGCCAAACGCTCGATCAGCTATCGATCGCCCCATCTCGCTAAAATCTTGCGGCCGATTTATCACGCTGGCAGACGCGCGAGACATGCCACGACGAAGTGATCTCTAGCCGCCATAGCTATCGGCCAACGCAAAAGATGCATGAGAGAAAATAGAACGTGATGTCGAACATTGATTCAGATATGTCTTCGGAGAAGACCACCATGCGCAGAGTATGCCTGTTTTCCTTCTACGACGAGCAAGGCGTCGTTGATGACTATGTGATCTTCTTCCTGAAGGAACTCGGGAAGTTTGTCGAGAATATCGTATTCCTTTCCAATGGCCCCTTGACCAAGGAAGCCGAGGCGGCACTGCACGGCATCGTCAGCGAGACGATTGTGCGTCCGAACGAGGGTTTTGACGTGCTGGCCTACAAAGAGGGCCTTGAGAAGATCGACTTCAATCGCGAGGGTCTCTACGACGAAGTCCTGATGGTCAACCACACCTGCTATGGACCGGTGTTTCCGTTTTCTGAACTGTTCAGCACGATGGAGGCGCGCTCTTGTGACTTCTGGGGCATCACGGCACATATGGAAATGACACCCAACCCGTTTACGGGCGATGGGCGACTTCCCTATCACCTGAACTCAAATTTCATCGCCGTGCGGCGAAACATGCTTCAATCGGAATCGTTCAGGCAGTACTGGAACAAACTTGAAGGCAATACGACTTACGAGGCTGCCGTACTCAGCCATGAGGCTGTCTTCACTGAACACTTCACCAAGCTCGGTTACATAGGCGATTGTTATCTCGATTGCCGCAAATACGGGACGCATTACCCCGCGATGCTCGACATCGATGAAACCCTGATTGATCGCAATCCGCTACTCAAGCGCAGGGCGTTCTTTCACGACCCCCGACTACTTGAGCACTACGCAGGCGACCTTCCACGGGCGCTGCAGGTACTCGAGAAAACATCGAACTACGATCGTTCGTTGATTTGGCGCAATGTTGTCCGTACCGCAGAGTTGCGTACACTCAACACCAACGCGGCACTCACCAGCGTACTGCCCGACGTCCGGATCAAGCAAGACGATCCCGCGCCACACTACGGCAACATCGCCGTTTGCGCCCACGTCTACTACACCGACATGCTGGAAGAGCTCCTGGCACTCACGGATACGATCCCGTGTACCTATGATTTTATCGCCACCACGGAAACCACAGAAAAGAAGGCGATCATCGAGCAAACCGTCACTGGCCGGAAGAACATCGGCAAGGTCATTGTCCGCGTCGTCGAGCAGAACCGCGGTCGGGACATGTCTTCGCTCTTCATCACGTGTCGCGACCTGTTTCTCGATGATCACTATGACCTGGTTTGCCGACTGCACACGAAAAAAACGCCGCATCTCGCTACCGGGCGGGCTAACGTATTCAAACGGCACATGTTCGAGAACCTGCTGAACAGTCCTGGCTTCACCACCAATGTGCTGGACATGTTTCACGACAAGCCGTGGATCGGCGTTGCCGTACCACCGATAGTCCACATCTCGTTCGGAACGCTAGGTCACGCCTGGTCCGGCAACCGGCCGAGAGTGGAAGCCGTGGCCAAGATGCTCGATATCAACGTACATTTCGATGCGGATACGCCAGTTGGCACCTTTGGCAGCATGTTCTGGTTTCGACCAAAAGCGCTGCGCAAGCTGTTTGAACATCCTTGGCAGTGGAGCGATTTCGAGGCCGAGCCCTACCCTCTGAATGGCAGCCTTGGCCATGCACTGGAAAGACTCATCTGTTATGCCGCCCAGGATGCACGTTACACGACAGAGCAGATTCTCAGCTCGCATCTTGCCAATTGGAACTTCGTGATCCTGGAATACAAACTGCAAAAGCTGACGTCGCTATTGCCGAACTCGCACTTCACTTACCAGAGCCACATCCTCGAAAGCTTCAAGCGTGCGAATTATCGATCGTCACCCGCTGTCGATGCTGTTGTCAACGCCATTCGGCCTGTACCACCGCTACGCCAGGCGTTCGGTGAATTCCTCGGTTCCGTGAAGCGTTCGATCATCCATCGCTCCCGCCGCTTTATCAAGGTTCCGTAAGCGACGTCGCCAGGACGATGCCAGACAATGCAACGCAAGAGACGCATTGACAACCATCTAGCAGTTCATTGTGGAGCACAGACTTTGACTCAAACCTGTTTGGTAACTGGAGGAGCGGGCTTTATTGGCTGCGCTATCTCTTCACAACTCAAAAGCCATTTCGCTCATGTTGTCGCACTCGATAGCATGCACCCGCAAATTCACCCGAACCCCGGTCGACCCTCGAAACTGGATCCGGCAGTGGAACTGGTTGTTGGGGATGTCACTCACCAGGACATGTGGGACGAGTTGCTATCCCGCATCAGGCCCGATGTGGTCATTCATCTCGCGGCTGAAACTGGCACGGGACAATCCCTCACCGAGGGAACCCGGCATGCAAGCGTCAACGTGGTGGGTACCACACAAATGCTCGATGCGCTGGTCCGGCATGAATGTCTTCCGCGCCGCGTTGTTCTTACATCGAGCCGCGCCGTGTATGGAGAAGGTGCGTGGCAGGATATGTCTGGGACCATCAGCTACCCAGGACAACGTGGACTGGCGCAGCTGGAGGCCGGAGTGTGGGATTTTCCGGGCCTGACGTGCCTTCCTTTCGAAGCCACACGTACCGTGGCACATCCCACTAGCATCTATGGCGCCACAAAACTTGCCCAAGAGATGATCCTCAGCGCCTGGGCACTATCTTTCGACGTCGAAGTCGGTTTGTTGCGCCTGCAGAACGTTTACGGGCCGGGGCAATCCTTGACCAATCCTTACACTGGGATTGTGTCCCTATTTGCCAGGCTGGCCAAAGCCGGCAAGGTCATCCCCCTTTACGAAGACGGAGAGATTGTTCGCGATTTTGTCTATATCGACGACGTGGCTCGCGCAGTGACCGGCATGGCCTGCAAGCCGATCCCCTCCAACGCTGCCTACGATATCGGTTCGGGCCGGGCGACGACGATCAGGGAACTTGCGACCAGCATTGCCCGGATTTATGGTGCCCCGAATCCCGTGGTCAATGGTGCTTTCCGCAACGGAGACGTCCGCGCTGCATCCTGTGACATCACCCGCTCACGCGAGCAGCTAGACTGGTCCCCACAGTGGGATGTCGAGCGAGGAGTGCAAGCACTTTGCTCCTGGATCGACCAGCAGCAGCTTCCGCTCTTGTAAGCCCGTTCGACGTGTGTCCAAGTTGCCAAAAAGCGTTCGCTCTGCTGAATGCGCGGGCCAAGCACTCTATGCCGCCACACTCGTTCACATTCGAAACCAGAACTCTCCATCAATTGCAGAGGAAAGACCATGAGGAACCGTCATCGCATACTGCGCACCACCCACACCTATCTCGGGGGGGTACTGCTCGCCCTCGCATTGACAGGGTGTTCACAGGGTGCCCCGAATCAAGAACAAGCCGCCATTCCAGGTGCTCCCAGCTCCGCCACTAATGTTGCCGCCGGTGAAGCGGAATCGCTCAAAGCTCCTGGCGAGTTGTCTACGTTCAGCGCTTACACGCCAAGCATTCCCCCCGAGGGCGATAACAAGCAATGCGCGCTCGACGATATCAACGGTCAACCTGCTGCAAATACCAAGATCTTTAACGCAGATGGATCGGCGGCCCTTGGTGGCTGGGCCGGCGACGGACAAGGCCATGCAGCCGGCAGGGCTTTGCTCGTCCTGAAGGGCTCGACACAGTCGTACTCCACCCCAATCCACACTTCCGTCCAGCGCGCGGATGTCGCCAAAGCCCTTGGCAGCAATGCAGAATCGAATTACGGCTTCGAAGTAAATATCTCCTTTCATGAAGTAGCTGCCGGTAGCTATTCCATGCTTGTCGCCGATCCGTCCAATCCAGCAAACATCTGCGATTTGCACCAGACGTTCACGCTGCATTGATTCTGGTCACGGATACATCCGTGCTGGTTTTACTCGATAAGCCAATATCTTAAGGCCAACATGATGGATACCTGCCCAGCGTGCTCCTATCTGGGCCGGATCAAGAAAAGGAACGCCGATGTTGGACGACGTTCCTTTTTTTGAAGCCTATCGGGACTTTTCAAGAATCCCTAGCGTCACACCTGTTCAGATACTGCTTTCAGGACAAGAACAAGATATTGTCATTTCGGCGGCCACGCACCCGGAACGCCGTTAATCGGCGGATGCTGCCGGTACAGCCAGTGCGCTCCACCTTCTGCCATCATTTCCCAATTGCATCGCAGGCAATCGGATTCGCTGTAGTAATGGAAAACGATGCTCTTTCGCGTTCTGCTGCCGTCCTTGATCACGGAACCTCCGTGGAACAAGTACGCGCTCCAGACAAATACGTCGCCCTTGTTGGCCGCGAAAGTCACTGGACTGAGACCAAGTCTGGACGTCTGCTCCCCCATATAGCGATTCCATTCTGGCATTTCACTCTCAACGGCATGATTGGATCCGTTGGAAAACCTGTAGGGGGGTATGGCATTGCTGCCCGGCCAATAGCGCAGCGGGCCAGCATCCGAATGGCAATCCTCCAATGCTACCCAGATGGCAATCAGATGCCCCTCGGTCTGTGGTGTCATGTATAGCGCATCCACGTGGTCTGGCTGGCCGCTGCCACGCTCGAAGCTCAGTGAGTTGCACATCACTGGCGTCTGTCCAAGAAGGGTCGCAAGTACAGGACTGATGCGATCGTTGAGACCAATATGGCGAACCACCGCTAATTCTAGATAGAGATCATTCACCTTGAACCAGTGATTCCCCTTGTCCCTATTTTCCACATCAGCGAGCGCTTTCCTTTCACCCGTCCGATTATCATCGACAACGACACGCGAATGCGACTGCGTCCAAACAGCATCCTGTGCCTCAACGACTTTATCGATTTCTTGGTGACTATAAAACTTCGGTAGCACGTAAAAACCATCGCGCTGCCATTTCTCAATGTCGATGTCCATCTCACATCACCTCACTCAGTAACGACTAATTTGGACTCAAGCGAATCATTCGAATCCGTAGATTTATAATTCCGGTAAACCAGAACAAAGAATTTGTCTAATCTTCACAGCCAATCATCCCATCTCAACAACTGAGATATCGAAACAACGTACGCACTCTACAAACCTGGCCGTAACCGAGTCCACGAGTTCACTACCGCATTTGACCCTCAATTATTGCGAAGCTACCGCTGTCCGTCATGATCAATCCATCCACTCTGCTCGATGCACATTTCGTTGGCATCGGAACGTTGAGGTTGAACCCTTGGTGACTGCTGCCGTTTCTCAAGGCCGCGGTAACATCCGAGCGACTATCTTGCGGCGATACAACACCAAGATAATGACCACAGTGAAACACCAGCACCCTTACCGATCGCTTACTGATGGTGCTGTCCGCCGCCCACCCCTGAACGCGGACCTCGGTTGGCTGACCATAAACACCATCAAAGTGGCCGACCAAGGTAGGGTCATCGTGTAACCCTACGCTGCGCGCCGCAAACGCCAATTTTGTTTCATTAGCGTCCATTGCAGCGTCAATCTTAGCTGCCAACGGGGCGGTAGCAGCATTTAGACGTTTAGCCCGGATGAGCTGGGCATAACTGTAGGCACTGACGCTCAGTATGGACACAATGAAAACCAGACCAAGCGCCGTTCGCACCATCGGGCGGCATCCATCGACGTGAGATTTAAACCACCGGTACATTGCTAGATCCGCCTTGCCCAGCAAGATCGCCACAAAAATAGGCGCGCCCAGCGCTGCAAACCAAAGTTGCATGGACATGACCGAACTGGGCGCTATCCAGCACAAGGCCCGAATAACAGGAACGTGGCACAGGTAGAGGGCATAACTCCAATCACCCAGAGCCAGCATCGGTCGATTGGGTGGCTTCGTACTAGAAATACCGGACTGTACTGCGCTAGCGACGAGCAGCACGCAGCCAAAACCCATAAGTCCAGAAGATACCGCCATGCCGACGCTTGAAGCGGCTTCACTGGTGACCAGCATGGCAAGAGCAATCAGGGGAGTCGCCGGACCGATCCATCGCCTTTTGATTGCTAGTGGAATCAACAGCCCCGCCGCAAACGGAATGCTGTATTGCGACAGCGGCAAATTCAGTAGCAGTGGAAACTGTCCTTGTTGCAGATCCGGCCGCGCAACAAGCAGAAGCTCAATAAGAAACACCCAGGCTATCGCAATCGCAGGCAAAGCTCGACGTAACCCCGTCACAATGACGAGGAATACGATCAGATAAAATGTCAGCTCGAACGGTAGCGTCCATTCGACGCCTAATATGTAGGACTGAGTAGCGCCGGGAACAAGCATGAGCGCCAGCGGATCAGGCCTGATCAAATGGCCGAATGTGAAACTGACCACAACGACGCCCAATACACATAACCAATAAATCGGGTAGATGCGGATCAATCGGTGAGCCAGAAAACGCATACTCGACGCATTTTCAGCCAAATGCGCCATCAGATAACCAGATATTGCAAAGAACAGAAATACGCCCAGCGTTCCTGCCCGAGCGAATATCTCCCACATTCTACCGTCGCCGCGTGCTTGAAGTACGTAATACGATGCGTGGCATAAAACCACACAGAACGCAGCTATCGCTCGTAAATATTGCAGTGGGTAGATCATTGTTTGAGTCGTACGCAACGCCCGAGGCGCCTGCGTTGCCGACTGCGGGAATTCATTGGCTAGTGCAGTGTCATTCATCGTACGATGCGCCGATACCTGTCTTGGTCAGTATGAAATCATGCGATTGCACCTCTATCACAAAAGAAGTGACAGCGGGTTCAGCGAAAACGTAGTGAGCCAATTGCTAATATAGTCGCACTCACATATTGTCAGCCATCCCGACCGCAACACAGTCAAGTACCACGAAAGCACTTGAACGCACATGATCCGGCCCGTGGATGTTTGTAAAGACGATGACAGAGGGTGACAGGTAAGCTGAAACAGATCAAAAATCAGAGTCGGGCTTATGAGTTCGATGCAAACTCGCTTGCCAAGCCCGTTTCAACAGCCACCGGCGACTGCGACAAAGCACTTCCACCGTTGCTAGCCGCGCCTCGCGATCGGCTACATCATACTGTAACTGAATGATCATCGCCGCCGACTGTTTTGCCTTGTCTTGCTGTGCCGCCAGCACGTTGTTTAACTGAGCGACACTTGCTGCTACCAAGTTTTGCTCCTGCAACAAATCATCGTATTGGCGCAAGAGCGCATCGTTCGCCGCCGATTTGCGCTCAAGCGTCTGTTGCAAGTCATCGCGTTGCTGCGCAAGCTCTTCATGCGCGGTTGACTTGGCCATCAGTGCCTGCTGCAGGTTGTCTTGCTGACGCAACAGTTCGTCGTGAGCTGTTGACTTGGCAGCCAGCGCTTGCTGCAACTCGTCGCGCTGATGCACAAGCTCTTCATGCGCGGTTGACTTGGCCATCAGTGCCTTCTGCAGGTTGTCTTGCTGACGCAACAGTTCGTCGTAAGCTGTTGACTTGGCCATCAGCGCCTGCTGCAGGTCGTCTTGCTGACGCAACAGTTCGTCATGAGCTGTTGACTTGGCAGCCAGCGCTTGCTGCAAGTCGTCGCGTTGATGCGCAAGTTCGTCATGTGCCGTTGACCTGCCCACCAGCGCCTGCTGTAGGTCATCGCGCTGATGCACAAGCTCGTCATGAGCCACTGACTTGGCCACCAACGCCTGCTGCAGCTGATCTTGTCGACTCAAATTTCCGGTCAACAGCGCCAAGGCCTCCGTCTGAACTTCGATTTTTCCAGCCAGCGAAGCAATTTCGCTCTGCAGAGCGGAGTCCGCCTGCATACGGCTTTCAGCAAACGCGGCCCGCGCCTCCAAAGCGCGGACTTGGTCGCGACGAGAACTGATCAAATCGAGTATGCCGTTTTGTTCCAGCAACGCGCGAAAAGACCGATATCGGTCAGCCCCTTCTTCAATGCTCTCGTTTGTTCGATCATTCGGCGTCTGTACCGACCTTGGCGTATGCTGATGACGCAAGCTCTTATGTATGACCTCGGCAGCATCCGCGGACGAACCAACATCGGCCACGCCCAACCAGCTGCCAATGCGATGCGCTTCATCGGCAGGTGATTCAATCAATCGGTCATAGCTGACAATCAAATGTTCTTTACCTTCCAGGCGGGCGGCTGCCAACTCAAACGAAATCCGTGCAATCCTCCGGTTGTGCCCTATGCCATATCGATTGACATGCTCATTGGAGTCTATAACGTCTGCAACGGCACGATCCATAAGTATGTACTTGACTCGATAGTTCATCTCACCCAAGGCCGCTTCCCACACAGGCAAAGTGAACGTAAAACGTGGATCCTTCATTCCGATTAACAATCGGCGGCTAAACTCCTCCTCGATCAACCTCTGCGCACGTAAAACTAATGGCCGAAGCTCGTTCGCATCCGGTTGTGCAAGGTCTGGGAAGTAGTCGAAATCCGCATACTTGAAACCAAGTTCCGCCAAGATGGCGTCATTAAGATGGTTCAGACTCTGCAGCTCGAAGAAGATCGGGTTGTGTCGATGAATCTCGGGATCGACAAACCTCTCCCGATCGCCAAAATCAACGCCCAATTCAGAGAGCACGTTGCTCACGGCAGATGTGCCGCTGCGCGGCGCGCCGATCACCAAAATGGCCACGCCGGGTTTATTTTTACTCATGACCTAGATCTCATTGAACTCAAACTACAAAGCGTCCGAGATGGCCGTCCACGGCGAATGTATTGAAGATTCCAGTACTGAACAGGCCTCCGTATAATGCAAATGATTCTATGCTTCAGCCCTTGCCGTAATGTGACATGATGGTTCCGCCGACAGGTCGTAGAACCCCGCTTTGCTACGATCGGTAGCTTTCATTTCCACTCTAAAAAGCACGGCATCAATGATCCGATGCAGAAAACTTGCCTCACCATCCTGCGAACACCCCATGCATCCTGCGTTGATAAAATAGGTGCCTGGCAGAAACTTTGAACAAAAACGAAATTCCACATCAAATCTTTGACCCGCACTTACATAAGGAATGGAGCGCCCGTCCGCGTGCGAAGACATACCAAACAGTTCCACACCAGTAATCGATTTTATCATCATGCCGAAACTAACATTTGTGGATGCCATGGTAAAATCAACTGAGTATTTGTATATATATTCGTTGCCCGGGACAAGGACATTGACCTTTCTATCTGACGTATTAACGACATGCGGTCCATCGATAATCGCTCCGCGACTGGCAAACTCCAATGTACTTTCGGACTGAAGACCCGGATCGTAGCGCTCCACTTCTGAAAGATCAGATGCTGTAACCATCAAATTAAATGCGTCTTCTCGACCATTTCCATCTTTGCAAGCTGCTGACTCCCGAGAATAATCGTCTCCTTCACAGTCCTGCTTCGCCAGCAGTTCTTTGCGCATCGAGTCCCGCTGCTCAGATGGCGCATATAGTAGCCGTTGGTAGGCCGCAATAACGTCCTTGGGCGGCCCTGAGAAAAGCTTCTCTCCACCGTCCAGGAAAATTGCACGATCGCACAACTGGATCACGCTCGCGGCCGCATGTGATACAAATAATATGGTGCATCCACCAGACTTCAATTCTTCGATACGTGCGAAGCACTTCCGCTGAAATGCTTCGTCGCCAACCGAAAGCGCCTCATCAATAATCAGGATATCCGGCGTAACATTGATCGCTACGGCGAACGCCAGGCGAACGTACATCCCGCTGGAATAATTCTTGACTGGCTGTTCGATGAACTCTCCGATGTCAGCAAATGACGCAATCTCGGCAAAACGCCCGTCAATTTCTCTTCGAGTAAGGCCTAGCACTGAACCATTCAAATAGACATTTTCGCGTCCAGTGAATTCGGGGTTGAAACCGGCACCAAGTTCGAGCAGAGCAGCGATGCGCCCACGAACATGAACTTCGCCAGTCGACGGAGCTAGGGTGCCACAGATAATTTGCAGCAAGGTGGACTTGCCTGAGCCGTTGCGACCGACGATGCCGATGGTCTCGCCACGATGAACATTGAAGCTGACACCACGCAACGCATTAAACTCATGGTACCAACGCCGATTTCCACCTGACAGCATTTGTATCAATCGATGATGTGGCTTATCAAAGACTGGATAAGCCTTCCCCATGTTACGCACTTCAATGATTGGCTCAGAGGACATCAGCAAAACCCCGCTGCGTCACCATGAACCAGGCGTGTCCAAGCCAAGCGACCAGAAACCCACCCATCGTCGCCAATGACAGCACGCCCCAATTCGGCCAGCCGCCAGCCAGTACCACTACACGCGCCTGATCAATGAAAAAGGTCAGCGGATTGAGATGGAATACTGTCTGAAGGCTCGGCGGCAGGACACTGACCGGAATGATCGCCGAAGACAGAAATAACAAGGCTGTTGCTACCACCGGCATGACCTGATTGATATCTCGAATATAGACTCCCAACGAGGCTAGAAACCAGGATAACCCCATGGCAAGTAATATCAATGGAACAAAGATCAGGGGCAGCAGCAACATGGTCAGGTGTAACTGATGCTCCAGCACCAGGATCAGCACCGCCAACACGACTGCGTTTATCAGAGCATGGAACAGTACCGAAAACATCATTGGCCAAGGCAGTATATCGATCGGGAATACGACGCGTTTGACAAAATTCGTATTGCCTACGATCAAAGTTGGCGCGCGGGTAAGACACTCAGCCAGAAATCCATGCACGATCAAGCCAACAAACAGGATCACTGCATATGCGTGATCGCCACCAGATTGTTGTGGCCAGCGGCTCTTCATTACCGTGCCAAACGCGAACGCGTAAACAGCAAGCATCAGGAACGGACTGATGACCGACCAAGCCATGCCGAAGCTAGCTCCACGATAGCGACCCAATACTTCTCGTTTGGCCAATTCCCATGTCAATGATTTGTTCCGGATCAGCGCAGCGAACGGGCTCTCCCAGCGGCGGTGTTCCTGCAGCGCAGTGGCGTCACTACGCCCCAATTGCGGCGCTGAATTCATTACAACGCGCCCTCCAGTTCTGTGCGTAGATCGACAACATCCTCCACCCCGACCGACAGCCGCACCAGCCCATCGCTGATGCCCAGCCGCTTGCGGTTGGCTGCCGGCACCGAGGCATGCGTCATGATGGCCGGATGCTCGATCAGGCTCTCGACGCCGCCGAGCGATTCGGCCAGCGAGAACAATTCGCAGCGTTCCAGCATGCGGCGGGCCTTTTTCAGACCGCCCTTCACCTCGATCGTGATGATGCCGCCGAAGCCGCGCATCTGGCGCTTGGCCAGTGCGTGTTGGGGGTGGCTCTTGAGGCCGGGGTAGATTACCCGCTCGATCGCCGGGTGTTTCTCCAGCCACTTGGCCAGTTCCAGCGCGCTGGCGCAGTGCGCCTGCATGCGCAGGTGCAGGGTCTTCAGGCCGCGCATGGCGAGGAAGGCATCGAACGGGCCAGCCACTGCGCCGACCGAGTTCTGCAGGAAGGCCATCTGGGTGGCCAGTTCCTTGCTGCCGGCCACGACAATGCCGCCAACCATGTCGGAGTGGCCGTTGATGTACTTGGTGGCCGAATGCAGCACCAGGTCCGCGCCGTATTCCAGCGGCCGCTGCACCATCGGCGAGCAGAAGGTGTTGTCGACCACCAGGATCAGGCCGTGCTTCTTCGCGAACGCGGCGACCTTGGCCAGGTCGACCAGCTTCAGCATCGGGTTGGTCGGCGTCTCCGCCCAGATCATCCGCGTGTTCGGCTTCAGCGCCGCTTTCAGTGCCGCCGTGTCGTTCAGGTCGACGAAGCTGAAGTCCAGCCCGGCCGAACGCCGGCGCACCCGCTCGAACAGGCGGTAGGTGCCGCCGTACAGGTCATCCATCGCGATCACGTGGCTGCCGGAGTCGAGCAGGTCCAGCACGGTCGCCGCCGCCGCCAGGCCGGAGGCGAACGCGAAACCGGCCACGCCGCCTTCAAGGTCTGCCACGCAGCGTTCGTAAGCCATCCGCGTAGGATTCTGCGTGCGCGAGTACTCGTAGCCCTTGTGCTTGCCGGGACTCTCCTGCACGTAGGTCGAGGTGGCGTAGATCGGCGTCATGATGGCACCGGTCGACGGGTCGGGGTGCTGGCCGGCGTGGATTGCGCGCGTTCCGAGTCCATGAGGGGTGACAGGCTTATTTTTGGGCATAACAGGCATCGCTAGCAGGGCAGCGTCGGTCAATGCCTGCGCCGCGTGAGGGGTCGCGTATTGTACCTGTGCCGTCATGCTTTGCCTTAACGTTGACTGCTTCCCGATCGGTCTGTTGCTGCGCTGCGTGCCGGCTTGCGCGGACTTCATGGCACAATAGGCGCCTCCTCACCCAAGGAATGAGTGATTCATGAGAACGCTGCTAGTCACCGGCGGCGCCGGCTTCATCGGTGCAAATTTCGTGCTGCAGGCAGTGGCCGACGGCCTGCAGGTGGTCAACCTGGACAAGCTTACTTACGCCGGCAACCTCGACACGCTGGCCTCGCTGCAAGGTGATGCGCGTCACGTTTTCGCACACGGCGACATCGGCGACCGTACCTTGGTGGCGCGGCTGCTGAACGAGCACAAGCCCGAAGCCATCGTGAATTTCGCCGCCGAGTCGCACGTGGACCGCTCCATCGACGGCCCGGCTGACTTCGTACAGACCAACGTGGTGGGCACGCTGGGTCTGTTGGAATGCGCCCGCGACTACTGGCGCGGTCTCGATGGTGCTGCCCGCGAGGGCTTCCGCTTCCTGCACGTGTCCACCGACGAGGTGTACGGCTCGCTCGGTGCCGAGGGCAAGTTCACCGAGACCACGCCGTACGCGCCGAATTCGCCGTACTCCGCGTCGAAGGCCGGCTCCGACCACCTGGTGCGTGCGTTCCACCACACCTACGGCCTGCCGGTGCTCACCACCAACTGCTCGAACAATTACGGGCCGTACCAATTCCCGGAAAAGCTGATCCCGCTGGTGATCGCAAAGGCGCTGGCCGGCGAATCGCTGCCGGTCTACGGCGACGGCTTGAACATCCGCGATTGGCTGTTCGTGGGCGACCACTGCAGCGCGATCCGCCGTGTGCTGGAAGCCGGTCGGGTGGGCGAAACCTACAACGTGGGCGGCAATGCCGAACGCGAGAACATCACCGTGGTGAAGGCGATCTGCGCCCTGCTCGACGCACGCCGGCCACTGGCCGACGGTCGTGCGCGCGAGTCCCTGATTACCTTCGTCAAGGATCGCCCCGGCCACGACCGCCGCTACGCGATCGATTCCAGCAAGCTGCAGGCCGAGCTGGGCTGGAGGCCCTCGCAGACCTTCGAAAGCGGCATCGCGCAGACGGTCGACTGGTATCTCTCGCATCAGCCATGGGTACAGCGCGTACTCGACGGCAGCTACCGCATGGAGCGACTCGGCGCATGAGCACAACGCAGAAAGGCATCATCCTCGCCGGGGGCTCGGGCACCCGGCTGCACCCGATCACCCGCGCGATCAGCAAGCAGCTGCTGCCGGTGTACGACAAGCCGATGATCTACTACCCGCTGGCGACGTTGATGCTGGCCGGCATCCGCGAGGTATTGGTGATCAATACGCCGCACGAGCAGGACATGTTCCAGCGGCTACTCGGTGATGGTTCGCAGTGGGGCATCGACATCCGCTACGCAGTGCAGCCCTCGCCCGACGGGCTGGCGCAGGCGTTCACCATCGGCCGCGACTTCATCGACGGCAAGCCGAGCTGCCTGGTGCTGGGCGACAACATCTTCTATGGCCACGGCTTTACCGAGCGACTCAAGCGCGCCGCCACGCGCGAGCACGGCGCCACCGTGTTCGGCTACTGGGTGAAGGACCCGGAGCGCTACGGCGTGGCCGAGTTCGACGCCACCGGCAAGGTCATCGGTTTGGAGGAAAAGCCGACTGCACCGAAGTCGCACCATGCCGTGACTGGCCTGTATTTCTACGACGCGCGGGTGTGCGATTACGCCGCCGCGCTGAAACCATCGCCGCGCGGCGAGCTGGAGATCACCGATCTCAACCGCTGCTACCTCGACGATGGCTCACTGCATCTGGAACAGCTGGGCCGCGGCTTCGCCTGGCTGGACACCGGCACGCACGAGTCGCTGATGGAGGCGGGCAACTACATCCAAACGATCGAGAATCGACAGGGTCTGAAGGTGTGCTGCCCGGAGGAGATCGCCTATCTCAACGGCTGGATCAATGCCGAGCAGTTGCTCGCACTGGCCGCGCCATTGGCCAAGACCGGTTATGGACAATATCTGCAACAGCTGACCACGCAGGGACTCGCACGATGAAGGTGATCGAAACCGCTCTGCCGGGCGTGCTGATCCTCGAACCACAGGTGTTCGGCGATGCCCGCGGCTTCTTCTACGAAAGCTACAACGAAGCGAAGTACCGCGCGGCCGGCGTCGACCACCGCTTCGTGCAATCCAACGTCTCGCGCTCGGCCCGCGGCGTGCTGCGCGGCCTGCACTACCAGTGGCCGAATCCGCAGGGCAAGCTGGTCAGCGTGCTCGAGGGCGAGGTCTACGACGTGGCGGTGGACATCCGCCGCGGCTCGCCCACGTTCGGACAATCGGTCGGCGTGATGCTCACCGCCGACAACCACCGCCACTTCTGGATACCGGAAGGTTTCGCGCACGGCTTCTGCGTGGTCTCCGACTTCGCCACCTTCACCTATCAGTGCACCGCGCTGTACGACCCGAAGGCCGACGCCGGCATCCGCTGGAACGATGCGGCGCTGGCCATCGACTGGCCGGTCAGCGCGCCCTTGCTGTCGGACAAGGACGGCAAGACGCCGCTGCTTGCCGATGTGCCGCCGGAGCGGTTGCCGGTCTACGTGTCATGAAGATTCTGCTGCTCGGCGCCAATGGCCAGTTGGGCCGTACGTTCCTCGATCAAGGCGGTTTGGCCGCGCGCGGCGAGCTGGCCGCGGCATGCCGTGATGGCGTGTTGACGACCGGCGGCCTCGGCAAGATCGCCGACCTGTCGGACCCCGCATCGCTCCCCGCCGTGCTCGATCACCTGCGCCCTGACGTCATCGTCAACGCCGCCGCCTATACCGCGGTGGATCGTGCCGAACAGGAAGAAGCGCTGGCCACTCGCGTCAACGGCGAGGCGGTCGGCGTGCTCGGCAGCTGGGCGGCAGCGCATGGTGCGCTGGTGATCCACTACTCCACCGACTACGTGTTCGACGGCCACCAGTCGCAACCCTACGCCGTCGACGCGCCAACCGGTCCGCTCGGCGCCTACGGCCGCAGCAAGCTGGTGGGCGAACGGGCGTTGCAGGAAAGCGGTGCTGACCATTTCATCTTCCGCACCGCGTGGGTCTACGCGGCGCACGGGCACAATTTCCTGCGCACCATGCTGCGCCTCGGAGCCGAGCGCGACGAGCTGCGCGTGGTTGCCGACCAGCACGGCGCACCGACCGATACCGGGCTGATCGTCGACGGCACGCTCGCCGCGCTGGATCGCTGGATGACGTCGGATCGCGCGGCACGTGAATCGCTCATCGGCACGCATCATCTGGTCGCCGGCGGCGCGACGACATGGCACGGTTTCGCCAGTGCAATCTTCGACGCAGCGCGAGTACGCGGGCTGCTTCCAAATCCGCCGCATGTGGTGGCGATCGCCACCACCGACTACCCGACGCCGGCGGTGCGTCCGGCGTGGTCGTTGCTGGACAACACCGATTTTCAGCGGCGGTTTGCCTCGCCGCTGCCAGACTGGCGCGACGGCATGCTCCGGGTGATGGATCAGCTCGGCAGCAAGTTCGACGGTCCCCGGTCGCCGTAATCCGATTGCTGTCGCGCGTTGTCGCGTAGGGCGGACATTGTCCGCCGCTTTCGCGCAGGCCCGCGAAGGCCTGCCGGCGGGCAGTGTCCGCCCTACGCGGCGGGAACGTTGCGGCATAATGAGCAATCCGCACAGCTCTCCCTGCGTAGGAGCGCATCCTGTGCGCGACGCTTTTCGTGACGTGATGAAGATACATCGCGCACAGGGTGCGCTCCTACACGTAACATCCGGCCAGGAACGTCGAACTCATGTTGATTCCCCTGATCCTCAGCGGCGGCAGCGGCACCCGGTTGTGGCCGGTATCGCGGAAGAACCTGCCCAAGCAGTTCCTCGAACTGGCCGGCAAGGGCACGTTGTTCCAGCAGACCGTCGCGCGCACCCGCGCGCTGCCGGAGGTGGCCGCGCCGATCGTGGTGGCCAGCGAGGATCATCGCTTTCTCGCCGCCGACCAGTTGCTGGAAGCAGGCATCGAAGGCGCCACGATCGTGCTGGAACCGCTGGCACGGAACACCGCGCCGGCGATCGCGCTGGGCGCGCTGCAGGCACTGCAGCACGATCCCGACGCATTGCTGCTGGTGCTGCCGGCCGATCACCTGATCGGCGACACTACCGCATTCACCGCGGCGGTGGCGCAGGCAATGCCATTGGCGAAGGACGGCTGGCTGGCCACGTTCGGCATCCGCCCGGATCGCCCGGAGACCGGCTTCGGCTACATCCGCCGTGCCGAGGCGATCGACGGGCATGGTTTCCGCGTCGGGCAGTTCGTCGAAAAGCCCAGTCTCGCCAAGGCGGAGTCCTACCTCGCCGACGGCGGCTACGACTGGAACTCGGGCATGTTCCTGTTCAGGGCGTCACGCTATCTGGAGGAGCTGGCCGCACACGCGCCGGCGATGCTGGAGGCCGTGCGCGCAGCACATGCCAAGGCCACGGCCGATCTCGACTTCGTGCGCATCGATCGCGACGCGTTCGCACAGGTGCCGGACAATTCGATCGACTACGCGGTGATGGAAAAGACCGCGCGCGCCGCCGTGGTACCGGTCAGCTGCGGATGGAGCGACATCGGCTCGTGGTCGGCGCTGTGGCTCACCGGCGACAAGGACGCCGCGGGCAACCTGCGCGAGGGCGACACGCTGACCGTGGACACGCGCAACTCGCTGCTCCGCTCGCACGATCGCCACTTGCTTGCCACCGTCGGTGTCGACGACCTGATCGTGGTGACCACGCCGGACGCCACCCTGGTGGCGCACCGTGACGCCGCACAGGACGTGAAGAAGATCGTCGAACAGCTCAAGGCCGCCGGCCGCAGCGAGCATTCGCTGCATCGCGTGGTGCATCGCCCGTGGGGCAATTACGACTCGCTGGAGGCGGGCGAGCGCTTCCAGGTCAAGCGCATCCAGGTCAAGCCCGGCGCCTCGCTGAGCCTGCAGAAGCACCACCATCGCGCCGAACACTGGATCGTGGTCTCCGGCACTGCCGAAGTCACCTGCGACGACAAGGTGTTCCTGCTCGGCGAAAACCAGAGCACCTACATTCCGCTGGGCAGCAAGCACCGTCTGCGCAATCCGGGCAAGGTGACGCTGGAACTGATCGAGGTGCAATCCGGCAGTTATCTCGGCGAAGACGACATCGTGCGCTACGACGACGTTTACGGCCGGGCGTGAGGGCACCCAGGACTCTGCAAGAGCGCACCTTGTGCGCGATGCTCCTCGTCACGTGCGCAAAGGCAACGCGCACAAAGTGCGCCCCTATGTCTCTGCGACGTGGAAGTGCCGCTTGAACGGGACGCCGGCGGCAACAGGTTCTTCAAGTTCGCGCGCGTAGCGGTGGCCGGCGTAGACCGCATGGGCAATCAGGCCGGGGGCCTCGGCGTCGCCGATGCAGCGCAGCGAGTGCAGCCCGGCGGCGGGCCATTCCGCTTCGCGTTCCAGCAGTTGCTGGTACAGCGCATCGTCCGGCAGGCGGGCGGTCACGGTGACGATGGCGTCGCAGGCCAGGTCGCGGCACTGGTGGTCCCACACGTTTTCGACGCTGAGCGTGCAGCCGGCGTAGTCGACGATGTCGTGCGACACGATCGCCTCGATGCCGAGTTTGGCCATCCGTTTGCGGATATGCCGGTAGTCCAGCGTGTGCTGGCTCCACGGCGCGACGCTGTCTTCCGGCGTCAGATACGTCACCTCGCAACCGCGCAGGCGCAAGGTTTCGGCGGCGATGCCCGCGTAATAGAAACCGTCGTCGTCGAACACCACCACGCGGCCCTCGGGCAGACGGCCGTCCATCAGGTCGTCGGGCGTGAACACGCGCGGGTTGTCGGGGAAGCCGTCGATGACCGCGCCGTGGCTGCGGCCGTAGCCGTCGCGGCGCCAGTGGCAGCCGGTGGCCAGCACCACGTGGTCGGCGCCGAAGTCGAGCACGTCTTGCGCCGTGAGTGCGGAATCGAGATAGACGGCCACATTCGCCAGCTTGCGGATCTGGCCGACGCGCCAGTCGCGCACGCGCGCCCATTCGGCCAGGCCCGGCATGCGCGATTCGCGGGTGACGCGGCCGCCGAGCTCCTTGCGCGCCTCGGCCAGGCTCACCTCGTAGCCGCGCTGGCCCAGCGCACGCGCCGCTTCCAGTCCGGCCGGGCCGGCGCCGACCACCAGCACGCGCGCCGCCGAACGCTTCGGCGCGATGCGCTCCGGATGCCAGCCCTTGCGCCACTCCTCGCCCATGGTCGGGTTCTGCGTGCAGCGGATCGGCGAGATCGTCATGTCGCCGGAGACGCAGATGTTGCAGCCGATGCATTCGCGGATGTCCTCGACGCGACCTTCCTCGATCTTGCGCGGCAGGAACGGGTCGGCGATCGACGGCCGCGCGCAGCCGATCATGTCGAGCACGCCGCGCTTGAGCTGCGAGACCATGGTGTCCGGCGAGGTGAAGCGGCCCACGCCGACCACCGGCTTGCTGGTGGTTTGCTTGACGAAGTCGATGAACGGCTCCTGCGCGCCTTCGGCGGCGAAGCGCGAGGGCACCGAGTCGTTGTACCAGGCGGCCAGGTTCACGTCCCACAGGTCGGGCAACTCGGCCAGCATGCCCACGATCTCCTTCGCCTCGGCCAGTTCGACGCCGCCGGGGCCCAGCAATTCCTCGGTGGCGAAGCGCAGCGCGACGGCGCAGGTGTCGCCGACCGCGTCCTTGGTGTCCTCGAGCACTTCGCGCAGCAGCCGCACGCGGTTCTCCAGCGAGCCGCCGTATTCGTCGCTGCGCTGGTTGCGCCGGCGCTGCAGGAAGTGCATGGCCAGTGACAGGTCGTGCGCGGCATAGACGTAGATGATGTCCATGCCCGCGCGCCGGCCACGAATCGCCGCCTCGCGATGCCAGCGGCGGTACTCGCGGATGTCGTGTTGCGTCATCGCCCGCGCCTGGTGCGGGTAGCCGTACTTGGTCGGCTGGTGCGACGGCGCGATCAGCACCTCGCGCGAATAGAGGTTGGAGGCGGTGGGTCCGTTGTGGGTGAGTTCCAGCGCGGCCAGCGCGCCGTGCGCATGCACCTTGTCGCACATCAGCGCCAGCGCGGGGATGTCGCGGTCGTCCCACAGCCGCGCCTCGACGTACGGGGTGAGATCGCCGCTGGGGTGGATCTCGCACTCCTCGGTGGAGACCACCGCCCAGCCGCCCTCGGCCTTCACCTCGCGCATCGCCGCATGCGCCAGCGGCATCGCGTGGCCCATGCCGTTGCAATGCGGCACCTGGAAGAAGCGGTTCTTCGCGGTCACCGGACCGATCTTGAGCGGGGTGAACAGGAGGTCGTAACGCGGGTCGCGCATGGGTTCAGGCCTTGGTCGCCGCGGTCGCGCCACGACGTCGCATGAAGAAATACAGGGGCAACCCGGCCGCGATCAGGCCGAGGGCGTAGACGAACGGCGCCCCGCCGATGCCGATGAAGGCATAGACCACGTACAGCGTGGCGATCACGGCGACCAGCAGCACGCCACGCCCGCGGCACGGCGCGGCACCACGCCGCCACAACACCGCGAGCGCCAGCGCGCAGGCCAGGTACAGCGGCAGGTTCGCTGCGGTCACCAGCAGCGTGATGAAGGTGAACGCGGCCACCAGCGAACTGCTGTAGCTCATCCACACCATCACGGAGGCAAGCACGCCGGTGACCACCAGCGCGGTCGTCGGCGCACCGTGCCGGTTGCCGCGCATGAGCAGCGACGGCAGCACGCCGTTGGCAGCCATGGTGCGGGTCAGCTGGCCGGCCAGCAGGGTCCATCCGTTCAGCGCACCAAGCCCGCTGACCACCACGAACAGTGCCAGCCAGCGGCCGGAGCCGGCCGCGCCGAACTGTTCCATCAACAACGCGAACGGCGCGCCGGCGCTGGCCAGCACGTCCTGCCGGATCAGCAGCAGCGGCACCGCGCAGACCACCAGGTAGATTGCCGCGACCACCACCGCGCCGGCCATCGTCGCGCGCGGAATCGTGCGACCGGGGTCGTCGACGCGCTCGGCCGGAATGCTGGCCGATTCGATGCCGAGCATCGCGAACAGCGCGATGGTGGAGGCCGCCATCACGCCGCCGAAGCTCACCGGCGTGGTCGGCGGATGCGCCACGTAGCTGCCCGGCGAGCTGAGCAGCACCCAGCCGCCGAGCGCGGCGATCGCCAGCATCGGCAGCAGTTTCAGCGCCGTGGTGACGATCTGCACCACGCCGCCGGTGCGCACGCCGAGCAGGTTGACCAGCACGAACAGCCACACCAGCGCCAGCGCGAACGCCATCGACGGCACCTCCGCGAGGCCGGGCACCACCACGGTGAGGTAGCCGACCACGCCGGTGGCCAGCGCGGCATTGGTCAGCCACAGCGAAACCCAGTAGGCCCACATCGCCATGTAGGCTGGCAGGTCCCCGAGCGTCTCGCGCACGTAGCCGTAGGGACCGTCCGCGCCCGGCAGCGCCGCGGAAAGGTGCGCGAACACCCGCGCCAGGGTGAGACAACCGAGCAGGGTGATGCCCCAGCCGATCAGCGCGTTGAACCCGTACGGCGCCAGCGAGGACGGCAGCAGGAAGATGCCCATGCCGATCACGTTGCCGACCACCAGCGCGGTACAGGTCCAGAAGCCGATCCGCTGGCGATCGTGCATGGCGGCTAGCTGCTCCATCCCGCCACCGCCACGGCCGGCGCGCTCATGCCGACTCGCCGGCCGGTCCCGCGTATGCCGCGCGCAACAGGTTCTGGAAATGCCACACGCCGCTCTCGCGCTTCGGGTTGAGCCGGCCCGGACGGTAGGCGCCGGAAGCCAGCCCGCGCTGCACCGCTTCGCAGATGCCGATGTCCTCGTTCTGCACCTCGTCGCTGAAGCTGCGGTCGGCCTCCATGCGCGCCTGCGCCGCGGCGTCCTGCGCGTAGTAGTAGTCGAACACGATGCGGCAGCGATCCGGACCCAGCGGCAGGATGCGGTTGGTCTGCAGCCGGCCGGGCATGATGTTGAGCATCACGTTGGGGTAGACGAAGTAATAGAACGCCTCGCCGTCGCCGTAGATGTCGGTGCTGTTGCGCAATGGCGAGGACTGCAGCGAGTGCCACGCGAACAGCTCGGTGTCGTAGGCGCGATAGTCCAGCACCTTCGACAGGCCCGGATGCACGTGCGGCAGGTGGTAACCCTCGAGGAAGTTGTCGACATAGACCTTCCAGTTGCAGTCGATGTCGTAGGTGTCGCGGCGCAGGTAGCGCATCGCCGCCAGGTCGATCGGCGCGATGCGCTCGGCGATGCCGCCATAGACCTGCTCGAACGGCGGCACCTCCTCGTCCAGCGCGACGAACACCAGCCCCTGCCACTCGTGCACGCGGTACGGCGGCAGGCGGATGTCCTCCACGCGGAAATCGGCGGCGCCCTGCATTTCCGGCGCGCTGCGCAGCTGGCCGTCGAGGGTGTAGGTCCAGCCGTGGTACTTGCAGTGCAGCGCCCGCGCGCCCTTGCCGTCGCACAGCGCCAGCGGACCGGCGCGGTGGCGGCAGACATTGGGGAAGGCACGCAGCACGCCGTCCTCGCCGCGCACCAGCAGCAACGGCACGCCGGCGACCTGTTCGACCGCGTGGTCACCGGGCCCGGCCAGCTGCCCCTGCTGCGCGACCAGTTGCCAGCTGCGCGCGAACACCGCGCGCTGCTCCATCGCCAGCATCGCCTCCCCCGCGTAGTAGCGCGCGGGCAAGGCGTGCGCGCGGTCGAGCGGTTCAGCGACGGTGTCGGTGTGCATGGATTGCTGTCCCCGGTTGGATGGCCGCAAACAACCCGGCCGGCGCCGCCCGCCCGTCCCGGCAGGGGCGCCCCGCTGAGCCTAGCGCTTGTGCCGAACCGGCGGCAACCGCACTGACGCCCGGCCGGCCGGTACGATCCGGCACCCCTATCTACCGGCCGGATTCGGTTGTAGATTGCGGTGAAACCTGCGAGAAGCCGCTGCCGTCCATGCCAGGCGCCGTACTGCTGTCGCCACTTCGCCCCATCGCACCGCGTGGGCCGTTTTCGTCGCCGCGACGAGGCGACGCATGATCGCGGCGTCGGCCAGCGGCACGCTGGAACAGGCGCTGGCGCACGCGGAGCGGCTGCTGCAACGCGACCCCGCGCTGGCAGTGGAGCAGTTGGAGGAGATCCTGCAAGTGGCCGGCGCGCATCCGTTGGCGCTGCAACTGCTGGCAGCCGCGCACTTGCGCCAGGGCGATGCCCAGGCCGCGCTCGACATCCTGCTTCCGCTGGCGCCGTCGCAACCGACATGGGCGGCGCTGCAGCTCGACCTGGGCGTGGTGCTGGGCCGGCTCGGCCGCGGCGAGGAGGCGATCGCCGCGCTGCGCCGCGCGGTCGCCCTGAAACCCGACCTGCCGCAAGCCTGGCGCGAACTCGGCGACCACCTGATGGCAGCCGGCGAGCAGGACGCGGCCGACGCCGCCTACGCCCGGCACGTGCTGCATTCCACCCACGACCCGCGCCTGATGGGCGCCGCTGTGGCGCTCGCCGAAGGCCGCATCCCGCAGGCCGAGGCGCTGCTGCGCGAGCATCTCAAACAGGCGCCCACCGACGTCGCGGCGATCCGCATGTTCGCCGAAGTCGCCGCCCGCGTGGGCCGCAACGAGGATGCGCTGAACCTGCTCGCACGCTGCCTCGAACTGGCCCCCGGTTTCGACGCCGCACGTCAGCACTACGCCATGGTCCTGCATCGCAGCAACCAGCCCGAGCAGGCACTGGCGCAGATCGAACACCTGCTGGCGAACGACCCGCAGCACCCGGCCTACCGCAACCTCAAGGCGGTGGTGTTGTGCCGCATCGGCGATTACGAGCCGGCCATCGCGATCTACGCCGACCTGGTGCAGCGCTACCCCGACAACCCGCGCCTGTGGATGAGCTACGGCCACGCGCTGAAGACCGCCGGCTTCGGCGACCGCGCGATCGCCGCCTACCGGCACAGCGTGGAACGCCTGCCCTCCTTCGGCGAAGTCTGGTGGAGCCTGGCCAACCTCAAGACCTTCCGCTTCAGCGCGGCCGACCTCGCCACCATGAGCGATCAGCTGGCACGCGCCGACCTGTCGGACGAGGATCGCCTGCACCTGGAGTTCGCCATGGGCAAGGCGCGCGAGGACGCCGACGCCTGCGCGGATTCCTTCGCCCACTACGCGCGCGGCAACGCGATCCGCCGCGCGCAACTGCACTACAGCGCGGACGAGACCAGCGCACGGGTGACCCGCGCCTGCGCGCACTACACCGGCGAGTTCTTTGCCACGCGCGCGGGCATGGGTTGCCCGGCGCGCGATCCGATCTTCGTGGTCGGGCTGCCGCGCGCCGGCTCCACCCTGATCGAGCAGATCCTGTCCAGCCACAGCCAGGTCGAAGGCACGATGGAGCTGCCCGAAGTCGCCTCGATCTCCCGCAGCCTGCGCCGGCAGGGCGAGGGCGACAGCGCGACGCCCTACCACGATGCGCTGGCCGCGCTCGACGCCGACGCGCTGCGCGCGCTCGGCGAGCACTACCTCGCGCACACCCGCATCCAGCGCAAGACCGCAGCACCGCTGTTCATCGACAAGATGCCGAACAACTTCATGCACGTCGGCCTGATCCACCTCATGCTGCCGAATGCAAAGATCATCGACGCGCGCCGGCATCCGCTGGCGTGCTGCTTCTCGGCGTTCAAGCAGCACTTCGCGCGCGGGCAGAGTTTCAGCTACGACCTCGAGGATGTCGGGCGCTACTACCGCGACTATGTCCGCCTGATGGCGCACTTCGACACGGTGCTGCCCGGGCGCATCCACCGCGTGTTCTACGAGCGCATGGTGGCGGACACCGAAGGCGAGGTTCGCCGCCTGCTCGATTATTGCGGCCTGCCGTTCGAGGACGCGTGCCTGCGCTTCTTCGAGAACCCGCGGCCGGTGCACACCGCCAGTTCGGAGCAGGTGCGCCGACCGATCTATCGCGAAGGCGTGGACCACTGGCGCCGGTTTGCGCCGTGGTTGGGACCGCTGGAACGCGCTCTCGGGCCGGTGCTGCACAGCTATCCCGAGGTGCCAGGGTTCATCTGAAAGGTTGGGGGTTTGGTTGGTTTGCCGTTCACCGGACAAGGGGAGATCGCATGCACACAAGCAGGTCCAGACAGGTCATGAACGCCCGGCGGGCGACGTTGATCCGGTTGCCGCTGGCAGCCGCCATCTGCCTCGCCATGGCGGCACCCGCCGTGGCGCAGGACACCGGGCAGTCCACGCCGCCCGACACCACGTCATCGGCAAAACAGAAAACCACCACGCTCGGCGTGGTCACGGTGACCGCGCAGAAGCGCACGGAGAACCTGCAGAAGGTGCCGATCAGCATGGATGTGCTGGCCACCGACCAGCTCGAAGCGCTGCACGTGAAGAGCTTCGACGACTACGTGAAGTACCTGCCCAGCGTGACGTTCCAGCAGGGCGGCGGCGGCATCGCCACCGGCCCCGGTTTCGTCTCGATCTACATGCGCGGCGTGACCAGCGGCGGCAACACCAACCACTCCGGCTCGCAGCCGAGCGTGGGCGTGTACCTCGACGACCAGCCGGTGACGACGATCCAGGGTCCGCTCGACATCCACATGTACGACATCGCCCGCATCGAGGTGCTGGCCGGCCCGCAGGGCACGCTGTACGGCGCCAGCGCCGAGGCCGGCGCCTTGCGCATCATCACCAACAAGCCCGACCCCAGCGGTTACGCGGCCGGCTACAGCCTGGGCGTGGACACGCTCGCGCACGGCGGCATCGGCTACACGGCCGAGGGCATGCTCAACCTGCCGATCAACTCGAAGGCCGCGATCCGCCTGGTCGGCTGGCGCGAGCACGACGCCGGCTACATCGACAACAAGGCCGGCTCGCGCACCTTCCCCACCTCGGGCATCACCATCAGCAACGCGCCCGACTGCACGGCGAGCGGAACCTCGCCCTCGTCGGCGTTCCAGTGCGTCGGCCATGCCAAGGACAATTACAACGACGCCAACATCAGCGGCGCGCGCGCCGCGCTGAAGGTCGACCTCGACGATAACTGGTCGATCACGCCGATGCTGATGGGGCAGCAGACCATCTCGCACGGCAACTTCGCCAGCGACCCGGCGGTGGGCGACCTGGCGGTCACGCACTTCTACCCCGAGCGCGTCAACGACCGCTGGTGGCAGGGTGCGCTGACCGTGCAGGGCAAGATCGGCAACTTCGACCTGACCTATGCCTACGCGCACCTCAAGCGCAACCAGGAGGAACAGACCGACTACAGCGACTACGGCTTCTGGTACGACGCGCTGTACGGCTCCGGCGCGTCCTTCTATGACAACAACGGCGCGCTGGTCAATCCTTCGCAGCACATCAGCGACCGCGACGGCTACACCAACAGCAGCCACGAGCTGCGCCTGGTCTCGCCGGCGGACGATCGCCTGCGCCTGGTCGCCGGCGCCTTCTGGCAGAAGCAGAAGCACGACATCCTGCAGAACTACCAGGTCGACGGCCTGGCCGACGCGATCTCCGTCACCGGCTGGAACGACACCATCTGGCTGACCCGGCAGATGCGTTACGACCGCGACGAGGCGCTGTTCGGCGAACTGTCGTGGGATTTCATCCCCGACGTGCTCACCGGCACCGTCGGCGAACGCTACTACCGCACCAGCAACCAGCTGTACGGCTACTTCGGCTACGGCGCGGGCTTCTCCTCCAGCCAGGGCGAGGCCGCCTGCGTGTCGCCCGAGCCGTTCATGGGCGCGCCGTGCCTGGACTTCGACAAGCGGGTGAAGGAGAGCGGCAACCTCACCAAGTTCAACCTGACCTGGAACATCAGCGACACCAAGATGATCTACGCCACCCGCTCGGAAGGCTTCCGCCCCGGCGGCGTCAACCGGCGCGGCACCCTGCTGCCGTACCACGCCGACTTCCTGATCAACCAGGAGCTGGGCTGGAAGACCTCGTGGCTGGACAACCGGGTGTCCTTCAACGGTGCGGTGTTCCGCGAAACCTGGAACGATTTCCAGTTCCCGATCCTGGGCGCGAACGGCCTCACCGAAATCAAGAACGCCAACTCCGCGCGCATCGAAGGCCTCGAGTCGCAACTGAACTGGCAGGCCACCTACAACCTGCAGCTGACCGCCGGCTGGGCGCTGTACCGCGCGCGACTCACCGCCAACTATTGCGGCTTCACCGACGCCAGCGGACGCCCGATCACCGACTGCCCGCCCGGCTCGCTCAATCCGCAGGACGGCAGCGTGGTGTCCGGGCCACTGGCGCCCAAGGGCACCCAGCTGCCGATCACGCCGAAGTTCAAGGGCAACCTGATCGCGCACTACAGCTTCACCCTCGGTGACAGCGATGCGTTCGTGCAGGCGGCGCTGGTCCACGTCGGCAAGCGCACGACCGACCTTCGCCTGAGCGAGCGAGCGCTGCTCGGCGACCTGCCCGCGTACAACACGCTGGACCTGTCCGCCGGCGTGCAGAAAGGCAGCTGGTCGGCCGACGTCTACATCAACAACGCCTTCGACAAGCGCGCCGCGCAATACAAGTACACCGAGTGCGGCGTCGACGTCTGCGGCGCGCACGGCGTGGTGGCGCAGTACCCGAACGGTCAGGTCTACACCGGCTACAGCCTGCCGCGCACCATCGGCATCCGCTTCAAGCAGGACTTCTAGCCGTCCGCGACACGCCGCTGCCTGCTCATGCGGGCAGCGGCCATGCCGTCGCGCGTGATGTGACGCAGAATCGAATCAGGCGCTCCGCGAGCGCGCTAAAGTGGCGCTGACGACATCGTTCCCCTGCCTGCGCCGCGCGCGCGAGGATCTTGCCGGGCGATGGTCCACGCGATGAGGCTTTCCCATGGTTCGTATCCGCTGCCCGTGGTTTTTCTCCCTGCCCCTGCTGCTGGCCTGCGCCGGCAGCGCCCCCGCCGCCGATACCGGCCCCTCGCCAGCGCATCAGGCGCCGGTCGCCGACGCCCCGCCCGGCCCGACCCATTACCGGGACTGGCCGTCGATACGCGGCCCGTCGGGTGCCGACCCGGCGCTGGAGCAGCGCGTGCGCGCGATCGTGGCCGGCATGACGCTGGCGCAGAAGATCGGCCAGATGACCCAGGCCGAGATCAAGTCGATCACGCCGGCGCAGGTGAAGCAGTACTACATCGGCTCGGTGCTCAACGGCGGCGGTTCCTGGCCGGAGAAGAACAAGCACGCCGGCATCGGCGACTGGCTCGCCCTGGCCGACCGTTATCGCGACGCCTCGATGGCCACCGATGCGAAGGTGCAGATCCCGGTGATCTGGGGCACCGACGCGGTGCATGGCGACAACAACGTGTTCGGCGCCACCCTGTTCCCGCACAACATCGGCCTGGGCGCGGCGCACGACCCGGCGCTGGTCGAGGCGATCGGCCGGGCCACCGCCAGGGCGGTGCGCGCCACCGGCATCGACTGGGCCTTCGCGCCGACCCTGGCGGTGGCGCAGAACGTGCGTTGGGGCCGCACCTACGAGAGCTTTTCCAGCGAGGCGCCGCTGGTGCGCGAGTACGCGCGCGCCTACGTCACCGGGTTGCAGGGCGACTTCGACGATCACCACGTGATGGCCACCGCCAAGCACTTCATCGGCGACGGCGCCACCTGGAACGGCGTCGACGAGGGCCAGGCCCGGGTCAGCCGGCAGGACATGATCAACGTGCACGGCGCCGGCTACTTCGGCGCGCTGCGCGCCGGCGTGCTCAGCGTGATGGCGTCCTACAACAGCTGGGACGACGTGGCCGACGGGATCGACTACGGCAAGATGTCCGGCGCCCGCGCGCTGCTCACCGGCGTGCTCAAGGAGAAGATGGGCTTCGACGGCTTCGTGGTATCCGACTGGAACGCGATCGGCCAGCTGCCCGGCTGCAACAACGCCAGCTGCGCGCAGGCGATCAACGCCGGCATCGACATGGTGATGGTGCCCGACGACTGGCAGGCCTTCATCGCCAACACCACCCGGCAGGTCGAGGACGGCCAGATCCCGATCAGCCGCATCGACGACGCGGTGAGCCGGATCGTGCGCGCCAAGCTGCGCATGGGCCTGTTCGGCAAGCGGCCCTCGCAGCGACAAGGCGCCGGCGACGCCACCGCCCTGCAGCATCGAGAGCTGGCGCGCCGCGCGGTACGCGAGTCGCTGGTGCTGCTGAAGAACAACCACCGCGCGCTGCCGCTGCGGGCCGGCGCGAAGATCCTGGTGGTCGGCAAGAGCGCCGACAGCCTGCCGAATCAGGCCGGCGGCTGGTCGCTGAGCTGGCAAGGCAACGACAACGGCAACGCCGACTTCCCGCACGGCGAGACGATCCTGGCCGGCATCCGCGCCGCCGACGGCGCCGCGAACGTCAGCTACAGCCCGACCGCCGCCGGCATCGACCTTGCACCCTTCGACGCCATCGTGGCGGTGATCGGGGAAACCCCGTACGCGGAGATGAAAGGCGACATCACGTTGCCGGCCACGCTGCGCCACAGCGATCGCTACCCGGAGGATCTCGCCGTGCTGCAGGCCGTGGCCAAGTCGCACAAGCCGGTGGTGACGGTATTCGTGTCCGGGCGACCGCTGTTCGTCAACGACCTGCTCAACCTGTCCGATGCCTTCGTCGCAGCGTGGCTGCCGGGCACCGAAGGCGGCGGCGTGGCGGACGTGCTGTTCGCCCACGCCGGTGGCGCAGGGCCGCACGATTTCCACGGCACGCTGCCGATGCCCTGGCCCGGCCTGCCCTGCCCGTACCAGAGCGCCGACCACGACCGGGCCTGGCTGTTCGCTCCCGGCTACGGGCTGCGCTACGCGGCGGCGCACGAGGTGGAAACGCTGCCCACCTGGTCGGCGATCCACGCCTGTGCCAAGCCGGGCACGCCGTGACGACCGGCGTCTCCCCCATGCCGCCCCAGACCACGCCTCCGGCCGGCATGCTGCATGGATGACGCTCGCGGTGTCCCGCGCTGGTTCGCCATCGCGTCGTTCGCGCTGATCTCGCTGCTGGCGCTGCTCGCGCTGCGGGTGGCGCAGCGCCCGGCAGCGCCGATCGTCCTCCCCGCCGCGCCGGTCGCGCAACCGAGCGGCCCCGGCATCGAGCTGTGGCTGAGCACGCAGGATCGCCGCCTGCGGCTGGCGCGGCAGGCCGACGTGCCGGCCAGCAACGCGACATCGACGCCTGCCGACGTGGTCATCGACACCAGCAAGACCTACCAGTCCATCGTCGGCTTCGGCGCGGCACTGACCGACGCCTCGGCCTGGCTGCTGCAGAACAAGCTGAGCGCACCGGCGCGCCACGCGCTGCTGCTCGAACTGTTCGGCCCGCCGCCCGGGCTCGATTTCAACATGGTCCGGCTGACCATCGGCGCCTCGGATTTCTCGCTGCAACCGTACACGCTGGACGACATGCCCGCCGGCGAGGTCGACCCCGAGCTGCAGCATTTCAACGTCGCGGCCAACGTGCCCTACCTCATCCCCACCGTGCAGGAGACGCTGGCGATCGACCCGCAGCTGCGCATCATCGCCTCGCCGTGGAGCGCGCCGGCGTGGATGAAGACCAGCGCCAACCTGATCGGCGGCAGCCTGCTCGAAGAGTACGAGGCGGCCTATGCGCAGTACCTGGTGAAGTACGTCGACACCTACCGCAGCTACGGCATCCCGATCTTCGCGCTGACCCTGCAGAACGAGCCCGGCTTCGTGCCGCTGACCTACCCCGGCATGCTGCTCTCCGCCGGGCAGCGCGCGCGCATCATCGCGCAGTACCTGGGCCCCGCGCTGGCCGGGCGCAAGCCGCCCACGCACATCTTCGGCTGGGACCACAACTGGGACGAACCGCAGCAACCGCTGGACGTGCTCTACGACGCCGAGGCCGCGCGCTACCTGGACGGCATCGCCTGGCACTGCTACCGCGGCACGCCCGGCGCGCAGAGCGACGTGCACCACTCCTTTCCGCGCAAGGACGCCTACATCACCGAGTGTTCCGGCGGCGACTGGGAATCCAGCAAGCACGGCGAACTGCTCTGGTTCGCGCGCGACCTGCTGCTCGGCGGCCTGCGCAACTGGGCGCGCGGCGTGGTGTACTGGAACCTTGCGCTGGACGAAAACTACGGCCCGCACTTCGGCGGCTGCGACACCTGCAAGGGCATCGTCACGATCGACTCGCGCAGCGGCGCGGTGAGCCGCAACGACGAGTACTACGCGTTCGCCCATTACAGCCGCTTCATCCACCCCGGCGCCGTGCGCATCTGGTCCACCGACACCGGCAACGACATCAAGAACGTCGCCTTCCGCAACCCAGACGGCGGATCGATCGTGCTGATACTGGTCAACGGCAAGACCGTGCCGCACGAAGTCTCCGTGCAGCAGGGCGGGCTCGACTTCCGCTACACCATGCCGGCGGAAAGCGTGGCGACCTTCGTGTGGCAACCGGGAGCCGTCGCGGCCAAGCCGGCCACGGCTGCCACGATCACGCCACCCGCCACGCCGGGCAGCGCCGGCGGATCGGGCCCTACTCCACGGTGACCGACTTGGCCAGGTTGCGCGGTTGATCCACGTCCGTGCCGCGCAGCACGGCGACGTGGTAGGCGAGCAGTTGCAGCGGCACGGTGAACACGGCGGGGGCGATGAAGTTGCCGCCGGATTCCACGCGCAGGGTCACGCCGTTGCCGGCGGTGTCGTCCATGCCGGCGGAGCCGTCGGCGAACACGATCAGGCGACCGCCGCGGGCGCGTACTTCCTGCAGGTTGGATTTCAGCTTGTCCAGCAGCGGTCCGTTCGGCGCCACCGCCACCACCGGCATGTTCTCGTCGACCAGCGCCAGCGGGCCGTGCTTGAGCTCGCCGGCGGGGTAGGCCTCGGCGTGGATGTAGGAGATTTCCTTGAGCTTGAGCGAACCTTCCAGCGCCACCGGGTAGTGCGCGCCGCGGCCGAGGAACAGCGCGTGCTGGCGATGGATGAAATCGCCGGCCAAGTCGATGATCGCCGGCTCCAGCTTCAGTGCGTTCTCGATCGCGCGCGGCAGGCGCTGCAGCTCCTCGCACAGCGCCGCGTAGCGCGACGCGTCGAGGCCGTTGCGGCGCGCCAGCTCCAGCGCCAATAGCGCCAGGCCGGCCAGCTGCGTGGTGAACGCCTTGGTCGAGGCCACGCCGATCTCGGGGCCGGCGCGGGTCATCAGCTTGAGGTCGGCCTCGCGCACCAGCGACGACTCCGGCGAGTTGCAGATGACCAGGGTGCCGAGGTAGCCGCGTCGGCGCGACTCGCGCATCGCGGCCAGCGTGTCGGCGGTTTCGCCCGACTGCGAGATCGCCAGGAACAGCGTCCCGGGCGGCACCACGGTCTCGCGGTAGCGGTACTCGCTGGCCACCTCCACCGCGACCGGCAGGCGCGCGAATTCCTCGATCCAGTACTTGGCGACGAGGCCGGCGTGGTAGCTGGTGCCGCAGGCGATGATGTGCACGCCGCGGGTGGCGGCGAGCAGCGCCTCGCTGTCGATGCCGAAGATGTTCGGCAGCACGCCGTGCGGGCCGATGCGCGCTTCAAGCGTGTCGGCCACCGCGCGCGGCTGCTCGAAGATCTCCTTCTGCATGTAGTGGCGGTACTCGCCGCGCTCGACCGCGTCGGTGGAAAGCTCGCTCTCGTACACCTTGCGCTCGACCGGCGTGCCGTCCAGCGCGAACACCTGCACGCTGTCGCGGGTGATTTCCACCACGTCGTCCTCGTCCAGGTGCAGCATCTTGTTGGTGACCTGGATCAGCGCCTGCGCGTCGGAGCCGAGGAAGTTCTCGCCGATGCCGAGGCCGACCAGCAGCGGGGCGCCGCGGCGCGCGCCGACCACGCGATCGGGCTCGTCGCTGCTGAGCACCGCGATCGCGTAGGCGCCTTCCAGCTCGCGCACGGTGGCCAGCACCGCCTCGCGCAGGTTCTGGCCCTGGCCGATGCTTCGGTCGATCAGCGCGGCCATCACCTCGGTGTCGGTTTCCGAAGTGAACACGTGGCCGGCGGCCTGCAGTTCGGCGCGCAGGCCGGCGTAGTTCTCGATGATGCCGTTGTGCACGATCGCCACCCGGCCGGCGATGTGCGGGTGCGCGTTCGCCTCGTTCGGCACGCCATGGGTGGCCCAGCGGGTATGCGCGATGCCGGTGCCGCCGGACAGCGGGTCGGCCAGGTACAGCGCCTCCATCTCGCGCACCTTGCCCTTGGCGCGCACGCGGCGGATCGCGCCGTGGTCGAGCACGGCCACGCCGGAGGAGTCGTAGCCCCGGTATTCGAGCGCTTTCAGGCCGGCGATAAGCAGCGGGGCGACATCGCGTTGGGCTACGGCGGCAACGATTCCACACATGGCGAAGCTTCCTTCGGTTCTGGCCCGGGTCGCCCCGGGCTGTTTTGAAAGTGCCTGGCGCGGCGGGTCAATTCACCTTGCGGCGCAGCCAGTTCAGCAGGTCGATGCGGGTGATCAGGCCGAGGAAATCGTCGCCGTCGACCACGATGGCCACGTGGCCGCGCTCGAACACCGGCAGCAGCGATTCGATCGGCGAGCGCACGTCGAGCCGGTGCAGGTCGGCGATCATCGCGGTGGACACCGGGTCGCGGAAGCGCGTCTCGTCGGCGTGCACGTGCATCAGCACGTCGGACTCGTCGACGATGCCGACCAGCTTGCGGCCGTCCATCACCGGCAACTGCGACACGTCGTACAGCTTCATGCGGTTGTAGGCGGTGATCAGCAGCTCGTTGGGGCCGACCACCACGGTGTCGCGCTGGGCGAACGGGCGCAGCAGAAGGTCGCGCAGGTCGCCGTGCTGCTCGCGCTCGATGAAGCCGTTGTCGAGCATCCAGTAGTCGTTGTAGAGCTTGGACAGATACTTGTTGCCGGTGTCGCAGACCAGGGTCACCACGCGTTTCGGCGTGGTCTGTTCGCGGCAGTAGCGCAGCGCCGCGGCAAGCAGGGTGCCGGTCGACGAGCCGCCCAGGATGCCTTCCTTCGCCAGCAGCTCACGCGCGGTGAGGAAGCTCTCCTTGTCGGAGATCGCGTAGGCCTTCTTCACCCGGGTGAAGTCGCTGATCGAGGGCAGGAAATCCTCGCCGATGCCTTCGACCATCCAGCTCGCCGACTTGGTCGAGAGCGTGCCCTCGTTGATGTACTGGGCCAGGATCGAGCCGACCGGATCGGCAAGGATCAGCTCGGTCTGCGGCGAGTGTTCGGCGAAGAACTTCGACAGCCCGCTCAGCGTGCCGGACGAGCCGCAGCCGACCACCACCGCATCCACCTTGCCGCCCATCTGTTCGAGGATTTCCGGCCCGGTGCTGGCGATGTGCGCGGCCGGGTTGTCGGGGTTGCCGAACTGGTTGATGAAGTAGGCGCCGGGCGTTTCGCGGGCGATCCGCTCGGCCATGTCCTGGTAGTACTCGGGGTGTCCCTTGGCCACGTCGGAGCGGGTCAGCACCACTTCGGCGCCCATCGCCTTGAGGTTGAAGATCTTCTCGCGGCTCATCTTGTCCGGCACCACCAGGATCAGGCGGTAGCCTTTCTGCTGCGCGACCAGGGCCAGGCCCAGGCCGGTGTTGCCGGCGGTGCCCTCGACCAGGATGTCGCCCGGGCGGATGCGGCCGTCCTTCTCGGCGCCCTCGATCATCGACAGGCCGATGCGGTCCTTGATCGAGCCGCCGGGGTTGGCGCTCTCGAGTTTCAGGAACAATTCGCACGCACCCGTATCGAGGCGCCTCGCGCGAACCATCGGGGTGTGTCCGATCAGTTCGAGGACACTCTGGTGAACCGTCATGGGGGCTCCGTCGCTGGCGTGGCGGCGTCGGCGCAAAGCCGTGGCCGCAGAACCCCCATGATAACCGAGCCGCCGGATACGCTGCGGCCCCGGCAATCTTCCCGATGACTGTTTCAGGGAAGACCCGGGGCCGCGCCAGCGAACCGTTGCGTCAGTGGATGAGGTGCGCCCTGTCGGCCCACATGCGTTCAAGCCGCGCCTTGGCCAGCAGTTTCTCCTTCTTCATGCCGGCGAGGGTGGCGTCGTCGATGGGAAGCACGCCGATATCGGCGTCGTGCACCTTGCTGTCGAGCTCCCGATGGTGCTGATAAAGCCGGCGGAACTCCGCGTCCGCCTTCATCAATGCCTCGACATCATCGCGCTGCTGGTTTTCGAACATGATCCGACCTCCTGCGAGTGAACGGACGGTTGCCGCCACGTTGGCGGACCGCCGACAGCTGAATCGGCGCACACCCGCGACCCACGCCGGTCAACCGGAACGCAGGTGGGGATCTGAACGTGGGATGGGCGCATGATTCAGGTCGTTGACCCCGGTGGCCTGGATGCCTCCCGGGGCTTTGACCCTACTCCGCCGATCTGGCCGGTGCAAGGCGTCGGATCACACTTCGGCCGGTGCATTAAATACCTGTCAAAACAGTGTTTTGCAGGCATTGGGCGGCGGCTGGCCGCAGCCCGTGGAGGCGCTGCGGCAAAGCGCCGCCCGGCGCCGTTTCAGTGCCCCGCGGAGTGCTTGCGGGTGGGCTTTTTCTGCTCGGCGGGAGCCGGTGGCGGGGTGTTTCCATCGTCCATCTGCGCGCGCATCGCCTTGGCCGCCTGCGCCGCCAGCGCCGCCTCGCGGCGGGCCGCCCGCGCCACCTTGCTCTGTGCCGCGGCCAGCTTCTTGGCCCGCTCGGCTTCGGCCCGCGCCTGCTCGGCCTGCTGCGAATATTCGATGCCCTGCTGCTGCAGGCGCGCGGCCTCCTCCTGCGCCAACTGGTTCTGCAGGCGCTGCCGGGCCAGCTCCAGCCGGGCCATGTCCGCCTCGCGGCGGCTGTTGGCGAGCAGGATCTGGTCGTGTTCGCGATCGAGCTGGTTCAGCTTGACCTGGGCGTCCTGCAACTGCGCGGCGGTCTTGGCCAGGTCGACGCGGCGCTCGGCGAGGTACAAGGCATGCGGCCGGTCGCCACGTCCGGCCTCCTCCAGCGCGCGGATCGCCTCGCGGGCTCGCGCCTGTTCGGACAGGGCGTAATGGCCGAGGCCGGGATCGTTGGCAAGCTGGTCCAGGCTGCCGCGCAGGCGGTTGATGTCGATGTCGTCCTGGCGTGCCTGCGCGGCACCGACCAGGGCCAGCGCCAGGCCTGCGCCAGCGAGCAGTTGGGCAAGGCGCTTCATGGCTGGCCTCCGGGAATGCTGCTGGCGGCCGCGGGATCGTCATTGCCGGGGATCGGCGTGCCGTCGACCGGCGCGGAGAGCACCGAGGCCGAAGGCGCCGGCATGTCGCCCACCGGCAACGGCGCGGAAGAGTCGGCGGCGGGTGCCGGGATCGCCTGTTCCATCTGCTGCTGCCGGGCGGCCAGTTGCTCGCCCTCGCTGCGCAGGCGGGTGTTTTCCTGCAGCTTGCCCTGCATCTCGGCACGGGCCGCGCCCAGCCGCGCCTTGACCCGCGCCAGCTCGGCATCGGCGCCGGATTCCTCGGCGAGGTTCGCGGCATCGGCAAACTTGCGCGCCGCCATCGCCTCCTGCGCCTGCTGGAACTTGTCCTGCGCGAAACCGAGGTCGACCGGCGCGTAATCCGCCGCGCCGGCGTCACGGGCGGCCTGCAGCTGGTATTGGGCCAGGTTCATCGCGTCATTCGGCGGCGGCGCCGTGGCGCAACCGGCCACGGCCAGGGTCAGCGCCAGCATGGTGGCCGCCGCGCGCATGCGGCGCGCGAGCGCGGCCGATGGGGAAAAGAAGTACATCACAGTCCTCATGGTGTGTTGCAGCGTATTGTGGGCAGGCATAATCGTGCAATGCAATGTACATCGGGAACCCAGGGGTAAAACGTGGACATCGGCTACTTCCTCAAGCTCATGGTAGACAAGGGCGCGTCGGACATGTTCCTGTCCACCGGTGCCCCGGTGAACATCAAGGTCGAGGGCAAGCTTTATCCGCTGGGCAATACCGGCCTGCCGAGCGGCATGGTCAAGAAGATCGCCTATTCGCTGATGGACGAGGGCCAAGTGCCGCAGTTCGAGCGCAACCTCGAACTGAACATGGCATTGGCGGTGAAGGAAGCCGGCCGCTTCCGCATCAACGTCTTCAAGCAGCGCGGCGAAGTGGGCATGGTGATCCGCGCGATCAAGAGCGAGATCCCCTCGATCGAGCAGCTGCAGCTGCCGCCGATCTTCCGCGACCTGATCATGGAGCCGCGCGGACTGATCCTGGTGGTGGGCGCCACCGGCTCGGGCAAGTCGACCACGCTGGCGGCGATGATCGACCAGCGCAACTCGCAGTCGCCCGGGCACATCCTCACCATCGAGGACCCGATCGAATACCTGCACCGGCACAAGCGCTCGATCGTCAACCAGCGCGAGGTCGGGCTGGACACGCACAGCTACCACGAGGCGCTGAAGAACGCGATGCGCGAGGCGCCGGACGTCATCATGATCGGCGAGATCCGCGACACCGACACGATGGAGGCGGCCATTGCCTTCTCCGAGACCGGCCACCTGTGCCTGGCCACGCTGCACTCCAACAACTCCGACCAGACGCTGGAGCGCATCCTCAACTTCTTCCCCGAATCGGCGCACAAGAACGTGCTGATGAACCTGGCGCTGAACCTGCGCGCGGTGATCAGCCAGCGCCTGGTGATCGGCAAGGACGGCCGCCGCATCCCGGCCGCCGAGGTGCTGCTGAACACGCCGCTGATCCGCGACATGATTCGCCGCGGCCAGATCCACGAGATCAAGGACGCCATGGATCGCAGTCTGCAGGAAGGCATGCAGACCTTCGACCAGTCGCTGTACAAGCTGTACAAGGAAGGCCGCGTGGAACTGGACGAGGCCCTCAGCAAATCCGACTCCCGCGATGGCCTCGCCCTCAAGATCCGCCTCGCCGAAGGCGGCAACAGCAGCGCCGAACTGGCCGGCAACGACCCGTACGGGATGGGGTTCTGAAGGGCCGGGAATAGGGAATAGGGAATCGGGAATCGGGAATCGGAAAAACCAAGCGCGGAGCGCGGCTCCTGCTCTTGCAGTTCCTATTCCCTATTCCCGATTCCCTATTCCCCATTCCCTATTCCCGGCTTACGGTGCGTCGGGTTGCGCCTCCGGCGCCGCACGCTGAAACGCTTCCAGCTCGTTGCAGGCGGCGTGGATGCGCGTAATGGTGGGGTAGTCGTCGAGCGGCAGTTTCCAGCGAATGGCGTTGTAGACCTGCGGGATCAGGCAGGCATCGGCCATGCTCGGGGTTTCGCCGTGGCAGTAGCGGCCGGTGGCGGCGCTCTCCGCCAGCATGGCTTCGATCGCCTTGAAGCCGGCATCGATCCAGTGCCGCGACCAGGCTGCCCGCTGCTCCTCGCTGGCGCCGAACTCCTTCTCCAGATGCTGCAGCACGCGCAGGTTGCCCAGCGGGTGAATGTCGCAGCACACCGCCATGGCCAGCGCGCGCACCTGGGCGCGGCCGCGGGCGTCGACCGGCAGCAGCGCGGTCTCCAGCTCCGGGTGCATCTCGTCCAGGTATTCCATGATCGCCAGTGACTGGGTCAGCACACGGTCGCCGTCGCACAGCACCGGCACGGATTCGAGCGGGTTCAGCGCCTGGTATTGCGCCGTGTGCTGCTCGCCGCCGTCGCGCACGAGGTGCACCGGACGCGTCTCGTAGTCCAGGCCCTTCAGGTTCAGCGCGATGCGCACGCGATAGGCAGCACTGGAACGCCAGTAGCTGTAGAGCACCAAGCCGGTCGCCATGAGCGGTCCCCCCCTGCGTGGATAGCCTGCAGTTTAGCCACAAGTGCAGCCGTTGCGCGCGCCCGCGTGTCGTCGGCCCGGCGTGCCTCGCCAGGCCGCGTTTGCATCACTGCCGCGGCCACCGGACAATAGGCGGTTGCAGCCGGTTCTGGCTAGCCCCCACCATCCAACGGAGTTGTGCCGTGTCCGTCATCCGCATGAGCGACCTCGACCTGCGCAACCAGCGCGTGCTGATCCGCGAAGATCTCAACGTGCCGATCGACGAACAGGGCCGGATCACCTCGACCCAGCGCCTCGACGCCGCCCTCCCGACGATCCTGGCCGCCCGCGACGCCGGCGCGAAGGTGATGGTGATGTCGCACCTGGGCCGGCCCAAGGAAGGCCAGTTCGACGCCGAATCCTCGCTGGCGCCGGTGGCGCTGTGGCTGAGCAGCAAACTCGACCAGCCGGTGCGGCTGGTGGCCGACTACCTGGTCAACGGGGTGGAGGTGGCCGCCGGCGAGGTGGTGCTGCTGGAAAACTGCCGCATGAACGTCGGCGAGGGCAAGGACGACGACACGCTGGCGAAGAAATATGCCGCGCTGTGCGACATCTTCGTGATGGACGCGTTCGGCACCGCGCATCGCGCACAAGCCTCGACCCACGGCGTGATCAGGTACGCCCCGGTCGCCGCCGCCGGCCCGTTGCTGTGCGCCGAGCTGGATGCGCTGGGCAAGGCGCTGGAGCACCCGGCGCATCCGCTGCTGGCGATCGTGGCCGGCTCCAAGGTGTCGACCAAGCTGACCCTGCTGGACAACCTGATCGGCAAGGTCGACCAGCTCATCGTCGGCGGCGGCATCGCCAACACCTTCATCGCCGCGATGGGACACTCGGTCGGCAACTCGCTGGTGGAGATGGATCTGCTCGACGCGGCGAAGAAGGTGCTGGCCGACGCCAAACGACGCGGCGCCGAAGTGCCGATGCCGATCGACGTGGTGGTGGCGCCGGCGTTCTCCGCGCAGGCCCCGGCCACGATCAAGCCGGTCGACCAAGTCGGTGCGGACGAGATGATCCTCGACATCGGCCCGCAGACCGCCGAACTCTACGCCGCCCTGATCGCCAAGGCCGGCACCGTGGTGTGGAACGGCCCGGTCGGCGTGTTCGAGTTCGACGCGTTCGGCAAGGGCACCGAAACGCTGGCGCGCGCGATCGCGGCGTCGAACGCGTTCTCGATCGCCGGCGGCGGCGACACGCTGGCCGCGGTCGACAAGTACGGCATCGCCGACCAGGTCTCCTACATCTCCACCGGCGGCGGCGCGTTCCTGGAATTCCTCGAAGGCAAGGAACTGCCGGCGGTCACCGCGTTGAAGGCGCGAGCCGCGAAGTAATGCTCTGCCTGTTCGATCTCGACGGCACCCTGATCGATTCCGAGCACGGCATCACCGCCTGCGTGAAGCATGCGCTGGCGCGGCTGGACGTGCCCGCGCCGGCACATGCGGAACTGCGCCGCTGGATCGGCCCGCCGCTGCGGCACAGCTTCGCGCCGCTGCTGGACCACGACGCCGAACGCATCGAGGCGGCGGTGGCGTACTACCACGAGCGCTTCAACACGCTCGGCTGGCGCGAGCACGAGATCTATCCGGGCATCGAGCTGCTGATCGAGCGGCTGCGCGGCGCCGGCCACCAGCTCGCCGTGGTCACCAGCAAGCCGCACCGCCACGCCGCGCCGATCCTCGCCCACCTGCCGTTCGGCGACGCGTTCCTGCGCCTGTACGGCCCGCACCCGGACAGCGCGCACAGCGAGAAGGCCACGATGATCGGCGAAGCACTGGCTGACTTCGGCGCCGATCCGGCCGACACAGTGATGATCGGCGACCGCCACTTCGACATCGACGGCGCCGTCGCCAACCGGGTACGTGGCTTCGGCGTGCTGTGGGGTTTCGGCGGCCGCGCGGAACTGGAACAGGCCGGCGCCCACGCCATTGCGGCAACGCCGGACGAACTGGCCGCCTTGCTGGAAATCCCGGCGGCCGCTCCGTAGGGCGGGCACCGCCCGCCGGCTTTTGTTTCGGTCGCTGGATAAGGCAGAA
The DNA here is from genome assembly GCF_043950705.1 of Rhodanobacter sp. FW102-FHT14D06. Taxonomy (NCBI): domain Bacteria; kingdom Pseudomonadati; phylum Pseudomonadota; class Gammaproteobacteria; order Lysobacterales; family Rhodanobacteraceae; genus Rhodanobacter; species Rhodanobacter sp. FW102-FHT14D06. The sequence goes on along the minus strand of NZ_CP170722.1, from coordinate 2,369,432 downwards.
CGGCGGGCAGTGCCCGCCCTACCGAATGAGGCGCTCGCACAGGCATTCCCGCGATCACCGGGAGGCGACCGCGAGTAGCCTTATTTGACGACGCGCTTCACCGCATCGATCACATGCGCCACGGTGAAGCCGAAGTGCTCGAACAGCTGCGGCGCAGGAGCGGAGGCACCGAACGTGGTCATGCCGACCACTTCGCCGTCCAGGCCCACGTACTTGCGCCAGAAATCGGCGCTGGCCGCCTCCACCGCCACGCGGGCGCGGCACCACAGCGGCAGCACGCCTTCGCGGTATTCCAGCGGCTGCGCGTCGAACACCTCGGTGCACGGCATCGACACCACGCGCACGGCCACGCCCTGCTGCGCCAGCGCGCGCGACGCCTCCATCGCCAGTTCCACTTCCGAACCGGTGGCGATCAGGATCGCCTGGAACTTCGTGTCCAGCGGATCGGACAGCACGTAGCCGCCGCGCAGGATGTCGGCCACCTGCTGTGCGCTGCGCTGCTGGTGCCTGAGGTTCTGCCGCGAAAAGATCAGGCACGACGGCGCGCCCTTGCGCTCGATCGCCGCCTTCCACGACGCGGCCGATTCCACCGCATCGCACGGACGCCACAGCTGGTTGTTCGGGATGTAGCGCAGGCTCGCCATGTGCTCCACCGGCTGATGGGTCGGGCCGTCCTCGCCCAGGCCGATCGAGTCGTGCGTGTAAACGTGGATCGCATGGGCCGGGATCAGCGCACTCATGCGCACCGCATTGCGCGCGTAGTCGGAGAACACCAGGAACGTCGCGTCGTACGGGATGAAGCCGCCATGCAGCGCCACGCCGTTGGCGATCGCGGTCATGCCGAACTCGCGCACGCCGTAATAGACGTAGTTGCCCTTGCCGTCCGCGCTGTCGCCGGTGGCGGCGTCGAGGCTGCCCTTCCACTTGGTCAGGTTGGAGCCGGCCAGGTCGGCCGAGCCGCCGATCAGCTCCGGCAGCAGCGGCGCGAACGCTTCGATGCTCATCTGCGAAGCCTTGCGCGAGGCCACTTCGGGACCGTCGGCCTGCAGCTTGTCGATGAACGCCTGCGACTTCGCGGCCCAGTCGGCCGGCAGTTCGCCGCGCATGCGGCGCTTGAACTCGGCGGCCAGTTCCGGATGCGCGGCGGCGTACCTGGCGAACGCATCGTTCCACGCCTGCTCCGCGGCGGCGCCCTTGGCCTTGTGATCCCAGCCGGCATAGATCTCGGCCGGTATCTCGAACGGTGGGTACTTCCAGCCCAGCTGCTCGCGCGCGGCGGCGATCTCGTCCTTGCCCAGCGGCGCGCCGTGACTTTCCTCCTTGCCCTGCTTGTGCGGCGCACCGAAGCCGATGACGGTTTTCGCGCAGATCAGGGTGGGCTTGTCGTGCTGCGTGGTGGCCTTGGCGATCGCCTGTTTGATCGCCTCGGCATCGTGCCCGTCCACGCCGCGGATCACGTTCCAGCCGTAGGCCTCGAAGCGCGCCGGCGTGTCGTCGGTAAACCAGCCGTGTACCTCGCCGTCAATCGAGATGCCGTTGTCGTCGTAGATCGCCACCAGCTTGCCGAGCTGCCAGGTGCCGGCCAGCGAGGCAGCTTCGTGCGAGATGCCTTCCATCAGGCAGCCGTCGCCGAGGAATACGTAGGTGTGGTGATCGACCACATCGTGGCCCGAACGGTTGAAATGCGCCGCCAGTACCTTCTCGGCCAGCGCGAAGCCGACCGCATTGGCCAGGCCCTGACCGAGCGGACCGGTGGTGGTCTCCACTCCCGGCGTTTCGCTGGCTTCCGGGTGGCCGGCGGTCTTCGAATGCAGCTGGCGGAAGCGCTTGAGCTGCTCCATCGGCAGGTCGAAGCCGCTCAGGTGCAGCAGCGCGTACTGCAGCATCGAGCCGTGGCCATTGGAGAGCACGAAGCGGTCGCGGTTGCACCACTTGGGATTGGCCGGATTGAACCGCAGGAAGTCGTTCCACAGCACCTCGGCGAGGTCGGCCATGCCCATCGGCATGCCCGGATGACCGGACTTGGCCGCTTCCACGGCGTCCATGGCAAGGGCTCGCACGGCGTTGGCGAGTTCGCGGCGGGTGGTCATCAGGCGTCTCCGGAGGGTGCAAAAGCGTCCATTGTCGCCGATCCGGTCGCGCGGTGTCGCGCGCCGGACACGGCCCTGGGCACGGCCCGCATTCGGCCGGCTTAATCTGCGCTTAATACTGAACTAATGAGTATTGAATCTTTCGGGGCACCACCCATCTAAGTCTTCGTGTCGCCGCCCGTCTTGGGCGGGGCGCATTCGACAAACGGCCCTCCCCATCCGGGGCCAACTGTCCTGACCATTGGAGCCTCATCCATGAAAACCAAGAAAACACTGCTCGCCCTCGCTCTCGTCTCTGCCGGCCTGGTGGCCGTCCCCGCCGCCTTCGCGCAGAACGCGCCCGCCGACAACGCCGGCTGGTTCGTCAACGGCAACATCGGCCGCACCGCGATCAACCATGGGCCGTACGATGGCCATGACACCGGCTATGCCTTGAACGGCGGCTACCGTTGGTCGCTGGCGCCGAACTTCGCGCTGGGCGCCGAGGTGGGCTACAACGACCTGGGCAACATCCACGCCAAGAACATCTTCAACAGCGACCCGGTGATCGCCGACAACAAGTCGCAGCTGCACGGCTGGACGGTGGGCGCCAACGCCCGGCTGGACATGACCCCGAACTGGTACCTCAGCGGTCGCGCGGGCCTGTACAGCTGGACCGGTCACGGCATGAACAACGACGTGAACCCGATCCGCAAGAGCCTGGACGACAACAGCTGGTACGCCGGCGCAGGCATCGGCTACAACATCACCCCGCAGCTCAGCGTGGGCGTGAACTACGACTACTTCGACGCCAGCAAGGACCACGTGAACCTCAGCACGGACATGGTCTCGGCCAGCGCCGAATACCGCTTCTGATCCGCAGAGGTTGATTCCGACATCGCGTCGGGATGTTCACCTACAAGAAGAGGGCGCCTGAGGGCGCTCTCTTTCTTTATGCGAACTGCGCCACATATAAAATACGTGGTTGGCGCCTTGCGTCCCGACGCGCAGGACTGCGACAGGAAAGATCGGGAAACACCACAACAGGGGATTTCAAATGAAAAACTCATTCTTGACGCTGGCCGCTCTGGCCGGTGCGACGTTGGCCACGGCCAGCGTGCAGGCAAAGGATCTCACCGGCGGTTTCGTCAACCTCGGCGCCGGTCGCGTGAGCTACCACGCCACGTTGGACAACTACGACCTCGGCAGCGAACACGGCACGGCCGTCATTCTCAACGCCGGCTACCGCACCCAGTTCATCGGCTTCGAGGCGGGCTACACCGACCTCGGCAGCATCAGCAGCCGCGATGGCACCACCTACGCCAAACTCTCGGGTGACGGCTGGACCGCAGGCATCAACGGTCACTTCAACCCGACCGACGCCTGGTACATCTCCGCGCGCGGCGGCGCCTTCGTGTGGAAGCTGCACGGCACGGCGCAGTCCAGCGATCCGGCCAACTCGTTCAACGAGAAGGCCAGCAGGCAGTCGCTGGGCTGGTATGCCGGCGTCGGCACCGGCTACGACATCAACAAGAGCTGGAGCATCGGCGCCAACTTCGATTACTACAGCATCTCCAAGCAGGGCCTGGACATCGGCAACCGCATCTACACGGTGAGCGCCGAGTACCGCTTCTGAACTCCATCGCGTGACGCAAAAAGGGCGCCGCAAGGCGCCCTTTTCTTCTCTGCCGATTCCCTGTTCCCTATTCCCTATTCCCCGCCTGAAAGGCAATCAGCCGTTCCACTGCCCCAGCGCCGCCAGGCCATTGTCCCTGGCGCGGGCGTGAACGATCTTCTGCGCGTCGGCGACATTGCCCTTCAGGTCCTTCGACCACAACTGCAGCGCGGCCTGCTGCATCGCGCGGCCGTAGGAGAACGACAGCGGCCACGGGTGCGGGCCGATCTGGTTCATCGCGTTGAGGTGTGCGGTGGACTGCTGGTCGCTCTGGCCACCGGAAAGGAACACGATGCCCGGCAGCGCTGCCGGCACGGTGGACTTGAGCACGCGCACGGTGGCCTCGGCTACTTCACCGATCTCGGCCTGCTCCTCGCAATCCTTGCCGGGGATGACCATGCTGACCTTCAGGATGGTGCCTTCCAGCATCACGTTCTGCTCGTACAGCGCATTGAACAGGCTGCGCAGCACGGCTTCGTGCACTTCGTAGCTGACTTCGATGGTGTGGTCGCCGTCCATGATCACTTCGGGCTCGACCATCGGCACCAGGCCGGCCTCCTGGCACAACGCGGCGTAACGAGCCAGCACGTGGCAGTTCGCCTCGATCGCGGTGGAGCTGGGGTTTTCCTCGGAGATGTTGATCACCGCGCGCCACTTGGCGAACTGGGCGCCCAGCTTCGCGTATTCCTGCAGGCGTTCGCGCAGGCCGTCGAGGCCTTCGGTGACCACGTCGCCGGGGAAACCGGCCAGCGGCTGCGGGCCCTTGTCGACCTTGATGCCGGGGATGATGCCGTTCTTCTTCATCACCTGGGTGAACGGCACGCCGTCCTTGGTGGACTGGCGGATCGTCTCGTCGAACAGGATCGCGCCGGAGATGTGCTCGGACAGGCCCGGCGTGGTCAGCAGCAACTCGCGGTAGGCGCGCCGGTTCTCCTCGGTGTTCTCGATGCCGACGGCCTCGAAGCGCTTGCGGATGGTGTTGGTCGACTCGTCGATCGCGATGATGCCCTTGCCGGGCGCAACCATCGCCAGGGCGACGCTTTCGAGATCTTCAATGCTCATTGGTGACTCCGCGATGGTGGGGGCGATGCCCGGCCACCCATGGTGGGCGCCGCCTCGAGAACGAAGCGGCATGGTGAAAAACGTCGATTATAGGCCAGATCCGGGCCGCGACGGGCCGAAACGACGCCGCACCCCGCAGGCACTGCCGGCTCAGCTCAGGCCGGGTAGCCGGGCAGCTTGCACGGGGCCATCAGCTGGGCGCGCGCGGCCGGGTCCTTGGGACCGTTGAACACCACGATGTAATACGTGGCCACCGGCTGGTGGATGTTGTTGTTCAGCGACGGGCCGTAGCGGAAATTGGCCACTGCGCTGCGCGCCATCGGGCCGAGGTCGCTCTTCGGCTCCACCTTGGCCACCTGCACGTCCATCGGCACGCCATCGGAACCGATGGTGTAGGTCACCGCCACGCAACCGGGCTTGTCCAGGTTGAGGCCGCTGTTGGGCGCATCCATCTGCACCTGGGTGTTGAGCAGGATCCAGTAGCGGTACAAGTCCTGCTGGTCGATCTTGACCGTCTGCGCCAGCACCGGCGCTGCGGCGCCCAGGGCGAGCGCGAACAGCACGCCGCGGCACACGGAGGAAAACGGGATGTTCATGGCAGGCTCCGGCAACGTGTCGATGGCCACAGTGTAGCTGCCTGCACGCCGCGCCAGCGTCAACGATGTCGCGGCGACGCGGCCGGTTCAGGCTTCACAGGTCGCGCAGGCTGTCGATGGTGCCGTCGGGGCCGACCGCGAGCAGCTTCAGCGTGTTGGTGCCGCCGACGTGGCCGACGCGGTCGCCGTAGGTGATCACCACGCTGTCACCCTGGACCAGCCTGTCCTGTTCGAACAGCAGGCGCACCGCGGCGCGGGTGGAAGCGGCCATGCTCTGCTTCTCGCCGTGGCTGAACTCCACCGGCTGCACGTCGCGCAGCAGCTGCATGCGCCGCCGTGCGGAGGCCGACGGCGACATGCCGTAGATCGGCACCGCGCTGCGGTAGCGCGACAGCCATTGCGCGGTGGCGCCGGATTCGGTCAGTGCCACGATCGCCCGTACGCCGAGCTGGCCGGCCAGCATCATCGCGGCCAGCGCGATCGCCTGGTCGGTGCGGTCGAGCCGGTGGCCGCCGGCGGAGAGGTCGTCCTTGGGCTCGAACTGGCGCTCGGCGCCGAGGCAGATCCGCGTCATCGCGGCCACCGCCTTGTCCGGATGCGCACCGGCGGCGGTTTCCTCCGACAGCATCACCGCATCGGTGCCGTCGATCACGGCATTGGCCACGTCGAGCACTTCGGCGCGGGTCGGGATCGGCGAGCGCACCATCGACTGCAGCATCTGGGTGGCGGTGATCACCGCGCGATTGCGCTGCACTGCCTCGCGGATGATCTTCTTCTGCAGGCCGGGCAGCTCGGCATCGCCGATCTCCACGCCCAGGTCGCCGCGCGCCACCATCACCACGTCGGAGGCGTCGATGATCTCGCCCAGTACCGGGATGGCGTCGGCGCGCTCGATCTTGGCCACCAGCGCGGCACGCCCGCCGGCCAGCTTGAGCAGGCGGCGGGCCTGGTGCATGTCGTCGGCCGAACGCACGAAGGACACGGCGAGGAAATCCGCGCCGATCTCGGCGGCCAGCTGGATGTCCGCCTTGTCCTTGTCCGACAGCGCGTCGACGGAAAGCCCGCCGCCCTGCCGGTTGAGCCCCTTGCGGTTGGACAGCTTGCCGGCCACCAGCACCTCGCAGCGCACTTCGCTGCCGACCACCTCGCGCACGGTGAGCCCCACCAGGCCGTCGTCCAGCAACAGCACGTCACCGGCGCTCACGTCATCGGGCAAGCCGTAATAGCTCACGCCCACGCGGGTGGCGTCGCCGGGCGGCACGCCGGGGCGGCAATCGAGCACGAAGCTGGCACCTTCGACCAGCTGCACCGGGCCGTCGGCGAAGGTCTCGATGCGGATCTTCGGCCCCTGCAGATCGGCCAGCACGCCGACCTCGCGGCCCGCAGCCTCGGCCGCTTCGCGCACCGCCCGCGCGCGGGCGCGGTGATCATCGGGCGCGCCGTGCGAGAGGTTGAGGCGCACGACGTCGACGCCTTCGTCGATGAGCTTGCGCAGCGCGCCCGGTGCGTCAGTGGCCGGGCCGAGGGTGGCGACGATCTTGGTGCGGCGGATTTTGGAAATGAGCATCAGCTGAGCCTAGCAGAATCGTCACGCCGCGCCGCCGGTCCACGCTCAACGCGCAGCGGAACCGGCGCCGAGCGCCAGGTTGAGCACTTGCGCGAGGCGACGGCCGGCTTCGCGCAGGCGGCGGTCGGCCACAGGCAGCCAGGTCGACACGTAGCCCGGGGTGATCTTGTGGCCGACGGGGTAGAAGCCGGCCTCGGCGGTGATCCGGCACGACTCCTGCGCCCACTGCGCGTAGGGGTTGTCCAGCGGCGCACTCGGCGCCGGCAACGGCACCGGCACCGCCGAATCCAGGCGCTGCGCATACTGCTGCCAGTCCAGCCCGCGCGTGTAGAGCATGCCGGAGTCCCAGACCCGGTGCAGGTTGCTGCCCTTGCCGTCGAACTGCACCTGATAGGTGTTGCCGCCCTTGTCCTCGCGATAGCCGGCATGCAAGGGCTGGTGGACGTCGCCGACGAAATGCACCACGAACTTCAGCGCCTGGCGGCGCACGGCGTCCGGCTTGCTGCGGTCGCCCAGCACACCCACGTAGTACTGCAGCGCCGCCACCACGCAGCGACCGTCGCGGCAATCGCGCGGCGGCACGTAGTCGCACGAGGGGCCACCGCGGAAATTGATGTAGTGCTGGCTGCGTGTCTGCCTCCACAGATTCGCCATGGCCGGATCGTCCTGCATCTGGTCGGCCCAGTTGGCGACGTCGCCCAGCGAATCGGTATGCTCCGGCGCCAGCAGGCGCTGGACCTCGGCTTCCGCAGCGGGGCTCAAGTGCCGCTGCGCCAGCTCGGCGACCACGCTGTGGCCGAGCGGCCCCCACGCCAGCGCCGGCGTAACCAGCAGGCAGGCGAGCACGGCGGTGGTGGCGCGACGGGCGAAGCTCATGCGAGTCATTCCGGCAAGGGAGGGATCGCCGCAGTCTGCCACAGAGCACTGCGGCTTTTTGCCGCCGCCGGCGCGCACCACGGCCCGCGGGGCAGGCAGGCACCCGGAAATGGCGGTAAAATCGGCGTTCTTTCCGCCGCGCTCGCGGCATCCTTCAGGAGGACGTTCCCTCATGACCATCAAGGTCGGCATCAACGGCTTCGGCCGCATCGGTCGCAACGTGCTGCGCGCCGCCGTGGAGAACTTCGGCAACGACATCGAGATCGTGGCGATCAACGACCTGCTGGAGCCCGATTACCTGGCCTACATGCTGAAGCACGACTCCGTGCACGGCCGCTTCGATGGCGACGTGGAGGTCGACGGCAACCACCTGGTGGTCAACGGCAAGCGCATCCGCCTGACCCAGGAGCGCGACCCGGCCAACCTGAAGTGGAACGAGGTGAACGCCGAAGTGGTGATCGAATCCACCGGCCTGTTCCTGACCAAGGAATCGGCGCAGAAACACATCGACGCCGGCGCCAAGAAGGTGATCCTGTCCGCGCCGTCGAAGGACGCCACGCCGATGTTCGTCTACGGCGTCAACGACAAGACCTACAAGGGCGAGGCGATCATCTCCAACGCCAGCTGCACCACCAACTGCCTGGCGCCGGTGGCCAAGGTGCTCAACGACAAGTGGGGCATCAAGCGCGGCCTGATGACCACCGTGCACGCCGCCACCGCGACGCAGAAGACCGTCGACGGCCCGAGCAACAAGGACTGGCGCGGCGGCCGCGGCATCCTGGAGAACATCATCCCTTCCTCCACCGGCGCGGCCAAGGCGGTCGGCGTGGTGATCCCCGAGCTCAACAAGAAGCTCACCGGCATGAGCTTCCGCGTGCCGACCTCCGACGTGTCGGTGGTCGATCTCACGGTGGAGCTGGAGAAGCCGGCGACCTACGAGGAAATCAAGGCCGAGATGAAGGCGCAGAGCGAAGGCGCGCTGAAGGGCATCCTGGGCTACACCGAGGAGAAGGTGGTGGCCACCGATTTCCGCGGCGACGCGCGCACCTCGATCTTCGACGCCGACGCCGGCATCGCGCTGGACGACAGCTTCGTCAAGCTGGTCAGCTGGTACGACAACGAGTGGGGCTACTCCAACAAGTGCCTGGAGATGGTGCGCGTCGTCGCGAAGTAGTCGCCTCCCACGCAATCCGCGAGGCCCGCGCCGACATCGTCGGCGCGGGCTTTTTCATGTGCGGCGGCGGCTCAGCGCGCTTGTGCCCGGGCGTCCGCCCGCACGCCGAGCCAGCCCTTGACCGAGGCGATCACCAGCGGAATCGCGCCGAAGCCGATGAAGATCAGGTCGCCGGGCAGGCGCAGCCACTCCACCAGGTGCGAACGCGACGTGGCCATGTACTCCACGCTGCGCGCGTGCCAGTAGCCGTGCTCGACCACGTCCCACAGCTGCATCACCCCGCTGGGGAACAGGCTCATCAGGATCATCAGCATCAGGCCGATATTGGTCCCCCAGAAGGCCACCTTGACGTACTTCTCGATGCCCGGCCAGCGCGCGTCGCTGCTGACCTGGCGCAGGCAGAACACCATCAGCGCGATCGCCAGCATGCCGAACACGCCCATCAGTGCCGCATGGCCATGGGTCGGCGTGACCTGGGTGCCCACTTCGTAGTAGCTGACGATCGGCAGGTTGAGGAAGAAGCCGAACATGCCCGCGCCGACGAAGTTCCAGAAGCCCACCGCCATCAGGAAGTAGAACGTCCACTTGTGCGGCACCCTGACCGACTTGCCGCACACGGCGCAGTCGCCGCGGGTGGTACGCACGAAATCCCAGGCATCCAGCGTCAGCAGGGTCAACGGCACCACCTCGAGCACCGAGAACAGGGCCGACAAGGCCATGTTGAAGTTCGTGTGGCCGGTGAAGTACCAGTGGTGCCCGGTGCCGATCAGGCCGCCGAGGAAATACAGGATCGCGTCCAGGTAGATCACCCGCAGCGCCACGTTGCGTCGGGTCAGGCCCAGTTGGTAGAAGGTCAGCGCCACCACCGTGGTGGCGAAGAACTCGAAGAAGCCTTCCACCCACAGGTGGATGATCCAGAAGCGCCAGGTATCGACCACCGTGTAGTTGGTCTTCGCGCCGAAGAACAGCGCCGGCACGTAGAACACCGGAATGGCGACGGCCGCGAACATGAACATCTTCGCCAGCGGGCGTGCCGCCTCGTTGGCCACCGCACGCGGGCGTGCCAGCATCCACAGGATGACGAACCAGGCCAGCAGGCCGACCACCAGCAGGTACTGCCAGAACCGGCCCAGTTCCAGGTACTCCCAGCCTTGGTCGCCGAACCAGAACCACAGATGGCCCAGCTTCTGTTCGATGCCGGCCCAGACGCCGAGCAGGCTGCCGCCGATCACCACCACGAAGGCGGCAAACAGCAGGTGCACCCAGCCGGCGAGCCAGCGCGGCTCGTCATCCGGCGCACGCAGCGAGCGGCCGAGGAACAGGGCGGCGGCGACATACGCGGTGGCGATCCAGAAGATCGCCGTCTGCAGATGCCAGGTACGCAGCAGGTTGCTGGGAAAGATGTTCTCCAGCTGGAAGCCGTAGAAACTGCCCGGGTCGGCGCGGAAGTGGGCCACGCCGCCGCCGACCAGGGTCTGCATCAGGAACAGCAAGGCCACCACCACGAAGAACTTCATCAGCGCCCGCTGGCCCGCGCCGACCTGCCCCGGCAACAGCTGCGGGTGCACGTGGTGGCCGCGGCTGATCCAGCCCAGGTAGTCGAACTTGCCGAACGCCAGCAGCACGGTCGCGATGCCGGCCAGCAGCACCAGCAGGCTCAGCGCGCTCCACAGCAAGGCACTGCCGGTGGCCACGTTGCCGACGCTGGGGTCGTAGGGGAAGTTGTTGGTATACGACGCCTCCGTGCCCGGCCGCGTCGCCACCGAGGCCCACGCCGCCCAGGTCACGAAGGCGGTGAACTGGTGCAACTCCACCGGATCGCTGATCAGGCCCGGCTTGAGTCCCCCGTTTTTCGTCGGGTCCTTGAAATAGTCCGTCCAGTAGCCGATCTGCTGCCGGTAGGCGACGGCTTCGGCATCGGTCAGCTGCAGCACGCCGGTTTGCGCATCGTAGCGGTTGGTCTTCAGGACCACCGCCGTCTGCCCACGCACCGCGGCCTGCTGCTGCGCATCCAGCTCGCCCGGAGGCTTGCCGTACTGCTTGCCGGCGATCGCCGCCGCGGTGTCCACGCCCAGCCGGTGCAGTGCCTCGGCGGAGTAATCCGGCCCGAGGTACGCGCCATGTCCCCAGATGCTGCCGTTGTCCATCAGGCCGTATTTGAGAAAGACCGCCTGGCCGTCGCGGATGTCGTCACCGCTGAACAGGGCCGTGCCCTGGGCATCGACCACCTGCGCGGGAATCGGTGGCGCGTTGCGATAGGCCAGCGAGGTGATCGCCAGCAATCCGGCAAAGCCGAACACCAGCACGATCGCCACCGTTCGCAGCCACCATGGTGACAGTTCGGTATCGTCGTCGGTCAAGGGTTGCGCTGCCTCGTTCATCGTCGCTCCTCCGGCAGGATGAGTGCGCGCAAGCCTGTGGCGCAACAAGGCGGCGAAACGCTCCCGCCCTGCGTGTCGAACCGGCTCGCGCGGATCGATGCGGTGGTTCTGGTTCCCCCGTCAACGCATCGCCCGCCTACCATAAACCTTTTTGCTCCTCCGCAGCAGGGCGACGTGCCGGGTGGACTCAGCGCTTGAGCAGCGGCAGCTTGTTCGGTACGCCGTCCCACTTGTCGGCGTCTTCCATCGACGGGATCTTGCTGGTCAGCACCGGCCATTCCTTCGCCAGCTCCGCATTGATCGACATGTAGATCTCCTGCCCGGCCGGTACGTCGAGCTCGGGGAAGATCGCCCCGACCGGACACTCCTCCACGCACAACGTGCAGTCGATGCATTCGTCGGGATCGATCACCAGGAAATTGGGCCCGGCGTGGAAGCAATCGACCGGGCACACCTCGACGCAGTCGGTGTGCTTGCAGTTGATGCAGTTGTCGGTGACGACGTGCGTCATCATGCCTCCTTCCGCAGCCTCGCCGCGGTAACTACAGTGTCCGCGGCAACTGCTGCCGTGACCATGATCCAGATCAGTGTGCCACGCTCGCTGCCCACGCAGAATCCTTCCGTTCTCTCATCTTCCCCAAGGAGCGACACCATGCGCAAACTGATTGCCGTTGCCCTGCTCGGGCTGCTCTCCACTCCGCTGATGGCTGCCGAGTGCGCCACCACCATCGAGGGCAGCGATGCGATGCAGTTCAACAAGAAGACCATCACCGTGCCGAGTACCTGCAAGACCTTCAAGGTCACGCTCAAGCACACCGGCAAGCTGCCGGTCACCGCGATGGGCCACAACTGGGTGCTGTCGCACGCCTCGGATGAAGCCGGCGTGGTCGCCGACGGCATGAAGGCCGGCGCGGCCAACAGCTACGAGAAGCCCGGTGACAGCCGCATCATCGCCCACACCAAGCTGATCGGCGCCGGCGAGAGCGACACCGCCACGATCAACGTGGCCAAGCTCAAGGCCGGCGAGCAGTACGCGTTCTTCTGCACCTTCCCCGGCCATGCCGCCCTGATGAAGGGCACGCTGAGCCTCGGCAAGTAAGCTTTGCCGCAACGGCAGCGCGCCCGGCCGAGATGGCCGGGTGCGCCTTTTCTGCGTCATGCGTCCGTTTCGTGCACCCTGCCCCGACATGAGCCCAGCCGAGCCCTTCAACGAAACCGCCATCGCCACGCTGGTCGACCACTTCTACGAGAAGGTGCGGCGCGATCCGGAGATCGGCCCGGTGTTCAATGCAGCCGTGCACGACTGGGACGAGCACAAGCGCCTGCTGACCTCGTTCTGGTGTTCGGTGGCGCTGCGTGCGGGCAGCTATCGCGGCAACCCGATGGCAGCACACCGCCCGCACCCGATCCGCGCCGAGCATTTCGATCGCTGGCTGGCACTGTGGCGTGAAACCTGCGGCGAGGAACTCGATCCGGTCCACGCCGAGCACATGCTGGAGTACGCCCAGCGCATCGGCCGCAGCCTGAAGTACGGCCTGGGCCTGCATCCCGAAGCGAAGCCGTTCGGTGTGCCTGTGATCGGCATCCATCGCTGATCGGCCACACCCCGATTCGCGCAAGGCCATTGCAGGAGCGCACCCTCTGCGCGACGTCTACCAGGAGCATCGCGCACAGGGTGCGCTACAGCATTCAGCGTAGGGCGGGCATTGCCCGCCGGCTCTTCGACAAGATGCGCGGCCAGCCTCGGCGGGCAGTGCCCGCCCTACTCACAGGCAAGCGAAAGTCCTGATCAGCCCAGCGCTTTCAGCGCGGCGGCGTAATCCGGCTCGTCGCCGATCTCGCCCACCAGCTCGGTGTGCAGCACCTTGTCGTGCTCGTCCAGCACCACCACTGCCCGGGCGGCAAGGCCGGCCAGCGGGCCGTCGGCGATCGCCACGCCGTAATCGGCGAGGAATGCGCGGCCGCGCATCATCGACAGGTTGACCACCTGGTCCAGCCCTTCCGCGCCGCAGAACCGCTTCTGCGCAAACGGCAGGTCGGCGGAAATGCACAGCACCACGGTGTTGTCGAGCTTGCCCGCGGCCTCGTTGAAGTGGCGCACCGAGGCCGCGCAGGTCGGCGTGTCGACGCTGGGGAAGATGTTGAGCACCTTGCGCTTGCCGGCGAAACGCGACAGCCCGGCGTCGGAAAGGTCGCCCGCCACCAGCGAAAACGCCGGTGCGGCCGCGCCGACCGCGGGAAAGCTGCCGTCGACGCGAACCGGCTTGCCGTGGAGGGTAACTGTGGACATGGTGCGACTCCTGCTTTGTGAAAGGCTACAAGTAGAACATGGTCTTGGCCAGAAACACGATGCCGACCATCAGCGCCAGCACGATGCGGTGGGTGTGCTTGAACCGGCAGACGTCCATCTTCCCGTGGCGCATCGCCCACATCGCGTTGACGAACACGCCCAGTACGCCAAACGCCAGTACCACCTTGAGCAGCAGCCAGTTGCCGAAGCGCGAGCCGACGCAGGCAAAGCCGTCGCAGCGGATGTCGAACAGCATGAAGCCGCTGGCGAACAGCAGCACTACCACCACCGGCATGTAGCGCCGTACCCGCGCCATCACCGCCTGCTCGATGCGCTGCATGGTGACGATGTCGAAGTGCTTGTGCAGCGACTCCACCACGATCACCTCGAACGCCACCGCACCGACGAACACGATGGCGCAGGCCAGGTGCAGCAGGACGATCCACGGATACCAGGCAAGCATGCGCGTTGGCCATGAGAAAGAACCAACGCCCAGCATCCGCCGCCCAAGCGGCGCCGGCCATGACCTGCATCAACCGGTGCCGGCGGCGCAGCCGCTGCACCGGTCTGTGACAATCCGCCCCGCGTCGCCGCCATCGCGGTTGACCTGCATCAGGGCCGCGGCCGCACGCCGCCGCGAGCATGTCCCCTGCCGATTGTCGGCATTCGCGTTCTTTCGCCACCCATGGCAAGTCGAGGCTCCGCGTGAACAGTGTCGTCCCGCTCATCCATCCGTTGCGCCACACCGGGCGGCGCTGGGTCCACGAAGCACTCGAATGTCTGGCCCAGGAAGCCGCGCGCTCGGCCGACACGCACCTGCTGAAACTCAACTTCCCCGGCTTCCACGGCATCGACTTCTACTTCAAGGACGAGGCGAGCCATCCCAGCGGCAGCCTCAAGCACCGGCTGGCGCGCTCGCTGTACCTGTACGCGTTGTGCAACGGCCGGCTCGGCCCGGACCAGACGGTGGTCGACGCCTCCTCCGGCAGCACCGCGATCTCCGAGGCCTGGTTCGCGCGCCTGCTCGGCCTGCGTTTCGTCGCGGTGATGCCGGCGTGCACCGCGCCGGGGAAAATCCGCGACGTGCAGGCGCTGGGCGGCGAGGTCGACCTGGTGGACGACCCCGCCAAGGTGCATGCGCGCGCCGCCGAGCACGCGGCGCGCGGCGCCTGTCACCTGGATCAGTTCGGCCTGGCCGAGCGCGCCACCGACTGGCGCGGCAACAACAACATCGCCGAGTCGATCATTGGCCAGCTCGCCCGTGAGCGCTCGCCCGAGCCGCACTGGATCGTCTGCGGTGCCGGCACCGGCGGCACCTCGGCCACCATCGGCCGCTACCTGCGCTATCGCCGTCTGCACACCCGGCTGTGCATCGCCGACCCCGTCGGCAGCGGTTTCGTGTGCGGCTGGCAAAGCAACGACCGCAGCGCCGTGGCCAGCCGCCCCACCCTGATCGAAGGCATCGGCCGGCCGCGGGTCGAGCCGGGCTTCGTGTTCGAGGTGGTGGACCACGTGATCGGCGTGCCGGACGAAGCCTCCATCGCCGGCGCGTGGCTGCTCGGCGAGCTGTTCGGGCATCGCTACGGCGGCTCCTCGGGCACCAACTTCGTCGCCTGCCTGACCCTGGCGGCCACGATGCGCGCCGAAGGCCAGCGCGGCAGCATCGTCAGCCTGCTGTGCGATCGCGGCGAGCGCTACGCCGAAACCCTGTTCGACCCGCACTGGTTGACCGCGCACGGCATCGACCGCTCGCACAGCGAAGCGTCGCTGCGCCACAGCATCGAGACCGGCTGCGCGCCGCTGCGCCGGACAGCCTCCGCCTGACGCCGCGCCAATCCGCCGCAGGCACCGCCGGGGCGATTTGACCATGGTCAACACCGGCAACCCGCAGCCGGCCCATGCTGGCTTCCATATTTCACGGGAGACACGGCGATGGGCAGACTGAGCGGCAAGGTGGCACTGGTGACCGGCGCCGCCGTGGGCATCGGCGCCGCCTGCGCGCGCCGGCTGCTGGAAGCCGGCGCGAAAGTGGCGCTGGTCGACATGCACGACGGACCGGGCCAGCAGCTGGCCGCGGAACTCGGCGAGGGCGCGCGCTATTTCCACGCCGACGTGGCGGTAGAGGCCGAGGTGGCCGCGGCGATAGCCGGCACGGTCGCCGCGTTTGGACGTCTGGACGTCCTGGTCAACAACGCCGGCATCGCCGGCGCGAACAAGCCGACCCACGAAATCACCGAAGCCGAGTGGGACCGGGTGCAGGCGATCAACGTGAAGGGCGTGTTCTTCTGCACCAAGCACGCGATCGCGCCGCTGCGCGCGGCCGGCGGCGGCAGCATCATCAACCTGTCGTCGATCTACGGCCTGGTCGGCGCGCCGGATTCACCGCCCTACCACGCGTCCAAGGGCGCGGTGCGGCTGATGAGCAAGACCGACGCGATGCTGTACGCTGCCGACCGCATCCGGGTCAACTCGATCCATCCCGGCTTCATCTGGACGCCGATGGTGGAGCAGCACATCGCCTCGATGGGCGGCGACCCGGCCGAACACCGGCGCGAGGTCGGCGCGCTGCACCCGCTGGGCCACATGGGCGAGCCGGACGACATCGCCTGGGGAGTGGTCTACCTGGCGTCCGACGAATCGAAATTCGTGACCGGCAGCGAGCTGGTCATCGACGGCGGCTACACCTGCCACTGACCATCCACTGCTGGAGGACTCCACCATGTTCAAGCACATTTTGCTGCCCACCGACGGGTCCGAGCTGTCGCTGCGGGCGGTCGACACCGGTATCGAACTGGCTGCCAGACTCGGCGCCCGCGTGTACGCATTCCACGTCATCGCGCCATTCCCCGCCTCGGTCTACTTCGCCGAGTTCGTCGTGGCCAACGAGCCGGGCTACACCCGCGAGGCAATCGCCAACGCCGAACGCTACCTGGCCGACGTGCGCGGGCGGGCGCAAGCCGCCGGCGTTGCCTGCGAAGGCAGCCACGAAATCGATGCGCGTCCCTACTCGGCCATCGTCGGCGCCGCGCGCAAGCAGCAGTGCGACCTGATCGTGATGGCCTCGCACGGCTGGCGCGGCTTCGACCGGCTGTTGCTGGGCAGCGAGACGCACAAGGTGATCTTGAACGGCGACGTGCCGGTGCTGGTTTGCCGTTGAGCAACGGCCGGCGGGCCGCGGCGTGAACGGGAAGACAGCGCCGCCCGCCCGCAGCGGCCTCGACCCGGCCGAGGCGGCGCGCCGATTGGCGGCACACGGCCCGAACCTGCTGCCGGGCAGCGCCCCCAGGAGCATGCTCGCGATCGTCGGCGGCGTGCTGACCGAGCCGATGTTCCTGATGCTGCTGGTTGCCGGCGGCCTGTATCTGGCGTTGGGCGACCGCGCCGAGGCGGCGTTCCTGCTGTCGTTCGTGTTCGTGGTGATGGGCATCACGCTGGCGCAGGAGCGCAAGACCCAGCGGGCGCTGGAGTCGTTGCGCGAGCTGTCCGCACCGCGCGCGCTGGTGATCCGCGGCGGCGAGGAAAAGCGCATTCCCGGCCGCGAAGTGGTGGTGGGCGACTTGCTGGTGCTGCACGAGGGCGATCGCATCGCCGCCGACGCGGTGCTGCTGGACGGCCATCTCGACGTCAACGAATCGCTGCTCACCGGCGAGGCGGTGCCGGTCACCAAGCTCCCCGGCGAGGATACCGGCCAGCTGTTCGCCAGCACCGTGGCGACCAAGGGCGTCGGCGTCGCCGAGGTCCGCGCCATCGCCAGTGCCACCGCAGTCGGCCGCATCGGTCAGGCGCTGGCCGATACCGTCGAACCGGTGTCCGGCCTGCAACAGGCCTCGCGCCGGCTGATCCGCAACCTCACCGTCGGCGGCCTGCTGCTGGCCGCGGCGTACGCGTTGCTCGGCTGGCTGTGGGACGGCCACGGCCTGCTCCAGAGCGTGCTCGCCGGCATCGCGCTGACCATGGCGATCCTGCCGGAAGAGATCCCGGTGATCCTCACCGTGTTCCTGGCGCTGGGCGCGTGGCGGATCTCCAGGCACAAGGTGCTGACGCGCCGCGTGCCCGCGGTGGAAGCGCTGGGCGCGATCTCGGTGCTGGCGGTGGACAAGACCGGCACGCTGACCCAGAACCGCATGCAGGTCGCCGAACTGCGCCTGGTCGACGGCAGCACGCACGACCAGGACGCGCACGAGCTGCCCGAGCCGTTTCATGCGTTGGTCGAGTTCGCCATGCTGGCGACGCCGGCCGACCCGTTCGACCCGATGGAGAAGGCGATCCAGCAGTTCGGGCTGCACTGGCTCACCGATACCGAGCACGTGCACGCCGAGTGGGCGCCGGAATTCGAGTACGCGCTGTCGCCGGAGATCCTGGCGATGACCCACGTGTTCCGCGGCGACGCGCGCGGCACGCACCTGCTGGCGACCAAGGGCGCGCCGGAAGCGGTGATCGACCTGTGCCATCTGGCCGCCACTGACGCGGCGGCCATCCTGCACCAGGTCGAGGGGATGGCCGAGCGCGGCCTGCGCGTGCTCGGCGTGGCCCGCGGCGAGTGGCAAGGCGAGGCGTGGCCGCGCAGCCAGCACGACTTCGAGTTCCGCTTCCTCGGTCTGCTCGGTTTCGTCGACCCGCCGCGCCCCGAAGTGCCGGCGGCGATCGCCGAATGCCGCAGCGCCGGCATCCGCATCATCATGATGACCGGCGACCACCCGGCCACCGCGCGCGCGATCGCCCGCGAGGTGGGCTTGAGCGAACGCGCCGAGGTGATCACCGGCGCGGAGATGGCCGCGCTGGACGACGCGGCGCTGCGCGAGCGCCTGCGTCGCGTCGACCTGTGCGCACGGCTCCAGCCCGAGCAGAAACTGCGCCTGGTGCAGCTGCTGCGCGAAGGCGGCGAGGTGGTGGCGATGACCGGCGACGGCGTCAACGATGCGCCCGCGCTGAAGGCCGCCGACGTCGGCGTGGCGATGGGCGAGCGCGGCACCGACGTGGCGCGCGAGGCGGCCGCCCTGGTGCTGCTGGACGACAGCTTCGCCAGCATCGTCAACGCGATCCGCCAGGGCCGGCGCATCTACGCCAACATCACCAAGGCCACCCGCTTCGTGTTCGCCGTGCACATGCCGATCATCGCGCTGGCGCTGGTGCCGACCCTGCTGCACTGGCCGGTGCTGCTGATGCCGGTGCACATCGTGCTGCTGGAGCTGCTGATCGACCCGGCCTGCTCGGTGGTGTACGAGGCCGAGCCCGCTGCCGACGACATCATGCGGCGACCGCCGCGCGCACCGTCGGACTCCCCGTTCGCCGTTGCCAACCTGCGCTACGCGGTGATCCAGGGACTCGGCTTCGCCGGCACCCTGCTGCTCGGCTACGGCGCGCTGCTCGGCCAGGGCCTCGACGCCGCGCAAAGCCGCGGCGCGGTGTTCATCGCGCTGGTGCTGGGCTTGTTCCTGCTGACCCTGGCCAACCGCGACGCGTCCCGCCCGGCACTGGTCCGCACGCCGGCGAAGAATCCCTGGCTGGTGCGCATGTTCGGCGGCGTGGCGCTGATGCTGGCGATCGTGATCGGCGTGCCGTTCTTCCGCGACGTGATGGGGTTGGCGATACCGAACGCAGCGATGCTGCTCACCGTCGCCGGGATGCTGGCCGCCGCCGTCGCCTGGCTGGAACTGCTGCGTCGCTCGATGCGCACCAGCGCGCGCGTGCCGCGCTGACCCGCGACACGGCAGCAGGCGACGCCTCCCACGGCGCTCCTGCCGTGACCTCACGGGCGCCGAGGCGATGACCTCGATGGCACCGCCCGCATGCGGATTTCCCGAGCCCCCATCGGCCATCGATACACGCGTACAGTACGTCGTCGGCCTGCGCGATCAGCCACCCCCAACGCCCCGCTGGCTCACCGGAAGCCACGCATGAAGAAGACGCCCGCCGGCACGGCCACGGTGCCATCCGGCCGCAGGAACACCGAGGACGGCGGCACCGAAAAACCGCTGTGGGCCAATCTGAGTGCGGGCCTGGTCACGGGTGCGGCAGACGACGACCCCAGCGGCATTGCCACCTACTCGCAGGTGGGCGCCGCGTTCGGTTACGGCATGCTGTGGTGCATCCTGGTGACCATGCCGTTGATGATCGCGATACAAGCGGTCAGCGCCGGCATCGGCCGCGTCACCGGCCACGGCCTGATGGACGGCATGCGCAAGTACTACCCGCATCCGCTGGTCTACGCGCTGACCGCCTCGCTGGTGATCGCCAACGTGATCAACCTGGCGGCCGACATCGGCGCGATGGGTGCCGCGCTGAAACTGCTCATTGGCGGGCCGGCGCTGATCTATGCCGCGGGTTTCGCCCTGTTGTCGCTGGTGCTGCAGGTGTTCATCCCGTTCACCCGCTATGCCCCGATCCTCAAGCTGCTCACCCTCAGCCTGTTTGCCTACGTGGCCACCGTGCTGGTGATCGACGTGCCGTGGCTGGCTGTGCTCAAGAGCCTGGTGCTGCCGCCCATCACGTGGAACGCGTCGTACGCCGTAGGCCTGGTCGCGCTGCTCGGCACCACCATCAGCCCCTATCTGTTCTGCTGGCAGGCAGCACAAGAGGTCGAGGAAATGGAGTCGAGCAAGCGCCGCAAGCCCTTGCGCCGCGCGCCGAAGCAGGCACCGAGCGCCCTGCGTCGCATCGGCATCGACACCACGGTCGGCATGATCTTCTCCAACCTGATCTCCTTCTTCATCATTCTTGCCGCCGCGGTCGTGCTGCACGCGCATGGCAAGGTCGACATCCAGACCTCGGCCGAAGCGGCCGCGGCACTGCGACCGCTGGCCGGCGACATGGCATTCGCACTGTTCGCCGCCGGGATCATCGGCACCGGCCTGCTTGCCGTACCGGTGCTGGCCGGCGCCACCGCCTATGCCGCCGCCGGCGCGTTCGGCCAGCGCAGCGGGCTGGAGTACAAGCCGCAAAACGCCAGGTTTTTCTACGGCGTGCTGATCGTCGCCAGCCTGGCCGGCATCGCGCTGAACCTGACGCCGCTGGACCCGATCAAGGCCTTGTACTGGAGCGCGGTGATCAACGGCGTGACCGCCGTGCCGTTGATGGTCGTGATGATGCTGATGGGCTCGCGGCGCAAGGTCATGGGCAAATTCACCATGCCGTGGCCGCTCAGGATTTTCGGCTGGTTGGCTACCGCAGCCATGGCGACGGCGGCCGTGGTGATGTTCGTCACCTGGGGGAAATGAAGGCGCGTCGCGAAGGAAGATTGCCAGTTGGCACTGGTCGCGACGGTGCCGCGAAGGCGCTTCCGGACCGCACGTCGAAGATCGGTCCTGGGTCAGCCCGCGCGCCGCAGCACACCGGAAAGGCGGGTGCCCGGCGCGACCGTGTTGAACACCGTGCCGAACTTGCGCACGTTGTCGTGCAGCAGGGCCAGCCGCTGCTCGCTCTCGTCGCTGTCCACCAGGATCTCGTAGTCGATCGATTCCAGCCGTGGCGGCACCTCCTGGCGCACGCCGTGCACGCGCACCTCGACCCCGCGCCACTGGAACTTCAGTATCGGCGTGACCCGCTCGATGCTCTTGATCATGCAGGCCGACAGGGCGGCCAGCAGCAGTTCGGCGGGATTGAACGCATCGAGGCGACCGGACAGAGCCGTGTCCAGCGACAGCTCGGCGCTCTTGCAGCGGGCGACGCTGCCGTGGGCATCGAGACGATGGGCAATGACGTGGAAGCTCAGCTTGCCAGCGGGTTCGGTCATGGGAGTTCTCCGGAATGAGACGGCCGATGGGTCAAACGTAGCCGGGCGCATGCGCCGCGTCGGTTGCCACGCGCGGCAGGCTGAAACTGACCTGCGCGCCGCCCAGCGCGGAGCGGCCGAAGGCCAGCTCGCCGTGGTGCAGGCGGGCGATCGCCCAGGCGATCGACAGCCCCAGGCCGCTGCCCTCGCCGATGCTGCCTTCGGGGCGGTGGAAACGCTCGCCCAGTCGTGCCACGGCGGCGTCCGCGAAGCCGCCGCCGTTGTCGTTCACCTCCAGCGTCACCTGTTCGTCGCGTCCGCCGACACGCACGTTCACCTGGCCGTGCTCGGGCGCGTGGCGCAGCGCGTTGTCGAGCAGGTTCTGCACCAGGATGTCGAGCAGGCTGCGGCTGCCCAGCACGAAGTCGTTGCCGTCGTGGTCCAGCGACAGCTCGATGGAACGCGCCGCCGCGCGCTCGCTGGCGTCACGCAAGGCCGCTTCGGCCACGCTCGCCAGACGCAGCGGGCCGGCGTCGTCCAGCTCGGCCAGTTTCTCGACCCGCGCCAGCATCAGGAGCTGGGCCACCAGTCGCTGCATGCGGTCCAGCGCCTCCTGCGCGCGCTGCAGGTGCTGCGTGCGCGCGGGCACATCGTCGCCGCGCCCGGCCAGGTCCAGCTCCAGCCGCAGCGCCGCCAGCGGGTGGCGCAGTTCGTGCGCGGCGTCCGCGGTGAAGCGGCGTTCGTGTTCCAGGCTGAGCCGCAGGCGATCGACCAGCTTGTCGATCGCCTCGGTGAACGGCGCCAGTTCGACCGGCACCCGCGCGTCGGTGAGCGAGGCGGCGGCCGGATCGGCGCCGGCGGAAAGGCCGCGCGCCAGCCGGCGCAGCGGTTTCAGCCCGCTGCGCAAACCGGCGAACACGATCGGCGGCACCAGCACCAGCAGCGCGAGCAAGGCCAGCAGCGCCGGCGCCAGCAGCTTGCGCAGCAGCTCGTCGCGCTCGTCCAGCGGCGCGCCGACCTGGACCCAGTACCGATGCTGCGCATCCCAGCGCTGGAACACCCGCCAGCGTCGGTCGTCGTGCACGACCGAATGGAAATGCGCGTCGCCCGGATCGAAACGCAGCAGCGGCAGCTCGGCGCTCTCGACCAGCAGTTCGCCGCGCGCATCGCGCAGCACGATGGCCGGGCGCTGGGCGGTGTCGTCCGAGTCGAGCAGCGGCTTGTCCGGCAGGCGCACCGCGCCGACGCGGGCGACGTCGTCGGGCATCACCGCAAACACGCTGGCGGCGGTGCGCACCAGCATCTGGTCGAAGATCTCGTCGACCTCGTGCAGGCTGCGCCAGGCCAACCAGCCGGCGGCGGCGCACCACACCAGCACGATGCCGGCCAGCAGCCGCAGCACCAGCCGCCGGTTGAGCGAGGGGCGGATCACGCGGCGACCCCGCCGGGCGGGTTGATGGCATAGCCGATGCCGCGCAGGGTGCGAATCCAGCCCGGTCCCAGCTTGTGGCGCAGGTGATGGATGTGCACTTCCACCGCGTTGCTGGCCACTTCGCGGTCCCAGCCGTACAGCGCGTCTTCCAGTTGCTCGCGGGAATACGCCCGCCCGGGATGGCGCACCAGCATTTCCAGCAACGCGTACTCGCGGGCGGTCAGCTCCAGCGGCGCGTCGGCAAGCGTGGCGCTGCGCGCGGCCGGGGTGACTTCCAGCGCGCCCACGCGGATCGCCGGCTCGACCTGGCCGTCGGCCCGCCGCAGCAAGGCGCGCAGGCGGGCGGCCAGTTCGTCCAGATGCACCGGCTTGACCACGTAATCGTCGGCGCCGGCATCCAGCCCGGCGACGCGGTCGGCCAGTTCGTCGCGCGCGGTCAGCAGCAGCACCGGGGTGGCGTCCTGGCGGCGGCGCATGCCGGCGATGATCGCCGGGCCGCTGCTGCGCGGCAGGTTCCAGTCGAGTATCGCGGCGGCATACGCGGTGTCGCTCAGGGCGGCAGCCGCCTGGGTGCCGTCGGTGATCCAGTCCACCACATGGCCGAGCTGGCGCAGGCCATCGGCCAGCGCCTGCCCCAGTGCCCGGTCGTCTTCGGCTAGCAGGATGCGCATGGCCTCATTCTTGTCGCGGGATCAGGCCGCTCACTTGACTTGCAGCAATTGGCGCCGCTTTTTCGCCGGCTGCGGCATCCTGCCCTATGAGCCTGTCGGGCTTTGGCTGGCCGGGCTGCAAATCCGACTGCGCGGTCCATATTTCCGTCGATTCTTGCGCCATGGAACCACCATGGCGCGGCGAACCGGCGAAAATCTGTCCTCGCGCAGCCAGATTTTCGCCTCGACCAGCCAAAGCCCGACAGGCTCATGGCGCGCGCTTGCGGCCGTGGATCATCGCGGCGACCAGGTTCTCGCCGTAATGCACGCTCTCGCCCACCGCGGCCAGCACGTGCAGCACGACCAGTCCCAGCACGCCGTAGGCCAGCGCTTCGTGCAGCTCCTCCAGCCAGCCCTCCCCGAAGAATCGGTCGGTGGTCTGCAGCCAGCCGGTGACGCCGACCAGCAGCACGCCAACGAGCAGGGCCAGGATCATCACGGCGGCCGCCGGGTTGTGCCCGAGCTGCCGCCGCGAGCGCCCGGCCAGGCGCTCGCGCAGGTAATCGCGCAGCCGGCGCGGGCCGGGCACCCAGTCGGCGAAGCGCGCGTGCCGCGTGCCGACCCAGCCCCACACGAAACGCACCGCGAGCAGGGCCAGCACGGCGTAGCCGATCCCGCGGTGGACCAGCTCGCCGTCCTCGGTGAAAAAGTTGGCGAGGAACAAGCCCGCCAGCGACCAGTGAAACAGGCGGACCAGCGGGTCCCACACTTTGACCATCGCGTTCATGGCTTGTCCTCGCTAGGGGTCAGGTGACGATCAACCGCCCTTCTTCTTGACGATGCGGCCGTCGGTGGGGTCGAAGTAGATCTCCACGTTCTTGCCGGCCTTGTCCTTGCCGTAGATCTCGTAGCAATTGCCCGAGACCTGGAACACCTTGATGGTGTAGCCCTGGTCGAGCACCTTCTGCTTCATCGCCGCTTCGGTCAGCCACTGCGCACGCGGTGCGCTGGTGCATTGCGGTGCGGCGAAGGCGGACGCCGACAGGACGGCGGCGGCGAGGAACAACGGGGCGATGACGATGCGTTTCATGGTGCGTCTCCGGTATCGGCAGGATTGCCTTGGACGGCATTGCAACCGGGACGGCTTATGTGGGTCTTAAGAACCCGAAACGGCGCGCGGGAAGGCTCCCGGGCGCAACACCTCGGGCGGCGCGATCGCCGCCACCGCACGGTCGCGTCCCCCGCGCTTGGCGTCGTACAGCGAGCCGTCGGCGCGCCGGATCAGGTCCTCCGCGGCATCGCCGGCGACCGCCTGCGCCATGCCGATGCTCACCGTGACCGTGCACTGCGGCCAGGCGAAACCGCGGAATGCGTCGAGCAGGCGCGCCGCCACCTCGCTGGCGCCGCTCAAGTCGGTACCCGGCAAGAGCAGCACGAACTCCTCGCCGCCGTAGCGCGCGGCCATGTCCGCCGGGCGCAGCGCCGCGCGCAGCAGGTGGCCGGTGATGCGCAGCACCTGGTCGCCGGCCAGGTGGCCGAAGTCGTCGTTGAAGGTCTTGAAGCGGTCCAGATCGAGCATCAGCAGCGAGAACGTCGTGTCGTGCTCGCGCTGCCCGCGCAGCAGGCCGGCCAGCGCCTCGTCGAGCGCGCGCCGGTTGGGCAGCCCGGTGAGGATGTCGGTGCCGGCATCGTTGCGCAACGCGATGCTTTCGCGGCGCTGGCGTTCCAGCTTGTCGAACAGGTTGGCCACCCACCACACCAGCCCGGCCACCGCGCCGCCGCTGAACAGGGCCACGAACACGAAGGCCAGCGCTTCGGGCAGGCCCAGCCAGGACTGCAGCAACTCGAACACGAACGCGAACACCGCCGGCAGCAGCAAGGCCGGCAGCAGCAGCCGCCGCGCCAGGGCGCCGCCCAGCGTGTCGGCGGTGGCCACGCGGGTCAGCCCGAGCGTGGGCGAGGCGCACAGCCAGCCGAGCGTCGCCAGCAGCAGCAACAACGTGGAGTGCAGCGGCATGCGCCCGAACGGCGTTGCGCCCTTGCCGGCCAGCGCAATGCCATAGGAGGCCAGCCCGCTCATCGCGATGACCAACGCGACCAGGGCCAGCGCGTCGCGCAGGCGCGGCCAGCGTCGCGCCGGCAGCAGGCCCAGCGCACCGAGCAGCACGAAGCCCGCCGCAACCGGTTCGGCCATGCGCCCGGGCCAGCGTCCGGAGTCGTAGGCCGACAGCTCGCCAAGCAGGCGATCAATGCGCAAGTCGACCAGCCACAGATGCTCCGCCAGCGTCGCCGCGCCGAGCGCCAGCACGCCCAACGACAGCCAGCGGCCCATGCCGGACCACGACGGCACCGGATGGTGGCTGAGCAGCAGCGAGCCTCCGCACAACACGAATCCGACCGCCGCAGTCGCGCTCATCGCCGGCTGCCCCGGCCACATCGTGGTCAGCAGCGGACGCTGCGACCACCAGCCGGCGAGCACGACCAGCGCCGTCGCGCAGTCCAGCAACGCAGCTGCACGCGAGAAACGCAGGAACCCGCGCACGGCGCCGAGATCGTGATGGAACGGCACGGTGATCATCGCCACCCTCATGCTCCGGCGAGCCTGCCGTGGTTTCGGCAGTACGACGGCACCAGGCCCACCATGGCACAGTCGGCCGGTGCCCCGACTTGACGACGATCAAGCCGGCGACCGGCGCGTCCTGCCAGAGTCTGCGCCAGCCGCCTGCGCCGTCGAGGAAATGATGTTCATTTACAGCTGCCACGGTGCCGCCAAGCAGGTCACCGGCTCCTGCCACCTGATCACCTGCAACGATCGCCGCGTGCTGATCGACTGCGGCATGTTCCAGGGCAGCGAAGAGGTCGAGCGGGCCAATGCCGAACCGTTCGGCTTCGACCCGGCCAGCATCGACGTGCTGCTGCTGACCCACGCGCACCTGGACCATTGCGGGCGGATTCCGCTGCTGGTGCGCCGGGGCTTTCGCGGCCGCATCGTCACCACCGCCGCCACCCGCGAACTGGCCCGCGTGGTGATGCTGGATGCCGCCGGCCTGCAGGAAGAGGACGCACGCCGCGCGCAACGCACCAACCGCCGCGGCGAGACGGTGGCGCCACCGCTGTACACCCTGGACGATGCGCTGCACGCGCTGGACTTCTTCGGCGACGACGCCGGCTACGGCGAAACCGTGCAAGTCACCGATGGCATCAGCGCACGCTTTCTCGATGCCGGCCACATCCTCGGCTCGGCCTCGGTCCTGTTGCAGGTCGACGACGGCGGGCAACCACGCCGCATGCTTTTTTCCGGCGACCTCGGCAACCCGGGCCGCCCGCTGCTGCGCGACCCGACACCCGCACCGCCGGCCGACTACGTGGTGCTGGAAAGCACCTACGGCGACCGTCCGCACCGCTCGGTGCCGGATTCGGTCGACGAGATGCATCGCGCCATCCGCGACACGGTGAACCGGCGCGGCAACGTGGTGATCCCCACCTTCGCGCTGGAACGCACCCAGGAAATCCTCTACTACCTGCACCGCGGCATCCGCGACGGTGCGATCCCCGCGCACGTGCGGGTATTCCTCGATTCGCCGATGGCGATCTCCGCCACCGAGATCTTCCGCCGCCACCCGGAGTGCTTCGACGACGGTTTCCTCGACGAACTTCGGCACGGCGACCCGTTCGCCATGCCCGGCCTGCACTTCACCCGCGGCACGGCCGAGTCGATGGCGATCAACAGCGTCGACAGTGGCGCGATCATCCTGGCCGGCTCGGGCATGTGCAACGGCGGCCGCGTGCGCCACCACCTCAAGCACAACCTGTGGCGCGAGCGCTGCAGCGTGGTGTTCGTGGGCTATGCCGCCGAAGGCACGCTGGCGCGGCGGATCATCGACGGCGCGCCCAGCGTGCGCGTGTTCAACGAGGAGATCCCGGTGCGCGCGCAGGTGTGGACGATCAACGGCTTCTCCGCGCACGCCGACCAACCCGCGCTGCTGGCCTGGCTGGGCGACGCGCCGCGACGCAGGGTGTTCCTGGTGCACGGCGAATACGGCCGCGGCATGCAGGCAATGCAGGAGGTGTTGCAGGCACGCGGCGTCGCCGTGCAACTGCCCGGCCTCCACGAGCCGATCAAGCTCGACTGAGCCTCGGACGCCGAGTCGACGCGGCGGTCGGCACGCCGGCGAAGGCACTTCGCTTGACCTGGATCAGGGGCGACGTCGGATGCCGTTCCTATAGTCGGCGCGACTGACGCGGATTCCTCGGGGGGGAGGGACGCGCGGTGTACAGCGTTTCCCGGCAAGGCTCACTTACAGTCCAGGGGAGAATCGCATGTCGCAGCGGGCTTCGGATCTCGTGCTTTCGGTGCTGGCCTGCGTGGCAGCGTTCTGGTTGTCCTGGCCTTTCTGGCGCGATTTCGAGTATTGGGCCGAATCGCACCTCGCGTGGTGGATCTACTTCGCCGTCGGCTTCGTGCTGGCGGTGTGGGTGTTCTGCATGTTCATCGGCAGCCTGCGCATCCTGTTCCTGCACGACACCCAGGCCACGCCGCCTTCCGTCGACGACAAGGGGAGCCGGCCATGAGCTGCGGATCGGGTGACAGCAGTTGCGAAAAACCGCGGCGCCGCGCCGCGCTGGTTTTGCTGGGCCTCATGGCGCTGATCTTCATCGCCTTGTCGGTGTTCTCCTTCCTGCCCTCGCGCGGGCAGGCCACCCCCGACACGGTGAGCTTCGGCCCGTACCAGGCCAACGACGGCAAGCGCGTGTTCCAGGCCTACAACTGCATGGGCTGCCACACCATGGTCGGCAACGGCGCCTATCTGGGGCCGGACCTCACCGAGGTGTACAAGCACGCCGGACCGGCGTGGCTGGCGGCGTTCCTGCCCTCGGCCGGCGGCTGGCCGACCGAGGCGGCGGTGCGCGCCCAGCTGCTTGATCCGAACCAGCACGCCGACACCGGCACCGACACCATCGACGCCTACCTGCAGAAGTATCCCGGCGCGGCAGCCCGCATCCAGCGACGCGGCGGCGGCACCACGCTGATGCCGAACCTGCCGCTGAGCAAGGACGAGATCGGCCAGCTGATCGCCTACCTCAAGTACACCTCGGCGATGAACACCGAGGGCTGGCCGCCGAAGGTCGAGGCCGGCACGCTGGATCGCCGCCTGCAGTTGGCGCACGGCACCGTCGCACTGGCGCAGGCCGCGCCCGCCGCGGCGGCCACGCCGGCAGCGGCCAGCGATCCCGCCGCGCTCGGCGCGCAACTGGTCAAGGACTACGGCTGCGTGGCCTGCCACGCCAGCGACGACAAGCGACTGGTGGGGCCGGGCTGGGGCGGCCTGTACGAATCCAGCGTGAGCCTGGCCGACGGCAGCAAGGTCACCGCCGACGACGCCTACCTGGCCGAGTCGATCCGCCAGCCGAACGCGAAGATCGTGGCCGGTTATCCGCCGGGCGTGATGCCGGCCTACGACACCCTGCTCAAGACCGAAGAAGTCAACGCCATCGTGGCCTACCTCCACACGCTGGAGAAGCAGTGATGCAGACCGAATACCAGACCCAACGCCTGAGCCTGCGCTTTTTCATGCTGATGCTGGTGCTGTTCGTGGTGCAGGTGATCTACGGCATGATCCTGGCCGCGCAGCAGGTCGACCCGACCATCCTGCAAGGCTGGCTCAACTTCAACGTCGCCCGCGCCGAGCATCTCAACCTGGGCATCATGTGGATCGTCTGCGGCTTCATCGGCGCGATCCTGTTCGTGGCGCCACTGCTGGCGAAGCGCGAGCTGGTGGCGCCGTGGCTGGTCAAGTTCCTGTTCTACGCGGTCATCGGCATCGTGGTCTGGAACTTCTTCACCCAATTCCTGGCCGAGCGCGGCATCGCCGGCTGGTGGCTGGGGCAACCGTGGCTGCAGCAGGGGCTTGAGTATCTGGAAGCCGGGCGCATCGCCGGCCTGCTGATCCTGGTCGGCTTCCTGATCCTGGCCTTCGTGGTGCTGCGCACGTTCCCGCGCGTGCGCGAATGGAACGAGGTGCACTGGGGCCTGGGCCTGGGCGTCGGCGCGCTGGCGGTGGTGTGGGTGTTCGGCCTGTTCTACGTGGTGCGGCTGGACCTGCAGGAATACTTCCGCTGGTTCGTGGTGCACTACTGGGTGGAAGGCGTGTGGGAGGTGATCCACATCAGCCTGATCGGCTACTTCCTGGTGCTGATGTTCAAGGCCGACGTGAAGTCGGTGGGCTTCGCGGTGTTCTGGGGCATCGCGCTGGTGTGGCTGTCCGGACTGATCGGCAACGCGCACCACTACTTCTGGATCGGCACGCCGGAGTTCTGGCAATTCTGGGGTTCGCTGTTCAGCGCGCTGGAGCCGCTGCCGCTGGTGTTCTGCTTCTGGCACATCTACCTGGACGCGCACACCAACAAGCGCCCGCTGGAGAACGCGCCGGCGTTCTACTTCCTGCTCGGCTCGACCGTGCTGGAGCTGGTCGGCGCGGGCATCCTCGGCTTCGTGATGACCTTCGCGCTGACCAACGTGTGGTCGCACGGCACCTGGGTCACCGCCGGGCACGCGCACCTGGCGCTGTTCGGCACCTTCGGCATGCTCGGCATCGCCGCGGCGTATTACGCCACGCCGATCCTGCGCAAGGTGCCGCAGTTCGATCCGCGCCTGGGCAAGCTCGGTTTCTGGCTGGTGTTCACCGGCGTGCTGGGCATGGCGTTCGCGTTCGCCATCGGCGGCACGGTGCAGGTCTATGTCTATCGCATCCTGGGGCTTGACTGGTTCGGCGGCGACGTCAACCGCGCCATGGGCACCTACAAGGTCATGCTGCCGCTGTTCGGCCTGGTGCTGAGCACCGGCGCCGGCGTGCTGGCGTACGACCTGTTCACCCTGGGCCGGCGCATGCGTCCGCAGGCTGCCGTCGACGCCGAAACGACCCCGCATCCGGCCACCGGCTGGCGGCGGCCACTGACCGGATTCGAAGCCGGCATCTGGCTGCTGCTGATGTGGCTGTTCGGCACGATCATCACGCTCGGCCTGCTCAGCTTCAACCTGCCGCACGTGCGCGTGGCGGGCGACCCCACCCTGCCCTACGTGCTGGCCGGCGTGGGCTACCCCGGCCTGCTGCTGGTCACCCTGCTGTTCGTGTGGCGCTTCATCGCCTCGCTGGAAGCGCGGGCCAGCGCACCGGCCATCTCGCCGCTGCTGCGGGTACTGCCGGCGCAGGGCTGAGCGCCGACACCGGAAACGGTGGCAAGGAGCAACGGGGAAGGCCGTCGGGGGAGACCCCGCGGCCTTTTCCCTTGGTCCCGGTCACCGCCTTCCGCCGCACGTTCACCGGCGCCATCGCACCGACAGCGGTGGCGGTGGCGACCTAACGCATCGCGAAAAACTCCCGGTGGAAATGCCGCTCCACCGGAAATCCCTGCCCGGCCAGATCGCGCTTCAATGCGTCGCCGAAGCCTGTCGGCCCGCAGAACCAGATGCTCGCCTCGCGCCATTCGGGCACGGTGGCCCGTATGCGCTCGCCCGTCAGGTAGCCGTCGCGCGCGTCGATCAGCACGTGCAGCCGCACGTTGGCGGAGCGGGCGTCACCCGCCAGCCGGTCGAGTGCTTCCTCATCGACATCCGCGGTGCTGTGGAAGAGATCGATCTTCTGGCCTTCGGGCCAATCCCGATCCTCTTTCTGCCACGCCATGTGCTTCATGCGCCCGATGAAAGGGGTGATGCCGATGCCGCCGCCGACCCAGATCTGGCGCGGGCGGCCGTCGTCGAACGTGAAACACCCATACGGACCCTCGACCTTCACGGCCTGCTCCACGCGCAGCCTCTCGTGCAGGCGATGCGTATGGTCGCCCAGATCCTTGACCACGAAGGTGATCCTGGGGATTTCCTTCCGCCAGCCGGAGGCAATGGTGTAGGGGTGCGCGCCATCGGCGGGGTCCGCGGTGACGAAGGCGAACTGGCCCGGCTTGTGGCCCGGCCACCCCTGCACCTCGGTTTCGATTTCGAGCGCATCCACCCCGTCGAAATGGTGCAACAAGGTGATTCTCCCCTCCACCTGCGAGCGCGTGCCCACCCGGCGCAACAGCACCACGATGGCCGCCCAGCTGCCGCAGGCGAGCAACACCGCAGTCAGCCAGCCGAGCGGCGTCGCCCAGTAGCCGAACTTCAGCAGCACGACCGCATGGAAGACCAGGGCAAGCCAGCCGCCGGCAAGCAGGCGATGCGTCCGGTAGAACCAGTGGTACGGAAAACGCCGGATCAGGGCCAGCACGATCAGCACGGCGACGGCGTAGAAAACCCATTCGCCCACGCTCTCCGCGGCGCCGCGCTGGCTCGACAGCAGGGACGCCACCGGGTTGTCGGGCTTGCCCCGCATGCCACGCGCCGGGCGTTCCAGCCAGCCCCAACCCACCGCCCATTTCGGCGCCTGCGCCCACAGCCAATGGATGATGGCAACGACCAGCGCGGCGATGCCGAGCCATTTGTGCATGCGGTACATCTTGTCGAGGCCGCCCAGCCACTGCTCGGGCCATCGCGGCCGCAGCGCCAGGACCATCGCCAGGCTCATGCACCCGATCGCCACGAAACCCGCCAGTTGCACCATCGCATCGCGCAGGCCGAAGAAGGTGCCCGAGCGGAACATGGTGGGCTCGACGACGAGCCACGGCAGGACCAGGAAGGCGAGCGTCCCCCAGAATGCACGCTTGAGGTTACGCATGTGGCCCCTTGCAGCCGTCGCGATGCAGGAGCACTTCGCAGGCCGCCGACGCTCGCCGCGTGCTGCGTCCGCCGCCGGGGCCGGCGGCGTCGGCGCATGGCCTCACGAGGCCTGTCCGCCCCGTCCTGGCAGCATGCGTCGCAAGGTGTCGTCGCGATTCACGTAGTGGTGCCCCAGCGCGGCCACCGCATGCAGGCCGACCAGGTAATAGCCCACCGTGCCGATGGTTTCGTGGATCTCCTTCAGCGAATCGGCAAGCGCCTTGTCCGCACCCACCAGCGCCGGCAGCTGCAGTCCGAAGAACGGGATCGGCTTGCCCGAAGCGCTGAGGGTGAGCCAGCCGAGCAGCGGCATCGCGATCAGGAAGGCGTACAGCGCCAGGTGCATCAGCGCGGCCAGGCGCTCCTGCCACACCGGCGGTGCCGGCCGGATCGGCGGGATCGGGCCCGACACCAGGCGGATCGCCAGCCGCACGGAGACCAGCGCGAGCACGCTCAGGCCCAGCATGAAGTGCCAGGTTTTCAGTCCGTCGCGCAGGTCGCTGCCGCGCGGGTAGAACTCGCGCAGCTCGATGCAGGCGTACACGGCAACCAGCAACAGCAGCATCAGCCAGTGCATGCCGATCGACAGCGAGCCGTAGCGGTCAGTGGTGTTTTTCCAGTTCACGGCAATCTCCGCAGGTGGTGTCTCGGCGGCCTCGATCCGGCCCATGCCGGCAGCCTGCGACGAACGGTGCCAGCGTGATTTGATCCCCGTCAAATGCGCGCGAACGGCGCCACGGCAGCGGCCGATTGCCGCATGCCTGCGCGCCTGTCCAAATTGACCGCGGTCAACTCGGACCCGCACGACCCGGCGTAGAACTGATCCGGCAAGGCTGCGCCGAGTGGCCGTCCATCCGGCACGAATGAGCATCACGCTGCACCATCGGGAACCGCCCATGTCCGAGATCCGTTCCGCCGACCACCACACTGCTTCCGCCACGCCGTTCGGCGCCATCGAAGGCACCCACTGGATCGAGACCCTGAACGACGGCAGCCCGGTGCTGATCCGCCCGCTGCGCCCGGAGGATCGCCAGCGCGAAACGGCTTTCATCAAGCGCTTGTCGGAGCAGGCTTGCCGCTTCCGCTTCCTGGGCAAATTGAAGGAAGCCAGCCCGGCCCTGCTCGACCAGCTGATGGATGTCGACCAGCGCAGCCGCATGGCCTTCGTCGCGCTCGCCCACGACAACGGCGAACTGCGCATGGTCGGCGTCAGCCGCTACGGCGCCAGCGGCGACGAGAAGCAGTGCGAATGCGCGGTGACGGTGGCCGACGACTGGCGCCAGCGCGGCCTCGCCGTGCTGTTGATGCGGCGCCTGATCGACATCGCGCGCAAGAACGGCTTCCACACCATGTTCTCGATCGATGCCGCGGAGAACGAACCGATGCGCGAACTGGCCGGCTACCTCGGCTTCCAGCGCCGGCTCGACCCGGACGACGGCACGCAGGTGATCCACACCCTGGATCTTTGAACGACGCCGAACTCGGGCCGCATCGCCATGACAAGCACCGAACAAATACCGCGCACGACGCGCCCGGGCGACATCCTCGCGCTGGTGACCGCGACCGAGCCGTGGAGCCCGGCTGCCGTCGCCGCCATCGCCATCGCCTTGCGCTGGGAGGCCAACCTGACCGGATGCTTCATCGACCCGGCGCTGCGCAAACCCGCCGGCGGCAAAGCCGGCAGCGAGCCCACCGTGCTCGGCCTGCTGCTCGAACCGCGCATCGAATCCCCCGACGAGCACGCCGCCTTCGCAGCCTTTGCACGCCAGTCCGGCTTGCGCAACGCCGACTGGGTCATTGCCCGGACCGACATCGCATCCACCTTGCGCCGGCTCGGCGCACGGCACGACCTGGCGGTGATCGAGCGCGACATGGTGCACGCATCGGGCCTGCTCGACATTCTCGGCGAAGCGATCCTGTCCTGCGGCGTGCCGTGCCTGGTCCTGCCTCCGCAGTGGCGGCGGGAGATCCGCTTCGAACGCATCGTGATCGGCTGCAACGGCAGCACCGAGGCGATCCGCGCAATCCACGCCGCGCTGCCGTTCCTCAAGGTGGCGAAACAGGTGACCCTGGTCGACGGCGACCTGGGCAACGGCGACGATGCGTATCCGCGCTTCGACCCGTTCGTCTACCTGCTGCGTCACGGCATCACGCCCCGGCCCAGCTACGTCCGCGCCTCCTCCGCGATGGCCGGGGAAATCCTGCTGCAGGAAGTCGGCAACATCGACGCCGACCTGCTGGTGATGGGTGCCTACGGCCATTCGCGCATGCGTGAACGCGTGTTCGGCGGCGCCACCCGGCGCGTGCTGGAGGAAGCCACCATCCCGGTGCTGATGCAGCACTAGCCGACGTGCCGCCGCAGCGGCGCAGGCGCTATTGGTTGGCGGATGCTGCGGCCCGCCGGCGGCGATGCCCGCTCACGACCGCCAGCACGACCACGGTGACGACACTGCCCAGCAGGGCGAGGAGCATGTCCTGCTGCGCATCCCACGGATCGCCCTGGGTGCCGAGGTAGGCGACGCCCAGGTCGCCGCCGAACCACACCGCGGCAGCCCATTCGAACAGCTCGAACAAGGCGGAGCTGGCGGTGACCATGCTAACCGGCACGATCCAGCGCCACGCGCCCGGCGACACCGTGCGCGCAGCGACCAGTTCCACCACCGCCGGCGTCAGCAGCAGGCCGTAGGCAAAATGGATGGCGCGGTCGAAAGGATTGCGCGACAAGCCCAGCGCATCGTGCAGCGAGAAGCCGGACAGCGCGGCAAACCAGCGATCCCACGGCACCTCGGCATAGGTGTAGTGGGCGCCGATCTCGTGCAGCACGAGGAACACGAACAGCGCCGCGTAGCTGGCATCGGAAAAGCGCAGCCGGCGGAACCCCAGCACCAGCGCCGGCAACGCCAGCATCACCAGCAGGTTCTCCAGCAACCAGTCCTGGCGATAGTGCGGCGCGATGGCAAGCGCCACCGCCACGACCAGGAAGGCGGCCAGCAGCAGCAGCGGAAAACGGGCGTCCTTCGATCCGGGTCGTTCGTTCATTGCTGTGTGCCATCCCTCCGCGTCATGCGTCGTGCCGATGATGCCACGCGCCCGGGCGCCGGCCGCGACAATTCGCGCACGGCGAGCGCTGGACCGCTTGACCTGCATCAAGAGCGATCCGGCAGCCGTCAATGAGCATGCGCGCATCTTTCAGGGAGTCGCGCAATGAGCAGTACTCGAAAACTCTGGCTGGGGTTGGCAGCCTTGCTGATCGCCTCGTTTGGCGTGCTGTTGTGGGTGGGTGACCAGGTGCACCAGTACGCGCCGCCACTGCCGGAGGCGGTGGTCACCAGCGGCAACGAGACCCTGTTCACCGGCGACGACATCGAGCTGGGCAAGCAGGTCTGGCAGCGCATCGGCGGCCAGCAGCTGGGTTCGATCTGGGGTCACGGCGCGCTGCTCGCGCCGGACTGGAGCGCCGACTGGCTGCACCGCGAAGGCGTGGCCATGCTGGAATTGCTGGCGCGCGACGAAGGCGCCGGCTCCTACGCCGAACTCGACGCGCCGCAACAGGCCGCACTGCGCTCGCGCGTGCAGCGCGAGCTGCGCACGAACACGTGGGACCCGGCCAAGGGCACCATCTACGTCTCCCCGCTGCGCGCGCAGGCGATGCTGGTGGTCGGCGCGCATTACATGAGCCTGTTCAGCAACGACCCGGCCACCGCCAAGCTGCGCGAAACCTACGCGATGCGCGACAACACCATCGCCGAGCTTGACCAGCGCCGCGCAGTCACCGCGTTCTTCTGGTGGGCCAGCTGGGCCACCGCGGCCGAACGCCCGGGCAGCGCCATCAGCTACACGCAGAACTGGCCGCACGACACGCTGGCCGGCAACACGCCGACCGCGGCCAACTTCATGTGGTCGGTTTTCAGCGTGCTGTTCCTGATCCTCGGCATCGGCCTGCTCGGCTGGCACCACGCGCGCCAGGTGAGCCATGAGCCGCTGCCGCCGATCCCCGCGCGCGATCCGCTCACCGAGTTGAAACCCACGCCCTCGATGAAGGCCACCGCCAAGTATTTCTGGACGGTGATCGGCCTGTTCCTGGTGCAGATCCTGCTCGGCGCCACCACCGCGCACTACCAGGTGGAAGGCCAGCAGGCCTACGGTTTCGCGCTGGCGAATTACCTGCCCTACGCCCTCACCCGCACCTGGCATACCGAACTGGCCGTGCTGTGGATCGCCACCGCGTGGCTGGCCACCGGCCTGTACATCGCGCCGCTGATCTCCGGCCACGAGCCGAAATACCAGCGACTCGGAGTGAACTTCCTGTGGGTGTGCCTGCTGGTCATCGTGGTCGGCTCGTTTGCCGGCCAGTGGATGGCGGTGATGGACAAGATGGACCTGTCGAAGAACTTCTGGTTCGGCCACCAGGGCTGGGAATACGTCGACCTCGGCCGCTTCTGGCAGATATTCCTGTTCATCGGCCTGATGCTGTGGCTGTTCCTGGTCGGCCGCGCGCTGTGGCCGGCGATGCGCGGCGGCAAGGAAGGTGCCTCCATCGTGGGCCTGCTGTTTCTCTCCACCGTGGCGATCGGCCTGCTCTACGGCGCCGGCCTGATGTGGGGCGAACACACCCACATCGCGATGGTGGAGTACTGGCGCTGGTGGGTGGTGCACCTGTGGGTGGAGGGCTTCTTCGAGGTCTTCGCCACCGCGGTGATCAGCTACCTGTTCGTGCGCCTCGGCCTGTTGCGCGTGGGCACGGCGACCACCAGCGTGCTGTTCGCCACCATCGTGTTCATGGCCGGCGGCGTGCTGGGCACGCTGCACCATCTGTACTTCAGCGGCACCACCACGGCGGTGATCGCGCTCGGCGCCAGCTTCTCGGCGCTGGAAGTGGTGCCGCTGGCACTGATCGGGCTGGAAGCCTGGGACACCTGGAAGAAGCAGCACGCCGCGCCGTGGATGGCGCGCTACCGCTGGCCGATCATGTTCTTCGTGGCGGTGAGCTTCTGGAACCTGGTCGGCGCCGGCCTGCTCGGTTTCCTGGTCAACACGCCGATCGCGCTGTACTTCATGCAGGGCCTCAACCTCACCGCCGCGCACGGCCACACCGCGCTGTTCGGCGTCTACGGCATGCTCGGCATGGGCCTGATGCTGTTCTGCCTGCGCGGCATCAAGCCGCAGGCCGAGTGGCGCGAGGGCTGGCTGAAGGGCTCGTTCTGGACGCTCAACCTCGGCCTCGGCCTGATGGCCGTGCTGACCCTGCTGCCGCTGGGTATCCTGCAACTGAAGGCCGTGCTGGAACACGGCTACTGGTTCGCCCGCTCGGCCGAGTTCATGGACCGCCCGCTGATCCACATGCTGGTATGGATGCGCGTGCCCGGCGACACCGTGTTCGCCATCGGCGCCATGCTGATCGCCGGCTTCGTCGCCTCGCTGTGGCTGTGGCCGAAACGACAGGTCGCCGCCACGCCGCTGCCGGACGCAGCGTCCGAGAGCGCATGACCCACATCAGGGCGCGCCACATGGCGCGCCCTGATGCTTGTCCAAGTCCCGAATCACGAATCCCGGCGCCGAAATGATCGAGTTCTACCCCCAGATCAAGGCCGTCCACATCCTCTGCGTGCTGCTCAGCGGCGGCCTGTTCGCGCTGCGCGGGCTGATGGCACAGACGCGGCTGGCCGGCGTGGCGCAGGGCGCGCCGTTGCGCCTGCTCAGCTACACCATCGACACCGTCTTGCTGACCGCCGCGCTGATGCTGGTATCGATCCTGCCCGGTGCGCTGTTCGCCAACGGCTGGCTCACGGTCAAGCTGATCCTGCTGCTTGCCTACGTTGCGCTGGCCATGCTGGCGATGAAGCGCGTGCATGCGCCGCGCGCCCGAATGATCTTCTATGTGGCTGCATTGGCCACCTACGCCTGGATGCTCGGCGTCGCGCGCATGCACCACCCGCTGGGCTGGCTGCACGGATGGCTGGCATGAGCGCGGCGCAGCCATTCAACCACGACGTCTCGCGCGACCACACGCTGGACGCGTGCTTCCTCGGCCCCTACGGCGAGAACGACACGCTGCTGGAGAAGATGCTGGTCGAGTTCCTGCGCGACCACGTGTACTGGCGGCGCAATTTCCACCCCGAAGATCCGCCGGCGATCGGCACCGGCGCCGCGCATCACCCGGACTACCTCGCGTTCGAATCGCGCATGCGCCGCGAGCTGCACCAGCTCTCCGCCGCGCTGAAGAAGTCGGTGCCGTTCCACAGCCCGCGCTACATCGGGCACATGGCCAGCGACCTGCTGCTGCCGGGGCTGGCCGCGCAGATGCTCACGCTGCCGTACAACCCCAACAACGTCAGCGAGGACGCCGCCCCGGTCACCGTCGACATGGAGGTGCAGGCCGGCCTGCAGCTGGCGCGCATGCTCGGCTACCCGCACGATCCGGCGCAGGACGCCTGCGCGTTCGGCCACCTAACCTCCGGCGGCACCCTGGCCAACTACCAGGCGCTGCGCCTGGCGCTGGCGCTGAAGGCATTCCCGGTGGCGCTGCGCGCGGCGCAGGTGCCGGATCTCGACCTGCCAACGGACGACTGGAGCGCCTTCAACCTCACCCAGGCCGACAGCATCGCCTTGCTGACGGCGTGGCAAGCCTGGCTCGCCGCGCAGACGCCGGCCGAACGTTCGCGCTGGCTGCGGCGCGTCGAGCGCGAGCGCATCGAACAGCGCGGCCTGGTCGGCTTCTTCGCCGCGCATGTGCAGCTGAAGGTCCCGCTGGTGCTGGCACCGGTCACCGCGCACTACTCGTGGAGCAAGGGGCTGAAGCTGCTCGGCCTCGGCCGCGACCAGCTCGAACTGCTGCCCACCGACGGCATGCGGCTGGACGGCGCCGCCTTGTGCGACACGCTGGAACGCTGCGCGCGCGAACGCCAGAGTGTGCTGATGTGCGTGGCCGTGCTCGGCGGCACCGAGTACGGCACCATCGACCCGATCGACGCCGTGCTGGCCGCACGGCAGGCATCACGCGGGCGCGGGCTGGACTTCGCCGTGCACGTCGACGCCGCCTGGGGCGGCTACCTGGCCACCGTGTTCCGCCACGAGGACGGCTCGTTGCGCACACGCGATGAGGTGGCCGCCGACTACGTGCAGTTCCCCACGCCGGCAGTGCACGCCGCCTTCGCCGCGCTGGGCGATACCGACTCGGCCACCGTCGACCCGCACAAGCTCGGCTACCTGCCCTACGGCTCGGGTGCCTTCGTCTGCCGCGACCACCGCGCGATGGCGCTGCTGGCCGAGCGCGCGGATTACGTATTCCACGGCGGCACGCCGAAGGATTACCTGGCGCGTTACCGCAGCCTCGGCCAGTTCATCCCGGAAGGTTCCAAATCCGGCGCCGCGGCGGCCGCGGTGTACGTGACGCACAAGGTGCTGCCGCTGGACCATGCCCACTTCGGCGCCCTGCCGCGCGCCACCGTGCGTGCCGCCGAGACCTTCCACGCGCGTGCGCAGCGCTTCGCGCTGGAGCTGGCCGACGGCGTGCACGCGCTGGTGCCGTTCGCGCCGGACAGCAACCTGGTCTGCCTCGCGCTCAACCCGCGCGGCAACACGTCGGTGGCGACGGCCAACGCCTTCGTGCGCGCGCTGCACGACGAACTGCGCTGCGATCCGCGCCAGCCACTGCAGACCAAGGAGTTCTTCGGCTCGGTGACCAGCCTGCGCGCGGACATGCTCGGCACGGCGCAGACCGCACGCATCTTCGCCGCACTCGGGCTGGACCCGGCCAGCTTCGTCGCCGACGACGACCGCCTGCTGATCCTGCGCCATACGCTGATGAACCCGTTCCTGCTCGACCACGAGAACGGCATCAGCTACATCGACCGCTATTTCGACTTCCTCGCCCGTCGCGTGCGCAGCCTGCTTGCGACGCCGGTCGCGCCGCCGTGAGCGCCGCGCTGCCGCGCGTGGCCGTGCTCGGCTACGGCCGCTTCGGCAAGGCCTTCGTCGAACTGCTGCTGCAGGCCGGCCATCCGGTGCAGGTGTTCGACCCGCATGCGACGGTGCCGGCGGAGCTGGCGGCACCCTCGCTGGTCGCGGCAACTGCCGACGCCAACTGGATCGTGCTGGCCATGCCGGTGCCGCACCTGCGCGCCGCGCTGCCGGCATTGCGCCCGCTGCTGCACGCCGGGCAGACCGTGTTCGACGTGGGCAGCGTCAAGCTGCATCCGTGCGCGTTGATGGACGAACTGCTCGGCACGGACATCCCGCACCTCGGCACGCATCCGCTGTTCGGCCCGCTCAGCCTCGCCCGCGGCGATCGCCCGCGCCGCGTGGTGCTGTGTCCCGCTGCGGCGCACCCGCAAGCCGCCGCGCGCGCCGGCGAACTGTTCCGCGCACTGGACTGCGAGGTCATCGTGCAGGACCCGGCAAGCCACGACCGCGCCATGGCCGGCACGCACGCGCTGGCGTTCTTCATCGCCAAGGGGCTGATCGACATGGGCGTGGACGAGGGCATGCCGATGGCGCCGCCGTCGTTCCAGGGCCTGCAGCGCATGCTGGAGGCGGTGCGCGGCGATGCCGGCCACCTGTTCGGCGCAATCCAGCGCGAAAACCCGTACGCCGCCGAAGCGCGCGAAAGCCTGCTGCGCGAACTGGAGCGCATC
The DNA here is from genome assembly GCF_043950705.1 of Rhodanobacter sp. FW102-FHT14D06. Taxonomy (NCBI): domain Bacteria; kingdom Pseudomonadati; phylum Pseudomonadota; class Gammaproteobacteria; order Lysobacterales; family Rhodanobacteraceae; genus Rhodanobacter; species Rhodanobacter sp. FW102-FHT14D06. Next base: position 2,328,567 of record NZ_CP170722.1, on the reverse strand, counting down.
CACCGGCAGTTGCTGGTCGACCCGGACGACGGCATGGCGATCGCGGCGCGGCCCGAATGCGAATGAGGGCGATGCGCCCGCCCGACGGCAGAAGGGTTAATCTGAGCCTCCCGTCGATGGACGCACGGCAGGTTCGATCCTGCTGCCACGTGTGCCGGCGGATGAGCCATTGAAGGCAGCGAGGGCGTCGAACGGCATGACATCAGATCTCGATCTTGACGAGCTCAGGCGCAACTGCGGCTACTGCGCGATCCACGATTTCCAGCTGCCGGTGGGACTCAGCGCGGGCGACCTGCACACGCTCAACGCCTCCGCGCACGACATGCTGCCGCTCGATCGCGGGCAGACGCTGTTCCCGCAGGGGCGCAAGTTCAGCGCGTTGTACGTGGTGCGTGCCGGTGCGCTGAAGACCTTCGTGGAAGGTTCCGAAGGCGACGTGCAGATCCTCGGTTTCCACCTGCCCGGCGACATCATGGGCATCGGCGGCCTCATCAACGAGCACTACCCGTGCACTGCCCAGGCGCTGGAACGCTCCAGCGTGTGCGAACTGCGCTACGCCCAGTTGCAGGAGGCCACCGCCAACCTGCCGGCGCTGAACCACCAGCTGATGCGGGTGATCAGCGGCGCGCTGGTCAACGAGCAGAGCCACCTGGTGCTGATGGGCAAGCAGCAGGCGCAGCGGCGGCTGGCGTTCTTCATCCGGCGCATGTCCGACCGCTATGCGCGCCTGTCGCGCGACCCGCTGGCGCTGATCCTGCCGATGTCGCGCGAGGACATCGCCAACTATCTCGGGCTGGCGCTGGAGACGGTCAGCCGGCTGTTCGGCAAGATGGAATCGGCCGGCATCCTCTCGGTGAATCGCAAGTCGGTGCAGATCCTGCGCCGCGACCTGCTCGACGAGCTGTGTGGCGGCGACATCGACATGGCGTAGGCCGTCGGGTCCCGCGGCGCGCCACCGGCCCGGTCACGCCGCTTTCGTGCCGGGGTTTGACCACGGTCAAAACCGCGCGGCGCCATCGGCCAGAGCATGCCAGCGTGCCCGGCCATCACGGCCGGTGCGGGAGAGATCGTGCTGGACATCATCGTCAACGTCGGCGGGACCTCGGACAACCCGTCGTGGCCGGGCGCGGCGCTGGCGCTGGCCAAGCGCCAAAGCGCCTTCGTCACCGGGCTGCAGGTGGTCGCGGTGTGCCCTTCGCTGATGGCGATACCGGACGTGATCGACGTGCTGGCCGCCGAGGAACAGGCGGCGCTGGCCCGACGCGACTGGTGGCTGCAGCAGTGCCGAAGCGCGGGCGTCGAGGGCGAATGGGAAGTGATGCGCGGCATCTCCGCGCAGGCGCTGGCCAAGCGCTCGCGGCTGGCCGACTTCATGATCGGCGAACTGAAGGTCGGCGACCCGGATGCCGCGCTCGGTGGCGACGATGTCACCCGCGCGTTGTTCGCCCGCAGCTCACCGATGCTGCTGGTGCCCGACCTCGGCAGCCACACGCTGCAGGCGCAGCGCATCGTCATCGCATGGAACGGCTCCGGCGAAGCCGCGCAGGCGGTGAAGGCGGCGCTGCCGCTGCTGGCGCAGGCATCCGCCGTGCGGGTGCTCGACGGCGAGCGCGGCGGCCTGCCCGGCATCAGCCCGCCGCCGCTGCCGCTGCGCGGCTGGTTCGCGCGCCACGGCATCGAGGCCCAATGGCAGCCGTTCCCGGCCGAACACGACGAAGGACCCGCGCTGCTGGCCGCCGCCCGGGCATTCGATGCCGACCTGCTGGTGATGGGCGCCTGGGGCCGCTCGCGCCTCAGCGAGCTGGCCATGGGCGGCGTCACGCGCTGGATGCTCAGGAACGCGAGCCTGCCGCTGTTCCTCGCGCACTGAGAGCTGCCCGTCCCACGCGCGAAGAAACCGCCATGCAACCGACACCGATGGTTTGCCCGGACCCGCTTGCCGATCGCACCGGCCTGCCGCCCGGCTGTTCCGGCCCGGCCGGAGCGGCGGCCGCCATCGGCTCACCACCGTCGCGCTGACGGTCCCGTCGGCGAGCCGGCAGAGGCGAAATGGGCACGCGCCGTTCCGATGCACCCGTCCAGGACGCCGCGGCGACTCCCGCAGGACCGGCAGCGGCCGGGGCGGCGATGATCCGCACGGCCACGCTGCCGCTGGACGATCTCTTCCGCTCGCTGGGTTCCGCCGACAGCGGGCTGGACGCGGCCACCGCCGCGGCCAGGCTCGCCACGGCCGGGCCGAACCGCATCGACACCGCGGCGCCGAGGCGGCTGTGGTCGGCCGTCTCGGCGCGCTTCCGCAACCCGCTCGTCCTGGTCCTGCTCGGCGCGGCCACCGTGTCGGCGTTCACCGGCGACGTCGCCAGCTTCGTCGTGATCACCCTCATCGTGGCCATGTCGATGGCGCTGGACGTGGTCCAGGAGCACCGCGCGCAGAACGCCGCGGAAAGCCTGCGCAGCCAGGTCTCGCTGTCGGCAAGCGTGCTGCGCGGGGGCAGCCCGGAACAGGTCGCCGCCGTCGGCCTCGTTCCGGGCGACGTGATCCTCTTGGCTGCGGGCGACCTGGTTCCGGCCGACTGCCGGTTGATCGAGGCGCGGGACCTCTACGTCGACGATGCGCTGCTCACCGGCGAACCGTATCCGACCGGGAAACGAGCGGAGCTGGCCACGTCCACCCCGGGGCAGGACGCCTTTCCGGCAAATCTCGTCTTCACCGGCAGCTCCGTGGTCAGCGGCACGGCCAGGGCGCTGGTGGTGAGCACCGGTCGCGACACCCAGTTGGGCTCGATTGCCCGATCACTGCAGAAGACGCCGCCACCCACCGTGTTTGCCAGCGGCATCCGCGATTTCGGCATGATGATCGTGCGCCTGACCGTTCTGCTGGTGCTGTTCGCACTGCTGGTCAATCTGCTGCTCCATCGACCGGCGCTCGAATCGTTCCTGTTCGCGCTGGCGCTCGCCGTCGGTCTCACGCCGGAACTGCTGCCGATGGTGGTGTCGGTGACGCTCGCCCACGGTGCGCTGCGCATGGCGCGCAAGAACGTGATCGTGAAGCGCCTGACCGCCATCCACGATCTTGGCGGCATGGACGTGTTGTGCTGCGACAAGACCGGCACGCTCACCGAAGCCCGTATCCGGCTGGTGCGCGAGGTCGACCTGGGCGGAGCGGCAAGCGCCTCGGTGCTGCGCATGGCGCAGGTCAATGCGGCATTCGAAACCGGCCTCAAGAGCCCGCTGGACGACGCCATCCTCGAAGCCGCCGCGTTCGATCCGGCGGCATGGCGGAAGATCGACGAGGTGCCATTCGACTTCCAGCGCCGCCGGGTCTCGATCCTGGTGGAAAGCGACGGCCAGCGCCTGCTCGTGGTCAAGGGCGCACCGGAAGACGTGCTGCGCCTGACCACGGCGTACGAGCGGCCCGGGTTGCCGTCGGCACCGCTGGACGACGCTTCGCGTGCCATCGCGGCCGGGACTCTCGATGCCCTCGGCAGCGAAGGCTATCGCGTACTGGGGGTCGCGTGGAAAACCGTCGAACAGGACCGGCAGCATGCCGGGGTCATCGATGAAACCGGCCTGACCCTCGCCGGCTTCCTCGCCTTCCTCGACCCGCCGAAAACCGGCGCGCGGGAAGCGCTGGTGGCGCTGGCCGGACTGGGCGTCGCCGTGAAAGTCGTCACCGGCGACCACGAGCAGGTGACCCGGCACGTCTGCCGCGAGCTCGGCCTCGCGGTGGGCGACACGCTGACCGGCCCGGTGCTCGATTCCCTGGACGATGACGCACTGGCGGCCCGGCTCGACGCCACCACGCTGTTCTGCCGCATGACGCCCGTGCAGAAGTCCCGCGTCATCCGCGCGCTGCGCCGCAAGGGCCACGTGGTCGGCTACCTCGGCGACGGCATCAACGATGCGCCGCCGCTGCATGCCGCCGACGTCGGGTTCTCCGTGGATACCGCCGTCGACGTGGCCAGGGAGGCCGCCTGCATGATCCTGCTGCGCAAGGACCTCGGCGTGCTGGCGGAAGGCGTCCGCGAAGGCCGCCGCACCTTCGCCAATATCCTCAAGTACATCATGATGGGCACCAGCTCGAACTTCGGGAACATGTTCTCGATGGCCGGCGGCGTGCTGCTGTTGCCCTACCTGCCGATGCTGCCGATCCAGATCCTGCTCAACAACCTGCTGTACGACCTGTCCGAAATGGCCATCCCGCTGGACCGCGTCGACGAGGCGATGGTGGCCCGGCCGCGTCATTGGGATCTGGGCGTCGTGCGCCGATTCATGTTCACCTTCGGACCGATCAGCTCCGCGTTCGACTTCATGGTGTTCGGGCTCCTGCTGTGGGTCTTCCAGGCCGACGAAGGGCTTTTCCACACCAGCTGGTTCGTCGAATCGCTCGCCACCCAGGTGCTGGTGATCTTCATCATCCGGAGCAGAAACCCCTTCCGCGACCACCCGCATCCCCTGCTGGTGGCGGGCGCCCTGTTTGCCATCGCGGTGGCGGTGGGCCTGCCTTATTCGCCACTCGCCCACTGGCTGGGGTTCGTGCCGCTGCCCGCTCCGGTGTTGGCCGCACTCGCGCTCGTCGCGACGGCCTATCTGGGTGTGGTCCACCTGGCGAACCGCTGGTTCTTCACGCGCTACCAGCGCGGATCACGCTGAGCATGCGTGAAGCTCGACCGAGCCCGACGCGAACGATGAGCGTTGTTGATCGCCGTCAAATGACCGGCACGGGAAACATTCCAGAATGAAACAAGCGATACGCCGTCGTCACGCCGGGCAGTCGCATGCTCCGGCACTGAACGGGTGTCCCCCACCACCGTAGCCGACGCCGACATCGGGGGATTTGCCCGCCACGGGAGTCACTGCCGATGAAATCCCCCAGCCTCACCCCCGACCTGCTGCGACGCATGGACGCCTACTGGCGCGCCGCCAACTATCTGGCGGTCGGCCAGCTCTACCTGCGCAGCAACCCGTTGCTGAAGCGCCCACTGACGCTCGCCGACGTGAAGCCCATGCTGTTGGGGCACTGGGGTACCACGCCGGGACAGAACTTCATCTACGTGCATCTGAACCGGATCATCAGGCAGCACGACCTCGACATGATCTATGTCTCCGGCCCCGGCCACGGCGGCCCGGCCGTGGTCGGCAACACCTATCTGGAAGGCAGCTACAGCGAGATCTACCCCGAAATCAGCCAGGACGAGGCGGGGTTGCAGAAACTGTTCCTGCAGTTCTCCTTTCCCGGCGGCATTTCCAGCCATGCCTCGCCGGAATGCCCCGGCTCGATCCATGAGGGCGGTGAACTGGGCTATTCGCTGAGCCACGCGTTCGGCGCCGTTTTCGACAACCCCGAACTGGTCGTCGCCTGCGTGGTCGGCGACGGCGAGGCCGAGACCGGGCCGCTGGCCACCGCCTGGCATTCCAACAAGTTTCTCGACCCGGCCACGGACGGCGCGGTACTGCCGATCCTGCACCTCAACGGTTACAAGATCGCGAACCCGACCGTGCTGGCGCGCATCAGCCATGAGGAACTCGAGCAGTTGCTGCGCGGCTACGGCTGGTCGCCATTCTTCGTCGAGGGCAACGAACCGGCCGCGATGCATGAAGCGATGGCCAGCGCGCTGGATCAGGCGGTGGAGCAGATCAAGGCGATCCGGCGCGAGGCACGCGAGCACGGCCGGCGCGAACGACCGCGCTGGCCGATGATCGTGCTGCGCTCGCCCAAGGGCTGGACCGGCCCGCAAGTCGTCGATGGCTTGCCGGTGGAAGGTACCTTTCGCGCGCACCAGATACCGATCGCCGTCTCCGCCTCGACTCCTGTCGAACACCTGCGGCAGCTCGAAGCGTGGCTGAAGAGCTACCGGCCCGAGGAACTGTTCGACGCCGCGGGCCGGCTGCTGCCGGAGCTGGCCGCGCTGGCGCCGGTGGGCCCGCGCCGGATGGGCGCCAATCCCCACGCCAACGGCGGCAGCCTGCTGCGTGAACTGCGCGTGCCGGACTTTCGCGATTACGCCTGTACCGTGGCGGAGCCCGGCGTCCGCGGCATCGGCGATACCCGGGTGCTGGCGCCGTTCCTGCGCGACGTCACCGCGCTCAACCAGAGCCAGCGCAACTTCCGCGTGTTCGGCCCGGACGAGACCATCTCCAACGGACTGGAGGCCGTGTTCGACGTCACCGACCGGCAGTGGAACGCCGGCACCCAGGCGACCGACCAGCACCTTGCCGCCACTGGCCGGGTACTGGAGATGCTCAGCGAACACCAGTGCGAAGGCTGGCTGGAAGGTTATCTGCTGACCGGGCGACACGGTCTGTTCAACTGCTACGAGGCGTTCATCCACATCATCGATTCGATGTTCAACCAGCACGCCAAGTGGCTCAAGGTCACCGCATCCCTGCCGTGGCGACGCAAGATCGCCTCGCTGAACTACCTGCTGGCCTCGCATGTGTGGCGGCAGGACCACAACGGCTTCAGCCACCAGGATCCCGGCTTCATCGATCACGTGGTCAACAAGAAGGCCGGCGTGGTGCGGGTCTACCTGCCACCGGACGCGAACTGCCTGCTGTCGGTGATGGATCACTGCCTGCGCAGCCTGCATTACGTCAACGTGGTGATCGCCGGCAAGCATCCCGCACCGCAGTGGCTGACCATGGAGCAGGCGGTCAGGCACTGCAGCGAAGGCATCGGCATCTGGTCGTGGGCCAGCAACGACCAGGAGGTCGATGCGCCGGATCTGGTGATGGCCTGCTGCGGCGACGTGCCGACGCTGGAGACCCTCGCCGCCGTGTCGATCCTGCGCGAGCATCTGCCCGAGCTGAAGATCCGCGTGGTCAACGTGGTCGACCTGATGCGCCTGCAACCTCGCGCGGAGCACCCGCACGGCCTGGACGACACCGACTTCGACGCCCTGTTCACGCGGGACAGGCCGGTGATCTTCGCCTTCCATGCCTACCCGTACCTGATCCACCGGCTCACCTACCGGCGCACCAATCACGACAACATCCACGTGCGCGGCTACCGAGAGGAAGGCACCGTCACCACGCCGTTCGACATGACCGTGCTGAACGAACTCGACCGCTTCCACCTGGTGATCAGCGCGATCGACCGCCTGCCGCAGACCGGCAATCAGGGCACCTACCTGAAGCAGCAGCTGCGCGACAAGCTGGTCGAACACCGCCAGTACATCAACCGGCACGGCCAGGACCTGCCCGAAGTGCGCAACTGGACGTGGCAGGGCTCGATCCGGGACCGCAAGCCATCGTGATCATGCCGGAAGTCCGGCGGCAGGCCGCCTGATCCGTCGACGACGAGCCCATGCGACACTTGCCGGGCGCGCGCCCGGCGTGCGCACGCAGGAGTGACCCCAGCGGGCGGTCACCGGCACAACGAGGAAAACACCATGAGCCGCAGCCAGCCTGCCAGCACCGTTCGCGCGCCATCGGCGCCACCCGTGCTGCGCGGGGTCGAACGCCTGATCGCGCACGTGCGCTCGATGGAGCCGGTGCGCATGGCGGTGGTCCATCCCTGCGACGCGCTCAGCCTTGCCGGCGCCATCGACGCGCGCGATGCCGGCATCATCCGGCCGGTGCTGGTCGCCCCGCGCGCCCGGCTGCAGGCCGCTGCTGCGGAAGCGGGGATCGACCTGGACGGCATCCCGTGCATCGACGTGCCGCACAGCCACGCCGCCGCCGAGGAAGCCGCGGCGATGGCCAGTCGCGGCGAGGTGGATGCGCTGATGAAAGGCAGCCTGCATTCGGACGAGCTGATGGGCGCGATCGTGCCGACCGCGGCCGGGCTGCGCACCAGGCGGCGCATCACGCACTGCTTCGTGATGGAAACGGCCGCGTATCCGCGCCCGTTCATCATCACCGACGCCGCCATCAACATCGCGCCGACGCTGGAGGACAAGGCCGACATCGTGCGCAACGCGATCGACCTCGCCCACGTCCTCGGCGTGGCCGAGCCGAAGGTGGCGATCCTGGCCGCGGTGGAAACCGTCAACTCGCGCATGCCCTCCACGCTGGACGCGGCGGCGCTGTGCAAGATGGCCGACCGCGGCCAGATCACCGGCGGGTTGCTGGACGGGCCGTTGGCGTTCGACAACGCGGTCTCGCCCGAAGCCGCGCGCGTCAAGGGCATCGTCTCGGCCGTGGCCGGGCAGGCCGACATCCTGGTGGTGCCCGATCTCGAAAGCGGCAACATGCTGGCCAAGCAGCTGGAATACATGGGCCATGCCGACAGCGCCGGCATCGTGCTGGGCGCGCGCGTGCCGGTGGTGCTCACCAGCCGCTCCGATTCGCGCCGCTCGCGGCTCGCCTCGTGCGCCATCGCGCTGATGCTGGCGCACCACTACCGCACCAGCCCGCCCTGAGCCGACCGTCGCCATGACGCCCCTGATCCTGGTCCTCAACTGCGGCTCGTCGAGCATCAAGTTCGCGCTGTTCGATGCAGCCGCCGTGCCGCTGCCGCGCAAGCCATTGTGGAACGGCAAGGTGCAGGGCATCGGTGGCCCGACGCCCGACTTCGGTGAGACCGGGGTCGCGCCGTTCACGATCTCGCTCGACCCGGCACAGCCCTACCGCGCGGCGCTGACGCTGATCCTGCAGCGCGTGCGCGCACGGCTCGATGGCCGGCGCCTCGCCGTGGTCGCGCATCGCGTGGTGCACGGCGGCAGCCGCTATTTCCAGCCCACGCGCATCGATGCGGGCGTGCTGGCCGACCTGACGAGCTACGTGCCGCTGGCGCCGCTGCACCAGCCGTTCGCGCTGGAGGCGATCGAGATCCTGCTGCGGGAGTCGCCCGAGCTGCCGCAGGTGGCCTGTTTCGACACCGGCTTTCATCACACCATGCCGACGGTCGAGCAGATCCTGCCGCTGCCGTGGGATGCCTGGCAGCGCGGCCTGCGCCGCTACGGTTTCCACGGCCTGTCGTATGCCTTCATGGCAACCGCGCTGGCCGAACGCCACGGCGAGGCGGCACGCGGACGCAGCATCGTCGCGCACCTGGGCAGCGGCGCCAGCCTGTGCGCGATGAACAAGCTCGAAAGCGTCGCCACCACGATGGGCTTCTCCGCGCTCGACGGCCTGATGATGGGCACGCGCACCGGCGCGCTCGACCCCGGCGCGCTGCTGTACCTGATGGAAATCGAAAAGCTCTCGCTCGAAGAGGTGGGCCGCCTGCTCTACCACCGCAGCGGCCTGCTCGGCGTCTCCGGCGTGTCGTCCGAACCGCGCGTGATCGTGCAGCACGAAGGCGACGCGGGCGAGCCCGGCGAACGCGCACGCCTGGCGCTCGCACTCTACGTGCGCCGCATCGTCCGCGAGATCGGCGCGTTGGCGGCGGTACTGGGCGGGCTCGAGCTGCTGGTGTTCACCGCCGGCGTGGGCGAGCACAACGCCTTCGTGCGCGAGCGCGTGTGCCGCGATCTTGCCTTCCTCGGCATCGCGCTGGACGAGGGCCGCAACGCGGCACACGCGCCGATCATCTCCGCCGACGGCAGTCGCGTGATCGTCGGCGTCGAACCGACCAACGAGGAATGGATCGCCGCGCGCGATGCCGCCGCGGTGCTGGGCGGCATCGGCTGATCACGGGCGCGGCGCGATGTTCAGGGCTCGTCGTGCATCACGTGTTCGGCCGGCACCGGCTTGTCCCAGCCGGGATCGTCGAAGTACTGCGGGTAATGCGCGATCGCCGCGCGCATGTCGGCCACCGCGGACACCTTCGCCGGGTCGGCCTTCAGCGCCTGCGCGGCCGTGAGCAATGGCACCAGGATGCCGTGCAGCGCGGCATCGGGCTCGGCCGACAGCTTGCAGTTGGCAAACATGTAGGTCACCGCGCTCTCCACCTCGGTGGCGCGATCGACCGCCATCGGCGCGCTCATGTGGCCCATCTCGTAGTGGGCCAGCTCGGCCACCGCGGTGTGCGCGCGGCGCATGCCCGCGCGCAGCGGGGCATCCGGTGTCCAGCGCTGCGCCGGCACCTGCGTGGCGGCGCTGGCGGCGTGTGCCGCGTGGCTGTCGTGCTCGGCGTGGGCGTGTTGCGGACCGGCCTGCGCCGCAGTGGCAAGGCCGAGCGCACAGGCGCTGGCGAGAAGAATGCGTACAGCTTTCATGCGGATATCTCCGGCTTGGCGGCGCGGACGCCGCGGACACATGCATGCTAGCGCCCGGCGCCGGCACTCCGGCCTGATCGGGGTCAAGCCGGCGGCGCCTGCGACAATCGGCCATCCGGGCCGGCGCGCCGCTGCAGCCAGGCGTAGTACAGCAGCGGGATCACCAGCAGGGTCAGCGCGGTCGAGACCAGGATGCCGAAGATCAGCGACACCGCCAAGCCCTGGAAGATCGGATCGTCGATGATGAAGAAGCCGCCGATCATCGCCGCCAGCCCGGTCAGCATGATGGGCTTGGCGCGCACCGCCGCGGCCTCGACCACCGCCTCGCGCAGCGGGCGGCCGGCGGCCAGCGCGTGGTTGATGAAGTCGATCAGCAGGATCGAGTTGCGCACGATGATGCCGGCCAGCGCGATCATGCCGATCATCGAGGTGGCGGTGTACTGCGCCCCCACCAGCGCATGCCCGGGCATCACGCCGATCACGGTCAGCGGGATCGGCGCCATGATGATCAGCGGCACCAGGTAGCTCTTGAACTGGCCGACCACCAGCAGGTAGATCAGCAGCAGGCCCGCCGAATAGGCCAGGCCCATGTCGCGGAACGTCTCGTAGGTGATCTGCCATTCGCCGTCCCACTTCACCGCGGCGTCGGTGGTATCGGTCGGCTGCGCGATGAAGTGCTGCTGCAGCAGCTGCCCCGCCACCTTGTCGTGGCCGAGCTTGCCGACCAGCGAGAACATGCCGTACAGCGGACTGTCGGTGGCGCCGGCGTCGTCGCCGGTGACGGTGGCGTAGGGCAGCAGATCCTTGTGCCAGATCGCCTGCTCGCGCTGCGCCGGCTGCACGCGGACCACCTCGGACAACGGCACCAGCGCGCCGCCGGCCGCACGCACGCGCAGCGCCAGCAGCTGCTCCATCGACGCCTGGTCGCCCGCGCCCAGGCGCAGGCGGATCGGCACCGCGTACTTCGCGTGGCCGTCCATCAGCCAGGTGGCGTCGTCGCCGGACAAGGCGGTGCGCAGCGCCTGCGCGATGCCCGCCTGATCCAGCCCCAGCCGCGCCGCGCGGGCGCGATCGACCACCAGCACGTCGCGCGGCGCCTGCGCTTCCACGCTGGTGTCGACGTCGACGATGTCCGGGTTGGCCCTGAAATCCTGTTCCAGCCCCAGCGCCACCTTGCGTACGGTGGCGTAGTCCGGGCCGTAGACCTCGGCCACGATCGGCGCCAGCACCGGCGGCCCCGGCGGCACCTCGACCACCTTCACCGAGGCACCGTAGCGCGCGCCGATCTGCGCCAGCGCCGGGCGCACGGCCAGCGCGATGGCGTGGCTCTGCCGCGAGCGCTCGTGCTTGTCGACCAGGTTCACCTGCAGGTCGCCCACGATCGGGCCGCTGCGCAGGTAGTACTGGCGCACCAGTCCGTTGAACGTGATCGGCGACGCGGTGCCGGCATAGCCCTGCCAGTCCTTCACCTCGGGCAGCTTGGCCACCGCCTGCGCCAGCTCGCCGAGCAAACGGTTGGTGCGCTCCAGCGTGCTGCCCTCGGGCATGTCCACCACCACCTGGAACTCGGACTTGTTGTCGAACGGCAGCATCTTCAGCACCACCGCCTTGACCACCACCAGCCCCACCGCCCCCAGCACCAGTGCGCCCATCGCGGCGAACAGCAGGTGCCGTCGGCGCGGCGCGCGGGGGCCATCGAGGAAGGGCAGCATCAGCCGTCGGAACGTGCGGTGCAGGCGCGTGTCGTGCGTGCCGTCGGCGCCCGCCGGCGCGGCCTCGGCATGCGGCTGGTGGCCGAGCAGTTTCAGCGCCAGCCACGGCGTGACCACCAGCGCGACGGCCAGCGACAGCAGCATGCCGGCCGAGGCGTTGATCGGGATCGGCCGCATGTACGGCCCCATCAGGCCGGACACGAAGGCCATCGGCAGCAGCGCGGCGATCACCGTGAAGGTGGCCAGGATGGTCGGCCCGCCGACCTCGCCGACCGCCTCGGGGATGGCCTCGCGCAAGGTGCGTCCGCCCAGCACCATGTGCCGGTGGATGTTCTCCACCACCACGATGGCGTCGTCGACCAGGATGCCGATCGAGAAGATCAGCGCGAACAGCGAGACGCGGTTGATGGTGAAGCCCATCGCCCACGAGGCGAACAGGGTCAGCGCCAGGGTGACGATCACCGCGCTGCCGACCACCACCGCCGCGCGCCAGCTCAACGCCAGCAGCACCAGCAGCACCACCGACAAGGTGGCGAAGATCAGCTTGTGGATCAGCTTGTCCGCCTTGTCGGTGGCGGTCTGGCCGTAGTCGCGGGTGACCACCACGTGCACGTCGGCGGGAATCGCCACGTTGCGCAGCGCGGCCAGCCGCTGGCGGATCGCGCCGGTGATGTCGGCGGCGTTGGTGCCGGGCTTCTTCGCCACCGCGATGGTCACGGCCGGCGCGTGGCCGGTGGCCGGCCCGGCCCGGCCCGCCGGCGCGCCGAACCAGGCGTAGCTGTCGGGCAGGTCCGCGCCCGGACGAACCGTGGCCACGTCGGAGAGGAACACCGGCTGGCCGTTCTTCAGGCCGATCACCAGCTGCGACACCTCCGCCGCGTCGGCGAGGAAACGCCCGGCGGTCACCGGCACATCGCGGTCGCCGCTCACCCGGTCGCCGGCCTGGGTCACCGTGTTGGCTGCCTTCAGCACACCGGACAGGTCGCCCGCGGTCATGCCGTAGGCAGCCAGTTTCGCTGCATCCAGTTCCACCACCACCGCACGGGCGGGCGCGCCGATGGTGTAGACGTCGCGCGTGCCGGGCACGCGCTTCAATTCGGTCTCCAGAGCATGCGCCACCTCGGCCAGCTGCACCGGGCCTTGCGCGGGGTCGTCGCTCCACAGCGTGAGCGCCATCACCGGCACGTCGTCGATGCCCATCGGTCGCACCAGCGGCGGACCGATGCCGAGGCCGGGCGGCACGAAGCCCTGGTTCTGGAACACCTGGTTGTACAGCCGCACGATCGCGGCCTGCCGCGGCACGCCGACCTGGAACTCCACCGTCATCACTGCCATGCCGGGCCGGCTCACCGAATAGACGTGCTTGACGCCCTCGATCTCGGCGAGCTTCTGCTCCAGCGGGAACGCCACCAGGTTCTCCACGTCGCGCACGTCGGCGCCGGGAAACGGCACCATCACGTTGGCCATGGTCACGTCGATCTGCGGCTCCTCCTCGCGCGGCGTGATCATCACCGCGACCAGGCCCAGCAGCAGCGCCGCGATCGCCAGGATCGGGGTCAGCGGCGAATCCTGGAACGCGCGCGCGATGCGGCCGGAGAAGCCGAGCCGAGGCCCGCTCACGGCGCGTCCCCGCGTCGCTGCGCGACCAGCCAGCGCGCCGCCGCGGCCGGATCGGTGGCGACGCGCTCGCCGTCGTCCAGCCCGGCCAGCACCTCCACGCGATCGCCGTGGCGATGGCCAAGGCGCAACTGGCGCAGCGTCACGTCATGCGCGCCCAGCACGTACGCGCCGACCAGCTCGCCACGTTGCACCAGCGCGCTCATCGGCAGCAGCAATCGCTTCGCCTCGCCGCTGGCGAAGGCGACCTTCACCGTCATGCCCGGCACCAGGCCGGCACCGTCGCCGGGCAGTTCCAGCCGCACGCGGAAGCTGTGCGTCTGCGGGTCGGCATAGGGAAACACGGTGAGCTTGCCGGCCGCCACGCGGCGGCCGTCGTCGAGCACCACCTCGGCGGCGTGGTAGCGGCGGATCGCGGCGATCGCGCTCTGCGGCACCTGCACGCCGACCCGCAGATCCTGCAGCGAGGCCAGCGCGATCAGCGGCTGCGGCGCCGGCGGCCCCGACTGCACCGCCTCACCCACCTGCACGTAGCGGCGGGTGACGATGCCGTCGTACGGCGCGCGCAGGACCGTGTAATCGAGCTGCTGGCCGACCTGGCTGGACTGCGCGCGGGCCGACTGCAGCGCCGCCAGCGCGGCGTCGCGACGGGCACGCTCGGCGTCGAGCTGCGCCTTGGAAACGAAGCCTTTCTCGAATATCCCGGCGAAGCGCCGGTAGGACGTATCCGCCTCGGTATACGCCGCCTGCGCCGCGGCGATCTGCGCCTGCGCGGCGCGCCCTGCGGACTTCTGCTCGACGTCGCTGAAACGCACCAGCACGTCGCCCTTGCGCACGGCATCGCCGACGTCATGCGGCAACTCGACCACCCGCGCATTGGTCTGCGCCGAGATCACCGCCTCGTGCACCGCCTCGACCACGCCATCCCAGGCCTGCTCGTCGTGCGCCGTTTCGAGGTGCACGGTCAGCGCGGCCAGCGGCGGCGGTGCCGTGGCAGCCGGCGGCGCCGGCGTGCGCCCGCACGCGGCCAGCGCGGCCAGCGCGAGCGCAAGCACGGCCGGGCGCAGCGCGCGCATCACGACGCGACCTCGCAACGCGGGTCGGCGTGGGCGCGCGCGACACGCCAGGCGGGATGGCGGGTTTGCATCGCGTGCTTCCGTCAGCGGTTCGCGGGGAGTACTCATTCGCCACCCGTGCCGGGCCGGATGCGCGCGATGCCCAGCGCCTTCATCACGTACTTCTCGTAGACCGGCGTGGTATTGCCGGTGCGGATCTTGTGCATGAAATATTTCTCGAATGCCACCTTGGCCAGATGCACCCACTTGCCCTCCTTCGCCCAGGTCAGGTTGCGCGGCGGGATCTGCGGCAGTGCCACGAACGCCGCGCCGCTGTCGCCCATGTCGGCCAGGCACACCGCGTTCCATGTCGCTTCGGCCGTGGCCGGACGGTTCTCGATGTCCGCCTTGATGTTCGCGGTCAGCGTGCTAACCATCGACTCGATCATGAAACCGGTCTTGGGCGCGCCGGTGGGCACCGGCGTGGCCTCCACCGGCGGGATCGCCACGCACACGCCGGCGGCGAACACGTTGCGGAAGGTCGGGTTGCGCTGGTGCTTGTCGATCAGCACGAAGCCACGCGGATTGACCAGGCCCTCAATGCCACGCACGGCGGCGACGCCGGTGAAGGCGGGGATCACCATCGCGTAGCGGAACGCGAGCGCGTGCTGCTCCTGCGCCTGGCCATGCGCGTCGGCTTCGGTGACGTGCATGCTGCCATCCTCCACCTTGTCGATCCGCGCATTGCAGATCCACTTGATGTGGCGCTGGCGCAACTGGCGCTCCAGCAGCCCGCGGGAATCGCCGATCCCGCCCAGGCCCATGTGGCCGATGTACGGCTCGCTGGTGACGAAGGTCATCGGCACGCGGTCGCGCAACTTGCGCCGGCGCAGGTCGGTGTCGAGGATCAGCGCGAACTCGTACGCCGGACCGAAACAGCTGGCGCCCTGCGCCGCGCCGACCACCACCGGGCCGGGGTTCTCCAGGAACTGCCGGTACGCCTGCCACGCGGCGGTCGCGTGCGGCGTGGTGCAGACCGACTGCGTGTAGCCGTCGACCGGGCCCAGCCCGGGGATCTCGTCGAACGCCAGCCGCGGGCCGGTGGTGACGACGAGGTAGTCGTACCTCAGTTCGCGGCCGTCAGCCAGCACCACGAGGTTGTCGGCCGGGCGCACCGCGCTGGCCGGCGAATCGATGAAGGCGATGTCGTGCCGTGCCATCGCCGCGGCCGCATCGAGCTGCACGTCGGCCGGTTGCCGCCAGCCGATGCCGACCCACGGGTTGGATGGCGTGAAGGAGAACAGGCGCCCTTCGCCGACCACGGTGACGCGGTAGGCATCGCCCAGTGCAGCCTTGATCTCATAGGCGGCACTGGTGCCGCCCAGGCCCGACCCCAGGATGACGACGTCGCTCATGGTGACTAACTCCTGCATTGAAGGTGCCGACAGCGTGCGCCGGCGGCACCGCAACGGATTTGAGCCTGGTCAATTCGAGGCTGCCTCGCCGGCGCTACGCCGCCTCGGCGATGACGTCCACCAGGGTCTGCTCCACTTCGCGCGCGATCGCCGCCAGCGCGGGATCGGCGGAGAGCATGCCGAGCATCGGCGTCGGCCGGATCATGCCGATCCAGGTCTTGCCCTCCTCCGTGTAGACCGACACCCGGCACGGCAGCGCCATGTTCAGCCGCAGGTCGTTGGCCAGCACGCGGCCGGCCTGGCGCGGGTTGCACACCTCGAACACCTTGCACTCGTGGCCGAACTCCACGCCCTTGCCGCGCAAGGTGCCGCCCAGGTCGTGCACGTGCAGCACGCCGAAGCCGTGCGCGGCGACGGCGGTGGCCAGATCCGCCGCGGCCTGCTCGAAGCCCTTGGATGTCTCGACGATGTGGTACATGGCGTGGCCTCGCTCGGGTCAGGAAGGAAACGCGCAGCCGGGCTTCAGCCCCAGCTTGCGCAAGATCATCGCCAGCGGGCAGAAGCCGGTGAACGAGGACTGCAGCAGGTTGGCGCCGACGAACACCGACAGCCAGATCCAGCCCGGCGCCACGAAATGCGCCAGCGCGATACCGGCCAGCACGACCGTGCCGGCAAAACCCAGAACCATGCGATCGACGTTCACGGCGAACTCCTGAAGTGAGTGGAACCTTGTGCGCAACCAGCCGACACGGGCCCGGCGGCGGGCCGAAAATTCATATTAACTAAATTAGGTTTATCTTAATTAGTTTTCCATGGTAAAGTCAACCCCATGAAACAGACAGCCGCGCCCTTCCGGAGGAATCCGAAGTTGAACATCCCTGCCGATGCGGATCTTGACCTCATGCAATCGCGCGCCGAAGACGCGTCGCAGCTGCTCAAGACCCTGGGCAACGCGCAACGGCTGCGCGTGCTGTGCCTGTTGCTGGACGGCGAGATGTCGGTGGGCCAGATCAACGAACAGCTACCCGAACTCAGCCAGTCGGCGCTGTCCCAGCACCTGGCCCGGCTGCGCGACGAGAATCTCGTCAGCACCCGGCGTGAGGCGCAGACGGTGTGGTACGCCCTGCCTGCGGGCCCCGCGCACGCCATCATCGCCACGCTGTACGGGATCTACTGCGCAGCCGACGCCGCCCCACGCCGGTCCAGGCGCCGGCGCACAAAGCCAGAACCGGGCTGAGCGTCGGAACAATCGACCCTGCTCAGCCCGATGCCGGCAGCAGGCTGTCGAGCACCAGCGCGGTCATCCGCGACAGGCCCTGCTCGCGCTGCACCGCCGGCATGTGCGTGCCGCGCTGCACGTGGTCGCTCACGGTCAGTACCGACAGCGCCTGGAAGCCTTCGCGCATGGCCACGCCGTAGAGGCCGGCCGATTCCATCTCGATGCCGTGGATGCGGTGCTGCAGCAGCCGCATGACCAGCCCCGGGTCGCCGCCATGGAAGCAGTCGGTGCTGAACACTCCGCCGATGCGCAGGTCGATCCGCTGTGCCGCAGCGGTGTCGACCACCGCGCGCATCAGGCCGAAATCGGCGCAGGCGGCCAGGTCATGGCCACCGAAATGCAGGCGGTTGAAGTTCGAATCGGTCGACGCCGCCTGCGCCAGCAGCAAGTCGCCCAGCTCGACGTCGCCCACGCCGCCGCAGGTGCCGACGCGCACGATCCGGCGCACGCCGAACACGCGCGTCAGCTCGGTCGCATAGATCGCGCAGGAGGGAATGCCCATGCCGCTGCCCATTACCGAGACGCGCATGCCGCGATAGAAGCCGGTGTAGCCGAGCATGTTGCGGCGCGTGTTCACTTCGCGCCCGTCGTCGAGAAACTCGCAGGCCATGTGTCGCGCGCGCAGCGGATCGCCGGGCAGCAACACGGTGTCGGCGATCATGTCCGGGGCGGCGTCGAGATGGGGCGTGCTCATGCGATGGCGATCATGCAGAGGGAAGAAAGCTGCGACCGGCCGCCAGCGGCGGCAGGCCGAGGTGGCTGGCCATGCTCTGGCCGATGTCGGCAAAACTGTCGCGCCGTCCCAGCGCCCGCGGCGCCAGGCCCGGGCCGAATACCAGCGCCGGCACGCATTCGCGGGTATGGTCGCTGCCCGGCCAGGTCGGGTCGCAGCCGTGGTCCGCACTGATCGCCAGCAGGTCACCGGGGCGCAGCGCATGCAGCAGTTCCGGCAGCCGCGCATCCAGCGCCTCGAGCGCGGCGGCGTAGCCGAACACGTCGCGCCGGTGGCCATACACCATGTCGAAATCGACGAAGTTGGTCGCGATCAGGCTGCCGCTGCCGGCCAGCGTCATGGCGGCCAGCGTGGCATCGAACAGCTCATCGTGGCCGTGTGCCTCGATGCAGCGGGACACGCCGCGGTGGGCAAAGATGTCGCCGATCTTGCCTATCGCGACCACCTCGCCACCGGCAGCCAGCAGCGCGTCGAACAGCGTCGGCGCCGGTGGCGGCAGGGCGTAGTCGCGTCGATGCACGGTGCGGCTGAAGCCCGACTCCACCGTGCCGGCGAACGGCCGCGCGATCACCCGGCCGATGCGGTAGTCCTCCAGCAGTTCGCGCGCCAGCTCGCACAGGCGGTACAGGCGATCGAGGCCGAACGCCTGCTCGTGTACGGCGATCTGGAACACCGAATCGGCCGAGGTGTAGACGATCGGACAGCCACTGCGCAGATGCTCCGCGCCGAGCCGCTGGATGATCTCGGTGCCGGAGGCATGGCAGTCGCCGAGTACACCGGGCAGCCCGCCCCGTGCCACCAGCGCCTGCAGCAAGGCGGGCGGAAACGCATGCTCCGCCTGCGCAAAGACGCCGAACGGCTCGCTCAGCACCACGCCGGCGGTTTCCCAGTGGCCGGATGGCGTGTCCTTGCCGCAGGCGCGCTCCACCGCGTAACCCCACAGCCCCGCGGGTGGGGGCAGCTTCCCGAAGCCTGGCGCGGGCTGCCCATGCGCCGCTGCATGCGCCTGCGGCAGGCCGAGCGTCGTGAAGTTCGGCAGGCGCAACGGTCCCCGCGCCGCCGCGGCGCAGGCGGCGGCGACATGACCGAAGGTGTCGGCACCCGCATCACCGTAATCCGCGGCATCGGGCCCGGCGCCCAGCCCCAGCGAATCGAGTACCAGCCAGATCGCGCGGCTCATGCAACACGCTCCATCGGCGTGTGCCATTGCCACAGCGGTGCGCAAGGCGGAGCTTCCGGCGCGACGCGGAAGGCCTCGCGCACGCTCGCCTCGGCCTTGTCCGCCGCATGCGCCGTGCGCGCATGCACGATGGCCAGCGGCTGGCCCGCAGCGACGGTGTCGCCCCGCCCGATCAACTCGGCCAGGCCTACGGCATGATCGATAGCCTGGCCCGGACGCGTGCGGCCACCCCCCAGATCCACCACCACCTGCCCCAGCGCACGCACGTCGACCGCTGTGACATGGCCCGATGCGAACGCCGTCACCACGCGCCGAATCGGCGCGGTCTCCAGATACGCATCCGGCCGTTCCAGCAGATCGGGCGGACCGCCCAGCGCGCTCACCATCCGTGCAAAGCGTTCGGCGGCCGCGCCCGACGACAGCGCCACCCGCACGCGGCGCTCGGCATCGAGACGGTCGTGGCTCAGGCCTCCGATGCGCAGCAACTCGGCAGCCAGTTCGAGGGTCAATGCACGCAACCGCGGGTTGTCGCCACGATCGCGCAGCAGGTCGAGCACGGCGCGCAGCTCCAGCGCATTGCCTGCCTCGCGGCCAAGCACCTGGTCCATGTCGCTGAACACCACGCGCACGTCGATGCCGGTACCCTGCGCCGTCGCCAGCATGCGTTCGGCCAGGTCGCGCGCCGCCGCCATGCCCGGCAACTGCGCGCCATTGCCGGTCTTGATGTCGAGCACCAGCGCCCGCGCGCCGCCGGCCAGTTTCTTGGACAGGATCGAGGCCACCATCAACTCGGCCACGTCCACCGTCGCGGTGACATCGCGTACCGCATATAGCCGGCAGTCGGCCGGCACCAGCTCGGCACCCTGGCCGACGATGGCGCAGCCCACCTCCTCGACGACCTCGCGCAAGCGCGCCATGCCCGGATGAACGTCGTAGCCGGCCACGCTTTCCAGCTTGTCCAGGGTGCCGCCGGTATGCCCCAGGCCACGGCCGGAGATCATCGGCACATAGCCGCCGCACGCAGCCAGCAGCGGCGCCAGCAACAGGCTCACGCCGTCGCCCACGCCACCGGTGGAATGCTTGTCGAGTACCGGCCCCGGCAAGTGCTCCCAATGCAGCCGCTGGCCTGAATCGCGCAAGGCCAGGGTGAAATGGCGACACTCTTCCGCGCTCATGCCACGCCACGCGACCGCCATCGCGAACGCGCCGATCTGGCCTTCGCTCCACGAGCCGTCCCCGATGCCCTGCGCCACCGCATGAAGCTGACCACCATCGAGCGGCCTATCGTCGCGCTTGCAGCGAATCAGGGCGGCGGCAGACAGGCTGTTCATGCAGCGGACGAGGCTGTGGCGCACAACTCGCCGAACAGTGTGCTGGCACCGATCCGGAAATGTGCCGGATCGGCCCAGCCGGCGCCCAGCCGCGCTTCGGCCAGATCGAGATAGGTCACCGCGGCCGCCAGCGTGCGAATGCCACCGGCCGCCTTGAAGCCACAGCGGCCACCGGCAGCGGCGATCGCATCGAGCATCACGGCGGCAGCCTGCGGGGTAGCGTTGACCGGCACCTTGCCGGTGGAGGTCTTGAGGAAGTCCGCGCCTTCTTCGATACCGATCGCGCACGCCATGCGGATCAGCTCGGGCGTACCCAGTTCGCCGGTTTCAAGGATCAATTTCAGCAGCACGCCGTCGGCGCAGACAGTGCGGCAGCGCCTGACGACGGCACGCGCACCCGCGGCATCCCCACCCAGCAGCGCCCGATACGGCAACACCAGGTCGATCTCGTCGGCCCCCGCAGCCAGCGCACGCTGCGTCTCGCCTTCCACCCGCTGCGGGTCGCTGCCGCCATCGGGGAAATTCACCACGGTCGCTACCTTGACGGCGGTTCCCTGCAGGCTGCGGCGCACGCTGCCGACGTGTTCCGGATAGATGCACAGCGCTGCTGGCAAGACCGGCGCGGCACGCGCTGACGCGCATAGGGCTTCGATCCGCGCAGGCGTGTCGCCTTCGCCAAGGCTGGTCAGGTCGAGCAGGGACAACAGGCGCGCCGCGAGGGCGCGCGGGCTACGGGCGTCGATGGACACGGGCCGCTCCACAAGTCGATTGCCGCGCAGCGTAGGTCGTCCGGACAACCGCCTTCTTGATCTGTGGCAAGCCGATCAGTGTGCGCAAGGCAGCACGGCAAAAGGTCGCAGGTGGCGCCGGTCAGCCCGGGCAAATGCCAGGTGAAATGGCTGTAGCGAAGTCGCTCGTGCGGCATGGGGCAACCCCCACACCTCAAGGATTCCCTTCGGTCGCCAGCCTCCCCCTGCAAGCAGGAGGAGGATGAGCAGAGCTGCCTAAACCCGCGCGAACACCAAGGTGCCGTTGGTGCCGCCGAAGCCGAAGCTGTTGGACATCACCGTGTTCAGGGTGGCCGGGCGGCTTTCGCGCAGGATCGGGAAGCCTTCGGCGCGGGGGTCGAGGTCGGTGATGTGGGCCGAGCCGGCGACGAAGCCTTCCTTGAGCATCAGCAGGCTGTAGATCGCCTCGTGCACGCTGGCAGCGCCGAGCGAGTGGCCGGTCAGCGCCTTGGTCGAGGACAGCGGCGGCACCGCGTCGCCGAACACGGCGCGCACGGCGTCGAGTTCCACGATGTCGCCCAGCGGCGTGGCGGTGCCGTGGGTGTTGAGGTAGTCGACCGGCGCCTTGACGTCGGCCAGCGCCATCTGCATGCAGCGCACCGCGCCCTCGCCGGACGGCGCGACCATCTCGGCGCCGTCGGAGGTGACGCCGTAGCCAACCAGCTCGGCGTGGATGCGCGCACCGCGTGCCTTGGCGTGCTCGTACTCCTCCAGCACCAGCATGCCGCCGCCACCGGCGATGACGAAGCCGTCGCGGGTGGTGTCGTAGGGACGCGAGGCGCTGACCGGGGTATCGTTGTGGTGGCTGGACAGCGCACCCATCGCGTCGAACTGCGAGGTCATGCCCCAGTGTTCCTCTTCGCCGCCGCCGGCGAACACCACGTCCTGCGCGCCGTGGCGGATCAGGTCGGCGGCCGCGCCGATGCAGTGCGCCGAGGTGGCGCAGGCGGCGGAGATGGAATAGCTCAGGCCCAGGATGCCGAAGGTGGTGGCCAGCGTGGCCGACACCGTGGAGCACATCGTGCGCGGCACCATGTACGGGCCGATCTTGCGCACGCCCTTGTTGCGCAGCAGGTCGCCGGTCTCGATCTGCCAGCGCGGCGAACCGCCGCCGGAGCCGGCGATCGCGCCGATGCGCGGGTTGCGCACCTGATCGGCATCCAGCCCGGCATCGGCCATCGCCGAACGCATCGACACGTACGCATACGCCGCCGCGTCGCCCATGAAGCGCTTCAGCTTGCGATCGATCACCGCCTCCAGGTCGATGTTCGGCACGCCCGCCACATGGCTGCGCATGCCCAGCTCGGCATATTCGGGCATCGCGCGGATACCGCTGCGGCTGTCGCGCAAGGCGCCAGCCACCGTTTCCAGATCGTTGCCAAGGCACGAGACGATGCCCATGCCCGTCACCACCACGCGACGCATGTCAAAAACCCTCGGTGGATTGGAACAGGCCCACGCGCATGTCGCTGGCCTCGTAGATCAGGCGGTCGTCGACGAAGGTCTTGCCGTCGGCGATCACCAGCCGCAACTTGCCGCGCATCACGCGACGGATGTCGATCTCGTAGCGCACCAGCTTGGCGGTGGGCATCACCTGGCCGGAGAACTTCACGTTGCCCACGCCGAGCGCGCGGCCGCGGCCGGGTTCGCCCAGCCACGGCAGGTAGAAACCGCTGAGCTGCCACATGGCATCCAGGCCCAGGCAGCCGGGCATCACCGGGTCGCCGATGAAGTGGCAACCGAAAAACCAAAGGTCCGGATGGATGTCCATTTCGGCGCGGATGCAGCCCTTGCCGTGGCTGCCGCCCTCTTCGGAAATGTGCGTGATGCGATCGAACATCAGCATCGGCGGCGAAGGCAGCCGCGCGTTGTCGTCGCCGAACAGTTCGCCGCGCCCGCAGGCGCGCAGCTGCTCGTAGTCGAAAGAGGAAGGACGTGTCATGAAATGCTCGGGGGTGGGGGAATGCCAAGTGTGCCAGTTGGACGCCGTCCTGTCTTGACGTGCGACGCGTGCGACGGCCGTACGCCAGCGCATCGTGAAGCCTTCGCGACGACGTCCGCAGGCATCAGGACGGGCAGCCGCGATCTTCACGCCAGTGTGCGCCGAGCGAGCGTCGACGCAGGCGCATCGCGCGCAGCAGCGCCTTGGCCAGGCATGCCTGCCAGCCGGAGTCGGCCAGCGCCGCGCCGATCCGCCAGGCGTCGCGCAATGCACCCGCCTCGCGCCGCGGACCGGCCGCGTGCCACAGCAGCGCACGCAAGCCGGCAAGCTCTGCCGGCGGCAGGCTGGCGCCGCGTTCGATGACGCGCAGCGGGCCGACGCCGACGTCCGCGGCGGCAGCCGCACGCAAGCCGTGACCCAGCCGCTGTCCGCAGAGCACGCCTTCGAGCAGCGAATTGCTGGCCAGCCGGTTGGCGCCGTGCACGCCATTGCAGGCCACCTCGCCCACGGCGTACAAACCCGGCACGCTGGTGCGTCCGTCCGCATCGGTGGCCAGCCCGCCCATGTGGAAGTGCGCCGCCGGCGTCACCGGCAACGCCTGCCGGCGCGGATCGATGCCATGCGCCAGGCACGCGGCCAGCACGGTGGGAAAACGCTGCTCCCAGGCGCCCTCCACCGCCGTCGCGTCAAGCCAGGCGCGGCCACCGGCGGCCTGCGCCGCAGCCACGCGCCGCGACACCACGTCGCGCGGCGCCAAGTCGCCGAGCGGATGCACGCCGGCCATCAGCGCAGTGCCCGTATCGTCGTGCAATCGCGCACCGGCGCCGCGCAGCGCCTCGGTGAGCAGCGGCAGGCAGTGGCCGGGCACGTCGAGCGCGGTGGGATGGAATTGCACGAACTCGAGGTCGCGCGCCGCCGCGCCGGCGGCCAGGCCGAGCGCGAGGCCCGCGCCATCGGCACCCGGCGGATTGCTGGTGCGCGCGTACAGGGCGCCGATGCCGCCGGTGGCCAGCACCACCGCCGCCGCCTCGACCTGTTCGTGGCGGCCGCGCTCGTCGCACGTGCGCACGCCGACCACGCGACCGCCGCGCAGCAACAAGCCATCGACATCGACGCCGCCGCGCCACTGCATGTGGCTGGCCGCCTGCGCCTGCTCGCGCAAGGCGCAGAACACCGCCGCGCCACTGGCATCGCCGCCGGCGTGCACGATGCGGGCGGTTGCATGGCCGCCTTCGCGACCCAGTTGCAGCGCGCCATCCGAAGTCCGATCGAAGACCACGCCCTGCGCCTGCAGCCAGTCGATCGCCGCCGGTGCCGCGGCGGTCAGCCACGCGACCATCGCCGCGTCGTTGTGCTGCGCGCCGGCGGCGAGCGTGTCGGCAGCGTGGGCGGCGGCGCTGTCATGCGGATCGAGCGCCGCGGCGATGCCGCCCTGGGCCAGCGCCGTGGCGCTGCCGCAACCGTCGTGGGCGCGGCACAGCAGGCGCACCGGCGCGGGCGCCGCGGCCAGCGCGGTCGCCAGCCCGGCCACGCCGCCGCCCACCACCACGATCGGCAGGTGCGCTCGCCTCACACGCGTTCGCGCCGGCCGACGGCGAGCATGCGTTCCAGCGCCGCGCGGGCGCGCACGCTCACGTCCGCGGGAATCTCGATCGCGTGGCGCAGGTCGCGCAGGCAGGCGTAGATGTTCTGCAAGGTGATCCGCTGCATGTGCGGGCACAGGTTGCACGGCTTGATGAACTCGGTCTGCGGGAACTGCGACTTGAGGTTGTCGGCCATCGAACACTCGGTGACCATCGCCACCCGGGCCGGCTTCTCGCGCGCCAGCCACTTGCCCATGGCGGTGGTGGAGCCGACGAAGTCGGCCTCGGCCAGCACCTCGGGCGAACATTCCGGATGCGCCACCACCCGGGTGCCGAACTGCTCGCGCACGTGCCGCACTTCCTGCGCGGTGAAGCGCTCGTGCACTTCGCAGCGGCCGTGCCACAGGATGATTTCCACCGCCGTCTGTTTGGCCACGTGGCGGCCGAGGAACTCGTCAGGCAGGAAGATCACCTTCGGCGCGCCCATCGCCTCCACCACCTGCACCGCGTTCGCCGAGGTGCAGATCGCATCGGACTCCGCCTTCACCGCGGCGGAGGTATTGGCGTAGCTCACCACCGGCACGCCGGGGTGCTGCGCGCGCAATGCGCGCACGTCGGCGGCGGTGATCGAGGAAGCCAGCGAGCAGCCCGCTTCGAGATCGGGCAGCAGCACGGTCTTGTGCGGCGCCAGGATCTTCGCGGTCTCGGCCATGAAGTGCACGCCGCACAGCACGATCAGCTCGGCTTCGCACTCGGCCGCGGCCTGGGCCAGGCCGAGCGAGTCGCCGGTGATGTCGGCCACGCCGTGGAAGATCTCCGGCGACTGGTAGCTGTGCGCCATGATCACCGCGCCGCGCTGCTTTTTCAGCTTGTTGATCGCGTCGATCCACGGCAGGTGCAGCGGGATCTCCAGGCACGGCACCAGCGGTTCGAGCCGCTCGGCAAGCGCGGCGTATTCGTGTTCGAGTTCATCGCGCCAGACAGGCACGGGGACGGCGGCGAGGTCGTGCATGGCGATCCGCGGTGGAGGGTGGGCGAAGTATCCGAGGGCGCAGCTGGCCGGTTCAGTCCGCCCGACGAGCCGCGATGCGCGCAAGGCAGTGCAACCCGATGTGCGGGCGCGAGGCGAACCGCGATGGCGGCGGCCGCAGGCGCGGGAGAACGGAGCAACGCAACGAGAGGCTTGGCATGATGGCGCGCATCATCGCCGGCAACCGCGCGGGCGCGCCTTGATCGAGGTCAACCGCAACCGACGCACCACCGCGATGACGTCGGACGCTTTCCGCTCACGGGTGCTGCGGCAACGCCGCCACGAATGCCTCGGCGCGCCGGTGCACGCCGCGCAACGCCGACCACGTGCCCAGCCACGCGCACGCCAGCGCCACGCCGGCCGCACGCGCCAGCCACGGCGACGGCCACAGCACCGCGGCTGGCAACAGCAGTAGCGGCCATTGCGCCAGCAGCACGCCGAGCTTGTCGCTGTCGGGCAGCAGCCGCTGCACGCCGGGCAACTGCAGGCCGCGGCCGCAGCGTCGGTGCAGGTCGATCCAGCCGATGAAGGGAACGATCTCCAGCGCCATGCCGGCAAGCAGCAGCGGCAGCGCGATGCCCAGCCCCAGCGTCGCCGCCAGCACGGCGCCGCGCGCGCCGCCGGTCAGCAGCACGGCGGCCAGCGCCAGCACGATCAGGCCGCCGCGCCAACTCCACAGCAAGGGTGCGCGACGCACGCGCGGCGAGCGCCACTGCAGCCACAACGCAGCGCCGGCGAACAGCGCGACGTGCACCGCCACGGTGGCGAGCAGCCAGCGGCCGTCGTCGCGGGCCCAGCGCCACCATGCCGCGGCCGGCAGCATCAGCAGCACGCTGGCCAGCCACAGGGTCTGCGCCCGCGCCGGCATGGCCGCCGTGCCCTGGAACATCGGCATCACGATCCGCGCCACGCTGGCCAGCAGCAGCACGATCCAGCCCAGCACGCCCCAGCTGGCGTGCACGTCCACCAGCGCCGCCATCGACAGCGTCGTGCCGTCGACCAGCGCGAGCGCCAACAGCGCGCCGAGCAGCGCGGTCAGCACGCCGAAGCCGATCGCCGCGCCGATGCCCGCGCGCAGCAGCCGCTGACCCGCAGCGACACACAGGCCGGGCACGGTCATCCCGGCCAACGTTGCGAACGCCAGCGGCAACAGCACGGCACCGCCGCGCAGCGCGCCGCGCCAGCCTTCGTGCAGGCCGGCCACCAGCAACAGCACGCCGAGGTTGAACACGGCGTGCAGCGGTCGCCCCAGCCGCACGCCGCCACGCACCCGCACGCCGGCGGCGGCAGGCAGGAATTGCAGCACGCTGCCGAACATCACGTTGCCGAACACGCCCAGGGTGAACACGTGCACCAGCGCCAGCGTGGCCGGCTGCCAGCGCGTGCGCAGCGCAACGTCGCCGTCGACGAGCAGCAGCGCGCCGGCGAGCACGCCCCACAGCGGCGCACTCAGCAGGAACCGCCGCGGCAACGACGCCGGCGGCGCCTGGTCAAGCGCCAGTCGGGCCATCGTCGTCCGGGCGATGGATCCGCACGCGCGCGCCGCCGGCGGGCAGCATCTCCGCACGGACATGCAGACGGCGACCGGACAGCAGATCGAGCAGCGGCGTCGGCAGCAGCGGGGTGAGCAGCTCGAGCGTCTGCCCCGGCGCCAACGCATCGGCTGCCTCCAGCGCACGCATCATCGGCTCCGGCGCCGGCAGCGCGCGCAGGTCGAGCGCGATGGTGGTGCCATCGTCGGTGGCGTGGTCGTGGTGGGCCGGCGGTGGAGAGACAGGCATGCGGCCATCTCAACGCAGCAGGGGCGCGGGCGCGCTGACCTGGGTCAACGCAGCCGCGCCAGCGACGCTCAACGCGCGCCCGCCAGCGCCTGCCGACCGCGCCATTCCAGCTGCAGCCACACCCGCGCATTGTCGCGACCGAGACCATCGGCGCGATAGTCGGCCAGCTTGAGCATGGCGTCGAGGCCGGCGATCAGCGGAAGGCTCAGCGATGCGTTCCACTCGCTGCCGTAGCGGCCGCCGCGATCCGCGCGGTAGTCGTGGTAGGCCACCACCCAGGCGAGCTTGCCGGCCAGCCCGCTGCGACCGAACTTGCCGGCGGCGCCGACGTAGCGATCCTCCAGGCCGCCGGCGGGCGTCACGTTGAACTGATCGTCCCAGCCGTTGAACGCGTGCAGCGTCGCCAGCGGCGTCTGCAACGCATGCTGGCCGTTGCCGCCCAGATGTTCCCAGCCCAGCTTCGCGGTGATGCCGCCCTGCGTCCAGGTCGGTTCCAGCAGCCAGTAGTTGTGCGCGAAATGCAGCGGATTGTTGGCGTAGTCGCGCTGCCGCGCCGCTTCCAGCGTCCAGCCCGCGCCGTTGCCGTCGTGCAGCGCCTTGCCGCTCCAGCGCGCGCCCCAGGTGGCGCTCGATGCGCTGGCCACGTCGCGGTCCTCGTGCAGGTAGGCATAGCCGACCCACTGCTGCGCGCCGCGGACCCATGCGGCGTTGAGCAGGTGCGTGTCCAGAGCGCGCTCGCGCGCCAGCGGATTGAGCGCGTCGCGGCCGGCCACGCGGTGCACGCGGTCGAGCCAGTCGTAGCGCACGGTCACGCTGTCCAGCGGTTGCCATTGCAGCGCCAGCGCATCGAAGGTCTGCTCGTGCTGGCGCCAGCCGCTGTTGCCGACCCAGCGCTGGTTGTCCAGCAGCAGTCGCTGGCGCCCCAGCGTGGCGCCGAACACGTCGCCTTGCCATGCCAGCCAGGCCTGGTCGAGTTCGCTGCCACGCGGGTCGGTGATCGCCGGATACTGCGTGCGGCCGTTCGCGCCGCTGTTGTAGTGCTCGTTGGCCGCGGCCACGCCGGCACCTTCCAGCAGCGCACTCCAGCCTTCCCCGAAGCTGGCGCGCAGGCCCAGCCGCAGGCGCAAGGTCGTGGCCGCCGCGTCGCGGCTGAAGGCGTCGTCGTCGACCTGTTCGTGGCGCAGTCGCGCATCCCATTCCAGCTGCAGCGGCGCGTTCGCCGCTGGCGGCGCGATCGCGTCGACGGCGGCCCGGGCCGCTGGTGCACCCAGCGTGGCGGCCAGCACGCAGCTGGCGGAAAGCATGTGGCGGATCGGCTTCATCGGATGTCCCCTTGTTGGATGCGCGCAGTCTGCGGACTGCCCGCCTCCGGCCAGTTGACCGCCGTCAGCTCGGCGCCATCGAGGTGGCGACTGTGACAACACGCCGCGCGGGTGCACGAAAAAGCCGCCATGACGGCGGCTTCGGCAACGGACGCATGGACGTCCACTTGGTGCACCGGTTCACGGCTTCGCCAGCGTCTCCTCGATGGCCTTCACGAACGCCGGATCGAGCCGGCCGATCAGCGTGGTGCGCGCGGCGATGCGGCCCTCGGCGTCGAGCAGGATCAGCTCGCTGGAGTGGTTGAACTCGCCATCGGGCAGCTGCCGGTATTGCAGGCCGAGCACGCCGGACAATTGCCGCACCTGCGCCGGCTCGGCGCGGGCCAGCGTCCAGATGCGCCCGTCCAGCTTGCGCTTCTCCGCATAGCTCTTCAGCGTGGCCACGTCGTCCTTCGCCGGGTCGAAGCTCACCGCGAGCAGGTCGATCTTCGCGCGCGCGGCCGGATCGAGCGCGTTGCGGGTCAGGCGCAGGCTGTCGATGATCATCGGGCAGACCATCTGGCACGAGGTGTAGAACATCGTGACCAGCTGCGGCCGCCCGCGACGCGCGGCCAGCATCTGCTGCCGGCCATCCTGCGTGGTCAGTTGCACCGGCAGGTTGTAGACCGAATCGCCGGGCAGCGGCGTGGCGGCCGCGGCGCTGCCGCCGAAGAGCACGGCGAGCAGCACCAGTGCACGCAGAAAGTGTTTCATCGCCGCTCCTTCAGTTCGACTTCGCGCAGCGGAAGCCAAGGTTGTTGGTGGTGTCGGCGGCCTTCAGCGCGGAGAGCATCGCGATGCGCATCAGCACCGCGTAGTTCTCCTTCTCCTGCAGGCTGATCGCGCCGGCGCCGCAGAACTTCAACAGGTCGGGATCGCCCTGCTGGCGGCTGTCGCTGGCCACCATCAGTGCGTTGAAATCGTCGACCCACTCCCACACCAGGCCGTTCATGTCGCGCACGCCGTAGACGTTGGCCGTGCCGCCGACGGCGGGCAGCGCGGCGTTCGATGGCCGCGAATACCAGCCCAGGATGTTCTCGCGCCAGGCCGGGTCGGCCCGCGCGTCGCGACGGCTGGCGTCCGCCGCCGCGGCAAACTCCCACTCGTACCAGCTCGGCAGCCGCGCGCCTTCGCTTTCGCAATACGCCTGCGCGGCGAACCAGCTCACCCGCGTCACCGGCTGGCGCGGGAGTGCCTGCTCGCCGAGTTCATCGGCGCCGGCCCATTGGGTGAGGTAGCGCGCGTCGGCGAGGATGCCGGCGACCTTGTCGCGCCGCCATTGCGGGTGCTCGCGCACGAACGCCAGGTACTCGCCATTGGTGACCAGCTCGGTGCGCAGGCGGAACGGCGCGACCTGCGCCGCGGCCGCCTTGCCGTCGGCGGGCAGCACGCTGGCGAAGGTGCCTCCCGGCAGCGCGGCGTATTCCGCCGCCGCTGCCGGGAGTGCCAGCACCAGGCCGAACCATGCCAGGGCCAGCCGCATGCGCATGCTCAGTGCCCCGGGTCCGCGTGCGGGCCGGCTTCGGCACGCGCCTTGGCCACGTCTTCCTTGCTGTACTGGCCGCCCGGGTTGTCCCAGCTGTTGATGACGTAGGTGAGGATGTTGGCCACCTCGTCGTCATTGAGCTGGCTCATCGGCGGCATCACCGAATCGTACTCGTGGCCGTTGACGGTGATCTTGCCGGTCAGGCCGTGCGTCACGATCGTCATGGCGCGTTTCGGGTCGGCGGCCAGGAAGTCCGATTTCGCCAGCGGCGGGAACACGTTGGCCAGGCCTTCGCCATTCGCCTGGTGGCAGACCGAGCAGGTGCCGGTGAACAGTTGCTTGCCGGCGGCGATCTGCTCGTCCTTGGTCAGCGTGCCGGCCGCGTGTGCCTTGGCCGCGGCGGTCACCGCCTTGAGGTTCGGCTCCGAGCGGTCGCCCAGGTAGACGTAGTCGACCTCCTTGCCCGAGTAGACCAGCTTGTTCTCCGGCCCGTCGACCTTGAGGATGCCCAGCGCGCCCTTGTTGAACGCGCGGAAGATCGAGTGGTCGACCAGCACGTAGCTGCCCGGCACGTCGGTGTGGAACTCCACCGTGGCCGCGCCGCCGGCGGGGATCAGCGTGGTCTGCACGTTGTGCTGGGCCTCCGTGCCACCTTCGGGCTGCACCTTGTCGAAGATCTCGCCGATCACGTGGAAGCTGGAGACCAGGTTGGGGCCGCCGTTGCCGATGAACAGGCGCACCGTCTCGTTGGTCTTGGCGGTCAGGGCGTTGTCGCCGGTGAGTGCGCCTTCCTTGCCGTTGAACAGCACATAGGTCGGGTGCTCGTCGATCGCCTTTTCCATGTCGAACGGCTGATGGCCCTTTTCGCGATACTTGCCGGTGGTGTAGAAGTCGCCCTGCATCACGTAGTACTCGTGGTCGACCGGGCTGAGGCCTTCCGGTGGCTCGACCAGGATCAGGCCGTACATGCCGTTGGCGATGTGCATGCCCACCGGTGCGGTGGCGCAGTGGTAGACGTAGATGCCCTGGTTCAGCGCCTTGAAGGTGAACTGCGAGGCGTGCCCCGGCGCGGTGAAGCTGGACGCCGCGCCACCGCCCGGCCCGGTCACGCCGTGCAGGTCGATGTTGTGCGGCATCTTGCTGTCCGGCGCGTTCTTCAGGTGGAACTCCACCGTGTCGCCCTGGCGCACGCGGATGAAGCTGCCCGGCACGGTGCCGCCGAAGGTCCAGAACGTGTAGCTGACGCCTTCGGAAATCTGCATCTCCTTCTCGACCACCTCCAGCTCGACGATGACCTTCGCCGGGTAGTTGCGATGGATCGGTGGCGGCACGTGCGGCGGGCTGGTCAGCACCGCCTTGATCGGCTCACCCTGCGGCGGACCGAAATCGCCGCGCTGGGAAGCCACCGAGGTGCTGGCCGGTGGGGTGGCCGCGGCGGGCGACGCCGGGGGCTTGTCGGAGCAGGCCGCCAGCGCGAACACGGCGAGGGCGGCAAGAACGGTGGACAGCGGACGCGACATGGGGGATCTTCCCGTTGGTTGTGCCTGCGCGAAGCATGCCCGGCAAAACCCGCCGCCATTTGACCGGCGTCAAAAGACTCCCCGAAACCCGCCCGCTGCGTCACCGCGCCACATCGGTTTCAGCCGGCGCGCCTGACCCGCAAGAATCGCCATATCCCCGCCGTCATTCCCGCGAAAGCGGGAATGACGGCGGGGAGAATTGCGGCAACCGGCGGGCGAGCGGTGCGGCATGGAGAACCTGCAGAAACCGGGAAGGCTCGCCGACCTCGCGAAGCGAAGGCCGCAGCCCGCGCTCCGCCATCACCCCGCCTTGCCGTCCACCCGCGGGGTCAGATAGATCCACGCCGAGCGCAGCACCCACGGCAGGAAGGCGAGCAGCCAGCCGTAGGCGGCGATCACCAGCCACAGGTACATGTCGCCACCCAGTTCGGCGCGAATGCGCAGCAAGGCCACCACCTGCAGCAGCACGAAGCACAGCCACGGCACCGCGCCCATCTGCAGCGGCCGGCCGGAGTGGCCCATGGTCACGCGGGTCACCATCGCCACCAGCATCGAGCCGAAGAAGCCGATGCCCAGCGCATGCAGCGGCGCGCGGCCGAGGATGAACTGGCCACTGGTGGCGTAGACCACGTCCTGCACCGCGAACAGCACGAACGCCACCGGCAGCCACGCGAATGCCAGGTGCAGCACCGCCAGCAGGCCCGGGTGCATCGCCCGCCACGGCCGCCAGGTAAGCGAGTGCCAGGCGAACACCAGCGCCAGCGGCACGTCGACCATGTACAGCCAGCCCAGCACGCCGCGCCACGACAGCACGAGGTGCGCCAGCAGCAGCATCCACACCACCGGCATGCTCCAGTCCGGGCGCACCACCGCATAGCCCTTGACCATGTTGCCGGTGAAGAACGGCAGCATGCGATGCATCACCGTGAAATAGATCGGCAGCAGCAGGCCGAAGGTGCCGATCCTGACCGCCAGCAGCGCGCACTCCGCCGGCGCGCCGAACAGGTAGGCGAGGAAGATCGCCAGCCCCAGCGTGCCGAGCGACAGCGCCGCCAGGCACGAGCGCGCATGCCCCTTGCGCTCGGCCACCGAGGCACGCAGCACGCCGGCCAGCGTCCACACGCCGATCGCGTAGCCGAGCAGCATCAGCAGCACGCCCAGCTCCAGCACCCGCGGCAGCGCCAGCAGGCCCACATGCGCCAGCACGTAGCCGCCGAACAGGCAGCCGGCCACCGGCAGGAAACGCGTGCGCGGCAGGTCCGGGCGACCCAGCCAGCGCGGGAAGGTGGTCATCAGGAAGCCGAACATGAACAGCGGGAACAGGCCGTACTGGATCAGCACGCCGTGCGCATACAGCGGCGGGATCGACGGCTGCGGCCAGCCGGCCAGGCCGAAACGCAGCGAGGTCAGCTCCAGCGCCCACCACGCCATGCTCAACATCACCGCTACCGTGCCGGCGAGGAACAGCGGCCGGTGCGGCGCCGCCGCCAGCAGCCGGGGAATGTCGGCAAGCGGCGACGAGGTGGAGGGCTGGTCGGACATGGCGTGATCCCGCGAATGCGAATGACTTCCCATCGTGCCACAGCCATGCATGCCGGCCCCATGACCTGCATCAGCCTTCAATGGCGCCATTCCAGCGAAAGCCGGAATCCAGCGTCGTCAAGGCGCTGCCAAGGCGCTGGATCCCGGCTTTCGCCGGGATGACGGACTGTCCGGACCTTCCCCAAACGCTACTCGCGCTGGAACAGCGCCAGCTCCGGCCGGTGCAGGCCGAAGCCCTGCACGCGATTCACGCCCAGCGCGGTCAGCGCCTGCACGGTGGGCGTGTCGGTGACCCACTCGGCGACCACTTCCAGCCCCAGCCGGTGGCCGATGTCGGTGACCGCCTTGACCATCAGGTGGCTGACCGGATCGGTCAGCATGTCACGCACGAAACTGCCGTCGATCTTGATGATGTCCAGCGGCAGGTGCTTCAAATAGGTGAACGAGGACATGCCGGCGCCGAAGTCGTCCAGCGCGATGCGGCAGCCGGCGGCGCGCAGTTGCGCCATGCAGCGCGCCACCGCCGAGAGGCTGCGCGCGGCCACCGTCTCGGTGATCTCGAAGCACACCTGCGCAGGCTCCACGCGGTAGCGGCGCAACCAGTCGATGATGTCCTCGACCAGGGCGGTGTCCTCGATGCTGGCGCCGGAGAGATTGATCGCCACCATCTCCATCGCGCTGCCGTCCGGATGCAGCCGGTCGAAATTCGCCAGCGTGGTCTCGATCACCCAGCGATCGACCAGCGGCATCAGTCCGTAGCGCTCGGCCGCCGGCACGAACACGCCGGGCAGTATCAGTTCGCCTGATTCCTCGCGGAAGCGCAGCAGCATCTCGATGCCCGGCCGGCCACTGCCGGGCGGCAGCGGCCACACCTCCTGGTAGGCCAGCTGCAGGCGGCGCTCGTCGATCGCCCAGCGCAGGCGGTTGGCCCAGTCCATCTCGCTGCGCCGGCGCACGGTCTGGTCGTCGCGCCCGGAGTAGAAATGCGCGCGGTTGCGGCCCATCTCCTTGGCCATGTAGCAGGCGGTGTCGGCCTGGGCGAGCAGGTCGCGGGCCGACACGCCGGAGTGGTCGATCACCACCCCGCCGATGCTGGCGCTGACCATGTAGCTGGTCTGCTCCCAGATGAACACGTAACCGTCGATGCAGCGACGGATGCGCTCGGCGCTGCGCTCGGCCTCCTCGCGGTCGGCCACGCCGGTCAGCAGCACGCCGAACTCGTCGCCGCCGAGCCGCGCCAGCACGTCGCCCGTGCCCAGCTGCCGGCGCATCACGATCGCCAGCTGGGTGAGCAGCTGGTCGCCGGCGGGGTGGCCGGAGGTGTCGTTGACCAGCTTGAACTGATCCAGGTCCACGTACAGCAGGGCGGCGACCGGCGAGGCGAACGACCCGGCCGCCAGCAGCGCCTGCAGCTGGTGCTCGAACTCGCGGCGGTTGTACAGGTCGGTCAGCACGTCGTGGCTGGCCTGGTAGCTCAGCAACTGGTTGAGCTGGCGCTCCTCGCTGATGTCACTGGCCACCAGCAGCAGCTTGGCGTGGCCGCCCAGCTCCACCCGCGAAACCGCCACGCTGGCCCAGAAGCGCTCGCCGCCGGCGTCCCGCAACTGCGCCTCCATCCGGCCGCAGCCGCTGGTGTCGCGCGCCTGCAGTTGCCGGTGCAGGTCGTCGTCGTCGAACAGTTCGGGCAGGCGCTGATCGATGATGCGGTCGCCGAGGCGATTGCGCGACGCCTGGTTGGCGTAGGTGATGCGCCCGCCGTCGGCATCGGCCAGCATCACCAGCGCCGGCAACAACTCGTTGAGCGCGCGAAAACGCTCCTCGCTCTCGCGGTAGCGCCGGCTCATCTGCCAGCCCAGTTCCAGCGCGCGCTGCCGCGTGTTGACCATGGAGTACACCAGCATGGCCAGCAGCACGCTGGCCAGCACGCCCACCGGCAGCGCCGACTGGCTCCAGTCGAACGCCGTCGGGCGCACCGGGCGCGAGCGCATCACCACGTCCAGCACGCGCCCGCCATAGGCGAGCCGGCGCTCGAAGCGGAAGTCGTCGCCGGTCGCCGCCGCGGGCGCGGAATCGAACATCGGCACTGCGCGCGCCGGGTCGGTGACGTCGTGCAAGGTCAGCCGCAGCTGCCGCCCCACGTCCGGCTGCAGCACGTTGCCAAGCAGCTTGCTGATGCGGAACGACACCGCGATCGAGCCACGCATGCGCTCGCGGCGCTGCGCCATGGTGCGCGGCGGATCGCCCGGGCTGAACACCGGCAGGCGCATGGTGAACCCGTCCGGTGCGCCGGCGCCGGTCTGCTGTACCGGGCGGAACGGCGCGGACAACGCCACCTCGCCGCTGTCGCGCGACGCCAGCAGGCCGGCCAGGTTGCTCGGTTGCGCCGCGACGTCGAGGCCGACCACGGCCTCGTTGCCCTTGCGCGGCTGCACCCAGCTAGTGATGAAATGCTCGCCCTGCGGGCCGCTCTCGCGCTGCGCGTAGGCCAGCGCCAGCAGGCCGGGGAACTGCACGTGCGGGCGCATGTTGTCGTAGAAGTTGGTGAACTCGGTCTCGGTGACTTCGTCCGAGGAGAGGAACAGCGTCTGCACCGCGCGCAGCAGCGATTCGGACTCGTGCAGGCGGTTCAGCAGGGCCGCATAGGTCTTGCCCGCCATCTCGCCACGCACCAGCGACTGCTCGGTGAGATGCCGCCGCTGCTGTTGCAGGTGGGCCGCGAAGGCCAGCGCCAGGCCCGCCAGCAAGGCGAGCAAGCTCCACCACAGGGCGCTGCGGCGCCAGCCCGAAGCTGCCACAGCCACGGGCTCGAACGCACCGCCGGTCCGGCGATCCGTTCGCGTTGGATGGAGCTCGTGGAGATCCATAAGCTGTGGCAATTCCGCTGCCATGGGGTCCAGTGTGTTCGATGCTACAGGAGCAGAATGCGCGCGCCAGATGAAAAGCGCACGGCCGCAGGGTCCCCGCCCATGTCGACCGGCGGAATCTCCCCCTTCCCGGCTATCGGCCGCGGGGGCGGATGATTGAGCTGTTGCTGGCCGGCCTCACCTTCCCCGCGGCTTGGCCCGATGCGTGGCCTGCGCCGTCCACGGGTCGTCGGGCCAGGGGTGGCGCGGGTAGCGGCCCTTGAGTTCCTTTTTCACCTCGGGGTAGGTGCGTTCCCAGAAGCCGCGCAGGTCCTGGGTGACCTGGATCGGGCGGCCGGCGGGGGAGAGCAGGTGCAGGGTGACGGGGATGCGGCCGCCGCCGACGCGCGGGGTGTCGGCCAGGCCGAACAGTTCCTGCAGTTTCACGGCCAGCACCGGCGAGTCGGCGCCGGCGTATTCCAGGCGGCGTGACTGGCCGCTGGGCACCACGACTTGTTCCGGTGCCTGGGCGTCCAGCAGCTGGCGCTGCGAATGGTCGAACAGCGACGCCAGCGCCTGCGACAACTCCTCCGCGCCCAGGGCGTCGAGTCGGTGCTTGCCATGCAGGTACGGCGCCAGCCACTGCTCCAGCGTGACCAGCAGGTTTGCGTCGGACACGTCGGGCAGCCCACGCTCGGGCAGCCATGCGCGCAAGGCCTGCATGCGCGCGCGCAGGCGGCGGGCGTGGTCGCTCCACGGCAGCGCGTCCAGGCCGCGCGCGCGGATCGCCGCCAGCATGGCCGGCAAGGCATCGGCCGGGCGCACCGGCACGCTGTGGCGGCTCAGCACGATGGCGCCGAAGCGGCTTTCCTCGAACGCCTCGGCCGCGCCGCGCTGCCCGTTCCAGCGCAGCGTGCGTTCGCGGGTGAAATGCGCGGGGAAGTCGCGCTCCAGCGTGCGCGGGTCCAGCGGCGCGGCGCTGAACACCAGGCTGTCCCGCGACTCCAGCCGCAGGTCGGTCACCACCAGCCAGGGTTCGCCGAGCAGCGCCGTGTGTTCGTGCAGGCGGGCGCCGCGGCCGTTGGCCAGCACGTAGCGGCGCGGATCGTCGCCATCGCGATGGGCGACGCGGTCGGGGAAGGCGTGCGCCAGCAGGTCGCCCACGGCGTGGCTGTCGGGTACGCCGGTGGCCGCGGTTCGGACGTCCAGACGTCTGCGCCAGCCCTTGCTGGCCTGCTCGATCGCGGCCAGCGCGCCGGCGTCGACCTCGCCGCGCGGCGCGCCGCCGCGGCGGTCGCGCCAGGCGTGCAAGGCGGCCACGCGCACGCGCAGATCGTCGTTGCGCGCCTGCGCCCCGCGCAACGGCGAGCGCGCCTCCAGCAGGGCCAGCAGGTCGGCGACCACGGCGCGTTGTTCGTGCGGCGTGCGCAGCGCGGCGGCGGCCAGCCGCGGGCTGGCGCCCAACTCCAGCATGCGCCGACCCAGCGCGGTGATGCGTGCGTCGCGGTCGAGCGCGTCGAGTGCCTGCAGCAGTTCGCGCGCCTGGGCCAGCACGCCGGGCGGCGGCGGGTCGAGCCAGGCCAGGTCGCCGCCATCCGCCGCCGTGACACCCCAGGCCGCCAACTCCAGCGCCAGGCCGGACAGCTCCGCCTGTGCGATCTCCGCGCCACGGCTGCGCTCCAGCCGGCGGCTCTGCGGCCACAGCCGATACGCCACGCCCGCCGCGACGCGACCGGCGCGGCCGGCGCGCTGATCGGCCGAGGCCTGCGAGATGGTGACCGTCTCCAGCCGGGTGAAGCCGGAGTGCGGATCGAAGCGCGGCTCGCGCGCCAGGCCGCTGTCGACCACTGCGCGGATGCCGGGCAAGGTGATGCTCGATTCGGCCACGTTGGTGGCCAGCACGATGCGGCGCGTGCCAGGTTCGGCCGGGGCCAGGGCGTATTGCTGTTCGGTGAGGGACAGCTCGCCGTGCAAGGGCACGATGTCGATTTGTTCCCCTCTCCCTCCGGGAGAGGGGGCCCCTTTAGGGGCGGGAGAGGGTACGGGCGGAGCGGGGCGCTCGGCTCCGACCGCACCCTCTCCCCCAACCCCTCCCCAGAACGGGGAGGGGAGCATTCTCTCCAGCAGCGCCTGCGTTCGCGCGATCTCGCGCCGACCGGGCAGGAAGACCAGCACGTCGCCGTCGGTTTCATCGAGCGCCTGGCGCACGGTGCGGGCGAGATGCTGCTCGGCGCTTTCCTGCACGCGCGCCGGCGGATGTTCGATGCGTATCGGGAAGCTGCGCCCGGGGCTGGAAAGGCGCGGCGCGTCGAGCCAGCCGGCGATGCGCTCGCCATCCAGCGTGGCCGACATCAGCAGCAGGCGCAGGTCCGGCCGCAAGGTGGCCTGCACGTCGAGCGCGAGCACGGCGCCGAGGTCGCCGGCCAGGTGGCGCTCGTGGAACTCGTCGAAGATGATCGCGCCGATGCCGGCCAGTTCGGGATCGGCCTGGATCAGCCGGGTGAGGATGCCTTCGGTGACCACCTCGACGCGGGTGGCAGCGCTCACCTTCGACTCGAAGCGAATGCGGTAGCCCACCGTCTGCCCGACCGGCTCGCCGAGCTGCGTCGCCATGAACTGCGCGGCGGCGCGCGCGGCGAGACGGCGGGGTTCCAGCATCACGATCCTGCGGCCGGCCAGCCACGGCGCATCGAGCAGGGCCAGCGGCACCTGAGTGGTCTTGCCGGCGCCGGGCGGCGCCTCCAGCACCAGCCGCGGATTTGCCGCGAGCGCGGCGCGGATCTCGGGCAGCAACGGGAGGATCGGGAAATCGGGCGCAGTCATCCGCTGCATGATAAAGGCCCGCCCCACCAGGACACCCAGGAGCCGCTCGCGAGCGATGCTCCCGCGTCGGGATTCGGGATTCGCGAGAGCAGGGGTACTGCCCGCGAGCTGGCCTCAAGCGTGGCTTCAGGTGGCCGATGTACTGATTGGGCTAACCGCTCATGGGTCGCCACACGTTTTCATGGAACCAGGGGTATCCCGATTGTTCACCATGCCACCATCCAGCAAGGGGCGGCGCCTTCGCTTCCTGCGTTGCCTGTTTGGGGGCCTTTGGGTTTTCGCAGCCGCCGCCTGGGCCGCGCCCCCGGCGCCTGATGTCGCGCCTCCGTCCGCACGCCCGATCGGCATGCCGCTGCTGAAGAACTTCAATCCCGAGGACTACGGCGGCTACCCGCAGAACTGGGCCGTGGTGCAGGACGCACGGGGAATCATCTACGTCGGGAATGGCGACGATGGCGTCATGGAGTTCGATGGCACCCACTGGCGGCACATCGCGGTTCCCCGCCAGAGCACGGTGCGTTCACTGGCCACCGATGCGCGGGGGCGCGTCTACGTCGGCTGCGTCGGCGATTTCGGATATCTCGCGCCGGATGCCGCAGGTCGCATGCACTACGTGTCGCTGCTCGACCGGATACCGCCAGCGGATCGCGATTTCGCCGACGTGTGGAACGTCCTGCCTGGCGACGATGGAATCTACTTTGCAACCAGCAGCCGGCTGTTCCATCTGGCATCCGGCAAGGTACGGGTGTGGAAGGCACAAACCCAGTTCCACCTCGCCTACTACCTGGATCATCAGTTGTACATCCAGCAAATGGACCAGGGGCTGGAGAAGCTGGTGGCCGGTCGGCTGGAACGGGTCGAGGGCGGCGCGCGATTCGCGACCGACAGGATCTACGCCATGGTTCCCTGGGACGAGGCGGGGAAACCCGCGTCCATCCTGATCGGAAGCCGGCAGGCCGGATGGTTGATCTTCGACGGGCATGCCTACCGTCCCTGGTCCACCCGGAGCGCCGAAGCGCTCAAAGCCGACCAGATCTACGGCGCGCAGTGGCTTGCCGACGGCCGGCTCGCCGTTGCCACGCTGCAGGGTGGCGTGATGCTGCTCGACCGCCAGGGCGACGAAGTGGGCCGTATCGGCATGGCAGAAGGTCTCATCGGCGACACCGTCTACGGCATGACCCAGGATCGCGACGCCGGGCTCTGGCTCGCGCTGGACAATGGCCTGGCGCGGGTCGAAGTGGGTTCGCCGCTGACCCGTTTCACCCGCATGAGCGGCCTGGACGGTTCGGTCATGGCGATCCACCGCCATGGACGCACCTTGTACGCAGGCACGGCCAAGGGTCTGTTCCGACTCGACGAGACGAAGGCCAAGGCCCGGTTCACTCGGGTTGCGGGCATCCATGGCCAGGTCTGGGACATGCTGGACATGGATGGGTCCTTGCTGGTTGCCAGCGCGCAAGGTCTTTTCGAGGTCGATGGGAACCGTGCGGCGCGGCAACTCTCGCGAGAGTTTTCCTTCACCCTTGCGCGCGTTGCCCCGCACGATGACCGTTTGCTGGCAGGCCAGCGTGACGGTTTGCTGTCGATGCGGTTTGCATCGGGCAGGCTGGTCGACGAGGGCAAGGTCGTGGCGGGCGAAATCCATTCGCTGCTCGCGGACGCCGCCGGCACCTTGTGGATCGGCTTCATGGATGAAGGTGCGGCAAGGCTTGATCTCTCCGGACAGGCGCGGCCAGCAACATCACCCCGGATGGAAAGGCTCCAGCCGAGTGTGACCCATCCGGAGGAACCTCGCTTCGTCACTCTTGGCCTTATCAACGGCGACATCCGATTCGGTACGGCCTCAGGCATTCAAGAACTCGACGCGAGCGGGCGCGCGCTGGTGCCGGACGAACGCTTCTCCGGGTTGTTCGGGTCCGGCACCCGGCAAGTCTGGAAGTTTGAGCAGGATGCGTTCGGCAGCGTGTGGATGTACACGGTCGACCCTGCTCGCCACCTCAAGGCGCTGGGTGTCGCCGTGGCCGACGCCCAAGGCCGCTATCACTGGCAGGAGCGCCCCTTGCAGGCGTTGTCGGGAAAGACGGTGTTCGCCCTGACGTCGGAACCGGATGGCGTGATCTGGGTGGGCACGAACGACGGTCTCTATCGCCACGATCCCCACAGGCAAAAAGACTACGCGACACCTGCCGCGACGCTGCTGCGGAACGTCGCCACGCACGGCGGGAAACTGCTCTGGGGCGGGGCCGGCAGGGTTGCCCCCGCCGAGCTGGATTGGCGCGAGAACAGCTTGCGCTTCGACTACGCGCAACCCGACTTCGAAATGGGTGCTGCCGAGCGCTACCAGGTCATGCTCGAGGGCATGGATAACACTTGGTCGGCGTGGACCAACGAAACTTATCGTGACTACACCAACCTGCCCGAGGGCTCCTATCGTTTTCGCGTTCGCGCGCGCGACGCCTATGGCGGTCTCGGCAGCGAGGCAAACTTCAGCTTTCGCGTGTTGCCGCCCTGGTATCGCAGCTGGTGGGCTTACCTGACGTGGTGCGCCCTGCTATTGCTTGTCGCCAAAGGGGCCATGCGCTGGCGTCTGCGCACGCTGCGTCGACGAAACCAGGCGCTCACAAAGCTGGTGGAGGAACGTACCGAAGCGCTGGAGTGCGCCAACTCCGCGCTGGTCGATCAGACGATTACCGATGCACTGACCGGACTCAGAAACCGGCGTTACGTCATCGACCATGTCGACAAGGACATCGCCACGGTTCAGCGCAACTACCGGAACCTCGCCCTGGGCTATGCCGATCACGCCGACGCCAACATCAATCTGCTGTTCCTGATGATGGATCTTGACCACTTCAAGGAGGTCAACGATCGCTACGGGCACGCTGCCGGCGACCGCGTCCTGGCGCAGCTGCGGGACATTCTTGTCGCGGCGACGCGCGAGACGGACACCCCGGTA
This sequence comes from Rhodanobacter sp. FW102-FHT14D06, assembly GCF_043950705.1. Classification (NCBI taxonomy): domain Bacteria; kingdom Pseudomonadati; phylum Pseudomonadota; class Gammaproteobacteria; order Lysobacterales; family Rhodanobacteraceae; genus Rhodanobacter; species Rhodanobacter sp. FW102-FHT14D06. The sequence continues at coordinate 2,286,487 of NZ_CP170722.1, read as the reverse complement.
CGCTGGGGCGGCGAGGAGTTCCTCATCGTCGCGCGCTTCGCCAACAATGCCTTCGGCCCCGTCGTTGCCGACCGGATCCGCACCATGGTTGCCGATCATCCCTTCGACCTCGGCAACGGCTTGACGATACACCGCACATGTTCGGTCGGCTTTGCCTCGTACCCGGTGTTTGCCGCATCGAAGCACAACTTTGGCTGGGAGGACGTGGTCAACCTGGCCGATCAGTGCCTGTATCGGGCCAAACGCGATGGCCGCAACCGCTGGGTCGGGGTTGTCCCGACGGATGCGGCCTTGGCCACCGACCCAGGGGAAATCACGGTGGATCTGGACGTGCTGGTCGCCAAAGGCTACCTGTCCGTCCTGTCGCTCGATGACGTGGCCGCCCCAGGCTGATTCAACGGCGCGGCCCCCGCCAGGGGCGTTCGGCGATGTCCGCAGCAGGCGGGGGATTTTTTCACACGCTCTCAGGGCGACGGCTGGCGGCAGGCTTGCTGGCTCTGGCGTGCGGTCTGCGCACCGGCGGCATCCTGGTTGTGCTGGCGCACCTGGGCGATCACCTGCCAGTTGCGCTCGCACAGGCTGCCCTGGCGCGTGCCCTGCTGCCACGACTGCATCGCGAGGCGCTCCGCGTTCGCGTAGTCGGCCTTGCCCAGCGCAAGCTCGGCATGTTGCTGCAACTGCTCGGGCCAGCTCGGCGCGGGTGCGGCAGCCACCGGCGTCACGCTCGCGGCGCTCGCCTCGCCGCCCTGGCGCAGCGGCGCCAGCGACTCGAACTTCTCCTGGTACTCGTCGGTGACCTGCTTGGCCTCGTCGCTGTTGCGGATGATGCGCGGGGTGATCAGCACGATCAGTTCGGTGCGGTCGCGGTTGCGGTTGGTGTTGCCGAACAACCGGCCGATGACGGGGATGCGGTTGAGGCCGGGGATGCCGGTGTTGGTGACGCCCTCGTCCTGCTGGATCAGGCCGCCGAGCAGCACGGTCTGGCCGCTCTGCACCGCGACCTGGGTGGACAGCGCGCGCTGCGAGATCGACGGGTTGCCGTTGACCAATTGCTGCGAGGAATCGCGCTGGCTGACCTGCTGGCTGACGTCCATGTAGACCAGGCCGCCGGGATTGATCCGCGGGCGAACCTTGAGGATGACGCCGGTGTTGAGATAGTCCACCGAGTTGTAGCTGGTGCCCGTGCCGATACCGGTGTTGACCGTGGTCTGGTTGATCGGAATGCTGTCGCCCACCTGGATCGCGCCGACCTGGTTGTTCATCACCACCATCGAGGGCGCCGACAGCGTCTTGGTGTTGCCGCTGGTCTCCATCGCGCGCACGGCGACCTGCATGTTGGAGTTGAGGAAGGAGTAGAAGAACGGCTGGCCGCCGTACGCCGGCCCGCCCACTCCCAGCGCGCCGTACTGGCTGGCGGTGGTGGAGCCGGGGATGAAGTTGCCGTTGTTGTCGACGGTGCTGCCGACGAAACCCTTCAGGTACCACTGCACGCCGAACTGGAACGCGCCGGTGAGCCTGACTTCCAGGATGCGCGTCTCGATCTGCACCTGCAGCGGCACGTTGTCGAGCTTGTCGATCGCGCGCTTGATCTCCTCCCACTGCGAGGGGCGGGCGCGGATCAGCAACTGGTTGTTGCTGTCCACCGAGCTGATCCGCACGCTGCCGTCGCTGGAGGCGTATTGCTGGCTGGTTTCCGCGTTGCCGCCGCTGTTGCCGAAGCTGGTCGCCATGCCGCCGGACATCGCGCCCGGCTGGCCGTTGCCGCTGCCGTCGCGACTCTCGCCGCCGCTGTTGAAGCCGCCGCTGCCGGCGCCGTTCATCGCGCCGCCGCCGACCGCGCCGGTGCCGGTGTTGCCGAAGCTGCCGGCGGTGCTGCCCAGCGGGTTGGCGTTGACGTTGTCGGCGCTGCCCAGCGTGCCGCTGCTCAGGCCCGGCCCGACCTGGCCGCCGTTGTCGCCACCACTGCCGGCGCCGTTGGTGTAGATCTGCGCCAGGTAACGGGCCAGGTCGGAGGCCTTGAGGTTGCGCACGTCGTAGACGAACAGCTGCGGCTGGTTGCCGCCGCCGGCGTCGATCTTGGCGACCCACTCGCCCACTTCGCGCAGGTAGTCGGGCTGGGTGCTGATCACCACCAATGCATTGGTGCGCTCGATCGGGATGAAGCGCAGCATGCCGGCCAGCGGCGTGCTGCCGTGTTCACCGAACAACGCATCCAGCTTGGGCATCAGCTCGGCGACGCGGGCGTACTGCAGGTTGAACACGCCCACCGAGGTGCCGCGCAACCAGTCCACGTCGAAGGTGCGGATCATGCGCTCGTCGTCGGCCAGCTCCTGCGGCGTGCCGGCCAGCACGATCAGGTTGCGCGAGGGATCGACCAGCAGCACCGCATCCTTGCGCACGAACGGCTTGACCAGCTTCTGCATCTCGGTGGCGGAGATGTAGCGCAGCGGGAACAGCCGCGCCTGCAGGCCGCCGCCGGGCGCGGCCGCGCCGAGGCTGGGCACCAGGTTGCCGGCGACGGCATCCTTCTCCGGCAACACCACGTAACCGCCCGCGCGCTTGACCAGCGCGTTGTGGGTCCAGCCCAGCAGGGTTTCCAGGATCGGCAGCGCCTGCTCCTGCTCGACCGGCTCGGCGGTGGAGAAGGAGATGTTGCCCTCCACGCCCGGCACGATGGTGTAGTTCTGCTTGAGCAGGTCGCCGAGGATCGCCTTGACCACCGCCTGCACCGGCTGGTTCTCGAAGTTGAAGGTGACCGCATCCTTGCCGGTGGCGCTCTTGCGCGGCGTGACCAGCGCGGGGGGCCGCACGAACTGCCCGCTGCCGGCGCTGATGGTGGCCGCCGGCGGCGCGGCGGTGGGCGCGGCCAGGTCGCGGTTGAGCGGCAGCGGCGCGGGCACCGGGGCGTGCGTGCCGGCCATCGCTTCGCGTTGCAGCGCACCGTCGTCGCGCGGCTGCGGGAGGCTGGCGCAGCCGGCGAGTGCGACCACGGCGGCCAGGATGGCGGTGCGCGCGGTGCGCATGAGGAATCGGCGAGGCATGGGTTCAGTGCTCTCCTTCGTGGGACGCGGCAGCGCGTTCCGCACGACGTTTTTCGATGGTGCGACGCAGTTGTTCCAGCGTCGACCGGGATGGGCTGTTCGAGGCGGCCGGCGCCATGGACGAGCGGGCGGGCCCGGGACCGGATTCGAAGTGCGGTCGCGCCGAGGCATCGGGCTGCGGGTGCAGCATCGAGGCGCCCGCCGCCGGCGGTCGGTCGCGATCCGGTGCGGCGTCGCCGCGAACCTGGTCGATCGGCGCGCCGGCCGGCAGTTTCAGTTCGGTGCGGCCGGCGGCCGAATCGAACACCGCCGAACGCTGTTGCACCTCGACCAGGGTCACGCTGCCGTCGGGCAGGCTCTCGCCCTGGCGCAGGCGGATCTCGTGGTTGCCGTTCTTGTCGTGCAGCAGCGCCATGCGCAGGCTGGGGGTGATGATGATGCCGGTCAGCTCCAGGTCGCCCAGGTTGCTGCCGCCCTCGCTGGCATGCGCCACCGGCTTGCGGTCGGGATTGAACAGCGGCTTGCTCCACACCACGCTGAACTGCTGCAGCGGCACGGCTTGCGGCAGGTCGGCGCTGCCGGCCGGCGGCAGCGGCGACAGCGTGCGCGGCGCCGTCCAGCGAATGGCGCGGCCGACCCCGCCGAGCAGCATCAGCAGCAGCACGCCCAGCAGCACGGCCACGCCGGCCAGCACGGGAGTGAGTCGACGTTGCTGGGCGGCGTTCATGGCGCGGCTCCGGCATCGGCATCGGCGGGCATCGGCGTGCCGGCCGAGGGGCGCACGTAACCGGAGAGCGTGAACTGCACCTCCAGCGGCGCGCCCTGCTCGCGCTGTGCGGCGACCGGGTTGCGATAGATGCTGAGGTCGTCGACGAACAGGTACGGCCGGCCCTGCTCCAGCGCCTGCAGCACCGCCGCCAGCGGTTCGATGTCGCAACTCAGGCTGATGCTGACGGCGGCCTTGCGATACGGCTCGCCGGCCGACGTCGGCGGCGTCGGCAACGGCATCTTCTGGCTCACCACGCAGCGCCCGCGCCCGGTGTTGCGGCCGACCACGTCCACCACCTGCTGCATCAGGTCGGCGGCGGCATTGTTCGGATCGCTGGCGGCGAGGAACGCGTCGCTGGCGGCCTGGCCCGCGCCCATCTCGTCCAGCCGGCGCTGCAGCGCCGGCTTCTCCGCGATCGCGGCGGCGTAGCGGCTGTGCGTGTCGCGCAGGTGCGCCATCTCCTCGTGGATCTGCCGCAGCGGCGCGACGAACCACCAGTGCAGCAGCACCAGGTAAGCCAGCGCGACCGCCAGCAGCAGCAGCGCCACCGCAACGATGCGGCGTTCGCGCGGCGCGAGGGTCGGGCGCGTCATGGCGTGTCCCCGCCGTCGGCGGTCGGCGCGGGCCTGGCCGCGGCGGCCTGCTTGATGCGCGCGGTGAGGTAGAAGCGCTCCTTGCCGGTGGCGGCGTCGGGCTGGATGCTGCCCTGGAAGCCGGCATCGGTGATCACGCCGGAATCCTTCAAGGCATCGAGCAGCTTGGCCGCCTGCTGACTCTGTCCCTGCATGCCGATCTGGCCGGTGGCATCGACACTCAGGCGCTCCAGCCAGGTGCCGTCGGGCAGGCGCGCGGTGGCATCGCGCAGCAACTCCAGCATGCCGACGGCGTTCTTCTTGCGCTGGGCAAGGAAACCGGCCGCGCCGGCGTTGTCCTGCAGTTGCTGGCGCAACGAGGCGACCTGCGCCGCCTCGCCGCGCATCGCGGCGACCTGGTCCTGCATGGTGGCCAGCGCGACCTCGCGGTTGTGCCGCCATTCCAGGCCGGCCAGCAGCAACAGCAACACCACGCCCGCAGCCAGGATCAGGTTGAGCCGTCGCCGCGGATGCGCGCGGCGCGGGCGCTGTTCCGGCGGCAACAGGTTCACGCCGAGGCGACCGTCGGCCGCGGCCACGTCCACCGCATCGACCGCGATGCCCTGCGTGCGCAGGCGCGCGAGCAGCGGATCGACGCCGGCGCGGGCCGCCGCGACCAGTTCCACCTGGCAGCGCCCGGCGGCCGTCGCGTTCAGTTCGCGCACGGCGTAATACACCTGCGCCACGCCGAACGGGGTCTGCCGATCCATCTCGAAACCGACCACCTGGTGCAGGTTGTCGCGCGCGGCCAGCGGCAACGACAGGCTGCGGCGCAGCACCTGGGCGGACGGCAGCAGCAGGGCGACGCGCAGATCCTCGCGATCGACCTGTGCCAGCGCCGCGCCGAAGCTGCGCCCGGGCAGATCCTCGACCGCCTCGTTCCACTGCGCCAGCACCTCGGCATGGCCACGCCGGCGCAGCGACCAGGTCTCGCCCTCGACCTGCAGCAGGTACCAGTCCGCGCCGCTGCCGAACCAGCTGCGCCAGCGCGGCGGCAGCAGCGCGCGCAGTTCGCCGCCCCACCAGGCAAGAAAGCCCGGCAGCGGCGAGGCGCGCCACTGGCGGCGAACGCGCTCCCAACCCGGCTGCAGCGACGGCATCGCCGTACTCATTCGGACTTTCCCTCCTGCCAGCGCAACACGGCGTAAGGCTTCTCGCCAGCCTGCCCCGGCTGCATGCGGATCGTCGCGCGCAACACCGCGCTCGTCCCGTCGGCCAGGGTGGCGACGGACTCGATACTATGCGTGGTTCCGTTGTTGAGAGCCAGACTCGGATCGCTGGCGTTTTTCGCCCGGGTGGCGCGGATCGCGGCCAGTTGCTGCGGAGTCATCCCGGGAATCGCCTCCAGCGCCAGCGGCGGCGCGGTGTTCGGGTTGGGGCTGGGGCTGCCGGACCAGATCGTCAGCACCGGCGCCAGCTGGCGGTACAGCGCCGGCGTCATGCCCAGCACCAGTTGCAGCTCCTCCACGGTGACGAACGGGCCGTGGCGCGGGCCGTAGTCGCGACCGGCCGCGGCATAGGCGGCGCGCTGGCTGTCCACTTCACCGGCGAGGCTGGGCGGGCTGCGCCAGTCGACGATGTGCCGGACCAGTTCGCCGGCCTCGCGCGGCCGCAAGCCGGCGGCATGCAGCAGGCCCTGCAGCACCTCCGGCGTGGCGCTGTTGAGATCGACCTTGCCGTCCTCGTCGATCGCACGCACCACCACGCTGGCGTGGTCGTAGGTGAACGGGTAAGGCCGCCCGTCGCCGATCCAGCGCTGCTTGATGCGCGGGTCCTGCAAGCCGTAGATCGCGCGCATCAGACCGGCCTCCGCGGCGTAGTGCGCCTGCGTGCCGGCGAACTGGTAGCGCGCCTGCAAGCCCTCGGTGCGTGCCAGCGCGGCGTAACCGCCGAGCAGGATCGCCAGCAAGGTGCACGCCCACAGCACCAGCAGCAGGGCGACCCCGCGCTGGCTGGACGCATTCGCGAGACGGCCGCTCATGGCGGGGTACGTCGCAGTACGTGGATGCGCAACGGCCCGCCGGCGTCGAGCGGTTCGATGCGCAGCGGGATGTCCAGCCGCGGCCAGCTGGCGCGGCCCTGCGGCTGCAGCTCGATGCGCACCACTTGCGGCAGCGAGCGGTCGGCCGTCCACTCGCCTGCCCACGGCAAGGCGCTGCCGTCGGCATCGGTGCCCAGGTAGTGGAAGCCGCCTGCGCGAATGTGGTCGAACAGCACCTGCGGCTCACCCAGCGCCTGCGGCGGGCCGCCATCGGGCGGCAGCAGGGCCAGGCGCAGCTCCAGGCGCAGGCCGCCGGCGCCGTCGTCGACCAGTTGCAACTGCTGCAATTGCGGCCCGAGCTTGCCGAGGTAGCCCGGCAGCGGCGCGACATAACGCATCTCGTGCGCGTCGCCCTGGAAATAGACCGGCTCGCCACGATCGGTGCGGCTGATCGGCGCAGCCAGGCTTTGCGCCAGTTCGCGACGCAGGAACTGTTGCGCCGCGCGCAGCTGGTCCATCCGCTCGATCGCGGCGGTGCCCGAGCGCACGCTGCGACTGGCGCTGGCGATGCCCGAGTACACGCCCAGCAGCAGCAGCGCCAGCAGCACCAGCGCGGCGAGAATTTCCAGCAGGGTGAAGCCGGCGGCGCGCTTCTTCATGGCTGCGCCTGCGCCGGCTCCGCCGCGGCCAGCCGCAGGGTGCGGAAATGGGCCACCTGCGGATGGACCGCCGGACCCCAGCTGACTTCCAGATCGAGCTGATAGAGCTGCAGCGGTGCCTGCGCCGGCGTCGAGCCCGGACGCCACGGCGCCACGTTCAACTGCCAGCGAAAGCGCTGGTCGAACCGCCCGGACGTGCTGCCCGGCCGCACCGGCTCGTTGGTGAACGCCGTGTCGAGCAGGCTGCGCGCCCACAACGCCGCCTCGCTGTGGTCGGCGGCATTCTCGCTCAGGCGAATCGAGCCGCCCGCCACGCGCATCAACACGGTGAACGCGATCGCCAGCAGGGCGATCGCGGCGATCACTTCGAGGAGGGTGAAGCCGTTGGCGCGCGGAGCGCGCCGGGAATGGGGAATAGGGAATAGGGAATGGGAAGAGCAACAGCCACGGCCCCGCGGCAACTTGCTTTGCCTATTCCCTATTCCCGATTCCCTGTTCCCCGCCCTCATGGCTGATCCACCACCCGCACCTCGCCAGTCAGCCACGACACGTTGACGTGCCATTCGCGCTGGCCGGCTTTCAAGGTGATGCGGCCGCCGGTGGAGCTGCCGTCGGGAAAGAAGCGGATGCGGCCGGTATGGTCGTCGGGGCGGTCTTCCTTTGCGCTGGTGATGCTGACCTTGAGGCCCTTGGGCAGGGCGACGTCGCGATGGCCGGCACCCTGGTAGCTGTTGGCGCGGGTATCGACGTCGAAGACCTGCTCGTCGGCATGCACGATCGCCTGCGCCCGCGTCGCGCGCAACGCCCCGGCCAGTTCGCTGCTGGCCGCGCGCACCCGCGCCCCGGCCAGCCCCCGCGTCACCGACACCGACACCGCCACCGCCGCCAACCCGATCAGCACGATGACCACGAGCATTTCGAGGAGGGTGAAGCCGGTGGCGCGCTGCGCGCGCCGGGAATAGGGAGTGGGGAATAGGGAATAGGGAACGGCAAAAGCGCGCGAATCCGCCGCTCTTCCTATTCCCGATTCCCGATTCCCTATTCCCTGTTTCATTGCCAGTTCCCGGCATCCGCATTCAGCCCGTCGCCGCCGGGCTTGCCATCCTCGCCGTAGAAGACGAGGTCGTATTTGCCGTGCTGGCCGGGGTACTGGTAGCCGTAGTCGTGGCCGTAGGGGTCCTTCAGCTGCGACTCCTTGGCGTACGGGCCCTGCCAGTTGGGCGCGTTGCCGGGCTTTTTCACCAGGTCGACCAGCTGCTGCGGCGGCGTGCCGTTGTCGAGCATGTAGTTGTCGATGTCCTGCGACAGCGTGCTCAACTGGATCTTGCCGGTCTTGTACTTGCCCTTGTCGAAACTGGGGATGACCTTGGTGATCACCGCCACCGCCACGATGCCGATCAGCGCGATCACGGCGAGCATTTCGAGGAGGGTGAAGCCGCCGGCGCGCTGCGCGCGCCCGGGGTGCGGGAACCCCGCAAGGGGACTTCCGGACGGTCGTCGGGCATCGGGAACCGGAAAAGCGCGCGCGCGCCGGCCGTCCGCTCTTGCCCTGGTTATTACCCACCTCGAATCCCGGTTTTCAACAGACGAACGTCTGGTCATCCCGAATCCCGTCATCTTCATCACGCTTTCTCCATCATGAATTCATCGTCATGTTGCTCGTGGCGACACCCGCCGGAAGCCGCTCTTCCGATTCCCGATTCCCGATGCCCGGCCATCATTGGATGCTGCTGGTCATGCTCAGCAGCGGCAGCAGGATGGCGGCCATGATGATGCCCACCAGCACGGTCATCACGATGGTCAGCGCGGGTACCAGCGCGGCGAGCAGGCGGTCGATCGAGCGGCGCGATTCCAGTTCGAAGGTGTCGGCCACTTTCAGCAGCATGCCGTCGAGCTGGCCGGCTTCCTCGCCCACCTGCACCATCTGCAGCGCGAGGCGCGGGAACAGTTTCGACTGGCCCAGCGCAAGGCTCAGGCCGGCACCGCCCTTGACCTGTTCGTGCGCCGCACCGAGCGCCGCGTCCAGCGCAACGTTGCCGGTGACCTGGCGCGCGATGGTCAGCGCGCCGAGCAGCGGCACGCCGTTGCGCAGCAAGGTGCCCAGCGTGCGGGCGATGCGCGCGGTCTCGATCTTCAGCAGCAGCGGGCCGATCACGCGCAGCCCCAGCAGGCGCGTGTGCCAGGCCAGCCGCGTCGCCGGATCGCGCAGCCGCGCGCGCCACACCAGCCCGCCACCGATCAGCAGCACCGCGATCAGCCACCACCAGTCCGCCAGCAGGTTGCCCAGCGCCAGCACCGCCGCGGTGATCCACGGGATCGGCACCTGCATGTCCTGGAAGATCGGCACGAACTGCGGCACCACGTAGGCCAGCAGCAGCACCAGCGAACCGAGCACGCCGACCATCAGGAACGCCGGATAGATCAGCGCGTTGGTGATGCTGCCGCGCAAGGCCTGCGCGCGCTCCAGGTAGTCGGCCAGCCGGCGCAGGGTTTCCTCCAGCGAACCGCCCGCCTCGCCGGCGCGCACCAGGCTGATGTACAGGCGCGGGAACACGCCGTGCTCCTCGTCCAGCGCCGCAGACAGCGTGGTGCCGCCGCGCACGCGGTCGCGTACCCGCTCGATCAGCTTTTTCGCCGATTCGCCCTCGGGCAGGTCGAGCAGGATGGTCAGCGCGCGGTCCAGCGGCTGGCCCGCGCCGAGCAGGGTCGCCAGCTGATGGGTGAACAGCGCCAGCTGGTCGCCGGTGAACGGCCCGCGCTTGAACATGCCCGCCAGGCCACTGCCGGTCGCCGCGCCCTCCGCCGAGCGTGCCTCCAGCGGCGTGTGCCCCTGGTCCTGCAGCCGTGCGATCACCTCGTCGACGCTGCCCGCTTCCATCTGGCCCTGCAGCGTTTCGCCGGCGTCGTTGACGGCCTTGTAGCGGTATTGGCTCACGGGGCGTGCCTCGTGAGCCGGGATTCAGCCTTCCTGCGTGACACGCATCACCTCCTCCAGCGTGGTGATGCCGGCGACGGCCTTGGCGATGCCGTCCTCGTACATGGTGCGCATGCCTTCGGCGCGGGCCTGTTTCTCGATCTCGCCCTCGCTGGCGCGCTGCATCACCAGGCGACGCAGCGGGTCGCTCATGGTGAGGAACTCCATGATCGCGCGGCGGCCGCGGTAGCCGCTGGGGTTGGCCGCGCTGGTGCCGGGTTTCCACAGGCGGATCGGGCGTTCGTCGGTGTATTTCTCCAGTTCGAACTGCGCGATCACCTCGGGCAAGGCCTCGTAGGCAATCGCGGTTTCCGGATCGAGCCGGCGCACCAGGCGCTGCGCCAGGATGCCGTTGATGGTGGAGCCGAGCAGGTAATCCTCCACGCCCATGTCGAGCAGTCGGGTGACGCCGCCGGCGGCCGAGTTGGTGTGCAGCGTGGACAGCACCAGGTGGCCGGTAAGCGCGGACTGGATCGCGATGCGGCAGGTTTCCAGGTCGCGCATTTCGCCGATCATGATCACGTCCGGGTCCTGGCGCATGATCGAGCGCAGGGCGCCGGAGAAATCCAGCCCGATCTGCGGCTTCACCTGGATCTGGTTGATGCCTTCGAGCTGGTATTCGACCGGGTCCTCGACGGTGATGATCTTCACGTCGTTGGTGTTGATCTGGCTCAGCGCGGTGTACAGCGTGGTGGTCTTGCCGGAGCCCGTGGGACCGGTGACCAGCAGGATGCCGTGCGGCTTGTTCAGCACCTCGACGAAGCGCTGCTTGAAGCTGTCGGTGAAACCCAGCGACTCGAAATCGAACACCACCGATTCGCGGTCCAGGATGCGCATCACCACCGATTCGCCGAAGCTGGTCGGCACGGTGGACACGCGCAGGTCCAGCTCCTTGCCCTGCACGCGCAGCTGGATGCGACCGTCCTGCGGCAGGCGGCGCTCGGCGATGTTCAGCCGCGCCATGATCTTCACGCGCGAGATCACCGCGGCGGTCGACGACGACGGCGGCGCTTCGACTTCATGCAGGACGCCGTCGATGCGGTAGCGCACCTTCAGGCGGTTCTCGAACGGCTCGATGTGCACGTCCGAGGCGCGCTGCTCGACCGCGCGCTGCAGGATCAGGTTCACCAGCCGGATCACCGGCGCCTCGGAGGCGAGGTCGCGCAGGTGCTCGACGTCGTCCTCCTCGGCGGCGCTGCCGTCGAGGTTCTCCACGATGGTGCCCATCGCCGAACGGCCGGAGCCGTAATAGCGCTCGATCAGGCCATCGATCTCCGAACGCAGCCCCACGCGCAATGCGACAGGGCGTCCGGCGGCCAGCTCGACCGCGTGCAGCGGATACGGATCGGCCGGATCGGCCACCAGCAGGGCCAACCCGTCGCTGCCTTCCTGCACGGGCACCACATGCTGCTGCTTGAGAAAGCGCAACGAGAGTTCCAGCTCGGCCGGCGGCAATTCCGGCGCGTCGCGCGCGGCCAGCAGCGGCACCTGCAGCAGTTCGGCCCAGGCCTCGGCCAGGTCGCGTTCGGAAACCAGCCCCAACCGCGCCATCAGCGTGGTGAGCGTACCTTCGGTGGATTCCTCGTGCAGGCGCCGTGCGCGGCCCAGGTCGGAATCCTTCAGCCGGCCGCGCGCGACCAGCCAGGCGCAGACAGCGGCCTCGCGGTCATCGCCCACGCCTGCCCCGCCACCCGCCGGCTCGATGGCTGCCGACATCCGTCACCTCACGTTCAATGCATGCCCGATACGCGGCGCCCCCCGACACCGCGCGGAAAACGCCATTGGTATCACAACGGAGCCTGCGGGGCATTACCCACCGCGAAACGGGGACGGCGGGCATCAGACCGCCCGCCGTCCCCACCGTGTCACCAGCCGAAGCCGACACCCACGCCGCCGGATGCCTCGTTGCCGCTCACCGCCGCGCCGAAGGTCAGGTTGGCGCGCGGCGACAGCTGCCTCGAATAACCGACCGACAACGCCGCTTCACCGCGGTAGCCGCCCACACCCACGCCCAGCCGGTTGGGCGTGTTGATGCCCTGCGTGCTGAACGCCATCTGCGCCATCGCCGTGCCCATCGCGCCGACCTGGTCCATGCGCTTGTCGACGCCGTGGAAGCGGTCGTTCATCTGGTCGCGCAAGCCGTTCACGTCGGCGGTGGAGGCGACGTTGGCGAACTTGGCGTCGGCATAGGCGTTGGCGCTGCGCAGGGTCTGCTGCGCGTTGGCATCGGTGTAGCTCTTGGCCGTCACCAGCGCCTGCTCGACCTGGCCCACGTTGGCCGCGTCGGTGGCCTGGCTGCCGGCCGCCACGTTGGTGACCTGGCGGTTGTTCGCGGCCGTGCCCACCGACACCGTGTTGGCGCGATCGGCCAGCGAACCCTGGCCCAGCGCGACGGCGCCGGAAGCGGTCACCGAGGCGCCTTCGCCCAGCGCCACCGCGTTGGTGGCGCTCGCCGCGACCGTGCTGTTGGCGCCCACGGCGGTGCTGCCGTCGGCGTTCACCCTGGCATTGCCGCCGATCGCGGTGTCGTTCGCGCCGGCGGCCAGGCTGTCACCGCCGATCGCGGTGGCATGATCGCCACCGGCGGAGGCTGCCGAACCGATCGCCAGGCCCCTGGAGCCGGCCAGCACGTTGGCGTCGTCGCTGCCGTCGCCGACCGTATCGATCGCCACCGCGCCCAGCTCCATCGTGCTCTGCCGCAGATCGCCGATCTGCCCCTCGATGGTGGTGACGCGGCCGTCCAACGCGCCGATCGCCGCGGTGTTGGTGGTGATCGCGGCGGTATTGTCGCCCAGCGCGGTGCCGGTCAGGTCGAGTTGCGCCTGCAGCGCATTGAGCTGGTCCAGATTCACCGCATCGGTGCCCTGGGTACCGGCGGCCACGTTGGTGATCTGGCGCTCGAAGCCGGCGCTGCCCACCGACACCGTGTCGGCGCGATCGGCCAGCGACTGCGCGCCCAGCGCCACCGCGTTGTCGGCGGTGGACTGCACCCACGCGCCCGAACCCAGAGCGGTGCCGTTGACCGCGTCGGCGCCGGCCAGCCAGCCGAACGCCGCGGCATAGTCGCCGGTGGCGTAACTGCCGGCGCCCAGCGCGGTCGCGCCGACGCCCGATGCCTCGGTGAAGAACTGCCCGCCGACGGCGCTGCCACCCACGGCCACGCTCTCGTCGCCGCTGGCCGCCGAGTTCTCGCCCACCGCCACGCTGCTGGCGCCACTGGCCGCTGCACCCGTGCCGCTGGCCAGGGAGTAGTCACCGATGGCCATCGAGTTGTAGCCCAGCGCCGTGCCCAGGAAGCCCGGCGCAACGCTGTAGCCGCCCAGCGCGACCGTGCCGGCATTCAGCGCGCCGCTGTCGTAGCCCAGCGCCAGCGATTGTTCGCCAATGGCGCCGCCGTAGCCGTTGCTGTCCTGCGTACCCATGCCGATCGAGAACACGCCTTCGGCATGGCTGTCTGCGCCCAGTGCCAACGCGCCTTGCGCCAGCGCGGTGGCGTTGTTGCCTACCGCGGTGGCCGCGTCGGCGCCGGTGTAGGCCGCGCCGCCGACCGAGGTCGCGCCGGCGCCCTGCGCCCAGGCACCGTTGCCGGTGGCGGTGGCGTTGTCGCCGACGCCGACGGTCTGGTAGCCCAGCGCGATCGCGCCGCGCCCTTCGGCAGCCGCCAGCGAACCGACGGCGATGGAACCCTCACCCTGGGCTTCGGTGGCGAGGAACCCGTTGGCCGGGTCCGGATCGCCGCCGCCAATCGCGATGCCGCCGCGGTCCGATGCCTGCGCGTTGGCGCCGAGCGCCACGCTGTTGTAGCCATCCGCGCCGGAGTTGGCGCCGCCGGCGAACGCGCCCTGCCCGGTGGCGTACGCCAGCGAGCCGACCGCGGTGCTGTCGACGCCGTCCGCGCCGGCGCCGGCGCCCAACGCGGTCGCGCCATAGGCACTCGCCTCGGTGCTGTAGACCGTGCCGTCGGTATCGACATAGTCGCCGCCCACCGCCGTGGCGGAACCATCGGTGGCGCTGGCGTGGGAGCCGAATGCGCTGGCGTTGTCGCCGCTGGCGACCGCATCCACGCCGCAGACGAAGGCGCCGTCGCCGGTGGGCGTGGCCGGCACCGTGGTGGTGATGCCGTCGACGGTGTAGGTGCAGCTCGCGGCTGCGGTCTGCGCGTGGATCGTCAGCGGCGCCAGCGCCAGTGCCAGCACGCCGGCGGCGACCAGGCGCAGGCGCGAACCGCCGCGACGGCCGCGCCGCGAGGCCAGCTCCGATACCACCACCACCGCGCCCAGCGCGGCATTCCATATCTTGCTGTAGACCGTGTTCATGATTTTGAGATTCCTGTGCGGCGCCGCCCGCGCGACGATGCGCGTGGCGGTGCCTGGCGTGTGATGTGCAGCCACCGGGGCGTGCGGCTTGCGCCGGTCACGCCCGGTGGCGGATTCGGCCCGAACGGGCCGGTTCAGGGTGCGGCGCAGGCCACGTCCACTGCGTTGAAGGCAGCGGCCACGTCGGCCTCGGCATAGCCACGGTCGGTGGCGGCCTGTTCCACTCCGCAGGCGCCGCCGTCGAAGGTTTCCTGCGGACTCCAGTACAGCGCATTGGCGTCGTGGAACACCTCGAACGCCTTGCGCGTGTTCCAGCCGCTGGTCTTGGCCAGCAGGCAGAACGCGCGGTTGTACACGCCGCTGCTGTAATGAACGTCGAGCGAGTCGTTGTAATCGCGCGCGCTGTCGATGGACGCACCATCGTTGCTCGGCGTGCACATGTCGCGCAGCGCCGCCATGCCCAGCAGCGGCACCGTGGCCGGCTTGACCATGTCCGCGCCGACCATGAAGTCGTTACTGCCGCGGTCGAAGTACTTCACCGCCTCGCCGGCCATGTCGGAGAACGCCTCGTTCATGCCGCCGGACTGGCCGGTGTATTCCAGCCCCGAATGCTGCTCGGTGAAGCCGTGGCTGATCTCGTGCCCGGTCACGTCCAGCACCACGAAGGGGAAGAAGTACTGGTCGCCGTCGCCGAACACCATCTCGCGGCCGTCCCAGAACGCGTTCTCGTAGTTGGTGCCGTAGTGCACCCACATCGACAGCTGCATCGCCGAGCCGTCGGTGTTCTTCAGCGGTGGCTCGCCGAACCAGGTCGAGTACATGTCGTGCACCACGCCGCCGAAATGATGCGCATCGTTGATCGGCGAATATGCGCCGTTGATCGCGTCGCCCTGGCTCACCCACAGCGCCGGATTGCTGCCGGCACAGCCGAACGACCACTGCGTGACGCGCTGGCCGCCGGCCAGGTTGTAGGTGGCCACGTCGGCGTCCTGCAGGTAGCACACGCTGCCGATGCGCACCGCATCGAGGCGCTCGCGACCCGGGCCGGAGTTGTCGTAGTTGTACGAGCCGGTCAGCGCGTTGCCGCCCGGGCCGGTGGCGGTGACCGCGACCGGCGTGCTGCCGCCGCCCGGCGGACGCCGGCCGTGGGCGAGCCCGTCCCACTGCTTGAGCACGGCGCCGGTGTCGGCGTCGACGATCGCGGTCGGTCGCGACGGCTGGCCGTGGTTGTCCAGCACGTAGGACACGCGATAGGTCAGCCGCGGCGCGCGACCGGCCTGCGGGTAGACGAACAGCTCGCTGTCGACATTGCGTGCCGCCAGGCCGGTATCGCCCATGTGCCGGCGCAGCGCGGCGGTAGCGGCGGCGGCCGTCAGCCGCGGCTGCGCCGAAGCGAGTTGCGCGCCGATGTCGCGCTCGGCCGAGCCCGCCACCGACAGCACCGCGCCGCGCGTGTCGCGTTCCACCACCACGCTGCGGCCGTAAACCGGCACGCCGCGCCAGGTCTGCCGCTCGCGCGATTTCAGCGTGCCGTGCGCGGTGCGCAGCTGGCGATCCGCCTGGAACGAGGCGTCCGTCCCCAGGCCCAGTCGGTTCACCAGCGTTGCAGGCGCGATCCGGCCCATCGCACCGGCGCGAATGTGCAGCGGCGCTGCGGCCATGCACGACGCGGCGGTGGCGCCACCCAGGGCCAGGACCAGGGCAGCGACGAGTTTCTTGTTGAGCATTTCCATCCCCCAAAACATTCAGACGATCTGCCGTGGCGGCGCGCAGGCGCCGCAGCACGGTCAGCTGGATTCCGCCGCCCTCCCCGGAGCGGCGAATCGGCGACCGTAGGTGAGCAGTGCGCGGCCCGTCAATTGGAAAAATTCCGAGAACCTGTCCAAACTCGTGTTCTTTCGTCGCCCATTTCACGCTTCCCGCAGGCCTTTCATGCAGCTCATCGACATCGGCGCCAATCTCGGCCACGAATCGTTCCGGCACGACTTCGACGCCATGCTGGCGCGTGCGCAGGAGCACGGCGTGAGCCGGATGATCGTGACCGGCGCCTCTGCCGCCGGCAGCCGCCACGCACTGGCCCTGGCACACGACCACGCCGGCCGCCTGTTCGCCACCGCCGGCGTGCATCCGCACCACGCGATCGACTTCGACGACGCCACCGAGGCGCTGCTGCGCGAGCTGGCGCGCGACCCGGCGGTGCGCGCGGTCGGCGAAACCGGGCTGGACTACAACCGCAACTACTCGCCGCGCGAGGTCCAGCTGGCCGTGTTCGAGCGCCAACTGCGGATCGCGGCGGATGTGCACAAGCCGCTGTTCCTGCATCAGCGCGATGCGCACGACGATTTCGTCGCGCTGCTGCGGCGCTGGCGCGACAAGGTGCCCGGCGCGGTGGTGCACTGCTTCACCGACACCGGCGAGGCGCTGCGCGACTACCTCGCACTGGATTGCCACATCGGGATCACCGGCTGGATCTGCGACGAACGCCGCGGCACCCACCTGCGCGAGCTGGTGCGCGAGATCCCCGCGCACCGCCTGATGATCGAGACCGACGCGCCCTACCTGCTGCCACGCACGGTGCGTCCGTCGCCGGCGCATCGGCGCAACGAGCCGATGTACCTGAGGCACATCTGCGAGGAGATCGCCCGCGACCGCGGCGAGAGTCCGGAAGTCACCGCCGCGAACAGCACGGCGACCGCCGAGGCGTTCTTCGGATTGCCGCCGCTGGCGTAGGGCGGCACTGCCCGCCGGATTCCGCGTCCCGAAGAGTGAAGAGCGGCGGGCAGCGCCCGCCCTACACCGTCAGCACGCGCGACTCGCCGGGGGCCAGGCCATCCAGCGCGTGGTCGCCGACGCGCACGCGGATCAGCCGCAAGGTCGGAAAGCCGACCGCGGCGGTCATGCGACGCACCTGACGGTTGCGGCCTTCGCGCAGGGTGAGGCTGAGCCAGCTGGTGGGGATCGCCTGGCGGAAGCGCACCGGCGGGTCGCGCGGCCACAGCCAGTCCGGTTCGGCGGCGAAGGCGGCCTCGGCCGGCAGGGTCGGGCCGTCGTTCAATCTCACGCCACGGCGCAGCGCGGCCAGCGCGGCCTCGTCGATGCAACCTTCGACCTGGGCCAGATAGGTCTTGGCCTGCTTGTGGCGCGGGTCGGTGAGCCGGTGCGCGAGTGCGCCGTCGTCGGTGAGCAGCAGCAGACCTTCACTGTCGCGATCCAGCCGTCCAGCCGCATAGACGTCCGTTTGCGCGACGTAATCGGCCAGCGTGGCGCGGCCTTCGCGGTCGGTGAACTGGCAGAGCACGCCGTACGGCTTGTTGAGCGCCAGCAGCATGACGGGTGCAGCGACCGCCCGGATTACCGGGCGGACGTGGCGGCGGCAGTGGCGGCACTCGTCGGCGCGGTCGGCTTGACGAAGCGCAGCGTCATGCGATCCGACTCGCCGATGGCCTGGTACTTCGCCCGATCCTGCTCGCCCAGGGTGAGCGTGGGCGGCAGCGTCCACACGCCCTTGGGATGGTCGTGCGTGTCCTGCGGGTTGGCGTTGACCTCGCTGCTGCCGTCGAGCACGAAACCAGCCTCGACGGCCAGCTTCACCACGTAGTCGGTGGGCAGGTAGCCGCTGCCCTTCACCGATTCGAGGCTGGCACCCGGCGCGGCGCGATGGTCGGCCACGCCCAGCACGCCGCCGGGCCGCAGCACCGCGAAGAACGCCTTGAACATGGCCGGCGCGGTACCTGCCTGGACCCAGTTGTGAACATTGCGGAAGGTCAGCACCGTGTCCGCCGAGGCGGGCGGGCCGAACACCGGCGCGTGCGGATCGAACTCGATGATTTTCGCGTTGCCGTAGTGCGCCGGATCGGCGGCGAACAGGCGATGCAGCGCGCTGTCGTCGCGGCGCGCCTCGGCGTCGCGGCGCGGCGCCGTCACTGCGGCGATGTAGTGGCCGTTGTCGTTGAGCAGCGGCGCCAGGATCTCGCTGTACCAGCCACCGCCGGGGGTGATCTCGATCACCGTCTGGTCCGGCTGCACGCCGAAGAACTGCAAGGTCGCCTTGGGATGGCGATAGACGTCACGCGCACGGTTGGCCGGCGAACGCCAGCTGCCCGCCAGCACCTGGTCCAGTTGCGAGGCGGTGAAATCGCTGGCGCTGGTCGGCGGCACCAGCGCATCGGCCGGCTGGTCCGCTTCGGTGGAGGCGCCCGGCGCCACCTGTTGCGCACATGCCGGCAGCGCCAGCGCGGCGATCAGCAGCCAGGCGAAACGCGGCCGCGATCGTGCGCGGGACGAAGAGTTGGCGGGATTCGCTTGGTTCATCGTTGACTCCCTGGCCCGCAGGCCGTCCGGACGCGATGCTGTGGTGGTTCGAATGCGCCACACGACTGCCCGCCTCCGGCCGAGGCCGTCGCGGGGCAGGTGGAGCACAAAGCGGTTGATGGCGGCCAATATGGCGGAAAGACCGTGCAGACCAGGTGGACAGGTGGAAGCGAGCCGTGCGCCCGCCCCTCTCGCGCACCCATTCTACGGCATCCCGCAGCCCGCAAGAACGGCTCAGTAATGGATCACCGAGCGGATCACCTTGCCGCCGTGCATCAGCTCGAACGCCTCGTTGATGCGCTCCAGCGGCAGCACCTGGCTGATCATCTCGTCGATGTGGATCTCGCCAGCCAGGTAGCGGTCGACGTAGCCGGGCAGTTGCGAGCGACCCTTGACGCCGCCGAACGCCGAGCCGCGCCACACCCGGCCGGTGACCAGCTGGAACGGCCGCGTGCTGATCTCCTGGCCCGCGCCGGCCACGCCGATGATGATCGACTCGCCCCAGCCCTTGTGGCAGCACTCCAGCGCCGCGCGCATCACGTGCACGTTGCCGATGCACTCGAACGAGTAGTCCACGCCGCCATCGGTGAGCTCGACGATGACCTGCTGGATCGGCGTGTCGGGGTAGTCGGCCACGTTGATGCAGTCGGTGGCGCCAAGCGCCTTGGCCATCGCGAATTTTTCCGGGTGGCGGTCGATCGCGATGATGCGTCCGGCCTTGGCCATCACCGCGCCCTGCACCACCGACAGGCCGATGCCGCCCAGGCCGAACACCGCGACGGAGGCGCCGGGTTCCACTTTCGCCGTATTGAGCACCGCGCCGATGCCGGTGGTGATGCCGCAGCCGAGCAGGCAGACCTTTTCCAGCGGCGCGGCCTTGTTGATCTTCGCCAGCGAGATTTCCGGCAGCACGGTGTACTCGCTGAACGTGCTGGTGCCCATGTAGTGCAGCAGCGGCTTGCCGTCGAGCGAGAACCGCGAGGTGCCGTCGGGCATCAGGCCCCGGCCCTGGGTGACGCGGATCTTCTGGCACAGGTTGGTCTTGCCCGAGCGGCAGAACTTGCACTCGCCGCACTCGGGCGTGTACAGCGGAATCACGTGGTCGCCGACCTTGAGCGAGGTCACGCCCGCGCCGACTTCCTCGACGATGCCGCCGCCCTCGTGGCCGAGGATCACCGGGAACTGCCCTTCCGGATCGTCGCCGGACAAGGTGAACGCATCGGTGTGGCACACGCCGGTGGCGACGATGCGCACCAGCACCTCGCCCGCCTTCGGGCCGGCCACGTCGACCTGTTCGATGGAGAGCGGCTGGCCGGCGGCCCAGGCGACGGCGGCGCGTGATTTCATGGTTCGACTCCTCGCAATGGATCGGCAATGACCCGCGATGATGGCCTGTTTTCAGCCACTTTGCGCAACTGCGTCAATCGACCGCCAGGTCGTCGGGCCGGAAGCTCGACATCTGCCCCCGGTATTCGGCCGCCTCCGCCAGCAGCCAGTCGCGGAAGCGCTGCAGGCCGCGGTGCTCCTGCGAGCGCGGCGGATACACCAGCCAATAGGCCTCCTTCACCGCCAGGTAGCTGTTGCCCAGCACCTGCAGGCGGCCGGCGTCGATCAGCGACTTCGACGTCACCATCCGCCCCAGCGCCACGCCGAGACCCTCCAGCGCCGCATGGCGCAGCGCGTCGAGGCTGTCGAACTGCGCCACGTAGCGTTTCGGCGGCGTGCCGCCGGTGCGGCCGAACCAGTCGCTCCAGCGGGTCGATTCGCCGGGCTCGCCGAGCAGTGGCCAGCGCGACAAATCGTGCGGATCGACGCCGGCCATCCGCGCGACCAGTGCGGGCGCGGCCACCGGTGCGATCCATTCGCCGAACAGCCTTTCGCAGAGGAGCTCCGGCCACTGGCCGCGGCCGTAACGCAGCGCCACGTCCACCGGTTCGCGCGCGAAGTTCACCAGGGTCGAACCGGATTGCAGGCTGAGCTCCAGCTCCGGATACGCAGCGACCAGTTTCGGCAACCGCGGCACCAGCCAGCTCGACATGATGCCGGGGCTGGCGCTGAGCGTGAGCGCGTCGTGGTGGCGCGTGCGATAGGCGCCGAGCGCGTGCTCGATGCCGTCGACGTGCTCGCCCACCGCTTCCAGCAAACAGTTGCCGTCGACGGTCAGCGTCACCCCGCGCGGCCCGCGCTCGAACAGGCGCCGATCCAGCCGCTCCTCCAGCTGTTTCATCTGATGGCTGAGCGCGCTGACGGTGAGGTTCGCCTCGCGCGCCGCGCGCGACAGATTGCCCTGGCGGGCGATCAGCACGAACTGTTGCAGCAGTCCCAGCGGCAGCTTGCCCATCTTGAATATCTCTCAAGTCTGGCTTGCGAATATATCGCTTTTTGGCGCTTGTCCGCGCGCGTATCTTGAGCACACCCCAAGCCTGACACCCTCCCGAGGAGGCACCCCATGAGCTCGATCTGGAAAGATCTGCTGTTCCTGCACGGCCACCTGCTGCACAAGGACGACCTCGAATGGCGCACGGAAACACCGGCCGCCGACACCGGCGACACCGAGGCCGTCGAAGCACCCGTCAGCCGCGACGCCAAGGCCGCGGCACTGGCCTGCTGCGCCGCCGTGTGGCCGCGCATCGTGGCGCCGCACTAGCCATCCGCGGCTTGAATGCGGTCTGGAATGCACCATGTGAATGAAGGTGCGCGACAACCGTCGCGCGCCTTTTTCCATGCTCGTTACCAGGAGAGGCGTTCCATGCAACAGCGGTCACTCGGCGGCACCTCCCTTTCGATCGCGCCGCTCGCCTTCGGCAGCAACGTCTTCGGCTGGACGGTGGACGAGCCGCGCGCGTTCGAGCTGCTGGACGCCTTCGTCGATGGCGGCGGCAACCTGATCGACACCGCCGACGTCTACCCGGCATGGGTGCCGGGCAACCACGGCGGCGAGTCGGAGACCATCATCGGCAAGTGGCTGCGGCGCAGCGGCAAGCGCGACCAGGTGGTGATCGCCAGCAAGGTCGGCAAATGGACGCGGCACCGCGGGCTGGCGCCGGTGAACCTGCAGCAGGCGGTGGAGGGTTCGCTGCAGCGGCTGCAGACCGATCACATCGACCTGTATTTCGCGCACGAGGACGACGCCAGCGTGCTGCTGGCCGACACCCTGGGCGGCTTCGCGCGACTCATCGAGCAGGGCAAGGTGCGCGCGATCGGCGCCTCCAACTACAGCGCCGAACGCTTCGCCGACGCACTGGCCGTATCCAAGCAGCACAACCTGCCGCGCTACGACGTGCTGCAGCCGGAATACAACCTGGTCAGCCGCCGCGGCTACGAGGCCGAACTGGAGCCGCTGATCCGCCGCGAAAACATCGGCGTGATCTGCTACTACGCGTTGGCCAGCGGTTTCCTCAGCGGCAAGTACCGCCAGGCGGCCGACCTCGCCGGCCATCCGGCACGCAGCGGTGGCGTGCGCGCCCACCTCAATCCGCGCGGACTCGGCGTGCTGGCTGCGCTGGACGCGGTGGCCGCCGCCCATCACGCCACGCCGGCCCAGGTGGCGTTGGCCTGGCTGATGGCGCGCCCAGGCATCAGTGCGCCGATCGCCAGCGCCACCAGCGTGACGCAATTGAACGAACTGCTCGGAGCCTTGCGGCTCTCGCTGCGCGCCGACGAGATCGCGGCGCTGGATCAGGCCAGCGCCTGATCCGCCGCGATCACGCCATCACGCGGACAACAACCCCAGCGCCGTGTTGAGCGTGGCGCTGGGCCGCATCGCCGCGCCGGCCTTCATCCGGTCCGGGTGGTAATAGCCGCCGATGTCGACCGGCTTGCCCTGCACGCGGGCGAGCTCGTCGACGATGGTCGCCTCGTTCTCCGTCAGCGCCTTGGCCAGCGGCGCGAACCTCGCCTTCAGCGCGGCGCTCACGTCCTGCGCCGCCAGCGCCTGTGCCCAGTACATGGCGAGGTAGAAGTGGCTGCCGCGGTTGTCGATGCCGCCGACCTTGCGCGAGGGCGACTTGTCGGTGTCGAGGAACTTGCCGTTGGCCTGGTCCAGCGTCTTGGCCAGCACGTCGACCTCGGCGTTGCCGTGGCGGTTGCCGAGGTGTTCCAGCGAGGCGGCCAGCGCGAGGAACTCGCCGAGCGAATCCCAGCGCAGGTAGTTCTCTTCCAGGAACTGCTGCACGTGCTTCGGTGCCGAGCCGCCGGCACCGGTCTCGAACAGGCCGCCGCCGGCCATCAGCGGCACGATCGACAGCATCTTCGCGCTGGTGCCCAGCTCCATGATCGGGAACAGGTCGGTGAGGTAGTCGCGCAGCACGTTGCCGGTGACCGAGATCGTGTCCAGGCCCTGGCGGATGCGCTCGAGCGAAAACTTCGTGGCCGCCACCGGATCCATGATGCGGATGTCCAGGCCGCTGGTGTCGTGGTCCTTCAGGTAGCGCTCGACCTTGGCGATCACCTGGCGGTCGTGCGCACGCTGCGGGTCCAGCCAGAACACCGCCGGCGTGTGCCGCGCGCGGCTCACCGCCAGCTTCACCCAGTCCTGGATCGGCGCATCTTTCGTCTGGCACATGCGCCAGATGTCGCCGGCTTCCACGTCATGCTGCAGCAGCACCTTGCCGGCCTCGTCGATCACCTTCACCACGCCGTCGCCAGCGATCTGGAAGGTCTTGTCGTGCGAGCCGTATTCCTCGGCCGCCTGCGCCATCAGGCCCACGTTCGGCACGCTGCCCATGGTGGCCGGATCGAACGCGCCATGCGCCTTGCAGTCCTCGATGGTGGCCTGGTAGACGCCGGCGTAGCTGCGGTCGGGGATCACCGCCACGATGTCCTGCAGCTCGCCCTTCGCGTTCCACATCTTGCCGGAGTCGCGAATCATCGCCGGCATCGAGGCGTCGATGATCACGTCGCTGGGCACGTGCAGGTTGGTGATGCCCTTGTCGGAGTTCACCATCGCCAGCGCAGGACGCTGCGCGTACTCGGCATCGAGGTCGGCCCTGATCGCCGCCTGGGTCGCCTCCGGCAGACTGCCGAAGCGCGCGTACAGATCGCCGATGCCGTTGTTCGGGTTGAAGCCGGCCTGCTTCAGCGCGTCGGCATGCTTGACCAGCACGTCCTTGTAGAACTCGCCCACCGCCACGCCGAACATGATCGGGTCGGAGACCTTCATCATGGTCGCCTTGAGGTGCAGCGAGAACAATACGCCCTGCTTCTTTGCGTCGGCGATCTGCGCGTCGATGAACGCGGCCAGCGCGCGGCGCGACATCACCGCCGCGTCGATGATCTCGCCGGCAAGCAGCGTCGTCTTCGGCTTCAGCACGACCTGGCTGCCGTCCTTGCCGAACCACTCGATGCGCACGCTGCCGGCATGCTCCACCGTCACGGATTTCTCGCTGCCGTAGAAATCGCCGCCGTCCATGTGCGCCACGCGGGTCTTCGAATCCGCGCTCCACGCGCCCATCCGGTGCGGATGCTTGCGCGCGTAGTTCTTCACGGAAACCGGCGCGCGGCGGTCGGAGTTGCCCTCGCGCAGCACCGGGTTCACCGCGCTGCCCTTGACCCGGTCGTAGCGCGCCTTGATGTCTTTCTCGTCGGCGTCCTTCGGCTCGTCGGGATAATCCGGAAGCGCGTAGCCCTGGCCCTGCAATTCCCTGATCGCGGCCTTCAGCTGCGGCATCGAGGCGCTGATGTTGGGCAGCTTGATGATATTCGCCTCCGGCGTGGTGGCCAGGCGGCCCAGCTCGGCGAGGTCGTCGGCGATGCGCTGGTCCTCGCGCAGGCGCTCGGGGAACAGCGCGATGATGCGCCCGGCCAGCGAGATGTCGCGCGTCTCCACCGCGATGCCGGCGGTGCCGGCGAAGGCAGCGATGATCGGCAGCAGCGACTGCGTGGCGAGGAACGGGGCTTCGTCGGTCAGCGTGTAGATGATGCTGGGTGTCTGGGACATGGCGTGCGGGGGTTCCCTGGCAAGGGCGGCAAAACCGCGGATGGCAATGCTCCATTGTCGCGCGAATGCCGGCATGGAGCCACCGACGGCATCGCCGGCATGCAAGAATCCTCACTACATGCACGACGAACTTGCCCACCTGCTGCAGCGCGCCGAGTGGCGCTCGAACTTCGACGACCGCACGCTGGAACGCGCCCGCACCTACGCCCGCGACGGCAGCGTGTCGAACCTGCGCGGCCGTATCGAGGGCGACGCCCACGTGCTCACCGCGCAGGTCGCCGGCAGCCACGGCGAGCGATACGACTGCCGGGCGGATGTGAATGACCACGGCAAATGGCTGACTGTGGACACCGACTGCAGCTGCCCGGTCGGCGTCGACTGCAAGCATGCCGCCGCCATGCTGATGCTGGCGGCCGGCGAGAACGCGACAACGGCAGCGCCTGCCGAGCCCGCCTGGCTGCGCGACTTGCGCGCCGACACGCCAAGACCGGGCAGTGGCAAATCCGCGCTGGCATCCTGGGAAGACTGGCTGCGCAGCCTGCAGCCGCCCGCCGCCAGCCACCAGGCCGAACCGGAGCGTCGCTTCGGCGTGATCCTGCGCGGCGACGGCACGATGCCGACCGCGCGGCTGCTGGCCTGGCCAGCCTGGCTGCGTCCGTCGAAGCGGCAAAGCGGCAACGGACTGGTCGACCCGCAGCCCTTGCAACTGGACGACCGCCACGGCGCCGTGCCCACGCCGGTCGGCGGCTGGCCGCCCGCGGCCGCGGCCGCCCTGGTCACCCTGGTGCAGCGCCAGTACGTGCCGGTCGGCAGCCAGCGCTGGGCACCGATCCGTGCCGTCCACGAAGAGCAGGCGCTGGAATACCTGCTGGCGCACTTCCCGGTCTGGTTCGAGCGTGGCTCGACGCCGCTGCAGCGTGCCGAACCGCAATCCCTGCAGCTGTACTGGCACGAGGCCGCCGACGGCAGCCAGCAATTGCGCGCACGGATCGACGCCGACGGCAGCGTGCTGCTGCGCGGCGCCGGCCTGTGGTACGTACAGCCCGCGCAGGGGCGCTACGGCCGCGTCGATGGCGATCCGCACCTGCTCGGCCGCCTGGCACATGCGCCCGTGCTGCAGCCACCGCAAGTCGCGGCCCTGCGCCAGCGACTGCAGCGCGGCGGCCTGCCGCAGGCCCTGCCCAGCCCGATCGACCGCGGCCCGGCCGAGGTCGTGCGCGCGCGCCCGCAGCCGGTATTGCGCCTGCGCGCCATCACGCTGGTCAAATGGGGCGGGAAATCGCACGACATCGGCATCGCGCGTTTCGACGTCGACTATGCCGGCGCACGCCTGCCGCCAGCCAGCGGCAGGACTGCCGTCGAACGAAGCTTGCACGACGGCCGCCTGCGCGAGATCCATCGCGACCCAGCCGCCGAACAACAGGCAGCGCGGCGGCTGGAACAGCTCGGCGCCATGCGCTGCGGCCCGGCCCTGTACGACTACGCCACCCGCGGCCATGACTTCGCCGCCAACGACGTCCTGCTGCGCCCCCATCCGCGCAAACCGCCATTGGCGCCGCACGACTGGCGCGACGCCGTCGAGCGGTTCGCCGCCGCCGGCTTCCGCATCGAGTACGAAGCCGGTTTCCCGCACGATGAACTGGTCGACATCGAGGCCTGGCACGCCGACATCGAGGCCAGCGGCAACGCCTGGTTCGACGTCACGCTCGGCATCGACATCGGCGGCCAGCGCATCGACCTGCTGCCGATACTGCGCCGCGTGCTGGCCGACCCGGCCTTTCCCCGCGTCGCCCCCGCGCGCGAAAGCAAGCGCGCCGTCTGGCGCGTGACGGTGGACGAGAAGCGCAGCGTCGAGATTCCGCTGGCACGCCTGCGCGCGCTGATCGAGCCGTTGCTGGAATGGCTCGAAGGCGATGGCGCGCTGCGCCTGCACCGCAGCCAGGCGCGCAGCCTGCAGGCATTGGCCGACGACGCCCAGCTCCGCTGGCGCGGCGGCGATGCACTGCGTGCGCAGCTCGACCTGCTTGCCGGCGCCGCGCGCAGCGCCGAGGCGCCGAAAGGCTTCAAGGCCGCCCTGCGCCCCTACCAGCGCGACGGACTGGCGTGGCTGGACTTCCTTGGCGCGGCCGGGCTCGGCGGCATCCTCGCCGACGACATGGGCCTGGGCAAGACCGTGCAGGTGCTGGCGCACATCCTCGGCGAGAAGCAGCGCGGCCGACTGGATGCGCCGGCACTGGTGGTGGCGCCGACCAGCCTGGTCGGCAACTGGCAAGCCGAGGCCGCGCGCTTCGCCCCCGCGCTGCGGGTGCTGGTGATCCACGGCGCCGACCGCGCCGACCGCTACGACGCGATCGCTGCGCACGATCTGGTCATCACCACCTATCCGCTGCTGCCGCGCGACCGCGACAAGCTGGTGGAGGCACGTTTTGCGCTGCTGGTGCTGGACGAAGCGCAGGCGATCAAGAACGCCGCCAGCCAGGCCGCCCAGGTCGTACGTGAGATTCCCGCCACACGCCGCCTCGCCATGACCGGCACCCCACTGGAGAACCACCTGGGCGAACTGTGGGCGCAGTTCGACGCGGTGGAACCGGGCCTGCTCGGCAGCCAGCGCCAGTTCGCCCGGCTGTACCGCACGCCGATCGAAAAACACGGCGACGCCGATCGCCGGCAACGGCTCAACCGGCGCATCGGCCCGCTGCTGCTGCGCCGGCGCAAGGACGACGTGCTCACCGACCTGCCACC
This sequence comes from Rhodanobacter sp. FW102-FHT14D06, assembly GCF_043950705.1. Taxonomy (NCBI): domain Bacteria; kingdom Pseudomonadati; phylum Pseudomonadota; class Gammaproteobacteria; order Lysobacterales; family Rhodanobacteraceae; genus Rhodanobacter; species Rhodanobacter sp. FW102-FHT14D06. The sequence goes on along the minus strand of NZ_CP170722.1, from coordinate 2,259,124 downwards.
CAAGACCGAGATCGTGCGCACGCTGGAGCTCGAAGGCGAGCAGCGCGCACTGTACGAAACCCTGCGCCTGGCCCAGCACGAACGCGTGCGCCAGGCGGTGGCCGAACGCGGCCTGGCGCAAAGCGGCATCGTCGTGCTGGACGCCCTGCTGAAACTGCGCCAGGCCTGCTGCGACCCACGCCTGGTCAAGCTCGCCAGCGCGAAGAAGGTCAAGACAAGCGCCAAGCTCGACGCCCTGCTGGAATTGCTCGACGGCCTGCTCGCCGACGGCCGCCGCGTACTGCTGTTCTCGCAGTTCACCGAAATGCTGGCACTGATCGAAACCGCGCTCGCCAAACGCAAGCTGCCGTTCCAGACCCTCACCGGGCAGACCCCGGCGCGCGAACGCACCGCCATGGTCAAGCGCTTCCAGCAAGGCAGCGTGCCGCTGTTCCTGATCAGCCTGAAAGCCGGCGGCACCGGCCTCAACCTCACCGCCGCCGACACCGTGATCCACTACGACCCGTGGTGGAACCCCGCCGTGGAAGCCCAGGCCACCGACCGCGCTCACCGCATCGGCCAGGACAAGCCGGTGTTCGTCTACCGCCTGATCTGCGCCGGTACCGTCGAGGAAAAAATCCAGGCCATGCAAGACCGCAAGGCCGAACTGGCCCGCGCCGTGCTCGAAGGCGGCGGCGCCAGCACGCGCCTGCGGTTCGACGAGAGGGATCTGGAGGCGTTGTTTGGGGGGATGTAGCTACAAATGCGATGAAGAAATGCACGAACCTCGTTCCCTGCTGAGGTTCGTGCGCTTACTTGGGCGGTGCCCGACTGTCATCCTGTAGTCAAGTGTCAAGGGCTACCGCCCATTATTGCCTATCGGCGTACTCACATGGTTATCCATGATGATCCTCCAAGGTTGGCCCGGATGGTCGCCGACAGCCAGCCTTGGAGTTACACTCGTCTGGCTGTTCGCATAGCATGCGCACGTCATCCGCAGACGTACGCGGCGTCCCGACGGTTCGGAGCCGTCGGGACGCATTGTTATTCTCTTGGCGCCCATTAAGCAACTTAAGATGGCTTGTAGTTGCATTAGGATACTTTCAGCACGATTCTTCAGCTAACATAGCTTTCGTGCCCTTGGGTCGCCTCCGCGACTAAATCCACCAAGCAATCTCTTAGGGGACGATCGTCGCGGCCTCATTGAAGTAGATGCCTGGCAGTTGCTTTAGAGCTGTGACCGCTAACTTCGCGATCCGATCGCGCCTCGGCCCAAGGGCACCTCTCAACCTTTGAGACGACACTGTGCAAGGGTGCTACCGCCAATCGGCACACACAACAGGGGAAGGAAATGGACGACAAGCTCACGCTCGACCTCATTCGCAGTGCTGTCTCCGGCTCGGCCGTGGCTTTTCGTTGTCGCCAGAAGCTGCAGCCGGCGGGTGGCGAAGGCAGCCCCGTGTTTCCCGCCACCTATGAGAAAGGCGAGTACGCGACGGAGGATCGCCGCATTCCCGGACACGAGGCCCCGGTGCCATGCGTGGTGTTGAACTCGGTGCAATCGGAGGCCAACCACGTGGAGCTTGCACTGCTAGACGCATGGGACGACAAGGAGATTCCGCTGCCGGTGATCGCGGTCGATTTCGCCAAGCAGGGCTTGCGCCGCGACCTGCGCGTGACCAGCTTGGAGGCACCGCACCGCATCGCCGATGCGCTGCTGCGCGACAGCCTGTCGCCGGACGGCGTGGAGTTCCGCAAATCGGCGCACGGCAGCAAGATCGACCACGTCGATCTGCGCAACGCGACGGCCTTGTTCGAGCTGTGTCCGACCGCGCTCGTGTATGGACTGTGGGATTCCACCGGCCCGCGCGGCGGCCTCGGCGCGAAATTCGCGCGCGCCTACGTCTCTGAAGTAGTCGGCATCGATGCCGTGCCCGGCAAGAAGACCGCGAGCCGCATCGACCCCGCCGAGGTGCGCCTCGGTGCCGGCCCGGTGTACCTGCGGGCCGGCGGCGGCTGGACGCTCGACGAGAACGAGGCTGCGAAGGAAAAGGGGAAGCCCGTCAAGGCGGGCAGTAAGCCGGGCAAGAATGACGGTGACGGAAAGCCTTCGCAAATCAACCACGGGAACGTGACACCGTCCATCAGCCGCGGTGGCTTCACGATCGCCTATGCGCTGCGCACGAGCACGCTGTCGCTGCCCGCGCTGCGCCGCCTGCGTTTCCCGATCGACGGCCAGCGCGATCCCGCGCGCGACCGTGCCGCCCAGACAGCGTTGGCAGCGCTTGCCCTGTGCGGCGCCACGCTGGCGCAAGCTGCCGGCAGTGACCTGCGTTCGCGCTGCCACCTGGTGCCGGTGGAAGTCTCTCACTGGGAACTGCTCGACGCACCGGGTGAGGAACCGAAGTCCTACGTGCTCGATCGCACCGACGCGATCACGCTGTACCGCGAGGCTGTCGAAGCGGCCAAGGCCGCCGGCCTGCCGTGGCTGGATGAGCCGCTCGAACTGGTGCCCTCGCCGCAGCTCGCCGCACTGGTGCGCAAGAGCCAGGATCTGGCGGTCGCCACGGCTGAAGCGGGAGAAGACTGATGATCGCCATCGGCATCCGTTACCTGAACGGTTGGTCGATGGCGGCAGCGGCGGATGGATCGGACAAGTCGACGGCCGAATGGCCGCCGCATCCGGATCGCTTGTTCATGGCCCTGGCCGCCGCCCACTTCGAGACCGACCGCGACCCCGCCGAGCGCGCGGCGTTGCTGTGGCTGGAGCAGCAAGCCGCTCCCGCACTGCACGCAAGCATGGACACGGACGTTTCGCGCCGCGCCATCGTCACGCACTACGTGCCAGTCAACGACGTTGCCCCGCCACGCTCCGCGGAGAACGCCACCGCCAAACAGGTCGCCGAAGGGCTGCTGTTGTTGCCGGAACGACGGCTGCGCCAGGCGCGGCAATTCCCGGTCGTCGTGCCGCAAAACGACGCCGTGCATTTCATCTGGTCGGACGCTGAACCCGACGCGGGCATCCACGCCGCCCTGGCCGCGCTGTGCGCCAAGTTGACCTGTCTCGGGCATTCGGCCTCGCTGGTACAGGGCTGGGTCGAACCGGAGCCGCCGGAACCGACGATGCGCCCCGCAAGTAGCCCGGGATTGCCCTTGCGCGTCGCGGAAGCGGGCCGGCTGGCCCAGCTCGAACAGGCCTACAACGAAAGCGAGCGCCTGGCATGGATCGCACTCGAAAGCGCCATGGCCCGCGCCAAGGGAGCGGCCCGAAAGAAACTGCGCGAGGAGCTGGAGGCGCGTTTCGGAAAAAACGCGCCCGCGTCGCGCCGGCCGCCGCTGGCGACCTCCATCACGTATGCCATCGTCGCCCCGGAACGACCTGCCGCCCCGCATACGATCTTCAGCGATCGCCTGCTGATGTTCCGGCAGGTACCCCGCCGGCCTTCCATCGAAAACGCCGGCAAGCCGCCGAAGGGTCGCACCGATGCCGCTGATCGGCGCCTTTGGCTCGACACCATGCCGCTGCTGATGGATGCATGGCGCCACACCGTCATGTCGCGCAGCCCGGTTCAGCCACCGCCGGAATGGCTGTGCGGCCATCGCCCCGACGGTACGCCGACGGCGCAACCTCATCTCGCCGTGTTGCCTATCGCGAATGTCGCCAACCCGCATGCGCAAGGCCACGTGATGGGCGTCGCGCTTGCCATCCCGCGTGACGTACCGAACCACGAGGTGGGCCGCTGCCTGTCGCCGCTGTTCGAGCTGGATGGCGACGGTAACCCGAAACCACTGCAGATCTATCACGGACACGACTTCGACATCGACGTCGTCTTCGATCTCGGCGACTCGGAGCGCCGGGCATTTCGCACGGAACGCTGGTGCGGCGAGGCCGCCGGCGCCACCGTATGGGCCAGCGTCACGCCGGTCGCGCTCGATCGGCATGGCAAGCGTGGCCGTTTCGGCGACGAGACGCGGGAACGGATCGCCCAGGCCTGCATGCACATCGGGCTACCACGCCCGACGAAGATTCTGATCGCCTCTACCGGTTTCCTGGCCGGCGTGCCCCATGCTCGCACGGTACCCGCTCTGCGCCGCAAGGATGGCAGCACGCGCCAGCAGGTACACGTCTGCCTGGAGTTCCCGGAGGCCGTGCGCGGGCCGGTACTGATCGGCGCCGGACGCTTCCGCGGTTACGGCCTGTGCATGCCGTACCCGGAGGGCAAGGCATGAGCCCGACACCGGAACGATTCGAGACCTTCTTCGCGGCGCTGCACCCCGGCCGGCAGGCGTTCCCCTGGCAGAAGCGGCTGTGCCGCGCGGTCATGCAGGGCGAATGGCCGCGCACACTGTCACTACCGACCGCGACCGGCAAAACCTCATGCATCGACATCGCGCTGTATGCGCTGGCGGCCGGTGCACCGCGGGCGCCACGGCGCATCCTGTTCGTGGTCGACCGGCGCGTCATCGTGGATGAGGCCTTCGACCACGCCAGCCATATCGCCCAGCGCCTTCGCGAGGCGGATGACGGCATCCTCCGCGAGGTCGCCGACGGCCTGCGCGAGCGCTGTGGCATCGACCCAAGCGGCGACACCGACCCGCTCGCCTGCTTCCAGCTGCGTGGCGGCACCTATCGCGACAATGCCTGGGCGCGTACGCCAAGCCAACCGACGGTGGTCTGCTCGACCGTGGACCAAGTCGGCTCGCGCCTGCTGTTCCGCGGCTACGGCGTGAGTGACTATTTGCAACCGCTGCATGCTGGGCTCGTCGCCAACGACACGCTGATCCTGCTCGATGAGGCGCACTGCTCCAACCCGTTCCGGCAGACGCTGGAAGCGATCACCCGGTATCGGACGGCGTTCGGATCGGCGGCTCCATCTGCCCCCTTTGCGTATGCGTTGCTGTCGGCGACCCCCCGGGCCGTAGGCACGGACGATGCCGAGCCACCGTCGTTCGGGCTGGATGCCACCGACGAAGCCGACGAGACGCTGGGACGCCGGCTGCGCGCGCGCAAGCCCGCTTCATTGATCGAACTGGGCGAGCGCACCGCCACCGACGCGTTTGCCGCCCGTCTGGCCGACCAGGCGGAAGTCCTGGCCAAGGCCGGTGCGAAGCGCATCGGCATCATCGTCAATCGCGTGCGCAGCGCACAGCTCGTCTTCCACCGATTGTCCGCGCCGCCGTCGCAAAAGGCGCTGTTCATCGGCCGCATGCGCCCGCTCGACCGCGACGAGAGTATGCGTCAGTGGAGCGACGTGCTGCGCAGCGGCTCCACCGTGTCGCCAGACAAACCGGTGTACGTCGTGGCGACCCAATGCATTGAGGTGGGCGCCAATCTCGATTTCGACGCCTTGGTCACCGAATGCGCCAGCCTGGACGCGCTGCGCCAACGCTTTGGGCGGCTGTATCGCCTCGGCGAGCCCACCGGTGCCGACCCGCTGGCGCACCCGCCCGGTGTCGTCGTCATCGCGAAGGACGGCTTGAAGGACGACGACCCGATCTATGGCTCCGCCTTGCGCGGCACCTGGGCCTGGCTCGGCGAGCAGGCCGATGAACAAGGCCGGGTCGATTTCGGCATCACGGCGATGAAGTCACGGCTCGAAGCTGGCGCCCCCGCACAAACACTGGTCGACGCGACCGACGCACCGGTCATGCATTCCGCCTATCTCGACCAGTGGGTGCAGACCAGCCCGAAACCCGAGCATGAGGCCGAGCCTTCACTGTTCCTGCATGGAACGCGAGACGAGTCACCGGACGTGCAGCTGTGCTGGCGCGCCGATCTCGACCCGGACAAGCCCGACGCCTGGGCCGACGTGGTGGCACTGTGCCCTCCCAGCGTCGGCGAGTGCATGAGCGTGCCGCTGGTGCAGTTCCAACGCTGGATGCGTGGGGAAAAAAGCCTGGCCGCGGGCGACGTCGAAGGCGTCAACGCAGCAGACGACGATGTCACGGACGACGGAACCACCAACCAGAGCGTGCTCATCTGGCTTGGCGACCAGAGTTTCACCACCACCGAGCCCCGGAAAATCCGCCCCGGGCACACACTGGTCATCCCGACGACATCGCGGGACGGAGCGACACCGCGAGACCGCTGGAACGCGCTGGGCTACATCCCCCAGGCGGAAGCAGAGGGAGCGAGCATCGATCTGGCCGAGCCAGCCATGCTGCAGGCGCGTCGACGACTCGTTCTGCGCGTACACCCGGCGTTGCTGGACCGGCTTGCCAAAGATGATCCCTCACGCCAACGGCTTGCCGATCTACTCAAGCTACAAGCCGACATCGACCCGGACGCCCGGGAGGTGCTCGACGCATTGACCGATGCCCTGGCACCTTTCGCCGCGGATGCAAACGGTGACTGGCGCGCCATCGCCGCGCGCTCTCTCCGTGCGCCGCGGGCACGCTCATCGTTCCGCGTCACGAGGTATCCCGACGCCGGAGGCGCCCTTGGCAAGGGCTGGATCGTCGAAAGCCGGCACAAGCTCGTATTGGATCCCGGCAAGGTCATTCACGCAGGCGACTTCACCACCGAGGACGACAGTTCGTCGTTCACCGTCGCGGTGCCGCTGAAAGAGCACCTCGACGGCGTTGCCAGCTTCGCGCGCGCCTACGCGACGGCCTGCGGGTTGCCGAAAGCACTTGTCGACGACATCGCGCTCGCGGCGAGCCTGCACGACCTCGGCAAGGCCGACCCGCGTTTCCAGTCGATGCTGCGTGGCGGCGCGCCGACCTTCGCGTCGAACACGTTCGACGGCCTGCTCGCGAAATCGAACGGCGCGCAGGATCGACGCGCCCGCGATCGCGCCCGCCACCGCTCGGGCTACCCGGAAGGCGGCCGCCACGAATTGCTGTCGTTGAAGCTCGCGCAATCGAGCGACGCAGTGAAGGCGCAAGCACACGATCCCGACCTCGTATGGCATTTGATCGCCAGCCATCACGGCCGTTGCCGCCCCTTCGCACCCGCCATCGAGGACGCGCAAGGCTGCGAGCTGGCATTGGCCGACGATGGCCGCTCGTATCGCCACGTCGGAGCGACCGGCACTGAGCGCATCGACAGCGGCGTCAGCGACCGCTTCTGGCGACTGGTACGCAAGTACGGTTGGTGGGGGCTGGCCTACCTCGAAGCCATGCACATGCTCGCCGATCATCGGCGCAGCGAGTTCGAGGAACACATGGCCAGCGAACCAGAACCGGAGACCCGCCATGACGCATGACATCCTGCTGCACGGCATCGACGGCGCGAATCCGCTCGGCTTCCTCGCCGCAATCGGCACCCTGCGCGTACTGTCACTGGATGCGGGCGGCGTCCGCTTGCGCTGGAAGAAGCATGAAAACGCCTGGCGCCCTGTTCTGGCCCTGGACACCGCGCTCGACGAACACACCTTGGTCGAACGCCTATCCGCGAGACTGGCCACCTCGATCCCTCCCGAGGTCTTCGCGCTGGGCGACAATCCCTCCGTTCCGCTCGGCCTCTTCCGCCCCTACGCGCAAGCCTGCGCACAGGCGGCCTGGGACGGCGACCGCCTACGTTCGGATTTCGCCGTGGCCTTCGCCGGCGAGTATCCCGTCGACAAGGATGGCAAAGTCCCGGATACCGCACTGCGCACGATGAGCGGCGCCGGACACCAGCATTTCCTCAAGTTCATGTGCAACTTCATCGAGCAGGTGCAGCCGGAACATCTGCACAAGGCCCTGTTCGCCACCTGGCGCTATGACGACCCGGTGCAGAACATGACCCTCCGCTGGGATCCTTCCGACGACAATCGCTACGCCTTGCGCTGGTCCGATCCGAGCGGGGATCCGGATCGCAAGTCGACCGGCTCGATGTGGGGTGCCAACCGCCTGGCCATCGAAGCACTCCCCTTGCTGCCGACGCTGCCCACGCACCGGCAATTGGAAACAACCGGCTTCCATACGCAGGGCGCGCGCAAGACGCACTGGACCTGGCCGATCTGGAATGCGTCCGCAGGGGTGGATACGGTGCGTTCCCTGCTCGACATGGCCGCCGTGCACCGAAGCGGCCAACCCGGCACGCAGCCGCAGGGCCTCGCCGCGCGCGGCATCGTCGAGGTCTATCGCAGCCGACGCCTGACCACTGGTAAGTTCCGCAACTTCACGATGGGCACACCCGTGTCGTATACCTGAGAGGCTAAACGTACATACAGCCATAGTTATGGCTGAGGTGGCCACGCTTCCCCGACATGTGGCGCATTCAGCACAGTCACGAAACTCTCGCGCTGGCCCATCGGCGCGCCGAGTTTGTTTTCTCGATCCGCTGGAAAGTGCAGGAAAATACACTTGTCATTTGTGAGCCAAATGACTAATTTATTTTCCATGCCAAAACGCACCCCACCCATCTTCCCCGCCGCCGCCGAGCGCCTCGCCGCGCTCGGTGCCCGGTTGCGCGCGGCACGCCTTCGGCGGCGCATGACGCAGGCGGCGCTGGCGGCGCGGGCCGATGTGTCGTTGCCCACCTTGCGCAAGCTGGAGCAAGGCGAAGGTTCGAGCAGCCTGGCCACGTTGCTGCGCGCGATGGAGGTGCTGGGGCTGGATCACGACCTGGACCTCCTGGCCAAGGAGGACGAGCTCGGCCGCCGCCTGCAGGACATTCGACAGGTGGGCGCGCCGCGCGGCAGGCGCAAGTCGTGAGTACGCGCTCCGAAACCGTACTGGACGTAGTGCTGGACGACGCCACGCTCGGGCCAGCCGTGGCCATCGGCAGCCTGCGCTGCGAGCGGCACGGTGCCAGCGAGGCGATCAGCTTCGCTTACCACCGTGACTACCTCGAACGACGCCGGAGCGTGGCCATCGCGCCCGACCTGCCCCTGGTCGCGGGGCCGTCGTGACCTGCGCGCGAGGAGGCCTTGTTCGGCATCTTCCGCGACATTTCGCCGGATCGCGGGGCCGCATGCTGATGGAGCGGCGCGAAGCGCTGGAAGCGCGCGAAGCGAAGCGGCACCTGCGGGCGCAAGAAGTTGCCGCCCCAGCCGCGCGGGAGTAAAACCCGGATACGGATCAGCGGACGCCACAGGGGAGCGGCTTTCGATGGAACCGAAGCAGGGGGATCTGGAACTTCCGTTTCCGGAACTGGGCGGCGACCAGCCGCCGATCCCGGTGCGCATGCTCAACGAGCACGTGTACTGTCCGCGCCTGGCTTATCTGGAATGGGTGCAAGGCGAGTGGGCCGATTCGGCCGACACGGTGGATGGTCGCCACAAGCACCTGCGCGTGGACAAGCCATCCGGCGACCTGCCCGATGCCGAAACCGCCGAGGAAGAACGCGCCGAGATCCATGCGCGCTCGATCACCCTGTCGTCCAACAAGCTCGGGCTTGTCGCCAAGCTCGACCTGATCGAAGGCGAAGGCAGCACGGTCACTCCCGTTGACTACAAGCGCGGCAGGCGCCCACACACCGCGCGCGGCGTCTACGACCCGGAGCGCGTGCAGCTGTGCGCCCAAGGCCTGCTGCTGCGCGAGCACGGCTACACCTGCGAGGAAGGCGCCATCTACTACGTGGCCAGCAAGGAGCGCGTCGCCGTCGCCTTCGACGACGAGCTGCTCGCGCTCACCCGCAACGCCATCGCCGAGCTGCGTGCCATGGCTGCCGGTGGGCGCATCCCCGCGCCGCTGGTGGACAGCCCCAAGTGCCCGCGCTGCTCGCTGGTGACCATCTGCCTGCCGGACGAGGTGCAGTTCCTGCACCAGACCGAGCTGGCGCCGCGGCCGCTGGCCGTGCCGCATCACGAGGCGCTGCCGCTGTACATCCAGCACTACAGCGCCAAGCTGGCGAAGAAGGGCGAGGTGTTGGAGGTGACCGACAAGGACGGCCACATGCTCGCTAGCGCACGGCTGCGCGAGGTTTCGCAGGTGGTCATCCAGGGCAACGTCTATGTCACCACGCCGTGTCTGCAGGAACTGATGCAGCGCGATATTCCGGTGAGCTGGCACAGCTACGGTGGCTTCTTCTTCGGCCACACCCAGGGCAACGGGCACAAGAACGTGGAGCTGCGCACCGGGCAATACCGCGCCAGCTTCAACGATGCCACCTGCCTGCGCATTGCCCGCGGCCTGGTGGCCGCCAAGATCACCAACTGCCGCACGCAGATCCGCCGCAACTGGAAGCCGGAGGAGAAACCCGAGCGGCTGCTTGCCGACCTGAAACGCATCCGCCAACAGGCCGAACGCGCCGAAAGCCTGGAAACCCTGCTCGGCATCGAGGGCCAGGCTGCTGCGCTGTACTTCGGTCAGTTCCGCCAGACCTTGAAGCCTGCCACCCCGAGCGACGAGGCCTTGCTTGCCTTCGACTTCACCCTGCGCAACCGGCGCCCGCCCACCGACCCGGTCAACGCCATGCTCTCGTTCGCTTACACCATGCTGGCGCGCACCTGGACGACCACGCTGACGGCCGTGGGTTTCGATGCGTACCGCGGCTTCTATCACCAACCCCGTTATGGCCGCCCCGCACTGGCACTGGACATGATGGAGCCGTTCCGCCCGCTGTTGGCCGACTCGGTAGTCATGCAGGTCATCAACAACGGCGAGGTGCACCCCAGCGACTTCGTCAGCGCCGCCGGCAGTGTGAATCTCGATGCCAGCGGCCGCAAGCGCTTCATTGCCGCTTTCGAGCGCCGGCTCAGCCACGAGATCACCCATCCCTTGTTCGGTTACCGATTGAGCTACCGCCGGTTGCTGGAGCTGCAGGCTCGCCTGCTCGGGCGTTTCCTGCTCGGCGAACTCGACGACTACCCCAACTTCACGACACGCTGAGCGCGTCGCAACCGGCGAGACGAGCATGGACGAACATCTGTATCTGGTGACCTACGACATCCGCGACGACAAACGATGGCGGCGCGTCTTCAAGACCATGAAAGGGTTCGGGGAATGGCTGCAGCTTTCGGTCTTCCAGTGCCGCTTGAGCCGCCGTCGGCACGCCGAAATGCTGCAGCTGCTCGACGGCATCATCCTGCATCGCACCGACGCGCTGCTGATCATCGATATCGGCCCCGCCGACAAGGTCAAGCCTCGCGTGGTCAGCCTCGGAGACAAGTTCGAACCCGTCGCCCGGGAGCCCATCATCGTTTAACCTCCACCTTCGCCTTCTTTCGCCCCCATGCTGCGAGCGCTCCAGTGACGCCGCGAAACCCGGCCACCGCTCGCACGCCAATGCTCTCTGACAATCAAGCAATTACCCGCCCCTGTTGCCATCCGGCATCACGCGCGCTAGCTTGGCGCGCCACCGTGGCGAGCACCCCTCGCAAGCAACCACCAAACAGTCAACCCGCGCAACGACTTGCGGATGGACTGTGATCCGCAGCGAAGAGCTGCGGCCTCATTGAAGCTTGCTGCTGGGCGCCGCGGCCCTCGCAGTGGGCATCGTGATCCGCAGCGAAGAGCTGCGGCCTCATTGAAGCAGCCTTCCGTCCTCGATGTTCCACTCACACCCTTGCTGTGATCCGCAGCGAAGAGCTGCGGCCTCATTGAAGCAATCAGGAAAAACCGACGATGCTTCCCTTGCTGGCGCGTGATCCGCAGCGAAGAGCTGCGGCCTCATTGAAGCGAGCATGGCGTCATTCGGCTCACGCGGCACCAGCAGTGATCCGCAGCGAAGAGCTGCGGCCTCATTGAAGCGTAGATCGTCGCGCCGATGTTCGACTCGACCAGCGCGGTGATCCGCAGCGAAGAGCTGCGGCCTCATTGAAGCAATGGCCGCGCGTGCGACATCCAAGTCGGCCGGAAGGTGATCCGCAGCGAAGAGCTGCGGCCTCATTGAAGCTACAACGAAATCGACCCTTACGCCGCGCAGTGGTTGCGTGATCCGCAGCGAAGAGCTGCGGCCTCATTGAAGCCGCGAGTTTTACGATGATCGCCTTGGCGCGAAACGGTGATCCGCAGCGAAGAGCTGCGGCCTCATTGAAGCGCGATGTCCGGCGGTGACCAGCTCGCGGCGACCAAGGTGATCCGCAGCGAAGAGCTGCGGCCTCATTGAAGCAAGAGAGCTGAGCCGGAAACCTTCCCGATAGCCCGCCGTGATCCGCAGCGAAGAGCTGCGGCCTCATTGAAGCAAGCTCCATCGCTGCCCCGACAGGCGCATTAAATGCGTGATCCGCAGCGAAGAGCTGCGGCCTCATTGAAGCGCCGGGGTTCGCTCCGTTTCCGCCTAGCTGCAGACGTGATCCGCAGCGAAGAGCTGCGGCCTCATTGAAGCGTCCCAGCCACAACGCGCCGGTACAACTGCCAGCCGGTGATCCGCAGCGAAGAGCTGCGGCCTCATTGAAGCCATATTTACGTAGGAATCCCTATTGACGTACAGCGGTGATCCGCAGCGAAGAGCTGCGGCCTCATTGAAGCCTGGTATCGCGCGGTGCATTTGCCACGGTAACGAAGTGATCCGCAGCGAAGAGCTGCGGCCTCATTGAAGCTCAGCCAGCAGCGCAGCCACATCATCGACGTGCAAACGTGATCCGCAGCGAAGAGCTGCGGCCTCATTGAAGCGAAGAAAACAATCTGCAGCCGACGAAAGAAAACATGTGATCCGCAGCGAAGAGCTGCGGCCTCATTGAAGCGGTGGTGGGCGCGGTGATCGGCACGGCAAAACATCGCGTGATCCGCAGCGAAGAGCTGCGGCCTCATTGAAGCCCGTCGGTGACGGTGAGCAGCCCCAGCGCCTCGTACGTGATCCGCAGCGAAGAGCTGCGGCCTCATTGAAGCCTGATCGCCACGTTCAACCAGTGCGGCCGGTTCTCGTGATCCGCAGCGAAGAGCTGCGGCCTCATTGAAGCGAACAGCTGCAGCGCGCCGCGAAGTTGCTGGCCAGCAGTGATCCGCAGCGAAGAGCTGCGGCCTCATTGAAGCTGGTCGATGCGCTTCGCGCTGGCCGCGACGATGTTGTGATCCGCAGCGAAGAGCTGCGGCCTCATTGAAGCGGGCGCCAAGGTCGTCGGCGGCATCGAGGCGGTGGCCGGTGATCCGCAGCGAAGAGCTGCGGCCTCATTGAAGCATCATGGTCAGTCCGGAAGACTTCGACCAGGCGAAGGTGATCCGCAGCGAAGAGCTGCGGCCTCATTGAAGCCACCCGCTGTACCGTTGTGAGCGGAACAGATGACAGCGTGATCCGCAGCGAAGAGCTGCGGCCTCATTGAAGCACACACAGCGCGTATTCGCCTTGTCGGCGGGTGACCGTGATCCGCAGCGAAGAGCTGCGGCCTCATTGAAGCTGGCCCAGCGCCAGCTCGACCCAGATGTCCTGGTCTGTGATCCGCAGCGAAGAGCTGCGGCCTCATTGAAGCGCGCCTATCACGGCGACCCATCGATCAAGGCGAAATGTGATCCGCAGCGAAGAGCTGCGGCCTCATTGAAGCGGGTTTTCATCCATTGTCGCCAACGCGCAGAGTGCCTGTGATCCGCAGCGAAGAGCTGCGGCCTCATTGAAGCCAAGTCGAGCGCGAAGTTCGCCGATCTTGGAATCGAGTGATCCGCAGCGAAGAGCTGCGGCCTCATTGAAGCTACTCCTCGTTCTTGGAGGTCTTCGGGATGAACTGCGTGATCCGCAGCGAAGAGCTGCGGCCTCATTGAAGCAAGCGCAGGCCGACATTGCACGGATGTGGGGCGAAGGTGATCCGCAGCGAAGAGCTGCGGCCTCATTGAAGCAAGCCGAACCCGTTTTCATCCGCCCACTTCTCGAACGTGATCCGCAGCGAAGAGCTGCGGCCTCATTGAAGCTTGCGCAGCACATCGGAAGACTGCGCGAGCTTGACGGTGATCCGCAGCGAAGAGCTGCGGCCTCATTGAAGCAGCGTGAACAAGGCCGGCACGATGTTCCTGAGCCAGGTGATCCGCAGCGAAGAGCTGCGGCCTCATTGAAGCGTCCCCTACTATCGGACTGTAGCATATGCCGGCATAAGTGATCCGCAGCGAAGAGCTGCGGCCTCATTGAAGCGCTGGCAGGAACGGTGACATTCGCGTCGCCGTGAAGGTGATCCGCAGCGAAGAGCTGCGGCCTCATTGAAGCTCAGGCAAATGTGCCGTATATCAGGTGTTGGGCGGCGTGATCCGCAGCGAAGAGCTGCGGCCTCATTGAAGCGAGCCGGGCGTCATTGGCGTCCAGTTGCTGCGCAGGTGATCCGCAGCGAAGAGCTGCGGCCTCATTGAAGCCCGCGGCCGTCCTGCGGGATCTGCGCGGCCTCGCAAGTGATCCGCAGCGAAGAGCTGCGGCCTCATTGAAGCTAGGTTACGTCTGACTGGCAATTAGACTAGACCCGGCGTGATCCGCAGCGAAGAGCTGCGGCCTCATTGAAGCTCGTGCTGCAGGCCGTCATGCGGCCACGCGACCGGAGTGATCCGCAGCGAAGAGCTGCGGCCTCATTGAAGCGAACGTGACGCTAGGCGCGCAGCGCCCGAAAGACCCCGTGATCCGCAGCGAAGAGCTGCGGCCTCATTGAAGCGCCGGAATCATGGACCGCGCCATCGGCTCGATGCGGGGTGATCCGCAGCGAAGAGCTGCGGCCTCATTGAAGCACCTCGTTGCCGAACGATATTTTGTTGAACCAGCGGGTGATCCGCAGCGAAGAGCTGCGGCCTCATTGAAGCACGCGGTCAACGATGAACAAACACCGGCTCAGCTTGCGTGATCCGCAGCGAAGAGCTGCGGCCTCATTGAAGCGAGGAGCATTTGTCCTCCCGCAAGGCGAGGCACTGGCGTGATCCGCAGCGAAGAGCTGCGGCCTCATTGAAGCAACGCGTCCAGCAACGTTGCCAGCGTTTTCGTGTCGTGATCCGCAGCGAAGAGCTGCGGCCTCATTGAAGCTCCATCTCCTTGGCGGAGACGATACGGACCTCGATGTGATCCGCAGCGAAGAGCTGCGGCCTCATTGAAGCAACCCCCGAGCGTGAGCACCGGGGATTTCCAGCGGTCGTGATCCGCAGCGAAGAGCTGCGGCCTCATTGAAGCCTGCCGGAATATGGCGCCCGGCGTGCGGCGCGGACGGTGATCCGCAGCGAAGAGCTGCGGCCTCATTGAAGCTACCTACGGAAGGTTGGGGAAGTCGATAACCCAGTTGTGATCCGCAGCGAAGAGCTGCGGCCTCATTGAAGCGCGTAATGGTCGGGATCGCGCAGGACGTTCAATCGAAGTGATCCGCAGCGAAGAGCTGCGGCCTCATTGAAGCAAGCAGATGCAGCAGCAGGATCTGGTGCAGCAGATGGTGATCCGCAGCGAAGAGCTGCGGCCTCATTGAAGCCCTCCTCGTAGGAACATCCGGTGTAGGTGACGCGCGCGTGATCCGCAGCGAAGAGCTGCGGCCTCATTGAAGCATCGCAACGCTGCTTACTGCTGCATTCGGTTCTGCGGTGATCCGCAGCGAAGAGCTGCGGCCTCATTGAAGCATGCTGAAAATGTCGTGGATCAAAGGGCTGGAAAAGTGATCCGCAGCGAAGAGCTGCGGCCTCATTGAAGCGATCACATGCGGCCTCCAGCAGTGCGTGGATGTTTGGTGATCCGCAGCGAAGAGCTGCGGCCTCATTGAAGCCATGTCCGTCCTGTTGTTGCCTTCGTGATGCGTCAAGTGATCCGCAGCGAAGAGCTGCGGCCTCATTGAAGCAGGTTGCGGCGCGGCCCATCAATACGGGCGCCGGGGTGTGATCCGCAGCGAAGAGCTGCGGCCTCATTGAAGCTACCGGGACTGGCAACCGCTCCACGACAGGTGCATTGTGATCCGCAGCGAAGAGCTGCGGCCTCATTGAAGCATGCGTTCACCTTCACGCGGACGCCATGCGCGGCGGTGATCCGCAGCGAAGAGCTGCGGCCTCATTGAAGCAGCGCGTTGTCCAGGTCGATGCTACGCACGGTATCGGTGATCCGCAGCGAAGAGCTGCGGCCTCATTGAAGCGGGATGGAGTGCAGCCACTTCAACTCGGGATACTTGTGATCCGCAGCGAAGAGCTGCGGCCTCATTGAAGCAATCCGCGCTATGAGCTACGACCTCCTGATGCAGCAGTGATCCGCAGCGAAGAGCTGCGGCCTCATTGAAGCGCGCCTTCGGGCAGGTCGGTCGTGGTGGCGTCATCCGTGATCCGCAGCGAAGAGCTGCGGCCTCATTGAAGCCAGAGCTTGAGGACGGACGACACGCGCAGGTCGCGTGTGATCCGCAGCGAAGAGCTGCGGCCTCATTGAAGCTGGCCGGAGAGGTCGGAAACTATCTACACAATGTCCGTGATCCGCAGCGAAGAGCTGCGGCCTCATTGAAGCCAAGCCTTTCGCCGTACCATCGCCGACTTGAGTAATGTGATCCGCAGCGAAGAGCTGCGGCCTCATTGAAGCAACGCACCCGATCGAGCAAGCGCTAGCCCGCTGCAAGTGATCCGCAGCGAAGAGCTGCGGCCTCATTGAAGCATCCACACCGGCGGACTCAGCTACTGGGAAGGACGAGGTGATCCGCAGCGAAGAGCTGCGGCCTCATTGAAGCGCGTCCAGGCCGGCGTTCTGCCGGTACGCCTTGCCGGTGATCCGCAGCGAAGAGCTGCGGCCTCATTGAAGCAGCGTGCGCAGGGTGGCCAGTTCGCGCTGCTGTTCGTGATCCGCAGCGAAGAGCTGCGGCCTCATTGAAGCTATAGGTGCAGTTGGCAGTTCAACCTTTTTAGATGGTGATCCGCAGCGAAGAGCTGCGGCCTCATTGAAGCTAGTTGTGCGTCGGCGGCTTGTCGAACCCGTTGAGAACGTGATCCGCAGCGAAGAGCTGCGGCCTCATTGAAGCCACTGTGCCGCCGTGGTGTTCGGATTGCGCACGCAGGTGATCCGCAGCGAAGAGCTGCGGCCTCATTGAAGCTTGAGGACGCGTCCGTGAGCGGGCATACGCCGGGGCCGTGATCCGCAGCGAAGAGCTGCGGCCTCATTGAAGCGATAAGCCGTCCAGGATTTCGTTCCGCAGCCATTCGGTGATCCGCAGCGAAGAACTGCGGCCTCATTGAAGCAACAGGCGCTCGGCGAAGCTCTGGCTGGCGCGCAGCGGTGATCCGCAGCGAAGAACTGCGGCCTCATTGAAGCTCGAGCGTTTCTGGGTCAAGCGCGTCCAACGGAAAGTGATCCGCAGCGAAGAACTGCGGCCTCATTGAAGCGATATCGGCACGGTGATATACGTGGCCCAGGGCGGCAGTGATCCGCAGCGAAGAACTGCGGCCTCATTGAAGCAAGTAGGCGGAGTAATCGAAGTCGCCAATCTTGCGGTGATCCGCAGCGAAGAACTGCGGCCTCATTGAAGCTTCTCCATGTGGTCGCGCCACGTCTCGTCCAGCCCCGTGATCCGCAGCGAAGAACTGCGGCCTCATTGAAGCCACGTATCCACGGCGCAATACCATTTGCCGCCCTGGTGATCCGCAGCGAAGAACTGCGGCCTCATTGAAGCAGGGCATGCCCACGCTGCCAGTAATTGAAGATCAGCAGTGATCCGCAGCGAAGAACTGCGGCCTCATTGAAGCGACCACGCTGACGCCACCCGCCCGCGCCACATCGGATGTGATCCGCAGCGAAGAACTGCGGCCTCATTGAAGCAAGGCAACGATCGTCGCCAGGTTGGCGGTCTGCGCGGTGATCCGCAGCGAAGAACTGCGGCCTCATTGAAGCCTACCCAGTCGCCGCAAAAATAGATCCGCGAATCGGCGTGATCCGCAGCGAGGAACTGCGGCCTCATTGAAGCCGGGATTCAGTTCGCCGGATCGTGGCCGCTGGCATTCGTGATCCGCAGCGAAGAACTGCGGCCTCATTGAAGCGATATATCGCGACACGTCCCGCAGCAGCGCATCCGCCGGTGATCCGCAGCGAAGAACTGCGGCCTCATTGAAGCATGACTGCAGCTGGTGCGCGATGTTTTCCATCTGCGTGATCCGCATCGAAGAACTGCGGCCTCATTGAAGCCTCGGCAGCCACCCGATCCCGCTCAACCTGCGCCAGGTGATCCGCAGCGAAGAACTGCGGCCTCATTGAAGCCGCTGGCCTCGGCAGGCCTCCCGTCGCGAGACGCTGGTGATCCGCAGCGAAGAACTGCGGCCTCATTGAAGCATGCGGTAGTGCGCAATACCCCGCAAGCGGATATGCGTGATCCGCAGCGAAGAACTGCGGCCTCATTGAAGCGTGATGGAAGCGGGCGTCCTCGGGTCAAGGTGCATGGGTGATCCGCAGCGAAGAACTGCGGCCTCATTGAAGCCGGCGTGATCTCGTCCTGCAGTTCGTTGACGATCTGGTGATCCGCAGCGAAGAACTGCGGCCTCATTGAAGCACTGCAAACTTCGGCGCCAGTGCATGGGCCGTCACTGTGATCCGCAGCGAAGAACTGCGGCCTCATTGAAGCAAGCGAGGGCGAGTTGGCTTCCGGCGCAGGCTTCGGTGATCCGCAGCGAAGAGCTGCGGCCTCATTGAAGCGCCGACGACATGCCGGATCTCCCAGCTTGTTGGCGCGGTGATCCGCAGCGAAGAGCTGCGGCCTCATTGAAGCCGCCTTACGCACCAGTTGGCCGGTTCTTTCCGCGGTGATCCGCAGCGAAGAGCTGCGGCCTCATTGAAGCCTCCGGGGTGATGTCGAAGCGGGCCAGCGCGCTGCCGTGATCCGCAGCGATGAGCTGCGGCCTCATTGAAGCGAGTTGTGGCTGTGCTGCAGCTCTGCGAGCTGCCCGAGTGATCCGCAGCGAAGAGCTGCGGCCTCATTGAAGCGGGCCATCATGGACGACTGCTCTGCGCACTCGCCGGTGTGATCCGCAGCGAAGAGCTGCGGCCTCATTGAAGCCCACGATGCGACGGAAGCGAGCGCGACGACGATCTGTGATCCGCAGCGAAGAGCTGCGGCCTCATTGAAGCCACCTAACCGCTGGCCGAGCCGGCACAAACGACTCAGGTGATCCGCAGCGAAGAGCTGCGGCCTCATTGAAGCTTGATGTCGCGCTGCGCGGCCAGCATCAACTGCGCGCGTGATCCGCAGCGAAGAGCTGCGGCCTCATTGAAGCTGCTTGTCGAGCGCAGCCTGATACTGCTGCACGGCGGTGATCCGCAGCGAAGAGCTGCGGCCTCATTGAAGCGCGCCGAAATGCACGGCCAGGTTCAACGCCTGATAGGTGATCCGCAGCGAAGAGCTGCGGCCTCATTGAAGCATGGACGACGGCGACAGCCTGTTCACGCTGGCGGCGGTGATCCGCAGCGAAGAGCTGCGGCCTCATTGAAGCAACGCGTGCAATTTCCTCGCGGAAAACGGCTTCGGCGGTGATCCGCAGCGAAGAGCTGCGGCCTCATTGAAGCTCTCCCACGACAATCCTGTCTTTTCGGACATCATCGGTGATCCGCAGCGAAGAGCGGCGAGACTGCAGGGGCCCAGCAGAATCCCGGCAGGGCAAGTTCTTCGCGATGATCGACACCCGATAGGCGCAATGCCATTTCGAACACGCGATGCACCGAGCCGCGCAAGCTACGCTTGACGGCAATCGGCGGCGAATCGTTGACGTCTATCCACCGGAAGCCAAGAATGGTTTGCAGTCTCGGCGTTCAACCGGAAGAGATGCGGCGGCGCATCCCTTCCTTGGCAGTATCTCGCCAACGCATGATTCCTCACTGGCTATTTTTTCACCGAGAAGTCCTTGCTCGCCACCTTGCGCCCATCCAGCGAGATCTCGATCCCGTAGTTGCCTTCGGGGAAACCTTGCGGCTGGCTGATCATGAAGGCGGTTGTGGCCGGACCCATGGCATCGAGTTCCTTGCTGTCCTCATGCATGGTCCGACCCTGTGGGTCGAGCCAGCTGGCGGTGAGCGTGGCGTGGCCCGAACCCGTGGTCTCGACCGACGCGTAGATGGTGTCCTTCGGCGCGAAGCTGGTGGCCGTGGCCACGACCTTGTGGTTGGCGTCGACGCTCGAACCCACTTCAAGCGAGGTGAAGCTCACGGCCGCGACGGCGCCCTCATTGGCCAAGCCCGTGCTGGTGGCCGGGGGCGGAAATGCCGGTGGCTCCGGCGAGGTGGACGCTGCCGTTCCGCTCGGCGGCGGACTGGAGGGCACCGGCGAGGCCGGCTCACTCTTGCCGCACGCACCCAGCGCCAGTGCTGCGGCCAGCGACGCGGCAAGCATCAGGGGTTGTCGGGTAGTTTTCATGGGGGCACCTCTTTTCATCGCGGAAAGCCCGGGGTTGCACGGACCCGTCTGGCTTGGGTCCGATCCGGGTTGGGAGTTCGTCGCCAAGCGCGTCGAACACGAGACTTCACCAAGGCACTGCGGGAAGCTGGCGACCACAGGTAACGGCGGCGCGGTAAACGGCTCGTGAGCAGGCCATCAGCACCGCGGTGCGCCGTTCAGCTTGAGGCGGCCAGCTGAACGCGCGATGTCGGCGCGTCGCCTTGGCCGCGCGAGGCTCACGGTTTCGCCGGAATCTTCAGCATCTGCCCCGCCACGAGCCGACCGGGGTCGGCAATGAGGTCGCGGTTCTCGTCCAGGATCCGCCGCCAGCCGTCGGCATTGCCGTAGAAGCGACGGGCGATGCCCTGCAGGTCGTCGCCGGCGGCGACCTCGTAGATGCGGGTCCCGTCCACCGCACCGCTGGCGTGCGACGCGGTATCGGTGAAATCCGCCTTGCTCGCCGGCGACATCCCCGCCGCCTGGCGGCGCACCTCTTCGCGCTGGTCACTCCGCTCGCCCATGTCGATCTCCGATCCGATGCCAAGCGCCATGGGTAACGGCTGCGCGATCAACGCCCCGTGAGCGCGGGTGTCCCAACGTTCATGCTCCTGCCACGAAGCGCGCCGCTCACACCTCGGCCAGGCGTTGCCGCCGTGCGAGCTTGCGCTCGCGCCGGCGCGCGCTCCACGCCTTGCGCCGTTCGGCCAGGCAGGAGAACACCACGTACAGCGCTGGGGTGCTGAGCAGGGTGAGGCTTTGCGAGATCAGCAGGCCGCCGATCAGGGCGATGCCGAGCGGGCGGCGCAGTTCGCTGCCTTCGCCCAGGCCGATGGCGATCGGCAGCGCGGCGAGGATGGCAACCATGGTGGTCATCATGATCGGGCGGAAGCGCACCAGGCAGGCTTCGCGCACGGCCTCCAGCGGCGGCTTGTGGTGTTCGCGCTGGGCGACCAGGGCGAAGTCGATCATCATGATCGCGTTCTTCTTGACGATGCCGATCAACAGCACCAGCGCGATCTGCGCCACCACCGACAACTCGGTGTCGGTCAGCCACAGTGCCAGCAACGCGCCGACACCTGCCGCCGGCAGCGTGGAAAGGATGGTGACGGGGTGGATCAGGCTCTCGTACAGCATGCCAAGCACGATGTAGACGGTGACGATCGCGGCCAGCACCAGCCACAGCATGCCACTCTGCGATTCCTGGAAGCGGCGGAAATCCCCGCCCATGTTGAGCTTGATGTCGCCGGGCATGCGCATGTTGCCCACGGTGGCCTGGATCACCTGCATCGCCTGGCCCATGCTCACCCCGGGCGCGAGGTTGAAGCTCAGGTCCATCGTGGTGAACTGGTTCTGGTGGGTGATCTGCGACGGCGCCAGGCCGGATTCCTGGCGGGCGAACGCGGTGATCGGCACCATCTGGCCCTGGTTCGATTTCACGTATACGCGATTGAGCGCGTCCGGCGTGGCGGTCTGCGCGGGCAGCGCGTTGACCACCACGCTGTACTGGTTGATGTCCGAGTAGATGGTCGACACCTGGCGCTGGCCGAAGGCGTCGTACAGCGCGCCGTCGATGGCGCCGATGGACACCCCGAGCCGCGCCGCGGTGTCGCGATCGATCACGATGTTCTGGCGCAGGCCGCCCTCCTCCACGTCGCTGCCGACGTCGCGCAGCAGCGGGTTCTTCTTCAGCTCGGCCACCAGTCGCGGCAGCCACAGTTGCAGCGTGGCGAGGTCGTTGCCCTGCAGCGAGACTTGGTATTGCGCGCCCTGGCTGGTGCCGCCGCCACCGCCGCTGGGCAGGTCCTGCACGGCGCGCAGGCGCAGGTGCAGGTCGGGATACTTCGCGGCCTTGGCGCTCAACCGGGCCAGGACGGTGAAGGTGTCGTCGGTGCGCCCTTCGCTGCGCGTCTTGAGGTCGATGTTGAACGAGCCGCTGGCACCCTGGCGGCTGCTGCCCAGGCGCGTGCCCACCGTGGCCACGTCCGGGTCGGCCAGCAGCATCGCGGTGAGCCGCTCCAGCCGCTGCCGGCTCTCGTCGAACGATACCGTGGCGCTGGAGGTGGCGCGGCCCCAGATCAGGCCGGTGTCCTGCTGCGGGAACAGACCGGTCTTGACCACGGTGAACAGGTAGAACGTGGCGACGATCAGCACCAGGGGCGTCAGCGAGAAGGCCAGCACGTGGCGCAGCGAGAAATCCAGCGCCCGCCGGTACACGCCGAGCATGCGGGCGTGGAAGCGGTCCAGCACGTGGCTGCGCGCGGGCCCGGCGCTGGCCTCGCGTGCGCGATGGCCGCCGAGGAAACGCCCGCACAGCGCCGGCGTGAGCGTCAGCGACACCGCGGCCGACACCACGATCGCCGCCACCAGGGTCACCGCGAACTCGTGCATGAACATGCCGGTGATGCCGCCGGCGAACAGCAGCGGGATGAACACCGCCACCAGCGAGGCGGTGATCGAGACGATGGTGAAGCCGATCTCGCGCGCGCCGGCCAGGGTGGCCTGCATGCGCGTCATGCCGTCGTCGATGTGGCGAATGATGTTCTCGATCACCACGATCGCGTCGTCCACCACGAACCCGATCGCGATCACCAGCGCCAGCAGGGTGAGGTTGTTGAGCGTGTAGTCGAGGATGTACATCGCCACGAACGCACCGGCCAGCGACAGCGGCACCGCCACCGCGGCGATCAGCGTGGGTGCGAGACGACGCAGGAACAGCGCCATGGTCAGCACCACCATCGCCAGCGAGATCAGCAAGGTCGCCTGTACCTCATGCAGCGAGGCGCGGATGGTTGGCGTGCCGTCGAAGAACGGGGTGAGCCGGGTGCCTGGCTGCAGGAACGTGCGCAGCGCCGGCAGTTGTGCCTTGACCAGGTCCACGGTGGAGATGACGTTGGCGTCGGCCTTCTTGTACACGTACATCAGCACCGCCGGCTGGCCGCCGAACCACGCCGCCTGGTAGGCGTCCTCGGTACCGGCGTAGACGTTCGCCACGTCGGCGAGGCGCACCGGCGTGCCATCGTGGCTGGCCACCACCAGTTTCGCGAAGTCCGCGGCGCTGTGCAGCGAGGTGGTGGCGGCCACCGCCATGCGCGTCTTGCCGTCGCTGAGGAAGCCTTCCGGCGAGGTCACGTTGGCCGCGCGCAAGGCGTTGCGCAGCTGGTCCGGCGACAGGCCCATCGCGTTGAGCGCGCGCAGGTTCACGTCGACGCGGATCGCCGGGGTCGAGGCGCCGGCGATCTCCACCGACGAGACACCCGGCAACTGGCGCAGGCGCTGCGCCAGCAAGGTGTCGGCGACGTTGTAGAGATCGCCCGCGGCCTGCGTGTCGGAGGTCAGCGCGAAGGCGATCACCGGGTCGTCGTTGGGATTGGCCTTCTGGTAGCTGGGCGCGCCGTTGAGGCCGCTGGGCAGGTCCGGCGCGGCCGCGTTGATCGCCGCCTGCACGTCGCGCGCGGCCGAACCCAGGTCGGTGCCGTTGCGGAACATCATGAAGACGAAGGTGCGCCCTTCCGAACTGGACGAGCGCATCGTCTCGATGCCGGGCACCTGGCCCAGGTGCCGTTCCAGCGGCGCGGCCACGGTGGAGGCCATGGTGCTGGCGTCGGCGCCGGCCTGGCTGGCCTGCACGAAGATCGCCGGGAACTGCATGTTCGGCAGCGCCGACACGCCGAGCAGGAAGTAGCAGATCATGCCGCCGACGAACAGGCCGATCGCGAGCAAGCTGGTGCCGATCGGACGGCGGATGAAGGAGCCGGAGACATTCATGCGGGAAACACGACCGTGGTGCAGGCGGCACGATGCCGGGCGGGATCCAGGCGGATCATCCCACCCTCAACGCACCAGCGGCAAAACGGTTGATCGGGACGCGAAAAGGAAAAACCCCTGCCGGCGTCGCGCGGGCAGGGGCAGGCGGCAAGCGATCGGATCACGTCGTGCGATCGGCCCGCGCGTGTTCCAGCGCACGCCGTTCCCGGCGTGCGGCGAGCCAGTCGGAGAAACGCTCCATGTACAGGTAGATCACCGGCGTGGTGTACAGCGTCACCAGCTGCGACAGCAGCAGGCCGCCGACGATCGACACGCCCAGCGGCCGGCGCAGCTCCGAGCCGATGCCGGTGCCCAGCGCCAGCGGCAAGGCGCCGAGCATCGCCGCCGCGGTGGTCATCATGATCGGGCGGAAGCGCAGCAGGCAGGCGCGGCGGATCGCGTCATGCGCGTTGAGGCCGGTGCGGCGCGCCTCGATCGCGAAGTCGATCATCATGATCGCGTTCTTCTTGACGATGCCGATCAAGAGCACGATGCCCACGATGCCGTCCACCGACAGGCTCATGCCGAACATCATCAGTGCCAGCAGCGCGCCCACGCCGGCCGGCGGCAGGGTGGAGATGATCGTCAGCGGGTGGATGTAGCTCTCGTACAGCACGCCCAGCACGATGTAGATCACCACGATCGCGGCCAGCAGCAACAGCACCTCGTCGCCCAGCGAGGAGTTGAACTCGGCGGCCTTGCCGATGAACTGGCCGCGCACCTGTGGCGGGAAGTTCAGCTCCGCGTTGATCTGGTGGATCGCCGACACCGCGTCGGACAGCGAATAGCCCGGCGCCACGTTGAACGACAGCGTCACCGCCGGCAGCTGCTGCTGGTGGCTGACCACCAGCGGTGCGCTGGTGACCTCGGCATTGGCCAGCGAGGACAGCGGGATGGTGCCGCCGCCGCCCAGCGCGATGCCGATGTTGCCGGTGTTGCCGATGCCGCTGGGGGTGGCCGAGTTGCTCGACTTCACCTGGCCGAAGCTGGTGGCGTTGCTGCCGGTCAGCGCGCCGGAGCCGTTGCCGCGCACGGTGAGCTTGTTGAGCAGGTCGCTGCTGTTGCGGAACTCCGGCGCCACCTCAAGCACCACGCGGTACTGGTTGAGCTGGGTGAAGATGGTGGAGATCTGGCGCTGGCCAAAGGCGTCGTACAAGGTGTCGTCGATGGTCTGCACCGGCACGCCCATGCGACTGGCCTTCTCGCGATCGATGGTCAGCTTGAGCGCGTTGCCGCGGTCGGCCAGGTTGTTGCTGACGTCCGCCAGCTCCGGCCGCTGGCGCATGGCGCGGGTCATCTGGTCGGCGTACTTGGCCAGCTCGGCGGAGTCCACCTGGGACAGCGCGTACTGGTATTCGGTGGCCGACACGGTGCTGTCCAGGGTCACGTCCTGCACCGGTTTCAGGTACAGCGCCACGCCAGGGATGTCGGCCACGCTCTGCTGCAGCCGCGGCAGCAGCTTGTCCAAGCCGTCGCGGTCGCCGCGATCCTTCAGCACGATGCTGAGCTGGCCCTGGTTCAAGGTGGGGTTGATCGTGCCGGCGCCGATGAACGCCGCCACGCCGGCCACCGCCGGGTCCTTGCGCAACGCCTCGGCCACTGCCTTGGTGCGCTGCTCCATCGCCGGAAACGCGATGTTGTCGTCGGCCTGCACCACGCCGGTGATCAGGCCGGTGTCCTGCTCGGGCAGCAGGCCCTTGGGGATGGCGATGTACAGGAACACGGTCAGCACCACCGCGGCGCCGGCCACCAGCATGGTCAGGCGCTGGTGGTCGAGCACCCAGTCCAGCGAATTCTCGTACACGTGCACGGTGCGCGCCCACACGGTGCGCCTGCCGGCGGCGGCGTGGCGCTCGTGCGCGTCGTCGCCTTCCGGCAGCTGGTCGGGCTTGAGCAGGTAGGCGCACATCATCGGCGTCAGCGTCAGCGAGACCAGCATCGAGATGCTCACCGCGATGGTCAGCACCCAGGCGAACTCGTGGAACAACCGGCCGGTGACACCGGGCATCAGCAGCAGCGGCAGGAACACCGCCACCAGCGACACGGTCAGCGACAGCACGGTGAAGCCGATCTCCTTCGCGCCGATCTCGGCCGCCTCCTTGCCGCTCTTGCCCTGTTCGATGTAGCGCACGATGTTTTCGATCATCACGATCGCATCGTCGACCACGAAGCCGGTGGCCACCGTCAGCGCCATCAGCGAGAGATTGTCCAGCGACATGCCGGTGAAACTCATCACGCCGAACGTGCCCAGCAGCGACAGCGGCACCGCGGTGGCCGGAATGATGGTGGCCCACAGCCGGCGCAGGAACACGAAGATCACGCCCACCACCAGGAACACGGTGAGGATCAGGGTGAACTCCACGTCGTGCACCGAGGCGCGGATGGTCACCGTGCGGTCGGCGAACACGTCCAGGTGCACGTCGGCCGGCAGCGCGTTGCGCAGCTCGGGCAGGATGCGGCGGATCTGCTCCACCGTCTGCACGATGTTGGCGCCGGGCTGGCGGCGCACGTCCAGCAGTACCGCCGGCTTGCCGTTGGCCCACGCGGCGAGCTGGTCGTTCTCCACGCCGTTGACCACCCTGGCCACGTCGGACAGCCGCACCGGCGCGTTGCCGCGGTAGCTGATGATGGTGCTCTTGTACTGCTCGGCATCGGCCAACTGGTCGTTGGTGCCGATCGAGTAGCTCTGCGTCTTGCCGTTCAGCGTGCCCTTGGGCGCGTTGACGTTGGCCTGGGTCAGTGCGCTGCGCACGTCCTCCATGGTCAGGCCGAGATTGGCCAGTTGCGCCGGGTTGACCTGGATGCGCACGGCCGGGCGCACGTTGCCGGCGATCGAGACCAGGCCCACGCCCTGCACCTGCGACAGCTTCTGCGCCAGGATCGAGTCGGCCAGGTCGTTGACGTCGCGCAGCGGGCGGCTGTCCGACTGCAGCGCCAGGGTGAGGATCGGCGCATCGGCCGGATTGACCCGGTTGTACACCGGCGGATACGGCAGGTTGCCCGGCAGCGTGCCCTTGGCCTGGTTGATCGCCGCCTGCACATCCTGCGCGGCGATGTCGATGTCGCGGCCCATGTTGAACTGCAGCACGATCGTCGACAGGCCGGCGGACGAGTCCGAACTCATCATGCTGAGCCCGGAGATCTGCCCCAGGTTGCGCTCCAGCGGCGTGGTGATCAGCGTCGCCATGGTGGTGGCGCTGGCACCCGGATACTGCGTGGTCACCACCAGGCTGGGCGCCTCGATCTCCGGCAGCGCCGACACCGGCAACTGGCGGAAGCCCAGGATACCGAGCAGCAGCACCGCCACCATCAGCAGCGAAGTGGCGATCGGGCGGCGAATGAAGAGGGTGGAGAAGCCCATGACTATCCGTGACGAAGTGGGGCGGCAGTTGCCGCGTTCGAGACGCGCGCCAGCCCGCGGCAACGCCGCGGGCTCACGCGGACATCAGTGACGACCGCGGCCACCCTTGTTGTCCTGCCTGGACTTCTGCAATTCCGCCGCGGTGGGCGCGGCCGGCACTTCGCCCGGCTTGAGCGGGTTGACCTTGCTGCCGGGCTTGAGCCGGAACTGGCCTTCGGTCACCACCTTGTCGCCGACCTTGAGCCCGCTGCCGACCATCACGTGGCTGTCGCCGACTTCGCCGGCCACCACGATCGACTGCATCTTGACCGTGTTGTCGCCCTGCACGAGGTAGACATAATCACCGTCCGGCCCGCGCTGCACGCCCTGCGAGGGGATCACCAGGCCGCCGTCGACGGTGTTCACCAGCAGCCGCACGTTGACGAACTGGCCCGGCCACAACTCGTCGTGCTCGTTGGAAAACTCCGACTTCAGGCGGAACGTGCCGGTGCTGGTGTCGATCTGGTTGTCGATCACCTTGAGCACGCCGCCGCTGGCGATCGGATGGGCGTCGACGCGATCTAGTGCGGTGACCTCCAGTGGCTTGCCGCCCTGCGCCGCGCTGCGCACCATGTCCAGGTTCTGCTCCGGCAAGGTAAACATCACGTTGATCGGGTGCAGCTGGGTCAGCGTGACGATCGCACTGGAGGTGGTCACCACGTTGCCCGGGTCCACCGCGCGGATACCGGCCAGGCCGTCGATCGGCGAGCGGATCTCGGTGTAGTCGAGCTGCACCTTGGCGTCGCGGATCGCGGCCTCGTCGGCCGCCACGGCCGCCTCGTACTGGGCCACGGTGTTCTTCTGGGTGACCTGGTCGATCTTGGCCACGTACTGGCTGTACTTGGGGTCCTGCGAGCGCTGGTAGTTGCTGCGCGCCGTGGCCAGCAGGGATTGATCCTGCTTGCGCCGGCTGACCGCCTGGTCATAGTTGGCCTGGAAGGTGCGCGGGTCGATGCGCGCCAGCACCTGGCCCTGCTTCACCGGCTGTCCTTCGGTGAACTCGATGCTGAGCAGCCGCCCGGACACCTGCGGGATCACCGTCACCGTGTTGAGCGCCTGCACCGTGCCCAGCGCCGTCAGGTACACCGGCACGTTCTGCTTGACCACCGGCACCACGGTCACCGGCACCGGCGGCGCGTCGCCGCCCTTGCCGTTGGCGCCCTTCGCCGCGCCATCGCCCGGCTTGTGCAACATGCGGATGCCGACCAC
The DNA here is from genome assembly GCF_043950705.1 of Rhodanobacter sp. FW102-FHT14D06. NCBI lineage: Bacteria > Pseudomonadati > Pseudomonadota > Gammaproteobacteria > Lysobacterales > Rhodanobacteraceae > Rhodanobacter > Rhodanobacter sp. FW102-FHT14D06. Next base: position 2,230,597 of record NZ_CP170722.1, on the reverse strand, counting down.
GGCGATCACGACCACCGCCAGCACGATCAACGCGATCTTCCAAAAACGCGACATGTGGAACTCCTGGATTGAACCGGGGCGAGCAACCGGGGAAGGCCGCTGCCGCAGGCACCACGTGGGCAGACGCGCCCCCATGGACAAAGCATAGGTGGACGGCAACCGCTTTGAACAATGCCGGTCGACAGGGGTGGGGCATGACCGATGGCAGGGTTTTGCGCCCCGTCGCACATGGGACCGGGCCGTGTGCACAACGTTCCGGGCACCGCATCGGCATACACCCGATCGGTCACCCTGAAACTTGTCGGGCGCTTCGTTTATAATACCGGACTGGTCGCCAGCGCGCCCCCGAGGGCGCGATCCGGACACCGGCAGCAGGGGTTGGGGTGCATCGAGGTTTTCGACCCTGGCGGCTGCGGCGGTTTCGCGATTCCGGCGTGACGGTAAGGCAACAAGGCGGTCCAAGCCCGCCCACTGACAGGAGTACGTGCGTGAGCGGTCCCCTTAGCAAATCCGACCAGGGCTTCCTGCGTCAGTTCTCGCTGACCATCGGCGCGCTGATGGTTCTTACCGTGATCCTTGTGTTGTCCGCGCTGGCGATCAACAACAGCGAGCCCAAGGAAACCAATCCGAACCACCCGGCCACGGTCGCCGCACGGCTCGCCCCCGCCGGCGCCGTCTATGCCGGCGACACCGGCCGTGCCGCCATGCAGGCCGCCGCCGACCAGGCCGCCAAGGCCGCCGCCTCCCAGGTGGCCTACGGCGGCACCACCGACGGCAAGGAAATCTACGACCACCTGTGCACCAGTTGCCATACGGCCGGCATCGCCGGCGCGCCGAAGCTCGGCGACAAGGCCATGTGGGGCCCACGCATCAAGCAGGGCATCGACGTGCTGGTCAAGCATGCGATCGAGGGCTACCACGGCCCCGACGGCAATTTCATGCCGCCCAAGGGCGGCAATCCCGCGCTCACCGACGAGCAGGTCACCGCCGCCGTGCACTGGATCGTCGATCAGGCGAAGTAATTTCGGCTTCAATGAAGTTCAAGATAAACGCCGCCCTCCGGGCGGCGTTTTCGTTCGCCCCCTCTCCCTCCGGCGACCAAAGGGAGTCCCCTTGCGGGTGAGAGGGTTGGGGAGAGGGTTCCCGGCCCTGTGCGTACTCGCGGGTGAAGGGCCTTGAGCGTTCGACGCAGCATGAACCATCACACTCCTCACGCACCCTCATCCGCCCTTCGGGCGCCTTCTCCCGAGGGGAGAAGGAAACCAGGTTTCGCTCCCACACCCCCATCACCCTGCCCCTCCATCCACCCCGCCACAAACCCCCGCAACTCCGGAAAAAACACTTCGAACCGCCGCTGCAACTCTCCCTCACGCGCCACCAGCACGGGCAAGGCAGTATCCAGCGGATTGGCGCGGGTGAGCCGCTCGCCGATCCCGGCCAGTGCACGCCCCAGCACTGCTCGGTCGGCGTAGCCGCCAGGCAAGTCGTTGGCTTCCATGTAACTGCGGAACCGCCGCAACGCAGGCGTCAGCAAGGCATCGCGCCGCCGCAGCAGTCCACGCAGGCCGAGCGAGTAGTCCTCCAGCGGCTGTGCGCTCCAGCGTGGAAATTCCCGGGCCAGCAAGTGATCGAACCACATGTCCAGCAGGATGCCGGCGTAGCGGCGATACGGCGGTGGCAGCTGCGCCTTGGCGGCCAGCACGGCGGGGTGGGCGTCGGTGTAGCCGTCGATGGCGCGGTGCAGGCGGATGCCGCGGATCACCCGTGGCGGGAACTGCGCCGGATCGGGCTGGCCGCGCACGAAGTCGCCGAGCAGGCCGCCCAGTTGCAGCGCCTCGTCATCGCCGGCCAGCAGCGCATGCGCCAGATGGTTCATTGCCGCGGGCGGCAGCGCGGCGTCGCGGTTATCATCGTGGGCATGAAACCCGCCTCGTTCCCTGCCGACCCTGCCGGCTTTCCGGATGTCGCCGCCAGTTTCGTGCTGACCGGCCCGGTCGGCAAGCTGGAAACCGTCACCGACATCGCCGAGCCTGACGGCGCGCGCCGAGGCGTGGCGGTGATCTGCCACCCGCTGACCAGCGAAGGCGGCAGCATGCACAACAAGGTGGTGACCATGGTCGAACGCGCGCTGCGCGAGTCGGGGCTGGATACCGTACGCTTCAACTTCCGCGGGGCGGGCAGTTCCGAGGGAAGTTTCGACAAGGGCCGCGGCGAGCGCGACGATCTCGCCGCCGTGGTCGCCTGGGTGCGTCGCGTGCGGCCCGACGATGCGCTGTGGCTGGCCGGTTTCTCGTTCGGCAGCGGCGTGAGCATCGCCCAGGCGGCGCCGCTGCACGCTGATGCGCTGATCAGCATCGCGCCGCCGGCGGGCCGTTACGGGCTCGATGCGATCACGCCGCCGACCTGCCCCTGGCTGGTCGTGCAGGGCGAGGCCGACGAGGTGGTCGAACCGCAGGCGGTGTTCGACTGGCTCGACAGCCTGGAACACCCGCCCGAACTGGTGCGCATGCCCGACACCAGCCACTTCTTCCATCGCCGGCTGATGGATCTGCGCGGCGCGATCAAGCACGCCGTGCGCGACTGGCTGCCGCCGACACGCCAGGCCTGACCCCCTCCATGACCGAAACGTTTTTGCTCGCGCCCAGCGCGCGTTATGCCGAAGGCGTGGCCGCCCATCGCTGGGAGTCCGACCCCGCCCAGCTGGCGCTGCTGGCCGAGTTCGACCGCATGCATGCGGCACTGTGCGCGGAACCTGCCGGCGAAGGCGGCCTGTTCGGCCGGCTGAAATCGCTGCTGGGCAACGAGCCGCCGCCGGCCGTGCCCGGACTGTACCTGTGGGGCAGCGTGGGTCGCGGCAAGACGTTCCTGATGGACCTGTTCGCCGCCAGCCTGCCGCACGGCGTGGTGCTGCGGCGGCATTTCCACCGCTTCATGGGCGAGGTGCACGACAGCCTGCGCGCCCTGGGCGAGCGGCAGAGCCCGCTGGTGGAGGTCGCTGCCGGCATTGCCGGACGCTGCCGCGTGCTGTGCCTGGACGAGTTCCTGGTCAACGACATCGGCGACGCGATGATCCTGGCCAACCTGCTCGACGCATTGTTCGAGCGCGGGGTGAGCCTGGTCACCACCTCAAATACCGCGCCGGCGAACCTGTACAAGGACGGCCTGCAGCGCGCCCGATTCCTGCCCGCGATCGCGCTGATCGAGCAGCACTGCCACGTGGTCGAGATGGTTTCCGCGCATGACTGGCGCCTGCGCGCGCTGACCCAGGCGCCGGTCTACCTCACCCCGCCGGGCGCCGAGTCGCATCGCGCACTGGAGCGCATCTTCGCCAGCCAGGCCAGTGGCGCGATCGAACTCGACGGCATGCTGCGCATCAACGGCCGCGACATCCCGTTCCACAAGCGCGCCGAGACCATCCTGTGGTTCCAGTTCGCCGCGCTGTGCGAGGGCCCGCGCGCCGTGGCCGACTACATCGCGCTGGCCAAGGCCGGCCCGGCGGTGATCGTCGCCAACGTGCCGCAGTTCACCATCTACAGCGAGGACGCGGCGAAACGCTTCGTGCAACTGGTCGACGAGTTCTACGACCGGCGCGTGAAGCTGGTGCTTTCCGCCGCCGCGCCGATCACCGAGCTCTACGACGGCGAGCGCCTGCGCGCCGAATTCGGCCGCACCGAATCGCGCCTGATCGAGATGCAGAGCGAGGAATACCTCGCGCTGGAGCATCGGCCCGAATGAGCCGGCGGCGCCTGCGCGGCGCAGAGGCCGGCCATCACGTAGGCACCAGCCTGTCCAGGCGCTAGCATCGAGCGACCCCCGCCATGGAGACAGCCATGCATCGCACCGCCTTCGCCCTGGCGCTTGCCGCCCTGGTCGCCTCGCCGCTGCACGCCGCCGACACCCGCCAGACGCCGACCCGTCAGGTCGAGGCCATGGTGCAGCAGGAGCTGCCGCAGGTCACCGCGTGGCGGCGCGATATCCACCAGCACCCGGAACTGAGCAACCGCGAGGTGCGCACCTCGGCGCTCGTGGCCAGGGAGTTGAAGAAGCTGGGATTGGAAGTGCATGCGGGGATCGCCCACACCGGCGTGGTCGCGCTGTTGAAGGGGGATTTGCCCGGGCCGCGCCTGGCGCTGCGCGCGGACATGGATGCGCTGCCCGTGACCGAAGAGGTCGACCTGCCCTTCGCCTCGAAGGCGAAGGGCGAGTACCGCGGCAAGGAGACCGGCGTGATGCACGCCTGCGGCCATGACGCGCACACGGCGATGCTGCTGGGCATCGCGCAGGCGCTTGCCGGCATGAAAAGGCAACTGCACGGCTCGGTGCTGTTCGTGTTCCAGCCGGCGGAGGAAGGCGCACCGGCCGGCGAGGAAGGTGGCGCCGAGCTGATGTTGAAGGAAGGCATGTTCCGCGACTACAAGCCGGATGCGATGTTCGGCATGCACGTGGTCAGCTCGCTCAACGTGGGCACCGTCTCGGTGCGGCCGGGGCCGACCATGGCCGGCTCGGACTGGTTCAAGCTGGTGGTGCACGGGCGCCAGACCCACGGTGCCATGCCGTGGAACGGAATCGATCCGATCGTCACCGCGGCGGAGATCATCAGCGCGTCGCAGACCATCGTCAGCCGCCAGCTCGACATCAGCAAGCTTCCGGCAGTGCTCAGTTTCGGCATCGTCGATGGCGGGGCGCGCTACAACATCGTGCCCGACCAGGTGGAGTTGCAAGGCACGCTGCGCACCTTCGACCCCGCCATGCGGAAGCAGGCGCTGGACGGCCTCAAGCGCATCGCCGAAAACGTCGCCGCCGCGCATGGCGCCACGGTGGACGAGCAGATTCCCCTGCTCAGCAACCCGGTGCTGGTGAATGACGACAAGCTGGCCGCAGACGTGCGCGCCAGCCTGGTGCGCATCAACGGCGCAGCGCAGGTGCGCGAGGCGAAACCGTGGATGGCGTCGGAGGATTTCGCGCTGTTCGCCGAGGCGGTCCCCAGCGTGTATTTCTTCGTCGGCGCCACGCCGAAAGGCCAGGATGCCACGGCCGCGCCGGCCAACCATTCGCCGAAGTTCTTCCTTGACGAGGGCGCCCTGAAGGTCGGCATGCAGTCGATGCTGCAGGCAAGCCTGGACTATCTGGGAGCCGCGGGGCCGTGAAGCGCCGGGCCGCCCCGGATCACTCCGCTCGAGCGGCCGCCGCAGCAGGATGCGCGCGCAGGAAGCGCCGATGGTGCACCAGCACGCCGCTGTAATAGGCGATGTAGTAGCCGACCAGCAGGCCGATCACCAGCATGGTCAGCGGGCTGGACGCGTAGCCCATCGGCTGCATCGACGTGCCCGCGTCTGCCGCCGCCTGCGCGTGCTGCAGCTGCGGCCACACCACCATCAGCCGCCAGGCCAGGCGCCCGAGCAGCAGCACGGTGAGCAGGGCGCCGATCCACGGATTGGGCACGTAGCAGTCGCCCTTGGCCGGATCGACCTCGAAGCGGGTCAGCCGCAGGCCGAACAGGCCGATCGCGGCGCCGATCAGCACCCCGCCGAGCAACCCTTCGGCCAACGCCAGATGATGGAAACCGCTCAGCGCCAGCAGGCCACCGATGACCGCGAAGATCACGATGCGGGCGATCATCCGCTTGCGCCGGATCGGCTGGCGGCCGAACTGCCGGCTGACCCGCCGCCACACGATCCAGGCCAGCAGCGGCAGCATGATCAGGTAACTGGTCAGATGGGCGGGCATGGCGTGGTCCGGTGGATGAGGGACTGGGGGCCGGGGTTCGGGAAGGCACCCGCACCGGCTGCCGGCGATTTTGCTCCTGGCGAAGCCCGAATCCCGGCTACTTCGCCTTGCCCTGGTTGGCCACCGCGGCCATCTTCGCCGCGATCGCCTCGGCGTCGCCCAGGTAGTAATGGCGCAACGGCTTCAGTTCGTCGTCGAATTCATACACCAGCGGCACGCCGTTGGGGATGTTGAGCTCGACGATCGCCTCGTCGGAGATGCCGTCCAGATATTTCACCAGCGCGCGCAGCGAGTTGCCGTGCGCGGCGACCAGCACGCGCTGGCCCGCCTTGATCGCCGGCGCCAGCACCTGGTGCCAGTACGGCAGCACGCGCGCCACGGTGTCCTTCAGGCACTCGGTATCGGGGATGTCCTTCGGGTCGAGCTTCGCGTAACGCGGATCGTGCACCGACTCGTTCGCGGCGCGCTCCAGCGGCGGCGGCGGCACGTCGTAGCTGCGCCGCCAGATCTTCACCTGCTCCTCGCCGTACTTCGCCGCGGTCTCGGCCTTGTTCAGGCCGGTGAGGCCGCCGTAGTGACGCTCGTTGAGGCGCCAGTCGGTGACCACCGGCAGCCACATCAGGCCCATCTCGTCCTGCACGCCCCACAGCGTGCGCACGGCCCGCTTGAGCACCGAGGTGTGCGCCACGTCGAAGCTGTAGCCGCCTTCGGTCAGCAGGCGGCCCGCTTCGCGCGCCTCCGCCCTGCCCTGCTCGGTGAGGTCGACGTCGGCCCAGCCGCTGAAGCGGTTGTCGAGGTTCCACTGCGATTGGCCGTGGCGGATCAGGACGAGCTTGTGCATGGGTGCGCTCAGCAAACGGGATGAACCGCGAATGGTGCAGTGCGGCCCCGGCAGCGTCAAATCCGCACCCTGCCACAGGTCATGGCAAACCTTTGCCGCGGCGGCGGCATCCTAGAGACTCCCACCGACCACGGAGCCTGCCATGCATCGCATCTCGACCATTCTTCTCCTGTGCACGTTCGCCTTGCTGCCTGCCCTGGCAGTGGCCCGCGACGGCGACATCGACAAGGTCAACGGCGCGGTACGCGTCGAGGCGGGCCAACAGGCCGGCGACGTCAGCTCGGTCAACGGCGCGGTCCATGTCGGCGATGGCGCCACCGTGCGCAAGGCCGGCACGGTCAACGGCGCGGTGGAGCTCGGCGACCGCGCCCAGGCCACCGCGGTGGACACCGTCAACGGCTCGATCACGCTGGGCGAAGCCAGCAAGGTCAGTGGTGACGTCAGCGCGGTCAACGGCAGCATCCGCCTGGCGCGCGGCGCCGAGGTCGGCGGCAAGCTGGGCAACGTCAACGGCGCCATCGTGCTGGATGCCGCCCACGTCGCCGGCGGTCTGGCCACGGTGAGCGGCGACATCAGCGTGGGCGAAAACTCGCGCGTCGAAGGCGGCATCCTGATCGACAAGCAGAACGGCTGGTTCAACTTCAACAGCCGCAAGCCGGTGGTGGTGATCGGCCCGCACGCCGTGGTGCAGGGCACGCTGGAGTTCCGCCGCGAGGTGGAACTGAAAGTCAGCGACAGCGCGCAGATCGGCCCGGTGAAGGGTGCCACGGTGGAGAAGTTCAGCGGGGCCACGCCGTAGGTCAGATCGTAGGGCGGGCAATGCCCGCCGCGGTCGCGACATGCTAACGGGCATCGGCGGGCGGTGCCCGCCCTACGCGCGGCTGCGTCAGACCCAGTCGCGCGGCTTCAGGTAGTCGGCGAGCTTCGCCTCGGCGGAGCCGGCTTCCGGCTGGTACGCATACTCGAAGCGCACGCGCGGCGGCAGGCTCATCAGGATCGATTCGGTGCGGCCGCCGGACTGCAGGCCGAACAAGGTGCCGCGGTCGTAGACCAGGTTGAACTCCACGTAGCGACCGCGCCGGTACAGCTGGAACTCGCGCTCGCGCTCGCCGTACGGCGTGGCCTTGCGCCGTTCGACGATCGGCAGATAGGCATCGAGGAAACCCTGGCCGACGTCACGGGTGAACGCGAAGCAGCGCTCGAAGCCGCCCTCGTTCATGTCGTCGTAGAACAGCCCGCCCACGCCGCGCGTTTCGTCGCGGTGCTTCAGGTAGAAGTACTCGTCGCACCATTGCTTGTAGCGCGGATACACGTCCGGGCCATACGGTTCGCACAGGTCGCGCGCCACGGTATGCCAATGGCGCACGTCCTCGTCCACCGGGTAGAACGGGGTGAGGTCGAAGCCGCCGCCGAACCACCACACCGGCTCCACGCCTTCCTTGCTGGCCTCGAAGTAGCGCACGTTGGCATGCGTGGTCGGCACGTGCGGGTTCTTCGGATGCAGCACCAGCGACACGCCGGTGGCGATGAAGCTGCCGCCGGCCAGCTCGGGCCGGTGCGCGGTGGCGCTGGGTGGCAGCTGATGCCCGTGCACGCGCGAGAAATTCACCCCGGCCTGCTCGAACACCGCGCCATCGCGCAGCACGCGGGTGCGCCCGCCACCGCCCGCCGCGCGGGTCCACGCATCCTCGACGAAGCGTGCGCCGCCGTCGGCCTGCTCGATCGCCGCGCAGATGCGGTCCTGCAGTTCGCGCAGGAAGGTTTCGGCAAGGTCGGCTTGTGCACTCATCGTCTGGCCCGAAAGATTCGATGGCGCCAAGCTTAGCAAGCAGCCGTGCGCGACCGGCTGCGGTGCAGCGCCGCGCCGGCCTGATCCGGCACAATTCAACTGATGCGTGCGGCCATGCGCGCATGCCCGATCAACCGCGCCCAGCGCATGCCGATGTCGATCCACATCAGGTAGCCCGCTTCCAGCACGAGCCGGCCGAGGTAGCGCGCATGCCGCGGCAGCGTCGGTTCCGCCGCCACGGCAATGCTGTCGAAGCCGAGCCGCTGCGCCAGCAGCAGACAGCGCGCAAGGTGGTAGCGGCTGGTCACCAGCGCCACCGGCGGCAGGTGGCCTCGTTCCAGCAGCAGCCGGCGCGCATGGCGCAGGTTCTCCAGCGAGTCGATCGAATCCTGTTCGAGCTCCACGCGCACGTCGCCGGTCAGCTCGTGCTGGCGCAACCAGGCCTCGCCGGCAGCGGCCTCGCTCAGCTCGCTGCCGCTGCAACCGCCGAGCAGCAGCAGATGATCGGTCTGTTGCTGCCGTGCCAGGACCAGCGCGCGCTGCAGGCGCTGCCGGTAATCATGGCCGGGCGCGTCATGTTCCAGCCGGCGGCCGAACACCAGCACGGTCATCCGTCGCGGCGGCGACAGCGGGCTGCGCGTGGCGATGCGCCATACATGGACCAGATAGCCGAGCCAGACCAGGCCGGCACTCAGCACCACGACCAGCCCGGTGACCACTGCCGCATGCAGCACGTCGGCGTCGCGCAGGTATTTCGAGGGTTTTCGCGGGGCGGACACGCCAAGGCATCGTCGGTGCGGGAGACGCGACAGCTTAACGGTGTACGACGTTCGCGGCATCTTCATGCCGTGCTGGCCACGATCGGACTCCGCCGATGGTCGCAGGCTAGGCAAGCTGCAGGGCGACCGCTAGGCTTTCGCGATGCCTCATGTGATGACACCTCTCGCGGTCACCGCGCACACCGCCACGTCGGCACTCGGCCACGGGCTCGACGCCCAGCTCGACGCGTTGCGCGGCGAGCGCAGCGGCCTGCGTCCGAACGATTTCAGCAGTGCGCCGCTGACATGCTGGATCGGCCGCGTCGATGGCCTGGAAACCGCCGCGCTGCCCGCCGCGCTCGCGTCATGGGATTGCCGCAACAACCGGCTGGCCTGGCTCGGCCTGAATCAGGACGGCTTCCTCGACCGCGTGCGCGCCGCGCGCGCGCGCTACGGCGCCGGCCGCGTCGCCTTGCTGCTGGGCACCTCCACCGCCAGCATCGGCGCCACCGAGGAGGCGTATCGGCGGCTCGACGCCGACGGCGGTTTTCCCGACGACATGCTGCGCCCGGCGATCCACGCGCCGCATTCGCTGGCCGCCTTCGTGGCCGCGGCGCTGGCACTGGAAGGGCCGTGCCTGACCGTCTCCACCGCCTGCTCGTCCAGCGCCAAGGTGTTCGCCAGCGCCGAGCGGATGCTGCGGCTGGGCCTGATCGACGCGGCCGTGGTCGGCGGCGTGGACACCTTGTGCGACAGCGTGCTGTTCGGTTTCAACGCGCTGGAACTGGTCTCGCCCGAGCCGTGCCGGCCGTTCGACGCGGCGCGCAACGGCATCTCGATCGGCGAGGCCGCCGGCTTCGCGCTGCTGGAGCGCATCGACACCGCACCCGATGCACCCCGCCTGCTGGGCTACGGCGAATCCAGCGACGCGCACCACATGTCCACGCCGCACCCGCAAGGACTCGGTGCGGAGCTGGCACTGAACGACGCGCTGGCGCGCGCCGGGCTCGATCCTGCGCAGGTCGGCTACATCAACCTGCACGGCACCGCCAGCCAGAAGAACGACGAAGTGGAAGCGGCGCTGGTCGCGCGCGCCTTCCCGGCTACCACGCGGGCCAGCTCCACCAAGGGTTTCACCGGCCACACGCTGGGTGCCGCAGGCATCGTCGAGGCGACCATGGCGCTGCAGGCGATCGAACACGACCTGGTGCCCGGCAACCTCGGCGGCGACACGCCCGACCCGGTCTGCGGCGCGCAGTTCGCCTGGCACAACGAGCAGCAGCGCATCGACGTGGCACTCAGCAACTCGTTCGGCTTCGGCGGCAACAATGCCTGTCTGGCCTTCGCCCGCGCGGGGTTCGTCGCATGAGCGACTTGCGCGTCTACGTCGAAGGCATCGGCCTGTGGTCGCCGCAGCTGGCCGACTTCGCCGCATTGCGCAGCCTGCTCGTCGGACAGACGCCAGCGCCGCCGCCGGCGCGCCCCACTGCCGCCACGCTGCCGCCGAACGAGCGCCGGCGCGCACCGGCCAGCGTGCTGCTGGCGATCGAGGCGGCCGGACAGGCGGTCGCGATGAGCGGCTGCGACGCCGCCACGCTGGCGTGCGTGTTCGCCTCCTCGCACGGTGACCAGACGATCACCGATTACATGTGCGCCACGCTCGCCCATGCGCCGGCCGAGCTGTCGCCGATCCGCTTCCACAACTCGGTGCACAACGCCGCTGTCGGCTACTGGACCATCGCCACCGGCTGCCACGCGCCGTCCACCGCGATCGCCGCGCAGGCAGCCAGCTTCGGTGCCGGCCTGCTCGAAGCGGCCAGCCAGGTGCTGACCGAGCAACGCGCGGTGTTGCTGGTGTGCAGCGACGGCGCCGGCAGCTGGCCACTGGCCGAAGTCACCGACTGCGACCAGCCCTTCGCCTGCGCGCTGGTGCTGGCCCCTGCGGCGGGCGCGGCCACGCTGGCCCGGCTCGACCTGCAGCTGGCCCCGCCGCAGCCCGACGATGCCCTGCCCGAGCCACTGGCCGGTTGGTGCCGGGGCAATCCATCGGCCCGCAGCCTCGCCCTGCTCGCCGTGCTGGCCAGTAATGCGGGATCATGCCGGCTGGCCGCTGCCCCCACGCTGGGATTGCAGATCGCCATGGAGAAGGTCGCGTGAATACATCCACCGCACGCTGGTGCGTCCTGATCCCCTGTCTCAACGAGGAGGCGGCGATCCGCGCAGTGATCGAATCCGTGCTCGCGCTGGAGGCGCCGGTGATCGTGATCGACGACGGCTCGGACGATCGCACGCCGGATATCGCTGCCAGCCTGCCGGTAACCCTGCTGCGCCACGAACAACGCTGCGGCAAGGGCGAGGCGCTGCGCCGGGGCTTCCGCGAGGCGCTGCGCCTGGGCTACGACGCGGTACTGACGATGGACGGCGACGGCCAGCACCTGGCCAGCGACATCCCGCGCATCGTCGCCGCCGCCGCGCGCTACCCGCAACACATCGTGATCGGCGCGCGGCTGCTGGACAAGGCGCAGCAACCGAAGGGCCGTCGCCGGGCCAACGCGGTCGCCGACTGGGGCATCTCGTGGGCCTGCGCCCAACCGGTGGCCGACACCCAGAGCGGCCAGCGCTGGTATCCGCGCGAGGCACTGGAACTGGTCGACCTGGCCGCGGAGAACTTCGTGTTCGAGGCCGCCATCCTGATCGCCGCCTCGCGCGAGAAGAAACTCGGCATCGTCTCGGTGCCGATCGCCTCGCGCTACCACGGCACGTTCCGCCCCAGCCACCTGAAACCGGTGCGCGACGTCACCCGCATCACCACCTACACGATCGGCCGGGTGATCCACTACGGCGACATCATCGCCAGCTATCGCCGCTCGCGCGCGCGTCCGCGAGTGATCGAGGAAGCCGTGCCGGCAGCTTAGAGACACCATGGCCAAGTCCTCGCTGGAACGACGGCCTGGTCAGAACACCTTGGAACTCAGTCCGGCAGCAGCGCCTGGCCGAGCTGGCGCAGGGCATCGGGGTTGAGCAGCTCCAGTTCGCGACCCTCGATGCGGATCAGGTTCTGGCTGCGGAAGCGGCTCAGCACGCGGCTCACCGTTTCGGCGGCCAGGCGCAGGTAGTTGGCGATGTCGCCGCGCGACATGCTGAGGTGGAAGCGCGTGGCGGAGAAACCGCGCGCGGCATAGCGTCCGGCGAGATCCATCAGGAACGCCGCCATGCGCTCGTCCGCGCTGTGGTCGCCGGCCAGCAGGCTGGCGCTGCCCAGTTCCTTGCTCAACAGGCGGAACAGGTGCTTCTGCACTGCCGGTATGCGCGAGGCCAGCGCGCTCATCGCGGGGAAGGAGAAGCGGCAGAAGAACGAGGTATCCAGCGCCACCGCGTCGCACGGGAAATGCTCGGGGTAGATCGCGTTGAGGCCGATCACCTCGCCGGGCAGGTAGAAACCCAGCACCTGCTCGCGGCCCTCCTTGTCCACCATGCGGGTTTTGACCGTGCCGCTGCGCACCGCGAAGATCGCGCGGAACGGATCGCCGGTGCGGAAGATGTGCTCGCCGGCACGGAACGGCCCGACATGCTCGACCAGGCATTGCAACTGCGCCAGCTCGGGCTTGTTGTAGCCCGCAGCGATGCAGGCACTGGAGAACGCACAGGTACCGCAGAAGTGCGCCTCGTCGCCGTCGTCGGCAATCGGATTGGGCGGCTCGGGCAGGCGCCCTGCCGGGTGCTTGGAATCCATGATGCGATCGGGTTGCCTGGTCGGAGCTGCGTGGATCAGATCACGCGCGAATAGCGCGCCGCCTGTGCCTTGTCGTCGAGATAGGCGTCAAAGCACATGGCGATGATACGCAACAGCAGACGGCCCCGCGAGGTCACCCGCACCTCGCGCGCGTCGTCTTCCACCAAACCGTCGGCCACCAGCGGCGCGAGGCGTTCGCGCGCGCGCACGAAATATTCGTCGAACAGCAGCCGATGGCGCGCACCGAACTGCTGCTTGTCGACCACCCCGTGGCACATCAGCTCGCCGATCAGCTCGCGCCGGATCAGGTCGTCCTCGTCCAGCTCCAGCCCGCGCGCCACCGGCAGCCGGCCAGCGTCCAGCGCCCCGTAATAGCCCATCAGGTCGCGCGCGTTCTGGCTGTAGCTGTCGCCGATGCGGCCGATCGCGCTGACGCCCAGCCCCACGATGTCGCAGTGGCCGTGGGTCGAATAGCCCTGGAAATTGCGTTGCAGCGTGCCGGCGCGCTGCGCCAGCACCAGTTCGTCGGTGGCCTTGGCGAAATGGTCCATGCCGACATAGACGTAACCCGCCGCCGACAGCTGCGCCACCGCGCGGCCGAACAGGGCCAGCCGCGTGGCGGCGTCGGGCAGGTCGGCTGCGGCGATTTGCCGCTGCGCCTTGAACATCTCCGGCAGGTGCGCGTAGCCGTAGACGGCCACGCGATCCGGGTCGAGCGACACCACCTGCTCCAGCGTGCGGCTGAAGCCCTCGACGGTCTGCAGCGGCAGGCCGTAGATCAGATCCACGCTGGTCGAGCGGAACCACGACTTGCGCGCCGCCTCGAGCACCTCGCGGGTTTGCTCGAAACTCTGGATGCGGTTGACTGCTTCCTGCACCGCCGGGTCGAAATCCTGGATGCCCACCGACATGCGGTTGAAACCCAGCTCGCCCAGGCCGTGCACATAGGCACCGTCGGCGAAGCGCGGGTCGATCTCGATGCCGAATTCGCGATCCGCCGCGCGGCTGAAGCTGAAATGCCGCGCCAGCGATTCCAGCAGTTCGCCCATCTGGCGGATGTCGAGGAAGTTGGGCGTGCCGCCGCCGAAGTGCAGCTGGCGCACCGGACGGTCGCGGTCGAACAACGGCGCGATCAGCTCGATCTCGCGGTACAGCCGTTCGAGGTAGCGATCGGCCTGACTGTGGTCGCGCGTGATGATGCGGTTGCAGCCGCAGTAGAAGCACGGGCTCATGCAGAACGGCACGTGCACGTACAGCGAGAGCGGGCGCGGGATCGGCTCCTCGTTGGACGCCCGGATCACGCCGCGCAGCACGGTTTCGTCGAATTCGGTCTTGAACTGCGGCGCCGTCGGATAGCTGGTGTAACGCGGACCGGCCACGTCGTAACGGGCAATCAGCGCAGGGTCGAAGTCGGGAGGTTCGATGGGAGTGGCCATGGGGACGAGTCTGTCCACCCCCCTGCCCGTCCGCCTTGATCCGGATCAACCCGCCGGAAGTCGCGTCAACCTGCCGCAGCGTCTTTGATGCAGGGAATGGAGAATAGGGAATCGGGAATCGGGGAAACACGCACGCCGAGGTGCTCCCGCTGGCGAAACGCTTCACACGCAGGCATCGCCCGTCCTCGGTGAAGCGCTTGGCTCGCGCGGCGTGTCGACGGGCATGATGCTCTATTCCCTATTCCCTATTCCCTATTCCCCATTCCCGGCCTTTCAGCGCTTGAGCGGTTCGACCTGCTGCTCGATGGAGCCGAAGATCGAGGCGCCGGCGGCATCGATGACGTCGATCTTCAGGCGGTCGCCGAACTTGAGGAACGGCGTAGACGGCTTGCCATCGCGCAGCGTTTCCACGGTGCGCTGCTCGGCCAGGCAGGAGGCGCCCTTGCCGGTGTCCTGGTTGGCGATGGTGCCGGAGCCGACGATGGTGCCGGCGGTGAGCGGGCGCGTTTTCGCCACGTGGGCCACCAGCTCGGCGAAGGAGAACTGCATGTCCACGCCGCACTCCGCCTCGCCGAACCAGGCGCCGTTGAGCCAGGTGCGCATCGGCAGGTGCAGCTTGTCACCCTGCCAGGCGTCGCCCAGTTCGTCCGGCGTCACCAGCACCGGCGACAGCGCGGAGCGCGGCTTGGACTGCAGGAAGCCGAAGCCCTTGGCCAGCTCGCCCGGAATCAGTCCGCGCAGGCTGACGTCGTTGACCAGGCCCACCAGCTGGATGTGTCCGGACGCCTGCGTCGGCGTCGCCGCCATCGGCACGTCGTCGGTGACCACGATCACTTCCGCTTCCAGGTCGATGCCGAAATCCTCGCTGGGTACGACGACCGGATCGCGCGGGCCGAGGAAGCCGGCGCTGGTGGCCTGGTACATCAGCGGGTCGGTGTAGAACGAGGCCGGCACCTCGGCGCCGCGCGCCTTGCGCACGCGCTCCACGTGCGGCAGGTAGGCCGAGCCGTCGACGAACTCGTAGGCGCGCGGCAGCGGCGAGGCCAGCGCGTGGACGTCCAGCGCAAAGGCGCCAGCGGCATGTCCGGCATTCAACTCTTCGGACAGCGCATTGAGCCGCGGCGCCGCGTTCGACCAGTCGTCCAGCGCCGCCTGCAGCGTCGGCGCGATGGCGTCGGCCTTCACCGCGCGGGAGAGGTCGCGGCTGACCACGATCAGCGTGCCGTCGCGGCCGCCTTCCTTGAGAGATCCGAGTTTCATCGTGTCGCCTTGTATGTGCTTCGTGGATGGATGGCCGTCACGGCGCGAAGTGCTTCGCGATGCCCTGCCAGCAGGCGTAATAGTTCTGCTGCAACTGCGGCGCGTCCAGCGCCTGCTGCGTGGGCCGGATCACCTTGCGCGTCTCGAACATGAAGGCCATGGTGGCGGTGATGACGTCAGGCTTGGACAGGTCGGCAGTCGAAGCCTTTTCGAACGTCGCCGCATCCGGGCCGTGCGCGCTCATGCAGTTGTGCAGCGAGGCGCCGCCGGGCACGAAGCCCTCGGCCTTGGCGTCGTACACGCCGGTGATCAGGCCCATGAACTCGCTGGCCACGTTGCGGTGGAACCACGGCGGCCGGAACGTGTGCTGCGCGACCAGCCAGCGCGGCGGAAAGATCGCGAAATCCACGTTTGCCGTGCCGGCGGTGTCGCTGGGCGAGGTCAGCACGGTGAAGATCGACGGATCGGGATGGTCGACGCTGATCGAGCCGATCGTGTTGAAACGGCGCAGGTCGTACTTGTACGGCGCGTAATTGCCGTGCCAGCCGACCACGTCCAGCGGCGAATGGCCGATCTTCGCCGACCACAACGCACCCTGGAATTTCGCCACCAGTTCGAACGCGCCCTCGACGTCCTCGTACGCTGCCACCGGGGTGAGGAAGTCGCGCGCGTTGGCCAGGCAATTGGAGCCGATCGGGCCGAGATCCGGCAGCCGCAGCAGCGCGCCGAAGTTCTCGCAGACGTAACCGCGCGCCTCGCCATCGAGCAGGTCCACGCGGAAGCGCACGCCACGCGGAACCACCGCGATCTCCTGCGGCTCCAGCTCGATCACGCCCAGCTCGGTGGCCAGCCGCAGCCGACCCTGTTGCGGCACGATCAGCAGCTCGCCATCGGCGTCGTGGAAGAACCGCCCCTGCATCGAGCGATTAGCCGCATACAGATGGATGCCGATGCCCGCCTGCTCCGCCGGCCCGCCATTGCCGGCCAGGGTGACCAGGCCGTCGATGAAATCCGTCGGCTGCGCCGGCAGCGGCAGCGGATCCCAGCGCAACTGGTTCGGCGTGGCCGGCGCCTCGTCGAAACGGTTGTGGAAGGTGGCATGCGCCAGCGGCTGGAACGGCTGATGCACCGCCGCCGGGCGGATGCGATACAACCAGCTGCGCCGGTTGCTGTGGCGCGGCGCGGTGAATGCGGTGCCGGAGAGCTGTTCGGCGTAGAGGCCGTGGGCCACGCGCTGCGGCGAGTTCTGGCCGACGGGCAGCACACCCTTGATCGCCTCGCTGGCGAATTCGTTGGCGAAGCCGGATTGGTAGCCTGGTGACAGGTTCACTGCGGGTGCTCCGAATTTCGTGTTCAAGGTAGCCATGCCCTTCGACTTCGCCTGTCCTGAGCTTGTCGAAGGGCTCAGGGTGATCGGTTCTCACCGTACCGTTCGCGCTGAGCGTAGCTTGCGCAGCAAGCGGAGTCGAAGCGACTCAGGGCGAGCGTTGATGCTGGTGCTTGCCCTTGGCCAAGCCGCCAATCTTTTTCCAATCGCCTGCCATGTACGCCAGCTTCTTCGCACGACTCCAGCCTTTCAGTTTGCGCTCCATGACCAGGGCTTCGTAACGCGTTTCAAAACCTTCCGTGTGGAGCAATTTCAGTGGGCGCCGGCTTGAGGTGTGGACGCTGCCCTTGCCTTCGTCATGCTGCGCCAGCCGTTTGCTCGGATCGTCGGTATGACCGATGTAGAAACTGCCGTCGGCGCATTCGAGGATGTACAGGGTGAATTCCATTTCGCTGGCTTCCTTGCCGTCTGGTCGCTTGCGTGCCCTTCGACTTCGCCGCTGCGCGGCTAAGCTCAGGGTGATCGGTTCAGACAATCCGCTCGCCCTGAGCGTAGGCCCGAAGGGCCGAAGTCGAAGGGTCGCCCGAGTCCGGGACTACAGAACCCCGCGCTTCATCTGGTCCCGTTCGATACTCTCGAACAGCGCCTGGAAATTTCCCTCGCCGAAACCTTCGTTGCCCTTGCGCTGGATGATCTCGAAGAAGATCGGGCCGATGCAGTTCTGGGTGAAGATCTGCAGCAGCAGGCGCTTCTTCGTTTCCTTGTCGGCGTCGATCAGGATCTTGTTCTTCGCCAGCCGCGGCACGTCCTCGCCGTGCCCGGGGATGCGCTCGTCGATCACCTCGAAATAGGTGTCGGGGGTGTCGAGGAATTCCACGCCGGCCGCGCGCATCTTCTCCACCGTGGCGTAGATGTCGTCGGTGAAGCAGGCGATGTGCTGGATGCCTTCGCCGTGGTAGGCGTCGAGGTATTCGTTGATCTGGCTCTTCGGGTCGTTCGACTCGTTCAGCGGGATGCGCACGACGCCGTCCGGCGCGGTCATCGCCTTGGAGACCAGGCCGGTCTTGGCGCCCTTGATGTCGAAGTAGCGGATTTCGCGGAAGTTGAACAGCTTCTCGTAGTAGTCCGACCACTTCTGCATGTTGCCGAAGTACAGGTTGTGGGTGAGATGGTCGATGAAGGTGAGGCCGAACCCGGTCGGGTTCTGCTCCGCCCCCGCGATCGCCACGTAATCGGCGTCGTAGATGCTGCCGAGGTTGCCGTAACGGTCGACCAGGTACAGCATGCAGTCGCCGATGCCCTTGATGACCGCCGCGTTGACCGCCTTGCTGGCTTCCTTGTGGCCGACCTGCTCGCCGCCGTTGTCGAGCACCGCCTGCAGCACCTGCGCGCCGGGCTTGCGGAAGCGGATGCCGAAACCGCAGGCGCTGGGGCCGTGGGCCTTGGCGAAATCCGCGGCGAAGGAATCGGGGTCCTCGTTGACCAGGAAGTTCACGCCGTTCTGCCGGTAGACGGTGATTGGCCGCGACTTGTGTTTCAGCACTGCCGCGAAGCCCATCCGCTTGAACAGTTCGTGCAGCTCCCCGGCACGACCGGCGGGCGCGGCGAACTCGACGAATTCGAAGCCGTCGATCCCCATCGGGTTGTCGAAGGTGCTGACCTGCATGCCAAGGTTGGGCTGGGCGTTCATGGCGCTCTCCTGATTGTCGGTGCACGATGGCCGCCCACGAGCGTGCCATCACCACTGGTAATCCTTCGTTATAGTTACAAATGAAACCAATTGCAAGGAACCCGTCCATGTCCCTCCGCCACAAGAGCACGCCGGCCCGCGCCGAGCACGCCCCGTTGCAACTGGAGCACTTCCTGCCCTACCGGCTGTCGATCCTGTCCAACACGATCAGCCAGACGATCGCCGACGACTACCAGAGCCGCCACGATCTCTCGGTGACGGAATGGCGGGTGATGGCGGTGCTGGCCCGCTTCGAAGGGCTGTCCGCGCGCGAGGTGGCCGAGCGCACGGCGATGGACAAGGTGGCGGTGAGCCGCGCGCTGGCGCGCCTGGTCGCCGCGGGCCGGGTGGATCGCACGGTGCACGACAACGACAAGCGCCGCTCGGTGCTCAAGCTCAGCGCCGCCGGCTGGGCCATCCACGACGACGTCGCCCCGATGGCCCGCGCCCGCGAACGTGAAGTGCTGGCCAAACTCGATGCCGAGGAGCGCCAGTGGCTGGAGCGGATACTGGACAAGCTGCTGGCCTGAAGGCCGAGAATGGGGAATAGGGAATCGGGAATGGGAGAGCACAGCGCCGCGGCGTGAGCTTTGACGATTCTCCATTCCCTATTCCCCATTCCCGGCCTCAACGCACCCCGTGCATCAACCGGTTCACCAGCGGCGCGATGGCGAGCAGCAGCACGCCGGCGCCGAGCAGCAGCCAGAAGCTGAAAGTGAAGCCGTCGAGTGCGGCGCTGGCGGTGAGGCCGTGGGTGCCGGTGATGCGGCTGGCGAACAGGCCGGACAGGTTGCCGCCCACCGC
Source organism: Rhodanobacter sp. FW102-FHT14D06 (assembly GCF_043950705.1). Lineage (NCBI taxonomy): Bacteria > Pseudomonadati > Pseudomonadota > Gammaproteobacteria > Lysobacterales > Rhodanobacteraceae > Rhodanobacter > Rhodanobacter sp. FW102-FHT14D06. The sequence continues at coordinate 2,211,193 of NZ_CP170722.1, read as the reverse complement.
CAGTGACAGGAACCAGCCGCCCATCGCGAAGCCCACCAGCTTCGGCGGCGCCAGCTTGGTCACCATCGACAGGCCGATCGGCGACAGGCACAGCTCGCCCAGGGTCTGCATCACGTAGCACAGCACCAGCGGCCAGAACGGGATCAGCCCGTCGGTGCCCAGCAGCTGTCCCAGTGCGTACACCAGCACCAGGAAACCCAGCGCGTTGAAGACCAGGCCGAAGCCGAACTTGCGCGGGATCGAGGGCTCGCGCCGGCGCCTGTCCAGCCACGCCCACACCGCCGCCACCAGCGGCGCGAACACGATGATGGCCAGCGGGCTCACCGACTGGAACCAGCCCACCGGGAAGGTCCAGCCGCCGAACAGCCGGCGATCCACCAGGTTCTCGGCGAGGAAATTGAAGGTGGTGCCGAGCTGGTAGTAGAACATCCAGAACAGCACGTTGAAGGCGAAGATGATCAGCATCGCGATCACCCGCCGGGTCTGCACCCGGCCGTGCCGCGCCGCCTCCGTCAGCAGCATCGCCGCCACCACCACGAACAGCGCACCCAGCACCCATTGCAGGCCGCGCGCGCCGATGCCCGAGAGCAGCCAGTACATCACCGGCACCGCGGCGAGCGCGCCGGCCGCCACCCACAGCACGCGCCAGCGGCTTTCCGCGCCGTTCGCAGGCCGGCCCACGCCCTTGAGCTGGCGCCGGCCGAACCAGAACCACAGCAGGCTCAGCAGCATGCCCACGCCGGCGGTGATGAACACCAGCCGGTAATTCTGCTCCAGCGGGGTGGCGGTGAACTGCGCGGCCATCCAGCCGGTAAGCAGCGGCGCAATCAGCGCGCCCGCATTGATGCCCATGTAGAACAGGGTGAAGCCGCGGTCGCGGCGCGGGTCGTCGCGGCCGTAGAGCTGGCCCACCATCGAGGAGATGTTCGGCTTGAACAGGCCGTCGCCGACGATCACCAGCGCCAGCCCGAGCAGCAGCATCACGCGGTCGGGCAGCGCCAGCACGAACAGTCCCGCCGCCATCACCGCCGCACCGAGCAGGATCGTGCGCTGATAGCCGATCAACTTGTCCGCCACCCAGCCGCCGAAGATGCCGGTGCCATAGATCAGTGCGGTGTACGAACCGAAGATCGCGCTGGCCCAGGCCTGGCCCGAACTGTCGCCGTGGTAGAACTCGGCCACGATGTACAACGCCAGCGCCCAGCTCACGCTGTAGAACGCGAAGCGCTCCCAGAACTCGGTCATGAACAGCATCCACAGCGGTCGCGGATGCCCGAGCAATGGCGGGAAATCAGGCGTCGGGACGACGTCGACGGTACCGGTCTGGCTCATGCAAGTCCTTCATCGGCATGCGTGAGGCAGCCGCAAGCGCCCAGATGTAACCGGGCGCCAAGCGTCGCGTCAATGGTTGAGAGTCAGGGAGTGGGGAATCGGGAATCGGGAATCGGAAGAGCGGGACGAGGCTTCGCGTTGCCGCTTTGACCATTCCCTATTCCCTACTCCCTATTCCCTGCCTTCACCTAACCCCGTGCATCAGCTTGTTGATCAGCGGCGCGAGCAGGAACAGCAGCACGCCGCCGCCGAGCAGGATCCAGAAGCCGGAGGTGTAGCCGGAGAGGGCCGAGTCCACGGTCATGCCGGACTCGCCGCTGACGTGGGCGGCGAACAGGCCGGCCAGGTTGTTGCCGATCGCGGTGGACAGGAACCAGCCGCCCATGCCCAGCCCGACCAGCCGCACCGGCGCCAACTTGGTCACCATCGACAGGCCGATCGGCGACAGGCACAACTCGCCGGCGGTCTGCAGCACGTAGCACAGCACCAGCGTCCACAGCGGAATCATGCCGTTGTCGCCGACCAGGCTGGACAAGGCATACATCAGCACCGCGAAACCCAGCGCGTTGCCGATCAGGCCCAGGCCGAACTTGCGCGGGATCGACGGCTCGATGCGCCGCTTGTCCAGCCAGCCCCAGGCCAGTGCGATCAGCGGCGCCAGCAGCACGATCGCCACCGGGTTGACCGACTGGAACCAGCCGATCGGGAACATCCAGCCGCCCAGGTCGCGATCCACGATGTGCTGCGCCAGGAAGTTGAACGAGCTGCCGGCCTGTTCGAAGAACATCCAGAACAGCACGTTGAAGGTGAAGATGATCAGCATCGCGATCACCCGCTGGATCTGCACGCGGCCGGTGCGGATCGCCTCGATCACCAGCATCACGCCCACGCCCAGGAACAGCGCGGTAAGCAGCCACTGCAGCACCACCGCGCCGGCGCGATCCATCAGCAGGTACACCAGCGGGATCGCCACCAGCACGCCAATCGCCACGTACACCACGCGCATCGGGTTGGCCATCTCCGGGGAGGGCCGGCCGACCGGACCGAGCTGGCGCCGGCCGAACCAGAACCACACCAGGCTGATCAGCATGCCCACGCCGGAGGCGGCGAACACCACGTTGTAGCTGTGGTGCCCGGGCGTGCCGAACACCTTGTTGGCCAGGATGCTGGTCAGCACCGGCGCAATCAGCGCACCGGCGTTGATGCCCATGTAGAACAGCGTGAAGCCGCGGTCGCGGCGCGAGTCGCCCGGCGCGTAGAGCTGGCCGACCATCGAGGAGATGTTCGGCTTGAACAGGCCGTTGCCGACGATGATCGTGGCCAGGCCCAGCATGAACACCTCGTGGCTGGGCAGCATGATCATGAACAGGCCGGCCGCCATCACCACCGCGCCGAGCAGGATCGAGCGCTGGTAGCCGAGGATCTTGTCGGCCACGTAGCCGCCGAACACCGCGGTGGCGTAGACCAGCGCCAGGTACGCGCCGTAGGTGCGGCTGGCATCCGCCTGGCCGGCGTCGTTGCCGTCCCAGAACTGCGCCACGATGTAGAGCGTGAGCGCCCAGCGCATGCCGTAGAACGCGAAGCGCTCCCAGAACTCCGACATGAACAGCATCCACAGCGGTCGCGGGTGGCCAAGCAGTTGCGGGTATTCCGGCAGCGGCGCGGCCGTGGAGTTGCTCGTCGTCATGGGGTTTCCGTGAGAGTGATGCGCCAGCTGCGGCCGGCGTGGTCGCAAGATATTGCGTCGAAGATGTAACCGGCCCACGGCGCGCCGTCAACCCGCGGCACGCCGGCGCACCGTCGCCACCGCCATGCTTCGTCGCGCGACGAAACCTCCCCGCGGCCGCCGACTTACACTGCGGGCATGCGCAAAACCGTCTGGCCCGAACACCTGTTCAAACCCGCCGCCGCACTGGCCGAACCCAGCCGCGCCGCGATGCTCGCAGCCCTGCTGGATGGCGTCGCCCTGCCTGCCGGCGAGCTGGCCCAACTGGCCGGCATCAGTGCCGCCACTGCCAGCGCGCACCTGGCGCGACTGGTCGCCGAGGGCTTCGTCGCGGTCGAGCCGCAGGGCCGCCACCGCTACTACCGGTTGGCCAATGCCGACGTGGCCGCCGCCCTGGAGGCGATGGCCAGCCTGATGCCACGACCGCCACCGCGCCAGCGGCCGGGCGATCCGTCGCTGTGGCGTGCGCGGTTGTGCTACCACCATCTGGCCGGCCAGCTCGGCGTGCTGTTGCGCGAATCGCTGCTGCAACGCGGCTGGCTGCAACTCGATGGCGACGGTTGCGGCCTCAGCCGGGCAGGACGCGACGCGCTGCAGCGGCTCGACCTGCTGGCCGCCGACAGCCCGGCCACCTTGCGCGGCCGGCTATGCCTGGACTGGACCGAACGCCGCCATCACGTCGGCGGTACGCTGGGACGCGATCTGGCGCACGGCATGATCGATCGGGTCGGCTGGCTGCGCCGGCGGCCGAGCAGCCGCGCACTGACACCTACCCCGCTGGGCGCGGCGGCGCTGGCGCGCGAGTTCGGCATCGACGCCGACGCGCTCGACGCCGTTTCCGGCTGAGCGAGTCGCCGTCGTCAGACGCCGAGTTCGGTGCGCACGTCGAGCAACTCGGGGAAAAACTCCAGGTCCAGTGCCTTCTTCAGGAAACTCACCCCGGACGAGCCGCCGGTGCCGCGGCGATGGCCGATGATGCGCTCCACCGTCTTCATGTGGCGGAAGCGCCACAGCTGGAAGCTCTCCTCCACGTCCACCAGCTGCTCGCACAGGTGGTACTCCGGCCAGAAATCCGCACGGCCCTCGTAGATGCGCTTGAGTACCGGCAGCAGGCCCGCGTTGCGGCGGTAGGGCTGGGTCCAGTCGCGATCGAGCAGCTCGGCCGGCACCGCATGGCCGCGGCGCGACAGGTAGCGCAGGAACTCGTCGTACAGGCTGGGTGCCTCCAGCACCGCACGCAATCCGGCCTGCGCGACCGGGTCATGCGCGAACACCTTGAGCATCGCCGCATTCTTGTTGCCCAAGGTGAACTCGATCTTGCGGTACTGCAGCGACTGGAAACCCGACGATGGCCCCAGCACGCCGCGGAACTCCAGGTATTCCGACGGAGTGAGCGTCTCCAGCACCGCCCATTGCTCGAACAGTTGGCGCTGCACCTGCTTCACCCGCGCCAGGATCTTCAGGCAGGCATCGACATCATCGCGCTGCAGGTGCGCCACCGCGGCGGTGAGCTCGTGCAGCATCAGCTTCATCCACAGCTCGGCCACGTGGTGCTGCACGATGAACAGCATCTCGTCGTGATGCGGCGGATTGCTCAGCGGCTGCTGCGCCGACAGCAAGGTGTCCAACTGCAGGTAGCCGCCGTAGGTGATCTGTCCGTTGAGGTCGGTCTGGATGCCCGCTTCGAGATCGCGCTGGTTGTCGCTCATGGTGTTCCGTCGTGTCATCGGAAACGGGCATGGTAACGGCTGGGGCGACGCATGAACCTTGATCCAGGACAGAGGCGCAGCCCTCCCCGTGCGCGATGCTTTCCGGAACGGAATCCGGGATTCGCGGAAGCATCGCGCACGGAGTGCTCTCCTGCAGGGGTTTCGGGCTCCGCAACCGCCCTTCCATACCGCCACGCATGCTGCACTGTACCTTGCAGTGCAACATGCCAGCCTGTTATCAAGCGCGGTCTTGCGCAGTCGTTTGCGGCCCGATCGCAACCGGCGGGACATGCGCCACCAGGTTTTCCTCTGTACTCACTCCGGAGCGAGTCGTGACCATCGCCGCCAAGTTTGAAATCGAATACCTGCAGTACCTCGATGCCGAAGGCAAGGAAGTCCGCAAGGATCTCCCGGCCTTCGCCAAGGACCTCGACCACATGGTCGAGCTGTACAAGCTGATGCTGTCCACCCGCGTGTTCGACGCCAAGTCGATCGCGCTGCAGCGCACCGGCAAGCTGGGCACCTACGCCAGCTGCCTCGGCCACGAGGCTGCCCATGTCGGCATCGGCAGCGCGATGAAGCCCGAAGACGTCTACGCACCGAGCTACCGCGAATACGGCGCGCAGCTGTATCGCGGCGTGCAGCCGCGCGAGGTCTACATGTACTGGGGGGGCGACGAACGCGGCAACGACTACCAGAAGGAGCCGGCGCGCCACGACTTCGCGTGGAGCGTGCCGATCGCCACGCAATGCCTGCACGCGGCCGGCTCGGCGCTGGCGTTCAAGATCCGCGGCGAGAAGCGCGTGGCGGTGTGCACCATCGGCGACGGCGGTTCGTCCAAGGGCGATTTCTACGGCGCGATCAACATCGCCGGCGCGCAGAACCTGCCGCTGGTGGCGGTGATCGTCAACAACCAGTGGGCGATCTCGGTGCCGCGCAAGATCCAGTCCGGTGCGCCGACGCTGGCACAGAAGGGCATCGCGGCCGGCCTGTTCTGCATCCAGGTCGACGGCAACGACATCATCGCGGTGCGCAAGGCGATGGAGGACGCACTCGATCGCGCGCGCAACGGCGAAGGCGGCAGCGTGCTGGAACTGGTCACCTATCGCCTGGGCGACCACACCACCGCCGACGACGCGCGTCGCTACCGCGGCAAGGAAGAGGTCGACGAGGCCTGGGCCAAGGAGCCGATGAAGCGCCTGCGCAACTGGCTGGTGAAGAAGAAAGTGTGGGACGACGCCAAGGAAGAGGCGTGGAAGGCCGAATGCGACGAGTGGATGGACAACGAGGTCAACGCGTACCTGGAAACCAGGACCCAGCCGGTCTCGGCGATGTTCGACTACACCTTCGCGGAGCTGCCCGCCGACCTCGAAAAACAGCGCGACCACGTTCTCTCGCTTGACCAGAAGGCCCACTAAGCCATGGCACAAATCACTCTCATCGAAGCGGTCACCCAGGCGCTCGCCTACGAAATGGCCCATGACGAATCGGTCGTGGTGCTGGGCGAAGACGTCGGCGTCAACGGCGGCGTATTCCGCGCCACCCAGGGCCTGCAGGAAAAATTCGGCGAACTGCGCGTGCTCGACACGCCGCTGGACGAAACCACCATCGCCGGCGTCACCGTCGGCCTCGCCGTGCAGGGCATGAAGCCGGTCGCCGAGGCGCAGTTCGAGGGCTTCATCTACCCGATGATGGAGCAGATCGCCTGCCATGCGGCACGCATGCGCAACCGCACCCGCGGCCGCCTCACCGTGCCGGCCGTGTGGCGTGCGCCGTGGGGCGGCGGCATCCGCGCACCGGAGCATCACTCCGAGGCCAACGAGCACCTGTTCACCAATATCCCCGGCCTGCGCGTGGTGCTGCCCTCCTCCCCGGCGCGCGCCTACGGCCTGCTGCTGGCCGCGATCCGCGACCCCGATCCGGTGATGTTCTTCGAGCCCAAGCGCATCTACCGCCAGTACAAGGAAGAGGTGCCGGACGATGGCGAAGCCCTGCCGCTGGACGTGTGCTTCGTGCTGCGCGACGGCAGCGACGTCACCATCGTCACGTGGGGCGCGCAGGTGAAGGAGTCGCTCGAAGCGGCCGACGCGCTGGCCGCCGAAGGCATCAGCGCCGAAGTGATCGACGTGGCCACGCTGACCCCGCTGGACTTCGACACCATCGCCGAGTCGGTGGCCAAGACCGGTCGCTGCGTGATCGTGCACGAAGCCCCCAAGACCGCCGGCTTCGGCGCCGAGATTGCCGCTCGCCTGGCCGAGGAATGCATCTACGACCTGCTTGCCCCGGTCGAACGCGTCACCGGCCCCGACACCCACATCCCGCTGTTCCGCCTGGAAATGAAATACCTGCCGAGCGTGGAACGCGTCGTCGACGCGGCGAAGCGCACGTTGGCGGCAAGCTGAGCTTGCCGCCGGGAATCGGGAATAGAGAATAGGGAATGGGCAAAGCCAAAGCGCAATGCCCGCCCGCTCTTCCGATTCCCCATTCCCTATTCCCTATTCCCGGAAAAACCAATGGCTGACATCAAGACGTTCTACCTCCCCGACCTCGGCGAAGGCCTGCCCGACGCGACCGTGGTCGAATGGCACGTGAAGGTGGGCGACACCATCAAGCTCGACGCGCCGCTGTGTTCGATGGAAACCGCCAAGGCGGTGGTCGACGTGCCCTCGCCCTACACCGGCAAGGTCGTCAAGCTGCATGGCGCACCCGGCGACATCATCGAGACCGGCGCCGCGCTGGCCGAGTTCGAACCCGATCCGAACGCCAAGCAGCGCGCCGAGGCCGAGGCCACCGGCCACCACCACGGCCCGAAAAAGCCGGCCGCCGGCGTCGGCACGCCCACGCCGAACCCGGACGACGCCGACGACCAGGTGATCGCCTCGGACGAAGGCGGCGAGATCGCGCAGACCGGCAAGGAGCGCGAGGACGAAGGCACCGTGGTCGGCGCGATGGTCAGCGGCAACACCGTGCACGTCGAGCAGGCCGCCAGCATCGGCGGCGTGAAGGCGGTGCCGGCGGTACGCGCGCTGGCGAAGAAACTCAAGGTCGACCTCTCCCGCGTGCGCCCCAGCGGCGCCGGCGGCGTGGTCACGATGAAGGACGTCAAGGACGCCGCCGCGAACGGCACCGCCGCGCTCGGTGCCGCGCCGGCACGCGCTGTGCCGGCCTCTGCCGGACGCCATCTGGCGCCCGAACTGCCGCGGCCGGAACCGCAACGCAGCCCGGTCTCGCTGGCCGGCAAACCGGTGCGCACCGCGCCGCCGAGCGTCACCGCCAGCGGCCAGCCGGAACAGTTGAAGGGCGTGCGCCGCAACATGGCCCGCGTGATGGCCGACGCCCACGCGCAGGTCGTGCCGACCACCCTGGTCGACGACGCCGACCTGCACGCCTGGATCGGCAAGCAGGACATCACCGCGCGCCTGATCCGCGCGATCGTCGCCGCGTGCAAGACGGTGCCGGCGCTGAACGCGTGGTTCGACGGCAAGAACCTCACCCGCACGCTGCACCCGCAGGTGGACATCGGCATCGCGGTGGACACCGACGACGGCCTGTTCGTGCCGGCGTTGCGCAACGCCGACATGCTCGACGCGGCCGGCATCCGCACCGCGATCAAGCGCCTGCGCACGCAGGTCGAGGACCGCACCATCCCGGCCTCCGAGTTGTCCGGCTACACCATCAGCCTGAGCAACTTCGGCATGTTCGCCGGCCGCTACGCCACGCCCGTCGTGGTGCCGCCGACCGTCGCCATCATCGGCGCCGGCAAGCTCGGCCACGACGTGGTGGCGGTGATGGGCGGCATCGAAGTGCACCGGCGCATGCCGATCAGCCTGACCTTCGACCACCGCGCCGCCACCGGCGGCGAAGCCGCCCGCTTCCTCAAGGCGCTGCTGGACGATCTGTCCCTGCCGAACTGAGCGGGCGACCCCCGGCAGAAAACAGGGCGCCCGCGGGTGCCCTGTTTCTTTCACGCTCGCGGGCGGGCACGGCCCGCCCGTTCCCGGACAACATCCTGCGCTACCGGCGACGCGCAGTACCGCCGTACCCGATCCAGATCCGTTCGCACTTGAGGGCGAGGAAGTCGAGGCGCTGCCCTCCGACTTCGGGCGCGCAGGCCGGCGCGCGGGGAAACCGGTCGGCGGCAGCGCTCGCCGTCGTCTCCCACCGTGCCTCGGCAACCTCAAACCGCCGTCCGTCGCCTGACGTGTTCCCGGCAATGCCGCCACTGGCAACACTGCCGGGCAATGCACTCCGGAACCGGCCCGATGACTCCTCCGCCCGACGCGACGACGCCTGCCAGCGACAGCCTTTGCGCCTCCGATCCACGGATACGCAATTCACCGGCGGCGGCCTTCGCTGGCACGCGACCACCTGCGCACGGAAAATCCGTGCTGCAGGCCGCGGCGACGGGCTGGTTCGTGGTGGCCGGACTGGGCCAGCTGATCTTCGTCGCGTACCTGTTCGGCTTTTACGGCCGCACCGCGCTGCTCGGCCAATTCGACGCCTGGAACCGGATCTTTCCACGCGCCCACGTGGCGGGAGATCCGCTGCACAACGCCGCGGTGGCCGCGCACCTGGCTTTCGCGGCGCTGATCACCATCGGCGGCCTGCTTCAGTTGGCGACGGGCGTGCGGCGGCGGTTCCCGCGTTTCCATCGCTGGAACGGACGCATCTATCTCGCCTCGGCGTTCGTGATGGGCGTGGGTGGCCTGGCGATGGTATGGACGGGAACCAAGGTGGGCGGCCCATGGCAGCACGTCGCGATCAGCATCAACGCGATCCTGATCCTGTTGTGCGCGGCGATGGCGTTGCGCCACGCCATGGACCGTCGCTTCGCACTGCATCGGCGCTGGGCGCTGCGCCTGTTCCTGGCGGTGAGCGGCGTGTGGTTCTTCCGCATCGGCCTGACGTTCTGGATATTGCTGAACCAGGGGCCGGCGGGTTTCGACCCGGAGACGTTCACCGGGCCGGCGCTCACCATCCTCGCGTTCGCCCAGTACCTGCTGCCGCTGGCCGTGCTCCAGCTCTACTTCCACGCGCAGGAACGAGGCGGGTCGCGCGGACGCACGGCCATGGCCGCGAGCCTGTTTGCCGCGACGCTGCTGACGGCAGCCGGCATCTTCGCCGCGTCGATGATGCTGTGGTTGCCGCATCTGCGGTAGCGCCAGCTTGCTATCGCTGCGCCATGCCCGCCAGGGATTCACCACCCAAACCGGAAGACTTCGCGCGTGCCCGGCGGGTGGCGCCCGTTCAATAATCGCGCACGTCCAGCAACAGGAAACAGCGCGCGCTGTAGTCGCCGGCTTGCGGCCATGCGACGCTGGCGAGCGCCAGCGTGCCGGCGGTCCACAGCTCGTTGTCGAGCAGTGCCTCGCAGCGCGAATCGCCATCCGCGGCATGGCTGTGCACGAGGCGAACCCAGTGCAGTTCGGGGCTGAGCGCTTCGCGCTTCAATGCCGTCTCGATCGACGCCAGCGCCTCGGTGGGCATGCTGGCGGCATCCGCGCCGCGTGCACTGAACGGGCCGATGAACACGTCCCACGTGCGCACGCCGATCTCCCACGCGGCAATGCGCATGCGGCGGTCGTCGGTGACGTACCAGCACGCGGCCAGCAGCGGGTGGAACGCATCGTGCTCGAACGCGCGCAGCGCGTCGCGGCAACCGGTGTCGCCGCCGCCCGCTCCGGCGAAGCTCTCCTCGATGTAGCGCTCCTCGCTCAGCACCACGTCGACGTCGAGCCGGCCGGGCTCGCTCGCCGCACCCGCATGCCAGGCAGCGCGGATCGCCGGAAAATCGCCGTCGGTGACCAGCCAGCCGTCCTCGTCCGCTTCCAGCTCGACGTCGTGGCGCTCGAACAACTGCAACAGGTATTTCTGCAACGCCGCGCTGTCCATCGTCATGCCTGCGAGGGGGTGGTGTCGTTCGACGGCAGCTCGCGCCAGGTCAGGTAGACACGCAGGTCGAACTCCAGCTGATGGTAGTCCGGCAACATGTGCGTGCACAGCTGGTAGAACGCCTTGTTGTGCTCCATCTCTTTCAGGTGCGCCAGTTCGTGCACCACGATCATCTGCAGGAACTCCGGCGCAGCGGCCTTGAACAGGCTGGCCACGCGGATCTCCTTTTTCGCCTTGAGCCGCCCGCCCTGCACGCGCGAGACCGCGGTGTGCAGGCCAAGCGCGTTGCGCAGCACGTCGAGCCTGGCGTCGTACAGCACCTTGTCGATGCCGGGTGCATTCTTCATGTGCTTCTGTTTCAAGGCAGCCACGTAGGCATACAGCGCCTTGTCGCTCTGCACGTCGTGGCGCGCCGGGTAACGCCTGGCCAGGTGCTCGCCCAGGCGCTCCTGCGCGATCAGCGCGCGCACCTTGCCCTGCAGCGTGGCGGGGTATGCCTGGAGATACTTGAGCGCGACCATGCGGCCATTCTCGCACTGCGCCGCCTCGATCCGGGTGGAGCGCCCACGGAAGTCGCGCGGATGCGACGACGCGCGCCGCTACATGTCGAAGCGGTAACTCAGCTTGACCAGCAGTTGCTCGTCGTCGCGCAACGCAAAGCTGTTGCCGAGGACATCGCCCGTGTGGCGCGCCAGGCCATCCATCGCGTAACCGCCGCGGCCGTAGACCACGTACAGGTAGGACAGCGGAGCCAGCTCGTAGCGGTAGCGGATCTGCAGGCCGAGGTTGCGCACGTTGAAGTCGTCGATCGGCTCGTCGCTGGCCTCGGCGCGACCGCTGGCGCCGACGCGGTAGCCGCCGCGCAGGCGAGCGTCCAGCCCGATCGCCTGCAGCTTCACGCGCAGTTCCTGGCGCGGGTCGATGGCCCAGTCGAAACCGGCATCGAGTTGCAGCGTGTGCTGGTCGAAGCGACCGATCAGGTTGTCGTGCTGCCAGACCAGCCAGTCCGGAATGCGCTGCCAGGACGGCCCGGCGTACACGCTGAAGGCGTCGTTGATGAAGTAGGTGGGCACGAACTCGATGTCGAAGGCGGCCTGCCGGTTGCCGCCGAGGCCGCCGGTGAAAACCTCCGCATCCAGCTTGAACGCCCAATCGCCGTGGCGCGGACTGATGCGCTCGTAGAAGAAATCCAGCGACGGCGGCAGGAACAGCGCGCCATGCCCGCGCGTCAGCAAGTCGTCCCAGCCGGCCGTGTTGACGTTGAGCTGTGCATCCTCGGTGGTGCCGTCGCGCAACGTGCTGGTGCGGCGGATGCGCAATTGCCGCCGCAGGCGCAGGCCGTGGTCGTTGTCCAGCGCGTCGACGCGGAAATGCCAGTCGTGCGAGCTGTAGGCCGAGTCCGCCGGCAGCGAGGCGTAGCGCTTGCGCACCTCCCAGTGGGCGTAGTTGAAATTGTTGCGTTCGAGGTAGCCGAAATCGTTGACCTGCAGCCGGTCGCCGAAGTGCATGCCCAGCCATTGCTGGCGCCAGCCGTCGCCCATTTCCAGGTCGGCGATGACGGTGCCGCCGCTGTCGCGCGTGTGCGTTCCCGATTGCAGGATGTCGCTGGCCACCACGTTGGTGGCGATGGTCAGCTGCGCGGTGGGCTACCAGTGGTGATCGACGCCGAGCACGGTCGCCTCGCGATCCAGCCATGGCCGGTCGACGCGGGTCAGCAGCATGCCCAGGCTCTGCGTGCCGAAGTCGTGGGTCACCCGCGCGGCCCCGAAGAAGCGCCCGGCCTGACCGTCCTCGTCGGCGGCCAGCACGCCGTAGCTGGTGGTGCCGACGCTGCCGTTGAGCTTCACCGCGGCGTCGATGTCCGCCGCGCCCATGCCATCGTCCGAAGGACCACCGACGCGGCGCGTGTAGACCAGCTGGCTGTTGTCGTCGAGTAGGCTGAAATCGAAGATGCCCTGGTTCTCGGTGAAGAACGGGCGCTTGTCGCTGACGTAGGTTTCGGTGGCGCCGAAGTTGACCACCAGGTCGTCGCTCTCGACCTGGCCGAAATCCGGGTTCAACGCCGCGGTCAGCTGGAACTGGCCGTTCGGTTTCCACAGGATGTCGGCGCCCTGCTGGAAATGGCTGCGGCCGCGCACGTTGTCGTACAGGCCCGACGCATACGGCGTGATCGCAAACAGCGACTGGTGGTACTGCGGCACCTCGATCCGCTCGAACTCGGACAGGAAGCGCGGGCGCATGAAGCTGGCCACCGGCCATGCGTCGCGTTCGCCGGTGGAGCCGGTGACGCGATCGAGATAGATGCCGAGCGTGCGCTGGCCTTCCTTCGCCGCATGCATCGGCGCGGTGTACCAGGGGATCAGGATCTCCACGCTCCAGCCGGCCGCATCTTCGCTCACCGCGTGCTGCCAGCTGCCGTCCCAGTCCTTGTTGAACCGGCTCTCGTTGGTGATCACCGCATCGTTGATGCCGTTGGTCGAGCTGACCACGAAATCGTAGCCGGTGCGCCCGTCGCCGTTGAAGTCGACCATCACGTTGACGCGGTCCACCTGGTCGTCGAAATCGCGCTGCACGCGCTGGCGCGTGCGCGGCACCTCCGGTGGCTGGTCGCAGCGGAACGCCACCGCCAGCCCCTCCGGCGTCGCCAGCACCCAGGCCTCGGTATGCAGCGTGCCGGGCTGGCCGTTGAGCGGTTGGGTCTGGCGAAAATCGGTGATGTGTCGTGCGCCGGCCCACTCGGCCGGCTGGATGTGACCGTCAATCTCGACGGCGAGCGCTGGCGCCGAGGCCGCGGCCAGGGTCAGGAACAACAGGCATGCAAGGCGCATGTCGGGGAATCCACGGGGAAAGAATGCCGCGCGGCGCAGTGGAACCGGCGCGCTCGGCATGGGGTAGATGCACAGCTTGCCGCGAAGGTTTGAATTCCTCGACGGCCATTGGTCATGCAAAGGGCATGACGCAGGCGCGGCCCGCGCCGCGCCGGGACACGATCAGCGCTTGTGCCCCCACCACCACTGGCGCAGCACCAGCGCCGGCACGATCACCGCGGCAAATGCGCCGTAGCCCCACAACGCGGGCAGCACCTGCTGCCAGATCGACCCGCTGACCGGGCCGAATTCGCCCGGCTCCGGCAGCACGGCCGAATCGAAACCGGCAAGCGCGGCGAGCGCGGTGGCGATGCCGGCCAGCAGCAGCACCAGCACGTCGAACGTGCGCCGGCCCGCCGTTCGCGGCAGGCTGCGCGGCCAGATCCAGTAGATCACGCACAGCACCAGCAGCCAGGGGGCCAGCAACAGGATGGACAGGTAACGCACGGATATCTCCTTTCAGGGCGCGGCGGCGAGTCGGAACGGCGAGAGCACCGCGGCCATTCAATCCTGCGTCGCGAGCTGGTCCAGCGCGAGCCGCAGGCGCGTCAGCGCCTGCTCGCGCGCGGCTTCGTCCGGATAATCCGGCGTGCTCGCCACGGCCTCGCCATCGATCTCCAGCACCAGATTCGCGCCGCGCACCTGCACCACGGCCGCGGTGGCGCCCAACTGCTTCAGGCGCTTCTGGCTTGCACCCGCCGCCTTGGGGTCGGCGAACGGCACCGACAGCAGCAGCTCCTCTCCCTCGGCCGAGAACAGGCGGAAACGAAAGCTGCCGTCGTCGTCGCGAAAACTGGCCAGCCGTGCGACGCGCTGCACCTTCGCCGGCCGCGCCGGGCCCGCCGCTGCGCCAGCCGTGCGCATCGCACGCAAACCCAGCACCTCGCGCAGGCCGGCCACTTTCGGCGTGGCGATCGCCCGCGCCTTGCGCGCGCCTTCCTGCAGGATCACCTCGATCGCGGCCGGGTCGGCCATCAGCGTGTCGTAGCGCTCGCGCATCGGCGCCACGTCGGTTTCGATGCGCTCGTACAGCACCTGCTTGGCTTCGCCCCAGCCCAGCCCTTCCTCCAACGCACGGCGGAATGCCGCCGTTTCGGTCTCGCTGGCAAAGGCGCGGAAGATGGTGAACAGCGCGCAGTCGTCCGGATCCTTCGGCTCGCCCGGCGCACGCGAGTCGGTGACGATGCGCATGATCGCCTCGCGCAGCGCCTTGCTGCCGCCGGCGAACAGCGGGATCGTGTTGTCGTAGCTCTTGGACATCTTGCGCCCGTCGAGCCCCGGCAGCGTGGCCACCTGCTCCTCGATCAGCGCCTCGGGCAGCACGAAGAACTCGCGGCCATGCAGATGGTTGAAACGCTGGCCGAGATCGCGCGCCATCTCGATGTGCTGGATCTGGTCGCGCCCCACCGGCACCTGGTGCGCATCGAACGCCAGGATGTCGGCCGCCATCAGCACCGGATACATGTACAGGCCGGCGGTGATGCCGGCGTCGGCGTCCTCGCCTGCCGCGGCGTTCTTGTCCACCGCCGCCTTGTATGCGTGCGCGCGGTTGAGCATGCCCTTGGACGCGATGCAGGTGAGGAACCAGGTCAGCTCGGGGATTTCCGGGATGTCCGATTGCCGATAGAACGTCACCCGCGCCGGATCGAGCCCCGCCGCCAGCCAGCTCGCCGCAATCTCCAGCCGCGACCGCTCGATCCGCGCCGCGTCGTCGCTCTTGATCAGGGCGTGGTAATCGGCCATGAAGAAAAACGCATCCACGTCCGCCCGTCGGCTGGCCTCGACCGAGGGGCGGATCGCGCCCACGTAGTTGCCCAAGTGGGGGGTGCCGGTGGTGGTGATGCCGGTAAGGACTCGGGTGTTCATGCTGCGCCGCGCAAGGAAAACGCCAGTCTACGACATCGGACCGCGCGGATTGAACCGCGGGGCTGGTAGCACGCCGGCAGGCAACGAGCGCGCCCACTATGCAGCTCCTGCACAGCCTCATGGGAGCGGTCAATGCGTCTCCTCATGCATGATCTTGCATCAACGGCGAAAGCTTGCCGCCAGCAACCCCTTGACGCATGAACTTGCGGCGAGTATTGAGAGCGAACACGCCGTACCACGCGCCGCGCAAGGCTACGCAAGGCCTGTGCACGAGGGATTTCCGCCGAAGCGGCACAGGGAAAAGGGGGAAGCATGGCTCGGAACACGATGCGGCTACCGCAAGGGTTTGCCACGCGAGTGGCATTTTGTCTGATGGTTTTGCTGGTGCCGCTGTGTGCCGCGCCGAGGGCGTTCGCACTGGACAGCGGAGGCGGCATTCCGACATGGGTCGAATATGCCAAGCGCATCAAGGCCACTCAGCAAATTTCAGCGTTAGAGAACGGCTTTGCGGGCGAACATGTCAGCCTTTCAAATGGCTCGACGTCGTTTTCCGTCACCGATATCGACGTGCCGGGCAATTTCGGCTTGCCTGTGCAACTTGCCCGCACGTTGGCCATTGAGCTGCAACCGCAGGACGATATCCAGCCCTACGACTCTCTGCTTCGAGGCACGGGCAATTGGGATGTCGATGTGCCGTTGATGGCCGCGACCTACCCGACGTCGACTGGCTGGAGCGCGCAACGTTGCTCCCAGGGAAGCGTTCCCGGTTTGGCGTTCGGGCCTAACATGGCTTTCTCCCGCGGCGAAGCCTGGCAAGGTATCGCCATCCACCTGCCCGGTCGAGGCGACACCACGGCACTGGGGTTGGACGCAGCCGTTCCTGTGCCGTCCAGTGGTGGCCCCTATCGCCTGCCGTCCGCCACCGCCCGAGCCGCCATCGCCACCGCCACCGCCACCGCCACCGCCTAAAATCTAGAGCCCGCCCTGGCTCGCATCCTATATAAAGTAACGGTGGCCATGGTCGGCGGCATTAGTCGGAGACAAGCGCGTGAAATCAACTAGTCAGTTATATCTTGCGGAAAAAAAGCTTCGTGAAATTATGCGTTGCCTTGATAAGGATGACTTTGATCAGGTTAAAAAATTATTGGATAGATCTAAATCCGATCCTTCTTCATTTCCAAGTGCTACTGGAATGCGATATATCTATGCGAGGCTCGAAGAAGAAGGTGCCTTTGGTGGAAACAACAACCCAGTTGCTTTAAGTGCTTTTTCCGAGCTATCTTCAGAAGAAGGCGAGTTTCAAAGTGAAGGCCTAATTGGTCGGGCAAGAATGCTGTACAGACTTAGCGAAAGGGAAAATGCAAACGAGGTTCTTGATTTATGCGAGAGAGCAGTCTCTGTCGACGGGAATGCCAAGGCCATGATGATAATGGGCCATGTGCTTCAGAATACTAAAAATGACTTTTCCGCCGCAAATCGGTGGTATCTGCGGGCCTTCTTTAGCGGCATGCCTTGGGGTTTGAGGTTCTACGCATCGTCGCAAGCCAAGCAACGAAGGTTTTTTCTCTCCTCGCTGGCCCACCTGATCGCGGCAATCACTAGTCCGATCCTGTTAGTTTTCTTCGATGAGCGAGGCCCATACAAATAGCTAGGCGGTTTCCAGACCCCAGTCCAGCACAGAAAGATGGGCAGAGTCTGAGGTTTCCCTACGAATCTGCTCAGTCAACACGTTGCACGCGTATTGAAGGAATGGTGCACGCATGAAGCGGTCTTGCGATCCGCTTCAGCGGATCAGCGTGGATTTGCCGAACAGCGACTCGATCAGATCCACTGCCAGTTTGGCGGTGGCGTTGCGGCGGTCGAAGGCGGGGTTGAGTTCGACCAGGTCGAGCGAGGCCAGCCGGCCGCTGTCGGAGATCATTTCCATGCACAGCTGCGCCTCGCGATAACCGGGGCCGCCGCGCACGGTGGTGCCGACGCCGGGCGCGATGCTGGGGTCGAGGAAGTCGACGTCGAAGCTGACGTGCAGGTGGGTGTTGTCGTCCATGCCTTCCAGTGCCTGCTCCATCACCCGCTTCATGCCGTCCTCGTCGATCCGGCGCATGTCGAAGATGCCCACGTTGGCTTCGCGCACGAGCTGCTTCTCGCCGTAGTCGACCGAGCGGATGCCGATCTGGCGGATCACGTCGGGGGTGATCGCCGGGGTGTGGCTGCCGATCCCGGTCAATACTTGCGGGCCGCGGCCGCACAGGCAGGCCACCGGCATGCCATGGATGTTGCCCGACGGCGTCGCCTCGGCGGTGTTGAAATCCGAATGCGCGTCGAGCCACAGCACGCGCAGCTGCTTGCCGGTTTCGCGGCAGTGGTCGGCCACCGCGCTGATCGAGCCGATGGCGAGGCAATGGTCGCCGCCGAGCATGATCGGCAGGCGGCCGGACTGAAGCTCCTGGCGAACAGCCGTATAGACGGCCGTATTCCATGCGGCCACTTCGTCGAGATGGCGATAGCCGTCGACCGGCGGCAGCCACGGATTGAGCGGCCCCTGCAGGTTGCCGCGGTCGATTACCTGCAGGCCGCGCTGTTCGAGTTTGGCGGCCAGGTTGGCGACGCGCATGGCTTCCGGCCCCATCGAGGCGCCACGGTGGCCGGCGCCGATGTCGGTGGGAACGCCGATCAGTGAAACGGTTTGTGTGTTCATGAAGTTCTTGCCTGCGGTGGAGTCCGGCGCGCACGCTGACGCGGTGCACCGGCACGGTGGATCACGCGGCGTCCATGGCGCTGTACCGGGACATCGCGCAAACATGGTGCGCGGTCGTGGACGCAAGAATGCATGCGCGGCGATGACCGCCGCGCATGGTGCAAGTCTAACGGATCAGGTCGTGGGGGCCGCGTCACGCGCGATGCGTGACCCACCACCCATGACGGGCGGGTGGCCTGCGACGACAGCGAAACCCGAGGCCCGTGGGCTGCCATGGCCCGCGCGCCGTGTGGTGGCTGACGGAAGGACAATGCCAGCCTCCGCCGGACCGACGAAGGGGCAAGCGGGCGTGTCGAGGTGGGCCACGCAACGCCCGTCTTGCGCCTTGACGCGGTGGACGTCAAGGACGGATCTGCTGCGGACAACAGCTTGCCTTCGCCGGAACGACGAGCCCGAAACCGGGTCAGGACGCCGTCAAGTCAGAGGTGCGTCGTCGCGCATGCGTTCGAGTTCATCCTCGCGGCGCGATCGCGCGCCGGCCCGCCACGTCACCAGATCGCCCGCCGCACGCGCTGTCACGCCCGCGGTAGCTGGTTTGGCCGGTTTCCCCCACAGCATCCCTGCAAACAGCTGCAAGCCGCGCCAAAGGGCGGGCTGCACATACGGTGTTTGCATGTCGATCACTCCCGGCTACCCCTGCGTAGCCGTTGAAGCGATCGTAACAAATTTCGCGACGCACGCACGCCGCGCCGCAACGTACCGCCAAGCTTTGGGCTCAGGACACGGCGGTCATCGGGGAGCGGCGTACCTCGGCGTACTGCACCAGCGGGATGCTGAAATCGTTGCAGATCATCTCCACGCGGGCGGCGGTACCGGAGCTGGCGTGCTCCTCGCGGGCCAGGCCGCGACCCAGGCGGATGGCATGGGCAAAGCGCAGGCGGTCGAACAGGACGTCCGGGCCGCTGCAGATGCGCCACAGGCCGTGGCGGCTTTCCTTGATGGTCAGGACCACGCTCATGGGCGCCCCCTCGGCCGAAGAATAGAGACCGATGCGCGCAGGGGCGCACCGGAGCTTGCCAAGGATGTGTCGAGGCCTGGCGCCGGGTCTGTCAGCGCAGGCCTACAGTTGCTGTGGGGAGTCGGCGCGCCGCGGGCGGATGGCGCGGCGGCGGCCATGCAGGCGGATGGTGCCGGCACCAGGAATCGAACCCGGGACCTGCTGATTACAAATCAGCTGCTCTACCAACTGAGCTATGCCGGCGCAGGCGGGGATTCTAGCAGCGGGGCGCTGCGCTCGCTCAGAAGCAGCGGATGTCCTGCGTGCCGAGGTCGCTGGCGCCGAGGTACTGGCGCCAGTCGAAGGGTTGGGCGGCGCCGATGGCGAGGTCGAGCCAGTACTCCGGGACGCTTTCGCTGCGCTCGCTCATGCGCGCGGGAAAGCCGGCGGCGGCCACCTGGTCCAGGCGCTTGCGCGCATTGGCCGGGTCGCGGAACAGGCCGAGCGACACCGTGTTGGCCTGGTCGCCGGAGCCGACCACGAAATAGTCGTTGATGTTTTTCGCGGCAAGCTGGCGGGCCGTCTGCAACGCCTGCGCACGGCTGGCGGCGGCGGGCAGGTAGACCCACCACGCGCTGGGCTGGGTGGTCTGTTGCTGGCGCGAGCGCATGCGCGCGACGTGCCGGTCCAGCGCCTGGCGCGCGCTGCGCAGGTCCTGCGGCGTGTCAAACGGCCCCAGCGCCATGCAACGAAAGCCTTGCGAGGCATCGACGGCCGCGGCCGGCGTTTCGGGCACCGCGATCGTGCCTTCCGCCGCGGGCAGTTCCGACAACAGTTGCAGTGGCGCCACGCCCGGGTCGGTGGCGTCGCCGACGTGCCGATAGGGCTGGCCCAGCAGCAGCCACGCTCCGACCGCGATATTCAGCGCGCTCAACAGGACAAACAGCAGACGCAGGAACATCGAACCCCCATCAAGACCGCCAACCACTCATTCTAGTGGCTGGCCGGCGTCGGCATGTGCGCATCCGCCCACAATGCCAGGCCACGCAACACGCTGTCCTGGCCGACTTGCACGGGCAGCGACAGCAACGGCGCCAGTCGCGGCGCATCGCCGCCGTCGAGGATCAGCGCCGGTTCGCCGCCCAGGCGCGGACGCATCTGCGCATGGAAGCGCTCGATCAGTGCGGCGGCGGCCTGCCAGCAGCCGGAGGTCACCGCATCGGCGGTGTTGTCGGCCAGCTGCAGGACGTCGCCGGGTCGCTGCGGGCGCACCAGCGCAGTCGCGTCGAGCAGCGAGCGCTGCATCAGCTGCACGCCCGGCGCGATCAACCCGCCCAGGTGCCGGCCATCGGCGGCCAGCGCATCGAGCACCAGCGCGGTGCCGGCGCTGGCGAGCACGCACGGCTCGCGATGGGTGGCATGCGCGGCAACCATGGCGAGGAAGCGATCCACGCCCAGCCGCTGTGGCTCGGCATAGGCATTGCGTACGCCACAGGCGCTGGCCGGGGTGCGCAGCCATTCGGGCGCGCTGTCGAATGCCTGCCGCAGCACGGCGGCAACGCGCTGCTCGCGCGCGTCGTCGACCACCGACGCGCCGACTACCTGGGTCGATCGCGGAAAACCCGCCCACGCCGCATCCGGCAGCGTGGCCAGATCCTCGCGCCACTCCAGCACGCCCTGCGCCAGCCATGCGGGCGACGGTCCCTGCAGCGCCCATTTCAGGCGCGAATTGCCCAGATCCAGCAGCAGTCTCATGCGCGGCGCACCGTGACGTCGGCGCTGTCGATGCGCCGCTCGCTGCCGTCAGGCAGTTGCACCCGCAAGGCGCCGCGCGCGTCGATGCCTGCGCCGAGTGCGTCGAACGTGCCGAGCGCTCCGCTGAGTTGCAGCGGCCGGCCGCGCAGCAGGTCGTGGCGCGCATAGTCGGCGGCGAAGGCGTGGAAGCCTTCGCGCTCGAACTCGGCCAGGCCTTGCGCCAACGCAGCGATCAGCGCCGCGGCCACGCGGTTGCGATCCGGCGGCGCGCCCGCGCACAGGCTGGCCAGGTCGGTGGCCGGCTGGCCGGCCTGGCCTTGCAGGGCCGGGGTCAGGCGCAGGTTGAGTCCGATGCCGATGATCGCCGAACACGGCCCCTGGAATTCGCCGCTGAGCTCGACCAGGATGCCCGCCAGCTTGCCGCTGCCGTCGCTGGCCAAGACATCGTTCGGCCATTTCAGCCCCGCACCGGCAACGCCCAGTTCATCCAGCGCGCGCAGCACGATCACGCCGATCGCCAGCGACAGGCCGCCCAGCGCCGCGAAGCCCGCACCGAATCGTTTCAGGCAGGAGAGATAGATGTTCAACCCCGGCGGCGACAGCCAGTCGCGACCGCGCCGGCCGCGCCCGGCACTCTGCGATTCGGCCAGCACCACGCAAAGGTCGGCTGCATCGGCAAGCCGCCGCTGCAGTTCGCTGGAGGTCGAGTCGAGCTCGTCGTGCACTTCCAGCGTACCCAGCGTGCGTGCGACATCGGCCGGCAAGGCGGCGCGGATGCGCTGCGCGTCGAGCATCTGCAGTGGCCACGGCAGGCAATAGCCGGCCCGGCCGCGGGTCTGCACCGGCACGCCCCGCGCACGCAGTGCCTCGACCTGCTTCCAGATCGCCGCCCGGGTCACCCCGCTGCGCTCGGCCAGCGCCGCGCCGGAAAGCGGTGCGCCGGGAGCCAGCAAGGCCAGCAATTGCAGCGGCTGCATCAGCGAACCCGGCGCGCGGCGGCGCGCGCCGTGGGGGCAGCGCGAGGCAGGGGAACGGTGGAGAAAAGAACCATCGAATCATTCTAGCCTGCCGCACGCTGCACTGCGGCACGCGCGCCCGCCGCTTGCACTGGCAGCAGCGCCCGGTTTCTGCGACGATCGGATTCTTCGCTTGCGGCCTGGGGAGTTTCACTGCCATGCGCGCCACCCACCGGATCATCGCTTGCATCCTGTGCCTCGCCTTCGCCGGCGCGACAGCAGCGGCCAGCCTCGATAGCCAGGGCGTGGACAGCGGCAGCCCAACCGCAAGCAACGCGTCATCGCACGATAGCGAAGACGGCATCGCCGGCGACGTGCTGGGCATGAACCGCGAGAACAGCAGCCCCGGCAGCAGCAGCACCAGCGGCGCCGTGCGCAGCAGCAACGACCGTTCCGGCGCGGCTTCGCCGGCACCGGCCCCTGCGCCCCGGCCACATCTGGGTTGGCAATCGCTGCTGCCTGGGTCGATCCAGTAAGCGTTCGGCGGCATGCCGCGCCGTTGGTGGACATCCCTGCGGGCACACTTTGAACCTGCACCGATCGCCGACCCGCTGTGGCGGCGCGCCCTGGCGGCCTGTCCGCTGGCGCGTCGGCTGGACCCCGCGCGACAACTGCAACTGCGCCAGCTCGCCGGCATCTTCCTGGCGCGCAAGCGCTTTCACGCGCTGGCCGGCGCGGTACTGGACGACTACTGGCGATTGCTGATTGCCATGCAGGCCTGCCTGCCGGCACTGCAGCAGGGTGCGACCAGCCTGCGCGGCTGGCGCGACGTGCTGATCTACCCGGGCGAGTTCAAGGTGCGCCGCAGCCACCATGACGACCACACCGGCGTGGTCACCGAGAGCGACGAGGTGCTGATCGGCGAGGCCTGGGAGCATGGCCCGCTGGTGCTGTCCCTGGCCGACGTGCAACTGGACCTGGAGCAGCCGTGGGACGGCTACAACGTGGTCGTGCACGAGATGGCCCACAAGCTGGACATGCTCGACGGCCCGCCCGACGGCGTGCCGCCATTGCGCGAGATTCCGCGGCGGCGCTGGATCGGGGAGTTCCAGCGCGCCTACGACCGCCTGCTGGCCGCCGGCCCCGGCCACGCGCCGATCGACCACTACGCGACCGAAAGCGCCGGCGAGTATTTCGCCGTGGTCAGCGAGCTGCACTACTCGCAGCCAGCCGTATTGCGCGAAACCGAGCCGGCGGTGGCCGAACTGCTGCACGCGTTCTACGGCCCCTCGCCCGCCGACGGCGAGGAGCCGTGCGGCGGCTGTCGCCGCTGAGCAGGATCAGCTCGCCGCCAGCCGCACGCTGAAGCGTGCGCCGCCCAGTTCCGGCGAACGATCGACCACCAGTTCGCCCTGGTAGGCGTGCACGATGTCCTGCACGATCGACAGGCCGATGCCGTGGCCCTGCACGCGCTCGTCGCCGCGCACGCCGCGCTGCAGGACTTTCTCGATCTTGTCCTCGGCGATGCCGGGGCCGTCATCTTCCACGCTGATGTAGAGGCCCGGCCGCTTGCGCCCGTGCTCCGGTTGCGCCTTGACCTCCAGCAACACGCGGTGGGAGGCCCACTTGAAGGCATTCTCCAGCAGGTTGCCGAGCAGTTCGAGCAGGTCGCCCTGCTCGCCGTAGAACGCCGCGCCCTCGCCGATGTCGAACTCGCACAACACGTTCTTGGCCGCGTAGACCTTCTCCAGACCCTGCACCAGATCCTCGGCCGCGCCCGCGATCGGCACCGCGCTGGCGAAAGTCTGCCGGCCAGAGGTGGCCGCGCGGGCCAGTTGATAGGCGACCAGTTCGTCCATCCGGCGCACCTGATCGAGCACCGCCGTGCTGCGCCCGGCCAGCACCTCGCCGGTGGTGGATTCCAGTTGCGAGCGGATTACCGCCAGCGGCGTCTTCAGGCTGTGCGCGAGATCCGCCAGCGTGTGCCGGTAGCGCGTGCGCTGCTCGCGCTCGTTGGTGATGAAGGCGTTGATGCGCTCGGTCAGGCCGGTCAGTTCCAGCGGGTACTGGCTGTCCAACTGCTCGCTGTCGCCGCGCTCGACCCGGCTCATGTCGCTGGCCACCTTGCGCAGCGGGGTGAGGCTCCAGCGCAGCAGCAATAGCTGGAGCACCATCAGCATCACGCCCAGGATCGACAGCCAGATCACCAGCGCGCGCCGGTAGGCCATGTTGCCGCCCTCGAGCTGATCCTCGGTCTGCGCCACCATCACGGTGAAGCGCACCGACTTGCCCGCCTCGGTGTCCCAGGCCACGCCGTAGCTGTAGTAGTAGAGGCGACCCATGCGCGTGTCGATCGGGCCGACGAAGCGGCTGGCGCCCGGCTCCAGCGGCACCAGGAAACTGAAGTCACGGCCGATCGCGGAGGGTGACTCCCAGCGGAAGTCCTTGTCGCCCACCGCCACCGCGTAGAGGCCGGAACCCGGGCGCGAGAAATTCGGATCCGGCGAGGTGTCCGGCGACAGGATGCGGCCGTAGCGGTTGACGTCGAAGTTGGTGATGTAGGCGATTGCGAAGTTCTGCAGGCGGTCGTGCAGCGCGCTCAGCGCACGCTCCTTGTTCGCCTGCGACAGGGTCAGGCCGACCAGGCCGAGGAAGCCGGCCAGCACGAATCCGGTGGCGATCGCCGCGCGCGCCGCCAGCGACAGCGGGCGGCGCGCGGGCGATGGCTCATTCGTCGTCGCCGTCGGTGCGCGGGATGGCAAAGCGGTATCCGCGTCCACGTACCGTCTCGATGGGTTTCAGGGTGCCTTCCGGATCGAGCTTGCGGCGCAGGCGGCCGATGAAGACTTCCAGCACGTTGGAGTCGCGGTCGAAATCCTGCTGGTAGATGTGCTCGGTGAGGTCGGCCTTGGAGACCAGTTCGCCCGCGTGCAGCATCAGGTATTCGAGCACCTTGTACTCGTAGCTGGTGAGGTCGACCAGCTTGCCCTCCACCGTCACCGTCTGCGCGGTGGTGTCGAGCTTGATCACCCCGCAGGCCAGGATCGGCTTGGACCAGCCGCTGGCCCGGCGCACCAGCGCGTTGATGCGCGCCAGCAGCTCCTCGACGTGGAACGGCTTGACCAGGTAGTCGTCGGCGCCGTACTTCAGCCCCTCGACCTTGTCCTGCCAGCTGCCGCGCGCGGTGAGGATCAGGATCGGGTAGCGCTGGCCCGCCTCGCGCAACGCCTTGACCAGGTCCATGCCCGACATCTTGGGCAGGCCAAGGTCGATGATGGCCAGGTCGAATGGCACCTCGCGGCCGAGATAGATGCCCTCTTCGCCGTCCTGCGCCGCATCGACGGCAAAGCCGTCGCGTTTCAGCCGGGCTGCCAGCGTCTCGCGCAACGGCGCCTCGTCTTCCACCAACAGGATGCGCATATCAATGTTTCTCCTTGCTGCCCGCATTCCGCCCGGGCGGGTTCTTGGTCGACTGGGCCGACCCCGGATTCTTGCTCGCTTCGGAGGAAATCGCCATCACCTTCACATGGCCGTTCGGGGTGAGCACCTTGATGCGGTACTCCATCCGGCGGCCGACCCCGCGCGACTCCGCCGACAATACCTTGCCGCCGGTTTCCTGCTGCACCTGGAGCACCGCCTGATCCAGCGTCACCGCCGGCTTGCCCGTCTGCGCCGCCGCCACGCCCCCGAACGGGATCAGGGCTGCCAGCAGCATGCTCTTGTACCTGATCATGCGTGAATATCCTGTCCGGCGTTGAGCGAACGCCCAGCCTAAGAGGTCAGGCCTGAATACTGGCCGGACGGGGCGCGCCTGTCACGCTGCCGCCGCGCACGGCGCCATGGCCTGCTGGAGCAATGCCCAGCCTGCCCCGGGCAGATGCGCGCCCTCGCTGAGCGCGCGGCGGAATGCGCGTGCGCCAGGCTCGCCCTGGTAAAGGCCCAGCAGGTGGCGGCTGATGTGCTTGAACGCGGTGCCGCGCGCCAGCTCGGCCTCGATGTAGGGCCGCAGGCGCTGCAGCACGCTTTCCCGGGTAGGCAGCGGCTCGCCATGCAGCGCGTGCTCGATCTGTGCCAGCAGGTACGGATCGTGGTATGCCGCACGGCCCAGCATCACCCCATCCAGCCGGGCCAGGTGGGTACGCACCTGCTCGACCGTGGTGATGCCCCCGTTGACCACCACCACGAGCTCGGGAAACTCGCGCTTGAGCCGGTACACGCGCTCGTAGTCCAGCGGCGGGATCTCGCGGTTCTCCTTCGGCGACAGGCCCTTGAGCCAGGCCTTGCGCGCGTGCACCACCAGCACGCGCACGCCCGCCTCAAGCATGGTCTCGGTGAAGTGCTGCAGGCCTGCGTAGTCATCCTGGTCGTCCACGCCGATGCGGCACTTCACCGTCACCGGCACCTCGACCGCATCGCGCATCGCCTTCACGCACTCGCCGACCAGGGCCGGTTCGCGCATCAGGCAGGCGCCGAAGCGGCCCGACTGCACCCGGTCGGAGGGGCAACCGACGTTGAGGTTGATCTCGTCGTAGCCGGCCTCCGCGCCGAAGCGCGCCGCCTGTGCCAGTTCCTGCGGCTCGCTGCCGCCCAGCTGCAACGCCAGCGGATGTTCCTGCTGGCTGTGTTCGAGCAGGCGCAGCTGCTTGCCGCGCACCAGCGCGGCGCTGGTCACCATCTCGGTGTACAGCCGCGCGCGCGGCGACAGCAGCCGGTGGAAGTAGCGGCAGTGGCGGTCGGTCCAATCCATCATGGGCGCGACGCTGACGTGCCACGGCGAGGCGGCGGCGGAATCGTTCATGCGCGTAGTGTACGTGCTGCCGCCGCCCGCACCGGCGGCAGCCGGGCTGCATGGCGGCGGCTATGCCTTTCCGCGCGTCATCGACACCGCCAGGCGCAATCGCCCCTGGAAGCCTTTCTGCGACGACAGCGGAATGAGGTAACCCCCGTCGCCCTGCGGCTCGACCAGGGTGCCCAGGCTCTCGCTGGACTGCTCGTCGACGAGCAGGTAGCGCAGGTTCCAGCCTTCGTCGGTCTGCGTGGCACGCACCACCAGCGTGTCGCGGAACAGGTATTCGCCTTCGACGTGCTTGTCCAGCCACAGTTTGTTGTCGATGGTGTAGCCGGTGGTCGACACGGTCAGCTCCACGCTGAACACGACGGTCTTGCCGGAGGTGATCTTGCTGGTGTCGAGGAAGGCCGAGAACAGCACCGGCGAGCGCGGTGCGTCCAGCCCGGCGTTGGCCGGGCGCAGCAGTTCGTCGAAGCTGCGCAGCACCGCGCTGAAGGTGTCGCGGCGGCGCTCGGTCAGGCGGTAGCTGTTGGTGCCGCGCGGCGCCACGGTGGCCTCGAAATAGTACGAGGCGCGCACCTGCTTGCCGTCGTCCTTGGCTTTCTGCACCGAGGCCGGCAGCGGCAGCGCGTCGACCTCCAGCGTGCCGTCCACGCGCATGTCGCCGAACAGGAAGCGCACCAGGTTCTGGTAGCCCTCCTCGGAATTGACCACGCCGTACACGCCGCTGTGGCTGCGGTAGGCGAACGCGCGCGGCGCGCCGCTCACGGTGGCGTTCTCGATCTTCACCAGGCCGTCGCTCATCTCGCCGGCCAGCTTGCGCGACACGCCGAGCGCGGCTTCGTAGTCGCGGTGATTGGTGCCGACAAAGCAGAAAAACTGCTGCGGATCGAACTTGCCGTCCAGCGTGTCCACGCGCTCCGGCGTGCCCTTCAGGCCGAGGTAGCCGGCCATGGTCTTGCGGTTGAAGTTGTTCATGTCCCACAGGCCGAGCACCGCCGGCACGTTGAAGCCGGCCATCTCGATGCCGTTGTGCGGGGTGGCGTAGGTGAACACCTTGTCCACCATGGCACGGTCGGCGCCGGTGCTGATCTTGTCGTTCTGCAGGAAGCTGCGGCATACCAGTCCACCCATCGAATGGGCGACCAGGTATACGCGGAATGCCTTCTTCCGCGCCGCGTCGGCGCCGCAAACCTGGTCGCGCAGCTTGCGGATCAGGTCGCGCAGGCCGGTGGCGGCCTCGACGATCGACAGTACCTTGCCATCGCCAAGGTCGGTATCGGCCGTTTCGTAGTAACGGTAGATCACCACGCTGCGCGCCGGCAGCGCGCCGTCGATCTCGCTGCCATCGGTGTAGGTGTCGCGGTAGCCGTAGTCCTTCATCAGCCGCACCAGCGGCGATTCGAACACGTGGCGCCGCACGGTGCCGTCCCAGGCCTGGCGCACCCTGGTGGAGCCGAGATTGAAGCCCATGTACGGCGTGGCGACGGTGTCGGCGATCTCGTTCGCCGTCATCGCGTAGCCGCGGACGTAGATGATCGGGAAGTAGGGGGCGGTCAGCGGATCCATGGGGCCGTTTCCTCGTTGATGTTCTCGGGCGGAAAAGACGTCGGCACGACGATGCTCAGGCCGGGCCGGCGGGTTTCACCGGCTTGCGGGTTCGCTTGCGCCTGGCACCACCCGCCACCGTGGACTTGGCCGCGCCGGCCGTGGGCGCGGCGGACAACTTGTGCGTGGTCGTGCCGGGCGTGGCCTTGGTCGAGGCACGCAGCAACTCGCACAGGCTGTCGAAGCGGCAGCAGCATTCGTCGTAGCCGCCGTTGTCGCCGCTGACGCCAAGCACCGCGTGGTGATGCAATCCGCGCGGCGGCAGCGCGGCGGGCGCCGTACCCGTCATCGGCCAGTCGAGCTGGCCGTTGCCGGCCACCCGCGCGGGAATCAGCCAGTAGTCGCCGGTGGCATACAACCCGCCCGGTTCGAAGCTGACCTGGATGCCGTCCTCCAGCGCGATCGGCGCGCCTTCGGCCACGGCCAGCACACCTTGCGCATTCACCGCCTCGCGCTGGTCCCAGCGGCGCAGCAGCGGATGCCGGCGCGGGTCGTCGTCCAGCGGCCACGGCGTGGTGTTCTTCGGCACGTTCAGGGTGACGCTGCAGCTTGCCAGGTCGATCGCGATCACCTGCAGCAGCGGATACGCGCGCTGCCCCAGCGTGTAGCGGTCGTCGACCAGTTCCACCCAGTCGTTCGCCGCCAGCCCGAGCCGGGCATCGCGACCGAGCCGGGCCAGCGTCACCGTGAGCGGCGCACTGCCGTCATCGGCCGCCGCGCCGAGGTCGCTGCGCATGACCGGAAACACCACCGAGCCGTTCTCGCGCGACCACTTGAAGCTGGCCGTGCCGGCCGGCCCACCCTGATGGATCTCGACCCGGTACAGCTGGTTCTCGCAGCCGCGGTAGCGCGCGTCGGCGGCGATCACGCAGGGATCGTCGTCGGACTCCTGCGGAGCCAGCTCCGCGCGCAATCGCGGCAACGCGTACGCCGCACGCGCGCCGAGCAGCTGGCGCAGCAACGCGCAGGGCGAGGCGTTGGTCTGGTTGCCGCCGTCGAGACCCTTGCGCAACTGCGCAACCTCGGCGAGCTGCTGCTTGATCGCAGCGGCGTCGGCAGAACTGCCGGCGGCCTGCTGGCGCGTCTTCAGTGCCGCGGTGACGTCGTCGAGCTGCTGCTGCGCCCGCGGCTGGTCGAGCAGGCGCAGCTGCCATACCACCTGCGCGCGCGAGGCGGTGTCGACGCCGTCCAGCGCCACGTCGGCGATGCCCGGCGCCTCCAGCGCGCACAGGTGCCGCTCCCACACGTCCAGCCACAGCGCAAAACCCGCCGGTGGATTCTCGAAACCGCTCTTGCCGTCGGCCACACCATAGTCGGGGGTCGGCGCGTTCGGTTGCTGCGCCAGCGTGCACGCGGCCTCGTTCACGCACAGGATGCCGTCGACGTAGAAATGCCCCGGCGCCAGCTGCCAGTCGGTCAGCGGCAACGGCTTGCTGCTGCCGTCGGCGTTGGTGGTGCTGGCGGTGATGCCGAAGCCGCTGCCGGCGGCCCAGCACGGGCCGACCAGGTCGCGCGCCAGGCTGCGCAGCAGGTGCAGCTGGATGTGCGCCTGTTCGTTCCAGTCCGCCTCCAGCAGCACGCGTCCCTGCTGCTGGAACACCTGGCTGTAATGCAGGGTCGGGTCGAAGCTGACGCGTGCGAAGTCGCCTTTCATGGTCGATCTCCTAATTCGCGAAAAGAATGCCGGCGTCCGTGCCCGCCGGAACGTATTCGGTCAGCCGCGCCGCGAGGTTCGCCTCGCGCTGCGGTTCGTACAGGTCGTGCCAGACGCCCATCGCCGAACGGTCGGACGCGCCGCGGCGGATCTCCGCGCAGCAGCCGTCGGCCAGGCGCAGGTAGTGCGGCGTGCCGTAGCGCCGGCTGCGGAACTGCGGCACCACGCGCAGCCGTTCGTGCTCGCGCTGCTCCGGTGCCACCGCGGCCAGCGCCAGGTCGGGCTGGCAGTGGAAGCGACGCGGCGTGCGCGAACCGCCCGCCACGTAGCAGAAGCGCACGCAGCCCTGCTGCCGGCGCAGCACGCGCAGCGGACCGGCGAAGATCGAGTCCTCGGCCAGCGCGATGCCATGCGCCTGCACTTCGCCGATCACCGTGCAGCGGCGGAAGCCGGCCTCGACGTACGCCACCACCTCGTCCGGCGCACCCAGCGCCACGCGCTCCATGCCGGTGGCGTCGAGGATGCTGTCGCACAGTTCCAGCGGCGGCGGCTCGCCGCGGCGCTCGGGGCTGATCACCATGATCGCGCCGAGGATGCTGTGCTCGACACGCAGCGCCGCGCGCGTGCCATCGAGCGTGACGCTGGGCTCGCCCGGGCGCTTCGGGTCGCAGTCGCAGTGCAGCGCCCAGCCCGGCACCAGCGTGCAGTGGCGGATCAGCAGCTCGCACAGGTCGTCGTCTGCGGCGGCCTCGTCGCCCGGCCCGTGCACCTCGATGCCGCGACCCACGATCAGCAAGCCGTCCAGCAGCACGCGGCTGCCGGCGCGGCCGCTGACGCTGAGCGCGTCCGGCTGGCTGGCACGCACGTCGAGCAGGCGCAGCACCGGCCGCGTGCGCTCGGCGGCGCGCAGCTGGATCGCCTCGCCCGCATCGAGCTGCAAGTCGATGCTGCCCTCGTACACGCCACTTTCGGCCAGCTCGATCACCAGTGCGCGCAACGCCGGCGTGGCCGCCTTGGCCTGCGCCCACGCCGCCAGTGCGTCGGCGATGCTGCCGAAGTGGCCGGTCGGCCAGCCGACGCTCGCCGCGTGATCCGGCAAGGCGGCATGCACCACGTAGCGCGTGGCACCTTCCAGCTCCGGCGTGAGCCGCGCGTATTCGCCGCCGCCGAGGTCGGCGGCGAAGCCGTACTGGTAGCTCACCCACACGCCGCGCTTCGGCCGCTGGTTGGCCGGGAACAGCAGGCGGCCGCGCTCGGGGTCGACTGCCACGCGCCCGCGCTTGACCTGCCCGCGCCAGCCGGACAGATCCGCCGGCACCAGCAGCTCGCGCGGCACCGGCACTCCCTGCCCCTTCGCCGGCCAGTCCGGCGCCCACACCTGCACGCTGCGGCCGTCGCCATAGAGTTTGGCCGCCACGCTGGCGTAGTCGGCCAGCGGCCCGCGCTCGGCGAAACGCCAGCGGCGCAACGGCAGCGGCAGGTTGCGCTCGTCGGCGATGTGGGTGGGTTCGGTTTCCGCCATCGGGCGCTGGAACAGCGGCGTGTCGTTGCCGAGCACGCTGAAGCTGAAGCACTGCGGGCCACGCTCCTCGATGCAGTACGCCGGCGTGCAGCTCACCGGGTAGCTGCGCAGGCGGCAGGCGAACACGCCGACCGCCGGGATGTTGTGGCGGCCGCGCCGATGCCGGCTGCCCATGCGCCGCAGGTCGACGCTGTGCGCGAACGGATCGAACGCGCCGTTCGCCCAGCCGAGTCGCTGCAGCCGCCCGGGATCGCGCAGGTCGGCCATGCCGCCGCGGTGCGGATGTTGATGATCGAGGTGCTGCATCCAGCCGAGCCGGCGGTAGAACTCCACCGCGCGCGCCGGCCAGCCCGCCGCGTCGCGGGACAGGTCTTCCAGCAGCGACAGCGTGCCCTTGCGCCGCCGCGCGTCGATCGTGTTCGCCACGTCGGCGCGCGGCGCCAGCATGCGGCCGAGGCTGGCGTCGCGGCGCCCGTCCTCGCCCAGCGTGGCCGCTTCCGGCAACAAGCTGTAACCGAGCAGGTCGCCGATATACGGCACCACCCAGTCGTCGCAGGTCTCGATGAACCAGTTGTCGTACAGCCGGGCGATGTCCTGCTCGAGCACATCGGCCTGGCTGGCCAGCACGCGCAGGAAGTCGCGCAGCGGCCAGCCCTGCTCCGCATCGCGCATGCGATAGACCACCGGCAGCAGGTCGTACAGCCGATCCGGGCGCACAGTCATGGCATGGCCTCCTGCAGCAGCAAGGTGTCGGGGACGTTCGGCGGCAGGTAGGCGAGCTGCGCCGGGCGCAGCGTGCCGGTGTCGTCGTAGCGGGCGGGCAGCACCGGCACGCGCGGCGACACCGTCGTGGCGGTCGCGGCGGTGACGTGGGTCATCAACGCGGCGCCATCGCCCTGCTTGCCGTTGTCGCCGGCGCCGAAGCCGGCCAGCAGGGACGCCTCGTCGAGGCTGCCGAACGCGTCCACGTCGACCCAGGCCACGCCGCGCACCGCCTGCATGCAGGCGACCAGTTCGCTGAGATAGACGCTCTGCGCCAGCGCGCGCCGCTCGAAGCCGAACGCGTCCAGCAGCGCCGCGCGCACGGCCGGCTCGACCGATTCCCATGCGAAGTCCGGCAACAGCCCCACCTTCGCGCTCACGGTCAGCGCCAGCAGCTCGCGCATGTCCAGGCGCACCGACAGCGACGGATCGCCGTAGCGCTGCAGTGCCTGCAGCAGGTTGCGGTAGAGGTCGGAGCTCGGGTCGATCGGCGCATCGGCGGCACCGGCGATGGTCACCTGCACCCGGTGGCCGAGCTTGACCGCCGCCGCCTTGCCGACGCCGCCGAACGTGCGCGCGAAGTCGGCGTAGTCCGGCACCGAGACCAGCCGGTCCAGCGCCAGCACTGCCAGCGGCACGTTGCGGCGCGCCTGGTCGCGTGTCTCCGCGTCGGCGCCGCCGGAGGCACGCAACGGGTTGATCACGTCCTTGACGCCGAGCGGCCGCGTCGCCAGCAGGCTGACCTGCTGCGCGCGCACGTTGCCCGGCGTGCCGATGCCGTTGCGGTAGGTGGCGACGATGTTCTCGATGCCGGTAGGCAACCGCGCGCCGTGCGTGCCGTCGCCGAACTGCACGGTGGTCTTGCCGCCGTCGTCGATGGCGGTGACGAAGTGGCGCTCGGCCGCGCCGGCGAAGGCGAGGTTGCGCGTCTCGTGCCACTGCATGCCGTTGACGCGCAGCGTGAGCGTGCTCTGCACGCCGTCGACGGTGGCGGCGGAAACGTACGTCAGCGGCGACTGCTTCAGCACGAAGGCCTGCATCGACAACGCGCCATTGCCGCTGCCGAGCACCTCGTTGCGCGTCTCGCCATGGGTGGCGCGCACCACGTTGGCGCGCACCGTCACGCTGTCGCGCACGTAGCTGTATGCCAGGCCCTGGTTGGCGAACACCAGGGTGCTGTGCACCGTGTCGCCGGGCAGGTTCGCGTCCACGCCCTGCTCCACCGCGGCCAGCATCACCAGCTCGGCGGCGGTCACCGCATCGGTACCCGGCACGTCGCTGCGCCGGCCCTCGACGATCACCCAGCGCCCGGCCTTGAGGCCGTCGACGGCGGTGTCGAGGGTGAGCCGGGTGGCGTTGTCCCTGGTCGTGCGCGATGCGCTGTCATCGGCAACCCGGCCGACCGTGTCGGCGATGGTCAGCTCGGCCAGCGACAACGGTTCGCTCTGCGCATGCACCTGCGTGCTGCGCAAGGCCGTCATGCTGGGTACCTGCCACACCACCGAGTCGCCATCCGCCGACGGATCATCGAGCGTGATCTCGGTGGTCTTGCCGCTGATGCCGTAGCTCAGCTGCGGATGAACCTGCACGCTCTTCACCCGCGCCACCGTGGGAACGTCGCCAGACGGTTGGATGACCAGGTAACTGCCCGCCATCACACCGTCGTAGCCATTGTCCAGGCGCACGACATTCGGATCCTCGTCCAGCGAAAGCTCGGTGGTGGCGACCTTCGAGGTCGAACCGCCATGACCATCGGGCGTCTGCGTGATGGAGATGCTTTGCGGCGCGTTGTAGCCGAACAGCGGTGCGGACACGCGCAGTGCATGGACACCGCTCAGTGCCGGCGAAGGCTCGCCCTGCGGCACGCTGGTCCAGGCGCGGTAGAAGTTGTCGGCCAGCCGCGCCTCGAAATTCAGCAGCAGCTGCGGGCGCACGTCGCTGGCCTTGCCCAGCGCGCTGGCGACGTTGCGTTGCAGGCGGAAACGGCTGGCCGGCTGCAGGGTCGGCGTGAGCGTCAGCGCGCCGAACAGCGCGCCGAAGCCGCCCGGCGACACGGCGGACGGCGGAGCCGTGCCGAACGCCGCATCCACCGCGTTCTTGAAATCGTCGACGGCCGGCGGCCCGGCGGGAATGCCATCCAGCCGGCGACTCATCAGCGCGTCGAAGCTGCCGCCGTTGTCGCCGCCCAGCAGCAGATCCCTGCGCGCGGACTCGATGCCTTCCAGCCATCTTTCGCGATGGGGCCCGGCGGCCGACGCGTTCAACGCGGCGATCGCCTGGTTCGCCGCCGCCACGATCTGCACCGTCGCCGCGTCGACCGGCTGCAACGACACCTTGCTGCGCCCGCTCTGCTGCTGCACCTCGACCGACCGCACCAGGCGGATCGCCTGCACGCCGGTGGCGAGGTCGCCGAACAGGAACAGCAGGCGATCGTTCGGCTTGAGGTTGCTGGCGGTGCTCGCGATCCACAGCTCGCCGAGGCCGGCGACGTTGTCGAGCGTGATGTTCTGCGGCCGGGTCAGTCGCGGCTGCAGCGCGTTCCATTCGTGGCGCGCATCCAGCGGCTCGGCGGTCTCGAACGTCTGCATCTGCTCGCCCGGCGCGGGCACCGACTGCGCGCGTGCGCCGGCGGCAATCGTCACCGGCGGCGAATCCTTCTCCACCGTGTAGGCGAGGTACACGCTGGCGGCGACGCCGGGGCGCAGGCGGTAGTCGACCAGCCGCGCCAGCTCCAGCACCGAGCGGCGTTCGGTGGCGGTGCGCAGGTAGCCTTCGTTGGCGATGCGTTCCTGGTAGAACGTGAGCACGTCGGCGCCGACCGCCCACGCGTCGAGCAGCGCCATCGCCGGATCGTCCTGCTCGCGCGTGCGCAGCCCGGCCAGCGCCGGCAGTGCGGCATCGCTCAAGTCGGCTTGCATGGTGGCGCGGAAGTCGGCATAGGTGCCGACGCGATACGCGAGGCTGTTGAGCCCCGGCCGGTTGGTCAACGACAACGGCGTGCCGGCGGTCGCGCCGCAACCGCAGGCGCAGGCGTGTTTGCCACAGGCGCTACAGCAGCTCATCGGCCACCTCCCATGTTGAAGCTGATGCTGCCGTGGTCGGGATGATCCGGGTCGTTGTCGAGCTGGGCGATTTCGCGCGCGGCCAGGTGCAATACGCCGTCGTCGGGCACGCCCTCGGTCGGGTCGTCGGCGCGCGCCAGGCACGACACTTCGACGTGGGCCACGCCGGTGATCGACTGCGCCTCGGCCAGCAGGGCGCTGGCGAACACCGGCGCACCCAGCTTCAGCCGGTCCGGATGGAAGAAACCGGGCGTGCCGTCACGGCGCAGGCCCGAACCAAAGCGGTCGCGCAGCTCGGCCTCGACGTGGGCGACGAGGAAGTCCGGCAGCACGCAGACGAACAACGCGATGCGCAGCGGCACGTAGCAGGCCGCATGCACCTCGACGTCGTGCCCGATGCGGCGATAGCGCTCCAGTTGCGCCCTGATCCGCCGCGCCAGCCCGGCCGGCAGGTTCTCGCGGCCGAGCGGGTCAACCATCACGTCGGCGGCGTACCAGCTGCCGCTCCACTCCAGCGCGGCGGCGGCGCCCTGCAGCTCCGGCGCCTGCGCGGCGAACCTCGCGTAGTCGTCGGCGACGACTGCGCGGAGTGATTTGGCGCGGAATGCGCCGGGCGCATACAGCTTCACCTCGGCCAGGCTCTCCGGCGCGGTGCCGCCGCTGGCCGGCAACGGGTTGCGCGGCACCAGGTCGGCGGACAGCACGCCCGACTTCAGCGCCAGCCACACGATGCTGTCGCGCCCCGCGTTGCCGGCCGGGCCGTTGCCGATGCGCGAGGCGGCGCGGAAGAAGTCGCCGGCCTGCGGCTGCGCGCCCAGCACGCCGTCGCCGAAGCGCAGGTGGGCGGCGCCGTCGTCGTCGATCTCGACCACGAAGTGGCGATCGTCCGGACCGCTCTCCAGCAGGTCCTGGCGCGGCTGCCACTGCCAGCGCGGATCGGGCGTGCCGGCGACCAGCACGTCGGCCAGCGCTCCGCCGTATACGCTCAACTGAGGCAGCGCCTGGCGCGGGTCGCGCGCCAGCAGCCGACACACCGGCGCATGCGGCGGCAATGGTTCGGCCCAGGTCAGCGGCGTATCCGGCAATACGTGGCCGGTGTCGACGGGCGGGCGGCGCACGTCCTGCACCGCGCCGTCGCAGCGGCAGCAGCCGTAGTGCGTGCCGCCCGGCACCAGCCAGCAATCCTCCACCAGCGTGCCGCAGCGCGTGCAGGCATCCGGCATCGCGGCGAGCGCGGCGGTCAGCCCGGGGTAATCGCCGTCGCTGCCGGTCGGCATGCAGATCGCGGTGGACGTGCACTGGCCGCGCACGTGTTCGCCGTGGTCGACCAGCAGCACATTGCCGCACGCCAGGCTGACGTCGTGCAGCCAGGCGCAGTCCGGCGCCGGCGTGCGCACCGACAGGCACAGGTCGAATGGCAGCGCGTCGCAGGCATCCCACGCCACCTCCAGCAGCAACGTTCCGTCGAGCGGATCGACGGACGTCCGGACGTCCGTGAGGCGTACCGCGTGCCGGTGTGCGGGATCGGCATCGGCCGGGTTGCCGGTCTGCGGTCCCCGCACTTCCTCGAAGATCAGCAGGTCGCCAGCCACGAGTTTCAGCGCACGTTGCAGCACCGTGGCCGCGACGGCGTCCGTCGCTGCCGGCAGCGTCGATGGCGGCGTGTCGATCAGGGTCGCCCGTGTGCTGCCGCGTGGCAGGCAGCACAGCTCGTCGCCCCAGCTGTGCAGCCGGATCGCGCTGTGCGCGGCGACCACGTCGAACGTGGCCATGCCGTCCAGCGGCATCGGCTCGTAGATCAGCGCACCCTGCGCGCGCGCCGCGTCGAGCTGGGCCACGTCGATCACGCCGGGTTGCGGATGGCCCTGCCCGGGCGGCGGCACCAGCAACAGCAGGTTGTCCAGCTCGAGGCTCAGGTCGTTGCTCGATGCCAGCGTGACGAAGGCGCGCGCATTGCAGCCTTCGTGCATGCGGTAGTCGACCAGCCGCGCATGCCGGCGCACCGAGATGCGCTTGCGTGCGGTGCCCAGGTAGGCCTCGGTGGCGACCGCGTCCTGGTAGTAGCTGAGGTAGTCGGCGGTGTATGCCAGCGTCTCCACCAGCGCGATGCCGAGGTCCGGCACGTGGCGCTCCTGCCATGCCGGCAGGTCCAGTGCGAGGCGGTCGAGGAACAGCTGGCGGAAGCTGGCATAGTCCTTCGCCAGGTAGTTGATCTCCGGCGCGGGCGACGGTGGCGACACGCACGGCGCCTCGTCCGCGCAATCCAGCGTCTTCGCGCAGTCCAGGCGGAAGTGCAGCGTGACGCAGGCGTAGCGCGGATCGAAGCCGGGATAGGCCTGCCAGCTCGCCGGGTCGTTGCCCGAGGCCGCATCCACCAGGCACAGGCAGTACGCGGTATGGTCGCCTTCGCGATCGAGCACCACGCGCAGGCAGGCATCGTCGTGCAGCTCCGGTTCCAGCTCGGGGTTCACGCTGAGCACGCGCAGCCCGGTGATACGGTCGCCGCCGCTGATCCGCACGTTGGCCACGCCGAGGCCCTGCGGAATCTCGCCGAACAAATGCACGCACAGGCTCACGCCGTCGTCGCTCACCTCGACGTAGTCGATGCCGTTGAGCGTGCCGGCCAGCCGCAACTTGTCGCGCCGCGCCGGCACGCCGCAGGCCGGCAGCGGCGCGCAGCCGATCGTGCCGGGACTCGCATGGGCGTTCGCGCGGTTCATGGCAGGCTCCGCACGAAGCTGTCGCTGCGCGTGTCGCCGCTGGCGCGCACGGTGTAGCTGAGGTCGACGCGCAGGGCGGCGTCCTCGCTGCTGACTTCGAGCTTGCCCACGTCGATCACGTCGCCCAGCCAGCGCTGCAGCGCCGCCTGCAGGGTGAACTGCAGCGCGGCGGCCAGCTCCGGACTGTTCGGCGCGAACACCAGCTGCAGCAGTCCGCTGCCGAAGTCGGGCCGGTTCACGCGTTCGCCGGGGCTGGTGAACAGCAGCTGCTCGATCATGTCGCGCACGTGTTCGTCGTCGCCGGTTTCCGCGCTGCGGCCGCGGTTGTCGAAATGGAATGGGTAATCCATGTTCATGATGACGTCCTCACATCGCGGTGACGCGCGTCTGGCTGGCGACGATCAGCAGCGGCGTGCCGGTCGGCGCGCAGATCGCCTGGCTGTCGATGAGCAGCAGCGGCTGGCCGTTGGAAGTCACGCGGGTGGCGGCAGTGACGAACTGCGCGCTGACGCATGGCCCGTTTGCCGCCGTCGGCGGCGGCAGCGCGCAGCCGGCGACCAGCCACGGCGCCGGCATCGTCACCGTGGGCTGGCCGCTGACGGTGACGCGCGGATTCGGTGCGGTGGCCTGCGCCTGCCCGCCGTGCGAGCAGAGCACGCTGGCACCGACATGGATGAGGAAGCCCGGCATCGCGCATCTCCCTAGGTCACTACCAGCGCGCCGTTGTTGACCGTCACCGTCGGCCCGGCCAGCACGATGGTGGCGCCCTGGCCGTTGGAGATGGTGATGCCGATCTCGTTGACCATGATCATCGCGCCGGTGACGCTCTTCAGCAGGATGCCGCCGGCCGGCCCCGGCACGTCGCTGATCGCGATGGTGTTCTGCAGGCCCGACTGCAGCACCACGCTCGGACTGGCCGGATTGCCGGCCAGCGCCAGCGCCGGCACTTCCGCCGCGCTGCCCCAGAAGCCGCCGACCCAGACCGGATAATCCGGGTCGCCCTGCTCGAACTCGATCCACACGCCGGCGCCGATCTGCGGCACCACGTACACGCCGCTCTGCTTGCCGGCGATCGGCACGCACGGCATCGCCCAGCTGGACGGGATCAGCCCGGACACGTCCGGCACCATCACCTGGATGCGCCCGCGCTGTTCCGGGTCCACGTTCTGGACCACCGTGCCGCGGTACTTGCCGAAGAACCGGTTCATGACGGGATCCTCATGCCGGCACCAGCGGCACGGTGGAAACCAGGCCCTTGCGCGACAGCTGGAAGCTCTGCCGGTACTCGCCGCGGCGGATCGTGTGGCGCACCTGGGTGACGTAGTGCAGGCCGTCGAACGCGGGGCCGACGCCGCGCACGCCGACCAGCTGGCGCGGCTGCAGCACGCGGCCGTAGCGCACCACGTCGAGGCTGCCACGGCCGGTGACGGTGTCGGCGGATTTCGCCGCCTCGGCCATGCCCAGCAGCAGCGCGCGCTGCGGCGAATACTTCGCGGTCTCGGGCAAGGGGCGGAACTGCTGCGGCGGCGGATCGATCAGGCCCAGCGGCGGATTGAGCGGGCCGATGTCGGGGATCGGCAGCGGCAACGGCACCTTGGTCTGCTCGTTCTGGATGTAGACCACCGGCAGCTGCCGCGCGTTGCCGTCGTAGCTGAAACTGAGCTCGTCGACGTTGCTGGCCGCGTCCATGTCCGCGTTCAGCGCCGGCTGCGGCACGCCCACCTTGATCTTCGGCCCCCAGTACGCGGTGCTCATGCCGGGCAGCGGGCCGGGCTCGAGGTAGAACACGTAGCCGACGCGCTCGGCCAGCAGGCGGATGTATTCCAGGTCGCTGCCCTGCTGGGTCGGGATGCGATTGGTCGGGATCGGCACGTCGATCGCGATGCTGGGGATCACCAGCGGCACGATGCCGAGGAACGCGTATTTCGCCAGCAGCAGCGCCACGATCGCCTCGGCCGGCATCGCCGGATACGGCAGGCCGGGCAGGCCGGAGAATTCCAGCTTGGTCATCACCGCGGTGAGGTCGTCGCCGGTGACCTGCAGCGTGGTGTGGCGCTGGTCCGCGCCCGGCACCACTTCGGTGCGGGTCACCACGCCGTCGATCAGCACCTGCGGCATGCCGTTCACGGTGACCACCACGATCACCCGCAGCAGCGGCACCACGCCGCCGCCCGAGAGCAGGAACAGCGTGTGCAGCGGCGACTGCACGCTCAGCGTGAACTGCAGGGTGAACGCGCCGGCAGCTTCGTCCGGCGCGTTCACCTCGATCCGGGTGAGCGCGTCCAGCACGAGCTGCGGCACCGGCACCGGCACCACCGGCCCGACCAACAGCGTCAGGTGGACGCCCTCAAGCATGCGGCACCCCCGGGATGCCTTCGGGCAAGGTGATGCGCAGCTTTTTCCCGATCGTCGCGGTCAGTTCCTCCGGGCACAGCGCGCGATTCGCGTCGCACAGCCGCCAGAACTGTTCGGGGTCGCCCAGGTACTTCGCCGCGATGTTGTCCAGCCGCTCGCCCTGCACCACACGATGCCACTGCAGCAGGGCGAGGTTTTCCGGCGGCGGCACGAAGCGGCGCTTCAGGTACGTCACTGCGGTGCCGTCGGCGCGCACGAGGCTCGTGGTGGGCGTCAGCGCGTAGCGGCTGGTGGGCGGGAAGTTCGAGGTCATGGAAGCTGCTCCGTCGCGGGCGTGTCGATCGTTCCGGTGATGTCAGGCGTACACCGCCTCGCCGCGATCCTTCCTCGATCGCAGTTCGGCCAGCATCTGCTGCTCGCTTTCGTCGGCCGCCCAGGCGGGTCGCAACTGGAAGTGCGGCTGGTCGACGATGGTTTTCCAGTTGCCGCCCCACTCCAGGCCCAGGTCCATGCCCAGCGCGCCGACGGCCTTGTACTTCGGCGACTCCGGCAGGTAGCGGTTGCCCTCGAACACGCCGATGTCGAAGGCGATGCCGAAGTTGTGGTTGGAGTAGCCGGCGCGCGCGTTGGTCACCTTCTTCCCCGGCGCCGTGCGCCCCTGCGCATACAACGCCGCCTGCTCCTCGTAGCTGCGCAGGCCGCTGATCACGCGGATGGTGATCCCGGCGGCAGCGGCTTTCTGCACCAGGGCGCGCGCAATCGGACGCACCTGCGGCAGCAGCGTGGCGATCACCTTCTCGCTGCGACCGTCCACCGGCGAAACGGCTTCGGCCGGCTTCATCTGATCGATCTTCTTGTCCACCAGCCGCGCGTAGATCGCGCCCCAGGTCTGCGGGCCGGCCTTGCCGTCCACCTCCACGCCGAGGGCCTGCTGTACGGCGGCAATCATTTCCTCGATACGCATGTCGCTCTCCGATGTGTTCGCGGGGTATTCACGGCACGCCGCTCAAGCCGAGCGCGGACAGCTGGCCGCCCGCGCCGCCGGCCAGGCGCTCCTTCTGCTGCAGGTAGCTCATGAACAGGCTGGCGGCCTTGTGCCCGGAGGGCACGTCGTTCACCGACAGCACGCGCAAGCCCAGGCTGACCTTGGCGCGGATCGGGTTCAGCGCCGTGTCGAACGCTTCCTCGGTGATGCCGAACTCGGTGACGCGCACCGGCAGGATGCGCGACTTGCTCCACACGAACAGCGCCAGCGGCGTCTCCATCGGCACGATCTCCAGCGTGCCGATCTGCGCCAGCACATCGTTCGCGCGCAGTTGCCCGCTGCTCGGGTAGACCATGGTTTCCAGTGCCGCCAGCTGGGCGAAGATGCCGGACTGGGTGACCCCGCCGTTCTGCTCCGGAAATTCCAGCTGGTCGGTGGCGTCGATCTCCACCTCCAGCTTCAGCGTCTCCACCGGCGGCCCCTTCAGGCGCAGCACCTCTGAACGATCGCCGCCATCCGCGCTGACCGCCTGCACCTGCAGCGAGCGCGTGAGCGAATCGGGGTTGTACTGCAGCGCGATCACCCGCAACACCGCCGAGCTGGCCGCGTCGATCAGCACGATGCCGCCCTTGAGAATGCGCGGGGAGCCGGGGAAGGTGCTCATGGCTGGCCGCCGCAGCCAGGCAAGCGGTCCAGCCGGCCCGGCCCATGCAGGATCAGTCGTAGTTGCATTGCTTTGCGGTCTCCGGCTGGTTGCGTGGTTCGCCCAGGGGACAATCGGCATTCCTGTCCGGCTCCCTCTCAGCCGGGCCGAACTTGCCCACGTCCTCCGCTTGGCGCGAATAGGGCTTGCAGGCCGCCTCGTTCATGGGGGTGAGCGAGCCGCTGGTCCGGTGCTGCTCCATGCGTTGTTCCTTGTGCGTGGTGCCGAGTTCGACCGTCGCGTAGCGCAGGTAGCCGAAGATGCCTTCCCATGGGCGACGCCCCCGGCCCCGGTTCTTGCGGAACTGTTCGATCGCGGCCAGCAGCTTCGGCGCTGCCGGCGAACCGGCGGCCACGCCGAACAGCTTCAACCGCTCACCCGGGTCGGTGACGCGATCGAGCAGGCCAAGGAACTGATCAGCAAGCCGGGGGTTGGGGATGTCGCCGCCGACCAGGAACTGGGTGACGTCTTCCGCATCGCCGAAGCCCACGTCGCGCAGGGCGTCGGCAAGGCTGCTGCCCGGCGCGATCGTCGGCACGCGCCCGAGCAGTTCGCCACCGGCCATCGGCGCCGGCAGCGGGACGCGCGGGCCGAGCCGTTGAGCCAGCAGGTCGCGCAGGCGCCGTGCGCGCGACAGCGAGAGCTTCTGGTTCGGCTCGGGCTTTTCGCGGTTGTCTTCCGGCGAGGCATAGCCACTGATGGAATTGACCTGGCTTCCCGCCGCGACCTGCTGCGCTACCTCATCGAGGGTGTGCTTCGACTCTCCCTTCAACTGCGGATCAAGCGTGTCGCGGTCGCTGTCCAGACTGAAGTAGTAGCGCAACCGGCCGCGCTGCACGACATCCACGGTGACCGGCTCCTGGACATCGCGCGGTGGAATGTCCTCGTAGCACTGGTAGGAAACCGGGCAGCGGCATTCGCGGCAGGTCCGGTCGCTGACGGTTTGGCCGGGAAGATTTCCGCCCACGCCACCGGTGATCGTGAAGGGACCGCCCGGCGTATCGGTTACTTGAACGCCGATCCTGGTGCCACCCGGCATTTCGTAGCCGGCCCCCGCCTGCAAGTCCACTTTCCCTGTCTGCGTCCCCTTCAGGACTCCGCCGCTGCCGCCGATCTGGCCGCCGTTGGGCAGCTTGATGCGGAGGTCCGCCGAACCGCCGGCCTGCGGTTCTTTGCCGATGTTCTGAACCTGCCCCTGGACTCCGACATTCACTTTGTCGGCAACGTTGACGTCCACGCCGACTTTCGCCGTACCCGTCGTGAGAGTCTTGGGAACGATGTCGCCAGTAACCCGCGCGGTGACCTTGCCGCTGCAGATCTCCAGCGTCACGCCAGGATTCGGAGTCAGCTGCGCGGATGCCCTGGTGCGCGTGACGTTGCGTCCGGCGCAGGCACACAGATAGCGGATGATGCGAATGACGACCTGGTCATCGCCACGCTTTCCGCCATCGACGCTGGCAGCACGCCCTCGGCCACCTCGCATCTGCGGCGATTTGAAATCCGGTTCCGCGTCGGTGGGAGCGGGCGCGTCGACCAGGGTCGGCCCGGGCTTGCGCTGCAAGGCGGCGGAAGGCGCGGCGCGTACGGCTGGCACGGCGGCACCGGTCACCACCCGGTCGGCAACGCGATCCGCCTCGATTTCGGCGCTCGAATCCACTGCACCGACGGCGAGCCGGGGACTCAACGACGCCGGTGACGTGCCCTGCTGGATGGTATGCGTCAGCT
This sequence comes from Rhodanobacter sp. FW102-FHT14D06, assembly GCF_043950705.1. Lineage (NCBI taxonomy): Bacteria > Pseudomonadati > Pseudomonadota > Gammaproteobacteria > Lysobacterales > Rhodanobacteraceae > Rhodanobacter > Rhodanobacter sp. FW102-FHT14D06. The sequence continues at coordinate 2,167,510 of NZ_CP170722.1, read as the reverse complement.
CGTGCGCCAGCAGGTGGCGCCCCGCGGCGGAGCGCGGGGCGAGCTGCCCCTCGGCAAACACGATGTGCTGCCCCACGGTGTATGCCAGCGCGCCCACGGCCCTGGCCGAAGCCGCCGCACTGTCGTCGGCATGCACGCGTATCGCGGAGAAATCGCGGCCGAACCGCGGCTCCATGTACTGGCGGGCGGCCGGATCGAGCGGCGTTCCGGGCGAACGCAACACGGCCAGCACCGCGTCCGGTACCTGGGCGCCGGACGCGAGGGATGGCCCGGCCTTGCGTTGCAAGGGATGGCGCTTGCGGGCGCATTCGGCGCAGGTTCCGCCGCCCGGCACATGCCGGCCACAGCCGCACTTCCGCTGCAGCACGAAGGCGGCCGCCGGGGCCACCTGCGCCGCCGCCATACTGGCGCTGCGCTCAGCCACGTCCGCCTCCGGTGCGCGTAGCCGCGCTCTTCGCCGCCCGCTTCGTATTGCGCAACCCGGCGAGGAAGGCGTCGAGCTTGCCCGCATCCAGTCCGCGCTTCTTCTTCGCGGTGTCGATCGCGTCGATGACCGCGTAGGCTTCGTCGCAGTACTTGACGAGGAAGGCCCAGCTCATCTGCTGCTTGCGGCCCCAGGTGACGCAGACCGGGCCGCTCCGGGTGTAGCCGGGCACGTAGACGTAGTGGCCGTTGCGCGGATTCGGCTGGCCGGCCTTGCCGCTCACCACCGCCCACGGCTTGCCGGCATAGAACTGGGTCAGCGCCGCATCGGGCAGGCTGAAGCCGAGGCCGACGCCGATGTCCATGAACACCGCGCGCTTGACCTCGTTGCGCCTGGCCTGGTCGATCTGCGCGAAGGCCTTGATCCTGTAGCGCCGCTTCGCCGCGAGCCAGCCCTTGCTGCGCCATTCCTTCAGCGAATCGAGCACGACCAGGCCGCTGTCCGCTCCACCGGTTTCACCGAAGTATTCGTGCAGCACGTCGTTGTCGCTGATCGCGATCAGCTTGTTCTGCTCGGCCTTCTCGAAGCGCAGGGTCTGGTGCGCGCGGCCGGCGATCACGCAGTCGCCGTACTGGTCGTTGCCGAACATCGGCGTGGGGATGCCGTGGTGGACCACGTCGAAGTCGTATTCGGCCGGCAGCGCGGGCGGTGCCTTCAGCAAGGCGGCGAACATCAGGTTGCGGTCGTCGCGTCTGGCCTTCCGTTTGCCGAAACGCACGATGCCGTCGGGACGGGGTTTGGGGATCGCTTTCATGTCAATGCTCCTTGCCCGCGACGCGCGCGGCGGGCGTGATGCCGAGGCCGTGCTGCACCGCCGTGGCGATGCGCACGCCGAGGCGCTCGTGCGGATGGCTGGCCGCCGGCAGCGTCGCCGCCGGCAGCGTGGCCACGGCGCCGAGACCGCGCAGCGCGTCGACGACGCCGGGTTGCGCCAGCCGCCGGGCCAGTTCGCGCTCGATCGCGGCACGCACGCCGGCAGCGCGCTCGCCGCCTAGCGCGGCTTCGTCGATCACCAGCCGCTCTATGTGAAGCTCGATGTTCACGGTTTGCCTCCGGCGCTTTCCAGCCAGCGGAAGTCCGCTTCGTTGATCGGCTTGTCCAGCTTGCGGTATTCGGTGCGCACGGCATCCAGCAGCAGCGGCATGCCGATCGACACGCCAGCCTTGGCCGCCATGAATGCCGCGTTGAGCGCGATGCCCTGGATGCTGCCGCCGGTGAGCGGGAGCCGCGCCAGCCGGTCGAAGTCCAGCGCGCCCACCGCCGCCTGCGCCGGGAACACCGAGGCCCAGATCGCGCGGCGTTCGGCCGTGCCGGGGAACGGGAAGTTGATGACGAAGCGCAGCCGGCGCAGGAACGCGCTGTCCAGCGCGCCCTTCATGTTGGTGGCCAGGATCGCCAGCCCGCGGAACGACTCCAGCCGCTGCAGCAGGTAGTTCACCTCGATGTTGGCGTAGCGGTCGTGGCTGTCCTTCACTTCGCTGCGCTTGCCGAACAGCGCGTCGGCCTCGTCGAAGAACAGGATCGCGCCGCCGCCCTCGGCCGCGTCGAACAGCTTGCGCAGGTTCTTCTCGGTCTCGCCGATGTACTTGCTGACCACCGCCGACAGGTCGATGCGGTACAGCGACAGGCCGAGTTCCTGCGCCAGCACTTCCGCCGCCATGGTCTTGCCGGTGCCGCTTTCGCCGGTGAACAGCGCGCTGATCGACAGCCCGCGATTCATCCGCTGGCGGAAACCCCAGTCGTCGTAGACGGTGGTGCGCTGGGCAACCTGGTCGGCGATCTGGCGCAGCAGGGCCTTCTCGCTGTCGGGCAGTTTCAGGTCGTCCCAGCCGGCCTTCGGCTCGATCCGCTGGGCGAGTTGATCCAATGCCGGTCGCGTATGCGCCAGTGCGCCCTGCCACAGCGTCTGCGCCAGCGCGGCGGGCTTGTCCTCGGCCGCTGCCAGCGCAGCGTGCGCGATCTGCTCGATCCTGCCCAGGTTGAAATCGAAGTGGCCGGCCAGCTGCTGCGGCTGCGCGCCAGCGGCGTCGCCGAGCAGGCGCTGCCACAGCGAACGCTGCTCGACCGCGGTGGGCTTGGCCACGTCGACGCTGAGCGCCTGCGTGGCCGCACCCGCCCACGGCTCGCGCGCGTCGACGAAGGCGAGCCCGCCGGTGCGCGCGAGGAAACGCCTGACCCATGCGGCAGTGGCGTCGCCGTGTTCGACCTCGGCCGCGTCGAGGTACAGCGCCAGCGGCAGCAGCTGGCTTTCGCGCTGCCACAGCCGCAGCAGGGTTTCCTGTTCGGCGACCGCGGCCGGCAGCAGCTCGGCCGACAGGCGATAGGCCTGCGCGCCAAACGCGGCGGCAATGGCCTGCGCGATCGCCTGCTTGCTGACGCTGTCGCTGCCGAGCAGTTGCACCAGCGGCAGCGGCTCGCCCGGCGGCACGTGGTGCAGGCTGTCCAGCAGCTGATCGGCGATCGCCTGCTGCGACGGCGGCAGCGTGGCCGGCGGCAAGGCGGTGAGCAGCGGCGTCAGCCGGTCGTCCAGGTAGTTCATGCCCTTGACGAAATTCACCACGCGCTCGTCGGCGCTGAGCGCCGCGCCGATCAGCGGCTGCGCGCCGGGCTGGTGGATGTCGAGCAGGCGCCAGTAGCGCAGCGGCCGCTGCGGCGACAGCGCGTCCCAGCTCGGCGCATCGAGCACGGCGAAGGCCAGCGCGAAGGTGGGGTACGGCCGCGCCGGATCGTGCTGGGCCTGCGCGCACAGCGCGGGGAAACGCGTGTCCAGTTCCATGCCGATGCACAGCAGGAGCACGTCGCGCTCGAACGCGGACAGGCCGAGGCGGTTCGCGAGCACGGCCAGCGCCGGGGTGTGGCCGCCCTCGTCGTCGTCCGGTGCGGCAGCGGTCGTGCCGTCATCCGGCACCGCGGCGACGAGCGGTCGGGCGGCGGGCGGTTCGTCGGCATTCGCCGCTGCGAGCGGCGGCGGTGTGTGCTGGCCGCTGAAGATCCGCGCGACCCAGGAATGCTTGGGCCCGGCCGGCGCGCTCACCGCCGGCGCGGATTCCATCAGCGCGGTGGCCGCCGCCGGTGCCGCTGGCGGCGTGTCGTGCCGTTGCGCGGCGCGCTCCAGCCGCGCGCGCAGCTCGGCCAGCGCACCGGCGAGGTAGCGGTCGTTCGCTTCCAGCCACGGCGCGTAGTCGTTCATGACACGACCACCTGCTGGTCCGCGGCGAACGCGGGCACGCTGCCGCTGAAGTCGACCGGGATGCTGTCGGCGCCGTCCACGCGCAGGCGCACGGTGTACCTGCCCGCGGCCACGCCGGTGAGCTGGAAGACCAGTGCGGTCGGCTGGTGCGTGTCGGCCGGGTTGCCGAGGCTGGCCGGCACCAGCAGGCGATCGCCGAACAGCAGGAACACGCGCTGGCCGTCGCGGATGCGCGGCGTGCAGGTCAGGTTCAAGGCGAAGTCGCCGGCCGCGGCGGCGAGCGAGCCGAGCGTGATGCGCGGCGCCAGCACCAGCGGCAGCTCATTGCTGAGCAGCGGCGGCAGTTCCGGCGGCTGCACCCGCAGGGCCACGGTGTAGATGCCCGGCGCCCAGCGCGCGACGGCGTCGGCATCGTCGGCGGTGTCGGCGAGATGCACGCGCAACGTGCCGGCCGCGTCGCCGGGTTGCGGCGCGAGATCGATCGGCGCGTCCAGGCGCAGGCTGCTGAAGCGGGCCAGCGCATGATCCGTCGCGAGCTGGCGACCGTTCAGCACGATGTCCTCGCCAAGGCGCACGGCAGCCTGATGGCGCGGGTAGTCGAGCGCGTCCAGCACCGCGGCGGCGGACGCGGTGGCGATCACGCCGCGATCCTGCGGGCCGCGCCGCAGCACCGGCAGCGGCGCGCGCATCGCCGCCTGGCTGTCGATCAACACCACCGCCGCCTCGTAGACGGCCGAGGCACGGTAGTTGGTCTGGAACGCGGTCCACAGCCGGGACAGCTCGTCCACACTCTGCGGCAGCGGGGTGACGCGCACGCGCTCGATCTGGCCGGCCAGGTCGTTGTCCGGCAGCGCGTTGCGGATGTCGTTGCCGTCGAGCACGCCGCGGTCGTGCAGGGTGCTCATCGCGGCGGCCAGCACGCGGTGGCTGAGCGCATCGTTGTCGTTTTCGCCGCGGCCCCAGGCGGTGATCACGTAATGCAGGTTCAGCGCCAGCGGCGGCGGCGCGGTCTCGCCGGGACGCACTTGCCCCGGCAGGTCGAGGTTGCGCCAGGCGGCATTGGCGACCACCTGGTACAGGAACAGGTTGAGCTGCGCCTTGCTGATGCCCTTGCGCGCCACGTCCGGCGGCTGCAGGGTCACTTCCAGGTCGCTCAGTTCCGCATCCAGCACTGGCATCTGCGCCAGCAGCAGGTTGCGCAACGTGCGCGTGGTCGCGGCGATGGCCAGCACGTTGCTCATGGCGAGGCCTTGCCACCGCGCTGGCGCAGGTAGTCGTCGAGGCTGCCGGGCTGCGGGCCGTCGCGACGACGCGGCGGCGCGGCAGCCGCCGGCGCGGCGCGCACTTCGAGCCGGCCGATGCTCACGTGTACCACCGGCTCGCGCGCTGCATCGGCCTTGCCTTCGGCTCGCGCGGCGGCGGCCCGCGCGGCGACGGTGCGTTCGGATCGCGTGGATGCCGCGCCGGTCGCGGCAAACACCGGCGCTGGTGCGGCCAACAAGACGCCGTTCGGTGCGGGCGCCGATGCGGTTTCCCGGCGAGTGCGCGCCACGCGCGGCGGGCGCGGGAAGGCGAACGAGGAAGTGACCGCCGGACGTTCCGGCGTGGGCGGGGTGCTGGCCTGTTCGGCGCCGATGGCGCGCACCGGCGAGGCCGCGCGCGGCGGCGACGTTATCGGCGCGTGCGGTACATCGGCGGCGGTGCCTGCCGTCGTCGGCAACGCCGGGCGCTCCACCGGCGCGACGCGGGCGGCACGTGGCTCGATCGACTCGCGCGCATGGGTCGGCGCGCGCGGTGGCGGTGCGACATCCGGCACTGGCGGCACTGCCGGGCTCGCCTCGCGAGCGCGCGCGGGTGCCTCGCTCTCGTCGGCCGGCGGCATGACCGGCGCGCGCTGCAGCGGTTCGAACAGCGACGGCAGCCGTGGCGCCAGCGTGGTCTCGCTGCCGATCGCGCGTGCCGCCAGCCGGTCGAGGAAATCGTTCATGGCGCGCACAGCTCCAGGTAAGCCTGGCGGCGGCGCGGGCTCAGCGCGAGGATGTCGGCCTCGGCCCAGTGGTAGGCCTGCGCCAGCGTGTCCACCTCGCGCAGCATGTGCAGCGCCCAGGCGTGCAGCTCCTGCCACAGGAAGCGGGCGACGTCGAACAGCGGCTGCCATTCGTGACCGCAGTCCGGACAGCGGAACGCCAGTTGCAGGTCGGCTTGCGGATCGGCCTGCGCCATCGCCAGCGCGATCTGCGCCTGCAGCTCGAGCGGCAAACTGCACGGCTCGAGCGATTCGCCGCCATGCTGCGCGGCGAGCACGCAACGTTCGAGCAGCATGGCGCGCGCGGCCCCGGCGTCGCCGCAGCTTTCCAGCGCCAGCAGGTCACGGCTGTCGGGCAGGCGGAACTGCACGCGGATGCCGTGCGCGGCGTGCTCCAGCGTGGAGGCGGCGGCGTCCGCATCCGGCAGCCGCAGGTCATCGCAGCGGAACGTCGCCTCGACCGTGGCCGCGCAATGCGGGCACGCCGCCACAGCGTCGATCGCGGCGCCGAACAGGCGCTCGCGCAACTCCAGCAGCAGCGCATCGCGCCGGCCCAGCGGCAAGGCTGCCTGCGTTTCGGCGGAGTATTCGTCGCAGCTGCAGCCGAGCAGCAACAGTCCCCGTGCCGCGGCGGACGGGTCGCCCCCGCGTTCCCAGACCTGCAGCAGCTGCGCGGGGGTGGGCGTGTGCATGGCGCTCAGCCGGCGGGTACGGTGAAGCTCGGCTCGGCCGGCTCCGACACACCGACATCGCGCTCCCAGCCCTCGTTCTCCAGCTTCAGGTGCTGGATCGCCACCGCGTTCGCGTTCGCGTCCAGGTCGGGCATCGCCTGGTACTCCGAGACCCAGCAGCGGTACAGCTTGTACGCCAGCGCGAGCTGGCCGGCCTCGTTGTAGACCTCGAGGATCAGGTCCTTGCGGAAGTCCTTCAGCGAGACTTCCGCGCCGAGCCCGGCGCCGAAGTTCCACACCTTGTTCGCCCACTTCTCGAACTCGGTGTCGTGGGTGACGCCGCGCTCGATGGTGATCGCCTCGTACTCGGTGCGCCCCGGCGACTTGCGCGTGCTGCTGGGGTCGCCGCCCTCGCGGTGCTTGACCACCTCGGTGGTGCGCTTCAGGCCCGACACCTTGCTGACGCCGGCCACGTAGCGGCCATCCCACTTCACCCGGAACTTGAAGTTCTTGTACGGATCGAAGCGCTGCGCATTGACGCTGAACTGAGCCATGGTGGTTTCCTCAAGACTGGATCTGGCCGGCCATCTGCTGCAGCTGGATGACCACGAACTCGGCGGGCTTGAGCGGCGCGAAGCCGACCACGATGTTGACGATGCCGAGGTTGATGTCGTTCTGCGTGGTGGTTTCCTTGTCGCACTTCACGAAGTACGCGTCATTCGGCGTCTTGCCCTGGAACGCGCCCTGGCGGAACAGGTTCTGCATGAAGGCGCCCACGTTGAGGCGGATCTGCGACCACAGCGGTTCGTCGTTCGGCTCGAACACCACCCACTGGGTGCCGCGATACAGGCTCTCCTCGATGAACAGTGCGGTGCGCCGCACCGGCACATACTTCCACTCCGAGCCGCGTTCGTCGTTGCCCTGCAGGGTGCGTGCGCCCCACACCACGGTGCCGTAGACCGGGAAGTTGCGGATGCAGTTGATCGCCCGCGGATTGAGCACGCCGTTTTCGCCATCGGTGAGCACGGTGCCGACGCCGAGCGCGCCGGTCACGCTGGCCTCGCTGCCGGCGGGCGCCTTCCACACGCCGCGCGCTGCGTCGGTGCGCGCGTAGATGCCGGCCACGAAGCCGCTGGGCGGGAACGCGCGCGGCCGGTTTTGCTGCAGCGGATCGGCGGCGATGATCCACGGGTAGTAGAACGCGGCGTTGATCGCGTCGTCGCCGGTGATGTCGCCGGGGCCGTCCTTCTGCGTGTCGAAGGTGGTGCCATCGGCGCTGTCGGCGATCAGGAACGCGCGGCGATCGCGGCAGAATTTCTGCAAGGCGGAGATCGTGCCGGTACCGGTTTCGCCGGGCACGCACAGCAGGTTGAACAGGTCGACGCGATCGAGCTGGTACAGACCACCGGTGCCGGACAGCGGCAGCAGCGCGGTCTCGAACGCAGGGTCGTTCGGCGCCAGCACCGTGCCGTCGGCGCCGCCGGCCAGCTTCGCGCCGTCGGGAATGTTGCCGGCCGCGGTATCCGCAGGCGGATCGGTGGCTCCACCCTGCACCGCAGCCGTGACGTAGGCGGACTGCGCGGCCAGCACGCTGGTGACGAAGCGGGCGTCGTCGGCCTTCATCGACAGGTTGTCGAACGTCTCCACCGCCACGCCGGCAGGGTCGAGCTGCCAGTTCACCACGCTCAGGCGGAACCGGCTGGCGTCGAAGCTCGATTTCCGGATGACCACGGCGAAGTCGTTGGCCCAGAGACCTTCGCTGCTCGCGGCAAGCAGCAGCTTGCCGTCGAGGGTGACCTTGGCCGCCTTCGCGCTGGCGTCGACCAGGCGCACGATGTAAGCCTGCTGGCCGCCGTTGGCGAAGAACTGGTTGACCGCGTAGCCGAGCAGGCTGCGGCTGTCGATGCCGCCGAACTGGCGCGCGAAGTCGGCGTAGCCGAGCACCAGGGCGGCGCGCCCGGTCGGCCCGCGCGGCGCCCAGCCGGCGAACGCCGCGATCGACGTGGCCACCCCCGTGATGGTGCGCACGCCGCTGGGAATTTCCTCGATGTAGACGCCCGGATAGGTGAGCGCAGATGGCATGGGATCGGTCCTCCGAAAGTGAAAACCCCTGTGGCGATCAATGCGGCGGCGGTCGCCGGTGCTCGTTCAACGCGTACAACACCTCGCCATCGGGGAGCCGGTCGCGATGCAGCAGGCCCTCCGCCACCAGCGCCGACAGCACCTGCTCGATGCGCTGGCGGCTGTTCTCGTAGCGCTGCTGCGGCAACCACCAGTTGACGACGCCGCGCAAGGTGTCTGCCGCGCGCGGGTGATCCTGCAGATACGCCAGCACCGAATGGCGAATCTCGTCGTCATCGCTTGCCGGGGACCCGCTAGTCGAGGGCTTGGTCATGGCGACATCCCGCATCTGCGTCGACTCTGGCAACGAGTGTGCCAGTGGCCGCCGGCGTGAAAACGGCATGGCGCCGGGCCGCGGCCCCGCCGGCGGCGCTGCGACCGGGTCAGGACTGACCCGGCCCCGAGGCGCAGCGCGAACGATTGCACCCGGTTTGCCCGGTTGCTTCTCCCGCGCCGCTTGCCACGGGGCAGACGCGGCGCAGGCTTCGGACTGGTGCGGAGGGCGGCCACGGCGCGTTCAATGGGCGGTGCCGAAACCGGCGAAGTATTTCTTGAACGCGCCGATCTCCATCGCGAACACGCCATCGGTGGTCTTCAGCGTGATTGGCCGCCACCAGCTCACGTCGTACATCGAGATGGTGGCGTCCAGCACGCTGGCGGTGGCCTCGGTGTTGCCCCAGGGGTTGCGCAGCACGATCCAGCGCCGGCACCGGGCGTACGCCCAGCCGAGCACGGTGTAGCAGTGCGAGCCCACCACGTGGGCGCTGGCGTAGTCGACATGGTCGGGCGCCGCATCGCCGGTCGAGTAAGTCCACGCCGTCATCGGATTGAAGGTGCGATACGACAGGCAGTTGGAGCGCAGCAGTTGCCACAGCTCGTCGGCGCTGTGGTCGGCGGTGTTGTAGTAGTGACGCGTGCCGCCGTTGAGTTGGGCGGTGGCCCACACGCAATCGCCCCAGGCGGTCTGGGTGATGTCGGGCATGTCGGTGGCGGTGCCGGTCTTGAGCTTGGCGTAGGCCTTCTCGTAGATGGCCGGCCAGCTCTCGCCGCTTTCGCTGGAGCGGCAGTAGATCGGGTAGCCGCCCGCGGTCAACGGCACCGCTTCGGTCACCTGGATCGCGCGGTCCAGGGTGCCACCGGAGTCGGGCTCGCAGAAACTGATCTGGTCGTTGAACTGCGCCTGGCTGGGGCCGGTGGCGCGGGTCTGGTGCGCCAGCCGGAACGGCGTGGCCCAGGCCACCGCCGACAGCGCCGCGATGTAATAGCAATTGGCCACGGCGCCCTGCACCGGATCGAAGAACTCGGCAGTCTCGTTGAAGAAGTCGCCCGATGCGGCCCAGTGCGCGCCCGGCGGCGTCCAGCCAGTGACGGCCAGTTGCTTGACGAGGTGGGTGTCGACGGTGATCGCACGCACCACGTCGGCGGACAGCGCGTTGCCCAGCTGCGAGTCGCGCAGCGCCGGCGGCAATCGCAGCACCACTTGCAGTCGCGCGAAGCGCGACAGGTCGGCGCACAGGATCGGCCAGTCCAGGATGGATTTCAGCGCGCCCGCCCTGGCCAGCGCGGCCAGCGTGGCGTACTGGTCGACGCTCTCCAGGCCACCGCCGGTGGCGTCGTTGCCTTCGCCGCGCGGTGGCAGGTCGAGCAGCGGCGAGCGCTGCGGCACCAGCTTGAGGTTCGCGTCCAGTGCCATGCCGATGTAGAGCGGGCCGCCGAACTTGGGATCGAACAGCTCCTCGTAGGGCGTGGCCAGCACCTGTTCCAGCACGCGGGGCACATCGGGAACCTCGTTCCACGGAATCGGCTGGCCGGCGACCAGCTCGGCCAGTGCGTAGGGGTTGATCACCGCGCAGTTCTGCCCTTGTCCCCCGCTGGCCGCGGCGGTGCGCGCACGGGCCGATGCCGACCGCGCAGGGGGTCGGCTGGATGCGGTTTTCGACTTGCTGGTTTTCGACGTTGCCATCTCGTTCTCCCCGGCCAGGTGGCGCGCCTTGCGCGGCCCGGAAGCCACGATCGCGACGCGGGGCCGGCTCGGCGGGATTCGTCACCTCCCCGCGGCGCCAGTCCATCGCTGGACTGGCAACAGGCATGCCATGGAACGGAGGACGAAAAATGGCGCGGCAGGTGGGCGCGAACGATTCCGCGGCTCGATGCCGGGGCAGTGCTGACCCGTTCCGCGCGCGCCATGGGTAACGGCGCACCCGCGGCCGCGGCGGCCTCGGAAATTCACTGGCGGGTGCGGAAAGCCTTGATGCCGATGCCGTGCTTGACCAGCAGCTTGCCGAGCTGGCGACGCTCGGTGCCGGACAGCCGCGCGGCGGCGCTGATGTTGCCGCTGGCACGTTGCATCAGCTGCACCAGGTAGTCGTGCTCGAACTGGTGGATCGCACGGGTCTTGGCCACGCGGAAGCCGAGCTCCGGTTCGTTCGCCCGCCGCCGCGGCTGCGGTCGCGGACCGATGAAGGCCGGATCGGCTGCGGCCAGCGCGGTCAGGCCGACGATGGCGTCGTCGCTGCACATGTAGGCACGCAGCGCGACGTTGTCCAGCTCGCGCACGTTGCCCGGCCAGGCATGTGCCTGCAGCGCCGCCATCGCCGGCTCGCTCCAGTGCTTGAAGGGGCCGTGCAGGCGAATCGCCACCGCGTGCAGGAAATGCTGCGCCAACAGGGCAACGTCTCCCTCTCGCTCGCGCAGCGGCGGCAACTGCAGGTACAGCGCATTGAGCCGGTACTGCAGATCCCGCCGGAAGCGGCCGGCCTCCACCTGCCGCGCCAGGCAGCTGTTGGTGGCGGCGATGATGCGCGCATCCGAAGTGCGCATGGCACCGCCGCCGACCGGGCGGTACTCGCTGTCCTGCAGGAACCGCAGCAAGGTCACCTGACCCTTGGCCGAGAGCGCATCGACCTCATCCAGGAACAGGGTGCCGCCGCGCGCATGGTCGACCAGGCCGGGCTGGGCCACCTTGGCGTCGGTGAAGGCGCCGCGGCCATGGCCGAACAGTTCGCTCTCGATCAGGCTGTCCGGGATGGCGCCGCAATTGACCGGCACGAAGGGAAAATCCCGGCGAGCGCTGGCGTAGTGGATTTCGCGCGCGGCGACTTCCTTGCCGGTGCCGGTTTCGCCCTCGATCAGCACCTGCACGTCGCAGGCGGCAAAGCGCTGCAACTGCGCGCGCACCGCGACGATTGCCTGGGATTGGCCGATCATGATCGGCATCATCAGCTCCCGAAGTCGACCTCAAGAAAACCCCGCCGCGCCGTGATCGGCGTGCCTAGGAATCCCCCTGGCTTCCTTCCCGTCCGGCCTGGCGCCGCCGGATCGGAGCAACGGTCGCAGTATGCGCAGCCGGCGGCTGTAGTTCAAGAACGCGTCTGCTGCCATCCGCGGGAGGCCAAGGATGTAGGCGGCGACCTACGATCACCTGATACACGATGCCCGCACGGGGGATGCGGCAACCCGTCACGGAATCCGATTCGGCGATCACCGGGGTGCTGGCGTATCCTTGCAGGTTGACCGCCGCGCGCTTCGCGCCCCGCTGCATGGCCGCGGCCACGACCTCCTGCAACCCGACGGCCGGCGCCCTGCGCCGCCGATCACCCGGACGAGAAACCCCCTGATGGTGGCCATGGCAACCGAGCACGTGATCGACGTGCAGCACTGGAACGACACGCTGTTCAGCTTCCGCACCACCCGCGACCCCGGCTTCCGCTTCGACAGCGGCCAGTTCGTGATGATCGGCCTGGAGGCGGAAACCCGCCCGCTGATGCGCGCCTATTCCATCGCCAGCGCCAGCTGGGAGGAACACCTGGAGTTCTTCTCGATCAAGGTCGCCGACGGCCCGCTGACCTCGCGCCTGCAGCACCTCAAGCCCGGCGACCCGCTGATCGTCACGCGCAAGCCCACCGGCACGCTGGTGCTCGGCGACCTCAAGCCCGGCCGCAACCTGTACCTGCTCGGCACCGGCACCGGCCTGGCGCCGTTCCTCAGCATCATTCGCGACCCGCACACCTACGAGCGCTTCGAACGGATCGTGCTGGCCCACGGCGTGCGCCGCATCGACGATCTCGCCTACGCGCACTACCTGGAGCACGAGCTGCCGCAGCACGAATACCTGGGCGAGCTGGTACGCGAGAAGCTGATCTACTACCCCACCGTCACGCGCGAGCCGTTCCGCCACCACGGCCGCATCACCGATGCGATCGTCGACGGCGCGCTGAGCGCGGCCACCGGGCTGCCGCCGCTCAACCCGGAAACCGACCGCGTGATGCTGTGCGGCAGCCCGGCCATGCTCGACGACCTCAGCACCCTGCTCGACGGCCGTGGTTTCGAAGCTTCGCCGCGCACGCGCGAGCCGGGCGATTACGTGGTCGAACGCGCCTTCGTCGAGAAATAGCTGCGGGAACGCACCCTGTGCGCAACCTGGTCGTCACGTAAAAGCAAGCATCGCGCACACGGTGCGTTCCTGCAGTTCGCCGATGACCGGCCACGGCCGCGAATGGCGCGAATGACGCGCGGTTGCATGCCATAGTGTCCCCACCCCCATGGCCGTGCGGCCGTGACTCCCGCGTGACCGCGCCAACGGAACTCCGCGATGGACATTGCCCTCTACATCCTCGCCGCCCTGCTGATGCTCGGCGGTCTGGCCGGCTCGGTGTTGCCGGTGCTGCCGGGCATTCCGATGGTGTTCGGCGGGATCTGGCTGGCGGCGGCGGTGGATGGCTACCGCCATCTCGGGCTGTGGTGGCTGCTGGCCATCGGCGCGATCGGCGCGGTCGGGGTGGTCGTCGATTTCGTCGCCAGCGCGCTGGGCGCCAAGCGCGTCGGCGCCAGCCGGCGCGCGTTGTGGGGCGCCGGCATCGGCACCGTGGTGGGCATGTTCTTCGGCATCCCCGGCCTGGTCCTGGGGCCGTTCGCGGGGGCGCTGCTGGGCGAGTTGTCCTCGGGCAACAGCGTGCTGCGCGCGACCCACGTGGGCGTGGGTACCTGGCTCGGGCTCCTGTTCGGCACGCTGCTCAAGCTGGTGCTGTCGTTCCTGATGGTCGGCCTGTTCGGCCTGGCCATGCTGCTGGGCTGAACACGCCTCTCAGCGCTGCGGGCCGGGGATCACGTACAGCAACACTGCAAGGAAATGCAGCACGCTGCCGGTCAGCACGAACAGGTGCCAGAGCGCGTGGTGGAACGGCAGCCGCCGCCACAGGTAGAACGGCACGCCCAGCGTGTAGGCCAGCCCGCCGGCCAGCAGCAGCGCGGTGCCGCCGGCCTGCAGGTGTTCGCTGAGCGGCTTGAACGCGACCATCCCGATCCAGCCCATGCCCACGTACAGCAGCACCGCCAGCTTGTGGTAGCGCTTGAGCAGGCCCAGCTCCAGCGCGCTGCCGGCCAGCGCCAGCGCCCATACCGCCGCGAACAGGCTCCAGCCCCATGTGGCCGGCAGGGCGATCAGGGTAAACGGCGTGTAGGTGCCGGCGATCAGCACGTAGATCGCGATGTGGTCGAGTGCGCGCAGGGTGGGCTTGGCACCCGCCGCGGGGATCGAGTGGTAGAGCGTGGAGGCGGTGTACAGCAGCACCAGCGATGCGCCGAACACCGCGCAGGCGACCACCGCCACTGCATTGCCGTGCAGCGCCGCGAACGCGACCAGGGTGGCCAGCCCGGCGATGCTGAGCACGATGCCCAGCCCGTGGATGATGCTGCTGGCCAGCTCGTCGCCGAAGCTGTAGCTGGGAATGACTGCGCCGGACGTGGCGGACATCGGAAACCTCCGGTGGCGCGGGGTGCGCCGACACACCTTGATCGCGCACGTGCGCCCCTGCATGCCTTGGCACAGGGTCGCACGCGCGGTGTCGCTATTCGATGATGAACGCGCCGAACGCCACGCCGAGGTTCCAGCCCTCGCCCTTGCCGCTGAGCGCCAGCGAGACATTGCCCTTGGTCAGCACCTGCGCCGCCGCCGACTTCTCCGCGCCTGCGTGCGCCACCGCTTCGGCATAGTGGCCCAGCACGTCGCGCACGTTGCTGACGCCAGTGAACTTGCCGATGCCGTCGGTGATCTTCGTCTTGCCGAAGGTCAGCCCGCCGCCCTTGGCGCGCAGCTTCACCTGCAGGCTCTGGCCGTTGCTGCAACGGACCGTGCCGGTGCCCTTGGCAGTCTTGTAGAACACCGACCAGCCGGACAGCTGGAACGTCATCTTGCACGAGATGTCGCCCGCCCGCGCCGTCGATACCGACAGCATCGACGCCGCCGCCAGCAGACCCGCGGCCCACCAGATGTTCATGCGCATGCCTTGGCTCCCGTGGAATCGGCCCGTCGCCGCGGGACGATTGTCGCAGAGGTTGCGCCCGATGCCACCTGCGTCGTTCGCCGATCGCCGTACGCGAGGCCTGGCGGCAGATGGACGTCCAGCCGTCCACTTGCGCGCGTCGGCGCAACAGGCATAGGCTGCAGGCGCGACAGCACGATCCCCCGGCGCGAGCCGCGTGGCTGCCGCTCCCGCCATGCAGCCAGGAGGTCGTCATGTCTTCCATCAGCCTGCCGCTTGCCCAAGCCCGCCCGGAACCCGCCCGCATCGCCGCGCTCAGTGCGGCCATCGCACTGAACCTTGCCGTGATCCTGATCGCCGCACGGCCGCTGCCGGTGTCGCTGCCGACCCTGCCCCGACTCGTCCCGCCGCCGGCGCTGGTGCGCCTGATATCGCCGTCCCCGCAGCCGCCGGCACCGCCGCCGGTGGAACTCAAGCCGCTGCCCCAGGCGCTGCCCACGCCGCAGGTGATGCCGCATCCGGTGGTGGCCCGTGTACCGTCGATGCCGGTCGCCGACGGCCAGCTCGCCGCGCCCGTGCAAGACGCGGCGCCGGCTGCGGCAACGGACAGCGGCACCCCGGCACCCGTCGCCGCGGTCGAAGCCAGCCTCGCCTACCTGGCCCACCCCATCACTTACCCGGCGCATGCCTTGCGCGGGCATCTGGAGGGTACGGTGGTGCTGCGCGTCCTGGTGGACGAGACCGGCAAGCCGCTCGAAGTCGGCGTGCTGCGCAGCAGCGGCCACGCGGAACTCGACCGCAGCGCCCGCGAGCAGGTCCTGGCGCACTGGCGCTTCCAGCCGGCCATCGTCAACGGGCACGCGACGCGCGCCTGGGCCAGCGTGCCGGTCACGTTCACCCTGCGCGGCTGACCGCGGCGGCCGGACCCGCCCGCCCGGTACGCACCGATCACGCTGGGCGCAGCCGCGCAGCGGCGGAGTCGAAGATCGTCTGTGGCGAGGGCTCCGACTTCGCCGCTGCGCGGCCACGCTCAGCCGGATTGGCCGGCAGGACGGCGGGGAAGCCCGGGAGCCACCTGTCGCCCCGGCCGGCTTACGCCACTTTAACCGGGCGCATGATCCACTGGCGCCCCTTTATCCTGCTGGGAGGCCCGCATGGGCAGACCACGGCGAACCTTGAAGCTGTTGCGCGAGATCGCGCTGGAGCACGCAAGCGTGGCGCACCCGGACCTGGCTTCGATGGCACGCGAGCTGGGGCAGCTGGTGCACCGCGACAACGCGGCGATCGCTGCGCGGCTGGCGCGCCTGCCGCGGCGCGGGCAAGGCCTCGGTCGCTGGCAGCTGGCGCAGCGCAACCAGCCGCCGGTCAGCATGCTGGTGATGGCGTGGCCGGCAAACCATTGCACGCCGGTGCACGATCATGCCGGCCTGTGGGGGCTGGAGCTGGCCCTGGTCGGTGCGCTGGAAGTGCAGTCGTGGCGCCGCGACCCGGGCTCGGGCACCTTGCGCGCGCTGGGCCGCGACTGGCTCGGCCCCGGCGACGGCATCTGGTTCGAGGGCGACCCCAATCACGTGCACCGCTGCCGCAATCTGTCCCAGCACGAGACCGCGCTCACCCTGCACGTCTACGGCGGCGAACTGAACCACTATCAGGCGTACGAGCAGACCGCACCCGCCGGGCCGTGGACCGCGCGGGCCACCGACTGCGCCGTGGCCGGGCACTGGCCGGCCTGACCGACGCCACGCCAGGGGAACAGGAAAACCGCATGTTTCGACGGGTCGCCATCATCGGCGGCGGCGCCGCGGCCGCCAGCCTGCTCAGTGAGCTGCTGGAGCGCGAGCCGCCGCAGCCGCTGCAACTGGACTGGTTCACCGGCGCCGGCGAATCGGTGCGCGGCGTGGCCTACGGCACCGGCTCGGAGCGCCACCTGCTGAACGTGCGCGCCGCGTCGATGGGCATGTTCGCCGGCAAGCCGCAGGGCTTCCTGGATTTCGTGCAGCGCGACGACCCGGCGATCGGCGGCACCGATTTCCTGCCGCGCCGGCGCTACGGCGACTACCTGGAGGCCGAGGTGGCCCGCGCACTGCAGCAGGGCATGGCGCGCGGCCATCATCACGTCAACGTGGTGCCGTTCGAGGTCGATGCGCTGGTGCCCGAACGCGACGGCGTCACCGTGATCCACGGCGAACGCAGCCATCGCGCCGATGCCGCCGTGCTGGCGCTGGGTGCACTGCCGCCGCAGCCGCTGAAGGGCGTGAGCGCGGCCGCGCTGGACAGCGGTCGCTACATCGTCGACCCGTGGCCCTGGCTGGCGCAGCTCGACGCGGTGCCGCCACCGCGTACCGTGGCGGTGATCGGCCTGGGGCTCACCGCGGTCGACGTGTTGCTGGAACTCTCCGCGCGCTGGCCACACACCGCCTTCGTCGCCACCTCGCGCCATGGCCTGCTGCCCGAAGCGCACCTGGCCCATGCCGGCACGCCTGCCGGCGACAGCGCCGAGCTGGTGGATGCCATGCGCGACGGACCGGAGATCCGCCGCTGGATGCATCTGCTGCGGGAGGCGATCGCGCCGCATGGCATCGAGTGGCGCACTGTCGTCGACAGTCTGCGCCCACACCTGCCGGACCTGTGGGGCGAGCTGCCGCCCGAGCAGCGCGCGCGCTTCATGCGGCATGCCCGCTGGGCGTGGGAACGTGCGCGCCACCGCATGCCGCCGCAGGTGCACGAGGCCATCGTCGCGCTCGAACAGCAAGGTCGCCTGCAGCGCCGACGCGGCCGCCTGCAGGCCGCTGAGCCGAGCGGTCAGGGCCTGCAGTTGCAGTTCCGGCACGCCGGGCACAGCGAGGTACAGCACGCCGACCTGGCGATCCAGACCACCGGGCTAGCCACCGACGTGCGGCACAGCCGTCATCGACTGGTGCGCCAGTTGCTCACCAATGCCCACGTCACCGGCGATCCGCTCGGCCTCGGCCTGGTGGCCAGCCGCGATGGCCGCCTGCATCATGACGGCCAGCCGTGGCCGCACCTGTTCGCCATCGGCAGCCTGCTGCGCGGCACCTTGTGGGAATCCACCGCGATGCCGGAAATCCGCCAGCAGGCCCGCAACCTGGCCGACCAGATCCTGGCCGGCTGAACCGGCGCGGCCGTCACCATGACTGCCAGCGTCCTCACCGCCTGCATCGTCGCACTGCATCTGCTCGGCGCGCTGTCGGCCTTGCACGCGATCCGCCACGCACGCACGCCGCAGGGTGCGATCGGCTGGATGCTGGGCCTGTTGCTGCTGCCGTACGTGACCTTGCTGCCCTATCTCTACCTGGGCTCCAGCAGGTTCTTCGGCTACCACGCCGGCCACGGCGCGCCGACATCGCAGCCGGTGACGGCGAACACGGAAGCCGCGACCGTCGAGCCGGCCTGCGCACGCTTCGCCGCGATCAGCGCGCTGCAGCGGCGGCCGTTCCGCAGCGGCCATCGCCTGCGCCTGCTGATCGACGGCGAAGGTACCTTCGCGGCGATGCTGGCCGCGATGGCAACGGCCGAGCATTGTCTGCTGGTGCAGTTTTTCGTGATCCACGACGACGCGCTGGGCCGGCGCCTGCAGCAGGTGCTGCTGCAGCGCGCGGCCGCCGGCGTGCAAGTGTGCGTGCTGTTCGACGGCGTCGGCAGCCATGCGCTGCCGCGCCGCTACGTGCAGGCGCTGCGCGAGGGCGGCGTGGCGATCCACCGCTTCGCCACGCATCGCCTGCGCAACCGCTTCCAGCTCAACTTCCGCAACCATCGCAAGATCGTGGTGGTCGACGGCGCACGCGGCTTCGTCGGCGGCCTCAACGCCGGCGATGAATACCTGGGTCGCAAGCCGCCGCTGTCGCCGTGGCGCGACACCATGCTGGAACTGTGCGGGCCGGCGGTGGCCGACCTGCAACAAGTGTTCGCCGACGACTGGCAATGGATCACCGGGCAACTGCCGCCGCTGCTGGACGCACCGCAGGACGAAGGCCGCGCCAGCGCGCTGGTGGTCGCGGCCGGGCCCGCCGACCGCCTGGAAACCGGCTCGCTGTTCTTCACCGCGGCGATCCACGCCGCACACCGGCGACTGTGGCTGAGCACGCCGTACTTCGTGCCCGACCACGCGGTGCGCGCGGCATTGCAGCTGGCGGTGCTGCGCGGGGTCGATGTGCGCGTGCTGATCCCGTCGCGACCGGATCACCACACCGTGTTCCTCGCCTCCACCCTGCACGCCTACCACGCGGTGCGCGCCGGCATCGGCATGTTCCGCTACCAGCCGGGCTTCCTGCACCAGAAGGCGCTGCTGATCGATGACGATGCCGCCGCGATCGGCAGCCTGAATCTGGACAGCCGCTCGTTTCGACTCAACTTCGAAGTCGGCGCGCTGGTCGTCGACCGGGCGTTCGCCGGCGAAGTCGAAGCGATGCTGCGCACGGACTTCAGCCGTGCCGTGGCGATCGACGAGCGCGAGTATCGCGACGCGTCGTATCTTCGCCGCGTCGCGATGCACGTGGCGCGGCTGTTCGATCCGTTGCTGTAGGAGCGGCTGCAGCGTCGCGCGACCGGAAAAAGAAGCCGGCACATCCTGTGCCGGCTTTGCCTCGGGGAAAGTCTCCGGGCCGGGTGGCCTGTCGCGGCAACCCGCGCTTGACGTGCATTTCGTACCGTGAGTGTCGGGAGCGCCTTTCCATGGGCTCCCGAGGGGTGGCCGACGCGCCCGGCCTGTCGATACCGCCAAGCCATGCCGCCGGCGCCGCGCGCCGTCAGAAGTCGTAACTGACGCCAAGGCGCACGTAACGGGGCTGGGACTGATATACCGCCATGCGATAGGTGGTGTACTCGCCCCCGGTCGAGCCGTAGAACGGATCGGTCTGCGTGGTTACCCGGTTGTTGAGCACGTTGTAGACCATCACGTTGAAGCCGAGCTTCTTGTCGGCCCACAAGGGTCGGTATTCGGCGCTCAGGCTGACGGTGTACTGCCACGGGTTGTGGCCGGCGTCGCCCGGTCGCGACACCTTGCCGGCACACCAGTGGTAATAGGCACCGTAGCCAAGTCCCGGGTTGGTCTCGTCCAGGCCGTACATGCCAAGACAACTGCGCGGCGCACCGGAAATGATGGCCAGGTTGCCGGACAACATCCACTCAGGCGTCAGCTGGTAGGAGCCATACGCCTTGATCTGATGGCGGCGACTGTTGGAGAGTTCGCCGTTGGCGTACTCCATGACCTGCGCGTAATCCCAGTCCACCGTGGCGGATACGTCCACCTGACCGATATCCGAACGCACCTGGCCCTCGCTGTTGCCGTAGTTGCGCGAGAACAGGTAGTCGACCTTGCCGAACCACTTGCCGTCAAACGGATGCTCGAGGAACAACTCCAGTCCGTAGTAATGACGCTTGATTCCGGACGAGAAACCGAAATCCGCCGTGGTCATCGGCACCGAGTAGTAGCTGCCATCGTACTTCTGTACCTTGAGAATATTGGTGCGCCCGGGGTTGAACAGATAGGCACCGGAAATCGCGTTGGCGTCATAGGTGCCGGGGTCGATGCCCATGCGATCCATCTTGGCCGCGATGGCGCCGGAGTCGCTGTAATCGTCGATGGCGGTGCGCAGGTTCCGGTAGCTGGCCTTGGCACCGTAGACCCAGGTATCTCCGAGTTTCTTGTCGAATCCCAGGATGAACTCGTCCTGGTACTCCGACTTCAGGTTGGTGGCCGTCACCATCTTGGGATCGTGCGGCTGACCATACTCGCGATTGGCCGAGATCGGTGCCCCGGGGCCACGACTGGTATCGATCGGCGTGAGCCCGGTCGGCTGGCCGTTGGAATCGATGCCGGTGTAAGTGAAATACTCGCGCGTGAACAGCGGGGCGCCGGCCTGGCGCATCGCCACGGTAGCGGGCAGCGCGAGGAAATAGCGGCCGGCATTGCCGTAGACCTTGAAGCTGGAGTCGCCATTGACGTCCCAACTGAAGCCCACGCGCGGCGCCCACTGGGGCTTGGTCAGGCGCAGGTAGGCTTCGCCACCCGGGTTGTAGTTGGTGAACTGATCGTTGCGCAGGCCCAGCTTGAGCAACCAGCGGTCGCTGACCTGCCAGCTGTCTTCGATGTATTGCGCACGCTGTTCCACGCGTACCGAACCACCGCCGTAGCGGCGGTACTTCGCCACGTAGTAGCCGGTTGCGCCACCCGGGTAGGTACCCGGTGCAGCAACGTACGGATCAGCGCCGGGCACACCGATGATCGGGGTGCCCGCGGCGCCCTTGTTGTACTCCCAGGCATAGCCCGGATCGGCCATCCTGTTGCCGTCGTTGTTGTCCTCGATGGTCTGGTTGTCGATACCAGCCGAAAGGGTATGGCTGCCGAGTCGATAGCTCAGATCGAGACGCAGGTTGGTATTGCGCGATGTATGGGTCGGATCGTCAACCGCGCCCAGAGTCTGCGGGCTGATGATGGTCGTGCCGCCGTTCAGCGCCGGGTTCTGCTTGCTGGCGCTGTAGAGGCGTGCGATGTCCGGGTACAGATTGGTCACCTGGTTGAAGTAGGTACCGTCCATGCGCCCGTACATGGCCGACAAGGTCAGGTCGTCGGTGAGGTAGCTGGTGAACTTTGCGACATAGAGATCCGCGCCGGTCTTGGTCGGGATGGCGCGGTTGGCAAGGGCGCCCGTCTTGCCGGTGTCGTAGTCGTATGCGAGGCGGTCCGCCGAATAGGAGCGCTTGGTGGAAGCACCCGTCAGCTCCAGGATATTGCTGTCGTTGATGTTCCAGTCGAGCTTGGCGTACCACTTGGGGTAATCATTGCGGTACCTGGTGTCATACGGCGAATCGGTGCTGCCGATGCTGTTGCCTTGTCGCCGCTCGGCCTCCACCGAGGCAAACAGGAACAGCTTGTCCTCGATCAGCGGGCCACCGGCGTAGGCACTGGCCACCGTGGTCCACGACTTGTCCTGGGCGTTGCGGTCATACAACTTGCCCTTGTCTGAGCCGCTGACGAAATAGATGTCCTTCTGGTCGCCGCGGGCGAATGCGGGCGTCCACAACACCTGGCCACCGAAGTGCCAGGCGTTGGTGCCTCGCTTGCCGACCTGACTGATCACGCCGCCATCGGAGCGTCCGTAGGCGGCGCCGTAGCCACCACTGAGAATTTCCTGCTGGTCGATTGATCCGTAGGGCAACGCAAAGCCGCCGAAGTTGCTCAAGGGGTCGGTCGTGTTGAATCCATTGATGTAATAGGCGTTCTCGGTGACCGAGGAGCCGCCGAAGGAAATCACCGAGCCGCCGGTAGGGCCGTCAAAATAGCCGCTGCCTTCGACCACGCCCGGTGCGAGCAGCGCAATGGCCTCGGCACTGCGCGCCAACGGCAGCCTGGCCAGTTGCTCGGCGGTGATCACCGTGCGCGAGTCGACGCCGGTAACGTCGATGGCAGGCAGCGAGTTGGCGCTCACGGTGACCACATCGAGATTCTTCACGCCTGGCGCCACGAAGGAAACTTCCGTTCCGCCGCCCACGCGCAGGGTGACGTTCGAGCGCGAGTCCACCGTCGCGCCATCCTTCATCAAGGTGACGGTATAGGTGCCCAGCGGCAGGTTGTCGAAGGTGTAGCGGCCCTGCGCGCCGACCGTCACGCTGCGGGTCAGGCCTGCGGCATTGCTCACGGAAACCGTCTCGCCGGACGCCACCGGCGCCTGGCCGAAGATGCTGCCGGTCGTGGCTTGGCCGATCGCACCGGTGGAAACGGCCAGCCCCGCGAACAGGGCCAAGGCCAGGACGTTGCGACGGCACAACGCCGCTCGCGTCACATGCTTGCTCATCAGTAGTTTCTCCAGATCATTCCAATGCCGTGCCCCCGCATTCGTCATGGACGGACGCGCCGGCCCGGCGGCGGTTGCCGTTTCTGGAGCCCTTCGATTCGGCTTATGGCGACTTGCTCCCCCTGTCGCCCTCCCCCCATCCGACCGCTGCCGGACGGGCCCCACCTCGACGCCGTTCATCGCAACGGCGATTGATCGAAAGCGATGGCCGCACCAAGAACCCGGCCTCATGATGTAGACGTCGCGTGGGCACGTCTTGATCGGTTTCGGTCGTCCGCACGCTGAGTTCGGCACAACTGCCAATGCGGCATGCCGCCGCTCGAAACCGGCCGGTGCCGATCTGCCTACGCGCGATCGCCGCCGCGCAGGGCGCGGTACGCGCGCGGGGTCATGCCCACAGTCGCCTTGAACTGTCGCGCGAAAGCGCTCTGGTCGGTGAAGCCGCACGCCAGCCCCACGGTTGCCACACTGTCCTTGCCAGGCAGCATCTGCATCGCCGCTTCGATGCGCAGCTTGGTCATGGCCTGCTGCGGCGTGATCTGGAACACCCGTCGGAAATGCCGCTCGAGCTGGGCCACCGAAACCTGCGCGAGCTCGGCCAGGGTGGCCACGCGCACATTCTCCGCATAGTGGGCCTGCATGTACTCCATCACATGGATGAGGCGTGCGTAGGTCGGGTGCCGCCCGTCAGGCTTGCGCAGATCCCGCGATATGCCGATCACGCCACACACTTCGCCGCGCGAACGGAACGGATACTTGCAGGTGAGGCACCATCCCGGCACGCGATTGGGGAGTATGTGCACTTCCAGCTGGTTCTCGATCGCCTCGCCGGCCAGAACGCGGCTGTCCTGCGATGCATAGGACGCCCCCAGCACGCGCGGAAATAGCTCGGTCACGGCGTGGCCGATCACCTCGTCGCGTCGCTTGAGGCCCAGCCGCCGCACCAAGGTCATGTTGGCGTGCGTATAACGGCCGAGACGATCTTTCACGAAGAACACCGCATCCGGAAGGACATCGAACAGTGTCTGCAGTTCGCCCGCAGGAATCTTAACGTCCATACGTCGTACTCCCCGAGTCGTGATCGAGAGGTTGTGCGATGACGCTCTGGACAGTAGCAAGCAGTTGTTCGCCACGCATCAATTGTGCTCAATTCCGCATGGCGTGGCGCTGGACTTGCCTAGACGCTCCGATGGGGTGCCGCGAACATGAGCACATGCACACCATCCACGTCATCGATTCGCACACCGGCGGCGAGCCGACCCGCGTCGTCCTCGGCGGACTGCCCTGCCTGGGCGAGGGCAGCCTGAGCGAACAACGCCAGCGTTTTCGCGACAACCACGACGCGTGGCGACGCGCAGTGACCTGCGAGCCGCGCGGCTCGAGCGCCATGGTGGGCGCCCTGCTGCGCCCCGCGCAGAGCGCCGACGCATGCACCGGCGTGATCTTCTTCAACAACGTCGGCTACCTCGGCATGTGCGGGCACGGCACCATCGGGGTCGTCCGCACGTTGGCGCATCTGGGCCAAATCGCCCCCGGCAGGCACTACCTGGACACTCCCGTGGGCAAGGTCGGGGTGGAGCTGCACGAGGACGGGCGTGTTTCCCTGGACAATGTCAGAAGCCACCGGCACGCGGCCGACTTGCGCATCGACGTGCCGGGCTATGGCACGGTGCGTGGCGATGTCGCCTGGGGCGGCAACTGGTTCTTCATCACCCGCGATACGCCCTTGCCGCTGGAGCTTCGCCATCAACGCGCGCTGACGGCCTACGCCGAAGCCATCCGCCACACGCTGGAGGCCGCAGCCATCCGCGGCGCAAACGGCGACGAGATCGACCATATCGAGATCAATGCTCCATCCGCCACCCCGGGCGTCGACGCGCGCAACTTCGTGCTCTGCCCCGGCATGGAGTACGACCGTTCGCCCTGCGGCACCGGCACCAGTGCCAAGCTGGCCTGCCTTGCCGCCGACGGCAAGCTGGCGCCCGGGCAACTCTGGCGACAGGAAAGCATCCTCGGGAGCGTGTTCGAAGCGCGCTACACGACGGACGGGCGAGGCGTGCTGCCGCAGATCACCGGGACGGCGCACGTCACGGCGCGGTCGACGCTGCTGATCGACGACAACGACCCGTTTGCCTGGGGCAGCAGTGCGTAATGAGCCACTACGACCTCATCGTTGTCGGCGCCGGCATCGTCGGCGCCAGCTGCGCCGATGAGGCAACGGCAGCCGGCCTTCGTGTCGCCATCGTGGAACCTGGCCCCATCGGCGGCGGTGCCACGGCATGCGGAATGGGCCATCTCGTGGCGATGGACGACGATCCCGCCGAACTCGCGCTGGCGCGATATTCGCTGCGCCGCTGGGAGGATCATGCCGACCTCGCCGAAGCCGAATTCAGCCGCTGCGGCACCTTGTGGGTTGCCCGCAACGAAACCGAAGCCGCAGGCATCGCGCAGCGCGTCGCACGGCTCGAAGCCTCCGGCGGCGAAGCGGAGGCCGTCGACGCGCAGGCACTGTATCGGCTCGAACCGGCACTGGCGCCCGGCCTGTGCGGCGGCATGCTGGCGCCGCGCGAGGCCGTGGTGTATCCGCCGCGGGTGGCGCTGCACCTGGTGCGTCGCGCCCGGCAACGCGGCGCAAGTCTGTATGCCGGCCGCGCCGTGCGCCGGTTGGGCAGGGCCACGGTGACGCTGGACGACGGCACCGTGCTGGCCGGCCCGACCCTGGTCGCCACCGGTTGCGCGCTGCCCGAACTGCTGCCGCAACTGCCGCTGCGCCCGCGCAAGGGACACCTGCTCATCACCGACCGCTATCCAGGGCTGCTGCATCACCAGGTGCTCGAACTGGGCTACGCCAGCAGCGCGCACGGCACGGCCGGCAGCAGCGTCGCCTTCAACGTGCAGCCGCGTCCAACCGGGCAGATCCTGATCGGCTCCTCGCGCGAATTCGACGTGACCGATCCGGCCGTCTCCGGACCGATGCTGCAGCGCATGCTGCAGCGCGCTTTCGACTTCATGCCGGCCCTGCGCGGGCTGCAGGCGATCCGCGCCTGGACCGGGTTCCGCCCCGCCACGCCGGATGGACGTCCCTATCTCGGCGCCGTTCCGGACAGCACCGACCTGTGGGTCGCCGCCGGCCACGAGGGACTGGGCGTCACCACCGCGCTGGGCAGCGCCCGGTTGATGCTCGACCTGTTGCAGGGACGTCCACCGGCCATCGACCCGGCGCCCTACGCGCCGGCGAGGGCGCTCGCATGAGCGCGGCCGGCACCGTGCGGCTCAGCGTGGATGGCGAGCCGGTCGCCGTACCGGCCGGCAGCAGCGTGGCTGCCGCGGTGGCCAGCGTCGCCGCGGCCCGCTTCCGGCGTTCGGTGCGCGGCGAGCCGCGCGCGGCGGTGTGCGGCATGGGCGTGTGCTTCGAATGTCGCGTGCGGATCGACGACACGCCCCATCAGCGCGCGTGCATGACGCCGGCGCGGGAAGGCATGCAGGTCAGCACCGATGACTGAGCGCTACGACGTGCTGGTCGTCGGCGCCGGCCCGGCGGGGCTGGCGGCAGCGCGGGCCGCCGCCAGTCATGGTGCACGGGTCGGCCTGCTCGACGCGCAGGCCCGCCATGGCGGCCAGGTCTGGCGCCACGACGTGCTCCACGGCACGCCACGGCCTGCACGGAAAGCCTTCGACCTGCTTGCCCGTACCCGCGGACACGTGGAATGGCTGCCACAGCATCAGGTGATATCCGCCGACCATCGAACGCTGCTGGTGGAAACGCCGCGCGCAGCGGTGCGACTGTCCTGCGGTTCGATGGTGCTGGCGACCGGCGCGCGCGAACTGCTCTTGCCGTTTCCGGGCTGGACCCTGCCTGGCGTGACGGGTGCCGGAGGCATCCAGGCGCTGGCCAAGCAGGGCTGGCCTGTCCGCGGCAAGCGCGTCGTGGTGGCGGGAAGCGGTCCGCTGCTGCTGGCCGCCGCCGCCACGTTGCGTCGGCATGGCGCTCGCGTGCTTGGCATCTGCGAGCAGGCTCCGGCGGCGGCGGTAGCCGCATTTGCGATGCAGCTGTGGCGCTGGCCGGCGCGCGCGGTGCAGGCCGCGGTTCTGCACACGCGACTGGCCGGCATTCCCTATCGCTGCGGCTCGTTTGTCCGCATGGCGCATGGCCGCGACGCGCTATGCGGCGTCGACGTCGATGATCCACACGGTCCATTGCACATCCCCTGCGACTTGCTCGCCGTCGGCTACGGCCTGGTACCCAACGTCGAGCTGGCCAGCATGCTCGGCTGCGCGCTGGATCACACCCGGGTCCACCCCTGCGTGCGGGTGGACACCTTGCTGCGCACCAGTACCGCGAATGTGTACGCAGCGGGTGAGTCGTGCGGCATCGCCGGGCTTGCCGCTGCACGCATCGAGGGCAGCATGGCCGGCCATGCCGCTGCTGGATTCCCGGCAGCGGCGACTGCCCTGCTCCCTTCGCGCCAACGCGCACGCCGCTTTGCGGACCTGCTGGCGCAGCACTTCGCGCTCGACGCGCGCACGCGCACGCTGGCCGGCGCCGACACCATCATCTGCCGCTGCGAAGACGTGACGCTCGCGGCGCTGGACGGCTTCACCGACGCTCGCGCCGCCAGGCTCGCCACGCGCTGCGGCATGGGCGCATGCCAGGGCCGCATCTGCGGCACGACATTGGCCGAACTCGACCGTTTCCCGCACGGCGGCACCCGTCCGCCGCTGTTTCCCGCACGGCTGGCCACGCTGGCCACCGGCGATCCGTCTACCCCCTGACTACCAACGAGGCTTTTCCGCATGAGCAAGCAGTCCATCTGGCGTGGCGTCATTCCTGCCATCACCACGCCTTTCGCGGTCGATGGCAAGGTCGACCACGCCTTCCTCGCCAAGCACGCTCGCATCATGCTTGACGCCGGCTGCACCGGCATTGTGCCGCTGGGCTCGCTGGGCGAAGGCGCCACGCTGAGTTTCGACGAGAAGGTCGCGATCATGCGCACCCTGGTCGAGGCATCGGACGGCGCGCCGGTTGTCCCCGGCATCGCCGCGCTGTCCACCGGCGAGGCCGTGCAACTGGCGCGCGCGGCCAAGGCGGCCGGCTGCGCCGGGCTGATGGTGCTGCCGCCGTACGTGTATTCCACCGACTGGCGTGAAATGGGCGCGCACGTCTCGGCGGTGATCGCGGCCACCGATCTGCCGTGCATGATCTACAACAATCCGCTGGCCTACAAGACCGACTTCTCGCCCGCGCAGCTGGCGGCGCTGGCGGCCGACCACCCCAACGTGCAGGCGGTGAAGGAATCCTCCGGCGACGTGCGTCGCATCGCCGGCCTCAAGGCGCTGCTCGGCGATCGCCTGGAGATCCTGGTCGGCGTCGACGACATCATCGTGGAGAGCCTGCAGATGGGTGCAACCGGCTGGATCGCCGGCATGGTCAACGCGTTCCCGCGGGAATCGGTGCAGCTGTTCGAGCGCGCCAGCCAGCCGGGCGGTGTGGAAAACACCGCCGACCTCTACGCCTGGTTCCTGCCGACGCTGCGCATGGACACCGTGCCCAAGTTCGTGCAGCTGATCAAACTCGCGCAGGAAGTGGTGGGCCTGGGCAGCGAGCGCGTGCGCGCGCCGCGCCTGGTGCTGGAAGGCGCCGAGCGCGAAGCCGCGTTGCGCGAGATCCGTGCCGCCGTCGCCAACCGCGCGGGGCGCTGAGATGGATGTCCAGCCGTTGCTGATCGCCGGCGAATGGCGCGCCGCACGCGAATCAGCCGAAAGCTTCCGCGCCGTCGACCCATCCAGCGGGGAAGCGATCGGGCCGGCCTTCCCGGTCAGTGGCGAAAGCGATCTGCAAGCAGCGTTGACCAGCGCCTGCGCGGTGGCCGACGAGCTCGCCGGGGCGCCGCCGTCGGGCATCGCGGATTTTCTCGACGGCTACGCCCAGGCCATTGACGACGACGCGGCGACATTGGTTGCGCTGGCGCATGCGGAGACGGCGCTGCCGGCGGACACCCGGCTGGCCAAGGTGGAACTGCCGCGCACCAGCCGGCAGCTGCGGCTGGCGGCACGGGCGGTGCGCAGCTTCGCCTGGACACAGCCGGTGATCGATACCGCCGCCGGCCTGCGCGCGCATTACGCTCCCCTGCACAAACCGGTGCTGATCTTCGGCCCCAACAACTTCCCGCTGGCGTTCAACGCCGTCGCCGGCAGCGACTTTGCCTCGGCCATCGCGGCGCGCAACCCGGTGATCGCCAAGGCACACCCGTCGCATCCGGCGACCAGCCAGCGACTGGCCGAGCTCGCCCATCGGGCCTTGCTGCAGGCTGGCCTGCCCGCCGCGTCGGTGCAGATGCTTTACCACTTCGACCAGTGCCTGGGCCGGCGCCTGGCTGGCGACGCACGGCTCGGCGCGATCGGCTTCACCGGCAGCCGCAAGGGAGGCCTTGCCCTGAAGGCCGCCGCCGACCAGGCGGGCATTCCGGCATACATGGAAATGTCCAGCATCAATCCGGTGTTCCTGTTGCCAGGCGCGCTGGCCGAACGCGGTGCCGCGCTGGCGCAGGAATTTTTCGCCTCGTGCACGACAGGCAGCGGGCAGTTCTGCACCAACCCGGGGCTCGTCGTGGTGCCGGAGGATGCCGCCGGCGACGCTTTCGTCAGCACCGCCCTCGCGCTGTTCCATGCCGCACCGCCGGGCGTGCTGTTCTCCCGTGGCGTGCTGGAGCAACTCGACCAGGCAGTGGGCGCGCTGCGCGACTGGGGCGCCACTTGCCTCGTCGGCGGCGCTTCGGCCGGGCCGGGCTACCGCTACCGACCCACCTTGCTGCAGATCAGCGCGCGCTCGTTCCTCAAGCATCCCGCCGAGTTCCAGCGCGAGGCGTTCGGTCCGGCCAGCCTGCTGGTGCGCACACGCGATGCCGACGAGATGCTGGCCTTGGCGGCAAGCCTCGAAGGCAACCTTACCGGCACGCTTTACGGCGCCACCGATGGCAGCGACGACATGGCACCGCTGGCGCGAGTCCTGCGCCCGCGCGTCGGCCGCCTGATCGCCAATCGCATGCCTACGGGCGTCGCCGTGAGCGCCGCGATGAACCACGGCGGGCCATACCCGAGCACCAGCCACCCGGGCTTCACCGCGGTGGGCATGCCGGCCGCGATCCGCCGCTTCGCCGCGCTGCACTGCTACGACAACGTCGCCGATGCGCTGCTGCCGCCGGAGCTGCGTGATCGCAACCCCGGCGGCGTCGCGCGACAGGTGGATGGCTGCTGGCGCAACGACGACCTTGAGCCCGAACGGAGTCCTGCACCATGACGAATGCGCACACCCATCGACAGATCGGCGGCCTCGACCTCGCCCGGGCACGCGCCGGCCTGACGCGCTGGCCGGTCGTCGCCGCTTCGATCGGTCGCGACGAGTACCAGCAGCGCCTTCTGCACGCGCGCCTGCTGATGCGCGAGCATGGCGCCGATGCGCTGCTGGTCACCGCCGGCGCATCGCTGCGCTACTTCACGGGGATCGCCTGGGGCGCCAGCGAGCGACTGGTCGGTTTGCTGCTGACGACGCGCGGCAAGCCCATTCTGGTCTGCCCCGGGTTCGAGACCGGCTCGCTCGAGCACGTGCTGCAAATCGACGCCGAACTGCGCGCGTGGGAGGAACACGAAAACCCGCATGCCCTGGTGGCGGCAGCGCTGCGCGAGCGCGGCGCCGGCAATCTGGCGCTCGACCCGGCCGCGGCGTACACCGTCGCCACGCGCCTGCAGGCCGTACTGGGCGAGCATCGCCTCGCCGACGCCAGCCCGATCATCGACGGCTGCCGCATGCGCAAGTCCGCCGCCGAGCTGGCCCTGATGCAGCAAGCCACCGCGATGACGCTGCAGGTGCAGCGACTGGCGGCGGGCGTGCTGCACGAAGGCATCAGCAACCATGAGCTGGTGCGCTTCATCGACGAGGCGCATCGTGCACTGGGCGCCGACAACGGCTCCACCTTCTGCATCGTGCAGTTCGGCCAGGCCACCGCCTACCCGCACGGTATTCCCGGCGAGCAGCGGCTGACCGCGAACGAGCTGGTGCTGATCGATACCGGCTGCGCAGTGCAGGGCTACAACTCCGACATCACCCGCTGCTACGTGTACGGCCGCCCGACCGCCGAGCAGGCGCGGATCTGGTCGCTGGAACAGGCCGCACAACGCGCCGCGTTCGACGCGGTACGCCCCGGCGTGCCGTGCGAGGCAGTGGACGCCGCCGCGCGCGCGGTGGCGGAGCGTGCCGGCCTTGGGCCGGATTACCGGTTACCCGGCATCCCCCACCGCACCGGCCACGGCTGCGGCCTCAGCATCCACGAGACGCCCTACCTGGTGCGCGGCGACACCACCGCGCTGGAGCCGGGCATGTGCTGCAGCAACGAACCGATGATCGTGCTGCCCGACCGCTTCGGCATCCGCCTGGAAGACCATTTCCACGTCACCGCCGACGGCGCCGCCTGGTTCACCGAACCGTCGCCCGCCATCGACCAGCCGTTTGCCTGACCCGCATGCCCTGATCCACGCCATCGGAGCGCCGCCATGTTCGACTTGACCGACCGCCCCGGCATCGCCTCCATCGCCACGGCGGCGAGCGACGATCACGCCGGACGCTTCCGCGCGCTCTCCTCTCAGGAATGGACGTGGCGGCAGGCCCAGTTCGCCGGCGCCGACGAAGAAGACGTCCAGGCGCAACTGGCCGATCACCTGCCGCGCGTCGACGCCGCCACCCAGTCCCTGCGCGAACGCTGTTGGACCGATGTGCTGAACCAGCTCGACGCCATCCCCGTCGATGCATTGCACCGCGACGAGCAGGTCAGTTACCTGGTCTACCGCAACCAGGTCGAAACCCTGCTGGCCGACCAGCACTTCCGCACCTGGCAGATGCCGTTCAACAGCGACACCTCGTTCTGGGCCAACCTCGGCTTCACCGCGCGTCGGCCGCTGCGCAACGTCGCCGACTACCGCCGCTACATCGGACTGCTGCGTGACATCCCACGCTACTTCGACGAGCAGATCGCGAACATGCGTGCCGGCCTTGCGCGCGGCTTCAGCGTGCCGCGGGTGGCCCTGGCCGGACGCGATCAGGCGATCGCCGCGGTGGTCGATGCACGCGGCGTGGACAGCCTGTTCTACACGCCGTTCCGGCAGATGCCCGCAAACATGCCGGCGGACGAACAGGCGCGCCTGCGCGCCGCCGGCCTGGCGGCCATCCATGATGCCGTGGCGCCGGCCCACGCGCGGCTGCTCGACTTCATGCGCAACGTGTACATGAAGCAGGCGCGCGACAGCCTCGCCGCCGAGGCGATGCCGGACGGCGAGGCGTTCTACCGCGCGCAGGTCCGCAAGTTCACCACGCTGGACATGAGCCCCGATGCGATCCATGCGCTGGGTCTGCGCGAGGTGGCGCGCCTGCACGCGGAGATGGAACAGGCCATCCGCGAGACCGGCTTCCAGGGGAGCTTCGCTGCGTTCCTGCATGACCTGCGCACCGATCCGAAGTTCTACCCGAAGAGCGCCGACGAACTGCTCAGGCAGGCCGCCTGGATCGCCAACCGGGTCAATGGAAAAATCGGCCAGTACATCGGCCGGCTGCCACGCCAGCGCTTCGTGATCGAGCCGGTGCCGGCGGATCTGGCGCCGTTCTATACCGGCGGCCGCGGGGGCGCCGGCTACTACATGGTCAACACCGGCGACCTTCCATCGCGCCCGCTGTATGCCCTCACCGCACTGACCCTGCACGAATCCTCTCCCGGCCATGCCCTGCAGATGCCGCTGGCGGCCGAGCAGGAGGATTTGCCGGCATTCCGCCGCAGCAACCACCTCTCCGCCTATACCGAAGGCTGGGCGCTGTACTCGGAACGGCTCGGCGTGGAAATGGGTTTGTACGACACGCCCTGGGAGCGCTTCGGCTACCTCGGCTACCAGATGTGGCGCGCCTGCCGGCTGGTGGTCGATACCGGCATCCACCATCTGCAATGGAGTCGCGAACAGGCACTCGACTACCTGCGCGAGTACACCGCGCTGGGCGAACACGAGATCGAAACAGAAGTGGATCGCTACATCGCGTGGCCGGGCCAGGCGCTGGCTTACTACCTTGGCGAAATGGCCATCGTGGATGCACGTGCGCGCGCCGAAAAGGCGCTGGGCGAGCGCTTCGACCTGCGCGCCTTCCACGACACCGTCCTGGCGCTCGGTTCGGTGCCGCTGCCGGTGTTGCAGCAGCAGGTCGACCATTTCATCGCCGAAGGCGGCAAGTCGCCCTACGCCGACGAAAAGCCCTGCAAGTCGCCCTGACCACCGCGGTGCTGCGCGGCCGCAGGCCAACGCAGCGCCCACGCCCGCACTCACTTCCCTGTACCCGTGCGTTGCGGTCGCAGGCCCCCTCCAAGCCGTTGCCGGATCACGCCCCATGTCCTCGACCGGAAAGTTTCATCGACAGCTGAGCCTCACCGACCTCACCTTTATCGGCCTGGGTGCCATCTTCGGCTCAGGCTGGTTGTTCGCGGCCAGCCATGTCTCGGCCATCGCCGGACCAGCCGGGATATTGTCCTGGCTGATCGGCGGTGCGGCGGTGCTGCTGCTGGGCCTGGTGTACTGCGAGCTGGGTGCGGCGTTGCCGCGTGCCGGGGGCGTGGTGCGCTATCCGGAATACTCGCACGGCCGGTTGCTGGGTTCGCTGATGGGCTTCATCACCCTCATCGCGTTCTCCAGCCTCATCGCCATCGAGACCGTGGCCTGCCGCCAATATGCGGCCGCCTGGTTTCCCGCCTTGAATCGCGACGCAAGCGGCGCCCCCGCCCTGCTGGGCTGGCTGGTGCAGCTGGCGCTGCTGACGCTGTTCTTTGCGCTCAACTATTTCAGCGTGAAGACCTTTGCCCGGGCCAACAACCTCGTCAGCATCTTCAAATTCCTGGTGCCCCTGCTGGTCATCGTGGTGCTGCTGTCCCACTTCCAGCCACAGAACATGAGCCTGCACGGTTTTGCACCTTACGGCTTCAGTGGCGTGGAGGGAGCGGTCTCCGCCGGCGGCGTCATCTTCGCCTACCTGGGACTGACCCCGATCATCTCGGTGGCCAGCGAGGTGCGCGACCCGCAGCGCACGATCCCGATCGCGCTGATCCTCTCGGTGCTCCTGTCCACGGCGATCTACCTGCTGCTGCAGGTGGCCTTTCTGGGCAGTATCCCCACGCACATGCTGGCGCAGGGCTGGGGCGGGATCGGTGCGATGTTCTCGCTGCCCTACCACGATATCGCCATCACCCTGGGCATCGGCTGGCTGGCTGCGCTGGTGGTATGCGATGCGGCGATCTCGCCCAGCGGCACCGGCAACATCTACATGAACGCCACGCCTCGCGTGGTCTACGGCTGGGCACGCAGTGGCTCGTTCTTCAAGCTGTTCGCGCGCGTCGATGCCGACTCCGGCATCCCGCGCCCCGCGCTGTGGCTGAGCTTTGCGCTGTCGGTGTTCTGGACCTTGCCGTTCCCTTCGTGGGAAGCCCTGATCAGCGTGGTGTCGGCGGCCCTGGTGCTGAGCTATGCCGTGGCGCCGATCACCGTGGCCGCCCTGCGCCGCACCGCACCGGAACTGCCGCGACCGTTCCTGGTACGTGGCTTCGGCCTGCTCGGGCCGCTCTCCTTCATGGTGGCTACCCTGATCGTGTACTGGTCGAGCTGGCAAACCGTGTCATGGCTGCTGGGCCTGCAGATCGTGCTGTTCGCGATCCATGTCCTGTGCAGGCTGCCGTCGCCCGAAGGCCGCTCCAAACTGCGCCAGGAGGTGTATTCGTCGTGGTGGCTGGTCGCCTACTACGCGCTGCTCATCGCATTGTCCTGCCTGGGCAGCTTCGGCGGCAGCAACCTCCTCGGCCATCCCTGGGATTCGCTGGCCGCCACCGTCGTGGCGCTGCTCATCTACCACTGGGGCGCGCGCAGCGGACTGCCGGCCCACTTGCTCGACCTGGGCCGCGATGACGACTGAGCGCCCGCCACATGGCGCACCTGTCCGGCGTTTGCTGCACGACGGCCTCCAGCGCTGCCGAGGGCGCGCATGAGCATTGACGCCAAGACCTTGGAACCGGCAACCGGACTATCAGACACTTGGGAATCAGCTCGCCACGGGCACCGATCAGTTTCCGGCTTCTTGCCGGCGCGGGTATCCTGCTGCTGATTCCGCCGCTCATCAATCGCTTGGTGCATGGCGTGCGTTGAATTCAGCGGCAGAACACAGGGATGTCGCCAACTTCAGGATCTCGTTGGCCCGACGCAGCTGCTTGACCTCACGCTCGAGTTCTTTCACTCGCTGCGCCTCAGCCGCGGTTACGACGCCGCGGACACGGGTGTCGACCTCATGCCGCTGCGCCTAGCCCAGCAAGGTTGCCGGCACACAGCCGATCTTCGGCGCCATCGACTCCACCGCGGTTCACAGCGATGGGTAATCTCCGCGGTGCTCCTGCGCCATGCGGGCCGCGCGCTCGCGAAGTTCGGGGGAATACTTCGTGGACTTGCTCATGGCTCCATCCTCTCAGGAGTTGGAGCCCCTCAAATCCCGGGGCGGTTAAGCTGGCGGTATTGGCGAGGAGTGAGGCCGGTAAGATTGCGGAAGTGCCGCGACAAGCCGCTCTGGTCGCAGAAGCCAGTGAGCTGGGCGATCTCGCCGATGGGTTTGTCGGTGCGAACCAGCCACTGGGCGGCCGAATCAATGCGCAACTTGAGCAAATAGCGCGCTGGCGAAAGCTGGAACAGCTTGCGCATGCGCCGCTCGAACTGGGCGGCAGTCAATCCGCTCAGACGCTCCAACTGCATCTCGCGCAACGGCTCGCACAGGTGCGCGTGCATGTACTCGACGGCATCGGCGAAGGCGCTATCGATCATCGCCGAACGTCCCGGTTCGTGCAGATCGCGCGAGACGCATGCGAGGCCGACCACTTGGCCGGCACTGTCGTGCAACGGCATCTTGGTGGAAATGCACCAGCCAGTGGCGTGATCCGGATACAGCGTAAGGTCGAGGCTGTCCAGCACTGGTTTGCCCGTGCGGAAAACCTGCTCGTCCTGTCGTGCGTAGCGCTCGGCCATGGGTGCCGGAAACAGGTCGAAAGCAGTCAGGCCGACCGCATGCGCCTTGCTCGGCAAATGGCAACGCGCGACCGCTGCGGCGCTCATCAATACGTAGCGTCCCTGGCGATCCTTGATCGAATACACGATGTCGGCAAGGCGATCGAACAGGCCCTCGACATAACCCTGCGATGCAATGCGACCCAGAAAGGTCGCCTGCCACTCCCATCTGTCCCGCATTCCCCACCCCGATTTGCCCGATTCGACGGTAACCGTCGGAAATAGCAAAAACCGTGTACGACCCCACACAAATTGTAGTGAACCGACATGTATGGA
Source organism: Rhodanobacter sp. FW102-FHT14D06 (assembly GCF_043950705.1). NCBI lineage: Bacteria > Pseudomonadati > Pseudomonadota > Gammaproteobacteria > Lysobacterales > Rhodanobacteraceae > Rhodanobacter > Rhodanobacter sp. FW102-FHT14D06. Next base: position 2,131,549 of record NZ_CP170722.1, on the reverse strand, counting down.
AGCCGAAGACGTTACGTCACGTCAGGCCGCGGCAGGCGGTCGTTATAAAGCGTCTGGTGGCGCTCGATCGTGGCGTGGAGATTCTCACGCGAGCGAAAGCGCGTGGTCGCCAGTATGTCGCTGATGCGCTCGCTGAAGTGCTCGACCATGCCGTTGGTCTGCGGATGGCGGGCGATGATCAGGCGGCGCTGGATGCCGAACAAGGCGCACTCGCGATCGAACGCGTGCTGGCCGGTCCGTGCTTTGGCCTTGCGGGTGAAGCGATCGGTGAACTGGCTACCCCGGGCGCGCGTCATCGACGCGCTGCTCGTTGCGTCAACTCCAGTACACCTGCGTCTTCCGCTGGCCGAGGGGGCCGGCCCCGCTGCGGGGCCGGCCCTGTCATCCATTTGAGAGCTTAGAGCGATACGCTTTCGAAGATTAAGGATGCGATCCCGTAATCGACCAAGCGCCCGATCCCAAGGTGGATTCCACGAAGAAGCTGTAACTATGCCCCGCGGTCGCCGTGAACGTGAGATTCAGTGGGCCGCTACCGCTCTTTTCCTTCAGCACCTGGTTGGCGCTGTTGTCGATCACATCGAATCTCCATTGGGTACCCGACGGAACACTGAGCGTCGCCGTCGCGTTCCCCGCCCCACTCGTGAATTGAGGGGTATAGGCGTAACCGCCCTGCGTAGCGACAGTTCCCGCGAAGCTGATGTTGCCACCGCCCCCGGTACCGCCGCCGGCATAGCTACCCTTCAGCGTCACGCCCGAGTACGCCGAATACCCATTCACCATCACGGAGTAGGTACCCGCTTGCACATTGGCAATCGTGCAGGTTTCGTTGTTGCCACCGATATACGGGCGGCAATCGTAACTGCTCGTGGTTGCCGCAGAACCGAACTTCACGTACAGGTCTGCATCACCCGTGCCTCCCGATATCGAGAACACCAGGTTCGTGGCTCCTGCAGGCACCACCATCGTCCAGTTCTGCGGATGATTGGCTGACGCATCTGAAATCGCCACGCCCACACCATTCGTCAGCACGCTGCCGGAGCTGCTGGCCCCGGTGCCCGTGAGACTGGCCGTCTGCGGACCGTTGGTTGCGTTGTCGCTGACGGTCAAGCTGCCCGTCCGCGTTCCGCTTGCTGTCGGCTTGAAAGTCACGGAAACGGTGCAGCTTGATCCGCTCGGCAGCGCGGAGTTGCAATTGTTGGTTTGCAAGTAGTCGCCCGATATCGACACCGAGCTGACCGAAAGCGTGCCAGGACCGTTGTTGATCAACGACACGTTCTGGGCCGCACTCGTGGACCCCACATTCGTGCTGCCAAAGGTCAGGCTGCCCGAGCTGAGCGATGCCGTCGGGCCACCGCCACCGCCACCGCCGCCACAGCCGCCGGTACCACCGTTGTTCGCGAAGCAGGTTTCGAACGCTTCGAACTCCGAGCTGTAGCTGTTGCGAATACCGTCCATGAACGTGTGGTAGCTGGTGCCGTATGCACCCGCGCGGAAGATCCCCAACATCGTGTCGATGTCCGCACGATGGTTGTTGATCATGAAGTTGACAGCGAGATAGCCGCCCGGATACGTCCTGTCCTCATAGTTGGACATGTCGTACGTATTGTCGAACAGCGTCGGGAGAGTGTAGGAGTGATTCGTGGCGGTGCTGACGGCCCCCGAATCAACCAGATTGCGATACGAATAACTGACGTACTCCGCGAAGCCTTCGATCCACCACACGGTCGAATAAGGAAGGTCGGCATTCGACGTCGGTGCAGCGGAAAAATCCCCCGCCAGGTCGTACTTGGCATCCATGTAGTGCGTGAACTCGTGCCAGAGATTCCAGATCTCCCAGTCGGCCGTGATCCAATCGGCGTGATAGCAGTAGAAATGAGCGACATTGCCGGGCTGCGAGGGGTCACCCTCCATGCTCAAGCCGCCATTGTTGGTGCTGATGCCATACAGGTAGCCGGCGTAGGTCGCGTAATCAGCTGAAGAGTTGAACTCGTCGATTTCGAGGCCGATCGTGTTGTCGCCGGCAACCGCGCCGGAGTCTTGCATGAGGCCATGAATATAGGCGACCTCATTGTGGAGCGTGGCGCAGGAATCGCTGAACTGTTGTGCCGTCATGCCCTGTGAAACGATCTTGATCGCATCGCCGGGGCACTGATACGTCTGCCCTTGCACATACGCCTTGACGTCCGCCTTGGTGTTGCAGGTCCCGTAATAGCTGCAGTTCGCGCTGTCGTAGTAATCCTGACCGGACACCGCGGCAATGAAGATCGACGGACCGTTGTTGGTGTAGTTGTAGCTGGAGATGACGCCGGCCACCAAGGGCTTGGCCGTACTGACGACATTGGCCGCGTAGACGGTGTTGTCGAGGAAGTGCGCCAGTTCGCCGGCAGCGTCACGCGTCAACCATTCGTTGGAAGTGTTGGCGTTGAAGCTGCTATGGGTGACGAAGTCGTACAACGTGGTGACCATCGAAGTATCGGAGTTCACCGTGCTGACCCAGTCCGGCTGCCAGGCACCCTGGAAATATGCAGTCAGAACCGAATCCATCGCCGCCTGCATGTTGTAATAGGCGTTGTAGCTGCTGTTGTAATCGTTCAACAGCGCCTTGTACCTGCTTGCGTAGCGGGCTTCCTGATTTGAGCTGGCCGTCAGGGTAATGACCTCATTCAACACCGCGCCGTGGGCGTCATTCACGTCGTAACTGTGCGAGCTGGCAAAGAAGGCATCCAGATACGCAGTCACGCCTGAAGTGACACTGGACGGGTACGTGGGGATCGAGCTCGAGTTGTAATACTGGACGTAATATCCAGCGCGGAGATACAACGCGAATTGCTGCACGCCGGTGGTGTCATCGCCCGGATACGACGCGGCATACGCGGCGGCGTAGTTCGCCACCGCGCTCATCTTGCTCGCCGAGAACACCGAGGCGCCGGTACTTCCCGAAACGCTGAAGAGCGTATTGAGGCAATCGAGTGTAGAGGTCCGGACCAACTCGCCCATCGTGCTGCTCGAGGCACTGGCGAAGGCATTCGTGTCGCAACTGGCAACTGCAGCGGCAACTGCAGCGGTATGGCTCCTGGTGTCGAGCTGCGCGAAATGCTTTGCCTGGGTCGAGTTGTCGACGATGAACCGTGCAGATGAGGTCTGTGGGCTGTGGTCGTAGTCCAGATAGCGTTCAGGGAGCCGAGCGCCGACAGGCGGCCTGGGGCGGAAGTCGGGAGTACCGGACTTGGCGTGCACGATCGCCTTCACCGCATTGGCATTTGCCGCCGGAGCGGGTCGCATCGAACGCTTGTGCTGGCTCACGCCCGATGCCAAGACACTTTGCGAGAACAAGACCAAGAGAAGGGCAAGTGACGATGTCTTTAACGTCGTCTTGAAAGTCGGGGGTCGCGTACGGTTCATGCTGAAATCTCCTTGGAGGAGCAGACATTCGGAGCCTGCTCCAGCTCTGTGAGGGAACAAACAACGGCGACTGACGAAAATCTGATCCTTCTGGTGTTGCTGCGCGCCACCGGGATGGATTTCGCGGGGATTCGGTCACTCCTGCGAATTTGCCGGCGTGAACGGATGTGCTTCACGCCACCTCCCCAAGAGACGGTGACGCTCGCGCTCCAGCACAGGATCTCGAGTGCCGATCCTGCATGCAGATCAAACTGTCCAGGGCCTGTTCCCGGCGATCTCCGACTTCGCCGCGCCCACCCCCAGCGGCTCTGGACCTGCGAAAGATTGAACCGGTCGGGTGTGCGGAGATAGGCGGAAACGCCCGCGTCGAGTAGCGAATACGCCAAAAAAGCCGGCGAAGCGCGTCCGCATTTCGTGTGACCGGGTGCACCGGATTGCAGTGCGTTGGCGATGGTGACCATCTTCGCCTGGTTGAACACCTGGCCGGCGCTGGCACCAGTCACGCTGAACAAGGTGTCGATGCAAGCGTCCACCGACGAGTTGCGTACCAAGGTGACCAGGCTGCTGCCGCCGGCCGACGCAAACGCGTTGACATCATGGGTGGCGGCGGCCGCCACGCTCATGCGCAGCGAAGCCGACGGATTGCGCTCCGGGCGACCGTAGTCGGCGTACAGGTGAGCCTTCGACGACGATTGCGGCGGGCGCCCGCTCGGCTTGGGTAGGCGGGCCTGCCGATGCCGTACCGTTGGCAACAAGCTGGTGGTGCGCAAGGCAGTCGCGGCGGGTGCCGGTGCCTTTTTCCGGGCCTTTGTCGGTGCCGCATAGCGCGGCAAACTGCATCCGGGCGTCAACAGCGACAGGCTGGCGCATCGCGGACGCGATTTGCGTGCGCAAGTATTCATGTTCCCCTCCAGCAAAGGCCCCCCGTGGCCTGGTTCATCACGCATTGGATGCGCATGGAGTGCGCTCCCGACGCATCGACGAACCGAGCGCCATGCTACGGGCCAACCATGCTGTCGCTCTAGGCGATCCTGGCCAGGACTGGCGCTGAAGTCGGCATGAAATTCTCCCGGACGGCGATGCGATGGCGCTGGCGTCGCGCACCGGCGCACGGAGGCGACTCCCGGATGACGAGTGCCATCGGCGCGTCGATCACTTGCAAATCGGGTGCAGCCGACGGCTTGAGTTCACTGCGCGAGAGCGAGGCTCGCCATCCGGAGATGGACGGTCAACTCGCCATCACGTCCGTGCGTCGCTGCCGCCACGGCTGCGTCGATCCCCACCGCACGATGCGTACCCCACGCCGATGCCCAGCGACACGCCGAGCAACTCGCACAGCACGCGCAGGCCGAGGTGCTCCGGATCGTGCATGCCGGCCAGCACCGCTTGCAGCAGGGCGATCGACTGCAGGTTGGCGTAGTTGAGATAGAACATGTCCCACAGGTCGCCGCTGACGGTGAGCACGCAGGCCAGCAGGAACGCCCAGCCGATCTTGCGCGCGGCGCTCCAGCCGCGGCGTCGGCCCAGCCAGTGCAGCGCCAGGAACAGCAGTAGCCCGGCCGCTGCCGAGATCGCGCCGGCCTGCAGGCCGCCGACGATGCCACTGCCCATCCATGATTGGTCGTAATGCACTGCTCTGCCCCTTCGGGATGCCGCGCGCGTGTCCGCCTGCCGCGCGCGCACGCTAGACTGCCGCTCCACCTGTCCGGAGCAGTCTGCATGACTCACGCCGTTTCCGCCACGACGGCCCTGATCGTGGTCGACGTGCAGCCCGACTTCATGCCCGGCGGAGCGCTGGCCTGCCACGACGGCGACGCGATCATCGACGGCATCGACGCGCTGCTGCGCGCGCGCCGCTTTCGCCATGTGGTGGCCACGCAGGACTGGCATCCGCGCGGCCACGCGTCGTTCGCCAGCTCGCATCCGGGCCGTGCGCCGTTCGACGAGATCACCCTGCATGGCCAGCCGCAGACCCTGTGGCCGGATCACTGCGTGCAGGGCACGGCGGGCGCCGCGCTGCATCCGCAGGTGGACTGGTCGGCGCTGGACGCAGTGATCCGCAAGGGCAGCGACCCGGGCGTGGATTCCTACAGCGGCTTTCGCGAAAACCACGGCCCGCAAGGCACGCGCCCCGGCACCGGCCTGGCCGGCTGGCTGCGCGAGCGCGGCGTGGACGAGGTGGTGGTGTGCGGACTGGCGCGCGACGTGTGCGTGCTGTGGACCGCGCAGGACGCCGTGGCGCTGGGCTTTCGCGCGCGCATGCTGTGGGAGCTCACCCGCCCGGTCACCCCGGCCAGCGACGAAGCCACCCGCGCCGCGTTGCTCGCGCAGGACATCGACGCCCTGTAGGAGCGCACCCTGTGCGCGATGCTCTGCCCACGGATTCGGGATTCGCAAGAGCATCGCGCGCGGAGCGCGCTGGCATGAAGTTCGCTCAGGCGTCGTTCTCGCCGCGGGCACGCACCGCGATCGCGCCGTCGTCGTCCACGTCCACTGTCAGCGTGATCGGGCGGCAGCATACCTGGCAGTCCTCGATGTATTGCTGGCTGGGGATCGATGCGTCGAGCAGGATTTCGACGGGTTCGCCGCAGTACGGGCAGTCGATGGTGTGGGGCGTGAGCATGGCGTGTCTCCGCGGATGGCCGGGCCAGTGAAGCACGGCTCCGGGTGACGCGATCGTCAAGCGTGGCGCAACGACCACGCCTGCGGCAGGCCGATCCAGAACAGCGCGTCGCGCTTGCAGCGCGGGGCCAGCTTCAGCAACTCGTTGTCCTTGCTGACCAGCCAGCGCGCACCCGCGGCCTGTGCCAGTTCCAGGAATTTCTGATCGTCCGGATCCCCGCAGCGCGGAAGCGGCATCTCGGGCGACGCCGTGGCCTGATCGTCGGGCAGGCAGTGCACCAGGGCATCGAACGCGGCCTCGACGCCGGGCCGTGCTTCGGCGGTGAGCGGCACCTGCGGATAGTGCAGCACGCGCAGCCATTCGGCGCGGCAGTCGGCGCGCGTCACCGCCTGGATGCGGCCCTCGTGCATCGCCACGTGCAGCGCGGCGGACTGCGCATCGTGGAACAGGAAGATGTCCAGGCACACGTTGGTGTCGAGCACCACACGGGGCACATTCGGGAATGCGGCGATCATCGGCACATGATGCGGCAAGCGGGTCACGCGATGCACGTGATGCCTCCCCCGCGGCACGGACGAGCGGGCTCCGGCTGCGCATGCGGTCGCGGCGACGACCACCGCCGCGACCGCATGTTCCGTCCCGCCGACGCAGGGTTCAGTGCGTGCCGTGTCCGTGGTGATCGTGGGACCGGCCGCGCCCGTGGCGATCGTCGTGCCCGTGGTGCTCGTCGTGGCCGCGTCCCCACGTCAACCTGACGCGCGTGCTGACGTAGACATCGCCCGGGTCGGCCGGCACCTGGGCGAAGTGCTTGCGGCCGAAGTACAGGCGGGTGCCGTCGCTGGACAGCGTGGCGCGGGTTTCCGCGCCGTCCGCCGTGTTGACCGCGGGATTCTCGATCCGGCCGCGCACCGTCCATGGCGAAGCGGTGTTCGGGCGCGTGGCGTACCAGATGTCCTGGTTGCGCGGATCGGCGCTGGCCCGGTTGCTGCTGAACACGATTTCCAGCCCGTCCCTGCGCACGTTGGGCATCAGGTCGGCGGCATCGGTACTCAGCTCGGCCACGCGCACGCCGGGCCCGAAGCTGCCGTCGGCACGCTGGCGGCTCATGTAGATGTCATGGCCCTTGCTGTCCGGATAACCATCGCTGGAGAAGTACAGGAAGGTACCCTGGGCGGTTTTCACTACCGACGGGCTGTATTCCGAACCCTTGGTGTTCGGGCCACCGTCCGCATAGCCGCCCAGATCCACCGGCGTCGCCCAGCCGTGCGCGGGATTCTCGCGGGTCAGAAAGATGTCGCCGGCCGGCGGGCTGCCGGGCGGCGGCGGCGGCATCGCCTTGCAGCCGGTGCAATCCTCGGCGTTCTGCCGCGAGCTGACGAACAGCAGCCACTTGCCGGGCAACGGCGTGGGACAGTAGTCGGCGGCCGTGGGCGAATTCGCCGGTGCGCCGAGGTTGGTGACGTGGTCCCAGCTGCGCATCGCGACATTCCGCGTGGCGCGCCAGTTGTCCAGGCCGCCATTGCGGGTGGACATGAAGTACAGGTTGTCCCCGTCCGGCGACTCGATCGGACAGCCTTCGGCGGCCGCGGTGTTGACGCCGGGCGCAAGCTGCGCGTTGCTCCACGCGCCGTAGTGCTGCGCGTAGACATTGGCGGACAGGATGGCGGCGATGGCCAGTGCGCACTGTGGGTACTTGCGGTTCATGGGTCTCTCCTTGCATGGGTGTGGACGACCGCGGAGAAAACCCTTCCCCGCGGACTGGTTGCGCCATGGCGACGCGTCGCTCACCCTGTGCAGGCGCGGGCATCGCGACTGCACGCGAGCGTGCCGGCGAGGGCCGGCGCGCCCAGCTTCGGGGGTGTGGCGCGGCGGGTCTTGAGGCGGCCGCTCGGGAAAGACTGGACTTTGCTTGGATTCCTTGGGAAAACATTGGGGTCGCCCGCAGCACCGGTTTTCGTCCACTCTCGTGCGCTACCCGCCACAGGACGCCATGGACCCGTCAACGCCCGCCCCGCTCGCCTTCGACGACTGCACGATCGACTTCGCCGGCCGGCGTCTGTTGCGCGGGGGCATCGGACAGCCGCTGGAACCGAAGGCCTTCGCCGTGCTCGCGCTGCTCGCCGGCACGCCCGGCCGCGTCTTCACCCGCGACGAGATACTCGACGCGGTCTGGGGCCACCGCCACGTCACCCCCGGGGTGCTGAACCGGCTGATGACCCTGCTGCGGCATGCGCTTGGCGAGGACGCGAAAGTGGCGCGCTACCTGCACACCGTGCATGGCGTGGGCTACCGCTTCGACCTTCCGGAAGCCACGCCCGACGCGCCGTCACGGGCCGTCCCGGTCCCCGCGTCGCAAGCGCCGACGATGCCGGTGCCGGTGCCGGTGCAGCCTGCCGCGTCACATCCTCCGATGGCCCGGCGGCGCGCCGGCGACCGGCACGGCATGGCGCGCGCCATGTGGTGGCTGCTGCCGCTGCTGGCGCTGCTCGCGGTGGCCGGCTGGCAGTGGTGGCCGCATGCGCCGAGCGCGCCGAAGCCGGCGCCGGAGCGCAGTATCGCGGTGCTGCCGCTGGTCAACGCGAGCAACGACAAGGGACAGCAGTTCTTTTCCGACGGCTTGTCGGAAAGCCTGATCAACTCCCTTTCCCGCTTCAGCGGGCTGAAAGTGATCGGTCGCGATTCCGCTTTCCAGTTCCGCGGCAGCAGGGACGACAGCCGCACCATCGGCCGCAAGCTGGGTGTGTCCTACCTGCTCAGCGGCAGCGTGCAGCACGTGGGCGACGTCGTGCGCATCAACGCCGCGCTGACCAGGGCCGCCGACGGCAGCACGCTGTGGGCCGAGCACTACGATCGCCCGTACCGGAACCTGTTTGCCCTGCAGGACGAAATCGCGTCCGCGGTCATCGGTGCGTTGCAGGTGAAGCTGCTGTCGCCCGGCGAATCCGTCAGGCATGACGACCGGCCGCCCAGCGGCAGCATCGATGCCTACAACGCCTATCTGCAGGGCCTGAAGCATTGGCACGACGAGGATTTCCGCCGGGCATCCGAATACATGGCCAAGGCCGTGCAACTCGACCCCGGCTATGCGATGGCATGGGCACACCTGTCGGGATCGCTGAGCACCGTCGCCACGTTCTCGAACGAGCCCGCCGAGGCCACCCGCCAGCACATGAACGAGGCAAGGCGCGCAGCGGACCAGGCGTTGCAATTGGCGCCCGGGCTGGGGGCGGCCCACGCGGCCCGCGCCTACCTGATGGTCTACAGCTTCGACCATCGCGGCGCCCTGGCCGAATGCCGTCGCGCCGTGCAACTGGCGCCGGAGGACGGGACCGTCCTCAATGGCTGCGGTTATGTGTTTGCCCAGGTCGGGAAACTGCGCGAGGCAATCCGGTCGAGGCAGCATCTGCTTTCAATCGAGCCGCTGTACATCATCAATTACCAGCAGTACGCGAAGCTGTTGCTGGCGTCCGGCCGGCTGGACGAAGCGGAGAAATACCTTGGCACCGCCGAAAGCCTGCCGCAGACGAACGCGCACTGGCGCTACTCATCCTTGTTCCTGCGCATGGCGGTTGCCCTGGCGCGTGGCGACGCGGTCAAGGCCATGGGCAGCGCGCTGCAAATGCCCGCGAAGTACCGCGACCCGTACACGGCGCTGGCGGCCCAGATCGGGCCGGATCGCGCCGCCGCGGACACCGCGCTGGCGAACGCCCTCGCCGGCAAGGCCGAGGCGAACGCCGATCCGCATCTGATCGCGCAGATCTACGCCTTGCGCGGCGATGCCGGCCACGCCGTGGAATGGTTGCAGCATGCTTCGGCCGCCGATCTGCTGTTCCTGCCGACCGATCCGTTCATCCTGAACCTGCGCGACGATCCGCGCTTCATCGCCTTCTGCGAAAGGATCGGCCTGCCGCCCCCGGGCGAAAGCGAAGCGTTGAGCATCGACCAGATCCGCGCCGCGAACGGCACGCGCAACCGCTGAGGCGCGGGAAGCGCCGGGATCGGCGGCAAACCCGGACCCAGCCGATACAATGCGGGCTTTCCGAGCGGAACCGACGACCATGGCCGAGCGCGCGTTCGACGACTACCTGGCCCGCTCCGGCGCCACCCTGGAAGGCTCGCGCTACGCGGCGTGGCTGGCGATCACGCCGCGCCGCCACGGCTTTCCGGTGTATTACGCGATCTGCGAGAACCGCAGCTTCCGCGACAAGGACGTGGCCGAAGCCGCCGCGGCGAAGGCGCTGGCCGACATGACCGGGCTGGAGGCGGACGGCACGCCGATCTTTCCCGAGGACTACACCGGCTTCGACGATTAGGCGGGCCGGACCGGCTCGTGGCGATGGACGGCGGGTGGTGCCCGCCCTACGCCGCGGCGGCCAGGGCGCGCAGCCGTTCCACCGCGGCGGGGATGGCCGCGGGCGCATCGACGGTGAGCATGCGCGGCTCGTCGGCAGCCAGGCCGTTTTCCAGTTCGTGCGCCCAGGTCACGTGGTAGGGCATGTGCACGCCCCAGCCGCCCAGGCGCAATACCGGCTCGATGTCCGAGCGCAGCGAGTTGCCGACCATCGCGAACTGCGCCGGCTGCAGGTCGAACTCGCCGAGCACGCGGCGGTAGGCGGCGGCGTCCTTCTCCGAGACGATCTCGATGCGGCGAAACAGGTCGGCCAGGCCCGATTGCGCCACCTTCTTCTCCTGGTGGAACAGGTCGCCCTTGGTGATCAGCACCACCTCGTACTGCTGCGCCACCGCCTCGACCGCGGCGCGGATGCCCGGCAGCAGTTCCACCGGATGCTGCAGCACGGTCTTGCCCAGCTCGATCAAGGCGTGGATGTCGGCCGCGCCGATGCGCCCGTCCGAGACCGCAATGGCGGTTTCCACCATCGACAGCGCCATGCCCTTGGCGCCGTAGCCGAACAGCTTGAGGTTGCGCTGCTCGGTAGCCAGCATGCGCTCGTGCACATCGCGATCGGCCACGTCCACGTAGCGCGCCATGATCGCCGCGAACGCCTCGCCAGCCTGGTGGTAGTAGCCCTCGCTGTGCCACAGCGTGTCGTCGCCGTCGAAGCCGACCAGTTGCAGCATCAGGCGCCCACCCGTGCGCGTACCGCATCCATGTCGCGCACCGGGCGGATCTCGATGGCGCCGGTTTGCGACCACGGGAACGACTGCGCGATGCGCACCGCCTCGTCCATGTCGGCCGCCTCGATCAGGTTGAAGCCGCCCAGGTATTCCTTGGTCTCCGCATACGGACCATCGACCACGCTGGTGCGACCGTCGCGCACGCGCACGGTGCGCGCGGTCCCCGGCGCTTCCAGCTGCTGCGAATCGAGCAACTGCCCCTGCGCGCGCAACGCGTCGGCCTTGCCGAAACAGCTTTTCATGCGGCTGTCGAACTCGCCCTCGGGCAGCGCGTCCAGCAGCTGGTCGTCGCAATAGATCATCACGAGATATTTCATGGCGTCCTCGGCGGGGAAGGCGGGGCGAAGAGGGATAATGCCGCAATGAACACCCGCGCCGATACCTTCAGCGAATTGTCCTGCCGGCCGATCGCCTTCGTGCGTTCGCCCTACGCGCAGCGCATCGACGCGCCGCACCAGCCCACCGTGGTGGCCGGTACCGAAAGCGGGGCCGCAGTCGACGCGGTGATCGCGTTCGTGGCGGATTTTCCGGCGGCGGCCTGGCGCGACCTGGCCGGCTTCGAGCGGATCTGGCTGCTGTTCGCGTTCCACCGCAGCGAGGGCTGGAAGGCCGAGGTGCGCCCGCCGCGCGGCGGCGGCAAGCGCAGCGTGCTGGCCACGCGCTCGCCACACCGACCGAATGCGATCGGGCTGTCGGCAGTGGAGCTGGTGGCGGTGGAGGAAGGCGGGTTGCGCGTGCGCGGCGTCGACCTGCTGGACGGCACGCCGATCCTCGACATCAAGCCGTACGTGCCGTACGCGGATGCGTTTCCGGGTTCACGCGCGGGCTGGATCGACGCGATCGACGCGGCGCAGGGCCGGCATTCTGCGCCGGGGCCGCGCAAGCCGCGCACGCGGCCGCGCGGCGGGGACGTCAGCGGCTCATGAGCAGCTGCCGCAGCAGGTGCTGCCGCCGCTGACGTGGATCTGCCGCGGCTCGGACACGCGGCTGGCCTCGTAACCGGCCTCCTGCAGGGCGGTGATGACCTGACCGGAGGTCAACTGCGCCGCCACATCGATCTGTCCCGCGACGGGATCGCCGGTGACCTGTGCGTTGGCGTCATGGGCACGCAGGATGGCGGCGATGGCGCCGGTATCACCGGCAAGATCCTTCACTTGAAACAGCATCGGTACGGTCTCCAGGGTTGAGAGGCGGCACATCCGCCGGTGGCGATGATGGCGGCCGGCACGGCCCGGCGCCCTGACCGGGATCAGGGCAATCCCAGCCGGTGAGACCTGCGCCCGGCAAACTGCCCGGGCCGGCGCGGCTCGCTCCGTCGCCGGCGCCCGATGCATTGGCAGTGGATCGGTTCAGACCTTGGCCGCGCCCGGCACCCCCGTCGGCGCGGCTTTTTTTTCGTTCCGGGGAGCCTCGAACAGCTCGGCTTTTGCCCGTCACTCCAGCGAAAGCCGGGATGACGGACGTTCGAGGGATCTCGAGGTGCCTCAAGGCGGCGTCGCGGCCGCCGGCAACCACGGCGACACGCGCGGGCGCGCCAGCGCGGCGAGCAGTGGCGGGTCGCGCCGGTACACGTCGGGGCGGAAGCCGACCCGGCCGTCCTCGCGCAGGTCCACCGTCCAGTACGCCAGCAGCAGCGGCACCGGCCTGGGCAGCATCACGGTCTGCGTCTTCAGCGTGTCGATCGCGCGGTCGATGCCCGCGCGATTCCACTGCACCGGATCGTCCAGCAGCAGCTCGGCCAGTTCGCGCGGATGTTCCACCCGGATGCAGCCGGAGCTGTACGTGCGCTGCTCGCTGGCGAACAGTTCCTGGTGCGGCGTGTCGTGCATGTACACCGCGTAGTCGTTGGGGAAGCGGATCACCAGCCGGCCCAGCGAATTGCCCGGACCGGCGTCCTGGCGCAGCACGATGCCGCGCGGGTTGGCCCAGTTCACGCTGGCCGGCGACAGCTCGCGGCCCTGGCTGTCCAGCACGCGGATGCGGTTGGCGGCGAGGTAGCCCGGGTTCCTGCGCAGCTTCGGCAGGATGTCGTTCTTCAGGATGGTCGGCGGCACCGTCCAGGTCGGGTTGAGCGTGAGGTAGGTGATCTTCGACTTGAACACCGGCGTGCTGCGATACGGCTTGCCCACCTGCACGCGCGAACGCCATACCGGCTTGCCGTCCTTGTAGTAGGCGACCTGGTAGCCGGCGATGTCGACCACCACGAACTCGCCCTGCAGCTGGTGCAGCAGCCAGCGCGCGCGCTCCAGGTTCGCGCGCAGCTGCTCGATGCGCGTGGTGACCGGCACGTTCAACGCGGCCAGGGTGGCCTTGCCCAGGTGGCCGTCCGCGGCGAGGTAATGTTCGCGCTGGAATTGTTTCAGCGCAGCTTCCAGCGCCGGGGCGTACAGGTCATCCATGCCCTCGCCCACCGCAAAGCCGACCCGTTGCAGGCGCTCGCGCAGCGTCGGCACGCGCGGATCGTGGCTGCCCGGTTTCAGCGTGGGGCCGTCGGCGATCACGGGCCAGCCGCCCTGCGCCGCCACCCCGCGCAACTTCGCCAGCGCCGCACGCAGCTGGGCGTAGTACGGGTGCTGCGGCCGCGCCCGCGCGAACAGCTCGCCGATCGTGCCCTGCGCCAGCGCCTCGCGCACCGCCTGCAGGCCCCGCGCCCGATCGAGCTGGCGCGGGTCGAAGTTCCAGTGCGTGTCCAGCGTGGCCGGATCGACCTTGCCGCGATACAGGTGCAGCAACGCGGTGAAACAGGCGTCGGTGGCCAGCAGGTCGAACTGCGCGCGTTGCTGCGCGGTGGCCTGCGGGTCGTCCAGCACGTGGCGCCGACGTTGCAGTTCGTCCAGCGCGTAGTCCTGCGGGTCGAGGCCGTCGGCGGCCATGCCGCGCAGCGCGGCCAGCAACTGGTCGAGGTCGTCCGGTCGCGTCCATGCCGGCGCGAACCGGTTCTGCTCGTAGAACGCCGCCACCGCGGCGACCGGCGCCGCGGCCGTCGCGCCATCGGCCTGCGCGACGCGCCATTGCTCGATCCGTTCGCGGATCTGCTCGGCCACCGGGCCCGGCAGCGGGGCCACGGCTTGTTCCATGCCGACCGACTCGACTGCGGCCGGCTGTGCAGGCGCCGCGGCGACCGCCAGCCAGCCCAGCAAGGCGGCAGCGCAAACGGCGCGGGAAAAGCCGGACGACATGGAAAGTCCTGTGCGGGAGGATGCGACCAGTCATAGCACAACCGCCGGCCGGCGCAGGCGGGCGCGGCGACCGGTCGCACGGGACAGGTTCTTAACGATCGACTGCTAGCATCGACGCCTGTTCGCGCCCCAAGCCCAAGCCGTCCCGATGAGTCGACTGCGCCTCCTTGCCATCCTGCTGCTGCCGCTCTGTGGTACGGCGCACGCGACCGCGCCGACACTGCGCGACACGCTCAGCAAACTCGCGCCGCAGGCGAATCCGCAGGTGATCGCGCTGGCGCTGGCGGCCACCGACTGCGCCGCGGCGCAAGGCCAGCCGCCGCCCGCGCGACTGGCGGTGATCGACTATTCCCGGCCATCCACCGAGCCGCGGCTGTGGGTGTTCGACCTGGCCCGGCGCAAGCTGCTGTATCAGGAACTGGTGGCGCACGGGCGCAACACCGGCGAGAACCTGGCGAGCAGGTTCTCCAACGCGCCGGAAAGCCGGCAATCCAGCCTGGGCCTGTTCCGCACGCTGGACACCTACGCCGGCCGCAACGGCTACTCGCTGCGCCTGCAAGGGCTGGAGCCGGGTACCAACGACCGCGCACTGGCGCGCGCGCTGGTGATCCACGGTGCGGCTTACGTCAACCCGGCACTGGCCCGCGAGCAAGGCCGCATCGGTCGCAGCTACGGTTGCCCGGCGGTGCGCAGCGCGATCGCGCGACCGCTGATCGACGCGCTCAAGGGCGGCCAGTACGTGTTCTCCTATTATCCCGATGCCAGGTGGCTGGGCGCCTCGCCCTACCTCAAGTGCAGCGGCGGACTGGCGATGACGCCCGCGCTCGGCGCGCCTTGATCCATCCGCACGATTGCCCTCCCCGCGGAGCGCGCGGCGGGAAACTCTCACTCGCGAGTCTGCCGCAGGCTCGCGCCACCCTCGTCCGGCGTCACCGGCAGGCGCAGGATCAGCAGCCACAGCAGCACCACCAGCGCGGCCAGCAGCCACGGCAACCAGGCGTGCCCGCGGAACCACCAGATCGTGCCGGCCATCGACAGCGTGACCAGGCCCAGCGCCATCCAGCGCGCGCGCCGCGAAATGCTGCGATCGCGCTCCCACCGCGCGATCGCCGGACCCAACCGGGGCAGCGAGAGCAGCCAGCGATGCCAGCGCGGCGAGGCGCGCGACCAGCACGCGGCCGTCAGCAGCAGGAACGGCACGGTCGGCATCACCGGCAGCATCAGGCCGATCAGCCCCAGCAACAACGCCACTCCGCCGGCGATGAGCAGCAGCCAGCGCACCAGACCGGTGTGGCGGGGATGCGCGGGGTGCGGGTCGTGTCCACCGCCCTGTTCCGCCGGCTGCCCGCGATCGGACGACTTCACGTTGCGCGCTTCGGCCGGCCTTCGCGGGCCTTGTACAGACGCCGGTCGGCTTCGCCCAGCGCGGCTTCCAGCGAGGCGCCCGGCACCACCGTGGTCGCGCCCATGGTGAAGCCGATCGGCGCAGCGGCGCGATCGGCATCGAGCCGGTCGACCACGCCTTGCGTCAGCTCCTCGCCGGCACCGCGCAGCAACACCAGGAACTCGTCGCCGCCGAGGCGGATCACTGCATCCTGCGGCCGCACATGGTTGCGCAGGAACGTCGCCATGGCCACCAGCACCTCATCGCCGCGCGCGTGGCCATGGGTGTCGTTGACCTGCTTGAAATGGTCCAGGTCGAACACGATGCAGCCCCAGCCCGCGGCCGGGCCGGCCGTCAGCTCGGCCAGGTAGCGGCGATTGAAGCAACCGGTCAGTGCGTCGTGGATCGACCACTCGCGCAACTGGCTCTCCTGGCGGAAGCGCTCGGTGACGTCCAGCGCATGGCCCAGCACGTAGGGATCGTCGCCTTCGACGTCGTCGTCCAGCACGTTGTGGTACTGCCACACGTGTTCGCTGCCGTCCTTGGCGATCACCTGCAGCATGCCCGTGTCGCTGTCCTTGCGCATGATGCGCAGCAGATATTCGGCGAACCGCGGGCGCTGTTCGGCGCGCATGAAATCGGTCAGCGGGCGGCCGATCATCTCGCCCACCGAATAGCCCAGCGACTTGGCCGCCGCCGGGTTCACCGACAGCAGCACGCCCTCGTGGTCGTGCGTGCAGATCAGGCCGGGGCTGTACTGGAACAGCTTGCGGTAGCGGCGGTCGCTGGCCTCCAACGCCGCGATCGCGCGCCGCTGCAGGGTGATGTCCTGGAAAGCGCCGGCCAGCCGCAGCGGGGTGCCATCCTCGGCGCGTTCCACGATGCCGACCGCGCGCACCCAGATCCTCCGGCCAGTGGCGGTGGTCAGTGGCAGTTGCAGATCCCATCCCTCGCCGGTGTCGATGCTCTTGCGCACGGCCGCGTCGATCACCGGCCGCGCCCCCGCATCGTAGAAGCTCACCGCTTCTTCCAGGCTCGGGTGGAAACCCGGCGGCACGTCGTGCAGGCGGCAGGTCTGGTCCGACCAGGTGATCGCCTTGGTGGCCAGGTCCAGCTCCCAGCCGCCGGCGCCGAGCAGGCATCCGGTGCGTTCGAGCAGCGCTGCGTGGGTGCGCCGCTTCGGTTCCGTCTCGCGGGCCGACTCCGGCGGCTGCCGCAGCGACGGTGCCGCGCCGACCGGTGCGGGCTTGTTCCGGTGCGCGACCGGACGCGTTTCCAGCACCTGTGCCACCGCGCGGGCCAGTTGCCGCAGCGTCTCGTGTTGCCGCTCGTCGAGCGTACCCGGCACGCGATCGAGCACGCACAATGCGCCCGCCTTCGCGCTCTCGCCCGGTCTGATCGGCACGGCGACGAAGCAACGGATGCCCGCCGCGCCGGCAACCAGAGGATCGTCGGCACAGCGCGGATCGAGCCGTGCGTCGGGAATCGCCAGCACGCCGGAACTCGCCTTGGCCAGCACCCGCAGCACGCTCGGCTCGTCGATATCCGCCGCCGGCCCATGCACGGCGAGCCCGCGGCCGTCGGCATCGACCAGCACGATCAGCGCCAGCGCCCGCCCGCTCGCCGCCGCGGCGCTGCGTACGAGCGCATCGAACAGCGGCTCGGCGCGAGTATCCAGCGCACCCATGGCGCGCAGCGTCGCCAGGCGCAGCGTTTCGTCAGCGTGGTGGGAGGCAGCGGACATACGGGGCGGCAATCGGCTCGCGGGTCGGCACATCGTGTGGCCACCGTAGCAGTCCGCATCTGAATCGGCCACGCACGCGACCGCAGTTTCGGCGGCTGCCGCCACGAAAAAGCCGCCCGGATCGCTCCGGGCGGCTTCGTCATGCCGCCCTCAGGCGACGCGGGTCACTCGGCGCTGCCGTCCAGTCCGCGACGCTCCAGCAGCGGTTCGATCCGCGGCTCGTGGCCGGCGAAATCGCGGAACAGCTGCAGTGCATCCTTGCTGCCGCCCTGCGACAGCAGGGTCGCGCGGAAGCGGTCGCCGTTGGCCCGGGTCAGGCCGCCGTGGCTCTTGATCCACTCGACCGTGTTCGCATCCAGCACCTCGGACCAGATGTAGGCGTAGTAGCCGGCCGCATAGCCGCCCATGATGTGGCTGAAGTACGGCGTGCGGTAGCGCGGCGGCACCGGCGCGTAATCGGTGCCGTTGGCCTTCAGCGCGGCCGCCTCGAACGCCATCACGCCGCCGGCGTCGGGGATCTTGTCCGCGCCGAGCTGGTGCCAGCTCTGGTCGAGCATCGCCGCGCCCAGATACTCGGTGGTGGCAAAGCCCTGGTTGAACTTCGAGGTGGCCAGCACCTTGTCCAGCAGCGCCTTGGGCATCGGCGCGCCGGTCTGGTAGTGCCTGGCGTAGTTGGCCAGCACGCTGGACCAGTCGGCCCACATCTCGTTCACCTGCGAGGGGAACTCGACGAAGTCGCGCGGCACGCTGGTACCGCTGAAGCGCGGGTACTTCACGTTGGAGAACATGCCGTGCAATGCGTGGCCGAACTCGTGGAACGCCGTGGTCACCTCGTCCCAGGTCAGCAGGGTCGGGCCGCTGGTCGGCTTGGTGATGTTGAGGTGGTTGGCCACCACCGGCAGGTTGCCGGTGAGCCCGGACTGGTCCACGTAGGAGTTCATCCAGGCACCGCCGCGCTTGGACGGGCGCGCGTACATGTCGGCCAGGAAGATCGCCAGCTGGCTGCCGTCTTCATTGTAGACGTCGTACACCAGCACGTCGGGGTTGTAGACCGGCAGGTCGGTGCGCTGCTTGAACTTGAGTCCGTAGAGCTGGCCGGCGGCGTAGAACACGCCGTTCTCCAGCACGTTCTTCATCTCGAAGTAGGGCTTGAGCTGGCTCTCGTCGAAATTGTATTTGTCGGCGCGGACCTTCTCCGTGTAGTAGGCCCAATCCCACGGCTGCAGCGCGAACGTGGGCTGGCCCTTCGCCGCCTGTTCCTTGTCGATCATCGCCTGCAACGCGACGCCTTCGCGCCTGGCGTTGGCGACTGCCGCCGGCGCCAGCTTGCCGAGCATGGCGTTGACCGCTTCCGGCGTTTTCGCGGTCTGGTCGGCCAGCACGTAGGCAGCCCAGGTCGGGTAGCCGAGCATGCCCGCCTTCTCCGCACGCAGCTTCATCACCTGCGACACGATCGCGGTGTTGTCGTACGCGTTGCCGCGGCTGCCGCGGGTAATCGAGGCCTTGTACAGGCGCTCGCGCAGCGCGCGGTTCTCCAACTGCGCCAGCGGCGGCTGGCCGGTGGTGTTGAGCAGGGCGATCACGTACTTGCCATCGAGCCCCTTCGCCTTGGCGGCGGCGGCCGCGGCGTCGATCTGGGCGTCGGTGAGGCCGGCCAGTTCGGCGCGGCTGTCCACCACCAGCGCCGAGTCGTTGACCTCGGCCAGCACGTTCTGGGTGAACTTGGTGCCGAGCCTGGCCAGCTCGCCGTTGATCTGCTTCAGGTGCGCCTTGTCGGCGTCGGACAGCCTGGCGCCGGCCCGCACGAAATCGGTGTGGTAGCGCTCGATCAGCCGCACGCCCTGCGCATCCAGGCCCAGGCTGGCGCGCGCGTCGTACAGCTTCTGGATACGCGCGAAGAGCGCCGGGTCCAGCGTGATCGCGTCGCGGTGCGCGGCCAGCTTCGGCGCGTACTCGGCCTGCAGCTTCTTCAGCGCATCGTTGTTCTCGACCCCGGACAGGCTGAAGAACACGGTCGAGGTGCGCTGCAGCACGTCGCCGGATTTCTCCAGCGCGATGATGGTGTTGTCGAAGGTCGGCGCAGCGGGGTTGGCGCTGATCGCCGCCACTTCACGCAGCTGCTCAGCCATGCCGCGGTCGAACGCGGGCGCGTAGTCGCTGTCCTTGATCCTGTCGAACGCGGGGTAGTGCAGCGGCAGCGTGCTTTCGGCGAAGAACGGATTGGCGCGGACGTCGGCAGCCGCCGCGTGGGAGGCGTGTGCGCCGGCGTGCTGCTTGTCCGCCGCGGTGTCGGCATAGGCCGCCATGGAGCTGGTCAACGCGATCGTCATCGCCAGGGAAAGGGTGGGCTTCATCAAGGTCTGCTCGACGTGGGGGAACCCCGATCCTACCCAAAGCCTGTGCCACGCACCCATGACTAAAGCCATGGGTGAACACCGCGAGATCCGCTACAACGGGTCCGCATGCGTGGCGAAGAAAGCCTGCAGGAACGCTTGCCGCGCCGCCCCGTGGTCGACCTCGGTACGGCAATGCGCCGCAATCACCTGGCGCAGCAGTCCGCCAGCGGATTCGCGCACCGCGGGCCAGGGCGGCAGGTCCGCGCCGTTGGGATCGCCGGTCTTGATGAACTGTGCAAAGTAGCCTTCCATCGTGGCGGACGCGGCGCGGTCGGCAGCCGTCCACGCGTAGACCGGATTGCCCGCCAGGTTGCCCAGCGCGTACTCGATCTCGCCGCTGTGCACGGCGCCGGGATCGGGCGTTTCACCCGGCGCCGGCGCCAGCTTGGCCGGGCGCGGCTGGTCGAAATAATAGAAATACACCGGCGCGCCGCCGTGGCGGCGCTGCAGGTCCATCCAGCGCCAGGTGGTGTGCGCGATGAACATGTCGCCGGCCAGCGCGGTGGCGGAGGATTTCACCTGCGTCGCGTCGTCGCCGGGGTACAGCGCCAGTGCGTGCGCCGCCTGCGTGCCGAACAGCCGCCTCAGCGCTGCGCGGTAATTGGCAGGGGTCGGCGGCTGATCTTTCAGGATCGCGGTGTAATGGTCCTCCTGCGAATTGCTCCCCAGCAGCAGCGGCACCGGCGCCTGCCCGCCGCGGGCCATGGTGGCCGCGGGCGGCTCGCGCAGGAACCAGCCGTCGAGATTCGCGTCGGCGTCGCCGTGCTGCTCGCGCGTGGCCTGCAGCAGGCGATCGGCCGGCAACGCACGCAGCGCGGTCAGCGAGTCGGCGCCGAGACGCTGCGCGAACGCCTCGCCGCGGCGCTCCATCGTCGCCAGCGGCACCGGCGCGATCGGCGCGATCAGGGCGCCGCTTTCGCCGATCGCGCGGGCAAACAGCCCGCGCGACAGCGGCGAGGTCATCAGCGCGCTCACCGCGATCGAACCGGCCGACTCGCCGGCGATCGTCACCTGCGCCGGGTCGCCGCCGAAAGCGGCGATGTTGTCGCGCACCCAGCGCAGCGCGGCGACCTGGTCGAGCAAGCCGTAGTTGCCCGCCGCGTGCTGCGGCGATTCGGCAGCGAGGGCCGGCGTGGCGAAGAAGCCGAATACGCCCAGGCGATAGTTCACCGTCACCGTGACGATGCCGCGGCTGGCCAGGCTGGCGCCGTCGTAGCGCGGCTCCGAGCCGTCGCCGGCAACGAACCCGCCGCCGAAGAAATACACCAGCACCGGCAACCTGGCGGTTGCGCCTGCAGGCTTCCACACGTTGAGGTAGAGACAGTCCTCGCCCATCCCGGCGGAGCGGAACCGCATGTCGCCGAACAGCGGCAGCTGCATGCAGCGCGGGCCGAAGCGCGTCGCCTGGCGCACGCCGCTCCAGGCCGGAGCGGGTTGCGGCGGTTTCCAGCGCAGCGCACCGATCGGCGGCGCGGCGTACGGAATACCCTGGAACTCTTCCAGCGCCATGCCGTTCGCCTTCGCAAGCTTGCCTTCGATCCTGCCATCGGCCAGTGACACGCGAGGCGGAGGCAGCGGGGCAGCGG
This sequence comes from Rhodanobacter sp. FW102-FHT14D06, assembly GCF_043950705.1. Classification (NCBI taxonomy): domain Bacteria; kingdom Pseudomonadati; phylum Pseudomonadota; class Gammaproteobacteria; order Lysobacterales; family Rhodanobacteraceae; genus Rhodanobacter; species Rhodanobacter sp. FW102-FHT14D06. The sequence continues at coordinate 2,110,099 of NZ_CP170722.1, read as the reverse complement.
CGTGAGCCGCGAAGGCGGCGAGGCCGATCACCCCGGCGAGGATGCTGGCGAGCAGGCGCGCCTTCCGCGGCGCGGGTGATGCAGTCGGATCGAACATCGTGGCGGCCCGTGAATACCTGCCTTGCAGCCTAGGCGCCGGCCTGGTCGATGTCATCCCTGGGCGCAGCGCCTCAGACCTCGTCCGCGCCGCACACATCCATCGCAACCGGCTTGGCGCAATCGGCCTGCACGGCGACCGCGGGTGCGGCACGGCGCGCGCTGGCCTGCTGCGACGACGACGGGCTGGCGGCCAGCATTGCCCCCATCACCAGCACGCAGACGCTGGAGCAGGCAACGAACAGCATGGTCAGAAAGATGGATTCGAATTTCATGACGCGTTCTCCGATTGAACAGAAAGTCCCTGTGCTGTCCATGGAGCAATCGCCGTGCCAACCCGAAAATTTGTTCCAAGCTTTTGATTTACTTTATGTTTGATGTCGATTGCCGCTGCGGACGGCTGTCCGCGGACAGCGTCGCCCGTGCGGCCGGACAACGGTTCAGCCCGCTGCGTCCGCGAGGTTGCACACGGGCGCACCGGCCAGTCACACTCCATTAACATACCGCTTAGTACATTATCCCCATGTCGTGAGACACGCTTCCCACCGTGCGGCGAGGCTCCCCCTCCTCCTCCGCACCCGACACAGATGGACCCCCAACCCGCAGACTCCCCTCTGCGGGTTTTTTTTCGTGCCTGTGCCGCTACTCGCCCGGTGCGTACTTTTCGTGCAGCGCCACCGGCGCCACCGGGCGCTGCGTGCGCCGGCGGATCGCCAGGTTGATCAGCTCCACGAACACCGAGAACGCCATCGCCGCGTACACGTAGCCCTTCGGGATGTGCTGGCCGAAGCCGTCCGCCATCAGCACCAGGCCGATCATGATCAGGAAGCTCAACGCCAGCACCTTGACCGTGGGGTGGCGCTCGACGAACTCGCCCAGCGGCCTGGCGAACATCAGCATGAACACGATCGAGGCCAGGATCGCGGTGACCATCACCCAGCGCTGATCGACCATGCCCACGGCGGTGATGATCGAGTCCAGCGAGAACACGATGTCCAGCAGCATGATCTGCACGATCACGCCGCCGAAGGTGGCCGTCGCCGCGGCCGCGCCGCCGATGCTGACGTGCTCGGTGGCGCCCTCCAGCTTCTGGTGGATCTCGTGGGTCGCCTTGCCGATCAGGAACAGGCCGCCGCCGATCAGGATCAGGTCGCGCCACGAGAAAGCGTGGCCGAACAGCTCGAACAGCGGCGCGGTGAGTCCGACGATCCAGGCAATCGCCAGCAACAGGCCCAGCCGCGACACGGCCGCCAGCATGATGCCCAGGCGCCGCGCCTTGTCGCGTCGTTCCGGCGGCAGCTTGCCGGCCAGGATCGAGATGAAAATGATGTTGTCGATGCCCAGCACCAGCTCGAGCGCGGTCAGCGTGGCGAGGGCGATCCAGATTTCGGGGTTGGCCAGTTGTTCCATGGGTGGTCTCTATCGAAGGGGCGCCGGCCGGAAAGCATCCTGGCCCGCGGAAACGGCGAAGGCGCGCAAGCGCGCTTCACGATGGGTTCTGGACGCCAAAGGGCGGGTTGATGCTCCGGTGAGGCTTTGGGGCCACGGCGGAAAGGCATCTTTGCAGGACGCACCTTCGCCGTGGGACGGCGAAGGTCTTGCTCGCAAATGGCTGTGCCATTTGCTGCTGCACCGGGGCGCAAGGCCCGTCATGACGGCGACAGCGATCGGGAGCTACTCCCCTTCAGCGGTCGATGCTAGCACAGCCTCGGCGCGTGACCACGCCGGGCGGTCGGCGTCAGCCGGCCGGATGCGCCAGCGCAAAGTCGATCGCTGCCACCACCGCCGCCACCTGGGCGTCGTTGCATTGCGCGGGCGTGGCGCGCGGGCTGTCGGGGTAGACCTCGGTGGTGGTCTTGAACGGCGCGGCGGTGATGCCGGCGCACAGGCCGAGCCGGCCGTAGTCGTATTCGATCACGCCATGCGCCACCACCGGCGAGCCGATGATGGTGCCGTCGGGGTCGGCCGGCGCGATATGGGTGACCTTGGCCACCGCGGCAATGATCGCCTGCTGGAACGCGGGCTGCGGCTGCGCGCTGTCGGCGCACAGGTAGAAGCCATCGGGAATCGTGCCGGGTTCGAACGGCTTGCCGTCGCGGGCCGCCAGGGCCGGGCGGAACTCGGCCTCGTCGCTGTCGGTGGTTTCGTGCAGATCGATGTGCATCAGCACGCGCTCGCGCAGCGGCGCCACCAGCGCCATCAGCGCAGCCGATTCCTGTGCCGGGCTGTGCGCATGGAACGAGCGGTTGGGATCGAGCGCAGCAGCATTCCAGCGCTGGATGCGTTCGTAGCCCCACGGGCTCACGCACGGCACCACCAGCAGGTTGGCCCGGCCGGCGAGGTCTGCCGCGTGCTGCTCGGCGAATTGCAGCGCACCGTGCACGCCACTGGTTTCGTAGCCGTGGACGCCGCCGGTGACCAGCATTACCGGCAGCTCGTCGCGCCAGGATGCACTGCGCAGGGCGTACAGCGGATGGCGTGCGTCGGGATAGGCCAGCTCACCGTACGGTGCCACCGCCCAGTGCGCGCGCAGCGCGTCGATCCGGCGCAACACGTCATCCGCGTAGCTGCGCTGCACACGCTGGCGCGAGCGCCATGCCTCGCGTTCGGCCTCGCCCCAGGGCTGGAGCGCCGTGCCTACGGGATAGAAGCTGGACTGGTTCATCGTGGTTCCGTGCGTGGGCGACGGGAAGCCGGCGGCCGCGCCGCCGGTCCCGATGACCTGGGGACGCTTACTTCGCGCCGCCGTTCGCGGCACCCTTGGCCGGCAGCGGTTCGAGGTTGAAGCTGATCGTGGTGAGCTTGGCGTCCAGACCCTGCACGACGTCGCTGGTCAGGTCGTTGCTGGTGTTGCCGCCGAGCACCGCGTCGCGGTTGAGCAACAGGCCGCACTGGTGCTTCTTGTAGCTGGCGGCAACCACCGGCTGCGCTTCCTGGCCGATCCGCTGCATCACCTTGGCGCGGGTGAGCTGGATGCGCTCGTTCTGCTCGCCGGCCTGCGACTGGAAGGTCTGCATGCGCTGCTGCAGCGCCGCGCCCTGCTGCTTGCGCTGGTCCTCGGTGAGCGAGGCGGCCTTTTGCTGGAAGGCCTGGATGTCCGCATCCAGCGGCTTGCGCTGGTTCGACAACTGGCTGTTCGCCTGCTCGGCCAACTGGCCCAGCCGCTCGCTGGCGGCCTTGCCGACCTTGGACTGCGCGAACACGGCCTCGCGCGAGAGCATGCACACGCCGGCCACCGCGTTGCCGCCGAGCTCGTCGGCGGCTTGCGCGCTCTGGGCGTGCGCCCCCTGGACGGGAACGACGGACAAACCGGTGGCGAGGGCGAGCGCGGCAGCGAGCGTGAGACGAGGCAGGTTCATGGTGGCGGTTCCGGATGAATTGAGGTCACGAGTTCAGCCGACCACATGCCGGCTGCGTGGTTCCCCAGCATAGCCGATCGCGCGCGCGTCGCGATTCAGCGCCCGTTCGGGGCACCCCGCGGCGGCGCCGCCACGCTCCGGTTGGCTGCACGCACCGCCTGCACGAAGCCGCCGAACGGAATGTCGGTGATGCCGACCAGGCCGATGTGGCTGTTCTCGCCGTCGAGCAGACGACCGGCGAGCGGCTGATCGGCGTACTCGAACCAGTGCGCGCCAACCACCAGCGGGTTCGTCGTGGCGGCGGCTAGATAGCGCGCGTAGGCCGCGCCGCGTGCGGCCTCGTCGGCCACCGGCACCACGCCCGCACCGAACGGGCCGCGGTCGTTCGATCCGAAATGGAATTCGCCGAGCAGCACCGGCCGATCCAGCGTCCGCATCAACGCCATGTCGACGTGATGCTGCGGCAGGTCGGCATAGGCGTTGAAGCTGACCACGTCGCAATACCGCGCGCAGGCGGCGACGGCCTCGGGCGTGTACACCGCGAAGCGTCCGCCCAGAAACAGGTGATGCGGATCGTGGCGGCGGAGCGCCGCGGCCACGATGCGGAAATAGGCGTCGGCGTAGCGGCGCAGCCAGTGGCTGTAGTCGCGGGCGAGTGCCGGATGCGCCTCGTTCGGCGCCGGCGCCGCATAGCCGGTGGCCTGCAGCGCATCCCATGAACGCAGCTCGATGCCCCAGGCTTCACCCAGCGCCTGCGGCGTGGCGTACTGCTGGCGCAGCATCGCGACGAAAGCCTGCTTGGCCGGGCTGCGCGCGTCGCCGGCGAGCGTGCCCCGCGCCAATCCCCAACGCCCTTGCGGTCCTTCGCCGGCCCACGCCAGCTCGTTGTCGGCGAAGTAGCCGAGCAGCCACGGATCGTCGGTCACCCCCGCGCTGGCCTTCGTCACCGCCGCCTCGGTGGCGACGGCAAAGCGCGGATCGAACGGATCGGGCATGCGGCCCCAGTAGTCGTAGCCGCTGGCGACGTCGGCATAGTCGCCGGCGATGTTGATCGAACGCGTATACGGCAGGCGATGCGCGGCACCCAGCGCGGCATCGCTCCAGTTGCCGAGGGTGTTGAAGCCCCAGGCCTGCAACCGATCCAGCGTGCGCTTGCGCCAGGCGGCCAGCCAGTCGCTGCCGTCGATCCGGTGGAGATTGGCTGCGTAGAAATCGAACCAGCGGCCGTGGTTGTACGCGATGCCCTGGCTGGCGCCCTCGCCCGGGCGCCGGCTGTCGCTGCGTCCGTAAAAGGCCGCCCATTCGCCGCGATCGGGCGGCAGGTCGTCGAACATGAACTCGCGACTCTCCACGTAGCTGCGCCCGCCGCCGGCGTTGACCGCATTGACGCCCAGCGAGAAGAACGCGTGGCCGTCGGGCGTCACCAGCCACCAGCGACCGCCCCGCTTTTGCACGTGGAACCAGCCCGTGCGATCCAGCGCCTGGCCTGGCTGTCCACCGTAGGCATCGGCGGCCGGGGCCGCGCTGCCCGCATCCGCGTGCACCGCCGCGCGCAAGGCGGCATCGGAGCCGATCTTCTCCGGCCACTGCGCGCGGGTGGATTGCCCGTAACGATCGACGATGCCGGCGTAGGCCGCGTGCACGGTCGGCTCACCCGGCCGCGTGCTGATGCCGCCGAGCAGCAGTGTCTGTTCCGCTTGCGGCGAGGGGATGCCGAGGCGGATGGCTTGCACGCGGCGCCGGTCCAGCGCGCCACGCACGGTGGTCGCCAGCAACACCTTGTGACCACCATCATCGAACGGCATCGGCGGGCCGACCTGCATGCCCTGCGCGCGCGGCGAGCTGGCGCGCAGCGGCACCACCAGCGTCTGCGCCGGTCCCGGCGGCAAGCCCACGCGCGCCTGCAGGCGCCGGCCGGCGCTGTCGATCTCCACATCGAGCGTGACCGCCCACGGCATCGCGTTCTGCACGCGCAGGTGCAGCTCGCCCTGGTCCGACCAGTCCCACGTCCCGCTGCGCGGCACGAGCACGATCGACGGCTGCGCCGCCGGTGCGAAGGTGTAGCGGCGCTGGGCCACGCCGTCAGCGGCGTGCTCGACACCGCCTACCTGTCGAACCTGCTCCAGCTGGAGGGTGCCGACGACCTCGCGGCGCGCCGCATCCATGCCCGCGGCATGGCCGGCGCCCAGCAGGGCCAGGCCGAAGCAAGCCATCCACACACGCACGTTCATCGGCGTCCCCGCCGGCAGCAACCCGCCGCCAGCCTACGCCAGCGGATGCCGGCGCACCCAGCGCTGCCAGCCGTAGTACACCGGCACGCCCAGCGCGATGATGACCAGGCTCATGCCGGCATCGCGCGGCGCGTGGATCGCGCTGGCGACGATCACGCCGAACACGGTGACGACGAAGATCAGCGGCAGCAGCGGGTAGAACGGCACCCGGTATGGCGCCGGCTCGTCGATGAAATGCTTGCGGTACCAGAACAGCGTGCCGATGCCGAACACGTGGCCCAGCCACTCGCCGACCGTGGTGTAGTTGAGCAGTTGGCCGAAGGTGCCGGACAGCGCCAGCACCACCGCCCACGCCCCGAGCACGGCCAGCGCCACCTGTGGTGCACGGGTGCGCGGGTCGACCCGCCCCGCGGCGCGGAAGAACACCCCGTCGGCACCCATCGTCTGCAGCACGCGCGCACCACCGGCCACCGCGATCGCGCAATAACCGAACGTGGAGCAGGCGATGCCGACCGCGATCACGGTGGCGCCGCGCTCGCCGAACAGGCGGCGCAGCAGGTCCGCCGCCGGCGCGTCGCTGGCGGCGAGGCCGGCATGCCCCAGGCCGGAGAGATAGGCGCAGTTGGCCAGCAGGTAGCAGATCACCACGCCGGTCATGCCCATGCCCAACGCGCGCGGCAGGGTGCGCTGCGGATTGCGCACCTCCCCGGCCAGGTCGTTGAGGTAGTGGAATCCGCCATAGGAAAACAGCACCGGCAGCAGCGCACCGGCGAACGCCCACGGCGAGGCTGGCGTGGCCGGCTGGCCGATCAGCGCCACGCCCAGGTGTTCGTGCGCCAGCACCAGGCCGGTGATCACCAGCAGCGCGATCGCCAGCAGCTTGAGCACGGTGAACACGTTCTGCAGCCAGGCGCCGGCGCGAATGCCGAACAGGTTGATGCCCACGATGAACACGATCGCGCCCACCGCCACCGGCTTCACGTAACCCTGCCCGCCAAGCCCCAGCGCGCTGCACAGGTATTCGGCGAACATCGTCGCCACTGCCGCCACGCTGCCGGGATAGTTGATCAGCGCCATCGTCCAGCCGAACAGGAACGCCGGCATCAGGCCGAACGCCTCGCGCAAGTAGACGTAGATGCCGCCCGCCTGCGGCCGCCGCGCGCCCAGTTCGGCGTAGCACAGCACGCCGGCCAGGGTCAGTCCGCCGCCGATCGCCCACAGGATCAGCAGTTCAACGCCCGATGACGTATGCCGCGCCACCGTCGACGGGGTGAGGAAAATGCCCGCACCGATGACGCCGCCGATGACGATCATCGCGGCGTCCCAGGTGTTCAGGCGGCGGGCGTAGGCATTGGCGGGTTCGGTCAGCACGCCGGCTACCTTGCCATTGTCGGGGACGCTTTCACCAGTCCCGTCTGGCACGGGACCGCGCGCAACGCCGGCCAGCGCTGCTAGATTGCGCCGATGCCGTTGCCCGATCACCCCGCCCGACTCGCCCTCGCCACCTGTGCCGCGCGCCCCTGGATCGACCCGGACGACGCGCACCTCGCCGCCACGCTGGCGCAACTCGGCGTACCGCCGACGGTGTGCGTGTGGAACGACGCGCAGGTCGACTGGTCGGCATTCGACCTGGTGCTGATCCGCACGATCTGGGACTACCACAAGCACCCCGCGGCGTTCGGGCAATGGCTGGATCGCCTCGACCGGCTCGGCGTCGCCACGTTGAACGACAGCCGCCTGCTGCGCTGGAACAGCGACAAGCGCTACCTGTTCGAACTCGCGCGCCTGGGCGTGGCGACCATCCCGACCCGGCTGGCGCACGGCGGCGAACTGGCGCGCGTGCTGGCGTCGATGCCCGGCGCGTCGGTGGTGGTCAAGCCGACGATCAGCGGCGGCGCGTGGCAGACCCTGCGTGGCGAGGTCGGCGACGATGCGTTCGCCGCGGCCGTGGCGCAGTTGCCGACGGTGCTGGATTACCTGGTGCAGCCGTACCTTTCCGAAATCGCCGGCGCCGGCGAGTGGTCGTTGCTGTATTTCGGCGGCGAGTACAGCCACGCCGTCATCAAGCGCCCCGCCGCGGGCGACTACCGCGTGCAGGACGAACACGGCGGCCGCAGCGAACCGGCGGTGCCCGATGCCGCGACGCGCGCCGCGGCCGGGCGCGCCCTGGCCGCGCTCGCTGTCGCGGGCCACGACGTGCCGGCGTATGCGCGGGTGGATGGCGTGGTCAGCGGCGGGCGTTTCGTGCTGATGGAACTGGAGCTGATCGAACCGTCGCTGTTCCTCGCCGGGCAACCGCAGGCGGCCGAGCGCTTCGCGCACCTGCTGGCCAACCATCCTGCGCTTCGGCGTGCCGCGCTATCTTCGCCCAGCCATTGAGGCCAACCACCGGAAACCTTGCTGCATGACCGTCAACGATCCGTCCACCGAGTCCGTGCAGGAAGCCGATGCGCTGCCTCGCCACACCACGCCGACCTGGGAGGTCGAACTGCTGATCTCCGGCGTGGCGGTATTCGCCATGCTGCAGCTGCCGGGCTGGCTGGACGATCGCATGTATGCGCTGATTCCGCGCTTCAACGAGGCCACGGTGGCGGCGCTCATCACCGTGTTCGTCTACCTGAAATCGGCGGCGCTGATCCTGGCGATCACCTTCACCCTGCACCTGATCCTGCGCGCGCAGTGGATCGCCCTGGTCGGCCTGCACTCGGTGTTCCCCGAAGGCGTGCACTGGGAACGCCTGCGCATGGGCCCGGTGCGACGCGCCCTGGAACAGCAGCGCCTGGCGCCGGCCGGCATCGGCATCGAGCGCGCGGACAATCGCGCCACGGTGGTATTCGCGCTGGGCGTGATGCTTGGCATCCTGCTGCTGGTGATCTGTCTCGTCGCCAGCGTCGTGTTCGGCGTCACCGGAACGCTGCAGCGGGCGTTCGACCTCCGCGTCGACCTGTTCGACTTCGTGCTCCCCGTCTTTGCCGCGGTGATGCTTCCGTTCCTGGTGGCGCACCTGATCGATCGCCGGTTCGGCAGCCGGCTGGCGCCGACAGGCCGGCTGCGGCGCGTTCTGGGGGCGACCTTGCGGTTCTACGCGCGAATCGGCGTCGGCCGCACCCAGTACGTCTGGTTGCTGGTCTCCAGCCGCATCGGCGAAGTCCGCTTCGTGCTGCTCGTCTGGCTGATCGTCGCGCCCACGGCGATCTTCGGGGCGCTGACCCTGCTGCCTTCGGGCTCTCCCTACCGATTGGGCGAGTACGCGGCCTTCCCGTACCTTGCCAACGGCAGCCATGCGATCAATGCCGCCTACTACGACGACCAGCGCGACCTGATCCGCGACCCCGCCGTGCCCTACATCCAGAGCGCCGTCATCGACTCGCCGTATCTCCGGCTGGTCGTGCCCTACCAGCCCGGCCGCGACGCTGCGGCCCTGCGGCGGCAGTGCGCGGCGGGGCTCGACATGACAGAAGCGCAGGCCCGCGCCGAACACACGCTCGACTGCCTGGGCAAGCTGCACGCGGTGACCCTGGACGGCAAGCCCGTGGCCGGCCTGCGCTACGAAACCGGCAGCGACGCGCGGGCACGACGGCCGGCGCTGGTGGCGATGATCGACGTGCGCCCGCTCGCGCCCGGCCGCCACGAACTGCGGGTGGCCAACGCGCCACCCGCGCCCGGCCGCAAGCCGGAACGCGACCCGATCGACGAGTACGTGATCCCGTTCTGGCGCTGAACGCCCGGGCGAGGCTGCGTACAATGCCAAGGCCCCCAGCACGCCAGGCCGCGCTCCCCAGATGTCCGCCCCGCGGAAAATCCTGCACATCGACATGGATGCGTTCTACGCCTCGGTGGAGCAGCGCGATGATCCCGCGTTGCGCGGCAAGCCGGTGGCGGTGGCCTGGCGCGGCGCGCGCTCGGTGGTGTGCGCGGCCAGCTACGAGGCGCGCGTGTTCGGTGTGCGCTCGGCGATGCCGGCGATCAGCGCCGAACGCCTGTGTCCGCAGCTGGTGTTCGTGCCGCCGGACTTCGTGCGCTACAAGGCGGTGTCGCGACAGATCCGCGAGATCTTCGCCCGCCACACCGACCTGATCGAGCCGCTGTCGCTGGACGAGGCCTACCTCGACGTCACCACCACGAAAACCGCGCTGCCCTCGGCCACCGCCACCGCCGAGGCGATCCGCACGGCGATCCGCGCAGAGACCGCACTGACCGCCTCCGCCGGCGTGGCGCCGAACAAGTTCCTGGCCAAGATCGCCTCGGACTGGAACAAGCCCGACGGCCTGTGCGTGATCCGCCCGCGCCAGGTGCTGGACTTCCTCACGCCGCTGCCGGTGGGTCGCCTGCCCGGCGTGGGCAAGGTGATGGAGGGCAAGCTCGCCGCGCTGGGCATCGCCACCGTGGGGGAGTTGCGCGCGCTCGCCGTCGCCACGCTCGAGTTGCGTTTCGGGCGTTGGGGCCGGCGCCTGCACGAGTTGGCCCACGGCATCGACGAGCATCCCGTGCAGCCGGAGCGACCCACGCTGCAGATCTCCGCCGAGGACACCTTCGAGCACGACTTGCCGCTGGACGAGCTGGAGCCGCACATTCGCCGCCTGGCCGACAAGGCGTGGAGCGGCTATCAGCGTGAACGCGAACGGGTCGCCCGCACCGTCGTGCTGAAACTGAAAACGGCCGACTTCCACACCCTGACCCGCAGCCTCACACCGCCGCAGCGGCCACGTTCGGCACGCGAGCTGGGCGAGATCGCCTGCACGTTGCGCGAGCGCGTGGAACGCCCGACGACCACGCGCTATCGGCTGGTCGGCGTGGGGCTCGCCGGTTTCGTCGACCGCGACAGCTACCAGGCACAGACGGACCTGTTCGACACCGCCACGTCCTGACCCGCACGCGGGAGCGGCTAACGGGATCGCGGGAGTTGCGCCTAGGAGAACGCGATGCTGGCGATCGCGCCGTTGGCGTCGGTGCGCGGGCGCATCGCGACATCCCAGCCATACAGTTCGCACAGGCGGCGCACGATCGCCAGGCCCAGGCCGGCGCCGCTGCCGCCGGCGCCCTCGCCGCGCACGCCGCGCTGGAACAAGCGCTCGGCTTCCTCCGGCTTGATCCCCGGGCCGGTGTCGATCACCTCGACGCCGCCATCGCCGACCACCACCTGCACGCTGCCCTCCAGCGTGTACTTGATCGCGTTGCCGATCAGGTTGGTCAGCGCCACCGCCAGCACCGAGGCCGGCGCGTTGACGCTGACCGCGCCGCGCACGTCCAACTCGATCGTCAGCGGCTTGCCGCGCATCTGCGGGCGCTGGCTCTCGATCACGTCGGCGGCGACCTTGCCGACGTCGGTGGTCTCGCCGCGGGTGGGGCCGCGCCGCTCGGCGCGCGACAGCAGCAGCAGCGCCTCGATCAGCTCGGTGGCCTGGCGCGAGGCGCGCTCGATCCGCTTGAGCCGTTCGGCCAGCTTGGGCGTGAGGTCGGGCGAACCCTGCAGCAGCTCGGTGGTGCTGGCGATCACCGCCAGTGGCGTGCGCAGTTCATGGCTGACGTCGGAGTTGAACTCGCGGTCGCGCTCGACCATCGCGGTGAGCCGCGCCGAATACTCGTCCAGCGCATGCGCCAGCTCGCCCACCTCGTCGTCGGCGAAATGCGGCGCCAGCGGCTCGGCCTTGCCGGCCCTGCGGAAATCGCGCAGGCGGTTGGCCAGTTCGCTGACCGGCTTGAGCACCTTGCGCGACAGCCACACGCCGATCGCCAGCGAGAGCACGCTGAACAGGAACACCACGAGCACCAGCGCGGTGATGAGTTGACGCTTGCCCAGTTCCTCGCGACTCACGTCGTAGCGCACGAAACCTATGATGCCGTCCTTGCGCCGCACCGCCAGCTTGTAGTGCCGGGGGCGACCCTGTTCGTCCACGTCGTTCATGTCGTAGACACCGGTGGAAAGCCCCTGCCAATCCAGCGGTGCCTTGTAGATGGTGCGGTCACTCCACAACCAGGCGTCGATCAGTTCGGAGCTGGCCTGCTGGTCGGGGTGCGCGATCACCTTGTCGACCGCCTGGTCCACGTCGTGCTGCAGCGCCGACACCACCAGTTGATCCTCCACCTTGGCGCGCACGTACAGCGAGGCCACGGCAAACAACGCGCTGAGGCCGAAGCCGAACAGCGCGAAGGAGACGATCAAGCGGTAACGAAGCTTACGCCTGGACTGCATCCGGCTCGACCATGCGGTAGCCAATGCCGTGCCGCGTGTGGATAAGCGGCTTGCCGAACGGCTTGTCGATCGCCGCGCGCAGGCCGTGGATGTGCACGCGCAGGGAGTCGGAATCGGGCAACTCCTCGCCCCACACGCGCTGTTCCAGGTCCTGCCGGGTGACCACCGACGGGCTCGCTTCCATCAGCGCCTGCAACAGCTTCAGGCCGATCGGGTTCAACTGGATCGACTTGCCCTCGCGATTCACGGTGAGCGTGTCGAGGTTGAAGGTAAGGTCGGCCACCTTCAGCACGCGGCTCTGCGGGCCCTTGCCGCGGCGCGCCAGCACCTCCAGCCGCGCAGCCAGCTCCTGCAGCGCGAACGGCTTGGTCATGTAATCGTCGGCGCCGGACTCGAAGCCGGTGAGCTTCTGTTCCAGCGCATCGCGCGCGGTGAGCATCAGGATCGGGGTCTGCTTGTGCGCCTCGTGGCGCAGCTTGCGCGCCACCTCCAGGCCATCCATGCCGGGCAGGGTCAGATCCAGCACGATCACGTCGAAATCGTGCACCACCGCCAGGTGCAGTCCGGTCACGCCGTCGCCGGCGAAATCGACCACGTTGCCGCGGTCCTCCAGGTAATCGCCGATGTTGGTGGCGATGTCGCTGTTGTCTTCTATCACCAATACGCGCATGTGCCACTCCTGCACAACCGGCGCCGGGCCGGTGGGATTGCCAGCTTAACAAGCTTGCGTGAACGCGGCGCTGAAAGATGGCGACTTTCAATCTCCCGGCCATGGCGAGGACACGGCCAGAGCATGGCGAGGGCATGGCGAGGGCATGGATGCCCGAGTTTAGGCAATGCATGGAGCAATTGCCCGATGCCCGAGTTTAGGCAATGCATGGAGCAATTGCCCGATGCCCGAGTTGAGGCAACGCCGGAGCAGTGGCCCGATGGCCGCACGCGGATCGGGCACACCGGTGCCTGGTTCGCGTGAGCAAGTCCGGGCTCGTACCGGGCTTGCGACAGAAGAAAGCCACGGGAAGTGGCCTTCTTCCCGGGGTCTCCAAGAAAAAGGCCCAGATGCACGACTCGCCGTCGCCCACCTGGACCCAAACAACTGCCCCGCTACCATCACCTGCCATCCATCACGGGCTCACCCGCCGACAGACAACGCGGAACTTATAGCGAGACTCAGGTTAGATGCCGGTTAACCACCTGGCCGGCAGGCCACGCGTCACTCCGTTACCCGGTTTCTGCGCTCTGCCGATGACGAGAACAGGGGGCGCCGCCGCGCTTCCCTCGTGGCAGACCGGAAAGGCGGGCGAAATCCTTCGGGGCACGCGGGCGCCACATGACGGGGACCGACCAGGCTATCGGGAGACGGCGCCGGGAGCGACTTTGTCGGGCGTGGTTTCATTGTCCGGCCAACGGCAAATATGCGTGCCCGTGGGAATCTGGCACACCGACTTGGCCTGGATATTCTCCGTGGCAGCCGCCTGCCCGTCTTGGCGTCCGGCGCTCGCGCTCTTGAGCGTAAACGAGAGAATCTGTCGATAGCGGGTCGACGCCACCCCCGCCGGCACGGCATATTTCCAGGAGCGCATGGCGTCCAGGGCAGCCTGGTCGAATACCCCAACCGGGACCGAGCTGACCAGGCGCAAATCGCGCACGCCGCCGTCCCTGCCCAAGGCGAACTCCACCACGACCCGGCCCTCGATGCCATCGCTGAGCGCGCGCCGGGGATAGACCGGCTGACGGACCCGCACCGGGGTCGGCGTAACCACGGTGACCGCTGGGTCGGCGATGGCCTCCATCGGCCTCATCGCCAGCACGTCAAACGCGTCCGACCTGAGATTGACCAGCGAAACCGCTGCCGGCCGGCCCAAATCGACAGGCCGAGCGAACGCCATGGCACCGGGAGCATCAGCGGTGACCTTTGCCTCGACCAGCCGGATCGCCCCTGACGGGATCTGCAGAAGATTGGGCACCTGCCACGTCGAAGGGGGACTCATCAGAGGCAGGGCGGCAGGCATCACCAGTTCGTGCAACTGCCTGATCGCGACATTCATGCCGTCGTTCATTTGAGCCTGGATCCATTGCAAGCGCACGGTCAGCATGGCCATCGCCGCACAGAGCACCAGCGCCACCGTATATCCGCCCTTGCGCAAGCGGCCAACCTGCTGCTGCGGCAACACCATCAGTTGCACGCGATCCAGCAACACGCCCCCATTGGCCGCCAGCACCAGGCTCTTCTGCCGCATACGCAGGTCACCGAGTTCGGCCAGCACCGCAACAAACTCCCGACGACTGCCGCCGCCCAGGGCCAGAGCCAACCGGTCGCAACAGATTTCGCGCTCGTTGTTGACGTCCCGCGATATCCACCGCACCACAGGATGATAGAAATGCACAGTTTCCAGCACGACCTGGAACAGGTTGGCCAGCGGATCCCAACGGCGCAAATGGGCCAGTTCGTGAGCCAGGATCAACTCGACCTGGGACGCGGGAAAGCCGCACACGACGGCCATGGGCAGGAGGATCACCGGGCGAATCCAGCCGATCAGCACCGGCGAACTGATGATGCGGCTGCCCAGTACCGTGATGCGCCGATGCAGGGCGAAACGCCCGGCCATGTCGGCAATCCGTTGCTGCCATTGCGGCAACTGCTCGGCCTTGCGCACCAGCATCTTCAACGCACGCCACTGCATGCAGGCGCGGACCGAATGCAGCAGTACCCCGATCGACCAGGCCAGCACCAGCCACGGCAGCAAGACATCGAATCCCGAAACCGCATGCCCGGCGCCGCCAGCGACCGGTTCACCGACGACCAACGACATGGCGGGCGCTTGACCCGCCGCGGACGTCAAGGACACGGTGTCCAGCAATTGCCACATCGTGACCAATGGACACGCGGCCAGCGCGAACAGAATCCCCATCCCGAAGCGATAGCGTGCCGTGCCACGCGGAAGGATCGATCTCACGGAAAAATACACCAGGCCAAGCAAGGTGCCTTGCCACAGGAAATGCACCAGAGTCCATCCAATCACCCGGATCAGCGTGAACCAGATCATGTGCGTGGCCATCACGGCGATTCCCTGTCGAGCTGGTTCAGCAGCTTGCGGATCGCATCCAGTTCCTCGCGGCTGGTTGGCTGGCTGCCCAGGGCCTGCAATACCAACTGCGAGGACGAGCCGTCGAATACCCGTTGCACAAGATCCATCAAGAGGTATTTCTGTGTGCGCTTCTTGCTGGCCGCTGCACGGTATATGTGGGCGCGCTGCGAGTCGTCCCGCTCCACCAGCCCCTTGGCGTGCATGAGCTGAAGCAGCTTCAGCACCGTCGTGTAACCGGTACGATCGCCCAGGCGCAATACGTCATGAACCTCACGAACCGTGCAGGCATCGCGCGCCCACAAGACGTTCAGGATTTCCATCTCGGCCTTGGTCGGCTTCCGCATGTCCTCGGCAATTTTTTTCATCTGAATGCATGCTCCACACGGGGTCGTGGTGAGACAGGCAGCCGCTGATCCGCGTGGGAGGCCAGCTGACATCTCCTTCGAAACTGGCCTCGGGCACCGGCCGTTGACGGATGCCTCAGCCGCCGCCGCCCCTCGTTTCCTGAACTCGCCTCATATCGTTCAACATTCGGTTCGTGTCCCGTTGCGACCGCATGATGTCGCCGTAAGTGCGGCAGCTGGTCCGGGGAATGTTTGATCCCACCGGCGCAACGTGCTCGCACACCAAGCGCTTGTTGTCGCGCTTCGTAAGCGTTGCATTCACGAACTCCTGATCGTTGAACAGCCGGATCTTCGCCTTCTCGTCCATCTGGGCGACCGTGCCGTATTTGTCGAATATCCCCTGCATATCGTTGAAGTGCTGATCGATGCTGGCACGCTCACTCGCGCTGACATGCTCATATTGACCGCCTGGCTGCATCTGTTGATGTACCGCGGCAACCACCGCCACGAAGTCATCCCTGGTTTCCGCCTTCACGATCACCTTTGTCTTGGAGGCTTGCACGATACCAACCTGCATGAGCGCAACAGCAACGATGATGCCGATCATCCAACCGTTCAGCTTCATGTCTTTCTCTCCCCAATCAAGCCGCATCCCATGGTGGGTTGCCCGTCGCGAGATCGCCCTGTCCGGGATCATAGAAAGGCCCATTCGGAACTGTCAACGAAAAGTTTCGTACTAACGTCCTTTGCGGCTGTCTTAGCCGGGCGGCGCTACTCCCGCCAGGTGACGGACGCGTGACTGAAGCAGTTCCACGATCAATCCCGCCACATCCACGCCGGTAGCGGCCTCGATCCCTTCCAAGCCGGGCGAGGCGTTGACCTCCAGCAGCAGCGGGCCGCGCCGGGAGCGCAGCAGGTCGACGCCGGCGATGCCCAGGCCCAGCGCGGCGGCGGCCTTGACCGCGAGGCGCTTCTCCTCCGCGCTCAGGTTCGCCGCCACCGCGCTGCCGCCGCGGTGCAGGTTGGCGCGGAAATCGCCCGGGCTGGCCTCGCGCTGCATCGCTGCAACCACTTTCCTGCCGACCACGAAGCAGCGGATGTCGCTCCCGTTCGCCTCGGCGATGAACTCCTGCACCAGGAAATTCGCGTACAGGCCACGGAACGCCTCGATCACGCTCTGCGAGCCGCTGCGCTTCTCCGCCAGCACCACGCCGGTGCCCTGGCTGCCTTCGTTGAGCTTGATCACGTGCGGCGGCTCGCCGAGCAGGGCCAGCACGTCGGCGGTGTCGTCCGGGTTGTCGCCGAACACGGTGACCGGCATGTCGATACCCTGCGCGGCGAGGATCTGCAGGCAGCGCAGCTTGTCGCGCGCGCGCAGCACCGCATCGGACGGGTTGGGCGTGTACACGCCCATCATCTCCAGCTGGCGCAGCACCGCGGTGCCGTAGAACGTGGTGGAGGTGCCGATGCGCGGAATCACCGCGTCAATGTCGCGCAGCGGCTTGCCGTTGTAGCGGATCGCCACCGCGCCGGGCGCGATGCGCACGTAGCAGCGCAGCGGATCGAGCACGCGCACCACGTGGCCGCGCTCGCGGGCCGCCTCGACCAGGCGCTTGGTCGAATACAGCCGGGTGTTGCGCGACAGGATGGCGATCTTCATGCGGGGCTCGCGACGTCCGTGGCGGGTGTCGGCCACGGCGAGGGTTGGGTATAGGAAAGCGAGGGGTCGACGACGAAACGCCCGGCCAGCGCGGTGCGCCCGAGCAGCAGCGGAAACAGCATATGGCGGCGATCGGTGAGGTTGATGTCAACAATGAAGCGCATCCCCGCCAGCTCCACCTCACTGCGGATGAACCAGCGCTCGGAGCGGCGCCCGCCGGTGTCGGTGACCATGCGCCGGTCCACGGCGCGGGCCTCGGCGTGCACCACCGGTGTGCGTCGTCCGGGATGCAGCGAGAAGCGCAGCCACACCTCGCCGTCGCGCCGGAACGGTTCCAGCGTGTCGACATGCAACGAGCTGCTGCGCGCCCCGGTATCGAGCTTGGCCTTGAGCCGCGCGATACCCAACGCCGGCAGGGCGAGTCGCTCGCGCCAACCCAGGATCACCAGCCGTGCAGCGATCGGATCCGCCATGGTTCGAGACAGTTCGCAAATCGCGGGATCGGGGAGTGGAGCGGGTGAAGGGAATCGACCACCTCACCCGCCTAGCCTTTGCCTAGACTCACTCTTGGCAAAAACCGTAGCGGAAAAACGATACCTAAAACGATACCTCGATAGCTTAGCAGCCGGCCAAGGAAAGGTGCCACCGTCCAGCGCCTCTTTCAGGCTAGTAGGCAAAAGACGTGCATAGAGGGGGTTCAGAAGACGTCGCATAAAGTAGTTGACGATCTTCAAAATATGCACGAACATCCCGGTTGACGAAACCTTGGATCTGCACAGAATGAGCCTGCCGCACCCGTCTTCGTTCCGCCCCGAACTGTCATCCGACCGGCTCCAGATCGTTGCGAACTGGTTGCTCGATGAGTTCTATAGCACCCAGGACGACCTGTCGCGAAACACCGATAGCGGCTATGGGCGTGGATGCACGACGTTCGATAGGCAACGCAACCGTATTCGGCTTGAGGCCATTTCTGGTAACTGGCCGTGGCTGCGAACACTCAATTCCACGTTTGATCTCGTATTCACCGTCGGCGGCGTGCCCTGTCGCTTCAGCAACGATGACCCGATCAACCCAACCAAGAAAGCAGTCTTGGAAGGCAACGGTTATCAGCTGTCATTCCAGGAGTTCGCAGGGACCGAAGGCCCCAGCCGTTTCTGCTTCGTCATCGATCGCGGGTTGGATGGCGCGGGAGAGCCCCACGTCGAACTTCACGGGTTCGACGCTACCGGTGCGCTCGTGTGCCGGTGGATTTCTGATACCCCACGCGTGCTTTACGCGGAGAGCGTCCAACAAGCACCCACCGTTCAGGTCGGAAAACCTTCGGTCACACCGCGCCAGCCCGAGACCGACGCCACGGAAGCCAACGATGGTGCTACAGAGGCTCAAAGCGAGGCAGCAGACACATCAAGCCCTGAGCCATGAAGCAGTTCAACGGCGCAAACCTTCGTCTCATTCGCTTGTTCCACAACCTCTCGCTGGCCGACTTGGGTGAGTCGGTCAGCACTTCTAAGCAGTTTCTGAGTCGGCTTGAAACTGGCGGTGAAACTATTTCTGATGGCTTAGCCAATGCATTGGCTGAGCGTCTCAACGTGCTACCGCAATTTTTCTTCTTGCCTGATGAGCAGGCGATTGCTGAGGAAGAATGTCATTTTCGCAGCCATCTGACCACGAAGGTCAGCTTGCGGCAGAACGCTCGTGCTCGCGGCGAAATGTTGAAGCGACTGATTGCTATTTTAGAGAGGCATCTTCGGCTACCCAATTACGCCATAGAGTCATCAGAACCCGACTCCCCTGAGGCCATCGAGCGAGCCGCCGAGCGTTTTCGTGACATATTTGGTCTCGGCCGCGGACCCTTGAGCAGCATGACCCGGGTGGCCGAGAACGCTGGGGCCATGGTGATGCGCATTAAGGGGTTGGCTTCCGATATTGATGCCATTTCGTTTGCCATTAAGCGGCCGCTCATTGCTTTGAATGGCGATGGACGCTCTGGATGCCGTCAACGATTTGGTGTCGCACATGAATTGGGGCACTTTGCTCTACATGTAGGCGTGTTGACTGGTGACCGCCTCACTGAAACGCAAGCCAATCGCTTCGCTAGCGCGCTGCTATTACCCCGCACCACTTTTGCCGCGGAATGCCGACTTGCCCTTCGTGGCAGCCGCCTGAATTGGCCTGGGCTGTCACAGCTGAAACTGCGCTGGGGCGTCTCCAAAGCAGCTCTAATTTTCCGCGGTCGGCAACTTGGAATGTTGTCCGAAGAACAAGCGCGCTCTGGCTACATAGGATTAAAGCGTCACGGAGAAGCACTACAGGAAACGGAAGACGACCTTGTGCCCGCTGAAGAACCTGAGTTGCTTCCCGAAAGCCTGAGCATGCTCCATGAGCATTTCGGCATGCCACTGGCAGCAGTCGCCCGAACGCTAAGCGTTTCTCCTTCGCTTGTTTCGGACCTGCTGATGATCAGCCCACAAGAAGTTTCGAACAATGTCGTGGCATTTGGGCGAACGACATAGACAGCGAGTCACCAAAAGATGCTTGGAAGATTTGGGCGACGCGCGTAGCCATGCAAGATCAGCAATGCGATCCAGGTAGCACTAGGGGTTAATTATCCGGATGTTCTCTAATCGAATCTCAGAGCTTGACTTGAACCGTGAGTCAATCTATAGTAGGCACTTGCCTACGAGACTGTTCGTGCGCGCCGATGGAAACCGACACTCGGACATTAGCTCGCTAGAATGCAGGACGGGACCGTCGGATAGCTCCAGAAACGTGAGTTTTAGAGAGCGATGCTGACCAACTGCCGCAGCGGAAGAGTTGGGATAGGCAAACTTACAACTAAGACGGAGGTTCCGCTCAGCGGAACCTCCGTCTTTTTTAAAAGAAGTCATTGCAAAACATGTTCAAGTGGGTGGTAGAGAGCGCCTTGGTAGGTTCTCCGTGACAATTCGTGAAAATTCCATCAACACTTGTATGATCCCCTTCTCCCTCTGACACGTTGTAGTGACGTAATTCCTCAACGCGGATGCCGAACCGAAACTTTCCGGCCAGAACGCATGTGTCAACATGCGGTGATGCGGTATCAAAGCGAGCGTGGTTCTCGTGACCGTAATCAAAAAAACGATTGTTATCATCCACCACATATTTACGATTAAATTTAGATTTACGACGTGGACGCACGCGCGCTCCTAGCGTCGCAATTTTTGCATCCAGCAAGTCTGAAAATGTAGGCTCCTCCGTTTCCGACCAGCATAAAGCTCGGAGCTCTACTAATTCAGCACCATTAAAGTTCCGAAAAGGCAACCGAATTAGATGATGCTCCTTGCGAGCAAGCAAATAAGAAAATGAGCGAAGAATTTTCGAGATAAGTTTATGAAAGAAATTTAATCTACTTGCCCCAATTAATTCACTATCAAAGAAAATCGGAAATATAGATCCATTTGCAATGGCCAAATTTGACTGCATCCGCGCCTCAGCCAAGACTATACAGGCGTCGATCTTTCTACTTTCTAATATTTTGAGAAGCGCGCTAATCGCTGCCTCGCCTTGCTCCGATTTATAGCAAAGCCCTGCCGTTACAACGCACGGCGTGACCTCCTCGAAGATGCTCCTTTTAAGTGAGTCGCGAGGAACAATTCTTTCTTTCTGCTCCCCAAAAAAACTCACTAAGCTAGCATCCGATGCAATAAGAGCAACGAGCATTCTCATTATTCAGAAACAAAGCGTGCCAATACATTTAAAGGAATAATCACGTCCTTCGTCATATCGTCAGGAAGTGAACGAATTACGCGAAGAAAATTAATGAGAACCCGCTCGTTTGATATACCTGAGCGCCGAGATGTTTTCACACCAGCTGGATTTTGTTCAACCGGGGATATTGCACCAAAGTCAAAATCGACGTCTTTCGGCACCAAGCCTATCTTGGCACGCTGCGTAGGATGCTCAACAACATCGAAATTCGCTGCGATACCAAGTCTTTTTACGCCCGTTTTGAGCTTTTCATTGCCCAAAACTTGATGGTAGTCATACCCATCCCGATTATAGTCGACCGCAATTGAACTGAGCATGTAAGGAGATCGTCTCTCCTCCCACATCTCCTTTGCCTTAGATTCTAAGAATTCTACGAAGTGCTTTTGCTCGCTCACGAGCTGCTCCTTTATGGACCATGACTGCTCAACCGAATCACTTGAGCGCAGTTCGATTCTAACTCAAACCATAACACCCCGGACCCGTCTGCGGGCGCGGGCATCTATCTTCCTATCGCTAAGTAGTGAGTGCCCAATCTTCAACAGCCTGTAGACTTGGCATCGAGCGTATTCCTGGCTCAACCCTTCTGAAGGAAAATTCATGGCCATCGATCTGAAAGCACTGTCCCCGAAAGAGCTCCAAGCGCTCATCGAAAACGCCAACGCCCAGATGCAGGAAGCCCGCGTGACCCAGGTCCGCACCGTCCGGGAAGAGATTGATGCGCTGCTCAAAGGAGCGGGCCTGACCATCAACGACGTCTATCCGACGCGTGGGAGCAAGAAAACGGCCAGCAAGAAAGGCACGGGTTCGGTGGCCCCGAAGTATCGCAATCCGTCCAATGCCTCGGAAACCTGGTCAGGTCGTGGTCGTCAGCCCGTATGGTTTGCTGAGGCCTTGAAGAAGCGCGGCGTGACGGCGGAAAGCTTGCTGATTGACGGTGCGCCGAAAGCCGCCAAGAAAGCCGGAAAGGCCGTCAAGAAGCCCGTGAAAAGGGCCAAGAAGGCGGCGTAAGGTCAAAGACGAAACCGCTCCTGGCTTGCGTGTTTCGATGCCTGTCAGCCATAAAAAAGGCACCCGCAAGGGTGCCTTTTCGCTCAGGGGCATAAGCTAACCAAAGCGCCGTTCGTCCGTTCCACCTGACTTTCCGATGTCGGCATGGCCTGACGTCCAGTCGGTTCTTGGCCTGACTTGCGGTGCATGCGCAGATTGAACGCCCTGCTTCGCTTCGCCTATCAGGGAATGCCGACAGGTGATGTCAGCACGGGCGGTGTCGACGCCTTGTAGGACAACCCGCTCAGCTCAGGCCCAGCATTTGTTTGATGACCGCGCCGCCAATCTGTCCGAGCAGATCCAGACTCACCGAGCCCCCTGCTTTGGCCGTCCGCTCCTTGACCTTCTTCCAAACCGTGTCGTCGCGAAGATTTGCGATGAAGTCATGGCCTGCCGGACTCAACCGTTTCACGATCACAGCCCTAGGAATGGTCGGGTCGCTGCCCGTATTCGAGTATTGGGGTGTCGGCCCTTCGGCCAGCCCCGCCCTCACGATAAGCCCCAGATGGTAGGCAACCTCATCCCGGCTAAATCCTTCGACGGTATGCCTGTCGGTTACGAAGTCGTTTGCACCTTCAAGGTCGAGCATCAGTTTTCGAATGAGATCATCGTTCCGCTGCACGTGCCTCTCCCGATTCGATCAATCAAACAGCATCGATTGGGTAATATTTTTCGCACCCTAGGCACTGTCGGCAGCGGGTGTATCGACGTTGCCGCAGCGGCCCCAGTAAGCAGCCACAGACGAAACACGCCGCCGCCTCTCCGCGTGCCCACCGCCACAGCCTGAACATCTGGATTCCGAACGCGACTAAGCACACGGCCACACCAGCCAGAGCCACGTAGCCGGACACGTCAGGCAAGAGTGGTGGCCCACCCGGCGTGATAGCAATGCCAGCAAAGGTGCTGGTCATCCAGATGAGAAGACAGGTCACACCCGCGGCAGCCAAACCAGGCAGCGCCAAGCGCAGATACATCTTGTTTTCATACGACACAGGCATCCCCCATAGGCTTTCCACCCAACCCATGCTGCCGGCCGTTGATCTCAAATCTTGAGAAAGCGGCCAAGTCCGTTTCCGCAGGCACAGGACCAATGGGCCTGATCCGCCCTAGGGTTCTACCCCGTTTCCACGGACGGTTTGATTAAGGCTGAAAACTCCCGGTCGCGCCGGGCAACTCTACGACGCATGCGCGGGTTGTGGAACCGCTCGAGGTAATCGAACAGATCGGCCCGCGCCTCGTCGCGAGTCCGGTAGCAGCGATGGTGCACCCGCTCTCTTTTGAGCATCCCGAAGAAGCCCTCGCAGGCTGCGTTGTCGGCGCAGTGGCCGACCGCACTCATGCTGCTCACCAAGGCGTTCCCGCCCAGGAACTTCTGATACGTGCCGCTGATGAACTGGCCACCGCGATCGGAGTGCAGGATGACCTCCGAGCTTTCCTGCCGCTGCCACACCGCCATCTGCACCGCCCGCACGACCATGTGGCGATCCTGGCGGTGATGCATCGACCAGCCCACGACGAGCTTGCTGTACAGATCGACCACGACGCACAGATATAGCTTGCCTTCCTGCGTCACGACCTCGGTGATGTCCGTGACCCACTTGGTCTCCGGCTCGCTGGCGTGGAAGTCCCGTTCCAGCCGGTTCTCGATCCCCACGGGCCGGGCGCCCGGCTTGCCGCCGAAGCGACGCTTGGTCCGCCGTGGCCAGCCCTGCAGGCCAGCGCGGGCCATCAGGCGAGCCACCCGATTGACGCTGGCATGCATGCCCTCATCGACCAGGTCCTCTTGCATGCGTGGGGCGCCGATCACGCCCTTGCTGTCCTCGTGGATCTCCCGGATGCGCTCCAGCAGGCCCGCGTTGGCCCGCGCACGCGGGCCCGGCTTGCGCCCGACCCAAGCGTAGAAACCACTCGTTGAAACCTCTAGGCAGCGGCACATCATCCCGACGGGATAGTCGCTGCGGCAGCGCTCAATCACCGCGTACCGTTCGGTGATTGCTTCGCGAAGTACGCTGCCGCGTCTTTTAAAAAATCCCGTTCCTTCGTGACCCGTGCCAGTTCGCGCTTAAGGCGAGCGAGCTCCTCGTCACGCGGGGTACCACCCCCGGGGAAAGCTTTGCCGCCTCCCGCCTCGGCCTCCCGAACCCAGCGGGTCAGCATGTTCGGATTGACGCCGACCTCCAGGGCGACCTGGCGGCAGCTCGACTTCGACCGCCGAACCAGTTCGACGATCTCTTGTTTGTACTCAGGGCTGTAACGCTTGCGCTTGGACATGAACACTCCTCTGGCCCAGTATGGGGCTTAGTGAAAGTGTCCGCGGAATCGGGGTAGAACCCCCATTCGGATGCATCACCCTGACTTCGTGGATATCCAAACACTGGTCAAGGACTTCGGGCGCGGTGAAGTATTGGTGTGTGCCGATGACCATGAAAGTCATCTTGTCTGACGCAAGGGCGGCATCGAGAACATCCGATTCGCTCGCCCATGCCGTTGCCCAATGAAAGCTTTTACACTCGTCAATGAGCTTCAAGAGTCGCTTGCGGACAGCCGCCGCAGTGGTGACCGGAGTGATCTTCACGACTATCCCCTTTGGATTCCCTGAAGCCCGAATTTAGGCCATTAGCGGGGTGATGCTTGGTGCTGAACGTCGTCCTCCTAGCGCGGCCGAACAGATACCTTCTTCCCCTTCGCCTTCCGTTCCCGCTTGCTCTTCTCCGCCGCCCACTTGGCGGGAAGCTCGTGCGCTTCTTTCAAAGCGGCATTGAACTGGCCCCTCTCATAGGTCGGCAGGACCACACCCGATTGAAACTTCGCCAAGGCTGTCACGCGCTCAGGCAAGGTTGGGGCGTCGATGTAGAACTTCGGCAGGATGCCGCCACTGGCCTGGTGCCCGGTAATCCGGGCGATGGTGCTTTCCGATACGCCGGCACGATCCAAGCGGGTCGCCAAGGTATGGCGGAACGCATGCATGCCCAAACCTTCCTCATTCACGCCCCGCTTTTTGATGTAGGCCGCAAACTGCTTGCTCATCTGCTTGCCGAAGCCATTGCCGTCATTGTTCGGCAGGTGGGGGAACAGGCGTTGATGCCCCGCCTTCCGGATGTCCTCGACATAGGTCAGGAACCCCACGTCCAACAAGGGCTGCGCCAGCGGCACGAAACGCCGCGACGCATTGGTCTTGATCTTCTGACCGGTGAACCGCTTGTTGATGTGATACCCCGGCACGCCTGCCACCGTTTCGATGTCGTCCACATACAGCTGGCTCAACTCGTTAACGCGCGCGCCGGAATGGAGCCCCAACATCGGCACCCACCACCGGTGCGGATGCTCCTGAGCCCAAGCCTCGAACGCGGCGGGCTGGAAGACGTTGTTCAACTCGCTTTGGGTAAAAGGCCGTCCGGTTTCTTCTTCGGCATCGTCTTTCTTCTGCCTGACCAAGCCCAGAAGCGGGTTGTCGGTGATGAGCTTGTTCTTCTTGAGCCAGTTGAAGAACGCCGATAACCGCTGGTGGTGTTTGTTGAGCGTGGCCTGTGCGGGCGTCGGCTCACCCTGCGCCTTGGACTTGGCGATAATCGCTTGAACGTCCATCCCGGCATATTCCGGCCTCAGTGAGGCGTGCTTGGGCCAGTGCGCGACTTCATCGAAAAACAGCCGGTAATGATCCCCCGTGATGGCGGCCACCGACCGGTCGCCCACAATGCCCAGGAGCAGCGTCAACGAATGACGACTTTCCAGCGCCGTTTTCCCAGCACGTCCAGCACGGGTCAAGTCAGCCAAGTGCACGTCCGTCTGATGGGAGAGCAACTCCTCTTTGCCGGATTTTGGCTTTGCCGGTGGCTGCGCTCTAACCCGAGACACCTCCATCAAGGATTTGAGCTGGCGCTCGTCCTCGGGGGTATCCACCCGGACATCCCGGAAAATAACGCCGTTGGGAAGTTCGACCACTCCCACCATCAGATCCATTCCGCTTCGAGCGGCTTCCAATGCCTTCTTGATGTCCACCGCATCCCCCTGCCGTAAACGTTGGAATGCTTGGGAGAGTGCCACACCCATGCAGGCAGCGGCGAGCCGAGCCTGATCACCCAAGGGCAACCGCAGCGGACGCACTACGAATCGGGCACCCACGATGAAACGCAAATCTGTGGGCACCCGGAAGCGGACGTAGAGCCCGGCGGGACGGTCCAGAAACAGGGGTTTTGGCATGAAAACGATACCTAAAACGATACCCAGGGACGGTCGTTTCGGTTTTCGTTTCTTGCCTAAGAATGAGTCTAGACAAGGCTTTGCGAGCCATATCTGCTCAAACTGGAGCGGGTGAAGGGAATCGAACCCTCGTCAGTAGCTTGGGAAGCTACAGCTCTACCATTGAGCTACACCCGCCGGTGGGTCGGCGCATGGTAACCCGTGCGCCGCGTGCTTTGGAACTGCCGGCGCGGCCCAATGGCGGCTTAACCGCGAATGGCCGGCGGCTGAACCGGCAGCGGTCGCCGCGTCTGCGCCTAAGGTTGGCCTAACGTTGTCCATGCACATAATCCACACGCGACCGCCGATGCGCCCCCGCATCGGGCACCGGCGCCCACCGTTCACAGGGGAGACCGTCATGCGGATCTTGGCCAGACTGTTCGCTTCACCTTCGCGACATGCCGTGTTGCTCGCGCTCGGCCTGCTGCTCGCCGGCATCGGCGCCGCCCATGCGCAGACGGCCGCTGGCGACGACGGCTACGCGCCGCCGAGCCGGGTGGCGCGGCTGTCATGGTCCAGCGGCGACCTCGGCCTGCTGCCGGCCGGTGCCCGCGACTGGAGCGACGCCAGCGTCAACCGCCCGCTGACCACCGGCGACAAGCTCTCCAGCGGCGACGACGCGCGCGCCGAGCTGGAACTGGGCGGCGCCACGCTGCGGCTCGACCAGCGCACCGACATGGGCCTGCTCGACCTGGACGAGCAACTGGCGCAGATCGAACTGACCCAAGGCACGCTGAGCCTCAGTGTGCGCCAGCTCGAGCAGGGCCAGAGCTACGAGATCGACACGCCGACGGTGGCGCTGGTGATCGACCGGCCCGGCCGCGTACGCGTGGATATCGACCGCGGCGCCACCCGCGTCACCGTGTTCGACGGCAAGGCCACCGTGTACGGCGAGAACAACACGCAGCGCGACGTGTTCGCCGGGCGCAGCTACCGCTTCGTCGACTCCGACCTGGCCGCCATCGCGATCAGCGACATCGACGGCGGCGACGATTTCGACGCCTGGGTGGACCAGCGCGACCAGCGCTATGCGCAGTCGCGCAGCGGCCAGTACGTCTCGCCCGAGGTGGTCGGCTACCAGGACCTGGACCAGTACGGCGAATGGCAGGACGACAGCGACTACGGCGCCGTGTGGTATCCGAGCAACGTCGCCGTGGGCTGGGCGCCGTACCGTGACGGCCACTGGGCCTACATCGCGCCGTGGGGCTGGACCTGGATCGACGCCATGCCCTGGGGCTACGCGCCGTACCACTACGGCCGCTGGGCGCACACCCATCGCGGCTGGGGCTGGATCCCCGGGCCGCGTTACGCGCGGCCGATCTACGCACCGGCACTGGTCGCCTTCATCGGCGGCGGCGGTTTCTCGGTGGGCATCGGCAGTGGTCCGGTCGGCTGGTTCCCGCTCGGCCCGGGCGAGGTCTACAACCCGTGGTACCGCTGCGATCGCGACTATTACCGCCGGGTCAACGTCAACAACATCCGCGTGACCCAGCACATCACCCGCGTGATCGTCGACGATCGCGTCGCCAGCCATTACGACCGCTACCGCAACAACCGGCCATTCGACGAGCACTACGCCAACCGCTACGCGCCGCGAGGCATTACCGCGATGTCGGCACGCGAGTTTGCCGCCGGTGCCGGCGTGCAGCGCCACCAGGTCAAGCTCGATCCGGCCCGGCTGGCGTCGACCCGGGTGGCACCGCGTGGCGTCGACATGATCCGTCCGCTGCCGCGCAACGCGATCGACCAGCGCAGCGGGCACGTGCGCCAGCTGCCCACCGGCGGCTTCCAGCGCGAGGTGGTCGCCCGCCGCGCGCCGCCCATGGTGGCCGCCGAGCTCGCCCACCGGCCAGGCGACGGGCGAGTGCAGCCGCGACCGGTATCGAATGTGCGCGTGCTGAATCCCCGCCGCGCCGAGATGTCCGCGACGGCGGTTGCCGATCGGCCCCGGCTGCCGGCGCGCCGCGCGGACGACGCCGCCACGCTGCCGGTACCCGAGCGCGTGAACCGCGCCACGCCGATGCCGCGCGAGGAACTGCGCTCGGCACGCTACGCCCACCCGCAGGAGCGTCGGCGCGATGAATCGGCGGCGATGCCGCGACCCGGGGTCAGCTACATCAGCCCGGCCGCGCGCAGCGAACCCTCGCTGCCGCGGGTGGCGCCGATCCGCCGCGCCGATGCCGACGGGCAGGCCATGCCGGAACGCCGCGCCCGCATGCCGGAGTCGGTGGACAACCCGCCGCGCGCGCGCCCCGAGCCGCGCATCGAGCGTGCGCAGATGAGCCGCCCCAACTTCGAGCGTGAGCAACCGCGCGAAGTCGCCCGCCCGACCTTCAATCGCGAACAACCGCGCGAGATCGCCCGCCCGACCTTCAATCGCGAACAACCGCGCGAGATCGCCCGCCCGACCTTCAATCGCGAACAACCGCGCGAGATCGCCCGCCCCACGTTCACGCGCGAGCAACCACGGCCGCAGCCGATGCAGCGACAAGCGCCGCCGCCCGCGCCGACACCGCGCTACACGCCGCCGCCGCGGCGCGAGGCGCCGCCGCCGGCGCGCGCCGACGCGCAACGCTTGCGGCAAGCCGACCCCCGCAAGGATCACCAGCGCTGAGCTGATCCGATGACGGCCACGACGGGCGATGGAAAGCCCGCCCGCGCCGACCTGCTAAAGTCTGCCGCCCGCGGCGGGCGCGCGCCTTCGCCCGCTCCTGCCGGCGGCCTCGTGGCGCCGGCCACCTGCTGGCCCCTGGACCCTCGCATGACCGCTGGCGACACCGACAACCTGCCGGCGCACCTGCGCCGCATCCGCAGCTTCGTGCTGCGCGAGGGGCGCATGACCCCGGCGCAGCAGCGCGCCTTCGACACCTTGTGGTCGCGCTATGGCCTGGACTACGCCGGCACCCCGCGGAACCTGGACGCCAGCTTCGGCCGCCATGCGCCACGCGTGCTGGAAATCGGCTTCGGCAACGGCGAGGCGCTGGCCTGGGCCAGCGAGCACGACCCGGCGCGCGACTATCTCGGCGTGGAAGTGCACGGGCCCGGCGTCGGCCGCCTGATGAACGCACTGGCCGCGCGCGACGCCGACAACGTGCGCATCTACAAGCACGACGCGGTCGAGGTGCTGGAGCACGAAATCGCCCCCGCGACGCTGGCCGAGGCGCGCATCTGGTTCCCCGACCCCTGGCACAAGAAGCGCCATCACAAGCGCCGCCTGATCCAACCCGGATTCGTCGCCCTGCTCGCCTCGCGCATGGCCTCCGATGGCCTGCTGCACCTGGCCACCGACTGGCAGCCCTATGCCGAGCACATGCTGGAGGTGATGGAAGCCGCGCCCGGCTGGCGCAACGCCATCGCCCCCGGCGCATACGCCGACAAACCCGAGTGGCGCATCGAGACACACTTCGAACGGCGTGGCTTGAAGCTGGGGCACGGGGTGCGGGATCTGCTGTACCGAAAGGCTTGACCCCACCCCAACCCTCCCCTGCTTCGCGAGGGAGGAAGTGCAACAGGCGCGCCGGGATGCAGACGAGATCCGCGCTGTGGCCGGCCAGCGGATATTTGTTGTCAGCGGAACTCGTGGCCGGCCAGGTGGCGGCGGCGCAGGAAGTACCCAAGGCGGCACCCGGCGTCGGTGTTCCCAGCCTCCCTCTGCCAGCAGGGGGAGGAGCCAGAATCGGTACGCCCATGCCGCCGCGCCGCATCCTCCCTGTGCCGCTCTTGCCCTCCGATTCACCAGCTCGCGCGCGGGCCCGCTTATACTCAAGCGATCCATCCAGGGACGAATCGTCGCAGCGTGAAGCTTCCACTGCCATCGCCTGACCACTTGCGCGCGTCGCCCCCGCGAGACCTGCGCTGATGGGCCTGTCGCTCACCCCGGAAATGATCCTGGTGCTGGGCCTGGCGGGCTTCACCATGCTGATGCTGGTGCTGGACTGGATCCGCGCCGACATGGTGGCGCTGCTGGTGGTGGTGGCCATCGGCCTGATCGGGCTGATTCCCGCGGACAAGGTGTTCGACGGCTTCGCCGGCAACGCGGTGATCTCGATCATCGCCATCATGATCATGGGCGAAGGCCTGGATCGCGCCGGCGTGCTCACCTATACCGCGCGCGTCATGATGCGCATGGCCAACGGCGTGGAATCGCGCCTGAGCCTGGTCATCAACGTGGTGGCCAGCCTGTTCAGCGCGGTGATCCCCAGCCAGGCGCTGGCGGCCCTGATGATCCCCATCAGCAGCCGACTCGCCGCGCGCACCGGCGTACCCATCTCGCGGCTGCTGCTGCCGATGGCGTTCTGCATTTTCACCGCCACCAACACCACGTTGATCGCGAACTCGCCGCTGATCATCCTCAACGACCTGATCGCCAGCGCCAACCTCAACCTGCCGCCGGGCGCGCACACGATCCCCAAGTTCGGCCTGTTCAGTGTCACGCCGATAGGCCTGGTGCTGGCCGCGGTGGGCGTGGCCTATTTCTATTTCTTCGGACACAAGCTGTTGCCCGGGCACGAGGACGAACGCCTGAAGGTGACCCCCGGGCGCACCGAAAGCTACTTCGCCGAGACCTACGGCATCGGCGGCGAGACCGCCGAGCTCACCGTCACCGCGGAAAGCCCGCTGGTGGGCATGAGCATCGGCGAGGCCGAAGCGCTGCACCAGGCGCCATTGATCCTGGCGATCAAGAGCGGCAACGAGTCACGCATGGCGCCGCCGGCCGATCACGTGATCTGGGTCGGCTCGGTACTCGGCGTGCTCGGCCCGCGCGAGCAGTTGAACCGGTTCGCCAACAACCAGCTGTGCCGGCTGTCCACCCGCATGCGTCAGTTGGGCGAATTGTTCAACCCCACCCGCGCGGGCATTTCCGAAGTGGTGATTCCGCCGGTGTCGCGCTTCATCAAGCAGACCGTGGCCGACCTGCGCCTGCGCAAGCGCTTCGGCATCTCGGTGCTGGCGATTACCCGCGGCGACCAGGTGTTCCGCGACGACGTGCGCGGGGTCAGCCTGCGCGCCGGCGACACGGTGGTGCTGCACAGCAACTGGCGCGACCTGGCGCTGGCCGCCGAGGACAAGGACCTGGTCGTGGTCACCGACATCCCCAAGGAGGAGCAGCGCCCCGGCAAGATCTGGCAGGCGGTGGGTTTCTTCCTGATGGCGCAGGGGTTGGCGCTGTTCACTCCGCTCGACCTGTCGCTGTCGATGATGGCCGGTGCGATCGCGATGCTGCTGACCGGCGTGCTGAACATGGACGAGGCGTACAAGGCGATCAACTGGAAGACGATCTTCGTGGTCGCCTGCCTGATCCCGCTGGGCTGGTCGATGGACGCCACCGGCACCGCCGCCTGGCTTGCGCAGCTGGTGTTGACGCATCTTGGCGGCGTCGCGCCGTGGGTGCTGCAACTGTGCGTGGCGTTGCTCACCCTGCTCTTTGCCCAGGTGATGTCCAACGTGGGCGCCACCGTGATGATGGTGCCGGTGGCGATCAGCGTGGCGGTAGCCACCGGCGCCAATCCGGCGGCCTATGCGCTGATCGTGGCGGTGTCCTCCTCCAACACCTTCCTGATCAGCGCCGGCCACCCCGCGCTGATGATGGTCACCGGCCCCGGTGGCTACAAGGGCAAGGATTTCCTGCGCGTCGGCGCGCCGCTGACGGTTCTGATGCTGGTGGCGACGCTGCTGATGGTGAACCTGATGTTCCGCTGAGCAGCCGGGATTCGGGAGTCGGCGAACTTCAGGGCAGCGCGGCGGGATCGAGGCAGATGAAGCCGTCGACCACCCGCAGCGGCACGGCGCGCAGCGACTGGCCGCGGCAGGGACCACCGGTGCACAGGCCGTCGGCCTGGTTGAACACCGCGCCGTGCACCGCGCAGATCAGGCTGGCGTTCTTCAGCAGGAACTTGCCCGGCGCGTAGTCGAGCCGGTTGCCGGCATGCGGACAGATGTTGAGATAGCCGTTGACCTGCTCGCCCCGGCGCAGCAGGATCAGGCTCTCCTCGCCATCGGCCAGCATCGCGTCCACCGCGGTGGCGCCGCCATCGGGTACCTGCTCCAGTGCGCATACGGCATGCGCCTGCGACGATCCGGTCTCGTTCACTGTATCCATCGGCACTTGCCTCGCGGTTCGCGAGGCCCCATCGTGGTAGCGTAAGTCGTTGATTTTACCACACGAGTTTTTAACACATGCGCCTCTACCTGCATTCCATGCGTCGCCCACGCCATCCGCTGGCGCGCTTCCTGTCGCTGCTGCTGGGTCTGGCCGTGATCGGCGTGCTGCTGGTGTTCGGCCTGGTGGTGGCCGGCGTGCTGCTGATCGGCGGCGTGATCGTGCTGGCGATTCGCCAGTGGAAGCAGGCGCAGGCACCCGCCGGCGTGCCGACCCAGGGCTCGGCGAAACCCCAGCCGGCGGTGCTGGAAGGCGAGTTCCGGGTGATCCGCCAGGGGCGTCCCGTCACGCATTGAGGCGCACGTGCGCGCTTACCCGCGGCACGGGGATAATGCGGCTCCCCCACCCGATCCTTCCCCATGTCCGAGATCCCCGCCTCCCTCGCGGCCGACGCGCCGCGCCGCCTGACCGATCCCCGCGTCCTGATCCCGCTGGGGTTGTTCGCGCTGTACGTGATCTGGGGTTCGACCTATCTGGGCATCCGTTTCGCGCTGGAAAGCTACCCGCCGTTCCTGCTCGCCGGCGTGCGCTTCCTCGGCGCCGGCATCGCGCTGTACGGCTTCCTGCGCTGGCGCGGGATGGCGCCGCCGACACCGCTGCAGTGGCGCAACGCGGCAATCACCGGCCTGCTGCTGCTCGGCATGGGCAACGGACTGGTGTGCTTCGCCGAAGAACGGGTGAGCTCGGGCATCGCCGCGGTGGCGGTGGCCAGCATGCCGCTGTTCGCGGCGCTGTTTTCCGGCATGTACGGCGAGTGGCCGCACCGGCGCGAGTCGATCGGCCTGGCGATCGGCTTCGCCGGCGTGATCGTGCTCAACCTGGGCAGCAGCCTGGCAGGCTCGTCGCTGGGCGCGGCCGCCCTGCTGCTGGCCGCGGCGGCATGGGCGTTCGGCTCGGTGTGGAGCCGACGCCAGACGATGCCGCCCGGCCCGATGAACACCGCCGCGCAGATGCTGTGCGCCAGCCTCGCCCTGCTCGTCGTGGGCTTCGCCAGTGGCGAGCACCTGCCCGCACACCCGAGCACCCGCGCCACGCTGGCACTGGTCTACCTGGCGGTGTTCGGTTCGATCATCGCGTTCAGCGCCTACCTGTACGTGCTCAAGCACGCGCGCCCGGCGCTGGCCACCAGCTACGCCTACGTCAACCCGCCGGTGGCCGTGCTGTTCGGCGTGCTGCTGGCCGGCGAGCACGTGGGACCGTTCGACCTGGCCGGCATGGCGATCATCCTGGCCGGCGTGGCGGTGATCACGCTCGCCAGGACACGGCGCGTGGCGAAACCGTAGAAGCCCGCTCGCGGGCGATGCTCCTGCTCTGGCGAATCCCGAATCCCTGCCCCAAGAGCATCGCCCGCAAGCGGGCTCCTACCCCTGATGGTGCGCTCGACCATGGTCGGCTTGCCGGCACGGCTGCCGCGGCGCGACGATGACCCGACCACGGCGGAGAACGGCATGAACGCATCGCAAGACGGCTGGATGGCGCGCGCTGCCCTGCGCAGCGCGGCGTGGGCGGAGCGCTGGTTCCCCGATGCCTGGGTGTTCGCGGCGCTGGGCGTGGTGCTGGTGGCGCTGGCCGCGTTCGCATTCGGCGCCGCGCCCGTGGCCACGGTCAACGCCTTCGGCGACGGCTTCTGGAGCCTGATCCCGTTCACCATGCAGATGGCCTTCGTGGTGATCGGCGGCTACGTGCTGGCCACTGCGCCGGTGGTGGCGCGCTTCATCGACGTGCTGGCGCGCGCGCCGCGCACCGGACGCGGCGCGATCGTGTACGTCGCGTTTGTAAGCATGCTCGCGTCGCTGCTTTCCTGGGGTTTCTCGCTGGTGTTCGGCGGGCTGCTGGTGCGCGCGCTGGCGCGGCGCGACGAGCTGCACATGGATTACCGCGCGGCGGGTGCGGCGGCGTATCTCGGCCTGGGCGCGATCTGGGCGATGGGGTTGTCCTCGTCGGCGGCGCAGTTGCAGGCGAACCCGGCCAGCATGCCGCCGGGCCTGCTGGCGATCACCGGCGTGCTGCCCTTCAGCCAGACCATCTTCCTGTGGCAGTCGATCGTGCTGACCGCGGTGCTGATCGTGGTGTCGCTGCTGGTGTGCTGGTTCACCGCGCCGTCGGATGCGAACGCGCGCACCTCGAAGGATTTCGACATCGGCGAAAGCTCGACGCCCGCGTTGCCGCCGCGCACGCGCCCCGGCGAATGGCTGGAATACAGCCCGCTGCTGGCGCTGGCGATCGGCCTGCTGGGGCTGGGCTGGCTGGGCCACGAGTTCGCGACCAAGCCGGCGGTGACCGCGATCGCCAACCTCAATACCTACAACTTCCTGTTCCTGACCGCAGGGCTCCTGCTGCACTGGCGCCCGCGCAGCTTCCTCGACGCGGTGCATCGCGCCGTGCCGAGCACCGCCGGCGTGCTGATCCAGTTCCCGCTGTACGGCGGCATCGCCGCCCTGCTCACCCACGTGCCCGGCGCCGACGGCTCCACCCTGGCGCACCGGTTGTCGAACCTGTTCGTGCACGTTGCCGGGCAGGAAAGCTTCCCCGCGGTGATGGGCGCGTACTCGGCGATCCTCGGCTTCTTCGTGCCCTCCGGTGGCGGCAAGTGGCTGGTCGAGGCGCCGTACGTGATGCAGGCGGCGAACGACCTGCACGTGCACCTGGGCTGGGCGGTGCAGGTATACAACGCGGCCGAGGCGCTGCCCAACCTGATCAACCCGTTCTGGATGCTGCCGCTGCTCGGCGTGCTGGGGCTGAAAGCGCGCGACGTGGTCGGCTACACCTTCGTGCAACTGGTGGTGCACGTGCCGCTGGTGCTGGGCATGCTGTGGCTGCTGGGCATGACGCTGGACTACGTGCCGCCGGTGATGCCGTAGCCGGCAGGGCGGGAGCGCGCCATGCGCTCCCGCCATCGACGCTATAGCTCGCGCAACGCCGTGGTCACCGGCAATCGCGCCGCGCGGACCGCGGGGAACAGTCCGCCGATGAAGCCGATGGTAAGCGCCCACAACAGCCCCACCCACAGCAGTTCGGCGGAGACCTTGAGCTCGAAACTGAGCTTGCCGACCGAACCGGCCGCGAGTGTGGACGCGCTGTAGCCGTTGAACACCAGCCACGCCAGCAAGCCGCCGATCAGGCCGCCGAGCAGCGCAAGCAACATGGTTTCGAGCATCACCGCCACCACCACCGGCAGCCCGCGGAAGCCGATCGCCCGCAGCGTGGCGATCTCGCGCGCCCGTGCCGCGACCGCGGCGAACATGCAGTTGAGCGCACCGAAGATCGCGCCGATCGCCATGATCGAGCCGACCACGATGCCGATGATGGTCAGGAAGCTGCTCATGCCTTCGGACTGCTTGCTGAAATAGTCGAGCGTGGTGCTGACGTCCACCTTCAATTGCGGATTCGCTTCCAGCGTGGCCTTGAAGGCATCGAATGCGCCAGGATCGGCCAGCTTCACGGTGACCGATGCGCGGCTGCTGCCACGGCGGTAGGTATCGGCCACGACGCCGGCATCGCCCCACACTTCCGAATCCATCGAGTCGCCGGAAGCAAACACGCCGACCACGGTCCACAGCTGGCTGCCGAGACGGACCTGATGGCCTGGCTCCAGCCCGGCGAATTGCCGCGCGGCGCCCTTGCCGACGATGAGCTCGCGCATGCCTGGGGTGAACTTGCGGCCCTCGACGATCTTCAGGTTCGGCCGCACCGCCCAGGCCTGGTCGCTGACGCCGCGCAGTTGCACGCTGCCCTCTTCGTCCGGCTGGCCACCCTTGATCGGCAGGTTCGCGGCCACCACCAGCTCGGGCGAGGCGATCGGCTGGCCCTTGGCGTCCTTGGCGATGCCGGCGGTCTGCGGGATCAGCGTCACGCTGTCATGGTCGAGCACCGACATCACCTCGGAGGCGGATGCGCCGCGCATCACGATGGCCGTATCCGTGCTGCCGGTCTTGCTCAGCGTCTCGCGATAGCCATCGCTCATCGCCAGCAATGCCACCAGCACCGCCACCACGCCGGCGATGCCGATCACGATCACCGACGACATGCCAAGCCGCTGGCGCAGCGTGCCGATGCCGACCGCGGTGACCGAGATGGCCTGCCTGCCCTGGCGGGCGAACAGCATCCACACGGCGAGCAACACGACCGAAAACACGGTGAGTGCGGAGAAAAACAACATCAGGGAATGCAGGAACATGGTCGTTCTCCTCAGCGGCCAGCCAATGCGTCGACGATGTTCAGGCGCATCGCGCGCATCGCGGGCAAGGCACCGACCAGCAGGCCGGCGGCGATCATCAACAACAAGCCGCGCAGCCAGATGCCGGCATCCACCGGCGCCATCGGAATCGCGCCGCCCATCGCCGCATGCACGCCACCGACCACCAGCATCGCCAGCGCCAGACCCAGCACGCCGCCGAGCAGCAACAGCAGCACCGATTCGGCCAGCACCATCGCCAGCACGCTGCGGCTGGAGAAGCCGATCGTCTTCAGCACCGCCAGTTCGGACGTCCGTTCGCGCACGGCCTGCATCATGGTGTTGCCCGACAGCAGCAGCAGGGTGAAGAACACCGCGCCCATGATCGAGGTGACGATCAGGCCGATATCGGCCAGCTGCTTCATCCACGATGCGGTGGCGGCGGCTTCGGTCTGCGTGCGCGTCTCGTGATCGGAGTTGGCCGAGATGGCATCGATCGCCTTGGCCACGCGATCAGCCTGGTTCACATCGGTGACGCGCGTGACGTACCAGCCAACCTGGCCGCGGTTGTATGGCGTGGTCTCGTCGAAATACTTCCAGTTCAGCAGGAACATCTGGTCGTAGAAGCCGCCGGACTTCTTGTCCTTCGAATGCAGGATGCCGACGATGTCGAAGGTCCAGTTCTTGCTGCCTTCATGGTTGGGAAAGATGGTCGACTGCATCGGGATCTTGTCGCCCACCTTCCAGTGGAACCGCTGGGCCAGTTTTTCGCCGACCAGCGCGCCGGTGCGGGTGGTCTCGAACGCCTTGCGCTCGGCCGGACTCACTTCCATCTCCGGATAGAGGTCGAGGTAGTTAGGTTCCACCGCGAAGCTGAAGACCTGGTTGTGCGGGTCCTGGTAGGCGCCGCCGAACCAGTTCGCATAGGTGACCATCTTCACGCCCGGCACCTGGGCGATCCGCGCCTCCAGCGACTGCGGCAGGGTCTGGATGAAGGACAGCCGCGAGCCGGTCTGCAGCCGCTCGGCGCCGTTGGCGCTGTTGCCGGCCTGGTCGAACCCGGTGCGCACGGCGTCAAGCATGCCGAACAGCAGGAACGCGGCAATGATCGACACCAGGGTGAGTATCGTGCGGGTCTTGCGCCGGAACAGCGCAGCCCAGATCAGATGAAAGTATTTCATCGCCGTCTCCTCACGCCGCGGCCTGTTCGACCAGTGTGCCCTTGTCCAGATGCAGCGTGTGGCTGGCGTATTCGGCCGCCTTCGGGTCGTGCGTGACCATCACGATGGTCTTGCCGTGTTCGCGGTTGAGCTGCTGCAGCAGGCCGAGCACGTCCTCGGCGGATTGGCGGTCGAGATCGCCGGTCGGCTCGTCGCAGACCAGCAGGGCCGGGTCGGAAACGATCGCGCGTGCGATCGCCACGCGCTGCTGCTGGCCACCGGACAATTCGCTCGGCTTGTGGCTGGCGCGGTCGGAAAGGCCGACCAGTTGCAGCGCGATGGCCGCGTTCTTCTTGCGCTGTGCGGCCGAAAGCTTCGTCAGCAGCAGCGGCAACTCGACGTTGCGCTGGGCCGAGAGCATCGGCATCAGGTTGTAGAACTGGAAGATGAAGCCCACGTTCGAGGCGCGCCATTTCGCCAGCGCGCCGCCGCCGAGCTGGTCGATGCGCTGGCCGCCCACGCGGATGCTGCCGGCGCTGGGCGTGTCGAGCCCGCCGATCAGGTTGAGCAAGGTGGTCTTGCCGGAGCCCGATGGCCCCATCAGCGCCAGGAAATCGCCTTCGGCGATGTCCAGGTTGACGTGGTGCAGCACTTCGACTTTCTGCTTGCCGCGCGTGTAGGTCTTGGCAAGGTCGTGGATCTCGATCAATGCGCCCATGGTGGATCTCCAGTGAACATGCTTGCAGGAGTTGTGAATCGAATTACGGCTTCTTCGTCTGGACGGCCGAGCCATCGTGCAGTTCGGCCGGCGGCGAAACCACCACGCTGTCGCCCGGCTTCACCGCGGCCGGCAACAGGCGGAACTCGCCATAGGCCTGCGCCGCCGGGCTCACCGTGCGCTGGCGCACCGCCTCGCCGTCGACCACGAACACCACGCTGCGGCCATCGCGCCGCGCGACTGCAGTGGCCGGCACCAGCACGCCCTGCGGCAGCGGCGCGCTGGCGCTTTGCTTTTCTTCCAGGAATGACACCCGCGCGCCCATGTCCGGCACCACGCGCGCATCCTTCCTTTCCAGCGCCACGCGCACCTTGATGGTGGCCTTGCCACGATCCGCGGTGGGCACGATGGCGACCACGTGGGCAGGAATGCGCCAGTCCGGATACGCATCCAGCACCGCTTCGGCCGACATGCCCGGCTTCACGCGGCCGATGTACGCCTCGTTGACGTCGACGTCGACCTCCAGCGAACCCATGTCGACGATGGTGCCCACGCCGGTGCGGGTGAAGCCGCCGCCGGCGGAAAGCGGCGAGATGATCTCGCCCACCTGCGCGTCCTTGGTGGTGACCACGCCGCTGAACGGCGCGCGTACCACGGTGTAGTCGAAGTTCACCTTCGCCACATGGGCCTGCGCGTCGGCGGACCTGGCCTGCTGCCGCTGCGAATCCAGCTGGGCACGCAGGCTGTTGACCTGGGTCTGTGCCTGTTCGGCACTCTGTTTCGACACCAGGCCGCGGGCGGCCAGCGACTGCAGCCGCGCCGCATCGTGCACGCTCTGCGCCAGCTGCGCCCGGTTCTGCGCGACCAGTGCATGGGCCGCGTCCGCCTGCGCCCGCGCGGCCGCCAGGTTGGCCTTGTAGCCGCTGTCGTCCAGCCGGGCCAGCACCTGGCCTTGCGTCACGTGATCGCCTTCCTCGATCAATACGGCGGTCAGCGTGCCGGTGATCTGCGCCGACACCGTGGCCTGCCGCCGCGCGGTGACGTAGCCGGTGGCCTGCAGCACCGCGCCGGCTTCGCTGTTGGCCGTGGGCGCGACCGCAGTGGCCGTCTGCACGGCCACCGCACGATGCCCGAGCAGCATCCAGCCCGCGCCACCGAGCAGCACCAGCACCGCAATCAGCCCTCCGGCGATCCATGGCCAGCGGCCACGACCATCACCATGGTCCTCGCGCTGGTGGCGTTCGATGCGCAGTTCTTTCAACAGTTCATCGTTATCCACATCCATCCCCGTCTTTTACGGCTGCCCAGTGACGACTTCCAGCATGGACGACGTGGCTGCGCCCTGCCATGGCACAGCATCAATCATCGTTGGTGACAGCTGTCACCTGCCACCGTGCCGAGACCGGCGCCATCAAGCATTGACGAACGAGGTCGGGTGGAATCGACACCCTGCAGCACTGTCGCAGCGGCCCTGCTGCGGTTCCCCCGCCATTGCGCCGCCCGGCTTTGCTACGCTTGCCGACATGAACTACATCCTTGCCGCACCCGCCATCCCCAGCCTGCCGGTCATCGGCAGCGACCAGCGCTTTCCGGTCCGCCGGGTGTTCTGCATCGGCCGCAACTACGCCGAGCATGCGCGCGAAATGGGTGCCACGGTGGACAAGGCCGCGCCGATGTTCTTCTGCAAGCCGGCCGATGCGGTGGTTGCCGACGGCGCCGACGTGCCCTACCCCACGGCGACCGCCGACCTGCACCACGAAGTGGAGATGGTGGTGGCGCTGGGCGCGGGCGGGCGCGAACTTGAACCGGCTGCCGCGGCCGCGCTGGTGTGGGGCTACGGCGTGGGGCTGGACCTGACCCGGCGCGACCTGCAGGCGCAGGCCAAGGCGAAAGGTCATCCGTGGGACGTAGCCAAGGCATTCGACCATTCCGCGCCGGTCTCCGCGCTGCGCCCGGCGGCGCAGGCGAGCGTCGACGCGGATACCGTGCTGCGCCTGCACGTCAACGACGAGCTGCGCCAGCAGGCGCGCCTGGGCGAGATGATCCACGACGTGCCGCACATCCTCGCCGCGCTGTCGCGGTTGTTCGAACTGAAACCCGGCGACCTGGTATTCACCGGCACGCCCGCCGGGGTGGCGGCGCTCCAGCGCGGCGACCGCTTTCACGCCGAGCTGGTCGGCGTGGCCGAACTGGCCGGACAGATCGTCTGAAACCGCGTTTCGCCGCCTGTCCTGCGCCCTCACGCTGCGCTAAAGTCCCCCCTGCCATCTGGCAAAACCCGGGGAGAAACGCATGAGCATGCTGCAGGAATTCAAGGCGTTCGCGATGCGCGGCAACGTGATGGACATGGCCGTCGGTATCGTCATCGGCGGTGCGTTCGGCAAGATCGTCAGCTCGCTGGTCAGCGACGTGATCATGCCGCCGATCGGCTGGATCACCGGCGGCATCGACTTCTCCAAACTGAAGTGGGTGATCAAGCCGGCCGACGACAGCGATCCGGCACACAAGATTGCCGAGGTGGCGATCAGCTACGGCAGCTTCATCAACACCATCATCACCTTCATCATCATCGCGTTCGCGATCTTCATGGTGATCAAGGCGATGAACCGCATGCAGAGGAAGCAGGAGGAGGCGCCCGCCGCGCCGCCGGCCGACGTCGCCCTGCTCACCGAGATTCGCGACCTGCTGAAGAACAGACAGCCGTGACCCGCCGGCGGTAGCGGCCCTGGTCGCTGCCGCCGCCCATGACTTCTGGCCTAAGCACGACCCGGCCGCCACGCCATAATCGGGGTTTCCTCCGCGGAGTGCCCCGATGCGCCGTCTCCCCCTCACTTTGCTCGCTGCCGGCCTGCTGCTGGCCGGCGGCATCGCCAGCGCCGCCACCACGATTCCCGCCACGGCCGTAAAGACGGCCGAACAGTTGCGCGACCAGGCGCTGCACGACGGCACCGCCATGGCCGTGGTGACCTCGCTCACCACCGAGGTGGGGCCGCGCCTGGCCGGCAGCGGAGCCGACTTGCGCGCGCGCCAATGGGCGCTGGCGAAGTTCAGGGAGCTGGGCTTCGACAAGGTCTACAGCGAGCCGGTGACGTTTCCGCTGTGGCAGCGCCGCAGCGAGAGCGGTGCCATCGTGGCCCCGTTTCCGCAGCCGCTGGTGCTCACCGCACTGGGCTATTCGCCTGCCACGCCTGCGGGCGGACTCACCGCGCAGGTGGTGAAGTTCGACAGCCTCGACGCGCTCAAGGCGGCCGACCCGGCCAGCGTGAAGGACCGCATCGTCTACGTCGACTACCGCATGCATCGCCAGAAGGATGGCCACGACTACGGCATGGGCTCGGCCGT
Source organism: Rhodanobacter sp. FW102-FHT14D06 (assembly GCF_043950705.1). Taxonomy (NCBI): domain Bacteria; kingdom Pseudomonadati; phylum Pseudomonadota; class Gammaproteobacteria; order Lysobacterales; family Rhodanobacteraceae; genus Rhodanobacter; species Rhodanobacter sp. FW102-FHT14D06. Next base: position 2,068,540 of record NZ_CP170722.1, on the reverse strand, counting down.
GCGCACCACTGGCGCGGTGATCGCCGCGGCCAAGGGCGCCGCCGGCTACCTGCTGCGCTCGGCCGGTACGGATGAGCACCAGCGCATCGCACACACCGGCGTCACCGGCTTCCGCGACCCGAAAGCCCGGGCAATTCCCGCCGCCGCGCTGTCCAACCCCGATGCCGACCAGCTCGATCGCGTGCTCGCCTACGGCAAGCCGGTGACGGTGCGGATGGATCTGGATTGCGGCATCGTCGGCGAATACACCGGCGCCAACGTGATCGGCGAGATCACCGGTCGCAAGCATCCGGACCAGGTAGTGGCCATCGGCGGCCATCTCGATTCGTGGGACCCGGGCACCGGCGCGATCGACGACGGCGCCGGCATCGCGATCACCATGGCCGCGGCCAAGCTGATCCGCGACCTGCCGCAGCGCCCCGACCGCACCATCCGCGTGATCGCCTTCGCCAACGAGGAAATGGGCCTGTGGGGCTCGCGCGCCTATGCGCAGAAGCATGCCGGCGAGGTGGCGAAGTTCCAGCTCGGTACCGATTCGGATTTCGGCGCTGGCCGGATCTGGCGCATGAGCGCCAGCGTGAAACCCGAGGCGCGCGGCGCGATCGCACAGATCGCCAGCGTGCTGGCGCCGCTGGGCGTGGCCTACGACGCCAGCCGCCCCGGCGGCGGCGGCTCGGACCTGTCGCAGATGCACGCCCGCGGCATGGCCGCGCTGAGCCTGACCCAGGACGGCACGCACTACTTCGACTGGCACCACACCGCCAACGACACGCTGGACAAGATCGACCCGGCCGACCTGGCGCAGAACGTGGCGGTCTACGCGGCGTGGGTGTACATGGCGGCACAGGCCGATGGCGACTTCGGTTCGGCGCCGGGTGCGTTCGCCGAGGACGGCACCGGCGAATGATGCCTGGTTCCCCCGCCGCAACGGCGGGGGAGACCGCTCCTCAGTCGGCAGCCAGTTGCGGCGCCTTGCGCTTTCGCCCGAAGCGCTGCTGCAGCCGATCCATGTACAGGTAGATCACCGGCGTCAGGTACAGCGTGAGCACCTGCGACACCAGCAGGCCGCCGACCACGGCCAGGCCCAGCGGTCGGCGTGCCGAGGCGCCGGCGCCGATGCCCAGCGCGATCGGCAAGGTGCCGGCGAATGCCGCCATGGTGGTCATCATGATCGGGCGGAAGCGCACGTGGCAGGCCTCGACGATCGCCTGCATCGGCGCCATGCCCTCGACGCGCTGCCGCTCCAGCGCGAAGTCGATCAGCATGATCGCGTTCTTCTTGACGATGCCGATCAGCATCACGATGCCGACGAAGGAGAACAGGTCCAGCGGCGCGCGGAAGATCATCAGCGTCAGCAGCGCACCGACGCCGGCGGCCGGCAGGCCGGACAGGATCGTCAGCGGGTGGATGAAGCTCTCGTACAAGATGCCCAGCACCAGGTAGATCACGAACACCGCCAGCACCAGCAGCAGGCCCATGCCCTGCATCGAATCCTGGAACGCCTGCGCGGTGCCCTGCACGCTGCCGGTGATCGTCGCCGGCAGGTGCAACTGCGCCATCGCGCCGTCGATGCGGCTCACCGCCTGGCTCAGGCTGACCCCGGGCGCCAGGTTGAAGGAGATCGTCACCGCGGGCAGCTGGCCCTGGTGGTTGACCGTGAGCGGGCGCGCCGTGCGCTGGAAGCTGGCCACCGCGCTGAGCGGCACCAGCGCGCCGCTGCCGGAGGTGACGTACAGCTGCGACAACACCGCCGGATCATCCTGCAGCGCGTAGGCGACCTGCAGGATCACCCAGTACTGCGTGGCCGAGCCGTAGATGGTGGAGACCTGGTTGGCGCCGAACGCCGCACCCAGCGCCTTCTGCACCTGGCGCATGGTGAGGCCCAGCGGCGCCAGCCGGGCGCGATCGACCTGCACCGCGATCGCCGGGCCGTTGAGGTCCAGGTCGCTGGTGACGTCCTGGAAACCGGGCAAGGCGCCGAATGCGCGCTCCACCTTGCCGGACGCCGCGTACAGCGCATCCAGGTCGACCGACTGCAAGGTGTATTGGTACTGCGCCTTGGACTGCCGGCCGCCGACCTGGATTGCCGGCGGGTTCTGGATGTAGGCGCGGATGCCGGGGATGCGGGCGAACTTCTGCCGCAGCTCCTGGATGATCTGCGCCGGATCGAGTGCGCGCTCGGAGGCGGGTTTCAGGCGCAGGAACATGGTGCCGTTGTTGGTGGTCGCGCGCGAGCCGCCGCTGCCCACCGACGACATGAAGCTGTCGATGTTCGGGTCCTGCGCCACGATCGCAGCCAGTTCCTGCTGGCGCGCCTTCATCGCGGTGATCGAGATGTCGTCGGGCCCTTCGACGTTGACGATCAGCTGGCCGGTGTCGCCGGCCGGGATGAAATCCTTGTCGACCAGCACGAACAGCGCCGCGGTGGCCAGCAGGCTGGCGAAGAACACCCCCAGCACCACGCGCGGGCGCTGCACCGACCACGCCAGCGAGCGGTTGTAGCCGTCGCGCACGCGGTTGAAGCCCTGGTCGAACCAGCGCACCACGCGTGATTTCTCCGCGTGCCCGCCATGCTTGATGAAGCGGCTGCACAGCATCGGCGTCAAGGTGATCGAGACGAAACCGGAGATCAGGATCGCGGTGCTGATGGTCACCGCGAACTCGTGGAACAGCCGGCCCACGATGCCGCCCATGAACATCACCGGCAGGAACACCGCCACCAGCGAGATCGTCATCGAGAAGATCGTGAAGCCGATCTCCGCGGCACCTTTCAGCGACGCCTCGTACGGCTCCATGCCCTGCTCGACGTGGCGCACGATGTTCTCCAGCATCACGATCGCGTCGTCCACCACGAAGCCGACCACCAGGGTCAGCGCCAGCAGCGAGAGGTTGTCCAGGCTGTAGCCCAGCGCGTACATCACGCCGAAGGTGCCGATCACCGAGACCGGCAGCGCCAGCGCCGGGATCAGCGTGGCCGAGGCGTTGCCGAGGAACAGGTAGATCACCAGGATCACCAGCACGCCGGCCAGCAGCAGGGTGTACTGCACGTCGTCGACCGAATGGCGGATCGATTCCGAGCGGTCGTACAGCACGCCGAGCTTGACCGACGGCGGCAGGCTGGCCTGGAACTGCGGCAGCACCTCGCGGATGCGGTCCACGGTGGCCACCGTGTTGGAGCCGGGCTGGCGGTCGATCGCCAGCACGATCGCGCGCTTGCCGTCGAACCAGCTGGCGACCTGGTCGTTCTGCACGCCGTCGCTGGCGTGGCCCAGCGCGGACAGCCGGATCGGCGCGCCGTTGCGATAGGCCACCACGATGTCGTTGTACGGCGCGGCGCGCTGCAGCTGGCCGTCCGAACTGACCTGCAGCAACTGCCGACTGCCGTTGAGCGAGCCGGTGGCGAGGTTGACGTTGGCGTCGGCGATGGCCTGCTGCAGCGTGTCGATGCCGATGCCGTTGGCGGCCAGCTTGTTCGGATCCACGCTGATGCGCACCGCGTACTTCTGCGAGCCGAACACGTTCACCTGGGCCACGCCGTCGACCATCGACAGCCGCTGCGCCAGCTGGGTCTCGCCGTACTCGTTCACCGTCGACAGCGGCAAGGTGTCCGAGCTCAGGGTGAGATACAGGATCGCCTTGTCCGCCGGGTTGACCTTGCGGAACGTGGGCGGGGTCGGCATGGTCGTGGGCAATTGCCGTTGCGCCGCCGAGATCGCCGCCTGCACGTCCTGCGCGGCGGCGTCGATGTTGCGGTCCAGGCCGAAGGTCAGCGTGATCGAGGTCGAGCCCAAGGCGCTGGTCGACGTCATCGTGGAGATGCCGGCGATGGTGGAGAACTCGTTCTCCAGCGGAGTGGCCACCGCGGTGGCCATCGTCTCCGGCGAGGCGCCGGGCAGCTTGGCGCTGACCGAGATGGTGGGGAAATCCACGTTCGGCAACTCGTTCACCGGCAGCTTCGGATAAGCCACCACGCCGAACACCACCAGGGCAACCATCAGCAGCACGGTCATCACCGGCCGGCGGATGCACAGCGCAGGCAGGTTCATGGCCCGCTCAACCGCCGCTCAGCACGCGCACGCGCGCGCCGTCGACCAGCAGCAACTGGCCATCGGTGACCACCCGCTCGCCGCCGTCCAGACCCTTGCTGACCACCACGCGGTCGGCCGCGCCACTGCCGATCGTGACCATTCGCTGGTGCACCACGCCGCCCGCATCGACCACGAACACGAAGCTGCCGCGCGGCGAGTTCTGCAGCGCCACCGCGGGTACCGTCACCACGTGGGTCAGCCGCGTGGTGGGCAGGGTGATCTCGACGAACTGGCCGGGCGTGAGCTCATCGTCCTCATTCGCATAGCGGGCCTTGAGCTGGATCGTGCCGGTGCTGGCGTCCACCGCGTTGTCGATGAAGTCCAGCGTGGCCTGCATCGACGCGGCCTTGCCCGGCAAGCGCACGATCACCGGCACCGCACCACGGGCATGCGCGGCCTTGAGCCCGGCCAGTTCGGCTTCGGGCACGGCGAAACGGATGTGGATCGGCTGCACCTGGTTGAGCACCACCAGATCGGTGCTGTTGGCGCTGACCTGCGCGCCGGGATACACCAGCGGCGCACCGGCGATGCCGTCGAACGGCGCGCGGATCGTGGCATAGCCCAGTTGCGTGCGTGCCAGTTCCACCGCCGCCTGGTCGGCCTTCATCGCGGCGGCATACAGGCCGGCGTTGGCCTTGGCCTCGTCGTAGGCCGATTTGGCCACGTAGCCGTCCTTGAGCAGCGGGCCGTAGCGTTTCAGCAGGGCCTGTGCGTTGGCGTACTGCGCCTGGTCGCGGGCCAGGTTGCCCTTCGCCTCGTCCAGCTGCGACTGCAGCAGGCTGGGGTCGAGGCGGATGATGGTGTCGCCCTTGGCGACATGGCCGCCGGGCTTGAACGAGAGCGCCTGCAACTGGCCGCTGACGCGCGACTGCACGGTCACCGTGGACCACGCCTGCGCGCTGCCGATCACCTTCAACGAAAGATCGATGTCGCCGCGCTGCGCCGTGGCGACCCTGACCGGCACGGCCTGGGCGGGTGGGGTCGCCTGCGCGCTCGCCGCGCCATCGCGTCCGCGCCAGAACTGCTGCGCCCCGAAACCGGCGAGCAGCAGCGCAGCTGCCATCAGCAGCAGTTTCCCGGATTTGTTCTGCGGCATGCTCGCTCCGGCCACGCCGGGTCAACCGGCGCGTGGGCGACACGCGGCTTGACCACGACATTCAATGCTTTTGCCCGGCCGTGGGGGCCAGGGGCCCACCCGGTACCGGCGACGCTCCATTCTGCGCCCGCGCGCCGGCAACCCGTGCAGGACCGATGGCACATGACATCGCGCGGATCAGTCGGAGGCGCCCGGGTTCTCGCCCGCATCCAGCGCCTGCAGGTTTTCCTTGATCCGGTTGAGCACGCCCAGCGCGTGTTCGAGTTCGGCGTACTCGATGCCCGCGGTGGCATCCTTGCGCAGGTCGCGCGCGATCAGCTCCATGTCGCCGATGACGACGCGTGCGCGGTCGGTGACGTAGAGTCGCCAGGCGCGGCGGTCGCGCGGATCGGCGCGGCGCTCGACGAAGCCCGCGGCCTGCAGCCGGTCGATCACCCGGCCCACCGCGATCGGCTCCATCTCCAGCGATTCGGCCAGTTCGGTCTGGCGCAAGCCCTCGCGGTGGTACAACATCTTGGTGGCGCGCCACTGCACGCGGGTCAGCCCGAATCTCACCGCGCGCCGATCGAAATGCTTGCGAAACAGCAAGGTCACGTCGTTGAGCAGATACCCGAAGGATAGGTCTTCCGTTTTCGCCATGATGCGCTGCCCCCGGCCGCCCGAAACCTGAGGCCAGCATAAGCCGCCCGCCTCCTGCAAAGCCATGCCCCTGGACATCGTCATTGCCGACATCACCACGCTGCACGTGGATGCCATCGTCAACGCCGCCAATGCCAGCCTGCTCGGCGGCGGTGGCGTCGACGGCGCGATCCACCGCGCCGCCGGCCCCGCGCTGCTGCAGGCCTGCCGGCAGCTTCCGTCGGTGCGTCCGGGCGTGCGCTGTCCGACTGGCGAGGCGCGCATCACGCCGGGCTTCGCGTTGCCGGCGGCACACGTGATCCACACCGTCGGCCCGGTGTGGCAGGGCGGCACGCAGGGTGAGGCGCGACTGCTGGCAAGTTGCCACGCCAACGCGATGCGGCTGCTGCGCGAGCACGGTTTGCGCACGATCGCGTTCCCGGCAATCAGCTGTGGCGTGTACGGCTATCCGGTGGCGCAGGCGGCCGCGGTGGCGCTGGCCAGCCTGCGCGACGAACTCGCCCGCGACGATCGCGTCAGCATCACCGTATGCTGCTTCAGCAACAGCGTGGCCGATATCTTCCGGCGTGTGCGCGACGCCACGCCGGACGACGGCACACCCTTCAACGCAGCTTGAACGGATACAGCGGCGGCAACGCGTCGTCCGAGTGATGGCCCGTGCCAGTCTGGCGCCAGGCGAAACCCCGCTTGAACGCCTCCGCCGGTGCCGTGCCGCCGACGTCGCCCGCCGCCGTACCGGCGGCGTAGCGACGACGCTGCAAGTCGTCGATCACCGCGCGCTGTGCCGCATCGTCCAGGGCAGCGGACAACTCGCCCGGATGCTGGACATGCGGTCGCTCGGCGCGCGCCCAGGCCATCAGGCAGTGCAGTTGTCGTGCGGCGTCGGTGCCGCGCGCGGCGCTGATGAACTCCTGTCGCGCCCGGCGCGCGCTGTCCGGCACAACCGCGGGCGCCGGGGAAGCTTTGGGCATGGCGCGCCGCCGACGCTGCCACCACCAGGCCAGCACGCTGAGCAACCACAGCGCGAGACTGGCCAGCGCGATCCAGCGCCATGGCATGGCACCGGCGGGCGCGGGCACGGGTGCGGTCGTGGCGGGCGCAGTCGTCGCCGCCGGCACCGCGCCTGCAGGTGATGCCGTGCTGCCGCCGATCGCCGGCAGCACCTCGATGCTGCGCGCGGGGATCTGTGCCACCTCCTGGCGGTCGGTGAGCACGTTCCACCAGGTCACCGTGGTCGCCGGGATCGTCAGCGGGCCGGAGCGCTCGGGCACGATGGCGAACGCCTGCTCGCGCTCGCCCACGGTCCACTGCCCGGCGACATGGTTGCGGCTGACCGGCTTGTCGGGATAGACCGTGGCGCCGTCCAGCGGCGGCAGGCTCAGGCTCGGCAGCGCGTCGTCGGACAAGCCGGTGGCGCGCAACGTCATGGTGAGGTTGAGCGGCTGCCCCACGCGCACCGGCTGCTGCGCGTCCGGCCAGCCGTCGATCGTCAGGCTCAACGCCCGCGCCGGCAACCACGCCTTGTTGCCCCAATCCGCAGGCGCCGCCTGCACATCGATCGCCACCGGCGCGGCGCTGGCCGAGACGTTGTTGGTGGCGCCGAAGAAGCTGCCCGGGTCGTACGGGTCAACCGCACTGCCCTGGAAACTCGCTGCAGGGATTTCCAGCCGGCCGGCCTGCTGCGGGATCAGCGCATAGCGCCGTTCCAGCACGTGGTAGCTGCGGCCGCCGCGTTGCGTGTCGTAGCCGATGTCCTTGCCCAGCGGCTGCAGCGTCGCCCCGTGGACATCGGGCATGTCGATCGAGCCGCCGCTGAGGTTGCCCGCGTAGAACAGCTTCACCACATAGCTGAACTGCTCGCCGACATAGCCGCGCTGTGGCTCCACCGTCGCCTCCATGAACACGTCGCGATTCGGCGCGGCACCCGCCACGGGCCCCTGCGCGTCGACCTGCAGCGACAGCGGCGCCGTGCGTTCGCCGGCGACCTGCAGCGACGGGATCTGCAAGCTGCCGGCGCGAAGAGGCCGCAGCGCGATGCCGAAGGTGAGGCTGGACGTCGCCTTGCCGTTCTCGACCGACAGGCTGCTGTTCTGCGAGGTGCCGAGGATGCTGAAATCCTGTTGCAGCGCCTGCAGGTCGGGCATCGCGGCGGACGCGGCGGCGCCCTCGACGCGGATATTGAGCGTGACCGTGTCGCCCAGTTGCACGTGATCGCGATCCAGCGTCGCGCTCACCTGCGCCGCGTGCGCGACCGGCACCAGCATCAGCGCGAACAGGCACAAGACGATGATGCGTGCGTGACTCATGGCTGGTCGTCCTCCTGCGCGCCGCCACCGTGGCGCTCGCGATATTCCAGTTCGAACTTGCGCCGCAGCAGGCCGCCGGGGTCGTCCTGCACGCGCTGCAGCGCGTGGCGCAGGTCGGCCGGCAGCTTCGACTGCGGATCATCCCGGTCCAGCGTGCCGAGCTGGTGCGTGGCCGGCGACTTCGCGTCCGCGGGCTGGCCGGCGGCCAGCGCCTGGTCCATCTGCTGCTTCAAGGCGCGCTGCGCCTGCTCGGCCTGCGCCTTCTGCTCGGCGCGCTCCCGCGCACTGCGTGGCGCGGGCTGATCGTGGGTGCTGGCGTCGCCGGGTTGCTGCGAACCGTTCGACGGCTTGTCCTGTTCGCCCGCACCGGAAGGCGACTGGCTCTTGTCGGATTTGCCCTGCCCCGACTTGTCCTGCTCCGATTTGTTCCCACCCGATTTTTCCTGGCCTGATTTCTCCTGGCCCGACTTGTCGTCGCCCGACTTGTCCTGCTCGGACTTGTTCTGGCCCGCGCTGTCCGGCGAGGATTTTTGCTGCTTCGACTGCCGTTTCAGCCACTCTTCCACGGCTTGGCGGTTGGCCTTGGCGTCGGCATTGGCCGGATCGATTTGCAGCGCCTGGTCGTAGGCCTCGATCGCCTGTCGATACTGCTGCGCTTTCGCCAGCGCATTGCCGCGGTTGTAGGCGGCATCGCTGCCGGGAGCGTGCTGCAGCGCGTCCGCCGCCGCGGCATAGTCGCCGGCGCGGTAAGCCGCCACGCCGCGCCAGGCGGGATCGCGGGCGAGTTGCTGCGCCTGCACGGCATGGCCGTCGCGCAGCGCCTGCACGGCCTGCTGGTCGGGGCGTTGCCACAGGTCCTGCCAGGTGCCGGCCTGCGCCGTGCGCGGCAGCAGCGGCAGGCTGACCAGCAGCACGAGCATGATCCAGCCGCGGCGAAACGCCGTGGCGGCCACCAGCAGCAGCGACAGCAACAGCCACGGCCCGCGATCCTGCCACTGCGCACCGTGCTGGCCGCTGGCCTGGGCGGCGCCGCTGCTGCGCAGTTGCGCGTGCAGGGCGTCGATGTCGCCGTGGTCGGCGCTCATCGCCACGTAGACGCCGCCGCCTGCGCGCGCCAGCGCGTCAAGCGCGGCGTCGTCGCGTGCGGCCAGCACCATGCGGTCCTGCGCGTCGTGCAGGAAGCCGCCCTCGGGCAGCGGGACCGGGCCGCCGTGGACGCTGCCCACGCCGAGCACCGAGACGCGCACGCCGGCGGCGAGCGCCTTGCGCGCGGCCGCGTCGGCGGCGGCATCCGCCTGGTCGGTGATCAGCACCAGCGTGCCGCCGTCGGCATTCGCCTGCTGGACCAGGCGCACGCCGCGGTCGATCGCCGCGGCCGCGTCGTTGCCGTCCACCGGCATGGTGTCGGGCGCCATCGCGTCGAGCAGATCGTCGAGGCTGTGGGCATCGGAGGTCAGCGGCGCGACGACGAAGGCCTCGCCAGCGTAGCCGATCAGCGCGTTCAGGCCGGCACGGTTGGCCGCCAGCAGCTCGTGCGCCTTGAGCCGTGCGCGATCGAGCCGGCTCGGCGCCACGTCGCGCGCCAGCATGTGCCGCGACAGCGAGATCGCCAGCACCTGCGCCGGACGGTTGGCGTACAGCGCCTGCTCGACGCGGTTCCAGGTCGGCCCGGCCAGCGCCAGCGTGGCCAGCAGCCAGGCCAGCGCGAACAGCCACAGCGGCAACTGGCGCTGGCGCGGCTGTCCGCGCAGCAGCCGTGGCAGCAAAGCCGGGTCGACCAGTCGCGACAGGATCAGCTGGCCGCTGTCGCGCCGCCAGCACGGAAGCGCCAGCAGCGGCAGGCCGAGGAGTGCCAGCAACCACCAGGGGTGCAGGAAATGGAACTGTTGCAGCAGCTCGCTCATGCCGCCTGCTCCCGCACACGCAGCCGGGTGGGCACGATCGCCAGCAGCAGCAACACCAGCGCAGCCAGCAGCGGCCAGCGGAACAGTTCGTGGCGCGGCCGCAACGCCGGCCCCTGCCGCGGCATCGGCTCCAGCGCGTTGATGGTGCGGTAGGCGTCGGCCAGCTCGCTGCTGTCGGTGGCACGGAAGAAGCGCCCGCCGGTTTCGGCGGTGATCGCCTTGAGCATGTCGGCGTCGAGGTCGGCCGAGGGGTTGACCATCTGCAGGCCGAAGAATCCCGGCACCTGCATCGCGGTGGCGCCGATGCCGATGGCGTAGATCCGCACGCCCGCGGCCTTGGCGGCACGCGCCGCCTCGCGCGGAGCGATGCCGCCGGCGTTGTTGACGCCGTCGGTGAGCAACACCAGGACGCGCGCTGCCTCCGGCAGGCCCGCCAATCGCTTCACCGCCACGGCGATGGCGTCGCCGATCGCGGTCTGGTCGCCCGCCAGGCCCACCGCCGCGGTCTGCAACTGCGCGCGCACGGCCGAGAGGTCGTAGGTCAGCGGCGTGACCAGATAGGCCTGGCTGCCGAACAGGATCAGGCCCATTTCGTCGCCGCGGCGCCGGCTGATGAAGTCGCTGGCGATCGCCTCCACCGCGCCGAAGCGGCTGACCGGTTGGCCGGCCAGCTGCATGTCCGGCGTGCGCATGCTGCCGGAGAGATCCACCGCCATCATCATCGCCCGCCCGCTGCGCTGCTGCGCCTGCGGCGGACCCAGCCACTGCGGCCGCGCCGCGGCGGCGAGCAGGCACAACCAGGCCAGCCCGAGCAGCCACGGCGCGGCACCGTGGTTGCGCCGATCAGCCACCGAATCCAGCTTCACACCCGGCTGTGGCAGATGCAGCGCGACGCCCGGGGCGGCCGCACGCCACCACCAGCGCAGCAACCACGGCAACGGCAACAGCAGTACGACCCAGGGCCAGGCGAATTCAGGCATCGGCTGGCTCCGAGGAGGGCTTCTTCCGCTTCCATGTGGACGGCTTTACGGCCAAACGCAGCCACCGCCGTGCGGCCTCGACGAGATCGTTTTCGTCGCCGCTGCGGGGTGGCTGGTAGATGAGCTGCTCCAGCCGATGCAGGCTGTCCTGCGTGGCCGCGTCCACCGGCACCCGCGCCAGGACGTGCCGCCAGGCATCGCCACGCAGATGCACCGCGGCGGCGTCCTGTTCGCGGGCGACGCGCCGCAAGAGTTGATGCAGGCCGCCGAGCAGGGCCGCGCGATCGCCGTCCTCGCGGTGCCGCCGGACAAGGTTCTCCAGCTCGCCGAGAATGCGCCGCTGCCGTTGCCGCACGCGGCAACGGCGTTGCCAAACCCACGCGAGGCCCGCAAACACCAGCAGCGCGAGCACGGCAAGCAGCCACCAGCCGGGTGCGGGCGGCCACCACGAGGGTTCGGCCGGCAGGTGGATGTCGCGCAGTACCGGCCCCGGCGCAGCGGCCGTCGGCGGCGTCGCCGCCGCGATCATCGCGGCGACCTCTTGCGACCGATCAGGCCCGCCACGGCATCGAGCGGATCGGCCGCGGTATCGATGGTGGCGTGGCGCAGACCCAGCGAGCCGGCCAACTCACTCAGCCGTCGGGCGCCTGCACCCAATGCCTGGCGAAAATCTGCACGCTGATGCGCCGACTGCAGCCGCACCTCGCGACGCTCGCCTGCATGCTCCAGCGGATAGCGCCCCGGCGGCGCGAGCTCCAGCTCCAGCGCATCCGCCGTGACCAGCACGGCCACGCCCGCGTGCCGGGTCAGTTCAATCAGTCGCTGGCGCGCGGCGGCGTCGCAACTGAAGCCGTCGCTGAGCAGCAGGACACGGCTCGCACTCCGCGCCACGTGTGCCGCGCGTGTCAGCGCATCGGAGAGCGGCTGTTGTTGGTCGGCGCGATCCGCCGCGTGCCATCGCGCCAGCGCACCGCATACGGCGAGTGCACCATGCGCGCCGGCTTGCGGCGCCAACCACTGGTCGGCGCCGCCGAAGCCCAGCATCGCCACGCGCTCGCCGGCACGGGTGGCAAACCACGCGGCCAGTGCCGCCGCGCGGGCCGCCTGCACCGACTTGAAACGCGCCCGCGTGCCGAAATGCATGCTGGCATGGGTATCGAGCAGGATCAGCAGACAGCCTTCTCGATCCTCCTGGAACAGCTTCGTGTGCAGCTTGCCGCTGCGCGCGGTGAGTCGCCAGTCGAGTCGGCGCACATCGTCGCCGGCCTGGTAGACGCGCGACTCGGCGTAATCCATGCCGCGGCCGTACAGACGGCTGGACTGCTGGCCGTGGCGGGCGGCGCGCGTGCTCAGCGGCGCCATGCGCACGGGGCCGACGCGCGCACGCAACGCGATCAGCTCGGCCAGCGACACCTCGCTTGCGCCATTGCCATCCGCGACTTGTGACGCCAGGACACTCACGGCAGCGGCACGAGATCCAGCAGGCGCGCCACCACCTGGTCGGGGGTGATGCCTTCGGCCTGCGCTTCGTAGCTGAGCAGCACCCGATGGCGCAGCACCTCATGGACGATTGCATGCACGTCCTCGGGCAACACGTAGGCGCGGCCGGCCAGCCAGGCCTGCGCCCGCGAACAGCGATCCAGCGCGATGGTGGCGCGCGGGCTCCCGCCCCAGGCGATCCAGCGCTTCAATTCCGCGCCATAACGGCCGGCGTCGCGCGTCGCCAGCACCAGCTGCGCGAGGTACTCCTCCAGCGCCGGCGCCATGTGCACGGCCATCGCCGCATCGCGCGCGGCAAACACCTCGTGCTGGCTGAGCAGCGCGCGTGGCGGCGCGGCCGGGTGGGCGCGCCGGCTGGCCTGCTCGCGCGCCAGTTTGAGGATCGCCAGCTCCGCCGCGGCATCGGGATAGCCGATCGTCACGTGCATCAGGAACCGGTCGAGCTGGGCCTCCGGCAGGCTGAAGGTGCCCTCCTGCTCGATGGGGTTCTGCGTGGCCATCACCATGAACAGCTCGGGCAGTTTCCAGGTGCTGCGGCCCACGGTGATCTGCTGCTCGGCCATCGCCTCGAGCAGGGCCGACTGCACCTTGGCCGGCGCGCGGTTGATCTCGTCGGCCAGGATGATGTTGTGGAACAGCGGCCCGCGCTCGAACTCGAAACTGCCCGACTGCGGCCGGAACACGTCGGTGCCGGTGAGGTCGGCCGGCAGCAGGTCGGGGGTGAATTGCACGCGGTGGAAATCCGCCTCGATCCGCGCCGCCAGCGCCTTCACCGCGGTGGTTTTGGCCAGGCCGGGCGCGCCTTCGACCAGCAGGTGGCCGTCGGCCAGCAGCGCCACCAGCAGGCAATCGATGAGCTTCGGCTGGCCGATGATGCAATCCACCAGCTCCTCGCGCAGGCGGGCGAACGATTGCTGCAGCGCGCCGAGAGGCGGGTTTTCGGGCATGTCCATGGGCAGTTCCAGTTACGGGGCAAGGCCTGCGGCATCCTTGGAGAGCGGACGCGTCGGCGTGCTTCAGACCATCATCGGCACGGGAAGTTTAATGTGACGTGCGCCGGCGGCCGGCGCGCACGAAAAAGGGGCGGCCGAAGCCGCCCCTTTTCTTCGCCGCTGCGTGGCGGCTTACTGCAAGGTGTCGCTGAGGATGCGCGGCGTCACGAAGATCAGCAGCTCCGCCTTGGTGGTGCTGCGCTTGGTGTTGCGGAACAGCGCGCCGAGACCGGGGATGTCGCCCAGCCCGGGCACCTTGGAGACGGTGTTGCTCTTGTTGACCTCGTAGATGCCGCCGAGCACCACGGTCTGGCCGTTGTCGACCAGCGCCGAGGTGTTCACCTCGCGCGTGTCGATCTGCGGCACCTGGCCGTTCGGCGTGTTGAGGAAGCCGGCCAGCGCATCCTTCTTCACGTTGATCGCCAGGTAGACGCGGTTGTCGGCGGTGATCGTCGGGGTCACCTTCAGCTCCAGCACGGCGTCCTTGAACTGCACCGAGGCGGTCGGTGCGCCACCGGTGCCGGAGCCCTGGTTCTGGTAGGTGACGTAACCGACTTCCTGGCCCTGGCGGATCACGGCCTCCTGCTGGTTGGCGGTGATCACGCGCGGGCTGGAGATCACCTCGCCACGGCCTTCGGATTGCGCTGCGGAGAGCTCCAGGTCGATCGCGTAGTTGGCGCCGAGGATGGCGAAGCCCAGCGTGCTGCCGCCGTTCACCGGCATGTTCACGTTGAAGCCGCCGGGCAAGGTCACCGCACCCGGATGCGGCGGAGCACCCTGGCTGCCGTTGGCCACCCAGTCGGTGACTGCGTTGTTGTAGTTGACGATGTTGTTGTGCACGCCGGTGCCGTACTTCAGCGCGCCATCGCCGGTCGGTGCGGTGGTGATGATGTTGTTGTTGTTGGTCTGGTTGCCCGACACGCCCCACTTCACGCCCAGCTCGCGGGTGAAGTCGTCGGTGGCCACCACGATGCGCGATTCGATCAGCACCTGCTGCACCGGCTTGTCCAGCACGGCGATCAGCTCACGCAACTGCTTGATCTTCTCCGGCGTGTCGTTGAGCAGCAGGGTGTTGGTGCGCTGGTCGAACGAGACGCTGCCGCGCGGCGAGAGGAAGCCGCGCTGGGCGTTGGCGCCGCCGCCGCCACCGCCACCCTGCATGCTGCCGGTGGTCAGCAGCTTGGCGATGTCGGAGGCCTTGCCGTAGCTGATCGGCACGTAGTCGGTGACCAGCTCGGCGGTGTCCTGCGCCTTCAGCTTGGCGTCGGCCAGATCCTGTTCGTACTTGGCCAACTCAGCCTGCGGCGCGACCCAGATGACGTTGCCGTTGCGGCGCTTGTCCAGGCTCTTGGCGCGCAGGATCACGTCCAGCGCCTGATCCCACGGCACGTTGACCAGGCGCAGGGTGACGCTGCCGCCGACGCTGTCGGAGGCGACCAGGTTGAGCCCGGAGATATCGGCGATCAGCTGCAACGCCGAGCGCACTGGGATGTCCTGGAAGTTGAAGGTGACGCGCTTGCCGTTGTAATTGGGCTGCGCGTCCAGCTTGGCCAGGCGCTCATCCTTGGCGGCGGCCTTCTTCGGTGCCACCTCGACCACGTACTGGTCGGGGGTCTGGTAGGCCGAGGTCTCGACCGTCCCCTTGGTGTCGATCTCGATGCGCGCGCCGCCACCGTTGCCGACGCGGCTGGTGATCGACTGCACCGGGGTAGCGAAGTCCAGCGTATCCAGGCGCTGCGCGAGGTTGGCCGGCAGGTTGGCGTGATCGATGGTGACCACCACCTTGTCGCCCTGACGGGTCATTTCCGGCTGCGCGCCGCTGCCGCTGAAGCTGACCAGCACGCGGCCCTCGCCGTTCGGGCCGCGACGGAAGTCGATGTTGGAGATCGCCGGGCCATCGGAGGACGACGGCAGCCGCTTGGTCGGGTCGATCGTGGAGGCGGTGGTGACCGCCTGGTCGGCGGTGCCGTTGTTGATCGTCAGCACCAGGCTGTTGCCATCGACGCTGGCGCGGTAGCTCGACGCGCGCATCAGCTCGACCACCACTCGGGTGCGCCCACCGGCAGACACTGCCGAGACGCCGGAGGTCGAACCCTTGCCGATGTCCATGTGCCGCCCGGCGGCATTGGTCGTATCGGGCAGGTCGACCGCGATGCGCGGCGGATTGTCCGTGGTGAAGATCTTCGGCTCCGGCACCGGGCCGTCGCCGAAGTTCAGGTGCAGCTGGACGCTGCCGCCTGGCAAGGCGTCGTAGCTGATGTTCTTCAGCGTGGTGGTGGCCGCGATGGCGGCACTGGCCCAGGTGGCACCGACGATCAGCAGGCCCATCAGGAAGTAACGGCTCGCATGGCGCATGACTCGGCCCCGCACGGATTGGAATTGGTTGGTCATTGCATCTGCCCCTGTGTACCTATTGCTCGCCGAGTGCGACGCTGGCGGGACGTTCCATCCAGCCACCATTGCCGTTGGATACCAACTCGACCAGATCGACATGGTCTTCGCTGATGGCGGTGATGTGTCCGTAGTTCTGTCCCATGTATTCCCCCACATGGACGCGATGGATGACACCACCCGGGTCCTTGATCAGGACCTCCATCTTCGGACCGACACCAACCGTACCGACCATCTTGAGGCTGTCGAGGGCGAACATCTCCAGCGGCTCCTTGGCCCGGTTGGCGTCCGGCCGCGGTCCGCTGGTCGCGTTGTCGTTCTGCAGTTCGGCCGTGCTGGGGCTGAACGGATCACGCTTGTCCTGGTCTTCGTACTTGAACGTCTCGAAGGTCTTGATCACGGGCAGCGGCGGAATCGGCGCACCCTTCTTGGCCTTCTCCTGCGCGACCCAGGTGCGCAGGTCGGACATGCCGCGGGTGCAACCGGCCAGAACCAGCACAGCCAGCAGGATCAGCAGCAGCCGCGTCACGCCGGCGGACTTGCGGGCAATCGACTTGTTCATCATTTCTTCGCCCCCGCCTTGGTTGCCGCGGCAGCGCTTTCGTCGTCATCGAGATAACGGTAGGTCTTGACCGTGCCCTCCAGCACCAGTTGTCCGGTGCCAGCCGTGCCCGCCTTGGTCGGCGCCTTCGGCGTCAGCGAGACGTCGTGCATGGTGAGGATGACCACTCGCGGCAGCGAAGCCACGCCGCTGATGAAGGTGCCGAACTGATGGTAGGTGCCGGTGAACTTCAAGGCGATCGGTCTCTCCGCGTAGAAGTCCTTGGGCGTTTCCGCGCCTGGCACGAACAGGTCACTCTCCAGCCCCGCGGCCTGCGCGGTCTGCGAGATGTCGATCAGCAACTCGGGCATCTCGGTCTTGCTGGGCAGCTGGCGCAGCAACTGGCGCAGCATGTCCTGCATCTCGTTGAGCTGCTGCTCCAGCGCCTCGAGATTGACCGACTTGGCCTGCTTGGTGGAGAACTCCTGCTTGAGGCTGTTCTCCTTGGTGGCCAGCGTGTCGAGACTGTCCTGCTGGTCGCTGACGATGAAGTACCAGCCCACCAGCAGCACCACCGCGAGGACCAGCACGGTGAAGAAGATCTTGACCGACTGCGGCCAGCCGCCGACGTTGTTCTTGTCGAGGTTTTGCAGATCGCTGAAGAAACTCATGATCCGGCACCTCCCTTGGCAGCGGCGGCAGGGGTGGGCGTGACTTCCGGCGTTGACCTGGCCGTGGCGGAGGTCGCGCTGGCCGGCGGCGCGTTGAGCGCTGCAGGTACGGCCGGCGTGGCCGTGGAGGTAGTCGGTTCCACCTGCGCCTTGGTCGGGTCGACCTCGTCGGTCTTGGGCCGGCTCAGCGTCACGTTGAGGCCGAACTGGTAGGGCATGCGGGTCGCATCATGGGTGTTTTCGGTCTTGCGCAGGTCCGCATGGCCCATCCACGGCGAGGACTCGATGTTGCGCATGTACTCGGCGACGCTGGCGTTGGACTGCGCCACGCCGTCGAGCGACATCGACTGGCCGCTCTGCTTGAGCGCGGTCAGCCGCGCACTGGTCGGGATGGTTTTCACCAGTTCGTCGAACAGGTGCACCATCTGCGAGCGATCGGCCTGCAACTGCTCGATGATCTGCTTGCGCGCCAGCAGGTGCTCGCGCACTTTTTCCAGATCCTTGATCTTGGCGATGCGCACGTCCAGCTGCTTGATTTCGGTCTGCAGGTAGGCGTTGCGGTCGTTCTGGTTGTCGATGCGCTGGTCCATCCAGAAGATCCACAGCAGCAGCAGCAGCACGGCGGCCACGAAAGCGGCGGCCAGCTGCATGTAGAACTCGCGTTCGCGCTGCTTGCGCCGCTCCGCGCGCCACGGAAGTAGGTTGACGTGTGCCATCAGTCGAAGCTCCTCAGGGCGAGGCCGACCGCGATCATCAGGGCCGGGGCATCCTGCGCCAGCGCCTGGGCCTGCACCCGCGGCGACAACGACATGCGGGCCAGCGGGTTGGCGACCACGCAAGGCACGCCGAGCTGCTCTTCCAGCATCGGGCCCAGTCCCTCGATCGAGGCGCAGCCGCCGGCCAGCACCACCTGGTCGACCTTGCTGTATTCGCTGCCGGCGAAGAAGAACTGCAGCAGGCGGCTGATCTGCTGGATCAGCGACTCCTTGAACGGCTCCAGCGCCTCGGTCTCGTAGGACTCCGGCAGGCCGCCCTTGCGCTTGGCGCGGCCAGCCTCCTCGTAGGAGAGCCCGAAGCGGCGCATGATCTCGTCGGTGAGCTGCTTGCCGCCGAACACCTGTTCGCGCGAATAGATGGTGCGCTGGTTGCGCAGCACGGAAAGCGTGGTCATGGTCGCGCCGATGTCGACCACCGCCACCAGGGCGTCGCGGCCGACGTTGAGCTGGTCGGCGACCATCGCGAAGGCGTTCTCCATCGCGAAGGCCTCCACGTCGATGACGCCGGCAGTGAGGCCGCCCAGATCCAACGCCGCCACGCGCATGTCGACGTTCTCGGTGCGCGAGGCCGCCAGCAGCACGTTGTTCATGTCCGGGTTGTCGCGTACCGGGCCGATCACCTCGAAATCGAGGCTGACCTCGTCGATCGGATACGGGATGTACTGATTGGCCTCGACCTGGATCTGGCCCTCGAGGTCATCGTCGGATAGCTCGCTGGTCATCGGGATGATCCGCGTGATCACCGCCGACCCGGCCACCGCGGCGGCGGCGTGCTTGAGCTTGGAACCCGAGCGGGCCAGGGCGCGGCGGATCGCGTCGCCCACCGCCTCGACCTCGACGATGTTCTTCTCGACCACCGCATTGGGCGGGAGCGGTTCCACCGCGTAGTGCTCCACGCGATAGCGCCCGCCCGCCTGACTCAGCTGCAGCAGCTTGACGGCGGTCGAACTGATGTCGACGCCGATCAGCGCCGGCTTCTTCGGTGTAAAGAGCCCCACGGTGTGTCCCCCTTGCCGCTGACGCCCTGACCAGAGTTCTGGCGGGATGCGCAGTGGCATTAAATCTAAAAATTAACGCAATGGCAACGGTCTACAGGAACTTTCTCAAGTAATTGGCGTGATGTCCACCACATTTGCAGAGCTTGCCCGGCTGGCGCGCCTCTTGCTTTGCGGAGCCGTCCTCGGTTGCCTGACGAGCATGTTGCTACATCTATACTCTGTCATGCTTTGACTCAGGTCTCGCTATCCACACCATGCGAATTTTCAAGCGTTTGTTGCGCTGGGCACTGCTCCTGGCCTTTTCCGGTTTGCTTCTGGCAGTGCTCGCGACAGGCGTGGCGTACTGGTTGATAGCTCCCCGGCTGCCCTCGGTGGCGGTGCTCAAGGACTATCACATGCAGGTGCCGCTGCGCGTGCTGAGCGCCGATGGCAAGCTCATCGCGACTTTCGGCGAAACCCGGCGCATCCCGGTGGACATCGCCGAGGTGCCCGACCGGCTCAAGCACGCGGTGCTGTCGGCGGAGGACGCCGACTTCTACCACCACCCCGGCGTGGACTGGCGCGGCATCGCCCGGGCCGGCTGGCACGTGATCATCACCGGCGGCGACAAGGGACCCGGCGGCTCCACCATCACCCAGCAGGTGGCGCGCAACTTCTTCCTGAGCCCGGAAAAGCTGTACTCGCGCAAACTTACCGAGATCTTCATCGCGCTGCGCATCGAGCACGAGCTGACCAAGGACCAGATCCTGGAGCTCTACCTCAACAAGATGTTCCTCGGCCATCGTTCCTATGGCGTGGCGGCGGCGGCCGAGTACTACTACGGCAAGACGCTGGACCAGCTCACCGTGGCCGAGTGCGCGGCGATCGCCTCCACTTTCCAGCTGCCCTCGGCGGTCAATCCGATCAACAGCCCCAAGCGCGAGATGGCACGGCGCAACTGGGTGCTCGGCGAGATGCTGCGGCACAACTACATCACCCAGGCAGTGTACGAACAGGCGGTGGCCGAGCCGAATCGCGCCTTTGCCCACGAGCAGCCGATCGAGGTCGACGCGCCCTACCTCGCCGAGATGGTGCGCCGGCAGGTGCTCGACCGCCTCGGCAATGACGCCCTGACCGAAGGCTACGTGGTCCGCACCACGGTGCAGAGCATGCGCCAGCAGGAGGCGGTGGACGCCCTGCGCGACGGCCTGGTCGCCTACGACCACCGCCATGGCTGGCGCGGGCCGGAGGCG
This sequence comes from Rhodanobacter sp. FW102-FHT14D06, assembly GCF_043950705.1. Lineage (NCBI taxonomy): Bacteria > Pseudomonadati > Pseudomonadota > Gammaproteobacteria > Lysobacterales > Rhodanobacteraceae > Rhodanobacter > Rhodanobacter sp. FW102-FHT14D06. The sequence continues at coordinate 2,048,426 of NZ_CP170722.1, read as the reverse complement.
CACAAGGAGCTGGCCGAGGGCGCCAGCGAGGCGGATTTCGACCAGGTGCTGGCCAGTTACGGCAGCGTCTCGGGCATGCAGCCGGGACTGGTCATCAGCAGCGACGCCGACCATGCCAGCGTGTACCTGTCCAGTCACGAGAGCGCCCGGCTCGACCTCGACGCGGTGAAATGGGCTCGGCCGCACATCAGCGACAGCCGCGTCGGCGCCGCGCCCACGCGGGTCGATGCCGTGCTCAAGCGCGGCGACGTCATCCGCCTGGCCCGCGACGAGAAGGGCAACTGGCAGCTGGCGCAGATACCCGCCGTGCAGGGCGGGCTGGTCTCGCTCAATCCGGAAGATGGCGCGATCGAGGCCCTGGTGGGCGGCTTCAACTTCAACCGCAGCAAGTTCAACCGCGCCGTCATGGCCGCGCGCCAGCCGGGTTCGAGTTTCAAGCCGTACCTCTATTCCGCCGCTTTCGATCGCGGCTTCACCCCGGCCTCGATCGTCAACGACGCACCGCTGGCGCTGCCCGACCCCTCGCGCCCCAACGGCATCTGGACGCCGTCCAACGACGACGGCAAGTTCGCCGGCCCGATGCGCCTGCGCGAGGCGCTGGTGCAATCGAAGAACCTGGTCTCGGTGCGACTGCTGGATGCCATCGGGGTGAGCTACATGCGCGAATACGCCACCCGCTTCGGGTTCTCGCAGGACGCGATCCCGGCCAACCTGTCGATGGCCCTGGGCACCGCCTCGGTCTCGCCGATGGGCATGGCGCGCGGCTACGCCGTGTTCGCCAACGGCGGCTACCTGGTCACGCCGTATTTCATTCACGAGATCGACGACCGCGACGGCAAGCCGGTGTACCTGGCCAATCCCGCCCGCGCCTGCCGCAACTGCCAGGAACGCCTGCTCGACACGCGCCCGCCCGGCCCGCCGCCGCCGGACATGGCCCGGCCGCCGGCCAATCGCCTGGCGACCGCCGGCAGCACGGACGCGCCCGCCGAGTCGGAGAGCGTCGACGGTGTCGGCGATGCGGTGCTGCCGGCCGACATCCACGACGGCGCCCGGCATGCACCGGTACTCGCCCCGCGGGTGATCGGTCCGCGCAACGACTACCTGATCACCTCGCTGATGAAGGACGTGATCCTGCGCGGCACCGGTTCGGCCGCGCGCGCGCTGGAGCGCCCCGACCTGGCCGGCAAGACCGGCTCCACCAATGACCATCGCGATGCCTGGTTCGTCGGCTTCGACGGCGAGTTGTCCACCGCGGTCTGGGTGGGTTTCGACGACTACAGCTCGCTCGGCCGCGGCGAATTCGGCGCCAAGGCGGCCCTGCCGGTGTGGATGCAGTACATGGGCGCGGCGCTGAAGGGGCTGCCGCCCAGCACGTTGCCGATGCCGCCCGGAATCAGTACGGTATGGATCAACCGCGAAAGCGGCCTGCCGACCGGTGCGGACGACCCCAACGGCATGAACGAGATGTTCAAGGTGGAAGACGTCGACCGCCTGCGCAGCCAGGCCGCCCAGCAGAAGGAGCAGGACAAGCAGCACGCCTACGAGATCTTCTGACCCGGGGGCAGGCGACGCCGCTCCCGGACGCCGCCATCCAATGTCGAGGAGTGCGTCATGTCCCGAGGCGAACACCACCGCATCCACGCCCATGACCGGCTGCAACGCAATCGCCTGCGCGTGGCCCAGGAAGCGGCCCGGCTGATGAGCGAGCACGGCATCCGCAATTTCCACCATGCCAAGCTCAAGGCCGCCGAACGGCTGGGCATACTCGACAGCCAGGCGCTGCCGCGCAACCTCGAGATCGAACAGGCGCTGCGCGAACACCAGCGCCTGTTCCTCGGCGACAGCCAACCCCAGCTGCTGCGCCAGCGGCGCGAGGCGGCGGTCGAGGCGATGACCTTCCTCGCCCCGTTCGAACCGCGCCTGGTCGGCGCCGTGCTCGACGGCACCGCCGACATGCATTCGGCGGTGTGCCTGCACGTGTACAGCGACGATGCCGAAGCGGTGGTGCGTTTCCTGCGCGAGCACGGCGTGCCGCTGGAAATGCAGGTGCGCCGCCTGCGCTACAGCCGCACCGAGCAGCCCGAGTACCCGGTGCTGCTGTTCGCCGCCGACGCCGTGCCGTTCGACCTCACCGTGCTGCCGCGCAACGCGCTGCGCCAGGCGCCGCTGGATCGCACCGACGACCGGCCGATGCGCCGCGCCGCGCTGGCCCAGGTGGAGATGCTGCTGGCCGAGGACGATGCCGACGAGGGCTTCGAACAGCGCCTGCGCGCCGCGTTGCGCTGACCGCGCCGAGCGCCAGATGCAGAACGCCCCGGCCGGGCCGGGGCGTTCTGCGCGAAACCGAGGATCAGCCCAAGCGGTGAATCAGCGCTTGCCGGCCGGCACGTAATCACGCACGTCGGCGCCGGTGTAGACCTGGCGCGGACGGCCGATGCGCGATCCGGGCGTTTCGTGCTGCTCGATCCAGTGCGCGATCCAGCCGGCGGTGCGCGCGATGGCGAACATCACGGTGAACATCTCGGTGGGGATGCCCAGCGCCTTGTAGATGATGCCGGAGTAGAAATCGACGTTCGGATACAGCTTGCGCTCGACGAAGTAGTCGTCCTTCAGCGCCGCCTCTTCCAGCTTCATCGCCACGTCCAGCATCGGATCGTTGACGCCCAGCTCGTCCAGCACCTTGTGGCACATCTCGCGAATGATCTTGGCGCGCGGGTCGAAGTTCTTGTAGACGCGGTGGCCGAAGCCCATCAGGCGGAAGCTGTCGTTCTTGTCCTTGGCGCGCAGGATCGCCGACTCGACGTTGTCCGGCTTGCCGATCTCCTCCAGCTGCTTGAGCACCGCCTCGTTGGCGCCGCCATGGGCGGGGCCCCACAGCGCGGTGATGCCGGCGGCGATCGAGGCATACGGGTTGGCACCGGTGGAACCGACCAGGCGCACGGTGGAGGTGGACGCGTTCTGCTCGTGGTCGGCATGCAGGATGAACAGCAGGTCCAGCGCCTTGGCCGCCACCGGGTTCATCTGCAGCGGCTCGCTCGGCACCTCGAACATCATGTGCAGGAAGCGGGTGACGTACTCGAGGTTGTTGCGCGGGTAGCGCACCGGCCAGCCGATCGTGTAGCGGTAGCAGGCTGCCGCGATGGTCGGCATCTTGGCGATCAGGCGGATCGCCGCCATCTTGCGGTCGGCCGGGTCTTCCACGTCCAGCTTGTCGTGGTAGAACGCCGACAGCGACGCCACTGCCGCGGCGAGCATCGCCATCGGGTGCGCGTCGTGGTGGAAGCCCTGGAAGAAGTTCTTCTGCGCCTCGTGCATCATCGTGTGATGCGTGATGTCATGTTCGAACGTGTCGAACTCGGCAGCATTGGGCAACTCGCCGTTGAGCAACAGATAGGCCACTTCGAGGAAGCTGGACTTCTCGGCCAGCTGCTCGATCGGGTAACCGCGATACAGCAGCACGCCCTTGTCGCCGTCGATGTAGGTGATGGCACTCTTGGTGCTGGCAGTGCTGCCGAAGCCCGGGTCATAGGTGAAATGGCCGGTGTCCTTGTACAGCGTGCCGATGTCGATGCACGCGGCACCGAGCGTGCCGGAAACCAGCGGCAGTTCGCTGCTCTTGTGGCTCGATTCATCGACCAGCTTGACGGTCTTGGGGTCGGACACGGAAACCTCCTCGCATGTGGTTCGTCGCCGGCGACGACGGTGGGGACGTCATCGCACGGCAAGGGAAAGGGTGGATGTCGGCAGCCGGGGAAAGCACGCGACGCAACCGATGCCGGAAACCGGCTGGAACAAGCTCCGCGAAGACTTGCGCCACTCTGCTGCAGGCATCGGGCCACTGCCCATTATCGCACAACGGCGGTCGCGCATTCGATGGCGAATGGTCGTACGCCGGGCACGAAAAAGACACGGGGCAAGCCTGCGCCTGCCCCGTGTCTCGAACCGCCCGCAACCCGGAGGGAGCGGAGGTAAAAGGGTTTATTCCTTGACCGAACCGGCGTAGCGGCGGCGGAACTTGTCCACGCGGCCACCCACGTCCAGGGTCTTCTGCTTGCCCGTGTAGAACGGGTGCGAATGGCTGGAGATATCCACCTTGATCAGCGGGTACTCATTGCCGTCTTCCCACTTGACGGTTTCCTTGCTGGACATGGTCGACCGGGTGAGGAACGAGAAATCGGACGACAGATCCTGGAACACCACCGGGGCGTAGTTCGGATGGGTATCGGCTTTCATGACAGACTCTGAATGCGGCGGTGAAAAGAGCGGCATTGTAGCGGGCAACGCCGGGAACGCGCAAGCACGGGGGGTTCAGCCGGGCACCCCCAGCGCGCGCTGCACCATCGCGGCAAAGCGGGTGTGGTCGACCTCCAGCACGATGTTGGCCTGCGCCGGCCGGCCCAGGCGCCCTTTCCAGTCGACCACGGTGGCGCCGCGGGTCAGGCGGCCGTCCAGCTCTACCGCGACCGCGCGGCGTTCGCTGCGGGTGACGATGGTCGGGTCGAGCGCGACCGCCATCGCCAGCGCATCGGCCGCCACCAGCCCGTGGCGGTCGTGTTTGGCGTTGTAGCCCCGCGCGGTCGCCGCGATCTTGCCGAAGAACGCCGCGCGCCGGTCACCGGCAGCGAGCCAGCGGTCGAACTCCGCGTCGTCGAAGGCGTGGCGCAGGGTTGCCTCCCAGTCCACCAGGTCGAACGACGGGAACGCCTCGAACACGACGTGCGCAGCCTCGGGGTCGAAACCGATGTTGAACTCGGCCGGCACCTTGCCGGTATTGCCGTGGCCGGTCACCGCGCCGCCCATCACCACCAGCCGCTTCACCCGCTGCGGCAGGCCGGGGTCGAGCCGCAACGCCAGCGCCAGGTTGGTCAGTGGCGCCAGTGCCACCAGGGTCAGCTCGCCGGGACGCTCGAGGGTCAGGCGCAGCAGCGCCAGCGCAGCGGACTCGGCGGCGACCGCGGCGGCGGGCTCGGCGAAGCCGACGTCGCCGAAACCGTCACGCCCATGCACGAACGCGGCATCTTCCTCCGGCGCACGCACCAGCGGCATGGCGCAACCGGCGAACACCGGCGTGGCCAGGCCAAGCAGGTCGACCAGCGTGCGTGCGTTGCGCAGGGTGTGCTCCAGGCCGACGTTGCCGGCGGCAATGCCGAGGCCGGCGATGTCGGCATGCGCGGCGGCCATCAGGATGGCGAGGGCGTCGTCGACGCCGGGATCGGTGTCGATCAGGAGTTGCGGCTTGGTCATGTGCATCGGGTTCCTGTCCAGCCGTCCAGTTTATGGGATGAAACGGCGGGGGGCGACTGCCGATGACCGCTCACGCATCTGCGAACCGCGCGGCGCCGCCGATCCAGCGCTCGATCAACCGGCTGGTCTGGTCGGGGAACTCGGCCAGCATGCGCTCGCCCACCGCCTGCACCGCGGGCAGCAGGTGCGCGTCGCGCGACAGGTCGGCGATGCGGAAGGCGAGCTGGCCGGTCTGGCGGGTGCCGAGCACTTCACCGGGGCCACGCAGTTCCAGATCCTTCTCGGCGATGCGGAAGCCGTCGCTGGTTTCGCGCATGACCTGCAGGCGCTCGCGCGCGAGCTGGCCCAGCGGCGGTTGATACAGCAGCACGCAGTTGGAGGCCACCGCGCCGCGGCCGACGCGACCACGCAACTGGTGCAGCTGTGCCAGGCCAAGCCGCTCGCTGTTCTCGATCACCATCAGGCTGGCATTGGGCACGTCGACGCCGACCTCGATCACCGTGGTGGCCACCAGCACGGCCAGCTCGCCGGCCTTGAACGCGTCCATCACCGCCTGCTTGTCCTTTGCCTTCATGCGGCCGTGGATCAGACCCACGACAAAGCCCTCCAGCGCCGCGCACAACTCGGCGTGGGCGACTTCGGCCGCCTGCGCGCGCAACTGCTCGGATTCCTCGATCAGGGTGCACACCCAGTACACCTGCCGCCCCTCGGCGCAGGCGGCATGGATGCGCTCGATCACTTCGGCGCGGCGCGCATTGGATACCGCGATGGTCTGCACCGGCGTGCGTCCGGGCGGCAATTCGTCGATCGACGAGACGTCGAGATCGGCATACGCGCTCATCGCCAGCGTGCGCGGAATCGGCGTGGCGGTGAGCACCAGTTGATGCGGCACCAGTCGGTCCTGGCGGCCCTTCTCGTGCAATGCCAGCCGCTGCTGCACGCCGAAGCGGTGCTGCTCGTCGACGATCACCAGGCCCAGCCGCGCAAATGCCACGCCCTCCTGCATCAAGGCGTGCGTGCCGATCACCACCGCCGCGCCGTCGGCCACGCGGGCCAGCGCCTGCCGGCGTGTCTTGCCGGTGACCTTGCCGGCCAGCCATTCCACCTCGATGCCCAGCGGCTGCAACCACTGCCGGAAGTTGCGCAGATGCTGCTCGGCCAGCAATTCGGTCGGTGCCATCAGGGCGGTCTGGTAGCCCGCGTGCACCGCGGCCAGCGCGGCCAGCGCGGCCACCACGGTCTTGCCGCTGCCGACGTCGCCCTGCACCAGGCGCAGCATCGGCTGGGCCTGCGCCAGGTCGCGCGCGACCTCCTCGCTCACGCGCTGCTGCGCCGCGGTGAGGCGGAACGGCAATGCGCGCAGCAATTGCCGATGCAGCTGCCGCGGTGCGCCCAGCACCGGCGCACGGCGTTGCCGCACCACGGCGCGCAGGCGCTTGAGGCTAAGGTGCTGGGTCAGCAACTCCTCGAAGGCGAGCCGCTGCTGGGCCGGGTGGCGACCGAGCAGCAACTGGCCCAGGTGCGCGTCCGGCGGTGGCCGGTGCACGTAGAGCAGCGCATCGCGCAGCGAGGTCAGCCCGTGCGTGCGGCACAGCGCCGGCGGAATAAGCTCCAGTTGCCCGGCCGGCGGCAGCAGGGCCAGTGCCTTGCCGATCACCGCGACCAGGCGCTTCTGGCCCAGGCCCTCGGTAGTGGGATACACCGGACTGAGCTGCTCGTCGACCACCGAGGCTTCGCTGTCACCCAGGCGCTGGTAGCTCGGGTGCACCATCTCCAGCCCCTGCGCGGCATGGCGCACCTCGCCGTAGCAGAGCAGCCGCGTGCCCGGCACCAGTTGTTCGGCCTGCGCACGATTGAAATGGAAGAAGCGCAGCAGCAGGGTCTGCGCGCTGGCGTCGCCGATCGCCACCTTGAGTTGCGGGCGATGGCGGAAGCCGCGCTCGACGGCCTCGACCACGCCCTCGACCTGCGCGCGTTCCCCGGCGCGCAAGTCCGCGATCGCGGTGATGCGCGTCTTGTCCTCGTAGCGCAACGGCAGGTGGAACCACAGATCCTGCACCCGCGTCAGGCCGAGCTTGCCCAGCGACGCGACCAGCGCCGGGCCCACGCCGGGCAACGTGGCGAGCGGCGCGATGCCGGGGTCGGCAATGGCGGGAGAAACGGGACGGGCGTTGCGCGTGGCCATGAAACCCAAGCCTAACCGAGCATCCCCGTCAGTCGTAAGGATGCCGCCGCTGCGGGCTGTCGGCGACAGCCGCGACGTGGATCAGTCCAGCACCATGATCGCATCGACCTCTACCTGCGCCGCCTTCGGCAACGCGGAAACCTCGATGGTCGAGCGCGCCGGATACGGCTGCTGGAAGTATTCGGCCATCACCGCGTTGACGGCGGCGAAGTTGGCCAGGTCGGTGACATAGATGCCCACGCGCACGATCTGCGCCAGCGAGCCGCCGGCAGCCTGCGCCACCGCGGCGAGATTGTCGAACACCCGTCGCGTCTGCACGCCGATGTCGCCGTCGACCAGGCTGCCGGTGGTCGGGTCCAGCGGGATCTGGCCGGAAAAATAGACGGTGTTGCCGGCACGCACGGCCTGCGAATACGGGCCGATGGCGGCCGGTGCCTGGCCAGTGGAAATGATGCTGCGGGACATGGGCGGTCTCGGGATTCGGGATTCGGGATTCGGGATTCGGGATTCGGGAAGACTATCGCCGCACCGGAGGAAAGCAAACACCCCGGAACGCCCGAACCGTTCCCGATCACCGATTCCCGGGTTACAGCGGATACCGCCGCACCGCGCTGACCACGCCGGTGCGGCGCACGCGGCGGATCACGTCGGCCAGGTGCTTGCGGCTCTTCACTTCCATCGAGAACAGCAGCGTGGCCGCCGAGGCATCGCGCTCGACGTACTCGACGTTCTCGATGTTGGAATCGGCCGCCGCAATCGCCGCCGCCACGGTGGCGAGCACGCCCGGGCGGTTGATCACCTCGATGTGCAACTGCGCGCGGTAGTCGCCCTTGACGTCGCGATCCCACTCGATCGCCACCAGCCGTTCCGGCGAGCGGCGCAACTCGACCACGTTCGGGCACTCCACGCGATGCACCACGATGCCCTTGCCGGAGGACAGGTAGCCGACGATGTCGTCGCCGGGCAGCGGGTGGCAGCAGTTGGCAAAGCTGAGCACGCCGCGCTCGCCGCCGCTGATGCGGATCTTCTCCTGCGCCAGCGCCACGCCTGCCTTGGAGCCGGCGGCCTTCTTCCAGCGCGAGCCCAGCAACTGGCGCGCGACCACGTCAGGCATGCGGTTGCCCAGCGCGATGTCGGAGAGCAGCTCCTCCAACCGCTTGAACTTGGAGGTCTTCAGGAAGCGGTCGAGCGTCGTCGGCGCGATCGCGTCGAGGCTGCTGCCGAGCGCATCCAGCGCGCGATCCAGCATCCGGTGGCCGAAATCGACCGCGTCCTCGTGCTGCAGATGTTTCAGGTACTGGCGGATCGCGGTGCGCGCCTTGCCGGTGACCACCACCTCCAGCCACGCGGGGTTGGGCACGGCCGAGGGCGCGGTGATGATTTCCACCAGCTGGCCCGATTCGAGCCGGCTGCGCAGCGGGGTGAGTTTCTTGTCCACGCGCGCGGCCACCGCGTGGTCGCCCACGTCGGTGTGCACCGCGTAGGCGAAATCCAGCGCAGTGGCATGGCGCGGCAGCGAGAGGATGTCGCCGCGGGGGGTAAACAAATAGACCTCGTCGGGGAACAGGTCGATCTTGACGTTCTCGATGAACTCCGAGGAGGACACCGTGTTCGCCGAACTGTCCACCATCGACGCCAGCCACTCGCGCGCGCGCACCTGGGCACTGTTGGCCGGGCCCGAATCGGTCTTGTAGGCCCAGTGCGCCGCCACGCCGCGTTCGGCCACGGAATCCATTTCGGCGGTGCGGATCTGCACCTCGATCGGCGCGCCGAACGGCCCGAGCAGCACCGTGTGCAGCGACTGGTAGCCGTTCGCCTTGGGGATCGCGATGAAATCCTTGAAGCGCCGGTCCACCGGCTTGTACAGCGCGTGCACCGCACCAAGCGCCACGTAGCAGCTGGTGGCGCTGTCGACCACCACGCGGAAACCGTACACGTCCATCAGCTGCGCGAACGTCTTGTGCTCGTTGCGCATCTTCGAGTAGATGCTCCACGGCGACTTGATCCGCCCGACCACGTGGGCGCTCAGATGCTCGGACGCCAACTGCGTGGTGAGCGCGGTCTCGATCTTGCTCATCACCTCGCGGCGGTTGCCCAGCGCGGCGCGGATGCGCTCGCTGATGACCCGGTAGCGGTCCGGATACAGCGCGCGGAAGCCTAGATCCTGCAGCTCGGCCTTGAACTTGTTCATGCCCAGGCGCTGCGCGATCGGCGCGAAGATCTCCAGCGTCTCGCGCGCGATGCGGCGGCGCGAACCCTGGTCCTTGGCGCCCAGCGTGCGCATGTTGTGCAGGCGATCGGCCAGCTTGATGAGGATCACGCGGATGTCGCGCGCCATCGCCAGCAGCATCTTGCGGAAGCTTTCCGCATCGGCTTCCTGGCGCGTGCCGAAGCGCATCTTGTCCAGCTTGGTGACGCCGTCCACCAGCTCGGCCACCACCTCGCCAAACTCGCCGGCCAGCGCTTCGCGGCTCAGTTCGGTGTCTTCCAGCGTGTCATGCAGGATGGCCGCGATGATTGTTTCGGCATCCAGCCCCAGCTCGGCCAGGATGCTGGCCACTGCCACCGGGTGGGTAATGTACGGCTCCCCGCTCTTGCGCTCCTGCCCCGCATGCGCCTGTGCGCCGACGGCGTACGCACGCAACACCAGGGTGACTTGTGCGGGGGGCAGATAAGCGATGCGCTCTTTCAGCGCCAGCACGTAGGGTGGCCAGGCGGCCGGATCGACCGGAGCCGGTGGAGCGGTCGCGGGCATCGGTGCCTGGCGCCGGCTCAGGCGCCCACCCCGGAAGCGAGGTGTCCGGAGACTGTCGGGCGCGCGCGCTCGCTCATGCCCTGCAAGGCATGATTGCGGCAGCGCCGGCAGTCATCGCCCATCAGTCGTCGCCGCCCTTGGAAAGGTCGTCGTCGACTTCCGCGGCGGCCCACTCCAGCGCTTCGCGCTCGGCGCGCTCGCGCTCGGCCTTGTCGATCTGGTCGATCGTGGCCTGGTCGATGCGACGGGCCGCGATCTCGCGCAGCGCCAGCACCGTGGGCTTGTCGTGGTCGGGGTTGACCGCCGGTTCGGCACCCTTCTCGAGCTGTCGTGCGCGCTTGGTGGCCATCAGGACCAGCTCGAATCGGTTGTCGACCACCTCGAGGCAGTCCTCCACGGTAATGCGTGCCATGTGAAATCCTTCGGAGAATAGTGACTTATACGGTCGACCAGTGTAGCCAGCAGGTGCTTTGCTGGCAATGCGGGCGACGCGTATCATGGTGGGCTGGCCGCGAATACGGCTGCATTCACGAAAGCGGCCCGAAAGCCGTGCAAGATATAAAACCAGACAGTACACTTATACTGTCCCCGACGCGAATCCCCACCGCACGATGCCCTCATTGCCTCGCCCCCATTCCATGAGCCGCTGGTTGGCGGTGCTCGCGATCGCCTTGCTGGCGGGCTGCGCCATTGCCAAGCCGCGCACCGACGACCCGCTGGAGAAGTACAACCGCGAGGCGTACCAGTTCAATACTGCAGTGGACAAAGTGGCCATACGGCCGGTGGCGCTGGTCTACCGCAAGGTCACCAACCCGCCGGTGCGGCGTTCGTTCAGCGACTTTTTCACCAATATCCGCACCCCGGTCACGGTCGCCAACGACCTGCTGCAGGCGCGGCCCAAGCAGGCCCTGCAGAGCACTGCCCGTTTCCTGGTCAACCTCACCCTGGGCATCGGCGGTTTCTTCGACCCGGCCAGCCAACTGGGACTGCCGATCGAGGACAACGACTTCGGCATCACGCTGGCACGCTGGGGTGCGCCGGAAGGCGATTTCCTGATGCTGCCGCTGTTCGGCCCCAGCACCGCACGCGACATGTGGCGGATGCCAGTGGACAGCTATTTCTTCGATCCGCTGAGCCTGTACGCCGCCAACCACCACTACAACGGCCTGCAGTACGCGCCGCAGGCGATGTATCTGATCACGCTGCGCTCGCGCGCGATCGACGCGGAGAGTTTCCTGCAATCGGCCTACGACCCGTACGTGTTCATCCGCGACGCCTACCGGCAACAGCGCCTGTACAAGCTTTACGACGGCAACCCGCCGGCGGCGCTGATCGAACGGATGCAGGGACTGGATACGCCCGGCTTCGACCCGGACGAGCTGCTGGAACAGCAGCACGATTGGGAAAAGGGTCACCCCAAGCAGGACGACCAGCACTGAGCCCTGCGGGCACGACTCACGCCAGCAGCGTATCGACCTCGCAGACCTGGGCCAGCGCCTGCATGCTGGCCGGCATCCCGACCACCCGCAACGGACGACCTCGCCGGTTCGCTTCCGCGGCGGCAGCCAGCACGCAGGCCAGGCCGGCGCTGTCGCAATGACTGACGCCCGCCAGGTCCAGTTGCGCCACCTCGCCATCCAGCGCCGCGCGCATGGCTGCGAGCGCAGCCGCGGCGGTGCCGAAATCAAGCACGCCGTTCACCGCCAGGACAGTCGGCGCCACGATGTCCAGGCGGAAACCCGTGGGCGCATTCACTGGCTGTCCTTGCTGTCCTTGTCGAGCGTGTCGAGTGCCTTCTCGCCCTGGGTTTCCAGGTTGGTGATCAGCTGCTCGATGCCGACCTTGCGGATCTCCGCGTCCACCTGGTTGCGGTAATTGGTGACGTAGGAGATACCTTCGATGATCACGTCGTACGCCTTCCAGTCGCCGCTGCGGCTCTTGCGGAACGCGTAGTCGATCGACACCAGCTTGCCGTCGTCCAGCACCACCTGGGTGCGCACCACGGTGCGCTTGTCGTTGAGGTCGCCGTTGAACGGCAGCACCTTGACCTTGCCGCGGGTGTAGTTGAGCAGACCCTCGGCGTAGCGATGGGTGATCGAGTTGTAGAACGCCTTGGCGAAGCGGTCGCGCTGTGCCGGGGTGGCCTCGCGTGCATGCCGGCCGAGCACGAGGATCGAGGCGTAGTCGATGTCGAAGTGCGGCAGGAACACGTCGTCGATGATGGCGATCAGTTTTTCCTTGTCCCGCTTGAGCTCGTCGCGGTGACCCTCGATCGCGGTGGCCAGCTGGTCGGCGATGCCCTGCACGATCTGCACCGGGGTCTGCTGGACGGCCGCCGGCGCGGCGGCCGTGGCCGCATCCTGGGCGAACGCCGGGGCACCGACCACAACAGTGGCGAACGCAAGGGCGGTGGCAAGGGCCAGTCTGCGCAGCATGGGGTTACTCCTTGGGGCATGGCCGGCGGCAGGCGCCGCCGACGGGGATTCGATGGGGTTCTACTGCTTGCCGCTGCCGGCGTCCTTCTTGTCGCCGGGCGAACCGTTGACCAGGAACTTGCCGATCAGATCCTCCAGCTGCATCGCGGACTGGGTCAGGATCATCTCGTCGCCGTTCTTGAGCACGTCGGGCGAGCCGCCCGGCTGGATCGCAACATACTGGCTGCCGATCAAACCGCTGGTGAACACCGCGGCGGCCGAATCGTCGGGAATCTGGTCGTAGCGCTTGTCGATCGCCAGGATGACCTCGGCGTTGAGCTTGGTCGGGTCGGCGCGCACCGATTGCACGCTGCCGATCACCACGCCGGCCATCTTCACCGGCGCGCCCGCCGACAAGGTGCCCACGTTGGTGAAATCGGCCTTGACCGTGTAGCTGCCGCCGATGTTGTCGACCACGCCGCCGGCGCCGAAGAACTTGCCCAGCATCTCCTCCAGCGGCTGCGACGACTTGGTCCGCGCCAGCGTGCCGCCGGCGGCCACCATCTGTTTCGCGCTGCCGTAGTCGATGCCCACGTACTGGTCGCCGAGCAGGCCGCTGGTGAAGATCGTCGCCACCGAATCCTGCGGGATGTGGTCGTAGCGCTTGTCGATGGACAGCTTCACCTCGGCCGCGTCGCGCCCCGGCGCCAGCGTGATCGCCTGCACCTGGCCCACGCGCACGCCGGCGATCTTCACCGGCGCGCGCTCCTTCAGCTGGCCGATGTTGGTGAACTGCGCGGTGACGTCGTAGCTGTCGCCCTGGCGCACGTTGTTGGCCACCGAGCTGGTCTGCGTCGCCAGGTAGGCCAGCGCGGCGAAGCCCAGCACGATGAACAGGCCGGTGCCGACGGCATAGGAACTTCTCGGTTGGCTCACGGCAGAATCCTCGGAAAACGATGGGTCATGGCAGTCACATCAGGAAGGCGGTGAGGACGAAGTCGAGCGCCAGGATGGCGATCGACGAGGCGACCACGGTACGGGTGGTGGCGTACGCCACGCCCTCGCTGGTCGGCGGCGTGGTGAAGCCCTGGAACACCGCGATCAGCGATACCACCGCGCCGAACGCCAGGCTCTTCAGCAGCACGCCGTTGACGATGTCGGTGTGCACGTCGACCTGGGCGGTCATGTTCGACCAGAACGTGCCGTTGTCGATGCCGAGCCAGGTCACGCCGACCAGGTGGCCGCCGAAGATGGCCATCGCGCAGAACACGCAGCACAGCAGCGGCATCGCGATCAGGCCGGCCAGGAAGCGCGGCGTGGCGACGTAGGCGATCGGGTCGACCGCCATCATCTCCATCGCGGAAATCTGGTCGGTGGCGCGCATCAGGCCGATCTCGGCGGTGATCGCGGTGCCGGCGCGCCCGGCGAACAGCAGCGCGGTGACCACCGGCCCCAGCTCGCGGTACACCGACAGCGCCACCACCATGCCGCTGGCCGAGGTGCCGCCGAAGATCGACAGCACGTGGTACAGCTGCAGCATCAGCACCATGCCGACGAACAGGCCGCAGACCATGATGATGGTCAGGCTCATGGCACCGACAAACCACAGCTGACGGACGGTTTCGCGCAGGTAGCGGAAGCTGCGCGGGATCGCCGCCAGCAGGGTCAGCAGAAACAGGCCGCAGCCGCCGATCTGCGCCAGCGACTGGGTCAACACGTTGCGGGGTTGCGGGGCGTGCGCGTTCATTTCGTTGCCTCGGCAAAGCCCAGCGCGGCGGCGTAGTCGCCAGCCGGGTAGCGGAACGGGATCGGGCCGTCCGCCTCGCCGCCGAAGAACTGCCGCGTCCACGGCGAGCCGTCGTCGGCGATCGTCGCCGGGTTGCCCTGTGCCACCACCTTGCCGTTGGACAGCAGGGCCACATGGTGGGCGATGCGCTGCACCGCGGGCAGTTCGTGCGAGACCAGCACGCTGGTGATGCCGAGGGTCTGGTTCAGCGTCTGGATCAGCTTCAGCACCTGGTTCAGCGCCACCGGGTCCAGCCCCACGAACGGCTCGTCGTACAGGATCAGCTGCGGGTCGAACACGATCGCCCGCGCCAGCGCCACTCGCCGCGCCATGCCGCCGGACAGCTCGTTCGGCATCAGCCGCGCCGCGCCGCGCAAACCCACCGCCTGCAGCTTCATCAGCACCAGGTTGCGGATCAGCACCTCCGGCAGTTTCGTGTGCTGGCGCAGCGGGAACGCCACGTTCTCGAACACGTCGAAATCGGTCAGCAGTGCGGAGTTCTGGAACAGGTAGCCCACGCCCTCGCGCAGCTTGTACAGCTCCTCGCGCGACAGCTCGGCGACATTGTGGCCATCGACGTGGACACTGCCGGCTTCGGCGCGCATCTGCCCGGTGATGTGCTTGAGCAGGGTGGTCTTGCCGGTGCCGCTGGGGCCCATGATCGAGGTGATCTTGCCGCGCGGGATGTCGAGATCCAGCGTGTCGAAGATGGTCTTGCCGTTGAGCACCGTGGTCAAGCCGCGGATGCGCACCAGGGTGGCGTCATCGGATGGCGGGCGGACGGATGGAGTCATGAAGGCGGCAACCACGGAAAAGAACAAGGTAATGGAACCACGCCGGCAACGCCACGCAAACCCGCCCTGCCCGGGCAGGAGCCCGCTCGCGGGCGATGCCTTTGTCGAGGTTCGGGATTCGGATTCCGGATTCGCAATAGCAAAAGCATCGCCCGCGAGCGGGCACCTACGGGGCCAGCAGTTCGGCGATCAAGGCCTCGTGCCGCCGCCATTGCAAGGTGCTGCGCAGGCGCACGGTGCGCACGATCGCCTGCAGGTCGGCCAACGCCTGGTCCAGGGCATCGTTGACCAGGATGAAATCGAACTCGTGGGCATGCGCGATCTCCCCGCGCGAATTGTGCAGCCGGCGCTCGATCACCTCGGCGCTGTCCGAGCCGCGGCCGCGCAGGCGCCGTTCAAGTTCTGCCCGCGACGGCGGCAGGATGAACACGCTGACGCAATCGGGCTTGCTCGCGCGAATCTGCTGGGCTCCCTGCCAGTCGATCTCCAGCAGCACGTCGCGACCCTGCGCCAGCAGCTCCTGCACGATGGTGCGCGAGGTGCCGTAGAGGTTGCCGTGCACCTCGGCATGCTCCAGGAAGATGCCTTCGGCGATCTGCCGCTCGAACGCGGCACGCTCGACGAAGTAGTAATGCCGCCCGTACGTCTCGCCCGGCCGCGGCGGCCGCGTGGTGTGCGAGATCGACAACGCGATCCCCGGCTCGCGCTCCAGCAGCGCGTTGACCAGGGTGGACTTGCCGGCGCCCGATGGCGCGGCGACCACGAACAGGGTGCCTGCTTCAGTCATTCGATGTTCTGCACTTGTTCGCGCATCTGCTCGATCAGCACCTTGAGCTCGACCGCCGCGTTGGTGCTGCGCGCGTCGACCGACTTGGAGCCGAGCGTGTTGGCCTCACGGTTGAACTCCTGCATCAGGAAATCCAGCCGGCGGCCGACCGGTTCGGCCAGGCCCAGCACGCGGCGCGTCTCGGCGATGTGGGTGGCGAGCCGGTCCAGCTCCTCGTCCACGTCGCTGCGGGTGATCTGCAGCACCAGCTCCTGTTCCAGCCGGCCCGGCTCGACCGGCTGCTTGAGGTCGGCCAGCCGGGTTTCCAGCCGGGTGCGCAGCGCGGTGCGGATCTCCGGCATCCAGCCGCGCACCTCGGCGACCACGCGCTCGATCGCGTCGAGCCGCTCGTGCAGGATCGCGCCCAGCTTCTCGCCCTCGCGTTCGCGGGTGGCCGCCAGCGCATCCAGCGCGCGGTCGAGCACGTCGAACAGCGCGGTTTGCTGCGCTTCGGGATCGACCTCGGCCTGCTGCATCACGCCCGGAAAGCGCAGCAGCTCGGTGAACTGCACCTGCAGGCCGGGGAACAGCGCGGCCATGTCCAGGTTCAGCTCGGACAGCCGCGCGAGCAGTGCGCCGTTCACCTGCAACGCCTCGCCGCGCCCCTCGCCCGCGCGACGCACGGTGAGGTCCAGCTTGCCGCGCGACAGCTTCGCCGCCACCCGCTCGCGCAACTGCGATTCGAACGCGCGCAGGTCGTCCGGCAAGCGCGGGCTCAGCTCCAGGTAGCGATGGTTGACCGTGCGCAGCTCGCAGCTGAGCGTGCCCGCGGGGCCGGTGGTTTCGGCACTGGCGTAGGCCGTCATGCTGCGGATCATCGGCGCCTTCCGGACATCGGGGAAAGGACGCAATGGTAAACTCTCCGGTCCCCCTTGCCCAATCCGGCCACCCTTCATGAATCCCAGCCGCCCCAGTGGCCGCGCCAGCGACCAGCTGCGCACCGTCAGCCTCGAACGTCATTACACCCGCCACGCCGAAGGCTCGGTGCTGGTCAGCTTCGGCGACACCCGCGTGCTGTGCACCGCCAGCATCGAGGATCGCGCGCCGGCCTGGCTGCGCGGCAAAGGCGAGGGCTGGATCACCGCCGAATACGGCATGTTGCCGCGCGCCACCAACACCCGCACCCAGCGCGAGGCCGCCCGCGGCGGCCAGGGCGGCCGCACCATGGAAATCCAGCGGCTGATCGGCCGCAGCCTGCGCGCCTGCGTCAACCGCCAGGCGCTGGGCGAGCGGGTGATCACGCTGGACTGCGACGTGCTGCAGGCCGACGGCGGCACCCGCACGGCGGCGATCACCGGGGCCTATGTGGCCCTGGTCGATGCGGTGAACCTGCTGATGAAGCGCGAGAACCTCAAGCGCAACCCGATCGTGGGCGCGGTCGCCGCGGTCTCGGTCGGCATCTACCAGGGCGTGCCGGTGCTCGACCTCGACTACGCCGAGGATTCGGACTGCGACACCGACATGAACGTGGTGATGAACGACGGCGGCGGCTTCATCGAAGTGCAGGGCACCGCCGAAGGCCACGCCTTCCGCCGCGACGAGATGGACCAGATGCTGGCGCTGGCCGAAAAAGGCATCGGCGAACTGGTCGCCGCGCAGCGCGCGGCGCTCGCACTCTGACATGCGGCGCATCGTCCTCGCCAGCAGCAACCGCGGCAAGCTCGCCGAGTTCCATGCCCTGCTCGCCAACGCCGGCTTCGAGGTGGTGCCGCAGGCCAGCCTCGGCGTGGACGACATCGAGGAAACCGGCCTCACCTTCGTGGAGAACGCCGTGCTCAAGGCACGCCACGCCGCCCGCGCCAGCGGCTTGCCCGCGCTGGCCGACGACTCCGGTCTGTGCGTGGACCATTTGCGCGGCGCGCCCGGCCTGTACTCGGCGCGCTATGCCGGCAACCACGGCGACAACGCCGCCAACAACGCGAAGCTGCTGCGCGAACTGGACGGCGTGCCGACGGAACGACGCGGCGCGTTCTTCATCTGCGTCCTGGCGCTGCTGCAGCACGCCGACGACCCTTCGCCGCTGATCGCAGAAGGCCGCTGGCACGGTCGCGTGCTCGACGCGCCGCGCGGCACGCAAGGTTTCGGCTACGACCCGCTGTTCCTGCCACACGGGCAGACCCTCGGCGCCGCCGAACTCGAGCCGGCGCTGAAGAACCGCCTCAGCCACCGCGGCCAGGCGCTGGCGAAACTGCACGACCGCCTGCGCGAACTTCGCCCATGAGCCTCGTCGCGCCGCCGCTGTCGCTGTACGTGCACATGCCGTGGTGCGTGAAGAAGTGCCCGTACTGCGACTTCAACTCGCACGGCCTGCGCAGCGAGCCGCCGCCGTACGCCGATTACATCGACCACCTGCTGGCCGATCTCGACGCCGACCGCGCCGACTTCGCCGCGGCGCTGGAGGGCCGCGCGGTCATCAGCGTGTTCTTCGGTGGCGGCACGCCCAGCCTGTTCGCGCCGGAGCTGATCGCGCGCCTGCTCGAGGGCGTGCGCGAGCGCCTGCCGCTGGCCGAGGACGCCGAGGTCACCCTGGAAACCAATCCCGGCACGGTCGAGCATGGCCGTTTCGACGGCTATCTCGCCGCCGGCGTGAACCGCATCTCGTTCGGCGTGCAGAGCTTCGACGACGACAAGCTGAAGCGGCTCGGCCGCATCCACTCGGCCAGCGAGGCGGAAGCCGCGGTGAAATCCGCGCAGGACGCCGGCTACGCCAACATCAACCTCGACCTGATGTACGCGCTGCCGAAGCAGGAACTGGACGGCGCACTGGCCGACGTCGAGCGCGCCATCGCGCTGGGGCCCACGCACATCTCGCACTACCAGCTCACGCTGGAGCCGAATACGGTGTTCGCCGCCAACCCGCCACCGCTGCCCGACGACGACCACGCCTGGGCAATGCAGGAAGCCTGCGAGACGCGCCTGGCCGAAGCCGGCTACGGCCAGTACGAAATCTCCGCCTACGCGCAGCCCGGCCGGCGCTGTGCACACAATCTCAACTACTGGCGGTTCGGCGACTACCTCGGCATCGGCGCCGGGGCCCACGGCAAGCTCAGCGACGCCGGCAGCAACCAGATCCACCGGCGCTGGAAAACGCGCGGCCCGCGCGCGTACATGGGCGAACCCGGCGGCGCGGGCCGGATCGGGGGCGACCACGTGGTCGCCCCCGCCGAGCAGCCGTTCGAGTACATGCTCAACGCGCTGCGCCTGATCGACGGCGTGCCGATGGCCGATTTCCCCGCGCGCACAGGGCTGGCGCCGGAGACGATCGCCGCGGCGCTGGCCGCCGCCCGCGACCGCGGCTGGCTGCACGGCGACGCGCAACGCCTGCAGACCACCGCGCTGGGCCAGCGCTTCCTGAACGACGTGATCGCAAGCTTCCTCGACTGACGCGTTCGCGGCGATGGCATAGCCCCGGCAAGCAGCATAGACTTGGCCAACCCGGGGAAATCACAGGTTTTGCATGGACGTCGGACAAGACCGGCGACGCATGTCGGCATCGCGCGGCACGGCCCAGTTCAACCAGGGGCGGTGGCCGGCGCGTGCCCAGCAATTGATCGAGACCGCCTACACCCTGTGCGTGGAAGGTCTCCACGAACCCGTGCGCCGCTGCATCGGCGAATTCGAGAAGCAGCTCTTCGCACTGGCCGACCACGCGCACCGATCCGACGAGCAGCACGAGTGCTTCGCCAGCCGCCAACGCGTGCTGCAGGGGCAGAACGCGCTGGTGCAGGCGTTCATGGAAGAACTGGGCAAGGCGCTCAATGAGCTTGACCGCCATGCGCACCGGCCCGCCGATGCGGAAACCGCGGCCACCGCCAGTCCGTGGCAGACGCTGGAACTGCTCGACCCCGGCGTGCAGGAGATGACGATGGCGCTGGACCAGCTCGGCGCCCGCGGCGACGCACGCCATGGTCGCGCGCTGTACGAACTGGGCCATCGCCTGGCGGTGCTGATCGGCGCGCCGCCGCTGGAAGGCGCATCGCTGCCACTTGGCCCGCATGCGCTGGCCAAGGCATTCCACCAGGCCAGCGCCGCGCTGGAGCTGCCACTCAAGCACCAGTTGTTGTTGCTGCAGCACTTCGACCAGTGCGTGCTCCCTGCGCTGAGCGAGCTCTACGGCACCATCAACCTGCGCTGGCAGTCCGACGGCATCCTGCCGCAGCTGCGCAGCGTGCCGGCACCGCGCCACGTCAACAAGCGCCCGCGGCAGGGTACGGGCGAGATCGGCGCCGCCAGCGAAACCCCCGCCGCGCCGGCAGAAGCTGCCGCCAAGCCGGCGACCGGCGGCGCCCCGGAAGATTCCATCCACGTGCTGGAATCGCTGCGCGACCTGCTGTCGCAGCGGCGCGCCGGCCAGGGCACGGGCAGCGGCGAAGCCGCCGGGCCGGCCGCCAGCGAGGAAGAACTGCAATCGGCGCTGGGTGCGCTGCAACAACACTTGGCCAAGGTCACCGACCACGCCAGCCGCGAACTGCGCAGTGCCGCGCGCCTGCGCGAGGAGCTGCTGACCCAGCTCAACCTCGGCAAGCCTGCCGGCGCGCCGCGCACCCAGCTCACCAGCGAACAGGGCGACACGGTGGAGCTGGTCGCCGAACTGTTCGAGCAACTGGGCCAGCAACTGCAGCAGGGCAGCAACGCCCGCGGCCTGCTCGGCAACCTGCAGCTGCCGGTGCTGCGCGTGGCGGTGGCCGACCACGACTTCTTCGAGCAGCGCGACCATCCCGCGCGCAAGCTGCTCGACACCGTCGCCGCCGCCGCCAACGACTGGCTCGACGGCAGCGACGACGAGAGCAACCGTCCGCTGGCCAGCAAGCTGGAGCAACTGGTCAGCCGCGCCAACCAGGAGCCGCCCAGCGCCGGTCTCTACACCACGCTGCTGGCGGATATCGAACACCATCTGGCGCTGCTGACGCGCAAGGCGCAGGCCGCCGAACGGCGCCACGTCGAAGCGGCGCAGGGCCGCGAACGGCTGGACCAGGCGCGCCATCGCGCCGGCGAACTGATGGCGGACCGCTTCGCGCAATCGCCGCCGCGCGGACTGCTGCGCGCCCTGCTGGACCGCGCCTGGTCCGACGTGCTCGCGCTGACCCTGCTGCGTCATGGCGAGGACAGCCCCGCGTTCAAGGCGCAGCTGGCGATCACCGACCAGTTGCTCGGCCGCCTGCCGGTGCCCGACCCGCGGCAGCTGCAGCAGGAAGTGGAAAGCGGCCTGCAGCAGATCGGCATGCACGCGGAGGAATCGGTGCAGGTGGCGCAACGCCTGCTCGGCGTCGGTACGCCCGATCCGGCCAGCGAGCTGCCCAGCGCCACCGATCTCGCGCTGCGACTGAAGCAGCACCAGCGCCTGGGTGAACAGCAGGCCAGCCACGAAGCCGCGATCGCCAGCCCGATCGTCAAGCCGACGCCGCCTCGGCCCGCAACGACAACGGCGACATCGACCCGACCACCGGCGGTCGATCCGCGCGAGGCGCGCATCGAGCAGCATCTGCGCAAGTTGCCGTTCGGCAGCTGGTTCGAGTTCATCGACCCCGCCAGCGGGCAGATCGCGCGACGCAAGCTGGCCTGGTATTCGCCGATGTCGGGACGCTGCCTGCTGGTCAGCCGGCGCGGCCAGCGCGGCGAGGAGATGACCATGGCCCAGCTCGCCCACGAAGTTGCCCGCGGCCGCGTCTGCGAAGTGCCGGCCGAGCCGGAAAGCCTGCTCGACCGCGCGTGGCGCGGCCTCACCGGCAGCCTGCGCCAGGCCGCCGCAAGCGGGCGCAGCGGCAAACCCGCGGAGTTCCGCCACCGATGAATCCGCCCAACAGCCCCGCCAACCAGCGTCGTGCGCCGCGCAAGCGGGCGCCCGGCAACGCCATCGTCACCGACGTGATCCGCGGCGAGCCGATCGGCCACCTGGGCAACCTGTCCAGCACCGGCCTGCTGCTGATCACCTCGCAGGCACCGCGCAGCGAGGCGCTGTACCAGGTACGCATCGACCTGCCCGCCACCGGCCGCGCGCTGGTGCAGTCGCAGCCGATCGAGGTGGGTATCCAGGAGCAATGGCACGAGCACGCCGCCAGCTCCGGCCAGATCTGGGCCGGCTACCGGATCATCGCCATCACCGACATCGACGCAGCGCGCCTGGAAAGCTGGCTGGCGCAGGCGTAGGCGCGACTGGCCGCATCACCTCCACTGGAACTGCCGACCTGCGGGCGTCATCATGGCGATTCGTCTTTGCTGATTCGCCGGGCCTTTCCCGTGCGCCTGCCGGGAGTTCTCCATGCATGATCGACTCGCCACGCTTTATCCCGCGCACCTGGCCACGGTGCAGCACCATGCCGAGCAGGCGCTCGCCCGCGGCGGCTTCGACCACCTGCTGATCGCCGCCGGCATGCCCGGCGTCAAGTTCCTCGACGACAATCACTACCCGTACGCCGTCAGCCCGCCATTCAAGCACTGGTTGCCGTTGACCGACGCGCCGGGCAGCTGGATCGCGTACACCCCGGGCCGCAAGCCCAAGCTGATCTTCCTGCAGCCGCGCGACTACTGGCACGTGGTGCCGGATGCGCCCGCCGGCTACTGGGTGGACGGCTTCGAGATCGTCGTGGTGCGCACCGCCGAGGAAGCGGTGGCCGAGCTGCCGCAAGGTCGCTGCGCCAGCATCGGCGAAGCGAACGCCGCCGTCGCCGGCATCGCGTTCAACAACCCTCCCGCGGTGCTGGATTACCTGCACTACCACCGCGCGTACAAGACGCCGTACGAGCTGGAACTGATGCGCGCGGCCAGCCGCATCGGCACGCGCGCGCATCGCGCGGCCGAACAGGCATTCCGTGCCGGCGCCAGCGAGCTGGGCATCCATCAGGCCTACCTGGCGGCGGCTGGCCAGATCGACGCCGAACTGCCCTACTCAAGCATCGTGGCGCTGAACGAGCATGGCGCCGTGCTGCACTACATGGATTTCACCCGGCAACCGCCGGCACGCCCGCGTTCGCTGCTGATCGACGCCGGTGCCAGCGCCTCGGGCTACGCCAGCGACATCACGCGCACCCACGCCGCCGCCGACGCAGGCGAATTCCAGGCGCTGATCGACGCGATGGACGCGAACCAGCAAAGCCAGGCCGCGATGGTGCGCAGCGGTCGCCCCTACGCCGAGTTGCATCTGCATGCGCACCGGCAACTGGCCGCGCTGCTGAAGGACCACGGCTTCATCCGCATGGAGGCCGAATCAGCACTCGAAAGCGGCGTCACCCGCGCCTTCTTCCCGCACGGCCTGGGCCATTCGATCGGCCTGCAGGTGCACGACGTGGGCGGCTTCGCCAGGAACGACCGCGGCGACACCGTACCGCGGCCGGACGGCCACCCGTACCTGCGCATGACCCGCACGCTGGAGCCCGGCATGGTGGTGACGATCGAGCCCGGCCTGTACTTCATCGAGATGCTGCTGGCCGAGTTGCGCGACAAGCCGCTGGCGAAGGACATCGACTGGCACAAGGTCGAGGCGTTCAAGCAGTACGGCGGCATCCGCATCGAGGACGACGTGGTGTGCACCGAGGGCGAGCCGGAGAATCTCACCCGCAACGCGTTCGCCGCCGCGTGACCTCACCCGCGAGTCAGTGATACCCCTCCCCGGCGCGCACCTTGCCGCGGAACACGCGGTACGAGTACGCGGTATAGAACAACACCACCGGGATCATGACGGCCGCGCCGACCAGCACGAAACCCTGGCTGGAGGGTGGCGAGGCGGCGTCCCAGATGCTCATGTCGGGCGGCACGATGTTCGGCCACATGCCGGCCACCAGGCCGAGGAAGCCCAGCGCGAAGAAGCTCAGCGCAAGCACGAACGGCGCCACCTCGCGATTGGCCAGCACCGCGCGCCACAACCAGGCGGCGACTGCCACGGTGAGGATCGGCAGCGGCGACAGATACAGCAAGTTCGGCCAGGCGAACCAGCGATCCATCAACCGCGAATCGAGGAACGGCAGCCACGCGCTCACCATCACCATGAACGCGATCACCGCCAGCATCAGCGGGCGGGTCAGGTCGCGCGCGATGCGCTGCAGCCGGCCTTCGGTCTTGAGCACCAGCCAGGTCGCGCCGAGCAGGCCGTAGCCGAACACCAGCGCCATGCCCGTCATCACCGCGAACGGGCTGAACCAGGCGAACGCGCCGTGCAGGTACTTGCCGCCTTCGGCCGGCATGCCTTCGACGATGGCGCCCAGCATCAGGCCTTGCGCAAACGCCGCAACCACCGAGCCCAGGTGGAACCCCACGCCCCAGATGCGTCGCGAGGTATGCGCCCGAAAGCGGAACTCGAACGCCACGCCGCGGAAGATCAGCGCGATCAGCATCGCCAGCACCGGCAGGTACAGGCTGGACAGGATCACCGCATAGGCGCGCGGGAACGCCGCCATCAGCCCGGCGCCGCCCATCACCAGCCAGGTCTCGTTGCCGTCCCAGATCGGCGCGGCGGTGTTCATCATCAGCTCCTGCTGCGCCTCGTCATCGGCGAACGGGGTGAGGATGCCGATACCGAGCACGAAACCGTCCAGCAGCACGTACATCATGATCGCGAAGCCGATGATCAGGAACCACACCACCGGCAGCGTCGTGGAAAGTTCCATGCTCAGTCCTCCCCGCCATCGTCGACCACGGCCAGCGGCCGCGCCGCGGTGGCCTCGGCGCCGAATCGCGGCGGTGCCGCCTCCGGACCGTGGCGCAGCACCTTGAACAGGTACCAGCTGCCGAAGCCGAACAGGATCATGTAGGTCACGAAATACACGACCAGCGAGGTGAGCACGCTGGAGGCTGCCACCGGACTGGCGGCGTCGACGGTGCGCATCACGCCGTAGACCACCCACGGCTGGCGGCCGATCTCGGCGGTGTACCAGCCGGTGAGCAGGGCAATGAAACCGGCCGGCATCATCGCGATCCAGCAGCGCAGGTACCAGCGGTGCTCGAACAGGCGCCGGCGCCACCACAGCAGCACGCCCGTCAGTGCCAGCAGCAACATCAGCACGCCGAGGCCGACCATGATGCGGAAGCTGAAGAACGGCGCGGCGACCGGCGGGCGGTCGTGCACGGGAAAATCCTTCAGCCCCTGCACTTCGCCGCTCCAGCTGTGGGTGAGGATCAGGCTGCCCAGGTGCGGCACGTCGAGCGCGTAATCGTTGCGCTCGGCCTTCTCGTCCGGCCACGCGAACAGGGTCAGCGGCACGCTTTTCCCGGTGGTCCAGCGTGCCTCGATCGCCGCCAGCTTGGCCGGCTGGTACTCGCGCACCACCAGGCCGGAGAGATCGCCCACGAAGATCTGCAACGGGATCACCAACGCCACCAGCGCCAGCGCGCAGCGCAGCATCAGCCGCGCCTTGTCCTGCCAGATGCCGCGCAGCAGATACCACGCCGCCACGCCACCGATCACCAGCGCCGTGCTCAGGAAGCACGCCAGCACCATGTGCACCAGCCGGGTCGGGAACGACGGGTTGAAGATCGCCGCCCACCAGTCGGTGGCATGGATCACCCCGTCGACGACCGCATAGCCCTGCGGCGTTTGCATCCAGCTGTTCGCCGCCAGTATCCAGAAGCTGGAGATCAGCGTGCCCAGCGCGACCATGCAGGTGGCGAAGAAATGCGTGCCGTGGCCCACGCGATTCCAGCCGAACAGCATCACGCCGAGGAAGGTGGCCTCCAGGAAGAACGCCGTCATCACCTCGTAGTTGAGCAGCGGCCCGAGCACGTTGCCGGCCACGGTGGAGAGGCCGGCCCAGTTGGTGCCGAACTGGAAGCTCATCACGATGCCGGAAACCACGCCCAGCCCGAACGAGCCGGCGAACACCTTGAGCCAGAAGAAGTACAGGTCGCGCAACATCTCGCTGCGCCGGCGCAGCCACAGCGCCTCCAGGAACACCAGCCAGCTGGCCAGGCCGATGGTGAACGCGGGAAACAGGATGTGGAACGACATCACGAAACCGAACTGGATCCGCGACAGGAACTCGGCCGTCATCGTCATCGCCTGCGGCTTGGATCGCCCGACTATAAGCCGGCAAACGTGCACGCCTCGTGGTGCGCGGCGGTACGCCGCGTGGCGTTTCGCCGCGTGGGGATCAGCGCCCCGCGAGCAGCGCCTCGATCTCGACCGGGTCCTTCGGCATCGCCGCCGTCAGCACCTCGTGGCCGTCGCGGGTCACCGCCACGTCGTCCTCGATGCGGATGCCGATGCCGCGCCAGCGCTCGGCCACCGAGCGATCGTCCGGCGCCACGTACAGCCCCGGTTCCACCGTCAGCACCATGCCCGGTTCGAGCAGGCGCGATTCGCCGTCGATGCGGTAGTCGCCCACGTCGTGCACGTCAAGGCCCAGCCAGTGGCCGGTCTTGGCGGCGAAGAACCGCCGGTAGCTGCCGCTGGCGACCGCCGCGTCCGCATCGCCGTCGAGCAGGCCGAGCGCGCACAGGCCTTCGCTCAGCACGCGCACCGCCGCACCGTGCGCGGCGTTGAACGGCAGGCCGGGCCGCACCTGCTCGATCGCCGCCAGCTGCGCGGCCAGCACCACCTCGTACAGCGCGCGCTGCTCGCGGCTGTAGCGACCGTTGGGCGGAAACGTGCGGCTGATGTCCGAGGCGTAGCAATCGAGTTCCGCGCCCGCGTCGATCAACAGCAGCTCGCCCTCGCGCAGCGGTGCGCGATTGCCCTGGTAGTGCATCACGCAGGCATTCGCGCCGCCGGCCACGGTGGGCGCAAACGCGGGCACCGCGCCGTGGCGGCGGATCGTGCCCAGCAGTTCGGCTTCGACCTCGTA
The DNA here is from genome assembly GCF_043950705.1 of Rhodanobacter sp. FW102-FHT14D06. NCBI lineage: Bacteria > Pseudomonadati > Pseudomonadota > Gammaproteobacteria > Lysobacterales > Rhodanobacteraceae > Rhodanobacter > Rhodanobacter sp. FW102-FHT14D06. The sequence goes on along the minus strand of NZ_CP170722.1, from coordinate 2,021,650 downwards.
CTCGTGACGACCCGGCCGCGCCAGCCGCAGCGCGGCCAGTTGCGCCTCCACCGCGATCGCTGCAGAAGCGCGCATCAGCTTGAGTTCGGCGCGCGACTTGAACAGGCGCAGATCGTGCAGCAAGTGGCCCAGCGCGACGAACTCCTTGGGCACCACGCCGCCGCCGCGCAACTGGCGCAGGCGGCGCATCCAGCCCAGCAATTGCGCGTCGAACGCGGGCTCGTGGCCGAAGTGGCAGTACACCCGCGCGCGGCCCTCGATCATGCCGGGCAGGATGTCGTCGATATCGTCGATCGGGAACGCATCGTCCATGCCCCAGGCCGCCACCGCCTGCTCGGTGCCGATGCTGGGGCCGTGCCAGCGCTCGTGCTCGATGTCGCGCTCGCGACAGAACAGCACCGCCTCGCCATGCGCGCGTCCGGGCAGCAGCGCCAGCACGGCATCGGGCTCGGGGAAGCCGGCCAGATAGTGGAAGTCGGAGTTCTGCCGATACGGCCACGCCGCATCGGCGTTGCGCATGCGCTCGGGCGCGGCGGCCACCAGCAGCACCGCGTCGGGGCCGGCCATCTGCATCAGCTGGCGGCGGCGACGCGCGAACTCCTCGGCGGCGATCGCAAGCCCCGCCAGGCTGGCCGTGGGAGCATTCAATGCACGGTGTTCCCGCCAACGCCATCGCGCGCGCCGCACTCGGCGAACAGCAGCATCGCCGCCATGCGCACGAATTCGTGCACCTCGATCAGCGCGTCCTCGTCCTCGCTCTCGTTGCCGAAATCGAACGAGGAGCCGGCGATCGTGCCCAGGTCGCGCAGTACCTCCTGCGCCTCGCCCGACAGCGACGCCTGGACGGCGGCGCCGGCCAGGCCGAAGCCGCCGAGAAAGCCGCGGCACCATTCCACCACGGCGTCGGCGCGTTCGTGCAGCGGGCGGTCGTCCGCCGGCAGCAGCGGCTCGAAGCCCAGCTCGGCATCGACCAGCGCCGCCTGGCTCTGCCGTGCCAGTGCATCGAGTTCGGCGCGGTCCGCGGCGGTGGGTTCGGTTGCCTCGCCATCCAGTTCCAGCACGCCGAGCAGCGCATCGCCGCCCACCGCCCCGCCACCGGCCAGGTAGCCGGTCAGCGAGCCATGCAATTCGCTGGCGCTGGTGCCCAGGCGCAGCCGCACGACCAGTGCCTGCAGCTTCTCGTGGTCCATCTCGTCGGTATCGGTCACGGCGCTTGTCCTGCGGTCAGTGAGCCAAGTTTAATGCAGCCGCCGCACGCTGCCGGCAGCGTGCGCCACGAGGCGGAAATCCGCCGGCGTCCTGCTATAGTTTCGCGCATGAGCACGCCAGACCATGTTGACCCTGTCCAGCAAGAGTTGGCCGCCCTGGGCCAGCAGATGGATCGCCTGCTCGATACCGTGCGCCGGCTCAGCGAGGAGAACCGCAGCCTGCGCCAGAGCCAGGAGCAGCTTTCCGGCGAACGCGCCGGCCTGCTGGCACGCAACGAGCAGGCACGCAGCCGGGTCGAGGCGATGATCCAGCGGCTGAAATCGCTTGAGAGCAACGGTTGACCGAACCCATGTCCAGCACTGAACCGGTCGCGCTGCGACTCATCGATCGCGAATTCCTGATCGCCTGCGCGCCGGAAGAACGCGAAGGCCTGCTGGAAGCGGCCGGATACCTCGACCGCAAGATGCGCGAATTGCGCGCCCACGCCAAGGCACCGGGCTTCGAGCGCCTTGCCGTACTCGCGGCGATCAGCGTCGCGCACGAGTTCATCATCCTGCGCAAGCAGCACGAGGGGCAGAACCAGCGCCTCAGCGACGGGCTGGCCAGCCTGCGCAGCAAGCTCAGCGCGGCGCTCGAAGGCGACCCGGCCAAGTCCTGAACGGCGCGCGCCGCGCCGTGGCGAACGGTGGACATTTCCGGGCAAGCGCCTAGAATTGACCTCGGCGTTTTCTGCGGTGTTCGCCAGCACACTCTTACATTTGCCTTGTTCCTAAATACGGCCCCGGGTCGGCTCTACATCGGCTGTTGTGCATGTCCGCCGCGTGCGGAAAGCCTCGAGGCCATGTTGCCCTCCCACCTGATCCATCGTGGATCAAGGTCGTTTGGTGGGCAGCGGCATTGCGGTTTACGCCACTTGATTCCCGCCCTGTTCGTCATCCGGATTGCCGGATGACGAACAGGGCGCACCCATGACGGAGCCGAGCGACACGTGGACGCCCCCGCCCAACGCCGCGAGCTTCGCCAGCGCCTGGCCGAGCGGCGCCGCGCACTGCCCCCCACCGAACGCATCGCGGCCGCGCAGGGTCTGCGCCGCAGCCTGGAACAACTTCCGGAGTACTTCACCGACCAGCGGGTCGCCGGCTACTGGGCCAGCCACGGCGAGCTGCCGCTGAACCTGGTGATCCCGCCGCTGGCCACGCGCGGGCAGCAGTTTCTGTTGCCGGTGACCGGCCCGGGCCGGCAGCTGCGCTTTGCCGCCTGGAAGCCCGGCGACGCGGTGGAGGCCAACCGCTACGGCATTCCCGAACCGGCGCAGCCGGGCGAACTGTTCGAACCGTTCCAGCTAGACCTGGTGCTGGTCCCGTTGCTCGGCTTCGACCGCCGCGGCAACCGGCTCGGCCACGGCGGCGGCTACTACGACCGCGGCTTCGCCTTCCTCAATGAACAGGTGCGCCCCACCGAACCACTGCTGGTCGGCATCGCCTATGCGTTCCAGGAACTGCCCGAGATCGATGAGCAGGACTGGGACGTGCCGCTGGATTTCGTCGCCACCGAACGCGAACTGATCGACTGCAACCGCACCGGTCCCGACCATCCTGACTCGCCGGAGCACGCCGCATGAACCACTGGCTGATGAAGTCCGAACCGGACGCCTTCTCGATCGATGACCTGAAACGCAAGAAGCGCGAACCCTGGGACGGCGTGCGCAACTACCAGGCGCGCAACTTCATGCGCGACGGCATGCGTCCCGGCGACAAGGTGTTCTTCTACCACTCCAACTGCGCCGTACCCGGTATTGTCGGCATCGCCGAAGTGGCCACTGACGCCTACCCCGATCCCAGCCAGTTCGATCCCAAGAGCAAGTACTTCGACGCCGGCAGCTCGCGCGACAACCCGCGCTGGATGCTGGTCGACGTGAAGTTCGTGAAGAAGCTCAAGCGCACGATCAGCCTGGACGAGCTCAAGGGCGATCCCGCGCTGGAGGGCATGGCCCTGCTGCGCAAGGGCAACCGGCTGTCGGTGATGCCGGTGGAGGCGGCGCACTGGGAGTACATCCTCGCTCTCGAGTGATGACCCGCATCCACCGGGCTCCGCTCGCAGGGTGGCATTGCCCGCCCTCTGAATCGGGAGCCGCAAGAGCCGTGCTCGCCGCGCGGACTGCTGACCGCCATAATGCGGTTTTCTTCGGGACCGCACCCCCATGAGCAACGCCAACGAAAAACGCCAGGCCGGCGAAGCCGCGATCCGCTATGTCGAGGATGGCGCCATCGTCGGCGTGGGCACCGGTTCCACCGTGGCGTTCTTCATCGACGCACTGGCCGACCTGAAGGATCGCATCCAGGGTGCGGTGTCCAGCTCGGAGCAATCCACCGCGCACTTGAAGAAGCTCGGCATCCCGGTGCTCGACCTCAACGCGACCGGCCCGCTGTCGATCTACATCGACGGCGCCGACGAGTGCGACGGGCACAAGCGGCTGATCAAGGGCGGCGGCGCGGCGCTCACGCGCGAGAAGATCGTCGCCGCGGCCAGCGACAAGTTCGTCTGCATCATCGATTCCAGCAAGCGGGTCGAGCTGCTCGGCAAGTTCCCGGTGCCGATCGAGGTGATCCCGATGGCGCGCAGCCTGATCGGCCGCGAGATCGTCAAGCTGGGCGGCAATCCGGTATGGCGCGATGGCGTGGTCACCGACAACGGCAACTGGATCATCGACGTGCACGGCTGGCAGATCACCGACCCGGTAGGACTGGAGGAGCAGCTGAACCAGCTCCCGGGCATCGTCACCGTCGGCCTGTTCGCGCGCCGGCCGGCCGACGTGGTGCTGGTCGGCGATCGCGAGATGTAAGTCGGAGCGGCACCCACGGCGCGCCGCTGTCGTCGGTGCTCGCGGGAGGGCGGCGGACCGTGCCTGCCCTACGCGGCGGGGCTTGGCTTGTTCGATTTGCCGAGCTTGATGTGGCGTCCGGCGTAGCGCGCCTCGCGCAGCCGCTTGCCGTGCGCGGCCAGGATGTCGCCGCGGGTGAGGATGCCGACCAGCTTGTGCGGGTCGTCCTTGCTCACCACCACCACGCGGCCTACGCTCTCGGCCACCATGTGGTCGGCCGCTTCGCGCAGCGAGTGGTTCTCGTTCACCGCGACCGGCGGCCGCGTGATCAGCTCACCCAGGGTCAGCGTGTAATGCCACTGCGGATCGAGCAGGCTGCGTCGGGTCAGCACGCCCTGCACGCGGCCGCGCTCGTCCACCACGGGGAAACCCTGGTGGTGCGAGTGCGGCGCCTCGTCGTTCAGCCAGCGACGTACCTCGGCCAGCGCCTGGGTGGTCTTGAGCGTGGCCACGTCGCGCGAACAGGCCGTGCCCACGCTGACCTGCTCCAGGTAGTCGGCGGCGTATTCCGAGGGCACGCGCACGCCGCGGCGGGCGATCTTCTCGGTCATGATGGTGTTGCGCATGATCAACGCCGAGATCAGGTAGGCCGCCGTGCAGCCGCCCAGCAGCGGCAACAGCGCCGCCGGCTGGCGCGTGGTCTCGAAGGCGAACACCACGGCGGTGAGCAGTGCGCGCGAGGAGCCGGCGAAGATCGCCGCCATGCCCACCAGCGCCGCGATGCGCAGGTCGATGTGGAATGCCGGCAGCGCGTAGTTGAAGCCGATGGCCAGCGCCGCGCCGAGCGAACCGCCGATCATGAACAGCGGCGCCAGCGTGCCGCCGGAGGTGCCGCTGCCCAGCGAGATCACCCAGGAGATGAATTTCAGCGCGCCGAAGCTGAGCAGCACGGCAAGGCCGAAATGCCCCTGCACCAGCGCGTCGATGTTGTCGTAGCCCACACCCAGCGTGCGCGGGTCGATCCAGCCCACGAAACCGGCGACCAGTGCTCCGATGACGGGCCACCACATCCAATGGATCGGCAGTTTCTCGAACAGGTCCTCGACGCCGTACACCGCGCGGGTCACCCAGATCGAGGCGTAGCCGACCAGCCCGCCGATCAGCACGAAACCCGCCAGCGCCAGGCTGCCGGGCTCGGGCACGTCGGGCATCGGGAACACCGGCGCCGCGCCGTAGCTGGCGTAGCGCACGCCCACCGCGGTCACCGTGGCCAGCGCCACCGGGATCAGCGAACGCGGGCGCAATTCGAACAGCAGCAGCTCCACGGCCAGCACCAGCGAGGCCACCGGCGCACCGAACACCGCCGCCATGCCCGCCGCCGCGCCGGCTGCCAGCAGCACCTTGCGCTCGTTGGCGGTGACGCGCAGCAACTGCCCGATCAGCGAACCCAGCGCGCCGCCGGTGGAGATGATCGGGCCCTCGGCACCGAACGGGCCGCCGGTGCCGATGGCGAAGGCGGAGGACACCGGCTTGAGCCAGGTCATCCGCGCGGGGATGTTCGATTCGTTGGTGAGGATCTGCTCCATTGCCTCGGGGATGCCGTGACCCTGGATCGCGCGCGAGCCCCAGCGCGCCATGATGCCGGCAGTCAGGCCGCCGATGGCCGGCATCAGGATCACCCAGGCGCCGATGGCAGTGCCGGCCGGCGACAACACGAACGAACCTGGCCTCGCGTTCGGCCCGATCACGTCGGAGATGCGGCCGTAGTAGCACAGGTCGGTGATGAGGTTGATCAGCAGCATCAGCAGCTGCGCCACGTAGGCCGAGGCCACGCCCAGGATCACCGCCAGCACGCTGATCAGCAGGATGCGGTGGTTGACCAGGGTGGACTTGCGCGGCATCCGCGCCGCATCCAGCGACAGCCCCAGGGCGGGGGCGATCGGCAGCGCGTCGGTGCTGCCGACCGTGCGCACGTCGGCGTGCCCGACAGGATCGTCAGTGGCTGGCGTCATCGAGGTTTCACAGCGTGGAAAGCGGGAATTTTACGCTGCTGCAATGCAGAAAAAAAGGGTAAGGCCGCGCCAGATCACGTAATTTTCTGCGAATTTGCGTATCGCTGCCACAACCGGCCGCGCCAACGAAAAAGCCCGCCGGAAGGCGGGCTTTCGATCGGATTTGGCAGCCCCGGATGGATTCGAACCACCGAATGCCTGAGTCAGAGTCAGGTGCCTTACCGCTTGGCGACGGGGCTGTAGAGCTTCAGTTTAGCGCTTGGAGAACTGGGTCGCACGACGGGCCTTGTGCAGGCCGATCTTCTTGCGCTCGACCTCGCGGGCGTCGCGGGTCACGAAACCGGCCTTGCGCAGCGGCGACTTCAGGCTTTCGTCGTACTCGACCAGCGCGCGGGCGATGCCCAGGCGGATCGCGCCGGCCTGGCCGGTGATGCCGCCACCGGCGACCGTCACCTTGATGTCGAACTTGCCGGTGCTCTCGGTCAGTTCCAGCGGCTGGCGCACGATCATGCAGGAGGTCTCGCGACCGAAGAACTGCTCGAGCGACTTGCCGTTGACTTCGATGGCGCCGCTGCCCTTGCGCAGGAACACGCGGGCGGCGGAGGTCTTGCGGCGGCCAGTGCCGTAATTCTGCTGGGTCGTCATGCTCATTTCCTTAGATCTCCAGCGCCTGCGGCTGCTGTGCGGTATGCGGATGTTCGGCGCCGCCGTACACCTTGAGCTTGCGGTACATCTCGCGGCCCAGCGGGTTCTTCGGCAGCATGCCCTTGACGGCGATCTCGATCACGCGCTCCGGGTGGGTCGCCAGCAGGTCCTTCAGGCTCATGGTCTTCAGGTTGCCGACGTAGCCGGTGAAGCGGTGGTACATCTTGTCGTCCAGCTTGGCGCCGGTGACATGCACCTTCTGGGCATTGACCACGACGATATAATCGCCGGTGTCGCAATGCGGGGTGTATTCCGGCTTGTGCTTGCCGCGCAGACGACGGGCGATCTCGGTCGACAGGCGACCGAGCGTCTTGTCCGTGGCATCGACCACGAACCAGTCGCGCTTGACGTTGTCGGCATTGGCGCTGAACGTTTTCATTTCAAATACCTGTCGACCGCCGGGAGGCGGTACCCATGATGGGAAGCATGCTTCGGTGGAACAAAGGCGCAAGATGATAGCGGAGCTGTCATCCAGGGCGCAAGCCCACCGGCCGGCGAGCTGTGAGTCGGCAATGATAGCATGAACGCCGGCGGGCTTGAGAAGTCCCGCCCCTGCCCGCCGCCTGGAAGACCATGAGCATCCGTCACCTGAGCCGCCTCGATCGCCTGCTGATGGCCGGCGAACGCGCCCTGGAAGCGATCGCGGGCACGCCGCCCGCCACACGCCCCTCGCCCGCCGCCGGCATCGCCGAGTCGGACCTGGACGAGACCGAGCGCCGCCACGCCGCCGGCCTGATGCGGGTCAACCACACCGGCGAGGTCTGCGCCCAGGCGCTCTACGTGGGCCAGGCCGCGCTGGCGCGCGACGCCGACAACCGCGAACACCTGCTGCACGCCGCGAGCGAGGAGACCGACCACCTGGCCTGGTGCGCCGAACGCCTGCAGCAACTGCACAGCCGCCCCAGCCTGCTCAATCCCCTGTGGTACGCCGGCAGCTATGCCATCGGTGCCGCCGCCGCACTGGCCGGCGACCCGCTCAGCCTCGGTTTCGTGGTGGAAACCGAACGTCAGGTGGAAACCCACCTGGCCGAACACCTGGAAAAGCTGCCGCCGCAGGATGCGCGCTCGCGCGCGGTGCTGACCACCATGCAGGCCGACGAGATCCGCCACGCCGAAGCCGCGCAGCAGCGTGGCGGCATCGAGCTGCCATTTCCCCTGCCGCAGTTGATGCACGTGAGCTCGATGCTGATGAAGACCGTCGCCTACCGCATCTGAACCCGCATCACGCCCTGATCCAGCGCCACAGCTCGCCCCACGACGGCTTCTTGCCGTACATCAGGATGCCGGTGCGGTAGATCCGCGCGGCCAGCCACACGCAGGCCAGCAGGGCGAGCACCATCAGCGTCAGCGACAACACCAGTTCCATGGGCGGCACCGAGGTCAGCGACCAGCGCACGGGCATCGTGAACGGCGCGAAGAACGGGACGTAGGACATCGTCACGCCAAGCGGACCGGTCGGGTCCTTGATCAGGGCGAACACCGCGAAGAAGCCCACGATGATGAACACGGTGACGAAGATCGCGTACTGCTGGGTCTCCTGGATCGTGTTGCACATCGCGCCGATCGCCGCGTACAGCGCGCCGTAGAGCATGAAACCCAGCGCGAAATACAGCAGGAACACCACCAGCAACCCCGGCGGCATGCTCGGGATCGGGAAGCTCTGCGCCGCATCGGCGCTCATGCCGAACATGCCGGCCAGCGGCAACCGCTGGCTGCTGAGCACCAGCGCGGTGCCGCCCCAGATCCCCATCTGCGCCAGCCCGGCCAGGCCCACGCCGAGCACCTTGCCCAGCAGCATCTGGAACGGGGTCAGCGACGAGGTCAGCACCTCCATGATGCGCGAGGTCTTTTCCTCGATCACCGAGGTCATCGTCTGCTGGCCGTAGATCAGGATCGCGATGTACAGGATGAAGCCCATGAAGTACGCGATCAGGTACGACTCGGTGCCGCTCTGGCCGGTCTGCTTGCCGTCGGTGACCTTGGTGGTGTCCATGTCGGCCGGCTTCATCGCCTCCTTGAGCAGAGCCGTATCCACGCCGGACTTGGCCAGGCGCACGCCGGTCAGCGCACTCGACACCACGCGCTGCAACTTGCTCATGGCTTCCAGCGAACCGACATTGCCGCCGTAGTAGGCAAGCTTGCCGGTGGCCAGCGTCTCGTCGGTGAGCACCAGCACGCCGTTCCAGCCATCCTTCTTCTTGCTGCTGGAAAAACCGGTCTCGGCGATCAGCCCGTCGCGCACCTTGGCAAGATCATCGCCGGTAGCCGGAAACACCTGCACGGTGTAGCGCGATTTGGCGTCGGCTCCCTTGCCGATCTTTTCCGACCCGAGTGCCTGGCTGACGCGCTGGCCGAGATTCGTGGTGGAGGCGTCCACCAGCGCCACGCGGCTGGTGCGGTCGCCGCCGCTCATCATCAGCGCGGGCAACAGCACCATCGCCACCATGAACACCGGCAGCAGCACGGTGGAAATCACGAACGCCTTGGTGCGCACGCGTTCGACGAACTCGCGGCGGACAACGGCAATGATCTTCTTCATGCGGCGACTCCGGCGTGGGCGGTGGCGGCTTCGGCGCCGACCTTGGCGATGAAAATGGCATGCAATGACGGTTCGACCACCTCGAACCGGCGCAGGCCGACGCCTTCGCGCACCAGCGCCGCGAGCAGTTGTTCGGGGTCGGCGCCATCGGCCATCTGCAGCTCGGCGGAGGCACCATAATCGTCGACGCGGGCGATCAGCGCGCGATCGGCCAGGATGTTCGCGGCGCGCGCCTTGTCGTGGGTGAAGCCCAGCGCCACGTGGCGCCCGCCGAAATCCTCCTTGACCTGCGCCACCGTGCCGTTCACCACCATCTCGCCGCGCGCGATGATCGCGATGCGGTCGCACATGCGCTCGGCCTGCTCCATCACGTGGGTGGAGAACAGCACGGTGCGGCCCTCGGCGGCGATCGCCACCACGATGTCCTTCATCACCTGCGCATTGACCGGGTCGAGGCCGGAGAACGGTTCGTCGAGGATCACCAGCTCGGGCTCGTGCAGCAGCGCGCCGGCGAACTGCACCTTCTGCTGCATGCCCTTGGACAGGTCCTCGACCTTCTTCTGCGCCCAGTCGCTGACGCCGAGCCGCTCCAGCCAGGCCTGCGCGCGCTTGCGCGCGTCGGCGCGGCCGATGCCCTTGGTCTCGCCCAGGAAGATCAGGTGGTCGAGCACCTTCATCTTCTTGTACAGCCCGCGCTCTTCCGGCAGATAGCCGATGCGCTGGGACAGCGCGCGGCTGTTGTGCGGCGAGTCGAACAGCACGATCCTGCCTTCGTCCGGCTCCAGGATGCCCATGATCAGGCGGATCGTGGTGGACTTGCCGGCGCCGTTGGGGCCAAGCAGCCCGAAGATGCCGCCGCCGGGGATTTCCATGGACAGGCGGTTCACCGCCGTGTGCCCGGAAAAACGCTTGGTGACGGACTCGATGCGCACGCTCGCTGCAGTCATGTAGCAGTTCCCTGGAATGACGGGCTCCCCGCCCGAATCCGGAAAACTAGCATGCGATGCCAACCGGGCAAAGGTGACCAATGGCAGTGCGTGTCGCGCACGGGAGGAAGAGCGGCACGTCAGTGCGGCTTGCTGCGTCCGAAGCGCGGCAGGTTCCAGTGCAGGCGCAGCGACAGGAAGCGCAGGCCGAAGCACACCAGGATCGGCAGCCAGGTCGCCCACACCGCCGGCCAGTGGAGATGTTCGCCAAGCACCGTCAGTGCGGCGCCGATCAGCGCCGCCGAAGCGTAGATCTCCCGCTGCAGCACGATCGACACGCGGGTCAGCAGCACGTCGCGCGCCATGCCGCCGCCGACCGCGGTGACGATGCCGAGCAGGATCGCGACCTCGGCGTTGTTGCCGTACGCCAGCGCCTTGTGCGCGCCATACACCGCGAACAGGCCCAGCCCCATCGCATCGAACAGCCGCACCGGATAGGTCAGCCGCTCCACCCACGGATAGGCCACGATGGTCAGCAGCGCGGCGACCACGGCGGTGAACAGGTAGCGCCAGTCCGACAGGCCGGCCGGCGGGATCGCGCCGATGCACAGGTCGCGCACGATGCCGCCGCCGCACGCGGTGATGAAGGCGATTGCCAGGATGCCGAACAGATCGAGGTTGCCGCGCCTGGCTGCGGTCGCGCCGCTGATCGCGAACGCGAACGTGCCGGCCAGGTCCACCAGGTTGAACAGCAGTTGTTCGTTCACGCGACCGGCTCATGCGGGCATGCCGACAGCGCGGCGATGCCCGCCATTGAACCAGCTTCAGGCGAGCTTGCGCGAGATCGCGAAGAACGCCAGGTTGCCCAGGCCGGTGGCGCCGGCCAGCACGGCGACCATGCCGGGGGTGACGTCCTGCCAGCCGAACCACTGGATCAGGCCGAAGCCGAGCGCCAGCGCGACCAGCACGATGCCCCAGCGCAACGAGGAATGGCGCCGGCGCAGCTCCTCGTCGCGCAGCACCGAGTCGACCAGATCCGCCGAACCACCGGCGGCGACCATGCGCTGGCGCACCCGCGCGTCGACCACGACCTTGATGGCATAGGCAATGCAGACGAACAGGCTGATCGGGATCAGGGCTTCGAAATTCATGGGGTGACTCCTCGGTGGCGGATGGTGGACCTTCGTGACCTTGGATACGGGCTTTCACCGGACGGTTGCAGCAAGATCGCCGCAACCGTTTCCCGCCGGCACGTATCCATTGCCCATGGATGACATCCGCAGCAGCCCCGACCGCGAGCTGGTCGACGCCGTGCTGGCCAACCGGCCGGGCGCGTTCGAACGCCTCGTGCGCGAACACCAGGGACTGTGCTGGCACATCATCCAGCGCATGGTGCGCAACCCGGAGGACGCGCGCGAGCTGTGCCAGGACACTTTCCTGCGCGTGCACCAGTGCCTGCACCAGTACCGCGGCGAGAGCGCGCTGAAATCCTGGATCGGCCGCGTCGCGTACACCATCGCGCTGCGCCACCTGCAGCACAAGCGCATTGCGCTGGTCGAGCCCAGCGACGACAGCGACGACTACGCGCTGGTGGAAAACATCGGCGACGGCTTCGACCTGGAGGCGGCCTGCGCGGATGAGGAAACGGCGCGGCACCTGCACGCCGCGATCGAGCAGTTGCCGCCCCTGCAGCGCACGCTGCTGACCCTGTACTACCTCGAAGAGGCCACCATTCCGGAGATCGCCCGGATGACAGGACTGGCCAACGGCACCATCAAGAGCCACCTGTTCCGCTCGCGCCTGCGCCTGCGCGGTGCGCTCGAAACACGGACCGGAGTTGCAGCATGATCCAGCACATCGACGACCACATCCCGCCCTTCGACGACGCCGCGCAGGAGCGCGAATGGCTGGCGCAGGAAAACGCCATGCGGCGCGAGCGCCTGCAGCTCGACTCCACCGGCGACGATGCGCGCAGCCGACGCTACCGCCTGCTCGCGCGCACCCTGCGCGAACCGTTGCCGGACGCGCTGCCGGCGGATTTCGCGCGACAGCTGGCTGCGCGGGTCGCGGCCGGTCCCGCCGGTCGCTCGGTCGAATCCCTGCTGACGCTGGCGCTGGCGATTGCCCTGGCCGTGGCCGCGGGCGCGGTGGTGGCGATCTACGGCGGCACCTGGCTGCCCTCGTTCGCGGCGCTGCTGCCGGCCCCGCACGCCCCGGCCACGCACTGGCTGCTGGCGCTGGGCGGCTGCCTCGGCGCGTCGTGGCTGCTGGGACTATGGCAGCGGCAGATAGGGAAGCGGCCAAACTGAGCCGGCCACGATGCCCTTCCACCCGGCTTGCAGGAGCCTGCTGGCGGGCGATGCTCTTCGTCGCGTGACGTAAAAGCATCGCCCGCCAGCGGGCTCCTACAGATCCAGCACGGCGTCCAGCCCGCGGTGCAGGCCGAGCAGGCCGGGCACCTTGCGGATCGCCAGCAGCGCGCCGTCCACGTAGGGCTTGGCGCTGCCGCCGGCGTTGTGGCGGATCGTCAGGGTCTGGTCCGGCAGGCCGAAGATCGCCTCGGCGCCGAGCACGAAACCGGGCAGGCGCAACGCGTGCACCTGGCTGCCGGCCAGCGTGCCGCCACGCGTCTCGCGCAGGCCGACCGTCCGCTCCAGCGGCACCTCCAGCTGCGGCTGGCGCACCTTGCCCATGCGTGTGGCCAGCTCGCGCACGGTGCCGCTGGGCGCGTCCGGCTTGCCGGCGCCGGCGTAGTCGATGAGTTCCCACTGCGGGATCAGCTTGGCCGCCATCTCGGCAAACTTGATCAGCAGCACCGCAGTCAGCGCGAAGTTGCCGCAGGCCAGCACGCCGCGCCGCCGCTCGCGCGCCAGCGCGTCGATCTGCGCGTAATCCGCGTCGGTGAGGCCCGAGGTGCCCACCACCACGTGCGCGCCCTGCTCCAGCGCAGCGAGGATGTTCGCCTTGGCGCTGTCCGGATGGGTGTACTCGACGAACACGTCGCAGGGTTGCGCCAGTGCCTCGGTGGTCGTGGCGAACACCGGCGCCGCCAGCCGCGGTTCGCCCAGCACGTCACCGAGCAGCTGCCCGGCATGGCGACGCGACACCGCGCTCAGCAGTGCCAGGTCCCCGGCCGCGGCGATGCCACGGGCGAGTTCGGAGCCGGCCCATCCCGTGGCGCCGGCGACGCATACCTTCAATGACATGGCGGCCTCGCTGCCTTGAGCGCCCGGCGCTCGCGCTACCTTCGGATCTGCCCGCGGAAAAACCCGGATCACCCCGGGCTTCCGCTTTCCGCCACCGCCCTGCCTACTTCTTCTTCGGCAGGTACAGGTCGGTGATGGTGCCTTCGTAGACTTCCGCCGCCATGCCGACCGACTCGCCCAGAGTGGGATGCGGATGGATGGTGAGCGCGATGTCGGCCGCCTCGGCACCCATCTCGATCGCCAGCGCCAGCTCGGAGATCAGGTCGCCTGCGTGCACGCCGACGATGCCGGCGCCGACGATGCGGTGGGTGTCTTCGTCGAAGATCAGCTTGGTGAAACCCTCGGTGCGGTCGATGCCGATGGCACGGCCCGAGGCGCCCCACGGGAACTTGCCGACGCCGACCTTCAGGCCCTTCTCCTTCGCCTCGCGCTCGGTCACGCCGACCCAGGCGATTTCCGGGTCGGTGTAGGCGACCGACGGGATCACCCGCGCGTCGAAGTGGCTCTTCTGCCCGGCCACGGCCTGCGCCGCGACGTGCGCCTCGTGGGTGGCCTTGTGCGCCAGCATCGGCTGGCCGACCAGGTCACCGATGGCGTAGATGTGCGGCACGTTGGTGCGCATCTGCGTGTCGACGTTGATGAAGCCGCGCTCGCTCACCGCCACGCCGGCCTTGTCCGCACCGATCTTGTTGCCGTTCGGCGAGCGGCCCACCGCGACCAGCACGCGGTCGAACAGCGTGGTCTCGGGGATGCTGTCGCCCTCGTAGCCGACCTCGATGCCCTTCTTCGTCGCCTTGGCGCTGACCACTTTGGTCTTCAGGTGCACGCCCTTGAGCCTGCTGCCCAGCCGCTTGGCCAGCGGCCTGATCAGGTCGGCGTCGGCGCCGGGGATCAGCTGGTCCATGAACTCAACCACGGTCACCGCGCTGCCCAGCGCCGAGTACACCGTGGCCATTTCCAGGCCGATGATGCCGCCGCCGACGACCAGCAGGTTCTTCGGCACGTCCTTGAGTTCCAGCGCGCCGGTGGAATCCACCACGCGCTCGTCGTCCCACGGGAACGCCGGCAGCTTCACCGACTGCGAACCGGCGGCGATGATCGCGTGCTCGAAGCGGATCAGCTTCGTGCCTTCGGCCGTCTGGACTTCCATCTCGTGCGGCGACACGAACATGCCGGTGCCCACGAGCGTGCGCACCTTGCGCTGCTTCGCCATCGTGGCGAGGCCGCCGGTGAGCTGGCCGACCACCTTGCTCTTGAAGCTGCGCAGCTTGTCGAGGTCGATCTTCGGTGCGCCGAAGCTGACGCCGTGCGCGGCCATCGCCGCGGCCTCGTCGATCACCGCGGCGGCATGCAGCAGTGCCTTGGACGGGATGCAGCCCACGTTGAGGCAGACGCCGCCGAGCGTGCCATAGCGCTCCACCAGCACGGTGTCGACGCCGAGGTCGGCGGCGCGGAACGCTGCCGAGTAGCCGCCGGGGCCGGAGCCGAGCACGACCAGCTGACACTCGATGTCGGCGGGCTTGGACGATGCCGCTGCCGCCTGCGGCGCCTTCGCTTCCTCTCTCCCCTGGAGAGAAGATTGAGGTGAGGGGCGGGTGCTCGCAGGAGGCTGGCTGCTCTTGGTCGCTTCTTCGTTGGGGCTGCCCGGCGACCCCGCACCCTCACCCCTGCCCTCTCCCGAAGCGGGAGAGGGGGACGGCGAGACGGCTGCGCCGTCGGTTTCCAATACGGCGATCACCGCACCCTCGGAAACCTCGTCGCCCACCTTGAGCTTCAGCTCCCTGATCACGCCGGCGGCGCTGGAAGGAATCTCCATGGTCGCCTTGTCCGACTCCAGCGTGATCAGGCTCTGTTCCGTCGCCACCGTGTCGCCGACTTTCACCAGCACTTCGATCACCGGCACGCTGTCGTGGCCGCCGATGTCGGGAACCTTGATCTCGATCGTGTTCGCCATGGTCATCGCCCCCGTCAGAGCAGCAGCCGGCGGATGTCGCCGAGCTGATTGGCGAGGAAGCTGGCGAAGCGCGCGGCGAGCGCGCCGTCGATCACCCGATGGTCGTACGACAGCGACAGCGGCAGGATCAGCCGCGGCGCGAATTCCTTGCCGTTCCACACCGGCTTGGTCACCGACTTGGAGACGCCGAGGATGGCCACTTCCGGCGCGTTGACGATCGGCGTGAAGTAGGTGCCGCCGATGCCGCCGAGCGAGCTTATCGAGAAGCAGCCGCCGGACATCTCGGCCGGGCCGAGCTTCTTGTCGCGCGCCTTCTTCGAGATCTCGGCCAGGTCGCGGGCCAGGTCGAGCAGGCCCTTCTTGTCGCAATCGCGGATCACCGGCACCACCAGGCCGTCGGGCGTGTCCACCGCGATGCCGATGTGGAAGTACTTCTTCAGGATCAGCTTCTCGCCCGACTCGTCGAGCGAGGCGTTGAATTGCGGGAACGCCTTCAGCGCAGCCACCACCGCCTTGATCTGGAACACCAGCGGGCTGATCTTGAGGTCTTTGTTCTCGGCGCCGAGCTGCTTGCGGAACACCTCCATCTCGGTGATGTCGGCGTCCTCGTGCTGGGTGACGTGCGGGATCATCGCCCAGTTGCGCGCCAGGTTCGCGCCGGAGATCTTCTGGATGCGCGACAGCGGCTTCTCCTCGATCGCGCCGAACTTGGCGAAGTCGACCTTCGGCCACGGCAGCAGGCTGAGGCCGCCGACCGCAGCGCTGGCCCCGCTCGACGGCCGCGCGCCGGAGGCCAGCGCATGCTTGACATAGCCGCTGACATCGTCGCGCTGGATGCGCCCACCACGGCCGCTGCCCTTGACCTGGCGGATGTCCACGCCCAGCTCGCGCGCGAAGGCGCGCACGGCGGGACTGGCGTACGGCGCGTCGCCGGGCATCACGATGCTGGCATCCATCGGCGGGCGCGCCTGCGGCGACACGTCGCCTTCGGGCGCGTGGCCCGGCTGGGCGGCCGGGGCGGCGACGGGGGCGGGCTTCGGTTCGGCGGGGGCCGGGGCAGGCGCGGGAGCCACCGGCGCCGGCGCTGCGGCGGCGGGCTTGGCGGCAGGCGCTTCGGCGGCTGCGCCGTCGGCTTCGATGAGGGCGATCACCGCGCCCTCGGAAACCTCGTCGCCCACCTTGAGCTTCATCTCCTTGATGGTGCCGGCGAACGGCGCGGGCACTTCCATCGTGGCCTTGTCCGATTCAAGCGTGACCAGGCTCTGGTCCTTCTCGACCCTGTCGCCGGCCTTGACCAGTACTTCGATGACGGGCACGCCGTCGTGGCCGATGTCGGGGACGCGGGCTTCTTTGAGGTCGGCCATGATGACTCCTGCAAGGCTTTTGGTGCGGCGCTCGGGGATGGCGCGGCGCCAGTCAAGACGTCAATCATAACCAAGGCGCGCGCGGTGCGCCCGGGCGGCGCCATGCCGGGCCATACCAACGGCACCTTCCATTCGCAGGCGTATGCATTACCTTGAGCGGGCGCGGCGTTCGCGTTCGTGCCCTACCCTGATGCCATGACAAGCCGCAGCACGCGGCACAGGAACCTTCTCGATGCTGATCCTGCGTGACCTTTCCAAGACCTACGCCAATGGCGTCCGGGCGCTGCGCGGCGTGTCGCTGGACATCCCGGCCGGCATGTTCGGCCTGCTCGGTCCCAACGGCGCGGGCAAGTCCTCGCTGATGCGCACCATCGCCACGCTGCAGGACCCGGACGAAGGCACCATCACGCTGGACGGCATGGACCTGCTCGCCGACAAGCAGGCCACCCGCCGCCTGCTTGGCTATCTGCCGCAGGAGTTCGGCGTGTATCCGAAAGTCTCGGCCGAGGCCATGCTGGAGCACTTCGCCGTGCTCAAGGGCGTCACCGTGAAGGGCGAGCGGCGCGAGCTGGTCGAGGCGCTGCTGCGCCAGGTCAATCTGTGGGACGTGCGCAAGCGCAAGCTCGGCACCTACTCCGGCGGCATGCGCCAGCGCTTCGGCATTGCCCAGGCGCTGATCGGCGAACCGCGCCTGATCATCGTCGACGAGCCCACCGCGGGCCTCGATCCGGAAGAACGCAACCGCTTCCTCAACCTGCTCGCCGAGCTGGGCGAGCGGATGGTGGTGATCCTGTCCACCCACATCGTGGAGGACGTCACCGACCTGTGCTCGCGCATGGCGATCATCGGCCAGGGCCAGGTGCTGCTGACCGGCGAACCGTACGAGGCGATCCGTGCGCTGGAGGGCAGGGTCTGGCGGCGCAGCATCGACAAGGCCGAGCTGGACGGCTACCGCGCGCGCATGAACATCCTCTCCACGCGCCTCGCCGCGGGGCGCACCCTGCTGCACGTGCTCGCCGACGAGCGGCCCGAAGCGGGCTTCGAACCGGTGGCGCCGGACCTGGAAGACGTCTACTTCGGCCGCCTGCGCGCGCAGGCCACCGCGCGCGCCGCCTGACGTCGCCCATCGGGAAGGAAGCCATGTTGCTCGAAATCCTCCGCTTCGAATGGCGCCAGCAGCTCAGGGCGCCGCTGTTCTGGGTCATCCTCGCCGCCGCCGTGGGCATCGCCTTCGCACTGGCCAGCACCGATGCCATCGTGGTGGCCGGCGCCACCGGCAACGTGACGCGCAACGCGCCACTGGTGATCGCGCGCCTGCTCGACGTGATGACGGTGTTCAGCATCCTGCTGGTGGTGGTGTTCATCGCCGCCGCCGCCACGCGCGATTTCGAGCAGAACACGGCGGAGCTGCTGTTCGCCACGCCGATGAGCCGCAAGGCCTTCCTCGGCGGGCGCTTCCTGGCCGGCTACCTGGTGCTGGTGGCGATCCTCGCCGCCTGCGCGCTGGCCATTGCGCTGGGCGGCGCGATGCCGTGGGTGGACGCCGCGCGCATGGGCGCGCCCGACTGGCGCGGCTACGCCTGGGGCTTCGGCGTGCTGGTGCTGCCCAATCTGCTGTTCATCGCCGCGTTGCTGTTCCTGCTGGCCACGGTCACGCGCTCGCTGCTGGCCAGCTACATCGGCGTGATCGCCTACTTCGTGCTGCAAGGCATCGTCGGCGCACTCAGCCGCGACCTCGACAACCGCTGGCTCGCGGCGATGCTCGATCCCTTCGGCGGGCGCACCGTTGGCCTGGTCACCCGCTACTGGACGGCCGAGCAGACCAACCACCTGCTGCCCGCGCTGGATGGCGTGCTGCTGTTCAACCGCCTGCTGTGGCTGGCGGTGTCGGCGCTGCTGCTGGTGGCCGCGTTCGCGCTGTTCCGCACCGACCGCGAAGGCCTGAAGCTGCCGCGGCGCAAGAAACGCGCGGAGCCGCCGATGCTGCGCCCGCAGGCCGGCAGCAGCGCGCTCGCGTTGCCGAAAGTTTCCATCGGCAACGACCGTCGCGCACGACTGGCGCAGCTGCGTGCACAGTTCGTGTTCGACACGCTGGGCGTGCTGCGCGGCGCCGCGTTCCTGGTGTTGCTGCTGCTGGCGCTGGCGGTGATGTTCGTCTCGCTGTCGACGGCCGGCCTGGTCTACGGCACGCCGGTATGGCCGGTCACCCACCAGGTGCTCGCCACCATCAACGGCAGTTTCAGCCTGTCGCTGATGATCGTGGTGATCTTCTACGCCGGCGAACTGGTGTGGCGCGAACGCACGCACGGCATGGCCGGAGTGAGCGACGCCTTCCCCGCGCCCGACTGGGTGGCGATGCTGGCGAAGCTCGGCGCGCTGCTTGCGGTGATCGTCTTGATGCTTCTTGCCGGCGCCCTGGTCGGTATGGGCTGGCAACTCGCCCACGGCTACACGCATATCGAACCGTGGCTGTATCTGCGCATGCTGGGGTTGTACGCGATCCCGTTCGTGCTGGTGGCGGCGCTGGCGCTGTTCCTGCAGGTGGTCTGCAACCACAAGTTCGCCGCGTATCTGCTCAGCATCCTGTGGCTGGTCAGCTCACTGGCTTTCAGCCTGCTGCATTGGGAAGACAACCTCTACAACTACGGCAGCGCGCCCAGCGTGCCGTACTCGGACATGAACGGCTTCGGCCATTTCATCGTCGGCGCGCTGTGGTTCAACGCGTACTGGGGCTGCCTGGCGCTGGCCCTGCTGGTGCTCGCCGCGCTGCTGTGGGTGCGCGGCACCGGTGCCGGCTGGCGCGGCCGCCTGCGCGAGGCGCGCGCGCGGGCGAACCCGGCGCTGGCCGCGGTGCTGACGTTGTCGCTGCTCGGCTTCGCCGGGCTGGGCGGCTTCATCTACTACAACACCCACGTGCTCAACACCTACACCAGCAGCACGGAGCAGAAACGCGAACAGGCCGACTACGAAAAGCGCTATGCGGAATACGCCACGATGCCGCAGCCGCGCATCACGGCAGTCAAGGCCGACGTGGACATCTACCCCTACCAGCGCAAGCTGCTCATCCGCGGGCACTACACCCTCACCAACAAGCTCGCGGTACCGGTGACCGAGCTGTTCGTGAACCATGCCGACGGCTTCGCGCCCACGACGCTGGACTTCGCGCCGCACGACACGGTGAAGCAGGACAAGCGCCTCAATGTGACCATCTACCGGCTCAGGACGCCGCTGGCGCCGGGCGCGTCGATGTCCTTCGACTTCACCCTCGACTACGCACCCAGGGGCTTCACCAACGACTCGGGCGAAACCTTCCTGGTGCACAACGGCACCTTCTTCAACAACCAGACGCTGCCCCAGTTCGGCTACCAGAGTCGGTTCCAGCTCACCGACCGCAATGACCGCAGGAAGTACGGCCTCAGGCTCGACGTGCCGCGCATGCCGCCGCTGGGCGACCAGGCCGCGCGCGCCAACACCTACATCAGCCACGACGCCGACTGGATCAGCTTCGACACCACGGTGTCGACGGCCGCCGACCAGATCGCGCTGGCGCCGGGCACGCTGCAGAAGGAGTGGGTGCAGGGCGATCGCCGCTACTTCCATTACGTGATGCAGCAGCCGATGCTGAACTTTTTCGCCTATCTTTCCGCGCGCTATGCCGTGAAGAGCGAAGATGTCGGCGGGGTGAAGGTGTCGGTCTATCACGACCCCGCGCATGCCTTCAACGTGGACCGCATGCTGGAGAGCGCGCGCGATTCGCTTGCCTACTACGACAGCCACTACACGCCGTACCAGTTCAAGCAGCTGCGCATCCTGGAGTTCCCGGGCTACATGGCGTTCGCGCAGAGTTTCGCCAACACCATTCCGTTCTCCGAATCCATCGGATTCATCGCCGACCTGCGCGACAAGAGCCGCATCGACTACGTCTATGACGTCACCGCGCACGAGATCGCGCACCAGTGGTGGGCGCACCGGGTGATCGGCGCCGACATGCAGGGCTCGACCATGCTCAGCGAATCGCTGTCGCAGTACAGCTCGCTGATGGTGCTCAAGCACAAGTACGGCGCCGACCACATGCGCAAGTTCCTCAAGTACGAGCTGGACATGTACCTCACCGGACGCGCCACGGAGAAGGTGGCCGAGGAGCCGCTGGCCAAGGTGGAGAACCAGCCCTACATCCACTACCGCAAGGGCTCGCTGATCTTCTACGCGCTGCAGGACTACGTGGGTGAGGACAGGCTCGACGCCTTCCTCAAGCAGTTCCTCGTCGACTACGGCTTCCAGCAGCCGCCCTACGTGACCTCGAAGATCTTCGTCGACGCGCTGGGCAAGTACCTCGGCCCGACGTGGCAGCCGATGCTGGGCGACTTCTTCTGGAAGATCACCCTGTTCGACAACCGCATGACCGACGCCACCGCGAAGAAACTGCCCGACGGCAAGTACGAGGTGACCATGAAGCTGCACGCCGGCAAGATCCACGTCGACGGCAAGGGCAAGGAAACCCGCGGGAAGATCGACTTCCCGATCGAGGTCGGCGTGTTCGCCGCGCCCGCAGGCGCCGGCATCGAAGGCAAGCCGCTGTACCTGGAGAAACGGATGGTCGGTGACGGCGACAGCACCGTCACCGTCACCGTCGACGGCAAGCCCGCGGTGGCCGGCATCGACCCGTACAACAAGCTGATCGACAAGGTCTCCAGTGACAACCGGCGTGCGGTGACGCTGCAGTAGCGTCCGCGCTCAGTCCCGCGCGGACGCCGCCGCATCGCCCATCAGCCGGACATCCAGCGGCGCGGTCGGGATGCTGATCTGGCCGGCGTCGATCTGCCGCTTGATCGCACGCAGCAGGTCGGTTTGCGTGTTCCAGCCGTCGGCGCTCGAGGTCCAGCCGCGCACCACCAGGTTCACCGTCTGGCCGGCCAGGCTGTCGATCCACACGCCCGGCGCGGGGTCCTTCAGGACGCGCGCGTCCGCTTCGAGCAGGCGCACGATCCCTGCCATCACCTGGTCGGTATCGTCGCGATGGCCGATGCCGAGCTTGAGTTCGAAACGCCGCGTGCCGCGCCGGTTGAAATTGACGATGACGTCGCTGCCGATCTTCGCGTTCGGCAAGGTGGCCTCGCGGTTGTCCGGCAACAGAACAAGGGTATGCATCAGGTTGATGCTCTGCACCGTGCCTTCGGTGCCACCGGCACTGACGTAGTCACCGACGCGGAACGGCCGGAACACCACCAGCAGCACGCCCCACGCGAGGTTGCTCAGCGAGCCCTGCAGGGCCAGGCCGATCGCCAGCCCGCCGGCGCCGAGCGCCGCCACCAGCGGTGCCGAGGGCACGCCGGCCTTGGTCAGCGCCATCACGATCAGCACCGCCACCAGCACGCCGTAGATCAGGTTGCGCAGGAAACCGGCCAGCGTGACGTCGACCGCGGCGCGCTGCAGCGCGCGCTGGCTGAAATTGGCCAGCCGCGCCGCCAGCCAGATCCCGACCAGCAGGATCACCAGTGCCACCAGCAGGTTCAGCCCGGCCTGGATGACGCCCTCGGAAAGCGTGCTGCCCAGCAGTTGCTCCAGAAAATCGTGCATGACATCGACTCGTTGCGACAAGGCCGCGACAGCCTAGCAAATCGGCCATCAGGGAAACGCTTGCGACTCGTCGCGTCAGAGTTTGCGGTCGTCGATGTCGACCACGCGGCCATCCACGATCGTGACCACGGTGATGTGACCCTCGCGCCGATAGCGCCAGCGCTCGCCGCCGTCGGTGCGCTCCAGCACTTGCACGCGCCGGCGCGAGTGTCGCGCGCGATGCGGATGCACTTTCGAGGAGGGCTTGCCCAGCAGCTCGACCACCCGCTCCTGGCTGTCGCCAGCCACCAGCACCTGGCTGCCGACGCGCAAGGTGCTGGACGCCTGCGCGGCCGTGCCGAGGGCGAACCCGAGGACAACGATGAGAATCTTGCGCATGACCTGCTCCCTGGTCGGTGATGGAGGTTGTGCTCGCGCAGATCGGTCAGAAGCCTGCGCCCGGTTGCGCCAGATACTCCCGTTCCGCGGCCGTGCTGTCGCGGCCCAGCACGGCATTGCGATGCGGAAAGCGGCCGAAGCGCGCGATCACCTCGCGATGGCGCCGAGCATAGTCCAGGAATTCGGCAAAGCGGGCGCGCTCCGCGACGGGCGCCTGCGCGTGCAGCGCCTCGAACAAGGTCACCGCGCGCTGCTGCAAGCCCATGTCCTCGGCGTGCTCCAGTGGCAGGTAGGCGAACACCCGCTGCAGCGGCGGCAGTGCCTGATCGAAACCGCCGGCCAGGCCCGACAAGGCAATGCGCTGCGCCTTGACGTCGGCCGCCCAGGCCCGCGCATCGCCGCGATGGAGATTGCGCGGAAACTGGTCGAGCAGGATCAGCAGCGCCAGCCAGTCAGCGGGGTTGCTGGCCCACGCATCGAGGCGCCCCTGCGCGGCGTCGTCGGCCGCTACGGCAAAGCGTCGACGGATCTGCTCGTCGAACGCGGTATCCTTCGCAAACCAGTGCGCGGCATGCGCCAGGTCGAACCAGAAATCAAGAACGTCCCGCGGTTGCACGGCCATGCGCACCTCGCCCGAAGCCTGCGATGAAGGACGTCCATCTTCACGTGGCGACACGCGACGGGCAAGCCGGCGCGGCGATTCAATCCGCCGGCGCCGCCGCCGATGCGCCGGAGGTCGCGTCCACATGCAGCAGGTTCAACGGCTGGCCGTGCGCGTCGTGCAAGCCTTGCTGCAACCGCGCCAGGCGCTGGATCGACGGACACAGCGCCTCGATCTGCGGACGCAGCGCCTGCATGCGTTGCTGCAGGCGCGGCTGCAAGGTGGTGACCAATGAACCGGCGCGATCGCGCAGGTCTGCCGCGCTCTGCAGGTCGCCGGCCAGCGCCGCGTCGATCGCCTGCTGGCCGAGATCGCCGGCGACCAGCGGCATCAGGTCGGCGCTGACCTGGTTGGCATACTGCTGGATCAGGTCGCCTTGCCAGTCGTGCGTGCTCTGGCTGCGCGCGATGCGCTGTTTCAGTTCGCTCGCGTGCGCGGCCAGCCGGCGGTCGAACTCGGCCCGGGTCGCCGCCGCCAAGCCCAGCCCGGCCACTTCCTCGCGCAACGCCTGCGCCGCCATGTCCACGCCGCTCTGCGCCACCTGGCGGACCCGCGGCGCCAGCGCCTGCAGGTCGCGCTGGAACACGCTGAGCCGATCCTGCTGCGGCGGCGTCAACACCACCGCCACGCCATCCGTGCGCAGGCTGCCGTCGTGCAGCTCCACCCGCGTCGGCGCCGGCGTGGAGCGGTCGAACAGCACGCCTTGCGGCTGCAGGGTCACGTCATAGCTGCTGCTGGCGTGGCAGGTCGCCGCCAGGTCCTGCGCCTGCACGGGCATCGCCGCCAGCACGGCGGCAGCGATCACTGCTGAAAGCAGGACGCGCATCGGCAATCTTCCTTAAACGACAACCTGCATGGATACCGAGCTACCCGCCAACCCGTGCTGAACGGAATACCGCGCCGCTCAGGCGCCTTCGCCAGCACGCCTCGCACGCCGCGCAACGGGTCAGCTGCCACCGAGCGGTGCAAGCAGGTGCAATGACATGTCGGCGAGCAGCGACCCATCCTCGGGCGTGGCATCCGGGCTCCCCGCGAGACGGCGCTTGTCGGCCCAGTCCGGCTCCTGCAGCGGGCCCGGGACGTAGGGCTGCCATTGGCCGTAATCCGCTTTCCGCGCAACTTTCGGCGCATGGAATCCATGGAGGGCGAAATCCACGGGGACGCGGGCCAGCCAATAAGGTTCGGCGGCATCCGGGCCCGTCGTGGGGACATGGAATGTGTAGCGTCGCAGGGCACGCAAGGCAGCATCCGCCAGCTTTTTCCGCCATGTCGCCATGTCCCTCTCGCTGGCACGAATGCGGAGATTCACCTGCTCCGCCGCCGCGTCGATGACCTTGCCGTCGCGGCCCACTTTCAGCAGCGCATACACCGTGCCGGATACGCCGGCGCTCGCCGCATCGGAAGGGTACGCGACCGACAACCGATGCTTGTACGTGAAGTCGTCCGCCGCGGCCTCGTGCCTGCCTTCGTCGTTCAAATGCCCGAACCAGCTGCTGGCCACGGCAAGGGCGTAGCCGCCATGACCCACCGGCTTCGCCACGACGCGCAGCCCCATCGGTGCCTTGGCTCCGACCGCCTTGCCGTCACGCGTCACCGGTTCGAACCTCCACGCCGGGACGGCCCTGGCAAGCAAGTCCTTCACCACCGGTGGCAGCTTGTCCGGGTGATCGACCGTGTATGTCACGACACTGCCGTCCGGCGCGACTTCGATCGTGCCGGTGACCAGCATGCTCGCCTGCACGCGGTCGCGCAGGTCGTCGCGCCCGTTCGCAAAGGCCACGCCAGCCAACATCATGCAGCACAAGACAAGCATGCAGCGCTTCATTGTTTCTCCCCCTGGCTGTCGGGCAGCCTGTTTCGCCCGAAGATGCTTCCGTGGCTTTTGCGCAGCCGGACTTCTCAGCGCCGCGCGTGAAACTGCATGCGCACCGCCGGCGTGCCTAGCCGCCAGCTCAGCCACAGCAGCACCGGCACGGCGAGGCCTTTCAGCACCAGCGCCAGCAGGTAGCTGCGGCGCGCGTGCAGCACGGCTTGTTGCAGGGCGGCCTGGTCGTGCAGTTGGCCCAGGGCGTCGCGGCTGGCCTGCAGCAGCTGCGGCCATTGCGCCAGCATGGCGCCGCCGCTGGCCAGCATCCACAGCGCCAGTACCGCGGCGGCCACGCGCATCGCCGGGCGCGCCCAGGCCTGGCGCAGGATGCAGCCGGCGCACAGCACGATCAACGTGAAAGCGGCCAGCAGGTAGGCGATATCCCAGGCCAGCAGCCGGTGCAGCGTGCGCAGGGCGGCGCTGTCGGCGGCGTAGGCGTGGCGCTGGCTCCACAGCAGTTGCGCGTGGCTGAGATACTGCACGCAACCGAACGCCGCCAGCAGCAGCAACAGCCACACCAGCACACGCCACAGCATGAACCGGCGACCGCGCGACAGCGGCTCCGCGCGCATCGCCACCGGCATCAGGATGCCGCCTTCAGCGTGGCCAGGTCGGCCAGCACCTGGGCGGAGTTCTTCTCCGGGTCGACGTCGGTGTAGACCTTGGCGATGTGGCCCTGCGGATCGATCAGGAAGGTGGTGCGCCTGGCGTAGTGCATGCCCATGCGCGAGGTCAGCACGCCATAGGCGGTGGCGACCGTGCGCTCGGCGTCGGACAGCAGCGGGAATGGCACGTGGTATTTCTCGGCGAACTCGGCGTGGGACTTGACGTCATCCAGGCTCACGCCGACCACGTCGGCACCGGCCTGGCGCAGCTTGGCGATGTCGTCGCGGAAAGTGCATACCTCGGTGGTGCAGCCGGGGGTGAAATCCTTGGGATAGAAGTACAGCACCAGCCAGTGGCCGTGGTAGTCGGCCGGGCTGCGCCAATGGCCGGCCTGGTCCTGCAGGCGAAACGCCGGGGCGGCCTGGCCGACCTGCGGGCCGGCGGCAAACACCGGAGCCGCGAATGCGCACAACAGCGACAGGATGACGAGGCGGGCGAGGCGGCGCATGGCGGTTTCTCCACGACGAAAAACGGGGCGACCTGCGCAGTGTAGCGCCGCTGAAAAGACGAAGGCGCCCGACGGGCGCCCTCGCGGCTTTCCTGGCGGAAACGATCAGGGACGACTGATGGTGAACTTGCCCACCGAGACGCCCAGGTTGACGCCCTCGCCGGTACCGGCCAGCGCCAGCGAGACGGTGCCCTTGGTCAGCACCTGCGCCTGCGAGCTCTTCACCACGCCGGCCTCGGCGCCGGCCTGGGCGTAGTCGCCAAAGACATCGGCGATGCCGTGCACGTTGCTGATCTCGCCCTTGCCGTTGTTGATGCGGTACTTGCCCGCGGTGAGACCGCCGCCGACCACGGTGATCTTGACGTTGGCGTGCTGGCCGTTGTCACAGGTGACGCTGCCGGTGCCTTCGGCGTGCTTGTACAGCAACGACCAGCCGGACAGGTTGTAGACCATGTCGCATTTCACGCTGGCGTCGGCGGCATGGGCGTTGCCGGCCGGCAGCACGGTCATCGCGCCGGCGCAGGCCAGCACCAGGGCGGCCATTCCAAAGGTGGACTTGATCATGGACTTTGCTCCTTGTAATGCAGGGATGGAAGGCGGCACCGAACTCTGGCCACGGCGGCCGCCCGCTCGTTGCGCTGCGGCAACGACGTGCGAATCGTGTGCATCGCGGCGTGACAATCGCGTGCAGGGTCATGAACCACCGTTCATCTGCAGGCGCACCGCGGCGTGACGGTTGCCTCGCGGCGTGCGCTCGCCGTAGGGTGGGCCTCGCAGCGCAAGGAGATCGAGATGATCAAGTATTCCCTGGTGGGTTACGACGGCTCGGATGCGTCGCAACGGGCATTCCGGTTCGCGGTCGAGCTGGCCCGCTGCACCGGCGGCCGCGTGCGCGTGGTGTGGGTGCTGCAGGTCAGCGAAGGCGGCGCCGACGCCTGCGCGCTGATGATGGCCGACTCCGGCACCCAGCGTGCGCAGGAACTGCTGGCCGAACTGGCCACGATCGTGCCGGACTCGGCCCAGCTGGTGGACATCGAGCTGACCCACGGCAGCCCCGGCGACGTGCTGCTCAGCCAGGTCGACGAGCACGGCGTGGATCACATCGTGATCGGCCACACCGAACGCGGTGCACTGGCGCGCTGGCTGCTGGGCTCGGTTTCGGGCAACGTGCTGGCGCGCGCGCACGTGCCGGTGACGATCGTGCGCTGACGGCAGCGGTTTTCTCAGTGGTCGGCCGCCGGCGTCTCGCGCGGTTTGGCGTCGATCTGGCGCTGCGTCTCCTGCGCGATGTGCAGTTGCCTGACGTCGATCGGCCGGATCTGCGAGATCACGCAGGGCGCGTACGGCCCGCCGGTCAGCACCTTGTCGAAGCGGCTGAACACGGTGCCGGAACTGGAGGTAAGGCCGATCGCCTGCGTGAACGGCAGGTTCTGGCAGGGGCCGTCGAGGTCGAGCAGCCAGGCCTGACTCGGCCGGGTGTAGACCACCACCTGGTGGTCGCCGAGCGGCTCCCACGACCACAGGGTGAAGAAATGGAAACTGCGCACCGGCGCACCGGCCGCGCTGGCGTATGCCGCCTCGCGCTGCCGTTCGCGCTGCGCCAGGGGCACGCTGGAGCAGGCGGCCAGCACGGCAACCAGCGCGAAAACGAGGCAGGAACGAACAGTGGACATGGCGAATCCTCCACGGAAAGACATCACGGACAACGCGCCAACCCGCAGTGACGTGTACCGCGCGACGCTCAGCGCCTGCCCGCCTTGCGCACCGGCTGCCACCTGGCAGGGTCGAAACCGCCGACTTCGTAGACCAGGTGACGATCCCTGGTGCCCTCCACCTGGGTGACGTCCAGCTGCAGCTTGCGGGTCTTCTCCAGCAGCGCGATGAAGGCCTTGTCGTCGCGGATCATCAGCGCCGGTTCGCCGCCGTCGGGGGCGAATGCCTTGATCCGCACCGGCTTGCCGTCGGCCTGGCCGGTGATGGTGCAGTTGCCGCGGCACACGAAGCCGGGCTTGCTGCCATAGAGGAAGGCACTCTGGCCCCAGCTGGTATGCCGGCGCAGCACCAGCCGCACCGGCTCGCCGTCGTCGCCCTGGCTGTAGATGCTGGCGGTCGATTGCGTGCCGCCGGCCATCGGCGCGACCTGGTAGGTCCACAGCGCGGCCAGCCGGTTCTTTTCGCTGTTTTCCTTGTAGCGCTTCTCGATCGCGGGCAACGTCTGCATCACTTCCTTCGCCGCATCGCTGTGCGGGAAGCGTTGCACGATGTCCTTGCCCATCGTCACCACCATCTCGTCGTTGTGCAGTTTCAGCAACTGGCGATAGGTGTCGAGGTTGCGCGCCGCGGTGGCGGCATCGGCCGCGGCTTTCTGCTGTTGCGCGGTGAGCTCGGGCGTGCCCGGGCCTTGCGAACAGCCGGCGAACAGCACGGCGCAGAAAACCAGCGGGGCACAACGGAGCAGGACGCGATTCATCGACGGCATACCAGGCGAAGGGCAGCGGCTAGCTTGGAACGATCCGCGGTCGCGGTGCAACCGCGCGGGATGCTTTCAGCTCTCGCTGGCCATGATCGAATCGACGTGCTCCACCCGCCTGATCCGATCCAGCCATACCCGCTGGTGCCACGTCGGAACATCCGGGCGCTCCAGCTGCACCTCGGCGTTGATGCCTTCGCGGCCCTGCGGGTCGCGAAACACCTGCACGCTGGGCCGCATGCTGACCACGCCGTCGCAACTGCTGCCATCGCTCAGCAACAGCACCACGTGGCCATTGGCAGGCAGCTGGTGCACCAGTGCCTCCAGTCGATCGATGTCGTCCTCGCGGACGAGGACGCTGGGTGCGTTTTGGCCCATGCGACAGCCCTCACTGACCAGTGGAAGCCCGACCCTATCCGCGCCCGTGGCAAGGGCGCGTCAACGAAGCGCGCCCGGGGACGGGAACGGATATGCTGCCAGCCCGCGAGAACCCATGGAGCCGTCCCGTTGATCACCACGTCGCCCAGCGAATTCCTGCACGCCTTCGCCACACTCGCGCCACGGGACGGCGCCGCCGCCACGGCGCGCGCCGCCTATCTGGTGGCCCCGGCAGAGTTCGCCCTGGCGGCGGAATCGGCACGCGACAACCGCTACATGGACATGAACCTGGCGGTCGACCCGCTCAAGGCGCTGGCCCAGCACGGAGCGCTGGCGCAGGCACTGCGCGCGGATGTGCCGGTGATCACCTTCCCCGGCGATCCGGCAACGCCTGACGCGGTGTTCCCCAACAATGTGTTCGCCACCGCGCCGGGGCGGCTGATCGTCGGCCGCATGCGCCATCCGGTGCGCCAGCGCGAGGCCGAACGCCACGACATCCGCGCCTTCTTCGGCGAGGTGCTGGGCTATGACGAGATCGACCTGTCCGGCTGCGAGGGCCTGGTCGCCGAACTGACCGGCTCGCTGGTCATCGACCGCGCCCGCGGCGTCGGCTACTGCGGCCTCAGCGAACGCTGCGACATGGCTGGCGCGCAAGCCATGCACAAGGCTTTCGACTTGCGCCTGACCTACTGTTTCGAGCTGGCCGACGCCGAATACCACACCAACGTGTTGCTGACTCTGCTCGCCAGCCGCGCGGCGATCATCGCGGCCGATGGCTTCCGCGATCCGGCCGCGGCACAGGCGATCGCCACGGCGTATGGCGATCGCGCGATCTGGCTGACGCCGGCACAGAAGCAGGCGTTCGCCGGCAACGCCATCACGCTCTCCGACGAGCGCGTGTGGATGAGCGCCCGCGCCGCCGTCTCGCTCACCGGCGCACAGCGCGCGGCGCTGGCCGGTTACGGCTTCACCATCGGCGCAGTGGAACTGGGCGAGATCGAGAAGGCCGGCGGCAGCCTGCGCTGCTGCGTGGGCGAGATCTACTGATCGCGAGCCGGGAGATCTCCGCGGATCGCCAGCACCAGACGAATCAGCGCTTCGCGGGCCCGCCGACGCGGCTGGAACTGCACGCACTGAACAAGGGCGCGACGTACGTGGTGACGGCGGAGGCATCCGACGAACGCGGGGGGTCGGGGCTGTCGCGGATCGCGGTGCCGGAACCCCGAGCTTGCAGCTGGCGGTGCGGTACGTTCTGATGCACGGGTGATCACCGTCCATCATCTCGACAACTCGCGCTCGCAGCGCATCCTGTGGCTGCTGGAAGAGCTCGGCCTGCCATACGAGATCAAGCGTTACCTGCGCGATCCCGGGACCATGCTGGCCCCGGCGGAGCTGCGCGCGGTGCACCCGCTGGGCAAGTCGCCCGTCATCACGGACGGCGAACTCACGCTGGCCGAATCCGGCGCGATCGTCGAGTACCTGGCCGATCGCCACGGCGCCGGCACGCTGATTCCCGCGCACGGCACGCCCGAACGGCTGCGCTGCAACTACTGGCTGCATTACGCCGAAGGGTCGGCGATGCCGCCGCTGCTGCTCAAGCTGGTGTTCCGGCGCGTCGAGGCGGCGCCGATGCCGTTCTACACCAGGCCGGTGGCGAAGCGCATCGCGCGCACGGCGCAGCGCGGTTTCGTCGATCCGCAACTGAAACTCCATCTCGACTACTTGGAAGGCGAGCTGGGCCAGCGCGACTGGTTCGTCGGCGACCGCTTCAGCGTGGCGGACATCCAGCTGAGTTTTCCGCTGGAAGCCTTCGCTGCGCGCGGCGGGCTGGATGCACGTCATCCGCGGCTGTCCGCCTTCCTGCAGCGCATCCATGCGCGGCCCGCCTACCAGCGCGCGCTGCAGCGCGGCGGCGAGTATCGGCTCGGCGGCTGAACGGCGCGATGGTCACGGCGACCTGGTTTTACGCGGTGGTCACGGCGCCACAGGCAGATTGGCGTTCCCGCTGTACCTGAAGGAGACCGCCATGCATCACCGGGAAATCGAGCAGCATCTTCGCGATGCCGCGGAGGTCGCCGCCGAGCGTGCCGGCGACCGTGCGCACGAATACGCCGACGGCGCCGGCAGCGCGATGCGTGGCCTGTTCCGGCACGGCCAGCGCATCCGCGACCGCTTCTCCGACCGCGGCAGCGACTACCGGCGGCAATTGACGCGCGTCGCCGGCGATCTCGCCGACGAGGCGAACTACCGCTATCGCCGCGCACGCCGCCAGGTGCAGCGGCATCCGGTGGCCACGGTCGCGATCATCGCCGGCACCATCGGCGCGTTCCTGCTGTTGCGTCGCGCATTCCGCAGCGACGACGAATGAACCACTGAACCACGCGCAAGCCGCCCCGGCACCGGTAATGGCCGGCGTCGTGGCGGCATGCCGCCGAGTCGCTGCTAAGCTGCGACTTGCCCTTCCGGCGGTCGTCGCATGGCTCGCACCGATCTCACTTTCCATCACCCGGTCGCATTCTGGCTTGGCTGTGCCGCGGTGATCGCCGGCGTGCTGGCGCATCTGCCGATGCTGGCGATGGCCGCGCCGATGCACTACCGGCTCGCCGGCATGCCGATGGACGGCCTGATGCTCGCCGGCATGGCGCTGGTGCCGCTGGGCGTGCTGCTGGCGGCCTACGGGCTGATGCCGCGGATGGAGCAGATGCGCCGCACCGCCCATCCGGATCGCGGCGCGGTGTCGTTCCACGTCGCCGACAACGTGCCGCTCAACCGCGAGCACTGGAAGCTGGTCGGCGTGCTCACCGTCGCGCTGGCGGTGGACGTGATGAAGCCGGCCACGATCGGCTTCGCGATGCCGGGCATGGCGGCCGAGTACGGCATCAGCGGTTCCACCGCGGGCTTCCTGGCCTTGTCGGCGCTGACCGGCACCGTGGTCGGCTCGGTGGTGTGGGGCCGGCTGGGCGATCTGTTCGGCCGCCGCGCGGCGATCCTGCTGTCGGCGCTGATGTTCATGGGCACGGCCATCTGCGGCGCGATGCCGGCGTTCGGCGGCAACCTGGTGATGTGCTTCATGATGGGCGCCGCCGCCGGCGGCATGTTGCCGATCACCTTCACCCTGATGGCCGAGACCATCCCCACCCGCCATCGCGGCTGGTTGCTGGTGGCGCTCGGCGGCGTCGGCACCTCGGCCGGCTACCTGCTCGCTTCCGGCGCGGCGACGCTGTTCGAGCCGACCTACAGCTGGCGCTCGCTGTGGCTGCTGAACCTGCCCACCGGTGCGCTGATCGTGCTGCTCAACCGCTACATTCCCGAGTCGCCGCGCTTTCTCGCGCTGAGTGGCCTGGAGGACCAGGCGCGCGCGGTGCTGCGCCGCTTCTCGGGCCAGGCGGCATCGACCGACGCCTTGAGTGCCGGCGTGGTCGTCGCGCCGACGATCGCGGCGCGCGTCGGCATGCGCCAGTTGCTGCGTGGCCGCCACGCGGCGATCACCTGGGGCCTGCTGACCTGCGCCGTCGCCTGGGGCCTGGCCAACTTCGGCTTCCTGCTGTGGCTGCCGGCGAACCTGGTCACGCTGGGCCTCGACGCCCAGGCCAGCGCGGCGCTGCTGGCGCGCTCGGCGATCCTCGCCCTGCCCGGCATCGGCCTGGTGGTGTGGGGCTACCAGCGCTGGAGCAGCATCCGCACGCTGGTGCTGTTCATCGCGCTGACGGCCGCGGCGCTGCTGCTGTTCTGCATGATTGGGGCCATGCAGTTGCGCTCGCCGGCGCTGACCACCACCGCCACGGTGCTGTTGCTGCTGAGCATCAGCGGGGTGATCGCCACGCTGATCCCGTACGCGGCGGAGATCTATCCCGCGCACCTGCGCAGCAGCGGTGCCGGGCTGATCGCCGGCGGCTCGAAGTTCGGCGGCATCCTCGGCGCGGTGGTCGGCGTGGCCGGGTTGTTCGAGCATTTCGCGCTGTCGGCGCTGCTGATCGCGCTGCCGATGGCGGTCGCCGCGGCGATGCTCGCCCGTCGCGGCATCGAGACCCGCGGCCACGCACTGGAAGCGATCCAGCAGGCGCTGGCGAAATAGCGCGCAAGAAAAAGCCGCCCCGAAAGGCGGCTTCCCCGGCCCGTATCGCGGGCGATCACACGGTCAGCGGATTGGGCTTGTCCGGATCGAGCTTGTACTCCTTGATCGCGCGGCTGACGTCCTTGGCGTTGACCTTGCCTTCCTTTGCCAGCGCGGCCAGCGCGGCGTGGGCGATCCAGTAGCGGCTGATCTCGAAGAACTCGCGCAGGTGCTCGCGGGTATCGGAGCGACCATAGCCGTCGGCGCCCAGGGCGGTGAACGAGCGACCCTCGGGCACGAAAGCGCGCACCTGGTCGACCACGCCGCGCACGTATTCGCTGGCGGCGATCACCGGGCCGTCGCGCCCGGCCAGGTTGGCGGTGACGTGCGGCACGCGCTGCTTCGCTTCCGGATGCAGGCGGTTCCAGCGCTCGCAGTCGAAGCCGTCGCGCGACAGTTCGCTGAAGCTGGGGCAGGACCAGATGTCGGCCTTCACGCCGAAGTCGGCATCCAGCAGCTCGGCCGCCGCAATCGCCTCGATCAGCGAACCGCCCGCCGCCATCAGCTGCACGCACGGCGCGCCGTTCTTGCCCTTGCTCTTGCCCTTGCCTGAATCCCGATTCCCCAATCCCGAGTCCCGGAACAGATACATGCCCTTGACGATGCCGTCGTAGCAGCCCTCGGGCATGTCCGGGTGGACATAGTTCTCGTTGGTGGTGGTGATGTAATAGAAGACGTCCTGCTGCTCTTCGTACATCTCCTTGACGCCGTGGTGCAGCAACACCGCCACCTCGTACGACCAGGTCGGGTCGTAGGCGCGGCAGTTGGGGAAGGTGCCGGCCATCAGGTGCGAGGCACAGTCCGAATGCTGCAGGCCTTCGCCGGGGAAACTGGCGCCGGCGGTGGCGCCGACCAGGAAGCCGCGCGCGCGCTGGTCGCCAGCGGCCCAGATCAGGTCGCCGATGCGCCGGAAGCCGAAGAACGAGTAGTAGATGAAGAACGGCAGCATCGGCTGGTTGGACAGCGAATAGCTGGTGCCCGCCGCGATCCACGCCGACACGCCGCCAGCCTCGGAGATGCCTTCCTGCAGCACCTGGCCGTCCTGCGCCTCGCGGTAGTACAGCAGCTGGTCGGCATCCTGCGGACGATACTTCTGGCCGAACGGCGCGTAGATGCCGATCTGCCGGAACATGCCCTCCATGCCGAAGGTGCGCGCCTCGTCGGCCACGATCGGCACCACGCGCGGGCCGAGCTGCTTGTCGCGCAGCAACAGGTTCATGCCGCGCACCAGCGCCATGGTGTTGGAGATCTCGCGCTCGCCGCTGCCCTTGGTGATCTGCTCGAACGCGGACAACTCCGGCGCCTTGCACGGCACGTCGGTGCGGCGGCGGCGCTGCGGCAGGAAGCCGCCCAGCGCGCGACGGCGTTCCAGCATGTATTCCACCTCCGGCGAGTTCGGGCCGGGGTGGTAGTACGGCACGCTGTCCAGCTTGTCGTCGGGCACCGGAATCTGGAAACGATCGCGGAACGTGCGCACGGCATCGCCGGTCATCTTCTTCTGCTGATGGGTGGGGTTCTCCGCCTCGCCCGAGCCGATGCCCATGCCGTAACCCTTCACCGTCTTGGCCAGGATCACCGTGGGCATGCCCTTGGTGTTCACCGCCGCGTGGTAGGCGGCGTAGACCTTGTGCGGATCGTGGCCGCCGCGATTCAGGCGCCAGACGTCGTCATCGCTGAAGTTGGCCACCATCTCGCGGGTCTGCGGGTACTTGCCGAAGAAATGCTCGCGCGTGTAGGCGCCGCCGAAGGCCTTGCAGGCCTGGTATTCGCCGTCCACGGTTTCCATCATCAGCTTGCGCAGCGTGCCGTCCTTGTCACGCGCCAGCAGCGCATCCCAGTAGCTGCCCCAGATCACCTTGATGGCGTTCCAGCCGGCGCCGCGGAACACGCCCTCCAGCTCCTGGATGATCTTGCCGTTGCCGCGCACCGGGCCGTCCAGCCGCTGCAGGTTGCAGTTGATCACGAAGATCAGGTTGTCCAGGCCTTCGCGGCCGGCCAGCGAGATCGCGCCCAGCGATTCCGGCTCGTCCACTTCGCCGTCGCCGAGGAAGCACCATATCTTGCGGTCGGTCTTGGGTATCAGGCCGCGGTTCTCCAGGTAGCGGAAGAACTGCGCCTGGTAGATCGCCTGGATCGGACCCAGCCCCATCGACACGGTGGGCACCTGCCAGTAGTCCGGCATCAGCCACGGGTGCGGATAGGAGGTGAGCGACTGCTCGCCGCCGACCACGTCGGCGCGGAACAGGTCGAGCCGCTCCTCACTGATGCGGCCTTCGAGGAAGGAGCGCGCATAGATGCCGGGGCTGATGTGGCCCTGGTAGCCGATCAGGTCGCCGGGGTGGTCGACGCTGGGGGCGCGCCAGAAATGGTTGAAGCCCACGTCGTACAGCGTGGCCGAGGAGGCGAAGCTGGCGATGTGGCCGCCCAGCGAACCGGGCCGGCGGTTGGCACGCACCACCATCGCCATCGCGTTCCAGCGGATCAGGCAGCGGATGCGCCACTCCATCGCCGCATCGCCGGGGCTCTTGGCCTCCATCCCGGGCGGGATCGTGTTGACGTATTCGGTGGTCGGGTTGAACGGCAGGTAGCCACCCGAGCGACGGGTGGTGTCGACCATCTTCTCCAGCAGGTAATGCGCGCGCTCGGTACCGTCGTGCTGTATCACCGCATCGAGCGAATCGATCCACTCGCGGGTTTCGGTGGGGTCAAGATCCTGGTCCAGGATTTCGTCGAGCTGGTCCATCGGGGTTCTCCACGGCACCGTGGGGTGTGCCTGCAAAAGGTTCGCGCCGCCGGGGCCGCGGCGCGACAACACATGAGTTTAGTTGTTTGCCCGGATGCCTGCCAATGGCGCCGGCATCAGCCGGCGAAGGCGGTTTCCCGCGGGAGAGGGACGGCTAGCCGGCCTGCACGGGCGGTTGCGCGCCGCATGGGGACAGCACGGGCTTGCGCAGCACGACGATGTCCTGGTTTCCGTTCAGGCCGCCTTCGATGTGCTCGACCACGACAAGATGGCGTGCCCAGTGCCGGCGCACATAGTCCACGGTGTGGAACGTGGTCTGGTAGAAATCGGGCAGGCCGTCAACCTTGAAACGACCCTTGCGGTCAGTGCGATAGGCGAACCCGTCGCGCGCCAGCGTGGCGAGTTCCGCCGCGGTGCAGCTGCCGGTGGCGGAACGGCCGTGGGTGGTGGCGAGCAGCAGGCCACCGGGTTTCAGCAGTCGCGCCATTTCGGCGAGCCACTCGTCCTGCGCCGGCGCATCCAAATGGGTGAACAGCGACACGCTGTAGATAACGTCGAACATCCCGCTGGCATAAGCCGTCGGCGTGGCCGGGCTGTTGGTCGCGAACCGGGCCACGGCGGAAAGATTTTTCCGCGCCCAGTCGATGGCCTCCGCGTCGATGTCCGAGCCGTGCATGTCGCAGGAACTGGCGGCAGCCGCCAGTTCGCCGATGACCCGGCCCGGCCCGCAGGCAAAGTCCAGCACGACCAGGCGCTCCGGCACCACGCCATGCGCGGCCAGCGTGTCGAGCAGGCAGCGCGCGATGCGGCGGCCATTGGCCAGGTAGCTGGCCGAATCGAAAGCGCGGTGCACCCGGTAGCGCAGCATGGGCGGCGGGAGGCCCAGCACCGGCACGCCGGGGTCCGTCCAGTTCGCCCGCGCCAGCTGCAGGCGGAACTGCGCGTACCTCGCGGCACCGACGAGCCAGTACAACGGCGCGATGCGTTTCGCCATCTGGCGCAGTTGCTCCATCATGCCGCCCGTCAAACTGCGTGCCATGCGCTGCGTCCCTGCCGGTGGTGGTGTGTTCCGATCAACCGCGCCGGCTGCCCTGCGCGGCGCGGATCTGCGCATCGACCGCGGCCACCGCGGTCATGTTGACGATGCGGCGCACGGTGGAGGCTGGCGTGAGGATGTGCGCGGAGCGGTTGACGCCCATCAGGATCGGCCCGATCGAGACGCCGTCGGTCATCACCCGCACGATGTTGTAGGCGATGTTGGCCGCGTCCAGGTTCGGCATCACGAACAGGTTGGCGCGACCGCTGAGCGTGGTGTGCGGGAACATGCGCTGGCGCAGCGCCTCGTCCCAGGCGGTGTCGGCCTGCATCTCGCCGTCCATGTCCAGCTTGGGCGCGCGCGCCTTGAGGATCTGCCAGGCCTTGCGCATCTTCGCCGCGCTGGGGTTGTCGTGGCTGCCGTAGTTGGAGTGCGAGAGCAGCGCCACCTTGGGCTCGATGCCGAAGTTCTTCAGCCGGTAGCAGGCCTGCAGCGTCGCCTCGGCGATCTGCTCGGCGGTGGGATCGACCTGCACGTGGGTGTCGAGGAAGAACCACGCGCCCTTGTCGTTGATCACGCCGCTCATCGCCGAGGTGCACGACACGCCCGGGTCGAGCCCGAACACGCTGCGCAGGTAGCCGAGTTTCTTGTGGTAGCGACCCACGATGCCGCAGATCATGGCGTCCGCCTCGCCGCGTTCGACCATCATCGCGGCGATCAGGGTCGGCCGCGAGCGCAGCAGGTTCTTCGCCGCCGCCGGGCTGACCCCGCGCCGTTCGGTCATGGCGTGGTACTGCTGCCAGTAGTCGTTGAAGCGCGGGTCGTCGTGGATGTTGGTCAGCTCGAAATCCACGCCGGCGCGCATGCGCAGGCCCAGCCGCTGGATGCGCGTGTCGATCACGTCCGGGCGGCCGATCAGGATCGGCCGCGCGATGCGCTCGTCGATCACCGTCTGCACCGCGCGCAGCACGATCTCCTCCTCGCCCTCGGCGTACACCACCCGCTTGGGATCGGCGCGGGCGCGCTCGTACACCGGCTTCATCAGCAGGCCGGTGCGGTAGATGAACTGGCCGAGTTTCTCCTTGTAGGCGTCCATGTCCACGATCGGCCGGGTGGCCACGCCCGAATCCATCGCGGCCTGCGCCACCGCGGGCGCCAGCATCACCAGCAGGCGCCGGTCGAACGGGCGCGGGATCAGGTATTCCGGGCCGAAACAGGGGATCTCGCCGCCGTAGGCACTGCCCAGGTCGGAGGCCTCCATGCGTGCCAGCGCGGCGATCGCGCGCACGCAGGCGGTCTTCATCGCCTCGTTGATCACGGTGGCGCCCACGTCCAGCGCACCGCGGAAGATGTAGGGGAAGCACAGCGCGTTGTTGACCTGGTTCGGATAATCCGAACGGCCGGTGGCGATGATGCAGTCCGGCCGCACCGCCTTGGCGTCTTCCGGGGTGATCTCGGGGTTCGGGTTGGCCAGCGCCAGGATCACCGGGCGCTCGGCCATCGTGGCGACCATCTCCGGCTTGAGGATGCCGCCGGCGGACAGGCCCAGGAACACGTCCGCCCCCGCCACGATCTCGGCCAGGCTGCGCTTGGGCGTGTCGCGCGCGTAGCGCGCCTTGTCCGGGTCGAGGTTGCTGCGGCCGGTGTGGATCACGCCCTCGCGGTCGAACGCGAGGATGTTCTCCGGCCGCACGCCCAGCGCCACCAGCATGTCGAGGCAGGCGATGCCGGCTGCACCGGCGCCGGTGGTGGCGAGCTTGATGTCCGCGATGTTCTTGCCGACCACCTCCAGCGCATTGACCAGGGCGGCGCCGACGATGATCGCGGTGCCGTGCTGGTCGTCGTGGAACACCGGGATCTTCATCCGCTCGCGCAGCTTGCGCTCGACGATGAAGCACTCCGGCGCCTTGATGTCCTCCAGGTTGATGCCGCCGAAGGTGGGCTCCAGGCTGGCGATGATCTCGACCAGCTTGTCCGGGTCGTTCTCGTCGATCTCGATGTCGAACACGTCGATGCCGGCGAACTTCTGGAACAGGATGCCCTTGCCTTCCATCACCGGCTTGGCCGCCAGCGGCCCGATGTCGCCCAGACCAAGCACCGCGGTGCCGTTGGTGATCACCGCCACCAGGTTGGAGCGTACGGTGTACTCCGCCGCCGTCGCGGGGTCCTCGACGATCGCGTCGCACGCCGCCGCCACGCCCGGCGAATACGCCAGCGACAGGTCGCGCTGGGTCAGCAGGGCGGTGGTCGGGGTGATCTTGATCTTGCCCGGCCGCGGATGACGGTGATACTCCAGCGCGGCGAGGCGCAGTTCTTCGGGGAGGGCCATGGGAGGGGCTTTTTTCCAGTGAGTGGGCGCCATCGCGCGAGCGCGGATGGCTGGCGAGAATGTTAGCACCTGGGCCTGCGTCGCTGGCCCACGCCCGGCGCCCTCACGCGCCCGGCAGCAGGTCGTCCTCGCGCACCCGATCCATGTGGATGCCGTTGATGAACACCGAGAACGCCAGCTTTCCGGCCAGCCCGTGCACGTGCTGCATCCATGGCGGCAGCCAGCGCGGCGGCACGATCGCGCCGGAGGCGAAATGCGGCTGCAGGCTGATCACGTCGTGCAGCGCCAGCTTGCCGGCGAACAGATAGCGCAGCAGATCCAGCCGGCGCTGGCGCAGGGCCCAGCGGAAGAACGTGTGCACGGTGAGCAGGCCGGACAGGTAGACGTTGTCCTTGGCGAACACCGCGCCGCCGCCCGGCGGCACGCCACGGAACACCCGCTGCGCCGAGTGGAAGCTGTCGGCCACGCTCTGCCCGCGCGCATGGAAGTAGCGATAGACCTCGACGAAATCGGCGCCGCCCAGTGCCATGTCGATCGCCACGATGCGCAGGCTGATGCGTTTCAGCCGGGCGATGTCGATCGCCCCCGACATCAGCTCGGCGAATACCGCCAGCCCTTCCTGGGTGGCGGTGACCCGCGGCGAGGTGCGCCCCAGCGACGCCAGCAACGGCTGGCGCCGGCCGTTCAGCGCGGTCAGCGAATGCACGAAGGCCTCGTGCGCCAGCAACTGGTGGTGGTCGTACTGGCTGAAGGTGGCGCCGCCGCGCAGGCGGATGCGGGTGGCGCCGGCCGCGGCCTTGGCGGTGAGCTCGGGATCGACCTCGACGCGGATCGTGCCGTCGCCGAAGAAGACATCCAGCGTCTCGGCCAGCGCCGCGCGCAGCACCTCCGCGTCGATGTCGCCGCCGTCGTCGGCGAGCAGGTCGGCACCCAGTTCGTCGGACAGCTCGACGAAATAGCGCGCGGCATCCAGGTTGCTGCGCTGGCTGCCGGGGATGCGGTCGTCCGGCTTGCCGTACAGCGCGATCGACGGCGCGGTCACGCCGGCCGTACCCACCGCTTCGAGCATCTGCGCGGCGACCTGCCAGGACTCGGCGGTGCGGCGCAGGTACTCGCCCAGCGGATCGCCCGCGCCGACCTCCACCGCCGCCGTCTCGATCGCCGCCAGTTCGGTGCGCGCCGCCGCCAGTCCGGGCACCTGGTAGGACACCGCCGGCAGGCTGAAGCGGCCCTGGCCGTAGGCCTCGATCATGCGGTTTTCCAGCGACGCGGGCCACGCCACCGTGGGCAATATGTGGATGCCGCGCACCGCCGCCAGCAAGCGCTGGTCCAGCGCCGCGTAGCGTTGCAGCTCCGGTGCAATGGCCGCGTTCATCGCGAGACCCCGGCACGCCGCGCACCGTCGGCGCGAATTCTTCCCGAGCTGCCCCCGCGCGCCATCGAACTACTCCCGCTCGCGCTTGACGCGGTGGCCGCGCGGCGGCTCCAGCGGGCGGCCGCCGCGCTGACGGCGCAATCGCGCTTCGAGGGTGGCAGCCTGTTCCTCCCGCTCGTCGTGCAGCTTGAGATAACTGCGCCAGCGCTCGGCGCCCAGCTCGCCGGTGTCCAGCGCCACCTGCACCGCGCAACCGGGCTCGCTGCCGTGGCCGCAATCGGCGAAGCGGCACTGCTCGGCGAGCGCCTCGATGTCGGCGAACAGGTCGAGCTGCTCCTCGCCGGTCAGTTTCAGCTCGCGCATGCCGGGGGTGTCGATCAGGCAACCGCCCGAGGGCAACTGCAGCAGCGCGCGGTGGGTGGTGGTGTGGCGACCGCGGCTGTCGTGGCTGCGCACGGCGGCGGTGGCCATGGTCGCGGTGCCGAACAAGGTATTCGTCAACGTCGATTTGCCGGCGCCGGAGGAGCCCACCAGCACCGCGCTGTCACCCGGCTGCAGGTAGCGCGCCAGCTCCTGCGCGCTGGCGGGGTCCTTGCAGTTGAGCGCATGGATCGGCGTGTCCTGCGGCAGGCGCGCGCGCAGCGCGGCGACCTTCGCCGCCGCATCCTCGTGCTTGTCCAGCTTGCTCAGCAGCACCACCGGCTGCGCGCCGGAGCCTTCGGTCAGCGACAGGTAGCGCTCGATGCGGGCGGGGTTGAAGTCGCCGTCCAGCCCGGTCAGCACCAGCACGTAGTCGACATTGGTGGCGATCAGCTGGCGCTCGTAGCGCTCGCCCGCGGCGGCGCGCGACAACATGCTGCGGCGCGCTCCCACGCTGACGATGTGCGGCGGCGTGCCGTCGGCCACCTCCACGAAATCGCCCACCACCGGTCGCTCGGCGGGGTCGATGCCGCGCTTGAGGAAGCGGCCGTCCGGCTGCGCGCCGAACAGTGCGTGGCCATCGTGCAGTTCATAACCGGCGCGATGCTGCGCCACCACCCGCGCCAGGCGCAGGCCGCCGGCCGGCAGGCGGTCGCCGCGCCAGCCGATATGCCGCAGCCGCTCGATCGTTTCGACATCACTCATGGCGAGGCTTGCCTGGCATGGTGGGGCGATTATGCCCTGCCCGGCCACGGCCCGACGATGGCCAGCGTCGCGCCCGCCGATCGGCTCGCGCTGCACTGCATCACGCTGCTAGCATCCACGTCGCCGGCGTTCGCGCCGTTTCCCACCCGCAAAGGAACCCAGGCGTTGGCTCCGATCATCCCCAGTGCGCACCTGGCAGACGTGCGCTACGAGATCCGCGGTGCGCTGACCCGCCGTGCCCGCGAGCTGGAATCCGCCGGACGCGACATCATCAAGCTGAATATCGGCAACCCCGGCCGCTACGGCTTCGAGGCGCCGGCGCACCTGCGCGAGGCGATCGCCAGCCACCTGCACGAGAGCGACGCCTACGGCCACGAGCAGGGACTGGAAGCGGCGCGCGAGGCGATCGCCGCGCAGCAACGCAGCCGCGGAGCGCGGCACGTGCAGCCCGAGCGCATCTTCATCGGCAATGGGGTCAGCGAACTGATCGACCTGGCTTTGCGGGCTCTGCTGCAGCCCGGCGACGAGGTGCTGCTGCCGAGCCCGGACTACCCGCTGTGGAGCGCGGCCACCATCCTCAACGGCGGACGGCCGCAGTACTACCGCTGCCCGGCCAGCCGCGGCCACCTGCCCGACCCGGACGAGGTGGAGGCGCTGGTCACCCCGCGCACCCGCGCGCTGGTACTCATCAACCCCAACAACCCGACCGGCGCGGTCTATCCGCGCGAGCTGCTGCAGCGGCTGGCCGAAGTCGCAGCGCGGCACGGCCTGTTGCTGCTCGCCGATGAAATCTACGACGAGATCCTCTACGACGGCGCGCACTTCCAGCCACTGGCGGAAGTCGCCGGCGAACTGCCCTGCCTGAGCTTCGGCGGGCTCAGCAAGGTGCATCGCGCCTGCGGCTATCGGGTCGGCTGGATGAGCCTGTCCGGCGCGCCCGCGGGAACGTCGGTGTATCGCGACGCGCTGCAACTGCTGGCCGCATTGCGCCTGTGCGCCAACGTGACCGCGCAGTGGGCGGTGCCGCCCGCCTTGCAGGACGCGCCGACGATCGGCGCCCTGACCGCGCCGGGCGGGCGCCTGCACGAGGCGCGCGCGGCGGTGCTGCAGGGAGTCGCCGCCAGCGAACACCTCGACCTGGTGGCGCCGGCCGGCGCGTTGTATGCGTTCCCCGCGGTGCGCGCCGAACGCATCCCGCAGTTCGACGACGAATCCTTCGCCCTGCGCCTGCTCGAAGAGGAGTCGGTGCTGGTGGTGCCCGGCAGCAGCTTCAACGTGTCGCGCAGCCGCCACTTCCGGCTGACCCTGCTGCCGCCGCCCGCGCAGCTGCACGAGGTGTTCGTGCGGATCGAGCAGGTGCTGCAGCGGATGGCGCGCGAACAGGCGGACAACGCCGTCATCGCGGCCTGAGGCTTGCCGATGCCCGCATCCCGCTCGCCGCTGCGTCACCTCGCGCTCGGCGATTCCTACACCGTCGGCGAAGCCGTGGCCGCGAACGCGTGCTGGCCCGCGGTGCTGGCGCAGCAGCTGCGCCGCGGCGGCGTGGCGGTCGACGAGCCATGCCTCGTGGCCGTCACCGGCTGGACCACCGACGAGCTGGCACGAGGCATGGACCAGGCCGCGCTGGCGCCGCCCTACGATCTGGTCACCCTGCAGATCGGCGTCAACAACCAGTATCGCGGCCGCAGCCTCGATGAATACGCGGCGCAGTTCGCCGCCTTGCTCGAACGCGCCATCGCGCTGGCCGGCGGGTGCGTCGCGCGGACGCTGGTGGTCTCCATCCCCGATTGGGGCGTCACCCCCTTTGCCCGCGAACAAGGCCGCGATGCGGCGCGGACCGCCCGCGAACTGGACGATTTCAACGCGTGTGCCCGCGGCCTGGCGGCAAGCCGCGGCGTCCGCTTCGTCGACATCACCCCGATCTCGCGCCGGCATCCCGAGCTGGTCGCCGCGGATGGCCTGCATCCGTCGGCGGAGCAATATGCGCTGTGGGCAGACGCGATCGCGCCAGCCGCGCGTGCGGCGTTGTCGCGGCAACCTTGAAAGCTTCGCTGCCCGCCGTCATCTCCACGGCGTATCATTTGCCCCTTTCCCCGGAGCCCTGCATGTCACTGGACAACACCACCCGCGAACGCATCGAAGGCCTGCTCAAGGAGCACCGCGTGGTGCTGTTCATGAAAGGCGACCGCCACCAGCCGATGTGCGGTTTCTCCGCCGCCGCAACCAACACGCTCAACGAGCTGCTGCCGGAGTACCACACGGTCAACGTGCTGGACGACCCGGAGATCCGCGAGGGCATCAAGCTCTACGGCGAGTGGCCCACGATCCCGCAGCTGTACGTCGGCGGCGAGCTGATCGGCGGCGCCGACATCATCAGCCAGATGTACCGCAGCGGCGAGCTGCATGCGGTGTTCGGCATGCCGGCACCGGATCGCACCCCGCCGGAAATCACCATCACCGACGCCGCCGCCGAGGCGATCCGCCAGGGCACGGCCAATGCGCAAGGCATGGTCCTGCACCTGGAGATCGGTCCGGATCACGGCGCCGGCTTCCAGCTGGCGCCGGCCGGCGAACACGACGTGGTGACGCAGTCCAACGGACTGGAAGTGCATTTCGACCCCGCCAGCGCCCAGCGCGCGCGCGGCATCGTGATCGACTGGGTTTCCACCGTGCAGGGCGAGGGACTCAGCCTGACCTTCCCCGGCGCGAAGTAAGCACGCCTTCGCCCACCCCGGCCGGCTCTCCGCCGGCCCGGGCGGCCGGACGCCATCAGGCTTGTGCAGGCGGGGCGCTGGCGTCGTTGAAATCGCTGATCGCCTCGACCAGGTCGGTCACCGCGGCCCGCTCGGCCTCGCTCAGGTCGGGGTTCCAGCTGTCCAGGATCAGTAC
This sequence comes from Rhodanobacter sp. FW102-FHT14D06, assembly GCF_043950705.1. NCBI lineage: Bacteria > Pseudomonadati > Pseudomonadota > Gammaproteobacteria > Lysobacterales > Rhodanobacteraceae > Rhodanobacter > Rhodanobacter sp. FW102-FHT14D06. Next base: position 1,976,858 of record NZ_CP170722.1, on the reverse strand, counting down.
CACGCGGGTTTCACCGCTGCGGTTCCATGCCTCGTGCAGGAAGGTGTCGTCGAACGTCACGCACTTGCCGGGCTGCCAGGCATGCTCCTGGCCACCGACGTTGATGGCGCAATGCTCCGGCACGATCAGCGGCAGATGGGTGACCAGCCGGGTGTTGGTGACCCCGCGATGCGGCAGGATGTGCGTGCCCGGGCGCAGCACCGAGAACAGCGTCTCCGGCGCGTGGTCGCGGATGCGCACCAGCGGCAAACTGTCGAGGATGCCGACGGTGATCGGGCAAGCCGCGCAATGGTCGTCGTAGCGCTTGCCGTGGCGGTAGAAGAAGTACGCGTCCCACGCCGCATCGTCCTTGCCCCACGACTTCAGCATCTCGCCGGTCGCCGGGCCGGCGGACGTGCCCAGGAAGGGTTCGAGATCGCGCGCTGCGCCCAGCTGCTCTTCCAGTTCGCCCCGAATATCGCCGGTTGCCTGCTCGAGCGCTTCCAGCCACGGGAAACGCGAGCGCTCGTAGTAGGGCTGGCTCGGCACGCCGGCGAAGTAGAGGAATTTCGGCTGCTGGCGGGCGTCGGGGATGTTCGCCGGCTGCTCGCCAAGATAGATCGAAAGGCTTTGCTCGACGCGGGTCAGCTCCGACGCGCCGTAACGATCGCGCAGCGGCTCCAGCACCTCGCTGAACAAGCGGCGACGTTCGCGGTTCACGTAGTTGATGGCGTACTTCACCAGCTCGCGCACGGCCGGTGCGGTGGTCTGGTCGTTCGTCCAGCGGCCCTGGTTCTGCGCCGTGCGGATGGCGGTGTACCAGGTCACCAGCGCATCGTGCGCGCGCCCGAGCTGTTCCTGGGCCACGCCCAGCTGCAGCCGCGCGACAAATGCCTGCGGCGCCAGTTGCAGGCTGCGCTGCAGCGTGCCGGCGGCGTCGCCGAAATCGCCATTGGCCAGTTGCACTGCCCCCAGCAGTTGCAACAGGTCGACCCGCTCCGGTTCCCGCGCGACAGCGTGCAATGACAGATCCCTCGCCGGAACCAGCTCGCCGCGCGCGTAATGGCGGCTGGCCAGGAAACTCAGCGCCTCGACATCGTGCGGCAGCAGTTCCAGCAGGTGACGGAAGAACTGCTCGGCCGTTTCCGGGTCACGCCGTTGCAACCGCTCGTGGGCGGCGCGGCGGCAGGCTTCGGGAGTCAGCGGGTGGGTCATGTCCATGGAACAGTGCCTTGGAGTGCTGCCGTGCGCCAGCACGGGGCGGGAGCCAAACGGGCATAATACGCGTTCATTGCCGCTCGATGGTGGCAGCCGGACTGCGCTGGACGCGCCTTCGGCCACGGCTCACCCAAACCGGATCGTGGAGAAAGCATGGCAACGCGGCTGGATGGACTTACCCCGACCACCGCCCGCCGCGTCGTCGCGGCGGGCGAGTCGCTCGACGCGGGACGCGTGGAGGAGGCGATGCGGCAATTGGCGGGCATCGAGCGCAACGAGGCGCACCATCCGGAAATCCTGCGCATGCACGCCGGCATCCTCGGCATGCGCGGTCAGCACCGCGACGCCATCGCCGTCATGCGCGACGCCATGGCCATGCGGCCCGACGACCCGGTCTACCACAACACGCTGGGCAGCCTGCAAGGCCAGGCGGGCGATTACGACGCGGCAATCGAATCGCTGCGGCGCAGCTGCGAGCTGCAGCCGACGCTGGGCATGGCCTGGTACAACCTGGGCGTGATGCTGACGCGCTCGGTGCGCAACGACGAGGCCACCGCGGCGCTGCAACGCGCCGTAGAGCTGGAACCGCGCCACATGCAGGCACGTGCGCTGCTTGCCGACATCCTGCGCATGCAGGGTCGTGCTGACGAGGCCGCGGCCGAGTATCGGCGCGTGCTGGCCGAGAACCCCGGCGCGGGCATGGCATGGTGGGGCCTGGCCGACCTGCGCAGCGGCCAGTTCAGCGAGGAAGACATCGCCAGCATGCAGGCGACGCTGCAGGACCGGCGCAACAGCGACGACGACCTGATCGCGACCGGCTTCGCGCTGGCCGCCGCGCTGCACGATCATGGTCACCCGGCAGCCGCCCTGCGGGCCATCGAGCAGGCCAACAACCTGGCGCGACGCCGCCGGCACTGGGATCGCGGCGCGTTCTCCGCCAGCGTGACGGCGCTCAACCAGGCGTTCGACCCGCCGCCCGAAGGCGCGCCCGGCGAGCTGGGAAGGGAGGTGATCTTCATCGTCGGCCTGCCGCGCTCCGGCTCCACCCTGGTCGAGCAGATCCTCGCCTCGCATTCCCGGGTGGAGGGCGCCGGCGAGCTGTCCGACCTCCCGCAGGTGCTGGCCGAGGAATCGCGTCGGCGCGGACAACCTTTCCCGCAGTGGGTGAAAGCCATGCAGCCGGCCGACTGGCAGCGACTGGGCCAGCGTTACCTCGAGCGGACCGCACACTGGCGGCGCCATCGTCCGATGTTCACCGACAAGCTCCCCAGCAACTGGATCTATGCCGGCGCGATCCGCGCCATGCTGCCGCAGGCACGCATCATCGGCTGTCGGCGCGATCCGCTCGAGACCTGCTTCTCGTGCTACCGGCAACGCCTGGAGAACAACGAGTACACCCGCGACTTCGACGATCTGGCCAGCTTCTGGGGCGATTTCGATCGCAGCCTCACGCATTGGCAGCGGCTGCATCCGCAGCACGTGCTGGAGTTCCGCCACGAGGAACTGCAGGCCGATCCGCCGCAGCATATCCGTGCGCTGCTGGATTTCTGCGACCTGCCCTACGAGGAGGCTTGCGAACGCTTCCACGAAAGCAGCCGCGAGGTGCGCTCGCCCAGCGCCAGCCAGGTGCGTCAGCCGCTGCGGCGCGACACCGCGCACACCGCGGCTTACGCCGAGCTGCTCGATCCGCTGCGCCGGGCGCTCGGATTGGCGCCGTGGAAGTCCGCGGTCCACTGAGCCGGGATGAGCGCGACCGACAAGCCCGGTTCAGGCGCCGCCCGGCGCGAACAGGCCTTGACCGAACATCTGCGGCGGGCCGCGTCGACGCCGGACGACGGCAAGCTGCTGCTCCAGGCCTGGACTGACGCCACCGACGCCGAGTGGCTGGCGCTGATCCAGCGCCTGATGCTGGAACGCGACCGCTGCACGTGGAACATGCTGCAGCATGCACTGCAGGCCCATCCCCGCTCCACTGCATTGCGTCAGGCGCAGGCGGGCCTGCTGCTCCAGCGTGGCGACGCCCGCGCCGCCGAAGAGCTGCTGCGGGCGCTGCTGGCGGAACCCTCGGCGCAGTTGGCCAGCAGTTTCGCGCTGGCGCGGCTGCTGAAGGGCCAGGGCCGCATGCGCGCGGTCGCCGACGTGATGCGCGGTGCGTTCCCTGCGTCCGGGGGCGACCTCGAACAGCGCATCCAGGCCATCGAGTTGCTGGACGACTGCGGGCGCAAGCACGATGCGGCGGACCTTGCGGAGGTGGAGATCGCGGCCGGTAATGCCGATCCGCGGCTGCATGCCTACGCCGGCATGCTGCAGGCGCAACTGGGCCGCTTCGACGTGGCGCGCGAGCGCTATGCCTTCGTGGCGGCCAACAGCCCGCAGGCTCCCGACTGGCACGTGCCGCAGGGGCTGGCGGGGCTGCAACGCTATGCCGATGCCGGTCATCCTGACTTTGCCCTGTTTCGCCGCTACCTGGCCGCGCCGTTGAACGACGACGCCCGCACGTCGCTGCTGTTTGCGCTGGGCAAGGCCCATGACGACATCGGCGAGTACGCCCAGGCGGCGCACTTCCTGCGCGACGCCAATTCCCGCGCCGCGGCCAAGGCGCACTGGTCGCGCAAGCGATGGGCGCGGAGCATCGAGGTTCGGCGCAAGCGTCGGCTGCCCGCGGTCACCCTTGAGCCCGAGCCGGGCTGGACGCCCGTGTTCATCGTCGGAGTACCGCGTTCGGGTACCACCCTGGTGGCGCGACAGCTGGCGGAGCATGCGCTGGTCTGCCATCGCGGCGAATCGCCGTGGCTGCCCGCGCTGGCCGAACGGATCGACGGCACGGAGGGCGGGGATTATCGGCAACGACTGGCTGACGCCGCAGCGACATACGCCGCACAGCTGCGCCAGGACGATGCGCCCGCGGCGCGCTGGTTCATCGACAAGCAGCCGCGCAACTTCCTGCATGTCGACCTGATCCTGTCCTTGTTCCCGAACGCGAGGATCATCCAGTGCCAGCGTCGCGCGCGCGACATCGCGCTGTCGCTGTGGATGCAGTCGTTCCACGACCGCAGCCTGGATTTCTCCTGCGACTTCGCCGACATCGCGGCCTACATCCGCGGCGCGCGTCAATTGATGGCCGGCTGGCAGGCACGCTACCCGCACGCCGTGCGAACGATCCGCTACGAGGAGCTGACGGCGGACCCGACGACATGCCTGGACGGGCTGACGCAATGGCTCGGCTTGCCGCTATCCCGGGTCGCACGCACCGACGACGATCACGCGATCAGCACCGCCAGCCTGTGGCAGGCGCGCCAGCCGGTCCACACGCACTCGGTCGATCGGTGGCGCTGTTACGCGCCGTTCCTGCCCGAGCTCATGCAGATCGCCGAGGACTGAGCCTGCACCGAAACGGCACGGCATCCGCCGCGAGGCCAGCGCGCCTGATTCGGGCGGGCAGGAGCGTGCACGCGCCGGACCTGCGATCGAAAGCCACGGGCGTGCTTCTTTTCGCGGACCGCGGATGCGGCTCAGTGACCGCCTTCCGTCGTGTAGCCCCAGTGGTCGAGCATGGGCCGCAGGATCGCCTGGGCCGGCGCCAGCGCCTCGCCGTAGCGCAGCCAGCGGCCCAGACCCTTGCGGTTGACCGGCTGGATCACCTGCGTATAGCTGGGCGTGGCGATGTAGCCCTTCTGCCGCGCGTGCCTGTCGAAATCGAGCAGCGGCGAGGCATCGTCCAGGCCAAGGAAATCACCGATGCGTTGCGTCTGCGCCGCCGGATCGGTCACCAGGTCCTCGTAGCGCGAGACCAGCACCGAAGGCTGGAAAACCTCGACGTGGTGGAGCCACGACTGCATCGCCTCGACGTAGGCCTGTGCCAGGCGCTCAAGTGAGGCACCGGCCGCCGCCAGCACGCTGGCACGATAGTTCTGCATGTAGTTGCTGATCAGCACGTCGCAGGGATGGCGCAGGGCCAGGATGAACCGTGCTTGCGGGAACAGGCGGTGGATCATCGGCAGCCACAGCATGTTCAACGGGTTCTTGTCGACCAGGCGACTGTCCCAGCGCCGGGCGATCTTCGAGCACACCATGGAGACGTAGCCCTTGCGCAGTTCGTCGCAGGCATGCTGGTCGAGCCGGGCGATATCGGCGGGCATGTGCAGGCCATGGTCCGCGAGTTGGTCGGCGAGCAGGTTGAAGAACGGCCGCTCGTCCATCGACTGCAAGGTCGGATGGGCATCCAGCATCTGCTCGAGCAGGGTGGTGCCGGAGCGCGGGAAGCCGACGATGAATACGGGCGAATCCTTCGACTCCGGGGCGGACAGGTGTGGCCAGCGCTGGTAATCCTCCCGCGTCACGCGGGCGACGGCAGCCGGCAGAAGCGGTGCGCCGGGTTCGAATCGCGCCGGCACCGCCTGCTTCAGCTCCTCTACCTGAAGGGCATGCGCCTCGGCCAGCGCAGCCAGGGTGGCCTCGACGTCACCGAGCTTGTCGCAAGCCTCGGCGAGCGCGAAATAGTGCGCGAAATCGTAGTCGTGGCGCGGACCGGTCTGCTCCAGCAGCTCGCGCGCGCCGGCATGATTGCCGCTGCGCGCCTCCAGTGCGGCGGACAGATGGGCAAGGTCGCGTCGCTGGGCGTCGTCGAGCTTCCCGGCCTGAGCGCTGATCTCCTGCATCACGGCGCGCGAGCGGTCGAGCTGGTTGACCCGCTCGTAGACCGCCGCCAGCAGCAACCGCGCGCCCAGTGAGGGCGTGGAGCGGGCGCAAAGGTCTTCCAGCAGCACCCGCGACGCGTTGGCATCGCCCATGACCAGTTTGAGATCCGCCAGTTGGGCCTGCAGCTCGTCATCCAGGGGCATCCACTCGCGCCAGTGCTCGGTGAGCTGGTCGGCCCGGTAATCGCGGCAGACCGCGCAGGCGCGCGCGGCATGGATGCGTGCCGCGACCGAGTCCGGCGCCAGCACCGTGGCCTTGAGCAGGGAGTCCCGCGCCGCCAGGAAGTCCCGGTCGTGGAACTGCAGCAGACCGCGGTTGATCCATTGCTCCGCATTGTCCGGCGCCAGCCGCAGCGCCATGTCGACGGCACGCGCCGCCTCGGCCAGCTGTCCGTCCTGGCGCAGCACGGTGGCGTAGTTGCCCCAGTGGACCGCGTCCCCGGGGCACAGCTCCACCAGCCGGGCGTAGACCGGCAGGGCGTCGGCCCGCCTGTTCTGATGCGATAGCGCGAGAGCCAGCAGGAACAAGGTGTCAGGGTCGTCTCCGCCTTGCGCCAGCGCCTGGCGGCACAACGCTTCGGCGACGTCCGGACGGCCGGTTTGCAGAGCAGCGATGATGTCTTGGTTGGTCACGATGGCACCAAAAAAAGAGCCGCGCAGGAACCCTGCGCGGCTCGTTGCAACGTTGTCAGCCGAAGCCGACGCGAACGATCAGAACTTCACTTCCACGCGGCCCCAGAAGTAGCGACCCTGCAGGTCGAAGTCGCTGGGGTCGGTGTTGGCGTTGAGCGTGTTGTTCGCATACAGGAACGGCGGCTGCTTGTCGGCGACGTTGTTCACGCCGAACGACACGCGGGTGTTGAGCGGCTCGATGTTGTAGCCGATCGACACGTCGCTGTAGATCGTCGAACCGAACTTCATCACGTAGTTGGGGTAGCTCGGGATCGGCGAAGCGGCGTAGCCCGGGACTGCGCGGCCCATCTGGAACCCACCGATGTAACGCATGCGCCAGGACGCATCCCAGTTGCCCAGGTTCCAGTTCACGAAGCCCTTGCCGCGCCAGCGCGGGAACAGGCAGACGCCGCCACCGCTCGGGCAGGAAGCCGATTCCGGCGAACCGTAGAAGCCGAAGTAACCGGCGTCATGATAGGTGACGTTGGCGTCCGAACCCGGCGCCGTCTGCTGGTCGTAACGGGTAAGGTAGGTGCCGTCCACGCCCACCACGAAGTTGCCGAAGCTGAACTGCGGCAGCTTGTAGCGCACCGAGAAGTCCACGCCGCTGGCGTCGGTACGGCCCAGGTTACCGGTCGGCTCGCCGATCTGGATGATCTGGCCCGGGTCGTTGGAGCTGAGCGGCTTGCGCGTGATCAGCGGGCAGAACTTGGTGTTGCCGGCATAGCACTGGTCAAGCACCGTCTGGGCACCGATCGAGGTGATCGTGTCGGTCAGGTACAGGCGCCAGTAGTCCGCGCTCATCGACAGGCCCGGAGCCCAGCTCGGCGAGTAGACCGCGCCGAAGTCGAACGAGCGACCCCGCTCCGGCCCGAGCGGGAAGTTGAAGTACTTCGAGCCGGCGGCGATGCCCTTGCTCTGCTGGCCCAGGGCCACGTCGCGATCGACGAAGGTGCCGTCGGTCGGCACGCCCACGCAGGCCGGGTTGCCGGCGGTGGTGATGCCGTCGCAGGGATCGTTGCTGAGCTTCGGCGCATCGCTGATCGGCGCGCCGAACACGTCGGACGTGGTCGGTGCGCGGAAGACGTCGGCCACCGTGCCACGCAGCAGCAGGTCCTGGATCGGCCGGTATTCCAGCGCAAACTTGAAGTTGTTGGTGCTGCCGAAGGTGCTGTACTTGGAGTAGCGGTCACCGATGGTGACGTTCAGCGCCTGGATGCCCGGCAGATTGCTGAGGACCGGGATGAACAACTCGGCGTGGCCTTCCTTCACGTTGTAGCCACCCTGGATGGGCGAGCTGCACTGGCTGCCCAGGGTGCAGTTGCCGGTTTCCGGGTCGAGCAGCAGCACCGGATCGATCGTGCTGTGGGTGTACTCCTTGCGGTACTCCGCACCCAAGGCGAGCTGCACCGTGCCGGCCGGCAGGTCGAACAGACCGCCGGTGAGGTTGGCGGAGTAGGTCTTCTGGATGTCGATCTGGTTGTTGATGGCCGGCGAGGCGATCTTCTGCAGCACGGCGACCGAGTTCGGATCGAACTGGTTGAACGGATTGAACGGAGTGCAACCGGCAATGATGTTGCCCGGCGTGCCGCACTTCACGACACCGTCGGTGTCCATGAACGACGGACCGAGATCCTTGTTCATCAGGTCGACGTTGGGCAGGCCGCGGGTGATCGTGTTCGAGGAAAGATGGCCGTAGTTGTAGCCGGCATCCCAGGTCCAGTTCTGGTCGAAGATGGTGAAGTCACCCTTCAGGCCCGTCGCCACCTGGTCGGTGGTCAGGCCGAAGTTGGCCGAACGGTTGCCGGCGGACACCAGGCGCAGGCGGAAGTCATTGCCATCCGGGTTGAAGTCCACGCCGAACGGGTTGTAGTAGCTGTCCTTGGAGATGTAACCGCCATAGACGACGCCGAACAGCGACGGGGCCAGCTGGAAGCCGGAGGTCGTCTTGTTGTGGTACGCGGTCAGGTAGGCCTCGACATGATCCGTCAGGTTGTAGGTGCCCTTGATGAAGCCGCTGGTGCGCTCCTGCGGGGTCTGGATCAGGTTGACCGTGGCGTAGTTGTACTTGTCGCTGTTGCCGAAGCAGTGGTAGTCGGTGTTGACGTTCTGGCCGCTGGCACCCGGATTCAGCGCCACGTTCTTGCAGCCGTACTGGGCCTGCAGCGCGGCCGGCAACTGGATGTTGCCGTAGGCCGGGAAGCTGGAACCGCCGATGTACGAGTAGATCGCGCTGTTCGGGCTGCCGGTGATCGAGACCGAGTTCTTCGAGAAGTCGCGGTTCGAAGCCTCCACGCCATCGGTCTTGTTGTAGTCGATGCCACCCATGATGCTGCCCTTGTCGCCGGTCTGACCGAACGTGAAGGAGTAGCCGGTGGACTTGCCGTCGTTGCGATCGGACTCGCCGTAGGTCGCCGAGAACTGCGCGCCCTGGTAGTCCTTCTTGAGCACGAAGTTGACCACGCCCGCGATCGCGTCGGAGCCGTAGACGGCGGACGCGCCGCTCGTCAGCACTTCAACGCGCTCGATCATGTCGACCGGGATCGTGTTCGGATCGGTGTTCACCACGCGGCGACCATCAACCAGGATCAAGGTGCGCTGCGAACCCAGGCCGCGCAGGCCGATCGAGGAGCCGCCGGTGCCGCCGGCGTTGTTGACCTGCGGGTTGACCACGCCGCCGGTGACGGAGGGCAGTTCCTGCACCAGGTCGCCCACGGTCAGCGCGCCAGTGGCCTTGATCTCCTGCGCGTCCATGACAACCACCGGGTTGGAGGTTTCCAGGTCGACACGGCGAATGTTGGAACCGGTGACCACCACCGTCTGCAGCGTCTGTGCCTTCTGGGTGCTGGGCTGGTTGGCCGCATCCTGGTTGCCCGTGTCCTGGGCGAAGGCCGTGCCGGAAGCACCGACCGCAATGACAGCACCCAGCGAAAGCGCCAGGCGAACTGCCGAAGAAAGTTTCTTGACCCCAAGTTTCATTACGACACCCTCCGAATTGATTTTTGTCATGGGCCTGCACCGCTCAGCCCAGAAGTACAACCCGACCTGTTCTCAGACCGATGGATTTCGGACCCATGAGCTCCCGATCCGCGCCGATACTAACAGGCAAATAACGCTATGTGAACCGACATCATACACTTGGCGAAGCGTCGTCATTCAGCCTTTGTTGAACCGTCTGGCGCGGCCGCTTCAGCATTTCGGCCGTGAAAAGCGGCGCGGCGGCCCGATGCTGCAATACAGCATCGGGCCGCCGCGAGAAGCAGGGGCAGGACGCGCCACCGCCCGGCCAGCCGTACCGCAAAAAGGTCGCACGTGCTCCGCTGACGGCCTTGGTGTGGCAGGCTACGTGCTATGTTCTGATGGTCACTCATGGCGGGGGCGACATGATGCGAATGGGCTTGGCAATCGACGCGGCCTGCGACCTGTCGCAGTCCTTCCTGGAACGGAACAACATCGCCGTCATGCCGATCACGGTGAAGATCGACGGCGAAACGTTCATGGACGATCGCAAGCCCGGCGAATTGCAGCGATTCATCGCTCGCCGGCTGGGCAGCCGCAGCCATTCGGCAGAGACCGAGCCCTGCCCGGTGGAGGACGTGCAGCAGTTGTTCCTGGGCAAGCTGGTGCTGGAACAGGATTGCGTGTTCTGCCTGACCATCACCGCCACGCGCAGCCCGATCAACGACAACGTCAACAAGGCGAGCTTCGCCATCCTGAAAAACTACCGCCAGGTCCGCGAGCAGGCCGGGGTGGCCGGACCGTTCATGATGCGCGTGATCGACACCCGCAACATCTTCGCCGGCGCCGCACCGGTGGTGTACGCGGCCACCCGCATGATCGCCGCCGGCGCCGCACCCGCGGCGATCCGCGAGCGGTTGCTGGATCTCGCCAACCACACCTACGGCTACATGCTGCCGCGCGACCTTTATTACATTCGCGCGCGTGCCAAGAAGAAGAACGATCGCAGCGTCAGCCTGTTCACCGCGATGCTGGGTTCGGCACTGGACATCAAGCCGATCCTGCGCTGCTTCCGCGGCGAGACCGGCCCGGTGGGCAAGGTGCGCGGCTTCGAGCAGGGCGCCGAAGCCCTGTTCGGCTACGCCGCCAAGCGGGTCAGGGCCGGCCTGCTGGTGCCGTTGGTCTGCGTCAGCTACGGCGGGGACCTGGCCGTGCTGGACCAGTTCCCCGGGTACGCCGAGCTGCGCGCGGCGTGCGAAGAAAGCGGCGTCGAACTGATGGAAGCCCCGATGAGCATCACCGGCATGGTGAATGTCGGCGAAGGCGCCGTGACCCTGGGCCTGGTGGCCGAGGAGCACGAACCGGAGTTCTGAGGCCGCCGCGCTGCGCGGCTCAGAACCCGTACGAGAGGAATCCGCCATCCACTGCCAGCACCTGGCCGGTGACGTAACCGGCGGCTGGCAGGCACAGGAAGGCGATCGCGGCGGCGACCTCCTCGGGCTCGCCGATCCGCCGCAGCGGGGTGCGGTCGAGCACCTCGTCCAGGTAATCCGGGTCGGCCAGCGCGGGCTCCGAGCGCTGGGTGCGGATGTACCACGGTGCGACCGCGTTGACGCGGATGCCGTCGACTGCCCACTCCGCCGCGAGGTTGCGGGTGAGCTGGTGCAGGGCCGCCTTGCTCATGCCGTAGGGCGAGCCGGTGCGCACGTGGGTGACCGCCGAAACCGAACCGACGTTGACGATCGCCGCATTGGCATGCTGGACCAGATGCGGATGGGCCAGCCGGCACATCGCGAAGGCGGAGAACAGGTTCTGCTCGAAGATGGCCTGGCAGGCTTCGTCGGTGTAATCCAGCGTGGCGGCGGGCTGGTTGCCGCCGGCGTTGTTGACCAGCAGTGACAGCGGCGCGCCCAGGTCGGCGATCCAGTCGAACACCGCCAGGCGCTCCTCTGCCTCCGCCAGGTCGGCGCCGCAGGCCAGCACCTGGACCGCGGGAAAGTCCTCGGCCAGCTCGACGCGCACCTGCTCCAGGTAGTCCTCGTCGCGCGCCACCAGCAGCAGGTCGGCGCCGAGACCGGCCAGTTCGCGCGCCGTGGCCAGGCCGATGCCCTTGCTCGCGCCGGTCACCAGGGCGGTATGCCCGCGCAGTTGCCACGCGTCCGCGCGGTTGTACGGGAGGCTGTTCATGGCGCCAGCTTAGCAACGTGTCCGTGCTCGCGCGCGGCTGCCGGCAACAGCTTGCCTGCCGCGTCGCGCGGCGGGACACTCGCGGCGTCATCTCGCCGAGAACCGCTCAATGAAGCCGCTGCCGATCCTGCTTTGCGTGCTGGCCCTGGCCGCCTGTTCGAACAAGCCGCCCGAGCCGGAGGCCAAGCCCGCCGCTGCCGCCAGCACGCCCTTCGATGCGCTGAAGGCGGACGAGCAGCGGGCGAAGGACGTGCAGAAACTGGTCGACAAGCACGCCGAGGAGCAGCGCAAGCAGATCGAGGCGCAACAGCAGTAACGCCCGCGCCTCAGCGCGGACTGCACAGGCAGTCGGCGTAGATGTTCGGCGTACCGGCCCTGGCGTGGCGCAGCAGCTCAAGCTCCGGCGCCAGCTCGGGCAATTGCGCGAACCAGCGCGGCAGGCGCACGCCCCACGATTGCAACACGCGCGTGGCGGCCTCGTGGTTGAGGTTGACCAGGAAGCGCTCGAAACCGCCCAGCGGGGCCTCCTCGTAGCGCACCGGATAATCCTTGCCGAGCTTGGCCAGCGTCGCGGCCTCGATCACGGCGTCGCGCAGCCCGCCGAGCCGGTCGACGAGGCCGCGCTCGAGTGCCTGACGGCCGGTCCACACGCGGCCCTGCGCGATCGCGTCGATGGCCTGGTACGTCTTGCCGCGAGCCGCGGCGACCTTGCCGACGAAATCGCGGTAGCCCTTGTCGATGACGGCCTGGATCACCGTGCCGACCTTCGGATCGAGCGGGCGGGTGATGTCGAAGGCTCCGGCCATCGGGCCGGTGGCGACGCCGTCGCTGTGGATGCCGAGCTTGGCCAGCGTGCCGGGCACCGTGTAATACATGCCGAAGATGCCGATCGAGCCGGTGATGGTGTTCGGCTCGGCCAGGATGCGATTGGCGTTCATCGAGATCCAGTAGCCGCCGCTGGCCGCCACGTTGCCCATCGACACCACCACCGGGATGCCGGCCGCGCGGGTCTGCGCCACTTCGCGGCGAATTTCCTCGGCGGCGTAGACCTCGCCGCCGGGCGAATTCACGCGCAGCACCAATGCCTTGGTGCGGTGGTCCTCGCGCGCGGCGCGGATCAGCGCGGCGGTGGACTCGCCGCCGATCGTGCCCGGCGCGCGCTTGCCGCCGACGATCTCGCCTTCGGCCACCACGACCGTCACGCCGGGCGCGAGCAGCTTGCCCTCGCGCGGCAGGTGGTCGAGGTAGCGCGCCAGATCGACCTGGCGGAAGCCCCGCTGCTTCTCCCCGGCCGGCACGCCTTGCCCGCGCAGCATCGCGATCAGCTCGGCGCGGGTGGCGGTGCCGTCGATCAGATGCTGGTCCAGCGCCAGTTTGGCCAGATCGCCCTGGGTGCTGGCGATGTGCTGCGGCAGGTTGTCGACGTCGTCGCGCAGCGCGGCCGGGTCGATCTTGCGCAGGCCGGCCACCTCGTCGAGGTAGCCGTCCCACAAGCCGTCCATCCAGTAGCTGTCGGCCTGCTTCGCCTCGGCCGAGGCGTGGTCGAGGATGTACGGTTCGGCCGCGCTCTTGAACTCGCCGACGCGGAACAGGTGCACGTCGACGCCGAGCTTGTCGAGCAGATCCTTGTAGAACAGGCGGTAGTTGGCCAGCCCGGTGAGCATCACGCCGCCCTGCGGGTCGAGCAGCACCCGGTCGGCGTGGGCAGCGAGGTAATACTGGCCCTGGTCGAGATTGACGCCCCAGGCGATCACCGGCTTGCCGGCGGCACGGAAACGGTCCAGCGCCGCGCCCACCTCGCGCAACGCCGCGAAGCCGCTGCTGTCCAGATCGCCTGGCAAGAGCAGGATGCGGCTGATCCGCACATCCTTCGCCGCGGCGTCGATCGCGCCGACCAGATCGCGCAGTTGCACCTGACTGACGTCTTCGCCGGAGAGCCGCGACATCGCCCGCTGCAGCGGCGCGGCGCTGTATTGCTCGACCAGTTGCCCCTGCGGCTTGAGCACCAGCACGCTGCCCGGCAGTACGCCATGCTCGTCGGCGGCGGTCACGGCCACCACCAGAATGAGCACGATCGCCAGGAACGCGAAGAACACCACGTTGATGATGATCAGCCGCACCACGTTGAGACCGTGCCCCAGTTGCTGCAGCGCGCTGCGGCGGCGGGACGGGGGCGGCAGGGGTGGAGTCATGGAAAGGGTCCCGGAGATCAGGCGTCAAGCGTAACCGGTCGGGCCACGGCGGTCATGGCGGCCGCTCGCCAGCGCTGCTTCCACGCGCTGCGCCAGAACCGCACGAACAGCATCACCGCCGCCACCGACAGGCCCGCGATCAGGCCGACCCACATGCCGCGCGCGCCCATGCCGTGGTGGAAGGCCAGCCACCAGCCCACCGGCATGCCCACCACCCAGTACGAGAACAAGGTGATCGCCATCGGCACGCGGGTGTCCTTCAACCCGCGCAGCGCGCCGTTGGCGGCGACCTGGACGCCATCGGAGAACTGGAACAGTCCGGCCAGCATGATCAGCTGCGCGGCCAGCGCGATCACCCGGTTGTCGTGCGTATACAGCGACGCGATGAAGTGCGGCAGGCTCAGCATCAGCGCCGCCGACAGCAGTTGCGTCCCGAGCGTCAGGCCGATGCCGCAGAAGCCGGCGTAGCGCACCCCCTGCTCGTCGCCGCGACCCACCGCGTTGCCCACCCGCACGGTGATTGCCATCGCCAGGCCCAGCGGGATCATGAAGAACAGCGAGGCGATGTTGATGGCCACCTGGTGGCTGGCGATCACGTCCTCGCCCAGGGTGGCGATGATCAGCGCGGTGGCCACGAACAATCCGGCCTCGGCCAGCAGCGTCACCGCCATCGGTGCCCCGATATGCACCAGTTGGCCGATCCGGTGCAGGTCCGGCCACTCGAAGCGCTCGAACAGGCCCAGCCCGCGGTAGTTGCGCCGGAAGATCACGTAGATGCCGAACGCCAGCAACTCCAGCCACAGCACGATCGCGGTGGCCACGCCGCAGCCGTGCGCGCCCTGCGGCGGGATGCCCAGCTTGCCGAACATCAATACATAGCCCAGCGGCACCAGCAGCACCAGCCCGCCGAGGCTGAAGTACATCGACGGCCGCGTCATCGACAGGCCTTCGGACAGGCCGCGCAAGGCGAAATAGCAAGTCAGCGCCGGCGCGCCCCAGCTGATGGCCAGCAGGAAGCGCTGCACGTCGTGGCGCAGGCTCGCGGTCACCCCGATCAGCTCGATCAGCGGCTCCGCATGGCGCACCGCGAACCAGAGCAGCGCGCCCATGCCCAGCGCCAGCCACAGCGCCTGGTGGAACACCGCGCCGACCTCATGGCGCCGACCGGCACCGTCCAGCTGCGCCACCGACGGCGGCACCGCCATCATCATGCCGATGCCGCAGACGATCGCCAGCGACCAGATGCTGGCGCCCACCGCCACCGCGCCCAGCACGTGCGCGCTGACGTGGCCGGCCAGCACCGCGTCGATCACGTTGCTGCCGACCGCCGCCAGCTGCGCGGCGATCAACGGCAGCGCCAGGCGCACGGTGGCGCGCACCTCATGCCGCAGGCGCGCACGCTCGGGACGAAACGGATTCATGACACGATCTGACTCCAGGGCCGCGCATTTTACCCGAGCCATCGGTCATGGGTACGACGCGGCCCGCCTGTGCGAAGATCGGCGGCGCCGTTGCCCGGGGACCCCGATGCCGCAAGCCCTCACCTTGCCCACCGAAAGCCACTGTGCCAATTGCGGCGCCGTGCTGCAGGGCGAGTTCTGCCACGCCTGCGGACAATCGGTACGCAGCGTGCTGCGGCCGGTGCACGGCATGCTGGAGGACACACTCGACCTGGTGGCCAACTGGGACGGCCGCGTGGTGCACACCTTGCCGCCGCTCCTGCTGCGGCCGGGCTTCCTCACCCTGGAGTACTTCGCCGGCCGCCGCGTGCGCTACCTGGCGCCGTTCCGCACCATGTTCCTGTTGTGCCTGGCCGCATTCTTCCTGCTGCCGATGGCGCTGGATACCGGCGGCGCCGCGGACACGCCGATGAAGGTGACCGTGGCCGGCGCGAGCTTCCAGGATGCGAAAACCCCGGCCGAGGTGGATCGCCTGCTGAAGAAGCAGCTCAAGCAGTTCGCGCCGACCGAGCAGATCCCGGTGGTCGGTTCGCTGGCCGCGCAGCAACTGGACAAGGCGCGCCTGCAACTGACCCGCGAGGCGATGCAGCGGCGCATCGCGCTGGGCGACACCACCGCGGTGGTGCCGCAGACGGTTGCCGACCTGCCCGCGCTGCCGGCCCCGCGCGCGCCCTCCGAAGCGGCCCGGCACAATCCGCTGGACATGGCCTGGGACGCGCAGAAATACCCGGTCCACGTGAGCTGGCTGCCCGATTTCCTCAACACGCGGATGAACCGGTCGTTGCAGCGCATGCACGACAACCTCGCCGCCATGCGCGGTCCGGGCGATCATTCCGCCGTCAAGGCACGCCTGCTGGGCCAGGTGCTCGCCGCCCTGCCGGGGACGATGTTCTTCATGCTGCCGGCGTTCGCCCTGCTGCTGAAGGTGATGTACCTGTTCCGCCGCCGCCTGTACGTCGAGCATCTCATCGTGGCCCTGCACAGCCACGCCTTCCTGTTCCTGTGCCTGCTGCTGGGGGTGCTGTTCCAGTTGCTGGCGGTGGCGCTGGAGCCACACGCGCCCTGGCTTTCCACGCCGCTGGGCTGGCTGATCAACGCACTCTGGATCTGGGCGCCGATCTACCTGCTGGTGATGCAGAAGCGCGTCTACCGGCAGGGCTGGCCGATGACGGTGCTGAAGTATCTGGTGGTCGGCTGGTGCTACTGCTGGCTGTTGGCGTTCGCCATCCTCGGCGCCGCCGCGATGGGCTTGGCGGAATGAGCGCCCGGGGAGGTTTTGCACAGCACCGCAACGCCCGGCAAGGATGTGACGGGCATTTGTCGATTCTGTGAACGGTGACCGAACCCGTTTTGCAAGTCGTTGAATAAAATCCGGTTTTATTCATGACGAAAAGCTCACCAAGCCGTCACGGAAGGCGCCACGACGGGCTTCGCGGGCTGCGCTCCCCGCCGCATCCACAGAGTTATCCACAGCGATTGTGGATAAGCATGAAAACACCGTAGCCATAGCAACTTACCCGGAACTTCTCGACCTTCGGCCAGCAAGTGCACGCAACTCGACGGGTCGCTGCGGGTGCCGGCGGGGCGGGCCGAAAAGCACCCTCGGTTACACTGGCGGACGCCATCGAGGTCCCCATGCCGACCGTTCTTCGCGTCGCCCTGCCGCTGCCGCTGCCCACCCTGTTCGACTACCTGCCGCCCGCCGGGGATGTGCCGCACCCGGGCAGCCGGGTGCTGGTGCCGTTCGGCCGCGACAAGCTGGTCGGCGTGGTGGTGGAGAGCGGTGTCGAATCGACGCTGGACGGCCCCCGGCTCAAACCGGTGCTGCGGGCGCTGGACGACGACCCCCTGCTCGACGCCGAACTGCTGCAGACGCTGGCCTGGGCCACCGACTACTGGCTGGGCGCGCCGGGCGAGGTCTGCACCAATGCGCTGCCGCTGGCGCTGCGCGAAGCCCGGCCGCTGCCGGCAATCGGCGAGGAATACTGGGCGCTCACCGCAACCGGCCGCGAAGCGCTCGCGGCCGGCAGTCGCCGCGGCGGCAGCCGCGCCCTGCTGGCTCTGCTGGCTGACGGCGCGCTCGGCGCGCAGGAGCTCAACGAGCGCCAGAGCGGCTGGCGCGAGGCCGCCCGGCGCCTCGCCGCTGCCAACCTGGTCGAGCGCCGCGACCGACCGCCGACCGAACCGCGTGCCCCCCCATCGACGGCTCCCGTCCTCAGCGACGAGCAGCAGCAAGCGGTGGCCGCCGTCGGGGCCAGCCTCGGCCAGTACCAGCCGTTCCTGCTCGATGGCGTCACCGGCAGCGGCAAGACCGAGGTCTACCTGGCGCTGATCGAGCAGGTGCTGGCGCAAGGCCGCCAGGCGCTGCTGCTGGTGCCGGAGATCGGCCTGGCGCCGCAGACCGTGCGCCGCCTGCGCGAGCGGCTGGGCGTGGCGGTGGAGGTGCTGCACTCCAATCTCGCCGAAGGCAACCGCGCGCGCGCCTGGCTGCGTGCCCGTGCCGGCACCGCGCGGGTGATCCTGGGCACGCGTTCGGCGATCTTCACGCCGCTGCCGCAGGCCGGCCTGATCATCGTCGACGAGGAGCACGACGCCTCCTACAAGCAGCAGGAAGGCTTTCGCTACCACGCCCGCGACCTGGCCGTGGTGCGCGCCCGCGCGCTGGGCGTCCCGGTGCTGCTGGGCTCGGGCACGCCGTCACTGGAGTCGTTGGCCAACGCCGAGGCCGGCCGCTACCGCCAGCTGCACCTGCGCGCGCGACCCGGCGCGGTGCGGGCGCCGCAGGTGCAGATCATCGACATCCGCGCCCAGCGGCTGCAGCACGGCTTGTCGCCGGCGCTGCTGAGTGCGGTGGCCGAGACGATCGCGCGCGGCGAGCAGGCGCTGGTATTCCGCAACCGCCGCGGCTATGCGCCGGTGCTGCTGTGCCACGCCTGCGGCTGGCACGCCGAATGCCCGAGCTGCCAGCGCCCGCTGACCCTGCACGCGGGGCGGCGCCAGCTGATCTGCCATCACTGCGACCGCCGCCAGCGCATGCCCACGGCGTGCCCGGCCTGCGGCGCCGTTGAACTGACCGCCCAGGGCCACGGCACCGAACGGCTGGAAGAAGCGCTGCTGGCGCACTTCCCCGGAGTGCCGGTGCTGCGCGTGGATCGCGAAACCACCCGGCGCAAGGATGCCCTCGAGACGATGCTGGCGACGCTGGACGACGCCCAGCCGGCGATCCTGGTCGGCACCCAGATGCTGGCCAAGGGCCACGACCTGCCCAACCTCACCCTGGTCGCGATCGTCGGCGTGGACGAGGGCCTGCACAGCGTGGACTTCCGCGCCGAGGAACGGCTGGCGCAACTGGTGGTGCAGGTCGCCGGCCGCGCCGGCCGCGCGCGCAAGCCCGGGCAGGTGCTGCTGCAGACGCACCAGCCCGACCACCCGCTGCTGCGCAACCTGCTCGCCCACGGCTACGCGGCCACGGCGCGCGAGCTGCTGGCCGAGCGCCGGCTGACCGGGCTGCCACCCTTCAGCCACCAGGTGCTGCTGCGTGCCGAGGCGACCGCGCGCGAGGCGGTCGATGCGTTCCTTGCCGCCGCTCATGCCGCGCTGCCCGCCGGCGCGGCGCTGCAGATCGCCGGCCCGATGCCGGCGCCGATGGCGCTGCGCGCCGGGCGCCAGCGTGGCCAGTTGCTGATCGAATCGGCCAGTCGCGCGGGCTTGCGCAACGTGTTGCGGCCGTGGCAACTGGCGCTGGGCGCACTGCCGACCGCACGCAAGGTGCGCTGGTCGCTGGACGTCGACCCGATCGACCTGTACTGACGGACTTCAGTCAGCGTCCGGTGCCGGCGAACGCGGCGGGATCAGCCAGCGCACCGCCAGCACGCCCACCTCGTACAGCAGGCACATCGGGATGCCCAGCATCAGCATCGAGGTGATGTCCGGCGGCGTGATCACCGCGGCCACGCCGAAGGCGCCCACGATCGCGTAGCGGCGGCCGCTGCGCAGCTTGTCCAGATCCACCACGCCGATCGCCGCCAGCACCACCACCGCCACCGGCACCTCGAAACACAGGCCGAAGGCGAAGAACATCAGCATCACGAAATCCAGGTACTGGCTGATGTCGGTCATCATCTCCACGCCATTGGGCGTGACCGCCACCAGGAAGCGGAACGCCGCCGGCAGCACCAGGAAATAGGCAAACGCGCAGCCGAGATAGAACAGCGCCATCGCCGCCACCAGCAGCGGCCGCGCCAGGCGTTTCTCGTGCTTGTACAGGCCGGGGCTGACGAACGCCCACAACTGGTACAGGATCACCGGCATGCTGATGAACAGCGCCAGGTAGAAGGCCAGCTTCAACGGCGTGATGAACGGGCTGGTGACGCCGGTGGCGATCAGGTGCGCGCCTTCGGGCAGGCGCGCCACCAGCGGCGCAGCCAGTTGCGAATAGAGCCGGTTGGCGAACGGCACCAGCGCCAGCAGTACCAGCACCAGCGCGGCCAGCGACTTGAGCAGGCGCGTGCGCAGTTCGAGCAGATGGGAGAACAGCCCCTGCTGCAGGTCGCCCTCCGGCCCGGATTCGGGTGTGTCAGCGGTCGCCATGGGCCACCTGGCGGGTCGGGGCCGCGGGTCGGTCGGCCGTCGGCTCGCCCAGTGGCAATTCGGCCTGCGGGCCGGGTTCGGCGGGCTCCTCCGCGGGAGCGGCGACCGGCTCGTTCAGCGATTCGCCGGCTGCGGCGACTTCACCGACGATCTGCGCCAGCGGTTCGCGCACCTGGCCCACGCCGTCCTTGACCTGCTGCTGCGCGGCTTCGGCCTGCGCCGCCGCCTCGCGCGCGGCGCGGCGGATCTCCTCGACCTGCAATTCGCGCTCCACCTCGGCGCGCACGTCGTCCCAGCCGCGGCGCACGCGGCGCATCAGCGCGCCGGCGGTGCGCGCCGCACCGGGCAACTTCTCCGGGCCGAGCACGATCAGGGCGATCAACGCGAGCAGGACCAGTTTGCCGAGGCTGAACTCGATCATCGTCGCGCACCAGCCGCCGCCGGCCTAGCGGGTTTCGCTGGAGTCGCGCTGACTCTGCGTCGCGGCGGGATCGGCCGGCTTGGGATCGGCGCGCAACTGCTCGGCCTCCTTGCGGCGGGCGTCCTCGTCGTCCTTCTTCTTCGCCTCGTCGTCGCCGCTGAGGCCCTTCTTGAAGCCGCGGATGGCCTCGCCCAGGTCGGGACCCAGGTTGCGGATTTTCTTGGTGCCGAAGAGCAGCAGCACGATCACCAGGAAAATGAGCCAATGCCAGACGCTGTCAAAACCCATGGTCAACCTCGAGGCCGATTCCAGCCGAACAAAGCTGGCGCCAATCGCGCCGTCAGTTACTGTGAAGTGTACTCCTCGAGCTGGTCGCGGAACTTCACGACCGGCGCGGGAACGTTGCTGACGCCGCCTTCGAAAATGCGGCGCGGCGTGATGCCCGCGCCATACACGGCGGCATTCGCATCATAGTCGATGCGCAGCGCCGCGCCATCCAGTGCGACACCGGCGAACAGGCCGCGGCTGCGCGAGTAGGAGTAGATCTCCGCCTTCAGTTGCGCATCGGTCGAGGCGTGCGCGGTGCGTCCGACCGGGCCGGCGGCGGCAGCGGCATCGGCGCCCAGGGTGAACTTGCCGTTCACGATCGAATCGACGCCCTTCTGGGTGCGGAACACCAGCACCACGTCGGTGGACGACACGCCGGCCTGGAAGCCCACGCTGCCGCCGGTCATGGTGATGAAGCTGGGGTTGGACCAGGTGCCGTCCGCGGCCTTGACCGAGACCAGGCCTTCGCCGCGGCGGCCGCCGAAGACGAAACCGACCTTGAGCATGCCGGGAATCACCGCGATCGCCCTGGCGTCGCGCAGCAGGTCGCGCGGAATCGCCTTGTCGGGCGCCTGCATGATTTCGTTGAGCACCGTCACCGCATTGGTCGCGCGCACCAGCGGCGGGTCCTCGGCGTGCGCCGCGGTCAGCGGCAGCAGCAGGGCAAGGCCGATCAGCAACACGTGGGGCAGCATGGTCTTGGACATGGGAGCTCCATAGGCTTGAGATGATTTCGTCGGGCGTCGGCTGCCGGCGTGCTTGTGGCAGACTGCGGTTTGTGGCCGGTACGACCGCGCCGCTTCACGACTGTCACGATGCCCTTGCCCGATCACTATACCGGCGTTGCCGGCCATTCCCACGAGGCCGCACCGGCCACCGTTCAGGCTGGCGTGCTGCTGGTCAACCTGGGCACGCCGACCGCGCCGACCGCCGCCGCCGTGCGCCCCTACCTGGCCGAGTTCCTCGGTGACCGCCGGGTGATCGATTACCCGCGCTGGCGGTGGTGGCCGATCCTGCACGGGGTGATCCTGCGCGTGCGGCCGAAACGTTCCGCGCACGCCTATGCGCGGATCTGGGACGAACGCGGCTCACCCTTGCGCTACCTCAGCGAGGCGCTGGCCGCGGCGCTGCAGGCCGAGTTCGATCGCCGGCAACCCGGCAGGCTGCGGGTGGCACTGGCGATGCGCTATGGCGAGCCGTCGGTGATACGCGCCGTCGAACAGCTGCAGCGCGAGGGCGTGCGCCGGCTGCTGGTGCTGCCGCTGTACCCGCAATACTCGGCGACCTCCACCGGTTCCGTCATCGACGCCGTCGCCGACGCGCTCAAGACGCTGCGCTGGCCGCCGGAGCTGCGCCTGGTCAACGATTACCACGACGACGACGGCCACATCGAAGCGCTGGCCACCAGCATCGAACGCTGGTGGGCGGCCAACGGCCGCGGCGAGAAACTGCTGCTGTCGTTCCACGGCATTCCCGAACGCTACGTGCGGCTCGGCGATCCCTACGCAGAACAATGCCGGCGCACCGCGCAACTGCTGCGGGAACGGTTGCAGCTGGGCGAAGCGGACATGGTCGTCAGTTTCCAGTCGCGGGTGGGGCGCGAGCGCTGGCTGCAGCCGTACACCGACGCCACCGTGCGCCGGCTCGCTGCCGACGGCGTGCGCAGGCTCGACGTGGCCTGCCCCGGCTTCGCGGTGGACTGCCTGGAGACGCTGGAGGAGATCGCGATGCAGAACCGCGACTTCTTCACCGAAGCCGGCGGCGAGACGCTGCGCTACATCCCCGCACTGAACGACAGCGCCGAACAGGTGGCCGGCCTCGCCGCGCTGATACACCGACACCTCGGTGGCTGGCCGGAAGGCGGCGCATGACCGAACCGGTCGAGCGGCGCATCGCGCTGCCCGCGTCGACGCTGGCAGCGCAAGTCTGGGGCGAGGCCACGTTGCCACCGCTGCTGGCCCTGCACGGCTGGCTCGACAACGCCGGAAGCTTCGCGCGCCTGGCGCCGCGATTGGCCGCGCGCTGGCGGGTGATCGCGCTGGACCTGCCGGGCCATGGCCATTCCGGCCATCTCCCCGCCGGCGCCAGCTACCACTACGTCGACCACGTGCAGGCGGTGCTGTCAGCCGTCGACGCGCTGCAGCTGGATCGCTACGCGTTGCTCGGCCACTCGCTGGGTGCCGGCATCGCCAGCCTGGTCGCTGCGGCGCGGCCCGAGCGGATCGAGCGCCTGCTGCTGATCGAAGGCCTCGGCCCGCTCGGCGACGACGGTTCGCACACGCTGCAGCGCTTCCGTGACGCGCTGGCGCCACGCGAGAGCAACGGCAAGCCGCTGCGGGTGTTCCGCGACGTCGCCCAGGCGATCAGCGCACGCAGCATCGCCAGTGGCCTGCCCGCCGAACAGGCACGGTCGATCGTCGAGCGCGGCCTGCTCGAAACCGACGGCGGCTGGTGCTGGCGCAGCGACCCGCGCTTGACCCGCCCCAGCGCCGTGCGCCTGGCCGAGTCCCAGGTGCACGCGCTGTTGCGCGGCATCACCGCGCCCACCGCGCTGCTGCTGGCGCGGCCGGCGACGCCGTACCTGCCGGCCGCGATGATGCAGGCGCGCGCCGCCTGCGTGGGGGACATCGCCGTCACCCACATGGACGGCGGCCACCACCTGCAGCTCGAACATCCGCAAGCGGTGGCTGACTGGATCGCGGCGAGACCATCGTCGTAGGAGCCCGCTGGCGGGCGACTCAGGGCTGCTTGAGGCCGAGCACGTCCAGACCCTGCTCGAAGCGGATGTCGACCGGGATATGCGCCTGGTCGAGCCGCTTCAGGTCGCCGGCCAGCTCGGCGTCGACGGCGCCCATCTGGTCGGTGAGCCGCTTGGCCGCTTCGTAGTCGCCGTCGCCCTGGATGGTCAGCAGCTTGGCCGACAGCGCGTTCATCGCCGCGGTCATCTTGTCGAAGTCGACGCGGTAGCGGCCAGTGTTCTCGTCACGGCTGAACGCGCCCTGCTGCTTGAAGAAGTTGAAGCGCACCATGTTCGCCTTGGCATGCGCGTCGCTGGCGCCGAAGCGCACCGAGCGCAGGATGCCGGCGAGGAAGGTGACGTAGTTGTCCATCAGCTTCGACTTGTCCAGCTCGCCCTTGTCGGCCAGCTTGCTGACCATGTACAGGCCGAGGATGTCGGCCTTGCCTTCCTCGAAGCTGGAGGCCTGGTCCTTCAGCGCCTTGCGCACGGTGCCTTTGCCGTCCAGCGTGTTCTTGATGCCCAGGCCGTGCGCCACTTCGTGGAACATGGTGTTCTGGAAGAATGCGTCGAAGGTGAGGTTCTTCTGCTGATCCTCGGCGATCAGTTCATGGGCGATCGGCAGCATGATCTTGTCGAACTTCGCCTGCATCACGTTTTCCAGCTGCAGCCGGCGCGTGCCCTTCTTCAGCTGCACCTGCTCGTCGTTGGGCAGGTTGATCGCGATGGTCTTGGCGCCGACGTTGGCGTCGCCGCCGTAGTAGACCGCGAAGTAGGCGTTGAGGTCGGCGTCGGAGCCGGGCTTCTCGGCCTTGTACTTGTCGGCCACCGGCAAGCCGCGCTGCAGTTCGGGCAGGTATTTGGCGAAGCGCGCGAGCTTCGCGCTCCACGCCTGGTCCTTGATCAGCACGTAGGATTCGTAGCTGGCCTTGTAGCCGTAGAGCTGGTCCTCGTAGGTCTCGATCGGACCGATCACGATGTCGACCGGGTTGCTCTTCATGTCCATCCAGGCGAAGTCGCTGGGCTGGTAGTCGTCGCTCAGCAGCGCGTCGGCGCGCATCGTCAGGTACTTCCGGAAGCCGGCGTCCTTTGCCAGTTTCGCGGCTTCGCGCAGCAGGCCGGCAGTCTTTTCCAGTTCGGCCTTGTACGCCTCGTGGTAGGGCACGGTGACCAGCTGGCCCTGCGCGTCGCGGCGCAGCAGGGTGTACAGCGCGGTCTTGTCCTTGAGCGGCGACTGCTCGAACTGCTCCTTCGTCATGTCGGCCGGGTAGAACTGCGCGCCGGCCGGGCGCGGTCCGATGCCGTCGACGAAGGGCTTGTCGTTGTCCAGCCGGTCCCACGGGCCGTAGTTGATCTCGGCGAATTCGCGCACCGCCGGGTCGCCGATCTTCGCCAGCAGCGCGTCACGGTCGCCCCAGCTCTGCTTCCAGTACAGCGCGTTCATGCTGTCGGCGGCCTCCACCAGCAGGGCGATCATCTGCTTCTGCCCGGCATCGAACGCCGACAGGTCCGCCGTGAGTTTCACCGTGGCGTAGTCGGACAGATGCCGCTGCACCTGTGCCGCCGTCTCGATGGCAGCGGGCGCGACCACGGAGGTCGTCGGCGCGGGCGCCAGCTCTTCCTTCGACACCGGCTGCGCGGCGTCGGGATGGGAGGAGCAGGCGGACAGCGCGAGCAGCAGGCAGGCGGGAAGCAGGCGTCGCAGCATGATCGTGTCCTGGCGAGAGAATGTTGCATGGTATCGCTCCGGCGGCACGGGGATACCTGACCGGTTGCACATGCGGCCGCGGCAGGCGTGGGTTATCGTCGCCTTCCCCTCGCTTCGCCACGTCCATGGACCAGCCGTCGATGCCTGTCGCTCCGCGCCATCGCGCCGCGCTGGCCTTCATCTACGTTACCGTGCTGCTCGACATGCTGGCGTTCGGCATCATCATCCCGGTGCTGCCGCACCTGATCGAGCAGCTGGCCGGCGGCGGCATCGCCCGGGCGGCGTGGTGGGTGGGCATCTTCAGCACGGTGTTCGCGATCGTGCAGTTCGTGTTCTCGCCGGTGCAGGGCGCGCTGTCGGACCGTTTCGGGCGGCGGCCGGTGATCCTGGTTTCCAACCTCGGCCTGGCCGTGGATTTCGTGATCCTGGCGCTGGCGCCCACGCTGTGGCTGCTGTTCGCCGCGCGCGTGCTGCTGGGCATGACGGCGGCCAGCTTCAGCACCGCCAACGCGTACATCGCGGACATCGTGCCGAAGGAGAAGCGCGCCGCCGCGTTCGGCATCCTCGGCAGCGCGTTCGGACTGGGCTTCATCATCGGCCCGGGGCTGGGCGGTTTCCTGGGCGGCATCGCGCTGCGGCTGCCGTTCTGGGTGGCGGCCGGGCTGGCGCTGTGCAACTTCCTGTACGGCTGCTTCATCCTGCCCGAGTCGCTGCCGGCCGAACGCCGCACCGCGCGCATCGAGCTGCACAGCGCGCATCCGTTCGGCTCGCTGAAGCTGCTGCGCCGCCAGCGGCAGGTGTTCCACCTGGCCATCGTGCTGTTCCTGGTCTACCTCGCCCACTACGTGTTGCAGACGGTGTTCGTGCTGTACGCGGATTACCGCTACCACTGGGGCCCGCAGGCGGTGGGCTACGTGCTGATGCTGGTCGGCGCCTGCGACGGCTTCGTGCAGGCGGTGCTCACCGGCAAGCTGGCGCCGCGCTTCGGCGAACGCCGCGTGCTGCTGGCCGGCATGCTGTTCGGCGTGGGCGCGTTCCTGGTGATGGGCGTGGCCGATGTCGGCTGGGCCTTCCTGTTCGGCATCCCCCTGCTGGCCCTGTGGGGCCTGGCGATGCCGCCGATCCAGTCCCTGATGACGCAGCAGGTCGACCCTTCCGAGCAGGGTCGACTGCAGGGCGCGATCGGCAGCCTGGGCAGTTTTGCCGGCATCTTCGGCCCGTACCTGTTCGCCCAGGTGTTTGCGCTGTCGATCGCGCCGGGCTCGCCGCTGCACCTGCCCGGCGCCGCCTTCGTGCTGTCGGCGGGCCTGATGCTGGCGGGCCTGGTGATCGCCGCGCGGGCCACCCGGCGCCTGCCGCAACCCGCCGCCCACGTCACGGCCGAATCGCTGCCCGGCGACGCGCCGGCACTGCCCGCCATCCATCCGGCAACACCCACCCATCCGCCGCAGGCGGTCCACCCACAGGAAGAAAAACCATGACACTTTCCATGTACCAGGCCTCCGTCCCCGTCTTCGTCCGCGCGCTGGGCAACCTCACCCATGTGCTGCAGAAGGGCGAGCAACATGCGATTTCGAAGAACGTCAGCGGCGAAGTGCTGCTGCAGGTGCGCCTGATCCCGGACATGCTGCCGCTGATCAAGCAGATCCAGATCGCCTGCGACATGGCCACGCGCGGCGCGGCGCGCCTCGCCGGCGTCGAACCGAAGTCCTTCGAGGACAACGAGACCACCTTGCCCCAGGCCTACGACCGCATCGCGCGGGCGATCGATTACGTCAAGAGCTTCAGCGCCGAACAGATCGACGGCAGCGAGACCCGCACCGTCGTGATGAAGACACGCGCCGGCGAAGTCACGCTCGAGGGTCAGGCGTACCTGTTCGGCTTCACCATCCCCAACCTGTTCTTCCACTGCACCACCGCCTACAACATCCTGCGCGAAGCGGGCACCGACATCGGCAAGAAAGACTTCATCGGCGAAGCCTGAGCGGGCGAACTCCGTCCTGCGGGAGCGAGTCCGGGCGGAGGCCGGACTCGCCACCGCAAGCAGTCGCCCCAGCCGCTCCACTCGTTGAAACCACGGCGATCAGCCGCGACTGGCGGCGCATGTCCCAAACTGTGACGCACACCACCTTTGCCTGCCCGCTGCTGGCGCGCCCCCTGCTTGCTGTCACTCGTCCCCACGGTTCTTCCCCTTCGAGTGACTTTCCATGAACAGGATTTTTGAATGCATCATCGCCGGCGGCCCGCAACACGGCCAACTGTGCCGCGCGCCCTGGGATGAGCAGCGTGCCACGCCCCCCGCCATCATCGCGGAGGATGGCGAGGTTTGCGTCGCCGCGGCACGCAAGCACACGGACCCGGCGCACACGCGCTTCATCCTGCTGCACCCGCGGGCAACCGGTGAGCAGTTCCTGACCCTGCTGGCGGCCTGAGTGACCCGCAGCGTCAGTTTCCGCTCGCCGGCCGCCTTGTCGGCCGCACGCAAGGCGTCGACAATGGCCGGCCCATCGAAGGCGCCGGGAATTGCGCGCGCCATCGGCGCACCGGACCCCACGCATGCTGCGACTCACCGACCTCAAGCTGCCGCTCGACCACGGCGAGGCCGCGCTTGCCGCTGCCATCGCCAGGCGGCTTGAGCTCGAACCCGGCGAGCTGACCGGCTACACCATCGCCCGCCGCGGCTACGACGCGCGCAAGCGTGGCGCGATCACGCTGATCTACGCGCTGGACATCGACACCCCGCGCGAAGCCGAACTGCTGCAACGCTTCGCCGACGACGCGCACGTGCAGCCCACGCCGGACACCCGCTACCACTTCGTGGCCGAGGCGCCGCCGCGGTTCGAACACCGCCCGCTGGTGATCGGCTTCGGCCCCTGCGGCCTGTTCGCCGGCCTGATCCTGGCGCAAATGGGTTTCCGCCCGGTCATCCTCGACCGCGGCAAGGAAGTGCGCGAGCGCACGAAGGACACCTGGGACCTGTGGCGCAAGCGCGAGCTGCACCCGGAATCCAACGTGCAGTTCGGCGAGGGCGGCGCCGGCACCTTTTCCGACGGCAAGCTGCACAGCCAGATCCGCGACCCGCAGCACCATGGCCGCAAGGTGCTCACCGAGTTCGTGAAGGCCGGCGCGCCGGAGGAGATCCTCTACGTCAGCAAGCCGCACATCGGCACGTTCCGGCTGGTGTCGATGGTGGAGAACATGCGCGCGACGATCGAGTCGCTGGGCGGCGAGATCCGTTTCAGCCAGCGCGTGGACGATCTGCTGCTCGAACCGCGCGCGGACGGCCAACAGCAGATTCGCGGCGTCACCCTGGCCAGCGGCGAGCAGTTGCGATCCGATCACGTGGTGCTGGCACTCGGCCACAGCGCGCGCGATACGTTCGAGATGCTGCACGCGCGCGGCGTATACGTGGAGGCCAAGCCGTTCTCGATCGGCTTCCGCATCGAGCACCCGCAGTCGGTGATCGACCGCGCCCGCTTCGGGCCGCAGGCCGGCCATCCGATCCTCGGCGCGGCCGACTACAAGCTGGTGCATCACGGCAAGGGAAATCAGGGTGGACGCGGCCGCTCGGTGTACAGCTTCTGCATGTGCCCCGGCGGCACCGTGGTGGCCGCCACCAGCGAGCCGGGGCGCGTGGTCACCAACGGCATGAGCCAGTACTCGCGCAACGAGCGCAACGCGAACGCGGCGGTGGTGGTCGGCATCGAGCCGTCCGACTTCGCGCCGTACGGTGAAGGCCCGCTCGCCGGCATCGCGCTGCAGCGTGCACTGGAAAGCCACGCCTTCACCCTCGGCGGCGAGAACTACAACGCGCCCGCGCAGCTGGTCGGCGACTTCCTCGCCGGTCGCGCATCACGCGAATGGGGCGACGTGCAGCCCTCCTACAAGCCCGGCGTCACCCTGGGCAGCCTCGACAGCGCGCTGCCCGACTACGCCATCGCCGCGATCCGCGAAGCGCTGCCCGCGTTCGAGCGCCAGATCCGCGGCTACGCGATGCACGACGCGATCCTCACCGGCGTGGAAACGCGCACCTCCTCGCCCGTCCGCATCACGCGCGACGACAGCCTGCAGAGCCTCAACGTCCGTGGCCTCTACCCCGCCGGCGAAGGCGCCGGCTACGCCGGCGGCATCCTTTCCGCCGCTGTGGACGGCATCAAGGTGGCCGAGGCGCTGGCACTGGACATGGCGAAAAGCCGGGTTCGCGCAGACGATTGATTGTGCCGCGCCCCGGCCGCATCTTGGGTCGGGTCCGCAGCGCCGCTGCCTCCCCCCGGATTTGCGAGGTATCCCATGTCCACGTCAGCGATTCCCGTTCCGCTGCGCATCGATTTCGTCTCCGACGTGTCCTGTCCCTGGTGCGCCGTGGGCCTGGCGTCATTGCAGCATGCGCTGGCGAAGCTCGATGGCGAGGTGTCCGCGGAAATCCACTTCCAGCCGTTCGAGCTGAATCCGCAGATGGCGGCGGAAGGCGAGGATTCCACCGAGCACCTGCGGCGCAAGTACGGCAGTTCGGCCGAGCAGATCGACGCCAATCGCGAGGCGATCCGTGCGCGCGGCGCGGCACTCGGTTTCACCTTCAACATGGACCGGCGCAGCCGCGTCTACAACACCTTCGACGCGCACCGGCTGCTGCACTGGGCCGAGCTGGAAGGGCGGCAGCTGGTGCTGAAGCAGATCCTGCTGCGCGCGTATTTCACCGACGGCGAGGACGTGAGTTCGCACGACACGCTGGCGCGGCTGGCTGTCGAAGCGGGGCTGGATGGCGAACGGGCGCGGCAGTTGCTCGAAAGCGACGAATTTGCCGACGAGGTGCGCGCGCAGGAGCAGTTTTTCATGTCGCGCGGCATCCACTCGGTGCCGGCCACCATCGTCAACGGCCAGCACCTGATCTCCGGCGGTCAGCCGCCGGAGGCGTTCGAGCAGGCGTTGCGGCAGATCGCCGCCGCGCGATAGGGCGCGCGATTCAGGACTCGAACGGCGCGGGCCGCCCGATCCAGTAGCCCTGCCCCATGGCGCAGCCCATCGCGTGCAGCGCTGCGTACTGGATCTCGGTCTCGATGCCTTCGGCGACCACGTCGATGTCCAGCGCGCGGGCCAGCGCAAGCACCGCTGCGACCACGGTGGTACTGCTGGTGTTGGCGCCCTTGTCCAGCTCGTTCACGAACGCGCGGTCGATCTTCAGGATGCGCAGCGGCAGCGAGTGCAGATAGCTCAGCGACGAATAGCCGGTACCGAAATCGTCCAGTGCCGCGCCGACGCCGGCGGCGCGCAGGCGCTCCAGCGTGGCGCGCACGCGCTCCGGATCGTCGAGCAGGGCGCCCTCGGTGACTTCCACCACCACCCGCGTGGGCGGCAGGCCGGTGCGTTCGAGCAGCTCGATCAGGCGTGAGTCGAAATTGTCGTGGCGCAGGTGCATCGCCGACACGTTGAGCGTCATGAAGGTGTCGGTGCGCTCCTGCCGGCGCAGGCGCTGGCAGCTGATCTCGAACATGTGCCAGTCGATCGCCTCGATCAGCCCGCTGTCCTCGGCGATCTTGAGGAAATCGCCCGGCAGCAGCAGGCCGCGTTGCGGATGGTTCCAGCGGATCAGCGCCTCGTAGCCGACCACCGCGCGATCCTCCAGGCGGCAAATGGCCTGGAAATGCGGCTCGAACTGGCCGTGCTTCAATGCCTGGCGCAACTCGCCTTCCAGCGTCAGCACGTCGACCACGCTGCGCGCCAGCGTCTCGTCGAACAGCTGATAGCGCTTGCGGCCGAGTTCCTTGGCGCGATACAGCGCGATGTCGGCATCGCGCAGCACCTCGTCGGCGGTCAGGTAGCGGCCGTCGCCGATGGCGATGCCGACGCTGACCGCCACTTGCAACTCCTTGCCGCCGGCGGGCATCGGTTCGGCCAACGCATCCATCACCCTTTGCGCCACGACATTGGCGTCGGCCGGCTGCTCCACCGATTCCAGCAGGATGGCGAACTCGTCGCCCGACAGCCGCGCCACCAGGTCCGGATGACGCACGCAGCCGGACAACCGCGTGGCGACCTCTCTCAGCACCTCGTCGCCGGCCAGGTGGCCGAGGCTGTCGTTGATGATCTTGAAGCGGTCCACGTCCATGTACAGCAGCGCGCAGCGCGGGCGTGTGCCTGACGCCGGCGTCGACAGCACGCGGTCGATGCGGTCGCGCAGATAGCTGCGATTGGGCAGGCCGGTCAGCGGATCGTGCATCACCTGGTGCTTGAGCTGATCCTGCACGCGTTCGCGCTCGATGATCTCCTTGCGCAGCGCCAGCGTGCGCTCTTCCACCCGGTGTTCCAGCTGCTCGTAGGCGCGATGCAGGGCCTCGGCGGCACGGCGGCGGGTGAGGCTGTTGGCGACCTGGGTGGCCACGAAACTCAGCAATTCCTGCTCGGACGGACCGTAGGAGACGTCGGCGTCGTAGCTCTGCACCGTCACCAGCCCGATGACCTCGTCGCCGACGATCAACGGCACGCCGAGCCAGCAGGTGGAAGGCGAGCCCGAACGGCCGGCCACGATCTCGCCGCTGCGTTCCAGCTCCTCGATGTCGGCGTTGTCGGCGCGCAATGCGGTGCCCCGGCGCAGCACGTATTCGCTCAGCCCGCGGCCGAGCGGGCGGCTCGGCGGCGGACGCAGCTTGGCGTCGACGGCGTAGGGGAACAGCAACTGCTGGCGGTCGTCGGAGAGCAGCGCGATGTAGAAGTTCTGCGCGTTGAGCAATTCGCCCACCACGCCGTGCACGCGGCGGTAGAACTCGCCATGGTCGATGTGCGCGGTGGCCAGTTCGGCGATGCGGAACAGCGCGGTCTGCAGGTGCTCGGCGCGCTGCCGCTCGACGATCTCCTGCTGCAGGCCGCGATTGGCTTCGGCCAGTTGCGCGGTACGCAACTGCACGCGCTGTTCCAGATCCTCCTTGCCCTGCTTGCGCTCCAGCGCGATCAGGATGTGGCTGGCGACGAACTCCAGCAGCGCCAGGTCGCCCGGGGTGTAGCCGATCTCGGGCCGGTAGCTCTGCACCACCAGCGCCCCGCCGGGGCGGCCGTCGCGCATCATCGGCACGCCGAGCCAGTCGCGGCTGTCGGTGCCGATCACCTTCACCGGGCCCTGCGCCTGGATGCGCAGCTCCTCGGCGTCGCCCATGCGCGCCTTGCCGTCGCGCAGCACATACCAGGTCAGCGTGTGCTCGATCGCGCTGATCGGCATGTCGAGGCCGCCGCCTGGCGCCACGGGATCTTCCACGTCGACGTAGTACAGGAAACGGACCGTGTCACGCGCGGCGTCGTGCAGCACGATGAAGAAGTTGTCCGCGTACATCAGCCCGCTGACGATGGCATGGATGCCGCGCAGCACGGTGGGCATGTCGCGCTCGGAACCGGCGAGGTCGGAGATCGCGAACAAGGCGCGCTGCAGGTTCTCCGAGCGCTCCAGTTGCTCGTGCGAGTGCTGCAGTTCGAGCCATTCCAGCGCACGTTGCAGATGCAGGCGGGCCGGCCGCAGCAGCGCAGCCATCTCGTCGAGAAAGCGGGGACCCGCCCATGCAGGCTGCAGGCGCAGCACCAGCACGGCCGGCTGCGGCAGCTCGCACAGGCGCAGTGCCACGCGCTGACCGTCCGCATGCCACTGTGCCCCGGCGGTGCCGGCAGCCTGTTCGATCCACGGCCAATCGGCATCGTCGACCGGCATGGGCGGCATGCTGCAGACGCCGGCCCGATCGTGCAGCCGCCACAACACGCTGGCGGCTTCGCAGCCGGGCCGGTCTCGTGCCAGCGCGGCGATTGCCGCAGCCACTTCCGCTGGCGAGCGGGCGCCGACCAGATGGGTCAGCCAATTCAATTGCAGCGAGTCGTCGATGGACATCGACTCCATCGTGCCCCCTTTCCTGTCGCCGGGATGTCGCCGGGATGTCGCCGGATCAGGTTCGAGCCGCGGCCCGGCCCAGCATACGCGCCTGCCACTGTGCGACATTCCGCGGGGCATCGGCAAGCCGCGGCCGCGTTGACATGTCCGATAGACTGGGCAGCCGGCCGGCAGGGCAGCGCACACACGCGGCGCGCCCCGGCCCCGCACCGTGTCACGGACCTGTCACCCCGCATGCTCGCCGACTCCACCAAGGACGCCATTCGTGCCGCCTACGCCCGCATCAAGGAGGGCCTGCCGGGCTTTCGCGCGCGCGCCTCGCAGGGGCGCATGATCGCCGAGGTCGCCAAGGCGCTGGCCAGCGCCGGCGGCGTGGCGGTGATCGAGGCGCCCACCGGCACCGGCAAGTCGATGGCCTACCTGGTCGCCGGCCATGAAGTGGCGCGCTTCCAGAAGAAGAAGCTGCTGATCGCCACCGCCACCGTGGCGCTGCAGGAACAGCTCGTGCAGCGCGACATTCCGCTGTACCTGAAACTCAACGACATCGAAGCGAAGGTGGCGCTGGCCAAGGGCCGCGGCCGCTACCTGTGCCCGCGCAACCTGCTGATGGCGGCCAACAGCATCCACGACGCGCAGCTTGGCCTGGCCGGTTTCGAGGCCGACCTGCTGCTGTGGAACAAGCCGCCGCAACCGCGCGACAAGCAGTCGCTGGCCAAGCTGCGCGACGCGTTCGACCGCGGCGAATGGAACGGCGACATGGACAGCGCGCCGGAGCCGGTCAGCGACCTGCTGCGGCCGATGATCACCACCAGCGCCGGCGGCTGCACCGGGCGCAAGTGCGGGCAGTTCATGAACTGCCCGTTCTTCGCCGCGCGCCGCGCGGTCGACGACGCCGACATCATCGTGGCCAACCAGGATCTGGTGCTGGCCGATCTCACCATGCCGGGCGAGGACGACAGCTGGGGCGGCGTGATCCTGCCGCGCCCGGACGAGACGCTGTACATCTTCGACGAAGGCCACCACGTGCCCGGCAAGGCGATCGAACGCGGCGCGGCCGAAGTCTTCATGACCGCCACCGTGCGCCAGTTGAGCCGGCTCGGCCGGCAGGTGCATGCGGCCTATTCGCTGACCGACAAGGAACGCCTGGGCAAGCTCGCGCTGGACCAGGGCGACGAGAAGCTGCAGGAGCTGAGCAACACGCTGGAGGAGCTGGAGAAGGAAATCCGCCTCGCCTGGCTGCCCGACCCGGCCGAGGCCGAACCGATGTACCGCGGCTCGCTGGGCCAGCTGCCGGAGCCGTGGGTGGAGCATGCGCGCGCGCTCGACCTGCTCACCGGCGAGGTGCAGCGCTGGCTCACCGCGGTGCGGCGCGCCGTGGTGGAGATGACCGACGGCGGACCGACCCAGGAGGCCTTGTCGCGCGAGCTCGGCATCGCGCTGGAGCGCATCGGCCGGCAGGCCGCCTGCTGGCGCGCGTGGTCCAGCGACGATCCGGACAACGCCCCGCCGCTGGCGCGCTGGGTCACCCTGGGCGCGGACCAGCAACTGGTCTGCCATGCCTCGGCCGTCTCCGCCGCGGGCCTGCTGCGCAACGTGCTGTGGAACAACGCCAGCGGCGTGGTGATGACCTCGGCCACGCTCAGTGCCGGCGGCAACTTCCGCGGCTTCGCCGATGCCGTGGGCCTGCCCGACGATGCGGTGACGCTGAGCCTGCCCTCGCCGTTCGACCTCGCCGCGCAGGCACGCCTGGAAGTGCCCGCGATGCACACGCTTCCCGACGCGCGCGAGGCGCACGCCGAGGAAATCAGCGCCTGGCTGGCGGACCACCTCGACTGGGACGCCGGCAACCTGGTGCTGTTCACCTCGCGCGCGAAACTCGACCGCGTGCTGCAGAAATTGCCGATCGCGCACGTGCGCAAGGTCCGCGCGCAAGGGTCGCTGGGCAAGTCGCAACTGGTCGCCGAGCACTGCGCCGACATCGAGGCCGGCAAGGGCAGCACGCTGTTCGGCCTCGCCTCGTTCGGCGAAGGCCTCGATCTGCCCGGCAAGCTGTGCGAGACGGTGGTGATCACCCAGTTGCCGTTCGCCGTGCCCACCGACCCGGTCGGCGCGACCTACGCCGAGTGGCTGGAATCGCGCGGCCGCAACCCGTTCATCGAGGTCAGCGTGCCCGAGGCTACCCGCCTGCTCACCCAGTACTGCGGCCGCCTGATCCGCAGCGAAACCGACCACGGCCGCATCGTGTTGCTGGACCGCCGCGTGGTCACCAAGCGCTACGGCAGCGGCATGCTGCGCGCATTGCCGCCGTTCGAGCGCGTCATCGAGAGAACCGCATGATCGTCCGCCTGTCCGACTGCCCGCTGCGGCCGTGGAAGAACGGCCTGGGCCGCACCCGCGAAATAGCCGTCCAGCCGTCCGCCGCCGGCATGGACGATTTCCTGTGGCGCGTCAGCCTCGCCGAGGTCGACAGCGCCGCGCCGTTCTCCGCGTTTCCCGGCATCGACCGGCAGATCGCGCTTCTCGACGGGGCCGGCTTCACCATGACGCTGGATGACGGCCGCAGCCACGCGCTGACAGCTCCGTTTGTGCCGTTCGCGTTTCCCGGCGAGGCGAAGGTCGAGGTGGCACTGGCCGGCGGCCCCACCCGCGACTTCAACCTGATGCTGCGCCGCGGCCGCGCGCGCGGCGGCATCGAAGTGTGGCGGGATACCGGAGCGTACGCGACGGGCGCCGCCACCGTGCTGGTGTACTGCGCCCGCGGCGCCATCGACTGCGTCGACGGTACGCTGCAAGCAGGCGATGCCTGGCGACCTTCGTCGGGCGCGGCATCGATGACCTTGCACCCAAATGCGGTGGCGCTGGTCGTGCACGTCGAACCCGTCGCCTGACGGATGTCACTGGGCCGCGGCGCCGCGCTGGCCTATCCTCGACCTTCGTCGCCGCCATCGGAGTCATCCCGCCATGCTCGTGTTGATTCTCGGCCTCGTGCTGTTCCTCGGCATCCACTCGCTGCGCATCTTCGCCGACGACTGGCGGGGGCGGAAGATCGCGCGGATGGGCCTGATGCGCTGGAAGGCGCTGTATGCCGCGGTGGCGATCGCCGGTTTCGTACTGCTCTGCTGGGGCTTCGGACTGGCGCGCCAGCAACCGGTGTTGCTGTATGTGCCGCCGCTGTGGCTGCGTCATCTCAATGCGCTGTTCACCCTGGTGGCGTTCGTGTTGTTCATCGCGGCGCGGGTGCCGCGCAACCATTTCAAGGCGAAGCTGCATCACCCGCAGGTGCTGGCGGTGAAGGTGTGGGCATTCGGCCACCTGCTGGCCACCGGCATGCTGCACGACATGGTGCTGTTCGGCGCGTTCCTGCTGTGGGCGGTCGTGCTGTTCGCCGTCTCGCGCCGGCGCGATCGCCGCGAAGCCGCCGTCTACGCTGCCGGCACGGTGCAGGGCGACGTGCTCACCGTGGTGATCGGCGGCGCGCTCTGGCTCGCCTTCGTGCTGTGGCTGCACCTGTGGCTGATCGGCGTGAGCCCGATGGCCTGAATCGCGGCGGGGGGTGTCGGGAGTCATCTGCGCGCGCGCCGCGCGCTGCGCTACAGTGGCCGGCGTCCCCACCCCTGCGGAGGATCAACGCATGGTCGGTTTCCTGCTCTGGCTGTTGCTGCTGGTGTTCTGCTGGCCGATCGCCCTGCTCGCCCTGGTGCTGTACCCGATCGTGTGGCTGGTGTTGCTGCCGCTGCGGCTGGTCGGCATCACCGTGAGCGCGGTGTTCGCCTTCCTCGGCGCGTTGCTGATGCTGCCGGCGCGCGTGCTGCGCGGTCGCCCCGCCTGAGCGCGACGCGGGCGTGGACAAACCCCACTCGCCTGCGTGCGAACGCAACCGCGAATCCATCCTCGGCGTGCTGCGCCGGCACGTCGCCGGATGCCGGCACCTGCTGGAGATCGGCAGCGGCACCGGCCAGCACGCGGTGCATTTCGCCGCGGCGATGCCCTGGCTGAGCTGGCAATGCTCCGACCGCGCCGAGAATCTCCCGGGCATCTGCGCCTGGCTGGATGAGGCGGCATTACCGAATACGCCGCCGCCACTGGAGCTGGACGTCAATGGCGACTGGCCGGCCGGCCCCTTCGATGCGGTGTTCAGTGCCAACACGCTGCACATCATGAGCTGGGCGGAAGTGCAGCGGCTGTTCGCCCGGCTGCCCGCGGTCACCACCGCCGATGCGGTGCTGGCGATCTACGGGCCGTTCAACCAGCATGGCCGCTACACCAGCGCCAGCAACGCCGCGTTCGACGCCTGGCTGCGCACGCGCGGCGCGCACATGGCGATCCGCAACGCCGAGGCGGTGGACGCGCTGGCCGAGGCCGCGGGCTTCCACCTGCTGCTCGACGTCGCGATGCCGGCGCACAACCGCTGCCGCGTATGGCAGCGCATGCACGGCTGAACCTGCAAGTCGGGGCCGAAGCAGGTACAAAGGCCGCATGAAGTCGATCGACACGCTGACCCCCTGCCCCTGCGGCAACCCCGCCGGCTACACCGCCTGTTGCGGCCCGCTGCACGACGGCGCCCCCGCTGCCAGCGCCGAGCAGCTGATGCGCTCGCGCTACAGCGCCTACGTGCTCAAGCGCGAGGATTACCTGCTGGCCAGCTGGCACGCCGACACCCGGCCCGCCTCGCTGCGGCTGGCCGCGCAGCAACCTGCGCCGACCTGGCTGGGGCTGGAGGTGCGGCGCCAGCAGATGATCGATGCCGACCACGCCACGGTGGAATTCGTCGCCCGCTATCGCCTCGGCGGCGGTCGCGCGCAGCGGCAGCACGAGACCAGCCATTTCGTGCGCGAAGACGGCCGCTGGTATTACCACGACGGCGAACTGAAGAGCTGAGCTTCAGAAGCCGGGCACGCCGGCTGCATGCAGGCGCGCGGCCTGCTCGCGAACTTCGGCGCAATCGAAGAACGCCACCAGCTGGTTCGCGCGGCCGGCACCGACGCCCTCCCGCGCCTGCCAATCGTCTGCTCCGCGCGCCTCCAGCGTCGGCCAGTCGGCCGCTCCGCGCGCCTGTCCGGCCGGCACGCCCAGCGCCTGCAGCCAGCGCGCGAACGGACGCTCGCGCGCACTGGCGAAGACCCGCGCCAACGCGGCCGCGCGGTTCGCGCCGAGGCCGGGCACGGCGGCCAGCTGCGACGGCGCGAGACTCATCCAGTCCAGCAGATGACGTACCAGGCCCGCGTCGACCAGCGCCCGCCAGGTGCCCTCGCCCAACCCTTCCAGCTGCAGTCCGTGGTGGCCGCCGAGCCATGCCAGCCGGGCGAGAAACTGCTGCTCGCAACCCGGCGTGGCCTGCCAGCAGGTCAGCGGCCCGTGCATGCGCGGGTCCGGCGGCGTCACCGGCGCGCGCTGCAGCGCGCGCCAGGCGACCGACTGCAGGCGCGGAATGGTCAAGCCCGCGAGCACCACCTCGACCTGGTCGCCGGGACGGATGTCGAGCTCGCGCCAGCGCTTGAGCGAGCCCACGCTGACGCGCTGCACCCGATGGTCGTCCAGTTGCACCGGTTCAAGCTGCAGCACCGGCGTGATGCGGCCGCTGCGACCGACGGTGAATTCCACCGCGCGCACCTCGGCCAATGCGGAGGCAGCCGGATACTTCCATGCCACCGCCCACTCCGGCGGCGCGGCACGCCAGCTCGCGGCGGCTGGCCGCCGGCCCTGGCGCACGACGGTGCCATCGGCCGCGAACGGCATCGCGTGGTGATACCACTGCTCACGCCAGCGCTCCACCTCGGCCAGCGAGGCGACCGGTTGCGTGTAGCGCACGCTGTCGGCCAGCCCCATCGCCTGCAATCCTGCCAGCCGCGCCGGCATGTCGGGCGGGCCGCTGGGCCAATCCCACACGAACAGGCCGATGTGCGCGGCCGCATCGCCGAGCTCATCGCGCGCCATCGCCGCGGCCACCGCCGAACGCGCGTTGAGGCCGCCGTCCGTGGCCTGCACGTGGCCGGGCAGGCGCCAGACCAGCTCGCCCTGCAGCACCACACGCGCCGGCGCATGCGGCAGGTACCTGGGGATCGCGGCGATCCGCCGCGCCTGTCCGGTCCAGTCCGAGCCGTGCAAACCGTCGCCGCGACTGCTGGCCTGGCGCAGGCGTCCATCGACGTAGAGCAGCGTGACCGCGACACCGTCCGCCTTCGGTTGCACCCACAGATCCTGGTCGCCACGCGCGCGCATCCATTGCGCCAGGGCCGCGGCATCGGGCAGCTTGGCCAGGCCGGTCTGCGCCACCGGCGAAGTGACCCGGCCACCGGCATCACCCAGGTGGTTCAGCGCCGCCGGCGCCTGCCCGGGGAAGCAGCGGCGCCATTGCTCGAACCGCTGCAAGGCCTGGTCGTACACCGCATCGTCCACCGGCGCGGCGCCCTCGACGCGATAGGCGTGGTTCCAGCCGTCGAGGCGATCGTGCAGCGCCAGCAACTCCTGTTGCGCCCGCGCGGGCGGCCAGTCCGGGCAACCCGCGTGCACGCCGTGGGCGAGCGGCACGATCGCCGCCAGCAGAAGCCATCCCTTGCGCATGCCCATCCCCTCGACCCGGACCAGGGGACCAGCCTGCCCGCCGCCCGGCGGCCCACCCAGCCGGCTGCGCCGCCGGGCTGCGTAGGTGAACGCTGTCCGCTCAGGCCGGCAATCGGCCACCGAAACGCAGCAAGGTTTCGCCGAGGTAGCGCGCGTGCGGACCGAAGCGACGCTCCGCGATCACGCCGGCGCCGTCATGGTCGATCGCCACCACGGTACTGGCACGGGTGCCGTAATCGGCGCCGCGGATGAAGGCACTGGAGAGCCGGCGCTCCTGCTCGAGGCCGACGCCGGTGTCCGGCAAATGCTCGTCCGGCGCGAGTTGCTCGTCGGCCAGCGCGGCGAACAGCGCGGCGAAGTCGGTGTCGTCGCCATCGTCGATCCAGCGCTGCAGGCGTTGCATCAGCGCGCGCGTCTTCGGCCACGGCGTATTGAAGTCGGCGTTGGACAGGCCGTGCACGCCGGGCATGACCGCCTGCGCCTCCGGCTGCGGCCGGTTGCCGAGATAGAACGCCGCCTGCGCATCGAAGGTGAGCAGGTTGAACGGGCGATAGTCCGCAGCCACGCGCAGCAGGTGCTCCGCATGCGCGGCGGCATCCTCGGCGCCCGTCAGGTAGTCGCGGATCAGCAGGCCGCGCGAGGCGCCGAGCTGCGGGTCGCGCGGATCACGCACGTTGGTCACCACCGCGCAACGCCCCGCATCGGATACGCCGAGCCAGCTGCCGCCGGCCTGCAGATCGCGCCCGGCGAGGATCGGCGCGTCGTCCCAGCGCGCCAGCGCGGCGCTGGGTCGCGCATGGAACTCGTCGCGGTTGCCGGCCAGCAACAGGCGCCAGCGTGGATGGACTTGCCAGGCAAACGCGATCACGCACATGCACCCACACCCTCTCTCGACGTTTCGTCGGCGCCGCACCGTGGCGCCGCAGATGTCGCGCCAACATAGCACCGTCGCCGGCACGCTCGCCCCGCGCCGCGGGCTCGGTGATAATCGACCGATGCGCAATCCATCCCGTTCGATCCGCCGCGTGCTCGGCGCGCTGCTCATCGTTGCCTGCCTCGGCGTGACGTACGCCGCACCCGCCGCGCCGGCCGGCCAGCACGGGAGCCGCGCCGAACAGGCCGCCGCCAGGCAGAAGCTGGCCGACCTGCGCCGCAAGATGGAGGCGCTGGCCGCCGAGCAGGCCGACACCGCGGCCAGGCGCGACAGCATGAACGCGGAATTGGCGAAGCAGGCCAATGCGCTGGCCGCCGCAGCCAGGGCCGTGCGCGAGACCGATGCCGCACTGGCGGCGGGACAAAAGCAGCTCGACGAGCTGCAACAGCAGCGCGACACGCTGCAAGGCGAACTGCAGCACCAGCGCGCCGCGATCGCCGACCTGCTGCGCGCCACCTACACCCTGGGCCACGGCTCGGACCTGCGCCTGCTGCTCGGCGACGAGGACGTGGCGCGGATCGCCCGCGCGCTGGTCTACTCGCAGTATTTCCAGCGCGATCGCGTGCAGCGCGTGGAGAAACTGATGGGCGACCTGGCCCGCCTGCAGGAACTGGAAA
Source organism: Rhodanobacter sp. FW102-FHT14D06 (assembly GCF_043950705.1). Lineage (NCBI taxonomy): Bacteria > Pseudomonadati > Pseudomonadota > Gammaproteobacteria > Lysobacterales > Rhodanobacteraceae > Rhodanobacter > Rhodanobacter sp. FW102-FHT14D06. The sequence goes on along the minus strand of NZ_CP170722.1, from coordinate 1,935,736 downwards.
GCTCGATCGCGGCCCAGCAGCAGACGCTGCAGGCGACGAAGGCCCTGCGCGAACAGCAGGCGCAGCAGCTGGCGCGGCAACGCGCGGTGCGGCAGAAGCTGGCCGCGGAAACCGACGCGAAGTACAAGGACCAGGCGCAGCGCCTGGCCGCGATGAAACAGAACGCGCAATCGCTCAACCAGCTGCTCGACAAATTGCAGAAGGCCATCGACGAGGCCGCCGCGCCGCAACGCGGCCAGCCGCCGCCGTCGCGCTCGGCCGACATCCGCGGCAAGCTGCCGTGGCCGGCCAGCGGTGCGGTCAACCCGTTCGGCAACGGCGTGCTGATCAAGGCCGCCGCCGGCAGCGAGGTGCACGCGGTGGCGCGCGGGCGGGTGATCTACGCCGGCTTCCTGCGCGGTTACGGCATGCTGCTCATCCTCAACCACGGCAACGGCTGGATGAGCATGTACGGCAACAACGAAAGCCTGCTGCACGGCGTTGGCGACGAGGTCGAGGCCGGCGAGGCGATCGGCACCGCCAGCGCGGTCACCGGCGTCAACACCGGCGTGTATTTCGAGCTGCGCAAGAATGGCCAGCCGGTGGACCCGGCCAGCTGGCTGCGCAAGCACGGCTGAGGCACCGCCGCACGGCGTGGTGAATTGTTGCGCGATCCGGCGGTCCCACCTCCTGCCATACTTCGGCGGCGCTGCGGCGCGCCGTCTTTCCGTCGAGCGGAGTCAACTGCATGCCTTGTTCCCACCGTAGAGCGGCCGCCTGCATGGCCTTCCTGTCGCTGCTGGCCGTCGGCGCCGGTCAGGCGCAGACCACCCCCGCCAGCGCGGCCAGCGCGGGCGAACCGGCGCGCGCCGGCAGCACCGCCGCGGCCGATCCGGTGGACCTGCAGGACATCCGCAATTTCAGTCGCGTCTACCAGATGGTGCGCCAGGCCTACGTCGAGAAGGTCGACAACAAGACCCTGATGAAGGCGGCCATCACCGGCATGCTGGCCGGGCTCGACCCGCACAGCGAGTACCTCGACAAGGAGGGCCTGCAGCAGCTCAGCGAGGACACCTCCGGCCAGTACAGCGGCCTGGGCATCGAGGTGTTGCAGGTGGATGGCGGGCTCAGGATCGTCTCGCCGATCGACGACACGCCCGCCGCGCGCGCCGGCATCAAGCCGGGCGACAACATCGTCAAGATCGACGGCAAGCTGGTCGACCCGCAGAACGTCAACGAGATGTTCCAGCGGCTGCGCGGCAAGCCGGGCAGCAAGATCACCCTCACCATCATGCACGAGGGCAGCGACAAGCTGGTCGACATGCCGCTGGTGCGCGAACTGATCTCGGTCAGCAGCGTCAAGGTGCGCGAACTGGAACCCGGCTACGCCTACATCCGCATCAGCCAGTTCCAGGATGACACCGCCGCCGACCTGCAGAAGAAACTGGGCGAGCTGGTCACCAGGAACGGCCCGCAGAAGGGCGCCGTGCTGGACCTGCGCAACAACCCCGGCGGCCTGCTCACCGCGGCCGTGGCCGTCGGCGACGACTTCCTCGACAGCGGCGTCATCGTGACCACGCGCGGGCGGCTGCCCGACGCCAACATGAGCTTCAGCGCCCACCCCGGCGACCTGCTGGACGGCGCGCCGATGATCGTGCTGACCAACCACGGCACCGCCTCGGCCGCCGAGATCGTCTCCGGCGCACTGAAAGACAATCACCGCGCGCTGACCATGGGCCAGCGCAGCTTCGGCAAGGGCGTGGTGCAGACCGTGCTGCCGCTGGATGCCGACCATGCGGTGAAGATCACCACGGCGCGCTACTACACGCCCAACGGCACCTCCATCCAGGCCGAGGGAATCAAGCCGGACATCGCGCTGGCCGACCTCGCGGTGAGCCAGGCCGACCACCCGCCGGTGCTGATCAGCTCCGAGGCGGATCTGCCCAACCACCTCGCCAACGAGAAGGCAGCCACGGCGACCGACATCGACGACGACGGCAGCGCCGCCGACGCCAGGCTGGCCACCAGCGATTACGCGCTGGCGCAGGCGCTGAACGTGCTCAAGGGCATGGCGCTGCGCATGCCGGCGACGCGGCAGCCGTGAGCCGGCGCCTGCGCGGTCGACGCGGCGTGCACGGCACGGCGCGCATGCTGCAGCGATGAGCGATCCACGTCTTGCCGATGCGGGCAAGCCCCGCATCCTGATTCTCGGCGGAGGCTTCGGCGGGTTGAGCGCGGCGCGACGGCTGGCAGGCGCAGACGCGCAGATCACGCTCATCGATCGCCGCAACCACCATCTGTTCCAGCCCCTGCTTTACCAGGTGGCCACCGCCAGCCTTTCCGCCACCTCGATCGCCGCACCGCTGCGGCACATCCTGCGGCGGCAGCGCAACCTCACCGTGCTGATGGAAGAGGTGACCGCGGTCGACCTGGCCGCCCGTCGGGTGGGCTGCGGCTCGCGCTGGCTCGACTACGACTGGCTGATGATCGCCACCGGCGCCACCCACGCCTACTTCGGCCACGACGAATGGGCGCCGTTCGCGCCGGCGCTGAAGACGCTCGACGACGCGCAGTCGATTCGCCGCCGGGTGTTGCTCGCGTTCGAACAGGCCGAGCGCGAAGACGATCCGGAGCGGCGCCAGGCGTGGCTGAATTTCGTCGTGGTCGGCGGCGGTTCCACCGGCGTGGAACTGGCCGGCACGCTGGGCGAGCTGGCGCGGCATACGCTGCGCGGGGAGTTCCGCCACTTCGATTCGCGCAATGCCAGCGTGCGGCTGGTGGAAGCAGGGCCGCGGCTGCTGGCCGGCTACGATCCGGTGCTGTCGGACAAGGCACGCCGCCAACTCGAACGCCTGGGCGTGGAAGTGCATACCGGTGTGCCGGTGACGATGATCGACGCCGCGGGCGTGAAGCTCGGCGAGCGCCGCCTGCCCGCGCGCACCGTGCTGTGGGCCGCGGGCGTGGCTGCCTCGACGGTAGGCGCCATGCTCGGGGTGCCGCTGGACAAGGCCGGCCGCGTGCGCGTCGACGAGGATCTCGGCGTGCCCGGCCACGCCGGGGTGTTCGTCATCGGCGATCTCGCCAGCGTGCTCCGGCCGGATGGCTCGCCGGTCCCCGGCGTGGCGCCGGCGGCCAAGCAGATGGGCAAGTACGTGGCCGCCACGATCGCACGGCGACTGCGCGGCGATGACCGCCAGCGGCCGCCATTCCGCTACCGCGACGCCGGCTCGCTGGCCACCATCGGCCGCATGGCGGCGGTGGCGCAGTTCGGCAAGCTGCAGATGTCCGGGCTGCCGGCGTGGATCGTCTGGCTGCTGGTGCACATCTATTTTCTGATCGGCTTCCGCAACCGCCTGGCGGTGATGCTGGACTGGGCCTGGGCCTACTGGACGCACCAGCGCCAGGCCCGCATCGTCAGCGGCACGGCGCCGCCGCACGACGAATGAGCCCATGCAAAACGGCCCGGTTTCCCGGGCCGTCGATGCCGTTGCAGGAACTCCGCGCAGCAAGGCCAACATCGCCGCTCGTTCCGGAAGTCCCGCACATGGATGTGCGGGCTCTTGTGAGGGACTCACATTACATCGCGAACAACGCGCGCATCTTCTTCATCGCGTTGGCTTCGACCTGGCGGATGCGCTCGGCCGAGACGCCGTACTCGTCGGCCAGATCCTGCAGCGTGGCCTTGTTCTCGTCGTCCAGCCAGCGACGCTGGATGATGTCGCGCGAGCGGGCGTCCAGGTGGCCCAGCGCATCGGTCAGCGTCTGCAACTGACTGTCGGCCTGGTCTTCGTCGGCCACGTTCTCGTATGGGTCGGCGCCGTGGTCGATCAGGAACGCGGCGGGTGCCGGCTTGGCGTCGTCGTCGGCATCCACCGGCGCCTCGAAACCCACGTCCCGACCGGACAGCCGCGACTCCATCTCGCGCACGGTCGCCTCGGGCACGCCGAGATCCTTCGCCACCGTGCTTACCTCGGCGGCGTTCATCCAGCCCAGGCGCTTCTTGCTCTTGCGCAGGTTGAAGAACAGCTTGCGCTGCGCCTTGGTGGTGGCGACCTTCACGATGCGCCAGTTCTTCAGGATGAACTCGTGCATCTCGGCGCGAATCCAGTGCACCGCGAAGCTGACCAGGCGCACGCCCATGTCCGGGTCGAAACGCTTGACCGCCTTCATCAGGCCGATGTTGCCTTCCTGGATCAGGTCGGCAAGCTGCAGGCCGTAGCCAGAGTAGCCGCGCGCCACGTGCACCACGAAACGCAGGTGCGACATCACCAGCTTCTTGGCCGCGTCCAGGTTGTCCTGCTGCAGATAATCGCGCGACAGCGCCTGTTCCTCTTCCACGCTGAGCACCGGGATGCGATGCACTGCGGAAATGTAGGCATCCAGGCTGCCAACCACGCTGGGCAAGGGGAAGCTGGCGGTCACCAGGGCTTGGGACATGGGTGGAACCTCCTGCAAGACGTCGAAGTTTAGCACTCGGGTGATTGGAGTGCTAAGCCCGGTCTTTGGTTCCGGGCTTTTAATGAACTGCATGGTACATATATTTGCAACGACTGTCCAGCCGTCCCGGGAGTAAAGACCAGCTTGCCCGGCACGCCGTTCAAAACGTGTCATGGCACCGTGTCAGCCGCCGCACAAACCCTCCGCGCCGTGTCCGCGATCCGGCCGTGCCGGCTTGACAGCCACCAACCCGCGCCGCCATCCTCCGCCGCATTCCGAGGGGTGCCCCGCAAGGGGCTGAGATAGCGCGAGCTGACCCTTGAACCTGATCCGGGTCATGCCGGCGTAGGAACGGGAATCACCACGGGCGGCCCCAATCGGCGCGTCCGTGCGCCGTTGCAGCGTCACGCCCCGGATCTCCATCCAAGGAGGAGATCCATGAACCATCCCGCCGCTGCCACCGCACCCTCGACGGTTACCGCCGGCCCGATCCGCGGCTCGCGCAAGGTCTACGTCAGCCCGCCCGGGCATCCGTCGCTGCGCGTGCCGATGCGCGAGATCGCGCTGAAGGACCCGCTGACGCCGGCGCTGCACGTCTACGATCCGTCCGGACCCTACACCGACGACGACGCACGGATCGATCTCGCCGCGGGCCTGCCGCCGGTGCGCGACGCGTGGATCGAGGCGCGCGGCTTTCCGGCCATCGAAGGACGCGCCACCCGCCCGGAGGACAACGGCGGGGTCGGCGCGGAACGGCTGGTGGCGCCGTGTCCCGCGCAACGTACGCTGCGCATGGGCGAAGCCGGCCAGCCGGTGACCCAGCTGGAATTCGCCCGCGCCGGCATCATCACCGAGGAAATGATCTACGCCGCCCAGCGCGAGAACCTGGGGCGCGCGCAGATGCATGAAGATGCCGCCGCCCGGCTGGCCGATGGCGAGGCGTTCGGCGCAGCCCTGCCCGCCTTTGTCACGCCCGAATTCGTGCGCAGCGAAATCGCGCTGGGGCGCGCCATCATCCCGGCGAACATCAACCACGGCGAGCTGGAGCCGATGGTGATCGGGCGCAATTTCCTGGTGAAGGTCAACGCGAACATCGGCAACTCCGCGGTGTCCTCCGGCGTGGCCGAGGAGGTCGAGAAACTGGTGTGGGCGATCCGCTGGGGCGCGGACACCATCATGGATCTGTCCACCGGCCGCAACATCCACAACATCCGCTCGTGGATCATCCGCAACTCGCCGGTGCCGATCGGCACCGTGCCGATCTACCAGGCGCTGGAAAAAGTCGGCGGCGATCCGGCCCGGCTGAACTGGGAGGTCTTCCGCGACACCCTGATCGAGCAGGCCGAGCAGGGCGTGGACTATTTCACCATCCACGCCGGCGTGCGCCTGCATCACGTGCCGCTGACCGCGCGGCGGGTCACCGGCATCGTCTCGCGCGGCGGCTCGATCATGGCGCGCTGGTGCCTCAGCCACCACCGCGAGAGTTTCCTGTACGAGCACTTCGCCGAGATCTGCCAGATCATGCGCCGCTACGACGTCGCCTTCTCGCTGGGCGACGGCCTGCGTCCCGGCTCGATCGCCGACGCCAACGACGCGGCCCAGTTCGCCGAACTCGAAACCCTGGGCGAGCTGACGAAGATCGCGTGGGCGCACGGCTGCCAGGTGATGATCGAAGGGCCCGGCCATGTGCCGATGCACAAGATCAAGCTCAACATGGACAAGCAGCTGGAGCACTGCGCCGAGGCGCCGTTCTACACGCTGGGCCCGCTGACCACCGACATCGCACCGGGCTACGACCACATCACCTCGGGCATCGGCGCGGCGATGATCGGCTGGTTCGGCACCGCCATGCTCTGCTACGTCACGCCGAAGGAACATCTCGGCCTGCCGAATCGCGACGACGTCAAGACCGGCGTCATCACCTACAAGATCGCGGCGCACGCCGCCGACCTCGCCAAGGGCCACCCGGCCGCGCAGCGCCGCGACGACGCGCTGTCGCGCGCGCGCTTCGAATTCCGCTGGGAAGACCAGTTCAACCTGTCGCTCGATCCCGACACGGCGCGCGCCTACCACGACGCCACCCTGCCGAAGGAGGCGCACAAGACCGCGCATTTCTGCTCGATGTGCGGGCCGAAATTCTGCTCGATGCAGATCACCCAGGACCTGCGCCGCGAGGTGCGCGCGATGGAGGAGACCGCGCTGCGCGCCGGCATGGACGGCAAGTCGCGCGAGTTCGTCGAACGCGGCGCCACGCTCTACGTGCCGACCGGGGAGTAGGGGCCATGCGCATCGGCATTCTCGGTGCGGGCGTCGCCGGCCTGGTCACGGCGGTGGAGCTGGCCGGGCGCGGCGCCCGGGTGGAGATCATCGAGCGCGCGCCAGACCACGCCGAGGCTTGCGCGTGGGTCGCCGGCGGCATGCTGGCGCCGTGGTGCGAGCAGGCCAGCGCCGAACCGCAGGTGGCGGTGCTGGGCGCGCCCGCCGTCGCGTGGTGGCAGCGCCATTTCGACGGGACCGTGCAGCGCGGCACGTTGGTCGTCGCGGCCACCCGCGACGCCGGCGAGCTGGCCTTGTTCGGCCGGCGTACCGAACGCTTCGAACCGATCGATGCCGAGCGCATCGGCGCGCTGGAACCGGAGTTGGCCGGGCGTTTCCGCCAGGGTCTGTTCTTCCCCGACGAAGCCCACCTCGATCCGCGTCGTGCGCTGCCCGCACTGGCCGCGCAACTGACCGCCGCGGGCGTGACGATCCGCTACGGCGTGGGCGCCGATGCCGCGCGCATCGATGCGGACCGGATAGTCGATTGCCGCGGCCTTGCGGCGCGCGACACGCTGGAAGATCTGCGCGGCGTGCGCGGCGAAATGATCGTCGTGCGCTCACCTGACATCCAGTTGTCGCGCCCGGTGCGCCTGTTGCATCCGCGTTTCGGGTTGTATGTGGTGCCGCGCGGCGACGGCGTATTCATGCTTGGCGGCACGCTGCTGGAAAGCAGCAGCCATGATCCGATGACGGTGCGTTCGGCGATGGACGTGCTCAACACCGCCTATGCACTGCACCCGGCGTTCGCCGAGGCCGAGATCCTGGAACTGGGCGTGGGCGTGCGCCCGGCCTTCCCCGACAACCTGCCGCGCGTGCTCAGGCGCGGCCGCACCGTGTACCTCAACGGACTCTACCGCCATGGCTTCCTGCTGGCGCCCGCCATGGCGCAACAGGCCGCACGGCTGATTTTCCCCCACACCACGGAAACCCCCGCATGCACATCCGCGTGAATGGCGTCAGCCACGACCTGCAGGTGGCCCGCCTGGCACAGGCGCTCGAAGTGCTCGGCTATCGGCAGGCCGCCGTCGCCACCGCCGTGAACGGCGTGTTCGTGCCGGCAGGCGCACGCGAAGAGGTGCTTCTTGCCGATGGCGATGCGCTGGAAATCCTCGCCCCGATGCAGGGCGGCTGAGCGATGAAGCTCTACGACGTCGAACTGGCATCGCGCCTGTTGCTGGGCAGCGCACGCTACCCCTCGCCGGCGATCCTCGCCGACGCGGTGCGCGCCTCGGGTACCGAGGTGGTCACCGTCTCGCTGCGTCGCGAAGCCGGCACGCAGCGCAGCGGCCAGGACTTCTGGTCGCTGATCCGCGGCCTCGGCGTGCGCGTGCTGCCGAACACCGCCGGCTGCCACTCGGCGAAGGAGGCGGTGACCACCGCGAAGATGGCGCGCGACATCTTCCACACCGCATGGATCAAGCTGGAAGTGATCGGCGATGCCGACACGCTGCAGCCCGACGTGTTCGGCCTGGTCGAGGCCGCAGCCGAACTGGCCGCCGACGGCTTCGAGGTGTTTCCGTACACCACCGAAGACCTGGTGGTGGCTGATCGTCTGCTGCAGGCCGGCTGCCGCGTGCTGATGCCGTGGGGTGCGCCGATCGGCAGCGGCCGCGGCCTCAACAATGGGTTCGGCCTGCGTGCATTGCGCGCGCATTTCCCGGACGTGCCGCTGATCGTGGACGCCGGCATCGGCCGCCCGTCCCATGCGGTGCAGGCGATGGAACTGGGCGTCGACGGCGTGCTGCTGAACACCGCGGTGGCTCTGGCCGGCGATCCGGTGGCGATGGCCGGGGCGTTCGCCCGGGCGGTCGAGGCGGGTCGCGCCGGCTTCGAGGCGCAGCCGATGGAGCCGCGCGATCTCGCCGTGCCCTCGACGCCGGTCGCGGGCACGGCGTGGCTGGCATGAACGCGTTCCCCGCGTTCTACCCGATCGTGGACAGCGCCGACTGGGTGGGTCGACTCGCCCCGCTCGGCGTCCGGCTGCTGCAGTTGCGCATCAAGGAACAGCCGCCGGAGCTGATCCGTCGTGAAGTGCGCGCGGCGCTGGCGATCTGCCGCGCGCGACACGTGCAGCTGGTGGTCAACGACCATTGGCAGATCGCGCTGGACGAGGGCGCCGACTTCATCCACCTCGGCCAGCAGGATCTGCTCGCGGCGGACCTGCCGGCGATCCGCGCGCGCGGCGTGAAGCTCGGCATCAGCACGCACGATCACGCCGAGCTGGAGCGGGCGCTGGCGCTCGCCCCGGACTACGTCGCGCTGGGCCCGATCTATCCGACCACGCTCAAGGCGATGCCGTGGGCGCCGCAGGGTTTGCCGCGCATTGGCGAGTGGAAGCGGCGGATCGGCGCGCGGCCACTGGTGGCGATCGGCGGCATCACGCTGGAACGCGCCGCCGGCTGTTTCGATGCCGGCGCGGACAGCGTCGCCATGGTCAGCGACGTGACCCGGCATCCGGACCCGACCCTCCGCGTCACGGACTGGGTCGATTTCGCCGGTGCGCGCGCATGACCGATCGCTACGCGCGCCAGATCGCCCTGCCCGACGTCGGCCCGACCGGCCAGGCCCGACTCGCGGCCGCGCGGGTGCTGGTGATCGGCGCCGGCGGTCTCGGCTGTCCCGTGTTGCACTACCTGGCCGCCGCCGGCATCGGCCGGCTGATCGTCGTCGACCCTGACCGCGTCGAAGAGAGCAACCTGCACCGGCAACCGCTTTACACGATGGCCGACATCGGCGCTCGCAAGGTGGAAGCGGCGCACGCGGCCCTGCTGCGCCTGAATCCGACCATCGCCGTGGAAGCACGGCCGCAGCGGCTGACACCAGGCAACGCAGCGGCGCTGGTCGCCACGGCCGACATCGTCGTCGATGCCGCGGACAGCCTCGCCGCCACTTACGTCTTGAGCGACGCCTGCCTGCAGCAGCACACGCCGCTGATCAGCGCGTCGGCGGTCGGCCTGGCCGGCTACGTCGGCGGCTTCTGTGCCGGCGCGCCCAGCTACCGCGCGGTGTTCCCCGAGATGCCCGCACGCGCGCCCAGTTGCAGCAGCGCCGGCGTGCTCGGCAGCGTCGTCGGCCTGCTTGGCAGCCTGCAGGCGCAATTCGTGCTGCAGTGGCTGCTGGGCATCGAGCCGTCGCCGCTGGGTCGACTGACGAGTTTCGACGCCAGCCGACTGGCGTTCGGCGGCTTCGACTTCCACCATGCCGGCGAACCCGCAGGCGAGGTGCTGCGCTTCATCGACGTCGACGAGGTCACGCCCCGCGACGTCGTGATCGATCTGCGCAGTCTTGACGAAGCGCCGACCTCGCCGTTGGCGAACGCCTTGCGCTTCACTCCCGAACGCCTCGCCGCGTTCGCTGCCGAACACCCGCCCACCGACCGCCGGGTGGTGCTGTGCTGCCAGAGCGGTCTGCGCGCATGGCGTGCCGCGCGGCAGCTGCAATCCCGCGGCTACCGTCAGCTGGCACTGGTGACTCTCGCCGGCCTGCCATCATGACGCCCAGACGCATGCCGCCGCCGGTCAGCGTGCTCTCGATCGCCGGCTCCGACTCCTGCGGCGGCGCCGGCATCCAGGCCGACCTGAAGACGTTAGCGGCCTTCGGCGTCGACGGCGCCACCGTGGTGACCGCAGTCACCGCACAGAACGCCAACGGCATCCGCGCCATCCAGGTGATGTCCGCCGCGATGGTGCGGGCGCAACTGGAGTCCGTGTTCGAGGCGATGGATATCCGTGCCGTCAAGCTCGGCATGCTGGCGAACGCGGAGATCGTCGCGGTCGCGGCCGAGCACCTGCAATGCCGGCGCTCGTCGTTCGTGGTGCTCGATCCGGTGCTGCACGCCAGTTCGGGCACCCGGCTGCTCGATGCCGAAGCGCTGGAGCTGCTGCGCGCGCGCCTGCTTCCGCAGGTGGACTGCCTCACGCCGAACCTGGCCGAAGCCGCCACGCTGCTGGGCACGTCCTGCGCCGGCAGCGAGTCGGACATGGCGGCGCAGGGCCGCGCCCTGCTCGCCCTCGGGCCGCACGCGGTGCTGATGAAGGGCGGCCATGCCGCGCTGCCGGAAGCGGTCGATCTGCTGGTTACCGGCGAAGGCACGCAGCGCTTCGCCGCGCCGTGGGTGGCTGCCCGCCGCCTGCACGGCACCGGTTGCATGCTCGCGGCCGGCATCGCGGCCAACGTCGCCCGGGGTTATCCATTGGGTGACGCCGTCTGTCGCGCGAAAGCCCACGTGCGAGCCGTGCTGGTCGGTCGACAGCACCGACCGTCTGCATCTCAACCGGCGGGAAACGAAGCCCGCGGCGGCAGCGACCAGTCGATGGGTGCTTGACCGCGGCTTTCCAGATAGCGGTTGGCTGCGGAGAAATGGCCGCAGCCGAGGAAGCCACGATGCGCCGACAGCGGCGACGGATGCACGCTCTTCAGCACGCAATGCCTGCGGGCGTCGATCAGCTGCCCCTTGCGCTGGGCGTAGCTGCCCCACAGCAGGAACACGATCCCTTCGCGCTCGCGGTTCAAGGCGTCGATTGCCGCATCGGTGAAGCCTTCCCAGCCGCGATTGGCGTGCGCGCCGGCGCGGCCCTCTTCCACCGTCAGCACGCTGTTGAGCAGCAACACGCCGCGGTCGGCCCACGGCGTGAGGCAGCCGTGGTCAGGGCGCGCGATGCCGAGATCGCGCTGGATTTCCTTGAAGATGTTTTCCAGCGACGGCGGCACCCGCACGCCGGGGCGCACCGAGAAGCACAAGCCGTGCGCCTGGCCGGGGCCGTGGTACGGGTCCTGGCCCAGGATCACCACGCGCACGGCGTCGAACGGGGTGTGCGCGAACGCGGCGAAGATCTCCGGCCCGGGCGGATAGATGCGCTTGCCGGCCTCTTTCTCCTCGCGCAGGAAGGCAGCCAGCGCCTGCATGTCCGGCCGCTGCAGGTAATCGCCGATGCGCGCCTTCCAGGACGGCTCCAGCCTGACCGGATGCCCGCTCATGCGTCCTTGTCGGCCCGCTCGCGCTCGCGCAGGTGGCGCGCCACGCGCAGCTGGAACAGCAACTTGGTGATCAGCAATTTTTCCTCGACCGGTTTCTCGACCAGGTCGTTGGCGCCGGCGCGGATCAGCGCGGTCTGGTTGGCCGGGTTCTCGTCGCCGGTCATCACCAGCACCGGCAGGCGGCCCTTGCCGTAGCCGAACACGGTGCGGATGTGTTCGAGCAAGTCGCCGCCGGTCAGCTCGCCCTTCAGGCTGACATCGGTCAGCACCACGTCGGCGCCGATCCAGCCCAGCGCGCGGTCGGTTTCCAGCAGGGCGATCGCATCCTCCACGCTGACCACGTGGCGCACGGTCAGGCCGATCTTCTCCAGCATGCGGCGGGTGGCCAGCGCCACCACCCGGCTGTCTTCCACGTACAACACGCTGCCCTCGGCGCTGACCTGCGGGCTGACGTAGCCGCGGATGAATTCGGCCAGTGCCTGGAAACCCAGCGCCTTGTCGAAATAGTCGGTGACGTGCTCGCCCAGCGAGCGGCGGTGCAGGCGCGCGTCCACGTCGCCGGACACCACCACGATCGGCACGTAGGCCTGCGCGCCGGATTCGCGCACGAACTTCGCCAGTTCCAGCCCGTCCATGTCCGGCAGGCGCAGCGCGATGGTGACGAAGTCGAAGGCGCCCTCGCCGAGCACCTGCTGCGCCTCGGCACCGGTGTCGCAACCGACCACCTCCACGCCCGGCAGCTCCTCGTTCAGCACACGCCCGATCAACTTGCGCACCACGCGCGACCCGTCGACCACCAGCACGCGCGGTGCCTCGGTCAGCAGACGACCGCTGATGTTTGTACTCATGCCTCACTCACCCGACTGATCCGCGATCCGTGCCGAAGAGCGCACCCCGATCCGTCGATGATGCCCGAAGCAGGGCGTCGCAGGCTGCGATTCACGTCACCGCCGCGCCGCGCCATCACGCCACCGTGCGCAGTTGCCAGGCGCTGACCAGGCGTGCGCCGAGCCAGCCCAGCAACGCGGCCGCCACGGGCACGGCCAGCAGCAGCCAGGCCGGCAACCCGCCCACCTGCAACTGGCCATCGTACGCCGCGCTCAGTCGTGCGACCGGCCGCGCCAGCGCCAGCTCGATCGCCACCGCCAGCGCGGCGGCGAGGATGCCGCTGAACAGGCCGTACCAGATCCCCGCATACAGATAAGGCCGGCGCACGAACGCCTTGCCGGCGCCGACCAGCAGCAGCACGCCGATCTCCTCGCTGCGACTGGCGATATCCACCCGCACCGTGTTGCCCACCACCAGCAGCGCCGCCAGCGCGAGCAGCGAGGCGACGATCAGCACGATGCGATTGCCCACGCCCAGCAACGCCTCCAGTCGCTGGCGCCAGTGGCCGCTGTCCTGCACCAGCTCGACGCTGCGCATCGCGCGCACGTCGGCCACCAGTTGTTCCAGCGCCGCGGCGCTGGCACCGTCGCGCGGCTGCAGTTGCAGCACGTAGGGCAGCGGGTTGTCGCCGAGCGTCTGCAGCGCACCGGAGAAACCCTGCATCTTCGCCAGCTCGTCCATGCCCTGCTGCGGCGTCTTGATCGCCACCGACGCCACTTCGGCACGGGCGCCCAGGTCGCTGGCCAGCAGTTGCGCCTGCTGCGCGCCCTGGTCGGACTTCATGAACACGCTGATCGCCGGGTTCTGGCCCAGCGCATCGCCCAGCCGCTGCACGTTGCCCAGCAGCAGGTAGAACGCCAGCGGCAAGGCCAGCGCCAGGCCCATCACGGCGATCGTCAGCACGCTGCCCAGCGGGCGCGCGGCGAGACGGCGCAGGCTCGCCGCGGCGCTCCAGCCGTGGTGCTCGCGCCAGCTGGCGAAGCGCCGGCCGCGGCTGTGTTCGTTGCGCGCCGGTGCGTCGGCGGGCGCGGCGCGCTGCTCGGGTGCCTTGTTCACAAGACCTCCTGCGCGGCGAGGTCGGCCACCAGCCGACCGTGATCGAGCACGATCACGCGTTTCTTCATGCGCTTGATCAGCGGCAGGTCGTGGCTGGCCACCAGCACGGTGGTGCCGACCTGCTGGAACTCGGCAAACAGCGCCATGATCTCCAGCGCCAGCTGCGGGTCGAGATTGCCGGTGGGCTCGTCGGCGATCAGCAGCGCCGGTCGGGCCACGATCGCGCGGGCGATGCCCACGCGCTGCTGCTCGCCGGCAGACAGCGTGGCCGGCAGTTGCCGTTCGTAGGCGAGCAGGCCGACCTTCTCCAGCGCCGCACGAACGCGGCGGGCGCGCTCGGCGCGCGCCACCGCACCGATCACCAGCGGCAACTCCACGTTGGCGAACACCGTGCGATCCATCAGCAGCCGATGGTCCTGGAACACCATGCCGACCCGCCGGCGCCACTTCGGCACGCCGCTGGCGCGGATCTTCGACAGCTTCTTGCCGTCCATGCTGATCGAACCGTGCGACGGGCGTTCGATCAACCCGAGCAGCTTGAGCAAGGTGCTCTTGCCGGCGCCGGAGTGGCCGGTGACGAACGCCATCTCGCCGTCGGGCACCTCGAAGGACAGCTGCGACAGCGCCTCGTGGCCGCCTTCGTAGCGTTTGCTGACTTGATCGAACTGGATCACCGCCGCTCCCCGCACCTGGATGTGGTCATGCCGACCCCAAGGATAAGGGAAGCGAAGCAACCAGGTGCGGCTGCCGGCATCGCCGAATGCGTGTCGTCTGCGCGGAGCGGGCGCGGCTACTTGCCGGTGAACAGCCGGGTCAGTCGGCGGAACAGGCCGGGCTTGTCCGGACGCGCATGCTCGACCGCCTTGCCGGAGGTCACCGCCACCTGACGCGACGGGCGGGCATGGTGGACGGCGGCGGACGCTTCGCCCGCGGTGCGCTCGCGCGGCGGACGGCGTTCGCCGCGACCGCCGTGGTGGCCCGAAGGCGCTGCCTGCGTCGGCGTGGTCACCTCGGCGCCGGCCACCGGCGCGCCGTCGCGGCGGCGATTGCGTCCGCCGCGACGGCGACGCGGCTTGCGCGTGCCCTCGGTGTTGTCGCTGGCCGGTGCAGCCTCGGCGGCAGGCGCCGCCGCGGCGACCGCCACGGCCGGCGCTTCCGCCACGGCCGGCTTGTGTTCGCGCCGCGGCCTCGACGCGCCACGCTCACCGTCACGACCACCGCGGCCGCCCGCACCGGTACGGCGCGGCTTCTCGCCCGGCCGCGGCGGGACCACGTCGCCGAACGCCGCGCTGTCGGCCGCCGCGTTCGCGGCGAACTCCGCGTCCACGGCATGCGGCTTGGGCATCACCAGCCAGGCAGGGTCGATCGACGCCACCGGGATGCTCTGGCCGATATAGGCCTCGATGTCCGGCAGCGACATCGCGTACAAGTCGCAGGCGAAGCTGATCGCGTCGCCCTCGGCGCCCAGCCGCGCGGTGCGGCCGATGCGGTGCACGTAATCCTCGGCCTCGTGCGGCAGGTCGTAGTTGAACACGTGGCTGACATGCGGGATGTGCAGGCCGCGCGCAGCCACGTCGGTGGCCACCAGGATGTCCAGCTGGCCCTCCTGGAAGCGCTGCAGCAACTTCTGCCGCTTCAGCTGCGGCACGTCGCCGGAGATCGCGCCGACGCGGCAGCCGTGGCGCTTGACGCGCTCGGTGACGCGCTCGGCGGCGGCCTTGGTATTGACGAAGATGATGCTGCGCGTGGGCTTGTGCTGGTCGATCAGGTTCAGCAGCAGCGGCATCTTCTCTTCCTTGGCCGGGAAGTAGACCACCTGGCGCACCTTGTCGGCGGTGACGTGGTCGCTCTCGACCACCAGCTTCTCGGCCTCGTGCATGTGCTCGTAGGCCAGCTCCAGCACGCGGTGGCTGAGCGTGGCGGAGAACAGCAGCACCTGGCGCTGCTCGCGCGGCGGCAGCCGGCGGAAGATGAAGCGAACATCCTTGATGAAGCCGAGGTCGAACATGCGGTCGGCCTCGTCGATCACCATCACCTCGACGCTGTTGAGGCTGAACACGCCCTGCTTGTGGTAGTCGAGCATGCGGCCGGGCGTGGCGATGATGATGTCGCAGCCGTCCTTCAGCTGCTGGCGCTGCTTGTCGTAGTCGACGCCGCCGTAGATCAGCGCGGTTTTCAGGCCGGTGTGGCGGCCGATCGCCTGGGCATCCTTGTCGATCTGGATGGCCAGCTCGCGGGTCGGCGCGATGATCAGCGCGCGCGGGTCCGAATCCTTGCGCTCGGCCACGGCCGGCGTGGTGAGCAGGCGATTCATCAGCGCGACCAGGAAGGCACAGGTCTTGCCGGTACCGGTCTGCGCCTGGCCGGCGACGTCGCGGCCGGCCAGCGCCGGCGCCAGGGTCATTTCCTGGATCGGCGTGCAGCGGGTGAAACCGCTGTCGTCCAGGCCCTGCTGCAGCAGCGGATGAAGATCGAAGTTGGTGAAAAAGGTATCGGTGAGTACGGTTTGCGACATATGGGTAACTGGGAACCTTGCCTTGGGGCGGCGTAATGCGCTGCACCCGCTTTGGCGGCCGAAAACCGGCGCGAAACGGTGCAGGACGGGTGCGCGTGGCGCAGTGAAGCGTGCAATCCCGGGGGTCGGCAAGGTCGCGCCGCGGCGTGCGACGCCGGTTTTGACGGCGGCCCGAAAGCGGCCTGCAAGGGCCGCTCTTGAATCGTGCCCGGGGTTGCGCTGGAATGGACGCTGGCCGTGCCGGCCCGCCTCCCTCTCAGCTCAACCCATGCTTCATGGGCGCCCGAGTGTAGCCGATGACGCCACTCCTTGTATTGTGGCGCTGGCCACCCCATTGTTCCCTGCCTGCAGTTTTTGCGTACCCCAAGCCACGGAGATCCCCGGTGAGCGACCTGATTACCCATGTGAACGACGACGCCTTCGAACAGCAGGTGCTCAAATCCGAAACCCCCGTGCTGCTGGATTTCTGGGCCGAATGGTGCGGCCCGTGCAAGGCCATCGCGCCGATGCTGGACGAGCTGGCCCAGCAGTACGAAGGCAAGCTGCGCGTGGTCAAGGTCAACATCGACCAGAACCAGCAGACCCCGCGAGCCTATGGCGTGCGCGGCATCCCGACCCTGATGGTGTTCAAGAACGGCAAGGTCGAGGCGACCCAGATCGGCGCCGTCAGCAAGGGCCAGCTGACCCAGATGATCGACAAGGCCATCTGACTTTCTCGCAAGCCACCCGTCCGTCGCAGCCTGTCCGGCATGGTCCGGCAGGCCTGCGCCGCTTTACGCCGCCCCACGACGGGTGCTAGATTGATCTGCGTCCGTCGGGACAGTCCTGTCCCCTTGCGCCTCCGCGCGACGCACACCCTCCCTCCTGCAACTCAACGGCGCCCCGCGAGGATTGCCCGTGTCCGATACCGATAACCAGACTCCGCCCGAAACCCGGGGCGCCGATGCCAGCACCGTGACCGAAGGCAAGCCCGAGCCCCGCGCCCGCGCGCCGCGCCGGGTCGCCGCGAAATCCGCCGCGACCACCGACGACGGCGGCACCAGTGCCAAGGCAGGCGCAGCCGACAAGGCGCCCGCCAGCGAACAGCCTGCGCCCGCCGCACCGGCTCCAACTCCGGCACCCGTCCCGGCCGCCACGGAAGCCACGGCCGCAACGGGCAACAACGCCCCGGCGAACACGGAATCCGGCGCCGCCAACCCCCATGCCAACCAGAACCAGGGCCAGAACCAGGGCCAGGGTTCCAACCAGGGCCAGAACGGCCCCCGTGAAGGTCGCGACGGTCGCGGCCGGCGCCGCCGCAACGAGCGCGGCGAGCGCAACAACCAGCAGCGACCGCAGGGCGAGCGCCACCCGCGCCCGAACCCGAACGGCCTGCCGATGGACGACGACAACGCCGATCCGGGCAGCGACACCCGCCTGATCAACCTCACCGAGCTCAAGCGCATGAAGGCGCCGCAGCTGCTGGAGTTCGCCGAATCGCTGGGCCTGCACGAAGGCATTGCCCGCGCGCGCAAGCAGGACGTGATCTTCAACGTGCTCAAGGCGCACGCCCGCTCCGGCGGCGGCATCTGGGCCGAGGGCGTGCTGGAAATCCTGCAGGACGGCTTCGGCTTCATGCGCTCGGCCGACGAGAGCTACCTGGCCGGCCCCGACGACATCTACGTCAGCCCCAGCCAGATCCGCCGCTTCAACCTGCGCACCGGCGACTACATCACCGGCCGCGTACGGCATCCGAAGGAAGGCGAGCGCTACTTCGCCATGCTGCGGGTGGAGACGATCAACGGCGACCCGCCGGAAGCATCGAAGAACAAGATGCTGTTCGAGAACCTCACCCCGCTGTTCCCGCGCAAGGCGTTCAAGCTGGAGCGCGGCAACGGGTCGAGCGAGGACATCACCGGCCGCATCCTCGACCTGATCGCGCCGATCGGCAAGGGCCAGCGCGGCCTGATCGTGTCGCAGCCCAAGTCCGGCAAGACGATGATGTTGCAGAACGTCGCTCAGGCGATCACCTACAACCATCCCGAAGCGCACGTGATGATCCTGCTGGTCGACGAACGGCCGGAGGAAGTCACCGAGATCGCCCGCACCGTGCGCGCCGAAGTCATCAGCTCCACCTTCGACGAGCCGGCCGTGCGCCACGTGCAGGTCGCCGAGATGGTGATCGAGCGCGCCAAGCGCCTGGTCGAGCACAAGAAGGATGTGGTGATCCTGCTCGACTCGATCACCCGCCTCGCCCGCGCCTACAACACCGTGGTGCCCAGCTCCGGCAAGGTGCTCACCGGCGGCGTGGACGCCAACGCGCTGCAGCGCCCGAAGCGATTCTTCGGCGCCGCGCGCAACGTCGAGGAAGGCGGTTCGCTGACCATCATCGCCACCGCGCTGATCGAAACCGGCTCCAAGATGGACGAGGTGATCTACGAGGAGTTCAAGGGCACCGGCAACATGGAAGTACACCTGAGCCGGCGCATCTCCGAGAAGCGCGTCTACCCGGCCATCGACATCAACCGCTCCGGCACCCGCCGCGAAGACCTGCTGATCGACCCGGACCTGCTGGCCAAGATCTGGATCCTGCGCAAACTGCTGCACCCGATGGACGAGCTGGCCGCGATGGAGTTCATGCTCGACAAGATGAAGAACACCAAGTCCAACGACGAGTTCTTCAATTCGATGAAGCGGTGAAAGAGCCGGGAATCGGGAATGGGGAATAGGGAATAGAAAAGCGTCGCGACGGGGCCGGCTTCATGCCGGCCCTGTTGTTTTCCGGTCCCCGGATTCTTCCACCGGACAAACATGCCGGCCAGGCGACGCTCCTCCGATTCCCTATTCCCGATTCCCGGCTCATCTGTACCGTCGCGTACAATTATTTTCCGTCACCCCCTTTTGTGCTCGCGCCGCAGCCCCAACATGGTGCGCACTCCCAGCGAGGCTTCCCCCGTGTCCATACCCAGCGCCGTCAAGAGCACCCCGATCGCGGGGCGCCAGCAGCTCGCCGATTACCTGGCGGCTGGCGAGAAGCCACGCGAGGCCTGGCGCATCGGCACCGAGCACGAGAAGTTCGGTTTCCTCACCGACACGCTGCGTCCGCCCACCTTCGAGGGCGAGCGCGGCATCAAGGTGCTGCTGGAGACCCTGGCCATCCGCTATGGCTGGGACGTCGCCCGCGAAGGCGAGAACCCGGTGGCGCTGTCGCGCAACGGTGCCTCCATCACGCTGGAGCCGGCCGGGCAACTGGAATTGTCCGGCGCCATGCTGGAGACCATCCACCAGACCTGCGCCGAGGTGAACTCGCACCTGAAGGACGTGCGCTCGGTCGCCGAGAGCATGGGCGTGGGTTTCCTCGGCATGGGCTTCCAGCCAAAGTGGCGCCGCGACGAGATGCCATGGATGCCCAAGGGCCGCTACAAGATCATGCGCGAGTACATGCCCAAGGTCGGCTCGCTCGGCTTGGACATGATGACGCGCACCTGCACGGTGCAGGTGAACCTGGACTTCTCGTCCGAAGCGGACATGGTGAAGAAATTCCGCACCAGCCTCGCGCTGCAGCCGATCGCCACCGCGCTGTTCGCCGACTCGCCGTTCACCGAGGGACGTCCAAACGGCTATCTGTCGTATCGCTCGCACATCTGGACCGATACCGATGCGGATCGCACCGGCATGCTCGACTTCGTCTTCGCCGACGGCTTCGGCTACGAGCGCTACGTCGACTACATCCTCGGCGTGCCGATGTACTTCAGCCTGCAGAACGGCCAGTACCTCGACCTGGCGGGGCAGGACTTCAGGAAGTTCATGGCCGGCGAACTGCCCGCGCTGCCGGGCGTGCGCGCCACCATGAAGGACTTCGCGGACCACCTCACCACCGCCTTCCCCGAGGTGCGCCTGAAGCAGTACCTGGAGATGCGCGGCGCCGACGGCGGCCCGTGGAACCGGCTGTGCGCGCTGCCCGCGTTCTGGGTCGGCCTGCTGTACGACCAGCAGGCGCTGGACGCAGCCTGGGACCTGGTCAAGGATTTCAGCACCGCCGAGCGCCACGCCCTGCGCGACGGCGTGCCGAAGCACGCGCTGAAACTGCCGTTCCGTGGCGGCACGGTGCGTGACCTCGCCGAGGAGGCGCTGAAGATCGCCGCCCACGGGCTCAAGCGCCGCGCCTGCCTCAACAAGAACGGTGCCGACGAAAGCATCTTCCTCGAACCGCTGCTCGAGATCGTCGCCACCAACCAGACCCCGGCCGAGCGCAAACTTGAACTGTTCCACGGCGCGTGGGGCGGCAGCGTGGACCCGGTGTTCCGCGAGTTCGCGTACTGAGCGCCGCGGCGTTCACGCCCGTCCGTCGCCCCTGCCCCGGATCAGGCCGCGTCCACGCCGGAACAGACGCAAGCCCGCTGCCTTGCAGCGATCGAGCGCGCGGGAGCGGCCGACCGGCAGAGGTCGCCAGCCAAGTCGACGCAGTTTCGCATTGAAGACGTGGGCAGCCGTGCAGACGTCCGAACGACGCGTGCGGTAGGTGACGGCCAAGGACACCGACAGGTCCCGTCCGGTGTACACGCGGTGCGGGGCGATGAACGGATGATGCACGCCCATGCCTGGGCCGAGGTCGAACGTGCTCGCCTTGTTCTCGAGCGCATCCCGGAACGTCGGTCGCTCGCCGACGTGGGCGAGCAGCAGATCCTTCTGCGCGTCGGTCATCACCTCCTCGTCGGCCGGATTCCACAGCTGCACGCGCTTGGTACCGCGGATCTGGCACAGGAAGTTCATCTCCCGGTCCATGTGATAGGGCGTGACGGCGTCGCGCGTGGAAATGAAGATGTAGGTCGAATACCAGGTCATTTCCGGATCGAGGGACGCGGTGTCCGCGGCGATTTCGGCCAGCACGCCTTCGATGACCACCCGGTATTCCGGGTCCAGCTCGGGGTTGTAGATGACGACGTAGGCACGCTCTTCTTCGAATCGATCGATCGCGTCTTCGAGACTCAGGCCCGCCTTGTACCGATCGAACGAACTGTCGAAGTGTGCGTCGTCGGGAATCTCGCCGATCCGGTAGCGGATCTTCCGGGAATCCATGCGCCGGCACAGGTCGAACAGGCGAGGCAGCGCGAAGTATTCGTTGCCGGCCAAGGCATGGGCGAACACAAACGGCTGCCGATTGTAGTGCCGTGCCAGTTGCGCGGGATCGAGCTCGAGCATGCGCGGCCCGGCTTGACGACCTCGGGCGAGCAGTTCGGCGTAATGACGGGAGGAAATGAAGCTGCCCAGCATGATGCCCCCCTTGTTGCGGCCATTCATGGCGGCGGCGCGGTCAAGCGCGGACAAGAAGGACTCACGGTCCGTACCATGTCGCCGAGCGCATGTTCCACCCCTCGTCTGCGACGGTCAACGCACGGCGTAACGCTTCCCGCATGGCATCATGCCCGCATGCAAACCTATCTGGTCGGCGGCGCGGTGCGCGACAAGTTGCTGGGGCGGGCGGCGGGTGACCGCGACTACGTGGTGGTCGGCGCGCTGCCCGAGGACCTGCTGGCGCGCGGCTATCGACCGGTGGGCAGGGATTTCCCGGTGTTCCTGCACCCGGAGACGGGCGAGGAGTACGCGCTGGCGCGCACCGAGCGCAAGAGCGGGCGCGGCTATCACGGTTTCGTGTTCCAGGCCGACGCGAACGTGACGCTGGAGCAGGATCTGGCGCGGCGCGACCTGACCATCAACGCGATCGCCGAGGATGCGCAAGGCGTGCTGACCGATCCGTTCGGCGGCGTGCGCGACATCGCCGTACGGGTGCTGCGGCATGTGTCGCCGGCCTTCGCCGAAGATCCGGTGCGCGTGTTGCGCACGGCACGCTTCGCGGCGCGCTTCGCCCCGCTGGGTTTCACGGTGGCGCCGGAGACGATGACGCTGATGCAGCAGATGGTGCGCGATGGCGAGATCGATCACCTGGTGCCGGAGCGGGTCTGGGCGGAGACGCGCAAGGCACTGGGCGAGGCGCAGCCCTCGGCGTTCCTGCGCGTGCTGCGCGAGTGCGGCGCACTGGCGGTGCTGTTTCCCGAGGTCGACGCGCTGTACGGCGTGCCGCAGCGCGCCGAGTTCCACCCGGAGATCGACAGCGGCGTTCACCTGGAACTGGTGCTGGACCAGTCGGCACAACTGGCGCCGGGCGACGACCTGGTCGCCTTCTGCGCGCTGACTCATGACCTGGGCAAGGCGCTGACCCCGGCGCACGAACTGCCGCGCCACGTCGGCCACGAGCAGCGCGGCGTGAAGCCGCTGCGCGCGCTGGCCGCACGGCTGAAGGTACCCACCGAACATGCCGCGCTGGCCGAGCTGGTTTGCCGCGAGCACCTGAACGCCCACCGGGCGTTCGAGCTGAAGCCCGCGACGGTGTTGAAGTTGCTGACCGCGCTCGACGCCCTGCGGCGCCCGACACGGCTGGACAAGTTCCTGGCTGCCTGCATGGCGGACAAGCGCGGTCGCACGGGACATGCGCTGGATGCGTATCCGCAGGCCGACTACCTGCGCGCCTGCCGCGATGCCGCCGCGGCGATCGACGCGGCCGGCTTCGTCGCCGCCGGCCTGACCGGCCCGGCGATCGGGCAGGCGATGGCGGCGGCACGCATCGACGCGATCGCCGCGGTGAAGACAAAGCATCCGAAAAGCTGATCCGCGGTATAAAGAGCGGATTGCCGATCGGGGGATCGGCCAACCCGCTGGAGTCGTCCGTGTCCGACCTGTTCACCGCGCCCTCACCGCTGCGCCAGCGCTTCCGACCGCTGTGGTGGTTGGGCATCACCTACCTGGCGATCAGCTTCGTCACCCGCGTGGTGCTGCTGGTGATGTCCGGCAGCAACGTGCCGCATACCCCGCTGAACCTGCTTTACGCGTTCGGCGTGGGGCTGGGCTACGACCTGGTGACCTTCATCTACCTGGCCTGGCCGATGGTGCTGCTGCTGTGGCTGGTGCCGACCCGCTCGGGCCGCACGCCGCCGCTGCTGCGCTGGCTGTTGTACGCGGTGGGGGTGACGCTGGCCGGCGTGCTGTGCGTCGGCGCCTTGCACCTGATCTACCACGCCAGCCTCAAGGTGACCTGGCCGGCGATCCTGCCGTTCCTGTTCGTGCTGCCGCTGGCGGGGTTCACCTACACCTCGCGCGCCGGCCAGTGGGTGGTGTACGGCTTCGGGCTGCTGCTGGTCTACGCCCTGTTGTTCATCGCTGCATCCGAACTGGTGTTCTGGAACGAATTCAGCGTGCGCTTCAACTTCATCGCGGTGGATTATCTGGTCTACACCACCGAGGTGATCGGCAACATCCGGGAGTCCTACCCGATCTGGCGCTGGCTGGCGCTGCTGGTGGTGCTGGCGCTGGTGATCTTCTTCATCGGCCGCCGCGGCCTGCGCGCGCGCGACAGCGGCAGCCGGCTGTGGCAGCGCGGCAAGCTGGTGCTGCTGTGGCTGGTGCTGACGGTGGTCTCGGTGTTCGCCGTCAACGGCGGCATGAAGGATCGCACTGGAAACACCTATGTCGACGAGCTGGCCGGCAACGGCATCTACCAGTTCTTCGCCGCGTTCCGCTCCTCGCACCTGGACTACGCCAAGTTCTACCGCACCCTGCCCGACGACCAGGCCTATGCGCGACTGCGCGAACTGCTGCAGACGCCGGACGCCACCTTCATCAGCGACGACCCGCGCGATCTCACCCGCGCAATCCGCCACGTCGGCCCGGAGAAGCATCTCAACGTGGTGCTGATCAGCGTGGAGAGCCTGTCCGGCGACTACCTGGCCACGTTCGGCAACCAGCAGCAGCTCACCCCGTATCTCGATTCGCTGGTCGATCACAGCGTGTTCTTCGACAACCTGTACGCCAACGGCACGCGCACGGTGCGCGGGCTGGAGGCACTGGCCTTGTCGGTGCCGCCGACACCGGGCGACTCGCTGATCCGCGAGCACGACAACGAGGACCTGTTCTCGCTGGCGGGCATCTTCAATGACCGCGGCTACCAGTCGGACTTCGTCTACGGCGGTTACGGCCAGTTCGACAACATGAACTACTTCTTCGGCCACAACGGCTATCGCGACGTGGACCGGCGCGACATCCCCAAGGGCGCCACCATCCACGGCCAGAACGTGTGGGGCGTGGCAGACGAGGATCTGTACACCCTGGCGCTGGGCCAGATGGACCAGATCCACGCCGAGGGCAAGCCGTTCTTCCTGCACGTGATGACCACCTCCAACCACCGGCCGTACACCTTCCCCGACAACCGGGTGAAGTTTCCCAACCAATCGCGCGCCGGCGCGGTGGCGTACACCGACTGGGCGATCGGCGACTTCATCAGGCGCGCGCGGGCTAAGCCGTACTTCGACAACACGGTGTTCGTGATCACCGCCGACCACTGCGCCTCCAGCGCGGGCAAGACCAGCCTGCCGATCAACCGCTACCACATCCCGCTGTGGATCTACGCGCCGGCGCACTTCAAGCCCGAACGCGTGCACCGGCTGATGGGCCAGCTGGACATCCCGCCGACGCTGCTGGGCATGCTCAATTTCAGCTATCGCACGCGCTTCTTCGGCCACGACCTGTTCGCGCTGCCGCCGGAACGCGAACACGCCTTCCCCGGCACCTACGAAAAGCTCGGCTACCTGCAAGACGACGTGCTCACCATCCTGGAGCCGCGGCGCCGGCTGGAGCAGCTCAAGCCCGACTACGCCACCGGCGACGCCACGCCGGTGCAGCCACTGCGGCAATCGCTGATCGACGACGCAGTCGCGTATTACCAGGTGGCCAGCGAGCAGTTCGCCAGCGGCGCGATGCGGCGGCGGCCGGAGGATTCGACGAAGGTGGAGCCCTTGCCGGCGCCGGCCGCGTCCGTTCCCGCGCCAGCTGCATCGGCACCGGCACCGGCCACGTCGGCGGCCGTTGCGCCGCCGACCGCCGGATCCGTCGCGGGCTAGCTCAGAGCCGGCCGCCCTGATCGGCGGCCAGCAGCTCGGCCGGCAGCGGCAGCGCCTCCATGCCGCGCGCGAGCAGCATCGCCTGGAAGCGCTCGCCCATCTGTTCGGGCAGCATCAGCTTCTTCACCTGCTGCGCCAGCTGGAGGCGGCCGCGTTCGTCCGCCGGCTGCAGCTGCTCGAACACCTGCTGCAAGCCCGCGCCAATCAGGAATTGCGCCTGCGGCATGTACGCGGCCACGCCGAAACCCGCGCTGTTGCCGGCCTCGGCCAGCGCGGTGAAATCCACCGATGCGGTGAGGTCGTTCAAGCCGGGCAGGTACAGCGGATCGTTGTGCGCGTGGTGGCGGTAGTGCGCCATCAAGGTGCCGTCGTCGCGCTCGGCCAGGTAGTACTCGCGGCGCACGTAGCCGTAATCGACGAACAGCATCACGCCGGCGACCAGCGCCCCGGCCACGGCCTGTATCCAGTACGGCAACTGCGGCAGCAGTTCGGAGCGGTAGCCGTCGGCGAACTCGGCGCCGAGGTCGCGTTCGACGTGCCGCACCGCGCCGGCGACCAGCGCATCGGCCGGACGATCGACGCGCATCAGCCGCCCCTCGCCGTCCAGCGCCACGTATTCCTCGAACACCTCGCCGTCGCGCATCGCGAAACGGGTGGCCGGCAGCGCGTCGATCACCTCGTTGGCGAACAGCACGCCGCGCCAGTCCTGCTCGGGCGGGCGATCCAGCCACGCCACGCGCGCGTTGAGTTCCGCCGGCAGGTTTGCCTGCAGGCGTTCGCGCTGGCGCTCGCGCAGGTCGGCGCTGGGTTCCAGGATCAAATATCGCCGCGGCAAGGTGTCGCCCGCTGCCAGCGTCTTCAACGCCGCCTCGGCGAACGCACCGCTGCCGCCGCCGAGTTCGAGGAAGTCGGCCTCCCCGCCCAGCATCGCCAGCACCGGCTGCAACGCATTCACCACGCAACGTGCGAACAGCTCACCCAGTTCCGGCGCCGTGACGAAGTCTCCCGCCGCGCCGAACTTGGTGCGACCGGCGCTGTAATATCCCAGCCCCGGCGCATACAGACAACGCTCCATGTACTGCGAGAACGGCATCGGCCCGTGCGAGGCGATCTGCTCGCGCAGCAATTGCATCAGGCGGTCGGAATGAGCGCGTTCGTCGGCGCCGGGTTCGGGGAGGCGGGAGGGCATCGGTCTTGCCGGTGATGAAAACGCGGCAAGCATAACGGATGGTCTGCAACCGCCAGCCCGGCTCCGCTTTTGCCGTTCCGATTCCCTGTTCCCGATTCCCTGTTCCCCGCCCCTCAGAAATCCTTCTGCAGGCTCAGGTACACGCCGCGGCGCGGGCCGAACTGCGGTGCGCCGACACCGATGCCGCTGCCGTCGCGCAGCTCGTAGGTGCGATCCAGCGCGTTGATCAGCGCCAGCTGCACGTGCAACGGGCCGAAGTCGTCGATCACGAAATCATGCGCGACGTTGAGGTTGAGCTGGAAGTATGCCGGCAACGAGGCGCCGTTCGGCACCGCGCCGTCCTTGCGCAGGCCGCTGCCGTACAGGTAGCTGGCGCCGAGGCGGGTGGCGTCATCCAGCGCGTAGCTGACGCCGCCGGACGAGGTGAGTTTCTGGTCGTGGTCGAGGAAGATCCAATGCTGGTTGACCCAGGCCAGGTCGTCCGGCGCGAAGTTGTACTGGCTGCTGATGATGCGTTTGCCGATGGCCTTGCCGAGCGACGCATTGAAGTATGCCGACAGCGGCCCCTGCTCGTAGTTGGCGGTGAACTCCACGCCCTTCACCCGTCCTTCGGCGTAGTTGAAGGTGGAGTAGACCAGCGCGGAGCCGAACTGGCCCTCGTCCTGCAGGCGCCGCACCTTGCGGTAATACGCATCCACGCCCAGCGTCCAGGCATCGCCGAGGCGTTGCTGGACGCCCACGTCGAAATAGTCCGAACGCTCGGCCAGCGGTGTGTTGTTGCCGCTGTCCGCCACCGCGTTGGTGGTGCCGTCGAACTTCGCGATGTTGAAGCTCGCGATCATCTCGGTCGCCGGCGGGGTGAAGTAGCGCGAGTAGCCGGCGTGCACGGTGGTGCCGTCGCTGGCCTGCCAGACCAGGCCCAGGCGCGGGCTCAGCTGGCTCTCGCTGCGCACCAGTTGGTAGCGGTCGCCGCGCAGGCCGACGTTCAGCGTCCAGTTCTCGGCGAGGCTCCATTCGTCCTGCACGTAGGCCGACCAGGTTTTCGCGACGAGGCGGCTGCCGTCGAGGATGTTGATCGGCGTGGTGCCGGCCTGTTCGCCATCGGCATCGGCCGGGAACACCCACGCGTCGTTGCCGCTGACGGCACGCTCGAAGCTGCCCCAGATGCCGTAGCGCAGGGTATGGCGCCCACCCAGCGGCGTGGAGAAATCCGCCTGCAAGGTGCTGGCGCGGTTGCTGCGGGTGACATTGGAGGCGACGCCGTTGAACATCAGCTCGCCGATCCGGTCCGGCGTGTAGGCGAGGCGGCTGTAACGCTGGCCCAGCGAAAGCTGGTAGCCGGTCGCACCCAGCCTGCCCTGCAGTGCCAGCACGCCGAAACGGGTGGTCTCGCGCTGGCGCTGGTCGAGGTCGGCGGAATTGAAATCGACCGTGTCGAGATAGCCGAAGGCCGGTATCTGCCCCGGGTTGTTGGGAATCTGGTAGCGGTTGTTGGCGACGCCGAACAGCAAGCTCAGGCGGGTGTCGTTGTCGATCAGATAGCTGACGTCGCCGAAGCCCTTCACCTGATCGGTGTGGTCGTGGATCGGCTTCCTGCTCGACGTGGGGTTCTCGATCCCGGCGTCGCTCTCCAGGTAGTTGCCGGTGAAAAACCAGCTCCAGCGATCCTTGCTGCCCCACACCGACGCGTTCGGGTTCAGCGTGGCGTTGCTGCCGCCGGTGATGCCGACGCTGCCGCCGTTGCCCAGGTCGTGGCCGTTGCGGGTGGTGATATCGACCACCGCCGCAGTGCGCAATCCGTACTGCGCCGGCAGCGCGCCATCGAGCAGCGTCACGGTGTCGATCATGTGCGCGTCGAGGCTCTGGCCGAAGCCGCCGATCGACTCGGGGATGATCACGCCGTTGATGCGGTACTGCAGGTTCGCATGGTCGCCGCGCACGTGCAGGCCGCCGTAGGAATCCTGCACCACGCCCGGCGCCTGCAGCAGCACCTGGTTCATCGGCGTGGACGCGCCCAGCGGCAGTTGCACGATGGCCTTGTGGTCGATCACGTACTGGCTGGAGCCGGTATCCGGCGACAGCGCATTGCGCGCCTGGTCCAGCGCGGCGGAAACCGACACTTCACCCAGTTCCCGCACCGGCAGCGGGGGCTGGCCGCCGCTGCCTTCGGCGGCCACGGTGGCGTCGTCGGCGACCGGCGCGCCGGTGCTGGTCGGGGTGGGCTCGGCGGCGTGGATACCGCTCGCCAGCAGGGCGGCAGCGAGGGCCAGGGCAATCGGGGAGGCTTTCATCGAGGACCGGAGGTGGGGAGTTTTTGTAATGTTATAACATTCCTGTATCTGCCGAAGAGGCACCCGGGCCGAAAGTCACGCCGGTCACAGCACGGTTGGCCCGCGCTTCACGCGCGACCTCTAGACTGCGAAGGCGCGGGGCGCGTCCGGCGTCCGCCATCGGAGCCACGCATGACCCCACCCGGCAAGCAGGTACCCGCCGTCGTCGTGCCGACCGCCCACGGCCGGATCACCGGCGCGATCCTGGATTTCGTCAGCGAGGTGCCCGACAGCACCGTCGGCAACAGTCCGCAACCAGCCACCGAGGCCCGCCGGCTGGCCGACCGCGCCGCCCGACGCGCCGCAGTCACCGCCGGCTCGCTGGCCTTGCCGCCGGGGCCGCTGGGCTGGCTGACCCTGCTGCCGGAACTGATCGCGATCTGGAAGATCCAGGCGCAGATGGTCAGCGACATCGCCGCCGCCTACGGTCGCCACGCCACGCTGGGGCGCGAACAGATGCTGTGGTGCCTGTTCCGCCACACCGCGGCGCAGGCATTCCGCGACCTGGTGGTGCGCATGGGCGATCGACTGGTGTTCCGGCGCATGTCGCACGGCGTGATCGAGCGCATCGCCCGGCAGATCGGCATCAAGCTGACCCGGCGCACGCTGGGCAAGGGCGCCTCGCGCTGGCTGCCGGCGATCGGCGCGCTCGGCGTGGGCGCCTACGCGTACTACGACACCCGGCAGGTGGCCGGCACCGCGATCGCGCTGTTCGAAAGCGACATCGTGATGGAGCAGCTCGACGGGGATGCGCGCGACGATGAAGACCCGCGCGACGATGCCGCCACGCTGTCGCGCAAATCGCCGCGCGGATGACGCCCGCGCCGCTTTGCGGCAAGCTGGTCCCCAACCTGCTGCCGGATGCCCGCGATGACGCCACGCCCTGATCGCCCCGTCGCGCTGATCACCGGCGCCGCGCGCCGCGTCGGCGCGGTGATCGCGCGCACCCTGCACACGGCCGGCTACGACCTGGCGCTGCACTATCGCCATTCGGCGGACGAGGCACACGCGCTGGCCGACGAGCTGCGGACATCACGCGCCGACAGCGTGCTGCTGGTGCAGGCCGACCTCGCCGACCTGGCCGCGCTCCCGGCATCCGTCGAGAGCGTCGTGGCGCATTACGGCCGATTCGACGCGCTGGTCAACAACGCCTCCGCGTTCTTTCCGACGCCGATGGGCAGCGTCACGCCGGCGCAGTGGAACACGCTGTTCGCCTCCAATGCGCAGGCGCCGTTCTTCCTGAGCCAGGCCGCGCTGCCGGCGCTGCGCGACGCGCACGGCAGCATCGTCAACCTGGTCGACATCTATGCCGAACGCCCGCTCGCCGACCACCCGCTGTACTGCATGGCCAAGGCTGCACTGGCGGCAATGACCCGCTCGCTGGCGCTCGACCTCGCGCCCGCGGTGCGGGTCAACGGCGTGGCCCCCGGCGCGGTGATGTGGCCCAGCGACGGCAAGCCCTACGCCGACCAGCAGGCGATGCTCGCGCGCACGCCCCTGCAGCGCGCCGGCACGCCCGACGACGTGGCCGGCACCGTGCTGTGGCTGCTGCGCGACGCGCCGTTCGTCACCGGCCAGATCATCCGGGTGGACGGCGGGCGCACGCTGTCGGTGTAGGAACCGCGGGCGATACTTTTCCGACCCTGGAATCCCGAATCCCGATCAAAAGCATCGCCCGCGAGCGGGCTCCTGCGAGGTGCCGGCGGAGTGAATCGGCAGCGTCATTTCTTCTTCGGCGCGAAGGCCTGCTGCAACAGGGCCTGGTCGAAGCCCGCGCTGGCCTCGCCCGCCTCGGCATAGCGATAGAGCGCGGCCGCGTAGATGCCCTGCAGCGCGGACTGGATCAGCCCGAGCAGGATGAAGCCGAGCACCACAATCACCACTGCCGCCACCACCGCCACGATCGAATGCATGGCGATGGCGCCGCCGACCAGCAGCGCGCCGACCAGCACCGCCACCAACATCAGCAGGCCGAACACCACGCCGATGCCGCCTTGGCCGATCAGGTTCTCGCCCCAGCTGCGCTTGAGCAGTTCCACGCTGTGCTTGACCGCGTCGATCGGGCCGATGTCCCTGCTCGCCAGCACCGGCACCACCAGGAAGGTGGCCACCGTCCAGGCCAGGCCGATCAGGCCGACCACGAAGCGGCCGATCAGGCCCAGGCGCTCCTGCACCATGCGCAGGAGCAGGCCGACGGTGGCGGCGATCAAGGCATAGCCGAGGATCTGCGGCAACCTGGCGCGCGCCAGCGCGAAGCCCGCTCCCACGCTGGTCGGCTCGCCGCGCAGATGCATCAGCGCCACGCCGGTCAGCGCGGTCTGGAAGAAGATGATCACGAAGTACTGCACCAGGTAGAACGCGAACATCAGCAGGTAGGCACCCACCGACAGGCGCTCCTGGATCTCCTGCCCCGCATGCTCGCCGCCGATCGCCATGACCGCGACCGGCACCAGGAAACTGGCCGCCACCAGCAGCGTGCACAACCCCGACAGCAGCGGGAATACCAGCAGCGACTTGTCCGAGCGCAGCACCGCCGCGCTCGCCTTCATCAACACCCAGCTGCGCGCGAATTTTCCGGCCATGATTGTTTCCCCTTCGTGTCTGGATCCGACTTGTCTTGCAGGGCACGCACCGTCCGCCGCTGTTTGCCGTCACCGGGAAAAAAGCCGGCGGGCCGTGCCCGCCCTGCGCCGGTGATGCGCCCCGCCAGCACCCACACCGCGTGCGCTGCAGTGTACCTGTTCAATCCGCCAGCGATTCCACCTGCAAGGGTTCGCGCTGTCGCGGAAACGCCGCCCACAACTCGGCCATGCTCAAGCCGCTGACCGGGTGGCGAAAATCCGGTGCGATATCGGCGATCGGACGCAGCACGAAGGCGTGCCGCAACTCGTTGCGCGGAATCTGCAGATGGCCGGGGCCGTCGATGACCAGCGCGTCGTAGAACACGATGTCGATGTCCAGCGTGCGGTCCGAATAACGCGGCACGTCGCGGCGCCGACCGTGGCGATCTTCCAGCGCGTGCAGCCAGTCGTTCAGCGCCTGCGGGGTCAGGTCGGTATCCAGCGCCACCGCGAGGTTCACGAACTCGGCGCCCTCGAAACCCACCGACGCGCTGCGGTACGCCGGCGACACCGTGATTTCGCCGAAGCGTTCGCGCAAGGCGTCGATGGCCGCGACGAGATGTTTCCGCGGTTCGAGGTTGGACCCCAGACTCAGGTAGACACGCGCCATCGTCTCAACCACCCGCCGCCAGGCGTAGCGACTGTTCTTGCCGGTACGCCAGCGCGGCGCGCACGTCCTGCCCCGACGGCTGCTGGTACAGCGCCAGGCCGAACTCGGGCAGGAGCGCAAACAGGTGGTCGAAGATATCGCTCTGGGTGTTCTCGTAGTCCGCCCAGGCCACGCCGGCGGTGAAGCAATACAGCTCCAGCGGAATGCCCTGCGGGCCGCTGGCGAGCTGGCGCACCAGGCAGAACAGCCCGTGGTGGATTTCCGGATGAGTGTCGAGGTAGGCCTGCGCATAGGCGCGGAAGGTGCCCAGGTTGGTGAGCCGGCGACGATTGCCGGCCACTTCGCCGGCCTCGCCGAGTGCTGCGTTCCACCGCGCCACTTCCTGCTGCCTGGAGGGCAGGTAGTCGGCCAGCAGGCGCAACTCGGCCAGCCGCCCCAGCGTGTCCGCATCGAGAAAGCGCACGCTGGCCGCATCGATATACAGCGCACGCTTGATCCGCCGCCCGCCCGTCTCCTGCATGCCGCGCCAGTTCTTGTACGAGTCGCTGATCAGGCGCCAGCTGGGGATGCTGGTGATGGTCTTGTCCCAGTTGCGCACCTTGACCGTGTGCAGCGCTATGTCGATCACGTCGCCATCGGCATTGAGCTGCGGCATCTCGATCCAGTCGCCGACCCGCAGCATGTCGTTCGACGACAACTGCACGCCGGCCACGAAGCCCAGGATGGTGTCCTTGAAGATCAGCATCAGCACCGCCGACATCGCGCCCAGCCCGGACAGCAGCAGGCCAATGTGCTTGCCGGTGACCGCCGCGATGATGATCAATCCGGCAACGACGAACAGGCCGAGCTTCACCAGTTGCACCAGGCCCTTGATCGATCGCTGCTGCCCGCGCGGGGTCTCCCGGTAGAGATCCTCCAGCGCCGACAGCGCGGCACTGATCGCCATCACCACGAAGAACACCAGCAACGCCGTCATCAGGTTGCCGACCAGCACCTCGATACGAGGCGATACGCCCGGCACCAGCATGATGCCGTACTGGATCGCCAGTGCCGGCACCATCCGCGCCAGCCACTGGAAGGTGTGGCGCCGGAACAGGGCGTCATCCCATTTCCAGGTCGTGCGCCGGGCGATGCCGCGCACCACGCGCAGCAGCAGTCGCTGCGCCAGTTGACCGGCAAGCCAGGCCAGCGCCAGCAGCGCGATGACGCCCAGCGCGGTGCGCATCCAGGGAAGGTCGAGAAAGTTCTGCAAGGTCTGCATCAATTCGTTCCTGTCGGCTCGGAGCCCGCGCCATGGTCAGCGGGCAGGACGGGGCGGCATGGACCGCGGAAGGCACGTGGCCAATCCTGACAAGCATGGCGGCCAGGCGGCACCGCAACAACCCCGGCGGGCCTTTCGACGCAGGCGCTATGGCGACCGCGTGCCGCGCTCGATGCACACACCCACCGCCTTCGCGCCGCGCACCGCACCGGGCTTGGACAGTTTCAGGCGCACCCAACGCACGCCGAACTCCTCGCGGATGATCGCCGCGCAGCGCTCGGCCAGCGTCTCGACCAGGCCGAAGCTCGATGCGCCGACGTAACCGATCAGCCGCTTGGACACGTCCTTGTAGTTGAGCGTCAGCGCAATGTCGTCGCTGGCCGCGGGCACCGTGTTGTCGAAAGCCATCTCGATGTCGAACGACAGCGTCTGCCGCACGCGGCGCTCCCAGTCGTAGATGCCGATGACGGCGTCGATGCGCAGGTCTTCGATGAACACGGTATCCATGGCGGTGACTGCTGTGGCGGGGCCGTACAGGGTCGGGTACGCGGCTTGCGGATGCAAGCCCGGGCGGCGTGCCCCACGGCACACGCCCAGCGAACCCCCCGCCCAAGATGCGATCATGCGCCCATGACCGCCTTCAGCACCCTCCCGCTCAAACCCGCCCTGCTCGCCAGCGTCGACGCGCTTGGCTACACCGACATGACCCCGGTGCAGGCGCAGAGCCTGCCGCCGATGCTCGAAGGTTGCGACGTGATCGCGCAGGCGCAGACCGGCAGCGGCAAGACGGCGGCATTCGGCTTGAGCCTGCTGCAGGCACTGGACGTGGACACGATCCGGCTGCAGGCGCTGGTGCTCTGCCCCACCCGCGAACTGGCCGACCAGGTCAGCAAGGCGATCCGCAAGCTGGCCGCGAACATCCCCAACGTGAAGCTGCTGACCCTGTGCGGCGGCATGCCGCTGGGTCCGCAACTCGCCTCGCTGACGCACGACCCGCACATCGTGGTGGGCACGCCTGGCCGCGTGCAGGAACACCTGAAGCGGCAGAGCCTGCACGGCGGCGGCATCAAGGTGCTGGTGCTGGACGAGGCCGACCGCATGCTCGACATGGGTTTTGCCGAGGCGATCGACGACATCATCTCGCGCATCGCGAAACACCATCAGACCCTGCTGTTTTCGGCCACGTACCCGGACGAGATCCGCGCGGTGAGCCAGCGCGTGCAGAACGATCCGGTTGAAGTGACGGTGGATGCGCCAGCCGACGCGAGGCCCGCGATCGAGCAGCGCTTCCACGAAGTGGAGCCGGCGCAGAAGCCCGATGCGCTGGCGCAGTTGCTTGCGGGCGAGCGGGGCGGGCAGGCACTGGTGTTCTGCAACATGCGCCGCGACGTCGACGCGGTGGCGCAGGAACTCGACCGCCGCGGCTACTCCGCGCTGGCCCTGCACGGCGACATGGAACAGCGCGACCGCGACGAGGTGCTGGTGCGCTTCGCCAACCACAGCTGCGCCGTGCTGGTGGCCACCGACGTGGCCGCGCGCGGGCTGGACATCGTGGCGCTGCCGCTGGTGGTCAGCTACGACGTCGCGCACGACCCGGAAACCCATACCCATCGCATCGGTCGCACCGGCCGCGCGGGCGAATCGGGCCTGGCGATCACCTTGTGCACGCCGCGCGAGCGGCCGAAGGCGGCGAACATCGAGGCGCTGAACGGGACGCCGCTGCCGTGGCGCCCGCTGAAGATCGCGCCGCCACGCGGCAAGGCCCTGCACCTGGCGCCGATGAAGACCCTGGTGATCGACGCCGGCCGCCAGGACAAGCTGCGCCCCGGCGACATCCTGGGCGCGCTCACCGGCGACGCGGGCCTCATCGCCAGGGACATCGGCAAGATCGACGTGTTCGCCACCCGCGCCTACGTGGCGATCAGCCGAGCGCTGGCCAACAAGGCGCTGGAGCGCCTGCGCGCCGGCAAGATCAAGGGCCGCAACTTCCGCGTGCGCGCGCTGAACTGACCCCACGGAGGCCCGCATGCGACGCCTGCTCACCCTGCTTGCCCTGCTGCTTGCCACTACCGCCTGCGGTGCGGCGATCCCGACCTATGGCTACCGCGTGGTGCGTGCCTATCCGCACGACACCTCGGCCTACACCGAGGGGCTGTTCTACAAGGACGGCTTTCTGTACGAGAGCACCGGCGAGAAAGGTGCCTCAAGCGTGCGCAAGGTGCAGCTGGAAACCGGCAAGGTGCTGCAGCGACTGGACTTGCCCGCGCAGTATTTCGGCGAAGGCATCGTCGCGTGGAACGGCGAGCTGATCCAGCTTACCTGGCAGGCCGGGACCGGTTTCGTCTACGGCCTGGACGACTTCAAGCTGCGCCGCAGCTTCAGCTATCCCGGCGAAGGCTGGGCGCTGACCCGCGACGAGCGCCGCATCTACATGAGCGACGGGTCGTCGGTGCTGCGCATCCTCGACCCGGCCACGCTGGCCCGCGTGGGCAGCATCACCGTCACCGCCGACGGCGCGCCGGTGACCAACCTCAATGAGCTGGAATGGGTGGACGGCGAGATCTACGCCAACATCTGGCTGACCAACCGCATCGCGCGCATCGATCCGGCCAGCGGCCATGTCGTCGGCTGGATCGACCTGACCGGCCTGTTCGACGTGAACAGCTTGCCGGTGCCGATGAACGACGTACTCAACGGCATCGCCTGGGACGCACGCGGCAAGCGCCTGTTCGTCACCGGCAAGCACTGGCCGAAGCTGTTCGAGATCGAGTTGGTGATACGGCCCGCGCGTTGAGCCGGCGGGATCTCAGCGGCCCAGCCAGCGCGCGGCAGCGCGGCCGGCGAGCAGGCCGCCGGCGAAGCAGGCGGTGAGCAGATAGCCGCCGGTGGGTGCCTCCCAGTCCAGCATTTCGCCGGCGCAGAACGTGCCCGGGCGGGCGCGCAGCATCAGGCCGGCATCGAGCGCTTCGAGCCGCACGCCGCCGGCGGTGCTGATCGCCTCGGCGATCGGCCGCGGCCCGCGCAACCGCAACGGCAAGGCCTTCAGCTGCGCGGCCAGCGCGAGCGGATCGGCCAGCGTGGCCTTGTCGGCAAGCTCGAACACCAGCGCGCACTTCGCCGCGTCCAGCCCGGCGCGGCGGCGCAGCCAGTCGCCGATGCTGTGCTTGCCGCGCGGTGCGGCGAGGCGTTCGGCCAGCACCGCCTGCGCGTAGCCAGGCACCAGGTCCAGCATCAAGCCGGCCTCGCCGCGCGCGGCGATCTGCTCGCGCAGCTCGGCGCCGATCGCGTAGACCAGGCTGCCCTCGATGCCGTATTCGCTGAGCACGAATTCGCCCTGACGCGAACGGGCCGTGCCGTCGCGGTCCACCCAGTGCGCCACCACCGGTTTCAGCGGAGCGCCGGCGAAGCGACTGCGCAGGTGGTCGCTCCAGTCGAGCTCGAAACCGCAGTTCGCGCTCTGCAGCGGCGCGATGTCGATGCCGGCGCGTTGCAGCGGCGCCACCCAGCCGCCGTCGGAGCCCAGTTGCGGCCAGCTGGCGCCACCGAGCGCGAGGATCGTCGCGCCGGCGTGGATCATCCGCTCACCTTGCGGCGTGGCGAAACGCAGCGCGCCATCCGCCTGCCAGCCGAGCCAGCGATGATGCATGTGGAAACCCACGCCCGCGTCGCGCACGCGGCGAACCCAGCGACGCAGCAGCGGCGCCGCCTTCAGATCCTGCGGAAACACGCGACCGGAACTGCCGACGAAGGTCTCCACGCCAAGCTCGGCCGCCCACGCGCGCAATGCCGGCGCATCGAACTCGGCCAGCCAGCGGCCGACCTCCGCCTGGCGCGCGCCATAGCGGGCCACGAACCGATCCGGCGCCTCGCCGTGGGTGAGGTTGAGGCCGCCCTTGCCGGCCAGGAGAAACTTGCGCCCGACCGAGCCCATCGCGTCGTACAGGTCCACCTCGACGCCCGCGGCGCGCGCGGTCTCCGCCGCCATCAGGCCGGCGGGGCCACCGCCGATGACGGCGAGTCGGGGCGTTGCGGGGATAGACATCCGGCCATGGTCGCACGCGTCACCAAACGACGCATGCCGGCGCGTCGGTGCAGTCTGAATCGAAACTGACCGCGGCATGCTGTTCGGGGTCGCAGGGCGCACTTCCGGGCAACACTCCATTCGGCAAGTTCTTTCGCCGCGCGGCGCTGCGGAAAACGTAATTTCATTCGACAATGCGATTATGTTCGCGGGCCACGTGAAATCGCTGAATAATCCAGGAAGGGAGACCTTGCCTGATGGAATCCTTCATCACCAGCGCTGCCGCCCATGCCTTTCATGGCGCCGTTTCAGCCGGGCTCCCGAGCAAGCGGACGCAGCGCAACATACCGCAAATAATTACGCCATCCGGGACCGCCCGATGACGCTCGAACCGTTGTGACGAAAATCACTGCGAGCCGGAAAAAGTCCTATTGACCGGATTAATCGCAGCGCCATACCGTCGTGCGGTTCGCCAACGGGGAGTTTGGCGAATGATCCTGTCAAGCAGCCATGCAATGACGCATGGCCTGCAGTCAATGGCATGCGACATGCCCGCAGCTGGCCCTCAAGGACTCACCAGGGGAGGGCCGACCGAAGCGGGTACGGGATCGTCGGTCCGCTTCAAAAAATCACGGATGCCGTGCACGCGCGGCAAATCAACCAATGAGGCGCGGGCAGTCTCAGGGCAGCGCTTTGCCTCAAAAAACTTCGGGAGTCACCATGCCAAGTCATCATCGTCTCAAGTTGCTGGCCGCCGCGATCAGTTTCGCGGCAGCCGGTGCGCTGGGCGCCACGCCAGCCAGCATCACCAGCGGCACCACTTTCGTCGCGCTGAACCAGCACGCCACCGTGCTGCGTCAGGGCGACGTGGTCAGCGGCGCGCTGTCCAGCGCACAGCCGATGCACATCGAGGTGGCGCTGAAACTGCGCAACCCGGCCCAGCTGCACAGCTTCATCGCCACCGCCAAGAGCTCGCCGCTGTCGATGGTGCAACGCTCGATGACGACGCCGCAGTTCGTCACCAGCTATTCGCCCACCGCCACGCAGGCGAACAGGGTGGCGGCCTGGCTGCGCGCAGCCGGCTTCACCAACGTGCAGATCTCGCCAAACCGGATGCTGGTGTCGGCCGATGGCCGCGCCGATACCGCCGGCGCCGCGTTCAAGACCACGTTTGCCCAGGTGCGCACCAAGGATGGCCGCATGGCGTACATGCACAACGACGACGTGCACATCCCTGCCTCGCTGCAGGACGTGGTGCTGTCGGTGATCGGCCTGCAGAGCGTGCACCAGGCGCACACCTTCGCCAAGCCGATGCAATCGGGTTACACCACGCAGGCAGTGACCGGCCACAACCCGGTCGAGTTTGCCTCGATCTACGGCGGCAGCGGCGTGACCACGGCGGCCGGCGTGCCGGTGGGCATCGTCACCCAGGGCAAGATCACCCAGACGATTACCGACCTCAACACGTTCACCTCGCAGAACGGCCTGCCGACGGTGACCACGCAGACGGTCAACACCAACGGCACCAGCAGCGACACCAGCGGCCTGGGCGAGTGGAGCCTGGACAGCCAGGACATCGTCGGCATGGCCGGCGGCCATGTCGGCAGCCTGATCTTCTACAACATCCCCACGCTGTCCAACAGCAACCTGACGGCGGACTTCAACACCATCGTCAACGCCAACGCGACCAAGATCATCAACGTCTCGCTGGGTGAGTGCGAAACCAGCGCGCAGAGCGACGGCTCGGCCGCGGCGCAGGACCAGATCTTCCAGCAGGCCGTGGCGCAGGGGCAGACCTTCTCGATCTCCACCGGCGACTCCGGCGCGGACGAGTGCGGCGACGGCGGCGTCACGCCGAGCTGGCCGGCCGCCTCGCAATACGTGGTGGCGGTGGGCGGCACCACGCTGAACGCATCGACCACCACCTGGAACAGCGCCACCGTGTGGACCAGCGGCGGCGGCAGCTCCAGCACCTTCGAGCCGCAGCCGAGCTGGCAGAACGGCGTGGCCCCGGGCAGCACGCGCGGCCTGCCGGACATCGCCTACGATGCCGACCCGAACTCGGGCGCGAAGATCATCGTCAGCGGCGCCACCCAGCAGTACGGCGGCACCAGCCTGTCGGCACCGCTGTTTGCCGGCGCGTGGGCGCGGATCATCGCGATCAAGGGTTCCGGCGTCGGCTTTGCCGCACCGCTGCTGTACCAGCTGCCCGCGTCCGACTTCCACGACATCACCTCGGGCAACAACGGCGGCGAGACGGCGAGCGCCGGCTATGACCTGGCCACCGGTCGCGGCGAACTGATCATCAGCGGCGCGGCCAGCGACATCGGCGGCAGTTCGCCGCCGGCCAACGTGCCGCCGGTCGCCAACTTCAGCGATTCGATCAGCGGCCTGACCGTGAACTTCACCGACAGCTCCACCGACAGCGACGGCTCGATCGCCTCGCGCTCGTGGAACTTCGGCGACGGCGCCACCTCCACCGCGACCAATCCCGGCCACACCTATGCGGCGGCCGGCACCTACAGCGTGTCGCTGACGGTGACCGACAACGACGGCGCGACCAACACCAAGACGCAATCGGTGACGGTCAGCTCCAGCGGCGGTGGCGGCAACCAGTTGCAGAACGGCGTGGCGCTCACCGGCCAGTCCGGCGCCCAGGGTGCGCAGCTGTTCTACACCGTGGTGATCCCGGCCGGCGCCAGCAACCTGGTGATCTCCGAGTCCGGCGGCACCGGCGACGCGGACCTGTACACGAAGTTCGGCTCCGCCCCGACCCTGTCCAGCTACGACTGCCGTCCGTACATCACCGGCAACAACGAGAGCTGCACCGTGGCCTCGCCGCAGGCCGGCACCTACTACGTCATGCTGAACGGCTACACCGCGTTCTCCGGCGTCAGCGTCAAGGCGACCTGGAGCACCAGCAGCGGCGGTGGCGGTGGCGGCAACGTGCTGCAGAACGGCGTGCCGGTATCCGGTCTCAGCGCGAGCACGGGCAACGCCGTGTACTACACGATGGTCGTGCCGAGCGGGGCCAGCAACCTCAACATCAAGATCGCCGGCGGCACCGGCGACGCCGACC
Source organism: Rhodanobacter sp. FW102-FHT14D06 (assembly GCF_043950705.1). Taxonomy (NCBI): domain Bacteria; kingdom Pseudomonadati; phylum Pseudomonadota; class Gammaproteobacteria; order Lysobacterales; family Rhodanobacteraceae; genus Rhodanobacter; species Rhodanobacter sp. FW102-FHT14D06. Next base: position 1,895,524 of record NZ_CP170722.1, on the reverse strand, counting down.
TGTACGTCAAGCTCGGTTCCACGCCGACTACCAGCAGCTACGACTGCCGCCCCTACATTTCGGGCAACAGCGAGAGCTGCACTGCGTCGGCACCGACCCCGGGCACCTACTACATCATGGTGCGCGCCTACCGCAGCTACAGCGGCGTCACGCTGACCGGCAGCTACACGCCGTAAGCGGTCGACGGCAACCCGTTGCGCAGGGACGCGCAGCGCACAACGGAAGCACCGGATGACGCTTCGGGCCCGCCCGGCAACGGACGGGCCTTTTTTTTGCGGCGCGCATCGGCGCAGAGGTTGTATGGTCGGAGTTTTCCCCGCCGAGGAACCCGCCGATGCGCCGCCTGATCCTGCCGTGTGCCCTGTTCGCAATGGCCTGCGTACCCGCTGTCGCGGCAACCAGCCTGCCCGCGGTACCGCGCGAACAACCGTCGCTGCACGCGCTGGCCGATGCCCCGAGCCAGGTCGAACTGCGCATGACGATCACCCGCCTGGTCGGCTTCGGCACCCGCCACACCCTGTCCGACACCAAGTCCGACACCCGCGGCATCGGTGCCGCGAGACGCTGGGTGAAGTCGCGCTTCGAGGCGATCTCGAAGGACTGCGGCGGCTGCATCGAGGTCGTCACGCCCTCGCAGATGTTCACCGGCAAGCGCGCACCCAGGCCGACCGAGGTAATGGACGTGGTGGCGATCAAGCGCGGCAGCACCGACCCGGATCGCGTCATCGTGATCACCGGCCACCTGGACTCGCGCGTCACCGACGTGATGAACACCACCAGCGATGCCCCCGGCGCCAACGACGACGCCTCCGGCGTGGCCGCGCTGATCGAGGCCGCGCGGCTGCTGTCGACACAGGACAACCGCGCCACCCTGGTGTTCGCCGCGCTGTCCGGCGAGGAGCAGGGCCTGTACGGCGGCAAGGTGCTGGCCGACTACGCGGTGGCGCACGGCTGGAAGGTCGAGGCCGAGCTCAACAACGACATCGTCGGCAACAGCCACGGCCAGAACGGCGTGATCGACAACACCACCGTGCGCGTATTCTCCGAAGGCACCAAGACCAACGAAAGCCCGGCGCAGGCGGACTACCGCCGCTACCACGGCGGCGAGGTCGATTCACCCTCGCGCAACCTGGCGCGCTACATCGACCGCCTCGCCGAGCAGTACCTGCCCGACTTCGACGTGCGCATGATCTACCGCACCGACCGCTTCGGCCGCGGCGGCGACCAGGTGCCGTTCCTGCAGGCCGGCTATCCGGCCGTGCGGGTGAGCGAGGCGCACGAGAACTACACCCGCCAGCACCAGGACCTGCGCAAGGAAGGCGGCATCGACTACGGCGACAGCATCGACGGCATCGACTTCCGCTACCTGGCGCGGGTCACCGCGCTCAACGCGATCACCATGGCCAGCCTGAGCCGCGCACCGGCGCCGCCGACGCAGGTCGAAACCAGGGGCGCGCTGGCCACCGACACCACGGTGAGCTGGCACAAGGTGCCCGGTGCCGCCGGCTACCGCGTGCACTGGCGCGATACCACCGCGTCGCAATGGCAGTACGTGCGCGCGGTCGGCGATGTCGACCAGGCCGTGCTGGCCGACGTGGTGATCGACGACTGGTTCTTCGGGGTGTCGGCCGTCTCGGCCGACGGCTACGAAAGCCCGGTGGTGTTCCCCGGCTTCGCCGGCAGCTTCGAACGCTCGCCCGCGCCGGAGCCGTCCGCCAAGTGACGGGCTTGGCGCTGCGCCCGCGCGACGCACGCTAAACTTCCGGGCGATGGCCACGCCTCCGCGCAAACGCAAGCCCCGCAAGACCGGCGCACCCGCGCCGGTCGCGCGACCGCGCGCGCGACCGGCGGCGACCAAGACCGCCGCCAGGCCCGCCGTCTCGCGCCCCGCGGACAGCTCCACCCGCGCCACCCGCGTGCTCGACTGGCTGCTGCGGAAACTGCCGGCACGCCACCGCGAAAAGGCACGCGACTACCTGGTGCTGACCCGCATGGATCGGCCGATCGGCGCGTTGCTGCTGCTGTGGCCGACCTGGTGGGCGCTGTGGCTGGCCGCCGGCGATTTCCCGCCGTGGAAGCCGCTGATCATCTTCACCCTGGGCGTGTTCGCGATGCGCGCGGCCGGCTGCGCGATCAACGACTACGCCGACCGCAAGCTCGACCCGCAGGTGGCGCGCACGGCCGGGCGACCGATCGCCGCCGGGCGGGTGACGCCGCGCGAGGCGCTGGTGGTGTTCGCCGTGCTGCTGGCGGCCGCCTTCGTGCTGGTGCTGTTCACCAATGCGCTGACGATCAAGCTGGCCTTCGCCGGTGCCGTGCTGGCGGCGATCTACCCGTTCACCAAGCGCTGGACCTACCTGCCGCAGGTGGTGCTGGGCGCGGCGTTCGGCTGGTCGATCCCGATGGCGTTCGCCGCAGTGACGCACACGGTGCCGCCGCTGGGCTGGCTGCTGTTCCTCGGCAACATCCTGTGGTCGGTGATCTACGACACCGAGTACGCGATGGTCGACCGCGACGACGACCTCAAGGTCGGCGTGAAATCCACCGCGATCCTGTTCGGCGATGCCGATGTGCCGATCCTCGGCATGCTGATGGGTACCCTGCTGCTGGCCCTGCTGTTCGTCGGCCAGCGTGCCGGCCTGGGCTGGCCGTACTGGCTGGCCCTGCTCGTCGTCGTCGGCCTGTTCGGCTACCAGCTGTGGCTGATCCGCAAGCGCGGGCGCGACGCCTGCCTGGCCGCCTTTCGCCACAACAACTGGCTGGGCCTGACCTTGTGGGTGGGCATCGTGTTGGCGCTGGCGGTGAAATAGCGAGGAGTGAGTGGAGAGGAGTGAGAAGTGAGCGTGGCGAGACGATGCTTTCTCTCACTTCTCACTCCTCTCCACTCACTCCCGCCTCAGGGGCGCGCGCGCCAGCGCCCAGACATCTACCCGCGGCACGCCGACGCGCTTGAGCACGCTGGCGCATTCGGCCAGCGTGGCGCCGGTGGTCATCACGTCGTCGAGGATCGCCACGTGCGCAGGGGGCGCCAGCCCGGGACACAGCGCGAACGCGTCGCGCACGTTGCGGCGACGGTCGACCGCGTCCAGTTCGGTTTGCGCCTCGGTGCGCCGCGAGCGCTGCAGCACGTCGTGGCGCAGCGGCACCCCCAGCGCACGCGCCAGCGGCCGGGCCAGCTCCAGCGCCTGGTTGTAGCCGCGCTGGCGCAGCCGGCTGCGATGCAGCGGTACGGTAATCAGCAGCGAAGGCCGCTCGATCACCCGTGGCTCGTTCTGCCACAGGCCGGACAACACGCGGCCGGCGGCGAGGTCGCGGCCGAACTTGAAGCGCGATTCCAGCCGGTCCAGCGGCCAGCCGTAGCGGAACGGCGCCCATGCCGCGTCCCATGGCGGCGCGTGCTGCTGGCATTCGCCGCACAACGTCGCCGCGGTCGCCAGCGGCAAGGCGCAGCGTGCGCAGCAATTGCGGTTGCGCGGCATCTCGGCGGCGCAATCCGCGCACAGGTCCATGCCGCCGTGGCCCGGCGCGCCGCACAACAGACAGCGCAGCGGCAGCAGCCATCGCTGCAGCGCTGGCCAGGATTGCAGCAGACTGGTCTTGTGCATGATCTCCCCCGTCCCCGCCTCGACCGATGGTAGCGGCAACCGCGGGTCGCGCGCAGTGCACCTGCGGTCTACACTCGATCACCAACCGTGGCACGCCCTGCCACGCCTGCACTTCGCCCATCGAAGACCTGGAGATTCGCATGAGCTCGATCCACGACGACCACCCTGCTCCATCGACCTGGCCCGCGATCGCCGGCACCGCGCTGCGGGTGGCCTTCGGCGTGATCTGGGCGGTGAGCGCCGCGCTGACCTGGACCGACGGCTTCGCCGACCACTACGTCGGCTACTTGCACAATGCCGCCACCGGCCAGCCGGCGTGGTCGGCGTGGTGGTTCGACATGTGGATCGCGGTGGTCACGCCGCACGCGGGCTTGTTCGTGTGGGCCACGCGGATCGCCGAGACGCTGCTGGCGCTGGCCCTGCTGCTGGGCTTCGCGCGCAAGATCACCTACGTCGTCGGCATCCTGTTCAGCCTGCTGATCTGGAGCACGGCCGAGGGTTTCGGCGGGCCGTATTCGGTGGGCGCCAACAACATCGGCGCGGCGATCAGCTTCGTGCTGATCTTTGCCGCGTTGATCGTGATCAACCTGCGCGCCGGCCCCAGCCCGTACAGCCTGGACTACCTGATCGAGAGCCGCTGGCCGCGCTGGCGGCGGTTCTCCGAATGGAACACGCGGGTTCCGCTGGAACAGGTGCGGCCGGTGTCGTGGCGCGTGCAGGGGCCGGCGCTGGCCGGCGTGCTGCTGCTGGTGGCGCTGCTGCTGGCCGGCCTGCACAGCGCATTGAACGTGCGCAGCGCCAGCCCCGCCGCCGCTGCCGCCGCGGTGACGCCGCTGTCGCTGGCCTCCAACCAGCCGATCAAGCAGGCCCGCGATGCGCGCCTGCCGCCGCTGCAACCGGGCGACAGCGTGGAGGTGAACATCACCTCCAGCGACGACACCGTGGAGATCGCCAGCGGCGTGCAGTACCAGGCCTGGACCTTCGGCAAGACCGTGCCCGGCCCGGTGATCCACGTGCGCCAGGGGCAGACGGTGAACGTCACCCTCACCAACCGGGGCACCATGCAGCACTCGATCGACTTCCACTCGGCGATCACGCCGCCGAGCCTGCACTACGTGGAGATCATGCCGGGCGAGTCGATCAAGTTCTCGTTCGTGGCCAAGGTGCCCGGCGCCTTCCTCTACCACTGCGGCACGCCGCCGGTGCTGCTGCACATCGGCAACGGCATGTACGGCGCGATCATCGTCGACCCGGCCGAGCCGCTGCCGCCGGCGGCCGAGAGCTACGTGCTGGTGCAGGGCGAGTGGTACACCCAGCAGGTCTCCGGCACGCTGATGGCGGGCAGCTACGAGAAGATGCAGCAGATCCGCCCGGATGAAGTCGTGTTCAACGGCGCCGCGTTCCAGTACGCACAGCATCCACTGACCGCCAAACCGGGCGACCTGGTTCGCCTGTATGTGGTGAACGCCGGTCCGAACCTGTGGAGCGCGTTCCACGTGATCGGCGCGATCTTCGACAAGGTCTATCCCGGCGGCAATCCGGCGCAGGCCATCGACGGTGTCTCCACCTACTCGGTGGGGCCGGGCGAGGGCGCGGTGTTCGACCTCACCCTGGACGAGGCGGGCCACTATCCGTTCGTGGATCACTCGATGGCGCACGCCGTGCTCGGCGCGCAGGGCATCCTGGAGATCGCCACGCCAGGCGAGGCGCTGGCCAAGCCGCAGATCACCAAGGCACCGGTGGATGCGAACGCCGCGCCGCCACCGGCCGCCACCGGCCCGTACACGTTCGATCCCGCGCACGGCGCGCAGCTCTACGCGACCTACTGCGCCGCCTGCCACCAGCCCACGGGGCTGGGCCTGCCCGGTGCGTTCCCGCCGCTCAAGGGCAACCCGGCGGTGCTGGATGCCGACCCCACCAAGCATCTGGACGTGATCCTGCACGGCCTGCAGGGCGTGGCCATCGACGGCGTCAGCTACCCCAGCGCGATGCCGCCGTTCGCCGCCACCCTCAACGACGCGGACATCGCCGACATCGCCAACCACGAGCGCACCTCCTGGGGCAACCAGGCCAAGCCGGTGACCGCGGAGCAGGTGAAGGCCGTGCGCGACGGCAGCAAGTAGCAACGCGGGCACCCGCCGCCTCGTCAACCTGGAACACAGGTACCCAGGTTGACGAAGCGGCGTACGCCGCCCACACTGCGCGGCCTCTGACCCAGGAGCCCGCCATGCCCGCTGCCATCCGCCACGACTGGAGCCGCGACGAGGTCGCCGCGCTGTTCGCGCTGCCGTTCAACGACCTGCTGCATCGCGCGCACGGCGTGCATCGCGAACACCACGATCCGAACGCGGTGCAGGTGTCGACCCTGCTGTCGATCAAGACCGGCGGTTGTCCCGAGGACTGCGCGTACTGCCCGCAGGCGCAGCGTTACGACACCGGCGTGCTGCCGCAAAAACTGCTTGAGGTCGACGAGGTGCTGGCGCGCGCCAGGGCCGCCCGCGACGCCGGCGCCAGCCGCTTCTGCATGGGCGCGGCGTGGCGCGGGCCGAAGGACCGCGACATCCCCAAGGTCGCCGCGATCGTGCGCGCGGTGAAGGACCTGGGCCTGGAAACCTGCGCCACCCTGGGCCTGCTCGGCGACGGCCACGCGCAGCAGCTCAAGGACGCCGGCCTCGACTACTACAACCACAACCTCGACACCGCGCCGGAGTTCTACGGCGAGATCATCCACACCCGCGAATACCAGGATCGCCTCACCACGCTGGAACAGGTACGCGACGCCGGCCTGAAAACCTGCTGCGGCGGCATCGTCGGCATGGGCGAGACGCGCGAGCAGCGCGCCGGCCTGCTGCAGGCACTGGCCAACCTGCCCGAGCACCCGCACTCGGTGCCGATCAACCAGCTGGTGCCGGTGCCGGGCACGCCGCTGGCCAACGCCGAACCGCTGGACCCGTTCGAGTTCGTGCGCACGATCGCGGTGGCGCGCATCCTGATGCCGCTGTCGATCGTGCGCCTGTCCGCCGGCCGCCAGCAGATGGACGATGCGGTGCAGGCACTGTGCTTCTTCGCCGGCGCCGGCTCGATCTTCTACGGCGAGAAACTGCTGACCACCGGCAACCCCGACGTGGAGGCCGACCGCGCGCTGTTCCGCCGGCTCGACCTGCATCCGATGGAGGTGGTCGAGAACGCGGGGACCGTGCATGCGGACATCGGCGAGAACGCCAGCTGCGGGCACGGCTGCGGCTGCAGTGCGGCGGCATAGCAGCGCCCCACCCCGGCCCTCCCCTGCGGCCGCAGGAAGTCCCTTTGGGGCAAGCAGGGGAGGGAGCAAGGCGTGCGGCACACGTTTGCCTCCTCCCCCTGCATCGCAGGGCGAGGTCGGGAGGGGGTGCTCCTCGCCCTGCGCAGTGCACTGAGCCATGCCCCGCCCCGACCTCCTCCAGCGACTGGCCGTCCAGACGGCCGAACGCGAACGCGCCAATCTGCGCCGCCGCCTGCACGTGATCGAGCACGCCGACGGCCCGTGGCTGAACAGTGGCGGCCGGCGCCTGCTCTCGTTCTGCAGCAACGATTACCTCGGCCTGGCGCAGCACCCGTCACTGGTTGCCGCGCTCGTCCGCGCGGCGGGCGAACAAGGCGTCGGCAGCACCTCGGCACATCTGATCTGCGGCCACCGCCGCACGCACGCGCAACTGGAAGAAGCGCTGGCCGCATGGACCGGGCGCGAGCGCGCGCTGCTGTTTTCCACCGGCTACATGGCCAACCTCGGCGTGCTGCAGGCGCTGCTCTCGCGCGGCGACGTGTGCGTGCAGGACAAGCTCAACCATGCCTGCCTGCTCGATGGCGCGAAGCTCAGCGGCGCGGAACTGAAGCGCTATCCGCATGCCGACGTGGCCGCCGCCGCGCGCCAGCTGGCGGCCAGCCCCGAGGCGGCCGCGCTGCTGGCCACCGACGGCGTGTTCAGCATGGACGGCGACGTCGCACCGCTGCGCGCGCTGGCGCAGCAGTGCTCCCGCGAGCACGCCACCCTGATGGTCGACGACGCGCACGGCCTGGGCGTGCTCGGCGACGACGGCGCCGGCAGCCTCAGCGCGGCGAAGCTGGGCCAGCACGAGGTGCCGCTGCTGATGGCCACGCTGGGCAAGGCGCTCGGCTGCAGCGGCGCCTTCGTGGCCGGCCCGGCGGCGCTGATCGAGGGGCTGATCCAGTTCGCGCGACCGTACATCTACACCACCGCGATGCCGCCGGCGCTGGCCGCCGCCGCGCTGGAAGCAGTGCGGCTGGCACAGAGCGAAACTTGGCGGCGCCACAAGCTTGCCGCGTTGATCGCCCGTTTCCGCGCCGGCGCCGCGCAGCTCGGCCTGCCGCTGATGGACTCGGCAAGCGCGATCCAGCCGTTGCGGCTGGGCGACGCCCGGGCGGCCGTGCAGGCTGCGCAGGCGCTGGAACGGCGCGGCCTGCTGGTCGTCGCGATCCGCCCGCCGACCGTGCCCGCTGGCCAGGCGCGGCTGCGCATCACCTTGTCCGCGGCGCACGAAGAGGCCCAAGTGGACCGGCTGCTCGACGCGCTGGCTGATCTGCCGCAGGAACCGCGCGCGAGCGGCCCCGTATAATGACGCGTTGTCTTGTGCCTTTTCCCCCATGAACGTCGTCAATATCGCCGCCTACCGCTTCGTCGCGCTGGACGACCTGTCCGCGCTGCGCGAGCGCGTGCGCGAACGCGCCGAGACGCTGGCGCTCAAGGGCACCGTGTTGCTGGCACACGAGGGCATCAACCTGTTTCTCGCCGGCACCCGCGCGGCCACCGACGCCTTCATGGCCTGGCTGCGCGAGGACGCGCGCTTTGCCGCGCTGGAAGCGAAGCAATCGTTGTCCGACACCGTGCCCTTCGGCCGCCTGCGCGTGCGGCTCAAGCGCGAGATCATCACCCTGCGCATGCCAGCGCTGCGCCCCGTCGAACGCCGCGCGCCCGGCGTGGATGCGAAAACGCTCAAGCGCTGGCTGGACCAAGGCCGTGACGACGCCGGTCGCGAAGTGGTGATGCTCGACACCCGCAACGATTACGAGACCGACGCGGGCGCTTTTGCTCAGGCGGTGGACTATCGCATCGCCCGCTTCACCGACTTCCCTGGCGCGCTCGCGGCCGACCGTGCGCGCTACGCCGGCAAGACCGTGGTGCCCTACTGCACCGGCGGCATCCGCTGCGAGAAGGCCGCGATCTACATGCAGGAACTTGGCATCGAACACGTGCACCAGCTCGAAGGCGGCATCCTGAAATACCTGGAACTCACCGACGGCGCGCACTGGCAGGGCGGCTGCTTCGTGTTCGACGGACGCGGCGCCGTAGACAAACAGCTTTTACCTTTGCCTCCTCTCCCCAGCGGGGAGAGGGTTGGGGTGAGGGGACACGCCGGCGACGGAGCTGATTCGGAGACCGCTTCGATCGACTTATCCGCGAGCACCCACCCCTCATCCCAACCTTCTCACCCGCAAGGGGACTCCCCAAGGGTCGCCCGAGGGGGAGAAGGGGCGAAGGCAACAGGCGCGATGTCTGACAGGGGCCGCGCATGAGTCTTTTCATCGAAAAGGCCGGCCATGGCCCGCTGCCGCTGGTGCTGCTGCACGGCTGGGCAATGCACGGCGGCGTGCTGGCGCCGCTGGTCGAGGCGCTGCAAGCGCAGTGCACGATGTACGTGGTCGACCTGCCCGGCCACGGCCGTTCGCGCGACTGCGGCCTGCCGCTGGAACCGCACGCCTGCGCCGCCGCGATCGCCGCCGCCACGCCGCCGGCGCTCTGGCTCGGCTGGTCGCTGGGCGGGCTGATCGCGCTGACCGCGGCGCTGGACCTGCCGCATCAGGCGCATGGCCTGGCGATGCTGTGCGCCACACCGAAATTCGTGCGCGACGCCGGCTGGCCGCACGGCAGCGATCCGGCGCTGGTGCAGCAACTGGCCAGTGACCTGGAAACCGATTACCACGCCACCATCGAGCGCTTCCTGGCGCTGGAGGCGATGGGCAGCGCCGACCCGCGCGGCGAGCTGCGCCATCTGCGCGAGCTGGTGTTCGCCCGCGGCGAACCGGACGCGCGCGTGCTGCAGGAGGGCATCCGCATCCTGCACGACAGCGACCGCCGCGCCGCCCTGCCCGACCTGGCGGTACCCAGCGCCTGGATCGCCGGGCGCCGCGACCGGCTGGTGCCACCGCAGGCGATGACCTGGTCGGCGAGCCAGTGCGGCGGCGACAGCCACGAGATCGCCCAGGCCGGCCACGCGCCGTTCTTCAGCCATGCCGCCGCGGTGGTCGCGGCGCTGCAACCCTTGTTCGCCCGGCACGGTGGCCGGGCCAGCGCGAGCCTTGCCCATGAGTGAGTTCCAAATCGACCGACGCCAACTGCGACGCAATTTCGCCGGTGCGGCGACCACCTACGAGAAGCACGATGCGCTGCAACGCGAAGTGCAGACGCACCTGCTGGAGCGGCTCTCGTTCTACCTCGACACGCCGCAGCGGGTGGTCGACATCGGCGCCGGCACCGGCCGCGGCACCGCCGCGCTCAAGCGGCGCTATCCCAAGGCCGAGGTGATCGCGTTCGACCTGGCGCTGCCGATGCTGCGCGTGGCGAAACAGCACAGCAGCTGGCGCCGGCCGTTCGACCGCGTCTGCGCCGAGGCATGCGCGCTGCCGCTGGCCGACCACAGCGTGGACGTGCTGCATTCGAACCTCTGCTTCCAGTGGATCGACGACCTGCCCGCGCTGTTCGGCGAATGCATGCGCGTGCTCAAGCCCGGCGGGCTGATGGCGTTCTCCAGCTTCGGCCCCGACACCCTGATGGAGCTGCGCGCCGCGTGGGCCGCGGCGGATGAGCGCGCCCACGTGAGCCGCTTCCTGGACATGCACGACGTGGGCGACGCGATGCTCGCCGCCGGCCTGCGCGACCCGGTGCTGGACGTGTTCCGCTACACCCTGACCTACAGCGAGCCGCGCAAGTTGCTGGAAGAGCTGCAAGGCCTGGGCGCCACCAATGCCGACCGCCAGCGCGAGCGCGGACTGACCGGCAAGTCGCGCTACCGGCGCATGCTGGCCGCCTACGAAACGATGCGCGTGGACGGCCGCATCCCGGCCACCTGGGAGGTGGTCAGCGCGCATGCATGGGGCCCGCCGGTGGGGCAGCCGCGACGCGTGGGCGGCATGGAGATCGCCAGCTTCTCGATCGACAAGCTGCGCGGCTCGCGGCGTCAGAAAGACGAAGCATGAAACATGCCCCGAGGGCGCCGATGCAGCGCTGACTTCGCGGATTCAACAACCAGCGCACGCTTTTTCGCGCCGGATGCGATCATGGTATCGGCCACAACTCGGTGGACCAGCAACGCATACAGGGGGGCCTGATGATCGAGCTGGAAATCCAGGCCTTGTCGGAACGACGCGAGGGCCTGTTGATGGAAGTGGGCCGGCTGGTGCTGGCCAGCGGTTTCAGCCTGCAGCGGCAGCGACTGGTCCAGGACCCGCACGGCATCCTGCTGACCATGGTGGTGCGCGGGCCGCCGCGAAAAAAGCGCGCGCTGGCGGCGGCGCTGGATGCCCACGAGCGCATCATCAGTTTCGAACTGGAACCGGTCACCGAGGGCGAGGAACGCGCGCACTTCGCCGCCTCGCGCGCGCCGTCGGCCTACGTGCCGCCCGTCCTTCCAGTGGCGCCACCGGCGCCGGAGGCGGCCCCGCCGACGGCGCCGACCAGGCCCGCGGCTGCGACGGCGCCGGCCGTCCCCGCTTTCGACGAGGTCGCGCCGGTCAGGCTGGTCACGCCGACGGCGGCACCCGCGCCCCCGCCTGCGGTCGCCGCGCGGCCGACGCCGGAGCCGGATCTCGAATTCATCCTGCCGCCCCCGGCGCCGGCTCCGGTGGCGCCTGCGCCCGCCGTGGTGGCGGAGGCGCCGTTCGTGGAGCTGGTCCCGCTCGAACCCGACCAGGCGGCCATCGACAAGCTGCTGGCGAAACTGGCCACCGAGTACCCGCAAATCATGCCGCGGCTGCAGCAGCTGGATCGCGCGGTCGCCGAGGCGGCGCGCGAACCCACGCTGGCGCTGGCGGGCCGGCGCACCGGTGCATGGCTCGCCCAGCGCGAACCGACGGCGGGCGGGCGGCTCGACCTGGAGCAGGCGATCGCGCAACGGGGCGTGCCGGCACTGCGCGCGCTGGTAGAGGTGGAACAGGACGGCAGCCAGCTGCACATTCGCCACAGCCCGCTGTGCGGCGAACCCGGCCACTCCGGCTGCATCTTCTTCAGCGGTTTCCTGGAGGGCCTGCTGGCGCCGGTGCTGGACCGTCGCGAGCTGTCGATCTTCGCCGTGTGCTGCCGCAGCTACGGCGCGGACGACTGCGTGCTGGCGCTGTCGGACTGAACCTCGCGCAGCCGGCGCCGCGCACGCTCGCGCGCGGCGCCGCTTCGATCAGAAGCTGCACTTGACCGATGCGCCCACGCCGTAATCCGGGCTGCCGTCGGTGAAGCCGGCCAGCGCATAGGCCTGCAGGCGCAGGTTCGGATTGAACTTGTGGTTCCAGTAGCCGGCGAGCTCGCTCTGCGCGGCGCCGGTGTCGGCGATCCGCTCGCGGTAGTAGTAGTAGGCGCCGACGTTGTCGCTGGCACCGACCTTGTAGTCGGCACCGATGTTCGCGTTGAAGCCGTTCTGCAGCTGGATGTACTGCGAGCTGCCGTATTTGGTCCAGCCCACGCCGCCGAACGCGGTCCACGCGCCGCTGACCTTGTAGGCGTCCAGCGACAGGCCGTAGTCATTCTTGCCGGTGCCCAGCCCCTTGTTCTCGTCGGCGGTGCCGAACTTCACCTTGCCGGTGAGATCCAGGCCGGCCGTGCGGTCGGTGCTGGTGAACAGCTGGTAGCCGGCCGACGCGGTGACGTCACCCAGGCCCGAGGCGGAGCCGCTGGACGTCGCCGCACTGCCACCGGAACCGCCGGAGCCGCCACCGCCGATGATGTGGCCGAGGCCGCGGCCAATGGGGTTGCCGTTGTTGACCTTGCCCACGCCGGGGATCACGTTGCCCGCACCACTGACGTGGATATACGGCACGGTGAGCTTCAACGTCCAGCGGTCGCTTTGGTACGCCGCGGTCAGCGGCACCGACCAGATGTCGGTGGTGGTGTCGGTGCCGTATTTGCCGCTGCTGTAGTCGGCACCGGCAGAGAGGCTGAACTGGCCGCCGTCCGCGGTGGCGGCGTGCGCTGCCGGCGCGCCGATCAGCAGCAGTCCGCCGGCGACCATCCAGTGTTGTGCGTTGCGCATGAAAAGTATCCTTGCTGACAGGGAACTGCGCAGGCCAGGCGTCTGCCGGGCCTGCGCGGAGAAGCACGTAAGGCGAACCGCGGACTCAGCCGCCCGGGCGGCCGACGTGGGTGGGATGATCCGGAATCTGCGGGCGCTCGGGGCGCTGCGGGCGTTCCGGCAGCGCGGGCCTGTTCGCGATGTCCGGCTTGCCGGCGGTATCGGGCTTGCCCGGGTGATCGGCCGCCGTCGGATGGTCGCCCATGTGGCTCTTGCCGAACTCGACCTTGGCCACCGAAACGTCGACATGCCCATGCGCGCTGGCCGAAGCGCTGCCGGTTGCCTTCGGCGAACGCATCACGTCACCCAGCTTGAAGCCCATGCTGTTGGCGATCTGGCCCCAGCCTTCGCCGGCGGCGCGTGCCGCCAGCACGCCGTCGAGATCAATGCTGCTGCCGTCGGCCAGCACCATGGTGCCGCCGTTCAGCGCGGCCTCGATCTCGGCGGCGGTCGGCTCGGTGATGCCCGCCTGCGCCAGGCTGGCTTCGGCCAGCGACAGCGCGATCTTCACGTTGCCGTAGCCCATCTGGCCGGTGGCCGGCGTGAACGTGGTGGTGGTCGTGGTGGTGGTGCCATCGGCGTTCGTGATCACGTCGTCGAGCGCGATGGCGCTGCCGTCGCGCAACCCGGCGACCAGTGCCTGCGCATTGGCATCCGAACCGGCGAATGCAGCGAATTCGGTGCTTAGCCGGGTCGACTCCTGGCCGTTGGCGCTGGCCGACACGGGGGCGTCAGGCGGCGGGGCGGTTTGCGCCATGGCCGGCGCGAGCGACAACGCGCCCAGCACCGCGGCGCAAAGCAGCGTGGATTTGAGATGGCGGGATTTCATGAAGTGGCTCCTGGGCAATGCTGCGATGGCGGAATGCCTGCGGGAGGAGACGACATGCTGCATTCCCTGCCCGAACCCCGCCCCCTGGCCAAGGTCGATCCGCATGCCGCCGACACCTGCTCGCGCATCTTCAGTTCGTGTGCACGCGACGCACAAGCGCGCACCGCTGACTTGTTCAGCATGCATTTCGCGTGCTGAACGCTGCCGGCCCCTCTTTCACGCGATTGTGTGAGCGACTGCGCATTTCGCCATCGTGCGCGCCCGCATTCGGCGCCGAACGAAAGTTTCTGCGGCGGCTAGCGCGCCCCGCGGTGCCGGAAGCAGCCCACCAGGTGGTCGTCGATCATCCCGGTGGCCTGCATCAGCGAATAGCAGATGGTGCTGCCGACGAAGCGGAAGCCGCGCTGCTTCAGCGTCTTGCTCATGCGGTCGGACAATGCGGTGCTGGCCGGCACCTCGGCAGGTCCGCGCCATCGGTTGACGATGGTGCGGCCATCGACGAAGGACCACAGATAGCCGTCCAGACTGCCAAACTCGGCGATCGCCTGCTGCGCGGCGCGCGCGTTGTCGCGGGTCGAATACACCTTCAGCCGGTTGCGGATGATGCCCGGGTCGAGCAGCACCTTCTCCAGTTCGCGGTCGCTCATCGCGGCGACGCGGGAAATCTCGAAATCGTGGAACAGCTTGCGGTAATGCGCGCGCTTGGCCAGCACGGTGCGCCAGGACAGACCGGCCTGGGCTCCTTCCAGGCAGAGAAACTCGAACAGGCCGCGGTCGTCATGCAGCGGCACGCCCCACTCGGTGTCGTGGTAGGCGCACATCAGCGCGTCGTCGTCGGCGGCCCAGTGGCAGCGGGTGGGTTCGGCGCGTTTGCTCATGGCGACTTCATGTGGCTGTCGATCCGCCAACCGTAACGGAGGCCATTACACTTGTCGCCCCTCTTTTGGCCCATGTCGATGCCGCCTTCCCCGTCACCCCAGCGCGGCGCCGTGCTGGCCATGCTCGTCACCATCGTGCTGTGGGCCTACAGCTGGATCGTGATGAAACAGGTGCTGGCCTGGGCCGGCCCGTTCGATTTCGCCGCGCTGCGCTACCTGCTTGGCGCGGGGGTGCTGTTCGCGGCCTTGCTGCTGTCGGGACGCTCGCTGCGGCCGCCGCCGCTGGGCCCGACGATCCTGATCGGACTGTGCCAGACCGCCGCTTTCCAGGGCCTGGAGCAGTGGGCGCTGCTCGACGGCGGTGCCGGCCACGTGGCCCTGCTCGCCTACACCATGCCGTTCTGGGCAGTGCTGCTGGCGTGGCTGCTGCTGGGCGACCGGCCAACGCCGCGGCACTGGCTCGGCCTGGCGCTGGCGGCCATCGGCCTGCTGTGCATCATCGAACCCTGGCGGCCGATGGGCAGCGCCGCGAGCACCGTGCTGGCCATTCTCGGTGGACTCGCCTGGGCCACCGGCACCGTGCTCAGCAAGCGCCTGTTCCAGCGCCACGCGCCGGACGTGCTCAGCCTCACTGCCTGGCAGATGCTGGCTGGCGGCGTGGTGCTGGGGTTGCTTGCGCTGGTGATGCCGCAGCGACCGCTGGTGTGGAACTGGGCCTTCATCGGCGGTCTCGCCTACAGCGCGGTACTGGCGTCGGCGGCGGCCTGGTGGCTGTGGTCGATCGTGTTGCAGCGGCTGCCGACTACGGTGGCCAGCGTGTCCAGCCTCGGCGTGCCCGTGCTCAGCGTGCTGCTGGCCTGGTGGCTGTTGCACGAGCAGCCGTCGTCACTGGAAGCCACCGGCATCGCGTTCGTGCTGCTGGGCCTGCTCGCGGTCAGCGGGCTGGGGCGCAAGGCTCAGGAGTGAGTGAAGAGGAGTGAGAAGTGAGAGAACAGCAGGGCGCGGCGATCCTGCCGCTCTCTCTCACTTCTCGCTCCTCTCCACTCACTTCCAGCTCCACGGCAAGGCCTGCAGGTCGACGTTGCCGCCGGTGATGACCACGCCGACGCGGCGACCGGCGAAGCGCGCCGGTTGCTGCAGGATCGCCGCCAGCACGGTGGCGCTGGAGACTTCCACCACCTGCTTCAGTTCAGACCACAGCAGTTGCATCGCCGCGATCGTCTCGGCGTCGCTGACGGTGATGATCTCGACATGGTGTGCGCGCAACGCGTCGAGGTTGCGCTCGCCGACCAGCGCGCGCAGGCCGTCGCAGACCGTGTCCGGCACCACCGTGGTGACGCGCTCGCCGTGCGCCATCGACTGCGCCGCGTCGTCGGCGCCGAGCGGCTCGGCGCCGAACAGCGCCAGTGCCGGGTCGATGCCGTGCGCGGCGATCGCCACGCCGCTGGCCAGCCCGCCGCCGCCGACCGGGGTGATCAACGCATCCAGTTCGGGAATCTGCTGCAACAGCTCCAGCGCGACCGTCCCCTGTCCGGCGATGACCCGGCTGTCGGCATAGGGATGCACCAGCTCCGCACCCGTGGCGCGGCGCACCTCCTCGCACATCGCCTCGCGCGCCGCCTGGGTCGGCGCGCAGCGGTGCAGGGTGGCACCGGCGCGTTCGATCGCCGCGAGCTTGGCGCGCACCGCGCCCTCGGGCACCACCACGTGGGCGGCGATGCCGCGGGTGGCCGCGGCCAGCGCCAGCGCGTTGCCGTGGTTGCCGGAGGAATGGGTGACCACGCCGCGCGCGGCCTGCTCCTCATCCAGCGACCACACCGCGTTGCAGGCACCGCGGAACTTGAACGCGCCGCCGCGCTGCAGGTGCTCGCACTTGAAATAGAGTCTGGCGCCGCTCAGCGCATCCAGCGCCGGGCTGCACATCACCGGCGTCACTCGCGCATGCGGCGCGATGCGCGTGGCCGCGGCGCGAACCTGCGCCAGCTCGGGAAGCTCTTCGATGGAATGGCTCATGCGCCGACGACCTCGATGCCGCAACGGAAATGGCGCGTGGCGCCGGGTGCCAGCGCGATCGCGTCGGCGCACTCGGGCCGGTTGAACGCATCGGCCATGCACTCCATCGGCTCCAGCGCGACCGCGCGGCGCACGTCGCGCGCCACGGTGTCGGCGGTGAACGCGTGCATCACGCCGCGCTCCTGCCACAGCGCGAGCGCGAAGCCGTGCGACGGATCGCCCAGGCGGGTGCGGATGCGACCGTCGGCATCGGCCTCGAGGTCGGTGTAGCCCTGGTCGAGGATGCTGTCGCCGATCTGCCGTTGCTCGCGGAAATCCAGCGCCGGCGCATCGTCGAGCGCGACGTAGGCGGCGGCGCCGGGCAGTGCGATCAGGTCGGCGCCAGTGCGGATCAGCGTCTGCGCGGGAATCTGCAGCGGCCAGTCGTCGACCAGGCCACCGCCAGGCAGCCGGAAGTACGGATGCCAGCCGAAGAAGCACGGGGCGAGAGTGTCGCCGACGTTCTTCATGCACGCGTCCAGGCCGAGCCCGGCATCATCCAGGGTGAACTCGACCGCCAGGTCGATCGCGTGCGGGTAGCCCGGGCGCGGACGAATCGCCGCGGTGGTCAACCGCACCCTGGCGGCGGTATCGGTGGCGGCCAGTTGCTCGATCTCGAACAGCGCATCGCGCACGAAGCCGTGACGGCTGGCCCGTTCGCTGCCGGTCACGCCGGGATCGAGATCCTGCGCCACGCCGTCGAAGCGGTAGCGCGCATCGGCGACGCGGCCGGCGAACGGCACCATGATCGCGAAGCGCGAGCCCGGGCGGCGCTGCACCTCGTCGGCATCGTGGTAGCCGTCGGCCAGGTCGTGCAGGCCGTCGCCGAAAGGCACCTCGAAACCGAGCAGGGCAGCGCCATGCAAGGCCACGCGCACGTGGCGGTTTCCCGCGTGATCGTGCAACGCCACGACGGGCTGCGTGCCCAGCCAGGAACGCTCCACGCCGTAGCGGGTCGAGCCGGAAGCAGTCACCGGATTCTCCTGCGGTTGAACTTGCCCATGTTAGCCTGATCCATCCCCCACCCACGTTGTTCCGCTCATGCACGCACTTCCCCAGCAAGCCGGTCCGGTGATCCGGCTGCGCGATTACCAGCCGCCCGCCTGGCGCGTCGAGTCGATCGAACTGGAGGTCGAGCTCGGCATCGACGCCAGCGAAATCGGCGCACGCCTGCACCTGCGCCGCGATCCGGCGCAACCCCTGCCGCTGCGGCTGGATGGCGAGAACCTGCAACTGGTGTCGATCGCGCTCGATGGTCGCCAGCTGGATACCGAGGCGTACCGCTACGACGGCAGCGTGCTGGAGATCGACGGCGCGCACGACGGCAGCGTGCTGGAAACCCGCGTCCGCGTGCACCCGGCCGCCAACACCGCACTGGAGGGCCTGTACCTGTCCGGCCCGCGCGAGAGCGGTTTCCTGCTCACGCAGTGCGAGGCCGAGGGCTTTCGCCACATCACTTTCTTCCCCGACCGCCCCGACGTGCTGTCGACCTACACCGTGACCCTGCGTGCCGACCGCACCCGTTTCCCGGTGCTGCTGGCCGGCGGCAATCCGGCCGGCGCCGGCGAGCTGGAGGACGGCCGGCACTGGGCGCGATTCGTCGATCCGCACCCGAAACCGAGCTACCTGTTCGCGTTGGTCGCCGGCCACCTGGAAAGCATCGGGCGCGACTATCGCACCGCCGACGGCCGCGCCGTGCAGCTGAAGATCTGGGCCGAGGCCGACGCGATCGACCGTTGCGGCTATGCGCTGGACGCACTGGAACGCGCCATGCGCTGGGACGAGCAGCGCTACGGGCGCAACTACGACCTCGACGTGTTCCACGTCGTCGCCACCCACGATTTCAACATGGGCGCGATGGAGAACAAGGGCCTCAACATCTTCAATGCGAAATACCTGCTGGCCGATCCGGACTCCACCACCGACGACGAGTACCGCCACGTCGAGGCGGTCGTCGCGCACGAGTACTTCCACAACTGGAGCGGCAACCGCGTCACCTGCCGCGACTGGTTCCAGCTCAGCCTGAAGGAAGGCCTCACGGTGTTCCGCGAGCAGAGCTTTTCGGCCGACATGAATTCCGCGCCGCTCAAGCGCATCGAGGACGTCGCCCTGCTGCGCCGCGCGCAGTTCCCCGAGGACGCCGGCCCGCTGGCCCATCCGGTGCGCCCGGCGCAGTACAGCGAGATCAACAACTTCTATACCGCCACGGTGTACGAGAAAGGCGCCGAGCTGGTGCGCATGCTGGCCGGGCGGCTCGGCGCGGATGGTTTCCGCCGCGGCATGGACCTGTATTTCGAACGCAACGACGGTCGCGCCGCCACGCTGGAGGATTTCCTCGGCGCGCTGGGCGAAGCCAACGGCGTCGATCTGATGGCGTACCTGGCCTGGTACGGCCAGAGCGGCACGCCGCGGCTGCGCGCGCACGGCCAGCACGACGCTGCACGCCGCGAGTACACGTTGACTCTCGGCCAGCACGCGGCGGCCGTCGCCGGCCAGTCGGCCCGCGCGCCGCTGCCGATTCCGGTGAAGCTGGCCCTGTTCGCGAGCGACGGCCGCATGCTGCCGCTGCAACTGGCCGGCGAGGTGAACGACGCCGGCAATGAACGCGTGGTGGTGCTGGAACAGGCCGAGCAGGCACTGGTGTTCACCGGCGTGGACGCGCCGCCGGTGCCATCCCTGCTGCGCGGCTTTTCGGCCCCGGTGATCCTGGAATGCGACTACACGCCGGCCGAACTGGCGCTGCTGCTGGCGCACGACCCGGATGGTTTCAACCGCTGGGAAGCGGGCCAGCTGCTGGCCGCACGCGCCTACGAGAACCTGCGCGACGGCGGCACCGACACCTCGTTGCAGGCCTGGGGCGATGCGCTGGCCCGCCTGTTCGCCGACGGCAACATGGACGATGCCCTGCTGGCCGACCTGCTCACCCCGCCGGGCGAGATCGAACTGGCCGAACGCGAAGGCGCGGTCGATCCCGAGCGCATCCACCAGCTGCGCCAGGCCTTGCAACGCAGGCTGGCCGAACGGCTCGGCGCCGACGCGCTGGAGCAGCGCTATCGCACGCTGGCCGCACGCCGCTCGACCGCGCTGGATGCCGCCAGCCAGGCCAGCCGTCGACTCAGCCGCCGCCTGCTGGAGTTGCTGGAGGCCTGCGCCAGCGAACGCGCGCAGCCATTGGCCGCGGCGCAGTACCACGACGCGCCGGGCATGACCGACCGCCTCGCCGCGCTCGCGGTGCTGGTGCGCGGCCAGTCCGCTGCGGGCGAACAGGCGCTGGCGGACTATCGCGAGCGCCATGCCGGCAATGCACTGGCGCTGGACAAGTGGTTTGCGGTGCAGGCGCAGTTGCCCGGCAACGCGGCGCTGCCGCGCGTGATGCGACTGGAAAAGGACCCGGCGTTCACCCTGCACAACCCGAACCGGGTGCAGTCGCTGCTGGGCTCGTTCGTGCGCGGCAACCCCAGCGGATTCCATCGCGCCGACGGCGCCGGCTATCGGTTCCTGACCGAGCGGCTGGGTACGCTGGACGCGCTCAACCCGCAGGTGGCGGCGCGCCTGGCCACGGCGTTCAACGGATGGCAGCGGCTGGAACCGGGGCGCCGTGCGCTGGCGCGGACGGCGATTGCGGAGCTGGCCGGCAGCGCCGGCCTGTCACGCAACCTGGGCGAAATCATCGGCAACGTGCTGAACCACTGAAATCCGCGCGACGCATGCGGGCAGCGGCCGATCGCTTCGGCTGCCTGGCGCGCACGGCATCGACGCCGCGCGGCGGCAGCCGGCATTTCAGACGGCCAGGTGGTCCAGCGCCTCGAGCAGGCTCTGCATGCGCGATTCCAGGTCCGGCTGCATGTCGTCGCGCACGTCGTTGTCGAACTCGCTCAGGTGATCCATCGCCATCTCCACCTCGCCGATCTCGACCAGCAGGTCGTGATGCGGATAGACGGGCTGGAAATCGAAGTTCATGTCCATGGCGAATTCCTGAATGGGTCAATGGGTGGGTAGTGATGAACAAGCATCACCCGTGCCAATGTGTGATTCCCGTCACAGCCAACCTGCCGCGTCTGCCGCGACACTGACGTCCCGCGTCAGCTGTTGCCGCGAGCCGGCATAAAGTCCCCTTTCAGTCACCCTTCGTTCACGCGTTTCCGGCGAAGATCAACCTCACGTTTCACCTTCGAATTCCCATCGCTTTCTGGCGCCCGGCAATACGGTCATCCTGGATTCCCCCTGTTCCTGAGACCGCCTGGCGCCAGATCTACATGACACGAAGCCCCGCGCATGCCGCGGGGCTTCGTGTTTCCGGGCCTGGCGTCGCATCGCGCATCCACCGGCGC
The DNA here is from genome assembly GCF_043950705.1 of Rhodanobacter sp. FW102-FHT14D06. Lineage (NCBI taxonomy): Bacteria > Pseudomonadati > Pseudomonadota > Gammaproteobacteria > Lysobacterales > Rhodanobacteraceae > Rhodanobacter > Rhodanobacter sp. FW102-FHT14D06. The sequence continues at coordinate 1,874,497 of NZ_CP170722.1, read as the reverse complement.
CACAAAAGACGACGGCACCCGAAGGTGCCGTCTTGCTTCCTCTCACGGTACGCGATCGAACCCCTGTCCGCTCGACCTCGGCGCGCGATCCTCGCGCAGCGTCTGCCCATGAAAGTGCAAGCCGGATGAAGCACGATCCATGCCACTTTCAGGCAATCTTCGACGGCAGACGTATCGCGTTACCATGACGCCCACTTTTGTCACTTTTGCGCGCTCCGGGCAACAGCATGCGTCACCCCACCTGCTACGACGTCATCGTGATCGGCGGCGGCCACGCCGGCACCGAGGCCGCGCTGGCCGCCGCGCGCACCGGCGCGCGCACCCTGCTGCTCAGCCACAGCATCGAGACGATCGGCCAGATGAGCTGCAATCCGGCCATCGGCGGCATCGGCAAGGGCCACCTGGTGAAGGAGATCGACGCGCTGGGCGGTGCCATGGCCCACGCCGCCGACCTTGCCGGCATCCAGTGGCGCACGCTGAACGCCTCGAAGGGCCCGGCCGTGCGCGCCACCCGCTGCCAGGCCGACCGTGCGCTGTACAAGGCGGCGATCCGGCGCATGGTGGAAACCCAGCCGAACCTCGAACTGTTCCAGCAGGCGGTGGACGACCTCGTCATCGAGGGCGGCCGCGTCTGCGGCGTGGTCACCCAGATGGGACTCACCTTCGCCGCGCGCGCGGTGGTGCTCACCGCCGGCACCTTCCTCGCCGGCAAGATCCACATCGGCCAGGCACAGTACGCGGGCGGGCGCGCCGGCGACCCGCCGGCCAGCACGCTGGCGCAAAGGCTGCGCGAGCTGCCGGTGGCCGCCGACCGGCTGAAGACCGGCACGCCACCGCGCATCGACCGCCGCAGCATCGACTTCAGCGGGCTGGAAGAACAGCACGGCGACGATCCCGCGCCGGTGTTCTCCTATCTCGGCAACCGCGCCGAGCATCCGCGCCAGGTCAGCTGCTGGATCACCCACACCAGCGAGCGCACGCACGAGATCATCCGCGGTGCACTGGACCGCTCGCCGCTGTACACCGGCCAGATCGAGGGCGTCGGCCCGCGCTACTGCCCGTCGATCGAGGACAAGGTGGTGCGCTTCGCGGAGAAATCCTCGCACCAGATCTTCATCGAGCCGGAAGGCCTGGACACCGCCGAGATCTACCCGAACGGCATCTCCACCTCGCTGCCCTACGACGTGCAGCTGGCACTCGTGCACTCCATTCCCGGCTTCGAGCACGCCCACATCACCCGTCCCGGCTACGCCATCGAGTACGACTATTTCGACCCGCGCGGCCTGCAGCCGTGGTTGGAAACGAAGGCGATCCCGGGCCTGTACTTCGCCGGCCAGATCAACGGCACCACCGGCTACGAGGAAGCCGCCGCGCAAGGCCTGCTCGCCGGGCTCAACGCCGCGCTGGCGGTGCAGGGCAAGGCGCCGTGGTATCCGCGCCGCGACGAGGCTTACCTCGGCGTGCTGATCGACGACCTCACCAGCAACGGCACCATCGAGCCGTACCGCATGTTCACCTCGCGCGCCGAATACCGGCTGCACCTGCGCGAGGACAACGCCGACCTGCGCCTCACCGAGCAGGGTTTCGCGCTGGGCGTGGTGCCGTCGGCACGCGTCGAGGCGCTGCGCGCCAGGCGCGAGGCGGTCGAGCGCGAACTGCAGCGCCTCGGCGGCCTGTGTGCCGCCCCGGCCAACGCGTTGGGCGCGGCACTCGAGCGCCGGCTCGGCATCGTGGTCAGCCGCGAGACCAGCGCCATCGACCTGTTGCGCCGGCCCGAACTCGACTACGCCAGCCTCGCCGACGTGCCCGGGTTCGGCCCGCCGGTGGCACGCGAGGACGTCGCCGCGCAGGTCGAGGTGCAGGTGAAGTACGCCGGCTATCTCGAACGCCAGCGTGAGGAGATCGAGCGCCAGCGCCGGCACGAACACACCGCGATCCCGGCCGACTTCGACTACGACAAAGTGCGCGGGCTGTCGGCGGAAGTGCTGCTCAAGCTCAAGCGCTCGCTGCCGGCGACGCTGGGCCAGGCCGCGCGCGTCAGCGGCGTCACCCCCGCGGCGATCTCGCTGCTGCTGGTGCACCTGAAGCGCCGCGACGCCGCCTGAGAATCGCCTCACCCCCGACTCCCGGCACAGCGCCGGCGCGCACACTCATGGCATCATGCGCACTCCACACAGCCCCGGGGAGTGCGCAATGGAAATCTGGATCGGCCGCGATGGCGAGCGGCATGGCCCGTACAAGGAAAGTGACGTGCGCGAGTGGCTGCGCAGCGGCAAGGTCAGCCCCGACGATCTGGCCTGGTACGAAGGCCTGGCCGACTGGCAGCCGCTGTCCGTGCTGTTCCGCGACGCGGTACCTGCCGCCAGCCCACCAGCCGACAACCCCTACGCGGCACCGGCCACCCCGCTGCAGGCGCTGCCGCAGACCACCGCCGCGGTGCTGGAGGATTACGCCGGCTTCTGGAAGCGGGCGGCGGCCTACATCCTCGACGCGATCGTGCTGTACATCCCCAACAACCTGGTGATCATGCGCTCGATGGGCGACGGGGCCGCGCAGGAGACGATGAAGCAGGCGATGATGGCGGCGCCCGGCGATCCGCACGTGATGCTGGCCGCCTACGGCCAGTACTACGCGACGATGGGCACGGCGATCCTGCTCACCGCCGTGCTGACCTGGCTGTATTTCGCCGTGTGCGAAAGCTCCCCGTGGCAGGCCACACTGGGCAAGCTGGCACTGGGCATCCGGGTCACCGACCTCGAAGGCCGACGGATCAGCTTCTGGCGGGCACTGGGCCGCTACCTGGCCAAGTTCCTCAGCACGATCATCCTCTTCATCGGCTTCATGATGGCCGGCTGGACGCGCCGCAAGCAGGCCCTGCACGACATGATCTGCAGCACCCTGGTGCTGAACGGCCGCGCCAGCGAGTTCAAGCCGGACGCGAGCCCGACCGGCAAGAGCAACTCCTTCAGCGCCTGATCGGCTTCGCTCCACGCACGGCGCCGCGGCTCGTCCGCGGCGCCGTTTTCATTGGCGCGCCGACGATTCCCGGGCGCTTGTTATCATCGACGGCTTGACCTTTTCACCCGGCGGCATCGCGCCGCCGCCAGGAACGCTCCACCCATGCCCAGCATCGAACAACGCATTGCCCACGACATCGCCGCGAAGACCGAACAGGTGCGCGCGGCGGTGGACCTGCTCGACGGCGGCGCCACCGTGCCGTTCATCGCGCGCTACCGCAAGGAAGTCACCGGCGGCCTCGACGACACCCAACTGCGCCTGCTGGAAGAACGCCTGCGCTACCTGCGGGAACTGGAAGAACGCCGCGCGGCGATCCTCGCCAGCGTCGAGGAACAGGGCAAGCTCGACGACGCCTTGAAGGCGGACATCCTCGCCGCCGACACCAAGGCGCGGCTGGAGGATCTGTACCTGCCGTACAAGCCCAAGCGCCGCACCAAGGCGCAGATCGCCCGCGAGGCCGGGCTGGAACCGCTGGCGACTGGCCTGCGCGAGGACCCCACGCGACCGCCGGAGGCCTTCGCCGAAGCGTTCGTCGATGCGGACAAGGGCGTGGCCGACGTGCGCGCCGCACTCGACGGCGCGCGCGCAATCCTGATGGAAGCGATCGCCGAGGACGCGCACCTGGTCGGCGAGCTGCGCGACTGGCTGTGGTCGCAAGGGCAGATTCGCGCCAAGGTGGTCGCGGGCAAGGAGAACGAAGGCGCCAAGTTCCGCGACTACTTCGACCACGTCGAGCCGATCGGCAAGATCCCCTCGCACCGCCTGCTGGCGCTGATGCGCGCGCGCAACGAGGGCGTGATCGAACTGGAACTCGCTCCCGCCGCCGACAGCGAGCAGGGCCACGCCGAGGGCGAAGGCCGCGTCGCCGCCCACGCGAACATCCACCACCGCGGCCGCGCCGCCGACGCCTGGCTGCGCGAGACGGTGCGCCTGACCTGGCGCGTGAAGCTGCACCTGCATCTCACGCTCGACCTGTTCGGTCGCGTGCGCGAAGGCGCCGAGGACGAGGCAATCCGCGTGTTCGGCGACAACCTCAAGGACCTGATGCTGGCCGCGCCGGCCGGCGCGAAGACGGTGATGGGACTCGATCCCGGCATCCGTACCGGTTGCAAGGTCGCGGTGGTCGACGCCACCGGCAAGCTGCTGGCCACCGACACGATCTACCCGCTGGAGCCGCGCCGGCAGTGGAACGAATCGCTGGTGTCGCTGGCCCGGCTGTGCAAGCAGCACGGCGTGGACCTGATCGCGATCGGCAACGGCACCGGCTCGCGCGAGACCGACAAGCTGGCCGGCGAACTGATCAGGAAGCTGCCCGACGCGAAGCTGTCGAAGATCGTGGTGAGCGAGGCCGGCGCCTCGGTGTATTCCGCCTCCGAACTCGCCGCGAAGGAGTTCCCGGAACTCGACGTGAGCCTGCGCGGCGCCGTCTCGATCGCGCGCCGGCTGCAGGATCCGCTGGCCGAACTGGTGAAGATCGAGCCGAAGGCGATCGGCGTGGGCCAGTACCAGCACGACGTCAACCAGATCAAGCTGGCGCGCGCGCTGGACGCGCGGGTCGAGGACTGCGTCAACGCGGTCGGCGTGGACGTGAACACCGCCTCGGCCGCGCTGCTCGCGCGCGTGGCCGGGCTGTCCGCGTCGGTGGCCGAGAACGTGGTGAAGCACCGCGATGCGAACGGCCCGTTCGCGAACCGCAAGGCGCTGCTGAAGGTGCCGCGGCTGGGCGACAAGGCGTTCGAGCAATGCGCCGGCTTCCTGCGCGTGCCGAACGGCGACAACCCGCTGGACACCAGCGCGGTGCATCCGGAAGCGTACCCGGTGGTCGAGCGGATCATCGCGCAATGCGGCCGCGAAGTGCGCAACATCATCGGCGACAGCGGCTTCCTGCGCGGCCTCAGGCCCGAGCAGTTCACCGACGACAAGTTCGGCGTGCCGACCGTGCGCGACATCCTGAAGGAACTGGAAAAGCCCGGCCGCGACCCGCGCCCGGAGTTCGTCGCGCCGAGCTTCGCCGAAGGCGTCGAGGACGTGAAGGACCTCAAGCCCGGCATGATCCTGGAAGGCCGCGTCACCAACGTCGCCGCATTCGGCGCGTTCGTCGACATCGGCGTGCACCAGGACGGCCTGGTCCACGTCTCGGCGCTGTCGCACAGCTTCGTCAAGGATCCGCGCGACGCGGTGAAGGCCGGCGACATCGTCAAGGTCAAGGTGATGGAGGTCGACCTGCCGCGCCAGCGCATCGGCCTCAGCATGCGCCTGGACGATGAGCCGGGGCAGGCGCGCGGCGGCCGTCCGGGTGCCGGCGGCGAGGCCCGCGGCGGGTCGCGCGACGGCCGCGGTCCGCGCCCGGGCGGCGGCGCACCCAAGCCCGCCGCCGCACCGGCCAGCAACGCCTTCGCCGACGCGTTTGCGCGCGCCGGCAAGCGCTGAATCGCCGCTCGCCGGCTCGCCTGCGGCGGCGATGCGCTGCAGCATGCGGTTCCGTATGGAATACCGTACCGTAACCCGCAACTAACAAGGCCATCCCGGCCGAGGAGTACTTCCATGCTTCGCACCCGTCATCTGGCCGGCGCCATCGCGACCGCCCTGCTGTTCAGCACGGCCGCCGCAGCCGCCGATTTCAGCAACGTCATCGTCTTCGGCGACAGCCTGAGCGACAACGGCAACATTTCGCTGGCCACCGCGCCGACGATCCAGCCGCCGCTGCGCTTCACCACCAACCCGGGTACCACCGCGGCGGAGAACGTGGCGACGGGCCTGGGCTTCACGCTGGCACCGTCGGCGGCCGGCGGTACCGACTACGCTTGGGGCGGCGCGGGCTTCGTCAACAACGTCGCGCCGGTGCCGACCATCGCGCAGCAGCTGCAGATGTACCTCGGCGCGAACGGCGGCAAGGCCGACTCGCGCGCGCTGTATCAGGTCTGGGGCGGCGCCAACGACATCTTCTACCTGAGCGGCACGCTGAGCGATCCGAACGCGATCGCCGCCGGCGCGGTCAACGCGGCGCAGACCGAACTCGGCGTGCTCGCCGGCCTGCAGGCGGCCGGCGCGAAATACGTGCTGGTCTACAACCTGCCCGACCTGGGCAAGACCCCGCAGGCCGCTCTCGGCGGTGCCACCGCCCAGGCCGGGGCCAGCCAGCTCGCCGTGCTCTACAACGGCGTGCTCAACAGCGGCCTCGCGCAACTGAGCAACAACGGCCTGAACATCATCCCGGCGAACACCTACGCGCTGCTCAACGAAGTGATCGCCAACCCGGGCGCCTACGGCTTCAGCAACGTCACCGCGCCGGCCTGCGGCGTCGGTTCCAGCTCGGTGCAGTGCGGCCCACAGGGCTCGGGCCTGCCGTACAGCTACGCAGCCGGCACCGACCAGACCTATCTGTTCGCCGACGGCGTGCACCCGACCACCGCCGCCCACGCCATGCTCGGCCAGTACGTGCTGTCGGTGATCCATGCGCCGGAGCAGATCTCGCTGCTCGGCGAAGCGCCGCTGGCGGCCAGTGCCGTGCAGAACCGCGTCATGCGCGACCAGATGCTGACCACCGGCAAGGACGGCGACGTGCGCACCTTCGTCAACATCGACTATGCCCGGCAGCGTTTCGACGCCAGCAACAACTCGCCGCGCACCAACAGCGACAACCTCAACTTCACCCTGGGCGCGAACTATTTCGCCGGTGAGCACGTCACGGCCGGCGTGGCGCTGGGCGTGGGCCAGCACACCGCCGACTTCTCCGGCGGCGGTGGCTACAAGCTGCAGGACGTCAGCGGCCTGGGCTACGTCGGCTACCACAACGGTGGCGGCTACGTGGGCGGCTACGTCAACTTCGGCCAGTCCAACTTCAAGGACATCGAGCGCCGCATGAACATCGGCGCGATGCAGCGCACCGAAACCGGCAAGACCGACGGCTCGCACCTGGGCGGCGGCGTCACCGGCGGCTGGTGGTTCGAGCTGGGCAACGACTTGCAGACCGGCCCGTTCGCCACCGTCGACTGGCAGACCGTGAAGATCAGCGGCTACAGCGAGAGCGGCAACGACAGCAGCGCGATGTGGTTCGGCCGCCAGCAGCGCGACTCGCTGATATCCACCCTCGGCTGGCGCCTGCGCGGCCAGTGGCAGGTCAACAACCTGGTGATGTCGCCGTATGCCGAACTGGGCTGGAACCACGACAGCAAGGCCGATGCACGTGAGGTCCGCGCCGGCCTCAACAGCATGAACGGCAGCTTCGCGCTGACCGGCTTCAGCCCCGACCAGAGCTGGGGCGCCGCCACGCTGGGGCTGTCCGCCCGGCTGACCCCCAGCGTGCAAAGCTGGATCGGCTACAGCGGCCGCTTCGGCGACAACAGCCAGAAGTACAACAGCGTCAACATGGGCGTGCGGATCGACCTCTGATCCGGCCAGGCCGCGACTCGGCCGGCCCGGGTCACGTCCATGAAAAAAGCCGCCCGCTGATGCGGGCGGCTTTTTCTTTGCGAGCTTCCCGCTCGACGCGGGAGAGTCTGCAGCGACTTACTTGTTCTTGCCGTTGGTGGCGAGGCCGAGGATGGTCATCGCCTCCTGCTTGAGCTTCTCCGCCTCGGCCGGGTCCAGCGGCTGCACGTCGCTGCCGACCTGGTGCTGCTTCAGCACCAGCGTGCCGTCATCGCTCCAGCCGGCGCGGTCGATCGAGGTGGGCTTGCCGTCGCGGCTGGCCATATGCTGCTGCACGATCGCCCACGGCTTGCCGTCCTTGTAGGCATAGTCGGTACTGGTGAAGCCGTCCTTGGTGTACTCGACCAGCTCGCGGATGAACTGGATCTGGCCGTCCTGACGGAACAGCTGCCAGCCGCGCGAGGCATCCTTCTCCAGCTTGGTGCCGTGGTTGACCTTCATCGCGCCGAGCTGCTTCTGCACGTCGTCGAACGCGGCCAGCAATTTTTCCCCGGGGGTCTGCTCGGCGACCAGCTGGATCGACACGGCGTCGTTCTGGCTGCCCTTGGCCAGCACCGGCGCCTGGATCGGCATCACGTACTGGCGCTCGCCATCGGTAAGGATCGCCTGCACCACGTACAGGTCGTTCGGCTTGACGTCGGCCGGATTGAAGGTGAGCTTGAACGGCTGCGGGAAGCTGCCGGCCGGCGAGGTCTTGGTGGCCAGCGGCGCAGAGCCGACGGCGGTGGAGGAGACGTCGACCAGGTTCAGCACCAGAGTCGCCTTGTCCGAAGGCTGCGCCGTACCCGCACGCAGGGAGATCGTGCCGCTGACTTCACTGGGGATCGACACCTTGGCCGTGCTTTCGGCCTTGGCGGGACCGCCATTTGCGGCCTGGTCCGACGACGAACCTTGGCAGCCGGCCAGGACCAGCGCAGCAACCGATACCAGCGACAAAACCGTCTTGCGCATGCCAGAAACCTCTTTATTACGTGAAATCTGCACGTGGTCGCGCGGGCCTGGTGGCGCCACGACTCTACGCGGGGGAGCCTGCAAGCATATCGCAAAAAAGCAGGCGCGGAAAAGTCAATCCCCGCCCGCCCGCCGTGCGCACGCGTACGCCGTGTGCCGGCGCTGCAGCGCTTTCAGTGTCGATGCAAGGCGCGATGGGCGATGTCGCGGCGGTGAAACGCGCCCTTCCAGCGCAGCCTGCCGACCGCCGCGTAGGCGCGCTCGCGTGCCGCGGCAAGATCGCTGCCCAGCGCGCACACGCAGAGCACGCGCCCGCCCGACGTCACCACGCGGCCCTGCCCGTCGCGGGCGGTGCCGCCATGGAACACCTTCACGTCGCCATCGTCGATGTCGTCCAGGCCCGCGATCGTATCGCCCGTGCGCACGCGAGCGGGGTAACCGGCGGCGGCCATCACCACGCCAATGGAGGGGCGGCTGTCCCAGCGCGCGCGGGTCTGCGCCAGATGGCCGTCCAGCGCGGCGTCGATCAGCTCGACCAGGTCCGATTTCAGCCGCAGCATGATCGGCTGCGTTTCCGGATCGCCGAAGCGCACGTTGAACTCGATCACCTTCGGCGCGCCCGACTTGTCGATCATCAGGCCGGCGTAGAGGAAGCCGATGAACGGCGCACCCTCGGCCGCCATGCCGTGCAGGGTCGGCTCGATCACTTCCTTCAGGATGCGCTGCTCGACTTCCGGCGTGACCACCGGCGCTGGCGAATACGCGCCCATGCCGCCGGTGTTCGGGCCGAGGTCGCCCTCGTCGCGGCGCTTGTGGTCCTGGCTGGAAGCCATCGGCAGCGCGTGGCTGCCGTCGCTCATCACGATGTAGCTGGCTTCTTCGCCATCGAGGAATTCCTCGATCACCACCCGCGACGAGGCGTCGCCGAACGCGTGCGCGCCGAGCATGTCGTGCAGCGCCAGCTCCGCGTCGGCCAGGGTCAGCGCCACCACCACGCCCTTGCCGGCAGCGAGGCCGTCGGCCTTGATCACGATCGGCGCGCCCTGCTTGCGCACGTAGGCCAGCGCCGGATTCAGCTCGGTGAACACCGCGTAGTGCGCGGTGGGAATGTTGTGCCGCTGCAGGAAATCCTTGGCGAATGCCTTGGAGCCTTCCAGCTGCGCGGCGATCGCGCGCGGGCCGAAGATGCGCAGGCCGGCGGCGCGGAACTTGTCGACCACGCCGGCCACCAGCGGCACTTCCGGGCCGACCACGGTCAGCCCGATTCTTTCGCGCTTCGCCAGCTGCAGCAGGCCATCGAGATCATTCATCGCGACGTCGGCGTTGCGCACGCCCGGCTCGCGCGCGGTGCCGGCGTTGCCGGGCGCCACGATCACCTCGTCGACCTGCACGGACTGCCCGAGCTTCCACGCCAGCGCGTGCTCGCGTCCGCCGCTGCCGATGACCAGAACCTTCATTGCCGCACTCCCGCTCGCCACCCGGCGCAGTCGCCCATTGTAGCGGCAGCGATCCGCCGCCCGAGCGTCAGGCTGACGGCTGCAGCAGCGCCAGCAGCGCCGCGCGCGGCAGCTTGCCGGTTTCGTTGCGCGGCAAGGCGGCCACCCGCTTCAGCGGGCGCGGCAGGAACAGCGGATCGATCGCGCGGCGCAGCGCCTCGAGGATGGCATGTTCGTCCAGCTCCGGCGCCACCACCAGCGCGGCAATGCGGTGCACGCCGAGCGCGTCGCCGTCGCCGTGCTGGAACACCACGCCGTCGCGCACGCCGGGAATCGCCAGCAGGCGGCGGGTGAGGTCGGCCAGCGAGGCGCGCTTGCCGGCGATTTCCAGCATGTCGGCATGCCTTCCGCACAAGCGGAAGCGGCGGCCGTCACGCGACAGGCTGACGAGGTCGGCCAGGCTGACCGGCGCGCCGAGCTGCGGCGCCTCGACCGCGGTGCCATCGGGCTGCGGGTGCAGGGTCACGTCGTCGTACAGCAGCCAGTCTTCGCCCACGGTGGGGCGGCGGCTGGCGAACACGCAGGTTTCGGTGGAGCCGAACACTTCCAGCAGCGGCGCGTCGAAACGCTGCTCGGCGGCGCGCGCCAGCCCGACCGGCAACGGTGCGGTGGCCGATACCATCGCCGCGACCGCCGGCAGGCCGATGCCCGAATCGATCAGCGCGCGCAGATGCACCGGCGTGGTCACCAGCACGCGCGGTGCCGGCACCGCGGCCAACGCGGCGGCCACGTCGGCGGGAAAGAACGGGCGCCCGGTGTGCACGCCGACGTTGCCCAGCAGCGGCAACAGCACCGACATCTCCATGCCGTACATGTGCTGCGGCGGCACCGTGGCGACCACCTCGAAGCGCTCGCCGACCATGGCATGCAACCGCGCCAGGTTGCCCGCGTTGCTGGCGTGGAAACTGCCCCAGGTCTTCGGGTTCGGCGTCGGCATGCCCGTGGAACCGGAGGTGTAGCCGATCGCCACCACCTGGTCGGCCGGCAAGGTCGGCCAGGGCGCCTCGACGCGCGCCGGTCGCGGCGCGTCGAACGACGGCAGTTGCTGATAACCGGGCGGCGCCGGGTCGAGCGGCTGATCGCCCAGCGCATGGCACCCGGGGTGAGTCTTCATCACCTCGTCCACCGCCTGCGGCGCACGCGAGGACGGCAGCAGGTTGGCCTGGCCGCGCAACGCCACCGCGCAGAACGCGACCAGGAAGGCGTAGCGGTCCTCGCACAGGTTCACCACCGCCGGTGCGTGCGGCAGCGACGCCGCCACCGCGCGGACCTCGGCGAGGAAGTGCGCGGCGCTGATCGCCTCGCCCCGCCGCCAAGCCACCACCCGCGCCGGGTCCGCAGCCGCCAGCAAGGGCAGCAGCGGTGGAAGCTCGCGCTGGCGCGGGTCGTGTACGGTAACCAAACGGCTGTCTCCGTGGATGCTCAAATGGCGTGCGGCAGCATCGCGCCGTCACGCGGACCGTGACGTGAACGCCACCGCGAGGCCCCGCGATCCCGCACCGGCGTGCGCTCCCCCCGCACGTTCAGGCGCGGATGATAGCGCCCGAAAGGGCATCGCGAATCACCGTGGGGCTGGATTGGCCACCCAGCGGGGCATCCAGCAGGCCGTCCAGGGCGTCACCGAAATAGTCCGCCACGGTCTGCGCGGCGCGGGCCGGCGGCTGCCCGTGCGGGTTGGCGCTGGTCGACACCAGCGCGCCGCCGAAGGCGCGGCACAGCGCCGCCGCCGGTTCGTGCGCGCTGACCCGCAGCGCGATGCCGGCATGCGCACCGGCCACCCAATCCGGCACCAGCGCCGAGCGCGGAAATATCCATGTGTACGGCCCCGGCCAGCCGGCGCGCACCTGCCGCAGCACCGCATCGGGCACCGCCGCGAAATCGATGCAGCGCTCGACTTGGCCGAAATCCGCCGCGATCAGCAGCACGCCCTGCGTCGACGGGCGCTGCTTCAGCGCGAACAGCCGCTCGAATGCTTGCCGGTCATGCGGATCGCAGCCGAGGCCGAACACCGCCTCGGTCGGATAGGCCAGCACGCCGCCGTCGTGCAGCAGCGTGGCGGCGGCGTCGACTTCGTCGAGCGTGAAACGCTGCAGCATCAGGCGCCGGCCTTGCCGGCATGAGACTTCTTCGCCGCCGCTTTCTTCGTGGCGGTTTTCTTCGCCGCGGCTTTTTTCGCGGAAGTCTTTTTCGCCGGCGCCTTCTTCGTCGCGGCCTTCTTCACGGCGGTCTTCTTCGCCGTCGCGGGCTTCTTCGCGGCGGCCTTCCTGGTCGCCGTCTTCTTGCCGAAGCGGCCCTTCTTCACCGGCGCGGCGGCAAGCAATTCGAGGCACTGCGCCTCGGTCAGCAGCTTCGGTTCCTGTTCCTTGGGGATGCGCGCGTTCTTCTCGCCATCGGTGATGTAGGCGCCGTAGCGGCCGTTGAGCACCTGCACGCCGTTGCCGAAATCGAGGATCATCCGGTTGGCCAGCATCTCCAGCTTGTCGGCCACCAGTTGCAGCGCGCGCGGCAGTTCGATCGTGTACGGATCGTCCTCGGGCTTGAGCGAGGCGTAGGTGCTGCCCTGCTTCACGAACGGACCGAAACGGCCGACGCCGACGCTGACCTCGTCGCCGTTGTCCGCCTGGCCCAGCTTGCGCGGCAGCTTGAACAGCTCCAGCGCCTCGGCCAGGCTGATGGTGTGCATGCTCTGGCCCGGGCGCAGCGAGGCGAACTGCAGTTTCTCGTCGCTGTCCTTGTCGCCGATCGCGGCATACGGCCCGAAGCGGCCCAGCCGCACGAACACCGGCTTGCCGGTCTTCGGATCGCTGCCCAGTTCGCGCGCGCCGGTGGCCTCGCTGCGGTCGACCGACTCGGCCTTCTCGTCCACCTGCTGCTTGAACGGCAGCCAGAAGCGCTGCATCAGCGGCACCCAGGCTTCCTCGCCGCGGCTGACCGCGTCGAGCTCGTCCTCCAGCTTGGCGGTGAAGTCGTAATCGACGTACTGGGCGAAATGCTGGGTGAGGAACTTGCTCACCGCGCGACCCACGTCGCTGGGCTTGAAGCGGCGGCTGTCGAGGTAGACGTATTCGCGGTTCTGCAGCACCTGGATGATGCTGGCGTAGGTCGACGGGCGGCCGATGCCGTGCTCTTCCAGCGCCTTGACCAGACTCGCCTCGGAGTAGCGCGGCGGCGGCTCGGTGAAGTGCTGGTCGGCGACGATTTCGTGCAGCGGCACGGCCTCGCCTTTCGCCAGCCGCGGCAGGCGGCGGCCTTCGTCGTCGTCATCGGCTTTTTTCTGGTCGCTGCCTTCCTCGTACACGGCGAGGAAGCCGGGATCGACCACGGTGGTGCCGCTGGCACGGAACGAGGCGTCGCCACCGGGCGCGTCGGGCAACGCGAATTCCACCGTGACGGTGTTCAAGGTGGCGTGGATCATCTGGCAGGCGACCGTGCGCTTCCAGATCAGCTCGTACAGCTTGCGCTGGTCGTCGTTGAGGAAGGCCGCCACCGACTTCGGCGTGTGCATTGCCGACGTCGGGCGGATCGCCTCATGGGCTTCCTGCGCGTTCTTCGACTTGGTCTTGTACACCTGCGCCGCGTCCGGCAGCGCCTGGCCGCCGAAGTCGCGTGCGATCAGCTGGCGCAACTCGGCCATGGCGTCCTCACCGAGCATGGTCGAGTCGGTACGCATGTAGGTGATCAGGCCGACGTTGCCCTCGCTGCCCAGGGCCACGCCTTCGTACAGGCCCTGCGCCACCTTCATCGTGCGGCTGGTGGTGAAGCCGAGCTTGCGCGCGGCCTCCTGCTGCAGCGTGGAGGTGGTGAACGGCGCGGCCGGGCGGCGCTTGCGCTCCTTCGAGGTGACGTCGCTGACCGTGAGCTGGCCGCGCGCGGCCTGCTTCAGGGCCGCACGCGCGGCTTGCGCATCGGCTTCGTTGGTCAGGTCGAACTGCTCGAACTTCTTGCCGTTGAGACGGGACAGGCGCGCGCTGAAATCGCCGTCGGCGTGCTTGAGCTGCGCTTCCACGCTCCAGTATTCGCGCGCCTTGAATGCCTCGATCTCCTCCTCGCGCTCGACGATCATGCGCAGCGCCGGCGACTGCACGCGGCCGGCGGACAGCCCGCGCTGCACCTTGCGCCACAGCACCGGCGACAGGTTGAAGCCGACCAGGTAATCCAGCGCGCGACGGGCCTGCTGCGCATCGACCAGGTCGTGCGACAGCTGGCGCGGCGCGGCCACCGCGGCCTTGATCGCCTTCGGCGTGATCTCGGAGAACACCACCCGGTGCAGCTGCTTGCCCTTGGTCAGGCCGCGCTCTTTCAGGATCTCGCTGATGTGCCAGCTGATCGCCTCGCCTTCGCGATCCAAGTCGGTCGCGAGGTAGATGTCATCGGCCTCCTTGGCGGCCTTGGCGATCGCGTCGACGTGCTTCTGGTTGCGCTCGATCACCTCGTAGGCCATCGCGAAGCCGTGTTCGGTGTCGACCGCGCCCTCCTTCGGCTTCAGGTCGCGCACATGGCCGTAGGAGGCGAGGACCTGGAAGTCCTTGCCGAGGTATTTGTTGATGGTCTTGGCCTTGGCCGGTGATTCGACGATGAGCAGGTTTTTTGCCATGAAGCGGGATATCCAAAAGTGAACCACCGGCGCTTCCGTGCCGGACATATATATAGTTGAAACCACGCCGCGGCTTCGGCTGTCAAGCCCGCAGGGACGTGGGCATGACCTGGTAGGCGTTGCCCGACCGGCGTTCGATGCGCCCGTCCAGCTCCAGCATCAGCAGCATCGAGGACAGTGCCGCGGCCGGCAGCTCGGTGCGCTGCACAAGTTCATCCATTGTCGCCGGTTCGTGGCCAAGTGCGGACAACAATCGTCGATAATCGGGGTCCGCCGCGGTCGCCGTCGTGACGGTTCCGACCTCCTCACCACCCAGCCGCGCGGCCAGTTCCAGGCCCAGCGAACGCGCCGCCGGGGCCAGCAATTCGACGATTTCCGCCGCACATTCCACCAGTCGCGCGCCATCGCGGATCAGCCGGTGGCAGCCGCTGGCCAGCGGATTGTGGATCGATCCGGGCAGCGCGAACACCTCGCGGCCCTGCTCGGCGGCCAGCCGCGCGGTGATCAGCGAACCCGAGCGCAGCCCCGCCTCGACCACCAGCACGCCCAGCGCCAGCCCGGAGATGATCCGGTTGCGACGCGGAAAATGATCGGCCCGGGCCGGCGTGCCGGGCGGGAATTCGCTGGCCAGCGCGCCGTGTTCGGCCAGGCGCCGGGCCAGCGCGTGGTGCTTGCGCGGATACACCCGATCGGGCCCGGTGCCGATCACCGCCAGCGTCTTCGCGCCGGCATCCAGTGCGGCGGCGTGTGCCGCGCCGTCGATGCCGTCGGCCATGCCGCTGGTGATCGTGAAACCCGCCTCGGCCAGCGTACGGGCGAACGCCCGCGCGTGCGCCATGCCGCTGGCGCTGGCTGCGCGCGCGCCGACGATGGCCACCTGCGGATGCAGCAGCAGGCTCGCATCGCCCGCCACGAACAGCACCGCCGGCGGCTGCGGGATGTGCTCCAGTTGCGGCGGGAAATCCGCATCCGTGCACCGCAGCAGCCGGTGGCCGGGCTTGGCCAGCCAGGCCAGGTCCTGCGCCAGGCGCGCCTCGTCCGGGTGCTCCAGCCAGGCCAGCGCGGCGGGATCGAGCCCGGCACCGTCACGGCGCAACTGCGCCAGCGCGGCATGGATGTCGCCGTCGCCGCGATCCAGCCACTGGCGCAGGCCGCCGGGACCGAGCCCGGGCGTGCGCAGCGCGGTCAGCCAGGCGCGGTGGTCGTCATCAGGGTGCGGATCATGCATGCCCGGGAGTGTACGCAGCGACCGCAGACGAAGACGGCGCGGTGGTGGCCGCGCCGTCGTGTAGGAGGATGCCGTTGCGATGGCCGCTATTCGGGCACGGTCAGCCGGCCGCCGGCGTGTACCGGGCGCAGGCTGTCCATCACCAGGCCGTAGCTGACCCGGTCGAAGGTGCGGAACACCATGACGTGGCCGACGTACTCGTCCGGCAGCTTGACCTTTTCGCCTACGCCGCGGTTCCAGCTGTTGCTGGCCACATCGTCGTGGATGGTCTCGCCGGGCTCGAAGATCGAGAACGTGGTGCCGTTGTCGACGCCGTCGCGGGCACCCACCGAGAGCAGCACCACCTGGCGCGAACCCGCCGCGCGCAGGGCGTCGGCGAAACCGATCACCTTGGCGTCGGCCGGCAGCGACTTCGGCGCATGCGGGTAGTAGTACGCGTCGTACGGATGCTCGTCGATCGGCATGATGCGGTCGCCGCTGCGGATCTCGCGGGTGGAGTCGAGCAGCAGCAGGGTGGCCGGATCACCGGTGCGCAGGGTCTCGGCGGTGCCGATCACCGTCACCTCGACGCCGAGGTCGTCGCCCTTGCCATAGTGGCCGTCGTTGCGCGAATCCTCGCGCCACGGCGCATTGACCATTGCCGCGTTGCTGTCCAGGCCGTGCGCCACCAGGTCGGCATCGGCCGGATCGTTCTGGTCGAAGCCGCGGAACACGTGGCTGGGCCGCACGATCGCCCAGCGCTGGCCCGGCTCGCCCTGCAAGCCGCGCACGTAAAGGTTCTGGCCGACGGCGCCGCGCAGGCGGTTCTCTTCCAGGCCGACCACGTAGGGCGCGGAGCTGACCGCGTTGGAATCCAGCACGCGCATGTCCTTCAGGAACATCTTCAGCTGGCTGAGCGGAATCGCCGGCACCGCCTCGCCTTCGCGATGCACGCCGGGCTCCAGCCGCAGGCTCGGGCCGTTGATGAAGGACAGGTTGAGCACGTCGCCGGGATAGATCAGGTGGGGATTGCGCACCTGCGGGTTGGCCTGCCAGATCTCCGGCCACAACCACGGCTTGGCCAGGAATTTGGCGGAGATGTCCCACAACGTGTCGCCACGGCGAACGGTGTAGCTGTCGGGGTGATTGGCACGCAATTGCGCGCCCGCGGCATAGACGGTCAGGGTGACCAGCATGCCGGCCAGCAACACGATTGTCTTTCTGATCATTGGCGGGAATCCCCCTTCCCCAGATGCTCGGTCGAGTGTAACCGAATGGTTAACCCGCGCAACCGGCGCGGGTTGGCGAAAATCGTCTGCGCTCGCGTGCTTGCCGACGTACAATGATGCACATTCTAGATCGCGTCGGGGTGGGATTTTTACCAAGTCGCCCGCACTTTCGACGCCGAGGTGATGCCATGTCCGTACTTTCCATCCTGGAGTTCCCCGACCCGCGCCTGCGCACCCGCGCCGCGCCGGTCACCGCGTTCGACGCGAAGCTGAAGCAGTTCGTGGCCGACATGTTCGAAACCATGTACGCGGCCAACGGTGTCGGCCTGGCCGCCACCCAGGTCAACGTGCACCAGCGGGTGCTGGTGACCGACATGAGCGAGGGGCGCAACCAGCCGCTGGCGCTGATCAATGCCCAGCTGCTGGAAAAGGATGGCTCGCAGGTCTACCAGGAGGGCTGCCTGTCGTTTCCCGGCTTGTACGCCGACGTCACCCGCGCGCTGGAGGTGAAGGTCAAGGCGCAGGACGTGGACGGCAAGGAGATCGTGGTGGAAGCCGAAGGCCCGCTGGCGGTGTGCATCCAGCACGAGATGGACCATCTCGACGGCAAGGTCTTCGTCGATTACCTGTCGCCGCTCAAGCGCAGCCTGCTGCTGAAGCGGCTCGACAAGCAGCGCAAGCAGGCGGCGGGTGCTTGAGTAGCGCCGGCCTGCGGCTGGCCTTTGCCGGCACCCCCGAATTCTCCGTGCCCTGCTTCGAGGCCTGCCGCGCCAGCGGCGCCGAGCTGGTGGCCGTCTATACCCAACCCGACCGTCCGGCCGGCCGCGGGCGCAAGCTGGCGCCCAGCCCGGTCAAGCAGGCCGCACTGGCCGCCGGGGTCGCCGTCGAGCAGCCCGGGTCGCTGAAATCCGCCGAGGTGCAGCAGCGGCTCGCCGACTATCGCCCCGACCTTTTGGTGGTGGTCGCCTACGGCTTGATCCTGCCGCGCAAGGTGCTGGCGATCCCCCGCCTGGGCTGCTGGAATGTGCACGCCAGTGTGCTACCGCGCTGGCGCGGCGCCGCGCCGATCCAGCGCGCGATCCTCGCCGGCGACGCCGAGAGCGGGGTCGACCTGATGCAGATGGAAGCCGGCCTCGACACCGGCCCGGTGCTGTTGCACCGGCGCGCCCCGATCCGCCCTGACGACACCGGCGGCTCGCTGCACGACCGCCTTGCCGTGCTGGGTGCCGAGGTGCTGGCTGAGGGCCTGCGCCGCACGCTGGCCGGCGAGGTGCTGGTGGCCACGCCGCAACCGGCCGATGGGGTGACCTACGCGCACAAGCTGGAGAAGGCCGAGGCGAAACTCGACTTCAACCGCCCGGCCATCGAGCTGGAGCGCCAGGTGCGCGCATTCGACCCGTGGCCGGTGGCCGAGGCCGAGATCGCCGGCGAGCCACTGCGGATCTGGGCCGCCCAAGCCATCGAGGTGGACCACCGTGCCGCGCCCGGCGACGTGCTGGCGGCCGGACGCGAGGGCATCGACGTTGCCTGCGGCAGCGGCGCCTTGCGCATCGCCGCGGTGCAGCGTGCCGGCGGCAGGCGCATCGGTGCGGCGGACTACCTCAACGCCCGCCCCGACCTGCGCCAGCGCCCGTGAAAACCGACACCCGTGCCCTCGCCGCCAAGGGCTTGGCCGAGATCGCCCTGCGCGGCGCCTCGCTGCGCGAAGTGATGGAGCGCAGCGCCCCGAAGCTGGCCGACCCCCGCGACCGCGCGTTGCTGATGGCCCTGCTCAGCGAAGGCGCGCGCTGGTGGCTGCGCTTCGACCCGGCCATCGACGGGCTGCTGGAGAAACCGCTGCGCCACAAGGACCCGGCGGTGCACGCGCTGCTGGTGCTGGGGCTGGTGCAACTGGAGATCCTCGAACTGCAGGACTACGCCGCCGTCGCCGCCACGGTCGAGGCAGTGCGTGCGCTGAAACGCCCGCAGCTCGCCGGCCTGGTCAACGCCGTGCTGCGCCGCTGGCAGCGCGAGCGGACCGCGCGGCTGGCCGCGCTCGACGCCGAACCCGCCACCCGTCATGCCCACCCTGCCTGGCTAGCCGCGGCGCTCGAACGCGACTGGCCGCAACAGGCCGCCGCAGTGATGGCGGCCGACAACGGCGAGCCGCCGCTGATGCTGCGGGTCAATCGCCGGCGCTGCCAGCGCGAAACGCTGATCGACCAGGCCGCCGGCCACGCCGCCAGCGCCCACCCGTGGCTGGCCGACGCGCTGGTGCTGCCGCACAGCACCGACATCACCCGGCTGCCCGGCTTCGACGCCGGCCACTTCGCAGTGCAGGACGGCGCCGCCCAGGTCGCCGCCGACCTCGCCGACCTGCGTGACGGCCTGCGCGTGCTGGACGCCTGCGCCGCCCCCGGCGGCAAGGCCTGCCATCTGCTGGAGCGCGCCGACATCGACCTCACCGCGCTGGAGTTCGAACCCGCGCGCGCCGAACGCATCCGGCAGAACCTGATGCGGCTGCGGCTGGACGCGAAGATCGTGGTCGGCGACGCCGGCGTGCCCGCGCGCTGGTGGAAGGGGCAACCGTTCGACCGCATCCTGATCGACGCGCCCTGCTCGGCCAGTGGCGTGCTCCGTCGCCGGCCGGACGTGCGCCTGCATCGGCGCGAGAGCGACATCGCCGCGATGGGCGCACAGCAACGACGCATCCTCGCCGCGCTGTGGCCGCTGCTGGCGCCGGGCGGGCGACTGGTCTACATCACCTGCTCGGTGCTGCGCGCGGAAAACGAGGCAGTGATCGGAGCGTGGCTGGCGCAGCAGAAGGATGCGCAAGCGGTGCCGTTCAGCCTGCCGGTCGGCCAGGCCGCCGCGCTGGGCTGGCAGATCCTGCCCGGCGACGGCGATCTCGACGGCATGTATTACGCGGTGCTGCAGAAGCACACCTGAGCGGCCAAGTCTCGTCGACCCGCGATCAGGCCCCCGGCTGTCGGAGATCGCGCCGGCCGATTATGCTTGCCATCCTTGTCCCCGCCGTCGGAATCCTCCTCATCGTGAAGTCCCCGGTGCCCTTGTCCCGCGCCCGCCCGCTGTGGTTGCGCGACGCCCGTTGGGAACTGGTCGTGTTCGGCGCGTTCGCCCTGCTGGTGCTCGGCGCCGGGCTGGGGTTGCGCGATCCGTGGCCCTCGGACGAACCGCGCTTCGCGCTGGTCGCGCAATGGATGGTCGAGCACGGCCAATGGCTGTTCCCGCACCGCGGCCACGAGCTGTACCCGGACAAGCCGCCGGTGTTCATGTGGCTGCAGGCGCTCAGCTACTACCTCACCGGCCACTGGCGCATCGCCTTTCTGCTGCCCTCGCTGCTCGCCGCGCTGGGTGCGCTGGCACTGGTCTACGACCTGGCTCGGCGGCTGTGGGGTCACCGCAGCGCGCTGCTGGCCGCGGCCACGCTGCTGGTCACGATCCACTTCACCTACCAGATGCGCAACGCGCAGATCGACCCGCTGCTGCTGGGCTGGATGACGCTGGCCAACTACGGCCTGCTGCGCCATCTGCTGCTGGGGCCGTGCTGGCGCTGGTTCGCCGTGGGCTGTTTCTTCGCCGGCGTGGGCGTGGCGACCAAGGGCGTGGGCGTGCTGGCCCTGCTGATGCTGGTGCCGTACCTGGTCGCGCGCCGCGGCCACTGGCGGCACCTCGCCCTGCCCACCGGCGGCTGGCGCTGGGCCGGCGGGCTGGCGCTGTTCTTCGTGGCGATCCTCGGCTGGCTGCTGCCGATGCTGCTGATCGCCCATGCCGACGGCGACCCGCAGCACGCCGAGTACGTGCAGAACATCCTGTTCGGGCAGACCGTGCACCGCTACGCCACGCCCACCGGCCATATCCATTCGCCGTTCTACTTCCTCGGCATCATCGTGGTCGACTGGCTGCCGCTGTCGCTGCTGCTGCCGTGGGCGCTGCCGGCGTGGTGGCGCCGGCTGAAACGACGCGATGCGCGTTTCCTGCTGCCGCTGGGCTGGGCCGTGCTGGTGCTGCTGTTTTTCTCGCTCAGCCCCGGCAAGCGCGACGTCTACATCCTGCCGGCGCTGCCGATGGTGGCGCTGGCGCTGGCGCCGCTGCTGCCCGGCCTGTTGCGCCGGCGCGGCGTGCGCATCGCGGTGTTCGCGCTGACCGTGCTGCTGGCCGGCACGCTGGCCGCCGCCTCGGCGCTGGCGATCCATCGCCACCCGGCCTGGGCGCTGAAGATCGAACAGAGCCTGGACCCGCGGATCTGGTGGATGCTGCTGGCTATCGGCGTGGCCGGCCTCGCCATCGCCGCGCTGACGCGGGTGCGCCGCGCGCCGCTGGGATGGCTGCTGTTCGCCGGCGTGCTGTGGAGCGTGTATGGGGTGTGGGGCTATCCGCTACTCAACGGCGACCGCTCGGCGCGCGACGTGATGGTCGAGGCGCGCGCCATCGCCGGCCCGCAGGCCACGATCGGCCTGCTCGCATGGAAGGAGCAGAACCTGCTGATGGCGCAGGGCCCGGTGACCGAGTTCGGCTTCCGCAAACCGTGGCCGCAGCAGTACGCCGAGGCGATCGCCTGGCTCGAGGGCGATCCCGCGCAACGCTGGATCTTCAGCCTGGACGAGGCGATGGGCGCTTGCGTGGATCGCGCGCGGGCGATCCATGTCGGCCACGCCAACCGCCGCGAGTGGTGGATGTTCAGGCACGACGCGGTAATACCCGGGTGCATCCCGCGTACCGCAGGCGACGACGACGAATGAACCGCACCACTTCCTCTCCACGCCGCCCAGCCTGTCTCGCGGCGGTCTTCGCGAGTGTGACGCGCGCATGACCGATACCCGCCTCGCGCAGGTGTTCGCGCGCCCCGGGCCGGCGTGGACAGTGTCGATCCTGCTGGCCCTGATGCCGCTGTCGTTCTCGATCGACTGGGGGATCAAGGCGCTGCCGCCGGCGCTGCTGTTCCTGCTTGGACTGGCGCTGATGGCGAGCACCGCCTCGATCCGGCGCAGCTATCGCGCGGCGTGGCCGCCGGTGGCGGTGGCGCTGGCGATGATCGGATTCGTGATCTTCAACGTGCTGCTGCACGACCTGGGCTGGCGACCGCTGGATCGCCCGGCGCACATTCTGCTGTTCCTGGTGGTGGCGGCGTGCTTCAGCCTGCCGTTGCGGATGCGCGTGGTGTGGGCCGGTTTCAGCCTCGGCGCCATCGTGCTGGGCGCGGCCGCCGTGGTGCAGGCCTACGCGCTCGGCATCGACCGTCCGCACGGCCTCAATGGCGGCCCGTCGGCCTCGATCGAACTGGCCACGGTGTTGCTGGGCCTGTCGACGATGGCGCTGGTGCAATTCCTGGCGCGCGGCACGGGGCGCCGGGAACGCTGGCTGCATCTGGTGGCGATGGGCTGCGCCATGTACGGCGCGCTGCTGACCCAGAGCCGCGGCCCGCTGCTGGCATTTGCGCCGGTGTTCCTGCTGCTGGTGCTGCTGCACGCGCGGCGCTGCGGACACTGGCGCTCCAGCCTGCTGCTGGTCGGTGCCGTGTCTGTGGTGGCCGGGACCGTCACCTTCGGCATGCGCGGCGAAATGGTGGAGCGGTTCCAGGCCATCGCGCCGGAGGTCACCCGCTTCGACCATAGCCAGGCCACCCGCGGCGCCGTGATCGAGCGGCTGGAGATGTGGCGCACCGCGGCGCGCGCCTTCGGCGAACACCCGCTGGTGGGCATCGGCGTGGGCCAATTCGACGCGTATACGCGCGAGGAGGTCGCCGCCGGCCGCAGCCATGCCGCGATCGAACGCTACAACCAGCCGCACAACGAGTATCTGGAAGCGGCCGCCACCGGCGGCGTGCCAGGTCTGCTGGTGCTGCTGGCGGTGTTCCTGGTGCCGCTGCGCTACTTCAGCCGGCGCGTGCTGGATGCGGACGACGAAGTGGCGCTGCCGGCCGCCGTCGGCGTCGGCGTGATCGCCTTGTACATGCTCTGCGCGCTCACCGACGCGGTGTTCTACCGGGTGATGACGCAGTCGTTCTATTTCTTCGTGGTGCTGGGGCTGGCGCTGCGACTTGCCTGGCTGCGCCACCGCGAGCCGCCGCGGGTGGCCGCGGCCTGACCGAGGCGGACGACTGTCCTACGCAGTGGCGGCGGCCGGTGGCGCGGCCACGTGACCCACGTGCATCGATGGCCGCAACGGGGTCGGTGCAACGACCGCGCGCAGGTCGAGCGGCGCGACGGCAAACTCGTCGCGGTACTGCTCGACGCCGCGTTCGCAACGAACGAGGTTGCGCTGCCGCGTCTCGGCCAGGATGCGGTCGTTGGGGTTGTCCACCAGGTGCTTGCGGGTGGGGTGGTAGAGATGGACCGCCAGCGCGCCCAGGCGCAGGTCGCGGCGCAGCAGCCCGGCGTGGAAGGCGCGCACGGCCAGTTCGGTATCCTCGCGACCCCAGCCGGTCATCGCTTCGTTGAAACCGTTGAGGCGCAACAGGTCGTCGCGCCAGAAACCCATGTTGCAACTCTTGATGCCACGCTGGCGCATGCTCGGACGGGCGAACAGATGGGCGAGCAGCGGGAGGCGCACGGTGTGGCGGCGACGGTCGATGCCGCGGCGGAAGAAATCCGGAAAGGTCGGCCCGCGGCCCAGCATCTCCTGCACCGAGCGGGCATCGGTGAGCACGCGCGAACCCTGGGTGAAGCAGCCGCGCCGGGAGAAGCGGCGATGGTCGGCGATGAAATGCCGCTCGACCACCATGTCGCCGTCGAGCAGGATGATGTAGTCGCCCTGCGCGGCGGCGATTGCGCGGTTGCGCGCGCGGCTCATGCGCGCACCGTCGTCGGGCTGCCACAGGTGCACCAGCCGCACCGGATAGTCGTGCGCCAGGCGTCGCAGCAGTTCGCTGGTGGCCGGGCGCGAGCCGTCGTCGGTGACGATCACCTCGTGCGGCAGTTCGGTCTGGCTGGCCAGCGCGCGCAGCACCAGTTCCAGCGCCTCGGGCCAGTTATAGGTGATCACGGCAACACTGATGCGCATGGCATGCCCCCCACAGCGGTACATGAAGACTGCATTGGATGCGGCCTCCGGCCGCTGGCGGACGCGATGTTCCGCTTCCATGTCTCGCGTCGGACGATCCGCGCCGATATCCGGCTTGCGGCGAACCTGACGCTGACTGTGGGCGCCCTGCGCCCCTTACGCCGTCCCACGGCAACCGCTCCAGGAGGCTGCGGCGTCCGGAATCCCTCCAATCGCACGCCAGCCACGGAATTCACTCCGCATTCACAGCATAACGCAGCGGCGGACCACTCGCATGATTCGGCTAGAATCGCCGCCATGCCCGCGTTTCCCCTGACCCTCGCCGTGATCACCCGCAACGAGGCGGCCCACATCGCCCGCTGCCTGGACAGCGTGCCGTTTGCCGCCGAGAAACTGGTCGTCGATTGCGGCAGCGACGACGACACCGTGGCGATCGCGCAGGCGCATGGCGCGCGCGTCGTCCACCAGGACTGGCTGGGTTTCGGGCCGCAGCGCAATTTCGCCGCCGGCCAGTGCGCGCACGACTGGATCCTGGTCCTGGACGCCGACGAATACCTCGGCGGCGACCTCGCCGACGAACTGCAGCGGCGCCTGCCCGCACTGATGGCCGGCCACGCTGCCGCCGCGTACCTGCGCCGCAGCACGGTCTACATGGGCGCGCCGATGCGCTGGTACCGGCCAGCCACGGGCGAGCGCATGGCCCGCCTGTACCACCGCGGCCGCGCGCGCTGGAGCGATGCGCGCGTGCACGAATCGCTGCAGTTCGATGGCCCCGCGCCCACCCTGCGCGGCAGCTTCCTGCACACCAACAACCCGACCCTGGTGCACAAGCAGCTCAAGGTGCTGCAGTACGCCGAGCTGAAATGCCGCGACTGGCTGGACAAGGGCAAGCCGGCGCGGATGTGGCAGGCGCCGTTCGTCTACGTGCTGGCTTTCCTCAAGGATTACCTGTTCCGGCTGGCCTGCCTGGATGGCTGGCGCGGCTTCGTGATCGCGCAGACCGCCGCCAGCTACGCACTGTACAAGCGCATGCGCTACTACGAGATGACGCGCAACCCGGCATCCGTCGAACAGGCCGCCAGCGCGCTGCGCGCGCAGGGCGCGAGCATCGAATGAACAGTCCCAGACGCTACCTGATGTACGGCTCCGAGCGCTACGCGCTGGCCATCCTGCGCCCGCTGCAGGAGGCGGTGCGCGCCCGCGGCGGCGAGGCGGCGTGGTTTTTCGACGGCCCCGGCGCCGAGGATCTGGTCGAGGGCGAGCGCCTGCTCGACGTGGCCGGCGTGCGCGCATGGAAGCCCGACGCCGTGCTGACCCCGGGCAATCACCTGCCGCATTTCTTCACCGGCGTGAAGGTCGAGGTGTTCCACGGTTTCGATGCGGGCAAGCCGCGCCACATCTACATCCGCGGTTTCTTCGATCTGTACTGCACCACCGGTCCACGCGATACCGCGCAGTTCCAGGCACTGGCGGAGCAGCTCGGCCACTTTGCGGTGACCGAGACCGGCTGGCCCAAGCTCGACCCGTTCATGCGCGAGATCGCCGGTCCGCTGCCGCCGGTGCGCCGGCCGCCGGTGATCCTCTACCACTCCACCTTTTCGCCGTCGTGGAGTGCCGCCGAGACGCTGTACGAGGAAGTGAAGCGGTTGTCGCGCGACGGTCGCTGGCACTGGATCGTCACCTTCCATCCGAAGATGAACCCGGAGACCACGGCGAAGTTCAAGGCGCTGCAGAACGAGTACCTCACCTTCGCCGAGAACGACAACATCCTGGAGCTGTTCCCGCAAGTCGACATGATGTGCTCGGATACCTCCTCGGCGCTCAACGAGTTCCTGCTCACCGGCAAGCCGGTGGTGACATTCAAGAACCGGCGCCCCGGGCCGCAGTTGCTCGACATCGACGACGCGAAGGACTTCGAGCCGGCGATCGAACGCGCGCTGGCGCGGCCGCCGGAACTGATGCAGGCGATCGCCGACTACGGCAACGCCATCCATCCGCGCCGCGACGGCCGCTCCAGCGAGCGCGTGCTCGACGCGATCGACGCCTTCCTCGCCCGCGGCGGTCGCAACCGCCGGCGCAAGCCGCTCAACCTGTGGCGCAAGCTGAAACTGCGTCGCCGCATCGGCTACTGGGGTCCGGCCTAGCGATGCCCTGATCCGGTCGCAGGCTAGAATCTCTCTCTCCCACCGCGAGTGCACCCCGTGCCGCCCAGCTCCTTCAGCCGTTCCGAACACCTGCGCGCGGTCTGGCCGTGGCTGCCGCTGTGGATGCTGGTGGCGCTGCTGGCGATCTTCGCGCACGGCCCGATGCCGCTGTATTCCACCCGCACGCTGGCGGTGGCCTGGGACATGTTCAGCCATGGCCAGTGGCTGGTGCCGCACATCAACGGCGCGCCGTACAGCGAGAAGGCGCCGCTGCTGTTCTGGCTGATCGAGGCCGGCTGGTTCGTGTTCGGCGTCAGCGACGTGTGGCCGCGCGTGCTGGAGGTGCTGTTCGGCGGCGCGCAGCTGGTGCTGGTGTCGCTGCTGGCGCGGCGGCTGTTCCCGCACCGGCCGTGGATGGCCAAGGCCGCGCCGTGGATGCTGCTGGCGTTCGGCTACGCGTTCCTGTTCGCCTTGCAGATCATGTACGACGTGCTGCTGGCGGTCTGGGTGCTGGCCGCGCTGCTGTGCCTTACGCCGAAGCCGCGACGGGTCGAACCGCGCTGGCTGCTGTTCGGCGTCTGCGTGGGGCTGGGGTTGCTGACCAAGGGCCCGGTGATGCTGCTGCACGTCGCCTTCCCGTGGCTGCTCGGGCCGCTGTGGAACGAATGGGCGCGCGAGCATCGCGCGCGCTGGTACGGCTCCGGCGTGCTGTCGCTGTTGCTCGGCGGCGCGATGCTGCTGGCATGGGCGTTGCCGGCCGGCCTGGTCGGGGGGGACGCCTATCGCGAACGGCTGTTCTTCACCCAGACCGCCGGGCGCGTGGTCGACAAACTGTCCGAAGGCAAGGATCTGCAGAACCACGCCGAACCGTTCTGGTTCTACGTGCTTTGGTTGCCGGTGCTGCTGTTCCCGTTCAGCGGCTGGCCGCGCGCGTGGGTGGCCGTGGCCGGGCTGCGCCGGCCGCTGGAATCGGGCCTGCGCTTCGCGCTGTGCTGGCTGGTTCCCGCATTCGTGGTGTTCTCGCTGATCAGCGGCAAGCAGCTGTATTACCCGCTGCCGGAGCTGGCCGGCGTGGCTCTGCTGATGGCCGGTGCGATCGCCGTGCTGCGCGAGCGCCGCGCCGCGCTGGCCAACCATTACGCGCTCGGCACCTGGCCGCTGGGCGTGGGGGGGATCGTCTTCGCGCTGCTGCTGTTCGCGCTGCCCATGCTGGTGGAGCACGCCGTCGTGCAGGGCGACTGGGCGCACACGGTCGCGCCGTACAGCCGCTACTTCAGCGTGATCTTCCTGCTGCTCGGCATCCTGCTGCTGATGCGCGGCCGCGGCGAGCTGCGCCGGCTGGCGGTGGCCGGGCTGATCGGCGTGTTCGCGCTGAATGCGCTGTTCACGCTGACCCTGTGGCCGCGCTGGGACCTGCGCCCGTCGGCCGAACTGCTGGGCCGCGCCGAGCAGGCCGGCCACCCGCTGGCCTTCATGGGCAGCTACGCCGGCGAGTTCCACTTCGCCGGCCGGCTGACCCGGCCGATCACCGAGCTGTACGGCGACCAGGCGCTGGCCGATTACGCACGCGCGCATCCCGATGCGCTGGTGGTCGACCGGCCGGACCACCTGACCCCGGCCGACCTGCGCTACGCCTTGCTGGCGCAGCCGTTCCGCTCGTCGTGGGTGGTGATCTGGACGGCCAGTTCGCTGGCCGATCTGCGCGCCGGCCACACGCCGCCGGAACCGGCACAGCCGACCCAGCTCTATCCGGCCGACGAACGCCGCTACCGCCTGCCTTGAACGCCCTGCTCGACAACCTGCGCCGCCAATGCGACGGCCCGCGCGATGGCGCGCTGCTGCGCTACTCGCTGGGCAGCGCCCTGCTTGATGCGGGCGACGCCGCCGGTGCGGTGGCAGCACTCGAACGCGCGCTGGAGTTCGACCCGACTTATTCGGCCGCGTGGAAACTGTTGGGCAAGGCCCGGCTCGCCAGCGGCGAGCCCGCCTCGGCGGCCGACGCCTGGCGTCGCGGCATCGCCGCCGCCGGCGCACGCGGCGACAAGCAGGCCGAAAAGGAGATGACCGTGTTCCTGCGCCGGCTGGAGAAATCGCCCGCGCCGGGCGACGCGGCTCAGTCCTGACGCCTCTCGTCGTCGTACGGACTGACCAGGCCCACCGCCGACCAGCGCTTGTACTGCCACTGGTACTGCGCGAACGCTTGCTCGACGCAATCCTGCACGCCGCGATTGAGCGCCGTGCAGGCGACCTGCGGGTCGGCATCGGCGATGCCGGGCGGCGCCTCGCGCAGGTGGATGCGGTAGCCCGCGCCGGCGGGCAAGCGTTCGGCGAAGGCGAACAGCACCGTGGCGCCGGTGCGTGCGGCCAGCCGCGGCAGCAGCACCATGGTCAGCGCATCGCGGCCGAAGAACGGCGCCAGCCGCCCCTCGCCCGCGCGCGGCTTCTGGTCAGGCAGGATGCCCACCGCGCCGCCGGCGGCCACGCGCTTGTACAAGGCGCGCACGCCGGCGCCGTCGGCGCGGATCTGCTCGGGTGCCAGCGCCCCGCGCACCTTGCGCAGCAGGCCCTCGATGGCGGCGATGCGCGGCGGCCGGTACAGGATCGCCATCGGCGTCTTGCGGCACAGCCAGTAGTTCAGCAACTCCCAGCAGCCCAGGTGCGGCGCGGCAATGATCACGCCCCTGCCCGCCGCCAGCGCGGCATCGAGCAGCGCCTCACCGCGCACCTCGCGCACCAGATCCAGCGCGCGTTCGGCGCCACCGCCCCACACCTTGACGATCTCGGTGATCGACTTGCCGCTCTCGCCCATCACCTCGCGCAGCAGCTCGCGCTGGCGCACCGCGTCCGGCAACGGCTGCGCGATCCGCAGGTTCACCGCGGTGTGATGGGCCGTGCGCCCCCCGCGCCACAGCACCAGCCGCCCCAGCGCCGCCCCGATGCCATGCAGCGCCCGCAACGGCAACAGCGCCAACAGGCGCAACAGCAGATAGATCACGTAGATGTCGAAACGCATGAGCGAAAGTGTAGCTGGGCCGGAAATGGGGAATCGGGAATGGGAATAGTCAGGCGCGCACCGGATGGGCTCGCCCGACTGCGTGGCATCAGCCGCCGGGCGCTATGCTTTTCCCATTCCCGATTCCCCAATCCCGGCCACCCCATGATCTCCCTCATCCAGCGCGTGACCTCCGCCAGCGTGCAGGTCGAGGACGAGACCGTCGGCGCGATCGACGCCGGCCTGCTCGCGCTGGTCGCGGTGCAGCCGGAGGATGGCGAGGCGCAGGCCCGGCGCATGCTGGAACGGTTGCTCGGCTACCGCGTGTTCGCCGACGATGCCGGCCGCATGAACCGCTCGCTGCGCGACACCGGCGGCGGCCTGCTGCTGGTCAGCCAGTTCACCCTGGCCGCCGACACCCGCTCGGGGATGCGCCCCAGCTTCACCCGCGCCGCCGCGCCCGAGCATGCGCGCCACTGGTTTGACTACCTGCTGGGACTGGCGCGGGTTGCCCATCCGAGGGTGGAAACCGGACGCTTCGGTGCCCATATGGTGGTCCAGCTGGTCAACGACGGCCCGGTCACCTTCTGGCTGGACACTGCCTGACCGAGGTGCCGCGCGGCACCCCGCAGACAGCGCCAACACCGCGGTCTGGCTCGAATTTTGCGTGTCGTCCGACGCGGCAGACGACAGAATTTTTCACTTGAAAACTGGTCAGAAAAGCAGCACATCGCTATAATGTCCGGTTCTTGCACCCCTTTGGCGGTCGGTCAATCCATGAACAGCAAAGCTCCCCATGAGCAACAGTCGGAAATCAAGGCACTCATCTCGAAGGGCCTGGAGCAGGGCTATCTGACCTACGCCGAGATCAACGATCACCTCCCCGACGACATCGTCGACCCGGAGCAGATCGAAGACATCATGGCGGTGCTCAAGGGCGTCGGCATCGAAGTCCATGACGCCGCGCCGGATACCGACACCATCTCCGACAGCGCCGCCCCCGGCGGCGGCCCGGGCGATGACGACTCCGCCGCCGAGGAGGCCGTGGCGCTGCTCTCCGCCGTGGACGCCGAAGTGGGCCGCACCACCGACCCGGTGCGCATGTACATGCGCGAGATGGGCACCGTCGAGCTGCTCACCCGCGAGGGCGAGATCGCCATCGCCAAGCGCATCGAGGAAGGCCTGGGCCAGGTGCAGACCGCACTGGCCAGCTTCCCGCTGACCATCGAGCTGCTGCTGGAGGAATACGACCAGCACCTGGACGGCAAGCGCCGCCTCAGCGAGATCCTGGCCGGCTTCCTCGACCTGGAGGAAGCCGCCGACCTCGCCCGCAAGGAGAAGGAAGCCGCCGCCGCCGAGGCCGCCGAGCTTGGCCTGGACGAGGAATCCGATGGCGACGACGAGGATTCCGACGATTCCAGCGAAGAGGAAGAAGCCGGCCCCACCGGTCCGGACCCGGAGGAGGTCAAGCGCCGCATGGAGCTGCTGCGCGAGTACTACGCCAAGTTCCAGAAGGCCGCGCCGAAAGCCGCCAGCATCACCGACAAGAAGATCGTCAAGCTGCGCGACCAGATGGCCGAGGAGTTCCTCAAGCTCAAGCTGCCCAGCGCCCTGATCGACGGCTTCGTGCGCAAGCTGCGCGAGGTGGTGGGCGACATCCGCCACCACGAGCGCGTGCTGCTGGACATCTTCGTCAAGCAGGTGAAGATGCCCAAGGCCGAGTTCATCAAGGCGTTTCCCAGCAACGAGGGCAACCTCGAGTGGGTCGCCGAGCTGAGCCGCAAGCGGCAGAAGTGGTCGCCGAACATCAAGATCTACCGCGAGGCGATCGACGCCGAGCAGGAGAAGCTGGCCGCGATCGAGCGCAAGCTGTTCCTGCCGCTGATCGACATCAAGGACATCAACCGCGCCATGGCCTCGGGCGAGGCCAAGGCCCGGCGCGCCAAGAAGGAAATGGTCGAGGCGAACCTGCGCCTGGTGATCTCGATCGCCAAGAAGTACACCAACCGCGGCCTGCAGTTCCTCGACCTGATCCAGGAAGGCAACATCGGCCTGATGAAGGCGGTGGACAAGTTCGAATACCGCCGCGGCTACAAGTTCTCGACCTACGCCACCTGGTGGATCCGCCAGGCGATCACCCGCTCGATCGCCGACCAGGCGCGCACCATCCGCATCCCGGTGCACATGATCGAGACGATCAACAAGTTGAACCGCATTTCCCGCCAGATGCTGCAGCAGTTCGGCCGCGAGGCGACGCCGGAGGAACTGGCCAAGGAAATGGAGATGCCCGAGGACAAGATCCGCAAGGTGCTGAAGATCGCGAAGGAACCGATCTCGATGGAAACCCCGATCGGCGACGACGAGGATTCCCACCTGGGCGACTTCATCGAGGACGGCAACGCCAGCTCGCCGATCGATTCGGCGACGGAAACCGGCCTGATGGAAACCGTGCGCGACGTGCTCGCCGGGCTCACCCCGCGGGAGGCCAAGGTGCTGCGCATGCGCTTCGGCATCGACATGAACACCGACCACACCCTGGAAGAGGTCGGCAAGCAGTTCGACGTCACCCGCGAGCGGATCCGCCAGATCGAGGCCAAGGCGCTGCGCAAGCTGCGCCACCCGAGCCGCTCCGAACAGCTGCGCTCGTTCCTCGACGTCGAGTAGGCGCACGCCAACGCACCACCGGAACAGCCCCGCCACGTGCGGGGCTTTCTTTTGCCCGGCCGCTCGCCGGCGATTTTCGATGCGGTTGAATCCGAATGGCCGCGCCCGCCGTATGCCTGTGACAGGGAGCATGTCCGATCGTCGGGCATGTGGCCCCGGTCGCCAGCGGAAAGTTGCGTATGATGGGTCCGGATCGCTCTGCCACCGAGGTGACGCCCTTTCGGGCGATACGACCCGTGCCTGCCGCCGTGAACCACGCCATGCCTGACGCACGTTACTGGTCGACGCAGATGGCCGCCGTGTCCGCGCAGCGTGACCGCGCGAGTTTCATGCGCATCTTCGATCACTTCGCGCCACGCCTGCAGCGCTACCTGCGCAACCTCGGCGTGCCCGAATCGATCGCCGACGAGCTGGTGCAGGAGGCCTTGCTGACGCTGTGGCGCAAGGCCGCGATGTTCGATCCGGCGCGCGCCAGCCTCGCCACCTGGCTGTATCGCGTGGCGCGCAACCTCTACATCGACCACGTGCGCAGGGAACCGCACTGGTCGCCGATCCAGGAAGGCCTGGACCAGCTCGACCAGCTCGAATCCGGCCGGCTCGACTCGCAGCCCGAATCCTCCTTCGACCAGGACCTGTTGAAGCAGGCCATCGATCAACTTCCCCCGGTGCAGGCCAAGCTGGTTCGCATGTGTTACCTCGAAAGCAAAAGCCACAGCGAGATCGCGCGGGAGCTGGACATGCCGCTGGGCTCGGTCAAATCCTCGCTGCGGCGCTCGTTCGCCAAACTGCAGGGCAGCATGAGGGGCGCGCGATGAAGCCGAATCGTCACCTCGACGACGCCACCCTGATCGGCTATTCCGCCGGCGCCCTGCCCGCCGCACTGGCGGTGGTTGCGGCGGCTCATCTGGAACGCTGCGCGGAGTGCCGCGCGCATCTGCGGGACGCCGACCAGATCGGCGGTGCCCTGCTGCAACAGCAACGCGCAGAAGGCCCGGCGGAGGATGCGCGCATCGCGATCCTGGCCCGGCTCGATGCCGAGCCGGAGACCGGGCAGGCGGCGTTGCCGCCCGAGGCCGTCGATGCCCGCGATCCCGATCGCCTGCCGCGCGCCCTGCACCCTTGGTTCGGCCAGTCCCTGCGCGCGTTGCGCTGGAAGCGCGTGGCGCCGGGCGTGCAGCGCATTCGCGCCGGCGGCATCGCTGGCGGCGACCTGATGCTGCTGCGCATCGCGCCAGGCAGCAAACTGCCTCTGCACAGCCACGGCGGCAGCGAGCTGACGATGATCCTGGACGGCGCCTACGACGACCTGCTCGGTCACTTCGGCCCCGGCGACGTGGCCGACCTGGACGGCGAAACCCTGCACCAGCCGGTGACCTCGCCCGGCGTGCCGTGCATCTGCGTGGCCGCCACCGATGCGCCGCTGAAGTTCTCCGGCTGGCTCGCGCGCACGCTGCAGCCGCTGTTCGGCTTCTAGAACCGTGTCCGCGCGCGACGCGATGGACACGGCGCTGGTGCTGTTCCGGCGCGACCTGCGCCTCACCGACAACCCGGCGTGGAGCGCGGCCTGTACGCAACACGCACGGGTGCTGCCGGTCTTCATCCATGCCGATGACGACGCCGGCTCCACCGGCGCCGCCAGCCGCTGGTGGCTGCACCATTCGCTGTTGGCGCTGGACCACGACTTGCGCGATGCCGGCGCCGCCCTGCACCTGCGTCGTGGCGAGCCGCTGGGCACCCTGCGCGAGCTGATCGACCGCAGCGGTGCACGCACGGTGTACTGGAACCGCTTGTACGA
Source organism: Rhodanobacter sp. FW102-FHT14D06 (assembly GCF_043950705.1). Taxonomy (NCBI): domain Bacteria; kingdom Pseudomonadati; phylum Pseudomonadota; class Gammaproteobacteria; order Lysobacterales; family Rhodanobacteraceae; genus Rhodanobacter; species Rhodanobacter sp. FW102-FHT14D06. The sequence goes on along the minus strand of NZ_CP170722.1, from coordinate 1,840,974 downwards.
GCCGGCCGCGATCGAGCGTGACACGCGCATCAAGAGCGCCCTGCAGGCCGACGGCGTCGCGGTGCACAGCCACAACGCCGCGTTGTGGTGCGAGCCATGGCAGATCGCCACTCAGCAAGGCCAGCCGTACAAGGTGTTCACGCCGTACTGGCGCAACCTGCGTGCGCAACTGCAGGCGACCGGACCGCTGCCCGCGCCACGCGTGCCGGGCTGGCGCGACTTGTCCGGCAGCCTGCCGCTGGCGGCACTCGAGCTGCTGCCGCGCATCGCCTGGGCCGATGGCCTGGCCGCCAGCTGGCAACCGGGCGAAGCCGGCGCGCAGGAGTTGCTGGAGATATTCGCCGACGACGCCATCGGCGACTACGCGCACGCACGCGACCTGCCCGCGCGCCATGGCACCTCGCGGCTGTCGCCGCACCTGCACTTCGGCGAGATTTCGCCGCGGCAAATCCACTTCGAACTCGATCTTCGCGCCCGTGCCGCCGACGCCACACGCCGCCCCGACATCGAGCCGTATCTGCGCGAGCTGGGCTGGCGCGAATTCGCCCATCACCTGCTGTACCACTTTCCCCACACGCCCACCGACAACTTCAATCCGCGCTTCGACGATTTCCCGTGGGCGTCCGCGGATCAGGCCTTGCTGGAACGCTGGCAACGCGGCCGCACCGGCGTCCCGCTGGTCGACGCCGGCATGCGCGAGCTGTGGCACACCGGCTGGATGCACAACCGCGTGCGCATGGTCGTGGCCAGTTTCCTGACCAAGAACCTGCGCCAGCACTGGCAGCACGGCGCGCGCTGGTTCCGGGACACCCTGGTCGACGCGGACCTCGCCAACAACACGCTGGGCTGGCAGTGGGTGGCCGGCTGCGGCGCCGACGCGGCGCCCTACTTCCGCGTGTTCAACCCGGTGACGCAAGCACGCAAGTTCGATCCGGATGGCGCCTACCTGCGCCGCTGGTTGCCGGAACTGGCCGCTGCGCCCGCAGCGCTGCTCCACGAGCCGTGGAAGGACGCCGCCCTGCTTCAACGCAGCGGCTACCCCCCACCGATGGTCGATCTCGGCCAATCGCGCCAGCAGGCGCTGGATGCCTACGGCGCGCTTGCCCGCTGAGGCAGGGTTGGCTGCTCAGGTGTCGTCGCCGTCCGAGAGTGTCGCGCGGTCGCCACCGGCGGCCTTGCTGCGGTACAGCGCCCGGTCGGCGGCAGCGAGCAGCTCGTGACGCGAACCGTTCTTGCTGTGGGCGATGCCGATGCTGAGCGTGGAATCGACGCCCAGCCCGGCGGTAATCGCCGCAAAACTTTGCCGGATCAACTGCGCCCGGCTGACCAGTTCCTCGCCGCTGGCACTGCAGATGGCCATGGCAAATTCGTCACCGCCAAGGCGTGCAATCAAGTCCTCGCCGCGCACCGCCTGGCGAAGCGATGCACCGACGGCGGCCAGCACCTCGTTGCCTAGGTGGTGACCCATCGTGTCGTTGATCGTCTTGAAGCGATCGGCGTCGATCAGCAGCACGCCGATGCCGTAATGAAGACGGCCGGAGCGCGCCAGCGTGTCCTCCCAGCGGGCGACGAACGCGCGCCGGTTCGGCAGGCCGGTGAGGTCGTCGGTATGCGCCAGGTGGGCCATGCGCTCGACTTCGACCGCGTTCCGGCTGGCCTCTTCGATTGCTTCCCGCGCCTCCTGCTCGGCAGCGGTTGCCCGTCTCAGCGCAAGGGCCTTCTCGAGCTCGATCTGCAGCAGCTGCTGCACGGCGTCGGCAATGCATTGCAAGGCCTCGACCTGGTCCCCGCTCAACCCGATCGGGCGGCGGCTGGCACTGCATACCGTGCCGATCGTGATGTCGCCAGCAAGGATCGGCACGGCGACGAAGCTCTTGATGCCCGCTGTCTGCGCGTCGCCCGTGGCCACCACGTCGCGGCCCACGTCCATGCTGGCCGCCTGGCCGGCGAGGAACATGGAGCGGCACATCGAGTCATGCCAGGCGGTCCGGCTTTTCTCGACGATCTGCAACTCCCCGGTGTTCAGGCTGAACAGCACGTCTTGCCGCTGCGCTTCCCAGTCAATCGCGGTCACGAAACTGGTTTCCATGCCGGTGATGTGCTGGACCGCGCGCAGCAGGGGGCGAGACACGGTTTCCAGCGCCGACGATGGGTCGGCGATGGACTGCGGCCCGGGCAAGGCGAGATCGGTACTGGACATGCGAACTCCTTGGCTCACCCAAGGCGTGTCCTGCATGGATGCGGCAACGACTCGATTGGTGACCCATTTTGCGATTTTTCACTCGTTGCGCAATGCGGTATCGGCACGGCCACGAAGATCTTGATGCTCGCTGCCTGCGCGTCGCCCGTCGCCGGCAAGGCGAGATCGGCACTGAACAGCACACCCCGCCGCGAGGTGGCGTGAACGACGGCTTCGCATCCGCATGCATCCGCGGCGCCATTCGCGCCGTATGTGTCATTGAACCGCTCACCGGATGTTTCCCTGATGGCCGCCCGATCGACATCGCCTGCAACGCCTTCGCCCCTCCAGGCACCTGCCGGTGGCCCCGTTGCGGTCGCGGAGCGCTCCTGGGCGCCCCGCACGCTGCGTCGCTGGTTCGACACCAGCACCGTGGTGGAGATCGACGAGAGCCGCGAGGACCGGATCGACTGGCTGCGCGCGGCACCGTTCGTCGCGATGCACCTTGCCTGCCTCGGGGTGATCCGGGTCGGCGTGTCGCCGGTCGCGTTGGGCGTGGCGGGCGCGCTCTACATGCTGCGCATGTTCGCGCTGACCGGGTTCTATCACCGCTATTTCTCGCATCGCACGTTCCAGACCTCGCGCGCAGTGCAGTTCGTGTTTGCGCTGATCGGTGCGTCCTGCGTGCAACGCGGACCGCTGTGGTGGGCGGCGCATCACCGGCAGCACCACCGGGTTGCGGACACGCCGGCCGATCCGCATTCGCCGCGCGTGCACGGCTTCCTGTGGAGCCATGTCGGCTGGTTCCTGACCCCGCGCAATTTCCGCACGGATCTCACGCGGGTGCCGGATCTGGCGAAGTATCCCGAGCTGCGCTGGCTGGATCGGTTCGACATCGCGGTGCCGCTGCTGCTGGCCATGGCGATGTACGGGCTGGGCGCGTTGCTGCAACACGTGGCGCCGCAGCTGGGCACCAGTGGCGGGCAGATGCTGGTGTGGGGTTTCTTCGTGTCCACCATCGTGTTGTTCCACGCCACGGTGACGATCAACTCGCTGGCGCATCGCTTCGGCCGTCGTCGTTACGCGACGAAGGACGACAGCCGCAACAACCTGTGGCTGGCGCTGCTGACGTTCGGCGAAGGCTGGCACAACAACCACCACTTCTTCCCCGGCTCCAGTCGCCAGGGCTTCCGCTGGTGGGAAGTCGACGTGACCTGGTACGGACTGAAGCTGATGGCGATGCTGGGCCTGGTGCGCGGGTTGAAACCGGTGCCGGCGTGGGTGCTGGCCAGGGCGGGGAGCTGAGCGATGCGCATCGCCGTGGTCGGGTCGGGCATCGCGGGGCTGGCGTCGGCGTGGCTGCTGTCGCGCAAGCATGAGGTGACGCTGTTCGAGGCCAATGACTATTTCGGCGGGCACACCCATACGCACGAGGTGGAGCAGGCCGGAAAAAGCTACCGCATCGACAGCGGCTTCATCGTGCACAACCCGGCGCACTATCCGCTGCTGACGCGGATGTTCGCGCAGCTGGGCGTGGCCTCGCAGCCGACCACGATGAGCTTTTCGGTGCACAGCGAGGCCAGCGGGCTGGAGTACAACGCCACCACGCTGGACACGCTGTTCTGCCAGCGCCGCAACCTGCTGTCGCCGCGCTTCCTCGGCATGGTGCGCGACCTCGCCCGCTTCTACCGCGAGGCACCCGCGCTGTTGCTCACGCCCGAGGACACGACCAGCCTCGGCGATTACCTGCTGCAGCACGGTTACGGCACCGCGTTCCGCGACGAACATCTGATTCCGATGGCCTCGGCACTGTGGTCGTCGCCGCCCACGCAGATCCTGCAGTTTCCCGCGCGCTACCTGGTGCAGTTCATGGCCAACCACCAGATGCTGCAACTGGCCGGACGTCCGCAGTGGCGCGTGGTGAAGGGCGGCTCGTCGACCTACGTGGCGGCGTTGCGCGCGCACTGGCCGGTGCGCGAGCGGCTGCACTGCCCGGTGCATTCGATCCTGCGCCACGCCGGCGGCGTCGAGCTGTGCAGCGCGGCGGGCGTGGAGCATTTCGACCAGCTGGTGCTGGCCTGCCACAGCGACCAGGCGCTGCGCCTGCTGGGCGACGCGAACGAGCGCGAGCATTCGATCCTGGGCGCGATGACCTACCAGGCCAACGACACCGTGCTGCACACCGACGCCAGCGTGCTGCCGCGCCGGCGCAAGGCGTGGGCGGCCTGGAATGCGTGGCTGCCGCGCGATCCCGCCGCGCCGTGCACGGTCAGCTACTGCATGAACCTGCTGCAGGGCATCGCCTCGCCTGAGCCCTTCGTGGTCAGCCTGAATCGCAGCGAGGCAATCGACCCGGCCAAGGTCCTGGCGCGCATGCGCTACCACCATCCGGTCTACACCCGCGCCTCGGTGCAGGCGCAGGCGCGCAAGGCCGAAATCCAGGGCTGGCGCCGCACCTGGTTTGCCGGCGCGTACTGGGGCTGGGGTTTCCACGAGGACGGCATGCGCAGCGCGGTCGAGGTGGCTGCGTCGCTCGGCGTGCATTGGCCACCGGACCATGCGCCGGTGGCGACGCCCACTCCGCACCAGGCGGAGCTGATGGCGTGACGACGAAACCGGCCAGCTCGAAGCTGCGATTGGCCAGCGCCGTGTACGAAGGCGTGGTGCGCCACCGTCGGCATGAACCGCACGCACACGCGTTCAGCTATCGCATGGCCCAGCTGTACCTGGACCTGGACGAGGTCGAGCGGATATTCGCCGAGCGCTGGCTGTGGTCGACCACGCATCGCAACCTGGCGCAGTTCCGCCGCAGCGACTACCTGGGACCGGCGACCCTGTCGCTGACCGATGCGGTGCGCCAGCGGGTGGAGCAAGCCACCGGCACGCGGCCGAGCGGTCCGATCCGCCTGCTCACCCACCTGCGTTACGCCGGCATGGTGTTCAACCCGGTCAGCTTCTACTACTGCTTCGCCGAGGATGGCGAAACCCTGCTGGCGGTGCTGGCCGAAATCACCAACACGCCGTGGAAGCAGCGCCACGCCTATGTGCTGCCGGTCGAGGACGCACAGGTGCATGGCCGCGCACTGCACTGGAACTTTGCCAAGACCTTCCACGTGTCGCCCTTCATGCCGATGGACTGCACCTACGACTGGCGCTTCACCGTGCCGGCCGAGGATCTGCGCGTGCACATGAACGTGATGCGCGAAGGCCGGCGCACGTTCGACGCCACGCTGAACCTGCGGCGCCTGCCGCTGACCGGCGCGTCGCTGGCGCGCGTGCTCTGGCGCTATCCGCTGATGACCGCCCAGGTGGTCGGCGCGATCCACTGGCATGCACTGCGGCTGTGGCTTAAGCGCAATCCGGTGCACGACCATCCGGCGCCCCCCGCGCGGCCTGCCGACTGAAACGAACGCTCCCGAGGTTTGCCATGAACGATATCGCCAGCACCCGCACCCGCGCCGAGGCCGCATTCGGCGGGCTCGATCGCTTCCTGCGCCGGCAACTGCTCGAGCGAATGCGCGGCCTGCGCCACGGCCGGCTGGTGCTGAGCGATGCCTGCGGCACGGCCGAGCTGGGTGAACCCGCCAGCGCGCAGCCCGCGCTGCAGATCCACCTGCAGGTGCTGGACCCGGGCTTCTACCGCGCGGTGGCGCGCCATGGCAGCGTCGGCGCCGGCGAGTCGTACATGGACGGCCAGTGGCGCTGCGACAACCTGGTCGGCCTGATCCAGCTGCTGGTGCGCAACCGCGACCTGCTCGACGGCATGGAAAGCGGACTGGCCCGCCTCGGCGGCATGGCGATGCGGCTGTGGCACGCGCTGCGCCGGAACACCCGCGACGGCAGCCGCCGCAACATCGCCGCGCACTATGACCTGGGCAACGATTTCTTCAGCCTGTTCCTCTCGGCGGACCTGATGTACTCCTCGGCGATCTGGAGCGACCCGGCCGACACGCTGGAAACCGCTTCCGCACGGAAGCTGGAGCGGATCTGCCGCCAGCTCGACCTCCAGCCCGCCGACCGGGTGATCGAGATCGGCACCGGCTGGGGCGGCTTCGCGCTGTACGCGGCGCAGCACTACGGCTGCCATGTCACCACCACCACGATCTCGCGCGAGCAGCATGCGCTGGCCAGCCAGCGCGTCGCCGAAGCCGGCATGGAGGGGCACGTCACCTTGCTGCTGGAGGATTACCGCGACCTCGAAGGCCAGTACGACAAGCTGGTCTCGATCGAGATGGTCGAGGCTATCGGCGCCCCGTATCTGGACGTCTATTTCGGCAAGCTCGGCAGCCTGCTGAAGCCGGAGGGCCTGGCGCTGGTGCAGGCGATCACCATCGAGGACCACCGCTATGCGCAGGCGTTGAGGTCGGTCGACTTCATCAAGCGCCATGTGTTTCCCGGCAGCTTCATCCCCTCGATCAGCGCACTGCTCGCGGCCAAGACCCGCGCCAGCGACCTGGGCCTGATCCGGCTGGAGGACTTCGGCAGTTCGTACGCGCAGACGCTCAAGGCATGGCGCGAGCGCTTCATGGCCCGCCTGCCGCAAGTGCGCGCGCAGGGCTTCGACGAACGTTTCGTGCGCCTGTGGGAGTTCTACATGGCGTATTGCGAAGGCGGCTTCCGCGAACGCTCGATCGGCGTGGCGCACCTGTTGATGGCGAAGCCGGGTTATCGTCCCGGCGCAGCCTCGCCGGGCCGGCCGGCATGAGCTTCTGGCTCAGCCTGATCGGTTACCAGGCGGTGTGGTTTGCCGCAGTGATCGGTGCGGGCCACGGGCTGGCGTGGCCAGGCGTGCTCGGCATGCTGATCTACGCGGCGGTGCAGCTGGCCGGTGCCCGCCGGCTGCGCACGGACCTCGGCCTGATTGCCGCCGGGCTGGTGTTCGGCTTGCTGCTCGACGGCACGCTGGGCCGCAGCGGACTGGTCCGCTACGCGGCCGGCTGGCCGAACCCGGCGCTGGCACCGGCGTGGATTCTCGCGCTGTGGGTGACCTTCGCGCTGACCTTCAGCCAGTCCCTGCGCTACCTGCAGACGCGGCTGTGGCTGGCGGCGCTGCTGGGGCGGGTCGGCGGTCCGCTGGCCTATCTGGGTGCGGCGCGCGGCTGGCAGGTGGTGACGTTTGCCGAACCGACGTGGCGCGCGCTGCTAACACTGGCGCTCGGCTGGGCGCTGGCGACACCGGCGCTGGCGTGGCTGGCGCGCCTCGGCCGCGCCTCGACGCAGCCGCGGCCGGCAACGCGGGGAGCCCGCGCATGAATCCCGGGTGGCAACTTCTGATCGTGTGGCTGCTGGCCGCGCTGATGATGACGCTGGGCTGGCAATGGCAGCGCAGGCGCAGCAATGCGGGCATCGTCGACGTGCTGTGGGCGGCGGGCGTGGGCGGCAGCGCCGTCCTGCTTGCGTTCACCGGCAGCGGCGCGCCGTGGACACGCGCGATGCTGGCATGCCTCGGCGGCGCGTGGGGCCTGCGCTTGTCCCTGCACCTCTGGCGGCGCGTGCGTGGCGAAGCGGAGGACGGTCGCTATCGCAACCTGCGCGCGCACTGGCGGGGCGCGCAGTGGAAGTTCTTCGCCTTCTTCCAGTTCCAGGCCTTCCTGATCGTGTTGTTCGCGCTGCCGTTCGCGGCGGTCGCGCGCAACCCGCAGGCGTCCGCGCCGTGGCTGGCCGCGGCCGTTGCCATCTGGCTGCTGGGCGTGCTGGGCGAGTCGCTCGCCGATGCGCAACTGGCGCGCTTCCGCAACGACCCGGCCAACCGTGGCAAGACCTGCCGCGATGGCCTGTGGCGGCATTCGCGCCACCCGAACTACTTCTTCGAATGGCTGCACTGGTTCGCCTATGTCTGCCTGGCGGTCGGTTCGCCGATCGGCTGGCTGGCGTGGTCCGGGCCGGTAGTCATGTACGTGTTCCTGCGCTGGATCAGCGGCGTGCCATACACCGAGGCACAGGCGCTGCGCACGCGCGGCGAGGATTACCGCGACTACCAGCGCACCACGGCGATGCTTATTCCATGGTTCCCCAGGAGGACCCCGCGATGACCACCCCCGCTTCCACCGAACTGGCCAGCGAGCGGCCGGCGCCAGGCCTGCTGGGCATGGCCGAACGCGGCCGCATCCCCGACGCGCTGTTGCGTCAGGGCATCCGCCGACTGTGTGCGCAACGCCTGCGCGAGGAACAGGCCGGCGGCCTGGACGCGCAGGCCGAGCGATATGCGCAGCGCATCGAGATGCTGCGCCACAGCCCGGTGGCGATCCACACCGACGCGGCCAACGCGCAACACTACGAATTGCCGCCGGCATTCTTCGAGCTCTGCCTGGGCAAGCGCCTGAAGTATTCGTCCTGCTACTACCCGCGCGGCGACGAGTCGCTGGACCAGGCCGAGGAGGCGATGCTCAGGCTGTATAGCGAACGCGCCCAGCTCGCCGATGGCCAGTCGATACTCGAACTCGGCTGCGGCTGGGGCTCGCTGACCCTGTGGATGGCCGAGCATTTTCCGAGCGCGCGGATCACCGCGGTATCCAACTCCACCCCGCAGCGCCAGCACATCGAGGCGCAATGCCGCCGACGTGGCCTGTTCAACGTGCAGGTGATCACCTGCGACGTCAACGCGCTGCAACTCGATCCGGCGCAGTTCGACCGCTGCGTGTCGATCGAGATGTTCGAGCACATGCGCAACTACGAGACCCTGCTGAACCGCATCGCCGGCTGGCTGAAACCCGGCGGCAAGCTGTTCGTGCACATCTTCGCGCACCGCACGGCGATGTATCCGTTCGAGACCGAGGGCGACGACAACTGGATGGGCCGGCACTTCTTCACCGGCGGGCTGATGCCGGCGTCGGACACCTTGCTGTGGTTCCAGTCCGCGCTGCACATCGAGCAGCGCTGGCATGTCGACGGCACGCACTACCAGCGCACCGCCAACCACTGGCTGGCCAACCAGGATGCGCACCACGACGAGGTGATGAAGGTACTGGCGCAAGCCTACGGCAGCAAGGCCGCGCCGCTGTGGTTCCAGCGCTGGCGCATGTTCTGGATGTCCTGCGCCGAGCTGTTCGGCTACGCCGACGGCCAGCAGTGGCTGGTCGCGCACTACCGCTTCGTGCGCCCCGCGGTCGACACCCGCCCCTCGATCGCCGCGGAGACGCCATGAGAATCCTGACGACCTTTTTGCTGGCCTGCCTCATGCTGTTCAACGTCAACACTTTCGCCAGGGAGCTGCCGCCGATCACGCCGGTGGCCCATGTCGACCTGCCCCGCTTCATGGGCGACTGGTACGTGATCGCCACCATCCCCACCCGCTTCGAGAAGAACGCGTACAACGCGGTCGAGGTCTACACGCTGAGGCCCGATGGCAACGTCGCCACCTCGTTCCACTTCCGCAACGGCAGCTTCGACGGCGAACGCAAGGAGATCCACTCCACCGGCTTCGTCAAGCCCGGCACCGGCAACGCGGTGTGGGGCGTGCAGGTATTCTGGCCGCTGAAGGCGCAGTACATCGTGGCCTGGCTGAAGGACGACTACAGCCAGGTCATCGTGGCCCGCGATGCGCGCGACTACATGTGGGTGATGGCGCGCACGCCGACCATCGCGCAGGCCGACTACGACGCGCTGCTGGCGCGGGTGCAGGCGCTGGGCTACCCGATGGACAAGGTGCGCAAGGTGCCCCAGCAAGCCAGACAATGACCGGACAACCCGCCGCGCCTGCCAGGAAGCCCCGCCGACGCGGGGCTTCTTCGTTCCGGCGCAGGTCCCCGATCTCGTGGGCGCGCCGCGCCCTACGGTAAACTCCCACGCTCGCGGGCCTATAGCTCAATGGTTAGAGCAGGGGACTCATAATCCCTTGGTTCCAGGTTCGAGTCCTGGTGGGCCCATTTCACGACATTCGGCACCCCGCCCGGGCAGGCGTGCACCGAGCGTCAGCGCATCGGGAAACCCGCCGCATCTACAGCGCCTCGCTGCTGCGCCACCGCCGCCGGTTCGATAGAAAAACTATCTTTTGAACATGGCGCATCGGCTCGATTGCCGTCGTGCCATGCCGCACACTGCCGCTCATGACGAGGATGGCGACAGGCGGGCAAGCCGATGCGTAGCAAGCTGTTCGTGCCCGGTGCACGGCCGGAGCTGTTCGCCAAGGCGTTGGCCGGCGAGGCCGATGCGCTGTCGTTCGATCTGGAAGACGCCGTGGCCGAGGACCGCAAGGCCGAGGCGCGCGCGGCGGTGGCGGACTTCATCGCCGGTGACGCCGTCCCGCGGGCAGCCAAGCTGATCATCGTGCGCACCAACGCGCCGGACTCGCCGCACTTCGCGGCGGACCTCGCCGCGGTCGCCCGTCCCGGCGTCACCCTGCTCAACCTGCCCAAGATCGAATCGCCGCAGGCCGTGGCGGCGGCCGTGGCCGCGATCGAGCAGGCGGAACACGCGAACGGCGTGGCGCAACCGATCGGCCTGCTGCTGAACATCGAGACGCCGCGGGCACTGGCCGCCGCGGCACGCATCGCCGCCGCGCATCCGCGCGTCGCCGGCTTGCAGCTGGGCCTGGGCGACCTGTTCGAGCCGCACGGCATCGACCGCGCCGATCCGCGCAACGTGCATGCGGCGATGTTCGCCCTGCGCGTGGCCGCGGCGCAGGCCGGGGTGTTCGCGATGGACGGCGCCTACGCCTTGCTCGACGACGACGGCTACCGCGAGGAGGCGTACATGGCGCGGCGACTCGGCTTCATCGGCAAGACCTGCATCCATCCGCGGCAGGTGGCGCTGGCCAACGCCGCTTTCGCCGCCTCGGAGGCGGAGCTGGCGCTGGCGCGCCGGATCGTCGAGGCCGCGGTCCAGGCGCCATCGCGCGGCGCCTTCGTGGTGGATGGACGGATGATCGACTTGCCGTTCCTGAAGCGCGCGCAGGCCCTGCTCGCCACCGCGCGCCGGGCGGACTGATGCGCGGCCGCCCCCGCCGGGTCGTGCCGTGGCTGTGCACGCTGCTGTTCCTGGCGATCGCACCGTTGCACGCGCAGAGCCTGGCACCGGTGCAGGACGGACAGCTGCCCGCGCTGGAAACCACGAAACCGCTGCGGGCCATCGCCCTCGTCGACGGGCAACCGCTCGCCATGGCCGCCGACGAAGCCTGGCGACTCGACGACGCACGCAAGGCCTGGCGCCGCCTGTCATCGCCGACCGGTGTCGCCGTTGCCCCGGACGGCATCGTCGAAGGCGGAACGCAGGCCTGGGTGCTGATCACCGCTCCCGATGCCCGCGGGGTGACCGGCGTGGCCCGGCTGCGCCTGCGCGGCGACACGCTGCAGTGGCAGCGCCTGCCCGCCCTGCCCGAGCCGCTGCATGACGCGCACGGGGCGTGGGCGAACGACACGCTGTCCGTCGCCGGCCTCGGCACCGACGGCACCACGCGGCTGTTGCAGCTGCAGACGAACACAGAGCAACCGCAGTGGAGCAGGGTCGGCGGCTGGCCGGGTGGCGGGGCGCCGACCTCCCTCGTCGCCCAGTCCGCGGCCGTGTTCGTCACCGTGGCCGATGCTTCCGGTACCGCCGAACGCCTGCTCCGCTGGAACGCCGACACGGGCTGGACCGAGCGCGGCCGGGTGCCGGGCCATGTGGTGCCGGGCTCCGGGCACGCGCTGGGGCAGGCGAATGCGCTCTATCTGGTGGACGCCGCCGCCTCGACGAAGCTGATGACCTTCCAGGTCATCACCAGCGCCTGGGCCGCGCTGCCGGGTGCCGCGCCCGCTGATGTCGTTGCGACCGGCGCCTGGACCGACGGCATGTTCTGGGCACAGCGTGATGCGGGCGGCCAGCGCGTCGACTTCGGTTATGCGCGTGTGGAGTCGACCAAGCTGCTGCTGCGCTGGCTGGACTGGGTGGTGATCCTGGTCTACCTGGCGGCAATGGTCGGCATCGGCCTGTTTTTCTACCTGCGCGAGAAACGCACCTCCACTGCCAGCTTCTTCGTCGGCGGCCGCAGCATCCCGTTCTGGGCGGCCGGCATCAGCCTGTACGCCACCAACACCAGCTCGATCAGTTTCATCGCGATCCCGGCCAAGGCCTTCGAGACCAACTGGCAGTACCTCACCAACAACCTGATCGCTGTCCTCGGCCTGATGTTCGTGGCGGTGTGGGTGGTACCGCTGCTGCGCCGGCTCGACCTGATGAGCGTGTTCTCGTATCTGGAAACACGCTTCCATCCCGCCATCCGCATGCTCGCCAGCGCGCTGTGCATCGTGATGCAGATCGGCAGCCGGATGAGCGTGATCCTGTTCCTGCCGGCGCTGGCGATCGCCACCATCACCGGCATCGACGTGGTGTGGAGCGTGCTGATCATGGGCGTGTTCACCATCCTCTACACCACGCTGGGCGGCATGAAGGCGGTGATCTGGACCGACTTCGTGCAGGTGTTCGTGATGTTCGGCGGCGCGCTGTTCGCGATCGGTTTCATCATCACGCACATCCACGGCGGCGTGCCCGCCTTCATGCACGCGGCGATGGCCGAGCACAAGATGCACCTGCTGGATTTCCGCTTCGACCTGACCAAGGCCACGGTGTGGGGCTTCGTGTTCCTGGTGCTGTTCGACGTGGTGCTGACCTTTCCCAAGGACCAGGTGCTGATGCAGCGCATCCTGTCCACGCGCTCGGACAAGGAGGCCGGTCGTTCGGTGTGGATGTTCGCGGCGGTGATGATTCCGGGCGGCTTCGTGTTCTACCTGATCGGCACGGCGCTCTTCGTGTACTACAAATCGCATCCCGAGCGGATGAACCCGACCCTGCCGATCGACGCCACCTTCCCGCTGTTCATCGCCGCCGAACTGCCGATGGGCGTCACCGGTTTGATCATCGCCGGCATCTTCGCTGCCGCCATGTCCACCCTGTCGAGCATCATCAACAGCGTGTCCACGCTGGCCTCGGTGGACTTCTACGAGAAGCTGGTGAAGCACCCGACGCCGAAGAAGAGCGTGCTGTTCGCGGAAGTCGCCGGCGTCATGGTCGGGCTGATCGCGATCGGGCTGGCCGTGCTGCTGTCGCGCTACGACATCCATTCGCTGTTCGATGTCTCGATCGAGCTGGCCGGACTGCTCGGCGGCGGCTTCGCCGGCGCCTACACGCTGGGCATGTTCACCCGCCGTGCGAATGCGCCGGGCGTGGCCATCGGCATCGGTTCGAGCATCTGCCTGACCCTGGTGGCGTGGTGGTTCAAGCTGGTGCACCCGTATTTCTACCTGGCGATCTCGATCGCGCTGTGCATCGTGATCGGCTACCTGGCCAGCCTGTGCTTCCCCGCGCCCATGCGTTCGCTGAAGGGGCTGACGATCTACGCCGACCGCGCCGACTGAGTGTGCCTTCGAGCACTCCCCGCGAAGCCGCCGGACACGGCATGATGGCAGCGACCGGCAAGCTCCGCTGACCTGCCGCCCAGACCCGCGAGGCGCCGTGGAAACCCAGTTCCTGCACACCTTCATCACCATCGTCGACCAGGGTTCGATGGCCGCCGCGGCACGCGTGCTGAACATCACGCCGGCGGCGGTGGCGCAGCAGATCCGTACGCTGGAGCGCGAGATCGGCGCCACCCTGATCGCCCGCGTCGGCCGCACGGTCAGCGTCACCGAGGAAGGCTCGCGCATCCTGCAGCGCTCGCGCGACCTGCTGCGCCACGTGGCCGACCTGCGCAGCGTGGCGAACGAGAACGCGGTCTCCGGCGAGCTGCGCCTGGGCGCGTGCCCCACCGCGCTGGCCGGCCTGCTGCCCGACGTGCTGGCGCGCATGGTCGAGACGTTTCCGCAGATCAACGTGTTCATCAAGCCCGGCTATTCGGCCGAGCTCTACCGCGCGGTGGAAGCCGGCGACCTCGACGCGGCGATGGTGCTGCAGGCACCGTTCGCCCTGCCCAAGACCTGCGAATGGCTGCTGCTGCGCGAGGAGCCGCTGATCGTGCTGGCGCCCAAGAGCATGGCCGAACGCGACCCGCACGAACTGCTGGCGACGCAGCCGCTGATCCGCTACGACCGCAACCAGTGGGGCGGCCGCCAGGCCGACGAGTACCTGCGCAGCCACGGCATCGTGCCGCACGAGCGCTTCGAGCTGAACGCACTCAACGCGATCGCGGTGATGGTCGACCGCGGCCTCGGCGTGTCGCTGGTGCCGGACTGGGCGCACCCGTGGCCCGAAGGCGTGCAGCTCGCGCGCATCCCGTTGCCGGCGCCCACGGTGCCGCGGCGCATCGGCATCGTGTGGTCACGCTCCAGCGTGCGCGTGCGCCTGGTCACCGTGCTGTTGCAGGAAAGCCGCCAGGCCATGCAACAGCGGCAGGCCGCCGGCCGGGGCTGAGCCGGGCCACGGCCCGCCTTGCTCAAGCAACAAAAGCTAGCCTCTGAAGATAGCCAGCGACGGTTCCACGTCCGCCGGCAAACGCCTAGCCTCGCGCATGAGGATCTGCACGGCGGGAGGGGAATACGGCTACCGACCGGGACGCGCACCGCGATGGTGCGCGGGCAGAGACGGCGCGTTCACCGCGAGCTTCGTTCGCGGCCACCTGAACCATCACGAGACAGGCCATGATCAAACCACTTTGCGTAGCAATAAGCGGCATCCTGCTGGTCTACTCCCTCGCCGCCGATGCGTCCGCCCAGGTTGCCGCGAGCACGGGTGACGGGGCTCCGTCTGGCCAGGACCAGGCCGCCACGTCCTCCGACGACCAAGCGAAGTCGGCGAAGAAGCGGGCCACCGAGCTGGGCGAGGTCATCGTCACCGGCACGCGCAGCCCCAAGGCGGTGGACGAGATCCCCGGCGCGATCACGGTGGTGACCAAGGAGGAGATCCAGCAGACCCTGACCGTGACCGAGGACGCCACCGCCGTGCTGACGCGCACCGTCCCGGGTTACGCCGAGTCGTCGCAGATGATGAGCAGCAGCGGCGAGACGCTGCGCGGCCGCATTCCGCTGCGCCTGTTCGACGGCATCCCGCAGGGCTCGCCGCTGCGCGACGGCTCGCGCAACGCCACCTTCACCGACATGGGCATCATCGGCCGCGTCGAGGTCATCAACGGCCCGTCCGCCTCCGAAGGCATCGGCGCAGCCGGCGGCATCATCAACTACATCTCCAAGGTGCCGGACAAGGAAGGCAGCGAGACCACGCTCAGCACCCGCCTGCAGACCCAGGGCCCGCGCGACAGCGGCGGCTGGAAGGTGGGCGGCACGTACGCGCTGAAGCAGGGTTCGTACGACCTGCTGGTCGCCGCCTCCTACCTCGACCGCGGCATCACCTACGACGGCAACGGGCGCCGCATCGGCCTGAGCGGCAGCGGCTCGGTGGCCGACTCCACCTCGAAGAACCTGTTCCTCAAGGGCGGCGTCAACTTCGGCCAGGGCGACACGCAGCGGCTGCAGGCGACCTACAGCCACTTCAAGATCGAGGGCAAGGGCGACTATGTCCAGGTGCTGGGCTGCCGCGGCCCGACCGACGACCCGCCGTGCGCCGTGCCGTTCACCAACACCTCGGAGAAGGGCCACCTGCACGGCTCGCTGGACGCGTTCAACGACTTCGAGCAGTACAGCGTCGAGTACAGCAACAGCGACTTCCTCGGCGGCTCGCTGGTGGCCACTGCCTACCATGCCGACCAGGCGATGCGCTTCCTGCCGGAGGACGGCGACGACAAGCAGCTCATCGCGCCGCCCGTCCCCGACGACCAGCGGATCTGGGACCAGTCGGAGATCACCTCGAAGAAGAGCGGCCTGCGCACCTCATGGACGCGCGGCGAGCTGTTCACCGTGCCGGGCCTGCAGCTGCAGGTGGGCGTGGACGTGGTCAAGGACGAAGCGCAGCAACGGCTGGCGCTGACCAATCGCATCTGGGTGCCGCCGATGCACTACAAGAGCACGGCGCCCTATGGGCAGCTCTCCTGGGACATCGGTCCGATCACGCTGAGCGCCGGTTTCCGCCGCGAGGACGACAAGCTGCACGTCAACGACTACACCACCACGCCCTACCGCAACAGCGTGTTCGTGGAAGGCGGCGGCGTGAAGTACACCGAGAACCTGAAAAACTTCGGCGCAATCTGGCGCATCGGCAGCCAGTGGTCGGTGTTCGGCTCGTACAGCGAGGGCTTCACCCTGCCCAACATCGGCATCCCGCTGCGCAACATCAGCGTGCCGGGGCAGTCCGTCGACCGCATCAGCGGCCTGGCCGCGATCATCTACAAGAACACCGAGTTCGGCTTCAACTGGCACGGCGAGCACGCTGCGTTCGGCGCCACCCACTACATCTCCAAGTCGCCGTTCGGCTCCTCGCTGGCGGTCGACCCGAACTCGAACGACTACATCCTGTCGCGCGCACCGGTACGCATCGAAGGCACCGAGCTCACCGGCGAATGGCGCTTCGACGAGCAGTGGAAGGTGAGCGGCGTCTACTCGCACATCACCGGCGAGACCGCGTTCTGGGCCGCCAGCCCGGGCGGCCTGTACCCGGCCGGCGGCATGAACAAGCCGCTGGGCATCTTCGACATCAGCCCGGACAAGCTGGCCGGCTCGATCACCTGGAAGTTCCTGCCCAACGCCGACGCCAACCTCGGTTTCACCTCGCTGTTCGGCCGCCACGTGTCCGGCAGCGACACCCGCGCCTACGACGGCGCCACCTACAGCTACGAGGAACACACCAGCGGCTACACCTTGTTCAACCTGGGCGTGAATTACGCCTTCCCGCGTTACGGCCAGCTCTCGCTCGGCGTGGAGAACCTGCTGGACAAGTTCTACGTCCTCAGCACCTCGCAGGTGGTCGGCTACCAGAACTACTGGTCCGGTCGCGGCCGCGTCACCTCGCTGACGTATACGATCACGTTCTGATCCGGCGGGAACGTGACGCCATACGGGCCGCGGCATCCTCGTCCCTCCCCCGGGATGCCGCGGCCGGCGAGACCTCGATGAGCCGAGCCGACGCCAACACCCGATCCGGCAGCCGCCTTCGCGCCGTGCTGGTGGTCGCCTGCCTGCTGGCCACCGTGCTGCCGGCGCGGGCAGCGGCGCCGCTGCCTGCGGCCCGTGCCGACACGCAAGGCGTCTCGGCGGTGCGCCTGCAGCGCCTGCACGACTTCATGGACAGGGCGACCGGCGCTGACGGCTACCTCGGCGGCGTCACCCTGGTGGCTCGCAACGGCCGCATCGTGGACTGGCAGGCCTACGGCCATCGCGACCTGGCGCGGCGCGAGCCGATGCGCAGGGACGCGATCTTCCGCATCTACTCGATGACCAAGACGGTGACCTCGGTCGCGGTGATGATGCTGGTGGAGGAAGGCAAGCTCACCCTGGACGATCCGCTGTCGCGCTACCTGCCGGGCTTCCAGGCGCCGCAGGTGATGGTCGGCGGCACCGCCGACGCGCCGAAACTGCGCGCAGCGGACAAGCCCGTCACCCTGCATGCGCTGCTCACCCATACCGCGGGTTATCCGGCTGGCGTCAAGGGCGACGAGCAAGCGGTCACGCTGATGGAGCGCATCGACCCGCACGGCGCGAGCGACCTGCGCGGCTTCGCCGAACGCATGAGCCGCGTGCCGCTGGCCGCCGACCCCGGCACGCGCTTCGGCTACGACGGTGCCTCGCTGGAACTGCTGGCGCGGGTGGTCGAGGTGGTCTCCGGGCAATCGTTCGACCGCTTCCTGCGCCAGCGCATCTTCGAGCCGCTGGCGATGCACGACACCGGCTTCAGCGTGCCGGCGGCACAGCGCGCGCGCGTGGTCGACCTCACCCGGATGAGCGCGGCCGGCAAGCTGGAGATCGCCGACACCACCAGTGCACGGCATCCCGGCGAGCCGCTCAACGCCTACGACAGCGGCGCCGGCGGCCTGTATTCCACCGCCGGCGACTATGCCCGCTTCGCCCAGATGCTGCTCGACGGCGGGACGCTGGACGGACACCAACTGCTCGGCCGCAAGACGGTGGAGCTGATGCTGCGCAACCACCTCACCATGCTCGACCCGCCGGTGACCCAGTTCAGCGACGCCGAGGGTTTCGGCCTGGGCGGCTATGTGGTGCTCGATCCGGCCCGGCGCGGCCAGCTCGGTTCGCCCGGCCAGTTCGGCTGGAGCGGCGCGGCCTCGACCTACTACACGATCGATCCGCACGAGCATCTGCTGGCGATCCTGATGCTGCAGCACCTGCCGCGCGATGATGGCGGCAAGGACCTGCCGCGGATCAGCCGCAACTTCTACGATCTGGTCTACCAGGCGCTGCCATGACTTCACCACGCACGGCTTTACCGAGCAACCGATGAGCACCGACCGCGACTCCCCCGAGGCACCCACGCCCGCCGCGCGCGTGACGCACGAGTACAAGTTCTCGCACGTCACCATCGGCCGCTACCTGCCCACGCCGGGCAAGGCGCCGGGCTGGCCGTTCGCCGAGATCGGCCACTGGAAGATGGATGTCGACGGCAGCGCGGACGACTGGGTGCGCGAGTTGACCGACTGGCGCCGCGAGCACCTCGTGCGCATCGGCTACGACGATGCCAACTATCGCCGCCCGGAGTTGCAGTGGGCGCAGCGCAACTTCGTGCATGCGCAAATGATGGTGGAGGATCGCTACTTCTTCGATCCAGTGGCCGGCAAGTACACCGTCGACCGCTACCTGGACGATCTCGAAGCGCGCTTCGGCGGCATCGACAGCGTGCTGCTCTGGTTCGTCTATCCCAACATCGGCATCGACGACCGCAACAAGACCGATCTCGCGCACGATCTGCCCGGCGGCCTCGATGGTCTCAAAAGTGCGGTGGACGATTTCCACCGCCGCGGCGTGCGCGTGTTCCTGCCCACCATGCCGTGGGACCACGGCACGCGCGAGACGGAACAGAACGACTGGCAGGCGATCGCCGAACTGGTCAAGGCGGTCGGCGCCGACGGCATCAACGGCGACACTTACAACGGCGTGCCGCGCGCGTTCTTCGACGCCTGCGACGCGCTCGGCTGCCCGGTGGTGCTGCAGCCGGAGTCCACCATCAGCGCCGAGGAGCAGCTGATCTGGAACGTGCAGAGCTGGGGCAAGAAGGCGCCGAACGAGGCGATCCCGCCGGTGGCCAAGTGGAAGTGGCTGGAGCCGCGCCACATGATCAACTACGAGAACCGCTGGGGCCGCGATCGCAACCACGACCTGCAGTACATCTTCTTCAACGGTATCGGCTACAACGCCTGGGAAAACATCTGGGGCATCTGGAACCAGTTCACCCCGCGCGACGCCGAAGCGCTGCGCCGGATCGCTTCGATCGAACGCCAGTTCGCGACGGCGATGGTCAGCCTGGACTGGCGACCGTACGAGCGCACGCTGCAGGCCGGCGTGTTCGCCAGCCGCTTTCCCACTTCGGGCTACACGCTGTGGACCCTGGTCAACCGCAACGAATACGCGGTGACCGGCGAACAGATCGCGCTGCCGTATCGCGACGGCACGCAGTATTACGACGCCTGGCACGGCGTGCCGCTGCAGCCGCGGCTCGACGGCGATCGCGCGGTATTCGACTTCGCACTGGAGGGCCGCGGCTTCGGCGCGCTGCTGGCGCTCGCGCCCGGCGCCGCGCTCGACGGCCTCGACGCTTTCCTCGCCCGCATGCGCGAACTCTCGTCCGTGCTGCTGCAGTCGCTGTCGGCCCAGTGGCGTTCGCTGCCGCAGCAGCTGGTGCCGATCGCGCCCACCCGCCCCGCTGCCGAAGCACCGCCCGGCATGCTGGCGATTCCCGCCGGCACGTTCGACTTCGTGGTCGGCGGTGTCGAGATCGAGGGCCAGACCTGGGAAGGCAACGACGTGCAGTACCCGTGGGAGGACAGCGCGCGCCGCGGCCATCGCCACCAGATGTCGATGCCGGCGTTCTTCATCGACCGCACGCCGGTGACCAACGCGCAATTCCGCGCCTTCCTCGACGCCAGCGGCTGGCGCCCGCGCGACCCGCACAACTTCCTGCGCCACTGGCGCGATGGCGCGCCGCCGCCGGGCTGGGACGACAAGCCGGTGACCTGGGTCGCGATCGAGGACGCTCGCGCCTACGCGGCCTGGGCCGGCAAGCGCCTGCCGCACGAATGGGAATGGCAGGTCGCCGCGCAGGGCCGCGACGGCCGGCGCTACCCGTGGGGCAACGACTGGGACGAAACCATGGTCCCCGCCATCAACCGCGGCCGCACGCTGGTCGCGCCCGACGACGTCGACGCGCATCCCGCCGCGGCCAGTCCGTTCGGCGCGCTCGACCTGGTCGGCAACGTCTGGCAATGGACCGACGAGTACGCCGACGCGCACACCCGCGCCGCGATCCTGCGCGGCGGCAGCAGCTACCAGCCGCAGACCTCGCACTGGTACTTCCCGCAGGCGTACCGGCTCGACCAGCACGGCAAGTACCTGCTGATGGCGCCGTGCAAAGACCGCTCCGGCAGCGTCGGCTTCCGCTGCGTGGTGGATGCAGCATGAGCGAAGCAGCGGCGACCCGCGTGCAGCTCGGCGGCCTGCTCGGCGAGGCGCTGGCCGCCAACCTGCGCGGCCGGCTCGCGCATTTCATCGTCGATGAACACAGCCCCGCGATCGCGCTGTTCGCGCCCGAGCGGCGCAACGAGAACCGCGAGGGCGACTGGTACGGCGAGCACGCCGGCAAGTGGCTGGTCGCCGCGGCGAAGGCGGCCGCGCGCAGCGGCGATGCCGCGTTGCGCGCGAGCGTGCTGCGCGTCGCCGACTACCTGGTGTCGATCCAGGAGACCGACGGCTACCTCGGCACCTACGCGCCGGATCACCGCTTCATGCGCCCGCAGCCGCCGAAGCCGGCCAGCTGGGACGGCGCCCCCAGCGTGCGCACCTGGGACATCTGGACGCACGCCTACCTGATCCTCGGCCTGCTCGAAGTGCAGCGGCACTTCCCCGCGCCGCACTACCTCGACGCCGCGCGCCGGATCGGCGACCTGTGCCGGCACACACTGACCGACGGCGGCATCGACATCACCGAGCTGGGCAACCACCACGGCCTGTCGGCGACGGTGCTGATGGACCCGGCCACCGAGCTGTACTTCGCCACCGGCGAACCGCGTTATCTCGAACTGGCGCAGCGCGTGCTGCAGCAGGCGAACGGCCACCCCGAGCTGGCGCTGCTCACGCGTGCGCTGGAGGGCGCGGACGTTTCCACCATCGCCACCGGCAAGGCCTATCAGCTGGCGTGGAACCTGGTCGGCCTGGCCAAGCTGCATCGTGCCACCGGCAACGCGGATTACCGCCGCGCGGTGGAGCACGCCTGGCGCAGCATCCGCGAGCACCACCTCACCCTGGGCGGCGGGCCGTGGGGCGGCGTGGGCCATCGCTCGCGCGAGGTGTTCAACCCGGCTGGCGTGTTCAGCCCTTACGGTTACGTGGAAACCTGCTCGTCGCTGGCGTGGATCCAGTTGAACCGGGAGCTGCTGGCGATCACCGGCGAGACGCGCTACGCGGAGGAGATCGAACGCACCGCGTACAACGACCTGCTCGGCGCGCAGGCGCCCAACGGCGAGGACTGGTGCTACTACGTGTTCCCGAACGGCCGCCGCGTGCACACCACCTACTGGCGCTGCTGCAAGTCCAGCGGCGCGATGGCGCTGGAGGAGCTGCCTGCCCTTGCCTACCGGCAAGCTGTCGACGGCAGTATCGCGGTCAACCTCTACGGCCCCGGCGAAGCGGGGTTCAAACTCGCCAGCAGCGAGCTGCGTATCGTGCAGGACACTGCCTGGCCGTATCCCGGCGATATCCGCCTGCGCCTCGCCATGTCGCGCCCGGCGCACTTCGCATTGAAGTTGCGCATCCCGTCGTGGGCCACGGACGCCACGCTCACGATCAACGGCGCGGATGCCGGCGTCGCCCTGGTGCCGGGACATTACGCCATGCTCGAACGGGAATGGCGCGACGGCGATGAACTGCTGGCGCATTTTCCGATGCGGCCGCAGCTGCATCGCGCGATCAACCGCAACGTGCAGGAGTCGCGCGCACCGGACGGCAGCCAAGTGCGCCAGGAAGTGCTGCACTTCGAGTACGCCGCCATCACCTGCGGCCCGCTGGTGTATGCCACGGGACTGGTCGACGGCTTCAAGGTCGAGGAAACCCTGCGCCTGCCCGACGCGCCGCGCGCGCAATGGCTGGCGCTGCAACCCGCAGCGGGCGACAGCGCGCCGCGCATCGTGCTGGACCCGGGCTATCGCGCACCGCTGGAATTCACGCCGTACTTCGCCGCCGGTGGCCGTGTCGACGGTAGCTGGCGGCTGAGCTGGCTGCCGCTGGCACCTGAGCCCGCCGGATGACGCCGCCAGCGCGCCGGGCCGCGCGCATCACACAAGAATTTGTGGCGCCAGAACATAGCCGTCCCGCCTGTTTCCCCGCCGGGGCATGGTGCACAGTGGCCCGCAGCAACCACCCCGATCCCGATGGATGCATCGCGCATGGAAACCTCCCCGCCTGAGTCGAACGCCGCCCGCCACGGCCCGCTGGGCGGCGTGCGCGTGCTGGACCTGAGCGCCTACATCGCCGGGCCATACGCCTGTTCGCTGCTGGCCGACCAGGGCGCGGACGTGATCAAGGTCGAGCCGCCCAGCGGCGACAACCTGCGCCAGTACCCTTCCACGCTTCCCAGCGAGAGCCGCGCCTTCCTCGGCGTCAACCGCAGCAAGCGCGGCATCGTGCTCGACCTCAAGCGTGCGGACGACCACGCCGCACTGCTGAAGCTGGTACGCGATGCCGACGTGCTGGTACACAATTTCCGCCCCGGCGTGCCCGAGCGCCTGCACATCGGCCACGAGCAGCTGAGCCTGATCAACCCGCGGCTGGTCTACTGCGCGATCACCGGCTACGGCGACAGCGGCCCGCTGAAAGACAAGGCCGGCTACGACCAGGTGCTGCAGACCATGACCGGCATGTGCACGCTGCAGGGCAAGCGCGGCGGGCCGCCGGAGATCATCTACGGCTCGGTGGTCGACTACTACGCCGCGGCGCTGCTGGCCGCCGGCGTGTCGTCGGCGCTGTACGAACGCGAGCGCAGCGGCCTGGGCCAGTTCGTCGGCGTGTCGCTGCTGCGCAGCGCGCTGACCATGCAGTCGGCGCGGATGATCTGGGCCGAGGGCGAGTCGCTCGACATCGGCCGCGACATGCGCTCCGGCGGAGTCACCGGCATCCACCCCACGCGCGATGGCTGGATCTACATCTCGGCCAACACGGCGCGCTTCTGGAAGGCGCTGTGCGCGAAGACCGGCCTCGGCGCGCTGGCCGACGATCCGCGTTACGACACCGTGCGCAAGCGCGCGCAGCACTTCGCCGAGATCCTGCCGCAACTGCACGCGGCGCTCGCCGCGCGCAGCGCGCTGGAATGGGAGGACCTGTTCGGCGACGAGGTACCGTGCGCCGCCGCGCGACGGATCGAGGACATGTTCGACCACCCCCAAGTGCAATCGCAGGGCATCATCGACACCTTCGAGCACCCGCTGGTGGGCCGTTACCGCGGCGTCGCCCAGTCGATCCGCTTCGGCCGCACGCCGGGACCGGCGCCGTTTGCCGCGCCGGTGCTGGACCAGGACACCGCCGCCGTGATCGCCGCGCTCGAGGACGATGCCGACAGCGCATTCGGCAAACGCTGATCCGGCGCGGCAGGCGCACCCGCGACCTGCCCATCATGAACGCCCCCGCTCCCTCTACACGAACTGACGACCCGCCGCTCACACGGATTCCGGAGAGTGGGTGGCGCGGGAGGGTTTCCCCCGGAAGCCCCCGCCGCGAGTCCCCAACACGGAGTCGACACACATGAACAACGACCGCATCCAAGGCAACTGGAAACAGCTCACCGGCAAGATCAAGGCCAAGTGGGGCGACCTGACCGACGACGACCTGACCCGTGCCGAGGGCAACACCGAATACCTGGTGGGCAAGGTGCAGGAGCGTTACGGCATCGCCCGCGACGAGGCGCAGCGCCAGGTGAAGGAGTTCGAGCGCACGCTGTAATCGCCGCGCCGGTTCGCGGCAGGGCCAGCTTCGCATCGGCCCTGCCGCGTTCAGCCCTCTCGCGTCGGCTGCGGCACCTCCAGCGAGCCTTCCTCGCGGTCGCGGTACAGCGCGGGCCGGCAGTTCGAACTGGTGTCACGCACACCAAAGGCCAGCCGGCCTTCGGCGCCCAGGTGCCCGGCCCCGATGGCAGCCGCCGCCCAAGCAGGCTGATCACCACCACCCTCGTCGGCTATCGGGTCTGCACACCACAAGCGTGGGCTCGTACATATTGCGGGTGGAGGAGGTACCGCCCGCTCCGGGTTCATGGCGTACGGGCGGCCCGTCGCGAAGCCGGCGCATGGCACTGTCAATTTGCTACTAATTACGCTATCAATTAGTAGCAAATTGACAGGTGCCCCATGAAACTCCCCATGCCACCCCCGGCGTTCGGCGACCTGTTCGAGCGTTCCGACGTCCGCAAGATACTTCTCGCCAAGCTTGGCCCCGAGGTCAAGGGACGATACGAGCACTGGGATCAGCTGCGCCATCTCACGCCACCCGAGAACCTGACGCCTGAAGAATGGTGGCTGGGAATCAAGATGGCGCGCCGCGGGTTGCGCCAGGAAATGCCGTTGAAGGACAAGGCGGGCAACCCATTCACCGTCGTTCTGAGTGACAGCATCCAGCGAAACCTGTTCCTGATTGGCCGTGATGCCGCTGGCGCGCTTCGTGGCCAGGAGGCATCTCAATCAGAAGTCACCCGCGAACATTACCTCGTTCGATCCCTGATGGAAGAAGCGATGACTTCGTCGCAGCTTGAGGGAGCTGCCACGACCACCCAAGTCGCAAAAGACATGCTTCGCAGTGGGCGGGAGCCGCGTGATTACGGCGAACGCATGATCTACAACAACTACCTGGCCATGCGCGAACTGAAAGCATGGAGGCAGCGGCCGCTGACCCCTGCGGCGGTTTTCGAGATCCACCGCAAACTGACCGACGGAACGCTCGAGGACGAGGGATGCGCGGGAAGGTTCCGGTTGCCCTCGGAAGACATCGTCATCGAGGACGAGACCGGTCGCGTTCTCCACGTGCCTCCACCGGCACGGGAGCTCGAGCAGCGCCTGCAGTCCCTTTGCGACTTCGCCAACCAGTCGGACGACGGCGAGCACTTCGTGCATCCGGTGGTCAGGGCGATCCTGATCCACTTCCAGATCGGCTACGACCATCCGTTCGTCGACGGAAATGGCCGGACCGCCAGGACGTTGTTCTACTGGTCGCTGCTGAGATCGGGTTTCTGGATGGCGGAGTATCTGTCGATATCGAGCATCCTGAAACGGGCGCCCGCCCAATACATGCGGTCATACCTGTACACGGAGACTGACGAGGGGGACACCACCTATTTCGTGGCTCACCAGCTGACCGCCATTCTCGAAGCCATCGACGGCGTTCATCGCTACATCACCCGAAAACAGAATGAGCAGGCAGCCGCCGCGGCGCTGCTCAGACCCGGCAGCCCGTTGGCTCACCAGATCAACCACAGGCAAAGAGCGCTTCTGCTGAACGCCCTCAAGAACCCGGGAAAGGTCTTCACCATCGAGATGCACCGCAGCAGCCACGGCACGTCATACCAGACCGCCAGGGCCGACCTGCTTGCCCTGGCGGCCGAAGGATTCCTGCGCCAATCCCGCGAAGGAAAGGCCTTCGTGTTCGTTCCGGTGCCCGATCTCGAAAAACGATTGCATGCATGACCATGGCGTGCCTCGTCACACGCAGGATCGCGCGTGACGAGGCCAAACGACAGGTGGTGTTCGAGCGGATGCTGCAAGCGGTTCGCCGCGGCATCGGATCGCAGGGCCGGCACGTTCGCATCAGCCACGCCGCGTGGCGGCTCGCGCGCGTTCAGTCCTCTCGCGTAACCTGCGGCACGTCCTGCGAGCCTTCCTCGCGGTCGCGGTACAGCGCGGCGCGCACCAGCAGCATCAGGGTGATCGGGGTGGTCAGGGTGAGGAACACGCCGATCAGGATTTCATTGAAGATCGGCCGGCCGTGCAGCACCGAGAAGCAGGTGATCGAGGCGGCCAGCATGAAGAACGTGCCCAGCGTGGTGCCCAGCGTGGGTGCGTGCACGCGCTGGTAGAAGTTCTTCAGGCGCAGCAGGCCGAGCGAGCCGACGAAGGCGAACAGCGCGCCGAGCAGCATCAGCACGGCGACGATGATGGCTGCCCATGGCGGCAGGGCGTCGAGATGGCTCATTCGATCACCTGCCCGCGCATCAGGAATTTCGACAGCGCCACCGTGCTGGCGAAGCCGAGCAGGGCGATGATCAGGCCGGCCTCGACGTAGAGCATGCTGCCGCTGCGGATGCCGATGGTCAGCAGCAGGATCATCGCGTTGACGTACAGGGCGTCCAGCGCCACCACGCGGTCCTGCGCGCGCGGGCCGCGCACCATGCGGATCAGCGAGAAGGCCATCGCCAGCAGCAGCAGAATCTGCGCCGCGCGGATCGACACGTCGAGCAGTTCGTGGCTCATTGGAAAACCTCCAGCAGGGGGCGTTCGTAGCGCTGCTTGATCGAGTCGATCCAGCCGGCCTCGTCGACCAGGTCCAGCACGTGGATCAGCAGGATGTTGGCGTCGGAGTCGTAGCTGACCCAGATCGTGCCGGGGGTGGAGGTGATGATGCACGACAGCACGGCCAGG
Source organism: Rhodanobacter sp. FW102-FHT14D06 (assembly GCF_043950705.1). Taxonomy (NCBI): domain Bacteria; kingdom Pseudomonadati; phylum Pseudomonadota; class Gammaproteobacteria; order Lysobacterales; family Rhodanobacteraceae; genus Rhodanobacter; species Rhodanobacter sp. FW102-FHT14D06. Next base: position 1,814,164 of record NZ_CP170722.1, on the reverse strand, counting down.
CCGTAATGGTCGGTCAACTCCAGCGGGATCGCCACGAAACCCGAGTGCAACGGGCGCTTGTTGAACAGCACGATGCGCGCCACCGCGAGGTTGGAGCGCACGATGTCCAGCACCACGCGCACGAACAGGCGCAGCAGCAACGGATAGTTGCGCAGCCGCGCCTTGGGCGGGTCCAGCAGGTCGAGCATCCGGCCCAGCACGATGCCGAGCACGATGCCGAGCAGCACGGTGCCGGGCGACACGCTCTGGTTGAAGATCAGCCAGATCAGCGCCAGCAGCGCGGACAGCAGCGGATGCGGCAGCCAGCGGCGGATCATGGTGCGACCTCGGCGCCCGGCAGCACGGCGTGGATGTAGTTGCCCGGCGCATGCAGCTGCGCGGCGGTGTCGCGCAAATAGTGCAGCGGCCGCTCGGGCCAGACCGTCAGCAGCAGGCACAGCCCCAGCAGCAGCGCGACGGAGACGCTCTCGGTGAGGCGCACCTTCGGAAAGATCCGCTCCGGCTCGACCCAGAAGATCTGGATGCCGGCGCGGCACAGCGCGGTCACGGTGCAGAAACCGGCCGCCACGACCAGCGCGAACAGCAGCTGCGCGCCGCGCCCGGCGTCATCGAGCATCGGCGCCAGCAGGGCGAACTTGGCCAGGAAACCGGACAGCGGCGGCAGCCCCGCCAGCAGCACCGCGCAGGCCGAGAAGCTCAGGCCCAGCATCGCGATCGGCGCCGGGATCACCACGCGGCTCTCGTCCTCCTGCGCGTACAGGCTTTCGTTCGCGGGGGTCTCGCCGGGCTGCTCGTACGGTTCCAGGCTCAGCGTGTCGTCGGTATCGTCGTCGCCGTCGGAGGCGAGCAGGCCGGCAATCAGGAAGAACGCGGCGATCGCCAGGGTGGAGATCACCAGGTAGGCCAGCGCGCCGGCGGTCACCGCGCTCTGCTGCAGGCCGATCGCGCCGAGCAGGGTGCCGGCGGAGACCACCACGTTGTAGCCTGCCAGCTTGCCGAGGTCGCGCGCGCCCAGCATGCCGATGGTGCCGGCCACCAGCGTGGCCATGCCGCCCCACAGCATCCACGCGCTGCCGAAATGCGCCGAGGCGGGCCCGGCGCCAGCGCCGAACAGCAGCAGGCCGAGGCGCAGCAGCACGTAGATGCCGAGCTTGGTCATCAGCGCGAACATCGCGGCCACCGCCGGCGCCGCGGCCGCGTAGGTGCGCGGCAGCCAGAAGCCGAGCGGCCACATCGCGGTCTTGATCAGGAACGCCACGCCGAGCAGCGCCGCGCCCGCATGCAGCAGCGCGCGGGTGCGCTCCGGCACGTGCGGGATCAGCTCGGCCAGCGCCGCCATGTTGAGCGTGCCGGTGACGCCGAAGATCAGGCTGACGCCGAGCAGGAACAGCATCGAGGCGGTCAGGTTGACCGCGATGTAATGCAGCCCCGCGCTGACCCGCCGCGCACCGGAGCCGTGCAGCGCCAGGCCGTAGGACGCCGCCAGCAGCACTTCGAAGAACACGAAAAGATTGAACAGGTCGCCGGTGAGGAAGGCGCCGTTCAAGCCCATCAGCAGGAACTGCAGCAGCGGCTGGAAATGGCCGCCGCGATGCTGCCAGCGACCCAGCGCATACGGCAGCAACGCCAGCGCCAGCACGCTGGTGAGCAGCACCATCAGCGCGGAAAGCCGGTCCGCCACCAGCACGATGCCGAAGCGCGCCGGCCAGTCGCCGATGCGGTAGACCGCCGCCAGCGCGCCGTCGGCGGACACCTCCAGCAGCAGCGCGGCGGCCAGCAGCACCAGCGCCACGCACGAGGCGATGCTCAGCGCCAGCGCCGTGCGCCGGCGCTTCTCGCCCACCAGCAGCTGCAGCGCGGCAATGAGCAGCGGCAGCAGGATCGGCGCGACGACCAGGTGCTGGCTCACGGCGTGCCGTCCTCGCCGTCGACGTGATCGTTGCCGGTCAGCCCGCGCGAGGTCAGCAGCACCACCAGGAACAGCGCGGTGGTGGCGAAACCGATCACGATCGCGGTGAGCACCAGCGCCTGCGGCAGCGGGTCGGTGTACTGCGCGACGTTGCCGGCCACCTCGTGCAGCACCGGATCGGCGCCGGTGCGCAGGCCGCCGATGGAGAAGATGAAGAGGTTCACGGCATAGGAAATCAGGGTCAGCCCGATGATCACCTGGAAGCTGCGCGGACGCAGCAGCAGCCACACGCCGGAGGCAGCAAGAATCCCGATCGCGGCGGCCAGCACCAGTTCCATCAGCCCTCCCCTTCCGCGGCGGCGGCCGACACCTGGCGCGGACGCCGCAGCGACTGGTGCGCCAGCGCGATCAGCATCAGGATGGTCGCGCCCACCACCGTGGCGAACACGCCAAGGTCGAACAGCAGCGCCGTCGCCAGCGGCACGCGGCCGAACAGCGGCAGCGCCAGGTACTGAAAATGACTGGTCAGGAATGGACGTCCAAATACCAGCGAGCCTAAGCCCGTGAACAAGGCCAGCAGCAGCCCGGCGCCGATCCAGCGCAGCGGCAGCACGCGCAGGCGCGACTCCACCCAGCGCGCGCCGCGCGCCATGTACAGCAGGATCAGCGCCACCGCCACGGTGATGCCGGCGACGAAGCCGCCGCCCGGCAGGTCGTGCCCGCGCAGGAACAGGTGCAGCCCGAACAGCAGGATCACCGGCGCCATCAACTGGATGATCAGGCCGGGGATCATCAGGTAGTCGGTCAGCGAATGGTCCGCCGCGCGCCCGGGTTCATCCGCCTCCAGCGCCGTCTGCTGGCGCTGTTGCTCCGGTACGTGGATGCTTTCGGCGGCCGGGCGGAAACGGCGCAGCAAGGCGAACACGGTCAGCGCCACGATCGCCAGCACGCTGATCTCGCCCAGCGTGTCGAAGCCGCGGAAGTCGACCAGGATCACGTTGACCACGTTGTGGCCGCCGCCCTCGGTGTACGCCTGTTCGAGGAAGAAGCGCGAGATCGAATCGGCCACCGGATGCATCATCGCGGCGTAGGCCAGGCTGGCCACGCCGACGCCCACCGTCAGCGCGATCACGATGTCGCGGCGGCGACGGAAGCGCTGGCGCCGCCCCTCGGGCGTGAACCCGGCAATGCGCTTGGGCAGCCAGCGCAGGCCGAGCAGGATCAGGATCGTGGTGACCACCTCCACCAGCAGCTGGGTCGCCGCCAGGTCAGGCGCGGACAGCCACACGAAGCTCACGCACGACACCAGCCCCGCGCCGCCGCTGAGCACCAGCGCGGCGAGGCGATGGAACTTGGCTTGGGTTGCCGCGCCGATCGCGCAGGCCGCGCCGAGCAGCCACAGCAGCGCGAACGCCGGATCGATGCTGGACCAGTGCGGGCGAAAATCCAGCGGTGCCGTGGTTGCCGCCAGCACGGCGGCCAGCAGGGCGAGCAGCACGATCCACAGCAACTGCGACTGCAGCCGCCGGCTCGGATAGAGCCGCTCGATGCGCTGCGGCCAGTCCGCCGCGAACAGCGCCAGCGCACGCTCGAACAGCCGCTTGCCGCTGAAGCGGCTGGTCAGCGGCGCCGTCTCGATGGTATCGAAGCGACGGCGCAGGCTGGCGAACAGCAGGCAGCCGGCGGCGAAGGCGAATACGCTCATCAGCAGCGGCGTGGTCAGGCCGTGCCACACCGCCAGGCTGTACGCCGGCATCTCCGCGCCGAGCACCGCGCCGGCCGCCGCGTGCAAGGTGGGTCCGATCACCCGCCCCGGCAGCACGCCCACCAGCAGGCAGGCCAGCGCGAGGAAGCCGATCGGGAAGCGCATCCACAGCGGCGGCTCGTGCGGCTCGCGCGGCAGGTCGGCGGGCATGCGACCGAAGAACACGCCGCGCACGAAGCGGATCGAATAGGTCACGCCGAAGGCGCTGGCCGCCACCGCGATCACCACCGAGATCGCGTCCAGCAGCGGGCCCTGGCGCACTGCCAGCGTCTCGGCGAAAAACATCTCCTTGGAGAGGAAACCGTTCAACAACGGCACCCCGGCCATCGCCGCGCCGGCCACCAGCGCCAGCGTGGCGGTGACCGGCATCACCCGGTACAGGCCGCCGAGCCTGCGCAGGTCGCGCGTGCCGGCCTCGTGGTCGACCGCGCCGGCGGCCATGAACAGCGAGGACTTGAAGGTGGCGTGGTTGACGATGTGGAAGATCGCCGCCACCACGCCCAGCGTGCTGCCCAGCCCCACCAGCATGGTGATCAGGCCCAGGTGACTGATCGTCGAATAGGCCAGCACGCCTTTCAGGTCCTGCTCGAACATCGCCGCGTAGGCGCCCAGGATCAACGTGACCAGGCCCACGCCCCCGACGATCCAGTACCACTGGTCGGTGCCGCCCAGCACCGGCCAGAAGCGCACCAGCAAAAACACGCCGGCCTTCACCATGGTGGCCGAATGCAGGTAGGCCGACGCCGGCGTGGGCGCAGACATCGCCTGCGGCAGCCAGAAGTGGAACGGGAACTGCGCGCTCTTGGTGAACGCGCCGAGCAGGATCAGCAGCAGGGTCGGCGTGTACCACGGGTGCGCGCGCACCGCCTCGCCCGCAGCGAGGATCGCGTCCAGTTCATAGCTGCCCGCGATGTGCCCCAGCAGCAGCATGCCGGCGAGCAGGCAGAAGCCGCCGCCGGAGGTGACGATCAGGGCCATCCGCGCGCCGTCGCGCGCGGATGCGCCGTGGTGCCAGTAGCCGATCAGCAGGAACGAGAACAGGCTGGTCAGCTCCCAGAAGAACACCAGCTGGATCACGTTGCCGGACATCACGATGCCCAGCATCGAACCCATGAACGCCAGCAGCAGCGCGAAGAAGCGCGCCAGCGGATCGTCCGGCGACATGTAGTAGCGCGCGTACACGCCCACCAGCGCGCCGATGCCGCAGATCAGCAGCAGCATCAGCCAGCTGAAGCCGTCCACTCGCAGCACCAGGTCCAGACCCAGCGACGGTGCCCATGGGATGATCTGGCGCAGCACCTCGCCGGCGAGGATCGCCGGGGCCAGCCACAACGAAAGCGCCAGGCCGAGCAGCGCGGCGCCGGTCATCAGCCAGGCGGCGCGATTGTGCCCGCGCTCACGCATCAGCCACGTCGCCGCCGCCGCCGCGAAAGGCAGGCAGAGGATGGCGCCTGGGATGAGGTTGTCGGGCATCGCTCACTGCGTTCGATGGAAAGATCGTCGGTGTCGCCCGTCACCGGACCGGCGCCCGGGTGCATCACGCACGGCTACCGCCTCGAACCAGCTGTCATGCAGGCGCGCGGCATGGCAGGCCATCGTCGCGATCACCCGCATGCACTCACCTCTGGGCTGGGAGCGTGGCGGCCAGAACCGTCCGGACTCCTCGCCCGATTCTATCGTTCGCCGCGCGCAAGCGGCAACGGCCCTGCACGGCGCTTGCACACCACCTGTTCGTACCATCACCCGTGGAATCCCGGGATGGCCGCGCGCATGCGTTGCCTCGCACCCATCCGGAGACATGATCGATGACCTGTCCACCTCTTCGTCGGCCCCGCCACGCGCTGCGCCTCGCCGCCCTCCTGCCGCTGGCGCTGGGCAGCGGCCTCGCCGGCGCGCAGCAGTCGCCTGCACTCGATCGCGTCAGCCTGTGGCTGGGCGGCTACGACGCGCACGTCGACACCACGCTCGGCGTCAGCGATCCGGGCGGCCGGTACGGCGGCAACTTCAGCCTGGAGAACGATCTCGGCTTCAACGACCGCAAGCGCGTGCCGCGCGCGCGACTGGATTTCCTGGTCGGCGACAGCCAGGGTTTCTCGCTCGACTACTACAGCGTCAACCGCTCGCGCAGCCAGAGCCTGGCGCGCTCGATCAGCTACGCCGGCAACGATTACGAGGCCGCCGCCACGGTGCGCGGCAAGTTGAACTTCGATTTCGGCAGCGCCTCCTGGCGCTGGTGGTTCGGCCACGGCAACGACGTGTTCGGGCTGGGCCTGGGCGGCGCCTACTACCGCGTGCATGCCGCCATCAGCGGCGAGGCCAGCGTCAACGGCGAGCCGGTCGGGCAGGTCTCCTCCGGCACCAGCGACGGCGCCTGGGCACCGATGCTGCAGCTCGGCTGGCGCCATGCGTTCAACGACCAGTGGCGCATGTATGCCGACGCCGCCGGGGTGAAGAAGAACGGCGGCCGGCTCAGCGGCCACATCGTGAACGCCGCGCTGGGCGTGGAATGGCTGCCGTGGCCACAACTTGGCTTCGGCGCCGAATACGGCTACAGCCGCGTGGTGCTGCACCAGCGCAAGCACGCCTACCACGCCAACCTCGACATGAAACTTGACGGTCCCTCGTTGTTCGTCCACCTGCGCTTCTGAGGCGTGCCGCCGGCGCATGAGCGGATAGGCACGCCGGCAGCGTTGGTGCATCATCGAGGCTCCGACGAGCCGTCCCGACACGGGCGCGGCAAGGGGAAACGATGCCAAGGCGGTTTGCCACCACCATCGCGCTGACGCTGTGCACCGTGGCCATCGCCCTGCCGCTGGTGGCGGCACTGCTGATCGCCCGACACCAGTCGATGGAGGAAGCCGGCGCCCAGGCATCGAACATCGCCAGCGCCATCATCCATCGCACGGAAGCGGTGGGCGAACAGTCCGCGGCCGCCTATCAGCGGTTGACCGAGTTGAATCCCTCCGGCACGTGCTCCGAGGCCAAACGCGCGCAGTTGCGCCGGATTCTGCTGGATTACGACTACGTGCAGGCGGCCGGCTACGTCTCCGGCGATCGCATCACCTGCTCGGCCATCGGCCCGCAGGCCGACGGCCTGCAGATGGGGCCACCGGCGTACGTGAGCCCGAAGGGCACGCGGGTGCACTTCGGGGTTTCCATCGACGGCAGCCGTCCGTTCGTGGTGCTCAGCGGCGACCATTACGCCACCGCGGTTCACCCGGACAACCTGCTGGTCGAAACGCCTTCCGTGCCGGGCCTTGCGCAGGGCGTGTTCGGGCGCAGCGCCGGCAAGGTCTGGGCCCGTGACGGCCACTTCGACCCGGCATGGCTGGAGCAGCACGGCAAGGCGGCCCGCGCGATCTTCTACGACGGCGGCTACCTGGTGGCGATCCAGGGATCGGAACGCTTCGACGTGGGCGCCTACGCGGCGATTCCGCGTGCCTACCTGAGCTCCCGCCTGCGCGAGCTCGCCCTGTTGCTGCTTCCCGTCGGGCTGGCACTGGGCGCGGCGTTGGTCGGCGCGATCGTCATGTTCGCGCGCCAGCGTGCGTCGCTGCCCGCGTTGCTGCGGGCGGCGCTGAACCGGCAGGAGTTCGTGCTGTACTACCAGCCGATCGTCGAGCTGGGCTCCAACACGATAGCCGGGGCCGAGGCACTCTTGCGCTGGCCCGCCAACAAGCAGATCGGCATGCGCCCGGCGCTGTTCGTGCAGGCCGCGGCCGACTGCGGACTGACCGCCCGCTTCACCGAATACGTGCTCGCCCGCGTCGCCATCGACGGGCCACGCTTCTTCAGCCGATATCCGGGCTGCTACATCAGCGTCAACCTGGCGCCGAGCGACCTGCTGTCCGGCGCAGTCGTCGAGCACCTGCAGCGCCTGCTGACCACGCCCGGCATCGGCGTGCACAACATTGTCGTGGAAGTGACCGAGAGCTCCTTCGTCGACCCGGCCAGCGCCAACCGCACGATCGCGCGCATCCATGCGCTGGGCATCCGGGTGGCGATCGACGACTTCGGCACCGGCTTTTCCGGCCTGTCGCAATTGACCCAGCTGCGCGCCGATTGCCTGAAGATCGACAAGATCTTCGTCGATGCCATCGGCACCGGGTCGGTCACCAGCGAAGTGGTGCTGCACATCATCGCGATGGCGCGCTCGCTCAAGCTCACGCTGATCAGCGAAGGAGTGGAGACCCACGCCCAGGCCGAGTTCCTGCGTCAGCACGGCGTGGCGTTTGCCCAGGGCTGGCTGTTCGGCAAGGCGCAGCCGCTGGACGAGCTGTTGCGCCCGGCCGGGCCCGACTGATTGCCGGCGGCACCCGGTCGAGCGCCTCCGCGCGGACCGCGCAGCCACCGGCTCTTGACGTGTCGACTGCGCCATAAGCACTTCTTAAGCCGGCACACGGATAATCCGCCGGGCCGCCGCCACACCGGAGCCTGTTCGTGCACATCATCCTGGTCGAGGACGACGCCCAGCTCGGCGCCGCCATCCAGCGCGCGCTGGAACGCCTCGCCTATACGGTGAGCTGGCTGCGCGACGGCCGCGAGGCGCTCATCGCGCTGCGCGACGAAACCGCCGACCTGGTGCTGCTCGACCTCGGCCTGCCCGGCAAGGACGGCCTCGACGTGCTGGTCGAGGCGCGCCGCAGCCACGTCACCACGCCGGTGATCGTGATGACCGCGCGCGACGGCCTGCAGGCGCGCGTGCACGGACTCGATGCCGGCGCCGACGATTATCTGATCAAGCCGTTCCACCTCGACGAGCTGTGCGCGCGCATCCGCTCGCTGAACCGGCGCGCGCAGGGCCTGGCGGTCAACCGCATCGAGGTCGGCGCGCTGGCGCTGGACCTGGGCACTTCGCAGGTGACCTGTCGCGGTGAGGCGATCGAACTGACCCGGCGCGAGTTCGCCCTGCTGCAGATCCTGCTGGAACGCGCCGGCAAGCTGGTGCGCCGCGAAAGCCTGGTGAACTCGCTGTATGGTCTGGACACCGTGGTCGGCGACAACGCGCTGGAGGTGCTGGTGCATATGCTGCGCAAGAAACTCGGCTACGACACCGTGCGCACCGTGCGCGGCTTCGGCTACATGATCCCGCGGGAGCCCGAATGAGCCAGCCCAGCCTGCGCGGCCGGCTGCGCTGGCTGATCATCGGCGTGATGCTGGCGGTGCTGCTGCCGCTGGCGGTGCTCAGCTTCCGGCGCATCATGCAGGAGATGAACGAATTGTCCGACGGCCGGCTGGCGCAGTCGGCCCGCACGCTGCAGGTGATCCTCGGCCAGGAAGGCCCCGACGTGTTGCGCGGCCACGGCCAGCATGGCCAGTTGGTACCGATCGAGGCGCCCGCGGTGCAGGCCATGCGCCGGCGCGGCCACACGTTCGAGTCCGAGGTCGGCTTCCAGGTATTCGACCGCGCCGGCCGCCTGGTGATGGCCACCACCAACCTCGCCGCGCTGCCCGCGCCGCAAGCCGGCGACGGCGAATACCGCGACATCCGCGCCGACGGCTACCGCTGGCGCCTGTTCACCCTGTCCGACCCGCGCGATGGCCTGGTGATCCGCACCGGCGAGCGCTACGACAGCCGCCACGACATCCTGCGCGCGCTGTGGTTCGACCATGCCCTGCCGCTGCTGATCGGCCTGCCGCTGCTCGGCCTGCTGGTCGGCTGGGCGGTACGGCGCGGCCTGCGCCCGCTGCAGTCGCTGACCGGCGCACTGGCCTCGCGCAAGCTGGGCAGCCGCGAGGCGATCGTGCTGGAGCGGGCGCCGCTGGAACTGCAGCCCGTGCTCGACGCGTTGAACGGGCAACTGCAGCGCCTCGCCGATGCACTGGAGCGCGAGCGTCGCTTCAGCGCCGACGTGGCGCACGAGCTGCGCACGCCGCTGGCCTCGATCATGCTCAACATCGAGAGCGCGATGGCCACCCGCGATCCCGCCGAAGCGGAGGCCAGCCTGGCCGGCGCGCGCCACAACGTGGCCGCGCTGGCGCGGCGCGTCGAGCAGTTGCTGGCGCTGGCGCGGCTGGAATCCGGCACCGCGCTGGAGCAGCGCCAGCCGGTCGACCTGGTGCGCGTGGCCAGCGACGTGATCGAGGAGCTGGCTCCGGTGATCGCCGAAAGCGGCGCCGAGCTGGGCTTCAGCCACGACGACCACCCGCTGCAGGTGCAGGGCCACGAGGCCGCGCTGGCCGCGCTGCTGCGCAACCTGATCGAGAACGCCATGCGCCACGTGCCGGCCGGCGGCCAGGTGCAGTTGTCGATTGCGCAGGGCGTGGTCACCACCACCATCGACGTGGCCGACGATGGCCCCGGCATCCCGCCCGAACGGCGCGCCGCCGTGTTCGCCCGCTTTCACCGCGAATCGAGCAGCCGCGGCGAAGGCTACGGTCTCGGCCTGTCGATCGTGCAGCGCGCCGCCGAGCTGCACGGCGCCAGCATCGAGCTGCTCGATTCGCCGTTCGGCCACGGCCTGCGCGTGCACGTGAGCATCCCGCGCAACGACTGAGCGAAGCGCCCGTCACGACACTGAAACGCCAGCCTGCGCCTCCGTAAGCCGGCTGAAAGCCGGCCGCCCGGAGAATGCCGGCCGATGACCCCGGCCGATGCGTGCCGGTGGCGGGCAAACCCGGGTGCGGCGGAACAGGCATGGACAAGGCGGGAAAGGCGGGCGGCCAGATCGTGCCCGTGCTCATGTATCACAACATCGCGGCAACCCCCGCAGGCTTGCGCAGCTACCGCAGCCTGTATGTCAGCCCGGCCAGATTCGCGCGGCAGATGTGGCTGCTGCAGCAGCTGGGATACGCCGGCCTGTCGATGTCGGCGGCATTGCCGTACCTGCGCGGCGAACGCCGCGGACGGGTCGTCGCCATCACGCTGGACGACGGCTACGTCGACAACCTCGACGCGGCGCTGCCGGTGCTGCAGTCGTTCGGCTTCAGCGCCACGATCTACATGGTCAGCGGCAGCATCGGCCGCTTCAACACGTGGGACGCCGAACGGCTCGGCATCCGCAAGCCGCTGATGTCCGCCGCGGACATGCGCCGCTGGAACGACGCCGGCATGGAGATCGGCGCGCACACGCGCAGCCATCCGCGGCTCAGCCAATGTACGGACGCCGTCCTGCACGGCGAGATCCACGGCTGCAAGGCCGACCTGGAGGATCGCCTCGGCTGCGCGGTGACCCAGTTCTGCTACCCCTACGGCGACGTCGACGAGCGCGTGGTCGCGGTGGCCCGCGAAGCCGGCTACGCGGCGGCCACCACCACGCGCCGCGGGCGCGCCGTGGCCGGCGCCGACCTGTGGCGACTGCCGCGGATACAGGTGGCGCGGCACCACCTGCTGCCGCAGTTCGCGGCGCGCGTGCTGACCCGCTACGAGGATCGCCGCGCATGAAATTCCTGCTGGTCGGCACCAACCCGGAGCATACCGGCGCGGCCACCCATTTCGTCGCGCTGGCGCAGGCGCTGGCCGAGGCCGGCCACGAGGTCGGCGTGGTCACGGCCGCCGACGGACTGATCGAACAGCAGCTTGCCGACACCGCCGTGCAACTGCACCGCGCCACGTTCCGCAATGCGCTGGACCTGCGCGGCTTCGCCGCGGTGCTGCGCGCTGCGCGGCAGCTGCGGCCGCACTGGCTGGTCGGCAACTTCGGCAAGGAGTACTGGCCGCTGATCGTGATCGGCCGGCTGCTGCGCATCCCGGTCGTGCTGTTCCGCCACCGCGTGCCACCGATGAAGCGCGTCTCGGCCTGGCTGCTGCCGCGGCTGGCGCACCGCTTCTTCGCGGTGTCCCGCCACGCACGCCGCGCCTATCTCCAACGCGGCGTGCCGCCCGGCCTGGTGCAGGTGCTGTACAACCCGGTGAACATGGCGCTGTGCCGGCACGACCCGGTGCAGCGCAGCGCGATCCTGCGCAGCCTGGACATCTTCGGCGACCCCGTCGTGCTCGGCTACTGCGGCCGGATGCAGCGGGGCAAGGGCATCTTCACCCTGTTCGACGCCGCCACCGCGGCGATGGCGCAGCAGCCGCGACTGCATTGCCTGTGGCTGGGCGACGGCCCGGATGCACAGGCGCTGCGCGAGCGCGCCGCCGCGCATCCGCTGGGCAACCGCCACCATTTCCCGGGCTGGGTCAACGACATCCACCCGTACTACAGCGCCATGTCGATGCTGGCCTTTCCGTCCATCGCCCCGGAAACCTTCGGGCGCGTCTCGGTGGAGGCGCAGGCCGCCGGCCTGCCGGTACTGGCCAGCGACATCGGCGGCATTCCGGAAACGCTGCAGCCGGGCGTCACCGGCGTGCTGCTGCCGCCCGGCGACGTCGAAGCATGGCGTGCCGCCATCGTGGCGATGTGCGACCCGTCGCGCCGGCAGCCGATGGGCGTGGCGGCCGAGGCCTTCGTGCGCGAGCGCTTCAGCACCGGCGTGATCGCGGCCCGCTTCGTGCACCTGCTGACCGCCGCGAGCACCTCGAAGGCCGGCAGCACGGGCATCCCTCCGCATCGGCCTCGCGGAAGATGGCGACTGCCGGGTTGAGCAGGAACACCGCCGCATCCGGCCGGCACCAGGGATGCCCTGATCTGTTCCGCGTACCCGTCACCGCGCTGTATGCGCGCAGCGGTTTGTCGCAGCGGCGACGGCAGACTGGCCGTCTGTCCAGACGCTGGGGCGAACCGCTGCGCGCATACAGTGCGGCCCCGACGCATTGAATCAAATGATGGGGTGACGTCCAGAAGGCCCGCAGGCTGCGCCGCGTAGCTTGAACAGACGACCAGTCTGCCCTGCGCCACGCAACACACCCTGCGGGCCTTCTGGACGTCATGCCGGGTGCGTGGAATAGATCAGAGCATCCCTAAGCGTCCACGAAGCTTGTTCGGCGACGCTGTCATTCCCCCATGACTGAAGGAATGAACATGCGCAACGTACTGGTTGTTTCCCTCGCGCTGGCCCTGCTGGCGGCCAGCGCCACCCTGCCGGCGCAAGCCACCCCGCCGGCGAATCTCAAGACGCAGGCGAAGATCGACATGAGTCATGCCCGCGACATCGCCCTGAAGGCGTATCCCGGCAAGATCGTCAAGGAGGAGCTGGAGCAGGAGCCCGGCGGCAGCGGCCTGCGCTACTCGTTCGACATCAGCTCCGCCAAGGCGACGCACGAGGTCGGCGTCGACGCAAAGACCGGCAAGGTGCTGGAGAACTCGCTGGAAGGCGCGGACAACGATTGAGGCATCCCTGACGACGCGCTGGAGCGGTCAACCGGAACCAGTCCGTGCGGCAGGCTGCGATGAGCGGCCGGGGTGCCTGCGGATTCATTCCGGACAACGGTGCGCGAAAGCGGGAATGACGGGCATCGGGGCACGGTTCGTGCGTTGCCTTAACCAGATCCTCACCGGTCGATAAGCGAGCTGAAAGCGACGTGCCTCATGCTGGCGTCATGACCATCACCGCTATCGTCCGCCAGTTCGTCGCCGCGCCGCCAACGGCCACCGGTTCGCTCAAGCGATCGCTCCCGAAAGACGCCTGGCGACGGGTTGCGGTGAGCTGGATGCTGCGCCGGATGTTCCACAAGGTGGGTGGTCAGTTATGCGCTCCGGGTGGCTTGCCGACCACCGGCATTCATCGGGTGCTGGTCTGCCGCCCGAATCACCGGCTGGGCAACAGTGTGCTGATCAGCCCGCTTATCGCGGAGATCGAGACGCTTTATCCGGGCGCGGAGATCGACATCCTCGGCAGCCACGCCACGGCCTGTCTGTACGCGAACCGGTTCAGTGTCCACGACGTTTTCGCGTTGCCGCAGAAGATCGCCCGGCACATCTGGTACTCCGCCGGGGTATTGCGCGCGCTGCGACGATGCCGCTACGACCTCGCCATCGACGCCTGCAACGGCTCGCAGTCGGGGCGGATCGCGCTGGCCATGGCGCAGGCCAGACACAAGCTGGGATTTCCGGATGCGCTGGTGAATCCCGCCTCCGCATGGCATGCGCTGACGTGGCCTGCCCACCTGGCCGACCGCGGCGTGTTCCTGCTGCGCCAGGCGTATGCCGGCACGATCGCCGCCGACTATCCCCGACTCAATCTCGACCTGACCACCGGCGAGAAGCAGGCGGCGGCCAAGACACTGGCGCGGGTCCGTGGCGAGGCAGGCGGGCACCGCGACATGACGGTGGCGATCTTCCCCAACGCCACCGGTGCCAAGTGCTACAGCGAGGACTGGTGGCGGCAGTTCGTGGACACGTTCCAGTCGCTGTGCCCGCAGGTGCAGCTGGTGGACATGCTGGCGGCGCATGGGCGCTCGCAGCTCGGCTCGCAACTGGCGCCGTACTACTCGCGCAACCTGCGCCGGATGGCCGCGATGATCTCCTGCATGGACGGCTTCATCAGCGCCGACTGCGGCGTCATGCACCTGGCCGCCGCCAGCGGCACGCCCACGCTGGGCCTGTTCTCGGTGACCGATCCGGCCAAGTACGGGCCGCATGGCGGCGCCAATGCCGCGCTGGATACCCGCGGCATGAATGCCGCGGCCGTGGCGGTCACCGCCGCGCGCTGGTGTGCGCGGTTGTCGTCGTCGCGCGCGATCAGCGAACCGGCCTCACCCTCCCTCGATCAGGCGCAACGTCACGCGTGAAGCCCGCACCGGGGGCGGGCCGGCATGGGCTGGTCGCCGCAACCGTCAAGGCTGCCCCACGGTCAGGACGGCGAAGCTGCCCGGCACGATCGTGTGCCGGCCATTCGGCTGCCGCGCGCTGCCGAAACGCGCGGCGGAGAGATAGAGCCGGTGCAGCTTCGGGTCCAGTGTCAGCGTGCGCGCGCTGACCTGGGTCGCAAGGGTGGCACGGACGCGATAGTGGTCGGCGTCGTCCTGATGGATCGCGGTGATCGTGCCGCTGCCGCCGTTGGCGCTGTAGATCATCGACTGCGCAGCGTCGAACACCACTCCATCCGGGCCGTCGCCGATCGGCACGCGGGCGACCTGGTGGCCGTCGCGCGCATCGGTGACGACCATCAGGCGGTTGTCGCAGACCGAGAACAGCCGCTGGTGCGCGACGTCGATGGCCAGCCCGCTGGGCGACTCGCACGGCGCCAGCGGCCAGACGTGCAGCACCGTATTGGCGGCGGTGTCGATCTCCACCAGCTCGGACTTGTCCTCGATGTTGTCGTAGATGTGGCCGGCGCCATCGGACACCGCGAACTCCGGCTTGCCGGGCAGCGCGATGGTGGCGATCACCGCGTCCCTGGCCGGGTCGATCACGCTGGCCGAATGGCTCCTGCCATTGAAGGTCAGCACGTGCTGCGAGGGGGCGTCGTAGACGATGGCGTCGGGGTTCTCGCCGGTGCCGCCGATGGTCGCCAGCGGCTTGAACGTGCGCAGGTCGAACTCGGTGACCGAGGCGCTCCTGCCGTTGCTGGTGAAACCGCGCTGCAGGTCGTCGGCGATCGCGATGCCATGCACGCCGGGGGTATCGGCAACCGTGCCGATCTGCCGGTTCGCGTCGACATCGATCACCAGCACGCGATCGCCGCGGCTGACGAACAGGTGCCGCGGCGCCGCGTCGAAACTGAGGTAATCCCAGCCGCCCGCGCCACCCAGCGGCAGAGTCGACAACAACCGCGGTACCGGGGCAGGCGATGCGGCACGGCCCGCCACCGGCGCGAGCAGCAAGGCCAGCGCGGCCGGCACGAGGGAGCGAAGCAGTCTTTGCGTTTGCATGGCAGTCACCTTGGCGTGGGGACGGAGAACATCAGCCTGCGGGCGCAGGTCCGTTTGCAGCGGGCGGTGTGTCGTGGCGACGCAGCAGCGCGTACAGCACCGGCATCACCAGCAGCACCAGCGGCAACTGCAGCAACATGCCGGAGATGATCGCCACCGCCAGCGGCTGCTGCATCTGCGAGCCCTGGCCGATGGCCAGCGCCAGCGGCAGCAGGGTCAGGATCGCGGCGAGGGTGGACATCAGGATCGGGCGGGTGCGGTGCTTGCCGGCTTCGTGCAGGGCACCGTGCAGGGCGATGCTCTCCTCGGCATCCTTGAGTTCGGAGAAGTAGAAGATCGCCACCTCGGTGACGATGCCGACGATCATCGTCATGCCCATCATCGAGGAAATGTTCAGCTCGATGCCGCTCAGCCACAGTCCCGCGAACACCCCGGGCAAGGCCAGCAACGGCATTGCCAGGATCGCCAGCGCCACGCGGAAGCTTTCGTACAGGAACAGCAGCAGGGTGAACACCAGCGCGATCGCCGCCAGCATCACGATGGTCAGGCCGCGGAAGGCCTGTTGCTGCTGCTGATAGACGCCGCCGAGCTGGTAGAACATGCCCTTCGGCAGCAGTCCGGGTTGCGCCAGCGCCTTCTTCACGTCGCCGATCACCGCGCCGAGGCTGCGCCCGCTGATGCGTCCGGTCACCGCCACCATGCGCTTGAGATTGTCGCGGGTGATTTCCGGTTGGCCCTGCACCTGCTGCAGCGTGGCCACTTGCGACAGCGGAAACAGATGGCCGTCCGCGGCGCGGATCGGCAGTGAGGCAACCTGGTCGAGCCGCTGGCGCGCCCCATCCGGCAAACGCACCCGCACGCCGACCACCTTGCCATCGACCGGCAATTGCGTGGCGACGGTGCCGTCGATCGCGGCGGCGACCTGGTCGGTGACCGCGGTGGGATCCAGCCCCTGCAACGCGGCCTTGGCCGGGTCGACCTGCACGGTCAGCGCATCGCCCGCCGGGTTGATGCCGTCCAGCACGCCGACCACGCCGTTGATCTTGCCGATCGCAGCGGCAACCTTGCCAGCGGTGGCGTCGAGCTGGGTCGGGTCGTCGCTGTAGAGTTGCACCTCGATCGGTTGCGGCACTGCCACCAGGTCACCGATCAGGTCTTCCATCAATTGCGCCAGATCGATGTCCAGTCCCGGCACCTGTTTTTCCACGGCGGTGCGCACCTGGGTCATCACCTCCTCGGTCGAGGGCCGCGAGCCGCTTTTCAGGCGCACGAAGAAGTCGCCCTGGTTCGCCTCGGTGAGACCGCCGCCCAGTTGCAGGCCGGTGCGCCGCGAATAGGTGTCGACGTAGGGATTGGCGCGGATGATCGTCTCCACCTGGTTGAGCAGGCGATTGGTTTCCTCCAGCGAGGTGCCGGGCTTGGACAGGTAATCGAGGATGAAACCGCCTTCGTCCATCTTCGGCATGAAGCCGGTGTTCACCCGGGTGTAGGCGAAACCGCCCACCAGCACCAGCGGCACGATCAGCAGCAGCATCAGCAATGGCCGTTTCAGCCAGCGATCCAGCACGTGGTGATAGCCGTCCATCATCCGCGTGGTGAAACGCGATGGCGGGTGCTCCGCCAGGTGACGCTGGTCGAGGAAGCGCTCGGCCAGCAACGGCACGGCCACCCAGGTCAGCAGGTAGGAAATGATCAGCGCGCTGGCCATGGTCAGCGACAGCGCCTTGAAGAACGCACCGGTGACGCCGGACAGGAACGCCAAGGGCAGGAAGATCACCACGGTGGCGGCGCTGGACCCGGTCAGCGGGCGGGTGAACTCCCACGCGGCGCCGGCAATGCGTTCATGCACGTCGCCTTCGTCCTGGTGCAGCCGGCGCATGATGTGTTCGAGCATCACGATCACGTCGTCGATGATCAGTCCGACCGCGGCCGCCATGCCGCCCAGCGTCATCATGTTGAAACTCATGCCGAGCACGCGCAGCAGCAGCACGGTGATCGCCAGCACGGCCGGCACCACGATCAGCGCGATCAGGATCACCCGCGTATTGCGCAGGAACACGAACAGCACCAGGCCGGCCAGCACGATGCCGATCAGGATCGCGTCGCGCACGCTGCTGGCCGCGCCGGTGACCAGTTGGGTCTGGTCGTACCAGTTGGCCACCTTCACCCCCGCCGGCATCTGCGGCGCGAAATCGGCCAGGCGCTGCTTCACCTCGGCGGCGATCTGCACGCTGTTGCCCGCCGGCTGCTGGTAGACCTGCAGCAGCACCGCGTCCTGGCCGTCGGCATTGACCCGGATCCACTGCGGCACATGGCTCAGGCTGACGCGAGCCACGTCGGCCAGTCGCACGATGCCGTTCGGGCCCGCGCGCAACACGATGTTGCGCAGCGTATCGACGGTCTTCGGCTGGTTGTCGGCCAGCAGCAGGTACAGCTTGTAGTGATCGGAGACCCGGCCCATCGCCTGGATCGTCGCGGCATGGCTGACCGCCGCCGACACCTCGGCCAGGCTCAGATCCAGCGCGCGCAGCTTGCCCGGATCGACATCGGCGTGGAACTCGGCCACTTCGCCGCCCTGCACGTCGACGTGGGCCACGCCGTTGATGCCGCTGAGCAGCGGGCGCAACTGGTATTCCGCCAGGTCGTGCAAGGCCGAGGGCGACAGCGTGTGCGAGCGCAGGCTGTAGGCCAGCACCGGGAACGTGGTCGGATCCATCCGGCGGGAAGAGACCTGCGTGCCGGCCGGCAGCTGCGGCAGCACCTGGCTTGCCGCGCCGTTGACCTCCTGCAAGGCGGCGGCCATGTCGGCGCCCCAGTCGAAGCTGATCGCGATATCCGCGCTGCCACGGCTGGTGGTGGAACGCACGTCGCGCACGCCGCGCACCCGGCGCACCGCTTCCTCGACCGGCGTGGTCACCTCGATCGCCATCTGGTCGGCCGGGCGATCGCCCGCGTCCAGGGTCAGCTGCACGCGCGGAAACGCCACGTTCGGAAACAGCGCCACCGGCATCAGGAAGGCGCTGGCGATGCCGCCGAGCGTCAGCATCAGGGCCAGGAACAACAGCGAGCGCCGATGCCGTTGCATCCATGCGGTGAGACTCACTTGGCCGCCTCCCGCACCGCATCGCCGTCGTTGAGTTCATACACGCCCAGCACGACGACCCTGGCCTTCGCATCCAGCGGCCCGTCCACGCCCACCGGGTCGCCTTGCCCGCTGCGCAGGGTCACCTTGATCCGCTTGGCGTGGCCGTGTTCGACCTGAAACAGATAGTCGCCATGCTCGTCGTGCAACACGGCGCCGCGCGGCACCGCCCATGCGGTGAAATCCGCGGCGTGGATCTGCGCATCCAGGGGCGCGCCCGCGACCAGGCTGGCGCTGGCGGCGGCCGGCAATTCGACCTGGGCGTTGAGCAGGTGGGTCTGCGGATCGATCGACTGGCCAACCATGCGCAGCGTGCCGACAAAGGTTTCGCGCGAGCCATAAACCGGCTGCAACTGCACCGGCATCCCCGGGCGCAGCCGCGCGCCATCGTCCGGCTGCACGCCGAGCACGGCGAGCAGGGCCTGGGTGGGCGTGAAGCTGAGCAAGGGCGCGTTCGCCGCCACCCGTTCGCCGAGGCCGACCTGCAAGCTGGTGACCAGCCCATCGGCCGGCGCATCGACGGTTTCGCTGGCCGCGCCGCCGCCCAGCGCCCGTTGGGCGTCCAGCGCCGACTGCGCATCGGCCAGCGCCTTGCGCGCCGTGGCCAATTGCGATTGCGTGGCCAGCCGCTGCGACGCCAGTTGTTCGGTGCGCTTGAGCTCGCCCGTGGCGAGGGTCAGGGCGGTCTGCGCCTGCTGGTAGGCGCTGCGCGCCGCCGGATCCGGGGCGATCGTCAGCAGTGGCTGGCCGCGCTTGACGGGCTGGCCCGCAGCCACCTGCAGCGCGGTGACCTGGCCACCGTGGGCGAGACTGATCGAGCGCGCATGTTGCGGATCACCCGCCGCGCTGCCCCAGGCGTCGATGCTGTCGTGGAAGGTCTGTTGCGTCGGCGTGGCGGTGGTCACCACGACTTCGCCCGCCGGCGCCGCCGCTTCGTCTTCATCGGGCGCGGCCTTGCTGCAGCCGAGCAACAGGCCGCCCAGCAGGATCATGCACGGCAGGGAAAGGATGAGGAAACGATTCATGGCGGGGATGCTTGCGTGGAGGCGGGATGGGTGGCGGCCAGATCGGTGTTGCCCAGCAGCGCTTCCAGCGCGATCGACTGTTTGGCGCGCTCCAGTTGCACCTGGCGCAGGTCGAGATCGGCGCCCAGGGCGTTGCCGCGTATCGCCAGATACGTGGGCCAGTCCAGCATGCCGGCCTGCCAGGCACGCTCGGCGGATGCGCGCGCCTGATCCAGTTGCCGCGCATGCGCGCCGAGCGTGGCCAGTTGCTGATCGAGCGTGGCCAGGTCACGGGTGATCCGCTGCATGTCACCGCGCGTGCCCAGTACCCGCGCCGCATAGTCGTCATGCAACTGCTGGCGCGTGGCCCGCTCGATCGCGATGTTGCCGCGGTTGCGATCGAACAGCGGCAGGGTGATGCCGATGCTGAGCCCGTTGGTGTAGACCGCGCTGGTGTCGCGTGCGGTGTTGAAGCCGATATTCAGTGCCGGGAACTGGGCCAGGATCGCGCTGCGCAGCTTGGCCTGCTGCGACTGGTAGCCAGCCTGCAGCGCCAGCAGGTCCGGCCGCCGACGCGGCAGGTCGTCAAGCGCGGCCTGCACTTGCGCCGGCGTGGGCTGGCTGAAATAAGGCGGGCCGACCAGGTCGAGCGTGGCCGTCGGTGCCAGTCCCAGCAACTGGTGCAGATCGCTTTGGGCCTGATGCAGCGCGATCGCGGTATCGGCCAGCCGTTTGTGCACATCGGCTTCGGCATTCAGGCCGGCGCTGGCGCTGTCGTAGGTGAGGTTGCCCGCTTGCAGCGCGCTGCGGATGTAGCCGCTGACCGTGGCAAGCGCCGCCTGCTCGTGCTCGAGTCGCGCCTGCTGCGCGCGCAGATTCACTACCTGGTCGAACAGCAGCCGCGCCTGCGCCACGGTCTGCCACTCGGCCCACAACAGGTCGAGATTGACCTGGCTGGCCTGGCCGCGTGCCGTGGCCAGGCGCGAGGAACGGGTCAGCAAGGCCGTGATGTCTTCGCTCAGGCCCAGGCTGTAGGCCGTGCTGAGGCCGGCACCGGACTGGCGTGGAAAATCCGCCGACAACGCCAGTTGCGGATCGGGCAGCAGGCCGGCCGCGAAGGCCTGCGCCTGCGCAATGCCCAGCTCGTCGCGCTTGACGCGCAACTGCGGGCTGTTGGCCACCGCCAGCATCGCCACCTCGGTCACGTCGAGGCCGTCGCCGGGGTCGAAGCGGTGTGTCGCCAGTGCGGGCAACGGCATGGCCGAGGTCGGCGCGGTGAGTTGCGCCACGCTGTCCGCCCCGGCGCCGCTGCCCAGTGGCAAGTCGGCGTAGGTGGCGCAACCGGACAGGCCCGCCGCCATGGCGAGCATCAGGCTGACCCAGCGGCCATGGCGAGGCGGCACCATGGCGCGGCGCGCGCTCGCAGCGGAATGACGCGTGGCGGGGTGCTTGCCCCGCATCATTTGAAATGATGGATGAAGCCGACCTGGAAGCCGCCCGGCAGCCAGCCGATGATCAGGGGAGAGTTTCGATGCGAGGCCCACAGCCCCACGCCGGTACCCAGTGCGGCGCCGACCAGCACGTCGCTCTGCCAGTGGCCGCGGGTCTTCACCCGGGCGATGGCGTCGTAGACCGGCAGCAGGGCGAGCGCGTACACCGCCGGGTGATCATGGCCGTAATTCACCATGAACGGCGTCACCGCCGCCGAGATGGCGGCCACCTCGCCACTGGGGAAGCTCTGTGCGTGGGTGCCGGCGAAGAAGCGATCCGGATCACTGGTCTGCGAGGGGCGTTCGCGCTGGAAGGCGTACTTGAGTCCGGTTGTGCCGATGCTGGTCACCGCGAGCGCATCCACCGAACGCCAGAAAGTGTCGCCCAGTTTGTCCTGGTCGCCGAACACCAGCGCACCGCCGACCACCGTGGTAATCGTGCCGTAGATCAGCACGTTCTGGTTGGAGCGCTTCCAGATGCCGCTGTTGTCATAGTGGATGCGATGATCGATGCCCAGCGGGCCACCGGACGCCGAGGCGCGGCCCGAGGCAAGCAGGGCAAGGCAGAACAGCAACGATGGCAGGGCGCGCATGCGTTTCTCTCCGACCAGACAGGTGTGCTGGTCTGTGCCGCCCGAAGTTACGCAAGCCGGCTTTCGGTTTGCTTAGAGACATGCCACGCGGGCACCCGCGACCGGAAAGGAGCTGGAAAGGCAGCCTTTCTAAGCTGGGCACCATTGCTGCCCATGTGAGTTCGTGATGCCCGTGTCTGGCTGGACCATCCTGTGTGATTTCGACGGCACCATTTCCGTCGAGGACGTGATCGACTCGCTGCTCGACCGTTTCGGCCGCCCCGGCTGGGAGGTGCTGGAGCAGGAGTGGCGCGCCGGACGCATCGGTTCGCGCGAATGCATGGCCGGGCAGGTCGACCTGTTGCAGATGACGCGCGATGAACTCGACGCGCATCTGGCCGAGATCTGGATCGACCACGCCTTCCCGGGCTTCGTGGCGAAGGTGCGCGAACTGGGCGTGCCGCTGCGGGTGGTCAGCGATGGCCTGGACTATGCGATCCACCGCATTCTTGCCCGTTACGGCCTCGATGACCTGCCGCTGGCGGCGAACCATCTGGCGCCAGCGGAGCCGCCAAGGCAGTGGCAACTGACCTCCCCGTTCCAGGCGGATGGCTGCCGCAGCGGCACCTGCAAGTGCGCCTGCGTGACACAGGCTCGCGAAGGCGGCGCGAGGACACTGCTGATCGGTGACGGCGCCTCGGATTTCTGCGCTGCGGATCGCGTCGATTTCGTGTTCGCCAAGCACCGGCTGATCGAGCACTGCCGCGCCGCCGGCATTCCCTATGTGCCGATCACCGGCTTCGAGGATGCGCTCGAATTCCTGCCCCAGCTGCTCGACGGCAGCCTGCTTGAACGCTCACGTGCGGTGGCGCTGTCGGCAGCCTGAGTTGCGCCGGCCTGCACTCTCCCCCTTGCTCCCCCCGATACCGGACTTCCCATGAATGCTTTCGAAAAGAACACTTCCGTGGTGATCGATGACGCCCAGTTGCTGGCCGACGAGGCGAAATACAGCTCGTTTGGCGACACCGTGCATTACGTCGACCCGCCGAAAATCTTCCGTACCTGCGAAGGCAGCTACATGTTCGACAGCGCCGGCGTGCCGTTCCTCGACCTGCAGATGTGGTACTCGGCGGTCAACTTCGGCTACGGCAACAAGCGCCTCAACAACGTGCTGAAGCAGCAGATCGACCTGCTGCCGCAGGTGGCCAGCCAGTACCTGCACCAGAGCCGCATCGAGCTGGCCAAGGCGGTGGCGCTGGACGCGAAGAAGAAGTTCGGCTTGGACGGGCGCGTGCACTTCAACGTCGGCGGCGCGCAGGCGATCGAGGATTCGCTGAAGATCGTGCGCAACGCACGCAACGGCAAGAGCCTGATGTTCGCCTTCGAGGGCGGCTACCACGGCCGCACCCTGGGCGCCTCGTCGATCACCTCCAGCTACCGCTACCGCCGCCGCTTCGGCCACTTCGGCGAGCGCGCGATGTTCCTGCCGTTCCCGTACCCGTTCCGCCGCCCCAGGGGCATGACGGCCGAAGAATATTCCGACAGCTGCGTGCACCAGTTCGCGCGCCTGTTCGAGACCGAATACAACGGCGTGTGGGACCCCAAGACCAACCAGTGCGAATACGCCGCGTTCTACGTCGAGCCGATCCAGGGCACCGGCGGCTACGTCGTCCCGCCGATGAACTTCTTCAAGGGCCTGAAGAAGGTGCTCGACCAGTACGGCATCCTGCTGGTGTCCGACGAAATCCAGATGGGCTTCTGGCGCACCGGCAAGCTGTGGTCGATCGAGAACTTCGGCGTGACGCCGGACATCGTGGTGTTCGGCAAGGCGCTCACCAACGGCCTCAACCCGCTGTCCGGCCTGTGGGCGCGCGAGGAACTGATCAACCCCACCATCTTCCCGCCCGGCTCCACCCACTCCACCTTCAACTCCAATCCGCTCGGCACCTCGCTCGGCCTCGAAGTCATCAAGATGGGCTACGAGCTGGACTACGAGACCAGCGTGCCGAAGAAAGGCGCGCACTTCCTCGCCGGCCTGCGCGAGCTGCAGAAAAAGCACAAAGAAATCGGCGACGTCGACGGCCTCGGCCTGGCGCTGCGCGCCGAGATCTGCACCGACGACGGCTTCACCCCGAACAAGGCGCTGCTCGACAGGATGGTCGACATCGGCCTCGCCGGCGACCTCACGCACAACGGCAAGAAGATCGGCCTCGTGCTCGACGTGGGCGGCTGGTACAAGAACGTGATCACCTTCGCGCCGTCGCTCGACATCACGCACGAGGAGATCGATCTGGCGATCGCGCTGCTGGATCAGTTGCTGACGAAGGCCAAGAAGGGCTGATTTGCGCGGCGTGGATCAAAGGCTCGGCAGGTGGCTGCCGGGCCTTTTTCATGCCCGCGACTTTTTCCCTCTCCCCGCCATGCCGGCGAAGACAGGCATCGCACTTCATTCGTCCCGACAGACGCCGAATGCCACTGTAGGAGCGCGCTCGCGCGTGATGCTTTTGCTTGGCGCGACGGCATTTGAGAGCAAGAGCTTTCGTCTGCCTTCGGCAGCCGAGTTACTTTCTCTTTGCGTGGCCACGCATGCGCAGGAGCGCATGCGAACGGCGAAGCCGGCCCGAAGGGCGGAGGGCAGGATGCCCGGAGTAAAGAGAAAGTAACCAAAGAGAAAGGCCACCCCGCTTGGCGCTTGCCGGGCTCCTGCCCGGCAAGTCCGTGAGCCGGGGCCGGGCTTTTCGACAGCACATCCATGTGCTGGCGAAAAGGCATCGGCATCGGGCAACCGCTCCTGCGTTGCCTCAACTCGGGCATCCATGCCCTCGCCATGCCGATGCCCCGCTGCGCGGCCTGTCGACCCCGACTCACCGCCGCACAGGGGCCCCGGGTAGAGCAGCGGGCCATCCTGGCCCGCACTCGGTGCGCAACCGCTGCGCGGTTGCGAGAGCAGGGCGCTGCGGGCAAAGGGAACGTCTTCTATCGGCCAGAAGCGGCCTGTAGACATCTAATTTTTGGTGTCATCTACCGGCCTGCGGTAGCAGGTCATCCCATAGACTAGATCCCTAGCCAACATTCTGGGGGAGTCGTGACGACGCATCGAATTCCAGCTCATGCCGAGTTCGTTGGAGAATGGTTCCTTCCTTCTAGCGAGGAAGAAGCACAGAAGATTCCTGGGACTCTTTCATGGACTTCCCAACAGGCGTCCCTGGAACTGCACGACAGCTTCACCCCTCTTCGTGGTGCCATATACGGGGACGAGGTCCACACTTACCCCACCGTCTATGGAGCGACGACCAAAAGCGAGCTCGTCACGCTCCTAGACGCATCGAGAGCAGGCGCGGGCCTAAGCATCGGCCCGGCTGGCTTTAGACAGCCCGAGAGACTAGTTTCCAGCTGGGTCGTCGTCGGCGCGCACGTCGATGCACAGACGCTCTATAGCGAGATTCGGGTTCGCATACCCGGGTTGCAGATATGGCTGTGCCCATCCGGTATCGAGCAAACCATTCTCCATAAGACGAAGGAAACGGCACCTAGCGTCATCTACCGCATTGAGAGCTTGCCGGAGGAAAAGAGCGAGATTTCTTCACCGCCAGCCACTCTAGGCTGGGGCATAGACAGGACCTTCTCGGGAGACCTAATCACCGAAATTTCGGTCATGACTTCCGCATGCCTTCGGATACAGACCAACACGCCGCAGAATCTTGACTGGTTTTTTGCGCAGCTCGGCAAGGTAACGACACTGCTCGCCTTCTTGGCGGGTACTCCAATGGCACCCGACGAAGTTACCGCTAAGGTTGCAAACTCCGATATCAGCGTTGCGGTCTTGGTTGCCCTGCGTGAGGCGAACTATTGCGCCCATCGGAAGCCCAGCGACTTCTACATGCTTCGCAGCAACATGGATGCGGATCTCGGCGCCACCTTCGCGAAGTGGTTCGAGCTATACGATCAAATCGCGATGCCGTGCCAACTGGCTCTGAGCGTGTTGTCATCGGAGAACCTCTGGCTGCATGTCGAATTTCTATCGCTAATGCAGGCTCTCGAGGGGTTTCATCGCGCGACCATGCCCGGACTCTATACCTCAGAAGCGAACTACGAAACGGTCAAGCACGCCCTAAGCAATGCGATACCGAAAACTATTGGGCCGGATCATAGGGATGCGCTGAAATCGCGCATCCGGTACGGCAATGAGGTCTCTTTACGTAAGCGCCTTGACGCGCTGGTCAGCCGCCTGAAGCTTCCCCTGAGGAGGCATATCCTCGGTGGAGACGGCGCCGTACCTCGAAGCTGGGTCATCACCCGGAACTACTACACCCATTGGGACGAAGCTTCCAGGGAACTGACGTTGGATGGTGTCGAGATGCATCGCGCGGGCGTGCGCATGCGGCACCTTATCCGAGCCTTGTATCTGGATTTTGTGGGTGTTCCCCAATCAGCTATCGCGAAGTCGCTTCTCAATGCCTGCAAGGACAGCCAATACCTTATCCAGCTCAACAACGCAGAACACAGGAAGAACCATCCTGAAGCTGAAACGACACCAATGATGTATATCGGCGTGAAGGACGCTGAAAGTCCGAACGAATCGTCGTCTTGAGCTGATCTATCCATGAGCCGAACCCCGGACCGAAACCAGCCTTGCCCATGCGGCAGCGGAAAGAAGTTCAAACGTTGCCATGGCGGACCAAATGCCGACTATGAGGAAATGATTTCTCGCGGTGCCGCCGAGGCTCAGCGCCAGACAGCCATTCATCGTGTTCAAAGTGAGCGGCAACAGGGGCTAGGACGCGGCATCCTTTCTGCTTATGCCGACGATACTCGCATCGTCGTCGTCGGCAAACGCATATGCTGGGGAAAGTGGATGACATTCCACGATTTCCTCTACGCCTACATCATCGACGTTCTAGGGCGAGAGTGGTTTCAGGTCGAGGCGGCTAAGGCCTCTGATTTTCGCCATCCGGTCTTACGATGGCGCGAGCGACTGATAGCCCTATCCAAAATCCGACCCGCAGAACCCGGCCAGGTAAAACAAATCCAGATAACCGGCGCTGTCAACGCTTATCTGACCTTGGCCTATGACCTTTACACCTTGGAACACAACGCCGACCAAGCCAAGACGTCTGGGATCCAAGATCGGCTGCTCCATCGGTTAAAGCATCTAGACCAGTTCGTGGGTGCCCGGTACGAAATCCGTGTCGCAGCCATGTTCCTCCGGGCTGGCTTCGATCTGTCTTGGGAAGACGAGACGGATCGCTCCACGACCCACGGCGAATTCACGGCAACTTACCCGAAGACCGGGAAGAGCTTCTGGGTCGAGTGCAAGATGCGAAATCAATGCCCCACGGCCAAGTCTCAAAAGGGATTTGGCAAGTTCGTTGGCTTGGTTAGCGATGCGCTACAGAAAATTACGTCGATCGAGCGATTGGTCTTCGTGGACATTAATACGCCAGCCAAACCTCGCGTCGCAGGAAGCCACTACGACTGGCGAACGGCCGCAGTTCACGCGCTCCGGCTCTTTGAAGGAAGCAAGGACGCAAGCGGTCTACCCAACGCTCTCGTATTCATTACGAACTTCCCAGATCACCACCATCTGGATGAGGTTGTCGCCGACGCCGGGGCGATCCTTGAAGGGTTCAAGATCGACGAATATCGAACAGGGCAGACCACTACGGTCCGCCAAAAGATCGAGCAAAGAGAGCGACACCCGGAGATCGAGGCGTTCTTTGCATCGATGATGGAACACAACGAGGTGCCATCCACCTTCGACGGCGATATTCCCGGTCTGAATGAGGAGCAGCGGCTCCTGATAGGGCAGCGTTATGAAATGGATGATGGGATGATCGGCAGGTTGGAAGACGCCTGCGTGGATGAGCAGAGCGGAAGGGTCTGGCTGGTCATGCACTTGGAAGACGAACGGCGAGTTATTTACCAGAACCAGTTGACCGAGCGAGAGTTCGCCGCCTGGAAACGCTATCCAGAGACGTTCTTTGGCGATGTTCGCCACCCGCAAGGCAATATTGATGACCCGATGGAGATTTTTGACCGGTTACTTGATGTCTATTCGCAAACACCAAAAGAACGACTTTTGGCGTTTTTGGCTCCCGACCCTGGGCCCAACCGCGACGCCTTGGCTCTCTTGGAGCAGCCGGCGCTCGCAAGGCTTTATGCCGAGAGCATCACCAATTCAATGTTGCACCAAGCCGGGCCGCAGCCGGTTCCTGCCAATATGCAGAGAATGCGTAAGCCTCCCACCAGATGAGATCAGGGCGGCTTGGCTGTCTGCCAACCGGACCAACTTCGAAATTTAGGTAGCCACGCCGAATGTCCGCTTCGGGTCGGAAGCGGACTTATGATGGGGTTATGACATCCGCCGCCCAGCAATCCGATCAGTTCGGTGCCGCCCTCGAGCGCTCGCGTTCGTTGGGCGCG
This sequence comes from Rhodanobacter sp. FW102-FHT14D06, assembly GCF_043950705.1. Lineage (NCBI taxonomy): Bacteria > Pseudomonadati > Pseudomonadota > Gammaproteobacteria > Lysobacterales > Rhodanobacteraceae > Rhodanobacter > Rhodanobacter sp. FW102-FHT14D06. Next base: position 1,786,164 of record NZ_CP170722.1, on the reverse strand, counting down.
GTGATCGAAGAGACATGGCGCTGCTTGAAGGATAGCGACGAGCCGAGGCTTAGGGTTCCCGCTGGCCTATGCGGCATATCTCTGGATCATGGTCGAGCGATTCGGCTTCTGCTTTCGGTGTCGCCTCCATCTGCGATAGCGCTTCTGCGCCCTCAGTACGAAAGCTTCGTGCGAGCAGTCTGGGCTCGACATGCCGCACGCCCAGGAGACCTCGACCGACTTCTGGCGCCGCTTACGCTTGAAAGCCAACAGGCAGCGAAGAGGCTGCCTGGCGTACCTGACATGTTGGCAGCGATCGACAAGACTGGTCCGAGGGGTGCCGGGGCGCTCCTAGCTAGAGCGAGAGAACGCCTCTGGGATGGTTTGAACTCCTTCATCCACGGCGGCATTCACCCGTTCCGGCGCGGGCAAGAAGGCTATCCGCTATCGCTGCTGACCGATCTGCTCAAGAATGCCAACGCGTTGTCGGTTCTGACTTTGCTGGTGTTGGCGGAGTTAACAGATGACCCGGCTATCGTCGAAGTTCTTCATGCCCTGCATTGGGAATTTCAAGACATCCTGCCGCCACTTGAGCCGTTCGTGAGCTGACGTCCGGTCACAGTCGCAAGCGGTCGCTCAGCAATTGGCTCTGCAACTCTTGCCTCGTGGAGGAGCATGACAGGCCGCGCACAGTGCTGTGGCTTTGCTCCGGCTTTCTCCAACAGTGCGGGCCAGGATGGCCCGCTGCTCTACCCGGGGCCCCTGTGCGGCGGTGAGTCGGGGACGACAGGCCGCGCAGCGGGCGAGGCCAGGGATGGACTCGCCTTTTCGCGCGGGCAGGATGCCCGCTCGAAAAGCCCGGCCCCGGCTCACGGACTTGCCGGGCAGGAGTCCGGCAAGCGCCAAGCGGGGTGGCCTTTCTCTTTGGTTACTTTCTCTTTACTCCGGGCATCCTGCCCTCCGCCCTTCGGGCCGGCTTCGCCGTTCGCATGCGCTCCTGCGCATGCGTGGCCACGCAAAGAGAAAGTAACTCGGCTGCCGAAGGCAGACGAAAGCTCTTGCTCTGAAGTACCGGTGCACCGAACAAGAGCATCGCGCGCAAGCGCGCTCCTACAAGGGCACGCGTCGTCTTGCGCGAGGGCTGAAGTGCGACTCCTGCCTGACCAGCCTTCGGCTGTTGAAAAGCGTCTCGCAGGAATGACGAGCGAGAGGCAAGCTTGTTTGAGGCGCCCCGCTCAGGGCGCCCGCTTCAACGCCAACACCGCGTTCAACCCCCCGAACGCAAACGAATTGCTGAGCACCGCCCGCACCGGCATCTCGCGCGCCACGTTCGGCACATAGTCGAGGTCGCAAGCCGGATCGCCCTGGTCCAGGTTCGCGGTGGGCGGCACCACGCTGTCGCGCAGCGCGCCGATGGCGGCGACCAGTTCCAGTGCGCCGGAGGCGCCGAGGGCGTGGCCGTGCATGGACTTGGTGGAGGACACCGCGAGGCGATCGGCGTGTTCGCCGAAGGCGAGGCGGATGGCGCGGGTCTCGGTGACGTCGTTGGCCTGGGTGCCGGTGCCGTGGGCGTTGATGTAGTCGACGTCCTGCGGCGCGAGGCCGGCATCGTCCAGCGCCTGGCGCATCGCGTTCGCGGCGCCTTCGGCGCTGGGCATCACGATGTCGCTGGCGTCGGCGGTCATGCCGCTGCCGGCCAGTTCCGCGAGGATGGTGGCGCCGCGCGAGCGCGCATGCTCCAGCGATTCCAGCACGAAGATGGCGGCGCCCTCGCCCAGCACCAGGCCGCGCCGGTTCGCGCTGAACGGACGGCAGGTGTCGTCGGCCACCACGCGCATCGCTTCCCATGCGCGCAGCGCGCCGTAGGTGAGGCAGGCCTCGGTGCCGCCGGTGACGGCGGCGTCGGCCATGCCGAAACGGATCATCTGCGCGGCCTGGATGATGGCGTGGTTGGCCGAGGCGCAGGCACTGGCCACGGCGAAGGTGGGGCCGCGCAGGCCCCAGGCGATGCTGATCTGGCTGGCCGAGGCGTTGGTCATCAGCCGCACGATGGTCAGCGGGTGCGCGCGCGGGGCGTTCTCCGCGTACAGGCGCCGGCTCTGTTCGTCCTGGGTGGTCTCGCCGCCGACGCCGGTGCCGACGACCACCGCGGTGCGCAGGCCGAGCCCGTGGCGGGCGAACTCCAGCCCGGATTGCGCCACCGCCTCGCGCGCCGCGTGCAGCGCGAATTCCGAGGTGCGGTCGAGCGTGGGCAGGATGCGCTCGTCGAGGTTGGCCGCCGGGTCGAAGCTGGCCGGCACCTGGGCGGCGATCTTCACGCGCAGTCGTTCGGCGTCGGGGTGGCGCAGCGGGCCGATCGCGCTGCGCCCCTCGCGCAGGCCTTGCCACAGTGCCGCGGCGCCGACGCCGAGCGGGCTGATCGCGCCCATGCCGGTGATCGCCACGCGGCGCAGCGGCAGGCCCTGCATCAGGCGGCTCCTTCGCCGGCGGCGGCCTTGTCGGCCAGCGCCTTGTCCACCGCGTCGACCAGGCTCTGCGCGGTGTCGCTGTCGAAGTTGGCGCCCTGCTGGTCGGGGAAGTTGATGTTGAAGTGTTCCTCGATGTCGAAGATCAGCTCGATCGCCTCCAGCGAGGCGACGCCCAGATCCTTCAGGGTGGAGCCGGGTTTCACGTTGGCGACGTCGGTCTTGGCCTGTTTGGCGATGATCTCGAACACTTGCTGCTGGGTGGTGGCGTTCATGGCATGTCCCGGGTGGCAGGCGGCAATGGAAGGCTGGCGCAAGGTGGCTGACGCAAGCTGACGGCCTCAGTCTAGGCACGCTCGCTTACTCATGCCTTTCATTGCGCAACTGGAGCCGGACGCGCTGCTGGCGGCGTTCACGGCCGAACCGCCGGCCGGTTTTGAGGTGGACCGCTCGCCGCAGGGCATGCCGGCCTTCGTGGCGCCGTTCGACCTGCTGACCAGCGCCGACGACGCGTTGCGCCGCCGCGTGGCCGCGCTGCCGCTGTACCGCCACTGGAGTGCGCTGCTGCGCTGGCGCACGCGCTTCGCCGGCAGCACCGTGACCGAGTACGCGCCGTTGCCCGCTGGCGTGCCGCCCGCGCAGCTGGCGCAGGGGTTGAAGGACGCCTTCGGGCGCGACTGCCAGCTGCTGGTGGTGAAGGACATCGCGCAGGATTCGCCGCTGCTGGACGCGGCGGCGAACGCCCACGCATGCGCCGTCGCCGCGGCCTGCGTAGCGGCCGGCTTCGTGCTGCTGGAAGGCCAGGCGCTGGCCTTCGTACCGATCGACTTCGACTCGATCGACGCCTACCTGGCGCGGCTCTCGCCCGGCCGGCGGAAGAACATCCGGCGCAAGCTGCGTTCGCGCGCCGAACTCGACATCGAGGCGGTGCCCACCGGCGACGCGCGCTTCCGCGACGCGGCCACGCTGGCCGCGTTCCATGCGCTGTTCGACAACGTGTACGCGCAAAGCACGATCCATTTCGACCGCCCCGGCGCGGCCTTCTTCCGCCGGCTGCTGCAGGACGCGACCGGCGGCGGCGTGGTATTCGTCTACCGCCACCGGGGCCGGATGATCGGCTGGAACCTCTGCTACGCATACGCCGGCAAGCTGGTCGACAAGTACATCGGCTTCGCCTACCCCGAAGCGCGCGAGCACAACCTGTATTTCGTCAGCTGGATGCACAACCTCGACTACGCGCGCGAGCGCGGCCTGACGCACTACGTGGCCGGCTGGACCGACCCGGAGGTGAAGGCCTTCCTCGGCGCCCGCTTCAGCCTCACCCGCCACGCGGTGTATGCGCGCAACCCGCTGCTGCGCGCGCTGCTGCGCCGGCTGGGCGGCCATTTCGAGAGCGATCGCCGCTGGCGGGCGGCCACGGAAAGCGTCGATGGATAAGCTGGCCAACCGCCCGGTGGTGCTCGACATCGACCATTCGACCGGCCCGCTGCCGGATCGCCTGGTGCTGGCGCTGGAGCACTGGCAGGAGTCGATCCGCTTCGGCTGTTCGCTGGCCACGATGCGGCGCTTCCGCACCATGCTGGACGAGCTGCTGCCGGAGCACCACGGCACCGTGTTCACCGGCAGCGGCGACTTCCATCACCTCAGCTGGCCGCTGATCGCGCAGGTGCGCCGCGAGATGCCGTTCCAGGTGGTGGTGCTGGACAACCACCCGGACAACATGCGTTTCCCGTTCGGCGTCCACTGCGGCTCGTGGGTGCGCAAGGTGGCGCTGCTGCCGCAGGTGATCCACGTGCACGTGCTCGGCATCACCTCCGCCGATATCGGCGCCGCGCATGCGTGGGAGAACTACCTGACGCCATTGCGGCGCGGCAAGCTGAGCTACTGGAGCATCGGCGTGGATACCGGCTGGTCGCGCCGGCTCGGCCTGGCGCACGCGTTCCACGGCTTCGACACGGCCGCGGCGCTGGTCGATGCGTTCGTGGAACGGCAGCGCACGCAGCCCGCGCCCAGCTACCTCACCATCGACAAGGACGTGTTCGCGCCCGAGGTGGCCCGCACCAACTGGGACCAGGGCCGCCTGCGGCTCGGCCATGCGCTGGCGCTGATCGGCAGCCTGCGCCGCGGCCTGGTCGGCAGCGACATCAACGGCGAGGTCTCGCACTACCGCTACAAGAGCTGGTGGAAACGCCGGCTGTCGGCGCTGGATGCGCAGCCCGTGATCGATCCTGCGCAGTTGGCCGAGTGGCAGGCTCAGCAGCACGCACTGAACCTGCAGCTGCTGGCGGCAATCGCCGCGCGGTCGTGACGGCGTCGTCGAGCGGGCGCGGTCTGCGCCTGAACCCGCACGGGTCACCGACGCGACACCCGGTCGCGCATCCGGGGTGGAAACCGGTGGCAGTCAGCACCAACCGTGATACGCGCGGCGTTGCGCGTTGGCCTCCGTGAGCAGCCAGGCACGAAACTCCGCCAGTGCCGGGTCGTGCGCACGTGCCGGGCGGTAGGCCAGGTACCAGCTCTCGTATTTCTTTCCGGTGGCATGGAACGGGGCAACCAGCCGGCCCGACTTGAGTGCATCGCTGACGTAGGGAAGCTGGGCCACGGCGACACCCACGCCGTCCAGCACCGCCTGCATGGCCATGGCCGAACTCTCGAAGATCACTTCCGCTTTCGGTTTGAGCGGTGCGCGCAAGCCTGCCGCCTTGAACCACCATGCCCACTGTTCACGCAGATGCGCGACCACGATCAGGGTGGCCTGGCGCAGGTCGCGAGGCTGGCGCAAGCCCTTCGCCAAGGCGGGGGTGCAGACCGGCACCAGGGTCGAAGGAAACAACTCCTCGGCCAGGTAACCGGGCCAATCGCCGGAGCCACGGCGCACCGTGCAGGTCCAGTCGTCGCGCAAGGGATTCATGAGGCCGCCGGTGGCCACGCGAACCTCGATCTGCGGATGATCGTGATTGAAGCCGGCCAGCCGGGGAATCAACCAATGCAACGCCAGGGCGGGAGCAACGCCGACCGTGAGCACCGGGCCGGCGCGCATCGCCGACACCTGCGCGACCAGGCGCGTGATCGCCTCGAAAGCGTCGGTCAACCCGGGCTGCAGCGCGCGTCCTTGCAGCGTGAGTTCGAGCCCGTTGGCGTGGCGATGAAACAGCGCGAAGCCGAGGCGGCGCTCCAGCAGGCGCACGCTCTGGCTCACCGCCGCCTGCGTGACGTGCAACTCGCTGGCAGCCGACGTGAAGCTGCCGCAGCGGGCCGCCGTCTCGAAAGCACGCAGCCCATTCAGCAGGGGAAGGGATCCTGTCATGGCGAGTAGCCCAAGGAAAACTTGTGGTAGCGGCAAGAAATAGTCGTTGGCAATGAGCGATGCCTACGCCTGAAGATAGCCGCTGACAACGCTTCACGGCGCAACACTACCCTTCTCCGCATGGATCGTCGAATGACGCACCCCAAGGTTGGCTTTTCCCAGGTTTATCGCGACCCCGTCCGGATTGCCGAAACCGGGAGCGGCTGCGGGGGCAGGGGTGCCTTGCGCCTCGATCGCCCCTCGGCGGCGGCTCCACGGCATGGATCGACTCCGTGAACTTGTCCGCGCCGTTCATCGCGCGGCCGGTCGCGACGGTACTGCTGATGGCGACAGTGGCCTTGGCCGGCATGGTCGCGTTTCCCTTGCTGCCCGTCGCCCCGCTGCCGCAGATCGACGCGCCGACCATCCAGGTCACGGCAACGCTGGCAGGGGCCAGCGCGCAAACCATGGCATCGTCGGTGGCCACGCCGCTGGAGCGTCAGCTGGGCCAGATCGCCGGGGTCAGCGACATGACCTCGTTCAGCGCGATGGGGGCGACCTCGGTCACCGTCCAGTTCGACCTGGATCGCAACATCGACGCGGCCGCGCAGGACGTGCAGGCAGCGATCACGGCAGCGGGCAACAACTTGCCGCGGGCGATGACCACGCCGCCAACCTACAAGAAGTTGAACCCGACGGATGCACCGATCCTGGTGCTGGCGGCAAGTTCCGACGCGCTGCCGCTGACTGCCGTCTCCGACGCTGTCGACAACTTCCTGGCGCGCAAGATCTCGCAGATACCGGGCGTGGCCCAGGTTTCGCTGGGTGGCGCGCAACAGCCTGCGATCCGGGTGCAGGCCGACCCCGGCCGGCTCGCGGCGGTCGGGTTGACGCTCGAACAAGTGCGCACGGCGCTGGTCGCGGCCACCACCGACGCCGCCAAAGGCGCGATCGATACCCCCACGACGAGCTTCGCGATCACCGCGAACGATCAGATCATCCATCCGCAACCGTTCGAGGATGTCGTGCTTGCCTACAAGCGTGGCGCGCCCATCCGCGTGCGCGATATCGGGCGGGCCGTCGCCGCGGCCGCCGATCGCAACGCGGCGGCGTACCACAACCATCGACCGGCCATCCTGCTCACGGTATACAAGCAACCGGACGCCAACGTCATCGCCACGGTCGAGCGCATCCAGTCGGAACTTCCCCGGCTTGTCTCCGACATCCCCCGCGCCATCACCATCGATACGGTGCTCGACCGTACCGTCACCATCCGCGCCGCGGTACGCGACGTCGAGTTCACCCTGGTGCTGGGGGTCATCCTGGCGGTGCTGGTGGTGGGGCTGTTCCTGCGCAACCTGTGGGCGACCCTGGTGCCGGGCATCACCATCGTGCTCTCGCTGCTCGGCGCGTTCGCGGCGATGTGGCTGTTCGGATTCAGCCTCGACAACCTGTCCCTGATGGCCTTGACTCTGGGCATCGGCTTCGTGATCGACGACGCAATCGTGGTGGTCGAGAACATCCAGCGTCACGTCGAGAACGGCTTGCCGCCGATGCAGGCGGCGCTCGAAGGCTCGCGCGAGATCGCCTTCACCGTGTTCTCGATCAGCCTGTCGATGCTCGCGGTGTTCGTTCCGCTGCTGTTGATGGGCGGCATCGTCGGCCGCCTGTTCCAGGAATTCTCGTTGACCATGATGGCGTCGATCATGGTGTCGATGCTGGTGTCGTTGACCCTGGCGCCGATGCTGTGCTCACGCTTCATGCGCCGCGGGGACGGCCTGCACGGCCGTTGGCATGACAGGATCGAAGCCGCGTTCGGCGCGCTCCTGGAGGGTTATCGGCGCACGCTGGACGGCGTGCTGCGTCATCCGGCCACCACGATGGGGGTGTTTCTTGCCACGGTGGCATCGGCACTGGCCCTGGCCATCTGGATTCCCAAGGGCTTCTTTCCGATTCAGGACACCGGGTTGATCCAGGGTTTGGCCGAGGCGGCACAGGGCACCTCACCGGAGGAGATGCGGCGTCTGGAGCGCCAGCTCGACGCGGTGCTGTTGCGCGACCCCGGCGTGGCCGGCGTCGCCTCCTGGACCGGCACGACGGGCGGCAGCGGCTATGCGCAGACCGCCAACACGGCGCGCTACCTGATCGTGCTCAAGCCGCTCGAACAGCGCGAGCTGTCCGCCACGGAAATCATTCGCCGGCTGAAGCCGCACGTCGGCGCCGTCGCCGGTGTCGATCTGAGGTTGAAGCCGACCCAGGACATCACCACGGGCGGCCGCAATGCACGCGGCAGCTTCCAGTACACGCTGCGCGGCGCGGACGTCGATGAGCTCGATGGATGGTCACGGCAAATGCTGGCGAAGATGCGCACGCTGCCGCAGTTGACCGATGTCGCGAGCGACCTGCAATCCAGCGCGCCGCAGCTCTCGATCCATATCGACCGCACGGTGGCCGCACATTTCGGCATTTCACCGCAGACGATCGACGACACGCTGAATGACGCCTACGGCCAACGCCAGATCACTCAATACTCCACCCAGGTCGGCACCTATCCCCTGATCCTCGAGGTCACGCCCGACTTGCAGGGCAAGCTTGCGTCGCTCGATCGGCTGTACGTCCAATCGCCCCTCACGGGTAGCGTGGTGCCGCTGTCGGTGATGACGCGAGTGGATTCCACGAAGGTGGGTCCGCTCTCGGTGATCCATCAGGGATCGTTCCCCGCCGTCACGCTGTCGTTCAACCTGCCGCCTGGCGTGGCGCTCGGCGAAGCGGTCACCGCGATCCAGCAGGCCGCGGCAGCGATCGGCATGCCCGATGGGGTGCGCGGGGCCTTCGAAGGCAACGCCAAGGCGTTCCAGTCCTCCTTGTCGAACATGCCGTGGCTGGTGCTGGGTGCGTTGGTGCTGGTCTACATCGTGCTGGGAATCCTGTACGAAAGCTTCATTCATCCGCTGACGATTCTGTCGACCTTGCCCTCGGCCGGTGTCGGCGCGCTGGCGATACTCTGGATCATGCACATGGGCCTGACCGTCATCGGCATCGTCGGCATCATCCTGTTGATCGGCATCGTCAAGAAGAACGGCATCATGCTGGTCGACTTTGCCGTGGCAGCCATGCGCGAGCGCGGTCTTTCGGCGGTGGAGGCCGCGCGGGAGGCGTGCCTGCTCCGCTTCAGGCCGATCCTGATGACGACCGCGGCGGCCATGCTGGTCGCGCTGCCGCTGGCGTTCGGGCATGGCGTCGGCTCCGAACTGCGCCAGCCACTCGGTTACGCGATGCTGGGTGGACTGGTGCTGAGCCAGTTGCTGACGCTGTACACCACGCCGGTCATCTTCATCTACATGGAGCGCCTGCGAAGCGGGTTAGCGCGCGGGAGTCAGGGGCACGGCGTGGTGGTCGGATCAGGCTGATCGCAACACGGTCTCCAGCACGCCGCAGATCACCTCGACGTCCGCCTCGGTCAGCCACGGGCTGTTGCCGATGCTGAGGCTGCGCGCGGCGAAGTCGCGGGCGTGCGGCACGTCCTGCGCGGGCACGGTGCCGGCGAGGTAGGGGTAGTCGGGCAGGGCGTGGATGAACAGGCGACTGACGCCGTAGCCGCTTTGCCACAGCGATTCCAGCGCGGCGTCGCGGCGTTGCCGGTCGGGCAGCAGCAGCAGGAAGAACGGCCAGGTGCCCCGTGCGCGCGGTGGATCGCCCAGCACCTGCACGCCGGGGATATCGCGCAGCCGCGACAGGCGGCGTTGCGCCTGCATGGCGGCGTGCGCGAGAAACGCCGCCAGGCGCGATGCCGCGTGCGCACCCACCGCCTGCCGCCAGCGGCCGACGCGATGCAGCGGGATCGTCGACGGGAAATCGTCGCCTACCGCGGCGATCTCGTCGCCGCGGCGCAGCGCGCGGCGCAAGGGATTGCCATAGGCCAGCCGCAACCCCCACGGCCGGTACAGCACGGCGTAGCCGAGCAGTTCGAAACACCGGCGCCATTCCCAGCCGGACTGCCGCGGCACGCGCGCCGCCGCGTCGGCCAGCCGCTCGCGCAGCGCGGGATCGCGCGCGGCGAGCAGGCCGCCTTCGTAGATCGACAAGCCCTTGCCGGCGGCCAGGCTGAAGAAGCCGACGTCGCCGGCCAGGCCCACGCTGGCGCCGTCCGCCCGGCGCGCACCCAGTGCCTGCGCGGCGTCCTCGATCACGTACGCGCCAACCCGGCGCGCGACGGCGAGCGCGTCCTCGACGTCGGCGACGCGGCCGGCCAGGTGGGTCGGCACGATCGCCAGCGTGCGTTCGTCGCAGGCGGCGCGCAGCGCGACCGGGTCCAGGTCGTAGTGGCCAGGCACGAGATCGCACAACTGCAACTCCAGCCCGGCCCGGCGCACGGCGATCGCCACCAGCGGGCAGGTGAACGCGGGTACCACCACGCGACGGCGGCGCGGCTGCAGTTCACGCAGCGTGGTCAGCGCGAGCAGAAGTGCGGCGGTGCCGGAGCAGGTCAGTGACAGCGGCGGCAGGCCCAGCAGCGTGGCGACGTCGGCGGCCAGCGTCGGCGCGCCGGGGCGCAGGTCGGCCAGGTGCAGCGGCAGGCCGGCGGTGGGCGGCAGTTCGTGGCGGCGGCGGGGCAGCATGTGCAGCGTGGCCTGCGCTCAGACGACGGCCGCTTCCGGCGCGTGCTCGCGGCTCTCGGCCAGCCCGAGGCAGACGATGCCGGCGATGATCGCGATCGCGCCCAGCACGCGGGCGGCGGTGAGGTGTTCATCGAACAGCCACACCGACAGCAGCATCACCGACACCACCTCCAGGTGCGAGGCGGCGAAGGCGGGGCCGATCGGCGCGTGTTTCAGCAGCGCCATCCAGGTGAAGAACGCGCCGACGTAGCCGATCACCGCGCCATACACCCACGGCTGGCCGAACACGCGCAGCAGCCACGCCAGGCTCGCCTCCACCGGCAGCGCGCGGGTGCCGGCGACCTTGAAGCTGATCTGCGCCAGCGTGTCGAAGCCCATCAGCAGCAGGAAGCCGAGCAGGTAGAAACGCTTCATGCGCCCAGCCCCACGATCGCCACGCCGAGCGTCACCAGCGCGATGCCGACGACGCGCAGCCGGGTGAGTCTCTCGCCGAACAGGAAGCGCCCGGCCAGCATGATCGCCACGATGTTGATCGAGCCGAGCAGCACGCCCTCGGACAGCGGGATCAGCGAGAGGAAGGCGATCCACACCAGGAACTCGGCCACGTAGCTGCCGATGCCGAGCCACAGCCATGGCCGCGACGCCATGTACTTCCAGCGCGCCAGGCCGTCGCCGGCCGCCGGGTCGCCCGCCGCCGCCTTGAACGCCAGCTGGCCGCCGGTGTCGAGCACGATGTTGAGCAGCCACAGGCTGGCGACAAGGGGGGAGATGGCACCCGCCGCCGGCATCGTCAGGCCGCCGCGCGCGATGCGGGGATGCCGTCGAAGAACGCCGCCGAACGCTCGATCAGGGTGCGTCGCTGCTTGTCGATGGTGATCATGTGGTAGCTGTCGTCGAGCAGCAGCAGCTCGGTCGGCGCGCTGACCGCACGCACCACCAGCTCGGCGTTCTTCGGGCTGGCGACGTCGTCGTCGCTGGCGTGGGCGACCAGGCACGGCGCGGTCACCTGCGGCAGCTGGCGGCGCACGCTGGCGGCCAGGCCGTACATCTCCGCCAGCGAGTACCACGGGTTGCCGGGCAGCCCGGCGGCGGCGCTGTCGCCGCCGAGCATCGCCGCGCTGACCTGGGCGCGCAGGCGCTCGTCGCGGATGCCGTAGGGCGGCTGCTCCATGAAGCTGCGGCCGCGGCCGATGCCCAGTTTCTTCAGCAGCGGCAGCATGAACGACAGCCGGGCCAGCGGCGGAATGCTCCAGCCGTCGTAGCGGAAGGTGGCGCCGTACACGCCCACGCCGGCGACCTGGCCCGGCCGGTCGGCGGCCAGCTTCAAGGCCAGCAGCGCGCCCATCGACAGCCCGCCGACGAACAGCTGGTCGACCTTGTCGCGCAGGTCGTCGGCGGCTTGCTGCACGCTGGCGTACCAGTCGTGCCAGCCGGTGGCGAGCAGGTCGTCGGCGCTGCCGCAGTGCCCGGCCAGCTGCATGCCGTGCACGGTGAAGCCGGCGCGGTTCAGGCCCTTGCCGAGCAGCTTCATTTCCATCGGCGTGCCGGTGAGGCCGTGGATCAGCAGCACGCCGCGGCGGCCACCCTCGAGGAAGAAGTCGGTTTGCTGGATCACGCGCAGGCCTGGCGGAACGGAATCGTGGCGGTTTGTCGCCGGCATGATCGCCGGGTGCGGTTTCCTCAGTCTTTCGCCGCGCCGGCGGGCGTGCCGAAGCGCACCACCACGCGCTGGCCGATGCGCAGCGACGACGGCTGGTCGAAAGTCAGCACGCACTCCACCGTGCGTGCGTTGGCGCGCACCTGCGGGTCGTTCTCCAGCGTGGCCGGGCCGTACACCTTGCCGATGCGCAGCACGTGCGCGGCCCAGTGCTGGCCGTCGCGATCGCTGTCGGCGCTGACCTCGGCCGGCATGCCGGGGTGGACCGCGCCGACGAAGCTGTCGTTGAGCTCGGCGCGCACGATGCGCGGCTTGTCCGGCAGCAGGGTGAACAGCGCGCCGGAGCCCGGCGACACGCTCGCCCCGGGCTGCGCCGCCACGTGCACCACCTGGGCGTCGAACGGCGCGCGCAGGCTGCGCTGCTGCAGTTCGTAGCGGGCTTCGCGCAGCTTCTGCTCGGCCATGTCCTGCGCGGCGTGCGCGGCCAGTTGCTCGGCGTCGAGCTGGGCGGCGGCCTCGCGCGCGTCGTCGGCGCTCTGGCCGTCGCCGGCACCGACGGCCGCGGCGGCGGCCAGGCGCTGCGCGCGCTGCCGCGCCGCCTGCTGCTTGACGCCGAGCAGCTTGAGCTGCGCCTGCGCCTGCTCCAGCTGCGCCTGCGCGGCGTCCACCGCCAGTTGCGCCGGCTGCGTATCCAGCGCGGCCAGCAGCTGGCCCTGCCTGACGCTGTCGCCCTCGTGCACCGCCACCGTGGCGAGCACGCCGTCGCGCGGCATCGAGAGTTCGAGCAGACCGCCCTCGATGTCGATCCGGCCGCGTGCCACCGCGGCATAGCGGGCGACCGGCGCGGCGGCGCCGGCCGGGGCGTCGGTCGACGACGAGCAGCCGCCGAGCAGCCCGGCGACGCCCAGCGCAAGGATGCCGAGCCGGAACGCACGGCGGTGCGGGGAATGCAGTGCGAGCGAGGTCATGGGGCGGGTTCCTGGGGATCGATGGCCGGCGCCGCGGGGCGCCGGTCGCTGAGGATGCGGCCGTCCTCCATCGCCAGCACGCGATCGGCATGGACGACCAGGCGCGGGTCGTGGCTGACGCACAGCACGGTGGTGCCGTGGGTGTGCGCGATGCGATGCAGGATGTCGATGATGACCTGGCCGTTGGCGGCATCCAGCGCGCTGGTCGGCTCGTCGGCGAACAGCAGCTCGGGCTGCTTGGCCAGCGCGCGGGCGATCGCCACGCGCTGCTTCTCGCCGCCGGACAGCTCGGACGGACGCAGCCGCATGCGGTGCGCCAGGCCGACCTCCTCCAGCGATTGCCGCGCGCGCCGGCGCGCCTCGTCGCGCGACAGGCCCATGTGCTCGAGCGGCAGCTCGACCTGCTCGAACGCGTTCAGCGCGGGGAACAGATTGAAACCCTGGAACACGAAACCGGTGTGCTGCAGGCGGAAGCGCTCCAGCGCACGCAGGTCGAGCTGGCCCAGCTCGCTGCCGAGCGCGCGCACGCGGCCGCCGTCCACTTTCTGCAAGCCGCTGAGCACGGCCAGCAAGGTGCTCTTGCCGCAGCCGGACGGACCGGAGATCAGGGTCAGCTCGCCCGCCTCGATGTCGAGGCTGAGCCCGTCCAGCACCTGCGTGCGCTGGTTGCCGGAGACGAACGCCTTGCTGACGTTCTCGGCCTGCAGCGACGGCGCGTGCGCGGTTCCGGTGCTGGCGGACGTCGCGTTCATCGCAGCAGGTTGGCCGGATCGGCGCGGCGCAGGCTGCGCATCGCGGCCAGCCCGGAGACCGCGGCCAGCCCCATCACCAGCGCGATGCAGCCGAGCGCCGCCGCCACGTTGAGCACCACCGGCACGTCCTGGCTGCGCGCCAGCAGCATCAGCACGATGCCCAGCACGCTGGCGCCGAGCAGGCCCAGCGCGCCGACCCAGAACGCCTGCTCCAGCACCACCTTGCGCAGCGCGCCGACGCCCACGCCGAGCGCGTTGAGCGTGGCGTACTCGCGCACCGAGCCGTTGACCGCGGCGATCAGGGTCTGGCTGGTGATCACGGTGCCGACCAGGAACACGATGCCGGCCAGGAACAGCACGCCGGCGCCGGCGCCGGTGTCGAACAGCCAGTAGCGCACCGAGCGCTTGGCGAAATCGCGCGCGCTCCAGGCGGTGTACGGGCCGAACGCGGTGGCGCCGCGCAGGCGCGCGGCCACCGCCTCGGCCTGCGCCGGATCGCGCAGCTTCGCCACCAGGTAGGTCGGGCCGGTGTCGGTGGGATCGTTGTCGAGCTCGCGCGCGGTTTCCAGCGAACACAGCACGTTGACCCCGCCCAGCGCGCGCAGCCCGCTGCCGATGCCCACCACGCGCACGCGATGACCGTTGATGGTGGCGCTCTGGCCGACGTCCACGCCGAGCTGGTCCAGCGCGGAGCGGTCGATGACGATGGCATCGGGTTCGGCCAGCCGTGCGCGCAACGCGGGCGGCAGCACCTTCGCGAACATCAGGCCGTCGGCCGCCGGGTCGATGCCGGAGACGAACACCGAGACGCCGCCGGTCTCGCGCGGCCCACGCCAGTCGCCATCGACCCACAGGTACGGCTCGACCCGCTGCACCTGCGGGTCCATCTGCAGGTGCGAGGCCACGTCCGCGTCGATCGCGCGGCCGAGCCCGACGCTCTGCGTGCCGGGATAACCCACCCAGACCTCGGCCGCCGAACCGGTGACGTACACACTGGTGCTGCCGAAGATACCCAGCACCAGCGCGATCTGCAGCAGTTGCAGCAGGCCGGCGAAGCCGACCGCCAGCATCGCCGGCAGGAACCGGCGCCATTCGTAGACCAGCGTCTTGCGCGCGAGGGCGACCATCAGCGCGGTGCCGTGGCAGTGGCCGCGGCGGTCGGCGCCGTCGTTGCCGCCGGAGGCGGCGCGCCGCCGAGCGCCTTGAACAAGGCCACGTAGGCCAGAGCGCGGGCGGCGCGCGCGTCGTCCAGTTCCAGCGCCGCCTGGGTCGCGGCGATGCGGCCGTCGATCTGCTGCAGCGGGCTGTCCAGCCGCAGCGCGACGCGCTGGCGCAGCACCTGGTCGGCGTGTTGCAACGCCTGCCACGCGGCCTGGTCGTGGCGCTCGCGCTCGCTCTCCTGGTGCAGGCTGCCGAGCGCCGTCTCCACCTCGGCCACGCCCTGCAGCACCGCCTGCCGATAGGCCAGCACGCTGGCCTTGAGCTGGTGCGCGCTGGCGTGGTGCGCCGCCACCCGCATGCCCCAGTCGAACAGCGGGATGCTGATGATCGGGCCGAGCGAGGCGATCGCGTTGGGAGTGGTGGAGAAGCGGTGGTTGTTGTTGATGTCGGTGGCCCACACCAGCGAGCCGCCGATGCCGATGCTGGGGAACATGTCGGCGTGGGCCAGCGCCAGTTCGCCGGCGGCGCGCAGCACGTCGGCCTCGGCGCGGGCGATTTCCGGGCGCGTGCGCAGCAGGTCGGCCGGGGTGGTGCCGAGCCGCCACGCACCCAGCTCGGGTGGCGGTGCAGGCTGCAGCCAGGCCGGATCGGGTTGCTCGCGACCGAGCAGCACGGCCAGCCGCTGGGCGCTGGCGTCGATCGCCTGCCGCGGCGCCGCCAGCGCGGCCTCGGCCTGCGCGCTGGCGGCCGCGGCCTGATCCACCGCGGCGGGCGCGGCCAGTTGCAGGCGCTGGCGTGCCTGCAGCAACTGCCAGGCGCGCGCGCGCTCGGCGGCCACCTGCTGCAGCCCTTGCTCCTGTCGTTGCGCGGTGCGCAGGCCGATCCATTCGCGCACCACCTCGGCGACCAGGCTGACCCGCGCCGCGCGCAGGTCGGCGACACCGGCGTCCAGCTCGCCCTGCGCCACGCGGCGGCTGCCCTCGGCGCGGCCGAACAGGCCCAGTTCCCAGCTGGCATCGAAGCCGGCGACGAAGAACGAGGCGCTGGCGTCCGGGTCGACCGCGTCGCCGGTGCGTGCGGAAAGGCCGGGCCGGTAGCGATCGGTGGCGTGCCGGCGCAGGATGCGCACCGCGCGCAGGCGCTCGACCGCCTGCGCCACGTCGAGGTTGTCGGCCAGCGCGCGCTCGACCAGCGCATCGAGCGCCGGATCGTGGAACGCATGCCACCAGAGCGCGGGGTCGGTCGCCGCCGCCGGCGCCGAGGCGGTCGCATGCCGCCACTGGGCGGACTGCGGCGGTGCCAGCTTCGGCAGCGGTTCGGCGCAGCCGGCCAATGCGCACAGCAGCAGCGCGCACAGCAGTGGGCGGAGGCGCCTGCACGGGCCGGATGCAGCGGGGTTCAGGCGGGCGAACTCGGCGGGCATGTTCCATGGCGGCGGGCCGCGCAGGACGTGCGCGGGCGCCGGGGCAGAAGTCGGAGCCCCATTGTGGTGTGCGAATCTTTCGCCGGCCTTATCGCCCGCGGCGCCGGCCACGGCGGTGTTCATGGCGGCGCGCCCACCGCGGCGGGCGGCGGCGGAAAGTGCACGGCCACCTGCAGGCCGTGCGGCTCGATGTTGCGGAAGAGCAGCTCGGCACCATGGCGGCCGGCGATGTGCTGCACGATGGCCAGGCCCAGCCCGCTGCCGGGCTCGGCGCTGGCGCCGACGCGAAAGAAGCGCTCGCTCAGCCGCGGCAGCAGGTCCGGCGGCACGCCCGGACCGTTGTCCTCGACCAGCAGGCTGGCGCCGCCATCGTCGCGCGCGCGCAGTCGCACGGTGATTTCGCTGCCGCGGCCGGCGTAATGCACCGCGTTGTCGATCAGGTTGTCGAGCAGATCCTGCACGCCGGCGGGTTCGCCGAGCACCCACAACGGCGCCGTGCCGCCCTCGTAGCCGAGGTCGATGCCCGCGCGGATCGCCTCGTGCACGCGCTGGGCGACCATCTCGGGCACCCGCCGGGCCAGGTCGATCAGGCGCTGCTCGCCACCCTCCGGCGGCGCCGCCTGCGCGCGGGTCAGCGCCAGCAGTTGCGAGGCGGTGCGCGCGGCGCGCCGGGTCAACCGCTGGATGTGGGCGAGCGCGTCGGCCTGGTTCGCCGGGCTGGGATCGGCCAGCGCGCGGTCGGCGTGCAGGCTCAGGCCGGCCAGCGGCGTGCGCAGCTGGTGCGCGGCATCGGCGATGAAGCGGTCGTGCAGCGCCAGCATGTCGCGCAGGCGGCCGAACAGCGCGTCGATGGTGCGCGTGAGCGGCTGGATCTCCTGCGGCACGTCCGGGCCGTCGATCGGGGTGAGCTCGCTGGAACGGGCGGCCAGCCGCGCGGTCAGCGGATCGAGCACGCGCAGGCCGCGACGCACGCCGAACCAGACCAGCGACAGCACGCAGGCGATCAGCAGGGTCTGCATCACCACCGCCAGCAACAGGATCTCGCGGGCCTGTTCGCGACGATCGTGCAGCGTCTCGGCCACGGTCACGGTGAGCTGGCCGGCGGCATCGCCCGGCATGTCTTCGCGCACGGTGGCCGCACGCAGCGCGTGGCCGTCCAGGCGGGTGTCGTACAGCGCGGGCACGCCTTCGGCGGCCGGCGTCGGTGGCGCGGCCAGCCGGTCGTCGCCGGCGAGCAGGCCCTGGCTGGAACTGCGCACGCTGAAGTAGCTGCGCCCGTCCGGATCGTATTCGAGCAGGAAGCGCGCCTGCCGCGACAGCCGGCCGCCCAGCGGGTTGCTTTGCAGCAGCTTGGCGAGGGTGCGCGCATCGTCGGCGAGGTCGCGGTCGTGCACCCGGTTGGCGTAGCCCAGCGCCACGCCGTAGCTCAGCAGCGCATCAAGCAGCAGCAGCGTCGCCATCGGGATCAGCAGGAACACCAGCAGTCGCCGACGCAGGCTGGGGCGCGCGGGCGCGGGGCGTTTCATGCGGCGCCGCCGGCGTCGGCCAGCTCCTCCAGCAGATAGCCCAGGCCGCGGATGGTGCGCACGCCGGTGCCGCTGCCGTCCAGCTTGCGGCGCAGGCGATGGATGGCGATGTCCAGCCCGTTGTCGGTCAGTTCCTGGTCCCAGTCGCACAGCGCCTCGATCAGTTGCGCGCGACTGGTGACGCGATCGGCGCGCAGCGCCAGCGCTTCGAGCAGGCCGAACTCGCGCGCGGTCAGCTCCAGCGGCCGGCGATCTACCCAGGCGCGGTGGCCGGGCAGGTCCAGCCGCAACCGGCCCAGTTGCAGTTCCGGCTTGCCCTGGCTGCTGGCCCGGCGCAGCAAGGCGCGCACGCGCGCCTCGAACTCGCTCAGCGCGAACGGCTTGACCAGGTAGTCGTCGGCGCCGAGGTCGAGCACGCGGATGCGTTCGGCCAGGCCGTCGCGCGCGGTCACCACCAGCACCGGCAGGCCCTTGCCGCGGCGGCGCAGGCGCTGCAGCACCTCGCTGCCATCCAGCCCCGGCAGGCCCAGGTCCAGCACCAGCAGGTCGTAGCCGTGATCGCGCAGCGCGGCGTCCGCCTGGCTGCCGTCCGCCACGTGGTCGACGGCGTGGCCGCCCTGGCGCAGCGAAGCGCGGATGCCCTCGGCGATGGAGGGATCGTCTTCCACCAGCAGGATGCGCATGGAGACTCCGGTACGGGGAGAAAGCGGCAACACGACGCCCGGCTGCCATTCTGACGCGCAATTCGCCCGGTCGTGCGGCTCGTTGACCACGCCGGCGGCGCGAGGTTCAAGCGGGCGCGGTTTCAGTTCGCCACATGGAAGCGCACGGCGCTGAAGGCGCCGTCCCGGGTCAGCGCGGTGACGGTGTGCGGGCCGGGCCGGTGCAGCACGAGGGATTGTACGGCGGCGCCCACGCTGCTGCCTTGCAGGCGGCCGTCGAGCAGCCATTGCACTTCGCCCTCGGCACCGAGGGCGCGCAGGGTCACGCGCAGCGGCTGGTCGCTGTTCGGCGCGCGGCGCAGGGTGACGCCGCTGGCCAAGCCGGCGATGCGGATCGGCGTGGCGCGGTCCAGCGAATCGGGTGCGCAGCCGGGGGCGAGCGGCGGCAGCGCCGCGGCGGCGCGGTCGTCGACGCGGAGCCACGGCGTGGCCAGCGCGGGCCAGCGCGCGAGCTGGATCGTGCGTTCGTGCGCGGCGTGGCAGGCGCCGCTGAGGCGCTGGCCTTTCGCATTGACGCGCAAGCGGAGCAGGCCGGCGGACCACGCGCCGAGATCGCGTTCGGCGAAGGTGGGCGGCAAGGCGTCGTCGAGCACCCAGGCACTGCGGCGCTGGCGGCACAGGTCGGGCGGGGTGTTCTCCGCCGCGCCGCCCAGCGGCCAGCAGATGTCGCGCCGGCTGACGCTGGCCGGCTGCGCACGCGCGTGGCCGCCGCGCGAGGGCAGCATGTCGACGATCTGGAACAGCAGCGGCAGCGCGGTCACCGCGCCGTACTGGCCGGGCGATGGCGTGCCGTCCGGGCGGCCGATCCACACGCCGACGGTCCAGCGGTCGGTGACGCCGATCGACCAGGCGTCGCGGTAGCCGTAGCTGGTGCCGGTCTTCCACGCCACCGAGGCGTGCCGGTTGATCGCGCCGGCGAGCGGGCCGCCCTCGACGTCGGCCGGGTTGCTGGCCAGGATGTCGCGGATGATCCACGCCGCGCCGGGCGACAGCAGCCGGCGTGGGCGCGCCGGTTGTTCCGTGGTGTAGCGCGGCGTGCCGGCGATGCCGCCGTTGGCGAACGCGGTGTACGCGCCGACCAGGTTCTCCAGCCGCGTGGACGCGCCGCCGAGGATGATCGACAGGTTCGGTTGCGCACCGGCCGGCAGGCCGAGGTCGACGCCGCCGTTGGCCAGCCGCGCCACGAAGCGGTTCGGCCCGACCCAGTCCAGCACGTCCACCGCCGGCACGTTGAGCGAGCGCTGCAGCGCTTCGGCCGCGCTGACCGGGCCGCTGAACGCTTCATCGAAATTGCCCGGCTTGTAGGCGCCGAAATCCTGCGGCGCGTCGACCAGCAGGCTCTCGGAGTGGATCAGGCCGTCGTCCAGCGCCAGGCCGTACAGGAACGGCTTCAGCGTCGAGCCGGGCGAACGCGGCGCGTTCACCATGTCGATGTAGCCATGCCGCTGCGGATCGGCGAAGTCGCTGGTGCCGACGTAGATGCGCGCCTCCAGCGTCGCGTTGTCGACCACCAGCAGCGCCGCCGACGTGTGCGCCGGCAACCGCGACAAATACGTGCTCACGCGGTCTTCGGCGGCGCGCTGCAGGTTGGCGTCGATGGTGCTGCGGATGCGCCGCGCCTGCGGCTGTGCGCGGTGCAGGCGTTCGGCCAGCAAGGCCGCGGACAACGGCGCGCGCAGCGAACGCGCCACCACCGGTTCGATCGCCGCGTCGCGCACCTGCGCCGCGCTCCACACGCCGAGGTCGCGCATGCGACGCAGCACCTTGTCGCGCGCGGCGCGCGCCGCCTCGGGATGGCGATCCGGCCGCAGCCGGCTCGGCGATTGCGGCAGTACCGCCAGCAGCGCCGCCTCGGCGTGCGACAGCCGGCTGGCCGGCTTGCCCAGGTACGCCCACGAGGCCGCCTCGACACCTTCGATCGGACCGCCGAACGGCGCGTGGTTGAGGTACAGGTCGAGGATCTGCGGCTTGCTCAGGTGCACTTCCAGCTGCAGCGCGCGGAAGATCTGCACCAGCTTGCCGCGGAAGCTGTGCGGGATCGGTTCGATGATCCGCGCCACCTGCATGGTCAGCGTCGAACCGCCCGAGACGATGCGGCCATGGCGCAGGCCGCCGGCGAGACCGCGCAGCAAGGCGTAGGGATTGACGCCGGGATGGCGGTAGAACCAGCGGTCCTCGTAGGTCAGCAGCGCTTTCAGGTACAGCGGCGAGACCTGCTTCGCCGTGGTCGGGTAACGCCACACGCCGTCGCTGTCGGCAAACGCGCGCAGCGGCGTGCCGTCGCGTGCCAGCACCACCGTGCTGCCGGTGTCGGGCGCGGGCAAATGCAGCGGGAACAGGCGGTCGAGGGCGAACGCGACGAGCACGGCGCCGATGAAGACAATCGCGAAGACACGTAGCCCGTGCTTGAGGCGGGATCTTCGGCGGAACGGGTTGGCGTTGGTCATGGTGGGGCCCTTCGACTTCGCTCGCTGACGCGAGCTACGCTCAGGGTGAACGGTCTTCCACACCGTTCGCCCTGAGCGTAGGCCGCAGGCCGAAGTCGAAGGGCATGCCGCGACTCCAACCAGCCTTTCTGTTCCAAGAGCCACCCGGGAGCATCACCCCCCGGGGCGAGCTCCTACGGTTCGACCACGGTGATCTTCGCCGGTTCGACCTTGCCGATGCCGCGAATCGCCGGGCGGTACATGTCCTCGACCAGCGGCGGCGGCACGGTGTACGTGCCCGGCGTCACCGCGCGCACCAGGTAGAACACGCGGGCCTTGTCGCCACGACTGAGGTTGAGGGCGGCGGCGTAACGGTCGTCGCGGTACTCCTCGTGCACGATCTGCGCGGCGGCGGCGTGCTGGTCCAGTTCGATGCCGTCGATCACCACGCCGGACCACGACTGCGCGCCGCCCAGGTTGAGGTTCTCCACCTCCAGCCCGCCCGGCAGCAGATCGGTGACCAGGGCGTCGGGGACGTTCATGCGCGCCTCGATGCTCAGTTCGACGATCAGCGTGTCGCCTTCCTTCAACTGGCTGCCGCTCCACGGCTTGCCGTCGGTGGTGAAGTAGCTGCGCCGCACGTCGATCTGGCTGGCGTCGGCCGGCGGGGCCTGCTGCGGGATGCCGGCCACGTCGAGCGTGGCGAAGATCGCCGCGTCGCTGGTCGGCTGCACGCTGACGCCGGCGTTGAGTTCAGCCACGCTGAGCGCGCGACTCCACACGCGCTGGTCCGGTGCCTGTTCGGTTTTGCCGTTCACCGTGAGTGTGGCGGCCAGGGGGGCGTTGCTTTCCGCATCGAACGCCGCCGCCACGCGGGCGATCGCCGCCTGCTCCTGCGTGCTCAGGTACGACCACGACCAGCGGTAGTCGGCGAATTCCTTCTGCCGCTGGCGCACGTTCGCAGTGGCGTTGCGCGCCCAGTCCACCAGCTTGGCGTCGTAGGCGGGCTGGCTCATGCCATAGGTGTGGGTGAGCGCGACCATCAGCGCCAGGTCGCGCAGTTCCGAGCCGTAGTCGCCGACGTACCAGGGGCGTTCCTTGCTCCAGGCGAACGCCTCGTCGATGGCCTTCTGCGCGCGCTCGTTGTCGCCCATCAGCTTCAGCGCGATGCCCAGATGCACCAGTGGCAGCGGCGCGACCAGCTTCTGCCGTTCGTTGTCGAAGATCGCGCGCAACGTGCCCAGCGGCGCACGGTTGACCCGCGCCAGCACGAAACCGGAGTACGCCTCGTCGGCGATGCGCAGGTGATCGTGCTGCTCGTACTCGTAGTACGGGTGGCCGCCGGCGAGCAGGTCGTCGTTGAGCCGCTGCAGCGCTTTCTGCAGCACGTCCTGCGGTACCGCGAAGCCGGCGTCGCGCGCGTCCAGCATGAAGTCGACCACGTACGGCGTGGTGAAGGTGACGATCGGACTGCTGCCGCCCCAGAAGCTGAAGTGGCCGTTGCTGGCCTGGAACGAGGCGATCCGCGACAGTGCGCCGTCCACCGCGGCCTTGCGCACGGCGTCGCTCATCACTTGCGCGCCCAATGCCTTGGCCGTCTGGCCGTCCAGAATCAAGGCGGCGTAGCCCTTGCTGGTGGTCTGCTCGATGCAGCCGTACGGGTAGCGCAGCATGTCGCGCAGCGCAGCCGCATACGGCAGCGGCGGCAAGGTGCTCAGGGTGATCCGCGCGTTCACCGTGGCCGGCAACAGGCCGGCGATCGCGGCGGCGCCGAGGTGCTCGGGCTTGCCCGCCTCCAGCGCCATGGGCGTGGTGCTTACCGTTTCCGGCCAGGCCGGGCGCACCGCGAATTCGAAGTGGCGGTCCACGCTGTAATCGTTGAGCTCGGCGTGGATGTCCACCGTCGCCACCGCGGCGCCCGCGCCGGCGGTGACCGGCATATGCAGGGTGGTGCCGGCGCCATCCTTCAACGCCGCGCTCTGGGTGGCTTTTTCCACCGTGATCGGGCCGCCGCCCTTGACGCTCACTTTCGCGGTGCCGTCCTTGCCGGACAGGTTCTTCAGATCGAGGCTGATCATCGCCTGGTCGCCGGCCGCCATCACCCGCGGCGTGCTCGGCTCGACCACCAACGGCGCACGCACGGTGACCGCGCCGTCGGCGTTGCCGTAGCGGCTGTCGGTGTACGTCAGCGCGGCCAGGCGCAGGCTGCCGTTGAAGTCGGGTACGTCGACGTGCAACGTGGCCCTGCCCTGCGCGTCGAATGCCACCGGGCCGGCGAACAGGTCGACGATCTGCACCTTCGGGTTGAGCCGGGTGGCCTTCGGCAACGCCGCGCCGCTCATGTCGCCGCCGTAGCGCAGCTTCGCCTCGGCGCCGTCCATTGCCTCGATGAGGCGGCTGTACAAGTCGTACGCATCCACGCTCAATGCACGTTTGGCGAACAGCCACGCCCACGCGTCGGGCACCGGGTAATCGGTGATGTTGAGCACGCCCTGGTCGACCGCGGACAGCGTGACGAAGGCCTGCTGCCCGGCCAGCCCGCTGGCCTGCACGCCGACCTCGAGCGGGTTGCCCGGGCGCATCAGCGCGGGCGCATCGAGCTTCAGCGGAATGCGCCGGTCGTTGCGGTCCATCGCCACGTACTCGACGCCCATCGCGCGCGCCGGCGTGGTGTGCTCGGCCGCTTCGCCGCCGCGGAACACCAGCGCCGTCACGTAGACGTCGTGGCGCTCCCACTCCTTGGTCACCGGGATCTCGAAGGTGGCACCCGCTTTCGCGTCGATGTTCTTGGTGTAGAGCAGATGATCCGATTCCACCAGCAGCACGCCGGGCCCGTCATGCGGCGGCGTCACCGTGACCTTCATGCTGTCGCCGGCGCGGTAGCGCGCCTTGTCCAGCTGCAGCTTGACCTTGTCCGGGCGCGCTTCCTTGCCCAGGTTCTCGTCGTCCCAGCTGTAGCCGGCGAAGAACGGGAACACCGTGGTGAGTTTGGTGGCCGGGTCGTACACCTCGACGCGGTAGCTGCCCCACTGCACCGGGAATTCCACCTGGGCCGACTTGCCGGCGGCCACGTCGACGTCCTTCTCCTCGATCAGCTGCAGGCGCTGGTTCGCATTCGATTGCCAGCCGCCATCGCGCTCGTACAGCCAGTAGAAATCGCGCAGCTCGCGCTGCAGGCGCACTTTCAGGTGGCTGCCTGCGACCAGCGCGCCGTCCGCGTTCGCGCGCACGATCTCGAAACCGACCGGGCTTTCGCTTTCCGCGCCCTGCTTCGGATCGAACAGCGGGCGCACGCCGACCAGCGCGTCGGCCGGCCAGTAGGTGCGCTTGAGCAGGCGGGTCACCGCGCGGCCGCCGCTCTCGTACACGCTGCCGGACAGGGTCACCGCCAGTGGCGCGACCGGCTTGACGTCGTCAGGCAGCGCCACGTCCTGCTCCAGCACGCCTTGCGCGTCGAGCCTGGCGTCGACCACGTCGTCGGCGCTCTTCGGCAACTCGACCAGCGGGTTGCCGAAGAAGGTGTCCTTCATCTTCTCCAGCGGATGCACTTCCGGCGCCACCAGCAGTTTCGCGGTGAAGCGGTTGCCGTCGGCCGGCGCGCCGTACAGGTAGCTGGAGGCGACCTTCAGCTTCAGCGGCTCGCCCGGCGCCAGTCGCGCCTGCGGGCTGGACAGATCCACCTTGAGCCGCTCGGGCAGGAACTCCTCGACGTGGAACGGGAACGCCTGCACGGTCTCCTTGGCTGAAGGATCGAGGCGGAACTCCAGTTGCCACAAACCGGTCGGCGCGTCGGCGGGGATCGCCTGGCTCAGCTCGAAGTAGTTGAGCTGCTGCGGCTCCAGCCGCTTTTCCACCAGGGTGCGGCCGTCCGGCTGCTTCACCCGCACGAACAGCGACTGCGCCTTCATCGGCTTGCCGTCGTCGTCGCGCAGCAGCGCCGAGGCGCGCAGCGTCTCGCCGGGACGGTACAGGTCGCGGCCGGACCAGGCGTACACCTCGAACGGTGCCTGTTTGCGCCCGCTGATGTCGAAGTTGGACACGTCCAATGCCGGCCGGTTGAACGGCAGCACCGAGACGTCCTTGCCGTGGCGCGCGACCAGCACGTCGGAAGCCCTGACCTTGTACGCGAGCAGCGCGTTGCCGTCGGCGCCGGTGGTGGCCTTGAGCTTGCTGCGCCCGGCCGCGTCGCGGATCTCGATGTCCACCGCATTCACCGGCGTGCCGTCGCGCAGCGAGGCCACGTGCAGCAGCACGTTGTCGCGGTACACGCGCAGGTGCAGGCCGAGGTCGCTGACGAAGAAGGTGGCGGTGTCGTAGCCGTCCTTGAAGGTGCCGCCGGCCTTGACCACCGCCATGTACACACCCGGCTGGGCCAGCTCCCTGATGTTCTGCACCGGCAGGTAGGTCACGGTGCGCTCGTTCGGCTCGCCGCCCAGCGTGTAGTGGTTGGCGTAGACCGAATCGGCGATCTCGGTGATCGGCATGCGGCTGCGCCGCTCGTCGCCTTCGCCGCAGCTGTTGTAGTAGGCGACGTCGTGGTCGAGTTCGTAGCTGTCGCGGTGGCCGTTGCGCGGGTACGCGCAGAACAGGTCGGACAGCGCGTCGTCGCGCACGCGGAAGAACTCCACGTCGGCGTCGTGCACGTTCATCGACACCAGCGGCAGGCCGCGGGTGCCGCGCGCCGGCAGCACGCTGCCGTGCGAGGCGAAGCCGACCGCCGCGGGCAGGTTGCCGGAGTACACGTCGTGCTTCACCGCGTGGCCGAGGGTGCGGCCGTCGGCGGCGAGCAGGCCGGCCTTCAGCTGCACCGCGTAGCGCGTGTTCGCCTGCACGAACGGGAAGTTCAGCGTCTTGCCGTCGTTGTCGAGGCTCCAGCTGCCGCTGACCACTTCGCCGTTCGGGCCGGTCACCGCGATCAGCGCGTCGAACGCCTGCGCCGAGGCCAGCGCGGCGTTGAAGCGCAGGGTCAGCGCGGTGCGCGAGTCGCTGCTGCGGGAGCTGGCCGAAAGCAGGGCGAAGCTGGTTGCGGCCGGCGCCGGCGCCGCCGAGGCGGCCGTGCCCGGCGCACCCTGCAGCGTGGGCGGATGGCCGTCATGGCCGCGCCCGCAGGCGACCAGCAACAGGCCCGACAACAGGACTGGCCATACCCGCGCAAAGCGCGCAAACGATCGTGCGTACATGGTGGTCTCTCCCTGAGATTGGATCGAAGTATCGCCGCCATTCATGGCGGGCCGATGGCACGGATCGGGCACGCGCGTTTTCTCAACGAGGCAACTGCCGACCCAGCCAGTCGCCCAGTTGCATCAGCACCTGGCCGCGGCCCGGTTCGGTTTCGTTGAACAGCTCGTGGTACAGCGAGGCGAAGAAGCGCGTGGTCAGTTGGCCGCTCGATGCCGCCGCCCTGGCGAAGGCACGGCTGCCGGCGGGGTCGACCAGTGCGTCGCTCTCGGCCACCAGCAGCAGGGTGGGCACGGCCAGCTCGGCGGCATCGGCGATGCAGGCGGCGCCTTCGCGGAAGATGAAATCGGCCAGCCGCGGGGTGATCCAGCCGTGGCGCAGCGGATCGGCGCGGTAGTCGGCGGCTACCTGCGGATCGTGCGACAGCTTGCCGGCATCCAGCCCGTTGCGCAGCGGCAGGTTCGGCAGCCAGCGGCCGAGTATCGCGGCCAGCCGGATCATCTGCGGCGATTCGTGAGTGCGCAGGGCCGGCGAGGACAGCACCAGCGCCGGCGGCGCCAGCGCGCCGTCGAGCACGGCGCGTGCGGCCACCAGACCACCCATGCTGTGGCCGAGCAGCAGCGGCTGGTGCGGCGTGGCGCGCGCGTACTCCTGATAGACCGCCGCCAGGTCTGCCAGCAGGTCGTCGCGATGGCGCAGCGCGCCGCGCCGCCCGGGCGACTGCCCGTGGCCACGCTGGTCGTAGCCGCGCACGGCATAGCCGCGCTGGTTGAACCACGCGGCGACGCGATCGTAACGGCCGCTGTGTTCGCCCAGGCCATGCACGAACAGCACGGCCCCGCGCGCCCCCTGTCGCGGCCAGTCGCGCAACAGCAGGCGCTGGCCATCGGCCATGGTCTGCCAGCTGGTGACTCCGGTTTCCTCGCTCCGCGAATCCGATGGCGCCTGCACCGCTTCCTCCCGTTCGATCACCGTCCTGCAGCGCCTCCACGCGATGCGCCGATGGAGCGCGAATACTGACATGCCCGCGCCGACCGCGCACCGCTGCGCGCCGGTTGCGACGGCAGCCGCGGCCCCCATATATGATCGGGTGTCCCACTCCCCGCCACCGCCCCGACCGGTGCCGCCGCGCATGGACTCCCGAATCCTCGAAGCCTTCCACCCGGCGGTCGCCGCCTGGTTCCGCCGCAGCTTCGCCGCACCCACCGCGGCGCAGGCGGCGGCGTGGCCGTCGATCCGCGCCGGCCAGCACACCCTGGTCGCCGCGCCGACCGGCTCCGGCAAGACGCTCACCGCCTTCCTCGCCGCCATCGACGAACTGGTGCGCGAGGGCGTGGCGCACGGCGGCACACTGGCCGACGCCACCACGGTGCTCTACGTGTCGCCGCTGAAAGCATTGTCGAACGACATCCATGTCAATCTGGAAGCGCCGCTGGAAGGCATCCGCGCCGAGCTGGAAAAGCTCGGCCTGCCCGACGTGGCGATCCGCACCGCCGTGCGCACCGGCGACACCCCGCAGGTCGAACGCAACCTGCTGCGCAAGCAGCCGCCGCACATCCTGGTGACCACGCCGGAGTCGCTGTACGTGCTGCTCGGCTCGGCCTCGGGCCGTTCCATGCTGGCGGGCGTGCGCACGGTGATCGTCGACGAGATCCACGCCATCGCCGGCAGCAAGCGCGGCTCGCATCTGGCCTTGTCGCTGGAGCGGCTGGAGTCGCTGTGCCAGCGGCGCCTGCTGCGGATCGGCTTGTCGGCGACGCAGAAGCCCATAGAAAAAGTCGCCGACTTTCTGGTCGGCGCTCAGCACTCCCTTCTCCCCGAGGGGGAGAAGGAAGATCCGTGCACCATCATCAACACGGGCCACACCCGCCCGCGCGACCTCGCCATCGAAGTCCCGCCGGTGCCGCTGGAAGCGGTGATGTCGAACGACAGCTGGGAGCTGGTCTACGACCGCCTCGCCCAGCTGGTGCAGGCGCACCGCACCACCCTGGTCTTCGTCAACACGCGGCGCATGGCCGAGCGCGCCGCGCGGCACCTGTCCGAACGGCTCGGCAAGGAGCACGTCGCCGCGCATCACGGCAGCCTGGCCAAGGAGCTGCGGCTGGATGCGGAGCAGCGGCTCAAGCGCGGCGAGCTGAAGGTGCTGGTGGCCACCGCGTCGCTGGAGCTGGGCATCGACATCGGCGAAGTCGACCTGGTCTGCCAGCTCGGCTCGCCGCGCTCGATCGCCGCGTTCCTGCAGCGCGCCGGCCGTTCCGGCCACAGCATCGACGGCACGCCGAAGGCGCGGCTGTTCCCGGCGACCCGCGACGACCTGATCGAATGCACCGCCCTGCTCGACTGCGTGCGCCGCGGCGAACTCGACGCGCTGGTGATGCCGCCGCAGCCGCTGGACGTGCTGGCCCAGCAGATCGTCGCCGAGGTCGCCTGCGCCGAGTGGGACGAGGACGCGCTGTACGCACTGGTGCGTCGCGCGTACCCGTACCGCGATCTCGCCCGCGCCGATTTCGACGCGGTGGTGCGCATGCTGGCCGAAGGCTTCACCACCCGCCAGGGCCCGCGCGCGGCGTACATCCATCGCGACGCGGTGAACCGCCAGTTGCGGCCGCGGCGCAGCGCGCGGCTGACCGCGCTGACCTCCGGCGGCACCATTCCCGACACCGCCGACTACAAGGTGGTGTTGGAACCACAGGCGATCATCGTCGGCACGGTGAACGAGGATTTCGCGGTCGAGAGCATGGCCGGCGACATCTTCCAGCTCGGCAACGCCAGCTACCGCATCCAGCGCGTCGAGCGCGACCGGCTGCGCGTGGAGGACGCGCACGGCGCGCCGCCGAGCATTCCGTTCTGGCTGGGCGAGGCACCGGGGCGCAGCGACGAACTGTCGTTCGGCGTGTCGCGGCTGCGCGAGGAGATATCCACACAGCTCGATGCCGGCGGCGTGCCGGCCGCCGTGGCGTGGCTGCACGACGAGCTGGGTCTGGGCGACGCTGCCGCGCAGCAGCTGGCCGATTACCTGGCCCGCGCGAAGGCCGCGCTCGGCGTGCTGCCGAGCCAGCACACGCTGGTGCTGGAACGCTTCTTCGACGAATCCGGTGGCACCCAGCTGGTGATCCACACGCCGTGGGGCAGCCGCATCAACCGCGCGTGGGGGCTGGCGCTGCGCAAGCGCTTCTGCCGCCAGTTCAATTTCGAACTGCAGGCGGCGGCGACCGAGGACGCGATCGTGCTGTCGCTGTCGACCAGCCACAGCTTTCCGCTGGAGGAAGTGGCGCACTATCTGCACTCGGCTACCGCCGAGCACGTGCTGGTGCAGGCCCTGCTCGACGCGCCGCTGTTCCCCGCGCGCTGGCGCTGGAATGCGGTGACCGCGCTGGCGCTGCCGCGTTTCACCGGTGGCAAGAAGACGCCGCCGCCGCTGCAGCGGATGAAGAGCGAGGACCTGCTCGCCGCGGTCTTCCCCGATCAGGTCGCCTGCCTGGAAAACATCGTGGGCGAGCGCGAGGTGCCGGATCACCCGCTGGTCAACCAGACCCTGCACGACTGCCTGCGCGAGGCGATGGACGTGGACGGCCTGCTGGCGATCCTGCGCCAGCTGGAGGCCGGCGAGATCGCCATCGTGGCGCGCGACCTCACCGCACCCAGCCCGCTCGCCGCCGAGGTGCTCAACGCCGCACCGTATGCGTTCCTCGACGACGCGCCGCTGGAGGAGCGCCGCACCCAGGCCGTGCAGACGCGCCGCTGGAACGACGCCGACAGCGCCGACGACCTGGGCCGGCTCGATCCCGAGGCGATCGCCGCCGTGCGCGAGGAAGCCTGGCCGCAGGTGCGCGATGCCGACGAGATGCACGAGGCGCTGACTTTGCTGGGTTTCGTCACCGCCGATGAAGTCGCCGCCAACCCCGACTGGAACGAGCGACTGCAGGCGCTGGCGAAGGCGAAGCGCGCCACCCGGCTCGGCGACGCATGGACGTCTGCCGAACAACTTCCGCTGTGGCAGGCGCTGCATCCTGCGGCATCGATGCAGCCGCCGATCGCCGCACCCGCCGAATACGCCGCGCAGCCCTGGACGCGCGAGGACGCGCTGCTGGAACTCGTGCGCCACCGCCTCGGCGGACTCGGCCCGGTCACCGTGAACGGCTTGGCGCAATCCATCCACGTCGAGACCGGCGAAGTCGAGCAGGTGCTGCTGCGCCTGCAGTCCGAAGGCTACGTGATGCAGGGCCGCTTCACCGCCGATGCGAGTGACACCGAATGGTGCGAGCGGCACCTGCTGGCGCGCATCCACCGCTACACCATCGGCCGGCTGCGCCGCGAGATCGAGCCGGTCAGCCGGCGCGCGCTGATGCGCTTCCTGTTCGACTGGCAGCACGTGTCGGCGGCCACCCGCTTGAACGGCCCCGATGCGCTGGTCGCCACGCTGGCGCAGCTGGAAGGTTACGAGGCCGCGGCCGGCGCGTGGGAAGCGGAGATCCTGCCAGCGCGCGTGGGCGATTACTCGATCAGCTGGCTGGACGAGCTGTGCCGTTCCGGCCGCATCGCCTGGAGCCGGCTGCGCAGCGGCGGCGGCGGTGGTGGCGGGCCGGTGCGCAGTACGCCGATCGTGCTGCTGCCCCGCCGGGAGATGGCCGTCTGGACGGCCGTCGCCGCGGGCGAGCCGCAGGACATCCTGCTGTCGTCGCGCGCCCAGGCCGTGGCCGAGGCGTTGCGCGAGCATGGTGCGCTGTTCTTCGACGAGTTGCTGGTGGACACCCGGCTGTTGCGGCCGGAGCTGGAAGACGCGCTGGGCGAGCTGGTGGCCGCCGGCCGGATCAGCGCGGACAGCTTCGCCGGTCTGCGCGCCCTGCTGCTGCCGGCGGCGAAACGCGACGGCACACGGCACCGGCGCATGCGCCGGCACGCATTTGGCGGGATCGAGGATGCGGGGCGCTGGGCGCTGGCGCGCGGCCCGGCCACGGACGCCAAGGCCGGGCCCGAGGCGATTGAACATATTGCGCGTACCCTGCTGCGCCGCTACGGCGTGGTGTTCTGGAAACTGCTGGAGCGCGAAGCGCCGTGGCTGCCGTCGTGGCGCGAGCTGCTGCGCGTATACCACCGGCTGGAGGCGCGCGGCGAAATCCGCGGCGGGCGTTTCGTCGAAGGCCTGGTGGGCGAGCAGTTTGCCTTGCCCGAGGCCATCGCGCCGCTGCGCGCAGTGCGCCAGCGCGCGGACGACGGCGAGCTGGTCTGCATCAGCGGCAGCGATCCGCTGAACCTGGTCGGCACCGTGCTGGTCGGCGACAAGGTGCCGGCACTGGCCGGCTCGCGCGTGCTGTACCGCGACGGCATGCCGATCGCCGCGCTGGTCGGCGGCAAGCCGGTGGCGCTGATCGAGCTGTCCGCCGCCGAATGGCAACGCGCGCGTGCGGTATTGCTGCGCCACCCGTCGGCACCGGATGCCACGGTACGGCAGGCATCCTGATGGGCTGCCTGCCGGTGCTGCTGCTGTTTCCGCTGGGCGCCGGCGTGGGCTACCTGGTCGGTGGCGACGTCGGTGCGTTGTGGGGCGCCGCCCTCGGCGTGGTGCTGGGCCTGCTGTTGATGGGTCTGCTGATCCGGGCCATGCACCAACGCCGGTAGACACGACACCGCCCGTCGCTTTTGGGTGGAGAAGCCGGCGGGCGGTGCCCGCCCTGCGTCGTTCGCCGAATCACAGCTTGAGATAGATGCCCCGCCGATCCATCGCCCACACCACCAGCCACCAGAACGCCAGGAAAACCACGGCGAATGCCAGCGACGGCACATACGGCCCGAAGCGCGGCGTCATCGAGTCCGCAAACACCGTGCGGTACCACGCGGCCTGGCCCAGGGCGGGCAGCACGATCTGCATGACCTCCGAGCCGGCATAGGCGGCGATGGCGTTGACGCCGAAGCGCCGCCCCAGCGGCGGCCAGCCACGGCGCTCGACCAGCCAGTGGAAGGCCAGCAGCGCCAGCACGGCCCAGCCGGCCGTCCACAGCGCGAACGAGGGCGTCCACAGGTTCTTGTTGAACGGCAGCACCAGCGACCACCCCGCACCGAGAGCCAGCGACAGCAGACCGCCCAGCCCCAGCGCCTTGAGCCGCCCGCGCCGCAACCAGCAGCCCGCGCGCAGGCCGAGCAAGGTGGTGGCCAGCGCCGGCAAGGTGCTGAGCAGGCCTTCCGGATCGTGCCCGCGACCGCTGAGCGGATCGATCGACCAGACGTAGTGGCCGAACACCGCGCTGTCGGTGCGGCTGGCGAGATTGGCCCACGGCGCCAGCGTGCCGCCGAGTTCGAGCAGCCCCCAGTAGCCGAGCAGCAGCAGGGCGATCGCGCACCATTGCGTGCGCGGCCGCGTGTGGATGGCGAACAGCGCCACCGCGGCAAAGCACACGCCGATCCGTTGCAGCACGCCGGGGATGCGCATGCCGCGATCCGGCAGCAGCCACGTCGCCAGCAGGTTGATGGCCAGGCCGAGCAGCACGATGCGCGCGGCCCGCCACATCGCCGCGCGGGTCAGCTCGGCGGCGGACGCACCCCGCTCCAGCCGCGGCAGGATCGCCAGCGCCACCGACACGCCGACCACGAACAGGAAGAACGGAAAGATCAGGTCGGTCGGCGTGCAGCCGTTCCACTGCGCATGCTCCAGCGGCCGGTACACGTGACCCCAGTCGCCCGGGTCGTTGACCAGCAGCATCGCGGCCACCGTGCAGCCGCGCAGCGCGTCGAGCGAGGCGAGGCGTGTGGACCGCGCGCTCATGCCACGCCGCCGCACCGTGCATGCGACGCGCTCATGGCGTGGCCTGCAGCGACACCTTCTCCAGCGCGTACAGCGCCCCGTCGATCGGCGCGGTGTAGATCAGGCACAGGCCGTGTTCGCCGCTTTGCGCAGGCAGCTTCGCGTCGAGCCTGAAACGCCGCGGGCTGTGCGCGGGATCGGGCAACGGCATCGACGCCAGCACCGGTCCGTCGCAGTGATCGGCATGCACCACCAGTTCGCCGAACGGCGTGGCGTGCGGGCGCGACACCACCAGCTTCTGCTCGTGCGCCAGCGCGAAGTTGCGCGGCAGGCGCACGGCGTCGACGTGGATCGCCGCGACGCCATCCATGCGCGTGGCGGGGAACAGCTGGCAGCTGTCGAACACGTTCACCGCATAGACCGGCTGGGTGCTGGGCGCATCGGGCGACGGCTGCACGCGCAGGCGGAAGTCGCTGCCGGGGCAGTTGGGCAAGGTGTTGCCCGCAAGGCTCAGCAACCCCGCGCGGCTGAGCACCCGTTCGCGCGGCGCAGCCAGCGCGCTGCCGTCGGCGGCGAAGCTGGCGGCGCGCACGGTCACCGGCAGGGTCACGTTGAACGGCGCCTCGTAGCGCGGCGAGACCGGGGTGGGCGCGCTGCCGTCGAGCGTGTAGCGGATCGCCCCGAACCCGGTCTGGCTGGCCAGCGTGACCGTGGCACGGCCGGTGGCCAGCGCCACGTTGCGATCGGTGGCGATCTCCACCGCGAAGGCGCCGTCGGCGTAGGAAATCTGCTGGGCGCGGTAACGCGCGAGCTGGCCGGGCAGGCGCGACAGGAAGTCGCTCCAGTCGCGGCGGGCGTCCGGCGACCAGGCGACTTCGGCCAGCGCATCCAGCCGCGGGAACGCCGCGTGCTCGACGTGGGCGAAACCGGGCATGTGCTCGGTCCAGAAATTGGCCTGGACGCCCAGCACGTGTTTCGCCTGGTGCGCGTCGAGCACGCCGGGAATGGCCTGGAAACCGTACACGTCCTGCAGCGATTCCACGCCGAGGCGGCCGGCGTACTCGTCGGCCAGCGCGCTCTGCACGTGGTCGAAATAGAGGTCCGGCGCGGGCGACATCACCACGTCGTGGCCCAGCAGCGCGGCCTTGATCGCGCCGTCGATGCCGCGCCAGGACATCACGGTGGCGTCGGCCGGCAGCTTGTCGCCTTCGAGGATCTCGTCCCAGCCGATCAGCTTGCGGCCGTGCTGCTGCAGGTACTGGCCGATGCGGCCGATGAACCAGCCCTGCAGGGTGTTCTCGTCGCGGATGCCGAGCGCGCGCATCTTCGCCTGCACCGCGGGCGACGCCTGCCACTGGTCCTTGATCGCCTCGTCGCCGCCGACGTGGATGTAGGTCGACGGGAACAGCGCCATCACCTCGTCGAGCACGTTGTCGATGAAGGCGAAGGTGGCATCGTCCACGTTGTACAGATACGGGTTCACGCCCCAGTCGACGGACACCGCGGGACGCTTGCCGGTGACGCCGAGCTGCGGATACGAGGCCACCGCGGCCTGCGCGTGGCCGGGCATGTCCAGCTCCGGCACGATGGTGATGTGGCGCGCGGCGGCATAGGCCACCACGTCGCGGATCTCGTCCTGGGTGTAGAAACCGCCGTAGCGCTGCGGCTCGCCATCCTTGCCGGCGTCCGGCGGCGTGCGCCACGCGCCGATCCTGGTCAGCTCGGGATAGCGCTCGATCTGGATGCGCCAGCCCTGGTCGTCGGTGAGATGCCAGTGCAGCACGTCGAGCTTGTGCTGGGCCATCTGGTCGAGCAGGGTTTTTACTTCGGCCACGCTCTGGAAATGCCGCACCGAATCGAGCATCACGCCGCGCCAGGCGAAGCGCGGCCAATCGCGGATGGACAGCGCCGGCACGACCACCGCGCCGCGCGCGGCATCGGGCGTGAGCAACTGGTACAGCGTGACCACGCCGTGGAACAGGCCGGCATCGTCGCGCGCGCTGACGCGGATGCCGTGGGTGTCGACATCGAGCGCATAGCCGCCGGCCTGCGCCACCGGCGCCTGCGGGTCGCGCCGCAGCACGATGGCGCGTTTCGCGCCGCCGCCAGGCTGCAGCGTCAGGCCGCGCGTGCGCGAGAGCAGGTCGATCAGGTAGTGCGCGGCCTGCGTGGTGGCCGGGTCATGGTCGGCCACCACGATGGCGGTGGCGGCGTCGACGCGGAAGCTGCCGTCGCCCGGCACGAGTTGCGCAGGCAGCGGGATCAGCGAGGGCGCTGCGGCCGTCGCGCTTGCCGGCGGCAGTGGCAGCAGCATGAGCAACGCAAGCAGGCAGTACAGGGTCGGCAGGCATCGACGGGTCATCCGCATTCTCCGGTGCGCGCTCGCATGGTGCCACGCAGGGCCACCATGCGACGCCAAAAAAAAGCGGGCCCGCCAACCAATGCCGGGGCCCGCACGGGGAGGGTGTCGGCGCGCCGTCCGTGGCGCGCCATGCCGCGGCGTTGCGTCAGAACTTGAAGCGGAGGTTCAGGTAGTACTGGCGACCGTTGATGTAGGTCGAACGCGGCTGGATGCCGTAACCGTCGCCCTTGACGTAGTAGCGCAGCTTCGGGCTGTTGAGGTTGAGGCCGTCCAGCGACACCGACATCCAGTCGTTGATGCTGTAGCCCAGCGACGCGGACAGGTAGCCGGTGCCCTGCATGTAGAAGAAACCGCCGCGGTCCGGGCCGGCGAAGTACGACGAGCGGTAGGTGTAGCTCACCCGCGCGTTGAACTTGTCGTTCTCGAAGAAGGCCGATGCGTTGGCGGTGTTCTTCGAGGTGCCCTGGAGGTCCTGCCCGTTGTCGGCGTTGCCGGTGGCGTAGGTGTAGTTGAGCGCCACGCCGAAGTTGTCGCCGATCGGCTGCTGGTAGTTCAACTCCACGCCGCGCACCTTGCCGTCGACGTTGCTGGGGATGTTCACCTGGTAGGCCGAGTAGACATCGTGCCCTGCCGCCGTGCTGGCCGGCATGTCCTTGTACAGGCGCGACTCGGAAGCGAAGGTGACGTAGTTCTGCAGCGACATCTGGTACACGCCGGCCGACAACAGGCCGCGCGGCGCGAAATACCACTCCAGGTCGGCGTCGAAGTTGGTCGAGATCAGCGGCTTCAGGTTCGGGTTGCCGCCGCTGCCGGTGTGGCCGGTGTCATCCAGCGACACCGTGCCGGCCAGTGCCGAGTAGTCCGGCCGGGTCAGCGTCTGCGACACCGCCACGCGCGCCAGCACGTCGTCGGTCAGGTTGAACTTCAGGTTGGCGCTGGGCAGGGCCTTGCTGTAGCTGGCGTTGTTGGTGTTCCAGTAGTAGCCGGCCGGGAAGAACGCCGAGCCGAGGATCGGGCCCTGCACTTCGGTCTCCTGCGGCGAGGTGCTGGTGTAGTTCACCGCCTGCTTGGTGTGCACGTAGCGCACGCCCACGTTGCCGCTCCAGCGGTCGCCGATGAAGTTGGCCTGCAGGTAGATCGCGCCGTCCTTCTCGTTCACCTTGTAGATGTCGTTCGGGTACAGCCGCTCCGGCCCGCGGTTGGCGTACTTCGAGTCGTAGGCGGCCAGGTCGGCCTGCGAGTAGTACCAGATGTTGGTCGGGAACGAGCCGCCCAGCGAGCTGCCGAAATCACCCGGGTAATGGCCGAAGCTGGCGGGGAAGTTGGCCGGGTTGCTCCAGTCGCCGCCGTTCGGGCCTTGCGCGAACGCATACGGGTTTTCGCGCGTGTGGTCGGCGTAGCGCACGCCGAACTGCAGCGAGGCCAGCGTGCTGTCGTCGAAATCCAGCTCGCCGTCGATCTTGCCCCAGTTCTCCTTGTCCTCGACGTTGATGCCGCCTTCGCCGAAGATCCAGTTGGCGCTGACGCCCGAGGCCGCCGGCGAGCTGTTGTCCGGCCCCAGCGACCAGTTGACCGGCTTGCCGGTGCCGCGGAAATCCCATGCGGCGCCGGTGCCCGGCGCGGTGTTCAGTTCCAGCACGTCCTGCTTCGGGCTGGAGCCTTCGCCCTTGGTGGTGCCGAGCTGGGCCGAGAAGCTCAGGCGGTCGGTCGCGCGCCAGTCGACGTCGGCGGTGAAGAAGCGGGTCGAGGCGGAGGCCTCGCGCGAGATCTGGTCGTAGATGCCGTAGTTCGTCGCGTCGTTGCTGGGCGAGAAGACGGCATTCGTCAACGTGTTGTTGGCCACGACGTAGCCGGGCTGGAGGTTGGTGGCGCCGTGCACGAAGTGGGTGGCCCACATCATGTAGTTGCGGTTGAAGTTGTTGGCCTTGAGCTTGCTGTAGAAGCCGTTCAGGTTGACCGTCACGTTGTCGGTCGGCTTGAACTGCACGTCCACCGACCCGCCGGTGCGCTTGCGCTTCTGGGTGAACAGCACGTTGCCGATCAGGCTGGGGAAGTAGACGCCGTTCAGATCCGGGTGCGCGGCGACGATGGCGTCGGTGCTCTTGAGCTGCTCCAGGCCGAGCACTTCCTGGCCGTTGCGCTGCAGGCTGCGCTCCTCGTAGAACGCCTGCGCCATCACGCCGAAGGTGCCGGCGTCGTTCTTCCAGTTGAACAGGCCGCTGAACTGCGGCTTGGTGGTGCCGGGCAGGTCGGAGTAGACGCCGCCGACGGACGCGTGCACGGTCACCGGCTTGTCGAACTGCAGCGGCTTGCGGGTGATGATGTTGACCGTGCCGGCCGCGCCGCCCTCGACCAGGCGCGCCTCGGAGGTCTTGTTCACCACCACCTCGCTGACGATTTCCGCCGGCAGCAGGCTGTAGCTGACGCTGCGGCCCACGGTGGCGGTCTGGTTGAGCACGAACCAGTCGCCGGTGCCGATGTTGTGGCCGTCGACCAGGGTCTGGGTCATGCTGGGCGCGGTGCCGCGCAGGCTGACGCGGTCGTTCTCGTCGAAGCCGCCTTCGCCCGCGCTGGAGGTGCCGACGCTGACGCCGGGCAGTCGCTGCAGCGTGTCGGCCACGTTCTTGGCCGGCAGCTTGCCGATGTCCTCGGCGGTGACCACCTCCACGTGCGCATCGGCGGCCTTCTTCAACGCCAGCGATTCGGCCTCGCTGTCGCGGATGCCGGTGACGGTTACCGTGGCCAGTTCCTTGACGTTGGTCTTCTTCGGCTGGTTGGCGTCGGCCGCGGCCGTGCTGTCCTGCGCAAACAACGCACCGGAGACGCACAGACCGGTGATGATGCTGGCGGCGAGCAATGTCTTGCGATGGTTCATGGTGTTCCTCCCCTCAAGAGGCTGGATCGAATCAGGACCGGCGTGGATGCGGTCGCGGACTGTGGGTGACGCGTGGTGGCGGTGGACAGCGGACAACGACGGTGGGCATGGCGCCGTGCTGCGGGATCGGGCTCATCTCAAACTCCTTGCCTGGGGTTGCGCCCTTCATCCAGAAACCAGCCTGCGGCGCCGATGACACCAAGCTGGCCGTGCTCAATCAGTCGAACCGGAACCTGTTGCAGCCAGGCGCGCATGACGCCCTTGTTCAAATAGCGCTCGGCAAACGTGCTCGCCAGCAGGAAATCGTGGATGCGCGGCAGGATGCCGCCGGCCAGGTAGATCGCGCGGGCGCCGTAGAGCAGGCCGAGATCACCGACGAAGCTGCCGAGCAGGCCGCAGAAAATCTCCAGCACTTCGCGGGCGACCGGGTCGCGGCCTTCCAGCGCCGCGGCGGTGACTTCGGCCGGCGTGCTCCAGCGCGGCGCGCGGCCGTGCAGTTCGGCCAGCGCGCGGTAGAGTTTGAGCAGGCCCGGCCCGGACAGCGCATCCTCGAACGAGACGTGGCTGCGCTCGCGACGCAGCAGGCGCAGGATCTCGATCTCGCGCTCGGTGCCCGGCGCCAGCGAGATCTGTCCCGCCTCGGTGGCCAGCACGCGGGCGCGCGGCGAGCCCGGCAACAGCACCGCCGAACCCAGCCCGGTGCCCGGACCCATCACCAGCACCGGCCCCGGCGGCGGTGCGGGCGCCTCGATGATGCAGCGGGTATCGGCCGCGTCGAGGAACTGGGTGGCATAGGCCACCGCCTCGAAGTCGTTGATGACGGCCAACTGCCGGATGCCCAGCGCGTCGCGGATCGCGCGGATCGACACCGGCCAGGCCAGGTTGCCGTTGACGATCGCGTCGTCCAGCACGTAACCGGCGCAGGCCACCGCGCATTCGCGGATGCCGGCGGCCGCGGCCGCATGCGGCGTATGCGCCAGTTGTGCGACGAAGTCGCGGAGCATCGCGGCGAGGTCGGGCCACTCGGCGCAGGCGTAGCGGCGGAAGTGCAGCACGCGGACCGGGCCGTGCGCATCGCCGCAGCCGCTGACCAGGCCGACCCGCGCATGCGTGCCGCCGACATCGGCAGCGAGGAACGGCTGCGCCGCCTCGCCGTCCGACGCCGCAGATACCCGCTCCGACGACGCCGCAGCGACCGGCACGGTGGTCGACGGCGACACGGCATGGCGCTGGTTGGCGACTTCCCCCACGGACGATCTCCCGAAACTCCGCTGCGATCCCGACGCGTGCGCCGGTCACTCGGCACGGCCGCACGCCGGCCTGATGGAGGGCGAGTCTGTGGTCAAGATGACAACGTTGTCAACTGTGATCGCCGTCCAATTTCGCGACGCGGCTGTGGCGTCGCAGCAAAGCTGTCATGGCAACCTGCGAGGTTGCTTCAAGTGTGCGCCTGGAGGCTTTGTGCAAGCCATATTCGTGGCCGCCTGGCGGCCCGGACCACCTGTTGCACTGCCGCATCAACACGGTCAGAACGGCGGCGGATGCGCTCGATCATCCGCCGCCGCGATGTCCCGTCGCCGGCGTCGATTGACAACGTTGCACTTTTTGCGGAATAAGGAGACATTCCTGTCAGCACGGCCAGCCGGCCGCAGCGACACGGCACCGGGGAGATCCACGACCATGAGCACCACACTGGCGGCCGCGCCGTCCCGGCAGCAGCAACTCGGGCCGATGCTGATCATCGGCCTGCTGTTTTTCATCTTCGGCTTCGTGACCTGGCTCAACGGTCCGCTGATCACCTTCGTCAAGCTGGCGTTCCAGGTCGAGGACGCCTATGCGTTCCTGGTGCCGTTCGCGTTCTACATTTCCTACCTGGTGTTCTCGCTGCCCGCCTCGATGATCCTGCGCCGCACCGGCATGAAGAAAGGCATGGCGCTGGGCCTGTTCGTGATGGCGGTCGGCGCCGTGCTGTTCGGCCAGTTCGTCAGCCTGCGCGTGTTCGCCGGCGCGCTGACCGGGCTGTTCGTGATCGGTGCCGGGCTGTCCTTGCTGCAGACCGCATCGAACCCGTACATCAGCATCCTTGGCCCGATCGACAGCGCCGCGCAGCGCATCGCGTTCATGGGCATCTGCAACAAGGTGGCCGGCGTGCTGGCGCCGTTCGTGTTCGGCGCGCTGGTGCTCAGCGGCATCGGCAGCTTCGGCGAGCAGGTTGCCGCGGCGCCCACCGCCGAGGCACGCGAGGCGCTGCTCAACGCCTTCGCCGGCAAGGTGCACACGCCGTACATGGTGATGGCCGGCCTGCTGGTGGTGCTGGCGATCTGGATCGCGCGTTCGTCGCTGCCGGAGATCACGCCGGAAGGCGCCAACAGCGAGCGCGCGATCGGCCACGGACACGGCAGCATCTTCAGCTTCCCGCACCTGTGGCTGGGCGTGCTGTGCCTGTTCCTCTACGTCGGCGTGGAGGTGATGGCCGGCGACGCGATCGGCACCTACGGCGCCGGCTTCCACCTGCCGCTGGACCGCACCAAGGTCTTCACCGCATTCACCCTGAGCGGCATGCTGGCCGGCTACCTGGTCGGCCT
This sequence comes from Rhodanobacter sp. FW102-FHT14D06, assembly GCF_043950705.1. NCBI lineage: Bacteria > Pseudomonadati > Pseudomonadota > Gammaproteobacteria > Lysobacterales > Rhodanobacteraceae > Rhodanobacter > Rhodanobacter sp. FW102-FHT14D06. The sequence continues at coordinate 1,745,441 of NZ_CP170722.1, read as the reverse complement.
GGTGCTGATCCCGCGCTACATCTCGCAGCAGCGTTACCTCGCGGTATCGGCGGTGCTCGGCGTGCTGTTCTCGATCGGCGCCTACCTCACGAACGGCTACGTCTCGGTCGGCTTCGTCGCCGCGCTGGGCTTCGCCAACGCGATGATGTGGCCGGCGATCTTTCCGCTGGCGATCAAGGGCCTGGGCGACCTCACCGAGCGCGGTTCGGCGCTGCTGATCATGGCGATCGCCGGCGGCGCGGTGGTGCCGCAGCTGTTCGTGCACCTGAAGCAGCACATCGACTTCCAGCTCGCCTTCACCGTGCTGATGGTGCCGTGCTACCTGTACATCCTGTACTTCGGACTGGCCGGCCACCGCGTGGGCCAGCGGCGCGCGGCACCGTGATCGCGCCGTTCGCCAGTCCCGGGGCCATACGCTAGGATGCACACGCCGCCGCACACCGGCTGTGCGGCGGTGTCGGCACATGGCGCTGCCGGCGCCCCACTCACGATGCACGAGGTCCAGCGGTGCGCAGCGCCACCATCAAGGATGTCGCGGAACGGGCAGGCGTCTCGCTGAAGACGGTGTCGCGCGTCATCAACAACGAGCCCTCGGTGCATGCGCGCACGCGCGAGCGGGTGCAGCAGGCGATCGACGCGCTCGGCTACCAGCCCGATCCCACCGCGCGCAGCCTGCGCAGCACGCGTGCCTATGCGATCGGCCTGGTCTACGACAACCCGAACGCGCACTACATCATCAACCTGCAGCGCGGCGTGCTGTCGGTGTGCCGCTCCAGCGGCTTCGGCCTGCAGATCCATCCCTGCGATTCCTCCTCGCCGACGCTGGCCGAGGAGCTGTGCACGCTGGTGCGCCGCTCGCACCTGGCCGGGCTGGTGCTGGCGCCGCCGATGTCCGAGCAGCCCGCGCTGATCCAGGCGTTGAGCGACGCCGGGATTCCGTTCATCCGCATCATCTCCGCGCGCAAGGACCCGCAGGATGGCTACCCCTGCGTCTACGTGGACGACCGCGACGCGGCTTATGCGATCACCGAACACCTGATCCAGCTCGGCCACCAGCGCATCGGCTTCCTGTGGGGCGGGCGCGAGCACCGCTCCAGCCCGGAGCGCTACCAGGGCTACGAGGATGCGCTGAAGGATTACGGCATCGCGCTCGACCGCAAGCTGATCCTGCCCGGCGATTTCACCTTCGACGACGGTTTCCGCGGCGCGCGCAAGCTGCTGGCGCTGAAGGACCGGCCCACCGCGATCTTCGGCTCCAACGACGAGATCGCCGCCGGCGTGCTGGCCGCGGCGCACTCGGACGGCATCAACGTGCCGTACGAGCTCTCCATCGCCGGCTTCGAGGACAGCCCGTTCTCCAAGCAGTCCTGGCCGGCATTGACCACCGCCCGCCAGGCCACCGAGGAGATCGCCCGCCACGCCGCGCAACGCCTGATCGGCGACCTGCAGCGCGCCGCCCACGGCGAGCCGGCGCAAGGCACCAACGAGGGCTTCAGCCCGGAACTGGTCGTGCGCGGTTCCACCGCGCCGCGGCACACCACCTCACGGCGCTGAACAGCCGGCCATCGCCCCCCAGGGCGGGCGATTACTTCACGTTGTCGGTCTGCTCGATGAAGCGGGCGACGTTGTCGTGCAGCAGCTTCAGCGACGGCGCGTGCGCGTACACCATGTGGCCGGACGGATACCACGCGTAGCTGATGTTGGCTTCGAGGCTGGCCGGGATCGGCAGGTGGTGCATCTCGTAGTCGGCGGCGAAGTAGGGCGTGGCCAGATCGTAGTAGCCGCCGTTGAGGTAGACCTTGAGACCCGGATTGGTCTTCATCGCCATCGCCAGGTCCGGCATCACGTTGGTCGAGGACTGCAGCGCCTCGCCCTGGACGCCCGGCGCCTTGTGCGAAAAGTCCCAATGGTCGATGTCGGCAAACAGCCGGTACTGCCGGCCCTGGCCGAACTTCAGCTCGCGCCGCACGTAGTCGTTGAACGCGGACACGTAGGCCGAGCTGATCGCCGAGGATTGCGGGTCGTATTCGGAAGCCTTGCCCAGCGGATCGATCGTCGGGCCGGAGAAGCGCGTGTCGAGCCGGCCGGTGGTGGTGTCGTCGCCGGCCTGGAGCTCGTGCTCGAACATGCCGCCGCTGACGCGCAGGTTCGCCTTCAGCAGGTACGCCACCGGCAGCCCGGTGTACTGGTGCAGTTTCTCCGCCACCGCCTGCTTGCGCGCCTCGGGCAGCCGCGAGCCGGCCATCAGCGCCTGCGTGTACTCGCCCAGCGCGTACTGCTCCACCTCGCGCAGGAACGGCTCCAGCGCGGCCGGCTGCTGCGGCAACTTGTGGTGGTAGAACGCGGTGGCGGCGAAGGTCGGCAACGCCAGCTCATACGGCAGGTCGACGCCCGGATTGAACTCCGGCCCGTCGATGCTGGTGTCGAAATTGAGGATCTGCGAGAGCAGGATCACGCCGTTCAAGTCGACGCTGTCCTCGTTCTCCAGGATGTTGGCCAGCACCGCCGAGCGGGTGGTGCCGTAGCTTTCGCCGAACAGGTACTTCGGCGAGTTCCAGCGGTCGTACTTCGACAGGAAGCGGGTGATGAACTGGGCAAAGGCATGCGCGTCGCCGTCGACGCCGTAGATCGCCTTGCGCCGGTCCTTCATCTGCTCCTCGCGCTTGGCCTTGTCCTCGTCGTTCGCGATCAGCCGGCTGAAGCCGGCGCCGGGCGCATCGATGAACACCACGTCGGAGGCATCGAGCAGGCTGTAGTCGTTGTTGACCAGCTGGTACGGCGCCGCCGGCGTGTGCGTGTCGTCGCTGGTGACCACCCGCCTGGGCCCGAACGCGCCCATGTGCAGCCACACCGTGGCCGAGCCGGGACCGCCGTTGTAGATGAAGGTGACCGGCCGCTTGCCGGCATCGACGCCCTTCTTGAAATAGGCGACGTAGAACATGCTGACCTGCGGCTCGTCCTCCTTGTCGCCGCTGCCGTGCAGCACCAGCGTGCCGGCCACCGCCTTGTAGTCGACCCGCTTGCCCTCGACCGACACCGACCCCTCGCTGGTCGAGGACTGCGGCTGCACCAGCGCCGCGTCGGGCTTCGACTCGGGGGGCGCCTTGTCGTCCTTCTTGTCCGTGCCGGCAAAAGCCGTCGAGGTAAGCAGCAGCGCGGCAAGCACCGCGGCGAGGGGAAGTTTGCGCATGGGCTGGCATCCGGCAGGCGAAGCGCCGAGCTTAGGCTCCGCCCCGGCCGGCCTTCATCCGCCAGAAGTCATTGCGCAGGAACTTGCGTGGCTGCAAAAGCCGCGGCCACGGACTGGCCGAAGGCAGCGGAAAGCCCCGCGATCTATGCCAGAATGCCGCCGCGGAACGGGCAGGGACGACGCGCTTTCGCGACTCGGCGCACGCCCATGGTCCAGCGGGGATTCTGGCGAGAGATCAGGCGCCGCCACGTGTATCGCGTGGCGGCTGCGTATGCCATTGTCGGCTGGCTGCTGATCCAGGTGGCGACGCAGGTGCTGCCGGTGTTCCACCTGCCGGACTGGATCGATCAGGCGGTGGTATTGCTGATCCTGCTCGGCTTCCCGATCGCGCTGGTGCTGGCATGGGCATTCGATGCCACGCCCCGAGGTATCGTGCGCACGGACGGCACCATCGGCACCGATTCGATGGCGCCATCACCGGCGCGCCACGCCGGCGTCGCGGTCGGCCTGATCGGCGTGCTGGTCGCTGCCATCGCGGGACTTGGCTGGTGGCATTTCCAGCACGACGCCAGGCAGCCGATGCAGGGTGTCGCGACAGCATCCACGTCGACGGTTCGCGCCAACCCGCCGACGGCCGGGCCATCCGCGAGCGCATCACTCGCGCCAACACTGCCCGCCAAATCCATCGCGGTGCTGCCGTTCGTCAACATGAGCGGCGATCCGGAGAACGACTACTTCAGCGACGGCATCACCGAGGAAATCCTGGACGCGCTGGCGCAGTTGCCGCACCTGAAGGTCGCCGCGCGCACGTCCGCTTTTGCGTTCAAGGGCAAGGCCGAGGACTTGCGCAAGGTCGGCGACGTGCTGGACGTCGCCACCGTGCTGGAAGGCAGCGTGCAGAAGTCAGGCGACGAGGTGCGCATCACCGCGCAGCTGATCGACACGCGCAGCGGCTACCACCTGTGGTCGGAGAAATACGATCGCAAGTTGACCAGCATCTTTGCCGTCGAGGATGAAATCTCCAAGGCGATTGCCGACAAGCTGAAGGTGCAGTTGGCGGGCGGGAGCGGCCAGTCGCTGGTTCCGCAAAAAACCGGTGATCCGCGCGCACACGATGCCTATCTGCGCGGGCTCACCTTGCTGGCCGCACGTTCGGTGGGGGAAGCCGTTGATGCGTTCCGGCAGGCCGTGGCGATTGACCCGGATTACGCGCAAGCCTGGGCATCGCTGGCCGAAGCGCATGCGTTACTGCCGGCATACATGCCGGTGTCGATGCAGACCGCCGATGCCGATTCGCTGGCCGCCGCGCAACATGCGCTTGCGCTGAATCCCGATGTGGCGTTGGCGTATGTCGCGCAGGGCATCGTCTACACCAACCAGATGCATTGGGCCGAGGCCGATCGCGTGTTCCGTCGCGCGCTGGCGCTGGCGCCGGGTGACGCCGAGGCGATGGATCAATACGCGCAGTTCCTGTACGCAGCCGGGCAGCTCGTACCCGCCCTGGCCGAAATCGAGCGCGCGCTGCAGCGCGATCCGCTTTCCGGCGTCAGTGGCGCGGTGCGCGCGCAGCTCCTGTTCGCGTTGCATCGCAACGATGAGGCCTTGAAGCAGATCGAGGGCACCCTGGCCGCGCATCCCAATGGCGTGCTGGAACATCGCATCGCGGTGTGGGTGTATCTGTCCTCGCATCGTTACCCCGAAGCGGAACGGCAGATGCGCCTGTCGAACCCGCGTCATTCCGATGTCAGTGCGCTGTTGGTACGCGGCATCGCCGATCCGCATTTGCGTGCGAGCGCGGTCGAGTCCCTGGAGACTTCCCCTGCACTGGACAACCTTCGCCATGACGCCATCGTGCATGCCGTGTTCCTCGTCGCGCTTGGCCAGAATGAGCGCGCCCTGGCCATGCTCGACGAATTCGCGCTGAACGGCGACAGCACGACGCCGCAACTGTTGTGGTATCCGGCGTTCGATCCGATCCGCGACGATCCTCGTTTCAAGGCGATGCTCAGGAAGATCGACCTGCCCTACACCCCATGGAAATCCGCCACGCCATGAGCGCCCGGTCGTCGCTATTCGCCGAACTCAAGCGCCGCAACGTGTGGCGCGCGGCCATGCTCTACGCGGGCACGGTGTGGGCGTTCGGGCAGGGCCTGTCGCAGTTCAGCCCGGCGGTCGGATTGCCGGACTGGGCGACGCGCTGGTTCCTGATTGCGGCGGTCATCGGGTTCCCGTTCTGGATCGCGTTCGCGTGGTTCTATGAATTCACGCCTGAAGGCCTGAAGCGCGAGAGCGAGATCGCGGCGGGCGATTCCATCGCGCACGCCACTGGCCGCAAGCTGGACAAGTGGATCATCGGCGTGCTGCTGGTCGCGGTCGTGCTGCTGCTGACAAATACGTTTGTATGGCGCAAGGGCGCGGGATTGGGCGACGGTCCGGGGCCCATCGTTCCGGCAAAATCCATCGCCGTGCTGCCGTTCGAGGATTTGAGTCCCGCCCACGATCACGGCTATTTCTCCGCCGGCATGGCCGAGGAACTGTTGAATGCGCTGGCGCGCGTGCAGGATCTGCGCGTCGCCGGGCGCGCCTCCTCGTTCTATTACGGCGACCACAATGCCGACCTGCGCACGATCGGCAAGGCACTGGATGTGGCCAACGTGCTGGAAGGTTCGGTGCGCACGCAGGGCCAGGCGGTGCGGATCAGCGTGCAACTGATCCGCACCCGCGACGGTTTCGAGGCATGGTCGCAGAGTTACGACGGCAACCTGGACAACATCTTCGACCTGCAGGAGCGGATCGCCCGGGCGATCACCGAGCACCTGAAAGTAGTGCTGGGCGATGTCGGCAACACGCGGCTGGTGCCGGTGGCCACCCGCAGCGCGGACGCGTACGCGGATTTCATCACCGCGCAGGAACTGGTGAATCGCCGCGTGGGCGACAGCCTGCCGCGCGCGATTGTCTTGTTGCAGCAGGCGACGACACTCGATCCGGGCTTCGCGCGCGCCTGGTCCAAGCTCGCCGTGGCCAACGCGGTGCTGCCGCAATATGTGGCCGGTGACTGGAACGCGAGCTGGAAGACATCCGACGATGCCGCCCATCGTGCATTGGCGCTCGATCCGGGCGATGCGGAAGCCTATGCCGCGCTCAGCTACAACCAGTTTTCGCAGCGCCACTACACGGCCATGGTGGAACCGATGCAGCGGGCGCTGAAGCTGGCGCCGGAGAACTCCGCGGTCAACTACTGGGCCGCCAACGAGTTCGCCGCGATGGGCCGCACCCGCACCGCAGAGGCGCGCATCGATGCGGCGCTCGTCGACGATCCGGCCAATCCCCTGCTGCTGTTCTACAAGAGCATGCTGCGCTGGCGCGAAGGCGATCAGGCCGGCGCGCTGGCCTACGTCCATCGCGCCGGCGTGGCGGATTCGGCGTTCGGCGCGTTGATGCTGGAGTTCTACGATGCCGCGCACGGCGACGTGCAGGCTTCCGCGCGGGACTTCGCAAGCTCCACCAGCGAGATGGGCACGAAGATTTCCCGCGCGGATTTGCAGGAGATCTACCGCGGCACCTACGGCGCGCCAGGCCGCATTGCAGATCGTCGCCACGCACGCCGATGACAATTGGGCGCCAACCATGCTGTTGCAACTCGGCGCACCGGCGCGTTCATTCGATCTGTATGAGCACGGCCACAGCGGCCTGTCCGATGCCTACCTGAACTGGCTGTGGCAGCCGGAACCGTGGTCGCGGAAGGCGCGCCGCGATCCCGCCTTCCAGGGCTTTGCGCAACGCCTCGGCATGCTCGCGTACTGGAAGCAGTACGGCTGGCCGGACCTGTGCAAGCCCACGCCGGCCCCCGGTGCGCAGGCATTTGTTTGCTCATGAACCCGGCCGCCCGGCTTTGTGACCGATAGCGCCAGCTCACGCCGGCGCAGCGTGGAGTTTTTCAACCGGCAAGGGGAACGACATGCGAATCGAAGGCAGGAAGTGGACGACGCTCATCACCACGGCTCTTCTGTGTCAGGTGTTCCCCGTGCTCGCGACCCACGCTCCGGTCGGCGGGGAATCGCCAGACGCGGAGATTGGCGCGGCCGAGGCATGGGCGTTTCCGCGATTTCCGCCGCCGGACCCGCACGCGCCGAAGTCCGACCCGGCCAGAATCATTCACGTGGCGGGCAGCACGTGCAGTTACACGCAGGCGCAACTGGACGTCGAGCACTTCGTTCCCGACTGGTTCCCGCAGGACCATTCGGCCGCGCCACCGATCGTCACCGTCGATCGCCAGCCCGGCTGGCCATGGCCGTGCGCGGAATGCCACATGGTGAATGGCGCCGGCGTTCCCGCGACTGCGCAGATCATGGGTTTGCCGAAGGGCTACATCCTCGAACAGGTGGCCGCGTTCCGGCACGGCCAGCGCGGGGCGAGCGCACCGCGCACCACGCAGGACATGGCCGACGAGGCGCGCAGCCTCAGCGACGACGATCTGCAGCTCGCCGCCGGCTATTTTTCGCGGCTGAAGTTCGTGCCGCATACGCGCGTGGTCGAAAGCGCGAACGTGCCGAAGACCCACTGGATGGAATTCGTGCAGGTGCCGGATCGGGATGGCGCGCGCGAAGCGCTGGGCGAGCGCATCGTCGAGGTACCGGTGTCCTTCGATGACTACCGATACGGCAGCGGCCGCACCCGCTATGTCGCCTACGTGCCGCCCGGCAGCATCGCGCGTGGCGCGGCGATCGCGGCCAGCGGCAGCGGCGCGGCGCCAGCATGCGAGTCCTGCCACGGCGCCAGGCTGCAGGGCACCGACGCCGTCCCGCCGCTGGCCGGACGCTCGCCGACCTACATCGTGCGCGAGCTGCTGCTGTTCCGCGCTGGCCAGCGTTCGAATCCAGCCGCCGCGCCGATGCGGCTGGAAGCCTCGCAGCTGACCGTCGACGACATGATTGCCGTGGCGGCGTATGCGGGATCGCGCACGCCGTGAGGTTCACGCGGAACGGGGCGCGGATGGCGCCCCGGGTGCCCGCGCCGTTCGCCCGGCGCCCATGCCCTCACCCCGCCTGCCAGGCCGTGGCCAGTTCGACGGCAAGATCGCGGTAACGGCGCGGCGGATGCCCGAGCAGGCCAGTGAGGATTTCCGCCGCGCCAGGTTTGCCAAGCATGCCGTCGACATGGAACCGCGCCAGCATCAGGCGCAGGTCATGGGCTGCCCAGGACGGCATCAGGCCGGCCATGAAAGCCTCCCAGGCATCAAGGTCGTTGCCCGCAGGCGTCACCGGCCTGCCGAGCACGCCGGACCAGATCGTCGCCAGCGCATCGCCGGTCAGCACGTCCGGCCCGCTGATCTCGATCACCTCGCGCGGCAGCGGCGCCGCCGCTCGCGCGCGACGCAGCAGCGCGGCCACCGCGACCTCGGCGATGTCGCGCACGTCGACCATCGCCACGCCGACGTTGCCGATGGGCATGCCGTAGCGGCCCTGTTGCAACAGGCCGTCGCGAAGCATCGCGTCGTTCTGCATGAAGTAGGACGGGCGCAGCACGGTCGCCGGCAGGTCGAACTGCTCGATCATCCGCTCCACCGTGTACTTGCCGGTGAAATGCGGCACGTCGGTGTATCTGTCGCTGTTGAGCACCGACAGATACACGATGCGTTTGATGCCGGCCTCGCGCGCCAGGCTCAGCGTGCCGATGGCCTGGGTCACTTCATCGGCAACCACGGCGTTGAGCAGGAACAGCGTGTCGGCCTCCTTCAGTGCGGCACGCATGGAGGGAACGTCGGTCATGTCGCCCTTGACCGCGATGACGCCGTCGGGGAACGACGCCTGGTCCGGGTTGCGCGTCAGCGCATGGACGCTGGCGCCCTGCGCGGCCAGGCCGCGGACGACGAGGCTGCCGATCGTGCCGGTGCTGCCGGTGACGAGAATGTTCATGGGAATCTCCTTCAAGGTGGTGGACAGCGCCATCCTGATGTTTCACGAAGCGCCCCGATAGCCGCATAATCAGGACATCCCGTCTCGCTCATGGAACACCCGTGGATCTGCTCGCCCTGGCCGATTTCAACGACGTGGCGCGACACGGCGGCTTCGGCCGCGCCGCCCGGGCCACCGGCCGACCCAAGGCCACGCTGTCGCGGCGGGTACGCCAGCTGGAGGATGCGCTGGGCGTGCGCCTGTTCGAGCGCGGCGGCCACACGCTCCGGCTGACGCCGGAAGGACGCGAGCTGCAGGAACGGACGCAGTCCCTGCTGGAACACATCGACGAAGTGGGCGAGGCGTTGCGCGGGAGCATCGGCACGCCCCGCGGCCGCCTGCGCATCAGCGCGCCGGTGCTGTTCGGCCAGCGCGGCCTTGGCCGCATCGCCGCGGACTACGCGCTCGCCTACCCCCAGGTGCAGCTGGAAGTGGTCACCGAGGATCGCTTCGTCGATCCGGTGGATGACGATTTCGACCTGATCATCCGCGCCAATCCCGACCCCTCGACCGACCTGGCCGGCCGCTGCTTCCTGCGCGACGTGATGGTGGTCGTGGCCACGCCGTCACTGCCGCGGCCAGCGGGAAGAAGTGACGCCATGGTGCCCGCAATCACCTTGCCGCGCACGCCGCCCGATGCGACCTGGCAGCTCAGTCGCGCACGCAGCGTGCGCCGCATCGCCACGCATACGGTGCTGCGTCTGTCGTCGATGGCGATGATCCACGATGCGGTGCTCGCCGGCGTGGGCGCCGCCGCGATGCCGCGTTCGCTGGTGCAGGCCGACATCGACGCGGGCCGGCTGCTCGACTGGGGCGTGCTCGCCGGACGTCCGGTCGAAGTCTGGGCACTGTATCCCTCGCATCGCCACCTGAGCGCCCGCGTGGCCGCCTTCGTGAAACTGCTGCTTGACCGCTTCGAAAATGCCTCACCGGGTGCGTTCGCCCGACTCGCGAGCGCGAGGCGAAGCGGCGTCGATGATCCGGCCCGCCCGATGGCTGGCCGACAGGCAAAATCCACAGGCAGGCGACCCGTCAGCCGCGCGCCAGCACCCCGATCGCCACCGCCGCCAGCGCCACACCGGCCAGGTTGAGCCGGCTCAGCCGTTCGCGGAACAGCAGCAGGCCGACCAGCGCGCCCAGTGCCACCACGCCGATGTTCATGCTGGCGAAGACCAGCGCCGGGTGGTCGGGCAAGGCGCGGTGGCCGCGCAGGTAGAACAGGATGTTGCCGAAGTTGGCCAGTCCCAGCAGCAGGCCGGCCGCCGCGCTGCGGGCGGTGAAGCGGGTGGTGCCGCGTGCGCGCCGCCACAGCTGCATGGCGAAGGCGACCAGCAGGGCGAGCGCGAACATCGCCTGCAGCGAGGTACCCAGCGCCACGCCGGCGAGGGCCACGCGCTTGAACAGGATGTCGATCACGCCGAAGCCGGCGAACACCAGCAGCGGATACAGCCAGCCGGCCGCGCCGGGATCGGCCGGCGAGCGTTCGCTGCGCCAGACCATGCCCAGCAGGGCAAGCAGGCCCAGCGCGATGCCGCCGAGCTTGAACGCGGAGAGTTGCTCGCCGAACAGCACGAACGCGGCCAGCAGGGAAAGCAGCAGCGACAGCCGCTGCGCCGCGTCGCTGCGCACGATGCCGGCGTGGCGCACCGCCGCGGCCAGTGCCAGGAAGATCGTGGGCAGCAGGATGCCCAGCGCAACCAGTGCCAGCCACGGCACCTCGCCGCCGCGCAGGCTCGCCGGCGACGGCTGCAGCAGCAGCGCGGTGAGCGCGCTGGTGGCCACGTAGTTCCAGGCGATCGCCTGGCCCACGTCGATGCGCCAGCGCCGCGCCAGCTTCAGCAGCACCGACACCGCCACGCTGCACAACACGCTCAACAGCACGAAGAACATCCGACCCTCCCGCGACAAACAGCGCGCATTGTGCCGCAAGCGGCACGCGAGTCAGTCGCGCCGCGCGCGGCGGCGCCTCAAGGCGTCAGCCCAGCCACGGCCGCAGCATCGACAGGTCGTAGCCCGCCGCGCGCGCCGTGGCCAGGATCTCGTCGGCCGTGCCCGGCGCCTGCATCGCCCACAGCGCGCTGCTGCGCGTGCCGCTGCGGCAGAACGCCAGCAGCGGGCCGGGCAGTTCTTCCAGCGCCGCGCCGAACTCCTGCAAGGTCGCGGGTGCGAACGGCATGCCCGCCACCGGGATATGCCGCCAGGCCAGGCCGGCGGTACGCGCCGCCGATTCCAGTGTGGCATTGTCCGGCTGGCCGGGTTCCTCGCCGTCGGGGCGGTTGTTGACGATGCCGCGAAAACCCTGCGCGGCGAGTGCCGCGATGTCGTCGACGTCGATTTGCGCGCTGACGCTCAGCGCACCGGCAAGCGGATGGATCTGCATGCAATGCTCCGTAGGAAGGGATGGACGCCTACAGCGCGTCCAGCGGAATTTTCAGATAGCGCACGCCATTGTCCTCGGCCGGCGGCAACTGGCCGGCGCGCATGTTCACCTGCACCGCCGGCAGCAGCAGTTGCGGCACCTTCAGCGTGGCATCGCGCGCGCGGCGCATGGCGACGAACTCCTCCTCGCCGATGCCGTCATGCACGTGGATGTTGCCCTGGCGTTCGGCCGCCACCGTGGTCTGGTGCGCGAACTCGTCGCGGCCGGGGGCCTTGTAGTCGTGGCACAGGAAGATCCGGGTGGCCTCCGGCAGCGCGAAGATGCGCCGGATCGAGCGGTACAGCGTAGCCGCGTCGCCGCCGGGGAAGTCGCAGCGTGCGGTGCCGTAGTCGGGCATGAACAGCGTGTCGCCGACAAACGCCGCGTCGCCGATCACATGGGTCATGCACGCCGGCGTGTGCCCCGGCGTGTGAATCGCCTGCGCCTCGATCCCGCCTACCCGATAGCGCTCGCCATCGGTGAACAGGTGGTCGAACTGGCTGCCGTCGCGGGCGAACCCGTCGCCGGCGTTGAACAGCGCGCCGAACGTATCCTGCACCTCGCGGATGTGCTCGCCGATCGCCAGCTTGCCGCCCAGCTGCGCTTGCACGTAGGACGCCGCCGACAGGTGGTCGGCATGCACGTGGGTGTCGATCACCCAGTCGAGCGTCAGTCCCTCGGCGCGCACGAACGCAATGACGGCATCGGCGGCGGCGTGGCCGGTGCGCCCGGAGGCCGCCTCGTAATCGAGCACCGCATCGAGCACGGCGGCCCTTCGGGTGGCCGGGTCCCAGGCCACGTAGCTGAAGGTATGGCTGGCCTGGTCGAAGAACGCCCGCACGTCGGGGCTTGGCATGTCCGTCTCCTCGCGGTGAAATCGGGATCGCGGAGATTATGGCCCCTGCGGCAACGGCCGCCGCATCACGCCGATTGCGCGGCCTGCTCCGCCGCGAGGCGCCGGGCGACGCGCGCGAAGCTCGCCGCGGTCTCGGCATTCGCCGGCGCGAAGAAGAACGCGGTGGCGCGATCGACGTGGTCGCTGTCGCGGATCGGCAGGCGCATCGAATGGATGCTGAGGTCGCCGAACTCGCGATGGAAGAACGGCACCACGATCGCGCTCAGCGGCGCGGTGTGGCAGCGCTGCCAGAGTTCGACGAACTCCGTGCTGGCCTCGGCCAGCGCCTCGGTCAGCCGGGCGAAGCGCGGGTCTTCCGGATGCGCCGCCTGGTTCATGCGGAACATGCCGAGCAGGTTCAGCGCGCCGTTCTCGAAATCCGGATACAGCCGCCGCCGCGCCGGATTCATGAACGCGTTCCACAGGTGGTTGTCGGCGAACGGGCCGTCGAACTCGCCGAAGTCGTACAGGCACTCGGCCATGCGGTTCCAGGCCAGCACGTTGAACACCGTGTCCAGCACGAAGGCCGGCGCCTGGTACATCCGCAGCACCTCGTGCATCACCGGCGGCAGGCTGAAGTGATGTTCCGGCACGTCGGTGCGCGACAGCCCCATCAGGGCGAACAGGTAGGCCTCGTCGGTCGGCGACAGCGACAGCGCGCGGGCGATCCGGGTCAGCGCCGCCGCCGATACGTTGATCGCACGGCCCTGCTCCAGCCACGTGTACCAGGTGACGCCGACCTCGGCCAGCGCCGCCACTTCCTCGCGGCGCAGTCCCGGCGTCAGCCGGCGCGAACCCCGCGGCAGACCCGCCGCCTCGGGCGTGAGCGCGGCACGCCGCGTGCGCAGGAAGGCCTTCAGCTCGGTGCGTTGCATGGATGCTTTCATGGGCGATCCGGAACGGGTAGTGGGAGTACCAGCAGTGGGGACTGCCTTCCCATGCTACGTCGCAGCGACCTAATGTCGCCTGTCCCCCAAGTCATGTGCCTACACGTGACCGTGACGCCGGCGATGCGGTCACGCCCGTCCGCGGCGCACTCCAGCCGCCATGCCCGCCGCGCTGTCTTGCAGCCTGTCACGACGCGGCACCCGCCGACGTCCTTGTGTCAACCCATGCAGGAGATCGACATGTCGTTACTCCCCGTCCCCACCCCCGTCCATGCCCCACGCATCGATGCGCTCACCGATTTCGTGATCCATGCCCAGTTGATGCTGGATCCGGCCACCCCGGAATCGATGCGCCGCGAAGCCGAACCGCGCCTGCTGGCGCAACTGCCGATCCTGCAGGCGCTGGGCGTATTCGAACTGTTCACCCTCCGCGATCCGGCGCTGCACGCGCTGGTGCGCGACGAGCTGCAGGCCCAGCGGGTGCGTGCCGCCTGACATCTTGCCAAGGCAAAAGCATTCCAGCACATATTTGCCTTGACAAATATACTTGAGGCAATAGAATGCGCGGCCATGAATACCGAGTCGCTCGCCTTTGCCACCCCGAAAGAAAGCCTGGGCATCCTGCTCGGGCTGGTGCGCGCGGAGATCGTGCGGGCGATGGAAGCCGAGCTGGCCGCGCAGAACGTGAACCTGCGCTTCACCCAGTTCCTGATCCTCAAGCGGTTGGCGAGGCTCGGCCCGATGTCGGCCAGCGAGCTGGCCCGCTCGGTCGAACTGGACGGCGGCGCGATGACCCGCCAGCTCGACCAGCTCGAACGCAAGGGCTACCTGCGCCGCTGCCCACATGAACAGGATCGCCGCGCGTTGCGGATCGAGCTGACCGAGTCGGGCCAGGCGATCTGGCAGCAGCTGACCGACTGCAACGAACGCGTGCTGAATGCCGCCCAGCGCTCGCTGGACGAGGCCGAACAGGCCCGGTTGCACGACTACCTGGAGCGCGTGCTGCACGCCCTTCGCGACAAGAACTGACCCTCCCCCTCGGAGCCCCCCACGTATGCGTCTGCATCACCTTGCGGCTGCCACCGCCCTGACCCTCGCGCTGGCCGCCTGCGCCAGCAGCGGCGGCCTGCATCCGAACGGCGCGCCGCTCGACCCCGCCTCGCTGAAAGCCGCGCACCATCTCGGCGCGAACGACATCGCGGCCGCCTGGCCCGACAGCGACTGGTGGAGCGCGCTGGGCGACCCGCAGCTCGACCGGCTGATCCGCGAAGCGCTGGCCGACAACCCCGGCCTGGCCGTGGCCGATGCGCGCGCCCGCGCGGCGCAGGCGGCCGCCGGCCTGGCCGACACCGCGCGCCGCCCCAGCGTGAATGCCGGGGCCAGCGTTTCCGGCGCGCGCATCCCGACCACGGTGATGCCCGCCGATGCCGGCGGCGGCCACTTCAACCTGGCCAGCTACGCCTATGGCAGCTTCAAGTGGGGCCTGGATCTGTGGGGCGGCAAGCGCGCCGCGTGGGAAGCCGCGTTGGGCGCCTCGCGCGCCGCCGAGGTCGAGGCCCGCGCCGCGCGCATCGAACTGTCCGGCAACGTGGCCCGCGCCTATGCGCAACTCGGTTATGCGTTCGCCCAGCAGGACCTGGCCGCCGGCGAGCTGAAACGCGCGCAACAATCGCAGCAGCTCACCGCGCAGCGCGTGGCCGCCGGCATCGACAACCGCATCGTGCTGAAGCAGGCCGAGGCCGAAGTGGCCACGGATGAGCAGGCAGCCGCGCTGGCCGATCGCGCGGTGGATGCTGCGCGCTCCGCGCTGTCCGTGCTGCTCGGCAAGGGCCCGGATCGTGGCGACGAGATCACCCGTCCACAGGTGCTGGCGCCGGCCGAACTGGCGGTGCCGGAGAATCTGCCGCTGGAACTGATCGGCCATCGCGCCGACCTGGTCGCCGCGCGCTGGCGGGTCGAGGCCGCGGGCAAGGACATCAAGGCGGCCAAGACCGAGTTCCTGCCCAACATCAGCATCGGCGCGATGGCCGGCGTGCTCCGGCTCGGCGGCGGCAACCCGTTCACCCTGCCGGCGCGCTTCTACCAGCTCGGCCCCTCGCTGAGCCTGCCGATCTTCGACGGCGGCCGGCTGCGCGCCAACCTTTCGGCCAAGGACGCCCAGTACGACCTGGCCGTGGCGCAGTACAACCAGACCCTGGTCGGCGCGGTGAACGAGGTTGCCGACGACGTCTCGGCGACGCAATCGCTGCAGCGGCAGCTCGCTGCCCAGCAGCGCGCGCAGGCCGCCGCGCGGCAGGCGTGGGATCTCGCGCTGCAGCGTTACCAGGCCGGCGTCGGCAGCTACCTGGAAGCGCTCAGCGTGCGCCAGCAGCTGCTGGCCGCCGACCGCGGCGTGGCCGCGCTGCAGGCGCAACAGGTCGACCGTTCGATCCAGTTGATCCAGGCCTTGGGCGGTGGATACCGCCCCCAGAATCAAGCACCCCGCGGTGGATACCGCCCCCAGAGTCAAGCACCCCGCGGTGGATACCGCCCGCAGGATCAGGCACCCCGCGACGGCTACCCGCCGCAGGCCGGCGCGCCGGCACCGTCATCTTCCACTTTTGCGCATCGCTGAGGCTTCCCCCATGTCTGCTCAACCCTCATCCGACTCGAACGAGAGCAAGGCCGAGTCCAGGCCGCCGCTGCCGGCGCCGAAGAAATCCCGCGGCGCGCTGCTGCGCGCGCTCGGCGTGGTAGTGCTGCTCGCCGCCATTGGCTGGGGCCTCTGGTACTTCCTCGAAGGCCGCTGGTACGAGAGCACCGACGACGCCTACGTCAACGGCAACGTGGTGCAGATCACCCCGCAGGTGCCCGGCACCGTGGTCAGCATCGGCGCCGACGACGGCAACCTGGTGCACGCCGGCGACGTGCTGGTGAAACTCGACCCCAGCGATGCCGACGTGGCCCTGGCCGAGGCGAAGGCCAACCTGGCGCTGACCGTGCGCAAGGTGCGCGGCCTGTACTCCAGCGTCAGCGGCGCACACGCCGACGTCGCCGCCAGCCAGACCGCGGTGGCGAAGGCGCGCTCCGACTACGAGCGGCGCGTGGCGCTGGCCAAGTCCGGCGCGATCTCGGCCGAGGAACTGGCGCATGCCCGCGACGCGCTGACCACCGCGCAGAACGCCCTCATCACGGCGCAGCAGCAGTACCAGACCAGCAAGGTGCTGGTCGACGACACCGTGGTCGCCTCGCACCCGGACGTGCAGGTGGCGGCGGCCCAGCTGCGCGCCGCCTACCTCGCCGACGCGCGCACGCAGTTGCTGGCGCCGGTGGACGGCTATGTGGCCAAACGCTCGGTGCAGGTCGGCCAGCGCGTGCAGCCCGGCACGCCGCTGATGGCGGTGGTGCCGCTGCACCAAGTGTGGATCGACGCCAATTTCAAGGAGACCCAGCTCACCGACATGCGCATCGGCCAGCCGGTGGAGATCGAATCGGACGTCTACGGCGGCGCGGTGAGCTACACCGGCAAGGTGGAGAGCCTGGGCATCGGCACCGGCAGCGCGTTCTCGCTGCTGCCGGCGCAGAACGCCACCGGCAACTGGATCAAGATCGTGCAGCGCATCCCGGTGCGGGTGGTGTTCACCGACCCGAAGCAGTTGGAGCAGCACCCGTTGCGGCTGGGCATGTCGCTCAACGTGGACGTCAACCTGCATGACCGCAGCGGCCCCACGCTGGCGCAGCGCGCGCCCTCGCAACCCGCCTTCAGCACCGACATCTACAAGCAGCAGCTGGCCAAGGCGGATGCGGCGATCAAGGAGATCATCCACGCCAACATGGCCGGCGACAAATAGCTCCCCGCAGGAGCCCGCTCGCGGGCGATGCTCCTGCTTGATCTTTCAACGGGCACCAGAGCAACGGCATCGCCCGCGAGCGGGCTCCTACGCATTCTTCATTGACCGAACCCGATGACCACCCCATTCCGCCCACCCAATCTGGCACTGAGCACGGTCGGCCTGTCGCTGGCCACCTTCATGCAGGTGCTGGACACCACGATCGCCAACGTCTCGCTGCCGACGATTGCCGGCAACCTCGGCGTCAGCAACGACCAGAGCACCTGGGTGATCACCTCGTTCGCGGTGAGCATGGCGATCTCGCTGCCGCTGACCGGCTTCCTCACCCGCCGCTTCGGCGAGGTGCGCCTGTTCACCGCGTGCACGCTGCTGTTCGTGGCCTCCTCGTTCATGTGCGGCGTGTCGCAGAGCATGGGCATGCTGCTGGTGTTCCGCGCGCTGCAGGGCGCGGTGGCCGGCCCGATGTACCCGATCACGCAGAGCCTGCTGATCAGCATCTACCCGCCGGCCAAGCGCGGCATGGCGCTGGCCCTGCTGGCGATGGTGACGGTGGTGGCGCCGATCGCCGGGCCGATCCTCGGCGGCTGGATCACCGAGAACTATTCGTGGCCGTGGATCTTCTTCATCAACCTGCCGATCGGCATCTTCGCCAGCGTGGTGGTGGCCAACCAGCTGCGCGGCAAGGTCGAGAAGACCGAGCGCCCGCGCATCGACTACGTCGGCCTGATCACGCTGATCATCGGCGTCGGCGCGCTGCAGATCGTGCTGGACAAGGGCAACGACGCGGACTGGTTCAACTCCAACTTCATCATCGTGGCCAGCATCATCTCGGCCATCGCGATCGCGATCTTCCTGATCTGGGAGCTGACCGACCCCGACCCGATCGTGGACCTGAAGCTGTTCCGCCACCGCAACTTCACCACCGGCACGGTGGCGATGGTGCTGGGCTACGCCGCGTTTTTCGCCATCGCGCTGCTGGTGCCGCTGTGGCTGCAGCAGAACCTGGGCTACACCGCCACCTGGGCCGGCTTCGCCACCGCGCCGCTGGGCGTGATCCCGGTGCTGCTGACCTTCTTCGTGGGCAAGTACGCCACCCGCATGGACCTGCGCCTGCTCGCCGCGGCGTCATTCCTGGTGATGGGCGCGACCTGCTTCATGCGCGCGGACTTCTACCTGCAGATCGACTTCTACCACGTGGCGATGGTGCAGCTGCTGCAGGGCCTGGGCGTGGCGCTGTTCTTCATGCCGACGCTGACCATCCTGCTGTCGGACCTGCAGCAGGACGAGATCGCCGCCGGTTCCGGCCTGTCGACCTTCCTGCGCACGCTTGGCGGCAGTTTCTCCGCCTCGATCACCACGCTGATGTGGACCCGCGGCGCGGTGAACCACCACGAGCAGCTGGCCGAGCACATCACGCCCTACAGTCCGGTCAGCCAGGCCGCGATGCAGCAGCTGGGCCACGGCGATCCGCAGCTGGGCGGCAGCGTGATCAACGGCATGATCACCCAGCAGAGCTACCAGATCTCGTTCAACGAGGTGTTCCACGCGCTGGGCTGGATCTTCATCGGCCTGATGCTGGTGATCTGGCTGGCCAAGCCGCCGTTCACGCCGAAGGCGCGGCCGGTCGCTGGCGGGCACTGAGGCGATCGGTCAGAGATCGAAGCCGATGCCCACCAGCGCCATGGTTTCGCCGCGGTTGGGCTGATGCAGGCGAGCGTTGGAAACGTGCCGGATCTGGAAGCTGAAACGGTGCCCTTGCCAGCCGAGCGTGGTGACGAACTCGTACGGGCTGCTCAGCGCCTGCGTGCGCGCGCTGTTTAGCGCCGGCTGGAAACTGGCGAACCAGTGGCCTGGCGCACCATCGGCCGTGCGGTACTGCAGGCGCGCACCGGCGGCCAGCAGCCAGGCTTGCTCCCGGGTGGGGTAGCGATTGTCGCGAAAGCGGGCGATGTCGCGGCCGTCGATCCAGCCCAGCGAGACGTCGGGTGCCAGGCTCCAGCGGCTGTCGCCGATCGCATGGTCGTCGAACACCGCTTCGACGAACAGCGCGGGAGTGCCATGCCCATCCATGTAGCTGCGCCCGCCCTGCACCTGCAGATGGACCGATTGCGCCAGCAGCGGCAGCGGAGACGACGCCAGCGCCAGCAGCAGCAGGCGGGCGGAAAACGGGACGTGCATGGCAACCTCGGACGGGGCGGAATTTTAGTGAACTTGATGGTTCACTAAATAACGTCGAACCGAAGTGAAACCAAGGGGTGGCGAAGAATGATTGCCGCGATGCCCCGCGGCCACGGGATGCCCCTGCCGTTGCAGGGGTTCCCGTGCGCGTTCCGCCGGAACTTCAGCGACCGGCCGGCGCCTGCAGGCTGGGGCTGTCCAGGTCCAGCGCGGTGGATTGCAGCAGCACCGCCTGCGGATGATCCTTGCGGATCGCCGCGCCGAACTGCGCGGCATCGCCCACCACCACCACGTGCAGGTCGTTGGCCGCCAGGTGCTTGCGTGCGTATTTCTCGATCTGCTTCGGCGTGACCGCCTGCACCTCGGTGACGTACTTGCCGATGCTGTCGAGCGGCACGCCGTAGATCGCCAGTTCGGCGACCTCGCCGGCCAGTCCCGCGGTGGTCTCCAGGCTGCGGCCGTAAGCGCCGATCAGGGTGGCCTTGCGCGCAGCGAGTTCATCGGCATCCACGCGGCTGTCGCCCAGCTGCTTGAACTGGCCCAGCATCAGCTCGACCACCTGCGGCGCGGACGGGTTCTTGGTTTGCGCCGAGGCCAGCCAGACGCCGCCATCGCCCAGCCCCTGCAGCCGGCTGCCGGCGCCGTAGGAGAGGCCGCGCTTGATGCGGATTTCCTCGTTGAGGCGTGCCGAGTACGAACCGCCCAGCACCGCGTTGGCCACGCTGCCGACGTAGTAACTGTCGTCGCGGCGCGGCGGCGCGGCGTGCGCGGCGACCACGCCAGCCTGGCCGGCACCGTGCTGGTCGATCAGCAGGATCGGCGGCAGCTGGCTGGCAGCGCTGCCGGCCGGGCGCGGCGGCAGCGGCGTGGCCGGCTTGGCCCAGTCGCCGAAGCTGGCCTGCGCCAGCTGCAAGGCCTGCGCGGGAGTGATGTCGCCGGCGAGGATCAGGATCGCGTTGTCCGGCCGGTACAGCGTGTCGTGCAGGCGTTGCACGTCGGCGCGGGTGATGCGCTTGAGCGAGTCGGGCGTGCCGTGGCGCGAATGGCCATAGGCGCCTTCGCCGAACACGCCGCGGTTGGCCGCCAGCGAGGCCAGCGCGGTGGGCTGGCTCAGCTGCAGGCGCAGGTCGTCGATCGCCTGGCTGCGGGCGCGCTGCACCTCGGTCTCGGCGAAATCCGGCTGGCGCACCACTTCGGCCAGCAGGCCTAGCGCCTGCGGCAGTTTCGGCGTGGTCACGGTGATGCCGATGGCGCTCTCGTCCCAGCCTGCGGAAGCATCCAGCGAGCCGCCCAGCGCCTCGGCGGCGGCAGCGATCTGCGGCGCGCTCCTGCCCGCCGCGCCCTTGCTCAGCAGGTTGGCGGTGAGGTCGGCCAGGCCGGCCAGCCGCGGCGGGTCCATCTCGCCGCCGCGGCGCACCCACAGCTGCGCGGTCACCAGCGGCAGGTTGGCGCGGCGCACGCTGATGACCTCCAGGCCGTTGGGCAGGGTCTGCGCGGTGGGCGTGGGCACGTTCAACTGCGGCGCCGGACCGGGTGCCGGCGGCGTGGCCGGGAAATCGGTCGCGGCAGCGATGCCGGCGGTCAGCGCGATGGCCGTAAAGACGGCCAGACGAAAATGGTTGGCGCGGCTCATTTCGCTGCTCCCTTGGCGGTGTCCGGCGCGGCCTTGGGCTGCGGCAGGTAGTCGATGGTCACCTTCTTCGCGCTGGTGACGTATTTCTGCAGCACGCGATGCACGTCGTTCGCGCTGACTTTCTGCAGCGCGGCCAGGTCGTCGTTGACGTGCTGCACGTTGCCGTCGATCAGGCTGGCCTGGCCGAGCGCGAAGGCGATGCCCTGCGCGGTCTGGCGCTGTTTCAGTTCGCTGGTGAGCAGTTGCGTCTTGACCTTGTCCAGCTCGGCGTCGGCGATCGGCTGGGTCGCCAGCCAGACGATTTCCTCGTTCAGCAGTTTCTCGGCCTGGGCCGGTTCATGGCCGCTGGCGAGCACCGCGTAGACGGTGAACAGGCCCGGGCCCACGCGGGTGTCGGCAAACGCGCCGATCTCCTGCGCGACCTGGTGGCGATACACCAGCGACTGGTACAGCCGCGAGGAATCGCCCTGCGACAGCAGCGCGGCGGCCACTTGCAGCGGAATGCGGTCGGCGCTGTCCGATGCCGGCGGGATCAGCCAGGTCATCGCCACCGCCGGCAGCGGTGCGGTCTCGCTGGTGACGGTGTAGCGCTTGTCCTGCTTGCGTACGGGCTCCTTCGCGGTGACTTGCGGGATCGGCGTGGCCGGCTTGGGAATCCAGCCGAAATACTGGTCGACCCAGGCATCGAGCTGCCTGGGGTCGAAGTCGCCGGCCACGATCAGGGTTGCGTTGTCCGGACGATAGAAAGTGCGGTGGAAGTCGATCACGTTCTGCAGCGAGGCGGCTTCCAGGTCCTCGATGCTGCCGATCACCGGGCGCTGGTACGGATGCACCGTGTACGACTTCGGGTCGATCGCGTTGAACAGCTTGCCGTACGGATTGGCCAGCACGCTCTGGCGGTATTCCTCCTCCACCACCGCGCGCTCGGAGGTGAAGTTCTTCTCGTCCACGTTGAGGTTGGACAGTCGCTCGGCCTCGGCCCACAGCAGGGTCTGCAGGTGGTTGCCGGGCACGATCTCGAAATAGTTGGTGACGTCGTCGCCGGTGGAGGCGTTGTTGGCGCCGCCGACGTCCTCGGTCAGCCGGTCGAACTGCTCGGCGTGCATGTGCTTCGTGCTCTTGAACATCAGGTGCTCGAACAGGTGCGCGAAACCGGAGCGCCCCTGCGGATCGTCCTTGGAGCCGACGTGGTACCAGACCTGCACTGCCACGTTGGGGCTGGCGTGATCCTCCACGCTGAGCACCTGCAAGCCGTTGGGCAAGGTGCGCTGGTGGTACTGGATCGGGGGGATGCTCAGCTGCGCCGCCGTGGTCGGGGGCGGGGCCCACGCGGCGCAGGCGATCAGCGGGACAAGCAGCACGAGGCGCGGCAGGCGCAGGTTCATCCGGTGCACTCCTTCCTGGGCAAGGCGCCTACCTTAGCAAGCTCGCCGGGGATCGTGCGCGTGACTTGCGGCCGCGGCGCGACGACCGACCGGTGACAGTGGTGGCCGAGCCCGAGGTGCGCGATCATCGCCCGCCTGGCCAATGCCGCACGGCAGGCCTTCCCGCATCTCGCCGACCGCTTTTTCGCCGACACGCCTCTTGCGCCGTCGGCCTGCCCGACCCGGAACCCTCGATGCCGCCCGCCCGCCGCGACTCCGTTTTCGCCAACCACAACTTCCGCCTGCTGTTCGGCGGCAGCACGATCTCGATGCTGGGCGACCAGTTCACCCTGGTGGCGCTGCCGTGGCTGGTGCTGAAACTCACCGGCAACCCGGCCGCGCTGGGGCTGGTGCTGGCGGCGATGGCACTGCCGCGCGCGCTGTTCATGCTGATCGGCGGCGCGGTGGTGGACCGGCTGTCGCCGCGCCGCGTGCTGCTCGCCGCGCGCGGGGCGAACGCGCTGCTGGTGGCGCTGCTGGCCGCGCTGGTGCTGCTGGGCGACATCCGCATGTGGCTGGTGTACCTGATCGCGCTGGGCATCGGCCTGTCCACCGCGTTCGCCTACCCGGCCGGCTCGGCAATCCTGCCGCAACTGGTGCGCAAGGATCAGCTGCAACCGGCCAATGCGCTGGTGATGGGCATGCGCCAGCTCAGCATGTTCGTCGGTCCGGCGCTGGCCGGCGTGGTGATCAGCGCGGGCGCGCACGGCGCACAGCCGCAGGCGCTGCAGGATGCGGAGGGACTGGGCCTGGCATTCACCATCGACGCGATCAGCTTCGCCTTCTCGCTGGCGTCGCTGCTGCTGATCCGCGTGTCCGCCGACTTCGATCCGAAGCCCGCCGCGGGCGGCGTGCTGGCCAACGTGGCCAGCGGCGTGCGAATGATCTGGGCCGACCTGCCGCTGCGCGCGTTCATGCTCTACGCGGCCGTGGTCTCGGTGTTCGTCGGCGGCCCGCTGCAGGTGGGCCTGCCGGTGCTGGCCGATACGCGGATGGATCTGGGCGCCGCCTCGCTCGGCATCCTGATGACCGCCAACGGCGGCGGCATGCTGCTGGGCAGCTTTCTCTCCGGCCCGGCCAGCCGCATCGTGCGCGGCCGTCTCGGCCTGATGGTGCTGACCATCGACAGCCTCGCCGGCCTGGCCCTGGCCACGCTGGCGCTGGTGCATGCGACGGTCACCGGCGCGGTGCTGCTGGCCGCCACCGGCGTGCTCGCCGGCATCGCGCAGATCGCCATCGTCAGCTGGATCCAGCGTCGCGTGGCGCCGGAAATGATGGGCCGCGCCATGAGCGTGCTGATGTTCACCTTCATGGGCCTGGGGCCGATCTCGGCCGCGATCGCCGGCAGCCTGCTCAGGCTGATCCCGCTCACCGGCCTGTTCGCCGGCGCCGGCTTGCTGCTCACCGCGATCGCCCTGGGCTGCATGCGCAGCCCGGCGCTGCGCAGCATCGGGGCAGCGCCGACGGCGACGGCGGCGTCCTGATCCTGCCGCCGCGCACTTTGCATTAGAGTCGGATGGCCGGATGGCCGCGGAACGCGGCCGCGCACATCGCAAAACAGGGGAAATCGCCATGGATACTCGACGCTGGTTGGTCGCGCTGGTGCTGCTGTGCGCCACGTTCCTGCACGCCGAACCGGTACCGCTTGCCGATCTCGCACGGCACATGCAATACGAAGCCGTGAAGATTTCGCCTGACGGCAAGTACCTTGCCACCACCGCCCTGGTGGATGGCCACAGTCTGCTGGCGCTGATTCGCCTGGCCGACAAGAAGGGGCAGCTGATCCGCCAGCGCAACGAAGACGCGGTGACGGACTTCTGGTGGATCTCTCCCACCCGCGTGGTGTACACGGTGGGGACACGGCTGGGTGGCTACGACCGCCCGTTGCCCACCGGCGAGTTGTATGCGGTCAATGCCGATGGAACAGGCTCGACCATGCTGTACGGCTTTCGCAAGGACGGCATGACCACCGGTACGCTGGTCAAGCAGGTGGTGAGCGAACGCGGCTCGGCGGAGTTCATCGGCACCATTGCCGGCGATCCGAAACACATCCTGGTCGCTACCCGGCTGTGGGACGCCAACGGCAAGCACGGGGTGTTTGCCACCGCCTCCCGCATGGACGTGCGCACCGGCAAGTTGCGGGAAATCATCACCGCACCGATGCGCGACGCATTTTTCGTCGGCGACCATCAAGGCCGGATCCGCTTTGCCTGGGGCGAGGACGAGCAGGGCGACGTCCGGGTGTTCCAGCTGCCGCTCGGGGGCGGCGACTGGAAGCCCATGCCCGAACTGGGCGCCAGCCATTCCGTGCCGATCGCCTTCGACCGTGATGACAGCGGGGCGTACTTCAGCTGCCCGGCCCCCAGCGGCGGTTTCGGCATCTGCCGCTGGAGCGAAGACAAGCCCACGCTGCAGGAGGTGTGGAGCAATCCCACTGTCGAATCGGACGGCCTGCTGCAGGGGCTGGCCGAAGACGACATCGCCGGTGTCGCCTACATGGACGGCCGCGCCGGCATCGCGCCGTTCGACATGCAGTCGCCGGCGGCGCGCATGCTGGTGGCGCTGATGAAGCAGTTCCCGGGCGAAAGCGTGCGCTTCGTCTCCGGCACCAGCGATGGCAGCCTGAGCGTGATGCTGGTGGAGGCCGACGCCGATCCGGGCACGTTCTACCT
The DNA here is from genome assembly GCF_043950705.1 of Rhodanobacter sp. FW102-FHT14D06. Taxonomy (NCBI): domain Bacteria; kingdom Pseudomonadati; phylum Pseudomonadota; class Gammaproteobacteria; order Lysobacterales; family Rhodanobacteraceae; genus Rhodanobacter; species Rhodanobacter sp. FW102-FHT14D06. The sequence goes on along the minus strand of NZ_CP170722.1, from coordinate 1,720,359 downwards.
GTTCGACGCCAAGGCCGCAAGGCTGACGCCGCTGCTCAAGCGCGCGCCGTGGATCAATCCGCAGTCGATGGCGACCAAGCAGCCGTTCGAGTTCGCCGCGCGGGACGGCATGAAGCTGCAGGGCTACCTGAGCTACCCGCCGGGCCATGAGCAGGACAAGCACCTGCCCACGGTGGTGATGGTCCATGGCGGCCCGTTCTCCGTGCGCGACCGCTGGGAGTACGACGCCGACGTGCAGGCGCTGGCGACGCGCGGCTACGTCGTGGTGCAGGTCAATTTCCGCGGCTCGGGCGGCTACGGCTACGCGTTCGAGCAGGCCGGCTGGCGCGAGTGGGGCGGCAAGATGCAGGACGACGTCACTGACGCCACGCGCTGGGCCATCGCCCAGGGCATCGCCGACCCGCAGCGCCTGTGCATCTACGGCGCCAGCTACGGCGGTTATGCCGCGCTGGAAGGCGCGGTGAAGGAGCCGGACCTCTACCAGTGCGCGATCGGCTACGTCGGCATCTACGACCTGCCCCTGATGTACCGGCGCGGCGACATTCCCGAAACGGTCAGCGGCGAGAATTACCTGAAGCGCCAGCTGGGCGACGACATGGCGCAACTGGCGCAGCGCTCGCCGATCAACCAGCTCGATGCGCTCAAGGCGCGGGTGATGCTGGTGGTCGGCGGCCAGGACCGGCGCGTGCCGCCGATCCAGGGCACGAACCTGCACGAGGCGCTGCTCAAGCGCCACGTGCCGCACGTCTGGCTGGAAAAGCCCGGCGAGATGCACGGCTTCTACGACGAGGCCAACGTCGCCGAGCTGTACGGGAAGATGCTCGACTTCATCGGTTCGAGCATCGGGCCCGGCGTCACGGCAGGCGGCAAGTAGGCGCGCGGCACTCGACTCGCTGTTCGCCACTCGAACCGCAGTTGCCGATGGCGGGGACCGGGAACGCGCCGCGCCCGCGGCTTCAGGCCCTGCGGCGCGCTGCCGCGGCGTACGGCAGCGCGAACAGGTACAGGCCGCTGAACAACTGCGCGAACAGCGGCGGCAGCGGCGCATAGGTCAACCATGCCGGCGGTTCGTGCGGGCTCATCCCGCGCCAGGCGAAGTTCGCGATCACGGTCAGGGTGAACACGATCGACAGCCAGCGGTGGCTCTGGCGGATCCACTGGCTCGCGCTCATGCCGCGCCCTTCGCCCTGGCCTCGATCATCTTCCAGCCATTGCCGGAGGGATCGCGGAAGCCTGCATCCACGGTGCCGTAGCGGCGCATCGGCTCCTGCGTGAACTCCACGCCCAGCGCTTGCAGCCGCTCGAAAGCGGCCTGGCAATCGTCCACCGCCAACACCAACGGCGGCATCGCACCCTTGGCCACCATCTCGCAGAGCGTCTGCGCAGTCGCCGCGTCGTGGACCGGCGGCCCCGGCCTGAACAGACCGAGCTGGAACGAGGGCTGCTCCGGATGCTGCACGGTGAGCCAGCGATAGTCGCCGTTGCGCGCATCGGCACTGACGACAAAGCCCAGCTTTCCGACATAGAAGGCGAGCGCTTCATCCTGGTCGCGGACATAGAGTCCGGCTACATCGACACCTTGAGTCATGGGACCTCCGTGGATTGGAGTGCCTTTTTACCGGGGGCTGCACGGCGGCGCTTCTCCGAAACTGCGCTCCTGAGGTCGGGCCGGTGCGCGGCGCGCACGAAGCATTCCGGAACATGTCCGTGTCCATGCCCGATCGCGCGCTGGCGCGCGCGGAATTCGCCCGGACTCTCGCCGGTGATGTCGCGGAAGATCCGCCCGAACGTGCCGATGCTGTTCCAACCGGTCTGCAGCGCGATCTCGGTGACCGGCAGATCGCCATCGCGCAGCAGCGCCGTGGCGCGTTCGATCCGGCGCGTGAGCAGATAGCGATGCGGCGGCACGCCGAACGCTTCCCGGAACGAACGCGCGAAGTGCGCCGCCGACACCGCGCTCACCTGCGCCAGCCGCCGGACCGGCCACTCCTCGTGGGAGGCTGCGTCCATCCGGTCCTTCGCGCGCAGCAGGCGGCGCAACAATTCGGGATTCTGGCCCATCGGCTTCGTGCCCTGCGTGACGCCATCGAATGACTGCACCGGACAGTGCAGCAGAATCCCGCGGCATGGCAAGCGTGTCCGGCCAACTACTCCAGTTGTTCCCTTGCTCTCGGCACTCGACGCCACGTATCGTCGTCTCGCCCAAGGCATCCATTTGCGGACGGCTTGCACGCTGACAAAAGCGCGGCTGTCCCGGCACTCCACTCGAACATCACGGCGCCATGACCATTCAGTCCCGCTCGACCTACGCCGGTTGGAACAAGGTGCTGAAGATCCTGTCTGCGACGCAGTTGTGCGTGGCACTCGCGTTCGGCGCGGTGTACGCCTGGCACATTTCGCGGGTCGGCGCTCATGCGCGCACCCACATCCTCGTTTCCAGCTGGATCGCGTGGGGCTTCGTGTTCGCCAGCCTGGTCGTGGTTGCCGGCTCGCTCAGCATGCGGCGACTGGCCTCGTCCGCCGGCGTCCGGCCCGCAGCCATCTGGCCCGTTGCCTTCGCGTGGCTCATCATTGCCGGCGTCTGGATGACCAGTGACTAGTGTGGGCTACCGCCATCTGCCCTGCGCACCGGCGAGTCCGCGCGGTACTGCTCGATGCTGTCCTCACCTGGAGTCCCCATGAACTTTTCCGATCTGGAAAAATCCGCGCTGCGGCTCAACGACCTCTACGAGCAGCTGGAAACCAGGATGTACGGACGCGCCTGGACCACGCAGGAGCTGGCGCTGGGTTTCATGGGCGACGTCGGCGACCTGGCGAAGCTGATCCAGGCGAACGCGGGGGTCCGCAAGATCGACGACTGCAAGGCGAAGCTTGGCCACGAGTTGTCGGACTGCCTGTGGTCGATCATCGTGCTGGCGGACAAGTGCGGGATCGACCTGGAAGCGGAGTACTGCAGGAACACGAGGGAGCTGATCGATCACGTTGCCGGCGAACTGCGCACATGACGACCGCCCGGGCCCGCGCCTGGAGCACGATTCCGTGACGCAGCCACCCCGCAGAAACCGAACGCCGTAGCGGCGCGCGCAGCGGGAGCCGCGCGAATCCTCGATCGCCCGGTCCACGGCGATCAGGCCGCGGGCTGCGGACGCGCCAACGCCTTCAACCGCTTCTTCTCCGCCTTGCGCTCCTTGCGCGCCGCCTTGCGGATCTTGCGGTCGTGATTCCACAGGTAGATCGCCGGGGTGCTGAGCAGGGTCAGCAGTTGCGAGACCAGCAGGCCGCCGACGATGGCGATGCCGAGCGGCTGGCGCATTTCGGAGCCGATGCCGAAGCCGATCGCCAGCGGCATCGCCGCGCCCATCGCCACCAGGGTGGTCATGGTGATCGGGCGGAAGCGGACCAGTGCGGCTTCGCGGATGGCATCGGGCGCGGACATGCCGTGCTCGCGCTCGCGCACCAGGGCGAAGTCGACCATCAGGATCGCGTTTTTCTTGACGATGCCGATCAGCATCAGGATCGCGATGATCGCCATCAGCGACAGCTGCGTCTGCGTGACCAGCATCGCCAGGAACGCGCCGGCGCCGGCGGCGGGCAGGGTGGAGAGGATGGTCAGCGGGTGGCCCAGGCTTTCGTAGAGGATGCCCAGCACGATGTACATGGCCAGGATCGAGCCGAGCAGCAGCACCATGCCGTTCGATTGCGCCTGCTTGAGGCGCTGGTTGGCGCCGGTGTATTCCACCTTGACGCCGTCCGGCAGGTGCAGCGCGAAGGCGGCCTGGTCGACCAGCGCCACGCCGCGATCCTGGGTGACGTCCTTGGCCAGGTTGTAGCTGATGGTCACCGCCTGCAGTTGGTTGTGGTGGCGCACGCGCAGCGGGCTGATCGTCGGCTCCATGGTGGCCAGCGCGGAAAGCGGAATCATCTTGCCCTGCTCGCTGCGCACGCGGATGTTCAGCAGCGACTGCGGGCTCAGGTTCTCGTTCGGGCTGGCGTTGAGCACCACCGCGTACTGGTTGATGTCGGAGTAGATCTGCGACACCTGGCGCTGGCCGAACGCGCTGAACAGCGCGGTGTCGATGGCGCCCACGCTGACGTGCAGCCGCGCGGCGGCCTCGCGGTCGATGCGCAGCTGCTGCTGCTTGCCGACCTGGTCGAACGGGCTGCTGACGTCGCGGAACTCCTTCAGCGTGCGCAACTGGCGCACCATCTTCAACGCCCACGGCTGCAGGTCGCTGCCCTGGGTGCTGGTGAGCTGGAACTCGTACTGGCCGCCGCGGTCGCCGCTGCCGCCGCCGCCGAGGAATTGCGAGGCGCTGACCGACACCTTGACGTCGGGCAGGCGGTCGTACTGTTTCGAGAGGCGCTCGATCACTGCCTTGATGCCTTCATCGCGCTCGCCAGGGCCATCGCCGCGCGGCTTGAGGTCGACGAACATCTGCGCGCTGTTGCCTACCGCGCCGCCGGCACCGTTGCCGCCGAGCAGGGTCAGCTGGTCGAGCACGGCAGGGTCGGCCTGCATGATCTTCTGCACCTGCCGCGCGCGGTCGGCCAGCACGGTGGGCGAGATGTTCGCGTCGGCGTCGATCTCCACCTGCAGCTGGCCGGTGTCCTCGTCGGGCATGAAGGTGCCGCCGGCGGTCTTCACCACCGCCGCGCCCAGCGCGAAGGTGAGGAACAGCAGCAGCAGCGGCTGCCAGCGCATCAGCCGGCGGTGGCGCATGGCCCAGTCCAGCGCGCTTTCGTACATCCGCAGCAGGCCGCGATCGAAACGCTCCACCGCCCGCTCGATGCGCCCCGGCGGGGGCGCCGGCACCGGCTCGTGCTTGAGCAGGTGGCCGCACAGCGCAGGCGTGAGGGTGAGCGAGACGATCGCCGAGATCACCACCGCGGCGGTGAGCGTCACCGAGAACTCGCGCAGCAGCATGATCAGCATGTTGTTGCCGAACAGCAGCGGCGCGAACACCGCCACCAGCGACAGCGTGATCGATACCACGGTGAAACCGATCTCGCGCACGCCGGTCAACGCCGCCGGCAGCGGGGCCATGCCCTGCTCCATGTGGCGCACGATGTTCTCGATCACCACGATCGCATCGTCCACCACGAAACCGATGCACAGCACCAGCGCCACCAGCGACAAGGTGTTGAGCGTGTAGCCGAGCATCCACATCACCACGAACGCGCCGGCCAGCGACAGCGGCACGCTGAGCATGGCGATCAGGGTCGGCCGCAGCCGGCGCAGGAACACCAGCATCACCAGCGCCACCATCGCGATCGAGATCAGCAACGCGACCTTCACCTCGTGCAGCGCCGACTGCGTGGTCTGGGTGAGGTCGAACACCGGCAGCATGTTCACGTCAGAGGGCAGCGAGGCGGCCAGTTGCGGCAGACGCGCGCGGATCGCCGCCACCGTGGCCACCGCGTTCGCCTCCGGCCGCTTGGTGATCTGCAGGCCGACCGTGCGCGCGCCGTTGAACCACGCCGCCTGGTATTGATCCTGCTGGCCGGAGTAGACATGCGCCACGTCGGACAGCCGCACCGGCGCGCCGTTGCGCTCGGCGATCAGCAGGTCGGCGAACTGGGCCGGCTCGCGCAGGCCGTCGTTGGCGCTCACCGTCATCTGCGTGCGACCGTCGCTGATGATGCCCTGCGGCGAGTTGACGTTGGCTGCGCGCAACGCGTTGGCGACGTCGTTGGCGGTGAGATCCTTGGCGGCCAGCGCGCGGTTGTCCAGGTCGATGCGCACCGCGTGCGGCGTGCCGCCGAACACCTGCACCTGGGCCACGCCGTCGATCTGCGCGACGGCGGGTTTCAGCAAAGTGTCGGCCAGGTCGAACAGCTTGTCCTGCGGCATGCCCTCGGAGGTCAGGGTGATGAAGAGGATCGGGATCTGCGAGGTATCGAACTTGAAGTACTGCGGGGGCGAAGGCATGCCCGCGGGCAGGTCGGCCGCCGCGGCATTCAGCGCCGCCTGCACGTCCCGCGCGGCGCTGTCGGCGGTGCGGCTGAAGTTGAAGCGCACGCCGATCCCCACCGCGCCTTCGTTGGCGTTGCCGTACATGTCGTCGATGCCGGGGATCTGGCCAAGATGGCGTTCCAGCGGCGCCATCACCGTGTTGGCCATGGTCTGCGCGCTGGCGCCGGGCATGTTCGCCACCACGTAGACACCGGGGAAGTCCAGCGAGGGCAGCGCCGCCACGCCGAGCAACAGGTAAGCCCACAGCCCGGCCAGCACCAGGCCGACGGCAAGCAGCGAGGTGCCGGCCGGGCGGCGGATCAACGGGGCGAACACGTTCACGCGAATACCCGCGGCGAGGAAGCGGAGCGGCGCACGGCGCACGCGTGCGCCAAGTACGCAAGACCAGCAGTGGGCAGCGGAGTTCCTTTCATGGCGGCTTTATGCCACCGGGCATCCGGAGGCGTATGTGCCTGAAGTACGCACCGTGCCGGAAGGCAGGGGGTTGGGCGACGGGATTCGGGAGAGCCGCGGGCAGGGCGGGGAGCGCCCACCAGCTCGTCGCGGATCCCGGATTCACCGTCCTGAGCTTGTCGAATGGCCGAATCCCGGCTATTTGGGCAACACCGGCATCGGCGGGGGCACGCCGCGGCCACGGCGGAATTCCTCGCGGATGCGCTTCTGCACCGCCTTGCGCTCGCGGTGGTCGTGCTGCCACAGGTAGATCGCCGGCGTGCTCAACAGGGTCAGCAGCTGCGACACCAGCAGGCCGCCGAGGATCGCGATGCCCAGCGGCTGGCGCAGCTCCGAGCCGTAGCCGAAGCCCACCGCCAGCGGCAGCGCCGCGCCCATCGCCACCAGGGTGGTCATCGTGATCGGGCGGAAGCGCACCAGCGCGGCCTCGCGGATGGCCTCGGGCGGCGACAGGCCGCGCTCGCGTTCGGCGACCAGGGCGAAATCGACCATCAGGATCGCGTTCTTCTTGACGATGCCGATCAGCATCAGCACCGCGATCACCGACATCAGGGTCAGCTGGGTATGGGTCACCAGCATGGCGAGGAACGCGCCCATGCCGGCGGCGGGCAGGGTGGAGAGGATGGTCAGCGGGTGGATCAGGCTCTCGTACAGCACGCCCAGCACCACGTACATCACCAGGATCACCGCCAGCAGCAGCAACAGCACGTCGCTCAGCGCGTCGACCAGGTTCTGGTTCTCGCCGGTGTACTTGCGCTGGATGCCGTTCGGCAGCGCGGCGGCGAAGATCGCCTGGTCGACCAGCTTCAGGCCTTCCGCCGGGGTGATGCCCTCGGCCAGGTTGTAGTTGATCGAGGCCGATTCGAGCTGGTTGAAGTGGCTGACCGTGGCCGGTGCCAGGTGCGGCTGGATCGTGGCCAGCGCGGAGAGCGGGATCATCTCGCCGCGGCTGCTGCGCACATAGGTGCCGAGCAATCCCTGCGGGCTCAGCTCGTCGCCGCGGTCGGCGGTCAGCACCACGCGGTACTGGTTGATGTCCGAATAGATGGTGGAGATCTGGTTCTGCCCGAACGCGTTGTACAGCGCCGAGTCGATCTGGCCCATGCTCACCTGCAGCCGCGCGGCGGCGGCGCGGTCGACCTGCACCATCTGCTGGGTGCCGATGCCGTCGAAGCTGCTGGTGACATCCTTGAACTGCTTCATGCCGCGCATGACGTGTTCGAGATGCAGGGTGGGTTCCTGCAGCGGCGTGCCGTCCAGGCTGTCGAGCTGGAACGAGTAGCGCCCGACATTGCCGCCGCCCAGGCCGCCGCCACCGCCACCACCGAAGAACTGCACCGCGGACACCGCCACGTCGAGGTCGGTGACGCCCTTGAAGTGGGCGGCGAGGCGGTCGACCACCTGCTGCACCGTGACGTGGCGATCGTCCGGCCGATCGCCCAGCGGCTTGAGGTCGACGAACAGGTGCGCGCCGTTGCCGCCGTTGACGATGGTGGATACGTCCAGCACCGCCGGGTCGGCCTGGAACACCGCGGCCACCTCGCGTGAGCGCGTGGTCAGCCGGGTCGGCGAGATGTTCGGGCCGGCAGTGATCTGCACCTGCACCAGGCCGGTGTCCTCCTTCGGCATCAGGCCGCCGCCGGCGGTCATCACCACCAGCACCGCCAGCACGCCGGTGAGCACGAGCAGCACGGCGGGCTGCCAGCGCATCAGGCGGCGATGGCGCATCGACCAGTCCAGCGCGCGCCGGTACTGCGCGAGCAGCCAGCCATCGAAGCGCTCGGCCAGCCGCTCCAGCCGCCCGGGCGTGCGGCTGCCCTCCGGCTCGTGCACCAGGCTGCGCCCGCACAGGGCTGGGGTGAGGGTGAGCGAGACCACCGCGGAGATCACGATGGTGGCGACCAGGGTCACCGCGAACTCGCGCATCAGCATGGTGAACATGTTGTCGCCGAACACCATCGGCCCGAACACGGCGATCAGCGACAGCGTGATCGACACCACCGTGAAACCGATCTCGCGCACGCCGGTCAGCGCCGCCTGCAGCGGCGCCATGCCCTGCTCGATGTGGCGCACGATGTTCTCGATCACCACGATCGCGTCGTCCACCACGAAACCCACGCACAGCACCAGCGCCACCAGCGAGAAGATGTTCAGGGTGAAGCCGAGCATCCACATCACGATCAGCGCGCCGGCCAGCGACAGCGGCACGCTGAGCATGGCGATCAGGGTCGGCCGCAGCCGGCGCAGGAACAGCAGCATCACCAGCGCCACCATCACGATGCTCATGCCCAGCGCCACCTCGACCTCATGCAGCGCCGATTCTGTCGTCGGGGTGAGGTCGAAGATCGGGGTGATCTTCACGTCGGCGGGCAACACGTGGCTGAGCCCGGGCAGCGCCGCGCGGATCGCCTTGACCACGGCGATCGCGTTGGCGTCCGGACGCTTGCTGATCTGCAGGGTCACCGCGCGGGTACCGTTGAACCAGGCCGCGGCGTACTGGTCCTGCTGCCCGCCGCTCACCGTGGCCACGTCGGCCAGCCGGACCGGCACGCCGTTGTTGCTGGCGATCACCAGGCTGGCGAAATCCGCCGGCGTGTGCAGCGCGTCGTTGGCGGTCACCGTCATCTGGCTGACGCCGTCGCTGAGGATGCCCTGCGGCGAGGTGACGTTGGCCGCGCGCAGCGCGTTGGCGACCTGGTTGGTGGTGATGCCCTTGATCGCCAGCGCGTTGGCGTTCAGCGCGATGCGCACCGCGTGCGGGGTGCCGCCGCCGACCTGCACCTGGGCCACGCCGGGGATCTGCGCCACCGCGGGCTTGAGCAGGGTGTCGGTGAGGTCGTAGAGGCGGTCCGGCGGCAGGCTGCTGGAGGTCAGCGTGACCAGCAGCACCGGGATGGTCGAGGTATCGAACTTGAAGTACTGCGGCGGTGCCGGCATGCCCGGCGGCAGGTCGGCGGCGGCGGCATTGAGCGCCGCCTGCACGTCGCGCGCAGCCGCATCGGTGGAGCGCCCGTACTTGAACAGCACCTGGATCTGCGCGCGCCCTTCGCTGGCGCTGGAGAACATGAACTGCACGCCCGGGATGCGCCCGATGTGCCGTTCCAGCGGCGCCATCACCGTGGTGGCCATGGTCTGCGCGCTGGCGCCGGGCATGCCCGCCACCACCGCCACGCCGGGAAACTCGATCGACGGGAACGCTGCCACGCCGATCAGCAGATAGGCCCACACGCCCGCGATCATCAGGCCGATGGCGAGCAGCGAGGTGCCGACCGGGCGGCGGATCATCGGTGCGAATGCGTTCACGTGGCTCTCCCTGTCGCCCAAGCATAACGGCACCGGTCCGGCCGACGGCAGTGACCTGCGGCATGCCGGCGGCCGCGGGAGCGGCGGGCAGTGCCCGCCACCCCGCCGATCAACGCGCGCCGGGGCGGTAGCGCAAGGTCAGCAGCAGCTCGCGCCCGGGCTGGTTGAAGTACCAGACCGTTTCGTAGTGGCGGTCGAACGCATTGGCCAGGCGCGCCTCCAGTTGCCAGGCGCGGTCGAACTGCCAGCTCGCACGCAAGTCGGTGGTGGCGTAACCGCCCAGTCGGTGTGCGTTGGCCGCATCGTCATAGCGGTGGCCGGCGGCGTTGAACGTGGCGCCGACGCCGAAGGCGCCGTAGCGGCGGTCCAGGTCGATGCGCGCCGTCTGCTCGGCGCGGCGCGGCAGCACGTTGCCGTCGTTCGGGCCGCCATCCTCGTTGCGCGGCTGCAGCCATGTCAGGTAGCTCTGCAGCTGCCAGCCGCCGAGCCGGGCGCCGAACTGGCCTTCCACGCCGCGGATGCGCGCCTTGCTGATGTTGCGCGGGAAGTACTGGCTGTCCAGCGCGATCAGCTGGTCGATGCGCGTCTGGTAGGCGTTCAGCGCCCAGTTCCAGCCGTCGTGCTGCCGGCTCAGGCCCAGCTCGGCGCTGCGCGAAGTCTCCGGTTTCAGGTCCGGATTGCCGCTGCCGTAGGGGTAGTAGAGATCGTTGAAGGTGGGCGCGTGGAAGGCGCTGCCGTAGCTGGCGGTGAGCTTCACGCCGCTGTCGAAGTGATAACCCCAGGCCAGTGCGCCGGTGTCGTGGTGGCCGTACTGGCTGTTCCTGTCGCGCCGCGCGGAGAGCGCCAGCTCGTTCGGCCCGAACGTGGCCTGGTACTGCGCGTACGCGCCGGTGTCGTGGCGGCGGGTGGCGAGAAAGCCGGTGTCGCTGTCGATGTGCTCGCCCTGCCAGTCGATGCCGAGCGTCAGCAGCTGGTCCGCGGCCAGGTTGATGTCGTTCTGCCACGAGGCCTGGTTGCGGCGCGAATAGATGTAGCCGACGAAGCTCGCGTTCTCGTAGTTGTCGTAGCGGTCCAGGTTCTGGCCCACGCTGAGCGTGCTCTTCCACGCCTGCAGCGGACGGAAGCCGAAGGTCGAACCGGCGACCTGCTGCACGGTGCGCCAGCGGTTCTGGTAGCTGCCGTCGAAATGCGCCTCGCCCAGGCTGCGCAACCAGGTGCCGGTCAGTTCGGCACCGTTGTCCCAGCGGTAGCCGCCGCTGGCGCTGAGGTTCTTGTTGCGCGACGGATCGCGATCCGGCTCGTCGGTGAAGCAGCCGGCAAAGGCCGCGGCGGCGCCGACGCGGCAGGTGTTGATGCCGCCGGTGTACTGGCTGCCCGCGCCCAGGTTGTACCAGCCCTGTTCGCTGCCGCCGGACAGCCCGAGCTGGCCGCGCAACAGCCTGTCGGTGCCGGCGGTGAGCGCCAGCGACGGTTCGAGGCCGCCGTCGCGCGAGCCGCGGCGGGTGAAGATCTGGATCACGCCGCCGATCGCATCGGCGCCGTAGAGGCTGGAGCGCGGGCCGCGCACGATCTCGATGCGTTCGATCTGCTCCACCGGAATCTGCTCGAACGCGGCCAGCCCCGCGCTGACCGAAGCCACCCGCACGCCATCGACCAGCAGCAGGGTGTGGGTGGAATTGGCGCCGCGCAGGAACAGCGAAGTCTGCTGGCCGTAGCCGCCGGCGTTGGCGAAGCTCACGCCGGGCAGGCCGGTCAGCAGGTCGGCGATCGACACCGGCTGCAGCCGCTCGATGTCGGCGCGGCTGATCACGCTCACCGACGACAGCGAGTCGCCGATGTCGATCGGCGTGCGCGTGGCGGTGACGATCACCGGCTCCAGCGAAATGGCGCGGTCCTGCCCGGATGGGTCCAGCCCGGTCGCGCCGGCACCGGTGGCGCAGGCCAGCAGCAAGCTGGCCAGCAAGGTCTTCTTCATCTTCGTTTTCCTTCGCCGCGCACCCGCGCACGGCCGCATGTCCAGAGGGAATGGCAGCCGGGCGAAAAAGCGGGGACGGAACGACGGACAGACAGACCGTGGTCCGGCCTCGCCCACCGCGAGCCACCAAGGAGCGTCCAGGCCGGTCTCCGGGCTCGCGAGTGGCGGGCGGTGATTCCGCTCGCCGCGAACGGCGCCTTCCCGTGCATCGCACAGTGGCCTTCGCCGTTCGTGTCTTTCGCTTACCGTTGCGGGGGCAGCGCCGGCCTTGCAGTGTTCGCACACCACGCACCGGCTTCCCGTTTCATCCCTTGGGCGTTGAACCGTCGGGACACCTGAACCGCGTCACTGTAGCGGCGGACGCCCATTCGGGCAATGGTGCGGGAGTGAGTGGAGAGGGGTGAGAAACGAGAAAAGGCGGGTCGAGGCGTGGTGCTGGCTCTCTCTCACCTCTCACTCCTCTCCACTCACTTCTCGCCCCGCTCCTCGCCGCCGATCCAGCTTTGCTGCACGCGCAACGCATCGTCCATCGCCACCAGATCGGCGCGGCAGCCGGCCGCGATGCGGCCGCGGCTTGCGCCAAGACCGAGGAACTCGGCCGGCCAGGTGCTGGCCATGCGCACTGCCTCGTCCAGCGGCAGGCCGAGCATCTGCACGGTGTTGCGCACGGCGGCGGCCATGTCGAGCGCCGAGCCGGCGAGCACGCCGCTGGCGGTCTGGCAGATGCCGTCTTTCACGGTGATGGTTTCGCCGTTGAGCACGTAGTCGGGGCGATCGGCGCCGACCGGCGGCATCGCGTCGGTGACCAGCAGCATCTTGCCGCGGGCCTTGGCGGCGATCGCCACACGCAGGCTGGCCGGGTGCACGTGGTGGCCGTCGACGATGATGCCGCACCAGCTCGCCGCATCTTCCAGCGCGGCGCCGACCACGCCCGGCTCGCGGCTGCCGAACGGAGTCATCGCGTTGAACAAATGCGTGAAGCCGCGCACGCCGGCATCGAGTGCGGCGCGGGTGGTTTCGTAGTCGGCGGCGGTGTGGCCGGCGCAGACGATCACCCCGGCGGCGGCGAGCGCGCGGATGCTCGCCGGCGGCACCCGGTCCGGGGCCAGCGTGACCAGCCGGATGCCGCGATGGGGTGCGCACAGCAAGGCCAGCTCGTCGGCGCCGGGCACGTGGAAGTACTTCGCGTCGTGCACGCCCTTGCGGGCGGGCGCCAGGTACGGCCCTTCGAGGTGGATGCCGAGCAGGCCCGGCACGCCTTCGGCCAATGCCTGTTCCACCGCCGCCAGCGCTTCGCGCATCACCTCGACCCGATCGCTGATCAGGGTCGGCAGGAAACCGGTGGTGCCGTAGCGCCGGTGGGCTGCGCCGATGCGGCGGATCGTCTCCACCGTCGGTGCCTCGTTGAACAGCACGCCGCCACCGCCGTTGACCTGCACGTCGATGAAGCCCGGCAGCAGCATGGCGCCGGCGAGATCCTGCCGCTGCGCATCGCGCACGCGCGGATCGGATGGCGGCAGCAGCTCGGCGATGCGCTCGCCATCCAACAACACGGCGAGGTCGTCGCGCCAGCCGTCGGGGGTGAGTACGCGGGCGTGAGTGAGGGCGGTGGGCATGGGCAGGGAGTGAAGGGCGAAAAGTGAGTGGTGAGGAGTGAGGAGTGAGAGAGGGCCGAACAAGAGCAGGAATCAGGGCGGGGGTCGGAGCCGGAGCGGAACCAGAGCGCGCCGCTGCGCCATGGCTTTCTCTCGCTCCTCACTCCTCGCCACTCACTCCTCGCTCCTAGACGGTTTCGGTGACCTTGTTCAGATGCGGCGGCACGTCGGGGTTGAAACCGCGGCGCAGCGCAAGCCCGCTGGCGGCGCGGTAGAAGCTCTGGATGATCAGCAGCGGCGTGCACAGCGCGGGCAGGCCACCGGGCACCGGCAGCGTGCCGGGGCCGTGCTGGCCCGGCGCGGCAACGAAGACCTGCGCGCCGCGGCCGCGGAACTCGCGCGCCACCGCCAGCGTGCTGGCCAGGGTGTCGTCGTCCTGGGCGAAGCACAGCACCGGGAAGTCCGGTCCGACCAGCGCCATCGGGCCGTGCTTCACCTCGGCCGCGCTGAACGCCTCGGCGTGCAGGCCGCAGGTTTCCTTGAACTTGAGCGCCGCTTCCAGCGCGATGCCGAGGCCGAAGCCGCGGCCGACCACGAACAGGTTGTGCGCGCCGACCAGGCCTTCATGGAGGCTGGACCAGTCCGCATCCCAGCTCTTGCGCAAGGCGTCGGGCAGGGTCGGCAGCGCGGCGTCGAGTTCGGCGTCGCCGCTCCAGCGCGCGCACAGGTGCAGCACCGCGGCCAGTGCGGCGAGGTAGCTCTTGGTCGCCGCCACGCTGCGCTCGGGCCCGGCGTGCAGCGGAATCACGGTGTCGGCCAGCGCGGCCAGCGGCGAATCGGCCACGTTGACCAGCGCCACCACGCGCGCACCGGCACGTTTCGCCGCCTCCGCGGTGCGCAGCAGGTCGGGGCTCTTGCCCGATTGCGAAATCGCGATGAACAGCGCGTCCCGCCACTGCTGCTCGGCGGCATACACCGAGCTCACCGAGGGCGACGCCGAGGCGGTGGCGATGCCCAGCTGCGTCTCGAACACGTACTTGGCGTAGGCCGCGGCGTGATCCGAACTGCCGCGCGCGCAGGTGACGATGAAGCGTGGCGGCGCCTCACGCAGCGACTGCGCCAGCGCGCTCACCACCGCTTCGTTGGCGGCAAGCTGGCGCGCCACCACCGCGGCCGATTCCTGCGCTTCGCGGAACATCAGGGTGTCGCTGGCGTTCATGCTTGTCCTTCAGTCGGTGTGCAATTCGGCGACGAAGTCGTAGATGTCGCCGCGATACCAGGAGGTGGTGAACTCGACCACGCGGCCGTCGTCGAGGAAGCTGCGCCGTTCGATGTTCAGGCCGGCGCTGCCCACCGCCACGTGCAGCAGCCGCGCCTGCTGCGCGTTCAGCGACACCGCGCGCAGGCGCTGCAGCGCGCGGCGCGGGCGGCAGCCGAGTTGTTCCAGCGCCTCGTACAGCGAGTCGCGCACCAGCATCGGATCGGGCAGCACGCTGGCCGGCACCACGCTGCGCTCGATCGCCAGCGGCTCGTCCTGCCCGTAGCGCAGGCGATGCAGGCGCACCACCAGCGAGCCGGGCGAGAGGTTCATCGCCATCGACTCCTCCGGCGTCACCTCGCCGATCACCCGCTCGAAGAACTCCGAACGCGGGCGCAGTCCGCGCTCGCGCAGATCCTCGGTGAAACTGGTCAGCCGCGACATCGGCTTGACGATGCGCTCGGCGATGAAGGTGCCGGCGCCGTGGCGCTGGGTCAGCAGGCCTTCCTCGACCAGGCCGGCGATCGCCTTGCGCACGGTGACCCGCGAGAGCTTCAGCACCAGCGCCAGGTCGCGTTCGCTGGGCAGCGCGTGGCCCGGCTCGACGTCGTGCTGCTGCACCACGTTGCGGATCGCCTGGCGCAGCCGCAGGTAGGCCAGCGGCTGGTGATTGGCCGGGTCGCGGCAGATCCGGCGGTATTCCTTGGACAAGGTGGTTTCCATGGCGCGCACCATACCAATAGCGATCCACCGGCCGCAAGCCATGACGGTGCGATATGCCCGCCAGCAAACGCTCGGCCATGCCCAGCCGTTCGCACCGAGCGTGGCTCGCGCCGGCGAGCGGGGTCGAAGTGCATCGCCGGGTGACCGGACCCTTCGACTTCCTTGCTTCCCAAGGCACAGCCATCCCTGGCTGCTCCCCGCGTACGGCCTGCGGGAACGGCCTGCGCTCAGGGAGAACGGGGGTGGCGGGACTGCCTGCGGATCGTTCTGCTGGGGCCGCCGATGAATTCGTATGCAACCGGGTAGTCGCTCTGGTATTTCACTGGTACCATCGGCAAAAACCCGGGCAGCGGCATCCGGCCGCGGCCCGCCAGCCGGCATCGAGTCGAGGTGATCGCGTGACTGCTTCCCCCCAAACCGTCGAGCCATTCGACCTGGTGATCTTCGGCGGCACCGGCGATCTCGCCGCGCGCAAATTGCTGCCGGCGCTGTTCCACCGTTTTCTCGACCACCAGTTGCCGCCCAGCAGCCGCATCGTCGGCGTGGCGCGCGAGGCGCTGGACGACGCCGGCTACCGCGCGCAACTGCGCGAGGCGCTGATCGCGATCTGCGATGCCCGCCAGCTGGACGAGTTCCTGCAGCAGGTGTTCTACCGTCCGCTGGATGCGCGCAAGGACGAGGGCTGGGACGATTTCGCCGCCTTCATCGGCGCCGAGCCCGACCACGTGCGGGTGTTCTACCTGTCGACCTCGCCCGAACTGTTCGTCGACATCTGCAAGCGGCTGGGCCATTACGGCTTGAACCAGGGCAAGTCGCGCGTGGTGCTGGAGAAGCCCATCGGCCGCGACCTGGACAGCGCCAACCGGATCAACGATGCGGTGGGCCAGGTGTTCGACGAAACCCAGACCTTCCGCATCGACCACTACCTCGGCAAGGAGACGGTGCAGAACCTGCTGGTGCTGCGCTTCGGCAACGCGCTGTTCGAGCCGCTGTGGAACTCCGCGCACATCGACCACGTGCAGATCACCGTGGCCGAGACGCTGGGCGTGGGCCACCGCGGCGCCTATTACGACCGCGCCGGCGCGCTGCGCGACATGGTGCAGAACCACATGCTGCAACTGCTGTGCATGGTGGCCATGGAACCGCCCTCGTCGCTGGCGCCGGACGCGGTGCGCGACGAGAAGCTCAAGGTGCTGCACTCGCTCAAGCCCATCGACGCGAGCAACGCCGGCCAGCTCACCGTGCGCGGCCAGTACCGCGCCGGCGTGGCCGAGGGCGCCAGCGTGCCCGGCTACGGCGAGGAACTGGGCAACGCGAAATCCGATACCGAGACCTTCGTCGCGCTGAAAGCCGAGATCGGCAACTGGCGCTGGGCCGGCGTGCCGTTCTACCTGCGCACCGGCAAGCGCCTCGCGCATCGGGTGTCGGAGATCGCGGTGACCTTCAAGCCGGTGCCGCATTCCATCTTCGACGCCGCCTCCGGCTCGCTGGCGCAGAACCGGCTGGTGCTGCGGCTGCAGCCGGACGAGGGCGTGAAGTTGTGGCTGACCATCAAGCACCCCGGCCCCGGCGGCCTGCGCCTGCGCCACGTGCCGTTGGACATGAGCTTCGCCGAGGCGTTCGGCGTGTCGCAGCCCGATGCCTACGAACGCCTGTTGCTGGACGTGGTGCGCGGCAATCCCACCTTGTTCATGCGCCGCGACGAAGTGGAAGCGGCCTGGCGCTGGGCCGGCCCGATCCTGGCCGCGTGGAGCGACAGCGGCGAAGCGCCGCGGCCGTACGCGGCCGGCAGCTGGGGGCCGAGCGCCTCGGTGGCGCTGATCGAGCGCGACGGCCGCACCTGGCACGACGACAACGAATAGGCGCGCACTTCACCTGCTGCCTGCGCCGCCCCAACCACACTGGAACGCATCACCTCGCCGCCGATCGAACCCGCCATGTCCGCACCCACCAACGTCACCACCCACAGCTTCACCGGATGCCAGGCGCAAGCCGTGGCGCTGGCCGAGCGCGTGGCCGAACGCCTGCGCGACGGCCTGGCGCAACGCGGCCAGGCCGTGCTGGCGGTCTCCGGCGGCAGCACGCCGAAGGATTTCTTCGAGCAGCTGTCGCGCCAGGCACTGGACTGGACCAGGGTGCAGGTGACCCTGGTCGACGAACGCTGGGTGCCCGAAAGCGATGTGCGCTCCAACGCGCGACTGGTGCATACGCACCTGCTGCAGCACGCCGCTGCCGCGGCGCCATTCATTCCGCTGTACACCGGCGACGCCAGCCCGGAGGCCGGCCTGGCCCGCGCCGAAGCACGCATCGCCGCGTTGCCGCTGCCGTTCGACGCGGTGGTGCTGGGCATGGGTGACGACGGCCACACCGCTTCGTTCTTTCCCGGCGGCGACCACCTCGCCGAAGCGCTGGACCCGCACGGCAGCATGCGCGTACTGCCGATGCACGCGCCCGGTGCCGACGAGCCACGCATCACGCTGACCTTGCCCACGCTGCTGCACACACGCGCGTTGTACCTGCTGGTGGCCGGCGAGAAGAAGCGCGACGTACTCGCCGACGCGCGGCTTGGCCTGGGTGCCGCGCGCGACTATCCGGTGCGCGCCGTGCTGACCCAGCAACGCGTGCCGGTGGCGGTGTACTGGTGCCCTTGAGAGCGAGAAACGAGTGGAGAGGGGTGAGAAATGAGTGAACCGCACCCGCCACTCCCGCCGTCTCTCGTTTCTCACTCGTCTTCACTCATTTCTGGATTTGAATCATGACCACGCTGCATCCCGTCGTCGCCGAAGTCACCGAACGCCTGCGCGAACGCAGCCGCGAGACGCGCGCGGCGTATCTCGCGCGGATCGACGCGGTGGATCGCAGCGGGCCGCGGCGCGGGCACCTGTCCTGCGGCAACCTTGCGCACGGGTTCGCCGCGTGCGGCAGCGAAGACAAGGACGCGCTGCGCAACGGCCACCGCGCCAACCTGGCCATCGTCACCGCCTACAACGACATGCTCTCGGCGCACCAGCCGTACGAGCGCTATCCGGCGCTGATCCGCCAGATAGCGCGCGACGCCGGCTTCACCGCGCAGGTCGCCGGCGGCGTGCCGGCGATGTGCGACGGCATCACCCAGGGCCGTGCCGGCATGCAGCTGTCGCTGTTCTCGCGTGACGTGATCGCGCTGGCCACCGCGGTGGCGCTGTCGCACGACATGTTCGACGGCGCGCTGTTCCTCGGCATCTGCGACAAGATCGTGCCGGGCCTGCTGATCGCCGCGCTCAGCTTCGGTCATCTTCCCGCGGCCTTCGTGCCCAGCGGCCCGATGCCCAGCGGCATCCCCAACGAACAGAAGTCGAAAGTGCGCCAGGCGTTCGCCGACGGCAAGGCGAGCAAGGCCGAATTGCTCGAGGCGGAGGCCGCGTCATACCACACCGCCGGCACCTGCACCTTCTACGGCACCGCCAACTCCAACCAGATGCTGATGGAGATCATGGGTCTGCACCTGCCCGGCGCCAGCTTCACCGCGCCGGACACGCCGCTGCGCGACGCGCTCACCGCCGAGGTGGTGCGCCGCGTCGCCGCCAACAGCGCGCTGGGCGGGCATTACCTGCCGCTCGGTCACCACCTCGACGAGCGCGCCATCATCAACGGCGTGATCGGGCTGCACGCCACCGGTGGCTCGACCAACCACCTGCTGCACCTGGTGGCGATGGCGCAGGCCGCGGGCATCCAGTTGCGCTGGGACGATTTCGACGCGCTGTCCGGGGTGATCCCGCTGCTGGCGCGCGTCTATCCGAACGGCTACGCCGACGTGAACCAGTTCCACGACGCCGGCGGCATGGCCTTCCTGATCGACCAGCTGCTCGGCGCCGGCCTGCTGCACGGCAACGTCAAGACCATCTTCGGCACCGGCCTGGAGGGCTACGCACAGGTACCGTATCTGGACGACAGCGGCACGCTGCGCTGGAAACCCGTGCCGAAGCAGAGCGGCAACCGTGGCGTGCTGCGCGGCGTGGACGAGCCGTTCCGCCCCGACGGCGGCTTGCGCCTGCTCGACGGCAACCTCGGCCGCGCCGTGATCAAGGTCTCCTCGGTGCCGGAGGATCGCCTGCTGATCGAGGCGCCGGCGATCGTGTTCAACGACCAGGACGAGGTCGCCGGCGCCTACCAGCGCGGCGAGCTCAACCGCGATTTCGTGGCGGTGGTGCGCTTCCAGGGTCCGCGCGCCAACGGCATGCCCGAGCTGCACAAGCTCACCCCCACGCTGGCGGTGCTGCAGGACCGCGGCCACCGCATCGCCCTGCTCACCGACGGGCGCATGTCCGGGGCTTCCGGCCGCGTGCCGGCGGCGATCCACGTGACGCCCGAGGCGGTCGCCGGTGGCAACATCGCGAAGATCCGCGATGGCGACATGATCCGGCTCGACGCTGCAAATGGACGTCTGGACGTCCTTGTCGAGACGGACGAACTGGACGCCCGCCTGCCGCACCTCGCCGACCTGTCGCACGACCACACCGGCATGGGCCGTGAGCTGTTCGGCCTGTTCCGGCAGGCCGCCACCAGCGCCGATTTCGGCGCCGGCGTGCTGTAGGCGGCGCAGGGCAGGCACGGCCCGCCGCGGTCGTCTGGCCGCGAAGTCGGGAGAAAAAGGCCGACGGGCCGTACCCGCCCCACACCGCGCAAGGCGTCCGCAGCCTTCTCCACTCGCCCAGCGCCGAAAATGCCGATCATCAACCCACCGAGCCATGTCATGACCAGCCTCATCGAGCAGAAGCAGGAACAGATCGAAGCCACTATGCGCCTGGCGCCGGTGATTCCGGTGGTGGTGATCCATGCGCTGAGGGACGCGGTGCCGATGGCGCGTGCGCTGGTTGCCGGCGGTGCGCCGGCGATCGAGGTGACCTTGCGCACGAGCGTGGCGCTGGACGCGATCCGCGCGATCGCCGCGGAGGTCGAAGGCGCCACGGTGGGGGTCGGCACCGTGCTCGGCGCTGGCGACCTGCGCGCGGCGCAAGCGGCCGGCGCCCGCTTCGCGGTGTCGCCCGGCATCTCGCCGCGCCTGCTCGATGCGGCCGACGACAGCACGCTGCCGCTGCTGCCCGGCGCAGCCACCGCCAGCGAGGCGATGAGCCTGCTCGAGCGCGGCTACCGCCACCTGAAGTTCTTCCCCGCCGTGCCCGCCGGTGGCCACAAGCTGCTCGGCGCCTGGGCCAGCCCGCTGCCGCAGATTCGCTTCTGCCCCACCGGCGGCATCAGCCTCGCCAACGCCACGGATTTCCTGGCCTTGCCCAACGTGCTGTGCGTGGGCGGCTCCTGGCTCACCCCCGCCGACAAACTGGCGGCAGGCGACTGGGCCGGCATCGAGCTGCTGGCGCGCGAGGCGAATGAATTGCGGGAACGGCGCTGACGCGTCGCGCCGGGCTCAGCGCGGCAGCACCGGCAGGTATTGCCGGCGTTCGCCGAAACGCGGCGCCTTGAGGTCCACGCGGGCGCACAACCGCCCGTCGCACAGATTCACATCGGCATCGTTGTATGCCTTCAGCAGCTGCGCGGAAAGCTGGTTCTGCTCGATGACCTTGCGATAGTGCAGCGACAGCCACGCGCCGCCGGCGAGCAGCAGGGCCAGGCACAGCGCCACCGCGCCGAAGGTCTTCCACAGCAGATGCCGGTGCAGTCGCTCCAGGCGCTCGATCCGCTCGGCCAGCGCGTGGGCGCTGCCGGACACCTCCTCGCCCGATGCCTGCAGGTGCTGCCGATAGTGCTGCACGGCCTGCCCCAGCCCTTTGCGCGTCTCGTGGGCTACCCGCGCCGGCAGCGCCTGCATGGAGGCATCGGCGGCCTGCTCCACGACGCGGGGCAGTTGCGTGGCCAGCGCCTGCATGTCCTGCATCAGCCCCTGCAGGCGCCCGCCGAGGTGGTCGCATCGTCGCTCGAACTGCTCCATCAACTGCGCGGCCTGGCTGACCAGGGTCATGCATTCGGTCTCGTTCATGGCGTGGCTTCCCTGTATACCGACGGCCGCTTCAGCGCATCATCGTCAGCGCGGCGGCTTGCGGCTCCACCTGCTGGGGTGACAGTGCCTGCCACGCGGCCGCCTGCTGCTGGCGATCCACGGCAAGCATGGCCTCGGCGTGCAGCGCCTGCCCCGCCGGCAGACTCGCCAGCGTCCTTGTGCCCTGGCGAAAAGCATCCCAGTTGCCGGATTGCGCGGAATCCAGCATGCCTTGCACGAAGGCGCTCGGGTCCTGTCCGACCGTCGCCGGCATGCGCGCGGAGGTCGCGGGGCGCTGCAGCGTGTGAAGCAATGCCATGCCCGCGTGTTCCTGGCGACGGATGTCTGCATCCAGGCTGGGCAACACCGTGTCTTTCATGCTGTGGCGGTTGACCGCTTCGGCCACGGTGGCCTCGCCATGCTGCGCGACGTGGCTGCTCTGCCGCACGGTTCCAGCCGGATGGGTCAGCAGCTCGCCGGCGGCGACCGCGCCGGCGCCAGCGACGGCACCGACGGCGGCGCCGGCTTCGGGAGCATGTTCGGTGGCGCGGCGCACCGATGCGCCGTAGGCGCGATAACCGTCACCGATGCGCGCGCCGCCTTGCCGTGCCTCACGTTCCAGCGTCTGCCCGGCGACGCTCGATGCGTGCCGGACGCGATCCGCGCCCACGTCGGCGAACCGGCGTATCGCGCCGGCATCGCGCTGCGCCTCGTGCCATTCGCGGTCGGCCTGCGCCTGATGATGCCCGGCGCGGGCGGCGGCGAGGCGCGCCTCGTTGTCGGCGACCTGGCGCAGACCCTGCAAGCCGGGGACATGGCTGCCCGCACGAAGCACGGCGCCGTCCAGGTCCGCGCTCAGTTGCGCCAGCGTGCCCAGCCCGCGCTCGACCGAGGCGCGGACCTCGCCGTGCACCACGCGCAGGTCGGCGACCGCGGCGGCACCGTAATGCATGGCGCCCGCCACCAGCCGGCCGTGACCCTGCACGCCCTCGTTCAGCACGTAGCCGAAAACCTGCATGCCGCGCTGCACGTGGTCGCCGGTGCGCTGCGCGCTGTGCTCGATGCCGCGACCGCCGGCAGCGATGGCATCGCCAACGCGCTTGCCGCCCGCGCCGCCGGCAAGCGCGCCGGACACCACGTTCATCAGCGGGCCGGCATCGGCGCCGAGCTCGCCGAGCGACGGCTGCGCCGGGCGATCCACCAGTTGGCCCTGCGCATCGCGCATCTTCGGCGGCAGTTCGATCGGGTGGGCACCGGCGGCCAGCGGCACGCCGGCCAGGATCTTCGCGCCGGAATGGGAGCTGAGATAAGCGACCAGCTCCATCGCGTCGTCCTGCATCTTGCGGTCGTACGGCAACGCCTGCGCTAGCCGCGCACGCAGCAGGTCCTGCATGCCGTCCAGCTGTCCCAATTCGCCCAGCTGCCGCGCGGCCAGTCCCAACTGCGCCCGTGTCACCGCGTCCATGTCGTGGACGCCACTCTGGGCGTCGTGGAGCATTTCGCCGTGGACGTAGTAGCTGTGGATGATCCGGTCCGTACCCAGGACCGGAAGATGGTGCTGCTGCGCGTAGCGCTGGACGGTGTTGGGATGCAGGCCGGCGCCGTTGTAGATGTAGGCCGTCATGCCGGTCAGTTCGGCAGCGGCGCTGCTACCTGCGGCACCTTTGGAATGGCCTGCATATTCGAAGAAGCCGTGGTAATCCCGCCGGAAGTCCGCCCCCAACTTCATCGCCCGATTCACATGGTCGCTCTCCAGCCCGACACCTTGACGGCCGTTTTCGATCCAGTCTTCCAAAGCGGAATCGCGCAAGATGATGCCGCCCTTGCCGTCCGACACTGCGACGAGTCCGTTCGAGCCCTTGATTACGACGACGGGTTTGACGTCTGGCCCGTAGACCCGAGGATCAGGCAAATAGATCTCCGCGCGGAAATCGGATTCGTCGGGCTGCAGGTACTCGTGAATCTGCTCCGCCGTCCAATTCACGCCCAAGTATTGCTTCAGCAATTCGGGGTGCTCGCTGACGCGGATCCATCCCAATCCCGGCGAAGCCGGTTCATGCGCTGCGGAAAGGTAGACGTCGTCGGCCAGCTCACCCACGTCACGGGTGTGGTATCGCCCCTCCAGGACTTCGGCCTGTTTCATCAACTCGGGACTGCCGGTGGCGCGCCATTGCGCCAACAGCACCTGCCGCTGTCGCACCTGCTCGATCTTCTCCTGCAGCGTATGCGGCGACTGCTCGGGCAATACCGGATCACCGGGCATGGTCGGCATGATCGTTCTCCCTGATTCCATGATGAGCCGCACAGATCCGTCTGACTGCACGAGGTTCGCACTATGGACATGGTCCGCGGGTGCGTCAATCGGGTAAGCTTTTCGGCAACTCATCAGGGTATGCCACATGCGAATTCAGGGACGTTTCGCTCGGTTGCTGTTGCTGGTCTTGTTCGGTGGTCTCGGCCTGGTGGCCTGCTCGATCCCGCCACCGCCGGCCAGGCAACCGTTTCGCGCCACGGATCATTTCCAGGGCAAGGCGCTGGAACTGGCCCAGGCAGTGGATCGCAAGGATGCCGCCGCCATCCGCCACCTGATCAAGGACGAAGGCGTCAATCCGGACACGATCTTCGACCAGGCCAACATGCCGATGGTCGCCTGGCCGATCATCAACCAGAACTTCGACGGCCTGCGCCTGCTGCTGGACAACGGCGCCAACCCCAATGCGCGCAAGGTCGAACCGCTGCGCAAGTATGGCAAGCAGCGCAACAACGCCATGGTCTTCGCTGCAGGCCTGCCCGACCAGCGCTACCTCAAGCTGCTGCTTGATCGCGGCGGCGATCCGAACACGATGAGCTCCAACAACGAGCAGCTCACCTACGTCGCCACGCTGCATCACGTCTGGCCCAACGTGCAGTTGCTGATCGAACGCGGCGCCAACATCAATCAGCCGCTTTACACCACCGACGGCTACAACACCGTGCTCAACTGGTACACGCAATACGCCGATTTCGAGCAGGCCTACTGGTTGCTGCAACACGGCGCCGACCCGACCCGCAAGATCAAGGCCGACCCCGGCACGTTCAACTATGGCCGCATGCCGATGGTGGAAGACATCTACTACGCGCCGGTGCGGCCCGACGGCATCGAGTGGCAGCGTCGTTGCCAGCACTGGCTGCGCGACCACGGCATCCAGCGCACGCCCGAGATGGGCGTCTGGGGCGACTACCGCAAGAAGCTTGGCGTGGCGAGCGATCCAAAGGACATCCCGCTGCTGTAATCCCAAGGAAGCGACACGACATGGAACGTTGGCATCGACATCTGCGTGCGGCAACCCTGATCGGGTGGCTGGCTCTCGGCAGTCTCGGCCTGGTGGCCTGCTCGATCCCGCCACCGCCGGCCAGGCAACCGTTCCGCGCCACGGATTACTTCCAGGGCAAGGCGCTGGAACTGGCCCAGGCAGTGGATCGCAAGGATGGCGCCGCCATCCGCCACCTGATCAAGGACGAGGGCGTCAACCCGGACACGATCTTCGACCAGGCCAACATGCCGATGGTCGCCTGGCCGATCATCAACCAGAACTTCGACGGCCTGCGCCTGCTGCTGGACAACGGCGCCAACCCCAATGCGCGCAAGATGATGCCGCTGCGCGAGCGCGGCAAGGCGGGAGAAGACAACGCCCTGGTCTTCGTCGCCGGGTTGCCCGACCAGCGCTATCTCAAACTGCTGCTCGACCGTGGCGGCGATCCGAACACGATGAGCTCCAACGACGAGCAGCTCACCTACGTCGCCACGCTGCATCACGTTTGGCCCAACGTGCAGCTGTTGATCGAGCGCGGCGCCAACATCAACCAGCCGCTTTACTCCACCGATGGCGCAGACACCGTGCTCAGCTGGTACACAGGGTTTGGCGACTTCCAGCAGGCCTATTGGTTGCTGCAACATGGCGCCGACCCCACCCGGCAGATGAGCGCCGATCCCGGCACGCCCAACTACGGCCGCATGCCGATGGTCGAGGACATCTACTACGCGGACGTCATCAAGCCTGACGTCATCGAATGGCAGCGCAAGTGTCAGCACTGGTTGCGCGATCACGGCATCCCACGCACGAACGAGATGGGTCGCTGGGCGAAGTTTCGGGAAGGGCTCGGCGATCCGCACAAGCCTGAAGACATCCCGTTGCTGTAATCCCAAGGAAGCGACACGACATGGAACGTTGGCATCGACATCTGCGTGCGGCAACCCTGATCGGATGGCTGGCTCTCGGCAGTCTCGGCCTGGTGGCCTGCTCGATCCCGCCACCGCCGGCCAGGCAACCGTTCCGCGCCACGGATCATTTCCAGGGCAAGGCGCTGGAACTGGCCCAGGCAGTGGATCGCAAGGATGGCGCCGCCATCCGCCACCTGATCAAGGACGAGGGCGTCAATCCAGACACGATCTTCGACCAGGCCAACATGCCGATGGTCGCCTGGCCGATCATCAACCAGAACGTCGACGGCCTGCGCCTGCTGCTGGACAACGGCGCCAACCCCAATGCGCGCAAGATGATGCCGCTGCGCGAGCGCGGCAAGGCGGGAGAAGACAACGCCCTGGTCTTCGCCGCCGGGTTGCCCGACCAGCGCTACCTCAAACTGCTGCTCGACCGTGGCGGCGATCCGAACACGATGAGCTCCAACGACGAGCAGCTCACCTACGTCGCCACGCTGCATCACGTTTGGCCCAACGTGCAGCTGTTGATCGAGCGCGGCGCCAACATCAACCAGCCGCTGTACAGCGACGACGATTACAACGCAGTGCTGAGTTGGTACAGCAAGTACGCAGACTTTGAAGAGGTCTACTGGCTTCTGCAACACCGCGCCGACCCGACTCGCAGGATCAAGGCCGATCCCGGCACGTCGAACTATGGCCGCATGCCGATGGTGGAAGACATCTACTACGCGCCGGTGCGGCCCGACGGCATCGAGTGGCAGCGTCGTTGCCAGCACTGGCTGCGCGACCACGGCATCCAGCGCACGCCCGAGATGGGCGCCTGGGGCGACTACCGCAAGAAGCTTGGCGTGGCGAGCGATCCAAAGGACATCCCGCTGCTCTGATCCGCTCGAACCGGCACGCATCGGAACCAGGCCGGCCGACGCGGTCGCGCAAGCCTTCGCGTTGGCGGGGCTCCGCGTGACGGTCAGCGTTGCAGCAAGGCCTTCGCCCGTTGCACCACGTTCTCGACGGTGAAGCCGTATTCGCGCAGCAGCACCTCGGCCGGGGCGGAGGCGCCGAAGCGGTCGATGCCCAGCATGTCACCGTGGGCGCCGGTGTAGCGCTGCCAGCCCTGGGCCACACCCAGTTCCACCGCAAGGCGGGCGGTGACGTCGGGCGGCAGCACCTCGTCGCGGTAGGCCTGCGACTGCGCCTCGAACAGCTCCCAGCTCGGCATCGACACGCAGCGCACGGCGATGCCGCGGCTCTCGAGCTGCTCGGCGGCCTGCACGATCAGGCTGACCTCCGAACCCGTGGCGATCAGGATCAGCGCCGGCTTCTGGCCGTCCGTTGCATCGCGCAGCACGTAAGCGCCCTGGCGCAGGCCGTCGGCGCTGGCGCAGCGGCTGCGGTCGAGCGTGGGCAGTTTCTGCCGCGACAGCGCGAACAGCACCGGCTTGCCGGTGGTGGCCAGCGCCACCTTCCACGCCACCGCGGTCTCGTTGGCATCGGCGGGGCGGATCAGCACGAGGTTGGGTATCGCGCGCAGGCTGGCCAGTTGCTCGATCGGCTGGTGGGTGGGGCCGTCTTCGCCCAGCGCGATGCTGTCGTGGGTGAACACGTGGATCGCGTGCACGCCCATCAGCGCGGCCAGCCGGATCGCCGGGCGCATGTAGTCGGAGAAGATCAGGAAGGTCGAGCCGTACGGGATGAAGCCGCCGTGCACGGCCAGGCCGTTGACGATCGCGCCCATCGCATGCTCGCGTACGCCGAAGTGCAGGTTGCGGCCGGCGTTGCTCCAGCCGGCGCTGTCCGAACCCTGCGTGTCGAGGCCCTTGGTGGCCGCGGGATTGAAGTCGCCGAAGCCCTTCAAGTTGGTGAAGGTGGAGGAGTCGAGGTCAGCCGAGCCGCCGAACAATGCCGGCAGATGCGGCGCGATCGCGTTCATCACCTTGCCGCCGGCCTCGCGCGTGGCCAGGCCCTTGGGGTCGGCGTCGAAACCCGGAATATCGGCATCCCAGTTTTCCGGCAGTTCGCCGCGCAGGCGCCCGCGCAATTCTGCGGCCAGCTCGGGAAAGGCCCTGGCATAGCCGTCCAGACGGCTGTTCCATTCGGACTGCGCCTGCGCGCCGCGCCGCCCGGCTTCGTGGAAATGCCTGAGCGCGGGCTCCGGCACCAGGAAGTCCGGCTCCGTCGGCCAGCCCAGTTTTTCCTTGGTCGCCTTGACGTCCTCCACGCCCAGCGGCGAACCGTGCGCCTTGTAGCTGTCCTGCTTGGGCGAGCCGTAGCCGATGTGGGTGCGCACCAGGATCAGGGTGGGCCGCGCGGTCTCCGCCACGGCATCGTTCAAGGCCCGGTCAATCGCGGCGACGTCGTTGCCGTCATCCACCTTGATCGTCTGCCAGCCGTAGGCCTCGAAGCGCCTGGCGCGATCCTCGGAGAAGGTGATGTCGGTGCCGGCGGCCAGGGTGACGTAGTTGTCGTCGTACAGGCACACCAGCTTGCCGAGCTTGAGATGGCCGGCCAGCGAGGCCGCTTCGGAGGCGACGCCTTCCATCAGGTCGCCGTCGCTGACGATGGCCCAGGTGCGGTGATCGATCACGGTGTGGCCGTCGCGGTTGTAGGTGGCCGCCAGCTGCGCCTCGCCGATCGCCATGCCTACCGCATTGGCCAGGCCCTGGCCGAGCGGCCCGGTGGTGACCTCCACGCCCGGCGTGTGGCCGTACTCGGGATGGCCCGGCGCCTTGCTGCCCCACTGGCGGAACTGCTTGATGTCATCCAGCGACAGGTCGTAACCGGTGACGTGCAGCAGGCTGTAGAGCAGGGCCGAGCCGTGGCCGGCGGAGAGCACGAAGCGGTCGCGGTCCGGCCAGTGCGGGTCGGCCGGATGGAACTTCATGTGCTTTGTCCACAGCACGTAGGCCATCGGCGCGGCGTCCAGCGGCAGGCCGGGATGGCCGCTGTTGGCCTTCTGCACCATGTCCACCGACAGGAAGCGGAGCGTGTTGATGCATTGCTGGTCGAGGTCGTGGGACATGATGGTTTCTCCCAATGATGTGCGGATGTCGTTGAGCCCGCAGGAGCCCGCTTGCGGGCGATGCCTTCGGATCGGGATTCGGAGAAGCATCGCCCGCAAGCGGGCTCCTGCGAGGATGAGGGTCGGCGACGGAACCGGGGGGCGCTATCCGCCCTACGCGATGGCGGTGTCGACAATTTTCTGGGCCTCGTCGAGCAGCGCCTGCAGGTGTTCTTCGCTCTTGAAGCTTTCGGCGTAGATCTTGTAGATCGCCTCGGTGCCCGACGGGCGCGCGGCGAACCAGCCGCTGGCAGCCACTGCCTTGATGCCGCCGATCGCCGCGCCGTTGCCGGGCGCCTTGTCCAGCACCTGCTCGATCTTCTCGCCGGCCAATCGATCGGTGTGCAACTGGTCGGGCGAGAGCTTGGCCAGCTTCGCCTTCTGCGCCGGGGTGGCAGCGGCTTCGACGCGGTTGCTGAAGGGTCGGCCGAGTTCGTCGGTGAGCTGGCGGTACAGCTCGCCCGGGTCGCGGCCCTCGCGCGCGGTGATCTCGGCGGCGAGCAGCGAGGGCACCAGGCCGTCCTTGTCGGTGGCCCACACCGAACCGTCGCGGCGCAGCAGCGAGGCACCGGCGCTTTCCTCGCAGCCGAAGCCGAGCGAGCCGTCGAACAGGCCCTGGGAGAACCACTTGAAGCCGACCGGCACCTCGTACAACTTGCGCCCCAGCCGCTTCACCACGCGGTCGATCAGCGCGGTGCTGACCACGGTCTTGCCGACCGCCGCATCCCCGCTCCACTGCGGGCGGTGGCGGAACAGGTAGTCGACCAGCACCGACAGGTAGTGGTTCGGCTCCATCAGGCCGCCGGAGCTCGTCACCACGCCGTGGCGGTCGTGGTCGGTATCGCAGGCGAACGCAACGTCGTACTGGTCCTTCAGGCCGATCAGCCGCTGCATCGCGTACTTCGACGATGGATCCATGCGGATCTTGCCGTCCCAGTCCACGCTCATGAAGGCGAACTGCGGATCGACCGTTTCGCTGACCACGGTGAGGTCGAGCCGGTAGCGCTCGGCGATCGGCGCCCAGTAGTGCACGCCGGCGCCGCCCAGCGGATCGACGCCCATGTGCACGCCGGCGCTGCGGATGAGGTCGAAGTCGACAATGTTGGCGAGGTCGGCCACGTAGCGGTCGAGATAGTCATGCTCGCGCGTGCCGGCCGCCTTGCGCGCCTGCGCGAACGGCATGCGCCTGACTTCCTTCAGGCCGCCCTCGATCAGCGCGTTGGCACGGTTCTCCACCCAGCGGGTGATGTCGGTGTCGGCGGGGCCGCCGTTGGTCGGGTTGTATTTGAAGCCACCGTTGTCTGGCGGGTTGTGCGAGGGCGTGATGACGATGCCGTCGGCCAGGCCGTTGCTGCGCCCGCGGTTGTACACCAGGATCGCGTGCGAGATCGCGGGCGTGGGCGTGAACTCGCCGCCGCTGGAAACCATCGTGGTGACGCCGTGCGCGGCCAGCACTTCCAGCGCGCTCTCGAACGCCGGCTGCGACAGCGCATGGGTATCGAAGCCGATGAACAGCGGGCCGTCGATGCCCTTGCCCGCACGGTACTCGCAGATCGCCTGGGTGATCGCCAGGATGTGCCACTCGTTGAAGCTGCCCTGCAGCGAGCTGCCGCGGTGGCCGGACGTGCCGAACGCCACGCGCTGCGAGGGCACCGACGGGTCGGGCCGGGTATCGGCATAGGCGGCGAGCAGTTTCGGCACGTCGACCAGGATGGATTTCGGCGCCGGCTTGCCGGCGAGCGGGCTTATTGTCTGGCTCATGGATGCTCGGAGTTCGTGCGATGGGAATGCCGTGCCTGTAGGAGCGCACTTGTGCGCGATGCTCTTCGTCACGTCACGAAAGGCGTCGCGCACAAGTGCGCTCCTACAAAGGAAAGCGTCAGGTGTGACCGTCGCGCAGTTGGCGGTAGCGGCGGATCAGGGTGTTGGTGGAGCTGTCGTGGGCGAGCTTCGGCTCGTCGGCCGCGGTCAGCTCGGCGATGGTGGTCTTGGCCAGTTGCTTGCCCAGTTCCACGCCCCACTGGTCGAACGAGTCGATGTTCCAGATCACGCCCTGCACGAACACGCTGTGCTCGTAAAGCGCGATCAGGCTGCCCAGCACGCGCGGGGTCAGGCGCCGGGCGAGGATCGTGCTGCTGGGCCGGTTGCCGGGGAAGGTGCGATGCGGTGCCAGTGCCGCATCGGTGCCGGCGGCGCGCACTTCCCCGGTGGTCTTGCCGAACGCCAGCGCCTCGCCCTGGGCGATCAGGTTCGCCATCAGCAGGTCGTGCTGGTTGCCCAGCGGGTTGAGCGGCTGCGCGAAGCCGATGAAGTCGCACGGCACCAGGCGCGTGCCCTGGTGGATCAGCTGGTAGAACGAGTGCTGCCCGTTGGTGCCCGGCTCGCCCCAGTAGATCGGTCCGGTGGCGTAGTCCACGGCCGTGCCGTCGAGGGTGACGCGCTTGCCGTTGCTCTCCATGGTGAGCTGCTGCAGGTAGGCCGGGAGGCGCTTGAGGTACTGCTCGTACGGCAGCACCGCGACCGTGGCGGCATCCAGGAAGTTGTTGTTCCAGATCGCCAGCAGGCCCATCAGCACCGGCAGGTTGCGCTCGTACGGCGCGTGGCGGAAATGCTCGTCCATGGCGTGGAAGCCGGCCAGCATCTCGCGGAAATGTTCCGGCCCGACCGCCAGCATGGTGGACAGGCCGATCGCCGAATCCATCGAGTAGCGCCCGCCGACCCAGTCCCAGAAGCCGAACATCTGCGCGGTGTCGATGCCGAACTTCGCCACCTCGGCGGCGTTGGTGGACACCGCCACGAAGTGTTTCGCCACCGCCCCGCTCTTTTCGGGATCGGCGTCGCCCAGCGCGGCGAGGCACCAGGCCCGCGCCGCATGCGCGTTGGTCAGCGTCTCCAGCGTGG
Source organism: Rhodanobacter sp. FW102-FHT14D06 (assembly GCF_043950705.1). NCBI lineage: Bacteria > Pseudomonadati > Pseudomonadota > Gammaproteobacteria > Lysobacterales > Rhodanobacteraceae > Rhodanobacter > Rhodanobacter sp. FW102-FHT14D06. The sequence continues at coordinate 1,688,944 of NZ_CP170722.1, read as the reverse complement.
TGAAGGTCTTGGAGCAGACGATGAACAGCGTCTCGGCCGCGTCCAGGTCGCGCGTGGCCTCGACGAAATCGGTGCCGTCGACATTGGAGACGAAGCGGAACGTCATGTCGCGCCGGCTGTAGTCGCGCAGCGCCTCGTACGCCATCACCGGGCCGAGGTCCGAGCCGCCGATGCCGATGCTGATCACGTTGCGGATCGGCTTGCCGCTGTGCCCGCGCCATTCGCCGCCGCGCACGCGGTCGGCGAAGGCCGCCATGCGATCGAGCACCGCGTGCACGTCGGCGACCACGTCGCGGCCGTCCACCTCGATGCGCTCGCCGCGCGGCGCGCGCAGTGCCACGTGCAGCACGGCGCGGTCCTCGGTGCGGTTGATCCGCTCGCCGCGGAACATCGCCGCGGTACGCTCCGGCAGGTGGCAGGCCAACGCCAGTTCGCGCAGCAGGCGCAGCGTGTCGGCGTCGACGCGCTGCTTGGAGTAGTCCAGGTACAGGTCGACGTCCGCCAGCGCGAACGTCTCGCCGCGCCGCGGATCGCCCGCGAACAGGTCGCGCAGATGTTTGCGGCCGATGACGGCGGCGTGCTGCTGCAGCGCCTGCCAGGCCGGCAGTGTGGTCGGCAGCGGCTGGTTCATGGCATCGCCGGTCCCTGGCCCTTGTCGCCCAGTGCCGCGGCCTTGTCGGCGATCCGCTGCAGCAGCTGGTTCCAGGATTTGACGAAGGCCTCGGCGCCGTCGCGCTGCAGCTTGTCCGCCAGCGCATCGACGTCCACGCCGGCCGCGCCGACCTTCTGCACCACCGCGTCGGCGTCGCCGCCGTCCAGCGGCATCACGCCGTCGAGCTGGCCGTGCTCGGCAAACGCGTGCAGGGTCTTCTCCGGCATCGTGTTGATCGTGTTGGGTGCGGCCAGCGTGCTGACGTACAGCGTGTCGGAGGCCTTCGGGTCCTTGGTGCCGGTGCTGGCCCACAGCAGGCGCTGCGGCTGCGCCCCGGCGGCGGCGAGCTTCATCCAGCGGTCGGAGGCCAGCAACCGGCGGTAGGCGCGATAGGCCTGCCGCGCCACCGCGATGCCGAGCTGGTTGTGCAGCGCCTCGGGCAGCTGCTCGTTGGCGGCCACGTCCCAGCGGCTGACGAACAGCGAGGCCACCGAGCGCACGCGCGGATCGAGTCCCGCCTCGATGCGCCGCTCGATGCCGCGCAGGTAGGCCTGCGCCGAGGCTTCGTACTGCGCGCAGGAGAACAGCAAGGTCACGTTGATCGGGATGCCGAGGAAGATCGACTCCTCGATCGCGCCCACGCCCTCGGGCGTGCCGGGGATCTTGACGAACAGGTTGTCGCGCTTGCCGGCGGCGTGGATCTGCCGCGCCGCGGCGACCGAGCCGGCGGTGTCGGCGGCCAGCAGCGGCGAGACCTCCATCGACACCCAGCCGTCCACCCCGGCGGTGCGCTGGTACACCGGCGCGAACAGGTCGGCGGCGCGGCGCAGGTCCTCCAGCGCCAGCTCGATGAACAGCTTCTCGCCGGCGAGTCCGGCCAGGGTCTTGGCGTGGATGCCGGCGTCATAGGCGTCGCCGTCGCCGATCGCCTTGTCGAAGATGCTCGGGTTGGAGGTCAGCCCGGTGATCGAATCCTCGTTGATGTAGCGCGCCAGGGTGCCGTCGTCGAGCAGGGTGCGGGTGATGTTGTCCAGCCACAGGCTCTGGCCGAGGTCGTGCAGTTGTCGGGTCGCTTTCATGCTTGCTCCGGAATCGCTTCGATGTGTCGATCGCCCTGCCGTCGCCGCGTTCACTCGGCTGCGAGCGCGATGGTGGGCGCGCTCGGCAGGAAGTCTTCAAGCTTACGCCCGCGCAACTCGCCGATGCACGCGATGGTCTGGTCCGGCGGCGGCTCGATGCGCTCGTGTTCACCTTCGGCGGCATAGTGGCCCTGGCGCACGAACACGGTGGTGATCCGCTCGCCCAGCTGCCGCTTCATGTCGGCCAGCAGCTGCGGCTTGTCCTCCACCATCACGTAGTGGGCGGCCGGGTAGCGCTGCTGCACAGCCACCAGCATGCGCTGCTTGTGGATGTAGATCAGCACCTCGCCGCGCACCGCCGCCCAGATCCCGGCACGCTGGATCTTGCGCGGCTGGAACACCACGTCGCCGTCGGAAAGGATCGCCGTGGGTGCCAGCGTGCGCAGGTGCGCGATGGTCTCCAGCGCGTGCGGGTACAGCCGTTGCTCGAACGGATACTCCAGCAGGTACTTCGACATCTGCAGCAGCGCCGGCTCGTTGTCCAGGCCGCTGCGGAAGCGCTGCAGCGTTTCGAGATAATCGGCATAGCCGCACTCGTCGCGGCGCTGCCGGTAGAGCGACCAGTAGCGATCGCGCTGGTCGTTGCCGAAGGCCGCAGCCAGGGTGTCGCCGAGGTCGGCGCCGAAGCGGTCGTTGTCGAGCAGGGTGTTGTCCACGTCGAGCAGGAACACCAGCGCCGCGGCCTCGCTCATGACGTGCGCTCCGCGTGCTCGTCGAGCACCGGGTTGTGCCAGCCGCCGTCGGCGGCGATCAGCGCGTCGGCCTCCTTCGGGCCCCAGCTGCCGGGGCGATAGGGGATCGCCGGGTGGTGGTTCGTCAGCACCGGATCGACCACTTGCCACGCCGCCTCGACCGCATCCTCGCGCGTGAACAAGGCGCCGTCGCCGGCCATCGCGTCGCCGAGCAGGCGCTCGTAGGGCAGCTCCTCGCCGGCCTGCTCGTCCATCAGGAACAGCTCGCGCTGGTCGCCGACAAACTCCTTGCCGGCACGCTTGACCCGCGCCGCCAGCGCCATCGCGGTGGTCGGCGACACGCGCAGGCGCAGGTAGTTGGCGCGGCCGGGGCGGGTCACCGCGTCGTCGAACAATTGCTGCGGCGGCGGCTTCAGCATCACCATGATCTCGGCCACCGTCTCGGGCAGGCACTTGCCCGAACGCAGGTACCAGGGCACGCCGCCCCAGCGCCAGGAGTCGATGTACAGCCGCAACGCACAGTAGGTCTCCACGTCCGAACCCTTGGCCACGCCCGGCTCCTTGCGATAGCCGCGGTACTGGCCGCGCACCAGGTCGTCGGGCGCGAGCGGACGCATCGCCTGGAACACCTTGGCCTTCTCCGCATGCACCGCCTCGAAGCCCTGGTAGGCAGGCGGCTCCATCGCCAGCAGCGCCACGATCTGCATCAGGTGGTTCTGGATCACGTCGCGCAGGCAGCCGGCGCCGTCGTAGAACGCGCCGCGCCCCTTCACCCCGAACTGCTCGGCCAGCGTGATCTCCACGCTGGCGATGTGGTCGCGATTCCAGATCGGTTCGAGGAACGAGTTGGCGAAGCGGAAATACAGGATGTTCATGATCGCTTCCTTGCCCAGGAAGTGATCGATGCGGAAGATCGCCTCGTCCGGAAACACCGAGCGCAGCGTGCGGTTGAGCGCGCGCGCGGAAGCGAGATCGTGGCCGAACGGCTTCTCCACCACCACCCGCGCGTCGTCGGCGCAGCCGGCCTGCTGCAGCCCCTTGACCACCGTGCCAAACAGGCTGGGCGGGATCGCCAGGTAATGCAGCGGCCGCTTCGCCTTGCCCAGCGCCTGTTTCAGCCGGGCGAAGGTGGTCGGGTCGGCGTAGTCGCCGTCGACGTACTGCAGCCGTGCCGCAAGCTTGTCGAACACCGCCTTGTCGAACTTCTCGCCGTGCTCCTTCGCCGCCTGCCGCACGCTGTCGAGCGCACGCTGGCGCAGCTGCTTCACCGTCCAGCCGGACAGCGCCACGCCGATCACCGGCACCTCCAGATCGCCGTCGCGCGTCATCGCCAGCAGCGCCGGGAAGACCTTCTTGTAGGCCAGGTCGCCGGTGGCGCCGAAGAAAACCAATGCATCCGAGCGGGGTGTCGCCATCGTGGGAGTGTCTCCGGTGAGAGTCGGGGTCGGCGGTCGGACGGCGGTGGAACGGGTGCCGGGCGAGAGCCGCATCGCGGCGAGTGTGCCCGCGCACGGGTGAAGCGGGTGCAAAAAGCGCGTCGCGATCAGCGCTTGCGCGCCAGGCTGAGACCGTCGCCCAGCGGCAGCATCGACAAGTCTATGCGCTCGTCGTGGTGCAGCTTGTCGTTCAATGCCTGCAGCGCAAGCGTGTCGGCGTCGTGCGCGGGTTGCGCCACCGCGCCGCCCCACAGCACGTTGTCGATCGCCAGCAGGCCGCCGGGGCGCAGCAGGCGCAGGCAGCGCTCGTAGTAATCGTCGTAGCCGCTCTTGTCCGCGTCGATGAAGGCGAAGTCGTAACTCCCGGCTTCGCCGGCGGCCAGGCGCGCGTCCAGCGTCTCGCGCGCGGGCGCCAGGCGCAGCTCGATCTTGTGCGCCACGCCGGCGCGCGCCCAGAACGGCTGGCCGACCGCGGTGAACTCCGCGCTGATATCGCAAGCCAGCAGGTGGCCGTTTTCGGGCAGCGCCAGCGCCACCGACAGCGCGCTGTAACCGGTGAACACGCCGACCTCGATGCAGCGCCGCGCACCGATCAGTTTCACCAGCAAGGCCATGAACTGCCCCTGCTCCGGCGAAATCTGCATCTGCGCGCGCGGATGTTCCTGCGTCGCCTCGCGCAGCGCCACCTGCTGCGGATGCTCGCGCAGCGAGTGGTCGAGCAGGTAGCGATACAGCGTGTCGTCCAGGTTCAGGCTGCGGCGGGACATGGCGGTGCTCGAAGCGCGAGGGGAACCCCGATTCTATGCCCGCTGGCCGAGTGCGCCACGCTCAGGGCAGGCGCTCGTCGTCGCGTCGCCCCAGCTGGCGTCGCCGCCTGGTCCACCAGCGCAGCAGGCCGTACGACAGGCGCACCTTTTCCTGGCCCACCGGCAGGTCGGCGCGGGCGAAGATCCACGACGACTTGCTGAAGGCGATCTGCTGCGCCGGATACACGCTGCGATGGCCGATGATCAGATACGCCGCGACGCAGGCGCCGGCCACGTACAGGGTCGAATCGGAGCCGAACAGTTCCACGCCCATCAGGATCGCCGCGATCGGCGCGTTGGAGGCCGAGGCCACCACCGCCACCAGTCCCACTGCCGCGCCGAGCGCGGGCGCCAGCCCCAGCATCGGGGCGAACGCACCGCCCAGCACGGCGCCGATCACGAACTGCGGCGTCACGATGCCGCCGTAGAAACCCGAGCCCAGCGTGATCGCCACCAGCAACGCCTTCCACAGGAAACCCAGGGTCGGCATCGACTGTCCGTCCAATGCGCGCTCCATCAGCGGCAGGCTCAGCCCGAGGTAATCCGTCGGCAGCACCAGGAGCAGCAGCGCCAGCACCACCGCGCCGGCCATCGGCAACAGCGGCGGCCACAGCGCGTAGCGCTCGCGCAGGGTGACGAACGCGCGGCGGATGGTCTGCAACAGTTCGACGAACACCCACGCCGCCGCGCCGCAGAGGATGCCGATCAGCACCGTCTTGAGGAACAGCAGCTCGGTGAAATCGCCGACGAAGGCGATGCGGTAGACCGGATACGGCACGCCGAGCGCCTTGCTGACCTCGAACGCGGTGACCCCGGCGACGATGCCGGGAAACAGGAAGTCGTGGCGGATGCGGCCGATCGCCAGCATCTCCACGCCGTAGATCGCCCCGGCGATCGGGGTGCCGAACACGCTGGCGAAACCGGCGCTCACGCCGCAGGCCAGCAGTCGCTTGCGCAGTTCCGGGTTCAGGTGCAGCACCCGGCCGATGCCGGCGGCGAGGCTGGCGCCGATGTGCGAGCACGGCCCTTCCTTGCCGGCCGAGCCGCCGCAGCCCAGCGTGATCAGCGCTGCCACCGGCTTGATCCACAAGGTGCGGAACGGCATCTTGCCGCGCTGCTCGTTGACCGCGACGATCGGCGAGTCGTCGAAGTTGCTGCGCCGCAGGCGATAGCCGTAATGCAGCAGCAGGCCGTTGGCCAGGCCGCCGGCCAGCAGCAGGCCGGCCTGCGCCCACCACGAGATCGCGTAGGTGTGCCCGGAGGTGGCGAACAGCGCGCGCAGGAACAGGCTGCAGCCCACTCCGATCACCGCGCCGGTGACGATCGACAGCACCAGCCACTGCACCACCGTCGCCAGCATCACGAGCGGTTCGGCGAGGCGGAGGCGAGGCATCGGGTGGTACCGGACAGGCAGGGGGGCCGCGCATTGTAGCCCGCCGCGTCGCGGTGCCCTGTGCCCACCGGCGGGCGGTGACGTTCAGTGCCTCAGTGCGCGCGCTCGCGCACCGGCTTCACGTAGGTGTCGAACAACTCGTCGATGCGGCGGTATTCGTCGTACCAGGAATCGGCGTGGACGAAGCCGTGGCGTTCCATCGGGTACAGCGACATCCAGAAGTTCTTCTTGTGCAGCTCGATGAAGCGCTGGTACAGCCGGATCGTGTCGCTGGCCATCACGTTGTTGTCGATCAGGCCGTGCTGCATCAGCAGCGGGTCGCGCAGGTTGGCGGCGTACTCGATCGGCGAGCTGGTCTTGTACGCCTCCGGGTCGAGCTGCGGGTCGTTGAGGATGTTGGAGGTGTACTCGTGGTTGTAGCTGGTCCAGTCGGTGACCGGGCGCTGCGCCGCGCCGGCGGCGAATTCGCCCGGCGCACGCAGCAGCGCCATCTCGGTCATGAAGCCGCCGTAGCTGCCGCCGTAGAGGCCCACGCGCTGCGGATCGACGCCGTGGTGCTTGACCAGCCACGCCTTGCCGTCGAGCAGGTCCTCCAGTTCCGGGTGGCCCATGTTGCGGTAGATCGCGGTGCGCCAGTCGCGGCCGTAGCCGGCCGAGCCGCGATAGTCCATGTCCAGCACCACGTAGCCCTGCTGCACCAGCAGGTTGTTGAACATCTGCTCGCGGAAATACGGCGTGGCCTGCAGCGTCACGTCCTGCAGGTAGCCGGCGCCGTGGATGAAGATCACCGCCGGGCGCGAGGCCGGCGCGGCGGCCTCGTCGGCCGGGCCGTAGTACTTGGCATACACCACCCCGGCGCCGTGCGCGGAGGGCACCTCGACGATCTTCGGCGCGATCCACGGGTGCGCCATGTAGGCGCTCTTCATGGTGTGGGTGAGTTCCTTCGCGGTGCCGCCGGTGGCGTCCACCACCGCGAGCTGGTCGAACCGGTACGGCGAGCCATGCAGCACGGCGAGCTGCCGGCCGTCGGGCGACAGCTCGAAGCCGTCGACGCCCTGGTACTGCGTCAGCCGGCTCAGCTCACCGCCGGCGGAAGGCACGCGATAGACGTCATAGCTGTACGGCGCCACCTTGTTGGCCAGCACGTAGAACCACTGGCCGTCCTCGCTCAGCTGCGGCGCGCTGACCTCGAACTTGCCTGCGCCGGTGAGCGCTCGCGCCTTGCCGTCGAGCGGCTTGGCATACAGCCGCGAATAGCCGCCCTGCTCGCTCAGGTACCACAGCGTGCGGCCGTCCTTGAGCCAGCCGAAATCGTTGAAGCTCCAGTTGATCCACGCCGGGTCGGTCAGCCGATGCTGGCTTGTCAGCACGTGCTGCGTGAAATCGACGCTGGCGATCCAGCGGTCCTTGTTGTCGATCGCGCGCAGTTGCACCGCCAGGTTCGCGCCATCCTCGCTCCACACCAGGCCGCGCAAGTTCACCGTGACCGGCCGTACCTCGGGCGCCTTCAGCGCCTTGGCCTGGTCGGCCTTGCCGGCCTTCTCCAGCGCGGCCACCGTCTGCTTGCGCAGCGCCGCCAGCGGATCGGTCTTGATGCCGGGCAGCGCATCGGTCGTCAGCGGGTAGCTCTTGTGCTGCGCCAGGTCCAGCAGCAGCAGCGACTGCGGTGCCGGGTCGGCGCGGCCGACGTAGGTGCGCGCGTCTTCCGCCTCGGTGTAGCCGCTGTCGGTGACGTAATGGTTGACCACCGGCGCCTTGCCGTCCTTGTACTGCCTGGGCTCGGTCACCAGCAGCAGCCAGCGGCCGTTCGGCGACAGCGTGCTGTTGACCGCCTTGATCTTGCCGCCCAGCCAGAACGGCCGCGGCGCCCGGCCGGCATCGGCCGCCTCCAGCGCCTGCGCGTGCTCGCGCACCGCTTCCTTGTCGGCCTTGATCGCGCGCAGCGTCTTGAACAGGTCCAGCTGCAGCTGGCCGAGGTCGTCGGGCTGCTTCGCCTGCGGGTCGTCGGCGAACTTCAGCTCGGCCACCGGCGCGCTGACGCCCTTCGCCAGGTCGTAGCTGTACCAGTCGTTGCCGGCGCGGTACTGCAGCGCGCGGCCGTCGGCGGAAAACTGCGGCGCGGACTCGCGCTGCGTGGTCAGGGTGACCTGGCGGCGCTGGCCGCTGGCCAGGTCGACCAGGAAGATGTCATCGTGCAGGACAAAGGCCGCGTGCCGGTGCGCACGATCGAACACCGCCGGGCCGTCGGCGCCGGCCATCGCCGCCGGATCGAGCTTCACGCTGCTGCCGCTGGCCGGGTCGACGCGGTACAGGTCGCGCACCGAGCTGCCGTCGCGCTTCAGTTCGTAATAGAGACTGCGGCCGTCCACGCTCCAGTAGGGATTCTCCACCGGCTGTCCCATCCAGTCGGCGTCGGCCATGATGGTTTCCAGGTCCAGCGTGGTGGATGCGCCGGCAGTCGGCGTGGCCGCGGCGGCGGGAAGCGCCAGCAAGGCGGCGAGGGCGGCGAACAACAGGCGAGGCATGGTGCTTCCCCAGACAAAAAAAATCAGCATAACCGAGCGTGGGGACCGGTTGCCGTCATCTGTGCCGAAAGTCAGGGGCGGCTCGCGCGGTGCCGCGGGCGATTGGCGCTAACCTTGGATGCCGATCCCACGCCTGTCTCCGGAGTACGCCATGCGACGTCGTCTTGCACTGGTCCTTGCCGCCACGGCGGCGTGCTGCAGCCACGCCGCCGCACCGCCCGCGTCGCCGACGCACACGGCGGCCAGCGTACTGCATGGCGTGCAGGTGCCTGATCCGTATCGCTGGCTGGAAAACCCCGCCGACCCGGCCGTGCAGCAGTGGATCGCCGCGCAGAACTTCCACACCGAGGCGACGCTCGCCGCGATGCCCGAAGGCAAGGCGCTCACCGCGCGCGTGCAGCAGCTGGCGATCACCTCGACCACGCGCTCCGGCCCGGTGCTGGCCGGCGGCACCCTGTTCTACCTGCAGCAGACGCCGCCGCAATCGCAGCCGGTGCTGGTCGCGCAAGCCTGGCCGGAGGGCGCGGCGAGGACCCTGGTCGATCCGAACGCCGACCACGGCGGCACCGCGATCACCGGCTACTGGCCCTCGCCGCACGGGCGCTATCTGGCCTACGGCACCGCCGAAGGCGGCAGCGAACTGACCACCCTGCACGTGCTCGACGTAGCCAGCGGCAAGACACTCCCCGACACCCTGCCCTGGGCCGGCGGTGGCACCACCCCGCAGGGCGTGGCCTGGGATACGGACGAGGCAGGCTTCAGCTATGTGCGCTTCGCGCCGCCGGCGGCGGGCCACGAGGTGGTGCAGTTCAACGCGACCCTGGTGCATCACGCGCTGGGCCGGGCCGCCGATACGGACACCGTGGTGTTCGGCCGCGGCTACTCGAAAACCGCCGAGTACGTGCTGGTGAACTCGCCCGCCACGGCGCAAGCCGCGGTGCTCGCCTACGACGGTGATGGCGGCCCGGCCGAAGTGTTCCTGCGCCACGGCGCCGCATTCACGCGCGCACTCGATCGCCGCGCCAACGTGCGTACCGCCGCGTGGGTGAATGGACGGCTGTACGTGGCGTCGTTCGACGATGCGCCACGCGGCAGGATCGTGGCCGTCACCGACGACGGCAAGACCGTGCCGGTGCTGGCCCAGCGCGACGGCGCGATCCAGCAGATCGCCCCGCTCGGCGACGGCTTTCTGGTGGTGCGCAGCCAGGGCCCGGACTGGTGGATCGAGCAGTACGACGCCGGCGCGAATTTCGTGCGCCGCGTGCCGCTGCCGGCGCAGGGCATCAGCATCGGCGACATCGCCTCCGAGTCGGGTCGGCCCGAGGCCCTGATCAGCTACGCCGGCTGGACCACGCCCACCCGCTGGGCGGCATACGACGGCAACCGGGGCACGCTGAAAACGGTGTTCGCGGTGCAGCCCGCCGCCGATTATTCGAAGGTGGTCGTGCAGCGCATCGAAGGAACCTCGAAGGACGGCACCAGGATCCCGGTCACCGTGCTGTCGATGCCCGGCATCACGCCCGACGGCGCGCGACCGACCATCCTGTACAGCTACGGCGGCTTCGACATCCCGATCAAGCCCGGCTTCATCGGCGCCAACCTGGCCTGGCTCGAACACGGCGGCGTGCTGGCCTACGCCAACATCCGCGGCGGCAACGAGAATGGCCAGCAGTGGCACGCGCAAGGCCAGAAGCTGCACAAGCAGAACGTGTTCGACGACTTCCACGCCGCCGCGCTGGCCCTCATCGACACGCATTGGACCGACCGCGCCCACCTGGGCATTCTCGGCGGCAGCAACGGCGGCCTGCTGATGGGCACGCAGATCGTGCAGCACCCTGCCGACTACCGCGCCGTGGTCGCACGCGTGGGCATCTACGACATGCTGCGCCACGAGACCGACTTCGCCAACGGCCCGTACAACATCCCCGAGTACGGCAGCATCGCCGACCCGGCGCAGTTCAAGGCCACGCTCGCGTACTCGCCACTGCAGAACGTCACGCCGCACGCTGCCTACCCGGCCGTGCTGATGACCACCGGCGAGAACGATCCGCGCGTGGCGCCGTGGCAATCGCGCAAGTTCACCGCCGCGCTGCAGAACGCCACCTCCTCGCCCCAGCCGATCCTGCTGCTCACCCGCATGCACGCCGGCCACGGCATCGGCGCCCCGTTCAGCCAGCGCGTCGGCGACACCGCGATCACCCTGACCTTCTTCGCGCACGAGCTGGGGCTGCCGGCCAGGAAATAGCCCGACGCCCGTCGCGGGAGCCCGCTGGCGGGCTCCTGCGCATCGAGGCGGGGAACGCGACTGCTACGATGGTGCCCGTCTTCCACCATCCATCCGCCTCATGATCCTCCCCGCCGTCGAACACGAGACCGCCGCCAACCCCACCCACAGCATCATCTGGCTGCATGGCCTGGGGGCCGATGGCCACGACTTCGCGCCGATCGTGCCGGAGCTGGTGGACCCGGCGTGGCCGGCGCTGCGCTTCGTGTTTCCGCATGCGCCGGTGCGACCGGTGACGATCAACAACGGCATGCCGATGCGGGCGTGGTACGACATCGCGGGTTTCGACGCGCGGGCACCCCAGGATGAGGCCGGCGTGCGTGCGTCGATCGCCGCGGTGGAGGCGCTGATCGCGCGCGAGCACCAGCGCGGCGTGCCCGCCGGGCGGATCGTGCTGGCAGGCTTCTCGCAGGGCGGCGCGATCGCGCTGGCCGCGGGCCTGTGCCACGCCCAGACGCTGGCCGGGATCGTGGCGCTGTCCACCTATCTGCCGATCGCCGAGGTGGTGGCGCGCGAGCGCAGCGCCGCCAATGCCGCGACACCGATTTTCCAGGCGCATGGCAGCGCCGACCCGGTGGTGGTCATGCAGCGCGGCATCGACTCGCGCGATCGTCTGCAGGCGCTGGGTTACGCGGTGGACTGGCACAGCTATCCGATGGCCCACGCGGTCTGCGCCGAGGAAATCGCCGACCTGCGCCGCTGGCTGGGCGCCCGGCTGGCCGCCTGAGGCGGCGTGCAGGACGGGCACCGCCCGCCGGCTCTCGCCCGAACGCATGCGGCATACTTGCCGCATGCCCGAACCCACGCCCGCCAGCGACGCCCGCGGTCGCGCCGAACACAGCCCGCTGCCGGACTTCTGCCAGCTGCCGGCGCTGTTCGCGCTGTTCGTGGTCGGCGCGCTGACGGTGACCGTGATGTGGCTGGCCCGCGACGATCGCCAGGACTGGCCCGCCTACAGCGTCAGCATGTTCTTCGTGACCTGGCTGGCGATGGTCGTGGCGCTGACGCTGTGCAAGCTGCGGCACCTGCTGCAACGTCTGCCCGGGCACATGCCGTACGTCGCGGTGTGGCTGCTGATCGTGCTGATCGTGCTGCTGGCCAGCGCCATCGCGCGCTGGCTCGACGGCGCACTGCAGACCGGCCTGATCGGCAGTCCGATGACGGCCTTCGTGCGCGACAACACGATCGTCGCCGCCCTGCTCGGCGCCGCCATGCTGCGCTACTTCTACGTGCTGGCGCAGTGGCAGGCCCGCCTGGCCGCAGTCGCGCGCGCGCAGGTAGAGGCCTTGCAGGCGCGCATCCGCCCGCACTTCCTGTTCAACAGCATGAACACCGTGGCCGCGCTGATCCGGGTCGACCCCGCCGCCGCCGAGCGCACGGTGGAGGACCTGTCCGAACTGTTCCGCGCCGCACTGGGCTCGCCCGATCGCGGCGACGGCACGCTGGGCGAGGAGCTCGCACTGATCGAGCGCTATCTCGCGATCGAACAGCTGCGGCTGGGCCCGCGCCTGCGCATCCGCCGCGAACTGCGCGAGCTGCCGGCGGACTTCCCGCTGCCGCGCCTGCTGCTGCAACCGCTGGTCGAGAACGCCGTGCGCCACGGCATCCAGCCGCTGCGCGAAGGCGGCGAGGTGGTGCTGCGCGGCGCGCGCGACGGTGACGGCATCCGCATCGAGATCAGCAATCCGCTGCCGCCGCAGCCGGGCGCGGCGGGCAACGGCCACGGCCTGCGCAGCGTGCGCCAGCGCGTGGCATTCCGCTACGGCCCGCGTGCAGTGGTCGAGGCTGCGCCGCAAGGCGATCACTATGTGGTCATGCTGCGCCTGCCGAGGGCATCGCCGTGATGCGCGTGCTGATCGTCGACGACGAACCGCTGGCCCGCGCGCGCATGACCGCGCTGCTGGGCGAATGCAGCGACACGCAGCTGGTCGGCACGGTCGCCGACGGCGAGGCCGCGCTGGCCGCGCTCGACGAACTGCAGCCCGACGTGCTGCTGCTGGACATCAACATGCCGGGCATCGACGGCGTTTCCGTAGCGCAGCGACTCGCCGGCAGGGCACGGCCGCAGGTGATCTTCTGCACTGCGTACGAGGCGCACGCGCTGCAGGCGTTCGAGCTTGGCGCAGCGGATTACCTGCTCAAGCCGGTGCGGCTGGAACGCCTGCGCGATGCCCTGCAGCGTGCGCGGCGGCGCCTCGACGACAGCCCGCGCGAGCCGACCGCCTTCCTGCACGGCCGCCTGCGCGGCGAGGAGGTGCGCATCGCCTTGCACGACGTGCTGTGCCTGCTTGCCGAGGAGAAGTACGTGGTCGTGCAGCACGCCGGCGGCGAGCTGCTGATCGAGGAATCGCTGCGCCAGCTGGAGGAAGCCTGGCCTGACCAGCTGATCCGCCTGCACCGCAATTGCCTGGTGCCGCGCGCGCGCCTGGTCGGGCTGCGCAGCCTGGCCGACGGCCGCGTGCTGGCCCGCCTCGACGGCAGCGAACACAGCCCGGAGATCAGCCGCCGCAACCTCGCCGCGGTGCGCCGCTGGCTGCGCCTGGGCTGAGCGCGCACGGCGGACATCCGCCGCCGAAAGGAACCGTCAGCCCACGCCCGGTGGCGTCGTTCGGTGACGTGCGGGCCAGACCACGGCCTGGGCGACGATCACATGCTCGCCATTGAAGGTCGCCGCGGGCGATCCGTACAAGACGTAGCCGAGCGCCAGCGCCTCGCTGACCCGATGGCAAAACCCGGCATCGTCAGGGCCGGTAAGGATGCGATAGGCAGGAAGCCCTGGCGGCGGCGCGGAAGTCGAGGGAGGCATGGGCGCGGATCGAACTCTCGGGGGAACCAGGCTGCAGGCTAACGCAGGAATCACCTCTCGGCGAAGTCACGCGCGGCTTGCCGTTGTTCCGTGCAACCGAAGTTCGCGGACAGGCCTGCTCGCCGATCGGGAAGTCCGATGGATGCCCGCCTGCGCGGGCATCGCGACCGTGGAACCCGATGCGCGCCCGGGCGTGCGAATTGCGCGGCAAACCATCGGGGAAGGGGTCAAGCACGTCACCCGCAAGCCACCGGCCTGACCATGACGATATCGCGCTGCGGATCGCCGCCGAGCGAAAAGACGTGATCACCGACTTGACGCTGCTCATGCAGTCACCCCGAAGATCGCCCCGGCTGCCGCGGTCAAAGCCATTGCCAGCGCGCCCCAGAAAGTAACGCGCAGCACGGATGCGAGTGCCAGGGCGCCGCCTGTGCGCGCCGCCAGCAGGCCTAGCAATGCAAGGAAGAACAGTGAGCTGCCTGCGAGGCCCCACATGAGTGTGGCGCTTGGGAGCACGAGTACCATCAGGAGTGGCAGCGCCGCACCCGTCGCGAATGTCCCGGCAGAAGCGAATGCAGCCTGGACTGGCTTGGCAGCCAACGTATCGGATATGCCGAGCTCGTCCCTCCCGTGCGCCCCGAGCGCGTCGTGAGCCATGAGTTGGGTGGCAACACTCGACGCCAATGACCTGTCCAGCCCACGCTGTACATAGATCGACACCAATTCGTCATGCTCCTGCTCGGGATTTGCGGCCAACTCCTTGCTCTCGCGAGCCAAGTCTGCGCGCTCGGTGTCAGCCTGTGAGCTGACCGAGACATACTCACCAGCAGCCATCGACATGGCGCCGGCAACCAGGCCAGCGACTCCTGCGACGAGAATTGCTCTCGTACCTGCTCCGGTGGCGGCAACCCCCAACACAAGGCTCGCGGTAGAAACGATACCGTCGTTTGCCCCAAGCACGGCAGCGCGAAGCCAGCCTGTTCGGTGTGTTCGATGTCTTTCGCTGTGCCTCATGCATTCTCACCTTGCGGTATGGGCCTCATGGCGACGCCTGACGCTGGAATTGAGCAGCGGCGAAGCCATCCGCCTGGAACGATTTGTCAGGCCACCGGATGCGCAGATGCGTCGGGCCGGCCGCATTCTTTGCAACGACAAGCAACAACAGGTAACGCGTCGGCAGGGACATTTGGCGCTGCAGTGCGATTCCACAGCCCGCTGCCAAGTGAATCATCGGGTTCGCCGTTTGCCCATCGGGCCTGTCTGGTGCGGCGGCCGCCATCCCAGTCAGGTGCGAAGGCTCTTCAAGCTCTCCCACACATCTGATGCATCGTGGCCCCAATGCTCCCGGTCCTGGGCGGAGGCCTGATGCCTGCGCTCAGACGGGCCACAGGCTCGTCCCTACGGAATGCGCTGGTACTGGGGCAACCCATCGCCAATCTCATAGTAGTCACCCTTCTCGGCGACGAATACATGCAACTCGGCGTGCGTCTCGGTCGGCACGTCGAACGCTCCCATATGGATTCCGATCCATTCCTTGGCAGGTGGATCGAAGAACATGGAGCACCCGCATACCGAACAGAACCCGCGGCGCACCTTCTCGGACGAGTAGTACCAGGTTACGTTCTCAGCGCCAGAAATCTCCACTGCACTCCTGGGCACGTCCGTTCCGACTGAATAGTGCCCCGAGAACTTTCGGCACTGAACACAGTGGCAAGCATCAGGAGGCTTAAGGTCACACGAGACGGTGAACCTGACCGCCCCGCACATGCACGATCCCGTCTTCACAATCCCTCCTGGCCTGACGCTGGAGTTGAGCAGCGGTGCAGCCTCGCACGCAAAGACCTGACGTCTGCCTCCCAAGCGTTGAACTCATCCGATTCCTCCCACAACTCCCGAAGCTCTGAGTCCGGAGCGAGTACGCGATCGACGACCTGGACTGCTTGGGACACAGTCCCCGCATCCACGGACGGCTTGACGCGGGCAATCCAAGCTGCGAGGTCATCGTCGGCGTGTGATGCGGCGGAGGCGTGACCCAACACCAGTGCTACTACCTCGCAGGCCGCGATGCCTCGTTGGGCATCCGGTGCCTCCAAGTAACCTTGTTTGCTTTGAACGCGATCGATGGCTTCTTGAACGGGTGACAAGTCCGTTCCGTCGACAAGATCGCCGAGGAGGTCGCCGGCATCGTCGTTAGCAAAGGAGTGGAGTGCCCAAGTACCCATGCAATTTTCTCTGGAGGCCTGACACCTGAATTAAGCCGCTCCGCGAAGCGGCGTCGGCTCGAATGAATTGTTGGCTGCGTGCCGAGGAGCCAGTGAGATCATTTCTTCATGAACGTCGGTAGCGGAAAGGTGGCAATCTTGGCCTCCTCTCGTGCTCCCCGTTCAGCAGTCCATCCTTTTTGCAAGAACTGATGGATGGCCACCACTTCTTCGTCTGTGAGATGGGATAGCTGCTCTCTTGCCACAATTCCCATGATGCTGCCTTGCGCATACATGTCTCGGCCGTCACGCGTGACTCCAGTTGTGACCAGCTTCTTGAACTCTGGCAAGGAGTAGCTTTGCACAACGATGAGAGGCGGGGCGTTGAGTATTTCCTTGGGGGTCTGGTGATGGCAGTTGACGCAGCCGACCACGTAAACGAGCCGTTCTCCAGAGGGCGCTGGCGGTGAGGTTGTTGGTGCGCTTTGAGGCGGCGATTCTTTAACGCACGAGGCTAGAAAGAACGTCGATGCAGCGAGAATGCAAAAGATACGTCGGTTCACGACGATCTCCCTTGGCAGCTAACGAGGTCGCTGAAAAAACCTCTGCCGATCTTGCTTCAATAGCCCAACGCGAACAAGTGGGACCGACATGGCGCGCTCGTCGAGCCGTTCTTCGGCAACGTGCGCGCCAACAAGCGGCTCAACCGCTTCACCCTGCGCGGCCAGGCCAAGGTGGATGGCCAATGGAAGCTGTTCGCGCTGGTCCACAACATCGAGAAGTGGGCGAACTACCGCCAAGCAGCCTGAGAGGTACAAGGCGTACCCATGGCCGCCTGAAGCGCGTGCCCATGGCGTCAGATCAAAACCGGACAAGCCCCAACGCGAAACCCCCGCTGTTGACTGACGAGATGCTCCGGCCGTCATTTTGGCCGTCTATCCGTCCGTGGAAAGGGGCTTTTCTACAGCCACAACGCTTGAATTGAGCGGCGGCGTAGCCGTCCGCCTCGAATGAGTAAAAAGAGACTTCCTCCCCTTACGGCCTCGAGGGCCATGATGGTGTTGCGACACAACCGTCAGCAGAAGAGGAAGTCTCCATGAGCACTATAACCCTGGGTGTGGACTTGGCGAAGAACGTGTTTTCGGTGTGCGCGATGGATGGCGCCGGACACGTGCTGGAACGACGGGAGTTCAAGCGTGAGGTCTTCGCCGTGTGGCTGGCGCAGCGGCCGGCGGGGACGGTGGTGGCGATGGAAGCCTGCAGCGGGGCCCATCACTGGGCACGGCGGTGTGAAGAGTACGGGCTGCGGCCGCGGCTGATGGCTGCCCAGCTGGTCAAGCCGTACCGCAAGAGTCAGCGCAGCAAGAACGACCGCAACGACGCCGAGGCGATCGCCACGGCCGCCCGCCAGGGCAACATGCGTTTCGTGCCGATCAAGACCATCGACCAGCAGGCCCGGCTGTCCTGGCATCGGGTGCGCGAGGGTTACAAGGTGGAGAGTCTGGCGATCGGCAACCGCCTGCGCGGCCTGCTGGCCGAGTTCGGCATCGTGATGGGCAAGAGCGACAAGGCCCTGCGCCGGGTGCTGGCCGATCTGGATGCACACACCGCGCTGCCGGCAGAGTTCAAGGCGTTGATCCGCAGCGTGGAGGCCCACTGGACCCAGGTCCGCACGGCCTTCGACGCGTGCGATGCACGCATCGAAGCCCATGTGCGCGATGACGAGCGGTGCGTGCGCCTGCGCGCGATCGTCGGCATCGGCGCGCTCACCGCAGACGCCCTGATCGCCAGCCTCGGCAAGGCGCAGGAATTCCGCAATGGCCGGCAACTGGCGGCGTGGCTCGGCATGGTGCCGACCCAGCACTCCAGCGGCGGACACACGCGGCTGGGTGCGATCAGCTGTCGCGGCGATGGCTACCTGCAACGGGCCAAGGTGGTCGCCACGGGAAAGGCCACACCCGAACAACTCTGGATTCGGTCACTCGCGGTGCGGTTGCCATTCGGCAAGGTGCTGGTCGCCATCGCCAACAAACATGCGCGCCAGTTGTGGGTGATGCTGGCTCACGAGGTGGATTACGACCCCTGCGCCAGCCAGCGTCACCCGCTGCATTGCCCCGCTCAACTCGCTTGAGGAACCTTGCTTTCGATTCACGGTCAGCGCTACGCGGCAACAACGGGTCAGACCCACCCGGAGAGAACCTGACTAACATTCTGGACGTCCAAACGTGTTTCGGCCGATCCCCGAACATCGACGACACCGCTGAACGAATGAGGTCTCCGGGCGCGGTTTATACCCTGGTCCGAGCCGGCAGCAATGGCTCAACAAGACCGTCTAAGGAAATGCAGTCTGGCAACGTTCGACGCCGCATCAAACTGACCACGCAGCACGCAGCACGCAGGACAACCCGATCACCAGCAGTCGCCCGAAAGCTCAGGGCAAAAGCATCATGCGCCCGGGGTTGACGGGAAGTCTCCTAAGGAACTGTTAGCGCGCATGCCGTAAAGCTGCAAGCGCCCGCTTGAATAGGAAACCAATGAGCCATCCCGTGCCATAGAGAAGTGCAAGTGTGAGTGACCCGACTGAAGCATAGGCGAGAGAGTTCCTACGCAAAAGTGGACACCGGTTGGTTAGCCGTACTGTGCCTCGAACTCGATGGGAGAACGATAGCCCAAGGCAGAGTGTAAGCGCTTGCTGTTGTAGAAATCGATGTAGCTGCGCACGGCGCTTCGCAGCGAGCCTTCGGTGCAGAAGCTGTCGCGGTGATACATGTCCGATTTCATCGACTTGTTCCACGACTCCATATGCGCGTTGTCGGTCATTCGATGCGGGCGGTTCACGCTCTGCACCAAGCCCGCCCTGGCCAGCATGCGTTTGAAGTCGCTGGCCAGAAACTCCACCCCGCGATCACTGTGCAGCAACGTGCCGGCCGGCGGTTTGCGTTGGCGCAACGCCGCTGCCAACGCCCGGCGCGTCAGGTTGGCCGTCCGGTCCGTTCCCAGCGACCAGCCCAGCAGGCGCCGCGAATAGCGATCCATGACGGTGGCGAGGTAGCGCCATGAACCCGATACTTTCAGATAGGTGACATCGGTGACCCAGACCTGATCGGGCCGATCCACCGTCAGCTCGTGCACCTGGTTGTCGACGCTGGCGAAGAAGCGATCGACACCCGGACAACGTCGATACAGATCGGCAGAGCAGCCACGGATGGCATGGTCCCGCATCAAGCGCTCGACCCGGCGGCGTCCGACGGATTCACCGTTGCGTTGCAGGCCGGCGTGGACCCGCGGGCTACCGTAAGTCTGCCGGCCTTCGGCGTGCACGTGGCGAATGCTCTCAAGCAGTCGTGCATCCTCCTGCGCACGCGCGCTCGACGGTCGATCCCGCCAGGCGTAATACCCGCTTGGACTGACCCCGTACAGCCGGCACAACAGCCTCACCGGGTGGTGCTCTTGCTGACGGATGAAGGCGAAGATGTCGGCCTTGGACTGGAAGTGAACGCGATCGCTTTTTTAAAAGGTCATGCTCGATCTTCAGCTGCTCGTAGGCCTTCTTCACCCGACGCAGCTCCTTCAGCTCCGCTGCCACGGCTTTGTCGACCGCCACACCCTTCGTCATGATCAATCCCTCGCGCGCCTGTTTGCGCCAACGAGACAGCATGAACGGGTGGATGTAAAGCGACTGGGCAACGTCACCCACCGCGACGCCCGGTAACAGGCTCAAACGGACAGCGGTTGCCTTGAATTCCTGGGTATAGCGGTAGGTGGTTCGTGGACCTGGTTTGGGCATCTTGTGGACTCCTGAAGTGGTAGTTCAGGGTGTCCACTAAAGCGTAGGAACTATCCCGTCCGCTTGAATGATGAGTTAGGTCTTGTGATGTTAGAACGAAGAACTGTTTTCTATTTTCGATTGTTCGTCTTCAAGAAATGTTTTCCCCGACGGGCTCGCTACTTCAATTAAACCCCAATCCGTGCTCGATACCATGCTGTCGTAGGCTATTAAAGCATCTGGTTTCTTCCATGCGACGGTATACTTAGTGAACTTCGCGCCGTAGCTATTTTCAACCTGTGTTCGCTGGCTTGATTCGGGCTTACCGTATTTTTTTATAAGAAGCGCCAAGAATATATCTTGGCTATCGAGGCCGTTCGTTGGGACGAATATTCCCTCAATGTGTCCACCAACCACGATTAGATAAAGCGCATCGCTACGCACGCCATCGGGAGTCTTGCCGCTAGCCGGCACGACCCCAATCTTGAACGTACCCTTGGTATTCAATGGGTCGCCTGGATGCGCTTTCAGACTGCTGTGCTTCCAACATGGCGTAATTGGTTGCTGGAAATCATAACCGTAGCTTGCAAGTGCACCGTCACCCTTCCAATGACACTCGGGGAGATTGAAGGTCTTTCCTATCGTGAAGCCTAGGATTGTCGTTGGTTCCGCGGCACCTGCTCCGTAGACCATTGAGCACATGAGAAGTGCGAGTAGCCCGCACATCAACTGTTTCATTATACGTTTCCCCTGATGCGGATGAGTCGAGCCTAACGCTGGAGTTAAGCGGCGCGCGGCTTTTCGCGCGTCCGCTTGGACGACGGGTTAGGCCGCGGCGCCGCGGGACGGAGCCAGCGAGACGTTGCAGGAGATAGCGCGGTGAATCTGATAGATGCCACGAGCGCCAAGACCGAAGAAGGCCAGACCAGCGATGGCGAGCGCCTCGACGAACAGGGTGGGATTATTGAACGTCAGTGGCCGCGGAAAAAGTCCCAGCGAGAGGGCGCTGAACGTAAGCAACGCAGTGCCCACGACCAGAAGCAATGCAGACTCGATAACCTTCATGAGCAACTCCCCTTTGCATTTGGAAGAAAGATAGCGTTTGCGACGATACTTTTTTTAGCGGCCTAACGCTTGAGTTGAGCGGCGGCGGAGCCGTCCGCCTCGAACGAGTGGTTAGGCCGCGCACCGAGGCTGAGCGAGGTACGCCTTGCCTTTGGCCGTGGCCGTGAACGCCGCCGTGCAGTTGTGCTGAGAGCTGACCGGCGCACGCTTACAGAAATGAATTGTGCTGCGTTGTGTGATACGCCAGCGGATGAGCCCGAGGGCGGACAAGCGTCCGACGATAGACGACAGCTCCTGGAAACTAACGTTACGCTCATAATAGGTACCCAGCACTGGACGTGCTGTTTTGAAGTGGATGAACGCATCCTCAGCCATAGCCAAGACACTGTCCTCTATGTTGGAGAGCGCAAGCTTTTCCATGAGGCCTAACGCTGGAGTTGAGCGGCGGCGAAGCCGGAGAGTTCCTACGCAAAAGTGGACACCGGTTGGTTAGCCGTACTGTGCCTCGAACTCGATGGGAGAACGATAGCCCAAGGCAGAGTGTAAGCGCTTGCTGTTGTAGAAATCGATGTAGCTGCGCACGGCGCTTCGCAGCGAGCCTTCGGTGCAGAAGCTGTCGCGGTGATACATGTCCGATTTCATCGACTTGTTCCACGACTCCATGTGCGCGTTGTCGGTCATTCGATGCGGGCGGTTCACGCTCTGCACCAAGCCCGCCCTGGCCAGCATGCGTTTGAAGTCGCTGGCCAGAAACTCCACCCCGCGATCACTGTGCAGCAACGTGCCGGCCGGCGGTTTGCGTTGGCGCAACGCCGCTGCCAACGCCCGGCGCGTCAGGTTGGCCGTCCGGTCCGTTCCCAGCGACCAGCCCAGCAGGCGCCGCGAATAGCGATCCATGACGGTGGCGAGGTAGCGCCATGAACCCGATACTTTCAGATAGGTGACATCGGTGACCCAGACCTGATCGGGCCGATCCACCGTCAGCTCGTGCACCTGGTTGTCGACGCTGGCGAAGAAGCGATCGACACCCGGACAACGTCGATACAGATCGGCAGAGCAGCCACGGATGGCATGGTCCCGCATCAAGCGCTCGACCCGGCGGCGTCCGACGGATTCACCGTTGCGTTGCAGGCCGGCGTGGACCCGCGGGCTACCGTAAGTCTGCCGGCCTTCGGCGTGCACGTGGCGAATGCTCTCAAGCAGTCGTGCATCCTCCTGCGCACGCGCGCTCGACGGTCGATCCCGCCAGGCGTAATACCCGCTTGGACTGACCCCGTACAGCCGGCACAACAGCCTCACCGGGTGGTGCTCTTGCTGACGGATGAAGGCGAAGATGTCGGCCTTGGACTGGAAGTGAACGCGATCGCTTTTTTTAAAAGGTCATGCTCGATCTTCAGCTGCTCGTAGGCCTTCTTCACCCGACGCAGCTCCTTCAGCTCCGCTGCCACGGCTTTGTCGACCGCCACACCCTTCGTCATGATCAATCCCTCGCGCGCCTGTTTGCGCCAACGAGACAGCATGAACGGGTGGATGTAAAGCGACTGGGCAACGTCACCCACCGCGACGCCCGGTAACAGGCTCAAACGGACAGCGGTTGCCTTGAATTCCTGGGTATAGCGGTAGGTGGTTCGTGGACCTGGTTTGGGCATCTTGTGGACTCCTGAAGTGGTAGTTCAGGGTGTCCACTAAAGCGTAGGAACTGTCCCGTCCGCCTCGAACGAAATGTTAGGGCGCTCGCCGAGGAGCGTCCCAAATGTGTTTGTGCCAGTAGTCGGCCACTGCAAAAAGACCCCGCGTAAAAAGAAAGCGGACGACCCAATAGCCATGTTGATTTCGAGGGACTGCAGACCTCTGCTTGAGATGCCAGATGTAGAAGGCAACAACCACCAGCTGCAACGCGATGAGTGAAACTACCAGTGACCCAGGATGCGCGTCTAGCCAAGTGTGAGCACCAGGTGGCTCGGACAGCAGGAGAAAAGCCAGGATCTGAGCCAGAAGAATAGGAAGGAAGCTGGCCACAAGGATGAGAATTTTCACCAGCCGTGTCATTTCTGAGCGCCCTAACGCTGGAGTTAAGCGGCGGCGAAGCCGTCCGCCTTGAACGAATGGTTAGATTCCGCAGCGAGAAATTGACTTGGTGCAGCCGTACTGAGGCCAATCACTGCGATGCCAACACATTTGGTTCCTATCCATGACAATGAGGTCCCATGTCACCGGCTTGCCTGAAGTATCACGACGAGTCTCGTCATGCAACGACATCGACAACCCATTGGGGAGCTTACGGAGAATGTTGTAAGTGGCCTGACGGCGTGGCTCGTAGGTTCCGTCAGGTTTAGCGGGAGTAAGAGAAAGGAACATCTTTTTCCCGTCTGCGCTGAAGCGGATTACCTCCGGGTTCACGGCACAATCGTTTGAACCGGCCCAGCCCCATTGCCCTGGGACTATGGTGAACGGGTTGAGATCAGCTGAGGACGCTGCTCCTTGGCCACAACCGCACAAACCCACCACCATCGCCAACACAACGAGAGCGAATTTCCACATTGACCTCTCCCCAAAAATCTAACGCTGGAGTTAAGCGGCGGCGAAGCCGTCCGCTTGGACGATGGGTTAGGCTCGTGCGCGAGCCACCAGTAATGCGATGAAGAGAAGTTGTACCAAAACCATGCCGGTGTAGAACCGCCAGCCAGGCGGCGATGAACTGCGTGCAGCTACAACGACGTATGCCTTGGTGTAGAAAAAAGAGTAAGGAATGAGCGCAACGAAGAGAAACAGGATGCTCCATAGCGTGCCCATGGTGATGAAGCAAAAGAGCACGGTAATGAACATCGGAATACCGACTAGCTGCATGCGCCGGGTCTCTTGCTTGCTTATCGCCTTGAACATGAGCATGTGCAAATCTTCCTTGCGAGCCTAACGCTGGAGTTAAGCGGCGGCGCAGCCGTCCGCCTTGAACGAGATGTTAGGCGGCACCGAAGTCCGACGTTTGAAGAAATATTGTGCCATACCAAGCGTACTACAAGAACACGAGACGATAGACCAATAAGTGAACCCTCCCTGTCACCCATCGTCCCTTCGGCCATTTCGCCGAGAATAGTCATTAATTATGAAGCAAGTGAAGGCAAGCATTCCGAGCCAAAACGTTCCGTCAGGATGAGTTCTGGCTAACGAAATAAAACCTTTAATTACACCGGCGCCCAGCGCAAAAATTACCACCCAAGCGAAAGCCAGTCCTGCTGCATCTTTAAATCGATCAGACATACCAACATCCCCGCTGCATACAGTATCCAGCCAGAAGCCTTTGTGACGCCTAACGCTTGAGTTGAGCGGCGGCGGAGCCGTCCGCCTCGAACGAGTGGTTAGCACTCACACGAGGAAGTTCGACAGTTCACTTTTGATCCAACGCGTGGTGCCTTCCAAACCTGGGTACACAGATCGGTGCGTAACGCCAAGTACAGATAACTGTTTGCGCAAATCGCGTTTTGCACCGGAAGGAATGATGATCTCATGCAAGAAGTCTAATGCGCCCGGGAAGCTGGCAGCCGACAGCTCAGGAACCGACATATCGGTTTTAGAGAGCGGAAACACAAGAAAGCATGCATCTTGTGCAGCAATCCGTTCGTGCAGTACTTCTGGAAAGCAGGCGAGAAAAGCCTTTACCTCACGGATGTGAGTAGTACCTTCCACCCAAAAGTTTGGATGAGTGATGTAGACCACGCCGTCCAAGGAATCCAGCTGGGGTTCCTCAGTTGCAAAGAACAGCGCCTTTAGGGGATTCGTAGACCAGTCGAGAAGCCTAGTAGGCAATCCGTAATGCTGCGCATGCACCAGTTGCTCAATGATCGGAAGCTTGCGGAAGTCTTGAAAGGAAACGCCAAACTGACGGAACCGCTCGAGCAAATGCTCCTCAAGATCGGAGATGCAATCGTAGCCGTCCAGTTTGGTAGCGAATCGCGCGATAGATGGAAGTAGCGGCCACGCTGCACTCCCTTGACCTCGAAACATGGTTTCTGCGCCATGGTCTTCGATGTGCCCGAGGAACTGGATGACAGATGAGGCAGTAAAGGTGGTCATTAGTGCTAACGCTGGAGTTAAGCGGCGGCGTAGCCGTCCGCCTTGAACGAGTAAAAAGAGACTTCCTCCCCTTTCGGCCTCGAGGGCCATGATGGTGTTGCGACACAACCGTCAGCAGAAGAGGAAGTCTCCATGAGCACTATAACCATCGGCGTGGATTTGGCGAAAGTCCTGTTTTCAGCGTGTGAGATGGATGGCGCTGGCCATGTGCTGCGGCGGCAGGACCTACGGCGCGAGCCGTTTGGCCTGTGGCTGGCGCAGTTGCCGGCCGGCACGGTGGTGGCGATGGAGGCGTGCAGCGGGGCGCACCACTGGGCGCGGCGCTGCCTGGAGTACGGTCTGCAGCCGCGGATCATCGCCGCCCAGTTCGTCACGCCGTTCCGCAAGGGTCGCCGAACCAAGAACGACCGGGCCGATGCCGAGGCGATCGCCACAGCCGCCCGCCAGGGCAACATGCGTTTCGTGCCGGTCAAGTCGATCGATCAGCAGGTGCGGTTGTCATGGCATCGAGTCCGCGAGGGCTACAAGGTCGAGTCGCTGGCGATCGGCAACCGTATTCGCGGCCTGCTGGCCGAGTTCGGTGTGGTCGTGGCGCAGAGCGATCTGGCGCTGCGTCGCCAGCTGGCTGACCTCGATGGGCAGCTCGGATTGCCGGCTGAGCTCAAGGAACTGTTGCGTGACCTGGCGGAGCACTGGAAGCAGTTGCGCCTGCACCTCGACGCGTGCGATGCACGCATCGAGATACACGCGCGCGATGACGAGCAGTGTGTGCGGCTGCGCGCGGTCATCGGGGTCGGCGCGATCACCGCCGATGCGGCGGTGGCCACGGTCGGCAACGCGCGCGAGTTCAAACACGGCCGGCAGATGGCGGCATGGCTGGGGCTGGTGCCCACCCAACACTCCAGCGGCGGGCATGCGCGGCTGGGTGAGATCAGCTGTCGTGGGGATGCGTACCTGCGCACGTTGCTGATCCAGGGCGCCCGCAGCAGTCTGCAGCGCGCGAAGGCCGTGGCCACCGAGAAGGCCACGCCCGAACAGTTGTGGATACGTACCCTGGATGGACGCATGCCTTTCGGCAAGGTGATCGTGGCCATCGCGAACAAACATGCCCGGCAGATCTGGGCGATGCTGGCGCACGACGTCGACTACGACCCCTGTGCCTGCCTGCAGCATCCGATGCACCAGCAAACTCACACGGTGCAGGCGGCGTAAAACCGAGTTTCGATTCAACGTCAGCGCGACACGGTAGACAACAGGTCAGACCACCCCGGAGAGAACCTGACTAACTAGATGGACGTCCAAACGGTGTGCCGACTGATCCCTGGGCACCGGACAGTCCGATGAACGAACGAGGTCTTCGGGTGCGGTTTATACAAAGGTCCGAGTCGGCGGCATCGACTCAACAAGACCGATTACGGAAATGCAGCCTGACATTCGTTGTACCCATGAAGCACTGACACGCAGTACGCAGCAAACAGGACAACACGATGACCGGCAGCAGCCCGAAAGCCCAGGGCGAAAGCATCATGCGCCCGGGGTTGACCGGAAGTCTCTTACGGAAATGTTAGACCACAACGTCACTTTCTCTTGCCGGGCCGCTGTGTGAGCGTGCTTGCAGCCGCTGACTTTGAGGCAGCGCTGCTACGAGCGTCGCGGAGAACTTTTGAAGCGGCGGTGGCAGCCGATGCGGAGGTCACTTTGCTTGGCTGTCTTTGAGAAAGCGCGCTGCCAGACGCACTCTTTGATGCTTTGCCAGTGCTTGAACTACGCATAACGCCAGAAGCCTTGGTGCCAACCGGCTTGGATGTGGTTTCACCTTTCTTGGCCATGACATTTCCCCTGTGGTCTAACGCTGGAATTAAGCGGCGGCGAAGCCGTCCGCTTGAATGACTGGTTATACGGCAGCACGCTACGCCGTCGGTGAGCAACACGATAGCGCTGCTTTGAAAGCTCGGCAATGCCGCGAAGGTTGTGGCCTGCGTGCGAAGAACGAACCGCTGACGATGAACGCCACGTTGCGCAAACCGCGCGCATCATGAAGCATGAAGATGCGAGATACGCCAACGCGCGCAAGACACGACGAACCACCAAGCGCGCGACAGACGACAACGCAGGCCAGCCCGAAACAACATGCCCCGCGCAGCCGATGCGAAGCCAGAAAGCGACGAACGCGAGACAAGGACAAAGGATGCTCTTCTGACCGCCTAACGCTGGAGTTAAGCGGCGGCGAAGCCGTCCGCCTTGAACGAGTAAAAAGAGACTTCCTCCCCTTTCGGCCTCGAGGGCCATGATGGTGTTGCGACACAACCGTCAGCAGAAGAGGAAGTCTCCATGAGCACTATAACCATCGGCGTGGATTTGGCGAAAGTCCTGTTTTCAGCGTGTGAGATGGATGGCGCTGGCCATGTGCTGCGGCGGCAGGACCTACGGCGCGAGCCGTTTGGCCTGTGGCTGGCGCAGTTGCCGGCCGGCACGGTGGTGGCGATGGAGGCGTGCAGCGGGGCGCACCACTGGGCGCGGCGCTGCCTGGAGTACGGTCTGCAGCCGCGGATCATCGCCGCCCAGTTCGTCACGCCGTTCCGCAAGGGTCGCCGAACCAAGAACGACCGGGCCGATGCCGAGGCGATCGCCACAGCCGCCCGCCAGGGCAACATGCGTTTCGTGCCGGTCAAGTCGATCGATCAGCAGGTGCGGTTGTCATGGCATCGAGTCCGCGAGGGCTACAAGGTCGAGTCGCTGGCGATCGGCAACCGTATTCGCGGCCTGCTGGCCGAGTTCGGTGTGGTCGTGGCGCAGAGCGATCTGGCGCTGCGTCGCCAGCTGGCTGACCTCGATGGGCAGCTCGGATTGCCGGCTGAGCTCAAGGAACTGTTGCGTGACCTGGCGGAGCACTGGAAGCAGTTGCGCCTGCACCTCGACGCGTGCGATGCACGCATCGAGATACACGCGCGCGATGACGAGCAGTGTGTGCGGCTGCGCGCGGTCATCGGGGTCGGCGCGATCACCGCCGATGCGGCGGTGGCCACGGTCGGCAACGCGCGCGAGTTCAAACACGGCCGGCAGATGGCGGCATGGCTGGGGCTGGTGCCCACCCAACACTCCAGCGGCGGGCATGCGCGGCTGGGTGAGATCAGCTGTCGTGGGGATGCGTACCTGCGCACGTTGCTGATCCAGGGCGCCCGCAGCAGTCTGCAGCGCGCGAAGGCCGTGGCCACCGAGAAGGCCACGCCCGAACAGTTGTGGATACGTACCCTGGATGGACGCATGCCTTTCGGCAAGGTGATCGTGGCCATCGCGAACAAACATGCCCGGCAGATCTGGGCGATGCTGGCGCACGACGTCGACTACGACCCCTGTGCCTGCCTGCAGCATCCGATGCACCAGCAAACTCACACGGTGCAGGCGGCGTAAAACCGAGTTTCGATTCAACGTCAGCGCGACACGGTAGACAACAGGTCAGACCACCCCGGAGAGAACCTGACTAACTAGATGGACGTCCAAACGGTGTGCCGACTGATCCCTGGGCACCGGACAGTCCGATGAACGAACGAGGTCTTCGGGTGCGGTTTATACAAAGGTCCGAGTCGGCGGCATCGACTCAACAAGACCGATTACGGAAATGCAGCCTGACATTCGTTGTACCCATGAAGCACTGACACGCAGTACGCAGCAAACAGGACAACACGATGACCGGCAGCAGCCCGAAAGCCCAGGGCGAAAGCATCATGCGCCCGGGGTTGACCGGAAGTCTCTTACGGAATGGTTAGGCACCGCCGCCAGCCCCTGCAGGCTTGGATTTTGGTGCCGGCGGCCAGTAGGTGTGCCGCAACCAAACTACTAGGCAGCCGAGGCCGATGACCTCGATGCCGATATAGACGAAATGAACCGAGCCAAACAGGAAACAGGCTATGCCCGTTGCCAAGACCAGAACGTAACCCATCCAAGCTTGCCGCAGCCGTTGTAACAACAAGAACCACAGTACGCCAATGACAATGACGGCAATGAACAATGTGGTAAAGACCATCATGCGCAGATTCCCCTGTGGTGCCTAACGCTAGAGTTAAGCGGCGGCGTAGCCGGAGAGTTCCTACGCAAAAGTGGACACCGGTTGGTTAGCCGTACTGTGCCTCGAACTCGATGGGAGAACGATAGCCCAAGGCAGAGTGTAAGCGCTTGCTGTTGTAGAAATCGATGTAGCTGCGCACGGCGCTTCGCAGCGAGCCTTCGGTGCAGAAGCTGTCGCGGTGATACATGTCCGATTTCATCGACTTGTTCCACGACTCCATGTGCGCGTTGTCGGTCATTCGATGCGGGCGGTTCACGCTCTGCACCAAGCCCGCCCTGGCCAGCATGCGTTTGAAGTCGCTGGCCAGAAACTCCACCCCGCGATCACTGTGCAGCAACGTGCCGGCCGGCGGTTTGCGTTGGCGCAACGCCGCTGCCAACGCCCGGCGCGTCAGGTTGGCCGTCCGGTCCGTTCCCAGCGACCAGCCCAGCAGGCGCCGCGAATAGCGATCCATGACGGTGGCGAGGTAGCGCCATGAACCCGATACTTTCAGATAGGTGACATCGGTGACCCAGACCTGATCGGGCCGATCCACCGTCAGCTCGTGCACCTGGTTGTCGACGCTGGCGAAGAAGCGATCGACACCCGGACAACGTCGATACAGATCGGCAGAGCAGCCACGGATGGCATGGTCCCGCATCAAGCGCTCGACCCGGCGGCGTCCGACGGATTCACCGTTGCGTTGCAGGCCGGCGTGGACCCGCGGGCTACCGTAAGTCTGCCGGCCTTCGGCGTGCACGTGGCGAATGCTCTCAAGCAGTCGTGCATCCTCCTGCGCACGCGCGCTCGACGGTCGATCCCGCCAGGCGTAATACCCGCTTGGACTGACCCCGTACAGCCGGCACAACAGCCTCACCGGGTGGTGCTCTTGCTGACGGATGAAGGCGAAGATGTCGGCCTTGGACTGGAAGTGAACGCGATCGCTTTTTTTAAAAGGTCATGCTCGATCTTCAGCTGCTCGTAGGCCTTCTTCACCCGACGCAGCTCCTTCAGCTCCGCTGCCACGGCTTTGTCGACCGCCACACCCTTCGTCATGATCAATCCCTCGCGCGCCTGTTTGCGCCAACGAGACAGCATGAACGGGTGGATGTAAAGCGACTGGGCAACGTCACCCACCGCGACGCCCGGTAACAGGCTCAAACGGACAGCGGTTGCCTTGAATTCCTGGGTATAGCGGTAGGTGGTTCGTGGACCTGGTTTGGGCATCTTGTGGACTCCTGAAGTGGTAGTTCAGGGTGTCCACTAAAGCGTAGGAACTGTCCCGTCCGCCTTGAACGAACTGTTAGACAGATAACTCGCTGCCGCAGTGCTTACACTTGACTGCTGCAACAAGGATCTCTTCTGCGCAGTACGGACATGTTTTTGTCTCTCTCGGTGTCGCAGAGACAGTAGGGGCACCTGCGACGGCAACGGCGGCAACCGGCTCTGGCTTCTTGAGCGCCCACACCTCGGCAACCACCCAGCCAATGAGGGACCAACCGAGCAAGACGTTTACGAGGCCGATAGCTGGAAGGTTGGGATGCTCTTTGAGGAGAGCCTCAAGTGTTGGAAGCAAGTACAGCAGTGGAGCAGCGATAAAAAACGAAAACGCGACCACTTTGCCGAAGGCGTTTAGGCCACTTGGAGGAATCTGCCCCATTGACCAGCTATAGAAGACTAAGAAAATGAGAACGACCAACCTAACTGCAAACATCGCTGACTCCCCCTGAAGTTGTGATGTACCGAGAACATTCGGCTCTGTCTAACGCTGGAATTAAGCGGCGGCGTAGCCGTCCGCTTGAATGACTGGTTAGGGGGTAAGCGACGAGGTCGCCGCGAGCACCCCTGCTGAAATGAAATAAATGCACACTAACTGCAGGACTGGCGCAACTATAAGCACGGTAACGATTGAGGCCCGCCTGTTCTTGGTGCGGTTAGCGAGCGCAACCGATAGATCAGTATTGACTTGCACGATAACGACGAATGCCAAAAAGAATAGCAAACCCCCGATTGCGCGTGGTGCCCAAGGGCCAAATAAAAGCTTTTCGGCAAAGTGGATCACGAGCGCGCCGCCAGCGGCCAAAGCAGTGCACGCAGCTAAGCGTTCTGCGTAGGTAACTACCAGCTCGATTTTCTCACCCAATGTCGACCCCTAACGCTGGAGTTAAGCGGCGGCGAAGCCGTCCGCCTTGAACGAAATGTTAGAACTCAACGACGCTTACATCTCCGGCGAGCTCACCTGAAAATTGCTCTGCGAAAAAGATGGCATCTTGAAGAGTCTCGTCTGAACTATGGGACGCGGTGACCATGAAGTATGAGTTTGAGCCATCTC
Source organism: Rhodanobacter sp. FW102-FHT14D06 (assembly GCF_043950705.1). Taxonomy (NCBI): domain Bacteria; kingdom Pseudomonadati; phylum Pseudomonadota; class Gammaproteobacteria; order Lysobacterales; family Rhodanobacteraceae; genus Rhodanobacter; species Rhodanobacter sp. FW102-FHT14D06. The sequence goes on along the minus strand of NZ_CP170722.1, from coordinate 1,657,731 downwards.
CGACGCACAGGTCATCAATGGCGTCCTCGATCTTGGAGGCATCAACTCCGACGACCCCGACGTAGCCGACTTGATCTCGAATCCATTGCGTAACGATCGCATTGAGTTCCTGGCGATGTCCGTGCAGCGAATGCAGAACAATCTTGCGTGAAGTGGCCATTGAGTTCTAACGCTGGAATTAAGCGGCGGCGGGCTCTATCCGCCGTCCGCTTGAATGACTGGTTAGACGGCAGCACGCTACGCCGTCGGTGAGCAACACGATAGCGCTGCTTTGAATGCCCGGCAATGCCGCGCAACTTGCGGCCTGCGTGCGAAGAACGAACCGCTGACGACCAACGCCATGTTGGGACGAACCGCGCGCAACGCGAAGCACGAAGATGCGAGATACGCCAACGCGCGCAAGATACGACAGACGACCAAGCGCGCAAAAGGCAACAACGCAGGCCAGCCAGGAACAGCAAACGCCGCTTTGCCGACACGAAGCCAAGACATGAAGCACGCGAGGCACTACGACGGAAAATGCTCTGCCGCCTAACGCTGGAATTAAGCGGCGGCGTAGCCGTCCGCTTGAATGACTGGTTAGGGGGTAAGCGACGAGGTCGCCGCGAGCACCCCTGCTGAAATGAAATAAATGCACACTAACTGCAGGACTGGCGCAACTATAAGCACGGTAACGATTGAGGCCCGCCTGTTCTTGGTGCGGTTAGCGAGCGCAACCGATAGATCAGTATTGACTTGCACGATAACGACGAATGCCAAAAAGAATAGCAAACCCCCGATTGCGCGTGGTGCCCAAGGGCCAAATAAAAGCTTTTCGGCAAAGTGGATCACGAGCGCGCCGCCAGCGGCCAAAGCAGTGCACGCAGCTAAGCGTTCTGCGTAGGTAACTACCAGCTCGATTTTCTCACCCAATGTCGACCCCTAACGCTGGAGTTAAGCGGCGCGCGGCTTTTCGCGCGTCCGCTTGGACGACGGGTTAGGTGACCAACCCGTGAGCTGCACGTCGATGCCCAATGTTGTGGGTGGCATGATGTGCCGAAAGATTATGCGCCCCGCCTGACCCAGCACAATGACGTACTGAGAAATTGCACCCTCTTCAAGTGGGTCGGATTGCTCGACAGAAGTTATGAGAGCAGGCACTAAGGTACTAGCCTCTTGGAGTTGCTGAGCCTCTGTGGCATGGCCGTCAGGTTGCAGAACACGCAACGCTGCTGGAGAAGACTCATGCAGTTCCAAGCCTAGTGACGGATACTTCTCCTTATCCAGGACGATTTCGCAGGCATCTATCTGAAGCAAAATATCGTCGGCTAGTTCGAGGAAAGCGTCGTACGCAACGATGGGCGTAGTGAGCTCGTTGACCCATGCCGGATGCACTGGGCCTGATGGGAACAACCAAATGGCCTTCAGAGTCCTTCCTATTAGCGAGCTAGCTTCCATGGGCACCTAACGCTGAAGTTGAGCGGCGGCGAAGCCGTCCGCCTCGAACGCACTGTTAGGCGCGTGCAGCACAATTACGGCGTTTGTAGCTTTATGGCCGACTCTCTTTGCGTGACGCCAAAGAAGTTGCCGGAGTTTAGGTACGTGACGTTGACCACGACACCGTCCTTGACGATGTAGGTGTACTCGATAACGCCACTGCCGCTCTTGGGCTCAATGTTGTATGTGAGGTAATCGGAGCCAGCAACACTCAGTGATTTGTCTGGCGTACCAACGTACTGAACAATCTCGTCCACAGCCACCTTGTTGAGCGGAAATTTTTTAAGGTAAGACGTTGCGTGAGTGCCGAGCGTAGGACGGTAGACCCCGTTTGGACTTTTGTCCGAGGCGCTTGCGGCACCAATGCCAATGAGAAATAGCGCCAGGAACAGGACAAATTTATTCACGAGTGCATCCCCTTGTTTGAAGCCTAACGCTGGAGTTAAGCGGCGTGCGGCTTTTCGCACGTCCGCTTGGACGAGTGGTTAGGTGCCCAACGCCGAACGCTTGCGGCGAAGTGCCAGCCCAATACGTGCGAACAACGTTACAGCAAACGCAATTGCGGCGGCTTGAACTAGCGACGGATGACTTGAAGGCGAGTCGGGCCGGAACGCGAGCCAAAGCATGCCGACCGCAAGACCGACCATGACCAAAGCAACCAAAGCCTTGGCGACACGAATGGAAAAAGGGAACGCCAGCAATGGCGCGGCAACCGACAGGAACCCAGCGCCGACAAGGTAGCCAGCGAAGGGACTGGCTTTAACCGCGCCAGATGATGCAATAAAAAGCCACGCCACGCCGACGGCGGCAAGACACAAGCCTGCCAGGAACGAAAGAATTTTTGCGAATGCGCGGAGTTTCACTTGGGAACCTAACGCTTGAGTTGAGCGGCGGCGGCGCCGTCCGCCTCGAACGATGGGTTAGGTGCCACCGCGGTAACCTCCGCTGATGCACATGCAAAAGTACCCTGAAGACCCGAGCAAGCCTCGAGCTCCACTAGGAGCGGAGACTCACCAGAGATGCTCAGTACGTCAAGGTAGTTCCCATCGAACATTTCGGAAAGTGCAATGTTATGCACGCCAGTGAACTGAAGGCTAATCTTAGCCGCCTTGGCGAGTTCAGCGTCAATGTAGGAAATTCGCAACTTGATGATGCCTGGGTGCTCGAACGAGAACAGTTCGATATGGCCATCTGCAAAGTTTGGCCAGTAACCAAAGATAGACTCGACAAGGTCGGAGTGCGAGATCATTTCTTGTGGCACCTAACGCCTGAGTTAAGCGGCGGCGCAGCCGTCCGCTTGGACGAGGAGTTAGACGGTTGCGACGCAGTTTGCTTGGGCGACAGCGACTGCCACGACGAGCGCACAGCTTGAACAACCGACTACCCCAAAACGACCAGCTCTGAAAGCTGAGGCTTGCGACGCCGTCGCGCGAAAAGTTGCTGCGGCGACGGACGACAAGCCAGCGCGAAGCTGGGCGAAACACACGATACGACAAACCACCACGAGCTACCGACTAACGCTTGAGTTGAGCGGCGGCGGAGCCGTCCGCCTCGAACGAGTGGTTAGGCCTTACCGCGCCGGACGGCACAATAGACGCCGAGTAGTTCAACGTTTTTTGTACTTTACGAAAGCAGCCAACCCGCAAGCGGCTGACAAGGCAAGGAACAAGAAGCCAAGATTGTTGCCATGCGAAAGCATAGCGCCACCAACGAGTAATGAGCCGGCTGTGGCGATGGCAAACTGTTGCGCGGTGAGAGCTTTCAGGTTTTCCACGTGCCATCCATGATGTTGAAGTGAGGCCTAACGCTAAGTAGATTTCAAAGTGCAGTCTAGTCCAGCAGCCTAATCCCTGCACTCCGTATCCGGATCGGGCTGTCGTCCTACACAAATCAACGACTTGTCCTCCTTGGCGCAGCCTAACTTGGCGGCCTAATCTTGCCATGTCCACACATGGAGACAGGGATGACTTCCGTTGACAGGCAGGGAAAGCGAGCGCACCCGGAGGTTGCTGCACCGCCGAAGCTGCTTGACCAGGTGCGCGCCCGGATGCGTCGACTGGCGATGTCCAAACGCAGCGAGGAGGCCTATGTCGGCTGGATTCGACGATTCATCCTGGCCAATGACAAGCGCCATCCCGCCGAACTCGGCGCGCCGGAGATCGAGCGCTTCCTAACCGCGCTCGCGGTGCATGGCCATGTCGCGGCGGCTACCCAGAACCAGGCCTTGTCGGCGCTGCTTTTCCTTTACAAGCAGGTGCTTGGGGTCGAACTGCCGTGGCTGGACGGAATCGAACGGGCCCGGCGGCCGCAGCGTCTGCCCGTGGTGCTGACCAAGGCGGAAGTAACGGCTTTGCTTGGGGAGCTGACCGGTCTGCATTGGCTGATGGGCAGCTTGTTGTACGGCACCGGCATGCGGCTGATGGAGTGCGTGCGCTTGCGCGCCAAGGACGTGGATTTCGAGCGCCATGAAATTCTGATACGCCAGGGCAAAGGGGCGAAGGACCGCCGCACCATGCTGCCGCATTCGCTGGCGGAGCCGTTGCAGGCGCAGTTGGCTGAGGCGACGCGAATTCACCAGCGGGATCTGGCGGCGGGGTTTGGCCGGGTCTGGATGCCCGATGCGCTGGCGCGCAAGTTCCCCGGTGCCGCCGCGGACTGGGGATGGCAGTATGCGTTCCCCTCGGCGGTGCGCAGTGTGGACCCACGCGATGGGGTGGAACGCCGCCATCACGTGGACGAGTCCCGGTTGCAGCGTGCGATCAAGGCGGCGCGGGATCGCGCGGGCATCGTCAAGCCCGCCACTTGCCACACGTTGCGCCATTCCTTCGCCACCCACCTGCTGGAAGCCGGTCAGGACATCCGAACCATCCAGGAACTGCTCGGCCACAAGGACGTGGCCACCACCCAGATCTACACGCATGTGCTCAATCGCGGCGGGCATGGGGTGTTGAGTCCGCTGGATCGGTGAGTCTTCCTCGACGAGCTTTGGGGGCGAGGCTGCCCGCCTCTGGCTCAGGGCCGAATCACCGCCACCCAAGCTTGCGACACCTTTGAACGCGACGCCCGGCGACGGATTCGCGTGAGCGAGCCCGGGCGTGTACCGGACTCGCGATTCTCGCAAGCTGTGAGCTGAGGTCAGGCAGAGAGCTGCCGTTGACGCCACTCGCACCATGAGGCGCGATCCGAACCCGGCGACAAGGTTGCAGGCCGGGCTCATTCGACCTAAAGTAAGGTTTCCTTACATTCGGCCCAGGTCAATGCTAGCCAAGCTCACCAGCAAGAACCAGTTGACGCTGCCCAAGGCGGCGGTTGAGGCCACCGGCAATGCCGAGTACTTCGAGGTGGAAGCGCGTGCCGGGCAACTCGTGCTGACGCCTGTGCGCATCCAGCGCGCCGACGCTGTGCGCGCCAAGCTTGCCAAGCTGAACCTCGACGACGATGGTCTCGCCGCGGCGGTTTCCTGGGCACGCCAGGCCAACCCGGCGAGCCACGCCGCACAGATCGCCGAGCCGCGGGGCCGGTACGACGCGAAGCCATCGCGCGCGAGCACGCCTGTGCCGCGGCGCAAGCGGTGAGTCCGCCCGCGCACGGGAAACCCCGCTGGGTACTCGACACCAACGTCGTGTTGTCGGCGCTGATCCGCCCTGGCGGCGTCGGCGGTCGTTTGCGTCTCGCCTGGCAGGCGGCGCTGCACGTGCCGCTGGTCAGTCGCGACACTGCCGCTGAACTGATCCGCGTGCTCGCTTACCCCAAGTTCAAGCTGACCGCCGACGAGCAACACGATCTGCTCGCCGACTATTTGCCGTGGACGGAGACTTTCCGTATCCCCGATCCACCACCGCGGACACCCCTCTGCCGCGACCCGCATGATCTGCCGTTCCTGCAACTCGCGCTCGCGGCGAAAGCCGATGCGTTGATCACCGGCGATGCCGGCCTGCTGGTGCTCGCACCGCTGCGCGGCCTCGCCATCCTCACGCCGGCACAGGCGATCGAGCGTCTGTCCCGCTAGAAGCGCGAGCCGGGTCGCCGACGCAGTTATCTCGTGCGTGGCCAATCGAGCTCCACATGATGCTCGACGCCATCGTCGAGCAGCGGGATGCGGTCGTCGGCCCGCAGCTCGCCGTCCAGGCGCACCGCGGGGGACGTGCCGGCGTCGCGCTGGCGCAGTTCGATCCGATACGACGTGTCGCGGTGGCGATAGTCCATGGCGAAGCCCTCCCACTCGGCAGGCAGCACCGGCGCGAAACGCAGCGTGCCGGCCTCCAGGCGCAGGCCGAGCAGCGATTCCACGATCAGCCGGTACATCCAGCCGGCGGAGCCGGTGTACCAGCTCCAGCCGCCGCGACCGACGTGCGGGGCGACCGCGTAGACGTCGGCGCTGACCACATAGGGCTCGACCTTGTAGACGTCCATTTGCTCGGCATCGATGCCATGGTTGACCGGGTTGATCATGCGCAGCAGCTCCCACGCGCGGGCGCTGTCGCCGAGTTCCGCAAAGGCCATCGTGGCCCAGATCGCGGCGTGGGTGTACTGGCCGCCGTTCTCGCGCACGCCGGGCACGTAGCCCTTGATGTAGCCCGGGTCCATCGGTGTCTTGTCGAAGGGCGGGTCCAGCAGTTGCACCAGGCCGGCGTCGCGGCGCACCAGGTGCTGGTCCAGCGACTCCATGGCCTGGCGCTGGCGCGCCGGCGCGCCGATGCCGGAGAGCACCGACCAGCTTTGCGCGATCGAGTCGATGCGGCACTCGAGGTTGCCGGCGGCGCCCAGCGGCGTGCCGTCGTCGAACCAGGCGCGGCGATACCAGGCGCCGTCCCAGGCGTGCTGCTCCAGCGCGCCGCGAAGCCTGGCCACTTCCTCCTCGCAGCGCTGCGCGAATGCCGCGTCGCCGCGCGCGCGCGCCACCTCGGCGAAGCGCTGCAGCACCTCGCAGCTGAAGAAGCCCAGCCACACGCTTTCGCCGCGGCCGCCCTCGCCGACGCGGTTCATGCCGTCGTTCCAGTCGCCGCCGCCGATCAGCGGCAGGCCGCGTTCGCCGCGCAGGGCGAAGCTGCGCTCGATCGCGCGTACGCAGTGCTTGTACAGCGGCTCGAACAGGCCCGAGGGCTGCGGCAGGTCGTAATAGGATTCCTCGCCGGCGTGCAGGGCGCGGCCCTCGATGTAGAACACCGGCACGTCGAGCACCGCGCGGTCGCCGGTGGCCTGCACGTAGCGGCTGGTGGCCAGCGGCAGCCACAGGTAGTCGTCCGAGCAGGTGGTGCGCACGCCGCGGTCCAGCGGCGGGTGCCACCAGTGCTGCACGTCGCCCTCGGGGAACTGGTGCGCCGCGCACAGGAGCAGCTGGGCGCGGGAGAGTTCCGGCGCGGCGTGCACGGTGGCCATCGAATCCTGCAGCTGGTCGCGGAAGCCGAACGCGCCGCCGGACTGGTAGTAGCCGCTGCGTGCCCAGATGCGGCAGGCGATGGTCTGGTACAGCAGCCAGCCGTTGGCGAGCACGTCCAGCGCCGGCTCGGGCGTGCGCACCTGTACCGCGCCGAGCACGCGCTGCCAGTGCGCGCGCACCTGCTCCAGCGCGGCCGCGGCCGAGCCGGCGCCGCGGAAACGCTGCACCAGCGCGCTGGCGTCGGCGGCGTCACGGCCCAGGCCGAGGCGGAAGATCAGCTGGCGCTCGGCGCCGTCGTCCAGCGCCACCTTCGACTGCAGTGCGGCGCAGGGATCGAGTCCGGGGCCGAGCCGACCGGAGAGCTGCTTGCGACCGAGCGCGGCGGGCTTGCGCATGCTGCCGTTGCGGCCGAGGAATTCGCCGCGGTCGCCGTCGATGCCGCGCTCCGGATCGTCCACGTCGAGGAAGGCCACGCGGCCGGGGAACTCGCCGTTGTAGCTGTTGCGGGCGAACAGCGCGCCGCTGGCCGGGTCCGATTCGGTGACCACGTGCATGGCGGTCTTCTCGCGCAGGTCGCCGAGCAGCCACTCGACATAGGCGGTGGCGCTGAGCCGCCGTGGCCGGCCGGATTCGTTGCGCAGTTTCAGCACCGATAACTTCACCGAGGCATCCAGCGCCACGTAGATCCACAGCTGCGAATGGATGCCGTCCTCGACGTGCTCGAACACGCTGTAGCCGAAGCCGTGGCGGGTCAGGTACTGGCCGCTGCCGCGGCACGGCCGCGGGGTGGGCGACCACAACGTGCCGCTGTCCTCGTCGCGCAGGTAGATCGCCTCGCCGCTGCCGTCGCCGACCGGGTCGTTGTGCCACGGGGTGAGGCGGAACTCGTGCGCGTTCTCGCCCCAGGTGTAGGCGCCGCCGCTCTCGGAGATCACCGTGCCGAAGTGCGGGTTGGCCAGCACGTTGGACCACGGCGCCGGCGTGGCGTCGTTCGCGGCGGAGACGATCACGTACTCGCGGCCGTCGGCGCTGAAACCGCCGTGCGGGTTGCGCAGTTGCAGTTCCGGCAAGGCGGCCACCGGCGCCGGCAGCGTCGGCGCGGGGCGTTCGGCGCGGCTGGGCTCGAACGGCGGCGCGTGGGTTTCCAGCTGGCGCCGGCCGATCTGTTCGGCCAGGCTGCCGCGATGGTCGGCCAGCACGATGCGCGCGCTGGCCAGCATCACCATGCGATCCTCGCTGGAGAGCTGCTGCGCCGGGCGCACGAAGATGCCGCCGGAACGATCGAGCAGCCCGGCCTCGCTGCCCGAGGCGATCAGGCCCAGGATCTGGTCCTGCAGTTGCTGGCGGTAGCCGGCGCGGTCCTCGTTCCAGATCACCAGGTCCACCGCCAGCCCCTTCTGCCGCCAGTAGGCATGCGCCTGCACCAGCTGGCGCACCATCTCGATGCGCGCCTCGCTGGCGATCTGCAGCAGCACGATCGGCAGGTCGCCGGAGATCGACTGCCCCCACAACCCGCTCTGCCCGCGGCGGTTGCCGCGCAGCACCGCCGGCTCGGCGCGCAGGCTGGCGTTGGGATACAGCAGCGCGGTGGCCATGTGCTCGTACAGCTGCGCATCGCCCAGGCCGGCGTTGAGCTGGCGCAGCAGCACCTGGCTGTGCGTCCAGGCGAGGTCGAACACGCGGTCGGCAAGGTGGCGGTCGCGGTACTTGCCGATCAGCTGCAGGCAGCCTTCGCGAGAGTCGGCGATGCCGGTGACGTAGTCGATGGTGGCCGTCTGCTCGGGCTGCAGGGTGATGCGGCAGCGGATCGCCACGATCGGGTCGAGCACCGAGCCGGCGCTGCCGGACAGCCGCGTCTGTTCGAGGTCGAGCATCTGCGGGTCGGCCAGGCTGCGGCCGCGGCCGATGAAGCGGGCGCGATCGGTCTCGAACGAGATCTCGTCGATGTCGGCATCGTGCACGGCCAGCAGGTGGAACATCCACGGCGGATGCTCGTCGGCCGCGCGCGAGCGGCGCGTGCACACGATCGCCTGCAGCGCGGGCACCAGCTCGGTCTGCACGAACAGCTTGCTGAACGCCGGGTGCAGCGCATCGGCCAGCGGCGGCGCCAGCACCACCTCGGCGTAGCTGGTCAGTTCGATGGTGCGCGCGCTGCGGCCGCGGTTGGTCAGGTGGGTGCGGCGCAGCTCGATGTCGTCCTCGGGGGAGACCACGATCTCGGTGTGTGCGTCGAACTCGCGCTCGCGCACGCGGAACTCGGCGCGCGCCTCGGAGAAGATCGCCTCGTACAGCTCGGTCTTCTGCCGCGTGGGCTGGTAGGCGGTGGACCAGTAGGCGCCGCTGGCGACGTCGCGCAGATAGCAGAACATGCCCCAGTGGTCGCGCGTGATGTCCTCGCGCCAGCGCGTCAGCGCCAGCTCGCCGCGCCGGCTGCTGCCGCCGCCGGCACTGGACAGCATCACGTGGTAGTGGCCGTTGGAGAGCAGTTGCACCGCCGGGCGCGGCCGGTTCGGATCGCTGAACACGCGCAGCCGCGCCTCGCTGGTCGGTGCCGTCGCGTTGCCGTCGGGGAAGCCGGAGGCGTGCAGGTATTCCGCCGCGGTACGCGGGATGCGCTCCTGCAGCAGCAGACTGGTGGCGCGGAACTGCGGATCGGCGGCGAAGCGGCGCTGCATCGGCCGGCCCAGCAGGGCGAAATCCAGCGCCAGCAGGCTCATGCCCTGGTGGTGGGCCATGAACGAGCGCACCAGCGCCGAACCCTGCCCCACCGGCAGCCGCGCCGGGGTGTAGTCGACCGCCTCGTACATGCCGTAGCGGCCCTGCACGCCCTCGCTGGCCAGCCGCTGCAGGTTTTTCGTGGCCGCCGCCGGCGCGATCATCAGCGCCAGCGCGCTGGCATAGGGCGCGATCACCACGTCGTCGCCGAGGCCGCGCTTCAGGCCCAGGCCGGGCACGCCGAAGGCGCGGTACTGGTAGGTGAAGTGGGCATCCAGCGTGTTGTAGCCCGACTCGGACACGCCCCACGGCACGTTGTGCTGGTTGCCGTACTCGATCTGCCGCGCCACCGCCGCGCGACAGGTCTGGTCGAGCAGGGTGTCCTCGTAGCCGGGCATCACCAGGTTCGGCATCAGGTACTCGAACATCGAGCCGGTCCACGACAGCAGCGCCGGTTCGCCGCCCACCGTGGTGAGCAGGCGGCCCAGCGCGAACCAGTTGTCCTGCGGCAGCTGGCCCTGGGCGATGCCGACGAAACTGGCCAGCCGCGCCTCCGAGGCGAGCAGGTCGTAGTAGCCGGCGTCGAGCCGGCGCGCGTCGACGTTGTAGCCGATCGAGAGCAGGTCGCGCGCGCTGTCGTAGAGGAAGCGGTAATCCATCCGCGCCAGTTCGTCGGCCTGCTGCGCCAGTTGCTCGATCCACGCGATGCGTTCGCGGGCGCGCTCGCGGACGGCATCCGCGTCATGCTCGCCGGACCAGCGCAGCGGCTCGATGCGGCTGAGCACGGCGAGCGTGGGGATGCCGCGCAAGGCGTCGGCATCGTCCTCCACCGGGTCGAGCCGGAAGTGGGCGACCTCCTCGCACAGCTCGTCCAGTTGCGCGCACAGCGCCTCGAGCCAATAGCCCGCGTCGCTGTCCGGCTCCGGGGCCAGCACGGGCGCCAGCGCATGGGCCTGGTCGCGTTCGCGCCGCAACAGCGCCAGCGCCGCGCCGGTGCTGGTCGGCGGTTCGTCCAGCGCCTCCTGCAGCTCGGCCTGCAGGCGGTGCAGCGGTTCGTGCTCCTGCTCCAGCGCGTCATGCAGCAGCTGCAGGGTATCGAGCAGCCCCTGCAGCGCACGGGGGCGGAACACCGGCGCGTGGATCAGTTCCAGCAAGCCGGGACGCAGGGTCAGCAGGTGGCCGGCGAGGTTGCCGCTGTCCACCGCCGAGATGTACAGCGGCGCCAGCGGCTGCAGCGTGCGGGTGTCATACCAGTTGTAGAAGTGGCCGCGATAGCGCGGCAGCTGCTGCAGGGTGGCCAGCGTGTCGCGGCTGCGCTGGAGCAGGCGACCGCCGGCGAGGAAGCCGAAATCCCACGCGGCCAGGTTGGCCAGCAGGGCCAGGCCGATGTTGGTCGGCGAGGTGCGCGAGGCGATCACCGGGCCGGGCTGCACCTGCAGGTTGTCCGGCGGCAGCCAGTGTTCGGTGGCGTTGACGTGGCTGTCGAAGAACGCCCAGGTCTGCCGCGCCAGCGTGCGCAGGAAGCGCGTCTGCGCCGCGTTCGGCACGAAGGTGTCGGGCCGGCGCGGCTGGCTGACCCACCAGGCGATCGTCGGCGACAGCAGCCACAACGCCAGCAGCGGCCACGCCAGCCACAGCACCATCGGCCGCTGCAGCGCCAGCGCCACGGCCAGGCCGAGCGCCAGCGCCGGCCCGATCCACATCTGCCGCCACACGGCGCCGGGCGCATTGCTGCTGCGCCGGGCCACCTCGCTGGAGGTCTGCCATTGCAGCAGGTGGCGATGGCTGACCGTGATCCGCCACAGCGTGCGCACGATCGCGTCGAGGTGGTAGAGCGCCTCGTGCGGCAGCCAGGCCAGGCCCAGCGCCATCCGCGCGACGTGTTGCAGGCCGTCGGCGAAGCCGGCGCGCAGGTGCTGGTCCAGCTGCACGTCCTTGGGTTTCTGCACCAGCTCCAGCAGCGCCGACAGCAGCGGCGGCACCAGCACCATCGCCAGCACCGCGAGCGTCCACGACAGCACCGGCGAGAGCAGCAGCCAGCCGCACACCAGCAGGCCGAGCACCGCCGGCGGCACCAGGCTGCGGCGCAGGTTGTCGAGGATCTTCCAGCGCGACAACGCGGTCAGCGCGTTGCGCCGCCAGCCGTCCTTCGCGGTCGGCGCCCACGGCAGCAGCCACGGCAGCAGCTGCCAGTCGCCGCGAATCCAGCGATGCCGGCGACGCACGTCGGCGCCGTAGCGGGCAGGGTATTCCTCGAACAGTTGCACGTCGCTGAGCAGGCCCGAGCGCGCGTGGCAACCTTCCACCAGGTCGTGGCTGAGGATGCGGTTTTCCGGGAAGCGGCCGTCCAGGGTGCGCTCGAACGCATCGATCGCGTAGATGCCCTTGCCGATGAACGAGCCTTCGCCGAACACGTCCTGATAGACATCCGAAACCATCTGCGTGTACGGGTCGATGCCGGCGTCGCTGCCGTACAGCTGCGCGTAGCGCGAGCGCGCGGTGCTGGGCAGGCTGATCCCCACGCGCGGCTGCAGGATCGCGTAGCCGCTGACCACGCGTCGGCGCACCGGGTCGTACACGGCGCGGTTGAGCGGATGGTCGATGCTGCCGACGAAGGTCTGGGCGGCGTCGCGCGGCAGTTCGGTGTCGGCGTCCAGGGTGATCACGTATTGCACCGGGCCGAGCGCGTCGATGTCGCCGACGATGCGCATGAAGCGGCCGTGCGCGTTGCCGCGCAGCAGCGCGTTCAAGTCGGCGAGCTTGCCGCGCTTGCGCTCGTGGCCCATCCAGCAGCGCTCGCCGGCGTTCCAGCGGCGCGGCCGGTGGAACAGGAAGAAGCGGTCGGACTCGACGCTGGCGTAGCGTTCGTTGAGCGCCTCGATGCGCCGCTGCGCCAGCCGCAGCAGCGCCTCGTCGCCGGGCAGGGTTTCGCTGTCGGCGTCGGCGAAATCGGTGAGCAGGGCGAAGTGCAGATTCTCGTCGCGGTTGCCGAGGAAGCGCACTTCCAACGCCTCGATCAGTTCTTCCACGTCGCCGGCGCTGCCCAGGATGCACGGCACCGCCACCAGGGTGCGCGCGCTGGCCGGGATGCCGTGGACGTAGTTCATGCGCGGCAGCGGCTGCGGCGCGATCGCCAGCGTGGCCATCCAGTTGAGCAGGCTGGAGCCGAGCTGGCTGGCCACCAGCAAGGCCATCACGGCGATCGCCAGCAGCCAGCCCACCGCCAGTTCGTCCTCGGCGGCGGCCACCACCAGCGGCTCGGCGATGGCCACGGTCAGCACGACCAGCAGCCCGAGGTAGATCGACACCGGGGCGCGGTCGAAATGACGGCGCAGGCGATCGGCGAGGCGCGGGCGCACGCCCAGGTGCTGCTCCAGCTGCGGCCGGCCGCGATCGATCAGGTACCAGCCGACGTGCCGCGGCAGCGCCGGAGCCGGCTCGTTCGGCGAGGCGGCGCGGCACAGTTCCACCGTGGCGGCGGCCACGCGCACCTCGTCCAGCCGGTGCTGGCGGGCCAGCCGCTCCACCACGTGGCGATAGCGGTCGCGGGTGGCGAAGTTCATCTCCGCGTAGACGCCGGCCGGGTCCTCGCGCAGCTGCTGCTCGACCAGGCTCACGCGCTCGACGAAATCGCGCCAGTCGATCGCCGACAGCAGGCGCAGGCTGCCGATGCTGTTGCTCACGCTTACCTGCGCGGCGGCCTGCTGCTGCGCCTCGCGCTGCACCAGGTGCTCGATGCTCTGCCCCGACTCGGACAGGCGCTGCTCGATCCAGCTCAGCGGCAGCGCCAGCGCCGGGCTCTGCCCCTGCAGCCGGCGCGCCATCTCGGCCACGAACGGACCGTTCATCGGCGGGTCGGAGCGCGCCATGTCGGCCACCACCAGCACCACCGAGTTGGGTGCGCGCTCGGCGGTGGCGGTCATCGTGTCGGCCCAGCGCGCGGCCTGGCCGCGGTGGCGCCAGTCGGCCATCACCCGCGCGGCCACGCGGCGCAGGTTCTCGATCAGCGCCAGCCGCAGCATGATCGGGATCGCCCACAGCTCGCCCAGTCGCAGCGGCGTCACTTCCTGGTAGGCGTGGATGAAGCGGTGCAGGCCGGCGGTGTCGATGCGGCCGTCGCCGTGGGCGATGATCTCCAGCGCGATGTCGTAGACCCGCGGCAGCCCGGCCGAGGCGCCGTTGTCCAGTCGCGGCAGTTCGCGGCTGTAGCCCTTGGGCAGATGCCGGCGGGCGATGCGGATCTGTTCCTCGATCAGGTAGAAGTTGTCCAGCAGCCACTCGGCCGCCGGCGTGATCCGCCGCTTGCGCCGGGTCGCCTGGGTCAGCCGCTCGCAGCTGTGGGTGATGACCGCCTCGTTGTCGGCCAGCCGGCCGAGCAGCAGATCCATGCTGGAGCGTTCGCGCAGGCGGTGCTGGCCGGCCAGCTCGCGGCCGTGCTGTTCCATCTGCTCGGCATTGAACAGCTCCGCGCGCAGCGCCGGCTCCTGCTCCGGCCGCGTGCGGGCGGCCACGCGGCGGCGGCGGAAGGCCTGCAGCCGGCGCAGCTTGAGCCGATCCAGGACGCTGCCGATGTTCAAGCGAAAAACTCCTTGCCGGGGAAACGAAAGGGCGCCGACGATGCCGCCGCGCGGCACGCGGGCCGCGCAGGCAGCAAGGCCGGACGTCGCCGGCGCGGCCAGCGGCCGTGCCGTGACAGTACGCGGACCCATGTGAAGAGCGTGCGCGCTACGATCGGCGTTCCGCCGCCGGAGTCCCGCCATGCCCGTGTCGATCCGCACCGCCAGCCCCGCCGATGTCGCCGACCTGGCGGCGTGGAACGCCGCGATGGCGTGGGAGACCGAACACAAGCTACTGGACCCCGAACGCTTGCGCCGCGGCGTCGGCGCGGTGCTGGAACAGCCGCAGAGGGGCTTCTATCTGGTCGCCGAAATGGACGGCACGGCGGTGGGCGGCCTGCTGGTGACCTATGAGTGGAGCGACTGGCGCTGCGGCGATTTCTGGTGGATCCAGAGCGTGTACGTGGTGCCCGCCGCGCGTCGCAGCGGCGTCTTCCGCGCGCTGCATGCCGCCGTGGCGGAGCGCGCGCGCGATGCCGGCGCGGTCGGCCTGAGGCTGTACGTGGAAACGGAGAACGCGCGCGCGCAGGCCACTTACGAAGGCCTCGGCATGCAGCGCTGCCATTACTTCATGTACGAGGCATCGCTGGTCGATCCCGACCGCTCGCGCTGAGCGTCGCCCGCGCCGAGGGCGGAGTCGACGCGCGGACGCGAACGGCCGGCACCGCGCGCTTTACGAGCCGGCGGCCCGGGCGGGTTCGGCGAGCAGTTTCTCGAATTCGGCGACCGGAAGTGCCGCGGCGAACAGGAAGCCCTGCAGTTCGGCGCAGCCGGCCTGGCGCAGGAACGCGGCTTGCGCGTCCGTCTCCACCCCTTCGGCGACCACCAGCTTGTCCAGCCGCTGGGCCATGGCGATGATCGCGCTGGTGATGGTGGCGGTGTCGGCGTCGCCGATCACGTCGCGCACGAACACGCGGTCGATCTTCAGCGTGTCGATCGGGAAGTGCTTTAGGTAGGACAGGCTGCAATAGCCGGTGCCGAAATCGTCCAGCGACAGGCGCACGCCGCGCTGGCGGATACGTTGCAGCAGGCTGCCGGTGACATCGCCGCCGGACATCATCATGCGTTCGGTCAGTTCCAGTTCGAGCAGGCCGGGGTCGAGTCCGCTGTCGGCCAGGGCATCGTCCAGCCAGTCGGGAAAATCGACGTGCTGGAACTGCACCGGCGAGACGTTGACCGAGACCGGGATGCGGTACCCCTGCTGCTGCCATGCGCGCGCCTGCCGGCACGCCTGGCGCAGCACCCAGGTGCCGATCGGCAGGATCAGGCCGGTGTCCTCGGCGACCGGGATGAACTGGTCGGGCTTGTACAGCTCGCGTCCGCGCACGTGCCAGCGCAGCAGGGCCTCGGCACCCACGATCTGCCCGCTGGAGGCCGCGATGCGCGGCTGGTAGTGCAGGCTCAGCTGGCCGCGCGGCAAGGCCTGGCGCAGCGCCGACTCGATGCTGCGGCGGGCGCGCGCGCGCTCATCCATCGAGGCGGTGAAGAAGCGGCAGCCGTGCACGCCCTGGCTGCGCAGCGCGACCAGCGCGGTCTCGGCATGCTGCAGCAGGGTTTCCGGGTCCAGCGCATCGTCGGGATAGACGCTGATGCCGATGCCCAGATGCAGGCCCAGCGCATGCAGGCCGTCCACCCGGGTCTGCTCGCCCTGGTCGATCAGGGCGCGCGCCAGGCTGGCCGCTTCGCTGGTGCTGTCCAGCGCGGAGAGCACCACCACGAACTCGTCGCCGCCATAGCGCAGCAGCTGCGCCTCGGCAGGCAGGCGGCGCTGCAGCTGCGCCACGAACGCGCGCAGTACGCTGTCGCCGGCAGCCTGTCCGTGCTGGTCGTTGATCTGCTTGAACTGGTGGATGTCGATGTACAGCAGCGCCACGCGCTGCTGCCGGCGCCGCGCATTGGCCAGCGCCTGGGTCAGGTGGTCCTGCAACTGGCTGCGGTTCGGCAGGCCGGTGAGCGTGTCGTGCTGGGTCAGGTGCACCAGCTTGAGCGCGAAGGCGCGCGTTTCGCTGACATCGTGGAACACCAGCACGCCGCCGACCACGTTGCCGGCGTGGTCGTGGATCGGCGCGGAGGAGTCCTCCACCGGCGTGTCGAAACCGTGGCGATGGCGCAGCAGGGTGCGGCCGGCCAGGTCGGCGATGGTGTTGCTGTCGATCGCGGTGCGCAGCGGGTTGGCCACCGGCCGGCCGTCGACGGCGTCGAACAGCTGGAACACCGCCTCCACCGGCAGGCCCTGCGCCTCGGCGCTGCGCCAGCCGGTCATCGCCTCGGCAATCGGGTTGAGCGAGCGGATGCGCGACTGCGGATCGGTGATGATGACCGCGTCGCCGATCGAGCGCAGGGTCACCTCGGCCAGCTCGCGCTCGCGCTGCAGCGCGTCCTCGAATGCCTTGCGCTGGCTGATGTCCTGCGCCTGCGACACGAAGTACAGCGGCGCGCCCTCCTCGTCGCGCACCAGCGACACGGCCAGCTGCAGGTGCACCACGTGGCCGTCCTTGTGCAGGTTGCGCTTTTCCAGCTGGTAGTTTTCGCGCTGGCCGGAGAGCAGCTGCAGCATCTGCTCGGCATCGGCGGCCATGTCGTCCGGATGGGTGACGTCGGCCACGCCGAGGGTGAGCAGTTCCTCCTCGGTGTAGCCGAGCATGTGGCACACCGCGGCGTTGACGCGCAGGAAGCGCCCGCCCGGCCCGGTCAGCGCCATGCCGATCGCGGCATGCTGGAAGGCGCTGAAGAAGCGCCGCTCGCTTTCATGCAGGCGCAGCTCCAGCTCGCGCCGCTCGGTGATGTCGACCAGCGCGGTGAACACGCCGCGCACGCGGCCGTCTTCGTCGAAATCGGGCGCGAAGTTGCCGTGCGCGTAGCGCCGCTCGCGACCGTTGAACAGCTCGCCCTCGTAGCTGGAGGGGTGGCCCGCGTAGGCCTGCTCCAGCGCCGCACGGGAGCGTTCGTAGTTGGCCTCGCCGATCACTTCGACCAGGCGCTTGCCGATCAGCTGCGCCGGGTCGACGCCGAGCCAGCGCCGATGGGTGTCGTTGACGTGGCCGAAGCGCTGGTCGAGATCGAGCCAGGTGAGCAGCACGGGGGCGCCATGCCACAGCCGTTGCGGCCCATGCGATCCCCCTGTCGGTGTCGGTACTCCCTCGGCTTGCTTCGGCGGCCGCATGGTGTTTCCGTCAGCTGGAGCGCGCCCCCTTATCAGCGCCACGCCATCATGCGCCGACCGTTCGCCGCCGCACAACTGCTGCCGGCCAGGAAAATGTCCGGGCCGGCCGGCACGCGCGTGTCATCCGCTCAGGGCGCGCCGAGGGCGCCGGCCGCATCCAGCACCACCTGGCCGCGGGTGTCGAGTTCGGCGGCGGTGCCGTATTGCGCGGCGAGCTGCTGCAGCAACGGGCCCAGCGCCTGCGGCTGCAGCGGATAGCCGTGCGCCAGCATGCGCGGCGCGCCGTCGGGCCGCGGCTGCGCCACGCTGACCGCCACCACGCCCAGCCCCGGCGCCTCGTGCGCGAACAAGCGCGGCGCGGGCGCGGAGGCCGGAGCGTCGGCGAGTTGTTCCAGCAGATAACCCGCGCCGGCGGCGACCGCCGGCGACGACTGCAGCCGCAGCGGCAACTGGTGCGCCTCCAGCAGCGCGGCGTACTGGCGCAGCTCGAACACGATGCCGGCGAAATCGTGCGCGCGCTGCGCCGCGTCGGTGCGCTGCGCGGCCAGCCATTGCGCCGGCGGCTGCGCCCACACGATGCCGTCGGCGTAGCGCAGCGCCAGCCCGCGCGCGCTCATCGTCGTCTCGGGCTGCTCCGGGGTGAGCAAAGCCGCTTCCAGCAGCGACCACAGCGGCGCCAGGTTGGCGTGTTCGTACTGCACGCAGGTCAGCGCGAGCAGGTCGTTGCGGCTGAGGTAGCGCAGGTGTTCGAGGCGGATGCCCAGCGTGCGCATCAGCCAGTCGGCGGTGGCCGCGCCGGCCTCGCCGCGGCCGACCAGCTGGATCTCCAGCTGGGTGGCGAGTTCGTCGGCGGCCTCCGGACTGACCAGCAGGCTGAGCGGCAGCAGCCGCATCGGGCCGCCGGCGTACGCCGACGAGGGTTGCAGCACGGGCGCCGGCATCACGCCGTCGTGGCTGCCGAAGGCGACCACGTGCTCCAGCGTGCCGCGCGGCAGCCGGCGCGCCAGGTCGTCCAGCGTCGCCCACACCGGGAAACCGGGGCGCAGCAGTTCGACCTGGTCGAACAGCGCCCCGGCCAGCGCCAGCCGTGCCCCGGCGACCTGCGGCACCAGGCCGAGCAGGTCGGTCGCCACGTGCTGCGCCAGTTCGGCGGCCGCGTCGCGGGTGAGGGTGGTCGCCGGCGCCGGTTGTCCGGTCACCGGTTCGAGGGCCAGCAGCACCGGCAGGGCGTGCAATGTTTGCGCTTCCACGATGGATCCATCTTGCAGCGGGAAAACATGCATTCTACCGCCGCGCCGCGAACGACCTGCCGCACGGTGCTGAACAAACCGCCACGCCGGCGGCCATCCGGGCTTTCGCCCGGCGGCATGGCGGGTTAGCCTTGAAGCCATTCGTGTGATGGATCGTTCAGGGCATGGAAAACACGCACAGGCGCGTCGGCGTGATCGGCGGCGTACGCATCCCGTTCTGTCGCAACAACACTGCCTATGCCGACGTGGGCAACTTCGGCATGTCGGTGAAGGTGCTCGGCGCCCTGGTCGAGCGCTTTGGCCTGCACGGCGTGGAGCTGGGCGAAGTGGCCGCCGGCGCGGTGATCAAGCACAGCGCCGACTGGAACCTGGCGCGCGAGGCGGTGCTCAGCTCCGGGCTGGCACCGACCACGCCGGGCATCACCACCGCGCGCGCCTGCGGCACGTCGCTGGACAACACCATCATCATCGCCAACAAGATCGCCTGCGGGCAGATCGAGGCCGGCATCGCCGCCGGCTCGGACACCACCAGCGACGTGCCGATCGTGTACGGCCGCCGCCTGCGCCGCCGCCTGCTCGCGATGAATCGGGCCAAGACCCCGCTGGAGAAGTTCAAGGCCGCCACGCGCGGCTTCTCGCTCCGCGAGCTGAAGCCTTCGTTCCCCGGCGTGGCCGAGCCGCGCACCGGCAAGTCGATGGGCGATCACTGCGAGCAGATGGCCAGGCAGTGGCAGGTCAGCCGCGAGGCACAGGACCGGCTGGCGCTGGACAGCCACCACAAGCTCGCCGCCGCCTACGAGGCAGGTTTCTTCGACGATCTGCTGGTGCCGTTCCGCGGGCTCAAGCGCGACGGCTTCCTGCGCCCGGACACCACGCTGGAGAAACTCGCCACGCTGAAGCCGGCGTTCGACAAGCGCTCCGGCCACGGCACGCTCACCGCGGGCAATTCCACCGGCCTGTCCGACGGCGCCGCCGCGGTGCTGCTGGGCAGCGAGGCGTGGGCCGCGCAGCGCGGGCTGAAAATCCAGGCCTATCTGCGCGACGCCGAAGTCGCCGCGGTGGATTACGTGCACGGCGAAGGCCTGCTGATGGCGCCGACCATCGCGGTGCCGCGCATGCTGGCGCGGCACGGGCTGAGCCTGCAGGACTTCGATTTCTACGAGATCCACGAGGCATTCGCCGCGCAGGTGCTGTGCACGCTGCGCGCGTGGGAGTCGGCCGATTACTGCAGGAACCGGCTCGGGCTGGATGCGCCGCTGGGCGCGATCGACCCGGCCAAACTCAACGTGCACGGCTCCAGCCTCGCCGTGGGCCACCCGTTCGCCGCCACCGGCGCGCGCATCGTGGCGACGCTGGCCAAGCTGCTGGAACAGAAAGGCTCCGGTCGCGGGCTGATCTCGATCTGCACCGCCGGCGGCATGGGCGTCACCGCGATCCTCGAGCGGCCGTAGCACGGTCATGTTGCGACTGCGCACCACCACCGGCCTCAGCGTCCTGGCCCTGGCCATCGGCATTGCCGGCACCGGCTGGCTCAGCACGCTGACCGCCAGCTGGCCCGATGCGCCGCGCGGCATCGCCGCGTCACACGATGGCCCGGCGTCGGCCCGCCCGCTGCGGCACCGTCGCCATGCGGTCGTGCCGGCCGTGCGCCAGCGCGCCCTGCCGGCGGAGACTGGCGTGGACATCGCGCAAGCTGCGGCGGCGCCCCCGCCGACACGCCTGCAGCCGCTGGCCACGCCAGCCGCGGCCGAACGCTGGGACGATGTGCGCGGCCATCTGGACGGCCAATTGACCGTGCAACTGCGGGTGGATGGCGAAGGTCGCGTGCTGCACGCGCGCGTGGTCGCCTCCAGCGGCGATCCGATCCTCGACGCGCACGCCTTGCGCAGCGTGCAAGGCTGGCGTTTCGCGGTGCCGCCGGGACATCCGGACGGCCTCAGCGGCGAGCTGCCGATGCGCTTCTCCTCGCAGGACGGCCGCGTCGGCATGCTGTAACGGCGGCATCGCCACGGGTGACCTCTCACCTATATATCTGAACTCCGTCGTCTGCTAATGTCCCGGGCCGGCTCCCCCTGCCCAGGCTCCCCTCGTGCCCCGCGACCTGCTCCGCTTCTCGCCGACCCTGCGCCTGCGCGCGTTGCCAGCGCTGCTGGGACTGATCCTCGCCGGCTGCGCGGTCGGCCCGGACTACCACCGCCCGGATGCGCCGCCGGTGGACCGCTATACGGCGCAGCCGCTGCCCGCCGGCACCGCCAGCGTGGCCGGCGCAGCACAGCGTTTCGTCGTCGACGCGGCAGTGCCCGAGCACTGGTGGACCACGTTCGGCAATGCCGAGCTCGACCGCCGGGTGGACACCGCCCTGCGCCACAGCCCGTCGCTGGCCGCGGCCCAGGCCGCCTTGCGCC
Organism: Rhodanobacter sp. FW102-FHT14D06; assembly: GCF_043950705.1. Lineage (NCBI taxonomy): Bacteria > Pseudomonadati > Pseudomonadota > Gammaproteobacteria > Lysobacterales > Rhodanobacteraceae > Rhodanobacter > Rhodanobacter sp. FW102-FHT14D06. The sequence goes on along the minus strand of NZ_CP170722.1, from coordinate 1,636,726 downwards.
AGGCGCAGGAGAACGCCCGCGCCGCCGGCGCGGTGCGCTTTCCGGCGGTGGATGCGAACGCCGGCGTCACCCGCCAGAAGCAATCCGGCGCCGCGTTCGGCGACACTTTCGCCTTCGCGCCGCTGACCGTGTACAACGCCGGCGTCAGCGTCAGCTACGGCATCGACCTGTTCGGCGGCACCCGCCGCGGCATCGAGGCGCAGGCGGCGCTGGCCGACGTGCAGCAGGCGCAGGCCGATGCCACCTGGCTGACGCTCGCCGCCAACGTGGTCACCGCTTCGCTGCAGGAGGCGTCGCTGCGCGAGCAGGTGCGCGCCACCGAGGCGATCGCCGACAGCCAGCGCGACAGCGTGCGCATTGCCGAGCGCCAGCAGCAGATCGGCGCGACCTCGCTGGCCGCCACGCTGGCCGCACGCAGCGAGCTGGCCGCCACCGAGGCCACCTTGCCGCCATTGCGCGCACGCCTCGCCGCCACCCGCAACCAGCTGGCCACCTATCTGGGCAGCACGCCGGCGCAACTGGAGTTGTCGCCGCTGCCGCTGGACGCGATCGCGCTGCCGCGCGACATCCCGGTCAGCCTGCCTTCGCGGCTGGTGGCGCAGCGGCCGGACATCCGCGCCGCCTCGGCGCAACTGCATGCGGCCACGGCGCGGGTCGGCGTGGCCACCGCGGCGATGCTGCCGCAGATCACTCTCTCCGGCAGCGCCGGTTCGCAGACGGCGCATGTCGGCGAGCTGTTCTCCGCCGGCAGCCGCGCCTGGTCGCTGGGGCTGGGGCTGACCCAGCCGCTGTTCCACGGCGGCGAACTGCGCCACCGCAAGCGCGCCGCCGAAGCCGGCCTGGACAAGGCGCTGGCCGACTGGCAGCAGACCGTGCTGGTGGCGTTCCAGAACGTGGCCGATGCGCTGCAGGCGCTGCAATACGACGCCGACGGCCTGGCCGCCCAGCTCGCCGCCGAGGACGCCGCCGCGCAGCGGCTGGCGCTGGCCCAGCGGCAGTACCGGGTCGGCGCCAGCGGCTATCTCGACCTGCTGCAGGCGCAGCGTGACCACCAGCGCGCGCGCATCGCGCTGATCCAGGCACGCACCGCGCGGCTGGCCGATACCGCTGCGCTGTATGCCGCGCTCGGCGGCAGCTGGCGCGGTGACGCCAGCACCGAGGCAGCCATCCAGAAGCCATAGCGTTATCTACGAGTGCGGACAGGATGTCCGCTCTTTGATCTTTGGCGATCAGGGAGGATCGCATCAATCAATGCCCACCCACAGGAGCCCGCGCATGCCCACGCGCGTTGACAACAAACCCGGCACCACCAAACGCATGCTCTGGATGATCGGCGGCGTGCTGCTGCTGATCGCGTTGATCGTCGGCATCAAGGTGCTGCTGGTGATGCGCATGATCCACTCGATGCCGCAACCGGCGCCGGCCACGGTCAGCACCACCACCGTCCGCGAGCAGCCGTGGCAGCCCGCGCTGAACGCGGTCGGCACGCTGCGCGCGGCGCAGGGCGCGGAGCTGGCGATGGATGCCTCCGGCCTGGTCACCGCGGTGCCGCTGAAATCCGGCCAGGACGTCAAGCAGGGCCAGCTGTTGCTGCAGCTGCGCGACGGCGACGAGGCGGCCAAGCTGGAGCAGCTGCAGGCGACGGCGAAGCTGTCGCAGCTGACCTTCGAGCGCGCGCGCCAGCAACTGGCGGCGCAGGCAATCAGCCAGGCCGACTACGACCGCGCCGCGGCCGAGCTCAAGGCCAACCAGGCCGCAGTGGCGCAGCAGCAGGTGATCGTGGCGAAGAAACAGTTGCGCGCGCCGTTCGCCGGTCGTGCCGGCATCATCACGATCAGTCCGGGCGACTACGTGAGCGCCGGCGCCACGCTGGTGACGCTGCAGCAGCTCGACCCGCTGTTCGTCGACTTCCACGTGCCGCAGAGCGAACTGGGCCGGTTGCAGGTCGGGCAGTCGCTGCACCTGAACCTGGATGCCTACGAAGGGCGCCAGTTCGACGGCAAGCTCACCGCGATCAGCCCCAAGGTCGACCCCGGCACCCGCAACGTGCAGGTGGAGGCCAGCGTGCCGAACCACGACAAGACGCTGAGCCCGGGCATGTTCGCCCGGCTGGCGGTCGACGTCGGCCAGCGCCAGCCGCGGCTGACCCTGCCGCAGGCGGCGATCGTCTACAACCCGTACGGCGACACCGTCTACGTGGTGCATCCATCCAAGGGCAAGGACGCGCAGGGCCATCCGCTGCCGCCGACGGTGCAACAGACCTTCGTCACCGTGGGCGAGACCCGCGGCGACCAGGTGGCGATCCTCAAGGGCCTCGACGCCGGTACCGAGGTGGTGACCAGCGGCCAGGTGAAGCTGAAGAACGATGCGCCGATCAAGGTCGACAACCGGGTGCAACCGGCCGACAGCGCGCATCCCACGCCGCAGGAACACTGAGCCGCCACGATGAAATTCACCGACTCGTTCATCAACAAGCCGGTGCTGGCGATCGTCGTCAGCCTGCTGATCCTGGTGCTGGGCATCCGCGCAGTCAGCAGCCTCAGCGTGCGCCAGTACCCGGAGACGCAGAACGCCACGGTCACCGTCACCACCGCCTACTACGGCGCCGACGCGGCGACCATGGCCGGCTTCATCACCCAGCCGCTGGAGCAGGCGATCTCGCAGGCGCAGGGCATCGACTACCTGTCCTCCAGCAGCGTGTCGGGCGTGTCCACCATCACCGCCACGCTGCGCCTCAACTACGACGCCAACCGCGCGCTGACCGAGATCACCACCCAGGTCAATTCGGTGAAGAACCAGCTGCCGCCGCAGGCGCAGCAGCCGGTGCTGAACGTGCAGACCGGCGAGACGGTCGACGCGATGTACATCGGCTTCTACAGCGACGTGCTGCCGACCAACAACATCACCGACTACCTCGCGCGCGTGGTCAAGCCGAAGCTGGACGCGCTCGACGGCGTGCAGACCGCCGAGCTGCTCGGCGCGCGCCAGTTCGCGCTGCGCGCGTGGCTGGACCCGGCCAGGATGGCCGCGGTCGGCGTCACCGCCAGCGACGTCAACGCCGCGCTGGCGGCCAACAACTATCTCGCCGCGGTCGGCTCCAGCAAGGGCCAGGCGGTGACGGTGGACCTGACCACCGACAGCAGCCTGCACACGGTGGATGAATTCAAGCAGCTGGTGGTGCGCCAGTCCGGCGGCGCGATCGTGCGGCTGCAGGATGTGGCCACGGTGTCGCTGGGCTCGGAGAACTACGACTTCAACGTGGCCTTCAACGGCAAGCGTTCGGTGTTCATCGGCATCAAGGTGGCGCCGGACGCCAACGTGCTGGACGTGGCCCAGCGCGTGCGCGATGCGTTCCCCGAGATCCAGCACCAGTTGCCGAGCGGGCTGACCGGCAAGATCGTCTACGACGGCACCGACTTCGTGAACAGCTCGATCAACGAGGTCATCAAGACCCTGATCGAGGCGCTGGTGATCGTCACCCTGGTGATCTTCCTGTTCCTGGGCAGCCTGCGCGCGGTGATCATCCCGGTGATCGCGATGCCGCTGGCGCTGATCGGCGCGTTCTTCGTCATGCTGGTGCTGGGCTATTCGATCAACCTGCTGACCCTGCTGGCGCTGGTGCTGGCGATCGGCCTGGTGGTGGACGACGCGATCATCGTGGTGGAGAACGTCGACCGCCACATGAAGGAGGAAGGCAAGACCCCGCTGCAGGCCGCACTGCTGGCCGCACGCGAGCTGGGCGGGCCGATCCTGGCGATGACCGTGGTGCTGATCGCGGTGTACGTGCCGATCGGCTTTCAGAAGGGCCTCACCGGCGCGCTGTTCAGCGAGTTCGCGTTCACCCTCGCCGGCGCGGTGACCGTGTCGGCGATCGTGGCGCTGACGCTGTCGCCGATGCTGACCTCGCGCTTCTTCACGAGCGGGCAGGAAGGCGGTCGCTTCGTGCAGTTCATCGACCGCCAGTTCGACCGCGTGCACCACGGCTACCAGCGCGTGCTGCACAACGTGCTGTCGACCTGGGTGGTGGTGATCGTGATGGCCGGCCTGCTGCTGCTGGCCACGGTGGCGCTGGGCGTCACTGCGCAATCGGAACTGGCGCCGGAGGAGGACCAGGGCGTGGTGGTGGGCCAGATCGTCGGCGCGCCGAACGCCACCGCCGAGCAGATGAACGTGTACGCCACCCAGATGTTCGAGCTGGCCAAGGAATTGCCCGAGTACGAGCAGATGTTCCAGCTGACCGGCGTGCCGACGGTGAACCAGGGCATCGGCGGCGTGCTGTTCAAGCCGTGGGACCAGCGCCACCGCGGCGCGCACGAGTTGCAGCAGGAGCTGCAGGCGAAGTGGAACGGCATCGCCGGCGCGCAGGTGGCGGCGTTCCAGTTTCCGCCGCTGCCCGGCGCGCAGGGCCTGCCGATCCAGGTGGTGATCACCACCACCGAACCGTTCGCCAACCTCAACGAGGTCGCCAGCGCGGTGCTGGCCAAGGCCCAGGCCAGCGGCAAGTTCTACTTCATCGACTCGGACCTCAAGGTGGACAAGCCGCAGGCCACGGTGAACCTGGACCGCGACCTGATCGCCGCGCTGGGCCTGACCCAGGCCGACGTCGGCGCCGCGCTGGGCTCGGCGCTGGGCGGCGGCTACGTCAACTACTTCTCCATCGCCGGGCGTTCGTACCGGGTGATCCCGCAGGTGCTGCAGGCCGACCGGCTGAATCCGGAGCAGGTGCTGGACTACTACCTGCGCGTGCCGGACGGCTCGGTGATCCAGGCCGGCACCGTGGCCAAGGTCACCCATGAGGTGGTGCCGCAGTCGCTGAACCGCTTCCAGCAGCTGAACTCGGCCACCATCTCGGGCGTGTCGGGCATGTCGCAGGGCGACGCGCTGACCTACCTGCGCGACCTGGTGCACGAGGTGGCGCCGAGCGGCTACAACGTGGACTACGCCGGCCAGTCGCGCCAGTTCATGCAGGAATCCGGCGGCTTCGGCGGCACCCTGCTGTTCGCCGTCATCATCGTGTTCCTGGCGCTGGCGGCGCAGTTCAACAGCTTGCGCGACCCGGTGGTGATCCTGGTCTCGGTGCCGCTGGCGCTGTTCGGGGCGCTGATCTTCGTCAACCTGTTCACCAGCCTCAACATCTACACCGAGGTGGGCCTGGTCACCCTGATGGGCCTGATCAGCAAGCACGGCATCCTGATCGTGCAGTTCGCCAACGACTCGCAGCGCGCCGGCAGGTCCAAGCGCGAGGCGATCGAGCACGCCGCGGCGGTGCGCCTGCGGCCGATCCTGATGACCACCGCGGCGATGGTGCTCGGCGTGATGCCGCTGGTGATCGCCGCCGGCGCCGGCGCCGCGGGCCGCTTCAACATGGGCCTGGTGATCTCCACCGGCCTGGCCATCGGCACCGTGTTCACCCTGTTCGTGGTGCCCGCGTTCTACATGCTGCTGGCGGCGGACCACCATGCGGGCAAGGACGGGTCGGTGGCGGTGGCATGAGCGGTGATCCCGCCGCCGGGTGAAATGCGATTCCCGCACCCGGCAAACAAAAAGGCGCGGTCACCCGCGCCTTTTTGCTGCCTGTCGTGCTGCCTCAGTTGCGCGACTGCAGCTTCGACAGCAACCGCAGCAGTTCCAGGTACAGCCACACCAGGGTCACCACCAAGGCGAAGGCGCCGTACCACTCCATGTATTTCGGTGCGCGGGCATGCACGCCCTGCTCGATCATGTCGAAGTCGAGGATCAGGTTGAGCGCGGCGATCACCACCACCACGCCGCTGAAGGCGATGCCCAGGCCGCTGGAGCCGTTGATGAAGCCCATCGAATGGCCGAAGAAGCCCATCACGAAGTTGGCCAGGTACAGCAGCATGATGCCGCCGGTGGCCGCGACGATGCCGAGCTTGAACTTCTCGGTGGCGCGGATCAGCCCGCTCCGATAGGCCAGCAGCATCGCCGCCATCACGCCGAAGGTCAGCCCCACCGCCTGCATCACGATGCCCGGGTAGCGCATCTCGAAGATCGCCGACAACGCGCCGATGAAGACGCCCTCCACCAGCGCGTACAACGGCGCGGTGACCGGCGCCCAGGTTTTCTTGAACACGGTGACCAGGGCCAGGATCAGGCCGCCGATGGCGCCGCCGATCATCAGCGGGCCCATCGTCGGCAGGCTCTCCGCACCGTTGAACTGGCCCCAGCTGAAGGCCGCGCCGACGATGGCGAGGATCAGCAGCAGGCCGGTCTTGTTGACCGTGCCGTTGAGAGTCATCACCTCGTCGCCATGCGACACCACCGCACCGCTGGCGGCGTCGAGGAAGGTGTTCTTGTTGAGTGCCGGATTACCGCTTTGCATGATGAACTCCGAGGGGTTTGTCGACATCGTAGCCGGCCCGCGACGACCGTGTCAGCCACCGCGCCCAAACGTCGCGGGCTGGCCACGCCGCACCGGGCCGGTCAACTACAATGGGACCTTGCCGAACGTCGCGGAGTTCCAATGAACCCTTCCACCTTGCGCATCGCCACCCGCAAGAGCGCGCTGGCGCTGTGGCAGGCCGAACACGTCGCCGCGCTGCTGCGCGCGGCGCACCCCGGCTTGGGCGTGGAGCTGGTGCCGCTGTCCACCCGCGGCGACGAGATCCTCGACCAGCCGCTGGCCACCATCGGCGGCAAGGGACTGTTCCTCAAGGAGCTGGAAGTGGCCATGCTGGAAGGCCGCGCCGAGCTGGCGGTGCACTCGCTGAAGGACGTGCCGGCCGATCTCGAGAGCGGCTTCACCCTGCCGGCCATCCTGCCCCGCGCCGACGCCGCCGACGCTTTCGTCAGCAACCACTACGCCGACCTCGCCGCGCTGCCGCGGGGCGCGCGGGTGGGCACCTCGTCGCTGCGCCGGCAGGCGCAACTGCGCGCGCTGCGGCCGGATCTGCAGCTGAGCGACCTGCGCGGCAACGTCGGCACCCGGCTGGGCAAGCTCGACGCCGGCCAGTACGACGCGATCGTGCTGGCCTGCGCCGGGCTGGAACGCCTCGGCCTGGCCTCGCGCATCGTCTCGCGACTGGCCGCGCCGGACTGGCTTCCCGCCCCGGGCCAGGCCGCCATCGCGATCGAGGCGCGCGACGAGCATCCGGCGGTGCTGGCCCTGCTCGCCGCGCTCGACGACGCCGACACGCGGCTCACGGTGAGCGCCGAGCGCGCGATGAACCGCGCCCTGGGCGGCAGCTGCACGGTGCCGGTCGGCGCCTGGTGCATGCGCAGCGACCACGGCTTGCACCTGCGCGGCCTCGTCGGCGACGCGGCCAGCGGCCAGCTGCTGCACGCCGAAGGCAGCGCGCCGGCGGATCAGGCCGAGGCACTCGGTCGACAGGTGGCGCAGGCGTTGCTCGCGCAAGGGGCGGGCAAACTGCTGGGGACGTGAGCCGACGCTGTCACGCTCCTGCAGTCCATGCGGCAGCGACCCACGGCGGGCAGTGCCCGCCACCGCCCGTGCGGGGGAGCGGCGGGCGGTGCCCGCCCTGCCACTGCCCATCCGGCGCTCAGAAGCTGTACACGAGATTCGTCGTGGTCAGCGTGTCGGTCTGCTTCACGCCCGGCTGCACGTCGCTGTTGTAGCGGACCTGGAAGCCCACTTTCAGGGCCAGCTTCTTGGTCATGCTGACGGCCAGGCCGGCGTCGTTCTGGATGTAGGTGTTCTTGGAGCCCGCTTCGGTGAGGAACGTGTCCTCGAAGGCGGTGTTGGCGCTGAGCTTGAACTTGTAGTTGACCAGGCCGCGGGCCACCACTTCGCCTTCGGTGGGCTGGCGCTGGGCGACCAGCACGTTGCCGACCAGCACCTGGGTGTCGGCGGGACGGTAGCGCTTGTAGCCGGGGCCGATTTCGAACGACAGCTCGTTGCGCTCGTCCTTCAGCGCGATATAGCCGTAGCCCAGCGAGACCGTGCCCTGCCACAGGTTGGCGCCGAAGTCGTCGTGCTCGTAGCGGGCCGCGCCGACGATGTAGCTGCGCGTGTCGAGCTTGAGGCCGACCGAGGCGCCGGCATCGTAGCGGTTGGCGGTGGTGTTGAACTGCTCGATCGTGTTGCCATTGGTGTCGACGATCTTCTGCTCGCTCTTGGAGCGCAGCGCGTCAACGAAGAAGTTGTTCTTCCACTGGTCGTTTTCCTGGCTCAGGCCCAGTTTGGCGTTGATGTTCTCCGAGCGCGAGTTGCCGGTGGACGAGGCGAAACCGAATTCGCCCGAACCGCTCCAGCCGCCGCGATTCTCCGTGTCCTGGGCGTGGGCGGCGAAGCTGGCGAAACCGGCCAGCAGCAGGCCGCCGATCAGGGTCTTGTTCATTGCCGAATATCCGTTTGTTAAAGTTTGGTAACAGCGTACCTTAGCCGGCCGTCTTGAACTCGCAGTGAATGCGCCGGCCCGGCGTGCGACTTGCAGCCATCCACGGCCGCCACCATGCTAGGACGTGCCCCGCCCGAGACGTGCCGAATGGATCGCTACGAACGGATATTGACGCTGCATCGCCTGCTGAAATCGGCGCACTATCCGGTGCCGTTGTCGCGCCTGATGGGCGAACTGGAATGCTCGCGCGCCACGCTGTATCGCGACGTGGCGTTCCTGCGCGATGCGCTGGGCGCGCCGATCGAGAGCGCCGGCACCGACCAGGCGGCATTCCGCTACGAAGCCGGCGAAGGCGAGAAGTTCGAGCTGCCCGGCCTGTGGCTGACCTCCGACGAGCTGGCCTCGCTGCTGGCGCTCAACGAACTGATCAGCCGCTCCGGCCCCGGCGTGCTCGCCGGCACGCTGGCGCCGTTCAAGGCGCGCATCGAGGGCCTGCTGTCGCACCAGGGCAGCGGCAAGGCGCTGCCGATCGAACGCATCCGGGTGATCCCGTGGGGCGAGCGCAAGCTCGACCAGCAAGTGTTCCGCGTGGTCGCCGGCGCGGTGCTCGAACGGCGCCAGCTGCGCTTCCGCTACCGCGCACGCACCACCAATGCCGACAGCCGCCGGCTGGTCTCGCCGCAGCGGCTGACCCACTACCGCGACAACTGGTACCTCGACGTGTGGGACCACGACCGCGAGGCGCTGCGCAGTTTCGCGGTGGACCGCATCGCCGAGGCGCAGGCGCAGGACGCACCCGCCCGCGACGTCACCGACAGCGAGCTCAACGAACTGCTCGCTTCCAGCTACGGCATTTTCGCCGGCAAGCCCAAGGCCTGGGCCACCATCCGCTTCTCCGCCCACGCCGCGCGCTGGGTTTCCGACGAGCACTGGCATTCGCAGCAGCAGGGCGAATGGCTGAGCGACGGCCGCTACGAGCTGAAGCTGCCCTACTCCAACTCGAAAGAGTTGTTGATGGACGTGCTCAAGTACGGCCCCGACGCGGAAGTGGTCGCCCCGTTGCCGCTGCGCGAGGAGATGAAGATCCTGCTGCAGCTGGCGCTGAGCGGATACGCTCGGCAATAACCGGAACATTCACTCCTCGGCGGCATCCGCACACCCCGAATGCACGAGGCGGCGACTCCCGCACGGCACGTTTGCCTCCTCTCCCCGGAGGGGAGAGGATTGAGGTGAGGGGAGGGCTCGCGTGAAAGTTCATCGGGGTCCGCTCCGAAGAAACATCGCTGGATCCGTGCACCCTCTCCCCAACCCTCTCCCAGAGGGAGAGGGAGCGAATGCAAGAAGCGCTTTGCTTTATCGAAACGGCCAGAACTGCGGGATCAACCACATCGACAGCGCGCAGAAGATGGCGATCAGCGGGATGCCGACCTTCATGAAGTCGGTGAAGCGGTAGCCGCCGGCGTAGTAGACCATGGTGTTGGTGGGGTAGCCGACCGGGGTGGCGAACGAGGTGGCGGCGGCGAAGGCGACCGCGACGACGAACGGGCGCGGGTCCACGTGCATGGCGTGGGCCACCGACACGGCGATGCCCACCATCAGCACCACCGAGGGGTTGTGGCCCATCAGTTCGGTGAGCAGGGCGGTCAGCAGGTAGACCATCAGCAGGCCGGCCAGCGGGCCGTGGTCGCCGACCACGCCCAGCCCCATCTGCACCAGCGTTTCCGACAGGCCGCTGCGCTCGATCGCGATGCCCAGCGGCAGGATCGCGCCGAGCAGGATGATGATCTTCCAGTCCACGCCCTCGTAGACGTCCTTGCGGCCGAAGCAGCCGGTGAGCGCCATCGCCACCGCGCCGCAGATCGCCGCGATCGGGATCGGCAGCCAGTGCAGGCCGGAGGCCACCACCACGCCGACCATGATCGCGGCGGCATACCACGCCTTGCGCGGAGTGCGGTGGGCTTCCTCGCGCTCGCTCAGCACGATGAAGGCCTCGTCGTTGCGCAGGTTGGACAACGCCTCGTCGTCGACCAGCACCAGCAGCACGTCACCCACCGCCAGGCTGACGTCGCTGAGCTTGTCGCGCAGCAGCTGGCCGCGCCGGTGGATCGCCAGCGCCACCGCGTCGTAGCGCCAGTGCAGGCCGGTTTCCTCCAGCTGGCGGCCTTCCATCGGGCTGGCCGGCGCGATCATCAGCTCCACCATCACCCGCGAGCGGGCATCGCCGGTGGCGTAACGGCGGTCCGGCGCGTTGCGCAGGCCGGCGCGGCGCTGGAAATCCTCGATCTTCCCCCAGTCGCCGCGCACCAGCAGCACGTCGCCGACGGCGATCTCCTGGCTGCGCGGCGACCACATGCGCCGCTCGCCGCGCAGCAGCTCCAGCGGGTAGACGCCGTAACGCTCGCCCAGCTTCGCATCGGCGATGCTGCCGCCGACCAGCGCGGACTGCTCGGTCACCTCCAGCTCGGTGACGTACTTGCCGATCTCCTCCTGCACCGGCAGCTGGGTGTCGATCTCGCGCGGCAGCAGCCAGCGGCCGACCAGCATCAGGTAGACAATGCCGACCACCGCCAGGATCACGCCCATGCGGGTGAACTCGAACACGCCGAACGCCTCCATCCCGTGCTTCTGCGCCAGCGTGTCGGCGAGCAGGTTGGAGGAGGTGCCGATCAGCGTGCACACGCCGCCCATCTGCGCGGCGTAGGCCATCGGCATCAGCACGCGGCCGGGCGAGGTGTGTGTGCGCTGGCACACGCGCAGCGCCAGCGGCAGGAAGGTGGCCACCAGCGCAATGTTCTTGACGAAGGCGCCCAGCGGCGCGATCGCCAGCATCAGCGCCAGGGTCAGCACCCACGGCCGCTTGATCCGCATCAGCCAGCGGCTCAGCGGATCGAGCGCGCCGGAGCGCTCGATGCCCAGGCTGAGCGCGAACATCGCCGCCACCGTCACCGTCGCCTCGTTGCTGAAGCCGCTGAGCGCCTCCACCGGCGTGACGATGCCCAGGATCACCAGCGTCGCCAGCACCAGCAGCGCGATCAGGTCGATGCGCAGCTTCTCGCTGGCGAACAGCGCCATCGCCAGCACGATCACCGCGACCGTGGCCCATGCCTGCCAGTTCATGCAGCGTGCCTCGGCGCGGGCAGGCGGGCGGGGCGGGGCGTCGCGGTGGGTCGGGATGGGGCCATGCAGGTTTCCGTGGAGTGTCGCCGTCGGCTTGCCGCCACGGCCCCGGTCATACTAACCCGCGCAGCTGTTCGCCCGCCGTCGCTGCCGGCTGGCCGCGGCGGCATCGACGATTCGTGATTGAATGTCGGCATGAATACCCACGAACCCGACGCGCCAGGCGAGCCGCAAGAACCAGCCGGCGAGCGCCAGCCCACCGTGGCGCTGGCGCTCGGCGCCGGCGGCGCCAAGGGGCTGGCGCACATCGGCGTGATCGAGGAAATCGAGGCGCAGGGTTTTCGCATCGTGGCGATCGCCGGCAGCTCGATGGGCGCGCTGATCGGCGGCATCCACGCGATGGGCAAGCTCGACGTCTACCGCGACTGGGTCAGCGCGCTGGCCCGTTTCGACGTGCTGCGACTGGTCGACTGGTCCTTTTCCGGCGGCGGCCTGATCAAGGGCGAGAAGATCATCGGCACGCTGCGCGGGCTGATCGGCGACACCCTGATCGAGGAGCTGCCGCTGGCGTTCACCGCGGTGGCTACCGACCTCGACCGCGGCCGCGAGGTATGGCTGGGCCGCGGCAATCTGTTCGAGGCCATCCGCGCCTCGATCGCCGTGCCGACCGTGTTCCGCCCGCACCACCTCAACGGCCACCGCATGGTCGACGGCGCCCTGCTCAACCCGGTGCCGGTCACGCCGCTGATCGGGGTGGAGGCGGATTATCTGTTCGCCGTCAGCGTGGACGGCCCGGTCGAGGCGGCCGTCGCGCCGGTGGAGGAGAGCGCCACCGGACAGGACCCTGGCTATCGCCACCGCATCGGCGAATTCATCAGCCGGCTGATGCCGCGCAGCGAGGAACCGCCGCGCGAGCCCGGTACCTTCGACACGCTGAACCAGGCGATGGACCTGATGCAGGCCAACCTGGCGCGGCTGCGCCTGGCCGCGTACGAGCCGGACCTGCTGATCACCCTGCCGCGCAACATCGCCAGCGTCTACGAGTTCTACCGCGCCCGCGAACTGATCGAGCGCGGTCGCCTGCAGACGCGCAAGGCGCTGGCCGAGTGGCCGCGCACGGGCACGCCGCTGCGCGCGACTTGAGCGGGCCGCACGGCACTTCGACTTCCCCGCTGCGCAAGGGCGGGGCCATGCTCAAGGCGGTCAGCGCGGCCCGTGCGTGTGCAGCCAGTGCTGCAGGTAGTCGCGCAGCACGAGGGCACCGTTGTGCTCCTCGTCGCGGGCGCTGTAGATCAGGGTGACCGGGTGCCGCGCGGAGCGCTCGGCCAGCGGTTGCCAGTATTCGGCCAGCTCGTCGAGTTCGCTGGCGTAGCGGTGGCGGAAGCCGTCCCAGCGCGCCGGATCGTGGCCGAACCATTTGCGCAGCGCCGTGGTCGGCGCCAGTTCCTTGGCCCACTGGTCCAGCGGCACCTCTTCCTTCTTCATGCCGCGCGGCCACAGCCGCTCCACCAGCACGCGATAACCATCCTCCCTGGCGGGCGCTTCGTACGCACGCTTGATCGCGAGGGCCATGGCGTTCTCCTGCAATGAAACAGGACAAGCATACGACCGCCGCGGCGACACCGCGTGATCGAGGTCAGAGTTCCTCGACTTCGGTCACCTTGCCCCGGCGCATCAGCCACGCCACGCCACGCAGGTCGGCCAGGCCGACCCACAGCCGGTCCAGCATGCCGTACTTGGACACGCCGGCGGTGCGCGGGCGATGGCCCACCGGCACGCTGGTGCTCCGGAAGCCGGCGCGCTTGACCAGCGCCGGCAGGTAGCGGTGCATGTGGTCGAAGTAGGGCAGGCGCAGGAACACCTCGCGCTCGAACAGCTTCAGGCCGCAGCCGGTGTCCGGCGTGGCGTCGCGCAGCATGCGCGAGCGCACCGCGTTGGCGACCTTCGAGGAGATGCGCTTGTTGAAACTGTCGCGGCGGGTGGTGCGCCAGCCGGCGAACAGCTTCACCTCGGCCGCCGCGGCGTCGCGCGCGGCGAGCAGCTTCGGGATGTCGGCCGGATCGTTCTGGCCGTCGCCGTCCAGCGTGGCGATCCAGCTGCCGCGCGCCGCGCGCACGCCGTTCCACACCGCCGTGCTCTGGCCGCTGCGGGTGACGTGATGCAGCACGCGCAACTCGGGATGCTGCGCCTTCTGCGCTTCGAGCACGGCGCGACTGTCGTCGGACGAATCGTCGTCGACGTAGATCACCTCGTAGTCGGCCGTGCCACGCAAGGCAGCCGCGATTTCGGCCAGCAGCGGCGGGATGTTGTCGCGCTCGTTGAACACGGGGACGACGACGGAAAGTTGCGGCATGGGGCTGGCCTTTCAGCGGAAACGGGCACCGCGCACGGCGGCGAACGCGCAGTTTAATGCCTGCCGGCACGGACCGTCGGCACCGGATGCGAAAACCGGGTGTAATGAAATCCGCGTCCACCGGGTCATCTACCGCAGCCGGAATTGTCCGGCATCCACGGGAGAGACCCATGCAAGCCCAGACCATCCTCAGCTCCGCCTTGCTCAGCCTGCTCGCCGCCGGCGCGCTCGGCGCCGCCACGACCGCCCACGCCGCCGACAAGATGGCCGCCAGCGCCACGCAGAAGTGCTACGGCGTCAACGCCGCGATGAAGAACGACTGCCAGTCCCCGGGCCATTCCTGCGCGGGCCAGGACAGCAAGGCGCGCGATCCGCAGGCCTTCGTGGCGGTACCCGCCGGCCTGTGCGCCAAGCTCGATGGCGGTTCGCTGCAGGCCCACGCCGCCATGTCGCACGACGCCATGATGAAGAAGAGCTGACAGCCGTGCCCCCGTCACGCCCCGTGCGTGCGCAGCCGATCCCGACGAGTGTCGGGATCGGGCTGCGGCCGGCGCACGTCGCGCACGTGCTGCACCACCGGCCCGCCGTGCCGTTCTTCGAGCTGCACAGCGAGAACCTGTTCTGCGCCGGCGGCGCGCTGTGGGACGCGTTCGACGCGCTGCGCCGCGACTACCCGGTGAGCCTGCACGGCGTGGGCCTGTCGCTGGGTTCGGCCGATGCGCTCGATCCCGCCCACCTCGCCGCGCTGCGCGCGCTGGTGCAACGCGCCGAACCCGCACTGGTATCCGAGCACGTGTGCTGGGGCGCCATCGGCGGGCGCCACTACAACGACCTGCTGCCGCTGCCGTACACCGAGGAAGCGCTGAAGCTGATGGTGGCGCGCGTGGGCCAGTTGCAGGAAACGCTGGGCCGCCGCGTGCTGGTGGAGAACGTCTCCAGCTACATCCATTTCCGCCACTCGACCTTGAGCGAGTGGGAGTTCCTTGCCGCGCTCGCCGCGCGCAGCGGCTGCGGCCTGCTGCTGGACGTCAACAACGTCTACGTCAACAGCGTCAACCACGGCTTCGACGCGCAACGCCTCATCGACGGCATCCCCGCCGACGCGGTGGGCGAACTGCACCTGGCCGGCTTCACCCGCAAGCAGGGGCTGGGCGGCGAACTGCTGATCGACTCGCACGACCAGCGCGTCGATGCCGCCGTGTGGGCGCTGTACGGCTACACGCTGGCCCGCCTCGGCGCGAAACCCACCCTGATCGAATGGGACCAGCACTTGCCCGATTTCGCCGTGCTGGAAGACGAGGCACGGCTTGCCACGGAGCATCTCGATGTCGTCGCCGCCCTCGCTGCGTGAGCTGCAGCACGCGTTCGCCGGCGCCATCGTGGACGGCGCCGCGCCCGCGCTGGAGCCGTGGATCGCCGCGCGCGGCATCGCGCCCGCCGCCCGCCTGCGCATCTATCGGAACGCCAACCTCGCGATCCACGTCGACGCGCTGGCCACCAGTTTTCCCGCGCTGCAAGCCCTGCTGGGCGAGGACTGCTTCGACGGCCTCGCCACCCGCCACGCCGCGTACTGCGGCAACCGCAGCGGCAACCTGCAGGACTACGGCGCCGACTTCGCCGCGTTCGTGGCCGCGCAGCCGGAGACCGCGCCGTGGCCCTGGCTGGGTGACGTGGCGCGGCTGGAATGGCTGCGCCAGGAAGTCGCGCTGGCCGCCGATGCCACGCCCGCCGATGCCGCAGCCCTGGTCGCTGCGCTGGCCGACGCGGACCACCCGCCGCGGCTGCGGCCGTGCGTGCGCGCGCTGTCCTGCGCCTGGGCGGTGCTGGATCTTTGGCGTTGCGCGGAGGCGCCGGAACACGACGCCATCGACCCCGCCATGCCGCAATCCGTCTTGCTGTGGCGCGAAGGCAGCCAGGTCGCGATGCGCGCCATCGCACCTGCGCAGGCCGCGTTCGTGGAGGCGCTGCGGCATGAGTCATCGCTCGACCTGGCGCTCGCCGCCGCACAGCTGATCGACCCGCAGGCGCCGCCCGAAACCCTGCTGCGCCCCCTGCTCGAACACGCGCTGCTCGCCGCGTGATCCGTCATCCACTCATCCGGGAATCGTCCACATGAACACCACCGTCGCCATCGCCCGCTGGTCGCGTCTCACCGCGCAACTCGCGGTGCTCACCCCGCTCGCCCTGCTGCTGTTCCGCGTGTTCGTGGCGCTCGCGTTCTGGCGCGCCGGCACGGTGAAATGGGATGACCCCAGCGGCACGGCCTACCTGTTCGACAATGAATACCAGGTGCCCCTGCTCGCCCCCGCGCTGGCCGCCACGCTCGCCACCTGGACCGAACTGGTGCTGCCGTGGTTCCTCGCGCTGGGTCTCGGCACCCGCGTGGTCGCCGCCGTGCTGTTCGTCTACAACATCGTCGCGGTGGTCTCCTACCCGGCACTGTGGCCGAACGGCCTCTGGCACGGACTGATCGGCGGCGACTTCAATGACCACAAGGCCTGGGGGTTGATGTTGCTGGCCCTGGTGGCGCTCGGAGCAGGGCGGATCTCGGTGGACGCCGTGATGAGCCGGTTGTTCCGGTGACGGGGCGTCCCCTGCCCGTCGTGTCAGCGCGGACGAAAGGGCATGGACGCCAGCCGGTCGCCGCGAGTCCTTTTGATCAGGTGCCTGGAAGACTCAGGGTGCCAACCGGCCCGGCGCCTCGTTGACCGCGCGGCGCTGCGCAGTCTGCGCGCCGCCCTCTCCATCGATCGCCACCCGCCAGTGGCGTGCCACCGCGTCGAACGGGCGTGCGCCGCCACGGTCGGTGAGCATCACCAGGGTGCCGTGTTGCAGCGGCACGATGCGGCCATGCCAGCCGTCACGTTGGAAGTCGCTGGCCTTGGCCACCTGCTTGTGCGGCAGGTAGAGCACGGCGACCGGAGTGCCGCCGACGCGGCTGACCAGGTGCACGGTCTTGTAGGGGCCGACCGGGCAGTCGTGCACGTAGGTGACGTCGACGGGGGCGGGGCCGCGCAGGCTGACGCCGCGCACGGCGAAGCCGGCGGCGATGGCGGGCGTACCGATGGGCTGGACGAGGTCGAGCGAGTGGATTTCGTCGGGCATGTGCGCAACGGCGAGCGCCGGCAGCGAGCGCGCATCCATCCGCTTCCAGCCGTAGCCGCCGAGGCCGAGCGCGAGCAGCAGCGAGGCGGCCAGCGCGAACGCCAGCTGGCGGCGACGGGTCTGCCGGTGGCGCTCGCCGGTGGCCTGGGCCAGCAGCACGCGCTCGGCGAGGCCTTCGGGCACGGGCACCTCGAAGGCGGCATGCAGTTCGCGCTCGAAGGCCTGGGCGCGCTCCCACGCGGCGGCGCAGGCGGCGCAGCGGTCGCGATGGGCGAGCAGTTCGGCAGCGCGCGAGTGCGGTTCGGCGCCGAGGCGGCGGCGGAACTCAAGGCAATCCATGCTGCGCCTCCGGGCGGCCGCCCTGCAGGATGGATTTCAGCTTCTGCCGGGCGCGGAACAACTGGGTCATCACCGCGCCGGGCTGTTGGTCCAGCTCGGCGGCGATCTCGTCGCAACTCATGCCGCCCAGCACCTGCAGCAGCAGCGGTTCGCGGTACTTGTGCGGCAATCGGGACATGGCTTCACGCAGTTCGGCGGCATCGCCGTGGCGCTCGGGGCTGGCCCAGGCGGCGTCCTCGGCGAGGTTGTCTTCCAGCTCGACGGTATCCGGTGTCTTGCGCTCATGCAGGCGCGCGTGTTCGCGACGCAGGATGGTCAGCAGCCACGGCTTGGCGGACTCGGCCTCGCGCAGCGCGTCGAGGCTTTTCCACGCGCGCAGCAAGGTCTCCTGCACCAGATCCTGGGCCAGCGCATCCTGCCCGCACAACCAGTAGGCGAAGCGGTACAGGTCGCCGGCATGCGCGCGGGTCAGCGCCTCGAATTGACGTTGTCGGGAACTCACTGCCAGATAGACCGGCCCGGAGCGTTTCATCTTTCACCAAGGTCAGCGGATCTTGCCGAGGATGCCGTCGAGTTCGTCGTTGCTGTGGTAGTGGATCACCAGCTTGCCGCGGCCGCCCTTGCCCTGGGCCAGCTCGACGCGGGTGGCGAAGCGCTCGCCCAGTTCGCGCTCCAGCGCGCTGATGTTGGGATCGCGCGCGGGCGCGTGGCGGGCCTTGCCCTTCGGCGCGGTCTGCGCGCGGCGGGCGGCCTCCTCCAGCTCGCGCACGCTCCAGCCGAGGGTGACGGCCTGGCGCGCCAGCGGCACGGCGATGGACTCGTCCAGGGTCAGCAGGCAGCGGGCGTGGCCCATCTCCAGCTTGCCGTCGTCGAGCAGTTTCTTGATCGCCTCGGGCAGCTCGGTGAGCCGCAGCAGGTTGGACACCGCGGCGCGCGAACGCCCCACCGCGTCGGCGGCCTGCTGGTGGGTGAGTTCGAAATCCTCGATCAGGCGCTTGAGCGCATCGGCTTCTTCCAGCGGGGTGAGGTCCTGGCGCTGGATGTTCTCGATCAGCGCCATCGCCGGCACGGCCTGCTCGGCCACCTGCTTGATCAGCGCCGGGATCTCGCCCAGCTGCGCGCGCTGCGCGGCGCGCCAGCGGCGTTCGCCGGCGATCAGTTCGTAGCGGTGCTTGCCGATCTCGCGCACCACCACCGGCTGGATCAGGCCCTGCGCCTTGATCGAGGCAGCCAGCTCGTCCAGCGCCTCGTCGTTCCAGTGGCGCCGCGGCTGGTATTTGCCGGGCTGGATTTGCTGGATCGGCAGCGTGCGCAGCTCGCCCTCCTGCGCCAGCACCGACGGCGTGCCTTCGCCGTCGCCGCCGAGCAGGGCGTCCAGCCCGCGTCCCAATCCACGTTTTTTCGCTGCTGCCATGCCTCAGTCCTGGTGATTGGCGGCGGGTGCCTTGAGCAGCACGCCGTTGTGGTCGCCATGCGCGGCGGAGTCGACCTCGTCGGCCGGCTCGGCGCGCGGCGGCAGCCCGCGTTCGCGCCGGATCACCTCGCCGGCCAGGCCGATGTAGGCGATCGCGCCACGCGAGCTGCGGTCGTACAGGTGGATCGGCTGGCCGTGGCTCGGCGCCTCGGCCAGGCGCACGTTGCGCGGGATGATCGAGCGCAGCACCTTGTCGCCGAAGTGCTGGGTGAGCTGGGCGGAGACCTCGTTGCCGAGGTTGTTGCGCACGTCGTACATGGTGCGCAGCAGGCCCTCGATCTCCAGTTTCGGATTGAGCCGATGGCGCACCGCCTTGACCGTGTCGAGCAGGCTGGACAGGCCCTCCAGCGCGAAGTACTCGCACTGCACCGGGATCAGCACGCCGTCGGCGGCGGTCAGCGCGTTGAGGGTGAGCAGGTTGAGCGAGGGCGGGCAGTCGATCAGGATGGTGTGGTACTTGTCCGCGACCTTGGCCAGCACGTCCTTCAAGCGGTGCTCGCGGGCCAGCGCGTCCATCAGTTTCAGCTCGGCGGCGGTGAGGTCGCCGTTGCCCGGCAGCACGTCGTAGTGCGCCTCGGTGGGCACGATCGCCGCGCTGATCTCCACCTCTTCCAGCAGTACCTCGCAGCCGCTCGGGCCGATCTGGCGCTTGTCGATGCCCGAGGCCATGGTGGCGTTGCCCTGCGGGTCGAGATCCACCAGCAATACCTTGCGCTTGGCCGCCGCAAGCGCAGCGGCCAGGTTGACGGCCGTGGTGGTCTTGCCGACGCCGCCCTTCTGGTTGGCGACAGCGATGATGCGGGCCATGGATCGAAGGCATTCCGTTCGCGAAGGACGGCTAGATTAGCATTGCCGCCCGGGCTTGCCTGCCCCGGCCGGACCGCTCTGCCGCCGGTGGCGGCGGGGATCACGCTGCTGGGCGATCCGGGCTCAGTTGCCGATCCGCGCGCCGCTGGCGCCATCGAACAGGTGCAGGTACGGATGCGACAGGCCCAGCGCGACCAGGCTGCCGGGCTCGGGCAGGGGGCGTGGCGGTACCCGCGCCACCAGCACCTGGTCGCCGAAGCGCAGGTTCAGGAAGACCTCGTTGCCCACCGGCTCGACCACCTCCAGTCGCGCCTGCAAGGCCGCACCGGCGGGGTCCGGCTGCAGGTGTTCCGGGCGCACGCCCAGCACCACCTCGCGATCGCACCAGGCCGCCCAGGCGGGATCGGGCAGAAGGTCGCCCAGCACCAGCTCGCCCGCGGCGCAGCCCAGCCGCCAGCCCTCGTGCCGGCGCAGCGTGCCGCGGAGCAGGTTCATCGCCGGGCTGCCGAGGAAGCCGGCCACGAACATGTTGGCGGGCCGGTCGTACAGCGCCATCGGCGTGTCGATCTGCTGGATCACGCCGCCATCCAGCACCACGATGCGCTGGCCCAGGGTCATCGCCTCGATCTGGTCGTGGGTCACGTAGATCATGGTGGCACCGAGCTGGCGGTGGAGCCGGGCGATCTCCACCCGCATCGACAGGCGCAGCCTCGCGTCGAGGTTGGACAGCGGCTCGTCGAGCAGGAACACCTGCGGCTCGCGCACCAGCGCGCGGCCCAGCGCCACCCGCTGGCGCTGGCCGCCGGACAAGGCGGCCGGGCGCGCCGCCAGCCGCGACTGCAACCCCAGCGACTCGGCCACTACCGCCACCTTCTGCGCGATCTCGGCCCGCGGCCGGCCGCGCAGCTTCAGCCCGAAGCCCAGGTTCTCGGCCACCGTCATGTGCGGGTACAGCGCGTAGTTCTGGAACACCATCGCGATGTCGCGGTCCTTCGGCGCCACCTCGTTCACCACGCGGCCGCCGATGCGCAGCGTGCCGTCGCTGATCGGTTCCAGCCCGGCGATCATGCGCAGCAAGGTCGTCTTGCCGCAGCCGGACGGCCCGACCAGCACCAGCAATTCGCCGTCGGCCACGGTGAAGCTGGCGCCGGCGACCGCGACGTGGCCGTCGGGGTAGACCTTGCGCAGGCGATCGAGTTGAACCTCGGCCATCGGCATCTCCACAGCGGTGGCCGGCTCGGCCGCGGCGCCGGCGCTTCGCAGGCCGGCGGGCATTGGGCTATTCTGCCCATGTAAGCGTTTACATCAAAGCGCGGGCCTCAGAGCTTGTGAAGAAAACCACTTCCTGTGGTTTTCTTCTATCGCGAGTCCGGTACACGCCCGGACTCGCTCACGCGAATCAGGCACTTGCGTGCCCGATCCGCGTCCGGCCATCCATGGCCGGGCTTCGAGGTTGAAAGAGCACAACCTCTCAGGGAACCCCATGACCGCACCCCGATTCGTTTTTCCCGACGGTTTCCATTGGGGCGCCGCCACTTCCGCCTACCAGATCGAAGGCTCGCCGCTGGCCGACGGCGCCGGCCCCAGCATCTGGCAGCGCTTCGCGCATACGCCCGGGATGATGGCCAACGGCGACACCGGCGACGTCGCCTGCGACCACTACCGCCGTTACCGTGAAGACGTGCAGCTGATGAAGGCGCTGGGCCTCGATGGCTACCGCTTCAGCATCAACTGGGCGCGCGTGCTGCCCGAGGGCACCGGCCGGGTCAATCCGAAGGGGCTGGATTTCTACTCGCGGCTGGTCGACGAGCTGCTGGAGCACGGCATCGCGCCGAACGCCACGCTGTTCCACTGGGACCTGCCGGCGGCGCTGGACGACCGCGGCGGCTGGCTCAACCGCGACAGCGCGCACTGGTTCGCCGAGTACGCCGAGGTCATGTTCAAGGCGCTGGACGACCGCGTGCCGCGCTGGTCCACGCTCAACGAACCCTGGGTGGTCACCGACGGCGGTTACCTGCACGGCGCGCTGGCGCCCGGACACCGCAACAAGTACGAGGCGCCGATCGCCGCGCACAACCTGATGCGCGCCAGCGGCGCCGGCATCCAGGCCTATCGCGCGCACGGCAGGCACGAGATCGGCGTGGTGTTCAACATCGAGCCGAAATACCCGTATTCCGAAGGCGCCGAAGACATGGCCGCCACCGCTCGCGCGCACGCCTACATGAACCGGCAGTTCGCCGACCCCGCGCTGCTGGGCAGCTATCCGGAGCAGCTCAAGGAGATCTTCGGTGCCGCATGGCCGGATTTCCCGGCAGAGGATTTCGCGCTGACCCGCCAGCGCGTCGATTTCGTCGGGATCAACTACTACACGCGCGCGGTGGTCCGGCACGACCCGGACGCGTATCCGCTGCGCGCGGTGTCGGTGCGCCAACCCAACCGCACCCACACCGAAACGGGCTGGGAGGTCTACGCGCAGGGGCTGACCGACACCCTGGTCTGGTTCAAGCAGCGCTACGGCGACATCCCGCTGTACATCACCGAGAACGGCTCCGCCTTCTACGACCCGCCGGTCGCCGAAGGCGCCACCGTGGACGACCCGCTGCGCTGCGACTACCTGCGCAAGCACCTGCGCGCGCTGCATGCCGCGATCGCCGCAGGGGTGAACGTGCAGGGCTATTACGCCTGGTCGCTGCTGGACAACCTGGAGTGGTCGCTGGGCTACGCCAAGCGCTTCGGCCTCTACCACGTCGACTTCGCCACCCAGCAGCGCACCGCCAAGGCCAGCGCGAAGCTTTACGCGCAGGTGATCGCGAGCAACGGCGCGGTGCTGGACGAGTAGCCGTCCACCGGCACGCCCGACGACCGGCGTGCAGGGCGGGCAATGCCCGCCGGCTCTTGGTGCCGGGGAGGAACGACGGGCAGTACCGTCCTACGCGCGACCGAGCACCAGCAGATGGCGTTCGGCGGGCAGGCCGGGCACATGGAGTTCGTGCGTGGCACGCACGATGAAGCCGTCCGGGATCCCTGCCAACTCGTCGTCCGGCAGCTTCCCCTTCATCGCCAGCCAGATCCCTTGCGGTGCCAGCAGGTGGCCGCCCCAGGCCAGCATGTCGGCAAGGCTGGCGAAGGCGCGCGCGGTGATGCAGTCGAACTGGCCGGCGACGTCTTCCACCCGTGCCTGTTCGGCGCGCACGCCCTCCAGTTTCAGGCTGCGGATCGCCTCGCGCAGGAAGCGCACCTTCTTGCCGTTGGAATCCACCAGCAGGATCTGCCGGCCCGGCGCGGCGATCGCCAGCACGATGCCGGGCAGGCCGGGGCCGGTGCCGAGGTCGGCCAGGCTGTGGCCCTGCACGAACGGCAGGATCGCCAGCGAATCGAGCAGGTGGCGGGTCACCATCTCGGTCGGTTCGCGCACCGCGGTGAGGTTGTAGGCGCCGTTCCAGCGTTCGAGCAGGGCGAGATAGTCGAGCAGGCGCGGCACCGCATCGGCAGGCAGTTGCACGCCCAGCGCGGCAATGCCCTGTTCGAGTTGTGCCTGCAAGGCGTCGCGCGCGGCCATCGGCCATCAGTCCTGTGGGAAAGCGGTCGGCAAGTATCCCGGCAAGCCCGCCGCAACGCCAGCAGCCGGGGCAAAAGAAAGCCCGCCGAAGCGGGCTCGAAGTGGAGCAAATCCCCTGCGGCGCGGCGCTCTGCGGGCGCCTGGCGCGATGCGATGCTCAGGCGGCGTCGAGATCGACCCGGGTGACCATCATGCCGCGCTCGCGCAGCACGTGATTCAACGATTGCTTGACCCGCGCGCCCAGATCGCGCCGATCGACCGCCTCGGTGGCGGGTTCGTCACGCAGCGCGGCTTGCGCGCCATGGCGGATCAGCTGGTCGACCTGCTCGAACACGGCGTCGGCGCGTTCCGGCTCCAGCACCTGCCAGTACACCGTGCCGCGCACGTCGCGCGGCCCCAGCGGCGCCTGCAGCTGCAGGGTCTGGCCGGACAGATTGATCTTGTGCGCGACCCGGTCGAGCAGCGGCAGCACCAGGTGCGTGCCGGCCGGCAGCAGCCGGCGCGGCTTGCCATGACGGTAGATGCTGTAGACCAGACCCTCCGGCACGCGCCGCACGGCGCTGGCGAGCAGCACGGCGAGCAAGGCAACGATGAGGGTGGACAGCATGGTCATGGTCGTGAAATCAGTAACTTGAGATTGGTTTATTCGTCTGATACTGGAACTGAAGGATACAATCGATTGACTCTGTGTGACTTAACCGCGGTTTAACGCGCGGATGAATCTTTAACAAGACGCCGAAAACAAGTCAAGAGCGCGTCGCCGGATCGGTGAAGCTGTCGACGACACGGGAGGACACGAACGGCCGCGCTGCGTCAGTTTTCACTCCGGTTCGGTCGCGCGCGGCCCGCTTTTCCTCCTTCCCCGGGAATCAAGCATCGAACTTGCCAAAACACGGGGTATCCGCAGCCAAGGCGCGGGGGCGTGGCGTCCGTCACGTTCGAGGGGGCGGCCGATCGGCCACGCCGGCCCGTCGGCGCCGTATACCGTTGCCGTGGCGCAGCAAGGCAGTGCCTGGAGCGGCAAGCGGGCCGCTCTGACGTTTCGCCGGGATTTCCCGCCGGGCTGCCGCCTGCGCGCTGCTGCGACGCAGCACAAGTCGCCGCAACAAGCCCTTTACAAGTCCGCATGAAAACGTTTACGTTGGCGCCACCCAAGGGTTGGCGAACCCGGCGGAAACATTCCCATGGCGGCAGCAACCATCAAAGACGTGGCGCGCGAGGCCCGGGTGTCGGTGGCCTCGGTGTCGCGCGCGCTCAATGGCGGCGGCGGCGTCACCGCGGCCACCAGCGCGCGCATCCACGCCGCCGCCGAGCGCCTGCAGTACATCCCGCATGCAGCGGCGCGCATGCTGATCACCCGCCGCACGCACACTGTCGGCGCCCTGCTGCCCGACCTGTACGGCGAGTTCTTTTCCGAGTTGATCCGCGGCATCGACCTGGCGGCGCGTGCGCGCGGCCTGCACCTGCTGGTATCCAGCTCGCACGGTGGCGCGACCGAAGCGGCCGCGGCGGTGCGCTCGATGCAGGGGCGCGTCGACGGCCTGCTGATCCTGTCCGAACGGGTCGACACGGCGTTCCTGCGCGCCAACCTGCCCAAGGCGCTGCCGGTGGTGCTGCTCAACAGCGCGGTGAGCGGGCCGGCGTTCCACGTGATCAACATCGACAACCACGGCGGCGCGGTGGCGATGGTGCGGCACCTGCTGCAGGCCGGCCATCGCAGCGTGGCGCTGATCGCCGGGCCGCCCGGCAACTTCGACGCCAGCGAACGCGAGCGCGGCTATCGCGAGGCGATGGCCAGATACGCCCCGCGCGCGGCATTGACCGTGGTGGCCGGCGACTTCACCGAGGAATCGGGCTATCGCGCCGGCCAGCAGCTGCTGGCGCGGACGAAGCGGCCGGCGGCCGTGTTCGCCGCCAACGACATGATGGCGGTGGGCTGCCTGGCGGCGTTCAAGGACGCCGGCGTGCAGGTGCCGGAGGACATCGCACTGGCCGGCTTCGACGATATCCCGATCACCCGCTACGTGACACCGGCCCTGACCACGGTGCGCGTGCGCATTGCCGACTTCGGCCGTCTCGCGCTGGAGCGCCTGGCCGACGTCGTCGAACACCCCGGGCAGGAAACACCTTCCGCCGACACGCTCGGTTTTGAAATCGTGGTTCGCGACACCTGCGGCGGAAACAAACCAGAAAAGAACTCCTGAACGTCTCAGCAAGCTGCCCGGGGAGGGGAGCGATGAAAACCTCAACGCAATTCAAGAAGAACCTGCTGGCCGGATTGATCGGCACCGCCGTCACCTCGCTGGTGGCGCTGCCGGGCACCTCGTTCGCACAGGCCGCGTACGCCACCTTGCGCGGCAAGGCGGCGCCGAACACCCAGGTCACCGCGGTCAACCCGGCCACCGGCAGCACCCGTCAGACCACCTCCAGCGCCGACGGCAGCTACGCGATCACCGGCCTGCAGCCAGGCACCTGGCGCATCGACGCCGGCCCGGGCACGGCACAGACCGTGACCCTCACGGTCGCCTCCACCTCCACCCTGAACTTCACCAGCGCGGCGCCCAGCGCCGCCAACGCGGTGACGCTCGGCGGCGTCACGGTGACGGCCAGCGTGCTGCCCGACGTGACCACGCCGGAGGTGGGCTCGACCGTGTCGCTGCATCAGATCGACACCATTCCGCAGCTGACGCGCAACTTCCTGGAGTTCGCCGACACCGTGCCGGGCATGGTGTTTTCGGTCGGTTCCAATGGCAACACCTCGCTGCGCGGCGGTGCGCAGAACGACGCTTCGACCAACGTCTACATCGACGGCGTAGGCCAGAAGAGCTACTTGTTCGGCGGCCCCAGCGGCCAGTTCGCCACCCAGGGCAACCCGTTCCCGCAGTTGGCGATCGGCGAGTACAAGGTGATCACCTCCAATTACAAGGCGGAGTACGGCCAGATCTCCAGCGCCGCGGTGACCGCGCAGACCAAGTCCGGCACCAATGAGTTCCACGGCGAGGTGTTCGGCCGCTACACCAGCGACAAGTACCGCGCGCGCACGCCGAGCGAGAACGCGGCGAACAAGAAGACGCCCTCGGACGAGAAGGAGTTCGGCTTTGCGCTGGGCGGGCCGATCGTGCAGGACAAGGCGCACTTCTTCATCACCTACGAAGGCAAGCGCTTCGACCGGCCGATCACCGTGGTGCCCGCGGCCGACGCGGTGCCGGCGATTCCCGGTTTGCCGGCCGACATCGCCAGCCAGTTCGGCCCGGCCAACATCCCGTTCACCGAGAACCTGTATTTCGGCAAGGTTGACTGGGAGCCGACCGACCGCGACCGCTTCGAGCTGAGCGCGCAGATCCGCAAGGAGGACCAGAGCGGCGGCATCGGCGGCCAGAACGCGAAATCGGCCAGCTTCTCGGTGGTCAACGACGACAAGCGCTACGACCTGCGCTGGCAGCACAGCGGCTATTCGTACTTCAATGAACTGCTGGCCACCTACGAGGACTCCAACTACGCGCCCACCGCGCTGAACTACGGCAACGGCGCCATCTACACCTACCAGCCCGCGGCCAACCAGACCGCCACCCTGATCAACACCGGCGCGGCCAACCCGCTGGCCACGCAGAACAAGGGGCAGAAGGGTCCGGCGATCGAGGACAACCTCACCTTCAACGACCTGCAGTGGCACGGCGACCACGTCATCAAGCTGGGCGTGAAGCAGAAGTGGGTCACGCTGCACTCCGCCGATGCGGCCGACGTCAATCCGCAGTTCTATTACGACGTCACGCCCACCGGCACCAACGCGCAGCCCTATCAGGTGTTCTTCACCAAGCCGGTCACCGGCCTGGGACTGTCGCCCACGGTGACCACCAAGGACAAGCAGTTCGGCGCCTATATCCAGGATGACTGGGCGATCAACGAGCACCTGATCCTGAACCTCGGTGTGCGCTGGGACTACGAGAGCACGCCGTCCTATCTCGACTTCGTCACCCCGGCCAACGTGGTGGCGGCGTTCAACAGCCAGGACCCGAACGCACCGGCCGGACAGACCTACGCGCAGTCGCTGGCCAAGGGCGGCATCGATGTCAACGACTACATCAGCAACGGCCACAACCGCAGCGCCTACAAGGGCGAGTGGCAGCCGCGGCTGGGCTTCTCCTACGACATCGATGCTGACCAGGCACACGTGATCCACGGCGGCGCCGGCCGCTCCTACGACCGCGACCTCTACAACTACCTGCAGCTGGAAACCACCAAGGCCGCGCTGCCGCAGTTCCGCTTCTACTTCGCCGACCCGGTCACCGGACTGTGCTACCAGGGCCGCACGCCGTGCGTGCCGTTCGATCCGGCCTACCTCAACGGCTTGTCGAACGTGCAGCAACTGGCCTCGGCCAGCAACGCCGGTACCGAGATCGACGTGCTCAACAACCACCTCAAGGCGCCGTACTCCGACCAGTTCAGCATCGGCATGGCCAACCGCCTGGGCGACTGGCAGACCGACGCCACGGTAACCCGCGTGATCAGCCACGACGGCTTTGCCTTCACGCTGGGCAACCGCTACCCGGACGGCAGCTTCTGGAAGAACGCCAGCCAGCCGTGGGGCAACGGCGTGCCCGGCTTCGGCAGCCTGATCGTGGGCAACAACGGCATCGGCACGCGCACCACCCAGGTGCTGCTGTCGGCGACCAAGCCGTACACGCCCGAATCGCGCTGGGGCGCCACCTTCGCCTACACCTATACCGACGCCAAGCAGAACCGCGACATCAACGAACACTACGCGTTCGACGCGGCGACGATCCAGGATTACCCGTACATCCTGTCCAACGCGGCGGCCAAGCACCGCTTCGTGGCCACCGGCGTGATCGACGGCCCGTGGGGCATCACCGTGTCGGCCAAGCTGACCCTGGCCACGCCGATCCCGTTCAACGGCTTCGCCTGCTACTCCGGCGCATCCGGCCAGTTGTTCCCCAGCGGCAGTCGCTGCGCACCCTACGGCACCGAACCGCAGGGCAACGGCAAGTTCCTGCTCGGCGGCAAGATCTTCGGCTACCGCAGCGTGGACTTCCAGGCGACCAAGCACTTCGACGTGCACGGTCTGGATTTCTATGGCCGCCTGGATCTGATGAACGCCTTCAACTTCAAGAACTACAGCGACCTGATGTTCCCCAACAACACGATCGGCACGCTCAGCCCGGTCACCTACAACCCCACCGGCAACATCACCTTCGTGCCGCGCACGATCAAGTTCGAGATCGGCATGAAGTTCTGAGCCACGCGGCGTGCGGCCGGAGACGGCCGCACGCCGGCATTCTTCGCGCGGCCCGCCGGTCGGGCCGCGCACCGACCACGCAGTCGCGTCCGCCAACACCGGAACCGCCATGGCCGAATCGTGCATCAGGAACGTCGTGATCGTCGGCGGCGGCACCGCCGGCTGGATGACCGCCGCCGCGCTGGCGCGCACGTTCGGCGCTCAGCTCGCGGTGCGCCTGGTCGAGTCGAGCGAGATCGGCACGGTCGGCGTCGGCGAGGCCACCGTGCCGCACCTGAAGCTGTTCAACAACCTGCTGCAGATCGACGAGATCGAGTTCATCCGCCGGACCAGCGCCACCTTCAAGCTGGGCATCCAGTTGAACGACTGGCATCACCTCGGCGATTCCTACATCCACGGCTTCGGCACCACCATCGGTCGCGGCCTGGGCCTGCTGCCGTTCCACCAGTACTGGCTGAAGGCCGCCCGCGCCGGCCGCGCCGGGCCGCTGGGCGACTACACCGTGCACACGCTGGCCGCGCCGCGCGGCAAGTTCATGTCTTCGGCCAGCGACGTGCCGCGGGATTCGCCGCTGGCGGACATCCCGTACGCCTATCACATGGACACCGCCCGCTATGCGCTCTTCCTGCGCGAGTACGCCGCGGCGCGCGGGGTGCGCCGCACCGAGGGCAAGGTGGCCGAGGTCAAGCTGCGGCCCGACGATGGCTTTGTCGAATCGGTGGTGCTGGAAGGCGGTGAAGTCGTCGCCGGCGACCTGTTCATCGACTGCTCCGGTTTCCGCGGCCTGCTGATCGAACAGGCGCTGCACACCGGCTACATCGAGTTCAAGGACTGGCTGCCGTGCGATCGCGCGGTCGTCGTGCGCACCGAAAGCGTCGGTCCACCGCCGCCGTTCACCCGCGCCAACGCGCAGGCCGCCGGTTGGCAATGGCGCATCCCGCTGCAGCATCGCACCGGCAACGGCCACGTCTATTCCAGTGCCTACATCAGCGACGACGAGGCCACCGCCACGCTGTTGCGCAACATCCAGGGCCGGCCGTTGGGCGAGCCGTTCCAGCTGCGCTTCACGGCGGGCATGCGGCGCAAGCTGTGGAACCGCAACGTGGTCGCGATCGGCCTGTCCGGCGGCTTCATGGAGCCGCTGGAATCGACCGGCATCCACCTGATCCAGATGGGCATCACCCGCCTGCTCGGCCTGTTCCCGCGCGACGGTTTCGACCCGGTGCTGAGCGAGCGCTACAACGCACAGCTGAAGTTCGACACCGAGCGCATCCGCGATTTCCTGATCCTGCATTACCACGCCACCGAGCGCGAGGACACGCCGTTCTGGCAGCAGTGCCAGCACATGTCGGTGCCGCCGTCGCTGCAGGACAATATCGACCTGTTCGCCGACAGCGGCCGCTTCTTCCGCAACGCCGACGAACTGTTCGCCGAGATCAGCTGGGTGCAGGTGATGATCGGCCAGGGCATCGTGCCGCGCAGTTGGCATCCCCTGGTCGACCAGGTGCCTGAGACCGACCTGTACCGCTTCGTCGACGACGTGGCCCGGCTGATGGCCGATTGTGTGGAGGTGATGCCCAGCCACCAGGCCTTCATCGATCGTCACTGCGCGATCGCCAGGGCCGGCTGACACGACTCGCCGCGGGCGGCCACCGCGCCTGCATCTGCCGCATTTTCACGACAGGCTGTACCCATGGTTCTTCGACGTTTCCGCTCTCTCCTCGCCACGCTGGTCCTGACCCTGGCGTTTACCGCCTTCGGCGCGTTCGCGCCCGTCGCGGCACAGGACACCACCACCGCCACGCGCCACGCGCCGCTGGCCTTCACCGCCCTGCCCGCCGACCAGCAGGCGCAACTGGACGAGCTGGAACACCGCACCTTCCAGTTCTTCTGGGACACCGCCAATCCGGTCAACGGGCTGGCACCGGACCACTGGCCGGGGCAGTCGTTCTCCAGCATCGCGGCGGTGGGTTTCGGCCTGACGGCCTACGGCATCGGCGCCGAACGGGGCTGGATCAACCGCGACCAGGCGGTCAAGCGAACCCTGGTGACCTTGCGCTTCTTCGCCGACTCGCCGCAGAACGCCAGCGAGGATGACGCCACCGGCTACCGCGGCTTCTACTACCACTTCCTCGACATGCAGACCGGCTTGCGCCACGGTCGCGGCGTCGAGCTGTCCAGCATCGACACCACCTTGCTGCTCGGTGGCGTGCTGTTCGCGCAGTCGTACTACGACCGCGACACGCCGCCGGAAAAAGAGATTCGCGCGCTCGCCGACATGCTCTACAAGCGCGTCGACTGGCCGTGGATGCAGGCACGCCCGCCGCTGGTCAGCATGGGCTGGACCCCCGGCGGCAAGTTCATCCCGCACGACTGGGAGGGCTACAGCGAGGCGAACCTGCTCTACATCCTGGCGCTGGGCTCGCCCACCCATCCGCTGCAGCCCGCGGCGTGGCACGCGTGGACGCGCACCAACCCGCGCTACTGGGGCACGCTCTACGGCGAAACCTTCCTGACCTTCGGGCCGCTGTTCGGCCACCAGTACAGCGCCGCGTGGATCGACTTCCGCGGCATCCGCGACGACTTCATGCGCCAGCACGATTCGGATTATTTCGAAAACGGCCGCCATGCGGTGCTGTCGCAACGCAACTACGCGATCGCCAATCCGGCGGGCTGGACCGGTTACGGCGAGAACCTGTGGGGGCTGACGGCCAGCAACGGCCCGGGCCACTTCGGCATCGTCACGGACGGGCGCGAGCGGCGCTACTTCGGCTACTCCGCGCGCGGCGTGGGCCTGCGCCACGTGGTCGATGACGGTACCATCGCGCCCACGGCAGCGCTGGGCTCGATCGCCTTCGCGCCGGACCTGGTGGTGCCGGAGTTCCTGCACATGAAACAGCGCTACGGCAAATACATCTATGCGAAGTACGGCTTCCGCGACGCGTTCAACCTGACCCTGCGCGATCCCGACGCGCCGCTGCGCACCGGTCTGGTGATTCCCGGCTTCGGCTGGGTCGACACCGAGTACCTGGGCATCGACCAGGGCCCGATCCTGCTGATGCTGGAGAACTGGCGCAGCGGCCTGGTGTGGAAAGTGATGAAGCGCAACCCGTATGTGCGCAAGGGCCTGCAGCAGGCCGGCTTCCGCGGCGGCTGGCTGTCACGGGCGGCGGCCACACCGTGAGCCGGCGGCGCTGGCGACTGCTGGCGCCGGCGCTGTTGCTGGTCGGCATCGCTGCCTGCCGGGGAGATCACGATGATCGCCACACACTGACCTTCTGGGCGATGGGCCGCGAGAGCGAGGCGGTGGCGCAGCTGATGCCGGCGTTCGAGCGCGAACACCCGGACATCCGCGTCGACGTGCAGCAACTGCCGTGGAAGGCGGCGCACCAGAAGCTGCTCACCGCGATCGCCGGCGACACCACGCCGGACGTGGCCCAGTTGGGCAACACCTGGCTCGCCGAGATGTGCGCGCTGGATGCGCTCGAACCGCTGCAGCCGTACGTCGAACGTTCGCGCGTGGTGCAGCCGGCGGATTACTTTCCCGGCATCTGGGCCACCAACCGCATCGACGGCACCCTGGTCGGCATCCCCTGGTATGTCGACACGCGGCTGCTGTTCTACCGCAAGGACCTGCTCGCCGCCGCCGGCTTCGACGCGCCGCCGCGCGACTGGGCTGCCTGGTCGCGGCAGCTGGCCGCGCTGCAGGCGCAGGCCGCGCCCGATCACTACGCGATCCTGCTGCCGACCAACGAGTTCGAGCAGCTACTGTCGCTGGCCCTGCAGCAGGACGAACCGCTGCTGCGCGACGGCGGCCGCTACGGCAATTTCGAAAGCGCCGGATTCAAGCGCGCGCTGGCGTTCTACGTGGAGCGGTTCAAGCGCCACGAAGCGCCGCTGCTGGCCAACACCGAAGTGCCCAACCCATGGGCCGAGGTCGGCCGCGGTGTGTACGCGTTCTACTTCTCCGGGCCGTGGAACATCGGCGAGTTCCGCCAACGCCTCCCGGCGTCCCGGCAGGACGAATGGGCGACCGCGCCGCTGCCTGGTCCGCACGGCCCCGGTGCCGGCATCGCCAGTGGCTCCAGCCTGGTGATCTTTCGCCACTCGCCGCGCAAGGCGCAGGCCTGGTTGCTGATCGAATACCTGTCGCGCCCCGAGGTGCAGCAGCAGTTCTACGCGTTGCTGGGCGACATGCCGCCGCGCCGTTCGGCGTGGCGGGGCGACGCGCTGCGTGGCGATCCCGCGGTACAGGCATTCCACGAGCAGCTGGAACGGGTCAAGCCGACCCCGCCGGTGCCGGAATGGGAGCGCATCGTCACCGAGATGCAGCTGGTCGCCGCGCGCGCGGCCCACGGCGAGCTCACCGTGGACCAGGCCGCCGCCGAGATCGACCGCCGCACCGACGCGATCCTGGCCAAGCGGCGCTGGATGCTCGACCGCGCCGGGCGCGCGCGATGAGCCGCGGGCGCACCGCCTGGCTGTTCCTCACCCCGGCGCTGCTGGTGCTGGGCGTGTTCTTCTTCGTGCCGGTGCTGGGCGCGCTGGGCCTGAGCCTCACCGATTACGACCTGTACGCGCTGGCCGACATCCGCAACCTGCGCTTCGTCGGCCTGCACAACTATGGGGAGTTGCTGCAGCGGCCGCTGTTCTGGACCGCGCTGGGCAACACGTTCTACTTCGTGGTTGTCGGCGTGCCGCTGTCGATCGGCGCCTCGCTGGGCACCGCGCTGCTGCTCAACTCGCCGCTGGCGCGGATGAAGGCGTTCCATCGCACCGTGCTGTTCGCCCCGGTGGTGACCACCGTGGTGGCGGTGGCGGTGATCTGGCGCTACCTGTTCAACACCAGGTACGGGCTGGTGAACCATGCACTGGCCGTGCTGGGGCTGAACCCGGTGGACTGGCTGGGCGATCCGCACTGGGCGATGCCGACGATCATCGCCTTCGCGGTGTGGAAGAACTTCGGCTACAACATGATCATCCTGCTGGCCGGCCTGCAGGCGGTCCCGCCGGAGCTGTACGAGGCGGCGCGCATCGACGGCGCCTCGCGCTGGCGGCAGTTCCGCCACATCACCCTGCCGATGCTGCGGCCGACCATGGTGCTGGTGATGGTGCTCACCGTGGCCGGCTATTTCCAGCTGTTCGCCGAGCCCTACGTGATGACCGAAGGCGGGCCGCTGCAAAGCACCACGAGCGTGCTCTACCTGATGTACGACGACGGCTTCAAGTGGTGGAACTTCGGCGTGGCCTCGGCCGTCGCCTTCGCCTTGTTCGGCATCATCCTGGCGGTGACCATGCTGCTGTTGCGACTGGCGCGACGCGGGGCGGCGGCATGAACCCACGCCTCGCCCGGTGGCTGGTCAACGGCGCCTTGTTCGGCTGCGCCGCGGTGGCCGTGCTGCCGCTGCTGTGGATGCTGTCGGCCTCGCTGATGCCGGCCGGCAGCGCCAGCTCGCTGCCGCCGCCGCTGCTGCCCGCGCAACCCACGCTGGACAACTACCGTGCGCTGTTCGCCCGTGCCGGCATGGGCCGCTACCTGCTCAACAGCCTGGCGATCTCCGGCGCGATCGCCGCGCTGGCGCTGGTGTGCAACCTGATGGCCGGCTACGCCTTCGCCAAGCTGCGCTTCGCCGGGCGCGAGCGCCTGTTCCGCGCGCTGATCGGCGCGCTGCTGATCCCCGCCCAGGTGGCGATGCTGCCGCTGTTCCTGCTGCTGAAATATGCCGGCCTGGTCAACAGCTACGCCGGCGCGATCGTGCCGGGCATGGCCACGCTGTTCGGCATCTACCTGGTGCGCGAGTTCGCCCGCAGCGTGCCGGACGAGTTGCTGGAAGCGGCGCGCATCGACGGCGCCGGCGAGTGGCGCATCTTCGTGCAGATCATGCTGCCGCTGCTCAAGCCGGTGATGGTGACGCTGACCGTGTTCACCTTCCTCGCCGCCTGGAACGATTTCATGTGGCCGCTGATCGTGCTGACCGGCCAGGAGCACTACACCCTGCCACTGGCGCTGGCCTCGCTGGTGCGCGAACACAGCGAGGACACCGAACTGATGATGGCCGGCTCGGTCGTCACCGTGCTGCCGGTGCTGGTGCTGTTCCTGGCGCTGCAGCGGCATTACCTGCAGGGGTTGTTGCTGGGGAGCGTGAAGGGGTGATTTCTTTCGCAATGGCTTCTGTTGGCAGTTGCGCAAGGCTTCTGCAACGATTGCCGCGACACCCGCCACGGCAAGGAGCCCACGCATGTTGCCTTTCCTCCTGACCAGTGCACTGGCCGCCACGGTCGGCGCGCACGCAAGTCCGTCCTCCCGCCAGATCGTGCCGACCAGCTATGAAGCGGGGCATTTCTACGCGGTGGGTACCACCACCGAAGGCAAGACGCTTCAGCTTCTGGTCGATAGCGGAGGTACAGGCGGAAGCGGTTTCTACGTCATCGATCCGGCGACGGTTTCCCGCCTCGGACTTCAGACCAGTCGGTGCGTACTGGGTGCGGAAACACTGGAAGTGGTCACCACGATCCCCTTCGCACCCGGAAAGGGCTGGCCGAAGTCTGTCGATACGCCCTGCGACGCGACAGCCCTGGTCGTGTCGGGCATTGGCAAAGTCACCGGCAAGGACGGAATCATTGGCGCCGGCTACATGCCTAGGCATATCTGGACCTTTGATTATCCGGCACGGCAGTTGTGGATCGAATCTGCTGACTGGAAGCCTGATGCCGGCATGCACCGGGTCGCCCTCGGCTACCAGCGCAACAGCGCCGGAGGTTGGGGTACCGGCTTCGCGCGTTTGCGCGTTCAAGTCGCCGGCCAGCCGCTTGACCTGCTGCTGGACACGGGCGCGACGGGCAAGCCCTCGTAGCGGGTGAAGCGGCAAGCCAGGCACCCATAGTCCACGGCGTGGGTGTTACCTCCTACATCACCACGTCCATGCTGGAACGATGGCATCGACAGCATCCGGGCTGGCCGGTGGTCGAGGCGGGTGACGACCTGTTCGGAGAACACCATGCCACGCGCATAATCGGGGTGCCGACGATGCAGGTCGCGGGCTGGATCATCGGCCCAATCTGGTTCACCGAACGGGCCGACGCCAATTTTCATGGCTCCATCTCGCAATTCACCGACAGACAGGTGGAGGGTGCCGCGGGCGCCAACATCTTCAGCCACTTCGTGATGACGATCGACTATCCTCATGGTGCCGTCTGGTTCGCATGCGCATCCGGTTGTCGTGCGGCCGAACCCATCCGTGGTGCTTCGGGATTCGACGCGGCGAGTGAGCGCAGCGCTCCTTAGACCAAAGCGGTTCCAGCAGCAGGAACGCGAGCATTTCACGCCGGCATTGCTTGCGAACCATGGGAGCGCTGATGGCAAGCGCGTTCCTTCTTCTAGAACTTGCCCGCCCGGAAATCCGCGATCGCCTCGTGGATCTGCGCCTGGGTGTTCATCACGAACGGACCGTAGCGGGCCACCGGTTCGTTCAGCGACTTGCCGGCGACGACCAGCAGGCGCGAGGGTTTGTCGCCGCCGGCCAGCTGCAATTGTTCGCCATCGGACAGCACGCCCAGCTCGCTGCGTTGCAGCCGTTCGCCACCGACCAGCGCCGATTCGCCCTCGAACACGTAGGCGAAACCGTGGTGGCCGACGGGCAACGCCAGCGCGAACCGCGCACCGGGCTGCAGGCTGACGTCGAGATACACCGGCGCGGTGGCGATGCCTTCGACCGGTCCGGTGGCGCCGGCCAGCTCGCCCGCGATCACCTTGACCTCGACGCCGTCGGCCGGATGCACCACCGGAATCCGCTCCGGGGCGATGTCCTGGTAGCGCGGCGCGGTCATCTTGTCCTTCGCCGGCAAATTCACCCATAGCTGGAAGCCCCACATCAGGCCGTTTTCCTGCTGCGGCATTTCCGAATGCAGGATGCCGCGGCCGGCGGTCATCCACTGCACGCTGCCCGGCGTGAGGTCGCCGCGGTTGCCATGGTTGTCGCCGTGCCGCATGTGGCCGGCGAGCATGTAGGTGACCGTCTCGAAGCCGCGGTGCGGGTGTTCGGGGAAGCCGGCGATGTAGTCATCGGCGCTGTCGGAGCGGAATTCGTCCAGCAACAGGAACGGATCGAGCATGTCCAGCCCGGGCTGGCCGATGATGCGCTTGAGCTTCACGCCGGCGCCGTCGGAGGTGTCGGTGCCGCGGATGCGGCGGGTGATGGTGCGATCGCTCATGGGGTTCTCCGGCTGGTAAGACATGCCCGCCAAGATGGTCCGATTCGTGCCCCGATCCAAGCAGTGTCACCGGAACGGATCGTTTCGCTGGCGCGACACCGGCTCAGTCGAGCCAACGAAAGGCCCGGCGCAACTCGGCCATGGCGTTGTCCGGAAACCAGCGCCCGTGCGCCAGCACCACGCGCCGCGGCTGCCACGCCAGCATCCGCGCCAGACAAGCGCGTGCCTGGCGTTTGCGACCCAGATAGGTCAGGCGCATGTCCCATGGCGCCTTGCCGTCGGGGTCCAGGACGCCACCCAGCCGTGCCAGCCAGCGCATCGGGCCGTGCAGCCTGTCGAGTTCGAAATTCTCGATCAGGTCGGCGAGGATCAGCGTACCGCTGGCGTCATGCAGGAACACGAATTCCTGCATCACGCGGCTGCCGCGGAAGCACATCTGCTTGATGCTGCCGGCCCAGTCCGGGGGCGGCGCGTCGTCCAGATCGGCGTCGAAATGCACGTCGATGCGCTGGCTGGCCGCACGCTGGCGCACCCCGGGCGAAGCCCACGCCGTGGCGTGGGGGTAGCGCTGCTTCCACGCGGCGATATGGGCGTAATGAAGCAGGTTGGGCGACACCAGATGGCGTACCGGCCCGAGCGCATCGATCGCCTCGAACAGCGCCGCGTCGGGTGCGATCGGCGAGTGGCACCACAGCCCGCCGTCGGGCAACCGCACCACCGTCATGCGGGTGGGAAACGGCATGCGCATGCCGAGCGCCGCCATCGCCACCACCGGGCCGTCGACGATCCAGATGTCGGCGGCAACCGGTTTCAACGTGTCGAGCGGGGTGTACAAGCCGAGTTCCGTCACGAATGACCTCGCCAAATGCAGCAGCAGCCCGCTCGCGGGCGATGGGTTTACTCCGAATCCTGAATCCCGATTCCCGAATCCCGGCCCTCAATGCACCCAGTGACCGCTGCGCTGGCGCGGCGGTGCGGCCTCGCTATCGCTGGCTGGCTGGTGCTGGCGCACCATCGCTTCCACTTCCGCCTCGGTGGCGGGGTTGGCCTGCCAGTACTGGTTCACGGCTTGCAGCACCGCCGGCACCTGGCCCAGACAGTCGTCGTATTCGTCGTCGCTGAGCTTTTCGAACTCGGCCTCGGCGCGCAGGATGCCTTCGTCCACCGCCAACGCCATCACCGGGCCGAGCAGCTCCATCAGCTGGGGATCTTCGGCCAGGCGGCCTTCCCACAGGGCGGCGCGCAGGTCGATGCCGCGGCTGAAGCCCTCGCACCAGCCGGCGGCCGACAGCATCGGACCGGCCTCGGATTCGACTTCGCCCAGGATCGGCTCGTAGGCATCCACGTCGAGCTCGGCGCTGATCGAATCGTTGAGCTTGGCCAGCAGGGCCAGCACGCGATTGCCTTCGTCCTCGTCCTCGAACGGCTCGTGCAGCACCTCGCGCAGCCATTCCTCGGGCAGCACCAGCAGCGGGCCGACGGCCAGCGCCGAGAGCAGGCCGTGCACGCCGTCGAGCAGCAGGTCGCCCTCGCCGGTATGCGCGCGCAGGTAGCGGTCCAGTTCGTCCAGTTCGTGGTCGTCCAGCGAGCTGGGCCATTCGTTCTTTGCAGTCATTTCGGTCAGATGTCCAGTTCCAGCGTTACCGGGGTATGGTCGGACGGGCGCTCCCAGCGCCGCGGTTCCCGGTCGATCCCCGCCGCCCTGGCGGCCGGTTTCAGGGCGTCGCCGATCAGGATCAGGTCGATACGCAGGCCCATGTTGCGGCGAAACGCCGCCTGCCGGTAATCCCACCAGCTGTAGTGCCCGGGCTCGGACTCGAACAGCCGGAAGCTGTCGTGCAGGCCCAGGTCGGTGATCGCCTTGAGTGCCTCGCGCTCGGGCGGCGAGCACAGGATGTCCTTGCCCCAGGCCACCGGGTCGTAGACGTCGCGATCGTCGGGGCAGATGTTGAAATCGCCCAGCACCACCAGGTTCGGGTGGCGCTCGTGCTCGCGCGCCAGGAACTCGCGCACCCTGGCCATCCAGTCCAGCTTGTAGGCGTATTTCTCGTCGCCGACCGCCTTGCCGTTGACCACGTACAGGTCGACCACGCGCAGCGGGCCGATGGTCGCGGCGAGGATGCGCCGCTGCGGGTCGTCCAGGCCGGGGATGTCGGTAATCACGTCGACCGGCGCCTCACGGGCCAGGATCGCCACGCCGTTGTAGGTCTTCTGGCCCGAATACACGGCCCGGTAGCCGGCGGCGGCCAGCTCGTCGACCGGGAACTTCGCGTCCTCCAGCTTGGTTTCCTGCAGCGCCACGATGTCCGGCTGTGCGTCGGCCAGCCACTGGCCCAGATGCGGCAGGCGCACCTTCAGCGAGTTGACGTTCCAGGAGGCGATTTTCATCGGGATATTGTAAAGGATTGCCCCGATCGGTCCGGCGGGCCGGCTGAACGGTTCGCGCCGATCGCAATACTTCGGTGCAGGAAAGCCACCGAAATCGCGATTTCCAGTGTATGCTGCGCGGGCAAGCCGTCCGGAGCACCCGGTTCACTTGCCCATCTTGCGGTCAAGTGCAATCGCTCCGAGCCGCAAATCATCCATGCTTCAAAGGTAACGTTACATGTCGGATCGTCAGAGCGGTACAGTCAAGTGGTTCAACGACGCCAAGGGTTTTGGCTTCATCACGCCGGAAAGCGGTGATGACCTGTTCGTGCATTTCCGCGCGATCCAGGGCACGGGCTTCAAGTCCCTGCAGGAAGGTCAGCGCGTCACGTTCATCGTCACCAAGGGCCAGAAGGGCCTGCAGGCCGAGGAAGTCCAGGCTGCCTGAGTCGCACAAACTCAGCTCCTGAAGGAAAGCCCGCTTCGGCGGGCTTTTTTTCGGGCGGCTTTTCGCCGGCACCGGCGTCGGTGGATTTCGACCGCCGCCTGCTTCGGTCGGTGCCGGTACGGTGCCGGATGGAAGCGGTCGATGAGCAACCGATGAATCGCCGCTTCGAGCGGAACGAACGCGGGCACAGCTGAGCCCGGGAGGCCGACGCGGATCAGCTGGCAACCCCACGCCGCTGTCTACGGCCCGTACGGCTTGTCCGGTCAGCCGATGCGCACGGTCACCGCCGCTCCGGCGCTGGCGCAGCGGCTGACGTATCACGCGTGGTACACGCAGTGGAACTGTCGCTGGACTATGCGCCGACGCCGCGCGATCCGAACCTGCAGCCCGCGGGAGCAAACAACCTGCCGCAGGCAGCGTAGG
Organism: Rhodanobacter sp. FW102-FHT14D06; assembly: GCF_043950705.1. NCBI lineage: Bacteria > Pseudomonadati > Pseudomonadota > Gammaproteobacteria > Lysobacterales > Rhodanobacteraceae > Rhodanobacter > Rhodanobacter sp. FW102-FHT14D06. The sequence goes on along the minus strand of NZ_CP170722.1, from coordinate 1,596,951 downwards.
CGCTCGATGCTCGGTGTACGGATTCAACTGCGATTGCGTAGACTCCGATTGCCTGGAATCGGTGGTGAAGGATCACCGTACGGCATCGGCGACGCGCCGGTCACTCGCAGCGCGCTTGAATCAGATCACGACACAAGGGAACAGTGATGAGCAAGGACATGGCCTATTACGAAAAGACCTTTGAATGGCAGCAGTTTCCGGAGGGGAGGGCGAGGTTTGTGGGGGGTATCCGCGGTTGGGACGAACGCGGTCATTACGTTTATGCCGTGGAACTGCAAGGCCGGGTCGTCTATGGGGAAATTGCGCGCACTTTCCTCGCCAATCACAACGACTACAACATCGAAGTGGTCTCCTTCGGCTATGGCATGGAGGAGAACGTGGGGATTCCCGAACCAACGTCGCGTGGTGCTTATACCAGAGCGGAGTTGGAGACTGTTCGCTCGTTGATCGTGCAGTTGATTCGGGCAGGTCAGCATTTTGACGATAAACCCGTCCTCTTGGTGGAATATCCCGATGCCCACTTTCAGGGCAAGATCGTCTTCCGCGAAGGGTGGACGAACCTCCGGCAGGAGACCGTGTCATGACGGACTACTCTCGCCAGATCGAGCGGATCAAGGCCGCGCAATCGCTCGACGAGATCCGCGCAGTTGCCAACACCAATCCCGTCCAGGCCCAAGGCGAAGGCGCCATCCTCTACAGCGGCAAGGTGGGCGAGGTACGTTCGGAAGTCATCGCCAAGGAGCTGGCACACAAAACTGAGTTGTCGATCATCAACGACACGCCGCGAGCCAGGCTTCTGGGCACTTGATTTATCGCCAACGCCGCCCGATTCGGACAGGCAACCCACGGGTAGCCAACGATGGATTGCAGGCACAACAGAGGCTCGAAGCTCGGTGTGCGAACTCGACCGGTGTTTCGTAAACTCGTGGTGGAAGGGATTTACACGGCATCGCTGATGCATCGTTCAGCGACCAATGCACCATCAGATCACGACATGAGGGAACGGTGATGAGCAAGGACGTGAAGGATTACGAAGAGCCCTTCGGTTGGCAGCAGTTTTCGGAGGGCAGGGCGCGATTTGTGGGTGGTATTCGCGGCGGCGACGAGTGTAGGCATGAGGTATATGCCTTGGAATTCCAAGGCCGGGTCATCTACGGCGAAATTGCGCACGCATTTCTTCCCAACGACAACGACTACAACATCGAAGTCGTCTCTTTCGGTTATGGCATGGAGGAAAACGTAGGTAACCCCCATCCCAGGGCCCGTGGTGCCTATACCGAAGGCGAGTTGGATATTATTCGCTCACTAATCGTGCGGCTTATCCGAGCAGGCCATACGTTTGAAGAAAGGCCTTTGCTTCTTATGGAGACCGCAAAGTCGCACTTCATGGGAAAAATCATCTTCCGCGACGCGTGGACGAATCTCAGGCAGGAGGCCGTGTCATGACGGACTATTCCCGCCAGATCGATCAGATCAAGGCCGCGCAATCGCTCGATGATATTCGTGCTGTTGCCAAGGCATTCCCGGTTCAAGCCCGGAGCGAAGGCGCCATTCTCTACAGTGGCAAGGTGGGCGAGGTGCGGTCGGAAGTCATCGCCAAGGAGCTGGCACACAAGACCGGGCTGTCCATCATCAATGACACGCCACGCGCCCAGTTTCTTGGCAGCAAGCGCGTATACGATGCCATTGCTGATTCGACGCAGCGAATTCTCAAAGAACAAGGCATCCCCCTTGATCAAGTAGAAAAATCCAGCTGGGACTTCCTCTACGGCAACGGCAAAGCCCCGCCCGACTCCCCATTCTCGGTGAAAAACAGCCTGTGGGGCGAAGCTTCGGCTGAATTTGCCGGCTCGGTGCGTGGTCATGTCGTGGTGGTCGCCTCGGCGGCGAATGTCGAGCGGGTGCTTGGTCAGGCCGAAATACCCGTGATTCTTCATGTCGATCAAGCCAGCAGCCTGGCCGGTCGACCCTTGTCGTCATGGCAGGCGCTGAACGCGCGTGATGGCATGAAGGCGGTGGTCACCGAATTGCAGACCCCTTTTGTCGATGCCGCAAAGAAGGGCATTTTCGCGTTGCCCGACGGCCCCGCCGGAGAGGTTACCCAAGTGGCGGTTTCGCGCGAGGCAGCCACGACGCTGCGTCTGGACGGTTCCCGATTCGTCGGGGCGGCGGCGTTGAGCGACGCCGGCTTTGTGCGAGCTCCGCTGGCGCCTCCGGCACCCGCCGCGACAATTGTCTCCGCGGAACCCATCGCCATGGCCGAAGCAGGCGCGCGCGGCCTGTCACCCGGTTTGATGCGAAGCGCTGGCATCGTGCCCGCCGCCGCTGTGGTCTACGACGCCACTACCACCGGCTCGCGTGTTTCCGGCCTGCGCCAGCAAGGCAACCTCACCGGCGCCCAGTCCGAAGCGATGCACTTCGCGGGCCGCAATCTGGGCGCATTCGGTGGCGCGATGCTGGGCGCACAGGTGCTCGGCATGGCCGGTTCGGAAACCGGACCGTTCGACTTGCTGATCGGCACGGCCGGTGCGATCGGTGGCGCGATCGGCGGCAGCAAGCTGGCCGATGCCTACGATCAGCACGCCATTTACAACCAGACCGATCCGCAGGGGATGACCTGGCACTTGGACCCGGACCAGCCCGGGCGGGGCTGGACGCGGGAAGTGGCCACGGGCGAGCCAGCACCGCGCGCCGCCGTATACGGGATGGACGGCTTGTCCGGTCAACCCGCGCGCACTGTCCACGCCGATCCGGCGCTGGCGCAACGGCTGACGTATCAGGCATCGAACAGGGCGGTGGAACTGTCGCTGGACTATGCGCCGACGCCGCGCGATCCGTTCCGCCAGCCGGCGAGTCCGCACGACACGCCCAGCGTCGGTCAGGATGCGCCGTGGATCCGCGATGCGCAAACGCGCGCGTGGTCGCGCCACGTCACCGATCAAATCCTCGAACACGGCCTGACCCGCTCGCATGACGAGGTCGCCAGCTCGACCCGTGCGGCGCAGCTCGACCAGGCTGCCGCGCAGACCATCGTCGCCAACCTGGCGCAGTCCAGGCACGCGATCGCGCAGCGTTATCAGGCCGTCTACGAGCGCAGCGGCTGGCAGCAGTTCGGGCCGGTGCCGCAGGCCATCGCCGAGGCGCGGGATACCCCGGCGACCACCTTGCGTGCCTCCGACGGACATGCCTACACCCGCGACGACGCCGGCCAGTGGAGCACCCCGGGGCGGCTGTTTGGCCGGAACCTGGCCGACGGCCCGGTGCGTCAGGAGCTGGATGCCACCTTGCAAGCGCAGCGGGCATCGCTGGCTGCCGCACAGGAACGGCAATCGCCTGCGCATGCCGCAGTACCGACGGCATCGGCCAAACCGGCCGATGCCAACGCGGTGATCAACAAGACATTCTCACCGGCCGTGCGCGAGGCGTTGCACAGGATGAACCGGATGATCGAGGCGCTGGACAACCCCGATCCGACCGTGCTGCGCAAGGAAATCGAGCCGTTTGCCCATTCCGCCGCGGGCCGCGCGTTCTTCGCGCAGGGCCAGGCGCGGCTGGCACACGAGAACGCCCTGGCCGGCCCGCCGTCGCCACGCGACCCACGCGAGTGGGGTCACCCCGATCACTCCCTCAACCAGAGCATCCGCAAGCAGCTCATCGACTTGCATGCCCGTGCCGGCATCTACCCCTCCGGCGCCCGGATCGATCCGTTGACCGCGGCCGTGGCCCTGCATGCGCGGGAACGTGGCATGCCCCGCGTGGATCGACTGGAGTTCGGCGCCGACCAACAAGGCATCCTGGCCAGCCAGGGCCACCGCGGCCCACTGGACAACGTGCTGGCGCCGCCCAGCATGATCGACGTGCAACAGGCCATGCAGACGCCGCCGGCGCAGTCTTACCAGCAAATGGAGCAGGTGACCGCCCGACCACAGGTGCAGCGGGACCAGGTCATGCAACAGTTGGCCCAGCCCCAACAGCAGGGCCAGTCGATGGGCCGCTGAAGCGCCGCGACGGACAACGGCAAGGGATCAAACCACAGGAATTACCCCACGGAAGAGGACGAGCTGACGGCGCTGGCGGCCACCTTGAGTGTCGTGATCAGCCGCTTCGAACAGCGTTGCCAACGCATCGAGGCGCAGCAGGGGGAACTGCTGCAACACCTGCCGGCCATGCTGCAGGACAAGGTCGATGGCGTACTGCAGACCTTGTCGGGCCAGGCCGGCGTGGCGGTACGCGAGGGTTTGGGTGCGCCCGCCGAGCACTTCCGCCAGCGCGTGCAGGTGGCTGCGGCCGAGGCCGAGCAGGCCACCCGCGCGCTTGCCTCGGTGCAGGCCGAGATGGCTTCGCAGCGCCGATGGATGCGCTGGGGCCTGGGCGCCGTGCTGGCGCTGAGCCTGATCAGCCTGGCCGCCACGTACGAAAGTCTCTACGGCTTCTATCAGGCACGCTATGCCCGGCTCCGGGCGCAGGTGACGTATCTGGAGGCGGTCAACCATGCCGACGTGGTGCCGTGTGGCGATGGCAGGCTTTGCGCCCGCGTGGAGCACAACTCGCCACGCTACGGCGAGCGGAAACAGTACCGCGTGGTGGCGCCGCGGCCTTGAGGGTACCGGCGCTGGCAAGGGCCACCGCCGGGCAGACCAAGATCGGATCGCGCTGGCTCTCCGCGCACACCAGCCGGGGCAGCGCGATCCGGCATCCATGCTGCGGTCGACATGCGTGACTCCTGACGCCATCGGTTGCCGACGATGCTTTCGTCGGCTCATGCCAGGCCGTAGCTGCGCAGCAGCGCCTCCGGCTCGGGCTTGCGGCCGCGGAAGGCGATGAAGCTCTCCAGCGCCGGGCGGCTGGCGCCGACGGCGAGGAACTCGCGGCGGAAGCGGTCGCCGGTGACCGGGTCGATCACGCTGCCGCCCTGTCCGGCAGCCTCCTCGAAGGCGCCGAACGCATCGGCCGACAGCAGTTCAGCCCACAGGTAGCTGTAGTAACCGGCCGCGTAGCCGCCGGCGAAGATGTGGCTGAAGCCGTGCGGAAAGCGCTGCCATGCCGGCGGATGCAGCACCGCCACCTGCTTGCGCACCTGCTCCAGCACCGCCAGCGCGCGGGCGCCGCGGGACGGCTCGTACTCCAGGTGCAGCAGAAAATCGAACAACGCAAACTCCAGCTGGCGCACCAGGAACAGGCCGGCGTGGAAATGCCGCGCGGCCAGCATGCGCTCGAACAGCTCGTCCGGCAGCCGCTCGCCGGTCTGCCAGTGGCGCGCGAACAGGTCCAGCGCCTGGCGATTCCAGCCGAAGTTCTCCATGAACTGGCTGGGCAGTTCCACCGCGTCCCATTCCACGCCGTCGATGCCGCCGATCGAGGGCAGCGCGATGCCGGTGAGCAAATGGTGCAGGCCGTGGCCGAACTCGTGGAACAGGGTCAGCACGTCGTCGTGGGTGAGCAGGGCCGGCTTGCCCTCGGTGGGCGGCGCGAAGTTGCAGGTGAGGAAGGCCACCGGCCGTTGCTCCTGGCCGCCGTCGTCGAAGCGGGCGCGGCAGACGTCCATCCAGGCGCCGCCGCGCTTGCCGTTGCGCGCGTAGAGATCGACGTAGGCGCCGGCGAACACCTTGCCGGCGGCATCGCGCACGTCGTAGTAGCGCACCTGCGGGTGCCACACGTCGACGTCGTCGCGGGCGGCGAGAGTGATGCCGTAGAGTTTTCCGGCGAGGCCGAACAGGCCGTCGATCACCGCCGGCAGCGGGAAGTACGGCTTGAGCTGCTCCTCGTCCAGTGCGTACTCGCGCTGGCGCAGTTTCTCCGACGCGTAGGCGACATCCCACGGTTCGAGCGTGTCGAGCTTCAGTTCGGCGCGGGCGAACTCGCGAAGGGTGGCCAGTTCGCGCTGCGCGACGGGCTTGGCGCGGGCGGCCAGGTCGTGCAGGAACTCCAGCACCTCGGCCGGCGAGGCGGCCATCTTGGTGGCCAGCGACTCCTCCGCCGCATTGGCGAAGCCGAGCAGGCGCGCAGCTTCGTGGCGCAGGGCCATGATCTTCTCGATGCGCTCGCTGTTGTCGAACTTGCCCGCATCCGGACCCTGGTCCGAAGCGCGGGTCTGGTAGGCCCAGTACACCCGCTCGCGCAGGCCGCGGTGGTCGGCGTAGTTCAGCACGGCCTGCACGCTGGGCTGCTTGAGCGTGACCAGGTAGCCGTCCAGATCCTGATCCTGCGCATACTGGCGCAGCACGGCGAGGCCGGAGGCAGGGACGCCGGCGAGGTCGCGCTCGTCGGTGACGTGTTCGTGCCATGCCTCGCTGGCATCGAGCACGGCATGGGAGAACTCGGTGGAGAGCCGCGACAGCTCCACCCCGATCTCGCGGAAGCGCGAACGCGCCGGCTCGGCCAGTGCCACGCCGGACAGCCTGAAGTCGCGCAGGGCATGTTCGACCAGCGCGCGCTCCGGCCGCGGCAAGGCGGCGAAATCCGCCGCATCGGCCAGCGTCTGCACCGCCGCGTACAGCGCGCGGTTCTGGCCCAGCTCGATCGCGTGCTCAGTGAGTTTTTCCTCGGCCGGGCCGTAGACCGCGCGCAGCGCTTCGCTGTCGGCCACCGCCTGCAGATGCGACACCGGTGCCCAGGCCCGCGCCAGGCGCTGCTCCAGCCGTTCCTGGGTCAGCATCACGTGGTTGAAGTCGCGCGGCGCGCCGGGGGCGACCAGCGCGTCGATGGCGGCGCGGTAGTCGGCCAGGATCGCGTCGATCGCCGGTTGGACGTGCTCGGGGCGGATCTGCGAAAACGCCGGCAGGATGTCGTCGGCCAGCAGCGGATTGTCGGGGGTCATGCGGTCTCCTTTGGACTGGGAGCGTGGGTGGTGGAAACGTTCGGGGCGATAAAGTCCTCTGCGCGAGGGCCGTTTTTCGACGCTGCGCCGTCCCATGGTGGCTCCATGGGTCAAGCAGCGGCGGAAAACGGGACCGCGCAGAGGGCTTTGCAGCCCGGACGGCTTCTACCGCCCACGCTCCTGGCAGCGTGGCGATCGCGCCGGGCGAAATCAAGCGCGGCCGCGTGACGGGGCGCAGCGCGCCGCTAGAATGCGCGGATGAATTCCCTGCGCCGCTTCAAGGGCATCGCGCCCACGCTCGGCCAACGCGTCTACGTCGACCCCGCCGCCACGGTGATCGGCGACGTGGTGCTCGGCGACGACGTCTCGATCTGGCCCGGCACGGTGCTGCGCGGCGACGTCAACGCCATCCGCGTCGGTGCGAAGACCAGCATCCAGGACGGCGCGGTCGTGCACGTCGCCCACGCCGGTCCGTACGGACCGGGTTACCCGTGCCTGATCGGCGAGGGCGTCACGATCGGCCACGGTGCGGTGGTGCACGCCTGCACGATCGGCGACTACTGCCTGATCGGCATGCACGCCAGCGTGCTCGACGGCGCGGTGGTGATGCGCCACGGCTTTGTCGGCGCCGGCGCACTGATCCCGCCGGGCAAGGTGGTCGGCGAGGGCGAGCTGTGGCTGGGCAATCCGGCGAGATGCGTGCGCGTGCTGGGCGAGCGCGAGATCGAGCAGCTGCATTATTCGGCCGAGCACTATGTGCGGCTGAAGGACGTCTACCTGGCGGAGGTTTGAGCCGGCCTCACATCGCCGCACTGCGCAGGGCGTTCGTCTGGCGAATGCGCTCGGCTTCGGCCTCGTGCTGCCGGGTCAGGATGTTGCGCGCGGCGGACAGTTTGCCGCCGAGCAGGGACAACGTGAAGTTGTTGCTGTCGAATTCGCGCAGCAGATCGATCTCGCGGCGCGCCTCCTCCAGTTCGTTGCGGTTGATGGTGCGCTCGATCTCCTCCGAGGCGCGGCCGAAGGATTCCCGCAGCGCCTCGTGCGCGGTGCGGTCGTGCGGCTCCAGCTGCAGCACGCTGAGGTAGAACTCGAACGCGTTGCTGCCGGCCGGCGCGATCAGGCGGCCGTCGCGCATGGCGTCGCGCGCCAGCCCGAGCAGGATGGCGCGGCCGCTCTGCGCATCGTCGAGCGGTGTCCCGGCCGCTTCGACAGCGGTCGTTCCAGCGGGCGAAGGTGCCGCCACCGGGCCCCGCCGGAAGGTCGCAGCGGCTCCGCCCAACACCAGCAGCAAGACGACGGCAAGCGCGTATCGATGCGATACGGTGGAAAGAAAGCGGGACATGACACCTGCTGCGCAAACGATGGCCGCGCGCTGGAGTCGTCGTCATCGGCGCGCTCCCGGCGGGTCGCGCCATCCTGCCCGCGCATTGTTTCAGTCGTGTGGCGCGGCGGCGACCGGTGCGCTCAGGCCGTTTGCCGCCGCAAGGTCTGGTACACCGGCTCGGTGTCCGGTCGCTGGCCGTGCCACAGCGCGAAGGCGTCGGCCGCGGTTTCCACCAGCATGCCCAGGCCGTCGCAGGCGTAGCGCGCGCCGGCCGCGCGGGCCCAGCCGAGGAAACCGGCGGCGGCCTGGCCGTAGGACAGGTCGTAGCACACTGCGCGGCTGCCGAGCAGGGCAAACGGCAGTTGCAGCGCCGCGCCGAGCACGCCAGCCGAGGTGGCGTTGACGATCAGGTCGAAACTGCCGATGGTGGCCAGGTCGTCCCAGTAGCGGGTACGCACCCGCGCCGGCTCGCCAATGGCGTCGGCCAGCGCGTCGGCCGCCGCCGGCGAACGGTTGACGATGGTCAGCGATCGCACGCCGGCATCGAGCAGCGGCCAGGCCACCCCGCGCGCTGCGCCGCCGGCACCGAGCAGCAAGGTGTCATGGCCGCGCAGGTCGATCTCGTGGCGTTCGGCCAGATCGCGCACCATGCCGTCGCCGTCGGTGTTGTGTGCCGCCAGACGGCCGTCCCCCAGCCGGGTCAGCACGTTGGCCGTGCCGGCCCGCGTGGCTGCCACGCTGTGCTGGTCGGCCAGCGCGAACGCGGCCGCCTTGTGCGGCAAGGTGACGTTGGCGCCGCGGCCGCCATCGGCGAAGAAGCGCCGCACCGCATCGGCGAAGTCGGCCGGCGGCACGTCGATCGCGCGGTATGCCAGCTCGATGCCGCACTGCTGCGCGAACGCCTGGTGGATCGCCGGCGACAGGCTGTGGCTGATCGGGTGACCGAACACGGCGAACTGGGCGGGCTGCATGGGGGTTCCCTGAGGAGTACTGGCTGCCAGTCTACAAGCCACCCCTCGGCGTGCAGGGTCGCAGGCGGTGAGATGAGTGGCAGGCACGCTGGCGGCACTTTCACGGGAGATGCCCCATGCGCACGTCGAGCCCGCTTTCACCGCATCATCCACGCCTGTTTGCCGCCGCCAGCACCTGGCTGCTCGGAGGTGGCGTCTTGCTGCTGAGCACCCTGGTGCCGGCGCACACCGCGCTCCTGGGCTGGACGCCCGCGTTCTGGCTGCTGGTCGCGCCCTTGCTGGTGCTGCTGACGCTGGAACCGGGGCTGCCGCGCCGCTGGCTGGCGCGGCGGCGTCTGCGTGTCGTCCACACCGTTCACGGCGCGGCCTGGCGCTGATGGCTCAGACGGCGCCGCCCTGGCGCTTGCGTTCCATCCGGCGCAGGAATTCGCGCATCACGCGCAGGTACAGTTCGTCGCCGAGATAGGCATCTTCCACGCCGGCGTCGATCGAGGGGTTGTCGTTCACCTCGATCACCACCGGGCGGTTGCCGACTTGCTTGAGGTCGACGCCGTAGAGTCCGTCGCCGACCGGCTGGGTCGCCTTCAGCGCCAGCTTGACCACGGCCACCGGGGCGTCCTTCAACGCGATGGTCTCGAAGCCGCCGGACTTTGCCGTGCCGGTGGCGCCGTGGTTGTAGATCTGCCAGTGGCCGCGCGACATGTAGTACTTGCAGGCGTAGATCGCCTCGCGGTTGAACACGCCGATGCGCCAGTCGAACTCGGTGTAGACGTATTCCTGCGCCAGCAGCAATGCGCTGTGCTGGAACAGGCCACTGGCCGCGTGCGCCAGCTCTTGCTCGTCCTCGACCTTGACCACGCCGCGCGAGAACGAGCCGTCCGGGATCTTCAGCACCAGCGGGAACCCGAGCCGCTCGACGACTTCCTTCATGCCCTTGCTGTCGTCGCGATAGAGGATCTCCGTGCGCGGCACCGCCAGTTTGCGCGAGACCATCAGGTCGTTGAGGTAGATCTTGTTGGTGCAACGCAGGATCGAGCTGGGGTCGTCGACCACCACCATGCCTTCCTTCTCGGCGCGGTGGGCGAAGCGGTAGGTGTGGTTGTCGCTGGCGGTGGTTTCGCGGATGAACAGGCCGTCGTACTCGGCCAGCCGCTGGTAGTCGTTCTTGCCGATCGGGTCGACCTCGATGCCCAGCTCCTTGCCGGCGCCGATGAATGCCTTCAGCGCGCGCTTGTTCGACGGCGGCATCTGCTCGGCCGGGTCGACCAGCATGGCCAGGTCGTAGCGGAACTGCTTGCGCGCGCGCGGCTTGCGCCACAGCTTGCGCGAGAAGCGGTCCAGTTCCTCGGCGAAGGCGTCCTCCTGCGCGTCGTCCAGCGAATGCAGGCCGACCGGCTTGATCGAGCTGACCTGCCACACGCGGTCGCGCTCGAACTCGATGCGCAGCAGCGGGCAGGGGAACATCTCGAACACCTGCCGGGCCAGGTCCTGCAGCGCCGGGTAGGCGGTCTCGCCGAAGTACACCAGGATGCCGAAGTCGGTGGTGTCGCGCCCGCCGGCAGGCAGGAAGTGGGTGAGCTTCTGGTTGAGGTCGTCGATGTCCAGGCCGTACAGCGAGCGCCGGCGCAGGTCGTTCACCGTGCGCACCGACGGCATCACCTTGTGCCCGCGCGCCTCGGCCAGCAACGACACGTAGTAGCCGGTGCCCAGGTACTTGTAGCTGCGGCACAGGTTGATCACGTGGGTGCGTTCGTCGTCGGCACCGACCGGCGTGCGCAGATAATCCATTGCGCTCATCACATCAACGGAGGGGTAATACGAGCTCCAGTCGGAGGCTTTCTCGACAACGACGACCAGGCGGGCCATGACACCTCTCGATCCCAAGTGGCATGCGCGGCCGGTCGCGCCCGGGGCGGGCGGCGGCGCAAAGTGCGCAGTCTGGCACAGCGCCGCGACGACACAAGGGATGGCACTGAAGGAGACGTAAATGCCCGCCCGCGCCAGCCTGTGCAGCGCCTGCTAGAGTCCGCGGGATTGCCCTGCCTGATGCCACGGATACCACCCTCGATGCCGTCTTTGCCCGTCACCGCACCGGCGCGCGTGCGCCGCGCGGATCTTTCCGATCTCGACGACCTGGTGACGCTGGAACAAAACGCGTTCGACGGCGACCGCCTGAGCCGGGCGCAATACCGCCGCCACCTGGACAGCGATTCGGCGCAAGTGCTGGTGGCCAGCGGCGGCCGCCACGATTTCTTCGGCAGCGCGGTGCTGTTTTTCCGCAAGCGCAGCCGGGTGGCGCGCGTGTATTCGCTGGCGACGCGACCCGAATCGCGCGGCCTGGGCATCGGCGCGGCGCTGCTGCAGGCGGCCGCGGCCGCCGCGCGACGGCGCGGTTGCGACCGGCTGCGGCTGGAGGTGCGTCCGGACAACGCCGCGGCGATCCGCCTGTACGAGCGCACGGGCTTCCGCCGTTTCGGCGCGTATCGGCGTTACTACGAGGACGGCACCGACGCCTGGCGCTACGAGCAAGCGCTGGATTGATCGCGTCGCGCGTCAGCCGCCCAGCGGGTGGCGGATGCGCTGCTCGGTGGCGTCGTCCGCCCGCGCCACCAGCGCGCCGGTGCGCATCAGGTTCACCGTGTAGTGGCCGCCGTCGACCAGCGGCAGAAACGCGCCGCTGCCGTAGACCGTGTCGAGTTCCGGCAGCCACGCAGGGTGCGTCTTGCCCAGCTTGACCAGGTCGAACGCACCGGCCGGCTCGAAACTGATCACCGTGCGCGGCGCGGTCATTTCCTGCGCGGGATCGTCGTAGCGGCCAGAGAGCCGATCGAGCCGGTACAGCGGTGGCACGCCGGCCAGCAGCGCGGGCAGCTTCCACTTCAGCACGACCGCCTCGACGCGCCAGGCATCGCCGGCCAGTTCGACCTCGCGCGTGCTGCCGTCGGGCCAGGTCAGGTTGAGCGCCCAGCGCTGCGGCGACAGGATGCGCGCGTCGATCTCGACCACCGACGCCTCCTCGCCCAGCAGGTGGTAGCCACGCAGCGCAGCGCCGGTGCCGGCCAGCAACAGGGTGAGCGCAAACGCCGCCACGCACAGCAGCGCCCGCCAGCTGGCCGCTGCGCGACGACGCGCCTGCAGGTGCCGGCGCAGCATCACCAGCTGCGCGAGGGTGACCAGCGCGAACACCGCGGCCAGCACCAGCAGCACCGTCATCGGCATGCGCAGCAAGGCGCTCCAGTCCATCGCATCCACCCTCGTCGTCGCGCGGCACGCGCCGCCGCCCCATGATAGCCGGCGCACCGCGGGTGCCTCGCTATACTGGCCACTTGCTGAGGAACCCCGCCATGCGCCGATCCCTGTTGTTGCTGCCGCTCGCCCTCGTCGTCGCCCTGCTTGCCGGCTGCGGCAACAAGGGACCGCTGGTGCTGCCGCCGGCACGAACCGCGCCGCCGCCGACACCGGCCACCAGCGCACCGGCACCGGCGATGCCGGCCAGCGTGGCCGCGGATGCTTCCGGCGAGCACTGAGATGGCGCCGGCGCCACTGCGCTTTTCCAAGATGCACGGCAGCGGCAACGACTTCGTCGTGCTGGACTGCCGGCGGCAGGCGTTCGCGCTCGACGCGGTGCAGATCCGCGCGCTGGGTGATCGCCACACCGGCGTGGGCTTCGACCAGCTGCTCAGCGTGGAGCCGGCGCGCGATCCGTCGTGCGCGTTCTACTACGGCATCTGGAACACCGACGGCTCGCCGTCAGGCCAGTGCGGCAACGGCGTGCGCTGCGTGGCGGCGTGGTTGCATCGTGCCGGCGCGCTGGCGCTGGACCAGGCGGTGCGCATCGAGAGTCCGTCCGGACCGGTGACGGTGCGCGTGCTCGCACCGGACGAGGTCACCGTGGACATGGGCGAGCCGATCTTCGAACCGGCGCGGATTCCGTTCGCGGCCGCGGCGACGGCCGCGCATTACCCGATCGAGGTCGGCGGCGATACGCTGGACATCGGCGCCGTCTCGATGGGCAATCCGCATGCGGTAGTGACCGTCGATGACCTGGCCGATCCCGCGCTGGAACGGCTCGGCCCGCTGCTGACCCGGCATCCGCGCTTCGCCGAAGGCGCCAACGCCGGCTTCGTGCAGCGGCTGGACCGCAGCCACCTGCGCCTGCGCGTGCACGAGCGCGGCGCCGGCTGGACCCGCGCCTGCGGCACCGGGGCCTGCGCCGCGATGGCGGTGCTGCGCCGGCGTGGCGAAGTGGATGAGCGCGTCGCGGTGGCGCTGCCCGGCGGCAGCCTGCGCATCGACTGGGCCGGCGCCGGCCATGCGCTCTGGATGACCGGCCCGGCGGCCTTCGTTTTCGAGGGCGAATGGGCGCTTCCCCGCGTCGAACCGCCGCCGGCCGGTTGAAGCCCGCGCGCGTCCATCGCACACTGCGGCAGGCAAGCCCCGCCCGCCCCGCTCCAGGATCTCCGCGCATGACCGCTACCCTGCTCGACGACGCCACCCAGGCCCGCGTGGTCGCCGCCTACCTGAAGCGGCACCCGGAATTCCTCAGCGAGTACCCCGAGCTCGCCGCCAAGCTGACCATGCCGCCGCGCGAGAGCGGCGGCGCGGTGGCCTCGCTGGCGGTCTACCAGATGCAGAGCTTGCGCGACAAGAACGCCGAGCTGGAGCGGCGGCTGGCCGAACTGGTCGAGATCGCCGCCGAGAACGAGAAGCTGATGGAGCGCGTGCACGGCCTGACCGTGGCGCTGCTGCGCGCCAGCACGATGGAGGTCACTGCACGCACGGTGATCGCACGGCTCAGCGCGGATTTCCACACCGAGCGCGTGAGCCTGCTGCTGTTCGGGGCCGAACCCAAGCTGCCGCGCGCCGACTGGCTGCAGCAGATCGCCGGCGGCGCGGCGGCGCTGCCCGAGTTCGCCGATTTCCTGCACAAGGGCGAGCCCAGCTCCGGCCGCCTGTCGGCCGACAAGCTGGCGCGGCTGTTCGGCGAGCACGCGACCGGACTGCAGTCGGTGGCGTTGATCCCGCTGGGCGACGCCGGCATGCTGGCCATCGGCAGCGCCGACCCGAACCGCTTCCAGCCGGGCATGGGCACGCTGTTCCTGAGGATGATCTCCGCCACCATCACCGCCGCGCTGGCGCGCTCGCGGGATGTCTCCTGAGCCGGTAGTGACCCCGGCCGGCCAAGTCGATGCCTGGCTGGCCCGCCTCGCCGGCGAACGCCACGCCTCGCCGCACACCGTCGCCGGCTATCGGCGCGACCTGGACAAGCTGCTGCGCTTCATGGCGGCAGGTCAGGTAGGCACCTTCGAAGCACTCGACGGCGCGCGCATGCGCGCGTTCATCGCCGGCGAACATCGCGCGGGGCTGGCGCCGAAGAGCCTGCAGCGCCTGCTCTCTTCCTGCCGCAGCCTGTTCCGCCAGCTCGGTCGCGAGGGCACGCTGAGCCACGATCCGCTGCTCGGCGTGCGCGGCCCCAAGGTGCGCCGCAAGCTGCCGCAGGTGCTCGACGTGGACGAGGCCACCGCGCTGGTGGAGACCGACAGCGGCGGCAAGCTCGCCGTGCGCGACCGCGCGATGCTGGAGCTGTTCTACTCCAGCGGCCTGCGCCTGTCCGAGCTGTGCGGCCTGCGCTGGCTCGACCTCAAGCTCGACGACGGCGAGGTGCGCGTGCTGGGCAAGGGCAGCAAGACGCGCATCGTGCCGGTCGGCCGCCACGCCGTGGCCGCGCTTCGTGCGCTCGGCGCCGAGCAGGGCATGCCGCCGGACGGCCCGGTATTCAGCGGCCGCGGCGGCGCGCCGATCCATCCACGCACGATCCAGCTGCGCATGAACACCCTCGCGCTGCAGCAGGGCATCCCGAAACACATCCATCCGCATCTGCTCAGGCACACCTTCGCCAGCCACATGCTGGAATCCTCCGGCGACCTGCGTGCGGTGCAGGAGCTGCTCGGCCACGCCGACATCGCCACTACCCAGATCTACACCCACCTCGATTTCCAGCACCTGGCCAAGGTCTACGACGCCGCGCATCCGCGAGCACGGGTGAAGCGAGGGGCGAAAAGCGAGGAGTGAGTGGAGAGGAGTGAGGAATGAGAGAGAGCAGACCACGAGCCCGGCTTTCTCTCACTTCTCACTCCTCTTCACTCACTCCTGGCCCGCGCATTGAAGCCCGCCGCCCACGGCCCCATCTCATCCGCTCAGACATCCTCTTGCGGAGCACCCATGGAATCGTTTCACGCCACCACCATCGTCTGCGTGCGCCGCGACGGCCGCGTCGTGATCGGCAGCGACGGCCAGGTCACGCTGGGCAACACGGTGATGAAGGGCAACGCGCGCAAGGTGCGCCGGCTCGGCAAGACGGGCGAGGTGGTGGCCGGTTTCGCCGGCGCCACTGCCGACGCCTTCACCCTGTTCGAACTGTTCGAGCAGAAGCTCGAGAAGCACAACAACAACCTCACCCGCGCCGCGGTGGAAATGGCCAAGGAATGGCGCACCGACCGCCGCTTCGGCCGACTGGAGGCGATGCTGGCGGTAGCCGACAAGGAAACCTCGCTGCTGATCTCCGGCAACGGCGACGTGGTGGAACCCGAGCACGGGCTGATCGCGATCGGCTCTGGCGGCCCGTTCGCCCAGTCCGCCGCGATGGCCCTGCTGGAAAACACCGACCTGGACGCCCGCACCATCGTCGAGAAGGCGCTGAAGATCGCCGGCGACATCTGCATCTACACGAACCACAACGTGTCCATCGAGGAGCTGGGAACAGGGAATGGGGAATAGTCAGAGCATTTCCTGGTAGCCCACGCTTTTCCGATTCCCTGTTCCCCCTCCCCTGTTCCCGGCGAAGCCCATGTCCGAACTCACCCCCCGCGAAATCGTCAACGAACTCGACCGCTACATCATCGGCCAGCACGACGCCAAGCGTGCGGTGGCGGTGGCGCTGCGCAGCCGCTGGCGACGCATGCAGTTGCCGGTGGAGATGCGCAACGAGATCACCCCGAAAAACATCCTGATGATCGGGCCCACCGGCGTGGGCAAGACCGAGATCGCGCGGCGGCTGGCGACGCTGGCGAACGCGCCGTTCGTGAAGGTCGAGGCGACCAAGTTCACCGAGGTGGGCTACGTCGGCAAGGACGTCGAGTCGATCATCCGCGACCTGGCCGACGGCGCCTACAAGCTGACCCGCGAGCAGGCGATCAAACGCGTGCGTTCACAGGCCGAAGACCGCGCCGAGGATCGCATCCTCGATGCGCTGCTGCCGCGCCGGCAGTCCTCGCCGACCGACTGGAGCCACGACGCACCGGCCGCTCCCGCCATCGACAGCGACACCCGCCAGAAGCTGCGCAAGCAGCTGCGCGAGGGCGCGCTGGACGAGCGCGAGATCGAGCTGGATTTCGCCATGAACGTGGGCGTGGAGATCATGTCGCCACCGGGCATGGAGGAGATGGGCGCGCAACTGCGCCAGATGTTCCAGAACCTGGGCGGCGCCAAGACCCAGACCCGCAAGCTCGCGATCAAGGCGGCCCGCCCGCTGCTGATCGACGAGGAGGCCGGCAAGCTGCTCAACGACGAGGAGATCCGCGCCCAGGCGATGGAGAACGCCGAGCAGAACGGCATCGTCTTCATCGACGAGATCGACAAGGTGGCCCAGCGCAGCGACCACGGCCACGCCGGGGTCAGCCGCGAGGGCGTCCAGCGCGACCTGCTGCCGCTGGTGGAAGGCTCCACCGTCTCGACCAAGTACGGCCCGATCAAGACCGACCACATGCTGTTCATCGCCTCCGGCGCGTTCTCGCTGGCCAAGCCCTCGGACCTGATCCCCGAGCTGCAGGGCCGACTGCCGATCCGGGTCGAGCTCTCCGCGCTCAGCGTGGACGACTTCAAGCGGATCCTGCGCGAGCCGAACAACGCGCTGACCAAGCAGTACGTGGCCCTGCTCGGCACCGAGGGCGTCACCATCGAGTTCGCCGACTCCGGCATCGACCGCCTGGCCGAGGTGGCGTTCCAGGTGAACGAGCGCACCGAGAACATCGGCGCCCGCCGGCTGCACACCGTGATGGAGCGTCTGCTGGAAAAAATCTCCTTCGAAGCTGCGGATAAATCCGGCGAAAAATACCAGATCGACGCCCAACATGTAGACAACTCCCTCGCCAACCTGGTTCGTGACGAGGATCTCAGCCGCTACATCCTGTAAAGCCGGCAGATCACCCCGATCTGCTAAAATGGACATCGTGAACAACGTTATCGAACTGAAAAACACCGGCCAGCGCGCCCAGTTGCGCGAGGCGCAACAGAAACAGACGCTGATCCGGTTGTGGCGTGAAGACCTCGAACACGGCAGCTTCTGCGGTTACGTGGGCGGGGTGGGGCGGGAGTTCTTCCTGCTCTGGGTGGTCGGCGACGGCATCACCTACGACGGCATGTACGTGATGCGGCACCGCGACATCTCCGAGCTCGAAGCACCCGACAAGCACCATGCCTTCTTCGAGAAGGCGCTGGCGCTCAAGCACATCCTGCCGCGGATGCCGCGCGGCTTCCCGCTGGACAGCATCCGCGAGGTGGTCCAGGCCGCCGGCGCCCAGGCACCGGTGATCGGCGTGCACGTGGACAGCGAGGACGAGTCCGAGGTCTGCTACATCGGCCGGCTGGTCAGCGTCGAGGACGACGGCTTCTACATGCAGGAACTCAGCCCGGACGCGGAGTGGATGCGCGAGGTCTCGTTCTTCAGCTGGGACGAGGTCTCCACCATCAGCATGGAAGACAGCTACGCCCAATCCCTGCTGGCTGTGGCCGGCCCCGCCCCGGCCCTGCTGCCCGGCGACGCCAGCGGCCTCGGTCGCGCGCCCTCGCCCTGAACCCCTCCTCCCGTAGATACCGTCTTGCCTCTCGTCAGGCAAGTGCGGTTTTGGGATCAAAAAATTTGCCGGAACGGATGACGCCCCAGGCGATGTGGAGCAGCTTGCGCATGGCTGCGCCCAAGGCAAGCTTGCGCGGCTTGCCGCGGGCTACCAGCCGATCGAACAAGGCACGCACGGCCACGTTGTGGCGGATGGCCGTCATCGCCGGCATGTAGAGCTTGGCGCGTAGCAGTGCATGACCCAGCTTGGACAGGCGACTTTGCCCCGCCCATTTGCCCGACTCGCGGATGGCGGGATTCATGCCGGCAAAGGCATCGAGCTTGCGCGGGTCGTCGAACCGGCGCAGGTCACCAGCGCATCCCAGCACAAAGGCCGCGGTGAGTTCGCCAATCCCGGGAATGGAGGACAGCAGATCGGTATCCCGGCGCAGGCCCGGGTCCGAGTCGATGTGGTTGTTGATTTCCTTCTTCAGCTCCGCGATCTGGGCGTCCAGCGTCTCCATCACGTCGGTGATGGAGCCGTGCACCGCACGATCACTGACATCCAGCCGGTTGCGTTCCATCTGGCGCATGCCCTCCAGGTCGTTCAGCCGGTGGATCAGGGCGCGCAACTTGCGCTGGGCGGGCGTCGGTGGTGTCCACGGACGCAAGGAGGTGCCTACCTGCAGCTGCGCCATCGCAAAACGGGAAATCAGCTTGGCGTCCGTGCGATCGGTCTTGGTGCGCGACAACTCGCTCTTGGCATAGGCGGCGACCTGGGCCGGATTGGCCACGTAAACGGTCACGCCGCGCTCCACCAGGAAGGTGGCCAGTGCCTCGTGGTACACGCCCGTCGCCTCCATGCACACCGCCGCTCCCGGCGCGTGGTGATCCATCCAGTCGCCCAGCATGTCAAGGCCCGCGGGCGTGTTGGGTAACTTGCCCTTGGTGCGGTACTTGCCCTTCGATTCCAGCGGCATGGCCACGTCAAAGGTGGCTTTGGCCACGTCGATACCCACCATCGGTTCGGTCATTGCAGTCAATCCTCATGAACGTTCGGACATCCGATCATCGAAGATCCGCCAAGCCGATCCTTACGCGTGCAGGCTCACGCCGGGGCGGGCCTAAGATACCGTTGCAGCTTGCGGCAGATAAAACGGAACGGGGGCGCGAATCTACGGCGCTGGCGCAAAGCCAAGGGAGCCCGACGGCGTCACCCCGTTCCCACCGATGATCAGTCGGCGATTCTCGTCCAGTCGCGAACCAGAATCGACACATAAGGAGCCCGCTTGCGGGCGATGCCTTTTTGGCCGGGAATCGGGAATCGCAAAAGCATTAAGAGCATCGCCCGCGAGCGGGCTCCTGCGGGGTTGCGGTCGCACCCAACTCGTCGCGCCAACGGGTAAGCTTTCAGATTCATCCTGAAAGCCCGTCCGCCGTGGAGCACGCATGAGCCGCATCGTCGTCGTCGGCAGCATCAACATGGATCTGGTCACCCAGGCGCCGCGCTTCGTCGGCCCCGGCGAGACCATCCTCGGCGAACGCTTCCTCACCGTGCCCGGCGGCAAGGGCGCCAACCAGGCGGTTGCTGCCGCGCGGCTGGGCGCCGAGGTAGCCCTGGTCGGCGCGCTCGGCCGCGACGCCTTCGGCGACCAGCTGCACGCCGGCCTCGCCGCCGAACACGTCGACCTGACCCACGTCGCGCGCCTCGACGACAGCGCCAGCGGCACCGCCTCGATCACCGTCGCCGGCGGCGAGAACCAGATCATCGTGGTGCCCGCTGCCAACACTCGCGTCACGCCCGCCCACGTCGAAGCCGCGCGTTCGCTGCTCGAACGAGCCGACGCCGTGCTGGTGCAGATGGAAATCCCGCTGGAAACCGTCGAAGCCACCGTGCGCCTGGGCCACCGCCTCGGGGTGCCGGTGATCCTCAATCCTGCCCCCGCGCAAAAACTGCCCATCGACTGGCTCAAACTCGCCCGCTACGTCACCCCGAACCAGCACGAGCTGGCGATCTTGCTCGGCGCCGATCCCACCGAAGACTTCAAGGCGCTGATGCAACGCGCCCCATGCCCGGTCGTGCTCACCCGCGGCGGCGAAGGCGCCTGGTATCGCGAACAGGGCGAACCGCTGCACCAGCCCGGCTTCAGGGTCGACGTGGTCGACAGCACCGGCGCCGGAGACACCTTCAACGCGACGCTGGCGGTGTTCCTGAAAGAAGGCCTGGCCGCAGCGGTACGCAAGGCCTGCGCGGCCGCCGCGCTGTCGGTGACGAAGCTGGGCGCGCAGGGCGGCATGCCCACCGGGCGCGAGCTGGACAGGTTCCTCGCGTAGCGGCGCCGACGGGCTATTTGCCGATGCAGAACGAACTGAAGATCGCGCCGAGCAGGTCGTCGCTGCTGTAGTGGCCGGTGATTTCGCCCAGCGCGTGCTGGGCTTGGCGCAATTCCTCGGCAGCGAGTTCGCCGGCGCGGGTGGTGGCAAGGATGGCGGCGGTGCGATCGAGATGGTCGCGCACGGACTGGAGGGCGAGCACGTGGCGGCGTCTGGCGCTGAAGGCGCCTTCGCCGCTGCCGGCGCCGGCGACGTGCTTGAGGTGGTCGCGCAGGAGATCGAGGCCGTCGCCGGTTCTGGCAGAGGCCCATAGCCAGTAGACGCTTTCGCGCCATTCGTCATGCGCGGCGAGGCCGTCGCGGTCGATCTTGTTGACCAGCACGATGCGCTCTACCTGGGACGGCAACGCGGCGAAGAAGGCGAGGTCGGCGCCGGCGTGCGCGGCGTCGGTGACCAGCAGGGCAACGTCGGCGCGTTGCAGTTCGCCGTGGGCGCGGCGCACGCCTTCGCGTTCGACTTCGTCTTCCGTATCGCGCAGGCCGGCGGTGTCGGCCAGTTCCAGCACGATGCCGTCGAGGCTCAGGCTTTCGCGCAGCACGTCGCGGGTGGTGCCGGCGATCGGGGTGACGATGGCACGGTCGCTGCCGGCCAGCGCGTTGAGCAGGCTGGATTTGCCGGCGTTGGGGCGGCCGATGATGACCACCTTGAGTCCGTCGTTGAGGCGCACGCCGCGTTGCGCTTCACGCAGCAGGTCGGCCAGTTCGCGGCGCAGCTTGGCGAGTTGCGCGGTGATGACGGGGTCGGCGAGGAAGTCGATTTCCTCTTCGGGGAAATCAATCGCCGCCTCGATGTGCACGCGCAGCGCGATCAGCGCTTGCAGCAGCGCGCCGACCTTGCGCGAGAACACGCCTTCCATCGATTGCAGCGCGGCCCGCGCACCGGCCTGCGAGCGGGCAGCGATCAGGTCGGCGACGGCTTCGGCCTGGGCCAGGTCGAGCTTGCCGTTGAGGAATGCGCGTTCGGTGAACTCGCCTGGGCGCGCCAGTCGCGCGCCAAGTTCGCAGCAGCGGCGCAGCAATGCGTCCAGCAGCACGGCGCTGCCGTGGCCCTGCAGCTCCAGCACATGTTCGCCGGTGTAGGAGGCGGGGGCGGGAAAGTAGAGCAGCAAGCCGCGGTCGATCAGTTCGCCGGCGCCATCGCGAAACGCGGCGAAGTGGGCATGGCGAGGTTGCGGTGCGCGGCCGAGCAGGGTTTGCGCGATGACTGGCGCGGCGGGACCGGAGACGCGCAACACGCCGACGCCGGCCGCGCCGGGGGCGCTGGCGATGGCGGCGATGGTGTCGGTGGTCTCGGTGGTCATGGGTGGACTTTACAGGGCGGTGCGAGTCGGGATGGATGCGATGTCCTTCGACTCCGCCGCGACGCCAGAAACGAAACAGCCGCGACGGTCGCCCGGTCGCGGCTGTCGGTTGCCCGTTCGGCGAAGAGCTACGCCGCCTTGGCCCTGACCTCGCCTTCGCGATCGATGTGGTGGGTCACCCACCACTGCTGGCCCAGCCCGACCAGGCCGTTGACCGCGTAGTACAGGCACAGGCCGGCGGGGAAGAAGGCGAACATCACGGTGAACAGCAACGGCATCACCTTCATCATCTTCGCCTGGGTCGGGTCCATGCCCGCGGCGACGGGGTTCAGCCACTGCGTGCCGAGCATCACGATGGCGTAGATGATCGGCAGGATGTACCACGGATCGGGCGCGCTGAGGTCGGGAATCCACAGGAACGGCGCGTGGCGCAGCTCCAGGCTGTACTCGAGCACGAAGAACAGGCCGTAGAACACCGGCAGCGTGATCAGCACCGGCAGGCAGCCGCCCATCGGGTTGACCTTCTCCTTCTTGTACAGCTCCATGGTGGCTTGCTGCATCTTCTGGCGGTCGTCGCCGTAACGCTCCTTCAGCGCCTGCAGCCGCGGCGTCAGCTTGCGCATGCGCGCGCTGGAGCGGTACTGCATCGCGGTGAGCTTCCAGGTCAGGCCCTTGATCAGCAGCACCAGCAGGATGATCGCCACACCCCAGTTCCTGGTGATCGCGTGGAACTGCGACAGGATCCAGTGCATCGGCACGGCGATGGCCTTGAACATGCCGTAGTCGATGGTGAGGTCGAGCCCGGGAGCGATC
Source organism: Rhodanobacter sp. FW102-FHT14D06 (assembly GCF_043950705.1). Taxonomy (NCBI): domain Bacteria; kingdom Pseudomonadati; phylum Pseudomonadota; class Gammaproteobacteria; order Lysobacterales; family Rhodanobacteraceae; genus Rhodanobacter; species Rhodanobacter sp. FW102-FHT14D06. Next base: position 1,574,499 of record NZ_CP170722.1, on the reverse strand, counting down.
GCATCGAGCGTGCCCTGCCGGTTCGGGCCCACGTACAACCGCGCTTCGGTGGTCAGGCTCTGCCCGGCGGCCACGTTCAGCGTCGGGCTCATCGTGCGGATCAGGTAGCGCGGGTGGGCGCTGTCCGGATCGATGGTCTGGGTGACGTAGTGGTTGGTCTGGCTGGCCGGCGGAATCCACGCGGTGACGAAGTACAGGCGCAGCATCGCCGCCCAGCCGCCCTTGATCTCGCTGTCGAGCGCGTCTTTCTTCTCGCCGAAATCCTTGAAGCCGAGCTTCTCGAACTTCTCGCCGGTGTACCAGGCCGCACCGATGAAGCTGCGCTGCTCGGGATCGGTGTAATGGCTGAACCAGCTGGACGGTTTGGGCGGCGCGATCCGCTGCAGTTGCTGGTAAGCGTTGCCCTGCCACGGCGTGTTGCCGCCGTTGTCGATGCGCTGGCTCAGGTCCACCACGTAGCTGCCGCGTTTGAAGGTGTAGGTCTTGGTGACCGCCAGGCCGGCGGCGTCGCGCCAGGTCAGCGCGACCTGGAGTTCGTCCTGGCCCGGCGCCAGGGTGTAGCTGGTCTTCTCGCTGTGGAACAGCGCCAGGTGGTTGGGCTGGTCGGCCGGCGCGGTGTCGCTGCTGCTGACCAGGCCGTTCTGCGCCACGAAGTAATGCGTGGGGCTGTTGTCCAGCAGCACGACGGGCGGCGGGGTGGGGTTCTTGTGGGTCGGCGCCTGCTGCGGGTAGGCCAGCAGTTCGGCGTGCACCAGGCTGCCGCCGCGGGTGTCGATCGTGAGGTGCAGGACGTCGGTGTCGACCGTGATCAGCTGCGCGCTCGCGGGTGCCGATGGCTCATGGGTAGCGACGGTTGCCGCCGTGCTCGAAGGCGCGGCGCTCGACGCGACCGCCATCGCGGCGGGAACGCTGCCGTCCGCCGACGTCGGGACGGCCTGGCTGGCGGTGGCTGCAGGGGTCGGCGCCGGCTTGGGTGCGTGGTCGTTTTCCCAGGCCATGAACAGCAAATAGGCCACGGCCAGCAGGGCAAACAGGAGGAAGTTGCGCGTTTGATTCATCGCGTAGCAGATCCGGGTAACGCCACGACTCGAGGGTCTCGCCGCGGAAGCTTGGAAAAAGGTCAGCGCTCGATTGTGGGGGGACCGTCGATTCGCTTCAATGGTTCGGCCGGGTCAGCCGCGCGGGCCGGCAGCTTTTGCCACAGGGCTTCCAGCTCGCCCAGCAACTCCGGCCCGGGCACGCCGGCGGCCTGTTCGCGCGCCATCACCATCAGGTCGATCGCGGGAAGGCGGTGGCGCACGCGCCGGAACGACTCGCGCACCAGACGCTTGATCCGGTTGCGCTCCACTGCGCGCTTGGACACCCGCTTGGAAATGGCCAGGCCCAGCCGCGCGCCGCCCAGCTCGTTGTCGCGATAGCGCAAATGAAAACAGCGGCCGCCTGCGCGTCCGCTGCTGTTTCGCAAGGCGGCGAATTCACCGGGCCGACGCAGCCGCGCCTCGCGCGGCAGACCGGCGCTGGACATCACGCCGCGCCCGATTACGGGATCAGGCGCTTGCGGCCCTTGGCGCGACGGGCGTTGATCACCTTGCGGCCGTCGGCGGTGGCCATGCGTGCGCGAAAACCGTGGGTACGGGCGCGCTTGAGCTTGCTGGGCTGGAAGGTCCGCTTCATGGGTTGCTCCGAAGGGAATGTGAGTAAAAGGTTGGAGAGTATGTCCGGTTGGGGCCGCGGCTGTCAAATCGCGCCAGCTCGCGCCTTGCGCGACGCGGCGACGGTGCCGGTCCGGCACCGCGGGGGCTGCTGCTAGACTAGCCCATCACCCTGCGCGCAAGCGCCCCAAGTCGTGGTTGATCGAATTCATGAGTGATCTGTGGCGGCGCTGCCTTGAGCGTCTGGAAGGCGATCTGAGCGCCGAAGACCTGCACACCTGGCTGATGCCGCTGCAGGCGCGTGACGATGCCGACGGCTTGCAGCTGTTCGCCCCCAATTCCTACACGCTGGACACGGTGCGCCAGCGCTACCTGGCGCAAATCGAGCAGGTACTGGGGCAGCTGGCTGGCCGCGCCATGCCGGTGCGGCTGGAGGTGGGTTCCAGTGTACGTCGGGCGGAGCCGGCCAAATCGGCGGCAGCCACGCCCACCCGGCCCGCCCCTGCGGCGGCGACGCAGGCTTTCCACCACAATCTCGACCCGCATTACACCTTCGAAACCTTCGTCGAGGGCAAGTCCAACCAGCTCGGCAAGGCCGCCGCGATGCAGGTGGCCACCAACCCGGGGCGCGCGTACAACCCGCTGCTGCTGTATGGCGGCACCGGCTTGGGCAAGACCCACCTGATGCACGCCGCCGGCAACCTGATGCTGGAGCGCAACCCGGGTTGCAAGGTGATGTGCCTGAACTCGGAGCAGTTCGTCGGCTCGATGATCGAGGCCTTGCGCGCCAAGAGCATGGACGAGTTCAAGCGCCGCTTCCGTTCGGTCGACGCGCTGCTGATCGACGACATCCAGTTCTTCGCGGGCAAGGACACCACGCAGGAGGAATTCTTCCACACCTTCAACGCGTTGTTCGAGTCCAAGCAGCAGATCATCCTCACCTGCGACCGTTATCCCAAGGAAGTGGACAAGCTGGAGCCGCGCCTGAAGTCGCGCCTGGGCTGGGGCCTGAGCGTGGCGATCGAACCGCCGGATTTCGAGACGCGCGCGGCAATTTTGCTGTCCAAGGCACACGACAAGAGCGTGGCCATGGACGAGAGCGTGGCGATGCTGCTGGCCAAGCGCATCCGCTCCAACGTGCGCGACCTGGAAGGCGCGCTCAACACGCTGGCGGCGCGTGCCAACTTCTACGGGCGGCCCATCACCACCGATTTTGCCGAGGAGACCCTGCGCGACCTGCTGGCCACGCACGCCCAGGCGGTCACCATCGCCAACATCCAGAAGATCACCGCCGAATACTTCAACGTGCGCCTGCAGGACCTGCTCTCCAAGCGGCGCGTGCGCTCGCTGGCGCGGCCGCGGCAGATCGCGATGACCTTGTCCAAGGAACTGACCGAGCACAGCCTGCCCGAGATCGGCGAGGCGTTCGGCGGGCGCGACCACACCACGGTGATGCACGCCTGCAAGACGATCCGCAAGTTCCTCGAAACCGACGTGCGCATGCGCCAGGACTGGGAACAGTTGATCCGCACGCTCACCGGTTGACGCGCGCGCGGGCGGGCCTGCGCGCCGGGAATGCGCGAGAATGCGGGGCAAGTTGGGGCCAAGCTGTGGATAATGGGTGGATGAATGGACCTGCCAGGTTATCCACAAGTCATGCACTGCCTGGCCGGCCCCCACTGCACACCGCAAATAGACCGTAACAAGTTGATTTTGCTGACAAAAACCGACAAAAACCGGTTCTCCACAAGTACAACAACAGCCACTACACTTCTTTTCAAAAGAAAGAACAGCAGGTAAAGGGAAGCCCACCATGCAATTCAGCATCCAACGTGAAGCTCTGCTCAAGCCGCTGCAACAGGTAGTGGGTGTGGTCGAACGGCGCCAGACGCTGCCGGTACTGGCCAACTTGCTGTTCAAGGTGGCAGACGGTCAGGTCTCGCTTACCGGTACCGACCTGGAAGTCGAGATGATCGCGGTCACCGAGGCGGAGAAGCTCGCCGACGGCGAGATCACCATCCCGGCCCGAAAGCTGTTCGACATCGTGCGCGCATTGCCCGACGGCGCCCATATCGAGCTGAAGTTGAACGGTGACCGCGTGGCACTGCACGCCGGACGCAGCCGGTTCACGCTGACCACGCTGCCGGCCAGCGAATTTCCCACGGTGGACCAGATCGAGGTGGTCGAGAAGGTCAACCTGCCGGAGGAGGTGCTGCGCGACCTGATGGAGCGCACGGCGTTCGCCATGGCCAACCAGGACGTGCGCTACTACCTCAACGGCATGCTGCTGGACCTGCAGGAACACAGCCTGCGCTGCGTGGCCACCGACGGCCATCGCCTGGCGATGAAGCAGACGGAGCTGCAGAGCTCGGTGAGCACCCGCCGCCAGATCATCATCCCGCGCAAGGGCGTCAACGAGCTGATCGGCCTGCTGGAAGGCGGTGACGGCGAGGTGGAGCTGGAGTTCGGCCGCAACCATCTGCGCGTGCGCCGAGGCAATGTCACCTTCACGTCGAAGCTGATCGACGGTCGCTTCCCGGATTACGAGGCGGTGATTCCGCTGGGTGCGGACAAGACCGCCACGCTGGACCGCGAAGTTCTGCGGGGGGCGCTGCAGCGCGCAGCGATCCTGTCGAACGAGAAATACCGCGGCGTGCGGCTCGAACTGTCGCCAGGCAAGCTGCGCATCGTGGCGCACAACCCGGAACAGGAAGAAGCCGTGGAGGAGGTCGAGGCCGACACCCATGTCTCCGACCTGGCGGTGGGCTTCAACGTGGGTTACCTGCTCGATGCCCTCGCGGCCCTGCGCGGCGACAAGGCGCGCTTGAGCCTGCGCGATGCGCAGTCCAGTTGCCTGGTGCAGGAGCACGACAACGAGCAGGCGCGCCATGTGATCATGCCGCTGCGGCTCTGACGCGGCTCTCGTGGTCGTTGCGATCAGGCGTCGTCACCAGCAGCGCCGGGGTCTCCGCAGGGAGCCCCGGCGTTGTCGTCTGGGGTGTCGGTCCGCATGAGGCTGGAACAGTTGCGTATCTGCGGCTTGCGCTGCCTGACCGATGTCAGCCTGGCGCTGGACCCGGCAATCAACGTGTTCATCGGCGACAACGGTGCCGGCAAGACCAGCGTGCTGGAGGCCGCTTTTCTGCTTTCGCACGCACGCTCGTTTCGTTCCGGCGCGCGCGAGGCGCTGGTGCAGCGGGGCATGGCGCAACTGGCCTTATTTGCCGAGGTGCGCCAGCGCGATGAGTCTGATGTCGAACGCTTGGGGCTGGGGCGTTCGGGCACGCGCTGGGAGGCGCGTATCAACGGCGAGGCCGCGTCGATCGGCGAGCTGGTGCAAGCCTGCGCGGTGGTCTGCTTCGAGCCTGGCTCACACGCGCTGATCGCCGGCCCGGCCGAGGAGCGTCGGCGCTATCTCGATTGGGGCGTGTTCCACGTGGAACAGGATTTCCTGGCGCTGTGGCGGCGCTGCCAGCGCGCGCTGAAGCAGCGCAACAGCTTGCTGCGCGCGGGAGTGACGCCGTCGGATGACCTGTGCGAACCGTGGGAACGGGAGCTTTCGCAGGCCGCAGAACGCATCGACTTGCAGCGCCGCGCTTACCTGGACCGCTTGCGACCTTGCCTCGAAGTCAGCATGGCGGCCTTGCTGCCGGAGTTGGGTGCGATGGAACTGCGCTACCGCCGTGGCTGGTCGGACGAGCTGCCGCTTGCCGATCAACTGGCGACGCAGCGCGGCCGGGATCAGGCGCGGGGGCACACCAGCCTGGGTCCACACCGCGCCGATTGGACGCTTTCTTTCGAACGGGCCCCGCTGCGCGAGCACCTGTCGCGCGGCCAGGAGAAGCTCGCTGCGCTGGCCTGCGTATTGGCGCAAGCTACCCTGTATGCACAGGAACATGGCGACTGGCCGGTGGTGTGCCTGGACGACCTTGCCTCCGAGCTGGACCAGTCGCACCAGGCGGCTGTGGTGGCCGAACTGCAAGACGTCCACGCCCAGGTGCTGCTGACCGGCACCGAATTGCCGCCGGCGTTGCAGGCGACCTCCTCACGCGTGTTCCACGTGGAACAAGGCCAGATAGCGCGCCTGCTATAATCGAAGGGTTGCACCTTTCGCGGGTTGCATAACCCTTGCCCGGCCGATCACGGCGCCGCGTCGGGCCGGGTCGCTGGCGCCAGGAAACGACCTCCGCATGAACGAACCCCTCAACGAATCCCACTACGATTCGAGCAACATCAAGGTACTCAAGGGCCTCGAGGCGGTGCGCAAGCGCCCCGGCATGTACATCGGCGATACCGATGACGGCACCGGCCTGCACCACATGGTGTTCGAGGTCGTCGACAACTCGATCGACGAAGCCCTGGCCGGCTACTGCGACAGGGTCGTGGTCATGATCCACGAGGATGGTTCGGTCAGCGTCGCCGACAACGGTCGTGGCATCCCGGTCGACATGCACCCGGAGGAGCACCGCTCCACCGCCGAGGTGGTGATGACGGTGCTGCATGCCGGCGGCAAGTTCGACGCCAACTCCTACAAGGTCTCCGGCGGCCTGCACGGCGTGGGCGTTTCCGTGGTGAACGCGCTCAGCGACCACCTGTGGCTGACCATCCACCGCGACGGCCATGAATACCTGCAGGAATACTCGCTCGGCGAGCCGCTGTTCCCGCTGAAGGAGGTCGGCCCGTCGGACAAGCGCGGCACTGCCGTTCGTTTTCTGCCCAGCCCGGCCACCTTCACCAGCAACATCGACTTCCACTACGAGATCCTCGCCAAGCGCCTGCGCGAGCTGGCCTTCCTCAACTCCGGCGTCACCATCGAGCTGAAAGACGAGCGCGGGGAAGGGCGCTCGGACACGTTTGCGTACGAGGGCGGCATCCGCTCCTTCGTGCAGCACCTGTCCCAGATGAAGACCCCGCTGCACCCGAACGTGATCAGCCTGACCGCAGAGCAGGACGGCATCGTGGTGGAGGTGGCGATGCAGTGGACCGACTCGTACAACGAGACGATGTTCTGCTTCACCAACAACATCCCGCAGCGCGACGGCGGCACCCACCTCACCGGCTTCCGCGCCGCGCTGACCCGCTCGCTGCAGAACTACATCGAGAAGGAAGGCCTGGCCAAGAACGCCAAGGTCGCCCTGTCCGGCGACGACATGCGCGAGGGCATGATCGCGGTACTGTCGGTCAAGGTGCCCGACCCGAAGTTCTCCTCGCAGACCAAGGACAAGCTGGTCTCCTCCGAGGTCAAGACGGTGGTGGAGCAGGTCGTCAACGAGAAGCTCGGCGAATTCCTGCTGGAGCACCCGAACGAAGCCAAGGCGATCGCCTCCAAGGTGGTCGACGCCGCCCGTGCCCGCGAAGCCGCCCGCAAGGCGCGCGAGATGACCCGGCGCAAGGGCGCGCTGGACATCGCCGGCCTGCCCGGCAAGCTGGCCGACTGCCAGGAGAAGGATCCGGCGCTGTGCGAACTGTTCCTGGTCGAGGGTGACTCCGCCGGCGGTTCGGCCAAGCAGGGCCGCAATCGCAGGACCCAGGCGGTGCTGCCGCTCAAGGGCAAGATCCTCAACGTCGAGAAGGCGCGCTTCGACCGCATGCTGGCCTCGGCCGAGGTAGGCACCCTGATCACCGCGCTCGGCACCGGCATCGGCAAGGACGAGTACAACCCCGACAAGCTGCGCTATCACCGCATCATCCTGATGACCGATGCCGACGTCGACGGCTCGCACATCCGCACCCTGCTGCTGACCTTCTTCTACCGCCAGATGCCCGAGCTGATCGAGCGCGGCCACATCTACATCGGCCTGCCGCCGCTGTACAAGGTGAAGCAGGGCAAGCAGGAGCTGTACATCAAGGACGACACTGCGCTGAACGACTACCTGATCTCCAGCGCGGTGGACAACGCCGCGCTGGAGTACAGCCCCGAGGCGCCGCCCATCACCGGCGAGGCGCTGGAAAAGCTGCTGCGCGGCTACCAGAGCGCGCTGGACCAGATCGCCCGACTGGCACATCGCTTCGACCCCGCGGTGCTCACCGCGATGCTGGAGCATCCGCCGCTGGTGCCGGCGCTGTGGGCCGATGCCGAGGCCATGCAGGGTTGGCTGGACGCCGTGACGCTCAAGCTCAGCGCGAGCGGGCTGGGCAAGCCGCATTACACGTTGCGCCTGCGACCGGCGCACGCCGACGCCGCCGGCGCGGCGCAGCCGGCGGCCATCGAGGTGATCCGCGAGCAGCATGGGCTCAGCCACACCTGGTTCCTGCCGCAGCCGTTCTTCGGCAGCGCCGAGTTCCGTCCGATCCTGGCGATCAGCCAGCAGATCGCCGGCCTGGTCCAGCCCGATGCAGTGGTGCGCCGGGGCAATGCTTCGCGCGGCATCCTCCGCTTCGTCGACGCCCGCAACTGGTTGCTGGAGGAGGCCAAGAAGGGGCGCAGCATCCAGCGCTTCAAGGGCCTGGGCGAAATGAACCCGGAGCAGCTGTGGGATACCACGGTCAACCCGGAAACCCGCCGCATGCTGCAGGTCGGCATCGAGGATGCGATTGTCGCCGACCAGATGTTCTCCATGCTGATGGGCGAGGCGGTCGAGCCGCGGCGTGATTTCATCGAGGCCAACGCGCTCAAGGTTGCCAACCTGGATATCTGACGAGGCACCACCGGCGCCGGCCGTGACGTGGCAGGCGCCGGCAGCCGGTGATCGCCGACCGCCGCTGAGCAAGCCTGGGGCGCGCGGCCTTCGGCGACACTTTAGTTTGTGCCTAACCTGTTGATCTGAAAAGATCTTTTATGCCGCAGCGCAACTTGTTATCCGGGCCCGGATAGGGTTACGCTGCAAGACCCGCCTGTTTGCGTCGACACGTACCGGCCTTGCGATGAGGAACCCCATGAAACAGCTTCGAAGCTTCACTCTGCTGGCCACCGCGGCCTTGCTGCTTGGTCTGCTCGCCAGCCCGGCATGGGCCCGGAAGCAGCACGACGACAAGTCCAAGCAGACGAGCGAGTACCCCGACAGTACGCGCACCGCGCCGAAGCTCGACCTCACCAAGACGCAGGACCAGAAGCAGCTGCAGGAAGGTTTCGATGCCCTCAACAAGGGCGATGCCGCCACGGCCGAGGCGACCCTGCAGAAGCTGCTCGACGACAGCAAGAGCAAGTACGCCCAGGCCATGGCGCTGCGCGGGCTGGCCGTGCTCAAGTACAACGCGCAGGACTTCAAGGCCGCGATCGGCCTGCTGCAACGCGCCCTGGACAACGGCATGCTGCCAAACGACGACTACTTCGCCATGCAGTACATGATGGCTGTCGCGCAGCAAGCCGACGGCCAGTACCAGGCCTCGCTGGACACCCTCAAGAAGTGGCGTGCCGAGGGCAAGAAGGAAACTGCCGAATCGTATGCCGTCGAAAGCAACGACCTGTATCGTCTGGAGAAGTACCCGGAAGCCATCGCGGCCGTAAAGAAGGCCAAATCGCTGACCGACAAGCCCGAACCGCAGTGGGACCAGATCCTGATGGCAAGCTATGCCGCCAGCGGGCAGAACGACCAGCTGGTGCAGATGGCGCAGGACAACCTCGCCGCGCATCCGGATGACCCGAAGGTCGTCGAGGCCGCCATCCAGGCGCTCCAGCAGGCGGGGAAATACCCCGAGGCGATCAAGGTCATGGAAGATGCCCGTGCCAAGGGCCTGCTCGGCAACGAAGCGGACTACGTGCTGCTGGCTTCGCTGTACTACAACCAGGCGCTGTCCAGCGAAGAGCCCAAGCCGATGGCGGACAAGGCGGTCGCCGTCATCAAGGAAGGCATGAGCAAGCAGATCATGCAGCCCAGCGCGGAGAACTACGTGCTGCTGGGCAAGGCCGACTACGTGGCCGGCGACATCCCGGCGGCCACGCAGGCGTTGCAGAAGGCGCTGCCGCTGGCCACCGACGGCGAGCCCGCGCTGCAGATCGCCAACATCGAACTGACCAACAACCATTACGCCAAGGCCAAGACGATGGTCAACCAGGCCATCAGCAAGGGCGTGAAGCACATGGGCAACGCCTACCTGGTGCTGGCCGAGTGCGAGCGGGGGCTGAACAACAAGGCTGCGCGCGTCGCCGCATTGAAGAAGGCCGCGCAGCAACCGGAAAGCGCCGACCGGGCCAACGAATTGCTCAAGAAACTGGGAGCTGCAGGCAAGTAGCCATCCGGCGCAGCGCTGGCGAGCGTGGACGTCCATTTCACGCCCCGCCAGCGCTATACAAAAGCCATGGCGTGTTGTAACGTTGAAAACCTTTCACTGCGCATTGCTTCAGCAAACCCGTGGCGGGTTCCGTCAGGTCCAACCAGACGGCTCCCGACAGGTCACTGCGGCGATGCGATCCCCCGATTGATCAGCTTCCAGATAGTGACAGATGGCCTCTAGTAACGAAGAAACCGGGCGTTTTAGTTGGAAGCGGACCTGGGCATTGGCCGTGGCCATCGGGCTGCACGCATTTGCCTTCCTGCTGATCGTGGCGCCGATGGCGCCGCCCAATCAAAACCACAAGGAAAAGGAAAAGATCGTCCAGGTCAGCTTCATCGAGCCGCCACCGCCGCCGCCGCCGCCACCGCCGCCGCCGCCGGAGCCGCCGAAGCAGCCGCCGCCGAAGATCATCCAGCAGGTCAATCCGCCGCCGACCCCGCCGCCGCCGACGCCGCCGCCGCCGGTGACCGAGGTTTCCGCCAATGCCGTGCAGGCGCCGCCACCGGCACCTCCCGCGCCGCCGGCGCCGCCACCGGATATCGCGGCCGGTTCGGACCTGAGCTACGGCACCCGTCCGAGTCCGCCGTATCCGCCGATGGCCGCCCGTCAGCGCCATGAGGGCACGGTGGTCCTGTTGATCCTGGTTGGCCTGGACGGATCGCCAAAGTCCGTCGAGGTGGAGAAATCCAGCGGCTATCGCGAGCTGGATCGAGCGGCCAAGGACTGGGTCATGCGCCACTGGAAGTTCAATCCAGAGGTGAAGGCCGGCAAGAAAGTGGAGGGCTATGCTCGTGTCCCCATCAACTTCAATCTCAGTGGCTAGAGATAACCACTTCAACCCGCCGTAATCGGGCGACAGTCGATTACGGTCACAGTTCACGCTTGACTTTTCTAGGGTAGCGTTATGTTCCTTCAGACTCCTGCTGCAACCGGCAATACCAACGCCGAAGCCATGAAACAGATGGGCTTCGAGAACCTGATGCAGAACTTCGACTGGCTCGGCTGGGTGGTCTTCGTGACCCTGGTCGCGATGTCGTTCCTGTCCTGGTACTTCATCATCGCCAACGGCATTCGCAATGCCACCGTGAAGGCACGGGCGGACAAGGTCATCGACGGTTTCTGGGGCAATGGCTCGACCCAGGACGCCATCCGTGAGCTGGAAGCGCAGCCCAAGAGCGAGCCGTTCTCCAAGATCGCGCTGGAAGCCGCTTCGGCAATGGCGCACCACCAGCAGAGCACTACCGGCACCGCCGGTCGCCTGGCGGAATCGCTGAGCCGCTCGGAGTTCATCGACCGCGCCCTGCGCCAGGCCGTGGCTCGCGAGAGCATGCGTCTGGAAGGCGGCATGACCCTGCTCGCCACGGTGGGCTCGGCCGCGCCGTTCGTCGGTCTGCTCGGTACCGTGTGGGGCATCTACCACGCCCTGATCGGCATCGCCGCCACCGGCAACGCCTCGATGAACGCGGTGGCCGGTCCGGTGGGTGAGGCGCTGATCATGACCGCCTTCGGTCTGTTCGCGGCCATCCCGGCGCTGTTCGCGTACAACTTCTTCAACCGCTCGAACCGCGTGGTCTACGCCCGCTTCGACGAGTTCGCGAACGACCTGCATGACTTCTTTGCAACCGGTTCGCGCATCGAAAGCACGAAGTGAGGGATTGACCCATGGCCGTAAGCCTAGGTGGTGATTCCACGGGCCCGATGTCGGAGATCAACGTCACGCCGCTGGTCGACGTGATGTTGGTGCTGCTGATCATCTTCATGATCACGGCTCCCCTGATGTCGCACTCGGTCACGATCGATTTGCCCATCGCCAACCCGAATGCCAAGACGCCTGATCCGAAGACGCCGCCGATCGACCTGGCGATCAAGGTCGATGGCAGTCTGTACCTCAACGATCAGCCGGTGACCGATGCGGAACTGCGCGCCAAGCTGCTGGTGGAAGCGCAGCTCACGCCGCAGCCCCAGCTGCAGATCCGTGCCGATCGCGAAGTGCAGTTCATGGTGGTGAAGAAGATCATCAGCGATGCGAAGGGTTCGGGCATGGTGCATGTCGCCTTCATGACCACCGACGCACCGAAGGGATAATTCGAGATGGCGATTTCAACCAAAAGCAGCGGCGGTGCGATGGCGGAGATCAACGTCACGCCGTTGGTCGACGTGTTGCTCGTGCTGCTGATCATTTTCATGATCACGGCACCGATCCTGGCGCACAAGATCGAGGTCGATCTGCCGCAGCCGAACAAGGATGTGATCCCGCCCTCCAATCCGCCCAGCCCGATCAATCTGAAGATCGATCAGAGTGGTGCGTTCTACTGGAATGGCACGCCGGTCGACGAGCTGGGCCTGAAGGCGCAGCTGGCGGTGATCGGCCAGCAGTCGCTGCCGAACCAGCCGGAGATCCAGATCGCCGCCGATGACCACGTGGCCTACGAGTATGTGGCGCGGGTGCTGGCCGACGCCAAGAGCTACAACCTGGTGAAGATCGGCTTCAACGAAGCACGCTGAGCTCGGCGCAAAACGATCCAGGCAAGAGCCCCGCTTCGGCGGGGCTTTTGTTTTCAGAGCTCGGCACCGCGCCGTACCCCGGGAGGTGCCCGCTTGAGCGACGGGTCGCTCGCGTGAAGCGCTTGCCGGGCACGTCCGCCACGGCTCAGCGCAGGATCTGCAGGTAGTGGCGCACGGTGGTGGCCAGCCCTTCGTACAGGGCCTCGCCGATCAGGGCGTGGCCGATCGAGACCTCGGCGAGGCCGGGGATCGCGGCCTTGAAGGTGCCGAGGTTGGCCTGGCTGAGATCATGTCCGGCGTTGACCGCCAGGCCGGCCTGCTGGGCGCGGCGGGCGGTGTCGGCACATGCCGCCAGCGCCGCCGCGGGGTCGCCTTCGGCGAAGGCCTCCGCATACGGGCCGGTGTAGATCTCGATGCGCTGTACGCCGATGGCCGCGGCCAGCTCGAAATCGCCGCTGCCCGCGTCGACGAACAGGCTGACCCGGCAGCCCAATGCATTCAGCTCATCGACCAGCGGCCTCAGGCGGGTGGTTTCCTGGCGCAGGTTGAAGCCATGGTCCGAGGTGATCTGGCCGTCGCTGTCCGGCACCAGGGTTACCTGGGTCGGGCGGACCAGGCGCGCGAGTTCGATCAGGCCGGGGTAATCGCCGCGCGGACCCGCGAACGGGTTGCCCTCGATGTTGTACTCGACCCGCCCGCGCAGCATCGCGGCCAGCGCACGGACGTCATCGGGCCGCACATGGCGCTGGTCCGGGCGCGGATGCACGGTGATGCCGCCGCAACCGGCCTCGATGCAGGTCTGCGCGGCATGGCAGATGTCGGGGCTGCGGCCGCCGCGCGAGTTGCGCAGGACGGCGATCTTGTTGAGGTTGACGCTGAGCAGGGTCATCGCGGAAACCACTCCGGGGCGGGAAGAATCGGCTGGCTGGCCCGGCAGCACGCCATGCCGACGGGTGACAGTGCGCCGATCATTCGATGTCGGCAAGCAGTGTCGCCGCGCGCACCTTGCGCGGCGACCCGCGCCAGGCCAGCGCGGCGACCAGTTCCGGCGCGAGGTCGAGCCGCTGCAGTTGCCAGGCGCCGACATCTTCGCCGTCGAAGCGCAGCAGCTGCAATGGTTGCGGCGGCGCCGCCACGCGCAGCCGCTGCAGTCCGTAGCCGATGCCGCGTCCATGCGCCTTGAGCAGCGCTTCCTTGGCCGTCCACAGTGTCAGGAAAGCGTCATCGCGCGCGTCCACGGGCAACGCCGCCAGCGCCGCCGCCTCTGCCGCGTCGAAGAAGCGCCGGGCCAGCGCCAGCGCACGCGGCCGGGCTCGCCGGCGCTCGACGTCGACGCCCGGCGCGATGCCACGGGCGATCGCCACCAGCGCATGGTCACCGCTGTGCGACCAGTTGAAATCCAGTGCCGCGCCGTGGCGCGGATCGAGCCGCGGCCGTCCATGCGCGTCCTGCGTGAGCTGCAGCTCGTCGGCGTCGACGCCGAGATATGCGGCCAGTATCCGCAACAACGGCAGACGACCGGGTGCGCGGCGGTTGCCCAGATGCCAGACGTGCACCGTCTGGTCGTCCAGTTGCGCGGCAGCGGCTGCGGGAAGGGGCGGGAGCGTGTCGGTCATCCCGCTCATGGTGCGGCCCGTCGCGTCGCGGTACAAGCGACGCGATGGCGCTTGTGTCAACGCGGCAGGCGCGACGTGCCCATCAGGAACTCGTCCACCGCCTGCGCGCACTGGCGGCCTTCCCGGATCGCCCACACCACCAGCGACTGGCCACGGCGCATGTCGCCGGCGGCGAACACCTTGTCGACGCTGGTGCGGTAGGCGGCGCCGCCGTCGACCTTCGCCGCCGCATTGCCGCGCGCGTCCTTGTCCACGCCGAAGGCATCGAGCACGGCTTGCGCAGGCGACACGAAACCCATCGCCAGCAGGACCAGGTCCGCCTCGATCTCGAACTCGCTGTCCGGCACCTCGCTCATGCGGCCCTCGTGCCATTGCAGCCGCACCGCGGTCAGGCTGCGCACGCGGCCCTTGCCGTCGTCGTTGAAACGTTTGGTGGCTACCGCCCAGTCGCGCCGGCAACCCTCCTCGTGCGAACTGGAGGTGCGCAGCCGAATCGGCCAGTACGGCCAGGTCAGCGGCTTGTTCTCCTGCGCCGGCGGCTGCGGCAGCAGTTCGAACTGGGTGATCGCCGCGGCGCCCTGGCGGTTGGAGGTGCCCACGCAGTCCGAGCCGGTGTCGCCGCCGCCGATCACCACCACCTGCTTGTCGGTGGCAAGGATCTGCGACGCCAGCGCGTCGCCGGCCAGTACGCGGTTCTGCAGCGGCAGGAAGTCCATCGCGAAGTGCACGCCGTCCAGTTCGCGCCCGGGCAGCGGCAGGTCGCGCGGGGTCTCGGCGCCGCCGGCCAGCACCACCGCGTCGAAGTCCTGCTGCAACTGCGCCGGCGTCAGCGCGAGCTGCCCGTCCTTCGCGTCGGCGGCGTTGCCGACATACACGCCAGGGCGAAACTGCACGCCCTCGACGCGCATCTGATCGAGGCGGCGGTCGATATGCTCCTTCTGCAACTTGAAATCGGGGATGCCGTAGCGCAGGAGCCCGCCGAAGCGGTCGCTCTTCTCGAACACGGTGACCGCGTGGCCCGCACGCGCGAGCTGCTGTGCCGCGGCCAGGCCGGCCGGGCCGGAACCTACCACGGCCACGCTCCAGCCCGTGCGCCGCGCGGGTGGCTGCGGGCGCACCCAGCCTTCCTCCCATGCCTTGTCGATGATCTTGTGCTCGATCGACTTGATGCCCACCGCATCGCTGTTGATGTTCAGCGTGCACGCCGCCTCGCACGGGGCCGGGCAGATGCGGCCGGTGAACTCGGGGAAGTTGTTGGTCGAATGCAGCACCTCGATCGCGCGCTGCCAGTCCTGCCGATAGACCAGGTCGTTGAAGTCCGGGATCACGTTGTTGACCGGGCAGCCCTGGTGGCAGAACGGGATGCCGCAATCCATGCAGCGCGCGGCCTGGATCGCCGCGCCGGCGTCGTCCAGCTGCGGGGTGAACTCGCGCCAGTGGCGCTTGCGCAGATTGGGCGCCTCGCCGGGTTCCGGCACGCGCGGGTAGTCTAGAAAGCCGGTGATCTTGCCCATGATCGTTGTCTCCCCGGGCCGCTCAGGCCGTGATGGCTCGTGTGCCGGGCGCCGTCGCCGCCCGACCGGCTTCGCCCAGTGCGCGCCGGTATTCGTGCGGCATCACCTTGACGAAGTGCGTGCGCGCGTTGATCCAGTCGTGCAGGATCGCCTTGGCGCGGAAGCTGCCGGTGGCGCGGAAATGGCTTTCCAGCAGACGCCGCAGGATCGCCTCGTCAGTCTCGCCGGGGGCTCCGCGCACCGGCGCGTGCCAGAGTTCGCGCGGCACGCGCAGTTCCTGCTCGACCGTGGAGAGCAGCGGCTCGAGCGCCACCATCGCGAGATTGCAGCGCGCCTGGAACTGCACGTCCGGGTCGTACAGATAGGCCACGCCACCGGACATGCCGGCGGCGAAGTTGCGCCCGGTTTCGCCCAGCACCACCACGGTGCCGCCGGTCATGTATTCGCAGCCGTGGTCGCCGACGCCTTCCACCACCGCGGTGGCACCGGAGTTGCGCACGGCGAAGCGCTCGCCGGCGACGCCGTTGAAGAACGCCTCGCCGCCGGTGGCGCCGTACAGCACCGTGTTGCCGGCGATGATGTGTTCGGGACCGAAGCCGTGGAAATCGTTGGGCGAACGCACGATGATGCGGCCGCCGGAGAGCCCCTTGCCCACGTAGTCGTTCGCCTCGCCGACCAGGTCGAAGGTGATGCCGCGCGCCAGGAACGCGCCGAAACTCTGCCCGGCCACGCCATCGAGCTGCACGTGGATGCTGTCGTCCGGCAGGCCGGCGTGGCCGTGCCGCCGCGCCAGCGCGCCTGACAGCATCGCGCCGACCGAACGATCCGTATTGCGGATCGCCACGATGAAGCTGCAGCGCTCGCCCTGCTCCAGCGCGGCGCGCGCCTTGTCGATCAGCGCGTGGTCGAGCGCGCGCGCGAGGCCGTGGTCCTGCTCGTCGACATGGCGCCAAGCCACGTCGGCAGGCACCGCCGGGCGGTGGAACACGCGGCTGAAGTCGAGCCCGCGCGCCTTCCAGTGCGCGATGCCCCGGCGCACGTCCAGCAGGTCGGCGCGCCCGACCAGTTCGTCGAAGCGGCGAATGCCGAGCTGCGCCATGATCGCGCGCGCTTCCTCCGCCACGAAGAAGAAGAAGTTCACCACGTGCTCGGGCTTGCCGGCGAACTTGCGCCGCAGCACCGGATCCTGCGTGGCCACGCCGACCGGGCAGGTGTTGAGGTGGCATTTGCGCATCATGATGCAGCCTTCCACCACCAGTGGCGCGGTGGCGAAACCGAACTCGTCGGCGCCGAGCAGGGCGGCGACCACCACGTCGCGGCCGGTCTTCATCTGGCCGTCCGCCTGCACCCGGATGCGCCCGCGCAGTCGGTTCAGCACCAGCGTCTGCTGGGTCTCGGCCAGGCCCAGTTCCCACGGCGTGCCGGCGTGCTTGATGGACGACCACGGCGAGGCGCCGGTGCCACCGTCGTGGCCGGCGATCACCACGTGGTCGGCCTTGCACTTGGCCACGCCCGCCGCGACCGTGCCCACGCCGACTTCGGACACCAGCTTCACCGAGATCGACGCCTGCGGGTTGCAGCTCTTGAGGTCGTGGATCAGCTGGGCCAGATCCTCGATCGAGTAGATGTCGTGGTGCGGCGGCGGCGAGATCAGGCCCACGCCGGGCACCGAGAAGCGAAGTTGCGCGATGTAGTCGGACACCTTGTGGCCCGGCAATTGGCCACCCTCGCCCGGCTTGGCGCCTTGCGAGATCTTGATCTGGATCTGGTCGGCCGAGACCAGGTACGCCGCGGTGACGCCGAAGCGGCCCGAGGCCACCTGCTTGATGCGCGAGCGCAGTGAATCGCCGGGTTCGAGGGCGAGGTCGCTCTCGATGCGATCGGCGCCGAGGATGCTGCCCAGCGTTGCGCCCTCGCCGATGGCGATGCCGCGCGCCTCGTCGCGGTAGCGCGCCTCGTCTTCGCCGCCTTCGCCGGTGTTGGACTTGCCGCCGATGCGGTTCATCGCCACCGCCAGCGTGGCGTGCGCCTCGGTGGAAATCGAACCCAGCGACATCGCGCCGGTGGCGAAGCGCTTGACGATCTCCGCCGCCGGCTCCACCTCGTCCAGCGCGATCGCGGCCGTCGGATCGATGCGGAATTCGAACAGCCCGCGCAAGGTCAGCTGGCGGCGCGTCTGGTCGTTAATCAGCCGCGCATATTCCGCATAGGTCGTCGCACTGTTGGCGCGGGTGGCGTGCTGCAGCTTGGCGATGGAATCGGGCGTCCACAGATGGGCTTCGCCATCGGCTCGCCAGGCGTATTCGCCGCCGCCATCGAGTGCCTGACCTGCGTCGTGGGCCCACGCCGCCTCGTGCTGGCGCAGCGCCTCGGCGGCCAGCTCGAACAGGCCGATGCCCTCGATCGTGCTGGCGGTGCCGCTGAAGTACGTTTCCACCAGTTCGCTGTTCAGCCCCACCGCTTCGAAAATCTGCGCGCCGGTGTAGGACATGTAGGTGGAGATGCCCATCTTGGACAGCACCTTCTGCAGCCCCTTGCCGATCGCCTTGATGTAGTGCGCGATCGCCTGCTCCGCGGCGATCGCGCCGCTGTCGGCCGCATGGCGGGCCAGCGTCTCCATCGCCAGGTACGGGTGGATCGCCTCGGCGCCGTAGCCGGCGAGCAGGGCGAAGTGGTGCACTTCGCGCGCCGAGCCGGTCTCCACCACCAGGCCGGTGCTGGTGCGCAGGCCGCGGCCGACCAGGTGCTGGTGGACCGCCGAGGTGGCCAGCAGCGCCGGGATCGCCACCCGCTCGCGGCCCGCGTGGCGATCCGACACGATCAGGATGTTGTGGCCCTGGCCGATCGCGTCGATCGCCTGCGCGCACAGCGAGGCCAGCCGCGCCTCGATGCCCTGCTTGCCCCACGCCGCCGGGTAGGTGATGTCCAGCTCGAAGCTGCGGAACTTGCCCTTGGAGTAGCGGCCGATCTTGCGGATCTTCGCCATGTCGGCGACGTCGAGGATCGGCTGGGCCACCTCCAGTCGCAGCGGCGGATTGACGTTGTTGATGTCCAGCAGGTTCGGTTTCGGGCCGATGAAGGAAACCAGCGACATCACCAGCTGCTCACGAATCGGGTCGATCGCCGGGTTGGTGACCTGGGCGAACAGCTGGCGGAAGTACTGGTACAGCGACTTGTTCTGCTCCGACAGCACCGCCAGCGCCGCGTCGTTGCCCATCGAGCCGATCGCCTCCTGGCCGTCGTGCGCCATCGGCAGCAGCTGGAATTTGAGGTCTTCCAGCGTGTAGCCGAACATGCGCTGGCGTTGCACCAGCTGCTCG
Organism: Rhodanobacter sp. FW102-FHT14D06; assembly: GCF_043950705.1. Taxonomy (NCBI): domain Bacteria; kingdom Pseudomonadati; phylum Pseudomonadota; class Gammaproteobacteria; order Lysobacterales; family Rhodanobacteraceae; genus Rhodanobacter; species Rhodanobacter sp. FW102-FHT14D06. Next base: position 1,555,678 of record NZ_CP170722.1, on the reverse strand, counting down.
CCCGCGGGCGGCTCGACGTGGCCGACCGGCAGGTCGTCCAGGCGGATGCGGATGTGCTCGATCCACTGCTTGTACGGCCGCGCATTGGCCAGCTGGTCCTTCACCTCCTTGTCGTCGATGATGCGCCCCGCTTCCATGTCGATCAGCAGCATGCGGCCTGGCTGTAGCCGCCACTTCTTCACGATGCGCGGCTCAGGCACGGCGAGCACGCCGGCCTCGGAGGCGAGGATCACCAGGTCGTCGTCGGTGATGAGGTAGCGCGCCGGGCGCAGGCCGTTGCGGTCCAGCGTGGCGCCGACCTGGCGGCCGTCGGTGAAGGCGATCGCGGCCGGGCCGTCCCACGGTTCCATCATGGCCGCGTGGTATTCGTAGAACGCGCGGCGGTTGTCGTCCATCAGCGTGTGACGCTCCCATGCCTCGGGAATCATCATCATCATCGCGTGCGCCAGCGGGTAGCCGGCCATGGTCAGCAGTTCGAGGCAGTTGTCGAACGAGGCGGTGTCGGACTGGCCCGGGTAGATCAGCGGCCACAGTTTGGCCAGGTCCTCGCCGAGCACCGGCGAGGAGATCGCGCCGGTGCGCGCATTCAGCCAGTTGACGTTGCCCTTGACCGTGTTGATCTCGCCGTTGTGCGCGACCATGCGGTACGGGTGGGCCAGCTCCCATGCCGGAAACGTGTTGGTGGAAAAGCGCTGGTGCACCATCGCCAGCGCCGACACCGCGCGCGGGTCGGCGAGGTCGGGATAGTAGGTGCCGACCTGGCCGGCCAGCAGCAGGCCCTTGTAGACCACGGTGCGGGTGGACATCGAGGGCACGAAGTACTCGCGCCCGTGCTTGAGCTTCAGCGCGCGGATAGCGTGGCTGGCGGTCTTGCGGATCACGTAGAGCTTGCGCTCCAGCGCGTCGGGGACCATCACGTCCGGGCCGCGGCCGATGAACAGCTGGCGGATCACCGGCTCGCTGGCCCTGACCGCCTCGGACATCGGCATCGCGTGGTCGACCGGCACGTCGCGCCAGCCCAGCACGCGCTGTCCCTCGGCCCGCACGGTGCGTTCCAGCTCCTGCTCGCAGGCGCGCCGCGAGGCGTGCTCCTTGGGCAGGAAGATCATGCCCACGCCGTACTCGCCCGGCGGTGGCAGCGCCACGTCCTGGCGGGCCATCTCCTCGCGATAGAGCTGGTCGGGCAGCTGGATCAGGATGCCGGCGCCGTCGCCCATCAGCGGGTCGGCGCCCACCGCGCCGCGGTGATCCAGGTTGCGCAGGATCGACAGGCCCTGCGCGATGATCTGGTGACTCTTGCGCCCCTTGATGTGCGCCACGAAACCCACGCCACAGGCGTCGTGCTCATGCCGTGGATCGTACAAACCCTGCGCGCGCGGCTGATCCATGGTCGGTTCCAGGAACAAGGGGGTGTCCCGACTATAGTGCGATGCAGCAAAAATACGCAAGCAAAATCAAATAGCCGTCTATATGGCCGTTTGGAATGGATCGCCGGAGCGGACTGGCCATGCCGGACGGCGGACCGTCGCCCGGCTGCCCGTGCGGGGAACCCCGGTGGCAGCCGGGCGGTTCTCGTTTTCGGCCGGTGGCTCTGCTAGCGTGGCCCGGCCGCACCGGTCGGTACGGCGCTTGCTCGGGGAGGCGCTCGATTGATCCAGGGTTGGCTGCTGCTGCTGGTGTCGCTGCTCTACGTGGGGCTGCTGTTCGTGGTGGCCTGGGCGGGCGATCGTCGGCCGCTGTACCCGCGCCAGCCGCGCCTGCGTCCGATCGTCTACAGCCTGGCGCTGGCGGTCTACTGCTCGTCGTGGACGTTCTACGGTGCGGTCGGCACGGCGGCGCGCGACGGCCTGGCCTACCTGCCGATCTACCTCGGCCCGATCCTGCTGTTCGTGTTCGGCTTCGGTCTGCTGCGCCGGCTGGTGCAGACGGTGAGGCAGCGCAACATCACCTCGATCGCCGACTTCATCGGCGCGCGCTTCGGCAAGTCGCACGGCCTGGCGGCGCTGGTGGCGGTGATCGCGGTGGTGGCCGTGGTGCCGTACATCGCGCTGCAGTTCAAGGCGGTGGCGATGTCCTACGGCGTGCTCGGCGGCGCGGCGTTCGGTGCGGTCAAGGCCGGCGGCGTGGACAGCGCGCTGTGGTGCGCGGTGCTGCTGGCAGCGTTCGCGATCCTGTTCGGCACGCGCAGCATCGACGCCACCGAACACCATCATGGCCTGATGCTGGCGATCGCGCTGGAGTCGCTGATCAAGCTGCTGGCCTTCGTGGCCCTGGCCGGCTACGCGCTGTGGCACGGCCCCGGCCTGGCCAGCACCCTGCGCCTGCCGCTGGATCAGCTGGAGATCGATCCCTCGCCCGGTTTCGTGGCGCAGACCATGCTGGCGTTCTGCGCGATGTTCTGCCTGCCGCGGCAATTCCAGATCGGCATGGTCGAATGCGAGGACACCGGCGACCTCACCCGCGCGCGCTGGCTGGTGCCGCTGTACCTGGCCGTGATCAGCGCGGCGGTGCTGCCGATCGTCGCGGCGGGCGCGCACATGCCGCAGGTGCGCGGCGGCGCGGCCGATGCCTGGGTGCTGACCCTGCCGCTGGCGCTCGGCGACCGCGGCATGGCGCTGCTGGCTTTCATCGGCGGCTTTTCGGCGGCTACCGGCATGGTGATCGTGGCGGCGGTGGCGCTGTCGACGATGATCAGCAATGACCTGGTGATGCCGGCGCTGTTGCGCATCCGCGCGTTGCGGCTGGAACAGAGCAGCGACCTGTCGCAATGGGTGCTGGGCGTGCGGCGGGTGGCGATCATCGGCCTGGCGCTGATGGCGTACGCCTATTACCGCGTCGCCGCGAACGCGGAAAATCTCGCCGCCACCGGCCTGCTGGCGTTCGCGGCAGTGGCGCAGTTCGCGCCGGCGCTGATTGCGGCGTTGTACTGGCGCGGCGCCAGCCGCCGCGGCGTGATGGTGGGCCTGGTCGCGGGTTTCGCGGTATGGCTGTACACGTTGCTGTTGCCGGCACTGATCCGCTCCGAGGCGTGGCTGCAGCACGGCCTGTTCGGCTGGGACTGGCTGCGCCCGCAGGCGCTGTTCCACCTGAGCGGCTGGGATCCGGTGATGCACGGCACGTTCTGGTCGTTGCTGGCCAACGTCGGCTGCCTGGTGTTCGTCTCGCTGCGCCTGCGCCCCAGCCTGGAGGAACGCCTGCACGCGGCGATGTTCATGGAGGCCGACCCGGCCAGCGGCGGCGGCAGCGGCGACTGGCGCGGCCGCGTGGCGGTGGCCGACCTGCGCACCATCGCCGAACGCATCGTGGGCGAGCGCGCCAGTGCGCGCGCCTTCGACGAATACGGCCAGCGCCGCGGCAAGCCTCTCCTGCCGGGCGAAGCGGCCGATCGCGCGCTGATCCAGTACACCGAACGCCTGCTGGCCTCCGCCGTGGGCGCGGCCAACGCACGGCGCATCCTGATCAGCGCGCTGTCCGGCAGCGGCCTGGACGTGGCCGAGTCGATGGCCCTGCTGGACGAGGCCGCGCAGGAGCTGCGCTTCAATCGCGAACTGCTGTCCACCACGCTGGAGAACGTTTCGCAGGGGATCAGCGTGGTCGACGCGCAGATGCGCCTGGTGGCGTGGAACCGGCGTTATCTGGAGTTGTTCGATTATCCCGACGGCATGGTCCACGTCGGTGTGCCGGTAGCCGAGCTGATCCGCTGGAACGCAGAACTGGGCGAATGCGGCCCCGGCGAAGTGAACGGCCATGTGGCCAAACGCATCGAGCACATGCGCGCCGGATCCTCGCACCTGTTCCAGCGCGTGCGCCCGGACGGCACCGTGATCGAGATGCGCGGCCGCGCGTTGCCCGGCGGCGGCTACGTCACCACCTATACGGACGTCACTGCCTACAAGCACGCCGAACAGGCGCTGATCGAGGCGAACGAGACGCTGGAGCAGCGTGTCGGGCAACGCACCGCGGAGCTGTCCGACGCCTTGCTGGCCACCGCGCAGGCGCGCCGCGCGGCGGAGACTGCCAACATCTCCAAGACCCGCTTCCTCGCTGCCGCCAGCCACGACCTGCTGCAGCCGCTGAACGCCGCCCGATTGTTCACCTCGGCCCTGCGCCAGCATCCCGGACTGGACGCCGAGGCCAGCGGCCTGGCCGAACGCATCGACGCCTCGTTCCGCGCCGCCGAGGACCTGCTTGATGCATTGCTCGATGTTTCGCGGCTGGACGCGGGCAGCTACCGTCCCGACGTCGGCGCGTTCGCACTGGCCGAACTGTTCGACTCGCTGCAGGCGCAGTTCGCCCTGGTCGCCCGCCAGCGCGGCTTGCACCTGCGCGCGATGCCGACGCGGCTGGCGGTGCGCAGCGATCCGCAGCTGCTGCGCCGGATCGTGCAGAACTTCCTCTCCAATGCGCTGCGCTACACCAGCACCGGCAGCGTGCTGCTCGGTGCGCGGCGGGTGGGTACGGACACGGTGCGCATCGAGGTGTGGGATTCCGGCCCCGGCATCGCGGCGGAGCAGCGTACGCGCATCTTCGATGAGTTCCAGCGGCTGGAGCAGCCCTCGCCGTGGGGCGAGAAGGGGCTGGGTCTTGGCCTGTCGATCTGCGATCGGCTGGCCGGCATCCTCGGTCATCGCCTCGATCTGCATTCGCGGGTCGGCCACGGCAGCTGTTTCGCGGTGAGCGTCCCGCGCAGCGCTGCGGTGCCGCAGCGGCACCGGCGCGTGCAGCACGTGGGCAGCGACCAGCAGTTGCCGCTGACCGTGCTGTGCCTGGACAACGACGTGGCCATCCTCGACGGCATGCGTGCGCTGCTCGGTCGCTGGGGCGTCGATTGCCGCGTCGCCGCCGACGTGGCGCAGGCGGTCGACGTGCTGGCCCGCGGCCCGGTGGACCTGATCCTGGCCGACTACCACCTCGCCGACGGCCTCGACGGCGTGCAGGCCCTGCAGCAACTGCGCGCCGCCGTGGGCGAACTGCCGCCGGTGGCCATGATCACCGCCGACGGCAGCAGCGAGCTGAAACAGCGCGCCCGCACGCTGGGCTATCCGCTGCTGCACAAGCCGGTGCGCCCGGCGGCGTTGCGGGCGCTGCTGACGGCGTTGGTGCGCAAGCAGGATGGCAAGGGCGCGACGTGAGCCGGCTGCGCACGGAGGTGCACTCGCGAATCCTGAGCCCTGGACCTCGAACGGGGCGAAAGGCCGGCGGGCGGTTCTCTCGAGACCGTTCGGGCTGAGCGTAGCGCTGCAGGCGCGAAGTCGAAGCTTTGCACCGGACGCGCCCTTCGACTCCGCCGCTGCGCGGCTACGCTCGGGGTGAACGGTGAGGGTGGGGCGGGCAGCGCCCGCCAGCTTCCCGAAGCTGGAATCCCTTGCCCGAATCCCGAATCCCGAACTTCAGTCGTCGTCAGCCGGCAACGGCTGCATCGCGCCGGGCTCAATGGCCAGCTGGCTGGCGATCAGCGCGACCTGGGTGCGGTTGTTGACGCCGAGCTTGCGCATGATCGCGGTCATGTGCGCCTTCACGGTGGCTTCGGAGACGCCCAGTTCCCAGGCGATCTGCTTGTTGAGCAGGCCTTCGGCGATCATCGTCATCACGCGGAACTGCTGCGGGGTCAGCGCGGCCAGTTGCGCGGCAGCCGCCGCTTCGCCGGATTCCAGTTCGCCGGCGGCGCCGAGCAGGCGCGACGGCAGCCAGGTATCGCCATCGAGCACCGCGCGCACGGCGGCCACGATCTCCTCGCCGGAACTGGATTTGGGAATGTAGGCCAGCGCGCCATGCGCCAGTGCGCGGCGCGCCACCTGCGCTTCCTCGTGGCCGGATACCACGATCGTCGGCAGGCCCGGGTGCTGGCCGCGGATGTGCGCCAGCGCGGAGTAGCCGCGCGCGCCGGGCATGTGCAGGTCGAGCAGCAGCAGTTCGGCGTCCGGGAACTGTTCGATCAGGCCGAGCAGCGCGTGCACGCTGTCGGCGCTGTGCACGCGCGCCTGCGGCACGGCGGTCAACACGGCGCGCTGCAGCGCATCGCGGAACAGCGGGTGGTCGTCGGCGATCAGGATGTCGGGCATGGGGCGAGGAGTGAGTGGTGAGGAGCGAGAAACGAGAGAAAGCGTAAAGCTTGTTCCTGGCATTTACTCACTTCTCACTCCTCTTCACTCACTTCTGTTTACTTGATCAACCGCTCGTCGACCAGCTTCTGCACCACGCCGGGATCGGCCAGGGTGGTGATGTCGCCGAGCTGGTCGGGCTTGTTCTCGCCGATCTTGCGCAGGATGCGGCGCATGATCTTGCCCGAGCGGGTCTTGGGCAGGTTGCTGGCCCATTGCAGGTAGTCGGGCGTGGCGATCGGGCCGATCTCCTTGCGCACCCAGGCCACCAGTTCCTTGCGCAGCTCGTCGCTGCCGGTTTCGCCGGCCACCAGCGAGACGTAGGCATAGATGCCCTGGCCCTTGATGTCGTGCGGGCAACCGACCACGGCGGCCTCGGCCACCTTCGGGTGCGCCACCAGTGCGCTCTCCACCTCGGCGGTGCCGAGGCGGTGGCCGGACACGTTGATCACGTCGTCGACGCGGCCGGTGATCCAGTAATAGCCATCCTCGTCGCGGCGCGCGCCGTCGCCGGAAAAATAGTTGCCCGGATAGGCGCTGAAATAGGTCTCGATGAAACGCTGGTGGTCGCCGTAGATGGTGCGCACCTGGCCCGGCCAGGAGTCGGTGATCAGCAGATTGCCCTCGGCCACGCCTTCCTGCACGGTGCCTTCGGCGTCGACGATGGCCGGCTTCACGCCGAAGAACGGCAGCGTGGCCGAGCCGGGCTTGGTGGCGATCGCGCCGGGCAGCGGCGAGATCATGATGCCGCCGGTCTCGGTCTGCCACCACGTGTCGACGATCGGGCAGCGCTCCTCGCCCACCACGCGGTAGTACCACTCCCACGCTTCCGGGTTGATCGGCTCGCCCACCGAGCCGAGCAGGCGCAGCGACTTGCGCGAGCACTTCTTTACCGGGCCCTCGCCCTCGCGCATCAGCGCGCGGATCGCGGTGGGCGCGGTGTAGAAGATGCTGACCTGGTGCTTGTCGATCACCTGCCAGAAACGGCTGTGGTCGGGGTAGTTCGGCACGCCTTCGAACATCACCGTGGTGGCGCCGTTGCACAGCGGGCCGTACACCACGTAGCTGTGGCCGGTGACCCAGCCGACGTCGGCGGTGCACCAGTAGACGTCGTCCTCGCGCAGGTCGAACACCTGCTCGTGGGTGTAGCTGATGAACACCAGGTAGCCGCCGGTCGAGTGCTGCACGCCCTTGGGCTTGCCGGTGGAACCGGAGGTGTACAGCACGAACAGCGGGTGTTCGGCCTCGACCGGGGTCGGCGGGCAATCGGCGGATTGGCCGTCCATCAGCGTGTGCCAGTAGCGGTCGCGCGGCGACTGCATGTGCACCGCGCCGCCGGTGTGGCGCACCACGATCACCGTCTCCACGCTGTTGGTGCCGGGGCGCTCCAGCGCCGCATCCACGTTGACCTTGAGCGGAATGTGCTTGCCAGCGCGCAGGCCCTCGTCGGCGGTGATCACCACCTTGGCCTGCGAGTCGACGATGCGCCCGGCCAGCGAGTCGGGCGAGAAGCCGCCGAATACCACCGAGTGGATCGCGCCCAGGCGCGCGCAGGCCAGCATCGCCACCGCCGCCTCGGGGATCATCGGCAGGTAGATCGCCACGCGGTCGCCCTTGACCACGCCCAGGTGCTTCAGCGTGTTGGCGAACTTGCATACCTCGGCGTGCAGCTCGCGGTAGGTGATCTTGCGCGAGTTGGCCGGATCGTCGCCCTCGAAGATGATCGCCACCTTGTCGCCGCGCTTGGCCAGCTGGCGGTCGAGGCAGTTGGCCGACACGTTCAGTTCGCCATCCTCGTACCAGCGGATGTGCAGGTCGTTCTTGTCGAACGAGACGTTCTTGATCTTGGTCGGCGGCCTGGTCCAGTCCAGGCGCTGCCCGACGCGAGCCCAGAAGCCTTCCGGGTCGCTCACCGACTCGGCGTAGAGGCGTTCGTAATCGTCGTGGCGCAGGCGCGCAGCGGCGGCAAACGAGGGATCGACCGGATAGACCTTGGACATGGCTGGGCTCCTGCTGGCGAGTGCCGCGATGGACGAGGCGAGGTGTCGCGGCGGGCATCGACGCCCGGCGACGTGCGGAATTCGAGTGTAGCCCGATCGTCGCGGAGGTGGTGGCGCGCCGCCGGCTCGACTTTGGTCGAACTTCGACCAATGGCGAATAGTCGCGCGCGCTGCAGCATGGCCATGCTCGGCCCGTCATCGAATCCCGGGGAGACGCACGCATGGCCACGCGACAGACCCACCACCGTTCCGCGCTTGCCCTGAGCCTGGCCTGCGCGTTGATGCTTCCGCTGGCGGCGCACGCGCAGAGCGACTCGCGCGAGCAGCAGCTCGAACAGCGCGTCGCCCAGCTCGAGCAGCAGTTGAACGAATTGAAGGCGATGATCCAGGCGCAGAAGGCCGCGCCCGTCCAGCCCGCGGCACCGGCGCAGGCCGTGGCGGCCGCACCGGCACCGGCGGCGCCGGTGTTTAGCAGCGCGCCGGGCGTGTCGGTGGCGCTGCACGGCTTCGTCAGCGCCAGCGCGTTCAGCCAGAGCAAGAGCTTCACCTACGGCAACGGCCAGAATGCGCTGTTCCCGGTGCCCGGTTCCAGCGGCTCGCTCAGCGGCGTCGACGTGCGCAACACGCGCTTCTGGCTCGACTTCAAGGGCGCCCAGTTCGCCGGCAACTGGAGCGGCGGCGGCCGCATCGAGATGGACTTCTTCGGCGGCTTCAACGGCACCGGTCCGTACAGCCAGCAGCAGCCCACGCCGCGCCTGCGCCAGGCCTACATGGACCTGACCAATCCGGAGAGCGGCACTACCGTGCGCATCGGCCAGCAGTGGGATCTGATGTTCCCGATCGACAACTCGCCGACCTCGCTGGCGCACATCGCGTTCCCGCTGGGCTTCGGCTCCGGCTTCGGCGGCTGGCGCTTCCCCGGCGTGGTGGTGATGCAGGATCTCAACCACGGCAGCACCGGCGTGCAGTGGCGGCTGGACGTGGGCGCGTTCGAAGGCACCTGGAACGGGCCCGGCAACAACGTCAACTACCTCACCGCCGGCAATGCCGGTTTCCGCCCGCAGGTCGAGGCGCGATTGCACGTGCAGGACAAGAACTGGCTGGCCTACTTCACCGCGCACTACAGCAAGGTCGACCTGCGCGGCGTGGGCGGCACCGCGTCGACACCGATCCGGTCCGGCGTGAACAGCACCGGCTACGAGATCGGCGGGCAGTGGAAACCGGGCCCGTGGACATTCAAGGGGCTGGCCTACACCGGCAACGGCCTGGGCCAGGTGTTCGGCGCGATGTCGCAGTTCGGCGACATCAAGGAGCGCGGCGGCTTCGTGCAGGCCGGTTACGGCTTCACCCCGAACTGGGGCCTGTACGCGTTCTATGCCTACAGCAAACCCGACAGCAAGGACGTGATCGCCTGGATGGGCAACGGCTCGACCGGCCTGCTGCGCAACCGCCAGACCGCGCTGAGCCTGCAGTACACCGCCGGCTCGTACGACCTCAGCGCCGAATGGATGCACGACAAGCTCGACTCCACCAGCAACGGCACGGATCGCAAGACCACCACCGGCAACCAGCTCAGCCTCAACGCGCTTTATCGCTTCTGAGGTTCATGGCGGCGTGCCCCGGCGCGCCGCCGAGCAACCTCCCGCCCAGGCGGGAGGGTGACGAGGTGCGGTCCGGGGCAAGGGACGGTCCGCACCTTCCGACTTCTCCCCAGTGTTCCGGGCAGAGGCATCTCACACTATTCGGGAGGGAAACATCATGGCCACCAATGCCATCGACGCCATCGGCAGCAAGGCCGGCGGTGCGCTCGACGTCAGCCACAAGCGGGTGATCCTGGCCTCGAGCCTGGGCACCGTGTTCGAGTGGTACGACTTCTACCTGTACGGCTCGCTCGCCGTCATCATCGGGCACCAGTTCTTTTCGGGACTGAACGAGGCGAGCCAGCTGGTGTTCGCCCTGCTGGCCTTCGCCGCCGGCTTCGCCGTGCGTCCGTTCGGCGCGCTGGTGTTCGGCCGCGTGGGCGACCTGGTCGGGCGCAAGTACACCTTCCTGATCACCATCGTGATCATGGGCCTGTCCACGTTCTTCGTCGGCCTGCTGCCCAGTTACGGCTCGATCGGGCTGGCCGCGCCGGTGATCCTGATCGCGCTGCGCATGCTGCAGGGCCTGGCGCTGGGCGGCGAGTACGGCGGTGCAGCCACCTACGTGGCCGAACACGCACCGCAGGGCAAGCGCGGCCTGTACACCAGCTTCATCCAGATCACGGCCACCTTTGGCCTGTTCCTGTCGCTGCTGGTGATCCTGGGCTGCAAGTGGCTGCTGGGCGACAAGTTCGACGACTGGGGCTGGCGCATCCCGTTCCTGCTGTCCTCGCTGCTGCTGGCGGTGTCGGTGTATATCCGCCTGCAGCTGGCCGAATCCCCGGTGTTCAAGCAGATGAAGGAGGAGGGCAAGACCTCCAAGGCGCCGCTGACCGAGTCGTTCGCCCGCTGGGGCAACCTCAAGCTGGTGCTGCTGGCGCTGTTCGGCGCCACCGCCGGCCAGGCCGTGGTGTGGTACTGCGGGCAGTTCTACGCGATGTACTTCCTCGGCAGCACGTTGCGCATCGACGCCACCACCACGCAACTGCTGATCGCCGCCGCACTGCTGATCGGCACGCCGTTCTTCGTGGTGTTCGGCTGGCTTTCGGACAAGATCGGGCGCAAACCGGTGGTGCTGGCCGGCTGCCTCCTGGCGGCGCTGACCTATTTCCCGATCTTCAAGGGCATTACCCACTACGGCAACCCGGCGATCGAGGCAGCCAGCACCAGTGCACCGATCACGGTGATCGCCAACCCGGCCGACTGCCATCTGCAGATCAACCCCACCGGCACGGCAGTGTTCACCAGCTCGTGCGACATCGCCAAGAGCACGCTGGCCAAGCGCGGCGTGCCGTACGCCAACCAGGAGGCCGCCGCCGGCACGCTGGCATCAGTCACCGTGGGCAGCCAGACGATCGCCGCGTTCGACGGCAAGGGCCTGTCCAAGCCGGACTTCGCCGCACAGAGCAAACAGTTCGCCGCCAGCCTGGGCAGCTTGCTCGATGAGGCCGGCTATCCGGCCAAGGCCGACCCGGCCAACAGCAACTACCCGATGCTGGTGGTGCTGCTGACCCTGCTGGTGCTGTACGTGACCATGGTCTATGGCCCGATCGCGGCGTGGCTGGTGGAGATGTTCCCCACCAACATCCGCTACACCTCGATGAGCCTGCCGTACCACATCGGCAACGGCTGGTTCGGCGGCTTCCTGCCCTCGGTCTCGTTCGGCATCGTGGCACTCACCGGCAACATCTACTCGGGCCTGTGGTATCCGGTGATCATCGCGGCCATGACCTTCGTGATCGGCTTCCTCTTCGTGGCCGAGACCAAGGACGTGGACATCAGCGCCTGAGCCGTTCGCGGGCGTTCCAGAAGAAGAAAGCGCAGCGACGCAAGCCGCTGCGCTTTCTTGCCTGCAGGCCTCAGGCGCGCTTGATCAGGCCGATGATGACCAGCAGCACGATCGCGCCGATCATCGCATACACGATGCTGGTGACGATCGGGCTGCCCAGGCTGAAACTCACGCCCAGTGCGGGCAGCAGCCAGCCGGCGAGGAAGGCACCGATGATGCCGACGACGATGTTGCCCAGCAGGCCGAAGCCGAAGCCGCGCACGATCAGGCCGGCGAGCCAGCCGGCGATGGCGCCGATGACGAGGAAGATGATCAGGGCGGTGGCGGTCATGCGAACTCCTTGAAGTGGAAGGGTGGGCGACGCGGTGCTGGCCATCGCGCCGCCCAAGCGTCCGCGCTCTGGTGTGGATGCCCCGTGAGCGGGGCCGATGTCGCGCCGGCTGAGACCTCCCCGCGGCACACTGGCCCGATGGAAGACCCCGCCGCCTCGCAGGCACCGCCGCCTTCCGCCGCGCCGGGCGCGGCGATCAAGGGCCGCGGCGCCGCGTCCAATCCGGAAGGCCGCTTCGAGCACATCCGCCGCCAGGCGGAGGACGACGACTGGCAAAGCGCGCTGCTGGACGAGGACGCGCCGCGCCCGCGCACCGAGGTCACCGACGAGCGTGCCCGCAGCGTGATCAGCCGCAACGATTCGCCCGACATCGCCTTCACTCAGGCGATCAATCCCTACCGCGGTTGCGAGCACGGCTGCATCTACTGTTTCGCGCGCCCCTCGCACAGCTACCTCAACCTGTCGCCGGGCCTCGACTTCGAAACGAAGATCCGTGCCAAGGGCAATCTCGCCGAGGTGCTGCGCGCGGAGCTTGCCAAGCCGAACTACAAGGTCAGCCCGATCAACATCGGCAGCAACACCGATCCGTACCAGCCGATCGAGAAACGCTGGCGACTGACCCGCGCGGCGCTGGAACTGCTGGCCGAGTGCCATCACCCGTGCACCCTCGTGACCAAGAACGCGCTGGTCGAGCGCGACCTGGATCTGCTGGCCCCGATGGCGCGCGAAGGGCTGGTGCAGGTGCTCGTCTCGGTGAACTCGCTGGACAACCGCCTCGCCGCGAAGCTCGAGCCGCGCGCCAGCGCGCCGCACCGGCGGATCAAGGCGATCCGCGCGCTGGCCGACGCCGGCGTGCCGGTCGGCGTGCTGGTGGCGCCGATCATCCCCGCGCTCAACGACAAGGACATGGAAGCGGTACTGGCGCAGGCCTTCGATGCCGGCGCCCGCAGCGCCGGCTACACCACGCTGCGGCTGCCGTGGGAACTGAAAACATTGTTCCGCGAATGGCTGGCGCTGCACGCGCCGCAGCGCGCCGGGCACGTGATGAGCCTGCTGCAGCAGATGAACGGCGGCCGCGACTACGACAGCAATTTCGCCACCCGCATGCACGGCTCCGGGGTATTCGCCGACCTGCTGCGCCGTCGCTTCGACGTCGCCTGCCGCCGGCACGGCTTCGGCCGCGCCCGCGAGCTCAGCCTCGACACCTCGCGTTTCGTGCCGCCGCGCCAGGCCTCACCGCAGGGTGAGTTGTTCTGAGCGGATGCGTTGCGCGGAAGCTTCACGCGACACTGATGACAACCCGGTTCAAATGGACTGCCATGAACGGCGGGCGGCGCATTGGTCGCCCCGGAGACGGTGATGTCCTCGTTTGCGCTCTATCTGATCGGCATGATCATCGTGATCGGCGGTCTCGCCTGCGGTGCCTATCTGCTGCATGCGCCCACGCAATGGATCGGCGTCGGCGTGGTGGTGTTGCTGGGCATCGGCATCGTCGGCGCGGTCACCCACACGCGTCGGCGCGACCCGCCCGAATCGTGAGGGATGCCTGCCGGCGCGGGCCGGCAGGCAAGCCGCTGACGTTTGTGCTCAGCCGCCGGCCGGCAGGTATTTCTGGAACCAGCCCAGCGCCCGCTGCAACACGTCGCGCTGGTGCGCGGGGTCGACGAAGTGGTGGCCTTCGTCGGGGTAGACCACCAGCGAGGTCGGCACGCCCTGCGCGCGCAGCGCATGCCACATCTCGAACGATTGCGGCGCCGGGCATTCGGCGTCGCGGTCGCCGACCACGATCAGCATCGGCGTCTTCACCTGCTTTATGAAGTTGATCGCCGAGCTCTTCGCGTACACCGCCGGATCGTCGTAGACGCTGGCGCCGAAGAACGGCGGCATCCACTGGTCGATCAGGTTCTGGCCGTAGTAGCTCTGCCAGTTGGAGATGCCGGCGCCGGCGACCACGGCGCGGAAGCGCTGGGTCTGGGTGGGCGCGAACATGCTCATGAAGCCGCCGTAGCTCCAGCCGGTGAGGCCAAGCCGGTTGTCGTCCACCGGAAACTGCTTCTCCACCGCGTCGACGCCAGCGAGGATGTCGCGCAGGTCGCCGTAGCCGAAGTCCTTGCGGTTGGCCTGCACGTATTTCTCGCCCTGACCGAAGCTGCCGCGCGGATTCGGCTGGAACACGAAATAGCCCAGCGCAGACAGCGGCGCGGCGCCGTAGCCCACCCCCGGCCAGCGCGGGATCACTGCGCTCGACGGGCCGCCGTGCACCACCACCACCATCGGATAGGTTTTCTTCGGATCGTAGTGGGCCGGGTACAGCAGCCAGCCCTGCACGTGGAAGCCCTCGTTGTTCCACTCCACCGACTCGGCCTTGCCCCAGGCCGGCTTGAGCCCGGCGTTGAACGAGGTCACCGCCGGCGGCGCGGTGTTGCCCAGCGCGCCGGCGTGCACTTCGCTGGCGCTGGCGTACGAGCTCTGCAGGAAGGCGACGTGCCTGAGGTCGGCGGACAGCGACATCGCCATCGACGCGCTGCCATCGCCGATGCTGCCCGGCACGGTGAAGTGCACGCGCTGCTGCTGTGCACGCGTGGCGGACACCGCGTAATCGGCCAGCTGGCTCTGGCCGTTGCTGACCTGGCTGACCAGCATCGCGCGCGGCGACGTCCAGCGCAGCCAGCTCGGCGTGACCTTGATGCCGGGCGTGAGGTCGACCAGCGTGCCACCGGCGGCGGGCACCGCGTAGATGTCGCCGCCGGTGGCGCCCTGGTCGCTCATCAGGCCGCCGATGAAGGCGATCCGCGAGGCATCCGGCGACCAGCGCGGCAGCGCGATCTGCAGCCCGTGCAGCGAGCCGCTGGCGGTGTCGGCCGGATCGACCAGCACGGTGGCGGCGGCATCGACCTGTGCGGGCTGCACGTAGAGCCTGGCGATCCACCAGTTGTTGTCGCCCGGCGGCGGCGCGGCGGTATAGGCGATGCGCGAGCCGTCCGGCGACCAGTCGAACTCATAGGCGTACATGCCGGCGGGCGTCAGCTCGTGCAGCGCGCCGCTGGCGACGTCGAGGCTGGCCACGCGCTGCACCTCGACGCCGCTGACGCCGATCTCGCCGGCGGGCCGCTTGGCCGCGGCCACCGCGCTGGCGTGGCGGGTGGCGCCTGCGACATAGAGGAAGCCGAGCGACTTGCCGTCGTCGGTCCACTGCAGCGCGCGCACGTAGCCTTTCAGCGCGGCCAGCCGCGCCGGTGCGGTGCTGCCGCGGGTGTCGGCCAGGTAGATGTCGTTCTGCATCACCCGGGTGCTGGTGAGGTCGACGTTGCAGTTGGAGACGAAGGCGAGGTGGCGCGAGTCCGGCGCCCAGGCGATGCCGGATTCGGCGCAGCTGCCCGGTGTGGCCGCCGCACTCACGCGGCGCGCATGGCTGCCGTCGGCGTTGGCCACCTCGATCGCCGGCTTGTCGTCGCGCCGGATCACCCAGGCGAGCTGCCGGCCGTCCGGCGAGATCGCGGTGGCCTGGATCGACTGCGCCTTGCCCAGTTCGGTCAGCACCTGCTCGATGCGCGGGTCCACCGTGGGCGCGTCGGCGAAGGCGTTGGGCGCCAGCGCCAGGCACAGCAGCGAAAGGGGAGCGATCAGGTGCGTGCGCTTGGGCATGAGAGGTTCCGGCCGGGGGAATCCGTCAAACCTACAACCCGCTGTGGCGTGCGCCAAGTAGGGAAGGCGCGCGCAGCGTGCCCCGTGCCGGGGCCGGATTGGCGCATCGCCCGGGGAGCGAGGCGCGGCTGGAGGAAGATCAGGGCGGGCCCCCACCAGCCCTCCCCGGCCTTGGCGGGGGAGGGAGCGAAGGCGTCAGGCCTGCGCGCCTTCGGCTTCCAGGTGGTAGCGCGTGGCCAGTTCGACTTCTTCCTTCGAACCGAGGAACACCGGCACGCGCTGGTGCAGGCCGGTCGGCTGCACCTCCATGATGCGTTGGCGGCCGGTGGTGGCCGCGCCGCCGGCCTGCTCGATGATGAAGGCCATCGGATTGGCCTCGTACATGATGCGCAGCTTGCCGCCCTGCTTCTCGATCTTCGCGTCCAGCGGGTAATAGAACACGCCGCCGCGGGTCACGATGCGATGCACGTCGGCGACCATCGAGGCCACCCAGCGCATGTTGAAATCCTTGCCGCGCGGCCCGGTCTTGCCGGCCAGCAGTTCGCCGATATAACGCTGCATCGGCGGCTGCCAGTGGCGCTGGTTGGACATGTTGATGGCGAACTCGGTGGCCTGCCCGGGAATGCGGATATTCCGGCGGCTGAGGATGAAGCTGCCCACTTCGCGGTCCAGGGTGAACTCGTGGGTGCCGTGGCCGAAGGTCAGCACCAGCACGGTGGCCGGGCCGTACACCACGTAGCCGGCGGCGAGCTGGGTGGTGCCCGGCTGCAGGAAGTGTTCGGCCTTCGGCTCGGTGACGCCGTCCGGGCAGCGCAGCACCGAGAAGATCGTGCCGACGGAAATGTTGACGTCGATGTTGGAGCTGCCGTCCAGCGGGTCGAACAGCAGCAGGTGCTGGCCCTTGGGATAGCCGTCCGGAATCTGCTGCGGGTCTTCCATCTCCTCCGAGGCGCAGGCGGCCAGGTGGCCGCCCCAGGCGTTCGCCTCCAGCAGGATCTCGTTGGAGATCACGTCCAGCTTCTTCTGCGCCTCGCCCTGGATGTTGCCGGTGCCGGCCTCGCCCAGCACGCCGCCCAGCGCGCCCTTGCTGGTCGCCACCGCGATGCGCTTGCAGGCGCGCGCGACCACCTCGATCAGCAGCGAAAGTTCGGCGTTGATGTGGCCGGCGCGGCGTTCCTCGATCAGGAACTGGATCAGCGAGACGGGTTTCATGTCGGGTCCATGGCGTGGGAGACGCTTATTGTCGCATTTGCCGGCATGCGGGGCGTGGTACTGGCCCTGCTGACAACACGTTGGCAGCAGGGGGTCGCCAAGCTGTACCTCCAAGACGGAGGGATACGACATGCGCGACACGGTCTATTTCGTGGTGTTCGACGGTTTTGCCGACTGGCAGGCGGCGCTGGCACTGTGCGAGATCCGTCGCCCCGGCGACTGGGAGGTGCGCACCGTGGGTTTCTCGCGGGCCATGGTGACCTCGATGGGCGGCCTGGCGGTGAAGCCCGACCTCGCCCTGGAAGAGGTCGAGCTGGCGCGGGCGGCGTTGCTGATCGTGCCCGGCGGCCATTTGTGGCTGCGCGACGAAGGGCATGCGGCGGTGGAGCTAATCGGCCGCGTGCATGCCGCCGGCGCGCCGGTGGCCGGCATCGACAGCGGCGTGCTGGCTCTGGCCCGCAGCGGATTGCTCGACCAGCGCCGGCACACCGGCAACTGGGCCGGCCAGCTGGCCGCGCAGGTGCCGGGCTATCGCGGCACGGAGCAGTTCGACGCCGAGGTGCTGGCGGTCAGTGACGACGGCGTGATCAGCGCCAGCCACCTGGGCAGCATCGAGTTCGCCCGCGAGGTGATCCACACGCTGGACCTGTACAGCGCCACCGACCGCGCCGACTGGTATCGCCTGTTCAAGCACGCGCAACTTCCGCCCTGGTGCGTCGGCGAAGCGGTGGCGGCCTGAGGAGGGCGACATGAGCACGATCCTGCAACGCATCGAGAGGGCGTATCGCCCGCTGTATCTGCATGGCTTGCTGCTGGATGGCCAGTACCGGTTGCCGAAGGCCGATCCGCCGCCGGTCGCCGGTACGGCCCCACGCACCCGGCGTGCCCTGCTGGCCACGTTGTTCCAGCTTGTTCTCCGCCCGCTTGGTTCGGGCGGCCGCAGCGGTGGCCGGACTTCCGCGGGACAGCATCGCTGAGCCGCACCATCATCCCCCTGGCAAGGAGTCCATTCCATGGATCACCCACGCGTCACCTTCTTCCACGCGCCGCAGAGCCGCTCCGGCGGCACCCGCGCCCTGCTCGAGGAGCTCGGCGCCGACTACGACCTGCATGCGCTCAACCTGAAAACCGGCGACACGCGCAAGCCGGAGTACCTGGTGATCAACCCGATGGGCAAGGTGCCGGCGATCCGCCACGGCGAGGCGCTGGTCACCGAGCAGCCGGCGGTGTTCCTGTACCTGGCCGACCTGTTCCCCGCGGCCAGGCTGGCGCCGCCGCTCGGCGACCCGCTGCGCGGGCCGTATCTGCGCTGGCTGGTCTATTACGGCTCGTGCTTCGAGCCGGCGGTGATCGACAAGTCGATGCAGCGCGAACCCGCCGCGCCCTCCACCTGTCCCTACGGCGATTACGACACCATGCTGAAGACGCTGACCGACCAGCTCGAACGCGGCCCGTACCTGCTGGGCGACACCTTCAGCGCCGCCGATGTGCTGTGGGGCACGGCGCTGAACTGGACGGTGACGTTCAAGCTGGTGCCCGAGCTGCCGGTGATCCGCGCCTACATCGACCGCGTGCTGGCGCGCCCGGCGATGCAGCGTGCCGCCGCCGCCGATGCCGCGCTGGTGGCGGCGCAGTCGGCGTGATCCGCCGGTACGGCCACGATGGCACCGCGCTCGCGCCGCCGCGACCGTGACCTCCGACGCTGGCCGGCGCGCGCCGGCTCGGTAATCATGTACGCATGCGCCGTGCCGATCGCCTGTTCCTCATCATCCATGCGCTGCGCGGTCGGCGCACCGCGCTGCAGGCCCGCGCGCTGGCGCAGACCCTGGGCGTGTCGCTGCGCACGGTGTACCGCGACGTCGCCGACCTGCAGCTGTCCGGCGTGCCGATCGAGGGCGAGGCCGGCGTCGGCTACGTGCTGCGCAAGGGTTCGGACATCCCGCCGCTGATGTTCAACGCCGACGAGCTCGAGGCCCTGGTGGTCGGTTCGCGCTTCGTGCAGGCCTTCGCCGGCGTGCGCCTGGCCGAGAGCGCGCGGGCGGCGCTGCTGAAGATCGAGGCGGTACTGCCGCCGGACCTGCGCGAGCGCGCCGGCAGCACGCGCATCTTCGCCCCGGTCTGGCGCGACCAGCATCGCGAGGATTTCGCCGCGCTGATCGACCAGCTGCACGCGGCGATCGTCGGCAACCAGGTGCTGCGGCTGGACTATCGCGACGAGGCCGGCCAGTCCAGCGTGCGCGAGGTCGAGCCGCTGTGCCTGTCGTTCTGGGGCGGCAAGTGGACGCTGGGCGCGTGGTGCCGGCTGCGCGGGGATTTCCGCAATTTCCGTCCCGACCGCATCGGCACCGGCACGCCCACCGGCGAGGTGTTCGCCGACGTCGCCGAGCGCGGCCTGGCCGCCTACCTGCGCGCGGTGGGCGTGGATCAGCTCGCGCTGCGCTGAATGCGTTCGCCGTGTTCAAGCCGCGGTCGGCGCGTTAGGCTTGACGGGTTCGCCGGATCGCGCCGCGCTCCGCCTGCCGATTGCCCGCCAAGGAGCCCCGTGTTGAAGATGACCTCCAGGATCACCCGCCTCGCCGCACTGGCACTGGTGTTCGGCGCGTGCGCCATGGCGTCGGCGACGGCGGCGCCGGCCGCCGCCACGGGCAGCGCGGATGCGCAGTTCAAGCGCATCTACACCACCGAATGGGCGTGGCGCAGCGGCCACCCCGGCAATGCGGACGCCGGCGACAGCGGCCGGCTCGATGACGTCGGCGCGGCCAGCCAGCAGCGGCGGCTGGAATACTGGCAGCGCGTGATGACGCAGCTCGACGCGATCGACGTGGCGCAGCTGTCGCCGGGCAATCGGGTCAACTTCGAGGTCTACCACGCGCAGATCGGCAACCTGCTGGCCGACCAGAAGTTCAAGGCCTGGCAGATGCCGTTCAACAGCGACTCCGCGTTCTGGTCGGACATCGGCTACGAGCTCGGCGGCGACCGCCTGCGCAGTGTCGACGACTACCGCAAGTACCTCGACCGGCTGGACCAGATCCCGGCCTATTTCGACCAGCAGATCGCCAACATGCGCCTCGGCCTGAAACGCGGCTTCAGCGTGCCGCGCGAAGTGCTCAAGGGCCGCGACGTCTCCATCGCGGCGGTGGCGGATCTGAAAGACCCCACGCAGAGCAGCTTCTACAAACCGTTCAAGCAGCTGCCCGCCACGATCCCCGCCGACCAGGCGCAGGCGCTGCAGGGCCAGGCGCTGCAGCACATCCGCGACGACGTGATCCCGGCCTATGCCAAGCTGCTGAAGTTCTTCCGCGACGAGTACGTGCCGCAGGCGCGCACCACGCTGGCGGCCGAGGCGCTGCCCGACGGCAAGGCGTTCTACCGCCAGCAGATCCGCGAGTACACCACGCTCGACCTCAGCCCCGACGCGATCCACAAGATCGGCCTGGAGCAGGTGGCGAAGATCCACGCGCAGATGCTGGAGGTGATGAAGGACACCGGCTTCAAGGGTGATTTCCCGGCCTTCCTGGCCTTCCTGCGCAGCGATCCGCGGTTCTACGCCAAGACCCCGCAGGAGCTGCTCGACAAGAGCGCGTGGGTGGCCAAGGAAGTGGACGGCCAGATGGCCAAGTTCTTCGGCCATCTGCCGCGTTCGCGCTTCGCCATCGTGCCGGTGCCGGCCGACATCGCGCCGTACTACACCTCCGGCCGCGGCGGCGCCGACGCCTACCTGGTCAACACCTACGATCTGCCCTCGCGGCCGCTGTACAACATGCCGGCGCTGACCCTGCACGAGTCGTATCCGGGCCACGCGCTGCAACTGGAACTGGCCGAGGAGCGGCATGACCAGCCGGCATTCCGCCGCAATGGCTACATTTCCGCCTATGGCGAGGGCTGGGGCCTGTATTCGGAATACCTCGGCAACGAGATGGGCATCTACAAGACGCCCTACGAGAAGTTCGGCTTCCTCACTTACCAGATGTGGCGCGCGTGCCGGCTGGTGGTCGATACCGGCATCCACCACCTGGGCTGGACGCGGCAGCAGGCGATCGACTACCTGACCGGCAATACCGCGCTGTCCGACCGCGAGATCGCCAACGAGGTCGACCGCTACATCAGCTGGCCCGGCCAGGCGCTGTCCTACGAGCTCGGCTACCTGAAGATCCGCGAGCTGCGCGAAAAGGCGGAACAGGCGCTGGGCGCAAAGTTCGACCTCCGCCACTTCCACGATACCGTGCTGTCCACCGGCTCGGTGCCGCTGCCGGTGCTGGAGAAGCGCATCGACCACTTCATCGCCGACGGCGGCCCGGAACCGGATTTCGGCTGCGACTGCGCCAAGGCGAAGGGCACCGGCGACGGCGCCTGAACGCGGTCCGGGCGGACTGGACAGGGGACTTCACGGATGTAGTAGTATCAAGGCGTACTTCACAGGGAGAGTCGCCGCCATGACCGCCCGCCTCGCCGAAGCCTCGCCGCGTTACGCGCCGCCCGCCGATACCCTGGGACCACCCGCCTTGCGCGGCTTCTTCCGCCTCGCCGAGGCATGGCAGCTCCGCACGGCCGAGCAGCGCCGCCTGCTCGGCGACCCGCCCGAATCCACCTTCTACAAGTGGAAGCGCGAGCAGGGCGGCAGCCCGGGCCGCGACACGCTCGAACGCATCAGCTACCTGCTCGGCATCTGGAAGTCGCTGCAGATCCTGTTTCCCGACCCGGCCCAGGCCGACGCCTGGCTGCACAAGCCCAGCGCGGCGCCGCTGTTCGGCGGCCACTCCGCGCTCGAACGCATGCTGTCGGGCAACGTCGCCGACCTGTACGTGGTGCGCCAGTACCTGGACGCGCAGCGCGGCTGATCGCAGCCCGCGATACATCCATCCGCGACGCTGCGATACCCCCGCAGGAGCGCACTTGTGCGCGATGCTCTTCGCGTTGGGCCTGAAACAAAAGCATCGCGCACAAGCGCGCTCCTGCGGGGTTGATGCCTGTCCACGGAAAACCGATGCCGCCCTCGTTGCCACCCGTCAAACGCATCCGCTGGAGCCACGCCTTCCGCATCGTGCCCAGCCGCTTTCCGCCGGTCGGCGTGTACGACCGCATCGCCGCCCCGGCCGACATCGACGCGCTGTTCGCGGTCGAGGCGCTGACCAATCCGCGCCTGCGCGAGGAAGCCGATGCGCTGAAGCTGGTGCCGAAGGAGCACCGCATCAGCGGCCCCGGCTCCACGCCGGTGATGGCCGCGTTCACCCATCTCAACCCGGAGGGCAGCCGTTTCTCCGACGGCACGTGGGGCGTGTTCTACGCCGCGCACAGCGTGGCTACCGCAGTGGAGGAAACCGTGTACCACCGCGAGCGCTTCCTCGCCGCCACCGCCGAGCCGCCGTGCAGCATCCAGATGCGCTGCTACCGCACCAGCGTGGACAGCCGCCTGCACGACATCCGCGGCGGCTGGAAGGCCGAGCACGATCCGGATGCCTACGCCGCCAGCGTCAAGCTGGCGCGCACGCTGCGCGACGACGGCTCCAACGGCATCGTCTACGACAGCGCCCGCCACCCGGGCGGCGAATGCCTGGCCGCGTTCCAGCCCGACGTGGTCGCGCCCTGCGTGCAGTCGCAGCACCTGGTCTATCGCTGGGACGGCTCGCGCATCGCGCAGGTGCTGGAAGTCTCGGAGCTGAGCCGGCCGCAGGCGGTCGGCACGGCAAGGTCGAACCCCGCTGACGGCAGTGCACCGTGAACAGGATCGCCGCGATACTGCTGCTGTGCCTGTGCGCCGTGCCCGCGCTGGCGCGCGACAACCACGCCAACGATCACGCGCAGTGGCAGGCGGACATCGCCGCGTTCCAGGCCGCGGACCGGGCCGCGCCGCCGCCGCGCGGCGCGGTGCTGTTCATCGGCAGCTCGTCGATCCGCTTGTGGAAGACGCTGGCGGCGGACTTCCCCGGCGTGGCGACGATCAACCGCGGCTTCGGCGGTTCGCAGATCGACGACGCCACCTTCTTCGCGGACTGCCTCGTGGCGCCGTACCACCCGCGCGCGATCGTGATGTATGCCGGTGACAACGACCTGGCAGATGGCGACAGCCCGGCCCACGTGCGCGACGACTTCGCCGCCTTCGTGCGCCGCGTCCGCTCATTCGACCCCGGCGTGCCGATCGCCTTCATCGCGATCAAGCCCAGCATGGCGCGCCGCGAGCTTCTGCCGCAGATCCGCGCGGCTAACGCGCTGGTGCGCGAGTACGCGGCGGCGCAGCGGGGCGTGGCCTATGTCGACGTGTTCACGCCGATGCTGGGCGAGGATGGCCAGCCGCAGCCGCAGTGGTTCGGGCCGGACGGCCTGCACATGAACCGGCGCGGCTACGCGCTGTGGATCGAGCGGCTCAAGCCGTGGGTGGAGGCGCACGGCAAACCCGCCGCGCACGATTGACCCGCGACGGCTCGTCATCCCGGCGAAAGCCGGAGTCCAGTGCCTTGCGGATCGGCCATCGAGGCGCTGGATTGACCAGTCCTTCGGACTGTTGAAAAGCGCCTCTGCTTTCGCAGGAACGACGGAGGCCTGTCGAGACTCCTTGTTGGGAGCTCAGGTGTCCGCGTTGGTTGCCCAGCCCTTCCGGTCACCACGAGTGAACACATGGTCGCCGTCCAGCACGTCGCCGGCGGCGTGCGCCGGCTGGTCGTGCAGGCGCGCGTAGATCGGCGTGAAGTCCGGCCGGGTCGCCTCGAACAGCTGCGCGAAGTCGTCGATCACGAAGTAGGTCTGCTGGTAGGTGTCGATGCGGTAGCGCGTGCTCATCACGCGCTCCAGGCCGAAGCCGATGCGGTTGGGCGAGGGCGAATCGAGGCAGTAGATCGACTCGCCCTTGGAGCTGACGATGCCGGCGCCGTAGATGCGCATGCCCTCGGGCGTGTTCATCAGGCCGAACTCCACCGTGTACCAGTACAGCCGGGTGAGGTTCATCAGCGCCTCGGGGCCGATCGCGAACGCCTTCATGCCGCCGCGGCCGTAGGCCTGCATGTAGTCGGCGAACACCGGGTTGAGCAGCAGCGGCACGTGGCCGAACAGGTCGTGGAACAGGTCCGGTTCGCTCAGGTAGTCGAGCTGGTCGGGCTTCCTGATCCACCAGCTGACCGGGAAGCGGCGGTTGGCCAGGTGGTCGAAGAACACCTCGTCCGGCAGCAGGCCTTCCACCGCCACCACCTGCCAGCCGGTGGCGGCGCCGAGCACCACGTTGAGCTCGCTGAACTTCGGGATGCCGCCGTCGCCGAGGCCGAAGCGCTCCACGCCCTCCATGAATTCGCGACAGGCGCGCCCGGGCAGCAGCTCGCGCTGTCGCTTGAACAAGGTGTCCCACACGTCATGGTCGGTCTTGCTGTAACTCGTCCACGGCTGCTCGACCACGCCGGTGGCGTAAACCGGCACGTAGCCGCGGTCGGTCTGCTGGTGTTCGATCTTGCGCGGTGCGGGGGCTTCCATGGCGGGTCTCCGGAGACAGCGGGTTCGAACGGCCAGCTTAGGCCGAATGGCGGGCACGAAGCTTGTTTTGTTGCCGGATGCAGCGCCATGGTTGCACTATTCTTGCTCAGATCACGCCAAACGTCGGAGAATCTTGCCATGGCCACGCTGGACCGCACCGACCTGCGCATCCTCGCCGTGCTGCAGGGCGAGGGCCGCATCAGCAATGCCGAGCTGGCCGAGCGGGTCAACCTGTCGCCATCGGCCTGCCTGCGCCGGCTGCAGCGGCTGGAATCGGCGCAGATCATCACCGGCTACGCCGCCCAGGTCGATCCGCAGGCGGTGGGCCTGGGCCTGCAGGCCTTCGTGCGGGTGCAGCTGGCCAAGCACGAGCACGCCGCGGTGGAGCGTTTCGTGGAACGGGTCAACGGCTGGCACGAGGTCGTCGCCTGCCACGCGCTGACCGGCGACATGGATTACCTGCTGCACGTCTACGTCGCCGACCTGGCCGATTTCTCGCGCTTCCTGCTCGATCATCTGCTGAACGCCAGCGGCGTGGCCGACGTCAATTCCAGCTTCGTGCTGCGCACGGTGAAGCGCTCGCCCTCGCTGCCGCTGCAGCATCTGCAGCGGTGAGGCGCAGGCGGCCGGTCCGTTCAGCGCCGGCATGGGCGCACGGCCGCCGACTAACGTTAAACTAACTCGTTGATGAGCCTCGACACCGCCACTTCCGCCGACCGCGACCTGCTGCGCCCGCTGCGTTACCTGTGGCGGGTGCCGCTGTTGCTGGTGCATGCCGTGCTGGCGGTCCTGCTGGCCGGGCTGGTGATGAGCTGGAACGGCCATCGCGTGATGCGCGACGGCCGCGAACCGTTCCCGCACCGGCTGGTGCGCTGGTGGTCGCTCGGCCTGATGCGCATCTTCGGCTTGCGTGCGGTGCGTGTGGGCCAGCCGCTGCCCGATCCGGTGCTGTTCGTCGCCAACCACACCTCGTGGATCGACATCGAGCTGCTGCACAGCCAGCGCGCCGCCTGCTTCGTGGCCAAGGCGGAGATCGCCGGCTGGCCGCTGGTCGGCTGGCTGGCGGCCAACGGCGGCACCATCTTCCACCGGCGCGGCAACAACCATTCGCTGGCTGCGGTGATGGCGGTGATGGTCGAGCGCCTGCGCGCGGGGCGCTCGGTGGCGGTGTTCCCCGAAGGCGGCAGCGGCTACAACGGCGTGCTCAGGGTGTTCCACGCGCGTATCTTCCAGGCCGCGCTGGAAGCCGACGTGCCGGTGCAGCCGGTGGCGCTGCGCTTCGCCCGCGACGGCCGCCGCGTGATCGACGCCGGCTTCCGCGAGCACGAGAGTTTCCTGGCCAACTTCGTGCGCCTGCTGGGCGAGCCGCCGATGGATGCCGAGGTGCATTTCCTGGGCACCGTGCCGGCCAGCGCGGAGGGCCGCCGGCGCATGGCCGAGCAATCGCGCGAACGCATCGCCGCCGCACTGGCGGACCGCTCTGCATGACGCTGCCCCGGGGCAAGGATTTCCGCCCGCCCTGGCCCCTGCGCAGCGGCCATGTCCAGACCATGCTGTCTTCCAGCGGCGTGCGCCGCCTGCTGCTGCCGCGTGCGGCAAAGACCGTGCTGCAGGGCGCCGAGCCGGTGGTGCTCGACGGCGGCGGCGGCGTGCGCCTGAGCGGCGCCTACACCGCGCAGAAGACCCGTCCGCAGTCGCGCGGCCTGGCCGTGCTGTTCCACGGCTGGGAAGGCAGCGTCGATTCCACCTATGTGCTGCAGACCGGCAGCCGCCTGCTCGCCGACGGCTGGGACATCTTCCGGCTCAACTTCCGCGACCACGGCGACAGCCACGGCCTCAACGAGGCGCTGTTCCACTCCTGCCGGCTTGACGAGGTGGTGCATGCGCTGGGCGAGATCGCCACGCGCTGGGGCGCGCGGCCGATGGCGGTGGCCGGCTTCTCGCTGGGCGGCAACTTCGCCCTGCGCGCGGCGATGCAGACTTCGCGCGTGGGTATTCCGCTCAGTTACGCGCTGGCGGTGTGCCCGATCATCGATCCGGCGGTGGGCCTGTTTTCGCTGGAGGAAACGGCGCCGTGGATCTATCAGGCGTACTTCATGCGCAAGTGGCGGCACTCGCTGCTGCTCAAGCAGAAGGCGTTTCCGCAGCACCAGTATTTCGAGATGTCGGAGTTGAAGAAGCACCTGCGCGGGCTCACCGAGGCGCTGGTGCTGCGGCATACGGACTTCAAGTCGCTGCAGCAATATCTGGACGGCTATTCGGTGGCCGGCGACGCGATGCTGGCGATGCAGGTCCCGGCCACCATCCTCACCGCGAAAGACGATCCGGTGATCCCGGTCAACAGCTTCGAGCAGCTGCGCCTGCCGCCCAACGTCGAGCTGGATATCGCCGACTTCGGCGGCCACTGTGGCTTCATCCGCGGCGGCGACATGGTCAGCTACACCGACGACTACATCGCGGCGCGCTTCAACGCACTGGCCGACGGCACGTCGCCGATCGGCTGAGAACCTGGCGGCGCAAGGGGGCGACATGGGGCGAGCACGCGACACGATCCGCCGGCACGCGATGCGCGGCGTGCGCCTCGCCCTGTGGCTGGCCGTCCTGCCGGGTGGACTGGCGCCGGCGGCGACGCCCGCGGCCACGATCTTCCTGCGCTCGTTCGAACCGGCCGAACCGGCACCGCTGGCGGGCGCACCCGACCCGCGCTTCAACGTCGCCGTCGCCGGTGGTCCCGGTCAGGCGGCGGCACTCACCGCCAAGCCGGGCGTCGGCTTCAGCGGCCTGCATTCGCTGCACTACCGCGGCGAGGCGGGCGGACAACAGCAGATCGCGCTGTACGCGGTGAACCTGCCGGTACATGCGGACACGCAGCTGTCCTACCTGCTGTTTCCCGTGTCCAACGCGGGCGACCTGCGCAACCCGGCCAATTACGTGGCGGTGGACCTGCTGTTCGACGACGGCAGTCGGCTGTCCAGCCGCGGCGCGCGCGACCAGCACCGCCTCGGCGCGTCGGCGCGTGCGCAGGGCGAGGGCCGCGTGCTGTACCCGGATCAGTGGAACTACCTGGCGGTCGACGTCGGCGCGGTGGCCGCCGGTCGCACCATCAAGCGCATCGTGCTGGCGCATGACGGTCCGGCCGCCAGCTTCGAGGGCTATGTGGATGATCTGCGTATCGGCCCCGCAACGACCGACACGCGCCGGCGCCCGAGCGACTTCGTCGACACCCGCCGCGGCACGAATTCCAACGGCCGCTTCTCGCGCGGCAACAACTTCCCCGCGGTGGCCGTGCCGCACGGTTTCAATTTCTGGACGCCGGTGACCGACGCCGGTTCGAACTGGATGTACCAGTACCAGCAGCGCAACGGCGCCGACAACCGCCCGCGGCTGGAGGCGTTCGCGCTGTCGCACGAGCCGAGCCCGTGGATGGGCGACCGGCAGACCTTCCAGCTGATGCCGGCGGCGGTCGCCCGCGGCGCGCCCAGCGCGAACCGCGCGACGCGCGCGTTGAGCTTCAGCCACGCGAACGAGACCGCGCACGCGCATGCCTACCGCGTCGCCTTCGACGACGGCATCGTCACCGAGATCGCGCCGACCGACCACGCCGCGATGTTCCGCTTCACCTTCACCGGGGACCGCTCGCAGCTGGTGTTCGACAACCGCGACGACCACGGCGGCATCGTGCTCGACCCGGCGACACGCAGCTTCAGCGGCTGGTCCGACGTGAAGAGCCGGTTGTCCGCCGGCGCCACCCGGCTGTTCTTCTACGGCACGGTCGACCAACCGGTCAGCGGGAGCGGGCGGCTCACCGGCGAGGGCCGCGACCACGTCGCCGCGTGGTTCGGCTTCGACACCTCGAAGACGAAAGTGGTGAACCTGCGCATCGCCACCTCGCTGATCGGCGTGGCGCAGGCGCGGCACAACCTGGCACTGGAGATCGCGCCGGGCGACAGTTTCGACGACGTGCGCGAGCGGGCGCAGCGGCAATGGGACCAGCAGCTCGGCATCATCAAGGTGAACGGCGCCAGCGCCGACGAGCTGACCACGCTGTATTCCAACCTCTACCGCCTGTTCCTGTATCCGAACGAGGCGTACGAGAACACCGGCAGCGCCGCGCAACCGCACTGGCAATACGCCAGCCCGTTCTCCGCGCCGACCGGCAAGGACACGCCGACGCGAACCGGCGCGCGCATCGTCGACGGCAAGCCGTACGTCAACAACGGCTTCTGGGACACCTATCGCACCGCGTGGCCGGCCTACGTGCTGCTCGCGCCGACGAAGGCCGGCGAGATGATCGACGGCTTCGTGCAGCAGTACCGCGACGGCGGCTGGATCGCGCGCTGGTCGTCGCCTGGCTACGCCGACCTGATGGTCGGCACCAGCGCCGACGTCGCGTTTGCCGACGCCTGGCTGAAGGGCGTGCGCCACTTCGACGTGCGCGCGTTCTACCAGTCCGCGCTGAAGGACGCGACCGTGGTCAGCCCGCTCGCGGGCACCGGCCGCAAGGGGCTGCAGCGCTCGATCTTCAACGGCTACACCGACACCGCCGTCGACGAAGGGCTGTCCTGGTCGATGGACGGCTACATCAACGACTTCGCGATCGGCAATCTCGCCGCCGCGCTGGCGGCCGCGCCGGCTGCGGACGACCCGTACGCCGCGCACTACGCCGACGACGCGGCGTACTTCCACCAGCGCGCGCTGGGCTACGTCAACCTGTTCGATCCCGCCGTCGGCTTCTTCGTCGGCCGCGACGCGAAGGGCAAGTGGCGCGACGACGCGAAGCATTTCGACCCGCTGCGCTGGGGCGGCGACTACACCGAGACCAACGCCTGGAACATGGCCTTCCACGCACCCCAGGACGGCGCCGGCCTCGCCTCGCTGTATGGCGGTCGCGCCGGACTCGCGGCGAAACTCGACGCGTTCTTCGCCACCCCGGGCGAGTTCCACGTCGGCAGCTACGGCGAGCCGATCCACGAGATGCTGGAGGCGCGCGACGTGCGCATGGGCCAGTACGGCCACAGCAACCAGCCCTCGCACCACATCATCTACATGTACGACGTTGCCGGCCAGCCGTGGAAGACGCAGGACAAGGTGCGCGACGTGCTCAGTCGTCTCTACGTCGGCAGCGAGATCGGCCAGGGCTATCCCGGCGACGAGGACAACGGCGAGATGTCCGCCTGGTACCTGTTCAGCGCCGCCGGCTTCTATCCGCTGCGCATGGGCACGCCGGCATACGTGATCGGCGCGCCGTACTTCCCGCACATGGACATTGCGCTGGAGAACGGCCGGCACATCGTGATCGATGCGCCGGCGGTGAGCGACACCAACCGCTACGTGCAGGGCCTGCGCGTCAACGGCCAGCCATGGAACAAGCTGACCCTGCCGCACGCGCTGCTGGCGCAGGGCGCCACGCTCGAATTCCTCATGGGACCGACGCCCTCACGCTGGGCCAGCGACGAGGCCGCACTGCCGCCGTCGCTGACCACCCACGGCCGGCTGCAGCCGTTGCGCGATCCCGGTGCCGCCACCAGCAGCACGCCGACCATCGCCGGCCTGCCCGCGTTGTTCGACAACGACTCCGCCAGCGAAGCCGTGTTGCCCGCAACGTCGACCACGATCGCCTGGCACTATGCCGCGCCGCGCCGGGTCGCCCTGCTCACCCTGACCTCGGCGGCCAGGGCCGCCGCGCCGTCGGGCTGGCAGCTGCAGGCTTCCGTCGACGGCCACCACTGGCGCACGCTGGATACCCGCCAACAGCAACGCTTCGCCTGGCCGCGGCAGACCCGGGCGTTCGCCGTGCCGGCGCCGGGCGAGTACGCGCACTACCGGCTGCACTTCGACGCGGCACCGGACGCATCGCCCCGCGCCCTCGCCGAAATCGAACTGCTCGGACTCACCCCGTAGGCGGGCACTGCCTGCCGGCCGTTGCCTTCCGCGGTCGTGACGAAAGGCGGCGGACAGTGTCCGCCCCACGGAACCGCGCACCGCCCGTAGGCGCCCGCTCGCGAGCGATGCTCTTGCCAATCCCGGCTTCAACAGACGACTGTCTGGTCATCCCGAAGAGCATCGCCGCGCGAGCGGGCTCCTTATGTGTCGATTCTCCTCGGAGGTTGGGGGAGAATCGCCGACTGATCATCGGTGGGAACGGGGAGACGCCGTCGGGCTCCTCTGGCTTCGCGCCTGCGCCGTAGATTCGCGCCCCCGTTCCGTTTTATCTGCCGCAAGCTGCAACGGTATCTTAGGCCCGCCCCTGGCGTGAGCCTGCACGTGTAAGGATCGGCTTGGCGGATCTTCGATGGTCGGACACCTGAACCGAACGAGGATTGGCTGATGACAGAATCCATGGTTGGCATCGACGTGGCCAAGGCAACCTTTGACGTGGCCGCGCCGCTGGAACCGAAGGGCAAGTACCGCACCAAAGCGAAGTTGCCGAACACGCCCGCCGGCTTCACCTTGCTGAGCGACTGGCTGGATCGCCACGTGCCGGGAGCGGCGGTGTGCATGGAAGCGACGGGCGTGTATCACGAAGCATTGGCCACTTTCCTGGTCGAGCGCGGCGTGACCGTTTACGTGGCCAACCCGGCCCAGGTCGCCGCCTATGCCAAGAGCGAGTTGTCGAGGACCAAGACCGATCATGCCGATGCCAAGCTGATCGCCCGCTTTGCGATGGCGCAGTTGCAGGTGAGCACCACCTTGCGGCCGTGGGTGCCGCCCACGCCCGCCCAGCGCAAACTGCGCGCCCTGATCCACCGGCTGAACGATCTGGAGGGCATGCGCCAGATGGAACGCAACCGACTGGACGTCAGCGATCAGGCGGTGCGCGGCTCCATCGCCGACGTGATGGAGACATTGGACGCCCAGATCGCAGAGCTGAAGAAGGAAATCGACAACCACATCGACTCGGATCCGGACTTACGCCGCGATGCCGGCCTGCTGACCTCCATTCCGGGGATTGGCGAGCTGACGGCGGCCTTCATGTTGGGCTGTGCGGGCGACCTGCGCCGGTTCGACGACCCGCGCAAGCTCGATGCCTTCGCCGGCATGAATCCCGCCATCCGCGAGTCGGGCAAGTGGGTCGGTCAAAGCCGCCTGTCCAAGCTCGGTCACGCCTTGTTGCGCGCCAAGCTCTACATGCCGGCGATGACGGCGATCCGCCACAACGTCGCCGTGCGCGCCTTGTTCGATCGACTGGTCGCTCGCGGCAAGCCACGCAAACTGGCGCTGGGTGCCGCCATGCGCAAGCTGCTCCACCTCGCTTGGGGGGTTATCCGCTCAGGTAAGAATTTCGACCCCAGCATCGCGCTTGCCTGACGGACGGCAAGACGGTATCTACGGGTTGGTGGCGGCAAGGCTGCGCTGGCGCATCCAGCACGCAATGCTCATGCGGTCGCGGCGCGCCGGCAGCACCTCGTGCTCGAACTGCGCCGACAGGAACAGCAGCAGGGTGCCCGCCTGCGGAAGGATGTTGCGCGAGGAACCATCGGCCAGGTACAGCCGCAGTGCCCCGCCGTCGACCTCCCGCCAATCCTCGTTGAGATAGAACACCGCCGACACCACCCGCGCGTCGCTGTGGCGCAGGCGGTCGCGATGACGCGCATAGCGCGCGCCCGGCCGATATACCGCGTAGTGCGCTTCGTACTCGACCAGGCCCAGCATCAGCTCGCGGTTGAGCACGCCGCGCAACACGTCGATGCGATCGGCGAAGGCCTGCTGCGGCACGCTCATCGCGCCTTCGGCGAACCAGCGCGTGCGGTCGCCGCGCCGCGTCGCATCGAGCTGCCCGATGCCGATGCCTGCAGGCTGCAGCTGTCCGGCGTCATGCAACGCCGCGCACTCGGCCGCCAGCGCGCGGATCTGCGCCGGCTCCAGCAGGTCGTGCACGACGCACCAGCCGTCGCTCGCCAGCGCGTCCGCCGCGGCGTGGAATGAGGAGTTGCCGGAATTCATCGAGCGCCTCGGGATGCACGACGTTGCCGATCCGGTGCAGGCCCGTCGTGGCCGGCGCGGAAAGGTTGCCGCGGAGATGCCGGTGGGTCGGTCCCGTCAGCCGTGCGGCGCCGGCAGCATAAGTCGAAACGTCCTCAGCGCGGCGGCCGTCGCAACGGATCGAGCGGACCCGCCAGGCCGTTGTGGTCGATCTCCAGCGCCAGCGCAAGCGACCGCCCCCATTGCCCCGGCGGAAACCCCTCGCGCGCGAACCAGGCCGGCAGGTCGGCGAGCAGCCGGCCCGCGCCCCGTGTCGTCGCCCTCGACAGGGAGACAGCCGCCGTGGCCGGCTGTTGCGCGCTCTCTGCGAGGGCGATTTGCTGCCCGTGTTCAGTCCGCCGCCACGCAGCGCCCCTGCGCCCACGCGCGCAGCGTGTCCACCTGTTCGCGCATCAGCACCGACAGCGGGCGGGTCTGTTGCAGGGCGTGGAGCAGGGCGGCCTGGTCCGGGCCATTGCCTTGGCCGGCGGTGTCGTACAGCGCGCTGACGATGGACTGCTCGATCTCGGCGCCGGAGAAACCCTCGCTGGCGGCGGCCAGCGCGGGCAGCTCGAAGTTCGCCGGGTCGAGCTGGCGGCGCTTGAGGTGCAGGGCGAAGATTTCCGCGCGAACGGATTCGCTCGGCAGGTCGACGAAGAAGATCTCGTCGAAGCGGCCCTTGCGCAGCAGCTCGGCGGGCAGCTCCTGCACCGCGTTGGCCGTGGCCACGGTGAACACCTTGGCCTTGCGTTCGGCCATCCAGGTCAGCAGGTAGCCGAGCACGCGGCGCGACACGCCGCCATCGTCGCCGCCGCTGGCCAGGCCCTTCTCGATCTCGTCGATCCACAGCACGCAGGGGCTCAGCAGCTCGGTGCTGGTCAGCGCCTCGCGCAGGTTCTTCTCGGTCTCGCCCTGGTACTTGTTGTACAGCGTGCCGAAATCCAGCCGCACCAGCGGCACGCCGAAGCCGCCGGCGATTGCCTTCGCCGCGAGGCTCTTGCCGCAACCCTGCACGCCCAGCAGCAGTACGCCCTTGGGCGGGTCCAGTCGCGGCGCGGCTTCGGGCGAGAGGAACACCGGGCGGCGGCGCTGCACCCATTCGCGCACGCGCGCGACGCCGGCGATGTCGGCGAAGCTGGCGGTGGCGTATTCGTAATGCAGCAGGCCGGAGCGGTTGAGCAGGTTGAACTTGGACTGCATCAGCACCGGCAGGTCGTTCGGGCCGAGCGCGCCGTCGGCGTAGATCAGCTTGCGCACGATGCGCCGCGCGTCCGGCGCGGTCAGGCCGAGCAGGTTGCGCACGATGGTGCGCGCGGCGTCGTTGTCCACCTCGATCTTGCGGCCCTGTTCGCGCTGCCAGCCGGCAGCCTCGCCGCGCAGGATGCCGGCGAGCTCCTTGATGTCCGGCAGCGACAGCGGCACGCGCAGGGCCAGCGCCTCCAGCCCCGCGGGCAGCTCGATCTTCGCGCCCACCAGCACGATGGTGTGCGCCGCCGAGCGCTGGCGCTGCACGATCTCGCGCAGCTGGCGCAGGCTGCGCGCGTAGTCCAGCAGCGAATGGAAGTCGAACAGCAGGTAGATGCCCGCTTCGGTCTGGGCGCGGATCGCGTCCAGCGTGGCGGTGGCGTCCGGCGACACCGCGCCGCCGTCCTGCGAAAAATCGAGGCGGCTCAGGCCGTCGGTCAGCGTCCAGCGCCACAGCGGGCGCAACGCCTGTGCGATCACGTGGCGGAAGCAGTCGATCACCCGCTGCTCGTCCACGGTTTCGATGACCAGCAGCGGCGTTGCCGCGCGCACCAGCGTGGTGAGGTCGTCCAGTTCGCTCATGCCACTCCCCTGAAAGGAGCCCAGTTTAGCGGGCGGCGCTGTTTCTGGCTTCGCGCGGTCCGGGGTACATTGGTGGCCTCGCCTTGCCGGAGACTGCTCATGCGCGCGTTGCTGTCCGTGCTGCTGGTGATCCTGTCGCTGCCGCTGCTGGCGGCCCCCCGGCTGGATCGGCTGACCCTGCCTGCAGGCTTCCACATCGCCGTGTACTCCGACCAGGTGCCGAATGCGCGCGAGATCGCGTTGGGTACGCACGGCACCGTGTTCGTCGGGTCCAGCGGCGCCGGCAAGGTCTACGCGCTCACCGACGCCAACGGCGACGGCGTGGCCGAGACAGTGCGCGTGGTCGCCAGCGGCCTGCGCAACCCGATCGGCGTGGCCTTCCACGACGGCGACCTGTACGTATCGGCGATCAGCCGCATCCTCGTGCTGCGCGACATCGAGCAGCACCTGGACGCGCCGCCCGAACCCGCGCTGGTCACCGACAAGTTGCCGACCAAGGGCCATCACGGTGGCCGCTTCCTCGCCTTCGGCCCTGACGGCAAGCTGTACGTGCCGATCGGCGCGCCGTGCAACATCTGCAACGCCGGTCCCGACTACGCCAAGCTGATGCGCATGAACCCGGACGGCAGCGATTGGCAGGACGTCGCCACCGGCATCCGCAACACCGTCGGCTTCGACTGGCAGCCGGGTACGAAACACCTGTGGTTCACCGACAACGGCCGCGACATGCTGGGCGACGACGTGCCCAGCGACGAGTTGAACGAGGTCACCCGCATCGGCCAGAACTTCGGTTATCCGTATTGCCATCAGGGCGACGTGGCCGACCCCGAATTCGGCGCCGGCCACCCCTGCCGCAACTACGTGCCGCCGGTGCTCAAGCTCGGCGCCCACGTCGCCTCGCTGGGCATGCGCTTCTACACCGGCAAGCAGTTCCCGGCCAGCTACCGCGGCGCCATCCTGGTCGCCGAGCACGGCTCGTGGAACCGCACCGAGAAGTCCGGCTACCGCGTGATGACCGTGCGCCTCAGCGGCAGCAAAGTCCTCTCCTACGAACCGCTGATCACCGGTTTCCAGCAAAACCAGAGCGCCTGGGGCCGCCCGGTCGACGTGCAGCCCCTGCCCGACGGCAGCGTGCTGGTCAGTGACGACCTGGCGGGGGCGGTGTACCGGGTGACATACCAGCCGTAAGCCCGGGCAGGAATCGCCCTTTCACCATGATGAAACAGCCACACGGAGGCACCATGCACCTGCGCAGCGACAATTTCGACAACGGCCAGCGCATTCCCGCGCGCTTCGCCTTCGGCAAGATCGCCGATCCCTTCGCGCTGTCGGACAACCACAGCCCGCACCTCGCCTGGCGCGACGCCCCGCCGGCCACGCGCTCGTTCGTGCTCACCTGCATCGACACCGACGTGCCCAGTCGCGGCGATGACGTGAACCAGGCGGGCCGCACGGTACCGGCGGCGTTGCCGCGGGTGGAGTTCGTGCACTGGCTGATGGCGAATATCCCGGCCGAGTGCGGCGAACTGGCTGCCGGCGCCTGCAGCGACGAGGTCACGCCGCGCGGCAAGCGCGAGCCGTACGGGCCGCCGGGCAGCGTGCAGGGGGTGAACGACTACACCGGCTGGTTTGCCGGCGACGCCGAGATGGGCGGCGAATACCTGGGCTACGACGGCCCGTGCCCGCCCTGGAACGACACGCTGCTGCACCACTACCACTTCACCATCCATGCGATCGACGTCGACGTGCTGCCGCTGGTCAAGGGCTACTCGCGCGATCAGTTGCGCGCGGCGATGGCCGGCCATGTGCTGGATCAGGCCACGCTCACCGGCGTCTACAGCCTGAACCCTGCGGTGGCCGGCTGAACGAGGGCGCGTGGGCGCGGCGTGCAGGCGGCTGGCGGTATCCTTCACGCCCGCATGGCGCGTGCTGTGGGTGAATGGCACCCACCCACCACGAGGGATGCCCCATGTTGCACTACGCGCTGGTTTTCCTGGTCATCGCGATCATCGCCGCGATTCTCGGCTTCGGCGGCATCGCCGGCGCCGCAGCCGGCATCGCGAAGATCCTTTTCGTCATCTTCCTGATCCTGGCGATCATCGCGTTCTTCCGCCGCGCCAGATAGCCCCCTTATCATCCAAGAGAATGCCATGTCGGAGCAGGTCATGAACCCCAAAGAGCCAACCCCCAAGCCCTCGGTCGACGAGCGCATCGACGAGCGCGCCGAGCGCGTCAAGCAGGCCACCTCGCAGGCCGTGGCCAGCACCAAGGACAAGGTCGACCGCGCCGCCGACCGCGTCGAGCAAGGCCTGCACCACGCCACCGACAAGACCGCGTCGGCGGCCCACCGCACCGTCGACAAGGCGGCCGAAGTGGGCGAGCAGGGCCGCGCCGCCTACGAGCACACCCGCGATCGCGCCGACGAGTTCCTTGAGCAGGCGCGCGAATACGTGCGCGAGAAGCCGATGCAATCGGTCGCCATTGCGCTGGGGGCCGGCTGGCTGCTTGGCCGCATCCTGCGACGTTGAGCCACTGATGCACGAGCAGGGTGACAGCACCCGCGAGACGGCGCCGGACCCGGCGCCGTCGTCGTCTGGCCTGTTCGACGAGATCGCCCGCCTGGGCGCCGCGCTGAAGCGGCTGTTCGGCGCGCAGAAGGATCTGCTGGCCGCGGAGCTGGGGCTGGCCCGCAGCGCGGTGTCGTGGCTGCTGGTGGCCGGGCTGGCCGCCACCGTGGCGGGGGTCGGCTTCGGCCTCACCGTGCTCGGCCTGCTCGGCGTGCTGCTGGCCAAGTGGCTGGGTTCGTGGGTGTGGGCCTTGCTGCTGCTGGCGCTGCTGCAGCTGCTGTTCCTGTTCGGCGCGGTAGTGCTGTTCCGCCGCTGCATGCATTGGATGAGCCTGCCTGTCACGCGTGGCCAATGGGGTGCGATGATGCGCGCAGGCGTGCGCAGGATCGAGGCGGAAGTCGCCGACGAGCCGGCCACGCCGTCGCATGCCGCGCGGGGCGAGGAAGGGCGATGAAAGTATTGAAGCAACTGGCCGAGGTGCGCCTCGCGCAGGCGCGCATGGAGCGGGCGCGCCACGAGGTGGGCGAGCCGGCCGCCGCGCTGCTGGCGCGCGGGCGCGAATACCCGCTCGCCACGGTGGGCGTGGCTGCCGGCGCCGGCTTTGCGCTGGGCAGCCTCGACCTGCACCCGCTGCGGGTACCGGGGCTGGCCTCGCTGGTCGGCGGCGGCCTGGTCGAGGTGCTGGCGCAGGGCAGTCACCTGCTGGCCGAGATGGCCGTGGCGGGCGTGGCGGCGCACGCCGCTGCAACTGCCGATTCCGCCGCGCCGGATGGCGCGCCGTCCCCGTGAACGCCGAGCCTGAGCAGCCGCCGCCGAACGCGGACGACACGCTGCGCGAGATGACCTCCGCGGCGATGCTCTCGCACATGCCGGCCGATCCGCTGCTGGTCGGCAACCTGCCGCGGCCGCTGGCGCGCCGGCTGCACAGCGCGCGCGGCACGCGCCGCCACCTGCGCGCCATCCGCATGCTGCTCAACGCGATGCTGCTGCTGGCGTTGCTGTACACCGTCACGCTGACCCGCGCACTGCTGATCCCGCTGGTGCTGGCCGCCTTCATCGGGCTGGCGCTCAACCCGATCGTGGCCACCGGCGCGCGCCTGCACCTGCCGCGCTGGCTCACCGCGCTGGTGCTGATGATCGGCCTGGTGATCGGCATCGGCAGCGGCGTCGGCCTGCTGGCGCAACCGGCGCTCGGCTGGTTCCACGGCGCGCCGTCGGCGATCCGCAGCTTCGTGCCCAAGGTGCGCAACCTGACCAAGCCGCTGGAGGCGGCCAACCGCGCCACCCAGACCCTGGTCAGCGGCACTTCGCGCAGCGCCGCGCCGCCGCCGGCGCCGCTGTCGATCAGCGCGTGGGATGTCGTATCCACCGCGCCCAAGGTGCTCGCCGCCGTGCTCAGCGTGATGCTGCTGGTATTTTTCTTCCTGGTCTACGGCGACACCATGCTGCGCCGGCTGGTCGAGATGACACCCAGCTTCTCCTACAAGCGGCACGCGGTCAGCATCGTGCGAAGTTTCCAGAGCGAGGTCTCGCGCTACCTGCTCACCGCGCTGTCGATCAACACCAGCCTGGGCGCGATCACCGCCGGCATGCTGTGGTTGTACGGCGTGCCCGATGCGCTGCTGTGGGGCGCGGTGGCGATGTTCGCCAACTTCATTCCGTACGTGGGGGCGATTTTCACCACGTTGCTGCTGGCCTTCGTGTCGATGCTGTACGCAAAGAACGCCGAGCTGGAGGTGTTCCTGCCGGCACTCACCTTCGCCGCCATCACCATCGTCGAGGGCAACCTGATCACGCCGCTGATCCAGGGCCGCAGCATGCGCCTGTCGCCGATCGCGATCCTGCTGTGGCTGCTGGTGTGGGGCTGGCTGTGGGGCATTCCCGGCGCGCTGCTGGCGGTGCCGATGCTGACCTGCGCCAAGCTGATCTGCGAGCGTATCCGGGGCTGGGAGTGGTTCGCGCTGATCGTGTCGCGCTAGGGTGCGATCCGCCGCATGGCGCCGCAGTTTCCGAACAACGACACCACCGGGGATGCACCATGACCGATCGGGCGATCAACCTGCGCGACAAGCTGGCCCGGTTCAGCGAGCACTGGTCGCCCCGCGTCGTCGCGGAGATGAACCACTACCAGTTCAAGCTGGCCAAGCTCAAGGGCGAGTTCGTCTGGCACGCGCATGCGGATACGGACGAGGTCTTCATCGTGCTGCAGGGTGCCTTGACGTTGGAGTTCCGGGACCGCTCCGTGCCGCTCGCGGCCGGCGAAATGTACGTGGTGCGCAAGGGCGAGGAGCATCGCCCGGTGGCCGCGGAGGAGTGCAGCGTGATGCTGGTCGAGCCGCGCGGGGTGGTCAACACGGGCGACGCCGGTGGCGCCCGTACTGCACCCAACGACGTGTGGGTGTAGCGCGCCGGCGCACTCCATCGTTGGCCCGCGAGGTTCCTCAAGGCGATGCCGTGCCGGCCGTCGCCGGCGTGATGCCGTGCGTCCGCAGCACGGCGGAGATGTCGAAGCGCCAGAGGTTGCGCGAGCCGTTCAACGGTGACTGCAGGCGGCGTTGCAGGGTGGCTGCGTCGTCGCGCGGTTTGGGAAAGCTCACCTCCTCGCGGCGGTTGCTCGACACGAACAGCTCGCCGAACGCCGGCCCCAGCGAGGGCGCGTTCTCCAGCGTGCGGCTGTTGATCCCCTCGCCCAGGTGCGCGGGCCTGCCCCAGCTGCCGTCGGGCTGGCGGAACACGATGTAGATGTCGGCGCGGCCCAGCGCATCGCCCTCGTCGCCGGCGTAGAGCAGGAAGCGTCCCGCGGGGTCGATCGCCGGGTCCATGCGGTTGCGCGCCGGGTCGCCCAGCGGCAGCCGCTCGGGCGTGGCGCGGCCGTGGTCGCGCGCCACGTAGATCTGGTACGCCTTGCCGGAATCCGCGCGATGCGCCGAGAAATAGATGTCGCCGTTCGCCGCCACCGACGGGTTGTAGATCATCGCGCCGTCGTTGAGCGCGCCGTCGACGTGTATCGGTGCGCCCCATCCACCGTGCGCCTGCTGTTCGACGTACCAGAGGTTGGTGCCGGTAAAGGGTCGCCCGTTCATCGTCGCGCTGACCGGCGCGGCACCCGGTCGCGGCGGCCGGTTGGAGACGAAGTACAGGCGCCGCCCGTCGGGCGACAAGGCCGGCTCGGAATCGTGCCACTGGCCGGAGAATGCGGCCACCTGCGGCGGCGACCAGCGGCCGTTCGCGCGATGCGAGACCATGATGGTGTCGTCGGCTTCGCCGAAATCCGAGCGCATGAAATACAGCGTGCTCCCGTCCCGCGTCAGCGCGACCGAGGTTTCCTGCAGGCCGGTGGAAATCACCCCGGGGGCGAGCAGTTCGCCGGGGATTGCCGCGCGCGCGGCAGGCAGCGCGGCGAGCATGGCCGCGAGGCAGGCGGCCAGGGTGAGTTTGCGTGCGGACATGATGGTTCCTGCGATGAATGGACTCACCGGTCGTGGTGCGCGTCGAGCCACGGCGCCAGCGACATTTTCCAGATGTGGTTGCTGCCGTTGTCCCACGCGCGCATGCGCGCCAGGTCCGCGTGTGCCTGCGCGCTCGTGCGCGGGTAGCCCACCTTCGCCGTGTAGCTGCTGGTGAAGTACAGCGTGCGGGCGTCCGGGCCCAGGTGCGAACCCCACGGCTCGTAGCGGTTCACCGCATCGCCGAGGTCGACCGGCGTGCTCCAGCCGTCGCCCTCGCGGAAGGCGATGTACAGCCGGTCGGGCTTGTCCTTGCCGGCGTAGTTGGCGTCGAACACGATGAACGACTGATCGGGCGCGATCGCCGGGTCCAGCTCGTGCGCCGCCGGATCGCCCAGCACCAGGCGCTGCGGCGACTGGTAACGGCCGTCGCGCCAGACCGTGCGGTAGAGATGGAACTCGTGCGTGGTCTCGTCGCGCCGCTGGTAGTACACGTCGCCGTTGGCCGCCACGCTCGGCGCGTAGACGCTGGTGCCCACGTTCACCGTGTCGGGCAATCGCACCGGCTCGCCCCAGCCGTCGCCACGGCGATCGACCCGCCACAGGTGGCCGCCATGCAGCGCCGGCCCGCCGGCCACGTCGGCCCGGTTGGACGTGTACACCAGGAACGAGCCGTCCGGTGCCATCGCCGGATCGTGGTCCTGCCACTGCCCGGAGAACGGCGCGATCTGCGGCGTCGACCAGGTATCGCCTACCTTGTGCGATTCCATGATGAAGCCGTTCCAGCCCGCCTGCTGGTCGAAGTAGACGGTGGCGCCGTCGGGCGCGAAGGTCAGGCAATCCACGCCCGCCGGGCCGGAGATCGCGCCGGGCGCGAAGATTTCCGGTGTGGCGGGTGTCGTGTCGGCGGCGCGGGCGGTGCCGGTGCCGCACAGCGTCAGGGCGAGGAGACTGCAGGCGAACGGAGCGAACATGCGACGGGCCATGCGTGTTCCTCGATGCGATGATGGTGTGGCGGAGTCTGCGCAGCGGCGTCGGCACGCCGCTGCCGCTTTGTGACGAACGGAGACCCGCCGTGACCAGCGGCAGCCGGCGCGGGGCAGCCGGCACCACCCCACCCGCCTCGTCATGCCTGCGAAGGCAGGCATCGCACTTCAGCCGCTGCGCCCGCGAGAAGCATGCGGGAAGAGCGCCTTGTTCGAGGCCAGGGTTCGTACGACAAGCACCGCCAGAAGCGGGATGGCGATCGCGTAGATGTACTGTGTACGCGACACGCCGATGCCGAACGGGAACCAGATGCCCGGCACGCCGATGAGATCGAGCAGCTCGCCGCCGAACAGTCCGGCCATGATCGATGCCAGCGTGACGAGCGAGAGCATCCGCATCGGGCCGCTGCGGACCATGCGTATGGCAATGACGACCATCAGCGCGAGCAACCCGAGTCGGCACACGCTGTTCAGGCTTGCCGAACGGGTCAGGGCACCGGCGACGCCGACCACCGCCAGCACGACCGCCAGGACATCGATGCTTCGCCACGCGCGCAGGCACCAGCGGTTCCAGGCCAGCACCCAGGCCGCGATCGTTGGCGCCCACATCACAGTGGCCAGCCATGAGTAGGTTCCCAGCGATTCAAGATCGGTCCACGAGACGGTCGCATTGTTGAGGCGTCGCTCCGCCGTGAGCGCGAGCGCGATGCAAGCGAAAGCCAGAAAGCCCTTGTGGCTGCTGCGGCGCCAGCCCACGAGCGCCAGGCCGATGACGGCCAGCATGGCGACCGGCTCGATCGCATCGACGACGTAGCCGGCGATGGTTCGCTCCCAGTGCGCGCGGTGCAGTGCGGCGCCTGCCGGTTGGGGAGCGAGGATGGGCGCACTGTGCATGCCACCACCGGTCGTGCCGTAGGTGGCTCTGGTGAGCATGAAGGTGCGGATGGCGAGTACGCCGCGGATGCCCGCCGCATCGGCGGGGAGGGTGAACAGCAACGGCCGCGTGCCCACGAAGCGCGGATTCCGGCCCAGCCTGCCCGACCCACCCAGCAATTGCCCGTTCCAGTACAGCTCGTAGCCGTCCTCGACCAGGGTCGGCCCGAGGATGACCCAGGATGCGTACCCCGCCGGCACCGTCACCGCACGCCGGTACCAGGCGTAGCCGTGATAACCGTGGTGACCATGCGCCGCCCACCCTTCGACGTAATCGGGCAGGCCCACGTCGCCGTCGTGGCTGCCCGGCAAGGCGGTCATGTCGATCGTCTCCCAATCGGAATCGTCCGTATCGGCGTTGGCCCAGCGCAGGTCGTCACCAACATGGAATCGCCAGGAGCCATCGAGCACGGTCGCGGCGGCGCGCAGATGCGGCGGATCGGGGCGACCGCCGGTAGCCAGGACGACGAGCACGATGATCAGGAGCAGCAACGTCGCCGTGGCGATGCCGATGATCAGCCTGCGTTGCGTGGCGTCGATCGATGACGGCGTCGAAGATACGGGTTCAGTCGTCATGCGATGACCTCGCTTTCAGGTTTCGATGCTGGAGAGACTGCCATCCTCCGCGGACAGCCACGTGGAGCAACCGGAAAGGCGTGGCATCCTGGCGGGCGCCGGCAGCGACACCGCCGCACAGAGGCGGCCGCATTCGATATGCAGCGGTGGTGCGACATGCCCGGCCTGCCCACCGGCAACCTCCTTGCAACCAAGGGGATGGATCGAGCCGCCTCGGGTTTGCCAGACAGCGCGCCTGTCCGTGCGGTACATGGCCGGTTGATCATCTGGGCTCCGCGTCAGCGGGTGCGCCCAGCCTGTATCGCGCCGCCCCCTTGCGCTTCCGTGTTGTGACGAGCGGGCATTCGCGACGACCAGCGGTAGCCGGCGCGGGACGATCGGCGCGACCGGACCCGGCACGGTGCCGCGCCGGCCGGGACGATGTCCGGGTTGCAGCCCGGCTAGAAGCGGTACGACCAGCCCAGCTCCAGCACCGGATAGATCGCCTGGTTCCGCGTGTGGTGGGGATCGCCAGTCAGGTCCGTCGCCGCTGCCATGCCGGCCTGTGCGTAGAAGCCCGTGTCCGTCGCGCGGTAGCCGATGCCCAGATACGCGGCAAGCTGGCGACGCGACGGCATGCGCGCCTGGACTTCTGCGTCCTTCAACGCGCTCATGTCATGCGCCGGCGGGTGGGCCAAGGCGGCCACGCGGATATCGTCGATCACCGCCCCGACCGACAGCAGCAGGCCGCCATGGCGCGGGTGCCAGTCGAGCTTGGCGATGGCCACATCGAATACGCCAGCGCTCGCCGCTCGGGTGCCGTCGTGGCTGGCCGCATGCAGCGCGCCCGACCCCTCCGCCGCACGCGCCGTACCGCACGGCAGCGCGAGCGCGGCGAGTGTCAGTACGGCCAGGGCGATCTTGTTCATGGCGGCCCCCACCCGGCAGATGCGGCCACCCCCGCGGCCGCCGTCCGAACCCTTATCGCGCGATTCGCGCCGCCGTGCAGGCCGCGATGCCCGAACTGCTAGCGACGTCAAGCCGCGAGTGCGAACGGCTTGGCAAATGGCGGCGCAGGTTCAGCCGCATCACCGCCTTGCGGCAAGCGGATTCCGCCGCAATGCGTTCGCCAAAGCGGGGCAATCGTTCCCTCGCCGGCTCGCTTATGGAGGCCGAAGGGTGGAATGCCTTGTCCAGGGACGATCTGTGGAAGATCGTGAGGCCGTGGGGCCCGATGAAGCAGCGAACCGCTACATCAGCCAGTTCACTTGACCTCGGTTGGAAGTGATCTGCCGGATCAACGGCACGGACGAGGCTTCTTGGGTGGTGGACCGAGTTCGGCGATGGCCAGGCCCACGATCGCGGCGTCGGTGACGATCGCTTCCAGCGCAGCCTTGCCCGCTTCGTTGACGTAGAGAACGGCTGCGGCGGTCAGCGGGTCCTTGAATACGGCCGCGTCAACCGGAATCTTGTCATCGAAGAACTCTTCTCTTACCAGCGACCCGCTCGGCCGTTTGGCCGAGCGGGCCTCGTCGATGCATGAAATGAGGTTCGTCACGTTGTAGAACCAGCGTGGCTCGCCCGCGCAGTCCATCTCGAGGAATTGTCCGAAGCGCGACAGGAAAGGCGCGAGTGCGGCCTTCGCCTTGTCGTTCATGACCAGGGCGCCAGGGGTCAGCGCACTGATGTCAGCCAGCGGTTTGGGTTCCTTCTTGCCGGGCTCGACGAAGATTTCGACCCTGGGCTTTTCCGACCAGGAGAGACTGGCGCCGGAGGCGTCGAACATGCCCGACTCGATGTCCCTGTCGCTGGCAAAGACCAGCGGCGCGAAGTCATTGACGGAGCCGCTTTTGAGTTCCCATACCTTCACTTCCATCACCTCAGTAGTCGAAGTCGTCATTGAGAATGTCGTAGCGGATGTCTCGCAGCGCCTTGCGGCCATTTGCCTGGTTCGATGGCTTTGCGAGGGTCAGCCTCAATGTCACTGCCAGGTGGTAAACCGTCGTGTGAATGACTTCGTGCGCTGTTGCCGCATCGAGACCAGGGACCACTGACGTCCATTTCTTTGGGAGGTACGAGCCGTTGTCTGCGTCGTTGATGCCTATGCCCAGCGGAAGAGCAGTGCACGCGAACGGCTCGCGCGTTTGTCTGCGACAGCTACGATGTGATGCGCATCGGCCTGGGCGTGCTTGGTGTGGCCAGTAGCCTTCGAGATGTTGCGGGCAAGTGT
Source organism: Rhodanobacter sp. FW102-FHT14D06 (assembly GCF_043950705.1). Classification (NCBI taxonomy): domain Bacteria; kingdom Pseudomonadati; phylum Pseudomonadota; class Gammaproteobacteria; order Lysobacterales; family Rhodanobacteraceae; genus Rhodanobacter; species Rhodanobacter sp. FW102-FHT14D06. Next base: position 1,510,999 of record NZ_CP170722.1, on the reverse strand, counting down.
GCGCGAATGCCTCACCTTGCGGTTCGCGTCGGCGCGGAGCTTCTTCGCCTTGGCCGGCTAGGTCACGCCGTTTTGATAGCGCACCCGCGCCAGGCGCCGCTGCATAAGAAACTCGCTCCTGAGTTCGTAGGCATTGGCTTGCACGTCGGTCGCGACGATCAGGTTGGCTTCGACCGTCAGCTCGAGGATGTCCTGTGTCGTGTCCGCTGGGGGTGCCGCGAGGTTTGGACTTCCTGTGTCCATCTTCATCTCCCTGTGGTGCATCAGCCGGAATCAGTGGCATTTCGCCGAAGGAGGCACGCCAACTTGCCGCAAGAGTAGTGCGCAACGCGGATGGGTGACAACGCTCGCCGGCGACAATGCGACGTGTTTCAACGCAACCCGAGCACGCTCCGCGCACCGGCCCGAAACCGCCGACTCAGATCCAGCCGCGTGCCGTCATCCAGCACCACTTCCGCGCCACCCTTGAACATCGGATGCACCTCGCGCACGCGCGCCAGGTTGACCAACGTGCCGCGGTGGATGCGCAGGAATTGTGCGGGATCAAGTTGCGCCAGTATGTGGCGCAGGGTGTCGCGGTGCAGGTAGCGCACCGGGCCGACGTGGATGTGCAGGTAGTTGCCGTCGGCGCGGATCCAGTCGATGTCGTCGACGGCGAGCACGCGGATGTGTTCGCCGTGGCGCACGCTGAGGCGTTGGGCGTAGCCTTCGGCGGGCGTGCTTTCGATGGCCGGGCCGGCGGTGGCGTGCAGGCCTTGCCAGTGCTGGTTGACGCGCGCCATGGCCTGGTCGAAGCGGGCCTGTTCGATCGGCTTGAGCACGTAGTCCAGCGCCATCGCGTCGAACGCGCGCAGCGCGTGTTCGGCGAAGGCGGTGGCGAAGACCACCAGCGGCAGGCGGTCGGGGGCCAGTTCATCGAGCAGTTCGAAGCCGTCCATGCCGGGCATCTGGATGTCGAGGAACAGCAGGTCGGGGCGCAGCACGCGCACGGCCTGCATCGCCTCGGCGGCGTTGCCGCATTCGCCGACGATTTCCACCTCGTCGTGCGTGGCCAGCGCCTGGCGCAGGGCGAGGCGGGCCAGCACCTCGTCGTCGATCAGCACGGTGCGCAGGCGCGGCACGCTCATGCGGCGTGCTCGGTGTAGGGCAGGCGCACTTCGGCGCGGGTGCCGCCGCCGGGGATGGCACTGAGCACGAGTTGCGCCGCGTCGCCGAACAGCATGTGCAGGCGCGAGCGGGTGTTGCCCAGGCCGATGCCTTCGGCGGTGCCGGCCGGCGGCAGGCCGAGGCCGTCGTCGTCCACGCGCAGCTGCAGTTGGTCGCCGTCGCGCCGCGTGGAAACGCGCAGGGTGCCGGCGCCGGGCTTGTCCTGCAGGCCGTGGCGCAGCGCGTTTTCCACCAGTGGTTGCAGGATCAGGTTCGGCACCGCGGCGGCCAGCGTGTCGTCGGCCACGTCCAGCTCGGTGCTGAGTCGATCCTGGAAGCGCACCTGCTGGATGCCGAGGTAGCAGGCGAGGAATTCCAGTTCGCGCGACAGCGGCACCTGCGGCGCGTGGCGTTCTTCCAGGGTGAGCCGCAGGAAGTCGCTCAAGCGGGCGATCATCAGCCGCGCCTGCAGCGGGTCGGCCAGCGCCAGCGCGGAGATCGCGTTGAGCGTGTTGAACAGGAAGTGCGGCTGCAACTGCATGCGCAACGCCTGCAGTTGCGTCTGCGCCAGTTGGGTCTCCAGCTGCGTGCTGCGCAGCCGCTCGTCGCGCAGGTGGCGGCGCGATTCCATCCCGCGCAGCACCACCAGGATCACCCAGTAGGTGAGCACGGCCAGGTGGAAGCTGTAGGCGAACTCCATGCGGATGTACGCGCCCAGCGTGTGCACCGCCATCCGCCCCGGGCCGCTGAGGTTCCAGAACAGCACCAGGTGAGGCAGCAGTTGCAGCAGCGCCACGGCCAGGCTGGCCGGCACCTGCACGACGAGGAAGCGGCGCCAGCCGTGGCCGGCGGTCTGCCGGCCCAGCCAGCCGACCAGCGGCACCAGTGCCATCCACAACCAGAAGTTGGAAAGGTTCCAGCTCAGCGCACGCAGCCAGTTCGGCGGATAGCCCTCGCTGATCGAGGACAGCCCGCTGCTCAGCGCATAGGACAGCGCCAGCCCGGTCCAGAAGGCGAACGCCAGCGCGTGTTTCTTCCAGTGGATGGTGTCGTGCCCGGTCACGCGATGCTCCCGCGCGCCGGTCGATGGGTGACGCGCCAGGACGGCAGTGTGCCGCCGTGGCGCCGGACGGAACAGTGCTGGACGGCAGGGCGCCGGCGTGGTCCGTCACCGGGCAGCATGGCGGCTCAGCGCGCCGATCGCTGCCGCAACCACGGCGCCAGCGACACGCGATGGATGCGGTGGTCGGGCGCGGTGTAATACAGCATCGTGCGATCCGCGCCCAGGCGCGCCTCGCTGCCGGCCATGCCCAGATCCACCGGTGCGCTCCAGCCGCCGGGCACGGCGAAGGCGATGAACAGGTCGTTGCCGTTCGCCGGTGCCGGCGGTCGGTCGGAGCTGAACACCAGGAAGGATTGATCCGGCGCCACCGCGGGATCGAAGTCCGAGCGGCCGTCGCCGGTGCCAAGCGCCAGCGCGACCGCCGGCTGGTAATGGCCGTTTTCGCGGCGGCTCACGTAGAGCCGGAAGCTGCCATCGGCGGAATTCGCGCGCATGAAGTAGATGCTGCCGTCGCTCGCCACCGCGGGCGAGAACGTCGTGCTGCTGCGGTTCACGCTGTCGGGCAGGCGCACCGGCGTGTCCCAGCCGCCGCCCACGCGATCGACCCGCCACAGGTTGCCGCCGCGCCCGGGCCAGGCCTGGCCGCCCCAGTTGCCGTCCAGCGCCTTGCCCGCGCCGTTCGCCGGCCGGTTGGAGACGAACACCAGGTAGCGACCGTCCGGCGCCATCGTCGGCTCCAGATCCATCCAGCGATCCGAGAACGCCACGCGTTGCGGTGGCGACCAGACGCCATCGTGGCGATGCGCGGCGAACAGCCGCCGCGTGGCGCCGCTGCCGCGCGCGAACACCACCGTGTCGCCGTCCGGCGTGAACGCGGGCGAGGCGTCGTGTTCCAGCACCCACGGCCCGGCGGCGAGGGGCGGCACGACGGTCGTGGCTGCCCACGCCGATGCGGCGAGGGCGCTGCCCAGGATCAGGGCGAGGATCGGCAATCGGCAGTGGCTACGCATCGGATGCTCCATGGCAGAAACGTGGGGAGAAATCGGCAGATCGTCAGTGGCGCTGGGCGGCATGCGCATCCAGCCACGGCGCCAGCGACACCTGCCAGATGTGGTCGGCGCCGTTGTTCCACGCGGCTGCCGCGCGCGGGTCGGACGGCGGCAGCCGGCGATCGCTGTAGAAGTACAGCGTGTGGCGATCCGGCCCCAGCTGCGCGCCCATGCTGTGCTTGCCGCCGTTGACGGCGTCGCCGAGATCCTGCAGCGCGCTCCAGCCCTCGCGCGTGTGGAAGGCGATGGCGAGGCGGTACGGCTGCTGCGCCCGGCGCTTCGTCGCCACCACGATGAACGAGCGATCGGGGGCGATCGCCGGATCGCGGATCAGGGCATCCGCCGTGCCCAGCTTCACCGCGTATGGCGCCTGGTAGTGGCCATCGCGCCAGATCGAGCGCAGCAGGTGCAGGCTCTCATCCGCGCCGACGCAGCCGATGAAGTAGATGCTGCCGTCGGCGGCGACGCTGGGCGCGAACGTCATCGAGCAGCGGTTCACCGTGTCGGGCAGGCGCACCGGCGCGGCCCAGCCGTCGCCGCGGCGATCCACCCGCCACAGGTTCATGCCGTTGCCCGCGTAGCGTTTGCCCGCGCGCACGGCATCCAGCGCCGGGCCGCCGGGCGTGGCCGGGCGATTGGAGACGAACAGCAGGTACGAACCATCCGGCGCCATCGCCGGGTCGAGGTCGCGCCAGTGCCCCGAGAACGACGCGGCCCGCGGCGGCGACCAGCGGCCGCCGACGCGATGCGCCTCCATCAGGGTGAAGCTGTCGGTGCCGCGCATGAAATACACGGTGGCGCCGTCGGGGGTGAACGCGGCGGCGCCGTCGTCGGCGGGGCCGGCGATGCTGCCCGGCGCGAAGATCGCGGGCGCCGCGTCGGGGCGGGCGGCGGCGTGGACCGCCAGTCCGAGCGCCAGCAGCATGCCCAGCGCGATGGATCGTTTCATGCGTTTTCTCCGGTGGCCGATCGGATCACGCTGGCACGACCCGTCTCGTGCGTCGCCGCCGCGGTGACGAGCGGCGCCGCGATGGTGGCCAGCGGCGTTTTGCCCGATGCGGACGGCGCACCACCCGCTGGAGTGCGTCATGTCGCCGCTCGTCACCGCGCAGTGCACGCCCGTCACCCGGTCGATGCAGCGGCGCACGCGGCCGCGGCACGCTGGCTCGGCGGCAATCCGGCCGCACACGAGGACGGCAGCATGCGCAAGCAACACCGATTTCCCATGGGCATGGCGTACGTCGCCTTGCTGGCGCTGGGTGTGCAATGGACGACGGCGGCGACTGTCACCCGCGCCGCCGGCCTGGAGGAGGCGGGCAAGACCGAGGCCGCCGTGGTGGCCGTCGATCAGCACTGGATGGATGCCGAACTCGCCGGCGACAGCGCCTGGCTCGATGCCATGCTGCTGCCCGAATACCGCTCGGTCGGCGCCGACGGCACGGTGCATCCGAAGGCCGCGATCATCGCGCACGCGGCGAAGAACCGCGGCAACGACGCCGAGCGGCGCAAGGTGGAGGCGTGGCTGAAGGCGAACCCGCTGGGGAAATCGGTGGTGATCCGCGGCGACACCGCGATCATCACCTTCTACGACCCGCAGCTGGGGCCGCAGAACGGCGTGCGCTCCTCTGACATCTTCGTCTACCAGGGCGGCCGCTGGCATGCGCTGTACTCGCAGCACAGCGCGGTAGGCAGCCGCTGAGACGCAGCGGAACGTCAATCGTCGGCCACGCGCACCACCAGCTTGCCGAAGTTGCGCCCTTCGAGCAGGCCGATGAAGGCGGCCGGCGCGTTTTCCAGGCCCTCGACGCGATCCTCGCGCAGCTTGATCCGGCCCGCGTCGAGCCAGGCCTGCATGTCGCTGCGGAAAGCGGCGAAGCGATCGGCGTAGTGGTCGAGGATGACGAAGCCCTGCATGCGGATGCGCTTCTGCAGCACGCTGGCCACCAGCTGCGGGCGACGATCCGGCCCTGCCGGCGGCGCGGCGTCGTTGTAGTGCGCGATCATGCCGCACACCGGCACCCGCGCATGGTGGTTGAGCAACGGCAGCACGGCGTCGAACACCGCGCCGCCCACGTTCTCGAAGTACACGTCGATGCCGTCCGGGCAGGCCGCGGCGAGGCGCCCGGCGAGATCCGGCGCGCGGTGGTCGAGGCAGGCGTCGAAGCCCAGCTCCTCCACCGCGTGGCGGCACTTGGCGGGGCCGCCGGCGATGCCGACCACCCGTGCGCCCTTGAGCCGGGCGATCTGTCCCACCACCGCACCGACCGCGCCGGTCGCGGCGGCCACCACCACGGTCTCGCCCGGCCGCGGTTGGCCGATGTCGAGCAGGCCGATATAGGCGGTGAAACCGGTCATGCCCAGGCCGCCCAGTGCGAGCGAAGGCTGCGCCAGGTCGCCCAGCGCCGTCAGCGTGTCGCCCGCGGCCACGGCGTAGTCCTGCCAGCCGGCGCTGGCCAGTACCAGCTCGCCGGGGTGGAAGCCGGCATGCCGCGAGCTGACCACGCGGCTCACCGTGCCGCCCATCATCGGCTGGCCCAGTTCCAGCCCGGGCGCGTACTCGGTGCCGGCCTCGTCCATCAGGTTGCGCATGTACGGATCGAGCGAGAGATACAGCGTGCGCAGCAACACCTCGCCGTCGCCGGGCGCCGGGAGCGGTGCATGGTCGAGGCGGAAATCCTGCGCGGTCGGCAACCCGTGCGGGCGGGAGGCGAGCAGGATGCGGCGATTGGTCGAAGCGTCTTGCGGCATGCGAAAAGCTCCAGGGTGGAAAGGGACGATCACCAGGCGATTTGTTCGCCATCGCGGAAGAAGCGACCGGTGGGCGCCGGCGTCGGCAGGCTGGCGGCCCACACGATGCCGGCGGCGCCCAGGCTCACCGGCCGGCCGCCGGGGCCACCGAGTTCAGTGGCGACCCAGCCTGGGCACACCGCGTTGACCGCGATGCCGCTGCCCTCCAGCTCCGCCGCCAGCGTACGCGTATAAGTGTTGAGCGCGGACTTGGAGGTGCGATAGGCCACGCAGTGGTTGCTGCTCGAACCGCTGGCACCGCAGCCGCTGGACACGTTGACGATGCGGCCGTAGCCGTGCCGGCGCATCAGCGGCAGCATCGCGCTGGTCAGCCGCCAGCTGCCGAACAGGTGGGTCTGCATCGCGCCCCATGCAAGTGTGAGGTCGCCGTCGCTGGCCAGCCCGTCGTGGTCGTAGTAGCCGCCGGCGTTGTTGACCAGCACGTCGAGCCGGCCGTAGGTGATCTCGATCCAGCGCGCCAGCGTGTCGACCTGCTCCTGCTGCGTGACGTCGAGCTGTACCGCGATCACCTCGCTGGACGCGCCGGCGAGCTGGCGCGCCGCGTGCAGGCCCTTGTCGGGATCGCGCGAGCCCAGCAGCACGGTCATGCCGTGCTCGCTGAGCTGGCGCGCCGCCTCGAAGCCGAGGCCGCGGTTGGCGCCGCTGACCAGCGCCACGCGATAGGTCGGCGTGATCGCCGGCGTTGCCGCCGGCACGCGACGGGCCGGCCGGCTCATGGGGCGGCGCCCCGCTGTGCCACCGCGCTGCAGCGCTCGTCGCCGCAGGCCTGCCAGCCGCCGCCGAGCGCCTTGTACAGCGCGACGGCGCGGGTGTTGATCGCCGCCTCGGCCTGGGCCAGGTCGTCCTCGGCGGCGAGCTGGGTGCGTTCGGCATCGAGCAGTTCGAGGAAGCCGGTGGCGCCTTCCTGGTAGCGCACGCGGGCGAGGTCGGCGGCGCGCTTGCTCTGCGTGCCCTGCTCGATCAGGTGGTTCACGCGGATGCGTTGCTGGTTGAAGCCGGTGACCGCGTTGTCGATGTCCTCGATCGCCTCCAGCACGGTGCGCTGGTAGTTCGCCTGCGCCGCGTCGGTGCGTGCCTCGCTGGCATGCAGGTTCGCGCGCACGCGCTGCACGTTGAGGCCGGGCCAGCTGATGCTGGGCGCCAGCGTCCACGCGCGCGTCGACGGGCTGCCGAAGTCGTTGCTGCGTCCGGACAGGAAGCCGAGGAAGCCGCCCAGCGAGATGTGCGGGAAGAAGTCGGCCTTGGCCACGCCGATGCGCGCATTGGCGGCGGCGTATTCGCGTTCGGCCATCTGGACGTCCGGACGGCGTGCGAGCACGTCGCCGGCGTCGCCGATCGGCAAGGTCGCTGCAATCGGCGTGAAGCTCTTCGGCGATACGTCGATGTCGAGCTCGCCCGGTCGCTCGCCCAGCAGCACCGCGAGGCGGAATTCACTCGCGCTCACCGCGGTCTGCAGCACCGGCAACTGCGCCTGCACGGCGCTGAGGCGCGCTTTCGCGCTGGCCACATCCTGTTCGGAGCCGGCACCGAGCTGCTGGCGCACCTCGGTCAGGTGCAGGGTCTGTCGCTGGTTCTCGATGTCGCGCTGGGCGATGTCGAGCCGCGACTGGCTGCCGCGCAACTCGAAATAATTGCGCGCGACCTCGGCCAGCAGGCTGACCTGCGCGTCGTGCAGCGCGGCCTCGCTGGCGCCGAGGTCGGCACCGGCCGCCTCCACCGAACGGCGTATGCCGCCGAACAGGTCCAGCTCCCACGACGCATCGAAGCCGGCCTGGTAGGTCGTCGTGGTGCGGCGCTGGTCGCTGAAGCCCGGCTGCTGGCCGCGGCTGCGGGTGTAGTTCACGTCCGTGTCGATCGTCGGCAACCGGGCGGCCTTGCTGCCGCTGAGCAGTGCACGCGATTCATGCAGCCGCGCCACCGCGATGCGAAGGTCGAGGTTGTTCGCCGCGGCGCGCTGGATCAACGCATCCAGCGTCGGGTCGTTGAACTGCTTCCACCATGCAGCCTGGAACTGCGCGTTGTTCTCCTGCGCAGCGTCGAGGCCCTGCAATTGCGGCGCGTCGATCTTCGCGGCGTGATAGTTCGGTCCCACGCTGGCACAGCCGGCGAGGGCCAGGGCCGCGGCGAGCGCGGCCACCTTGAGCATCGTTTTCATCAGTGGTTCTCCAGCGCGGGCAGCACATGCGCGGCGGCGCGTTCGGCCGCGCGCGCCTCGCGGCGCTCGACCAGGGCGCGAATCAATACGTAGAACAGCGGTGTGTAGATCAGCCCGAAGATGGTCACGCCGAGCATGCCGGAGAACACCGCCACGCCCATCGCATGGCGCATCTCGGCACCGGCGCCGTGCGAGGTGACCAGCGGTACCACGCCCATGATGAAGGCGAACGACGTCATCAGGATCGGCCGCAGGCGCAGCTTCGCCGCTTCCAGCACCGCCTCGTGACGCGCCATGCCTTCATGCTGGCGTTCGCGGGCGAACTCCACGATCAGGATCGCGTTCTTGCACGCCAGTCCGACCAAGACGATCAATCCGATCTGGGTGAAGATGTTGTTGTCGCCACCGGACAGCCACACGCCGGCGATCGCGGACAACAGCACCATCGGCACGATCAGGATCACCGCCAGCGGCAGCGACCAGCTCTCGTACAGCGACGACAGCACCAGGAACACCAGCAGCACGCACAGCGGGAACACCAGGATCGCGGTATTGCCGGCGAGGATCTGCTGGTAGGTCAGCTCGGTCCACTCGAAGCTCATGCCATTGGGCAGGTTGTCCTTGGCCAGCTTTTCCATGGCCGCCTGCGCCTGGCCGGAACTGAAGCCGGGCGCCGGGCCGCCATTGATCTCGGCGGTCGGATAGCCGTTGTAGTGCTGCACGCGGTCCGGGCCGGCACCGTGCTGCACGGTGACGAACGAGCCCAGCGGCACCATCTGGCCCTGCGCGTTGCGCGTCTTCAGCTGCAGGATGTCCTCGGGCGTGTGGCGGAACGCCGGGTCGGCCGACACGTTCACCTGGTAGGTGCGGCCGAAGCGGTTGAAGTCGTTAACGTAGAGCGAGCCCATGTACGCCTGCATGGTCTGGTAGACGTCGCCCAGGTTCACGCCCTCGGCCTTGGCCTTCTCGCGGTTCACGTCGGCATCCACCTGCGGCACGCTGACCTGGAAGCTGGAGAACAGCCCAGCCAGTGCAGGGTCTTTGCGGCTGGCGGCGATCAGGTTCTGGGTCTGCTTGTACAGCTCGTCGAAACCGCGATCGCTGCGATCCTCGATCTGCATGCGGAACCCGCCGATCGTGCCCAACCCCATGACCGGCGGCGGCGGGAACACGGCGATGTAGGCGTCCTGGATCGCGCCGAACTTCTGGTTCAGTGCACCGGCGATCGCACCGGCGGAAAGATCCGCGCTGCGCCGATCCTCGAACGGCTTCAGCGTGACGAACACGATGCCGGAATTGGTCGAGTTGGTGAAACCGTTGATCGACAGGCCGGGGAAGGCCACCGCGTGTTCCACGCCCGGCTGTTTCAGCGCGATTGCGCTCATGCGCCGGATGACGTCGTCCGAACGATCGAGTGACGCCGCGTCGGGCAGCTGGGCGAACGCCACCAGGTACTGCTTGTCCTGGCCCGGCACGAAACCGGTCGGCACGTGCGAGAAGCCGAACCAGGTCAGCGCGATCAGGCCGGCATAGATCACCAGCGCCAGCTTGCCCTTGCCGACGATGCGCTTGACGCCGCCCACGTAGCGCTCCGAACCGCGATGGAACATCCGGTTGAACGGACGGAACAGCCAGCCGAACGCACGGTCGATGCCGCGGGTGAGGCGGTCCTTCGGCGCGTCATGCGGCTTCAGCAGCACGGCGGCCAGCGCCGGGCTCAGGGTCAGCGAATTGAACGCGGAGATCACCGTGGAGATCGCGATGGTCAGCGCGAACTGGCGATAGAACTGGCCGGTGAGGCCGCTGACGAAGGCGGTCGGGATGAACACCGCGCACAGCACCAGCGCGGTCGCCACGATCGGGCCGGTGACTTCGTGCATCGCCTTGCGTGTCGCGTTGCGTGGCGACTCGCCCAGTTCGATATGCCGCTCGACGTTCTCCACCACCACGATCGCGTCATCGACCACGATGCCGATCGCCAGCACCAGTCCGAACAGGCTCAAGGCATTGAGCGAGAAGCCGGCCAGGTGCATCACCGCGAAGGTGCCGATCAGCGATACCGGCACCGCCACCAGCGGGATGATCGAGGCGCGCCAGGTCTGCAGGAACAGGATCACCACCAGCACCACCAGCAGGATCGCTTCCAGCAGCGTGTGCGCCACCGCCTCGATCGAGCCGCGCACGAACACGGTCGGGTCGTACACGATCGAATAGTCGACGCCTTGCGGGAAATCCTGCTTCAGCTGCGCCATCGTGGCGCGTACTTCGTCGGAGATCTGGATCGCGTTGGAACCCGGCCGCGCGAAGATCGGCAGCGCCACCGCCGGCTTGTTGTCGAGCAGGCTGCGCAGCGCGTAGTTGTTCGAGCCGAGGTCGACCTTGGCGACATCACTCAGATGCGTCACGCCGCCGTTCGCGTCGGTGCGCACGATGATGTTGCGGAAGTCGTCCTCGCTGACCAGCCGGCCGCGGGTATTGATGTTGAGCTGGAACGCATTGTTGCTTGGGCCGGGCGGCGCATTCAGCGCGCCGGCGGCGACCTGCACGTTCTGCTCGCGGATCGCGTTGATCACGTCGCCGGTGGTGAGCGAGCGCTGCGCCAGCTTCTGCGGGTCCAGCCACACGCGCATCGAGTACTCGCCGGCACCGAAGATCTGCACGTCGCCGATGCCGTCGAGCCGGCCCAGCACATCCTTCACGTGCAATCGCGCGTAGTTCGACAGATACAACATGTCGTAGCGCTGATCGGGCGAGGTGAGATGCACGACCATGGTCAGGTCGGGCGAGCTCTTCTGCGTGGTCACGCCGAGCCGCTGCACTTCCTCCGGCAGTTTCGGCAGGGCCTGCGCCACGCGGTTTTGCACGTCGACCTGGGCGTTGTTGAGATCGGTGCCCAGCGCGAACGTCACGGTCAGCGTCAGGCTGCCATCACTGGTGGCCTGCGAGGAGGTGTACAGCATGCCTTCGGCGCCGTTGATCTGTTCCTCCAGCGGCGTGGCGACGGTTTGCGCGATCACTTTCGGGTTGGCACCGGGATAGCTGGCGTGCACCACCACGGTGGGCGGCACCACTTCCGGGTATTCGCTGATCGGCAGCTGGAACACCGCGATGGAGCCGGTGATCACGAACAGCAGCGACAGCACGGCGGCCATGATTGGCCGGTCGACGAAGAACTGGGCGATGTTTTTCATGCAAAAGATCCTCGACGAAGCCGCTGCGCGGCCTCGGTCTTCTTTGCTCCTCCCCCTGCACGGCAGGGAGAGGGAGAGTGTGGTCAGCCTTGCGGGGTCTTTGGGCTCGCCGTGTTGGCCTGCGCGGTGCGCGAATCGGTGTTCGGTGCATCGCCGCGCTCGACCAGCGCCTTGTCGGTCGCATCCAGCCGGTAGCTCATGGCCACCTTCTGCGGATTCACCTCGACCCCGGGGCGCACGCGCTGCAGGCCGTTCACCACCACCAGGTCGGTCGGCGCCAGGCCGCTGTCGATCACGCGCAGGCCGTGGAACAAGGCACCGGTGTCGACCTTGCGGTATTGCACCTTGTGCTCCTTGTCGACCACGTAGACGAACTGATTGCCGAGGTCGGTGCCGATCGCGCGGTCGTCGACCAGCACGCGCGGGCGGGCCTGACCGCTCTGCAGCTGCACGCGGGCGTACAGGCCGGGCGTGTACAGGCCGTCGGCGTTGTCGAACACCGCGCGCAGGCGCATCGTGCCGGAGCCGGTGTGCAACTGGTTGTCGACGAAGTCGAGGCGGCCTTCATGCGGGTAGCCCGTCTCGTCGGCCAGGCCCATCGCGGCCTCGATCCGCGCGTTGCGGCCGGCCTGCTTCGCGTCGGCGCGCAGGTGGTCGAGCTTGAGCCAGGTCTGCTCGTCCACGTCGAAATAGACATAGACCGGGTTGACCGAGACCACGCTGGTCAGCACGTCGTTGCTGGTGACCAGGTTGCCGGGGGTGACGCGGGCGTTGCTGACGCGGCCGTCGATCGGCGAGCGCACCTGGGTGAAGTCCAGGTTCAGCCGTGCCGCGGCCAGCGCGGCGGTGGCGGCACCGAGCTGCGCCCGCGCGCTCTGCGCGGTGGTGGCCTGGCGGTCGGCTTCCTGCTGCGCGATCGCGTGCTGGGCCAGCAGCATCTCGGCGCGGCGCTGGTTGGTCTCGGCCAGGCTCAGCTCGGCCCTGGCCTGCGCCTGGTTGGCGACCAGCCGGTCGACTTCGGCCTGGTACGGGCGGGCGTCGAGCTGGAACAGCACGTCGCCCTTGTGCACCAGCGCGCCTTCCTGGAAATGCACCGATTCGACGAAGCCGCCGACCCGCGGCTGCACCTGCACCGTGTTGACCGCTTCCAGCCGGCCGGTGAACTCGGCGCTGTCGCTGACCTTGCGGGTCAGCGCTTGCGCCACGGTCACTTCCGGCGGCGGCCCGCCGGCGGGGCTTTGCGCATGGCTGTCGTTGCCGTGCAGGAGAACCCAGCTGCCGAGCACGCCGGCAGCGATCAGGGGGACCAGCATCCATTGTTTTTTCATCTTGCGCTCCCAACACCTTGTTGGCCGGGGAGGGGGAACCCGGCGAAGGGTCGAGAGAATAGGTGTACTTTCCGGTATAGAAAATCCGTTTCTTGCGCACTACACTCGTGCGCCGCAGTCACGAATCGACGAGGAATTGAAACAATGGAAGACTTTTCCGCCATTTCGACCTTCGTCCGCGTGGTCGAGGCCAAGAGCTTCGCCGCCGCCGCCAGCCAGTTGGGCATGACCCCGTCCGGCGTCAGCCGGGCCGTGACGCGACTGGAAACCCAGCTCGGTGCCCGGCTGTTGTTCCGTTCCACGCGGTCGCTGCGTCTGACCGACGACGGGGCCGCGTTCCATGCCCGTTGCAAGGAGATCCTCGCCGATCTCGCCGAGGCCACCGAGGCGCTCAACTACGCCAACAGCAAACCCACCGGCAAGCTGCGCGTGGGCATCTCGCTGTCGGTGGGGCGCGCCGCGGTGATCCCCCGGCTGACCGAGTTCGAGCAGCGCTACCCGGACATCCGGCTGGAGCTGTCGATGAGCGACTCGGCCTCGGACCTCAACGGCGAGGGCCTGGATTGCGCGATCCGCGTCGGCCAGCTGGAGGATTCCAGCCTGATCGCGCGCAAGATCGGCTACCTGCGCAACGTCGTGTGCGCCTCGCCCGAGTACCTGCGCAAGTACGGCGCGCCGCGCAGCATCGAGGATCTGAAGCATCACCGCTGCATCAACTACGTGTATCCGAACGGCCGCCCGCGGCAGTGGCAGTTCGACACGCCCGGCGGCCCGCTGGAGGTCGACATCGACGCGCACATGCTGATCAACGACGGCGAATCGGTGCTGCAGGCGGTGGCCGCCGGCCTGGGCATCACCCAGGTGCCGCGCATGCTGGCCGCGTGCATGCTGGACAAGGGCATGCTGGAGCTGGTGATGACGGATACCGCCTCGACCGGCAAGCCGGTGTGGATCGTCTATCCGCAGAAGAAGCACCTGTCCGCCCGCGTGCAGGCCTTCATCGAGTGGGTGCGCGAGCTGTTCGACCGCACCAACCAGCCGGGACATGGCGCCACCGGCATGTCTGCGCCGAAAGCCGCGGTGGTTGCGGGCGCCGGTGCGCGTCCGCTGGAGTCGCTCGTGGCCTGAGCGGCTCCGGCGCCGTCGCCGGAACAGCGTGGGCGGATCGCCTCGCGCGCGCGAAGCTGGCGATATTCGGGCCTCGAAATCCTCGCGCAGCGCGTCGGGTTAGCGCAGTGCCGCGTCGTGCTCCAGCGCATCGGGCAGGGCGTGCGGCGACGGAGCGTGCATCGGCGGGACGATCAGCCCCCCGCGGGCACCAGCAACAGCAGCGCCACGCCGAAGGCGATGCGATAGATCGCGAACGGCGTGAAGCGGTGGCCGACGATGTAGCCGAGCAGCCACTTCACCGCGACGAAGGCGGTGATCGCCGAGACCACGAAACCCACCGCCAGCGCGGTCCAGTCCTCGTGCACCGCGCTGCCGCCGTGCAGCACCTTCAGCAGCTCGTAGCCGGTGGCCGCGTACATGGTGGGGATGCCGACCAGGAAGGCGAACTCGGTGGCCGCCGCGCGGTTGCTGGTGCCGAACAGCATCGCCGCGAAAATCGTCGCCGCCGAGCGCGAGGTGCCGGGGAAGATGCCGGCAATCATCTGCGCGATGCCGACCAGGATCGCCACCCGCCAGGTCACCTCGCTGCGCTCGGGCTGGCGCGCGGCCAGCAGCTCGGCGCCGATCATCCAGAAGCCGCCGATGACCAGCGCCCAGGCGATCGGCGTCACCGTCTCGGGCAGCTTGAAGCCGAGCTTCACCGCGATGAAGCCGAGCACGGCGGTGATCGCGAAGGCCACGACCAGCTTCAGCAGGTAGTCGCGGTTGGCCGGGTCGCGCCACTGCGTCAGCAACTGCCAGATGCGCTTCCAGTAGATCAACGTGACCGCCAGGATCGCGCCGGCCTGGATGCCGATGTTGAACAGGTCCGAGCGTGCGCCCAGCCCGAACTTCTCGGCGATCAGCAGGTGGCCGGTCGAGGAGATGGGCAGGAATTCGGTGATGCCTTCGATGATGCCGAGCAGGATGACGTGGAGCAGGTCGATCACGGGAAGGTCCGATGCAGTAGGCAGCGGCATAGCTTACGGGGTTGGCCCGGCGCCGGCACAGTGAGGTGAAAGCGCGCCCGCGGTGCGATAGTGGCCATCCGTCGACCCGCCCGCCCACCCGGAGGTACGCCATGATCGAGCTCGTCATTCCCCAGCGCCGCCGCGACCTCGGCAGTTTCGAGGTTGGCCGCGTGCTGCCGTTCGCCCAGCGCCGCATGGTCGGGCCGTACATCTTTTTCGACCGCATGGGCCCGAAGCAGCTGGCGCCGGGCCTGCCGCGCGAGGCGGACGTGCGCCCGCACCCGCACATCGGCCTGTCGACCATCACCTATCTGTTCCACGGCGAGATCACGCATCGCGACAGCCTCGGTTCGGAGCAGCCGATCCGCCCCGGCGAGGTCAACTGGATGACCGCCGGCCGCGGCATCACCCACTCCGAGCGCTTCGAGCGCCTGCGCCGCGAGGGCGGGCCGCTCGATGGCGTGCAGCTGTGGGCGGCGCTGCCGGTCGAACGCGAGGAAATGGAACCGGGCTTCTGGCACTACGCCAGCGAGGCGTTGCCGGTGTTCGGCGAAGGCGGCGTCAACGGACGGATGATTGCCGGGCGATTGGCGGGCGTGGCGTCGCCGGTGAAGGTGGATTCGCCGCAGTTCTACGTGCACTGGACGTTGCGTGCGGGCTCGCGCACCTCGCTGTCGGCGGAGTACGCCGAGCGCGCGGTCTATGTCGCCAGTGGCGAGGTCGAGGTGGATGGCCAGCGTGTGGAGGTCGGCAGCATGGCCGTGCTGGCGCCCGGCAAGTCCGTCACCGTCGCCGCGCTGGACGACGCGGTGGTGATGGCGCTGGGCGGCGAGCCGGTGGGGCCGCGCTACATCGACTGGAACTTCGTCTCCTCCTCGCCGGAGCGGCTCGACCAGGCCCGCGCCGACTGGGCCGCCGGGCGGATGAAGCTGCCGGACCTGGACCACGACGAGTTCATCCCGCTGCCGCCGAAGCTGGGAGCGCAGCCGAAGCCGATGTCCTGAGGCGGATCGGGTTGAACCGCTTGCCGGCATGACCCCGCACGCACCGGAACAGTGCAAGCCGGTCGTCTCGACCGCCGTGGTTGGTGCGAACGCAGGGGCGTCCGCGGCGCCGCAGCGACGCCGATGCCCTCACGGCAACGGTTTCCGTGCATGGCATGGGGCTTGCTGAGGGTCTGGTGAGGCCGCGCGGTCGCGCGGTCATGTCGTGGGTGCATGGACGTCTGGACGTCTGGACGGCCATCGCCACGGCACCACCGGTTCGAGGGCGGGTCCATGAGGCGAAGCGGGATGTTTGCGGCAGTGGCCGTGTCGTGCTGCGCCGCCACCGGCCCGGCACCGCTGCGGGCGGGCGACGCGCCGGCCAGTCAGTGGATCGGCAATGCCGGCGTGGTCAGCGACTACCTGTTCCGCGGCATCTCGCAGACCGACCGCAAGCCAGCCGTGCAGGCCGGCGTCGAGTTCGATCACGCCGACGGCTGGTACGTCGGCGGCTGGGGCAGCAACGTCAGCTGGCTGTCCGATACCTCGACTCCGGCCGCGCCGGTTTCCAGCAGCGTGGAGCTGGATCTCTACGGCGGCTGGCGCGGCCGTCTCGGTGATGGCTGGAGCGTCGACCTGGGCGCGTATCGCTATCAGTATCCGGGCAGCTATCCCGCGGGCGCCACGTTGCCGAACACCAGCGAGATCTACGTCGCGGTCGCCTGGAAGAACCTGTCGCTGAAGTACTCCTGCGCACTCACCCCTTTGTTCGGCTATGCCGACAGTGAGCGCAGCGGCTACCTGGATCTGTCCTGGAACCAGCCGCTGGCGCCGGGCTGGCAGCTCAACACGCACGTCGGCCACCAGCAGGTGGCGAACGTGCCCGGCGCGTCGTACAGCGACTGGAAGCTGGGCGTGACGCGCAGCTTCGCCGGCAACTGGTCGCTGGCGCTGGGCTACTACGACACCAATGCGCGCCGCTCCGTCTACACCAATGCGCGCGGCCACTACCTGGGCCGCACCACGGCCGTGCTGAGCCTGGCCCGGTCGTTCTGAACACATTCCCGCGGGAGCCACCCATGAAACTGATCACCAGTGTCATCCGTCCGCACAAGCTCGACGAGGTCCGCGATGCGCTGGAAGGTGCCGGCGTGTCCGGGATGACCGTGACGGAAGTGCGCGGCTTCGGCCGCCAGAAGGGCCACACCGAGTTGTATCGCGGCGCCGAGTACGTGGTCGATTTCCTGCCCAAGCTCAAGGTCGAGGCAGTGGTGCCCGACGCGCTGCTCGACACCGCGCTGGACGAGCTCCAGCGCGCCGCGCGCACCGGCAATGTCGGCGACGGCAAGGTCTTCGTCACCGACGTCGAGCAGGTAGTCCGCATCCGCACCGGCGAGCTCGATGCCGATGCGCTGTGATCCGGCCATCACCCGGTTCGAGTGCCGAATCTTCGGCTCTCGTCATTCCCGCTTTCGCGGGGACGAGGGCCTTCAGGCGAACGCCATCCTCCTGACCCCCACCCCGCGAGGCTTTCGATGAAATCATTCAAGTTCCGTCGCGGCCTCGTTGCGGCCCTGCTGCTGGTCGCGCCGCTGCTGCACGCCGCCACACCGGTGCCGACGGTCGACAAGGGCGACGTGGCGTGGATGCTCACCTCCACATTGTTGGTCTTGCTGATGACGGTGCCGGGGCTGGCGCTGTTCTACGGCGGCCTGGTGCGTTCGAAGAACGTGCTGTCGGTGCTGATGCAGGTGCTGACGGTGTTCTCGCTGCTGCTGTTGCTGTGGGTGGCCTACGGCTACAGCCTCGCCTTCGGCGGCGGTGCGGTGATCGGCGGCTTCGGCAAACTGTTCCTGCACGGCGTGACGAAGGACAGCCTGGCGGCCACGTTCACCGCCGGCGTGGCGCTGCCGGAGTACGTGTTCGTGGCGTTCCAGGCCACTTTTGCCGGCATCACCGGCGCGCTGATCGTGGGCGCGCTGGCCGAGCGCATGCGCTTTCGCGCCGTGCTGCTGTTCGCCGCGCTGTGGTTCAGCTTCGCCTACCTGCCGATCGCGCACATGGTGTGGGCCGGGCCGGACGGTTTTTTGTACGCGAAGGGCGCGCTGGACTTTGCCGGCGGCACCGTGGTGCACATCAACGCCGGCGTGGCCGGCCTGGTCGGCGCGTGGTTCGTCGGGCCGCGGCTGGGTTTCGGCCGCGAACCGATGAAGCCGCACAACGTGACCTTCACCATGATCGGCGCGGCGCTGCTGTGGGTGGGCTGGTTCGGCTTCAACGCCGGCTCCAACTTGGAGGCGAACGCGGGCGCGGCGCTGGCCTTCCTCAACACCTTGCTGGCCGCGGCCGCGGCGGTGCTGGCATGGCTGGCGGTCGAGGCGAGCCTGCGCGGCCATGCGTCGATGGTCGGCGGCGCCTCCGGCGCGGTGGCCGGGCTGGTCGGCATCACGCCGGCCTGCGGCACGGTGGGTCCGCTGGGCGCGATCGTGATCGGCGCGCTGGCCAGCCTTTGCTGCGTGTGGGGCGTCACCGGATTGAAGAAGCTGCTGCGCGCGGACGACGCGCTGGACGTGTTCGGCGTGCACGGCATCGGCGGCATCGTGGGCGCGCTGCTCACCGGCGTGTTCACCGCGCCGGCGCTGGGCGGCACCGGCGCGGCGGGCTTCCCGATCCTCCGCCAGCTTGGCGTGCAGGCGCTGGGCGTGGGCATCACCGTGCTGTGGAGCGGCGTGGTTTCCGTGCTGGCCTTGCTGCTCGTCAAGCTGGTGTTCGGCCTGCGCGTGCCGCACGAGGCGGAGCGCGAGGGGCTGGACATTACCTCGCACGGGGAAAGCGCCTACGATGGGTGAGTCGGCCGGCCGGGCCTTCACGCATTGACCCTGGTTGGTGCAATCACATGAGTGATTGCACCACCATGAAACTCTCCGGCCGTCCCTGGAAACACGCAAGCCCTTGCCGCGCAACGCTTCCACCCGCTGGCACGCGCCTTGCTCCGCCAGTTCATCCATCCCCATCGAGGTTGCTCCATGTCCGCCGCCAACCAAGTGCTCGACCTGATCCAGGAACACGAGGTCGAGTTCGTCGACTTCCGTTTTGCCGACATGCTCGGCGTGCATCATCACGTCACCTTCCCGGCCCACGCGATCGACGAGTCGACGTTCGAGGACGGCAAGATGTTCGACGGTTCCTCGATCACCGGCTGGAAGGGCATCAACGAGTCGGACATGATCCTGCTGCCCGATCCGGACACCGCGCACCTCGACCCGTTCAGCTCGCACGTGCAGCTGATCCTGCATTGCGACGTGCTGGAGCCGTCGACCATGCAGGCCTACGGCCGCGACCCGCGCTCGATCGCCAAGCGCGGCGAGGCGTACCTGAAATCCACCGGCATCGCCGACACCGCGTTCTTCGGTCCGGAGCCGGAGTTCTTCATCTTCGATTCGGTGCGCTGGCAGAACGATCCGGGCCGCGTGTTCTACGAGATCGGTTCCGAGGAAGCGGCATGGTCCTCGCGCTACAAGTACGACGGCGAGAACCACGGCCATCGCCCCGGCGTCAAGGGCGGCTACTTCCCGGTCAGCCCGGTCGACTCGCTGGGCGACCTGCGCGCGGACATGTGCAAGGTGCTCGAATCGCTGGGCCAGACCGTCGAGGTGCACCACCACGAAGTGGCGAATGCGGGCCAGTGCGAGATCGGCGTGAAGTTCAACACGCTGGTGAAGAAGGCCGACGAGCTGATGACGATGAAGTACGTCATCAAGAACGTGGCGCACCAGAACGGCAAGACCGTCACCTTCATGCCCAAGCCGCTGGTCGGCGACAACGGCAGCGGCATGCACGTGCACCAGTCGCTGGCGAAGAACGGCGAGAACCTGTTCGCCGGCGACCTGTACGGCGGCCTGAGCCAGACCGCGCTGTGGTACATCGGCGGCATCTTCAAGCACGCCCGCGCGATCAACGCGTTCGCCAACTCCACCACCAACAGCTACAAGCGCCTGGTGCCGGGCTTCGAGGCGCCGGTGATGCTGGCGTACTCGGCGCGGAATCGTTCCGCGAGCTGCCGCATCCCGTACGTGGCCAGCCCCAAGGGCCGCCGCATCGAGGTGCGCTTCCCCGACCCGATGAACTCCGGCTACCTGGTGTTCACCGCGCTGATGATGGCCGGCCTCGACGGCATCCTGAACAAGATCGACCCGGGCGCGCCGGCCGACAAGGACCTGTACGACCTGCCGCCGGAAGAAGAGAAGAACATCCCGCAGGTCTGCTCCAGCCTCGACGCCGCACTGGAAGCGCTGGACAAGGACCGCGAGTTCCTGAAGGCCGGCGGCGTGTTCACCGACGACTTCATCGACGCCTACATCGAGGTGAAGATGAAGGAAGTGACCAAGTACCGCGCCAGCACGCACCCGCTGGAGTTCCAGATGTACTACTCGCTGTAAGCGTGTCGGCCATGCGGTGAGAACAACGGGCGCCTCGGCGCCCGTTGTCATTTCGGCTGCGCGATCGCGTTCAGAACGTTACCTGCGTGTACAGACCGATGACGAAGGCATCGGGAATGTCGCCGGTGCCGCCAGGGTGCATCACGTATTGCAGGTTCGGGCGCAGCGTCAGCCAGGGGGTGATCTTCGCGCCGTAGTCGATTTCGGCGACGCTTTCGTAAGTCTGGATGCCGACGCTGCCGGGTGCCAGCTGGTTGCGGTCGCGCTGGTAGCGGGTCAGGCGCGGGTTGGTGCGGCCGCTGGCCAGCATGAACGAGACCACGTCGTTGTTGCGGCCGGGGAAGGTACCCTGGTAGTGGCCGCCGAGCACCCAGAAGTCGCGGAAGCGGGCGGTGGCCCTGTCGCCGACGCCGGCCATCATGCCGAGAGTGAGGCCGCGGCTGGAGTCGGCGCCTTCGCGGTAGACCATGCGGTCGGCGATCACGTAGCCGCCGGATCGGCCGTTGTGCTGCAGGAAGTCGGCGCCGGTGAGGCCAGCGGGCTGGCCGTTGACGTCGGTGTACACGTCCGGCGTGCCGGCGGTGTTGTAGTACACGCCGAGCTTGAGATCGCCGGGCAGCTGTCCGGCGCCGCGCCCGCTTGACCAGCCCAGTTCGACCGGCACGAATACGCCGCGGTGCTTGAGGCTGAGATTGAAGCCTTGGTCGCGATTGCCGGCGTCGGGGTTGTCCAGGTAGGCGCCGGCGTTGACGTAGAAGTCCGGCGTGGCGTGCCACTTCACATGGCCGCCCCATTGCGCGGTGGGGAAGTTGTGCGCGCCGCTGTTGGTGGTCATCGCGTTGGCGTGGCCGCAGATGATGCCGTTCTGGAAATTGCAGAACGCCGGCAGCCGCGCGAAGTCGTCGCCCACCGGCGACCAGCCCAGCTGCAGGAAGATCCGGTGGTCGAGGAAATCCTGTTGCCAGTTCAGCTCGGCGAGACGGAAGTTCTGCCCCGCGCCATACAGCTCCTGCACCGAGAACTGGTTGCCCAGCGCATCGTTGGTCAGGCTGCGGCCGCGGCGGTCGGTGACGGTGAACTGGATCTTCGCGTTCGGCACGCCCCACAGCTTGTCCAGGTCGAAATCCGCGCCGGCGTCGAGTTGCTGGGTGTAGCGCGCGGTCTGCTCGTGGCCGCCGGAGACGTTGCCCGCGCTCTCGGTGGTCCAGTGCGCGCGCAGGGTGATGCCGTCGTCTTCGAGCGAGCTGCGCGTGCCGCCCCAGTCGCCGGTCAGTGTGGGCCGGGTCAGCCAGCTGTCGTTACCCGATGGGGTCGACCGGGCCAGCGCGGGCAGTGCGCAGACCAGCAGCATGCCGGCGAGCGCGCAGCGGAGGAACCGCATGGAAACGGAATCGCACATGGCATGGGCCTAGAGAGTTTTCGTGTGCGACCGCTTGCGTCGACGCAGCAGCCAGAAAATCACGGCGCTCAGCAGCAGCACGATCACGATGATCGCCAGCCGCGCCAGCAACACCAGGTGGGACGGGGCGCCGCCGGCCCGCAGGGTGCGCACCTGCTCCACGCTGACGGTGGCGGCGGGATTGCCGTAATGCTGCAGCAGCCAGTTGCCCACCGTGGCGATCTGCCGGTCGGAGAGTTCGTGCGCGAAGCCGGGCATGTGCACGCCGGAGTCATCGGTGTGCCAGCGGATGCCGTCGAGTATGACCATCACCAGGTTGGCCGTGTCGGTGCGGCCGGTGGCGGTGTTGTGGAACAGGGGCGGCAGGCCGCCATCGAAGCTGCCCTCGCCGCGGGCCTGATGGCAGCTGGCGCAGTAGGCGTCGTAGACCTGCGCGCCGCTCATCTTGTCGGCGTCGTCGGGCAGCGCGGTGCGTGCCATGTCCGGTTCGGCGCTGGGGCCGCCCCAGCTGTCGACGGCGCGGGTGTCGGCGGGGTCGTGTCGTGGCGGCACGGTTTTCAGGTAGGCGGCGATCGCCTGCAGGTCGCCGTCGGTGAGATGGCGCAGGCTGTTGTCGACCGCCTCGGCCATCGGCCCGGCGGCCTGCGCCTTGCCGCTAACGTGGCCCAGTTTCAGGTAGGCGACCAGTTCGGCCGCGCTCCAGTTGCCGATGCCGCTGGTCGGGTCCGCGGTGATGTTCGGCGCGAACCAGGTGCCGACCGCGCCGCCGGCGAGTTCACGCGACGACTTCTCCGCCATCAGCAGGTTGCGCGGCGTGTGGCAGGTGCTGCAGTGGGCCGGCCCGCGCGCCAGGTAGGCGCCGCGGTTCCATGCCGCACCTTTGGCCGGGTCGGGCGTGAACGGCTTGCTGTCGAGGAACAGCAGGTTCCACGCCGCCATCGACAGGCGGATGTTGAACGGGAACGGCAGTCGGGTCGGCGCCGGCTTACTGTCCACCGGCGCCACGCCGTGCATGAAGTACGCGTACAGCGCATGCACGTCGTCGTCGGTGATTTGCGCGTAGGCGGTGTACGGCATCGCCGGGTACAGGTGCTTGCCGTCGGCGCGGATGCCCTTGCGCAAGGCGTCGCTGAATTGCTGCTCGGTGTAGTTGCCGATGCCGGCGGTTTTCGATGGCGTGATGTTGGTGCTGATGATGCTGCCGATCGGCGTGGGCACGGTCAGTCCGCCGGCATACGGTTGGCCGTGCGGCGCGGTGTGGCAGGCCACGCAGTCGGCCGCGGTGGCCAGGTACTGGCCGCGCTGCTGCAGGGCGGTGTCAGTGTTGTCGGCGGCCGCGGCAGGCGTGGCGACGAGCAGGGCGAGCAGTGGGAGCCAGCGCAGCGACATGTTCATGCCAGATCCGCCTCGCCATCGACGTGCGCCGTGGCCGTGTGGGCCTGCTTTGCCGGCAGCATGTGCTCGGCGGTGCGCAGTGCCAGCGCCACCGCGGTGAGGGTGGAGTTCATCGTGGCCGCAGTGGGCATCACGCCGGTGCTGCAGACGAACAGGTTCTCGTGGTCGTGCGTGCGGCCGAACGCGTCGACCACCGAGGCCGTCGGGTCGTTGCCCATGCTCATCGTGCCGGTGATGTGCTGGTTGTTGGCGAAGCTGCCCTCCGCGCTGTAGCGCAGGCCGGTACCGCCCATCAGCTCGGCGATCTTCGCGAAGTCGGCTTTCGAGATCTCGGCGCCGCGGCGGGTGTAATCGGCGATGGCGTAATGCGCCTCCGGTTTCGGAATGCCCATGGCATCTTTCTGCGAACTGAGCGTGATGCGGTTGTCGGGGTCGGGCAGCACTTCCAGCACGTTCTTCACGTTGACCTGGCGCGCGGCGCGCCAGCGCAGCTGCTTCTCGAACTCCGCGCCGTACACGCCTTCCTTGATCAGGTCGTTGGTGACGCCATACACCTGTGAGATGTTGGTGAAGTCCAGCCGATACGGCGCGTGCTGCGCGCGGAACGCGCCGTCGCGCAGCGTGTTGATCGAACTCGGGCTCTGCGGGCCGCGGCCCAGCCACAGCTCTTCGTCGGCGTAGAAGGTGAGCGAGGTGCTGGGGTGGTCCATCAGATGGCGGCCGACCATGCCGGAGCTGTTGGCCAGGCCGTTCGGGTACTTGCTGCTGGCCGACAGCAGCAACAGTTTCGGGCTCTCGATGCCGTTCGCGGCGAGGATGAACTGCTTGCCGGTGACGCGGTGCTCGCTCTTGTCCGGCGCGTAGTAGCGGACCGCGACGATGCGGCCTTTCGCGTCGTGCTCGATCCGGTAGACCACCGCGTTGGGAACCACGGTTGCGCCGGCGGCCTCGGCCGCCTCCACCGCGTTGATGCCCAGGTACTGCGCGTTGACCGGGCAGATCGGCTGGCAGCTGTTGTTGCCCACGCAGGCCGGGCGGCCGTCGTAGCCGCGACTGTTGCGTGCCACCGTGTTGCCGACCACGGCGTAGGTCGGTGCCAGCCGTTCGCGGAAGCGGCGCATCGACCACGGCTCGGCGACCGGCCCCATCGGGAACGGGTGCAGGCGTGGCGAACCAGTGTTGTCCTCGCCCGCCACGCCGAGGAGCTCCTCGGCCTCCTGGTACCACGGGTCGAGTTCCTCGTAGCTCAGCGGCCAGTCCACGCCCACGCCGTACAGGCTCTTGATGCGCACGTCGTTCGGCACCAGGCGCCATGCCTGCGCGGCCCAGTGCCAGGTGGTGCCGCCGACGGCGCGGATGTACTCGGCGGGATAGGGATACGGCCCGGCCTGTATCAGGTAGCCGTTGTCCTTGGGTACGTAGATCGGATGCGGCGCCCACGGCGAGGGTGGGTACGGCGCCATCCAGTTGCCCTTGAGCGGCGAATTGCGAAACGCGGCGACGACGCGGGCGCGTTCCAGCCGCGGCCCCGCCTCCAAGATCAGCACCGAGGCGCCTTGCTGCGCCAGCCGGCGCGCCGCCAGCGCGCCGACGATGCCCGCGCCGATCACCACGATGTCAGCCGATGCAGGTGCGGACATGCGCTGCTACTCCTTCAGACGGGTTTGCCGGTCCAGCTGCCGTAGGTGCCGTAGGCGTAGGTCGGCGGCTTCAGCACGTCGGCCACGATCACCGCGTCGAGCGCGCTTTCGTAGGCGATGCAGCGCGCGCCGTCACCGCTGCCGACCACGCCCAGCGCCCAGGCGCTCATGATCCGGCGCGGCAGCGGTGCCAGCGACGAGTGCTCGCTGTCCAGCACGCCTTGCAGTCGCAGCGGGTCGATGTGGCGCTGATTGATCAGGGCGAGCAGCGCCTGCACGTCGGCGGGAAAGTGCGCATCATCGGCGACCAGCGCGGCGTAGATGCGCGTGGCCTGCGCCGCGTCGAGCGAGGGCCGCCCGACCAGGATCGCCGACACCGCCACGAAGGCACCTTGCTGGTCATCCGGCACCTCCTGCGCCAGTGCCCATGGAATCAGCGTGGCGGTGTACGCGGTCAACAGGCCGACGAGCAGGCGTCGGCGAGACGGATCGGCGGGATCGTCCGGAGCGACGGCTCCATCACCGAACGCTTGCTGTGCCATGGATGCACCTGCGTAGTGGCGCGGCCTGCAATGCCAGTCGCGATGGCGGAAACACTACTCTCTTCATGCATCAAGGCAAAAGGACCGGCACGCGATGACGTCGATGCCGGCCCGCAAGAAATCGCGAACGACGATCAACGGCGCACATGGCGGTCTCCCGTCGGCGGCCGGGCACGCTGAGGTGGTTGCGCGCCACGCGTTGCGCGCAGAGATCGCCAGGCCCATGATCGAACCGGACGCGAGGCGATGCCGGCGATCCGTGCGGGGTGCAACACAGCGAAGGCAATTCAGGCCGCCGATGCATCCGTCGCGGATGCAGACGCATGTTCAAACCGATGCGCAAGGAGAACGTCGTGGACAATGCAATCAGCGTGGTGGCACGGCTGTTGATGGCCCAGCTCTTCATCATTTCGGGCTGGCAGAAACTGACCGGCTTCAGCGGCACCGAGGCGTACTTCACCCAGATGGGCATTCCGCTGGCCGGCGTGGTCACCCCGCTGGTGATCCTGATCGAACTGGGTGGCGGACTCGCCCTGCTGTCCGGCTTCAAGACGCGCTGGGTCGCCGCTGTCATGGCGGCATTCACCGTGGGCTCGGCGTTGATCGCGCACACGAACTTCGCCGACCCGAACCAGGCGATCAACTTCATGAAGAATCTGTCGATCGCCGGTGGCCTGCTGTGGTTCATGCGCAATGGCGCGGGCTCGGCCAGCGTCGACGCCGCGCTCGGCAAATCCCCGTCATGAGGCGTGGCCGGCGTTCGCCGGCCGTGTCGCGTCACGGGACCGTCCGTATCGGGCCAGCCATCGGTCTGGCTCGATACGCCAAAGGCTCAGGGTGAAGCGGCGCTCACCCGCCACACCGCATCGCCGACATCGTCCGCGATCAGCAGCGCGCCGTCCTTGTCCTGCGCCAGTCCCACCGGTGCGCCGTACAGCTCCGACTCGTCATCCGAGTGGAAGCCGCTGACGATCGTTTCGGGCGCGCCGACCGGCTTGCCCTGCACGAACGCGACGTGGACGACGGCGTAGCCGCTCAGCGGCGAGCGGTCCCAGCTGCCGTGCTCGCCGACGAAGGCGCCATGCTGATACTGCTCCGGCAGCGCGTTGCTGTCGGAGAACAGCAGCCCGAGCGCGGCGACGTGCGAGCCCAGCGCATAGTCGGGCACGATCGCCTTCGCCACCAGGTCAGGCCGCTGCGGCATGGCGCGGCTGTCCACATGGTGGCCAAAATAACTGTACGGCCAGCCGTAGAAACCGCCCGGCTGGACCGAAGTCAGGTAGTCGGGTACCAGGTCCGCGCCGATCTCGTCGCGTTCGTTGACGATCGCCCAGAGCTTGCCCGTGTGCGGCTCGAACTGCAGTCCGGTCGGATTGCGCAGGCCCGAGGCGAAGACCCGGCTGCCGGCACTGGCCACGTCCACTTCAAGCACGGCGGCACGCCGGTATTCCTGGTCGAGACCGTTCTCGACGATATTGCTGTTGGAGCCGACTCCGACATACAGCTTGCTGCCGTCCGGGCTGGCCACCAGCGCCTTGGTCCAGTGGTGGTTGATGGTGGCCGGCAGGTCGGTGAATTCCACGCCGGGCGTGGCGATCTGCGTTTCGCCGGCGACGTAGGGGAACTTCACGATCGCGTCGGTGTTGGCCACGTACAAGGTGTCGCCGATCAGCGCCACGCCGAACGGCGAATGCAGGTGTTCGATGAAGACGTGCTTCTCCCATTCGCCGCCGGCATTGCCGTTCCGGCGCAGCAGGGTGATTCGGTTGCCGCCTTTCGCGCCCTTGCCGGAGAGGTTCTTGACCTTGTTGGCGATCAGCTGCTTCGGCGTGGTCACCGGTTCGGCGCCGGGGCCGTTGGATTCCACCACCAGCACGTCGCCGTTGGGCAGGGTGTAAAGCTGGCGCGGGTGCAGCAGGCCGCTGGCGATCTTCTCGATCTTGAGCCCGGCGGCGACCTTGGGTGCCTGGCCCGGCTTCCACCCGGCGTAGCGCGGAACCTGCATCGGCGGCACCAGGAAATTGCGCGCGGCAGGCAGGGGCGGCGCGTCGCCCGATTGTTGCGCAGGTTGGTACGACGCCTTGCCGCTGCAGCTGCCCAGGAGCAGCCCGACGGTCAGCATCAGCATGCTGCGAAGGATGAGCTTATTCATGGGAGAACTCCTTCGCGGCGGAGCTGTGCACAGCCATCACGACGTGGCCGATGGAAAGCAGGATGACCGTGCATGCCGAGAGCCACACGCCGGTCGGCACCACCGCGTACGCATCGCGGCTGTGCACGAAGGCGTTGAAGATCGCCGCGACGATGGCGAGCAGGTTGAGCCAGAAGTCGAGCTTGTCGGTGCGTCGGGCGAGTTGTCGCGAGGTGATCCAGACCTGGGCGAGGTTGACGACGCGCGGGATGATCGCGAGCAGCAGCCCGAACACGATCAGCCAGGCGGCACCCTTGTTCCACAGCACGACCGCGGTACGGGCGTAGATGATGTCGAAGATCAGTGCGGCGACGAAGAAGCCGAAGGGAAGGGGGTTGAGCAGGCCATAGACGGCGTTGGCCGTGACGGAACGACGTGGTGCGCTGGAATGGTTCACGGGCAGCTACCTCTGCAGGAGGGACGCGATGGATGGCCAGGAACGCTTTGCATCGGAGCAGACGGGGTGGGCAAGGTCAAGCGTGCCTGCGGATGACACATTCGTGACATGCCGTGGCCGCCGGAGCTTCATGACACACTGAGGCATGGGAGAGCGATGGGTGGGCCTGAGGTTGCAAAGTCTGCAATGGCGCAATGCGGGCACGGGGGCGAGATTTCGATCCGGCTGGCCGATCATCGTGTCGCTGCTCGGCCTGCTGCCGGTTCCGCAACGGGTGGCTGCCCAACAGTCGGCGACGCGCGATCCGAACGTGGTGCCCGTGACCTTGCCGGTGGTGCAGGTCCATGCGATCCGTCTGGACATCCCCCCGTTCGATCTTCCCGCCGCACTCAACGTGGTGCAGGCGGCACCTGCCGCGACTGGCCAGCCGGGCGTGAACCTTTCCGAGTCGCTGGTCGGCGTGCCGGGCATCCTGGCGCGCGACCGGCAGAACTATGCGCAGGATGTGCAGATCTCGATACGCGGCTT
Organism: Rhodanobacter sp. FW102-FHT14D06; assembly: GCF_043950705.1. NCBI lineage: Bacteria > Pseudomonadati > Pseudomonadota > Gammaproteobacteria > Lysobacterales > Rhodanobacteraceae > Rhodanobacter > Rhodanobacter sp. FW102-FHT14D06. The sequence continues at coordinate 1,482,625 of NZ_CP170722.1, read as the reverse complement.
CGGCTCGCGCGCGACCTTCGGCGTGCGCAGTATCCGCCTGTATGTCGACGGCATCCCGGCGACGCTGCCGGATGGACAGGGCCAGGTCTCGCACTTCAATTTCGATTCGGCCGAGCGGGTGGAGATCCTGCGCGGCCCGTTCTCGGTGCTCTACGGCAATGCCGCCGGCGGCGTGGTGCAGCTGTGGAGTGCCGAAGGCACGCCGACGCCGCTGACCATCGTGGGCGTGAACGCCGGCAGCCACGACAGCTTCCGCACCAGCGTCGACACGCGCGGCACGCTGGGTGCGGTCGACTACAACGTGGCCGGTTCGCTGTTCGTTTCCGGCGGCTACCGACCGCACAGCCGGGTGCGACGCGAATCGGACAACGCCCGCTTCGGCGTGGACCTGGGTGGCGGCAGGAAGCTCACCCTGGTGGCGAATCGTCTGAACCAGCCGATATCCCAGGACCCGCTCGGCCTCACCCGCGCGCAGGTCGACGCCGATCCCCGCCAGGTCGCCGCGCCCGCGATCCAGCACAACACCCGCAAAAGCATCGAGCAGAATCAGCTGGGCGCCATCTACGAACAACCGGCGGGCAGCGACGACCACTTGCGCGTGATGGGCTACTTCGGCCAGCGCAGCATCACGCAGTACCAGTCGATTCCGATGGGCGCGCAGCAGAGCCCGCTGTCGCCCGGTGGCATGGTGGCGCTGGATACCGACTATGGCGGCCTCGACGCGCGCTGGACGCATGCCGGCCGGCTGGCCGGCCGCGATTACAAGTTCGTGCTGGGCATCAGCGCCGATGGACAACGGCAGCATCGCCGCGGCTACGAAAACTTCGTCGGCAACACGCTGGGCGTCACCGGCGCGCTGCGCCGCGACGAGAACGACAACGTCGACAGCATCGACCCGTACGCGCAGTGGTACTGGCAACTTGCCGAACGCTGGTCGCTGCTGCTCGGCGTGCGCCGTGACGACGTGCGTTTCCGCGCGCGCGACCACTACGTCAGCGCGACCAACCCGGACGACAGCGGCGGCGTGGATTACGCCGCCACCACGCCGGTGGCCGGACTGGGCTTCCGGCCGAGTGACACGCTGCGGCTCTACGCCAGTTACGGCAAGGGCTTCGAAACGCCGAGCTTCAACGAGCTCGGTTACCGCAGCGACGGCTTGCCGGGCCTGGCCTTCGATCTGCGTCCGGCGCGCAGCCGCAACCTGGAGCTGGGCGCGAAGTGGCAGCTCAGCCGTGCCCTGGCCTTCGACGCGGCGGCGTTCCGTGCCGATACGCGCGACGAGCTGGCGGTCAGGACCAGCGAGAACGGTCGCTCCACTTACCAGAACGTCGGCCGCACGCGGCGCCAGGGTGTCGAGTTGTCGCTGACCGGCCAGCTTGCCGACGACTGGCAGCTCAGCGCCGGCTTCGCCCGCCTGCAGGCGCGCTTCCGCAGCGCCTTCCTCGCGTGCACGGCCAGACCCTGCACGGCGGGCGCCACGCTGGTGGGCGCGGGTACGCGCATGCCGGGCGTACCCGAAAACTACGGTTCCCTGCGGCTGCGCCACGGCGGCGAGCTGGGCTGGCATCAAAGCCTGGACCTGACCGCCGTGGGTGCCGTCAGCGTCAACGACACCGACACCGGACACGCGGCGGGCTATGGCGTGATCGGCGTGGACGCCGGCTACACCTTCGCCGTGGGCAGGGACACGCACCTGCTGCTCAGCGCCCGCGTGGACAACCTCGGCGACCGCCGCTATATCGGCTCGGTGATCGTCAACGACAGCAACGGGCGCTACTTCGAACCGGCCCCGGGCCGCAGCTGGATGCTGGGGGCACGGCTGATTTTCCGTTGATCCGTGCCCGGCCGTGCAAACGCGTTGCGCGGGTTCTTCCGCGCACGGGTCGGGCCGTGCCGCCGGCCCGGAGCATGCGGCGCGACCGGCGGATCAGTTTGCGCGCGGGTGCACGGTCAACACGCGCTCGATGTGCAGGTGCAGTTCCTTCATGTAGTTGCCCAGGAACTCGGCGGTGGATTCGTTGGTGACCGCGCCATCCTCGGCGATCAGCCCCGGCTTGAACTGGATATAGGCCTCCAGCGTGTTCATCAGCGGCGAGTTGCAGAAGCACAGCATGCCGCGCAACTGCGCCTGCGCCACGGCGGTGCCGATCGCGCCGGGCGAGGTGCCGATGATGCCCGACGGCTTGCGCGCGAAGGAGTTCTTGCCCCACGGCCGGCTGGCCCAGTCGATCGCGTTCTTCAGCGCGCCGGGAATCGAGCGGTTGTACTCCGGGGTGACGAACAGCACCCCGTCGACCGCGGCGATCGCCTGCTTGAACGCGCGCGCCACCGCCGGATAGTCGGCGTCGTAGTCGTAGCTGTACAGCGGCAGATCCCGGATCGGGATCTCCACCAGCTCCAGTTGCGGTGGCGCCAGCCTGGCCAGTGCATGGGCCAGCTGGCGGTTGATCGAGCCCTTGGCAAGGCTGCCGACGATGTAGCCGACCTTGAATGTAGTCATGGGAACTTCCTCGTGGGTGACGTGGCGTGGTGACCGCAGGAACCGCCGTGGCGGTGATGGCTCGGGCAACGGCTGTTGTTCAGTAACCCACCGTGAAACGTTGCCGCGAATGCTTCGGCGTTTCCAGTTCGTCGACGAAGGCGATCGCGTAATCCTCCATCGAAATCCAGCTCTTGCCGTTCGCATCGGTGAGCAACTGGTCGGTGCCGAGGCGGAACTTGCCGGTGCGCTCGCCGGGGTCGAACTCGGCTGGCGGCGACAGGAAGGTCCAGTCGAGTTCGCGCTCGCCGCGCAGAATGTCGAGGAAGCGGCGGCCGCCCTCGGCTTCGGGCCGATACGCCGCGGGAAAGCCCGGCGCGTCGAGCAGGCGGTGGCCCGGCGCCACCTCCAGCGTGGCGGCGCCGCCGACCACCAGCAGGCGCTTGACCCTGGCCTGTTTCACCGCGGTGATCAGCGCGGCGGCGTCGGTGGTGGCGAACTTCAGCGCGCTGAGCACCGCGTCGTGGCCGGCCAGCAGCGGGACCAGTTGCGCGGGCTGATCGGCGTCGGCGTTCTTCAGTACCAGGCCCGGTTGGCCGGCCAGCTTGCCGGTATCGCGGGCAATGCCGGTGACGTGGTGGCCACGCCGCAGCAGTTCGGCCAGCAGGCGCGAGCCGACGCGGCCGGTGACGCCGATCAAGGCGATCTTCATGCTTGTCTCCCTGCGGTGGTATCGCGCGGGTGATCGATGGCGCCGCGTCGACTATCACGCTAGATTAACGCCGCGGATGTAAGCAATACGTGGATACGAATCGTCACTGCGGGAGTCCCCCGATGACTGACCGGAACACCGCGACGCGCATGCCGACGATCTTCTTCGGCCACGGCAACCCGATGAATGCGCTGCAGGACAACGACTGGAGTCGCGGCTGGGCCGCAATCGGCCAGCGTCTGCCGCGTCCGCGTGCAGTGCTGTCGGTGTCGGCGCACTGGTACCTGCCGGCCACCTTGCTTACCGCGATGGCGACACCGCGCACCATTCACGATTTCGGCGGTTTTCCGCGTGAGCTGTTCGAGGTGCAATATCCGGCGCCCGGCGATCCCGGCCTGGTGTACCGCGTGCGCGAACTGCTGCAGCCGCTGGACGTGGGCGAGGACCGTTCGTGGGGACTGGACCACGGCACCTGGTCGGTGCTGCGCCATGTCTATCCCGAGGCCGACGTGCCGGTGGTGCAGCTGTCCATCGACGAGTCGCAGCCGCCGGATTTCCACTACGGACTGGGCCGCCTGCTGCGGCCGCTGCGCGACGAGGGCATCCTGCTGATCGGCAGCGGCGACGTGGTGCACAACCTGCACGCCTATGCCTGGGGCCGCCATCCGGCCGAGCCGTTCGACTGGGCGCTGCGCTTCGAGGCGAAGGCGCGCGAGCTGATGCTGCAGGGCGACCATCACGCGCTGGTGGACTACGAGGCGCTGGGTCGCGACGCGGAGCTGTCGATCCCCACGCCCGACCACTACCTGCCGCTGCTGTACGTGCTCGGCGCCAGCGACGAGGGCGACGCGGTGACGTTCCCGGTCGAGGGCATGGACGGCGGCTCGATCTCGATGCTGAGCGTGCAGTTCGGCTGAGCACCGCCGCCAGCGGGGCGCGTCGCGTGCCGGCCTTCAGTGGCTCGTCGCCGACCCCGGCGCGCGCTGGACGCGGCCGCTCTTCATCACGAAATCCACCCTGGCGGTGACGGCGATGTCGGCCAGCGGATTGCCCGGCATGGCCACGATGTCGGCGTGCTTGCCGGCGGCGAGCACGCCGATGTCGTCCTGGCCGAGCAGTTCCGCCGCGACGCTGGTGGCGGCTTTCAGCGCGCGCAGCGGCGTGAGGCCCGCCGCCACCATCGCCTGGAATTCGAGGATGCCGTGGCTGAAGGGAAACATGCCGCAGTCGGTACCGTAGGCGATCTTCACCTGACTCTGTGCGATCAGCTGCTGCGATTCGACGATCGTGCCGCTGTCGCGGCTGAACTTCCAGATCGCCTGGCACGGCAGGGTGTGCCCGTGCAGGGCGTGCAGGTCTTCCTGGGTCATCTGCATCGTCGGCACCAGCCAGGCACCGGCGCGCTCCGCCATCGCCAGTGCCTCGGCATCGATCAGGTAGGCGTGTTCCAGGCTGCGGGCGCCGGCGCGGATCGCCTGCCGGCAGCCGTCGGCGGCGCCGGTGTGCACCGCCACCGGCATGCCCAGCTGGCGCGCGGTGGCGGCCAGCAGGTTCATCTCGTCGTCGAACCAGGTCACTCGGGCCGGGTCGTCGTCGGGGCTGAAGTAGCCGCCGGTGTTGGTGGTCTTGATCCAGTCGCTGCCGAAGGCGTGCTCGCGGCGCACCAGCGCCTTGATCGTGCCCGCGTCGTCGGCGATGGCGGAGACGGGGATGTCCCAGCGCGGCCCGTAGAATCCGCGCAGGTCGCCGTGCCCGGCCGACGAGCTGATGATGTGCGCGGCGACGATCAGCCGCGGCCCCTCGACGAGGCCGGCGGCGAGCGCGTTGCGCAGGTCCACGGTGGGGAAGTCCGGATCGACGCAGCCCATGTCGCGCAGGGTGGTGAAGCCGTAGCGCATGTATTCGCGGGCGATGCTCAGCCCCTTCAGCGCCTTGGTTGCGGACGAGGTCAGCGTCTGCTGTGCCAGGTCGGCGGCATCCATGGTCAGGTGGACGTGGCAGTCGATGAAGCCGGGGCTCACCGTGTGCCCGGACAGGTCGATCGTCTGCACATCGGGCGGGCGGCGCACCGCGGGCCCGATCTCGGCGATGCGATCGTCTTCCACGAGGATTTCGATCGGGCCGCTCAGGCGGTCGGCTACGCCATCGAACATGCCGCCGCACAGCAATACGCAGGTTCCCATGTCAGTTGCCCTCGTCGTGGTGTCGGTGCTGCGGTGCGTCCGCTGCCTCAGCCTCGGCCGCTCGCGCCGTCGGCAGGTGCCAGCCCCGGCGGATCGCCATGAAGCGCAGCGCGAAGCAAAGGCCGCCGCCGGCCAGCGCGGCCACCATCGGCGGCAGGTGCAGCAGGTGGGCGCTGACCACCACGCCGGCGCCGGCCAGCGCCGCCAGCGCGTACAGGTCGGCGCGCAGCACGCTGGGGATGCCGGACACCAGCACGTCGCGCAGCATGCCGCCGCCGATGCCGGTGAGCATGCCGAGCAGGGCCGCCATCACCGGGTCGATGCCGTGCAGCAGCGCCTTCTGGGCGCCGGCGACCGCGAAGAACGCCAGCCCCACGGCGTCCAGCCACAGCACGTCGCGGCGCAACCGGTCCGTCACCGGGTACCAGAAGAAGGTGACCAACCCGGCCAGCGCGGACACGCCGGAATACTTCAGGTCCGCGATCGCCGCCGGTGGCACCGCGCCGATCAGCAGGTCGCGCGTGATGCCACCTGCGTTGCCTGCCGCGAACGCCAGCACCAGCACGCCGAACACGTCGAGCCGGTGCCGGACCGCGACCACCGCGCCGCTGATGGCGAACACGAAGGTGCCGCCGAGGTCCAGCACCAGCGGCAGCACGTGCAGCACGGCCCGGGTGGCTTCGACCGGCTGTTCCATGGGTTCAGGGCGCCGCCGCCAGCCACGCCCGCGCGGCCACCATCAGCGCCTCCACGCCGGTTCCCAGCGTGGGATGCAGCACCGGCAGGAAGCGCGGATTGTGGTTGGTGGGGATCTCGTTGAGCCGGTTCGCGGCCTTGGCCTTGGCGTAGATGTCGGGGTCGGTGCCGCCGACGAACCAGAACACCGACGGCACGCCCCATTCGGCGCCGAACGAGCCGAAGTCCTCGCTGGCCGAGGTCGGCCCGGTCTGCCGGATGCGCTCGGCCGGGAAGTGGCGGCGGAAGGCCTCGACCACGGTCGTGGTCGCCGCCTCGTCGTTGGTGACCAGCGAATAGTTGTCCAGCGGCGTGATCTCCGGCGGCTTCGGCGCACCCGAGGCCGCCGCCTCGGCGTTGACGATGCGGGTGATCGCGGCGAGTACGCGCTTGCGCACGCCCTCGTCGAAGCTGCGCACATTGAGCTTGATGATGGCCTCGTCGGGGATCACGTTTTCCTTGGTACCGGCCTGCAGCGAGCCGATCGTGAGCACCGCCGCCTCGGTCGGCGCCAGCTCGCGCGCGACGATGGTCTGCAGCCGCAGCACCGTGGCCGCCGCCATCACCACCGGATCGATGCTGGCCTGCGGCATCGAGCCGTGTGCACCGCGCCCGAACAGGCGGATCTGCAGGCTGTCGGCGGCCGAGGTGATCACCCCCTTGCGCCCGCCGATGGCGCCGGCCGGGCCCACCATCACGTGCTGGCCGAGCACCACGTCGGGCTTGGGGAAACGCTGGAACAGCCCGTCGTCGATCATCGCCTGCGCACCCTGGGCCGTTTCCTCCGCCGGCTGGAACACCGCCATCAGCGTGCCCCGCCAGCTGTCGCGGGTCTGCGCCAGCAACGTCGTGGCGCCGACCAGCCAAGTGACGTGCATGTCGTGGCCGCAGGCGTGCATCACCGGCACGGTGTTGCCCTCGTGGTCCACCGCGGTGAGCTTGCTCGCATAAGCCACGCCGGTGGCTTCCTCGACGGGGAGCGCGTCCATGTCGGCGCGCAGCATGACGGTGGGGCCGTCGCCGTTGCGGAGCAGGCCGACGACGCCGGTCTTGCCCACGCCGGTGGTCACTTCGTAGCCCGCCGCGCGCAGGTGTTCGGCGGCCAGCCCGGCGGTGCGGGTTTCCTGCATGGAGAGTTCCGGGTGCGCGTGGATGTCGGTGTACAGCGCTTCGAGTGACGGCAGCAGTTCCTGCAGGCCGTGGGGCAGCGCACCGGAGCTTGGCGTCGAGTGATCGGTCATGGTCGTGGTGATCCCTGTGTCGAATGATGCAGGCGCATAGGTCGGTGCGGGTCGCGGGAGGCGGTGTCCGCGCCGCCCATGATGTGCCCGCCCACTGTTCCGAATCGGTGAAAAGCCGCAGCGAGGCCGTTGTCGGCATTTGCACCAAATGGATACATTGCCCATGATGGTGCAATGAGCGATCTGGCGTGGCAGACATGGGCACAGCAGCTGGCGACCGGCATCGTGCTGGTCGACGCCCGGCTGCGCCTGCGCTGGCTCAATCCGGCGCTGGTGGAAGGGCTGGAACTGGGCGTGCGCCACCCGTTGGGGCAGCCGCTGACGTTGCTGTTTGCCGACGGTGACGAGGCTGCGGCGCGGGCGGCGCGGGTGCTGGCCGCGCAGCGGCCGGCGCAGTGGCGCGCGGAGCCGCTGGCCGCCGCGAACGGCCGCGAGATCCGTGCGGACATCGCGCTGCAGCCGTTCGACGATGGCCTGCTGCTGGAGGTGCACGTGCTGGCCGAGCCGCTGTCGGCGAGCTCGCCGCTGTCGGCCACCCTGCGCGGTTTCGCGCACGAGGTGAAGAACCCGCTGGCCGGCCTGCGCGGCGCCGCGCAACTGCTGCAGCGACGGGTCGACAACGACGACCTGCAGGCGCTCGCCGGCATGATCATCGACGAGGCCGACCGGCTCGGCACGCTGGCCAATCGCCTGCTGCACCACGACGGCGCCGCGCGGCTCGGCCCGGTCAACATCCACCAATTGCTGGAGCGCCTCGCCGACCTGCTGCAGGCCGAGCCGGCGCCGCCGCAATGGCGCTACGACTACGACCCCAGCGTGCCGGACCTGCTCGGCGATGCCGATCGCCTGCACCAGCTGCTGCTCAACCTGGCGCGCAACGCGCTGGAAGCCGGCGCCCGCACGCTCACCCTGCGCACCCGCGTCGAACACGGCGTGCGCCTCGGTGAGCGGATGCTGCGCACGGCGCTGCGGCTGGAGCTGATCGACGACGGCGCCGGCATCCCGGCCGCGCTGCGCGACACCTTGTTCGAGCCGCTGGTCTCCGGCCGCGCCGACGGCACCGGCCTGGGCCTGGCGCTGTCCCGCGAGATCGCCCGCGAACACGGCGGCGAACTGCGCGGCGCCAGCCGCCCCGGCGAGACCGTGTTCACGCTGTACCTGCCGCTGGAGCGCGCGCATGACTGACCGGACGAAGATCCCTGCAGGAGCGCACCTCGTGCGCGATGCTCCTGCGTCACGCAACGACAAGCATCGCGCGCAAGGTCCGCTCCTGCAGGAAATCTGGATCGTCGACGACGACCGCGGCGTGCGCTTCGTGCTGGCCGAGGCGCTGCGCGATGCCGGCCTCGCGGTGCGCGAGTTCGGCGATGCCGAGGCGGCGCGCGCGGCGTTGCGCGACGAACGCCCCGCGCTGCTGCTCACCGACGTGCGCATGCCGGGCGAGGACGGCCTGAGCCTGCTGCACGACCTGCAGCAACGCGCGATCGGCCCGGTGATCGTGATGAGCGCCTACACCGACGTCGCCACCACGGCGGCAGCCTATCGCGCGGGTGCGGTGGATTACCTGGCCAAGCCGTTCGACCTCGATCACGCCGTGGCCGTGGTGCAGCGGGTGCTGGCCGGCGCGGCAAACGTGGCCGCGCCGGCTCCCGCCGCGCCGGTCGCCCGCCACGCCCTGCTCGGCGACAGCGCGCCGATGCGCGAGGTGTTCCGGCTGATCGGCCGCGTCGCCGCCAGCGACCTCAACGTGCTGGTCACTGGCGAAACCGGCACCGGCAAGGAACTGGTGGCGCGCGCGCTGCACGAGGAGAGCGCGCGCCGCGAGCAACCCTTCATCGCACTGAACACCGCCGCGATCCCCAGCGAGCTGCTGGAGAGCGAACTGTTCGGCCACGAGGCCGGCGCGTTCACCGGCGCCACCCGCCGCGTCGCCGGCCGCTTCGAGCAGGCCGAGGGCGGCACGCTGTTCCTCGACGAGATCGGCGACATGCCGCTGATCCTGCAGACGCGGTTGCTGCGCGTACTGGCCGGCGGCGAGTTCTACCGGGTCGGCGGGCGCGAACTGATCCGCTGCAACGTGCGCATCGTCGCCGCCACGCATCAGGATCTTTCCGCGCGCGTCGCCGCCGGCGCTTTCCGCGCCGACCTGATGCATCGGCTCGACGTGGTGCGCATCGAACTGCCACCGCTGCGCAGCCGCCGCGGCGACATCGCGCTGCTGGCGCAGCACTTCCTGGCCGCCACCGCGCAGGAACTGAAATTGTCGCCGAAGCGCTTCTCCAGGGCCGCACTGAAACTCGTCGCCCAGCGCGACTATCCCGGCAACGTGCGCGAGCTGGAGAACCTGTGCCGCCGGCTGGCGGTGATCGCGCCGGGCAGCGAAATCCTGCCCGGCGACCTGGGCGACGCTGCGGACACGGCACGCGGCGGCGAATGGACCGACGCATTGCGCGAGTGGGCCGCGCAGGCGCTGGCCGATGGCGAGGCGGACATCCACGCCCGCGCCCGCGAAGCGCTCGACCAGACCCTGCTGCAGGCCGCGCTGCAGGCACACGAAGGGCATCGACAGAACGCGGCGCAGGCGCTCGGCGTGGGACGCAACACGCTGACCCGCAAGCTCGGCGCCTCGCGCACGCGGCGACGTTGAGTTGGCCGAAAGCCGGCGGGCAGCGCCCGCCCTGCGCGCGGAGCGCTCCGGCAACCTCACACCGTTCGCCCTGGTCGCTGCCCGTGTGCGCGCCGCTCTCGCTTGTCCCGAGTCGCTTGAATAGCATCGCCCGCAAGCGGGCTCCTACGAGGGCGGATGGCCCAGCGTGATGCGCAGGCGGTGCGTCGCGCCATCGGTGGCGAGGGTGACGGGTTCGGCGGCGTCCAGCGTCTGGCCGTCCATTTCCACCCGCTGCACGCCGCGGCAGACGTGGTCGGGGTTCTGCACGCCGATCTCGTGAAGCGTGCCGCGATGCCGGTAGCTGATCCTGAAGCCGGGCCAGGCTTTGGGAATGCACGGATCGATGTGCAGCCGGTCGCCCCTCAGGTGGAAGCCGAGCAGCGCCTCCAGCCCGGCGCGGTAGAGCCAGGCGGCGGAGCCGGTGTACCAGGTCCAGCCGCCGCGGCCGATGTACGGTGCCACCGAATAGACGTCCGCACAGGCGACGTAGGGTTCGACCTTGTAGCGTTCGACGGCGTTCGGGCTGTCGCTGTGACGGATCGGGTTGAGCAGGTCGAACAGGCCGCCGGCACGGTCGCCGTCGCCGAGCCTGGCCCAGGCGAAGATCGACCAGATCGCGCCATGCGTGTACTGCCCGCCGTTCTCGCGCACGCCGGGCGGGTAGCCCTTGATGTAGCCGGGGTCCTTCTTGCCGTCCTGGTCGAACGGCGGGGTGAACAGTCGCGCGAGCTTGTGCTCGTGGTCGATCAGCAGGCGGTCGACCGAATCCATCGCCTGCACCGTGTGTTCGCGGTCGGTTGCCTTGCCCAGCACGCTCCACGATTGCGCGATGGTGTCGATGCGGCATTGCTCGCTGTCCTTCGAACCCAGCGGCGTGCCGTCGTCGTAGTAGCCGCGGCGATACCACGCGCCGTCCCAGGACTGCTCCAGTGCCGCGCGCAGCGCCGTGGCGCAGTCGCGCCAGCGCGCCGCGCGCGCATCGCCGCGGGCGGCGGCCACCGGTGCCAGCGCGTCGATGGTGGCCAGCACGAACCAGCCCAGCCAGCTGCTTTCGCCACGGCCCTCCGCGCCGACCGCGTTCATGCCGTCGTTCCAGTCGCCGGTGCCGATCAGCGGCAGGCCGTGCGCGCCGCGGGTGAGGCTGGTATCGATCGCCAGCGCGCAGTGCTCGTACAGCGTCGCCTGCCGGTCGGACACCTCGGGCTGGAAGAAGGCATCGGTGGCGCCGTCGGGGATCGCCTGGCCCTGCAGGAACGGCAGCTTTTCGTCCAGCACCGCGCGGTCGCCGCTGACCTCGACGTAATGCATCGCCACATAGGCCAGCCACACGCGATCGTCGCGGATCTTCGTGCGCACGCCCTGGCCGTGCGGCGGCAGCCACCAGTGCTGCACGTCGCCCTCGGGAAACTGGCGCCCGGCGGCGCGCAGCAGGTGCTCGCGCGCCAGGTCGGGGCGGCTCACGCACAGCGCCATCACGTCCTGCAACTGGTCGCGGAAGCCCCAGGCGCCGCTGGCCTGGTAGTACGCGGTGCGCGCCCACAGGCGGCAGGCGGTGACCTGGTACAGCAGCCAGTCGTTGAGCAGGATGTCGAGCGCGCGGTCGGGCGTGCCGACCTGCACGGTGTCGAGCAGGTCGTTCCATTGCGTCGCGATGCGGGCGAGCAGATCGTCGACATCGGCGTGGCGGTACTTCGCCACCAGCGCGCGCGCGGCGTCCTCGTCGCCGCCTTCGCCGAGCAGGAAGATCAGGTCGAGTTGCGTGCCCGGCGGCAGTTCCACGCGCGTCTGCAGCGCGCCGCACGGGTCGAGTCCGGCGCCGAGGCGACCGTCCAGCGGGTGGTCGTGATGCAAGGCCGCCGGCTGCGCGGTGCTGCCCAGCGCGCCGAGGAAACTCGCCCGGTCGCCGCTGAGCGACTGCTGCGCGCCGGCCAGGTCGAAGAACGCCACGCGCTCGCCGAAATCGGCGCGCCAGCGGTTGCGGGCGAACAACGCGCCGCTGGCCGCGTCGCGCGCGGTCGCCACGAACGGCGCCGGCGTGCTGCCGTTGGCGCCGAGCGCCCATTCCACGTAGCCGGTGATCGACAGCCGCCGCGTGCGGCCGGACCGGTTGACCAGGCGCAGCCGCGACAGCTTGACCGGATCGTCCGGCGCCACGCACACGGTCAAGGCCAGCGCGATGCCGTGGGCGTCGTTGCAGAGTTGCGTCCAGCCCTTGCCGTGCGTCGCCGTGCAGCGCGCGCCGTGCACGCGGATCGGCAGCGCGCCGGCGCTCCACAGCTCGCCGTTGTCCCTGTCGCGCAGGTAGATGATGTCGTGCGGTTGATCGCTGGCCGGGTCGTTCGGCCACGGCGTCAGCGCGTTCTGCTGGCTGTTGGTCGACCAGCTGTAGCCGCCGCCCTCGGCGGTGACGGTGCAGCCGAAATGGGGGTTGGCCAACACGTTGCTCCACGGCGCGGGCGTGGGGCGCGCGTCATCCAGCTCGATGCGGTAGGCACGGCCATGCTCGATGAAACCGCCGTGGCCGTTGGGAAACTCCTGCACCGGCTCGTCCGGTGCGACGACCGCGGCGGGCGTCCCGGCGCGGATCGGCACAGCGGCGGCGGGCGTCGCGGCGGCGGGCGCAACGGTGGCCACGGTGTCGGCGTCGACCACCACGCGCGCGGCGGCGAGCAAGGCGTCGCGCTGGTCGGCGGCGATGGCATCCTCGCGCAGGCAGAACAGCTCCACCTTGGGCAAGCCTTCGCAGCCCTTCAGCTGCGCCTGCTGCGCGTCGATGCGCGGCGCCAGGGCAGCGCGCGTGGCATCGTCCTCGCCGAGGCGATCGAGCACCACCACGTCCACCGCCAGTTGCTGCGCGCGCCACCAGCGCTGCGCCAGCAGCAGCGCATCCAGCCGCTGCAGCGCCGCGGCACCGTCCGCGCGCAGCAGTGCGATCGGGCGATCGCCGGAGATGCTCAGCCCCCACAGCGCCGGTGCGCCGCCGTGGCCGCGCGCGCGATCGTCCGGCGCGGCGCGCTGACTCGCATCGCTGACCAGCAGCGCATCCTGCCAGCGGGCGAAGCACGCGGCCTGCGCATCGTCGATGCCGAGTTGCTGGCGTTGCCCGCGGGCGCGTGCTGCGGCATCGGTGAACAATCGCTCGGCGGCCTGCGCATCCTGCATGCGCGCGTGCAGCGCGAGCGCGCCCTCGCGCGAGTCGGCCAGCTGCGTCCACAGCAGCAGGACGACGCGGGCGCCCGGCGCGAGGGTGAAGTTCCGGCGCAGCGCCCAAACCGGGTCGAGCACGCAGCCGGTGGTGCCGGACTGCGCCACGCCGGGAGCCATCGCGCACGCATCGCGCAGCGTGCGGCCGCGGCCGAGGAAACGCGCGCGGTCGGTCTCGCGCTCGGGCGCGCCGGCGGTGTCGCCGAGCAGTTGCAGGGCCTGCGCCGCCCATACCGTGGCCTGGCTGTCGCTGCGCTTGCGCCGGGTGGCCAGCAGCAGTTGGCGCGCGTCATCCCAGTCGGTCTGCACGAACATCTTGGAGTACGCCGGGTGGCTGTCGTCGTCGCCGCGCGGGCCGAGCACCAGTTCGGCGTAGCTGGTCAGCGACACGCGGCGATGGCGGTCGCCGTGGTTGCTCAACACCAGCCGGCGCAGTTCGATGTCGGCATCCGCCGCCACCGCCACGTCCAGTTCATGGTGCAGCAACTGGTGGCGGCCGGCGTAATGCGCCAGCCCGGGCGCGAAGCGCACGGCATCGTCCGGCCGCGACACGCCCAGCGGCTGCGCGGTGACCGACCACACCTCGCCGTCGTCCTCGTCGCGCAACAACAGGAAGTTGCCCCAGGGATCGGTGACCGGGTCCTCGCGCCAACGCGTCACCGCCAGTTCGCGCCAGCGCAGGAAGCCGGCGCCGTTGGGGCCCAGCATGGTGGTGAGGCGACCGTTGCCGAGCAGGTGGCGGGGTGGTGGGGATGCATCGGTGGACATGCGGACGGCTCCTGCGGCTGCGGTGCAGTCGGATCGGGCGAGGGGGCGAATGGCATGCGCATGAGCGCAAAAACCTGCGAGCCGGTCATGCCCGCGCAAGCGAAAGGTTCCCGCCCTGCGCGGGCATGGCGCGCGTCCAGGCCATTCGGCGAAACCGCTCCAGCCTGCGGCGCGCGTCGGCAATGCAACGTGAAAGTGCCGCTCTACACGCCACGCACGCACTTGTCGTCGCACACTGGCAGGCAGTTTGCCGTTCCACCCCAGCTGCCAGGATGCCGCCGATGACCACGCTGTGCTCGCTCTCCGATGACGCCATGCTCGACCGCCTGCAGCGCGCCGCGTTCGGCTACTTCACGGAGACGATGAACCCGCGCAACGGGCTGATCCCCGACACCTCGCGGCCGCACTCGCCGGTGAGCATCGCGGTGGTGGGCTTCGCGCTGTCGTGCTATCCCGCGGCGGTCGCACGCGGGTGGATCGAGCGCGCCGAGGCGGTGCGCCGCAGCCTGCTGGCACTGCGCTTCTTCCACGACAGCGACCAGAGCGGCAGCCCCACGGCTACCGGCTACAAGGGCTTCTACTACCACTTCCTCGACATCGACAGCGGCGCACGGGTGTGGCAATCGGAGTTGTCGATGATCGACAGCGCGCTGCTGATCGCCGGCATGCTCACCGTCGCCACCGCGTTCGACGGCCCCGGCGCGGAGGAAACCGAGCTGCGCGAACTGGCCGATGCGCTGTACCGGCGCGTCGACTGGCGCTGGTCGCAGGACGACGCGCGCACCATCTACCAGGGCTGGAAACCGGAGAGCGGCTACCTGCACTACGGCTGGGAGGGCTACAGCGAGGCGATCGTGCTGTACGCGCTGGCGCTGGGCTCGCCCACCCATCCGATTCCCGCCGACTGCTACGCCGGCTGGACCGCGACCTACCAGTGGGAGAACCTCTACGACCAGGACTTCCTCTACGCCGGCCCGCTGTTCGTGCACCACTACTCGCAGGCGTGGCTGGACCTGCGCGGCGTGCGCGACCGGTTCATGCGCGAAAAAGATTCCGACTATTTCGAGAACAGCCGCCGCGCGGTGGCCGTGCAGCGGCGCTACGCCGAACTCAATCCGCAAGGGTTCATCGGCTACGACCGCAACTGCTGGGGCCTGTCCGCCTGCGACGGCCCCACCGACGAACAGCTCGACGTGGCCAACGAGCAGCGCCACCTGTTCGGCTATGCCGCGCGCGGCGTGCCGTACGGGCCGGACGACGGCACCCTGTCGCCGCCGGCGGTGCTGGCTTCGCTGCCGTTCGCACCGCAGCCGGCGCTGACCGCGCTGCGCACCATGCTGCTGCGCCATCCGCAGATCCTCGGCGCCGATCGCCTGGCCACCAGCTTCAACGCCAGCGTGGACGGCGGCGATGGCGGGCCATGGATCTCGCCGGGGCATTACGGGCTGGACCAGGGCATCGTCTTCATGATGATCGAGAACCATCGCAGCGAGTCGATCTGGCGCCTGATGCGCGGCTGCCACCCGCTCGCCAGCGGCCTGCGCAAGGCCGGGTTCAGCGGCGGCTGGCTCGACGCGCCGGTCGGAGGAGTCCGCCAATGAGTACTCGCTACGACGCCAGCATCACTACTCCGCACGACGACTGGGAACGCGAACGCCTCGCCGCGGCGGGACCGACCTCATGGGTCAATCCCGTGCCGGACGCGCCGTACCAGTTGGTGATCCTCGGCGCCGGCTCGGCCGGACTGGCCGCGGCGGAAGCGGCTGCCGCACTGGGCGCGCGCGTGGCGCTGGTCGAACGCCACCTGCTCGGCGGCACCTGCTTCAACACCGGCTGCGTGCCGTCCAAGAGCCTGCTGCGCAGCGCCGCGGTGTACGCGCAGATGCGCGACGCCGCGCGCTACGGTGCGCAGGCGCCGGCCGCGATCACGGTGGATTTCGCCGCCGCGATGGCGCGCCTGCGGCGCATCCGCAGCCACCTCGCCGGCACCGTCTCGGTGCGCCACCTGGTCCAGCGCGGCGTCGACGTGTTCTTCGGCAATGCGCAGTTCACCGGGCCGGACAGCCTCGCCGTCAACGGCCAGCCGTTGCGGTTCCGCCGCGCAATGGTCGCCACCGGTGCGCGCCCGCAGATCCCCGATCTCCCCGGCCTCAAGCAGGCGGGTTTCCTCACCAACGCCACCGTGTTCGACCTGACCGAGCTGCCGCCGCGGCTGCTGGTGATCGGCGGCGGCCCGCTGGGCTGCGAGCTGGCGCAGGCGTTCGAGCGCTTCGGCGCCAAGGTCACCATCGTGCAGAACATGCCGCTGTTCCTGCCGCACGAGGAGCGCGACGCGGCGCAGACCCTGTCCGAGGCGTTCGCCCGCGACGGCATCGAGGTGCGCCTCAACACCGAGGTGGTCGCGATCCGTACCGAGGGTGCGGAGAAGGTGGTCGACCTGGTCACCGACGACTACCACAGCACGATCCGCGTCGACGCGATCCTGGCCGGCGTCGGGCGCCGCCCGAACGTGCACGGGCTGGCGCTGGAGGCCGCCGGCATCGACTACGACGAGACCGCCGGCATCACCGTCGACGACCACCTGCGCACCAGCAACCGGCGCATCTTCGCCGCCGGCGACGTCTGCCTGGAAGCCAAGTTCACCGACATCGCCGAGGAATCGGCGCGCATCGGCGTGCGCAACGCCTTGCTGCGCGGGCGCGAGCGGCTCAGCGAGCGGGTGGTGCCGTGGTGCACCTACACCGACCCGGAGATCGCCCACGTCGGCCTGTACGTGCGCGAGGCGAACGCCCGCGGCATCCCGATCAAGACCTACACCATCCCGATGCACCAGGTCGATCGCGCGATCACCGACAGCGAGCAGGACGGTTTCGTCAAGCTGCACGTCAGCGAAGGCAGCGACCACATCCTGGGCGCCACCATCGTCTCGCGCGATGCCGGCGACATGATCAGCCAGGTCACCCTGGCGATGGTCGCCGGCGTGGGCCTGCGCACGCTGGCCAGGGTGATCCACGCCTACCCGACCAAGACCGAGGCGATCCGCGAGGCGGCGATGGCGTACAACCGCCGGCGCTTGACCGGTCGGCTGCTGGCGCGACTGCGTCGCTGCCTGCCGCGCTGAGTACGCGGCCTCTCACGCGCACTTATCGCCAGAACGCCTAGAATCGGCAATTTCCATTTTCAACCTCACGCAAGGAACTCCCCATGCAACTGGGCATGATCGGTCTCGGCAAGATGGGCGCCAACATGGCGCAACGGCTGCTCAACGGCGGCCACCAGGTCACCGGCTTCGACCCGAACGCGGGCGCACGCAAGCAGCTGGAAGACAAGGGCGGCGCGTCGGCCGATTCGCTCGGCGCGTTGGTGCAGGCCCTGCCGGCGCCGCGCGTGCTCTGGCTGATGGTGCCTTCGGGCAAGATCACCGACGACACCGTCGACGCGCTGCTCGGCTTGCTGGGCAAGGGCGACACGATGATCGACGGCGGCAATTCCAACTACAAGGATTCGCTCGGCCACGCGGCCAAGTGCGCCGACAAGGGCGTCAACTACGTCGACTGCGGCACCAGCGGCGGCGTGTGGGGCCTGGCCGAGGGTTACAGCATGATGGTCGGCGGTGACGAGCAGGTCGTCGAGGCACTGCGGCCGATCTTCGAGACGCTGGCGCCCGGCAAGGACCAGGGCTGGGGCCGCGTCGGCCCGGTCGGCTCCGGCCACTTCACCAAGATGGTCCACAACGGCATCGAATACGGCCTGATGCAGGCCTACGCCGAAGGCTTCTCGATCCTCAAGCACAAGCAGGAGTTCGGCCTGGACCTGGCCCAGATCGGCGAGATCTGGCGCTACGGCAGCGTGGTGCGTTCCTGGCTGCTGGAGCTGGCCACCGACGCGCTGACCAAGAACCCGAACATGGATGGCGTCGCCCCCTACGTGGTCGATTCCGGCGAAGGCCGCTGGACCGTCGACGCCGCCCTCGACCTCAACGTCTCCGCCCCGGTCATCACCCTCTCGCTGATGGAACGCTTCCGCTCCCGCGACGACGACTCCTTCGCCGACAAGCTGCTCTCCTCGCTGCGCAATGAATTTGGCGGGCACGCGATCAAGAAGGAGTGAGGCTGGCGCGTGGCGCCCTCTGCGGGCAGCCGCCCGCCCGTCATGCCTGCGAAAGCAGGCATCCAGCGACTTTGGGGGAGGCGGATGTTGCATGGGAGCAAAGCAGTCGAGTGCTTCTGTAGGAGCGCGCTTGCGCGCGATGCTTTTGCTCTGGTTGCATTCAAAGGCAAGAGTGGTCGACCGCCTTCGGCGACCGAGTCACTTTTCTCTTGCGTGGCCAAGAGAAAAGTAACCAAAAGAGAAGGCCACCCCGTTTGGCGCTTGCCGGACATCGGGCAACCGCTCCTGCGTTGCCTCAACTCGGGCATCCATGCCCTCGCCATGCCCGCCAAGTCCGTGAGCCGGGGCCGGGCTTTTCGACAGCACATCCATGTGCTGGCGAAAAGGCATCGGCAAGGATACCGATGCCCGCTGCGCGGCCTGTCGCCCCCGACTCACCGCCGCACAGGGGCCCCGGCAGAGCAGCGGGCCATCCTGGCCCGCACTTTTCAGAACAGCCAGGTCAAGTGCAGAGCTGCGGCGCTCGGTGCCCTGCTCACGCGTCTCCGCAAACTCCGTCATGCCTGTGGAGGCAGGCATCGCACTTCGCCCGTCATGAAAGCTGGGCAAAGCTGCCACCAGCTTTATGGATTGGTGAAATAGAGGTCTGAACTGCTGCACTCGGCGCAATCACGGTAAAACTGGCTACCTGCTTTGCGCAGGCGCGGACTGTGTCCGGGTAGACAGGTGAACTTGATCGCTGTGTTGGTTTGGCACTCAGCACACCGGAAATAGTAGCCATACTTGCCGTGCAAGATGCTGCCCGAGTGGCCTTGGCACTGCTTGCATTGGGGGCCGCTGGTGGCGGCTCGCGCAGGGGCGGGCGGCATCGTGGACTTGGTCGGCTCGACTGGAGTCGAGGCAACCGGTTCAGCCACGCGCAAAGTGGGCTTTGCCGGTGGCGCGACCGTGACTTTCGGCGCAGAACCGTACGCAGGCATCGGCCATGCAACGGGTTGATGCAAGTTGGCCAGTTGCTGCGCCACGTCGCGCACCGTGTCGCCCGAGACAATTTTCGCCGCGGTCTTGACGATACCGACCAACGCGTTTTCCTGGTCGATGTCGCGCCAGATGCGTTCCTTGATCTGGTCGGCCTTGATGACACGGCTGGTGTCGAACTTCTTCGGCCGATCAATTCTCGCCGTGGGGGAAACCAGCACGATGGTATGGAAGGCAAAGCTGATGCGCAGTCCGAGTCGTGTGGGCAGTTCCAGCGTGCTCATCATGTCGCGCAGCACGTCGATATGCCGCTCGTTCTGCAGCAGGGGCGACGCCATGCCCTCGTAGGTGCGCTTGCGATCGCTCCAGCGCATGAACTCGCCGTCCTCGGTGATCTTGAGGCCGGCGTTGAAATGCTTGGATTCCAGTACGTAGCACTCCATCCAGCGATTGATCAGCAAATGGTCGATCTGCGCCGTGCGGCCGTTGTGCTCCAGGCGCAAATCATGGATGACGGCCCAGTTCCGTGATGCGGCGAAGTGAAAGTCGATCTGGTAGGCCGATTCGGCCTCACCCTTGAGGCCTGCCTTGCGGATGGCCAGATCCTTCGCGGCGTACTTCGCGGCATTGCCGGTCGAGGACTTTGCCAGTTGCTCCAACTGCGTCAGTTCTTCGGAGTGGTCGTCAGGTTGCTTGATCAGCATGCAGTGTCACCGTCCTTGGCGGTAGCGGATTTGGGAGTGATGCGTTTGCGGCGCATAGGCTTGGTCTTGGCGACGGGCAGCAGTGAGGTGAGCTGCTGGTAACGCTCGAACAAGAACGCCACCCGTTCGGCATCGCTGCCGAGTTTCGGTGACCTGCGGCCCGCAGCCTTCTCGGTGGCGATGTAGGCCGCGTCCACCGCGCGATCCAGTGCTTGATGCGCCTTCACCAGAGCGGGTGGCATGCTGAGCGGATCGTAGAGGTCGGCCAGCGTCGCCCCAGGGAATTGCGCGCGGGCGTCGAGCACATTCTGTGCAGCAGTTTCGATCGCCGTGCGGAACTTTTCGAGCGATGGATCGTCGCTCTTGCTTGCTTGCTTGCTTGCTTGCTTGCTTGCTTGCTTGCTTGCTTGGCGCGAGGTCAGGCCAAGGAAAGTTGTTATAGACAATATCCTTGGAATAGCGGAAGTCGCTTTTCAGGCGGCCACACGTATAGCGCACCCATGCCATGTGCATCTGCGAGCCGATGACGCCGAAGTGGAAACGGGTAGCCCCGGGGATGGCGAACGCGCTGTTGCCGACGATGTCATCCTTGCCGAAGAAGCCGAACGGTATGTAGTTGCGGTTCTCGGAGGTATGGCCGGGCACGAAGATGTAGTCCGACTGCGGTTGCGTCACCTGACGGAACAGCGTCGGGTACGGGTAGTTGCGCGTGCTTGCCGCCTTGCTCGCCTTGCGGAAGCGATCGACCGCCTCCACTCGCGCCATCACCGCGGGCAGCTTCTTGAGCGCCGCCGGATCGGCGCCCACCAGCCACAACACCCAGCGCCGTTCGCCGTGCAGAAACTCGTGCGCGCTGATGAACGGCTTGACGAATGGCACGGCGCCCGGCTCCGCCACGAGAAAGGCACGCTTCTCCTCATCGGTGAAAAGAAAATTTCCGTCGTCGGTCGGCTTGCTGCCGTACATCATTTCGGGCATCGCGCACAGGTTCGTGCTGCGGTTGTCCAGTGTCACCCACGGCGCATCGACCAGGTAGGGGTTGATCTGGCTCGCCGCTGCCGAATGCGGTTCGCCATCCACCCGGGCGTACTCGTAGATCACCTTCGGTCGCACATCCAGGTTCGAGAATCCGATGATGACGCAATACACCGCCGCCTTGCCGCGCGCTTCATTGCTCCACTTGAAGGTGCGATGGGCGAAGTCAATCCTCAGGCCCGGGTATTGCGCCAGCGCGCGCCACAAGATGCCGACCTGCTCGCCCTGCGTGATCGAATTGGTGGAGACAAAGGCACTGCGTATGGACGGGCGCGCCATCATCATGCAAGCCGCCTTGACGTACCAAGCCGAGACGAAATCCATCACACCGACCGCTTTGGCGCCGCCGAACACTGCCAGCAGATCGGCCTTTTGCTCCGGCGTTTGCAAGTGATGGCCGAGAAAAGGCGGATTCCCGAGGATGTAGTTCAGCATCTCCGGCTTCACCACATCCTTCCAGTCGATCCGCAGCGCATTCCCGTTGACGATCGTCGGCGCCTTGGTCAACGGCAATCGCGCGAAGTATTCGCCGAATTGTTCGGCGACGCGCAGGTTCATCTGGTGGTCCATCAGCCACAGCGCGACCTGCGCGATCTGGGCGGGGAATTCCTCGATCTCGATGCCGTAGAACTGGTCGACGTCGATGGCGACGTGGTCGGCCACGCCGTGCAGCACCGAGCCCTGGCGTGCATACAGGCGCTGCAGCACTTCGATTTCCAGCAGGCGCAGTTCGCGGTAGGCGATGACCAGGAAGTTGCCGCAGCCGCAGGCGGGGTCGAGGAAGCGCAGGCCGGCGAGTTTGACGTGGAAGCTCTTCAGCTTGCCTTCGTGGTTGCCGATCTTCTCAAGCTCCGCCTTCAGCTCGTCGAGGAACAGCGGGCCGATCAATTTGAGAATGTTCTTCTCGCTGGTGTAGTGCGCGCCAAGGTTGCGTCGTGCCTTCTTGTCCATCACCGACTGGAACATCGAGCCGAAGATCGCTGGACTGATCCGGCTCCAGTCGAGTGCGCTGGCCTGCAACAGCAAGTCGCGCATGTTGGCGTCGAACGCGGCCAGCGGCAGCGGTTCGGCGAACAGCTTGCCGTTGACGTAGGGGAACTCGGCGAGCTGTGCGTCGAGCGTCTTCTGGCGACGCCCCGGCGCGGTGTCCAGCACCTGAAAGAGCTGCGCCAGCCACTGCCCGGTGTCGGCGCCATCCACACCTGTGCGTTGTGACAGCAGTTCGTGGAAGGCATGGCGCGGGAAGATGCCGGTGTCGTCGCCGAACAGGCAGAACAGCAGCCGCACCAGCAACACTTCCAGCGCATGGCCTTCGTAGCCGGCGGCTTTCAGCGCGTCGTGCAGTTTGCCCATGCGCTCGGCGGCGAGCACGTTGACCGGGTCTTCCTCCTTGAAGCTGCGGGCCTGATAGCCGGCGATGAAGCCGAACTGGCGCACGTGCTTTTGCAGATCCTTCAGCGCGAACTCGGTGGGGATCTCGCCGGTTTCCAGGTCGTACAAACGGAAGCGCTCGAAGTCGCAGACCAGCAGGTAGCGCGGCAGCTCGGCGTCGGTGAGGCCATGGAAATAATCGCGCGCCTGCGTGTGCGCGCGGTCTAGATTCTTGCCGCGCGACTTGTGCTCGATCAGTAGCACGCCCTTCCACAGCAGGTCGATGTAACCGTCCTTGCCGTCGAGTTTCTTCACCTTCTTCTCGAAGTTCGCCACCCGTCGCCGGCTGACCCCAAACACGTCGAAGAACCCGTCCCAGAACGACTTGGCCTCGGCGTCTTCCGATGACTCGTGCTGCCATTCGCGCGAGAAGCGCAGCGCACGATCCTTGATCTCGTTCCAGCTAAGCGGCATGACGACTCCCCTTTATCACGGGAGGATACGACACCCGCGCACGAACGCGCCGCAAGGCGCAGTGTTGGGCTTGCTACTGCTCTTGCTGTGGCCTTTCTGAAAAGTGCGGGCCACGATGGCCCGCTGCTCTACCCGGGGCCCCTGTGCGGCGGTGAGTCGGGGACGACAGGCCGCATAGCCGGAGTCGACATGGATGTCGACTCCTTTTCGCCAGGGCAGGATGCCCTGTCGAAAAGCCCGGCCCCGACTCACGGACTTGCCGGGCAGGAGCCCGGCAAGCGCCAAGCGGGGTGGCCTTCTCTTTTGGTTACTTTTCTCTTGGCCACGCAAGAGAAAAGTGACTCGGTCGCCGAAGGCGATCGAACGCTCTTGCCTTTGAATGCAACCAGAGCAAGGGCGTCGCGCACAGGGGTGCGTTCCTACAGAATGTGCGCCCGACCTTGATGCTCACTGACCGGCGAGGTTCTCAAGCGGTGAGGTCATGCTCACTCCCGATCACCCACAGCCGTGGTTGTGCCAATACGCGGGTCACGAAGCTGTTGCCCGCGGCGAGGCGCTTGCGCAGCTCGGCGCGGGTATAGAGCGTTGGATTGATCTCGCGGCCCAAGTGTTCGATCAACGGATGCAGGGCGGCCATGACGTCCGCATAGGCCAGTGCATCGGACACCAGCATCAGGTCGATGTCGCTGGCCGCGGTGTCGGTGCCCTTGGCCACCGAGCCATACACGAAGGCCACCGAGATACGCGAAGCCAGCGGCGCCAGCGATTCGCGCAAGGGAGCGACCAGGCCGAAGGTCTTGCGCACGATGGAGGCGAGTTCGGCGTGAATCGGCGCGGCGGGATTAGCGCGATAGCGCTTCTGATTGCCGACGGGTTCCATCGTGAGCAGGTCGCTGCCGGCCAGCCGTGCGACCTCGCGTTGCACCGCGCCGCTGCCGGCGCCGGTGGTCTGGATCAGTTCGCAAATGGGCATCCGCAAGGCGGTGGCATGGTGCGATGCCTGCCTTCGCATGCGTGACGGGGCGGGTGGTCTGATGCAGGCCCGCTACAGCAACTCCCCCTGCGCCGCCGCATAACTCAATCGCCCATCCACCACGCGCGCCGCCGACGTGTACGGGTGCACCGTCGTGTGGGTGGCGTCGAGGATGTGGATGACTTCGATGCCGCGCAGCTTGAGCACGTCGGAGACGATGGAGCGGTGGCAACGCCACCAGACCACTTCGGCGCACATCATGGCGGTGCGCTGGCGGGCGGCGAGTTGCAGCAGTTCGGCGAGGCCGTCGGCGAATTCCGCGGTGGCGGTGTAGTCGGCGTAGCCCTGGAAGGAGGCGTTGCGCCAGGCGGTGTTGGGCGAGTCCGGCTGCACCTTGCGGCGACCGCCGAGTCTGGGAATCCACTGATAGGCGATGCCGTGGGCGGGCAGCGACGCGGCCAGCGCCTCGCTGGCAAAGTGCGGGTGGCGGCGCGAGCCGGGGAAGCGACGCACGTCGGCGATGGCCTGGATGCGGTAGTGGTCGAGCAGGCCGAGGAACTCCTCCAGCGGACGGGTGGAGTGGCCGATGGTCCAGATCGTGGCGGGACTTTCGGGCATTGCGTCAATCGACTTTGTGCAGCGCCGCGCCCTTGTGCATGGCGACGTGGTCGGTCTTGTCGCTCTTGATCTCGTACTGCGGATCGTCCTCGCTGCAGTGGCGGGTGTGGCCCTTGTAGTCGGTGTCGCGGGTGTGGACCTTGATGATCTTGCCGCTGACGTGGCCGGCCTCGGAGTTCCAGCGCACGTGGTCGCCGACCTTGAATGCATGGCTCATGGTTGCGTGTCTCCTGACGTGACTCGAACCCCATTGAACGACGCCGCACGTGCAGGCGAGGTCAGCGCGCTACAGGATGCCCTTGGCGCTGCTGCCGAAGGCGGTGATCAGGCGGGTGATGACCCACTTCGGCGACAGGTTGACGTCGGGGAAGTCGCCGACCGGTTGGTAGCATGCGTAGAAGTGCGGGTCGCTGGCGCGCAGCGGCGGGCAGCCGGGCTTGAGGTCGAAGCTGGTGGCGTAGCGGAACGGCCACAGGTCGAAGAACGGCAGGCTCTCGGAGACCGTGCCGATGGCCTGGTTGATGTCGGTGAGCACCGGCACCACCGGACGGCGCGGCGCGATCACCCAGGCGTTCTGCGGCTCGGTGTCGCGCAGGATGGCCTGGCGCAGTTCGTCGGCGAAGGCGTGGTCGTAGACGATCACGCCGGACTCGGTGTTGTAGTGGTCCGAGCGCGGGTCGAAGTTGTGCGAGCCGACCATGCTGAAGTCGTCGTCGATCACGATCGACTTGGCGTGCAGGCCGGAGCGCCGGCCCTCGCTGCGCAGCGGCGCCGGGCGGTTGCTGCTGCCGCTGCCGCTGCCGAGCAGGTGGAAGCGCGTGCGCGAGGCCCTGGCGGGGGTGGCGGTGGCGGCCGGCACCTGCGCGGCGGCGTCCAGGTTGGCCAGCTCATAGTCCACCGCGGGGCCGGGTGCGTGCGGCTTCAGCTCGTGGATTTCGAAGCCGAACTTCTTCAGGTAGCGCTTGCGGTGCTTGTACGACATCGCGTAGACGGCGAACGCGTCGGTGGAGGCCAGCGAGTTGGTCGACACGATCACCCGCGGCGGGTCGGCGCGCCGGTGCAGGCGGCGGAAGATGCCCTGGGCGCGCCGGCTCATCACCAGGTACGGCGTCTGCAGCAGTACCTCGTGGCGGGCCTGGCCGATCATCTGCATGATGTGGCGGGTGAACGCCGCGGTGCGCTTGCCGCCGGGATCGTCGGTTTTTGCCGGCAGGTCGCTGAAGTATTCGACGTTGCCGACCCGCAGCGACGGTTCCACCAGCCACGCCCGCAGCCAGGCCGGGTCCTCGGCGGCCTGCAGCAGCTGGGCGACCCGCTGGGGTTTTCGATAATGCGGTTGGGGCCAGCTCGGCGCGGCGCGGTCGGCGACGATGCGCTGGTTGACGTCGCGCAGGTGGGTCAGCGGCACCGCGCGCTTGTGCCGCCAGAACAGCTCGAAGCTGCTGGCCATCGCGGTGGCGGCGGGACCGCCGACCATCACGTCGCGGTCGACGTAGTTGAAGGTGTCGTCCCAGTTGAAGTAGCGGTCCTGGTAGTTGCGCCCGCCGGTGATGCCGATGGCGTCGTCCACCAGCAGCAGCTTGTTGTGCATGCGCTGGTTGAACTGCATGAAGCAGCACAGCACGCCGGCGGCGAAATCCAGCGGCGGCGTGCGCGCCTTGTGGAAGGTCGGGTTGTACAGCCGAACCTCGAGGTTGGCGCTGGCGCGAGCCAGCGCGTCGAGCAGGTCGGGGTCGTTGAAGGAGAACAGCTGGTCGGCCAGGATGCGCACCTGCACGCCGCGGCGCGCGGCGCGCACCAGTTCGTCCAGCACCAGCTGGCCGACGTCGTCCTGGCTCCAGATGTAGGTCTGCACGTCGATCGAGCGCCGTGCGGCGCGGATCAGGTTGATCCGCGCGGCCAGCGCCGGCTCGCTGTCGCCGAGCAGGGTGACCACGTGCACCGGGTGCCCGGCGGTGGATTCGGCCAGCGCCTGGTCGGCGGCCTGCAGCAGCGGCGAGGGCTGCGCGCAGTGATCGGCCTGGTGGCAGGTTTGCTGGCGGTCGACGGTGGCCGCCACCACCGCGTCGGCGCGGCGGATCTGTGCCTTGGACAGCGTGCAGCCCTGCAGCACGGTGGCCAGCAGGAGCAGCGGCAGGGCGAGGCGGCGAAGGTCGCGGAACATCGCCGCATGATAACGGTTGTGTGCCACCGTCCCGTGACGATGCGCGGCGCGTGGGGCGCCAGCGAAGGTGCGAGCAAGCCGTCATCCGTCATCCGGCATTCGCCGGGATGACGAGCAAAAAGGCTTGATCGAAGCAACCTAGGGCGACCAGAAGGCGTCCAGTCGCGCCTGGCCGGGCTCCAGCGGCCCATCGAGATGCAGTACCGCCAGCGCGCCGGGCGGCATGCCGCGGAATTCGTCGGAGCGGCCTTCCACCAGCAGGGCGACCAGCCGTTCGACGCCGGGGTTGTGGCCGACCAGCATCACGGTGTCGGCGTCGGTGTGCTGGTCGAGCAGCAGCAACAGCTCGCCCGGCGTGGCCTCGTGGATTTCCTCGGCGATCCGCGGCGCCGGCGCGGTGCCGAGCGCGGCCAGTGCCAGCCGGGTGGTCTCGCTGGTGCGTCGGGTCGGCGAACACAGCACCCGCTGCGGTTGCAGCCCGTGCGCGGCGAGCCACAGGCCGGCAGCCTGTGCCTCCTGTTCGCCGCGCGTGCTCAGTGCGCGTTCGCGGTCGTCTCCGCCGTCGGCTATGGGTACTGCTTCGGCATGGCGCAGCAGGATCAGTTCGTGCATGGGAGGCTCCGGCGAAAAGGGAAGAGGCGTGGGCCGCTGTCAGGACTGGCGCTTGATCCAGCGCAGCAGGGGTTTCCAGTCCTCCTGGTGGCTGCGCACCTGCTCGCTGTGGTAGTCGAAGATGCCCTTGCCCAGCGCCGCCAGCAGCACGTAGGCCTGGCTGTCGCGCAACTGCGCCACGATCGGGAACGGCGACTGCTCGGCGAGCTGGGTCAGCGCATCCTGGCTGGCGTGCGTCCACGGCTTGAGCCGGTTGGCCACCAGCCCCACCGGCAGCTTGCCGCGGTGGATGCGGTTGATCGCGCGCAGCTCCTCGGTGAAGGCCAGCGTGGCGTCGAGGTCGAACGAGGAGGGCAGCACCGGCACCAGCAGCACGTCGGCCTGGTCG
This sequence comes from Rhodanobacter sp. FW102-FHT14D06, assembly GCF_043950705.1. Taxonomy (NCBI): domain Bacteria; kingdom Pseudomonadati; phylum Pseudomonadota; class Gammaproteobacteria; order Lysobacterales; family Rhodanobacteraceae; genus Rhodanobacter; species Rhodanobacter sp. FW102-FHT14D06. Next base: position 1,455,208 of record NZ_CP170722.1, on the reverse strand, counting down.
AGATAGGGTTCCAGCTCGCGCTCGCGCGCGCCGGCGGGGGTGTCGATGAGCAGTTGCGCGGTGTCCGATGGCAGTTTCGCCAGCGAGCGGCGGCCGCCTTCGAGCGCCAGCACGCCGGGGACGTTCTCCGGCCGGCGCGCGGCCCAGCGGAAGCTGGAACCTTGCCGGTCGGCGTCGACGATGGCGCTGTGCTGCCCCGCCTGGGCCCAGTGCGACGCCAGTTGCGTCACCAGCGTGCTCTTGCCGCACCCGCCCTTGCTGCTCGCCACCAGCGTCGTAAGCATCGGATCGCCCCTGCCACGGAAGGTGGGTCCAGCCTAACGGGCGGGGCGGCAATGGGGAATAGGCGGGGAATAGGGAATGGGGAATAGGGAATCGGAAGAGCGGCTTGCGACCGGGCTGGTGCTTGTCGCTTCGGCTGTGGCTATTCCCTATTCCCTATTCCCGGTTCTCGATCCGCCGCAGGCGGATCGAGCGCAATGCCCGCATCGCGCAGGGCGGCCGCCTGCAGGCTCATCTCGGTGCCGCCGTTGCGGGCCAGCGACAGCAGGTGGCGGGCGAGGGGGGTGTCGTCCTGCACTTTGGCCAGCAGCTGGTTGAAGCTGCGCACCTGCCAGACCAGGCGGCGGCGGGCGTCTTTGGCGGCCTGGGCCGCGGCCGGGTCGTCGGCCAGCACCTCGGCCAGGTGCAGGCCGAGTGAGCGGGCCAGGGGGCTGGAGCCCCACTGCAGCAGCTTGGCCAGGTTGAGGCAATCGGCCTTGATCGAGGCATCCTCGCCGGCGTTCTCGCACAACTTGGCCACCAGCTGCAGGCTCGGCTGCGGTTGGGCGCTGGCGAGGCCGAAGATCAGCACGGTCTGCATGCCGACCGCGCCGGCGGCGTGGTTCGGGTCCAGCGAGGCGGCCGGCGGCGGCAGCACGCCGACCGAATCGGCCAACGCCTGCAGACTGATCCCGGCGTAGTCGTCGTACAGCTTGGCGGCGGCGGCGCGACGCAGGTCTTCGCGGGCGTCGTCCTGTTTGTGGTCGCGCGCGTCGGCGCCCAGCTTGACCAGCCACACGGCGGCGTTGTCCGGCGCCTGCGTGAGCAAGGCATCCAGCGCGGCAGCGTTGGGGCAGTTGCCGGCCTTGGCCTCGCAATCGGCCAGCCGCGCCCAGTTCACCGCCGAGCCTGCGCCTTCGGCGGCGGCGGCGCGCTCGATCAGGGCGTGGAAGCTGTTGCCCGGCGGCTGGTTGAACAATGGCCGCGCCAGCAGCGCGGCACCGAGCAGCGGCATCGCATCGGCGCGCGGCGCCAGCACGCTGACCAGGTCGCGCTGGAAGGCCAGCTGCGCCTGGTCGCGCGCCTGCGCCGCCCTGGACGTCGTCGCCGCGGGTTTCGCGGCGGGCGGCGCCTTGGCCGCCAGCACCGGCGCGGCGAACAGCAGCCACACGCAACTCACGGCAACGCAGCGCATTCCAGGCATCGTGAACTTCCCTCGGCGGCAAAGGCGCCAGCATAGCGAGTGCAGATTAAGCTCGCCTGATCGACGCGCCGCCCGCCGGTCGGCGGGGCGGCCAGGCTTGTTAGGATGCCTGTTCGGGCGCAGGACGACGCCACCCATCGCTCGGGAGAGTGTCGTGAATCATTTTTCGTTGTGGACCGATGGCGCCCCATGGTTTGTCGGCTGGGGCACGCTGGCCTTGATCAACGCGGCGCTGGCGCAGGGCAAGAACCGCAGCGGGCTGCTGTGGTTCCTGCTCTCGCTGCTGCTCGGCCCGCTCGCCACCTTGCTGCTGGTGCTGCTGCCGAAGGTGCGGTCGAAGATGTTTTAGTTGCAGGGAATAGGGAATGGGGAATGGGGAATAGTAAAGAGCCGCCCGTCGTTGCTCTTCTATTCCCCATTCCCTATTCCCCATTCCCGGCTTTCAGTCCCCCAGCGCCTCGCGCATGAATTCCGGCTGGGCCAGGGCGGCCTTGTGGATTTCGGCGTTGTAGTAGCGGGTGGGAAATTTCTTGCTCAGCGCGCCGCGTTCGCGGAAGCCGGAGAGGTCGCCGCCCTTGCGCGCCATGGTGCAGCTCCACCAGCCGGTGGGGTAGCACGGTTGCGGGAACGGCAGCGTCTTCACCGCGGCGAAGCCGGTGGTGCGCATCGCCGAACGCATCGAGCGGATCAGGTCCAGGTGGGCCAGCGGCGATTCGCTCTGCTGCACCAGCAGGCCGCCGTGGCGCAGCGCCTTGTAGCAGCTGGCGTAGAACGCGGCGTTGAACAGGCCTTCCGCCGGGCCCACCGGGTCGGTCGAGTCGACGATGACCAGATCCACCGACTCCGGCTCGCACTCGGCCATGTACTTGATGCCGTCGATGAACAGCAGCTCGGCGCGCGGATCGGCGTTGGCCTCGCACAGCTCGGGGAAATACTGTTCGGCCAGGCGCGTCACGCGCTCGTCGATCTCCACCTGCACGGCGTGCTCGACTTCCTCGTGGCGCAGCACTTCGCGCAGCGTGCCGCAATCGCCGCCGCCGATGATCACCACGCGCTTGGCGCGCGCGTGGGTGAACAGCGCCGGGTGGGTCATCATCTCGTGGTAGAAGAAGTTGTCGCGGCTGGTCAGCATCACGCAGCCATCGATCACCATCAGGTTGCCCCAGTCGGTGGTCTTGTGGATCTCGATGGACTGGAATGGGGTCTTCTCCGCGTGCAGCAGTTGCTCGGTGCGAAAGCCGATGGACGAACCGGACGCCTGGTGCGCCTCGGTGAACCAGTGGGCTTCGGTGAGGGGGGCGGGCTGCGACATGGGGATGTTTCCGCGAAGCGTGGGCAAAGAAGGCCAATTGTAGCGGCAACCGCCGCTGACGTCCCGGCCGCCAGCGCCGTGCAGCGCGCCGCGCGGCCATTACAATGGTGGCCCGGGCAGTCGTCGCGAAGGCGTGACGAAGGCCGGGCAAGCCCATCCGGCCCCGCGGCGTGCGAGGCTTCCGGCCGGCCGGCTTTCCGCTCCATCGAGCAACCTCGTCAAGGCTCGCCGCTGCGACATCCCCTGCTACGTTTCCCGAGGGAGGCCCCATGTCGAAGCCTTGGACCATTGCCACTGCCCGCCACACCTATGCCGTGCCCTACTGGAGCGACGGCTACGCCGACATCGATGCCGCCGGCAACCTGCTGATGCACCCGCGCGGCGCCGAGGGCCCGGCGCTGGCGCTGCCGGCGATCGTCGACCGCGCCTGCGCCGAGGGCCTGCGATTGCCGCTGCTGGTGCGTTTCCCGGACATCCTCGCCGACCGTCTCGCGCAGCTGCAGGGCGCCTTCGCCCGCGCCATCGCCGAGCACGACTACGCCGGAGGCTACACCGCGATCTATCCGATCAAGGTCAACCAGCAGCGCAGCGTGGCGGGCGAGCTGGTCGCCGCCGGCACCCAGGGCTTCGGCCTGGAAGCGGGCTCCAAGCCCGAGCTGATGGCGGTGCTGGCGATGGCGCGGCCCGGTTCCATCGTGATCTGCAACGGCTACAAGGACCGCGAGTACATCCGCCTTGCGCTGATCGGCAAGAAGCTCGGCCTGCGCGTGCACATCGTGATCGAGAAGCTGTCCGAACTCGACCACGTGTTCAGCGAGGCGAAGGCGCTGGGCGTGGAGCCGCTGCTCGGCGTGCGCGTGCGACTGGCCTCGATCGGCGCCGGCAAGTGGCAGAACACCGGCGGCGACAAGGGCAAGTTCGGACTGTCGCCGCAGCAGGTGCTGCGGCTGATCGAGCGGCTCGATGCGGCAGGCCTGAAGCACACGCTGAAGCTGCAGCACTTCCACATGGGCTCGCAGATCTCCAACGTGCGCGACATCGCCAACGGCATGCGCGAGGCCACCCGCTACTTCGTCGAACTCTCGCACATGGGCGTGCCGCTGGAGATCGTCGACGTCGGCGGCGGCCTGGGTGTGGATTACGAAGGCACCCGCTCGCGCAGCCACAACTCGATCAACTACTCGCTGGAACAGTACGCCGCCACCATCGTGCAGTCGCTGGCCGAGGCGGTGAGCGCCGAGGGCCTGGCCGCGCCGCACATCCTCACCGAGGCAGGCCGGGCGATGACCGCGCACCACGCGGTGATGGTGGTCAACGTGACCGAGGTCGAGCAGGTGCCGGCCGGCAGCATGCCGTCGCCGCGCGGGGACGAGCCGGCGGTGCTGCGCCACCTGCGCGAGGTCCACGCGGCGCTGGACGAGCGCCCGCCGCTGGAGCTGTTCCACGAGGCCCAGCATCACCTGGCCGAAGGGCAATCGCTGTACGCGCTGGGCCAGCTGTCGCTGGCCGACCGCGCGCGACTGGACGAGATGTTCTACGCCATCGCCAATGCCGTGCGCGGGCGCCTGCTGCCGGCCGAGCGCGCGCACCGACAGGTGCTGGACGAGCTGGACGAGAAGCTGGTGGACAAGTATTTCACCAACTTCTCGGTATTCGAATCGATCCCCGACGTGTGGGCGATCGACCAGGTGTTCCCGATCATGCCGATCGCGCGGCTCGACGAGGAGCCGACCCGGCGCGGCGTGATCGTCGACCTCACCTGCGATTCGGACGGCCGCATCGACCACTACGTGGAGGCTGACGGCGTCGACGTCAGCCTGCCGCTGCATGCGCTGAAGGATGGCGAGAGCTATCGGCTGGGCATCTTCATGGTCGGCGCCTACCAGGAGACCCTGGGCGACATCCACAACCTGTTCGGCGATACCGACGCGGTCAACGTGCGCGTCGAGGGCGACGGCTACGTGTTCGCCAACAAGCGTCGCGGCGACACCACCGACCTGATGCTCGACTACGTCGGCTACGACCTGGAGGCCTTGCGCGCCAGCTACCGCGCGCGCATTGCCGACGCGGGCGTCGCCGGCGACGAGGCGGCGCGCCTGTACGATGCGCTTGATGCCGGCCTCACCGCCTACACCTACCTCGCCGAAGACACCCACTGATCGCAGGAGCCCGCTCGCGGGCGATGCTCTCGCAAATTCCGAATACCGGCGCCGAGAGCACCGCCCGCAAGCGGACTCCAGCATGACCCGTTCCATCCAGTTCCAGTCGCACAGGAGCAACGCATGAGCAGTCTCAACGGCAAGGTCGCCCTGATCACGGGCGCGGCCAGCGGCCTCGGCAAGGCGATCGCCGAGCTGTACGCGAAGAACGGCGCCAGCGTGGCGATCGCCGACATCAACCAGCAAGCTGCCGATGCGGTGGCGGCCGAGATCAACGCCGCCGGCGGCAAGGCGCTCGGCGTGGCGATGGACGTCACCAGCGAGGAGGCGGTCAACGCCGGCACCGACAAGGTGGTGGCGGCATTTGGCCATCTGGACATCCTGATCTCCAACGCCGGCGTGCAGATCATCAATCCGATCGACCAGTTCGCCTTCGCCGACTGGAAGAAGATGCTGGCGATCCATCTCGACGGCGGCTTCCTCACCACCAAGGCCGCGCTCAAGCACATGTACCAGGGCGACCGCGGCGGCATCGTGATCTACATGGGCTCGGTGCACTCGCACGAAGCCTCGAAGCTGAAGGCGCCCTACGTCACCGCCAAGCACGGCCTGCTCGGGCTGGCCCGCACGCTGGCGAAAGAGGGTGCGCCGCACAACGTGCGCTCGCACGTGATCTGCCCGGGCTTCGTGCGTACGCCGCTGGTCGAGAAGCAGATCCCCGAGCAGGCCAGGGAGCTCGGCATCACGGAAGACGAGGTGATCAGGAACGTGATGCTGAAGGACACCGTCGACGCGACCTTCACCACGGTGGAGGACATCGCGCAGACCGCGCTGTACCTGGCCACCTTCCCCTCCGCCGCGCTGACCGGCCAGTCGATCGTGGTCAGCCACGGCTGGTTCATGCAGTGACCACGCCGTCGCTGGCGGAAACGGTAGCCCGCGACTACCGCACCGTCGCGCTGGTGTTGCAGGGCGGCGGCGCACTCGGCGCCTACCAGGCCGGCGTGTTCGAGGCGCTGGACGAGGCCGGCCTGCAGCCGAACCGGCTGGCCGGCATCTCGATCGGCGCGTTGAACGCGGCGATCATCGCCGGCAACGCGCCCGAGCGGCGGGTGGAACGGCTGCGCGAATTCTGGGAGGCGATCTGCCGCTCGCCGCTGTGGCCGGACGTGCCGGCGCTGCCGTGGTTCGATGCGGTGGCGTGGCCGACGGCATGGCTCAACGGCATGAGCGGCCTGGCCGCCTGGCGCGCGATGACCGAGGGCCAGGCCGGCTTCTTCCACCCGCGCCAGCCGCCGCCGTTCCTGGGCGGGCACGCCACGCCGGGCAGCGTGAGCTGGTACGACACGAAGCCGCTGCGCGCCACGCTGGAGCGGTTGGTCGATTTCGACCGCCTCAACGATGCGCGCACGATGCGCGTGGCGGTCGGCGCGGTGAACGTGCGCAGCGGCAACTTCGCCTATTTCGACAATCGCCGCGAGCGCCTGCGGCCCGAGCACTTCATGGCCTCCGGCGCGTTGCCGCCGGGCTTTCCCGCGGTGGAGATCGACGGCGAGTTCTACTGGGACGGCGGCATGGTCTCCAACACGCCGCTTTACGAGGTGCTCAGCGAACGCCCCGGTTGCGACACGCTGGTGTTCCAGGTCGACCTGTGGAGCGCCCGCGGCACGCTGCCGCGCGATCTTGCCGACGTGGCCGAGCGCAGCAAGGAGATCCAGTACTCCAGCCGCACCCGGCTGGTCACCGAGTTCATGCGCCGCATGCAGGAGCAGCGCCGCCTGCTGCACGACGTGATGGCGCTGGTGCCGGCCGAGCGGCGCGGCGACCCGGCGTACCGCCATGCCGAGGCACGCGCGGCGGAGGCGTTGACCAACGTGATCCACCTGATCTACCAGGACCGGCCCCACGAAGGCCACTTCAAGGACTACGAATTCAGCGCCACCAGCATGCGCAGCCACTGGCAGGGCGGCCTGGACGACATGCGCCACACCCTGGCGCACCCGCAGTGGCTTGCCGCCCCCGACCCCGGACATCCGTTCGTGACGCACGACGTGCATCGCGCGAACGCCAATTGACTGCACCCTGGCCCGTGACGAGCAGGCGCGACCTGCGTCGGCTCGGTGTCGGGGCGCCAGAACCACCAGGCCGCATCCACGATCTTTCGGCGAAGCCACGAAGCGGAGCTGGATCGTCTTCGGTTGATCGGTCGGGCAACCGTCGTACGATCGCCCGACCAGTTCACGTCGGCGGAATCGCTGCGGTACTGTCAGCGGCAGGAATCACGGCTGGTTGGTATTTCGCGTATTTCCGCAGCAGCGCCTGGAAGCGCGGCTCGTGGCGGATCGGATCCCAGTACGGGTCCAGCCACAGCAACACGGGCGAGTAGTAAATGCCGATACCGGACGTGGCCAGCGCTTTGGACAGGAGCGGCACGGCAAGGTCGGGACGGCGCGCCTGCGCATACAACTGGGCGTTGAACAGCACGATTTGCGGGCCGTAAAGGCGGTCCTTCGCGTTGCCGAGAATTTTCATCGACTTGGCGATGCTGTCCAGTCCCGTTGCAGTCTGACCCAGCGCGATTTCCGCGTAAGCAATGTTTTCCCACTGAAACGCCCGGCTGATTCCCGTCAGCATTTTGAGTTGCGCACGTAGCTCCGGCAGCGACTGTGCAAACAGCGGCCGGGCATGGACGTCGTCGCCCATCAGTCGGTACAGGGTGGCCTGTTGCTCAGTCTTGGGGCCGTTGAGCGCCGGGGGAAAATTATCGGGAGTGTCCGGGATGCCGTCGAGCAGCGCGAGTGCTGTCTTGAACTCGCGCTGGTAAGTCAACAAGACGACGCGCTGGAGTTTCAATTGCGGATCGTCGCCTTGCACCGCGGCCAATGCACGCGGAATATCGCCCGTGCTCAACAATATCGCGTTGGAATAGTAGGCCTTGGCGTTGCGGTTGTCCGGGTCCAGCGCCAGCGCGCGCTGGAAGGCGCCCTCGGCCTCGGGATAGGCGCTCGCCGCCTGGTACGTCGTGCCCAACTCGTAGGCCAGTGCGGAATTGCGTGGGTCGAGAGCCTGCGCTTGTCTGAACGAGGCAATCGCGTCGTCCACTCGTCCCTCGCGGCGTTCTACGTAACCTTGCGCCGCGAGGGTCTCGGCATCGTTGGGTTTGAGCTTGAGCGCGGTCGAAAACGCTTGCAACGCGGCGGCGTAATCGCCGCGGCCGTAGTATTCGCTGTAGCCGATGGCGAGGTGCGCGGTGGCCAGATCGGGTTGCAATTGCAGTGCTTGTTCCGCATCCGCGCGCGCCTGTTGGACAAGCTGCTTCACGTTCCCGCCGCCGCCGCCGAACCATGCAAGCTCACTTTCGGTATAAGACAGCCGCGCGTAGGCCAATGCAAAGTTGACATCGTGCTGAATGGCTTGCTGATACAACGGTATCGCAGCCTTGTAGCTAGCCGTGTCGTAATTGATGAGACCTTTGTTAGCCTGATACTCGGCGCGCAGGAACAGGTCGTAGGCGGCTTTGTTGGTGGTCGGCGCCTCAGCCAGTTGCGCGCTCTGCGCGGGCGACAGCTTGGCGTTGAGGGCTGTCGCGATCTTGCCCGCCACCTCGCCCTCGACGCCGAATACGTTGTCCAGCGTGCGGGTGTAGCTTTCGGCCCAGATATGGCTTTCGGTCCTGGCGTTGATCAACTGCACGTTGACCAGCACCTGGTTGCCCTGCTTCTGCACGCTGCCTTCAAGGATCGTCGCGACGCGGAGTTGCTCGCCGACCGTCTTGAGGTTTTCTGGATGGCTACCGTACTGCAGGGTCGAGGTGCGCGAGATCACCTTCAAGTCACCGATGTCGGCCAGCTTGGTCAGGATCAAGTCCTGCATGCCGGCCACGAAGTACTCGTTGTCCTTGTCGGCCGAGAGATTCTCGAACGGCAGTACCGCGATGGACTTGCCGGGGACGCTCGCCGCGGATGCCGGAGATGACGACCCGGTCGAGGAGGCCGTCCCGCTGCGCGCGTCCGTCGCCCGCGCGGATGTCTGGGCCACAACGGCGGCCGGCGCCTGACGCAGCGCCAACAGGCGCCAGCCCAGCAGGCCCACCGCCAGCACCAGCGTGCCGATGATCACCGCGTTGAGCTTGCGCCCGATCTGGCGGCTGTCGTGCGCGGCCCGTGCCTCGGGCGAATCAGCCGGCGCGGTGCGGCGGATGCCTTCGGGTGTCAGCTCGTACACCCAGGCGAAGATGACCGCGATCGGGAAACCGATCGCGATCAGGATCACCACCAGGCGCACCGTCCAATCGGGGATGTTGAAGAACGGGAATACCTGCGTGGCCACCTGCACCAGCAGCCATGCGACGACGGCATAGGCGATTGCCACGCGCCACACGTGGCGACGCTTCAGCTCTTCGAAAAAGCCGCCGCCATCGGCCAACTTGTACTCCCCGTCCCACCGGCCGCCGGCCGGTCTCCACCCGGGGGAGTGTAGCCAATCGGCGCGTAGCGCGTGTCGGAAGCCGGCATGCCGATGCGACTCGGCCCGGCGGGCCGGTTCGCCTAGGCGTCGCGCGCCACCTGCAGCCCGGCTGCCGACTGGCTGACCGGCATCAGCTCGATGCGGTTGATGTTGAGGTGCGGCGGCAGGTTGGCGATCCACCAGATGGTGTCGGCGATGTCGGTCGCGGTGATCGGGTGGGCGCCGGCGTAGAGCTGGTCGGAGGCGGCCTGGTCGCCGCCGGTGCGCACCAGGGTGAATTCGGTCTCGGCCATGCCCGGTTCGATCGAGGTCACGCGCACGCCGCTGCCGTGCAGGTCGGTGCGCAGGTTCTGCGAGAACTGGGTGACGAAGGCCTTGCTGGCGCCGTACACGTTGCCGCCGCGGTAGGCGTAGCTGCCGGAGATCGAGCTGATGTTGACGATGGCGCCGCGGCGTTCGATCAGCTGCGGCAGCAGCAGGTGCGTGATCGTGGCCAGCGCGGTGACGTTGGTGTCGATCATCTGCTTCCATTGCGCCAGCTCGGCTTGCTGCGCGGGTGCGGTGCCCAGCGCCAGGCCGGCGTTGTTGACCAGCAGGTCGATGCCGGCGAACGACGGTGGCAGGGCGGCGTGGGCGGCGCGCATGGCCGCTTCGTCGCGCATGTCGAAGGCGGCCGCATGCACGCGCTCGGCGCCGTGGCGGTCCACCAGCTGCCGCAATCGTTCGGCCCGGCGGCCGCTGGCGATCACCCGCCAACCGCCGGCGACGAAGCGCTCGACGGTGGCGGCACCGAAACCGGCGGTGGCACCGGTGATCCAGGCGATCTTGCCGTTCATGCGATTACTTGCCTTCTTTCAGGGCGATCGCCGGGATGCCGGCGGCGGCGAGTTTCTGCTTGGTCGATTCCAGCTCGGTGGCCGAGCGGAACGGCCCCAGCCGAACGCGGTGGTAGGTCTGCCCGCCGACATTCACCGTCTGCACGTTGGCGACGAAACCCTGCAGGGCCAGCTTGGCCTTTTGTGCCTCGGCGGTGGCGGGGTCGGGGAACGCGCCCACCTGCAGCAGGTAGCCGTTGCCGCCGCTGGCCGGTTCCACCGCTTCGGCCGGCGCGGCGTTGACGTTCTGCACGGCCACGCCGGGTGTGCTGGCGGGCGTCGCCGCCGGTGCCGGCGTGGCGGCCTGCTGCTGCTCGGCCTTGGCCTGCGCGCTGATCTCGGCGTCGGGGATGCGCACTTCCTTCTCCGACAGCACCGAGTAGAAGTCGTACTGCGGTTTCTTCGGCGTGCTTTCGCCGGGGGCCGGTTCCAGCACGCCCGGCTCGCTGCCGCGCTGGGCGGTGGCCTGCGGGTTGGCCTGCGGTCCGGTCGGCGTGCGCAGGTTGGTGAACAGGCTGCCGCGCATCACGATCGCCATCAGGATCGCGCCGGCGAGGACGCCGATCACCGCGTAACCCCAGCCCGGGAATCCGCTGCGGCCGTTGCGTACGGCCTGCCGGCCCCTGCCCTTGCGTGCTGCCATTACATCTTCTCCGGGGCGCTGAGGCCCAGCAAATCCAGTCCGTTCTTCAGTACCTGGCGCGTGGCGACCACCAGCGCCAGCCGCGCGTTGCGCAGGCTCGCATCCTCGACCAGGAACTGGTGCGAGTTGTAGTAGGTGTGGAACGCGTTGGCCAGTTCGCGCAGCCAGCCGGCGATCAGGTGCGGCTCCAGGTTGGCCGTCGCCGCTTCGACCTGTTCGGGATATTTCGACAGCTCGGTGAGCAGGATCTGCTCGTGCTCGTTGTCCAGCCGGTCCAGGTGAGCAAGGCCGTCGGCTAGGTCGAAGGCAAAGCCTTTCTCCGGCGCCTGGCGCAGCACGCTGCAGACGCGGGCATGCGCGTACTGGATGTAGTAGACCGGGTTGTCGTTGGACTGCGAGCGGGCCAGGTCGACGTCGAACACCAGCTGCGAATCGCTCTTGCGCGCGATCAGGAAGTAGCGCGTGGCGTCCTTGCCGACTTCGTCGATCAGGTCGCGCAAGGTGACGTAGCTGCCGGCGCGCTTGGAGATCTTCACCTCCTCGCCGCCCTTCATCACGGTGACCATCTGGTGCAGCACGTATTCCGGCCAGCCCTTGGGGATGCCGCAATCGAGCGCCTGCAGGCCGGCCTTCACCCGCGCCAGCGAACCGTGGTGGTCCGAGCCCAGCTCGGTGATCGCGCGCTGGTAGCCGCGCTGCCACTTGCTCAGGTGGTAGGCCACGTCGGGCAGGAAGTAGGTGTAGGTGCCGTCGGACTTGCGCATCACGCGGTCCTTGTCGTCACCGAACGCGGTGGTGCGCAGCCACAGCGCGCCGCCTTCCTCGTAGGTGTGACCGTGGGCGATCAGCTCGCGCACGGTTTCCTCGACCTTGCCGTCGCTGTACAGCGAGGACTCCAGGAAATAGGTGTCGAAGCCGACGCCGAATGCCTGCAGGTCCAGGTCCTGCTCGCGGCGCAGGCTGGCCACGGCGAAGCGGCGGATCGCGTCGAGGTCGTCGACGTCGCCGGCCGCGACGACCGTCTCGCCGTCGGCCACCACCGATTCGCGATCGAGGTAGGCGCGCGCCACGTCGGCGATGTAGTCGCCGCGGTAGCCGTTGTCGGGCCAGCTGCTGTCTTCGGGCGTGATGCCGCGCGCGCGCGCCTGCACCGACACGGCCAGGTTGGCGATCTGCACGCCGGCATCGTTGTAGTAGTACTCGCGCTTGACGTTCCAGCCGCTGGCGTCGAGCAGGCGGCTCAGGCAGTCGCCGATCGCCGCGGCGCGGCCGTGGCCCACGTGCAGCGGGCCGGTCGGGTTGGCCGAGACGAATTCCACGCCGACGGTCCTGCCGCCGCCGCTGGCATTGCGGCCGTAGGCGTTGCCCTCGGCCATGATCCGGCGCACTTCGGCGTGATAGGCGCCGGCGGCGAGGAAGAAGTTGATGAAGCCGGGGCCGGCGATCTCGACTTTTTCCACCAGCGGGTTGGCCGGCAGTGCGGCGACCAGTTTTTCGGCCAGCTCGCGTGGCTTGGCGCGCGCCGCCCCTTCGACAGGGCTCAGGACATGCTTGGCCAGCAGCATCGCCGCGTTGCAGGCGAAATCGCCATGCTCGCGGCTGCGCGCGCGCTCGATCACGAAGTCGGGGATGGCCAGCTCGGCCGGCAGGGTCGCGTCGTGCTGCAGGGCGTGGATGGCCTGCAACACCAGGTTGCGCAGCTGTGCTTTCACGGGTGGGATCGGTTTCGTGATGGAACCGGCAATTCTAACAGACCGGCGCGCGCACGCCGGCGGCGAAGGCCGTGCCGGACGCGGGGTGGTCTCGTGTTGCACCGCGTCGAGGCGTCCTGTGGATAACTCTGTGGGGAAATTCGCCGGCGGGGAACGCGCCGAGGCAGCGGCTGGCTGGTCTTTGTCAAGTCGCAAGAAATTATCAAGCAAAATCATCATGTTGAAGCAGCAACTTTGCGCAAGACTGGCGATTGCGACGGCAACCGGTTGTCGTTGCATTTTGTGCATAAGTTTCGACCACTTGGCGGCCGCTTCTGTGCGCACGAACAGGTTGGCGCACGGTGTGCCGCAGCGCGGCAGAGCCGGCTTGTCGGGCGAAGGTGGGGAGATGCGCGCCGCAGCGGCGGCCCGGTACGGACGCGTTCAGAGCAGGCCGCGGGCGGCCATCGACACCGGCTCGCCGTGGCCGATCACCAGGTGGTCGAGCACGCGCACGCCGACCAGGTGCAGGGCATCACGCAGTTCGTGGGTGATCGCGCGGTCGGCGGCACTGGGTTCGGCCACGCCGGAGGGGTGGTTGTGGGCGAAGATCACCGCGCAGGCGTTGTGATGCAGACAGGCGCGCACCACTTCGCGCGGGTGCACGCTGGCGCCGTCGACGGTGCCGCGGAACAGCTCCTCGAAGGCCAGCACGCGATGGCGGTTGTCCAGGTACAGGCAGCCGAACACTTCGTAGGGCAGGTGGCGCAGGCGGGCCCGCAGGTAGTCGCCGCTGTCGCGCGGGTTGCCCAGGCTGGGCCGTTCCTGCAGCTGCTCGGCCAGGCTGCGCCGGGCCAGTTCCAGCGCCGCGGCGATCCGCGCGCGCTTGGCCGGACCCAGCCCGCCGGCGCGGATCTGCTGCTCCGGCCGGCCCAGCAAGGCGGCCACGCCGCCCGCGTTGGCAAGCAGTTCGCGGCCCAGCGCGATGGCGTCCTTGCCGCGGCTGCCGCTGCCCAGCAGCACGGCCAGCAGCTCCGCGTCGGACAGCGCGGCGCTCCCGCGGGCCAGCAGTTTTTCGCGGGGTCGTTCGCCTTCGGGCCAGTCGCGGATGCTCATGCGTGCCAGCTTGGCGAAGGGGGTCGCCGGCAGGCAGCAGTGGCGCGGATTGAATCCGGTAAGCTAAGCGTCTGCCCGACTGTCAGGCCCGCCTTACATGAGCCTCGCCCAACGCCGCATCCTGCTGGGAGTGACCGGCGGCATCGCCGCCTACAAGAGTTGCGAACTGGTCCGCCGCCTGCGCGAGCAGGGCGCCGAGGTGCGCGTGGTGATGACCGCAGGGGCCGAGCATTTCGTCGGCGCGGCCACCTTCCAGGCGCTCTCCGGCCAGCCGGTGCGCAGCAGCCTGTGGGATGCGCACGCCGAGGCGGCGATGGGTCACATCGAGCTGGCGCGCTGGGCCGAGCGCATTCTGGTGGCGCCGGCCAGCGCCGACACCATCGCCCGGCTCGCCCATGGCCATGCCGATGACCTGCTCAGCACGCTGTGCCTGGCCAGCGCCGCACCGCTGTACCTGGCGCCGGCGATGAACCAGCAGATGTGGGCGCACCCGGCGGTGCAGGCGAACCTGGTGCTGCTGCGCCAGCGTGGCGTGCAGGTGCTGGGGCCGGCGGCCGGCGAGCAGGCCTGCGGCGACATGGGCTCCGGCCGCATGCTGGAGCCGCACGAATTGCGCGACGCGCTGGCCGCCTCGTTCGGCAACGGCGCGCTGGCCGGGTTGCAGGTGGTGGTCAGCGCCGGTCCGACCTACGAGGACATCGACCCGGTGCGCTTCATCGGCAACCGCAGCTCCGGCCGGATGGGCTTCGCGGTGGCCGCGGCCGCGGCGGAGGCGGGCGCCACGGTGAGCCTGGTGGCCGGCCCGGTGAGCCTGGCCACGCCCGTCGGGGTGGCGCGGCGCATCGACGTGCGCAGCGCCGCGCAGATGCAGGCCGCCGTGCTCGAGGTCAGTCGCGCGGCGGACATCTACATCGGCGCGTCGGCGGTGGGCGATTATCGGCCGGCCAGCGTCTCGGCGCTGAAGCTGAAAAAGAGCGCGGGCGCGCCGCTCTCGCTGCAGCTGGCAGAGAACCCCGACATCCTGGCCAGCCTGGCCGCGCAGAACGGGCACCCGTTCCTGGTCGGATTCGCCGCGGAGACGCATGATGTGGCCAGTTACGCGCGCGGCAAATTGCGCAGCAAGGGGCTGGACATGATCGCGGCGAACCAGGTGGGCGACGGACTCGGTTTCGAGGTCGCCGAGAACGCATTGACGCTGTACTGGGCCGATGGCGAGCTGGCCTTGCCGCGCGCCGCCAAGAGCGAACTGGCGCGCCAGTTCATCGCGCAAGTGGCCGAACGCTACCGGGCGACGCGCGGATGACGCTCGACGTCGAATTGAAGATCCTCGACCCGCGCCTGGGCGACAGCATTCCGCTGCCGCATGCCGCCACCCCCGGCAGCGCCGGCATGGACCTGCGTGCGGCACTGGAGCAGCCGCTGACCCTGGCACCCGGCGCAAGTGCGCTGGTGCCCAGCGGCATCGCCATCCACATCGGCGATCCGCAATGGTGCGCCTTTATCGTTCCGCGCTCCGGGTTGGGCCACAAGCACGGCCTGGTGATGGGCAACCTGGTCGGCGTGATCGACGCCGACTACCAGGGCCCGCTGATGATTTCGTGCTGGAACCGCGGCGACGCCCCGTACACCATCGCGGTCGGCGACCGCATCGCGCAGTTGCTGCTGGTGCCGGTGGCGCAGGCGCGGCTGCAGATCGTCAATGAATTCACGCCCAGCGAACGCGGCGCCGGAGGCTTCGGCTCCACCGGTATCCGATAGCATGGGCACGGAAACTCGGCGCGACCCGGAGCGGTCGCGCCACCGCGCAGTTTCAGCCGTGGGGGCAGAGCATGGCACCAAAAATCGCGAAGCGGCGGCTGGCCCGGCCTGAGGTCGACTGGTCGGCCGTGCTGCCGCTGGCCGGCGGCACCTTGCTGCTGCTGCTGGGCCTGTTCTGTGCCTGGCAGACCTGGCTGATCGCCGACGAGCATCACGCCGACGAACGGGTCCATGCCGCTCAGGCGCAGGCGGTCAAGGCGGTTGCCGACGAGGTCGCACGCCAGCGCGGTGCGGTGGAGAAGGCGCTGGCGCTGGTCGACCCGGCGACGGTGCTGAACGACCCGGCGCAGTCGATCGCCACCTTGCGCCTGCGCCTGCCGCAGGCGCAGCAGCTGGACATCTACAGCGGCGACCTCAAGGAAGTGCTGCGCGCCAACTACCGCGAGTTCGGCTATGCCAAGGCGGCGCAGCTGATGGCCGCGCAGACGGCGGAGGGCGCGCCGCCGGTGCAGAGCGTCTACTACGGCAACGGCGACCGCCGGCTGAGCATGGTCGTGCCGCTGGGTGCGCCCGATCAGACCCAGGCGTGGGTGTGGGTGGAACTGCCGTTTGCCGGGGTCCAGCGGGCTTTCGACGCGATCCCGCCGGCCGGCGGCCGGCTCGATCTGCGCCAGGGAGACGAGCCGGGCAGCGTGCAGTTGTTCTCCAACGGCAGTGCCTCGGCGCAGACCGGCGACAACAGCGTGGCCGTGCCCGGCACCGCGTTCCGCGTGGGCGCCGGGCTGCCCGATGCGTTCATCGTGCTGCCGCATTCGTGGTGGTTGAGCGCGCTGCTGAGCCTGTTGGGGCTGGGCGGAGCCGGCTATCTGCTGTGGCTGCGCGGGCGTCGCCAGGCTTCGTCGGCGCCGCCGGCCGAAGAGGAGCCGCTGGTGGCCGAGGTCGCGCTGCCGCGCCCGCGCGCGCGCGCGCCGTCGACTCCCGCTCCGGCCACTGCGCGTCCCGCGGCCGCGCCGGCCGAACCCGCCACGGTGCCGGTGGACCCGAGCATCTTCCGCGCCTACGACGTGCGCGGCGTGGTCGGCAAGACACTGGACCGCAACGTGGCCAGGCTGCTGGGCCGGGCGATCGGCGCGGTGATGGTCGAGCGCGGCCTGCGCGAGATCGTGGTCGGCCGCGATGGCCGGGTTTCCGGTCCCGAACTGGCCGGCGCGCTGGCCGACGGCCTGCGCGAGGCCGACGTCGACGTGATCGACCTGGGCGCGGTGCCCACGCCGGTGGTGTATTTCGCCGCGTACCGGTTCAACACCGGCTGCGGCGTGGCGGTGACCGGCAGCCACAATCCGCCGGACTACAACGGCTTCAAGATCGTGATCGGCGGCGAGACGCTGGCCGAGGGCGCGATCCAGGACCTGTACCAGCGCATCGCCGGCGGCGCGTTGAGCCAGGATGGTCATGGCGGCCTGCGCCAGGTCGACGTGGCCCCGGACTACATCGAGAAAATCGTCTCCGACGTGCTCGCCGAGCGCCCGCTGAAGGTGGTGGTCGATTGCGGCAACGGCATTCCCGGCGCGATCGCGCCGCAGGTGCTCGAAGGCGTCGGCTGCGAGGTGGTCCCGCTGTACTGCGATGTCGACGGCAGCTTCCCGAACCACCATCCCGATCCGTCCGATCCGGCCAACCTGCAGGACCTGATCCACGCCGTGCGCCAGACCGGAGCGGACCTCGGCCTCGCCTTCGACGGCGACGGCGATCGCCTGGGCGTGGTCTCCCGCGCCGGCGAGATCATCTATCCGGATCGCCTGCTGATGCTGTTCGCGCGCGACGTGCTGTCGCGCCAGCCCGGCGGCACGGTGATCTACGACGTCAAGTGCACCAGCCACCTGAAGGCGCAGATCCTGGACGCCGGCGGCAGTCCGTTGATGTGGCGCACCGGGCATTCGCTGATCAAGGCCAAGATGCGCGAGACCGGCGCCGAGCTGGCCGGCGAGATGAGCGGGCACTTCTTCTTCAAGGAGCGTTGGTACGGTTTCGACGACGGCATCTATGCCGCCGCTCGCCTGCTGGAGATCCTCGCCGGCGACCTGCACGGGCGCAGCCCGGAGGAAATCTTCGCCACCCTGCCCAAGAGCGTCTCCACTCCCGAGCTGAAGGTGCCGCTGGCCGAGGGCGAGCATTACCGTTTCATGGACCGGCTGCGCGAGCGCGCCAGCTTCGAGGACGCCTCGGTGATCGGTATCGACGGTCTGCGCGTGGACTGGCCGGACGGCTGGGGACTGGTACGCGCGTCCAACACCACGCCGGTGCTGGTGCTGCGTTTCGAGGCCGACACCGAGGCGGCGCTCAAGCGCATCCAGCAGGTGTTCCGCCGGCAGATGCTGGCGGTCGATCCTGCCCTGAAACTGCCGTTCTGAGGATGGCGGGCCGGGACGCGGACCGCGTCGGCCCGAGCCAGGCTACTGCGAAGCCTTGTCCTGTTCGGCTTTCAGCTCGCGGTAGCGGGCCAGCTGCTTGACCTGCTCCTGCACCGTCTGCGTGCGCAGGGTCTGCTGGCGCTGCAAGGTGGCGCGCAGGCCGGTGACGACGTTGCGCTGCGCGGCGACGCTGTCGGTGAGGAATTTCGGCACCGGCTTCTTGGCGTTCTCGATCTCCGCGGCGCGGGCCAGCAGGTCGGTCAGCGCCTTCTCCTGGCTGCGCAGGTTGATCCGGGTGGTGCGGATCTGCTGGTCGACCGTGTCCAGCGTCTGCTGCAGCGAGATCTTGTACGACTCCTCGTCCGGGTAGGCGTTGAGCATCTGCGCCTCGGCGGTGGCCACTTCCTGCGCCGCGCGCTGTCTGGCCGCCTCGACCTCGGCCAGCTTGGCCGCCGCGGCGCGCTCCTCGGGGTTGAGCTGGCGCGACACGTGGCGCACCACCATGCCGCGATCGTTGACCAGGTCGTAGCCGTACTTCATCGCGTCGGCGGTGAGGCTGTCGCTGTAATGCACCAGGCCCTGGTTGTCATACCACTTGTAGCGCACGCTGCCAGCGTTCTGGGCGAACGCGGCAAGGCTCGCGCCCATCGCTACGGCAGCCAGAATGAGCAGTGATTTGCGCATGGGTTCTCCTGTTGGCCCGAGTATAGCTGGCTCCGCCATGCTGGCCGGTTGCCCGCGGCGCTGCTGTGATGGGGTTGGCCGGAGTCTATTGGCCGGTGCATGAACCGGTGGCGCATGCCGCGCCGGTCAGCGGGGTACGCCGTACCGGGCGCGGTAGTCCAGCAATCGCGCGTGTTCGGCAGCCAGTTGCGGCTGCGCGCCGGCATACTCCAGCACGTCGTCCAGGCAGGTGATGGCGATGACCGGGATGCCGTGCTCGGCGGCGACTTCCTGCGCGGCGGAGCGTTCGCCCTGGCCGCGCTCCTGGCGATCCAGCGCGATCAGCACGCCGGCGGGCGTGGCGCCGTGGGCGCGGATCAGCGCCAGCGACTCGCGCACGGCGGTGCCGGCGGTCATCACGTCGTCGACGATCAGCACGCGCCCGGCCAGCGGCGCGCCGACCAGGCTGCCGCCCTCGCCGTGATCCTTGGCCTCCTTGCGGTTGTAGGCCCATGGCAGGTCGCGCCCGTGCTGTTCGGCCAGCGCGATGGCGGTGGCCGCGGCCAGCGCGATGCCCTTGTAGGCCGGGCCGAACAGCATGTCGACCTCGATCCCCGCCTCGACCAGGGCGGCGGCGTACGCGCGGCCGAGTCGCGCCAGCGCGGCGCCTGAATCGATCCGGCCCATGTTGAAGAAGTACGGGCTCTGCCGGCCGGACTTCAGCGTGAACTCGCCGAAGCGCAGCACCTGCCGGCGCAGGGTGAGTTCGATGAAGTCGCGTTGGTAGTCGTGCACGGTCGGTCTCGCTGGCATGGCGGCGGTGCGCGCATGGTACACGCGCCGGTGCCGCCGGCCGGGGTTGTTATGATCGCCCGATCTGTCGACCGGGAGTACCCATGCGCATCATCAGCCTCAACGCCAACGGCATCCGCTCGGCCGGCAGCAAGGGCGTATTCGAGTGGCTGCGCGCGCAGAACGCGGACGTGGTCTGCCTGCAGGAGACCAAGGCCCAGGAAGACCAGCTCACGGACGCGATGTTCCGCCCCGACGGCCATCACTGCTTCTACCGCGACGCTACCAGCAAGAAGGGCTACAGCGGCGTGGCGATCTACGCCCGGCGCGAGCCCGACCAGGTGCTGACCGAACTCGGCTGGGACGAATTCGACAACGAGGGCCGCTACATCGAGGCCCGCTTCGGCAACCTCAGCGTGGTCTCGTTGTACTTTCCGTCCGGTTCGTCCGGCGACGAGCGCCAGCAGTTCAAGTTCAAGGCGATGGAATGGATCACGCCGATCTTCGACGCGTGGCTGAAAAGCGGCCGCGACTACGTGATCTGTGGCGACTGGAACATCGTGCACACGAAGAACGACATCAAGAACTGGAGCTCCAACCAGAAGAACTCCGGCTGCCTGCCGGAGGAACGCGCGTGGCTGGACCTGCTGTTCCACCAGCGCGGCTGGGTCGACAGCTTCCGCGCACTCAAGCCCGACGCGGTCGAATACACCTGGTGGTCGAACCGGGGCCAGGCGCGGGCGAACAACGTGGGGTGGCGGATCGACTACCAGGTGGTCACCCCTTCGCTGCGCGATCGCCTGCGTGCGTGCTCGATCTACCGCGACCAGCGTTTTTCCGACCACGCGCCGTACACGGTCGACTATGTCGACTGAAGCAACGGCGCGACGGCCGGCGAAGCCGTCGGTGTGGCATGCGTTCACCCAGCCGGCGGCGTGGACGATGTGCCTGTTCGGCTTCTCCTCCGGCCTGCCGTTCCTGCTGGTGGCCGGCACGCTGGCGTACTGGCTGAAGGAGAACGGCATCGAGCTGGCCGACATCACGATGATCGCCAGCGCGGGCATGACCTACGCATTCAAGTTCCTCTGGGCACCGCTGCTCGACCACGGGCACATCCCGGGCTTCGCGCGCCTGGGCCAGCGGCGAGGCTGGCTGCTGTTCGCCCAGTTGGGCGTGGTGGCCGGGCTGCTCGCGATGGCGGCGCTGACGCCGCAGCATCTGGCGGCGTTCGTGGCGGCCACGCTGGCGGTGGCGTTCTTCGGTGCCACGCAGGACATCGCCGTCGATGCGTATCGCATCGAGATCGCGCCGGTCGAGGACCAGGGCGCGCTGGTGGCGACCTATTCGCTGGGCTATCGCATCGGGCTGCTGGTGGCCGGCGCGGTGGCCCTGATCCTGGCCGACCACATCGCCTGGCGCGTGGTCTACCTGATGATGGCGCTGGCGATGCTGCTGCCGATCGTCACCACGCTGGTGGCGCGCGAGCCGGCGGTGCTGCGCGTGCGTGCCGCGCGCTGGCGCGACGCGATGCGCGAGAGCGTGATCGATCCGTTCGCCGACTTCTTCCGGCGCTACGGCTGGGCGCTGGCCGGCGTGACCTTGCTGTTCCTGCTGCTGTTCAAGATGCCCGAACAGGCCACCATCGGCGGCATCATGAGCCCGTTCTACCGCGACATGGGCTTCTCCAAGACCGAGATCGGCACGATCACCAAGATCTACGGCATCTGGATCGGCATCGTCGGCGTGTTCGTCGGCGGCGCCATGGTGGCGCGCTGGGGCGCGTGGCGGCCGCTGGGCGTCACCATCGTGCTGTGCGGCTGCAGCAACCTCATGTACCTGCTGCTGATCGCGCACCCGGGCAATCTGGCCATGCTGACCCTGGTGATCTCGGTGGAGAACCTCACCCTGGGCATGCTGGGGCCGCCGACGGTGGCGTTCCTGTCCTCGCTGGTCAACCAGCAGCACACCGCGACGCAGTACGCCTTGCTGAGTTCGCTGGTCAACCTGCCGGGCAAGCTGCTCGGCTTCTTTGCCGGCGGCATCGCCATGACGGCGGGCTACGGCGCCTACTTCGTGCTCACCGTGCTGGCGGTGATCCCGGCGATGCTGCTGTTCGCCGGATTGTGGCGACGTTTTCGCGGATTCGAGCGCGCGCGGGCGGTGACCTGAAAGATTGTGGCCGTTCCATGCGAGCGGGTCCGGACCTGCAGTGGCCCACAGTGGCGCGGGTCACAGCGCAACTGCCAAGTCAGCCACGGAAATCGCCACGGCGCGGCACCGGTGCATCGCGGATGTGCAAACATCCCCGGCACAGGGGCAGGTGCTGCAGGGAGTGACGCTTGTGCCGGACATGATCGTTCATCACATCGATGGCCTGCTGGCCGAACGCATCGCGGCGCTGGCCAAGCTGCGGCAGTGTCCGGTCAACGACGTGATGCTGGACGCGCTGCGCGTCGGCCTCGGCATGTCGGTGGCGCACCGATACAGCGAAAGCCTGCGCGATCCGCACGCCCTGGCCGTACTCGATGGTCACTGGGAAGCCGCCGAGCGCGGCGCGTTCCAGGAGGCGTTGCTGGCGCTGGCCCGCACGCGGCCGACCCAGCTGGCGCCGGAGAGCATCCGTTACGACGTGCCGGGTGCCGGCGCGGAATAGACCGCCCCGAGTACCCGCGGTCCGCGCGCGCCGGTCACGGCCGGCAGGTTGCCGGGCAGTTGCAGCAGGCGTTGGCGCGCCAGCCAGGCAAATGCGGTCGCTTCGAGAAAGTCCGGGTCGACACCGCAGCTGGCGGTACTGTCCAGCCGGCGTGGAGCCAACGTCTCTCCCAGGCGCTGCATCAGCCGCTCATTGTGCACGCCGCCGCCGCAGGCCAGCACCTCCGTCGCTTCCGGCGCATGCTGCATCACGGCTGCGGTGACGCTGCGCACGGTCAGCTCCAGCAGCGTCGCCTGCACGTCGGCGGGTGCCAGTATGGCCGGCGGCGCGCGGGTGGCCAGCCAGTCCAGATGAAAGTATTCGCGTCCGGTGCTTTTGGGCGGCGGCAGCGCAAAGTACGGATCGGCCAGCAGGGCGTCGAGCAGCTCGGGCACGACCCGGCCGCGGGCGGCAAAGGCTCCGCCGCGATCGAACGGTTCGCCCCGATGGCGCAGGCACCACGCGTCGAGCAGGCCGTTGGCCGGCCCGGTGTCGAAGCCGCGCACACCGCCGTCGGCCGCGAGCACAGTGAGGTTGGCGATGCCGCCGAGGTTGAGCACGGCGCGCGTACGCCCGGGCACGCCCAGCAGCATGGCATGCACCGCCGGCAGCAGCGGCGCGCCCTGGCCGCCGGCGGCGACGTCGGCGCGGCGGAAGTCGGCGACCACCTCGATGCGGCAGCGCTCGGCGATCACGCTGGGGTCGCCCAGCTGCAAGGTGAAGGGGTGCTCGCCGCCGGGCCGGTGGCGCAAGGTTTGTCCATGCGAACCGATGGCGCGCACCGCCGCGGCCGTCGTGCCGGCGCGATCGAGCAAGTGCAAGGCGGCCTCGGCAAACTGCTGCCCGATTTCAACGTCGAGCCGGCCCCAGTCGTCCAGGTCGAGCGCGGCCTCGCCTTGCGCCACTGCCAGCATGCGTTCGCGCAAGGCATGCGGCCACGGATGGGCATGGCAGGCAAGGGTGTGCGGCTTGCCTTCGCGAAAACGCACCAGCACCGCATCGATGCTGTCGGCGCTGGTGCCGGAGATCAGGCCGATGTAGAGCGCCGAGTCGTCTTCAGCCACGCGCAAGGGCAGCTCAGTTGTCGTGATTGGCGGGAGCGTTGGCGCGCGCCAGCTTGATCCGGTTGTCCAGCTCGGTCAGCCGGGCCAGCTGCGGCTTGACCACCTGCGACTCGAAGCGGGCCAGCTGGGCGGCGGGCAGCGGTTCGGGCTTGGGCAGGGTCACCGTCTGCGGGTTGCGCTGCACGCCGTTGACGCGGAACTCGTAGTGCAGGTGCGGGCCGGTGGCCAGCCCGGTCATGCCGACGTAGCCGATCACCTCGCCCTGGCGCACCCGCTCGCCCACGTGCTGGCCCTTCACGAACCGCGACATGTGGCCGTACGCGGTGCTGATGGTCTTGTTGTGCTGGATCACCACGAAGTTGCCGTAACCGCGCTCCCAGCCGTGGTACTTGATCACGCCGTCGCCGGCGGCGTGGATCGGCGTGCCGCTGGGGGCCGCGTAGTCGACGCCCTTGTGCGCGCGCATGCGGCCGAGGATCGGGTGCATGCGGGCGGAGGAAAACTGGGACGAGATCCGGGTGAAATCGACCGGGATGCGCAGGAAGGATTTCTGGATCGGACGTCCATCTTCGCTGAACCAGCCGTAGTTGCCGTCGGCCTTCTTGAATCGGTAAGCGGTGTAGCGCTTGCCCTGGTTGACGAATTCGGCAGCCA
Source organism: Rhodanobacter sp. FW102-FHT14D06 (assembly GCF_043950705.1). NCBI lineage: Bacteria > Pseudomonadati > Pseudomonadota > Gammaproteobacteria > Lysobacterales > Rhodanobacteraceae > Rhodanobacter > Rhodanobacter sp. FW102-FHT14D06. Next base: position 1,431,446 of record NZ_CP170722.1, on the reverse strand, counting down.
CGATGTCGCCCTGGCCGTAGCGCACGCCATCACGGTAGATGTCGTCGTAGATCATGGTGAAGCTGTCGCCCACGCGCAGGTCCTGCACGAAGTCGATGTCGTATTTGAACAGGTCGGCCAGCTTGCCGATCATCGCCGCGTTCACCCCGGCCTGGTCACCGGCGGCATACAGGCTGCTGCGAATCACGCCGTGCGCCACCTGCTCGCGTCGGTCGATGTCGCGCGGCTGCAAGGCCAGCGTGGGTTGTGCGCCGTCGAAGCGGATGACGGCGCGGTTGGCGGCATCCGGATCGAAACGGAAGCCCTTCAGGCTGCCGTCGCTGCCGAGCAGGAAATCGAACTCCTCGCCCGGACGGATGCTGTGCAGGGCCTCCTTGTGGTTGCCCGCGGTGTCCATCACCTTCTGCAGGTCGCTCATGCCCAGGCCATGGGCGGTGAAGATGTCGGAAAGGGTCTGTCCCGGCTGCACCCGCACCACCTGCCAGTCATCGACGGTGGACACCGGCGCCTGGACCAGGTCGGCCTTGGGCAGGGCCAGCGGCAACAGCGTGTGCGCCACGGGTGCGGGCGCCGGACGCATCGCGTTGGCCCACGACGGCATGATGAAGCCGGACAACAAGGTGATCAGCAGCGCTGTGCCGGCAAGCATCCAGTGTTCGCGGTGCCAGCGGATCGGTTCGACATCGCTCGACCGGTTGAACGACCAGTGCGCGCAACGTTCGTAGAAGCGACAGTGAAGACGCTGTGCCTTGCGGCATATGGCCTGCTTGCGCGCCTGCAGCGCGCCCATGTTCTCTTCGGCCATGCCGTGTTCACCCCGTACCGCTCAAGCAAAAACTCGGCGTACCATAACGGCGATGTGCAGAGAGCGTCAATGCCTTTGCCATCAATGGTTTGCGATCCATTCCTGATTAACGCACAATTAACTTCCGCCGCACGCAGCGAATGGCTAACGCCTCTCCGTTTCGCGCCGCCCGGTTCATTTTCCATGCCCCATCCAGCGAGAAATCCATGAGCGAGCACGAGCACGCCCTGTCCACGATTGCGCGTGGCGCCGACGAAATCATCAAGCGCGAGGAGCTGGTCGAGCGCCTGAAATCGGGGCGTCCACTGCGGGTCAAGGCCGGCTTCGATCCGACCGCGCCGGACCTGCACCTGGGTCACACGGTGCTGCTCAACAAGATGCGCCAGTTCCAGGATCTGGGTCACCAGGTCATCTTCCTGATCGGCGACTTCACGGGCATGATCGGCGACCCGACCGGCAAGAACGTCACCCGCAAGCCGCTCACGCGCGAGGATGTGCTGGCCAATGCCGAGACCTATGCCGAGCAGGTCTACAAGGTGCTGGATCGCGAGAAGACCGAGCTGCGCTTCAACTCCGAATGGTTCGACAAGATGTCGGCCGCCGACATGATCCGGCTGGCCGCGCAGCACACCGTGGCGCGCATGCTCGAGCGCGACGATTTCACCAAGCGCTATGCCGCGCAGCAGCCGATCGCCATCCACGAGTTCATGTACCCGCTGACCCAGGGTTACGACTCGGTGGCCTTGAAGGCGGATATCGAGCTCGGCGGCACCGACCAGAAGTTCAACCTGCTGATGGGCCGCAGCCTGCAGGAACACTATGGCCAGCCGCCGCAGATCGTGCTCACCATGCCGCTGCTGGAGGGACTGGACGGCGTCAACAAGATGTCCAAGTCGCTTGGCAACTACATCGGCATCAACGAACCGGCCATCGACATCGTCACCAAGACGATGAAGATCGGCGACGAGTTGATGTGGCGCTGGTTCGAGCTGCTCAGCTTCGAGGTGTCGCTGGACGAGCTGGCGCGCATGAAGCGCGATGTCGAGGGTGGCCAGCTCAACCCGCGTGACGCCAAGTTGCGTTTGGCGCGCGAGCTGGCTGCACGTTTCCACGCCCCTGCCGCCGCCGAACAGGCGATCGCCGGCTGGCATGCCGTCGTGCGCGGCGAAGGCGACACCGCGCTGCTGCCGCAAACCGACATCGCCGTGCCGGCCGAGGGCTTGCGCCTGGCCGCGCTGCTCACCGCCGCCGGCCTGACCACCAGCAACTCCGAGGCAACCCGGAAGCTGAAGGAGCGTGCCGTTCGCATCGACGCGGCCGTCGCGGAAGACGCACAGCGCGTTTTCCATGCCGGCTTCGAGGGCGTCCTGCAGGTCGGCAAGCGCAATTTCGCGCGGGTGCGGCTGGTCGTCGCCTGAACCGACAGCCGCATTCTCGCGGCGCGAATTCGCGGCCGACGCAGAAAACACTTGCCAAAAAAAGCGCAGGCCGTATGATTCGCGGCCCACGTCGGCCCAACGCCATGGGGCGCGACATGCGACACCTCGATGAACTTCCCTGAAGGTGTTGACGGTCTCGGAAAGCGATGTAGAATGGGCGGCTCACCCGGGACGAAAGGTCACGGGGCGATCACCGAAAGGCGGTCGGGCAGCGAAGATCTTTGACAGTGTGCGCAGGTGAATTGTGTGGACGTCTTGCGTTGATGGGTCGTGACCTGTCCAAGCAATGCAAGCGTCCCACCAAGTAAAAAGTCAGTAATGAGTTTTGATTGGTTGGGAACATACGCTTCGGAAAGATAGATGGCTTCGGTCATCGAAAACTTAAGTGAAGAGTTTGATCCTGGCTCAGATTGAACGCTGGCGGCATGCCTAACACATGCAAGTCGAACGGCAGCACAGAGGAGCTTGCTCCTTGGGTGGCGAGTGGCGGACGGGTGAGTAATGCATCGGGATCTACCCTGACGTGGGGGATAACCTCGGGAAACCGGGACTAATACCGCATACGTCCTACGGGAGAAAGCGGGGGACCTTTTAGGCCTCGCGCGGCAGGACGAACCGATGTGCGATTAGCTAGTTGGCGGGGTAATGGCCCACCAAGGCGACGATCGCTAGCTGGTCTGAGAGGATGATCAGCCACACTGGGACTGAGACACGGCCCAGACTCCTACGGGAGGCAGCAGTGGGGAATATTGGACAATGGGCGCAAGCCTGATCCAGCAATGCCGCGTGTGTGAAGAAGGCCTTCGGGTTGTAAAGCACTTTTATCAGGAGCGAAATCTGCATGCTTAATACGTGTGCAGTCTGACGGTACCTGAGGAATAAGCACCGGCTAACTTCGTGCCAGCAGCCGCGGTAATACGAAGGGTGCAAGCGTTAATCGGAATTACTGGGCGTAAAGGGTGCGTAGGCGGTTCGTTAAGTCTGTCGTGAAATCCCCGGGCTCAACCTGGGAATGGCGATGGATACTGGCGAGCTAGAGTGTGTCAGAGGATGGTGGAATTCCCGGTGTAGCGGTGAAATGCGTAGAGATCGGGAGGAACATCAGTGGCGAAGGCGGCCATCTGGGACAACACTGACGCTGAAGCACGAAAGCGTGGGGAGCAAACAGGATTAGATACCCTGGTAGTCCACGCCCTAAACGATGCGAACTGGATGTTGGTCTCAACTCGGAGATCAGTGTCGAAGCTAACGCGTTAAGTTCGCCGCCTGGGGAGTACGGTCGCAAGACTGAAACTCAAAGGAATTGACGGGGGCCCGCACAAGCGGTGGAGTATGTGGTTTAATTCGATGCAACGCGAAGAACCTTACCTGGCCTTGACATGTCCGGAATCCTGCAGAGATGCGGGAGTGCCTTCGGGAATCGGAACACAGGTGCTGCATGGCTGTCGTCAGCTCGTGTCGTGAGATGTTGGGTTAAGTCCCGCAACGAGCGCAACCCTTGTCCTTAGTTGCCAGCGAGTAATGTCGGGAACTCTAAGGAGACTGCCGGTGACAAACCGGAGGAAGGTGGGGATGACGTCAAGTCCTCATGGCCCTTACGGCCAGGGCTACACACGTACTACAATGGTCGGTACAGAGGGTTGCAATACCGCGAGGTGGAGCCAATCCCAGAAAGCCGATCCCAGTCCGGATTGGAGTCTGCAACTCGACTCCATGAAGTCGGAATCGCTAGTAATCGCGGATCAGCTATGCCGCGGTGAATACGTTCCCGGGCCTTGTACACACCGCCCGTCACACCATGGGAGTGGGTTGCTCCAGAAGGCGTTAGTCTAACCGCAAGGGGGACGACGCCCACGGAGTGGTTCATGACTGGGGTGAAGTCGTAACAAGGTAGCCGTATCGGAAGGTGCGGCTGGATCACCTCCTTTCGAGAACGACACGTCGCACCGATCGGTGCAAGACGTCCACACAAGACACCTGTACTTCACGCGAAGGGTTTGCTTACGCAACGTCCCTGTTGCGAAGAGCGAACATCAAGACCGGCCCTCCATGGCCGGACTCTTCACAACAGCCGCTTCGAACGAGGCTTACGGCCCCGTCAAGCGGGACCAGGTAGCTTGGCTCGCGGGTTCTGGGGTTCACCTTTCATGGGTCTGTAGCTCAGGTGGTTAGAGCGCACCCCTGATAAGGGTGAGGCCGGTGGTTCGAGTCCACCCAGACCCACCATGGGGCCATAGCTCAGCTGGGAGAGCACCTGCTTTGCAAGCAGGGGGTCGTCGGTTCGATCCCGACTGGCTCCACCACTCCAGTGGGCGCGTGAAGTATCAGCACACGAAAGATTTTGAAATCGACCGGCATTGAGGCCGGCACGATGTTCTTTGAAAACACGTAAACGAGTGACAAGCGTCTTGGTTCGAACCGAACCGAGGCAAGTGTTAAGGCACGAAACGAAGTAACTTGGCTGCCCCTGAGGAGGGGGCATGCCCCGAGGCGACTTGGGGTTATATGGTCAAGCGACTAAGCGTATACGGTGGATGCCTTGGCAGTCAGAGGCGATGAAGGACGTGGCAGCCTGCGAAAAGTGTCGGGGAGCTGGCAACAAGCTTTGATCCGGCAATGTCCGAATGGGGAAACCCACCGCGCAAGCGGTATCGCATGATGAATACATAGTCATGCGAGGCGAACCCGGGGAACTGAAATATCTAAGTACCCGGAGGAAAAGAAATCAACCGAGATTCCGTCAGTAGCGACGAGCGAACGCGGACTAGCCCAAAAGTATCTTGTGTTCTAGTCAAACGGCATGGAAAGGCCGGCCATAGATGGTGATAGCCCAGTCGACGAAAGGGCACTTGATATGAAATTGAGTAAGGCGGGGCACGTGAAACCTTGTCTGAACATGGGGGGACCATCCTCCAAGGCTAAATACTCCTGACTGACCGATAGCGAACTAGTACCGTGAGGGAAAGGCGAAAAGAACCCCGGAGAGGGGAGTGAAATAGACCCTGAAACCGTATACGTACAAGCAGTGGAAGCCCGCAAGGGTGACTGCGTACCTTTTGTATAATGGGTCAGCGACTTACTGTCTGTGGCAAGCTTAACCGTATAGGGGAGGCGAAGAGAAATCGAGTCTGAATAGGGCGCATAGTCTCAGGCAGTAGACCCGAAACCGAGTGATCTATCCTTGGCCAGGTTGAAGGTGCGGTAACACGCACTGGAGGACCGAACCCACATCTGTTGCAATAGATGGGGATGAGCTGAGGATAGGAGTGAAAGGCTAAACAAACTCGGAGATAGCTGGTTCTCCTCGAAAGCTATTTAGGTAGCGCCTCGGACGAATCTTCCTGGGGGTAGAGCACTGTTATGGCTAGCGGGTCATCGCGACTTAGCAAACCATGGCAAACTCCGAATACCAGGACAGACTATCCGGGAGACACACGGCGGGTGCTAACGTCCGTCGTGAAAAGGGAAACAACCCAGACCCGCAGCTAAGGTCCCCAAGTTCTAGCTAAGTGGAAAACGATGTGGAAAGGCATAGACAGCCAGGAGGTTGGCTTAGAAGCAGCCATCCTTTAAAGAAAGCGTAATAGCTCACTGGTCGAGTCGGTCTGCGCGGAAGATTTAACGGGGCTAAGCTAGACACCGAAGCTCGGGGTGCACAGCAATGTGCGCGGTAGAGGAGCGTTCCGTAAGCCTGTGAAGGTGGATTGTAAAGTCTGCTGGAGGTATCGGAAGTGCGAATGCTGACATGAGTAACGATAAGGGGGGTGAAAAGCCCCCCCGCCGAAAGCCCAAGGTTTCCTCGCGCAACGTTCATCGGCGCAGGGTGAGTCGGCCCCTAAGGCGAGGCAGAAATGCGTAGTCGATGGGAAGCGGGTTAATATTCCCGCACTTTTCTACAGTGCGATGTGGGGACGGAGAAAGTTAGGTCTACCGGGCGTTGGTTGTCCCGGGGAAAGGAGGTAGGCATGGATCTTTGGCAAATCCGGGATCCTTTATGCCGAGCACTTATGACGAGCCCTTTTGGGCGAAGTGACTGATACTACGCTTCCAGGAAAAGCCACTAAGCTTCAGCTGTAGAAGAACCGTACCGTAAACCGACACTGGTAGGCAGGGTGAGAATCCCAAGGCGCTTGAGAGAACTCGGGTGAAGGAACTAGGCAAAATGGCACCGTAACTTCGGGAGAAGGTGCGCCCATCAGTGTGGCTACATGCGTAGCTGAGCACCGATGGGTCGCAGTAACCTGGCCGCTGCGACTGTTTATCAAAAACACAGCACTCTGCAAACACGAAAGTGGACGTATAGGGTGTGACGCCTGCCCGGTGCTGGAAGGTTAATTGATGGGGTCAGCCGCAAGGCGAAGCTCTTGATCGAAGCCCCAGTAAACGGCGGCCGTAACTATAACGGTCCTAAGGTAGCGAAATTCCTTGTCGGGTAAGTTCCGACCTGCACGAATGGCGTAACGACAGCGGCGCTGTCTCCACCCGAGACTCAGTGAAATTGAATTCGCTGTGAAGATGCAGCGTTCCCGCGGCAAGACGGAAAGACCCCGTGAACCTTTACTATAGCTTTACACTGAACGTTGAGTTCTTCTGTGTAGGATAGGTGGGAGGCTTTGAAGTGCAGACGCCAGTTTGCATGGAGCCATCCTTGAAATACCACCCTGAAGTGCTTGACGTTCTAACCTCGGCCCGTTATCCGGGTCAGGGACCGTGTATGGTGGGTAGTTTGACTGGGGCGGTCTCCTCCCAAAGAGTAACGGAGGAGCACGAAGGTACGCTCAGCGCGGTCGGACATCGCGCACTGTGTGCAAAGGCATAAGCGTGCTTGACTGCGAGATCGACGGATCAAGCAGGTACGAAAGTAGGTCTTAGTGATCCGGTGGTTCTGTATGGAAGGGCCATCGCTCAACGGATAAAAGGTACTCCGGGGATAACAGGCTGATACCGCCCAAGAGTTCATATCGACGGCGGTGTTTGGCACCTCGATGTCGGCTCATCACATCCTGGGGCTGTAGCCGGTCCCAAGGGTATGGCTGTTCGCCATTTAAAGTGGTACGCGAGCTGGGTTCAGAACGTCGTGAGACAGTTCGGTCCCTATCTGTCGTGGGCGTTGGAGATTTGAGGGGGGCTGCTCCTAGTACGAGAGGACCGGAGTGGACGTTCCGCTGGTGTTCGGGTTGTCTCGCCAGAGGCATTGCCCGGTAGCTATGAACGGAAGTGATAACCGCTGAAAGCATCTAAGCGGGAAGCACGCCCCAAGATGAGATCTCCCGAGAGCTTGACTCTCCTGAAGGCACCATCAAGACCAGGTGGTTGATAGGCAGGATGTGGAAGCGCAGCAATGCGTTGAGCTTACCTGTACTAATGAGCCGTGCGGCTTGACCATATAACCCCAAGTGGCTTTGTTTGACGCAGGTCCCTCTGCGGAGCCACCGGCCATCCCTGGCCGGACTCTTCAAAGGAGCCGCCTCGAGCACTGTCTCGAAACGGTTGAATTTCACCTCGACGCTTGTCACTCGTTTACGATTTATCTCACGTGAGATCCCTCTCACGGAAAGAGGAGTCAACACCTCGCCATCCATGGCGGACTCTTCAACACCTCGAGGGATCTTTCGCGGAAGAGCCGGCCGTCAGGGCCGCCTCTTCAGAAACGTGGAGCTGGCGCACGCGCGCTGCTCCCACCCCTTCCCTGGCGGCCATAGCGGCGTGGTCCCACCTGATCCCATCCCGAACTCAGAAGTGAAACGCGCATGCGCCGATGGTAGTGTGGCTTTGCCATGCAAGAGTAGGTCACCGCCAGGGGCTTTATCCCGAAACACCCTCACCGGCAACGGTGGGGGTTTTTCTTTTCTGCCGCCGCCACCGCCGCCCGCAACCTGCAACAGGTCACCGCCAGGGAGCTCGTTCTCGAGGTGGACCTGCGCTCGGGTGACCCTGCGACAGCCACCGGCCAAGAGCCGCATTGCGTCAAGGTCATGCGGCAGCGATCGCCTATGATGGCCAGGTCACGCGCCAGCGCGCGGGCGAGGCGGAGGGATGGCTTTTGTTTGTCCATGTGGAAACGCGCCGCCGGCCGCGCTGGCATTGGGCGACCGTGCTGCTGGTCAGTCTGTGTGTGGTCTGTTTCGTCGGATTGGCAATGATCCCGGCGCCGCAGCGCATCGCGCTGCTGCTGCAGTGGGGTACGGTGCCGGCGAACATCTTCGATGCGCACGAGCCATTGCTGCCGCAGCTGACCGATCCGGCGCTGCTGCGGCTGTTCACGGCGCTCTTCATCCACGTCACCTGGCTGCATCTGCTGGGCAACCTGCTGTTCCTGGTGATCTTCGGCTTGCCCGGTGAGCGTGCGCTGGGATCGTTGCGCTTCCTGGTGCTGTTCGTCATCGGCGGCGTGGTGGCCAACCTGATCGGGGCGCTGTCGCTGGCCGGCGTGCGCCTGCCGATCATCGGCTGCAGCGGTGCGGTATCGGCGGTGGTGGGCGCCTACGTGGCGCTGTTTCCGCGGGCACGCCTGGGCCTGGTGTTGCCGCTCGGCCTGTACTTGCAGTTCGTGCGCGTGCCGGCCTTCCTGCTGATCGGCATGTGGGTGCTGCTGCAATTGCTGTTCAGCTATGCCGGGCCCAGCTATGGTGCCTACGTGTGGTGGGCGCACATCGGCGGTTTCGTGTTCGGCGTGGGGTTTGCGCTGTTCTCGCGCGAGGCGATCGCCAGGCGCTTGCGCGGCTGATGGCGGCTCAGTCGCCGGCCCAACCGTGCAGATGGGCGAAGCGGCGCAACAATCGGCGCGCGATCGGGGTGGCGGCCACGTCACTGAAGATGCGCGCGGCGTCGGCACCTTCGCGATGCAGGTCGTGGCGCTTGCGCCGGATGTAGGCGCGCATCACCTCGGCGTTGAACTCGGGATGAAACTGGACGCTGATCGCGTTCGGCCCGTAGCGTAGCCACTGGTGCGGGTCGCGTGCCGAGCTGGCCAGGATCTGCGCCCCCGCGGGCGGCTCCAGCACGCTCTGCTCGTGCGTGGTGTGCGCGCGAAAACTGGCGGGGAGGCCAGCGCCCAGCGGGTCGTGCGCCTGCCCTGCGCTGACCCCGATCGACTGGGTGCCGATCTCACGCCCGCCGGGCAGGTAATCGACCCGTCCACCCAACGCGTGCGTCATCAGCTGGTGGCCGTAGCAGACGCCGAACAAGGGCACCTCGGCGTCCATCGCGTCGCGGATCCAGCCGGCGGTCGCTTCGCTCCAGGGTAGTTTCTCGGTGACCATCGCGGCCGAGCCGGTGACGATGGCGCCGGCCACCTCGCCCGCCGCCGGCAGCGTTTCGCCGGCCGCCACGTCGACGATGCGCAGGCGCTCCGGGCGCAGTCCGGCGGCGAGGCGGAACCAGTGCGGAAAATCGCCGTGGCGCGCACGGATGCTGTCCGGCGCCCGGCCGGTACGGATGATCAGGACGGGTTTCATGCGGTGTCTCGGGGGAGGTTTGACGCGCTAGTGCGGATCATCGGCCAAGGCGTCGATCGGTGGCAACACGGTCAGCACTTCCTGCACCGTGGTCAGTCCGGCGGCGACCTGGTCGGCGGCGGAGATGCGCAGCGGGCGCATGCCCTCGTCCAACGCAGCCTGGCCGAAGCCGCTGAGGTCGAGTTCGGCCGAGATCATGCCGCGCAGATGCGGCGAGAGCTTCATCATCTCGTAGATGCCGGTGCGGCCCATGAAGCCGGTGTTGCGGCATTCCAGGCAGCCGACCGCCCGGTACACCTGCGCCGGCACCGGCATCGCCCAGCCGCGGGTCAGCACGTTCCACGCCAGCGGGTCCTGGGTGGTGGCCTGCTTGCAATGCGGGCACAGCGTGCGCACCAGGCGTTGCGCCACCACGCCGGTGAGGGTGGACTGGATCAGGTAGTGCGGCACGCCGAGATCGAGCAGGCGGGTGACCGCGCTGGGCGCGTCGTTGGTGTGCAGCGTGGACAGCACCAGGTGTCCGGTGAGCGAGGCCTGCACCGCCATCTGCGCGGTTTCCAGGTCGCGGATCTCGCCGACCATGATGATGTCCGGGTCCTGCCGCAGCAGCGTGCGCACACCGGCGGCGAAATCGAGGTCGATCGCCGCGTGCACCTGCATCTGGTTGAACTCCGGCGAGACCATCTCGATCGGGTCCTCCACGGTGCACACGTTGAGTTCTGGCGTGGCCAGGTGCTTGAGTGTGGAATACAGCGTGGTGGTCTTGCCCGAGCCGGTGGGGCCGGTGACCAGCACGATGCCGTGCGGGCGCTCGACCATGTTGCGCCAGTTCTCCGCCTCGCTCGGCGAGAAACCCAGCTGGGCGAAATCCTTCACCACCAGATCCGGATCGAAGATGCGCATCACCACCTTCTCGCCGAAGGCGGTGGGCATGTTCGAGATGCGCAACTCCACCTCGCGCCCGGAGGCAGAGCGCGTCTTGATGCGGCCGTCCTGCGGCCGGCGCTTCTCGGCCACGTCCATGCGGGCGAGGATCTTGATGCGTGCGGTCACTGCGGTCATCACCGGCGCCGGCAACTCGAACACTTTCTGCATGACGCCGTCGATGCGGAAGCGGATGTAGCCGGTCTCGCGTCGTGGTTCCAGATGGATGTCCGAGGCGCGCTGCTCGAAGGCGTACTGCAGCAGCCAGTCGACGATGTGCACCACATGGCGATCGTCGGCGCCGACCTCGCCGCTCTTGCCCAGCTCCACCAACTGCTCGAAGTTGAGGATCGCCGAGGAGCTGTCGCTGCCGGTCTTGGCGTCCTGCGCCAGCTGGATCGAGCGCTGGACGCCGTAGAACTCCTGCTGGTAGCGGTTGATGTCGATCGGGCTGGCCACGACGCGTTTGATGTCCCGCCGCAGCATGTGGGCCAGGTCGGGCGCCCAGGCGTCGTCGAACGGTTCGCTGGTGGCGAACGTCACCTCGCCCACGGTCGCCGCGATCGGCAGGATGCGGTGCCGTTTCGCGTAGGCCAGGCTCACCACCTGGGTGACCGTGGCTGCGTTGATCTTCATCGGATCGATCTTGAGGTACGGCAAGCCGGCATGGCCAGCCAGCCACTCGGCCAGCGTCTCCAGGCTCAATGGCCGGCCGGGCTCGCGCTGGTTGATCAACTTGGCGTTGGCGATCACCACCAGCGGGTGCAGCTCCACCGTGCTGCGGCCGGCGCGCGCGCCCATGCGCACGTTCTTCGCATCCTCGGCGAGCGCGTAACCGTCGACCACCAGCGCGGCCAGCACCTCGTCCAGTTCGAGTCGGCCACGACGGCCGAGCAGCGAGGCAATTTGTGGCGATGCAGCCATCCGGCAAGTGTCCTGTGCAAGGCTCCGCCAGCCGGAAATTCCAGCCGCAAAGCGAGCTGCGGCTATACTAACGCGCTTTAACCCAGGTCACGGAAAGCCATGTCCGCGCGCACCTTCCAGGATGTGATCCAGACCCTCAACCGCTACTGGGCGGCGCAGGGTTGCGTACTGCTGCAGCCGCTGGACACCGAAGTGGGCGCCGGTACGTTCCATCCGGCCACCTTCCTGCGTGCGCTCGGCCCGGAGCCCTGGTCGGCCGCTTATGTGCAGCCGTCGCGTCGCCCCACCGACGGCCGCTACGGCGAAAACCCGAACCGCCTGCAGCACTACTACCAGTACCAGGTAGTGATGAAACCGAACCCGGAGAACATCCTGGAGTTGTACATCGGCTCGCTGAAGGAGCTCGGCCTCGACCCGCTGGTGCACGATCTGCGCTTCGTCGAGGACAACTGGGAATCACCCACGCTGGGTGCCTGGGGACTGGGTTGGGAGGTGTGGTTGAACGGCATGGAGGTCACCCAGTTCACCTACTTCCAGCAGGCCGGCGGCATCGAGTGCCGGCCGGTCACCGGCGAGATCACGTATGGCCTGGAGCGCCTGGCCATGTACCTGCAAAACGTGGATAGCGTTTTTGACCTGGTCTGGACTGACGGCCCGCGCGGCACCGTCACCTACGGCGATGTGTTCCACCAGAACGAAGTCGAGCAGAGCACCTACAACTTCGAGCACGCCAACGTGGCCGAGCTGCTGCGCTGGTTCGACGTCTGCGAGGGCGAGGCGAACAAGCTGGTGGCGGCCAACCTGCCGCTGCCCGCCTACGAGCAGGTGATGAAGGCCAGCCACACCTTCAACCTGCTCGATGCGCGCCGCGCGATCAGCGTCACCGAGCGCCAGCGTTACATCCTGCGCGTGCGCGGGTTGTCGCGCGCCGTCGCCGAGGCCTACGTGGCGCAACGCGAGAAGCTGGGCTTTCCCGGCCTCAAGCACGCTGGTGCCCACCAGGAGCAGGCCGCATGAACGCCGGCAAGTCGCTGTTGATCGAACTGGGCACCGAGGAACTGCCGCCGCGCGCACTGGACGAGCTGTCCGCCGCATTCCTGCGCGGCATCGTGGGCGGGCTGGCCGCGCGCGGCGTCAGCGCCGGGCTGGACCAGGCGGTGGCCTACGCCTCGCCGCGCCGGCTGGCGGCCTTCATCCCTGCGGTGGCGGCGGCGCAGCCGGCGCAATCCATCGAACGCCGCGGCCCCGCGGTGGCCGCCGCGCTCGACGCCGAAGGGCGGCCGTCGAAGGCCCTGCTTGGTTTCGCGCACTCATGCGGCGTCGACGTCGGCCAGCTGGAGAAGCTCGAAACCGACAAGGGCGCGTGGTTCGTCTGGCGTGCGGTCAGGCCGGGCCAGTCGCTGGCGGCCCTGCTGCCGGAGATCATCGACGAGGCGCTCAAGGCGCTGCCGATCCCGCGCCCGATGCGCTGGGCCGACCACGACTACAGTTTCGTGCGCCCGGTGCACTGGCTGGTGATCCTGCACGGCGCCGACATCGTCGACGGCCAAGTGCTGGGCCTGGCCAGCGGGCGCAAGTCGCGCGGCCACCGTTTCATGCATCCGCAACCGGTGCACGTGGCCGACGCCGACGGCTGGCTCGACGCGATGCGCGCCGCAAAGGTGCTGGCCGATCCGCGCGAGCGGCGTCTGCGCATCCACCAGCAGATCGAGCTCGCCGCGCAAGGCACCGGCGGCACGCCGCAACTGGATGACGCGCTGCTGGACGAGCTGGCCAACCTCACCGAATGGCCGGTGGCGATCGCCTGCACCTTCGAGCGCCGCTTCCTGGAAGTGCCTGCCGAGGCACTGGTCACCACCATGGTGGCGAACCAGAAATTCGTGCCGGTGTTCGACGCCGAGGGCAAGCTGACCGAACACTTCATCGGCATCGCCAACATCGAGAGCAAGGACCCGGTCGAGATCCGCCGTGGCTACGAACGGGTGATCCGGCCGCGTTTCGCCGACGCCAAGTTCTTCTGGGACGAGGACCTCAAGACGCCGCTGGCCAGCTACCAGGAGCAGCTGAAAAACGTCACCTACCAGCAGGCGCTGGGCAGCCAGTGGGACAAGAGCGTGCGCGTGGCCGAACTGGCGCGGGTGGTGGCCAACCGGGTCGGCGTCGATGCGGCGCTGGCGACGCGCGCCGCCAGCCTGGCCAAGTGCGACCTGCTGACCCGCATGGTCGGCGAGTTTCCCGAGCTGCAGGGCGTGATGGGGCGCTATTACGCCGTCCATGACGGCGAACCGCCGGCGGTGGCCGAGGCGCTGGACAGCCACTACCAACCGCGCTTCGGTGGCGACCGCATCGCCGCGGACCCCCTGGGTCAGGTGCTGGCGGTGGCCGAGCGGCTCGATACCCTGGCCGGCATCTTCGCCATCGGCATGAAACCCGGTGGCAACAAGGACCCGTTCGCGCTGCGCCGCGCGGCGCTGGGCCTGGCGCGCACCCTGATCGAGGGCGGCCTGGAACTGGACCTGCGCGCGAGTTTCATCGAGGCGCTGGAGCAGTTGCCCGATGCCGCGCTGGCGGCCGGCCTCAAGCCCGGCAAGGACGGCAAGCCGCCGGCGCTGCAGGCGGGCGCGCGGCGCGCGATCCTGCTGGAGGAGCTGCTCGACTTCGTGCATGAGCGCCTGCGCGGCTACTACGCCGAACAGGGCTTCGAACACGGGGCCTTCGAAGCCGTGCTGGCGGTGCAGCCGGCCAGCCTGGCCGACTTCGACCGGCGCCTGCGCGCGGTGGTCGAGTTCGGCCGCCGGCCCGAGGCGGTGAGCCTGGCGGCAGCCAACAAGCGCGTCGCCAACATCCTGCGCAAGCAGGCCGAGGAGGCCGGTGCGCCGCCGATCGGGCGGACGGTCGACCCGGCCTGTTTCGAGGCGGAGGCGGAGCGCGACCTGGCCGATGCGCTGGCCGCCGCGCGGCAGGACAGCGCCGCGGCTGAGGCCGCCGGCGATTACGCTGCCGTGCTGGCCCGCCTGGCACAACTGCAGGTGCCGGTGGATGCGTTCTTCGACAACGTGCTGGTGAACGCCGAAGACCCCGCCGTGCGGGCCAACCGCCTGGCGCTGCTCAATCAGTTGAAGAGCCAGTTCAGCACCGTGGCTGACATCGCCCTGCTCTGACGCAGAACCGCGGAACGGGCGAACGCCCACCCCGCGGGAGTGCGCCCGGATTTCAGGCCGTGGTGGAGGCCAGGCGATCCTTGCGCAGGCGCTGGGCGAGGTGGCGGTTGAACGCCATCATCGCGCCGGCGTCCACGTTGACGCCGCCCGGGCCGAGGATCTCGTACAGCTCGGTGAGCAGGTCGGTGTTCTCGGCCAGGCCCAGCGGGCTGCCGGCCAGTTCCAGTTCCGATTGCAGCATCTGCATCGCCGTGTTCAGGCGCTGCGGGTCCAACCCCTGCATCTGCGCGGACAACGGCAGACGGGTGACCGTACCGGATTTGGCGTGGACGCGTTGGGTGCGCACGACCTGGCTGCTGTGCTGGTCGTCCTGCATGGTCGGGGTCGGGTCGATCTGGATGCCGCCCTCGCCGGCCACCAGCCATACCAGCGAGATGCCCAGCGTGCGCGCCAGGGTGACGCAGCGTGCGCGCGAGGGGTCGGTATTGCCGTCGCGCCAGCTGCGCACCACGCCTTCGGAGAAGCCGCACATGCGGGCGATCTCGGTGGCGCTGCCGACGCGCTGGATCAGCAGCCGGATGCGGTCGGCGAAGGTGCCGCCGGAAACCTGGGGAGAGGACTTGCTCATGGGAGTGGCCGTGTCGGTAGGGTAGGAGACTGCACCGGGGCGCAAGATTTCGGGGACGATCGCCGCGGCGGGAAAACCGGGTCGTCCACGCAGCATTTTGCGCCCGCCGCCGGTGCCGTGCCAAGCCGTCGACCCCGAACCGGCGCCGGCAACCAGGTTGCGACCGCGCGAATGGCGGGGAGTTTCATGCCATGCCGATCTTTCGTCCGGTGCGCCGCAGCTGCTACCGTCGCCCGGTCGCCGCCGGCCGTGGTGGCGCCGGGGACCCATCACAGGACAAGGCATGAGCCAATTCGGATTGCTCGGCAAGCGGCGTTTCGCGCCGTTCTTCTGGACCCAGGCGCTGGGCGCCTTCAACGACAATGCGTTCCGCAATGCGCTGGTGATGCTGGTGGCGTTCCAGATGGGGCTGGACGACCGCACCGTGGGGATCTACACCAACCTGGCGCCGGCACTGTTCATCATCCCGTTCTTCCTGTTTTCCGCCACCGCCGGCCAGCTGGCGGAGAAGTACGAGAAGAGCCGCATCATCCGCTACGTGAAGCTGTTCGAGATCGCGGCGATGACGCTGGCCGCGTACGGCTTCTACACCCACCACACCTCGCTGCTGCTGGTGGTGCTGTTCATGATGGGCATGCACTCGACCATGTTCGGGCCGATCAAGTACGCGATCCTGCCGCAGGCACTGAAGAACGAGGAACTGGTCGGCGGCAACGGCCTGGTCGAGATGGGCACGCAGATGGCGATGCTGGTGGGCATGATCGCCGGCAACTCGCTGATGCTGGTGGCCGGCGTGGGGCCCATGCTGGCCTCCGGCGCGACCATCGTGGTGGCGGTGGCCGGCTATCTGGCCAGCCGGCGCATTCCGGCCGCGCCGGCGACCGCGCCAGACCTGAAGTTCAACTGGAACCCGTTCAGCGAGACCGCCCGCGTGCTGGGCATCACCCGCGCCGATCGCGCGGTGTTCAACGCGGTGCTGGGCATCTCGTGGTTCTGGTTCTTCGGCACCGTGCTGATCGCGCAGTTGCCGATCTACACGCGCGAGACGCTGGGCGGCGACGGCTCGGTCAACACGCTGGTGCTGACCCTGTTCTCGATCGGCACCGGCGGCGGCGCGCTGCTGTGCGAGAAGCTGTCCGGCAAGCGGGTGGAGATCGGCCTGGTGCCGCTGGGCGCGTTCGGCCTCACCGTGTTCGGCATCGACCTGTACCTGGCCCGGCACGGGCTTGCGGCCACGCGCGGGCTGGACTGGCTGGCGTTCCTGCACGGCGCCGGCAGCTGGCGCACCGTGCTCGACCTCACCGCCATCGGCGTGTTCGCCGGCTTTTACGTGGTGCCGCTGTTTGCCTTCGTGCAGTCGCGCACGCCGCGCGAGCGGCTGTCGCGGGTAATCGCCGGCAACAACATCATCAATGCCTTGCTGATCGTGCTGGCCGCGGTGTTCGGGCTGGTGCTGGGCCGGCTGGGCATGGACGCGGCCACCATCTTCCTGCTGGCCGCCCTGCTCAACGTGCTGGTGGCGGTGTACATCTTCACCCTGGTGCCCGAGTTCCTGATGCGCTTCATCACCTGGGTGCTGGTGAACACGCTGTACCGGGTGCGCGTCGACGGCACGCAGCATCTGCCCGAGGAAGGTCCGGCGCTGCTGGTGTGCAACCACGTCAGCTTCATGGACCCGCTGCTGCTGATGGCCAACCTGCGGCGGCCGGCGCGCTTCGTGATGTATTACCGGATCTTCCACACCCCGCTGCTGCGTTTCGTGTTCCGCACGGCCAAGGCGATTCCGATTGCCGGGCAAAAGGAAGATCCGGTCGTGCTGCAGCAGGCGTACGACGCGATCGACGCGGCGCTGGCCGACGGCGAGCTGGTATGCATCTTCCCCGAGGGCGGCCTGACCGGCGATGGCGAGATCGCGCCATTCCGGCCAGGGCTGGAGAAGATCCTGGCCCGGCGCCCGGTGCCGGTAGTGCCGCTGGCGCTGCGGGGGTTGTGGGGCAGCGTGTGGAGCCGGCGCGACACCCGGCTCGGCCGCCTGCGCCTGCCGCGGCGCTTCCGGGCGCGGGTGGAACTGGTCGTGGATGCGCCGGTGCCGCCGCAGGCGGCCAGCGCCGCATCGCTGGAAGCCAGGGTTCGCGAATTGCGCGGGGAGCTTGCCTGAGCGCGGCGGGGCAAGCGGCGGGCAGTGCCCGCCCTGCCTTGGCGTAGCTGGTCCAAGCCGGCCCCGCCCGCCGGCTTCAGCTCACCCAGCTGCCGATCACCAGCAAGGCGATCACGCTGAGCCAGGCCAGCAAGGCGCGCAGCAAGGCGCCGCGCAGGCGTCGCAGCTCGTCCAGCGGATCGCTGTGCTCCTCGGCATAGCCGTCGCCGGCCTCGATGTCGATGCGCACGTCGGCTTGCGCCGCGGCGCCGAGAAAGCCGGGGCCGCGCTGATACCAGCTGGTCGGCGTGGCCTGGATGTGCCAGCGCCGCCACGCCTCGATCACCGCATCCCAGTGGCCGACCACGGCCAGGGTGAAGGTCAGCACCTGGGCCGGCAACCAGTCCAGCGCGTTGGCGAGGTAGCGGGCGGCATGCTGGCTGTCGCCGTCGAGCGCCAGCGAGTCGTCGCGCCCCAGCGTCTGCGCCAGCCGGTACAGCAGCGCGCCGACCGGGCCGAGCAGGAAAAACCACAGCAGCACCGCGAAGCGTCGGCGCAACGCTGCATAGACGATCGCCTCGCCCAGCGCCGGGGCGTGCCAGCGCACCGGGCGCCCGTCGTCGGACAGCCGTTGCGCCGCCGCCTCGCGGCTGACGTCGTCGGGCGCGGCGAGGATCGCCTCCAGGTCACGCTCGAACTCGCGTGGACCGAAGCAGTAGATCAGCACCACCACGGCGAACAGCAGCGGCAGCAACTCGCCCAGTACGGTGTGCCCGAACAGCCACACCAGCAGCGCGCACAGCAGCAGCGGCGGGGCCAGCGCCAGCACCACGCGGCCGGCGCCACTGGTGTCGGACAACTGCGCCACCCAGCGCCGGAACAGGCCGTCGCGGCGCCAGCTGGCCAGTTGCGGCGAGACATGCAGCAGGCCAAGGGCGATCAGGGCAACGAGCAGACGGATGGCCATGGTGACGCACTCCCGGACAATGGCCGCATTGTAACGAGCGCGTGTGCAGCCCGCTGGCGCTCGCCGCTCAGCCGGGCCCGCAGTGGTAGCGCTCGGCGGTGCGTTCGACGTCGGTGGAGCTGATGTGCCGGGCCAACTGCTCGGCCGGCGTCATGCCGCGCCAGACCTCCACGTCCATGCAGTGCGGGTCGACCACGCCGAACAGCGCCTGCACCGTGCGCACGGCGCCGCCGACGCCCTGCATGCGCGGGTCGACCATGCGGAAACCCTCCACGATCGGCGTCGAGGAGCCGGGCAGGCGGACCGGGCGCGGCATGGACATCCCGCCGCGCAGAAGATTGCCGCCGGCGACGTAACCGGGTACGTCGGCTTTGGTGGTGATCGCGCTGCGCTCGCGCGCCGGTGACGTCGCCGGCAGCGGTGTGGGCGTCGGTGACGTGACGATGCCTCGGGGCGGCGGAGGGCGCCGTACCGAAGGACGCCGCGATGGCCGCCTGGGCGGTGCGGCCGTGGCCACCACCGTCAGCAACCGGAGGGTGAGCGGCGTCGATGGCGGATGGCGCCAGAGTGCGGCGGGCCGCCAGACGCGCGGGCTGGCATGGAAACAGACCAGCCATGCCGCCAGATGCACGCCGATCACCGCCACGTGGATGGCGACGCGCCCGCTCGATGCGCGCATCGCTGCCGGAAAGCGGTGAGTCGGGTGCATGGGAGAGGTCCATCCGTGGCCGGGTACCCGGACAACGACCCGCGCGCCGCGATGGAGTTCCGCCGGAAGGGATCAGGCGACGGGCGCGACGGCGGTCAACGCGTCCAGGTCCAGTCCGGCGCGCCCGTGCAGCCAGTGCGCCAGCAGCCGGTAGGACACCGACAAGCGTGTGGACGGCAGGAAGCTGCCGTCGGCGATGCCGTCGACGATCTGCTGCGGGGTGAACCAGCGCGCATCCTCCAGTTCGAGGTCGCGCATGCGGATCTCGCGCGATACCGCGGTGGCGATGAAGCCGACCATCAGTGACGCCGGCATCGGCCAAGGCTGCGAGGAGTGGTAGCGCACCTCGTCCACGATCACGCCCGATTCCTCGGCCACCTCGCGGCGCACGGCATCTTCCAGCGCCTCGCCCGGCTCGACGAAGCCGGCCAGGGTGGAATAGCGGTGCGGCGGCCAGCCGGGCTGGCGGCCCAGCAGGCAGGCGCCGTCGTGCTCCACCAGCATGATTACCGCCGCATCGGTGCGCGGGAAATGCAGTCGCGCGCAATCGGGGTTGCGGCATTGCGCCCGATGCCCGGCGGCCACCAGCTGCAACGGCCCGCCGCAGTACGCGCAGAACTGCGTCTCACGTTGCCAGTGCGACAGCCCCTTGGCATAGGCGAACAGGCCGGCCTCGTCCGCAGGCAGCAACAGGCCGGCGCTGCGCAGGCTCATGCGGCGTGCGTCCAGCGCGGTTTCCAGCGCGTCGCCCTGCTCGCGATCGCTCACTACCAGCAGGAAGTGCGGCCGCCCGTGCGCGATGCCGAGCAAGCTGGCACGCGTGTCGGCCAGCCATTGCGTACGTTCGGCGGCGGTGAGCCAGCGCAGCGCGTCGTCGTCGCGGCGGAGATAGGCCTCGCCGGTGGCATCCAGCAGCAGGTAGCGAGCCGTGTCGGCGCGTGCCTGCGCGGCCACCCACGTCGCCTCGTCGCGATGCTCGGCCATGCGGTCGAGCACCAGGCTCAGGCCGGCGAAGGTGTTGGGGCGCGGCAGCCTGGCCTGGTCCATGGCGAGGAGGTCAGGCGGTGAAGGAGGAGCCGCAGCCGCAGGTGGTCTTCGCGTTCGGATTGCTGATCACGAACTGCGCGCCGCTGAGGTTCTCGGCGTAGTCGATCTGCGCGCCGGTGAGGTACTGCAGCGACAGCGGATCGCACAGCAGCGTGACGCCCTCGCGCTCGACCGCCAGATCGTCCTCGGCCTGTGCCTCGTCGAAGGTGAAGCCGTACTGGAACCCCGAGCAGCCGCCACCGGAGATATACACGCGCAGCTTCAGCTGCGGATTGCCTTCCTCGGCAATCAGCTCATGCACCTTGTGCGCGGCGGCCGCGGTGAACTCCAGCGGAGCGCCGCCGCTGCGGTAATCGGGGATTGCGACGATGGTTTCCATGGCGATCTGAATGGGGATGAAGGCGGACAGATGCAAGCATAGCGCGTCAGGCCGGCAAGGCTTCCTCGTCGCTGCCGGTGGCGTCGGTCGCCGGCGCCGCCAGCGCGCGCTGCGCCGGCTCGGCCTGGCGCGCCATGTGCCCGTTGACCTGGGCGCCGGCAGCCATTTCCAGCGTGTGGTAGCGCAGGTCGCCGTCGATGCGCGCCAGCGGCGCCAGCTCCAGCCGCACGCTGATGTACACGTCGCCGGTGATGTGCCCGTTGATCACCGCCTGCGGCACGCGCACCTCGCCCTCCACCTCGCCATGCTCGCTCAGAGTGAACATGGCATCGTCGCCCTCGGCCAGCACGGTGCCTTCGATGCGTCCGTCCAGGTGCAAGGCGCCGCTGAAGCGCAAGTCGCCGCGGATCACCGTGCCGCGGGCGATCAGGCTGGTTTCGGAACTGCCGCGGTTGCGGTCGCTGCGTCTACGGTTGAGCATCTCGGTCTCCCTCGGCGGTGGTGATGTTGCCGGACAAGGCGGCGCTCCACGCCACGGTGCGGCTGAAGGTCTCGCCGCTGGCCGGATCGACGCGGATGCGCAGCCGTGTCGGCCGGAAATCCGCGGGCAGCACGATCGTGCCCTGCAACTGCTGGAAATAGGTGAAGCGGAACGGCAGGCCGTCCTTCTGCGCGCCGTCGCCCAGCGCCGGCCAGTCCAGCGTCACGACCTTGTCCTTGCGCATGCCCTCCACGCTGACCGTGGCATGGCCGTTGACCTCGGCGCCGCGCTTGGCGTTCTGGGTCAGGCTGAGGATCAGCGTCCAGCCGCGCGAACCGGCGATCGGCTGCAGCTTCACCTCCTGCAGCTTGAGGCCCTGGCGCTGATCGTTGCCGGCGACCAGGCGCGAATAGAACCCGAGGTCCGAACGCAGCGCACTCAACTCCTTCTCGCGCTGCGCGAGAGTGCCGCGCAAGGCGCTGGTGGCCACCTCGTTGACCTGGCCGGCGCGCTGCAGGTTCGCCACCTGCTGCTTGAGATCGTCGACCTCGGCCAGCAGCGCACGCTGCTGCTTGTGGTCGACTACTGCCGGCGTGCCGCGCACGCCCAGCACATGCACCGCCGCGCCCACCGCCAGCAGGCTGGCCAACCACGCCAAACCCCACCCCAGGCGGCGCCAGCGATGGCCGACGTCGTCGTGCCTGCGCACCACGAGACGCGGAGGTGGTCGTGAACCCATGGGAGGACGTTCCCGGAAAACCCGAGGTATAGCCCGGGCGTGACGAAAGCGTCAAGGAACGGGCGCACGCCCGCGCGGATGCGCCGTGGCGGCGTGCGCGCTGCGCGACCGGCGTCAGCTCTGCATCTTGCTCTGCAGATAGCGTTCCGCGCCGATGTCCTTGATCAGGTTGAACTGGGTTTCCAGCCAGTCGATGTGTTCTTCCTCGTCATGCAGGATGTGCTTGAACAGATCGCGGCTGATGTAGTCGGCGATGCCTTCGCTGTAGGCGATTGCTTCGCGCAGGTCGACGGTGGCGGCCAGCTCCAGGTCCAGGTCGCCCTGCAGAGCTTCCACCGGATGCTCGCCGATGCGCAGCTTGCCCAGCCGCTGCAGGTTGGGCAGCCCGTCGAGGAACAGGATGCGCTCGATCAGCCGATCGGCGTGTTTCATCTCGTCGATCGACTCCTTGTATTCGTGCTCGGCCAGCTCGGTGTAGCCCCAGTTCTTGTACATCCGGGCATGCAGAAAATACTGGTTGATCGCGGTCAGCTCGTTGTAGAGCACCTTGTTGAGAAACTCGATGACCTTGGCATCACCCTTCATGGCCTTTCCTCCATCGCGACGGACCCACGGACTATACAAACTCCGCGACGGTCAGGACGGAAATGAGAATGCCAATGGTTTGCCGCCGGGCGCGAAGCCCGAGGTCGGCTCAGGCGGCGACGAGCGGAAGCTGGCAGAGCACCTGCCGGCGAGCCTGCTCGAAGGTGGCGCGGGCTTCGTCGCCGCAGCAGCCGCAACAGTCCGAACAGCCGGTGCGCGCCTGCAATTCGGCAAAAGTCTGCACGCCATCGGCCGCTTCGCGGCGGATGTCGTGGTCGGTGACGGCATTGCACATGCAGACGTACATGACGCATATGAGAACGCGAATGCGAACGATTGTCAACAATCGACTGGGCGGGGCGGTCGTCCGTTCAGCGCGTCGGTCTTGCCCGCCGCGTGGGCCCTCCGCTCACGGCTTGATCGCGGTCACCACGCCGCCGATGGAATACACGCGGACCCCGGCCGTGGGGAATACGTACAGCCGCAACGCCACGCCGTCGGCCTGACTCACCACGATCTGGTCCACCTCGCCAAAGCGGGCCAGCATGGTGCACTGGCGGAAGGCCTCATCGCTCATGCCCACCGTGGGCAGCTTCTCCAGTTCGCCGCCGCAGTCCTGCTCCTGTTGTTCGATCGCCTGGCCAAGCTTTGCGGCCGATACCGCATTGCCGTGCTCGGCCTGTGCCTGCATGCGCGCGGTGATCGCCCGGTCGCGCAACTCGCGCGCCATGCGGGACAGGCGCGGTTCCGGCTTGAACAAGCCGTGCATCTTCGACACCGGCGCCACCCGCGGCGGCTGCGTCTCGGGCAGGGTTCGCTGGATCATGCCCACGCCCAGCGCCTGCAACCGGTCGAGTTCGCGCTCCAGTGCCCGCTCGTCGTAAGCAGGCGGGGGCGGCACGGTCGATGATGCAGGCGCAGCCGGGACCGCGCCGTCGCAGGGATGGTCCTGGAACACGTCGCCCCGGCACTTGTAGACCGCGTCGTCCGCGCGGGCGGAAAACACGCCTGTCGCCGCCAGCAGCAGCGTGATCGTCCATCGAACCGTGGGCGTCATCCGATCACTCCCGTGCCTGGCTTGCGGGTTTGTCGCACTGCGTCGATGGCTTCGCCTGGATGCGCTCGAAACGGGTCGGTGCGCCATCGGTTTCGATCACCTGGAAGCGGCCGTCGCTTGCCTCCAGCATTGCGTTGACGTCGATCACGCCACTCCCGTCGGGCTGCCACACGATCTTGTCAGCCTGTACTTTCCAGCGGCCGGTAAAGCCGGCGGTCGAGCGCCGGTCGAACGCGCTGGGGGTCATCACGTAGCGACCGTCGTCGCGCAATTCGATGCGCCGCATGATGCTTTTGTGCGTGGACGACCACAGGCCGATGAGCCCGCATGGCCGTTGGCTCGGCGTCATCATCACCTTGGCGGTCTCGCGTGCGGCCACGCCCATGCGTTCCCAATCGGCCTTGGGCACGCGGTGCACGCAGGTCGACAGCGACAGCACCCACGGCATCAGCACGATGGCCAGCCCGCCATACACCAGCAACCGGGCGGCCAGCGAATAGCCGCCGCGCAAGCGCGGCCAGGCGACGCGGCGCAACAGTCGATAGGCCAGCCACGAACCCAGGCAGGCGAGGATGACCCACTTGACGTTGCCGATGCCGTCCCAGCTGAAGTGCTGCTGTCCACGCGGCGCCGCCGCCTTCGCCACGGGCGCAGCAGCCGTGGGTGGCGGCGCGATCGGCTTCATCGCGACGGTGGGCGAGATGTAGCGATCGCCCGGCGGTGGCGGGGCAAAGCCGCGGCAGCTTGCCTGGCGATGGAAAAAGCCGGCGCCCGCTGCCAGCGTGTCGCGGCCCGGCCCCGCCACCACCACGGTGCCGTCATCGAGGACCGCCATAACGTGGCTGGTGCTGCCGAAGCCAGGGTCGGACAGCGCGAACACCCGCGCATCCGCCGGCCGATACAGCGCCACCGGATACGTCGAGATGGCGCAGCCATCGGGCAGGCGCTGCGCGTCGGCGCCCATCTGGCGCCCCATCAACACGTAATCCCACCAGCCGGTGCCGGCGTTCCACAGCATCGCGGTGGCCCGCCAACCATCGGCGTGCACGAAGCGGGCGCCAGCGTCGTTGATCTCGAAGCTTTCGCGTCCTGTCGGGTCGGTGATGGTGGCTAGCGGCTGCTGGCCGTGCACCGGCGCGCCGTAGGTGATCCCCTTGTCGTGCCAGTCGACGCGCCAGATCGTCCAGCGCGCCGTGCGCTCGTTCAGCACCGCGGCCTCGTGCATGTTGACCAGGGCAAACGCGCGCCCGTCCGGCAACAGGCCCAGTTGCGGCCGTGAATCGGCCAGGTATTGCAAGGTCGCGCCGCCGCAGCCGGACCAGCGGTTGATGGGAGCGGACCAGCGGTGACACTGCAACTCGTGCCGCGATTTCATCGTTACATACAGGACATCCCCCGACCGCAGCGCCAAGGCCGCGGGGTGTCCCGCCGAGTCCGCCTCCAGCGGGCCGGTGCTGCTCCAGCGATCGGTGCGCGCGTTCCAGATGCGCGCCACCGGCAGCCCGCGAAAATCGTCGGCGAGGTAGCCCACCAGAATCACGCGATGCCCGGGCAGCGCGTCGATCGCGGGCGTCGATCGCCAAGCGGGCACCTCCGCAGCCGGTGTCTCGGGTGACCAGCGCAACACCCCGTTGGCGGTGAAGATCAACGCACTGCCATCGGATCGCGCCACCATGCCGAGCGGCTGCGGCGCGTCGTTGCCCACGCTGGGAGAAGTGGTTCCGGCAAGTTGCCAACCTTGCGAATGCGGATCCCACAACCACGCCCACGGCGAGGATTGTCCCTGGACCGGCTGCAGCCAGGTGCCGCCGGCGACCAGTACGGCACCGGAGGCCAGCCGCACCGCAGCGTGGCCGTACAGCCCCACCGGGAGCTCCGCGCCCTCGATCCATGCGCCGCTGCGCGGGTCCCATAGCTCCACCGAACGCAGCGGCCGGCCATCCTCGCCCATGCCGCCGGCCACCAGTACGCGGCCATCGGCGAGCAGGGTGGCGGTGTGCGCGTAGCGTGCCACGTGCATCGGTGGCAGCGTTCGCCAGGCCTGTCCGCGGGCGTCGAGCAGTTCGGCCGAAGCCAGCGGATGATTGGTGTCATCAAGGCCACCGAGCACCAGCACGCTGCCGTCGGACAGCGCCGTCGCGCTGTGCTTGGCCCGCGCGGTGGCCATCCTCGGTGCGGCAACCAGCTTGCCGCCTGCATAGCGCACCACGCTGGCAAGCACGCCGCTGCCATCGTGCGGCAACTGCGGATCGCTTTCGCCGCCGATCAGCAGCACGCTGCCATCGGGCATCCCCGTGGCGGTATGGAAGATGCGCGTCTGCGCCAACGCGGGCGCCGATTGCCACTGTCGTTTGAGCGGATCCCAGATCGACATGCCTGCATACGGCGGATACGGCGCCGAATCGTTCAAGGCCTGCGCCACGTCGCACAGGCCGCCGGCGATCAGCAGCCGGCCGTCGGCCAGCACGGTGCTGGTGTGCAGGTAGACATGGCCGTCCGGACACTGCGGCGCGCGCGGTACGCGCACCCAGCCCCCGGCGGCGGGATCGTAGAGCTTGGGCGAAGGGTCCGGCCCGCTTTCCATGCCGTGACGCAGGCGCAAGGCGTCGTTCTGGTCCTGTTCGGCGCGCCACTCGTTGGCGGACATGCCGTAGCCGTAGGCAAGGACGCTGCCGTCGGACAGCACGTCCACCGTGCCTCCGCGCAGCGGTGTCAGGTAACCGCCAAACGGTTGCAGGTGGCCCGCCGTGGGATGCCATTGCGCGGACACTGGGCCTGCGCTGAGCACGCCGGCGAGGAGCAGCATCAGAAAGGCGAACCGGCCCATCACGGAGGGCAGCCCTGCAGGCGGGCGCGATCGCCGTACCAGCGCAGATCCGAGAGAGACTTGCGGCGCCGCGCTTCGATGGCGCGCCAGCCGTCGCCGGCGTCATCCGCGCTTGCCACCAGCGCGGCGGCGGCCGCGTCGTAGGCGCGCTTGCTGTCCGCCAGATGTTCGCGCAAACCGTGGCAGGTTTCCGCGAGCGCGGCGTGCGGGGTCGACCCATGGGACGCACAGGGTTGATCGCTGAAGAGCGGATGGTCAGGCGTGCCGCAGCGATGGATCGCCTTGGGCGAGTCGCCCGTGGGGGCCATGGCGGCGCGGGTCGTCTCCAACGACAGGTAGCGCTGGTAATCGGCATACTGCAGGAGGTATTCGTGGCGATAGGGCTGTGGCGACATCTCCTCGATGCCGGCGCGATCGGTTGCCAGTTGTTCGATCGTGGCCGCCGTGAGCGCGTGGCCCGTGCGCAAGGTGTCGATCGCCAACGACAATCGCTGCAGCGCGGCTGCGATCTGCTCGCCCTGCAGGCTATCCTCGAACCCTTTGCAATCGAGCAACATGGGGCCGCGGCCTTCGTCTTCGGTCACCGCGATGCCCCTGTAGTTTCCGTACGCCAGCATCTCCGCCTCGACCGCGTCGAAGTGAGCGTTGACCTGGGCGCGGCACTCCTCGCCGTTGCGCGCGTCGCGCGGGCCGATGGCGCGGGCGACGCCGACACTGGCGATCAGCAGTACGCCCGCCGCCATCCACCGATGGGCGACGCGAAGCCTGGCTTGGGTACCCATCCCCTGTTTCCTTCCCCTGGAATCGCCGCACTATACGACAGCGCGTGCGGCGGCGAACGCGGGATGGGCGTTGCGCAGCGTGACGGGAAGGAGGCCGGGATCAGGCCGCCGCGCGTCCGGTGCGCGGGCCCCCGACGGGTGTGTCGGCGTCTTCGCGTGGCGGCGTGGTGCCGATCTCCATGCCGAACAAATCCTCCACCAGCGGCGCGAAGTGGCGCAGTGCCCGCGCGTACACGTCGCGCTTGAAATTCACCACGTGCGCGGCCGGGTACCAGAAGTCGACCCAGCGCCAGATGTCGAACTCCGGCTTCTCGTTGGCATCGAGCTTCAGCGCCTCCTCGCCGCCGACCAGCTTCAGCAGGAACCACACCTGCTTCTGGCCGATGCAGGTCGGGCGCTGGTGCCGGCGCACGTAGCGCTCGGGCAGGCGATAACGCAGCCAGCCGTGGGTGGCGCTGATCACTTCCACGTGGTGTGCCGCCAGGCCGGTTTCCTCCTCCAGCTCGCGGTACATCGCCTCCAGCGGGGTTTCGTCGGTGCGCATGCCGCCCTGCGGGAACTGCCAGCCGTCACGATTGACCCGGCGCGCCCAGAACAGCTGGCCGTCTGCATTGAGCAGCACGATCCCCACGTTCGGACGGTAGCCATCTACATCAATCATGCGTCGCCTCCCGGGGCTTGGCCCCGCGAACCGGCGGCAAAAGGGCCGCGCGATCCTGCCCCGATTCAACCACAGCCCGCAAAGCAGCGGCAAGCTCGCCGACTTGAACGAACGCGCCACGCCCACTACACTTCCGCGCCCCGCCGGCGATCGCCCCGCGGCGGCTTCCCAATGGCTATGTAGCTCAGCTGGTTAGAGCACAGCACTCATAATGCTGGGGTCGGTGGTTCGAGTCCACCCATAGCCACCAAACGTGTCGCGCGTGTCTGTCCCGCCGACGTGTCCATCCGCGCGGACGTCGCCATGCACATCTTCAAGGTGTTTCAGCTCGAAGCAGCCCACCGCCTGCCGCACGTGCCGGAAGGCCACAAATGCGCGCGGCTGCACGGGCATTCGTTCCGCGTCGAGATTCATGTTTCCGGCGAGCCGGACCCGCGGCTCGGCTGGGTGATGGACTTTGCCGAGCTGAAGACGACCTTCCAGCCGCTGTATGACCAGCTCGACCACCACTATCTCAACGACATCGAGGGGCTGGAGAACCCGACCAGCGAGATGCTGGCGCGCTGGATCTGGCAGCGGCTGGAGCCGCGGCTGGCGGGGCTGGACAAGGTGGTGGTGCACGAGACCTGCACCTCGGGGGCCAGCTGCAGCCGGGCCGATTTCTGACGCGTTGCGTTATGCGGGTGATTTCCGCAAGTTGGCGTACAGGATGAACATTTGCCGACTGGTCTGGCGATTCCGGGAAATTCATGTTGCATTGCAACAGAAGTCTTGCTAGAGTGGCTGCCACTACCCCACCTCCACCCGAGGAACAAGCCATGACCCAGCAATTCAACAACCAGCTTTTTGCGTTCACCAAGCAGTTCACCGACAGCGCGTTCAAGGCGCATTCGCTGGCCCTGAAGGGGCTGGAGAAGGTTGCCGAGCTGCAGCTCAAGGCGCTCGAGGAGCAGACCAAGGTCTCCGCCGAGTTCGTCACCGACGTGATGGAAACCCGCGACGTCGACGGCCTGCGCGGCCTGTGGGAGAAGGGCAGCAGCCTGAGCCGCGAGAATGCCGAGCGCGCCGTGGCGGTGTCGCAGGAAGTGCTGTCGATCACCCAGAAGACCGCCGAGTCGCTGACCGCGCTGGTGCAGGAGCAGCGCCAGGCGGCCAATGACGCCGTGACCGCGCCGGTCGCCGGCAAGAAGGCCGCCGCCAAGTAATTCGCGGCTGCCGTGCAGCGGTACAAAGCTTCGAGAAGGCCGGACAGGGATGTCCGGCCTTCTTTTGTGCGCAAGATCGTGCGATCGCGGCAGATCGTCGCAGGCCTCGCGCCAAGCTGTGCGCTGGCGGGCGCGGCGGCGATTGGCAGGCTTCGCGGCTTGTCCGGGCAATCGGCGCACTGATATACTTTTACGGATTCGGATCGTGGCGGGTGACTGGATCGCGTCGCCTGACAAGGGCGCGCGCGGAGACGTCACTTGCTCAACAACCTGGCCTCGGGTCGGCGCCTCGCCTTGCGCATCGCATCGCTGCAGTTCGCGGTGGCTTTGCTGGCGGGACTCGCCTTCCTTGCGCTGGGGCGTCGTGAAGCGGTGTCGGCCGCGGCAGGCGCGGTGGTGGTGGCGCTGGGTACCGCGGTGATGTCGGCGCGGATGTTCAGCGGCATCGGCGGCGCGGGCTTGGCGCTGGGTCGGCTGCTGGCGGGCATGCTCCTGAAATGGATCGTGATCGTCGGAGGGCTGGTCGTGATCCTGTTCCAATTCAAGTTGCCGCCACTGGCCGCCATCACGGGGTTGGTGGCTGCCTACGCGGTCTATCTGCTGGCGTTCAGATTCAAGGGTTGAAGCATGGCGAGCGAGTCGGGCGGGCTTACCGAATACATCCAGCACCACCTGCAGCATCTTGTTCCGCACGCGAGCAAGGAAGGCTTCTGGGCAGTGCACCTCGACTCGGTCAGCGTGTCGCTGGCGCTCGGCGTGCTGTTCTGCATGTGGTTCTGGCTGAAGGCACGCAAGGCGACGGCCGGCGTACCTTCCAAGGGTCAGGCCTTTGTCGAGATCATCCTCGAGTTCGTCGATGGCCAGGTCAAGGACGTGTTCCACGGCGACCGCCGCGTGCTGGGTCCGCTGGCGCTGACCGTGTTCGTCTGGGTGTTCCTGATGAACGCCATGGATCTGCTGCCGGTCGACCTGTTGCCGTGGATCACCGAGAAGTTCGGCGTCGGCCACTTCCGCGCCGTGCCCACCGCCGACATCAACATGACCTTCGCGATGTCGCTGACGGTGTTCGTGCTGATCATCTTCTACAGCTTCAAGGCCAAGGGTGCCGGCGGCTACATGCGCGAGCTGTTCACCGCGCCGTTCGGCTCGAGCCCGTTCCTGTGGCTGCCCAACTTCCTGCTCAACGTGGTCGAGCTGCTGTCCAAACCGGTGAGCCTGGCGATGCGACTGTTCGGCAACATGTATGCCGGCGAGCTGGTGTTCATGCTGATCGCCGGCCTGTTCAGTGCCGGCGCCGGCCTGGCCGGCTGGGCCCTGTACGGCGCGGGCATCATCGGCTACACGGTGTGGGGCATCTTCCACATCCTGATCATCTCGATCCAGGCCTTCATCTTCATGGTGCTGACGATCGTGTACATCTCGATGGCGCACGATCACCACTGATTGGCTGTTGTCGAATCCTTCGTTTCATCCGTTTTTGCCATTCCCAGTTTGCTTTTCTCAGGAGACCGTCGTGGAACTCATCACTCAAATTGCTCAAGTGCAGTCCTTCACCGCCATCGCGCTGGGCCTGATCATCGGCCTCGGTGCGCTCGGTGCCTGTATCGGTATCGGCGTCATGGGCTCGAAGTTCCTCGAAGCGGCTGCACGCCAGCCGGAACTGGTGCCGCTGCTGCAGGGCCGCATGTTCCTGCTCGCCGGCCTGATCGACGCGGCGTTCCTGATCGGCGTGGCGCTGGCGATGTATTTCGCCGTGGCCAACCCGCTGCTGTCCAAGCTTGCCGGTGCCTGAGTCACGTGGCGGCGCACAGCGCCGCCGTTTCGACCCGGGCGTCCTGACGCCCGGGTTCGGTTCAACCCGTATTTGCAGGTAACGCAGCGATGGATTTCAACGCGACCTTGATTGGCGAAATGATTTCATTCGCCATCCTGATCTGGTTCTGTGTGCACTTCATCTGGCCGTATCTCAACAAGGCCATCGAAGAGCGCCAGCTCAAGATCGCCGAAGGCCTGAATGCGGCCGAGCGCGCGCATGCCGACTTGAAGGCTGCCGACTCCAAGGTGCAGGCCGAGATCAAGCAGGCCCGCCTGCAAGCCTCGGAGATCATCGACAAGGCCCAGCAGCAGGCCAACCAGATCATCGAAAAGGCCCGTGGCGAGGCCGTCAGCGAAATCAATCGCCTGAAGGCTTCGGCGCAGGACGACATCGCCTCGATGGCCCAGCGCGCGCGCGACGAGCTGCGCGAGCAGGTCGGTGCGCTGGCCGTGGCCGGCGCCAGCAGGATCGTGCAGCGCGAGGTCGATGCGTCGACGCACAAGGCCTTGCTCGACCAGCTCGCGGCCGAGATCTGATCGATGGCCCAGGCAATCACCCTCGCCCGTCCCTACGCCCGCGCCGCGTTCGAAGTGGCGCATGCCGCCGGCACGCTGGACGCGTGGTCGCAGGCGCTGGCGTTCGCCGCCGCGGTCGCGGCCGATCCGCGCGTGGCCGGTCTCGGCAACGATCCGCGGGTGGTGCCCGCGCAGCTCGTCGCGCTGCATCTGCCGGCCGGCATCGCCGCCGATGCGCCATTCGGCCAGTTCCTCGCCGAAATGGCCGAGCAGCGACGCCTTGCGTTGCTGCCGGAGGTGGCCGAGCTGTACGAGACGTTCAAGCGCGAATCCGAGTCGCAGCTGCTGGTCAAGGTGACCAGCGCGATGGCGCTGGACGCAGCGCAGACCGAGCAGCTCAAGGCTTCGCTGAAGCGCCGTTTCAAGCGCGAGATCGAACTGGATACCCAGGTCGATGCCTCGCTGCTGGCCGGTGCGGTGATCGACACCGGCAGCGAAGTGATCGACGGCTCCGCGCGCGGCAGGCTGGCCAAGCTGGCTGGCGCATTGAGCCAGTAGTTTCACGCGAAGCCAGCTTCGCGAAAGGCAATACCGGCAGTTCGGGCCGGACAGTTTGGTTTCACGCGAAGTCCATTTTCGCGACGAGCAAAACCCGACCCTCCATGGTCGGACAGATTGGTTTCACGCGAGATCCATCTCGCGAAGAGCAAGGCCGGCCATCCGGGCCGGACTGTTCAACAAGAGCTTTTCATTTCCGGGATAGATGACCATGTCCAGCACCACACTGAATCCGTCCGAGATCAGCGAACTGATCAAGAGCCGCATCGAGCAGTTCAAGCTCGGCGCCGAAGCACGCAACGAGGGCACGATCATCAGCGTGTCCGACGGCATCGTGCGCATCCACGGCCTGGCCGACGCGATGCAGGGCGAAATGATCGAGCTGCCGGGCAATGCGTTTGCGCTGGCGCTGAACCTCGAGCGCGACTCCGTCGGCGCGGTGGTGCTGGGCGACTACCAGCACCTGCGCGAGGGCGACACCGCCAAGACCACCGGCCGCATCCTCGAAGTTCCGATCGGCCCGGAACTGCTCGGCCGCGTGGTCGATGCGCTGGGCAATCCGATCGACGGCAAGGGCCCGCTGAACGCCAAGCTCACCGCGCCGGTCGAGAAGGTCGCGCCGGGCGTGATCTGGCGCAAGTCGGTCGACCAGCCGCTGCAGACCGGCTACAAGTCGGTCGACGCGATGATCCCGGTCGGCCGCGGCCAGCGCGAGCTGATCATCGGCGACCGCCAGACCGGCAAGACCGCGCTGGCGATCGACGCGATCATCGCCCAGCGCGATTCGGGCATCAAATGCATCTACGTGGCGATCGGCCAGAAGCGTTCGTCGATCGCCAACGTGGTGCGCAAGCTGGAAGAGAACGGCGCCCTGGCCAATACCATCGTGGTGGTCGCCTCGGCCTCCGAGTCGGCCGCGCTGCAGTACGTGGCGCCGTATTCCGGTTGCGCGATGGGCGAGTACTTCCGCGATCGCGGACAGGATGCCCTGATCGTCTACGACGATCTGTCCAAGCAGGCCGTGGCCTATCGCCAGATCTCGCTGCTGCTGAAGCGCCCGCCGGGCCGCGAGGCGTATCCGGGCGACGTGTTCTATCTCCACTCGCGTCTGCTCGAGCGCGCCTCGCGCGTGTCCGAGGCCTATGTCGAGAAGTTCACCAACGGCGAGGTCAAGGGCAAGACCGGCTCGCTGACTGCGCTGCCGATCATCGAGACCCAGGGTGGCGACGTCTCCGCATTCGTGCCGACCAACGTGATCTCGATCACCGACGGCCAGATCTTCCTGGAAACCGACCTGTTCAACGCCGGCATCCGCCCGGCCGTCAACGCCGGCATCTCGGTGTCGCGCGTGGGCGGTTCGGCGCAGACCAAGATCGTCAAGAAGCTCTCCGGCGGCGTCAAGCTGGCGCTGGCGCAGTTCCGCGAGCTGGCCGCGTTCGCGCAGTTTGCCTCGGACCTGGACCCGGCCACCCGCGCCCAGCTTGATCGCGGCCAGCGCGTCACCGAGCTGATGAAGCAGAAGCAGTATTCGCCGCTGTCGATCGCCGAGCTGGCGCTGTCGGTCTACGCCGCCGAGAAGGGCTACCTCGACGACCTGCCGGTGAACAAGGTGCTGCCGTTCGAGAAGGGCCTGCACGCCTTCATGCATCAGACCCACGAGGAACTGATGAAGAAGATCGTCGCCACCGGCGCCTGGGACAACGACATCGAAGCCACCTTCAAGGCCTCGCTGGACGAGTACAAGAAGACCGGCAGCTGGTGAGAGGGCCGGGATTCGGGATCGAGGTCAGGGATGCGGCAGGACGCGAGTTCGCCGTTTCCGTGAATCCCGGATCCGCAACCCCACGAGTGAGCACAGCGAGCGAGTAGAAGATGGCAAGCGGACGCGAAATCAAAACCAAGATCAAGAGCACGCAGAACATGCGCAAGGTGACGCGCGCGCTCGAGATGGTCTCGGCGGCCAAGATCCGTCGCGCACAGGACCTGATGCGCGCCTCGCGCCCGTATGCGCGGCTGATGCGCAAGGTGATCGCGCACGTGGCGCAGGCCAGCACGGATTTCAGCCATCCGTTTTTGGTCGAGCGCGACAACGTGGCGCGGGTCGGCTACATCGTGGTGTCGACCGACCGCGGCCTGTGCGGCGGCCTCAACTCCAACCTGTTCCGCCGCCTGCTGCCGGCGATCGCCGAGTGGCAGAAGCAGGGCGTGCAGGTCGACGTGGTGGCGATCGGCCAGAAGGCGATCTCGTTCTTCCGCCGCATCAAGGGCGTCAACCTGGTCGGCACGGTCAGCCACCTGGGCGAGAAACCGCGGCTGGAGCAGCTGGTCGGCGTGATCAAGGTGATGATGGACGCCTACGCGGCCAACGGCCTGGATCGCGTGTTCCTCGCCTACAGCGACTTCGTCAACACCATGACGCAGAAGCCGACCATCGACGCGCTGCTGCCGCTGCCGCTGGTGGCGGCCGAGCTGGAAGCGCATGAGGATGCCGGCGAGTCGGCCTATGCGGGCGTGAAGCTGGAAGCCGGGCACGACTGGGACTACCTCTACGAGCCCGACGCGCAGACCGTGCTGGAGCACGTGCTGGGCCGCTACATCGAGTCGGTGGTGTACCAGGCCACGCTGGAGAATCTGGCCAGCGAGCACGCCGCCCGCATGGTCGCGATGAAGGCCGCGTCGGACAACGCGAACAAGGTGATCGACACGCTGACGCTGACCTACAACAAGGCACGCCAGGCGGCGATCACGCAGGAAATATCGGAAATCGTCGGCGGTGCCGCGGCGGTATGAGTGCAGGCATCCATGCCTGCAAGAGCAAGTCAAGAAGCGGCCATCCATGGCCGCACTGTTGAAGGGAAGCGATCATTCGTGATCGCAGGGCAAGATCAAGAAGCAGCCATCCGTGGTTGCACTCTCAAATGAAGCGACGCTTCGTCGGCGCTATGACAAGACACTTAGAGATTCATCCGGAGCTATCAGCATGAGCCAGGGCAAAGTTGTTCAGATCATCGGCGCGGTCGTCGACGTGGAGTTCGCGCGTGACCAGGTGCCGCAGGTGTACGACGCACTCAAGATCGACGGCACCGATATTACGCTGGAAGTGCAGCAGCAGCTCGGCGACGGCATCGTGCGCGCGATCGCGCTGGGCTCCACCGAGGGCCTGAAGCGCGGCCTCATGGCGCGCAACACCGGCGAAGGCATCAAGGTGCCGGTCGGCAAGGCCACCCTGGGCCGGATCATGGACGTGCTGGGCAATCCGATCGACGAGGTCGGCCCGATCGAGGCGAAGGATCACTGGGTGATCCACCGCGAGGCGCCGAGCTACGACGAGCAGGCCGCGTCGAACGACCTGCTGGAAACCGGCATCAAGGTGATCGACCTGGTCTGCCCGTTCGCCAAGGGCGGCAAGGTCGGCCTGTTCGGCGGCGCCGGCGTGGGCAAGACGGTGAACATGCTGGAGCTGATCAACAACATCGCCACCCAGCACGCCGGCCTGTCGGTGTTCGCCGGCGTCGGCGAGCGCACCCGCGAAGGCAACGACTTCTACCACGAGATGCAGGACGCGGGCGTCGTCAAAATCGACAACCTGCCCGAGTCGAAAGTGGCGATGGTCTACGGCCAGATGAACGAGCCGCCGGGCAACCGTCTGCGCGTGGCGCTGACCGGCCTGACCATGGCCGAGTACTTCCGCGACGAGAAGGACGAGAGCGGCAAGGGCAAGGACGTGCTGTTCTTCGTCGACAACATCTACCGCTACACCCTGGCCGGTACCGAAGTGTCCGCGCTGCTCGGCCGCATGCCGTCGGCGGTGGGCTACCAGCCGACGCTGGCCGAGGAAATGGGCGTGCTGCAGGAGCGCATCACCTCGACCAAGACCGGCTCGATCACCTCGATCCAGGCCGTCTACGTGCCCGCCGATGACTTGACCGATCCGTCGCCGGCGACCACCTTCGCGCATCTGGACTCCACCGTGACGCTGTCGCGCGACATCGCCTCGCGCGGCATCTACCCGGCGGTGGACCCGCTCGACTCGACCAGCCGTCAGCTCGATCCGAACGTGGTCGGCGCCGAGCACTACGACGTGGCCCGCCGCGTGCAGGGTACGCTGCAGCGCTACAAGGAGCTGAAGGACATCATCGCGATCCTGGGCATGGACGAGCTGTCCGAAGAGGACAAGCAGGCCGTGTACCGCGCGCGCAAGTGCGAGCGCTTCTTCTCGCAGCCGTTCCACGTGGCCGAAGTGTTCACCGGCTCGCCCGGCAAGTACGTGTCGCTGGCCGAAACCATCCGTGGCTTCAAGATGATCGTCGACGGCGACGTGGACCACCTGCCGGAGCAGGCGTTCTACATGGTCGGCGGCATCGACGAGGCGATCAAGAAGGGTGAGGAGATGGGGGCCAAGAAAGCCGCCTGAGCGGCTTTCGTGGATCGGGAATAGGGAATGGGAAAAGCAAACGCTGCTCCGTTCCGCGTTGCCCTGCTTTCAACCCTTTCCCCTTCCCTGTTCCCCATTCCCGTCGAACGAACGCAGTGAGAGAGACCCCATGACAACCATCCGAGTCGACATCGTCAGCGCCGAGGCCGAGATTTTTTCCGGCGAGGCGACCATGGTCGTGGCGACCGGTGACCAGGGCGAGCTGGGTATCACGCCGCGCCACGCGCCGCTGATCACCCGACTCAAGCCCGGCCATGTCGACGTATTGCTGGAAGGCGGCGAGCGCCAGCAGTTCTATGTTTCCGGCGGCATCCTCGAGGTGCAGCCGCAGGTGGTCACCGTGCTGGCCGATACTGCCGCACGGGCGGCGGACCTGGATGAGGTATCCGCGCAGCAGGCGATGAAGGAAGCGCGCGACGCGCTGGCCAACCGCACCGACGCGATCGAACTGGCCGAGGCACAGACCCGGCTCACCCAGGCGATGGCCCAGTTGCAGGCGCTGGAGCGGCTGCGCAAGAACCTCAAGCACTGAGGCCCCGCGGCCGGATTCCTGCCGCTAGAGGTTTTCCGGCCCGCGGCGCAGCCAGCTGTCGATCAATGCCTTGTCGTAGCGCAGCGGATCGGTATCGCCCACGCGCGCGGCGCCACTCTGCAGGTAGCCCAGGTTGCGCAGCTTGCGCGAACCTTCGCGCACCACCTTGCCGTTGCTGTCGGTCAGTTTGAAGTCGAGATCGATGCGCGGCGGATAGACGTCCTTCATGAAGCGCACGTACCTCAGCTGCGGGCCGTGCCAGGGCTCGTAGCCGCCGGCGAGCTTGATGTCGGTGATGCTGACCTCCAGGCGATCGCCGGCCGGCAGCATCTTCGTGGCGCGCTTGATCAGATGGGCTTTCAGCGGCTCCAGATAGCTCCTCCCGTTGAAGCGGTCCTGCAGGCCGTATTGCCGGGCCTCGCTGAACTCCTCCGGATTGACGTAATTCACGGTGACCCGCGCGCCGGGAACGGGCTCGCCCACGGCGATCGTCGGCGGCGGCGCGGCCGCCGCCATCGCGGGTGCCAGCCCGCCGGCCGCGGCCAGGGCAAGCAGGGCCACGAAACTGCACGGATGGATTCCGGTCATGCGCGTCATGCTGCACCTCGTCTGTTTGCTGCTTGTCGGCACCAGTCTGTCACGGCGATCGTTGCGCTTTTGTATGCGCCTTCGCAAGCCGCGGCGAGGGCTCGGCCGCACCGGACCGGCGGCATCGGCTGCTATGCTTTTGCTTCGTTCGGAACGGGGTCGCAACCGATGGAAACAACGCCGCTGCACGTGATCATCCTGGCGGCCGGTGCCGGCACGCGGATGAAATCCAATCGCGCCAAGGTGCTGATGCCGCTGGCCGGCAAGCCGCTGCTGGCGCACGTGCTCGCCACCGCGCGAACCTTGCAGCCAGCCGCCATCCACGTCGTCTACGGGCATTGTGGCGAGCAGGTGCGCGCGGCGTTTGCCGGGCAGGACGATCCCGGATCAGAGCCGGGGCAGGCCCTGCATTGGGTGTTGCAGGCCGAGCGGCTCGGCACCGGTCACGCGGTGGAGCAGGCGATCGCCGGCGTGCCGCGCGCGGCACGCGTACTGGTGCTGTACGGCGACGTGCCGCTGACCCGCGCGGAAACGCTGCGCCAGCTGCTGGACGCCGAAGGCGGCTTCAGCCTGCTCACCACGCGGCTGGCCGATCCGACCGGCTACGGGCGCGTGCTGTGCGACGGCAACGGCCACGTGCGCGAGGTGGTCGAGGAGAAGGGCGCCGACGCCGGCCAGCGCGCGGTCAACCTGGTCAACACAGGCATCCTGCTGGCCGACGCGCTGGCCCTGCGCGGCTGGCTCAAGCAACTCGATCGCGACAACGCGCAAGGCGAGTACTACCTCACGGACATCTTCGCGATGGCTGCCGCCGAGGGCCGCGGCGCACTCAGCGTCGAGTGCGCCGACCCGGTGGAAGCCGCCGGCGCCAACGATCCCGTGCAACTGGCCGAGCTGGAAGCCGCCTGGCGTCGCCGCGCCGCGCACGCGTTGCTTCGCGATGGCGTGCGCATGGCCGACCCGCTGCGCGTGGAAGTGCGCGGGACGGTCGAGGCCGGCCGCGACGTCGAGCTCGACATCGACGTGATCCTGGAAGGGCGCGTGGTGCTCGGCGACGACGTGCGCATCGGCGCCTTCACTCGCCTGAAGGACGTGCAACTGGCCGCCGGCACCGTGCTGCATCCGCACTGCGATCTCGACGGCGTGGTCACTCACGGCCCGTGCACGATCGGCCCGTTCGCGCGGCTGCGTCCGGGCACCGAGCTGGACGCCGGCGTGCACGTGGGCAACTTCGTCGAGACCAAGAAAACCCGCATCGGCGAAGGCAGCAAGGCCAACCACCTCACCTACCTCGGCGACACCGTGGTCGGCCGTGGCGTCAATATCGGCGCCGGCACCATCACCTGCAACTACGACGGCGTGAACAAGTTCGTTACCCGCATCGGCGACGGCGCCTTCATCGGCTCCAACTGCGCCCTGGTCGCCCCGGTGAGCATCGGCGCGCAAGCCACCCTCGGCGCCGGCTCGGTGATCACCCGCGACGCGCCGGAAGGCCAGCTGACTCTGGCGCGCGCCCGACAGCAGACGTTCGAGGGCTGGCGGCGACCGGTGAAACAGAAGTGAGGAGCGAAAGCTGAAGGGCCGCTCGCGCTGTTTTCGCGCCACGCGATCTGCGCGCCCGCGACGAGCCCCGTGCGTGTTCCGACCGTGACACTCGGCAAGGAAGGAGGACTGTGATGCAGAAATGGCTGAATGGCTTGATCGTGGTTTCGTCGATTGCGCTCTACGGTTGCGCTGGCGCCGGCTCGACGACAAGTGGCGCCCAGCAACGACAACTGCAATCGCTGCAACTGTTCGCCGCAGACGACACCCCGCGCTTCTCGCTTTACGTGGCATGCACCAGCGACAGCGTCAATTGCGTCAACGTCGGCAACGCGGTTTTCGCCTGGGCCCGCGATCACGACGTGACCGTCCACAACGTGGACTCCGATGATCCGGCGTTCACCGCCACCGCGTCGCGCGCCGCGGAGATCGCCTTGCCGTACCGGGTGGCCATCGACTACCGCCCCTCGGTGGCGCCTGGCTATTCGGCGTCTTCGTACAAGCAGTCCAGCGAGTCCTTTGCGCCGACGGTCGGTTACAGGGCCGTGATCTCGGTATTCCAGGCCGCTACCGGCAAATTGCTCATGCGGTCGCCGGTAAGGAACCAGCAAGCTGCGGATCACGGGAAAACGTCCAATCCCTACGTTCGTTCCCAGATGATCGAGCTGCTGGATTCGCTGGAGCCATCGGCGAAGGACTCCCGATGAAACCGGCGCATCGCTAAACGTAGCGCCAGCCGTCGATCTCGACCAGCAGTTCGCGGCGACAGATGTCGCCGTGCAGCAGCAGCAGGGGTACGCCCGGCAGGCGCTGCCGGAGCGCGTCGCGCACGCGTGGCGCGTCGCCGTCGTGGCGCAGGTAGACCTTGAGCGGTGAATGCGTGTCGAAGCCGGCGCGCATGTCGGCGCTGGCCAGCAGCGCGTCCAGGTTGGTCAGGGTTTCCTCCAGCTGCGCATCGAGGTTGTCGTGGTGGGCCGAGGCATGGCCCACGACCGCGGCGGTGCCGGAAATGGCCAGCGTGTCGCGGGCCGGCAGGAGCATCGCCCGCGCAAAGCTGGGCGGGGTGGGGCCGTATTGCCGCGGGTAGCGCCATGCGCTGACCTGGCGCGGGTTCTCGACCCGGTGGCCGGCCTGCTCGCCGGCCAGCAGGTAGACCTGCAGGCGGTGTTCCGCCGCGAGGTGGCCGATCGCGGTGGCGGCGGGGAAACCTTCGGCGAAGAAATCGCCCATGCCGGCGGCGCGGCCTTCGCAGAAGCGCTTGTAGCGTTCCGCATCGCCTTCGCCGTCGTTGATCGCGCCGATGTAGTTCCACACCCGCAGGACGTGCCGTGCGTCGCGGCCGGCGACGAACCGGTGCAGCAAGTCGTAGGCCTGCTTTGCGGTGGCGCGGGCGCCGCCGTGTTCGCGTTCGTCCAGCTCGACCGCGGCGAACAGCCAGCCGCCGCCGGTCGACCAGCGCAACGCGCCTTCCATGCCGCAGCGCACCGGCGCGTCCACCTGCCACAGTTCCAGCGGCGCGGGGGCATCGGTGCTGGCCAGCGCCACCTGCAGGTGGCGCGGATCGTCACCGGAGGGTACGGCCGGGTCGAAACCGAGCACCGCCAGCGTGCCCGGCGCCTCCAGCAGGGTGGCGACCTCCGCCATGCGATAGGACACCTGCGGCGCCCGCCGCGCCCGAGCTTCCACCTGCGGGTTTTCACATCCCTGGATCATGCTGGCCAACCGGAACGACAAGGCCGCTATGTTACACTCTGCGCCCACTGCCACCGGGGGGAGGCAATGCATCTGGCGTACGGAATCGAGCATGGCGGAACAGACAGAGGCGCAGCACGAGTTGGCCACCCTGGTGGTGGAATGCCTCAACCTCGAGGACGTCAATGCCGAGCAGATCGACCCCGATGCACCGCTGTTCGGGGGCGAACTGGGGCTCGACTCCATCGATGCACTGGAGATCGCCCTGGCCGTCTCCAAGCGCTACGGCTTCCAGCTGCGCTCGGACAACCCGGAAAACCGTCAGATCTTCGCCAGCCTGCGCAATCTGTCGAGCCACGTCGAGCAGCACCGCGCCTGAACGGTCGGTGCGGGATGGAGCGGTCGTGCGGGCTGGTCATGGACGCCTTGGCGCTGCATGGCGCCGCGCTTCCCGCCTTCGTCACGCCACCGTGCGCCACGCGTGGCAAGCTGCCGGTGCCGACCGAGTCGTCG
Source organism: Rhodanobacter sp. FW102-FHT14D06 (assembly GCF_043950705.1). Classification (NCBI taxonomy): domain Bacteria; kingdom Pseudomonadati; phylum Pseudomonadota; class Gammaproteobacteria; order Lysobacterales; family Rhodanobacteraceae; genus Rhodanobacter; species Rhodanobacter sp. FW102-FHT14D06. Next base: position 1,390,341 of record NZ_CP170722.1, on the reverse strand, counting down.
CGGAATCGCGCATGAAATCCGCCGTATCCCCCCATGTTCCGACCTCGCGGCGCCACGCCTTGTGGTTGCTGCTCGCCTATCCGGTGTTCGCCATCGCCGGGGTGGTCACCCATCGGCCGATCTTCGCGCTGCTGGCGCTGGCGGTGCTGGCCAGCGTGCTGATGCTGCCGCGGCTGCAGTCGCGCCGACCGCTGCCGTGGTTGCTGTGGCTGCTGATGCTGGCCGGCGTGTGGCTGGCCTCGCGGCTCGGGCTGGCCGACCTGCTGCTGGAGGCGGTGCCGATCCTGATCAACGTGGCGCTGGCATGCTGGTTTGGCCGCAGCCTGCTCGGCGGCGAGCCGCTGGTGGCGCGTTTCGTGGTGGCGATCGAGGGTGCCGAGCGGCTGCGCGAGCCCGGCGTGGCGCGCTATGCGCGGCAGATCACCTGGTTCTGGACCGTGCTGCTGGCGGCGCAGGCGCTGCTGTTGACCGGCCTGCTGCTGTTCGCCGCACGCGACGGGCTGCTGCCGCGCCTCGGTGTGACGTCGGCGTGGTCGGTGCCCGAGCGCTGGGCCTCGGCATGGCTGCACGTGGGCTGCTACCTGCTGCTGGGCGCGGCGTTCCTGCTGGAGTACGCCTGGCGGCGCTGGCGCCTGCGCCATCTCAGCCACCCCGGCCTGCACGACATGCTGCTGAAACTGGCCCTGCGCTGGCCGCAGCTGCTGCACGGCAACGGCGGCGTCTCGCCATGAGCGGGTACGCACAGGCGTTGCAGTTCGCGGCCGATCATCCGGCCTTGCCCGGTCACTTCCCGGGACAGCCGCTGGTGCCCGGCGTGTTGCTGCTGGAGCAGCTGGCGCTGGCGCTGCGCGCGTGGCGCGGCCAGCGGCTGGTGCGCGTGCCGGAGGCGAAATTCGTGGCGCCGCTGCGGCCCGGCGAAGCGGCCCGGCTGGAACTGATGCCCGTCGCGGCATCGGCTTCGCGGGTCCGTTTCCGCATCGAGCGCGACGGCATGCTGCTGGCGCGTGGCGTCATCGAGGGCGAGGCATGAGCGACAGCGAACACTGGCAGAGCCGGCCCGAGGGCGGCGGCCGCTTCGCGCTGTGGCTGATCCGCGCGATTGCCCTGCATGGCGGGCGCCGGCTGGGCCGCTGCTGCCTGTATCCGATCACGCTGTACTTCTACTGCCGCCGCGGGCCGGAGCGCCGGGCTTCGGCGCGCTACCTGCAGCGCGTGTTCGGTCGCCCGGCCACGCCATGGCAGGTGCTGAAGCACATCCACTGTTTCGCCGCCACGATCATGGACCGGATCTTCCTGCTCGCCCACGGCGAGCAGCCGTTCCAGTTCGAGACGCAAGGCCTGGACCTGCTGGAACAGCGTGCTGCGCTGGGCCGCGGCGTGTTGCTGCTGGGTTCGCACCAGGGCAGCTTCGAGGCGCTGCGCGCGATCGGCGCGCGCCGGCCCGAGCTGCCGCTGCGGGTGGTGCTGGACAAGCAGAAGACCCCGGCGATGACCGAGCTGCTGGAGGCGCTGGCGCCGGAGGTGGGCGCCTGCGTGATCGACGCCGCGCAGGATGGCACCTCGATCGCGCTGGCCATGGCCGAAGCCTGCCAGCACGGCGCGCTGGTGGCGATGCTGGCCGACCGCGGCCGCGGCCACGAGGTGCTGCGCCGCGTCGACCTGCTGGGCTCGCCGGCGCCGTTCCCGGTCAGCCCGTGGTTGCTGGCGCATACGCTCAAGGTGCCGGTGGTACTGTGCTTCGGGCTTTACCTCGGCGGCAATCGCTACCGGCTGGTGTTCGAGCCGTTCAGCGAACGAGTGGAGATTCCCCGGCATGATCGGGGGCCGGCGCTGGACGCCCTGCTCGAGCGCTACGCGCAACGGCTGGAGCACTACATCCGCGTCGCTCCCTACAACTGGTTCAACTTCTATGATTTCTGGCAAGACCCGCCTGCTGCTGAACCTGCTGCTGCCGTGCTGGGCGGTCACCGCGTGGGCGTCTGAACCGGCGGTCGCGGCCACCTCGACCCAGGCCGTGATCGCCGGCCTGCGCCAGCCGGCACCGGCGCACACCGCGTTCGCCGAGGCGCGTTTCCTCAAGATGCTGGATCGTCCGCTGGTGGTCTCCGGGCAACTGTCCTGGCTGGGCGACGACCGCCTGCAGCGGCGCGTCGAGCACCCTCGCGCGGAGACCGCCACGATCGCCGACGGCGAAGTGACCCAGCAGCGCGACGGCAAGCCGGCGCGGCACTTTTCGCTCAAGCGTGCGCCGCAGCTGCAGGTGCTGCTGGACAGCTTCGTTGCCTTGCTCGGCGGTGATGCTGCCCGCTTGGAGCAGGCGTTCGAGATCCAGCGCGAAGGCGATGCCGCCGGCGCGTGGACGCTGACCCTGGTGCCGCGCGACGCCCACGTGGCGAAGACGGTCGCGCGCATCCGCATCGACGGCGTGGGCGACCAGTCGCGCTGCATGCACATGCAGGAGGCCGACGGCGACCTGGCGGTCGACCTGCTTGGTCCGCTCGCCGAAAAGATGCCGGCCGAACCGACCCGCGCCGAGCTGCAGGCGCTGTGCACGGGTTCGCCCTGAACATGCACCGCGGCGCCCGCGCCACGCTGCTGGTCACCTGGCTGCTGGCGCTGGCCGGACTCGGCTGGATCGTGAGCCAGCGCCTGCACGTCAGCAGCGACCTGCGCAGCTTCATGCCCGCGCCGACCACGCCGGACCAGCGCCTGCTGATGGAGCAGGTGGGCGAGGGGCCGGGTTCGCGCTTGCTGCTGCTGTCGATCTCCGGCGCTTCCGACGGGCAACTGGCCGGCTTGAGCCAGGGCCTCGCCGCCGCGCTGAAAAAGGACGCGCGCTACAGCCAGGTGCTCAACGGCAGCTTCGACCTCGCGTCGCTCGATCCCCGGTTGCTGCCGTATCGCTACCTGCTCTCGCCCACGCTGGACACGCAGCCGCTGGACGAGGCCTATCTCGCCGATCAGTTGCAGCAGCGGCTGGACGACCTCTCTTCGCCGGCCGCCAGCCTGCTGAAGAACCTGCTGCCGCGCGATCCCACGCTGGAGACGTTGAAACTGGCCGAGCGCTGGGCGCCGGCGAAATCGCCCCAGCTGCGCGACGGCGTGTGGTTCACCCCGCAGCACGAAGCGTTGCTGCTGGTGCAGACCGTGGCCGCCGGCTTCGACCCCGGCGCGCAGCAGCAGGCGATCGACGGCATCCGCGAGGCGTTCCACGTGTTGCCCGGCAGTGCCGACGCGCGGCTGGAACTGAGCGGTCCGGGCTACTTCAGCGTGGTGATCGGCGCGCAGACGCGGCACCAGGCCGACTGGATCGGGCGCATCTCCACCGTGGGGTTCATCGCGCTGCTGCTGCTGGCCTATCGCAGCGTGAGCTCGCTGCTGCTGTCCGCGCTGCCGATCGCCAGCGCCGCACTGGCCGGCATCGCCGCGCTCACCCTCGTGTTCAGCGAAGTGCACGGCATCACTCTGGCGTTCGGCTTCACCTTGCTCGGCGTGGCGCAGGAATACCCGATCCGCGTGCTCAGCCACCGCCGCGCCGGCGAGGACGCACTGCAAAGCGTGCGCGACCTGTGGCCGCTGCTGCTCACCGCGATCGCCTCGGCCTGCATCGCCTACCTCGCGTTCTACGCCTCCGGCGTGGCCGGGCTGCAGCAGTTGGCGGTGTTCACCATCGTGGGGTTGCTGGTGGCGGGCCTGAGCACGCGCTACCTGCTGCCGCATCTGTTGCCGCGGCGCGTGCGCGACGTGGCCGCGATGGGCTGGTTGATCGGTGCTCGCGGCTGGCTCGACCGGCTGCCGCGCCCGCGCTGGATTTCGCTGCTGGTGGCGCTGGCGATCGCGGCGATGCTGGCGCTGGCGCCGGGCCCGTTCTGGCAGAACAACCTTGCTGCGCTGACGCCGGTGCCGACCGCGTTGTTGCAGCACGATGCGCGTCTGCGCCAAGCGCTGGGCGCGCCGGACGTGCGTTACCTGCTGTTGTTGCAGGCACCCACCGAACAGGGCGTGCTGGCGCTGTCGCAATCGCTGCAGCCGCAGGCCGACGCGCTGGTGGCGCGACATGCGGTCGACGCGATCGAGCTGCCCTCGCGCTACCTGCCTGCCGTGGCGCAGCAGCGCGCGCGGCAGCAGAAGTTGCCCGATCGCGCCATGCTCGAACATGCGCTGGCCGGGGCGCTGCAGGGCATGCCGTTCCGCGCCGACCTGTTCCAGCCGTTCGTCGATGACGTGGAAACCGCACGCGCGCTGCCGCCGCTGACGCCCGAGCGCTACGCGCAGACGCCGCTGGGCCAGCGCCTGGCCGCGATGCTGGTGCAGCGCGATGGCCACTGGCTGGGCCTGGCCACGGTCAGCGGCGTGCATGACGTCGCCGCGCTGCAGACGCTCGGCGCGGACCGCGGCGGCGCGGTGCATCTGCTTGATCTCAAGGCCGCCTCCGAATCGCTGGTGGCCGCCTATCGCACGCGCATCCTGCAGGCGCTGCTGGCGGCCGGACTGCTGCTGGTGGTGACGATCTCGGTCGCCTTGCGCAGCGCGCGCCGCGCCTGGCACGTGCTGGCGCCGATGACGCTGGCAACCTTCCTGGTGCTGGCGGTCGAACGCGTGGCCGGCATCGAGATCTCGCTGTTCCACCTGGTCGCGCTGATCCTCGCCGGCGGCCTGGGCCTGCATTACGCGCTGTTCTTCGAGCGCGACACCGGCGACCCGGCCGAGCAGCGGCGCACCTTGCACGCCACCCTGGTCTGCGTGCTGTCCGCGCTGCTGGTGTTCGGCATGCTGGCGTGGGCGACGATTCCGGTGTTGCGCGCGATCGGGCTCACGGTGAGCCTGGGCGTGGCGTTCCACTTCTGCCTGTCGATCCTGATGGCGCCGCATGCTCGACAAGACTGACTGGGCCCACCTCATCCCGCACGCCGGCCGCATGTGCCTGCTCGATGCGGTACTGGCGTGGGACGAGCGCGGCATCCACGCCATCAGCGCCGGTCACGCGCGCCTGGACAACCCGCTGCGCGGCGGGCACGGCCTGCACGCGGTGCACCTGGCCGAGTACGGTGCGCAGGCGATGGCCGTGCATGGCGCATTGCTGGCGCGCGAGCGGGGCCATGAAACGGTGCGCCCCGGCCGGCTGGTCAGCCTGCGCGAGGTGGACTTGTTCGCGGAACATGTCGACCATCTGGATGGCCGTCTGGACGTCCATGCCGAATGTCTGTACGCCGACGACGGCGGCGCCCAGTATGCGTTCCGCGTCGAGCACCAAGGCCGCCTGCTGTGCCGCGGCCGCGCCGCGGTGATCCACCCCCAATCCTGATTCGAGGTCGCCCATGCCCACTCCCACCTCCCTGCGACGCGCCCTGGTCACCGGTGGCAGCGGCGAGCTCGGCGGCGCCATCGCCCAGGCACTGGCCGGCGGCGGCTACCACGTGATCGTGCACGCGAACCGCAGCCTGCATCGCGCCGAGGCGGTGGTCGGCGAAATCGTCGCCGGCGGCGGCAGTGCGCAGGCCACCGCCTTCGACGTGAGCGACGCCGAGGTCACCCGCGCGGCGCTGGACGTGCTGCTCGGCGAGGGCTGCATCCATGCGGTGATCAACAACGCCGGCATCCACGACGACGCGCCGATGGCCGGGATGAGCTCCGAGCAATGGCACCGGGTGATCGACGTGAGCCTGCACGGCTTCTTCAATGTCACCCAGCCGCTGCTGCTGCCGATGGCGCGCGCGCGCTTCGGCCGCATCGTGTCGATCAGCTCGGTCGCGGCGCTGCTGGGCAACCGCGGGCAGACCAACTACGCTGCCGCCAAGGCCGCGCTGCATGGCGCCAGCAAATCGCTGGCGCGCGAAATGGCCTCGCGCGGGATCACCGTCAACGTGGTCGCGCCTGGCGTGATCGAGGGGCGCATGGCCGACGCCGCGTTCCCGCCCGAACGCATCCGCGAGCTGGTGCCGGCCCAGCGCGCCGGCACGCCGGAGGAAGTGGCGGCACTGGTGGCGTTCCTGTGCTCGGAGGCGGCCGGCTACATCAACGGCCAGGTGATCGGGGTAAACGGCGGGATGGCCTGATCCCGCGCTAAAGACTGCCCCCGCGGGGCCGATACCGACACTGGAGGGCCCAGTCGGGTCCCCGCAACCGAGTCCGGGCGCGTGGCGCCGGGAGTGTCCGTGATCGAGCACGAATTCATCGAGGAAGACAGCCTGGAGCTGGCCGACCCGTGCAGCGAGGTGCTGACGGCGCGGCCGGCGGCCGTCGAGGCGCCCGACGAATGGCGCGTGCTCGATTCGCTGGCGGCGCTCACCCATCACCGCGATCTCGACGCGCTCGACCACAGCCTGGTGCTGACCCTGGCCGAACTGACCGGTGCGCGCCGCGTGACCCTGGCCAAGTGCTTCCCCGAGGACAGCGCGCTGGAAAGCGTGGTGTGCTGCTCGCCCGACAGCGTCGGCGCGTACCAGGTGCATCCGCTGGAACCGGAATGCCTGGGTGCGGCGCTGGGCCCGATTCATCGCTGCCTGCAGGACATGCAGGCGCAGACCGAAACCCGCAACGGCCTGCATCGCCAGCTGGTGCCGATCGTGCGTGAAGGGCATGCGATCGGTGCGCTGCAACTGGACAGCGCGCTGGCGCCGCTGCGCAGCCGGTCGCTGATCGACGGCTTCGCGCGCATCTACGCCAACTACACCGCGCTGCTGCACGAGAGCGAGCACGACAAGCTGACCGGCCTGTACAACCGGCGCAGCCTGGAGCGCCAGTTGCAGCGGATGCTGCAACTGCGCGATACGCCGCTGCGGCCGTATCCGCATGCCGTTCCGCCCGCGCAGGAGCAGCGCGCGGCGCCGGCCGGCGAGGCGGCGCAGGTGTGGCTGGCGATCGTGGACATCGACCATTTCAAGCACATCAACGACAATTTCGGCCACGTCTACGGCGACGAGGTGATCCTGCTGCTGGCACAGCAGATGCGCGCCTGCTTCCGTCGCGGCGACGTGCTGTTCCGCTTCGGCGGCGAGGAGTTCGTGGCCCTGTTCAGCGCCACCGACGAGGTCACCGTGCACGGCGTGCTGGAACGCTTCCGCGCGCACGTCGCCCGCTTCGCCTTCCCGCTGGTCGGTCACGTCACCATCAGCATCGGCTACTCGCGCATCGGCGCGCACGACTACCCCGCCGTGGCGCTCGACCGCGCCGACCAGGCGCTGTATTTCGTCAAGCAGCACGGCCGCGACGGCGTGCGCGGCTACGAGGAACTCGGCGCCTGCGGCGCACTCGGCCGTGGCCTCGCCGCGGGCAGCATCGACCTGTTCTAGCCGTTCATCCTTCGGCCGTCCGCAGGACGCTTCCCGCTCACGTGCGCAGCAGCAAGCGGTAGGCCGGGTGCGCGCTGTCGTCCACGTGCGGGTAGCCGAGCGTGGCGAGGAACCGCGCGAACAGGGCGTGTTCGGCGGCCGGCACCTGCAGGCCGACCAGGATGCGGCCGTGGTCGGCGCCGTGGTTGCGGTAGTGGAACAGGCTGATGTTCCAGTCCGGGTGCAGCTGGTCGAGGAAGTGCACCAGGGCGCCGGGGCGTTCGGGGAATTCGAAGCGGTACAGCAGTTCGTCGCGGGCCAGCGGCGAGCGGCCGCCGACCATGTGGCGCAGGTGCAGCTTGGCCAGTTCGTCGTCGGTGAGGTCGAGCACGGCGAAGGCCTGCGCATGGAAGGCGGCGACCAGCGCCTCGCGTTCGGCGCGGCTGGCGATCTGCACGCCGACGAAGATGTGTGCGCTGTGCGTGTCGCCGATGCGGTAGTTGAACTCGGTGATCTGGTGCCGGCCCAGCGTGGCGCAGAAGCGGCGGAAGCTGCCGCGCTCCTCCGGGATGGTCACCGCGAACACCGCCTCGCGCTGCTCGCCCAGCTCGGCGCGCTCGGCGACGAAGCGCAGGCGGTCGAAGTTCATGTTGGCGCCGGAGACGATCGCCACCAGCGTGCCGTCGTCGCCGGGGTGCGCGGCGGCGTACTGCTTCAGCCCGGCCAGGGCGAGTGCGCCGGCGGGCTCGGGCACGCTGCGGGTGTCGTGGTAGACGTCGCGGATCGCCGCGCAGATCGCGTCGGCATCCACCCGCAGCATGGCATCGACGTGCTGCCGGCACAGCGAAAAGGTCAGCGCGCCGACCTGCTTCACCGCGGTGCCGTCGGCGAACAGGCCCACCTCGTCCAGCACCACGCGCTCGCCGCGCTCCAGCGAGCGCGCCATCGCGTCCGAATCCGCCGCCTGCACGCCGATCACCTGCACCGCAGGCCGCAGCGCCTTGATGCACGCGGCCACGCCGGCGAGCAGGCCGCCGCCGCCGACCGGCACGAACACCGCCTGCAGCGGGCCGGGGTGCTGGCGCAGGATCTCCAGCGCGATGGTGCCCTGGCCGGCGATCACCGCCGGGTCGTCGAACGGATGCACGAACACCGCAGCGCGCTCGGCTTGCAGTTGCGCGGCGGCGGCCTGGGCCTCGCTGTAGGAGTCGCCGGCCAGCAGCACCTCGACCATCGCGCCGCCGAAGCGGCGCACCGCATCCACCTTCACCTGCGGCGCGGTCACCGGCATCACGATGGTGGCGCGGATACCCAGCTTCGCCGCGGCCAGCGCCACGCCTTGCGCGTGGTTGCCGGCCGAGGCGGCGATCACGCCACGCGCGCGCTGTGCCGCATCCAGCTGCACCATGCGGTTGTACGCGCCGCGCAGCTTGAACGAGAACACGCTCTGCTGGTCCTCGCGCTTGAGCAGTACGCGCCGGCCCAGCCGTGCGCCGAGCAACGGCGCCTCGTCCAGCGCCGATTCGCGCGCCACGTCATGCACGCGGGCGCCGAGGATCTGCGCGAGCAGGGCGTCGTCGCCGTCGAGCGGCAGTGGCGCGGCTGCATTCACGCGGCGAGCGCGGCGGCCGGGTGCGCCACCTGCAGCACGTCCACCAGCTTGCGCGTCTGCTGCATGATCCGGCCCAGCCCGGCCTCGTCGCATTGCACGGTGAGGACCAGCCGCGACACCGACGGGTCGTGCGTGGGGCCGACGGTCAGCGTGTCGATGTTGTAGCCGCGCGCGGCAAACAGCCCGGCCACGCGCACCAGCGCGCCGGCTTCGTTCTGCAGCAGGATGGACAGGGTGTGGTTCATGGCGATGCTCCGTGGGTGGTCCTTTCCCTGCGGTCACCGGAGGGAGAAGGGAAAATCGAAAGCTCAGAACATGTGCGACGTCGCGCCTTCGTCCACGGCTGCCGCCTTGCGCGAGGCGATGAAATCGCCGGTGATCATCTGCGCGTAGCTGGCGCCGGGGCCGACCATCGGGTACACGCCGGCGTCCGGGTCGATCACCACTTCGAGGAAGGCCGGGCCGGCGAAGGCGAGGAAATCGGCGACGGTCGCCTCCAGCGCGGCCGGCTGGTCGAGTCGTCGCGCCCAGGCGAATCCGTCGGCCTGCGCGGCGAGCACGAAATCCTTCTTGTGCAGGCTCTTGTCGGAGCCGGCAAAGCGACCCTTGAAATACAGCCGCTGCCACTGCCGCACCATGCCGTCGCCGCTGTTGTTGAGCACCACGACCTTCAGCGGCAGGCCGTAGGTGGTGACGGTTTCCAGCTCGCCGATGTTCATGCGGATGCTGGCGTCGCCGTCGATGTCGATCACGAGCTTGCCCGGGTGCGCGAACTGCGCGCCGATCGCCGCGGGCAGGCCGAAGCCCATCGTGCCCATCGAGCCGGAGGTGAGCCAATGCCGTGGCGCGCGGAAATCGAAGTACTGCGCCGCCCACATCTGGTGCTGGCCGACGCCGGTGCTGATGATCGCGCGGCCCTGCGTGTGGCGGTTGAGCGCCTCGATCACCGCGTATGGCTGGATCAGCGCGCTGGCGCGGTCGTAGTCCATGGCGTGCGTGCGCTTGAGCCCGGCCACGTGCGCATGCCACGCGGCGAGCTGCGGCGCGATGGCGTGCGCGCGGCCGTACGCGGTGAGCCGTTCCAGCGCGCGCGTGAGCGGGCCGACGTGGTGCCAGTCCACGCGCTTGACCTTGCCGATCTCGGCCGGGTCGATGTCGATCTGCGCGATGAACTTCGCGCCCGGCGCGAACCTGTCCGGCACGCCGGCCACGCGATCGTCGAAGCGCGCGCCCAACGCCAGCACGAAGTCGCAGTCTTCCACCGCGTAGTTCGCATAGGCGGTGCCGTGCATGCCGAGCATGTGCAGCGCGCGCGGGTCGGCGGTGTCGAACGCGCCCAGGCCCATCAAGGTGGTGGTGACCGGCAGCCCGAAGGCGTCGACGAAGTCGCGCAGCGCCGTGCTGGCCTCCGCCGCGATCACGCCGCCGCCGGCGTAGATCAGCGGTCGCCGCGCCTGCGCCAGCGCGGCAAAGAACGCCGCGCAGTCCGTGTCGGAGAGGCTGGCCTGCTCCACCGTGCGCAGCCGCGAGCGATAGCCGCCGAGCAGCAGTTCGCCGCTGCCGTGCCAGTCGATCGCGGCGTTCTGCACGTCCTTGGGCACGTCCACCACCACCGGGCCGGGGCGGCCGCTGCGCGCCAGGGTGAACGCGGTGCGCACGGTCGCCTCCAGCTGCGCCGCATCGGTGACCAGGAACACGTGCTTGGCGCAGGCGCCCATGATGTTGCTGACCGGCGCCTCCTGGAACGCGTCGCTGCCGATCGAGGCGGTGCCGACCTGGCCGCAGATCACCACCAGCGGAATCGAGTCAGCCATCGAGTCGCGCACCGGCGTGACCATGTTGGTCGCACCCGGGCCGGAGGTGACGATGGCCACGCCGACCTTGCCCGAGGCGCGCGCGTAGCCGGCCGCCATGAACCCGGCGCCCTGCTCGTTGGCCGGCACCACCAGCGGCATCGACTCGCCGCCGTCTTCGCGGGGGTGCAAGGCGTTGTGGCGGAACACCGCGTCGTACACCGGCAGGATCGCGCCGCCGGAGTAGCCGAAGATCACCTCCACGCCCTCGTCGGCGAGCACCTGCACGATCGCCTCGGCGCCGCTGGCCGGCACCGCGATGGGTGAGGGATGGGCGACGGCGACGGCCGCGCTGGCGGGTGGGGAAGAGGTGGTCACGATGACTCCTGGCGGTGCCGGTCGGGCCGGCGGGTCGAAGAGGTGCGGCTCAGTTGCGGATCAGTTCTTCCGCGGCGCCCTGGTGCACGGGGACGCCGTAGGTCGAGATGATCCGCAGCTCCTGCGCCACGGCGGAGAAGTTCTCCCACGCGATGCCGTTGACGTCGGCCTCGCAGGTGAAGCCGCGCGCGTCGTCGTCCTCGAAACCCACGTGGCGCAACTGTCCGGCGTGCGCGGGTTCGCGGCTGATCGAGAAGTTGAGCTGGTCGGTACGCCACAGGGCGTAGCTGCCGGGCACCAGCGCGTGCGGCGGCTGGCCCAGGCGGGCGCTGTAATCGGCGACGGAGGCGTCCAGGTCGGCAACGGCCAGGGCGATGTGGAAGCGTTTCATGGCAAACCTCGTGATGTCGGGACAAGTCATGCGGGTCGCCGGCGAAGTACCGGCCGACCCGCGGGGATTCAACCGGCTTTCTTCAGCGGCTCGACGACGGTCTTCGGTGCGCTTGGCTGCAGCCACGGCATCTGTGCCCGCAGCTTCGCGCCGACCTGCTCGATCGGATGCGCGAGGTCGGCCTGCTTGAGCCGGTTGTAGTTCGGCAGGCCGGCCTTGTATTCGGCCGTCCAGTTGCGCGCGAAGGTGCCGTCCTGGATGTCGGTGAGCACTTCCTTCATGCGCGCCTTCACGCCGGCGTCGACCACCCGCGGGCCGCTGACGTAGTCGCCGTACTGCGCGGTCTCGGAGACGAACTGCAGCATCTTGGCCAGGCCGCCCTCGTAGAACAGGTCGACGATCAGCTTCAGCTCGTGCATCACCTCGTAATAGGCGATCTCCGGCTGGTAGCCGGCTTCCACCAGGGTCTCGAAACCCTTGGTCACCAGCTCGCTGGCGCCGCCGCAGAGCACCGCCTGCTCGCCGAACAGGTCGGTCTCGGTCTCTTCCTTGAAGTCGGTCTTGATGAGCATCGCGCGGCCGCCGCCGATGCCGTCGGCGTAGCCTTTCGTCTTCGCCTCGGCCTGGCCGCTGACGTCCTGGTGCACCGCCCAGATGCACGGCACGCCGCGGCCGCGCTCGTACTCGCTGCGCACCAGCGCGCCGGGGCCCTTGGGTGCGACCAGGATCACGTCGACGTCGGCGCGCGGCACGATCTGCCCGAAATGCACGTTGAAACCGTGCGCGAACAAGAGCGCGGCGCCGGGCTTGAGGTTCGGCTCGATCGCTTCCTTGTACAGCGCGGGCTGCACCATGTCGGGCGTGAGCACGGCGACCAGGTCGGCGCCTTTCACCGCCTCGGCCGGCTCGGCGACCTTGAAGCCGTCGGCTTTCGCCTTGTGCCAGGTCGGCCCGTTCGGGCGCAGGCCGACCACCACGTCGAGGCCGGAGTCGCGCAGGTTCAGCGCGTGCGCGCGGCCCTGGCTGCCGTAGCCGAGCACGGCGATGCGGGATTTGGCGAGGGTGTTGTTGCTGCTCATGCGGTGACTCCCTGGTTGGATGCGATGGTGGTGTGCGGTGCGGGTGAGGCGGGTTGCGTGGTGGCGCCGTCGGAAGCCGAGCCGACGAGCAGGGCGAACTTGGCGAGCACGCCGCGGCTGACTTTCGGTGCCGGTGGCTGCCACCGCGCGCGGCGCGCGGCGAGGTCGGCGTCGGTGGAAATTTCGCGGGCGAGCGCGTCGATGCGGATGCAGTCGCCGTCGGCCAGCAGCGCGATCGGCCCGCCGCGGGCGGCTTCCGGCGCCATGTGGCCGACCATGAAGCCGTGGGTGGCGCCGGAGAAGCGGCCGTCGGTGATCAGCGCCACGTCGTCGCCGAGACCGCGGCCGATCAGCGCGGCGGTGACGCCGAGCATCTCGCGCATGCCGGGGCCGCCGGCCGGGCCTTCGTTGCGGATCACCACCACGTCGCCCTTCGCGATGCGGCCTTCCTGCACGGCGGCGAAGGCAGCCTCCTCGCTCTCGAACACGCGTGCGCTGCCCTCGAAGCGGGCGCCGCCGTGGCCGGGGCCGTGCTTGCCGGGGATCTTCAGGATGCAGCCATCCGGCGCGAGATTGCCGTAGAGAATGGAATAGCCGCCGTGCGGTTTCAGCGGCGCACTCACGGGCGCGATCACCGGTTGGTCGGCGAAGCGTGGCGCGGCGGCGGCCTCCGCGAACAGGCTGCGGCCGGTGACGGTGGGCGCGTCGATCAGCATGCCGGCTTCGATCAGCTCCTGCGCCACGCGCGCGGCGCCGCCGGCGTCGAACATCTCCACCGCGGTGTAGCGGCCGGAGGGCAGCAGGTCGGCGATCACCGGAGTGGCCTCGGTGGCCGGCTGGAAATCCTCCAGCGACCAGTCCACGCCGGCCTCGCGGGCGATCGCGAGCAGGTGCAGCACCGCGTTGGTGGAGCCGGCGGTGGCCGCGACCATGCGCGCGGCGTTGTGCATCGCGGTGCGGCTGATCAGGGCACGCGGCGTGCGGCCCTCGCGCAGGCAGTCCATCACCAGCTCGCCGCAGCGGCGCGCGGCGGCGAGCTTGTCCGGATGGGTGGCAGGAATGTCGTTCAGTCCCATCGGCGACAGCCCCAGCGTGGTCAGCACCATCGCCATGGTGTTGGCGGTGAACTGGCCGCCGCAGGCGCCGGCGCCGCCGCAGGCGTCGCATTCCACCGCGTGCAGTTCCGCGTCGTCGATCTTGCCTGCGCCGTGCGCGCCCACCGCCTCGAACACCTGCTGGATGGTGATCGGCCGGTTCTTGTGCAGGCCATGCGCGATGGTGCCGCCATAGAGCGCGACGGCCGGGATGTCCAGCCGCGCCATTGCCATCGCGGCAGCGGGGATGGTCTTGTCGCAGCCGCACAGCACCACCATGGCGTCGCACAGGTGGCCTTCCACCGCCGCCTCGATCGAGTCGGTGATGACCTCGCGGCTGACCAGCGAATAGCGCATGCCCGGCGTGCCCATGGCGATGCCGTCGGTGACCGCGATGGTGTTGAACTCCACCGGCGTGCCGCCGGCAGCGCGCACGCCTTCCATCGCTGCCTGCGCGAGATCGCGCAGGTTGAGGTTGCACGGCGAGACGTCCGACCAGGTGTGCACCACCGCCACCAGCGGCTTCTTCAGCGCGGCGTCGTCCAGGCCGGTGGCGCGCAACATGGCACGGGCGGGCGCGCGGTCGGGGCCGCTCTTGATCAGGTCACTGCGCATGAAGAAAGCTCCGAAGGACTAACTCCCTTGACGGGGAGACAAATCGGCAGGAAGGCCGATTTGCACGGCGCCAGCCCCCCGCAGGGTGAGGGCCAGGGATGGCCCGAATGAAGGGGCCTCGAAGGGGCGGATGAGGGGTGGGTGCTCGCCATGAAGTCGATTGGCAGCGAATGGAAAAGCGCCCCCTGCGCGCGAGGGAGGTCGACGGAATGGCGAGGGAGTCGGCGCCATCGCGGCGTGCAGGAGCCATCCATGTCGCATGCGCGCAGGGGGCGGCAGAAAATGCGGGCACGTCCGTGTGCCCGCCGGGGAAAGCTGGCCGGATCAGCCGCATGCGCGTGCTCCGGCAAAGAACACGGCGGCGCTGCCGGCGTGCTCGTCGATCGCGGCGATCACTGCATCGCGCACCTCGTCGGTGCCGGCGCTGCCGCCGATGTCGCGACTGTGCGGGCCGTGGCGCAGCACCTGCTCGACCGCCGATTCGATCGCCGCCGCTTCGGCTTCCAGGCCCAGCGAATGGCGCAGCAGCAGCGCGGCGGAAAGGATGGCGCCGACCGGGTTGGCCACGCCCTGGCCGGCGATGTCCGGCGCCGAGCCGTGGATCGGTTCGTACAGTCCACGGCGACCGTCGCCCAGCGACGCCGACGGCAGCAGGCCGAGCGAGCCGGCCAGCGCGGCGGCCTCGTCGGTGAGGATGTCGCCGAACAGGTTCTCGGTGACCACCACGTCGTAGCGGTTCGGCTGGGTCAGCAGCAGCATCGCCATCGAGTCGACCAGCTGGTGCTCGAGCTTGACGTCGGGGTAGTCGGCGGCGATGCGCTGCACCGTGCTGCGCCACAGGCGCGAAGTTTCCAGCACGTTCGCCTTGTCGACCGAGGTGACATGGCGGCGGCGCCCGCGCGCCAGCTCGAACGCGCGGCGCACCACGCGCTCGATCTCGGCCACGGTGTACCTGCACTCGTCGGTGGCGGCGTCGGCGCTGCGTGTCTTCGCACCGAAGTAGGCGCCGCCGGTGAGTTCGCGCACGAACAGCACGTCGACGTGCTTCAGCTTGTCGTTCTTCAGCGGCGACAGGTCGGCCAGCGCCGGATGCACCTGCAGCGGGCGCAGGTTCGCGTACACGGCGAGCGCAGCACGCAGCGCCAGCAGACCCTGTTCGGGGCGCACGGATGCGTTCGGATCGGACCACTTCGGGCCGCCAACGGCGCCCAGCAGCACCGCATCGGCGGACCGGCACGCGGCCAGCGAAGCGGCCGGCAGCGGTTCGCCGGTGGCGTCGATCGCGATGCCGCCGATCAGCTGCTCCTCGAACGCGAACACGTGCTCATGGCGTGCGGCCACGGTCTTCAATACGGCCACCGCGGCGGCGGTGACCTCCGGGCCGACGCCATCGCCGGGCAGGGTGACGATGCGTGCCTTCATGCCGCTTGCTCCTGTTGTTCGTACCGATGGATGGCCTCACCCTGCTGCAGCAGGTAGCCGAGCTGGTCGACGCCGTTGAGCAGGCAGTGCCGCGCGAACGGTTCCAGACGGAACGGGATGCGGCCGCCGTCGGGCAGCGCGATGTACTGCTCGCGCACGTCGATCGCCAGCTCGATGCCGGGGTGCCTGAGCAGCCAGCGGTGTTCCAGTTCGTCGATGACGATCGCCAGCAGGCCGTTCTTCAGCGCGTTGCCGCGGAAGATGTCCGCGATCTCGCTGCACAGCACCGCGCGGATGCCGTAATCCAGCAAGGCCCATGGCGCATGCTCGCGCGAGGAGCCGCAGCCGAAGTTGCGCCCGGCGATGAGGATCGCGCAGCCGCGTGCCTCGGGCCGGTTCAGCGGGAACGCCGGGTTGTCGCTGCCGTCGGCCTGGTAGCGCCAGTCGTGGAAGCACAGCTGGCCCAGCCCCTCGCGCGTGGTGGTGGTGAGGAAGCGCGCCGGGATGATGCGGTCGGTGTCGATGTTCTCGTCGGCCAGCACGGCGGTGCGGGAGTGGAGGCGGCTGATCGGTTTCATGCGGCTTGCTCCTGCGTCGTGTACTCGCGCGGATCGGCGATGCGCCCGGCGATCGCCGACGCGGCGGCGGTGGCCGGGCTGGCCAGCACGGTGCGTGCGCCCTTGCCCTGGCGGCCCTCGAAGTTGCGGTTGGAGGTGGAGACCACCAGTTGTCCCGGCTGCGCCAGGTCGCCGTTCATCGCGATGCACATCGAGCAGCCGGGCACGCGCCACTCGGCGCCGGCGGCGGTGAACACGTGGTGCAGGCCTTCGCGCTCGGCGTCGCGGCGCACCGCCTCGGAACCGGGCACCACCAGCATGCGTACACCTTGCGCGATGCGTCGGCCATGCAGCACGCGCGCCGCTTCGCGCAGGTCGGACAGGCGCGAGTTGGTGCAGCTGCCGACGAACACGACGTCGACCGGCGTGCCCTGCATCGGCTGGCCGGGCGTGCTCTGCATGTAGTCGAGCGCGCGGCGTTCCTGCGCATTCGTCGCCGCCGGTACCGGCGCGTCCATCGCGATCGCCATGCCCGGATGGGTGCCGTAGGTGACGGTGGGTCTCACCGCGCCGGCGTCGATGCGCACCTCGCGGTCGTAGCGCGCGCCGTCGTCGCTGCGCAATGCGCGCCACCTCGCCACCGCCGCGTCCCACGCCGCGCCCTGCGGCACGCGCGGGCGATCCTTCAGCCAGGCGAACGTGGTCTCGTCCGGCGCGATCAGCCCGGCGCGCGCGCCGGCCTCGATCGACATGTTGCAGACGGTCATGCGCTCGTCCATCGACAGCGCCTCGATCGCCGCGCCGCGATACTCCAGCACGTAACCGGTGCCGCCATCGACACCGATCGTGCCAATGATGTGCAGGATCAGGTCCTTCGCGCCCACGCCCGGTGGCAATTGGCCGTCCACGTGGATAGCCATGGTCTTCGGCCTGCGTTGCAGCAGGCACTGCGTGGCCATCACGTGGCCGACCTCGGTGGTGCCGATGCCGAACGCCAGCGCGCCGAACGCGCCGTGGGTCGAGGTGTGGCTGTCGCCGCAGACGATGGTCATGCCCGGCTGGGTCGCGCCCAGCTCGGGGCCGATCACGTGCACGATGCCGCGGTCGGCACTGTCCCAGCCGTGCAGTTCGACGCCGAACTCGCGGCAGTTCGCTTCCAGCTGCGCGACCTGCGCCTGCGCCTCGGCGTTCGCATACGGGCGGCTGCCGTCGGCATTCGTCGGCAGGGTCGGCGTGGAATGATCCAGCGTGGCCAGCATGCGGTCGGGCCGGCGCAGTTTCAGCCCACGCTCGCGCAGTTCGCTGAACGCCTGCGGCGAGGTGACCTCGTGCACCAGGTGCAGGTCGACGTAGATCACCGCCGGCGTGTCGGCGGTTTCGGCGACGACGACGTGGGCGTCCCAGACTTTCTCGAAGAGGGTCCGTGAGGTCATGCCGCGACCTCCGTCACTTCGTGCGCTCGTCCCTGAGCGCGATCACCAGCTGGTGCTGAGCCACAATCAGGGACGACTGCATTGACCACACTCAACCAGCCGTAGCGATCCTCGGTGCGGCCGTCGAACAGGCCGAAGAACGCCTGCTGCAAAGCCTTCGTGATCGGCCCCGGTGCGCCCTTGCCGATCGCCTTGCGGTCGACCGAACGCACCGGGGTGATTTCGGCGGCGGTACCGGTCATGAACACTTCGTCGGCGGAATACAACGCCTCGCGCGGCAGCTCGCGCTCCTCCACCGCGATGCCGAGGTCCGCGGCCAGGGTGAGTACCGCGTCGCGCGTGATGCCGGCCAGGATGCCGGCGCTGGACGGCGGGGTGAGCAGCTTGCCGCGCTTCACCAGGAACAGATTCTCGCCGGCACCTTCGCTGAGCAGGCCGTTGTGGCCCAGCGCGATGCCCTCGTCGTAGCCGTTGCGGCGTGCCTCCAGTCCGATCAGCTGGCTGGACAGGTAGTTGCCGCCGGCCTTGGCCCAGCTGGGGATGGTGTTCGGCGCGGGACGGTTCCACGACGACACGCACACGTCGGCACCGCGCTCGGCCGCCTCGCCCAGGTACGCGCCCCAGTTCAGCGCGATGATCGCCACCTCCACCGGCGCGCCATCCCTTGCCAGCACGCCCAACCCGCCGGCGCCGCGGAACACGATCGGCCGCACGTAGGCCGACGGCATCGCGTTGGCGCGGATCAGTTCCAGGCACGCGGCGTTGATCTCGTCTTCGCTGTAGCCCACCTCGATCTCGTAGACGCGCGCCGACTCGAACAGCCGGCGGGTGTGTTCGGCCAGGCGAAAATAGGCTGGCCCGTTCGGTGTGGCATAGACGCGCTCGCCCTCGAACACCGACGAGCCGTAGTGCAGTGCGTGCGTGCTGACGTGGACGTTGGCATCGGCCCACGGCTTGATCCGGCCGTTGTGCCAGACGAAGGGCGTACTCATGCGGTGGCTCCCAGGGCTTTGGTGTTGCGTGGGGTTGGGGATGCGGTCGCTGGCGTGACCGGCGCGTGTCGTTCGATGCGATTGACGATGGCCAGCGCGGCCTGCGCGGTGGCTTCGACGATGTCGGTGCTGACGCCGTCGCCGTTCCAGTCGCGGCCGGCATGGCGGGCGACCAGCCGAGCCTGGCCCTGGGCATCGCCGCCCTCGCTGACCGCGCGCACCTGGAAATCCGTCAGCCGCAGGTCGCTGTCGGTGGCGCGTTCGATGGCGCGCAGCACCGCGTCGACCGGGCCGTCGCCGATCGCCGCTTCGGCGGCTTCACGGCCATCGTCGTGGCGCAGTTTCACCGCCGCCGAGGCGCCGGCACCCAGGTGCGTGCTGGTGTCCAGACGCAGCAGTCGCCACGGACCCAGCGCGTCGGGGTCCTGGCCCAGCGCCAGCGCTTCCAGATCCTCGTCGTGCACCTCGCGCTTCTTGTCGGCCAGCGTCTTGAAGCGCGCGAAGATCGCGTCCAAAGCTGCTTCTCCCGGCGCGTGGCCCAGCGCCTGCAACCGCTGGCGCAGCGCGGCGCGACCGGAGTGCTTGCCCAGCACCAGCTTGGTCTCGGCCAGGCCCACGTCCTGCGGGCGCATGATTTCGTAGGTGCCGCGATGCTTGAGCATGCCGTGCTGGTGGATGCCCGACTCGTGCGCGAAGGCGTTCGCGCCGACGATTGCCTTGTTGCGCTGCACCTGCTGGCCGGTGAGTTGCGACAGCAGGCGCGAGGCGGGATGCAGCTTGCGCGTATCGATGCGGGTATCCGCGCCGAAGTACGCGCCGCGCACCTTCAACGCCATCACGATCTCCTCCAGCGCGGCGTTGCCGGCGCGCTCGCCGATACCGTTGACGGTGCATTCCACCTGGCGCGCGCCGGCCTCCACCGCGGCCAGGCTGTTGGCCACCGCCATGCCGAGGTCGTTGTGGCAATGGCTGGAGAACACCACGCGTTCGGCGCCGGCGACGTGGGCACGCAGCCAGGCGAAACGTTCGGCGATCTCGGCCGGCGTCATGTAGCCGACCGTGTCCGGTGCATTGAGCGTGCTGGCGCCGGCTGCAACGGCGGCGGCGAATATCTCGGCGAGGAACTCCGGCTCGGTGCGCATCGCGTCCTCGGCGGAGAACTCCACTTCGTGGCAGCGTTCGCGCGCCTGTTCCACCGCGGCCACCGCGGCATCCAGCACCTGCGCCTTGCTCATGCCCAGCTTGTGCTCGCGATGCAGCGCGCTGGTGGAGATGAAAACGTGGATGCGCGAACGCTGTGCCCGCTCCAGCGCGCGGGCGGCGCTGTCGATGTCGCCGGACTGGCAGCGCGCCAGCGCGCACACGGTGGTGGATTTCAGCGACTCGGCGATCTGCGCCACCGCGGCGAAATCATCCGGCGAGGCCTGCGGAAAACCCGCCTCGAGCACGTCCACGCCGAGCGATTCGAGCATCTGCGCCATGCGCAGCTTGGCGCGCCGGTCCATCGAGAAACCGGGCGTCTGCTCGCCGTCGCGCAAGGTGGTGTCGAAGATGCGCACGCGGTCGGCGGCTACGTCGTCGTCGCTGGCGGGGGCGTTGTGCTGGTCGGGGTTTTTCATCATGGCTCCGCTGTGTGGGCGTCGCCGAAGGCACAAAAAAACCCCGCATCCGTTACCGGGTGCGGGGTTCTTTGGGTGTTTTCAGGTTTTTCTAGCTACCTGGACACATGCCCTCAGCCCGCACCTCCGTTGGTAATAAGGAGTACGAGTACGAGGGTAATAATGAGCGTGCCGCGAGCCTGCAGCAGGCCGTCAACCGTCGCGAGACGGTTCATTTCGGCGGTGCGGCAGTGGCTGCTGCGTTGCGACATGAAGCCGACCGTAAGCGATGCCGGCGAGCCTGTCAACAAAAATCTTCATGACGAAATCTTCCAAGCCGCCGCAGCGCAATTTGGACGGCTAGGCTTCCAAATAGATTCAGATGAAACCATTGGCTCTCGCCGGGATCGGCTACCGACAGCACGATGTCGCGCTGCGCCTAGGGGTCCAGACGCATCCACTTGTTGCCCGCGCGCGCGCACAATCCGCCGTCGGCGCAACGCGCCAGCTTGCCGTTGGCGATGGCGGTGTTGATCTGGCCGATCCATTCGGCGCGCACGCTTTCCCGATGCGCCCGCACGCCGACGCAGACCGCCACGCCGATCACCGCCAGCGAAGCCACGGCGCTGGCTACGAAGGTCTTCCACGCATGCGCTGACAACGCCTTGCCGAGGCGGCAAGTGCGCTCTTCCAGCTCGTGGAGGGCACGCTGGAGTTGCTGGGTGCCGTCCTGCATGGTGTATCGGGCTCCCTCCAGTGGCTGGTGCAATCCGCCAGCCACCGCGCTGGCCGCGGCTTGCCGGATGTGGTCGATGGCGCTGGCGGCCAGCCGTTCGGAAGTGCCGGCCAGGCCGTGGGCAGCGCGATCGAGGCGTTGCACGGCGTCGTGAGTCTCCTGCACGACCTGCTCGCCGCGCTGCTCCAGCACGCCGGTGAATGCCGCCAGTTGCAGCGCCAGCGCGCGCAGGTCCTCCGTCTGCGCATGGTTCGACTTGTCGATGTCTTGGCTCATGGGTTCCATCCTCATCGTTGCATCGCCACCGTTTGCCGCACCTGCGCCTCCCGTTCCGCCTGTTGCGCAAGTTGCTGGTTGAGTTGTTGCCCCGCCGCCAGCCACGCCTGCCCTTGTTCCGACTGCAGGTATTGCTGGCCGATCGAACGCATGGCGTCGATGTCCATCGTGCGCGCGGCCGCGACCAGCGCATCGAACATGGCGCGATCGGAACTTGCCGGCGTGATCGGCGGCGCCGTGCGTGTGGATGCGGATGTCAGGTCGGGAGACGTTGGCACGGATTCGGGCGGAGCTGGATGATGATCGGGTCCGATGGCGCCGCGCTCGATCGGCGCATGCACCTGCGTCGCCCGCCACTCTTCGTACTTCTGCGCGATCAACTGTCTGCCGTAGTCCGCATTCGCGCGAACGGCCGACTGTTGCAGCTGGCTGAGTCGCGACAGCTCTTCGCCGCTCGCTCCGTGCGACTCGTGGATCACCACCCTGCCGATCAGCCGCGTTTCCTCCCTGCTGAAATGCCCGTGGCCGTCGGCGTTCCAGGCGTGCCCGGTCTGCGGGTCGGTGATGTGCTTCTCGCTGGCCAGCCCGAGAGCCTGGGTAACAACCTCGGGCAGAGGACCGGTCTCGCTCCAGCCCTTGCCGTAGTAATCCATCACGTAGGCGTTGGCCACGGCCTCGGCGTAGTGCGTGTTGTTGAACTTGCGGTTGGCGGCGAGCTGGTCCAGCGCCTTGGCGGTCTGCGCATCGGCAGGCCGGTCCACCGTCGTGAAAGCAGGAATGCCGAAGCTGTTGTTGGGCAGGCCGGGGAGTTCCACCGTCTGCGCCCAACCGGTGCGCGTGGCGTGCCAGCGGATGCCGTCCAGCTCGATCAGCCCCGTGTCCTGCGTGGCCGGATTGGCCAGCGCCAGCGAGGTGATCGCGGTCATGCGCTGGTAGTCCAGTTGTGCCACCTGCTCGGCCGGTGCCGTCGTCACCGCCGCCTGCATCGATGGGGCGCCGTAAGGGTTCGGCACCGCGGAGCCATCGGGATCGAGCTGATAGTGCGTGTGCTTCCAGACACCGCCTTGGTACAGGTAGGTGACGCCGTCGGCGCCGGTCTGATGATTGACCTTGTGCTCGGTGATCGTCACGGCAAGCCGGTCGCCTTCAAATGCCCCCACCACGCTGCCGACCACGCCAGTGACGAGCGCGCCGGGGCCAGTTTCCGCACCCGCCACAAATCCATAGGCGGCACCCGCTCCGATCCCTCCGATCGCGCCACCCGCCGTGCGCCCTTCATAGCGGCGAAGCAATGCATCCGCTCCGAACGGGTTGCTCTGTGCGCTTAGCGTCTGGTATTGCTTGGCGGTGGTGTAAGCGTCATAGGCAAAGAAGGCCAAGGCGCCGGCACTCAGGCTCTTGGTCGCAGCCATGCGCAGGTACTGGCCAGCTTCGACGTCTATCACGCTTGCGGCTCGCGTCGCCGGCAAACTAGTCGATTGCATGGGGGGCGTGCCGAGCACCTTTGGAGGTGCAGTCGATGTCAACGATATCCGTCTCAAGCCCGCCGCTTCGAGATCCGCTGTGAAGAAAAATGCTTTGGTATCGAGGCCAAGTGACGCTGCGACCTCCTTGGAGATAACGATTTTCGATAACTCTGGGCCCGCGTTCTGCGGCGAAACAAAAATGCCGTTTGCCGCAGCTTTTATGAACCTGCTCTGGGTATAGGCAAGAATTTCACTGGCCTCGCCATGGCGGGCAAGTTTGCGCAGCGCGTCGGTGGAGTGCCCCCCGATGGACATGATGTTCCCGTTTTCGAGAGCGGCAGGAGTTTCTGCAGCGGCGAAGACGCACCCGAACTCCGCCTGCGATGCAATCAGCGAGATATCGCCCCGCAGTGACCCGGCGAATTCCCTTGAAGTCTCGCCCCAAAGACATCCGTCCAGCGAAGTTGGGCCGTGAATCGGGGCATTGTTCTGTCCGTAAAGAAAGCTCGTCGCCAAATCCATTGCCGCGGTTCGCGACAGGCCTTGTTCGCGATAGATCCGGGTCGCCGCCGACTTGATGTCTCGTTCCGCGGTCGAAAGGAATACGGCCCGAGGCGTTCTGTTGATGATCGGTTGCCCCGTGATATCCGCAATTTCCAGCGCGATGATTTCCGCCCTCACTTCGCCGACTCGCCCGCTGTACAGGATGCCTCCTTGGCTTCCGGCCGGCGCCTCGGCGGAGTAACCGCGAACGATCTTCTGGATATCGGCCAAAGAGGACGCACTGCGGAGGCGTTGGATGTCATTCGCGAAGGACGTCAAGGTGTGGCCCTATCATCGCGATCGCTCGCTTCAAGCACCCAGTGATCTGCAAAGTGCACATTCCCGGCGAACCTTGACTCACTGTCGGACGACATGACGAATGGCTTTTCCACCGAGTCGTCTTCCTGGCTGACGTGGCTGACAAGTTCGGAAATCAGTGACCTGGCCAACACCATATCGTCGGGAGAAAGCCTGGTGGAGGTACGTCCGGGCCTGGGCATGGCTACGTCTCCCTGGGAGAAGTAGCCAAAAGAGACGATCTCGATGTTGAAGTTGTTGCCGTCCGGCAGGAAGGATGTCTTGATCTCCCCGTAGAGCACCCGGTCACCCAGCTCGACGGCAAACGTTTCGTGACCAACCTCGTCCCAACCGCGTATGCCGCCCGCGAATCTCGCGCGGCCTTGTTTGAACGTGACCCAGTCGTGTACACCCATAGGTTCTCCTTGCACATGCATCGGTACAAACGCCTCCTGCCCTCGGACTCGCCCGAAGAGGCGCGGCCTCGACATTCATTTCGCGCGACCCAAGGCACCACGCAGCATGGTGCGCTTGCTGTCAGGCCGAGATGACCATGTTCTTCACGTCAGGCTCAGCTGAATGCTAGCCTCCGCTTGAATCGGCCACTACTTGCGCGCTCTTGCGAATCCAGTCGATCAGGCCGGGAGGGATGTAGAAATGCTCTCCTCCGGCAAGCGCCACGATCATGCCGAGCCCCGGGTGCATCATTTTCATGAGCTTGTATGCGTTCTCGCGTATGGCGGTAGTGCGGCCACATCGGGTCAAGTCGTCGAGGTTGTCGGACACCACGACGTAGGGGTTCCCGTCTTGTTCGGATTTCGCGATCTCGAATCGAAAATCGCTTGTCGTTGACCCCGAGTCGTTGGTGATAACGGATACGAACACCTTGGTATTGACCAATTGCTCCCAGGCTGGCGTGTAGTCTCCCGCTTCTCGGGAGGCCAACAGTATTTCCTTCAGACTCATGCGCTACTCCATGTGCATTCCAACTCGCGGCACGACCGATTGCTGCCGATCCAGGGGATCGTCGGGCGTCGGTTCAATCCCGTTTTGGAAGCACAACACGGACGATCGAGATGGGTCAATCGGAATGTTTCCCGTCTTGGCGCAGTCGCGTACTGAGTGCGTTGTCGTCGGCGGTGATGGGGTTGGCGCTGGAGGGACGTTCCAGTAACGTGGCAAGAGGCGGTGGTACCGCCACTGGCGCCCCAATCAGCGGCTCCACCACGCCCTCGAACTTGGCCGGATGCGCGGTGGCGACGATGGCCCACGTGGACGTATCGCCTGCCTCGCGCAGCCGATCCAGTTCGTGCATCGCCGTGGCGGTGTGCGGGCAGAACACCTCGCCGTGGTCGCGCGCGTGCGTGGCGATGGTGTGTCCAATGGTGACGTCGTCGACGCTGCGGGCTTGCAGCAGACGGCGGAGTTCCGTTTCGTCGGGGAAGGTCCAGCGCAGGCGTTCGAAGTTGCTGGGCGCGCCGACGTCCATCGCGTTGGCGAGGGTGGCGACGGCTTCGCGCGGTCGATAGTCGGCGCCGGCGAAGTAGTCGGGCAGGGTGGCGTTGGCGTTGCAGGCCAGGCGCACTTCGCCGATCGGCAGGCCCATTTCGCGCGCCCACAGGCAGGCCATGGCGTTGCCGAGGTTGCCGGTGGGGACGATGAAGTTGAGCGGCGTGCGGTGTTCGCGCCACCAGCGCAGCGCGGCGTGGGCGTAGTAGCTCATCTGTGGCAGCAGGCGGCCGAGGCTGATGCTGTTGGCGGAGGACAGTGGTACGTCGGCCTGCAGTGCCGCGTCGTTGAGTGCGGCCTTGACCATGCGCTGGCAATCGTCGAAGCGGCCGGCCACGCGCAGCGCGGTCACGTTGTCGCCGAAGCAGCCGAGCTGGTGCGCCTGGCGCGGCGAAACCCGGCCGTCGGGGTAGAGGATCACCACGCGGACGTTCGGCTGGCGGTGGAACGCCGCGGCTACCGCGGCGCCGGTGTCGCCGGAGGTGGCGACGAGGATCGTCAGCGGTCGCGCATCGGCCCGCGGTAGCCGGCGCAGGCAGGCGGCGAGGAAGCGCGCGCCGAAATCCTTGAACGCCGAAGTGGGGCCGTGGAACAGCTCCAGCATCAGCGTGTGCGGATGGGCGGGCAGCGGACGAAGTGGTGCGTCGAAGGTGAAGGCTTCGGCGCAGATCGCGGGTAGTGCGTCGGCCAGCGCGTCGCCGGCGAAGAACGGCTCCAGCAAGGTGGTGGCGGTGTCGGCCAGCGTGCCGTGCGGATCGAAGGCGGCGGGATCGAGCCGCGGCAGCTGTTCGGGCACGTACAGGCCACCGTCGGGGGCGAGGCCGGCGGCGATCGCCTCGCCGATCGGTACGGCCGGCGCCGCTCCGCGTGTGCTCGCGCAGGAGCCCGCTTGCGGGCGATGCTCTTGAAGCCGGGATTCGGGATCCGTCGGAGCATCGTCCGCGAGCGGGCTCCTGCAAGTGGGGCGCCGGGTCATGGCAGGGTCTCGTCGAGAGAATCGATCAACGTGGCGGCCGGCCCCTCGATCGGCGACACCCACGCGTCGCTGTCCAGCCCGGCGTCGGCGAAGGCGGCCTGCATCGCCACGCTCGCCGCCTCGGCATCGGCGCGGTTGTCGTACCAGCCGAACACGCTGGGGCCGGCGCCGGAGATGCTGGCGCCGAAGGCGTGGTGGTCGAGCGCGGCCTGCTTCACCTGCGCGAAGTGCGGTATCAGCGGGGCGCGGCGCGGTTCCACCAGCACGTCTTTCAGGCCTTCGCGGACCAGCGTCGCGTCGCCGCGTTGGCAGCCGGTCAGCACCAGGGCGAGGTTCGAACTCTGCGCCACGAACTCGCCCAGCTCGTAGTGGCCGGCCAGCGCGGCGCGCGCGCGGCGCGTCTCCAGCACCACGTGCGGATGCACCAGCGCACAGTGCCATGCCGCCGGCACGGCGATGCGCACCAGGCGCTCGTGGGTGGCCAGGACCAGGCCGCCGAGCAGCATCGAGCCGAGGTTGTCGCCGTGGCGGCTGCCGCTGGCCACCGCTTCGCCGTCGAGTGCGAACGGGTACAGCGCCTCGCGCGACAGCGGCTGTTCCAGCAAGGCGTTGGCGGCGACCAGCGCGGCCACGCACGAGGCCGCCGAACCGCCCATGCCCGAGCCCAGCGCAATGCCCTTGTGCAGCACCAGCTCGAAACCGAACGGCAGCTTCAGTGCGCGATGCAGCGACAGCAGCGCGGTGCCGGCCGTATTGTGCCGCGGGTCGAGCGGCAGGCCTTCCACGCAGCCGCGGATCGCGGCGATGCGCACCACCGGTTCCGCGATGCGGCGCACCTCGGCGCGGTCGCCGGCGCCGGCCACGCTGTGGCCGAGCAGGTCGAAGCCGACGCCGACGTTGCCGACGCTGGCCGGGGCGAAGGCGTGGGCGAGGTGCGGCGGTCGTGCGTGTGCAGCCATGAGCGGTTCCTGTAGCGGCGTGTTCATGCATGCACCGCCAGCGATTCGGCGATGCGCAGCAGGTCGGCGAACACGCCGGCCGCGGTGACCTCCGGCCCGGCGCCCGGACCCTGCACCAGCAGCGGATTATCGCAGTAGCGGCGCGTGCTGAACTGCACCACGTTGTCGGTCAGCCGCGTGTGCGCGAACGCGTGGCTGGCCGGCAGCACCTGCAGTCGCACGCTGGCGTGGCCATGGCGGTCGAGGTGGGCAACATGGCGCAGCACGCCGCCAGCCTCGCGCGAGCGGGCCAGCGCGGCGGCCATCGGCGCATCGAGCTCGCCCAGCCGCGCGAAGAACTCCTCGCGGTCCAGTGCGGCGAGCGATGCCGGCACCAGGCTTTCCAGGTCGACGTCTTCCAGCGACAGCGGCCAGCCAGCCTCGCGCGCCAGGATCACCAGCTTGCGCGCCACGTCCAGGCCGGAAAGATCGTCGCGCGGATCGGGCTCGGTATAACCCAGCGCATGCGCCTCGCGCACCAGTGCGGAGAACGGTTGCCGGCCGTCGTGGCGGTTGCACAGCCAGGCCAGCGTGCCGGAGAACATGCCTTCCACCGCGAGCAGTTCGTCGCCGGTGTCGAGCAGGTCGCGCAGGGTCTGCACCACCGGCAGGCCGGCGCAGACGGTGGCCTCGCAGCGAAAGCGCGCGCCGCCGGCGCAGGCGGTGTGGATCGCCTGCCAGCGCGGCAGCGGGCCGCTGCCGGC
Organism: Rhodanobacter sp. FW102-FHT14D06; assembly: GCF_043950705.1. Classification (NCBI taxonomy): domain Bacteria; kingdom Pseudomonadati; phylum Pseudomonadota; class Gammaproteobacteria; order Lysobacterales; family Rhodanobacteraceae; genus Rhodanobacter; species Rhodanobacter sp. FW102-FHT14D06. The sequence goes on along the minus strand of NZ_CP170722.1, from coordinate 1,362,601 downwards.
GAGCTTGTTCGGCGTCACCACGTGGATGCCCGCGGCCAGCCACTGCGGATAGTGCGAGGCCACTTCGTCGCTGGCGCTGCAGTCGATCAGCAGCGCGTGGCGGCCGTCGGTGCCGCGCACGTGCGCGGCGAACGCGTCCAGATCATTCGGGCGCCAGGTCTGCGCGCCGCCGTGGCGGTCGTTGAGTTCGGCATCGTCGCAATCCAGCCACATGCGCTTGCGGGCGACCACGCCGCAAAGCCTGAGGTCCAGGCCGAGCGTGCGCGCCAGCCGCGGCTGCGCCGCACGCAGCTGGGCGAGCAGGGCGCTGCCGACGCGGCCGGGGCCGATCACGCCCACCGCCAGCGTGCGCAGCCGCGTGCTGCCGGTGGCATGCGGGGACAGCGGCGGCAGCGGAACATGCTTGGCTTGCTCGGGTGCACAGGTGATCACGGTGGCCTCTCCGGTGGAGGCCCGTGCTCGCTGGCGTGTCGGTATCAGCCGGCCCGCCTCGTCGAGGGCGGGCCGTTGCGTGGAAACTTCAGCTGCGCACGACGCTCCGCCCGGGACTCGTAGTACCGGTGGTAATCGTGCGGGTAGTCGTGGCGACGGCGCCCGCGCGCACCGTCGCGGCGCCGGTGCGAACCGGGGCGGCAAACAGGCGGGCGGGGGCTGAAATCGGCGACATGCATCGACCATACGGGCAATGTTGCGCTGCGGTCAACAGATTCATTTGCAACTTTTCGCCCGCCCGGCAGCGGCTTCGGGGGTCGGGTGGCAGTGCGGCAGGATGTCGCGAGTCCCCGGCGAAACGGCGCCCGGGATTACCATGGGCGGATGATCCGTCCCCGTTACCGACGCTCGTCGCTTCGCGCGGCGGTCGCGCTGCTTGCGTTTTGCAGTGCCGCGGCCGCGCTGGCCGCAGCCGCTCCCGACACCCTGGAACAGCGCGTGGCCGCGTGCACCAGTTGCCACGGCGCGCGCGGCGAGGGTTCGCCCGATGGCGTGCTGGCGCCGCGCCTGGCCGGCAAGCCGGCGGGTTACCTGCTGCAGCAACTGGAGTACTTCCAGTCCGGCCAGCGCCGGCATGCGCCGATGGAATATGTGGTGCGCCAGCTGAGCCAGCCCTACCTGCGCCAGATCGCGGAATACTTCGCCGCGCAGGATCTGCCGTACCACCGCTGGCCGCAGCCCGCCGTGTCGGCCGAGGTCCTGCGCCGCGGCGAGCAGGTGGTGCTGCACGGCGATCCCGCCCGCGCCGTGCCTTCGTGCGTAAGCTGCCACGGCGACAAGCTCACCGGCTTCGAGCCGATGATGCCGGGCCTGGTCGGTCTGTCCTCCGGCTACATCAGCAACCAGCTGGTGTCGTGGCGCACGCATACCCGCGCGGCGGAAGGGCCGTATTGCATGGGCGTGGTGGCCAACCGCATGCGCGAGTCGGATATCGCCGCGGTGTCCGCGTGGCTGGCCAGCCACGCGCCGGCGGCGGACATGCACCCGCAGCCCGCCGCGGCGCAGACGACGCCGCTGCCGGGCTGGTGCGTGATGGGCCACAGCGAGGTGAATCCATGAAGTGGTTGCGACGCGGCGTCGGCTTGCTGGTGGTCCTGCTGCTGATCGGCGCGGCAGCGTGGTGGTATCTGGCGCGCGACCAGCGCGCACCGTCCACGCCGGTCCAGCGCGAGGCCGATGCGGCCGCGCTGGTCGATCCGGCGCGGATCGAGCGCGGCAAGTACCTGGCCACCGTCGGCGACTGCGCCGCCTGCCACACCGCGCGCGGCGGCCAGCCGTATGCGGGCGGCCGCTCGCTGGCCACGCCGTTCGGCGACGTGCCGGCGCCGAACATCACGCCGGACGCGGACACCGGCATCGGCCAATGGAGCTTCGACGATTTCTGGGCCGCGCTGCACCTGGGCAAGGGCCGCCACGGCCAGCTGCTGTACCCGGTGTTCTCCTACACCTCGTTCACCAGGGTCACGCGCGACGATGCGCTGTCGATCTTCGCCTACCTGAAATCGCTGCCGCCGGTGAACCAGCCGGCCCAGCCGACCGGCCTGGAGTTTCCCTACAACGTGCGCAGCAGCCTGGTGGCGTGGCGCGCGCTGTACTTCAAGCCCGGCGTGTACCAGCCCGATCCCGCGCAGTCGCCGCAGTGGAATCGCGGCGCCTACCTGGTGCAGGGGCTGGGCCATTGCAACGAATGCCACGCGCCGCGCGATTCGCTCGGCGGCATCGAGCAGAACCAGCACCTCACCGGCGGGCAGATCCCGCAGCTGGACTGGTATGCGCCCGATCTCAGCACGCGCAGCGGCGGCGGCCTGGAAGGCTGGAGCGCGCAGGACGTCATCGACCTGCTGAAGACCGGCCAGTCGTCCAAAGGCAGCGCGTTCGGACCGATGGCCGACGTGGTGCGGCTGAGCACCCAGCACATGACCGACGCCGACCTGCAGGCGGTGGCGACCTACCTGCAAGCGTTGCCGCCGCGCGCGCCGGCCGCACCGGTCGCGTTCCCCCAGGCGGCCAGCCACGAGCAGGGCGGCAAGCTCTACGCGAAGCACTGCGCCGATTGCCACGGCGACAACGGCCAGGGCGTGGCCGGCATCTATCCGCCGCTGGACGGCAACACCTCGGTCACCGGACCGACCAGCATCAACGCGATCCGCAGCGTGCTGCTGGGCGGCTTCGCGCCGGCCACCGCGGCCAATCCGCGGCCGTACTCGATGCCGCCGTTCGCGCAGCAACTGAGCGACGAGGACGTGGCCGCCGTGGTCAGCTACGTCCGCCAGTCGTGGTCGAACAAGGCCAGCGCGGTGGCGCCCGTCGAGGTGAGCCGCTCGCGGCATACGCCGGTGGATTGAGCCGGGCGCCGGGTAGCGCATGACCCGCCAGCGGAGTGAAAGCGGGTCGGCGCTGCCCCATTCGTCAAGGCGGGGACGCGCGTGGAAGCCGATACAGGGCGGGCTGCGGCGTGCCCGCCGGGATGGCACGTGACTTGCTCACGCCGAACAGGGCGGTGCCGGCAACCGGCATCGCGGGCGGGAGGGGCAGCACGTGCGCGAGAGGAACGCTGCGAACAGGGAACGCGAGACGGCGCAACAACCGGTGCCGCGAACCGAGCCCGTCGCGTGGTGGCAGCGTAGGGCCAGGCCAACTGCCCCGCCCCGCGCCGAGGGACGGCTGGCACGCACGGGGCCGACCGCACCTGCTCGCCCGAACTCCTGGCGCATCGACTCGCGCTCGTCGCTGGCGCAGCTGCGCCACACGTTGTGGCTGCCATTCGCGATCTCGCCTGCCACCCGCATCATCCTTTCCCCACCGATGTTCCGCAGCGCCACGGCGGCTCTGCAGACGCGCGTGAACGGCCTGCACCGGGCGTGCGGATGCGCGGTTGCGGCGTTGGCAGTGTCGGGCTGTTTCGTGGTGCAGCTGGCGTGGTGGATTGCCGGCGGCTTGGGCGTGAGCGCGGGGGCGCTGCTGCGGGGCATCGGCGTACTGGTGGCGGCGGCCGTTCTCGGCAAGCTGGCCGGCATTGTCGGCAACCGCTTGCGTCTGTCCCTGCTGCTGCGTCGCCTGGATCGCTGCCTGGCGCGACGGCCGCGTCGCGCGGTGCGGTTTCCCTTGCCAACGGAGTCGTGACCATGGGGCGGGTATGCAAGGAAGTCCAGGACTGGGTCGAGGAGCAGGTCGAGAAACCCATCGAGACCTGGGTGAACCAGTTGCAGAAAGTCTGCGAGGAGCAGGACTGCAACTGGTGGTGCCTGTGCTGCAACAAGTGGCTGTGCTGGATGACCTGGGTACTGGTGAAGGTCGTCACCTTCGTGGTCGTCACCGTCGGCAAGTGGGTTACGCGCGTGGTGTGCGAGATGGTCAACGTCGTGCTCGACGCGATCGGCTTCCTCGTCGAGATGGTTCTCAGCATCCCGATCCTCGGCGGCATTCTGCGCACCATCATCAACTGGGTGACCGAAGTGATCTGGCGCTTGGTCGGCTTGTTCGACTTCGTCGGCTCGCTGCTGGGCATCCGCCTGCGCAAGAAGATGTACTTCGGCGTGGTGGTGCCGTCGGTGAATGGCCGCCCCATCGTCACCGACGCCGATATCCAGCGCCAGGTCGACGCCGCCATCGATCTCTACGATCGTCTGTGCAACATCCGGATGATCTTCACCGGCATCTGCCACACCGACGTCGCGGCTCCCGACGACGGGTTGGTGGTTGGCTGCGACGGCGGCGGCTTTTTCAGCGACTGGTGGGTCGGTGGCTCGTATTTCGAGTTCGCCTCCGCCACCTGCAAGCCGAAGGACAGCTTCCGCAGGCTGATCGGACTGGGCGCGGAGATCATCGTGTTCATCGTGCGGGACGTCACCCCGAGCGGAACCAACGGCTGCAGCTTCGCCTCGACTCACAATTACGTGGTCATCGAGGCCAAGCCGACCGACCAGGCGTTCGTGGCTGCCCACGAGATGGGTCACGCCTGCTGGCTGCCGCACGACAGCGACACGGCCAACCTGATGAACCCGGTGACGCCGGTCGCCAACCCGGTGCTCACCAACGTGCAAATCGCGCTGGTGAGGTGGAGCAAGCATTGTGTGTACTTCTGAGCGGGGTCGACGGACATGAGCACATCGGAACGCGGGGATGCGGCAAAGGGAACGCCCGGCTGCAACGTGAGCTCAACGCTCAACTTCACCGTCGGGGTGCTTGCCATTGCCGCTGCCGTGGCCATCGCCAGCGGCCTGTGGTTCTGGCTGCGCTGATGGGTACATCGTCGTCTCTGCAACGTGCGCCTTTCGAGGGCATTTATCCAACGAGCTGGGAGGGCACCGGGATGAACTACCTGGATCAACCAAGCGACATGAATCGGCGCGTGTTCGTGAAGGGCCTGGGCCTCGTGAGCCTGGGCCTGGTCACCTCGGCGATGTTCGGCGGCTGCGAGCAACTCATCAAGGACATCCAGAACCGGCCCGTGCGCCGTTACCTGCGCACCGGCTCGCCGGAAGTCCAGCACGCGCTGGACGTCTATCGGGAGGCCGTCATCAAGATGCGTGCGCTGCCGGATTCCGACCCGCGCAGCTGGAATGCGCAGGCCGCCCTGCACGGAACGGTCAGCGGCGGCTTCAACCTGTGCCAGCACGGCACCGTGCATTTCTTCTCCTGGCACCGCGCCTATCTGCTGTATTTCGAACGCATCTGCCAGCAACTGACCGGGGAGAAGAGCTTCGGCCTGCCCTACTGGAACTGGAACCGGTACCCCGCGATGCATCCGGCGTTCACGGCCGCCGGCAGCGCCCTCGACCATCCGCGCAGCAACACCACCGTCGGGTCGAATGCCGCGTTCAACGATCCGACCATGACCACCATTCTCTCGGATGCGAACTTCATCACCTTCAGCTCGCAGCTCGAAGGCACGCCGCACAACACGGCACACGTCATCATCGGCATGGACATGGGTACGGGTGGCTCGCCGCAGGACCCGATTTTCTGGGCGCATCACTGCATGGTCGATTACTGCTGGGCCAAGTGGAACATCGAACTGCACAACGACAACCCGAGCGACCCGACCTGGATCAACACCACGTGGAATCATTTCGTCGATGGCAACGGAAACCCCGTCAGCATCAGCGCGGGTGTCACGCCGCTGCTGCCGCTGCTCAGCTACTGCTACGAAAGCAGCAGGGTCGGGGACTTTGCCACGCCGCTGGACATGCTCAGGCTGAGCGCGCAGCAGGCCAAGCTGATCGAGGCGCGCATCCGCAAGGGTGCGCCGGTGCGATTCGACATCAGGCGACGCGTGCCGATCGCCGCAAACGTGACGCTTCGCCTGGACCGCCCGGTGTCACGGCAGGCCCGCCTGATGACCGCGGACCTTGCGGCACTGCTGGAGTCCGACGCGCGCCGGGAACGCGTGTTCTTGAACGTGGACTACGCGCAGCAGCCGCAAGCCAACGACTTCTTCGTGCGCGTGTTCATCAACCTGCCGGATGCCAATGCGCAGACACCGACCAGCGACATCCACTACGCCGGCAGCTACGCTTTTTTCGGGACGCAGGCCACGTCCGACGATTCCGGTGATCACCCGTCGCATCATCACAAGACCGACTTCATCATCGATGTGACGCAGACGCTGAAGCGGCTGCACCGGAACGGCGTGGTGCGAACCGACCAGCCGCTGGCGGTGCAGATCGTGGCCGTGCCGGCCGAGGGCAAGTTCCGGCAACCGGCGATGCCGCTGATGCTGAAGAACGTCGGTTTCCTCATCGCGCCGGTACACGTGAGGGCCAGCGACGGATGAGCTTTCCCGGGCGCACCGGCCATCGGATACGGCAGCGCATGCAACTGCTGCTGGTGACACTGTGCCTGCATGCCGCCTGCGCCGGCGTGGCCGCCGGTGGCCACGAGCATGCCAGTTGCGCGGGCTCCGGGCACCGGTTGAGCCTGGCGGCGCCGACGCTGGAACAGCCTGTCGAGGCCGCTTCCGTCGCCGCGTCGGAGCAGGCGTTCGTCCGGGTGGTGGTCGCCGGGGTGGTCAATCCGCAGCGGATACCGATTTCCTTCGTGGTGCGTTTCCACGCCCGCGATGGCAAGGCCGGCTACCTCGGAAGCTTCAGCTTGTTTCCGCCGGACAACCCCGGCACGTTCATCGTCGCGACCGGGGGCAAACTGGAGGCGGGAGGAAAGGTGAGCATCACGCTCGTCCCGCTGCAGCCGGTGCCGGCGATGCAGGTCGTGAGCGTCTGCGTGGGCTCGGTGCGGTTCATCCGATGAGCCGCCCGGTATCGGTCCAGCGCGATCCGCGGCGGATCGCGAGGCCGCCTCGCGCCACGGCCGAGGGTGGTGGTGAAGGACAAAGCCGGCGAACGCGGCGCACGATGGCGGTCGCCGGCATCGACGCGTTTTGTCGCGCCCGCTTCCCGTTGCCGCTTTCGTTGACCTGAATCAAGGCGACCCGGCCACCGCGCCGACACGCTTGCGCCACTTTGTCCACACCGGGCTCACGCTCCGGCACGGCGCATGATCGATCTCGCGTACAGCAGCTTCGGACTCACCCGTTTGCCCTTCCTCGATGCCATCGACGCGGTGGCGCGCGCGGGCTATGCGGGGATGGAGATCGCCTTTCATCGCGACCACTTCAATCCGTTCGACCTCGGAGATGACGATCTCGGTGCAGTGAAGCATCGACTGGCGCGCGCCGGCATCGCGCCGGCCTGCGTGGCCACCGCCTCGCACTTCTTCACGCCCTCGCGGCCGCACGAGCCTTCGCTGATGTCGCTGGACACGGCCGGGCGCAAGCGGCGCATCGACCTGGTCAAGCGCGGCATTCGCGTGGCGCGACAGCTGGGCACGAACCTGGTCACCTGCGGCAGCGGCTTCGTGCGCGAAGAGCATGTGCGCCAGCCGCAGGTGGACCCGCTCGACGTGCTGGCCGAGTCCATCCGCGAGTGTCTGGGCGAGATCCGCGACGACGACGACATCACCCTGCTGATCGAACCCGAGCCCGGCATGGCTATCGAGACGCTGGCGCAGGGCCAGGCGCTGATCGCCGCGGTCGGTTCGCCGCGCTTCGCGCTGCACATCGACCTCTGCCATGCCTACTGCTCCGAGCCGGACTACCTCGCCGCGCTGGCGCAGGCCGCGCCGCAGGCGCGTTACCTGCACATCTCCGATGCGCGCGCGGGCTGGAACCTGAAGATCGCGGAAGACAGCGACGCGCTCGCCGTCAACCTCGACCACGCCAGCACGCTGGTGTATTTCCCCGACGGCGCCGACTACCTCTTGCTGGATGGCAGTCACCCGCTGTACTTCGCCGATCGCGCGCCGGATGCCGCGCGGCAGCGGCGCATCGATGCCCTGCTGGCGCGTGCCGGTCTCGCGCGAGCGGCACGCTGGGTGGATTACGGCAGCCTGCACGCCGGCACCTCGCCGCTGGACGACGAGATCTTCACCTACCTGATCTCGGTGCCCGGCATCAGCTTCGACGCGCTGGAGCGCGCCCACCCGATCCTCGCCTGGTTGCGCGGCGCGCGCGGCCCCGCGCTGGTGGACGTCATGGTCGCCAACACGCGCACCGGCGTCGTGCATTTCCACGAGATCCCCGGCGAGGGCACGCTGGATCTGGCGGCCAGCTTCGCCGCGCTGAACGCGCACGGCTTCCATGGCTACGGTTCGGTGGAGCTTTATCACCACGTGGATGCGTGGCAGGAGGCGTTGCAGGCCAGCCATCGCCACCTCGCCGCGATCGCGCAGCGCTGATCGATGCGGATCGACCTCGACGCCTGGGGCTGGGCCGCCGACACCGTCGGCGAGCTGGACCACCGCCGGTTGAAGGCACCCAGCGTGAAGTTGCGCGGCGTGCACGCGGGGGCGGGCGGCGACGTGGTCTGCACCATCGACCTGCGCTGGCGCCTGCCCAATGCCGACGCCTGCCTGAGCACGGTCGAGGCGCATTCGCTGGAGCACTTCCTGCTGGAGGGTTTCGGCCGCCTGCTGCCGGGGCACTTCATCGGCGTGGGCGTGATGGGCTGCCGGACCGGTTTCTACCTCACGCTGTTGAACGAGGGTCGCCGCGAGGTGATCGAGCGGACCCTGGAAACCGTGCTCTACGGCGTGCTCGGCGCCACCGCCGTGCCCTACGCGCGCATCGAGCAATGCGGCCACTGGCGCCACCACGACCTGGCCGCCGCGCAGGCGGTGGCGCGCGAGGTGCTGGCGCGGCGCGCGGCGTGGCGGGAGGTCGCGTGAACGCGGCGCTCACGCGTTGGCGGGTCAGCGAGACGCGCCGCGTCGAGTACGAGCTGTGCAACGTCGCGGACGTGTTCGACCCGGCCTGCGACGCCTTGCTGGCCGACGGCCGTCGTGCCGGCGGCCGCCGCTTCGTGGTGGTGGACGAGGTGGTGCTGCGTCACCACGGCGTGCGCCTCGCCGCCTACTTTGCGCAGCACGACGTGACCGCGCGCATCGTCGCGCTGCCCGGCGGCGAGGGCGGCAAGACGATGGAGGCGTGGCAGCACCTGCTGCGCGCGCTGGACGAGTTCCCCATCCACCGCCGCGACGAGCCGATCCTGGCCATCGGCGGCGGCGTGCTCACCGACGTGGTCGGCTTCGTGGCCTCCAGCTATCGCCGCGGCGTGCCGCACATCAAGGTGCCCACCACCTTGATGGGCTACGTGGATGCGGCGGTGGGGATCAAGACCGGGATCAACTTCAACGGCCGCAAGAACCGCCTCGGCAGCTTCGAGCCGCCGCGCCGCGTGCTGCTGGATCGCAGCTTGCTGCGCACGCTGCCGCGCCGCCACCTGCACAACGGCGTGTGCGAGATCATCAAGCTCGCCGTGATCAAGGATGCGGCGCTGTTCGCGCAACTGGAACGCCACGGCGCCGCCAGCGTGGCCGGCGCGTTCCAGGGCGAGCACGGCGGCGCCATCCTCGACCGCGCCATCGACGACATGCTGCAGGAGCTGGCGCCCAACCTGTTCGAGGACGAGCTGGCACGCGTGGTCGACTTCGGCCACAGCTTCAGCTACGGCCTGGAAACGCGCCACGAGGATCGCCTGCTGCACGGCGAGGCGGTGCTGCTGGACATCCTGGTCTCCGTCGCCATCGCCCACCATCGCGGCCTGCTCGCCGATGCCGCCGCCGCGCGCATCCTCGCCCTGGTCGGCCGGCTCGGCCTCGCGCCGCCGCTGGAACTGCTCGACGGCGCGCTGATGTGGCAATCGCTGCTCGATCGCGTCGAGCACCGCAACGGCGCCCAGCGCGTGCCACTGCCGATCGCCGTCGGTGCCGGCGTGTTCGTCAACGACATCCGCCGCGGCGAACTCGACGCCGCCATCGCCACCCTGCAATCCTGGATCGCACCCGCCCATGACCGACTCGCCGAATGTTGACGCCGCGGAGATCGCGCACTTCGACCGCATCGCCCAACTGTGGTGGGACCCGCACGGCAAGATGGGCCAGTTGCACGCCATCAACGGCCTGCGCCTGCGCTTCATCACCGATCGGCTGACCGGCACCGCGCCGCGCGTCGTGGACGTGGGCTGCGGCGGCGGCATCCTCGCCGAGGCGCTGGCGAAACACGGCGCGCGGGTCACCGGCATCGACCTGTCCACGCTGTCGCTCAAGGTCGCGCGCCAGCATGCCGCGCGCGGCGCACTGGCCATCGACTACCGCGAGATCGACGTGGAAACACTGGCGCGCGAGGAAGCCGGCACGTTCGACGCGGTGACCTGCATGGAGATGCTCGAACACGTGCCCGAGCCGGCGCGCATGATCGCCGCCTGCGCACGATTGCTCAAGCCCGGCGGCGTGGCGTTCTTCTCCACCATCAACCGCAACCTCAAGGCCTTCGCCTTCGCCATCGTGGCCGGCGAGTACATCCTCGGCCTGCTGCCGCGCGGCACGCACAGCTACCGCAAGCTGATCCGCCCGACCGAGATGCGCGCGTGGGCAAGTGCGGCGGGGCTGCAGTTCAACGCCGTGGCGAGCCTCATGTACCACCCGCTCAAGCGCAGCTTCCGCGTGGCGCCGGGGCGCGAGGACATCAACTACATGGCCAGCTTCACGAAGCGGGGTTGAACGCATGCGCCGCTTCCTCGCCCTCTCGCGCTCGCTGCACGGCGTGCTCGACATCGCCATGCCCGGCTTCGTCGCCCTGCTGTGGCTCGGCCATTTCCCCGCCTGGCCGGTGCTGGCGCTCTGCCTGGGCACCGCACTGGCCGGCTACACCGCGATCTACGCGCTGAACGACCTGGCCGGCGTCCGTGACGACCGCCGGAAGGTGGCGCGCGGGCTCACCCCCGGCTACGCGGTGGAGGCCTCCACGATGCGCTACCCGCTGGCACAGAACCTGATCAGCATGAAAGGCGCGCTGGCCTGGTTCGGCCTGTGGTTCGCGCTGGCCGTGCTCGGCATCTGGCTGCTCAACCCGTGGATCCTCGCCATCCTCATCGCCGCGGCGCTGCTGGAACTGGCCTACGTGAAACTGCTCAAGGTCACCTGGTGGCGCACCGTCGTCAGCGGCCTGGTGAAATCCGCCGGCCCCGTCGCCGCCGTATTCGCCGTGGTGCCGACGCCTTCGTTGGCGGGGCTGGCGCTGATGCTGGGCTGGCTGATGCTGTGGGAAGTGGGCGGGCAGAACATCCCCGCCGACTGGAACGACATCGAGGAGGATCGCGCCATCGGCGCGCGCACCATCCCGCTGGTGTTCGGCCTGCGTGCCGCCGGCTGGCTGGTGCTCGGGCTGCTCGGTCTCGTCGTGGCCGGCAGCCTGCTGCTGGCGCGACTTTCGCCGCTGGCGCTGGGCTGGCCGTTTCAGCTCGCCGTATTGCTGGCCGGCGTGGTTCTGCTGCTGGTGCCGGCGGTGCGGTTGGCGGTGACCCGCGATGGCCGCGCTGCGGCGCGACTGTTTGATCGTTCCAGTTTGTATCCGTTGGCGTTGTTGCTGATCGTGACGGTGTTTGTGTTGTTGCCTTGAATACACCGGTCGCGCCGAAGCTCGGGGCATGATTCGAAAGGTGGACGTAGGGCGGGCACTGCCCGCCGGCTTTCCCGCGCGTCATTCGTGCCCAACGAACCCTCACGAGCAACGCTTGTACCCGCGTGTTTCCTTCGATCCAGGGCGTTCAAAGGCAAGAGCGGTCGATCGCCTACGGCGACCGAGTCACTTTCTCTTTGCGTGCTCAAAGAGAAAGTAACCAAAGAGAAAGAGCACCCCGCTTGGCGCTTGCCGGGCATCCTGCCCGGCAAGTCCGTGAGCCGGGGCCGGGCTTTTCGACAGGGCATCGGGCAACCGCTCCTGCGTTGCCTCCACTCCGGCATCCATGCCGTCGCCTGCCCTGGCGAAAAGGAGCCGACATCCCTGTCGGCTCCCGCTGCGCGGCCTGTCGTCCCCGACTCACCGCCGCACAGGGGCCCCGGGTAGAGCAGCGGGCCATCGTGGCCCGCACTTTTCAGAAGAGCCAGAGCAAAGCGGAAGCGGCGCGCCGGCCGCTTCCTTCTCTATTTAACTTCCTCCGTCCCGGTTTCCCGGTTTCCCCGATCGTTCCAGTTTGTATCCGCTGGCGTTGCTGCTGATCGTGACCGTAGTCGTGGTGTGGCCTTGAGTGCGCTGGCAGCGCCGAGGTCTGCAGCGTGACCCAGGGAAGGCGGCGAGAAGTGTGCTGGTGCCCGTTACAGAAGTCCGCTTTCGGTCCATCGCGGTCAGTGACGACGGTCCGTGAGATTCAGTTGTGCAACCTCAGTGTCGTGCATCTACTCTCGCCGCGAGAGTAGGTATCGGTGTTCATGGTCTGCCTCTATAATCCGAAGAATGAGGAGCCGCCCAGTGAACGAAACTTTCCGGAACGCACCACTGGTCGAAATCGTTGCCGAGTTGCGTTGGCAAGTACCGCAACTGGCGGCCGCCGATCAGGCAGGGAACCCGATTCAGCTTCCCATTGTGCTGGCCGACAATGCCATGGCCGCGTTGTTCCATCGAACAACCACTGCCGTAGGCAATCATGGGTTTGATCGACTCGAACAACTGGTTCCACCTGGCTCATCAATGCCTGTGCTGTTGCCACAGATGATGTATCGGTATAGACGCACGGACGAAGTGCCTGTATTGGCACAGATAGGACCAGGGATGTTCAGCGTCAACGCGTTGCCGCCTTACAAGTCGTGGAAGGAGTTCCATCCCCATTTGGAGGGGGGTGTCGAAGGCCTGCTCGAAGCGCTGACTGACAAGCCTGAGCTGAATGTTAATCTGCGTTATATCGATGCCTTCAAACACGCCTTGACCTCCGGCCGTGATGCCAAAGCATTCGCTACAGAGGTCCTAGGCTTTTGTTTGGAGTTGCCGCCCACATTGCAGGCACGACTGACCGAAGGCGTACAGGCACGAATGTCGTTCCAAGTGGGGCTGCCAGTGCCTGGGATGGCGATGACCATCACGGTCTCTGACGGCCGGCTTGGGACGGATTCCGTCGTATTGATGAATACTGACGTGCGCATTGAAAATGCACTCCCAAGCGACAAACAGGCTATTCTGTCGGCATTGGACAAGGCGCACGATCTGATTCACGGAACTTTCGTGGACATGACCCAGTCCATACAGGACAAGTTGCAATCGGTTCCAGTCGGGGGGAACGCATGATGCTCATGGCAGTCACGATGCCAGTCAACTACGACAATGGCGCGTCGATCACCTACGCACAGCCCGCACCGCAAGCACGCTCGGAGTGGACCGGCGATGCCTTCAATCCTGCGCACCTGTTCGAAGCAAGCCTGCGCCAGCGCTTGGCTGAGTTGAAGTCATTGGTGGCAGGCTGGGATGGCGAAGGTGCCGAGTCGATCAGCACCCTAACCTTGCAGCAAGCCCAGAGTGTCGGCTTGCGTTTGCTGAATCGCACTCCCCCACCGGAAATCACGCCCAACGCTGGCGACACCCTAACTTTCGAGTGGGAGTCCGACGCAGGTTCCGCCCTGCTCGAAATCGGCCACACCACTTACAGCTTCTTGATGAAGACTAAGTCAGGCAAGCGCACGACCGACATGGGATCGTTGGGTAATATCACCGACATCGACAATCTTGGCTCGCTCGTCCAGCGTGCATTGTTTTAAAAGAGGCTCGCCCGTTGGAGGGGGATTTGCCGGTTGAAATAGCGCCAGACGAAGTCATCGTCAGAGTGATCAAGACTCCGTATCACTACGATGAGAAGAAGGGGCGGCTGAAATCGGCAGCATTTAGACCGCTGGCCGAAAGAGACGATGTGAGCGTGATGCGCAAACGCCATCTAGGCAACGATGGTTGTAAGGACAAAGCCGTTGAAATCGCGGCGAAGACTTACATAGGCCTGGCAGCCTTGCGGGCAGAAGAAGTCGATGCAGCAAAGGCGCGCGTGACAGATTCACGCGAAGGCCTTTTCATAGGTCATGCACATATCGAACAAGGCACGCCCGCGCCACCTCGTGGTCAGACGGCCGACCCGGATTTAATCGAGCGCTGGAAAGCATTGGCAGATACGGCGCGCTATTACAAGGATGGCGAGCCGCAAACGCCCGGTTGGCATGGGCCAGATATCGTCTAGCCCTTCTTCGCGCGAACGTGCCCTCGAGCCATCGGACGGGGCATGCAGTAGGCCGATGACGCTCTTCCCGATGGGCGTTCTTCCCGTAGTACCCGTGCCCCTATCGCCCCAGGGATGCTTGAACAGCCCGTCATCCCGACGAAAGCTGGGATCCAGTGTCTTGGCGTTTGGTTGAAGGCGCTAGATTCCAGCTTTCGCTGGAATGACGAGCAGTGCGCACCCTACCGCATGATCCCCGTATGCCCCAACGAATACCGCCCCGGTTGCGGCCACACGGTGAGGCCATGCGGTTCCATGCCAACCTTGATCTTGCGCACCTTGCCGGTGGTGGTGTCGATCGCGTAGACGACGTCGTCGAAGCGGCCGGAGAGCCATAGCATGCGACCGTCGGCGCTGACGTTGCCCATGTCGGGGCTGCCGCCGTGCGGGATCGGCCAGTTGGCGACGACCTGGCGGGTGGCGAAGTCGATCACCGAGACGCTGCCCTTGCCGTGGGGGCCGCCGTGGATCTTGTGCGTGCCGCGGTTGGCCACGTACAGGCGGGTGCCGTCGCGGCTGGGGTAGAGGCCGTGGGTACCGAGGCCGGTGGGGATGAAGCCTATTTTCGTGAAGCTGTCGCCGTCGATCAGGTAGACGCCGTCGGCCATCATGTCGGCGACGTAGAACACCTTGCCGTCGGGCGACACGCGGATGTCCTGCGGCATGCCGTGGCGTTTCAGCCGCAGGTAGCCGAGCACCTTGTGTTCCACCATGTCGATCTTGGCCAGCTTGCCGCCGAATTCGCAGGTGAAGATCGCGTAGCGCCCGTCGATGGAGAAGTCGGCGTGGTTGATGCCCTTGCAGCCGGGCACCGGCAGGCGGAACTGCAGCGCCATGGTGTGCGGGTCGCGGAAGTCGAGCCGGGCGTCTTCCTCGGCGACCACGATGGCGTACTGGCCGTCGGGGCTGAAGTACATGTTGTACGGATCGTCGACCGCCACTGCCCGGCCGGGCTTGCCGGTGGTCGGGTCGATCGGGGTGAGGCTGCCGTCGGGGCGGTCCTCGGCGTTGTTGGTGACCCACAGCGTGCGCAGGTCGTAGGCCGGCACCACGTGCTGCGGGCTGCGGCCCACCTTGAAAGTGTCGACCACCTTGAACGTCACCGGGTCGATCACGCTGACGCTGTCCGAGCGCAGGTTGGGCACGTAGATGCGCGCCAGCGCGCCGGCCACCGCGGGGCTGAGCATGTTGACGCCGGCATCGCCATAGAGGTTGGCCGGGTTGGTCACCGGCGGCATGCCGGCGACGGTCTGCACGCCGCCGGCGAACGCCGCGCCGCTGGCGAGCCAGGCGAGCAGGGCGAAGCCGGCGCGGCGGCGGTGCGGGTGAGAGGTGTGCGCGTTGATGGTGAAGGTCCTCGGCAGCATGTCCGGTCCACGAATGTCGGTTGGGGGGTGCGGGCAGGTCAGTGTCCGGCGACGTCCTTGCGGATCGCCTCGACCGTCTGCGCCACGATCAGGTCCACGCCGAGCTGGCCCAGCGCGGCGGTGGCGCGACGCGGATCGCCGCCGTAGACGCCGTCGGCCGCGCCCGGCGCGTTCGCGTGGCGCAGTGTATCGGCGCGCACCATCGACGGTGCGACTGCCAGCTGAAGCGAGGTGTCGGCGAGCGCCGCGTGGGTGCCGATCTCGTCGTCGCGGTAACCGCGCCGGCGCAGCAGCGCGGCGTACCCGGTGGAACTGGCGGCGTAGTATTCCGGCGGCGCGAACGCGTGCTTGGGCGAACCGGCCCAGTGCTTGTTGAGCCGGTCCACCACGCGGCGCAGGTCGCGCTGGTAGCCGCCGTGGTCGCCGAGCAGCACGACGTGGCGAAAGCCGTGCGCCGCCAGGCTTTCGGCCGCCGACGCCAGCATCTGCTCGAACGCGGCATCGGGCACTGTGATGGTGCCGGGAAAACGCATGTGCCCGCTCGGCGGCGCGATGTTGCCCTCGGGCACGTAGGCGACCACCGGCGCCACCAGCGCGTTGCCCAGCGCGCGCGCGATCCGCTCGGCCAGCGCCGCGGCGCGCGCGTTGTGCTTGCCCAGCGCGATATACGGCCCGCTCTGCTCGGTACCGCCGATCGGGATGATGACGGTGGTGCTGCCGGTCTCGATGCGCGCGCGCAACTCGGTCCAGGTCAGTTCCTGCAACTGCACCGTGGGCGGCTGCGCGCAGGCCGCCTGCGCCAGCATCAGCAGCAGGGCGAGGCCGAGGAGCTTGCGGTGATTCAGCAGGAACTTGCGCACGCGGGCGGGGAGGGGCGATCGATCATCCGCGCACATTGGAACAGCGCTGCGCCGCGCGCAAGCCCGTTGCGGCGCGGCAACGGGCCTGGCCGCTTTCAGTGCGACAGATCGACCGCGTACACCGCCGTGCCGTCGCCGTTGTCCTTGAGCTGGCGGATGTTGTGCAGCCCCGCCGCTTTCGCCACATCGAGCTTGTTCGCCGCGCCGGTGAACACCACCGGGCCGCGCGTCTTCAGCGGGGCGAACCGCCACGAGGTGGCTTCGAGGTCGGCCGCGTCGAGGTGCTGATTGCGCTCGATCCAGTGGGCCAGGATCTCGCGCGTGCCGTCGGGCGCGGCCAGCACGATGTTGCTGCCGTCGAGGCCGGGGAAGTGGCCGCCGCCGCTGGCGCGGTAGTTGTTGGTGACCACGACGAACGGCTGCGTCGGCGCGACCGGCTTGCCCTGGAAGGTGAGCGTGGTGATGCGCTCGCCGGCCGGCCTGGACACGTCGATCACGTAGTGGATGCCGCCCTGGATCTGGTCGAAGTTGTAGCCGGTGTAGCGGCTGTTGATCAGCGCCTGCTCGCCGGTCTGCTCCGGGTCGATGCGGTTGAAGCGCCGCGCGGACTGCTCCAGCCAGGCCTTGAGGCCGGCGCCGTCGATCTTCACCGCGGCCAGCGTGTTGGGATAGAAGTACAGGTCGGCGGCGCTGCGCAGGGTCAGCGGGCCGGCGGCCACGTCGGTGTAGTCGGCCGGGCCGCCGAAGCCGGTGCGGAACGCGGCGGCGGCCCCGAGCACCGGCACCTCGGCCAGCTCGGGATGGGTGAGCGGCAGTTCGCGGCGCACGTAGTCGATCTGCGCGGCATTGACCGGCGCCAGCGCGGTCATGTTGCCCTCGTCGGCGAAGTAGCTGCTCATGCGCAGCGCGCTCGTGCCGATCGGCGTGTTGACGTAGGCGACCGCGGCCTGCTGCACGCCCGCCACCAGTGGCGCGATCGCGGGGTCCGCCGGCACGCAGTCGTGCTTGTCCTTGCAGATCGGCCGCACCTCGCTGTGGCTGTTGTCCCGGTCGACCACCCAGCGGCCGTCCTGGCGGTTGAGCACCAGCGCGACCAGGCCCAGGTCCTTGCCGAAGAAGCCGCCCATCACCGCCGGCACGTTGCGCACGAAACCGCGGCGGGCGTCGACGTCCTTCATGCCGGCGTAGCGCGGGCCGGGGAATTCGGTGTGCGAGTGGCCGAGCAGCAGCACGTCGATGCCGGGCACGCCGGCCAGGTACCAGCCGGCGTTCTCCATGTCGCTGGTGTAGGGGTGGGTGTCCAGGCCGCCGTGCAGCAACGCCACGACCAGGTCGGGATGTTGCGCCTGCAGTTCGGGCAGGTATTTGCGCGCGGCCTCGACCACGCCGGCGACGGTGACCTTGCCGGCCAGGTGGTGCTGGTCCCACTGCATGATCGGCGGCGGGGTGAAGCCGATGATGCCGACCTTCAGCGGCACCCTGATGTGGCTGCCGTCGGGCGTGTAGGCGTCGATGGTCTTCTGCACGATCGTCCACGGCTTGAAGATCGGCGCGCCGTCGCGTGCGCTGTAGACGTTGGCCAGCACCAGCGGGAAATGCGGCCCGGCGCAATGCGTGCTGCGGCTGCCGTCGACGTTCATCGGCGTGCCGGTGACCTGGGACAGGAAGCCCAGCCCGTAGTTGAACTCGTGGTTGCCGGGCGTGCCGCCGTCGTAGCCGACCGCGTCCATCGCGCGGTACACCGCCAGTTCCTGGTCGCAGGCCACCGGCTTGACCAGCGCCTGGTAGTCGGCCAGCACGCTGCCCTGGATGGTGTCGCCCGAATCGAACAGGAAATGGTTGGGGTACTCGGCGCGCGCACCCCGGATCAGCGTGGCGGTGCGCTCGAAGCCGACCGTGGGATCGTCCTTCAGCCGGTAGTAGTCGTAGCTGAGCACGGTGGCGTGGATGTCGGTGGTTTCCAGGATCGCCACCTGCGCGCGGGCGCCGTCGGGCACGCGGCCGGAGCGCCACGGCAGCGCGGAGCAGCCGGCCAGCGCCAGTGCGGCCAGCGCCAGCAGGGGGAGGGCGAACGGGGTGGATCGGACGGACATGAAGGTTCCGGGAACAGCCGCTGAGGGGACGGCCAAAGCTAGCAGATCGGACGGCTGCCGCGGTGCCCGACGAGGTCGTAAGATGCGGTTGCAGGCTCGGTCCTGCAGGGGGATGGCTCAGCTCATGCGTTCGATTCCATGGCGCCGCGTCCGCGGCCCGGCGGTGTGTGCGGGGGCCGTGCTGCTGTTCGTGCTGTGCGTGGCATGCACGGCCTGGCGCGAGCCGCTGCCGCTGCAACGCGTGTTTGTCACCTCGCTGATGCTGTGCAGCGCCGTGGTGCTGATGGCCGTGCTGGCGCGCTTCGCCAGCGCGCTGCTGCTCGCCGGCAGCTTGTTCGTCGCGCTGAAGTTCATCGCGGTGATGAAACTGCGCTACCTCGACGAGCAGCTGATGCCGGCGGACTTTGTCTACTACGTGCGCAGCAGCCTGCTCGACACCTTGCGCCATTATCCGCACCTGTACCTGCTCGGCATCGGCCTGCTGGTGCTGTTGCCGCCGCTGCTCTACCTCACCTGGCGCTGGGACTGGCGCGTGTTCGCCACCTGGCGCGCGCGGCCGGCGTGGCTGTTGCGCGGCGCGGGGCTGCTGCTGGGCGCGTCGGCGTGGTGGTGGTGCATGTGGCCGGGCGGTCCGTTTGCCGGGGTGCACGCGCGCAACACCTGGGAGAAGCTCTCCGACGACGCGCACCTGACCAACTTCTTCGTCAGCTTCCGCGACGCGGCGGTGCGGTTGCCGCCGATGAGCGGCGACGGCGAGGCGGAGCGCGTGTGGGGTGCGGCCGCGCAAGGGCTGCCGTCCAATCGTCCGCCGCCGTACCCGGACATCGTGCAGGTGCTGGAGGAGAGCACGTTCGACCCGGCCAACTTCACCGACTGCAGCGTGCCGGCCTGCCGCGCGGCGATGTTCAAGACCGATGCGCGCACCCGCGGCAGCGGCGTGCTGCGCACGCATACGTTCGGCGGCGGCACCTGGGTCAGCGAGTTCGCCAGCCTGACCGGCATGCCGCAGGACATCTTCGGCCCCGGCGGCATGTACGCGCCCTACGTGCTGGCGCCGCACGTGCGCGATTCGCTGCCGCAACTGCTGCGCCGCCTGGGCTACCGCACCATCGCGATCTATCCCACCGTCGGCAGTTTCATCAACGGCCGCAACGCGTATCGCGACTACGGCTTCGATCACCTGTACGACGTCAACGAGCTGGGCCTGGTCGAGTGGGAGGAGAGCGACCGGCAGATGTTCGCCGCGGCCAAGCGCATCTACGACAAGGTGAAGCGGCCGGGGCAACCGGTGTTCATCATGATCCTCACCCTGAACCAGCACGGCCCGCACGACGAGGACCCGATGTCGTCGCTGCCGCCGGCGTTCCGCCACCTGCTGCCGGGGCTGAAGCCGGCGGTGGCGCTCAACTTCGACACCTACCTGGCGCGGCTGCACGACTCGGACCTGGCCATGCGCGCGCTGGAGCACGACTTCCTCGACCGCCCGCAGCCGACCGTGCTGATGCACTTCGGCGACCACCAGCCGTCCTTCGGCGGCATGATCCGCGACCTGCCGCGCAGCCTGCCGCCGGCGCTGCAGCCGTATCGCGACTACCTCACCTACTACATGGTCAAGAGCAATTTCGCCGGGCCGGCGCTGCCGCGGTATCCGATGCTCGACATCGCGTTCCTGCCCGGCATGGTGCTGCAGGCGGCGGGCTTGCCGCAGGATGCGTACTTCGCCGCCTCCAGCCGCCTGCGCGATCGTTGCGATGGCCGCTACGACGACTGCACCGTGCCGGGGCTGCTGCCGTCCTATTACGCGTGGGTGTTCGACCGGCTGCACGTGTACGAGTGAGCGATCGCGTTCAGCTTCGTGATGACCGTGGGCGGCAGGCGAGGGTTCGCGGTTGTCGCGTGGGGGCAGTTGCACGGGCCGGCCGGGCGCCCGCGCCACGCGCCAGGCCTGCGTTGGCGCGATCGGCGGCGTGCTGGCAAGCGTCTTGCTTCGCCATGGACATGACTCGCCGCCTTCCCGATGCCGTTACGCCCCCGCCGAGCGACGCCGCCGTGTGCGCCGCCGCTGCGCTGGAGCGGCAGATGGACGCGCTGGGGCTGTCGCCGGAGGAGCGCCTGTTCCTGCGCACGCTGCACCAGAGCGAGCGGCAGATCAACGACGCCTTCGACGAGGCGCGGCAGTCGGGCGACCTGCAGCAGCAGGTGAGCCGCGTGTACAAGCAGATGTATCGGCCGGACTGAGGTTTCCGCCACGCGCGGCTATGCTGGCCTCCCGATCCGTTGCGGAGTGCGCCGTGCCGATGGTCTCCACGCCTCGCGAAAAACCGCTGGCCGCACGCGTCGGCGTGATCGGCCATCGCGGTGCGCCGGCATGGCAGCCCGAGCACACCCTGGCGTCGTACGCGCGCGCGATCGCCGATGGCGCGGATTTCATCGAGCCGGATCTGGTGATGAGCCGCGACGGCGTGCTGGTGGTGCGCCACGAGAACGAGATCGGCGGCACCACCGACGTGGGCGCGCGGCGCGAGTTCGCCGCGCGCCGCGCGACCCGGCACATCGACGGCGTGGCAGTGACGGGCTGGTTCACCGAGGACTTCACCCTGGCCGAGCTGAAGACGCTGCGCGCGCGCGAACGCCTGCCGCAGTTGCGCGGCACCGCGCATGACGGCCAGTTGCCGATCGCCACGCTGGAGGAAGTGATCGAGCTTGCCGCCGCCGAATCCGCCGCCTGCGGACGACTCATCGGCATCGTGCCGGAGATCAAGCACGGCACCCATTTCCGCGCGCTCGGCCTGCCGCTGGAAGACCTGCTGCTGGCCACGCTCGCCGGGCATGCGCACACGCGCACGGCGACGGTGGAGATCCAGTCCTTCGAGATCGGCAACCTGCGCTACCTGCGCGAACGGCTCGGCACGGCGCACCCGAACATCCGCTTGCTGCAACTGCTCGACGTGCCGCCGGCGCAGCCGTACGACGTGGTGGCCGCCGGCGGCACGCTGGACTACGCGCGGATGATGACCGCGGAAGGCTTGCGCGAGGTCGCCGGTTACGCCGACGCAATCGGCCCGGAGCTGCGCGCGGTCATCCCGTGGAACGCCGATGGCCGCCTCGATCCGCCGACGCGCCTGGTGCATGACGCGCACGCGGTCGGGCTGGAAGTGCATCCGTGGACGTTCCGCCCGGAGAACACCTTCCTCGCCCCGGTGTTCCGCCGCGGCGACGATCCGCACGCGCGCCACCGCGCCGGGCTGGTCGCGCAGATCGGCGCCTACCTCGACGCCGGCATCGATGCGTTCTTCACCGACGATCCGGCCAGCGGGCGGCAGGCGGTCGACGCGCTCGTGCGGGCCGCGCAGGGCGAAAGCTCGCTATGATCGCGTCGTCGCCACGACGCCCGTCGCCCATGTCCACTGTCGCCAGCACGTCTCCCGCGTTTCGCCGCGCCCTCGCGCCGATGGTGGCGTGCGCTGCGCTCGCCGCCATGCTCGGCGGCGCGTTCGGCGAAGGCGCCGACGCGTGGCAATGGCTGCACTGGATAGCCAAGCCGCTGGCCACCGTGCTGGTGATCGTCGCGGCGCTGGCGTGGCCGCCGATCACGTCGCGCTATCGGCGCCGGATCGTGGTCGGGTTGATCTGTTCGCTGCTCGGCGACGTGTTGCTGATGTGGCCGGCGGACCTGTTCGTGGCCGGCCTGGTGGCCTTTCTCATCGGCCATCTCTACTTCATCAGCGGCTTTCTCGGCGACAGCCGTCTGGGCACGCGCCCGCTGGCCTGGCTCGGCTGCCTGCTGCTGGCGGCGCTGAACCTGGCGTGGCTTTGGCCGTCCATACCGCCGGCGCTGCGCGGTGCGGTGGTGGTCTATGCGCTGGTGCTGGCGGCGATGGCGGCGCAGGCACTGGCGCGCGCCTGGGTGCACGCCGGCGACGTGCTGGCGCGGCCGGCGCGGCGTGCGGCGATCGGCGGAGCGCTGTTCATGCTCGGGGACAGCCTGCTGGCCTGGGACCGCTTCCACGGCGCGCTGCCGCTGGCCGCGGTGTGGGTGCTCGGCAGCTACTACGCGGCGGTGTGGTTCATCGCCCGCTCGGTGGCGCGGGACGATGGCATGGCGGGCGTGATGCAGGCATCGACGGCATGAATACCTCCGAGCTCATCATCACCTGGGCGACGCCGTTCTTCTTCGCGCTGATCGCGCTGGAGTTCATCGTCGCGCGCGTGCGCGGCCAGCGCGTCTATCGCGGCAACGACACCGTCAACAGCATCGGCCTGGGCGTGATGTCGCAGATCGCCGGGGTGTTCACCAAGCTGCTCACGCTGGGCATCTATGCGTGGTGCGTCGAGCACCTGGCGCTGTTCGCGCTGCCGGCGCACAGCCTGTGGGTGTGGATCAGCGCGCTGCTGCTGTACGACCTGCTCTATTACTGGCTGCACCGGATGGGGCACGAGGTGAACATCCTGTGGGCGGCGCACGTGGTGCACCACCAGAGCGAGCAGTACAACCTCTCCACCGCGCTGCGCCAAACCAGTACCGGCGGCCTGCTCGGCTGGATCTTCTACCTGCCGATGGCGCTGCTCGGCTATCCGCTGGAAGTGTTCGTGGCGGTGGCGCTGATCGATCTGCTGTACCAGTTCTGGGTGCACACCGAGCAGGTCGGCAAGCTGGGCTGGTTCGACCGCGTGTTCTGCTCGCCATCCAACCATCGTGCGCACCACGCCACCAACGACCGCTACCTCGACCACAACTACGGCGGCATCCTGATCGTGTGGGATCGCCTGTTCGGCACCTTCGTCGAGGAGGACGACGCCGACAGGCCGGTCTACGGCACCCGCGCGCCGCTGCGCAGCTGGAACCCGCTGTGGGCGAACGCCGAGGTGTATTGGGCGGCGGCGGTCGATGCGTGGCATGCGCGACGCTGGCGCGACAAGCTGCAGGTGTGGTTCCGTCGGCCCGGCTGGCGTCCCGCCGACGTGGCCGCGCGCTTCCCCAAGCCCGCGTTCGACATCCATCGCGCCGTCTACGACCCGCCGATGGCGCCGGCGATGGCCGCGTACTGCCTGCTGCAGTTTGCCCTGCTGCTGGGCATGGCCACGCATTTCCTGGGGCTCACCGCGCACGCGGACTTCGCCACCTTGTTCGGCTATGCGCTGTACATGGTGGCCAGCCTGTGCGTGATCGGCGCACTGATGGAAGGCCGTCGCCGCGCGTTCTGGCTGGAAGGCCTGCGCACCGTGCTGACCGCGGTGGTGCCGCTGCTGCTCGGCCGCTGGTTCGGCGTCGACCCGCTCGACGAACGCGCTGCCGCGGCGATCGTCGTGCTGTTCGGCGCCAGCGCCGTCGCGCTGCCCTGGCTGGCCGGCCTGCGCCCACCCGAGTCCCTGCACGCCGCCCCCAACCCGTAGCGGCGCCGCCCGCGCCCACGCGTCGAAGCCTTCCTTCCACCGTTCACCCTGAGCGCAGCCGCGCAGCGGCGCAGCGGCGCACGCGGGGAGCAGCCATGGATGGCTGCGGTTCTGAGGAGCGAGGGACTCGAAAGGCAGAGCTGGCGCGGGGCTTCGACTTCGCGCCTGCGGCGCTACGCTCAGCCCGAACGGTTTCGGGAGAGTCGATGTCTTTTCGAATCCCGAATCCCGGCCAAACGCATCGTGCACCGGATGCACCCTTGCAGAGAGGGTGTGTGGACGTGCGGCACCCATTTGGACGTCCAAACGCCACACCGCCGGGCCACGCCTGGCCCGACCCCCGCGACTTGTTATGCTGTGCGCTGATTTCAAGGGGAGCACCCTATGGGTTTCTTCAGCAAACTGATACGCAGCAAGTCGGTCGCGCAACTGCAGGCCGAGGCCGGCGCCAGCCGGGATTTCCGCCGCACCATGGGCGTGTGGCAGCTCACCGCGATCGGGGTGGGCGCGATCGTGGGCGTGGGCGTGTTCGTGCTGGCGCCGAACGAGGCGGCGTTGAACGCCGGCCCGGCGATCATCCTGAGCTTCCTGGTGGCCGGCATCGGCAGCGCCTGCGCGGCGCTGTCCTACGCCGAGTTCGCCGGCATGATCCCGGTCACCGGCAGCGCCTACACCTACGGCTATGCGGTGCTGGGCGAATTGCCCGCATGGATCATCGGCTGGGACCTGCTGGTGGAGTACGCGCTGATCGTGGGCGTGGTCGCGGCGGGTACGTCGAACTACCTGCAATCGCTGATCGCCCAGATCACCGGCCTGCACCTGCCAGTGTTCCTGCAGGCGGCCTACGACCCGGCGCATCCGGACAGCGGGCGCGGCATCAACCTGATCGCGATGCTGGTGGCGCTGGGCGTGGCCGCGCTGCAGGTGGCACGCACCGAGGTCGGCGCGCGCTTCAATACGGTGGTGGTGGCGCTCAAGGTGCTCGGCGTGATCGTGGTGGTGGTGGTGGGCGCGTTCTACGTGAACACGGCCAACTGGACTCCGTTCATCCCGCCGCTGGTGCATGACGCGGCGGCCACCGGCGGCACGCGCTACGGCGTGGGCGGCATGCTGGCGGCGGCCAGCATCGTGTTCTTCGCGGTATTCGGCTACGACACCCTGACCACCGCGGCGGAGGAGTCGAAGAACCCGCAACGCGACCTGCCGCTGGCGGTGATCGCCTCGCTGGGCGTGGCGATGGCGATGTACCTGGCCATCTCGCTGGTGCTCACCGGCATGGTGCCGTACAACGGCTGCGTGGATCCGTCCGAGGTCGCCGGGCAGTGCTCGGAGATGATCCTGGCCAGCTCGGCGCCGGTCAGCGCGGTGTTCGCCGCGCGCGACCTGCACTGGGTCAGCGGCATCATCAACGTCGCCGCGGTGTGCGGCATCGCCAGCGTGGTGTTCGCCTTCATGCTGGGCGCGGCGCGCATCTGGTTCGCGCTGGCGCGCGACGGCCTGCTGCCGGCGTGGTTCGCCAAGTCGCACCCGAAATACGGCACGCCGCACCGCCCGACCATCGCGCTCGGCGTGTTCACCGCGCTGGCGGCGGGCCTGCTGCCGATCCGCGAGCTGGCCGAACTGGTGAACATCGGCACCTTGTCCGCGTTCATCGTGATCTGCGCCTCGGTGCTGATCCTGCGCATCCGCCAGCCGGAGCTGGAGCGGCGCTTCCGCACGCCGGCGTTGTGGCTGCTGGCGCCGCTGGGCATCGTGTTCTCGCTGTTCCTGATCATCGGCTGGCCGTGGGTCACCGACGGCCAGTTCCACATGATCGGCGGGCTGGACATCGTCACCATGTGGCGCTTCGTGATCTGGATGGCGATCGGCCTGGCGATCTACTTCTTCTACGGCATGCGCCACAGCAAGCTCGCCACCGGCGAGCCCTGATCCCGCTCAGGCGCTGGCGAGGGCCGTGACCACCCGGTCGCGGCCTTCGCGCTTGGCCTGGCGCATCGCCAGGTCGGCGCGGGCCAGCAGGCTCTCGACGCTGTCGCAGCAGCCGGGCGTGCATACCGCCACGCCGATGCTGGCGCTCAGGTGTCCGCCTGGGTGATGGCTGGCGGCCACCGCCAGGCGCAGTTGCTCGGCGCGCAGCAGCGCCTGCTCCAGGTTCACCCCGGGCAGCAGCATGGCGAATTCCTCGCCGCCGATGCGGCCGATCAGGTCGTTGCTGCGGGCCTGCGTGCGCAAGCGCGCGGCCAGCGCCACCAGCGCGGCGTCGCCGGCGGCGTGGCCATATTCGTCATTGATCCGCTTGAAGTGGTCGGCATCCAGAAACAGCATCGCCATGGGCTGGCGCTGTTGCTGCGTTTCGTGCAGCGCGATGCGGCCCAGGTCGAGGAAACGGTTGCGCAGCAGCACGCCGGTGAGGCCGTCGGTCTCGGCGCGTTCGCGCAGCAAGCGCTCCAGCTTGAACTGTTCGAGCAGGGTGCGCGCCATGAACGCGCGCAGCACCGTCGCCAGCGACACCGAGATGGCCATGTAGACCGAGTACTGCAAGGTGCGCTCGCCGTCGCCCAGGTGCAGCAGCATCGGCAGCGGTCCCAGCGCGCACAGCGCCATCGCGATCAGGAAATCCCAGCGGCCGAACCAGATCACCGACGAGGCCACCGGCAGCAGCAGGCCCGGCAGCGGCTGGCGCGCGCCGGCCGTGCCGCAGAACCCTGCGAGGTTGATGCCGATCTGCAGCAGCACCACGCACAGCAGGGCGAGCATGCGCAGGGTCAGCGGCTCGCGGCACTGCCGCGCGGCGATGACCACCAGCAGCATCGGCGGGGCCGGGATCAGCTGCCACAGCAACTCGTTCGGGCTGGCGCCGAGCAGGCCGCGCACCACCACCGCCAGCAGGTAGGCGCACAGCGCCACCGCCATCAGCGCGTGGATCATCGGCCCCATGCGCTGCGCCAGATAGCCGGCGTAGTCGCGGCGGAACGCGGCGTCTTCGCTGGGTTGTGGCTGGAGGGCAGGGGCGGGCATGGCGGCGGTCGGAATATCCGGAGTGGTTTGCGGTGGAGCAAAGCACGATGAATGCCAACGCCAGGACGCGCCTCGCGGCCCTGCGGGCGCGGCGATCGTGACCTTCGGCAGGGGTGGGCGCCGGCGGCGCGCACTAGCATCGAAAGCCCGCGTTCGCCCCTGTCGCCAGCTCATGCCGGCCGCCTTCCCGCGCGGCCGGCGTGGCCGGCGCCACCTCATTCCATCATCCGGGAGCCGCCCTTGAAGTTCACCCGCCTCGCCGCCGCCGTCGCCGCCAGTGCCCTGGCGCTGGCCAGTTTCAGCGCCATTGCCGATGTCCCGGCCGCGCAGAATGTGCCCTATCAGGGCAGCCTGAAGATCAGCGTGGACGCCAGCGACGTCGCCCGCCGCATCTTCCGCGTGCACGAGGTGATCCCGGCGCAGCCCGGCCCGCTGACCCTGCTTTATCCGCAGTGGCTGCCCGGCAACCACTCGCCCACCGGCCCGATCGACAAGCTGGCCGGGCTGGTGGTCACCGCCAACGGCAAGACCCTGCCGTGGACACGCGATTCGCTCGACGTCTTCGCGTTCCACGTGGTGGTGCCGGAAGGGGCGACCCAGGTGGAGGCGCAGTTCCAGTTCCTGTCGCCGCAGGATCGTCGCCAGGGCCGCGTGGTGATGACGCCGGAGATGCTCAACCTGCAGTGGAACGCGGTGTCGCTCTACCCGGCCGGCTACTACACGCGCCAGATCCCCGCCCAGGCCAGCGTGAAACTGCCTGCCGGCTGGCAAGCCGGCACCGCGCTGGAGGTCGCCTCGCGCGAGGGCGACACCATCCACTTCAAGCCGATCGACTACGAGAACCTGGTCGACTCGCCGATCTTCGCCGGCAAGCACTTCAAGCGGCTGGACCTCGACCCGGGCGCCAAGGCACCGGTGCACCTGGACCTGGTCGCCGACGCGGCGAAGTACCTCGAGGTGACGCCCGACCAGCTCAAGGCGTTCCGCAACCTGGTGCAGCAGATGTACAAGCTGTACGGCGCGCACCACTACGACCACTACGATTTCCTGGTCTCGCTGAGCGACAAGATGAGCGGCATCGGGCTGGAGCACCACCGCTCCAGCGAGGACGGCACCTCGGCCGATTTCTTCACCGAGTGGAAGAAGAACGTCGCCGCGCGCGACCTGTTCTCGCACGAGTTCAACCACTCGTGGAACGGCAAATACCGCCGCGGCGCGGACCTCTACACGCCGACCTTCAACGTGCCGATGGGCGACAGCCTGCTGTGGGTGTACGAAGGCCAGACCCAGTTCTGGGGCCAGGTGATGGCCGCGCGTTCGGGCCTGTGGAACGCGGAGCACACCCGCGACACGCTGGCCTACGTCGCCGCCACCTACGACCGCGGCCGTCCCGGCCTGGCCAGCTGGCGCAACGTGCAGGACACCACCAACGACCCGGTGATCGCCAAGCGCGCGCCGCTGCCGTACCGCAACTACCAGTCCAGCGAGGATTACTACTCCGCCGGCGAGATGATCTGGCTCGACGTCGACGGCAAGCTGCGCGAACTCAGCCACGGCAAGCGTTCCATCGACGACTTCGCCCGCGCCTTTTTCGGCATGGACAACGGCCAATGGAACGTCAACACCTACACCTTCGATGACGTGGTCAGGACCTTGAATGGCGTGGCGCCGTTCGACTGGGCCAGCTACCTGCGCACGCGCCTGGACGGCCACGGCCCGCTGACCGGCGGCATCGAATCGCACGGCTGGAAACTGGTCTACACCGACCAGCCCTCCGACGCGGTCAAGGCCGCGGAGAAGCGTCGCCACCAGGCCGACTTCACCTACTCGCTGGGCCTGTCGATCGGCAACGACGGCAGCATCGCCGACGTGCTGTGGGACGGCCCCGCGTTCAAGGCCGGCGTCGCCCCCGGCATGAGCGTGATCGCCGTCAACGGCCACGACTACGACGCCGACGATCTCAAGGATGCCATCACCGCCGCGGCCAAGGACAACAACGCCACCATCGAACTGCTGGTGAAGAACTTCGACGAGTACCAGACCGTGCGCATCGCCTACCACGACGGCCTGAAATACCCGCACCTGGTCCGCGACACCAGCAAACCCGACACCCTGGCCGAACTGCTGAAACCGCTTTAATCAGGCAGCGCGCTTCTTGCCTTCGCCTCCTCTCCCCTCCGGGGAGAGGATTGAGGTGAGGGGGCGGTGCTCGCCCCGGACCCCCGCTCTCGCCGCGTGACGGAAGGCATCGCGCGCAAGCGCGCTCCTACGGTTCCCGCCGGCCCGGATGCCGCCGCGCAACCAACTCGGCTATACTGCCGCTCCCCGCGGTCCGGCCATCGGCCACCCGCGCGCGGCCACACAATGCGCCTGTAGCTCAGCTGGATAGAGTACCGCCCTCCGAAGGCGGTGGTCGTGGGTTCGAATCCCGCCGGGCGCACCATTTTTTTTCTTGCGCAGCGCTTTTTCTGCTGCTCCATCGGCAACGAACAATTTCCGTACTGATTGGACCAGCCCGCGACCGGGCCCGGCTGCGCGTCGCATGCTGGATTCAATAGTTGGCGTGTGGATCCGCGCAATTGGCGTGATCCATCGCGTTTGTGCGGGAGTGAAAAGAGTGGCTGACCAGTGGCGATTGGGGTAGTCGTCAGGGATGCCTGTTGTTGAAGGAGATGCCAATGAAGCGCGAGTTGATCGACGATTCTCTGTGGTTTCACCACGCTGACGGCAGCCGTTTCTATCCGTGGATACGGTTTTCGAAGCACCACGGCTACAGCAGTTTTTGGGTTTCCGACGGCTCCAACCACATCGCCGATGCCATCTCCGTGGCTACCGTGGCCGAACTGGTCCAACACGTGTTCGCCAAAGGCCGGAGTGTCTGGCTGTGCGACGGAGGTTCGCCCGGCAGGTGTGGTCTGTATCGGTTTGGTGCACGCGTTGTCCAGGGCTGGGGTGGTGCCGACGAGGTCGTGGGTCTGGCGCTCGCAGCAGGGGCCCCTGCGCCGACGAGATAGGGCCCCAGTTTCGTTGGCAGCCGTCTGCTTGTTGGGGGAGGGCGCCGAGATGTCTGACGGCGATGGACGGCCGGATAATGCGCCGTCCTCGCAGCAACATCTGAGGTCTGCGGTTCATTGCAGCTCGGCCCGACATGGCTTGTCATGCGCAAAGCACAGCCTGCCTGCCGCGTTCGGCGGGTCGCCTCAACTTTTGCCCGCGCCACCCACCGTCCCCAGCAAACTCCGCACCGCCGCGTCCAGCTCGCTGTCCTTGCCCTGGAACGATTCGCCCAGTGGTCGGCTGACCGGGATGTCGACGGGGCGGGGGTGGTCTTCCATCGGCTGGCCGTGGTTGTCGGTGATGGTGATGAAGGGCAATCGCACGGTGCCGCCGTCGATCAGCTTGCCGGCGGAGGTGTAGATGATCCAGCCGGCGGTGGGTTCGCCGACGATCTTGCCCAGGCCGAGCGCGCGGTAGCCTTCGGAGAAGTCTTCGCCGTCGGACAGGGTGACGCGGTTGGTGATCAGCACGGTGGGGCGTTCCAGCGCGCGCTGGCCGAGGATGCTGCGCGCGGGCTCGGCCTGGTCGAAGCCGCGGAAGGTCATGTTGAGGTAGGGGCGGCGCGCGAGCACGTCCAGCGCATAGGCGTTGACGAAGCCGCCGAAGTTGTTGCGGATGTCGATCACCACGCCGTCGCGGGTGGCGTTCTGCGCGTCCAGGTCCTTGTAGAAATCCTGCAGCGACGCATACGACATGTCGCGCAGGTGCACGTAGCCCAGACGGCCGCCGCTGGCTTTCGCCACGTAGGCGCGGTTGTCCGCCGTCCACGCGCGGTAGACCAGTTCGGAGAGATCCCTGGAGTCGATCGGCTTGACCGCGACCTCGCGGGCACGCGTGCCGGCGGCGTTGGCGGCGATGCGCAGGCTGACCTTGTCGCCGATGCGGTGCGCCAGGCGTTGGGCCAGGTTGCTGGCGGCGTCCAGCGGTTCGCCGTCGATCGCCAGCAGGTAATCGCCGGGCTCGATGCCGCCGGCCACGGCGGCGGGCGACAGTGGCAGCACGCTGGCGATGCGAAGGCGGCCGTGCGCTTCGTATTCCGCGCGGTCGAACAGCAGGCCCAGCCGACCGGTGATCGACTCGCGCTTCTGCGGCGCGCGCGCGCCGGAATGCGAGGCGTCGAGTTCGCCCACCATCAGGTTCAGCAGGCGGTACAGCGCGGCGGGCGTGGCCGCGTTGGCGACCAGCGGCGCGTAGGTGGTGTGCACCGCGTTCCAGTCCGTGCCGTGCATGGCCGGGTCGTGGAAGGTGTCGCGCAGCCAGCGCCAGGCCTGCTCGAACACCACCCGCTTCTCGCTGTCGAAATCCACCTCCATCGCGGCGTCGACGGCCAGCGCCTCGGGCTTGGCGTCACCCTTGTCGTCCAGCTTGAGCGACTGGATCTTGCCGGCGTCGAGGTAGAACACCTGCTTGCCGTCCGCGCTGAACTGCGCGTCCTGCTTGTCGCCCGGCGTATGCGTGAGCTGGCGCGCCACCGGCGGCTCCTTCGCCAGCGGGTCGAGCGACCAGCTGTAGAGGTTCGTCGTACCGGCGACCTGGGCGGTGAGCAGCAGGGATTTGCCGTCCGGGCTGATCTGCGCGGCGCCGACGTCCAGGCCCACCGGCAGCAGGCTCAGCCGCTCGCGGATGCCGTCGGCGTCGATGCGCACGGGTTTCGCCGGCGGCTTGTCGTCGGCGTGATCGCCGGCCTTGCCCTTGTGCTTGTCGTCGTCGGCCTTGGCCTTGAACAGATCCTGGAAACGGTCCTCGCGGAACACCGGCGTGCGCGGCAGCAGGTCGACCCGGGCGACCTGGCCCTCCTCGGTGCGCTGGCCAGTGGTGAACAGCACGCTGCGGCCGTCGGCGCTCCACGAGACGTTGTCCGCGTCGGTGTTGGCCAGTGAACTCAGCACCACCTGCTTGCCGTCGGCCAGCGCCACCGCGTGCACGTTGCGGAACATGCGCGGGCCGAAGTCGAGGTAGGCGAGCCAGCGCCCGTCCGGCGACCACGCGAACGGCGCGGTGGAATCGAGCGGGCGCGGCAGGTCGATGCGCGCCTTCACCACGCTGCGCAGCTTGCCGCTGGCGATGTCCAGCACGCACAGCTCGCGGTCGTTGCGCAGGAAGGCCAGCTGCTTGCCGTCGGGCGAGAAGCGCGGCGCGGTGTCGCTGCCGGCGCCGTGGGTGAGCGCGGATTCCTTGCCGCTGGCGAAGTCGTAAAGGTAGAGCTGGCCGTGGCCGTCGCGGCTGGAGCCGTAGACCAGCCGGCGGCTGTCCGGCGCCCAGGCCAGGTCGTATTCCTCGGCCGCGGTGCGGGTGACGCGCCGCGCGTGGCCGCCATCGGCGGCGTCGGTGGCGAATACCTCGCCGTGCGCGATCAAGGCCAGCTTCTTGCCATCCGGCGACAGCGCGATCTGGCTGTAGCCGTGGCTGAGGTTCTCGTGTTCCGGCTGCGGCCCGCGGATCGCGCCGGCCAGGGTGATCGTCAGCGGCGCGGCGTGGCCGCTGGCCGGATCCAGTGTCCAGATGCCGAAGTCGCGCTCGAACGCCAGCAATTTGCCGTTCGCCGCGAGGCTCGGCCACAGCACGCGGCCATCGGCGAAGCGGGTCAGTGCCGACTCGTTGCCGCCGCCCAGCGGCACGCGCCAGATGTTCTCCGCGCCGCTGCGGTCGCTCATGTAATAGAGGGTGTTGCCGTCCGGCGCCCACATCGGCCATTCGGCGCGCGCGTCGTCGGCGGTCAACCGCCGGTACTGGTGGCTGCCGTCGTCGCGCAGCAGCCATACCGCGCCTTCGTCGATGTGGCTGCGGCCGTGGCGCCACCATTGCCAGTCGCCCATGCCGCCGCCGACCACGGCCAGCGACATGCCGTCCGGCGAGGGCGCGGCCATCGACTCGTTGCGATAGCGCTCCAGCGACACCGGCATCGGCGTGCCGCCGCTGGCGCGCACGCGGTAGACGCCGGCCATGCCGCCGACGTTGTCGCGCGCGGAACTGAAATAGATCCACTGGCCGTCGCGCGACCACGCATCGAGCTGGTTGCCGCCGTCGGCCCAGGTCAGCCGGCGCACCACGCCGCTGGCGAGGTCGAGCAGGTAGATGCCGCTGGCTTCGCCGCCGCCGTCGGACTGGAACGCGAGCTGCTGGCCGTCCGGCGAATACAGCGGGCGTGAATCGTTGCCGCCGTCATCGGCTACCAGCAGGGTGGCACTGCCGCCCTGGCCGGACACGCTCCAGATGCCGCCGTTGGCGACAAAGGCGATCCGGTTGCCGTCGGGCGAAACCGAGGGTTGCGACAAGGCCACCGTGCCGGCGGCCATCGTGGACAACGGTGCCAGCAGCAGGCCGCAAAGCAGCCACAACAGGTAACGCAGGCGCATGTGGATTCCCCGGGCGTTAGGCCGGCGCCCAGTGTAGACGCGGCCACCGGGCCGCGCCTGCACCATTGGTCATGGGGCGAACCTGACCCGGGGAGTCCTTTCCGATCAGCTCTTGCCGATGCGGAAATCCTGGCTGGCGGCAGGCTTGCCGTCGACGGTGATGTCCACGGTGTACTTGCCTTCCGGCCACAGGTCCGGGTTGTGCACCTGGAAGGTGGTGATCGCCGGGCCATCGGTGGCGATCGACTGGCTGATCTTGCTGACCAGCTGGCCGCCGCCTTCGAGGTAACGCCAGGTGGCGTCGATGGTGGCGTCGCGGCTGCTGCCCACGGTGGCCACGCTGGCGTAGAGCGTGTGATCGTCGGCGTCGAAGCGTTCGGCCGCGTGGGTGACCTGGTGGCCCTTGTCGACGGCGTCGCCCACGGTCAGCTTGGCAAAGGCCAGCGGCACCGGTGCAGCGGCCGCGGCCGTCGTGGTCGCCGGCGCGATGGCGCTGCTGGCGGCCGGCGCCGCGGCAGCGGTGTGCGCGGGGGCCGGCGTCGGCAGCACCGACGCCGCGGGCGCGGCGCTGCCAGCGGGGGTCGCGGCGGGGGTGGCCGGTTCATCGTGCTTGCCGCAGGCGGCGAGCAGCAGCAGGCTGGCCAGGCCGGCGCCTTGCAACAGGCCCATCAAGACAGTTGATCGTTTCATCGGAACTCCATGGACGGTTGGTCGGCATGACCCACCCGCCGAGGCTAGCGCCGCGCAAATGAAGCGCCGATTAGCGGCCGCGCGCGCCTGCCGAACTTTTCACGCGGTGGTGACAGTGCGTTGCCGCGACTACTGGCGCACCGTGCGCGGGTTGTCCGGTGTGGCCGGCGTGCTGCTGCGGAACGGATTGATGTCCAGCCCGCCGCGGCGCGTGTAGCGCGCGTGCACGCGCAGCTGCAGCGGCGCGCAGTGGCGGGTGAGGTCGACGAAGATGCGCTCCACGCATTGCTCGTGGAATTCGTTGTGGGTGCGGAACGAGACCAGGTACCGCAGCAAGCCGGCGTGATCGATCGGCGCGCCGCGGTAGGCGATCTGCACGCTGCCCCAGTCGGGCTGGCCGGTCACCGGGCAGTTCGAGCGCAGCAGGTGCGAGACCAGCGTTTCCTCCACCGCGGTCGCCGCGGCATCCGCGCGCAGGTACTCGGGCCGCGGCGGGCCGTAATGGTCGATCGCGAGGTCCTGCGCGTCGAGCAGCTCGCCGTCCAGCTCGACCACCGGCAAGGCCGCGGCGCGCAGCGGCGACAGCTCCACGCCGACCACGGCGCCGGCGGCGGCGGAGAGGTCGTGGCGCAGGGTTTCGGCGAGCGTGTCGATATCGGCGATGGATTCCTGCGCGAAACCGTTCAAGTACAGCTTGAACGATTTCGACTCGATGATGTACGGCGACGCCGCCGGCACGCGGAACTCGGCCAGCGCCACCTGCGGCTTGCCGCGCGGGTCGAGCCACGACAACTCGTAGGCGTTCCAGATGTCCACGCCGTGGAACGGCAGCGTCTCCGCCACGCCGATCTGCGCGCGATTGTCCGCGCGCGGGATCGGAAACAGCAGGCTGGCGTCGTAGCGGTCGGCGTAGACGGTGTCCTTGCCGAGCGGGGAATGTTCGGGGGTGCTCATTTGCCCAAGTTTACCCCGCCGCTCTCGCAGGAACCCGCTCGCGGGCGAGCCTCTCGCTTTTGCGAATCCCGGCATCAGGAGCATCGCCCGCGAGCGGGCTCCTGCGGGTCTTTCGAGTTCCGTCCTTACGCGTTGACCATCCGCATTCCGCTGCTGACGTAGCGCTCGCCGCTGGCCGCGTCGGGCGGAAACACCGCGTCGATCGCCTTCAGCTCGGCGGCGCTGAGCTGCACGTCCAGCGCGCCGAGGTTTTCGTCCAGCCGGCTGCGCTTGCGGGTGCCGGGGATGGCCAGCACGTCCTCGCCCTGCGCCAGCACCCAGGCCAGCGCCAGCTGCGCAGGCGAGCAGCCCTTGTCGGCGGCAATGGTTTTCACCTGTTCGACCAACTGCAGGTTGCGCGCAAAGTTGTCGCCAACGAAACGCGGGCTGTGGCGCCGGTAATCGCCGGCCTCGAAATCGTCCGGCGAACGGATCGCGCCGGTGAGAAAGCCGCGCCCCAGCGGCGAGTAGGCGACCAGGCTCACGCCGAGCTTGCGGCACGCGGCGAGCATGCCGTTGGTCTGCGGGTCGCGCGTCCACAGTGAGAACTCACTCTGCAGCGCAGCGATCGGATGCACCTTGCAGGCGCGCTCCAGCGTGGCGCCGGAGGCTTCGCTCAGTCCCAGGTAGCGCACCTTGCCGGCGGCCACCAGCTCGGCCATCGCGCCGACGGTTTCCTCGATCGGCACCTGCGGGTCGACGCGGTGCTGGTAGTACAGGTCGATGGTGTCGATGCCGAGCCGCTTCAGGCTCGCGTCGCAGGCGGCGTGCACGTATTCCGGGCGACCGTTGACGCCCCGTGCCTGCGCGTCGTTCGGGTCCAGCATGATGCCGAACTTGGTCGCCACGAAGGCCTGCTCGCGGCGCCCCTTGAGGGCCTTGCCGACCAGCAGCTCGTTGGTGTGCGGACCGTACATGTCGGCGGTGTCGAGCAGGTTGAGGCCGCGCTCCAGCGCGTGGTGGATGGTCGCGATCGATTCGGCGTCGTCGTGTGCGCCGTAGAACGCGCTCATGCCCATGCAGCCGAGGCCGAGGGCGGAGACGCGGGGGGCAGCGGAACGGTTGCCGAGGGTGCGGGTCTGCATGCGGATGGCTCCGGTGGGTGAGGGTGGACGCATGGTGCGCCGTGACGGGGATTCGATAAATACTCAATAATTGCCATCATCATTCCACGAGCAACAACAATGGCGATGGACCGGCTGCAGGCCATGCGGCTGTACACGCGGATCGTCGAACTGGGCAGCTTTACCGCGGCGGCGGGGGACCTGGACCTGCCGCGCGCCACCGTCACCCACGCGATCAAGCGCCTGGAGGCGCGGCTGGGTGCGCAGCTGCTGCTGCGGACCACCCGCCGCGTGCAGGCGACCCGCGACGGCGAAACCTACTACCGCCATTGCGTGCGGTTGCTTGCCGACGTCGACGAGGTGGAGTCCGATTTCCGCGAGGCGCGGGTGCAGCCGAAGGGACGCCTGCGCGTGGACCTGCCCGCCTCGCTGGCGAGCCTGCTGGTGATTCCCGCGTTGCGCGATTTCTTTGCCCGCTATCCGCAGATCCACCTGGACATCGGCACCGGCGACCGCTTCGTCGACCTGGTGCGCGAAGGCGTGGACTGCGTGCTGCGCATCGGCGAACTGGCCGATTCGGACATGGTCGGCCGCCGCGTCGGCCGTTTCGAGCTGGCCACCGTGGCCAGCAGCGCCTACCTGCGCCGGCATCGCGCGCCCGACTCGCTCGCCGCGCTGCAGGACGGCCATGTGGCGGTGAACTGGATCTCGCCCACCACCCGCCGCGTCGAGCCGCTGGAGTTCATGGTCGGGCGCAAGCGCCGCGAGGTCGCGCTGCCCGGCTGCGTCAGCGTCAGCAGCGCCGAAGCCTATTACCGCTGTTGCGAGGCCGGCCTGGGCATCGCGCAGATCCCGCGCTACCGCGTCGCCGCCGAACTCAAGCGCGGCCAGCTGCGCGAGCTGCTGCCGGCGTTCCCGCCACCCTCGCTGCCGATGACCGTGCTCTATCCGCCACAACGCCAGATGCCGGCGCGCCTGCGCGTGTTCGTCGACTGGCTGGTGGAGCTGACGGCGGCGCTGCGTTGATGCGGCTGCGGACAGGCTCCTCGTTGCCGACAAATGGCGCGATCCGGCCAACCCCGGAAAAACAACAGCCCCTCGCCTGGGGCTCGGGGCTGCTGGCTGGTCAACGACCGGATGCGGGACGATCAGGAATGGCTTTTGATCGCCTTGCAGGTGGGGGCCGAGATGGTCGGCGCGGCGCCCATGATGCCCGGCGTCATGCGTGCCGAACAGTCGAACGTCCGTCCCGATTTCGTCGCTGCCGTATAGGTGTAATCCTGACCGCCCAGTGCGTCCGGCTTTCCGGCGTTGACGTCAGTGATCGTCAGCTCCTCTGAAGAGGCCAGGCCGAGCATGTGTGCGGTTTCGGTTTGCAAGGGCACCATCGCATCGGTCGTCGACATGGTGGCGCAACCGGACAGCGCCAGGGCGAACAGACAGCTGGCGGTCAATGCATTGCGTGTTTTCATCAATAGTCCCTATTTTGATGTCATTCCAACGTAGGTGAATGCACGGCACTCGAGGCGGATGAAACGCCTCATGCGGGTTGTTTCACAGGCAACAACCGCGCGCCAAGTCGAGCTTGCAGGGCGTGCCGGCCGGGCAATCTTGCCTTCCTGATACCGGTGCAGTCCAGAGTCGGAGTGGGTTGTTCGCATGTCGAACAGGTGGGTCTTTGCATCATGGCGATCCGCAACAAGCGTGTTCGCCATTCCGTGTCGTCCACCGGCCAGTTCCGCGGTAGGCGAAACCCTGCGGCGGCGCATCGTGCCGAAGGGGCGGGTGGCGGGTCACGTGGACCTTTGGCACAGAGTGGGCAAGGCGATATCGCGCTAGCATCGGCAGGACGTGTGTCGACGCAACCACCGGCGGTTGCGCATCCGGGTTCGGGGAGATCAACAGATGTATTCAAGGTTCGGCAAGTTGCGCCTTTGTGGCGCGGTGTTTCTGGGGCTGTTGTCCGGCGTCGCCGCCGCGCATGGGCGGGTGCTCGACGCGAATGACTACGCGCAGGCCGAGCGTTTCATGAGCTACAACACCACGCCGCTGGTCGACCACGCGGTGACGGCCGTGCATTGGCTGGACGATGGCCATTTCTGGTACGTCGACCATGACCAGCGCGGCGATCACTTCATCCGCATGGATGCGGCCAGCGGCAAGGCCATGCCGTTGTTCGACCAGGCGAAGCTGGCCGCGGCGCTGGGCAAGGCCGGCGGCAAGCCGGTCGACGCGATGAAGCTGCCGGTGACCGCTTACGAGGCGAAGCACGACGGCCGCATCGACGTCACCGTGCGCAGCACGCACTACGTGTGCGACCTCGTCGCCGCCGAGGCCAGCTGCGTCGATCGCGCCACGCTGGTGAAGACCGGCAAGGAACCCGGCGCGCTGTCGCCGGACGGCAAGAGCGAGGCCTTCATCCGCGACTGGAACCTGTGGCTGCGCGACGTCGCGACCGGCAAGGAAACCCGGCTCACCACCGACGGCGTCGAGAACTTCGGCTACGCCACCGACAACGCCGGCTGGAAACACACGGACAAGGCGATCGTGGCGTGGTCGCCCGACTCGAAGCAGATCGCCACCTTCCAGCAGGACCAGCGCAAGACCGGCGAGATGTACCTGATCAGCACCACGGTCGGCCATCCGAAGTTGAAGAAATGGAAGTACCCGCTGGTGGGCGACAAGGACGTGACGATGATCGAGCGCGTCATCATCGACGTGGCGACGAAGAAGGTCACGCGCCTGCAGATGCCGCCGGACCAGCACCGTTCCACCCTGTGCGACGACGTCAGCTGCGGTCCGGACGGCGGCTGGGACGACGTGAAGTGGGCGCCCGACGGCAAGACCCTGGCCTTCGTCTCCACCTCGCGCTACCACAAGCACGCCTGGTTCCGCATCGCCGATGCGGCCACCGGCAAGGTGCGCACGGTGTTCGAGGAAACCTCGCCGACGTATTACGAAAGCGGCAACGGCGCGGTCAACTGGCGCTACCTGCCGGCCACGCATGAGGCGATCTGGTTCAGCGAGCGCAACGACTGGGGCAACCTGTACCTCTACGACCTCGACACCGGCAAGCTCAAGCACGCGATCACCACCGGCACGGGCAACGTCACCGAGGTGCTCAAGGTCGATGCGAAGTCGCGCACCGTGTGGTTTCGCGGCGTGGGCCGCACGCCGGGTGTGAACCCCTACTACCAGCAGTTCTTCAAGGTCGGCCTGGATGGCGGCAAGCCGGTGCTGCTGACGCCGGAAGCGGCCAATCACGAGATCACCCTGTCGCCCGATGGCAAGACCTTCGTGGACGTCTATTCGACGCCGACCGCGCCGCCGGTCACCGTGCTGCGGGCTGCCGACGACGGCCGTACGCTTGCTACCGTGGCCCGCGCCGACATCACCCGATTGAAGGCGGCCGGCTGGGTGCCGCCGGTGCCGATCACGGTCAAGGCGCGGGACGGCAAGACCGAGTTGTACGGCATGATGTTCAAGCCGTCGCACTTCGATGCCTCGAAGAAGTACCCGATCATCGACTACATCTACCCGGGCCCGCAGACCGGCTCGGTGCGCGGGCGCAGCTTCTCTTCCGCGCGCGCCGACCACCAGGCGATGGCCGAGCTGGGCTTCATCGTGGTGGCGATCGACGGCATGGGCACGCCGTGGCGCTCCAAGTCGTTCCACGACACCTGGTATGGCGACATGGGCGACAACACGCTGCCCGACCAGGTCGCCGGCCTGAAGGAACTGGGCAAGCGCTACCCGTGGATCGACCTCGACCGCGTCGGCATCTGGGGCCACTCCGGCGGCGGCAACGCCTCCACCGGCGCGATGCTGCGCTACCCGGATTTCTTCAAGGTCGCGTGGTCCGAAAGCGGCAACCACGACAACCGCCACTACGAGGACGACTGGGCCGAGAAGTACCAGGGCGAACTGGTCAAGAACAAGGATGGCAAGAGCAACTACGACGACCAGGCCAACCCCAACCAGGCGGCGCGACTCAAGGGCCGGCTGATGCTGGTGCACGGCACGATGGACGACAACGTGCCGCCCGGCAACACCCTGCTGATGGTCGACGCGCTGATCAAGGCGAACAAGGACTTCGACCTGCTGATGATCCCCAACGCCCACCACGCCTACGGCGACGCCACCCCCTACGTCACCCGCCGCCGCTGGGACTACTTCGTGCACTACCTCGCCGGCGACACGCCGCCGAAGGAGTACGAGCTGAAGGCGTGGCCGTGGAAGTGAGCGCGACCGTTTGATCGAGGGCAACGCAAAGGCCGGGTGCAAACCCGGCCTTTGCTGTTACGGGAGCTCTCAGGCGTCGATGCGAGAGGCTTTGCCGGATGCGGCGCGCTCAATCCCGCGCGGTCTTCTGCGCCAGGCCCTTCGCCACCGCCTCGTCCAGCAGTTGTGCCATCTGCTGCTCCGCCTTGGCGGAGGCGGCTTGCTGGCGTTCGCCGAGGATGGCCTGTTGCTTGCCGAGGACCTCTTGTTGCCGGCCAAGCTCGGCCTGTCGGGCGGCCAGGGCCGCCTGTCGATCGGCGACGTCGGGTTGCTGCTTGTCGAGCTGCGCGCGGGCGGCGTCGAGTTCGCGCTCCCGGGCGTCCAGCGCGGCGGAGGATGCGGCGGAATCGCTGCGGCCGACGAGGGCGGCGCGGCGGGCGGCCAGTTCGGCGGCCCTGCCGGCCAGTTCGGCCTGGCGCGCAGCGAATTGCCCCTGATCGGCGGCGATGCGGCCCTGCTGTTCGCCCAGTCGGCCCTGTTTCTCGCCCAGCGCGCCTTGCTGCTCGCCCAGCTTGCCCTGCTGTTCGGCCAGGGCGGAAAGCGGTGCGTAGATCGCCTTGGCCCGTTCGAGGGTGGCGCGGTCGCGGATCGTCCAGGACGTGTCGCCGCGGCGGAACCACAGCAGGGGCTCGCCGCGCTGATGCAGCCGGCGCACGGCGGCGAGATCGGCGTCGGTGCCGTTGACGGTGGTCGAGTTGCCGTCCAGCAGGGCGAAGGCGTAACCGGTGTCGTCGTGGGTGCTGATCATCATGTGGCTGCCCATGCCGGTGATCGGTGCGGGAGGAGCCGGCGGTGCTGGCGGTGCCGGCGGTGCCGGTGGAGCGGCCGGCGCGACCATGGCGGGCAACGCGGGCGCGGTGGCCGGTGGCGGTGCGGGCGGCGCGGGCGGTGGCGGCGCCATCCATGCGGTGGAAGCACTGCGCGCAGGCGGCGCCGGTTGATCGGACGCCGCGGCGGTGACGCGATACGGCAGCACGCCGGCGATCGCGATCACGGCAACCAGCAGCCAGCCCTGCACGCGCTGGCGGGGAAGCATCGGGGTGTGTTGCAACATGGTCAGTCGCCTCTTGAGGTTGCCGAACGAAGGGGACGCGCCGGCCAGGCCGGCACGCAGGGGATGCGCCACGCCCAGCTGCAGCAGCAACCGGCCATAACGCTGCGGTTCGATGTCCGGCTGCGCCAGCACCTGCGCGTCGCACGCCGCCTCGCGCGCCAGTGCGTACTCGCGCATCGCCCACGCCACCAGCGGGTGGAAGAAGAACAACCGCTGCGCCATGGCCGGAATCCAGCCCAGCCACAGGTCGCCGCGCCGCACGTGAGCCAGCTCGTGGATCAGCGCCAGCGATGCATCGCCTTCGCTCAACGCGTGTCCGGTCGGCAGCAGGATGGTGGGGCGACGCCAGCCGAGTACCTGCGGCGAAGCGATCGCGGCGGAGGCGCGCAAGGCCGGCGCGCGGCGCAGGCCCAGGGCGTGTGCCTGCGTCGCGCATTGTGCTTGCAGCGACGCATTGGCCACCGGCGTGGATTCGCGCAGCAGCCGGCGCGCCTGCCAGCCCTGACGGACGATGGCCGGCAGCTGCGCCAGCAAGCCCGCCAGCCACAGCAGGGCCAGCGCCAGCGGCGCGTGCGCCAACCAGCGGGGAGCGGCGGGCGACGCCGGTGTCGGCGCGCGGTTCTCGTGCGGTGCCGCCGCGACGCTCGCCGTGGCGTTGACCAGCAGGTTGGCTGGCGCAGGCGTCGACACCACCGCCGCGTCGAGCGTGCGTTCGACCGCCGGCGGCGACAGCAGCCGCAGCTGCAGCGGCGCATGCCAGACCATGCCGGCCAGCAACTGTGCGCCGACCAGCCACCACAAGGTGCAACGCATCGCCGCCGACAGCCGCGGCAGCAGATGCACCAGCAGGGCGAGCAGGCCGATCAGAATCACCGCCTGCAGCGAAGTCCAGCCCAGCCGGGCCAGCAGCGAGATGACGACGTGGTCGATGGACATGTCAGGACTCCCGCCGCCGGCTCTGCAACTGCGCCACCAGCGCCTCCAGCTCCGCCAGCTCGTCGTCGCTCACTTCGGCGCGCTCGGACATCCACGCCACGAACGGCGAGACCGAACCGCTCAGGGTCTTCTCGACGAAGCTGCCCACCGCGCTGCGCATCGCCTCGCCGGGGCCGGTGGCGATGCTGTAGCGGAACATGCCGCGCAGCTGCTTGCGCTTGAGATAGCCCTTGCCGCGCAGCCGCTCCATCATCGTCAGCACGGTGGAGCGGGCCAGCCCGCGCGGCTCGCCGAAGCTGGCGGCCACCTCGCCGACAGAAGCGGTGCCGCTCTCGTCGATGTGCTGCAGCAGCGCCAGTTCCTGGTCGCCGATGGAAGGTTTGCGCATGCCCGTTCCCGCTTGACTACAGTTGTAGGCAAGCTACGCCATGCTTACATCTGTAGTCAATAGCCCTTGCGGCCACCCTGCCGAAGGTCATGCAGCGGGTTACGGTGTCGCCACGCGGGTGGCCTGGGTGAAGATCACTTGCCAGCGGCCGTCGCGCTCGCGCCAGATGTCGGCAAAGCGCAATCGCGCCTTGAACGGCTTGCCCTCGCTGCTGCCCTCCAGCGTGGCCACGCCGCCGAGCACGGCGCCACCGGGCCAGTGGCGCACGACCTCGTGCTCGACCGTGAACGGTTTCAGCGAATAGCCGGGGGCGGTGTAGTCGCGGATGAAGTCCGCCTTGTTCTCGACCCGGGCGCGGCTGTTGAACAGCACGTAGTCGTCGGCGAGCAGGCGCTGCAGCGCCGCGCCATCGCCTTCGACCTGGGCGCGGTCGAACGCGGCCACCGCACGGGCCAGCGCGGGCGGCAACGAGGCGTGCGGCGCGGTTGCCGCGGCGGGTGCGATACCCAGCATAAACGCGAGCAGGGTGGCAGACAGTTTCATGGTGGCCTCCGTCGAAGGCCCGGCGAGCGGCCGGGCACGGCTCCGACGCTAGGACTCCGGCCGGTGTGCCGCTATCAAATTCTTGCCCGTGCGGGCCAGCGCCGACGGATGCAGGGTCGCGCGCGCGGCGCGTGGGGTCAGTCCGACATGTCGCCGGAAGGTGGCGCCGAAATGGCTCTGATGACTGAAGCCCAGCTCGCTGGCCAGTGCGGCGAGATTGTCCGCGCCGTGGGCGAGGCGGTCGAGTGCGAGCGCGATGCGCAAGCGCGTGCGGTAGACGACCAGGCTGCTGCCGCAGGCGCGGCGAAACAGGCGCGAAAGGTGGAACGGCGAGCAACCGGCATGGGTGGCGAGTTCGGCCAGTCCGACGTCTGCGGTCGGATCGGCCAGCAGCACTTCCTGCACCCGACCGAGTCGACGCCGGGTGGCAGCGGACAGCGGCGCGATGCTCGCTGCAGCATCGTGCCGAAGCACCGCAGTGCACAGTGCGGCGGCGGCTTCCTCCACCCGCAGCCTGTCGCGCCCGTCGTGGGCGAGCGCCGCGTGGAGCGCACGATGCCGGTACTGATCGACGGCTTCGACCGGTCGCGCCGCGTCGGCCGACCCGCGCAGGCGCCGGCCGAACAGCGCCTCCTCGTGCGCGGGCGCCACCTCGAAACAGCTGCCGGCGTCGCCGCCCTCGAACGGGTGCGAGATGCGGTAACTGTCGCCGGCGCGGTAGAGCAGGGCGGTGGCGGGGTCGCCCACGTATTCCGCCCCGCGCACGTGATAGCCGAAGCCGCCACGCCGCAGCAGTACCAGGTGAGTGCGCTCGTCGCCGCGTTCGCCGCCG
Source organism: Rhodanobacter sp. FW102-FHT14D06 (assembly GCF_043950705.1). Classification (NCBI taxonomy): domain Bacteria; kingdom Pseudomonadati; phylum Pseudomonadota; class Gammaproteobacteria; order Lysobacterales; family Rhodanobacteraceae; genus Rhodanobacter; species Rhodanobacter sp. FW102-FHT14D06. The sequence continues at coordinate 1,318,597 of NZ_CP170722.1, read as the reverse complement.
CAACCACCGCGCGGGTGGCTGCAATCGATGTCGGTGATCCGCAGCAGCGGACTGTCGAACAGCACGGTGAGACGGGAGGCACCCATGGCTCGCTCGCTGGGGGCAGGGTGCGCCAGCGTCTCAGAACGCCATGTCGAACGCCACCTCGCCCTGCACGCCGACCTGGTAGGCCGAGACGCGACGCTCGAAGAAGTTGGCCAGCTCCTGCACGTCCTGCAGGTCCATGAAGTCGAACGGGTTCTTCGCGCCGTACTTCTTCGGCATGTCGAGCTGGGCAAAACGCTGGTCGGCGCAGTATTCGAGGTACTGGCGCATGTCCTTCACCGACATGCCGGCCACGCCGCCGGACAGCACGTCCTCGGCGAACTGCGTTTCGCAGGCGATCGCGTCCTCCATCATCTGCTCGACCTGCGCGCGCATGGCGTCGTCGAACAGCTCCGGCTCCTGCTCGCGCACGGTGCGCACCACCTCGAAGGCGAACGCCATGTGCCCGCTCTCGTCGCGGAACACCCAGTTGGTGCCGGCGGCCAGTCCGTGCAGCAGGCCGCGCGAGCGCAGGTAGTAGACGTAGGCGAACGCGGCGTAGAAGAACAACCCCTCGATGCAGGCGGCGAAGCAGATCAGGTTGAGCAGGAACTGGCGGCGATGCTCGCGCGTCTCCAGCCGGTGCAGACCCTGGATCGAGTCGATCCACTTGAAGCAGAACGCACCCTTCTGCCGGATCGACGGGATCGTCTCGATCGCCGCGAACGCGGCGTTGCGCTCGGCCGGGTCGGGAATGTAGGTGTCCAGCAGGGTGAGGTAGAACTGCACGTGCAGCGCCTCCTCGTACAACTGGCGCGACAGGTACATGCGCGCTTCCGGCGCGTTGATGTGCTGGTACAGGTTCAGCACCAGGTTGTTCGACACGATGGTGTCGCCGGTGGCAAAGAACGCCACCAGGCGCCGGATCAGGTGGCGGTCGGCCGGCGACATCTTCGTGTCGAGGTCGCGCGTATCCATCGAGAAATCCACCTCCTCGACGGTCCAGGTGTTCTTGATCGCGTCGCGGTACCTCTCGTAGAAGCCGGGGTAGCGCATCGGGCGCAAGGTAAGTTCAAAGCCAGGGTCCAGGATGTGGGCGTTGCGTTCGGGTTGGGCGGACATGGGGAGGTTCCTCGGATGCATGGGTTTTCGTTCGTCATCCCGGCGAAAGCCGGAAGCGCTTCTCAACGGCGAAGCCGGTCATCCAGCGACTTTTGCCTACGCGGTATCGCGGCAGAAGCCGAAGGCACTGGATTCCAGCTTTCGCTGGAATGACGGGGTTGACGTGTCGCGGAGAGGGTGGGAATGAGAGAGCGCCAGCCTTGTATCTACCTGCTCGCCAGTAGCCGCAATGGCACGTTGTATGTCGGCGTCACTTCCAACCTTCCGGCGCGTGTCTGGCAGCACCGAAACAACGTGACCGAGGGCTTCACCCGGCGTCATCGCGTACACGACCTCGTCTGGTTCGAAGTGCATGAGACGATGGAATCCGCCATCAGCCGCGAAAAGGCGATCAAGGCGTGGAAGCGGGCGTGGAAGATCGAGCTCATCGAGAAATCCAATCCGTACTGGCGCGATCTGTGTGCGGAGATTTGCGGCTGAGTCCCCAAATCCGACACCCGCCCTCACCGTCATTCCAGCGAAAGCTGGAATCCAGCGCCTCTTAAAGAATGCGTGGAAGTCATTGGAGCCCGGCTTTCGCTGGGATGACGAGTGGGACTCATTGGCAGGCCTCGCAGTACTCGGGGTTTTCCAGCGAGCAGACGACGGCCGCAGTCGCCTGGGCTTGATCGCTCACCGTGGTCTTGGCGATCTTCGTGGCAGGCCTCGAGCGCAGGTAGTACGTGGTCTTGATGCCGGCCTTCCACGCGTACATGTACATCGAGCTCAGCTGGCCGATGTTCGGGTTTTCCATGAACAGGTTCAGCGACTGGCTCTGGTCGACATATGCGCCGCGCGCGGCGGCGAGGTCGATCAGCGACTTCTGCGGCAGTTCCCACACCGTGCGGTAGATCGCGCGCAGGCGTTCGGGGATCGCGGCGATGCCCTGCACCGAGCCTTCGGCCAGCTTGATCGCGTCGCGGATTTCGGACGTCCACAGTCCCAGCGTCTTCAGTTCGTCGGCCAGATAGCGATTCACCTGCAGGAAATCGCCGGACAGCGTTTCGCGCTTGAACAGGTTGCTGACCTGCGGCTCGATGCACTCGTAGCAGCCGGCAATCGAGGCGATGGTGGCGGTGGGCGCGATGGCGATCAGCAGCGAGTTGCGCAGGCCGTTTTGCTTGATCTTCTCGCGCAACGCGTCCCAGCGTGTGCTGTCCTGTGGCGTGGCGTTCGGCCAGTGATCGAACTGCAGCTCGCCATTGGCGGCACGGCTTTCGGCAAAGCCGGGATGCGGACCTTCGGCTTCGGCCAGTTCGGCCGATTGCGACAGGGCATTGAAGTAGATCTCCTCGGCGATGCGGGTGGACAGCGCCAGCGCCTCGGGCGAGTCGAATGGCAGGCGCAGCTTGAAGAACACGTCCTGCAGGCCCATCACGCCGAGCCCGACCGGGCGCCACTTCATGTTCGCGTTGCGCGCGGTGTCGATCGGGTAGAAGTTGAGGTCGATCACCCGGTTGAGCTGGCGCACCGCAGTGCGCACGGTCGAGGCGAGCTGGTCGAAGTCGAACGCGCCATCGCGCACATGCCGCGCGAGGTTCACCGAGCCGAGATTGCATACGGCCGTCTCGGTCGCCGAGCTGACTTCCAGGATCTCGGTGCACAGGTTGGACAGGTGGATCACGTTCCCGGATTTGGCCGTCTGGTTGGAGGTGGCGTTGCAGCGGTCCTTGAACGTCATCCAGCCGTTGCCGGTCTGCGCCAGCGTGCGCATCATGCGGGCGTACAGTTCGCGCGCTTTCACGGTCTTCACGGCGAGGCCATCGGCTTCGGCCCTGCGATACGCAACATCGAACGCCTCACCCCAGCTGTCGACGAAGTGCGGCACCACCTTCGGATCGAACAGCGACCAGTCGCCATTGCTTTCGACCCGGCGCATGAACTCGTCGGGAATCCAGTTGGCTATATTGAGGTTGTGCGCGCGGCGGGCATCGTCGCCGGTGTTGTCGCGCAGTTCGAGGAAGTCCTCGATGTCGGCATGCCACGATTCGAGATACACGCAGGCGGCGCCCTTGCGCTTGCCGCCCTGGTTCACCGCGGCCACCGAGGCATCCAGCGTCTTCAGCCACGGCAGCAGGCCGTTGGAGTGGCCGTTGGTGCCGCGGATCAGCGAGCCGCGCGAGCGCACCCGCGAGTACGCCAGGCCGATGCCGCCGGCGAACTTGCTGAGCTTGGCCACGTCGGCGTACTTGTCGTAGATCGACTCCAGCGAGTCGACCGGCGAGTCGAGCAGGTAGCACGAGCTGAGCTGCTCGTGCGCGGTACCGGCGTTGAACAGGGTGGGCGAACTGGCGAGGTATTTCAGCGAGGACAGCAACCGGTACAGTTCCAGCGTCTCGCCGATCTCGTTGCCGCCCAGCGCGCAGGCGACGCGCATGAAGAAGTGCTGCGGTGTCTCGATCACCAGGCGCGTTTGCGGATGGCGCAGCAGGTAGCGGTCGTACACCGTGCGCAGGCCGAAGTATTCGAAGCGGCGGGTGGCGAGCACGTCGATCGCGTCGTTGAACTTGCGTGCGTTGGCGGCCACGAAATCGCGCAGGCGGTCGTTGAGGATGCCCAACTCGGCGCCGCGCGCGATCGACTGCGAATAGCTCTGGATTTCCTGGCCGCCGACCTCCTTGTCGATGTACGCGCCGAGCAGGCGCGCGGCCAGCTGGCCGTATTCGGGTTCCTCCGCGGTCAGCGCGGCGGCGGTGCGGATCGAGAGCTGATCCAGCTCGGCGGTGGTGGCGCCGTCGTACAGGCCGCCGATGGTTTTCAGCGCCACGCGCAGCGGGTCGACGCCGTGCAGCCCTTCGGCGCTGCGCGTCACGGCGCGCACGATCTTGTTGACGTCGACGGCTTCCTGGCCGCCGTTGCGCTTGGTCACGTGCATGGAGGCCGCGCTGTGCGGCGGGGTCAGCGCGAACGCGGTGTCGGTTTGGTGGATGGCGGGTGTTTCGGCGGGCGCGACGGCGCGCTCGCGTTCGGCGGTATCGAGGGCTTGCATGGCAGGTGGCTCCGGCTGGACATCAAACGCCTGCTCCCGCGCGCAGGGCCTGATAGCGAAAGATTCCGGAGGCGGCGCGCAAGTCGGGCGCCGTGCGGCGACCTGGCTTCACGACGCACTTCCCCGCGGAAGCCGTCACTACGCAGCGGGACACGTTCGTCCCGCTGTGCCGGCAGGTCTTCGGACTTGCGGACGAGGATCGAGGCGATCCGCCTACTTGTCTTCGCTTCCCAGCCACGGCGGGCCAGTGCACGTGAAGACGTTCGTTTCCGCTCTACCGCTGCGGGGCAGTTCCGGAGTCACACCGGATTCCCTTTTAAGCCAAACCGATGTCGCATCGGGTCTGGCACCGACGCACACAACATATCGGGTGGCTCGGGAAGGGTCAACCCAACAAGTTGTGCGCAAGTCGTTTTGCGGGCCGGACGCGGCGGCTGCCTGCGCAGGCTGCGGCGACGTTACAGCGCATCGTGATCCAGCTCGCCGGTGCGGATGCGGATCACCTGCTCCAGCGTGCTTACGAAGATCTTGCCGTCGCCGATCTTGCCGGTGCGCGCGGAGGCCTGGATCGCCTCCAGTACACGGTCGAGCTGGTCGTCCGCCACCGCCACTTCCAGCTTGATCTTGGGCAGGAAATCGACCACGTACTCGGCGCCGCGATACAGCTCGGTGTGGCCCTTCTGGCGGCCGAAGCCCTTCACCTCGGTCACCGTGACGCCTTGCACGCCGACCTCGGCCAGCGCCTCGCGCACATCGTCCAGCTTGAACGGCTTGATGATCGCCACGACCAGTTTCATGCAGCATTCCTCGTTTCGGCCGGGCGGCAGGCGCCCGCAAACCTGCATTCTGCCCGGCCGGCGGGGCGCTGTCGCCTCACCGGGAGCGGTGTAGGACAATCCCTACAGTCTTTGATGGAGCATACCGATGGCGGCAACACGCGGCGTTCACCTAGCATTTACCCCGACGAGTTCGAGGCGCTGTCCATGATGGACAAGCAGGATATCGATCAGATTGCCCTGCGACTTGTGTCGTTGGTACCGCCAGGACTGGCACAGGTGCAGCAGGATTTGCGCACCAACTTCCGGGATGTTCTGGCGCAGGGATTGCGCCGCCTCGACCTGGTCACTCGCGAAGAGTTCGACGTGCAGACCCAGGTGCTCGCCCGCACCCGGGCCAAGATCGACGAGCTGGAACAGCGGGTGGCCGAGCTCGAAGCTGTCGTCGCCTCGCGCGGCGGTCAGCGCTGACCACCTCCCGGGAGCCGCCTCCGATCCGTCACCCTCACCCCGAGAACGATCGGAGGCGGTTATTTATCCAGCGCTGCTGATGGAGTCGCGCGATGTTTGTGCCAGTCAGCGCGCCACCGCCATCGCTGCGCCGCCGGCCCCTGGCCGCATGAGCCTCGCCGTCACCCTCAGCCGTGCCCAGGAAGGCATCGCTGCCCCGCAGGTGATGGTCGAGGTGCATCTCTCCGGCGGCTTGCCCTGCACCAACATCGTCGGCCTGCCCGAGGCCGCCGTGCGCGAGGCACGCGACCGCGTGCGCGTGGCAATCCAGAACACTGCCTTCGAGTATCCCAACCGGCGCGTCACGGTGAACCTGGCGCCGGCCGAACTGCCCAAGGATGGCGGGCGTTTCGATCTCTCCATTGCACTGGGCATCCTCGCCGCCAGCGGCCAGGTACCGCGCGAGAAACTGGATGACTGCGAGTTCCTCGGCGAGCTGGCGCTGACCGGCTCGCTGCGCGGCATCTCCGGCGTGCTGCCGGCGCTGCTGCGCGCCCGCGCGCGCGACCGTCGGGTGGTGGTGCCGCGCGAGAACGCGGCCGAGGCCGCGCTGGTGCCGGACGTCGACGTGCGCGTCGCCGAGACCCTCGCCGAAGTCTGCGGCTGGCTGCGCGGTGCGCACGACCTGTCCGCGCCGGTGGGCATCCCCAGCGATGGCGGCGCACATGACGGGCCGGACCTGGCCGACGTGCGCGGGCAGTTGCAGGCACGCCGCGCGCTGGAGATCGCCGCGGTCGGTGGCCATCACCTGCTGCTGGTCGGTCCGCCGGGCACCGGCAAGACCATGCTGGCCGAACGCCTGCCCGGCATCCTGCCGCCGCTGTCGGAATCGGAGGCGCTGGAGACCTGCGCCGTGTTGTCGGTCGCGGGCCAGGTCACCGATCCCGTGCGCTGGCGCCGGCGCCCGTTCCGCGCGCCGCACCATACCGCTTCGGCGGTGGCGCTGGTCGGCGGCGGCTCGTTTCCTCGTCCGGGCGAGATCTCGCTGGCGCACAACGGCGTGTTGTTCCTCGACGAGCTTCCCGAGTTCAGCCGGCACGTGCTGGAGGTGCTGCGCGAGCCGATGGAATCGGGCCATATCATGATTTCCCGGGCGGCGCGGCAATCGACCTTTCCTGCCCAGTTCCAGCTGGTCGCGGCGATGAATCCGTGCCCGTGCGGCTATGCCGGCGAGCCGCGCTGCCAGTGCACGCCCGACCAGGTGCAGCGTTACCGCGCACGTATTTCCGGGCCGCTGCTGGATCGCATCGACCTGTGCGTGCAAGTGCCGCCGGTGGCGCTGGCCGAACTGGGCACGCCCCGCAACGCGCGCGACGAGGACTCCGCCACCGTTCGCGTTCGCGTGCTCCATGCCCGCCGCCACGCACTGATGCGCGCAGGCCGGCCGAACGCGGAGATCAGCACGCGCGAACTGGAGCGCGATTGTGCGCTGGGGCCGGCGGAGCGGCGCTGGTTCGAACAGGCACTCGAGCGGCTGGGCCTCTCCGCGCGCGCCTATCATCGGGTGCTGCGCGTCGCCCGCACGATCGCCGACCTCGACGGCGGCGCCGCCTTGCTCGAACGCGAGCACCTGGCCGAAGCCCTGCAGTACCGCAGGGTGTAAAGGCAGGAGTGAGTGGAGAGGAATGAGGAGTGAGAGAAAGCATGTCGCGACATGCCGTTGCTCTTCTCTCACTCATCATTCCTCTCCGCTCACTCCTGCTCTTTCCTGCTGGACGCACGCGCCGCCGCATGTTCCGATGTCGCCCTGACCATTCCAGGGACTGCGATGACGATCGATCTGGGCCTGATGCTCGCCGGCATGCTGATGATCGGGTTTCTCGCGCAGTGGCTGGCGTGGCGGGTGAGGCTGCCGGCGATCCTGTTCCTGCTGCTGGCCGGCATCGCGCTCGGGCCGGCCACCGGGGTGCTCGATCCGGACAAGCTGCTGGGCGATCTGCTGTTTCCCACCGTGTCGCTGGCGGTGGCGCTGATCCTGTTCGAGGGCAGCCTGACCCTGCGTTTCCACGAACTGCCCGGCATCGGCAAGGCCGTGCGCGGGCTGGTCAGTTACGGCGCGGTGGCCTCGCTGCTGCTGCTGGCGCTGGCTGCGCATCTGGTCGCCGGGTTGGCCTGGCCGATCGCGCTGCTGTTCGGTGCGCTGGGCTGCGTCACCGGCCCGACCGTGATCGCGCCGATGCTGCGCACGCTGCGACCGAACGCGCGCATCGCCAACACGCTGCGCTGGGAAGGCATCGTGATCGACCCGCTGGGCGCGCTGTTCGCGGTGCTGATTTACGAGGCGATCGTGTCGCGGCAGGAAGGCCACACCATCGGCATCTTCCTGGCAACCATCGGTTGCGGCGTGGGGATCGGCGCCTTGGCTGCCTGGCTGATGGCGTTCTTCCTGCGCCGCCAGCTGATCCCCGAATACCTGCAGAACTATGCGGTACTGGCCGCAGTGCTGTTCGCCTTCAGCATCTCCAACACGCTGACCCACGAGTCGGGGCTGCTGGCGGTGACGATCATGGGCATTGCGCTGGGCAACCTGCGCGGGGTGCACATCGACGACATCCTCGATTTCAAGGAAAGCCTCACCACGGTGCTGGTGTCGCTGCTGTTCATCCTGCTGGCGGCACGACTGCACTGGCCGCTGCCGGACGGCATGCTGGGCGCGGGCCTTGCGCTGTTCGTGATTGCGCAGTTGCTGGTGCGGCCATTGACCGTGGCGCTCTCGAGTTTCGGCAGCGGCCTGAATTGGCGCGAGCGCGCACTGATCGGCTGGGTGGCGCCGCGCGGCATCGTGGCGGCGTCGGTTTCCGCGCTGTTCGCGTTGCGCCTGGATCAGCTCGGCGTGGCCGGCGCCGAGGCGCTGGTGCCGCTGGTGTTCACCCTCATCATCGGCACGGTGATCCTGCAGAGCGCCACCGCGCGGCCGCTGGCGATCTGGCTGAAAGTGGCCGAGCCGGAGCCGCGCGGCGTGCTGATCTTCGGCTCGGACCACGTGGCGCGCGCGATCGCCCAGTCGCTGCACGACGCCGGCTTTCGCGTGATGCTGGCCGACGACGACTGGGAGGGCATCCGGCTGGCGCGCATGGACGGGCTGACCACGTTCTTCGGCAACCCGGCCTCGCCGCATGCGGAACGCCATCTCGATCTGACCGGCATCGGCCGGCTGCTCGCGGTGTCCACTCATCGCGAGCGCAATTCGCTCGCCTGCGTGCGCTACCGCCAGGAATTCGGCCGCGACAAGGTGTATCGCCTGCGCAACCTTACCCCGCGCGAGAACACCGACCGCGCCGCGCTCGCCGGCAGCCTGCTGGCGCCGCCGCTGTTCGACGAGGAGATGACCCACGGCCGCTTCGCGCAGATGCTGGACGAAGGCTGGCGGATCAAGTCGACCAAACTCACCGCTACCTTCGACTGGCCGCAATTCGTCGAACAGTACGGTTCCGGCACGGTGCTGATGTTCGGCGTGGAGGAAAAAGGCGCCTTGCGGGTGGCCTCGACCAAGCGCGAACTGGAGCCGAAGCCGGGCTGGACCGTGATCGCGCTTGTACCGGCGAGCGAGAAGTGAGTGAAGAGGAGTGAGGAGTGAGAAAAAGCGGGAGCATTCCGCGCCCTTGCTCTCTCTCACTCCCCACTCCTCTTCACTCACTTCTCGCTTTTCGCCTTCTCACGCGGCCGAGGCCTGCTTGAACTGCGCCTCCTCGGTCGAGCCCTTCAGCGCGGTGGTCGAGGACTGGCCCTGCTGGATCGCCTGGGTCACCGCGTCGAAATAGCCGGTGCCCACTTCGCGCTGGTGCTTCACCGCGGTGAAGCCGCGATCGGCGGAGGCGAACTCCTTTTCCTGCAGTTCGACGAAGGCGCTCATCTGGCGGCGCGCGTAGCCGTGGGCGAGGTCGAACATGCCGTAGTTGAGGCTGTGGAAGCCGGCCAGGGTGATGAACTGGAACTTGTAGCCCATCGCGCCCAGTTCCTTCTGGAAGCGGGCGATGGTGGCGTCGTCCAGGTTCTTCTTCCAGTTGAAGCTGGGCGAGCAGTTGTAGGCCAGCATCTTGCACGGGAACCTGGCGTGGATCGCCTCGGCGAAGCGGCGCGCATCGTCCAGGTTCGGCTTGCTGGTCTCGCACCACACCAGGTCGGCGTAAGGCGCATAGGCCAGCCCGCGGCTGATCGCCTGGTCCAGGCCGGGCCTGACCCGGAAGAAGCCTTCGACGGTGCGCTCGCCAGTGAGGAACGGCTTGTCGTTGTCGTCGATGTCGGAGGTGAGCAGGTCGGCCGCATCGGCATCGGTGCGCGCCACGATCAGCGTCGGCACCCCGGCGACGTCGGCGGCCAGGCGCGCGGCGTTCAACTTGTCGACCGCCTCGCGGGTGGGGACCAGCACCTTGCCGCCCATGTGGCCGCACTTCTTGACGCTGGCCAGCTGATCCTCGAAATGCACGCCGGCGGCGCCGGCCTCGATCATCGCCTTCATCAGCTCGAACGCGTTCAGCACGCCGCCGAAGCCTGCCTCGGCATCGGCCACGATCGGCACCAGCCAGTCGATGTCGTGGTTGTCCTCGGCGTGGTGCAACTGATCGGCGCGCAGCAAGGTGTTGTTGATGCGCTTGACCACCAGCGGCACCGAGTTGGCCGGGTACAGCGACTGGTCGGGATACATTTCGCCGGCCACGTTGGCGTCGGCGGCGACCTGCCAGCCGCTCAGGTAGATCGCCTGCAGGCCGGCCTTGACCTGCTGCATCGCCTGGTTGCCGGTGAGTGCGCCGAGCGCGTTGACGAACTCCTCCTGGTGCAGCGACTTCCACAACCGCTCGGCACCGCGACGGGCCAGCGAATGCTCGACCGCGACGGTGCCGCGCAGGCGCACCACGTCATCGGCGGAGTAGTTGCGCTGGACGCCGGCCCAGCGGGCATTGTTCTTCCAGTCCAGACTGATCTGTTCGGCGGTGGGCAGGGTGCTCTTCATGGCATGGCTCCGGTGGTGTTGAGCCCCTCTCCCTGCGGGAGAGGGGTTGGGGAGAGGGTTCGGACGGAGCGTGTCAGCACACTCCGCCGCGCCCCCTCATCCGCCCTTCGGGCACCTTCTCCCGGAGGGAGAAGGGAGAAAATCACAGTTGGTCGTACGCGGGCAGGGTGAGGAAGTCGGCCAGTTCGTCCGCATGGGTCATGCGGGAGATCAGGGCGGCGGCCGCATCGGCGCGGGCGGCGCCGGGGTGCTGGCTCTGGCGCAGGCGATGGGTGTGGGCGGCAAGCGCCTGGTCGAACAGCGCGAAGTCGATCGGTGCATGGTCGGGGAACTCGAGATCTCCGTGATGCAGCCATTGCCACAACTGCGCGCGGGCGATCTCGGCCGTGGCGGCGTCTTCCATCAGGTGATGGATCGGTACGCAGCCCAGGCCGTCCAGCCATGCGGCGGTATAGCGCAGGCACACCTCGACGTTGTTGTCGAAGCCGGCGCGGCTGATGGTGCCGCCGGGCGCGGCGAGCAGCTGCTCGCGGCTCACCCGCACGTCCTCGCGCAGTTTGCCGAGCTGGTTCGGCGCGGGCATGTATTCGTCGAAGATCGCCTGCGCCACCGGCACCAGCGCGGGGTGGGCGACCCAGGTGCCGTCGTGGCCGGCTTTGACCTCGCGCAGTTTGTCGGCGCGCACCTTGTCCAGTGCCGCTTCGTTCGCCGCCTCGTCGCCCTTGATCGGGATCTGCGCCGCCATGCCGCCCATCGCGAAGGCGCCGCGGCGGTGGCAGGTCTTGATCAGCAACTCGGAATAGCCTTTCAGGAACGGCACCGTCATGCCGACCTGGCCGCGCTCGGGGAGCAGGCGGTCGCGATGGCCGCGCAGCGTTTTCAGGTAGGAAAAAATGTAATCCCAGCGACCGCAGTTGAGGCCGACGATGCGACGGCGCAGCGCGTGCAGGATCTCGTCCATCTGGAACGCGGCCGGCAGGGTCTCGATCAGCACCGTGGCCTTCATCGTGCCGCGCGGCAGCTGCAGTTCGGCCTCGGCGGCGCTCATCACCTCTTCCCACAGCGCGGCCTCTTCCATCGCCTCCAGCTTGGGCAGGTAGAAGTACGGGCCGCGGTCGCGCTGGTGCAGCGTGCGTGCGTTGTGGAACACGAACAGGCCGAAGTCGACCAGCGCGCCAGACAGCGGGGTGCCTTCCACGCTGAAAAAGCGGTCATGCAGATGCCAGCCGCGCGGGCGCACCACCAGCACGGCGGGGTTGCTGCCGACCTGGTAGGTCTTGCCCTCGGGCGAACGGAACGTGATCGTGCCGTCGACTGCATCGCGCAGATTGACCTGGCCGTCCAGCTGGTTGGCGAAGGTGGGCGAGGAGGAATCCTCGAAGTCGGCCATGAACACCCTGGCGCCGGAATTCAGCGCGTTGATGATCATCTTGCGCTCCACCGGGCCGGTGATCTCCACGCGGCGGTCGCGCAGCGCGGCCGGGATCGGTGCCACGTTCCAATCCGATTCGCGGATTGCCGCCGTGTCGGCGCGGAAATCCGGCAGGGCACCGGCATCCCAGGCAGCCTGGCGCTGGCGACGCTCTCGCAGCAGGTGTTGCCGCGACGCCTCGAAGCGACGGTGCAGCCGGGCCAGGAACGCCAGCGCGGCCGGGGTCAGGATGGCCGCGTAGGCGGCGCCGTCGGCGAGGACCTCCGCGGGGCCGGTGTGGAGTTGTTCCTGCGCTGCTGCCATCGTTTCGCTCCGCGTCGTGGGTGACTCGAAGCTAGGCCGGCAAATGTCTGTTTGACAAAGTGAATGTTTCAATCATTACTATGAGCAACATCAATATCTGACACAACTTGCTGAAATGACTTGATGAAAACTCCCGGCGTTCCGCTGAAGCAGCCGAAAAAATCGTCTCGCAGCGCAGCAAAAAAACGTACCCCCGGCGAACGCGCCGAGGAGGCTGGCGGCCGCTTCTACTACAAGGGCAATCGCCACAAGCAACTGCGCGCCTTCGTCAGCGTGGTGAAACTGGGTACGCTGACCCGCGCCGCCGAAGCGTTGTACGTGTCGCAACCCACCATCAGCCTGCAGTTGCAGGCGCTGGAACGCGAGCTCGGCGCCACCCTGCTTGAGCGCCGTCGCCGGCGCATCAATCTCACCGACGCGGGCGAGGCGCTGTACGAGCTGGCGCGCCCGCTGGTGGAAGGCTGGGACACGCTGGATCGCGATTTCCAGGCGAAGGCGAAGGGTCTGCAGGCCGGCCGGCTGGTGATCGCCGCCGGCACCTCCACCATCCAGTACCTGCTGCCGGAACTGGTTCGCCGCTATCGCGAACGCTTCCCGGCGGTGCAACTGCAGTTGGCCAACGTGACCGGCAAGGACGGCATGGCCATGCTGCGTGCCGACGAGGCGGATTTCGCGGTCGGCTCGATGCTGGACGTGCCCAACGACATCGCCTGGGCGCCGGTGCAGCACTACGACCCGATGCTGATCATGCCGCCCGACCACCCGCTGGCGACGAAGGACAAGATCATCCTGGAGGATCTTTCACCCTACGGACTGATCCTGCCGCCGCAGCGCCTCTCCACCTATCGACTGGTCGACCTGGTGTTCCAGCAGCGGCAGGTGCCCTATCACGTCGCGATCGAGGTCGGCGGCTGGGACGTGATCAAGGAATACGTGGCGATGGGCATGGGCATCTCCATCGTCACCGGCATCTGCATCACCGACGCCGACCGCGGGCGCCTGGCCGTGCGCAACATGAAGCAGTTCTTTCCCCAGCGCAGCTACGGCGTGGTGATGCGCAAGGGCAAGTTCCTCAGCGCCGAGGCACGCGCCTTCATCGACCTGATTCGCCCCGGGCTGCTGACGCATCGCGAACACGATGATCCGGGGCATTCGCAGCGGTGATGCCCGAGGCCGCTCTGCGAACCTCGCCCCTGCGTGCGGGATTTCAGACGTCGCGATGCTTGCCCTTGAACGGCGCGTACCACTCGCGCAGGCGCTGCATGGTTGCGCCCATGTCGGTGCCGGCATCGAACAGTGGGCCGAGCTGGATGGTCCTGTCGGGGTAATGGAACGCGACCGGGAAGATCGGCACGCCGGCATCGTGGGCGATGTGCCAGAAGCCGCTCTTCCAGCGCGTCACCGGTTTGCGCGTGCCTTCGGGGGCGATGCCCAGCCACAGTTTCTCGCGCTGGCGGAACTGGTCGATCATCTGTTCGACCACGCCCTTGGCCGCGCTGCGGTCGATGGGAACGCCGCCGAGCCGACGCAGCAGCCCGCCCAGCGGGCCGCGAAACAATTCCTGTTTGCCCATGAAGTGCACGTCGGCGCCGATCGCCACCTTGATCAGCAGCCCCCACACCCCGTCCCACCACGAGGAGTGCGGGGCGGCGATCAGCACCAGTTTGGGGACGTCGGGAAATTCGCCGGTGAGATTCCAGCCGCACAGGCGCAACACGCCGCGGCAGATGCGTCGTTGCCAACCGTCGCGCAGCTTCGGCATGCGGGCGGGCAACTGGGCTGGAGTGAAGACGCGACGCTTCATTCGAACTCCGGTTTGCGCGAACGGGTCTGCTTGATCCTGCCGCGCTGCTGTTTGCCGGCCAGGCGGCGTTCCTTCGAGGCGCGGGTCGGTTTGGTGGCGACGCGTTTCTTCGGCGGCAGCAGCACGCCGCGAATCAGTTCGGCCAGCCGCTCGCGCACGTCGTCGCGATTGCGCGCCTGGTCGCGAAAGCGCCGGCCCTGGATCACCAGCATCCCTTCGGCGGTAAGCCGGCGGTCGCGCCGGGCCAGCAGCCGCGTGCGCACCTCCTCCGGCAGCGACGGCGAGCCCGCCACGTCGAAGCGCAATTCCACCGCGCTCTCGGTGCGATTCACATGCTGACCGCCCGGGCCGTCGGCGCGCAGGAAGCGCTCGATCAGTTCGGACTCGGGCAGGGCGAGGGTGCGGCTGATGGTCAGCATGGGGGGAAGTTTAGGGGAGAAGCGAGAAGCGAGTGGAGAGAAGTGAGGAGTGAGAGAGAGCGAAGGCAAGCCGTACCCCGGCTTTTCTCTCACTCCTCACTTCTCTTCACTCACTCCTGCTTCAAGCCCCAGCCGAACTGCGCCAGCAATCGCGCGAATGCCTCGTCCAGCGGCGCCTCCAGTTGCATCGGCGCGCCACTCACCGGATGCGCGAACGAAAGCCGCCACGCGTGCAGCAGCATCCGGTGGCAGGCAAAGTGCTGCTTGTAGAGGCGGTTGTGGTCGCTGCGGCCGTGCTGGCAGTCGCCGATCACCGGGTGATGGATGTGCGCCAGGTGCTTGCGGATCTGGCGGAAGCGGCCGCTCTCAGGCTCCGCCAGCAGCAGTGCGTAGCGTTGCTGCGGGTAGCGGCCGAGTGCGATCGGCAGCTCGATCGTGGCCAGGCGCCGGTAGCGCGTGCGCGCTTCGCGGCGCGGGCCGGTTTCGCGCGAGCCGGGCAGGGGATAGTCGATCACGCCTTCGGCCGGCTCCGGCCAGCCGCGCACCACCACCAGGTATTGCTTGTGCACCTCGCGCTGCATGAACTGCTCGCCAAGCGCGGCGGCGACCTCCTTGCTGCGCGCCACCAGCAGCACGCCGCTGGTGGCGCGGTCGAGCCGGTGCGCCAGGTACACGTTGCCGCCGACCTGCTCGCGCAGCAGGTCGATCAGGAACGCGTCGGCGGGCCCCACGAACGTCGAGCGGTGTACGGCCAGGTTCGCGGGCTTGTTCACCGCGATCAGCGCGTCGTCCTGGTAGAGGATGTCGATCATGCGTTCGAGCTTCCGCGCCCTGGTTATTCGTGGGAGCCCGCTCGCGGGCGATGCTGCGGGTGCCCGTGAAAAGCATCGCCCGCGAGCGGGCTCCTGCACGGTCAACGCGAGCGCGGCCAGCCGATGGCGAAGGAGAGGAAACCGGCGATACCGGCGCCCAGCGGCGGCCAGATGCCGTGTTGCGGGGCCAGCGTCCACAGTAGCGCGGCGCCGATCAGCAGTGCGCTGCCGAGCAGGCTGCAGGCCAGCGTCCTGTGCTGGCGACGGGCATTCTCCTGCGCCAGTCCGAGGGCCAGCGGATCGGCTGGCTCACGCCGCTCGCCGCGGCCGATCTGACGCAGCGCATCGCGTACCAGGTCGGGAAACTCCGGCGCGTGGTGCAGCCATTCGGGCAACCGTTTGCGCACGTCGCGCAGGGTGCGCAGCGGGCTGTAGCGCTGGCGCAGGATCCGCTTGAGCACCGGATGCGCGACTGCCCAGATGTCGATCTCCGGATCGAGCATGCGGCCGACGCCCTCGATGTTGAGCAGGGTCTTCTGCAGCAGGATCAGCTGCGGCTGCAGGGTCAGCTCGAAGCGGCGCGCGGTCTGGAACAGCTTGACCACCAGCTCGGCCAGCGAAATCTGCGACAGCGGGCGGGTGAAATACGGCTCGCACACGGTGCGCACGGCGGCTTCCAGTTCGTCCAGTCGCACGTCGGCGGGCATCCAGCCGGCGGCCACGTGCAGTTGCGCGATGCGGGCGTAGTCGCGCTCGAACAGCGCGATGAAGTTCTGCGCCAGCCAGTACTGGTCGGCCTCGGGCAGCGAGCCCATGATGCCGAAGTCCAGCGCGATGAAGCGCGGCTCGTCCAGGCGCGACGGGTCCACCCAGATGTTGCCGGGGTGGGCGTCGGCGTGGAAGAAATTGTCGCGGAACACCTGCTCGTAGAACACCCGCACGCCCTTGGCGGCCAGTGCCTTGCGGTCGAGCCCGGCGGCGTCGATCGCTGCGATGTCGTCGCTGCTGATGCCGTGCACGCGCTCCAGCGTCAGCACGCGCGAGGCGGTCAGTTCCCAGTGCACCGCCGGTACGTACAGGTCCACGCCGCTGGCGAAGTTGCGCTTGAGCAGGCTGGCGCTGGCGCCTTCGCGCTGCAGGTCGAGTTCGTTCTCCAGCATCTTCTCGACTTCGGCGACGACGTCGAGCGGGCGGATCTTGTCGGCATTCGGGTGCCAGCGCTGGGCCAGTTCGCCGAGCGAGCGCAGCAGCTTCACGTCGCGGGCGATCTGCGCGTCGATGCCCGGCCGCAGCACCTTCACCACCACCTCGCGGCCGTCGGCCAGGGTGGCGGCATGCACCTGGGCGATCGAGGCCGAGGCCAGCGGCGTCTCGTCGAATTGGGCGTATAGACGTCCAACCGGGAGTTTCAGCTCCCGCTCGACGATGGCACGCGCCTCGCTGCCGGGGAACGGCGCCACCTGGTCCTGCAGCAGCGACAGTTCGTCGGCAATGTCGGCGGGCACCAGGTCGCGGCGGGTCGACAGCACCTGGCCGGCCTTGACGAAAATCGGCCCCAGCTCGGTCAGCGCCCGGCGCAGGCGTTCGCCGCGCGAGAGGCTGGCCACGTCGGCGCGCGGTCGCGCCAGCAGCGGGCGCAGCAGTTTCAGCGGGCGGAACAGGTGCGCGGCGTCGACCAGTTCATCCAGCCGCCATGCCAGCAGCACCGAGGCCACTCGCAGCAGGCGCGGCACCACGCGCAGCGGCGTCACGCGGCGTCGCCCTGCAGTTGCCGCGCCAGCCGCTGCACGCGTGCGGCCAGTCGTTCGCTGTGTTCGCGCAAACTGTCCACTTCGTCGAGAAAGGTGTCGACTTCGCCAGGCGCCAGGGCCACGCGGGTTTCGTCGCGCACCCAGTCGGCGGCGTCTTCGACGAGATGGGCGCCACTTTCGCGGGCATGCGCCAGGCCCTTGCGCACGGCCCTGGCCAGCGGCACGCCGAGCACGTCGCCGAAACTGCGCGCGAAGGCCTCCTCGAAATCCGGCGCGAACTTGCCGGCCAGTTTTTCCAGGCGGCGCGCCAGTTCGGCATCGCCGGCGATCTCCACCTTGCCCGGCGCGATGCCGTCGTCGTCGCGGCGCAGCAGCATCGCCAGCAGGCTGCCCGGCGTCGCGGCCACCTTCAGCTGGCTGTCGTCGCGCGGCGGGCCGACTTTCAGGTGCGCCTGATCGACCGTGATGGCCAGCGCCAACTCCGGCCCGCGCAGATGCAACTGCACGCTGCGACCGTTCAACGCGGTCAGCCGCTGCTGCGTGTCGGGATCGAGCGACAGCGTGTGGTTCAGCGCGGTTTCCAGCGCTCGCCCGGCGAGCTTGCGCAGAGGTTGCGGCATCCAGGCGTTGGGGGTGGCAGCGTTCATCCGCCGATTGTAGCGGGGCGGCGCCTCGGGCAGCGCTTGGGCGCTGCCGGGGGTCGGGAATAGGGAATCGGAAGAGCGTTCTTTCTCTGGTTTGAAGAGGCCGCGGACGGTGCCGCTTTTGCCCGTGCCTTTCCGATTCCCTATTCCCGGCTCTCACCAGCGAAACCGAGCTGGCGCCAGGCCTCGTAGACCGCCACGGCGACGGTGTTCGACAGGTTCAGGCTGCGGCTGTGCGGGCGCATCGGCAGGCGCAGGCGTTGTGTCGGCGGGATGGTGTCCAGCACGTCGTCCGGCAGGCCGGCGGTTTCGCAGCCGAACAGCAGCGCGTCGCCGTCGGCAAAACGCACGTCGACGTGGGGCACGCTGCCGCGCGTGGTGAAGGCGAACACGCGTGGCGCGCCGAGCGCGGCGAGGCAGGCGGACAGGTCCTCGTGCACCGCGACGCTGGCGTATTCGTGATAGTCCAGCCCGGCGCGGCGCAGGCGGGCGTCGTCGAGCTCGAAGCCCAGTGGACGCACCAGGTGCAGTGCCGCGCCGGTATTCGCGCAAAGACGGATCACGTTGCCGGTGTTGGGAGGGATCTCGGGGCGATGCAGGATGACATGGAGCATCCACGCATTATCGCTTGCGCCATGCTCAGCTGGCCACGCGCGGGCAGACCACGCCGTCCGGCGGCAGCGCGCAGCTGCTCGGCGCGGCCAGCAGGATGGTGGCGATGCCGCCGTCGTGGGCGAGCTCGACCGGCGGCGTGGCGGTCGTGGTGGTCAGCATGGCGGCGAGGATGAGGCCGCACACCACGAGGCTGGCAATGAACAATCCGTGCAGCATGAAAGTCTCGAATTTCACGGTTACATCTCCGATGCGTAAGTGAGCCCTGCAGCCCGATGAAAGCAATCCCTGTGCCACGCCTGGATATGCGGCCAACATGCTGATTTTTCAAGGTTTAGATAGCCGCCTCGACACCCCGGCCGTTGTCCGCGGACAGTCGTCCGGTGGCGCCCGGACAGCGGTGCCCCGCGCCACCGCACGGGCCGTCGACCGTGCCACAAGTCATTTGCGATGCCCGGGCGCGGCCGGGTAGCCTGCCCGGACCATTCGCGAAAACAGGAGGTTCACCGTGAAAAAAACGCCGCTTGCCCTGCTCATCTCCGGCTTGCTCACGTTCGGGGTCGCCGCGCCGACACTGCTGGTCGCCGCCCCCGCGCAGGCGGTCGAGGCCGCCGCTGCAGCGACGCAGCAGATCCCCGACCTGGCCTATTCCCGTTTCGTGCTGCCCAACGGCCTGACCGTGGTGGTGCATGAAGACCACAAGGCGCCGGTGGTGGCGGTGAGCGTGTGGTATCACGTCGGCTCCTCCTATGAGCCCAAGGGCAAGACCGGCTTCGCGCACCTGTTCGAGCACCTGATGTTCCAGGGTTCGGAGAATCACAAGGACGAGTTCTTCAAGCCGTTCGAGCTGGCCGGCGCCACCGACCAGAATGGCACCACCTGGCTCGACCGCACCAACTATTTCGAAACCGTGCCGACCACCGCGCTGGACATGGCGCTGTGGATGGAATCGGACCGCATGGGCCACCTGCTCGGTGCCATCGGCCAGCCGCAGCTCGACGAACAGCGCGGCGTGGTGCAGAACGAGAAGCGCCAGGGCGAAAACCAGCCTTACGGCCGCGCCAGCGAACTGATCCAGGCCGAGGCGTTCCCGGCCAACCATCCCTACCATCACGACACCATCGGCTCGATGGCGGATTTGAACGCCGCCTCGCTCGGCGACGTCAAGCAGTGGTTCCGCGACTACTACGGCGCGGCCAACACGGTGGTGGTGCTGGCCGGCGACATCACGCCGGCGGTGGCGAAGGAGAAGATGCTGAAGTACTTCGGCGACATCGCCGCCGGTCCGCAGGTGCCGCGCCCGCAGCCGTGGATTGCCGCGCGCGACAAGTCCACCCGCGGCACGATGACCGACAACGTCGCGCAGACCCGCATCTACCGCGAATGGAACGTGCCGGCGCGCGGCAGCCATGACGAGAACCTGCTGGAGCTTGCCGCCGCCGTGCTCGGCGGCAGCAAGACCTCGCGGCTGTACCAGCGCCTGGTCTACCAGGACAAGCTCGCCGACAGCGTCTCCGTCTACGTCGAGCAGCATTCGCTGGCCAGCCTGTTCCAGTTGCAGGTCGACGTGAAGAAGGGCGTCGACCCGGCCAAGGTCGAGGCCGCGATCGCCGACGAATGGCAGAAGTTCCTCAACGATGGCCCCACCGCCGACGAACTGGCGCGGGTCAAGACCGAAACCCGCGCCTCCTTCGTGCGCGGCCTGGAGCGCGTCAACACGCAGGCCTCGATCCTGGCCGAGGGCCAGCTGTACCACGGCGATCCGGGGCACTACCTGAAGGACTTCAGCACCCTGATGGCGGCGACGCCGGCGAGCGTCAAGGCGGTGGCGAACCAGTGGATCGCCAAGGGCGACTACACCCTGACCGTGGTGCCCGGCAAGGTAGAGGACGCCGACATGGCCACCGTGGCCGGCCGGGCCGCCGCGTCCGGTGCGCCGGCGCCGGTGCTCACGCCCAAGGGCGATTACAAGACCGTGGCCAGCGACGTCGATCGCAGCAAGGGCGTGCCCGAAGTCGCCAGCTTCCCCGACCTCGCGTTCCCGACCCTGCAGCACGGCAAGCTCGACAACGGCGTCGAAGTGGTCCTGGCCGAACGCCACGGCGTGCCGGCGGTGCAGATGCAGTTGCTGTTCGACGCCGGTTACGCGGCCGACCAGGGCCGCAAGCTGGGCACCTCCAGCTTCACCATGTCGATGCTCGACGAAGGCACCCGGGACCTCGATTCGGTCGAGATCGCCAAGCGCAAGCAGCGCCTGGGCGCGATCATCGCCAGCGGTTGCGGGCTGGATTACTGCAATGCCTCGCTGAATGCGCTGGACGACCAGCTCAAGCCCTCGCTCGACCTGTTCGCCGACATCGTGCGCAACCCGGCGTTCCGCGATGCCGACGTCAGCCGCCTGCGCGGCCAGTGGCTGGCCGGCATCGCCCAGGAGAAGAGCCAGCCCATCGGCATCGCGCTGCGCACCCTGCCGCCGCTGCTGTACGGCAAGGACCACGCCTACGCGATCCCGTTCACCGGCACCGGCACCGAGGCCTCGATCAAGTCGCTGACCGATGCCGACATGCGCCAGTTCATCACCGACTACATCCGCCCGGACAACATGAAGATCCTGGTGGCCGGCGATACCACGATGGCGAAGATCATCCCGCAGTTGAACGCGGTGTTCGGCAACTGGAAGGCGCCGGCGAGCAAGGTGCCGGCCAAGAACATCGGCAAGGTCGCGCCGCCGGAACAGGTGCGCGTGTTCCTGGTCGATCGCCCCGGAGCGCAGCAGAGCCTGATCCTCGCCGGCAGTCTGGCGCCGTCCACCGAGGCGCCCAACAACCTGCAGATCCAGACCATGAACGGCGCCTTCGGCGGCAGCTTCACCTCGCGCCTCAACATGAACCTGCGCGAGGACAAGCACTGGGCCTACGGCGCCTTCAGCTTCCTGCAGAACGCGGTCGGGCAGCGCCCGTTCATGCTCTACGCACCGGTGCAGACCGACAAGACCGCGGCGTCGGTCAGCGAGATGCTGAAAGAGGCGCGCGGGGTGATCGGCGACAAGCCGCTGACCGCGCAGGAGATCAGCAAGATCAAGGTCGGCGACGTGCGCAGCATGCCGGGTCAGTACCAGACCACCCAGGCGGTGATGGGCGCCATGCAGGGCATCGCCCAGTACAACCGCCCGGATGACTACGTGCAGACCCTGAAGTCGCGCATCGAGGCGCAGACCGATGCGTCGGTGGAGGCTGCGGCGAAGGAGATCATCCACCCGGACCAGCTGACCTGGGTGATCGTCGGCGACCTGGCCAAGATCGAGTCGCCGATCCGCGCGCTGAAGCTCGGCACGGTCGAGGTGCTCGACGCCGACGGCAAGCCGGTGGCGGCCAAGCCGGCGAAGTGAGTCGCGCTGCCGCGCCGGCTGAACCGGCGCGGCAAGCGGCGGATGGAGCGAGGGACGCCGGCGCGCCGGCGCGTTACGATGGAGGCCGGACCGTCCTGGTCCGGCCTCTTTTCATGCCCTCAAGACCTGCCGCGGAGCCACCCATGCGCAAGACCCTGTTGTTGCTCGTCCCCATCCTGTTGCTCGGCGCCTGCAGTTGGGGCATCACCCTGGATTCGGCCGGCAAGAACGTGCGCACCGCCTGGAGCGGCGATGTTTCCAGCTGCCGCGAACTGGGCAAGGTCACCGTCTCGGTGATGAACCGCGTCGGTCCGGTCGACCGCAACGACATCAAGGTGCGCGACGAACTGGAAGTGCTCGCGCGCAACGAGGCGGCCAAGATGCACGCCGACACCATCAAGCCGCTGGCCGAACCGGCCGATGGCTCGCAGCCGTGGGGCGCCTACCAGTGCGGCAGCAACCCGGCCAAGCCGGGGGCGGGCCGACCGGCTTCGGCCCAATCGGCCAAGGGCGACGTGCAGACGTTCCCGGTGTCGGGCGGCTGACCCCTTCGACGGTCAATCCATGCTGATCCAGCCGCGTTCTCCCGCAATGCGCAGCGAGGTGCCGAGCACCGCGCTGAGCGACTGGAGGCGCGCGAGGATGCGTTGTGCATCCTCGCCTCGCGCGATCCTGGGGCGACCCCGCGTTTCGTCCTGGCGACTCGCATCGTCGCCCCTCTCGTTGAGCACCACCGGCACCAGTTCGAGCTGACGCATCGAGCCATCGCGCCGATGAAGGTGCGCGATCATGCTTTCCCACACCTCGGCCGGGTAGTAGCCGGGCTCGGTGCGGGAATGAAAGATCAGGCTGCCCATGCCATGGAAAATCGGCACCCCGTGATGAAGCTCGATCCCGTGCAGCAGCGGGGCGCCGTGCGAAAAGAATGCGCCGGCACCGGCTTCGGCGCAGCTCCGCGCGAATTCGCGCGCCCATGGCTGGGTGACGCGCATGTCCCCGCGCCAATCGTGGTTGTGCAGGCAGGCGACGACGAAGGCCGTGCCGGCCGCCGCGCGGATCGACTGAAGGATTCGTTCCACATCGTCCTGGTCGGGTGTGCCGGCTGCGGTCAGACGCAGCTCGTTGATGCCGGCGCCTGAACTTGTTGCCGCCACGCCCGGACGGATCTTGCCGGCCGCCATGGCCACCAGCGCGACACGGCGACCGCGCGCGATGAAGCAGGCGGCACCGCTGGCTTCGGCGAGGTCACTGCCGCTGCCGGCGGTGGCGAAACCGGCATGCTGCGCGGCGCTGCGGGTGGCCAGTACGCCCGCACGGCCGAAATCGCCGGCGTGGTTGTTGGCCAGGGCCAGCATGTCGAAGCCGAACGAGCGCAGGCAGCGCAGGGTGTCGGGGCCCGCGGCATGCAGGAACAGCCCTTGGCGAGTCGGTGCGCCCGACGCGCCAACGCGTATGGGCGTCTCCAGGTCGGTCATGGCGACGTCGCCGCGACGTACCTGGGCGATCACTTCGGCGAGGCCGGGGTAGGGCTCGCGGCAGAGGTCGTGCGCGATCAGCGCCTGCCCGGTGAGGGTTAGGGTCAGCTCGCGGCGTTCGGCCGCGCGCACGGCAACGCCTGGCAACAGCGGCGTCATCGCCAGGGCGGCGAGCAGCCGCCGGCGCTGCAGATTGCACGACTCGACCATGACGCCCCTCGCTCGATCCGGACCCGACAGCCCCAGCTATCCACGTCCACCGGGCCGCTTGCAAGCTTATTCGCGTACCTGCGCATGCCATACCAAAATGGCATGGACGCATTACCGGACTCGATAAGATTGCATATGTTCAGTCCGCGTGAATTACTCGATACCAAGGCAGATGCTCCGGCGAACTGGTCGCCACGCATGGTTTCGGGAGGGGTGATGAACAAGATGGCTGGCAAGGGGGAGTCACGGCGTGTACCGCGCCTGGGTGTGATGATGGTGGCGATTGCGGGCGCGCTGGCGGCGGGCGGAATGCCGGCGACCGCGGATGCGCAGAGCGCCGCGGACACGACGAGCGGCGATGCGAACAAGGCGAAGACGCTGGAAACGGTCAGCGTGGTCGGCTCGCGCATCCGCCGCAAGGACGAGGTGGCGGCCAGCCCGGTGTTTACCATGGAGCGCAACGAGATCGAGGCTACCGGCGTGGTCTCGGTCGGCGAGTTGCTGCAGGAGCTGCCATCGGTAGGTTCCAGCTTCAACTCGACCGGCTCGGGCGGCACCAGCCATGGCTCCCGCTCGTTGAACCTGCGCAACCTGGGCGCCAACCGCTCGCTGGTTCTGGTCAACGGGCGGCGCTGGGTGAACGGAGCCGGTACCCGCGGTTTTCGCGACTTTGTCGACCTGAACACGATTCCGCTGGCCGCGGTCGAGCGGATCGAAGTGCTGCTGGACGGCGCCACCGCCATCTACGGCGCCGACGCGATCGCCGGCGTGGTCAACATCATCACCTTCAGCGAGTTCGACGGGCTGAAGGCCAGCAGCTATGTCGGCCAGACCGACAAGGGCGACGGTTTCACACACAACGAGGATTTCCTCTGGGGCAAGTCCGGCGACTGGGGTTCGGCGCTGGTGTCGGCGACGGTCGCCGGCAGCAACGAGATCCTTGCCGGCCATCGCGACTTCTCGCGCGTACCGCTGCAAGGGTTGAGCCGAAACACGCCGGCGGGCCGTTTCCGCAACAGCACGCCGGTGGATGGCTTCGGCACCAAGGCGTTCGTGCCGGACGGCAACGGCGGTTTTCGCCTGGACGTGCCGGCCACCGATGTCTACAACGACCAGCCTGATACCACCTTGATCGGCCCCCTGGACATGGCTGGCGTGTATGGCCAGTTGCGCTTCCACGTCAGTGATGCGGTGACCTTCGTGACCGAAGGCCTGTACAACACGCGCGAATCGAGCCAGCGCTTCCCGCCGGCAACGCCACGCATCCGCGGCGGCGACGGCATGACGATTCCGGCCGACCACCCGTACAACCCGTTCGGCGTGGACTTCCAGGGCACGGGCACCAAGTTCGAGGTGGTGCGGACGATCACCGAGCTGGGGCCGCGCATCAACACGCAGAACGTTGACACGATGCGTGTGGCGGCCGGATTCGAAGGCGATTTCTCCAATGGCTGGTCGTGGAACAGCTTCTATACGTATGCCCAGAACAAGGCGAAGTGGACCTCCGCCAATCAGATCGATCTGGACAAGGTCGCGCTGGCACTGGGCCCGAACGCCCGCTGCGCGGCCAACGACTGCGTGCCGCTGAACATCTTCGGCACCATCACCCCGGAGATGGCCAACTACATCCGCGCCACTGGCGTCGACCACAACGGCACCAAACAGCACGACTTCACCGCCAACCTCACCGGCGACCTGTTCGAGTTGCCGGCCGGAATGCTGGCGTTCGCCGGTGGCGTGGAGTACCGCAAGGAATCGGGCTACGACCAGCCCAGCCCGTACTTCAATGAAACGCCGCAGTTCATCACCTACAGCCGCAAGACCACCTCGGCGCCGCGTCTGCCGACCGCCGGCTCCTACGATCTGAAAGAGGCCTATGTCGAGTTCAACGTGCCGTTGCTGGCGAACCTTCCGGCGGTCAAGCAACTGGAGCTGTCCGCCGCGACGCGCTACTCGAGCTACAACACGTTCGGCAACACCACCAACAGCAAGCTCGGCCTGGTCTGGCGGCCGTGGAACGACCTGATGCTGCGCACCACCTGGGCGCAGGGCTTTCGCGCGCCCTCGATCAACGAACTCTACGCCGGCCTGCGTCAGACCAACTTGCCGGCGGTTGACCCCTGCAACGGCGGCGGCGCCGGCAAGCCCGGGTGTGCCGGGGTGCCGACCAGCTACGACCAGCGCAACTACTCGGGCGGCTCGATCCTCTCGACCGTGGGCGGCAACCCCGACCTGCGGCCGGAAACCTCGGTCAATCGCAGCAGCGGCTTCATCTACACGCCGAGCTTTGCCAAGGGCCTGACCTGGTCGGTCGACTGGTACGACATCGACCTGAAGGAGGCGATCTCCAGCTTCGGCTCGCAGAACCTGCTCGACTTGTGCGCCAATACCGGTCAACGCTGCAACCTGATCAAGCGCGACACCAGCGGCGAGATCATCAACCTGATCGACGGCCCGATCAACCTGAACCGGCTCAAGGCCAGCGGCGTCGATACGACCATGCGCTACCAGTTGCCGACGATGGCGGCGGGCAATGTCGGGCTGATGTTCAACGCGGCTTACCTCAACGCGTTCGATCGTTACGACACCTTGCCCAGCGGGGAGGTGCGCGTGGCCAGGCGGGCCGGCAAATCGGACATCGCGCGCGAGAGTTTCCCGCGCTGGAAAGCGAACACCGCCGTGGACTGGTCGCGTGGCCTGTGGTCAGCGAACTGGAGCATGCATTACATCGGCAGCACCGACGAGGGCCCGGCGCCGGGCTATGGCCGGATCCCGGCGCAGATCACCCATGACGTGTGGGGTGCCTATACGCTGCGCTCGCAACTGATGACCTTCACCCTTGGCGTGCAGAACCTGTTCGACAAGGACCCGCCGTTGTCCTATGTCAACGGCGGCGACCTCAACTTCGACATGAGCACCTACAACCCGCGTGGCCGCTTCATCTACGTGAAGGCCACGATCACCCTCTGAGACGGGCACCGGCGGCATCGGCGCGATGCCGACCGCCGGCCCGGGCCGCCGCGGGAGCGGGCGCCGGCGACCCGCTCAACCACATGGATCTTCCCAGCATGGCCAACCGTCCCGTCACCGATGGCAAACCTGCACAGCGGCCTCGTCGCAAGATCGACGTGCACCCGGTGCTGATGCTGGTGTCCGTGCTGTTGCTGTGCGCGGTGCTCACCTACGTCCTGGACTCCGGCGCGTTCCAGCGCGTCGATGGGCGGGTGGTGCCGGGGACCTACTCGGTGATCCCGAAATCGTTCGACTGGTGGCACCTGCTTGGCCTGGGCGCGGCCGGCGAGCAGGCGCGCCCGGCCGGCGTCATCACGGTGCTCGAATCCATCCCGCTGGGGCTGGTGCGAAACGCCTCGCTGATCTTCATGGTGATGTTCGTCGGCGGCCTGTTCGGCGTGTTCAAGCAGACCGGTGCGCTGGACGCCGGCCTCGACCAGCTGGTGCATCGCTCGCGCGGGAATGTCTACCTGCTGGCGCCGGTGCTGATGGGTGCGCTGGCGGCGGGCAGCTCGTTCCTGGGCCTGATTTCGGAGTATCTGGTGGTGTTGCCGGTCTTGCTGTCGATGGCCGAGCGGCTGCGCCTGAGTCCGCTGTACGCGGTGGCGATGCTGCTGATCGCGGCCAAGCTGGGCTACATCGCCTCGGTCAGCAATCCGGTGGTACTGCCGATCGCGCAAGGCATCGTGCAGGTGCCGATCTTCAGCGGTTTCGGCATGCGCCTGGCGGTGCTGGCGGTGTTCCTGCCGATCGGCATCGCCTATCTGCTGTACCGCATCCGCCGCAGCGGTTTCACCAAGGCGGATTTCGCGCCTGCCGCGGGATCGCTGTCGGGGCGGCACCTGGGCGTGCTGCTGCTGCTGGGCCTGGCGATCGTGCTGATGATCTACGCCGGACGCACCTGGAGCTGGCATTACAACGAGCTCAGCGCGTTCTACCTGGCGGTGACCGCGGGACTTGCCGTGATCGGCGGGCTGAGTGCGCGGGTCAGCGCGGATGCCTTCATCGATGGCATCAAGGGCATGATCCTGCCCTCGCTGCTGATCGGCCTGGCCGGCGCCATCCACGTGCTGCTGCAGGAGGCGAATATCCTCGACACCGTGGTCAACGCCATGGCCGGCCTGATCCACGGCCAGTCGTCGTGGATCGCCTCGCTGGCCATCATGTTCACCGAGGCGGGGCTGGATGTGCTGATTCCCTCGACCTCGGCCAAGGCCGCAATCAGCATTCCGATCCTGTGGCCGATTGGCCAGCTGTCGGGGCTGCAAGGCAACTCGGTGGTGCTGGCCTACTTGTTTGGCAACGGCCTGATGGCGACGGTCAGTCCCACCTCGGGGCTGATGCTGGCGATGCTGGCGATGGCGAAGGTGCACTACGGCGCGTGGGTGCGCTTCATGCTCCCGCTGACCCTGGTGCTGACGGTGGTGGCGACGGCATTCCTGCTGGTCGCCACGCGGATCGGTTACTGAGCATGGCGATCGGTGAGGGCATGGAGCAAACGCGGGCGGACACCGCCGACGCAGCGGCCGCAGGCCTGCAGCCGGGCCCGTACCCGGTACGCCTGCGTGCGGACGTGATGGTGACGATGCGCGATGGCGTGCAGTTGGCGGTCGACCTGTACCTGCCGGACGGCGCCAGCGGGTCGCGTTGGCCTTGCCTGCTCGAACGCACGCCCTACGACAAGGCGGGCACCGCGCAGTCGGATGTCGTGGCCGGGTATCCACTGCCCTTGTCGAAACCGCAGATCGCGCGGTGGTTTGCCAGCCACGGCTTCGTGGTGGCGATGCAGGATTGTCGCGGTCGCTACCGTTCGCAAGGCGTGTTCACCAAGTACACCAACGAGGCCGTTGACGGTGTCGACACCCTTGCCTGGCTGGCGGCGCAGTCGTGGAGCGATGGTCGCGTGATCACCCAGGGCCTGTCCTATTGCGCGCACGTGCAGACAGCGCTGGGCAGCCTGGCGCCCGCGGCGCTGAGCGCCCAGTTCGTCGACTCCGGCGGCTTCTCCAACGCGTACCACGGCGGCATCCGGCAGGGTGGTGCGTTCGAACTCAAGCAGGCGACCTGGGCCTTGAAGCACGCCTTGCTGAGCCCGCTGACGCAGCAGGATTCCAGCCGCAAGGCAGCATTGCAGGCGCAGGACATTCGCGCCTGGTTTCGGCGCATGCCGTGGGCGCGCGGCGACTCGCCGGTCAGTGCGGC
Source organism: Rhodanobacter sp. FW102-FHT14D06 (assembly GCF_043950705.1). Classification (NCBI taxonomy): domain Bacteria; kingdom Pseudomonadati; phylum Pseudomonadota; class Gammaproteobacteria; order Lysobacterales; family Rhodanobacteraceae; genus Rhodanobacter; species Rhodanobacter sp. FW102-FHT14D06. The sequence goes on along the minus strand of NZ_CP170722.1, from coordinate 1,290,122 downwards.
ACCGGAATACGAGGACTACCTGTTCGAGCAATGGGAGCACGGCGATTTCGGCCCCTATTGGCAACAGGTCGAGTTGTGCGGTGAGCGCCATTACGACACCTACGCCGACGTGCCGATGGTGCACATGTCCAGCTGGTACGACCCCTACGTGCGCACCGCCACCGACAATTACCTCGGCCTGTCGCGGCGCAAGCATGCTCCGGTGCACCTGGTGATGGGGCCGTGGATTCATGGCCGGCGCTCGCAGACGTTCGCCGGCGATGTTGATTTCGGCGAGCAGGCGACACTGGATGCGGCGTTCGGCCACTCGTTCTACGAGCTGCGTCGCGCGTGGTACGACCATCTGCTGGGGCGACAGGCCGACAACCCGTTCGCGCGCGGTCGCGTGTCGATCTTCCTGATGGGCGGCGGCAGCGGCCGGCGCAACGCCGAGGGCCGGCTGGAGCACGGCGGGCGCTGGTTGCATGCCGACGACTGGCCCTTGCCCGGCACCACCAGCCAGGCGTGGCACCTGCATGCCGATGGCCGGCTCGACGCCACGCCGCCGACGGAGCGGTTCGCGGCGCTGGACTATGTCTACGATCCTGCGCGACCGGTGCCGACCATCGGCGGCACCATCACCTCGGCCGAGGGGGTGATGCCACCGGGCGCCTTCGACCAGCGCGACGACGCCCGTTTCTTCGGCTGCGCCGGCACGGGTCGCGACATCGGCGAGCGCGACGATGTGTTGTGTTTTCGCAGCGCGCCGCTGGCGCGCGCGGTCGATATCGCCGGGCCCATCCGCGTGAGGCTGTTCGTTTCCTCCGATTGCCGGGATACCGACATCACGATCAAGCTGATCGACGAGTACCCGCCCCATGCCGACTACCCGCACGGTTTCGCGATGAACCTCAGCGACGGCATCCTGCGTTTGCGCTATCGCGATTCCTGGCAGCAGCCGCGCTGGCTGGTGCCGGGCGAGGTGGTCGAGGTGGAGGTGGAGGCCTTCGCCACTGCCAACCATTTCGCGGTGGGCCATCGGATCCGGCTGGACGTGTCCAGCAGCAACTATCCGCATTTCGACCTCAATCCGAACACCGATACGGCGCCCGGTCGCTGGCGCGAATCCAGGCCGGCGCACAATCGCGTGCATCTGGACCGCGCACACCCGTCGCGACTGCTGTTGCCGGTGTTGCCAGTGGCGTCGCCCGCTTGATCGTGTACGTTGTTCGGCAGCCCATTCACTGCCGCCACGTGGCGCTCCGCCCATGAAGCTCGACAACCTCAAGGCGCTGGAAGCCTTTCGCGAAATCATCCGGCTCGGTTCGGCCACCGCCGCCGGGCGCAGCCTGAGCTTGAGCCAGCCTGCGGTGAGCCGCCTGCTGGGGCAGTTCGAGACCGAACTGGGCTTCAAGTTGTTCCACCGCAGCAAGGGGCGGCTGCTGCCCACTTCGCAGGCGCTGCTGCTGTTCGAGGAGGTGGATCTGGCGCTGCAAGGCGTCGAGCGGATCAATGTGCTGGCCCAGGACATCCGCCAGACCAATGCCGGGCAACTGCGCGTGGTGGCGCCGCCGAGTTTCGCCGAGGGGCCGCTGGTGAAGCTGGTCGCTTCGTTCCTGAGCCTGCATCCCAATATCCACATCAATGTCGATTCGCGCACCCGGCCGACGGTGATGAACCTGGTTGCCACGCGCACCGCCGATTGCGGTTTCGGCAAACTGCCGCTGGATCATCCCGGCATCCGCCTGCGGCCGCTGATCAGCAGCCCCACGGTTTGCGTGCTGCCGCCGGCGCACCGGCTGTCGGCGGGCAAGCGCCCGATCGGCGCCAGGGATCTTGCCGGCGAACCGCTGATCCTGGTCGGCCATCGCGGCGGCGACACCCGCATGCGGATCGACCAGGCCTTCCAGCAGGCGGGGGTGCGCCAGACGGTGCGGCTGGAAGCCCATAACGTGGGCGCGGCCTGTGCGCTGGCGGCCGAAGGCGTCGGCATCGCGATCGTCAACGAGCTGCTGTCGCGTCATTCGTTGTGGACCGGCGTGCGCATTCGCCGCTTCGCGCCGACGATCGAGCAGGAGTACGTGTTCATGTCGTCCGCCAACGTGCGCGAGACATCCTTGACCGAGGCGTTCTATGAACACTGCCGCGCGTCGCTGGGACGCAGGCGCAGCGGGTCACCGCCGCCACGGCGAGGCTGACAGGGGCGGGCGCCAGCAAGCGCCGCCACGGCGGTGCCAGGTGGATGGTGGCTTGTCACGGGTTGATCCGATGGTCGCCGGCGCTTGCCACGATGCGGCCGGCGCGACGGCAGCCCCGCCATGGGAATACCGGCAGCCGCCGGCGGAAATCCCCGCCTTGGCCGAGGCGCGCCCGCCACCGCGAGCGCTCAGCGACAGTCGGCAGCAGGTGCTGGTGCTGCGCCGACCCCCTCGGCGCCGGTGCGGGTCGCGCAGGGACCCGCCGGCGCGCGGAACGGTCCGGCCATGGTTCGCCGCAGGCAATTCCCGCCGGACGGGTCGTAGTGCGCGGCATGGTTTGCGATGATGGAGGAATGATTGCGCGCAAGACCCTGATGACAACACCTATCCGCCTGGCTCGACGCCTGGTGTCGCTGCCGCGACGCAAGGGCAATCCGCGCACAGCCTTGCCGGCGTTTGCGGTGGATGCGGCGGCGATCAGCTGCCTGTCCGATCCGGCGGCGTTCCGGCAAACCCTGCTGACGCTGATCGCGCAGGCTGCCCGGCGCATCGTGATCGTGACCTTGTACCTGCAGGACGACGATGGCGGTCGCGAGATATTGGCGGCGCTTTACGCGGCCAAGGCGCGCCGGCCCGAGCTGGACATCGCGGTGTTCGTCGACTGGCACCGCGCGCAGCGCGGGCTGATCGGCAAACACAAGAGCGCGGGCAACGCCGGCATGTACCGCGAATGGGCGCAGCGGCTGGGCGATGGCGTGCCGATCTACGGCGTGCCGGTGCAGAACCGCGAGTTGTTTGGCGTCCTGCACCTGAAGGGCTTCGTGGTCGACGACGCGGTGTTGTACAGCGGCGCCAGTCTCAACGACGTCTACCTGGCGCGACACGATCGCTACCGACTCGATCGCTACCACCTGCTGCGGCATGCGGGCCTGGCCGACGCGATGGCCGGCTTCGTCGCGAGCCGGCTCGCCGGCAGTGGCGCGGTGCGGCAGTTGAACGTGGCTGAGGTGCCGAGCACGCGCAGCCTGCAGCCGCAGATCCGCCGCTTGCGCGGGCAGTTGCAGCAGGCGCGGTACGAAGTGATCCCGGCGCTGCCGAATGCGGACCAGGTGGCGGTGACTCCGCTGCTGGGTTTTGGCCGCAGCGGCAACCAGCTCGACGCGGTGCTGCTGGCGCTGCTCCGGGAGGCGCGCGAGCGGGTGATCCTGCTGACGCCGTACTTCAACCTGCCACGTCCGGTACGGTTGGTGCTCGGCCAGTTGCTGCGGCGCGGCTGCTGCATCGACATCATGGTCGGCGACAAGGTCGCCAACGATTTCTACATACCGCCGGAGCAACCGTTCAAGACCATCGGCCTGCTGCCGTACCTGTACGAGAACAATCTGCGCCGCTTTGCGCGCGCGCACCGTGCGCAGATCGAGGCCGGCCGGTTGCGGCTGCACCTGTGGCGCGACGGCGACAACAGCTACCACCTGAAAGGCCTGTTCGTGGATGACGACGTGGCCGTGCTGACCGGCCACAACCTCAACCCGCGTGCATGGTCGCTGGATCTGGAAAACGGCCTGCTGCTGCGCGACCCGGCGAAACGGCTGCACGCGCAGCACGAGGCGGAATGGGCGGCACTGCGCCGGCATGCCGTGCAGCTGGCCGATTACCGCGCGCTGGAAAGCCCGCGCCAGTACCCGCCCGAAGTGCGTCGGCTGCTGCGCCGCTTGAACCGCACGCAACTCGCCCGCCTGGTCAATCGCCTGCTGTAGGGCGGGGCCGCCTATCGGTTCGAGGCGAGCCGGTTCAGCCGCATGTCCAGCCAGTTGGCGACGTTGCCCCATTCCTCGGCGAGGATGCTGAAGCACACCGTGTCGCGCAGGCTGCCGTCGGTGCGGCGGCGGTGCGCGCGCAGCACGCCTTCGCGTTGCGCGCCGAGGCGCTCGATCGCGCGCTGCGAATCCTCGTTCAGCACGTCGGTGTGGAACGCGACGGCCGCGCAGCCCAGGGTCTCGAACGCATGCTCCAGCAGCAACCGCTTGCAGGCGGTGTTGAGGTGGCTCTTCTGCCAGCGTTTCGCGTACCAGGTGTAGCCGATGGCCAGGCGCGGCACGGCGGCGTCGATCTCGTAATAGCGCGTGCTGCCGACGATGTCGCCGCCGTGCGCCTCGCGCACGGCGAACGGCAGCATGTGGCCTTCGCGCTGGCCTTGCAGCGCCTTCGCCACGTAATCGCCCGCCTGGCCCGGTGGCGGCACGCTGGTGACGGCGAGGTTCCACAACTCGCCGTCGGCGGCGGCGGTTTCCAGCGCGGGCGCGTGTTCCGGCGTCAGCGGCTCCAGCACGACGTACTCGTCGTGCAGGCGGATCGGGGCGAACAGGGTCATGGGCTCAGGCGTCGAGGTCGGGGATCAGCTTGCTTTCCAGCCGCGCGATATGGTCCTTCAGCAGCAGCTTGCGCTTCTTGAGCCGGGTCAGCTGCAGTTCGTCGCGGCCGATGGCGTGGGCCAGTTCGTCGATCGCCACGTCGAGATCGCGATGTTCCAGCTTGAGCTCGGCAAGCAGGTGGGCGATTTCGGCGTGATCCTGGATCGGCATGGGAATGGCCAAACGTGTGACGTACCGCCCATTTTAGCGCGCTGGTGGCGCTGCGCCAGCGGTAATCGCCACGGATCACGCGGCGGCTCCGCGCGCTGCCGTGGGCGGCGGTTGCGGCCCGCCCGCCGCTGCGGTGGCCGGCCGGCTCTTGCTATAGTCGGCGGTGTTTCGCGCCGTTCTCCCGTGCGTCGCGCCGCCATGCCGGAGAAAGCCGTCCATCGACGGCCCCGGCGCGTGCCTTCCCCACCCATCGAGTACCGATCGTGTCCTTCTTTGCCCCCGTTGAAATGGCCCCTGGCGATCCGATCCTGGGCCTCACCGAAACCTATCTGGCGGACGCGCGGCCGCACAAGATCAACCTCGGCGTGGGCATCTACGTGGACGAGCAGGGGCGCATTCCGCTGCTGCCCACCGTGCACGAGGTGGAGCTGGCGCTGGCTGCGGCGGCGAAGCCGCGCGGCTACCTGCCGATCGACGGCCTCGCCGCGTACAACCGGCTGACCCAGCAGCTGGTGTTCGGCGAACGGTCGCCGCTGCTGGCGGCCGGCCGCGTGGCCACCGCGCAGACCATCGGCGGCAGCGCCGCGCTGCGCGTGGCGGCGGACCTGCTCAGGCAGGTGGCCGGTGCAAACGCGAAGGTCGCGATCAGCAACCCGAGCTGGGGCAACCATCACGTGGTGTTCCGCACCGCCGGCTTCGAACTGCTGGAGTACCGCTACTACGACGCGGCCAGCCACGGCCTGGATTTCGCCGGCATGCTGGAAGATCTGGGCCGGATGGAACCCGGCACCGTGGTGCTGCTGCATGCGTGCTGCCACAACCCCACCGGCGTGGATCTGGATGCCGCGCAGTGGGCGCAACTGGTCGAATTGCTGCGCGAGCGCAAGCTGCTGCCGTTCGTCGACATGGCCTATCAGGGTTTCGACCGCGGCACCGAACAGGATGCCACCGCGGTGCGCGTGCTGGCGGACTCCGGCATCGAGGCGTTCGTGGTCGCCAACTCGTACTCCAAGTCGTTCTCGCTGTACGGCGAGCGCGTGGGCGCGCTGTCGATGGTCGGCGCCGATCGCGACGAGGCGGCGCGGCTGCAGTCGAAGATCAAGCAGGTCATCCGCACGATCTATTCCAGCCCGTCCACCCACGGCGCCGCACTGGTCGCCGGCGTGCTGGGCAGCGCCGAGCTGCGCGCGCGCTGGGAGCAGGAGCTGGGCGGCATGCGTTCGCGCATCCACGCGATGCGCGCGGGCTTCGTCGAGAAGCTGGCCGCGCTCGGCGCGCCGGATTTCGGCTTCATCAACAAGCAGGCCGGCATGTTCTCCTACTCCGGCCTGAGCAAGGCGCAGGTGCACCGCCTGCGCGACGAGCACGCGATCTACGCGCTCGACAGCGGACGCATCTGCGTGGCGGCGTTGAACGAGTCCAACCTGGACGCCGTGGCCGCGGCGGTCGCCGCCGTCTGCCGCTGACTGTCCACCACCGCCTTGCTCCACCGTTCACCCTGAGCGTAGCGCAGCGGAGTCGAAGGGCACGCTGCGATACCCTTCGACTTCGGCCTTTCAGGCCTGCGCTCAGGGCGAACGGCGGGAGCTGAAATCCTTCCCGCCGGCTTCATCAATACCCGGATACCGAATGTTCTTTCGCAACCTCACCCTGTTCCGTTTTTCCCCCGCGGTCGCCACCGATCTCGATCGCCTCGACGAGGCCTTGGCCGAGCACCGGCTGCGCCCCTGCGGCCCGCTGGAGATGTTCACCAGGGGCTTCGTGCCGCCGGTCGGCCGCGGCGAGGGCGAGCCGCTCACCCATGCGGTGAAGCAGTCCACCCTGTTCACCGTCGGCGGCGAGGACAAGCTGCTGCCCGTCGCCGTCATCAACGACGAGCTGCATCGCAAGGTGCAGAAGATCGCCGAGGAGGAGGGCCGCAAGGTCGGCGGCCGCGAGCGCAAGCGGATCAAGGAGGACCTGCTCAACGAGCTGCTGCCGCGCGCCTTCGTGCGGCAGTCGCGCATGTCCGCCTACGTCGACAAGAAGCACGGCTGGCTGGTGCTGGACACCTCCAGCCGCAAGTCGGCCGAGAACGCGCTGAGCCAGGTGCGCGAGGCGCTGGGCAGCTTCCCGGCGGTGCCGCTGGCGCCGGAAGAAGGTCCGCGCGTGCTGATGACCGACTGGCTGGCCACCGGCAACCTGCCGGCCGGGCTGGCGCTGGGCGACGAATGCGAACTGCGCGACCCGGCCACCGCCACCGGCGCGATCGCCCGCTGCCGCCGCCAGGATCTGGATGCGGAAGAGGTCAAGGAGCACCTGCGCAACGGCAAGCAGGTATTCCTGCTGGGGCTGACCTTCGACGACCGCATCAGCTTCGTGCTGGGCGAGGACCTGGTCATTCGCAAGCTGAAGTTCCTCGACGTGGTGCTGGACGAGCTGGGCGACAGCCAGGCCGACGCCCACGCCGAAATGGACGCCAGTTTCGCCCTGTTGACGCTGGAACTGGCGCGGTTGCTGGCCAAACTGGAGGAATGGTTCGGCCTGCCGCGTCCCACCGACGGATGAGATTTCGCAGCCGGCCGGAATTGCGGCCGGCCTGCCGCCCGGCCCTTGCGCCGGGGCGCCGGCTTGCCGGCATACTGTCTGTCCGGATTCGCCACGCCGACCGCGCGTGACGTACCGGATGGACGGCAGGACATGACGCAGCATCTCGAAGGCGACTGGCTGGAACTGGCGATGGCAGGCGGCAACACCATCCGGGTGTTGAAGGCCGCCCATCCGCGTGCGCGACGTTTGCGCCTCACCGTCACGCCCAAGGGCGCGCGGGTGTCGTATCCACGCGGCACGCATCCGGCGCAGGTCAGCGCGTTCCTGCGCAGCCACGCCGTGTGGCTGGAGCAGAAGCTCGACGAACTGAACCTGATCGTCAAGCCGCTGCCGCCGCTGCGCATCGGCCATGCGTGCCACTTTCCGCTGCGCGGCGAACTGGTGGAACTGGACTGGTCCGAAGGCACCTATCCGAAGATCGAGGCGCATGCGCGCGGCCTGACCCTGGTGGTGCCGCGCCCGCACAGCCGCGCCTTGCCGATCGCCCGCGGCCTGCTCGCCTCCCACCTGGAGTTGCTGATCCGTCGCGACGTGTCGCGCTGGATGGCGGTCCACGTGCCGCAGCTGGGCCTGGCGCCGACCTCGCTGCGCATCCGCCCGATGAAGAGCCTGTGGGGCAGCCTGGACACGCGCGATCGCATCAACCTCGACCTCGCGCTGGCGCTGGCGCCGTCGGCCGCGTTGCGCTACGTGCTGGTTCATGAGCTGTGCCACCTGCGCGTGCGCAACCACTCGCCGCGCTTCTGGGCACTGGTGGAAACGCTTTATCCCGACTGGCGCGAACAGCGCGACTGGCTGCGCCAGCACGGCGCGATCCTCAAGGCCGAACTCGACCGGCTGGTCGCCGACGTGGCCGATTGAACGGCGCGGCGTCCTCGCCGGCTCAGGCGTCGGTGGTCTTCCAGCGTCGCGGTGTCTCGTTGGTGACGATCTCCACGCTGGAGCGCACCGACTCCAGCGGACGCACCTCGACGGTCAGGCCGAAGGCGAGGCAGGGGTTCTCCGCGGCGATCGAGGCGGCTTCCTCCAGCGTGTCGGCCACGATGAACCAGTAGCCGCCGACCAGCTCCTTGGATTCGCTGAACGGACCATCCGTCACCGCTTCGCGGGACACCAGCTTGCCGCGGTTCGCCAGGCGGCTGCCCGGCTTGAGTCGCCCTTGCGCCAGGCCTTGCTCGTACCAGGCGTAGAAGCGGTCGATGGTGTCCTGCACGGCGTCCTTGTCGGCATCTTCGTCCCATTGTCCGCGCGAGATCAGCAGGTACTCGTTTGTGGGCATGGAACCTGGCCTCGATAGGGGGCGCGGTGACGCGCCGGTCAGACTGCCTTGCGCGGCTGGCGCACGTAGCGCGTGCGCAGCAGGATGTCCCACAGCGGCGTGGTGACGCCGAAGTTGGTATCCGGGTGGTAGTGGTGCACGTGATGGGCGCCGGCCCAGCGGCGCAGCACCGGCTGCTTGAAGCGCACGTGGTGGATGATGAAGTGGGCCAGGCCGTAGACGATGTAGCCGAGCGTGATCGAGCCGGCCAGCAGCAGCGCGAACCCGAACGGCATCAGCACCACCAGCACCGCGGTCAGCGCAATCAGCACCATCGCCGGCAGGAAGAACGGCAGCGAGTCGTAGCCGAGCGGACGCTCGTGGTGCATGCGGTGGCCCTGCTCGAACAGCGGGATGCGGGTGTGGAACATCCAGCGGTGGAAGAAGTACTCGATGAAGCTGAAGGCGAACAGGCCCAGTGCGATCGCGCCGGCAGCCAGCCAGGGACCGCCGTCGAGATGGCGCCAGCCGACGACCAGCAGCCACGCGCCCAACGCCGTGTCCAGCACCAACTCGGTCCAGTAGTTGGTCCGCGTGGTGGACATCCGCGCAATCGCATCCACAGCTGAACGAACGAGGTTCTGCTTCATCGTTGCACTTTCTTGCCAGGCGCCATGCCGGTGTGCAGGCTCATGCGTGCATTCTCCCATGTCGGCAACCACAATCCATCATGTTTTCCCCCGCCGGCTGCCGTGGCGACCGGTTCCGTTCAGTGCGACAGCGCAAAACCGGTGAGTATCTGCGCCGTCGTCTCGGGCTTTTCCAGCATCGGCAGGTGGCCGCAGCCGTTGATCGTGCTGGTGCTGATCGCGCTGGCGGCGGTCAGTCCGTTGCGCAGGCTGTCCAGCGCCGAGATGTCGGTGATCCTGTCATCGTGGCACCACAACCCCAGCACCGGCATGGTCAGCCGGCCCAGCCGCTGCTGCAGCGCCAGCGGCTGCGCGTGCCAGGCCTGAAACGTGCGCTGGATGAAATCGCGGTCGCGCCGATTGCGCTCGACCAGCACGTCGACGAAGCGGCCGGGCCGGTCGGGCGGCTGCGCGAACTCCAGCGCGGCCAGCTGCGCGTAACCGGCGCGGTCCCCGAACAGGTAGGGGTTGTTGCCCGCGCGTACCAGGCGCGTCAAGTCGCTCTCGCCGGCTTTCAGGCCGTACGCATCGAGCAGGGCCAGGCCGGCCACGCGCTGCGGCTGGTCGGCGGCATACGCGGCGGCGATCGCTGCGCCGGTGCCGTGGCCGGCCAGCATGAAGCGCGGCAGTCGCAGTGCCTGCACGAAGGCGTCCAGTCGCGCGGCCTGCGCGTCGACGTCGTAGTTGCCCTGCGCCACGCGCGAGGATTCGCCCCAGCCGGGCAGGTCGGGGATGACCAGATGGAAATGCGCACTCAGCAACGCGGCTACCGGCAACCAGACATCCTTGTCGCCGGCGAAGCCGTGCAGCAGCACGATGGTCGGGCCTTCGCCGCCTTCGTAGTACGACCAGCGGGTGTCGCCGACCTGCACGCTGTGTGTTTCCAGCTTGGCCGCCATCGCCTCGCGCAGGTGCCCGGCGCGCATCAGCCATTGCGGCGCGAACAGGTAGCTGCCGCCCAGCACGATGGCCAGCAGCGCCACCAGCCAGGCAAGGAACTTCAGCCGCCGTCGCAGCATGCGCTTCCACAGCGGCGTGGTCGTGTCGGTGGGCGAGGTCGGGCTCACTCAGGCTTGTCCGCCTGCTTCGCCTTGGCGAGGATGCCCTCCACCACCTGCTGGGTCAGCGGGTGGTAGCCGGCTTTCGCCTTGGCGTAGACCTGCTCGGCGAAGGCCAGTCCTTCCGGCGTTTTCACGAACGCCTTGTACAGCGGCGTGGTGAGGTAGATGCGGCCGATCCGGGTCATGTGCTCGGCGGCGGCATCCCACACCGCCTTGTCGCCGGCGGCAATCGCGTGGCTGTACCAGCGCATGCCGATCTCCGCGTTCGGCGTGCCGGTGAGGTGCCAGGCGGCGTCGAGCTGCTGCATCCTGTCCAGCGCCGGCGCGTCGGGCAGGCGGTCGAGGAAATACATCCACTCCTGCGTGTTCCATCCCTTCGCGTCGAGCTTGTCGGCCGCCAGCGTGCCGGCAAGAAATTCGCCGCGCTGCCTGTCGATCGCGTCGAAGCTCGGCGACTCGGGCAGCGGTGCATCCTTGGGGATGCCGCTGCCGTAGACCCATTCGCGTACCTCCGCCCAGCTCATCTTGCCGGGGTACTTCTCGATCAGGTTCGGCTTCATGTAGTCGAGCATCTGCTCGGTGGTGATGCTGTGCCAGGCGAAATGCTTGAAATAGCCCTTCAGGTAGGCATCGAAATCGGCGCGACCGAAGCGTTGCTCCAGCGTGCGCAGGAACCACGAGCCCTTGTCGTAGGCCACGTCGGAGAGCGAGTCATCGGCGCCCACGCCGCGCGGGTCGGGCGCCAGCTTCTGCGCGTTCTCGGCCATCGCGCCGATGCTTTTCTGCAGCGCGCGCGCCGACAGCAGTGCCTCCTCGTCGGCCTGGCTCTTGCCGTACACCGCCTCGGTGATGCGGCCCTGCACGTAGGTGGTGAAACCCTCGTTGAGCCAGATGTCACGCCACGCCGCGGCGGTGACCAGGTTGCCCGACCACGAGTGCGCCAGCTCGTGCGAGACCAGCGAAACCAGGCTCTTGTCGCCCACCAGCACGGTCGGGGTGGCGAACGTCATGTTCGGGTTTTCCATGCCGCCGAACGGGAACGAGGGCGGCAGCACCAGGATGTCGTAGCGGCCCCAGGCGTAGGGGCCGTAGAGCTTCTCGGTGGCTTCGATCAGTTTCTCGGTGTCCTCGAATTCGTGCGCGGCCTTGGCCACCACCGAGGGTTCCGCGTACACGGCCGAGCGCGGGCCGGTTTCCTTCACCGCGAGGTCGCCGGCGGCGATCGCCAGCAGGTAGGACGGGATCGGGTGCGGCTGGTCGAACCTGAAATCGCCGTCAAGCGGATGCTGCGCGTCATTGAGCGCGCTCATCACCACGCGCATGTTCTTCGGCGCGCTGACGTGCGCGTCGTAGGTGAAGCGGATCGCCGGCGAGTCCTGCAGCGGCACCCACGAGCGCGCGTGGATGGATTCGGACTGCGAGAACATGAACGGCGCGCGCTTGTCCGCCGTCTGCGCCGGGGTCAGCCACTGCAGGCCGGACGCGGTGGGTGCCGTGCTGTAGACGATGCGCACCTGCGCCGGATGCTTCGGCGCGGTGATGGTGAGCTTGCTGCCCAGCTCCTTGTCGCGCGGTGCCAGCGCGTATTTCAGCGGCGTGGCCTTGCCGTCGGCGGCCAGCGCCTCGACCTTGGCGATCTTCAGGTCGCGCGTATCCAGCACCAGCGACTGCGCCTGCGGGTTGCGCCAATCCAGCTTCAGCGTCGCCTGGCCCGCGAGCTGCTTGTGCGGGAAGTCGATGTTGAGGTCGAGATCCAGATGTGTCACCCGCACCTGGTCGGGCTGGGCGTAGGAGTTCGGATCGTTGGCTTGGGCAGCCACCGGCAACAGCAGCGTACCGAAGGCAAGAAGCGGAAACAGGCGCATGGGCGGGAGATCTCTCGGGCCGGGAAACCCCGAGTATGCCACCGCCGCGCAGGCTGCCGCCTGTGACGAAAGCTCAGGGCAACTCGCCTGCCGAATGCGGGTCGCTCGCGTACGGATGCATGGTGGCGAGAAAGCCCGGTTGTGCCTCCACTCGGGCGATCCAGGCGCGGATGGCGGGATATTCGTCGAGCGCGAAGCCCGCCTCGGCCGCGCGGCTGCCGTAGGCGAACAGCGCGATGTCGGCGATGGTGTAACGCTCGCCGGCGATGAAGTCGCGCTCCGACAGCTCGTGCTCCAGGATCTCCAGCGTGCGCTGCGCCGCGTGGCGCTTCGCCTCCACCAGCGCGGGTGCGCGTTGCGCCAGCTTGCCGGTCAGCGTCCAGTGCCGCAGCGCGCCGAGCACCGACTCCACCCGCTCCTGCTCGAAATGCAGCCACTGCTGCACCTTGGCGCGGCCGAACGCATCACCCGGCACATACGGCGTGCCATCGGCCAGGTACATCAGGATCGCGTTCGATTCCGCCAGCGTGCGGCCGTCGTCCAGTTCGATCGCGGGCACCGTGCCGGTCGGGCTGATGCGCAGATAGCTTTCGCTGCGGCCCTCGCCCTCGAAGATGCTGACCTCCAGCGTGCGATACGGCCGGCCGAGATGATGCAGCAGCTGGCGCACTTTCCAGGCGTTCTGCGAAGGCAGGTAGTCGTAGAGGGTCAGCATCGGCAACTCCATCGAGGTGAGGCGCGCATTCTGGCGTCACCGCGCCGGGCGCGCCATCCGCTTCTTGCGCCGACGCGGTTCCGATCCGAAACGGCCTGTCGTCAGCAGTACCGATCGGCCAGCGCGTCAGTGGCCTCGACCAGGCGGTCGACGATGGCCGGATCGGCCGCGCTGTGGCCGGCGAGCACGAAGTGCAGGGTGGCTTCGGGCCAGGCCTGGGCGAGGTCCCAGGCGCTGACGGCGGGGCAGATGATGTCGTAGCGGCCGTGCACGATGGTGGCCGGCAGGTGGCGGATGCGCGGCACGTCGCGCAGCAGCTGGTCCGGTTCGAGGAACAGCGCGTGACGGAAGTAGTGGGCTTCCATCAGCGCCAGGCTGACTGCGTGATGCGGGTCTTCGAAGATGCCGCCGGCGTCGGGGTCGTGCACCAGGGTGGTGCTGCCGCCTTCCCACGCGCTCCACGCCTGCGCTGCGGCGAGGCGGGTGGCTTCGTCGGTGCTGTTCAGGCGCTGCCAGTAGGCGTCCAGCATCTCGCCGCGTTCGTCGCTCGGGATGAAATCGCGGAAGCGCGCCCAGCGTTCGGGGAAGATCTGCCGTGCGCCGCCATCGACTTCGTTGAACCAGCGCAATTCCTGCGGCCGGCCGAGGAAGATGCCGCGCAGCACGATGCCCAGGCAGTGCTGCGGGTGGGCCTGGCTGTACGCCAGCGCCAGGGTCGAACCCCAGGAGCCGCCGAACACCACCCAGTGCTCGATGCCCAGGAAGGCGCGGATGCGCTCGATGTCGGCGACCAGGTGCGTGGTGGTGTTGTCGGTGAGTTCGGCGAACGGGGTGGACTGCCCGCAGCCGCGCTGGTCGAACAGCACGATGCGGTAGCGCGCCGGATCGAAGAAGCGGCGGTGATAGGTCGACAGGCCGGCGCCCGGTCCGCCGTGCAGGAAGATCACCGGCAGGCCCAGCGGGTTGCCGCACTCCTCCACGTGCAGCGTGTGCAGCGCATCCACGGGGAGGCGATGGGTCTGGTACGGCTCGATCTCCGGGTACAGCTCGCGCATGGTCGGTGTTTCCTGCGGGGGTCAGGCGCTGGCGAACTGCAGCGCGGCGGTGAGGTCGCCCGGCGGCGGGCCGCCGGCGGCGATCATCGATGCGTCGCGCAGCTTCAGTCCGGGCAGCAGCTTGAGGTCGAAACGGCGGGTGAGGAAACGCAGGATCGAGCCGGTGTCGTAGATCGTGTGGTCGACGAAGCCCCGCTTCGCGTGTGGCGAGATCACCAGCGCCGGCACGCGCGTGCCCGGGCCCCAGCGATCGCCCTTCGGCGGCGCCACGTGATCCCACCAGCCGCCATTCTCGTCCACCGTGAGCACCACCAGCATGTTCGGCCACTGCGGGCTGCGCTGCAGCGCCTCGACCACTTGCGCCAGGTGCTCGTCGCCGGCATCGAGGCTGGCGTAGCCGGCGTGCATGTTGAGATTGCCTTGCGGCTTGTAGAACGTCACCGGCGGCAATTGGCCGGCTTCGACCGCGGCAATGAAATGGTTGCTGTCGGCGCGGCTGCCGGTGCCGGCGTCGCGCAGATGCTGCGCACGCGCCGCCGTGCCCGGGGCGAACTGGCGGAAATAGTTGAGCGGCTGGTGGTGCGGCTGGAAATCCGGCACCTGCGGAAACTCGCTGTGGTCGCCTTCGCCCTTGCCGTCGAGCGCCAGCTGCCAGGCGCCGGCATACCAGGCCCAGTCGATACCGGCTTGCGACAGCACGTCGCCGATGGTCAGGTGGCTCTGCGCGGGCAGCGTGTTCGGGCTGGTCGCATCCGCCAGCCGCGGATCGCGCGGGTCATGGCTGAAGCCCGGCGCATAGGCCGGCCCCATGGTGTTGACCGCCCAGAAGTCCGGCGTCATGGCATCGCGCGAGGCCCATTCCGGGCGACCCTGCATCGCGCTCGCCGGAGAGCCTTCGGCGAACTTCGGCAGGATGCCGGTGGGGTCGTCACCCTGCACCTGGGCGATCTGCAGTTTCGCCGGGCTCTGGTCGGCGTGCGGGAAGTACGGCGGCTGCGCGGCGACCAGGTACTGGTGGTTGAGGAACGAGCCGCCGAATGCGCCCATGAAAAAGTTGTCGCACAAGGTGTACTGCCGCGCCAGCTGCCACAGGCGCAGGCTGCGGGCCGTGTCGGCGTAGTGGCCCATCGGCATCGCGCCGGTGTTGCTCCAGGCCACGAAGCCGTCGTTGCGGCCGCCGTTGATCTGCAGCTGGTTTTCGTAGAAGCGGTGCACCAGGTCGCGGGTGATCACGCCGTGCGGCAGCAGCTCGCCATCGGGCGTGCGCAGCGCGAAAGGCCGGTTGGGCAAACCGGTGATGGCCTGCTCGTCGATGAGGTAGCGGCGCCCGCCGACCACCTGCTCGCGCGGCACCATGCCGCTCCACACCGGCGGCAGCGTGGTGAGCAGACTGCCGTCGCGGTCGCGCTGGCGGTACTCGGGCGAGTCGAGCGCCTTGAGCGGTTGCGCCAGGCCGTGGAAGCCGGCGAACAGGTTGTTGAAGCTGCGGTTCTCCGCGTACAGCACCACCACGTGCTGGATATGCTGCCGCAGCAGCGCGTCGAGCGCAGCTTGATCTCCCGTCGGCGCACTGGCGTGGCGTGCGTCGTCGATGCGACAGCCGCCCAGCGTCGCGGCCGCACCCGCCAGCGCGATGCCGCCCAGCACGCGGCGCCGGGCAGGGTCGCGGGGTGCGTTCTCGTCGGCGTCGGGCGGTGCGCTCGGCTTGTCCGTCATGGCTGGGGAGACTCCGTCAGGGCCGCGGTGCGGCCTCGTCGTAGAAGCGCGCCAGATCCGCCTTCACTTGCTTCAAGGCGTCGACATCGAAGTAGATCATGTGACCGGACGGATAGAAACCGTACTCGATGTTCTTGCTGATCGCCGGGTCCAGGCTGAGGTGGCCCAGGTCGAACTCGGTGGCGTAGAACGGCGTGGCCAGGTCGTAGTAGCCGTTGGCGGAAAAGACCTTCAGATGCGGGTTGCGCCGCATCGTGTCGGCCAGGTCACTGCCCACGTACGGCGCCTGCGGGAAGCGCTGGTGCTCGCGCTTCCAGTCCCAGTTGCGGTTGATGACGCCGTAGTTGTTGGGCAGGTAGGCGTGGTCGCCGGTGTAGTTCAGGGCGCTGGTGGCGTACTGGTTGAAGGCGGCCAGGTAGGCGCCGGTGGCGGCATCGCTGGCGGCGTCGCCGTCGGGCGTCTCGCCGGCGGCATCCGGGTCGATGCCTTCGAAACGGCCGTCCAGACGTCCAACCGTGCGGCGCTGGTCGCGCAGCAGCTCCTTGCGGAAGCGGCTGGGGTCGATGCGCAGGTTGGCCTGCTTGATGTACGTCGTCGACAGGCCGGTGTACTGGCTCAGCTGCGTGGCGATGCGGTCGGCCTCGGCCGGCGTGATCGCGTCGCCCCTGGCCAGTGCCAGGGTGTAGTCGGTGCTGGCGAACTGGCGCACGGCGGCGATGAAGCCGGCCAGGTCGGCGGGCTTGTTCGGTACCTTGTTGTGGTACCAGGCGATCGCGGCCTCGGTCGGCAGGTTGACGATGTAGCCGTGGTCGACACCGGTGTTGGCCCACACGCTGAAGTCCAGGATCGAGGACATCAGCACGATGCCGTTGAGCTCCATGCCCTGGTCCTGCAATTGCTTGGCCAGCACCGCCGAGCGGGTGGTGCCGTAGCTCTCGCCGAACAGGAACTTCGGCGAGTTCCAGCGGTGGTTGTCGCCGACGTAGCGGGTGATGAACTTCGCGAACGCGTCGGCATCCTGATCGATGCCGTAGAAGTCCTTGCCCTTGGCCGCGCCGACCAGCTGCGAATAGCCGGTGCCGGGCGCGTCGATGAAGACCAGGTCGGACTTGTCGAGCAGGCTGTATTCGTTCGGCACCGTGCTGTACGGCGGCGGCGGGATCGGCTGGTCGCCCGCGTTGGCCACCCGTACCGGCCCGACCGAACCCATGTGCAGCCACATGCTGGAGGAGCCGGGGCCGCCGTTGAACAGGAAGGTGACCGGCCGCTGCGCGGCCTTGCCGTCGCCGACGGTGTAGGCCACGTAGAACATGCTGACCGTGGGCTGGCCCTTGTCGTCCTTGATCAGCAAGGTGCCGGCGGTGGCCTTGTAGGCCACGTTGCGGCCATCGATGCGCACGCTGTGCGAGGTCACCACCTTGCGTTCGGGCGGGATCGGCAGCGTGTCCTTCTTGGCGTCCTTGTCGGCCTGGGACTTGCTGTCGTGCGGGTTGCTGTCGGCCGCATGCAGCGGGGCGGCAAGGCCGATGGCCAGGACGAAGGCGAGCGGGGCGATGAGGGAATGGCGCATGGCGAGAGGCTCCGTATCAGCGCTGCGGCGCGGCAAGGTCGTAGAAGCGGGCGAGATCGTGCTTGAGCTGCTGCAGCGCCTCGGTGTTGAGATAGATCATGTGCCCGGAAGGGTAGTAAGCGAACGACAGATTGCCGCGCAGCGAAGGGTCCAGGTTCATGTGCGCCAGGTCGTACTCGGTGATGAAGAACGGCGTGGCGAAATCGTAGTAACCGTTGAGCGAGAGCACCTTGAGGTTCGGATTGGTGCGCATCGCGTGCGCCAGGTCGCCGGCCACGTACGGCAGCGGCAGCGCGCGGCGCATGCCCGGGACGGCGTGCTTCCAGTCCCAGCCCTGGATGATCTTGCCGTAGGTGGGGCGGTAGTCGAGCTGGCTCGGGTAGTCGAGCTGGTCGGCAAGATAGTCGTGGAAGGCGCTGACGAAGGCGCCGCTGATGCCGGTGTCGGAGGGGTCGTACTCCGGCGTTTCGCCGGCGGCATCGGGGTCGGTGCCGGTGAAGCGGGCGTCGTAGCGGCCCAGGATGAGGCGCTGGTCGCGCAGCAGTTCCTTGCGGAAGCGGCTGGGGCTCACGCGCAGGTTCGCCTGCTTGATGTATTGCACCGGCAGGCCGGTGAAGCCGGCCATCTGCGTGGCGATCGCGTCGAACTGTGCGGCGGGCAGATCCTGCCCCAGTGCCAGCGCGGAGGCGTAAGGGCCACGCGCCCAGGCGCGGGCCTGGTCGACGAAGGCCTCCAGCTCGGCCGGCTTGTTCGGGATCTTGTCGTGGTACCACGCGGCGGCGGCGAAGCTGGGCAGGTAGCCGACGTAGCTCTCGTCGTAGCCCGGCATGCGGATCGCGTAGTTGAGGATCGAGGACATCAGGATCACGCCGTTGAAGGCCATGCCCTTGTCCTGCAGCGCGTCGACCAGCGCGGCCGACCGGGTGGTGCCGTAGCTCTCGCCGTACAGGAACTTGGGCGAGTTCCAGCGCCGGTTGAGCGTGACGTAGCGCTCGATCGCGCGGCTGAAGGCGGAAATGTCCTGGTCCACGCCCCAGAAGTCCTTGCCGGTGGCCTTGCCCAGCGGGCGCGAATAACCGGCGCCGACGGCGTCGATGAAGACCAGGTCGGTCTTGTCGAGCAGGCTGTCGCCGTTGGCCACCAGGTGGTACGGCGCCGGCGCGGTGGCCTGCGGGCTGGCCGTCTCGATGCGCACCGGGCCGAGCGAGCCCATGTGCAGCCACACGCTGGAGGAACCCGGGCCGCCGTTGTAGAGGAAGGTCAGCGGGCGCTGCGAGGGCTTGCCGTCGTCGACGGTGTAGGCGACGTAGAACACGCTGGCCTGCGGCTGCTGCTTGTCGTCGCGGATGATCACCGTGCCGGCGGTGGCGGTGTACCTGATCGTGCGCCCGCCGATGGCGACGCTGTGCTGCGTGCGCACCGCCGTTTCATGGGCGGGGATGCGCGGATCGGTGCTGTCGTGGGTGGCGCTGGATGACGCGTTGGCCGGCGCCGCGTCGGCGGCATGGGCGGCGGGCAGGCCGGCGAGCGCGATGGTACTGGCCAGCAATAGCGAAGCGAGGCGGCGCATGGGGTTCCCCTGAGTTCGAGCAGCGTTCGAGTATGCGACGCCGTGTCGATGCGCGACCGTGACAAAAGTACTGGTCGCCCCGCGCGACCGGTGGATCAGTCGCCCGACATCGCCATCGCCGCGTTCCACATCGCGCGGGTCAGGGGCCGGTTCTCGTGCGGCGTCTGCAGCACGATCAGGGTGGTGGTGCTGTTGCTGGCGCCGGTCTTGAGCAGGCGGTCGAGCACCGACTCCAGGTGCCCGGTGGACATCGCCACCACGTGCAGCAGGGCCGAGTCCTCGCCGGCCAGGCGGCGGCATTCGAGCACCTCGGGAATGTCCTCGACCAGGCTGCCGATGCGCGCGCAGGTGGCTCCGTCGCAGCGCAGGCGCACCATCGCGCTCAGCGCATAACCGAGCCGGCGCGGGTTGACCGTGGCGTGGTAGCCGCTGATCACGCCGGCATCCTCCAGTCGCCGCACGCGTTCGGCCACTGCGGGCGCGGACAGGCGCACCAGCCGGCCGAGTTCGGCGAAACCGAGTCGCGCATCGCGCTGCAGCGCCTCCAGCAATTGCCAGTCCTTGCCGTCCAGTGCGGATCGGCCATCGGTCGGTTTCGATTCCAAGGTGACAACCTCTTTCATCATTTCGATCAGCGGCGAAACATCGCGATTCCGCCGCGATGCATTATTCACCGGCGCCATCGCCAGGACTAGGATGCGCGCTTCCCCGCCGGAGAATCCCCCCATGGATACCGCTCAACGTCTCGATGGCCGTGCCCTGCTCGCCATCGCGATCGCCCTGCTCACCTGGTCGTCGGCGTATGCCGCGATCGCCTATGCATTGCCCGCGTTCACGCCGGGCGAGGTGGCATTCGCGCGGCTGCTGATCGGCTCGCTGTGCTTCGCCGTGCTGCTTTGGATCCGGCGCGTGCCATTGCCGGCGCTGCGCGACTGGCCGCAACTGGCCCTGCTCGGCGTGCTTGGCCTGACCGTGTATCACCTGTGCCTGAACTACGCCGAGACGCGCATCGCCAGCGGCACCGCCTCGATCCTGATCTCGCTGGTGCCGGCGGCCACGGCGGCGGTGTCGGCGCTGTGGATCGGCGAACGGCTGGCCGCGCGCACGTGGCTCGGGCTGGCGGTGGCCCTGCTCGGCACGGTGCTGGTGGTGTTCGCCAGCGGGCAGCGCGTGGAGGTCGATCCGCACGCCTTGCTGGTGCTGGTGTGCGTGGCCGTCTCGGCGGTCTTCTTCGTCGGCCAGAAGGCGCTGTTCTCGCGCAGCAGCATGGTCGGGGTCACCGCGTTCGCGATGTTCGCCGGCACGCTCGGCGCGTTGCCGTTCGGCTGGCATCTGCCGCAGGCGCTGGCAGCGGCCTCGTGGCCGCACATCGGCGCGTTGCTGTGGCTGGGCATCGCGCCGACCTTCGTCGGTTACCTGGCCTGGAATCTGGCGGTGAACCGCTCATCGGCCTCGCAGGTCAGCAGCTTCATCTACCTGTCGCCGCCGATCGCGCTGCTGATCGGCTGGCTGTGGCTGCACGAGGTGCCCGAGGTGCTGGTGCTGGTCGGTGGTGCGATCACCATCGGCGGCGTGGTGCTGGCCAACGCACGGCGGCGGCCAGCGCCGCCGGCAGCCAGCCCGGCGCTGCCGGTGTCCTCGTGCGAGCAGTCGTGAGGACGACCGGCGCGCTTCAGTGCATCGGTGGGTGGTCGAGCCGGGTCAGCCGGATCACGTCCGGGTCATCGGCGTGTTCCAGCAGCAGGCATTGCACGCGCTCCTGCCATGCCCGACCGAATGCCGCGCGCTGTTCCGCGCTGGCCGCCGGATCGAGTGCGCCGCCGAGCAGCGGACGCAGGTTGGCCGGTGCGGGCACGCTCGAGAGATCCAGCTCCACCGCCACGCTCGCGCCGGTGTCGCGCCGGCGGACCCGCACGGCGGCGTGCTCGGCGGTGTCGGCATAGCTCAGCAGCGACTCGCGCGCGTAGCGTCCGGCAATGCCGTGAAAGCCGTTGGCGCCGGCCGCCCCGGTGATCAGGGTAAAGACCTGGCCGATCACGCCGTTGACGCCCTCGCTCTCCGGCCCCGGTATGAGCACCTCGACGCCCCCGCGCTCGGCTGGGCCGTCCGGGTACAGCGCGTGCAGCGCGGCACGCGCCATCAGGTACGCGCCGGCGACGGTGGGGCAGGAGTGTCCGGCCAGCCGCACCGCGTCGATATAGCGGTAGTCGAGCAGGCCGTCGTCGGCCGCACCCAGGAACGCCGCCAGCGGATCGCGCATCGGGATCGGCGGCGCCTGGTCGAAGAAAGCCGGGGTGCCCATCACTCGTCCGGCAAGCCGGTGATGCCGAAGTCGATCACGATGGCACCGGGCTCGCGCTGGCGGTAGGCCACGGTGAGGTTGTCGCCGAGGCGGTCACGCAATTGCGCGATCAGCGGCAGCGGGTCGTGGTCGTTGACGAAGCGCATGGTTTCGCCCGAACGCAGCACGCCGATCGCGCCGAAGATCGCGGAATGGCGGAAACGGCGGGCCACGCCGCGGGCATCGAACAGGTGGGTGTTGGGCTCGGTCTCGATATCGAGGGGCATGACGGGACTCATGGTGGGAAAGACCGCCCCAACATACGCCGTCAATGGCCATCGGCCACTGACCTGGATCAGGCGCAAACCCCGTGGCGCGCGATGCTCAGAGCCGGCGAAAAAAACCACTTCCTGGGGTTTTCTTCCATCGCGAGTCCGGTACAGGCCCGGACTCGCTCGCATGAGCAGTCACTTGCTTGACTGCTTCTCAGAACTTGTACGCGCGGTGGATCGCCACGATGCCGTTGGTCAGGTTGCGCACCTCGATCTTGCCGAAGCCGGCGCGCTCCATCATGCCCTTGAGCGTCTGCTGGTCCGGGTGCTTGCGGATCGATTCGGCCAGGTACCGGTAGCTGTCGGCATCACCGGCGAACAGCTGGCCCAGACGCGGCAGGACCTTGAAGGAGTGGAAGTCGTAGAGCTTGCCGAACGCCTCGCTCTGCACTTTCGAGAACTCCAGCACCAGCAGCCGGCCGCCGGGCTTGAGCACGCGGCAGATGTCGGCCAGCGCCTGATCCTTGTCGGTGACGTTGCGCAGGCCAAAGGCCATGGTCACCGCGTCGAAGGAGTTGTCGGGGAAGGGCAGCCGTTCGGCGTTGAGCTGGGCCCAGCGCAGGCCGGCGACCAGGCCGCGGTCGGTGAGCCGGTCGCGGCCGACGTCGAGCATGGCTGCGTTGATGTCGCCGACTACCACCTCGCCCGTCTCGCCCACTACCGGATGGAGCAGCGCGGCGATGTCGCCGGTGCCGCCGGCCAGGTCCAGCACGCGGTCGCCGCGGCGCACGCCGCTGGTGGCCACGAAATGGCGCTTCCATAACCGGTGCGTGCCGAACGACATCAGGTCATTCATCAGGTCGTAGCTGCGTGCGACCGAGGTGAACACCTGGCCGACCAGCTTCTGTTTCTCGCCCACCGGCACGTCGCGGAAGCCGAAGTGGGTGGTGGATGCGGGCGGGGACTTCGGCTGCTCGTTCATCCCTGCAATGCTACAGCAAGCCCTGGCGCCTCAATTGGATAACGCGCCTCTTGCTTTCGCCTCCTCTCCCTCCGGGGAGAGGATTGAGGAGAGGGGCAGGTGCTCGCCAGAACGCATGTCGAGGCGCGATTTTGATGTGGGTCCGGCCTGAGGCGGACCCTCACCCCAACCCGCTCCCGGGGGGAGAGGGGGCAAACGCGAGAGGTGCGGTTACTTTATTGAAGCGTCGGCTCGCCGCTTTTCTTGTAGATCACGCCGTCCTTCATCACGAACTCGACGTGCTGCATGACGGTGATGTCATCGAGCGGATTGCCGGGTACGGCGATCACGTCGGCGCCGCGGCCGACCGCGATGCGGCCGAACTGGTCGGACTTGTGCAGCAATTCGGCGGCGTGGGTGGTGGCGGCCTGCAGGGCGAACATCGGCGGCATGCCGGCCTGCACCATGTAGGCGAACTCCTTCGCGTTCTCGCCGTGCGGGAACACGCCGGAGTCGGTACCGAAGGCGATCTTCACGCCGGCCTTGTACGCCTTGCCGGCGGTGGCCATGATCACCGGGCCGACTTCCTCGGCCTTGCGCGCGACCTGCGGCGGATACCAGCCCTCGCGCGCCTTCTCCATCACGTACTGGCCGGCGATGATGGTGGGCACGTACCAGGTGCCGTGCGCCTTCATCAGCTTCATGTCGTCGGCATCCATGAAGGTGCCGTGCTCGATCGAATCGACGCCGCCCAGCACCGCGCGACGGATCGCCTCGGCGCCATGCGCGTGCGCGGCCACGGTGAAGCCGTAGTCGTGCGCAGCGGCGACCACGGCCTGGATTTCCTCCAGCGTCATCTGCGGGTTCTCGGAGCTGGAGCTTTCGTCCAGCACGCCGCCGGAGGGCATGATCTTGATCAGGTCGGCGCCGTCCTTGTAGTGCTGGCGCACGGCCTTCCACGCGTCGGCGGGCGAGTTGATGATGCCGTCCTTGGGACCGGGGTCGCCCTGCAGGTTCCAGCGGAAGCCATTGGTGGGGTCGGCGTGGCCGCCGGTGGTGCCGATGAACTTGCCGGCGCTGAAGATGTGCGGACCCGGCACCAGGCCGGCGTTGATCGCGTTGCGCAGCGCGAGCGAGGCATTGTCGTCGTCGCCGAGGTTGCGCACCGTGGTGAAGCCGGCGAGCAGGGTGCGTTTGGCGTAGACGGTGCCGCGGATGGCGTGGTCGGCCGGATTGAGGCGGAACTTGTCGCTGTAGGTGCTCTTGCTGAACTGCATCGTCAGGTGCGTGTGCGAGTCGATCAGCCCCGGCATGCAGGTGGCATCGGCCAGCCGGGTGAAGCTCACCGTGCCGGCGGCCTGGCGGTACGGCGCGATGTCGACGGTGCCGGGATGGATCTCCTTGATGCGGCCGTCCTCCACTACCAGCGTGGTCTGGCCCAGCATCTTGCCGGCGGCCGGGTCGAGCAGGCGCGCGCATTCGATCACGCTGACGCGGTGGTCGCCGGCATCGGCGCGGGCCGGCGCGTCGGCGCCGGCAGCCAGAGGGAGACATGCCACGAGGGCGGCGAACAACAGGTGGCGAGTCGTGGTCATGGTGGTTCCCCCGGGTGACAGTGTGCTGATCCTACTCGGCGCCTTCGCGGCGCGCGGGCTCCTGTGTTGCAGCGTCGCCCTGGCGGCGGTCGATGCCGGTGCGCCGCTCGTGTTCCTGCTGCTCGGTATCCACGTGGCGCTGGTGCAGGTCGGATGCCGACGCGTCACCGGGCAGCGCCGCGGCCGGCTCGCGATCGCCGCCCGGCGTGATCTTCAGGATCGAGTGGCGCACCTCGCGCGACAGGATCACGCGGGCGTCGCGCACCAGATCCTCCAGCGCGCGGTCGTAGTCGAGCTTGCCGTTCTCGTCGGTCCATACCACCTTGCGTTCGCGCAATTTCTGGATGAAGCCGCGAAACAGCGCCTTGTCGAAGAACTCCGGTGCGGACAATTCGTTGAGCAGGCCCAGCCGCTGCGCGGTGAGCGTGCAGGCATTCTCCAGCTCGCCGCCGGTCAGCGTGTGCGGGCCATTCTTGGCCAGCGCGGCGATGGTGATGTAGTAGCGCTCGAACGCCTGGATCAGGCTGCGCGCGATCACCCGCAGCTGGAAGGCGCTGTCTTCCTGGCCGGCGCTGCGTTCCAGCGAGCGACCATGGTTGGTGGATTCGAGCAGGCCGCGGCGCACCAGGAACTCGATCGTCGCCTTCAGCTGCTCCTTGAAGCCGTCCTCATCCCACGGCAGGAACAGTTCGCCCTGGATGAACGGATACACGATGCCGCCCAGGCGCAGGATCGCGTCACGCGACATGCGCCGGTTGTTGAGGAAGCAGCAGGCGACCCATGCGGCGCTGGCCATCAGGTGCAGCACGTTGTTGCGGAAATAGCTCAGCAGCACGGCCTTTTCGCCGCTGACGGTGAGCACGTCGCCCAGCGGGTGCTGCACCCGCTCGATCCAGCCCATCTGCTCGCCGTAGGCGATGATCGCGGCCGGGTTCATCGGAGTCAGCGTGACGCGGTCGGAGTACGGCAGTTCCTCCAGCAGCGCCTTGCCAAGGTCGAGCTGCACCAGCAGGTCGTTCTCGGCCATCGCGTGCTTGGGCGTGGCCAGCAGGGCCAGCGCCAGCAGGTTGATCGGATTGACGTCGGCGGCGCGGTTGATGTTGACCTGGATCTTCTCGGCTAGCTGGCTGACCACCGAATTGAGCCACTCGGGTTTCGCCTCCGGGTCGAGCCCGGCGCTGCGCCAGTCGCTGCTGGCGGCGTCGAGCAGCGGGGTCAGCTCGATCGGCTCGCCGAAGTTCAGCGCCACGTGGCCGTAGCGCTGGCGCAGCACCTTCAGGCCCTTGAGCAGGCCGAGCAGGGATTCCTTCTCCTTCGGCTTGCCGGAGAGCTCGCCGATGTAGCTGTTGCCCTCCATCAGTTTCTCGTAACCGATGTAGACCGGCTGGAACAGCACCGGCCGGCGCGGCGCGCGCAGGAAGGCGCGCACGGTCATCGACAGCAATCCGCCGCGCGGCGACAGCAGCCGCCCGGTACGCGAGCGGGTGCCCTCGGTGAAGTACTCGATCGGCACGCCGCGGTCGATCAGCTGCGCCATGTATTCCTTGAACACCACCGAGTACAGCGGATTGCCGGTGAAGCTGCGGCGCATGAAGAACGCGCCGCCGCGGCGCAGGATCGGCCCGATCACCGGCAGGTTGAGGTTCACGCCCGCGGCAATGTGCGGCACCACCACGCCGGAGACGTGCAACTGGTAGCTCATCAACAGGTAGTCGGCGTGGCTGCGGTGGCTGGGCACGTAGACCACTTCGTAACCCGGCGCCACCGCGCGGACCTTGTCGAAGTGGTGCATCGCGATGCCGTCGTACAGTTTGTTCCAGAAACTGGACAGCACGAACGATGCCGAACGCACCACCGGATGCGAATAGTCGGCGGCGATCTCCAGCAGCATCTTGTGCGCCTTGCGCCAGGCCTTGGCGTGGCTGGTCTTCTCCTTGGCGGCATTGGCGGCGATCGCCGCACGCACCGGCTCGGCCGCGAGCACCGCGTCGACCACGGTGCGCCGGTGCGACAGGTCCGGCCCGATCACCGCGGCGCGGATGCGCCGGAAGTGGATGCGCAGCACCCGCGCGATCTTGCGCGCGAAGCGCTCCGGTCCGATCTCGCCGGATTCATCCAGCACGCTGCGCAGCGATACCGGCGCGGAGAAGTGCACCACCGTGTCGCGCCCGTTCAGCAGCAGCGCCAGCAGGCGGCCGAAGCGGCCGACCATCACCCAGTTTTCCGAGAACAGCACGCGGAACCAGCCGGTCTCACGGCTGGGTGCGCGGCCGACGTAGATCGCCACCGGCACGACCTGGACGTCCAGGTCGGGCACGCCCTCGAGCGAGCGCACCAGCTGGCGCAGCGGTTCCCCGGCGGCGCGCTTGCGGCTGCGCCCGAACAGCCAGCCGTCGCGGCGGGTCAGGGCGAACACGGAGCGGCGCCGGCGGGTGCCGGCCAGCGGCTGCATCGGGTTGGGCAGGCCGGCCTCGCGGCAGGCGCGCTGCAGGATCAGCGCGTCGGAGAAGCCGTCGCGCTCGATCACGTAGCACACCGGCACGCCCGGTTGCAGCAGCGCCGCCGGCTCGGCGGGGTCGCGGCGGATGCGCACCCAGGGCTGCAGCAACTGCCCGGCCAGGTTGAACCACCAAAGGGCGCGGCGACGTACGGTGGAGTCCACCATTGTGGTATTCGGCATCGGGCCATTCTACCCGGCCGCGTCGTCCAATCCGCGCCGATGGCGGTCGGCGGCGCCGCGGGGGCGGCCATCCGGACCGGTTGCCGGGGGTCCTCGGCCCACGGCGGCAAGGGGTGTGGGCGAGCCTCGTGCCGCATCGCGGCGTGCAGGTCAAAGAAAACCCCGCGGGCCGAGGGCCTCACGGGGCAATCCGGCAGAGCCGGAAGGGAAATGGCCTTGCCCGCAAGGAATCCCCGGCAGGCGTTGGCGGAGCAAATGTTACCGGTTCGTCAAAGTTTAGGCAATACTTTCCATTTGTCTTGCAGAGTCATGATTTTGTTGACGAATATTATTCAGAGCGCAACGCGTCGATCTTCTGTCGCCGGCGTTCCGCCGGTGGCGCGCTCCAGTCATTGTTGAACAGTGCCGGTTCCCATGACCCGTAGGTGGGGTTGGGCAGCACGAACCAGCGCCGGCCGATCCAGTCCATGTAGGGCGCCATGGCGCGGTGGCGACCGGCGGCATTGTTGGCCAGTACCGTCACGAAGTCGCCGATCTGGTCGCCGAACTGCATCAGCACGCGGTACTTGCGGCTGACCAGCTGGCGCCGACAACCCTTCTCCGTGCCGATCTGCTCGCAGCCTTCGACGAAGGTGCCCAGGCCGAGGAAGGCCTCCGGCCCGGACACCGGCAGGCCGGCCTTGCGCAGGTTGGCCAGGGTGGCCTGGTCCAGATCCTTGGCGCGGTTGGAGATGTAGATGACGGCGATGCCATGCCGGGCGGCGAAGCGGGTGAACGCGACTGCGCCGGGCAGCGCGCGGGCGGCCTCCTCCTTGCACCAGGCGGCCCAATCGGCCTCGTTGTACTCGCCGCCGCTTTTGACCAGGCGCGCCTGGTAGGGCGAGTTGTCCAGCACGGTCTCGTCGATGTCCAGCACCACGGCCGGCTTGAGGCCGCGAAGCGGCGCGGCGCGGTCGTCCTTGGCCAGTGCATCCCAGCCTTGGTCCTGCAGGGCGGCCAGCAGGCCCGCTTCGGCATCGCGATAGGTCTGCAGGTAAATCAGGTCGTGCTCGATCGCGGTCTGGGTCCACGCCACGGCATTGAGGTTGTCGTTGGCGGCGACGGTCGCGGGCGCGGCAGGAGAGGAGACGACCTCGGGATGCCGGAGTGGGGTGGCCGCACAACCGGCCAGCAGGGCGAACGCGAGCAGGCTCGCGGGCAAACGAAGTGGCATGCGCGGATCCTTGGGGCGGGGCGACGTGGGCAAGCGCCCGAGTTTACGACAGCCACATGACGGTTTCGGCTGGCCGCGGGGTCCCGGGAGGTTGTGGATTTTCAGCCTCTCGGGCCGGCCAGGGCGAGGGCAGGGATGCCCGAGTTGAGGCAACGCTGGGGCGGTTGCCCGATGGCCGGGCATGAAGCGGCAACGCGAGTGACTGCTTCACGTGAGCGAGTCCGGGCGTACCGGATTCGCGATCGGAGATAGCCACGGGAGGTGGTTTTCTTCACAAGCTCTGACAGACTGCCCGCTTCGCCACCCCGGTTTCATCCCGTATGGATTTCCCTCCGCCTGCCCCGCGCAGCCCCTCGCACATCATCAGCTATGCCAGCTACCTGCTGGTAGCGGTGGGCCTGCTGCTTATCATCGACCTCCACCTGCTGCCGGCCCTGCTCGCCGGCCTGCTGGTGTTCGAGCTGGTGCAGTCGATGGCGCCGCTGCTGGGCCGGCGCATTTCCGGCGACCGCGCGCGGCTGGTGGTGGTGGCCGTGCTGGGCGCCATCGTGGTCGGCCTGCTGCTGTTGCTGATCCTCGGCGCGATCAGCCTGTTCCGGCACGAGCTCGGCAACCCCGAGCTGCTCTGGCAGCAACAATTGATGCCGCTGGTGGAAAAGGCGCGCCAGCAATTGCCGCCGGCCCTGGTCAACAACCTGCCCGACAGCGTCGACGACCTGCGCGTGGGCGCGATCGAGCTGGCGCGCAAGCATGCCGGTGCCCTGCAACTGGCCGGCAAGGGTGCGGTGCGGGTATTCGTGCACATCCTCATCGGCCTGGTGCTGGGCGCGATCGTGGCGCTCGGCCGCGCACGGCCGGCGCACCAGATCGGCCCGCTGGCGGCCGCACTGAGCCTGCGCTGCCTGCGGCTGGCGCAGGGGTTCCACAACATCGTGTTCGCGCAGATCAAGATCTCGCTGATCAACACCGTGTTCACCGCGATCTTCCTGCTCGGCGTGCTGCCGCTGCTCGGCGTCCACGTGCCGCTGGCCAAGACGCTGGTGGTGGCGACCTTCATCGTCGGCCTGCTGCCGGTGATCGGCAACCTCATTTCCAACACCGCCATCACCATCGCCGGGCTGTCGGTGTCGCTGGGCGTGGGCATCGCCGCGCTGGCGTTCCTGATCCTGATCCACAAGCTCGAATACTTCCTCAACGCCCGCATCGTCGGCACCCAGATCCATGCCCGTGCCTGGGAGTTGCTGTTGGCGATGCTGCTGATGGAAGCCGCCTTCGGCCTCCCGGGCGTCATCGCCGCACCGATCTACTACGCCTACCTGAAACTGGAACTGGAAGCGTGGGGGTTGGTGTGAGGGTGGTCGACGGATGAATTGAGCAGGACGGCGGACGGTCCGCTGCCGGTGCGCGCAGCTTCTTCGCCGAGCGCAAAGTTCCTGCTATCTTCGAGGATCAAGAGCCATTCGCCCACGGGCGCAACGGCCGTATGGGGCGGTCATTTCCAGGGGAGTTGAATACATGCGACACACGTTTTTTCAGGCGTTGCTTGGCGGTGCGCTGGCAGCGGCATTGAGTCTGGGGTCGGCTCACGCGGCCCAGCCGATTCCGGTGGAGGCGTTGGCCCGCTTGCCGGCACTGCAATCGGTATCGATGAGTCCGGATGGCAAGCATCTGGTCGGGCTGATTCCCTCGCCCAACGACAAGGACGATACGGCGCTGGCCACGTGGGATACGGACGCGCTGTCCGCCGGCCCCAAGGTGGTGACCCCGTCGGGCGACCACATGAAGTTCATTGCCGCCTACGCCATGAAGGCGGACAAGCTGCTGGCGATCGCCCGGCAGGAATGGACCGGCCACCTCGGTGGCTGCGGCGAGGGCAAGGCCACCGGCGCGACCAAGACGTTCGTGGTGAAGACCTATCTTTCCGGTATCGACCAGAAGAATTTCGGCGAGGCCTTTGCCGATGACACCCGCAAGCTGGGCGTCAGCAAGAGCACCGAGCGCTGCCTGGAAATCGCCGGCACCTCGTCGCTGGTGAACATGCTGCCGCTGGATCCGGACCGCGTCATCATCAGCCAGTTGAGCCAGGTCACCTGGACCTCGAACTACTACCTCTACAACCTGAAAACCAAGGAGCGCGAACTGCTGTTCAAGGGCGGCAACCGCGCCCGGCCCTCGCTCTTCGACTCCCGCACCGGCAAGGTGCTGGCCAAATCCGAGATCGAGCCCGTCGGCGGCGATTACGAACAGCGCGTGCTGCTGCTCAATGCCAAGACCGGCCAGTTCGAGTTGCAGCCTGCGCTGACCACCAAGCTCTCCCAGCGTTACACCGTGACGGTGGACGGCCTCGACGACGCGACCGGCAAGTTCTACATCCTGACCGACCAGTTTTCCGACAAGCTGCAGGTACGCATGTATGACCCGGCGACGCAGAAGTACGACCCGGAACCGGCCCTTGCCGACAAGAACTATTCCATCGGGGGCCTGCTTTTCAGCACGCGGGCGAGCAACTTCAACCAGATCGTCGGCTTCGTTGTCGATGGGCCGTATCGCCAGGCCGTCTACATCGACCCGGAATTGAAAGCCATCCAGGACTCGATCAAGCAGGCTTTTGCCGGCCAGCAGGTGAACATCGCCAGCTACACCGACGACCTGACCAAGGTGCTGTTCACCACGCAGAGCGCCAGCAATCCGCCGGCCTACCATCTGCTGCTGGACAAGAAGCAGGTGGCCAACCTCGGCAGCACGCGCCCGTGGATCGGCAACGACATGACCGGCGAGGAAAGCTGGGTGACCTACAAGGCGCGCGACGGGCGCGAGATTCCCGCGATCCTCGACCTGCCTGCCGGCTGGAAGCAGGGCGATGCGCCGGCGAAGGCGATCATCATGCCGCACGGCGGCCCATGGGCGCGGGATTACACGGGTTGGGACGCGTCGGGCTGGGTGCCGATGCTCACCTCGCGCGGCTATGCCGTGCTGCGTCCGCAGTACCGCGGCTCGGAAGGTCTCGGTCGCGAGCTCTGGATGGCCGGCGACAAGCAGTGGGGCCTGAAGATGTCCGACGATCTCGACGACGGCGCTGCGTGGCTCGTCTCGCAGGGTGTTGCCGCCAAGAACCAGATCGCGATCTTCGGGTACTCGTACGGCGGGTTCGCGGCCGTGGCCGCCACCGTGCGTTCGCCGTCGCCGTACCAATGCGCCATTGCCGGCGCGCCGGTGGCAAATCTCGGTCGGCTGGGTACGTCCTGGAGCGACAACCGCCTGCAGCGCATCCTGCAGGGCCAGACCGTGAAAGGCATGGACCCCATGGAGAATGCGGACAAGGCGCACCTGCCCATCATGCTGTTCGACGGCGACCGTGATGTGCGGACTCCGCCGGCGATCCACGCCCATCCGTTCTACGAGGCCGTCAAGAACCGCGTGCCGGCCCAGTTCCACTGGATTCCGAACATGCCGCACAGCATGCCCTGGTATCCGAGCCAGCAGCGGCAGACCCTCAACTTGATCCTGGATTTCCTGGGCAAGAATTGCGGGCAGATTTCAGGCTAGCCGAACGTTTTTGCCTGCCGGTTGAGGCGGTTGCACAGTCTCCCCCCACCGGCTACATTCGCTTAACCGCAAAATAATGCGGTTACAACAACTGGTCGATTTAGGGGAGTGCTATTTCATGAACAAGTTTGTCCAACGAGGGCTTCAACGCTTGCCGCTGGCGATCGCGGTCGTTGCAGCGTTGCAAGTCACGCCTGTGTTCGCACAGGACCAGGCGCCGGCAACCGACAGTGCCAGCCAGTCGACCAGCCAGCAGGCTGACACGACCAAGCAGCAGGACCAGAACAAGAAGGCCAAGGAGCTGGAGACGGTTACCGTCACGGGCACCCTGCTGAAGCGGCCGGAATACCAGACCACCTCGCCAGTGCAGGTGATCGACGTCCAGAACAACATCGCCAGCGGTCAGTTCGACACCGCCGACTTCCTGCAGACGACCACCGCTGCCGCGGGCTCCACGCAGATCAATGGCCAGTTCGGCGGCTACATCGTCGAAGGCGGCACCGGCATCCAGACCGTCAACCTGCGTGGTCTGGGCGCCAACCGCACCCTCGTCCTGCTCGACGGTCAGCGCCCGGGTCCGGCCGGCACGCGCGGCCAGACCGGCGCGGGCTTCGACCTCAACGTGATTCCGCAGGTCATCCTGTCGAACATCGAAGTGGTCAAGGACGGTTCTTCGTCGCTGTACGGTTCCGATGCCGTTTCCGGCGTCGTCAACCTGATCACCAAGAAGCGCATGGATCGTCCCGAAATGACTTTCGCCGCCAGCATGCCTCAGCATGGCGGCGGCGAGCAGTACACCTTGTCGTTCGGCACCGGCTGGAACTTCGACAAGGGCAGCGTCGTGCTGGCGGCACAGCTCGACCGGCTCAACGCGATCGAGCTGGGTGACCGCGACTTCCTCAAGTGCAGCCAGGATCGTGTCTGGGGTACCGACGGCCAGCGCATCGACCGCGAGGATCACTCCGTCATCGGAGGCACCAGCCTCGGCGGTTGCAACAACCTGTACGCCAACAGCATCATCAACTACTTCAATCCCGGCATTCGCTACGTGCCGTCCGTGGACGGCAGCACCGTCGGGCCGTTCCCCGGTTACCACCCACGGCCGAACCCGTCCAAGAGCTACGGCAACTCGCCGCAGGCGTACTACGAGGATCAGCTCAACTTCCCGTTCGTGGGTGATGCGTACGCCATCAACCAGCGTCAGCGCGCCAGTGTCTATGCGGCCACGAATTTCAGCTTCGGCGAGGTGAACTGGAGCACCCAGTGGCTGGCAAACCGTCGTGAAACCAAGACGCACGGCTACCGCCAGTTCTTCCCGATCGTCTACAACCCGACGGACGACGATTACTACGAGCCCATCATGCCGTTCCCCTCGAATGGCAAGGAGACCGTGGATTATTTCTACGGCACCACCAAGCTGGAAGGCCTGTTCGCCTCCACCGACAGCTGGTCGTGGGAAGTCGATGCCGGCTACAGCCGCTCCAGCGGCGATTACAGCCAGCTCGCGATCGATGCGCGCAAGAGCGGTGACCTGGGCGACGCGGCCAACGAGCTCGACACGCCGCTGGTCGACTACTTCGATCCGGGCATCCTGAACGGCGACAAGATGAGCCAGCTCGTCAACGCCGTCGGCATGAACATCAAGGGCAACACCCTGTATACCCAGGCGACCGCCAAGGCGCTGGCCACCGGCAACCTGTTCACCCTGCCGGCGGGCGACGTGGGTGCGGCGTTCGGCCTCGAGTATCGCCATTACTCGATCGACGACCAGCCTTCCGAGGCCTCCAAGAACGGCTGGCTGTGGGGCTCCAGCTCGGCGCAGGTCACGCGCGGACAGGATCACGTCACCGAGGCGTTCTCGGAAATCGACGTGCCGTTGCTGAAGGGCCTGCCGGCAGTCGAGTCGCTGTCGGCCAACTTCTCGGGTCGCGCGTTCAAGTACGGCAGCATCCCGGGCACCGACAACGTGTGGAAGACCGGCCTGAACTGGCAGATCACCCCGACCTTCCGTCTGCGCGGCACGCTGGGCACGTCGTATCGCGCCCCGGGTCTCTACGAGCTCTACCTCGGCAACCAGACCGGGTTCCTGGGCCAGCTCGGCATCGACCCCTGCATTCTGTGGGGTGACAGCAGCAACGATCGTCTCCGTGCCAATTGTGCCGCGGCGGGCATCCCGGCCAACTATCCCGGCGGCGGTGCTTCCGCGACGATCTATTCGGGTGGTGGTGCGGGCTTCCTGAAGCCGGAAACCTCGCGCGCGAAGTCGGCCGGTTTCGTCTGGCAGCCGACCTTCGCCAACCTGAACGTGGCACTGGACTATTTCGACTACAACGTCCAGGGCGAGATCTCGCAGCTTGGTGCCAGCGACATCGTGTTCGGCTGCTACGGCTCCACCGTGTATCCCAACTCGTTCTGCAACCAGCTCGTGCGCAACCCGCCGAACGCAGCGGCCGATCCGAACCGGATCACCGAGATCCACAGCGTCTACGTCAACATCAACCGCGAGCGTACCCGCGGTTACGACCTGCAGATGAACTACAGCAACGACTTCTCGTTCGGCAAGCTGTCGGCGGAAGGGCAGATCACCTACACGATGTCCGACATCTACCAGCTGTTCGACTCGGCTGCGGCCAGCGGCCTGAGCTCGTCGGAGCAGGTGGGTTACATCGGGCGTCCGAAGACGGTGGCTCGCAGCGTCATCAGCCTGGAGCGGGGCGACTGGACCTATACGTGGAACGGCCAGTACGTCAGCACCACCCGCAACAAGGACCTCAGCAACATCTATACCTACCTGGGGTACAAGGGCGCGGCTCGGGACATCGAGGCAAGCTGGCAGCTCATCCACAACGTGTCGGTCGGTTATGAGCGCGGTCATTGGGGTGTGCTGGTCGGTATCCGCAACGTGTTCGATACCGAGCCGGATCTGATCTCGCCGAGCGCGGGTACCACGGTGGGCAATGCGCCGCTGTATGCCTCGCAGTACGACTGGTACGGCCGTACGTTCTTTGCGCGCCTGAACTACAAGTTCTGATCGCAAAGGCGTTGGTGCAGGACGAAAAGAGGCGACCTTCGGGTCGCCTCTTTTTTTGTAGTGATGCCGGTGCGCCGTCGCGGCGTTTGGCGAACTACCCGCCGGCCAGCATCGCCTGGATCTTGGCCATGTGCGACTCCGCGGTTTCGCGGGTCACTTCCTTGTCCGCTTCGGGGTCCTTGCCCTGCCAGTGCAGGTCGGTTTGCGGCAGCTCATGCAGGAAACGACTGGGCTGGTTGCGGTGGATCTCGCCGTAGCGCCTGGTCTGCGCGGACCAGGACAGAGTCAGCAGTTCCTTGGCGCGGGTGATGCCGACGTACATCAGGCGGCGTTCCTCGTCGATGCGGCCTTCGTCCAGCGCGCCCTCGTGCGGCAGCGTGCCGTCTTCGCAGCCGACGATGAAGACAAAACGGAACTCCAGGCCCTTGGCGGCGTGCAGCGTCATCATGCGCACCGCGTTGCCCGGCTCGTCGCGGTCGGCGTGGCTGAGCAGGGCCAGTTGGGCGGCAAGGTCGCCGGCGCTGTTGCCTTTCTGCATCGCGCGGAACCAGTCGGCGAGTTCCTTCAGGTTGCCCAGCTTGCGTTCGCGCACGCTGGCGTCGGGCGTGGCGGCGGCAATCTGTGCGGCGTAGCCGGTGCGCTTGAGGATGCGTTCGACCAGGTCGGCGGCGCTTTCGTGCAACGAGGCGCTGCGCAGTTCATCGAGCAGGTCGGAAAAGCCCGCCAGCGCGGCGGCCGGTCGCGGCGTGAGCTGGCGCAGCACGCCGTCGCTGCGGGTGGCATCGAGCAGCGAGCAGTGGCGCGACTGCGCGATCTGGCCGAGCTTCTCCAGCGTGGTGGAGCCGATCTCGCGTTTGGGCACGTTCACCACGCGCAGGAAGGCGGCGTCGTCGCTGGGGTTGGTCAGCAGGCGCAGGTAGCACAGGATGTCCTTCACCTCGGCGCGGTCGAGGAAGGACAGCGCGCCGGTGAGGTGGTAGGGGATGCGCGCCAGCCGCAGCGCCTTCTCCAGCGGGCGCGCCTGGAAGTTGCCGCGGTACAGGATCGCCATGTCGTCCCAGCGTGCCTTGTGCTTCTCCGCCAGCGTGGTGGCGATCGCGGCGACGCGCTCGGCCTCGTGCTCGGCCTCCTTGCATTCCAGCACGCGGATCGGTGCGCCTTCCGGATGCTCGCTCCACAGCTTCTTTTCGTGGCTGTGCGGGTTGTGCGCGATCAGCGCGTTGGCTGCGCGCAGGATGCGCTTGCCGCAGCGGTAGTTCTGTTCCAGCTTGATCACGCGCAGGTTCGGCCAGTCGCGGCCGAGCTGGTCGATGTTCTCCGGGTTGGCGCCGCGCCAGGCGTAGATCGACTGGTCGTCGTCGCCCACGCAGGTGATTCCGCCGCGCTCGCCGGTGAGCGCTTTCAGCAGGCGGTACTGCGCATCGTTGGTGTCCTGGTACTCGTCCACCAGCAGGTAGCGCAGGCGCTCGCGCCAGGCGTCGCGGCATTCGCCATCCGATTCCAGGATGCGCAGCGGCAGCCGGATCAGGTCGTCGAAATCCACCGCGTTGAACGCGGCCAGGCGCGCCTGGTACAGCTCGTAGATGGTCGCCGCCTCCAGCTCGCGCGGGCTGCGCGCGGCGGCCAGCGCTTCCTGCGGCGACAGCCCGCCGTTCTTCGCGCGGCTGAGCAGGTTGCGCAGGCCGAACAGCACGTCGGGCTTGGCGCCTTTGGGCGCCAGCTCCTTGACGATGCCGCCGCTGTCGTCCGCGTCCAGCACCGAGAAACCGCGGCGCAACCCGGCGCGCGCGTGCTCGATCTGCAGGAACTTCAGCCCCAGCGCGTGGAATGTGCTCACCGTGAGCGCGGCCGCATCCTCGCTCGACACCAGCTTGGCCACGCGCTCGCGCATCTCGCGCGCGGCCTTGTTGGTGAAGGTGATCGCGGCGATTTTCGACGGGTCGAGTCTGCGGCGCTGGATCAGATACGCGATCTTCTGCGTGATCACGCTGGTCTTGCCGGAGCCGGCGCCGGCCAGCACCAGCAGTGGCCCCTCGCAATGTTCGACGGCGGCCAGTTGTTGTGGGTTGAGCATGGATCGTTGCGAGGGTGGGACAGCGCCCGATGGTAACAGAGCGGCCGTGGGGCATAATCGAGTGAACCCACCGATGGGGAGCTGCATGACAGCCCAGCAAGTCGAGCAATGCGACGTGGCGGTGATCGGTGCCGGCCCCGGTGGCAGCACCGCAGCGGCGCTGCTGGCGCGTCGCGGCTACCGGGTGATCGTGCTGGAAAAGGCGCGCCACCCGCGCTTCCACATCGGCGAATCGCTGCTGCCGATGAATCTGCCGGTGTTCGAGCGGCTCGGCGTGCTGGACAAGGTGCACGCGATGGGCGTGTTCAAGGCCGGCGCGGACTTCGAGGCGGACAACGAGCGCGGCTACAATGTGTTCTCGTTCGGTCGCGCACTCGGCGACAGCCCGCCGCACAGCTACCAGGTGTGGCGGCAGGATTTCGACCAGATGCTCTGCGAGCACGCGCGCGAATGCGGCGCCGACGTGCGCGAAGGGCGGCAGGTGGTGGCAGTCGAGCAGCGCGGCCCGCGCCAGACGCGGATCGAGGTGCATGCCGACGACGGCGCGGAGCACGCGATCGAGGCGCGTTACCTGGTCGACGCCAGCGGCCGCGATGCCTTCCTCTCGACGAGGCACAAGCTCAAGCGCAGGAATCGCCAGCACCAGAGCGCGGCGCTGTTCAGCCGATTCCGCCATGCCGCGCGCCGCAGTGGCGAAGACGCGGGCAACGTCAGCATCTACCGCTTCGAGCACGGCTGGATGTGGATGATCCCGTTGCCCGACGACAGCATGAGCGTGGGCGCGGTGTGCTGGCCCGATTACCTCAAGCAAAGGCACGGCGACACGCGCGCCTTCCTGCTCGACACGCTGCGGCAGAACGCGGCGCTGTGGGAACGCCTGCAGGGTGCCGAGCTGATCGACGAGGTGCGTGTGGCCGGCAACTATTCCTACGACTCGCGCGAGATGGCCGGCCCCGGCTGGATCCTGGTCGGCGACGCGTTCGCCTTCCTCGACCCGGTGTTTTCCTCCGGCGTGTTTCTGGCGATGGACGCGGCCGAGCGTGCGGTGGACGTGATCGACGGCGCGCTGCGCGAACCGGAGCGCGAGGCGGCGCTGCAGCGGGCGCTGGAGAAGCGCCTGCGCATGGGCATGGCGCGCTTCGCGTTCTTCATCCACCGCTTCAACGAGCCGGTGATGCGGCGCATGTTCGCTGCGCCGCGCAATGGCTGGCAGCTGGAGCAGGGCGTGATCTCGATGCTGGCCGGCGACCTCTACGACCCGCCGCGCGTGCTGCGGCGGCTGCGCCTGTTCAAGCTGGTCTACGCGATCATGGTGCTGCGCCATCCGCGTCAGTGGTGGCGCGGCCATCGCCATCGGCTCGCGCAGGCGCGCGCGGAGTGAGTGCGCAGCCTACAATGACGCGTTTCCGCTGACCGATCGCCGCGCCGACGCCCCATGGCCAAGCTCTATTTCTATTACTCGGCGATGAACGCCGGCAAGACCACCACGCTGCTGCAGAGCGCGTACAACTATCACGAGCGCGGCATGCGCACGCTGATCCTCACGCCGGCGCTGGACAACCGCTTCGGCGAGGGCGTGGTCGCTTCGCGCATCGGGCTGAAGGCGAATGCGCGGCGCTTCGCCGGCGACGAGGATCTGTTCGCCCTGGTCGAGGCCGACATCGCCGCACGCGGACCGCTGCATTGCGTGTTCGTCGACGAGGCGCAGTTTCTCGGCAAGGCGCAGGTATGGCAGGTCAGCGATGTCGTCGATCGACTCCATATTCCCGTGCTGGCCTATGGTCTGCGCACGGACTTTCGCGGCGAGTTGTTCGAGGGTAGCCGCCACCTGCTGGCCTGGGCCGACGAGCTGCAGGAGATCAAGACGATCTGCCACACCGGACGCAAGGCCACCATGGTGGTGCGCGTGGACGAGCGGGGCCGGGCGGTCACCGAGGGTCCGCAGGTCGAGATCGGCGGCAACGAGCGCTATGTTTCGGTGAGTCGCGCCGAGTTCAAGAAGATCAGCGAAGGCCGCGGTCGCATCGAGCTGCAACAGACGGTGCTGCCGCTGGACGACGAGCGCTGAACCCCGCCATCGCAAGGATGACCATGAGCCACCAGTTCCCCATTCCCGCCTGGCAACGCCCGCACTGGCAGCCGAGCGAAGAAACGATCGTGCTGCAGTTCTACGTGTTCGGAAAATTCGAGGCCGTGCGCGTGCCCTCGCAGGATTACGGCAGCCCCGGCCTGCCGGCGGGCCTCGCCGCGACCAATCATCGCCACGCCGATCTGCGCGGCTGGGACGGCTACCCGCTGAAGGGGGCGATGGGGCGCATGTACAAGGCCGATGCGCCGCAGGCGTTCCAGCGCGCGTTCGATGCACCGGAGGTGATGGTGGTGCGCGGCGCGCTGGCGGACAGCCCGGCCACCGGCTACCTGCGTGACACCCTGGGCGTGCTGGCGGGCATGCTCGACATCGGCGGCGTGGCGGTGCTCGATCCGCAGATACTCAGCCTGCTCGACGCCGATGCCTGGCGCCGCCACTACCTGATCCGTGATGGCGCGCCGATCCGGAACCACCTGCTGATCCTGTGCGACGGCGACACCGCGCCGGGACGCTCGTGGATACGAACGCGCGGCATGCGCAAGTTCGGTCGCCCCGACATCAGCATCCGCGACGTGCCCGACGCCGCCGTCGATCGCGCCGGCGCGTTGTGCGAACAGATGGCCGAATTGCAGGCGCTGGGCGCGCATTTCGCCGATGGCCAGGCGCTCCAGGGCGAGGGCATCCCCGCCGGCATGGTCGCGAGACTCGGCGGCGGCATGGATGAGCCGCCCTTCAACAACAGCTGGGTCGAGTTTCGCTGGGCCTGACCGGCCGCGTGCTGGTCAGCCCGTCTCGTGGCCGGGCGCGGACTGGTTGCAGGGGCGCACAAACGGCGAGGCCGGCACCTGGGTGCCGGCCTCGCATCGTCGCAGTACGCGCGGGATCGCGCGGACGGGCTCAGCCCACCGTGATGAAGCGCTGCGCGTCGTCCATGAACGCCTTCTCGCCGAAGCCGCCTTCGTGCGAACCGAACGGCATCTGCGCGCGCAGCTTCCACGTCGCCGGCACGTTCCATTCCTGGCGGGTCGCCTCATCCGTCACCGGGTTGTAGTGCTGCAGGCTGGCGCCCACGCCGGCCTCGGTCAGCGCCAGCCACACGGCGAACTGGGCCATGCCGCTGCTCTGTTCGGACCACACCGGGAAGTTGTCCGCGTACAGGGCGAACTGTTCCTGCAGGCCTTTCACCACCGACTGGTCCTCATAGAACAGCACGGTGCCGATGCCGGCGGCGAAGCTGTCCAGCTTGGCGGCGGTGTTGGCGAACGCCTCGGCCGGCACGATCTTCTTCAGCTCCTGCTTGGTCAGCTCCCAGAACTGCTCGCTCTGCTCGCCGAACAGGATCACCGCGCGCGAACTTTGCGAGTTGAACGACGACGGCGTGTGCTTGATCGCATCCTTGACCAGGGCGGTGAGGGCGTCCTTGTCCAGCGCCACGTTGCGACCCAGCGCGTACTGGGTGCGGCGCTTCTTGAGCGATTCGATGATGGTGCTGTTCATGGAGGTTCCTCCGAAAGACGTGGGATCTATACGCTTGTGGGAAACAGTGGAAGTCCAGCGACATTCACGGTTCCTGCGTTACAGGTGGCCATCTTAGAAGCCAAACCCAGGTTGGGTAGCCGGCAAATCGTGACAACTCTGTTTCCAAAAGGAAACAATGACGATGCTTGCCATCGTGGGCCGTACCGGAAAATCGGGGGCGTGCCGCTTTGCCCGCGCCTTCAGCGCTGGCAGTGCGGGCACCAGAAGGTGGAGCGCTGGCCCAGCACGGCCTGCCGGATGGCGCTGCCGCAGACCCGGCAAGGTTCGCCGGCGCGGCCGTAGACCATCAGCTCGCGGAAGAAATAGCCCGGTGCGCCGTCGGGGTTGAGGAAGTCGCGCAAGGTGGTGCCGCCGCGCTCGATCGCCCATGCCAGCAGGTGCTTCACTTCGGCGGCCAGTCGTTCGTAGCGCGCCCGCGACACGCCGCCGGCGGCGCGGCGCGGATCGATGCCGGCGCGGAACAGCGCCTCGCTGGCGTAGATGTTGCCCACCCCGACGACGACGGCGTTGTCCATCAGGAACAGCTTCACCGCCGCCGTGCGTCCGCGCGAGCGACGCCACAGCAGCTCGCCGTCGAAGGCGTCGGTCAGCGGTTCGGGACCGAGGTGGGCCAGCAGCTCGTGCGTGGTGCCCGGCGGTTGCCACAGCAGGCAGCCGAAGCGGCGAGGGTCGGTGAAGCGCAGGATGCGCGATGCCTGCGCGGCGCTGCGTTCCAGCGCGATGTCGACATGATCGTGCTTGCCCACCGGCGCGTCGGGCGGCAGCACACGCAGCACGCCGCTCATGCCCAGATGCAGCAGCGCGCTGCCGGCGGCGGTGTGCAGCAACAGGTATTTCGCGCGGCGTTCCACCGCGTCGATGCGCTGGCCGGGCAGCAGCTCGCCGATCTCGGGCGGGATCGGCCAGCGCAGATCGGGACGGCGCAGGAGCACGCCGCTGACGCGACGGCCGATCAGGTACGGCGCGATGCCGCGGCGGGTGGTTTCGACTTCCGGCAGTTCGGGCACGACAGTTCGACGCTCAGTGCAGTTCGGTGGTGCGGATTTCCGGCGAGCGCGGCATGTAGCGCGCGGACACCAGCGCCACGCGCTCGCCGACGCGCACGTAGCGTTGCGGCCCGGTCACCGCATTGATGCCGAAGGCCAATGTCTGGCCGTCCAGAGTCAGCACTGCATGCGGCGGCGCCAGGCCGATCTTCGCCAGCTCGAAATCGGCCAACGGACGCCAGCTCAGCGCGCGTGCGGCGGCGATGTCGGCCAGGTCGCGCAGGCGATCGTCGTCGGCCACCCGGCGCGCCGTGCCGTCGGTACGCCACCAGTGGCCGTCGCCACGCTTCTCGTAATGCAACGTGGCGGCGCCGGGCAGGGCGAGGCTGATGTGGCTGATCACGGACGGATCGAGCGTGGTCAGCTCACCGTTCGCGCGGCTCGCGTCGTGTTGCCATTGCCACAGCGCCAGTCCGAGCAGCATGGCCACGGCGGCGAGCAGCAACCATCGTTGCCGGGCGGCGCGCTTCATCATTCAGCGCCGCCGCCGGCGCCACACGATGACGCCGCCGATGACCAGCAGCAGCAGCGGAAGGCCGAACAGGAAGCCGAAGCTCAGCACGTTCAACTCGCCCTGCGAGATTTCCAGCAGACGGTCCGGCGCGCCGCGCGGCGGCACGTCGACCAGCTTGTCGTCGCCCAGCAGCCAGTTGAACACCCGCTCGCCCAGCGCGCGGTTGCCGCCGTTGCCGAGATAGGTGTTGGAGAGGAAATCCCCATCGCCGATCACCACCGCGCGCTGTTCGCTCTTGTCCGGGCTGGGCGACAGCCGGCTCAACGCGAAACCGAAATCCAGCGGGCCTTTCAGCTCGCCTGCATCGGCGTCGAAACGGATGTCGGAGCTTTTCGTGTTGTCGATCGGCTGGAACTCGGTCCAGCTCTGCGGACTGGAACGCAGGAAGGCGTGCGTCGCCCAGCCCGTGCGCGCCACCTCGGCCAGCGCCGACACCTGCGGGAACAGCGTGGCGAGCTGGAAGCCGCGCGTGATCGCCTGCGGCGGGTAGCTGCCCAGCGCGAGCATGCGCGGATCGTGCAGGCCCAGTGCCGAACCGGAACCGTCGACCAGCACGCCTGGCAGGACGCGCACGCCCAGCACGTCGGCCAGCGGCTTGAGGCCGAGTTCGTCATTGGCCGGCTCGGTGAGCCACAGCAGGTTGCCGCCGGCCTGCACGTAGTCGACCAGGGCCTGCACCGCGCCCGGCGCGAGCGATACCGTGGGGCTGGCCAGCACCACCAGGTCGGTGTGTTCGGGCACCGCGTTGACCTGCGAGAAGTTGAGCGGCACCGCGCGCATGCCGCGGCTTTCCAGCTGCGCCATGAAGGTGCCCATGTCGGCATTCGCCTGGCCGTCGGCGCGCCGCTCGTCGTCGCCGGTGACGAAGGCGACGATGCGGTCGTTGCCGCGCTGCAGCCGCTCCAGCGCGTTGGTCAGGCTGCGCTCGGACAATTCGTCCAGGCGTTGCTCGTGGCCCCGGTAATGCAGGATCAGCGCGCCGTCGACGGTGATCCCCAGCTCGCGCATCCGGGCCGGGTCCAGTTGCGGGTCGACGAAGCGCAGGCTGATGTCGCGCTTCACCATCTGGTAGCGCTGCAGGAAGCCGGCAATGGTCTGGCGCAGGTCGCCCTGCGGGCTGGCGTAGCTGACGATGTCCACCGGCCCGTCGAGTTTCGCCAGCACCGCGCGGCTTTCCGGCGACAGGCTGATGCGACCGTTCGCGGTCCAGTCGGCCACGTAGACGTGGCGCGTGCCGAGATAACCGATCGCGGCGCAGCCCAGCAGCAACAGCAGCGCAAACAACCAGCCGTCCAGACGTCTGAATACACTGCGCATCAGCCGCGCTCCCGCTCGGTGGAGAGGTGGCGCGCGGCCAGCGCCAGCGAGAGGCTGATCAGCAGCGCGAACCACAGGATGTCGGCGCTGGAGACCAGGCCGCGCAGCAGCGGTTGCACGTGCGTGCTCATCGCCAGCCAGTTGATCGCGCCGCCGTCGATGCCGGCCATCTGCGCGCCCAGGTTCACGCTCCACAGCGCCAGTCCCAGGATCAGCGCGGCGGCCGCGGCGATGGCCGGGTGGCTGGCGAAACTGGAACAGGCCAGCCCCAGCGCCGCCAGCGCGGCCAGCATCAGGGCCAGGCCGAGGGCGGCGGCGGCGAGTTTGCCCCAGTCCAGATCGGTGGCGTGTGCCAGCGTCAGCGGCATGGCCAGGGTCAGCGCCAACCACGGCAGCAACCAGCCGAGCAGCGCAAGGTACTTGCCAAGCACGATGCGCGACGCCGGCACGCCGGCGGCAAACAGCAGCGGCAGCGTGCCGTTGCGGCGTTCACCGGCGATCGCCGACATGGTCAGCAGCGGCACCACCAGGAACGCGAGTTGCGCGAGTTGCCCCAGCAGCGGCACCGCCACCAGATCGGTGAAGCCGGGGGCGTCGGGCAGGGCGGCGCGCTGAACCTGGCCGGCCAGGAAACTGCCCAGCAGTACGGTGAAGTTCCAGCCCAGCCAGGCCAGGGTCAGCGCCGCGAGCAGCCAGCCCAGCGGACGCACCAGCAGGCGACGCCATTCCAGGCGAGTCACCGCCCACGCGCTCATGCGGCCTGCGCCGGGCGCGGGTTCATCGCGATCTCGAAGAAGCGCCGTTCCAGCGCCGCATGATCGCCGGCCTCGACCGTGCCTTCGTGCTGCAACGCGCCCTCGTGCAGGATCGCCACGCGATCGCACACCGCGGTGACTTCGGCCAGCACGTGAGTGGAGAGAATCACTGCCGTGCCGGCGGCGGCCTGCTCGCGGATGAGGCTGCGCAGCGCGGCCACCTGCACCGGGTCGAGTGCGTTCGCCGGTTCGTCCAGCACCAGCAGCGCTGGGCGGTGCACCAGCGCGCAGGCCAGCCCCAGCCGCTGGCGCTGGCCCTGCGACAGCACACCGGCCAGGCGCCGCGCCAGCGGTTGCAGTTCCAGGCGCTCGATGATCGCGCTGCGGGCCGCGCGCAGGGCGGCGCCATTCAGGCCGCGGATGCGGGCGTGCGCGTCCAGGTGTTCGGTCACGGTCAGTTCCGGCCACAGCGGCGCGCGTTCGGGCAGCCAGCCGATGCATGTGCGAGCCAGCTCCGGGTGTTCCAGGAAGTCCTCGCCGTTCAGCTTGATGACGCCGCGGTCTGGGCGCAGCGCCCCGGCGATCATCGACAAGGTGGTCGATTTGCCGGCGCCGTTGACGCCGAGCAGGCCCAGCACCTGGCCGCGCGGCAGGCTCAGGCTGAGATCGCACACGGCAACGCGACCGGCGCGGCGGCGTGCGACGTGATCCAGCTGCAGGGCGGGCGGCGGGTCGGGGGGGATGATCGTGGTCATTGCCTGATTGTCACGGCGCCCCCATGGTTAGACAACAGGCGATCGTGCGCGCTGCCAACCAACGCCGGTTTCACTTCCGCCTCTTGACAGGCTGTTACCATCATGCCCCGGCCATGCTGGTGGGTATGGCATTCCCCGAATTAGACTCCACCCCGTCCCCCGTTCCATCCCCATTCGGTAACTTTCATGCTTGACGCGGTACTCGATTTCCTCAACCACGGCCTCGCCAACGCGAGCTGGGGCCAGATCGCCATCTACATGCTGGTGGTGACCCAGCTCACCATCTTCACGGTGACGCTGTACCTGCATCGCAGCCAGACCCATCGCGGCGTGGATTTCCACCCCGTGCTG
Organism: Rhodanobacter sp. FW102-FHT14D06; assembly: GCF_043950705.1. Lineage (NCBI taxonomy): Bacteria > Pseudomonadati > Pseudomonadota > Gammaproteobacteria > Lysobacterales > Rhodanobacteraceae > Rhodanobacter > Rhodanobacter sp. FW102-FHT14D06. The sequence continues at coordinate 1,245,256 of NZ_CP170722.1, read as the reverse complement.
GCGCACTTCTTCCGTTTCTGGGGCTGGCTCACCACCGGCATGGTCACCCGCGAATGGGTGGCGGTGCATCGCAAGCACCACGCCAAGGTGGAGACTGCGGAAGACCCGCACAGCCCGATGATCTACGGCATCCGCAAGGTGTTCTGGGATGGCGTGTCGCTCTACCGCGACGCCTGCGAGAACAAGCAGGACATGGCGCAGTACGGCCGCGGCACGCCCGACGACTGGATCGAGCACAAGCTCTATGGCGCGCATCCCTACTGGGGCCCGACCCTGATGTTGTTCATCAGCGTGGCCTTGTTCGGCGTGATCGGCGCGGCGCTGTGGGCGCTGCAGATGGTGTGGATTCCGTTCTGGGCCGCCGGCTTCGTCAACGGCATCGGCCACTGGGCCGGCTACCGCAACTTCGAGAGCGCCGACACCGCGCGCAACCTGATCCCGTGGGGTTTCTGGATCGGCGGTGAAGAGCTGCACAACAACCACCACGCCTTCCCCAGCTCGGCCAAGTTCGCCCTGCGCAAGTGGGAGTTCGATATCGGCTGGGCGGCGATCTGCGGCCTGCGTGCCGTGGGCCTGGCCAAGGTGTTGCGCGTGGCGCCCTCGCTGGACGTGCGCCCGAACGTGCGCCTGCCCGACGCCGACACGCTCAAGGCGGTGCTCACCCATCGCTTCCAGGCGATGACCGACTATTACCGCGGCGTGATCGTGCCGACTCTGCGCGACGAGGCGCAGCACGCCGGCGAGAACATCAGGGCAATCCCGCGCCGGATGCGGCTGGCCATGGCCGACGGCGGCCGCTGGCTCGACAGCGAGGGCCGCGACCGCATGCAGGCGATGCTGGCCAAGCGCCCCACGCTGAAGACCGTGGTCGAGTTCCGCGGCCGCCTCGCGGCGCTGATGGAGCAGCGCGGCGCCGAGCAGGCGTTGAAGGGCCTGCAGCAGTGGATTCACGAGGCCGAGGAAAGCGGCATCCGCGCGCTGCAGGAGTTTGCCCAGCGGCTCAAGGGCTACACGGTCGCCACGGCCTGAGCGCTTTCGATACGGCATGTTTCGGCAAGACCCGCCTGTTGGCGGGTTTTGTTTTTGAGGCGCCGGCGACGAGGGGGGATGCATGGCTCTGCGGGTGTTGCTGATCGGCGCCAGCGGCGTGTTCGGCTCGCGGATCGCCCGCGAATTGGCGCATGACGGACGCTTCGCGCTGACCCTCGCCGGCCGGCGTGCGGGCACACTGCAGCAGTTGCGCGAGCGCCTGGGCGATCCGTCGATCGACGTGGCGACGCTCGATGTGGCTTCGCCCGCCTTGCCCGCGGCCATGGCCTCGGCGCAACCGCAACTGGTGATCCATGCGGCCGGCCCGTTCCAGCGCCAGGACTATCGGGTAGCCGAGGCCTGCCTGGCGTGCGGCAGCGACTACGTCGACCTGGCCGATGGCCGCGATTTCGTCGCCGGCATCGGCCACCTCGATGCGCGTGCGAAGGCCGCGGGTCGGCTGCTGGTCAGCGGTGCCTCCACACTGCCGGCGTTGAGCAGTGCGGTGGTCGATGCGCTGCAGCCGCGTTTTGCCGTGCTGGAGAGCGTCGAACACGCGATCAGCCCCGGCAACCGAACGCCGCGCGGCGACGCGACGGTGGCGGCGATCCTCGGCTATTGCGGCCGGCCGGTGCGGCTGTGGCGCGATGCGCGCTGGCAGCACGGGCATGGCTGGATGTCGACCCGGCGCCAGCGCTTCCCGTTCGGCCGGCGCTGGGTCGGCGTGTGCGACGTGCCCGACCTGGAGCTGTTCCCGGCGCGCTATCGCGGCGTGCGCGAGGTCGTGTTCCGCGCCGGTCTGGAGCTGAAGCGCCTGCACTTCGGTACCCTGGCTGCGGCCTGGCTGGTGCGATTGGGTTTGCTCGGCGACCTGGCCCGGCACGCGCCCCGCCTGCGTCGGCTCAGCGAGCGCTTCATCGACGCCGGCAGCGACGTGGGCGGGATGGTGGTGGAGCTGCATGGTCGTGACGGCCAAGGCCAACCGCTCGGCCTGCGCTGGTCGCTCGGCGCCGGTGCCGGCGATGGTCCGCAAATTCCCGCCACGCCCGCGGTGGTGCTGGCGCGCAAGCTGGCCGATGGCGCGTTGCGCGCGCGCGGGGCGATGCCATGCATGGGCTTGTTCACGCTGGACGAGGCGCTGTCGGCGCTGACCGGTTTCGCGATCGGGACCGGTGTGGAAGAACTTACATGAAGCGCGCGCGCTGCTCCGGCGTGGGCACGAAGCATTGGCGGCTGTGTCCGAATATGCGGTAGCGGTGGCGGGCCACGAAACGGTAGGCCGGGTCGCGCAACCCGCGCGGCACCATCAGCACGGCGCGGCTCAGCCAGTGCCAGCGGCGGCGGTCCAAGCCACGCAACACGCGGGCGATCGCGTCGCTGTCGGTGTAGCCGCGGCCGTCCTGCACCAGCAGGAACGACAGCGGCGATTGCGGGTCCAGCCCGTGCGCCAGCAGCAGCTCGCGTCCGCTTTCGGACTGCATCGCGGCGAAGTGGTAGCGTGCGGTGTGGTCATGCTTCAGCAGGAAACGTACCCAGCGGCTGCACAACAGGCAGACGCCGTCGAACACGATCACCGGCGGGGCGTGTTCATGCGCCATCGGGCAGTGGTTCCAGCCAGCCGTCGTAGGCGATCAGGCGGCCCAGCAGCGGCAGGTGCACGTCGACGAGAAAGTGGTAGCGGCCATCGCGCATGCCGCTGCGCGAGAGCACCCGGCCACGCAGGACGCGCGGCACCGGCATTCCCAGCACGTGCAGGCTGCGCAGTTGCCAATCGATCGCGTCACCGTCGCGGCACAGCGCGAAACCCAGCCGGGCCGGTCCCAGCCGTTCGTACAGCAGCGGCGAGCCCGTGCGTCGATCGAGCACGGATTGCATCTTGCGGCCGGTGAAGCGACGGGTCCAAGTCTCGCGCGTGCCACAACGCTTGATGGTCAGCGCCAGCGCTTGCTGCGGACCGGGCGCGGGCAGGCCGAGCAGACGGCGCAGGCAGCGTGCCGGGAGGTGGTCGTCACCGGTGACGTCGGCGATGCCGCTGGCTTCGAGCCTTGCCGCGGCGCCGTGCATCGCCCGGACCGCGGGTGGCAGTGCATGCCAGGCCTCGTCACCGAGCAGGGCAGGGAACAGGGCGGAGGTCATCGGAAGGATGATGCGGGGTGGGGGCGGGGCGGGCAAGCGTTCGGGCGTGAGAGAAACGTCACGCGGGATGCGGTCGAGGCGTGCATCGTTGCTGCTTTCGCCGGGTGTTGCGGTGAAATCGCTCGCGTGGGTGTGCGGGCAAAGAAAAACCCGCCACGAGGGCGGGTTTTGAGTATCTCACTTGATCTTGCCTTCCTTGTAGATCACGTGCTTGCGCACGACCGGATCGTACTTCTTGAACTCGAACTTTTCCGGGGTGTTCTTCTTGTTCTTCTGCGTGGTGTAGAAGTGGCCGGTGCCGGCCGAAGAAATCAGGCGGATCTTGTCTTGCGATTTGTTGGCCATGGTGTGCTCCTCAGACCTTTTCGCCGCGGGCACGCATGTCGGCAATCACGGCCTCGATGCCATTCTTGTCGATCGTGCGCAGGGCGTGGTTGGAAACGCGCAGCTTGATCCAGCGGCTTTCGCTGGGGACCCAGAAGCGACGCTCATGCAGGTTGGGCAACCAGCGGCGGCGGGTCTTGTTGTTGGCGTGCGAGACATTGTTGCCGCTCTGCACACCCTTTCCGGTGACTTGACATACACGGGCCATGACGACCTCCCAAGAATGGCTTCGGTTGAAGCCGTGATTGCCACCCCTTGGCCAGGGCGGCATCGGCCCAGCGACGCGGAGCGCCACGCAATGCCGGAGATGCTGCATGGCCCGGTCGCGTGGGTCCGCATTGCGTGGCGGACCACCCGGAGAACCGGGCCGACATGAGGCGAGCCGCGCATTGTCGCAGAAACAAGCGGTTGGGCGCAATCCTCGGACGCGCGTTCAAGGGTGCGGATGGGTGCGCCAGACGGGGATGTATGGAACAATCAGCCTCTTTGCTTGACCGCCCGTCTTTGAGAGGACCACCCGATGGCACAAGAGATCAACAACGACCAGGCCAACGGCCAGGCCAGCCAGCCGCAGCTGGTGATGCAGAAGATCTACGTGAAGGACGTTTCCTTCGAGGCGCCCAACGCGCCGCAGATCTTCCAGGAGATCGACGAGAACGCGCAGCCGCAGGTGCAGCTGAACCTGGGCCAGAAGGCCAGCGATCTGGGCAACGACCTGTATGAAGTGGTGCTCAGTCTGACCCTGACCTGCACGGTCGGCCAGCGCACGGCGTACCTGGCGGAAGTGGAGCAGGCGGGCGTGTTCGGCATCGCCGGTTTCGGCGACACCGACAAGGCCGGCATCCTGGGCAGCTATTGCCCGAACCTGCTGTTCCCGTATGCGCGCCAGGTGATTTCCTCGATGGTGCTCGAAGGCGGTTTCCCGCCGTTCCTGTTGCAGCCGATCAATTTCGACGCGCTGTTCGCCGAACAGTTGCGCCGTGGTGCCGGTGGCGACGAAGCCCCGGTGATGCTCAACAGCTGAGCTTCGGGCATGCCTGACAAGCCGAAGCTGACCGTGCTCGGCGCGGGCTCCTGGGGCACGGCTCTGGCCGCGCTCGGCGCCCGCAACGGCGTACCCACCCGGCTATGGGGTCGCGATGCCGACGCGCTGGCGCAGATGGCGCAGCAACGCAGCAATGCGCGCTACCTGCCAGGCGTCACTATGCCGGAGGCGTTGGGTTACGAGGCGGATCTCGGCGCGGCCGTGCGCGGCGCCGATATCGTGCTGATCGTGGTGCCCAGCCATGCGTTCGCCGCGATGCTCGACGCACTCGCGCCGCTGCTCGACGCGGGCACCGCGATCGCCTGGGCGACCAAGGGCTTCGAACCCGGTACCGGGCGTTTCCTGCACGAACTGGTGGCGGAAAAGTTGCCGGGCCGGCCGGCGGCGGTCATCACCGGGCCGTCCTTCGCCAGGGAGGTGGCCACCGGTCTGCCCAGCGCGGTCACCGTGCATTCGGACGACGATGCCTTCGCGCAACAACTCGCCGGCCTGCTGCATGCGCCCAACCTGCGCGCGTACTCCGGCGGCGACGTGCTCGGCGCCGAGCTCGGCGGCGCGATGAAGAACGTGCTGGCCGTCGCCACCGGGATCGCCGACGGCATGAACCTGGGCCTCAACGCCCGCGCCGGCCTGATCACCCGCGGCATGAACGAGATGCTGCGCCTGGGCGTGGCGCTGGGCGCACGGCCGGAAACGCTGATCGGCCTGTCCGGCCTCGGCGACCTGGTGCTGACCTGCACCGGCGACCTCTCGCGCAATCGCCGGCTCGGCCTGGCGTTGGGCCAGGGCGTGGCGATCGACGAAGCGGTGCGCCGCATCGGCCAGGTGGTGGAGAGCATCCTCACCGCCGACGAAGTCGCGCGGCTGGCCGCCAAGCATGGCCTGGACCTGCCGATCAGCGCCGGCGTGCGCGCCGTGTTGCACGGCGAGGTCACCCCGGCCGAAGGGCTCAAGGCACTGATGGCGCGCGAGCAGAAGCCGGAATATCCGCACGGGCTGTTCGGCAACGACTGACGCAGGACCGGCGGCGGGTGCCGCAGCCGTCGCCGCATCCGGCACTCGCGCTGCTAAGCTCAAGCATTTGGTCGTTGCTACGGAACGCATGCGGATGCCGCAATCGGACGAGAAGCAGCACGTCGCCGGCCCCCCGGCTGGCGACGACGACACCTTGCCGCCGGCCTGGCGGCGGCTGCTGGCTGCGCCCAAACCCGCGGCGAGCGAGGACGGTGGCGTACTCGGCTTCTTCGTCGAAGTGGTGCCCGAGGAGGGCGCGGCGTTCGCCCGCGTCGACGTGGCGCCGGTGCTGCTCAGCGTGGTCGAGCACGGTCGCTACAGCCGCCCGGTACCGCTGGACAGCCGCCACCTGGTGCAGACCCCGCTGCAGCCGCACGAGCAGCGCCTGGCCGCCAGCGTGCTGGGCCTGCCGCTGAGCGTGCGCAAGAGCCGCAGCTATGCCCGCCTTGGCGGCCACGTCGGCGACAGCCTGCTGGCCGAGGTGCTCGATACCGCGCCGTGCTTTCTCGGCGGCCTGGCCGGCCTGCGCCTGTCGCGCGGCAAGTCGCACCCGCTCAATTGGCACTGGCAGATGGAGGCCGACGGCAGCCAGCGCCTGCTGCCGCTGCTGCCCAACAGCCAGCGCCTGCTGCGCGTCGACGCGCTGTGGTACCTGGACGCCGAGCGCGCGACCCTGGGCCTGTTCGATGCGCCGGCCGAGGAAACCCAGTGGCTGGAGCTGCCGCCGCTGAAACACGAGCATGGCCGCCGCCTGCGCAGCAAGCTGCCGAACAGCCGGCTGGCCACGCGGGTACCGCTGCCGCAGGTGTTCGGCGATCTCAAGCGCTCGCAGCTGGCGCCCAAGCCGGTGCTGATCCTGCACGCGCTGACCCGCCACGCGCGTCTGGCCGCCGGCACGCCGCCGCTGGGCTATGCGCGGCTGGCCTTCGATTATGCCGGCGAGCGTTTGCCCGGCCGCGGCGGCGAGCCGCTGGTGCGCCGCGTGCGCAATGGCCAACTGGTCGAGATCACCCGCCGCCGTGCCGAGGAACTCACCGCGATGGAGCAGCTCGAACGCGTCGGGCTCACCCCCGGCGTGGATACCGAGGGGCTGCCGTGGGACGTGGCCGAAACCCTGCCCGAAGACGCCTGGCTGTTCCCCGGCGCCGGTTATGCCGGCGCACTGGAGGTCAACACGCCGGCGCGCTGGCTGGCGTTGCGCCCCAAGCTTGAGGAAGAAAATTTCCTCGTCGAGTACGCGCCCAGCTTCCCGTTCGAGGTGCTCGAAGGGCCGGTTCGCTGGTACGGCCAGGCGGCCGAGGACGTCGACGACCACGCCTTCGACCTGGAGATCGGCATCGAGGTCGATGGCCAGCGCCACAACCTTTTGCCCGCCGTGGCGCAAGCGCTGGCCGAGCACCAGTTGACCCTCAGCCCGGCGGCGAATGAGCCCGACGATGCGGTGTGGTACGCCCCGGTCGATGCGCGCCGGCGCGTACCGGTGCGCCTGCGCGAACTGCGCGGCCTGCTGGCGCCGTTGGCCGAATACCTGGAGAAGCCGCGCAAGTCACTGCACCTGCCGCGCGTGCAGGCCGGCCGACTGGAGGAACTGGCCGCCGCCATGCCCGCTGGCGGCACGCTGCAGGCAGCCGAGCCGCTGCTCGGTTTCGCCGCACGCCTGCGTGACGCCGCCGCGCGCGCCAGCGATGCCGTGCCCGAAGGGCTTGCCGCCGAACTGCGGCCCTACCAGCGCGAAGGCCTGCGCTGGTTGAACGCGCTGGCCGAGGCCGGCGTCGGCGGCGTGCTGGCCGACGACATGGGCCTGGGCAAGACCCTGCAGTTGATCACCCATCTGCTGTCGCTCAAGCACGGCGGGGCGCTGACCCAGCCCGCGCTGATCGTGGTGCCCACCAGCCTGATTCCCAATTGGCAGTCGGAGATCGCCCGCTTCGCGCCGATGCTCAAGGTGCTGACCTTGCATGGCCCGCAGCGCGCGGAAGAATTCGACCAGCTCGGCGCGCAGGACATCGTGCTGACCAGCTACGCCCTGCTGCCGCGCGATGTCGCCGCGCTGCGCCAGCAGCCGTTCGCGCTGATCGTGCTGGACGAGGCCCAGCAGGTGAAGAACCCGCGCACGCAGGCACGCCGCGCGCTGCTCAGCCTGCGCACGCCACGCTACCTGTGTCTCACCGGCACCCCGCTGGAAAATCACCTGGGCGAACTCTGGTCGCAGATCGACTTGGCCGTGCCCGGCCTGCTCGGCGACGAAGGCGCGTTCCGCCGCCACTACCGCGTGCCGATCGAGAAGCAACGCGACGAGGAGTGCCAGCAACGCCTGAACCTGCGCCTGGCGCCCTTCATCCTGCGCCGGACCAAGGCGCAGGTGGCGAAGGAACTGCCGCCGAAAACCGAGATCACCCGCCGCGTGGTGCTGGAAGGCCGCCAGCGCGAACTGTATGAAGGTCTGCGCCTGTCGCTGACCGAGGAGCTGCGCGAGGTGATCGCCCAGCGCGGCATCGCGCATTCGGGCATCGTGGTGCTCGATGCGCTGCTCAAGCTGCGCCAGGTGTGCTGCGACCCGCGCCTGGTGAAACTCGAGGCGGCGCGCGGCGTGCGCGAATCGGCCAAGTTCGAGCTGTTGATGGACATGCTGCCCGCGCTGCTGGACGAGGGCCGCAAGGTGCTGCTGTTCTCGCAGTTCACCGGCATGCTGAAACTGATCGCCGCCGAGCTCGACCGTCGGCGCATCCGCTACGTCACCCTGACCGGCGACACCCGCGACCGCGCCGAGCCGGTGCAGCGCTTCCAGGACGGCGAGGTGCCGCTGTTCCTGCTCTCGCTGAAGGCCGGCGGCGTGGGCCTGAACCTCACCGCCGCCGATACCGTGATCCACTACGACCCGTGGTGGAACCCCGCCGCCGAGGCGCAGGCCAGCGACCGCGCGCACCGCATCGGCCAGGACAAGCCGGTGTTCGTGTTCCGCCTCATCACCAGCGGCACGGTGGAAGAGCGCATCGAGGAACTGAAACTGCGCAAGGCCGAACTTGCCGACGCCGTGCTCGAAGGCGGCGGCAGCCGCGAGAAACTGCGCTTCGACGAAGCTGACCTGGATGCGCTGCTGGCGCCGGAGTCGGTTTCGTAGCCAGCGTCCGGAACGCCCCGCCAGTCAACGTCATGACAAGGAAGAAATCGTGAAACATCGGACCCTCCGCACGTGGCGCAGTGCGTTCTTCATCATCGTGGCGTCGTGGCTCGCTGGCTGCGCCCATCAGGATGTCGGTGAGGTTCGCGGTTCCAGCGTGGAAACCTTCATCCCGGCCAACGCCGAAAGTTATGCCATGTCCGAAAACCAGGGCTTCGTCATCGGCGAGCCCCTGGCGCCGCTGCAGTTGCCCAATTACCCCGCGACGGCGGACGCGCCACGCGGTGAGGTGGTCGTCTGCCTGGAGGTGTCGATTGATCGAGACGGCCTCGTTTATGCCAGCGCACCACTGACGGGCCTGCCCGGTTGCCCGGCGAGGATCGGCGACGTTGCCGCCGAATTGATGCGCAGCGCCAGGCAGGCGACGTCGTCGTGGCGCTTCGCCCGATCCCGGCGATGCACCTACCCGCAGGGATACGACGCTGCGCAGGCGCCGGGTTGCGACGGTCCGGTGATCAAGGTCGAATTCGTGCCGATCAGGCTGGCGTTCCGGTTTCGCTTCACGCGCAAGGCGGGCAGCACCGGCAACGTGACGATGGATCGCCTGCGCGGCTGAAACCCGCCGCGCTCGTCGGTATTCGCCGACGGCAACGTGTCGGGGCCGGGTGTCGGCGAGGGTTGAGCGCTTCCTTGTTCGTCTGGAAGCATGCCCACAGCGCGTCATCTGGTATCCATCGTCCCTTCGACCGGGCGCGCCCCATGAGCAGCTCCTTGGCTTTGGCGATTGCGCCCGCATCGCCGCTGGCCTCGGTGGCCTGCAACTCGCTGCGCGCCTCTGTATTCACGACCCCGGCGGCAGCCGCGTGCGCAGCAGCGCGTCGACCGACTGCTGCCATTGCGGCGAGCCCGGGGTGGATTGCGGGGCTTCCTCGCCCAGTTTGCGCTGCACGGCCTGGTTCCACTCGGGGGAACCGGGGTCGGGGCCGTGGCCCTTGTCGCTGATGGCGAGCGACTGGTCGACCCAGGCCAGCCATTCCGGCGAGCCCAGGGCGGGGTTGGCGGGCGCCGTCTGTGCTTCGCCAGGGGCTGGCGGCGTGGGCGCGGGCGAGCAGGCGGCGAGCAGCAGGGCGAGCGGGAGGCTGGCGATGAGGCGACGCATGGGACGGCTCCGGAAGAGGGCGAGGCCGGTTCAGCCTAGCGCCCGACTTGTTGCCGGTGATTAACTTTTCATGATGCGCGCCGCGCCGGTTCAGTGAAGCGCGGCCGGCTCAATCGCGCGCCGCCACCTCGTCGATGTGGCGCAGCAGGTCGGCGGGGTCCTCGTACACGCGGAATGCACCGGACTGCTGCAGCTCGGCCTGGCCGTAGCCGCCGGAGAGCACGCCCACGCCCAGCGTGCGGGCGCGTTGCGCGGCAAGCATGTCCCACACGCTGTCGCCGATCACCAGCGATTGGCGGATGTCCACGCCGAGCCGCTCGGCCGCTTCCATGAACAAATCCGGGTCGGGCTTGGCATGGCGCACCTGGTCGCGCGTGACCACCGGCACCTTCGACGGATCGATGCCGAGCGCCTCCAGGTTGTGCCGGGCCGTTTCCATCCGCCCGCTGGTGGCGATTGCCCACGGGATGTCCTGCGCGCCGAGGTAGTCGAGCAATTCGCGCGCGCCGGGCAGCGGCCGCACCGCGCCTTGCGCATGCATGCGGTTGAACGCCTCGGCATGATGCTCGCGCATGCGATCCAGTCGCTCGGCAGTGATCGGCAAAGTCGTCTCGCGCAACAGCATGTTGGCGAACAGGCCGCCGCTCATGCCGATCTTGCGATGGATCCGCCACACCGAAATGTCCAGCCCCTCGGCGTCCAGCGCCTGCTTCCACGCCAGCACGTGCTGGTAGACGCTGTCGATCAGGGTGCCGTCCAGATCGAACAGGAAGGCGCCGTCACGCCGTGGCATGGCTGCTCTCGCGCCGCGGCAGCAATGGCCGGCCCGAGTCCAGCACGGCCAGCGCGGCGCCGCCGAGCAGCCCCGGTTCCGGGTTCATGATCGCCTGGGTCGGCACTTTTTCCATGATGTCGCGGAAGCGGCCCTTGGCTTCGAAGCGTTCGCGGAAGCGCCCGCGTTCCAGCCACGGCAGCAGCACCGGGATCAGTCCGCCGGTGAGGTAGACGCCGTCCCACGCGCCGAGCGTGAGCACCAGGTCGCCGGCCACGCTGCCGAAGATGCCGGCGAAGGTTTCCACCGTGCGCGTGCACAGCGGGCAGCTGTCGGCCTTGGCCCGGGCGGTGATGTCTTCGGGCTTCAGGTCGGCCGGTTGTGCGCCGACCATGTGGCAGATCGCGTCGTACAGGTTCACCAGTCCCTGGCCGCAGATCAGCCGCTCGTTGGAAACGCGACCGTACTTGTGGTTGAGGTAGTCGAGGATCGCGATGTCCTCCGGCGTGTGCGCGGCGAAGCCGGCGTGGCCGCCTTCGGTCTGCAGCACGCTGCAGTGACCGCCGCGCACCAGCAGGCCGCCCACGCCCAGGCCGGTACCGGGGCCGACGATGGCAAAAGTCTGTTCGTCCTCGGCACCGACCACCGGCCGCGGCACCGTGCCCACGTCGACCAGGTCGTCGCCGTGCAGCAGCGTCACCGCCATGCTCTGCGCGGCGAAGTCGTTGACCAGGTGCACATGCTCCAGGCCCAGCGCCTCGGCGGTCTGGTGGGCCGAGATCGCCCACGGATTGTTGGTGACCTTCACCGTCTCGCCGTCGACGATGCGTCCGGCCGCGGCGACGATGGCGCGCTTCACCGTCAGCCCCGTTTCGTCGAGGTACTGCCGGGCGGTGGCCACCAGCGAATCGTGCTCGGCAACCCGATAGCGCCGGATGCTGTCGGCCAGCAGCGGGCGCTCGCGCGAGGTGTCGGCCACGCCGAAGCGGACGTTGGTGCCACCCAGATCGACGAGCAGGGTGGGTACGCTGCGGGACGGGCTCATGTAGCTTCCTGCGGAAACGGAACAGCAAGCGTGCCGCCGTTGTGCCGCGTAGTCCAGCGTTTTGCATCCGTACGCGCCGGAATGGCGATGCCGGCGGGCCGCGGCTGCGTGCGGGGCAAAGGCGTAAAATAGAGGGCTGCCGACTTGCGAGTACCGCCATGAGCTTTCCCGCCACCCGCATGCGCCGCATGCGCCGCGACGCCTTCTCTCGCGCGCTGATGCGCGAGCACACCTTGCTGCCGGGCGACCTGATCATGGTCGCCTTCGTGATCGAGGGTGAGGGTCGGCGCGAAGCGGTGCCGTCGATGCCCGGCGTGGATCGGCTCTCGATCGACGAACTGCTGAAGCTGGCCGGCGAATGCGTGCGCCTGGGCATTCCCGCGCTGGCCCTGTTCCCCTCGCCCGGCGCCGGGGTGAAATCGCTCGACGCCGCCGAGGCGTGGAACCCCGACAACCTGATGCACCGCGCCACCCGCGCGCTGAAGGCGAAGTATCCCGAGCTGGGCCTGATCGGCGACGTCGCGCTCGACCCGTACACCACCCACGGCCAGGACGGCCTGATCGACGAGCACGGTTACGTGATGAACGAGCCCACCGTCGAGGCGCTGGTGAAGATGTCGCTGGCGCAGGCCGCGGCGGGCATGGATATCGTGGCGCCGTCGGACATGATGGACGGCCGCGTCGGCACCATCCGCGATGCGCTGGAAGCGGCCGGCCATATCCACACCCGCATCCTCGCCTACTCGGCGAAATATGCCTCCGCGTTCTACGGCCCGTTCCGCGATGCGGTCGGTTCCTCGGCCAACCTCGGCAAGGGCAACAAGCACACCTACCAGATGGACGTGGGCAACAGCGACGAGGCCCTGCGCGAGGTCGAGCTGGACCTGCTCGAAGGCGCCGACATGGTGATGGTGAAACCGGGCCTGCCGTACCTCGACGTGCTGCGCCGGGTGAAGGACGCCTTCGGCGCACCCACCTTCGTCTACCAGGTCAGCGGCGAATACGCGATGCTCAAGGCCGCCGCGCAGAACGGCTGGCTGGACGAAAAGGCGGTGGTGCTCGAATCGCTGACCGCGTTCAAGCGCGCCGGTGCGGATGCGATCCTCACCTATTACGCGGTGGATGCGGCGCGGTGGTTGCGCGAGTAGCGGGCTTGCCTTTCCTCCGCTGAGGAACGTCTCCGGAAACGACGAATCGGGTTTGCCATGACGGGTCGCGGAAAATACCTGATGGCCTCTCTGGCGGTGCTGTTGATTGCCGTGTTCTGCTTGTGCACGGCGCTCGCGGTCTGGGGGCGCGTAACCGTCCATATACGCGGGCCGGCGAACACGCATGCGGCGGTGGCACCTGCCCCGGCGGGTGCCGCGTCTGTTCCTGGTTATCTGGTGGAGACAACCGGGATCGACGAGACGGGTACGCATACCGATCGCTTTCTCCAGGAGCCTGACTATGTCCTTGCCGCGTTTGGCGGCCAACTGCTTGGAGCGGATCGCGGCGAGTGGGGCGGAGAACTCGTGTTTCGCGATGCGGGCGGTACGGTGCATCCGGTACTCAAGGGAAACGTGCGCGGCATCGTGAAGATGCCGTTCGGGCTGATCGTGCTCACCGGATTGAACCATCTGGGGAGCGGTGCCGGTGCCATTTTTCGCGTGGAGCAGCACCGCGATGGCGAAGTTGTCGCCACGCGGAAGTATTCCCTCCGCGGTGGCCCGAATGATGCGCGTTGGACAACCGACGGCGATCTGGTTTTCTCGATCCACTATGTGTCTCGTGATGGCTTGTTCAGACGAACGCGTATGCAATGCCTGTTGCTGGATCGCTCGGGTGACCTGCGAAGGCTGCCCTGCCTGATGGTTGGTGGATGACCGTTGAGGCAAAAGCGGCCATGGCGAGCTGCTTTCGATTTCCGGCATGTCAGGGGGCGTCGGAACATGGACTTTCGGTCGCTCGCGACAGCAGGGTTGCGTTCGCTCTTTGATGCGGTGCCTGCGCTCGCGTAAGCTGGCCGATGGGGCTGCACAGCGGCCACAGGGGCGAACGAGGATGGGGGCGTTGCAGGATCATCCGTTGACGAGCGACCGTGCCGCCGGCTTGCCGGCGGCGGCGCGGGCGTTGCTCGCGCGTGCTTCCGCAGCGCTGGATGCGCACGACCTGCCGGCTGCCGAGGCGGCGCTCGATGGCGTGCTGGCGATGCTGCCCGATTGTGCCGAGGCCTTGCGCATGCAGGGGCTGGTGCGGCACGTGCGCGGCGATTACGTGACGGCGGTGGCTTTCCTGCAGCGGGCGCGGGCGTTGCTGCCGGACGACCCGCTGGTGCGCATGAACCTGGCCACGGCGCTGTTCGCCGCTGGCGAGCCTGCGACGGCAATGGCTGGCCTGGAGCGATGCTGTGCCAAGGCGCCGGACTTTGCGCCGGCGTGGTTCAACCTCGGCAAGATGTACATGCTGCAGCAGCGTCCGGCCGGGGCGATCACCGCCTTGCATCGTGCGCTGGATGCCGAGCCCGGCCACGTGCCGGCGCGGATGCTGCTGGCGCAGGCGCAGGCGAGCCTGGGTGCGTTGGGTCCGGCCGGAGACAGTTATCGTGCGGTGCTGCGCCTGCAGCCGGACCTGGCCGATGCCTGGGTCGGCCTCGCCGATCTGGAGACGGCGTCGTTCGGCGCGGCCGACGTCGCGCATCTGGAACAACTGCTGCGTTCGCCGCTGGCCAGTCAGCGCGCGCGGGTGTGCCTGGGTTTTGCGTTGACCCGCGCGCTGGAGGACCAGGGTGACTACGCCGGCGCATTTCGCGCGCTGCGCAAGGCCAATGCGCAGATGTACCGCGCGCTGGCCTGGAAGCCGGCCAAGTCCCGCGCGCAGGCGCAGGCGATGCGCCGGGTGTTCGAGACGCGGCGGACGGACGCCATCGACGCGCGGCTGGGCGAGGGCATGGTGTTCGTGGTCGGCATGCCGCAGGCCGGGTCGCTGCTGACCGCGCAGGTGCTGGCCGCGCATCCGGCGGTGGCGGTGGTCGACGAATCGAATGCGGTCGAAGAGGTGCTCAAGGCCGAAACGCAACGCCGGCAGCAGCCGCGCGTGCAGTGGATGTCGCAGGCCACGCCGGCGGACTGGCAGCGACTGGGCCGGGATTACCTCGCCCGCGCCGAAGCGGCACGCGGACGCAAGGCCTGCCTGGTCGACCGCACGCCGGGCAACTGGCGGCTGGTCGGGGCGATCCTCGCGATGCTGCCGGGCGCGCGCGTGGTCGACAGCCGCCGCCGCGCGCTGGAAACCTGTTTCGCGTGCTACCGGCAGTTGTTCCTCGATCGTCACGAGTTCAGCTACGACCTCGACCACGTCACCGGCTACTGGAGCGATTACGACGCGTTGTGCCGGCACTGGCGGCAGCTGTATCCCGGCCGCTTTCTCGAACACCACTACGAGGCATGGCGTGCCGAACCGGCGTTGCAGGTACGTCGCCTGCTGGCGTTCTGCGCGTTGCCGTTCGCGCCAGCCTGCGTCGACGTGCATGGCGGCGGCGAGCGCCATGCCGGCAGCGTGGACGCGTTGATGCGCCGGGACAGCGAGCGCTGCGCCGCCTACGGCGTGGAGCTGAAGCGGTTGCGCGCGTTGCTGGGGATGCGCACCGCCGACGCGTGAATGGCGAGGGCGGCGATCAGCGTGTGCTCGGCACCGGCGCCGACGTCGAAGCGCTGCCCGCCGGCGCCTCCGCCGGGCACTGCACCACGCGACGCGGCGTGCCCGGGCCCGGGGTTGCGAGCGGCTGGCCGATCGCGCCCATGCGCCGCGCCAGTGGCACCACCGCCTGGTTGAGGCGCCAGTCGTAGATCACGCTGAAGGCCATCACGCGGGCCACGTATTCGCGGGTTTCCTTGTACGGGATGGTGGCGACGAACAGGTCCGGCGCCAGCGTGCCGCGTTCGGCCAGCCACACGTCGACGCGGTTCGGCCCGGCGTTGTAGGCCGCGCTGGCGAGCCAGGTCGAGCCGTCGAAACGCTGCGCCATCTGCGCCAGGTAGCGCGTGCCCAGCGCGATGTTCACCACCGGGTCGTACAGGCTGGCAGCGCCGTCCCATGGCAGGCCGGCGGCACGCGCCACCAGCGCGCCCGTGGCCGGCAGCAGCTGCATCAGGCCGCGGGCGTCGGCGCCGGAACGCGCGTCGCTCATCCACGCGCTCTCGGCGCGCAGGATCGCGTACGCCCACGCCGGATAGATGCCGGCCTGCTCGGCCTGCGGCACCAGGCCGTCCTGGCTGGCCAGCGGGAAACGCAGGTCGTACAGGCGCAGCGCGTCGCCGCTGCTGAGCGTGAACACCGCGCGGTCGTACCAGCCACGCCGGTTGGCCAGGTCGGCGGCGAGGCGCTGGGTGGCCGCGTCGGTGCCTTGCAGCGCGCGGTTCCATTCGCGCCGGGCCAGTCGCGGCAGGTCCACCGCGAACAATTCGAACGCACGCTGCAGGGCGGGGCGGGCCAGCAACTGCTGCTCGCGCTGCGGATCGTCGGCCAGGCTCAGCGGGCAGATGGCGTAGTCCTGATGCAGGCGGTCGGCGGCGAGGAAGCCGAAGTAGGTGGCCTGTCCGGCCAGCGCGGCGTATTGCCGTTGCGCGGCTGCGGCGTCGCCGGTGGCGGCGAGCGCACGGGCGCGGAAGTACTGCCATTCGTCGC
The DNA here is from genome assembly GCF_043950705.1 of Rhodanobacter sp. FW102-FHT14D06. Lineage (NCBI taxonomy): Bacteria > Pseudomonadati > Pseudomonadota > Gammaproteobacteria > Lysobacterales > Rhodanobacteraceae > Rhodanobacter > Rhodanobacter sp. FW102-FHT14D06. The sequence continues at coordinate 1,228,886 of NZ_CP170722.1, read as the reverse complement.
CCTGCTGCAGCGACGGCGGCATCGCCGCGATCGCCGCCAACACGGCCGGCCAGTTCATCCGCGCCAGCGCCACTCGCGCGCGCCATTCGCGGGTGCTGTCGTCCTGCGCGGCGGCGGGCAGCGCGACGAGACGGGCGAGCGCGTCGTCGTCGAAGTCGGTGGCGTGGAACAGCGCCAGCGCGCGCAGGATGTCGTTGCGCTGCGCGGTGTCGAACGTCAAACGCGGCTGCAACTGCCGCCACGCGTCGTCGGCGCGGTCCACGTCGCGCCGCGCCTGTCGCACCAGCGCCAGCGTCGCGGCCTGCCGCGCGCGCGGCGTGTCGCTCCATTGCAGGGCCTTGGCCAGCGCCGCGGCCGGGTCGCGCAAGGCCAGCGCCAGCTGCTGCGCGTCGGCCTGCTGGGCGGCGGGCAACCAGCTCGCCAGGCTGGCGATGGTGCCGGCCTGCCCGGCGTCGGCGGCGCGGTCGATGCGCGTCCACAACCTTGCGGCGGTGAGCAGGCCCTGGCGCTGCGCGGCATCGAGCACCGGGTCGCAGGCGTCGGGCAGGTTCGGCTGCGACCACAGCGCGGCGAGATCGCGATCGAAATCCAGCGTGGCACCTTGCGCGAGCCTGGCCTGCAGCGCGTCGCAGCTCAACGTGTCGCCAAGGCCCGCCTGGTACAGGGCGAGAAAACCGCTCCAATCCTGCCGCCGCGCCAGCTCGCGCAGGAAGCTGCGGCGCAGGTCGGCGGCGGGCAGCCAGTCCGGATACTGCGCGAGGTAGGCCTCGACGGTGGCGCGGTCGACGGTGCGGATGTCGTGCTCCAGCGCCGCCGCCTGCAGGTAGGGATACAGCGGGTAGTCGTGCAGCGTGCCGGCGAGGGCGCGCCAGTCGTCGCCCTGCTGGGCCGCCGCATAGGCCTGCTTGAACGTGGCGCGTTGCGCCGGCGTCGGCTCGGCGGCCTGCGCAAGGCCGATGAACAGGCAGGCACCGGCCAGCAGCAGGCCGCCCGCGCGTGCCAGCCGGGGAGAGGTGAAAGCAGGCATGCGTACTCCGCGATTCGATCTGCCCGCAGTGTAGTGGAACGCCCGCGGCCGCTTGTGTGGACCGGGTGAACACATGGCGCGCCCTGCTAAGCTGGCACGCTGATTCGTCGCCATCCACGGTTTGCCGCATGTCATCCGAAGCTGCGCCTGTTGTCCGTCGGGAGCCTCTGGCGTGGCTGGCCTTGCTGCTGGCAGCCCTGGCATCGCTGTACGGCTGGTGGGCGATCGGCCGGCCGGTGGCGTTGCCCGATGCGCCCACCTCGCGCATCGCCTGCGTGTCGTATGCACCGTTCCGGCTGGCGGGCGAGTCGCCGCTGGATGCCTCGGCCTTCGTCAGCGCCGAGCGCGTCGACGCGGACTTGCGCGCGCTGTCGCAGCGCTTCGATTGCGTGCGCACCTACTCGCAGGGGCAGGGCCTCAGCGCGGTACCGCGGATCGCCCGGCGCTATGGCATGAAGGTGCTGCTGGGCATCTGGCTGGGACATGATCCCGAGGCCAATGCCGAACAGATCCGCCTCGGCATCGCCACGGCGCGCGCCTACCCGGACGTGGTGCGTGCGGTGATCGTCGGCAACGAGGTGCTGCTGCGCGGCGAGCTGTCGTCGGCGCAGCTGGCGGCCGATTTGGCGCGTGTGCGCGAGGCGGTGCCCGAGCCGGTGACCTATGCCGACGTGTGGGAGTTCTGGTTGCGCCATCCCGAGCTGGCTGCCTCCGTGGATTACCTCACCATCCACATCCTGCCGTACTGGGAAGACCAGCCGGTGCCGCCGGAGCGGGCGGTGCAGCACGTGGCGGCGGTGTACGCGAAGGTGGGCGCGGCGTTTCCGGGGCGGCGCGTGATGATCGGAGAGACCGGCTGGCCCAGCGCCGGCCGCCCGCGCCAGGCGGCCAGCGCCAGCGTGGTGGACGAGGCGCGCTACCTGCGCGACTTCCTGCGCTACGCGGAGGAAACCGGCCTGCCGTACAACGTGATCGAGGCGTTCGACCAGCCGTGGAAGCGCACGCAGGAAGGCACGGTGGGCGGCTACTGGGGCATTTTCGACGCGCAGGCGCAGCCGAAATTCGCGATGACCGGGCCGGTGGTCGAGATGGCGCGCTGGTGGCTGGGCTGGCTGGCCGCGGCGCTCGGTGGCGTGATCTTCGCGCTGGCCGGCGCATGGCGACGTCGCCGGAACGGCTGGCGCGAACGGCTGGCGCTGGGCCTGGCCGGCGTGGCCAGCGGCGGCGCCGTCGCCTGGCAGTGCCGGCAGATGTGGTTTGCCTGCCGCAACCCGTGGGAGTGGACGATCTCGCTGGCCGCCTGCGTGCTGGCCGTGTTCACCGCGCTGCGGCTGGCGCGCTGGATTGCCGGGCGACTGGCCGGCACGCCGCGGCCGGGTGGCCCCGGCGGCTGGCGCACGCTGTGGCTGTTCGCGCTGGCGTATTACGGCCTGCTGCTGGTGTTCGACGGGCGATATCGCGATTTTCCGCTGGGCCTGTTCGCGCTGCCGTGCGTGGGCCATGCGCTGGCGGGGTGGCTGTCCCGCGCGAGCGAGCGGGCGCGGCCCACGCTGGAACAGCGCTTCCTTGCCGCGTGCCTGCCGCTGCTGGGCGTGGTCGTGGTCGCGCAGGAGGCCGGGCTCAACCCGACCGCGTGGTCATGGCTGGTGCTGAACCTGCTGCTTGCCTGGCCGGTCTGGCATGCGTGGCGCGCGGGCGTCCGCCTGCAGGCGCAGCAGGCGCAGGCTGCCCAGTAGCAAGGCCAGCGCGCCGGCCTCGGCGCCGTACAACTGCATGGCGAACACGCCCAGCGCCGCGGCCAGCCAGGCCAGCGACAGGCGCCGCAACAACCACGCCGGCAGCAGCGCGATGAGCGCGAGCGTGCCGTAGACGTGATGCAGGAAGCCGAGCACCAGCCACGTGCGCAGCGTGCACCACGCGGGGCCGTGGCCGCTGCCGCAGAGCTGCCCGATCGCGCTGGATTCGATCAGCCCGAAGCGCAGCGCGGTGGCGCCCAGGCCCACTGCCAGCAGCGCCAGCCACCATGCCGCCGCGCGCCACGGCAGCGAGGTCATCGGTGCTTCCGCTTCGCGCTGCGGCCGCCGACGCTGGCGGGCAGGCGGATTTCCGCGGCCACCGGCAGGTGGTCGGAGAACGCCTGCGGCAGCGTCCAGGTTTTCTCCAGCTGGATCGCCTCGGAGGTGAGGATGTGGTCCAGCGCCCGCCGCGGCTTCCAGCTGGGAAAGGTGGGCGTGGGCTGCGCCGGGGGCTGCAGGCTGCTCTTGTTGAACAGCTGGCGCATCTCCGCGCTGCCCGGTTCGGTGTTGAGGTCGCCCATCAGCACGGCGTGGCGGAAATCCTGCAGCAGCTCGGCGATGAAACCGAGCTGGCGTGCGCGCGCCGGGGCGCTCAGCGAAAGATGGGCAATCATCACCGCCAGCGCGTCCTCCCCTTCGCCGAACTGCGCCAGCAGCGCGCCGCGGCCGGGGATGCGGCTGGGCAGCGGGTAGTCCATCACCGAGGTCGGTTCGAGCCGGCTGATCAGGCCGTTGGCCGAATGCGCCAGCCGCGCCACCGGCCGGTTGGGCTGGTGGCTCCAGAACGGCAGGCCGGAGGTCTCGGCGAGGTAACGGGTCTGGTTGAGGAAGCCCGAGCGCAGGCTGCCGGCGTCGGCTTCCTGCAGGCCGATCACGTCGAAGCCGGCCAGCACCTCGGCCAGGCGGTCGAGGTTGTCCATCTTGCTGCGTCCGGGCAGCACCGCGTTGAGGCTGCGGGTCAGGTAGTCGCGGTAATGCGCCACGCTGGCGCCGGCCAGGATGTTGCAGCTGAGCAGGCGCAGGCGACGCTCGGCAGGTGCGGTGGCAGGGGTGGCGGCACGGTTCATGGCAGCACGCGGCAGAAGAGGGGAGCGGATGCCTTCAGCAGCCGGCCTGGCCACCCGCCTGAGCTGCAGCATGCGCGCCGCCGCGTGAACGCGACGATGGCGGCGCGATCCGCCGCCGCGCAGGGCCGCCTGGCGGGAGCTACTTGCCGGCCAGTTCGCGCTTGGCCAGCCACAGCGCCACCGCCAGCATGTGCTCGTGCGAGCGCACCGTGGCAACGACGTACTTGCCGTCGACCACCAGGGTCGGCGTGCCGTCGACTTGCCAGGTGCGCAGCAGGTCGAGGTCGCGCTTCATCTTCTCGGTGGTTTCCGGCGCCATCGCGATGCGCATGAACTCGTCGCGGTTGACCCCTTCGCGGGCGTAGAAATCGGCCAGCTCGTCCATCGAGTTGATCGGGTAATGCTCGCCGAACTTGGCCACGAACAGCTGCAGGTGGGTGCGCTCGACCACGCCCAGCTGCTTGGCCGCGTAATAGGCCCGCGCGAACGGCACCCATTGCTGGTTGAACGGCGCCGGCAACAGCTTGAACTCGACCCCGGCCGGCAGCTCCTTGCGCAGCTTCTCGGCATCCGGCGCGAACTCCGCGCAGTGGATGCAGCCGTAGGAGAACACCTCGACCAGCTCGACCTTGCCCTCGCTGCCGTAGCGCTGGTGCGGGGCGGGCAGGGTGACGTAATCGGTGCCTTCCGTGTACGGCGCCGGGTCGCTGGGCTGCGCGGTGCAGGCGCTGGCCAGCAGCAGGCTGGCGAGCAAGGCCAGGACGGGCAGGCGGGCGTATCGCTTGAACATCGGGTCGTTCTCCACGCGGATGGCGCCGGCGGCCTACTTGCCGGCCTGTTCCTTGGCGACCAGCCACTGGGTCAGCTCGATCGTCTGCGCATAGCCGCCAGTCGTGCTCGGGCCGTAGCGGTACTTGCCGTTGACGACCATCGAAGGCGTGCCGTCGATGCCGTACGCCTTGATCAGGTCGTCGGCGCGCTTCATCTTGGTGTTGACCGAGAACGAGTTGGCGACGGCGACGAATTCCTTCGGGTCCGCACCGAATTTCTGCGCGTAGAACTGCGCGATGTCCTCGATCGTGGGCCAGGCCTCCTTCGGCTTCAGCCCGCTGCCCTTGAGGTCGTAGGTGGAAATTTCGCCGGTCTTGAACGTGCCGTCGAACATCGCGTCGTAGCTCTTCTCGGCCAGGCCCAGCGCCTGCGCGGCGTAGTACGCGCGCTGGTAGACCACCCAGTTCTCGTCCGGGCGGAACGCCGCGGGCAGGTAATTCATCACCGCGCCGGCGGGCAGGCTCTTGCGGATCTGGTCGGCGGTGGTGTGGAACGCGTTGCAGGCCGGACAGCCGAAGGAGAACACCTCGGTCACCTCGACCTTGCCGGGGTGGCTGGTCGGCTGCGGCGGGTCGATCAGGAAGTAGTTCTTGCCCTCGACCCACTTGCCGTTGTCGACGAAGGGCACGGCCGGGGCGGCGGCGGTCGCGGCGCTTTCGGCGGGCGCGGGCGCGCTGTTGTCGTCGCCGGCGGGCGTGGCCGTGGCGGCGGCTGCCGTGCTGGCCGGCGCCGGCGTGCTGGCCGGGGCGGCCGGCGTCACCGAGGTCGCGGCTGCCGTGCTGGCGGGGGCTGGCGTGGCGGCCGGTTCGCCCTTGTCATGGCTGCAGGCGGCAAGCGCGAGCAGGGCGGCGCACAGGATCGGAAGACGCTTGAACATGACCACCTCGAATCGGTGAAACGGGAGACGCGCCGCGCGGGCGGTCAGGGCGTGGCGGCCGCCGCAGGCTTGCTCTCGGCGGGGTGCAGGCCTTCGATGTAGCTGGCCAGCGCGGCGATGTCCCTGGCGTCCAGCTTGGCGGCGATCGCGGGCATGATCTGCGAGCGGGTATCGGTGCCCCAGCTGGCGCCGTCGTGCCATGCCTTCAGCGTGGCCTCCACGTACTGCGCATGCTGGCCGGCCAGCTGCGGATACATCGCGCCGGGGTTGCCGCGGCCGTCGATGCTGTGGCAGGCCATGCAGGCCGGGATGCCGCGCGTGCTGTCACCCTGGCGGAACAACGTTTCACCCTGCTCGACCAGCGCCTGGTCGGCCACGCCGGGGCGCGAGCTCTGGCTGGCGAAATAGGCGCCGAGGTCGTGCATGTCCTGCACCGACAGCGGCGTGGCCATGCCCAGCATGATCGGGTTCTGGCGCTGGCCGGATTTGAAATCGGTCAGCTGGCGCACGATGTACTGCTCGCTCTGCCCGGCCAGTTTGGGGTACTGCGCATCGGCGGAGTTGCCGTCCATGCCGTGGCAGGCGCCGCAGACCGCGGCCTTGGCCTGGCCGGCGGCGGCATCGCCCGGCTTGACCGCCGCTTCGGCCACGCTGGCCGGCGCTGCTGCCGGCGCCGCGGCGCTCGCGGCGGCGGCGGGAGCCGGCGCCTCCTGGGCCATCACGGCCGTAGTGGAGAGCGCCAGCGCGAGAGCCAGGGCGGACCCGAACGCGGCGGGCCGAAAACCAGCGGAGCGAAAACTCATACACTTGACTCCCGAGAGACTTGCGAACACTGCCGACGGCGCACCGGAACGAAGCGGTGGGCAGAAACCGCAGAATTATCCCGTGCCATCCTACCTTGGTCAAACCGCTCCCATGCCGAATCCCCTCCAGGGCGCGCAGTTCATGCTCGCCGCGCACCGCCTCAGCCAGTTGCCCGCCGACGAGGGCGCCGAGGTGGCGTTCGCCGGCCGCTCCAACGCCGGCAAGTCCAGCGCGCTCAATGCGCTGACCAATCACAAGGGTCTGGCGCGCACGTCCAAGACGCCCGGGCGCACCCAGCAGATGGTCGCCTTCAGCCTGCCGTCGCCGCGCGAGGCCGCCGCGGCGGCGGTGGAAGCCGGCGCCGACCGGCGCCTGGTCGACCTGCCCGGCTACGGCTACGCCAAGGTGCCGCTGGACATGCGCGAACACTGGAAGCAGGAGATCGACGCCTACCTGCACCGTCGCCGCAGCCTGCGCGGCCTGGTGCTGATCGTCGACATCCGCCATCCGCTGAAGGAGTTCGACCGCCTGATGCTGCAGTTCTGCGCCGACACCGGCCTGCCCTGCCACGTGCTGCTGACCAAGGCCGACAAGCTCTCGCGCGGTGCCGGCACGCAGGCGCTGGCCGCCCTGCGCAAGCAATTTGCCGCCGAGGGGCTGCACGCCAGCGCGCAGGTGTTTTCCTCCTCCGCCGGCACCGGCGTGGACGAAGCGCGCGAGGCGGTGGCGAACCTGCTGCGACAGCCGCGCGCGGCGACCTGACCTGCGGCGCGCCGGCGCTCCCGCAGGGGCCGCCGTCAGCGCAGCCAGCGCTCGGCGAATTCGTCCGGTGGCAGCGGGCGACCGATCAGGTAGCCCTGGATGTAGTCGCAGCCCATGGCGACGAGCAGCGCGAGCTGGGTTTCTTCCTCGACGCCTTCCGCCACCACGCTGTAAGCCAGCGTCTTGGCCAGCGCGATGATGTGCCTGACGATTTCCTGCTGGCGCGGATCGCCGGAAAGCCCGCGGATGAAGGCCTGGTCGAGTTTGAGCACGTTGGCCGGGATGCGGGTCAGGTAGACCAGCGAGGAGTAGCCGGTGCCGAAATCGTCGAGCGCGACGCCGATGCCCGCGGCGCGCAACGCCACGAGGGATTCCCGCACCTTGTGCGAGTCGTTGACGGCGGTCGCCTCCAGTATCTCGATCTCCAGCCGGTCGACGTCGAGCCGGTAGCGCCCCAGGGCGGCCTGCACCCGCTCCACGACGGACGTCCGTTCGAATTGCACCGGCGACATGTTGATCGAGACCGGGATCGCCGCCAGGTTGTCGTCCTGCCATTGCCGCATCTGCGCGCAGGCCCGATCGAGCACCCACTCGCCCAGCCATGCGCCCAGGCCCATTTCATCGAGCAGGTGCACGAAGGTGGCCGGCAGGACCAGGCCGCGCGTGGGCGACAGCCAGCGGACCAGCGCTTCGGCGCCGACGATCCGGCGCGTGCGGGCGTCGATCTTCGGTTGGTAGTGCAGCACCAGTTCGCTTCTCTCGACCGCCTTGCGCAGTTCCTGGGTCAGGTCGAAATGGATTTTCGAGGTGCGGGTGAACTCGCTCGAGTAAAACTGGAAGCCGCCCGGCTGTCCGCGCTTGGACTTGTACATGGCGGCGTCCGCCATCTGCAGCAGTTCATCGAACTGGCTGGCGTTCGCCGGGTACAACGCGATCCCCATGCTGGCGGGCGTGTTGATCTGGTGTTCGCTCACGGTGATCGGTTCGGCCAGGGCGGCGCGCAAGTCACGCAGCCGGCGGTCGAGCGTCGCGTGTTCCTCGCCGCGCACCAGATCCTGCACCAGCACGACGAACTCGTCGCCGCCCAGGCGGGCCAGCACGTCGTCCGGATGCAACTGCTGCTGGAGGCTCGTCGCACACTGGAGCAGGAGCTGGTCACCACTGGCGTGGCCGAGCGTGTCGTTGACCTGCTTGAAGTTGTCCAGGTCGATCAGGATCAGCGCGGCGGCGGTCTGCTCGCGTTGCGCCCGCTCGATGGCCTGTTCGCAGCGCTCGCGCAGCAGCACCCGGTTCGGCAGGTCGGTCAGTGCATCGTAATGGGCCTGGTGATGGAGTCTTTCCTCCTGCGCCAGGCTGGACAGCGCGATGCCGATGCGGTCGGCAAGTGCCCGGCCACCCCGGACGGCGGTGTCGATCTGCTCGGGCAAGCCCAGGTATGCCAGCAGCAGCACCTGATGCAGGTGGTCGTCATGGCGGACCGGGAACGCAAGCAGGTGCGCGGGCAGCGCAGAGCCGAGCCGTCGCAGGAACTCCTCCGGCAGATGCGCTGGTGACAGGATGCATGCCGGTTGCGCGTGGCTCAGCGCGTCGAGCCCGAACCTGACGGTTGCCGTGCGCAGGCAAACGCCCGCGTGCGCGGGGTCATGCGTCAGCAGGTAGTAACCCGCCTCGCCGTCTCGCACCAGCAGGCCGGCGCCGTCGCTGGGGATGGCCTTGCGGATGTGGCCGAGCACCTCGCTGGCGACATGCTCCATGCGCGAGGCGCTGATGATGGCGCGGTCGAGGTCGCTCAGCAGGGCGAGCATGTGGAACCGGGATTCCAGGTTCATCGCCATGTCGTTGAACGTGCGCCCCAGTTCGGCGAACTCGTCGTTGCCGGCCAGTCGCAGGCGCGCCGTCAGGTCGCCGGCTGCGAGGCGGCGGGTGAGTCCGGTCAGCTGGTCGAGCGGCTTCATCTGGTGGCGGATCTGGCGCATGGCGAGCGCCGCGGCGACGGCCAGCGCCAGCAGCACGATGATCGGAAACAGATGGCGGAAATCCTCCAGCCGGCGCAGCGCGTCGGCTCGCGAGGTGGCCTGCATGACGACGAAGCCCGGGCTGTCGAGCGCGGGCAGAAACTTGAGCCGCCACAGCCCCACCAGCAGGTCCTCGCCCGAGGCATGCCATGGCACGGTGCCGCCGGTGCCGTTGCCGAGCGCAGACTCCAGCATGTGCCGGTCCAGCGGGGCGAGGCCGGGCGTGCAGAACATGGCGACGTAGTCGGCATCGAGGATGCAGTAGCGCTCGGGTGCGGAGTCGTTGCGCCACAGCGGAGCGGTCGCGATCTCGCCCACCAGGACTTGGCTGCGGGACGCGGACGGAACCAGCAATTGCACCGGGTGGCCGGCGGCCAGTCGCAGGATGCTCTTGCCGCGCGCCAGGCGGGCCTGCTGTGGCGCCGTCAAGTCGCGCGAGGGCTGCAGCGAGGTCGCGCTGAAACCGAGTTTCGCTGCCGCCGATGCGTCGCCGATGTGCTCGGCGGGAAGCTTTCGAAGGTCGCTCGCGCGGGCGTTGAGCAGCTCGATCAGGCTCATGCCGAACGATTTGCTGTCGGCCCGAAGTTGCTGGTAGGCCGAGTCCAGCAGCAGCGCGCTGACCTCGTGGTAGACGTACCAGGCCATGCCGCTCATGGGGATCAGTGCGGCCAGGAGAAACTGCAGGGTGAGGCGTCGACTGACCTTGCCGGGCAGGTAAATGCGCATCGTCGCGCCTAGAAATCCTGCGCCGTGCCGATGTAACTGCCGTTGCCCGCGCGCACGATGTCGTCGCGCGCGAAGCGTCCGGTCAACTGGGTCTGCGTACGGCCATCCGGTCCGGTGCTGTACAGGTCGAAGTCGGTGTTGATCGGATTCATGTTCCGGTCGCGGCGGACCTGGCCCGTTTTGGGCGGCGGATCGGTGTCGATCGGCAGATACCGGTACGGGTTGCCCCATGGATCGAGCGCCGGTTCGCTGATGCCGATCTCGGCCAGAGTGGCGGGATAGGTCCCCGACTGGGCGTGGTAGGTCTCCAGCGCCAGCGAGGTGGTGGTCATGAAGGCCGCGACTTCATTCGCCTTGACGCGGTTGCCGTACCGCGCATAGATCGGCATCGCCATGGCGACGAGCAGCCCCATGATGATGACTGCAATCATCATCTCGACCAGCGTGAACCCGGCGCTTGGCGTGGGCAGTCTCTTGTTCATGGCTACGGGTGGAGTGTTCGCGAGGCGCACCGAGCGGCAACGCCGGGATTCGGCAAATCGCCGGGCCCCTCATCGTTAGCGGCACGGGAGGATTGCGCTTGAGCGCCATGACGACGGGCGGGCAAGCGGCGCGCGACCACGCCCGGCGGGCGGTCACGCGCGCCGGGTCATCGCGAACCGATCAGGGCGTGACGACATCCATGAACACCGCGCACAGCGCTTCCATGCCGGCGCGGTCGTCCTCGTCGAAGCGATCGGTCACCGGGCTGTCGACGTCCCACACGCCGAGCAGCGAACCATCGCGGCGAACCAGCGGCACCACGATCTCCGATTGCGAGGCCGAGTCGCAGTAGATGTGGTTGGGGTGCGTGCTGACGTCGCGCACCAGCTGGGTCTGGCGCTCGCTCGCGGCGGTGCCGCAGACGCCACGGCCGAGCGCGATGCGGATGCATGCCGGCTTGCCCTGGAACGGGCCGACCACCAGCTCGGTGCCGTCGAACAGGTAGAACCCGGCCCAGTTCAATTGCGGCAGGCCGTGGTAGACCAGCGCGCTGAAATTGGCCGCGTTGGCGATCAGGTCCGGCTCGCCCTGCAGCAGGCCGCGCGCCTGCTGCACCAGGTGCTCATAGTGCTCCTGCTTGCTGGCGAAGGTGGGGGTCTCGAGCTCGAACATGCGAAGTCATCCGGCGGCAAAGGCGTATTATGCGCGCCCTCGCCACGGACATCCCGATGACAGACTCCCGCCACGCCGCGGTATTCATCGCCGGCACCGACACCGGCATCGGCAAGACCCATGCTTCCTGCACCTTGCTGCACGCCCTGCGCGATGCCGGTCACCGCAGTTGCGGCATGAAACCGGTGGCCAGCGGTTGCGCGGCGACGCCCGATGGCCTGCGCAACGACGACGCGCTGGCCCTGCAGGCGGCAGGCAGCGATCCCGCGCTGGCCTACGAGCGGATCAACCCGGTGGCGTTGCGCGATCCGCTGTCGCCGCATCTGGCGGCCGCGCGCGAGCACCGGCAGGTCACGCTGGCGCCGATGCGCGCCGCCTTCGAACAACTGCGCAGCGAACACCAGCGCGTGGTGGTCGAAGGCGTCGGCGGCTGGCTGGTGCCGCTGGCGCCCAAGCTGTTCGCCTCGGACATCGCCAGGCAATGGCAGTTGCCGGTGATCCTGGTGGTCGGCCTGCGCCTGGGCTGCCTCAACCACGCCCAGCTCAGCGCGCGCGCGATCGTCGCCGACGGCTGCCGCCTGATCGGCTGGATCGGCAACCACATCGACCCGGCGATGGAAGCGCAAGCCGAGAACCTGGCCACGCTGGGCGAGCTGCTGCCGGCGCCGTGCCTGGGCGTGCTGCCGCACGGCATGCCGCCGGCGCAGGCGGCCGGACGCTTGCACGCCGCCGTGGCGGCGCTCGGCTGACCTTCACGTCCGGCGTACCGGCGTGCGTGCTTGAATGGCCGCAGACCCGTTTCCGGAATGGCCAATGCCCCGCAACCGCTACTACCTCTCGATCGCCGACCTCGGCCACGCCCGCGGCGAGGACCCGCGTTTCAGCTACGCCGGTGCCGGCCCGAATGATTTCGCCGGCGCGCTGCAGCACGCCTTGCGCAGCGATGAGCTGTTCCAGCGCTGGCGCGCGGCGCAGCCCGACCCGGATGCGGTGGACGCCAGCCTCGGCAACACCGATCCGGCCGCCGAGGTGACGGCGAAAGTCGCCGACCTGCGCACCGACGTGGAGCTGACCACCGACCTGCCGATGAGCGTGCTGCGCCATCGGCTGTTCCTGCTGATCGGCGGCGGCTGGCAGCTGCGCGACCTGCGCGTGGCGTGATGGCGCTTCGCTGATCCGCGGTCCGCAGTTTCCTGCGAACGTTTGGAAAGCGGCGGCCGTATGGGTAAAGTCGGGGACTGCATTTCCATCCCGTCCCGCCGCGGACACCCAACGTTGGGGAACCTGATGCTTCGACTCCGCCTGCTCGTGATTGCCACCACGATCGCCCTCGCCGCCTGCTCGCAATCGCCGGGTGGCGCCGATGCCACGCCCGCGCCCGCGCCCACGTCGACAGCGAGCGCTTCCGCCACCGCCCCGGCCGATGCCATGACCAGCAACCCGTTCTTCCAGGCCAGCACGCTGCCGTTCCAGGCGCCGCCGTTCGACAAGATCACCGACGCCGACTACCAGCCGGCGATCGAGGAGGGCATGAAGCGGCAACTGGCCGAGGTGCAGAAGATCGCCGACAACCCCGAGCCGGCCACCTTCGAGAACACCTACGTGGCGCTGGAGAAAACCGGCGTGATGCTCGATCGCGTGATGGCGGTCTTCAACGGCGTCACCGCGGCGAATACCAACCCGACCCTGCAGAAAGTGCAGGAGGAAGAGGCGCCCAGGCTGGCCGCCCACCAGGACGCGATCTATCTCAACGACAAGTTGTTCAAGCGCATCGCGGCGGTCCACGACCAGCGCGACACGCTGAAGCTCGATCCGGAATCCGCGCGCCTGGTCCAGGTGGTCTACGACAACTTCGTGCATGCCGGCGCCAAGCTGTCCGACGCCGACAAGACCAAGCTGAAGGCGATGAACAAGGAGGAGTCCAGCCTCAGCACCGCGTTCACCAACAAGCTGCTGGCGGCCACCAAGGACGCCGCGCCGGTGATCGGCGACAAGAGCAAGCTGGCCGGCCTGAGCGATGCGGAAATCGCCGCCGCCAGTCGCGCCGCGGCCGATCGCAAGCAGGACGGCAAGTACGTGTTGCCGCTGCAGAACACCACCCAGCAGCCCGAGCTGCAGGATCTGACCGACCGTGCCACCCGCCAGCAGCTGTTCGAGGCGTCGTGGAACCGCGCCGAGCAGAACGACGCCAACGACACCCGCAAGACGATCGAGCGGCTGGCGCAATTGCGCGCGCAGGAGGCCGCATTGCTCGGCTATCCGAACTACGCCGCGTGGAAGCTGGAGGACCAGATGGCCAAGACACCGGCCACCGCGATGGGCTTCATGCAGAAGCTGGCGCCGGCTGCGGTGGCGCGTGCCACGCGCGAGGCCGCCGACATCCAGGCGCAGATCGACCAGGACCAGAAGGCCGCCGGGCAGCCCGGCTTCAAGCTGCAGCCGTGGGACTGGAACCACTACGCCGAGCAGGTGCGCAAGGCGAAGTACGACCTCGACGAAAACCAGATCAAGCCTTACTTCGAGCTGGACAACGTGCTCAAGAACGGCGTGTTCTACGCCGCCAACCAGCTCTACGGGCTGACCTTCAAGGAGCGCAAGGACATTCCGGTGTACCAGCCGGACGTGCGCGTGTTCGAGGTGTTCGACGCCGACGGCAAGTCGATGGCGCTGTTCTACTGCGACTACTTCAAGCGCGACAACAAGGGCGGCGGCGCCTGGATGGACAACTTCGTCGGCCAGTCGAAGCTGATGGACACCAAGCCGGTGATCTACAACGTCGCCAACTTCACCAAGCCGGCCGCGGGCCAGCCGGCGCTGCTGTCGTTCGATGACGTGATCACCATGTTCCACGAGTTCGGCCACGCGTTGCACGGCATGCTCGCCGACGAGCAATACCCCACCCTGTCCGGCACCAACACCGCGCGCGACTTCGTCGAGTTCCCGTCGCAGTTCAACGAGCATTGGGCGACCAACCCCAAGGTGTTCGCCAACTACGCCAAGAACTACAAGACCGGCGCGCCGATGCCGCAGGCGCTGGTCGACAAGATGAAGAAGGCCGGCAAGTTCAACATGGGCTACAACATGACCGAGCTGGTCGCCGCGGCGATGCTCGACATGAACTGGCACATGCTGGGCGCCGACGCACCGGTGCAGGACGCAGACAAGTTCGAGGCCGCCGCGCTGAAGAAGGACGGCGTGGACCTGAGCTACGTGCCGCCGCGCTACCGCTCCAGCTATTTCCAGCACATCTGGGGCAACGGCTACGCCGCCGGCTACTACGCCTACCTGTGGACGCAGATGCTGGCCGACGACGCCTTCATCGGGTTCAAGGACAACGGCGGCCTTACCCGCGCCAACGGCGACCGCTTCCGCAAGATGGTGCTCTCGCGCGGCAACACCGAGGACCTGGCCAAGATGTACAGGGACTGGCGCGGCCAGGACCCGAGCATCGAGCCGATGCTGGAAAACCGCGGCCTGAAGGACGCGCCGAAGAAGTAGTCGACGCGCCTCGACGCCATCCGACAGGCCCGCTTCGGCGGGCCTGTCGCTTTTCCGGAATGCAATTCGCCGTTGCCGATGCGGCGCGAAGATGGCGGCGTGGAATAATCGGGACATCCCCGACCGGAGTTGCCGACGCTTGGACAGCCATCATCTGCTGCAGACGGCCCTGGTGTTCCTGCTCGCCACGGTGATCGCGGTGCCGCTGACCAAGCGCTTTCGCCTCGGCGCGGTGCTCGGCTATCTGCTGGCCGGCGTGGCGATCGGGCCGCAGCTGCTGGGGCTGATCCACGACACCTCGGGCGTGGCGAACATCGCCGAGTTCGGCGTGGTGCTGATGCTGTTCGTGATCGGATTGGAGCTGTCGCCGCAGCGGCTGTGGGTGATGCGGCGCTCGGTGTTCGGCACCGGCATCGCGCAGGTGCTGGCCAGTGGCCTGGCGATCGGCCTGGTCGCGTACTGGCTGTTCGGCCTCAACGGCAAGGCGGCTTTTGTCGTTGGCGGCAGCCTGGCGCTGTCGTCCACCGCGTTCGGCCTGCAGATCCTGGCCGAGCGCAAGGAGGCGGGTTCGGCCTACGGGCGGCACGTGTTCGCCGTGCTGTTGTTCCAGGACCTGGTGGCGATTCCGCTGATCGCCGCCTTGCCGCTGCTGGCGGCGTCCTCGGCTTCGCATGTGGACCTGCTCGGCGTGCTGCGCACGATCGGGGTGATCGTCGGGGTGGTGGTCGGCGGCCGCTACCTGTTGCGCGCGGTGTTCCGTTTCGTGGCCAAGGCCGACTCGGTCGAGGTGTCCACCGCCACCGCCTTGCTGGTGGTGATGGGCGTGGCATGGCTGATGGAACTGGCGGGCCTGTCGGCCACCCTGGGCGCATTTCTGGCCGGCGTGCTGCTGGCCGATTCCGAATACCGGCACGAGATGGAATCGAACATCGAGCCGTTCAAGGGATTGCTGCTGGGGCTGTTCTTCATCAGCGTCGGCATGTCGATGGACCTGTCGCTGCTGTGGCATAGCCCCGGCCTGGTGCTGACCCTGCTGGCGCTGCTGCTGGCGCTGAAGAGTGTCTTGCTGTGGCCGCTGGGACGCTGGCTGTGCGGGCTCAATCGCTCGGACACGCTGCGCCTGCTGGTGCTGCTGGCCGCCGGCGGCGAGTTCGCCTTCGTGGTGTTGCGGCTGGCCACCGAGCAACGCCTGCTCAGCGTCGCGCAACGCGACCTGCTGATGCTGGTGATCGCCCTGAGCATGGCGCTGACACCGCTGCTGGTGGTGTTGGCGGCGAAGGCGCTGGACCTGCGCCCGCGCCAGCCGTCGCGCGAGTTCGACACCATCGACACGGCGCCGCCGCGGGTGATCATCGCCGGCTTCGGCCGCGTCGGCCAGATCATCGCCCGCGTGCTGCGTGCGCAGGGCATTCCGTTCGTGGCGCTGGAGCACTCCGCCGACCAGGTGGATTTCTCGCGCCGTTTCGGCAGCATCAATCTGTTCTTCGGCGACCCGGCGCGGCCGGAACTGCTGCGCGCGGCGCACGCGGCCACCGCGGAAGTCTTCGTGCTGGCCACCGACGACCCGGAGGCGAACCTGCGCACCGCGCGCCTGGTCAAGCGGCAGTATCCGCACCTGAAGATCGTCGCCCGCGCGCGCAACCGCCAGCACGTGTTTCGCCTGCTCGACCTGGGCGTGGACGACCCGGTGCGCGAGACCTTCCATTCCAGCCTCAAGATGACCCGCAAGACGCTGGAGGCACTGGGCCTGTCGCACGAGCTGGCGGTCGATCGTGTCGAGCGCTTCCGCCGCTACGACGAGGACCTGCTGCAGAAGCAGGCGCTGGTCTACGACGACGAGACCAAGCTGATGCAGAGCACCCGCGATGCACTGGTCGACCTGCAGCGGCTGTTCGAGGCCGACGCGGAGCGCACTGCCGAGCGCCAGCGCGAGAAGGGGCCGGTGACGCCGGACAGTCCCGAATAGACGCGGCCGGCGGCTACTCCGCCGGTTGCCGCAGCGTCTGCCGCACGCTGGGGATCGCCTGGTTGCTGCGCGCGCTCAGTTCGTGGGCAATGTCGACGAAGCCGAGTTGGCGAGCCACTTCCGCGGCAGTGCGGCCGAAGGCGTCGGTGGCCTGGCGGTCGGCGCCACGCGAGAGCAGCACGCGGGCCGGGGCGAGCAGCGCGTGCATGGCGCAGGCATGCAGCGCGGTGACGCCGCGCTGGTCGGCATGCGCGACGTGCGCGCCGGCATCGAGCAGCGGCGGTACCAGCGCGCCCAGGTGGGTGGCGTCGCCGTCGCTGCCCGGCGGCAGTTGCGCGCCCAGCAGCAGCAACAGCGGCGTCTTGCCTTCGCGATCGGCGTGATTGATCTCGGCGCCGTGCTTGAGCAGGCCGTCGAACAGGCGGCGGGTGCGCAGGCTGTCGTTGTGTTCAAAGCCGAACTGGGCGGCGGCGTGCAATGCGTTGCGGCCGGAGCTGTCCACCGCCTTGACGTCGGCGCCGGCGGCCAGCAGTTGTTCGGCGATGTCCGGGTAGCCCAGCGCGGCGGCCACCATCAGGGCGGTGGCGTCGTTCGGCAGGCGCTGGTCGACGGCCACCTCGCGCTGCAGCAGCAGGGCCACCAGCGCTTCGCGTCGTGCGCTGACCGCGGCGACCAGGGCGGTGACGCCGCTGTGCGCGGGAAGGCTGGGATCGGCACCGGCGTCGAGCAGGCAGGCGGCCACGTCACGATGACCGGCACCGCAGGCGCGCAGCAGCGCGGTGGCGCCCTGCTCGTCGCGGGTGTCGACGGCGAAGCCCAGTTCCAGCAGGCGCTGCACCGCGGCCAGCGCACCGACCGCGGCGGCGGCAGGCAGGTCGGTGCCGCGCAGCGGTCGCTGCGGCAGCGGCCAGTCGCGCCAGTCCAGCCAGCGCTCCAGCGCGGGATGCTCCAGCGCGAGCCCCAGCGGCGTCTCGCCGTGGGTGTCGGCCGCTTCCGGGTCGGCGCCGTGGGCGATCAGGCTGCGCACCAGCGGCAGCGCGGCGGCGCCATGTTCCAGCGCGGCGAACAGCGGCGTGCGCTGCTCCCCGTCACGGGCGTTGGGATCGCAGCCGCGCGCCAGCAGTGCCTGCAGCAGGTCGCCGTGCGCGTGGCGGGTGGCCAGGTGCAGCGGCGTGCGCTGGTTCGCGTCCGTGCCGAACGGGTCGGCGCCGCGCTCGAGCAGGCCGAGCGGCAGCGCGGCGGCCTGGGCTGCGCCCTCGAGCTGCACCAGGGCCGCGGCCAGCAGGCCGCAACCGGCGGGGCTGGCGCCGGCCTGCATCAGATCATCGACCGCTTGGGTGGCATCGGGCAGGCGTTCGAGCAGGGCGTCGAACAGGCGCCGTCCCAGCGGTGCCTGGGTAGGCGCTTCGCCGGTGTCGGGCTCGTCGATGCGCGGTGCCTCCAGCCGGGCCTCGGCGGCGAGGCCGTGGTCCAGCAGCCAGCGCCGCGCCGCGCCCAGCCCGGGCGTGGCCAGTTCCAGATAGAGCCGGGCCAGCTCGGCTTGCGGCCAGGAGCGCACCCGCTCGCCGAAGGCGGAGACGGTGGCCCAGTGGCCGAAGCGCAGCGCGTCGAGCAGGTGTTGCGGCGTGTCGGCGCCTTCGTCCAGCAGATCGTGGCTGAGGTTGGCGGGCAGCGCGGTGTCCGGGTCCAGCAGCGCGACCAGATCCCAGCGCCCGGCGGCGCTGGCGTGGTCGAGTGCGCTGCGGCCGTCGCCGCCGGCGGCCTTGGCATCGGCACCCAGTTCGAGCAGGGCGCGGACGGTGGCGACGTCGGCATGCGGCGACTGGCAGGCCAGGATCAGCGCGTCGCGACCGTGCTGGTCGCGGGCCAGCACGTTGGCCTTGGCCTCGGCCAGCCGCTGCACGATGCCGCTGGCGCCGGCGCGCGCGGCTTCCATCAGCGCGGTAACGCCGTGCTCGTCGGCCAGCCTGACGTCGGCGCCGGCATCGCACAGGGCGCGGGCGATGCGCTCGTGGCCTTCGGCGGCGGCGCCGAGCAAGGCGTGCCGCTGGCGCGCGTCGAGAGCGTTGACGGCGGCGCGGTGCTTGAGCAACAGGGCAACGCCGGTGGGGTCGTCGTCGGCGATGGTGGCGGCGGCGACCAGCGCCGGTTCGCCGCCGGCCGGGGCCGGCTTGGCGCCGCGGTCGAGCAGGAATTTCGCCAGCGGCCAGTTGGCGGCACGGCAGGCGGTGGCCAGCGGGCTCAGGCCGGCCTGGTTGAGCGCGTCGATCGGCGCGGCTGCGTCGAGCAGCATCGCCGCCACGCCGGCGTCGGCGCTGAGCACGGCGCCGTGCAGCGGGGTGTTGCCGTCGGCATCGGTGGCCAGCGGGCTGGCGCCGTTGGCCAGCAGCATCAGCACCGCTTCGGCGCGGCCGTGCCAGCTGTCGCGGGTGGCCGCGAGCAGCGGGGTGAGCCCGCCGCTGGCGCGATTGACGTCGGCGCCGCTGGCGATCAGCGCGCGCAGCAGCCGCGTGTCGGGCAGCAGCGCCGCCAGCATCAGCACCGGGCGCTGGTCGCGATCACCGGGCGGCGGCACAGTGTCGCAGGCAGCACCCACTTCCAGCAGCGCCAGCGCGCGTTCGATGTCGCCGGCGCGGGCGGCGGCGAGCAAGGCGGCCGCCTGTTCGGGTGTGCCGGCGATGCGCTCCGGTTCGCTCAGCACCGGCCGCGGCAATTCAGCGGTCAGCGGATTCGCGTCGGCGCGTCGGCGCGGCGGGTGGCGTTCGCACAGCAACGCGCGCAGGGTGCGGTTGGCGATCACCAGGCAGGCCAGCGGCAAGATCACCAGCGCATAGATCGCCAGCGCCGCCAGGCGCATTTCCTCCGGCAGCATGCCGACCAGCCCGGTCAGCGCGATCGCACTGAAGGCCAGCGCGAGCAGGCACAGCGCGGCCGGCACGAAGTGGGTGAAGAAGCGCTCCTCGCGCGACAGGTGCCGACCGAACGCCATGCTGCGCAGGGTGGCGGTGAAGATCCATGAACCGTCGCGTTGCGGCGGGTAGGCGTCGTCCCACACGAACACCAGCCCGAACGCCGGCCACAGTCGCCACAGCGAGACCAGCGCCAGCACCAGCGCGGCGGCCAGCAGCAGGGCGGCGCTGAGGCTGGGGCTGTGGCTCAGTTGCAGCATCGGCCAGGCCACCAGCACGAATACCAGCACGGTGTAGCCGGTAAACATCACCAGGTGCGCGGCGCCGCGGCGCAGCACGGTGCGCGCGAAGCTCGGTTCCGGATCGAAACCGATCGCGTGGCAAATGGCCGCCATGGTCAGCGCGTTGGCCAGCAGCAGCGGGATCAGGGTCAGCGGATGAGTGGTCAAGCTGGCCAGTGCCACGGCCAGCAAGCCGGGAATGAACCAGGCCAGCGCATGCAGGAAGGGAGGGCGACGGCGGGATTTGGTCTGGGTCATGGCGGCAGTATAGAAATCGTGGACCGTGCAGGCGGTAACCAGGCGTTAACGCGAACGCCATGATGCGCGATTCACTCGTCCCGATCATCCCGCGGCGAGTGCGTGTAGGCGGGGTGGTTGGCGGCGGCCAGCGTTTCCTGCGGCGGCAATTGCAGATGCCAGCCTTGCGTGCGCAGGTGCTCCAGTACTTGGCCAGTGTCCTCCACCGGCAGTTTGCGTTGGAGCGTCAGCTGCACCTCCATCACGAAGCGCAGTTCACCCAACATCAGCGTCAGCGGCTCGGGCAGTACGTCGAACGCGTCGCGTTCGGCCAGCCACAGGTAAGTGTCAGCCTTGGACAGGCTGGCGTAGACGAAGGATTGCATGGCAGCACCGTGGGGGCGGGAGCAAGCGCCGGGGAGGCGAGAGTAGCAGCGCCGGCCGGCGGATCTGCGGGCGGGTTTGTTTGCCGGGCGGAGTTCACTTGTTAGTAATTTGTTGCGAGCGCACTTGCAACGCCTTGTCCGAGAGGGCAAAGTCCAGCGCAGGAAGTTCAAACGTACGTATGAATTTTCCTGTCCGTCTGCCCGACTTAACCGAGTTGACCCAATATCATGCAGGAGCCAGCGATGCACACGTCTTTCCGTACCCTCACGGGCGCTGCCCGTCCACTGGCGCTCGCCGCGCTGAGCATTGCGATCGTGGGCGCCCTGGTTGCGCCGGTGAACGCGGATGCCAGTGCATTCCAGCTCAAGGAGAACAGCGCCAAGGGCCTGGGCCGCGCCTTTGCGGGTTCCGCTACCGCCGGCGGTGATGTCTCGGTGGTGGTCAACAACCCGGCCGCGATGTCCGAGCTGAAGGGCACCTACCTGCAGGCCGACGTCACCGCCATCAACTTCAGCGCCAAGTTCGACGGCAGCGCGCATGACGTGCTGGGTCGCCCGATCAGCGGCGGCAATGGCGGCGATGCCGGCACCACCTTGCCGGTGCCGGCGTTGTTCTTCGCCACCCAGGTCAGCGACCGCGTGCACGTGGGCGGCGGCTTCTCGGTGCCGTTCGGCTTCCAGACCGAGTACGACAAGGACTGGGTCGGCCGTTACCACGGCATCAAGTCCAAGTTCCAGTCGCTGGACGCCACGCTGTCGGCATCGTTCGACGTCACCGACAACTTCAGCCTGGGCGCCAGCTTCATCGCGCAGAAGACCAGCGCCGAGCTGACCAGCGCGGTCAACTTCAACGCCGTGGGCCTGGGCATCCAGCAGGGCATCGGCGCGCAGACCGCCGCCGGCGTCGCGCAGATCCAGGCGGCCATCGCCGCGGGCCAGATTTCGCCGGCGCAGGGTGCGGCGATGATCCAGGCGGCCGTGCAGCAGGGCCAGGCTGCCGCGGCCGGCGTGGCGGCGGTCACGCCTCCGGGCGTGGACGGCTACGCCCGCATCAAGGGCGACGACTGGGGCTACGGCTGGCAGCTGGGCGGCTTCTGGAAGCTGACCCCGAACGACAAGCTGGCGCTGAACTACCGCGCCAAGATCAGCCATCGCCTGCAGGGTACCGGCAACTTCACCACCACGCCGGGCTACGACCTGCTGCTGGCCAACCCGGCGCTGGCCAGCTCGATCCCGCCGTTCTCGCACACCACCGGCACTGCCGACTTCACCACGCCGGCCGTGGCCAGCGCGAGCTACTGGCATCAGGCCGAGAAGTTCGGCGTCGGCGTCGACGTGGCCTACACCAAGTGGGACGTGTTCAAGAACCTGACCGTGAACTACGGCAACTCGCAGCCGCAGACCTCGGAGCCGTACAACTGGCGCAATACCGTCTACGCCTCGATCGGCGGCGACTGGTACCTCAACGACAAGCTGACCCTGCGCGGCGGCGTCGCGGTCGACAGCAGCCCGACCTACGAGAAGACCCGCAGCCCGCGCGTGCCCGACTCGACCCGCAAGATGGCCACCGTCGGCATCGGCTACAAGGCCAGCGAGAACTTCGAGATCAACGCCTCGTATGCGCACATCTTCGTCAACAACGCGCACGTCTCCAACACCAACAGCACGGGCGACACGCTGACCGGCAACTTCGACGACTACGGCAACCTGCTGAGCTTCTCGGCGATGTACAAGTTCTGATGCCGGACCTGCGATAACCGCACAAGAAAACTCCCCGCTTCGGCGGGGAGTTTTTTCATGCGTGAAAGAAATCAGCCGCGACGCAGCAGCAGGTCGAGCAGGCGCCGGAAGCGCTTGCCGTATGGCGGGTTGAGCAGGCCGGCGCCGTTCCAGCGCGCCTGGCGGAACACCGGCTTGAAGTGCGAGAACGTGCGGAAACCCGCCTCGCCGTGATAGCCGCCCATGCCCGAGGCGCCGATGCCGCCGAACGGCAGGCGGTGCTGGGCGATGTGGTACAGGGTGTCGTTGACGCTGACGCCGCCGGCGTGGGTGCGCGCCAGCACGCGGTCGATGCGCGCCGGGTCGTCCTCGAACAGGTACAGCGCCAGCGGATGCGCACGGGCGGCGACGTGCGCGATGGCCTCGTCCAGCGTGTCGTACGGCAGCAGCGGCAGCAGCGGGCCGAAGATCTCCTCGCGCATCACCGCCATGCCGTCGTCGACCTCGGTCAGCAGCTGCGGTGGCAGCAACCGGCGCGCCGGATCTTCCGCGGCTTCGCCCAGCGCGTGTACGCGCGCGCCGGCCGTCTGTGCATCGTCGCGCAGCGCCGTGAGGCGCTGATACTGGCGATCGGAGACGATGCTGGCGTACTGCGCGTTCTGCTGCAGCTGCGGATACATCCGCGCCACCGCCTGGCCGGCCAGCGCGATGAAGTCCGCCATGCGCGCGCGCGGCAGCAGCACGTAGTCCGGCGCGATGCAGGTCTGCCCGGCGTTGAGCAGCTTGCCGACCATGATGCGTTCCACCGCGTGGTCCAGCCGCGCGCCGGGGCCGACGATGGCCGGCGACTTGCCGCCCAGCTCCAGCGTCACCGGGGTGAGATTGGCCGCGGCCGCGCGCATCACGTGGTGACCGACCGCGGTGGAGCCGGTGAACAGCAGGTGGTCGAACGGCAGCGCCGAGAACGCCTGCGCCACGTCCGCGTCGCCGGTCACCACCCGCACTTCGTCGGGTTGGAAATACTTCGTCACCTGCTCGGCGAACAGTGCCGAGAAGCGTGGCGTGAACTCGCTCATCTTCACCATCGCGCGGTTGCCGGCGACCAGCGCGTCGACCAGCGGGCCGACCGCCAGGTACAGCGGATAGTTCCACGGCACGATGACGCCGACCACGCCGCGCGGCTGCGGCCGCAACTCGGTGCGCGCCGGCAGGAACAGCCAGTCGGCCAGGCGCCGGCGCGGCTTCATCCAGCGCCGGCCGTGGGCCAGCGCATGGCGGATCGCCGAGAGGCTGGGGAAGAACTCCAGCAGCTCGGTCTCTTCGCGCGGGCGGCAGCCGAAATCGGCATGGATGGCCTCGACCATGCGCTCGCGATTCTCGCGCAGCAGCGCCTGCAGCGCGCGCAGCCGGGCGGCGCGCACGGTCCACTCGGGCATCGGTTGTGCCCGTTGCGCGGCGCGCAGCAGGCGCAGGCTGTCGGTGAGCGTGGAAACCTGGTCGGTGGTCATGGCATTACTCGGTACGGGTCCTGCAGCATGCACGCAAACGGCGGGCGCCGCCTGCCGGGTCAGAAGCGCGCACGCAGTTCGACGCCCCACATCCGCGGCGGCGTGACGCCGGCGAACGGCGTGCCGAACACGCTGGTGGTGATGTTGTTCACTCCCGTGACGTAGCGCTTGTCGAACACGTTGGTGCCATAGAGCGCCACGCCCCACTGCTCGCCGGCGGCGCTCCAGTCCAGTCGCACGTCGGTGATCTGGCGTGCCGAGCCGACCTGGAAATTGGGGCTGATCTGGCAGGTGCCCTGCAACTGCGAGTCGTTGTTGCAGCGGGACGGGCCGCGATAGGCGTGGCTGAGGTCGAATTGCAGCGCGCCGTGCGCCACGTCGTGCCAGGTGTAGGCCAGCTGTGCGGCGAACGAATACTTCGGCTCGCCGGTGGGCTGGCCGTCCAGGCTGGCGCCGGAGGGCGCGGTGGCGTTGCGGTAGGTGGCGTCGATGTACGCGCCGTTCACGCCCAGCCGGAACGCCGTGTCTGGCTGCCATTGCAGCTCCACTTCGACGCCGTGGGCCTGCTGGTCGGTGCTCGCCACCAGGTAGCGCGGCACGCCGGAACCGGTGCTGTTGGGATCCAGCGTGAGCGACTGCCGGTTGTCGTAGCGGTAGTAGTAGGCGCTGGCGTTGAGCAGGAGGTTGGGCCCGGGGAACAGCGTCTTGACGCCGGCCTCGTAGTTGATGACCTTCTCCGGCGCGAAGTGCGAGCCGACCTGCACGCTGTTGTAGCCGCCGGCCTTGTAGCCCTTGGTGACCGAGCCGTACACCATCAGGTCCGGGCTGAACGTGTAGTCCAGCACCACGCGCGGGCTGAGGTCGTTCCAGGTGTTCCTGCCTTGCACCAGCACGCCCACCGGCGCGCCGCTGGCGGGGTTGAAGATCAGGTTCTGCCGGAACACGTCGGGGTTGACGCCGGCCAGCGCGAGCAGGCCCATCGCGTCGAGCGCGTCGATGGTCTGGTCCAGTTCCGGCGCGCTGCGCTGCGGGTTGAACCACGAGAACCGCTTCTGGTCGCGGGTGTAACGCAGGCCGGTGGTGAGGTTGAGCTTGTCGCCCAGGTGCCAGATCACGTCGCCGTACAAGGCGTATGCCTTGAAGCGGCCCTGGTTTTCGATCTGCTCGCGCCAGGGTGCGCCGAGCACGGTGTAAGGCAGGCCGAACAGTTTCAGCAGCGAATCGAAACCGGCGAAGGTGTCGGCGTAGCTGGCGCCGCCCACGTTCAATGCCAGCGTGTCGATGCTGTCAGTGAACACGTCGGTACGACTGGTCTGGCGCGCCTGTTCGCTGTACCAGCTGGTGCCGGCCACCCAGTCGATCAGGTCGGTGCTGCCGGCGAACTTGAACTCCTGGTACCAGCTGTTGTTGTGCTCGATGTTGGCCGTGTCGAGGTAGGTGGTGCGCTGGTTGGTGCCGTCGTAGTCGCCCAGGTTCAGCGTGTCGAAATTGCGCCACGCGGTGGTCGAGGTCAGGCTGCCCCAGCCGAAGCTGTGGTCGACGATCAGGGTGGAGCCGTCGAATCGGCGGGTTTCGGCCGCGCCCACCGCGTCGTTGTAGAGCGGCGCGTGCAGCGGGTTGAGGTACTGCGCCGGGTTGGCCGGATACGGCGGGCTCAGCACGCCCGCGTTCGGGTCCGGCCGCACCGACCATGCCGACGACGGGATCAGACCGAAGGCGGGCTGCGGCGGCTGCCTGAGCTCCTCGTGATCCCACGACCACAGCACGCGGGTGTTCGGCGTGATGTTCCAGCGGTAGACGCCGCGCGCGCCGCGATCGTTGTCCTGGCCGTAGCGCTTGCCGGTGGCCGCGTCGCGGGCCCAGCCGTGGCTCTGGTTGTCGAACAGGCTGAAGCGCAGCGCCATGTCCGCGTTGAGCGGCAGGTTCAGCAGGAAGTCGCCGTAGCGCTTGCCGTAGTTGCCCAGGCGCACGCGCGCCTTGCCTTCCAGCTTGTCGCTGGGTTCGTTGGTGACGATCGAGATGGCGCCGGCGGCGGCATTGCGGCCGAACAGGGTGCCTTGCGGGCCCTTCAGCACCTCGATGCGCTGGATGTCGTTGAACGCCAGCAGGGCGCCGCCGGAACGCGCGGCATAGACACCATCGATATAGACGCCGACCGCCGACTCGGTGCCCACGCCGAAGTCGTCGGTGCTGATGCCGCGCAACTGGTAGTTGGGCTGGGTCGGCTGGTTGGCGCTGACTACCAGGCCCGGCACGAACAGGCTCATCTTGCTGAGGTCGGTGGCCGCGAGCGTGTCGATCTGCCGGGCGGTGACGATCTGCAGCGCGATCGGCACCGACTGCATCTGCTGGCTGCGGCTCTGCGCGGTGACGGTGATGGCGCCCAGCTCGGTGGGCCGGTCCGCGTTCGCCGCGGTGGTCGTGGCGGAGGCAGGTGCGGTGCCGTCGGCGCTCGTGTTCGTCTGCGCCGCCAGCGGCGCGCACAGCAGCAGTGCCGTGCCGCCGAACAGCAAGCCGCGCAGCGCGGTCGAAAGTGGACGTTGACGAAGGTTCATGCCGTGCTCCCCGTTGCATGGAATGGCCGCGACCGATGCGCCGCGGCGGTCGTTTGTCGGCTCAGTGCAGCACAGTGCAGGTACCGGGCATGGCCGCGATCCACGCCTTGATCAGCGCGATGGCTTCGTGGTCGGCCGTGCTGCGGCCGATCTCCGGCATCATCGTGCCGGGCTCGGTCGAGGCCAGCCGGTACGGGATGATCGAAGCGTCCGGCTGGCCCGGCACGATGTCGAAGAAATGGTTGCCGGTACCCTGGCCGGCCGCGGTGGGCGGCTTGCAGATGCCCAGCTCGTGGTTCTCCGGAGTGCCGTGGATCAGCGACAGGCCGGTGGTGTTGGCCGCGCCGTTCGGGTTGTGGCAGTGCCCGCAGTTGATGTCCAGCCAGGCGCGGGCGCGCGCATCCAGCGGCGCCTTCGGATCGCTGGCATCGACGTCGCGCGGCACCGTGGCCAGCGCCGGCACGCCGGCGAGATAGCCGACCTTGACCAGATGCTCGAGCTGGTTGTGCTCGCCGTCGGCATACGGGTAGTTCTTGTTGATGTGCCGCGCCTTGGGGCCGATCGGATGCACCTTGCGATCGATCCAGTCCTGCGCGTGGCAGCTGGCGCACTGGCTTTCGTCGGGCACCACGTAGTTGAAATCCTCGCGTGCCGGGATGCCGTCCTGCGCGCTGGCGGCGACCAGGGTCAGCGGCAGCACCGCGCCGGTGCGCGCCAGCGTGGCTTCGGTCTGCGCGTCGTTCCACACGTAGGGGATTGCTTCCCAGCCGTTCTGGCGATGCACCAGGATGCGCGTCTCGATCAGTCGCACGTTGGCCATGTCCAGGCCCTGGCCGGCGAAGTCGCGCGAGTAATCCGCGGTGCGCGCCACGTCGCTGAACTTGCCGTCGGCGGTGCGCGGGTAATAGAAAGTCTTGCTGAACACCGTGCCGACCGGAAAGTCGAGCGTGTCCACCGGCTGGTACTTGCCGCTCACGCCCCTGGGCATCCAGATCGTGCGCAGCTTGTGCGCGTAGTCGGTGAACAGCGGCGTGTTGAGGTCGTACGGCACCACGCCGTCGTTGAGCTGCAGCTTGCCGTCATGCACCTCGACCACGTGCCAGTCGCTGAGCCTGGCCGGGCGGCCTTCGGCATGGAACGCCACTGGCTGCATGCCGCGCTGGCAGCCGGCCAGCAGCAACGCGAGCAGCAGCAGCGCGAAACCCTGCAGGAGCGCACCTTGTGCGCGATGCCTTCGGGTGGCGTGGCGGAGAGCATCACGCACAGGGCGCGCTCCTGCGGAGACCGAAAATACCCGGAACATTCCTCAGACCTTCGGCTCGGGATTCAAGGTCACCGGGGGCAGGCTGGGCAGCGTGCATTCGTACGGCTTCATGTCCTTGCTGGGGTTCTTGTAGTCGTGCGGGCCGTCGGCGTTGATCACGCCGTTGACGCCCCGGATGCAGATGCGGTCGTTCGCCGGCGGCAGGCCGTCGACCAGGTTCTTCGTGTCGACGTAGCCATCCCACAACACGTCGGGGAAGTTGCCGCCGAGGCCGTACATCGCGGTCTTCAGCGCCTTCAGCTTGAGCCCGTCCGGTGAATCGCCACCGCCCTTGAGGCGGTTGTCGTGCACGTAGATCGCCTTCGGGTACGGGTTGTAGTTCGCCGCCACGCCGCGGGTGTTGTAGTAGTTGGTGGAGAAGTAGCTGGCGATGATGATGTTGGCGGTCCGGTTGTCGGCGATGTCGTTGTCGAAGATCTCCACCTTGTCGTTGGAGTTGATCACCACGCCCGAACCCGCCGGCACGCTGGCCACCGCCGCGCCCTTGGCGGCGAAGTTGTCCAGGTTGTTGGCGATCACCTTGTTCCTGAACACCCGCGTGCTGTGGCCTTCCTTGGACAGGTTGGGCATGTTGAACACCAGGATGCCGCCGGTGTTCTGCGTGGTGGTGTTGCCGTAGACGTCGGCGCGGGTGGAGTTCTCCACCTCGATGCCGGCCACGTTGTGTTCGGCGCGGTTGTTGCGCACGATGATGTTGTCCGACTGGCCGACGTAGATGCCGGCATCGGAGGCGCCGATCACCACCGAGTCCTCGATCAGCACGTTCTGCGTCTTCACCGGGTACAGGCCGTAGGCGCCGTTGGTGGTCTTCGGGCCGTCGGTCCACTCCACGCGCACGCCGTGGATGGTGATGTTGCTGCCCTGGTTGATCTTCAGCGCATCACCCTTGGTGTCCTCGATCGCCAGGTTCTCGATGGTGAAATCGCTGGCATTGACCAGCAGGCCCTCGGGGCCGACCACCTGGCCCTTGAACGAGAGCACGGTCTTGTCCATGCCGGCGCCGCGGATGGTGACGCCGTCGGTGCGCAGGCTCAGCCCGCGCTTGAGGTGGTAGTGGCCGGCGGGGATCTCGATCACGCTGCCGGGCTTGGCGTCCAGCAGTTGCTCCTGCAGCTTGGCCTCGAAACCGTTGTCGGCGGCGGTTTGCGACGGCGCCTCGTGCTTGCCGCAACCGGTCAGCGTCGCGGCCAGTGCAATGGTGATGAGCAGTGTGCGCATGGTTGGATTCCCCCGTGGAAGTGCCGGCGTCGCGATGACTCCGACTCTCGCCCATTCCGCCGCCCGTGGGGAGGGCAAAGCGGCCAGCCGATGGGGGGAAAAGCGGCCGGATTGATCAGCGCGGGCGCCGCGCCTCCTGCGGCGGTATGCCCGTCCAGCGCTTGAACGCGCGCCGGAATTCACGCGGGTCGCTGAAGCCCACTGCGCTGCCGACGTCGGCCACGCTCAACGCGCCCGCCTGCAGCAGCTGCAGCGCGCGCTCGGCGCGCACACGATCATGGATCTCGCGGAAGATCCGCCCGCTCTCGGCCAGCTTGCGGCGCAGCGAGCGCTCGCTCAGGTTCAATGTGCGCGCGACTTCGTCGAGCCTGGGTTGCTGCGCCAGGCGGCTGCGCAGCAGGCGCTCCACCGCGGCGACGATCTCCTGATGCGGCTCGCCACCGTCAGGCGTGCGTTGCTGCGCGCACAACGCCAGCGCCTGCTTCGCGGTCAGCGGGTTGTAGCCGGGCAGCGGATGGGGCAGCCACTGCACGTCGATCAGCAGCCGGCAACGCGGTGCGTCGAAGCGCGACTCGCAGCCGAACAGGGCATCGTATTCGTCGGCGTAGGCCGGTCGCGGATAGGCCAGCTCCAGCCGCTGCGGACGCAGCTCCGGGCCGACCAGCTCGCGCGCGATCAGGGTCGAACTTGCAAACAGCTCTTCGCAGAAGAACGGCAGCAGTTCGCTGTCCTCGAACAGCGGCAGGGCCACCATCGCCACGGTGCGCTCGTCCACTGCCTCGAACGAGAGGTCGAGCAGGCAGCCGCAGATCTTGTGGTGCGCGATGCCCGCCTGCATCGCCTCGCCGAAGGTGCGCGAGGTCATCATCGCCAGCCCGAGCAGGCCGAAGCCGCCGACGGTGCCTTCGCGGCCGATGCGCAGGCCGGCGTCCGCCACCCCCGCCGCGCGCAGTGCCGCCAGCGCCCGCCGCACGAAACCGGAAGCCTGGCGATACGACACGCGCAGCGCAGGGTCCGCCAGCTGCGTGCGGCTGAGCGCCAGACCGGCGAACCAGCCGCGGCAGTCGATGCCGCAGGCATCGGCGAGCTGGGTCAGGTACAACAGCTTGTTGGTCGGGAACTCCGCGGCGGTGTAGCGCGGATCGTCCGTCGCCGCTGCCGTCGCCGCGGAGGAATGCAGGCCGATCATGCCGGCGGGTCGTGCCATGGTGCCGATGCTCCGACGCAGGCAGGCCGCGACGGCCTGCAGTCCGGACTTTCTAACATGGCGGGACCTACACCAGCTTGCGCGGTGCACAAGGAGCCATGATTCGAGAAAGTGCCGTGCCCCTCGTTCTCTCGAACGACGTGGTCGGTAACGAAAGCTTTGCTCCTTCTCCCCCGACAGTTTCATCGGCGGGGGAGAGGGCTGGGGTGAGAGGGCTAGCCTTCGCGGCGAAATTCGTCGAAGAACGCGTGGTCGATCTCGTAAACCATCTTCGGCTTCACGCCGATCAGTTTGTCCTGGAACAGGTCGACCAGTTGTTCGCCATCGATCAGTTCGATCGGCACCACGCCGTCGCGTGTGGCCTCTGCCTCGGCGTCCGGAGTGAAGCGCCCGGTGGTGATGAAAACTCCCTTCTCGGCCCGACCGAGCAAGGCATTGCGAAACTCGCCCACGGCACTGCGCGCGACAGTGTCCTTGTAGCGCTTGGCTTGGAATGCCACGCGTAGGCTGACGAACGGGCTGAGGCGCAACAGACCATAGCCGTCGATGCCGCCGTCGCGCGAACGCTGGGTGATCTCGACTTCCTCGAACCCATGCTCGCGCAACAGGCGGCCGCAGATCAGTTCAAAGCCGTAGGGCGGCAGGGATTTGAGAATGCCAAGTAGATCGAGGTCTTGCGATTCCCCGGGTAGTTCCGTGTCGACCAAGTCGGGTTCGAGATGCGCCCCCGGTGTCATCGTTTGCTTGCGTTCGACTTGTTGGATCTTTACCCGGTTGAGAAAGATGGCCCGCTGGGCGTCTTCATCAAGATGGGTCTTCCAGCCAAGCGGGCTGAGGGTCCAGATGCCGCGTCTGCTGTCATCTAGCAAGCCTTCCCATACCAAGTACTGGCGGGCCCATTGCACTTGGTTATGAAAGCGATTTGCGCCCGACTTGAGGGTGGCTTCAGTGACTTCGGTCGGCAGCCGCAGTTCCCGCGCGATCCACCGGGATACTTCCTGTGGTTTGGCAGAACCGCCAAGCGCACGCAGACAGTCGAGGAGTGGCCCCATCCAGCGGGTGACTTCGGCCTGTCCTTTCCTTTGTTTCGTCATGCGTACACTCCATGCAATGGCATGAAACGTACTCGCTACATCGTTTGCATGGCAATGGCGAAGAGCTTCCCCCCTCACCCCAACCCTCTCCCCCAAGCGGGGCTTGGGGGAGAGGGAGCCGGATGCCGGGCTCTTTCGAATCCCGAATCCCTATTCCCCGATCGTCAGCAGCGAGGCGTTGCCGCCCGATGCCGTGGTGTTGATGGTCAGCGTGCGTTCGCCGGCGAAGCGCAGCAGGTAGTGCGGACCGCCGGCCTTGGGACCGGTGCCGGACAGGCCTTCGCCGCCGAACGGCTGCACGCCGACCACCGCGCCGATCTGGTTGCGGTTGACGTAGCAGTTGCCGACGCGCGCGTGCTGGCTGATGTAGTGCACGGTGGCGTCGATGCGGCTGTGCACGCCGAGGGTCAGGCCGTAGCCGGTGCCGTTGATCTCGTCGACGACGTTCTTCAGTTCGCTGGCCTTGAAGCGGATCAGGTGCAGCACCGGGCCGAACACCTCGCGCTTGAGCACCGACAGCGAGGGAATCTCGTAGGCGCGCGGCGCGAAGAAGGTGCCGTGCGCGGTGGCGGCCGGGTCCATCGGCGCCTCGGCGATCTTCTTCGCCTCCTTGTCCATGCGTTCGGCGTGGGCCACCAGGATCGCCCTGGCATCCTCATCGATGACCGGGCCGACGTCGGTCGACAGCAGGCCCGGGTCGCCCACCTTCAGCTCGGCCATCGCGCCGGCGAGCATGTCGATCACCTTGTCGGCGATGTCTTCCTGGATGTACAGCACGCGTGCCGCCGAGCAGCGCTGGCCGGCGGACTGGAAGGCCGAGGCGATCACGTCCTTGACGATCTGCTCGGGCAGCGCGGAGGAGTCGGCGATCATCGCGTTCTGGCCGCCGGTCTCGGCCACCAGCACGGCGATCTGCGCGTCGCGCGCCGCCAGCGCGCGGTTGATCGCCCACGCGGTTTCGGTGGCGCCGGTGAACACCACGCCGGCCACGCGCGGGTCGCGGGTGAGCGCGGCGCCCACCGTGGGGCCGTCACCCGGGACGAACTGCAGCACCTCCTTCGGCACGCCGGCCTCGTGCAGCAGCTGCGTGGCGAGATGGCCGATCAGGCTGGTCTGTTCGGCCGGCTTGGCGATCACCGTGTTGCCCGCCGCCAGTGCGGCGCTGACCTGGCCGATGAAGATCGCCAGCGGGAAGTTCCACGGGCTGATGCCCACGAACACGCCGCGACCGCCCAGGTACAACTGGTTGGTCTCGCCGGTGGGGCCGGGCAGTTGCTCGGGTTCGGCGAACAGGCGGCGCGCCATGGTGGCGTAGTAGCGCAGGAAGTCGGCCGCCTCGCGCACTTCGGCGATCGCGTCGGGCAGGCTCTTGCCTGCCTCGCGCACGCACAGCGCGATGAACTCGGCGCGGCGCGCCTCCAGCTGGTCGGCGGCGAATTCGAGCATGGCGGCGCGATTGGCCACCGGCAGGTTGTTCCAGCGGTCCTGCGCAGCCGCCGCGTTGGCCATCGCCCGATCGACGGTGGCCTGGTCGGCGCTGAGGTAGCTGCCGATGATGCGGCGGCGGTCGGACGGATCGGTGACCTGCACCGTGGGGCCCTGGCTGCTGGCGCCGGGCACCAACGGGCCGGCGGCCCACGGGCCCTGCTGCGCGTTGACCGCGGCGGCGAGGTCGTTCAGTTCGTTGTCGTTGGCAAAGTTGACGCCCATGGAATTCTTCCGAAGTTCACCGTAGAGATTGGCCGGCAGCGGGATGCGCGGGTGCGGGATGTGATCGAACGCGCGCACCGTCTCGCAGGGGTCGGCCACCAGCTCGCGCGCGGGCACGTCCTCGTCCACCACGCGGTTGACGAAGCTGGTGTTGGCGCCGTTCTCGAGCAGGCGGCGCACCAGGTAGGGCAGCAGGTCCTCGTGCGAGCCGACCGGCGCATACACGCGGCAGGGCACGTTGAAGCTCTGCTTGCCGATCACCTCGGCATACAGGTCGCTGCCCATGCCGTGCAGGCGCTGGAACTCGAACGGCCGGCCCTGCGCGATGTGGTGCACGGCGGCGATGGTGTGCGCGTTGTGGGTGGCGAACTGCGGATAGATCAGGTTGCCGCCCGCGTTGAACAGGCGCCGCGCGCAGGCCAGATAGGAGACGTCGGTATTCGGCTTGCGGGTGAACACCGGGTAGCCGCCCAGGCCCTGCTCCTGCGCCTTCTTGATCTCGGCGTCCCAGTAGGCGCCCTTGACCAGCCGCACGTACCAGCGCCGGCCGCTGGCCAGTGCTGTCTCCACCAGCCAGTCGATCACGAACGGCGTGCGCTTGGCGTACGCCTGCACCACGATGCCCAGGCCGTTCCAGCCTTCCAGCGAGGGGTGCGCGAAGACATCGCCGATCACGTCCAGCGACAGCTCCAGCCGGTCGGCCTCCTCGGCGTCGACCGACAGCGCGATGCCGTGCTTCATCGCCAGCTGTGACAGCTCCAGCAGCTTTTCGGTGAGCGCCTGGTGCGCCCGTGCGCGCTGGGCCACTTCGTAGCGCGGGAACAGCGCCGACAATTTCACCGAGATCGACGGCGCGTCGGTGTGGTTCGCATACGGGCCGCGCGCGCCCAGCGCGGCGATCGCGTTGCGGTAATCCTGCTGGTAGCGCTCGGCGGTGTCGGCGGTCAATGCCGACTCGCCCAGCATGTCGAAGGAGTAGCGGAACACCGCGTTCTCCTTCTTCAGGCTGCGGTCGAGCGCCTCCTCGATATCGCGGCCCATCACGAACTGGTGGCCCATGATGCGCATGGCCTGGCGCACCGCCGCGCGGATCGCGGGGTCGCCCACGCGGGCGACCAGCCGGCGCAGTGCGCCGTTGAAATCGTCGCCGCTGCCGTCGGCCAGGTTGACCAGCCGGCCGGTGAGCAGCAGGCCCCAGGTGGAGGCGTTGACCAGCAGCGATTCGCTGCGGCCCAGATGCTTGCGCCAGTTGGCGTCGCCGA
The DNA here is from genome assembly GCF_043950705.1 of Rhodanobacter sp. FW102-FHT14D06. Classification (NCBI taxonomy): domain Bacteria; kingdom Pseudomonadati; phylum Pseudomonadota; class Gammaproteobacteria; order Lysobacterales; family Rhodanobacteraceae; genus Rhodanobacter; species Rhodanobacter sp. FW102-FHT14D06. Next base: position 1,194,952 of record NZ_CP170722.1, on the reverse strand, counting down.
GCTTGTCGCGGATCAGCTTGTCGGTGGTGGTCTTGTCCGGGATGCGCAGCAGCGCCTCGGCCACGCACATCAGCAGGATGCCTTCCTCGCTGGACAGGTCGTACTGGCGCATGAAGGACTCGACCACGCTCTGGTCCTTCGCCCGCGCACGCACGCGGGTGACCAGCGCGGCAGCGCGATCGACTACCTGTTCGCGTTCCTCCGCCGGCAGCGCAGCCTGGTCGAGCAGGTCGTTGACCGCTTCGGTCTCGTCGCGCAGCCAGGCAGCAGTGATGCGCGCGCGCGCGGGTGTGGTTCGAGCGGGCAGCTCGGGACTCAGGATGGGTGAGGTCACGGTCGTGTCGGTGCCGGTCGTGGGGGATGGAATAAACCCGCAATTGTACGCTTCGTGCCCGGCCGTGGGGACGCGCCGCCACGCGCGAAAATCCGCCTCGGGCAGGGTGATCTGCCGCACGGGCGCGAATGGCTTGCGGTGCCTGTCGAGGTGACGGGTCGCGTTGATCGAAGTCAATCGGGTGCGACATTCTTGCCCACTGCGCCGCCGCGGCCTATCATTCCGGCAGTTCCAGGCACGCCGGATCTCCATGATCGTGCTTCGACCAGCCAGCGCCGGCTTGCCCTGCGTGACGATGTGGCTCAAGCCCAATCGCTCGCTCAGCCGCCGCGGCCTGCGTCGACTGATCGTGGTTCTGGTGGCATTGGCGCTGACAACGGCAGAACTGGGGGCGTGGCAGGGGAACGTGTTTGCTCCGCTGTTTGCCCTGGTGGAATCCGCCGCCATGGCCATCGCGTTGAGCGTGGCCTGGCGGGCCGGCGACCGCTGCGAGCGCATCACTCTCGACGAATCGTCGCTGGAGGTGCAGTCGCTGCCGGGCCGGCGTTGCACTCGCTTCCAGTCTTGCTGGGTGCGCGTGCGGCTGGATACCGGCAATGGACGCCTGGTGTTGACATCGCACGGCCGCGATCTGGAGATCGGCGCGTTTCTGGCGGCAACGGAACGCGTCGAGCTGGCGAAGCGACTCAGGGTGCTGCTGGCCGGCTCGACCGGAACGTGGCGCAAACAGCAATGACAAAGGTGCAAGACATGACATCTGGCGGGATCAGGCGATCAATCATGGCGACGGCGGGCCTTGCCCTTGCGACGTTCGGCGGTGCCGTGCAGGCGAATCCGCATCCATGGCAGCTGAACATGGAGCGCGGCGCGAGCACCTGGTCGCACGTCCCCTACGATCTGAACAACATCTCGCTGTGGGTTTGCGTGGTGATCGGCGTGCTGGTGTTCGGCGCCATGTTCGTCGCGATGTTCCGCTTCCGCAAATCGCGCGGCGCGGTGGCCGAGAAGTGGGCGCACAACACCGTGCTGGAAGTGGTCTGGACCACGATTCCGGTGCTGATCCTGATCACCCTGGCCTACCTCGCCACCGGCGGCCTCACCAGCTGGGCCGATACCACCGGCTCGCAGATGACGGTGAAAGTCACCGGCTACCAGTGGAAGTGGCGCTACGACTACGTCAGCTACATGGGCAAGCCGATCGACAAGGTCGGCTTCATGTCCAGGCTGGACAAGCAGAGCGACGACACCCGCCAGCTCGATTCGGGCATGGACCCGTATGCGGTCAAGGTGGGCGACGAGCAGACCTACCTGCTCAACGTCGACAAGCCGCTGGTGGTGCCGGTCGACACCAAGATCCGCTTCATCATCACCGGCGGCGACGTGATCCATTCGTGGTGGGTGCCGGCACTGGGCTGGAAGCTCGACGCGATCCCCGGCATCGTCAACGCGGCCTGGACCAACATCAAGGAGCCGGGCACGTACCGCGGCCAGTGCGCCGAGCTGTGCGGCCAGGACCACGGCTTCATGCCGATCGTGGTGGTGGCCAAGTCGAAGGCGGACTTCGCCAAGTGGCTGGCCGAGCAGGAAGCCGCTTCCGGCAAGTCCCTGCCGCCCCCCGCGCCGATCGACGCGGGCACGGCGGCCACTGCCGCGGCGACCACTCCGCCGGGCTGAGCCCGACCCCATCCGCGTTTTCGTTGCAGTCGCATTCCATTACAGGTTAGAGGTGCATGGCCATGTCCTACGCAGCCACCCATGATCAGCACGATGATCACCACGGCGCGCCGAAGAGTTTCTTCCAACGCTGGTGCATGTCCACCAATCACAAGGACATCGGTACGCTGTACCTGATCTTCGCGCTGACGATGTTCTTCATCGGCGGCAGTTTCGCGATGACCATCCGCGCCGAGTTGTTCAAGCCCGGCCTGCAGCTGGTGCAGCCGTACTTCTTCAACGAGCTGACCACCATGCACGGCCTGATCATGATCTTCGGCGCGATCATGCCGGCGTTCGTGGGCCTGGGTAACTGGATGATCCCGCTGATGGTGGGCGCGCCGGACATGGCGCTGCCGCGCATGAACAACCTGTCGTTCTGGATTCTTCCGTTCGCCTTCCTGCTGATGCTGTCCACGCTGTTCTCGCCGGGCGGCGCACCGGCCGGCGGCTGGACGATGTATCCGCCGCTGTCGCTGCAGAGCGATTCGCTGGCCTACGTGGTGTTCGCCATCCATCTGATGGGCATCAGCTCGATCATGGGCGCGATCAACATCATCGCCACCATCCTCAACATGCGCGCGCCGGGCATGGACCTGCTGAAGATGCCGGTGTTCGTGTGGAGCTGGCTGATCACCGCGTTCCTGCTGATCGCCGTGATGCCGGTGCTGGCCGGCGCGGTGACCATGCTGCTGACCGACAAGTACTTCGGCACCAGCTTCTTCAATCCGGGCGGCGGCGGCGACCCCGTGCTGTACCAGCATGTGTTCTGGTTCTTCGGCCACCCCGAGGTCTACATCATGATCCTGCCGGCGTTCGGGATCATCTCGGAGATCGTGCCCACCTTCGCGCGCAAGCCGATCTTCGGCTACAAGGCGATGGTGTTCGCGCTCGCCTGCATCGCGTTCCTGTCGTTCATCGTATGGGCGCACCACATGTTCGCGGTGGGCCTGCCGCTGGGCGCGGACCTGTTCTTCATGTACGCCACCATGCTGATCGCGGTGCCTACCGGCGTGAAGGTGTTCAACTGGGTGGCCACCATGTGGGGCGGCTCGATGACCTTCGAGACCCCGATGCTGTTCGCCATCGCGTTCATCATCCTGTTCACCATCGGCGGCTTCTCCGGCCTGATGCTGGCCCTGGTGCCGGCCGACTTCCAGTACCAGGACACCTATTTCGTGGTGGCGCATTTCCACTACGTGCTGGTGACCGGCGCATTGTTCGCGATCATTGCGGCGGCCTACTACTGGCTGCCGAAGTGGGCCGGCAACATGTACAGCGAGTTCTGGGGCAAGGTGCACTTCTGGTGCAGCGTGGTGTTCGTGAACGTGCTGTTCTTCCCGCAGCACTTCCTCGGCCTGGCCGGCATGCCGCGGCGCATCCCCGATTACAACGTGGCGTTCGCCAACTTCAACATGGTCAGCTCGATCGGTGGCTTCCTGTTCGGTGCCTCGCAGCTGATCTTCCTCGGCGTGGTGATCCACTGCGTGTTCTTCTCCAGGAAGAAGGCCACCGACCGCGTGTGGGAAGGCGCCAAGGGACTGGAATGGACCGTGCCTTCGCCGGCGCCGCACCATACCTTCTCGGTGCCGCCGGTGATCCATGACGAAGAGCTGGCGCACGGCAACGTGCACGCCTGATCGGCGGGGAAGCCGTGGAAATGACACAGCCGGTTGACGACATCCACGCCGCGGACCAGCGCCGCGGCGTGCGCCGCACGGTGAAGATCCTGGTCGCGGTGGTGATCGGCTTCTATCTGCTGGCGTTCCTGCAGATCCTGCTGATGAAATAACCGCGCCAGCACCTTTCCACTTCAATTACCCGGGTCGGCACGACCGGCAGGCAGGTCCCCGAGCGGCATGGCGGGGCAGAGTCATCAAGAGAAATCCACGGGGTCTCAGCATGGGTCAGCAACACGACGTTTACTTTGTACCGGCCAAGAGCTACTGGCCGATCGTCGCCGCGGTCGTCATGTTCATCTTCATGTTCGGTGCCGGGCACTGGCTCAACGCCGAGCCGGGTGCGACCGGTTTCGGCAAATCGGTGTTCGTCCTCGGCGTGATCGGCGTGCTGGGGATGTTCTTCGGCTGGTTCCGTTCGGTCATCCGCGAATCGCTGGCCGGCGACTACAACCACCAGGTCGATACCTCGTTCCGCATGGGGATGATGTGGTTCATCTTCTCCGAGGTGATGTTCTTCGGTGCGTTCTTCGGTGCGCTGTTCTACATCCGCATGTTCTCGGTGCCGTGGCTCGGTGGCGAAGGCCATGGCGTATTGACCCACCAGTTCCTGTGGAGCGACTACACCGCGGCCTGGGGTGCCAACGGCGGCAATGGTCCGGCGAAGATCGGCGGGGCGTTCGAAACGGTGCCTGCGTGGGGGCTGCCGTTGCTGAACACGCTGATCCTGCTGACCTCCAGCGTCACCGTGACGATCGCCCACCACGCCCTGCGCGCCGGGCATCGCGGCCGGATTCTGCTGTTCCTGGGCCTGACCGTGCTGCTGGGCGCCACCTTCCTGTACTTCCAGGCGCACGAGTACATCGAGGCCTACCACGAGCTCAACCTCACCCTGGGCAGCGGCGTCTACGGCTCGACCTTCTTCATGCTGACCGGCTTCCATGGCCTGCACGTGACCCTGGGCACGATCATGCTGGCGGTGATCTGGCTGCGCGTGCTGAAGGGTCACTTCAGCAAGGATCATCACTTCGGCTTCGAGGCGGTGGCCTGGTACTGGCACTTCGTCGACGTGGTGTGGCTGGGCTTGTTCATGTTCGTCTACATCCTCTGAGCGTCGGTCCGCACTCGCATGCACCGGCCCGCCACTGGCGGGCCGGTTCGTTTCCGGGCGCCGGAATGTGGGCGGGTGTGGAGCCTGGCGTGGTGTGCCCCCTGCGGTGGCCGCCGGCATGCCGTGCTGTCTGCCTGCCGAACCTGCCGAACCGTAGCCGGTCAGCCATCAATTTGTGACGGATGTGGTTGTATCCGGTACAAGTTTAGTGTATAGGTGCAGGCCCGCCGCCAGGCGGGGACGAGCGCCAAGCGGCGCCGTCGGTTCGCCATGCTGGTTGGAGTGGCAAGGGTTGGGGGGATGGAGATGTTTCGCTTTCTGCGTCGTAAAGCCAACCGCTGGCTCTTGCTGCTGGCGGCTGTGGACATGGTGCTGCTGGGCTTTTCGCTCAACGCGGCCATGTACCTGCGTTATTTCAATCGGCCTGCCGATCTGGCCCAGTTCTCCCACCACATGCCCGAGCGCTCGCTGGCGTTCGCCGTGATCATGCTGCTGGCGATGGTCGCCCTGGGTCACTACCAGTCGCACATGCGAACGAGCTGGTTCGGCGTGCTGGCGCGCCAGAGCGTGGGTTTCGTGCTCGGTGGCGTGGGCGTATTCATCATGTATTACCTGCTGCCGCAGGCCTATGTCGGCCGCGGCGTGCTGACCATCGCGCTGCTGCTGTCCTTCGCCCTGATGATGGGCTTCCGGCTGGTGTTCCTGCGCCTGGTGGACGCGGTGGTGTTCCAGCGCCGGGTGCTGATCCTGGGTGCAGGCAAGCGTGCCTCGCAGATCCAGACGCGCATGCGCCGCCACGCCGACCGGATCGGCTTCAACGTGCTCGGTTTCGTGCCGCGCGAGGGCGAGGAGGTGCAGGTCGGCGCGATGTCCCTGGTGCGCCCCGAGGGTTCGCTGGTGGACTGGGCGCTGCATCGCCAGGTGGACGAGATCGTGGTCGGCGTGGACGACCGGCGCGGCGGGCTGCCCATGCGCGACCTGCTGGAGTGCCGTCAGAACGGCATCGACGTGACCGACCTGGCGACCTTCTTCGAACGCGAGTCCGGCCGCGTGCAGCTGTCGCTGACCGATCCCTCCTGGCTGGTGTTCTCCGGCGGCTTCGATGCCACTCCGCTGCGCCGCTTCAGCAAGCGCTGCTCGGATCTGCTGATCGCCGCGGTGGTGCTGCTGCTGACCTGGCCGCTGATGCTGCTGGTGGCGCTGGCCATCCGCATCGAGTCCGGTGCCGGCCAGCCCATTCTCTACCGGCAGGAGCGCGTCGGCGCGCGCGGCAAGACGTTCCAGCTGATCAAGTTCCGCAGCATGCGCACCGACGCGGAGCTGGACGGCATCGCGCGCTGGGCGAACAAGGACGACGACCGGGTGACCCGGGTGGGCCGCTTCACGCGCAAGGTGCGCCTGGACGAGCTGCCACAGTTGTGGAACGTGCTCAAGGGCGAGATGAGCTTCATCGGCCCGCGGCCCGAGCGACCGCAATTCGTGATCGACCTTGGCCAGAAGATCCGCTACTACGATCTGCGTCATTGCCTCAAGCCCGGTCTGGCCGGCTGGGCGCAGCTGCGCTATCCGTATGGCGCGTCCGAGGCCGATGCCGAGGAAAAGCTCAAGTACGATCTGTACTACGTCAAGAACCACAACCTGCTGTTCGACCTGCTGATCCTGTTCCAGACGGTCGAAGTGGTGCTGTTCCGCCGCGGCGCACGCTGATTGGCGGTTCCCTCCGGGCCGGCCGGCCCGGCAAGCTTGAACCCGTCTTCCGGACCTGCGGCGTGGTTGGCGCGTCATGGCTGCCGGGCCAGCTATGACGCCGCATTGTGTGGTGATACGCTTTCCGGGCACGGGGCATTCAGGATAATCAGCTACCCAGCTCAAGCCGCCGGCTTGGCGAGGCTGGGTCGTTGGCATCGGCCTACCTATGGATTCCCCCCATGTCCCGTACCGATCAGATTGCGCCGAACAGGCCTGCAGCACCGACCCGGGGCAGCGGCGAGATGCCCGCTCCGTCATCATTGCGCGCGCAACGCACGCGTACCGCACTGCTCGGTGGCGGCGTGATGCTGATGCTGCTGTTCACTGCGGTATCGCTGCTGCTGGCGCGCGATGACGAACCGCGACCGCTGACCTACCGTCCGATGGCCGCCGCGCCGGCGCCAGCCAGGCTGCCGGCGGCCCCCGCCAGGCCTTCGCCGCTTGCCGCGGAGAAGCTCGGAAATGCCGCTGACGCCAGGGTCTCCCCCACCATCGCGGCGGCGACGAGCCGACGCGCGACCCGGGTCGATGCTGCCGCGGTGGCGCCGCCGGCGAACGCGCCGCGCGCCCGCGCGACCACGACCGAAGCGACGCCCCGTCCGGTCCTCCCCCGCGTTGCCGGTGGCGTTGTCGGTGTGCAGCCGCTGGTGGCGGCCACCGGTGCCTCCTCCCGCAGCACCGCTGCAAGGCATGCGGTCGGTGTGCCAGCCGGGCTGACCGGGTCGATCGGCCGCGATTCCTCCGCGGTGCAGGGCGCGCCGCGGGCGGCTGCGTTCAGCGCCGTGCCGGTGCGACCGCAAGCCGTGACGCTGGCGGCGCATCCACGGCTGCTTCTGGACTCCTCCACGCTGACGGCGCTGCGCCAGCGCGCGGCGGCGAACACGCCGCAATGGACGGCGCTGAAAGCCACCTGCGATTCCTACATCGGCGGCACGGTGGCGTATCCCACCGGCAACCAGTACCCCGACAAGCCGAACCTCGGCTCGGGCTACCAGGGCGAATCCTATCTGCCGGCGCTGCTGGCCGAAGGCATGTGCTACCAGGTGCTGAAGTCCAGCAATGCGGCGGCCGCGGCACCCTACGGCGCCAAGGCGGTCGACATCCTGATGAAGATGTCGATGCCCTACCCGGGCAGCAACGGCTGGGACCCGTGCACCGACAGCGGTTACGGCATCCGCTTCTACGGCGTGGGTTACGGCCTGGGCTATGACTGGGTCTACGACCTGCTGACCGCGTCCCAGCGCACGCAGATCTACACCACCGCGAACGCGTGGATCGCCGCGTGGGAAAAGTCCGGCGGGTGTGCTTCGTTTGCCTACGATGGCAATCCCATCGGCAACTACTACGCCGGTTACTTCCACGCCAAGGCGGTGATCTCGCTGGCCACCTACGGCGAAAATCCCAGCGCGCCGGCGCAGTGGACCGACTGGCTGGGCAACCAGTTCGGCGCGCGAGTGCAGCCGTACTATCGCCTGCACATGCTCGGTGGCGGCTGGCCGGAGGGTTACGGCAACTACGCGCCGCTGAGCATCCTCAACATGAGCTTGCCCGCGCGCGAAGTGAAGACCGCCACCGGGCAGGACCTGCTGCATGCCAGCGCGCCGTATACCTTCCCGGTGGACAGTGCCGACTACTCGATGCATTTCACCTGGCCGTCGCTGGTCTACTTCGACGACCGCGACGACAACCACTCCAACGGCGATCCCTCCTCGCCGCCGCCGGGCACGACCCCGGTCGGCATGTTCCAGCAGATCATCGGTGCGTTGAGCTACTGGCAATCGCCCAAGGTCGCGGTGTTCAACCAGTACCTCGCGGCGGTCGACCAGGCCACCGGCGGGTACAGTGATGCGCCGGCCTGGCTGCAGTTCCTGGCGATCGATCCGAATGCGCCGAAGGCGGCGCTGAGCACCTTGCCGCTGTCCTATTTCGCGCCGGGCATGAACGCCGTCGCGGCACGCTCGGACTGGACCACCGCCGCCAGCTGGATGTCGTTCCGCGCCGGCCCCTACACCAACAACCCCGCCGCCGGGCACGAGTTCTTCGACCAGGGCAGCCTCGCGCTGGTGCGCGGCGGCTCGCCGCTGCTGGTCAATGCCGGCGGCTGGCTGGTGCACGAGCCTGGCGGCAACGCCGACGAGACGAAGATCTTCAACGACAACTACGGCGACCTCGACGGTACCCAGTACAGCGGCAACCGGCAGCTGTACAACATCTTCTACGTGCGCAGCATGAGCGGCAGCTCGGTGGCGCAGCGTTTCGGCCAGGAGGCCAATACCACCGAGGACGATGGCGTGCGCACCGCGGTGTCGGCGTACGAGGACGGCAACGGCTACGTCTACATGCTGGCTACCCACCTGGAGGACATGTACCGCACCTTCTCCGCCGGGCCGGCGGTGTCGGCATGGTCGCGGCAAGTCGTCTACCTGCGTCCGAACCGTTTCGTCGTCTACGACCGCACCACCGAAGGCAGCACTGGCTACGACCAGTACCTGGCCTGGCATTTCCCGGCCAACCCGGCCGCGGGCAGCGCGCCGGCGGGACAGCACCGCTTCGACGTCAGCTACAACGGCCAGTACGTGGGCGCGATGACCACCGTGCTGCCGACCGGCAACAAGACCACGACGGTCGGCATGTATCCGGGCGACAACCCGATCAAGGCGTGGCAGGTGCAGGTGCGCCCGCCCGACACCAGCGCCAGCCAGCGATGGCTGACCGTGTTCGACCTGTCCGGCACCGCCGCCAAGGTCGCCACGGCCAGCCCGGTGACGGTGAGCCAGGGCGGCATCGTCGGGGTGGAACTGCTCGCCAGCGACGGCAACGCCGTGGTGGTGAGCAGCAGCGGCGCCCCCGGCACCGCGCTCAGCGGCAACCTCGTCTACGGAGTGCAGCCGTTGTCGGCCTACCACGTGGTCACCGACCTGCTCCCGGACACCGGCTACACGGTGACCACCTCGGCCAACGCCGGGTTGCGCAACGTCAACATCAGCGTGGGCGGCACCACCATGAGCAGCCACAAGGGTGTACTCAGCTTCTACGTGACGACCGACGGCACGGTGCAGGGCAACCCGCCGCCACCGCCGACGCCGGTTTACGTCCCGGTGCCGATCAGCGCGCTGCCGGTTCCCGGCTTTCCGGCACCGTACAAGCCCGGCGGTTGAGCCGGACCGCGACCGGCGTTCGCACCGGTCGCGGCAGACGCACCTCCGGGCGGTGGTCGCGGTCGATCAGGGCGAGTGCGGCGTGTCGCGCGTTCACTGGCCCTGCGGCGGGCTGCTGTGCGCGGCCACATGCAGCGGGTACAGCGGTGAGCTGTACCAGTCGACCACCTTGCCGTTCTCGAAGCGCACCCATGATGGGCCGTACTCCCAGCGCTGGTCGCTGGCCATCAGCGTGGGTTCGCCTTCGATGCTGCGCACGCTGGCGGCATCCATGCCCAGGCCCCACGCCGGCCGTTCCGCCGGCGCTGTCGCCGTGGCGCGATGCGTCGGCGGCTGCACGGTTTCGGCGGGCGGGGCCGCGGGCGGCGCGGGCGGTTCGCCCGGCCACAGCCACCACGCCGCAATGGCAGCGGCCGGCAGCAACAACCAGCGACGGGAACGCCGCCGTGTCGCGAGTACCCGCTGCGTCGCCGCGGCCGACCCGGCTTCGCCCCTCGGCGGCTGGGACGGCCGCACGCCCGCGGCGCCGGGCAGGCGGCCATGCGTGCGGTGGAACTCCATCGCCATGCCGTACATCGCGGTGAGCTGCTGCAGCCGCTGCGCGGCGACGCCGCGCGAATCCTCGTCGCGACGGTCCGGGTGCAGCACCGACACCCGGCGCCGGTACGCGTGCTTGAATTCGTCCAGGCCACAACCCGGTTCGAGACCGAGCAAGCGGTAGAGGTCGAGAAAATCGGTCTCGCGCGCCACGTCGTGCTTCCCCTTGAATGCCGCAAGCCGGGCCATGTGCCGCGCACCATCCGTGCACCGGCTGCCGTGCGGAACTATACCTGCTGGACGCCGCGGCCGCGGCGCACCCTCGCTGCCTCGTGCTAGCGTGACGCACCGAAAACGGCGGGAGGCGACGATGGCCAGGGGCCTGACTGCAAGCTTGCGGGGTGTGGCGTTGGGCGTGGCGGAATTGCCGGGGGTGCGTCTGCTCGCGCGGCCGGTCTATCGCCACCTGTTTGCCCGCGACGTGTTGCCCGGCAATGCCTACGGCGGCGTGTTTGCCAGTGTCGAGGCGGCGCGTGCCGGGGCACCGGCATCGTTGCCGACCAGCTACGACCAGCCGCAATCGGGCGAGCTCTACGCCGACCGGCTGGAGCGTGTGCAGATCGTGGATTACCCGGTGTTGTTCTGGCTCTCGCGACTGTTTGCCGGCGACGCGCGGAAATTGTTCGACCTGGGCGGCAACGTGGGCACCAGCTATTTCGGTTTCCGCCACCACCTGCCGTATCCCGATGACCTGCGCTGGCTGGTGCACGACGTGCCCGCCGTGGTCGCGGCCGGGCGCGCGCTGGCCGAGCGCGAGGATGGCGCCGGCAAGCTCGGCTTCACCGACTCTCCGCAGGACGCCGACGGTTGCGACGTGCTGCTCTGCAGCGGCGTGCTGCAGTACCTCGACTACTCGCTGCCGCAGTTGCTGCAGCCATTGCGCGCGCCGCCGCGCCACGTATTGGTCAACGTGACGCCGCTGCACCCCGAGCGCAGCTTCGTGACCCTGCAACGTGTCACCCGGCGCCGGGTCGGCATCGCCAACTGCCCGTACAGGGTGACCGCGCTGGGCGCCTTCATCGAGGAGTTCGCGGCGGCCGGTTATCGCGTGGTCGACCACTGGTCGACGACCGAGCGCCACATGCGCATTCCGTTCGAGCCGGCCTGCTCGGTCGACCGCTACCACGGCTTCTGCTTCCGTCGCGACTGAGCTTGCGGGGCGCCGGGGCGCGGGGCACACTGCCGCTTCGATTCCGCGGCGCAGCTTGCGGCCGGCGGGTCGCGGGAGGGGGCATGTCGGGTCCATCGTCCAAGTGGCTGGAAGTCGCCTGGGATCAGTTCGATCCCTGGCGGATACAGGGCGTGCGGCATCATCTGGCGACGCACCCCGCGCTGCAGTTGCCGGCCCTGGTCGAGCTGGGCAAGCGGCTGGAAGCGCGTGGCCGCGTGCGCTCGCACAGCGGCGATGCCACTGCGGGCACGTCGTTCAACGAAGCACCCCGGTTGCATCCCAACGCCAAGGGTGTCGAGGCGACGCTGAGCGACATCGAGCATGCCGCGGCGTGGACTTCGCTGCTCAACGTGCAATCCGATCCGCAGTACCGCGCCGTCGTCGACGAGGTACTCGACTCGGTCCGGCCGCAGGTGGAGGCGGTCGACCCGGGCATGTGCTATCGCGCCGGCTGGATCTTCCTCACCTCGCCGCGGGCGGTGACGCCGTTCCACATGGACAAGGAACACAACTTCATCCTGCAGGTGCACGGCCGCAAGCGGATCTACGTGTGGGACCATCGCGACACGCAGGTGGTCAGCGAGCATGCGCGCGACCGCTTCCATCGCACCCATTCGCGAGAGTTGCTGCAGTGGCGCGAGGAGTATCGCGAGCGTGCGCAGGTGTTCGAGCTGGAACCCGGGATGGGCGCCTACATGCCCTCGACCAGTCCGCACATGGTCGAGAACGGCGATGGCCCGTCGATCACCATGAGCTTCACCTATTACACCCGCGCGACCCGGCGCAACTCCCTCCTGCATCGCACCCACGACATGCTGCGCCGGCTGGGCTGGGTGCCGCCGGCGGTGGATCGCTTCCCGTTGTTCGACGCCGCCACGCTGGCGGCCGGCGGGCTCTACATCGGCAGCAAGCGGCTGGCGCGGCGACTGGCCGGCGCGTCCGTCGATTCGGACGCCGCACCGTACGCCAAGGTTGGCGACTCGTGATGTCCGGCCGGCGACGCGGCGGTCGCCGGGCCTGGCGCGTGCTCATGCTGGCCTGCATTCCGCTGACCGCAGCCGGCGTCGACCGGCCAGCTCCTCCCGCGCCGCCTACGCTCGGCGCCCACACCTTGCTGGCGCAGGCCGATCATCGCGGCCGCAGTCCCGCCGTGACCGCGCCGCTCGACACCGCGCCGGCGGGCAGTGCGTTGCTGGTGCTCAATGGCGGCTTCGCCAGCAACGCGGCGGCGCCGACCGACAGTTATGGGCGGCACTGGACCCAGGTGGGCCCAACCGCGATCTACGACGGCTACCAGGGCCGTTTCGACGTGAAGGCCTACGTGTCGCTGGCCGGCCCGGGCGGCCGGCACCATACGGTCAGCATCGACAAGCCGGGTGAGCCGGAGCGCGAGATCACCATCCCCTTCGTGGAAATACGCCATGCCGGCGTGCTGCAGGATTTCGCCCAGAATTACCCCGCGCCCAATCTGGTCCAGCGCATCGCGGGCAAGCTCAAGCGCACGGTGGAGGGCATGCTCTCCGATCCGGCCGACCGCTTCAGCGTGACCAGCGGCGAGGTCACCACGACCGGGCCGGCCACGTTGATCGCGGTGTGGTGGGGCGACGGCAACGTACGCCAGATGAGCGCCGTGCCGGACAACGGTTTCACCGTGATCGACAGCTATCTGCAGTTGCCGCCGATAAGCGGCGTGCAATGCGCGGTGGCGTACCGTCAGGTCGACCGTGCCGGCACCTACCGGGTGAGCTGGAGCGGCAGCCCGCGCCAGCGGGCGATCCTGTGGCTGTTCGCGTTCCAGTCCGCCGCGCCATAGTCCACCTGCATAGCACGCAGTCAGTCTGAATGGCGTGCCCCATTGCACAGTTCGACGCGGTTCTGCGCTAATCTTGTCGTCCAGAGGCTGGTTTGGCAGACGACGCGATGAGCGGGTGCTCCCAGGCGGCTTCGCTGGGCAGATGCCGGCCGATCCGCGGTGCCTCGCGAATCGCGCGCATCCTGCCCGAGGGAGATCGGCGCGTGTCGTGGCGGTCATCGCCGCCCGACCAGGAGGGGTGGTGGGCGCGGCATCCAATCCAGTGTCAATTGACGACGGCATGTCGTTGCTGGACGTGCTGCCGGGCATCGCGCCTGCCGATGACGAAACCTGGCAAAGCCGCCGCGTGCCGCTCGACGGCGCATTGGCCACTTGCGTGGCGGCGCTGCACGCGGCCGATCCCGAGCGCGCGGCGCTGACCCTGCTGGCCGCGTTGGCGCGGGTCGAGGCGCAGCTGACCGGCGCCGAGTCCGCCGTGGCAACGCTGCACCAGGCCGGATGCACCCGCCAGCTGACCGTGCCGGTGCCCCGCGACGCGCCACGCAAGGCATGGCTGGAGGGCGTGCTGTCCGCAGCGCGCGGGTCGGCCGCCCAGGTCACGGTGGCGTGGATGGTGCTGCAGGAGGCAGCGTTGCCGGACGCCGCCGCCGCGCTCTCCACCTGGCGCCTCGATTTCGGCGACGCGATCGCCCTCGAACTGCGCTGGCGCCGCCCGCTGACGGCAGCGAGCGTGGAGCTGCTGGCCGGTTGCGTGCAGCGCGCCTGGGCGGGCCTGCTCGACGAAGCTGACGCCGAGCCGGATCTCCTCGCCCCGGCCGAACGCCAGCGCTTGCTGGTGCAGTGGAATGACACCGCGGTGCCGCGACACCGCGGCGACAGCGTGCCCGCGCTGTTCTCCCGCACCGCCGCCGCGCATGCGGATGCACCGGCGGTGGTCGAGGGCGGGCACGCCCTGAGCTATGCCCGACTCGATGAGCGGTCCCGCGCCTTGGCCCGGCATCTGCTCGATGCCGGCGTCGTGCCGGGCGACATCGTCGGCGTCGCGCTGGAGCGTTCGGCGGGGGCGCTGGTGGCAATCCTCGGCGTGCTCAAGGCCGGCGCGGCCTACCTGCCGCTCGATCGCAGCCACCCGCCGGAGCGGTTGGCGTTTGCGCTGGCCGATGCGGGTGCGCGAATGGTGCTGGTCGCATCGGTCGCGGCTACGCTGCCGTTGCCCGATGGAGTGGCGTGCCTTGCGCTGGATGTCGTCGAGTCCGCACCCGTGCCGCACGACGCGCCGCTGCCCGTGGTCGACGGCGATGCGCTCGCCTACGTGATGTACACCTCCGGCTCGACCGGCACGCCCAAGGGCGTGGCGATCGCCCATCGTTCGATCATCCGGCTGGTGTGCGGCGTGGATTACGTGCGGCTGGATGCCGACACGCGCATGTTGCACGCCGCACCGCTGGGCTTCGATGCGTCGACCCTGGAAATCTGGGGCGCGCTGCTGAACGGCGGTCGCGTGGTGGTCCATCCCGAAACGATCCCCACCGCTGCCGGCCTGGCCGCAACCATTGCCGGCGAAGGGGTCGGCACGGCGTGGCTGACCTCGTCGCTGTTCAACGCCGTGGTCGACGAGGCGCCGCGTCGGCTGGAGGGGTTGCGCCAGCTGCTGATCGGTGGCGAGGCACTGTCGGTCGACCATGTGCGCCGCGCGCTGGCGGCCTTGCCCGGCGTGGAGATCATCAACGGCTACGGCCCGACCGAGTGCACCACGTTCACCTGCACCTGGCCGATCCCGCGGGACCTGCCGGCCGACGCGCGCTCGGTGCCGATCGGCCGGCCGATCGCCGACACCCGCGTGTACGTGCTCAATCGCGCCGGCGAGCTGGTGCCGACGGGCGTGGTCGGCGAGCTGCACGTGGGTGGCGACGGCGTGGCGCGCGGTTACCTCGGACGGGCGCAGCTGACCGCCGAGCGTTTCGTGGCCGATCCGTTCGGCGCAGCCGATGGTCGCCTGTATCGCACCGGCGACCTGGTGCGCTGGCGCGACGACGGCGTGCTGGAGTTCGTCGGCCGGCGCGACGGCCAGGTCAAGATCCGCGGCTACCGCATCGAGACCGGCGAGATCGAGGCAGCGCTGCTGCGCCAGCCCGGCGTGCGCGCCTGCGCCGTCGTGCTGCGCGATGATCCGCCGCTGGGCAAGCGCCTGGTCGCCTACGTGGTCCCCGCCGCCACCCGCCCCGACCAGCCGGCGCTGCGCCGCGGCCTGGCTGCCGAACTGCCGGAGTTCATGCTGCCGGCCGCGTGGGTGCTGCTGGACGCGCTGCCGGTCACCGCCAACGGCAAGCTCGACCGCGCCGCGTTGCCGGCGCCGGGCAGCGCACGGCCGGAACTGGCCACGACCTACGAAGCCCCGGTGGGCGAAGCCGAGACGCGCCTGTGCGCCGCCTTCGCCACCAGCCTCGCGCTGGACAAGGTGGGCCGCCACGACAACTTCTTCGAGCTGGGCGGCAGCTCGCTGCTGGCGGTGCGGCTGATCGATCGCTTGCGCCGCGACGGCGATGCCGCGCTGGACGTGCTGACCTTCTTCCGCGATCCCACGCCGCTGGCGCTGGCCCGCCACCGCGATCACGCCGGCGCCGACGGCATCGAACCGGCGCGCCTCGCCCGCCCGCGTGCCGCCGGCGCGCAAGCCGGTGCGGAGCCGATCGCGATCATCGGCATGAGCGGCCGCTTCCCCGGCGCCGCGGACATCGAGAGCTTCTGGCAGAACCTGTGCGAGGGACGCGAGTCGATCACCCGCTTCGCGCCGGGCGAGCTCGACCCGTCGATCCCGGCGAGCCTGCGCGACGACCCGGCCTACGTGCCCGCGCGCGGCGTGATCGACGGCGTGGAGATGTTCGACGCCGCGTTCTTCGGCATCAGCCCGCGCGAGGCGGAGCTGATGGATCCGCAGCAGCGGCTGTTCCTGGAGCTGTGCTGGGAGTGCCTGGAACGCGCCGGCCATGCGCCCGGCGCGCAGGACGGTCCGGTCGGCGTGTTCGCCGGCATGTACAACGCGACCTATTTCCAGCATCACGTCAGCGCGCATCCCGGCCAGGTCGAGAAGCTCGGCGCGTTCCAGGTAATGCTGGACAACGAGAAGGATTTCATCGCGCCGCGGGTGGCGCACAAGCTCGACCTCACCGGCCCGGCGGTGAGCGTGCATACCGCCTGTTCCACCTCGCTGGTGGCGATCTGCCAGGCGATGGAGAGCCTGCGCAACGGCCAGTGCGAGATGGCGCTGGCCGGCGGTGCCTCGATCACCTGCCCGCCGCGCAGCGGCTACCTGTTCCAGGATGGCGCCATGCTGTCGCCGGACGGCCATACGCGCAGCTTCGACGCCGAGGCACGCGGCACGGTATTCAGCGATGGCGCGGCGGTGGTGCTGCTGAGACGGCTGGCCGACGCACAGGCCGATGGCGACCCGATCATCGCGGTGATCCGTGGCGGCGCGATCAACAACGACGGCGGCACCAAGGCCAGCTTCATGGCGCCCAGCAGCGAGGGCCAGGCCGCGGTGGTCGCGATGGCCCAGCGCAACGCCGGCGTCGACGCGCGCAGCATCTCCTACGTGGAGGCCCACGGCACGGCCACGCCGATCGGCGATCCGATCGAGGTCGAGGGCCTGGTCAAGGCCTTCCGCCGCGACACGCCGGACACCGGCTTCTGCCGCCTCGGCTCGGTCAAGAGCAACGTCGGCCATCTGGTAATCGCCGCCGGCGCGACCGGCGTGATCAAGACCGCGCTGGCGCTGGCCGAGCGGCGGATTCCGCCGAGCCTGCATTACACCGCGGCCAACCCGACAATCGACTTCGCCCGCTCGCCGTTCGTGGTCAACGATCACTTGCAGGACTGGGCCAGCGCGCCCGGCGTGCCGCGCCGCGCGGGCGTGAGTTCGTTCGGCGTGGGCGGCACCAATGCGCACGTGGTGCTGGAGGAGGCGCCGGCCACGGTGCCGGCCGAACCGGCGTCCGGTCCGCAGTTGCTGTTGCTGTCGGCGCGCACGGCCACTGCGCTTGGCACGGCGGCTACCCGGCTCGGCGCGCATCTGGACGCCGCACCCGACCTCGAGCTTGCCGACGTGGCATGGACCCTGATGGTCGGACGCAAGGCCTTCGCTCATCGACTGGCGGTGGTTGCCGACTCCGCTGACCGTGCCGGCGCGCAGCTGGCCAGCGCGGAAACCGCTGCGGCGGCGCGCAGCACGCCGGCGCAGGCGAGCGATGTGGTGTTCCTGTTCCCCGGCCAGGGCGCCCAGTACGCGGGCATGGGGCGCGCGCTGCATGCCGGCGAGCCGGTGTTCCGCGACGCATTCGACGCCTGCGCCGAGGCCTTGCGCGAGCAGGGTGGTTTCGATCTCGCCGCGCGCGTGTTCGCCGATGATCCGGCGGCGCTGCTGCCCACGGCGGTGATGCAGCCGGCGACTTTCGCCATCGAGTACGCGCTGGCGCAGTGGTGGATGAGCCTGGGCCTCACGCCGGCGGCGATGATCGGCCACAGCGTGGGCGAATTCGTGGCGGCCACGCTGGCCGGCGTGTTCAACCTGCGCGACGCGATCGCGCTGGTGGCGCGACGCGGCGAACTGATGCAGGCGCAGCCGCGGGGCGCGATGTTGTCGGTGCGGCTGCCGCTGGATGCGCTGCAGGCACGCCTGCCAGCCGATCTGGCGCTGGCGGCGGAGAACGCACCGGGCGCCTGCGTGGTGGCCGGCCCAGCCGGCGCGATCGAGGATTTCCGTGCGGCGCTCGAGGCCGACGGCATCGCCGCGCGCCTGCTGCAGACCTCGCACGCCTTCCATTCGGCGATGATGGAGCCGGTGCTGGCGCCGTTCCGCGAGGCGCTTGCCGCCGTCGAACTGGGCCGCCCGCAGCTGCCCTTGGTGTCGACTGCGCTGGGCGACTGGCTCGATCCCGCGCAGGCCGGCTCGATCGATTACTGGACGCAGCATCTGCGCGTGCCGGTGCGCTTCTCCAGCGCGCTGTCGAAGGTGCTCGACGCGCCCTCGCGCGTGCTGCTGGAAGTGGGGCCGCGCCACACGCTGACCACGCTGGCGCGGCAGCAACTCGGTGCCGCGCGCGAGCGCATCGTCGCCGTGCCCAGCCTGGCCGATGCGGCGGACGCGGAGCGCGCCGCACTGCTGCAGGCCGCGGGCCAGCTCTGGTGCTGCGGCGTGGCGCTGGATCCGACTCGACTCGACCATCGTGCGCGCCGTCGCCGCGTGTGCCTGCCCACCTATCCGTTCGAACGCCAGCGTTGCTGGCTGGACGCCGCGCCGGCCGCGTCGCCGGCGCCATCGTTCGTCATGCCGACACCCGTCGCCGCCGCGCCCGCGGCCGAGGAAGCCCCCATGCCGCAAGTCGCCACGCCCGCCGATCGCCGCCCCCGGCTGGTGAACCAGCTCAAGGCAGTGTTCGAGGACATCACCGGGATCGAACTGGATGATGCCGACAGCACCAGCAACTTCATCGAGCTCGGACTGGACAGCCTGATGCTGACCCAGGTCGCGCTGCACCTGTCGCGCGTGTTCCCGGTCAAGGTGACGTTCCGCCAGTTGATGGTCGACCACGCCAGCCTGGACCGGCTGGCGGCGTTGCTGGACGAGCAGATGCCGCCGGACGCGCCGACGGCGGCGCCAGTTGCCGCGCCGGTCGCCGCCCCCGTGGCTGCGCCGACGCTCGCCGCGCCAACGCTTGCCGTGCCGGCGCTGCCGACGGCGGGAGCGGGCGGCAACGACTACGTGCGTCACGTGATCGACCAGCAGATGCAACTGATGGCACAGCAGCTGGCCTTGCTCGGGGGAACGGCGAGCGCCGCCGCACCCGTCGCGCCCGCACAGCAAGCAGCACCACCGGCCAGCGTGGCGACGCCACCGGCGGCAGCACCCGTGTCGACCAGCGCGGATCGCGACGAGGAAGCGGCGCTGGCGCACACCCGCTACGACGTCAAGAAGGCGTTCGGCGCGATCGCGCGCATCGACAACGGCCAGCTGGAACTGTCCCGCCACCAGCGCGAGCGGCTCGATCGTTTCATCGAGCGCTACGTCGCGCGGTCGCGCAAGTCCAAGCAGTACACCGAGGCGCAGCGCCCGCACATGGCCGACCCGCGCGTGGTGAACGGCTTCCGCCCGCTGACCAAGGAGATCGTCTACCCGCTGGTGGTCGAGCGCTCCAAGGGCTCGCGCCTGTGGGACCTGGACGGCAACGAATACGTGGATGCGCTGAACGGCTTCGGCATGAGCCTGTTCGGCTGGCAGCCGGATTTCGTGCTGGAGGCCATCCGCCGCCAGCTCGACCTCGGCTACGAGATCGGCCCGCAGCATCCGCTCGCCGGCGACGTGGCGCGACTGGTGTGCGAGGTCACCGGACACGACCGCGCCGCCCTGTGCAACACCGGTTCGGAAGCCGTACTGGGTGCGCTGCGGGTCGCGCGCACGGTCACCGGGCGCAGCACCGTGGTGCTGTTCAGCGGCTCCTACCACGGCATCATCGACGAGGTGATCGTGCGCGGCACGAAGAAGCTGCGTGCGGTGCCGGCCGCGCCCGGGATCATGCGCAACACGGCGGAGAACGTGATCGTGCTGGACTACGGCACGCCGGAATCGCTGGAGATCATCCGCGCGCGCGCGCACGAGCTGGCCGCCGTGCTGATCGAGCCGGTGCAGAGCCGGCGGCCCGACTTCCAGCCGGTCGATTTCCTGCGCGAGGTGCGCAAGATCACCGCCGCGTCCGGCACGCTGTGCATCTTCGACGAGATCGTCACCGGCTTCCGCGTCCATCCCGGCGGCACCCAGGCGCTGTTCGGCATCCAGGCGGACCTCGCCACCTACGGCAAGGTGGTCGGCGGCGGTTATCCGATCGGCGTGATCGCCGGCAAGCGCGAGTTCATGGATGCGCTCGACGGCGGCAGCTGGCAGTTCGGCGACGACTCGGTGCCGACCGTGGGCGTGACCTATTTCGCCGGCACCTTCGTGCGCCACCCGCTGGCGCTGGCGGCGGCGCAGGCGGTGCTCGAACACATCAAGGAGCAGGGCGCCGGCCTGCAGGAGCGGCTCAACGCGCGCACCACGGCGATGGCCGCCGAGCTCAACGCGTTCTGCGACGAAGTCGGGGCGCCGATCGCGGTCAAGCACTTCGCGTCGTTCTGGAAGACCCAGTTCCTGGAAGATCATCCCTTGCAGGATCTGCTGTTCGCGATGATGCGCAGCCGCGGCGTGCACATCCTGGACAACTTCCCCTGCTTCTTCACCTCCGCGCACAGCGAGGCGGATTTCCGGCAGATCACGCAGGCCTGGAAGGATTCGGTGATCGAACTGCAGGAGGCCGACTTCCTGCCGCGGCGCACCGCCACCGCCCGCAACGTGATGGACGCGCGCCAGCCGCCGTTGCCTGGCGCGCGCATCGGCCGCGAACCGGACGGGCGTCCGGCGTGGTTCGTGCAGGTTCCCGGGCAACCGGGCAGCTACACCAAGGCAAGTTGATCGCGATGAGCATCGGAACCCCAGCCAGGGACGCGGCGCTCGCCGTCGACTACGACCCCTTCGCCGACGGCACGCTGTCGCGCGTGGTGCCCAGCACCGAGCCGCAGCGCGAAATCTGGCTGGCCGACCAGCTCGGCGCCGAGGCTTCGCTGGCCTACAACGAATCGGTCTCGCTGCACTTGCGCGGCGCGCTCGATGCGGCCGCGCTGCATGCGGCGTTGCAGTCGCTGCTGGATCGGCACGATGCGCTGCGCGCCAGCTTCGGCCCGGATGGCGAAGCCCTGTGCATACGCGAGCAGGTGAGCTTCGAGCTGCCGTTGCTCGACCTGTCGGCCGCCGATCCGGCGCGGCGCGAGCAGGCCGTGGCCGAGCGTCGCGCCGCGGTGGTGGAAACCCCGTTCGCGCTGGGCCGTGACCACCTGCTGCGCGGCGAGTTGCTCCGCCTGGCGCACGACGATCACGTGCTCATCCTCACCGCCCATCACATCGTCTGCGACGGCTGGTCGTGGTGGGTGCTGGTGCGCGAGCTGGGCACGCTGTACGCGCAGCGGCTCGGCCACGCGGTGGAGGCGCTGCCGCCGGCCGAAACGTTCGCCGACTACGCGCTGGCCCAGGCCTGCCAGCCGGATGCCGCATACGCGCAGGACGAGCAGTACTGGCTGGCGCGCTTCACCGGCGAGATCCCGGTGCTCGACCTGCCCACCGATCGCCCGCGCCCGGCCCGCCGCAGCTTCGGCTCCGCTCGCGAGGACTGGACGCTGGATGCGGAACTGGTCGCGGCGATCCGCCGCCTCGGCGCGCGCCAGGGCGCCAGCCTGTTCGCCACCTTGCTGGGCAGTTTCGCCGCCTTGCTGATCCGGCTGGCACACCAGTCGCGGGTGGTGATCGGCATCCCCACCGCCGGGCAGGCGATCGACGGCCACGACGCCCTGGTCGGCCACTGCGTCAATACCTTGCCGCTGCTGTTCGAGCCGGACCTGGACCGGCCCGCCGCGCTGGCCATCGAGCAGGCGCAAACCACCTTGCTCGACGCGCTGGAACACCAGCGCCTCACCTTCGGCAGCCTGCTGCGCAAGCTGCGCATCGGCCGCGACCCTTCGCGCCTGCCGCTGGTCAGCGTGATGTTCAACATCGACCAGGCGCTGGACCACGAGGACTCGGCGTTCCCCGGCCTGCAGCTGGAATTCGCCAGCAATCCGCGCCGCTACGAGAACTTCGAGCTGGCGATCAACGCGGTGCAAAGCCATGGCGAGCTGCGCCTGGAATGCCAGTACAACCGCGAGTTGTTCGACGGCGCCACGATCCGCCAGTGGCTGGGGCACTACCAGACCCTGCTGCAGGCGATGGCCGCCGACGACGACACGGCGTTCGGTCGGCTGCCGCTGCTGGCCGACATCGAGCAGCGCAAGGTGCTGGAGAAGTTCAATGCCACCCACGTCGACTATCCGGCCGGGCAGTGCATCCATGAACTGATCGAGGCGCAGGTGGCGCGCACGCCGCAGGCGATTGCCGTCAGCCATGAAGGCGCAACGCTGAGCTACGCCGAGTTGAACGAGCGGGCCAATCGGCTCGCCCACCACCTGCGCGCGTCCGGCGTGCGCCCCGACCAGCGCGTGGCGATCTGCGCCGAGCGCTCGCTGGAGCTGGTGGTCGGCCTGCTGGCCATATTGAAGGCCGGCGCGGCGTACGTGCCGCTCGACCCGGAATATCCACCCGAGCGCCTGGCCTGGATGCTGCAGGACTGCGCGCCGGCGATGCTGCTGACCCAGCAGGCGCTGGTGCCGCGGTTGGCGCCGCTGGCGCCGGCCGTGCCGCCGTTGGCGCTGGACCAGGCCGCGCCGGCATGGGCCGCGTGCGAGGCGTCCAACCCGCTCGCGGCGGCAAACGGCCTGCACGACCGCCACCTCGCCTACGTGATCTACACCTCCGGCTCCACCGGCCTGCCGAAGGGCGCGATGAACGAGCATCGCGGCGTGGTCAACCGGCTGCGCTGGATGCAGGAGATGTTCGCCGTCGATGCACGCGACGTGGTGCTGCAGAAGACGCCGTGCAGTTTCGACGTCTCGGTGTGGGAGTTCTTCCTGCCGCTGATGAGCGGCGCGCGGCTGGTGATGGCGCGTGCCGGCGGCCATCGCGATCCGGCCTACCTGGCCGATACCATCCGGCGCGAGCAGGTCAGCACGATCCATTTCGTGCCTTCGATGCTGCACGCCTTCCTCGACCACGGCGATACCGCGGCGTGCGCCAGCCTCAAGCAGGTGATCTGCAGCGGCGAGGCGCTGCCGGCGGTACTGGCCGCGGCGTTTTTCCGCCAGTTGCCCGGCGTGGGCCTGCACAACCTGTACGGCCCGACCGAGGCGGCGGTGGATGTCACCGCGTGGGCGTGCGTGGCCGGCGACGACGCATCGAACATTCCGATCGGCCGCCCGGTGGCCAACACGCGCATCTACATCCTCGATGGCTATGGCCAGCCGGTGCCGGTGGGCGTGGCCGGCGAGATCTTCATCGGCGGCGTGCAGGTCGGTCGCGGCTACCTCAACCGCGAGACGCTGACCGCCGAGCGCTTCCTGCCCGATCCGTTCGCCCACGACGCCGACGCACGCATGTACAAGACCGGCGACCTCGGTCGCTGGCGTGCGGACGGCAACATCGAATACCTCGGCCGCAACGATTTCCAGGTGAAGCTGCGCGGTTTCCGCATCGAGCTGGGCGAGATCGAACACCGCCTCGCCACGCACCCGGCGGTGGCGCAGGCGGTGGTGCTGGCGCGCGAGGATCGCCCCGGCGACATGCGCCTGGTTGCGTACATCGCCGGCGCGGCTGGCGCCAGCGCCGATCCGGCGGCGCTGTCCGCGCACCTGCGCGCGAGCCTGCCCGAGTACATGGTGCCGGCGCATTACGTGATGCTGCCGGCAATCCCGCTGTCGCCCAACGGCAAGGTCGATCGCACGCGATTGCCGGCACCCGACACGGCGGCGGGCAGCGGAGCACGCGAACAGCAGGCGCCACGCGATGAACTCGAACAGCGCGTGGCCGCAGCGATGGCCGCGACGCTCGGCGTGGACGCGCCGGGCGTGGACGACGACTTCTTCGACCTGGGCGGCCATTCGCTGCTGGCCTCGCGCTGGATCGCCCGGCTCAATCGCGAACTGGGGTTGACCCTGTCGTTGCGCGCCGCGTTCGACGCCCCCAGCGTGGCCGCGATGGCGGCGGCGATCCGCGCGCTGGACACCGATCCGGCCCAGGCCCGCCCGGCGCCGCCGGCGATCCCGCGGCTCGCCGATCGCGGCACCGCGCCGCTCTCGCTGATGCAGCAACGCGTCTGGTACCTGGAGCAGCTCAATCCCGGCCAGGTGGTCTACCACGCGCCGTCCGCGCATCGCCTGCGCGGGCCGATGAACGTGGCGGCCTTCGAACAGGCGCTGCGCGACATGGTGCGGCGCCAGCCGACCTTGCGCACGGCGATCGAGCTGGACGACAAGACCGCGGTCCAGCGCATCCATGCCGGGCTCGAGATCGCGTTGCCGCTGGAGGATCTTTCCGGCGTGGACGCGGCCGGGCGCGAGGCCGTGCTGGCCCGGCGGCTGGAGGAGCTGATCGCCGAGCCGTTCGACCTGGGCACGCCGCCGCTGTTCCGGGTGAGGCTGTTCCGGCTCGCTGCGGACGAACACGTGTTCTTCTTCATGCCGCATCACGTGATCTGGGATGGCTGGTCGTTCGACCTGCTGTACGAGGAGATGTCGGCGCTGTACGCCGCGCGTGCCGCCGGCCGGGAACCTGCATTGCCGCCGCTGGCGGTCGAGTACGCCGATTTCGCCGCGTGGCATGCGCAATGGATGCGTGGCGACGAGCTGAAGCGCCAGCTGGCGCATTGGCGCAAGCGCCTGGCCGGCACGCTGGAGCCGCTGGCGTTGCCGGTCGATCGCCCGCGTCCGCCGCGCATGAGCGGCGCCGGTGCCACCGAGTGGATCCATCTGCCGGCGGACCAGGCGGCGGGCATGCGCCAGCTCGGCCAGCAGGGCCAGGGCACGCTGTTCATGGTGTTGCTGACCGCCTGGTGCGTGCTGCTGCATCGGCTCAGCGGGCAGGGCGAGGTGATCGTGAACACGCCCGTGCGCGGTCGCGACACGCCCGAGCTGGAACGGGTGATGGGCTTCTTCGTCAACGCGCTGCCGCTGCGCGTGCAGCTGGAAGACGGCGCCTCGTTCCTGGACGCGCTGCAGGCGGTGCGTGGCGTGGTGCTCGATGCGTTTGCCTGCGCCGACGTGCCGTTCGAGCAACTGGTGATCGACCTCGACCTGCGCCGCGACGACAGCCGCCCGCCGCTGAGCCAGGCGATGTTCTCGTTCCAGGACGTGCGCCTGCGCCCGGGCCGCTGGGGCGAGCTGGAACACCAGAACATCCCGGTGTTCCAGCACGGCGCGGCTGACGACGTCGGGCTGTGGTTCATCGAGCACGCGCAGGGACTTTCCGGCGGCCTCACCTACAACACCGACATCTTCGACGCCGCCAGCGTGGCGCGCTGGATCGATTACCTGCGGCAGATCCTGGCGCAGGCGGTGGCCTCGCCGCAGCGCGCCCTGGGCGACATCGAGCTGATGGACGCGGCGGAACGAACGCAAGTGCTCGCGGGCTGGAACGCCACCGCGCTGGACTACGACCGCACGCTGGGCCTGCCCGCGCTGATCGAGGCGCAGATGCGCGCCGCGCCGCAACGCATCGCTGCCGAGTGCGGTGGCGAGCGCGTCGACTATGCGTGGCTCGACCAGGCCAGCCGCAACCTCGCGCTGGCGCTGGGTCGTCACGGCCTCGGTCGCGGCGACCGCGTGGGCATCTGCGTGGCGCGCAGCCTGTCGATGCTGGTGGCGGTGCTCGGCGTGTTGCGCAGCGGCGCCGCCTACGTGCCGCTGGACCCCACCTTCCCGCCGGATCGCCTGCAGTACATGGCCGAGCATGCGCAGCTGCGCCATGTGCTGGTCACCGACGCGGCACTGCTGCCGGCGGCGGTCGCCGAAGGTCGCGAACTGCTCGACGTCGACGCGCTGGCCGCGCAGCCGGCGGGCGAGGGCAACTTGCCGCCGGTGCACGGCGACGACACCGCTTACGTGCTGTACACCTCCGGCTCCACCGGCAAGCCCAAGGGTGTCGCCGTGCTTCACCGCAACCTGGTCAACTTCCTGCTGGCGATGGCGCGCGAGCCGGGTTTCACCCGGGACGACACCGTGTGCGCGGCCACCACGCTGTCGTTCGACATTGCCGGGCTGGAGCTGTACCTGCCGCTGACCGTGGGCGGGCGCGTGGTGATCGCCACCGACGAGGAGCAGCACGATCCGAACCGGATGTGGGACCTGATCGAGCGCAGCGGCTGCAACGTGCTGCAGGTGACCCCCTCGGTGCTGCGCCTGTTGCAGGATGCCGGGCGGGATCGCGCGCTGGATCAGCTGCGCCTGTTCGTCGGCGGCGAAGCGCTGCCGTCGGCACTGGCGCGCAACATGGCGGGGCGCTGCCGCGAGCTCTGGAATCTGTACGGCCCCACCGAGACCACGATCTGGTCCAGCGTGGCGCGAATCCGCCCGGATCTCGATACGGTGCCGCTGGGCAAGCCGATCGCCAACACGCGGATCTACGTACTGGACGCGCAGGGTAGGCCATTGCCGTCGGGCGTCATCGGCGAGATCTGGATCGGCGGCGATGGCGTGGCCGCCGGCTATCTGTTCCAGCCCGAGCTGACCGCCGAGCGCTTCGTCGACGATCCCTTCGTCGGCGGCACCGCACGCATGTATCGCAGCGGCGACCTGGGTGCCTGGCGCCATGGCGTGCTGCATTTCCACGGGCGCGTCGACCACCAGGTCAAGCTTCGCGGTTTCCGCATCGAGCTGGGCGACATCGAGGCCGCCGCCGACAGCCACCCGGCGGTGCACGAATCCGTGGCGGGGGTGCGCCGCTTCGGCGACAACGACCTGCGCATGGTGCTGTACGTGGTGATGGACGGCGACGTCGAGGCGGGTGCCCGCGAGCTGCGCGAGCACCTGCGCCAGCGCCTGCCCGGCTACATGCTGCCGCAGCACATCGAGACCCTGGCGCAGCTGCCGAAGACGCCCAACGGCAAGATCGATCGCAAGCAACTGCCCGAGCCCGTCGCCGCGGCGGTCGTGGCGCAGCAGCGTCCCGGCCGGCAGGCCGGGCCCGCGACCGACGCGATGAGCGATGCGCGCGAACTGTATCTCGCCGGCCTCTGGCGCGAGCTGATCGGCGTCGAGGAGATTCGCCGCAACGACAACTTCCTCGACCTCGGCGGGCACTCGATGCTGGCGGTGGAGTTCGCCAGCCGGGTGCGCAAGGAGACCGGCGTGAGCCTGCGCCTGCTGAACGTGGTCACCGGCACGCTGGCATCGCTGGCCGTCGAGCTGCCCGAAGCCGGCGCGGGTTCGCCGCGACCGGCGGAAGGTTCCCTGTGGTCGCGTCTGCGCAAGCGCCTCGGAGGGGGCTGAGGTGCGGGCTCGACGAGGGGCGTGCGCGGAACGTGCACCGTGCCAGCCTGTCGCCCGCGGCGACTGCTACCATCGTGTCAGCCCCGCCGACGGTGCGGGGCGGGTTGGCGAGCGAATGCACGCGTGCATCCGTCCATGGGGCGCGGCACCGATCGTGATGGCCTGGCTCAGTCGTTTCTTCACCCCGAGTCACGCGCTCGATCCTGATCACGCCGCATGTTCACATTAAGCCTTCTCTACCTCGCGCTCACCATCGTCCGGCCACAGGATTTCTTGCCCGCGCTGGAGGGCATTCCGCTGTTGCCGGTGGTGCTGCTGCTGGCTTTCGCGGCGTGGATGATCCGTGCCGGCAAGAATTTCGACGCGCCGCAGTTCCTGTTGTTGCCGGTGTTCCTGCTGGTAGGCATGGTGTCGATGGTCGCCAACCACTGGTTCGGCGGCGCGCTTGCGCTGCTGGAGAGTTTCGGCCCCATCGTGATCGCGTTCTTCGTCTTCGCCTCCGCCTGCACCACGCAGCGCCGGGTGACCATCGCGATGGCGGTGTTCGTGCTGTGCGCCTGCGTGCTGGCCCAGCACAGCATCGTGCAGGCGAACACCGGCATGGGCTGGACCGGCGTACCGCTGGGTGAGGACGGGCGCGTGCGCTACGTGGGCATTTTCAACGACCCCAACGACGTGGGCCTGCTGTTTGCCGCCACGCTGCCGATGGCGTTCTTCCTCAGCAGCGGGGGCGGGTTCCTGCGCCGGATCTGGTGGCTGGCCGCCGCGGGCCTGCTGCTGTACGGCATCTACCTGACCAATTCGCGCGGCGCCATGCTCGCGGTGCTGGTGGTCGGCGGCATCTTCGTGTGGCGACGCCGCGGCATGTTCACTGCCGGCGTGCTCGGCGTGCTGGGTTTGCTGGTGATGCGCCTGCTGTCCTCGCGCATGCAGGAGCTGGACCCGGACGAGTCATCGGCGTTTGGCCGGGTGGATGCCTGGTACGAGGGCATGCACATGTTCTTCTCCAACCCGCTGCTCGGCGTCGGCCCCGGCAACTTCACCGACTACAATCAGCTCACCGCGCACAACTCCTGGGTACTGGTGCTGGCCGAAACCGGGTTTCTGGGCTACACCCTGTGGCTGGCATTCACCACCTACGGCTTCTGGATGATGATGACCGTGATGCGCCACCAGCCCGAAGCGGCCGTCGAGTCGGCGCAGGCCGGCACGTGGCAGGGCGAGCGGGCGATCGCGTTCACCCTGCTGTTGTCGCTGTACGGGCTGTTCTCCGCGGCGTTCTTCCTCAGCCGCAGCTACACCGTGGTGATGTACCTGCTGGTCGCGCTGGTGGTGGGCCATTACATGGGCGCGCGCCAGCGCTGGCCGGGCGTGCCGCTGCTGCGCCTGACCGATCACTGGATGCGCTGGCTGGCCGTGTCGGTGGCCACCATCGTGGCGTTGTACGTCATCACCACCATCTTGCTGATCGGCTCATGAGCATTCGCAGCGGCGCCTTGCGCAACACCCTGTTTTCCTCGATCGGCATCTACGTCGAGTACTCGCTGGGGATGCTGGCGGCGATCCTGATCGCGCGCCAGCTGGGACCGCAGCATTACGGCATCTACGGCCTGTTCATCTGGTTTGCCGCGATCGGCGTGGTGGCGACCAACTCGGGCATCACCACCGGCGTGATCAAGTTCGTCGCCGAGCTGCGCGGCGCCGACCAGCACGAGCTGATCGTGCCGGTGGTGCGTTACCTGCGTCGCATGCAGATGTGGCACCTGCTCGCGGTGATGGCGCTGGCGCTGGCGCTGTACCTGCTGTTCGGCGCACGTTTCGCCGCCGACCTGCGCGTGACCGAGTTCGTCATGCTTGCCGCCGCCGTGGCGTTGCGCGCGCCGTACATGTTCAACATCGCCGTCGCCAAGGGTTTCGAGGCGTTCGACGCCACCGCCAAGGTCAGCCTGATCTCCGCGCCGCTGAACCTGCTGATGGTGGCGGCGGCGATGCTGATGGGGGCGTCGATCTTCTGGTTCCTGGTGGTCTACCTGATCTCCGGCGCGGTGTTCCTGCTCACCTCGCGCCACCAGGCGCGGCGCCTGCTGGCGCGGCATGCCGGCGCGGGGGCGGTGCCCGAGGTGTTGCAGCAGCGGGTGCGCCGGCACCTGCGCATCGTCTCGGTCACCATCATCCTGGGCTTCCTGATCGCCAGCGACGTGGAGATCCTGTTCCTCAACCTGTTCGACAGCGCCGCTTCGGCGGGCTATTTCAAGGTCGCCTACCAGTTGGCGACCGGGATCATGCTGCTGGTGCCGGGCGTGTTCGGCGCGGTACTGCTGCCGATGATGGCCAAGGCGCAGAGCCAGGGGCGCGAGGCCGGCGGCCGGCGCTTCGTCGCCGTGACCAGCTATCTCGCCCTGCTGGCGGCGCCGGTGGTGGCCTTCGGCGGCACCTTCGCCGGCGCGGTGATCGGCCTGCTGTACGGCGCGACCTATGCCGCCGCGGCGCCGGTGTTCGGCTGGTGCCTGTTCGCCTGCGCCATGGGCACGGTGACCCAGGGCGCCACCAGCCTGCTGGTCAGTGCGGATCGGCAGAACGTGGTGCTGATCCTCACCATCATTCTTGGCGTGCTGAAGATGCTGCTTGATTACGTGCTGATCGCGCGGTTCGGTCTGTACGGTTCGGTGGCGGCCATCGTGATCCTGTTGTTCGTCATCGCCGCCTCCTACCTGACCATCGGCATCCGCATCAGCGGCGTGCAGCTGGAGTGGCTGCGGCTGCTGCGCATCGTGCTGGCGGCGGCGCTGGCCGCCGGGCTCGCCTCGCTGGTCCACGCGGCGCAGCTGGGGCCGATCCCGACCCTGCTGCTGGGCGCGCTCGTGCTGACCGCGTCCTACGCGCTGCTGACCCTGTTGTTGCAGTGCTGGAGTCGCGCCGACATTGCCCAATTGCAGAGCCTGCACCAGCGCTACGCCGCCGGTCGACCGCGTCCGCTCGGCCGTCTGCTGGCGTGGGCCGGTGCGCGCGCCTGGGGGGATCCATGAAGACATCGTGGTACGAGAAGGCGTTTTCCCGCGTGCTCTACCCGCTGTGGGAGAGCGGCCTGCGACGGCGGCACACGCTGGCCTACCTGGCCGACTACCAGCGCGACCAGTGGCTGGCGCCGGAGCAGATCGCCGCGCTGCAGTGGCAACGCCTGAAGCGGTTGCTGGAGCACTGCGAGCAGAAGGTTCCGTATTACCGGCAGCGCTGGCGCGAGGCCGGCATCGCCGTCGCCGACATCCGCAACCTGGATGACTACGCGCAGCTGCCGGTGCTGACCAAGGCCGACATCCGCCAGCACTTCGATGCGTTGCAGGCCGAGGGCTGGCACGACCGCGTGCTGACCAAGGCCACCGGCGGCTCCACTGGTGATCCGCTGCGTTTCGGCTACACCCGCGAGAGCTACGAGCGGCGCACTGCAGTGATGTGGCGCGGCTACGACTGGGCCGGCTCGCGCATGGGCCGGCGCACCTTGTTCGTGTGGGGCGGGGCCGTGGGCACGCCGCACCGGCTCCAGCAGTTCAAGGACCGCGTGTACAACGCGGCGTTCGCCCGGCGCGTGCTCAACAGCTTCGGCATGACCGAGGCCAACATGGCCGGCTACGCCGACGCGATCGACGACTACCGCCCGCAGGTCATCGTCGGCTACGTCGGCCCGCTGGTGCGGCTGGCGCAATGGCTGCTCGACACCGGTCGCCGCGTGGCCGCGCCGCGGAGCATCATCGGCGCCGCGGAGTCGCTGCACGAGTTCCAGCGCGAGATCATCGAGCGTGCATTCGGCTGCCCTGCGTACAACACCTACGGCTGCCGCGAGTTCATGCTGATAGCCTCCGAATGCGAGCGTCGCGAAGGCCTGCACGTCAACGCCGATCACCTGGTGGTGGAGTTGCAGCGGCACCCCGGTGCGTCCGTCACCGAACCGGGCGAGGTGGTGATCACCGACCTGTTCAACTACGGCATGCCGTTCGTGCGCTACCTCAACGGAGACGTCGCCACCGCGAGCGACCACGTCTGCAGTTGCGGTCGCGGCTTGCCGCTGCTGCAGCGCGTGGATGGCCGCCTGCTCGACGCGATCCGCACCCCGGCCGGCCACCTGCTGCCCGGCGAGTTCTTCCCGCACATGCTCAAGGACGTGCCGGGGCTGGTGCGCTTCCAGGTGGTGCAGCGCCGGCTCGACCAGCTCGAACTGTCGCTGGTGCGTGGTCCCGGCTTCGACGAAGCCTCGCTCGCCTACATCCGCCGCGAGCTGGCCAAGGTGGTCGGCGACAGCCTGCAGTTGAACGTCCATTTCGTCGACGACATCCCGCTCACGCCCAGCGGCAAGTGGCGCGTGTGCATCTCCGAACTGCCGGCCACGCCCGCGGCATGAACATCGTCCACGTCGTCGAGAACCTCAACCGCGGCGGCCTGGAACGCATGGTCATCGACCTGGTGACCATGCAGCAGCGGCAGGGTCACCGCTGCCGCGTGGTCTGCCTGTTCGAAGCCGGCGCGCTGGCGCACGAGCTGGACGCCCAGGGCATTCCCGTGCACGCCTGCGGCAAGCGCCGCGGGCCGGATCTGCGCGCCTTGCTGCGCCTGCGCCGCGCCCTGGCGACACCCGCCACCGAAGTGCTGCACACCCACAACGCGGTGGCGCACTACCACGCGGTCTGGGCCAGCACCGGGCTGGGCATCGGCCGTGTCGTCAACACGCGCCACGGCATGGGGGCCAACCGCAACTCGCGCCGGCGCGAGGGCCTGTACCGACGCGCGCTGGCGCGCACCGATGCGGTGGCGCTGGTGTGCGCGGCCGCGCGCGACGACGCCGTGCGCCGCGGCATCGTGCCGCCGGGCAAGGCCTGCGTGGTGCCGAACGGCATCCGCGTGGAACAGTTTCTGTCCGCCTCTCCCGACCATCGTGCGCGCCTGCGCGAGAGGCTGGCGCTGCCGCCGCAGGCGCGGCTGATCGGCAGCGTGGGCCGGCTCAACTGGACCAAGGATCAGGCCAACCTGATCCGCGCCTTCGCCGTGGTGCGCCAGCGCGTGGCCGATGTCGTGCTGCTGCTGATCGGCGACGGCGAACTGCGCGCCGAGCTGGAGCAGCTTGCCGCTGCGACGATGCCGGGCGGGAGCGTGCGCTTTCTCGGCGATCGCAGCGACGTGCGCGAACTGCTCCCCGGGCTCGACCTGTTCGCGCTGTCCTCGCTCAGCGAGGGTTATTCGATGGCATTGCTGGAAGCCTGCGCCAGCGCCCTGCCCATCGTCGCCACCGCGGTGGGCGGCAACGGCGAGATTGTGCGCGAGGGCGTGAATGGCAAGCTGGTGCCGGCCGCCGACGCGGATGCGCTGGCCGCGGCGATGATCGCGCTGCTGGAGGCGCCCGCGACCGCGCAGGAACTCGGCGCGCGCGGGCGCGCGTGGGTCGAGGCGGAAGGCTCGCTGGAGCGCATGGCCGCGCGCTACGAATCGCTCTATCGCGGCGAGCGGGAGCCGGCCGACGCATGAAACTGCTGATCACCACCAACCTGTTTCCCACGCCGTGGGACCCGCTGCGCGGCGCGTTCAACCGGCAGCAGTTCGAGCGCCTGGGCCAGCGCCACGAGGTGCACGTGCTGACCGCGGTGGATTTTCGCGAGCGGCTGGGCGGCGTGCGCGGCACGGTCGACGTGCCCGGCCTGCGTCGTGACCACTTCACTTTCGTGTTTCCGCCGGGACTGCGCTCGCTGCATGCCGGGTGCTGGTTCGCTTCGCTGTGGCTGCAGCACGGCCGGCGCCTGCGCGCGGAAAAATACGACGCGATCCTGGCCAGCTGGGCCTATCCCGATGCGGTGGCCTCTGGCTGGCTGGCGCGCCGGCTGAACATCCCCTACGTGGTCAAGGTGCACGGCAGCGACCTGAACGTGATGGCCGAGGGTGCGTTGCGCCGGCCGCAGATCGGCGCGGCGTTGCGCCGTGCGGGCGCAGTGGTGGCGGTGAGCCAGGCACTGGCCGACAAGGCGGTGGCGCTGGGCGCCGACCCGACGCGGGTGCACACGATCTACAACGGCGTCGATGCGCAGCGGTTCTCGCCCGGTTCGCGCGAGGCGGCGCGACAACGCCTGGGCCTGGGCGCCGAGCAGCCGTTGCTGCTCTACGTCGGCAATCTGAAATCGACGAAGGGTTGTCTGGACTTGCTGGAGGCGTTTCCCGCCGTGCTGGCGCAGCGGCCGCAGGCGGCCCTGGTCTACGCCGGCGCCGGCGCCTGCCGCGACGAACTGCTCGCGCGGGCCGCCGCCCTGGGCTGCGCCGAACGCGTCAGCCTGGTCGGTGCCGTGCCGCATGCGCAACTGGGCGACTGGTTCCGCGCCGCCGACCTGTTGTGCCTGCCCAGCCACAACGAAGGGGTGCCGAACGTGGTGCTGGAGGCGATGTCCTGCGGTATCCCGGTGGTGGCCAGCCGGGTCGGCGGCATCCCCGAAGTGCTGCCGGAGTTTGCCGGCATGCTGGTGCCGGTGCGTGATCCGGCAGCGTTGTCCGCCGCCTTGCTGGAAGCCACCGGCCGGGCATGGCAGGGCGAGCGCATCGTCGAACACGCGCGGGGCTTTCGCTGGGACGACAACGTCGACCGGCTGGAGCGGGTGTTGTGCGAGGTCGCTGCCGGTCACCCGTGACCCGCGGGGCGGGCCGGTCAGGCGTCGTCGGCTTTTGTCGCTGGCGCGTTGCCTGTTTGCGCGTTCGTCGCGAACATCCGCTCGAAACCCTTCTGCAAGCCGATGCGCGGTTCCCAGCCCAGTCCGCTGCGTGCCGCACTGATGTCGAAGTTGGCCAGCGGGCGCAGCGAGCGGACCCGGTAGCGGGTCAGCGGCACGCTGCGGTGAAGCAGCTTGCCGAGCAGTTCCACGCCGGCAGCCAACGCCATGAACACGCCGGTGGGCACGCGCAGCAGCTTCAGCTCGTCGCCCAGCTTGCCCTTCACCCTGGCCAGGTAATCGCCCTGGGTGACGATCTGCGGGTCGACCACGTTGAAGATCCGGCCCGTCGCGGCGGGTGCGTGCGCGGCCAGCAGCAGCGCGTCGACGACATCGTCGACGTAGACCAGCGGCAGAGTCTGCTGCGCCGGGCCGACCGCGATCCAGCGCCCGGCCAGCGCCAGCGTGCCGTTCGGGGTCACGCGCTCGGCCCCCGGCCCCACGATCTGGCCCGGGCGCACGATCACCGCCGGCAGCGCGCGCTCGCGGATCGCGTCGCTGACGATTCCTTCGGCGGTGAGCTTGGTCTGGGTATAGGCGCCGCGGCGGTCGGGCCAGGG
This sequence comes from Rhodanobacter sp. FW102-FHT14D06, assembly GCF_043950705.1. Taxonomy (NCBI): domain Bacteria; kingdom Pseudomonadati; phylum Pseudomonadota; class Gammaproteobacteria; order Lysobacterales; family Rhodanobacteraceae; genus Rhodanobacter; species Rhodanobacter sp. FW102-FHT14D06. The sequence continues at coordinate 1,160,341 of NZ_CP170722.1, read as the reverse complement.
CTCGAACGCCGAGTTTTCGGTGACGGCCACCGCCGGATCGCGGCCGGCGTGGTCGAGCACGCTGAGCGAGCTGACGTAGACCAGCCGCTCCGCCGCATGCCTGGCGCAGGCGTCGACCACATTGCGGGTGCCCCACACGGTGCCCGCCTCGAAGTCGCCGGGGCCGCCGCGCATCGCCGCGCCGACGTGGTAGACCACGCGCGCGCCCTGCACGGCATGGTCGACGATCGCCGGATCGCCGAGATCGCCCACCACCACCTGGATGCCGGCGCTCTCGGCGGCCGGGTCGGCCCGGCGCACCAGCACGCGCACCGATTGCCCGCGTGCACGCAGCGCGGCAACCAGCGCGCGGCCGAGGAAACCGGCGGCGCCCGTCACCAGCGCGTCGACCGGCGCCAGCGGCACGATGCGCGCGGCCAGTTCGTCGCGCCGTTCGCGATCCGCCTGCGCGCACACCGTTTCCATCAGCGCGACATGGCGGCGGCCTTCCTCCGCGCTGATCGGCGGCGTGGTGCCCTCATGCAGCGCCTGCGCAAATGCCTGCGCGCCGTGCTGGATGCCGGGCGAGGGGCGCAGCCGGCCGGTGGCGAAGCGCAGCACGTTCCACGGCACGCGCACCACGTCGCGCAGGGCGTTGGTGAAGGCGGTGAGCACGATGCCGATGAACTTCGGGCCGGGCAGCACGCGCTTGATCCGGCAGATCTGCAGGAAACGGTCGGCCTCGATGATGCCGCGCGTGCCCTGCACGATGATGCGGTTCTGCATCGGGCGGATGTTCCACGACAGCAGCAGCCGGCCGACGCCGTCCGCGCATTGTGCGCGGGCATCCCATTCGTCGAACTTCAGGTTGGTGCTGCGGCCGCTGGAGCGATAGCGCACGTCCAGCTCGCCGATCGGGCCGAGGAAGGATTCGAGCACGTACAGGCCGTGCACGCCGAGGTCGCGGAACGGATACGAGCCCTGCTTGACCATGCCCGGCAGCGGGCCGCCCGCGTACGGCGGATAGTCCGAGCTGCGCAGCACGTCGAAGCTCAGCACCTCGCCGATGCGGCCGGCCTTGACCCAGGCCTGCGCCTGCATCACCACCGGATCGAAATGGTCGGAATGGTCGACCGACAGCAACAGGCCCTTGTCGCGCGCCTTGGCGATCATCGCATCGCACTCGGCGACGGAGTCGGCCATCGGCTTCTCCACGAACACGTGGCAGCCCATGTCCAGCGCCTGCAGGGTCAGCGGCGCGTGGCTGGACGGCGGCGTGAGCACGTACACCGCATGCGGGTGGCGCTCGGCGAGCCGGGTGAAGTCGCCGGTGACGAACTCGATCCCGAAGCTGGTGGCCAGCGCCTGCGCGGCCTTGGTGTCGATGTCGCAGATGCCCACGATCTCGACGAACTCGAGCCGGCGCAGCGCGGCGATGTGGTGGCGCGCCACGTAGCCGGCACCCACGATGGCGATGCGCAGCTTCCCTTCGATTCCCGCGTTCATCCTGTCCCCTGTTGTTTCCACTGATTCATGCCTGCTTGCGTGCAAGCGCCGATGATACTTCGCGCAACACCTCGTCCACGCGGTTGTCCCACGTTTGTCCGGCCACCGCGGCCACGCGCGCGTCGGCTGCCGCCGGCGTGTCGTCCCGCAGCGCCCGATCCAGACCGTGCAGGAAGCCGTCCCGGTCCGCCGCGATCTCGACCCAGCGCGCGAACTTGTCGATCTCCGGCTGGCTCACGCTGACCACCGGCTTGCCGGTGGCCAGGTACTCGCGCACCTTCAGCGGATTGGCGTTCGCGACCTGGCGGTTGTGCCGGTACGGGATGATCGCCACGTCGAATGCCTTGGCCCAGCGCGGCAGCTCGCGGTACGGCTGCGCGCCGACCAGCCGCACGTTGTCCAGCGCGCGCAGGCGCGACACGTCCACGGCGGCGTGGCCGACCAGCAGGAAGCTCCACTGCGGGCGCTCGCGCGCCAGCCATTCGATCAGTTCCAGGTCGATCCATTCGTGAAGGGAGCCGAAATAGCCCACCACCGGGTGGGCGAGCTCCCGCGCCGCGGCCGGCACCGCCGTGGCGGGGTCGCGCGCCTGGCCGAACAGGGCCGTGTCGACGCCATGGGGCGAGAAGCGGGTGGCTGGGTTGATGGCGCGCTTGGCCTCCAGCAGCGCCGGCGGGGCGACGAAGACGAGGTCGGCACGGCGGGTCAGATCGAGGTCGCGTGCGGCGATCAGCTCGCTGTCCACGCCCGGGTGCGCCGCGTAGTCGTCGATGCAGTAGTACACGCACAGGCGCTCGCCCAGCTGCTGCGCCAGGAAACCCGGGTGCGGCACCGCGAACCAGGAGATCGGCGTGACGTCGCCCAGCACGCGCATGGCGCGGCGCACCGCCCAGCGGCCGAAGACGCGGTTCAGCCAGTCGACCCCCGGCACCCGCCGAAACGGCAATTGCGGCACGGTGCAATGCCACAGGTTGGGGCGCACCGGCACCGGCGCGCGCAGGGCCGCGCGCAGCTTGCGCCAGGCGCGGCGCAGGTCGCGCCCGCTGGCCTGCGGCGCGCGCATGCCGGGCGAGTCGACGTACAGCAGCGGTGCGGCATGGGCCAGGCGTTCGGCCACGTGATGGCTGCTGGTACGGTTTTCCGCGTACCAGTCGTTGCCGAAGTAGATCAGGCCATATCCCTGCAGCACGCGTCTCTCCGCGGATCGCAAACGTGGGTGTGTGGGCCGGCGCCGTGATCCCCGCGCGGCCGCCCGAAGGACGGCGGACATGCGAAAATCGCCCGGCTTGGTGCCGAATGAAGATATCCTGTGCGTCGGATTCGGATGGCGGCAGCAGCCCCTGCGCACGCCATCGACGACAAGGGTGGATTATGCCTGCAAGCAAGGATTTCTGCCGGTGCCGGCACAGCGTGCGCGGCAGCGACGGATGGTCGCCATGATCGGCTGGTTGAAGCGCATGCGGTTGCTGCGTTGCCTGCCCGCTGCGGTGGTACTCACCGCCATGCCTCCCGGCGGCGCCCGCGAGCTGTACCTCAGCTTCGATGACGGCCCCGACCCGCAATACACGCCGGCCCTGCTCGACCTGCTGCGGCAGCACCAGGTGCGCGCCACGTTCTTCCTGATCGGCAGCAAGGCCGAGCGCCACCCGCAGCTGGTACGGCGCATGCTGGACGAGGGGCACCGGCTGGGCAACCACTCCTGGAGCCATCCGGATTTCAACCGGCTGTCGCTGGCCGGGATGATGGACGAGATCGACCGCACCGACCGGGTGCTGCAGGCGTTCGATGGCGTGCGCCACCACGGCGTACGCCCGCCCAGCGGCGCGTTCTCGCTGGCGCTCACGCTGCGCCTCGCGCGCGAGCGGCGACGCCTGCTGTACTGGTCCTACGACAGCCTCGACTACCAGCACCGGCCGCCGGCAGAACTGGTGGCGGCGATGCGCGCGCAGCCGCCGCGGCCGGGCGACGTGCTGCTGATGCACGACGACAGCGACTGCTGCACCCGCATGCTGGAGACGCTGCTGCCGCAGTGGCGTTCCGAGGGTTTCGAGTTCCGCCCGCTGCCCACCGGCGCCGACCTGGGCGCAACGGCTGAAGGAGTGCACGCATGATCGTCGCCTGGCTGATCGCGGGTTTGCTGGCGCTGTGCGCCATCGCCATCGCCGTCACCGTGGCGATCCGCGCGCGCAACATGCAGTACTGGCTGGGCGGCTACCTGCGCCGCCGGCGGCCGCCGGCGGTCGACGGGCCGATCCACGTGATGTTCTGCTTCGTCGACCATTTCGAGCCGGCCTGGGGCAAGGTCGACCTGGCCACCCAGCGCGCGCGCGTCGACCGCTGGTGCCGTGACTACCGCGCCCTCGCCGCGATGCACCGCGACGCCGACGGGCGGATGCCGCAGCACACGTTCTTCTATCCGGAAGAGGAATACCTGGAAGAACACCTGGACAAGATCGCCGCGCTCTGCGCGGAGGGCTACGGCGAGATCGAGATCCACCTGCACCACGACAACGACAACGAGGCCAACTTCCGCCAGACCATCGAGCGCTTCAACAACCTGCTGCACGAGCGCCACGGCGCGTTGCCGCGCGATCCGGCCACCGGCCAGCTGCGCTTCGGCTTCATCCACGGCAACTGGAGCCTGGACAATTCGCGCGCCGACGGCCGCTGGTGCGGCATCAACAACGAGCTGATCCTGCTGCGCGAACTCGGCTGCTACGCCGACTTCACCCTGCCGTCGGCGCCCAGCGACACGCAGACGAAAACCAGCAACGCGATCTACTACGCCACCGACGACCCGCTGCGGCCCAAGTCGCACGACAGCGGCGTGCCGGTGCGCGTGGGCGGCACGCCCAGCGGCGACCTGATGATCGTGCAGGGGCCGCTGGGGCTGAACTGGCGCGAGCGCAAGTTCGGCGTGCTGCCGCGGATCGAGAACGCGGACGTGCGCCGCGGCTGCCCGCCCACGCCCGAGCGGGTCGACGCGTGGGTGAAAACCGGCATCCACGTCGAGGGGCGGCCGGAGTGGGTGTTCGTCAAGGTCCACACGCACGGCACCCAGGAGCGCGACATGGACACCCTGCTCGGCGACGCCGCGCAGCGCATGCACCAGCACCTGGAGCGCGCCTACAACGACGGCAAGCGCTACGTGCTGCACTACGTGACGGCGCGCGAAACCTACAACATCATCAAGGCTGCCGAGGCCGGGCATCGCGGCGACCCGCATGCGTTCCGCGATTTCCTGCTGCCGCCGCCACCGCACCGGCTTGCCGGGGCGTAGCGGCGCCGCGCTCGCGCGGATCACCGCGGCGTGGTCCCGGCATCATCTCCGTCCTCGAGGGAGGAAACAGATGGACTGGCGCACGAAGGGAATGCTGCAGAAGGTGCTCGGCGTGATGCCGGGCGGCGCCGCGGTCCACTACCAGCTGCAGCGGCGGTTCGGCGGGCTGCGCGACTTCGATCGCGAGTTCGACATCAAGATCGACGACTGGCGGCTGATGGCCAACCAGCTGCGCGAAGTCGGCGTGCCGATGGCGGGCGCGCGGCTGTTCGAGATCGGCAGTGGCTGGTATCCCACCTTTCCGCTGTGCTGCTTCCTGGCCGGTGCGCAGCGCGTGGTCACCGTCGACCTCACCCGGCACCTGCGCCGCGATCTGCTGCGCGCCTGCGCGCGCGGGCTGGAGCGGCATGTCGCCCTGATCGCCGAGGTCGCCGGCCTGCCCGAGGCAGAGGTGCGTCAGCGCCAGCAGCAGTTGGCCGCCGCACTGGAGCGATGTGCCGACCTGGCCGCGGCGACCGCCGGCGTGGTCGATTACCGCGCACCGGCCGATGCCGCCCGTACCGAGTTGCCCCGGGACCATATCGATTGCGTGTTCTCCAACAGCGTGCTGGAGCACGTGGCGCCGGAGGCCATCGGCGGGATCTTCCGCGAGGCGATGCGCATCCTGCGCCCCGGCGGGATCATGTTCCACTCGGTCAACTGCGGCGATCACTACGCCTATGTCGACTCCCGCATCACCCAACTCAATTACCTGCAATACACCGATGCGCAGTGGCGGCGCTGGAACAACGCGTTTTTGTACCAGAACCGGCTGCGCGCCGACGTCTTCGTCGAGTTCGCCGAGGCGGCCGGTTTCGCCATCGTGGCCCGGGTGACCTCGCCGCCGGCCCGGCGCCTGCGCGAGCTGGCAGAGCTGAAGATCGCCCCGCAATTCGCGTCGATCCCGGCCGAGCGCCTGTGCGTCACCTCGATCGACTTCATCGCACGCAAACCGGTTGCCTGAACCGGGTCCGGGGGTGTCCGGCCGGTGCCGGCCGCGAGCCCGGATGAAGCGTGAAAAGCGATGCCCGGCGCTCTGGAAAACGCATACAATGACCCTGTTTCCGGGCGTTGCCCGAGCGCCTGCGGAGGTTCGATGCCCCGCGGCGGCCGGGAGGGATCGGCCGACGGTACGCGCGACAGGGGGCGACCGGCGCAGCAGGGATGGTGGCAGGCGAGTCGAGGCTTCGTGTTGTCACTGGATGCAGGAGTGGTCGGGTACCCATGGCACTGGTCAGCGTAGTCATCCCCACGTTCAATCGTGCCTATTGCCTGGCGCGCACGCTGGACAGCGTGCTTGCGCAGACGCACGCCGAGCTGGAGATCCTGCTCGTCGACGACGGCTCCACCGACGAGACGGCCGAACTCGTCCGGCAGCGCTACGGCGACGAGCCTCGCCTGCATTACATCACCCAGCCCAATGCCGGCGTCGCGGCAGCGCGCAACCATGGCCTGCGGCTGGCTCGCGGCGAGTTCGTGGCGCTGCTCGATTCGGACGATTTCTGGCAACCCTGGAAGATCGAGCTGCAGCTGCGCTGCATGCAGCAGTTCCCCGAGCTGGGCATGGTGTGGACCGACATGGAGGCGATCGATCCGAACGGGCGCGTGTTCAACCGCGCGTACATCCGCACCATGTACAGCACCTACGCGCTGTTTCCCGATGATCGGCTGTTCCAGCGCAGCGTGCCGCTGCGCTCGTTCGCGCCGTCGATGGAGGCTGTGGTCGGTGCCGCGCCGCTGCGCATCGGGATGATCTTCTCGCAGATGATCATGGGCAATCTGGTGCATACCTCCACCGTGCTGATCCGCCGCGAGCGGCTGGAAAAGGTGGTGGCCTTCGACGAGACCCTGCGCTATTCCGGCGAAGACTTCGATTTCCACCTGCGCACCTGCCGCCATGGCCCGGTGGGCTTCGTCGACCTGCCCACCATCCAGTACCAGCGTGGCATGCCCGACCGGCTGACCCGGGCGGAATACCGCATCCACACCGCCACCAACTTCCTGCGCACGATCGCTCCGCTGATCGAAACCGCGCGCGACGAGATCCACCTGCCGCGTCGGATGATCGACGGCGCGCTGGCCGATGCCCACGAATGGATCGGCGAGCTGCATTTCGAGGCCAACGACATGGCGGCGGCACGCGCCCACCTGTTCGCCAGCATCCGCCACCGGTGGCTGCAGAAGCGGGCATGGGAACTGTTCGTGGGCTGCTACCTGCCGGCCGCGCTGCGCCACTGGCTCCAGGCCCACCGCCGGCATCTGCGCCAGCGCACGGTGGCGTCGCCATGACGGTGAGCCAGGCGCCGCCAGGCACGGGCGCGCCCTCGCGGACAAACGGTTTGCCGGAGTCAGCACCGAGCTTGCGCGTGATCGGGGACGTCGCCGCGTGGGACGCGATCCGCGCCGACTGGGACGCGCTGTACCAGGCCAGCCCCACTGCATCGACACCGCTGGATTTCACCTGGCTGCGCCATTGGTGGGACGTCTACGGCCCGGTGTACGGCCGCGGCGGATTGCGCATCATCACGTTGTGGCGCGGCGCGCGCCTGGTCGGCGTGCTGCCGCTGTACCTGGATGTCGGCCGCGGTGGCCGACTCGGCGTGCGCTGCCTGCGCTTCCTCTCCACCGGCGAAGCGGAGTTCGAGGAGGTCTGCGCCGATTACCTTGACTTGCTGCACCTGCCCGACGAGGAGATGGCTTGCGCGAAGGCTGCATGGCGGGCGATCGACGCCATGGCCTGGGACACGCTGGAGCTGCTCGACCTCTCGGAACATTCGGCACTGTTGCGCTGGCGCAGCGCCTTCCCGCGCCACGCGCGCCTGCAACCGGTTTCCCGTGACGCCTGTCCGATCGCCTTCATCGGGGACGGCTTCGAGGCCTACCTGGCGCGCCTGTCGTCCAAGAGCCGCATGCGCGCGCGCCAGGAGATGCGCAAGGTCGAACGCTCGGGCGCGGTGTTCGAACTGGCGGACGCGGCCGAAGCCGAGCGCTATTTCGACGAGTTGATCCGCATTCACCAGGAGCGGTGGATGGCCGACGGGCGGCCGGGTTGCTTCGCCGCGCCACGGTTCACCGAGTTTCATCGACGCCTCGTGCGCGAATGGGTCGCCAGCGGACGCGTTATCCTGGCGCGCCTGTCGCATCAGGCCAGCACCTTCGTGGTGCTCTATGGTTTCGTGACGGGCCGCAAGTTCGACCTCTATCAGTTGGGGGTCATGCCTGACGAGCGTGCGGTCATCCACAGCCCCGGGATGGCGGCGAACTTGCTGCTGATGGCGCAACTGGCCGGTCGGGAGATGGATCGGTACGACTTTCTGCGCGGAACCAGTGCGTTCAAGAAATCGCTCACGACGGAGCAGTGCGGCATGGTCTGCCTGGCATGTCGCAGGCCGACGATGCGTGCCGCGTTCGGCGAGGTTCGGCATCTGTTGTTGCGGGCGGGCAGGAAGGTCGGCCAGCTGGTTTCGCGTGGTCGATTGCCATGACATTCCCCATGAAGAAAGCGATCGCTTCCCGCCTGCTTTGCCGCAGTGGCCTGCGCCGACTGCTGCACCGGACCGTGCGCTGGTCGGGCGTGCTCGTGCTCAACTACCACCGCATCGGCGACGCGCTGGATTCGCCATTCGACCGCGGCCTGTGGAGCGCCAGCGCCGAGGCGTTCGCCGAGCAGATCCGCTTCTGCAGGACGGAACTGGAGATCATCGATCCGGCCGACCTGCCGCGGGTACTCGCGGCCAAGCGCGGCCGCTACGCGATGATCACCTTCGACGACGGCTATCGCGACAATTACCAGACGGCGTTGCCGATCCTGCGCGGCGAAGGCGTGAGCGCCACCTTCTTCGTCGCCACCGGTTTCATCGACGCGCCGAGCCTGCCGTGGTGGGACGAGATTGCCTGGATGGTGCGCGGCAGCCGACGCGAGGCGCTGCACCTGCCGGCATGGTTCGATGCGCCGATCGCCTTCGACGAACCGCAGCGCGAAGCCGCCGTGCGCCGGCTGCTGCGCAAGTACAAGGAAATGCCGGAGCGGACCACCGCTGCGTTTCTCGATGCCGTGGCGGATGCTGCAGGCACCGGCCGGGCCGGGCCGCGCGCCGGCGATGCGCTGTGGATGGACTGGGACATGCTGCGCGAGATGCAGGCAGCGGGCATGACCATCGGCGGGCACACGGTGCATCACCCGGTGTTGTCGCGCATGTCGGCGCAGGGTCAGCGCGACGAGATCCAGGGTTGCGCGCGCCGGCTCGCCGAGGAACTGGGTGCGCCGATGCGCTGCTTCAGCTATCCGGTCGGCAACCGGGGCGCGTTCGACCAGATCACCCGCGACTGCCTGCGCGAAGCGGGCGTGGAGCATGCCTTCAGCTACTACGGCGGGCACGCCCGCTACGATCGCTGGGACGCCTACGACATCCCTCGCGTGGCGGTGGAGACGGAGCTGGACACCGACTGGTTCCGCTCCCTCGCGACCTTGCCGCAGCTGTTCGCGTGACGGCCGCGCCGACGACGACCGCTGTCCCGACGCCCGCGCTGGGCGGCGATCTGGTCAGCGTGGTGATGCCGGTGTACAACGCCGCGGCGTGGTTGCCGCGGGCGGTGGAGTCGGTGCTGGCGCAGAGCCATCGCAACCTGGAGCTGGTCGCGGTGGACGATGGTTCGCACGACGATTCGCTGGCGATCCTGCAGGGCTTTGCGCAGGCCGACGCGCGCGTGCGCGTGCAGCGCCAGCCGGCGAACGGCGGCGTGGCCGCTGCACGCAACGCCGCGCTGGCTGTCGCGCGCGGCAACTATGTCGCCTTCCTGGACGCCGACGACTGGTGGCACCCGGCCAAGCTGGAGCGGCAACTGGCCAGCCTGCGCGCCAGTGGCGAGCGCATCAGCTACGCGGCGTACTGGCGGGTGGCGGAAGACGGCCGGGTGCTCAGCCGGGTGGACCCGCCCGCGCGGCTGGAGCATCGCGACATGCTGGCCAGCAATTTCATCGGCAACCTCACCGGCCTGTACGCGCGCGAGCTGGGCGACGTGCCGTTCCGTCGGATCGGCCACGAGGACTATGCGTTCTGGCTGGAGCAGGTTCGCCGCGCCGGCGCGGCGGTGCGCGCGGACAGCGCCGAACCGCTGGCCTGGTATCTGGTGCGCGAGTCGTCGCTGTCGGCCAACAAGCTGCGCGCGGCGCGCTGGCAGTGGACGATCTATCGCCAGGTCGAGAAGCTCGGCTTGCTGCGCGCCTCGCTGTGCATGCTGCGCTACGTGTGGCACGCCTTCGCCAAGCGCAGGCGACCGCGCCGATCGCCCTGACCGACGCGCGTCAGGGGCGCGCCGGGGCGGCGCCGCTGCCCGCGTCCTGGCGCATCAGCCACTGCACCACGCCGGTGCCGCGGTGGTTCCAGTTGAAGCGTCGCGCGGTGCTGGCGTTGCGCGCGCAGGCGACGGCGTACGACGACGCCAGCGCATGCATGCGCCGGTCCAGCGCATGCTGCAGCTGCGGGTCGGTGCTGAAATAGCGGGCGGCGGCCACCGGCAGGGTCAGCTCCACGTTGTGCGAATCGCTGTACCAGCCGTCGGAGTTCTCGATGGCGACCAGCCTGGCCCGGTCGACGTGGGCCGACGACCAGTACCAGCTGATCTGGCCACCGGGTCCGCTGCACGGGTCGCGCCAGTCCTTGCCGACCGTGGCCACGGTTTTGGCGTCGATCCAGCCGTAGCGCTCGAGGTAGCGGCCGAACGCGGTGATCATCGGCGGGATGCGCGCGTCCCCGGTGGCCAGCCAGGCATGCCACAGGCCGTCGATGATGTTCTGCGTCATCCACGGCGAGCTGCCCGGCACGTCGGTGGCCGCGTCGTACGGGTTGCCTTCGTGCATGTCCCAGCTGCTGCGCCAGGAGCCGTCATTGCCCAGGCCGTCGGGATTGTGCTGCTGGTGCTGGTACAGCCAGCCCACGCGATCGCCGATGTCTTGCAGGTATTCGCGCTTGCCGGTGAGTTCCCACGCGCTGACGATCTGCAGCAGGCCCAACCCGGCCTGCCGTTCGGTGAAGAACTTCTGGGTGAGCCCGGTGTAGGGGCCGGCGGGAATGGTCCAGCCGCCGGTATCCCACGCTCCCACCATGCGTTCGACCAGTGCCGTGTCGTCCTGGCTGTCGTCGCCGGTGAGGCCGAGCGCGAGCAGGGTCGGCTGGATGTAGACGTACTTCGGGTCGCAGGGGTTCACCTCGCCCAGCTTGAAACCGCCGCCGCACAGCGGCCAGCCCGGTGCGCCGAAGCGGCGGATGTGCGCCATGTAGAAGTGGTAGCTCTGGACCGCGGCGGCGAGGTAATCGACGCGGCCGGTGCGCACGTACTGCTGGAACAGCGCGGTGGGGCGATCGAACAGCCACGCCGAACCGTCGCTGCGCGGAAGTTTGCGCGCCCAGGCGAACTGGGTTTCGAAGTAGCGGTCGTAGGCGCCGGGGGGTACCGCCGGCACTTGCGGGCCGGCGATCAGGGAAGCGGTCATCCATTGCGGGCTGAGCGTGGCCAGCACCCCCGGCACGCGCACGCCGTCGGCACCGTCCACCAGCTCGTCGGCGTAGGCCCAGCCCGGCGCGGCGGTCGCGGTGGCGCCGACCGGCGCGAGGGCGAAACGCAGCTGCGCGCTGTCGCCGGCCAGCGTGGCGTGGAACTGCGCGCGCACGGCGCGGATGCCGCCGCCGTCGAAATGCCAGCGCAACGTGGCCTCGACATGCGCCGGCACGGGCTGGCCGCGCGCGTCCTCGATGCGCACCCGTCGCGCGTCGTCCAGCATGCCGGGCGGGAACGGGATGCCGACAGTCACCGCCACCCGATCGCCGACGGCGCCGTGGCGATGCAGGGTGATCGTCTGCCACTGCGCGCCGATGCCGGTCGGCGCCAGCCGGGCGATCGGCGGCGGCGCGCTGGCGCCTTGCGCGTGCGCGGTCGCGAGCAGCAGGCCGAGGCCGGCGAACAGTGCACCCAGCCGCCGGACGAAGCCGCGCGCTGCGCGTGTCACCGGGCCGCGTCCCGTGCCGCCAGCTGGCGTTCCCACGCGAGCGCGGTGCGCACGATGAACTCCAGGTCGTCGTGGCGCGGCGCCCAGCCCAGGCGCTGGCGCAGGCGGTCGGCGCGGGCGATCAGCATCGGCGGATCGCCCGCGCGGCGCGGTTGCTCGGTCACCTGCAGCGTCGCGCCGCTGACCCGGCGCACCGTCTCGATCACCTCGCGCACGCTGTAGCCGTGGCCGTAGCCGCAGTTCAGCGTCAGCGACTCGCCGGCCGTGCGCAGGTGGTCGAGCGCGCGCAGGTGCGCCGCGGCCAGGTCCTCGACATGGATGTAGTCGCGGATGCCGGTGCCGTCGGGAGTGTCGTAGTCGGTGCCGAAGATGGCCAGGCCCGGGCGCTTGCCCACCGCATGCTCGCAGGCAACCTTGAGCAGCAGGGTGGCGTTGGGCGTGGATTGCCCGATGCGGCCGAGCGGGTCGCAGCCGGCGACGTTGAAGTAGCGCAGGATCACGTAGCGCATCGCGCCGGCGGTGCCCAGGTCGCGCAGCATCATCTCGGACATCAGCTTGGAGCTGCCGTACGGATTGATCGGCTGCAGCGGCGTGTCCTCGTCGGCCACGCCGCTGGCCGGCGTGCCGTACACCGCCGCGGTCGAGGAAAAGATGAAACGGTCCACGCCGGCCTCGACGCAGCAGGCGAGCAGGTTGCGCGTGTTGCAGGTGTTGTTGCCGTAGTACTTCAGCGGGTCGCGCACCGATTCGGGCACTACCGTGTGCGCGGCGAAATGCATCACTGCATCCACCTTGTGCTCGGCCAGCACGCGTGACACCAGCGGCTGATCGCCCACGTTGCCCACCACCAGCTCGGCGCCGCGCACGGCGTCGGCGAAGCCGCTGACGAGGTTGTCCAGCACCACCACCCGCTCGCCGCGTTCGCTCAGCTGCTGCACCACGTGGCTGCCGATGTAGCCGGCGCCGCCGGTGACCAGGATCGTGCTCATGGATTGCTCCCGCCGGAAATCGGAAAATTGTCCCGCAACCACGTCGCGATGTCGTCCAGCAGGCGCTGGCGATCCACCTGCAGGGCGTAGGTGTGGTCGCTGCCGGCGAACAGGCGCGCGCTGATCTGCGGGCGGTCGGCCAGGCGCCCGAAGCACTCGCGGAACTGGCGCGGATGGTTGAAGTAGCGGGTCACCCCCCCGCTGTAGATGAAGTGCAGCCTGAGACCGCGGTCGAGCATGGCGGCCAGTTCCCGTTGCACCTGTTCGCGCGGCGGGAAACGTACCGCGAAGACGTCGTCGCCCTGGCTGGCGCGCGCCTGCAGGCTGCGGCTGATGAAGCGTTGCCAGCGCGAGCCGCTCCACAGCCGCGGCAGGTAGTGGCGCAGGCGAAAGCCCAGCGTGCGGTAGGCGTAGCCATCGAGGAAGACGGCGCCGGCCACGCGCGGCTCGTCGAGCGCCACGCCGTGCGCGTTCTGCGCGCCGGAACACAGGCCGAGCAGCACGAAGCGGCTGCAGCCGGCGTGACTGGCGAGCAGACTCATCGCGTCGGCGACGTCCGCCTTCACCTGCTGCGCTTGCGAGCCCGCTTCGTCGGCGGCGCTGCTGTCGCCGAGCGAGGAAAGGTCGAAGCGCAGGGTGGGATAGCCGTCGGCGTTCAGCCGCCGGGTGAGTTCCACGTGCAGCCGGAACGGCCCGACCCGGTGCACCATGCCGGCATTCAGCACGATCACGCCGACCGGCGCGGCAGGTGTCGCCGCATCGGGCAGCCCGGCCACGCCGACCAAGTGCTGCGCGCGGCCGAAGCGGAAGGCGCGTTCCGTGCTCATGCCGCCGCTCGCAGGTGGTCGCCGACGGCGCGGATCAGGTCGGGGGCGAGGATGGCGTGCTCCAGCCGATCCAGCACATCCCAGCTTGCCGTGGACGACAGCGCGACGACCGCGCTGCCGGCGCCGAGCTGCGCGGGCCAGTCCGCTTGCGTGGCGGCGGGCTGCGATGCGAACACGCGCACGGGAATCGTCGCCGGCGTCGCGCGCCAGCCGTCGAGCTGCCGGCGCAGGTCGGCGCCGACCGGAAAGCCCAGCCATTGATCGGCCGCGTCCTCGCGGCTGCGCGGCGCGGGGAAGCGCATCGGGTCCGCGCGCAGGGCCTCCTGCGCCGCGTCCAGCCGGGTCACGGATTCGTGGCCGTCCAGCAGCGGGTCCCACAGCAAGAGTTCCGCCAGGCGGCCGGCCGCGGCCGCTTCCAGCGCGATGGCGCCGCCCAGTCGTGCGCCGAAGCCGATCACCCGGCTGCAGCCGGAGCGTGCACGCAGTTCAGCCGCCGCGGCAACCGTGTCGGCCACGCAGCGGGTCCAGTCGCAGGCGTCGCTGGCGCCGGCCGAGTCGCCGGTGCCGAAATAGTCGAAGCGCAGCGCGGCGACGCCTTGCAGCGCCAGCGCATCGGCGAGCTGGCGGTACACGCGATGGCTGCGAATCATGTCCTGGCCCAGCGGCGGGCACAGCAGCATGGCCGTGCGCGCCGGCCCGGCGACCGGATGATAGAGACCGAACAGACTCTCCCCGCTACCGAATTGGCACGGTTGTGCCGGTTCGACCCGCATCCGTCACCTCCGGTAGGCCACGCCGAGATAGATCTCGTTGGCATGGTAGCTGGCGCCGACGGTGTCGCTGTGACGCAGCCGACGGGTGAACGACGCGTTCCAGCTCCAGTGCTCGGTGCGCTGGGTGGCAAGGATCAGGCCGAAGTTGGTGGTGCGGTCGGTGCGCGCCATCGTGTTGTATTCCATCGACTCGGTGTTGCCGAACAGCGACAGCGTGGTGCGCGGGTGCAGCCGGTAGTCGAGGCCGAGGGTGCCGCCGCGGCCGCGCTGGCTGTCGGTGGGGTCGTTGACGTAATCGAAGTTGCGGTACAGCGGCGCGATGCGCAGGTTCCAGCGCGTGCCGACGTAGGTGTAGACCACCTCGTAGCGCCGCTCGGTATAGACCTGCGAGCTGATCACGGTGGCACCGGTGTTGATGTTCGACGGTGCCGGCGGGGCCAGCGCCGATTCGCCGGGGTTCTGGTCGAGCTGGTTGATCAGGTCTTCCGCCGCGTCGCCGTACTGGCGCGCACCGCGCAGCAGCAGGGTGCTGTTGGGGGTCATGCGCCAGGCCACGCTCAGCCGCGCCAGCGGCGTGTTGATCGACTGCGCCTGGTCGAACGAGAGCCGTGACCAGCCCAGCGAGGCATTGACGTCGAGCTGGCTGAGGCGGCTGACCGAGCTGACGAACAGCTGGGTGCGGTTGTAGGCCGGACCGGCGTCGGCGTGGTCGAAGGTCACCCGCTCGGTTTCCGCGTTGGCCGACAGCGATGCGGTGGGGCTGAGATCCTTGAACAGGCGCAAGGCCAGCAGGCCGCGCGAGGAATCGAACTCGTTGGTCTTGGACGCGCGGCTGTCGATGTAGCGCAGTTCGGCCTGGCCGCGCACGGTCGGGTTGAGCCGGAAACGCAGGGTCGGGCCCAGCGTCAGCACGTTGGTCTGCTGCTGGTTGTCTGGCGCATTGCTGGAGAAGGTCGACAGCGGCTGCACGCTGGCCACGTCGCGCACGGTGAAATCCAGTCGCTCGGGCAGCACCGTCCAGTTCGCCTGGCCGGCGAGCTGGGCCAGCGTCTGGTTATCGAAGGCGTGCGCCAGGTAGTCGCGGTACTCCAGGTTGCCGACCACGTCGGCCTGGAAGGTGGAGCCTTCCTGCTGATAGCTGAAGTCGAAGCCCGGGATCAGCATGTTCTGGCTGATCGGGTCGGTTTCGGTCAGGCCGATGTTGTCGCTGTGGCCCACGCCGACGCGCCAGCCGTAGTCGAACTGCGCCGCCGATGCGCCGGTCGAGGCAATGACCAGCATCGACCCCAGTACGCAATTGCGGGTGCGATATGTCGACATGTGTGCGTGCCCCCTTGTCTTGTCCATGATCGTCGAGCCCTGAACCTGCGGAAACCGCATCCGATGGCTTGCCCCTGGCGCTGCGAGTCTGGCAGATCCGCGCGGAACCGTGCGGTGGGGCGGAGTGTCGCAACGCCCCGCCGGACGGCCTCACGGTGCGTGGTTGAACACCACTCCGGCCACCTTGTTCGCATCGAAACTGGCCACCGCCTGGCTGATCGCCGCCGGCGTGTCGCGGCCGTAGCCGGCCACCACCACCACCTGGTCGGCCAGCTCGGAGAGGATGCGCGCGTCGGGCGAGCCCTTGATCGCCGGCCCGTCCAGGAACAGGTAGCGGTCCGGGTAGCGGCAACGCAGCGAATCGACCACCGCGCGCATGCGGAACGAGGAGAAATACTCGCCGCTGTTCTCGCGCGTGGAACCGGCCGGGATCAGGCGCAGGCGCGGGATGCCGGTCGCGTAGATGATCGACTTGATGCCGATCGACGGCTGTTCGAGGAAGTTGATCAGGCCCTCGCTGCCGCGCGCCACCCCCAGCGCCTCGTGCTGGGTCGGGTAGCGCAGGTTGCAGTCGATCAGCAGGCTGGTCTTGGCTTCGTCGAAGGCGAACGCGAGGGCCAGGTTGCGCGCCACGAAGCTGCCGCCCGACTTGGGGCTGACCGGCACCACCATGGTCACGAAGTTGCGCTCGCCGCCGAGCCACAGCAGGCGCGTGCGGATCTCGCGGAAGGCATCGGACTGCGTTCGCACCGACTCGTCGCGGTGGATCAGCCGGCGCTCCTCCAGCTGCCGCGGCACCAGTGCACCGGTTTCCGACATCAGCGCGATCGAATGGCCCGGCGCAGCCTTGGCCTCGTCGCCGGCGGCCGCGGCCCGTTCGCGGGCCTCGGGCTCGCGCGAGAGCAGGTTGATTACCGACTTGTCATCGTCCCGAGCGTTCATGCCAGTCCCTTCAGCTTCAACCAGAACAGCAGCGCATAGGCCAGCACCACGCACAGCACGATCGCCACCAGCGCCAGGTTGCGCCGCCGCTCGCGCTGATGGTCGCCCGGTGTCGGGTAAAATGGAACGGTCGCCAGTACCGGCAGGCCGGTCGCCTGTTCCAGTTGCTCCGCCGAGCGCACGCGCGGATCGAAGCGGGCGAAGCCGAACAGCACGCCGAACGGGACCGCCAGGCCGGCGAGGATGCCGGCGATGCCGAAGTGCATGAAGCGCAGTCCCGAGGGCACCAGCGGCATCACCGCGGGGTTCTGCACCACGAACGAGGCGCCATCCTGGTCGGAGTCGAGGTTCATCGACACCCGCGCGCTTTCGCGGCGCTTGAGCAGGTCCTGGTAGACGTCGCGGTTGACCGTGTAGTCGCGGGTCAGCTCGGCGGTGACCGCCTCGGAGTTGGCGATGCGCTTGCTGCGGTCAAGCTCGGAGTCGAGCCGCGCCTGCGCCGCGCCCAGCCGCGCGGTGGTGGCGGCGATGTCCGAGCGCAAGGTGGCGAGCTGGCTGCGCATCTGCTGGTAGAGCGGGTTGAACTGCACGGCGCTGCCGTTGGTGCCGGTGTCGCCGATCGCGCGCGGCGCCTTGGCCGATTGCTGGTCGGCGCTGGCCAGCAGGCGGCGCAGGTCCTCGATCTGGTGGCGGGTACGCACCACGTCGGGATATTCGTCGGTGTAGGTCAGGCGCAGCTTGTCCAGTTTCGACTGCAGTTCGGCGAGCTGGCTTTCGTAGATGCCGTTGGAGGTCTGCACCGCGTTGACCTCCGACTCGCCGGAGAGCTGGCGCTCCAGCGAGCCGGCCTGCGAGCGCTTCTCCATCAGGTCCATCTGCGCCGTCTCGATCTGGTTGCGCAACTGGCTGATGCTGGCGTTGGTGTCGGCCTCGCTGCCCGGGCGCGCGTCGGCGTTGGCGTTGCGGTAGTCCTTGAGCTTGTTCTCCGCGTCGGTCAGCTTCTTGCGGTAGGCCTCGACCTGGCTGTCGATGAAGTCGAAGGCGTCGCGGCTCTCCTTCATCTTCGAGGCCACGCTTTCGCTGATGAACAGCTGGCCGAACGTGCGCGTCACGTCGAAGGCGCGCCGCGCGTCGCTGTCGTGGTAGCTGATGGTGATGAGGTTGTCGCGCGAGATCGTGACCAGGGTGCGCGCCTTGATCTCCTGGATCAGCTTGTCCTGGTCGACCGGGGAGGGTTTGTGCGCCATCCAGCCGCCGGCCACCAGCACCTGGTCCATGACCTTGCGGCTGAAGATCACCGCCTTGGCGATGCCGGCGCGGTTGGTGTTGCCGGTGGCGGCGGCGGCGCCTTCCATCAGCGGCGTGATGATGCTGCTCTTCTGCGCCAGGATGGTGACCGAGGCGTCGTAGCGCTGCGGCCAGTTGATGCCGGCGATCAGCGCCAGCATCGCGATCGAGGCAAAGATGACCGCCAGCGACACGCGTCGTCGCTTGGCCTCGGTCCACAGCACCGGGAGCAGTGCCAGCAGGGGATTGGGTTCTTCGTTCATGGACGGGTCGACTCGCGTGCCTGTGCCGGCAGCTCAGAACGCCCGCTGCGGCACGGTGATGACGTCACCCGGCTGCACCGGGTAGTTGGTCGTCAGGTTGCCCTTCTGCAGGATGCTGTCCAGCCGGATCGCGTACGACTGCGTGGCGTCGCCCGATTTGCGGTACAGCTCGGTGCGGTCGGGCGCGGCGAATTCGGTGGTGCCGCCGGCGGCGAGCACCGCGTCGAGCACGGTCATGCCCTGGCGGTAGGGGATCGACACCGGCGTGCGCACCGCGCCGGTCACGCGCACGCGCGAAAGGTATTCATGGCTGCGCAGCGAGGTGAGGATCACCGCCACCTGCGGGTCGCGCACGTAGGCCTGGAGCTTTTCCTTGATCTCCGCGGCGACCTGTTCGGGCGTGCGGCCGCCGGCCTGCACGTCGCCGATCAGCGGCACCGTGATCATGCCGTCCGGGCGCACGGGTACGCTGACGCTCAGGTCGGGGTTGTGCCACACCGACACCTGCAATTGATCGTCCACACCGATATGGTAGACGGCGACCGCCTGGGCTTCGGGGTTCACCGAAGGTGCCTGCGTCGAGCCGGGACCGGTGGCACAGCCGGCAAGCACGAGCAACAGGCCGAGCATGAGCAGTTGGCACAACGATTTCATGGCAATCCTCCTGATTGTCTTTCAGAATGTGCAGAATATCACGGCAGGAACGTCGACAACCGGATATGCGGACACGGCGCGCGGACTGCGCCGGACCGGCCGTCGGCCCGCTTCGCGCCGCGCCCCATCAAGGAAATCACGGGACAGTTACCTATGCAGCAGCTGGAAAACACCAGGGTCGCCATCGTCGGGCTGGGCTATGTCGGCCTGCCGTTGGCGGTGGAGTTCGGCCGGCGCTACGACACGGTCGGATTCGACATCCGCGCCGCACGGGTGGACGAGCTGCGCGCCGGCCACGACCACACGCTGGAGGTCGATGCGGCCGAGCTGGCGGCGGCCACCCGCCTGCGCTTCAGCGCCGAGCTGGAGGGCATCCGCGGGTGCAACGTCTACATCGTCACCGTGCCCACCCCGATCGACGCGGCCAAGCGCCCCGACCTGACCCCGCTGGTCAAGGCCAGCGAAAGCCTGGGTCAGGTGCTGGAGCGTGGCGACATCGTGGTGTACGAATCCACCGTCTACCCCGGCTGCACCGAGGAGGTCTGCATCCCGATCCTGGAGCGCGTCTCGGGGCTGGTCTTCAACCGCGACTTCTTCGCCGGCTACAGCCCGGAGCGGATCAACCCGGGTGACAAGCAGCACCGGGTCACCAGCATCCTCAAGGTCACCTCCGGCTCCACCCCCGAGGTAGCCGACTTCGTCAACCGGCTGTACGGCTCGATCATCACCGCCGGCACTCACCAGGCCAGCTGCATCAAGGTGGCCGAGGCCGCCAAGGTGATCGAGAACACCCAGCGCGACCTCAACATCGCGCTGGTCAACGACCTCGCCAAGCTGTTCAACACGCTGGGCATCGACACACTGGAAGTGCTCGAGGCGGCCGGCACCAAGTGGAACTTCCTGCCGTTCCGGCCGGGTCTGGTCGGCGGCCACTGCATCAGCGTCGATCCGTATTACCTCACCCACAAGGCGCAGGAAGTGGGCCATCACCCGGACGTGATCCTGGCCGGCCGGCGCACCAACGACAGCATGGGTGAGTACATCGCCGGCCAGGTGGTGCGGCTGATGGTGCGCAAGAGCATCAATCCGGTGCACGCGCGCATCCTGGTGCTGGGGCTGGCGTTCAAGGAGAACTGCCCGGACCTGCGCAACACCCGCGTGGTGGACATCGTGCACGCGCTGCGCGGCTACAACACCGAGGTGGACGTGTTCGATCCATGGGTCGACGCGGCGGAGGCCAGGCACGAATACGGCCTGGAGCTGGTCGACGCTCCCGCCGCGGGCGCCTACGACGCGATCATCGTGGCGGTGGGCCATCGACAGTTCGCCGCGCTGGGCAGCGCCGGCATCCGTGCGTTCGGCAAGCCGTCCAGCGTGCTGTACGACGTCAAGTACGTGCTGCCGCGCGCCGAGGTCGACGGCCGGTTGTAGACCTGCGCTGCACCTTGCGACTGCGTATCATGGGCGGGTTTTCACCGCCGCAGGCTGCTTCCGCATGAAAGTCCTCGTCACCGGCACCGCCGGCTTCATCGGTTCCCACGTCGCCATGCACCTGCTCGAGCGCGGCGACGAGGTGATCGGCATCGACAACCTCAGCGACTACTACGACGTGGAGCTGAAGAAGGCGCGGCTGGCGCGCTTCGCCGATCGCCCGGGCTACCGCCACGAACCCGTCGACCTTGCCGATCGCGCGGCGATCGAGGCGGTGTTCGCGCGGCACCGGCCCCAGCGGGTGATCAACCTGGCCGCGCAGGCCGGCGTGCGCTACGCGGCGCAGAACCCGCACATCTACGTGTCGACCAACGTCACCGGCTTCCTGCACGTCATCGAGGGCTGCCGCCATCACGACGTCGAGCACCTGGTCTATGCCTCGACCAGTTCGGTGTATGGCGCCGACACCAGCATGCCGTTCTCCGAGCACCAGTCGACCGAGCATCCGCTGACGCTGTACGCGGCCTCGAAGAAGGCCAACGAGATGATGGCGCACAGCTACGCGCACCTGTACGGCCTGCCGTGCACGGGGCTGCGCTTCTTCACCGTCTACGGGCCGTGGGGCCGGCCGGACATGGCGTTGTTCCTGTTCACCCGCGCGATCCTGGCGGGCGAGCCGATCAAGGTGTTCAACCACGGCCACCACAAGCGCAGCTTCACCTACGTCGACGACATCGTCGAGGGCGTCGTGCGCACGCTGGACAAGATCCCCGGCAAGGACCGCGGCTGGGACGGCAACGCACCCGACCCGGCCAGCAGCGGGGTGGCGCCATACCGCATCTACAACATCGGCAACGAGCAGCCGGTGGAGCTGCTGCGCTACATCGAGGTGCTCGAACAGTGCCTGGGTCGCAAGGCGCAGATGGAGATGCTGCCGCTGCAGGCCGGCGACGTGCCGGACACCGAGGCCGACATCTCCGACCTGATCGCCTCGGTCGGCTACCGGCCGCGGGTGGGCGTGGAGGAGGGCGTAGCGAATTTCGTGCGCTGGTATCGCGACTATTACCGGGTCGGCGGGCAAGCCTGATCGACGTGGCGCGCGCCGCGGCAACGCCGGGGCGGCACAACCGCTACAATTACGGGCTGACGCCGTGCGGGTGCAGCCAGCCCATCCAGATGCCCAGCACGACCATGCCGATCAGCACCAGCGACAGGCCGATGCGGCGGGTCAGCGCCCAAACCGTTCGTCGGTCGTCGTCCTTGTCCTTCATCATGAAGAACAGCGCCTGGCCGAGATTGAAGATCACCACCAGCAGTACCACCACCAGCGCGACTTTGTAGATGGTTTCCACGTGATCGGTCCGAGCGATTTCGACAGCGGCAGTATAGCCACCCGCGGCAGCCGCACCGCGTGAACGGCTTTCGCCGTCCGTCGTGGTGGGCGTTGCTGCTGACGGCGGCCGGCGCCTTGCTGTTCCTGCGCCTGGGCGTGTGGCAACTGCATCGCGCCGACTTCAAGGAATCGCTGCTGCGGCGCTATGCCGCAGCGGAAACCGCGCCATCGCAGGACTTCGCCATGGTGGCCGCCACGCCGCCGGCGGGCAGCTTTCCGCGCGTGCAGGTGCACGGCCGTTACCTTGCCGACCGGCTCTATCTGCTGGACAACCCCAAGCATGACGAGCGCGGCGGCGTGGAGGTGTTTGCGCCGTTCGAACTGGCCGGGCACGCGCCGCTGCTGCTGGTCGACCTGGGTTTCCTGCCCGGCAGCGGCAACGGCAAGGCGCCGCAACTGCCGCCGTTGCCGGCCACGCCGGTCGAGCTGCGCGGCTTGTACGTGCCGCCGCCGCCGACCGGTTTCGAGATGGGCGGCAATGCGCTGGCGCGGCAGACCCGCTGGCCGAAGCAGAGCATCTACCTGGCGATGGGCCAGGTGGCCGCCGACCTCGGCCGGCCCTTGTACCCGCGCGTGCTGGCGCTGGATGCGGACGCCTCCTCGATCTACGTGCGCCAGCACACGCTCGACCTCTCGATGCCGCCGGCGCGACACCGCGCCTATGCGTTCCAGTGGTTTGCCTTCGCCGTCGCCGCGGTGGTGATCCTGCTGGTGCTGCATCGCAAGCGCCCTCCGCGCGGGCGATGATGACCCCACCGATGTCCTGTGATGAATGTCCACGATGAACACCGCTGACCCCAACCGCACGCGCAAGAGCCGCATCCACCTGTTGCTGATCGCACTGGTGTTCCTGGCGCCCATGATCGCCGCCGGCGTGCTCACCTTTGCCGGCTGGCAGCCGGGCACCAAGGGCAACGGCCAGCCGATCGTGCCGCAGCGCAATTTCCTCGACGAGCACCTGCGCGTCGTGCTGGCCGATGGCGGCGATTACGCCTGGCGCGACAGCGAGCCGCGGATGACCCTGGTGGCGCTGGCCGGCCCGGATTGCGCCATGCAATGCCTGGCCACGCTCACCGCCATGGCCAAGGCGCGGGTGATGCTGAACCACAAGCAGGATCGCCTGCGCCTGCTCTACCTGGGCACGCCGCCTGCCGATGCGGCGGCACGCGAGGCGATGTCGACGTACTGGCAAACCGGCCGCGATGTCGACGGCAAGCTCGACGGCTATCGACCCGCCACGTCCGACAGCGTCGGCGCGCTGCTGGTGGAATCCAACGGCACCGCGCTGTCGTTCTATCCGCCCGGCTTCGATGCCGCCGGCCTGCTGCGCGACATGCGCAAGGTGATCAAGTGATGTCGGCGCGTCAGCGGAAGTTTCTGCGCGGCTTGTCGCTGCTGGCGGCGCTGTTCGCCTTCGGCCTGGTGATGTTCGGCGCCTTCGTGCGGCTGTCCAACGCCGGGCTGTCCTGTCCGGACTGGCCCACCTGCTACGGCCAGGTCACCTGGCCGCAGCACGCGCAGGCGGTGGCGCACGCCGACGCGGCGTTCCCGGACCGTCCGTACGAGGCGCACAAGGCGTGGCGCGAGCAGGTGCATCGCTTCCTCGCCGGCACGCTGGGCGTGATGGTGCTGGTGCTGGCGCTGGCCGCCGCGTGGCGGGACCGGCGCGTGCGCGCGATGGTGGTGGTCGGCGCGATATGCGCGGCGATCGGCGTGACCATGTACATGCGCGGCGAGCATGTGTTCTCGTCGGTGCTGGCGGGCGTGGCGATCGCCGCGCCGCTGTTCGGCGCGTGGCGACTCGGTGGCGGCGGCGCGCGGCGGATCAGCGTGCTGGTGTTCGCGGTGATCGTGTTCCAGGCCATGCTCGGCATGTGGACGGTCACCTTGCTGCTGAAACCGGTGGTGGTCACCAGCCACCTGCTCGGCGGCATGCTCACCTTCGGCCTGCTCTCGTACGTGGCGCTGCGTTTCGCCGGCGTCGCCGCGCCGGACCAGCGCCTGGCCGCGCTGCGCAGCCTGGTGGTGGCGGGCGTGGTGCTGCTGGCGTGCCAGATCGCGCTGGGCGGCTGGACCTCGTCCAACTACGCGGCGCTGGCCTGCGGCTACGGCCCGGGCTCGTTCCCGCAGTGCCTGGGCCAGTGGGCGCCGCCGACGGATTTCCGCGAAGGCTTCATCCTGTGGCGCGGCATCGGCGTCAACTACGAAGGCGGCGTGCTGGACATGGCCGCGCGCAGCGCGATCCAGATCGCGCACCGGATCGGCGCGCTGGTGGTGTTCTGCTATCTCGGCTGGCTGGCGTTCAAAGCGGCGCGCCGGGGTTTGCGGGCGCACGCGCTGGCGATCGCGCTGATCCTGCTGGCCCAGGTGACGCTGGGCATCAGCAACGTGTATTTCGGCCTGCCGCTGCCGGTGGCCACCGCGCACAATGGCGTGGCGGCCTTGCTGTTGTTTGCCCTGCTGGCGACGTTGGCGCGCACGCAGGCGGCCGTGCCGATATCAGAGGAGTCGTGAGCGAGATGGAGTTGATCCGCGAATATCTGCAGCTGACCAAGCCGCGCGTCGTCGCCTTGCTGGTGTTCTGCGCCGTGATCGGCATGTTCCTCGCCGTGCCCGGCCTGCCGCCGTGGCGCGGGCTGGTGTTCGGCACGCTGGGCATCTGGATGGCGTCCGGTTCGGCGGCGGCGTTCAACCACCTGATCGACGAGCGGATCGACAAACTGATGGTGCGCACCGCCCGCCGCCCGCTGGCCACCGGCAAACTCACCGCGCACCAGGCGCTGGCGTTCGCGGTACTGCTGGGCATCGCCTCGATGCTGGTGCTGGCGCTGCTGGTCAACACGCTGACCGCACTGCTGACCTTCGGCGGACTGATCGGCTACGCGCTGGTCTACACCCGTTACCTGAAGCGCGCCACGCCGCAGAACATCGTGATCGGCGGCCTCGCCGGCGCGATCCCGCCGGTGCTGGGCTGGACCGCGGTCACCGGCGAGTTGCACGCATTCGCGCTGCAGCTGTGCCTGATCATCTTCGTGTGGACGCCGCCGCACTTCTGGGCGCTGGCGATTTTCCGCCGCGAGGATTACGCGCGCGCCGGCGTGCCGATGCTGCCGGTCACCCACGGCGTGGTCTACACCCGCTGGCAGGTGCTGTTCTACACGATCCTGCTGGTGCTGGTGACCCTGCTGCCGGCGATCACCGGCATGAGCGGGTTGCTCTACCTGGCTGGTGCGATCGTGCTCGACGCGGGCTTCCTCTACTACGCGATCCGCCTGCTCAACCCGCCCGACGAGCTGTACCCGATGAAAGTATTCAAGTACTCCATCGTGTACCTGATGGCCTTGTTCGCCTTCCTGCTGCTCGACCACTGGCTGGTCGACCCGCTGCTGCAGCATGGGGCGATGCTGCAGCAGATCGGTTGAACGGTGGCGCGGGCTGTGCGCGCGTCGTTGGGGGGCTTCGGCGGGGGATTTTCGGATGAGTTGTCGGCGGCGACGGAAGGCGAGCGCGGTGTCGCCGCCTTCACCAGACGAAGCTGGTCGCGACCGTGTCGGGGCGGAGCATCCTGAAGCTGACGGGGTGGCAGCTGCCTTCCGGCAGGTCGGGGCAGAGCGTTTCCGCCAGCGTCAGGGTCAGGCGGCCGGCATCTGCGTCCAAGGCGGAAACCCGCGCGGCGCTGAAATCGAAGTAGCGGCCCGCTGCCGCGTGCGCGCCCTTGAAAAGACTCTCCTTGGCGGAGAACGCGATCGTGAGGAGCATGTCGTCGGACAAGTGACCGTGCTGCTTCTCCAGCAAGGCGAGTTCGCCCGGCGTGAAGGCGAGTTCCCGCACCGCGTCGCGGGCGGCGGCCTCGATGACCTCCTCGAAGTCGATGCCGATGCCCCTCACGGCCGACGCCTCGACGGCGATTGCGCCAGCGAGGTCGCGCGTGTGCGTGATGCTTCCCGTCACGCCCGGCTGCCACCGTGGTTCCCTCGATGATCCGATGCCCGGAATCGACGCAACGACGCCGAGGCGCTCGATCGCGTGGCGGGCCGCGATCCGGCCCGCCAGAAACTCGGCCTGCCGTTTGGGCACGGCCCTCTGCAGTGCAGCCGGAAGCGGCACGCCATGCTGCTCGAAGGCAGGCAGGGCGAACGCCGCGGAAGAGAACTCGATCACGAAGGCCGGGGGCACTCGTGGGTCATCATCGCCCACTTCCAGCCAGCGTGCGCTGCGCAGCAGCGCGTCGTGCCCGTCGCATTCGGGCGAGAGTCGGCTGGATCTGTCTTGCGCTGTCAAGAATGTCTCCCTGCGTCCATCGGCTCCCGACGCAATCGAGGCCGCGGAC
Organism: Rhodanobacter sp. FW102-FHT14D06; assembly: GCF_043950705.1. Classification (NCBI taxonomy): domain Bacteria; kingdom Pseudomonadati; phylum Pseudomonadota; class Gammaproteobacteria; order Lysobacterales; family Rhodanobacteraceae; genus Rhodanobacter; species Rhodanobacter sp. FW102-FHT14D06. The sequence continues at coordinate 1,134,322 of NZ_CP170722.1, read as the reverse complement.
CATCTTTGGTGCCGCAAGCGGTGCCGGGAGTCGGGGGCAAGCATAGTGGGATCGGGCAGCGCGCGCCGTCGTGGCGTTCGTTTCCCGCGCCGGTGGCATGAAGGTTTTCCATCCATTTTCCGGGCAAGGAGCGACAGGTGAGCATCGACATTGGACGAAAGGACGAGTTGTCCCGCAAACAGGAAGCGTTCTGGAAAGCGGCCCTCTCGGGTGCCCCCGAGCTCCTGACGATTCAGACCGATTACCCGCGCCCGGCCGTGTTGGGCGCCGAAGAGTGGGTCGTGGATTTTGCTCTGGGCAGGATGGCGGCCGATCGCCTCGATGCGCCGGCGCACGAGCGCGGCACCCTGTTGCTGGCGGCATGGGCCACGCTGCTTGCGCGTCTTTCCCGCCAGGACGACGTCGTCGTCGGGACGCGCATGCCGCTGCCGGGCCAGGTCGAACCGACGCCAGCGAGCGGGGCCGCCGCCGGTGTTCTTGCGATGCGGATGGACCTGTCGGGTCAACCGAGCGTGGCCGAACTTCTGCGCCGCACGGCCCGACGCGCGCTGGACGCCGCGCAGCATGGCGACATCCCTCCGGCTCGGCTCGTCGAGCTGCTCGGTCTGCCGCGAAACGCTTCGCATCACCCGTTGTTCCAGGCGATGTTCGTGATGGAACACGCTGGCGCCGGCATCCGGGAGTTGCCGGATTCACCTCGGAACGACGTGGACATGGGCGATGCGGGCGCGCGCTGCGATCTGGTGCTGTCGGTGCGGGTTGCCGATGGGGAGATCAGCGGCCGGCTGTCCTGCGCCGCCGCCCTGTTCGATCGCGATACCGCAGAGCGGATCGCCGGGCACTACCGCCAATTGCTGGCGGGCATGCTGGCCGACGAGACCGCCGACGTCATGCGCCTGCCGATCCTGTCCGACGCCGAGCGCCGGCTCGTCGTCGAGACGTGGAACGCCACGGAGCTCCCCTTGCCGGGGGATCGCGGCATCCACGAGCTGTTCGAGGAGCAGGCCGCCCGCCATCCGCACGTCGACGCGGTGGTGCTCGACGACCGGCGCCTGACCTACGGCGAGTTGAACGCCCGCGCCAACGGGTTGGCACACCGGCTGCGATGTCTCGGCGTGCAGCCGGACGATCGCGTGGCGATCTGCGTGGGGCGCGGCCCGGAGATGCTGGTAGGCATCCTCGGCGTGCTCAAGGCAGGCGGCGGTTACGTGCCGCTCGATCCGGACTACCCCGAGGATCGCTTGCGTTTCATGCTGACGGACAGTGCGTCGAAAGTGCTGCTGCAGCGAGGCGACGCTGCGCCGGCATGGGCGGCCGCCGTGCCGCAGCTCGACCTGGATGCGTACGCCGATGACACGTCGGCGACGAATCCGGCGCCGGTGGACAGCCACCCTGTCGCGCGCAGGTTGGCCTATGTGATCTACACGTCCGGGTCGACCGGCACGCCCAAGGCCGTGATGGTGGAGCACGGCAACGTGTCGAACCTGCTTGCCGACTGGGCCTCCCGCTTCGAGGCTTTCCGCTCGAACCGGCGATTCCAGGCGTCGATGTGGACCAGCTTCAGCTTCGACGTTTCCGTGTTCGAGATGTTCGCGACCCTTGCCGCGGGCGGCACGTTGAACCTCGTTCCCGAGGCCATTCGCGCCGATCCGCCGGCGCTGCTGGACTGGTTCGTGCGCAACGACATCAGCTTCGGCTACCTGCCTCCGTTCTTCGTGCGCAGCCTGCGCGGCCTGCTGGAGAACGCGCCGCGGGCGCTGCCTTTCAGGCAGCTGCTGGTGGGCGTGGAGCCGCTCCACGAGGCCGACCTGCACTGGCTGCAGGCCGCCACGCCGGGGTTGGCCATCGTCAATGGCTACGGGCCGACCGAAGCCACGGTGTTCTGCACCGCGTACCAGGAAATGGCCGAGCGGCATCGCCATGCGCCGATCGGTCGCCCGGTGGCGCATGCCCGCATCTACATCCTCGACACGCATGGCCAGCCGGTGCCGGTCGGTGTGCCTGGCGAGCTTCATGTCGGCGGCGCCGGCGTGGCGCGGGGCTATCTGCATCGTCCGGACTTGACCGATGCGCGCTTCGTCGCCGATCCGTTCGCCGTCGAACCCGGCGCGCGCATGTACAGGACGGGCGATCTTGGACGGTGGCTGCCCGATGGCAACATCGAGTTCCTGGGGCGCGACGATTTCCAGGTGAAGATACGCGGCTTCCGCATCGAACCCGGCGAGATCGAAGCGAAACTGGCGGCATGGCCCGGCGTGGCCGAGGCGGCGGTGCTCGCCCGCGAGGATTCGCCGGGCAACAAGCGCCTGGTCGCGTATTGCGCCGCTTGCGCGCCGCTGGATGTTCCCGCGCTGCGCAGCTACCTCGCCGAGCGCCTGCCCGAGTACATGCTGCCGGCGGCCTTCGTGCAGCTGGAGCGCTTGCCGTTGACGCTGAACGGCAAGCTGGACGTCAAGGCCCTGCCTGCCCCGCGGCACGGGGATTTCGTCAGCCGCGCGTTCGAGCCGCCGCGGAACGATGTCGAAACCGCGATCGCGGACATCTGGTGCCGGCTGCTCAAGGTGGATCGGGCAGGGCGACACGACGGCTTCCTCGAACTGGGCGGAAACTCGCTGCTGGCCATCCAGGCCATCTCGCGCCTGCGCAGCGCCATGGGCGTGGACGTGCCGTTCCGCGCGCTCATCGCCGGCCCCACGCTTGCCGCCTTCGCCGAGGCGGTGGCCGGCGCGGCGCCATCGCTGCTGCCCGCGCTGACCCGTCATGAACGCGGCGCTTGCGAGCAGCCGTCCTTCGCGCAGCAACGCCTGTGGTTCCTCGCGCAGGTCAGGGGAGCGGGCAGCGCCTACCACGTACCCTGCGGGTGGACGGTGAGCGGTGCGCTCGACGTCGCCGCGCTTCGGCGCGCGCTCGGTCGCATCGTCGAGCGCCACGAGGCGCTGCGCACCACGTTCGTCATGGTCGACGGAAAGCCGATGCAACGCGTGGCGGCTTCGCCGGGCGCGCATGGTCTGCATTTCATCGAGCAGGAGGTTGATTCGCCCGGAGACGTGGCGCGTCTGGCGAACGAGGAGGCGGCACTTCCGTTCGACCTGGAACGCGGCCCGTTGATCCGCGCCCGGCTGATCCACGAGGGGCCGTCGCTGCACACGATCCTGGTCACCATGCACCACGTCGTCTCCGATGGCTGGTCCATGCGCGTGTTCGTGCAGGAGTTGAACGCGCTCTATGCCGCCTTCCTGGCAGAGCAGGACGATCCGCTGCCGCCACTTGGCATCCAGTACGCGGATTACGCCGCGTGGCAGCGCAAATGGATGTCGCAGGAATGGTTGCGGGCAAAGGGCGAGTACTGGATGCGCACCCTGGCCGGTGCACCCGAATTGCTCACCCTGCCGCTCGACCACCCGCGGCCGCCCGAACAGGATTTCGCGGGCCAGAGCATCCGTTTCGCGCTCGACGAGTCGACCGCGCGGGGCCTGAACGAGCTGTGCCTGCGCCAGGGCACGACCCGGTTCGTGACCCTGCTGGCGGGTTGGGCCGCGCTGCTGGCCAGGCTGTCCGGCCAGGAAGACCTCGTCATCGGCACGCCGACGGCCAACCGCGGCCGCGCCGAGATCGAAGGACTGATCGGTTTCTTCGTCAACACGTTGGCATTGCGGCTGGACGTGTCGAACCATCCCACGGTCGCCGAACTCCTGCAGCGCGTGAAGGGCCGCGCGCTGGAGGCCCAGGACAACCAGGACATCCCCTTCGAGCAGGTGGTGGAGCTGGTCAATCCGGTACGAAGCCTCTCCTGCAGCCCGCTGTTCCAGGTGATGTTCGCGTGGGAGGACGACGACGGCCTGCGCCTGGAACTCCCCGGCGCGGGCGAAGCCGTGCCGGTCAGGGCCGAGCAGCGCACCGCGCAGTTCGACCTGATCCTCACCATGAGGGAAACACCCGCCGGCATCGAAGGGGAGCTGGAATTCGCCACCGCGTTGTTCCGGCGCGAGACCGCCCAGAGGATGATCGACCAGTACCGCGCGATGCTGGCGGGCATGGCGGCGGACGATGCGGCGCGCGTTGCCGACATCGCTATTCTTTCCGAGGCCGAGCGCCATCGGTTGCTGCACGACTGGAACGCCGCGGCACTGCCCCGATCGAACGAACTTTGCATCCACGAGCTGTTCGAGCAGCAGGTGCGCAAGTCGCCGGATGCGGTGGCCGTGGTGTACGAGGGCCAGGCGCTCACCTATGCGGCCCTGAATGCGCGGGCCAACCGGCTGGCGCACCGGCTGCGTGAACTCGGCGCCGGCCCCGATCGTCTGGTGGCGATCTGTGCCGGGCGCAGCCTGGAGATGGTCGTGGCGCCCCTGGCCGTGCTGAAGGCGGGTGCGGCCTACGTGCCGTGGGACCCGGAGCAGCCCGCGGAGCGTCGACGTCACCTGCTGGCCGACAGCCGTCCCGTGGCGCTGCTGGTGCTGGGCGACGGGCCCGCCGGGCTGGCAGCGGATCTTTCCGACGATCTGCCGCGGGTGGACCTGTCGGCGGCATTCGAGCATTGCCCCGACACCGATCCCGGCGTGGCCGGCATCGGCCTGACCCCGCGCCACCTGGCCTATGTGATCTATACCTCCGGTTCGACGGGAAAGCCCAAGGGCGTGATGGTCGAACATCGAAACCTGGTGGCCTCGACGCTGGCCCGGCACGCTTGCTATGGAGACACGGGCCGCTTCCTGCTGCTGTCGCCCATCTATTTCGACAGTTCCGTCGCCGGGATCTTCGGCACGCTTGCCGGCGGCGGCACCCTCGTGGTGGCCACGCAGGCCGCGATCCGCGACCCGTCGCAACTGGACGCGGTGCTGCGGCGCGAGCGAATCGACACGCTGCTGTGCGTGCCGTCGCTCTATGAAAATTACCTGCAGTTCTCGCCCTCGGGGGGCGAGGACAAGCCGCTGGGCAAGGTGATCGTTGCCGGCGAAACCTGCCCGCCGGCGCTGCTGGCGAAATCGGCCGCGCGGGAACCCCGCGCCGTCCTGTTCAACGAGTACGGGCCGACCGAAGGCACGGTCTGGGCGACGATGCACCGCTGCGCGGAAAGTCCCGCGGGCGGCAGCGTTCCCATCGGGCGTCCGATCCCCGGCGCGCGCGTCTACATCCTGGATGCCGAGGGAAGGCCCGTGCCGGTCGGTGTCCGCGGGCAGATACATATCGGCGGCGCCGGCGTGGCGCGTGGCTACCTCAATCAGCCGGAGCTGACGCGGGAGCGCTTCGTCGCCGATCCGTTCGCTTCCGAACCCGGTGCGCGGATGTACAAGACCGGCGACCTCGGCCGGTGGTTGGCCGATGGCTCCGTCGAGTTCGCGGGGCGGAACGATTTCCAGGTGAAGATCCGCGGCTTTCGCATCGAGCTGGGCGAAATCGAGGCGGCCTTGCTTGACCACGCCGCCGTTCGGCAGGCCGTGGTCATTGCGCGGAAGGACGGGACGGGCACGCGACAACTGATCGCCTACGTCGTCGGCCAGGCGGAAATCGACGCCGGGCAGCTCCGCAGCCACCTCTGCAGCCGATTGCCCGAATACATGGTGCCGCTCGCCTACGTGCAGATGCAGGCCCTGCCGCAGACTCCCAACGGCAAGCTGGATGCAGCCGCGCTTCCGGTGCCATTGGCCGATGCGTATGCGGCTGTCGAATACGAAGCTCCCGCCAACGAGGTCGAGGCAGCCGTGGCGTCGGTCTGGATGTCGCTGCTCAAGCTGCAGCGCGTCGGGCGTCATGACAGCTTCTTCGCGTTGGGCGGCCATTCGCTGCTGGTCATGCAGGTGGTCACGCGGCTGCGCGCGGCGTTGAAGGTCGATGTTGCGCTGAATGCGCTTTTTGCCGCGCCGGTGCTTGCCGATTTCGCGCGTCACGTGTCGGCAGCCGCGCCGTCGCGGCTGCCGGCGCTGGAGAAGGCGCCGCGTCGCGAACCGTTGCCGCTGTCGTTCGCCCAGCGACGGCTGTGGTTTCTCGCCCAGATGGAGGGCGGCAACGCGGCCTACAACATCGTCTGCGAACTGCGCTTGCGCGGGCCGCTGGACAAGGATGCGCTGCGCCAGGCGCTGGATCGGATCGTCGCGCGCCACGAGGCCTTGCGCACCACCTTCGTGCCGCTGCATGGCGACCCCGTGCTCAAGATCGCGCCGGCGGAAGCGTGCCGTTTCGAGCTGGCCGAATCGCGCGTTCTCTGCGCCGAGGAGGTCGGCCGGCTGGCCCGCGAGGAGGAAATCACTCCGTTCGACCTCGAACGCGGGCCGCTGATCCGCGGACGGCTGCTGCGCGAGGCCGATGACCTGCACACGCTGCTGATCTCGGTGCACCATCTCGTGTCCGACGGATGGTCGATGGGCGTGCTGGCCGGCGAACTGGGTGCGCTCTATGACGCCTGCGTCAGGCAGGCGCCGGACCCGCTGCCCCCGCTGGCGGTGCAATACGCCGACTATGCGATCTGGCAGCAGACCCACGTCGGCGGCCCCCTGCTGGAGGCGCAGGGAGCCTGGTGGAAAGCCACGCTGGCCGGCGCGCCGCAACTCCTGGCGCTTCCGGCCGACCATCCCCGGCCGCCGGTACAGAGTTATGCCGGGGAGACCGTGCCTTTCACGCTGGACGGGGCGTTGACCCGGTCCTTGCGTGAACTGAGTGCGCGTCATGGAACGACCATGTTCATGACGCTGCTCGCCGGTTGGGCGATCCTGCTCTCTCGATTCTCCGGACAGGACGACATCGTCATCGGCACCCCGGTGGCGAACCGGGGGCATGCGGAGACCGAGTCGCTCATCGGCCTGTTCGTCAACACGCTGGCGTTGCGGCTGGATCTGGCCGACGAACCGACCGTGGCCGAGCTGCTGCAACGGGTCAGGACGCGCACGCTGCAGGCCCAGGAAAACCGCGACATTCCGTTCGAGCAGGTCGTCGAACAGGTCAATCCCGCGCGATCGCTTGCCTGCAATCCGCTGTTCCAGGTGATGTTCGCCTGGGAAAGCGATGGCGGTGATGTCCCTGCCTTCGCCGGGCTGCAGGTGGAGCCGCGCAGGCGGACGGATCACGTGGTTGCCAAGTTCGACCTGACCTTGTCGGCAAGGGAAACCGCGCACGGCATCGACACGAGGCTGGAGTACGCGACGGCACTGTTCGAGCGCTCGACCGTGGAGCGGCTTGCCGACTGCTACCGCAGGCTGCTTGAAGGGATGGTTGCCGGCGAGGAGCTGGGCATTTCCCGTCTGCCGCTGCTTTCCCGCGACGAGCGCAAGCGGGTGCTGGAGGCGTCGAACGCCACCAGAATTCCGTTCGAGCGCGAGCGCTGTATCCATGAACTCTTCGAGGAACAGGCGCGGCGCGCTCCACATGCCGTCGCGCTGGAGTGCGGGCAGGCGTCGCTGGGCTACGCCGCGTTGAATCGAGCCGCCGACAAGGTGGCGCATCGTCTGCGCGCGCTCGGCGCGAAACCGGACGACCGCATCGCGATCTGCGTCGAGCGCGGGTTCGCGATGTGGGTGGGCGTGTTGGGCATCCTCAAGGCCGGCGCCGCCTATGTGCCGCTGGACCCCGCCTATCCCGAGGAACGCCTGCGCTACATCGTGGCGGACAGTGCGCCGGTCCTGTTCGTGGCGCAGGGGGAGCATCCCGATGTCGCCGGCGCCGTGCCGGTCGTGGATCTCGAGGCGCTGGAACAAGATGTCGCGGAAGACTTGCCGGTGCCGGATGTCGGGCCCGATCCGACGAACCTTGCCTATGTGATCTACACGTCCGGTTCCACGGGCAAGCCCAAGGGCGTGATGGTCGAGCATCGCAGCGCCTGCAACCTGGTGGCGGCGCAGATCGCCCATTTCGGCGCGGGGCAGGGCGACCGGGTCCTGCAGTTCGCTTCCTTCAGTTTCGATGCCTGCGTTTTCGAGATGCTGCTGGCTCTTTGCCGCGGTGCCACGCTGGTCGTTCCCGCATCGAAAGGCCCGCTGGCCGGCGACGACCTGGCCCAGCTGATCAACGCCGCGACGGTCACCCATGCCCTGCTTCCGCCGGCCGTGCTGGCGGACTTCCCGCCCGGGGAAAACCTGCCGACGCTCCGTCATCTCGTCGCCGGCGGCGACGTGCTGACCGAAGACATGGCGCGAAGGTGGGCGGCAGGGCGCGAGCTGGTCAATGCCTATGGCCCCACCGAGATCACGGTGGTGGCGTCGATGCACCGATGTACAACCGACGGCACCGGCGCACCGCCGATCGGGCGGCCGATCCCGAACACCTGCATCTACCTGCTCGACGCCCATCGCGAGCCGGTACCCGTGGGTGTCGCCGGCGAGTTGTACATCGGCGGCGCGGGCGTGACGCGCGGCTATCTGCATCGGCCCGAGTTGACCGCCGAGCGTTTTGTCGACGATCCCTTCAGTGCGCAACCGAACGCGCGGATGTACCGCAGCGGCGACCTGGGACGCTGGCGGGCGGATGGCAGCATCGACTTCCTCGGGCGCAACGATTTCCAGGTGAAGATTCGCGGGTTCCGCATCGAGCTCGGCGAAATCGAGTCCCGCTTGCGGGAGTGCCCCGGGGTTCGGGCCGCCCTCGTGCTGGCCCGCGAGGATGTCCCCGGCGACAAGCGGCTGGTGGCTTATTGCGTGGGCGCCGTGGACGTGCAGGTCGAGACCCTGCGCAGCCAGCTGTCCGAGCGCCTGCCGCATTACATGATCCCCGCGGCGTTCATCCGTTTGGACGCGTTTCCGCTCGACCCGAACGGCAAGCTGGATCGGAAGGCGCTCCCGGCGCCCGATCACGCCGCGTTTGCCTCGCAGGCGTACGAGGCTCCGCAGGGCGAATTCGAAACGGTGCTTGCACGGATCTGGTCCGAGCTGCTGGGCGTGGAGCGGATTGGCCGGCATGACAGCTTCTTCGCGCTGGGTGGGCATTCGCTGTTGACCGTCAAGCTCGTCTCGCGATTGCGCGCGAAGCTCGCGGTGGATGTGCCGCTCGGTGTCGTCTTCACCCAGCCGACGCTCGCCGGGTTTGCTCGCTGTCTCGCCGACGCGGCACCGGCAACGCTGCCGCCGATGACAAGGGCGAATCGCGGGGAGCGCATACCCGCCTCCTTCGCGCAGCGTCGGCAGTGGTTCCTGGCACAGATGGACGGCGCGGCCTCGGCGTACCACGTGCCGTTCGGTCTGAGGCTGCGGGGGCGGCTCGATGTGCAGGCGCTCCGCCGCGCGCTCGACGGCATCCTGGCGCGCCACGAATCGCTGCGCACCACGTTCTTCCATGTCGACGGCGAACCCTGCCAGCGGCTGGCGCCGGCGCAGGAGTGCCGGTTCCAGCTGGTGGAGAAAGTGGCGACGGATGCGGCCGAAACCGCGCGCCTGGCCAATGCCGCGATCATGGACCGCTTCGACCTGGAACGCGGCCCGCTGATTCGCGGCCTGCTGATACGCGAGGGCGAGGACCTCCATGCACTTCTCATCACCATGCATCACATCGTTTCCGATGGCTGGTCGATGGGCATCTTCATCAGCGAGCTCGGCAAGCTCTACGAGACCTGCGTGCGCGGCGACGAGAACCCGCTGCCGCCGCTGGAGCTGCATTACGCCGACTACGCGGCGTGGCAACGGCAATGGGTAGCGGGCGAGCTGCTCGACAAGCAGGGCGCGTACTGGAAGTCGTCGCTGGCCGGCGCGCCGGAACTGCTGACCCTGCCGCTCGATCGGCCCCGGCCGCCGGAGCAGAGTTACGCGGGCGAGACGGTGCCGTTGGTACTCGATCGCGCATTGACGAAGGCCTTGCACGCGATGGGCCTGCGCCACGGGACCACGCCGTTCATGACGCTGCTGGCCGGGTGGGCAGCGCTCCTTTCCCGACTCTCCGCGCAGGATGACCTGGTCGTGGGTACGCCCACGGCGAACCGCGGGCGGCCGGAGCTCGAAGGGATCATCGGCTTCTTCGCCAATACGCTGGCGTTGCGGCTGGATCTCTCGGGCAACCCCAGCGTGGCCACCCTGCTGCAAAGGGTGAAGTCCTGCGCGCTCGCTGCGCAGGAGCACCAGGACATCCCCTTCGAGCAGGTGGTGGAGCTGGTCAATCCTGCCCGAAGCACGGCGCACGGTCCGCTGTTCCAGGCGGCGTTCTCCTGGGAGAGTGACGGCGCGCTGCGGCTGGCGTTGCCCGGCGTGGTTTCCGAGCCGCTGGAGGGCATCCACTACAAGGTGGCGAAGTTCGACTTGTCGCTGTCCCTGCGCGAGTCGGAGGGACGGTTCGAAGGTGCGCTGGAGTATTCGACAGCGTTGTTCGAGCGCGAAACCGTACAGCGGATGGCCGGATACTACGAGGCGCTGCTGCGAGGCATGGTCGAGAACGCCGAGCGGGCGGTCGGGGCGATTCCGATCCTCGGCGCTGCCGAGTACGCGCTGGTCACGGAAACGTGGAACGCCACGGCAACAGCGTATCCCGCCGATCGTTGCCTGCACCGCTTTTTCGAGGAGCAGGTGGCGCGCAGCCCGGAGGCCACGGCGGTCTCGTTCGGCGGAGCAACCCTCACCTACGTCGAACTCAACCGCCGCGCGAACCGGCTCGCCCACCGGTTGCGGTCGCTCGGGGTTGGGCCGGACGATCGCGTGGCGCTCTGCATGGAGCGCGGCATCGGGATGCTGGTGGGCATTCTCGGCATTCTCAAGGCCGGGGGCGCCTACGTGGCGATGGACCCGGCCTACCCCGAGGCCCGGCTCAAGCACATGCTTGCCGACAGTGGCCCATTGGCTCTGCTTGTGTCAGGCGACCCACCCGAGGCAGTGCAGCAGGCACGCGGACAGATCCCGGTGCTGGACCTCGGCCAGGCATTCACCGAGCAACCCGACACCGATCCGGCGGCCGACGAAGTCGGACCCGGCGCCGGAAATCTCGCCTATGTGATCTACACCTCCGGGTCGACGGGAACGCCGAAGGGCGTCATGGTCGAGCACCGTGGCGTGGTGAACCTGATCGTCGACTGGCTGCGGCGGTTCGCGGCATCCGGAAACCCGCCGCCCGCGCATGCATCGCTGTGGACCAGCTTCAGCTTCGACGTGTCGGTGTTCGAGTTGTTCGTGCCGCTGTCCGTGGGCGCGACGGTACACATCGTGCCCGACGACATCCGCGGCGAGCCGACGCTGCTGCTGGACTGGTTCGTGCAGCACCGCATCGCCCTGGCCTACCTGCCGCCGTTCTTCGTGCGCCAGCTGGACGAGCTGATGGCGAACGCCGGCGGCAAACTCCCCTTCGCGCATCTGCTGGTCGGCGTGGAGCCGCTGCTGGAATCCCAGCTGTACCGCCTGCAGTCGTCCGGCGCGGATGGGGAGATACGGATCGTCAACGGCTACGGTCCCACCGAAACCACGGTGTTCTCCAGTTCGTACGAGACCATGCGGGACATCCATCGCAATGCGCCGATCGGGCGGCCGGTGGCGAATACCCGCATCTACATCCTGGATGGTCACCGCCAGCCGGTGCCGGTGGGCGTGACGGGCGAATTGCACATCGGCGGCGCCGGCGTGGCGCGAGGCTACGCGAACCTTCCCGAGCTGACCGCGGAACGCTTCATCCGCGACCCGTTCCGTGGCGAGCCGGATGCCCGGATGTACAGGACCGGCGACCTGGCGCGCTGGATGCCGGACGGCAACATCGAGTTTCTCGGGCGCAACGACCATCAGGTGAAACTGCGGGGCTTCCGCGTCGAACTGGGCGAGATCGAGGCCCGCCTGATGGAGCGCCCGGAGATCCGCGAGGCCGTCGTGCTCGCGCGCGACGGCGATGCCGCAGACAAGGTGCTCGTGGCCTACTACGTCGGCTCGGAGACCCTCGCGGCGGAAGCGCTGCGGGCCCACCTCGAGGAACGGCTGCCGCGTTACATGGTGCCGCTGGCGTTTGTGCGGATGGACGCCTTGCCGCTGCTTTCCAGCGGCAAGCTGGATCTGCGGGCGTTGCCGGCTCCCGACCTTGCGCCCGTGCGGGCGGAGTCGGAGTTCGTGGCGCCGCGGAACGAGCAGGAATCGCGCATCGCCGGGATATGGAGCGAAGTGCTCGGCATCCCGCGCATCGGCATCAACGACAACTTCTTCGATCTGGGCGGTGAATCGTTCAAGGCCTTCCGCGTCATCGGCCGGATCGGCGGCGGCATCGGCGTGACGGAGCTGTTCAAGTATCCGACCGTGCGGCAACTTGCCGAACGGATCTCGGGGAGCAGGGCCGGATCGCAAGGCCTGCTGCACGAACTGACCCGGCCGGTCCCGGCGAACGAGAAGACCCTCACCCTCGTCTGCATACCGTTTCCGGGGGGCGGGCCGATCTCGTATCAGCCCCTGGCCAGGGAGATGCCGCGAGGCTGCACCGTGCTGGGCCTCGAACTGCCCGGGCACGATTACGGTCGGCGCGAGGAGAAGCCGTTGCCCATCGGCGAGATCGCCCGGCGCTGCGCCGAGGAGATCGCCCGCGACGTGACGGGGCCGCTCGCCATCTACGGCCATTGCGCCGGCGGAGCGTTGACGATCGCCCTGGCGAGGGAGCTGGAAGACAGGGGCATCGCCATCTCGCGACTGTTCATCGGTGGACACTTCCCGACGCCGCACCTTCCCGGAAAGGCATTCGCGTTCCTGCGGAAGATCCTGCCGATCCACAAATGGGCGTCCCAGCGCTCCTCGTTCGACATCCTCAAGTCATTCGGGTTCTTCGACGAGGTCACCGACGTCGCGCAGCAGGAATTCGTCATGACGAATTTCGTGTCCGAGCATCAGGAGATCGAGGATTTCTATACCGCGCTCTACAGCGCACCGTTCCGCAAGCTCAAGGCGCCGCTGACCTGCGTGGTGGGGGAAATGGACCGCGCCACCGAGTTCTACCAGGAGCGCTACCACGAGTGGGAGCATTTCTGCGGCGTCGTCGACTTTGCCGTCATCCCGAAGGCAGGGCATTACTTCATCAAGCACCAGGCCGACGATCTGGGGAAGATCATCCGGCAGGGAATCGGCAGCGGGCAGGACATGCCCGCGGTGCCGTCGCTACCTGTCGCCGAGGCGCCGCAGCCGGTCGCACCGGCCCCGGCCGGAAGACCGCCAGCGAAATCCAGCCTGGCCACGTTCTTCACCGTCGCGGTCGGCGAGATCGTCTCGATGATCGGCAGCACGCTGACGTCCTTCGCGCTCGGCGTGTGGGTCTACCAGCAGACGGCACTGGTCTCGACCTATGCCTTGATGATGGTCTTCATCATCCTGCCGGCGATCGCGCTCTCCCCGGTGGCGGGAACGCTTGCCGACCGCATCGATCGCAGGAAACTGATGATCGCGAGCAACTGCCTGGCCGGCTTCTCCACCATGTCCGCGGCGGCGCTGATCTGGTTCGAAAGCCTGCAAATCTGGCAGGTCTATGTCCTCGCCGGACTGACGGCGGTGGCGAATGCCTTCCGGTTGCCCGCCTATGCGTCGATGATCACCCAGATCGTTCCGAAGCGTTATTACGGCAAGGCCAACGGCTTCGTGCAGCTTGGCGCGGGCATGGGTTCCTTCATCGGACCGGCCCTGGCCGGAGCCCTGATGGGGTGGATCGGCCTCGACGGCATCGTGCTGGTCGACCTCACGACCTTCGTCATCGCGCTGGCGACGCTGCTGTACGTCCGCATTCCCGATGCCCTGTTTGCGCGACGCGAGGAACCTTTCTTCAAGGAGATGGTGGGCGGCTGGCATTACATCGTCAAACGCCACAGCCTGGTGGCGATGATCGTGATGGTGACCATTGCGAACTACTTCGTCGGGCTCATCGAATCGCTGATCACGCCGCTCGTTCTGGTCTCCGGCAATCCGGAATCGCTCGGCTTCGTCATGGCTTCGAACGGCGCCGGGATTCTGGTCGGAAGTGCCCTGATGAGTTTGTGGGGAGGCACCCAGCGACGCATCGACGGCATTCTGGCGTGCACCTTGCTGTGCGGGTTCTGCATTGCACTGGCCGGGGCTTATCCCTCCGTGTCGAGCCAGGCGAGCGGGATGTTCGGCTTCGGTTTCGCCCTGGCATTGGTCAACGCCCACTGGATTTCCACGGTACAGACGAAGGTCGGCATGGAACTCCAGGGGCGCGTGATGGCCACCAACTTCATGTTGATGGAGGCCATGGTCCCGCTGGGTTATCTGAGTGCCGGACCACTGGCTGACCGGGTCTTCGAACCGTTGATGGCCAAGGGCGGCGCGGGGGCCGGGGTGCTCGGCGGGATCATCGGTACCGGGCCCGGGCGTGGCATCGGGTTGATCCTCGTGCTGTCGGGCGTGTTCCTGGCCATGTGGGCGGTCGCGGCCTATTTGTATCGCCCGATCCGGCGGCTCGAAGACATTCTTCCGGATGCGCGGGCGGACGAAGTCATCGAGGCGGACAAGGACAAGTTGCAGGAGAAAGCCGACCTCGCGCTTCGCCTCGCCACCCGGAAGGAAGAAGGGCTGGCGTCGTGATTGCCGGTCGATACCGCGGCGCAAGGCGGTCGTCCGTTCCGGTCCGCGTCGCCGCCCGGAACGGATGCGCAACCGGGCCCGTGCGGTCGGGCGGGCGACGGTCGTGCCGCAGGTCGCTGCCGGGCCGGGTGCATTGCCGCAAACATTTCGTGCGGCAATGGCCGGTCTTGCGATTGACAGTTTTGCACTGCGGCACGACAATGCGCGCGCCCTGCGGCGCGCTGTGCCGCACGGCTTCCAGTCCTGACAAACCAAGGCATATGGACGTTTACCCTAGTCGCAACGTCGACATCCGCTCGCTTCGGGTGCCGGCGCCGCACAACAACAAGTTGAACGCCTGCGGCGACCGCCTGCGGTCGGCTGGTGCTTTCCACTAGGGAAAGTCCGGCCCACTCCTGAGGACGCCGACGGCGTCGTTACCAGGAGATGAGCCGATGAAGCTCCTTCACGATTTCTTCCGCTGGCCGTTTGCCGGCGTCCGTGCCGTGGCGTCCCAGCCGGCGGCGTTGCCGCGTGATTTCAGCGTGACCGTGCCGGCCCCGTTGGCCGGGTCGGCGAGCCCTTCGCCGCAAACCCTGGAACCCTCGCGCAACGGACGACGCGAGCCGGCCTCGTTCCTGCGCTCGCCGCGTCGCCGGCGGCTGGGCCGCGCGCACCGATGATCCACCGCTGCGGACGCTGCCCCGGGCAGTCCGTCCGCGCCCTGCGCATTCGCTGACGCCACGCGCGTCTTTCCCGGCCACGCGTTACCCGGACGCACCCGATGAGCAAGCCATTCCCGACGCGCGGCCGCGATGCCGCCGGTGCGCCGCCGCCCGCCCTTGCGGCCACGCTCGGGCATGCGTTTCGCAGCCCCGACGCGCTGCTGGACGCGTTGCAGAGCAACCCCGGCGGGCTCGACGCCGAACAGATCCGCGCGCGCCTGCAGCGTGACGGCCTGAACGAGGTCTCGCGCGAGAAACCGCCGCACTGGTCGCTGCAGTTGCTGCGCGCGTTCCGCAACCCGTTCATCGTGGTGCTGCTGGTGCTCGCCGGCGTGCAGCTCGCCACCGACGGCAACGATCTCACCGGGCCGCTCATCATCGCGGTGATGGTGGGCATCAGCGTGTTGCTGAGTTTCACCCAGGAATACCGCTCCTCGCGCGCCGCCGAGCAGCTCAAGGCGATGGTGCGCAACACCGCCACCGTGCGGCGCCGCGCCTCGGACGGCCACAGCGAGCAGATCGAGGTGCCGGTGCGCGAACTGGTGGTGGGCGACATCGTGCAGCTGGCCGCCGGCGACATGGTGCCGGCGGACCTGCGCCTGCTCGGCGCCAAGGACCTGTTCATCAGCCAGGCGATCCTCACCGGCGAGTCGGTGCCGGTGGAAAAGGCGGCGCCCGCGGCGACGATGCCTGGCGTCGTCGACGACCCGCTGGAACTGGCCAGCGTCTGCTACATGGGCACCAACGTGGTCAGCGGCACGGCCAGCGCGGTGGTGCTGGCCACCGGGGCGCGCAGCTATCTCGGCTCGCTGGCGCACAGCATGGCCGGTGCGCGCGTGCAGACCAGTTTCGATCGCGGCATCCGCTCGGTGAGCTGGCTGCTGATCCGCTTCATGGCGGTGATGGTGCCGGTGGTGTTCGTGATCAACGGGCTGGACAAGCACGACTGGGGCGAGGCGTTCCTGTTCGCGCTGTCGATCGCGGTGGGGCTGACCCCGGAGATGCTGCCGCTGATCGTCACCGCCAACCTGTCCAAGGGCGCGCTGGCGATGTCGCGGCGCAAGGTGGTGGTCAAGCGGCTCAACGCGATCCAGAACTTCGGCGCGATGGACGTGCTGTGCACCGACAAGACCGGCACGTTGACGCTGGACCGGATCGTGCTGGAGCGCCATCTCGGCCTCGACGGCGAAGCCTCCGACCAGGCGCTGGAATACGGCTACCTCAACAGCCGGTTCCAGACCGGCCTGAAGAACCTGCTCGACAAGGCGGTGCTGGCGCATCGCGACCTGGAGGCCGCGGCGACGCGCTATCGCGTGGTCGACGAGATCCCGTTCGACTTTCAGCGCCGGCGCATGTCGGTGGTGCTGGCCGACGGTGCGGGCGAGCACCTGCTGATCTGCAAGGGCGCGGTCGAGGAGATGTTGTCGATCTGTGCCTGGGCGCAGACCGGCGGCGTGATCGAGCCGATGACCGGGGAACGCCGCCGCGCGATCAAGGCGATGACGCACAGCCTCAACGAGGACGGCCTGCGCGTGCTGGTGGTGGCCGTGCGGCGACAACCGGCGCAGGCGCATGCCTATGGCGTGGCCGACGAGGAAGGACTGGTGGCGGTCGGCTGCCTGGCCTTCCTCGACCCGCCGAAGGACTCCGCCGCCACGGCGATCCGCGCGCTGCACCAGCACGGCGTGGCGGTAAAGGTGATCACCGGCGACAACGAGGCGGTGACCCGCAAGATCTGCCGCGAGGTCGGGCTCGACGTCGGCGAATCGGTGCAGGGCCGCGACATCGAATCGCTCGATGACGCTGCGCTCGATGCGCTGGTCGCGCGCGTCACCGTGTTCGCCAAGATGTCGCCGCTGCAGAAGGCGCGCGTGGTGCGCTCGCTGCAGCGGCTCGGCCACACGGTGGGCTTCCTCGGCGACGGGATCAACGACGCGCCGGCGCTGCACGATGCCGACGTCGGCATCTCGGTCGACACCGCCACCGACATCGCCAAGGAGTCGGCCGACATCATCCTGCTGGAGAAGAACCTGATGGTGCTGGAGGAGGGCGTGCTCGAAGGCCGCGTCACCTTCGGCAACATCATGAAGTACATCAAGATGACCGCCAGCTCGAACTTCGGCAACGTGTTCAGCGTGCTGGTGGCCAGCGCGTTCCTGCCGTTTTTGCCGATGCTGCCGCTGCAGATCCTGGTGCAGAACCTCTTGTACGACATCTCGCAGCTCTCGATCCCGTTCGACCGCATGGACGAGGAATACCTGAGCAAGCCGCGCAAGTGGGATGCCGGCGACATCGGCCGTTTCATGGCGTGGATCGGCCCGGTCAGTTCGATCTTCGACATCACCACGTTCTGGCTGATGTGGCACTACTTCGGCGCCAACTCGCCGGCGCACCAGTCGCTGTTCCAGTCCGGCTGGTTCATCGAGGGCCTGCTCTCGCAGACCCTGATCGTGCACATGATCCGCACCCGGCGCATCCCGTTCCTGCAAAGCGTGGCCTCCGCGCCGGTGCTCGGCTTGACCCTCGCGATCATCGTGCTCGGTATGCTGATCCCGTTCAGCACGCTCGGCGGCAAGATCGGCATGGTGCCGCTGCCACCGATGTACTTCGCCTGGCTGGCGCTGACCCTGGCCAGCTACTGCGTGCTGACCCAGCTGGTGAAGGTCATCTACATCCGCAGGTACGGGCGTTGGCTCTGATCGCCATCCGCGTCATCTGATTCCGCACCCCGGGTGATTGCGCCGATCGGCGCGGGTCACATCTGGCGGAACAGGTGCAGATACGTGCGGCTCACGGGCAGCACCTCCGCGCGGCCCTTCAGGTGGATGTCCGCGGTCTCGTTTTCGCCACGCAAGACATGGCTGATCGCGCGGAGATTCACGACCACGGAACGGTGCACCTGCACGAAATGCGCAGCATCCAGTTGCGCCACCAGTTCCTTCAGCGGCGTCCGGATCAATCCCCCGGCTGTCTTGCCGTCGTCGCCGCGCCATGCAACCAGAGTGTACTTCTCGTCAGAGCGCAGGAAGTCGATCTGGTCGACCGAAACCAGGCGCAGCGCCTGCCCGACCGAAACGCGGATCCAGCGCAGCGGCGTCAGTGCCGCCTTCTTGCAAAGGTGCGCTTCCAGTTGCTCCAGAAGCGTGCGGGTGTCGGGTACCGGTTGCGCGGCGCGCAATCGTTCCTGCAGACGCGCCACCGTGTCGCTCAGGCGTGCCAGTTCCACCGGCTTCACCAGGTAGTCAAGCGCACCCTGTTCGAAGCCCTGCACAGCGTACTGGTCGAACGCGGTGACGAAGACGAGATGTGCACGGCGATCGATGAAGCGCGCCACCTCCACGCCGGACAGGGCCGGCATATGCACATCGAGAAAGCAGATGTCGGGCCGCAGCGCCTCGAACTGCTCGACCGCCTCGCGGCCATTGCGCGCCTGGGCGACAACATGCAGTTCGGGCCAGGCCTGCGCAAGCAGCCGCATCAGCTGCTTGCGCAACAGTGGCTCGTCATCGGCGATCAATGCAGTGGGGCGCGAACTGCTCATGCCGGCCTCTCCCGCGCAGGAAACTCGAGTTCGGCGCAGACGCCCTTCGGTTCGAGCGGCAGCAACCGCAACTGCGTATCGCCGCCGAAGGCCAGCTGCAGGCGCTCGCGCAGGTTCGAAAGTCCGGTGCCCAGCCCATCGCCGGCCCGCCCCAGGCCGACGCCGGTGTCGATGACTTCAGCGCGGCAGCGTCCGTCCCTTACGCGCACGCGCACATCGATCCGGCCGCCTTCCTCGCTCGGGTCGATGCCATGCCGTACGGCGTTCTCGACCAGAGTCAGCAACGTCATCGCCGGAAGATGCGATGCCAGGGCCGCTTCATCGGCGTGCAGCGTGAACTGCAGGCGGTCGGGCATGCGCATGTGCATCACTTCCAGATACGCGCGCACCAGCTCGATTTCCTGTGCAAGTGTGGTCATCGGCTCGTGCAGGCGCGGGACCGCCGCACGCAGGTACGCGATCAGGCTGCCGAGCACCGCGGAGGCCTGCGGCGAGCCGGAATCGACCAGCTCGCGCACGTTGGCCAGCGTGTTGAACAGGAAATGCGGCTCGACCTGCGCCTGCAACAGCCGCAGACGGGCTTGCGCGGCATTGCGCTCGTACTCGCTGCGTTCCAGCTCGAAGGCCAGCGCCTGGCGCTGCGCGTGGCCGTTGATGTGCCGGTACAACGCCGTCATGGCGATCCATGGCGTCAGCAGGAGGCCCAGCCCGGTGATCATCGCGAAGCCGGACAGCCGGTCTGCATTGCGCGGCCAGGGCACTGCGTCGCCAAACGTGGTCAGCGAATAGGCGATCGCCACGGCGAACGGCACCGCAATCGCCACGCCTGCGACCTGCAGCACCCAGCGCGCCATCCAGCGCGGCAGGCGCCTGGGCCAGCGCTCGAACAGCCCGAAGACCATCAGCTGGAACAGGCCCAGGAACATCATGCGGACAAACAGCACGACCCACGGACCCTCCCAACTCGGCAGCAGGAGAACGCTCAGTACCAGGCTCGTCATTAGTACGAGCCGCACGCGTCGCCAGCCCAGCAGGCGGGGGTGCAGACCTCGTGGTTCTAGCGCGGGAGCCGTGGTCGCCATGGACCAACTATAGAGTAGGGTGCGGGCGGATTCGCACTGTGCGACCCGGCTGCGCAGCCCATCGCCGCCGTTCGTCCGCGACGATCGTCAGCCGACCCGCCCAGGCCGTCGTCCATCGCAAACGGC
Source organism: Rhodanobacter sp. FW102-FHT14D06 (assembly GCF_043950705.1). Lineage (NCBI taxonomy): Bacteria > Pseudomonadati > Pseudomonadota > Gammaproteobacteria > Lysobacterales > Rhodanobacteraceae > Rhodanobacter > Rhodanobacter sp. FW102-FHT14D06. Next base: position 1,114,416 of record NZ_CP170722.1, on the reverse strand, counting down.
TCGCTTTCGCGCCTTCCCGCGGTCAACGTTTCGCTCGCGAAATCCGGCACGGGAGAGGGGTGGGACATGACGTGGCAGTTGATGGTGCATATCGTTGGCGGAGCCCTGGGTCTGTTGTCCGGAGCCGCGGCCATGATCGCGGCGAAGGGCAGTCTGCCCCATCGCATGGCGGGTCGCGTCTTCTTTGCCTCGATGCTGGTGATGGCGGTCATGGGTGGATATATCGCCGTCCTGGCGGGCGTGCGTGTCTCGGTATTGGCGGCGGCACTGACGGCCTATCTGGTCAGTTCGGGCCGGCTCGCCGCCCGGCGCGCCGACGGCGAGGCCGGCATCCTGGAATGGCTTGTACTGGCCGTCGGGGTTTCGGTTGCCGCCTATGGCCTGCATCTTGGCATCGAGGCCCGGAACGGCCACGCAGACGTGCTCGACGGCACGTTCATCGTTCCCGCGGCGATCTACTTCGTGTTTTCCGGGATCGCCGCCTTCGGTGCCGTCAGCGATGCATGGACGCTCGCGCGTGGCGGCCTGAAACGCCGATCCCGAGTCCTGCAGCACCTCTGGCGAATGTCCGTGGCGCTCTATATCGCGGCCAGCTCGTTTTTCACCGGGCAACAGGACCTCTTCCCGAAGACCTTGCAGGGCTCGTTCCTGCTCCAACTGCCGGAGCTTCTGGTGATCGGCCTGCTTGTCTTCTGGGTGCTGCGGGTCGCGCTGTCGAAGCGGTACCGCGCGCAGAGGCCTGCGAGGGTGGATCAGACAAAGGAAGTGAAATCGCCATCACTCTGAGGAAACAGCAGATTCCCGCAACTTCGAAATTCGCCCGAAATGTGCAGGGGAGCGGAACTCGTCAGCCGCCGCTGTCGTCTCCCGCAGGGGTTGGTCGTCCATGCGGTCCTCGCGACTGCCCCAACCATCAATCCGCCTCGCGATCATCCCCGACCATCGAATGCACGCCCCGCGCCGCGTAGCGCCGCGCCACCACCGCGCACACCATCAACTGCAATTGATGGAAGACCATCAGCGGCAGCACCAGCGCGCCGAGGCCGCCGGCCTGGCCGGCGAAGAGGATCTTCGCCATCGGGATGCCGCTGGCCATGCTCTTCTTGGAGCCGCAGAACACGATGGTGATCTCGTCCTCGCGCGAAAAGCCTAGGCGGCGCGCGGCCCACGTGACGGTCGGCATCACCACCGCCAGCAGCAGCGCGCAGGCGGCCAGGGTGGCGAGCAGGGAAGACGGCGGCGTGTCGTGCCACAGGCCTTCGACCACCGCAGCGCTGAAGGCGGTGTAGACCACCAGCAGGATCGTGGCCTGGTCGGTGAAGCCAAGCAGCGGCTTGTGCCGGTCCACGAAAGTGCCGATCCAGCGTCGGGCGAAGTGGCCGAGCGCGAACGGCAGCAACAGCAGCAGCACGATGTCCAGCACGCCATGCCAGGAGACGCCGCGGCCGTGGTTTTCCAGCAGCAATCCCGCCAGCAGCGGGGTCAGCACGATGCCGAGGAGGTTGGACGTCGATGCGCTGACCACTGCGGCCGGCACGTTGCCGCCGGCGATCGAGGTGAACGCGATCGACGATTGCACGGTCGACGGCAGCAGGCACACGAACAGCAGGCCCAGGCTCAGCTCTGGCGTCAGCACGGCGTCGCCGAGCGGGCGCAGCGCCAGGCCGAGCAACGGAAACAGCACGAAGGTGCTGGCCAGCACGGTCAGGTGCAACCGCCAGTGCGTCATGCCCTGCACGATCGCCTGGCGCGGCAGCTTGGCGCCGTGCAGGAAGAACAGCAGCGCGATGGCCGCATCGGTGACGAGGTCGAACACGCGCGCGACCCCGCCTTCGCAGGGCAGCAGCGAGGCCAGCAGCACCGTGCCGAGCAGGGCCAGCGTGAAGTTGTCGGGAACCGCGCGACGCCGAGCCATGCAGGCGGTTCAGTCCAGCGTGCAGCGGGCGCGGCGGCGGTGCCGCCACCAGGAGACCAGCAGCACCAGCAGCAGGATGCCCAGCAGCACCCACAGGCTGGCCTGGCCGCGGTGCATCCACGTCAGCAACCACTGGTGGTTGTCCGCGCCGACGAAGCCCAGGTAGACCCAGAACGGCACGCTGATCAGCGCGGCGCTGCCGTCGAGCAGCAGGAAGCGCAGGAACGAGACCCGGTGGGTCATGCCGGCGGTGAGATAGATCGTGGTGCGCATGCCGGGCAGGAAGCGCGCGATGAACAGCACGCGGTTGCCGTAGCGATGAAACTTCTCCTGCACTTTCGCGTAGCGCGCCGGCGTGAGGATGCGCGCCACGAAGCGCCATTGCAGGATGCGCGCGCCGTAGCGGTAGCCGAGCAGGAAGATCGCGCAGTCGCCCAGCAGCACGCCGAACATCGCCAGCGCGACCATCGCGTGCACGTTGGCGTAGCCCAGGCCCGCGATCACGCCGCCGGCGACCAGGGTGATGTCTTCCGGCAGCGGCAACCCGGCGCCGCAGATCATCAGCGCGATGAAGACCGCCAGGTAGCCGTTCTCGGCAAAGATCGTGACCAGCTGCTGCAGCAGATCCATCAGTGTTTTCGTGCCTTCTGCCGTCGCGTCCCGGTCGCGGCCGTGCATGATCCCACAGCCGCGGCGCCCTTGCGGCGCGCCGGGACAGCATGCCGCACGGCGCGTGCGGCCTCCGGCAGCGCGGCGGCGTTCATGCCGGTGCCGTCGGCGGGGCCACGCGGGCGGCCAGCAGTTCGCGCAGCTCGGCCTTCTCCGCGCTGTCCAGCGCGCCCTCGCGGCTCTTGGCAGTGAGCGCGTCGCGGCGCTGGCGGACGGCTTCTTCCTCCATCCGTCGCAGGGCATCGAAGAACTCCGCGGCCTGCGCCTCGGCCTCGCCCACCACAGTGGCGGCCATCAGTTTCTGCAGCGAGGGATATTCCGGCCGCTCGGCGAAATGCTCCACCAGCATCGCCGGGTTGATGCCGGGACGCGCGCGCGCCAGGTCGAGCAGTTCGGCCAGGAGCTCCACGCCGGGCTTGTCCAGGCGCAGGAAGCGATAGGGTTTCTCCACCCGGTCGGCCATCCCCGGCTGGGTCAGCAGCAGCGAGATGGCGCTGCGCACCAGGCTGCGCTGCACCGCCATCGGACGCTGCACCGCGCGATGGGCGGCGGGGTCGGCCTGCAGCATCGCGCGGGCGCCGCTGCGTTTTTCGAGCTCCTGCGCCATCAGGTCGCGGAAGGCGCCGTCAGGCAGCTTCGCGATCAGCGGCCGCGCGCGCTCGGCGAGCCGCGCGCGCCCGTCGAGGCTGGCCATGTCGACATCGCGCGACAGCTCGTTGAAGAAATAGTCCGACAGCGGCATCGCTTCCTTGATGCGCCGTTCGAAGCCGGCCTTGCCTTCCTTGCGCACCAGCGAATCGGGGTCCTCGCCGTCGGGCAGGAACAGGAAATAGGCCTGGCGGCCGTCGCGCAGCCGCGGCAGCGCGGATTCCAGCGCCTTCCACGCCGCGGCGCGGCCGGCGCGGTCGCCATCGAAGCAGAACACCACGTCGGGCGCGGCGCGGAACAGCAATTCGGTGTGCTCGGGCGTGGTCGCCGTGCCCAGCGTGGCCACCGCGATCGGCAGGCCGGCCTGGTGCAGCGCGATCACGTCCATGTAGCCCTCGACCACCACGATGCGGGTCAGGTTCGTGTTGGCCTGCTTCACCTGCCACAGCGCGAACAGCTCGCGGCCCTTGTGGAACAGCGTGGTCTCCGGCGAATTGAGGTACTTGGGGGATTGCTCCGAGCTGAGCACCCTCCCGCCGAAGGCGATCACGCGCCCGCGCCGGTCGAGGATCGGGAACATCAGCCGTTCGCGGAAGCGGTCGTACTTGCTGCCGCGTTCGCCGGTGGAAACCATGCCGGCCTCCTCGAGCAGTTCCATGCGGCGCGGGCTGCTGCCCAGCGCCTTGCTCACTCCGTCGTAGCCGGCCGGCGCCCAGCCGAGGCGGAAGCGCGCGATGGTATCGGCGTCCAGGCCACGCTTCGTGCAATACGCCTTCGCCTCGACGCTGCCCGGCAGCTGCTGCTGGTACCAGCTGGCGCTGGCGTCGAGCAGGGCGTAGAGATCGGTCTTGTCCTCGCGCGGGCGCTCGTCGCGGCCGCCTTCGCGCGGTACGGTGAGGCCCACGGACTGCGCCAGTTCCTCCACCGCGTCGGGGAACTCCAGCCGGTCGTAGTCCATCAGGAACTTGATCGCGCTGCCGTGCACGCCGCAGCCGAAGCAGTGGAAGAACTGCTTGGCCGGGCTGACGTAGAACGACGGCGTGCGCTCGTTGTGGAACGGGCAGCAGGCGGTCCACTCGCGGCCGGCCTTCTTCAACGGCACGCGCCGCTCGATCACGTCGACGATGTCGACGCGGGCGAGCAGTTCATCGATGAAGCTGTCGGGGATCAGGCCGCGCATAGACCGCCTAGTCTAGTCGGTCGCCGCCGGAGAGGCGCGCTGGCGCCGACCGGTGGCCTACCGCGAGGCGACCTGGCGCCGGCGCGTGGTCGGGCCGGCTAGAACAGGCTGATCACGCCGACCAGGGCCAGCACGGCCAGCAGGAACAGGATCACGAAGCACGCGAACAGCACCTTGGCGATGGTCGCGGTGGCGCCGGATACGCCGCCGAAGCCGAGCCAGCCGGTGATCAGCGAAATGATGGCGAAGATGATGGCCCACTTCAGCATGCGGTCCTCCGGAAGGCGATGGGGTTTCCGGAGGTTGTAGCGGGAGCGGCGTGAAGGCCGCGCATCGCCGACCGGGCGGCGCGTCAGCCGGCCAGGCGGGCCTTGATGCGTGCGGAGACCACGCCCATGTCGGCGCGGCCGGCGGCCTTGTCCTTCACCGCGGCCACCACCTTGCCCATGTCCCGCGGCGAGCTGGCGCCGGTGTCGGCGATCGCGGCGGCGATCAGCGCGTCGATCTCGGCTTCGCCCAGCTTGGCGGGCAGGTAGGTTTCGATGACGGCCATCTCGGCGCGCTCCACCTCGGCCAGGTCTTCGCGCTGGGCAGCGACGTACTGGCTGACCGAGTCCTTGCGCTGCTTCATCATCTTTTCCAGTACGGCGAGCACCTGGCCATCGTCCAGCTCGATGCGCTCATCCACCTCGCGCTGCTTGATCGCCGCGAGCATCAGCCGGATCACGCCCAGCCGCGGCTTGTCGCCGCCGCGCATGGCGGTCTTCATGTCCTCGGTGAGCTGCTGCTTGAGCGTCATGGCGATGCCTCGTTGGGTGGAATTCCGATTCGTCGGAAACGGCAAAGCCGGCGTTGTCCCTGGGAACAACGCCGGCCATGGCCTATCCGGATGCTTGCGGCGGCAGCGAGAACCCGCGCCTGCCGCATGACTGTTGCCGCTCGACCCGCCGACGCGCGGCGGGGAGGGCGCTCAGTACAGGCGGACCTTGCGCGAAACGTCGCGCGAGAGGCGACGCAGGTGGCGCTTGACGGCGGCAGCGCGCTTGCGCTTGCGCTCCTGGGTCGGCTTTTCGTAGAACTCGCGCTTGCGCGTCTCGGCCAGCACGCCGGCCTTCTCGCAGGTACGCTTGAAACGACGCAGTGCGATCTCGAACGGCTCGTTCTCGCGAACTTTTACGTTGGGCATGGAAACTCCAGGTGGTAATCTGCCCGCCTGTGCGGGACAGTGGAAAGTGGTGAGCCGCGAATTATACCGTGGATAACAAAGAATTTTCAAAGCCGGCCCACCGGCCGGTGCTGGGCATCGAGAGCTCCTGCGACGAGACCGGCGTAGCCATCCTGCGCTGGCAGCCGGATGCCCCGGGGGCGGGCCTGCTGGCCCATACCCTGTACAGCCAGATCAAGTTGCACGCCGATTACGGCGGCGTGGTGCCCGAGCTGGCCAGCCGCGACCACGTGCGCAAGCTGCTGCCGCTGATCCGCGAGGCGCTGGCGCAGGCCGGGCTGGGCGTGCGCGATCTCGGCGGGGTGGCCTACACGGCCGGTCCCGGCCTGGTCGGCGCGCTGCTGGTGGGGGCCTCGGTGGGCCGCGCGCTGGCCTGGGCGCTGGACGTGCCGGCCGTCGCCGTCCACCACATGGAAGGCCACCTGCTGGCCCCGCTGCTGGAGCAGGACCCGCCGCAGCCGCCGTTCGTGGCCTTGCTGGTGTCCGGCGGCCATTCGCTGCTGGTCGAGGTCAAGGCGATCGGCCAGTACACCATCCTGGGCGACACCCTGGACGACGCCGCCGGCGAGGCCTTCGACAAGACCGCCAAGCTGATGGGCCTGCCCTACCCGGGCGGACCGGCGCTGGCGAAACTGGCCGAACAGGGCCGGCCGGGGGTGTTCCGCTTCTCGCGGCCGATGACCGACCGGCCCGGGCTGGATTTCAGCTTCTCCGGCCTGAAGACCCAGGTGCTGCTGGCCTGGCAGAAATCGGACCAGAGCGAGCAGACCCGCGCCGACGTGGCCCGCGCCTTCGAGGAGGCGATCGTGGAGACGCTGATCATCAAGTGCCGCCGCGCCTTGCAGGCCTGCGGCGCGCAGCGGCTGGTGATTGCCGGCGGTGTCGGTGCCAACCGCCGGCTGCGCGCGGAGCTGGCCGCGGCCGGCGAACACGACGGGTTCCGGGTGTATTTCCCGCGGCTGGCGTTCTGCACCGACAACGGCGCGATGATCGCCCTGGCCGGCGCGATCCGCCTGGCCGGCGGCCAGCATCAGGACGCCACCGTGCAGGTGCGTCCGCGCTGGGATCTGCAGACGCTGCCGGCGGCCTGAGTTGCCGCAGGGCGGGCAGTGTCCGCCCTGAGGACGCGCCGCGACTACGCGCTCACCATTGCGTGCGCCCGGGCAGCAAGCCCTTCAGCTCCGCGTCGGTGAGGTTGCGCCACTGGCCGGGTTTCAGGTGGGCCAGCTTCACGTTGTCGATGCGCACGCGGCGCAATTGGGTCACGCGATAGCCGAACGCCGCCGCCATCAGGCGGATCTGCCGGTTCAGGCCCTGGGTCAGCACGATGGCGAAGCCGAACTTCGCGATCCGGCGCACGCGGCAGCGCTGGGTCAGCTGGCCGTGGATGCGCACGCCCTTGCTCATGCCGGCGATGAACTCGTCGGTGACCGCCTTGTTCACGCCGACCAGGTATTCCTTCTCGTGGTGGTTTTCCGCGCGCAGGATCTCGTTGACGATGTCGCCATTGCTGGTGAGCAGGATCAACCCTTCGGAATCCTTGTCCAGCCGGCCGATCGGGAAGATCCGCTGCGGGTGGTCGACGAAATCCACGATGTTGCCGGCCACGCTCTGGTCGGTGGTGCAGGTGATGCCGACCGGCTTGTTCAGCGCGATGTAGACCGCCTTCTTCGCCGCCGGCGTGGCGGCCAGCACGCGCGCCCGGACGATCTCGCCATCCACGCGCACCTCGTCGCCGTCCAGCGCCTTGGCGCCAGTGCCGACCACCTCGCCGTTGATGCTCACGCGCCCGGCCAGCAGCCACTCGTCGGCTTCGCGGCGCGAACACAGCCCGGCTTCGCTGATGTACTTGTTCACGCGCATAAGGCAGGAGTGGGTGACGAGGAGTGAGAAATGAGAGGCTTCTGGTGCGGAAGGGGAGGGCGAGGCGAGGGGTGGCTTTCTCTCACTCCTCACTCCTCGTCACTCACTCCTCGCTCTACGATCTCAGCCCCACGCCGCGCCTGAGCAGTTGCAGCGCCGCGATCGACAGCCCCGCGATGAACCCCAGCATCACCGCGAAGGCCCAGCCCACCGACACGTCGCTGATGCCGAGCACGCCGTAGCGGAACGCGTTGACCATGTACAGGATCGGATTGGCGTGGGAAATGGCGCGCCACGGCTCGCCCAGCATGTTGATCGAGTAGAACACGCCGCCCAGGTAGGTCAGCGGCGTGATCACGAAGGTGGGCACCAGGGCGATGTCGTCGAACTTGCTGGCGAACACCGCGTTGATGAACCCGGCCAGCGCGAAGATCACCGCACCCAGCAGCACCGCGGCCAGCGCGGTCAGTGGGTGCGCCACGTGCAGCGACGTGAAGAACAGCGCGACCACCAGCACCAGCGCGCCGACCACCAGGGCGCGTGCGACCGCGCCGATCACGTAACCGCAGAGGATCGCCCAGTTGGCCATCGGGGCCACCAGCATCTCCTCCACCGAGCGTTGGAACTTGGCGCCGTAGAACGAGCTGGAGATGTTCATGTAGCTGTTGTTGATAATCGACATCATCACCAGGCCGGGCACGATGTATTGCATGTACGGGAAGCCGTCGACCGTGCCGATGCGGCTGCCGATCAGCTTGCCGAAGATGATGAAGTACAGCGTCATCGTGATGACGGGCGGGATCAGCGTCTGGGTCCAGATGCGCAGGATGCGCACGATTTCGCGCCGCGCGACGGTGTACAGCGCGACCAGGTTGGTGGAACTGCTCATGCCGCCTTCTCCCGCTCCGGGGTGCGGCCTTGTTCGACCAGCCGCACGAACAGTTCCTCCAGCCGATTGGTCTTGGTGCGCATCGAATGCACCGTGATGCCGTGGTGGGTGAGTGCGCTGAACAGCGTGTTGAGATCCTGCTTGCGGGCCATCTCGGCCTCCAGGGTGCGCTCGTCGATGCGGCGCAGAGCGATGCCGGCCACGGTCGGCAGCTCGCCCGGCGGTTCGGCCAGGTCGAGCACGAAGGTTTCCACGTCCAGCGTCGCCAGCAGGCGCTTCATGCTGGTGTTCTCGATGATGGTGCCGTGGTCGATGATCGCGATGTTGCGGCACAGCGACTCGGCTTCCTCCAGGTAATGCGTGGTCAGGATCACCGTGGTGCCGGCCGCGTTGATGGCGCTGACGAAGTGCCACATCGAACGGCGGATCTCGATGTCCACGCCGGCGGTGGGCTCGTCCAGGATCAGCAGCTTGGGCTCGTTCATCATCGCGCGGGCGATCATCAGGCGGCGCTTCATGCCGCCGGACATCTCGCGCGCCTGGTGGAACGCCTTGTCCCACAGGCGCAGTTCCTTCAGGTATTTCTCGGCGCGTTCGGCGGCGGGCTTGCGCGGGATACCGTAGAAGCCAGCCTCGTTGACGCAGATGTCGAACGGCTTCTCGAACTGGTTGAAGTTGATCTCCTGCGGCACCAGCCCGATCAGCTGCATCGCCGCACTGCGCTCGCGCATGACCGAGCGGCCGAACACCAATGCATCGCCGCTGCTGGCGTTGACCAGCGAGGAGAGGATGCCGATCAGGGTCGACTTGCCCGCGCCATTGGGGCCGAGCAGGGCGAAAAAGTCGCCCTGCTGCACGGTGAGGCTGACGCCCTTGAGCGCTTCCACGCCGTTGCGGTAGACCTTGCGCAGGTTGTCGACGACCAGCGCGGGGGGCGAATCGTTTTGGGTGAAGGACATGGGCTGCGCCAAGGGGGACAAGCCGCTTATTATACGGGGCTGACCATCACCGTCCGGGCCCGCCCGACGCACACACTGTTTCGGGAAAACCATGGCCGAATCCTTCCAGCTCCGTCTCGTCGACGCCCGCATGCTCGCACCGACGGTGCGCCACCTGGTGTTCGAGCGTGTCGACGGGCAACCGCTGGCGTTCCAGCCGGGCCAGTTCCTGCAGGTGCATTTCCACTACGACGACGGCACGCCGACCAAGCGCAGTTATTCGGTGGGCAGCGTGGGCGACGGCTCCTCGCCCGTGCCGCACATCGAGATCGCGGTGAGCTACGTCGAAGGCGGCGCCGCGACGAAGCTGCTCGGCGAGCTGCCGGTCGGCGGCGTGATCGACGCCAGTGGCCCATACGGCCGCTTCTGCCTGCAGGAGGCCGACACCCACCCGCGCTACCTGCTGCTGGCCACCGGCACCGGGGTCACCCCGTACCGCGCGATGCTGCCGCAGATCGAGAAACTGCTGGCGGGCGGCAATCGCGAAGTGGTGCTGCTGTACGGCGCCCGCAACGAAACCGAACTGCTCTACGGCGAGGAGTTCGAGGCGTTCGCGCAGCGCCACCCCGGCTTCCTGTTCCACGGCTGCCTCAGCCGCGAGGCCCGCGCCGTGCCGCGCCCCGGCGATCGCGCCGGCCACGTGCAGCACGTGCTGGCCGAACTCGGGCCCAGCGCCGAACGCGACATCGCCTACCTCTGCGGCAACCCCAACATGGTCGATGCCGCCTACGCCGCCCTGCAGGAGTTCGGCCTGCCGGTGAAACAGATCCGCCGCGAGAAGTACATCTCCTCCCGCTGACGTCGCCGACCTTCCCGGTTCACGCCTCTTCCACGCGCGCATCACGCGCGGGGCGGTATGCAGGCGGACATGGAAGCGGCATGGCGTTCTTGCCCGGCTGAAACGTGACGCACATCACAGTTTGCGATGCGCGCCGGCTCCGCCGCTAAAGCCCGCACAAGCGCTGCCGAAAAGCCACTTGAGTCGCCCCGTCACAGGCGGGTTTGCGCAAGAGGTGCAGGGCATGAGGAGTTCGTGGAGCAGCAACGTGGTCGGAGGCGCATGGATGGCGCTGGCTCTGCTGGGCGCCTTCTCGGTGGCCAAGGCCGCCAGTGGGCGCATCTCGTTTTCCGGCGCGGTGGTCGAACCGACCTGTACCGTGCCGGCCCACTACCTTGCCGCCAGCATCGCCGCCCCGGCCGTAGACGCCCGCGCGCCGCTGCGACTCGCCTGCGGCCAGACCGCGACCGATCCCGGGCGGCCGTATTCGCGCGTGGTGCTGGATCTGGATGCGACGCGTGTCGCCGGCGATCGCCTGCTGACCTATTTCACCCGCAACCAGCATGGCGCAACCGCCGCGAAGCTTGTCGTGCACACCTACGAGTGAGGAGGGGTCGGGCCCGCCATCCGGCGTTGTCGCGCGTCCTTCAGGGGTAGGTCAACGTATAGGTGGCTGTCGCCGTGACCGACCCCGATGCAAGCGCTCCCGTGGTCCGGTAGTAGCGTGCGACCAGCGGGATCTGCGACGCACCACTGGCCGCGTTGAAGGTGACGGCCGTGCCCAGCGCGACCGGATTGCCGCTGGTTCCCGGCGCGCCGTTCCAGACGATCTGGATACCGACTCCCGTTGCCGTCCCGCTGTTCGACAACACGCCGTTGGGTCGGTTGACCGGGTTGGTCGAGTCCAGCGTGATCGCCAGCTTGGCGTTTGCCGAGCAGGTCAGCGGGATCGCGAAAGGCTTGTCACCCGTGGTCACGCCGGTCCCGCCGGCGAGAGCGCTGATGGTGACCGTCGGCAGCGGCACGGTCAGGCTTGACGGCACGCTGCAGGCCGGGGCCACGAAAGTCAGCGATCCGGCCAGCACGATGGATGCGTCGACAATGTTGTTGCTGACGGTGCCGGCCTGAAAGTCGGCGAGTGCGCCGGACACCACCGTGCCGTCGGCGATATTGCCGGTCTTCACCAGCTCGACCGTGACGGGGTCCGCTTCAGTCCAGGTGGAGCTGCCGTCCAGGCTCTGGAACGGCCAGGGGCCGATGAGTCCGGGGTAGCTGCCCGAAGTCTGGGTGATCCGGAAGCTGATGCCGGTGGTGCCGATCGGGAACAGGTATTGCCCGGCAGCGGGAGTCGCGCCGGCACGGTTCGTCAGGCCCCAGTAGTTCTGGTTGCCGTTGCACTTGAAACTCACCGGTTGGCTGATTCCGGTCAGGCCGGAGGTGTAGAGCGTGGCGCCCACCGGGATGCCGGGATCGTTGACGATGGTCGCCGGGACGCCAACGGAATACGTGCCTGTTGAGTCGCCACGGCTGAAGGAGCAGCCGGCATGCGCGACGGGCGTTGCCGCCAGCAGGGCGCAAGCCAGCAGCAGGAGCCACCGGTTCGGCAATCGGAATGCCCGCGGGATGGAGGTGATGGGACCGTTGCTCATGGGCGGGCCTCTGCAAGCTTTGCTCGAAGGTCGGGTGCGACGCAGGTGGCCTCGATCCGCCGGATTCCCGCAGCCGTGCCGTTCGACTTTGCGAGGTCATAGGGGAGGGTGCATGAATGCGATGCGCCATCATCCGTTTGCCAGTTCACCCGCAGCGAGCCGCTGTCGTTCGGCAATCGCGCCATGATCTGCCCGGCCTGGCCGACCACGCCCACCAGCGTGCCGCGCGCGTCATCCACTTCGGCACCGAACGGCAGCGTGTTGCCGTCGGCCAGGCGGGTCTGGATCAGCACGAAGCGGCCGCTTTCGCTCTTGAACTTGATCAGCACCACCGCGCCGGCGCGCGGCGCGATCTGTGCGCTGGTGTTGTCCAACTGCACGTCCAGCGACAGGCCGGTGGGGTCGATGTCGATGCGGTTGAGCTGGTACGGGGTGAGGTACGGGATCAGCGCATAGCCGTTGTGCCCGATCCTCACGCCCGCGGCGTTGATGACCCGCGCGCCGGCGGCGTCCCGTGCCTCGACGAGGCCCACGGTGTCGCCCAGCGACTGGCCGAAGGTGACGCCGCCGGGATGCGCGACGATGCCGCCGGCCAGGTTGAACGAGGCCTGCGAATAGCCGCTGCCCGCGCCGACGCCGACGTTGACCTGCACGTGGCTGCCGCGATAGCCGGCGTTGACGCTGCCGCTGGTGCCCACCGAGCCGCTGTCGCGACCGTTGTCGTGGGTAGCGGTGACGCCGTAGTTGAACTGGTCGTTGCTGCCGGCGGTGCCGCTGACGGTGGCCTGCTCCTGCGTGGCGTCGCTGCCGGTGCGGCTCAGCGCGCCGGTGAGGATCGGCGCATGCGCGCCGTTGCCCAGCGGGATCGTGAGGTTGAGCATGAAGCGGTTTTCGCTGCGCCCGAACAGGTTGCGCTCGCGGCTGGCCGAGACGTTGTAGTTCAGCCGGCCCACCGAGTTGTTGTAGCCGACCTGGAACTGGGTGTCGGTGCCACCGCGGTTCCAGTAGTCGCGCGCCGAACCGGTGACGTACAGCGAGCCGCCGGTCGCGCCCAGGCGCTGGCTGAGGTTGATGCTGAAATTGTTGCGCTGGCGATCGACGCCCACGGTGTCCAGCGCGCCGGTGTAGTTGATGCCGGCCAGCGCCGCCTGCTGCTGCGGGGTGAGCAGGCCGGCCACCGGCACGCCGTTGATCAGGATCGGCCGGGCCGGGCCGCTGGCGAACACCGGCAGGCCGCGTTGCGCGTAGTCGCGCGCGCGCGCCGCATCGCGCAAAGTCAGGTAGCCGCTGGTGGAATAGCGATAGGCCGCCACCGACAGCGAGGTGCCGGTGGGCGCCATGATCTTGCTGTAGCTCAGCCGTACGCTCTGGCCGGACATGGTGTCGAGGCCGGGGATGCGCGTGCGCGCGCCGGTGATGTCCATCGCGAACGCGCCGTAGCGGGTGTTGAGCGCGCTGCCCAGCAGCATGGCGCCGTAACCTTCCGAGCCCACCACGCCGGCATAGCCGGTGAGCAGGTTGGTGAAGCCGTGCTGCAGGGTGGCCTGCACCACGTTCGGCTCGTCCTCGATGGTCTGCTCGCGCATCTGCCCCGCCGCGATGCTGAAGCGGTTGACGCCGGGGCGCAGCAGCTGCGGCACCGAGGCGTAGGGCACCGAGAAGCTGTGCACGCGGCCGCTGGCTTCGGTCACGCTGACTTCGAGATCGCCGCCGTAGCCGGTCGCATAGAGGTCGTCGATCACGAACGGGCCGGGCGCGACCGTGGTCTGGTAGATCAGCATGCCGTTCTGGCGCACCACCACCTTGGCGTTGCTGTCGGCCACGCCGCGCACGGTGGGTGCGTAGCCGCGCAGCGACTGCGGTTGCATGCGGTCGTCGGTGGCGATCTGCACGCCGCGCAGGCCGAAGCTGTCGAAGATCTCCCCGCTGGTCCAGGAGTCGCCCACGGTCAGCTGCGCGCGCAGTGCGGTCAGGTCGCGTTGGGCGTAGGTGGCGATGTTCTGCCAGTGGTGCGTGGAGCCGGCCGCGCCGGTGCCCGATTGCCAGTCCAGCGTCGAGTCGTGGCGGACCCGCCAGGCGCCCAAGTTGATGCCGGCATCCAGGCCCAGGTAGGTCGAGGTCTGGTGCAGGCCGCCGGCGCCGGTGCGGTAGCTGTTCAAGTTGTAGTTGAGCAGGCCCGCGGTCACGCCTTCGTCCCAGTACTGCGGGTCGACATAACCGCGCGCCACGCGGCCCAGGAACGCCTGCGGCACGCTGGCGTCCAGTCGCAGGTCGCCGAGGTCGAAGCCGAGGCTGGCGCCCGGGATCACGCGCGTGATGTCGACGCAGGCGGCAGGGTCGGCCATTTCCGCAAGCAGCGCGTCGGAGAGATCGGCCGGGTGCAGGCCCAGGGTGTCCAGCAGCGCCGGGGTCACGCAGGGCGTGGCGCTGGCGTCGGGCGAGGGCGCGGCCAGGCGCACGTCGCGGCGGCCGACCGGCGCGTCGTTGAGGTAGATGTCGACGCTGTAGTTTCCGGCAGGCACGAAATTGCCGCGTTCGAAGCGCGACAGGTCGGTGGTGTTCTGGCCCGCGCCGGCGAGCATGCTGCGGTCGAAGTTGGCATCCGCCGCGTCGGCCGCGGCGCCGGCGTCGGCGTTGGCCGCGGCAGCGTGGGCGGCACCGGCGGCGGTGGCCAGCGCCAGCAGGATCGACAACGCCAGCCGACGGCTGGCGACTGCGCGCGCGCGGGGCGTCGATGCGCGGGCGCGTGCGCGCTTCACGGCGTGATCGTGCCCTGGTTGGCGTCGGCGGCGCCGAAGTCGTTGATCGTGGTGAACGCGACGGCGGTGCCGGCGGCAGGGGCCGGTGCGCCTTCGGCAAGCGGCAGGCGCAAGGTCGACAGCGGCGCGACCATGCCCGCGTCGGTCGCCAACGCCGCCTTGCCGGCACTCAGCGACACCTTGCTGAACGTGACGTGGTAAGGCGTCGGGTTGTGCGCCACCAGCGCATGGCCGTCGCTGGCCACCGACCAGGTGATCTGCGAGGCGGCGGTCAGCGGGTTGCCGGCCAGGCCGGCCGGGCGGAAGAACAGCTTCAGCCGCGACCGCACGGCGAACTGCAAGGTGTTCTGCGTCTCGCCATTGACGGTGCCGGGCTTGGGCGGGATCTCCAGCACGTTCAGCCAGAACAGCGACTCGCGATCCGTCGGCAGCGGCTGGCCGGTGTAGACGATGCGCAGGCTCTGGCCCTTGCCGGCGTTCATGCGGAACAGCGGCGGCGTGATCAGGAACGGCACGCGCGCGGTGTCGGGGGTGGAATCGGGGTTGCCGGCGTCGATCCAGGCTTCGACCAGGGCTGGTTGCTGGCCGTTGTTGTTCAGGCGCACGGTGACTTCGCCACTGGCGGCCGGGAACACCACGCGGGTGCCGCCGATCACGACGCTGGCATCGGCCGCGCCACTGAAGGCCGTCAAGGCAATCAGCATGGCGCCAAGGGCGAGCAGGTTCTTCATCGGAGGGTTCCCGGGATGGTGGGGCGGTGATGGCGGCTGGCAAAAAAACGGCGCGCTGCAGCCGCCATGGCGACTGCGGCGCGCCGATGTCGCGCTTACTGGTAGCTCAGGGTGAAGTTGACGGTCGAGGCGACCAGGCCGGCGGTGGCCGCGGCGCTGGCGGCGACGTAGCGGGCGTTCATGGCCACGCTGCCGCTGCCGCTGGTGACGTTGATCACCGGAGCATTGGCGCCGCTGGACGCGTTGATCAGGGAGGCGCCATTGAGCAACTGGATCTGCACGTTGGAGCCGCCGACGACGGTGTTCTTCAGGTTGCCGGTGCCGGCGTCGATGTTGCTGCCGCTGAAGCTCATCGCGGCGGTGGTGGTGTTGGTGTCGCAGCCGGTCAGCGCAACGGTGAACGGCGTGGTGCCGGCGGTGGCGCCCACGGTGCCCAGGCTGGCGGTCATCACGGTGGGCAGCGCCACGGTGGCGCCGCCATTGACGGCGACGGTGCAGGTGTCGGACAGCACCTTGCCGGAGATGGTGATGGTGCCGGTGTTGGCTGCCTGGGCGGTCGGCGCGAAGGCGGTGGCGGCGATCACGGCGACCAGTGCGGTGGAAAGCAGAGTCTTGTTCATGGTGTTCCTCGTTGGATGGATGGTTTCGGGATTTCGCCATCACCGCACGAGGTAAAGCCCGTTGGCGGCAAGGCATCTGGTAAACCGGCGGGTTCTGGCGAAATTCATCCC
Organism: Rhodanobacter sp. FW102-FHT14D06; assembly: GCF_043950705.1. Classification (NCBI taxonomy): domain Bacteria; kingdom Pseudomonadati; phylum Pseudomonadota; class Gammaproteobacteria; order Lysobacterales; family Rhodanobacteraceae; genus Rhodanobacter; species Rhodanobacter sp. FW102-FHT14D06. Next base: position 1,098,381 of record NZ_CP170722.1, on the reverse strand, counting down.
CCCGGATGAAATGCAGACCACGATCTACCGTGGCTTGCGGTGGCTAAAGCAACCGGCATGCCAATCATCCTGATCGTCCGGATTCCCCCTCGCCGCCACGACCTGCCGTGTGGTTTTTCTGCCGTAGGGCAAAAAATTGGCAGCGTTTGTCGGCGTTCCCCTACAGATTGCGTCACACGAAGTGCCAACTGCGTCACAAATTGTACTGATATATGAGGCTTGAGCAACCGCAATTCGTCTGACAGCTTAACTTTGGTCAAGTAGGCTTGACACCATTCAGCCGGCCCGATAGCTTCGCGGCGGGAAGATTGCCTGCGCGTCCGGAGCCCGCCGTGAACCCCCTTCGCCAGCGGCGAATCCCTCTCCCGCCGTCGTGCCCGCGGCTGCGGACAGCCGGAAAACCGGTCACGCCGGCATCCGCTTTGCCTTTTCTCGCTGTTGATCCGATGGCCCGCTTCGCCGTGGGCAGGCGCTTCGTCTTCTCGCGGAAAGTGCCGGGCAACAAGCTCGCCCCGCTGCAAGGCCGATCGATGCCGGAGTCCCGCCGATGAACAACTGCCTGCGCGAGTTGCGCGGCGAACAGGCATGGTCGCAGGCCGAGCTGGCCGAACGCCTGGCCGTGTCGCGGCAAACGGTGAACGCGATCGAGACCGGCAAGTACGACCCCGGCCTGCCGCTGGCGTTCCGGATTGCGCGCCTGTTCGGGCGGCCGATCGAGTCGATCTTCCTGCCCGGCGTGGATGTCGCCGGGCAGGGTCGGGGGCGCCGGCCGACCTAGCGCGGCGGCGCGGTCAACTCGCGCGCATCCAGGCTGCCGTCATGGTTGCGGTCCAGCCGATGGAACTGGCGGCGCAGGTTGTCCTGGAATGCCGGGAGCGAAATCGGCTCGCCGCGGCGGCCCGGCAACTCGTCGGTTTCCAGCACGCCGTCGCCGTTGGCATCCATCTGCGCGAAGCCGCGGCTCATGTACTGGACGTATTCGGCGACGCTGACCTTGCCGTCGCCGTCGCGATCGAAGAACCCCAGGTAGGCGACGCGCGAATCCTGCGCGTGCGCAAGGGCTGCCAGCCACAGCAGCGGCACGGCGCACCAGCAGGGGCGCATGTTCAGCGGGCGCTGCCGTGGATGCCGATGAACTGCAGGAACTCGTTGCGCGTGCGCACATCGTCGCGGAAGCTGCCCAGCATCTGGCTGGTCACCATCGACACGCCGCGCTTGTGCACGCCGCGGGTGGTCATGCACTGGTGGCTGGCGTCGATCACCACCGCCACGCCGCTGGGCTGCAGGGTTTCCTGGATGCAATGGGCGATCTGCGCGGTGAGTTTCTCCTGCACCTGCAGGCGGCGTGCGAAGCCGTCGACCACGCGGGCCAGCTTGCTGATGCCGACCACGCGGTTGGTCGGCATGTAGCCGACGTGGGCGCGGCCGATGATCGGCGCCAGGTGGTGCTCGCAATGGCTCTCGAACTGGATGTCGCGCAGCACCACCATCTGGTCGTAGCCGGCCACTTCCTCGAAGGTGCGCCGCAGGAACTCCGCCGGGTCCGATTCGTAGCCCGAGAACCAGTCCCGGTAGGCCTTGGTCACCCGCTTGGGCGTGTCCAGCAGGCCCTCCCGCGTGGGGTCGTCGCCGGCCCAGCGCAGCAGGATACGCACCGCGTCCTCGGCCTGCTGCTGACTGACTTCCTGGGAATGATGCTCTTCGTTCATGCGGGGGCCTCGGGATGGCTGATTTGCCAGTTTAACGTTCCCAACCTGATGACGTCTGTGTCGCCGGGGTTCCCGCGCGGGGAGGCCATTGTCAGTCTGACAAGACATGATGTAATGTATAACGTACACAACGTCCGATGGAGATGACACCATGTCGCGCAACCTGCGCTACTTCGTCCTGGTTCCGCTGTCCGTGGCGGCGTTCTACGTGCTGTTCGTGCTGCCCGACGTGGATCTGGGCTGGCCCGGCGGGCTGGCCGTGCTTGGTGGCGCCTGGCTGGTCTGGTACCTGCTCTGGGCCACACTCCAGGAATCCGCCGCGATGGCGGCCCGGGACGAGTCGGTGGCACCGGTGTCGCCGGGCGAGCAGCGGGCCTGGATCGGCCTGGTCTTCACCGCGGCCATCGGCGCCTACTACCTCCTGCGCGGTTCGCAGATGGTGGCTGCGGATGGGTCGATGGCGCCGGAGGCCTCGGCGATCGGCCGGCACATCGGCATGCTGGTGGTCGGCTGGCTGGTGGTGATGCAGCTGCTGCGGCATCGCTGGCGCGACACGGTGGAACAGGACGAGCGCGATCGCCAGATCGAGGCGCGCGCCTGCGGTTGGGCGCGGGTCGGCTTGTCGGTGTTCGTGATCGGCCTGGCCGTGATGTTCGCGTTCTCGCCGCTGGAACGCCTCGCCTGGGCCCGGCCGATGGCGGTCGCCAACCTGCTGATCGTCGGCCTGATGGCGTCGTGCCTGCTGGAATACCTGGCCACCGGCATGGCCTACTGGCACGACCGGCGCAGCGCATGAGCGGCACGCCGATCGACAACAGCATCCGCAAGCTGCGCTTCGAGCATGGCGAAATGACCCAGCAGGCGCTGGCCGATGCCTGCGGCATCACGCGGCAGACGGTGATCGCGCTGGAAGGCGGCAAATACGCGCCGTCGCTGGAGCTGGCCTTCCGTATTGCCCATGCGTTCGGCGTGGGGGTGGAGGACGTGTTCCGCTGGCGACGCTGAGGCTCAGTCGGCCGCCGGTTCGTCGCCGTCCTCCGTGGCGGGGGCGGTATCGAGAAGTTGCTGGCTGACCTCGCCGGGCAGTGTTTCGACGCCGCGCAGCCTGCGTTCGATCGCGCGCGTGCGCACGCCCGTCGCATCGATCTGGTTGCTGGCCTGGTCCAGATTCTTCTTGACCTTGTCCAGCACGGCGCCGAACTTGCCGAACTCGGTCTTGACCGCACCCAGCAGCTGCCACACCTCGCTGCTGCGCTTCTCGATCGCCAGCGTGCGGAAACCGGCCTTGAGGCTGGTCAGGATCGCCGCCAGCGTGGTCGGTCCGGCCACGGTGATGTGGTGTTCGCGCTGCAGCGACTCGAACAGGCCCGGCCGCCGCAGCACTTCGGCGAACAGGCCTTCGGTCGGCAGGAACAGGATGGCGAAATCCACCGTATGCGGCGGCACCACGTATTTGCTGCGGATGCGCTTGGCCTCCTCGCGCACGCGCCGTTCCAGCGCGTTGGCGGCATCGGCGGCGGCCGCGGCATTGGCGTTCTCGTGGGCTTCCTGCAGGCGCTGGTAGTCCTCGAGTGGAAACTTCGCGTCGATCGGCAACCACAGCGCGGCGCCATCGACGCCGTTGGGCATGTGGATGGCGTACTCCACCCGCGCGTCTGAGTTGGGTGCGACGGCCACGTTGACCGCGTACTGGTCGGGCGTCAGCAGCTGTTCGAGCAGCGCGCCGAGCTGGGTCTCGCCCAGCACGCCGCGGGTCTTCACGTTGCCCAGCACGCGCTTGAGGTCGCCCACGCCGACGGCCAGGCCCTGCATCTCGCCAAGGCCGCGCTGCACCGCCTCCAGCCGCTCGGAGACCAGCTTGAACGATTCGCCGAGGCGATTTTCCAGCGTGGCGTGCAGCTTCTCGTCCACGGTGGCGCGCATCTGCTCCAGCTTGGCCGCGTTGTCCTGCTGGATCGCGCCGAGCTTGGCCTCCAGCGTGGCGCGCACCTCGCCCATGCGCTTCTCGTGTTCGGCGCTGAGTGCGGCGAGGCGCTGCTGCTGCTGTTCGCCGAAGCGGTTGAGCGCGAGCGTGGTCTCCGCGCGGCTCTTGCGCGCGTCCTCCGCGAGTTGCTGCGCCAGGGTCTGCAGACCCTGGCTGGTGCCGTCGGTGAGCGCAGCCAGGCGCTGGCCGAAGCCCTCGATGCGCTCGGCCTGCTGCTGCGACATGCCGCCGAGCTGCTCCCCCACATGGCCGCGGAAACGGTCGAAACCCTGTTGCAACTCCTCCCGACCGGCGCGTTGCTCCTCGCGCAGGGTGCGCTCGACCCGGGCACTGTCGTCCTTCAGTGCATCCAGTTTTGCGCTCACGCCCGCGCCGTCGCGGCCGCGCAGCAGCGTGACGAGCTGCAACAGCAGCACCAGCACAAGCAGGATGACGAGGACGATCTGCAGGATCTCGTTGAGTGGCATGGAACGTTTCCCGGGTTCGATGCATCCAGTGTACGTCGAGCCGTCTCATGGCCTGCGCCGGCGTTTCACGCTGGAATGGCGGGCGTGGTGCATGATGGGCGGAGTGCTTGTTCAAGGAGAAGGTCATGGAACATGTCCACGATTACCTGATCATCGGCGCAGGCATGGCCGCCGATGCGGCCGCCAAGGCGATCCGCGAGGTCGATCCGGCGGCCGACGTCGGCCTGGTCGGCGACGAGACCTCGGCGCCGTACCAGCGCCCGCCGCTCAGCAAGGGGCTGTGGAAGGGCGACAAGTCGCCCGCCGACGTCGACCTGGCCACCGCGGCCAGCGGCGCCACCCTGCATCTCGGCCGGCGGATCGAATCGCTCGACCGCGCCACCCGCGTCGCGCGCGACGACCGCGGCGACACCTACCGCTATCGCCGCCTGCTGCTGGCCACCGGTGCCACGCCGCGGCAGCTGCCGTTCGAGGGCGGCAAGCGGCTGATCCATTACCGCATGCTGGCGGATTACCAGGCGCTGCACGGTTTCGCGCAGCCCGGCGCGTACATCGCGGTGATCGGCGGCGGCTTCATCGGCTGCGAACTGGCTGCCTCGCTGGCCGCGCTGGGTTGCAAGGTCAGCCTGCTGTTTCCCGGCGAGCTGCTGGGGGCAGGACGTTATCCCGAGGGACTGGCGCGTTTCATCACCGACTACTTTGCGCGCCATGGCGTGGACGTGCGACCCGGCGCGCAGGTCACCGGCAGCAATCCCACGGATGGCGGCGTGGAGCTGAGCCTGTCCGACGGCACGTTGCTGCGCGTGGAGGCCGCCGTGGCCGGCATCGGCGTGACGCCGAACGTCGCGCTGGCCGAACAGGCGGGGCTGGCGGTGGACAACGGCATCCTGGTCGATGCGCAGCTGCGCACCAGCGATCCGGACATCTGGGCCGCCGGCGACGTGGCCAATTTCCACAGCGTGAGCCTGGATCGCCGGATGCGCGTGGAGCACGAGGACGCCGCCGTCGGCATGGGCCGGCTCGCCGGCCGCGCGATGGCCGGGATCGCGGAAGAGTACGTCACCCAGCCGTTCTTCTACTCCGACCTGTTCGACCTGGGTTACGAGGCGGTGGGCCTGCTCGATACGCGGCTGGAGGTGGTCGAGGACTGGCGCGAACCGAACCGCGAAGGCGTGGTGTATTACCTCGACGGTGGGCGCGTGCGCGGCGTGCTGCTGTGGAACACGTGGGACCAGGTGGACGCGGCGCGCGCGCTGATCGCCGAGCCCGGCCCGTTCGACGCCGCCTCGTTGCGCGGCCGGCTGCCGCGCAAATCCTGACCCGCGCCGCGTTGTTGCAGAAAAAAGCCGGAATCCCTCAATCCACCCGGCAGAACACTGCCTTCAGGTAGCGCCCTTCCGGCACGTCGGTGCGGAACGGGTGGTCGGCGCCGGCGCCGCGCACTTCCAGCACCTGGATCGTGCGGCCGGCGTTGAGCGCCACCCGGCGCAGCATCTCCAGGAACTCGCCTTCGCCGACCAGGCCGGTGCACGAGCAGGTCAGCAGCAGGCCGCCGGACGGGATGATGTCCAGCGCCATGCGGTTCATCGCGAAGTACTTCTTCAGCGCGTCCATCACCTTGCTGCGGTCGCGGGTGAGCTTGGCCGGGTCGAGGATCACCGCGTCGTACTTCTCGCCGCGCGCGACGGCGGCGCGCACCCAGTCGAAGATGTCGGATTGCTCGAACGTCACCGCGACCTGGTTCGCTTCCGCATTCGCGCGGGCGACTTCCAGGATGCCCGCGTCCAGATCCACGCCGACCGCCTCGCGCGCACCGCCGGCCATCGCGTGCACGGCGAAGCCGCCGGCGTTGCAGCACAGGTCGAGCACGCGGCGGCCTTTCGCCAGCTCGGCGAAGCGCTTGCGGTTGTCGCGCTGGTCGGCGAAGAAGCCGGTCTTGTGGCCGAGCCCCGGCGCGGCGTGGAAGCGCAGGCCGTGTTCGTGCACCTCGAACGGCGCCGGCACCTCGGGGCTGCGACAGTCGAACGACTCCTGCTTCTGCACGTGCGACTCGGCGAACCAGTACAGCTGCGCGCCGGGGAAGTGGGTGAGCAGGGCGGCGTGGATCGCTTCGCGAAAACGCCACATGCCGGCAGCGAAGTATTCGATGACGATGACGTTGGCGTAGCGATCGACGATCAGGCCGGAAAGGTCGTCGCCTTCGCTGTGCACCACGCGCCAGGCATCGCTGACCTCGTCGAGCTGCAGCCACTCGCGGCGCAGCTGCACCGCGCGGGCGATGCGCGCGGCGATCCAGTCGGCGTCGATCACGGCATCCGGATGCGTGTCCAGCAGGCGAAGGGCAATGCGCGCATGGCCGTTCCAGAATGCACAGCCGACGAAACGCCCCTTCGCATCCTGCACCTCGACCACGCTGCCCGGCGGCAGCTTTGACTCGGGCTTGTGCAGTTGTGCCGACCATACCCACGGGTGGCCGGGAGCACGATCGGATTTCAGGCGGATGACGGGAAGCGCTGCGGGCGTATTCATCCGCGCATGATAGCGGCCCCTGTTGCTCCCCCCGCTTTGCAGGGAGGGAGCCAGGCGTCAGCGCAGGCGCAGCACCAGCCAGGAGAGCAGGGCGAGCAGGTTGATGCCCAGGCGCGACACCGACGGGCCGGCGACCGCGAGCACGAAACCCTGGCTGCCGAGGTGCCAGTCCAGTCCCAGCCGCGGCGTGGCCTGCAGGGTGGCAAACACGTTGATGAAGGCGCCGCAGTGCAGGCCGTAGCTGAACACCGGCAGGGCGATCAGCGGCAATTGCAGCAACTGCGCCCAGCGCGACAGCCGCACGCCATGCTCGGTGCCGGCCACCAGCTGGACGCCGGCGGCGAGCACGAAACCGTACAGCACCAGGCCGATCAGGGCGATCACGCCGTCATGCGCGCCGAACGGCAACAGCCGCCGCAGCATCGCCGCCACGCCGTACAGGCCGCCGGCGATTTCGAGGACGCCGATCAGGCGGAACAAGGTGGTGCGCATGCAAGAAACTCCTGAAAGCAAGTCGTTGGATTGTAGGAGCCCGCTCGCGGGCGATGTTCCTGCTGCATCCCGAATCCGGGAACCGCATCGCCCGCGAGCGGGCGCCTACGAGGGGGCGCCGAGCTCGTCGGCCAGTTCATGCAGGTCGGCGACGTGCTGGTCCCACCAGCGCGATTCGGCGACGAAGGGGAACGCGGCAGGAAACGCCGGATCGTGCCAGCGTGCGGCGATCCAGCCGGCGTAGTGCAGCTGGCGCATCGCGCGCAGTGCCGGGATCAGCGCCAGTTCGCCGTCGTCGAAATCGCGGAACTGGCGGTAGCCTTCGAGCACGGCATCCATCGCGCGCTCGTCGTTGGCCAGCATCCACAAGTCCTGCACCGCCGGGCCGGTGCGGGCGTCGTCGAGGTCGACGAAATGCGGTCCGGCGTCGGTCCACAGCACGTTGCCGGGGTGGCAGTCGCCGTGCAGGCGCAGCTGGCGCACCGGACCGACCGCCTCCAGGCGCGCGGCGATGGCGGCATCCAGGCGAGTCGCTGCCGCGCGGTAGTTCCCCTGCAGCGAGGTCGGCAGCAGCGACGAGTCGAGCACCGAGCACAGCGGCTGCTGCACCATGGTGTCGCGATCGAGCCGGCCGCGGTGGACGAACGGCGCACGCGCGCCGACCACGTGCATGCGCGCGATCAGCCGGCCCAGCCACTGCAGCTGGTCGACGGCTTCCAGTTCGGGTGCGCGGCCGCCGCGGCGCGGCGTCAGCGCGTAACGGAAGCCGCCGTGCAGCAGCAGGGTGCGGCCGTCGAATGCCAACGGCGCGACCACCGGCAATTCGGCCTCGGCCAGCTCCTGCGCGAACGTGTGCTCCTCGATGATCGCCGCATCGCTCCAGCGGCCGGGCCGGTAGAACTTCGCGATCACCGGCGGCGAGTCTTCCAGGCCCACCTGCCAGACCCGGTTCTCGTAACTGTTCAGCGCCAGCAGGCGTCCGTCCGGCCACAACCCGCAGGCGCTCACGGCATCGAGCACCAGGTCGGGGGTGAGGCTGGCGTAGGGCGCGTCGGCGGTCATGTCGGCGGGAGTGCCGATCTCACCGGTGCGCACCGGTCGTCATTCCCGCGAAAGCGGGAATCCATGGGTTCACGAGGTAAAAGACAGCGGATGACCAGACATTGGTCTGTTGAAAAAGCGTCTCCCGCTCTCGCGGGAATGACGATGCTCCAATGAGAGTCATCGGGAGCAGGTCGCATTATCTGGTGCCCATGCCGCGCGCGGCGATCACCGCCATGGTGATGCGCGAGATGCACACCAGCGCGCCGTCCTCGTTCTCGATGCGGATCTCCCACACCTGGGTGGTGCGGCCGATGTGCAGCACCCTGGCGGTGCCGGTGACGGTGCCCGAGCGCACGCCGCGGATGTGGTTGGCGTTGATGTCCAGGCCCACCGCCAGCTCCTGGTCCGGGTCCAGCGTAAGCATCGCCGCGGTGCTGCCCAGGGTCTCGGCCAGCGCCACCGAGGCGCCGCCGTGCAGCAGGCCGTAGGGCTGGTGGGTGCGCGCGTCGACCGGCATGGTGCCTTGCAGCCAGTCGTCGCCGACCGCGGTGATGCGGATGCCCAGCGTCTCCATCATCGTGTTGGCGCTCCAGCCGTTGAGGCGGGCCAGGTCGGTAGGTTGTTTCCAGAGGCTCATCGTTGATTCCCTTGCGGTGAGGAGCCTGCCGGACTTTGGTCGGCCGGGCTGCAAATCCGGCTGTGCGGTCCATATTTGGCCAGCTTCGCTGTTGTGAAGCGCTTCGTCGATTCTTGCCCCATGGAACCACCATGGGGCGGCGAACCGTCGAAGATCTGGCCTCGCGCAGCCGGATTTGCAGCCCGGCCGACCAAAGCCCGACAGGCTCCGAGCCCGCATTGTTGTCTGTCGCGTTCACGGCGACAATGCTGCCGGTGCCCATCGTTACCCTGAAATCCTCCGGCCGGCAGTTCCCCGTGGCCATCGGCGAGACCGTGCTGGAAGCGGCGCAGCGCGCGGGCGTGGCGTTGCCGTATTCCTGCCGCGCCGGCGTCTGCGGCAGTTGCAAGGCCACCGTGCTGCAGGGTCGTTGCGAATACCCGCGCAACCCGCCGCTGGCGCTGAGCGCCGATGCGGTGGCCCATCACGCGGTGCTCTTGTGCCAGGCCGTGCCGGTCACCGACCTGCTGCTGGAGGCGCGCGAAGTGCCCTCGGTGGAGGACATCGTGCGGCGCCAGCTGGGGGTGGAAGTGGTCGACAAGTGGCGCCTGGCCCCCGACGTGATCGGCGTGCGCCTGCGCCCCGAACGCGGCGAACGGCGCCTGCGCCGGCTGCCCGGCCAGTATTTGGACGTGGTGCTGGAAGACGGCCGGCATCGGCCGTTCTCGATCGCCAACCGGCCGCAGCCGGACGGCAGCCTCGAACTGCACGTTCGTCACGTCGCCGGCGGCGGCTTCACTTCATGGGTCAACGATGCCCTGCAGGTCGGCGACCGCCTGCGCGTGGAGGGGCCGCTGGGCACCTTCGTGCCGCGCGAGGATTCCGAACGGCCGATGATCTTCATGGCCGGCGGTACCGGCTTCGCGCCGGTCAAGGCAATCATCGAGCACTTCATCGCGCTGGGCACGCGCCGCCCGATCCGGCTCTACTGGGGCGCACGCAGCGCCGACGAGTTGTACCTGCGCGAGCTGGCCGCGCAGTGGGCGCGCGAGGTGCCCGGCCTCGACTTCCATCCGGTGGTGTCCGACGCCGCGCGCGCCGACGGCCTGCGCACGGGCCTCGTGCATGAGGCAGTGCTGGCCGACTGGCCCGACCTGTCGGGTCACGACCTCTACATGAGCGGCCCGCCGGCGATGATCGACGCTGCGCACCCGAACTTCCTCGCCGCCGGCCTGCCGGAGGATCGGCTCTACTACGACTCGTTCGAATACGCGCCCGACGTGCTGGCGCAGATCATCGCCAGCCGCGCCGGCATCCATGATGGCTAGAGGCGGGTGAAGAGGAGTGAGAAAAGAGAGGACAACCCCGCTTTCTCTCACTTCTCGCTCCTCTCCACTCGCTCCTGCTACTTGTTGCCTTTGGCCACCGGCAACTGCGCCGCGTGCCAGGCCAGCACGCCGCCGCCGAGGGTGTGCACGTGCTCGAAGCCGGCCTTGAGCAGGCGCTGCGCGGCCTTGGCCGCATTGCCGCGACCGTCCTTGTCCATCAGCACGACCGGCAGGGACTTCGCGGCGGCGAGATCCTTCTTTTCCGGGTCGAACTGGCTCATTGCCACATGCTTCGCACCGGGCACGTGCATCTTCTCGAAGTCCGCCAGCGCGGACAGGTCGATCAGCAGGGGATTGTCGCGGTTGATCAGGCCGGTGAGCGCGGCCGGGCTCAGTTCCTTGATCTTGCTGAACATGATCCGCGCCTGGATGACCAGCAAGGCCACCAGCAGGATCACGAACAGCACCGACAGGGCGACATGGTTGCCGACAAAGGCAGGCAGCTGGTGCAGGAAATCGTTCATCGTCAGTCCATCGGCGCACCGCGCGGCGCCGGTTCGGGTAAACCCGCGATTATACGGGTTGCGTGCGGCAGCCGGCGCCTGCGCTCATTCGCGGGTGATGTCCGGCAGCCCGCTGGTCAGCCACCAATGCCTGGTCTGCTCGTCGTAACGCCAGGTCTGGCGGTCGATCACGCTGCGCTCGGCCTGGGTGTGGATGTTGACCACGCTGATCCGCACCGTCTGCTGCACCTCGGTCGGGCCGAGCGGCACCGGGCCGCTGCCGTCGTCGTACTCGGTGACGCGTACCTGCTTGTAGCGCGCGCGGTCCAGTTCGCTCAGCGGGTGTTCGGCACGGATCTTCGGGTCGATGAATTGCGCGGCACTGGCGAAATCGCCCCAGCGCAGCGTGCCGGCATAGGCCGACAAGGTGGTGGTCAGCGAGCGGCTGCGTTCCTGCGTGGCGCAGGCGGCCAGCAGCAGGAGCGACAACACCAGCAGGAGCTGCGGGATACGGCGCATGGATGGTTCTCCTTGGCGGTGGCCGGGCCATTCTGCCTCATTCAAGCCGGCAGGGTCGGCTCGCGCCGCTTGGCCACGAAACGCGCTGCCAGTGTGGCCGCGGGCTGGCCGTCGGTGCCGGGAACGATGCATTCGACCGCGATGCGGGCACGTCCGCGCGCGGCCAGCGTGTCGAAGAAGGTGTCCCACCGTGCGTCGGGCGCGAGCCGCGCCTCGCTGCAGAAGTCCTGCCACAGCGGCGCGAGGTAGCGCACGCCGGATTCGGCGACGAACACGTCGCAGTCGATGCCGCGCCGGCGCAGCGCCAGTTCAACCAGTGCCCAGCCGCTCAGCGTCATCAGGCTGACCAGGCTGCCGCCGAACGCGCAGCCCTTGTCGTTGACATTCGGCGGCAACGGCGCGCACAGACTCAGCATGTCGGCGTCGTGGTGCTGCAATCGCAGGTCCATTGCGCGGGCCAGCGGGATTTCATCGCGGATGAACCGGATCAGGCGCTGCGCGTCATCGTTGTCGGAAAGGGTATCCACGTGGCTCGATGAGGTGGGGGAAAACTCCACAGTGTAGGGCCGCCGCTACACTGCAGCCATGCCGGACCATCGACCCGACACGCGAACGCACCCGCAGGCCCTGACGAGAGTCGGCGCCTTGCGCGCCCGGGTGCTCGTCATCACCCGCCCGGTGGGCACCGCTGCGGCCTTGTCGCGTCGCGTGCGCGCGCTCGGTGGCGTGCCGTTGTCGCTGCCCGGCCTGGCGCTGCGCGCAGCGGACGATCCGGCGGCCGTGCGTGCGCAGCTGCGCGAGGCGCTCGCCGACGAACTGGTGATCTTCACCAGCCCCGCGGCCGTGCATCACGCAGCGGCGCTCGTTGCGCTGCGCACGCGGTCGACCGTGCTGGCGGTGGGGCAGGGCACTGCGCGTGCGCTGCGCCGGCATGGGGTGAAGCAGCCGCTGTGTTCTGACCAGCAGGACAGCGAAGGCCTGCTCGCGCATCCGGCATTGCAGGCATTGCGCGATCGCCGCGTGGCGCTGATCGGCGCGCCGGGTGGCCGCGGCGTGCTGCGCCGCGAACTCGCCGCACGCGGTGCATGCCTGCACGAAGTGCAAGTCTATCGTCGCGTGCCGCCGCGGCTCGATCGCCGCCACACCGCGGCGCTGCAGGTACTGCCGCGTTCGGCGCGCGTGCTGCTGTCCAGCCAGGAGGCGCTGCACAACCTCTGCAGCTTGCTGCCCCCGCCGGCGCGGCAGCGCCTGTGTGCCGCCACCGCCGTGGTGAGCAGCGAACGGCTGGCCGCGGCCGCGCGTGCGGCCGGGTTTCGTCGCGTCGTGCAGGCGGCCTCGGCGCTGGCCGACGACATGCTGGCCGCTGCCGCGCGTTGAGGCGCTCTTCACGCGCAGGCGCTACGAACGCAGGCGTATGGCCTGCTAGCATGCGAGCCATGAGCCAGCCAGATGAACCCACCGAGCCGCTCGCCGCGGCAGCCAGGACCCCGGCCTCGTCGCGGGACGTGCAGCCCGATCCGGTGATCGTCGACCCGCCGCGCTCGCGCCCGGCGCCCGCCGGCCGCGCGCCGCAGTCACGTGGTGGCGGCACCTTGGCATTCGCCCTGATCCTGTCGCTGCTGGCGCTGGCCGCCGCCGCATGGGTCGGCTGGCAGCAATGGCAACAGCAGCGCGGCAGCAACGCCGACCGCCAGGGCATGGCGGCCTTGCAGCAGCGCGCAGAGGGCATCGAATCACGCGTGGGTGCGCTGGCCGACCAGCGTGCCAGCCTCGATCAGCGCGTGGACGACGCGGCGGCAGTCAACCGGTCGCTGCGCGAAGAATTGCTGGGCCAGAGCGAGCGCATCCGCAACCTGGAAGATGCCGTGGCCAAGCTGGCGGAGAAGAGCCTCTCCGGCCACGACGCCATGCTGCTGGACGAAACCGACTCGCTGCTGCGCATGGGCGCCGAGCGCTATCGCCTGTTCCACGACGCACCAGCGGCCGCTGCCGCCTACGAGCTGGCCGACCAGACCTTGGCGGCGGTCAATGACGGCGCCTTCAGTGGCGTGCGCCAGGATATCCAGGCCGAGCGCGAAGCCCTGCTGAAGAGCCAGCCGACCGACCAGGCCGGGCTGCTGCAGCAGTTGCAGGCGCTGCGCGGCACGATCGGCGAACTGCCGCTGAAGCCACTCGACACCCCCGCCGCCGCGCAGGCCACCGACGTCTGGTCGCGCATCCGCCGCGCGCTCGGCAGCGTGGTCAGCGTGCGTCGCGACAACGGTGCGCCGCTGGCGGTGGCTGATGCCCGCTTCGCGCGCGAGCTGGCCGCGCTCGACCTGGCGCAGGCGCAGGCCGATCTGCTCGCCCACGACGGCATCGCCTATGCCGCGGCATTGCAGCGGGTGCAGGCCAGCCTGACGAGCCAGTTCGATGGCGACGCGAATTCGGTGCAGCAAGCCCGCGCCGCGCTGAAGAAGCTGCAGGAGCAACGACCTGCCGACAGCGCGGTGGAACTGGGTGCGGCCTTGCGCGAGTTGCGCAACCTGCGCGCGGTGCACGCGCTTGCGCCCGCGCCGGCCCAGTCCGCGGCGAAGCCCGCCGTTCCGGCGGCACGCCGGGGTGGAGTGCAGCCATGAGGCTGTGGCGCTGGCTGTTGCTGCTGGTCATCGTGGCGGCCGTGGCCGCGTTCGGCTGGCACTGGGTGGCCGAAGACCCGGGCTACGTCCTGCTGCGCATGCGCGGCTGGCGCGTCGAGACCACGGTGATTGCCGCGGTGGTGCTGTGGCTGCTCGCCTGGGCCGTGCTCAGCCTGGCGTGGAGCCTGCTGCGCTGGCCGTTCGGCGCACTCTCGCGGCGCCATCGCCGGCTCAGCCAGCAGCGCCTGGGCGAAGGTCTGGTGGCACTGATCGAAGGCCGCCACGGCGACGCCGAGCGCGACCTCAATCGCGCCTCGCGGCTGGAAAGCCTGCGCGGCCCGGCCCTGCTCGCCGCCGCCGAAGCCGCGTCGCGCCGCGGCGAGTCCGCCCGCGCGCTGGAGTCGCTCGATCGGGCTTCGCAATACGTTCCGCAGGCGGCCCGCGTGTTGCGCGCCCGCCTGCTGCGGCGCGAGGGCAAGCCGGCCGAAGCGCTGGCGCTGCTGGCGCCGGAAGCGGACAAGGGCACGCTCACTCCCGGCGGTTGGCGCGAGCTGGCGCAGGCGGCTCGCGAAAGCGGCGATCTGCGCCGCGCGCGCACCGCGCTGGAGCCGCTGCAGAAGAGCGGCGCGCTCGGCAGTCGCGCGTACGCGGCACTGGAAACGCAGATCCTGGCCGATACCTTGCAGGCCGCGCCGGATGGCGCCGCGCTGAACACGCTGTGGTCGCAGTTGCCGAAAGCACAGCGCCGCCCGCCGACCGTGGTCGACGCCTATGCGCGCCGCGCCGCGTTCTTCGGACTGATGCTGCCGGCGATGGACGAACTGGAGTCGGCACTGCGCCGTGAATGGTCGCCGCGCCTGATCGAGACCTGGGGCCTGCTTGCCGGCGACGATCTCGAACCGCGCCTGCGCCGCGCCGAAGCCTGGCTCGACGTCCACCCGAACGACGCCCACCTGCTGCTCGCCCTGGGCCGCATGTGCCTGCGCCTGAAACTGTGGGGCAAGGCCCGCCAGTACCTCGAACGCTCGCTGGCGCTGGAGCCCGTCGCCGGTGCGTGGGAAGCCCTCGGCGACACGTTCGCCGGTCAGGGCGACGCTGCCGAAGCGCAGCGCTGTTATCGCAACGCACTGGCGATGACCCGCGGCGAAGCCGTGCGCGACACCCGCAGCCGCACCGGCGGCGCCATCGACACCACCGTCATTGCGGTGGAGGAGCGCGACCAGCACGGCGTGCCGAGGTTGCGCAGCTGAACCTCGGCCAGTGGCCCGCTCAGGTCGTCCCCGGCCTCCCGATTTCCACACGCGAACTTCCTTTCGTCGCCCCGGTCCCATGCCTGATCTCGAACCGGATCAGCACATGAAACATCGACACGCGGGACTTCTTGGCCTGGCCTGCAGCGGACTGTTCATTGCAGCCGCCGCGACGGCGGCTCCGCCGGCGCCAGCGACCACGCCGGACAGCTACGCCAGGCCCGGCCAGCGCATCGCCATCGATCACGGGCGCAGCCTCAACCTGCGCTGCAGCGGCAGCGGGCCGGTGACCGTATTGCTGGAGGCCGGGGCGCATGCCGATTCGCAGAGCTGGTTCCGCGTGCAGCCGTTGCTGGAAACGCATGCGCGCGTGTGTGCCTATGACCGCGCCGGCTACGGCTTCAGCGACGAGGGCCCGTTGCCGCGCGATCTTGCCGCCGACGTCGCCGACCTGCATGCGCTGATCCGCGCCGCCGGCCTGCACACACCGCTGCTGCTGGTGGGTCATTCGCTGGGCAGCAACATCGTGCGCCGCTATGCCAGCGAGCATCCGGACGACGTTGCCGGGATGGTGCTGGTCGATCCGCCGGCACAGGACCAGGCGCGTTTCCTGCCGGCATCGTGGACGAAGGACGAAGCCGCGCTGACGACGCAGCGCGACGCCTTCATCGCCAGCTGCGAGCAGGGCGCCGAGCGGGGCGTGCTGGGCCAGCCGCCGCCGGCGCTGGCGCAGTGCGTCGGCGGACCGCTGCCGTGGCAGAGCGCGGCGGTGGCGGCCGCCGACCGTGCGCGCAAGCTGCGTCCGGCGTTCTGGCATACCTTGCGCTCGGAGCTGGCGCAGAACGCGTCGGTGTTCGCCGCGCCGGTGCCGGCAAGCGAATCGCACGGCGACATGCCGCTGCTGGTGCTGCAGGCTTCGGGCACCTACGCGGATGCGCCGGAAGCCATGCGCAAGCCGCTGGAGGCCGCGCGCGAGGCGACGCAGCAGCGCATCACGGCCAGCTCGACCCGCGGCAGGCTGCGCCAGGTGGCCGACAGCTCGCACGACATCGAGATGGATCAGCCGCAGGCGGTGGCCGATGCGGTCATGGAGCTGCTGCGCGAACCGGCCCCGGCCAGGCGCTGACCCGCGCGACGCGCGCGGGCAGCCTCAGCGTTCCTTGATGCGCAGGTTCTTCATCAGCAGGTCGAGCTGGTGTTTCATGCGGGCCTGCGAAGAAGTGCCGGCGACGCCGTAGAAAGCGGTGTACAGCACCGACGGTTTGCCGTCGCCCGGCGCTGGCGTGGCCACGGCGTCGATCTTCATCAGGCCGTTCTCGGGGCGCGCCACCGCGTTGAACGGAAACTGGCGCTGCACCAGTTGCTGCCAGCGGCTGCTCATGTCCTTGTCCAGGTTCGGTGGCGGTGCCATGTAGCGCTGGATGTCGACGTTTTCCTGGTTGTCGGAGGTGGAGTCCTTCCACACATTGACGATGCCCACGTCCCACACCGGCTTGCCGTCGGAAAGAAAGAAGCGGAAGCCAAGCCACAGCATGTTGTCGGGGGTGATCTCCTGCACCTCGGGGCCGTAGGAGAAAGCCACCCGCGGCGACGCATAACTGAAGCGGTGGCCGTAGTCGAAGTCGATGCGGATGTCCTTGAAGACGGCCGGTTTCAGCTTCGCGTTCTTCAGGTAGCCGGTCCACTGCGCAAGCGTGCCCTCGTAGGTCGCGTGGATGAAGCCGCTGAGCTGGTCCATGTCCAGCCGGGTGTCGTGCAGGCTTGCCGGCGACGTCATCCGGGTCAGCATCACGCTGCCGTCAGGCACCGGCAGCGAATACACCACGCCCAGCGCGTTGGCATATGGCAACGCCCATACCGACACATGCCACGGCCGGCCCCAGCGATCCTCGTGCACCGATTCCTGGACGGGCTTGCCGAAGGAGGTGATCTTGATGTTCTCGCCGGCCACCGCGCGCCGGAACATGCCGGTCTGCGCCAGTAGGTCCATGCGCGCACGTGCATCGCGGTAATAGGTTTCCGCGTCGAAACCGTCGGGGCGGCGCAGATGAAACAGGCCGTTGCGACCGATCGCGCCGGCGTCCACGTAGCCATTGCCGCTCAGCGTGTAATGACTGGAAGCCTCGCCCACGCGGCTCCATTCGCCTTCCGCACCGCGCATGATCAACGACGGGAACGCGTTGAGCTTGGTGCGCTGGTGCAGCAGGCGCAGCGAGCCCGGGCCATCGGGAAACAGGTTGGCGGATTCCCTGGCGAGCAGGGTTTTCAGCATTGTGTCGGCGTTGGCGTTCGTGCGATCGAGGAAGGCGCGGTAGAACGCGTCCAGGCCCAGCGGAAGCGCGAACTGCGCCTTGAACGTGCCGTTCTCGACGGCCTGGAAGATGTCCAGCTGATAGACCAGGCGCGAGTCGATGATCGCCTGGTGCGCCGGGGCGTTCAGCACCTCGCTGATCGGCAGCGCGTAGTTGAGGTTCTCGTTCGCCGATTTCGCCAGCACCACGCCGATGAGCTTGCCGTTCCTGTCCAGCAGCGGGCCGCCGCTGTTGCCCGGTGAGGCGGCGGCGGAAAAGCGCATCCAGTTCCAGCTGCCGTCCTGCTGTTCCGGCGTGTTGGAGGTGTACAGGCCGTCGCGGATCACGATGCCGGTGCCCAGCGCGTTGCCCACCGCATACACGACCTGGTTCAGTGCCGGCCGGGTGTCCACCGGCAGCGGCTTGACCGACGGCGGCGAGGCCAGCGAGAACACCACGAAGTCCTTGCGCAGCGAGTACCGCTCGATCTTGTCGATGGCGTAGACATGGCCTTGCGAATCGCGCAATTCGGGTGCGCCCCACAGGCTGCCCGCGCCGGCCAGCAGCACGTGGCCGGCGGTGACATAGCGGTTGGGGCCGATCGCGAACGCCGTGCCGATCGAGTGGTACTTGTCGGTGCGTTCCTGGAACGGCAGCAGATCCAGCGGCAACGGCTTCTCGTAACTCAGCGGATCGTCGACGGGCTTGGCCTGCACGACCTCGAACGTGGCCGCTTCGATGCGGGGCAGCATGGCCGGATCGAGCGTCGCGGCGTGGCTGCCGGTGAAGCCGCCCCAACCGATGCCGATGCACAGCGCCCACCGCGCGAAGTTCCTTCCCTTGCCGCCGATCCGGCGGCTCACGCCTTGCGAACTGGACATGGATTTCCCTGGCTGCGGGCGGCCATCCGAGTATCCCCCGTGAATGCTCGCGGACGCGGCCCCGCTGCAGATAGTGGCATGCCGCCGCAGCAATTGCATCGCGCGGCTTGCCTTGCAGCTCCTGCCCCGTACGCGGTTACAGCGCGGTGAGATTGGCGTAGGCCGCCACCAGCCACTTGCTGCCCACCCCTTCGAAGTTGACCTGCAGGCGGGTGTGCGCGCCGCTGCCCTCGGCGCTGAGCACCACGCCTTCGCCGAAGCTGGGATGGCTCACGCGCTGGCCGAGTTTCACCGGCAGTGACTCGTCCAGGGAGGGCGACGTCTCGCGCGCGCGACCGGTGTACAGCGGCCGGGTCACGTGCACGCGCGGACGCACTTCGTCGATTAGTTCGGCCGGCATTTCGGCGAGGAAGCGCGACGGGCGGGTCAGCATCTCGGCACCGTGCATGCGGCGCGACTCGGCGTGGCTGACGATCAGCCGCTGGCGCGCACGGGTGATGCCGACGTAGGCGAGCCGGCGCTCTTCCTCCAGCCGGCCCTCGTCGTTCACCGAGCGCTGGCTGGGGAACAGGCCTTCTTCCATGCCGACCAGGAACACCACCGGGAACTCCAGCCCCTTGGCCGAATGCAGGGTCATCAGCTGCACGCAGTCCTCGCCTTCGGCACCCTGGCTTTCGCCGGCCTCCAGCGCGGCGTTGGAGAGGAACGCGTTGAGCTCGCTCAGGCCCGCGTCGATATCCTCCGCCGAGCGCTCGAAGCGGCTGGCCACATTGATCAGCTCGTCCAGGTTCTCCACCCGCGCCTCGGCGTTGCCGCGGCTGTCCTTCTCGTAATAGTCGCGCAGGCCGGTGTGGGTGATGGCATGGTCGATCTGTTCGGCCAGGGGCAGGGAATGGCTCCCCTCTCCCTCCGGGAGAGGGGCCGGGGGTGGGGGTACGGGCGGAGCGGCGCCTTCCGGTGATCTCGTACCCTGAAAGTCGTGCGCCATCTGGTCGATCAAGGCCAGGAATGCCTTCACCGCATTCTTCGCGCGGCCGGCCAGCTCGTTGCCGCTGCCCAGTTCGATCAGCGCCGCTTCCCACATCGAGACGTTGTCGCGCCGCGCGCGCCGGCGCAGCACGTCGAGCGTGCGCTCGCCGATGCCGCGCGGCGGGGTGTTCACCGCGCGCTCGAACGCGGCATCGTCGTGGCGGTTGGCGCTGAGGCGCAGGTAGGCCAGCGCGTCCTTCACTTCGGCGCGGTCGAAGAAGCGCTGGCCGCCGTAGACGCGATAGCCGATGCGGCGCTGGACGAGCTGCTCCTCGAAGTTGCGCGACTGTGCGTTGGAGCGATAGAGGATCGCGCAATCCTGCGCACTGCCGTGCTCGTCGATGTACTCGCGGATGCGCTCGACCACGAAGCGCGCCTCGTCCTGCTCGTTGTAGGCGGCATACAGCGCGATGCGCTCGCCGTCCTCGCCGGCCGTCCACAGCTGCTTGCCGAGGCGGCTGCCGTTGCGCTGGATGATGTGGTTGGCCGCCTGCAGGATGGTCGAGGTGGAGCGGTAGTTCTGTTCCAGCTTGATCGTGCGCGCACCGGGAAAATCGCGCAGGAACTGCTGCATGTTCTCGACCTTGGCACCGCGCCAGCCGTAGATGGACTGGTCGTCGTCGCCAACCGCGAAGACCTTGCCGGTGCTGCCGGAAAGCACTCGAATCCAGGCGTACTGCAAGGTATTGGTGTCCTGGAACTCGTCGATCAGCAGATGGCGCCAGCGTTGCTGGTAGTGCTCCAGCACGGCGGGATTTTTCAGCCACAGCTCGTGCGCGCGCAGCAGCAGTTCGGCGAAGTCCACCAGGCCGGCGCGACGACAGGCTTCCTCATAGGCCGTGTAGATGTTGACGAAAGCGCGCGTTACCGGGTGGTCGCGATGCTCGATGCTGTCCGGCCGCTTGCCCTCGTCCTTCCACTGGTTGATCTGCCAGCAGGCCTGGCGCGGCGGGAACTTCGCCTCGTCCAGCCCCAGCCCGGCCACCACGCGCTTGACCAGCCGCTGCTGGTCGTCGGAATCCAGGATCTGGAACGTCTCGGGGAGGCCCGCCTCGCGCCAGTGCCGGCGCAACAGGCGGTGGGCGATGCCGTGGAAGGTGCCAACGGTCAGCCCCTGGGTGCCACCGGGGATCAGCGAGGCCAGCCGCGCGCGCATTTCGCCGGCGGCCTTGTTGGTGAAGGTGACGGCGAGGATTGCCCACGGCGGCACGCCTTCGGCCTGCATCAGCCAGCCGATGCGGTGGGTCAGCACGCGGGTCTTGCCGGAGCCGGCGCCGGCCAGCACGAGGTAGTGCCCGGGTGGGGCGCAGACGGCTTCGCGCTGGGCTTCGTTCAGCGGATCGATCAGGTACGAGACATCCATCTCGCCCATTGTAGTGGCCGCCAACGAAAACCGCCGCGAAGCGCGGCGGTTTTCGTTGGCGGGTCGATGCGCTTCAGCGCTTCTGCATGAAGCCGCCGAGGGCGAGCAGGCCGCCGACGACGATACCGACGATGCCGATCCACTGCGGCACGCCCTTGTCGTGCGTGGCGGTGAGCTTGGCCGAGCCGACCTGCACCAGCGTGTCGGTGTCCTGGTAGAAGGCATGTCCGGCGACCACCCAGATGCCCGCGGCGACGAGAATGATGCCAATGACGATCAAGCCTGCACGCATGGTATTCCCCGTGATGATGGTGGATCGAGTATGCCGCAATCGTTCGTGCACGGAATGTACACGCCGGCGAGGCAAAAAAAGGCCCCGAAGGTTAGGGGGAACCTTCGGGGCCGGGGCAGACGCGAAAACCCAGGGGAGAGGTTCGCGACTGTGGCCGCCCAGGGAGGTGGGCTGGCCGCGGATGCCGTTGCGTGCATCCGAAGGATTAGATGCGGCCGCGCCGGGAAAGTTGCAAGGCTCGCGCAGAAATTCAACTGCGATTCATTCTCATGGAAAATTAACCTCCGGCCGGCGTCAGTGTGCCTCGTCCCAGTTGGCGCCCACGCCGACATCGACCAGCAGCGGCACGGACAGTTCCGCCGCGCCGGACATCCGCTCCGACACCGCGCGGCGGACCTCCTCGACGGCGTCGGCGCGCACCTCGAACACCAGTTCGTCGTGCACCTGCATCAGCATGTGGGCGTCGTCGCGTTCGGCCAGCCACGCCGCCACGGTGATCATCGCGCGCTTGATGATGTCCGCCGCGGTGCCCTGCATCGGCGCGTTCACCGCGGCGCGCTCGGCGCCCTGGCGCAGGCCGGCGTTGCGCGCGGTGAGGTTCTCCAGGTACAGGCGGCGGCCGAAGAGGGTTTCCACGTAGCCGTCGCGATGCGCCTGTTCGCGGGTGGCGTCCATGAACGCGCGCACGCCGGGGTAGCGCGAGAAATAGCGGCCCATGTAGTCGCCGGCCTCGCCGCGGTCCACGCCGAGCTGGCGGGCCAGGCCGAATGCGCTCATGCCGTACATCAGGCCGAAGTTGATCGCCTTGGCGGCGCGGCGCTGGTTGGTGGTGATGTCTTCCGGAGCCACGCCGAACACTTCGGCCGCGGTGGCACGATGCACGTCGCCGCCGGAGTGGAACGCGCGCAGCAGACCTTCGTCACCGGACAGATGGGCCATGATGCGCAGTTCGATCTGCGAGTAGTCCGCCGCCATCACCCGCCATCCCGGCGGCGCGATGAACGCCTGGCGGATGCGCCGGCCTTCCTCGGTGCGCACCGGGATGTTCTGCAGGTTCGGGTCGGAGGAAGAGATCCGGCCCGTCGCCACCGAGCCCTGGTGGTAGCTGGTGTGCACGCGCCCGGTGCGCGGATTGACGATGCCGGACAGCTTGTCGGTGTAGGTGCTGCGCAGCTTGGCCAGGCCGCGGTAGTCCAGGATCAGCCGCGGCAGCTCGTGACTGTCGGCGATCGCTTCCAGCGCCTCCTCGTTGGTCGAGGGCTGGCCGGTGGGGGTCTTCAGTTTCGCTTCGAGGCCGAGCTCGTCGAACAGCACCGCCTGCAGCTGCCTGGGTGAATCGAGATTGAACTCGCGCCCGGCCAGCGCGCGCGATTGCTGCTGCAGCTCCAGCATGCGCTTGCCCAGCTGCTGGCTCTGCGCGCGCAGCGCGTCGCCGTCGATCAGGACGCCGCGGCGCTCCATCCCGGCCAGCACCGGCACCAGCGGAATCTCGATCTCCTCGTACACGCGTTGCAGCGAGGGCACGCCCTGCAGCCTGGGCCATAGCGCATGGTGCAGGCGCAGGGTGACGTCGGCATCCTCGGCGGCGTAGCGGCAGGCAGTGTCCAGGTCCACCTGCGAGAAGGAAATCTGCTTGGCCCCCTTGCCGGCGACCTGCTCGTATTTCACGGTCTCGTAGCCGAGGTATTTCTTCGCCAGCGAATCCATGTCGTGGCGTGTGGCGGTGGCGTTCCACACGTAGGATTCAAGCATCGAATCATGCTTCACGCCCTGCACCGTGATGCCGTAATGCGACAGGATGTTGATGTCGTACTTCGCGTGCTGGCCGAGCTTGGGCCGCGCGGCATCCTCGAAGATCGGCTTGAGCGCGCGCAGCACCTCGCCACGATCGAGCTGCGGCGGCGCGCCCGGATAGTCGTGGCCGAGCGGGATGTAGCAGGCCTTGCCCGGCTCCACCGCGAAACTGATGCCGACGATGTCCGCACGCATCGCGTCGATGCTGGTGGTTTCCGTATCGAAGGCGATCAGTTCGGCGCTGCGAAGCTTTTCCAGCCACGCATCGAAGGCCGGCCGGGTGATGAGCAGTTCGTATTCGCCCGGCCCTTGCAGGCGCGCACCCTGTGCGCGATGCCCTTCGTCCCGCGCCGGAAGAGCTTCGCGCACGGGGTGCGCTCCTGCAGGCTCCGCCGTTCCATCCAGCTCCTTCAACGCCGCCTTGAACTCGTAGCGCGTGTACAGCTCGCGCAACTGTTCGACATCGGGCTCGCGTTGCGCCAGGTCGGTGGGGCCGAACTCCAGTGCCACGTCGGTCTTGATCGTCACCAGTTCGCGCGACAGCGGCAGTTGCGGCAGCGTGGCGCGCAGGCTCTCGCCGATCTTGCCGCCGACCTTGTCGGCATTGGCCATCACGCCATCCAGCGAATCGAACTCGGCCAGCCATTTGGCGGCGGTCTTGGGCCCGCACTTGGGCACGCCGGGAATGTTGTCGATGGCGTCGCCGGTGAGCGTGAGAAAGTCGATGATCTGGTCCGGCCGCACGCCGAACTTGGCCATCACGCCGGCATCGTCCATCACCGTGCCGGTCATGGTGTTGACCAGGGTGACCTGCGGTCCGACCAGCTGCGCCATGTCCTTGTCGCTGGTGGACACTTCCACCTCGATGCCGAGTGCGCGCGCCTGCACCGCCAGCGTGCCGATCACGTCGTCGGCCTCGACGCCGTCCACGCGCAGGATCGGAAAGCCCAGCGCAGCGACGATGGCCAGCATCGGCGCAACCTGCGCGCGCAGGTCGTCCGGCATCGGCGGCCGGTTCGCCTTGTACTGGTCGTACAACGCATCGCGGAAGGTCGGCCCGGGCGCGTCGCTGACGAAGGCCAGGTAATCGGGCTTTGCCTTCAGCGTGGCACGCAGCATGTTGACCACGCCGAACAGCGCACCGGTGGGCTCGCCGCGCGCGTTGGAAAGCGGCGGCAGCGCGTGGAACGCGCGGTAGAGATAGGACGAACCGTCGATGAGGATGAGCTTGGGCATGGGCGCGATTCTCGCATGCACGGCGAAATGTCGCGTTTCACGGAAGCGCCGCGGGTGCGCTGCTATGCTGCCCTCCCCATCGAGGTTGCCACCATGAAAATCCCTGCCGTGCCGGTTGTTGTCGCCACCTTGCTGTCGACCGCGCTGTTCGCCGCGGCAGTGCACGCCCAGACGGCCGCCCCCGGTCCGGCCTTGCCGCCGCCCGGCATGAACGATCCCGGCGTGCAGGCAAACCCGCCGCCGGCCACGTCCGCGGCACCGCCCGCGAGCGCGCCGAAACCCGATCTGCGTCCGCTCACCCTGCCGGCGATGAAGAGCGGCGACAGCCGCATGGGCCGTCCCGCCGACGAACCCGAAGTGCAGATCCGTCAGCAGGGCGAAAACACGGTGCAGGAATACAGCCGCAACGGTCGCGTCTACATGGTGGTGGTCACGCCCAGGCACGGCCTGCAGCAGACCTACATGGTCGACCCGCAGGGCCGGCTGGTGGACGAACACGGCCAGCGACGCGCCACGCCTGCGCTGTACAAGGTGCTGGAATGGGGCAAGAGCCGCCCGCCGGCCGAGCCGTCCGACG
This sequence comes from Rhodanobacter sp. FW102-FHT14D06, assembly GCF_043950705.1. Classification (NCBI taxonomy): domain Bacteria; kingdom Pseudomonadati; phylum Pseudomonadota; class Gammaproteobacteria; order Lysobacterales; family Rhodanobacteraceae; genus Rhodanobacter; species Rhodanobacter sp. FW102-FHT14D06. The sequence goes on along the minus strand of NZ_CP170722.1, from coordinate 1,073,859 downwards.
ACACCGGCGCGCCGGCTTCCAGCAGCAGTCGCTGAACCTCGATGACGGCGCGGCCGCTCAGGCCGGGTCGTCCAGCTCCGGGTAGTGGCGGAAGATGCCGCTTTCATTGAACGGTACGCGCCGCGTGGACGCCAGGTAGGCCGCGATACGCGGGCGCTGGGTCACGTTGGCGTGCAGCGCGTGCAGCAAGGGCAGGCCGGCGTGCAGGCGTTGCATCGTGCGGGGAAACGCATAGTTCAGGCCGCTCATCAGCTGGAACAGCGACAGGTCGACGCAGGAGTGCCGGCGCAGCGCGTGGCGGCCACCGCCGCGCTCCAGCACCTGCTCGAAGTAGTGGAGGAACTTCGGCAGCCGCTGCGTGCGCAGGTCGCCGGCCCGGCGGCGGGCTTCCTCGCGCTGGTCTTCGTAGTAAAGGCCGCTGGCGATGGGGTGGTGCGCGTCGTGCACTTCGGCCACGAGGTCGGCGATGGTCAATTGCAGCTGGTGGGCGTAGCGCCGCACGCTGGTGCCTTGCGGCAGCAGCGACAGTGGCGGGCCCAGGTACTGCAGGATGTTCGCGGTCTGCGCGATCACCAGCCGACCGGCCTTGAGAAACGGCGGCGCGAACGGCAACGCGCCTTCGTGCGCGCCGTCGAGGTAGCGCACGATGGCATCGTCGCCTTCCTCGCGCGCCACGTCGACGTAATCGGCGCCGGCATCCTCCAGCGCCAACCGCACGAATTCACCGCGGCCCTGGATGCCGCTCCAGTAATACAGTTCGTAGCGCATGGCAGCCTCCGCAGCGGGATATCCGATGCCGCGGCGTGACACTACTACGCGACGTGCAGGAGCCCGCTCGCGGGCGATGCTCTTGCCTTTGCGAATCCCCGGGAAAAGCATCGCCCGCGAGCGGGCTCCTGCGGGGCGTGCGCTCAGTGGCGGAAATGGCGCATGCCGGTGAACACCATCGCGATGTCGTGTTCGTCGGCGGCGGCGATCACTTCGCCGTCGCGCATCGAGCCGCCGGGCTGGATCACCGCGGCGATGCCCGCCTCGGCCGCCGCGTCGATGCCGTCGCGGAACGGGAAGAACGCGTCGCTGGCCATCACCGAGCCGCGCACTTCGAGCTTCTCGTCGGCGGCCTTGATGCCGGCGATCTTCGCACTGTAGACGCGGCTCATCTGGCCGGCACCGACGCCGATGGTCTGGCGATTCTTCGCATAGACGATGGCGTTGGACTTGACGAACTTGGCCACCTTCCAGGCGAAGATGAGGTCGTGGATCTGCGCTTCGGTGGGCGCCTTGCGGGTGACCACTTTCAGGTCCGCCGCGGTGATCATGCCGGTGTCGGCGCTCTGCAGCAGCAGGCCCGAACCGACGCGCTTGGAGTGCATGCCGGGGTGGGCATCACGCAGTTCGCCGTGCGTCGGCAGCGGGATTACCAGCACGCGCACGTTGCCTTTCTTGTGGAATGCCTTCAGCGCGTCATCCGCGTAGGCCGGCGCCAGCACCACCTCGACGAACTGGCGCTCGACGATCGCCTTCGCGGTAGCGCCGTCGACTTCGCGGTTGAACGCGATGATGCCGCCGAAGGCCGAGGTGGGATCGGTCTGGAAGGCCAGGTCATACGCCTTGCCGATGCCGTCCAGGCTCACCGCCACGCCGCAGGGGTTGGCGTGCTTGACGATCACGCAGGCCGGCTTGACGAAGCTGCGCACGCATTCCCACGCGGCGTCGGCGTCGGCGATGTTGTTGAACGACAACTCCTTGCCCTGCAGCTGGCGGAAGGTGGCCAGCGTGCCCGGCGCCGGATACAGGTCGCGGTAGAACGCGGCGCTCTGGTGCGGGTTCTCGCCGTAGCGCAGGTCCATCAGTTTGACGAAGCGGCCGTTGACCTGGCCGGGGAACATGTCGTGGCCGGCGATGGCGTCCTGGGCGTCGTTGAGTTGTAGCGCGGACAGGTAATCGCTGATCGCGCCGTCATAGCTGGACACGTCGTTGAACGCGGCCACCGCCAGCTTGAAGCGCGTCGCGCGAGTCAGGCCGCCTTGAGCCTCGATCTCCTCCAGCGCCGCGTCGTACTGCGCGGGCGAGGTCAGCACGGCCACGTCGTTCCAGTTCTTCGCCGCCGAGCGCAGCATGGCCGGACCGCCGATGTCGATGTTCTCGATCGCCTGCTCCAGCGTGCAGTCGGGCTTCGCCACCGTGGCCTCGAACGGGTAGAGGTTCAGCACCAGCAGGTCGATCGGCGCGATGCCGAGTTCGGCCATCACCGCGTCGTCGGTGCCGCGCCGGCCGAGCAGTGCGCCGTGCACCTTCGGGTGCAGCGTCTTCACCCGGCCGTCCATGATCTCGGGGAAGCCGGTGACGTCGCTGACCTCGGTAACCGCGATGCCCGCCTCGCGCAGCGTGCGCGCCGAGCCGCCGGTGGAAAGCAGTTCCACCCCCTTCGCCGCCAGCCGCCGCGCCAACTCGACCAACCCCGTCTTGTCGGAAACGCTGAGCAGCGCGCGGCGAACGGGAACGACGGCAGGGACGGACATGATGGCTCCGGGATCAGGGATGGAAAATTCGTGGTTGCAGTGGCGGGCCGGGCGGTGATCTGGGCTGTTGCCAATCCCCCATCCCGCGTCAGCGGCCTCAAAGCAACCCGTGCGCCGCCAGCTTCTTGCGCAGCGTGGCGCGATTGATGCCCAGCGCCACGGCCGCGCGGCTCTGGTTGCCGCCGTGGAAGGCCAGCACCTCGCGCAGCAGCGGCACTTCGACTTCGTGCAGCACCAGCGCGTGCAGGCCCTCGGCACATTCGGTGTCGCCGATGTCGGCCAGATAGCGTCGCACCGTGCGGCTGACGCACTCACTCAGTGCGCTGCCGGAGCCGTGCGCAAGCGCAGCTTGCGACGAGGTCGATACGGCAGCCTCGGCGGCAGGCAGTCTGGCGGCATTCACGGATACTTTCCCTCGCATGCGGTGCGGCGGCTGCGAGGGCCGCTGCGTTCTCTGGTGTCGGTTGGTGCATTCGCAGCATGGATTGAGTGCCGGCGGGCACTCGGTGCGAGCGCTTGAGTCTACCCTTGTGCGCGGTCGATTTTAAGTCCCTCGACAAGCGCGGGAGACCCTGATCCGTTCAGCCGAGGCGTCGTTGCCCATGGGGCGCGGCACGCTTCACTCGAAGCCGAACTCGAACGCGACGGCCTGGTCGCCGGGGTCCTTGACCTCCAGCAGCAACACCGCCACGGCACCGGGCGCCAGGCCGCGACGCAAGGTCGCAGGGTCGTCGAGGTACTCCGTCGGCTGCAGCCGGCGCATGGCCAGTCGCTGGCCTTGCGCGTCGGACAGCGTCACCGTCACCACCGGATAGGGTTGCGCGAAGCTGGCGTCGTTGCGCACGCTGGCGCTGATCATCAGCGCGTTCGGCACGCTGGGGTGCGCCTGCACGTTGCTGGCGAGCAGGCGCAGGCGTGCCGGCGCGGCCACCAGCGGCAGCCGGCAGTGCAGCACGGCACAACTGCTGCGCAACCAGCCGCCCACGGTGGGATCGCGGATCAGGGCGTCGCGCTTGGCCCACCCCAGTTGCGCGAGCAACAGCAGTGTCAGCACGCCGCAGGCAAGTATCCACGGCCAGTTGCGCTCGCCCGAGGCGGCGCGCAGGCGATGGGCTTTCCCGCGCGTGCGCTTTCCCGCGCGGCCGCGCGACTGGCGGGCGAAGCGCGGTGTGAACACCAGTTGCGAAAAATCCTCGGGCGGCGCGCTGGCCGGCTGTTCGGTCGCCACCACCACCGGCTCGGGTTGCGGCCGATAGACCACCAGGTCCAGCAGCGGCGGTTCCAGCGCGGGCTCGTTGACGGCCAGTTCGACGAATGGCTCGGGCGGCAATTGCTCGGTGAGCGTGGCCAGGCTGCCGAAGCTGGCGTTGCAATGCCCGCACACCACGTGACCGTGAGCCTTCGCCAGTGTCTGTGCATCCAGCGAAAACACGGACAGGCATTCGGGGCATTGGGTATACATGCGTCGCCGCTTCAACCGGTATCGCCCAAGCTTAACAGGCTGTCCGGAGCATGCGGATGCAGCGGCGGCGTCAGCGGCGACGACGCCCGCTGATGCGCACCCAGTCGTCGCGAAGGTCTGCGCGCAAGTCCTCGAACCATTCCGCGTAGCGCGCCAGCAACTCGTCCTGCTGGCCGGCGAGGATGCCGGAGATCGCGAATGGCGCGCCGGGTTTTGCCGCGGCCGCGAAGGTCGGCGCCAGCGTATCGAGCGGCCCGGCGAGGATATTGGCGACGAACACGTCGGTGGCGCCGTCGGGGTGATCTTCCGGCAGGAACAGCGTCAGGCGATCGGCCACGCCGTTGCGCGCGGCGTTGTCGGCCGAGGCCGTGAGTGCCTGCGGATCGTTGTCGATGCCGATTGCGGCAGCGGCGCCGAGCTTCAGCGCAGCGATGGCCAGGATGCCGGAGCCGCAGCCGTAATCGGTGATCGTCCTGCCGTGCAGGTCGAGCCCGTCCAGCCATTCCAGGCACAGCGCGGTGGTCGGGTGGGTGCCGCTGCCGAAGGCGAGGCCCGGGTCGAGCCGCACGACGACGCGCGTGGAGGCCTCGGAGCGGCCGATGTTGCCGTCATCGACGGGCGGCTCGATGTTCCACGGATAGATCCACAACCGGTGGCCGAACGCCATCGGCTTGAACTGGTCCATCCACGCGCGCTCCCAGTCCTGGTCGGCGACGTCGCGGAAGCTCAGCTGATCCGGTTCCAGCCATGGCAACAGGTCGCCCAGTGCCGCGGCAATGCCGCGCCGGTCGGCGTGCTCGTCGAACAGCGCATCCAGCGTGATCGTCGGCCACAGCGGCAACTCGCCCACGCCCGGCTCGAAGATCGCCTGCTCGTCCGGCGTCTCGGCGTCGGCATCGCGCAGGGTGATCGACAACGCGCCCAGATCCTCCAGCGCCTCTTCCACGCGCGGCTGCTGTTCGGTGCGGATGATCAGGGAGAGTTCGAGGAAGGGCATGAGGCCAGGAGTGAGTGAAGAGGAGTTGAGGAACGAGAGAAGGGCGAGGCTTGGCGAGTGTGTCAAAGGTGGAGAGAAGCACGGGCGCGCCGGCCTTCTCTCGTTCCTCAACTCCTCTTCACTCACTTCTCTGCCGCACCGGCGGCAGCCTTTTCCTTCTGTTCGGCCATGCGCTTTTCCAGGTAATGGATATTCTGGCTGCCGTGCTGGAAGCCGACGTCGGCCATGATCCGCTGCTGCAGCGGGATGTTGCACTTGACGCCTTCGATGACCGTTTCGGCCAGCGCCAGCTGCATGCGCGCGATGGCGGTCTTGCGATCCGGGCCGTGGACGATCAGCTTGCCGATCATCGAATCGTAGTTCGGCGGGATCCTGTAGCCGTCGTAGAGGTGGGTGTCCACGCGCACGCCGGGGCCGCCCGGCGCCTCGAAGCGCTTCACCGTGCCGGGGCTGGGCATGAAGGTGTCCGGGTCCTCGGCGTTGATGCGGCACTCGATGGCGTGGCCGGTGATGTGCACGTCTTCCTGCCGGATCGACAACGGCTGGCCGCCGGCGATCAGCAGCTGCTCGCGCACCAGGTCCACGCCGGTGATGAATTCGGTCACCGGGTGCTCGACCTGGATGCGGGTGTTCATCTCGATGAAGTAGAAGCGGCCGTTCTCGAACAGGAACTCGAACGTGCCGGCGCCGCGGTAGCCGATGCGCAGGCAGGCGTCGACGCAGACCTTGCCGATCTGCGCGCGCAGCTCGGGCGTGATGCCCGGCGCCGGCGCTTCCTCGACCACCTTCTGGTGGCGGCGCTGCATCGAGCAGTCGCGTTCGCCGAGATAGATGGCGTGGCCCTGGCCATCGGCCAGCACCTGGATCTCCACGTGGCGCGGGTTCTCCAGGAACTTCTCCATGTAGACCTGATCGTTGCCGAAGGCCGCCTTGGCCTCCTGCTTGGTCATCACGATGGAGTTGCCCAGGTGCGCCTCGGTGCGCACCACGCGCATGCCGCGGCCGCCGCCGCCGCCGGCGGCCTTGATGATCACCGGGTAGCCGATCTCGCGCGCGATCTTGATGCTGGCGTCGACATCCTCGGTCAGCGGACCACCGGAGCCGGGCACGCAGGGCACGCCGGCCGCCTTCATCGCGCGGATCGCCTCGACCTTGTCGCCCATCAGGCGGATCACGTCGGCGGTCGGTCCGATGAAGATGAAGCCGGACTGCTCCACCTGCTCGGCGAAGTCGGCGCGCTCGGAGAGGAAGCCGTAGCCCGGATGGATGGCCTGGGCGTCGGTGATCTCCGCCGCGGCGATGATGCGCGGGATGTTGAGGTAGCTGTCCGCCGACGGCCCCGGGCCGATGCAGATCGCCTCGTCGGCCAGGCCGACGTGTTTCAGGTTGCGGTCCACGGTGGAGTGCACCGCGACCGTCTTGATGCCAAGGCTGTGGCACGCGCGCAGCACGCGCAGCGCGATCTCACCGCGATTGGCTATGACGACTTTTTCTAGCATGGGAAGCTCCGAAGGAGCAGGGGACGGGAGCGGGGAGCGGTGGATGACGATGAGCGCAATGCCGTAGCGGCTGGCTCTTCCTCATCCACCGTTCCCCGTTCCGTATCCCCCGCCGAATCACGCAATCACGAACATCGGTTCGTCGAATTCCACGGGCTGGCCGTTCTCGATCAGGATGGCCTGTACGGTGCCGGCGACTTCGGCTTCGATCTGGTTGAACATCTTCATCGCCTCGATCACGCCCAGGGTGTCGCCGGCCTTGACCTGCTGGCCGACCTTGACGAAGGCGGGGGCGCCGGGCGAGGCGGAGGCGTAGAAGGTGCCGACCATCGGCGCCTTGACCACGTGGCCGGCCGGCAGGGCGTCGGCGGGCGGCGCTTCGGAAGCGGCGGCGGGCGCAGCGGCCACCGGGGCGGCGGCCACGGCAGGCGCGGCGGCGGCCACCGGTGCGGCGGCCGCGACCGGTGCGGTGCCCTTGGGCACGCGCGACAGACGCACGACTTCCTCGCCCTCCTTGATCTCCAGTTCGGCGAGGTTGGATTCCTCGAGCAAGTCGATCAGCTTCTTGATTTTGCGCAAATCCATCGGATCAGCCTTTGGTCAGTCATGCCGCCGTGGAGGCGGCTGGAAGGGGAAAGAGGGTGCCGCCGGTCAGGCGTCGGCGGCAGGCGGCGCCTGCAGCCGCTGGATCGCCGCGTCCAGCGCCAGTGCGTAGCTGGCGCTGCCGAAGCCGCAGATCACGCCGAGCGCCAGATCCGACAGATACGAGTGGTGGCGGAACGGCTCGCGCGCGAACACGTTGGACAGGTGCACTTCGATGAACGGGATGGCCACCGCCGCAAACGCGTCGCGCAGCGCGATGCTGGTATGGGTGAAGGCGCCGGCATTGCACAGGATCAGGGCGGTGCGGTCGTCGCGCGCCTGGTGCACGCGCGCAATCAGCTCATGCTCGGCATTGGACTGGAACCACTGCAATTCGTGGCCGGCCGCCTGCGCCCGATCGGCCAGGCTCTGGTTGATCCCGGCCAGCGTTTCGCGGCCGTAGATCTGCGGCTCGCGTGCACCCAGCAGGTTGAGGTTGGGTCCGTGCAGGACCAGGATCTTCGCCACGAAACCACCCAGCTTGCGTCCGGAGGCCCCGGAACCCGGCGCAGTGTGCGCGCGTCGGGCGATGTTGTCCAGTTCGCGGCAGATCGGCGATGTTCAACGGAGAACCCGCAGGGATTGCCCTGCGCTGGCGTATGTTTGGCCGAACTCAGGGAGCACCTTGCTGCGGAGCCAACCACTGGGTCAGCAGCTGCGGCGAAAGGATGCCGGCGTGAGTCGCGATAATGTGCCCATCGGCGCCGATCAGCACGCTGAATGGCAGGATCTCAGCCTTATCGCCCAATTGCAGGGATGTGCTCGGTGCCTCCAGATTGCCCAGCAAGATCGGGTAACTCACCGGTTGCCTGGCCAGAAAAGCGCGAACGTGATCGGGCTGATCCATGGCGATTCCCAGCACGATCACCCCATTATCGGCGAATTTGCGCTGGGCCTCGTCGAGCGCAGGCATTTCCTGCAGACACGGGCCGCACCAGCTGGCCCAGAAATTGATGAGCAGGCGGCGCCCGCGGTACGCCGTCAGCGCGTGCATGCGCCCGTCCAGATCCGCCAGCGTCAGCGCCGGCAGCGGCTTGCCGACCATCGCCGATACGGCCGGCGCGGCAACCGGAACGGGGGCTGTCGCGCGATGGTGTCGGTATTGGGCCAGCCCGCCGCCGAGCAGGGCGGCCAGCGCGGCCAGCAGCAGGATCAGGCCGGAGGTGCGGTCGAGCATCAGCGCGCCGCGTCGGTCAACGCCCGTTCGACCATCGAGGCGGTCAGCACGGTCGACAGCTGCCGGCCGGGACCGCCATCCTTCGGGAACACCACGTACAGCGGCACGCCCGGCGAGTGGTACTCGGCCAGGAAGGCGCTGATCGCCGGGTTCACGTCGGTCCAGTCGCCCTTCATGTAGACCGCGCCGGTGCGCTGCAGCAGGTCGCGGAAGCGCGCGGTGTCGAGCACCGTGTGCTCGTTGGCCTTGCAGGTCACGCACCAGTCGGCGGTCATGTCCACGAACACCGGCGTGCCCGCTTCGCGCAGCGCGGCCAGCTTCTCCGCGGAATAGGGCACCACGCCGTCGGCCATGCGGGCTGCGGTAGGCGGCGGCACCTGACTGAGCAGGCTCATCGGCACCAGCGTGGCGACCGCCAGCACGGCCACCGCCAGCTTGCTGACCACGCCGCGCGAACGGCTGCGCTCGAACCACCACAAGGTCATCGCCAGCAGCACCATCGCCACCAGCACCAGGCCCACCGCGTCGGCGCCGCGCTGGTTGGCCAGCACCCAGACCAGCCAGGCGGCGGTGAGGTACATCGGGAAGGCCAGCACCTGCTTCAGCGTTTCCATCCAGCGCCCGGGCTTCGGCAACCATCGCGCCACCGCGGGCACGAAGCCGATCGCCAGGAACGGCAACGCCAGGCCGATGCCCAGCATCAGGAACACCAGCAGCGCCGACAGCATCGGCGCGGTGAATGCATAGGCCAGCGCGCCGCCCATGAAGGGCGCGGTGCAGGGGCTGGCCACCACCACCGCCAGCACGCCGGTGAAGAAGTCGCCGGCCGGACCGGCGCGCCGCGCCAGCCCGGCGCCGGTATTGCCCAGCGAGGCGCCGAACTGCACCACGCCGGACATCGACAGGCCCACCGCCAGCATCACGCAGGCCAGCACGCCGACCACCACCGGCTGCTGCAGCTGCGTACCCCAGCCCAGTGCGTGACCGGCGCTGCGCAGGGCGAGGATGCCCAGCCCCAGCGCGGCGAAACTGCACAGCACGCCGGCGGTATAGAACAAGGCATGGCTGCGCCGCGTGGCGGGGTTTTCGCCGCTCTCCAGCACGCCGACCGCCTTGATCGACAATACCGGCAACACGCACGGCATCAGGTTGAGGATAAGCCCGCCGCCCAGCGCCAACGCCAGTGCGGCGAACAGGCTGGTGCGCAGCGGGCCGCCGTTGGTGGCCGGCGGCAGCTCCCTGGCGGCGCTGGTCGGCATGCCGGTGGCGACCGTGCCGCTGCCCGGTTCGAGTTGCACCGTGCGCGTCATCAACGGGTAGCACAGGCCGCCGTCCTGACAACCCTGGAAGGTCGCCTCCAGCGTCAGCGGTCCGGACCTGGCGGGTATGCCTTCGAGCGCCACCGGCACTTCGACCTGGTCGAAGTACACCGTGACCTCGCCGAACTGCGGGTCCTGATGCCGCACGCCGGCCGGCCACGCGGGCGTCCCCAACTGCGCGCCGTCGGCCTTCCTCAGCTTGAGCGTGGTGTGGTCGCGATACAGGTAATAGCCCGCCGGCATGGTCCAGCGCAGCAGCAGTTGCTGCGGGCTCTGCGCCAGTGCCTCGAAGCGGAACGCCTGCTCGGGCGGCAGCGGCGCCCGCGTCACGCCGGTGGCGGCGCTCTGTCCGCCGCGGCCGAGCTGGTCCAGTGCCGCGCCCAGCGAGCCCGCGGGTGCGGTCGGTGCGGTGGCGGTCGGCAGCGCCAGGTCCAGTTGTTCGGTGTGCGGCGGGTAGCAGATCTTCGGGTCGACCTCGTGGCAGCCCTGGTACTGCACGCTGAGCTTCAGCCGCGTGGTGCCTGTGGCGACGGTGTAGGGAATGCTGGCGTCGATGTCGTGGTGGTAGGTCTCCACGTCGCCCAGGTATTCATCGTGGTATTTCCTGCCCTCGGGCAGTTGCGCCTGGCCCAGGGTGACGCCGTCGCCGGCCTTGAACTTCATGCGGCCGCGATAGAGGTAGTAGTCCGGCGCGACCTTCCAGTGCAGCTTGAGCACGCCGGGAGTGCCGGCGTCGGCGCTGAGCTGGTAGGCCTCGGTCACCGGCAGCAGAGCGTCGGTGTCCTGCGCCAGCGCGGGCAGGCCGGCCAGCAGCAGGCCCACGCCCAGCAGCAGGCGGGCAAACATCGGGCCGGCGGACAACGATCGCATCATGACTCCGGAAAACATGGGGCCCGCGCGCGGGCAGCGGTTCATTATTATGGCGCAGCCGGTTCGCTGCGCCGCGGCGTGCTTCATTTGGTCGCGCCGGACTTCAGTCCCGGCTGTGCTCGCGCACCCAGTCGAGGTAGGCGGCATGGCCATCGGCCACCGGTACCGCGATCAACTCCGGCACCTCGTAAGGATGCAGTTCCAGCACGCGACGTTCCAGCGCCGGCAGGCGGGCGGCGGTGGTCTTGATCAGCAGCAGTTCCTCGGTGTCGGTGTGCACCGCTTCCTGCCAGCGGTAGGTGGAACGCACCGAAGCGATCCCGCTGACGCAGGCGGCCAGCCGCTCGTCGACCAGCGCCCGGGCGATGCGCCCGGCGCTGTCGCGGTCCGGGCAGGTGCAATAGCAGAGCAGGACGGTGTCAGGCATGCCGGCCAGCCTAACCGGCGGAGCCGCCGCGCGCACCCCTGCCTCGGGCACGACGCCCGCCCCTTGAAAGCTGCACCCATCCACCCAATTAGCTGTACGTTCCCGGTCCGAACGTCTTGCAGCGGCAGTTTGTGTCGCTAGAATTGGCACTCATCTACCACGAGTGCTAACAAGATCGCCGGATCGGGGTCTTGAAAGCCTTGTCCCACCTCAAACGACATCGGAGTCCTTCCATGAGCAAACTGCGTCCGTTGCATGACCGCGTCATCGTCAAGCGTCTCGAAGAAGAGCGCGTTTCCGCTGGCGGCATCGTCATCCCCGACAGCGCCACCGAGAAGCCCACCCGCGGCAAGGTCGTCGCCGCCGGCACCGGCCTGATCATGGCCGACGGCAAGGTTCGCCCGATGTCGCTGAAGGAAGGCGACACGGTGCTGTTCGGCAAGTATGCCGGCCAGGAAATCAAGATCGACGGCGAAGAGCTCGTGTTCCTGAAGGAAGACGACATCGTGGCGGTGATCGAGGGGTGATGCCCTCGGGGCCGATGGCCGGTTGAGCGCGACGAAAGTCAAAAGCGCGCACGCCAGTCGCCTGCGGCTCCTTCTTGCAGCTCTTTCGTGACGTTTCCCATTCTTATTCAATTTTTTTGAGGCAAAAAAATCATGGCAGCCAAAGAAGTCCGTTTCGGCGAAGACGCCCGCGCCCGCCTGCTCAAGGGCGTGAACACCCTGGCCAATGCGGTCAAGGTGACCCTCGGCCCGAAGGGTCGCAACGTGGTGCTCGAGAAGAGCTTCGGCGCGCCCACGATCACCAAGGACGGCGTGTCCGTCGCCAAGGAGATCGAGCTGGCCGACAAGTACGAGAACCTCGGCGCGCAGATCGTCAAGGAAGCCGCCTCCAAGACCTCCGACGTGGCCGGTGACGGCACCACCACCGCCACCGTGCTGGCGCAGGCGTTCATCCAGGAAGGCCTCAAGGCCGTGGCCGCCGGCATCAACCCGATGGACCTCAAGCGCGGCATCGACAAGGCGGTGACCGCCGCCGTCGGCGAACTGAAGAAGTTCTCCAACCCCACCGCCAACGACAAGGAAATCGCCCAGGTCGGCACGATCTCGGCCAACTCCGACACCGACATCGGCGACATCATCGCCAATGCGATGAAGAAGGTCGGCAAGGAAGGCGTGATCACGGTCGAGGAAGGTTCCGGCCTGGACAACGAGCTGGACGTGGTCGAGGGCATGCAGTTCGACCGCGGCTACCTGAGCCCGTACTTCATCAACAACCAGACCTCGCAGCAGGTCGAGATGGATGACCCGTACATCCTCATCCACGACAAGAAGATCTCCAACGTGCGCGAGCTGCTGCCCGTGCTGGAAGCCGTCGCCAAGGCCGGCAAGCCGCTGGTGATCGTCGCCGAGGAAGTCGAGGGCGAGGCGCTGGCCACGCTGGTGGTCAACACCATCCGCGGCATCGTCAAGGTCGCCGCCGTCAAGGCGCCGGGCTTCGGTGACCGTCGCAAGGCCATCCTGGAAGACATCGCCGTGCTGACCAACGGCCAGGTCGTGTCCGAGGAAGTGGGCCTGTCGCTGGAGAAGACCACCATCAACGACCTCGGCCGCGCCAAGCGCGTGGTGATCACCAAGGAAAACACCACGATCATCGACGGTGCCGGCGACGCGGAGAAGATCCAGTCGCGCATCGGCCAGATCAAGGCGCAGATCGAGGAGACCTCCTCCGACTACGACCGCGAGAAGCTGCAGGAGCGCGTGGCCAAGCTGGCCGGCGGTGTTGCCGTGATCAAGGTCGGTGCCGGCACCGAGATCGAGATGAAGGAAAAGAAGGCCCGCGTCGAAGACGCCCTGCACGCCACCCGCGCTGCGGTGGAAGAGGGCGTGGTCCCCGGCGGTGGCGTGGCGCTGATCCGCGCGCTCAAGGCGGTCGAGGGCCTGAAGGGCGACAACGCCGACCAGGACCTGGGCATCGCGATCACCCGCCGCGCGCTGGAAGCGCCGCTGCGCGCGATCGTCGCCAATGCCGGCGAAGAGCCGTCCGTGATCCTCAACAAGGTCAAGGAAGGCAAGGGCAACTTCGGCTACAACGCGGCCACCGGCGAGTTCGGTGACATGGTGGCGATGGGCATCCTGGACCCGACCAAGGTCACCCGCTCGGCCCTGCAGCACGCCGCGTCGGTCGCCGGCCTGGCGATCACCACCGAGGCGATCGTCGCCGAGCTGCCGAAGAAGGAAGAGCACAGCCACGGCGCCGGCGGCATGGGCGGTGGCATGGGCGGCATGGGCGGCATGGATTTCTGATGCCGTCACCCATGCCATCGCCTCCGATGGCTTGAATCAGAAAGCGGCCATCCGTGGCCGCACTGCTCAACGAGAGCAGTGCAACATGAAGAACCCCGCTGCGGCGGGGTTTTTCTTTGGCGCGGTCGGGTGCTTCATCCGCCGAGGAATTTCGATTCCAGGAAGACATTTTCGCGGTGGAATTGCAGATAGTCGCGCTGGCGTAGGGAAAACGTGCCCACGTTCGGCGGTGACCTGGGGTCGATGCCCATGCGCTGGATGGACGGCCGGTCCGCGACGGGCGAGACCACGACTTGCCCGTTGTCTTCGAATGCGATGAAGCCGCGATCGAACAGATGGTCGGCGTTGGGGGTGAGCAACAGCCCGTTTTCCCCGTCAAGCCGTTCCTCGTTGCTCGCGTCGCGCCAGGGTTTGCAGTGGCTGGCGCGCAGATGCTCGACGCGGTCCACGCCCGTGACGCGGCAACGCGATTCATGGTCCATGACCCGCGATTTGAACAGTCCCTGTCCCCGCCTCGCGAGCACCAGGGCCTCACGCTCGGTGCTGATGATGAGCTGGTCCGACCGGATCTTTTCCAGTTCGTGCTCCTCCCACTGTGCCAGGCCGATAGCGGCGTCGGCTTCCGGCTGGCCCACTGTTGCCGGTCGCAGGAGTTGGCGTGCTTCAAAGCCAATCAGGTCGGCCAGTTCCGCCGCGAAGCGTTCCGGAAGGCAAGTGAGATAGATGTTTTGCATCCCTCGCCCCGCCGCGTTCAGCGGAGCGTAGCGGGCAGGCAGCAGTCCGGCGAGCCGGTGCATGTACTCGCTCGGCCGGATGGGCCCGTGCAGCTCGCTGAAGCGTACGTCGATCCGCCAGCCGATAAGCTCCCAATAAGCGCCTGTGGTGCCGAATTCCAGCGGTTTGGGGGCCTCGTAAGCGTGTGATCGCGCCACTCCGACAGCTTTGATCCAGGTGTCGGCGAAGGAGAAAATCACGTCGCCGGGCGCAACCTCGCGCATGAAGTCGTAGTACGGATTGCGCGTGTTGTTTTGTTTGCGCTTCGGTGACCACAGGTAGCCACCGGGCACTTCATGCCGGTAAGTCTGGTTCTGGTTGACCCACCAGTAGCGCATGGATGCAGAGCTTGTTGCTCAGCGGGATGAGTTCGCATTGTTTACCCCGGCCCGGGTGAAGGCAACTTGCGGTGGCGGGCACCGCGTGCGGATCAATGTGCCATCGCAGCCTGCGCCTCCGTCGCGGGAGGCCCCGATGGCGCGCGCACCACCTGCGTCGTTGCGGCGGCTGCGAGTGCCTTGGCCAGCATCGGTTCGAGCTTGCCGCCCATGCGCAACTGGTCGACGCCGGCCATGGCCTTGTCCAGTTGCCGCTGCTCGTCGCTCTGCGGGCGCGGCGGGGCGCCGGGGGCGGCGGTGAGGGCGGCGATCTGCGGGCCGACCAGTTCGGTCAGTGCGAAGTAGGGGTCGTCGTGGATGCCGAGGTGGGCCAGCAGTTTGCCCGGCAGCAGCCAGGAGGCGGTGTCGGCCTGCAGCGGTTTGGACGGCCGTTTCGGGTCGACCAGCAGCCACACGCCGGCCTGGCTCAGCATGTCGCTGCCGTCGACGAAACCGGTGATGTGGTAGCTGTTGCTGAGGGCGGGCAGGTGGTCGCCGTAGAACAGCACCACGCTGGGCCGGTCGCGTTTGGCGAGCAGCTTCACCAGCCGGCCGAGTTCGGCGTCGGCATGTTTGAGGTGGTAGAGGTAGGTCTGCAGCTCCAGCTTGTCGCGGCCGGTGATGCCGTCGGGCACCGGGATCGCGTCGCGTTCGGCGACGTGCGCGGGCTCGATGTCGTAGGGGCCGTGCGCCTCGATGCTGATGGCGAAGATGAACTGCGGCGGGCCGCTGTCCTTGAGCTGGGTCATGATCTCGTCGGTCATCGCGCTGTCGGCCATGTACTTGCCGTCATTCGGCGCGCCGGGCGGGAACGAGGATTGCGACACGAACCGGTCGAAGCCGATTGCCTGAAACGCGGTGGTGCGGTTCCAGAACGCCGGGTCGTTGCCATGCAGCGCAAGCGTGCTGTAGCCGTGCGACGCCAGCGTGCGCACCAGGCTTGGCAGCGACTTGTGGCTCATCTGCAGGTAAGGGAACTGCAGGTTGTCGAAGTAGCGCAGCGACAGGCCGGTGAGGAACTCGAACTCGGTGCGGATGGTGCCGCCGCCGAAGGTAGGCACGTGCAGTTTGCCGCTGCTGCCATGCCGCGCGAGCCGGCGCAGGTTGGGCGCGAAGTTGCTGTGCTCGTAGCCGTGCATGATCGACGGGTCGAAGAACGATTCGCTCTGCACCACCACGATGTCGGGCAGCTCACCGGTTGCCGCCGGCTGCCGCAACACCTGTTGCAACGCCGGCGCGGATTGCGCAATCAGCTGCTCGGCCGCGGCGCGGTCGGGCTTGTGGTGGCCACCGCCGTATTGCAGGTGGAACAGCATCAGCGAGCTGATCAGGCCCGAATGGTTGGTGGTGACCCGGGCCGACCACGGCTCCAGCCACAGCACGTGCGCGTTGTAGATCCTGCCCCAGGCGGACAGGCCCACCAGCATGCTGACGAACGCCGCGGCCAGCAGGCCGCAGGCGGCGAGGCGCTTGCCACCGGTATGCCGCGGTACCACCGGCGGCTCGTAACGCCACGCCAGCACCACCAGCGCCAGCGCCGCCAGCAACGCGAGGTACGGCCACGGGCTGTGCGGCAGGTAGCCGGCCAGCAGGTGCATGCCGCCCTTGCGCAATTGGCCGATCATGCGGAAATCGTCCGGCAGCAGCGGCGTGCCGAGGTTGGCCACCTTCAGCACGTTGACGCCGTAGACCAGCCCTTGCAGCGTGAACGCCAGGCCGAACGACAGCCAGGCACGGCGGGTCCACGCCAGCAGCGCGCCGGCCAGCAGCAGGCCGGGCAGCGCATTGGCCAGCGGGAACCGCGGCTGCTTGAGCAACTGCGCCGTGGTCACCCCCACGCCGCCGTCGACCAGCCCGGTCAGCAGCACGAACGCCAGCGCCAGTGCCAGCACCAGCGCGATGCGCGCGCCCAGCGGATACCGGGCGCTGCGGATGTCGGGAGAGGTCAGGGGCATGTGGCGACTGCCGGGGTCGTCATGGGTGGTCTCCAGAATGTAAACAGGACTCGATGAACGGCGGGTGGCGCGCAAAACGACAAGTGTCGGGCCTGCCGCAGGCATGCGCAACGCACGAACGGGTCGGCCGTGCACGGCGATGCGCGGCGTCGCCGCCGCGCTGCGGCACAATGGGCCGATGAACCCGCCCGAATCCGCCGCGCTGCGCGCGCTGATCGATGATCGCTACCGCGAGCTGGAGCGCCGTTGCCGCGCCGCCGGCGTGCACCTGCATGACGATGCCGGCGTCGCCGAACGCATCCGTCGCACCTTGCTCGCCAGCGATTTCGCGTTCGATACCTGGTGTCGCCAGCCGCAGCTGCTCGCCCCGCAGGGGCTGGATCGCCTGCGCTCCGGCGCCGACGCCGGAGCCCGCATCGACGCGCTGCCACTGCCGGAGGACGAAGCCGGCTGCATGGCCGCGCTGCGCCGCTTTCGCCATGCCGAGGCGTTGCGGCTGGTGTTCCGCGACGTCAACGGGCTGGACGAGTTGCCGGAAACCCTGTCCGCCACCAGCGTCCTGTACGAGGCGCTGCTGGGCAAGGCGCT
Source organism: Rhodanobacter sp. FW102-FHT14D06 (assembly GCF_043950705.1). Taxonomy (NCBI): domain Bacteria; kingdom Pseudomonadati; phylum Pseudomonadota; class Gammaproteobacteria; order Lysobacterales; family Rhodanobacteraceae; genus Rhodanobacter; species Rhodanobacter sp. FW102-FHT14D06. The sequence continues at coordinate 1,056,941 of NZ_CP170722.1, read as the reverse complement.
GGCGTGGGCCACCGCGGCAATGGCCGCGCGCTACGGCCACAGCCGCGATGCGCAAGGCGTGTTGCAGCACCTGCTGGTGGTGGGCTTCGGCAAGCTCGGCGGCAGCGAGCTCAACTTCTCCTCCGACATCGACCTGCTGTTTGCCTACCCGCACGGGGGCCAGAGCGACGGCGCGCGGCCGCTGGACAACAGCGAATACTTCGTGCGGCTCGGCCGCCAGCTGGTGCGCCTGCTCGGCGAACCGACCATGGACGGCATCTGCGCGCGCGTCGACATGCGCCTGCGCCCGTTCGGCAAGGCCGGCCGGCTGGCGCTGTCGTTCGCCGCGATGGAGCAGTACTACCAGAGCGAGGGGCGCGACTGGGAGCGCTACGCGTGGATCAAGGCGCGCGCGGTGGCCGGCGACCGTGCCGACGGCAAGCAGTTGCAGGAGATGCTGCGCCCGTTCGTCTACCGCAAGTATCTCGACTACACCGCGTTCGCCGGGCTGCGCGAGATGAAGGCGCTGATCGACGCCGAGGTGGCGCGCAAGGATCTGGCCGACAATCTCAAGCTCGGCCCCGGCGGCATCCGCGAGATCGAGTTCATCGTGCAGCTGGTGCAGCTGATCCGCGGCGGACGCGAACCTTCCCTGCGCGTGCACGGCCTGCTCGGCGCGCTGGCCGCCTGCGAGGCGCGTGGCCACATCGGCGCGCAGCGCGCGCGGCGCTTGCGCGAGGCCTACGCGCTGCTGCGTCGGGCCGAAAACCGCGTGCAGATGCTGCGCGACGCGCAAACCCACGACATCCCCGACGATGCACTGAGCCGCGAACGCATCGCGCTCAGCCTCGACTACCCCGACTGGGAAACCTTGCGCGCGGCGCTGGCGACCCATCGCGCGATCGTAAGCGAGGAGTTCGCCGCCGTGCTGATGCCTGCGCATGGCCAGGTCGCCGCCGCACCGGTCGCCGACGTGCGGCTGTGGGAGCGCGCCTGCGACGAAACGCTGGATGCGGCCACGCTGGAGGCTTCCGGTTTCGCGCCCGCGGCGGAACTGGCCGACGCCTTGCTGAAGTTGCCGCAAGCCGCCTCGGTGCGCGCGATGTCGCCGCGTTCGCGCGAGCGGCTCGACCGCTTGCTGCCGCAGCTGCTCGGCGCCGCGCGCAACACTCCGGCGCCGGTGCCCGCGCTGCTGCGGCTGTGCCGGCTGATGCAGGCGGTGGCGCGGCGCTCGGCCTATCTCGCGCTGCTGGACGAGCAGCCCGCGGCGCGGCGCCGGCTGGTGCGGCTGTTCGCCGACAGCGCCTTTCTCGCCGAACGGGTGATCGCCCAGCCGCTGCTGCTGGACGACGTGCTCGATCCGCGCATCGACCAGCTGCCGCTGCGCCGCGCCGACATCGCCGCCGAGATCACCCGCGTGCTCGGCACGCTGGATGAGCGCGACGCGGAGACCGAGCTGGAGCGGATCACCGAGTTCCGTTCGTCCACCGCGTTCCGGTTGGGGCTGGCCTTCAACGACGGTCGCGTCGACGCCGAAGCCACCGCACGCCGGCTGGCCGCGCTGGCGGAGTCGGTGGTGGGCGCGGTGCTGGCGCTGGCCGAGCGCGATCTGGTGGCGCGGCATGGCCGCCTGCCGGGCTTGGGGTCGGGCTTCGCCGTGCTCGGTTACGGCAGTCTCGGCGGCGAGGAACTGGGCTTCGCCTCGGACCTGGACCTGGTGTTCGTGTTCGACGGCCAGCGCGCGCAGGCGATGAGCGACGGCGAGCGTCCGCTGGAAGGCTATCGCTGGTACCAGCGGCTGGCCCAGCGGGTGATGAACTGGCTGACCGTGCTGACCCGCGCCGGCCGTCTGTACGAGGTGGACACGCGGCTGCGTCCGGATGGTTCCAAGGGCCTGCTGGTAAGCAGCCTCGATGCGTTCGTGGCCTACCAGCGAAGCCGTGCGTGGACATGGGAGCACCAGGCGCTGTTGCGCGCGCGGCCGGTGGCTGGCGACGCGGCGCTCAACGCCGAGCTGGCGACAGTACGCCGCGACGTCCTCGCCGTGCCGCGCGAACCGGCCGCCGTGCGCGCGGAAGTGGCCAGCATGCGTCAACGCTGGCGCGCCGAGCGTGACCGTTCCGACGAGCAGCAGTTCGACCTGAAGCAGGGCCTCGGCGGCCTGCTCGACATCGAGTTCGCGCTGCAGGGACTGGTGCTGGCGCACGCGGCGCGGCAGCCGGCGCTGCTCGGCGTCACCGCCAACGCCGGGTTGATCGAGGCCTGCCGCGTCGCCGGCGTGCTCGACGACGATCAGGCGGCGACCCTGGCGGCCGCGCACGCTGGCCTGCTGCAACGCGCGCTGGCCTGTACGCTCGACCTGCGCTCGCGCATCGCGCCGCGCGACGCCGCGCTGGAGCAGTTGCGCGCCGGCGTGCGCGGGGTCACCGACGCGCTGGGCTTCGCCTTCGCCGCCGACGCGGAGCCGCCGCCGCAGGGTTGAGATGAATCGCGCGCATGCTCCTTGCGCGCGATCCGGGGAGTGTTCGCGGAGAGCCCTTCGCTTCACGGACGTGAAGAGTGCCGTCAACGCATGGCGCTTGTCTGGACCCATCCCGGCAGGCAAGATCGACCATGGCCACGGGCTGTCGGCAGGGGCGGGATGAGGGGACGCGTGACAGGGGGAGTGGGATCGCGAGTGCTGCTTGCACTCCTGCTGATGTCGACCGGCTGGCTGGTTGTCATGTCGCCCGCGCGGGCGATGGATCCGCAGCAGCCGTTCCATTCCTTTGTGCTCGACCACTGGGGCGTGGAACAGGGCCTGCCGCAAATCACCGTGCTGGGCCTGGCCGAGGATCGCGCCGGATTCCTGTGGGTCAACACGCAAACGGCCGTGGCGCGTTTCGACGGCGCCCGCTTCGTGCGCTACGACCACGCCAGCACCGGCGTGGATACCAGCATGCTCAACGCTGCCTGGGCCGACCCGCGCGGCGGCGTCTGGTTCGGCGGCGCGCGCGGCCTGATCGGGCAGCGCGACGGGCAGTTCAAGGCGCTGGGCGGGGCTGCGGTCAACGCGATCATCGACGCCGGTGACGGCACGCCGCTGCTGGCCACCGCCGACGGCGTGCAGCGGCTGCACGAAGGCCGGATGGTGTCGACCGGCGGCAGCGGCGGGCCGGCCTTCAGCCTGCTGCGTGGCGACGGCCATCTGTGGATCGGCGGCATCGGCCGCGTCTGCCGCCGCGCCGACAGCGCCGCACCGGCCACGGAAAGCTGCATCGCGGCCGGGCCGGCGGCATGGCGGCACGTGGTGGTCAATCATCTGGCGCTGCAGGGCGGCCAGTTGTGGCTGGGCACGTCGGCCGGCTTGATGCGGATCGTGGATGGGCAGTGGGTCGCGGCGGGACTGGGCGACGGGATCGATGCGGCGCCGATCGAGAGCCTGCTCACCGATCGCGTCGGTTCGCTCTGGATCGCCACCGCCAAAGCGCTGTACCGCCGCCTGCCGGACGGCGAACTGGAGCGCGAGGAGATCGATGTCCAGCGCCGGCCGTGGGTGCACCGCATGCTGGAGGACCGCGACGGCAACCTGTGGCTGGGCACCTACACGCGGGGCCTGTACCGCATCTGGAATGGCTGGACCCGGCGTCTGTCGCTGGACGACGGCGTGCGCGATCCGCTGGTGTGGAGCGTGCTGCGCGCGCCCGACGGCTCGATCGTGTTCGGCACCAATTCCGACGTGGAGGTCTTCGACGGCAAGCAGGTGCGCACGCTGATTCCCGGCAGCGCGCTGCCCAACCCGTCCGCCTACGAGCTGTACTACGACCGTCGCCAGCGCTTGTGGGTGGGCACGCGCGGCGGCATCGCGGTGTTCGACCGCGGGGTGGACGTCACCCCGGCCGCGCTGCAAGGCCTGCGCAACCTGCAGATCAACGACATCCACGAGCTCGGCGACGACGATTTCCTGTTTGGCACTTCCGCCGGGCTTTATCGCTGGCGGCAGGGCGCGTTGAGCCGGCTCGATCCGCAGGCTACCGCCGCCGAGGCCATCATCCGCTCGGTGCTGCCGCTGGCGCCGGGGCGCTGGTACGTCGGCACCCGCGACGGCGTGCGCGAGTGGCGCGACGGTCACTGGACACGGCCGGCGTGGGCCGAGCCCTTGCGCAGCCACTTCGTGACGCGGCTGGCGCTGCTCAAGCCGGACCTGCTCGCGGTGGCCACCAGCGACGCCGGCATTGGCCTGATGGCAGACGGCCGCCTGCGCATGACCGGCCAGAGCGAAGGCTTGCCCAGCGACAACGTGTGGACGTTCGACCTGCTCGACGGGCAGCTCTACGCCAGCTCGACGGAAGGCGCCTGGCGCCTGCCGCTCTCGCAACTGCCGCTGCCCGGCTCGCCGCCGCGCACGGTCTCGCCGCAGCAGCTGGCCGGCGAGCAGCGTTCCACCACGGTGAGCAACCTGCATTGCTGCAATGGCGGCGCCCGCGCGCGCAGCGCCATCGTCGGCGACGTCATCTGGTACGCCACCACCGACGGCATCCTCGGCGTGAACACGCGCGCACTCGGCGAGCGGCCGTCGGCGCCGCGTGCGGCAGTGGTGTCGGTCGAGCATGACGACCGGCAATACACGGGCGGCGCGTTCACCCTCGACCAGGGCAGCCGCGACCTGACCGTGCACTACACCGCGCCCTACCTGCAGGTGGGGACCTTGCATTTCCGCTACCGGCTGGACGGCTACGACAAGGATTGGCAGCACGCGGGCGTGCGCCGCGAGGCGTTCTACACCCACCTGCCGGCGGGCAACTACCGCTTTCGCGTCGCCGCCACGCTGCCGGGTGCCGCCGGCTACGGGCCCGAGGCCGCGATCGCCGTCGAAGTCACCCCGTACTGGTACGAAAACCTGCTGGTGCGGCTCGCCGCCGCGGCCGCGCTGGTCGTGCTGCTGTTCGTGCTGACGCGCTGGAGCATGCGCCGGCAGCGCCGCCGCAACGCGTGGCTGGAGGAACAGGTCGAACGCCGTACCGGCGAGTTGTCGCGTGCGCTGGAGCGCCTGCGCGTAACCAATCTCGCGCTCGCCGAGGAGAGCCATACCGACACGCTGACCGCGCTGCACAACCGGCGCTACCTGCTGGCGCAGCTGCCCGCGCTGCTGGCCGAGGGCAGCAGCGTCGGCGTGATACAGATCGACATCGACCACTTCAAGCACATCAACGACGCCCGCGGCCATGCAGTGGGCGATGCGGTGCTGCGCGAGCTGGGCAGCAGGCTCGCCGAGTTGCGCCGCGACAGCGACATCACCGTGCGCTGGGGCGGCGAGGAGTTCCTGCTGTTGCTGCGCGACGTCGACCAGGCCGACGTGCTGCGCATCGCCCAGCGCCTGCGCCACGACATTGCCGCCAAGGCATTCGCGGATGGTCGCGGCGGCGTGCTGCGGCTGACCTGCTCGATCGGTTTCAGCATGCATCCGCTGGCCGCCCACAGCGACGCGGCAACCTTCGATGCGGCGGTGGAGCTGGCCGATCTGGCGCTGTATCGCGCCAAGTACCTCGGCCGCGACCAGTGCGTCGGCCTGCTGGCCGCCGCGCCGTTGCCGGCGGCAATCCTGCGCGATCCGCTGGCACCGCAACTGGACGCGCTGCTGGCCGCCGGCCAGCTGAAATGGGTGCGTCCGACGAACTGAGCGGGCGCCTTCGATCGTTGCGCCGGCGCTTCGGGCGAAGCCCTGCCCGCCGCGCTCGAGCACCCCGCGCCGTCATTCCCGCGAAAGCGGGAATCCGCCGGGATTCCCGCCACGCAACCCGGCCCGGGTCGCCTCGATGCGCTCGCGCACCAGCGCGGCCACGCGTGCGGTTTCGCGCAGCGGGCGTTGCGCGGCGGTGCCCGGAGCGTCGAGGTCGTGCAGCAGGCCGGCATCGCGCAGGGTCTGGTGGAAGCGCGCGATCTTCGGCGGCAGCGGTGCGCGGATGAAGGTGAGCACCGGGCAGCCGACGGCGCAGGCTTCGGACAACATGTTCACCGAATCGGGCGTGACCACCAGCCGGTCGGCCCAGCCGAGCACGCCGGGGTAGGGGTTGCGGCCGTCGTCGCGGCCAGCCCAGAGCAGGCCCGGCACCTCGGCCAGCAGCGGCCGCAGCGATTCGATCAGTGCCGCCGGCGTGCGCCGCGAGCCGAGCACCAGCAGGCTGCCGCCTTCGGCGCGCTGGCGCGCCAGCAGCTGCCGGATCAGCGCGCTGGCGTAGTCGGCGTCCAGTGCAATGCCGCGGCGCGGCCCGCCCAGCAGCACGCCCACGCGGGGCCGCGGCAAGGCCTCGAACTGCGGGCAGGCGTCGCGACCGTCGGCCAGCCATTCGTCGTCGACGGTGTTGAGCGAGCCCAGCGTGGTCAGCACATTGGCGCCGTGCAGCTCATCGTGGCGCGGCACCACCACGGTGTCCCACAGCGTCGGCTCGATGCGCGGGTCGAGGATCTGCACGGTGTGGCAACGGCCCTCGCCGAGCGGCCGCAGCATACGGGTGAACAACGCGGCCGCGCGGCCACAGCCGATTGCGACTGCCGGCCAGGGCGGCGCAAACCACGCCCGCTGGCTGGCCGGCAGGGCGAGGCGTCCGCCCGCGATCAGGCGCGGCGCCAGCCATGACCATGGCGCGCGCGGCTCCAGCAGCAAATGGCGGCGCGGCAGTTGCAGATGCTCGGCCAGCGCCAGCGCCTGGCGCTGGTTGCCGGCGGCCGAATCGGTGATCACCCAGCACTCGCCGTGCAGCGTCAGCATGGCCGGGTTCGCCGCAGGATTGTTTCCCGAATCAACACGATGCGTTTCTCCGCCGGGCGTCGACCGCCGGCGCCCGGTCTGTACACTGGAATTTCTGGCCAGCGTGCCGGTGCGGCTCTCGCGAAGGATACCGTGCGACAGCCCGAAACAGCCTTTCGTCCTTGCCCCATGGAGTCTTCGCATGTCCCCACTGAAATATCTCTTTCTCGCCGGTCTGCTGGGTGCGGCGGTTTCCGCACAGGCGGCGCCGGTGACCTATCAGCTCGACCCCAACCACACGATGGTGCTGTTCAGCTGGAACCACTTCGGCTACTCCAACCCCACCGCCGACCTCGGTCTGGGCGAGGGCGCGATCGTGTTCGACGAGCAGCATCCGGCGCAGTCCAGCGTCGAAGTGACCCTGCCGCTGGCGCGGCTGGATACCCACGTGGCGGCGCTGGACGAGCATCTTAAAAAGGCCGATTTCTTCGATGCGGCCAAGTATCCGGTGGTGACCTTCAAGAGCAGCAAGGTCGAGCCGCTGGGCGACAACAAGTTCAAGGTCACCGGTGCCCTCACCGTGCATGGCGTGACCCGGCCGGTGGTGCTCGACGCCACGCTGAACCGGGTGGGCCCGCATCCGATGGGCAAGGCGCAGTCGATCGGTTTCGACGCCACCGCCACGCTGAAGCGCTCGGAGTTCGGCGTGGGCGCCTATGTGCCCAACGTCAGCGACGAGGTGCACGTGCGCATCACCACCGAAGGTTCGGTGCCGAAGGAAATCGCGGCGAAGTAATCGTCGCGCCGGTCTGGCGCACTCGCACAAAAAAACCGCGCCGTCATCGGCGCGGTTTTTTTTGTGCCGGCGACCGCTGGTTATTCGGATTTCACGCCGCTGTCCTTCATCGACTCCAGCTTGCCCAGGTCGACGCTGCCCACCGCCGCCTTCAGCTCGTCGATGCTGTCGGCGTTGCCGTTCGCCTTGACCGTGAAGCGCTTGCCGACGATCACGCTGTACTCGCCGGACTTGGACTGGTGGTCCCACTCCTCGTGGATGAGGTTGCCGTTGTCGCTGTAGGTCTTCTCGTAGCCGGTTTCGGTTTCCTTCTCCTCCTCCGGCGCCATCGCGCTGGCCATCGCGATGAAGCCCTTGGCGCCGCCGGTGTCGGTGACTTCCAGCGTGATGTGCTGGTTGTTGTCGCCGCTGTATTCCGCGCTGGCCTCCGACACCTGCATGCCCATCGCGCCGTTGCGCTCGGCCGAGATGCCGGTGCGCTTGAGATTGCCCACGGCAGCGGGCAGGAACGCCTTGATCTGGTCGGGCGCCAGCGCCTCCACCGGGCCGTTGGTGCCGGACATCGCGCCCATCATCTTGCCCATCGCGGCCGACTGCGCCGCGCTGTCGCCGGATTTCTGCGCCGCTTCCAGCTCCTTGCCGGCCTGTTCGGCGCGCTGGCCCATCGCCGCGAGCTTGCCCAGCGCGCTGTTGCCGTCGACAGTGACGGTCTCGCCGTTGCTGCTGGTGACGTGCATGCCGCTCATCGCCGCGCCGCCCAGCGCGCCGACGAAGATCAGGCCCAGGATCAGGCTAACGATCCAGCCCAGCACGATCGCGATGATCACGCTCACCGCGGTGTAGCCGCCGGCCTTTTCCGGCGGGCACTGCATGGTGTGGGGCAGGCCCAGATACAGCAGGTAGATGCTGTAGACACCGCCGGCCAGCACGATCAGCAGGCCCAGCCACGGCACGATCACGCCGATGCCGGCGATCCACCAGGCGGTCCACGCGTAGGCCACCGTCTTCAGTGCCTGGATCAGGTTCGGCTTGGCGCCGAAGGTGCCGGCCAGCGCGTTGATGATCAGCGCCATCACGTAGACCAGTACCAGCGACAGGATGTAGCCCAGGATCATCCGGCCGATGCCCGCGCCGATGCCGGCGCGCACGGTGACGCCGAGGAAGCTGGTGCCGATCAGGCTGCCCTTGATGAACTGCGCGATCACCGGCAGGGCGGCGATGATGGCGATGTAGCCGAGGTACAGGTTGTTGACCGTGGCCGGTTCGGCGGCGGCAACGGGCCACTCGGTCTTGGGTGTGGTCAGGATGTTTTTTGCGCGCGCGATGAGCTTTGCGGAATCCATGGTCTGCTCCCGATCAGATGCCCGAATCCGGCGCGGGGCGCCGGGACGTCGTTGATTTCCCCTTTGGTGCGTCGCACCGCTTGCTGCCGTCGCGCGGCGGAACCCCTTCCGGCCGCGCCGTGGCGGATGAGCGCCCCGGCAGCAAACGCCAGCCTGCTACCATTTGCAGCCTGCTGTCCAGTCCGGAGTCCGCTGATGTCATCCCCCGCTGTCGCGACCGTGCCCCTGGTGCCGGCAAATGCCGAAAATCGTTACGAAGTGACGCGGCAGGACCTGCCGCTGTCGTGTCCGATGCCGGGCATGGTGCTGTGGAATTCCCATCCGAAGGTCTACCTGCCGATCGTCGATGACGGCGGCGAGTCAACCTGCGCCTACTGTGGCGCGCATTACGTGCTGCGCGACTGATCAGCGGACCCGGTCGGCGGCCGGCCATGGCATTTTTTTTGCTTGTTTTTTGCCATGAAAGCCGCCAGCCCCGAGCTCATGTCCAGCATTGTCGTGCCCGCCAAGCTGCTGACCGTGGTCCAGCTGATCCCCGCGCTGCATTCCGGCGGCGCGGAGCGTTCGGCGCTGGAGATCGCGCGCGCGCTGGTGCAGGCAGGCCATCGCTCGGTGGTGATTTCCGCCGGTGGGCGGTTGGTCGAGCAGTTGCAGGCCGAGGGCAGCGAGCACATCACGCTCGACCTGGGGCGCAAGTCGCTCGCCACCCTGGGCCGCATCGGCCCGCTGCGACGCCTGCTGCGCGAGCTGAAGCCGGACATCGTGCACGCGCGTTCGCGCTTGCCGGCGTGGGTGGGCTGGTGGGCGCTGCGCGGTATTTCCCCGCGACCGCACTTCATCACCACCGTGCATGGCTTCAATTCGCCGGGCCGCTACAGCTCGATCCTGCTGCGCGCCGAGCGCGTGATCGTGGTGTCGCAGACCTTGCGTGACTATGTGCTCAGCCACTATCGCTGGCTGGAGCCGGGTCGGGTGCGGGTGATCCCGCGCGGCATCGACCAGGATGCGTTTCCCTACGGGCACCGGCCGGACGATGCATGGCAGAAGGCGTTCTTCGCGGAGTTCCCTGCGCTCGCCGGTGCGCCGTTGCTGACCATGCCCGCGCGCGGTACGCGGTTGAAGGGCCACCACGACGCGATCGAATTGCTGGCCGACCTCAAGCGTCGCGGCATCGAGGCGCGCTTGCTGCTGCTGGGCGTGGTCGAGCCCGGCCGCGAGGCCTACGTGGCCGAGCTGCAGGAGCTGATCCGCTTGCGCGGGGTGACCTCGCAGGTGGTGCTGTCGCCGCCGCGCGATGACATCCGCGACATCTACGCGCTGTCGGCGCTGGTGCTGCAGTTGTCGAACAAGCCCGAGACCTTCGGGCGCACGGTGATCGAAGCGCTGTCGCTGTGCCGGCCGGTGCTCGGCTACGCCCATGGCGGCGTCGGCGAATTGCTGGCCGAGCTGTACCCTGCCGGCCGCGTGCCGCTGGGCGATCGCGAGCGGCTGGTCGAACGCGCGGCCGAATTGCTGCGGGTGGCGCCTCCGATCTCGCCGCTGCAGAGCTACCGGCTCAGCGACATGCAGCAATCCACGCTGGCGTTGTACGACGAAGTGAGCCAGCCGCAGGGCTGACGCGCCAGGCGTCGCGGCGCGCCTACAATGCGGGCTGGTTCCCGCCTGGCCCACCCATGACGACCTTCGGCAGTTCACTCAAGGCGGCGCTGCGTTCCCCCCTGCTGCCGTTCTGGCTGGTAATTGCGCTGTTGCCGTTCGGTCGCAGTTCGGAGCTGGGCACGCTGCTGTGCCTGCTCGGCGCGATCATGCTGTTTGCACGCGACCCGGCCGCACTGCGCCAGCACCCCGGCGCGCAGCTGCTGCTGTGGCTGCTGGGAGCGTATGTGGCGGCGGCGTTGTTTTCCGCGCTGGACGCGATTCGTCCCGGCAAGAGCTGGAGCACGGTGGCCGCCACGCTGCGTTACGTTCCGCTGGGCCTGTACGCGTGCTTCGCGATCCGTCGCGAGGCCAAACTGCACGCTTTGTACACGGCGGTCGCCGCGGTGCTGGCGCTGTGGTGTGCGGATGCGTGGGTGCAGGCGTTCACCGGCTGGAGTCTGGGCGGCCATCCCGAGGCCTTTCGGGTCTCGGGCATTTTCGGCGCCGACAACCTGAAACTGGGCCCGAGCCTGGCGGTGCTCTCGCCGTTCGCATTGTGGGCAGCGCGGCAGCGCTGGGGGCGGCCGGGGTTGGTGCTGGCCGCGGTGCTGGTGCTCGGCCCGGTGCTGCTGGCCGGCTCGCGCTCGGCGTGGCTGTGCTACGTGCTGGTGCTGGCGGGTTTCGCCTGGCAGGAGGCGCGCACGCTGTGGCGCTTCTCGTTGTGGTGCGGGGCGGCGGCGCTGCTGCTGGCACTGGCTGGCGTGGTGGCATGGAATACCTCGGCGCGCTTCCATGACCGGATGGCGCGCAGCCTGCTGGTGTTGCAGGGTACCGATCAGTCGGTGGACACCGCGCTCAGCGGCCGGCTCGATATCTGGCAGGTCGGCGTGGCGATGACCGCGGCGCATCCGGTCAACGGCGTGGGCGTGCGCGGATTCCGCTACGCCTATCCGCAGTTCGCGCCGGCCGACGACCACTTCGTGGTGTCGGCCGAAGCGTGCGGCGTCGGCGAAGGCGCCTGCCATCCGCACCAGCTGCTGCTGGAGATCCTCACCAATACCGGCCTGCTCGGGCTGGCGCTGTGGCTGGCCGCGGCGGGTCTGGCGTGGCGGGCATGGCGGCGGGTGGACGCGGCGGCGCGCGCACGCGCGTTCCCCGCCAGCCTGGCGCTGGGCGTGATGCTGTTTCCGCTGAACTCGCACCTGGCGTTCTACTCGGCCTGGTGGGGGCTGCTGTTCGCCTGGCTGCTCGGGCTGTGGTGCGCCAGTTTGTTCGTTGCCGGCATCCCTGCCGGCAACGAAGAGCCCGGCATCCGTGCCGGACTCCTCAACGCAGAACCCCCTCAGGGGACGCCCGATGGGGCGTGAGCCGCTGTCGGTGGTGGTGACCACGTTCAACAGCGCCGGCACGCTCGACGCCTGCCTGCGCGGGGTGAGCTGGGCCGACGAGATCGTGGTGCTGGACTCGGGCTCGAGCGATGCCACCACGGCGATCGCCGCGCACTACGGTGCGCGCATCCACGCGCAGCCGTTCGCCGGCTACAGCGCCCAGAAGCAGGCGGCGATCGACCTGGCCAGCCATCGCTGGGTGCTCCTGCTGGACTCGGATGAATCGCTGGATGCGGATGCCGCCGCATGCCTGCAGCAGGCGCTGTGCGAGCCGGCCCATGCGGGTTACCAGTTGTGGCGGCGCGAGTGGCAGTTCTGGCGCTGGCAGTCGCGGCGCGGCCGGCTCAACCACTACGTGCGCCTGTTCGACCGGCAACGTGCGCGCATGAGCGGCCACGAGGTGCACGAGGAAGTGCAGGTGGACGGCCCGGTGGGCGTGCTCGACGCGGTCATCGATCACCATGGCGAGCCCGACATCGCCGGCCGCGTGGCCAAGGCGAACCGCTACTCCAGCCTGCAACAGGCCGATCTGGCCGGGCGACGGGTGAGCTGGCTGCGCTTGCGCATGGTGGCGTATCCGACGGTGGCGTTTCTTCGTTATTACGTGCTGCGTGGACACTGGCGCTCCGGCTGGGCCGGCTTCATCGCCGCGCGCATCCACGCGTTCTACGCGTTTCTGAAGTACGCCAAGCTGTACGAGCAGCGGCGGCCGCGGGGCTGATCCGGCCAGCTCGATCGCCGCTCGGGACGAAGGCATGCGGCTGTACCTGGTCGAGCGCCGCCGGGCATCCGGCTGCCGAACGGATCAGTAGATGGCGGCGGCGCCCGGCGGGCGGGTCTTGAAGCGCTTGTGCACCCACAGGTACTGCTCCGGCGCCTCGCGCACCATCTGCTCGATGCAGGCGTTGACGCGGGCGGTGTCCTCGAGCACGTCCGCGCCGGGGAAATCCTCCAGCGGCGCACTCAGGCGCAGGACGTAACCCGACCCGTCGGGCAGGCGGCGGTGGAAGAACGGGATGACCACCGCGCCGGACAGCCGCGCCAGGTGGTGGGTGGCGGTGATGGTCGCCGCCGGCACGCCGAAGAACGGCACGAACACGGTGTCCTTGCTGCGCATGTCCTGGTCCGGCGCGTACCACAGCGTGCCGCCGGCGCGCAGGTACTTCACCGTGCCGCGGATGTCGTCCTTGTCGAACATCGCCGCGGCGTAGCGCAGCCGCGCGCGCAGCACCACCCATTCGAACACGGTCGAATCCATGCGCCGGTACATGCCGGCAATGCGGATGCGCTGCGACACCAGCCGCGCGCACAGCTCCAGGTGCGAGAAGTGGCCGCCGACCAGCAGCACGCCCTTGCCGCGCGCGCGCGCCGCCTCCAGGTGTTCCAGCCCTTCGATGGCGGTCGGCAGCGCGGCCATGCGCCGGTCGCTGCCCAGCCAGCCGAGCGCGAACTCCACCAGCATCATGCCGATGTCGCGCAGGTTGGCGTCGACCAGTGTCGCGCGCTGCGCGGGATCGAGCGCGGGGAAACACAGCGCGATGTTGGCGGCCGCGATGCGCCGTCGCGCCGACGGAATGCGCGCCACCAGCGCGCCGAGTCGGCGCCCCAGCCACGGCAGTGTCGCCTGTGGCAGATGCGCGATCAGCCACACCGCCGCCACCCCCAGCCATGCCGGCCAGTGGCGGGGAGCGAGCAGCGATCGGGTGAATTCGGGGCGGGGCATGCCGGGCATCGTCGGCATTGTACCGGGCCATCCGCGCGCGAACCTGCTTCAGGCGCTGTCGCTATACTCGCGCGTTGATTGCAAGGATCGGCCGTTGCGCTTCCTGTACACCCTCGCGATGTTCCTGGTCACGCCGGTGCTGGTGCTGCGCCTGCTGGTGCGGGGCTTGCGCTCGCCGCCGCACCACCACCGGCGCTGGCTGGAGCGCTTCGGCTCGTTCGACGCGCCCGGCTTCAGCGGCAGCCTGTGGATTCACGCGGTATCGGTGGGCGAGGTCAACGCCGCCGAGCCGCTGGTCAAGGCACTGCAGCGCAGCTACGCCCACGCGCCGCTGGTGGTCAGCACGGTCACCCCCACCGGCGCCGCGCGCGTGCAGCAGCTGTTCGGCGACAGCGTGTTCCACGTGTACCTGCCCTACGACCTGCCGTTCGCGGTGCGCCGCTTCATGAAGCGCGTGCGGCCGCGTCTGGCGGTGATCGTGGAAACCGAGATCTGGCCCAACCTCTACTTCGCCTGCCGCCGCCGCGGCATCCCGCTGATGATCGTCAATGCACGATTGTCCGAGCGCTCGATGCGCGGCTACAAGCCGCTGCGTCCGCTGATAGCCTCGGCGCTGCGCTGCGTGAGCGTGATCGCCGCACAGTCGCGCACCGATGCCGCGCGCTATCGCCTCCTGGGCGCCGATCCGCAGTCGGTGCTGGTCAGCGGCAACATGAAGTTCGACGTGCCGATCCCGGACGGCGCGGTGGCGGCCGGCGCCGCGATGCGCGCGCACTGGGGGCCCCGGCGGCCGGTGTGGATGGCGGCCAGCACGCACGACGGCGAGGAACTGGCGGTGCTGGAGGCGCATCTGAAAGTGCTGCAGCGCCTGCCCGATGCGCTGCTGCTGCTGGCGCCGCGCCACCCCGAGCGTTTCCGGCTGGTGGAGCACACCGTGCGCAGCCTCGGTTTCACGGTCGCCACGCGCAGCCTGGAAGGCGTGCCGGCGACCGCGCATCAGGTCTTCGTGATCGACGCCATGGGGCAATTGATCCCGTTCTTCGCGGCTTCGGACCTGGCCTTCATCGGCGGCAGCCTGGTGCCGGTCGGCGGCCACAACGTGCTGGAGCCGGCGGCGCTCTCGGTGCCGGTGCTGGTGGGGCCGCACACCTTCAATTCGGAAGAGATCATCCGCAGCCTGATCGAGGACGGCGGCGCCGAGCGCGTGGCTGCCGCCGAGCAACTCGGCCCGCACGTGCTGCGGCTGCTGCTCGACGCGCCGCGCCGCGGGCAGATGGGCGAGGCGGCGCGACAGGTATTCGAGCGCGAGCGCGGGGCAGTGCAGCGCGTCATGCAGCTGGTCGACGCGCTGCTGCAGGAGTAGGCGGTCAGCGCCTCACTGCAGCAGAGCGTTGATGCCCTGGATGTCCTTGAAGTCGGCCGTGCCGGCGGCCTGCTGCAACAGCAGCTTGTTCAGGATGAACTGGTGGCGCGCCTGCGAATAGGCGCTTTCGGACTGGGTCAGGGTCTGGATCGCCAGCAGCACGTCGGTGAAGGTCTGCGTGCCGACCTCGAAGCCCGCACGGGTGGCTTCCAGCGCCTTCTGGCCGGACTCCACCGAGGCCTTGCCCGACTCCACCTGCGAAATGCCGGCGAGCACCGAGCGGTAGTAGTTGAGCGTGTTCTGGATCACCTGGCGGCGCTGCAGTTCCAGTGCGTCGTTGGCGGCATCGCGCTGGTAGATCGACTGGCGCACGCGCGACTGGGTGTAACCGCCGGAAAAGATCGGCACGTTCAGGGTCAGCCCGATGGTGGTCGAGGCCGGCCGCTCCGAACCGATGCGGGCGGGGTCCTGGTACCAGCTGCTGCTCTTGCCGTAGTTCACGCTGGCGCTGATCGTGGGCAGGTGGCCCGAGCGTGCCGCGGTGATGTTGTGCTCGGCGGTCCGCACGTTGTCCTGCTGCGCCTGCAAGGTCGGGTTGTTCTCCAGCGCCTGCTTCACCCAGGCCTGCGGATCGCTCGGCGCGGGCGCGTCCATCGGCAGGTCGTCGCGCAGCTTCTTGAGTTCGCCCACCGGCTTGCCGGTGATGACGCGCAAGGCTTCGCGGTCGTTGTCGAGCGTGTTCTGCGCCGCGATGGTCTGGGTCTTGGCGTTCTCGTAATAGGCCTTGGCCTGGTACACGTTGGTGATCGCCGACAGACCCACCTTGTACTGCTGGTCGGCCTGGTCGTACTGGCGCTTGAACGCGTCCTCGTTGGCCTTGGCGAAGGTCAGCTGATCCTCGTCGTTGAGCACGGTGAAGTACGCCGCGGTGACGCGCACCAGCAGGTCCTGCGCTGCGGCCTGGTAGGTCGCGTCCTGCGCATCCTTGGCGGAGTGCGCGGCCTTGAGGTTGGCGTACTTGCTGAAGTCGAAAACGGTCTGGGTCAGCGTGGCATTGAGGCTGCGCGTGCGCAGGTGGCCGCCGTCGGAGGCGGTGCCGTTGGACGCCAGCGGGCCGGTACAGGTGTAGTTGCCGCTGCCGGCGGCGATGCCGCTGCACAGGAAGCTGTTGGCGCCGGTACCGAAGTCCAGGCTGTTGCTGCCTTGGCCGCCGTTGGCCTGTTGCAGGGTGAGCGAACCGTCGATCTGCGGCAGCAGCCCGGCACGCGCCTGCGGCACGCCTTCGCCGGTGGCCAGCCGCGTCGCGTCGGCCTGGGCCAGTACCGGGTCATTGGCGCGCGCGTCGCGATAGGCATCGAGCAGATCCTCGCCATGGCTGGGCAGCGAGACGGCGGCCAGCGCCAGGGCCAGGGTGAGCAGCTTCAATTGCATGGAATGCCTCGTGTCGATCGGGGACGTCGGGGAGGGGGTCTACAGAACGAATCGCGGCGCCGGCTCGGCATGCACCAGATACGGCAGGTCGGTCTCGAACAGGCCTTGCGCGCGCAGTTCGCCGGTCGCTTCGAGAACCAGCAGGTTGGCGCGCTGCACCGGCGACTGTCCGCTCACCACGAACGCGCGGCCACCGGGCTTGAGCCACGCGCGCCAGCGCGACGGAACTTCCGCCACGGCGCCGGTGACCACCAGCACGTCGAACAAGCCATCCGGCTGCCACGCGCGCACCGCCTCGCCGGTGACCAGGCTGGCATTGCCGATGCCGGCGTGACGCAGCCGCTCGCTCGCGGCGGCGGTGAAATCGGCATGGATGTCCACGCTGACCAGTTGTGCCGACAGGGTGGCGAGGCACGCGCTGAGATAGCCCGAGCCGGTGCCGATTTCCAGCACGCGGTCGGTGGCCTGCACGTCCAGCGCCTGCAACACGCGGCCCTCGACCACCGGCTTCATCATCACCTCGCCATGGCCCAGCGGCAGGCACAGATCGGCGAAGGCCAACTGCCGGTGTTCGGCGGCGACGAAATCCTCGCGGCGCACGCGGCTGATGACGTCGAGCACGCGGCCGTCGAGTACCTCCCACGGACGCACCTGGTTCTCCACCATGTTCGTGCGTGCCTGTTCGAAATTCATCGCCATCTGTGCATGCCTGCGCTGTCCCGGAAGAACCCGGAAGGATAAGCTCTGCCACCTGCCGCGACAATGGCGGCGCCGCTTGACACCTAGCCTGACGGCTGCGCCACGGTGCACGAAGTGCCGGAAGTCATCGGCGCTGCGTGACGTCCGTCACCCCGCCGTGCGCATCGGATCGACCGCCGCCCATGGCCGGATTGCCGCCGCGTGGCAAATAAATAAACCGAAGCGTATACTAAAGGCTGATCATTTGTATTTGAAGGTGGAGGACATGAGTACCAGCGCGCCCATCAGAGCCCAGGGACCCGGTCGCCCGAAGGACATGGAGAAGCGTGCGGCCATCCTGGCAGCGGCCAAGGCGTTGTTCATCAGCAACGCTTTCAGTGGCACCAGCATGGATGCCATCGCCGCCGACGCCGGCGTGTCCAAACTCACCGTCTACAGCCATTTCGGCGACAAGGACAACCTGTTCCGCGAAGTCATCCGCTCGCGCATCCAGGACCTGCTGCCGGAGGAAACCTACCGCTTCGATCCGCAGGCGGACATCCGCGAGACCCTGCTGCGGGTGGCGCTGACCCATGCCCACCTGGACTGCAACGCCGAAACCGTGGGCACCTTCCGCGCCATCCTCAGCGACTGTCGCCAGGGCAACCCGCGCTACGGCAAGCTGATCTGGGAGGAAGGCGCCACGCGCACCCATGGCCTGATGGAACGCCTGCTGCAGCAGGCGGTTGACGCCGGCAAGCTCGACATCGACGACGTGCGCCGGGCCAGCATGCAGTTCCTCACCCTGATCAAGGGCAACCTGATGATGCGGCAGATGTTCGGCTGCACGAATTGCCCGGAAAGCTACCTGCAGGAAATCGAGACGACCGCGCGCGCGGGCGTGGACACCTTCCTGCGCGCCTTCCTGCCGCGCTGACCACGCCAAGTTCTTCACCCGGCTTTCTCGGGCCGGTGCCCATGCTCTGCCGATATCCGTGCGCCGGAAAGCTCATCGCAGCCGGCGCCACCCGTCCGCAGGAGCAAGCCATGGCCAAGACCAAGCCGTTCGTCAGCGACATCGAGAACATCCGCAAACGCGCCCGCCAGGACATCGACAAGGGCGCGATGACCGCCGGCTACAAGGCCGACCGCGCCACCGTGGTGACCCTGCTCAATCACGCCCTGGCCACCGAGATCGTCTGCGTGCTGCGCTACAAGTACCACTACTACATGGCCTCGGGCATCCACTCGCAGGCGATCAAGGAAGAGTTCCTGCAGCACGCCAACGAGGAACAGGGACACGCCGACCTGCTCGCCGAGCGCATCACCCAGCTCGACGGCAAACCGAACCTGTCGCCCGAGGGCCTGCTCACGCGCAGCCACTCCGACTACGTCGAAGGCGAGGACATCGTCGACATGATCAAGGAGGACCTGGTCGCCGAGCGCATCGCCATCGACAGCTACCGCGAGATGATCGACTACGTGGGCACCGCCGACCCCACCACCCGCCGTGTGCTGGAAAGCATCTTGGCGATGGAGGAAGAGCACGCCGAGGACATGAACACCTTGCTGGAGCAGCTCGGCAAGAAGGGCGAGCCTGCCAAGCCGGCACCCTCGACCAGGGCCAGCGGCGGGAAAGCGGTGGTCCGCAAGCGCCGCTGATGGCACCGTCGATCGGGCGGCCTACCAGCCGGCCAGCACCAGCTTGCCGATGCTGCTGCCCGATTCCAGCCGGCGATGTGCCTCGCGCAGATTCGCCGCGTTGATCGGGTTCAGCGTCTCGCGCCGGATGCCCCTCAACTCGCCGGCATCCACCCGCTCTGCCACGCGGGCGAGAATGCGCCCCTGCTCGGCCATGTCCGCCGTGTGGAAGCGCGCGCGGGCGAACATGAACTCCCAGTGGATGCCGATGCATTTGGCCTTGTACGGATCGCCGATGCGCAGCGCGCCATGCGGTTCCACGATCAGGCCGACGTGGCCTTGCGGCGCCAGCAGCGCGCCGAGTTCGTCCCAGTAGGCATCCGTGTCGGCGAGATTGAGTGCGGCGTTGACGGTCGCGAAACCCAGCGCGGCGAGTTGTGGCGCCAGCGGCTGTCGATGGTTCACCACGTGCTGCGCGCCCATCGCGCGGCACCAGTCGGTACTGTCGGCACGCGAGGCGGTGGCGATCACGGTGAACCCCGCGCGCCGCGCCAGCTGGATCGCGATCGAGCCGACGCCGCCGGCGCCGCCAATGACCAGCAACGACTGGCCCTCGCCGCCGTGCTCGCTGTCGAACGGCATGCGCTGGAACAGCAACTCCCACGCGGTGATCGCCACCAGCGGCAGCGCCGCGGCGTCGGCGAAATCCAGGCTGTGCGGCATCGCCGCGGCCAACTGCGCGTCCACCAACTGGAACTGCGCATTGCTGCCCGGGCGGGTGACATCGCCCGCGTAATACACGCGATCGCCCGGCTTGAAACCTGCCACCGCGCTGCCAACGGCTTCCACCGTGCCGGCGGCGTCGTAGCCCAGCACTTTCGGTTGTGCTTCCACGTGTGGCTTCGGTGCGCGCAGCTTGGTATCGACCGGATTCACCGACACGGCCTCGACGCGCACCAGCAGATCATGTTCGCCCGGCACGGGCGTGGACAGTTCCACGTCGAACAGCGATTGCGGATCGTCGATCGGCAGGTAGCGGGTGAGGGCGACGGCTTTCATGTGGATGTCTCCGGGGCGGCGGGTAAACATCGGTGAGCGAACACGCTGCGCGATGCGCCGTCGGGCGATGGCAAGCATACGGCGATGGCACGGCCTCGCGGCAAAGCCTGTGCGGCGGAACCTCGCCGCCGCGAGCGAGATGCGCCCGACAGCGCCGGGGTGGTCGCGTTGTAAGCTGCGGACTCCGCTCGCCACCTCCGCAGGAGCCGTCCGATGCTGACCCCTGACACTTCCCCCGCGCCGCGCCGCGGCCTGCGCCGGGCGACCCTGGCCGTGGTCGCCGTGCTGGTGCTGCTGATCGCGGCGTCGATGTGGTGGTGGGATACCGAGCCGGCGCTGTTCGATCCGGTGGCGGCCACCCAGGCCCGGATGCAGGAATTGAAGCGGCCGGTGAGTACCGGCGCCACCACCACGGTCACCCTGATCGCCTCGGTGCGCACTCTGCTCGACAAGCGCGGCGGCTACCTCAGCAACGACAAGCTGCCGCCGGGCGTGCTGCTGGACAACCTGCCGAACTGGGAATTCGGCTCGCTGACCGCCTCGCGCGACCTGGTGCGCGCGCTGCGCAACGACTTCAGCCGCTCGCAGACGCAGTCGACCGAGGACAAGGACCTGGCCGGGGCCGACCCGCTGCTCAACAGCCCGAACGACAGCTGGCTGCTGCCCAGCTCGGAGAGTCAGTACCGCAAGGCGATCAAGTATCTGGACGGCTATCTGGTCCGGCTGGGCGATACCGACGACAGCAATGCGCACTTCTACGCGCGCGCCGACAACCTGGCCGATTACCTGCAGCTGGTGTCGTCGCGGCTGGGCTCGTTGTCGCAGCGGCTGTCCGCCAGCGTGGGCCAGATCCGCATCGGCGACGTGGACGCCTCCGATCCGGTCAGCGCATCCACCGTGGCCGCGCCCGGCGGCGGCCGGCTGGTCAAGACCCCGTGGACGCAGATCGACGACAACTTCTACGAAGCACGCGGCTACACCTGGACGCTGCTGGAACAGCTCAAGGCGATCCAGCGCGATTTCGGCCCGATCCTGCGCTCCAAGCACGCTGACGTGAGCCTGGAACAGGTGATTCGCGAGCTGGAGGAGGCGCAGCGCCCGCTGCACAGTCCGATGGTGTTGAACGGTTCGCCGTTCGGTTTCTTCGCCAACCATTCGCTGGTGATGGCGAACTACGTGTCGCGCGCCAATGCGGCGCTGATCGACCTGCGCGAGTTGCTCAAGCGCGGCTGATGCGGCCCCAACGCAAGAGCCCCGCACGGGCGGGGCTCTTGCATTGCATCGCCTTCGGGCTCAGGCCTTGGAGCCGTGCTCGGCCTTGTAGCGGGCGATGCCGGCCAGGATTTCGGCCTTGGCCTCTTCGGCGCCGACCCAGCCCTCGACCTTGACCCACTTGCCCTGCTCCAGATCCTTGTAATGTTCGAAGAAGTGGCCGATGCGCTGCAGCCAGTGCGGCGAGACGCCCTTCATGTCGTTGATGTGGGCGTAGCCCGGGAACACCTTGGGCGAGGGAATCACCACCAGCTTCTCGTCGGCGCCGGCCTCGTCGGTCATCTGCAGCATGCCGACCGGGTGGCAGCGGATCACCGAGCCCACGGCCAGTGACAACGGCAGGATCACCACCGCGTCCAGCGGGTCGCCGTCGCCGCCCAGGGTGCCCGGCACGTAGCCGTAGTTGCACGGGTAGCGCATCGGCGTGGACAGGATGCGGTCGACGAAGATCGCGCCCGATTCCTTGTCCACCTCGTACTTGACCGGCTCGGCGTCCTTGGGGATCTCGATGATGACGTTGATTTCGTTTGGCACGTCGCGACCGGCGGGGACAAGATGCAGACCCATGGGAATCCTCAAGCGGGGGAAAAACAGTCCGCTAGGATACGCCAAACGCTGCTGCATCGCAGCACCGCTTGTCAGCCGCGACCGCCCTGGCGGTAGGGCCGCTCGCGCAGCCACTTGGTGGCGATCCATTTTTCACCGCAGATCACCGGCAGGCCGGCGTGCAGCGAGCGGGGGTCGCCGCCTTCGTAGGCGAAATAGACGGCCGAACCGCGGCGCGCGGTGACGGTCAGGCCCAGCTCGGGGAAGGCGGTGCCGCCGCCCAGTTCGGGCGTGTTGAGGTACATCACCACGCTGGCGATGCGCTGGCCACCGGAACGGGTGATGGCGTCGTAGCCGGGCAAGGCAGGGTCGAACCAGTCGAAATGCGGCTCGTACTCCTGGCCCGGGCGGTAATGCAGGATCTGCAGCCCTTCGCCGTGGTTGACCGGCAGGCCGAGCAGGCCGGCCAGGCGCCGCTCGATGCGCGCGATCAGCGGCCGTTCGCCGATGGAAAAGAACATGCCTTCGCTGGTGCGGCGCTGGTCCACCTGCTGTTTGCCGTCGTCGTCGACGGTCAGCGCGCGCGCCAGCCGCGGCCGCGCCAGCTCGATCAGTTCGGCGCATTCGGCGTCGTCCAGGATGTTTTCCAGCACGCGCAGCGGCGGTTCGTCGACGCTCAGCGACACGCCGATGGCGTGGCCGTCGACGCAGACCGCCGGCGCCTCCGGGTGTCTGGTGCGCAGGCCGCGCGGTGCGGGCGAAGTGGTACCGGCGTTGAGCGCGGCCAGCGGCAGTTTCAGCACTTCGGCGACGATGCTGCGGCTCTGGCGCGGGTCGTAGCCGTTGTCCTTCATCAGCTTGAGCACGTCCGGCACGCCGTGGCCGGCCCGTGTGGTGGCGAGGATCCACTCGCGCAATTCATGGCTGATGGCGGTGCGTGACGGCATGGCGGAAAGGCTTGCGATCGGCGTGTCAGCATACTTCAGCGACCACTTTCGCCGCACGCCCGCGCGAGCGTGCGGCGGTCACCGCTACTTCAGCTGATCCCACAGGAAGTCGTAGGCCATCGCGTGCATGTGGGCGGACTGCTGGTTGTCCGCGCCGGCGCCGTGGCCGCCTTCGAGGTTCTCGTAGAACCACACGTCGGGGTGGCCTTGCGCCTGCATCTTCGCGGCCATCTTGCGCGCCTGCACCGGACCCACGCGGTCGTCGCTGGTGGCGGTGTAGAACAGCACCGGCGGATAGTGGCCGTCTTTTTTCACGTTCTGGTACGGCGAGAAGGTCTTGATGAAGTTCCAGTCGGCGGTGTCCGGGTTGCCGTATTCGGCCATCCACGACGCGCCGGCGGAGAGGTGCGAATAGCGCTTCATGTCCAGCAGCGGCACTTCGCAGGCGATCGCGCCGAACAACTGCGGATACATGGTGAGCATGTTGCCCATCAGCAGGCCACCGTTGCTGCCGCCTTCGGCGCCCAGGTGCCCGGGCGAGGTGACGCCGCGCTTGATCAGGTCCTGCGCGACGGCGGCGAAATCCTCGTACGCGCGCGGGCGGTTCGCCTTCAGCGCCGCCTTGTGCCAGCGCGGGCCGTACTCGCCGCCGCCGCGGATGTTGGCTACCACGTAGACGCCGCCGCGATCGAGCCAGGCGCGGCCGATGCTGCCGCTGTAGTGCGGCAGCAGCGACACTTCGAAGCCGCCGTAGCCGTACAGCAGGGTGCGGTTGGCGCCATCCAGCTTGATGCCCTTGGGCGCGATCTCGAAATACGGTACGCGGGTGCCGTCCTTCGAGGTCACGAAGTGCTGGCTGACGGTGAACTTCGACGCGTCGAAGAACGCCGGCTCCTGCTTGATCGTCTCCGCCGGCGTGCTGCCCAGCACGCCGCGTTCGAGCGATGCGGGGGTGAGGAAGCCGGCCACGTCGAGCCAGTACTCGTCGCTGTGGTCGGGGTCGGTGTCGACCACGCTGACCGTGCTGAGCGCCGGTGCACCCGGCAGCACCTCGGGATGCCAGCCGTCGTCGGCGCCCGCCATCCGCGGCGGAGTGAGCACTTCCAGCCGACTCTTGACGTCATCCAGCACGTCGAGGATCAGGTGGTTGCGGGTCCAGGCGTAGCTGGACAGCGCGGTGTGCTCGTCGGGCTTGAACAGCACGGTGAACTCGCGCTTGCCGGCGATGAAGTCGTCGAAGCGGATGGCCAGCAGCGCTCCTGAGGGATAGGTGGCGCCGCCGACTGTCCATGGTGAGCGCGTCTGCACCAGCAGCCATTCGCGGTGGGCGTTGGCATCGGCGTCGGTGGGCACGTCGAGGCGTGTCAGTTTGCCGCCGTGGCGCAGGAACAGCTCGCTGTGGAAGAAATCCTTGGCCACCGACACGAAGTCGCGCTCGTAACCCGGCGTGCGGTCGTGGAACGCACTGACCGCGAGGTCGTCGTGCTTGCCCTCGTGCACGGTCGCGGCGGCCGACAGCGGCGTGCCGCGCTTCCACTCCTTGACGATGCGCGGATAGCTGGAGGCGGTCATCGAACCGGGGCCGAAGTCGGTGCCCACGTAAATGGTGTCCTCGTCGATCCAGCCGACATCGCTCTTGGCCACCGGCAGCTCGAAGCCGCCCTTCACGAAGGCCTTCTTCGGGATGCTGAACTCGCGCACCGCCACTGCGTCGCCGCCGTCGGGCGACAGCGACACCAGGCAGCGCTCGAACGCCGGCTTGAGGCATTGCACGCCCTTGAACACCCAGCGCTTGCCCTCGGCCTTGTTCAGCGCGTCGATGTCCAGCAACACCTCCCATTTCGGCTCGGCCTTGCGGTATTCGGCCAGGGTGGTGCGGCGCCAGACGCCGCGCGGGTGGGTCTTGTCGCGCCAGAAGTTGTACAGCTCGCCGCCCATGCGGTTGACGTAGGGAATGCGTGCGTCCGAGTCGAGTACCTGCAGGATCGCGTCGCGCGTCTTGTCGAAGCTGGCGTCGCTGGCGAAGCGCGCCTGCGTGCGCGCGTTCTCCTGTTTCACCCATTCCATCGAGCGGGTGCCGTGGATGTCTTCGAGCCACAGCCAGGGATCGTTGGTGGCGGCCTGGTCGGCAGGGGTTTTCGCGGTTGGGGTATCGCTGGCGTCGGCAGGATTCATGCCCGCCAGTGTGACGCCGAGTGCCAGGGTGAGCCAGACCAGTCGCATGAGGTTTCTCCTTTGGGGGCGAGCGCGGAATTGCCGGCGATCGAGCGGATCCCATGCGGCCGCTGGCCGCAGGGCGCCGCTGGCGGCGAACGAAAATCCCGCCGCAGCGGGATTTTCGTCGAGCCGGATGGGATGGCTTCGGTTACAGCAGCGGGATCATCAGCAGCGCCACGATGTTGATGATCTTGATCAGCGGGTTCACCGCCGGGCCGGCGGTGTCCTTGTAAGGGTCGCCCACGGTGTCGCCGGTGACCGCGGCCTTGTGCGCCTCGGAGCCCTTGCCGCCGTGGTGGCCGTCCTCGATGTACTTCTTGGCGTTGTCCCAGGCGCCGCCGCCGGTGGTCATCGAGATCGCCACGAACAGGCCGGTGACGATGGTGCCGATCAGCACGCCGCCCAGCGCCTTCGGGCCCAGCAGCAGGCCGACCACGATCGGCACGGCGACCGGCAGCAGCGACGGCACGATCATCTCGCGGATCGCCGACTTGGTCAGCATGTCCACCGCACGCGAGTATTCCGGCTTGCCGGTGCCCTGCATGATGCCGGGGATGTCGCGGAACTGGCGGCGCACTTCCTCCACCACGGCGCCGGCGGCGCGGCCGACCGCCTCCATCGCCATCGCGCCGAACAGGTACGGGATCAGGCCGCCGATCAGCAGGCCGATGATCACCATGTGGTCGGACAGGTCGAAGGTCAGCGGGGAATACGCCGTGCCCGCGGCCAATGCCTTGGCCTGGGCGGCGACGTCGAGGTTGTGCGTGTAGTCGGCGAACAGCACCAGCGCGGCCAGCGCGGCCGAGCCGATCGCGTAGCCCTTGGTCACCGCCTTGGTGGTGTTGCCGACCGCGTCCAGCGGATCGGTGACGCCGCGTACTTCCGGCGGCAGGTCGGCCATCTCGGCGATGCCGCCGGCGTTGTCGGTGATCGGGCCATAGGCGTCCAGCGCCACGATCATGCCGGCCATCGACAGCATGGCGGTGGCGGCGATCGCGATGCCGTACAGGCCGCCCTGGCTGTAGGCACCCCAGATCGCCGCGCAGATCACGATCACCGGCATCGCGGTCGCTTTCATCGACACGCCGAGGCCGGCGATGATGTTGGTGCCGTGGCCGGTGGTCGAGGCCGCCGCGATGTGTTGCACCGGCTTGTACTGCGTGCCGGTGTAGTACTCGGTGATCCACACGATCAGGCCGGTCAGCACCAGCCCGATCAGCGCGCAGTGGAACAACGCGTGGCTGGAAATGACGCTGCCGTCGCCGGCGGCCAGGCCCTGCGGCAGCAGGCTGCCGGTGACGAACCAGAATGCGACGGCCGAAAGCACCGCCGACACGATCACGCCCTTGTACAGCGCGCCCATGATCGAGCCGCCGGCCTTCACCTTCACGAAGAAGGTGGCGATGATCGAGGCAATGATCGACACGCCGCCAAGCAGCAGCGGGTACAGCACGGCAGCGAGGTTGTCGGCGAAGGTGAGACCGGCCAGCAGCATGGTGGCGATCACCGTCACCGCGTAGGTCTCGAACAGGTCGGCCGCCATGCCGGCGCAGTCGCCCACGTTGTCGCCCACGTTGTCGGCGATCACCGCCGGGTTGCGCGGGTCGTCCTCGGGGATGCCGGCCTCGACCTTGCCGACCAGGTCGGCGCCGACGTCCGCGCCCTTGGTGAAGATGCCGCCACCCAGGCGCGCGAAGATCGAGATCAGCGAGCTGCCGAAGGCCAGTCCGACCAGCGCGTGCAGCGCGGTCTCGCCGGTGACGCCGAAGTGGCCGAGCACCAGCCAGTAGCCGGCCACGCCGAGCAGGGCCAGGCCAACCACCAGCATGCCGGTGATCGCGCCGCCGCGGAACGCCACGTCCATCGCCGCACCGAGGCCGCTGCGCGCCGCCTCGGCGGTGCGCACGTTGGCGCGCACCGAGACGTTCATGCCGATGTAGCCGGCCGCCCCGGACAGGATCGCGCCGAGCAGGAAGCCGATCGCGGTCGGCCAGTTCAGGAAGAAACCGATCAGCAGCAGCAACACCACGCCCACCAGGCCGATGGTGGTGTACTGGCGGTTGAGGTAGGCGCGTGCGCCTTCCTGGATGGCCGCGGCGATCTCCTGCATCCGTTCGTTGCCCGGCGATTTCGCCAGGATCCAGCGCGCGGACAGCGCGCCATACAGAACCGCCACCACCGCACACGCAACGACGATCCACCAGCCATACTGCTGCAGCATCGGAGCCTCCCCATGGGTTGTAAGTGGCCGTCCGGAACGGGCGGTCCGGGGGAGTATAGGCAGAGGCAGTGGTGCAGGCCGTTGTGCGGCGCAGCGCCGTCCATCAACGAAAAGGGCCATGCACGGATGCATGGCCCCGGATCGGTCAGCTTGGTGCGGACTCAGCGCAGGGCGTAGTCCAGGATGATGCCGGTGGCGATCGCGACCAGCAGGTAGTCGTTGTCCGCGCGCACCCAGTGGTAGCCGCGCGGCGGCGGGCGCAGGCGGTAGTAGCGATAATCGCGCACCACGTAGCTCGGGCCGTAATAGCGGTGGCCGCGCTCCCAGCGATGATGGTGCACCGGGTAGTAGCGCGGGCCGGCGTAGCGGTAGTCGCGGTGGTCGTAGCCGTAGCGGCGGTCGTCGTGGCGGCGCCAGTCGCCGTGGCGGCGGTCGTCGTGCCAGCGGCGGTCGTCGTGGTGGCGATCGTGACCACGGTCGTGACCCCGGTCGTGGCCGTATCGGCCGTGGTCGCCCGGACCGGGGCCGGGGGCGGCCAGCGCGATGCTGCCGGTGCCGAGCAGGGCGAGGGCAATGAGCAGGCGGTGGATGAGTTTCATCTCAAGTCTCCTCCCGTGGAGGGTCGTGGCCGCAGCAGCACGGCGATCGACCCGGGCAGGATGGAGCGTAAGAAGCTGCGGCTGAACGCAAGCCTATGCGGGCGCCCCTGTTTTCAGGTGGCGCTCAGCACGGTGACGCCGGTCACGGAAGCCGTGGAGTTCAGCGCCCGAATGCCGCCAGCTTCTTTGTCACCGCCGTGTTCTTCAGCCGCACGTAGCGCGGCAGGCCGTCCTTGCCGTAGGGCAACGGCGCCTCGCCGCGGATCAGCGGGGCGAGGTAGCGGCGGGCGGCGGCGGTGATGCCGAAGCCGTCGCGGCTGATGAAGTTCTTCGGCATCTTCTTCTCGCGGTTGGCGATCTTCGCCAGCGGCGCGGGCGCGATCTTCCAGCGGTACGGCGCGTCGGACGTGCGCACGATCACCGGCATCACCGCGTTCATCCCGGCCAGCGCGTAGTCGACCGCGGCCTTGCCCACGGCGTACGCCTGCTCGGCGTCGACCTGCGAGGCGGCATGCCGTGCCGAGCGCTGCAGGTAGTCCGGCAGCGCCCAGTGGTACTTGTAGCCGAGCTTTTCCTTCACCAGCGCGGCCAGCACCGGCGCCACGCCGCCGAGCTGGCTGTGGCCGAACGCGTCGCGCGTCCCGGCCTCGGCGAGGAACTGGCCGGCCGCGTTGCGCACGCCTTCGGAGGCGACCACGGTGCACCAGCCCACCCGTTCGACGGTGGCTTGCACCTTGGCCAGGAACGCCGCCTCGTCGAACGCGTTCTCGGGGAACAGGATGAGGTGAGGTGCCGCGTCCGCATCGTCGCCGGCGAGGCCCGCCGCGGCGGCGATCCAGCCGGCGTGGCGGCCCATCACTTCGAGGATGAACACCTTGGTCGAGGTCTCGGCCATCGAGGCCACGTCGAGGCTGGCCTCCAGCGTGGAGATCGCGGTGTACTTCGCCACCGAGCCGAAGCCCGGGCAGCAGTCGGTGACGGCGAGGTCGTTGTCCACCGTCTTGGGCACGCCGATGCAGCGGATGTCGTAGCCGAGCGTCTTGCCGATCTGCGAGAGTTTCAGCGCGGTGTCGGCCGAATCGTTGCCGCCGTTGTAGAGGAACCAGCGGATGTCGTGGGCGCGGAACACCTCGATCAGCCGCTCGTATTCGCCGCGGTTGTCCTCCAGCGATTTCAGCTTGTAGCGGCACGAACCGAACGCGCCGCCGGGGGTGTGGCGCAGCGCCGCGATCGCGGCGGCCGATTCCTTCGAAGTGTCGATCAGCTCCTCGCGCAGCGCGCCAAGGATGCCGTTGCGCGCGGCGTACACCTTCACGCCCTTGCCGCGGGCGGCCTCGATCACGCCGGCGGCGGTGGCGTTGATCACCGCGGTGACGCCGCCGGACTGGGCGTACAGCAGGTTGCCGGTGACGGCGGGGGAACGGCGGCTCGGGCTCATGGGATCCTCGATAGGGCAGTGGAAGCGTGGCAACGGTGCCGGCAAATCTTTTTATGCAACAAATACTTGGCCGGATGCGACGAAGGTCGCTGTTTGACGGCACCCGGTGCAGCGGCTAATTTGACGGCAATTTCGTGCATCGGGCGGGCTGCTGCAGCGTGCGGCGACCCGCCGAACTCGTGGAGCATTATGCGACTCGTCCTACTTGGTGCGCCCGGTTCGGGCAAAGGTACGCAGGCGGCCCGGCTGAAAACGGCGCTGGGCGTTCCGCATATCTCGACCGGCGACATGCTGCGCGCCGCCGTCGCCGCCGGCACCGCGATGGGGCTCAAGGCCAAGGCGGTGATGGACGCCGGCCAGCTGGTCTCCGACGACATCCTGCTCGGCATGCTGGAAGAGCGCCTGGCCCAGGCCGACGCGAAGGCCGGCTTCATCCTCGACGGCTACCCGCGCAACCTGGCCCAGGCCGACGCGCTCGACCACCTGCTGGCCAAGCTCGGCCAGCCGCTGGACGCGGTGGTGAAGCTGGAGGTGCCGAACCAGGCGATCATCGGCCGCTGCGAAATCCGCTTCAAGGCGGAGGGCCGCGCCGACGACAACCCGGACACCGTGCGCAAGCGCCTGGCCATCTATGCCGAGCAGACCGCGCCGGTGGCGGATTTCTACGCCGGCCGCGGCAAGCTGCAGGTGGTGGACGGCGTCGGCGAGCTGGCCGAGGTCACCGCGCGGATCGAGCGCGCGCTGCAGAACGAAGCCGCCGCCGCGAACGGCTGAGCGCTTTCCGCTCCGGCGGAGCGGATTTCACGGAGTCGCTCGGCATGCGTCTGCACATCCTCGGCATCTGCGGCACCTTCATGGGCGGCGTCGCCGCGCTCGCGCGCGAACTGGGCCACACGGTCGAAGGTTCCGACGCGAACGTCTATCCGCCGATGAGCACCCAGCTGGAGGCGCTCGGCATCGGCCTGATGAGCGGCTACGCCGCCGAACACCTGCAGCCCGGGCCCGATCACGCCAGGCCCGACCTGGTGGTGGTCGGCAACGCGATGACGCGCGGCAATCCGGCCGTCGAGTACATGCTCGATGCGCGTCTGCGCTACGTCTCCGGCCCGCAGTGGCTGGGCGAGACGGTGCTGGCCGGGCGCGACGTGCTGGCCGTGGCCGGCACCCACGGCAAGACCACCACCACCAGCCTGCTGGCGCATCTGCTGGAAAGCGCGGGGATGACGCCGGGGTTCCTGGTCGGCGGCGTGCCGGGGAATTTCGGGGTGTCGGCGCGGTTGGGGAGCATATCGGGACACGCAAGTCCCGGACCCTCATCCGGCGCTGTGCGCCACCTTCTCACCCGCGAGGGGACTCCCCAAGGGTCGCCGGGGGGAGAAGGGAGTGTCGTGCCGCCGGTGGCGGCGCCATTTGTCATCGAAGCGGACGAGTACGACACCGCGTTCTTCGACAAGCGCTCGAAGTTCGTGCACTACCGTCCGCGCATCGCGATCCTCAACAACCTCGAGTACGACCACGCGGACATCTTCCCCGACGTGGCGGCGATCCAGCGCCAGTTCCACCATCTGGTGCGCACCGTGCCGGGCAACGGCCGGCTGATCGTCAATGCGCACGACGAGCGCCTCGCCGAGGTGCTGGCGATGGGCTGCTGGACGCCGGTGGAAACCTTCGGCATCGGCCGCGGCGACTGGCAGGCCACGCTGATCGAGGCGGACGGCTCGGCCTTCGCGGTGCACCGCGGCGGCGAGCGGCTCGGCGAGGTGCGCTGGCCGCTGCTGGGCCAGCACAGCGTGATGAACGCGCTGGCCGCGCTCGCCGCGGCGACGGCCGCCGGCGCCGATCCGCGTGCATTGCTGCCGGCGTTCAGCAGCTTCGAGAGCGTCAAGCGACGGATGGAACTGGTCGGCGAAGTAAACGGCGTGCGCGTCTACGACGACTTCGCCCACCACCCCACCGCGATCGCCACCACCCTGGCCGGGCTGCGCGCGAAGGTTGGCGACACGCGCATCCTGGTCGCGCTGGAGCCGCGCTCGAACTCGATGCGGCAGGGCGCACACGCGGCGGCGCTGGCGCCGTCGCTCGCCGACGCCGATGGCGTGTTGATCCTCCAGCGTGCCGAGTTGCCGTGGGACGCCGGTGCGGTGACGGCAGCCCTCGGCGGCCGCGGCGCCGCGGTGCCGACCGTCGACGCGCTGATCGCCGAGTTGGGTCGGCAGGTGCGGCCGGGCGACCAGGTGGTGTTCATGTCCAACGGCGGTTTCGAGGCTGCGCCGCGGCGCTTCGTCGAGCGTTTGCGCGGCGCCTGATGCTGCGCGCAGACCGTCGTGCTGGGCACTGGGTACACTCGGCCGATGGCCGTCAAATCCGAGCTGCTCGACATCCCGCTGTTCCCGCTCTCCTCCGTGCTGTTTCCCGGTGGGCGGCTGCACCTGCGCATCTTCGAGCCGCGTTATCTGGATCTGGTGCGCGAATGCTGCCGTGACGGCAGCCCGTTCGGCGTGTGCCTGATCCTGGCCGGGCGCGAGACTGGCGAGCCGGCCGTGCCGGCGGCGATCGGCACGTTGGCGCGCATCAGCGATTTCCAGCGCGACGAGAACGGCCTGCTCGGCATCGTGGCCGAAGGGGGTGCGCGCTTTCGCGTTTCGCGCAGCCGCGCGCGCGCCGATGGCCAGTTGCGCGGCAACGCCGAGCGCTGGCCCGGCGAGCCGGTGCAGGAGGTGCCGGTGGAGTTCGCCCTGCTGCAGAGCATCCTCGAACGACTGATAGAGACGATGGCGCCGCATTGGCGGCATGCCGCGCGCAGCGACTACGAAGATGCCAGCTGGCTGGGTTTTCGCCTGGCCGAACTGCTGCCGCTGGACACCGGCGAACAACAGCGCATGCTGGAGTTGACCGATCCGTTGCAGCGCCTGGCCGAGCTGCGCGACATCCTGCCGCGCTTCCAGAAGGCGTGAGCGGCCCGGCTACACTGGACGTTCATCCCATGGAGTCGATTCGCATGAGTTCGCTCGCTGGCAAGACCTTGTTCATCACCGGCGCCTCGCGCGGCATCGGCCTGGCGATTGCGCGCCGGGCCGCACGCGACGGCGCCAACATCGTGATCGCGGCCAAGAGCGCGGTGCCCAATCCCAAGCTGCCCGGCACCATCCACACCGCCGCGGCCGACATCGAAGCGGCGGGCGGTCGTGCGCTGGCGCTGCAGGTGGACATCCGCGAGGAGGCCGAGGTGGTCGCCGCGGCGGCGCGGGCGGCGGAGCATTTCGGCGGCATCGACATCGTGGTCAACAACGCCAGCGCGATCTGGCTGGCCGGCACCGAAGGCACGCCGATGAAGCGCTTCGACCTGATGCACCAGGTCAACACCCGCGGCACCTTCCTGGTCACCCAGGCCTGCCTGCCGTACCTGAAGAAAGCGATCAACCCGCATGTGCTGATGCTGTCGCCGCCGCCCAGCCTCGATCCGAAATGGTTCGCCCCGCATGTCGCCTACACCATCGCCAAGATGGGCATGAGCCTGTGCGTGCTGGGCATGAGCGCCGAGTTCGCCCCGCTCGGCATCGCGGTCAACGCGCTGTGGCCGCGCACGGTAATCGCCACCGCCGCGATTGCGATGATCGACGGCGTCACCGCCGGGCAGTGCCGCCGTCCGGAGATCGTGGCCGATGCCGCCCACGCCATCCTGACCCGGCCGGCCCGCGACTACACCGGCCATTTCGCGATCGACGACGAAGTGCTGGTCGAAACCGGCGTGACCGATTTCGACCAGTACGCCGTCGAGCCCGGCGCCGAGCTGCTGCCGGACCTGTTCCTGGAGCGCTCATGAGCTCGCCCGAACAGGAACTGCTGGACCTCGGCAAGCGTTACTGGCTGCCGGTCTACAAGCCGCGCGAGCTGGTGCTCGATCACGGTCGCGGGTCGCGCGTGTGGGACACGCAGGGCCGCGACTACATCGACTTCGGCGCCGGCATCGCGGTGAACTCGCTGGGACACCAGGACCCGGATCTGCTCGCTGCGCTGGCCACTCAGGCGCACAAGCTGTGGCACGCCAGCAACGTGTTCTACACCGAGCCGCCGCTGCGCCTGGCCGAGGAACTGGTCGTGGCTTCGGGTTTCGCCGAGCGCGTATTCCTGTGCAACTCCGGTGCGGAGGCGAACGAGGCGGCGATCAAGCTGGTGCGCCGCTGGGCGGCCGCGCAGGGGCGCCCGGTGGAGCGACGCATCATCGTCACCTTCAAGGGTTCCTTCCACGGTCGCACGCTGGCCACGGTGACCGCGACGGCGCAGCCGAAATACCAGGCCGGATACGAGCCGCTGCCTGCCGGCTTTCGCTACCTCGACTACAACGACGCGGCAGCGCTGGAACTGGCATTCGAGGCCGGCGACATTGCCGCCGTGATGCTGGAGCCCATCCAGGGCGAAGGCGGTGTGGTGCCGGCGGCGCCGGGTTTCCTCGAACGCGTGCGCGAGTTGTGCGACGAGCACGACGCCTTGCTCGTGCTGGACGAAATCCAGTGCGGCATGGGCCGCACCGGCGAGCTGTTCGCGCACGGCCAGGTCAAGCCGGACATCGTCACCCTGGCCAAGGCACTGGGCTGCGGTTTCCCCATCGGCGCCATGCTGGCGGGACCGAAAGTGGCCGACACGATGCAGTACGGGTCGCACGGCACCACCTTCGGCGGCAATCCGATGGCCGCCGCGGTGGCGCGCGTGGCGCTGGCCAAGCTGGCCTCGCCGGCGATCCTTGCCAACGTCGAGCGCCAGGCCAACGATTTGCGCGCGGGCCTGGCCCGGATCAACCAGCAACTGGCACTGTTCGACGAAGTGCGCGGGCGTGGCCTGATGATCGGTGCCGTGCTGGCGGATGCTTACAAGGGCAGGGCCGGCGACATCCTCGACCACGCCGCGGCTCGCGGCTTGCTGCTGTTGCAGGCCGGCGCGGACGTGCTGCGCTTCGTGCCGCCGTTGTCCATCACCGACGAGGAACTGGCCGAAGGCCTTTCCCGCCTGCACCACGCGTTGAACGATTTCGTCGCAGGCGGGAAACCCGCGACAGACAGGAGTGGACCATGAAATATCTGCACACCATGGTGCGCGTGCGCGACATCGATGCCTCGCTGCGCTTCTACTGCGAAGGTCTGGGTCTGCGTGAAGTGCGCCGCATGGAAAACGCCCAGGGCCAGTTCACCCTGGTATTCCTGGCTGCGCCGGACAGCCCCGAGGCGGAAGTCGAGCTGACGTACAACTGGGGTTCCACCGAGGATTACGGCAGCGCGCGCAACTTCGGCCACCTCGCCTTCCGGGTGGAGGACATCTACGCCACCTGCCAGCGGTTGCTGGACATGGGTTACACCATCCATCGCCCGCCGCGCGACGGCCACATGGCGTTCGTGCGTTCGCCCGACCTGGTTTTCGTCGAACTGCTGCAGGAAGGCCACTTGCCGCCGCGCGAACCGTGGGCGTCCATGCCCAACACCGGCAGCTGGTGAATCAGCCGCGCGCGTCGCGCAGGGCGCCGCGTGCAGCCTCCAGCGTATCGGCGATGTCCTGGTCGCTGTGTGCGCTGGACATGAACCCCGCCTCGAAAGCGGAAGGCGCCAGATACACGCCGCGCTTCAGCATGCCGTGGAAAAAGCGATTGAACAGCGCAACGTCGGCGGCCGTGGCCTGCGCATAGCTGTTCACTCGCCCGGCGCTGAAGAACAGGCCGAACATGCCGCCCACGCGGTTCGTGCTGAATGCCACGTCCTCGCCGTCGGCGACCGATTGCAGGCCGTCGCAGAGCAGACGCGTGCGCGCGGCCAGACGATCATGGAAGCCGGGCGCCTGGATCAGCTCCAGCATCGCCAGGCCCGCGGCCATCGCCACCGGATTGCCGCTGAGCGTGCCGGCCTGGTAGATCGGGCCCGACGGAGCAATCTGTTCCATCAGGTCCCTGCGGCCGCCGTAGGCGCCGACCGGCATGCCGCCGCCGATGATCTTGCCGAACGTGGTCAGGTCCGGCGTGACGCCGTAATGCGCCTGCGCGCCGCCCAGCGCCACCCGGAAACCGGTCATCACCTCGTCGAAGATCAGCACGGCACCATGTCGTGTGCACAGTTCGCGCAGGCCTGGCAGATAGCCGTCCACCGGCGGGATGCAGTTCATGTTGCCGGCAACCGGCTCGATGATCAGCCCGGCGATCTCGTCGCCCAGTTCGGCGAACAGCGCCTGCGCGGCAGCGAGGTCGTTGTACGGCAGGGTGAGCGTGAGATCCGCATTTGCCTTCGGCACGCCCGGCGAGGTCGGCACGCCGAAGGTCAGCGCACCGGAGCCGGCCTTGACCAGGAAGCTGTCGCCGTGGCCGTGGTAGCAGCCCTCGAACTTCACGATCTTGCTGCGGCCGGTGGCGCCGCGGGCGAGCCGGATCGCCGACATGGTCGCCTCGGTGCCGGAATTGACCATGCGCACCATCTCGATCGACGGGATCAACCGCGTGATCGTTTCGGCCATCACCACTTCGGCCGCACACGGCGTGCCGAAGGAAAGGCCGTCACGCACCGCGCGTTCCACCGCCTCGCGCACGGCGGGATGGTTGTGGCCGACGATCATCGGGCCCCACGAGCCGACATAGTCGATGTAGCGCGTCCCTTCGACATCCCACAGATACGCGCCATCGGCGCGGGCGGTAAAGAACGGTTCGCCGCCGACCGACTTGAATGCGCGCACCGGCGAATTCACGCCGCCGGGCAACAACGGAAGGGCGCGCTGGAACAGTTCGTGGTTGGTCGTCATCGGATTCTCAAGGATTGGGCGAGGGAAACAGCCGGGCGAAACGCTGAGCCGCGTCGCGCACGTCGGGCGCAGCGAACAGGGAGGAAATCGAAGCCACGTAATCGGCGCCGGCCTCGATCAGCAAGGCAGCATTGTCCGGCGTGATGCCGCCGATCGCCACCCGTGCCACGCCCAGCGCGGCGCTTTGCCTCAGCAGATCCACCGGGGCGATCGTTGCCTGCGGCTTGGTCGGCGACGGATACATCGCACCGAACGATACGTAACTGGCGCCGGCCTGTGCCGCGCTGCGCGCGTCGGCGAGCGAGTCGCGACAGGCGACGCCGATGATGGCGGTTGGGCCAAGGCGTTCGCGGGCCGCGTGGATTGTGTCGGCCGAGTGCGTCAGATGCACGCCATCGGCGCCGACGGCCTGCGCCAGCGCCGCGTCCTCGTGGATGATCAGCGGCACCGCATGCCGCCGGCACAATTGCGCGATCGCCGTGGCCTCGGCGTGGCGGCGCACATCGCCGGGCTCCTCGTCCAGATATTGCAGCAGCCGTGCGCCGCCGGCCAGCGCCTGTGCCACCACGTCGAGCAGGTCGGGGCGCGGTCCGTTGGTGATCGCGTACAGGCCACGTTGTGCGAGCGTAGCGGGGTGTTTCATGGGCGGATTTCCGAGTGGCGTGAAGATGGCCGGATCATTGTCGTGCTTTCGCATTGTCGGTCGAGTTGCGAGAATGTCCTATTCCCAGTCATCCGAAGAAGCCCGACCATGAGCCAGAGTTCCCCCGGTGCCGCTGCCACGCGCAAATGGATGTGCGTCGTATGCGGCTACATCTACGATGAATCGCAGGGCGTCCCCGACGAGGGCATCCCGGCAGGCACGCGCTGGGAAGACGTACCCGAGACCTGGACCTGCCCGGATTGCGGCACGACCAAGGACGACTTCGAGATGATCGAGATCGACTAAGCGCAGCGTTGCGCCCGCAAACGGCCAGACCCTGCCGGCGAACTGGCCGCGCCGACTGCTCTGATGAACTCGCGCACGGATGGTGCGCGCCGGATCAGGAGCATCCCATGCTGCGGTTCATTCCCTTCGAAGATGACTGGGACGCGTTCGAACGCATGCGCCCGGAAGATTTCATCCCCTATCGAGTCGGCTTGCTGCCTGAACCGGCGCTCGCGACTCCGCCCACGTGCGCCGTGGCGCTGTCGCAGGAGACCTGTCCGGCGCGGCCGCTGTTTTCGCGTGGCGCTGCGGGATCCTGATTGCAGGCCAACCCTCTGCACGATGGTGCGGTGAGGCCGTTCGACGGCCCTCGCTGCGCCATTGCCTGGAAGAAACTGCACGCAGACCCTTCCCACGAACGCCGCGGGGCGCTATCATGCTCGCCCCTTCGACGACAGGCCCTGTCGGCGAAGATTCCGCAACAAAACACCGTCGAAATTTTTCCATCGAGGGTGTTGACGGTCTCGGAAAGCGATGTAGAATGGGCGGCTCACCCGGGACGAAAGGTCACGGGGCGATCACCGAAAGGCGGTCGGGCAGCGAAGATCTTTGACAGTGTGCGCAGGTGAATTGTGTGGACGTCTTGCGTTGATGGGTTGTGACCTGTCCAAGCAATGCAAGCGTCCCACCAAGTAAAAAGTCAGTAATGAGTTTTGATTGGTTGGGAACATACGCTTCGGAAAGATAGATGGCTTCGGTCATCGAAAACTTAAGTGAAGAGTTTGATCCTGGCTCAGATTGAACGCTGGCGGCATGCCTAACACATGCAAGTCGAACGGCAGCACAGAGGAGCTTGCTCCTTGGGTGGCGAGTGGCGGACGGGTGAGTAATGCATCGGGATCTACCCTGACGTGGGGGATAACCTCGGGAAACCGGGACTAATACCGCATACGTCCTACGGGAGAAAGCGGGGGACCTTTTAGGCCTCGCGCGGCAGGACGAACCGATGTGCGATTAGCTAGTTGGCGGGGTAATGGCCCACCAAGGCGACGATCGCTAGCTGGTCTGAGAGGATGATCAGCCACACTGGGACTGAGACACGGCCCAGACTCCTACGGGAGGCAGCAGTGGGGAATATTGGACAATGGGCGCAAGCCTGATCCAGCAATGCCGCGTGTGTGAAGAAGGCCTTCGGGTTGTAAAGCACTTTTATCAGGAGCGAAATCTGCATGCTTAATACGTGTGCAGTCTGACGGTACCTGAGGAATAAGCACCGGCTAACTTCGTGCCAGCAGCCGCGGTAATACGAAGGGTGCAAGCGTTAATCGGAATTACTGGGCGTAAAGGGTGCGTAGGCGGTTCGTTAAGTCTGTCGTGAAATCCCCGGGCTCAACCTGGGAATGGCGATGGATACTGGCGAGCTAGAGTGTGTCAGAGGATGGTGGAATTCCCGGTGTAGCGGTGAAATGCGTAGAGATCGGGAGGAACATCAGTGGCGAAGGCGGCCATCTGGGACAACACTGACGCTGAAGCACGAAAGCGTGGGGAGCAAACAGGATTAGATACCCTGGTAGTCCACGCCCTAAACGATGCGAACTGGATGTTGGTCTCAACTCGGAGATCAGTGTCGAAGCTAACGCGTTAAGTTCGCCGCCTGGGGAGTACGGTCGCAAGACTGAAACTCAAAGGAATTGACGGGGGCCCGCACAAGCGGTGGAGTATGTGGTTTAATTCGATGCAACGCGAAGAACCTTACCTGGCCTTGACATGTCCGGAATCCTGCAGAGATGCGGGAGTGCCTTCGGGAATCGGAACACAGGTGCTGCATGGCTGTCGTCAGCTCGTGTCGTGAGATGTTGGGTTAAGTCCCGCAACGAGCGCAACCCTTGTCCTTAGTTGCCAGCGAGTAATGTCGGGAACTCTAAGGAGACTGCCGGTGACAAACCGGAGGAAGGTGGGGATGACGTCAAGTCCTCATGGCCCTTACGGCCAGGGCTACACACGTACTACAATGGTCGGTACAGAGGGTTGCAATACCGCGAGGTGGAGCCAATCCCAGAAAGCCGATCCCAGTCCGGATTGGAGTCTGCAACTCGACTCCATGAAGTCGGAATCGCTAGTAATCGCGGATCAGCTATGCCGCGGTGAATACGTTCCCGGGCCTTGTACACACCGCCCGTCACACCATGGGAGTGGGTTGCTCCAGAAGGCGTTAGTCTAACCGCAAGGGGGACGACGCCCACGGAGTGGTTCATGACTGGGGTGAAGTCGTAACAAGGTAGCCGTATCGGAAGGTGCGGCTGGATCACCTCCTTTCGAGAACGACACGTCGCACCGATCGGTGCAAGACGTCCACACAAGACACCTGTACTTCACGCGAAGGGTTTGCTTACGCAACGTCCCTGTTGCGAAGAGCGAACATCAAGACCGGCCCTCCATGGCCGGACTCTTCACAACAGCCGCTTCGAACGAGGCTTACGGCCCCGTCAAGCGGGACCAGGTAGCTTGGCTCGCGGGTTCTGGGGTTCACCTTTCATGGGTCTGTAGCTCAGGTGGTTAGAGCGCACCCCTGATAAGGGTGAGGCCGGTGGTTCGAGTCCACCCAGACCCACCATGGGGCCATAGCTCAGCTGGGAGAGCACCTGCTTTGCAAGCAGGGGGTCGTCGGTTCGATCCCGACTGGCTCCACCACTCCAGTGGGCGCGTGAAGTATCAGCACACGAAAGATTTTGAAATCGACCGGCATTGAGGCCGGCACGATGTTCTTTGAAAACACGTAAACGAGTGACAAGCGTCTTGGTTCGAACCGAACCGAGGCAAGTGTTAAGGCACGAAACGAAGTAACTTGGCTGCCCCTGAGGAGGGGGCATGCCCCGAGGCGACTTGGGGTTATATGGTCAAGCGACTAAGCGTATACGGTGGATGCCTTGGCAGTCAGAGGCGATGAAGGACGTGGCAGCCTGCGAAAAGTGTCGGGGAGCTGGCAACAAGCTTTGATCCGGCAATGTCCGAATGGGGAAACCCACCGCGCAAGCGGTATCGCATGATGAATACATAGTCATGCGAGGCGAACCCGGGGAACTGAAATATCTAAGTACCCGGAGGAAAAGAAATCAACCGAGATTCCGTCAGTAGCGACGAGCGAACGCGGACTAGCCCAAAAGTATCTTGTGTTCTAGTCAAACGGCATGGAAAGGCCGGCCATAGATGGTGATAGCCCAGTCGACGAAAGGGCACTTGATATGAAATTGAGTAAGGCGGGGCACGTGAAACCTTGTCTGAACATGGGGGGACCATCCTCCAAGGCTAAATACTCCTGACTGACCGATAGCGAACTAGTACCGTGAGGGAAAGGCGAAAAGAACCCCGGAGAGGGGAGTGAAATAGACCCTGAAACCGTATACGTACAAGCAGTGGAAGCCCGCAAGGGTGACTGCGTACCTTTTGTATAATGGGTCAGCGACTTACTGTCTGTGGCAAGCTTAACCGTATAGGGGAGGCGAAGAGAAATCGAGTCTGAATAGGGCGCATAGTCTCAGGCAGTAGACCCGAAACCGAGTGATCTATCCTTGGCCAGGTTGAAGGTGCGGTAACACGCACTGGAGGACCGAACCCACATCTGTTGCAATAGATGGGGATGAGCTGAGGATAGGAGTGAAAGGCTAAACAAACTCGGAGATAGCTGGTTCTCCTCGAAAGCTATTTAGGTAGCGCCTCGGACGAATCTTCCTGGGGGTAGAGCACTGTTATGGCTAGCGGGTCATCGCGACTTAGCAAACCATGGCAAACTCCGAATACCAGGACAGACTATCCGGGAGACACACGGCGGGTGCTAACGTCCGTCGTGAAAAGGGAAACAACCCAGACCCGCAGCTAAGGTCCCCAAGTTCTAGCTAAGTGGAAAACGATGTGGAAAGGCATAGACAGCCAGGAGGTTGGCTTAGAAGCAGCCATCCTTTAAAGAAAGCGTAATAGCTCACTGGTCGAGTCGGTCTGCGCGGAAGATTTAACGGGGCTAAGCTAGACACCGAAGCTCGGGGTGCACAGCAATGTGCGCGGTAGAGGAGCGTTCCGTAAGCCTGTGAAGGTGGATTGTAAAGTCTGCTGGAGGTATCGGAAGTGCGAATGCTGACATGAGTAACGATAAGGGGGGTGAAAAGCCCCCCCGCCGAAAGCCCAAGGTTTCCTCGCGCAACGTTCATCGGCGCAGGGTGAGTCGGCCCCTAAGGCGAGGCAGAAATGCGTAGTCGATGGGAAGCGGGTTAATATTCCCGCACTTTTCTACAGTGCGATGTGGGGACGGAGAAAGTTAGGTCTACCGGGCGTTGGTTGTCCCGGGGAAAGGAGGTAGGCATGGATCTTTGGCAAATCCGGGATCCTTTATGCCGAGCACTTATGACGAGCCCTTTTGGGCGAAGTGACTGATACTACGCTTCCAGGAAAAGCCACTAAGCTTCAGCTGTAGAAGAACCGTACCGTAAACCGACACTGGTAGGCAGGGTGAGAATCCCAAGGCGCTTGAGAGAACTCGGGTGAAGGAACTAGGCAAAATGGCACCGTAACTTCGGGAGAAGGTGCGCCCATCAGTGTGGCTACATGCGTAGCTGAGCACCGATGGGTCGCAGTAACCTGGCCGCTGCGACTGTTTATCAAAAACACAGCACTCTGCAAACACGAAAGTGGACGTATAGGGTGTGACGCCTGCCCGGTGCTGGAAGGTTAATTGATGGGGTCAGCCGCAAGGCGAAGCTCTTGATCGAAGCCCCAGTAAACGGCGGCCGTAACTATAACGGTCCTAAGGTAGCGAAATTCCTTGTCGGGTAAGTTCCGACCTGCACGAATGGCGTAACGACAGCGGCGCTGTCTCCACCCGAGACTCAGTGAAATTGAATTCGCTGTGAAGATGCAGCGTTCCCGCGGCAAGACGGAAAGACCCCGTGAACCTTTACTATAGCTTTACACTGAACGTTGAGTTCTTCTGTGTAGGATAGGTGGGAGGCTTTGAAGTGCAGACGCCAGTTTGCATGGAGCCATCCTTGAAATACCACCCTGAAGTGCTTGACGTTCTAACCTCGGCCCGTTATCCGGGTCAGGGACCGTGTATGGTGGGTAGTTTGACTGGGGCGGTCTCCTCCCAAAGAGTAACGGAGGAGCACGAAGGTACGCTCAGCGCGGTCGGACATCGCGCACTGTGTGCAAAGGCATAAGCGTGCTTGACTGCGAGATCGACGGATCAAGCAGGTACGAAAGTAGGTCTTAGTGATCCGGTGGTTCTGTATGGAAGGGCCATCGCTCAACGGATAAAAGGTACTCCGGGGATAACAGGCTGATACCGCCCAAGAGTTCATATCGACGGCGGTGTTTGGCACCTCGATGTCGGCTCATCACATCCTGGGGCTGTAGCCGGTCCCAAGGGTATGGCTGTTCGCCATTTAAAGTGGTACGCGAGCTGGGTTCAGAACGTCGTGAGACAGTTCGGTCCCTATCTGTCGTGGGCGTTGGAGATTTGAGGGGGGCTGCTCCTAGTACGAGAGGACCGGAGTGGACGTTCCGCTGGTGTTCGGGTTGTCTCGCCAGAGGCATTGCCCGGTAGCTATGAACGGAAGTGATAACCGCTGAAAGCATCTAAGCGGGAAGCACGCCCCAAGATGAGATCTCCCGAGAGCTTGACTCTCCTGAAGGCACCATCAAGACCAGGTGGTTGATAGGCAGGATGTGGAAGCGCAGCAATGCGTTGAGCTTACCTGTACTAATGAGCCGTGCGGCTTGACCATATAACCCCAAGTGGCTTTGTTTGACGCAGGTCCCTCTGC
This sequence comes from Rhodanobacter sp. FW102-FHT14D06, assembly GCF_043950705.1. Taxonomy (NCBI): domain Bacteria; kingdom Pseudomonadati; phylum Pseudomonadota; class Gammaproteobacteria; order Lysobacterales; family Rhodanobacteraceae; genus Rhodanobacter; species Rhodanobacter sp. FW102-FHT14D06. The sequence goes on along the minus strand of NZ_CP170722.1, from coordinate 1,014,423 downwards.
GGAGCCACCGGCCATCCCTGGCCGGACTCTTCAAAGGAGCCGCCTCGAGCACTGTCTCGAAACGGTTGAATTTCACCTCGACGCTTGTCACTCGTTTACGATTTATCTCACGTGAGATCCCTCTCACGGAAAGAGGAGTCAACACCTCGCCATCCATGGCGGACTCTTCAACACCTCGAGGGATCTTTCGCGGAAGAGCCGGCCGTCAGGGCCGCCTCTTCAGAAACGTGGAGCTGGCGCACGCGCGCTGCTCCCACCCCTTCCCTGGCGGCCATAGCGGCGTGGTCCCACCTGATCCCATCCCGAACTCAGAAGTGAAACGCGCATGCGCCGATGGTAGTGTGGCTTTGCCATGCAAGAGTAGGTCACCGCCAGGGGCTTTATCCCGAAACACCCTCACCGGCAACGGTGGGGGTTTTTCTTTTCTGCCGCCGCCAACGCCGCCCGCAACCTGCAACAGGTCACCGCCAGGGAGTTCGTTCTCGAGGTGGACCTGCGCTCGGGTGGCAAGCGCCGCCCACCCCACGATCAACCCGCTACGTTCCTGGCAAAACAGGAGCAAAGCTGTGCCGGGAAGGCCGTTCCATGACACGGGCCGACTGGTTGCAGGGGCGGCGTGTTAGCGTGTCGTGGGGTTGCCGGCTCGGCGCAGGCGAGGGCGATGATGGCGGGGCATGACACGAACATCCTGATCGTCGGTGGCGGCATCAATGGGGCGGGAATGGCACGTGATGCGGCAGGCCGCGGACTTTCGGTGACGCTTTGCGAGCAGGACGACCTGGCCGGGCACACCTCCAGTGCAAGCACCAAGCTGATCCATGGCGGCTTGCGTTACCTGGAACAGCACGAATTCCGGCTGGTGGCGAAGGCGCTGGCCGAGCGCGAGGTGGTCATGCGGCTGGCACCGCACATTGCCTGGCCGCTGTTGTTTGTCCTGCCGCACGAATCGCACCTGCGCCCGGCCTGGATGATCCGGCTCGGCCTGTTGCTGTATGACAGCCTGGGTGCCGGCCATCGGACGCTGGCCGATTCGCGCGCGGTGGATCTGCGCGGCCATGTCAGCGGCTCGCCGTTGAAAAACACGTACACACGCGGTTTCGTGTACTCCGATGGCTGGGTGCAGGACGCGCGCCTGGTCGTGCTCAACGCGATGGATGCGCACCGGCTCGGGGCCGATGTCCGGGTGCGCACGCGCTGCGTTTCCGCGCACGTCGAGGATGGCGTGTGGCAGGCTCAGCTGCTTGGCCCCGACGGGCAGATGGACAGCTGCCGTGCGAAGGTGCTGGTCAATGCGTGCGGCCCGTGGGCCGGGCGCTTCCTGGGTGACGTGCTGGGCCGCGATCGGCATCCACGCGTGCGGCTGGTGAAGGGCAGCCACATCGTACTGCCGCGGCTGTTCGAACACGACCACGCTTACATCTTCCAGCAGCCCGATCGACGCATCGTGTTCGCGATCCCCTATGAGGACGACTACACCCTGGTGGGCACCACCGATCTCGACTATGCCGCCGACCCCGCGAACGTCGTGATCGACGCTGGCGAGGTTCGCTACCTGTGCGACGCCGTCAATCGCTACTTCCGCACGCCGGTACAGCCGAAGGATGTCGTGTGGAGTTACAGTGGCGTGCGGCCGCTGCTGGATGAGGATGGCAACGCCAGCACGGTCAGCCGGGACTATCGCATCACGCTGGACCACGAACAGGGCGCCCCGCTGCTGAATGTCTTCGGCGGCAAGATCACCACCTACCGGCGACTTGCCGAGGAAGCGGTGGATCAATTGGCTGAGGTCTTGTGGCCCGAGCGGTCGGCATGGACTGCCCAAGGCGATCCCTTGCCAGGCGGCGATTTTGCCGATGCCGAACGGCTGCTCGCGGCCTGGTCGCAGCGTTGGCCCTGGCTGCCTTCCTCGCTCGCGCATCGCTGGTTCCGGCACTACGGCACCTGCACCGAAACCCTGCTCGGCGAAGCGTGCGCCATGGGCGATCTGGGTGAGCACTTCGGCGCCGACCTCTACCAGCTCGAACTGGATTATCTCATCCGCGCGGAATGGGCGCGCAGCGGCGACGACGTGCTGTGGCGCCGTACCAAGCTCGGGTTGCGCCTGAGTCCGGTGGAACACCACCGGGTGCACGCTTACGTGGCGCGGATGGTTCCGATGCTGGTGGGTGCAACCGCGGAGAGAGCAGAGGCACAGTCGGCATGAGCGGGAAAGCACACTTCGTCGTCGCCATCGACCAGGGCACCACCAGTTCACGCGCGATGGTCTTCGACGCGCAAGGTTGCGTGGTGTCTTCGGCACAGCGCGAGTTCGAGCAGATCTTTCCGCGCTCAGGCTGGGTCGAGCATCGCCCGCGCGACATTCTCACCAGCGTCCAGGTCACCCTGACGGAAGCGATGCACAAGGCCGGGATCGAGGCGTCGGCGGTGGCCGGTATCGGCATCACCAACCAGCGCGAAACCACCGTGGTCTGGGATCGTGCTACCGGCGAGCCGGTGTACAACGCGCTGGTGTGGCAGTCGAGGCATTCGGCGAAACTGTGCGAGTCCATGCGCAGCGAGGCCGTCGACGCGCTGGTGCGCGAGCGTACCGGTCTGCTGCTGGACGCCTATTTTTCCGCGACCAAGCTGAAATGGCTGTTCGAGCAGGTCAGCGGGGTGCGCGAACGGGCGCAGCGCGGTGAACTGCTGTTCGGCACGATCGACAGCTGGCTGGTGTGGAACCTCACCGGCGGTCGCCCCCACGTCACCGACGTGACCAATGCCTCGCGCACGCTGCTGTACGACATCCATCGGCAATGCTGGGACGACGACCTGTTGGCCCTGTTCGGCGTGCCCGCCTCGATGCTGCCGCAGGTGCGCGGCTGCAGCGAGATCTACGGGCGCATCGAGCCGAAGTATTTTTTCGGTCGCGACGTGCCGATCTGCGGCATCGCAGGCGACCAGCAGGCCGCCCTGTTCGGCCAGGCATGCTTCGAGCCGGGCATGGCCAAGAATACCTATGGCACCGGCTGCTTCATGCTGATGAACACCGGACTCTCCGCGGTGCCGTCGCAGCATGGCCTGCTGACCACGCTGGCCTGGAAGCTGGGCGACAAGGTGGAATACGCGCTCGAAGGAAGCATCTTCGTGGCCGGTTCGGTGGTGCAATGGTTGCGCGACGGCCTGCACCTGCTGGACCGGGCCGAGCAATCGCAAGCCTGCGCCGACAGCGTGGATTCCACCGAAGGTGTGTATCTGGTGCCCGCCTTCGCCGGGCTGGGGGCACCGTACTGGCACGCCGACGTGCGTGGCGCCATCTTCGGCCTGTCGCGCGGCACGAGCCGCGAGCATCTGATACGCGCGGCGCTGGAGTCGATGGCCTACCAGACGCGCGATGTGCTGGCCGCGATGGAGGCCGACGCCGGCATCGCGCTGAAGGAGTTGCGCGCCGACGGCGGCGCCATCGGCAACGATTTCCTGGCCCAGTTCCAGAGCGACATGCTCGGCGTGCCGCTGCTGCGGCCCCGGATTACCGAAACCACCGCGCTGGGCGCCGCCTATCTGGCCGGCCTGGCGGTCGGCGTCTGGGACAGCCGCGAGCAGATCGCGCGGTTGTGGCAGCAGGATCGCCGCTTCGATCCCGCGATGGAGGCATCCCGTCGCGAGCGCCTCTACAGCGGCTGGCAAGCGGCGGTGCAGGCCACGATGGGCTTTCCCGCGAGCTGACTTCCGCTCAGTCCAGTGCGTATCCGAACTGGTCGGCGAACTCCGCGGCAAACTCGGCGTAGTTGAAACGCTGGTTCTGGGTGCCGGGGTGCTCGACCTTCAGCGCACCCATCAGCGAGGCGATCCGGCCGGTGGTGGGCCAGTCCTTGCCATGCATGATGCCGAACATCAAGCCGGCCCGGTAGGCGTCGCCGCAGCCGGTCGGATCGACGATGACGCGCTCGCGCGCCGGCGGAATGTGGTGGCTCTCCTCGCCCACGTGGATCACCGAACCGCGTGGACCCTGGGTCACGATGTAGGCGGTGACATGGCTGGCGATCTCCGCCGCACTCCAGCCGGTGCGAGTCTGCAGCAACTGGGATTCGTAGTCGTTGACGATCACGTAAGTCGATTTGGCGATCATCGAGCGGAACTCGTCGCCGTTGAACAACGGCATCGCCTGGCCGGGATCGAAGATGAACGGCACGCCGCGCGCGGCGAATTCGTCGACGTGTTGCAGCATCGCCTCGCGGCCATCGGGCGCCACGATCGCGAAGTCGATCTGCGGGATGTCGCGGACGTGGTTCTCCTGCGCACTGGACATCGCGCCGGGGTGGAAGGCGGTGATCTGGTTGTTGTCCAGGTCCGTGGTGATGAAGCACTGCGGGGTGAACTGCTCCTCGAACACGCGCACGCCATCGAGCCGGATGCCGCAGTCCTGCATGTGCTGCCGGTAGGGCGCGAAATCCTGGCCCACCGCTGCCACCGGCAGCGGGTCGCCGCCCAGCAGCTTGAGGTTGTAGGCGATGTTGCCGGCGCAGCCGCCGAACTCGCGCCGCATGGCCGGCACCAGGAACGACACGTTCAGGATGTGCATCTGGTCGGGCAGGATGTGGTTCTTGAACTGATCCTGGAACACCATGATGGTGTCGTAGGCGAGCGATCCGCAGATGACGGCAGGCATGATGCGAGAAAACCCCGATTTGAGATGGGAGGCTGCGGGTGCGTGCCCGGACGGGCAGAATCGGTCCCTGCAGCCAAAGGCCGCCATCGTACCGCCATCCGTCCGCGCTGGCGACTTCGCGACCTGCTTCGCAGTTCAGTCCACGGCACAGGAAAATCGCTTATGGCCGTGTTGCACAAGGGTTTCTTAACGTGTTTTTCCTTGCGTGGAACGGTGGGCCTGACTAGACTGGCGAGCTTGTCTGTTTAGCCTGGCCGACCCACGGCGGACCCATGTTCAAGAAGTTCCGCGGCATCTTTTCCAACGACATCTCCATCGACCTCGGCACGGCCAACACGCTGATCTACGTGCGTGGTCAGGGCATCGTGTTGAACGAGCCTTCGGTGGTGGCGATTCGCCAGGACCGCGGCCCCGGTGGTCCGCGCACGATCGCGGCGGTGGGTGGTGACGCCAAGCGCATGCTGGGCCGCACGCCGGGCAACATCGCCACGGTGCGCCCGATGAAGGACGGCGTGATCGCCGACTTCACCATGACCGAGGCGATGCTGCAGCACTTCATCAAGCAGGTGCACAAGTCGCGCTTCCTGCGGCCGAGCCCGCGCGTGCTGGTCTGCGTGCCGTGCGGCTCGACCCAGGTCGAGCGCCGCGCCATCAAGGAATCGGCCGAAGGCGCCGGTGCCCGCGACGTGTTCCTGATCGAAGAGCCGATGGCTGCGGCGATCGGCGCCGGCATTCCGGTGCACGAGGCGCGCGGCGCGATGGTGCTGGACATCGGCGGCGGCACCTCCGAGGTGGCGGTGATCTCGCTCAACGGCATCGTCTACTCGCAGTCCGCCCGCGTCGGCGGCGATCGTTTCGACGAGGCGATCATCAACTACGTGCGCCGCAACCACGGCACCCTGATCGGCGAATCCACCGCCGAGCGGATCAAGCTGCAGATCGGCTGCGCGTTCCCGCAGGACGACGTCAAGGAGATCGAGATCTCCGGGCGCAACCTTGCCGAGGGCGTGCCGCGCATGTTCACGATCAACTCCAACGAAATCCTCGAGGCACTGCACGAGCCGCTGGCCGGCATCGTGGCGGCGGTGAAGTCGGCGCTGGAACAGACTCCGCCGGAACTGTGCTCCGACGTCGCCGAGCGCGGCATCGTGCTCACCGGCGGCGGCGCGCTGCTGCGCGACCTGGACCGGCTGATCTCCGAGGAAACCGGCCTGCACGTGCAGGTGGCCGACGACCCGCTGACCTGCGTGGCGCGGGGCGGCGGCAAGGCGCTGGAGCTGATCGATCAGCATGGCAGCGACTTCTTCTCGCCCGAATAGCGCGCGGCAACGGGGGCCGCGATGGCGCGCGCACGCGAAGGTTCTTCCCCCCTGTTTGCCGGCAACGCGGCCGGCACGCTGCGGCTGATCGTCTATCTGGCGCTGGCGGTGGTGCTGATGGTGCTTGACCAGCGCAATGGCTGGCTGTGGCAGCTGCGCTCGGCCGCCTCGGCGGTGGTCGAGCCGGTCTATCGGCTGGCCGGCCTGCCCGCGGCCGGGGTGCACACCCTCGGCGTCGCGTTTGCCGATCGCCAGCTGCTGACCTCGCAGAACCAGCGCCTGCGCGAGGACCTGCTGCTGGCCAACGCCAAGTTGAACCGCATGGCCGCGGTCGCCGAGCAGAACGAACGGCTGCGGCGGCTGCTCGATACCCAGCACAGCCTGAAGCTCAACGTGCAACTGGCGCGGGTCATCGGCGTGGATCTCGGCGCGTACCGTTATGAGCTGACCTTGAACATGGGCTCGCGCGACGGCGTCGAGCCCGGACAGCCGGTGATCGATGCCCACGGCGTGATGGGCCAGGTGAAGGCCGTGCTGCCGCACACTGCCGTGGTGATGCTGATCACCGACCCCTCGCATGCGATCCCGGTGACGATCGCGCGTACCGGCTTGCGCACGGTGGCCTACGGTTCGCGCGACGGCGACCAGCTGAGCCTGCCCAACCTGCCGCTGGCGGCCGACGTGCGCGCTGGCGACAAGCTGCTCACCTCGGGCATCGGCGGCCGTTTTCCGCCGGGGTTCCCGGTGGGCCGGATCGACAGCGTGGCGCCGGCGCCGACCGGCATGTTCCAGGTCGCCCTGGCCACGCCGGCGGCGGACCTCGATCGCAGCACCGATGTACTGCTGCTGCACGACCAGGCCGAACCCAAGGGGCCGCCCGACCTGCCCGTTCCGGCAGGTCCGCCGCAGGTCCTGGCGCCGGCCACTTCCGCCAGCGTGGCCGCGCCGGCGGTGCGCCCGGGTCAGGCCGGCGGGGTACCGCGATGAGTCGCGCGCGGCTGAGCCAGTGGTGGTTCGTCGGCACGCTGGCCGCGGCGCTGCTGCTGATGCTGGTGCCGCTGCCCGGCGTGCTGGAGCCGTTCAAGCCGTATTGGCCGGCGCTGGTGTTGCTGTACTGGGCGCTGGAAGCGGAAGACCGGGTGAGCCTGGGCCTTGCCTTCGGCGTCGGATTGCTTGCGGACCTGCTCGACGGCGTGCTGCTGGGCGAGCAGGCGCTGCGGCTGTGCGCGCTGGTCTTCATCACCGTGCGATTCCGTTCGCGATTGCGCTTCTTCCCGATGTGGCAGCAGGCGCTGGCGGTGCTGGCCTTGCTGCTCAACGATCGCTTCCTGCTGCTGCTGGTGCGCATGCTGGCCGGCGCCTCGCTGCCGCCGGCGAGCTGGTGGATTTCGCCCTTCGTCGGCGCGGCGTTGTGGCCGTTCCTGTTCCTGTTGCTCGACGACCTGCGCGCGCGGCTGCGGATCCAATGAAGCATGAGCCGGTGAGATGAAGAGTCGCCGCGCGCTCAAGAACGTCCGTGACGAGACCGCGCTGTTCCGTCGACGCGCGCTGGTGGGTTTCGTGCTGATCCTGCTGGGGCTGGGCGGGCTGGTCGGGCGTTACGTGGTGCTGCAGGTCGCGCGACACGACGAGTTCGCCACCCGCTCGACCAACAACCGGGTCAAGCCGCGCGCGATCCCGCCGGCGCGCGGCCTGATCTACGACCGCAACGGCGTGGTGCTGGCCGACAACGTGCCGGCGTTCCGGCTGGAAGTGGTGCCCGAGCAGGTCAAGGACATGCCCGCTCTGCTGGCGCGGCTGGGCCAGGTGGTGCCGCTGGACCAGGACGACATCGACGCGTTCAACAAGCAGTTGCGGCAGAGCCGGCGTTTCGACAGCGTGCCGCTGAAGATGCACCTGACCGAAGACGAGATCGATCGTTTCGCGGTCAATCGCTGGCGCTTTCCCAACGTCGACGTGGTGCCCTACCTGACCCGGCATTATCCGTTCGGCCCGTTGTTCGCCCACGTGGTCGGCTACGTCGGGCGCATCGACGCCGACGACCTGCAGCGGCTGGACGCGGATCGCTACCAGGGCACCAGCCATGTCGGGCGCAGCGGCGTGGAGCGTTCCTACGAGGACGTGTTGCACGGCAAGCCCGGCTACGAATTGCTGGAGGTCAACGCCGATGGCCGCACCCAGCACGTGCTGGAAACCCATGCGCCCACGCCCGGCCGCAGCCTCTACCTGAGCATCGACGCGCGCATCCAGAAGGCGGCCGAGGCGGCATTCGAGGGCCGTCCCGGCGCGGCGGTGGCGATCGATCCGCGCAACGGCCAGGTGCTGGCGATGGTCAGCGTGCCCACGTTCGATCCCAACCTGTTCGTCAACGGCATCAGCCAGGCCGACTACCGCGCGCTGACCACCGACCCGGACAAGCCGCTGTACAACCGCGCGCTGCGGGGCGTCTATCCGCCGGGCTCGACGGTGAAACCGTTCCTTGCACTCGGCGGGCTGGAGCTGGGCCTGCGCAAGCCGTCGGACACGGTGTTCTCCAACGGTCAGTTCTGCCTGCCGGGGCAGACGCGCTGCTACCGCGACGACAAGCGCGGCGGCGACGGCACGGTGGACATGGTCACCGCGATCGAGAAGTCGACCAACACGTATTTCTACAAGCTGGCGCTGGACATGGGCATCGACCGGCTGAGCCAGTGGATGAGTCGCTTCGGCTTCGGCCGCGAGACCGGCATCGACCTGATCGGCGAATCCGACGGCATCCTGCCCTCGCGCCAGTGGAAGGCGGCCAACAGCAAGCAGCCCTGGTATCCCGGCGAAACGGTGATCGCCGGCATCGGCCAGGGTTACTGGGCGGTTACCCCGCTGCAACTGGCGCATGCGGTGGCGACCCTGGCCGGCGGTGGCGTGCCGTACCTGCCGCGGCTGGGCATGGCCACCAGCACGGTCGGCGAGGCGCAGCGCCAGCCGCTGCCCAATCCGCCGGGCGCCACATTGATCCGCCAGCGCGGCGACTGGGCGGTGATCAACGCGGGCATGCGCGCGGTGATCACCGAAGGCACCGGCAAGGGCCTGAACGACGGCTTCCCTTACGCGATCGCCGGCAAGAGTGGCACCGCCGAGCGCTACTCGCGCACCAGCGACGCGTACGACACCAATCGCAACACCGCGTATCTGGCCACCCGCCATCGCGCCTGGTTCATCGCCTACGCGCCGGCCGACCACCCGCAGATCGCCGTAGCCGTGGTGCTGGAGCAGGGCGCCTGGGGCGCTTCGGCGGCGGGGCCGATCGTGCGCAAGATTCTCGATGCGTGGCTGGCCACCCACCAGGGCGTGCTGCCCGGCGCCGAGCGATTGCCGGATGCCGCACCGCTCCCATCCGCCGCGCCGGCACCGGCCGGCTCGGTCGTCGAGGACGTGCCCGTGTCCGCCAGCAGCGAGGTGCAACCATGATCGGCGTGCTGCGCGCGCGCATGCGCCGCTTCGCGCACCGGGTGATGACCCGGCGCCGGATCGACCTGCCGCTGGCGGCCGGCCTGTTCGTGCTGGCCTTGATCGGCCTGGCCACGCTCTACAGCGCGGGCGATCGCAGTCTGGCCCTGGTCGGTGGCCAGGCCGCGCGTTTCGTGTTGGGCGGCGCCTTGCTGCTGCTGGTCTCGCGCATTCCGCCCCCGGTGCTGCGCAGCTGGACGCCGGGCCTCTACGCCGTCAGCGTCGCCTTGCTGGTGGTGGTGGCGATCCTCGGTGAAGGGCGCGGTTCGATGCGCTGGCTGGATCTGGGCGTGATGCGTTTCCAGCCGTCCGAACTGCTCAAGCTCACCACGCCGATGATGGTGGCCTGGTACCTCCACCCGCGGCAGCTGCCGCCGGGCTGGAAGGACATCGCGGTGGTCGGCATCCTGATCGCCATTCCTGCCGCCTTGATCGCCGAACAGCCGGACCTGGGCACGGCGGTGCTGGTGGCCACGGCCGGCGCGTTCGCGCTGTTCCTCTCCGGCATGGCGTGGTGGCGTATCGGATTGCTGGTGGGCGCGGTGGTGGGCATGATCCCGATCGGCTGGCACTTCCTGCACCAGTACCAGCGCGATCGCGTGCTGACCCTGCTCAATCCCGAATCCGATCCGCTGGGCAACGGCTGGCACATCATCCAGTCGCAGATCGCGGTGGGCTCCGGCGGCGTGTTCGGCAAAGGCTGGCTGCACAGCACGCAGTCGCGGCTGGATTTCCTGCCCGAGCACACCACCGATTTCATCTTCGCGGTGTTCTCCGAGGAGTTCGGCCTGGTCGGCGTGTGCGCGCTGATCGCGCTGTACGCGTTCATCATCGGCCGCTGCCTGTGGATCGCGATGGAGGCGCGCGATACGTATTCGCGCCTGCTCGCCGGCGCGATCGGCATGAGCTTCTTCGTCTACGTGTTCGTCAACGGCGGCATGGTGGCCGGCATGCTGCCGGTGGTCGGCGTGCCGATGCCGATGATCAGTTACGGCGGCACGTCGGCGGTGTCGCTGTTGACCGGTTTCGGCGTGCTGATGTCGATCCATGCCAATCGCAAGAGCCACATCTGAATCGCGCCCCGCGCGCGCCATGCGTGGGGCCGAAGTCGCCGCGGCTTGCATGGTAGGCTCTCGCTGACCCCGATTTTCCCTTTGCGAAGGCCTTGCATGTCCGTGCATCCCGTGTCCCGTGTGTGCTGTTGCCTGCTGGTCCTGCTGTCGTGGGTGGCTGGAACGGACACCGCGCTGGCCGCCCATCCGGGGCAGGCGAAACTGGTGCAGGAGGTGGCGCACGACACCGGCCAGAGCCCGGCCGCGCTCAATGCGCTGCTCGACGGCGCCACCAAACAGCAGTCGATCCTCGACGCGATCAGCCGCCCGGCCGAGGCCAAGCCGTGGAAGGACTATCGCCCGATCTTCCTCACCGATGCCCGCATCGACGGCGGCATCGCGTTCTACCAGCAGCATCGCGCACTGCTCGACCGGATCGCGACCGAGTACGGCGTGGCGCCGCAATACGTGGTGGCGATCATCGGCGTGGAGACCAATTACGGCCGCATCGTGGGCCGCTACAAGGTGCTCGATGCGCTGGTGACGCTGGCCTTCTACTACCCGCCGCGCGCGCCGTTTTTCCGCGACGAGCTGAAGACCCTGCTGGAGCTTCCCGCCAGCAAGCTGGCCGGTCCGCTGGACTCGCTGGTCGGCTCCTATGCCGGCGCGCAGGGCTGGGGCCAGTTCATGCCTTCGAGCATCCGCGACTACGCGGTTGACGAGGATCACGACGGTCGCATCGACCTGCACGATTCGGCCGACGACATCGTGGCCAGCGTCGCCAACTACCTGCACGGGTACGGCTGGGAGCGCGATGCCCCGGTGGCGGCGCGGGCGCAGCCCGATGCCAAGGCGCACGCGAGCGACCTCAACGAGCTCATGCCGAAGCATCCGCTGGAACAGTTCGAGGCCTGGGGCTACGCGCCGCTGCAGCGGATCGACCCCGGCCGGCTCGCCAGCCTGCAGCAGCTCGAAGGCCCGGCCGGGCCGGAGTACTGGTTCACCTTCCAGAATTTCTACGTGATCACCCGCTACAACCGCAGCCCGTTGTACGCGATGGCCGTCGAACAGCTGGCGCAGGCGATCGCCGCCGGCGTGGCGCAGGCGGACGCGGCGCGGTGAGGTTCGCCGCGGTCGCCGCCGTGCTCGCGGCCAGCGCGCTGCTTGCCGCGTGCAGCGGGCCGCGCAGCCGGCCGTCGTCGTCGTCCGGCGCGGGCCATCGCGGCGTGTCCGGCACGGCATCGCCCGCGGGTGAAGGTGGCATCCACGACGACCTCAGTCGGCCGCAATCGAGCCGCTACCGCGACGGCCGCGACAGCGTGCCGCCGCCGATCGACGTCAGCAAGCTGTCCGAGCCGGTGCCGAAGGCCGAGCCGCGCTCGCGCTACGGCAACAAGTCGCCCTACAGCGTGCGCGGCAAGACCTATCGCGTGCTGTCCACGGCGCGCGGCTACGACGAGCGCGGCATCGCCTCGTTCTACGGCAACAAGTTCCACGGCTACAAGACCTCCAACCTCGAAACCTACGACATGTACGCGTTCAGCGCGGCCAGCACCACGCTGCCGCTGCCCAGCTACGCGCGCGTCACCAACCTGGAGAACGGCAAGAGCGTGGTCGTGCGGGTCAACGACCGCGGACCGTTCCACGACAACCGGCTGATCGACCTGTCCTATGCCGCGGCAGTGAAGATCGGCATCTGGCCCAAGGGCACCGGCCTGGTCGAGGTGCGCGGCATCGACCCGGCGCATCCGGCGCAGGAACTGCCGCCGCCGGAGACGGTCTCAGGCAGGCACCCGGGAATCTACCTGCAGGTGGGTGCGTTCGCCGACGCGTCCAATGCCGACCGCCTGGCCCGGCGCCTGCGTGCGGCCGACCTCGGCACGGTGCAGGTGATCGATGGCGTGGCGCATGGCCAGCGCCTGCGCCGCGTGCGGGTCGGCCCGCTGGACAGCGTGGATCGTGCCGACGAAGTCAGTCGCCGGATCGAACGCATGGGTCTGCCCTCGCCGCAGGTCGCGGTAGACTGAGCAGGATTTGCGCAGGCTTCCTTGCCACTTCGGCGCGCGCAACGCCGATCCTCGAAAAAACCGGACTCGAAAACACGATGAACTTTCTTCGACGCACCCTGATGCCGTTTGCCGCCGTTGCCGTCCTGCTGGTCGGCGCTGCGATGGCGCAGACCCCGCCCCATCCGTCGCCCGTGCCGCGCCCGGCCATGCCGGCCGCACCGGTGCCGCCGCCGCCGGACGTCGATGGCGCCAGCTGGGTGCTGATGGACTACGCCACCGGCCAGATACTTGCCTCGAAGGATCCCGATGCGCGTCGCGCGCCGGCCTCGCTGACCAAGGTGATGACCGACTACGTGGTGTCGGCCGAGCTCGCCAACGGCCGCATCCACACCAGCGACATGATCACCATCAGCGAGCATGCGTGGCGCGGCGGCGGTGCCGGCACCGACGGCTCCACCAGTTTCCTCAAGCTGGGCAGCCAGGTGCCGCTGATGGACCTGCTCAAGGGCATGATCGTGCAGTCCGGCAACGACGCGGCAATCGCGCTGGCCGAGCACACCGCCGGTTCGGAGGATGCCTTCGCCAACCTGATGAACGCCTACGCCAAGCAGTTGGGCATGGCCAACTCGCACTTCTCCAACGCCTCCGGCTATCCGGTGCAGAACCACTACAGCTCCGCGCGCGACGTCGCGATCCTGTCGCGCGCGCTGATCCACAACTTTCCGGACGACTACGCCATCTCGGCGATCAAGTCGTACGAGTGGAACGGCATCAAGCAGCAGAACCGCAACGAGCTGCTCTGGCGCGATCCGGCCGTGGACGGCATCAAGACCGGGCACACCGCCGACGCGGGCTTCTGCCTGGCGGCGTCCGCCAAGCATGGCGACGAGCGCATGATCGCGGTGGTGATGGGCGCCAGCTCCAACAAGGCGCGCGCCGATTCGGCGATGGCCCTGCTCAACTACGGCTTCCGCTTCTACGAGACGCACAAGCTGTACGACACCAGCAAGCCGCTGGCGACGCCGCGGTTGTGGAAGGGCGAGGCGGACACCTTGCCGATCGGCGTGGCCAGCGACGTGCTGGTCACCGTCAAGACCGGCCAGTACGACAAGCTCAAGGCGGTGATGGACATCCCCTCGACCCTGATCGCGCCGTTCAAGAAGGGCCAGCAGATCGGCAGCCTGCGCATCAGCCTGGATGGCCAGGCGCTGCAGACGGTGCCGCTGGTCGCACTGGCCGACGCGCCGCAGGGTGGCTTCTTCTCGCGCCTGTGGGACAGCATCCTGCTCTGGTTCCACAAGGACACCGGCAACACCGAGCAGGCGCCGAGCGCCAAGTGATGCAACCGATCGACTTCGACAAGGCGAAGCGGCAAGGCCGGGGCTTCCAGTTCCCCGGCGAGTTCGAGATCACCGCCGTGGGCAGCGCCAGCGCCGACCTGCCCCGCCACGTGCCGCAACTGCTCGAACGCGCCGGCCTGCACGTGCTGCACGAAACCGTGCGTCACCGCCATTCCGGCGCCGGCAATTTCGTCTCGGTCACGGTCACCTTCCGCTGCGACAACCGCGAGCAGTACGAAGCAGCGCATCACGCACTGCGCGCCGATGCGGATGTCCGGTATACGTTGTGAGGCCGGGATTCGGGATGGGGATTCGCAAGAGCCGCGTCCCGAGCCTCCGCGTCGCATGGGTTCGGCGGCTCTTGAACCAGAAGAATTGCAAGGCCACAAGCTCGTCGTGAACCACGAATCCCGAACCCCCCATCCCGAATTCCGGCCCCTGGCCATCCGCCGTCTCGGCCGCCAGCCCTACGCGGCGACCTGGCAGGCGATGAGCGCGTTCACCGACAACCGCACCGCCGACACGCCGGACGAGCTGTGGCTGCTGGAGCACGACCCGGTGTTCACCTTGGGCCAGGCCGGCAAGATGGAGCACGTGCTGGCGCCGGGCGACATCCCGGTGATCCCGGTCGACCGCGGCGGGCAGGTGACCTACCACGGGCCCGGCCAGATCGTCGGCTACCCGCTGATCGACTTGCGCCGCATCGGCGTGGGCGTGCGCGAGCTGGTGCGGCGGATCGAGCAGGCGCTGATCGACACGCTGGCGCACTGGCAGGTGGCGGCGGCGCGCCGCGAAGGCGCCCCCGGCGTGTACGTGGGCGAGGCCAAGATCGCCGCGCTCGGCCTGCGCGTGCGTCGCGGCTGCAGTTTCCACGGGCTGGCCTTCAACGTGGCCATGGACCTGGAGCCGTTCGAACGCATCAACCCCTGCGGCTACAAGGGTTTGGCGGTCACGCAACTGGTAGACTTGGGCGGTCCGTCGCAGCTGGCGGACGTCGAGACGGTGCTGGCCGACGAGTTCTGCCGTCAGTTCGGCTTCGTCGCCGCGCCCGCTGCCCCCCTGATTCCCGAACTCCCCGCGCGCGCCGCGGTCTGAACTCCTCCCATGAGCGAAACCAGCGCCCCCTTGTCCAAATCCATTCCGATCCAGGTCGTGGCCGGCACCGGCACGGTGGAGAAACAGCTCGGCAGCGACAAGATCGCGCTGAACCGCGCCGGTTTCGACACCAGCGTGCCGACCCTGCGCAAGCCCAACTGGATCCGCGTGCGCCTGCCGCAGGGCAACGCGGTGCAGCAGCTGAAGGCCCGCCTGCGCGAGAACGCGCTGGTGACCGTATGCGAGGAGGCCTCCTGCCCCAACATCCACGAATGCTTCAGCCACGGCACCGCCACCTTCATGATTCTCGGTGAGGTGTGCACGCGGCGCTGCTCGTTCTGCGACGTGGCGCATGGCCGGCCGCAGCCGCCGGATGAACTGGAGCCGGCGCGCCTGGCGCAGACCATCGCCGACATGCGGCTGAAGTACGTGGTGATCACCTCGGTCGACCGCGACGACCTGCGCGACGGCGGCGCGGCGCACTTCGCCAGCTGCATCCGCGCGGTGCGCCATGCCAGCCCGGCCATCCGCATCGAGATCCTCACCCCCGATTTCCGCGGCAAGGGCCGCATGGAGCGGGCGCTGGAGGTGCTCAAGGCATTCCCGCCGGACGTGTTCAACCACAACCTGGAAACCGTGCCGCACCTGTACCGCGAGGTGCGCCCCGGCGCCGATTACCAGTGGTCGCTGGACCTGCTCAAGCGCTTCAAGGCGCAGCACCCGCAGGTGCCGACCAAGTCCGGCATCATGCTCGGCCTGGGCGAGACCCGCGAGCAGGTGCTGCAGACGCTGCGCGACCTGCGCGACCACGATGTGGAGATGATCACCATCGGCCAGTACCTGCAGCCCACGCCGCACCACCACCCGGTGCTGCGCTACTGGACGCCCGAGGAATTCCACGCGCTGCGCGAAGCCGGCGAAGCCATGGGCTTCCATCACGTCGCCTCCGGCCCGCTGGTGCGATCGTCCTATCACGCCGACCTGCAGGCGCATGCCGCCGGCGTCACCGAATCCGCCTGAGAGCACCCATGAAACTTCGCCCCGCGCTGGTCCTGCTGTTCGTTCTCTCCGCCAGCTGCGCCTTTGCGCAGTCAGCGGCCGACCTGGGTGCCGGCCCCCAGCCGCGCAAGGCGGCCACCTGGCCGCTGGAGCCCACGGCCGAACAGGCCCAGGCCGCGCAACTGTCCGCGCGCTTCCTGACCCGCTTCCACTACGACGCCCAGCCGCTGGATGACGCGATGTCCGCGCGCATCTACAAGGCATATTTCAAGATGCTCGACGGCGACAAGGTGTTCTTCACCCAGGCCGACATGGACAAGTTCGCGCCACTGAAGAGCAAGTTCGACGACGCGATCTGGAACAGCGACCTCTCCGCGCCGTTCGCCATCTTCAACCTGTACCTGCAGCGCGCCGTGCAGCGCATGAGCTACGCCCGCGAGCTGCTGAAGAACGGCTTCGACCTCAGCCGCGACGAGAGCTACGAGGTCGACCGCAAGGACGCCGCCTGGCCGAAGGACGAGGCCGCCGCGCAGGACCTTTGGCGCAAGCGCACCAAGAACGACTGGCTGCGTCTGAAGCTGGCCGGCAAGGACGACGCGGACATCCGCAAGACGCTGGACAAGCGCTACAGCGGCTACATCGACCGCATCCGGCAGATCAACAGCGCCGACGCGTTCCAGACCTTCATGAACGCCTACGCCGAATCCACCGACCCGCACACCGACTACCTCGGCCCGGAGGCGGCGGCCAACTTCGACATCGCGATGAGCCTGTCGCTGCAGGGCATCGGCGCGCAGCTGCAGTCGCGCGACGACTACACCATGATCGTCAAGCTGATCCCCGGCGGCCCGGCGATGAAGTCGCACAAGTTCAAGCCGGGCGACCGCATCGTGGCGGTGGGCCAGGGCGACAAGGGCGCAATGGTGGACGTGGTCGGTTGGCGCATCGACGACGTCACCGCGCTGATCCGCGGCAAGAAGGGCACGGTGGTGCGGCTGGAAGTGCTGCCCGCCGATGTCGGCCCGGACGGCAAGCACGAGCTGATCACCCTGGTGCGCGACAAGATCAACCTGGAGGATGCCGCGGCCAGCAAGAAGGTCATCGAGATCAAGGACGGCGCGGTCACCCGCAAGATCGGCGTGATCGACCTGCCCTCGTTCTACTCCGATTTCGGCGCGCGCAGCGCCGGCGACAAGGATTACCGCAGCACCACCCGCGACGTGGCCAAGCTGATCGCCGAGCTCAAGCAGGAAGGCGTGCAGGGCATCGTGGTGGACCTGCGCAACAACGGCGGCGGCTCGCTGGCCGAGGCGGATTCGATGACCGGCCTGTTCATCGACAAGGGCCCGGTGGTGCAGGTGCGCGGCTCGCACGGCGAAGTCCAGGTGCAGGGCGACGACGATGCAGGCATGGCCTGGAGCGGTCCGCTGGCGGTGCTGGTCAACCGCGGCACGGCTTCGGCCTCGGAGATCTTCTCCGCGGCGATCCAGGATTATCACCGCGGCCTGGTCATCGGCGAGCCGACCTTCGGCAAGGGCACCGTGCAGACCCTGGTGGACCTGGACAAGTTCGCCTCCGGCGACAGCGAGAAGCCGCAACTGGGCGAACTGAAGATGACGATCCAGGAGTTCTTCCGCATCAACGGCGGTTCCACCCAGCTCAAGGGCGTCACCCCGGACATCGAGTTCCCGAAGAACGGCGACGAGAAGGACTTCGGCGAATCGACCTACGACAACGCGCTGCCGTGGACGCAGATTCCGCCGGCCGACTACCAGCCGGTGGCGAACCTCTCCGCCTACCTGCCGCAGCTGCTCAAGCAGCACGACCAGCGTGCGGCGCAATCGCCGGCGTGGAAGCTGATGCTGGACGAGCTGGCGCAGTACAAGAAGATGCGCGACATGACCACGATCTCGCTGAACCTGGCCACCCGCGAAGCCGAGCGCAAGCAGCAGGAGCAGATGCAGGCCGCCTTCCGCGCGCGGCACGTCGCCATCGACGGCAGCGACGCGGCCCTGCCGGAGGCGGGCAGCACGCTGGACGACGGCCTCAACCCCAACGAGCGCAGCATCAAGAGCGAGCTGAAGGAAGAGAAGGACGCCAAGAACGCCAAGGACCCGCAGCTCCAGGAGACCGCGCACATCCTGTTCGACGCGATCGGCATGATCAAGGCCGACCCGAAACTGGCCAGCGAGGTGCTGCCTTACGGCGGCAAGTTCTCGCCGCACGCACTGGCCAGCGTAACCACCCCCGCGCCGTCCGCGAGCAGCCCGGCGCACTGAGTATCCCGCTGCGCACGACGACAAGGCGGCACTCCCTGTCGTGGTGCGTGCGGGAGCCTGCGGTCCGCAGGCGCTTGTCCCGCGGGCCGTTTCCTACCCGTCGTAGCCGAAGCGTTCGAGCCACGGTTGCAGCACGGGCAACACCGGTTCGAAATGCTCGCGGTAGTCGCGCCAGCGGCCCACCGCCTTGCGATAGACGCCGCGGGTGACCTGCGCGTAGCTGGGCGTGCTGATGTGCTTCTCGCGCGCATGCTCGGCGAAGCGCTGCAGGGGCGCGGCATCGGCCAGGTCCAGGAACTGCGCCAGTCGTGTCGCCTGGTCGCCGAACTGCTCCACCACGGATTCGTAGCGCCACTCCAGCACCTGCGGGGCGAACACCTCGACATCGCGCTGCCATTGGGTGAAGGCGCGCGCGTAGCCCTGCGCCAGGCGCGGCAGGGAGGAGCACAGCACCATGAACGCCGGCGAGCGGAACGACTGCATGCTGCAGCTGAGCAACACGTCGCAGGGATGGCGCAGGCAGAGGATGATCCGTGCCTGCGGAAACAGCCGCATGATCATCGGCAGGCACTGCATGTTGAGCGGGTTCTTGTCGACCAGCCGGCGCGGCCCGAGGTCGGGGCGCACCTGCGCGACCCGTCGGCGATAGCTGCGGCGCAGGGCATCGGCATCGTCCTGGCTCAGTGAGGCGAGATCGGCGGGATAGCGCTGGCCGACGCGTTCCATGCTTTCGATCAGCTCATGGATGTAGGCACGCTCGTCCATGGACCGGAAATCCGGGTGGGCGTCGAGCATCTGTTCCAGCAAGGTGGTGCCCGAGCGCGGAAAGCCGACCACGAAGACCGGGCTCTCCATGGAGCCGGGGGCGCGCAGCTCGGTCCAGCGGGCGTAGTCGTGCGGTTCGACCACGCAGTCCGCCAGCGGCAGCGGCTGGCTGTCCGCCGCCAGTCGCTCCGGCACGACCTGGCGGGCGATCTCCAGTTGCGCCGCGTGCGCCGCCTGCAACGCGTCCCATGCCTCGGCGTGGCGGCCCAGCCGGTCGCAGGCGATGGCGAGGCCGAAACCGACGCTGGCCCGGCTCTCGTCGTCGAGCGGCAGCGCCAGCACGCGCCGGTACAGCGCCGCTGCCTCGGCGTGTGCGCCGTTGCGTGAGGCCATCGCGGCGTGCGCGCGCCAGCCGTCGGCGCGCGCTTGCACGGCGTCCGGCGGCAGGGCGTCGATCGCGGCCAGCGGCAGTTGCTGCAGGTCCTGCTGCGCGCGTTCGACCTGGTTGCTGCGCTCGTGCAACACCACGCGCTGGGCGGCGATGCGCAGGCGCAGCGGAGCGGCCGCGGCCTCCGTCGGCGGCAACTGCGCGCGCGCGAGCGTGCGCAGGGCCGCCTCGGAAGCGCCCTGCACCGACAACATGGCGGCCAGGATCAGCGCCTGTTCGGCGGGTTGCGGCGGCCACTCGCCGGCGCCGTCGAGCATTTCCTCCTGCGCCGCGTTGTCGCCGCAGACGTAGCAGGCGTAGGCCGCCTGCAGGCGGGCCTCGATGAATGACGGGGCGAGACTGGCCGCTTCCAGCAACGCCTGCCGTGCCGCCGGCCAATCGCGTTGCTGGGTGTACAGCAGGCCGAGGTTGTAGTGCACCTCCGCATCGCCCGGCGCGAGCTGCCGGGCCTGACGCAAGGCCTGTCCGGACGCGGCGAGGTCGCCGGCCAGGCGAGAGGCCACGCCGAGGTTGTTCCAGTAGGCCGAGACGGCCGGTCGCAACTGGCACAGGCGGTTGAACGTGGCGGCCGCCCGTGCGTGCCGGCCGGTGGCCTGTTGCGCCACGCCGAGCAGGACGAGCACGCCTTCGTCGTCGCCGGCGGCATCCGCCGCCTGCGCCGCCAGTTCGATGACGCGCTCTGCGTCGCCTGCATTCCACGCGCTCGCCATGGCGGCGGCCAACGTGCTGGCCGGAGTGCTGGGTGGATCGGCGGCGGGCGGGGGCATGCGGCCTCGGTGGGATGGTGTCCGGCGCCCATTATGCAAGAGGGCCGCGGTTTGCCCGCGGCCCTCCTGGGGGTTTGCAACGACTGCGATGGAGCTAGGACATCAGAACTTCACGGTGGCGCGGGCCCAGTAGTAGCGACCGAGCACGTCGTAGGTGGAGACGTCCACGTTGTAGTTGGAACCGTTCTGATACATCAGCGGCGGTGCCTTGTCGGCGATGTTGTCCACGCCGACGTCGAAGCGAGTGTGGATCGACGGCACCGCGTAGCCGAGCTGGATCGAGTGGTAGGTCACCGAGGCGATCGGAATGTTCACGCCGGGAATGGCCGCATCCGTGTTGAGCGCGGTCAGGCTGTTGATGTAGCGCGACTGCCACTGGGCGTTCCAGTTGCCCTTGCTCCAGTTCAGCGTGACCGTGCCGCGCAGCCGCGAGATGTTGCCGAACTGCTGGCTGTAGGTGCCGGCGTAGTCGATGGCCTGTGCGCCCGGCTCGCCGGGGGTGGCGTTGTTCCTGTAGGTGGAGGTGTAGCTGCTGTTGAGGCCCACCTGGAAGTCGCCCGGGTCCACGCTGCCCATGTTGAAGTGGGGCACCTTGTAGCGCAAGGTAAAGTCGACACCCGACGTATTCAGCGTGCCAAGGTTGACCACCGGCGTGTTGATCAGGAACACCTGGCCCGGCTGGCGGCTGGTGGTGTCCTCGCGATGGATCAGCCCGCAGTACGGGCTGGCACTGTTGTTGAAGCACGAACTGACGACCAGGTCGCCGGTGATCGCGGTCAACGTGTCGGACAGGTAGATGTGCCAGAAGTCGAGGCTGGTGGAGAAGCCGGGCAGCCACTCCGGCGAGTAGACCAGGCCGAGGTCGATGGATTTGCCCTTTTCCGGCTTCAGCGAGTTGCCCACGGTGGCGGCACCGGAATAGAACGTGTTGACCTGCGCCGGCGAGTTGCCGCCCCAGTTGACCGGCACGTACTGGCAGGCCGCGGCATGCTGGGCCAGATCGGCCGCGCTGAGGTTGACGCAGGGGTCGTTCAGGGTGGGCTGCACCAGGGTGCGGCCGTCGTAGAGCTCGTTGAGGTTCGGCGCGCGGAACACCTGCGAGACGGTACCGCGGACCAGCAGATCGGCCACCGGCTTCCATTCGATCGCGACCTTGCCGTTGGTGGTGCTGCCGCTGGTGCTGTAGTTGGAGGAGCGCACGCCCAGGTCGATGTTCAGTGACTGCGCCCCGGGCGCATCGGCGAGCAGCGGGATCAGGGTTTCCGCGTAGATCTCCTTGACGTTGTAGCTGCCGCTGGCGGGCGAGCCGCATGCTTCCTGCAGGATCTGGCACTGGGTGGTGACCGGGTCGAGCACCGCGAACGGGCTCACCGTGTACTTCATCGTCTGCTTGCGGTACAGCGCGCCGACCGACAGCTGCATGGCGCCGGCGGGCAGATCCCACAGGTCGCCGCTGGCGTCGAACTGCGCCTGCTTGGTCGAGTTGGTCATGACATAGATCGGCGTCTTCACGCCGGCGCTCAGCAGCTTGCCCACCGCCGGGTCGGCCTGGTTGAAGATGTTGGCGCCGGCATCGACCGCCGCCTGCAGGGCGGGGATGTCCACCTCGTTGGTGTCGCGCTGGTCGCGCTTGCTGTGGCTGTAGTTGATCGACGCGTCCCAGATCCAGCTGCTGTCCTGGCCGAAGTTGCCGCGCAGGCCGGTGTTGATCTGCGCGTTGTCGGTCTTGTAGCTGTGCACGCGGGTGCCGGCGCCGGTCAGGCGGGTCTGGAAGTTGTAGCCGCTGTTCGGGTCGCCCGGCACCGCGTTCTGGCTGAAGGTGACGCCGAACGGGTTGATCGGGTTGCTGGAGGAGATGATCAGGCCGTCACCGGTACCGACCGGCGAGGGGGCATCCTGGCCGCTGGATTCGGTGCGGTTGTAGAACGCGTTGACGTAGGCCTTGAGGTTGGGCGTCAGGTCGTAGCTGCCCAGCACGAAGCCGTTGGTGCGCTTCTGCGCGGTCTGCATGTAGTTGAGCGCGGCATAGTTGTAGGTGTCCGAACCGAGCCGGCACCGGTAGTCGCCGAGGCTGGAGCCGTCGCCCGTGGCAAGCGTGACGTTGGCGGTGCCGGACGAGTTGATCGCGCAGCCGTACTGGCTGGCGATCGAGGCCGGCAGCTGGATGCGGCCGGTCGGGATCGAGCTGGAGCCGGCGGCGATGATGGTGCCGCTGGACAGGTACAGCTGCTGCCGCGAGAAGTCGCGTTGCGAGGCCAGCGTGGCGTCGTACTTGTTGTAGTCGAGGCCGCCGACGATGCTGTAGTTGTCGCCGGACATGCCGCCGGTCAGGTTGAAGCCGCGACGCTGCGAATCGCCGTGGCTGGAGATGCCGTCGTTCAGGCTGAACTGGACGCCCTGGAAATCCTTGCGCAGGATGAAGTTGACCACGCCGCCGATGGCGTCGGAGCCGTACACGGTGGAGGCGCCTTCGGCCAGCACGTCGACGCGGTCGATCATGTCCGGCGGCAGCATGTTGATGTCCGAGTTGACCATGCGCTGGCCGTCCACCAGCACCAGCGTGCGGTTGATGCCCAGGCCGCGCAGCGAGACGCGCGAGGCGCCGCCGCCGGCTTCCAGCAGCGGGCTGGCGACGCCGCCGCCGTTGCTGTTGTTGGAGGGGTTGGTGGCGTTGCCGGAGATCGCCGGCATGTCCTGCAGCACGTAGCCCAGGGTGGGCTTGCCGGAGTTGGTGATGGCCTCGCGGTCGATGGTCACCACCGGGCTGGCGGTTTCCACGTCCACGCGGCGGATCAGCGAGCCGGTGACCACCACGGCGTTCAGCGTCTTGGCTTTGTCCTTGGAGGCCGGCGTGGCCTGATCCGTCGTGGGCGGATTGGTGGTCGTCGTCTGGGCCTGCAGCCCGCCGGCGACCGAGAGCATCCCGGCGGTCAATGCGAGACGCACAGCCAGTGACAGGTGATTCAAGTCGTATTTCATGTGGTTTCTTTCCCCAGTGGTGATGGCTCGGCCCTGTAATGTCGAGCGCGTCCACTGGTGCCCCTTGTCCCCCCTCAGGCAATGTCGCAACCAGTTTCGGACCACGCCCAACGTTCGAGAGGTTACTCCCCCGAGGCTTCGTCGCACCACTGCGCACGGCACCGGGCGGAACGGGGTATCGGGCGTCGAGGTCGGCGGGGGCGCCCCGGAGCTTGTGAAGGAAACCGCCTCCCGTGGTTTCCTGCTGTCGCGAGCCCGTTACAGGCCCGGACTCGCTCACGTGGAACAGTCACCAGGATGCCTGTTTCATGTCCAGCCTTCGGACAACCGCTCCTGTTGCCGACTCGGGCATCGGGCCATTGCTCCCGCCTTGCCTCCACTCGGACAGCCATGCCCCGCCGGGGCTGATCCGAGGGGTTGAAAACCGCTCAGCCTCTCAGTGTCCGTAACGCTCCTGCAGGAACGCGAACACCGCGCGCAGGCCCATCGCCTCGCCGCCGCGGGGGCGGCCGGGGCGGTCGGCGTCGTTCCAGGCGTAGGTGTCCAGGTGCAGCCACGGCGTGCCGTCGGGGACGAAGCGTTCGAGATAGAGCGCGGCGGTGATCGCGCCGGCGTGGCGCGAGGCGCTGGAGTTGGCGAAGTCCGCCAGGTGGGAGTCCAGCATGCGCCGGTACGGACGCCACAGCGGCAGCCGCCACAGCGGGTCGGCCACGGCGTTACCGGCCTGCAGCACCGCGTCGGCCAGCGCGTCATCGTTGGCGAACAGGGCCGGCAGATCCGGGCCCAGCGCCACGCGGGCGGCGCCGGTGAGGGTGGCGAAGTCGATGATCAGCGCCGGTTGCTGTTCGCCGGCGTAGGCCAGCGCGTCGCACAGGATCAGCCGGCCTTCGGCGTCGGTGTTGTCCACTTCCACGGTATGGCCGGCGCGGGTGGTGATCACCTCGCCCGGGCGCATCGCGTTGCCGGCCACGGCGTTCTCCACCGCCGGCACCAGCAGGGTCAGCCGCACCGGCAGGTTGGCCTGCATCACCAGTCCGGCCAGCGCGATCGCGTGCGCGGCGCCGCCCATGTCCTTCTTCATCCAGCGCATGCCTTCGCCGCCCTTGAGGTTCAGGCCGCCGGTGTCGAAGCACACGCCCTTGCCGACGATCACCAGCCTGGGATGGTCGGGCTTGCCCCAGCTCAGTTCGACCAGCCGCGGCGCGCGATGGCTGGCGCGGCCCACGGCGTGGATGGTGGGGAAGTTCGCCTTGAGCAGTTCGTCGCCGACCCAGTCGCGCAGCTTCGCCTTGTGTGCCTTGGCCAGGGTCTTTATCGCCTCGCCGAGTTGCTCCGGGCCCATGTCCTGCGTGGGCGTGTTGACCAGGTCGCGCACGCGCGAGGTGGCCTCCACCAGCGGGGCCAGCCGGGCCAGTTCCTCGGCCGCCACGATCAGCCGCGCCGGGGCGCGTTTGGCTGCGCGGTAGCGGGTGAACTGGTAGGCGCCCAGCGCCCAGCCCAGCGTGGCCAGCGCGGTGTCGGCGAGCACGCCTTCGGCGGCCAGTTCGTAGGTGGCTTCGGGCAGGTGGCAGGGCAGGCCGGCCAGCGCGGCCAGCGGATCGGCCGGCGCCACGCCGACCAGCACGCGCGCCAGCTTGCCGGCCGCGTCGGGCACCAGAGCGAACGTGCCGGGCGCTGCGTCGAAGCCGCTGTCGCCGAGCCAGCGCCGCTGCGTCGCATCGAGCCGGCGGCGACTGGCCGCCAGGTGCGCGGCGTCGGTGGTCTCGACGGGGATGCCATGGCGCTGGCCAGGGCGGCGTTCGATCAGGGCGGACATGGGCAAATCCTTGCGGGGAAATGGCCCATGATGGACATGCCCGCGTCGAAGAACAATCGCAACGGCGTCAGTCGCGGCGGGAAGAGGCTTCCAGCCAGTCGGCCAGCGCCGCCAGGTCGGGCAGGTCGAGATCCGGCGGCGGGCCCATGCCGGGTGGCCACGGTTCGCCCTGGCGATTGATCCACGCCGTGCGCAAGCCGGCGTCGCGCGCGCCGGCCACGTCCAGGGCGGGGTCGTCGCCCACGTGCAGCACCTGTCCCGGTTCGACGCCGAGCAGCGCGGCTGCGGCAAGGAAGATGGCGCGGTCGGGCTTGCCCACGCCATGGTCGCGGGCGCAGACCTGATGGCGGAAATGCCGCTCGATGCCGATGCGGCGCAGGTCGGCGTTGCCGTTGGTCAGGCTCGCCAGCGGCCAGCGTGCGGCGATGCGTTCCAGCGCGCTTGGGCAGTCGGGGAACAGTTCCACCTGGTTGCGCGCGGCGAAATAGATTTCCCACAACGCGTCCACCGGCGCATCGGCGATGCCACTGGCCTCGAACACATGGCGCAGGGTCAGCTGGCGCTGGGTGGTGAAATCGTGCGCCAGGTCGATCCGCTCGGCGGCCACTTTGGCGCGCAGCTGGCGCATCGCGGTGATCGGCCATGCACGCGCCACCTCCGGATGGTGCTGCTGCAGCCAGGCGTCGACGGCCTGGTCGGCCCGTTCCAGCGCGGGCAGCACCGGCCACAGCGTGTCGTCCAGATCCAGCGTCAGCGCCAGCGGACGCTGGACCATGCCGGCGCCCGCCTCTGCGGCGCGGCTCACCCGGTTATCGCTTGCTGACGCGCAACACCTGGCCCTGTTGCAGGTGGTCGCTCTTGAGCTGGTTCCACGCGCGCAATTGCGCCACCTCGACCGAATGTGCCTTGGCGATCGAGGACAGCGTGTCGCCGCGCACCACCTTGTACGTCGAATGGGTCTGCGTGGCGTCGGCGCTGACGCCGCGGAAATTCTTGCCGTTGGCCTGGCTCACCGTGGTGGCCGAGCCGCTGGCGCGCTCGACGCCGGTCACGGCGACGTTGCTGACGCTGCCGCTGACGCGCTCCAGCCGTGCATCGTTCGCCGCGCGCTCGCGGCGCGCTTCCAGCGCGTTGCGGGCCTGCACCGTGCGCTCCGACGTGGGCGCGATGGCGGCGCGGGACGCGTAGGTGGCGCCGGGCGCCGAGATCGGCGTGCCCTGCGACCGCGCGCGCGCGCCGACTTCGGCCAGGATCGTGCTGCGGCGCTCGGCATCCATCGCCGCCAGCCGCGCGCCGTCGTCGTAGGGCAGCACGCCGTGGCGACGCAGCGCAGCCTTGGCCGGCTCGGTCTTGAGGAAGTCCACGAAATCCTGCGCCTGCTCGGCCTTGGCGCTGTGCGGGTTGGTGACCAGGTACAGCGGGATGAACAGCGGGTAGCTGCCGTTGGCGATGTTCGCCGTGGTCGCCGTGCGGCCGTTGATCGGGATCGCCTTCAGCTTGGGGTTGTCACTGATGCCGGCCAGCATGGCCACGCCCAGGCCGTTCGGGTTCAGCGCGATGCCTTCTTCCAGCTTGCGCGTGTTGACGTACAGCCGCGGCGCGGCGACCGGCTGGTTGCCGCGGCCGAACAGCAGGCTGCGCAGGCTGTACTCCACGCCGTCGCCGGGGCTGGCCACCGCGTAGACGTCGATCGGCGCGTTGCGGCCGCCGACTTCGCTCCAGTTGTGGATCTTGCCGTAGTAGATGTCGTGCACCTGCTTCAGCGTGAGGCTGCCGATCGGGTTGGACGCCTGGGTGATGATTACCAGGCCGCTCCAGGCCACCGGGGTGAAGGTCAGCCGGTCGTTCTGCGCGCTGCCGTCGGAGGGGCGCGCGCTGCCGGCGAGGTCGGCGGTGCCGTTGCTCACCGCGTCGAGGCCCGAGGCGGTGTTGAACGGCTGCAGCTCGATGCGGCCGTGGCCGGCCTTCGTCCATGCCTTGCCCACTTCGTTCATCACCGCGTTGGCGGTGGCGTCGTCGCCGCGCCAGACCAGGCTGCCGGACTTGGTGGCCGCGGTTGCCGCGGTGGAGAAACAGGCGCCGATCAGGGCGAGGCAGAACAGGCGAGCAAAGCGTACGGACATGATGATGCGAAACCCCGGCGTGATGAACTCATGACATGGGCGGATGAGCTGGCCGATCGGGCCGGCCCACCCGTCTGGCGACTTGACGAAGGTGCGTGATCGAAAGCGGATATGCAGCCGACGCGCGGCGCGTTCGACAAGCCGTCAGGATATTGGATCGGCCTGAACCCACAATATCAAGCGATTTCTGGCGTTTGCGTGACGATGCGTCACAGAGCGTGCGCGCGAACACGCCGTTCACGCGACCCACGTCCGGTTTTTCGCGCGGTCGCTTTGCCGCGTCGTCAGTTGATCAGTACGTAGTGGCTGCCGTCCGCATCGGCCACCACCAGCACCAACTGGCGCAGGCGCACGCCGGCCAGCCCGCGCAGCATGCGCAGGCTGGTGAGGCGCTGGTTGCCGATGCCGACCACCACGTCGCCCGCACGCAGTCCCGCCTGGGCGGCGCGGCTGCCCGGCTGCACCGTGCTGACGGCGGCGCCGTACCAACCCTGGTCGCGCTGGCTCTGGCTCAGCTCGCTGAAACGCACGCCGGCCAGGCGCGGGTCGAGCTGGCCGCCGTCGAGGCTGGCCAGCTTCTCGGCGCTCAGCGTCGCATTGACCTGGCGCGGCTGGCCGTCGCGCACGATGCCCAGTTGCAGGCTGCTGCCCAGCGGCAGCAGGCCTTCGGTGTTGCGCAGCTGCTGCACGCTCTGCAGCGGCTTGCCGTTGAGCGAGGTCAGCACGTCGCCCGGCTGCAGCCCGGCGCGCGCGGCGGCCGAACCGTCGCCGACGCCGGTCACCACCACGCCCTTGCTCTCCTTCAGCCCCAGCGCCTGGGCGATGCGCGGGGTGATCGCCTGCGCCTGCAGGCCCAGGCTGCCGCGCTCGACCTTGCCATGCGCGATCAGCTGCTTCATCACCTCGGCGGTGAGGTTGCTGGGGATCGCGAAGCCGATGCCCACGTTGCCGCCCGAGGGCGAGAAGATCATCGTGTTGATGCCGACCAGCTCGCCGCGCAGGTTCACCAGCGGGCCGCCGGAGTTGCCCGGGTTGATCGAGGCATCGGTCTGGATGAAGTTCTGGTAGCTCGAATCGCCCAGGCCCGAGCGCCCCAGCGCCGAGACGATGCCGGCGGTCACCGTCTGGCCCAGGCCGAACGGTTCGCCCACCGCCACCACGTAGTCGCCCACGCGCAGGGTGGAGGAGTCGGCCATCGGCAGCGCGTGCAGGTCGCTGGCCCGGATCTGCACCACCGCCACGTCGGTGGCCGGGTCGGTGCCGATCAGCTTGCCCTTGAAGCTGCGCCCGTCCTGCAGCGTCACGCTGATGTCGTCGGCGCCGGCGACCACGTGGTTGTTGGTCAGGATGTAGCCCCTGGCCGCGTCCACGATCACGCCCGAACCCAGGCTCTGCTCCACGCGCTCGCGCGGCGTGGGCGGCAGGCCGAAGAACTGGCGCACCATCGGGTCGTCGAAATATGCATCGCGCACCGGCACGTGGGTGGTACTGGAAATGTTCACCACCGCCGGCGTCACCCGGGTCAGCATCGGCGCCAGCGACGGCATCGGCTGGCCGTCGATCGCCGCCGGCAAGGTGGCGGCGCGGCCGGCGCCCGGCAGCGTGCCGAACGCGATCACCAGCGCGGCCAGCAAGCCGGTCAACCACGACGGCACGGAGGGATGGCGAGGCGACATGAGGGGCTCCTTGGCGGGGGTGAGTTCGGCGCTGGTTCGACCGATCGGCGGCGTGCGGGTTCCCGCCGGCCGATGCCGCTCGCAGGACTTTACTTCCCGGAGCGGCAGGGTTAACTTCCTCCCTTGGTAACAACCACAACATCTTGTGTTGAAGCGCCAATGCCGAGACTAGCACTGGTGCCAACCGCGGCGTTCTTGGGGAGGAGCCACTGTTGTCGGAAAGCCAGGGGGCGGGCAGGCCGGGAGGTCGTTCCCGCCCGTGATCTTCGTCGCCGTCGCGTCGCGAGCGACACCCTTACATCCCAATAAAAATCAACGGGGGCCGCGAGGCCACACCGAGAGGTCAGCAAAACGATGAGCACAATGCGTGCGCCAGCCAACCACCCCGCCACCGGCCGTGATGCTGCCGTGGACATCCCGCTGCAACCCGCCTCGTGGGACATCTGGGACAAGAAGTATCGCCTGAAGACCAAGACCGGCGAGCCGGTCGACGGCAGCATCGACGAGACCTACCAGCGCGTGGCGCGCGCCCTGTCCGACGTGGAAGCCACCGACGAGCTGCGCGGCCACTGGTACGAGCGTTTCCTGTGGGCGCTGCGCCGCGGGGCCATCCCCGCCGGCCGCATCACCTCCAACGCCGGCGCGCTGGCGCACAAGCCGGCCACCAGCACGATCAACTGCACCGTTTCGGGCACCATCCACGATTCGATGGACGACATCCTGGAGAAGGTGCACGAGGCCGGCCTCACCCTGAAGGCCGGTTGCGGCATCGGCTACGAGTTCAGCACCCTGCGTCCGCGCAACGCCTATGTCTCCGGCGCCGGCGCGTACACCAGCGGCCCGCTGTCGTTCATGGACATCTACGACAAGATGTGTTTCACCGTCTCCAGCGCCGGCGGCCGCCGTGGCGCGCAGATGGGCACCTTCGACATCAGCCATCCGGACGCCAAGGAGTTCATCCGCGCCAAGCGCGAGGACGGCCGCCTGCGCCAGTTCAACCTCAGCCTGCTGATCACCGACGGCTTCATGGACGCGGTGGAAAACGACCAGGACTGGCCGCTGGTATTCCCGGTGCACGTCAAGGAGAAGGACGAGATCGACGTCAACGACCCGAGCAGGGTCGTCTGGCGCGAATGGCCGACCCACGAGAACTACGTCGACCGCGAAGACGGCCTGGTCGCCTGCAAGATCTACAGCCACATCCGCGCGCGGCACCTGTGGGACATGATCATGGTCTCGACGTACGACTACGCCGAGCCCGGGTTCATCCTGATCGACAAGGTCAACGAGATGAACAACAACTGGTGGTGCGAGCACATCCGCGCGACCAACCCCTGCGTCACGGCCGACACTTGGGTGCAGACCGCCGAAGGCCCGCGCCAAGTCAGTGACCTGCTCGGTCGAGGCTTCATGGCCCGCGTGGACGGCAACGATCACGCCACTGGCGCCGAGGGTTTCTTCCGCACCGCGACCAAGCCGGTGCTGGCGCTGCAGACCGAGGAAGGCCACCGCCTGCGCCTGACCGAGGACCACCGCGTGCGCCGCGTGTCGCGCCTGACCCGCTGGAGCGTGGACACCGAGTGGTGCGCCGCCGGCGCGCTGCAGCCTGGCGACCGCGTGCTGCTCAACGATCACCGCGCCAACGCGCAGTGGCCCGGTGCGCTGACCGGGGAGCAGGGCTACCTGCTCGGCCTGCTGGTCGGTGACGGCACGCTCAAGCACGAGGCCGCGGTGTTGTCGGTGTGGCCGCAGGCCGCCGTGATGAACGGCTCGGTGGATGGCGGTACCCGTGCGCTGATGGCCGAAGCCCTGCGCTGCGCCCGGACGCTGCCGCACCGTGCCGATTTCACCGGCTGGTCGGAAGTGGCCGGCCGCGGCGAGTTCCGCATGAAGTCCGCCGCGCTGCGTGACCTTGCGTTCGAGTTCGGCATGAATCCGGGCGACAAGGCGATCACGCCGGCGCTGGAGCAGGCGTCGAGCGAGGCCTATCGCGGCTTCCTGCGCGGCTTCTTCGACGCCGACGGTTCGGTGCAGGGCAGCCAGGCCAAGGGCGTGTCCGTGCGCCTGGCGCAGTCGGACCTGCCGCGGTTGGAAGCGGTACAGCGCATGCTGCTGCGCCTGGGCATGCCGTCACGGATCTATCGCGACCGCCGTGTCGCAGGTGAAAGCCTGTTGCCCGATGGTCATGGCGGCAGGCATGCCTATGCCACCCGGGCCCAGCACGAGCTGGTGATTGCCGGCGAGTCGCTGCCGCGTTTCGCCGAATTGATCGGCTTTGCCGACAGCGACAAGGCCGCGCGTCTGAAGGCCGCCTTGTCGGGCTACAAGCGTCACCTCAACCGCGAGCGCTTTGTCGCCACCGTGCAATCGCTGCAGGCCGATGGCGTCGAGGACGTCTACGACGTGCAGGTACCCGGCATCAACACCTTCGACGGCAACGGCCTGCACGCGCACAACTGCGGCGAACAGCCGTTGCCGCCCTACGGCTCGTGCCTGCTCGGCTCGGTCAACCTGACCAAGTTCGTGCGCGACCCGTTCGGGCCCAAGGCGCGTTTCGACTGGGAGGAATACCGCGAGGTGGTCAAGGTGTTCACCCGCATGCTCGACAACGTGGTCGAGATCAACGGCCTGCCGCTGGAGCAGCAGCGCAACGAGATCATGGGCAAGCGCCGCCACGGCATGGGCTTCCTCGGCCTGGGCTCCACCGTGACCATGCTCAAGCAGAGTTACGGCAGCCCCGAGGCGGTGGCGTTCACCGAGGACGTCTCGCGCGAAATGGCGCTGGCCGGCTGGGAAGTGGCGCTGGAGCTGGCGAAAGAGAAGGGCGCCGCGCCGGTGCTGCTGCGCGACTACACCGTCACCGGCGACATGCTGCGCAAACGCCCGGAAATGGCGGTCGACGGCTACAAGATCGGCGACACCATCCCCGGCCGCGTGCTGCACGCGAAATACAGCCGCTACATGCAGCGCATCGCCACGGTGGCGCCGGAGCTGGTCGAGCAACTGGCCGAGACCGGCGCGCGTTTCACCCACCACACCTCGATCGCCCCCACCGGCACCATCTCGCTCAGCCTGGCCAACAACGCCAGCAACGGCATCGAGCCGAGCTTCGCGCACAGCTACTCGCGCAACGTGATCCGCGAAGGCAAGAAATCCAAGGAGAAGGTCGAGGTGCTCAGCTTCGAGCTGCTCGCCTACCGCGCGCTGATCAACGCCGAGGCCAGGCCGTTCACCGACGATGCCGCGCACAAGCTGCCCGACTACTTCGTCTCCGCCGACGACATCGGCCCGAAGCAGCACGTGGACATCCAGGCCGCCTCGCAGAAATGGATCGATTCGTCGATCTCCAAGACCGCCAACGTGCCCACCGATTACCCGTACGAAGACTTCAAGGACATCTACTTCTACGCCTACAAGCAGGGGCTCAAGGGATGCACCACGTTCCGCTTCAACCCCGCCGCTTTCCAGGGTGTGCTGGTCAAGGAATCGGACCTTGAAAACACCCTCTACCGCTTCGAGCTGGAGGACGGTAGTGTTGTCGAACTGAAAGGCAATGAGCAGGTGGAATACGACGGCGAGATGCATTCGGCCGCCAACCTCTTCGATGCCTTGAAGGAGGGTTACTACGGCAAGTTCTGAACTGCGCGCAGTTTCCCGAGGGCCACGGCACGTACTGACATTCATCGGAGGGGAACACCAGTTATGTCCATCGACAACGAGCTTGAGTCAAACAACAACCCAGCGGCCGCCGAGGCACCCGCCGTCGTGCTGCCCGTGCTGCCCGAGGTAGCGCCGGCCGCACCCGCCGCGGCCCCGGCGAAGAAGGCCCCGGCACGCCGCAAGGCCGCAGTGAAGAAGGCCGCACCGAAGAAAAAGGCGGCCGCGAAGAAGGCGGCTCCGAAGAAGAAGGCCGCGGCCAAGAAGGCTGCGCCTAAGAAGAAGGCCGCCGCGAAGAAAGCGGCTCCCAAGAAAAAGGCTGCAGCCAGGAAGGCCGCGCCGAAGAAGGCTGCCGCCAAGAAAGCGGCAAGGAAGTCGGTGAAGAAGGCGGCCCCGAAGAAGGCTGTGCGCAAGAGCGCGAAGAAAGTGGCGAAGAAGGCGGTCAAGAAAGCCGCCGTCAAGCGCGCCAAGCCCGCCCGCAAGGCGGCAGGCAAGAAGTCGGTCGCCCGCAAGGCGGCCCCGAAGAAGGCGGCGGCAAAGAAGTCCGCCAGCAAGAAGAAGGCCGCCCCCAAGGCAGCCAAGAGGTCCACTGCCAGCAAGAAGAAGTAAGCCGTACCTCCATCCGGCCCGGCGTCGCGCCGGGCCGGATGGTTTTTCATGTCACACGTCGCCGCCATTGCGGCGCGCCCCAGCAAAGAAGCGAATCCCATGGCAATCAAGATCGACAAGAAGATCACCGGCTACAACGTGGTCAAGCCCGAGGACAAGGTTGCCGATGCGGCCGGCAGCGCAAAGCAGGCCACCCCTGCCGCGCCCAAGCAGGCCGAAGTGATCCAGATGCACGAGAGTGTCGAGCGGCCGGAAACCCTGGTCGGCTCCACCTTCAAGGTCAAGTCGCCGCTGTTCGAGCACGCCCTGTACGTCACCATCAACGACATCGTGCTCAACGCCGGCACCAAGTACGAGCAGCGCCGTCCCTTCGAGATCTTCATCAACTCGAAGAACATGGACCACTTCCAGTGGATCGTGGCGCTCACCCGCATCCTCTCCGCCGTGTTCCGCAAGGGCGGCGACGTCACCTTCATCGTGGAAGAGCTGAAAGCCGTATTCGACCCCCGCGGCGGCTACTTCAAGGCCGGCGGCGTCTACATGCCCAGCATCGTCGCCGAGATCGGCTCGGTGGTGGAGCAGCACATGAAGAACATCGGGCTGATCCACGATCCGGAGATGGATGAGGCGACGCGGAAGCTGATTGCGGAGAAGCGGGCGGCGTACGAGGCGCTGGGCGCGAAGAAGGCTGCCGATGCGGGCGCTGCTGCCGAAGCGGGCGCGGGTGAGGCGCTGTCGTTTCCGCCGGGGTCGATGATGTGCGACAAGTGCAATACCAAGGCGTTGGTACTGATGGACAACTGTCAGACCTGTTTGAATTGTGGGTATTCGAAGTGCGGGTGATGGAAGGCACGCACTAAGTTGAACGCTGAAAGGGTGGCCGTTGGGCTGCCCTTTTGCTTTCCGGATTGCTTGGCGGATGTGTCACGAAAGGCTGCGGGATTAGGTTGCAGGATTAGGCTGCGTCCTGTGTTGTAAGTCATTGAAAAATTGGCGAGTCGGCGCGAAGCGATCATCCAGTGCCAAGGGATAGGCTGCAGGATTACACTGCACTTTGAAATCTACATAGCGTTAGGCCTTATGCAGAAAGTCGATTTACATTCTGCTTTCATTCAACGAGGAGAAAGTTATGAAGCCTTTCACTCTAATCGCCATCGTTGTCTTTGCATGTGTTGCCCTGCTGCAGCTGGTTCGCTTCATAGAGGCTTGGCCTGTATCAATCAATGGGCTCGCGGTTCCGCTCTGGGCAAGTGCTTTCATATTTGTAGTCGCCGTCGTTCTTTCCGTTATGCTTTGGCGCGAAAATCGTAAGTAATCCCTCGTGCCTAACAGTTCCTTAGGAGACTTCCCGTCAACCCCGGGCGCATGATGCTTTTGCCCTGAGCTTTCGGGCGACTGCTGGTGATCGGGTTGTCCTGCGTGCTGCGTGCTGCGTGGTCAGTGGGATGCGGCGTCGAACGTTGCCAGACTGCATTTCCTTAGACGGTCTTGTTGAGTCGATGGTGCCGGCTCGGACCAGGGTATAAACCGCGCCCGGAGACCTCATTCGTTCAGCGGTGTCGTCGATGTTCGGGGATCGGCCGAAACACGTTTGGACGTCCAGAATGTTAGTCAGGTTCTCTCCGGGTGGGTCTGACCCGTTGTTGCCGCGTAGCGCTGACCGTGAATCGAAAGCAAGGTTCCTCAAGCGAGTTGAGCGGGGCAATGCAGCGGGCGACGCTGGCTGGCGCAGGGGTCGTAATCCACCTCGTGAGCCAGCATCACCCACAACTGGCGCGCATGTTTGTTGGCGATGGCGACCAGCACCTTGCCGAATGGCAACCGCACCGCGAGTGACCGAATCCAGAGTTGTTCGGGTGTGGCCTTTTCCGTGGCGACCACCTTGGCCCGTTGCAGGCTGCTGCGCGCGCCCTGGATCAGCAGCGTGCGCAGGTAGCCATCGCCGCGACAGCTGATCGCACCCAGCCGCGTGTGTCCGCCGCTGGAGTGCTGGGTCGGCACCATGCCGAGCCACGCCGCCAGTTGCCGACCATTGCGGAATTCCTGCGCCTTGCCGAGGCTGGCGATCAGGGCGTCCGCGGTGAGCGCGCCGATGCCGACGATCGCGCGCAGGCGCACGCACCGCTCGTCATCGCGCGCATGGGCTTCGATGCGTGCATCGCACGCGTCGAAGGCCGTGCGGACCTGGGTCCAGTGGGCCTCCACGCTGCGGATCAACGCCTTGAACTCTGCCGACAGCGCGGTGTGTGCATCCAGATCGGCCAGCACCCGGCGCAGGGCCTTGTCGCTCTTGCCCATCACGATGCCGAACTCGGCCAGCAGGCCGCGCAGGCGGTTGCCGATCGCCAGACTCTCCGCCTTGTAACCCTCGCGCACCCGATGCCAGGACAGCCGGGCCTGCTGGTCGATGGTCTTGATCGGCACGAAACGCATGTTGCCCTGGCGGGCGGCCGTGGCAATCGCCTCGGCGTCGTTGCGGTCGTTCTTGCTGCGCTGACTCTTGCGGTACGGCTTGACCAGCTGGGCAGCCATCAGCCGCGGCCGCAGCCCGCACTCTTCACACCGCCGTGCCCAGTGATGGGCCCCGCTGCAGGCTTCCATCGCCACCACCGTCCCCGCCGGCCGCTGCGCCAGCCACACGGCGAAGACCTCACGCTTGAACTCCCGTCGTTCCAGCACGTGTCCGGCGCCATCCATCGCGCACACCGAAAACACGTTCTTCGCCAAGTCCACACCCAGGGTTATAGTGCTCATGGAGACTTCCTCTTCTGCTGACGGTTGTGTCGCAACACCATCATGGCCCTCGAGGCCGAAAGGGGAGGAAGTCTCTTTTTACTCGTTCAAGGCGGACGGCTTCGCCGCCGCTTAACTCCAGCGTTAGGGCGTCCGTCAGCCATCAGGGGAAAGTCAAATGAGAGCGTCGTTATGGGGAGCGTCGATGGTGCTGGTAGCAAGCTTGGCTGGTTGTGCTAATTCCGGCGTTATACAAGTTGGCAAGGACACATATACAGCTTCGGTGCGCGCCCCGTTCGGAGGCCCATCCAGTGCCAAGGGGACCGCGTTGAAGGAAGCAAACTTGTACTGTTCCAAACAGAGCAAGCAGGTTCTTCTCAAGGACGAGCATTCGTCCGAGTGCATGTTGCACGGCGGCTGCGGCCAAAGCGAAATTACTTTCATGTGCCTAGACGCCAGCGATCCGCGCTACTCCCCGCAGCATTGAATCTCTCAGGGCAAAGGCTGCGGCCGTGGAGCCACCCTAACCAGTCCGTAAGAGACTTCCGGTCAACCCCGGGCGCATGATGCTTTCGCCCTGGGCTTTCGGGCTGCTGCCGGTCATCGTGTTGTCCTGTTTGCTGCGTACTGCGTGTCAGTGCTTCATGGGTACAACGAATGTCAGGCTGCATTTCCGTAATCGGTCTTGTTGAGTCGATGCCGCCGACTCGGACCTTTGTATAAACCGCACCCGAAGACCTCGTTCGTTCATCGGACTGTCCGGTGCCCAGGGATCAGTCGGCACACCGTTTGGACGTCCATCTAGTTAGTCAGGTTCTCTCCGGGGTGGTCTGACCTGTTGTCTACCGTGTCGCGCTGACGTTGAATCGAAACTCGGTTTTACGCCGCCTGCACCGTGTGAGTTTGCTGGTGCATCGGATGCTGCAGGCAGGCACAGGGGTCGTAGTCGACGTCGTGCGCCAGCATCGCCCAGATCTGCCGGGCATGTTTGTTCGCGATGGCCACGATCACCTTGCCGAAAGGCATGCGTCCATCCAGGGTACGTATCCACAACTGTTCGGGCGTGGCCTTCTCGGTGGCCACGGCCTTCGCGCGCTGCAGACTGCTGCGGGCGCCCTGGATCAGCAACGTGCGCAGGTACGCATCCCCACGACAGCTGATCTCACCCAGCCGCGCATGCCCGCCGCTGGAGTGTTGGGTGGGCACCAGCCCCAGCCATGCCGCCATCTGCCGGCCGTGTTTGAACTCGCGCGCGTTGCCGACCGTGGCCACCGCCGCATCGGCGGTGATCGCGCCGACCCCGATGACCGCGCGCAGCCGCACACACTGCTCGTCATCGCGCGCGTGTATCTCGATGCGTGCATCGCACGCGTCGAGGTGCAGGCGCAACTGCTTCCAGTGCTCCGCCAGGTCACGCAACAGTTCCTTGAGCTCAGCCGGCAATCCGAGCTGCCCATCGAGGTCAGCCAGCTGGCGACGCAGCGCCAGATCGCTCTGCGCCACGACCACACCGAACTCGGCCAGCAGGCCGCGAATACGGTTGCCGATCGCCAGCGACTCGACCTTGTAGCCCTCGCGGACTCGATGCCATGACAACCGCACCTGCTGATCGATCGACTTGACCGGCACGAAACGCATGTTGCCCTGGCGGGCGGCTGTGGCGATCGCCTCGGCATCGGCCCGGTCGTTCTTGGTTCGGCGACCCTTGCGGAACGGCGTGACGAACTGGGCGGCGATGATCCGCGGCTGCAGACCGTACTCCAGGCAGCGCCGCGCCCAGTGGTGCGCCCCGCTGCACGCCTCCATCGCCACCACCGTGCCGGCCGGCAACTGCGCCAGCCACAGGCCAAACGGCTCGCGCCGTAGGTCCTGCCGCCGCAGCACATGGCCAGCGCCATCCATCTCACACGCTGAAAACAGGACTTTCGCCAAATCCACGCCGATGGTTATAGTGCTCATGGAGACTTCCTCTTCTGCTGACGGTTGTGTCGCAACACCATCATGGCCCTCGAGGCCGAAAGGGGAGGAAGTCTCTTTTTACTCGTTCGAGGCGGACGGCTGCGCCGCCGCTCAACTCCAGCGTTAGGGCCCACTCATGGAACGTGACGGTTTGCCCTACCTTTTCATTGCGCTGCTCTGCGCCATCTGTCTTCCGGTGGTGCATTCAAACCCCACGCATCTTCCTCAAGCATCGGTTTGCCAACTCATGCATTTCGGTGCAGAGCACGATGGGAGCGTTTACGAAACCTCGGCGTTGTATGGCACCGATCTTCGCCACGGTGCTTGGCTCCTAGATCCCGCAAATACAAACTGTTGGGTGCAACTCGGCGTCCAACAGAGCGATACCGACGGCTCCGTCGCCCGCTTCGAGCAAGCTTTGGTTAACGGCATCATGCGGAACGGCCCGGGCACAAAACGGGCGCTTCGAGCAGAGATCGTATTTCATTGGGTCACAACCGATTCGCACGATACTTTTGCATCGCGCGGGAAACCTTGGGTGCCAAAGGGCGAGGTCGAGCTAAAGCGCGTTTTCAGCTCGTCTCCTGCTACCGTGGCCCCTAACCAGTCGTCCGAGGCGGACGGCTCCGCCGCCGCTCAACTCCAGCGTTAGGGCTCACCAGACGATGACAATCACAAAACTTCCTCGTCCTAAGAGACTTTGGGTCGCGGCAATCATGAATATTCTCGTTGCCGCAACCAGCGTTCTACTTCTTGCATTTCTTCTGCTCAGCTCAAATCCAAATATTCCCGAGAGCCTCAGGCCAGGACTGTCAGCAGCTTTGTTTGCTCTCGGCACGGCGGGCTTTCTCATCGTATCTTCTGTGCTCGCATTGTTTCGCGTCAAATTCTCTCGTTGGCTCATGCTGGCAGCCGCACTGATATTTTTTGGCATCCTAGGCTTCCAAAGCTTGGATATTCTCCTATCATCTGGAGCGTCGTTGTCGGCCGGGGTTGTGCCGAAGCTTTGGGCCAATGTCATACGCAATGCTTTGGAAATTTCTATCAACGTATGGGCGCTCCTTAGTGCAAAAACAGCTGCGTTCTTCCTAGGCAGCCGCCCTAACCAGTCCGTAAGAGACTTCCGGTCAACCCCGGGCGCATGATGCTTTCGCCCTGGGCTTTCGGGCTGCTGCCGGTCATCGTGTTGTCCTGTTTGCTGCGTACTGCGTGTCAGTGCTTCATGGGTACAACGAATGTCAGGCTGCATTTCCGTAATCGGTCTTGTTGAGTCGATGCCGCCGACTCGGACCTTTGTATAAACCGCACCCGAAGACCTCGTTCGTTCATCGGACTGTCCGGTGCCCAGGGATCAGTCGGCACACCGTTTGGACGTCCATCTAGTTAGTCAGGTTCTCTCCGGGGTGGTCTGACCTGTTGTCTACCGTGTCGCGCTGACGTTGAATCGAAACTCGGTTTTACGCCGCCTGCACCGTGTGAGTTTGCTGGTGCATCGGATGCTGCAGGCAGGCACAGGGGTCGTAGTCGACGTCGTGCGCCAGCATCGCCCAGATCTGCCGGGCATGTTTGTTCGCGATGGCCACGATCACCTTGCCGAAAGGCATGCGTCCATCCAGGGTACGTATCCACAACTGTTCGGGCGTGGCCTTCTCGGTGGCCACGGCCTTCGCGCGCTGCAGACTGCTGCGGGCGCCCTGGATCAGCAACGTGCGCAGGTACGCATCCCCACGACAGCTGATCTCACCCAGCCGCGCATGCCCGCCGCTGGAGTGTTGGGTGGGCACCAGCCCCAGCCATGCCGCCATCTGCCGGCCGTGTTTGAACTCGCGCGCGTTGCCGACCGTGGCCACCGCCGCATCGGCGGTGATCGCGCCGACCCCGATGACCGCGCGCAGCCGCACACACTGCTCGTCATCGCGCGCGTGTATCTCGATGCGTGCATCGCACGCGTCGAGGTGCAGGCGCAACTGCTTCCAGTGCTCCGCCAGGTCACGCAACAGTTCCTTGAGCTCAGCCGGCAATCCGAGCTGCCCATCGAGGTCAGCCAGCTGGCGACGCAGCGCCAGATCGCTCTGCGCCACGACCACACCGAACTCGGCCAGCAGGCCGCGAATACGGTTGCCGATCGCCAGCGACTCGACCTTGTAGCCCTCGCGGACTCGATGCCATGACAACCGCACCTGCTGATCGATCGACTTGACCGGCACGAAACGCATGTTGCCCTGGCGGGCGGCTGTGGCGATCGCCTCGGCATCGGCCCGGTCGTTCTTGGTTCGGCGACCCTTGCGGAACGGCGTGACGAACTGGGCGGCGATGATCCGCGGCTGCAGACCGTACTCCAGGCAGCGCCGCGCCCAGTGGTGCGCCCCGCTGCACGCCTCCATCGCCACCACCGTGCCGGCCGGCAACTGCGCCAGCCACAGGCCAAACGGCTCGCGCCGTAGGTCCTGCCGCCGCAGCACATGGCCAGCGCCATCCATCTCACACGCTGAAAACAGGACTTTCGCCAAATCCACGCCGATGGTTATAGTGCTCATGGAGACTTCCTCTTCTGCTGACGGTTGTGTCGCAACACCATCATGGCCCTCGAGGCCGAAAGGGGAGGAAGTCTCTTTTTACTCGTTCAAGGCGGACGGCTCCGCCGCCGCTTAACTCCAGCGTTAGGTGCTACGTGAAGGTTGCTGTGAAATGGAAGATTTCGGCACTTACCTTGGTCACTTGGCCTATCGCCGCGTGGCTGGCCTTTCCAAATCCCAGCTCTCATTCGTCCAAAATTTTGTTTGTCGCTGCATCCCTTCCTTTGTTCATCGCCGTAGGCATCGAGCTGTACGCTCAGTGGCAGCAGCTACGCGAGAGGCCTGAGTCCTATGTTTCGGGTAGCCCAGCAGGTAACAAAATTGCCGTAGTCTTGGCTGCAGCACTCATGGGTCTGGTTGCTTGTCTCGCGTATGCAATTGCGCGGCATCACGCCTAACCCGTCATTCAAGCGGACGGCTACGCCGCCGCTTAATTCCAGCGTTAGAGCGCACATGAAGTATTCCGCGGCCATTCGAAGAACGATCCCTTGCGGAATTTTCGGCATGTTCGCGGGCGGCTATTTAGCATCTCTACTCCTTGGCGCCGGAATCGCGTTCTCCAATCGCACTCCACAACTTCATGATTGGGCGTCTGCACCATTAGCAGCCTTTCCTCTTCTCGCGGTTGCGCTGCTCTTCGCTGCACCGGCCACGCTACTAGTCGGGTGCCCGCTGTACGCGGCACTGCTGCAACGAAATCGCGCTTCAGTCATCTCTACGCTGCTCGTTGTCCTTGCCATGGTCGCTATATGCTTTGTGGCAGCAGGCTCGGCCGTTGCATACCTGGTCGGCTTATACGGAGTTCCCATTGCGCTAGTCACACATGCTGTGCAGCGAGTACGCTCTAACAATTCCTTAGGAGACTTCCCGTCAACCCCGGGCGCATGATGCTTTTGCCCTGAGCTTTCGGGCGACTGCTGGTGATCGGGTTGTCCTGCGTGCTGCGTGCTGCGTGGTCAGTGGGATGCGGCGTCGAACGTTGCCAGACTGCATTTCCTTAGACGGTCTTGTTGAGTCGATGGTGCCGGCTCGGACCAGGGTATAAACCGCGCCCGGAGACCTCATTCGTTCAGCGGTGTCGTCGATGTTCGGGGATCGGCCGAAACACGTTTGGACGTCCAGAATGTTAGTCAGGTTCTCTCCGGGTGGGTCTGACCCGTTGTTGCCGCGTAGCGCTGACCGTGAATCGAAAGCAAGGTTCCTCAAGCGAGTTGAGCGGGGCAATGCAGCGGGCGACGCTGGCTGGCGCAGGGGTCGTAATCCACCTCGTGAGCCAGCATCACCCACAACTGGCGCGCATGTTTGTTGGCGATGGCGACCAGCACCTTGCCGAATGGCAACCGCACCGCGAGTGACCGAATCCAGAGTTGTTCGGGTGTGGCCTTTTCCGTGGCGACCACCTTGGCCCGTTGCAGGCTGCTGCGCGCGCCCTGGATCAGCAGCGTGCGCAGGTAGCCATCGCCGCGACAGCTGATCGCACCCAGCCGCGTGTGTCCGCCGCTGGAGTGCTGGGTCGGCACCATGCCGAGCCACGCCGCCAGTTGCCGACCATTGCGGAATTCCTGCGCCTTGCCGAGGCTGGCGATCAGGGCGTCCGCGGTGAGCGCGCCGATGCCGACGATCGCGCGCAGGCGCACGCACCGCTCGTCATCGCGCGCATGGGCTTCGATGCGTGCATCGCACGCGTCGAAGGCCGTGCGGACCTGGGTCCAGTGGGCCTCCACGCTGCGGATCAACGCCTTGAACTCTGCCGACAGCGCGGTGTGTGCATCCAGATCGGCCAGCACCCGGCGCAGGGCCTTGTCGCTCTTGCCCATCACGATGCCGAACTCGGCCAGCAGGCCGCGCAGGCGGTTGCCGATCGCCAGACTCTCCGCCTTGTAACCCTCGCGCACCCGATGCCAGGACAGCCGGGCCTGCTGGTCGATGGTCTTGATCGGCACGAAACGCATGTTGCCCTGGCGGGCGGCCGTGGCAATCGCCTCGGCGTCGTTGCGGTCGTTCTTGCTGCGCTGACTCTTGCGGTACGGCTTGACCAGCTGGGCAGCCATCAGCCGCGGCCGCAGCCCGCACTCTTCACACCGCCGTGCCCAGTGATGGGCCCCGCTGCAGGCTTCCATCGCCACCACCGTCCCCGCCGGCCGCTGCGCCAGCCACACGGCGAAGACCTCACGCTTGAACTCCCGTCGTTCCAGCACGTGTCCGGCGCCATCCATCGCGCACACCGAAAACACGTTCTTCGCCAAGTCCACACCCAGGGTTATAGTGCTCATGGAGACTTCCTCTTCTGCTGACGGTTGTGTCGCAACACCATCATGGCCCTCGAGGCCGAAAGGGGAGGAAGTCTCTTTTTACTCGTTCAAGGCGGACGGCTTCGCCGCCGCTTAACTCCAGCGTTAGACGGCTCAGTCATGGACGCCATCCAGTCACTCGTCAAATACGTTCTTGCCCTGGAGCAATCGTCCGAGGCCACTTCGCGCGCTGAGGATCGCTCGATTTACAAGTCTCTACTTGCCGACGCTGGCCCCATCCTCGCAAGTGCATTGGTGCGCGACGCGCAATCCAACATTGCATCACGTATCTCTCAACATGAGCGGCTCTGGGGCTATTCATGGCTTCAAGATCCAGTCTTTCAAAGCGCATCGGACGCCTGGCAGGCAGTCAAGCTGGCATATGCACAGGCCGCCGTCTAACATCTCGTTCGAGGCGGACGGCTCCGCCGCCGCTCAACTCAAGCGTTATATTTCTCGGAGAGTCCCTTGCTAACGTTGGAGCTTTTAGAGCAGAACATCGCGGAGTGTCGGGCTGCTGTTGAAGCGGGTACGGAGAAGTCCGAAGTCCTCCAGTTCTTTCTCAACTTACACAAGGACTTGGCCAACGCTTCGGAAAGTGACTGGCAGGCGTACAACGAGATTGCCGAGAATCTACCAAATGAAGGAGCGGACAACGTATTAGTCGTTCTCAAGGGTCAACTTCTCATAGAGCGTCTGGTCCACAAGTTCATCCATTCTCGCCTACCAAACCCCAAGGCATTCAAAAGCCAAAGTTTCCGCTTTTCGCAGTGCATCCAAATAGCGGAAGCCATGTGCCTACCAAACGAGGAACCTGCCTGGCTGTGGCAGCAAGTGAAAGAGCTGAATACCATTAGAGGTCAATTGGCGCACGAGTTGCAGCCAAAGAACATAGACACAAGAATCCATAATTTCGTAACAACCATTGCCAATACGTGTAATTTATCGAGCCACACGCCAACTAGCGCGGTTGCACACTTGTATGGCATGGTGAAAGGCCTTTGTGATTTATCAACTGATGACCCAGATTTCAAAGCGTTCAAAATATAACAGTTCGCTGCAGCCGACCGGACAGTTCCTACGCTTTAGTGGACACCCTGAACTACCACTTCAGGAGTCCACAAGATGCCCAAACCAGGTCCACGAACCACCTACCGCTATACCCAGGAATTCAAGGCAACCGCTGTCCGTTTGAGCCTGTTACCGGGCGTCGCGGTGGGTGACGTTGCCCAGTCGCTTTACATCCACCCGTTCATGCTGTCTCGTTGGCGCAAACAGGCGCGCGAGGGATTGATCATGACGAAGGGTGTGGCGGTCGACAAAGCCGTGGCAGCGGAGCTGAAGGAGCTGCGTCGGGTGAAGAAGGCCTACGAGCAGCTGAAGATCGAGCATGACCTTTTAAAAAAAGCGATCGCGTTCACTTCCAGTCCAAGGCCGACATCTTCGCCTTCATCCGTCAGCAAGAGCACCACCCGGTGAGGCTGTTGTGCCGGCTGTACGGGGTCAGTCCAAGCGGGTATTACGCCTGGCGGGATCGACCGTCGAGCGCGCGTGCGCAGGAGGATGCACGACTGCTTGAGAGCATTCGCCACGTGCACGCCGAAGGCCGGCAGACTTACGGTAGCCCGCGGGTCCACGCCGGCCTGCAACGCAACGGTGAATCCGTCGGACGCCGCCGGGTCGAGCGCTTGATGCGGGACCATGCCATCCGTGGCTGCTCTGCCGATCTGTATCGACGTTGTCCGGGTGTCGATCGCTTCTTCGCCAGCGTCGACAACCAGGTGCACGAGCTGACGGTGGATCGGCCCGATCAGGTCTGGGTCACCGATGTCACCTATCTGAAAGTATCGGGTTCATGGCGCTACCTCGCCACCGTCATGGATCGCTATTCGCGGCGCCTGCTGGGCTGGTCGCTGGGAACGGACCGGACGGCCAACCTGACGCGCCGGGCGTTGGCAGCGGCGTTGCGCCAACGCAAACCGCCGGCCGGCACGTTGCTGCACAGTGATCGCGGGGTGGAGTTTCTGGCCAGCGACTTCAAACGCATGCTGGCCAGGGCGGGCTTGGTGCAGAGCGTGAACCGCCCGCATCGAATGACCGACAACGCGCACATGGAGTCGTGGAACAAGTCGATGAAATCGGACATGTATCACCGCGACAGCTTCTGCACCGAAGGCTCGCTGCGAAGCGCCGTGCGCAGCTACATCGATTTCTACAACAGCAAGCGCTTACACTCTGCCTTGGGCTATCGTTCTCCCATCGAGTTCGAGGCACAGTACGGCTAACCAACCGGTGTCCACTTTTGCGTAGGAACT
The DNA here is from genome assembly GCF_043950705.1 of Rhodanobacter sp. FW102-FHT14D06. NCBI lineage: Bacteria > Pseudomonadati > Pseudomonadota > Gammaproteobacteria > Lysobacterales > Rhodanobacteraceae > Rhodanobacter > Rhodanobacter sp. FW102-FHT14D06. The sequence continues at coordinate 969,482 of NZ_CP170722.1, read as the reverse complement.
CTCCCGCCATCCCGCTACGCGGGCTGCCGGCGGCTGAGCTCAAGCGTTAGACCTTTCTCGAACCAATCCGGCAACGTGACCCAACAACTATTGACTGCAAGGAAGTATCCCACATGAGTTCAGACACCTTTAAAGCTTCGACCCAGTACAACGATCTTTTGGGTAGCGCAGCCGCAGATAGGGCAGACCAAGACGACGCCGGAAGCTGGCTAGAAAGCCAAGGCCTAATCAAAGCTGGCGAGTTTCTGGTTGGCATCGAGACGTACGTATCATCTGCACTCGCCGCAGAAGGCCAAGAAATCGTCTTGAGCACCTCGTTTATTTTGGTCCAGGCGGCCAACTTTGATGACGCTGCCGCAGACATGAGAAATGCTGAGACTATTCCCGCAAGGAAGGTCTCGCACGACTTTAGCCCCACCGAATTCTTTTCGTTGTTCAAGCGTTTCAACGTAACACTATCAAGCGCTGGAGAGCTGGAAGGGCGCCAGTACAGCTTCGACTGACCTCGCACGAAAGGTCTAACCATTCGTCCGAGCGGACGCGCGAAAAAGCCGCGCGCCGCTCAACTCCAGCGTTAGCACATGAAAAATATCGCGATCCTGATGATCTTCTTTGCAGCTTTCAGCCAAGCGGCGATTGCATGCTCTATGAACCTGCCCGACCCAAAGGTCGATGCTAGAGATGCAGACAATATTGAGGTCGGTTACGTCGTCGCTGACCGCTGGCCTGACTACGAGAAGCATCTTCTGTCCGGTAGATCGGGTTTTGTGGTGCCTGATCGCCGAATAGTGCGCGTGGTCTTTACAGAGGTGCTGAAGGGCCGTCTTACCTCGCCACAAGAAATCGTAGTTCCGTGCGCTTCCCCAGCACCGGAGGCTCGCGAGCGGGTCATCGTCCTGCACAGCCAAAAATATTGGTATTGTCTTGTTCCTTTTCTCTCGCCCGACTACGAAAAGGCTCTTCGTGCAGCGCTCTCGAAGCGCTAACATTTCCTTAGGAGACTTCCCGTCAACCCCGGGCGCATGATGCTTTTGCCCTGAGCTTTCGGGCGACTGCTGGTGATCGGGTTGTCCTGCGTGCTGCGTGCTGCGTGGTCAGTGGGATGCGGCGTCGAACGTTGCCAGACTGCATTTCCTTAGACGGTCTTGTTGAGTCGATGGTGCCGGCTCGGACCAGGGTATAAACCGCGCCCGGAGACCTCATTCGTTCAGCGGTGTCGTCGATGTTCGGGGATCGGCCGAAACACGTTTGGACGTCCAGAATGTTAGTCAGGTTCTCTCCGGGTGGGTCTGACCCGTTGTTGCCGCGTAGCGCTGACCGTGAATCGAAAGCAAGGTTCCTCAAGCGAGTTGAGCGGGGCAATGCAGCGGGCGACGCTGGCTGGCGCAGGGGTCGTAATCCACCTCGTGAGCCAGCATCACCCACAACTGGCGCGCATGTTTGTTGGCGATGGCGACCAGCACCTTGCCGAATGGCAACCGCACCGCGAGTGACCGAATCCAGAGTTGTTCGGGTGTGGCCTTTCCCGTGGCGACCACCTTGGCCCGTTGCAGGCTGCTGCGCGCGCCCTGGATCAGCAGCGTGCGCAGGTAGCCATCGCCGCGACAGCTGATCGCACCCAGCCGCGTGTGTCCGCCGCTGGAGTGCTGGGTCGGCACCATGCCGAGCCACGCCGCCAGTTGCCGGCCATTGCGGAATTCCTGCGCCTTGCCGAGGCTGGCGATCAGGGCGTCTGCGGTGAGCGCGCCGATGCCGACGATCGCGCGCAGGCGCACGCACCGCTCGTCATCGCGCACATGGGCTTCGATGCGTGCATCGCACGCGTCGAAGGCCGTGCGGACCTGGGTCCAGTGGGCCTCCACGCTGCGGATCAACGCCTTGAACTCTGCCGGCAGCGCGGTGTGTGCATCCAGATCGGCCAGCACCCGGCGCAGGGCCTTGTCGCTCTTGCCCATCACGATGCCGAACTCGGCCAGCAGGCCGCGCAGGCGGTTGCCGATCGCCAGACTCTCCGCCTTGTAACCCTCGCGCACCCGATGCCAGGACAGCCGGGCCTGCTGGTCGATGGTCTTGATCGGCACGAAACGCATGTTGCCCTGGCGGGCGGCCGTGGCGATCGCCTCGGCGTCGTTGCGGTCGTTCTTGCTGCGCTGACTCTTGCGGTACGGCTTGACCAGCTGGGCAGCCATCAGCCGCGGCCGCAGCCCGTACTCTTCACACCGCCGTGCCCAGTGATGGGCCCCGCTGCAGGCTTCCATCGCCACCACCGTCCCCGCCGGCCGCTGCGCCAGCCACACGGCGAAGACCTCACGCTTGAACTCCCGTCGTTCCAGCACGTGTCCGGCGCCATCCATCGCGCACACCGAAAACACGTTCTTCGCCAAGTCCACACCCAGGGTTATAGTGCTCATGGAGACTTCCTCTTCTGCTGACGGTTGTGTCGCAACACCATCATGGCCCTCGAGGCCGAAAGGGGAGGAAGTCTCTTTTTACTCGTTCAAGGCGGACGGCTTCGCCGCCGCTTAACTCCAGCGTTATGCCTCAATGACCCAACATCACCGCTCAATCTGGTTAGCCACGCTGGTTACGCCTTGGGCCGTACCTATGGGACTAAATCTTTTGGCGTTGCTATTTGGCCTCTTTACCAAAGGCATCGGTGCTCTCAAGGGACGGGACGATCTATACTTGGTATTCGGTTACACCTTGCCGGCGACCTATACTGCGATGCTTGTCATCGGACTTCCATACGTACTGTGTCTACGGGCGCGCGGTGTACTGACTTTCCTGCCTGTTTGCATAGGGGCAATGATTGCGGCCATCGTTGTGTCACCAGCTTATGTTTGGATCCTTTTTGGCTCCACCTCGCTTCACGCCGAAGATATCCTTATTTATGCCTTATTCGGCTTGCTCTCAGGCATTGTTTTCTGCCTTGTCGCCGGCATAACATTTCGTCCAAGCGGACGCGCGAAAGAGCCGCGCGCCGCTTAACTCAAGCGTTAGGCGCCGCGATGACCCGGAAATTTCTTCTAACGTACCTGGTCTGCTTCTTAGTCATTGGCGCCGCTGGCCTTATTATTATTGGGCTTGCAACGGGGCTTACGTTTTCAGCCGCTCTCGCAACGGATGGGCGTCCTCCCGGCTACACTCCTCCAACTATGTATGTGGCGGAAGGATTGGCTGCTATATGGGACGTGTACATAAAACCTGTGCAGCTAATCGTAGAGCTCAAGATGGGTCATGCTGCGTCAGGTATGGAGGGCCTCGGGGTTCTGATATTTTCGCCTTTCGTTGCACCAGCTATTTGGGCCGTTCCTGCCTCGATCGCAATTTTCTACTTACGCAAGCGCAAACGCTCTCGTGCTGTTACCGGCACCTGACACCTAACCACTCGTTCGAGGCGGACGGCTACGCCGCCGCTCAACTCAAGCGTTAGCCGAGTTGTCGCACATGCAACGCACCAGGGGGAATTACGATGTTCCATAAAAACCTTTTTCTGTGCTTCACCATCGTCACCTTGTGCGTGATGACTCTAGCTGGTTGCACAACAGTGACACGCCGCGACGGTTCAAGCGTTCGTATCCCGGCGGGCGGCTTCGTCGGGTCTATGGCGGCAACTAACATCGCTTGCCAAGACAATGTTCAGTCGCTCTCGGAGGAGAACGCCAAGCTTCGAGTGCAAGTAGCCGAGCTTCAAGCCAAGCTCAACAGCGCCAATAGGTAAACTTCGTAGGCGGCTAACAGTTCGTTCAAGGCGGACGGCTTCGCCGCCGCTTAACTCCAGCGTTGAGGTTGTAGAAAAAGTCGGTTTGCCAAGTTGATCGCGGCGGCGCCGAAAATCGCCCTCACAGGAGGCGCTAGAATCGACGCGCAGCACCTTGGGAGGGGTCGAAGTACCCCCGGAAATCGGCAAATTTCTTGACCAAGGACTTTTTCTACAACCTCGTTAGGACTCAGTGATGAAGTTACCGTTTGTTGTCGCGCTGCTCGTCGCTCCTTCCGTCGCAATCGCGGGTGGGTTTGGACATTGGGCCTTCGGCATGACGGCAGCGCAAATTCGTGCGGTCACCGATCACGGCCCGTACGATGCCTTTACGAATGGCGACTTGGAAACTTATAACGCAACGCTGTGCGACCAAAAGCAAAACGTACAGTTTTATCTAAAGGATGGTGTGCTTTGGCGAATCGTCGTCGTCACTTACGAAGGTACAAGTAGCGAGGACGCAGCGAGACGCTGGGCCTGGACTTACGAATGCCTCTACAAGCTTTATGGCACTCTGGAAACGCCAGACCTCAAAGGCACCAATCTTCAAGAACTCGCTGCACAGGCGCAGCTCGCCGTCGCAGCGGGCGCAAAGGTTCAGATGGCTCCGCAATCACAGCCCAAAGGCAATTTCGTATTCAGCTCGTTCAATACTTACGAGGTTAAGGGTGTCACCACGTACAGGGTATGGGTCAACTATGACCGGCCTTCGTCCTAACACGGCGCTCAAGCGGACGCTCACCCGCTACGCGGGCTCGCGCCGCTTAGCTCTGCGTTAGACGAAAGGGTTCTACCCCGATTCCGCGGACACTTTCACTAAGCCCCATACTGGGCCAGAGGAGTGTTCATGTCCAAGCGCAAGCGTTACAGCCTTGAGTACAAACAAGAGATCGTCGAACTGGTTCGGCGGTCGAAGTCGAGCTGCCGCCAGGTCGCCCTGGAGGTCGGCGTCAATCCGAACATGCTGACCCGCTGGGTTCGGGAGGCCGAGGCGGGAGGCGGCAAAGCTTTCCCCGGGGGTGGTACCCCGCGTGACGAGGAGCTCGCTCGCCTTAAGCGCGAACTGGCACGGGTCACGAAGGAACGGGATTTTTTAAAAGACGCGGCAGCGTACTTCGCGAAGCAATCACCGAACGGTACGCGGTGATTGAGCGCTGCCGCAGCGACTATCCCGGCGGGATGATGTGCCGCTGCCTAGAGGTTTCAACGAGTGGTTTCTACGCTTGGGTCGGGCGCAAGCCGGGCCCGCGTGCGCGGGCCAACGCGGGCCTGCTGGAGCGCATCCGGGAGATCCACGAGGACAGCAAGGGCGTGATCGGCGCCCCACGCATGCAAGAGGACCTGGTCGATGAGGGCATGCATGCCAGCGTCAATCGGGTGGCTCGCCTGATGGCCCGCGCTGGCCTGCAGGGCTGGCCACGGCGGACCAAGCGTCGCTTCGGCGGCAAGCCGGGCGCCCGGCCCGTGGGGATCGAGAACCGGCTGGAACGGGACTTCCACGCCAGCGAGCCGGAGACCAAGTGGGTCACGGACATCACCGAGGTCGTGACGCAGGAAGGCAAGCTATATCTGTGCGTCGTGGTCGATCTGTACAGCAAGCTCGTCGTGGGCTGGTCGATGCATCACCGCCAGGATCGCCACATGGTCGTGCGGGCGGTGCAGATGGCGGTGTGGCAGCGGCAGGAAAGCTCGGAGGTCATCCTGCACTCCGATCGCGGTGGCCAGTTCATCAGCGGCACGTATCAGAAGTTCCTGGGCGGGAACGCCTTGGTGAGCAGCATGAGTGCGGTCGGCCACTGCGCCGACAACGCAGCCTGCGAGGGCTTCTTCGGGATGCTCAAAAGAGAGCGGGTGCACCATCGCTGCTACCGGACTCGCGACGAGGCGCGGGCCGATCTGTTCGATTACCTCGAGCGGTTCCACAACCCGCGCATGCGTCGTAGAGTTGCCCGGCGCGACCGGGAGTTTTCAGCCTTAATCAAACCGTCCGTGGAAACGGGGTAGAACCCAAAAGGGGCATCGCGACGTGTCGACTATCCAGGGTCAAAAACTTGGTGGCTATCTATTCATTGCCGCTGGCGGCATCTTTTTCGTCGCAGCCAGCATGGGAGCTGGCTCCAGCTTCTTTGGTATCGGAGCCGCGTTTGTCGCTCTCGGGGCCGCTGCGTTGCATGGGGCGAAACGCGAATTAAAGGGGACGTGGCTAATTAAATCGGAAATGCGTCGGGAGCAACTTTCTGTGACGCTGCTTGGCGAGTAACGTCGCCTGCCTCTGCAGCCTTGATTCCGGCCAACTGCGCCACCGCGGGCGTCGTGCCGCTCGTCTCCACTGGTGGTTCCTGTCCTGGGGCAAGTCGATGTCCGTGCTCCTCATCCGCAGCTTTGGCGATCCGCGCAGCTTCGTTCCGCAGAATTTCCCGCAAGGCGTGCTGCCGCGAACTTCGGCGGAGAGTTACGTGCCCTGGGCGCTCACGGCCGACCGGCGGGTGGTGTATGCCCCCGGTTTTCCTCGCCGCCGTGTCGCGCGGGAGTCGCCGGTCAGTCCAGCAGCGTCAGCAGTGCTTCGTAGCGGATGTCGGCGGGTTCGCGCACGTTGGCTTCCATCCGGCGCAGCCATTCCAGCGTGCGGCGAGTCTGTTCGCGCTCCGCTTTCTGCGACAGGTCGAAGGTGACCGAATCGGCCACGTGGTGCAGCATCATCACGAAATCGCACGGCGCGCGGCAGGACTGCACCAGGCCGACGATCTGGAAGCCGATGTCCTGGACCCGCGACTTGATCGCGGTGCTGTCGCTGGTCCCGCCCAGCAGTTCCTGCGCCGCCTCGTCCAGGTAGACGTCCATGATCGCGTCGTTGGGGAAGGGCTCCCGCATGGCCTTCGCGACCTTGGCGGTGAGCGCGGGGTCGTCGGTCAATCGGCGGGTCAGGTTTCGCACGCGGGCGCGAACGTGTTCGATGGCCTTGTTGATGTCGGCGCGATCGGCGACGAGGTTGATCACGGCACCGTTGATCTCCTTCGCCACCCGCTCGGCGATCGCGTGGGCATCGGTGCCGACGATGCGCTGCACCCGGCCCTTCAGCGGGTCGCGCAGCGCCTTCTCGATCGCCGGCCCGCTGCGGCCGTGCAGCTGGAACATGGCCGTCATGACGGAGGCCAGGATCGGCCGCAGTTGCTCGCCCCAGTGCAGGATGTGGCGGCGGTCCTCCACCGGCCCCTGGCTTGCCTTCGAGTTGACCGGGATCTTGGCGGCCTTGGTGCCCCAGGGCGGGCGACCGACGAAGGTGACCTCGCCGTCCTCGCCGACGGACATGCCGAACTCGCCGCCGTCTGTGTCTTCGTCATCGCCATCGGACATCGACTGTTCCCCGTTGTGCCTGCCACGCAATATAGCGGGGCAGCCCGGTGGCGTGCGCCCGTGGTTCGGGCGTTGCCGGCAGATGCGTGGGGAACCGGGGTCGGTAGCCGCTGCCCTCACGACTTCTTCTTGCCGCCACCATCGCGCTTGTCCACGGTGGCCCAGGCGATGCGCTCGGCCGTCTTCTCCGACTTGCCCTTTTTCTTTTCGCTTTCCTCGATGTGGGATGCTTCGCGCTTCTGCTTGGCGGTGTACGAGGATTTGTCGCCCTTGGACATGGGAGTGCTCCAGAGTTAGATGGACGTCCTACGCCAGTGTCCGGGCGGGTGAATGCCCGGTCGTCGATGGATCATCGCCGCGTCATGGCGTCGAGGGGCTGCCACCCGCGTGATCGTGGCGGCGGCAACTTTCCACCGCGCACTTCGCAGGAGGGCCGCCAGGCAGTCGTTCCGGCGCCGCAGGGCGCTGTGCTAGGCTCGAACGATGGGAGCAAGACTGCATCGGACAGCGATCGGCCGCACGCGTGAAGTGCGGGGGCCCGACGCGCTGGAACTCATTGCCGCTGGCGCGATCGTGGCAGCCGTGGTGGCGGTCGCCACGGGTTTCGGCAGCCGCGTGATGCTCATGGCGCAGACCCTGGACGCGGTCTCGCTGGCGTGGGCCCCGCAAGTCAATGCCCGGGTCTATCGCGCCGAACATGGTCGATGGCCCTCGGCGGGCGACCCGAACATCCTCGGCGACGCGCGCGCGGGGTCGCACGTGGAGAACCTCTCACTGGCGGAGGGTGGCGTCATCACGGCGCAGGTAGTGCTGGGCCAGTCGCTGCCGGCCGGCAACCGCAGCGGCGCGGTGGCGACAGGCGGTGTGCGGGGGCGGCTGTCGTTCCGCCCCGAGCTGATGGGGTCGGCCGAGGAGCCGACGGTTTCCTTCCTGTGCGGTTACGCCACGCCAGTGTCCGGAACGGTCGAGGCCACGGCCGCGAACCGGACCACCCTCCCCGTGGACTACCTCCCGCCCTCTTGCCGGTGATTGCGAATGGATGCCTTGAAGCTGGATGACTCCCGCGATTTCGTGACGCGCCAGTACGCGCATCTGCTCGCCAGCGGCCTGGACGAGCCGGCGGCGCATGCGCGGTTGCGCGAGGTGCTGGGCGCGGATGCCGTGGCGCTGCTCGGCGGCGGCGATGCGGCGGACGGCCCGGCCCGCTTCGCCGATGCCGGCATGGGCCCGCGCCTGGCTGCGGCAGCGAAGGAACTTGGCGGCAGCGCGGCCGGCGTGCAAGCCGCGTTCATCCACTCGCTGGCCGAGGCGCGGCTGTTCGCGCTGGACTGGTGGCGGCCGGTGCGCACCTTTCTTTCGTACGTGCTGTTCCTGCTGGGCCTGGCGCTGGTGATCGCGCTCATCTACGCGACCTACGTGCTGCCGGCCTTCAGTCACCTCGACCGCACGCTGGGCGTGCACGGCGCCGCCGACTGGATCGCCGCGAACGGCGCCATCCGCCTGTTCGCGCCGCTGCTGGTGATGGCCATCGTGCTGGTGCTGCTGGCGACGCGATGGCTGCGCATGCGTCGTCGCATGGCGCAGCTGCAACCGCTGGGGCGCGCCCGTGCCGGCTGGCTGGATGGCAAGGGCGCGGCCGCCTACCAGGTGCTGCGCTGCCTGGAGTTTGCCGCTGCGCTCAAGGCGGCAGGGGTGACGGATGCGGCGGTGCTGGAGCCGGCCCTGCGGGTGGCCGGCTGGCCAGCGGGGACGCCGCTCGCCGGCGAACTGGGCGAAAAGCTCGCGCAGGCCGAGCGCCTGGGCACGTTCGGCGTGGAACTGGAATGGCAGCGCCGCCTGCACTGGACCACCGCCCAGGCCCAACTCGAATCGTCGCGCGACCGCCTGATCCTGGCCTCGCGCGTGCTGTTCTACATCCTGATCGGCGTCATGGTCACGGTGCTTTACATCCCGATTTTTTCGGTCGCCAGCATGGTGGGAGTGCATTGAGGATGACACGCAAACGCGGATTCACGCTTATCGAACTGATGATCGTCGTGGCCATCATCGGCATCCTCGCGGCGATCGCGATCCCGGCGTACCAGAGCTACGTCATTCGCGCGCAGACCACCGAGGCGTTCTCGCTGGGCTCGTTCGTGCAGCCGAAGATCGTCGACTACTACCGCCAGTTCGGTCACTTCCCCGCGGACAACCGCGCCAGCGGCGTGCCGTCGGCGGGGTCGATCATCGGCCATTACGTGGGCGCGGTGACCGTCGACGACGGCGTGATCAACATCCGTTTCCGCGACAGGAACATCAACAGCGCCCTGCAAGGCCAGGTGCTGAGCCTGCGGCCGCTGGTGGTGAAGGGCAGCCCGCACAGCCCGATTGCCTGGGCCTGCGGCGAATCGCCGGCACCGGAGGGCATGTCGGCCATCGGCACCAACCGCACCACGCTCAAGGCCGCCTACCTGCCGTCGAGCTGCCGCGCGCCATAGGCGCCCCGGCTTCGGCGCATCACGCCGCCGTTGCATCCACCGCGGCACCTCGGCAGCCCGCGCTCGCCATCACGATTCGACGAAACGCTGCAGCCGCGCCAGCGCCGCGCCCCACTGCGCGCTGATCGCGTCCAGCGCCTGGCGTGCCTCGTCCAGCCGCGCCGGCGTGAACTCCCACAGCCGCTCGCGGCCCTGGCGCAAGTCCTGCACCAGGCCGGCATCGGCAAGCACCTGCAAATGCTTGGTGACTGCCTGGCGGGTGATGGTGGTACCCGCGGTGAGCTGGGCAATCGACAGCGCGCCGCCGGCACACAGCGCGACGACCAGCCGCAGCCGGGTGGCATCGCCCAGCGCGGCGAACACCGGCGCGCTGGCGGACAACGCGGCGGCCTTGCGTCGGGAGCGTTCAGTGCGCGGCGACATATTTCTCGATATTCCCCATCTGCATGGCCCAGCCACCGGCGTTGGCGCGCAGTGCGGCGTCGCGGCGCGCGGCCGGTAACCGGTCGAAGCCGGACTCGGTGAGCCGCAGCATGATGCCCTCGGCCACCGCTTCGAGTTCGAAGGTGACCAGGGTGGTCGGCTCCTTGTCGTAGTCCATCCCCGCCTCGATCGCGTAGGGGTGCCAGCGCCAGGCGAACACGCGCATCGGTTCGATGCGCTCGACGTACAGCGTGAACGGCGTGCCGGCATGCGGCGCCTGCAACTTTGCGACGTCGGCGTCGACCTGGGTGGGCTGGATCGTGCCGGTGATCGGCTGCCCGGCGACGAAGGGGCCGTCCAGCGCCATGCCGAACCAGGCGCCGAATGCGCGGGCGTCGGTCAATGCGTGCCACACCCGTTCGAGCGGTGCACGGAGCAGGATGTGTTGTTCGATGCGATCGGTCGACGAACTCATGGGTCATCCTCAATGGCAACCTTGAGGTTGCATGATGCACACGCCGCGCCTGATATGCAATCTTTCAGTTGCTCGATTGCTGCCGCCGGTTTCCGGTCTCCAGCACCTGTCGGGGAAGGCCTGCGATACTTCGCCGGCGTGGCGCGCAAGGGGGAAACGGCATGTCGTGGGGATGGACCTTGCTGGGAGTGTTCGGCCAGCTGCTGCTGGCGTATCTGCTGTTCATGCTGGTGGCATTTTCCGGCGGCGGCATGGCCAGCGGGCGTTCGCTGCGCCCGCGCCAGTTGCGGGTGCTGAACCTGTCGATCTTCGTGCTGCCCGGTGCCTGCCTGTGCAGCGCGCTCATCGTGCTGGGCCTGCAAGTGTGCGGTGGCGGCGCCGGTGCATACGCCTGGCATGCGCTGCCGCTGGTGGCCACCGTGCTGTATCTGGGCTATCTGCGCTGGATGGTCCGGCACGGCTGAAGCGTCACGCACACCCTGTTACCGTGCGCGGGCATGTTCACCGGAGACAGGCCATGGAACCCGAATTCTGGCATCGGCGCTGGCGCGAGGGTCGCACCGGCTTTCATCAGGATCGACCCACGCCGTTGCTGCTCGCGCACTGGTCGGCGCTGGCACTGGCGCCGGACACCCGCGTGCTGGTGCCGCTGGCCGGCAAGTCGCTGGACATGGTCTGGCTGGCCGCGCAGGGGCATCGCGTGCTGGGCGTGGAGCTGTCGCCGCTGGCGGTGGAGCAGTTCTTCGCCGAACACGAACTGACGCCGCAGGTGTCCGCCTCGGCCTGTGGCCGTCGCCACGTGGCCGGCAACATCGAGCTGATCTGCGGCGACGTGTTCGGGCTCGACGCCGACCTCCTCGCCGATTGCTCGGCGGTGTACGACCGCGCCGCGCTGATCGCGCTGCCGCCGGAGCTGCGCCGTCGCTACGTGGACGAACTGCATGCAAGGCTGCCCGTCGGCTGCCGCGGCCTGCTGATCACGCTCGACTATCCGCCGCACGAAAAGCAGGGCCCGCCGTTTGCCGTGTCCGAGGCCGAGGTGCGCGAGCGTTACGGCCGCGACTGGGTGGTGGAGTTGCTGGAGCGCCGCGACATCCTGGCCGAGCAGCCGGGCTTCGCCGCCGAAGGGGTGAGCGCACTGGAGACCGCCGCGTACCGGCTGCTGCGCAAGGCCTGATTCACCGCGCCGTTCGGTGCGTGCGAAAAGGTCTAGACTGACCGCGTCAAACGTTCCCGCCTTGTGCGTGGAGGGTTCCGGCATGGTGGCCTGGATGCATGCGGCGATCCTGGCGTGGTCGGTGGCCACCGCGCCCGCCCCGGCCATGCCGCCGCCGGAGCCGATGCCGCCTCCCGAACAGGTCATGGCGATTCCGCCGGCCTTGCGCGCGCAACTGCAGCAGCAGGTCACCGGCGGTGGCGGGTCGGAGCGGCAGCGGCTGCAGCGCCTGGTGGCGTTCCTGTTCGATCCTTCCGGCCTGGGCATGACCTACGCCGCCGACGCCACCTTGACGGTGGCGCAGGCGTACCGGCTGCGCCAGGCCAACTGCCTCACCTTCACCCTGCTCACCGTGGCGCTGGCGCGCGAGGCCGGGCTGGAGGCCCGCGCGCAGGAGATCGACGACGTCGTGGCCTGGCGCGTGCAGGACAATGTGGTCTACCGCTTCAACCACGTCAATGCGCAAGTCGCGATCGGCCGCATGCGCTACACCGTCGACGTGGCCCGCGACGAGGTGCTGGCGCGGCACCAGCCCGAGCCGATTCCCGACCAGCGCCTGCTGGCGCTCTACTACAACAACCGCGCCGCCGAATTGCTGGCCGACGACGACCCGAAGGTCGCCGCCCCCTACATGGCGATGACGCTGCAGCTGGCGCCGCGCTATGCCAGCGGTCGGGCCAATGCCGGCGTGTTGCGGCTGCGCCTGGGCGACCTGCGCGGCGCCGAGCGCAATTATCTGCAGGCGCTGGCGCTGGACCCGACGCATGCAGGCGCGCTGTTCAACCTGGTCACGCTGTATCGCAGCCAGGGCGACGAGGCGCGCCGCGCCCGCTTCCAGCAGCGACTGGAAAAGGTGCAGCAGAAGGACCCGTACTTCCAGTTCCTGCTGGCCATGGACGACGAAAAACGGGGCGACTACGCCGGCGCGGTGCAGCACTACCGGCGCGCCATCCGGCTGTACCACGGCGACCCGCGTTTCTACCTCGGGCTGGCCCGGGTCTATCGGCAACTGGGCGAGGAGCGCCATGCGCGGCGGGCCCTGCAACGTGCCGACGTGCTCGGCCGCAACGCCGACGCGGACCACCGCGCGCGGGTGCCGCTGCGCAATTGAGGTCGGCGGGGATGATTTCCGGGTACTTTCAATTTTCACCTTTTGAGGTGAAAATGCCGGAACCATGAGCCTGCACCTGACCAGCCGCCAGTCCAACATCCTCGAGTTCATCCGCGCCCGCGTGGCACGGGATGGGCAGGCGCCCACGCTGGAGGAGATCGGCCAGGCGATGGGCCTGCCCCACGTCAGCGCGGTGCTCAAACACGTGCGTTCGCTGGAGGCCAAGGGGCGGCTGGCGATCGAGCCGCACCGCTCGCGCGGCATCCGCCTGGTGGATGCGCCCGACGCGCTGGATGCCGATACCCTGGAGCTGCCGCTGGTCGGCCGCATCGCCGCCGGCGAGCCGCTGTTCTCCGAGTCGCGGATCGAGCGCAGCCTGCGGGTGTCGCGCTGGCTGTTCCGGCTCACGCCGGATTACCTGGTGCGGGTGGTCGGCGACTCGATGCGCGACGAGGGCATCCTCGACCAAGACCTGGTCGGCGTGCACGCCACGCCGGTGGCGCGGCACGGCCAGGTGGTGGCGGCGCGCGTCGGCGGCGACCGCTTCACGATCAAGCGGCTGTACTGGCAGGGCGAGGTGATCCGGCTGCTGCCGAACAGCCCCGGTTACCAGCCGATCGATCCCGACCCCACCGAGGATTTCGCCATCGAAGGCCTGTTCGCCGGCCTGCTGAGGGGCGGCTGATGGCGGCCGTGCTGCCCCTGTCGAACCTGCTCGATGCGCGCCGGGTCTGGCGCGGCCGGGCCGAGCCGCCGCCGGCCGGCGAGCAGCCGACCGGCTGGGCCGCGCTGGATGCGGTGCTGCCCAGCGGCGGCTGGCCGGCGGCGGCGCTGTCGGAAATCCTGCTGCCGCTGGATGGCGTGGGCGAACTGCAACTGGTGCTGCCCACGCTGGCGCGCCTCAGCCAGGGTGCGCGGCCGGTGGTGCTGGTGGCGCCGCCGTATCTGCCCTGCGTGGCCGGTTGGCGCCAGCACGGCGTGGACATGCGTCGGGTCGAGATCGTCAACGCGACCGAGGCCGACGTGCTGTGGGCGACGGAGCAATGCCTGCGCTCGGGCAGCTGCGCGGCGGTGCTGGCGTGGCCGCGGCAGGCGGACGATCGCGCGCTGCGGCGCCTGCAGGTGGCGGCCGACGGCGGCCGCGCGCTGGCCTTCGCGTTCCGCGATCGCCGGCATCTCTCCAATGCCTCGCCGGCGGCGTTGCGGCTGGAGCTGGAGGCACGGCCGCAGGCGCGGGTATGGGTGCGCAAATGCCGGGGCGGCGCGGTGCCGGCGCAACCGCTGCCGCTGCCCACCGCGGCGCTGCATTGATGGTGGCCGCGCATGTTGTGGGCTTGCATCTTGTTGCCGCAGCTGGCACTGGACGGTGTCCTCCGCCGCCGCCCGGACGCGGGGCCGCTGGTGCTGGTGGCCGGCACCGGGCATGCGCGCAGCATCGTGGCGGCGAACGCGGCCGCGCGCGAGGCCGGCCTGCGCGTGGGCCAGCGGCTGAGCGCGGCGCAGGCGCTGCTGGCGCAATTCGAGGCGCTGCCGTACCAGCCTGAGCGGGTCGACCACTGGCATCGGTTCCTGGCCGCGGTGGCCTATCGCTACAGCGCCGAGGTGAGCCTGTTGCCGCACGCGATCGTGCTGGAGGTCAGCCGCAGCCTGAGCTTGTTCGGCTCGTGGCCGCGGCTGGAAAGCCTGCTGCGTGCCGATCTCGACGCGCTGGGTTTCCGCCACCGGATCAGCGCCGCGCCCACGCCGCATGCGGCCCACGTGCTGACCGGTGTCGCCGACGGCCAGGCGGTGTTCACCGACGAGCAGCTGCGCCACGCGCTGCAGCGCATCCCGCTGTCGCAGAGTCGCCTGCCTGCGGCGGCGGCCGACGCCTTGCCGGGCATGGGCATCCGCACGCTGGGCCAGTTGCTGGCGCTGCCGCGCGACGGCCTGCGCCGGCGCTTCGGTGCGGAGTTGCTGCTGGCGCTGGATCGGCTGACCGGCGCGGCCCCGGCCGGCCTGGAAGCGTATCGGCCACCCGACCGCTTCGACCTGCGCATCGAACTCACGCATGAAGTCGAAGCCATCGGCGCGCTGGTGTTTCCGCTGCGGCGGATGACAGCCGACCTGTCCGCCTACCTGGCCGGTCGCGATGGCGGCGTGCAGCGTTTCACGTTGCAGCTGGAACATCGCGAGGGATACACCGAGGTGAAGGTGGGCCTGCTCGCACCCGAGCGCGAGGCCGGCATGCTGTTCGAACTGGCACGCGCGCGGCTGGAGCAGGTGCAACTGCCGCAACCGGTCATCGCCATGCGCCTGCTCGCGCGCGACCTGCCTGCGTTCGTGCCGGCCGGCCGCGACCTGTTCGACGAACGCCCCGCCAATGCGTTGCCGATCGAACAGTTGCGCGAACGCCTGCGTGCCCGGCTGGGCGATCGCGCCGTGCATCGGCTGGGCAGCACCACCGATCCGCGGCCCGAGCTGGCGCAGAAAGTGACGGCCCACGATGACGACTGGCAGGAACCCTCGCCGCGACCGACCTGGCTGCTCGAGCGGCCGATTCCCCTGCGTGGTCCCGCCCCGCAGATCCTGGCCGGCCCCGAGCGGCTGGAAACCGGCTGGTGGGATGGCGGCGAGGTGTGCCGCGACTACTACGTGGTGGAAACCGCGCAAGGCCAGCGCGGCTGGGCATTTTGCGCGCCGGGCGAGCGCGACGGCTGGATGCTGCACGGCTGGTTCGCATGAACGCGTATGCCGAGCTGCATTGCCTGTCGAACTTCTCGTTCGGCCGTGGCGCGTCCAGTGCACGCGAGTTGTTCGAACGCGCGAAGGTTTGCGGCTATGAGGCGCTGGCGATCACCGACGAGTGTTCGCTGGCCGGTATCGTGCGCGCGCTGGAAGCTTCGCGCACCACCGGCATGAAGCTGATCGTCGGCGCCGAATTCCAGCTCGACGACGGCCCCAAACTGGTGCTGCTGTGCGAGAACAAGGCCGGCTATACCGCACTGTGCGCGCTGATCACCCGTGGCCGCCGCGCCGCGGCCAAGGGCACGTACCGGCTGCAGCGCGCCGATCTCGCCGATGGTGTGCCGGGCACCTTCGCGCTGTGGCTGCCCGGGCGCGAGCCCGATGTCGCGCACGGTCGCTGGATGCGCGACACCTTCGCCGAGCGGGCGTGGCTGGCGGTGGAACTGCATCACGGGCCGGACGACGCGCAACGCCTGCGCGAGCTGCAGCGGCTCGGGCACAGCCTCGACCTGCCGCTGGTTGCCGCCGGCGACGTGCACATGCACGTGCGTCGCCGGCTGGCGTTGCAGAACACGCTGACCGCGATCCGCCATCGCGTGCCGCTGGCCGAAGCCGGTGCGCTGATCTTCCGCAACGGCGAGCGCCACCTGCGCCGGCGCGAGGCACTGGGTGCGATCTACCCTGCCGCGCTGATGCTCGAAAGCACCGCCATCGCCGCGCGCTGCACGTTCAGCCTCGACGAACTGGAATACCGCTACCCCGCCGAACTGGTGCCGGCCGGCCACAGCGCCAGCAGCTGGCTGCGCCATCTCACCGAACAAGGCATGCGCTGGCGCTGGCCGGATGGCGTGCCGGAGAAAGTCCGCGCACAGATCGAGCACGAGCTGGGCCTGATCGAATATCTGAAGTACGAGTCCTATTTCCTCACCGTGCACGACATCGTGCACTTCGCCCGCAGCAAGGGGATTCTCTGCCAGGGTCGCGGCTCGGCGGCCAACTCCGCCGTGTGTTTCGCGCTCGGCGTCACCGAGGTCGACCCGGCGCGGATGAACCTGCTGGTGGAGCGTTTCATCAGCAAGGAGCGCAACGAGCCGCCCGACATCGACGTGGATTTCGAGCACGAGCGGCGCGAGGAAGTGATCCAGTACATCTATGCCAAGTACGGTCGCGAGCGTGCCGCGCTGGCGGCCACGGTGATCTGCTATCGCGGCAGGAGCGCCGTGCGCGACGTGGCCAAGGCGCTGGGCCTGCCGCCGGACCAGGTGGACCAGCTGAGCGGCATCTTCGGCTGGCGCGGTGAGCAATCGCTGGACGAACGCCTGCGCGAACACGGTTTCGACCCGCAGGGCGCGGTACTGCGCCGGGTGCTGAAACTTACCGCCGAGTTGTGCGACATGCCGCGGCACCTGTCGCAGCACGTGGGCGGCTTCGTGATCAGCGACGCGCCGCTGGCCGAGCTGGTGCCGGTGGAAAACGCGGCGATGCCCGATCGCACCATCATCCAGTGGGACAAGGACGACCTCGACACCATGCGCCTGCTCAAGGTCGATTGCCTGGCGCTGGGCATGCTCAGCTGCGTGCGCCGTTGCCTGGACCTGCTGCGCGCGCATCGCGGCCAGGATTACAGCCTGGCGACGCTGCCGGCCGAAGACCCGCAAACGTACGAGATGATCCAGCGTGCCGACACCGTCGGCGTGTTCCAGATCGAGAGTCGCGCGCAGATGGCGATGCTGCCGCGGCATCGCCCGGAAAATTTCTACGACCTGGTGATCCAGGTGGCGATCGTGCGGCCCGGCCCGATCCAGGGCGACATGGTGCATCCGTACCTGCGCCGCCGGCGCGGCGAGGAGCCGGTGGACTATCCCTCGGAGGATCTGAAGGCGGTGTTCGAACGCACCCTGGGCGTGCCGCTGTTCCAGGAGCAGGTGATGAAGCTGGCGATCGTGGCGGCCGGCTACACGGCCGGCGAGGCCGACCAGCTGCGCCGCGCGATGGCGGCGTGGAAACGCCACGGCGGCATGGAGCATCACCGCGAGCGGATCATGCGCGGCATGCTCGAACGCGGCTACACCGCCGAGTTCGCCGCGCGATTGTTCGAGCAGATCAAGGGTTTCGGCAGCTACGGTTTTCCCGAGAGTCACGCAGCCAGTTTCGCCGGCATCGTCTACGCCAGCTGCTGGCTGAAATGCCACGAGCCGGCCGCGTTTGCCTGCGCGCTGCTCAACGCGCAGCCGATGGGTTTCTACGGGCCCAGCCAGATCGTGCAGGACGCGCAGCGCCACGGTATCACGGTGCGCCCGGTCGACGTGCGCCACAGCGACTGGGACTGCACGCTGGAGGGCGACGGGCGCGATCAGCCGGCGCTGCGGCTCGGGCTGCGCCAAGTGCGCGGTTTTCGCGAAGACGTCGCCGGGCGGATTTCGGCGGCGCGCGCCGTGCGTGCCTTCGTCGACGTGACGGAGCTGTGCGCCCGCACCGGCATCGACCGCCGCCAGCAGGAACTGCTGGCGGAGGCGGGCGCCTTGCGCGGCCTGGCGGGTCATCGCCATCGCGCGAAGTGGGCGGTGGCGGGGGTCGAATCGCAGCTGCCGTTGTTCGGGCGCGCCAGTCCGGCGGAAGAGGCCGTCGTGCTGCCGGTGCCGTCGGTGGCGGAAAACCTGCAGTCGGACTATGCGCGCACCGGACTCAGCCTCGGCCCGCACCCGCTGCAACTGATCCGCCCGCGCCTGCACGCAGCGCGTTTCGCCGACTCGCGCAGTCTCCGCGGCCAAGCGCACCAGAGCACGGTGCGCGCCGCCGGCCTGGTCACCCAGCGCCAGCGCCCGCAGACCGCCAGCGGCGTCACCTTCATCACCATCGAAGACGAGCACGGCGCGATCAACGTGGTGGTGTGGAGCCAGGTGGCCGAGCGGCAATGGCGCGCGTATCTGGAGGCGCGCCTGCTCGGGGTGGAAGGGCAGTGGGAGTGCGTCGACGGCGTGGCCCACCTGATCGCCCGGCGGCTCACCGACATGAGCGCGTGGCTGGGCGAGCTGGACAGTCGCTCGCGCGATTTCCACTGACTCCGGCGCTGCCGCCGCGCAGGGAATCGGTTAGGCTGGAGCCGCCGCCCGGCCAGGCATGGGGATGCCACCGGGCGGTTTTCCTTCCATCGCAATCCAGGGGATTTTATGGGTACTTCTACGTTTGCCGCGTTGGCCGGCATGGGCCTATTCGCCATGCTGATCATGATCGTCGTGGGCATCGCGCTCGGCGCGCTGATCCTCAGCGTGTCCTTCCGCCTGGTGGTCGGTTTCATGCCGTCCTACCTGCGTGCATTGGGCGCGGTGGTGCTGACCTATGTCGGCGCGTTCGCGGCGATGCTGATCCTCGGCATGGTGGTGCACAGCAGCGTGCTGTCGCTGATCGTGACCTTCCTCGTCGGTGCCGTCGTGGTGAATTACCTGCTGCGGGCCGCGGACGGCAGCGAGATCGGCTTCGGCAAGGCCTGCGTGGTCGAGCTGATCAACATGGTGGCCGGCATGGTGCTGGGCTTCCTCGTCGTGCTCATTTTCGGCGCGGCGATCCTCGCGCACTGATCCGGCGTGTCCGGCACGAGGCGCGGGCTGACCCGCGCCTCGTGCGGTCTGGCTACACCAGCGTGGTGGCCACGCCGAACCCGATCGCCATGCTCGCGGCCACCGCCATGCAGGCGCTGCCGGGGCGGATGCGGCGGGCGTCGATGCGCGGCACCAGCCGCCACAGCAGGACCGCGCCGAGCAGCATGTCCAGCACCAGCGCGACGCGCAGCAGGCCCGAGTGCAGCAGGCCGCCGTAGGGTGGATGCACCGCGCCTTCGTAGACGGCCACCAGGAACACCAGCAACAGTCCGAGCATCGTCCACAGCAGGCAGGCGAGGTAGACGCGGTTAAACACCACCGCGCAGCGCTCGGTCCAGCGCAGCACCGACCAGCCGATCAGCGCGAACACCAGCGCCGCCATGCTGCTGTAGAGCACCCACCAGAGCAGGGTGCTGGTCACGGCAAGTGCGGTATTCATGTGATCTGGCGGAGTCCCAGTTTGCGATAGAGCTTGGCCATCAGCCACGCCGGGCCGACCAGCAGATAGGACAGATCGGTGAGGAAGCTGGGCTTGCGGCCTTCGTACTTGTGGCCGATGAACTGGCCGATCCAGGCCACCACGAACACGCCAACCGCCCACCACGCCAGCGCCGGCGCGCCCAGCCGCCAGTACAGGAAATTGGTGAACAGGCCCAGCACGGCGAACGCGATCAGCAGGCCCGCCGCGAGCCGGTGCGAGCGCTTCCAGTACCAGTAGAACGCCAGCACCATCACCAGCACCGCCCACGAACCGGGGCGCAGCGCGGTGAACGGCACCGGGGCCGCCCACAGCAGCGCGATCACCGACCACACGATCGGCGGCACGCAGAACCAGTGGAACATCTGGTTGGTCGGGTTCTGGTGGTCGCTGCTGTAACTGTCGAGCCAGTCCTGCATGGTGCGCATGAGCGTTCCCCCTCGATGAAACCTCAGTCGAGCCGGATGCCGGCCAGCTTGTGCAGCGCCTCGGCATACTTGGCCGCGGTGCGTGCGATCACCTCGTCCGGGATCACCGGGCCGGGTGCGGTCTTGTTCCAGTGCTGCGTCTCCAGCCAGTCGCGCACGAACTGCTTGTCGTAGCTGGGCGGGCTGATGCCGGTGCGGTATTCGTCGGCCGGCCAGAAGCGGGAGGAATCCGGGGTGAGCATCTCGTCCATCACGTAGAGCTTGCCGCTCGCATCGGTGCCGAACTCGAACTTGGTGTCGGCGATGATGATGCCGCGCTCGGCCGCATAGGCGGCGGCCCAGCGGTAGATCGCCAGCGTGGCGTCGCGCACCTGCCCGGCGAGGTCGGCGCCGACTGCGTCCACCACGGCGTCGAAGCTGACGTTCTGGTCGTGGTCGCCCACCGCCGCCTTGGTCGAGGGCGTGAAGATCGGTTCGGGCAACTGCTGCGCCTGCTTCAGGCCGGTCGGCAGCGCGATGCCGCACAGCGCACCGCTGGCCTGGTAATCCTTCCAGCCCGAGCCGATCAGGTAGCCGCGGGCGATGCATTCCACCGGCACCGGTTTCAGCCGCCGCACCACCACCGCGCGCTTCTCGTACAACTTGAGGTCGGTGCCGGGCGGCAGCACCTCGGCCAGGGGTACGTCGAGCAGGTGGTTCGGTACCAGGTGCGCGGTCTTGCCGAACCAGAAGTTGGAGATCTGGGTGAGCATCTCGCCCTTGCCCGGGATCGGGTTGGGCATCACCACGTCGAACGCCGACAACCGGTCGGTGGCCACCATCAGCAGCCGCTGATCATCCAGCGCGTAGACATCGCGCACCTTGCCGCGATGGATCAGCTCGAGGCCAGGCAGGTTCGATTGGGGCAGGGTGGTGGGCACGGCGGGTTCCACGAGGCGGCAAATGTCTATTGTAGCGACTGCCGGCACGGCGCCGGGAGCGTGCCGCCGGGCCGATCGGGCGCACTGCTAGAATTGGCATCCTTTGGCCCCATGTGTTGCCGATGCGAATATTCCTGATCGCGGCGCTTTGCCTGGCCGCCTCGCCCAGCCTTGCCCAATCTGCGCCCCGGCCCGGCCGGCTCGGCCTCTGCGCGGCCTGCCACGGCGAGACCGGGCAGGCGCACATGCCCGGCGTGCCGAACCTGGCCGGGCAGCGGCTGGATTACCTGCGCGATGCGCTCAAGCAGTACCGCGATGGCCGCCGCAACGTGCCGGTGATGCGCGCGGCGATCGGTCCGCTGAACGCCGCCGAGCTCGACGCGCTGGCACGCTGGTACAGCGCGCAGGCAGCCGCGCCGGCGCAGGTGCAGCCATGAGTTTCACCTACACGATCTGGTTCGGCATCTTCGGCCTGCTGGTCGGCCACATGCCGGGCGCGGTGGTGGGCGCGGTGCTCGGTTTCATCTTCGACAACCTGCGCCACAGCCAGCGCCGCCAGGCCACGCCCGAGGCCGGCGGTTTCGTCGGCCCGCTGTTCACCCTGCTTGGCGCGGTGGCCAAGTCCGACGGTCGCGTGTCCGAGGCCGAGATCGCGGTGGCCGAGCGGCTGATGACGCGCATGGGCCTGACCGCCGAGCAGCGCGCGCAGGCCGTGGCCAGCTTCAATGCGGGCAAGCAGCCGGAGTTCGACGTCACCCGCACCATCGCCGAGCTGCGCAGCTGGGTCGGCCTGCGCCGCGACCATGCGTTCCCGGTGCTGGACGTGGTGATCGAGACGGTACTGTCCGAGGGCAATCCGGGGCCGGAGAAGATGTCGATCCTGCGCCAGCTCGCCTTCGCGCTGCGCGTCAGCGACATGGAGCTGATGGCGCTGATGGCGATGAAGGGCTACGCCTGGAACCAGGGCGCGGGCGGCCCGCGCGGCGGCCGCCAGCAGTACGGCAATGGCGGCGGCTACGTGCCGCCGCAACGCACGCCGCAAGGGCCCGATCCCTATGCCGTGCTGGGCATCGACCGCAACGCCGACGAGCGCGCCATCAAGCGCGCCTACCGCAAGCTGATCTCCGAGCACCACCCCGACCGCCTCGGCGACCTGCCCGAAGACATGCGCAAGCGCGCCGAGTCGCGCGCCAGCGAGATCAACGCCGCCTACGACCGCATCAAGGAAGCAAGAGGATTCAAGTAGGAGCCCGCTCGCGGGCGACGCTCCTTTTCGGGCTTCGAGGTTCGGCATTCGCAAGAGCAGGAGCATCGCCCGCGAGCGGGCTCCTACAATAGACGTCGTCTTCGAGCCGCCCGGTAGCCACCCATGCCCAAGCAATCCCCGATCATCGCCCCGTCCATCCTCGCCGCCGATTTCGCCCGGCTGGGCGAGGACACCGCCGCGGCGCTCGCCGCGGGTGCCGACTGGGTGCATTTCGACGTGATGGACAACCATTACGTGCCGAACCTCACGATCGGCCCGATGGTGCTCGCCTCGCTGCGCAAGTTCGGCATCACCGCGCCGATCGACGTGCACCTGATGGTCAAGCCGGTCGATCGCATCGTGCCGGACTTCGCCAAGGCCGGCGCCAGCCTGATCAGCTTCCATCCCGAGGCGAGCGAGCACGTCGATCGCACGCTGGGGCTGATCCGGGAGTCCGGCTGCCAGGCCGGGCTGGTGTTCAATCCGGCCACGCCGCTGGACCATCTCGACTACGTGATGGACAAGCTGGACATGATCCTGATCATGTCGGTGAACCCCGGCTTCGGCGGGCAGAAGTTCATCCCCGGCACGCTGGAGAAGCTGCGCCAGGCGCGTGAACGGATCGAAGCCAGCGGCCGCGCGATCCGGCTGGAGGTCGACGGCGGCGTCACCGCCGACAACATCGGCGCGATCGCCGGCGCCGGCGCCGACACCTTCGTCGCCGGCTCGGCGATCTTCCACGCGAAGGATTACGCGGCCGAGATCGCCGCCATGCGCAAGGCGATCGGTTGAGGATGATCGCCGCCATGCGCAAGGCGATCGCCTGGCCAGACGGCACAAAGAAAAAATCCCGGCGCCAGGAGGGAGGCACCGGGATAAACGTCGTCGGGGACGCAAGGAGGAAAACACCATGGATTGGCGCGTGCCGGTGCAAGCCCTGCTCAGGAGTACTCAGACCCCGCACCGGCACGTTCCACGGCAAAGAGGAACATCGCCAATCAATTAATCCGACCCGGTCCCTGCCGGTTGGTTCCCGCCGCGGTGGCCGATTTGCCAACTGTGTCGTTCAGGTTCGCTGCGCAGGTCGCGGCCGCAGCCGGCTGGATCGGGCCTCCGCGCGGGCGTTCAGCCACTGCGTCAGCGCG
The DNA here is from genome assembly GCF_043950705.1 of Rhodanobacter sp. FW102-FHT14D06. Taxonomy (NCBI): domain Bacteria; kingdom Pseudomonadati; phylum Pseudomonadota; class Gammaproteobacteria; order Lysobacterales; family Rhodanobacteraceae; genus Rhodanobacter; species Rhodanobacter sp. FW102-FHT14D06. The sequence goes on along the minus strand of NZ_CP170722.1, from coordinate 946,123 downwards.
ACCCTGGCGTGGATCCACACCGCATCGAGACCCAGTCCGGCGGCCAGCATCAGGCTGCCGACCATCAACCAGTGACGCCATGTGTGCGAAAGCCGTATTGCTTCATGCATGCCGGTGTCCTCCTGTCGCCCGAGCCACGATGGCATTGCCGCACGCGTGAAGGTCGCGCGGGAGCCGCGCCGGCGGCGGGCTCCGGGCCAGTCGTGGCAAATGGCAGGCAGCACGCGCACGAAAAAAGCCCCTCGCAAGCGAGGGGCAAGCAACCACCAGGGGGAGGAACACGGTTACAGCGGTTGCCAGTCGGGATCGGTGTCGTCGTTGCTGGCAATCCGGGCCGCACCCGGCGCGATTCCTTTCGCGCCGGGTGCGCGGACGACTTCCACCACGGCAAACGGATTGAGCCTGGACGGATGATGGGACATGACGCGCCTCCTTCAGAAGAAGCCGACCAGCAGGCCCAGCAGCAGGGCGCCCAGCGCCAGGCTGGTGCGCAGCGGCTCGAAGCCGTGCAGTTCGGCGCGGGGGTCGTGTTCGTTGCGGCGGGTGTCCATGGGTGACCTCGTGATGGAGTGCGTGGATCACATCAAAGCCTCCATCGCGGCGCGTGCGCCGACGGTTGCCGGGCGATTTGCCGCCGGCTTGTGGCAAATCGCTGGCAGCGCGCTGCGACCGCTTGCGCCCGCGCGGCGCGCATAGCACGCTGCAGCCATCATCCAAGGAGTGCGCCATGGGCCGCAGCATTGCCATCGTCGAGGACGAACCGCTGATCCGCGCCAACTACGTCGAGGCGCTGAACCGTTTCGGCTACGACGCGCGCGGCTACGGTTCGCGCCAGGAAGCGTCCAGCGCGTTCGCGATGAAGTTGCCCGAGCTGGTCATCATCGACATCGGCCTGGGCGACGAACCGGAGGGCGGCTTCGACCTGTGCCGCGAACTGCGCGCGAAATCGTCGACGCTGCCGCTGATCTTCCTCACCGCGCGCGATTCGGATTTCGACGTGATCTCCGGCTTGCGCCTGGGCGCGGACGACTACCTCAGCAAGGACACCAGCCTGCACCAGCTGGCCGCGCGCATCGCCGCGCTGTTCCGCCGGATCGAGTCGCTGAAGGCGCCCGCCTCCAGCGAGACGGTGCTCGAGCACGGCCCGCTGAAGCTGGAGTCCGAGCGCATGCGCATCACCTGGAACGGCGAGGAAATCCCGCTCACCGTCACCGAGTTCTGGATGGTGCACACGCTGGTGCGCTTCCCCGGCCACGTGAAGAACCGCGACCAGCTGATGCGCGAGGCGGAGCTGGTGGTGGACGACGCCACCATCACCTCGCACATCAAGCGCATCCGCAAGAAGTTCGTGGCGGTGGCGCCCGACTTCGACGCGATCGAGACGGTGCACGGCGTCGGCTACCGGTGGAAGCCGTGAGCGTGCGCCTGTGCCTGGCGATGGCACTGTTGTTCTGCGCGGCGCTGACCTGGGCGACCGGCACCGACGCGGACGTGCTGGCCCGCGGCGCCCGCGACGGCCATGCGCCGGCCTGGACGATCGCGGTGGCGTCGCCGCCGGGCTGGACGCGCGACTGCTGCACCTACGCCCAGGCGATCGGCGTCAACGCGGTGCTGTACCAGGGCGAGTGGAGCGGCAAGCCGCAGCGGGTCATGGTGCTGAACGTGTGGCCGCGCGTGCTGCCCAGCCTGGCCGCCGAGGTGCAGGCCGACCGCAAGCGCTACCTCCAGCTCGACCCCGCGGGCAAGGCCACCAGTTTCGTCGTGCGCCATCCGCACATGGCCTGCGAGGCGAGCGTCTACGAAGGCAGCGATCATGTCGACGACGTGCTGGTGTTCTGCGATCCGGGCCGGGCCAGCGGCATCCGCTACAGCTGGTCGATGGCTTTCGACGATGGCGATCCCACGCGTCGCGCGCTGCTGGATGACTTCATGCGCGTGGTGATGGCCTCGCACTACCAGCGTGCCACGGCGCCGGCCGATGCCCGCTGAGCGACGGGCGGGAAACGCATGAGCCTGCGCCGCAAGCTGCTGCTGGTGGCGCTGTGCACGTTGGCGCTGCCGGTCGCCGGCTGGTTCGACGTGCGCCAGATGGAGTCGCTGCTGCGCGACGGCCAGGCGCAGGCCCTGGTGGCCTCGGCGCAGGTGGTGGCGCGCAGCCTGGTGGTGACCCGTGCGCTGCCACCGGCCGAGGGCCCGAGCTGGTACGTGCAGGAGGTGCCCACGCCGATCACCGTCGACGGCTACGGCGACGACTGGGCGCCGCTGACGCCGTGGAGCCAGCCGTTCGCGCGACGCGGTCAGCTGTTGCTGGCCGAGGATGCGGACGGCTTCTACCTGCATGCGCAGGTGGCCGACACCCACCGCACCCGCGCCGATGCCGAAGACGCGAACGCGCTGCTGGCCGACCATCTGATTCTCGCCCTGGGCAACGCCGCCGGCCAGCGGCGCTACCTGCTGGCCAGCGCCGCGCCGGGACCGTTGCAGGCGCTGCCGCTGGACCCGCCGGTGCCCGGCCTGCCCGATCAGCTCGGCGCGAGCTGGCAGGAGGATGGCAGCGGCTACCAGGTCGAGCTGCGCCTGCCGCCGCACCTGGCGCTGAGCCGCCTGGGCATCGACGCCTATGACGCCGGCAGCGGCGGCGACCGACGGGCCGTCGAGTCGCGCCCGTTGCGCCGCTATTCGCCCGCACTGTCCGGCGAGCTGGCGCAGCTGGTGCCGACGGGCGTGCAGGCGCGCGTGCTGTCGCCGGCGGGCTGGCTGCTGGCACGCAGCGGCCGCCTGCATGGCAGCAGCGCGTCCGAGCGCGACCCGGGCTGGTTCGCCTCGCTGGTCTATCGCTCGCTGCTGGCCACTCGCCTGGACGACGCCAACCTGTGGGCGCAGGACGTGCCCCGGCTGGACACTCGTGAGGTGGAGCAGGCGCGCACCGGCCATGCGGTCAGCCGCTGGCGCCACGGCGAGGAGCGCGGCAGCGTGGTGCTGGCCGCGGCGGTGCCGATCGAGCGGGCCGGCCGGGTCGAGGGCGTGCTGCTGCTGGAGCAGTCCAGCCGCACCGTGCCGCTGCTGGCCAACCGCGCGCTGTTCGGCGTGCTGCTGACCAGCTTCGGCGTACTGCTGCTGGCCGGCGGCATCCTGCTGGCATTCGCCACCCGGCTCAGCCTGCGCCTGGCGCGGCTGCGCAATGCCGTCGAGCAGGCGCAGCGCAACGATGGACGTCTGGACGGCCAATTGAATCCCGACCGCTTCCCGATGATCGACGCGCCGGACGAGATCGGCGATCTCGCCCGCAGCTTCGAGAAGCTGTTCGTGGCCGTGGGCAGCTACACCGATTACCTGCGCACGCTCGCCTCGAAGCTGTCGCACGAGCTGAACACGCCGCTGGCGATCGTGAAGTCCTCGCTGGACAACCTGGAACACGAGCTGCAGCAGCACGCCGCGTTGCCGGACCCGGCCAAGCCCTACCTGGAACGCGCCCGCGACGGCGTGGCGCGGCTGGGGGCGCTGGTGCGGGCGATGAGCGAGTCGAGCCGGATGGAGCGCTCGATCGAAGCGGCCGAGCCGGAGGACGTCGACCTGCGCGACGTGGTGCGTGGCTGCGCCGACGGCTACCGTCCGCTGATCGGCACGCGCCGGCTCGATTGCCGGCTGCCGGATGCGCCGCTGCCGCTGCACGGCGCGCCCGAACTGATCGCGCAGGCGCTGGACAAGCTGCTCGACAACGCGCTCTCGTTCACTCCCGCGCAGGGCTGGCTGCGACTGAGCCTGCGCGCGCTCGAGGGTGGCGCCGAGATCGAGCTGGCCAACCAGGGCCCGCCACTGCCCGCGGCGATGCAGGGTCGGTTGTTCGATTCGCTGGTCAGCCTGCGCGACAAGACCGTGCCCGGCGAGGCACCGCACCTGGGCCTTGGCCTGTACGTGGTGCGCCTGGTCGCCGCGCGCCACGGCGGCAGCGTCAGCGCGCGCAACCTCGACGACGGCAGCGGCGTGGCGTTCACCCTGACCCTGCGCGGCATGCCGCGGCATCGGCTGGGCGGTTAAAGCTTCGCCGCCGTTTGCCGCTATCCGGACATCTCGGCCCCCCGCGGAAATGTCGCCATGGATGTCCCCAACCTCAGCCGGCAACCCTATCGCCGCCCGCCGCTGCTGCGCGCCACCGATCCGCAGCGCATGAACTGGCTGTGGCGACTGGTGTGCGAGCTGGCCGAATTGCGTCCCGCGGACGTGGTCGAGGCGCTGCATGCCGCGCAGATCCCGGTCGACCTGGCGCGTGCGCGCAGCTGGGTGGTCAGCGACCGCGACGACGGGTTCTTCCCGATCTCGATCGCCGAGCTGGAGCGCAACGTGCGGGCGCTGCTGGCCTTGCGCGAGGTGATGCGCGAGAACCAGGCCTTGCTCGCCCTCGCCGGTGGTGCGGAGGCGCCGGCAGACATGGCGACCGATGCCACGCCGGCAGCGGAGCCGGTCACCGAAACCGCCTGAGCTTCAGCCCTGCGGCGACGAGCCCGCCGCCGCGGGTGTTGCGGGTTTGACCGTTGCACTGGCCGCATGCGCAGGCGCCGCGCTGGACGCCGTGGCCGGCGTCGTGCTGGATGCCGCCGCCGGTGCCGCCGGTGCCGCCGTGGTCGCGGCCGTCGCGGGCAGGACGGCCGTGCCACCGGCAGCCGGGACCGAAGTCGCCGTCGCGGGCGTCGAACTGGCGCTTGCCGCTGCGGTGGAGGCGGCGATGGCGGGCGCCGCCGTGGCCGATGTCGCCGGTGCCGCTACCGCGGTGATGCCCTTCGCCGGCTGCGCATGGCTGACCGGTGCCGGGGGCGGGGAATCGTCGACGTGCGTGTCGGCACCCCAGTGCAGATACGCCCACGCGGCCACGCCGACGAATGCCAGCAGCAACAACACGCGACCCAGCCGCGAGCGTCGTGGCGGGTGGGTTGCGGCCTCGGCCGGCGGGGCGGCGACATCGGCTTCGCCGACAGGCTCGTCCGACGGCGGATTGATCAGTGCGTCGTCTGGCGCCAGCTCGTCGTCGGCCGTCGGCGCGACGGCCGCGGGCGACGACGCGGTGGGCAAGGGCGGCGGCAGGCCGGGCGACGGGGTCGCGACCGCGGGCGCGGGCGGTTCATCGTCGAGCGGCTCGGCGGGTGCCACAGCGAAGGCTTCCTCGACGGGCGCGGCCATTACCTCGTCGAACGCCTGTGCCGGCGGACTCGCGGATTCGCAATCCAGCGGCCCCGGCCAGATCTGCCACACCGGGCTGCCGTGCAGCCGATACGACTCGCCCGGCGCGATGAACGCGTCCACCGCCGACTGCGGCAACGGCCCGCGGCTGCTGCCGTCGCGGTCGATGTACGCCAGTTGTTCGTCGCCGGGGAGCGCGCGGGCGTCGACGTGCAGGCCTTGCAGCAACTGCGCGATGCGCTCGGCGCTGGAGCGGTCCAGTTGCTGGCGCACGATCCGCGGCATCGCGGCGACCACGCGCCGGGAAAACTCGTCGGGTTCCATCCTCAGCGCGGCCGCCACCGGCGCCCACGTCGAAGCCTCGTCCGACGCACCGGCCCGCAAGCCGCACACTACGACGCAGTACTGATCCACGCACGGTCCCCTGTAGCCCGACCGTCGAGAGTAGACCGCCGCCACCAGCGTATCAAGCGCGCCGCGGTGCCGCCTGCGCTTGGCCTACAATGGCCGTTTCCCGTTCGTGCCCATCCGGAACCGCGACCCGTGAGCTCTCCCGATCCCATCAGCCGAGACGAATTCGACGCGCTGGCCGCTCGCGGCCACACGCGCATCCCGCTGGTGCGCGAGGTGTTCTCCGACCTCGACACGCCCTTGTCGGTGTACCTGAAACTCGCCGACGGGCCGTACACCTTCCTGTTCGAGTCGGTCGAGGGTGGCGCCACCTGGGGACGCTACTCGATCATCGGCCTGCCGGCGAAGCGGGTGTTCCGCCTGCGCGGGCAAGAGCTGGAAGTGGAGGATTCCGGCGAGATCACCGAGCGCCGCCACCTCGACGATCCGCTGGCAGAGATCGAGAAGCTGCGCGCGCAGTACGACGTGCCGCAGCTGCCGCAGCTGCCTGCATTCTCGGGCGGCCTGGTCGGCTACTTCGGGTTCGAGACGATCGGCTACATCGAGCCGCGGCTGGCGCAGTGGGACCGCCTCGACGAGCTGGGCACGCCCGACGTGCTGCTGATGCTGGCCGAGGAAGTGGCGGTATTCGACAACCTCAAGGGTCGCCTGTACCTGATCGTGCACGCCGATCCGTCGCAGCCGCACGCCTACGCGCAGGCGCAGCGGCGGCTCGATGCGCTGGTCCATCGGCTGCGCCAGGGCGGCGCCTCGTATCCGCAGCTGACCCAGTCGGTCGCGCTGGACGAGAGCGACTTCAAGTCCTCGTTCACCAGGGACGAGTTCGAGGCGATGGTCGAGCGCGCGAAGGAATACATCCGCGCCGGCGACATCTTCCAGGTGGTGCCGTCACAGCGCCTTTCCGTGCGCTTCAACGCGCGGCCGGTGGACGTGTACCGCGCGCTGCGCGCGATGAATCCCTCGCCCTACATGTACTTCGTCGATCTCGGCGACACCCAGATCGTGGGTTCCTCGCCGGAGATCCTGGCGCGGTTGAAGGGCGGCAAGGTGGTGGTGCGCCCGCTCGCCGGCACGCGCAAGCGCGGCGCCACGGAGGAAGAGGACCGCGCGCTGGAAGCGGAGTTGCTGGCCGATCCGAAGGAGCGCGCCGAACACGTGATGCTGATCGACCTCGGCCGCAACGATCTCGGCCGCATCAGCGAGACCGGCAGCGTGGAAGTGGGCGACTCGTTCGCGATCGAGCGCTACTCGCACGTGATGCACATCGTCTCGCAGGTGCAGGGTACGGTGCGCGAAGGCCTGAGCTACATGGACGTGCTCAAGGCGACCTTCCCGGCCGGCACGCTTTCCGGCGCGCCGAAGGTGCGCGCGCTGGAGATCATCCAGGAGCTGGAACCGCACAAGCGCAACATCTACGGCGGCGCGATCGGCTGGATCGGCTGGTGGGGCGACGCCGACACCGCCATCGCGATCCGCACTGCGGTGATCCACGGCGGCCGCCTGCACGTGCAGGCCGGCGCAGGCATCGTGTTCGACTCCGACCCCGCCGCCGAGTGGGAGGAGACGATGAACAAGGGCCGCGCATTGTTCCGCGCGGTGGCGCAGGCGGCGAAAGGCTTGTAGGGCGGTCCCGGCAAAAGTCCGCGGCGAACCGGACAGTCTCGCTCAGGGGGCGACGGCAGCCCGCGTTGCCGCCTGCACCGGGTGGCCGGCGAGCCGGGCCGCGTAGAGCGCGGCGCCGTAATGCGGCGCGTGCAACGGCGGCCGCAGGTCGAAATCCGTGCTTGCGGCGGCAAGCGCCTCGCGCAGCGGTGCCAGCAGCAGTTCGTCGGCATTGAAGGCGCCGCCGGAATGGGACACCGGTACGGTTTCGCCGGCTTCGAAGTGCAGGGCCAGTCGCAGTGCGTCGCAGATGCCGGCCAGCTCGTGGCCGGCGTCGCGGAAGATGGTGGCGGCCACGCCGTCGCCGGCCCGTGCCGCCTCGGCCACCTGGCGCGAGAGCTGCGCCAGGTCGCCGCGGGCGTAGGAGTTGCCGCCGTAGACATGGGCGCAGATGTCCAGGTCGTTGTCGAGCTGGAAGTGCGCGTTGAGGATCGCGTGCAGCGGGCCGCGGGGCAGGCGCCCGTCGCTCATGCGCGAGTAGGCGTTGAGTCCGCGCATGGCGATCCAGTAGGCCGAGCCTTCATCGGAGAACGCCTCGCCCCAGCCGCCGGCGCGGGCCGCGAGGCCCTGGCGCTGGCCGTAGCCGATCGAACCGGTGCCGGCGACGATGTTGATGCCGTCGGCGCAGCCCAGCGAGCCGGCCCAGCCGCACACCATGTCGTTGTCGCAGGTGTAGCGGTCGTGGCCGAGGATCGCCGCGGGGCATGCCTGCAACAGCGCGGTGGCGCGGCTGTCCTCGCCGTAGGCGGGCAGCCCGAAGAAGGCATGGCCGATGTCGGCCAGGGTCCGGCCGGCGGTGCCCAGCACCGCGGTCACGCCCTCGGCCAGGATGGCACGCACGCCGTCCAGCCCGACATGGGGATGGTAGGTCGTGCCGAGCTCCGCTTCGCCGAGCAGTCGGCCGTCAGCGTCGATCAGGGCGAAACGCGTTTTCGTTCCGCCGCCGTCCACGCCCAGGTAAGTCACCCGATTCATGCGCTCAGAGCGTACAGGCGCACGCCCTGCACGACGCGGTTCACCAGGCCCGCGGGGTTGGGATTGTCGGGCGTCACGCCGATGGCGCGCGAACGGAGGAAGGCGTGGATCTGCGCGATGGCGAGGTACGGCCACAGCAGATCCGCATCGGCGGCATCGGCCATCGCCGGCACCGTGATGCCGTCGGCACCCGCGGCAGCGCGCGGCTGGGCGTTCACCTCGATGATGCGCGCCGCGCGGCCGTCGCGACGCAGCTCGTCCACCAGGTCGAGGTCGTAGCGGCGGGTCAGCGGGTCGTTGGACACGAACACCATTACCAGGGCGTGTTCGGTGACGAAGGTCTTGGGCCCGTGGCGGAAACCCAGCGGCGACTCGAAGCAGGTCGCCACCGCGCCATTGGTGAGCTCGCCGAGCTTCAGCGCCGCCTCGCGGGCCAGCCCCTGCAAGACGCCGCTGCCAAGGTAGGCGACGCGGTCGTACTGGCCGCGCGCCAGCTCGTTCAGTGCCGGCAGCGATCCGGCGATGACCCGCGCGGTGGCCTCGGCAATGGCGTCGATGCGCGCGTCCATGCGGCCGGTTGGCAACAACGCGGCCATGGCCGCGTACATCATGCAGCTGAAGCTGGAAGTCATGGCGAAGCCGGCGTCGTGCGTCTCGGCCGGCAGCAGCAGGGTCATCGAACGGGCAACCGGCGCCTTGCCCAGCGCACCGTCGGCATTGCAGATGATCGCCAGGTGGCGCACGTCGCGCACCAGGGACTCGGCGAGTTCCACCGCGGCCAGGCTTTCGGGGCTGTTGCCGGAACGGCCGAAGGAGACCAGCAGCAGTGGCTGTTCCGGCTCCAGATACAAGCGCGGGGCGCACACGATGTCGGTGGTCGGCACCGCGTCCACGCGGGCGGCCAGCCGGCGGTCCAGCAGCGGCGCCACGCACTGGCCGATATAGGACGAGCTGCCGGCGCCGGTCAGAATCACCCGCGCGGCAGGGTCGTCGATCAGCGGGCCGGCAAACGCCCGGATCTGCGCATGCAGCCCGGCCACCAGCGCGTGGGTCCGCTGCAGCATCCGTGGCTGCTGCTCGATCTCGCGTGCGGTGCAGAGCGCGCCCGCGGCGGTCAGCTCGGACTCGGACGCGCCCAGGTACTCAGTGGATGTCATGGTCATGGCAGGCATGGTGGTAGTCGTCGAGTGCGGCACTGATGTGTGCCATGGTCAGGGAGAGCGGGTCGTTGGTCGCGCCGCCGGTGCGCAGCGCGCGCAGCGCGTGCGGCAGGAACTGGCTGATCAGCGGCAGCGGCGGCGGGGTCGCGCGCAGGTTGTCGAACAGGCGCTGGCAGGCCTGCTCGATCACCGGGTCCGGCCAGTAATAGCGGATGCGGTCGCTGAGGCTGTATTGCAGGTCGATGGTCAGCGCGTGGCCCTCGCCGTGGTAGTAGCGTCGCCAGTAACCGGGCTGCTCGCGCATGCGCGCCAGGGTTACCTCGCGCAGGCGTGCCCGACGCGCATCCCCGATCCACTCCTGCTCGATCGCGTCCAGCGCCCACAGCGCCTCGCGCAGGGCGAAGGTCAGGCCGGGGCCGACCTTGAGGATGGCGAAATGATCGCGTACCAGCGCCGCCAGCGCGTCGCGGGTCTGGTAGTCGGTCGAGTGCGCCTCGAACACCATGCCCGGCACGCCGGTGATGGCGTGGCTCAGTTCGCGCGCTTTCGACGGGTCGTAATCCACCACGTCGTGGTGATCGAACTCCACGCCCGGTTGCACCACGGAGGCGATCACGCGTTGCCATGCGGCGTCCAGCCCCGCGGCGGCGAAGGCCTGGCGATGCGCCTCGATCGTGGCCAGCGCGGCTTGCGGCGTGGTCACGGCGAGGCCTTCGATGGCCTCGGTGGCACCGCCGGGCACCGGTACCTCGGTGCCGATCACGTACACCGGCGCCTCGCCGCCGGCCTGCGCGTGAGCGACCTCGGCGGCCCGGCACAGGCGTACCGCACGGCGCACGATCTCCGCCTCCGGCAGCGGCTCGGGATCGCCGCGGCAGGCCATCGAGCAGTCCAGGTGGATCTTGCGGAAGCCGGCTGCCACGTACGCGGCCACCATCACCTCGGCCTTGTCCATCGCCGCGTCCGCGTCCAGCGACGTCCACGGGTTGGGCCCCAGGTGATCGCCACCCAGCGCGATGCGCGCGCGGTCGAAGCCGACGCGGTCGGCGATCGCGTGCACGAAGGCGACGAAATCGGCCGGCTTCATCCCGGTGTAGCCGCCGTCCTGGTTGACCTGGTTGCAGGTGGCCTCGAACAGCACGAATGCCTGTCCCGTGCGTTGCGCGTGGCGCAGGCCGGCTTCGATCACGAGGGGATGCGCGGAACAGATCGAGGTCACGCCACCGGCGTGTCCCTGCTTGTGACGGGCGATGAGCTCGGAGAGGACGTGCATGGGGACGGAGTCCATTCGGGGGAGGGGGTGGAAACGTCGGGATCGCCCTCGGCTTCGGCCACGGCCTCCGGTTCGAGTGCCAACAGCAACGAGGCAATCAGGGCCAGCACCAGGCCGATCATTTTCAGCGGGCCCGGCACGATGCTGGCGAACACCAGCGCCAGCGCGGCGGTCACCAGCGGGGCGCCGGCATTGGTCAGCGGCGCCACCACGATCGCCTTGCCGTGGCGGAAGGCGTAGACCAGGGTCAGCGCGCCGACGGCATTGAGCAACTGGATCGCCGCGGTCATCCACGGGCCGTCGATGCCGGTGTTGATCGGCTGCGACCAGTCGGTCATCGCCAGCGCCACCGGCGCCAGCAGCAGGCCGCCCAGCATCATGTAGAAGAAGATGCTCTCGGCGCGCACGGTGTGGTTGGCCAGGCGCATGAAGTAAGCCTGCACGCCCCAGGCCAGCATGATCAGCAGCGATTGCAGGAACCAGCCCAGTCCGCCGCCGGCGCCGCGGCCGAACGACAGGTCCAGCATCGGCAATGCCACCAGCGCCAGCACGATGCCCAGCGCGCCGCTCCAGCCGGTGCGCTCGCGCAGGAACGCAAAGGACAGGGCGATCGTCACCACCGGCGACAGCGAGATGATCGGAAACACGAAATACGCCGGCCCGATGGTCAGCGTGTGGAACAGCAGCATCTGCCCGCCGGCACCGAGCAGGCCGATGGCCATGCCGTAGCCGATCGCGCGCGGTGAATGCTCCAGCGCCCAGCCGCTGCGCCACAGGATGTACAGCGCCGGCGGGATCATGGTCAGCGCCCACACGCAATACACCAGCGTTTCGGGGAAACCGTGCTCGGCCGACAGCGGCGACAGCGCGCCCCACACACCCCACAGCGCGACGGTGGTGACGGCGAAGACCAGCCAGGGGCGACGGCGTGGCGCGGCGACCGCGCTGGCTGCCAGGCTCATGCCGGCGTCCCCAGCGGCGTGGCCTGCAGCAACACGAAGTGCTTGAACGCCACCGGCAGGTTCGCCCCGCTGGCATCCACCTCGCCAAGGTCGACTTCATTGAACAGGTCGCGCACCTTGTAGCGTCCGGCGCCCAGACCGCGCAAGGGCACCGTGCCCTTGAACTGGTCGGCGTAGAAGGCGTAGTACATCGCCCCGTCCTTGGCGATGGCGTGCGCCTCGGGCTTGTCGAAGCCGATGTCGTACAGCGTGCCAAGGTATTCGCCCTTGGGCAGCATGTGCTGTTTGTACAGGGCCACCCACTTGCGCCATAGCGCCTCCTTCTCCGGATTGAGCACCAGGCCGCCCGGCGGCAGCGGTTCGGAGGGATGCTCGGTGTCCTTCGGCCAGGTGAACTTGGTGGAGGGAATCGCGCCGATGCCGACGGTGGAGGCGAAGTCGTCGCCGCGATCGGACAGTTCCATGTGGTCGCCCGCATAGCTGCTGCGCGAGCCCATCAGCGCCTTCATGCTCTTGCCCTTGCTGCGCACCTGCCACGAAGAGGTCGGGTCGGACGCCGGGTACTGGTCGGTGGCCGGCAGGTTGTGGAAATCGAAAGCCGTGCCGCAGGGGCACAGCTCGACCACCGCCTGCGGGTTGGCCTCGTGCGCCGCCCGGTGGATGGCCTGCCAGAACGTGGCCAGGCCTTCGACCGAATCGCCCGGATGCGCATGCTTGTGCGCGGGGTTGTAGCAGGGCGCCACGGCGTTGAGGTGCTGGCCGTCGAACTTGATGCCCTCGAAGCCCCAGTCGCCGATGACCTTCTTCACCAGGGCCACGTAGAAGTCGACGGTGGGCTGGTAGGCCGGGCACTGAGTGAGCGCGTTCCACCAGGTCACCTTCTGGAACCCGCCGTCCTGGTCCAGCAGCAGCATGTCGGGATGGTCGTGCAGCACGTCGCTGCCCGGGTCGGCGGCCAGCGGCGCGATCCACAGGCGCGGGTGCATGCCTTGGCTGCGCACCTTGGCGGTGAAGTCGCGCATGTCGGCATCGCCGCGCGGGAACTTGCGCCTGTCGATGCGCCAGTCGCCTTCGTTGGTCTGCCAGCCGTCGTCCATCACCACCCAACCGAAGCCCAGCTCGCGCGCTTTCGGCAGCGTGTCCAGGATCTGCTTGACGGTGAAGTCGCGGCCGTAGCCCCACGCGCACCACACCGGCGCAAAGGCCGATTCCGGAGCCCGCGGCGCCTCCAGGCCCTCGGCCTGCATGTATTGCCGGTACTGCAGCAGCGGCGCGAAATGATCGCCGGTGTGCACCGCCAGAAAAGTGCGTTCGGTGACCAGGGCCTGGCCCGGCGCCAGGGCGGATGCCTGCAGCGATTCGACCGCGATGTGCGCGCCGCGGTCGGTCTTGCGCACCGGCAGATCCAGCGGACGCACCACCGGCTCCACATGACCGACCGCCAGGCCGACGTCGCGGCGCCAGATGTTGGCCACCGGCGTGCCGCCGCCGTAGTCGGACGAATCCATCCCCAGCGTGTTGCGCTGGTCGAACCCGGCAGCCATCGGCTGCACCCAGTCGCGACGATCGGTGTGGGTGGTGCCGGAGAAGCTCCAGAAACCGCCGGGCGCCTCGGCCAGTTCATGCGCGGCATTGCGCCAGCCGGCGACCTGCACGGCGGTGCTGCCCAGGTTGCGGTAGCGCGTCTGCAGCACGGCGAAGCCGGGAAGACCGTCGAAGAAGGTCAGCGCCACTTCCTTTTCCAGGTTGCCGGAACGGCCGGTGACGATCGACTGGTGACCGCTGCCGTGACGCGCGTCGGCGATCGGTTGTTCCCGGTGGCCGGTGATGGCGAAGTCGTCGACCGCGCCATCGGCCAACAGCAGGCTCTCGCTGGGTTGCCACGGCGTGAGCGGCTTGCCGCGGACCACCAGGCGCGTGTGCAGGCGGTGATCGAAGGCGATCGCCAGTACTGCATCGCCGGCGGTGGCGCCGGTGCCGCCATCGGTGCGGCCGGCACCGGGATAGCCAGGCCGGGATGCCGCCAGCGCCTTCGGCAGCATGAGCCACGCCGCGCCACCGGCCACGCTGCCGGCCACGAGCTTCAATACAGTGCGTCGTCCGATCGGGCGCATGGCGAATTCCTCTTGAGACGTCGTCCCGATTCTGCGTCAGCCGTTGCTCTTGATGCAAGCGTTTCGTTTCGGTATGGTTCGAAAATGTTTCGTTATATTGCCGAGGTGGACCGATGAACACGATCTTCCGTCCCGCCGTCCTTGCCCTGTTGGCCATCGCGGCAGCCCTTTCCAGCGCCTGCGCGACGGCGAGCCGGCATGCCGCGGAAAGTTATTCGATGGCCGACTTCAGCCAGGTGCGCAAGTTCGACGCCCACGTCCACGCCAACACGCCCGATCCGGCATTCCTCGAACAGGCGCGCGCGGACGGTTTCGAGTTGCTGTCGATCAACGTCGACTACCCCGACTTCCCGAGCATCGCGCGGCAGCACGCGGCCGCCGTGGCCCTGGCGGCAAGGGACCCGGCGCATTTCCACTGGGCCACCACCTTCTCGATGAAGGGGTTCGGCACGCCGGGCTGGACCGAACGCGTCGACGCGAAACTTGCCCGCGACGTGGCGGCGGGCGCCCTGGCAGTGAAAATCTGGAAAAACGTGGGCCTCGCGGAGCGGAGCGCCGACGGCAAACTGATCATGCTCGACGATCCGGGCCTGGCGCCCGTGGCCGAGCAGGTGCGCGCGCTCGGCGTGGCTCTGGTCGACCACCAGGGCGAGCCGCGCAACTGCTGGTTGCCGCTGGACCAGATGACCACCGACAACGACCGCGAGTACTTCAGCAAGCATCCGGAGTACTACATGCACCTGCATCCGGAGATGCCGCGCTACGAGGATCTGATGGCGGTGCGCGACCGCTTCGTGGCCGCGCACCCGAAGCTGCGCTTCGTCGGCGCGCATCTGGCCAGCCTGGAGTATGACGTCGACCGCATCGCCGCCTTCCTCGACCGTTTTCCCGATGCCACCGTGGACATGGCCGCGCGCATGAGCCAGGTGCAATACCAGTCGGTGCGCGACCGCGAGAAGGTGCGCAACTTCTTCATCCGCTACCAGGATCGGGTGATGTACGGCACCGACCTGACCTACGGCCCCGATGCCGACCCCGCCGAGTTCCGCCGCGAGGCGCACGCGGCGTGGAGCTCCGACTGGCGCTACCTGGCCACCGGCGAGACGCAGCACGTGGACATGATCCACGCCGACGTGCCGGGCCTGGCGCTGCCGCGCGCGGTGATCGACAAGATCTACTACGGCAATGCGATGCGCGTGTTCGTCAGGCCGGGCACGTAGGAGCCCGCCTGCGGGCGATGCTTTTGAGCCGGGATAGGGCCCTTCGACAAGCTCGGGGCAGTGAATGGGGGATTGGGGATTTGCGGGAGCGTCAGGAGCATCGCCGGCGAGCGGGCTCCTGCGGCGGCGGCGCTCTCATGCTTTTGCGAATCCCGAATCCCTGCTCTCAGGCCAGCAACAACTCGAAACCGAGCTGGTGGCTGGCCTGGATGATGTCCTCGGGTGCGCCGGTGTCCGTGATCAACACGTTCAACGCGGTGACGGGGATGATGCGGTGCAGGCAGACTTTGCCGAACTTCGAACTGTCGGTGATGGAAATGACCACGCGTGCGGCCTCCACCATCTTGCGGTTGAGCAGGGCCTCGGGCTCGTAATGGGTGGTGATGCCGCGCTCCAGGTCGAAACCATCCACGCCGAGGAACAGCTTGTCCACGTGCAGCGCGTCCAGCGCCTCGACCGTCAGCCCGCCGTAGAACGCCATGTTGCGCCGGCGCAGTTCGCCGCCGAGCATGACGAGGTTGATGCTCGGCTTGGATGCCAGCGCGGTCAGCACGCCGTAGTCGTTGGTGACCACGGTGATGTCGATGTCCGGCAACGCCTTGGCCAGCTGGATGGCCGTGGTGCCCGAGTCGATGGCAACGGTGTCGCCGGGCTTGATCAGGGTCGCGGCGCGCACGCCGATGCGGCGCTTCTCGGCCAGGTAGCTGGTGATTTTCGCTTCGTAATTGGGTTCGGCGGGGCTGCCGTTGCCGATCACGCCGCTGTCGATCGCGCCCCCGTAGGCGCGCGCCATCACGCCGCGCTCGGCCAGGTAGCGCAGATCCTTGCGCACGGTCTGCGCGCTCACGCCGAAGCGGTCGGCGAGCCTGCTGACCTGGACGCTTCCTTGCTGGCGGACGAGTTCGCTGATCTGGAGGCGTCGTTGACTGGTATCGCGAGTAGCGGCCATTTGGGAGTTCCGACGGGTGGCGAAATTATGCCGCATTTCGTTGTATTTCGCTATTGATACGAAACGAAACATGATATAGGCTCGGTTTCGTTGTTTAGATGTAAGGTCCGCCATCGCGCCCCCAGGAGAGAGCCTTTGAACGCCGCATCCTTTCACCGAAACACACTGTTTTGTGCCGTCGCCCTGGCGCTACTGATACCGGCGGCGGCGTTCTCCCAGACAGCGCCTGCCAGCGCCGCCACGACGCAGAGCCCGCAGGCGGTCCCGGTCGACCAGGGCACGCCGCGCGCCGCCACCGAGCTGGCCACCGTGGTGGTCACCGGCGAGCGGGGCAGCATGGCGCGCTCGACCGAACTCAAGCGCGATGCCGGCACCGTGCAGGATTCGATCAGTGCGCTCGAACTGGGCATGTTCCCCGACGACAACGTGGCCGACTCGCTCAGCCACATTACCGGCGTGGCCATCTCGCGCACGGCCGGCGGCGAGGGACAGAAGGTCAGCGTGCGCGGCCTCGGCCCGGAGTTCACGCTGACCACATTCAACGGCCGCATCCTGGCGACTGATGGCGCCGGTCGCGACTTTGCCTTCGACGTCCTGCCCGCCGACGTGATCAGTGGTGCCGACGTGATCAAGGGCGCGCAGGCCTCGCTGACCGAAGGGGGCATCGGCGGCCTGATCAACCTGCGTTCGGCCAGCCCGTTCGACCGGCCCGGACAGCACGGCATCGTGCGCCTGGAGGGCGACCGCAACCAGATGTCCGAACTCAACGGACACAAGTTTTCGGCCGCCTACAGCAACACCTTCGCCAACGACACCGTCGGCGTGCTGCTGGGCGTGGTCAAGGCCAAGCGCAAGGATCGCACCGACGTCGCCGGCAACGACGGCGGCTGGACGCGCAACCCCGACCCCAACGATCCCAACTGGTACGGCAACGCCTGGGGCGGCAACATCGACCTCAACGGCAACGGCGAACTGGACCCGGAAGATTACGGATTGATCGCCCCTGGCCAGTTCCGGGTCGGCTCGATCCTGGAGGACAAGAAGCGCAGCGCCTATTCCGGCAAGATCGAGTGGCGTCCGAACGACCGGGTGCGCATCGTGGTGGATGGGTTGAAGACGCGCCTGGATTCGCCGCAGGTGTCCTTCCAGCAGTCCTACTACCCGCTGTTCGCGCCGGGGCGCTGGTCCGACATCACCGTGCAGAACGGCATCGTCACCGGTTTCACCATGGACAACCCGGACCCGGAGCTGCGGCTCAATCCGGAACTGCTGAACCAGACCCAGTACCGCGTCGTCGATACCGCGCTGTACGGCATCAACGGCGAGTGGAAGGCCACCGACGACCTGACCCTGACCGGCGACCTGTATCGCTCCACCTCGGAGCGCCGCTCCGGCGGCCAGGACACCTACGTCGTGCTGCGCATGAACCAGCCCAACACGGCCCGCATCACCCTCGGCCCGTATGCGGTGCCCAACGTCGACGTCAAGTTCGATGACGGCCGCGACCTCATCTCGGGCCTCGCCAGCGGCCAGTTCAGCGATTCGGACTTCAACACGCACTACATGGAGCTGAGCGGCGACAACATCCGCGACGAGATCACCGGCGGCACCGTGGCCGGCAAGCTGTTCGTCGGCAAGTGGGGCGTGGACAACCTGCGCTTCGGCGTGACCCGCACCGAGCGGGAGAAGTCGCGCGACCTGGTCAACAACACCCTCAACGGCGGCGCGGACTACTACTCCGAGGACAACGCCATCAACGTGGCCGACCTCGGCGGCAACGTGATCTCGCACTCCTTCCACCTGCCGCACTTCATGTCCGGCGTGGGCAGCAGCTTCCCGCGCAGCTTCCTGGCCTTCGACGTGCCCAACTACCTGGCCAGGCTGCAGGCCTACAACGGCAATCTCCGCCCGGACGGCACGCCGTACGACTACGCGCTGGCCGGCCCGCAATGGAACCCGCTGCAGAGCTACCGCGTCAGCGAGAAGACCAACGCGTTCTACGTGCAGGCGGACATGTCCGGGGATCGCTGGGAAGGCGACGTCGGCGTGCGCCTGGTGCAGACCGATACCCGCGCCCAGGCCTGGGACGCCAAGATCCTGAGCATCACCGAGAACGGGCCTTTCAACTACACCGCCCAATACGACGCGCCGACGCCGGTCGTCCAGGACGCCCATTACAGCTATCTGCTGCCCTCGGCCAACTTCACCTGGCATTTCACCGACCAGTTGCAGTTGCGCGCCGGCGCGGCCAAGACCATGGCGCGTCCGGCAGTGAACCAGCTGGCGCCGACCAACACCACCGAAAGCGTGTCGTGGGGCGAGTTCACCCAGGTCTACGGCGGCAACGCGGACCTCAAGCCGTACAGCGCCGCGCAGGGCGACCTGTCGCTGGAGTGGTATTTCGCCGAGCACTCCGTCGCCAGCCTGGCGGTGTTCTACAAGCGCATCACCAACCAGATCACCACCAGTTGGGAAACCGGCCAGGACATCGGCGTGCCGGGTTACCTGTTCAACATCATGCGCCCGATCAATGGCGACCACGCCAGGGTGAAGGGCATGGAGATGAGCCTGCAGCACTTCTGGAACAACGGTTTCGGCGTGCGTGCGCAGTACACGCGCAACCTGTCCACGAGCTGGGTGGACGGCGAGCAGCGGCCGCTCGAAGGCATCGCCCCGGCGACCTATTCGCTGGGCGTGATGTACGAGAAGGGCAAGTGGTCGGTGGGCGCCAACGCCGACCGCACCAACGGCTTCGTCACCGCGATCAACGTGCTGGGTACCGGCTACAACGAGCAGGCCGACGCGATCACCTGGGTCACCGCGCACGTCTCCTACAAGTTCAACGACATGATCAGCGTCAGCCTGGACGGCCAGAACCTGCTGGACAAGGCGCAGACCTACAGCATCAACGGCAACCCGCTGCTGTCGCAGGGCTATTACCGCTATGGCCGTTCCGTCAACCTGGGGGTGGCGCTGCGCTTCTAGGGCGGCGCGCGCGCCGGCGTGCCCGACTTCCCGGGCACCGCGTGGCGCGTGGGTTTGATCTGCATGGCTTGATCCGCATCGGGAGGGGGCGAGTGTCGCGCCCTCCCGATGCGACTTCCCGCAGGACGGGCTGCGCAAACGCAATTTCTTGCAGGCTTTCGCGTCGGCTTGGTACGTTATATCGTTGCGTTCCGATCTTTTCCTCAAGACGCGCACGCATGAAAAACCCGCGGTCCGATTGTCTGCTGGCACCGTCGCGATGACGGCCGCGATGATCAGACGGGCAGGCGGGTCGCTGCTGGCGGTCGTCGCGGTGCTGGCGATCGGCGGCTGCGCGGTGGGGCCGGATTTCCGGAAGCCGGCGGCACCGGATGTTGCCAGCGTGGCCGCCGGGCCGCTGCCGGAGCGCACCCCCGGTGCGAATGTCGCCGGCGGGCAGCCCCAGCGTTTCGTTTCCGGCGGCGACATTCCCGCGCAGTGGTGGACGCTGTTCCATTCGGCCGCGCTCGACGCGCTGATCGCACAGGCGCTGGCGCACAACCCCGATCTCAAGGCCGCACAGGCCGCACTGGCGGTGGCGCGCGAGAACACCCGCGCCGGACGCGGTGCGTACGCGCCAAGCGTCAGCGCCGGCTTCTCGGCCAGCCGCGAACAGGACCCGCCCGGCGCGCTGGCGCCGGTGCCCAGCAACAACGCGTACCTGTACAACCTGTTCACGCCGCAGGTCAGCGTGTCGTACGTGCCGGACGTGTTCGGCCTGAACCGGCGCAACGTGGAATCGCTCAAGGCGCAGCAGCAGGCGGTGCGGTTCCAGATGCTTGCCACGCGCATCACGCTCAGCGCCAACGTGGTGGTGGCGGCAGTGCAGCAAGCCTCGCTGCGCGCGCAGGTCGCCGCGACCCGCGAGCTGATCGCGACCAACGCGAAGATGGTCGAGCTGCTGCGCTACCAGCTCGCCAAGGGCTACGCGGGGCGGCTCGATCTCGCCGCGCAGGAATCCCAGCTGGCCCAGTTGCAGGCCACGCTGCCGCCGCTGCTGAACCAGCTGGACCAGCAGAACCATCTGCTGGCCGTGCTGGCCGGCGAACTGCCCGGCGAGGCGGCGCCGCAGGCGTTCGACCTGGCTAGCCTGCATCTGCCGCAGCAGCTTCCCCTGAGCCTGCCCTCGACCCTGGTGGCGCAGCGCCCCGACGTTCGCCAGGCAGAGGCCAACCTGCATGCGGCCAGCGCGCAGATCGGCGTAGCCATCGCGAACCGGTTGCCCGACATCACGCTGACGGCCAATGCAGGCAGCAGCGCGCTGGCGATCAAGCAGTTGTTCAAGAGCGGCACCGGCTTCTGGAGCCTGGGCGCCGATCTGGCCGCCCCGATCTTCCAGGGCGGCAGCCTGCTGCACCAGGAGCGCGCGGCCAAGGCGGCCTACGTGCAGGCGGCCGAGGAATATCGCGGCACGGTGCTGACCGCGTTCCAGAACGTGGCCGACACGCTGGCCGCGCTGCAGCACGATGCCGAGGGCCTGCAGGCGGCGGCCAGGGCGGCGGACGCGGCCAAACTCGCGCTGGAAATCTCGCAGCGCCAGTACCAGGACGGCTATGCCAGCTACCTGTCGCTGCTTGGTGCGGAGCAGGCCAACCAGCAGGCGCGCATCGCGCTGGTGCAGGCGCAGGCGAGCCGCTATGTCGACACCGCCGCGCTGTTCCAGGCCATGGGCGGCGGCTGGTGGCACGACGCCGACACCCACTCCACCGATGCCGCTGCCACCCGGGATAGCGATGAAAAGTAGACCATCCTCCGCGCCGACCCGGCGCGCGCCCGTCCTGTTGTCCGCGCTTGTGCTGCTGGCCGCGTCGACGCTGGCCGCCTGCTCGTCGAAGGCCGCGCCGCAGGCCGCCGCCGACACGCCGCACAACGTGACGCTGACCGCGGCGCAGCGCCAGCACATCCATCTGCTGACCATCGAACGCAGCAGCTTCCATCGCAGCATCGAAACCAGCGGCGTGGTGGATTTCGACCACGACCGCGCCACGCAGGTGCTGGCACCGTTCTCCGGCCCGGTGACCGAGGTGCTGGTGAACCCGGGCGACAAGGTCAAGGCGGGACAGCCGCTGGCGCGGGTGGATTCGCCCGACTTCGCCGCCGCCGTCGGCGCGTATCGCAAGGCGCTCGCCGCGGCGCATGCCGCCGACCAGCTGGCCGCGACCGATCGCGACCTGTATGCGCACCAGGCGATCTCGCAGCGCGAGCAAGCGCAGGCGCAGTCCGATGCGACGGGGGCGGACGCCGATCGCGACGCGGCGTTGCAGGCGCTGCTGGCCCTGCATGTCGATCCGCAAACCATCGCGGCGATACGCGAAGGCAAGCCGGTGGCGCATGGCCAGGGCGTGATCCGCGCCCCGATCGCCGGCACCGTGGTGGAGAAGTCGATCGCGCCCGGCCAGTTGCTGGCGGCCGGTTCGACGCCCTGCTTCACCGTCGCCGACACGTCGAAAATGTGGGTGATGGCGCAGCTGTTCAGCGACGACCTGGCGGCGGTGAAGAACGGCGACGCGGCCACCGTCGAGGTCGGCGGGGATGACGCGGCGATGCCCGGCAAGGTGACCAACGTCGGTGCCGTGGTCGATCCCGATACGCGCTCCGTCGGCGCCCGCGTGCTGGTCGACAACCCGGACGGCGTGCTCAAGCGGCAGATGTACGTGCGCGTGAAGATCCGCTCCGGCGACGCGCACACGGGCTTGCTGTTGCCGGTGTCGGCGGTGCTGCGCGATGACGAGAACCTGCCGTTCGTGTACGTGGCGGCGGCCGACGGCGGCTACGCGCAGCGCACGATCACGCTGGGCGGACGCGTGGGCGATGCCTTCGAGATTCCCGACGGCCTGCACGCCGGCGACAAGGTCGTGGTGGACGGCGCGATCTTCCTGCATTTCATGCAGACCCAATGAGCGCGCAGACCCCACCCGAGGGGCTGCCGCCGCGCCCCACCTCGCTGATCAACCGCATCGTCGCGTTCGCGCTGCAGCAGCGCATGCTGATGGTGCTGTTGGCGCTGGGCCTGGCCGCGGCCGGCGTGTGGTCCTACAACATCCTGCCGATGGATGCGTACCCGAACCTGTCGCCGCCGATGGTCGACATCGTCACGCAGTGGCCGGGGCATTCGGCCGAGGAAGTGGAGCGGCTGATCACGGTGCCGGTGGAGCTGGGCATGAATGCCATCCCCGGCATGGTGACCAAGCGCTCCGTGTCGCTGTACGGCCTGTCCGACGTCACGCTCGGCTTCGCCGACGGCACCGATCCGTATTTCGCGCGCCAGCGCGTGCGCAACCGCCTGCCGGATGTCGAACTGCCCGACGGCGTGTCCTCGTCGATGTCGCCGATGTCGCCGCCCTCGGGGCTGGTGTACCGCTACGTGTTGCAGAGCACCGACCGCTCGCCGATGGAGCTGAAGACGCTGAACGACTGGGTCGTCGCGCCGCAGTACCGCTCGGTGCCGGGCGTGGCCGACGACTCCGGCTTCGGCGGCGGCACCATGCAGTACCAGGTGCTGCTCGATCCGGTGAAGATCGCCGCGCTGGGCATGTCGGTGGCGCAGGTCGAGGCCGCGTTGGCGGCCAACAACGGCAACGCCGGCGGCGGCTTCTACACCCAGGGTGGGCAGTTCTTCTACGTGCGCGGGCTGGGCCGGCTCGAGACCGTACAGGACATCGGCGACGTGGTGCTGGCGGTGCACGACGGCACGCCGATCCTGGTGAAGAACGTGGGCACCGTGCAGGTCGGCATCGCGCCGCGGCTGGGCGAGTTCGGCTACATGGACCAGGACGACGCGGTGGAGGGCGTGGTGCTGGCGCTGACCGGCTCGAAGACCGAGAACGTGTTGCAGCGGGTCGAGGCGAAGACGCAGGAGCTCAACCGCGACGTGCTGCCCGACGACGTGAAGATCCACCCGTTCTACGACCTCACCGACCTGATCGGCCAGACCAAGGCGGTGGTGATGCACAACCTGCTGCTGGGCATGGCGCTGGTGATCGCGGTGCTGATCTTCTTCCTCTACGACGTGCGCGCGGGGCTGATCGTGGCGGTCACGATCCCGCTGGCGCTGCTGTTCGCCTTCGTGTGCCTGGACCTGAAGGGCGCCTCGGCCAACCTGCTGTCGATCGGCGCGGTGGATTTCGGCATCCTGGTCGATGGCGCGATCTTCATGGTCGAGAACATCTTCCGCGAGCTGGCCGCGCGGCAGGGCACCGAGTTCAACATCAGGGAAGTCATCCAGGGTGCCGCCTCGGAAGTGGACCGCCCGCTGGTCTACGCGGTGGCGGTGATCGTGGCCAGCTTCCTGCCGATCTACGTGCTGACCGGGCCTTCCGGCACGCTGTTCAAGCCGATGGCGGACACCATGATCTTCGCCCTGGTCGGCTCGCTGCTGGTCACGCTGACCCTGCTGCCGGTGCTGTGCGCACTGTTCATGCGCCGTGGCGTGCGCGAGCGGCGCAACGCTATCTACGACAGGTTCAAGGCGTGCTACGTGCGCGGACTGGAGCGCCTGCAGCAGCACGCGTGGCGCGTGACCGGGGCCTCCCTGCTGCTGCTGGTGATCGCGCTGGTGATGATGCGCGGCATCGGCGCCGAGTTCATGCCGCACCTGGACGAAGGCTCGCTGTGGGTGCGCGCCACCATGCCGTACACCATCTCCTTCGACGAGGCCTCGAAGATCTCGCCGCAGATCCGGCGCATCCTGCGCTCCTTCCCCGAGGTCACCACGGTCGGCTCCGAGCTGGGTCGCCCGGACGACGGCACCGATTCGACCGGCTTCTTCAACGACGAGTTCTTCGTCGGCCTGAAACCGTACTCGCAGTGGGACGGCAAGTACCGCAGCAAGGCCGACCTGATCGCGGCGATCGACAGGAAGCTGCAGGTGTTTCCCGGCATCCAGTTCAACTACACCCAGCCGGCCGAGGATGCGGTGGACGAGGCCGAGACCGGCCTGAAAAGCTCGCTCGCGGTGAAGATCTACGGCCCGGACCTGCACGTGCTGCAGGCCAAGGGCAAGGCAATCAAGCAGGCGATGGAAAAGGTGCGCGGCATCACCGACCTGACCCTGGTCCACGAGCTGGGGCAGCCGAACCTGTCGATAAAAATCGATCGCGCCAAGATCGCGCGCTACGGGATCAACGTCGAGGACATCAACAAGCTGATCGAGGCGGCGATCGGCGGCGACGTGGCCACCGAGGTAGCGCAGGGCGAAAAGCAGTTCGACCTGCTGGTGCGGCTGCAGCCGCAATACCGCGACAACCCGCAGCAGATCGGCGAGATCCCGGTAGCCACGCCCGGCGGCCAGCAGATTCCGCTGAAGGAGCTGGCCGACATCAGCATCGCCAACGGCGCCTCCTTCATCTATCGCGAGAACGGTTCACGCTACATCGGCGTGCAGTTCTCGGTGAGCGGACGCGACCTGGCCGGAGCGGTGAACGAAGCGATCGCCCGGGTCGGCCGCGACGTGAAGCTGCCGCACGGCTATCGGCTGGAGTGGGGCGGCGAGTACAAGGAGTACACCGCCTCGCGCGCACAGATGAACGTGATCCTGCCGCTCACCCTGCTGCTGATCTTCGGCCTGCTGTTCGTGCTCTACGGCAATTTCAAGTTCCCGTTCATCACCGTGGCCGGCGTGCTGCTGTCCGCACCGTTCGGTGCGATCGTGGCGATGTGGCTCACCGGCACGCCGTTCTCGGTGTCCTCGGCGATCGGCTTCATCGTGCTGTTCGGCGTGTCGGTGCTGACCGGCGTGGTCTACATTTCCTGCGTCAACGAGCTGCGCCTGGGCGGCATGGACATCGCCAGGGCGGTGCACGAGGCGGCGATCCTGCGCCTGCGCCCGATCACCATGACCGCGCTGGTGGCTGCGCTCGGCCTGTTGCCGGCAGCCATCGCCAGCGGCGTCGGCACCGATTCGCAACGCCCGTTCGCGCTGGTGATCGTGGCCGGCATGCTGTCGCGATTGCTGATCGGCATGTACCTGATGCCGGCGTTGTATGCGCTGGTGGCGCGGCCGCAGGATCGGTTGCAGGTGTAGGGCAGGCGGCGCTCAACCGCCGTTGCCGGTCGCCTCGATCTGCTGGGCGAGGTTGTACAGGATGCGCAGGTCCTGCGGATCGAGTTCGTCGCCGCCGAGGCCGCGGAAATGGTTGTGGAACGCGCGCACCGCGGCGGCGCGATCGTCCAGCGGGTAGCCCACCACGGCCAGCGCCATCCACGGATCGAAGCCGGCGGGCGGATCGACCAGCACGCCTTGCGGCCAGCGGCCGAAGCCCGCGGCGGCCAGTCGCTGCCAGGGAAACAGCGGGCCGGGATCGTTCTTGCGCGCAGGCGCGAGATCCTGGTGGCCGATGATCTGCGCGCGCGGGATCTGCAGGCGTTCGGTGAGGTCGGCGAGCAGGCGCAGCAGGCTGTCGATCTGCGCTTGCGCGAACGGGCTGTGGCCGTCGTTGTCCAGCTCGATGCCGATCGAGGCGGAGTTGAGGTCGGTGATCGTGCCCCAGCGCCCGCCGCCGGCATGCCAAGCGCGCAGCTGGTCGGACACCAGCTGGTAGAGATGCCCGTCGGCGCCGATCAGGTAGTGCGCGCTGACCGGACCGCCACTGTTGGCCGTGCGCAAGGTTTCCAGGCTCTGCCGCACCGATTGCTGGTCGGTGAAATGCAGCACGATCAGCACCGGCCGGCGGATGTCGTGGTTCGGCGAGGGCACCCAGGTCGCCAGCGGATTGCGCGGCGGCAGCGGGGCGCAGGCGGCGAGCAGGGCGAGCAGGAGCAGCACGGAGAAGGGACGCAGGTAGCGTATCGGAAGTGTCGAGCGCATCGCGATGGGTCCCATGGTTTCGCTATTGCCCGTCATTCCAGCGCAAGCTGGAATCCAGTCAGGCGATTCGTGCGAAGCACACCAAATCGACTTTGTGTGCTTCGCACGCGTACTTCACTGGATTCCAGCCTGCGCTGGAATGACGGTGAAGTGATGGTCGTGGTCAACGCAGCCACGGCTTGGCGATCTCCAGCGCAGTGCGGTACGGCTCCGGCTCGTTGCGGTTGCTGAGCAGGATCACGGTGAGGCGCTGCTTCGGCCAGCGCACGATCACGTTGCGGAAACCGATGCTTTCGCCGGAGTGCCACAGCGTGTCGCCGGTGATGCGCCAGCCATAGCCGTAGCTGGCCTCGTACGGTTCGCCGGTGACCTTCACGTGCGGGCTGAAGGCGAGCTTGCGCGAGGCGTCGCTGAGCAGGCGGTCGTCGTACAGCGCGGCGTCCCACTTCGCCAGGTCCTCGACCGAGGAATAGATGCCGCCGTCGCCGCGGGTGGCGCTGGTGACGCTCTGGTCGGTGCGCGTCCACTGGCCGCCCACCTCGCTGTAGCCGTAGGCGCGGTCGTCCACGTCGGGGCCGCCCTTCTCGTACAGCAGCGTGTGATTCATGCCCAGCGGCTGGAAAATCTGCTGCTTGAGGTACAGCGGCAGGCTGTAGCCCGAGGCGCGCTCGACCACCAGACCGAGCAGCACGTAGCCGGTGTTGCTGTAGCGGTAGGCGGTGCCGGGCGCGAAGTAGGTCTTCGGGGTGGCGGAGAGCATGCGCAGCACGTCGTTGTCGCTGACCTGCCCGGTGGTGCCGGGCGGGATCAGGTCTTCGTAGTCGACCAGGCCGCCGGTGTGGTCGAGCAGCTGGCGCAGGGTGACGGCGGAGGTCGTCTGCGGCAGCGAGGGCAGCCAGCGGCGTATCGGATCGTCCAGCGTGAGTCGACCCTGTTCGGCCAGCAGCAGGATCGCCGCGGCGGTGAACTGCTTGCTCACCGAGGCCAGCCGGTAGTTGGTGGCCGGCGTGGCCTTGTCGTCGTCCTCGAGGTTGGCCAGGCCGTAGCTGCGATCGACGACGGCCTTGCCGTCCTTGATGACCAGCAGCGAGGCGCCGGGCACGTCGCCGGCGTAGGGCGCCATCAGCGCGTCGACCGGATCGACCGGCTTGGTTCCGCCGCAGCCGGCGAGCAGGGTGGCAGCGGCGAGGCCGATGAAGAGTCTATGCACGGCAGAGATCCCCTTGGTGGTGGCGATGCGCAGGACGGGCACGGCCCGCCGCATTTGCGATTTGCGTGGCGTCTTGTCGAACAGCGGCGGGCCGTGCCTGCCCTACGGTTCCGGCGGGCGGTTGTTCGCGCCGGTCATTGCACGGGTACGTCGTAGATGGTGTGCGGCGTCGGTTCCGGCTCGAGGGTGTAATGCCACCACTCCATCGGGTAGTTGCGGAAGCCCTCGCGCTGCATCGCATCGCGCAGCAGCAGGCGGTTGGCGTGCTGCTGCGGCGTGACCTCGGGCGAGTCGGTGTGCGCGCGCACGTCGAAGAAATCGAAATCGGTGCCCATGTCCAGCGGCGTGCAATGCGTGCCGTCGTCGGCGCACTGCTGCATGGTCAGGTCGATGGTGGCGCCGCGGCTGTGACCCGAGCTTTCCGCGATGTAGCCGTGCAGGAGTTCGGACTTGTCCAGCCGCGGGTAGTGCTGCGGCTTGGTGCGCTGGTCGCCCAAGTCGTGCGCCCAGCGCACGAAGTGCGCCACCGCGCGGGCGGGGCGGTAGCAGTCCCAGATCTTCAGGCGCCGGTGCTGCGCGCGCAGCTCGTGCTCGACCTTCGCCAGCGCCTCGGCGACCGGGCGCAGCAGCAGGCAGGCCGGCGCGCGGTAGCCGTCCGCCGGCGTGCCCATGAAGTTGTCGCTGCCGGCGTACTTGATGTCCTCGGCGATGTCCGGCACCAGCGTGCGGATGTCGACCAGGTTCGCCGCGGCGGCAGTCGTCGCCGGCGACAGCGCCGGCGGCTGGTCCGCGTGGGCGATGCCGCTGACGGCGACGAGCAGGGCAAACGCGATCAGATGCCCGGCTTTCGCAGGAGCCCGCTTGCGGGCGATGCCTTTTCTTCCGCCAGGCACGGGAGCATCGCCCGCAAGCGGGCTCCTGCCGGCGGTGATGGGCGACGGGTTGGTCATGGGTGGCAGCTCCCCACGCGCTGGAAATCGAGGTCTTCGTAGTCGGAACTGAAGTCGCCCAGCGGGTCGAGCTTGGCCATGCGCAGGGTGATCGGCTGGCTGGCGGTGGCCGCATGGAAATCCAGCCAGGCATCCAGGTCGGCCGAATCGTCCCAGTGCGCGAAATAACGCTTGCCCAGGCGCATCACCGTGCCGGCCAGCGTCGGCGACTTCGCGGCGGCGAAATGCATTTTTCCGTCGCGCGGGCACAGCGTGACGTCGCCGAACCACGGGTCGCGATACTGCCCGCTCCAGCGCGCCAGTTCGGCGGTGCTGGCTGGCCGCTGCGTCGAGGTGTCCGGGGCGGACGAGGACGGCGACCGCTGCTTCGCCTGCTGCTCCAGCGCGTCGGCGTACCAGCGCACGTCGCGGCTGGAGTCGGGCGCGGTGAAATGCTTCATAAGCACTTCGCCGAGCACGGTGCGCGCATCGTCCGCCTCGCCGTTGATCATGAACACGAAGCCGCTCTTGCGGTCCGGCAGCAGGGCCAGCATCGAGTACATGCCGTTCAGCGTACCGGTGTGCCACACGCTCCACTGGCCGTCGACGTCGGCCATGCGCCAGCCGTAGCCGTAGGCCATGATGTGGCTGTTGTCCCAGGCGCGGCGTTGCGCGGAAACCGGGATCAGCATGTGCGGTGCCTGCAGCACGCCGCGCTGCACCGGCGACAGCCACTGCAGTTGTGCGTGGGTCGGCACCAGCCAGTTGCGCGCCCAGGCCAGCATGTCGGTGAGGTCGCAGCGGATGCCGCCGGCGGCGGCCGAGGTGATCGCGGGAATCGCCGCGGCTTCGGGGATCGGCACGTTGCGGCCGCCGTCGCGGCGATGCGGCGTGGCCACGTCGCCGACCGTGTCGCGGTTCCACGCGCCGACCTGGCAGCGGTCCAGGTGCAGCGGCTCGAACACTTCGCGCCGCATCAGCGTTTCGTACGGCGCGCCGCCCGCGGCGGCGGCGACTTCGCCGGCCACCACGTAGAGCAGGTTGTCGTACTGGTATTGCGAGCGGAAGCTGTAGCCGGGCTTGATGAAGGCGAGGCCGTGGATGATGTCGGCGCGGGTGAACGCGTTCGGCTCCGGCCACAGCATCAGGTCGCCGCCGCCCTCGGGCAGGCCGCTGGAATGGGTGAGCAGGTCGGCCACGCGCATGTTCGCGGTGACCCACGGATCGTGCATGCGGAACTGCGGCAGGTACTTCGTCACCGGATCGTCCCAGCGCAGCTTGCCCTGGTCGACCAGCCGGCCGAGCAGGGCGGTGGTCATCGCCTTGCTGTTGGAGGCGATCTTGAACAGCGTGCGTGGGGTGATCGGCTGGCCCGAGCCGGCGACGGTTTCGCCCACGGTGCGCGTGTAGACGACCTGCCCGTTCTCGATCACGCCCACGGCGATGCCTGGCAGGTGGTAGCGGGCGACGGTGGCGTCGACGATCTTGTCGTAGGCGGGG
This sequence comes from Rhodanobacter sp. FW102-FHT14D06, assembly GCF_043950705.1. Classification (NCBI taxonomy): domain Bacteria; kingdom Pseudomonadati; phylum Pseudomonadota; class Gammaproteobacteria; order Lysobacterales; family Rhodanobacteraceae; genus Rhodanobacter; species Rhodanobacter sp. FW102-FHT14D06. The sequence goes on along the minus strand of NZ_CP170722.1, from coordinate 916,754 downwards.
TTGGCGGTTTGAGCGGTGGCAACCGGGACGGCGAGCAGGAGCAACAAAGCAAGAGCACCCCAACCCGACCCTCCCCTGCGTTGCCGCACGGGGACTTCCTTCGGTCGCAGGGGAGGGAGAAAACCTGTTGGGTCAGTGCTTGGCATGGCGCTCGACCTCGCCCCACACGCGCAGCAGGTTGCCGCCCCACAGCTTGGCGATGTCCTCGTCGCTGAAGCCGGCCTTGCGCAGCGCGGCGGTGACGTTGCGGGTCTCGCTGGCGTCCTTCCAGCCGGTGATGCCGCCGCCGCCGTCGAAGTCGGAGGCGATGCCGACGTGGTCGATGCCGGCCACCTTCACCATGTGGCGGATCTGCTTCACGTAGTTGTCCAGGGTGGCCAGCGGGTATTGCTTCTGGATCGCGGCCATGCCCGCTTCCATCTCGGGACGGTAGTCGTCGTTGTCGCTGTCGTATTCCTTCTCGCCGGCCTGTTTCGCCACGCGTTCCTGCAGCGCCTTCTCGGCGGCCGCGCGACCGGGGTCGTGCTTGAGGAACTCCTTGTAGGCCACCGCGTCGATCACGCCGCCCTTGGCGGCGATCGCGCGCAGCAGGTCGTCGGGCAGGTTGCGCGGGTGGTCGAGCACGCCGCGGGCGCCGGAGTGCGAGGCGATGATCGGCGTGCTGGATGCCTTCAGCGCATCGCGCACGCAGTTGTCCGAGGCGTGCGAGATGTCGACCAGCATGCCGAGTTCGTTCGCGCGCTTCACCACGGCGCGGCCGAAGTCGCTCATGCCCTTGTCGCCGGCGCTGTTCATCGCCGGCTCGCCGTGTTCGGTGTCGGGCAGCGAGCTGGTGCACAGGTCGTTGTTGCCGACGTGGACCAGGCCGACCGAGCGCGCGCCGCGATCGAAGGCGGCGTCGAGGCGGTGGATGTCGTGGCCGAGCGAGTAGGCGTTCTCGATCTCGATCGTCGCCGAGAGCAGGCCGGCCTTGTGGTTGGCGAGCAGCTGTTCGGGCGTGGTGGCCAGGCGGATGCGGTCGGGATACATCATCAGCATGCGGCCGATGCCGTCGTATTTCTGGCTGGCCTGTTTCACCGCCTTGGCGTAGCCGGCGGCGTCGAGCTGGTGCTGCGGCACCCAGACCACGAAGAACGCCGCGTTCAGGCCGCCGCGCTCCATCTTGCCCAGGTCGACCAGCAGGCGGGTGTCGTGGCCGACGTCAAAACGCGGCTCGCCCATGTAGTTGAAGGGGATGTCGACGTGGGTGTCGATGGTGACCGGCGGATCCTGCTGTGCCTGCGCGGGCAGCGTCCCGGCGAAGCTCAAGGCGGCGAGGAGGGCGAGGCGGACAGTCGTGTTCATGGCGTTTCCCATTTCCGGGCCGGCTGTTCGCCGGCGATCATTTCCTCGAAGTGCTGGCGTCGCCGCACCACGGCGTAGCGGCCCCGCTGCAGCAGTACCTCGGCGGCCAGCGGCCGCGAGTTGTAGGTGGAGGCCATCGACGTACCGTACGCGCCGGTGGCCTTGATCAGCAACAGGTCGCCGGCCGCGCATTCGGGCAGTTCGCGTGCGCGGGCGAAAGTATCGCCGGTCTCGCACACCGGGCCGACGATGTCGTAGGTGGTCAGCGGGCGCGGCTCGTCCGCTACCGGCACGATGTCGTGCCAGGCGTCGTACAGGCTGGGCCGCTGCAGGTCGTTCATCGCCGCGTCCAGCACCAGGAACGTGCGCTCGATGCCGGGCTTGACGCGGATCACCCGGGTCAGCAGCACGCCCGCCTCGGCGACCAGGTAGCGCCCTGGTTCCAGCAGCAGGCGGCCGCGGAAACCGGCCAGCGCCTCGCGGATCGCGCCGACGTAATCGGCCGCGGCCACCGGCTGGTCCACGCCGGCGCGATAGCGCACGCCCAGTCCGCCGCCGACGTCGATGCTGTTGACCGGATGGCCGGCCTGCTCGAGTTCGCGCCAGAACGCGGCGACCCGCTGCAGCGCGAGCCGGAACGGTTCGACGCTGAGGATCTGCGAACCGATGTGCACGTGCAGGCCGTCGAGCTGCACGTGGTCGAACGACTTGCGTTGGGCGAACCAGCGGCGCGCCTCGTCGATGCTGACGCCGAACTTGTTCTCCGACTTGCCGGTGGAGATCTTCGCGTGGGTCTGCGCGTCCACGTCGGGGTTGATGCGCACGGCGGCGCGCGCGGTCACTTCCTGCGCCTTCGCGACCCGCTGCAGGGTATGCAGTTCGTCCAGCGATTCGACGTTGAAGCGCATGATGCCGACGTTCAGCGCGCCGGCGATCTCGTCGGCGCTCTTGCCGACACCGGAGAACACGATGCGTTCGGCCGGCATGCCGGCATTGAGGGCGCGGCGCAGTTCGCCGACCGAGACGATGTCGGCGCCGACGCCGGCGCCGGCCATCAGCTGCAGGATGGCGAGGTTGGGGTTGGCCTTGACCGCGAAGCAGATGGTGGCGTCGAGGCCGGCCAGCGCGGTTTTCAGCGCGTCGATGCGCTGGTGGATCGCGCTGGCGGAATAGGCGTGAAAGGGGGTTGGGATGCGTTCGGCCAGCCGCTGCAGGTCGACGCCATCGAGCCAGCGCGGCGCCGGCGTACCGGCGGCCGCGAGGTTGCCGGGCATGGCGGCCGGCGTGGCGTGGAGGTGGTTCATGGGCAGTGGCGGGCCATTGTCGGTCGCCCGCAGGGCGGGCAAAAAAAGGGCGACCCACCATTCCGTGTGGGTCGCCGCCAGGGGAGTACGTTCAGAAGTCCACGCTGAGGGTGAGTTGGGTGAAGCGCGGCGCCTGGAAGCTGATGCCGTCGCCGAAGGTGTCGCTGGTGCCGTTGCCGATGGTGGTCTGCAGGTCCTGGTCCACGTTCAGCGTCTGCTGGGTGTTGAACAGGTTGTACACCGCCAGCTTGGCCTTGAAGCGGCCGGTGTCGCCGATCGGCAGGATGTAGCTCACGCTGGCGCCGACGTTGTAGGTCCACGGCGTGCGGCCGTACTTGCCGCGCGGCGAGTTCACATAGACGCGGTCGGCGGAGAACTCCGAATCGCAGTTCTGCACGCAGGTGTAGTAGCTGTGGTAGTTGGACGCGTCGAACGGGTTGCCCACGCCGAAGCCGGTGATCGGCGTGCCGGACAGCGCCTGCAGGTCGGCGCCGAGCTGCCAGTGCGGAGTCAGCGCGTAGGTGCCGCGCAGCTTGAACTGGTGACGCCGGTCGTTGGGCAGGTAGCCGTCGCCGCCGAAGTTCACCCACGGGTCATCGAAGTTCTCGGTGCGGCCGGTGTCGTCGAAGTTGGTGTCCGAGTTGACCGGGCCTTCCGCGTTGCCGCGGCTCCACGACAGCGTGTAGGAGGCGTTGAACGCCCACTGGTCGTCCCACGCGCGGTTGATCTGGAACTCCACCGCGGTATAGCTGCGCTTGGGCTTCACCCAGCCGCGCTGGCCGATGTAGGTCATGATCGGGTCGCCGTCGGCGTCGACGCCATCCTGGCGGTACATCGCCCAGCCTTCCTTGGAGGTGTCCACGGTGATGTAGCCGTCGGGGGTGCCGTCGCAGTTGGAGTCGCCCCACACCTGCACCTTGGAGCCGGGGTTGGCCATCACCCAGCCGATGTAGCCATCCTCGCCGCACTGCGCGGTGGCGCTGATCTCCATGTCGTCGATCGCGTTGTGCAGGCGGCGATAGGTGCCGCTGACGCCCCACGACCACTTGTCGTCGATCATCTGCTGGAAGCCGAGGATCGCCTCGTCCTGGTAGACCTGGTCCATGTCGTGGTCGACCTCCGAGCGCAGGTCGCCGACGGTGCCGTCGCCCTGCGAGGTGTCGACGCCGCCCAGTTGCGGGCCGAGGATCGGCATGGCGTACTGCGAGCCGTTGCGGTCCTCGATCTGCCAGCCGCCGAAGGCGTAGTAGGTGCGTTCGTCGAGCAGGCCGCCGGCCTGCTTGATGTTGATCACGTTGGCCACCGGCAGGTAGTAGCGGCCGAGGTTGCCGAACAGCTTGGTGCTGCCGTCGCCCTTCATGTCCCACGAGAAGCCAACGCGCGGCGCGATCATGTTGTCCATCTTGATGTAGCTCTTGCCGTCACCGCCCTTGTTGTCGAAGCCGTCGCTGCGGATGCCGGCGTTCAGCAGCAGGTTGGAGGTGACCTGCCAGTTGTCCTCGATGTAGTACGCCGAGTTGGTGGTCTCGAAGTTGCCGGCGATCTCGTAGCGGCGCGCGCGCACGTAGCCGGTGTAGCCGGGCGGGATCACGCCGCCGCCGTTGGGGTTGGAGATCGAGGAGCCCGGGTCGGCCTTGTACACGTTGTAGTAGATCGCGCCGGGGCCGGGGTAGTAGCGCTCGTAGTCGGAGGTGTTCTGCTCGTGGTCGAAGCCGAAGCGCAGCAGGTGGTCGCCCAGCGTCCACTCGAAGTCCGCGCGCGCCTGCTTGCGCACGTCGTTGCGATGGCTCACCGATGAGTTGGTGGTGCAGCCGAGCGCGACACCGGGCAGGGCGATCTTGCCGTCGCTGGCCACGCGGTTGCATTCCACGTCGCTGAGCCCGCGGTTGAACGACTCGCGGTCGTTGCGGCCGTACATCAGCTTCATCGACAGGTCGTTGGTGAGGTAGCTGGTCCAGGTGAGGTTCCAGTTCCTGCCGCCGGTGTCGGTGTAGATCTCGTTGGTCTTGTTGCCGGTGATGTCGCCGGTGTAGGTGTAGTCGTAGACGTCGCCCACGTTGCTGTTCTTGTCCGAGAAGGCCATGAACTCAAGCAGGTTGGCGTCGGTGATGTGCCAGTCGATCTTGGTGCCCCAGAAGCCGGTGTCGGCGCTGTTCTTGGTCAGCGTGGTGCCGGCGTCGTTGGTGTTCTCCGGCGAGGAGTCGCGCGCCTCGTACATGGCAAAGAAGAACAGCTTGTCCTTCACGATCGGGCCGGACGCGTAGACGTTGAGCTTGGCCAGTGCGTCGCGGTCGCGGCTGGCGGTGAGGTAGCGCGTGCCGTCGGCGCGGTAGTGGTCGTCGGCGCGGGAGTGCCAGCTGGCCGGCTCCATGGTGAGCTCGGCGCCGTACTTGAACTGGTTGGTGCCCGAGCGCGTCACCGCGTTGATCACGCCGCCGGTGGTGCGGCCGAACTCGACCGAGTAGCCGCCGGTCTTGACCTGGAACTCCTGGTAGAACGCGAACGGCGCCGAGGAGAAGCCGTTGCGATTGTAGAAGTCGGTGACGTTGAGGCCGTTGACGTAGAACGAGTTCTCCGCCACCGACGAGCCGCCGAAGGAGATGCCGCCGAAGCCGGCGACGCCCTTGTTGACGCCCGGCGCCAGCACGGCCACCGAGGTGATGTTCTGATCCACCGGCAGCCGCGCCAGTTGCTCGCGGGTGACGTTGGTGGCCGACTCGGTGGAGGTGACGTCGACGCCGGGGAGGACCGAGCCGCTGACCGTGACCGCGCTCAGTTCGGTCGCGGTCGGAGCCGAGCCGACGTTGACGGTGGTGGTGTTGCCCAGGCTCACCGTGACGTTGATCGGCTCGCTCGCGGCACCGCCGCCGCTGCTCTGCAAGGTGTAGGTGCCGACCGGCAGGAACGGGAAGCGGTAGTTGCCCTTGGCATCGGCGGTGACGCTGCGGGTGAGGCCGGTGTCGGTGCTGGTCACCGTGACCACCGCGCCCGCCGCGGTGTGGCCGACCACGGCGCCGTCGTTGCTGCCGGCAAAGGCGGCAGGCACGGCCAGCGAGGCCAGGCCCATGCCAAGCGCCATGCAAAGTACGGTTCTGCGCAAGCTGCGACTGTTGCTCATTTCCCCATCTCCCCATCGACGCCGTCGATGCCAGTTTTTGTGAATAGCTGCCGGTTAGTTGCCGCCGCGTCCGTGCTCCGCTGGCAGCACCTGCCAGTCGAAGTCGTAGTCCAGTTGATCGAAGTACACGTTGCCGCCGTCCCACTCGGCCTCGCCGCGCTGCGAATCCACGTCGTCGGAACGGAAGTGGTGCTTGGGCGGCTCGAAGCGGCGCCCGTAGTCGGCATTGAAGGCGATGCGCCAGTTGTCCAGCCCGCCGAGGTAGAACCACTCCAGCGCCGGGTCGTCGCCCGCGGCCGGATGCAGGCGGCCGGTGGTGACGTCCATCGGCACCCAGCCGTACGGCGCCAGGTACAGGAAGCCCCAGTCGTGGATGTTGCTGTAGCCGCTGCCGTCGGCGGCGAACACCATGCCGGACTGCCAGCGCGCGGGGATGCCGTTGAGGCGCAGCAGGGTCATCAGCAGCAGGGTCTGCTGGCCGCAGTCGGCGTGGCCGGCGTGCAGCGCGTAGTCGCTGATGTTGGAGATCGTCGAATACTCGCGCGCGCCGGCCCAGGGGATCCGGTCCACCGCGGCGAACAGTTTCTGCGCGATGCGGTACGGGTTTTTCTCCTCGCCCACGACCTTGCGCGAGAACGCGCGCATGGCGTCGGTGAACACGATGTGCGGCGCGCGCTCGGCCACGAACGGGGCCAGCTCCGGGGTGATGGTTTCCGCTTGCACCCTGGCCGGGTCGATCGCGTGGTATTGCGCCAGCAAGGTCAGTTCGTAGGTGACCGAGAACACGGTTTTCTGCCCGGCCACGGCGGGCTTTTCCAGGTACACCGTGCGCTGCGGCGCCGACTTCGGCGCGATGTCGTGCTTCGCCGGCACGCTGGCGACGTAGCGGATGTCTTCCTGCTGGCCGGGGATCGCCTGCGGGTAGGGAATCCACGCACGCACGATCTTGCCCGCGGGCACCGCATCGGCGTCGACGGTGAGTGTCTGCGTCATGCGCAGGCGCTGCGGCAGCACGCTGGCGCGATGCTGGTCGAGCGCGGCGTGGAAGATCGCGCGCTGGTGGTCGTTGAGCGATTCCATCGGGCCGTCGGTGATCGGTGCCTGCACCGCGCGCCGCGCCACCGCCTCGGGGCTGAGCCGGAACAGGTTGCCGGGCGAACGCTTGAAGTACAGCGTGCGGCCGTCGATGACCTGATGTTCGAACAGGCCGGCGGCGTTCCACTTCGCGAACTCGGCGTCGGTGAGGTCGGGGATCTGCTTGCGCACGCGCGCCTCGACCTCGTCCGCGCTCAGGGTGAAGTCGAGCAGGATGCGGCGCATGCGCTCGCGCTGGAACAGCAGTGCCTGGCGCTGCTCGGCCGACACGCCCGGCTGCGCCAGCGCGGTCTCGATCGCGGCCTGCGCCGCCTTGAAATGGCCGGCGTCGATCTGGGCAATGACGGGATTCAGCGGTGAGCTGCCCACGCTCGCCCCCGCCGGCAGGCCGGCGGACAGCGCCAGCGCGGCCACCAGCAACAGGCGCGCGGCCCGGGCATGGCGTCGTATTCTCGTGGTGGCAGGCAATGGTGTATCCATCGAGCGGCGTCTCCGCATCCGATCCCCTGAAATGGCTGTGTAACACGCTTGCAAATGCTGGTCAATAATTTATGCTTCAAACCAATTCGGCTCGAATCAGCTATTCCTTGCCGACACGACAGCGAGGCTGGCACAGGCCCGCGCACGAACCACGAGGGGACGCATGTGATCCAAACGGTCTGGCCCTACCTGGCGGTGATGTTGCTGGCCGCCGGGGTGTTTCCGGCGATCGAGCGCCGCTACGGCTGGAAGGTCTTCTCGGTGTTGCCGCCGATCGTGCTGACCTATCTGCTGGTGACCGCGTTGGCCGTGTCGGGGCTGTGGCAGGTCAACGACGAGATCCATGCGGCGCAGACGATGCTGGTCTCGCACCTGGTGCCGGCGCTGTTGTTCCTGCTGATGATCAACTGCGACCTGCGCGCGATCTGGCGGCTGGGGCCGCGCGTGCTGGCCGTGTTCGCCTGCACCTCGGTGAGCCTGTTCGTGGCCTTCATCGGCGCGTTCCTGATCTACCGGCACTGGCTGCCGGGCGACCAGTGGCAACCGCTGGCCGCGTTGTCCGGCAGTTGGGTCGGCGGCACCGCCAACATGATCGCGGTGAAGCAGGCGATCGACATGTCCGACCAGTTGCTGGCGATGTCGCTGCTGACCGACGCGCTGTGCTACTCGATGTGGGTGGTGGTGCTGTTTTCGGTGGCGCGGCTGGCGCCGGCGTTCAACCGCTGGACGCGGGCCAAGTCCAGCGGCGACATCCCGCTGGCGGAAACGAAACCCACCGGCCCGACCACGCCCGACAGCGTGCTGCTGTGGCTGGGCATGGCCTTGCTGGCGGCGGCGCTGGCTGGCTGGGTGGCGACGAAACTGCCGACCTCCAGCATGTTGAGCGCGACCACCTGGACGATCCTGCTGGCCACCGGCGCAGGGCTGGTGGTGGCGCATACGCCGCTGGCGCGTTATCCGGGCGCCAGCACGATCTCCGGCGCCCTGCTGATCAGCGTGGTGGCGGTGCTGGCCTCGCAGAGCAACTTCCACGGCATCGCCGCGGCACCGCTGTACCTGCTGTGCGGCGTTACCGTCATCGCGATCCACGCGCTGCTGCTGATCGGCTTCGCCAAGCTGTTCCGTTTCGACCTCTACCTGTGCGGCATCTCCTCGCTGGCGCATATTGGCGGCGTGGCCGCCACGCCGATCCTGGCGGCCAGCTATTCGGCCGCGCTGGTGCCGGTGGGTATCCTGCTGGCCTTGCTCGGCTACATCCTCGGCACCGGTTTCGGCCTGGTGGTGGCGTCGATCCTGAAGCAGCTGGCCCTTCCGTGATGCGTTCTTGCGACAGGACACGATGATGCGATTTCCCCTGCTTGCCACTCTCCTGCTTGCGCCCCTGCTCGCCGCGGCGCCGCCGCAGGCCCGCGGCGCCGACGACGCGCTGGTCGTGCCGCCCTCCGGCGTGCTCGGCGTGGGCGAGGCGCAGCTGACGCCGCAGTTCTGGGTGGAGCGGCTGGCGCAGCCCGATGCGCCGGTGATGGATCGCGCGGCGATCGCGGCGCAGAACGCCAGGCTGCTGAAGATCGACCCGTCGATGCACGATCTGCGCGCGTTGCCTTCGACGCTGGACCGCGCCCGCGTCGAAGGCTGGATCAAGGATCTGTCGCAGCGGCCGGATCGACCGCTGTTCGACGTCGAGGGCAAATCGGTGAGCGCGGCCACGCTCGACGCGGTGGTCGCCAACCTCGCGCTGGATGCGATTCCCGCGCAGCAGAAGACGCGCTACGGCCTGGTGGTGCGCCGCGCTGCGCTGCGCACCTTCCCCACCACGCTGCGCGTGTTCAATGAAAAGGGCGACACCGACATCGACCGCTTCCAGGAGACCGCCGAATTTCCCGGCACGCCGGTGGCGATCGTGCATGCGAGCGCCGACGGCCAGTGGCTGTTCGTGGTCAGCCCGCGCTATGCGGCGTGGACGGAAAAGGACAACGTGGCCGAAGGCAGCGCGGCCGAGGTGTTCGGCTACGTTGACAGGACGCCGTACCGGGTGATCACCGGCGCGGTCGAACGCACCGTGTTCACCCGCGAGGTGCCGGCAGTCTCGCAGCTGCCGCTGGACATGGGCACGCGCCTGCCGCTGGCGACCGATCTGCCGCCGGACCAGCCGGTGAACGGGCAGACGCCGTACGCCGCGCACGTGCTCGACCTGCCGCTGCGCAAGGCCGACGGCACGCTGGGCTTCACCCCGGCGCTGCTGCAGAAGAACACCGACACGGCTGCCGACTACCTGCCGCTGACCCGCGCCAACATCATCCGCCAGGCGTTCAAGTTCCTCGGCGAACGCTACGGCTGGGGCCACGCGTACGATGGCCGCGACTGCTCGGGCTTCGTCTCCGACGTGTACCGCAGCATGGGCGTGCAGATGCCGCGCAACACCAGCAGGCAGGCGATCAGCCCGGCATTGGAGCACCGCGCGTTCACCGCCAAGGACAGCCGCGAGACGCGCCTCAAGGCCGCGCAGGCGCTGGAGGTCGGCGACCTGGTCTACATCCCCGGCCACGTGATGATGGTGATCGGCCGTCTGCACGGTCAGCCCTACGTGATCCACGACGTGGGCGGCATGAGTTACCGCAAGGCCGACGGCAGCCGCGTGCGCATCAAGCTCAACGCGGTGTCGGTGACCCCGCTGCTGCCGCTGCTCTACAACGACAAGCAGACCTATGTCGACCGCATGACCAGCATCGTGCGCATCCGCCGCTGAGCCCGCCGGCACCAAAAAGAAAACAGGACACGGATTCCATGAAGGCCTTCCCATGAAAATCACCGACATCCAGTTCGGCATGCTGCGGGTACCGCTGAAGACCCCGTTCAAGACCGCGCTGCGCACCGTCAACACGGTGGACGACATCGTGGTGATGATGCATACCGACACCGGCGAGGTCGGCTACGGCGAGGCGCCCGCCACCGCGGTGATCACCGGCGACACCCATGGCTCGATCATCGACGCGATCCGCCACTACATCTCCCCGCGGCTGATCGGCCAGGAGATTGCCAACCTCAACCAGATCACCCAGCTGATCCAGTCCTCGATGGAGAAGAACACCAGCGCCAAGGCGGCGGTGGAGATCGCGGTGTACGACCTGTGGGGCCAGCTCTACGGCGCGCCGCTGTACAAGCTGCTCGGCGGCGGCGATCCGGTGATCACCACCGACATCACCATCAGCGTCGACTACATCGACAAGATGGTGGCCGATTCGGTCTCCGCGGTGGAGCGCGGTTTCGAGTCGCTGAAGATCAAGGTCGGCAAGGACATCGGCGTCGACATCGAGCGGGTCAAGGCGATCTACGCCGCGGTGGAAGGGCGCGCCCTGCTGCGCCTGGATGCCAACCAGGGCTGGACGGCCAAACAGGCGGTGTATGCGCTGCAGACGCTGGAGGAGGCCGGCATCAAGCTCGAGCTGATCGAGCAGCCGGTCAAGGCCAACGACCTGGCCGGTATGCGCTACGTCACCGAGCGCGTGCATACGCCGGTGATGGCCGACGAGAGCGTGTTCGGCCCGATGGAGGTGATCGAGCTGATCCGCCTGCGCGCGGCCGACATCATCAACATCAAGCTGATGAAGACCGGCGGCATCTCCAATGCGATCCGCATCGCCGACATCGCCGGCATGCACGGCATCGAGTGCATGATCGGCTGCATGCTGGAAACCTCGATCAGCGTGGCGGCCGCGGTGCACGTGGCGGTGGCCAAGTCCAACGCGATCACCAAGATCGACCTGGATGGCCCCTCGCTGTGCCAGTTCAACCCGGTCGACGGTGGGGTAATCTTCAACGAATCGGAGATCTCGGTAACGGACGCGCCCGGCCTGGGCATTCGCGAAATTCGCGGCCTGGAGCGCTTGTGAAAAAATCGCCCGCCTACTGCGACCGCCGCCGGACGTCCGTAGCGGCGGCGCGCTGCGGGCAAATCCGGGTCACCGGTTCTCCAGGCTTTTCCGGAGTTGCCCACAACGCACCTTGCCACGAACGCCCGGCGACGCTCTCGCCACGGCAGTCGAATTTTTCGCAAGCGCTGGAGAGGATAGAGAACTGATGTCCCCGCTGGTCAAAATCCGTTCGGAACGCGACCAGATGTCCGCGGTGGAGCGGCGCATCGCCGATTTCGTGCTGGAGAACGCGCACCTGCTGCGCGACTACTCTTCGCAGCAATTGGCCAATGCGCTGGGCATCAGCCAGTCCAGCGTGGTCAAGTTCACCCAGAAGCTCGGCTTCAAGGGTTATCCCGACCTCAAGTATTCCGTGGGCGAGGCGATCGCCCGCGCCGACAACGGCGACACCCTGCAGGTCGAGTCGACCGCCGGCGGCGACGGCACCGGCGCGTTCGCCGGCAACCTGTGGCGGCGCAAGTCCGAGGCCGAGGAAGCCACCCGGCTGATCAACCCGCCGGAGATGCTCAATGCGGTGGCCGACGCGATCGGCCAGGCCGGCCGCGCCGGCAAGGTGTTCATCATCGGCCTGGGCGAGGACGACATCTATGCGCGCAATTTCGCGTTGCGCCTGTCGCTGCTGGGCATCCTCACCGTGCACAACTTCGACACCGCGCGGATGACCGCCAACGTCTCCGCCGCCGGCGCCGGCGACGTGCTCATCATGTTCTCCGAACACGGCAACCACCCGGCGCTGTGCAAGATCGCCCGCTATTTCCGCGAACGCCGCGGCCAGCTGATCACGGTGACGCGGCACACCGCCAATCCGCTGCGCACGCTGGCCGACATCGCGCTGGTGGTGTCCGCCCATGACGAGCTGCCCTACATCCAGCCGCTGCTGTACCAGTCCGCCCTGCAGCACCTGCTCGACGGCGTATTCGTGCAGCTGTGCGAAAGCCACGACGACCGCCGTGCCCTGCTGCTGGGCAACCTCGACCGGATCCAGCAGATGCTGGAGCCATGAGGACGGGAATTGGGAATTGGGAATCGCAGGAGCCCGCTCGCGCGCGATGTTCTCGCCACGAATCCCGGTAAAAAAAGCGTCGCCCGCGAGCGGGCTCCTGCAACTTGACGAGATGACGATGATGTGCCGGATGGAAACCCGATGACTGTTCGCCGCCGCATGCTTGCCTTGCTGACGTTCGCCGCCGTGCTTGCCGGCGTCGCGCACGCCGGTGCCGCGGACGCGCCGTGGCGCAACGCCCGCCAGATGATCGTGGTCACCACCGCCGACTGGCACGCCGACCACGGCACGTTGCGCGCGTTCGAGCGCGACGGCGACGGCTGGCGCCAGGTGCGCCCCGCCGCGCCGGTCACCGTCGGCAAGCGCGGTTCCGGCTGGGGCATGGGACTGAACCCTGCGCAGACCGGCGGGCCGGTCAAGCGCGAAGGCGACAACCGCAGCCCGGCCGGCGTGTTCCGCATCGGCACGGCGTTCGGTTATGCCGCGCATGCGGCCACCGCGCTGCCGTATCGTGCGCTCGGCGCCAGCGACTGGTGCATGGATGTCAGCGGTTCGCCGCACTACAACCGCATCGTCGATGCGGACGTGGTGGGTGCCGAGGCCGTGAAAGGTTCCAGCGAGCCGATGCGCCGCGACCTGCATGTCGATGGCGACCAGCGTTACCGGCTCGGCTTCGTCATCGAGCACAACGCGCAGGCGGCGCCGGAAGGCGGCAGCTGCATCTTCGCCCACCTGTGGAAGTCGCCCACCGACGCCACCGCCGGCTGCACCGCGATGACGCCGGCGGTGATGCAGTCGCTGCTGGCCTGGCTCAAGCCGCAGGACCATCCGGTGTTCGTGCTGCTGCCGCAGGCCGAGTACGAGCGCCTGCGCAACACGTGGCAGTTGCCCGTCCTCCACGCGGACGGCGCGCGATGAGCGCCACCGCGCGCGTGCTCACCGGCCTGGCCGCCGGCGCGGTGATCGGCCTGCTGCTGGCCGGCTGGGATCAATCCGTGGCGCTGCAGGTGGCCAACGCGGTGCACCCGGTCGGCAAGCTGTGGTTGAACGCGCTGCAGATGACGGTGGTGCCGCTGGTGCTGGCGCTGGTGGTGGTGGGCGTCAACACTGCCACCGACGCGGCGGCCTCCGGCCGCATCGCGCGCCGCGCGATCGTGGTGTTCATCGTGATCCTCACCGGCGGCGCGCTGTTCGCCGCACTGGCGGCGCCGCTGGTGTTTTCCTTGTTTCCGCACAACCCCGAGCTGGTCGCCGCGCTCGACCACGCCAGCGTGCCGGCGGTGTCGGTGGCGCCGGTGCAGTGGGTCGACACGCTGGTGGCGATCGTACCCAGCAACGCGATCATGGCCGCGGCGCAGAGCGCGATGCTGCCGCTGGTGGTATTCGCGCTGTTCCTCGGTTTCGCGCTGACCCGCATCGCACCGGCGCGGCGCGCGATGCTGGTGGAGTTTTTCCAGGCGATTGCCGACGCGATGATCGTGATCGTGCGCTGGGTACTGTGGGTGGCTCCGCTGGGCGTGTTCGCGCTGATCCTCTCGGTGTGCGCGCGCTCCGGACTGGGCATGCTCAGTGCGCTGGGCGTGTACGTGTTGACCGAGTGCCTCCTGTATCTCGCCGTCACCGCGATGATGCTGCCGGTGGCGCTGGTGTTCGGCGGCGAGCGGCTGCGCCGCTTCGTGCCCGCGCTGGTGCCGGCGCAGGCGGTGGCGATCAGCACGCAGTCCTCGCTGGCCTCGCTGCCGGCGATGCTGGAAAGCGCCGACCGCCGCCTCGGCTATCCCAAGCAGGTCGCCGCGCTGGTGCTGCCGATGGCGGTGAGCCTGTTCCGGCTGACCAGCCCGGTGCAGTACATGACGTCGGCGGCGTTCATCGCGTGGGCCTATGGCGTGGATCTGTCCACCGCGCAGCTGCTGGCCGGTGCGCTGCTGGCGGTCGTGGTCAGCCTCGGTTCGGTGGGATTGCCGGGCCAGGTCACCTTCGTCGCCACCAACCTGCCGGTGGCGCAGGCGATGGGCCTGCCACTGTCCCCGTTGGGCCTGATGCTGGCGGTGGATACGGTGCCCGACGCCCTCGCCACGCTGGGCAACGTCACCGCCGACCTAACCGCCACCAGCGTGGTCAACCGGCAGTCGCGCAGCGATATGGCGGGAACTGGCGACACGGAATCGTAGGAGCCCGCTTGCGGGCGATGCTCTTGCGCATCCCGATTCAAAGGCATCGCCCGCGAGCGGGCTCCCACAACGACAGAGCTGAAGATGGAACGGATCGAAACCGATGTGATCGTGATTGGCGCCGGCATGGCCGGCGCGTCGGTCGCGTATTTCCTCGCACCGCATGTGCGGGTGCTGGTGCTGGAGCGCGAGGCGCATGCCGGGGTGCACTCGACCGGGCGCTCGGCTGCGCTGTTCAGCGAAACCTACGGTTCGCCACAGGTGCGCGCGCTGACCCGTGCCGCGCGTCCGTTCCTGGCGGCGCCACCGGCGGGATTCTCGGCCGAGCCGATCCTGAGTCCGCGTGGCGCCACCATCATCGCCGGCGCGGAACGCCGCGACGACGTGCGCGCGTTGTACGAGGCCATCGTGCCGTTCAGCCGCGACATCGAGCTGCACGACGCGGCCCGCGTGCAGGCCGCGGTGCCGGTGCTGCGGCCGGAGTTCGCGCAGATCGGCCTGCACGAGCCGGGCGCGGCCGACATCGACGTCAACGAATTGCACCTCGGCTTTCTGCGCGGTTTGCGCGCGCATGGCGGCGAGTTGCGCGTGGACGTCGCCATCGACGCGATCGAGCGCGAGGCGGGCGGCTGGCGGGTGCACAGCGGGGCGCAGTCGTTCCGCGCGCCGCTGCTGCTCAACGCCGCCGGCGCCTGGGTCGACCACGTGGCCGCGCTGGCCGGCGTGGCGCCGCTGGGCATCGTGCCGAAGCGCCGCTCCGCCTTCGTGTTCGAGCCGCCCGAAGGCGTGGCCACGGCACGCTGGCCGTTCGTCACCGACTTCAGCGAGAGGTTCTATTTCAAGCCCGACGCCGGCCTGCTGCTGGGCTCGTGCGCGAATGCCGACCCGGTCGAACCGCACGACGTGCAGCCGGAGGAATACGACATCGCGCTGGGCATCCACCGTATCGAGGAAGCCACCACGATGACGATCCGCCGGCCCCGGCGCACGTGGGCCGGCCTGCGCTCGTTCGTCGCCGACGGCGACCTGATCGGCGGCTTCGATCCCGATGCACCGGGTTTCTTCTGGGTCGCCGCGCAGGGCGGCTACGGCATCCAGACCAGCGCGGCGATGGGCGAAACCTGCGCCAACCTGGCGCTGGGCCGACCGCTGCCGCAGCGCCTGGTCGATGCCGGGCTGTCGATGGAGATGTTGAGCCCGGCACGCCTGCGGCGCTGAAGCTCCTTGGCCGTCATTCCAGCGAAAGCTGGAATCCGGCGCCTCGTCAGCCAGCCGCCGCGACGCTTCGCGGCCGCTTCACCACGCGCAGTTTGCCGCTGTGGCCGCCGCCGCAATAGAACACGGCCTGGCCGTCTTCGGCGGCGAGCCCCGAGATGCCGGCGCCGGGCGGCATGTCGAGTTGCTCCAGCACTTCGCCGGTCGCCGGATCGATGTGCCGCAAGGCGCTCTCGTCGTTTTCCCAGGTGCCGTGCCAGCACTCGCCGTCGACCCAGGTGACGCCGGTGACGAAGCGGTCGGATTCGATGGTGCGCAGGATCGCGCCGGTCGCCGGATCGATCTGCTGGATCTTGCGCCCGCGATACTGGCCCACCCACAGCGTGCCCTCGGCCCACGCCAGGCCCGAGCTGCTGTCGCCCGGCGCGGGAATGGTGGCCAGCACCTCGCCCGTCTGCGGATCGATCCGGTGGATGCGGTCCTCGGCGATCTGGAACAGGTGGCGGCCGTCGAACGCGGTGCCGGCGTGCGCGGCGATGTCGATGCTGCGCAACACGCGGGCGCTGGCCGGGTCCCACACGTTCAACCGTGCGCCGGAGGCGAACCACACATGTTCGCCATCGCAGGTGACGCCATGCACGCCATCGGTGCCGGGGTAGGGGCCGTGTTCGGCGACGATGTCGGCTTTGCTTCGTTTCATGTCCGGACTCCTTGGGGATGGAAGACGCGGGCCATGCTATTCAAACGACAGCGGCGCCGGGAGTAACAAGGTCGTCGCGAATCCCGGCGTAAGCGGCGTCATCCAGCGGCGCGCGCGACCGTGCCCGGAGCACTGCACGCTGCCGGCTGCCGCCAGCGTTTCGAGTGCCCGCTGCACGCTGCGCTGGCTGCGCCCCAGCGCGAGAGCCAGCGCCGAGCTGGACCACGATTCGCCGTCGCCGAGCAGGGCCAGCACCGCCGCGTGCACGGACTCGACCGGCCACGCCAGCACGCCGACCTGGTCCGCGCGATGCGCCAGCAAGGCGTAACCGTGCGGGGTGGCATGCACCTCGGCCAACCCGCTCAGCGCGCGGCGCAGGCGCCCGAGTTCCACCCGCAAGCGTGCGCGATACGACTCGTCGGCGTGCCTGGCGCGGAACGCGCGAGCGACCAGCGCGTCGCGCGGCACGTCATGCGGCCACGCCTCGGCCAGTTGCCGCATCAGCGCGAACAACACCGGACGACTGGCCAGCGGAACCGTCTTGCCACGGTGCCGCACGGCATGGCGGCAGGCATCGACGACGAAGGTTTCCGACGCCAGCAGGGCTTCGACATCGCGCAGCGGCAACAGGCGTTCCTCGCCGCCGGCCAGCCAGCGTGCGGCGGGCGCGTGCAGGGTGCGCGTGGCGGCGTCCACCTCCGCCATCAGCGCGGGGATGCCTGCGCGTTGCGCGGCGCGGGCGGCGCGAGCGAGCGCATCACGTGCCGCCGTCGCGCGCAGGCGGCGCATCGCGACGCCCGCCGCGACCAGTTCGTGCACCGCCAGCAGTGCGGGCGGAAGCGGCGTGCCGGCCGCCGCGGCCAGCGCCTGTTCGGTTTCGTCGAGACGCCCGAGCAGGAGCAGGCGGCGGATGCCGAGGTAGCGCGCGTGCGCCGCGTTGACGTGGTCGCCGTGCGCGTCGAGCGTGGCGCGCGCTGCGTCGAGGGTGGCGGTGGCACCGGCCAGCTCGCGCGAGGCCAGCGCGATCTCGGCCTCGGCCACCACGCAGCGTGCGCGCGCCGTCGCCTCGCGCGGGCCGAATGCGCGCGCCGCGCGCCGCAGCAGCAGCGTCGCGCGCGGGAAATCGCCGAGCTGGGCCATGGCCAGGCCGCGCAACGCCAGCGCCGGCGCATCCTCGCGCAGGGCGACCCGCGTCATCGCACCGAGCGGGTCGCCCGCCGCCAGCGCCTGCGCCGCGGCGGTGATCAGCGCATCCATCGCGGCGGCCTCGCTGCGACGGGTTCGGGCAGTCGCGCCACGTGTTCACTCCGGCCTTCGTGGTTCGGCTGCCTAATCTAGCGCAGGCCGCCCACCGGACGGCGTCGCGGAGGTCAGTACCCGGCAGCGAGCCCCGCGGGACGGCGCGGGTCGTTGGCGCCTTCCAGCAAGCCCGTCTTCGGATTGATCAGGATCGCCTCGACCGCGCCGCCGCTGAATTGCTTGAACGTGTAGCCCATCGCTTCCAGGGTTTTCTGCGACTCGGGCGTGAGCAGCCCCTGGCCGGCGTAGACCACGTCCGGATACCACTGCTGGTGCAGGCGTGGCGCGTTGACGGCCTGCTGCATGTTCATGCCGAAGTCGACCACGTTGATGATGCTGGCCAGCGTGGACGAGATGATGGTGGCGCTGCCGGGGCTGCCGGTGAGCATGAACGGCTTGCCGTCGCGCAGCACGATCGTCGGCGTCATCGAGCTCAGCGGACGCTTGCCCGGTTCGACCTGGTTGATCACGCCCTGCACCAGGCCGGCGCCGTTGGCCACGCCGGGCTTGGAGGTGAAGTCGTCCATCTCGTCGTTGAGGAAGAAACCGGTATGGCCGGCGATCTGCTTGTTGCCGAACAGGAAGTTGACGGTGTAGGTGACGGCGACGGCATTGCCGTCCTTGTCGACCACCGAGTAATGCGTGGTGTGATTGCCTTCGGGGGCGCCGAGGCTGCCCTTGACCTCGGAGGACGGCGTAGCCCGGTCCGGCTGGATCGTGGCGCGAAGCCTGGCCACGTGTTCGGCCGAGAGCAGCTCGTCGATCGGGTTGTGCACGAAGGCCGGGTCGCCGAGGTAGGTGTTGCGGTCGGCAAAGGCGCGGCGTTCGGCCTCGACGATGTAGTGCACGCTGTTGACCGAGCCGTAACCCCACCTGGCCAGCGGGTAGGGTTCGATGATCTGCAGGATCAGGCACAGCGTGGTGCCGCCCGAACTCGGCGGGGGCGCCGAGACGACGGCGTAGCCGCGGTACTTGCACTGGATCGGTTTTTCCCACTGCGCGGTGTAATTGGCGAAATCGCGCATCGACAGGATGCCGCCGTTGGCGTCGCTGGCCTTGACCACGGCCTCGGCGATCGGGCCCTTGTAGAACGCGTCGATGCCCTTGTCGGCGATCATTTCCAGGGTGTTGGCCAGATCCTTCTGCACCAGTCGTTCGCCCACCTTGAAGGGCTTGCCGTGGTTGAGGAAGATCGCCGCCACGTTGGCGTGCCTGGCGAAATCCCCGGTGTGCGGTTCGAGGCTGTCGACGTCGCCCTGCTTGAGGATGTAACCCTCGCGCGCCAGCTTGATGGCCGGCGCGATGACCTGCTTGAGCGACATCGTGCCGTAGGCCTTCAGCGCGGTGTCGAAACCCATCACCGTGCCCGGCACGCCCACGCCGAGATAGCTGTCCGTGCTGCGCCCCTCGACCACGTTGCCGTCGGCGTCCTGGAACATGGTCGGCGTGGCTTTCAGCGGCGCTTTCTCGCGGAAGTTGAGGAACAGATTGCGACCATCCTTGAGGTGGATGGTCATGAACCCGCCGCCGCCGATGTTGCCGCAGCACGGGTGCACCACGGCTTCGGCAAAACCCACCGCCACGGCGGCGTCCACCGCATTGCCGCCACGCTTGAGGATGTCCACGCCCACCAGCGTGGCCAGGTGCTGCGCGCTGACCACCATGGCGTGTTTGGCGGTGACCGGTTTGGCCTTCTCCAGCGCCATGCGGGTGATGACCGGCTCGCGGCCGGTCGAATCGGGATTGACCTCCTGCGCCCACGCCAGCGCGCTGCACGCGGTCAGCGCCAGCGCCAGCGCGGCTTGCCGCCAGCGCGCGGCGCGCGCGCGGTGCGCCTGGCGGACATCGGCGCGCGCGGTGTTGCGATCGGACATGGGTTCACCCTCCACGATTGTCGGATCGAGCATAGTCGCCGGCGTGCGCCAGCCACCAATGAAAAGACGGTCAGCTGGCATAACCGGCGGTTGTGGCGGGGCGCTCAGCCACCCCAGAAGCCGGACAAGGGCGGCAGCAGCGAGCCGCCGTGCAGTTGCACGCCGTCCGGGTGGTCGTGCTGCAGCCAGAACGGCCCGTCCAGGTCGACGAAGGCCGCCTCGCGCGCCAGTTCCAGCGCCGGCGCGATGCCCAGCGACGAGCACACCATGCAGCCGACCATCACCTTGAAACCTTCGCGGCGCGCGGCGCGCAGCAGGTGCCATGCCTCGGTCAGGCCGCCGGTCTTGTCGAGCTTGATGTTGATCGCCTGGTAGCGCCCGCGCATGCGCGGCAGGTCGCGCGTCTCGTGGCAGGCCTCGTCCGCGCAGATCGGGATGCTGCCGGAAAAACCCAGCAGCGCGTCGTCGGCGTCGGCCGGCAGCGGCTGCTCCAGCAGGTCGACGCCGGCGCGCGCCAGCGGCTGCTGCATGTCGCGCAGCAACTCGATGGTCCAGCTCTCGTTGGGGTCGACGATGAGCCGGTCATGCGGCGCGGCGCGGCGCACGGCGTCGATTCGTGCGGCCGGGTCGTCGGCGTCGACCTTGATCTTGATCAGCCCGGTGCCGGCGATGCGCGCGGCGGCCGCGCCCATGCGTTCGGGCGTGTCGATGCCGATGGTCAGCGCGGTCACCAGCGCGGCGCGTTGCGGCCGCGCCAGGCGCAGCCAGACCGGCACGCCGCTCAGTTGCGATTCGAGGTCCCACAGCGCCGCGTCCAGGGCGTTGCGCGCGGCGCCGGCCGGCAACCGTGCCTGCAGTTCGTCGCGGCCCATGCCGGCGACCAGTTGCGGGCGCAGTTGCTCCATCTGCTCGATCACCGACGCGGCGGATTCCCCGTAGCGCGCGTAGGGCACCGCTTCGCCGCGCCCGCACTTGTCGCCCTGGCGCATGGCGACGGTGACCACGTCGGCGTTGTGCTTGACCCCGCGCGAGATGCGGAACGGCGCGGCGAGCGGGAAACGGCGCTCCTCGATGATCAGTTGGCGCAGCATGCGAGCAGGTTGTCCACGATCGCTTCGACGCCCATCGTCACCGGGTCCTGGCAAGGCAGTTCGAGCAATCCGCTGATGCGGCGGCAGGCGGTCGCGGCGTCGGCGGCGGAGAGGTTGGAGGTGTTCACCGCCACGCCCACCGCCTTCACCGCCGGATTGGTCAGCTGCGCGGCAACCAGGTTGGCCTGCAGGCAGCGCTTGAGTTCCGGCAGCGGGTAGTCGGGCAGGCCGCGCATGTGCTGCCGGGTGGGCTCGTGGCACAGCACCAGCGCGTCGGCTTGCGATCCGTGCAGCAGGCCCAGCGACACGCCGGCGTAGGAGGGATGGAACAGCGAGCCCTGGCCTTCGATCAGGTCCCAGCCGCCGTCGAGGCGTGCCGGCGAAATCTTCTCGGCGGCGCCGGAGATGAAGTCGGCGACCACCGCGTCGATCGGGATGCCGGAGCCGGCAACCAGGATGCCGGTCTGTCCGGTGGCGCGGAAGTCGGCGGCGAGTCCGCGTCGGCGCATGGAGCGCTCGATCGCCAGCGTGGTGTACATCTTGCCGACCGAGCAATCCGTGCCCACGGTGAGCAGGCGTCGGCCGGCGCGCGGGCGGCCGTTGCCGACCGGCAGGCCTGGCATCGGGTCGCGCGCATCGAACAGTTCGCGGCCGTGGCGTCGCGCCGCGGCGACGATGTCCGGGTTGTCGCGCAGCTTCTGGTGCAGCCCCGCGGCCACGTGCAGGCCGGCCTCCAGCGCGGCGATGGCATCGGCCACGATGTGCGAGGACATCACGCCGCCGGCATTGGCCGCGCCGATCACCATGGTGTTGGCGCCGGCCTTGCGCGCTTCGCCGACGCTCATCTCCGGCAGGCCCAGTGTCGGCTTGCAGTCGCCGCGCCGCAGCTGGCCCACGCACCAGTCCGGGCGCCAGTAGGCCAGGCCCCGGGCGGTCTTGATCGCCAGGTCGTCGGCGGCGCTGCCGAGGTACAGCAGGTAGGGCGGGCCCCAGTGACCGGGCTCGGCGGCGTTGCTTGGATCGGACATGGTGCGCGTACTCCCGCGGGCATCCGGTAGCCCGTCACGACACGGCGTCGAGCATAGTGATCGGCCACGGCGCGGCACCAATGAAAAGACCGACACCTGGCATAACTGCGGGTTGTGGAAACCGGTCGACGGGAGTTGCCCGGCGGCACCGGCTGTGCTGCACTTCGAAGACAGCGCCGCCGCGGCCACAGGGTGAACTCTCGACATGCGTCTTCGCTACATCGAACTGTTCCATGCCGTGATGACCACCAACAGCCTCACCGGCGCGGCGAATCTGTTGAACATTTCGCAGCCGGCGGCGAGCAAGGCGCTGCAGCAGGCGGAGCACCAGCTCGGGTTCACCCTGTTCCATCGCGTGCGCGGGCGGCTGCATCCCACCGAGCAGGCGCTGCTGCTGCGTCCGCGCGTGGAGAAAATCATCCGCGACCTGCACGACCTGCAACGGCTCACCGCGAATTTCGCGCGGCCCGAGAGCGAACCGCTGCGGGTGACCTGCACGCCCACCCTGGCGCAGTCGCTGGTGCCGGACGCGACCACCTTGCTGCGCAAGGCCTGGCCCGCCGCGACCGCGGAGCTGTCCACGCGGCACTCGGCCGAGATGTGCGAGTCGCTGACCCTGCGCGAAACCGACATCGGCCTCACCCTGCAGGACGCCAGCCACCCCGAGTTGCGCCAGGAGCCGCTGTGCCAGGGCCGCGTGATGGTGATCGCGCCGCCGGGCCGCTGGTCGCCCGCGGAACTGGCGCAGCCGCTGCCGGTGACGGCGCTGGCCGGCGAGCCGATGATCGGCATCGCCGTGCAGGACGCGCTGGGCAGCCTGCTGCAAAGCCACCTGATGCATGTCGACCCGCCGCCGCAGATCTCGGTGTGGGTGCAGACCTATCAACTCGCCTGCGCACTGGTGGCACAAGGCGCCGGGCTGGCGCTGGTCGACCCCTTCACCGCCTCCCAGGGCGACGGCGACGTGGTGCAGACGCGGCCGTTGGCGCTGGAGCTGGACGTGGTGCTGTACGCGGTGTACCGGCTGGACAGCCAGCTGAATCCCTTGCAGGAACACTTCATCGAACTGGTGCGCCAGCTCGCGCGGCAGACGCTTGCGCCGGGCTGATCGCGCCCACGCTCACGGGCATCTACAACTTTCGGTTATGCCAGGTGCCGGTCTTTTCATTGGTGGCTGGCGGCGGCTTGTGACTATGCTCGACCAGACGTTGCGGAGCGTGCCTTCGGGCCCGGCCTGAATACGCTTGTTCTCGGGGACATCGCCAACGCCTTGCCGGTGCGGAGACGCCCGGATACATCGCTTGACTGAAGTGGACCAAGCAATCGCCGGGGGCAGGGCGGTTCCGGTGCAATCCTAACGTTGGGGGTCTCTGATGAACGAGCGTTTCGGTCGAATCATTCCCAAGCTGTTGTCCGTATCGGTGGCGCTGGTGCTGGCGGGCACCGCTGCCGCGCAGGAAACCGCGTCGGCACCCGCCGCGCCGGCGGACGCGGCATCATCGAGCCAGCAAAAGCAAAAGAAGGATGCCGTCAACCTGTCGCAGGTGATCGTGACCGGCACGCGCACCAGCGACCGCACGCAATCCAGTTCGCTGGTGCCGGTGGACGTGATCCCCGCGCAGGTGCTGAACGACTCCGGCGCGGTGAGCCTGGGCAACGCGCTCGACCTCGCCGTACCCTCGCTGAATTTCCCGCTGGCCTCGATGTCCGACACGTTCGCCTTCGTGCGGCCGTTCCAGATGCGCGGCCTCAACAGCGACCAGGTGCTGATCCTGGTCGACGGCAAGCGCTGGCACTCGAGCGCGCTGATGCTCACCCTGGGCCAGGTCGGCCAGGGCTCGCAGGGCGTCAACATCAACACCATCCCGGTCGGCGCCATCGACCACATCGAGGTGCTGCGCGACGGCGCCTCGGCGCAGTACGGCTCCGACGCGCTGGCCGGCGTCATCAACATCATCCTGAAAAAGGGCGGCGAGGGCGGCGAGGTGCAGGGCGACTACGGCAAGTACTCGGCCGGTGATGGTGCGAGTTCGCGGCTGCAGAGCAGCCTCGGCTTCGCGCTGGGCGACAAGGGCTGGATGCGGCTTTCCGCGCAGGTCGGCAAGCAGGACCCGACCAACCGCGCCGGGCTGGACAACCGCCCCGGCTTCACCGAGCTGGGCCGCAAGTACCACGTCGGCATCCCCAATTCCAACAACTACAACACCTTCCTCAACTGGCAGTACGACTTCACGCCGAAGGTGCATCTGTACGGCTACGGCCACTACGGCCGGCTGATGGCCGAGCCGATGGCGTTCTACCGCTACGGCACCAACGCGCCGGAGCCGAAGAACGACCTGATGCAGTACCTGTTCCCGGACGGCGACGGCTTCAACCCGGTCGAGCATGGCGTGTCGCGCGACAAGTCCTTCGTGATGGGCGTGCGCGGCGAGACGGAGTCGGGCTGGGACTGGGACACCGCGGCCACCTGGGGCGCCAACCGCGTGTCCTACGGCACCTTCAACACGGTGAACTTCGCCTTCTGGAACGACTTCGGCTACACCCCGACCGACATCCACGACGGCACCCTGACCGCCTCGCAGGCCACCCTCGATTTCTCGATGGGCAAGTCGCTCAACGACTACTGGCACCTGGGCTTCGGCGCGCAGTACCTGCACCAGGGCTACAAGATCGTGGCCGGCGACCTCGCCTCGTACTACGTGGGCACCTCGGGCGTCACCGGCGGCGCGCAGGGTTTTGCCGGCTGGGGCCCGGAGGACGCCAGCAACAGCACGCGGCATTCGGTGGCCGAGTACGCGCAACTGGAAGGCAACATCACCGACCGGCTGAGTACCTCGATCGCGGCGCGCCACGAGGACTACTCCGACTTCGGCACCAACCTCTCCTACGCGTTGTCCGGCCGCTACGACTTCGACCACGGCTTTGCCTTGCGCGGCACCTATTCCACCGGCTTCCGCGCGCCGGGCCTGGGCCAGCAGCACGCCTCGGTGACCACCTCGGTGTCCTACCCCGCCGGCAACTCGCTGGGCTTGCCCGAGGGCATCTACCTGCGCGGCCTGGTGCCGCCGGACAACAAGACCGCGCAGCTGCTGGGCAGCGAGCCGCTGAAGCCGGAGACCACCCGCAGCATCACCGTCGGCGCGGTGTGGGCGCCCACGCGCGCCTTCACCACCACGGTGGACCTGTACGACATCCGGCTGAAAAACCGCATCCTGATGTCAAGCTCGATGTCGCTGGTGACCCAGTCGGTCAAGGACTACCTGGCCGCCAACGGCGTGGTCAATTCCGAGTACGTGGCGCTGGCCTACTTCACCAACGCGGCCGAGATGCGCATCAAGGGCATCGGCGTGGTCACCAACTACATCAAGGAGCTTGCCGACGGTGGCTCGTTCCAGACCACGGTCAACTGGTCGTACCACAAGAACAAGGTGACCAAGGTGCTGCCCAACCCCGCGGTGCTCGACGCGCTGGGCAATGTCGGTTTCCAGCGCATCACGCGCAGCCAGGCCAAGGGCCTGCTGGCCGACCAGATGCCGCGCTCCAAGTTCATCTGGACCAACACCTGGAAGACCGGCCACTGGGGCTTCACCGGCACCGCGGTGCGTTACGGCGGGGTCACCGAGTACAGCTCGACCAGCTACATCTACGACGATGTCTACCCGTCCCGGTGGATCTTCAATCTCGCTGCCAACTACTACCACGATCGCTGGACCTTCACCCTTGGCTCAGACAACGTGTTCGACACCTATCCGCAGAAGGCACCGGACGGCAGCAACTTCCACGGCATCTTCCCGTATCCGAGCAGCTCGCCGTTCGGTGCCCAGGGTGCCTACGTGTACGGCAAGGTCGCCTATCGCTGGTGACCTGTCGCGGTGGCAGCGGTGCCTGGTTCGGTTTTGAATGGCGCCGGGTGCCGGGAATCTCCGAGCATCAAACAAGCGCTATCCGATCCTGTCCCTGGTGGGAGTCTTCTTGAGTCAATTGCCGATATCGCCGGCGTCCGTTGTACCCGTCGGGCCGCAAGCAGCCGCGACCCATCAGCCGCACATGCTGCGCGCGGTCGGGCGCTGGCAACTGGTCGGGCTGTCGGTCAACGACGTGATCGGCAGCGGCATCTACCTGCTGCCGGCGGCGGCTGCCGCGCTGCTGGGGCCGGCCAGCCTGTGGGCGGTGCTGCTGGCGGGCATCGCGGTGAGCCTGCTGGTGCTGTGCTATGCGCAGGCCGCCAGCTACTTCGACCAGGCCGGCGGCAGCTATCTCTATGCGCGCGAGGCGTTCGGGCGCTTCGCCGGATTCGAGGTGGGCTGGATGCTGCTGCTGACCCGCATCGCCAGCGCCGCGGCGCTGAGCAACGGCCTGGCCGATGCGGTCACGCATTTCTGGCCGGCGGCGGGCAACGGCAATGTGCGCGTGCTGATCGTGGTCGGCTCGCTGGCGGCGCTGACCGGCATCAACGTGATCGGCGTGCGTGCCGCAGCCCGCACCGGGGTGACCCTGGCGATCGCCAAGTTCCTGCCGCTGGCGATGTTCGTGCTGATCGGCGCGTTCTTCGTCGACCTGGGCCAGGCCTCGCCGCTGGCGGTGGACTCGATCCCGATGGACGACCTGGCCAAGGGCGCCCTCTTGTTGCTGTTCGCCTATGCCGGGTTCGAGAACATGCCCGCGGCAGCCGCCGAATATCGCAACCCGCAGCGCGACGTGCCGTTCGCGATGCTGACCATGATCGCGATCGTCACCGCGACCTACGTGGCGGTGCAGTGGGTGGCGCTGGGTACGCTGCCGGGGCTGGCCGCGTCCAGCACGCCGCTCGCCGATGCCTCGGCGCGCTTCGGCGGCATGTGGCTGGCGCTGGTGCTGACCGTCGGCGCGGCCGTTTCCATTCTCGGCACCAACAGCAACACGATCATGTTCGGCCCGCGCTACCTGCTCGCCCTCGCCGACGACGGCGTGGGTCCGGCCGCGCTCACGCGCATCCATCCGCGCTTCCGCACGCCGGCGGTGGCCATCGTCACGGTGGGCGTGCTGTCGGTGATCCTGGCGCTGTCCGGCTCGTTCGTGCAGCTGGCGCTGCTCTCCGTGGTGGCGCGGCTGTTCGGCTATCTCGCCACGGCGGTCGCGGTGCTGGTGCTGCGCAGGCGCCACGGCCAGCGCGAGGGCGCCATGCGGCTGCCCGGCGGGCCGCTGATCCCGCTCGCCGCGACGGCGTTGTCGCTGGGCCTGCTGGCCAGCGCCGGCGTTGCCAACCTGGTCGCCGCCGCCATCGCGCTGCTGATCGGCGCGCTGATCTACCGCTTCTGGCGACGGCCACGGCGCGAGGCGGGCTGATGGGTCGCCGTGCCATCGCGATGGCACTCGGCTTGCTGGCCTGCCTGCCGGCATTCGGTCAGCAGCGCGACCTGCGTGACTACGGCGTCGCCATCGGCGTGCTGCCGCCCGGCGCCCTGAACGCCATCACCGACGTGCCCGGCGTCGAAGTGGGCCAGAAGACGCTGATCCGTGGCGACGACGTGCGCACCGGCGTCACCGCGATCCTGCCGCACGCGGGCAACCTCTTCCAGCACAAGGTGCCGGCGGCGGTGTACGTGGGCAACGGTTTCGGCAAGCTCGCCGGCAGCACCCAGATCGACGAACTCGGCGACCTCGAAACGCCGATCGTGCTGACCAACACGCTGAGCGTGCCGGTGGCCGCTGCGGCGCTGATCGAGCACGCGCTCGCCAACCCCGAAAATCGCGAGGTGCTGTCGGTCAATCCGGTGGTGGGGGAAACCAACGACGGCTATCTCAACGACATCCGCGGTCGCCACGTCGCCGTGCGCGACGTGCTGCAGG
The DNA here is from genome assembly GCF_043950705.1 of Rhodanobacter sp. FW102-FHT14D06. Classification (NCBI taxonomy): domain Bacteria; kingdom Pseudomonadati; phylum Pseudomonadota; class Gammaproteobacteria; order Lysobacterales; family Rhodanobacteraceae; genus Rhodanobacter; species Rhodanobacter sp. FW102-FHT14D06. The sequence continues at coordinate 889,271 of NZ_CP170722.1, read as the reverse complement.
CGATCGCATCGGCAAGCGGCGGCAAGGTCGCGCAGGGCAACGTCGGCGCCGGCACCGGCACCGTCGCGTTCGGCTTCAAGGGCGGCATCGGCACCTCCTCGCGCAAGCTGCCTGACCGTCTGGGCGGCTATACCGTCGGCGTGCTGGTGCAGACCAACTTCGGTGGCACCCTGACCGTGGCCGGCGTCCCGGTCGGCAAGCTGCTGCACAAGTATTACCTCAGCGACGAATTGAACGACTCGCCCGACGGCTCGTGCATGATCGTGGTGGCCACCGACGCCCCGCTGGATGCGCGCAACCTGAAACGGCTGGCGAAACGCGCGATCCTCGGCCTCGCCCGCAGCGGCGGCATCGCCTCCAACGGCAGCGGCGACTACGTGATCGCCTTCTCCACCTACGCGGCGAACCGCGTGCCGTACGCCGCCGAACAGTCCGTGCGCCAGGTTGCCGTGCTGCGCAACGACGCCATGTCGCCGCTGTTCATGGCCGCCATCGAGGCGACCGAAGAAGCCATCATCAACTCCCTGTTCCACGCCGGCGACATGCGCGGCTGGCAAGGCCACCAGGTGCAGGCACTCCCCGTCGATCGGGTGCTGCGCCTGCTGCGGGAGCACGGCTATCCGCTCTCGCACCCCGCTCCGGCGCCGACCGACGCGCATCCGCGCTGACCGGCCGCGGTTGTCCCGCTATCATGGGCGTCTCTGGGTATGTCCGCGGCGGCAGAGCACACCATGCTCCTGATGATCGACAACTACGACAGCTTCACCTTCAACCTCGTGCAGTACCTGGGCGAGCTGGGCCAGGAGGTGAGGGTGGTGCGCAACGATGCGCTCACCGTGGCCGGCATCCGCGCGCTGAAGCCCTCGCACATCATGATTTCCCCGGGGCCGGGCACGCCGGACGATGCGGGCGTGTCGCTGGACGTGCTGCGCGAGCTGGCCGGGGAGATCCCGGTGTTCGGGGTATGCCTGGGCCACCAGGCGATCGGCCAGGCGTTCGGCGGCAAGGTGATTCGCGCGAAGAAGATCATGCACGGCAAGACCTCGCCGATGATCCATCGCGGCCAGGGCGTGTTCGCCGGCCTGCCCAATCCGTTCGAGGCCACGCGCTACCACTCGCTGGTGGTGGAGCAGGCCTCGCTGCCGGATTGCCTGGAAGTCACCGCGTGGACGGAAAACCCGGACGGCTCGATCGACGAGATCATGGGCCTGCGCCACAGGACGCTGCCGGTGGAGGGCGTGCAGTTCCATCCCGAATCGATCCTGACCCGGCACGGCCATGACCTGCTGGCCAACTTCCTCGGCCTGCCGCGACGGAAGCTGGCGGCATGAGCGTGGTCGGCATCACGCCGCAGGAAGCCCTGCAGCGCACGATCGAGCACCGCGAGATCTTCCACGACGAGATGATCTCGCTGATGCGCCAGATCATGCGCGGCGAGGTGAGCCCGCTGATGACCGCGGCAATCATCACCGGCCTGCGCGTGAAGAAGGAAACCGTGGGCGAAATCACCGGTGCGGCGCGGGTGATGCGCGAGCTGGCCGCGCCGGTGCCGGTGACGGGCGACGATGCGCACCTGCTCGACATCGTCGGCACCGGCGGCGACGGCGCGTGCAGCTTCAACATTTCCACCGCGTCGATGTTCGTGGCCGCGGCCGCCGGCGCGCGCATCGCCAAGCATGGCGGGCGCAGCGTGTCGTCGAAGTCCGGCAGCGCCGACGTGCTGGAGGCACTGGGCGCGTCGATCGAACTGGCTCCGGCGCAGGTCGCCGCGTGCCTGGCCGAGACCGGCATCGGCTTCATGTTCGCGCCGAACCATCACCCGGCGATGAAGGTGGTGGCGCCGGTGCGGCGCGAGATGGGCGTGCGCACGCTGTTCAACATCCTCGGCCCGCTGACCAATCCGGCCGGCGCGCCGAACATCCTGATGGGCGTGTTCCACCCGGACCTGGTCGGCATCCAGATCCGCGTGCTGCAGGCGCTGGGCGCGCGCAGGGCGCTGGTGGTGTGGGGCCGCGACGGCATGGACGAGATTTCGCTGGGCGCGGCCACCATGGTCGGCGAACTGCGCGACGGCGTGGTGCGCGAGTACGAGGTGGAGCCGGAGGATTTCGGCCTGGCGATGGCCTCCAGCCGCAACCTGCGGGTGGAGGACGCCGGCGAATCGAAGGCGATGCTGCTGGGTGCGCTGCACGGCGAACCCGGCGTGCCGCACGACATCGTGTGCCTGAACGCCGGCGCGGCCTTGTATGCTGCCGACGTGGTCGAGGACATCGGCGCCGGCATCGAACGCGCCCGTGCGGCGATCGCCAGTGGCGCCGCGCATGCGAAAATGCAGGCCTTCGTGGCCGCCACGCGGCGCCTGGCGGGAGTCCCGTAAACACGGTGCGGTTACACCACGCGTCGTGGCCGACTACGATGCACCCGTCACCCCACCCGAGCGAGATGCCATGACCGACATCCTCAATCGCATCCTGGCGCGCAAGGCCGAAGAAGTCGCCGAGCGCCGCAGCAAGGTCCCGCTGGCCGAGCTGAGCGCGCGCATCGCCGACCTGCCGGACACGCGCGGCTTCGCCGCTGCCATCGAGGCGAAGATCGAGGCTGGCTTGCCCGCGGTGATCGCCGAGGTGAAGAAGGCCAGCCCCAGCAAGGGCGTGATCCGCGCCGATTTCGATCCCGCCGCGATCGCGCGCAGCTACGAGAAGGCCGGCGCGGCCTGCCTGTCGGTGCTCACCGACGCCGATTTCTTCCAGGGCAGCGAGGCGTTCCTGCAGCAGGCGCGCAAGGCCTGTTCGCTGCCGCTGCTGCGCAAGGATTTCATCATCGACCCCTACCAGGTGCACGAGGCGCGCGCGATCGGCGCCGACTGCATCCTGCTGATCGTCTCCGCGCTGGACGACGACGAGCTGCTGCCGCTGGCGCTGCTCGCCGCCGAGCTCGACCTGGACGTGCTGTGCGAAGTGCACGACGAGGACGAGATGGAGCGTGCGCTGGCGCTGCCGGTGCCGCTGATCGGCGTCAACAACCGCAACCTGCGCAATTTCGAGACCGCGCTGGAAACCTCGCTGGCGCTGCAGGAACTGATCGAATACGACCGCGTGCTGGTTGCCGAATCCGGCATCCACACGCCCGAAGACGTGGCTCGCCTGCGCGCGGGCGGCGTGCAGGCGTTCCTGGTCGGCGAGGCGTTCATGCGCGCCGAGGACCCGGGCCGCGAACTGCGACGGTTGTTCGCCAACGCATGAGCGCTCCCGTCGAACCCGCCACGGCCGCGCCGGGGGATGACGCGGTCGCCGCGCCGTGCGAGAACACGCCGCGCGTGGTGCTGTTCGACTTCGATGGGGTGCTGATCCACGGCGATTCCTTCGCCCTGTTCGTGCGCAGCCGCTATGCCGGCTCGGCATGGCGCAAGGGCGTTGCCTTGCTGGCCTCGCCGTTGTTGCTGCTGACGTGGCCGCTGTCGCGCCGCCTGCCGCTGTACCTGCTGGTGCGGATCGCCTTGCTGGGCCTGCGCGAGCCGCGATACCGGGTGGCCGCCGATGCCTTCGCTGGCGTGCTGGCGCGACGCCCGAAGCAATTCTGCCGCGAAGGACTGAGCCGGCTGCGCCGGCATCAGGCGCAAGGCGATCGGGTGATCGTGGTGACCGGCTGCGAAGAGACGCTGGCGACCGGCATCCTGCGCGAACTGGGGCTGGCCGGCGTGGAAGTGGTCGCCTCGCAACTGCGCCCCGGCTGGCTGGGCCTGCGCCCGCGCCGGCACAACGTGGGCCGGCGCAAGGTGCAGTCGCTGGCCGAGCACGGCGTCGCCGCCTGGCACGTGGCCTACGGCGATTCGATGCACGATGTGGCGATGCTCAGGCAGGCCACCGAGGCGGTGCTGGTCAACGGCACGCCGAAACTGTGCAAGAAGGTGGAGAAGGCGCTCGGCCGCACGCTGACCCGCGTGGAATGGTTCTGACCACCTCGCGCCCAACCTCGCAAGAAACCGCAGGAGTCCGCTCGCGGGCGATGCCTTTGAGCCGGGATTCGGTATTCGGTATTCGCAAGAGCATCGCGCACAGGGGGCGCTCCTGCAGATGGCGAGGTAGGGCGCAGGGCGGGCAGTGCCCGCCCTACCCCCGCAGCAGCTGCACCAGGCTGATCGCCACGATCAAGGTGCCCACCGCGGCCATCACCGCGCGTTCGGGCAGGTGGCGCACCAGCCAGGCGGCAAACGGCGCGGCCAGGACGCCGCCGGTGAGCAGGCCGAGCACGATCGGCCAGTGGCCGATGCCGACGTGCCACACCAGCGTGGCGGAGATCGACGCGGTCACCACGAACTCCGCCGCGTTGACCGAGCCGATCGTCCGGCGCACGCCACCGCCGCGGGCGATCAGCGTGCTGGTGGCCAGTGGCCCCCAGCCGCCGCCACCGATCGCGTCGAGCAGGCCGGCGAAGAAGCCAAGCACGCCCGTGTGCTGCACCCGATGCCGGCTCAGCCGCTTGCCAAACGCGCGCAACAGGACCATCGCGCCGAGAACCAGCAGGTAGGCGTTGATGAACGGGCGGATCGTCTCGCCGGGCACGCTGGCGAGGAAGGTGGCGCCGAGCACGCCGCCGATCGCCCCGGGTATCGCCAACTGCCAGAACAGCGGCCAGCGCACGTTGCCGAACCATGCGTGCGAGGCGCCGGAAGCGCAGGTGGTGGCGATCTCGGCGGTGTGCACGGTGGCGCTGGCGACCGCCGGCGGCAGCCCCAGCGCCAGCAGGATCGAATTGGATACCAGCCCGTAGGCCATGCCCAGCGCCCCGTCCACCACCTGGGCGAGCAGGCCGATGCCGACGAAGAGGAAGAACTGATCGAAATCCAAGCGCCGTCTCGCAGCCGGGGCGGGAGACCATGCTCGACTGGCGGCCGTAAAAACCCGGTTCAGGCGAACCGGTGGCGGTGCCGGCCGGGCGTGGTCAGCGGGTGCCGCGGATCACGATGGTCTTGCCGGAGACGTCGATCATGCGCTGCTCTTCGAGCTGCTTGAGCACGCGGCCGACCATCTCGCGCGAGCAGCCCACGATGCGGCTCACTTCCTGGCGCGAGATGCGGATCTGCGTGCCGTCCGGGTGGGTCATCGCGTCGGGCTCGTCGCACAGGTCGAGCAGGGTGCGCGAGATGCGGTTGGTGACGTCCATGAACGCCATGCGGCTGACCTGGCGCGAGGTGCGCAGCAGGCGATTGGTGAGTTGGGCACCGATCGCGAACAGGATATTGGGGCACTCCTCGCGCAGCGGGCCTTCCATCAGCTGGAACAGCCGCTCGTAGCTGACCTCGGCCATCTCGCACGGCGTGCGCGAGCGCACCACCGACTCGCGCTGGGCCTGCTCCACGAACAGGCCCATCTCGCCGATGAACTGGCCGCGGCTGATGTAGGCGAGGATCAATTCGCGGCCCTGCTCGTCCTCGGTGCATACCGCCAGCGAACCCTCGACCACGTAGTACAGCGTGTTGGCCGGATCGCCGGGACGGATGATCGCGGTCTTGCCCGGGTAGCGCCGGCGGTGGCAGAGCGCCAGGAAGCGCTCCATCGAGGCGGGGTCGGGGGCGAAGCCCAGTGGGGCCTGCGAGCGTTCGAAGGCCTGTTGCAACTGGTATTTCAGGTGTGGGGCCACGTCGACTCCTCAGGTCAGGCAAGGTTCTGCGGCGCTTGTCGCCTCCGCGGCAAGCGTGACCGCAATCACGTCAGCTTGTCCCGCATTATGGCAAACATGCCGATTGGCTGCAGGTTCATTTCCTGACGCGTTTGCCGCATACTTCGCGGTCTTTCGACAGCGGCAACGTCGAGAGCATGCCACCAACCAAGGGTCGCAGGCACCAGCCTGTGCTTCACACCAATCGCGGGGACCCTTGTCGCTAACCCGCCTCTACAGCCGGCCGCCATGGCCCATGGAGAGTCGCTCGTGGTCAAACCGCTTCCCCGTCTTCGCCTGCAGGGTTTCAACAACCTGACCAAGGCGCTGAGTTTCAACATCTACGACATCTGCTATGCGGTGTCCGAAGAGCAGCGCCAGCGCTACATCGAATACATCGACGAGCAGTACGACGCCGACCGCCTGACCCAGATCCTCACCGACGTGGCCGAGATCATCGGCGCGAACATCCTCAACATCGCGCGCCAGGACTACGATCCGCAGGGCGCGTCGGTGACCATCCTCATTTCCGAGGAGCCGGTGGTGGAGAAGCTCGGCCGTGATTCGATCGCCGGCGCGGTGGTGGCGCACATGGACAAGAGCCACATCACCGTCCACACCTATCCGGAGACGCATCCGCACAACGGCATCGCCACCTTCCGCGCGGACATCGACGTGGCCACCTGCGGCGTGATCTCGCCGCTGAAGGCGCTGAACTACCTGATCGACAGCTTCGAGTCGGACATCGTGGTGTGCGACTACCGCGTGCGCGGCTTCACCCGCGACGTGAAGGGCAAGAAGCACTTCATCGACCACAAGATCAATTCGGTGCAGGACTACCTGGCGCGGCACATCCGGCAGAAGTACGAGATGTTCGACGTCAACGTGTACCAGGAGAACATGTTCCACACCAAGATGCACATCAAGGACTTCGACCTGGACACCTACCTGTTCGAGTCGCACGCGGACGACCTGTCGTTCAAGGAACGCCAGCGGATCGAGTCGCTGCTCCGGCGCGAGATCGAGGAACTGTTCCACGGTCGCAACCTGATGTGAACCAAGAAAACCCGCCGGAAGGCGGGTTTTTCGTATCAGGCCCGTGCGGGAATCCCGGCCGGAAATCCCTTCTCGCTTCGGCGGGTGAAAAGGAGGCGCGCAGCGCCGGAAAGGTACTGATTCAGGCGCAAAACTCCACTGCCGTCATTCCCGCGAAAGCGGGAATGACGAGCTTAAGTCAGTGCCATACGGGCTTGAGAGCGCTTCGCCCTCAGACCTGTTCCAGCCAGCCCCACTTGTCGTGGGTGCGGCCGTCGAACAGGCCGAAGAACAGCTCCTGCAGGCGCAGCGTGACGCGACCGGCCTTGCCGGCGCCGACCTGCTTGCCGTCGACCGAGCGGATCGGGGTGATCTCGGCGGCGGTGCCGCACATCAGCACCTCGTCGGCCAGGTACAGGTACTCGCGCGGGATGTCGCGCTCGACCACCTCGATGCCGTCCTCGCGGGCCAGCGTCTTGAGCGTGTCGCGGGTGATGCCGGCAAGGATCGAGGCGCTGGCCGGCGTGGTGTGCAGCACGCCGTCGAAGACCAGGAACAGGTTCTCGCCGGCGCCTTCGCTGAGCAGGCCGCTGGAGGAGAGCGCGATGCCTTCGCCGAAGCCGAGCCGGCGCGCCTCGCGCGCGATCAGCTGGCCGGAAAGATAATTGCCGCCGGCCTTGGCGCCGGCCGGGATGGTGTTCGGGGCGAAGCGCTGCCAGCTCGACACGCAGGCGTCGATGCCGTTCTGCAGCGCTTCCGGCCCGAGGTACGGGCCCATCGGCCAGGCGGCCACGGCCATGTCGATCGGCGTTTCGGCGGACAGGCCGAAGCCGCCCAGGCCGCGATACGCCACCGGGCGCAGGTAGGACGCACCGAGCCCGTTCTTGCGGATCACCTCGCGGCAGGCGGCGGCCAGCTCCTCGAACGAGTGCGGCAGCTGCATGTCGTAGATCTTGGCCGACAGGAACAGCCGGTTCAGGTGGTCGGTGAGGCGGAAGATCGCCGCGCCGTCGGGCGTGGCGTAACTGCGGATGCCTTCGAACACCGACGAACCGTAATGCAGCGCGTGCGACATCACGTGGGTAGTGGCTTCGGCCCACGGCTTGATGTGGCCGTTCTGCCAGATCCATTCGGGGTACTGCTGCGCCATGTTCGGTTCTCCATGAAGACTGCACATGATAGCGCGTCGCTGCGGGGGCGGCGTTTACGGCGCGTTGCGCAGCCACAGGCAGCCGGCCCGGCGCACGATGTCGAAACGCCACGTGGAACCCGCGCCGTCGGCGCCGGCGGTGTGCAGCACCAGTTGATCGCGCGCGGCGGTTGCCGCCGGAGCAGGGTCGCCGGCGAGGGGCGGCCAGTTGTCCGGCAGCGCCGCGGCGGATGCCGCGGGAGCGGGCAGGTCGACCTGCAGCAGCGGTTGTTCCATCAGCGCGGTCAGCGCGCGGATGTCGGCGATCGCCGCACCGCGGCCGTAACCGTCCCACAGGATCAGCCCGCCCATGCGGACGCTGTCGCGCCGCGCGAACGCATCGATCACGCTCTGGCGCAGCTCCTCGATGTTGGCGGCACACAGCACCGGCAGCGGCCCGCTCGGCGCGGGGGTATCGGTGGGCGTCGCGGGGTTGACCGGCGTGGCGCGCAGCGCGGCGCAGGGCTGGTCGGTGAACACCGCGCCGCCGTTGGCGCCGATGCAACGATGGATCGGCGTCTGCGCCGCCGCGGGGGCGGCGCACGCAAGCAAGGCCAGGCTGAGCAGGGCGACCAGGCGCAACATCCGGTCAGCATAGCCGTCCCGCGGCGCCACGAACGACTTCCCGTTGGCGCATCACCATCGCAGTAGCCTGCTTGCGGGCGATGCTCTTGCTTGCAAATCACCGCCTCAAAGGCATCGCCCGCCAGCGGGCTCCTGCGGGAGGTTGTGCGCGGTGGTGGTTTCAGGCCAACTGCTGCAACACCGCCTGCGTGGCGCGGGCGCGGTTGAGCGTGTAGAAGTGCAGCCCCGGCGCGCCGCCGTCGAGCAGGCGACGGCACAGTTGCGCCACCACCTCGGCGCCGAGCTCACGCACCGCGTCCGCATCGTCGCCGTGGGCCTGCATGCGCTTGGCGATCCAGCGGGGGATTTCCGCGCCGCACATTTCCGAGAAGCGCCTGAGCTGGCTGTAGTTGGAGATCGGCATGATGCCCGGCACGATCGGCACGTTCACGCCAAGTTTGCGCACGTCGTCGACGAAGCGGAAGTACGCATCCGGGTTGAAGAAATACTGGGTGATCGCGCCGTTGGCGCCGGCGTCGATCTTGGCCTTGAAGTGCATGAGGTCGCGCAGCGCGTCGTCGGCCTGCGGATGCGTCTCCGGGTAGGCCGCCACCTCGATGTGGAAATGGTCGCCGCAGTGCCGGCGGATGAAGGCCACCAGTTCGGCGGCGTAGCGGAAGTCGCCCGCCGTGGCCATGCCCGAGGGCATGTCGCCGCGCAACGCCACGATGCGCCGATAGCCCGCCGCGCGGTAGCCGTCGAGCAGCGCGGCGATCTCCGCCCGGGTGCCGCCCATGCACGACAGGTGCGGCGCCACGTTGAGCCCGTGCTGCGTATGCAGCCGCGCCACCGTGTCGCCGGTGTAGCTCAGCGTGGAACCGCCGGCGCCGAAGGTGACCGAGGCGTATTCGGGCTGGTGCGCCTTCAGCGCCTGCGCCGCGCGGTCGAGCTGCGCGCGCTGGTCGTCGGTCTTGGGCGGAAAGAATTCGAAGCTGATCGACGGCATCGCAAGGGTTCCGGGGTCACGGTGCCCGGCAGTATATATCTTCGATTCGCGATGGAGCGATATATGCCGTCCGGGTTCAGTTTGCCGGCGGCTCGTTCGGCGCGGCGGCCGGCGGTACCGGCGCCTCGCTGGGGCCGTGGTGGCGTCCGGTGCGGTGGGTGGCGATGCGCCACGCGCTGGACAGGCCTGGCAGCGGATCGTCGAAACGGAACGTGTGGTAATGCGCGTGCGCCCACTGCCGCAGGATCTTCGACCACGGCTCGCGGGCCTGCCGCGACTGGCCGCGCACGGCGTTGATGTCGCGCTGCAGGTTCACGCAACCGGCGCCGACCACGTAATCCGGCGCGGCGGCATCGACCGGCAGGCCCAGCGCGTCCTGCCAGGCCATTTCGCACACGTTGACGCCGCAGCGCGCGGCGAACTCGACATAGGTCCAGGCGCGCGTGTTCACCTCGAGGATGCGGAACTGGCCGTCGCGCGCGTCGCGCTTGAACTCGGCGCTGAAGATGCCGCGGTAATCCACCTTCGCCAGCAGCGCGGTCAGGTTGGTCGCCGCCGGCTCGACCTGGGCCAGTGGGATGCTCTCGCAGTACGAGCTGTTGCCGAAGTCGGCCGGGTGGATGCGGAAGCGTCGCCGCGCGAACAGGCCGGTGAAACGTCCCTGCGCGTCGCGGAAGCCGTCCACGAAATAATGGTCGGCGGCGGTGCCGGGCACGTACTCCTGCGCCATCAGGCGGAAGCCCAGGCCGTGGAGGCGCTGCCAGGTTTCCAGCAGCTCCTCGCGGCTGTGTACCCACACGCCCTTGATGCCCAGCACGTCGCTGAACTTCTGCGAGTTGACCGGCTTGATGAAGACGCGGTCGAGCCGCTCGAACGGCATCGCCGCGATGTCCGCCGCGCTGTCGATGCGGTAGGTCGGCGGGTGCGGCATGCCGGTTTCGGCCAGCAGCGCGGCGAAGCGCGACTTGTCCTGCAGCAGTTCCTGCGTCTGCCGCGAGCAGGTACTGGTGCGGAAGCGCTGGCCCAGCTCGCTCTGCGGCAGGTCGGCCAGCCACAGTGCGGCGTCGTCGGCGCCGGCGATCAGCACCGCCTCGTCCAGCGGCAGGTCGCGCAGGTGATCCAGTGCCTGCGGACCGGGCACGCCATCCCACGCCGTCGGTCCGGGCGTGGGCCGGAACCAGCGCGAGCGCGTCACCTGGTCGCCCGCGCGGCAGGCCACGTAGGTCGGGATGCCGGCCAGTTTCAGACAACGCAGGATGCCCAACGCTGTGGGGCCGCAGCCCATCACGATCGCCGGCACGTGCCGCCCGTCCCGCTTGCCCATGGATGTTTCCCCTGATCGCCGCATGCGTGCGCTCGACGCCGCGCCTGTGCGGCCATGCTAGCACCCGCGATGGCCACCGGGCCGCCGCGCGTGGGGGTTCAACGGCGCAGGCGGCGCCACCACGTGCGCAGCCGCGAACCGCGCAGCCGGCTCTTGGCACGCAGCCAGTGCATCGGTGCGGAATCGCCCACGCGCACCTCGACCAGGGTCACGCCGGGCGCCTCGATCGCCGCGGCCAGGGTGGCCTGCGCATCGCCTTGCAGGCGTACGTGCGTCGCACCGACGGCCGCGGCCAGGGCGGCGACGTCGACGCTGTCGAACTCGGTGCCGTACGCATGGCCCGAGCCGGCCAGTTGCTGCATGCGGATCAGGCCGTAGGCGCCGTCGACAAACACGATCACGGTCAGCCGCAGCCGTTCGCGCACCGCGGTGAGCAGCTCCAGCCCGGACATCGCCAGGCCGCCGTCGCCGACCAGCGCCACCACTGGCCGCGCCGGATCGGCCAGGCAGGCGCCGATCGCGGCGCCGATGCCGAAGCCCATCGACTGCAGGTTGGTCGGCACGATCAGGCCGCGCGGGCACAGCACCGGGAAGTGGCGGCGCGCCATGCCCTGGTGCTGGCCGGAGTCGGTGAGCAGGCAGCCCTGCCGTGGCAGCGCCTGGCGCAGCGCGGCGAAGAACGCCTGCGGCTGGCCGCCGTCCACGCCGTGGATGCGCGGCTCGACCCGCCGCCGGTCGCGCTCGTCGTCGGCGCGCCGCCGCCACTGCGCGATCTCGTCGTGGCTGAAGCCGGCATGGCCAGGCTTGGTCTGCAGCCGTTGCAGGAGGGCGGCCAGGAAGGTCACCGCGTCCGCGCATATCGCGTGGCGCGCGGGATAGTTGGCGCCCAGCACGGCGGCACTGGCGTCGACGTGGATGAGTTTTTCCGGCGGCAGCCGCAGCTCGAAGCCGCGGCTGCCGTTGTGCGAGAACTTGCAGCCGATCGCCAGCACCGCGCCGCTGGCCTCGACCAGCGCGTTCAGCGTGCCGCACTCGTTGCCGGCGAACGCGAAGCCGAGCGACAGCGGGTGATCCTCGGCCACCACGCCGCGCCCCGAGGTGGTGGTGACCACCGCGGCGGACAGCGTTTCGGCCAGCTGCGTGGCCAACCCGGCCGCGGCGGCGCAGCCCTGGCCGAGCAGCAGCATGCAGCGACCGGCCTGGCGCAGCGTGGCCAGCACGGCGTCGAGTGCGGCCTCGTCGAGCGGTGGCGGCGAAGGAGGCGCGACATCTGCCAGCGGCGCCGCTTCGCGCAATGCATCGCTCGCGAACTGCACCAGCACCGGACCGGGTTCGCCGGCGCCGGCCTGTGCGTGTGCCGCGAGCAACGCGGGGGCGATCCCGGTGGCATGGTCGACGTGGTACTGGCCCTTGCTCAGCGGGCCGGCGATCGCCGCCTGGTCCAGCGCCTGCAACTGGAACTGCTGTCCGGGCGAGCGTGCCGGCTGCATGGTGAGGTGCAGCAGCGCGGCCGAATCCAGCGCCGCCTCCGCCAGCCCGGTCAGTGCCCAGGTGAAGCCCGGGCCGGGAATCGTCAGCAAGGCGGCGATCCGCCCCGAGGCGCGGTAGTAGCCGTTGGCCATCATCGCTGCCGACAACTCATGGGTGGCCACGACACTGCGCAGCGGCGCGCGGCGCAGCGCCTCGTACAGACCCGTGGTCTGCGTGCCGGGCAGGCCGAACACGCAATCGACGCCGGCGCGCGTCAGCGTGGCGCAGACCAGTTCGGCCCCGGAAACCACGGGCTCGCTCATTCGGCCATGCCGGTGGGGCGGCGCAGGGCACGGTGCACGCCGCGGCGGGCGCGCTGCGGCAGCGTGGTTGCCCAGTCGCCGAGGCGGAAGCGGATGTCGTCGGCGCGCGAGACCTCCAGGCACAGCGACAGCTCGCCGCCCATCTGCGACTTGAACGTCGTGACGGGGTTGAGTTCGGCGTCGGTCAGGTCGTTGGCGCGGTAGCCCTCGGCGGCCAGGTGTTCCAGCGCGCGCCAGCGCAGGAACGCCGATGCGCCCAGGCTCAGCAACGCAGCCTCGGCGCCGGCGCAGACGGTGTGGCTGACCGGGTGCGGCCCGGTCAGCACCAGCTGGCTGGCGGCCACGCGGCCGTCGGGCATCCGTGCGTGGTAGAGCCGGCCCAGGTTGCGTTCGCGCAGGGTTTCCACGAAGCGGCGGAACGCCTCGCGCGGCAGGTACAGCGGCGCACCCTTGCGCTCGTGGGTCTGCAGGTGCAGGTGGTGGAAGGCGTCGAAGTCGTCGTCCATGCTCAGTTGCAGGCCCTGCTCGGTGCAGCGCCCGATCAGCCGGCGATGGTTCTTGTCCACCCGCGTCCATGCGCTGGCGAGGTCGCTGATGTCGACCACATAAGTGTAGGTCGGCTGCACGCTCCAGCCGCGCGACTGGAACGTGCGCAGGTCGGTGCAGGTGGAGCGGCTCTTGAAGCGCAGCCGCCCCAGCGGCAGGCGCGCGAGCGCGTGCTCCAGCGCATCCATGGTCTGCAGCCGGCGCGAGGTGGCAGTGGCCGGGCAGCTGCAGGCATGCGGCACCAGCACCAGGCCGTTGTAGTAGAGCAGCCGCCGCGGCGACACGAAGGCGCCGCGGCGGTCGCTGCATTCGAACAGCGCGATGCCGCCCACGATGTGGTCGTCGCGCTCGGCGGCGAGCACGCGGAAGCGGCCGCCGGTGGCGGCGCACAGCGCGTCGAGATACTCGGGCAGCGAATACACGCTGCCATCGGGGGAGGCGGCGACCGCGGCGACCCAGCGCGGATAATCCGCGGGATCGAGTATGCGGGTTGTCGGTAGCGTGGCCATCGTCGCGCGTCCTTTTCGCTGGAGAGAGCGTCAGCGAGGCGCCTGTCGAGGCGCCGTTCCACCGTTGAGGGTTCCCCTGCGAACCTCCCGGCGGCTGTCTGCTCGCCCGCCGGTGCGCCATCCTAGGCCACCGCACGGCTTGCGTGCAAAGCCCTCCGGCAGCCGGCTGCGCCGCCATGCGCGTACGGTGCCAATAAGAGAGCGGCCCGAAGGCCGCTTGAAGGGTGGGGTGCAGGGAGTTGCCGAATCAGCTCTTGCCACCGAAACCCCAGTACCCGTTCCTTTCGGAATTCGGCTATCTGCCGGAGTAAGCCGGACCGCGCAATACCACTCCCGGCAGCGCGTCCGTCATCTTGCCGCCATCGATCACCGGGACCCCGTTGACCAGCACATATTGCATCCCGACCGACAGCTGGTTCGGGTCGGTGAAGGTGGCGACATCGCGGGTCGCAGCCGGGTCGAACACGACAATGTCTGCCCACATGCCCTGCTTGAGCACGCCGCGATCCGTCAGATGCACACGCTGGGCCGCCAATGCGCTGAACTTGCGGATGGCGTCCGGAAGCGTGAGCAGCTTCTGCTCACGCACGTACCTGGCGAGAATGCGCGGAAAGGTGCCGTAGGCGCGTGGATGCGGACGATCCTTGCCGAGCAGGCCATCCGGCGAGGTTCCCTCATAGTCCGTGTCGATCGAAACCCACGGCTGCTTCAGCGCCAGCTCGACATCGGACTCCTGCATGCCGAACACCACCGAACTGGTGGCGGCGTTGTCCTTGATCAGGAAGTCGCAGATCGTGTCGATCGGATCCTCGTGCCACTCCGCTGCAATCTCACTGACCCGCTTGCCGACGTACTTCTGCAACGCCTTGTTGTTGACGCTGCCGATCATGATGCCGTGCGCCCGCTCGATGGCCGCGAGCCACTCGTTGTCCCAGGCCTCGCTGGGAGTGAGCATGTCCTTGCGGATGCGCGCACGCGTGGCCGGATTCTTCAGGCGTTCGATCAGTTTCAGGTTGCCGCCGTCATGGGCCCAGGGCGGGATGAAGGCCGACAGATCGTTCTGCCAGGCGGTATAGGCGTAGGTGTCCGCCGCCACGTCGACGCCGCTGGCACGAGCCGCGTCGATGCGCGCGATCACCTGTGCCATCTTGCCCTTGAGATTGCCGGTGGCCTTGAGATGGAAAATCTCCACCGGAATATCCGCCTCGCGGCCGATCCGGAAGGTTTCGTCCAGCGCAGCCATCTCGGCATCGCCCTCGTTGCGCATGTGGGTCGCGTAAATGCCGCCATGGCGTGCGGCAACCCTCGCCAGGGCGATCAACTCGTCGGTTCCGGCGTAAGGCGCCGGCGTGTACTCCAGCGCAGTGGACAGCCCCAGCGCACCCTGCTTCATCGCGTCCGCGACCAGCGCCTGCATCTTCTTCAACTCGTCCGGCGTGGGTGCGCGATTCTCGTAGCCCATGACCATCTCGCGCACTGAAGTGGCGCCCACGTACGTGCCTACGTTGATGCCCATGCCTTGCTTTTGCAGGCGCGCGAAATATTGTTCGAACGTGCGCCAGTCCGGCGTTATCCGATAATGCGCGTACGCCGCCTGGCGTTGCCTGATCATCTCGGCGTCGAGCGGCGCCACCGATTCGCCTTCTCCGGTGATCTCGGTGGTGATGCCCTGGAAGATCTTCGACGGCACATGCGGATCGACCAGCATGGTGACTTCCGATTGACCAAGCATGTCGATGAATCCCGGCGCCACGACCAGGCCGTGGGCGTCGATCACCCGCCTGGCATGCGCGTCGGCGAGGTTGCCGATCGCGGCGATGCGACCATCCTTCACGGCGATATCGGCCGCGTACCAGGGCGAACCCGTACCGTCGATGATGTGGCCGTTGCGGATGATGGTGTCGTACTCGACGCCGGCAGCCGCAGATGGCATCGCTGTCGACAGCCCGATGGCCGCGACGATCGACATGCAGGCGGTGCGAATGAAGACGGGCATGAACCACTCCCCTCAAAGGGCCATCTGTCGGCGAGGCGTTGCCCGCCATCGGGCGGGCGACGAAAAGCCCTGGCCGACGCCAGGGCGTTCGTCCGGTGCGGCAATCGACCGCTCGACTAGAAATCCTGCTTGAAGCTGATGCCGAACGTGCGCGGCTGGCTGAAGCCCGTGTACACCTGTCCATTCGGGTATTCCGGCACCACGCCGTGCGCACCGCAAACCGTTACCGCGCACTCGGAGAACTTGTACAGCGCGGCGCGCTTGTCGAACACGTTGTTGATGTAGGCAGTCACCGACCAGTTGTCCCCCTGGAGACCGGCGGAGAGGTCGACCGAATTGTAGGCAGGCAGCCCGCCGTAGAGGCTGCGATCGAGCAGGAGCAGGCTCGTCGTGCGGTCCCCCACATGCGTCAATGCGCCCTGGACGAAGCCACTCTTGCTGCCGACATCAAAGGTATAACGCGCGATGAGGTTGCCCTTGAATCGTGGCGTGATGGGCAGGCGGGTGCCCGTTGGTGCCAGCGGCCCGTCCACCGTGTCGCCCGTTTGTGTATTGATCGAGCCGGCCGGACAGTCGGTGACGGGGCGGTTGTTGTTGTCGGTGAATCCGCAGTAGTTGGCGGTCAACTTGGCGTCATACAGCGCGATGCCGGCGCTCAGCTGCAGGTTGTAGGTCGCCTGCCAGTTCAGCTGCGACTCCAGTCCGTCGATGCGAGCCGAATTCGCATTGAGGATTTCGGAAATACCGTTCGGACCCGTGATGTCGAACTGGAAATTATCCCAGGTCTCGCGGAACAAGGCCCCGTTGAAGGTCAGCCGATTGTCGAACCACGAGGTCTTCCAGCCGAGTTCGACGTTGGTCAGGAAATCCGCCTGGTAGGGCGGCAGCGACGCGTTGCGATTGATGCCACCCGGGCGATAGCCCTCGGACCGGGTGAAATAGACCATGGCATGGGGTGTGGCATGCCAGGTCAGGTTGACCTTGTTGAGCGACCCGCCTTGCTTCACCCGCTTGTTGAAGTCCAGACAGGGCGCGCCCTCGAATGGCTCGGGTGAGATGCAGCCGGCCTCGCCGTAACTCGAGCCGGGGAAATAGCCCTCGCTGAAACCGAAGAAGCCGTAAAAGCTGCCGCTGTCGCGGTAATAGCGCTCGCCGATCGTGCCCGTGAGGACATCGGGGATGAAGTCCCACGACAGTTCGCCGTACACCGACTGGTCGCGATCGTAGCGGACCTGCCGGCTCAGATAGAGGGTGTCAGGCCAGCCGGTAACCGTCAGCGAATCGGCCAGGCCGCTGATCTTGTACTGGTACTGGATATCGTGTTTCAGCTTCTGCCAGAACGCGCCAGCGACCAGACGCAGGCGATCGTCGCTGGGCGAGACAAGACGCAGTTCGTGGCTGTTGTTGGTGTAGTGATCGCGGAAAAACGGATGCTGCGACGGATCGATCAGGTCTCCGCCGTTATCGTAAAAATAGACACCGGAGCCGTACAGCGTGTCGTACCAGAATGAGTAGTCCGTGTAGTCGGACTCCTGCTCCTGATTGCGCTTGAGATGCGCGTAGGCATAGGTCATATCGAAATTGCCGATCTTGCCTTGCACGGTCAGCGCGCCCTGCCACCAGCGATCGTTGTTGCGCTCGGGAAAGAAGTGCGTGACGGCGAGATCGCCCACGCTCGGATCGCTGGAAGATGAACCGTGCGAGATCGTCTGTTGCCCCATCAGTGTCGGGCTGATCGACCAGTTGTCGTTCAGGTCCACTTTCAGCGCGGCGCGTGCGCCCTGGGTGTCGGCGTCGTTGTAGTGCTTGCGGGCGTGTCCGTGGCATTGCAGCAGCACGCCGGGGGTGCAGTCGTCGGCGTTGCTGATGGTAATGCCGGAAGACGGGTAGGTACGCGTGCCGGCCTTGTTGTCGATGTAGCCCGCATCGTGTTCGCGCCAACCCACGAGGCGGATGGCGGCACTCTTGCTGAGCGGAATGTTGACCATGCCCTCGACGGTGGAGCCGATGCCACCGTGTGCAACCTTGTTGGCGCCGAGCGTGTAGTTTGCCGCGAAAGCGGCGGGGTCGGGCGTGTTGGTGATGATGCGCAACGCACCGGCTTCGGCGCTGGCGCCATACAACGTACCCTGCGGTCCTGCCAGCACCTCGATGCGGGCGATGTCGTACATGTGGATATCGACCGGCCCCTGGATCGTGGTGATCGGCTGGTTGTCGAGGTACATGCCGACGCTCGGCCGCGACCCGGTATAGTCCCCGCCGCTGCCGCTGCTGACACCGCGCATGTAGATGATGGCAAAGCCTTGCGCGCCATTGCCGCCACCGTTGTCCTGAAAGGACACGCTGGGCAGGTACTTCACGTAGTCCTTGAAGTTCTGGACGTGCAGGGCCTCGAGTTGATCCTGTGCCAGCACGTTGATGCTGATCGGCACCTTCTGCAGATCCTCGGTGCGCCTCTGCGCGGTCACCGTGACCGTACCCAGGGTCTTGACCTTTTGCGCTGCCGCCGAGGTCGTCGCGGCCGATGCGGGCTGCTCGGCAACATCCTGGGCGAGCGCCGGTGCGGCCACGGCAAAACCGATCGCCGCCGCGAGCGGCAAGCGCGCCAGCATCACCCGTTGCGCCTTGCCACCACACTTGAAATGACCTTTGGACATGATCTGCTACCTCCCCCGTGAGCGTAACGGAGCAACCAAACCTGCCGAGCCTTATCGCAACCTGATGAAATGCCCCGTGGGCCTCGCAGGCGCGTCGCCATGGGAACAGGCCAGCACGGTGGCCATGGCCGGAGTCTTGCGTTTCATGGGTGATCCCCCGGGGTGTGTGGACTTGCCTGCGGGAGATCGGGCGCTTCCGCGAGCAGCGCTTCGACGACCGCGTCGGCACCGGTCGCGATCGGGTCGAAGACGACCAGGCCGGTTTCCGCGTGCGCGCGGGCGAACGCGTCCGCGCGTTGGCTTTCGCTCATGCCGTGCGTGTTGAGCGCGACGGCGATGCAGCGTGCGGCGCGGTTGGTCAGGCGCGCGGCCTGTTCGTTGGCGGCGATGCAGGCGGTGAGCGTCGGCAGCGGATAGTCCGGATAACCGTCGATGTGCGTGCGTCGCGGGTCGTGGCACAGCACGAGTGCGTCCGGCTGCGAGCCGTGCAGCAGGGCGAGGCTGACGCCGGCATAGGCCGGGTGGAACAGCGAGCCCTGGCCTTCGATCACGTCCCAGTGGCTGGGCTCGTTGTCGGGCGACAGCGCTTCGGCCGCGCCGGCGGCGAAATCGGCGACGACCGCGTCGATCGCGACGCCGGCGCCGGCGATGAGGATGCCGGTCTGCCCGGTCGCGCGAAAATCGGCGGCGATGCCGCGTCGCGCGAAGGCGCGGTGAATGGCCAGCGCGGCGTACTTCTTGCCGACCGCGCAATCGACGCCGACCATCAGCATCCGGCGGCCGCTGCGCTTGCGGCCGGAGCCGACGTCGAAATGCGTGTCGGCGTGGCGCACGTCGAACAGCCGCACGCCGGCCAGGCGCGCGGCCGCGGCGATCCGCGGATTCTCGCCGAGGCGTGCATGCATGCCGCTGGCAATGTCGAGGCCGGCGTGGATCGCGGCCAGCAGGGTGTCGATCCACGCCTCGTCGAGCGCGCCGCCGAAGGTGGCCACGCCGATCACCAGCGTGCGCACACCGGCGCGGGCGGCGGCGGCCGGCGTCATGTCAGGCAGGCCGAGGTCGACCGTGTCGGCGTCGAGCCGGCATTGCCCGGCGCACAGCTCCGGGCGCCAGTCGAGAATGCCGCTGGCCGTCTTGGCGTCGAGGCGGTGCGGGGTGTTGCCGAGGAAGAGCAGGTATGGGGCGGCGATCTGCATGTCAGCGTGCCTCCTGGCGGCGCAACACCTGGCCCGGACGGGCGCCGGTCGCCTTGCCGTCGGCGAGGACCGCGATGCCGTTGACCCACACGCGCGCGATGCCGACCGACAGCTCGTGCGGCTTCTCGTAGGTGGCGCGGTCGGCCACCGTGCGCGGATCGAACAGGACGAGGTCGGCCGCCGCGCCGACGCGGATCTGGCCGCGGTCGCGCAAGCCCATGTGCTGCGCCGCCAGTCCGGTCATCTTGTGCACGGCCTGCTCGAGCGTCAGCATCTTCTTCTCGCGCACGTACATGCGCAGCACGCGCGGGAACGTGCCGTAGCCGCGCGGGTGCAGGCCGTCGAGGCTGCCGTCGGAACAGATGTTCGCTTGCGGCCAGGCGATGAACTTCGCGATGTCGCGCTCGTCCATGCTGCGGCTGATGACCTGCGCGGTGCTGTGGGCCGCTTCCGATTCGCGGATCAGGGCCATCACCGTATCCGCGTCGTCGGTGCCCCGCAGGCGCGCGATATCGGCCACGCTCTTGCCGACCAGGTCCGGTTCGGGCTTGAACTGCGACAGGCGCAGGCCGTCGGCCGGGGAGAGGTGCTTGAGCACGAATTCCGCGGTCGCGCGGTTCCCGAAGTCGCGCTCGGGCCACAGCACGATCAACTCGCTGTGCCAGCTGTCGTAGGGATAGATGTCGAGCGTCGCGTCGACGCCTTCGGCGCGCGCCTTGTCGAGCATGCCCAGGAAGCGGTCGGCCTGGCCCCACCAGTCGGTCATCGCCAGCTTGGCGTGGCTGACCTGCACCGGGATCTTCGCCTCGCGGCCGATCGTCAGCAGTTCGTCGAGCGCGTCCCAGACCTTGCGGTCCTCGCTGCGCATGTGGCTGATGTAGCGGCCACCGTAGGGCGCAGCGGCGTCGGCGAGCGCGAGCACCTCGGCGCGCTTGGAGTAGATGCCCGAGTCGTATTCAAGGCCGGTCGACAGGCCGAGCGCGCCGGCCTTCATGTCGGCGGCGAGCAGTTGGCGCATCGCCTGCACCTGCGCTGGTGTCGCCGCGTGGCTGGCGTCGGCGCCCATCACCTCCTCGCGCAGCGAGTTGTGGCCCGCGTACGAGGCGATGTTGATCGCCGCCGGCCTGGCGCCGTAGCGGCGGAACAGGTCGGCGATCGGCTCCTGCGAGAAGCCGTCCTGGCCGACGACGATCGTGGTGACGCCCTGGCTGGTCACCGGCAGCGCGTCGAGCTGGCTGTCGAGGCCGCGGTCGTGGTGGCTGTGCGTGTCGATGAACCCCGGCGCGAGCACCAGCCCGCGGGCGTCGACCACCTGTTCGCCGCGCTGCGCTGCGAGTTCGCCGATGGCGGCGATGCGGCCGTCGGCGACGCGCACGTCGACGTGCCGGGCCGCGGCGCCGGTGCCGTCGACGACGACGGCATGGCGCACGATGAAGTCGGCCGCCGCTGCACGGCCGGCTGGCAACACGACCAGCGGTGCGACCAGCAGCAGCGAGATCAGTGTTCGGCTCGTCATGGAATCGGTTCTCCTGGAAAACATGCGGTTCAGCCCCACAGCGCCGCGCTGGGTGGCGAGACGAGGCCACGCTGGTAGTGCAGGCCCGGGTCGCGGTCGCGGCCGATGAGGAGCGGGCCGTCGAGATCGACGAAGCGTGCGGCACCGGCGACGAGCGTCGCCGGCGCCATGCCGAGCGACGTCCCCTCCATGCAGCCCACCATCAACCCGAAGCCGAGCTGGCGCGCGCGGGCGGTCATGCGCAGCGCCTCGGTCAGGCCACCGGTCTTGTCCAGCTTCACGTTGACCAGGTCGTAGCGGCCGCGCAGCGCGTCGAGGTCGGCGCCGACGTGCGCCGACTCGTCGGCGCAGACCGGCACGCGGCGTTCGATCCGCGCCAGCGCGTCGTCCTTGCCCACGGGCAGCGGCTGCTCGACCATCGCGACATGCGCGGCCTGCAGCGCCGGCATGACGCCGGCGAGCAACACCGGGTCCCAGGATTCATTCGCGTCGATGACCAGGGTCGCCGCCGGAGCGGCATCGCGCACGGCCGCGACGCGGGCGACGACGTCGTGCGCATCGAGCTTCAGCTTGATCAGGGCGCCGTCGCCGTCGGTGGCGACGATCGCGCGCGCCTTGTCCGCCTGCTGCGCCGCTTCGCCCACGCTGATGGTCTGTGCGGTGCGCACCTGGCCCGGGGCGGGGACTCCGATCAGCTCCCAGACACGCTGCTTCGCCAGTTTCGCGCGCAGATCCCAGAACGCACAGTCGACCGCGTTGCGCGCGGCGCCGGCCGGCACGCGATCGTGGATGCGGTCCCATGACTCGCCGCGGGCGAGGCGGGCGAGCAGTTCGCGCACGGTCTTCATCACCCCGTCCACGCTCTCGCCGTAGAACGCTGTGGGCGTGCATTCGCCGCGGCCGACGGCACCATCGCACGACAGCGTTGCCACGATGACGTCGGCATGCAGGTAGGTCTCGTGCGCGATGACGAATGGCGCGGCGAGCTCCCAGCGTTCGTGGCGAACCTCGGTCTGCATGCAAATCGGCCTCTGGACGAGTATGCACAATTTATATCATAGTAACTCTCATGAAAGAAAACTTGCAATCGGCGAATGATGACGAACCCGGGCTGGCGCGCACGCTCGGCCCGCTCCAGTTGACGATGATCGGTGTCGGCTGCGTCATCGGCGCCGGCATCTTCGTCATGACCGGCACCGCGGCGGCGACTCATGCCGGGCCGGCGGTGGTGTTGTCGTTCGTGGTGGCGGCGATCGCCTGCGGATTCACCGCGTTCTGCTATGCAGAGCTTGCCGGCACGATGCCGTTGTCCGGTTCGAGCTATTCGTATGCGCTGCTCACGTTTGGCCGCTTCACCGCGTGGTGCGCCGGCTGGCTGCTGCTGCTCGAGTACGGCATTGCCGCGGCGACCGTCGCGGTCGGCTTCGCCGGCTACGCGGTGGCGTTGCTCGACCAGTTCGGCCTGCACCTGCCGGCGTCGATCACCACGCCGATGCTCGACTTCCGCACCGACGGCGGCAGCAACCGCCTGCAGTTCGGCGGCGGCATCAACCTCGTCGCCGCCGGCGCGATCCTGGTGGTGACGGCTGTCCTGTTGCGCGGGATGAAGCAGTCGTTCGCGTTCAACACGGCCATCGTGCTGCTCAAGATTGCCGCGCTGGTCGCCTTCGTGCTGGTCGGCATCGCCTTCATCGACCCGGCCAACCTCACGCCGTTCGTGCCGCCGGCGCGGGGCGATTTCGAGTTCGGCTGGCCCGGCGTGCTGCGCGGCGCCTCGGCGATCTTCTTCGCCTACGTCGGCTTCGAGACCGTGTCCACCAGCGCAGCCGAGGCGCGCAACCCCCAGCGCGACCTGCCAATCGGCATCTTCATGACGCTGGCGGTCTGCACGGTGCTGTACATGGCCGTTGCCGCGGTGATGACCGGCATCGTGCCCTACGCCCGGCTCGGCGTCGCCGACCCGATCGCCGTCGCGGTCGACGCGATGCAGCTGCCGATGTTCGGCATCGCGGTCAAGTCCGCCGCGGTGATCGGCCTGCTTTCGGTGCTGCTGACGTCGATCTACGGCCAGACCCGCATTTTCTACGCGATGGCGCGCGATCGCATGCTGCCGCCGGTGTTCGCGCGGATCGACGGCAGGACGCGCACGCCGCAGGTCGGCACCATCTATACCGGCGTGGCCATGGCGTTGCTCGCGGCGTGCCTGCCGATCAGCCTGCTCGGCGACCTGATCAGCCTCGGCACGGCGGTCGCGTTCGCGATCGTCTGCGCGGCGGTCATGCGCCTGCGCGTGGTCGAGCCCGATCGGCCGCGATCGTTCCGGGTGCCGCTGGGCGGCATCCGCGTGCGTGGCTGGTGGATCGGCATCATTCCGGCACTCGGCATCGCCTTCGCCGCGCTGATGGGCCTGCCGCTGCTGATCGACATGGTGCTGCGCGCCACGCGCGGCGACGTGCTGCCGCTGGCGATCGTCGGCGGCTATTTCGCGGCCGGCCTGGTCATCTACGTGGTCTACGTGCGGTCGCGCTGAACGGGAGCGGCGATCATGGTTCCGCAGAAGCGCGGGGCCTCGGCCCGACGGTGCGCTGCGTGCTCAAGGCTCGATGTCGCCGCCCTTCTTGCGCTGCCCGCGCGCGGGTTTCCCGACGTGGCCGACGAATTCCTGGTAGAGGTCGGAGACGTGGGCCAGGCGTTGCTCCACGCGGTCGCCGAGCGCGAGAACCACGCCGTTGACCAGCAGCGCCAGCGCCGCGTGGATCGGAACGGTGGTGCCCCAGAAAATCCCGCTTTCCGTCGGCAATGCCAGGATGTGCGGCGTGTATTCGCTGGCCCAGTGGCAATACTTGTCGGTGATCATCACCAGCGGCAGCCCGCGCTGCCGGCAATGACGGGCGAGCAGCTGTGCCTGGCGCGAGTAGCGGCGCGTCTCCACGATCACGACGCAATCCTTGTCGGTGCCGTCGAGCAGCACCTCCGAGAAGCTTCCGGTAGCCAGGTCGGCCACCCGCACCCGCGGGCGCACGTATTGCAGGAAACTGGCGAAGTGGGCCGCAAGCCCGCGCTCGGTCTGGAATCCCACGATGTGCAGGGTCGAGCAGTGCGCCAGGTGCGCGACGATATCCTGCCATTCGCGCGTTTCCGCGCGGCGGTAGACCTCGATGATGCCGGCGATGGTCAGGTCCAGGTCGCGTTGCAGCGCCGGTTCGCCGCTGCCGGTCTGCAGCATCGAGCGCAGGCCTTCGCCGATCGGCCATGGCGCGACGGCCACGTCGAACTTGAAAGCCGACTTCAGCTCGCGGAAGTTCCGGTAGCCGAGGCGACGGCAGAACCGGCCCACCGTCGCGGCGCTGATGGCGAGCTTGGCGGCGAGCGAGTTGGCGGTCTCGAACGGCACCGCCTGCCGGTTGGTGAGCAGGAAGTTCGCGATCACCCGTTCGGACGCGGTCATCCGGTCCATTTCACTGCGAAGCTGGCTGAACAATCGCCGGTCGGCGCTGCTTGGCTTTGGCGACATCGACGCCGTCTCCCGTGGGTTCGACCGTGTTGGATCGGTACGAAAGTATGATCCGGCGCGGCGCTGGCCGCACGGTGCACGCTGCCCGGTGGTGAGCCGGTGATGGCAGAACGGGCGCCTTGCGCGCCCGTTCTGCTGCAACCGACCGATGATCCGCTGGCGGCTCAGTAGCGGTAGTGGTCCGGCTTGTACGGGCCTTCCACCGGCACGCCGAGGTAGCCGGCCTGCTCCTTCGTCAGCGTGGTCAGCTTCACGCCGATCTTCTCCAGGTGCAGGCGGGCGACTTCCTCGTCCAGCTTCTTCGGCAGGATGTAGACCTTCGCCTCGTACTTGTCCTTGTTCGCCCACAGGTCGATCTGCGCCAGGGTCTGGTTGGAGAACGAGTTGGACATCACGAAGCTCGGGTGGCCGGTGGCGCAGCCGAGATTCACCAGGCGGCCTTCGGCGAGCAGGAAGATGGAGCGGCCGTCCTTGAAGGTGTACTTGTCCACCTGCGGCTTGATGTTGAGCTTCTCGACGCCGGGCATCGCGTTGAGCGCGTCGACCTGGATCTCGTTGTCGAAGTGGCCGATGTTGCAGACGATGGCCTGGTCCTTCATCGACTTCAGGTGATCGAGCGTCAGCACGTCCTTGTTGCCGGTGGTGGTGACGTAGATGTCGCCGCGGCCCAGGGTGGATTCGACCGTGTTGACCTCGAAGCCTTCCATTGCTGCCTGCAGCGCGTTGATCGGGTCGATCTCGGTGACGACGACGCGCGAGCCGTAGGCACGCAGCGAATGCGCGCAGCCCTTGCCCACATCGCCGTAGCCGCAGACCACGGCCACCTTGCCGGCCAGCATCACGTCCATCGCGCGCTTCAGGCCGTCGGCCAGCGACTCGCGGCAGCCGTACAGGTTGTCGAACTTGCTCTTGGTGACCGAGTCGTTGACGTTGATCGCCGGCACCAGCAGCGACTTCGCCTCGGCCAGCTGGTACAGGCGGTGCACGCCGGTGGTGGTCTCCTCGGAGACGCCCTTCCAGTCCTTGACCACGGTGTGCCAGTAGCCCGGGCGCTCGGCATGCACGCGCTTGAGCAGGTTCTTGATCACCTGCTCCTCGTGCGAGGAGGCCTTCTCGTCCACCCACTTCGAGCCGTTCTCCAGCTCGTAGCCCTTGTGGATCAGCAGCGTCACGTCACCGCCGTCATCGACCACCAACTGGGGCCCAAGGAAACCGCCCTTGCCGTCGGGGAAGGACAGCGCGTCGAGCGTGCAGTCCCAGTATTCCTCCAGCGTCTCGCCCTTCCAGGCGAACACCGGCGTGCCGCTGGCGGCGATCGCGGCGGCGGCGTGGTCCTGGGTCGAGAAGATATTGCACGAGGCCCAGCGCACGTCGGCGCCGATGTCCTTCAGCGTCTCGATCAGCACCGCGGTCTGGATCGTCATGTGCAGCGAGCCGGTCACGCGCACGCCCTTGAGCGGCAACGTGGCGGCGTGCTTCTTGCGGATCGACATCAGGCCCGGCATCTCGTGTTCGGCGATGTCCAGCTCCTTGCGGCCGAAATCGGCCAGCGAGATGTCGCGGATCTTGTAGTCCTGGTGGTTTTCTTTGAGTGCGGCGTTCATGAGTATCTCCGGTTAGTGCGGGGCTCTTGCGAAGGGTCCGGCCATGGCTGGCCGGTCTTTTCGCGAAGGGACTCGCGTACAGACAACCGGGCGCCGTTGTGGAACGTGCCGCGCCGAGCCTGGCCGATGCGTGGGGCTGCAGATGGATCTGCCTCACGCCAACGGTCGCAGCGCCCCTCGGCGGGCAGTGCAGCTTGCCATTGTAGCGGCAGACATAAGCTTATGCCCGCCGGCGTGGTGCCGCGGCCGCGCCGATTCGGTAGGCTGGGCGCTTGGCCGCAACGTGGAGCACGGCGTGGAGACAGATCGCGAGCCCGAATTCCTGCCGCACGACGGCCCGCTGCGCGAAGACGTGGGCCGGCTGGGTGCGATGGTCGGCCGGATGCTGGCCGAGCAGGGCGGCGAGGCGTTCTTCGAGCGGGTCGAACAGGTGCGCATCGCCGCGATCCGGCGGCGCGCCGAGGGCGCCTCGACCGACGAGCTGGCGCATTCGCTGGCCGGCCTGGAGCCCGACCGTGCCGAGGCGCTGGCGCGGGCGTTCGCCACCTATTTTCACGCGGTCAACACCGCCGAGCGGGTGCACCGCATCCGGCGCCGCCGCGACTACCAGCGCGAAAGCGACCAGGTGCAGCCCGAATCGCTGCTCGATGCGCTGGGCCAGCTGAAGGCGCAGGGCGTGGATGCGGCCGAATTGCTGGGCTGGCTCGATCGCCTGTGGATCGAGCCGGTGTTCACCGCGCATCCTACCGAGGCGGTGCGGCGCTCGCTGCTGGAGAAGGAGCAGGCGATCGTGCGCTCGCTGGTCGACGGCTTCGACCCCGCGCGCACGCCGCAGGAGCGCGCCGCGGACGACGAGCGCATCTACATGGCCCTGTCCGCCGGCTGGCAGACCGCCGAGGCGTCGCCGATCCGCCCCACCGTGCAGGACGAGCACCACCACGTCGGCTTCTACCTCGCCAACCCGCTGTACCGCGTGGTGCCGGCGCTGTACGAGGCGCTGGCCGAAGCTCTGCAGGCGGTCTACGGCGTGGCGGTCGAGCTGCCGCGCCTGCTGGGCTTCGCCACCTGGGTCGGCGGCGACATGGACGGCAATCCCAACGTCGGCGCCGACACCATCGCCGCCAGCCTCGCCACCCAGCGCACGCACGTGATCGAGCACTACGTGGCGGATGTGGCCAACCTCGCGCGCCTGCTCAGCCAGACCGACAGCCGGGTGCAGGTGGCGCCGGCGTTGCAGCAGCGGCTGGCCGACTATCGCGAGCGCTTCCCGCGGGCCGCCGAGCGCATCCGCCCGCGCCACGCCGACATGCCGTATCGCTGCCTGCTCACCCTGATCGGCGCGCGGCTGGAAGCCAGCCTGCACGACGATGACGCCGACGGCTATGCCTCGGCCGCCGAACTGCAGGCCGACCTGCAGCTGATCGTCGACAGCCTGATCGCCCATCGCGGCCTGCACGCCGGCGCCTATGCGGTGCAGCGGCTGATCCGGCGCGTACGCACCTTCGGCCTGCACCTGGCGCGGCTGGACGTGCGCCAGGATTCGCGCGTGCACGACGACGCGCTGGCCGCGCTGCTGACCGACGAGGGCTGGGCCGCGCGGCCGGCCGCCGACCGCACGCGCCAGTTGCGCGACTATGCCAGCGGCGATGCGCGCTTCGCGATCAGCCATGCCGAGGTGGTCACCACGCTGTACGACGTGTTCGCTACCCTGGGCGACACCCGCCGGCGTTACGGCAGCGAGGCGGTGGGGCTGTACATCATCAGCATGGCGCGCAGCGCGGCCGACGTGCTGGCGGTGCTGGCACTGGCGCGCTACGGCGGGCTGGTGCAGGACGACAACGTGCCGCTCAACATCGCGCCGCTGTTCGAGACGGTGGACGATCTGAAGAACGCGCCGGCCACCTTGCGGGCACTGCTCGATGACCCGGTCTATCGCCGCCACCTCGCCGCGCGCGGCGACCAGCAATGGGTGATGCTGGGCTACTCGGACAGCGGCAAGGACGGCGGCACGCTGGCCTCGCGCTGGGGTTTGCAACGCGCGCAGGTGGAGCTGCTGGAAGTGGCGCGTGCGGCGGGGATCGAGTTGGCGTTCTTCCACGGCCGTGGCGGCTCGGCCAGCCGCGGCGGCGTGCGCATCGCGCCGGCGCTGATGTCCTCGCCGCGCGGATCGGTGGCCGGCGTGCTGCGGGTGACCGAGCAGGGCGAGGTGATCCACCGCAAGTACGGCATCCGCGCGCTGGCGCTGCGCAACCTGGAACAGACCGTCAGCGCCGTGCTGCGTGCCTCGCTGCGCCCGCGCGCCGACGATCCGCGCGAAGAGCGATGGCGCGCGCGGATGAACGTGTTGTCGGCAGCCAGCCGCGAGACTTACCGCGCCTTCGTCGAACACGCGCACTTCGTCGAGTACTTCCGCAGCGCCACGCCGATCGACGTGATCGAGCGCATGACCCTCGGCTCGCGTCCGGCCAGTCGCCGCAGCATGCACGGCGTGCAGGACCTGCGCGCGATCCCGTGGGTGTTCGCGTGGACCCAGTGCCGCTCGATCCTGCCCGGCTGGTACGGCCTCGGTAGTGCGCTGGGCCACGGCGTGCGCGAGTTCGGCGAGGAGGCGATGGCCGAGATGGCCAGCGACTGGCCGTTCTTCAGCAACATGCTGGACGACGTGGAAATGGTGCTGGCCAAGTGCGACCTCGACATCGCCGAGGCGTTCTCGTGCCTGTCCGGGCCGCTGCACGAGGAAATGTTCGGCCTGGTCCGCGGCGAGTTCGAGCGCACCCGACGCGTGCTGCTGCAGTTGAACGGGCACCGCACCCTGCTGCAGGACGCCCCGCGGCTGGCCGCCTCGATCCGCCTGCGCAACCCGTACGTGGATCCGATGAGCCTGCTGCAGGTCGACCTGCTGCGGCGCTGGCGCGAGAGCGACCGCGAGGACGACGCGCTGCTGCAGGCCCTGGTCGCCTGCGTCAACGGCGTGGCGCAGGGGCTGCAGAATACCGGCTGAGCCCGGCAGCACGGGGCGTGCCCCGGTTCGCCGGGTCCGGGGCATCGCCACGGTGTGCGCGTACGAACCCGGACACGAGTGTCCGCTGGCGAACGACGCTGGCGCACCGCATGGCACGAAATCCCTGCATGGAGTGCGTTTGGCGCCGTGGCACGGGGCTTGCTCTCCTCGCCCCATGGACATGGCCAACCCCACCTTGAAACTGCGCAAGCGCCGGCGGCGTCTCCTGCTCGCCGCGGCGGTCGGCGTGCCCGTCGTGATGCTGGCCGTGTTGCTGCTGCGCCTCGGACCGGCGTTGCCGCGGGCCGATCGTGCCAGCCTGTGGATCGATACCGTGCAGCGCGGCGACATGCTGCAGGAGATCCGCGCCACCGGCACCCTGGTGCCGCGCACTTCGCGCTGGCTGGCGGCGGCCACCGCCGCCCAGGTGGACCGGATCCTGGTGTGGCCGGGCACGGTGGTGAAGCCGGATACCGTGCTGATGACCCTCGCCAACCCCGAAGTGCAGGACAGCCTGCGCAACGCCCAGGCCCAGGTGGCGGCGGCACGCGCCGACGTGGCCGCCAGGCGCGCCGAACTGCAGTCGCAGTTGCTCGACCACCGCTCGGCCCAGGCGCAGGCGCAGGCCGACTATGCCTCGGCCAAGGTCAAGGCCGACGCCGACGCCAAGGCCGTGGCCCGGCATCTGATTCCCGAGGTGCGCTACGAACAGGAACAGATCGCCCTGGCCCAGCTGAAGAACCGCATGCAGGTCGAACAGCAGCGCGTGCGGGCGTTCGGCGGCAGCATGCAGGCTCAGCTGGATGCGGTGCGGGCGAAACTGCTGCAGCAGCAGAGCAACCTGCAACTGCGCCAGCGCCAGGCCGATGCGCTCCGGGTGCGCGCCGGCATCGCCGGCGTGCTGCAGGAAGTGGCTGTGCAGGAAGGCGCCCAGGTCGCCACGGGTGCCAACCTGGCACGGGTGGCGCGCACCGACGTGCTGATCGCACGATTGCAGGTGCCCGAGGTGCAGGCCAAGGATGTATTGATGGGCATGGCGGTGAACGTGGATACCCACGACGGCGTGATCGCCGGCAAGGTCGAACGCATCGATCCGGCCGTGCGCGACGGCAGCGTGCGGGTGGATGTCACGCTCGCCGGCGCGCTGCCGCCGGGTGCGCGGCCCGATCTTTCCGTCGACGGCCGCATCCGCATAGCCGAACTGCACGACGTGCTGTCGGTAGGGCGTCCCGCGCTGGCTGCCGCCGGCAGCGACCTCAGCCTGTTTCGGCTGGAACCCGACGGCGACACGGCCACCCGCGTACCGGTACGCATCGGCAGCGCCTCGGTCGATCGCGTGCAGGTGTTGCGTGGATTGAAAACCGGCGACAAGGTCATCCTGTCCGATACCAGCCAGTGGGACAAATATGACCGCCTGCGCCTGCGCTAACTGGGGTTGGAAGTGAGTGAAGAGGAGTGTGGCGTGAGAGAAAAGCCCGCACCCTCATGCTCCTCACTCACTTCTCACTTCTCTCCACTCACTCCTCACTCATCATGTCTCTCGGTATCGTCATGAACCAGTCAACTAGCGTCATCACCCTCGACAGCATCCGCAAGGTATTCCAGACCGACGAGGTGGAAACCCATGCACTCGCTGACGTGCATCTGTCCATCGCGCGCGGCGAGTACGTCTCCATCTCCGGGCCGTCCGGCTGCGGCAAGACCACCCTGCTGTCGATCCTCGGCCTGCTCGACACCGCCAGCGCCGGCCGCTACGTGCTGAACGGGCATGACGTCGCGGCACTGAACGCGGCCGAGCGCGCGCGCATCCGCAATGCCGAGATCGGCTTCATCTTCCAGGCGTTCAACCTGATCGGCGACCTGAGCGTGCAGGAGAACGTCGAACTGCCGCTGACCTACCGCAACGGCATCGGCGCCGCCGAACGGCGCGAGCGCGTGCAGGAAGCACTCGAGCGCGTCGGCATGGCGCATCGCATGCGGCATTACCCGGCGCAGTTGTCCGGCGGCCAGCAACAGCGCGTGGCGGTGGCCCGCGCGCTGGTCGGACGGCCGGCGATCCTGCTCGCCGACGAGCCCACCGGCAACCTCGACTCGCGCAACGGCGAGGCGGTGATGGCCCTGCTCGACGAACTGCACAAGGGCGGCGCTACCCTCTGCATGGTCACCCACGACGCGCGCTACGCGGAACTCGCCCAGCGCAAGATCCGCCTGTTCGACGGCCGCGTGGTCGACGAGGAAACCTACGAGCGCCTGCGCCACGAGGACGAGCAGCGGTTGGACGCGCTGATCGGCCAGCGCGTGGAAGTCGGCGCGTGAACGTCTGGCTTGCCGAGATCTGGCGCGCGTGGCGCGCCAGCCTGCGCCGGCCCGGCTTCCTGTTGCTGGCTGCCGGCGTGCTGGCGCTCGGCGTCGGCGCCAGCGTGGCAGTGACCACGCTGATTCAGAACAGCTTGTGGCGACCCCTGCCGGTACCGCAGCCGTCGCGACTGGTGGTGCTGGGCCAGATCCGCGACACCAGTCAGGTGGGCGGCATCTCGCCGCACGAATACCAGTACCTGGACAAGCTCGACGGCGTGGCCTCGCTGGGGTTGTGGTGGCCGGGTTCGATGGTGAATGTCGCCGGCGTGAGTGTGCCGGCGCAGGTGCCGCTGATCCGCATGGACAAGGGATTGCTGCCCACGCTGGATCTGCAGCCGGTGCTGGGGCGCAGCTTCGATGCGCAGGAGGATCATCCGCACGGCCCGCCCGTGGTGATGCTCGGCTACGGCTTCTGGCTGCGCAGCTACGGCGGCGACCGCAGCGTGATCGGCCGCAGCCTGCAGGTGGAAGGCGTGCCGCACACCATCGTGGGTGTGCTGCCGGCCGCCTTCAACACCGTGCTTGGGTCGGGCGACGTGGTGCTGCCGACGGCGGTGCCGGTGGGCAGCCGCGATTACAGCCACAACGGCACTCTGGCGCTTGCACGGCTGGCACCCGGTGCCGACATCGCCGCCGTGTCGGCGCAAGCCGATGCGCGCGAGCGCACCATGTACCGCGACATGGGCATGGGCGGCAACTGGAAGAAGCCGCGCTTCGGCGCCCTGCATCTGGCGTCCGTCATGCGGCAGGACGCGCGGCCGATGCTGCTGCTGTTCATGACCAGCGCGGTGCTGGTGCTGCTGATTGCGCTGGTGAACCTCGCCAACCTGATGCTGCTGCGCGCGTTGTCGCGCAACCACGACGCCGCGGTGCGCGGCGCGCTGGGCGCACCGCTGTTGCGGCTGATACTGCCGGCCTTGGGCGAGGGCCTGCTGGTCGGTGGCGCTGGCGCGCTGGCGGGCATGGCGCTGGGGACGACTGGCCTGGCCTTGCTGCAAGGCTTCATTCCCGCCGAGTGGTTGTGGGGCGGTCGCCTGCATGTCCGTGCTTCGGCGTGGCTGCTGGCGTTCGCCGTGGGCATGCTCGGCGCGCTGCTGGCGGCGGGGCTCGCGTTGTGGCGCAGCCGCAGCGCGACGACGGTGGACGAATTGCGCGAGGGCGGCCGTAGCGGCATCGGTCTGCGCGGCGGGCGGCTGGGCCGCGTACTGGTAGTGGCGCAGGTGGCGTTGGCGACGGTGCTGCTGTGCGCGGCTGGCGTGTTCATGCATGGGCTCTATGACGCCTCGCGGATGCATCTTGGCTTTGCCGACAGCAATGTGCTCACCTTCGACCTGGCGCCGGTGCGGGCCGATTACCCGGATGTCGCCTCGGTGTGGGGCCTGTCGCGGCGGCTGGTGCAGCGGCTGCGCGTGATCCCGGGCGTCGCCGACGCCGTGGCGACCACGAACCTGCCTGCCAGCAACGGCATGATGGGTCAGCTGCAAACCACCCTGCACACCCCGGATGGGCGGGAGTTCGCGTCCCAGTACCACGGTATCGGGGACGACTTTTTCCGCTTGTTCTCCATCCCGTTACTCAAGGGGAGGGACTTCTCGCGTGACGACACGACAGGAGGCGAGCAGGTGGCCATCGTCAGCCAGGATCTGGCCGACAGGTTCTACGGCGGTCATGCGGTGGGCAAGCGGATCGAGATGACAGGCGTTGACGGCAAGCTTGTTTCGCTGCACATCGTCGGCGTAGTGGGCGCCACCTATCAGAAGGGGCCGTTGCAGCCCATGCAACCGGTGCTGTACGTGCCATTGGCGCAGGTACCCGATCCGGTGATGGCATTGGTCCGTCACCTGGAGCCGCTGCGCTTCGCGTTGCGCGGCCACGGCAACCCGATGGACTGGCAGGACGGCGTGCGCGCGGCGCTGGCCGAGATCGCGCCCGAGCAGCCGATCGCCAACTTGCGCACGATGCGGAACGTCGTGCAGCAGACCACCGCGAGCGCACGGCTCAGCCTGTGGCTGATCGGCTTGTTCGCCACGCTCGCGCTGCTGCTCGCCGCGGCGGGGCTGTACGCCGTGATGGCGGTGGCGGTGGCCACGCGCGAACGAGAGTTCGGCGTGCGCATGGCGCTGGGTGCCAGACCTTCGCGACTGCTGGAGCTGGTGCTGCGCGGCGGCTTGCTGCAGATTGCGGCGGGGCTGGCGCTGGGCATGGCCGGGGCGTGGCTGGTGGCACGTGCGGCATCGCAGGTGCTGATGGGATTGATTGGCCGCGCCGGTGCGCTGGACCCGCTGGTGATGGCCGGTGTGAGCGTGGTGCTTGCGTTCGCCGGCCTGCTGGCCTGCCTGTTGCCGGCGCTGCGAGCGGCACGCGTGGCGCCGATGCGTGCCTTGAGGGGAGAGTGACGATGATCGTGCGCGAACTTCGCGAGGCCTGGCGACGGCTGGCGCGGCGGCCCGGCTATGCGCTGCTCTCGGTGGCGGTGCTGGGCGTGGGGCTGGGGGTGACGCTGTTCCTGTTCAGCCTGGTCAACACGCTGATCCTCGAACCGTTGCCGGTACCGCATCCCGAACGCCTCATGGCGCTGGGCGAACCGTCGCACAGCGGCAACGGCATCGGCAGCCTCGACAGCGACCAGTACCTGGCCCTGCGCGACGGCCTGCGCAGCGCCGACGAGGTGGGTGCCTACGTCCCCATCGGCGCCGGCGTGGAGGAAAACGGCGGCGCGACGTACTACCCGGGCAGCCGCGTGACCGCCTCGATGATGCCGCTGCTGGGCGTCACGCCGCTGCTGGGGCGCGGCCTGCTGCCGTCGGACGAGGCGCCCGGCGCCGCGGACGTGGTGTTGCTGGGCGAGAACCTGTGGCGGCGTGGTTTCAAGGCCGATCCGCACATCGCCGGCCGCGCGGTGCGGATCAATGGCGAGTGGGCCACCGTGGTGGGCGTGCTGCCGGCAAGGGCGGCGCGCATGCCGGTCAGCGGCAGCGAGGTCTGGCTGCCGCTGAAGCTGCCGCCCGGGCAGCACCGCGATGTGTGGGGCGTGGTTCGCCTGGCGGCCAACCACCAGCTGGCGCAGGCGCGCGCGGAGCTGGACACGTGGGCGGCGCGCCTGCAGGCCGCGCTGCCAGCGGGGAAGCACACCCGTGGCGTCACGCTCAAACCGTGGAAGTTCAGCTTTGTGCCGGAGGACATGCGCCAGTGGGTATGGCTGATGTTCGGCGCCGCCGCGCTGGTGCTGCTGCTGGCCTGCGTCAACGTGGCCAACCTCCAGCTGGTGCAGACCCTGCAGCGGCGTCACGAGCTGGCGCTGCGCGGCGCCCTGGGCGGCAGTCGGATGCGACTGGTATCTGCGGCGCTGACGGAGAGCCTGCTGCTGAGCCTGGCCGCGCTGGCGGTGGCGCTGCCGATCGTGCACTGGGGCAACCGCTGGATCGTCTCGGTGTACTTCAACGATGCGCCGGGCGCCGCGCCCTTCCATCATTTCGGCCTCGACGGCCGGGTGCTCGTGGCGGCTTTCGTGGCTGCCGTGCTGAGCACCGCGCTGGCAGGCGTGATCCCCGCCTGGCGCGCCGCGCGCGCCGACCTGCAGGACGTGCTGCGCGACGGCGGCAAGGGTTCGGGTGCCGGCTTCGCCCGCGTGGCCCGGGTCATGGTGGTGGCGGAAGTCGCGCTGACCGTGGTGCTGCTGGTGGGGGCGGGCACCTTCGTGCGCGCGGTGGGCAGCGTGCTGTCGCAGCCGGTGGCCGGTGCGGCGCATGCGACGCAGGTGCTCACCGCCGATGTGATGCTGCCGGCGGCCAGCTACACCGACGATGCGCGGCGCATCCGCTTTTTCGACGCGGTGGGCGAACACCTGCGCCAGGATGCGGGCGTGGTCGACGCCACCGGATCGGATACCGTGCCCGGCGCGGTGCTGGGCAGCCACGAGGACGTCTCGCTGCCGGGCCACCCGCAGCCCGCGGAGGGCTGGCCGCGCGCGCAGATGGGTATCGTCGATCCGCATTTCCTCGGGACCTACGGCGTGCACCTGCGGGCAGGCCGCTTCTTCGACGCGCGCGACCGTGCGCACAGCGCACCGGTGGCCGTGGTCGACGCGAAGATGGCGGCCGCGATGTGGCCGCACGACAACGCCGTGGGCCGCAAGCTGGTGTTGTGGCCCGGCCGTCCGTTTGCCGCCACGCTGACCGTGATCGGCGTGATCGAGCCGTTGCAGCTGGATGGCGTGCTGGAAAAGCCGCGACCGGGCCTGCTGCTGCCGCTGGACCAGTCGGCCGGCCAGTCGCCGCTGCATGCCGTGGGCCTGGCGGTGCGCGCGCACGTCGCCGGCGGCGTTTCCGCGCAGCAACTGGCCGATGCCGTGCACGCGGTCGAGCCGCAGGCGGCGGTGTACGGCGTGCGAAGCCAGGCCGCCGCGATGGCCGAGGCGCGGGCGGGATTGACCGTGCTCAGTACCGTGTTCGGCGCGCTGGGGCTGGTCGCGCTGTTGCTGGCCGGCGCGGGACTGTATGGCGTGCTGGCGTTCTCGGTGGCCCAGCGTACCCGCGAGATCGGCATCCGCCGTGCCATCGGTGCGGGCAGCCGCGCGATCGTGCGCGAGGTCGGGCGGCAATTGCTGTGGCAGCTCGGGCTGGGGCTGGGCATCGGCCTGCTGCTGGCATGGCCGTGGTCGGCGCTGCTGGCCGATCCCGGGCTGCACACGCAGGCGCACGATCCGCGGGTGTTCGCCCCGGTTCTGTTGACCGTGTTGCTGGTGGCGCTGATCGCTTCGCTGGTGCCGCTGTTGCGCGCGCTGCGCGTCGACCCCGCGATCGCGCTGCGCTACGAGTGACGCGATGCTTCTTGCAGTAGTCCGCTCGCGAGCCATGCGCTTGATCTTTCGATCGCCCGCCAAAAGCATCGCCCGCGAGCGGGCTCCTACCCTATGCTGGAAGACATGACACGCGAAACCCATCCCCTCGTGCTGCTGGTCGACGACCAGGCCGACGTGCGCGAGGCGCTGCGCCTGCTGCTGAAGTCCGAGGGCATCGCCAGCGTCGGCGTCGACGGCCCGACGGCGGCGCGGGAGGCGGTGCGCCAGCGCGAGTTCAGCTGCGCGCTGATCGACCTCAACTACACCCGCGACACGACCTCGGGCGAGGAGGGCCTGGCCCTGCTCGATGCGTTGCGCCAGCACGCGCCGGAGTTGCCGGTGGTGGTGATGACGGCGTGGGGCAACGTGCCGCTGGCGGTGGATGCATTGCGCCGCGGTGCCGGCGATTTCATCGAGAAACCGTGGGACAACACCCGTGCGCTCAGCATCGTGCGCACGCAGATTGCATTGGGCGAAGGTGCGCGACGGCAGCGTCGGCTGGAAGCGGAGAACGCATTGTTGCGCGGCGGCGGCGAGGCGCTGATCGCCGAGTCGCCGGCGATGCGGCGGGTGATGGAGCTGGTGGCCCGGGTCGCTCCCAGCGACGCCAATGTGCTGGTGCTGGGTGAAAACGGTACCGGCAAGGGCGTGATCGCCCAGGCTTTGCATGCGCAGTCGCGTCGCGCGGCGAAAGCGCTGGTCAAGGTCAACATGGGCGGCATCGCCGAGAACGTGTTCGAGTCGGAGATGTTCGGCCACGTGCGCGGCGCGTACACCGACGCCAAGAGCGAACGCATCGGCCGTTTCGAACTGGCTGACGGCGGCACGCTGTTCCTTGACGAAGTGGGTAACGTGCCGGCGTCGCAGCAGCCGAAGTTGCTGCGCGTGCTGGAGGATGGCGAGTTCGAGCGGCTTGGTTCCTCGCGCACGCAAAGCGTGGACGTGCGGCTGGTCTCGGCGACCAATGCCGATCTTGCCGCCGAGGTGGTGGCCGGCCGTTTCCGCAAGGATCTGCTGTATCGCCTCAACACGCTGGAGATCTACCTGCCGCCGTTGCGCGAGCGTCGCGACGACGTCCTGCCGCTGGCGCGCCGCTTTCTCGAACGCAGCGCGGCGCGCTACGGCCGCCACGGCCTGCGGCTGGCGCCGTCGGCCGAGCGCGCCCTGCTGGCGTGGCGCTGGCCGGGCAACGTGCGCGAACTGGGCCACCTGATGGAACGCGCCGCGCTGCTGGCCGAGCAGGACCTGGTCAGCGACTCGGCGCTGGCCTTCGGTCCCGGCTCGGCGGGGGCGGAATCCGCGTCCGATATCGATGGCATGACCATCGACCAGGCCGAGGCGCACCTGGTGCGGCGGGCGCTGGAACGCCACGGCGGCAACCTGCAACACGCCGCCGACGCACTCGGCATCACCCGCCAGACCTTGTACCGGCGCATGGAAAAGTACGGGCTGCGCGATCCCTCGTCCGACGATGCCGACTGATTCCGCCCGCCGCCGCGGCCGCCTGCCCGCGTTCGAGCGGCGCGTGCTGCTGGGCAACTGGCTGGTGGCGCTGCCGGCCCTGCTCGGCGTGGCCGTGCTGTTGCTGGCCGGCGTGCCCGGGCGTGCGCTGTGCTGGTTGCTGGTCTTTGTGGTCGTGGTGGCCACCGCGTCGATCGCGCGCTGGCAGCACCGGCGCGTGGTGTATCCGCTGTACACCCTGGCCGGCTTGTTGGAAGCGCTGCGCGAGGGCGACTACAGCATGCGCGGCGTGCGGGGTGGCGTGCTCGGCGACGCGATCTACGACATCAACGCACTGGCCGATCGGCTGCAGAAGGAGCGCCTGCAGTTCGAGGATTCCGCGCGCCTGCTCGGCAAGACGTTGGCTGCGCTGGACAGCGCCGTGCTGGTGTTCGACCACGAAGCGCGGCTGCGGCTGCTCAATCCGGCCGCGCAGCGCCTGCTCGCCGGCGAGCGGCACGCGCTGATCGGCCGCCGCGCCGATGAGCTGGCACTCGACGCGCTGCTGGCCGCACCGTCGGCACAGGTGGTGCGGCACACATTCCCCGGCCGCAGCGGCCGCTTCGACATCCGCCATTCGCCGTTGCGCAACGAAGGCCGCAGCGGCCAGTTGCTGGTAATCAATGATGTTGGCCGGGTGTTGCGCGAAGAAGAACGCCAAGCCTGGCAACGCCTGCTGCGCGTGCTCGGCCACGAGGTCAACAACTCGCTGGCCTCGATCAGCTCGCTGGCCGGCACACTGGCCACCCTGATCGCGCGCGAACCGCTGGCCGAGGACTGGCGCGACGACGCACGCGGCGGCCTGCAGGTGATCGGCAACCGCGCCGAATCGCTGGCGCGTTTCCTGGCCGGCTACAGCCGGCTCGCCGCGTTGCCGCCGCCGCAGAAGCGCGAGCTGGACCTGGCCGTGCTGGTGCCGGCGGTGGCGCGGCTGGAACAACGCATGATCGTGACCGTGGAGCAGGGCGCGCCGCTGCCGGTGCAGGCTGATCCCGACCAGCTCGAACAGGCGCTGATCAACCTGCTGCGCAACGCCGTTGAAGCAAGCCTGTCCACCGGTGGCGCCGTGTTGATGCGCTGGCGCAGCGAGGGTGGGCGCGCGCTGATCGACATTCTCGACGACGGTCCGGGTTTGCCCGCCAGCGACAACCTGTTCGTGCCGTTCTTCACCACCAAGCCCGGCGGCTCCGGCATCGGCCTGGCCTTGGTGCGGCAGATCGCCGAAGCGCACGAAGGTGGCGTCAGCCTCACCGCCCGCGATGGCGCAGGCGCCATCGCGCAACTGTGGCTACCCAACCGTCCGCTGTCGCAGGAGGCCCACTAGCTGGCGATGCCTCGGGGCGGGATGACCAAAAGTGTGGAGGGTAGTGACCGCCGGCTCCGGCAAAGTGCGGCGGGTAGTGCCCGCCCCTACGGATCGAGGCTCGCCTGCAGCGCTGCGATGCGCTGGGCGCGCGGCAGCTTCTTCCATGCCATTTCCAGTCGCAATGCATCGCCGTGGTCGGTGACCCAGACCCAGCCCAGCAATCGCTTCGGCGGGTTGGACCGGGTGAAGCGGGCGCCCTTGCCGGCGAGATGTTTCGCGTAGCGTTGTTCGGGGTCGCGGGCGATGCCGGTGTAGACGCGGCCGTCGGCGCATTCGAGCAGGTAGACGGCCCAGGCGTCCGTGCCGGGGGCGTCGCTCATGGACTCAGGCCCACTCGATCAGGCCCTCGGCATCGCAGACCTGTTTCCACGACGGCCGTGCCTTCAGGCGCGTGGCCAGTGCGGCCAGCTGCGGCCATTCGGTGGCGGGCTTGGGCATGTTGCGCGACCAGCGCATCAGCATCAGGGCGTAGAGGTCGACCATGCTGAAGCGGTCGCCGAGCATGTACGGGCCATGCGCGGCGAGATGGACGTCGATCTTCGTCCAGCATTTTTCGATGCCGGCGCGGGCGGCCTGCTTGATCGTGTCGGCGCCGTCGGCCAGGTGTTCGCCGGGGTAGAACCACTGGCGGAACAGTGGCTGCAGGTTGTTGGCGAAGTACAGCATCCATTGCAGGTAGTCGGCGCGCTGCGCACTGCCGGGGACGGGCGCCAGTGCCGCCTCGGGATGCCTCTCGGCCAGCAGCAAGGCAAGCGCTGCCGCCTCGCCGTGCGGTTGGCCGTCGACCAGCAGGGTGGGCACCACGCCATTCGGGTTGATCGCCAGGTACGCGGCGCTGCGCTGTTCGCCCTTGTCGAGATCGATGCGCTTGAGCTCGTGCGGGGCACCGATTTCGAGCAGGGCGAGGTGCACCAGCAGGTTGGCCGAACCCGGGGCGTAGTAGAGCGTGTACATGCGTGGCAGTCCGTGGGAAAGATCCCCGAATGATACGCCGGGAGGAAGGGCGAGAAGTGAGTGGAGAGGAGTGAGAAACGAGAGAAAGCACATGAGCGGGAGGTCTCTGCTTTGCGCTCACTCCTGCTTCGCTCAGCCATCCAATTCCGACCAGCGCGCGTAGACTGCATCCAGTTCGGCCTGCAACTTCACCAGCGCCTCGTTCGCCTTGACGATGGCCGCGCTGTCCTGCTGGAAGAAGGCCGGCTCGTTCATCGCCGCGGTGCGCGCGGCGATATCGCCTTCCAGTTGCTCGATGCGCTTCGGCAACTGTTCCAGCTCGTGCTGTTCCTTGAAGCTGCGCTTGCGCTTTGCCGCCACGGGCGCCGCAGGTGTCGGAGCCGGCGCGGCGGCCTTGCCGGTGGCCGGGGTGCTGCGTGCGGTGGGCCGCTGGCGCAGCCAGTCGCTGTAGCCGCCCACGTATTCGCCGATGCGGCCTTCCCCTTCCAGCACCAGGGTGCTGGAGACCACGTTGTCGAGGAAGGCGCGGTCGTGCGAGACCAGCAGCAGGGTGCCCTGGTAGTCGGTCAACAGTTCTTCCAGCAGCTCCAGCGTCTCGACGTCGAGGTCGTTGGTCGGCTCATCCATCACCAGCAGATTCGAAGGCTGCGCGAACAGCTTGGCCAGCAGCAGGCGGTTGCGCTCGCCGCCGGAGAGGCGGGTGATCGGCGCGCGGGCGCGTTCGGGCGAGAACAGGAAATCCTGCAGGTAGCCGATGATGTGCTTGCGCTGGCCGTTGAGCTCGATGAACTCGCGGCCCTCGGCCACGTTGTCCAGCGCATTGAGCTTGTCGTTGAGCTGCAGCCGGTGCTGGTCGAAGTAAGCGATTTCGATGTTGGTGCCCAGCTCGGCGGTACCGCGCAGCGGGGTGAGTTCGCCCAGCATGATCTTCAGCAGGGTGCTCTTGCCGGCGCCGTTGGGGCCGATGATGCCGATGCGGTCGCCGCGCATCACGGTGGTCGTGAGGTCGTCGATCAGCACGCGACCGTCGTAGGCCTGGTGCACGTGCCTGAGCTCGATCACCTTCTTGCCCGAAGCCTGCGCGCTGGCCGCCGTCATCTTCACGTTGCCACCCAGCTCGCGGCGTTGCGCACGTTCCGCACGCAGCGCCTTCAGCGCGCGAACGCGGCCTTCGTTGCGGGTGCGCCGGGCCTTGATGCCCTGGCGGATCCACACTTCTTCCTGCGCCAGCTTCTTGTCGAACAGCGCGTTCGCCTGCGCCTCGGCGTGCAGGCGTTCCTCGCGCCGGCGCAGGTAGTTGTCGTAGTCGCCCGGCCAGTCGGTGAGCGCGCCGCGGTCGATCTCGACGATGCGGGTGGCCAGCGCGCGCAGGAAGCTGCGGTCGTGGGTGACGAACAGGATGCTGCCGGCGAACTGCTTGAGGAAGGTTTCCAGCCAGCCGATCGCCTCGATGTCGAGATGGTTGGTCGGTTCGTCCAGCAGCAGCACGTCCGGCTTGCGCACCAGTGCCTGCGCCAGCAGCACGCGGCGCTTCATGCCGCCGGACAGCGCGGCGAAGTCGGTCTCGCCGGGCAGTTCCAGCTGGGTCAGCACGTCGCTGACGCGGCGGTCCAGGTCCCAGCCGTGCTGCGCTTCGATCTGGTGCTGCACGTCGCCCAGCGCGTCGAAGTCGCCTTCGGCCAGCAGGTGGTGATAACGCGCCAGCAGGCGACCGAGATCGCCCAGCCCTTCGGCGACCACGTCGAACACGCTGCCCGCCGTGCCCTGCGGCACTTCCTGCGCCATCCGCGCGACCACCACGCCGTTCTGGATGCGCACCTCGCCGTCGTCGGCGTGCAGCTCGCCGGCGATCAGCTTCATCAGGGTGGATTTGCCTTCGCCGTTGCGGCCGACGATGCACACCCGCTCGTTCGCCTCGATCGACAGATCGACGTGTTCGAGCAGGAGCGGGCCGCCGATGCTGAAGTCGACGCGTTGCAATTGGATAAGGGACATCCGCCCATTGTACTTGGCAGCGACGTTGCGGCGTGACCGGCGGCGCCCGAGCCGGCTATTGGACGTGCGGGCAAGCCCGGTCGGGAATGCGCGAGTCGCAAACCTTGACCGTGGCGAAGTACCGGGCCCAGCGCACGGTCTGCTCCGTGGTCGGCTCGGCATGCACCGCGTGCTGCACGACATAACTGCTATCGTTGCCGTTGATCATCTTGAACCAGGTGGTTTCCGGCGGCTTCTTCCGGTCGAAGTACGAGCAGGTCTGCAGCCAGAACGCGAACTTGTAGCCGTTCTCGGTGCCACTGGCGATCGGAACCGTGTCGGCCATGTCGCAATCCTTGCGGAAGCTTTGCCCCACGCGCTCGACATAGGCATCGATCGGCAGGTTACCGCCGCCGTAGAGGACGAGCATCGTATGGATCTCGCTCCAGTGATCGAGCGTCTCGCCGCTGGGGATCATCTCGGAGATCGCCACGGAACCCTTTTGATTGTGGTAGGCGGGAACGAAGCCGTCGGGGAGCGACATCAGCAGGTTCTCGCCTTCCATTTGCCCGGTCTGCGCCGCAGCGAGCGGGGGCGCCAGCGCCAGCAGAAGCACGGCAGTCAGGGCAAAGGGATGGTGGCGGCGCGGGACTGAAGGCATGCGGCTTCCTTGCGATCTGCATTGGTGGAAAGTTCAGCATGAGTCCGGCGGAACGGGCGTGGAATCGGTGCGGCGCGCGGATGGGCGTAGGGCAATGCTGCCCGCGGCGGCAAAGAAATCCGCGATGATCGCGCCGGTGCGCGTCGTGCCGCGGGACGGTGAGGGCGTGCGACGGAGAAACGAAACGGGCCGCGCAAGGCGGCCCGTTTCGTCCGGTGCGCGATGCTCGCGCACAGGGTTCGCTTCTACAGCTCCGCATC
Organism: Rhodanobacter sp. FW102-FHT14D06; assembly: GCF_043950705.1. Classification (NCBI taxonomy): domain Bacteria; kingdom Pseudomonadati; phylum Pseudomonadota; class Gammaproteobacteria; order Lysobacterales; family Rhodanobacteraceae; genus Rhodanobacter; species Rhodanobacter sp. FW102-FHT14D06. The sequence goes on along the minus strand of NZ_CP170722.1, from coordinate 846,250 downwards.
CTTGCCCAGCAGTGCCGCGGATCTCACGCCCTCGGCCCGGTTGCGTCCCTGCTGCTTGGCGGCGTAGAGGGCCATGTCGGCGCGCTTGAACAGGCTCTCGGCGGTGTCTCCGGCGGTAACGCTGGCCACGCCGCAACTGATGGTGATGGCGAGCTCCCCGATCAGCGGTTGCGCGGCAATGTGGGCGCAGAGGGCCTCGGCCCTGCGCAGGCTGTCGGCGGGGCCGGTTTCCGGCAGGATGACGACGAACTCCTCGCCGCCCCAGCGCCCCAGCGTGTCCACGTCGCGCAGCGTTTCTTTCGCGCGGATGGCCAGCGCCAGCAGCGCCTGGTCGCCGACCTTGTGGCCGAAGCGGTCGTTGATGCTCTTGAAGTGGTCGACGTCGACCATGATCAGCGCGAACGCGCGTCCGTAGCGGGCGAAGCGCACCAGCTCGAACTCGAGGATCTCCGCGAGCCGCCGCCGGTTGGGCAGCCGGGTGAGCACGTCGGTGTTGGCCAGCTGTCCCAGTTCGTCGACGGTGAGCTGTGCGATCTGCAGGCGCTGCTGGTAGCTGGAGAAGAAGTACAGCGCCGCCACCAGCACGGCGGACACGATGTGCAGCTGGATGGTGAAGTTGCCGTCGGGCTGCTCGGGGTGGTGGATCAGGTACGGCAGGCTGATCGCCAGCAACAGCGCCTGGACCGCCAGCGAGATCCTCAGCCCGGTCTTGTGGCTGGTGAGCATGAACGCCAGGACATAGATGACCGGGATCCACAGATACAGCGGCTTGAGGTCGATGCGGGCTCCGTAGACGGGAAAATACAGCCGCAACACCATGCAGCCGGCGCAGATGACGGCGGCAAAGACCAGGCAACTGGTGTCGATGATGCGTTGCGTCAGCAGGCGCTGGCGGACGATGACGAACATCACCGGATGGAAAACGATGTTCGCGCCAAGCACCGCGCGCAGCGCAGTCGATGACGCGCCACGCCACTCGAGCAGGGTCCATGCGATGAGCGTGCTGACCCAGCTCAGGATCAACACCACCATCAGCACGACACGCTTGGGATGCTCCGCGTCGTGCCGGGTCGGGTCGTCTCTCGTCATGGGCGGTTATCGGCCGGGCATGGGGCTGGCTTGACCTCGCTCCGGACCCATGGCGTGCATCTGTGGCGGGATGTCATGCGGCTGGGAAATCCTGGAAGTCGTCGGCGTCAGGTCGTACGGGGCGGATGATCCGGGGGATCCACCCAAGCGGGCCCCTGGCCAGCCTAAAACAAAACAGGCCGCACGGAGGCGGCCTGTTTCGGTGAGCGTGCGGAATTTGCCCGCGGGTGCGTTGTTACAGCTTCGCATCCTTGCGCAGCGCCTCGGCGCGGTCGGTCTTTTCCCACGAGAAGGTGGTGTAGGACTTGCCGTTGGCGTCCTTGACCACCTGCGGGGTGCGGCCGAAGTGGCCGTAGCTGGCGGTCTGCTGGTACATCGGGTGGATCAGGTCGAGCATCTGCAGGATGCCGTACGGACGCAGGTCGAAGTGCTTGCGGATCAGCTTCTCGATCTTCTCGTCGCTGATCTTGCCGGTGCCGAAGGTGGTGACCGAGATCGAGGTCGGATGCGCCACGCCGATCGCGTAGCTCACCTGCACCTCGCAGCGGTCGGCGATGCCGGCGGCGACGATGTTCTTCGCCACGTAGCGCGCGGCGTAGGCGGCCGAGCGGTCGACCTTGGACGGGTCCTTGCCGGAGAACGCGCCGCCGCCGTGGCGGGCCCAGCCGCCGTAGGTGTCCACGATGATCTTGCGGCCGGTCAGGCCGCAGTCGCCCACCGGGCCGCCGATGACGAACTTGCCGGTCGGGTTGATGTGGATCTTGGTGGCCTTGTGCATCAGCTTGGCCGGCAGCACGGGCTTGAGGATGTGCTCGCGCACGGCCTCGACCAGGTCCTTCTGCTTGACCGACGGGTCATGCTGGGTCGACAGCACCACGGCGTCGATCGCGGTGGCCACGCCGTTCTCGTAGCGCAGGGTGACCTGGCTCTTGGCGTCCGGGCGCAGCCACGGCAGCGGCGAATTCTTCCGCTTGCGGATCTTCGCCTGCTGCTCGACCAGCCGGTGCGAGTAGTAGATCGCCGCCGGCATGAAATCCTTGGTCTCGTTGGTGGCGTAGCCGAACATCAGGCCCTGGTCGCCGGCGCCCTGGTCTTCGGGGTTCTTGCGGTCCACGCCCTGGTTGATGTCCGGCGACTGCTTGCCGATCAGGTTGATCACGCCGCAGGTGGCGCCGTCGAAGCCGACGTGGCTGGAGTCGTAGCCGATGTCGAGGATCACCTTGCGGGTGATCGCCTCGAGGTCGATCCAGGCGCCAGTGGTGATTTCGCCGGCGACGATCGCCACGCCGGTCTTGACCATGGTTTCGCAGGCCACGCGGGCGCGCGGGTCCTGCGCGATGATCGCGTCCAGCACGGCGTCGGAGATCTGGTCGGCGACCTTGTCCGGATGGCCTTCGGAGACCGATTCGGAGGTGAACAGGTAGTTGGACATCGCGGTTTATATCCCTTTGTACGGATAGAAAGATAAAAGAGGTCGGGCATGATACATCGACCACTTCGACTTTGCAGCCTCCCCGTCCGCGGGGCGTGGCGGGGGTGGGTTTCCGTTCAGCCGTATGGACGGCCGAACGGGTTGGCGTCGCGCGTTGGCCCGTTCACTGGCCGGTCGCGCCGAAGGCCTTGTCCAGCCGCTGCGGCCAGTCCGGCGCGTTGATCCGCTGCAGCAGCGAGGTGTCGATCGGTTCGCGCAGGCGGCTGCCGGTGGGCAGGGCGAAAGCATAATCCTGCCGCTCCAGCAGCAGTGGCAGCACCTTCAGCTGACCGCGGAAGTGCCGGCGGATGTTCCAGCGCAACAGGGGTTCGTCGTAGACCACGGCGTCGACGCGGCCGGCGGCCAGCTCCGCCAGCGCGGCATCGACATCGCGGGCCTTGGCGTAGTCGAATTGCTCGCGGTCGAGCCAGCTGGCGCTGGTGCTGTCCGGCACGCTGGCGATGCGCATGCCGCCCAGGTCGGCGGCGCTGCGAATGCGCTCGCTGAGCTGGCCGACGGTCAGCGCGCTGGTGATCGCCGCGGTGAAGAACGACACGATGAGCAGCGCGGCCAGCATCCACACCAGGCCGATGATGCGTCCGCCGACCGTGCGCGGCGCGGTGTCGCCATAGCCGACCGTGGTCATCGTCACCATCGCCCACCAGAAGCCGGAGAAGATGCCTTGGCGGCGGCTGCCGCCGAACTGCTCCGGGTTGCGCTTGTGTTCGAGCAGCCAGACCAGGAAGCCGACCACCAGCAACAGCAGCGTCAGCGAGCCGATCACCTTGAGGAAGGCCGGCGACACCAGCGCCCGCGCCACCGCCAGCCAGCCGGCGGTCTGCCCGCCGCGCACCGCCACGGCCAGTCCCGAGCTGGTGATCGGGTGGGCGAAATCCATCCGCTGTTCGCGCGCGGCGGTGGCGGTGATCGCGCCAAGCGCCACGTCCACCTTGCTGTCGCTGACCGCCTGCAGCAGGCCGTCCAGGTCGTAGGGCCGGTAGACGTATTTCCAGCCGTGGTCGGCGGCGATCTCCTGCCACAGGTCGATCGCCAGGCCGCTGTAGTGGCCGTGGTCCTCGATCACGAACGGCGGCGCCACCTTCACCCCGACCAGCAGTGGCTGGTTCGCCCGCTTGAGCTCGGTGGCCGGCGTCACCGTCGCGGCGGTACCGGCGGCGATCGGGTAGACCTTGATGGTCTGGCCGGCAGCGCGGACTCCGCTGACGGACATCAGCGCCAGCAGGGAAAGCAGGCACAGCGGCCACAGGCGTTTTCTCATCGGTACTCCTCGGACGTCCGGATGCGGGCACGGCAATCCCGAGCCTAACGCAGGCATGGCCTGCGTGTCGTGGCGGAGTGGGTCGACGCCACGGCTGTCACGCCGCTGTCGCAGCGGGGCAATCGTGGTGTCGCCGAAGCTCCGCAAGCTGGCGTCAGGCCAACGCGAGGGGCGTGACATGCAAGCCATCGAGCAGCGTTTGCGGCAGCGTTATCCACGCTGGTTTCGCGGTCGGCGCGGGCGCCTCGCGGCGACCTTGCTGCGGTGGTGGGCGCGCTGGTCGGGTCTCGGCCGGATCGACGCGTTCCATGCCGAACATGCGCAGCTGCGCGGACTGGCCTTCGTCGCGGCTGCCTTGCGCGAACTGGAACCGCGCCATGAGGTCGACACCGCCGCGTTGGCGCGCATACCCGCGCACGGGGCGCTGCTGGTGGTCGCCAACCATCCCTGCGGCGCGCTCGATGCGCTGGCCCTGCTGGACATGGTGGGACGCGTGCGGCGCGACGTGCGGGTGCTTGCCAACGAGGTGCTGGCGCTGGTGGAACCGCTGGCGGAACTGCTGCTGCCGGTGCGCGTGTTCGGCGGCGCCGCCGGCGTGGCCGAGTTGCGCCGGGTCGAACGTGCCTTGCGCCGGGGCGAATGCGTGATCGTGTTTCCCGCCGGCGAGGTGTCGCGGCTGGGTTTGCGCGGCGTGCGCGATGGCCGCTGGCGCGCCGGCTTCCTGCGTTTTGCGCGGCGTGCGTCGGCGCCGGTATTGCCGGTGCGTGTCGAGGCGCGCAATTCCGCGCTGTTCTACGGCATGTCGGCGCTGTGCCGGCCGGCATCGGCGGCGCTGCTGGCGCGCGAGATGTTCACCCGCCACCGCCGTCCGCTGCACCTGCACGTGGGCGACTTGCTTACGATCGGCGAGAGCGAAGGCGAGCACGCGGCCGTGCGGCGCGTCCGCCACGCGCTGGATGCCGCCGGCCGCGCGGAAACGCCCGCACCCGTGGGCCCGTTGCCGCTGGCGCCGGCCATCGGCGCGCGCGAACTGGCGCGCGCCGTGGACGCGACCGAGCTGCTCGGCGCCACCAGCGACGGCAAGCAGATCCGCCTGGCGCGCGATGCCGGCGGTTCGCCGTTGCTGCAGGAGATCGGCCGCCTGCGCGAGCTGACCTTCCGCCAGGTCGGCGAGGGCACCGGTTGCAGCCGCGACCTCGACCGCTACGACGCCAGTTACGACCACATCCTGGTGTGGGACGCGCAGGCCGGCCGCATCGCCGGCGCCTACCGCGTGATGCGCGGCGCCGAGGCGCTGGCCCGCGCCGGACTGGCCGGCCTGTACACCGCCTCGCTGTTCCGCTACGCCGACGCGGCCGTGCCGCGGCTGGCCGCCGGGCTGGAGCTGGGTCGCAGCTTCGTGGTGCCGGATTACTGGGGCAGCCGCAGCCTCGATTACCTGTGGCAAGGCATCGGCGCCTACCTGCGGCGCCACCCGGGCGTGCGCTACCTCTACGGTGCGGTGTCGATCAGCGCGGCGTTGCCGCGGCATGCCAGCGAGCAGGTGGTCGGCTACTACCAGCGTTTCTACGGCAGCGAACGGACGCTGGCCAGCGCGCGCCGGCCGTTCGCCTTCGCGGCGCCGGCACCGACCTTCGACGGACTCGACATCGCCGCCGCGTTCGAGGCGATGAAAACCGCGCTGGCCCGGCTCGGCACCTCGGTGCCGACGCTGTACAAGCAGTACACCGAACTGTGCGAAGCCGGCGGCGCGCGCTTCCTCGCTTTCGGCGTGGACCCGGAGTTCAGCGGCTCCATCGATGGCCTGATCGAAGTGGATCTGGAATGCCTGCGACCGCGCAAGCGCCAGCGTTATCTGGAACGCGCGATGGCCTGAGATGGACGGCGGTTTGCGCGGACAGCTGCCGCGGTGACTGCCTGCGCGCTCAGGCCGCCATGGCCAGACCGCTCGCCAGCGCGGTGAAGTAGTCGCGGGTGAGCCGCAACTGTTCGCTGGCCGTCTCGGCGCGGTTGACCACCTGCCGGAACGCGGCGTTCTCGGGACGGTCCTTCGCGTACCAGCCCAGGTGCTTGCGCGCGATGCGCACGCCGGCCGGTTCGCCGTAGAAGGCATGCAGGTGTTCGAGGTGGCCGAGCAGGATTGCGGCGACTTCGGCCGGTTCGGGCTCGGGCAGCAGTTCGCCGGTGACGAGGTAGTGGGCGATCTCGCGGAAGATCCACGGCCGGCCCTGCGCGCCGCGGCCGATCATCACGGCGTCGGCGCCGGTGACGGCGAGCACGTGCTTCGCCTGCTGCGGCGTGCACACGTCGCCGTTGGCCAGCACCGGGATGCGCACGGCAGCCTTCACCGCGGCGATGGTGGCGTACTCGGCCTTGCCTTCGTACTTGTCGGCGCGGGTCCGGCCGTGCACGGCCAGCGCGGCGATGCCGGCGTCCTCGGCGATGCGCGCGATGTTCAGCGCATTCTTGTTCTCGCGGTTCCAGCCGGTGCGGATCTTCAGCGTCACCGGCACGTCCACCGCATCGACCACCGCTTTCACGATGCGCGCCACCAGCGGCTCGTCCTGCAGCAGCGCGGAGCCGGACCACACGTTGCACACCTTCTTCGCCGGGCAACCCATGTTGATGTCGATGAGCTGCGCGCCATTGGCGACGTTGAAGCGTGCCGCCTCGGCCAGCATCGCGGGATCGTAGCCGGCGATCTGCACGCTGACCGGCTCGGGTTCGCCGGCGTGGTCCATCCGGCGCAGCGACTTGCGCGTCTGCCACAGGGACGGGTCGGCGCTGGTCATCTCGGACACGGCCAGGCCCGCGCCCAGCTGCTTGCACAGCAGGCGGAACGGCTTGTCGGTGACGCCCGCCATCGGGGCGAGCACCAGCGGCGGGTCGATCAGGTAAGGGCCGATTTGCATCCGCCCATTGTAGGTGAATCGCGGAAACGGCCGCGCCGACGGCCTCCGGGATCGCTTATCGGCGCTGGCTTATCGGCGCTGGCGCCGCTGGCGCGTGCGCCAGAACAGGAACCCGGTCACCAGAAAGAATGGCGGCAGCAGGCCGCACAGCAGCACCAGCAGCTTCCCGGCCAGGCCGCCCACGCTGCCGGCGTGCAGCGGATAAACTGCGTTGCTGATGCGCGCGCCGGTGCCCTCGGCGGTGGCGTCGACGGCGCCCAGCACCTGGGCCCGGTAGGGATCGAGCCACACCCGGCTGCGCCCGACCGGATGCCATTCGCCCGGCGCCCGCGCGCGGATCGTCACGCGGCCGTCGTTGGCCGAGGGCAGCGCGATGCGGCGCAATTCGGCGCCCGGCAGAGCGTGCTGCGCGGCGTCGAGCACCGCCGCCCAGTCGATCGCCTGCGGGCGCGGTGCGATGCGGGCCGGCGTCGGCGTGGCCGGCGCATCCGCGAACAGCGTCTGCAGGACGTGTCGGGTGCCTTTGCCGTAGACCATCAAGGTGCCGGTCAGGGTCACCAGCAGCAGCAACGGCAGGCTGAGCGCGCCGATGCTGCGATGCCAGCTGACCCAGCGCCGTGCCGGTGGCTGGGTATGGAGGCGCAGGCTGCCGCGCAGGTTCCGCCGGCCCGGCCACCACAGCCACACGCCGGAAAGCAGCAGCCCCAGCATGAGCCAGCCAAGCACGCCCAGCACGGCCTCGCCGGTTTTCCCGGCGAGCAGGTGGGTGTGCCAGTCGCGCAAGGTCAGCAGCAGGTCGCTGCCGGGTGCACGCGTCAGCAGCAGGTCGCCGCTGGTGGGATCGAGGTAGCGCCGTGAGCCGTCGGAAAAATACAGCTGCCATACCGGCAGCCCGGCGGTCGGCAGATCGGCGCCGCGCAGTCCTCTGGACGGCCATTCGCGCGTGATGCGCGTCAGCACGGCCGCGCGCGCCGCCGCGTCGGGCAACGCATGCGCGGCCAGCGGCGGATGCAGCAGCCGCAGCAGCGGACCCTGCAGCACCAGCACGCTGCCGCTGAGCGCGATCAGCGCGTAGATCAGCCCGACGCTGAGGCCGACCCACCGGTGCAGGCGCTTGAGCCAGTACCGCACCGCGTCGGCGCGGCGCGCGGATGCCTCGATCGTGGTCGCGGCGGCGGACACTTCAGAAGGCCTGCTGCCAGGTCAGCGAGACCACGCGGCCGCGGCCGGCGAAGTACGAGTCGTCGTCGCCGACGGTCTGCGAGACGTAGTTGATGTATTGCTCGTTGGCCAGGTTCTGCACGCCCAGCGTCCAGTCGCCGGCGCTGCCGCTGTGCCACTTCAGGTAGGCGTCGGCGGTGCCGTAGCCGTCGAAGTGCGCCGTGCGCTGGCCCAGCGTGCTGAAGTCGCGGCTGTACAGGTGGCTCAGTTGCAGGTAGCTCGACCAGGCCTCGTTCCAGCGCTGCGTCCACGACAGGTTGAGCCGGTTGGGCGCGATGTTGGCACCGTCCAGGTCCGAGTCGATCCTGCCGTCGCCGTTGCGGTCGGAGCGGCCGCGGTTGATCGCGAAGGAGGCATCCAGCCGGGTGCCGTCCAGCGGCTGCCAGTTCGCGCGCGCCTCCCAGCCGCTGATGGACACGCGCTGGCGCATCACGTTGTAGACCTGGTTGGGCGCGTCGAACACCAGCACCGAACCCAGCCGCGAGCGCGAGACGTAGTAGCTCAGGCGCGCCCCCGCGCGTTCGCCGAGATACTCGACGCCCGTCTCGCGGTTGTCCGACACCACCGGTTTCAGGTCGAGGAAGTCGGCCACGCTCTGGCCGGGCTGTTTGATCGCGCGCAGCACGCGCCCCACGTCGGGCAGGGTGTAGCCCTCGGCGTAGCTGGCGAACAGGTTGAGTTGGCCGGTGAGGTACCAGACCGCACCGAAGTTCGGCAGCGTCTTGCTGAAGCTGGGCTTGCCGCCCTGCACGGTGACGGCGTTGTAGAAGGCGAGCGTCTGGAACGTGGGCACGTCCAGCGTGCCGTGCTCGCGGCGCAGGCCGCCGGACAGCGACAGCGTCCGCAGCGGCCAGTATTCGGCCTGCAGGAACGGCGCCCAGCCGGTGTAGGTGCTGTCCGGCACCCAGTGGCGGCCGGTGTGGGTCAGTTCCTGGAAGGTGGTGTCGCGGTAGCCGTCGGCGCCGGCCAGCACGGTGAGCGTGTCGTCGAGCAGGCCGCGCCGTGCCCATGACAGCCGCGCGCCGTCCTTGGTCGAGACATTCTGCGACTGGTCGAACAGCAGGCCGGGGCCATAGGCCGGGTCTTGGAAGGTGCCGAACGTGCCGCCGCCGAACAGCTCGCGGTTCTTCTGGTGGTAGAGCTGGGCGCGCAGCTCGCCGCCGGCCAGCGCGGTGTCGCGGTAGTCGAGGCTGCTGGTCAGCACGCGGTTGCGCGGGGCGTCGCCGGGCTGCTTGCCGCGCACCGACGTGGTCGGCAGGTCGTTGGCCATGTCGCCGGACACGGCGGTGTAGTCGCCGTGGCCCTTGAGGTCGAAGCGGTTGACGGTGAGCTGCAGGTGGCGCGTGTCGGTGAAGTCGTAGCCGAGCTTGAGGAAGCCGTCGGTGCTCGCCGAATCCATCAGGTCGCCCTGGGTGCCGTCGACGCCGATCAGCCGCCCCTTCGCGTCCGAATACATGCCGCGCTGGCGCCATGCTGCGCCGGCGACCAGCTCGAATGCGCCGCTGCGCGCGGCGAGCAGGTACGAGGTGCCGTAGCCCAGGCCGTTGCCGCCGCGGGTCGGTGCGCTGGTGTTGACGGTGACTTCCTGGCGCACGCCATCGCGTTTCGGCGCGCGCCTGGTGATGATGTTGATGATGCCGCCAGCGGCGCCCAGGCCCTGCATCGCGTTGGAGCCCTCGACGATCTCGATCCGCTCGATCATCGCCGGGTCGATCGTGTAGGCATCGCGCGAGCCGTTGCGCAGCGGGCTCGATTGCGGCACGCCGTCGATCATGTACAGCGGGTTGCGTCCGCGCAGGGTCTGCCCGCGCGAGCTGAGCTTCTGCGTCGAGGGCGCGAACGAAGGCAGCAGGTTGCCGATGGCGTCGGAGAGGTCCGGGTTGATCGCCAGCTGCTGGTGCAGGTCCTCGGCGGTGATCACCGTGATCGTGGTCGGCAGCGCGCCCTGGCTCTGCGGCATGCGCAGGGTGCTTTCGGAAACCTCGACCCTTTCGAGCGTGATGGCGGAGATCTGGTCGGCCGCCTGGGCGGTGCCGGCGAGGGCAAGGGCGAGCAAGGGGATGAGCGGGCGAACGGCAAGGGACATGGGGCCTCCGGCATGAGGAGGCGCATGGTAAATGAAAATGATTCGCAATAACAATCCGTGACCGGTCGCCGCCGGATCAGTGCGTGGGCACCACCCGTTGCGCGGCGGCGCGGTCGTGCCGGTGCTTGAACAGCGGCACGAACAGCAGCGCCATCACCAGCGAGTAGCCGGCGAAGGCCAGCCAGATGCCGTGCCAGTCCTTGCAGATCAGCACCGTGTCATTGCAGGTGTGGTCGGTGAAGAAATGGTCGATCACGAAGCCGGCGATCAGGCTGCCCAGCACCGCCCCCACGCCGTTGGTCATCAGCATGAACAGGCCCTGCGCGCTGGCGCGGATCTTCGGGTCGGCCTGGCTTTCCACGAACAGCGAGCCGGAGATGTTGAAGAAGTCGAACGCCATGCCGTAGACGATGCACGAGAGCACGATCATCCACAGCCCGCCGGCCGGGTCGCCGAACGCGAACAGGCCGAAGCGCAGCACCCAGGCCAGCATGCTCATCGTCATAACCGCCTTGATGCCGAAGCGCTTGAGGAAGAACGGGATGGTCAGGATGAACGCGGTTTCGGAGAACTGCGAGATGGAGATGATGATGGTCGAGTACTTCACCGCCAGCAGGTTGGCGTACTCGGGCACCTTGACGAAGTCGCTGAGGAAGGCGTCGCCGTAGGCGTTGGTCAGCTGCAGCGCCGCGCCCAGCAGCATCGCGAAGATGAAGAACACCGCCATGTTGCGGTTCTTGAACAGCACGAACGAGGTGAGGCCGAGCCTGTCGACCAGGCTGCGGCCCTCGGCGGCGCCCAGCTTGGGCGGGCACTTGGGCAGGGTGAAGGCGTAGAGGCCCAGCAGCAGCGAAGCAGCCGCTGCCACGTGGAACTGCGCGGGCGAGGCCTTGAAGCCGAGCAGGCTGGTGGTCCAGGTGGCGGCGATGAAACCGATCGTGCCCCATACGCGGATCGGCGGGTAGGTGACGACCACGTCGAGCCCATCCTGCTTGAGCGCGTTGTAGGCCACCGTGATCGCCAGCGAGATGGTGGGCATGTAGAAGCACATGTTCAGCAGCATCACCCAGAACATCTGTTCCGGATCGGTGACGTGCGGGATCGAGAACAGCACCACCGCGCCGCAGATCTGCAGCATGCCGTACAGGCGTTCGGCATTGATCCACTTGTCCGCCACGATGCCGACCAGCGAGGGCATGAACAGCGAGGCGATGCCCATGGTCGAGAAGATCGCGCCGAAGCTGGTACCCGACCAGTGCTGGTTCTGGAACCACCAAGTGCCGATGGTCAGCAGCCACGCGCCCCAGATGTAGTACTGGAAGAAATTGAGTACGGTGAGGCGGAGCTTGAGGCTCATGGACGAGGGTTCCCCTGCAAGGCCGGGGTCGGCCCCGTGGCCACGATGTCGTAGCGGGGCAGGTTAGAGAATCCCCCGGAAACCGGCAAGGCACGTTGCAACGGAAGCCGTCGCGCCGCCCGTAGGAGCTCGCTCGCGGGCGATGCCCTTGCTCTCGCCTTTGCGAATTGCGAATCGCGAATCCCTGATCCGGCCCCAAAAGCATCGCCCGCGAGCGGGCTCCTGCGGGCTATCCTGGTTCGGGGACGGTGTTCAGCGCGCCCGCGACGCGCTCGCGCAGCACCGGCAGCAACTCGGCTTCGAACCACAGGTTGTGCATCACCCACGGCCGGTTGCGCGGGCTTGGATGAGGCAGCGGCAGCACGCCGCGGGCCAGGTGCGTGCGCCAGTTGCGTACGGTGTCGGTGAGCGTGGCATCGCGTGCGTCGCCGAGCATGCCCACCTGCGCGTACTGCCCGATGGCGAGCGTCAGTTGCACGCCGGTGAGCAACGAAAACAGGCGCGGATGCCAGATCGCGGCGCATGCCGGCCGCGGCGGCAGGTCGCCACTCCTGCCCTTGCCGGGATAGCAGAAATCCATCGGCACGATCGCCACGCGCTCGGCGTCATAGAACGTGTCGCGGTCGATCTGCAGCCAGTCGCGCAGGCGTTCGCCGCTGACGTCATCGAAGGGGATGCCGCTCTCCTCCACCTTGCGCCCCGGCGCCTGGCTGACGATCAGCAGGCGCGACCGCACGGAAGCCTGCAGCACCGGCCGCCGCCCCGGCGGCTGTTGCATCGCGCAGGTGTGGCCGCAGCGGATCTCCGCCAGCAGGGCATCCATGGCGTGCTGCTGCTGCCTCAGGCCTGGCCTTTTCTTCGTCTTCTCCATTCCCTGTTTCCTGTTCCCCATTACCGGCTCTCAAACCACCTTGCCGGGGTTGAGGATGCCATCCGGATCGAACGCGGCCTTGACCGAGCGCATCAACGCGATGGTCGACTCGCCCAGCGCCAGCGGCAGGTAGTCGCGCTTCACCACGCCGATGCCATGCTCGCCCGACAGCGTGCCGCCCAGCGCGATCACCAGCGCGAACAGTTCGGGCAGTGCGGCGTAGCCACGTTCGATCTCGTCCACGTCGCGCGGCAGCAGGTTCACGTGCAGGTTGCCGTTGCCGGCGTGGCCGAAACACACCAGCGGGACCGCATGCTTGGCGGCCAGCGCCTGCGCGCCGGCGACGAGTTCGGGCAGACGGCTCACCGGCACCGCCACGTCTTCGTTGATCTTGTGCTGGGTCGCCGCACGCTGGGCGAACGACAACGCCTTGCGTGCGGCCCACAGCGCGGCGTTTTCGCTGGCGTCCGCCGCGATGTCCAGCGCGATCAGGCCTTCGCCGCGCGCGGCGCGCGCCACGGCGTCCTGCGCGAAGCTGACGGTCTCCGGCGTGCCGTCGACCTCGATCAGCAGCAGCGCTCCCGCCTGCGGCACGTCCGCGTCCGGCGCGTGGTCGCGCGCCAGCTTGAGCGCCAGCGCGTCCATGAATTCCAGCGCCGCGGGCGTCACCGGCTGCGCCATGATGCGCGCCACCGCCTGCACCGCGCTGGCCGTGTCGCGATAGGTGGCGCGTAGCGAGCGCACCGCGGAGGGCCGGGGCGTGAGCTTGAGCGTGGCCTCGGTGACGAGCGCCAGCGTGCCTTCCGAGCCGATGATCAGGCGCGTGAGGTCGTAGCCGGTGGAATCCTTGGTGGTGTGCGTGCCGGCCGCGAAACCTGCGCCGGTGCCGGCCACGGCGCGCAAGCCCAGCACGTTGTCGCGGGTGGCGCCGTATTTCAGCGCGCGCGGTCCGCCTGCGTTGCAGGCGAGATTGCCGCCTATCGTGCACCACGGTGCCGAGCCCGGATCGGGCGCCCAGAAGAACCCGTGCGGGGCCAGGGCCTGCTGCAAGGCCTCGTTGGTGACGCCCGGTTCGACCACCGCGAGGCGATCGCCCGGCGCAATGCGCACGATACGATCCATGCGCTGGAAATTCGCCACCACGCCGCCGGCCAGCGGCACCGAAGCACCGGTGGAACTGGTGCCGCCGCCGCGCGCGGTGAGCGGCACGCGATGCTCGCGGCAGGCGCGTACCAGCGATTCCACCTGCGCGTGCGTGGCGGGATAGACCACGACGTCGGGCCGGTGCACATGCCGCGAATAGTCGCCCGCCGCGGTGCGCAGGGCGTCGTCGCTGCTGTCCAGCGCGTCGCCGGGAAAGATCGCGCGCAGGGTGTCGAGCAGGGAGACGGGCAGGGCCATGCCGCGATTATCGCACCGCGCCGGACTCAACCCGCTTCGAAGGCACCACGCAACCATTGCCTTTGCAGTGCGTCGACCGGGCCGTCGTAGCTGACCACATCGAAGCGGCACGGGCGTCGCGCATGCTGCGGGTGGGCGGCCAGCCAGTGCTGCGCGGCGTGGATCAACTTGGCCTGCTTGCTTGCGGTGACCGAGGTGGCGGCGTCGCCGTGGCTGGCGCTCTTGCGGTAGCGCACCTCGACGAAGACCACGGTGTCGCCATCGCGCATCACCAGGTCCAGTTCGCCGTGGCGGGTGGTGTAGTTGCGCGCCAGCAGCTTCAGGCCGGCGCGTTCGAGCGCGACGCAGGCGCGCTGTTCGAAGTCGTCGCCGGCCGCGCGCATCAGCCGGCGGGGTTGGCGTCGGCGCTGGAACTGGCCGGCGCCGGCGCCGCCGCCGGCGGCGAAGGTACCGAGTCGATCTGCAGGTTGCCGCTGAGCGGGCGCGCCACGCCATTCTCGAACTTCGCCCAGGTCAGCACGCGGCGGATGCGGCCGAACGGATCGGCGGCCAGCTGCCCGGTGGCGCCCGGCATGTAACTGCCCGGATGCGCCTTCAGCCAGTCGAGGTAGGGCACCAGGCTCCACGCGTCCATGCCGAACGCGAACAGGCGCGCGGCGCCATCGCGGGCGGCGGGCAGCTTCGCCGCGATCGCCGCACGGTCGGGCAGGCCGGGCTGCGCGTCGAACAGCCAGGGCGCGTCGCAGAACTCGACGCCGTCCAGGTCGCGATTGGCTGGCGCGTCGTCGCTGCCGGCGTACACGTGCGAGGTGGCGAACACCGGCAGCTGGACCTGGGCGATGCGCAGTTGCGGCATCAGCAGCCGCGCCTGGTTGGGGCGCATGCTGATGAAGATGCCGGTATCGGCGGGGGCGGCGGGCGTCGCCGTAGCGGCGTCGGCGGTGCTTGCCGCCGCGGCAGGCGCCGGTGCCGCGCTGGCCGTGGGCAACTGCAGGTTCTTGATCGCGTCGGCGAAACTGGTGGCGCCGCTCGGCAGCACCGTCATGGCCACCACGTCGCCGCCGCGGGAGATCAGCTCGGCCTTGAATGCGCTCGCCGCGCGTTGCGCGAAGTCGTCGCCGGAGATCATCACGTAGGCGTGCAGCAGGCCGCGCTCGGCCATGTGGTCGGCGGCCTGCGCGCCCTCGGTTTCCGGCAGCAGGCCGAACTCGCTGGCGTTGCCGGCGGGCAGCTGGCGGTCGTCCGGGTGGTTCAGCGCCAGCACCGGCACCGGCAGTTGCGGCAGCGCGAACACCGCCGCGACTTCACCGCGGGTCAACGGGCCGACCACCAGCCGGGCGCCGTCGCGCACCGCCTGCTGGTAGGCCTGCACCGCGCCGTCGGCCGTGCCGTGGCTGTTGTAGCTGCGTACCGTCGGCCGCGGCGCGTGGTTGCGGCCCGCATCGAAATAGGCGGCGAAGAAACCCTGGCGGATCGGTGTGCTGGCGGCGGCGTAGTCGCCATCGGCCGGCAACAGCAGGGCGACCTGGGCCGGCACCTTGTAGCCTTCGCGCACGTTGGCGCCGGCTTCGGGCAGCAGCATGCCCACCGCTTGCTGCAATTCCGGCTGCGGCTGCGCCACGCTTACACCGAGCTGGCGCAGGGCCTCGTTGATCCACGGCAGCATGCGGTCGCCGGGCTTCATCGCGGCGGCGCGGTGTTGCAGCGGCGCGATGCCGAGCCTGGCGAGCAGATCCAGCGCCTGGCGCCGGTTCTGCGCCTGGTCGAAGCCTTGTAGTTCGGCATCCATCTGCACGCGGGTGCGCGCGGCGCCCCACAGGTCGCCGGAATCCTTCATGGCGCGGGCGCGCAGTTCCAGCAGGCGCAGCTGCAGCGAAGGCGGCACGGACACGTTCGGCTGGCTGGTCAGGCGCAGGGCGGTGCGCGCGTCGTGCTGGTCCAGCGCCAATTCCGCCCGCAGCAGGTCCAGGCGCAGCGGTTCGTCGCCGCTCAGCCGCTCGCGCCGGATCTTGTCCAGCACCGGCGCGGCCTGTTCGATCCGACCTTCCTGGCGCCACGCCTCGGCGGCCTGCAGACGATAGCTGTCGGCGTGTGCGGACGATTGCGCGGCAAGCTGCAGCCAGGCCTGGGCGGCCTGGTCGAACTGGCCCTGCTGCGCCAGCGCGCTGGCGTGCTGCGCGGCGGCGATTTCCGCCGGCGAACGCACCGCGCCGGTCGGCACGCATGCATTCAATGCGAGCGCGAACAGCAAGGCCGTGAGGATGACTCGCGCGAGGCGCATGAAGCGCATGGGAAATCCCTTGGTCGTCATGGTCGTCAATGCGCGATGATAGCCGATCGTTCCGCCGGCCCATGGAGTGTCCGATGTCCCGTGTTCAACCCGGCTGCCTGTGGGTGGTGGCGACGCCGATCGGGCATCGCGACGACCTGTCCGCCCGCGCCATCGAGACGCTGCGCGCGGTGGCCGTGATCGCCGCGGAGGACACCCGCCACAGCCGCCCGCTGCTGCTGCATCACGGCGTCGCCACGCCGCTGGTCGCCCTGCACGACTACAACGAGCGCGAGGTGGTGGACGCGCTGGTGGCGCGCCTGCAGGGCGGCGAATCAGTGGCGCTGATTTCCGACGCCGGCACGCCGCTGATTTCGGATCCCGGTTTTCGCCTGGTGCGCGCGGCGCGTGCGGCAGGCATCCGCTGCGCGCCGGTGCCTGGCGCCTGCGCGGCGATTGCCG
Source organism: Rhodanobacter sp. FW102-FHT14D06 (assembly GCF_043950705.1). Lineage (NCBI taxonomy): Bacteria > Pseudomonadati > Pseudomonadota > Gammaproteobacteria > Lysobacterales > Rhodanobacteraceae > Rhodanobacter > Rhodanobacter sp. FW102-FHT14D06. Next base: position 829,832 of record NZ_CP170722.1, on the reverse strand, counting down.
CGCTGTCCGTGGCCGGGCTGCCCAGCGACCGTTTCGTGTTCGAGGGCTTCCTGCCGCCCAAGGCCGCCGCGCGCCGCAGCCGGCTGCGGGAACTGTCCGGCGAGCCGCGCACGATCATCTTCTATGAGTCCTCGCACCGCGTCGCCGAAAGCCTGGCCGACATGCGCGACGTGTTCGGCGCCGAGCGCGAAGCCGTGCTCGCGCGCGAACTGACCAAGATGTTCGAAACCGTGCTGGGCGAGCCGCTGGCGGAGCTGGCGGCACGTGTCGCCGCCGACCCCGATCAGCAGCGAGGCGAGCATGTGATCGTGGTCGCGGGGCGTGGTGAGGAAGCCGACGCCAAATTGGTCGAAGGGCGACGTGTCTTCGCGATCCTGCGCGAGGAGCTGCCGCCGGCGAAGGCCGCGAAACTGGCCGCGGCGATCAGCGGGGCACCGCGCAAGCTTCTGTACCAAGAGTAGGGGATGGAGAGGGTAGAGACCCGTTCAAGTCTTGAGCGCTTTTCCGATTATCGGTTCCTCGTTTTCCATTTCCCTTTTTCTTGGGTCCAGATCACGACCCCCCTGGGCAATGCTATGGTCCGAAAAGCATTTCGCGCAAAGGAAACCACCACACGAACAGAAAGACGAAGAGTGACCAACCCAGCCAGCTCGTCGCGGTTTTCTCCCGGCTCGGTGGCAGCCTCCGCACTTGTTGCATGATCAACGTGATCATGACTATCGGAACTCCGACATCCCCGACAAGCCGGAGAAGTTCCGGATCGGGCGTGAGTCCAAACGCCGAAAGCCAGTCCTCGCCCCTCTGGTGGCGCCGATAGGCCACTAGTCCGTTTATGATCACTGAGCCCGACAATGCTAGCCAAATTGCATAATGACGCCAACTGGACGACTGCGTGTCATCGGCTTTCGTCGGAATTTGCTTTTGATTCGTCATAAGCCCCCATACCTAAGTAGTGACGTCGGTGACGAGTTCAAGTTAGCGACCTGGGTAAGGGGTGTGGCATGTCACCGTATCTTTGTGCAGCTTGTGCAAGCCGATCACGAACGGCACGATCGCGGCAGCGCATACCACTGCTCCTACACCCGTCTCGGCAAGCCCACATGCTGTGCCAGCTGCCAGGTCATTTCCGCCTTGCGCCAAATTATCCGTGCCCATATCGTCGCAAGCGTTCTGTCGGTCATGCTCATAGAGAATGCAATCTATGTCGTTCGGAGCGCAACCGTCTGGACGCGGCGGCTGACTTGTTGGAGGGGCGTCCCCGAATGCGCTACCCCACCATAGATCGTACGAACCCCAATTTGACATGCCACCAGGGCCCCAGTCTGACAAGCCTCCCGCCCATTCGTTGCATGAACCAGGGATTGGGAAACAGTCGCCACCGGTTGGAGTGGCCCACAGAGAACCGTCGTCGTCGCCAAGCCCGCCCGTATCGCGTGGTGGCGGAAAGAAAAAACTCGGATTGACGTTCCTTAGCCCCCCAGTCGACGGACGAAAGTTGGCGTTAGCACTCCGTGGTCCTGCATGCACCATGATCGCGTCGGACTTGGCGGCGCTGATGGACTGATACATTTGATCGTACATTTGGCTGGCTGCTTGGCCATTACCATTCGTGACTTGCAGCAGAACCCGCTCGAGCGGGAGCGTTGACTGGCTGCCCGTAACATCCACTAGTGTGACGGTACCGTTCTGGAAGTCAAACGAAGCGCTTAATCCATTCTTAAGTCGAATGGCGTAAGTCTTGGATGCCCTCTCGGCATGGAAGTAATTCAGCTCGAAGCCGGTGGAGGAAGATTGAGCTTGGATGGCTGCAGCGAGGTCAGTGCCGTGCGCTCCAAATGCACCAGGCATGGGCGATGCCGCAAATACAGAATTACTCACGCCACCGCACACAAGCAGCAGAATCAAGCCAATGGCTTTCACCTTGTTCGGAATAATCATAGATTCCATTTCGATAATCCTCATCATTGGTACTCCAAATTCATCCCCTGTTCAAAAACGCTACCCCCCCCTCTGTGAGGTGTCAAGTATCAGCATTTGCCCAGCACATGTGAGCTCAAAATAAAGTCGGACGATGCCAACACTGCGTGTCGGCGACCGCCCCGCTGAGGCAGATAAAACCATCGGGTGCCGTGTTGAACGCCGGCAGTGCCCGTCCGATGCGCCGCGTCCCATCCCGACCGAGTACACTGGCCACGGAGTCGGCCGGGCAGTCGCGTCGCGCGCAAGCGCATCGAGGAAAGTCCGGGCTCCACAGGGCAGAGTGCCAGGTAACTCCTGGGCAGCGTGAGCTGACGGCCAGTGCAACAGAGAGCAGACCGCCGATGGCCTCGCAAGAGGATCAGGCAAGGGTGAAAGGGTGCGGCAAGAGCGCACCGCGTACGGGGCCAACGCCGTACGGCACGGTAAACCCCACTCGGAGCAAGACCAAATAGGGGAACGATAACGCGGCCCGCGTTGTTCCCGGGTAGGTTGCTGGAGCCAGGCGGCGACGCCTGGCCGAGAGGAATGACTGTCGCGCCGCAAGGCGTACAGAACCCGGCTTACAGGCCGACTCCACCTCTTTCCGTACCGCCGACGCCGCGACTGACCTGTCGCGGCGTCGGCTGCGCGTGCCGATGAACGGCGATTCATCCGCGTGCGTCGGTCACGGGGGCGCGGAAGCGCCAAGCGGCTGGCCTCGGCCGCAAACCGGCTGCAGGGTCGCCGCAAAAAATTCCCTGCTTTCAACCACCTTGTCGGCCTTCCTCAGAATATCCTGCACATACATTCAGACTTCGCCTTTACTCCTTGATTCACAAGCAATTTCGGCTTGACAGTCTCAGCGGGCGAGACTATCGTGGCTTTCAGTGTGAAATCGTGGGTTTTAGTGGAGTCTGCTGACCGTGTTCCAGGGCGAAACCGCCATCACCATCGACGACAAGGGCCGCCTGGCCATCCCGACCGCGTATCGGGAGCAGGTGGCGGGCGAGTGCGCCAATCGTCTGGTGGTCACCTACAACCCGTTCGAACCGGGTTGCCTGTGGCTGTTTCCGCATGACGAGTGGGAAAAGGTGCGCGATCAGGTGAACCAGCTGCCCAAGGTCAAGGCGGCCCATCGCGACATGCAGATGAAGCTGGTCGGCGCCGCCGCCGTGGTCGAGCCCGACAGTGCCGCGCGCATCCTGCTGCCGGCCAGCCAGCGGGCCACCACCGGCATCGAGAAGAAGGCGGTGCTGCTCGGCATGGGCAACAAATTCGAACTGTGGAGCGAGCAGGCGCACCTGGCCAAGATCCGCCAGAGCATCGGCGAAGACGAGATCACCAGCGAAATGGCAGAGCTGCGCCTGTAATCCACAGGCGCGGGCGTGGCGGAATCATGCGGGATGGGACGGGAGTGCGCTCGGTGCAATTGCAGCATGTCCCGGTGATGCTGGGCGAGGCGGTGGAGGGATTGTCCGTGCAGGCAGACGGGCGCTATCTGGACGGCACGTTCGGGCGCGGTGGTCATGCGCGCGCGGTGCTGTCGCGCCTGGGTCCGGCCGGCCGGCTCTTGTTGATGGATCGCGATCCGGCCGCGATCGCCGCTGCGCGGGCCGAGTTTGCCGCCGACGCACGGGTGGCGATCCGCCACGCCAACTTCTCCAGCCTGGCCGAATGGGACGAGACCGCCGCCGGGCTCGACGGCGTGCTGCTCGACCTGGGCGTCTCGTCGCCGCAACTGGACGAGGCCGCGCGGGGCTTCAGCTTCATGGCCGATGCGCCGCTGGACATGCGCATGGACACCACGCAGGGCGAGAGCGCCGCCGATTTCCTCGCTCACGCCAGCGAGCGCGAGATTGCCGACGTGCTGTGGAATTACGGCGAGGAGCGCCACAGCCGGCGCATCGCCCGCGCCATCGTGGCCGATCGCGACGCCACCCCGTTCACCCGCACCGGCCAGCTGGCCGCGCTGATCGAGCGCGTGGTGGGCCGGCGCGAGCCGGGCAAGCATCCGGCCACGCGCAGCTTCCAGGCGCTGCGCATTCGCGTGAACGGCGAGCTGGACGCCTTGCAGCAGGGTCTGGACGCCGCGCTGGAACGGCTCAATCCGGGCGGGCGGCTGTCGGTGATCAGTTTCCACTCGCTGGAGGATCGCGCGGTGAAGCTGTTCATCCGCGACCACTCCGGACGCGTGCAGAACAGTCGTCGCGGACCGCCAGTGCAGGGGGCGCCGGCGCAGTTGGTGGCAATCGGCAAGGCGCAATTCCCGTCCGAGGCCGAGCTGGCCGCCAATCCGCGGTCACGCTCGGCGGTGCTGCGCGTGGCCGAGAAGCTGCCGCGGGAGGTCGCCGCGTGAAGCTGATCAGCACCGTGATCTGCGCACTCCTGCTGGTGGCCGCGGTGGCCAGCGCGCTGGGCGTGGTGTGGACGCGCCACGAAAGCCGCGTGCTGTTCGTGCAACTTACCCAGCTGCAGAACCAGCGCGACGACCTCAACATCGAATACGGCCGCCTGGAACTGGAGCAGGCCACCTACGCCGAGCCGCGTCGCATCGACGACGAGGCACGGCAGAAGCTGGGCATGGTCGATCCGCGCCCGCAAGACATCCGGTTGCTGCGCTGATGGACATGCGCAAACACGCCAAGCCAGCCGCACGCGGTCGCCGCCAGGCGAGCGGCCCCAGCGCGCGCCGGCGCATGTATCTGGTCGCCGGCCTGCTCGGGCTTACCGCCACCGGCCTGGTCGCGCGAGCGTTCGACCTGCAGGTGGTACGCAAGCAGTTCTACCAGCGCCAGGGCGACGCGCGCTTCCTGCGCGAGATGCCGATCCCGGTCTCGCGCGGCACCATCTTCGACCGCAATGGCGAGCCGCTGGCGGTGTCGACGCCGGTGACCTCGATCTGGGCCAATCCCTCCGAGGTGCTGGACAACGACCAGCGCATCCCGGATCTGGCGCGCGCGCTGGGCGTGAATGCGGACGAGCTGAAGAGCCGCCTGGCCCAGCGCTCGGACCGCGAGTTCGTCTATCTGCGTCGCCAGATGTCGCCCGAAGCCGCGCAGGCGGTGCTGGACCTGGGCATCCCCGGCATCAACGGCCAGCGCGAGTTCAAGCGCTTCTACCCATCCGGCGGGGTCACCGCGCACGTGCTGGGTTTCACCAATATCGACGACCACGGCCAGGAGGGGCTGGAGCTGGCCTACGATGACTGGCTCTCGGGCAAGCCCGGCGCCAAGCGGGTGATCCGCGACCGCATGGGCCACGTGGTGGAAGACGTCGAGCAGGTGCGTGCGCCCAAGCCGGGACGCAACCTCACCCTCAGCATCGACCGGCGCATCCAGTTCCTGGCCTACAGCGAACTGAAGAGCACCGTGGACAAGTTCCAGGCCGATTCGGCCTCGATGGTGATCCTCGACGTGCATACCGGGGAGGTGTTGGCGATGGTCAACCTGCCCACCTACAACCCCAACGCGCTCGACTCCAGCCGCGCCGGCCAGCGCCGCAACCGCGCGATGACCGACGTGCTCGAACCGGGCTCGACGATCAAGCCGATCCTGATGGCCGCGGCGCTGTCCAGCGGCAAGTTCACCCCCACCAGCCCGATCATCGACACCACCGGCGGGCACTGGTTTTTCCAGGGCCACGACATCCACGACACGCACAACTACGGCCTGCTGACGCCGACCGGCGTGATCACCAAATCCAGCAACGTGGGCGCGGCGCACATCGCGATGGATCTGGACACCACGCTGATGTACGACACCTACCGCGCCTTCGGTTTCGGCAACAGCACCAACAGCGGCTTCCCCGGCGAAGCCTCCGGCTACCTGCGCATCGGCGCCGACTGGCGGCCGCTGGAAAAGGCCATCCTCGGCTACGGCTACGGCCTCAACGTCACCGTGCTGCAGCTGGCCAACGCCTACGCCACCATCGCCGACAACGGCCTGATGCATGGCCCGAGCTTCATCAAGGACGCGGAGACGCCCTCGCGCCAGATCATCTCGCCCGAGGTGGCGCACGAGCTGATCGGGATGATGGAGACCGTGACCGGCCCCGGCAGCACCGCGCCGCAGGCGCGCATCGCCAATTACGCGGTCGCCGGCAAGACCGGCACCGCGCACAAGGCCAACGCCGGCGGCTACGACAAGCACAGCTACACCGCGGCATTCGCCGGCATCGTGCCGGCCACCAACCCACGCCTGGTCGGCGTGGTGGTGGTCGACAACCCGAGCAAGGGCAGCTACTACGGCGGCATGGTCTCCGCGCCGGTGTTCTCGCGCGTGATGAGCGGTGCGCTGCGCCTGCTCGACGTGCCGCCGGACAACATCGGCCGCTGGTACGTCGGCGGCCCGCTGCAGGGCGCCGGCGGCCTCGCGGGCAGCAAGCCGCCGGTCGAGGCGCCGATCGACGACGCGCCGATCGACGAGGGCACGCCATGAGCACCGGCCACCTCGATCAGCTGCTGCTGGGGATCGCCGATGCTCAGCTGGCGGCAAACCCGGCGGCGGCGCGCATGGTGGTGTCCGGCATGACCCTGGACTCGCGCCAGGTGCGCCGCGGCGATGCGTTCTTCGCGCTGCGCGGCGGCCGCGCGCACGGCATCGCGTTCGCCGCCAACGCGGTGCAGCGTGGTGCCCGCGTGGTGCTGGCCGAAGCCCCGGCCGAGGATGTCGCGGCGCTCGACGTGCCGGTGCTGTGGATCGACGACCTGCATGCGCAGGTGGGCGAGATCGCGGCGCGCTTCCACGACCGGCCCAGCGAGTCGATGCGCGTGGTCGGCGTCACCGGCACCAACGGCAAGACCTCGTGCGTGCAGTTGCTGGCGCAGGCCTGGACGGCGCTCGGCCACCGCGCCGCCACCATCGGCACGCTGGGCGCCGGCGTGCATGGCCAGTTGCTCGAAGGCGAGCGCACCACGCCCGACGCGATCAGCGTGCAGGCGCTGCTGGCGCGCTTCCGCGATGCCGGCGTCAGCCACGTGGCGATGGAAGTGTCCTCGCACGCGCTGGTGCAGGGGCGCGTGGCCGCGGTGGAATTCGAGGCGGCGGCCTTCACCAATCTCACCCGCGACCACCTCGACTATCACGGCTCGATGGAAGCCTACGGCGCGGCCAAGGCCATGCTGTTCGCGATGCCGGGCCTGCGCGTGGCAGCACTCAACAGCGACGACGGCTTCGGCCGCGAACTGGCCGGCACGCTGCCCGACAACCTGCGCGTGCTGCGCTTCAGCGCGGCCGGCGAGAGCGCGGCGGACGTCGCCGCCGAAGACGTGGTGACTTCGGCCAGCGGGCTCAGCTTTCAATTGCGCACGCCGTGGGGCAGCCGCGCACTGCACAGCCACCTGCTCGGCCGGTTCAATGTCGCCAACCTGCTCGCCGTGATCGCCTGCCTCGGCGCACTGGGCGAACCGTTCGAACGCATCGTGCAGGTGGCCGGGCAGTTGCAGCCGGTCAATGGCCGGATGAACCGGCTGGGCGGATGGCACGGCCTGCCGCTGGTGGTAGTCGACTATGCGCACACGCCTGATGCGCTGGAGCAGGCGCTGACCGCCCTGCGCGCGCATTGCGCGGGCAAGCTGATCTGCGTGTTCGGTTGCGGCGGCGAACGCGACACCGGCAAGCGCCCGCTGATGGGCGCGATCGCGGCGCGGCTGGCGGACATCGCCATCGTCACCGACGACAACCCGCGTGGCGAGGACGGCGACGCGATCGTGGCGCAAATCGTGGCCGGCATGGCCGACGCAAAGGCGATGGCGGTCCAGCGCGATCGCGCGGTGGCGATTGCCGACGCGCTGGAGCTGGCCCGCGCCGGCGACGTGGTGCTGATTGCCGGCAAGGGCCACGAAACCTACCAGGACGGCGCCACCGGCAAGCATCCGTTCGACGATCTGGCAGTGGCGCGCACCGCGCTGGACCGGCTGGGCCGGGAGTCGCACGCATGATGCGGCTGGGCGCCATCGCGATGTGGCTGCATGGTCGCCTGCTCGACGGCGACGCGACGTTGGAGCAGGCCGAGATCACCGGCGTGGCGATCGACACGCGCAAGCTGCGCCCGGGCGAACTGTTCGCGGCGATCAAGGGCGAGCACGTGGACGGCCACGACTACCTGGACGAAGCGCTGGCCCGCGGCGCGGTGGCGGCGCTGGTGACGCATCCGGTCGACAGCGCGCTGCCGCAGCTGCGCGTCGACGACGTCGAGGTGGCGCTGGGCGACCTGGCCAGCGCGGTGCGCGCGCAACGCGACGTGCGCGTGGTCGGCATCACCGGTTCCAACGGCAAGACCACGGTGAAGACCCTGGTCGCCTCGATCCTGTCGCGCCATGGCCGCACGCACGTCAGCAGCGGCAACTACAACAACGAGCTGGGCCTGCCGCTGAGCCTGCTGGCAATGCCGCGCGACACCGAATACGCGGTGTTCGAGATGGGCGCGGGCAAGCCCGGCGACATCGCCTATCTCGCTGCCATCGCACGGCCAGATATCGGCCTCGTCACGCTCATCGCGCCGGCCCATCTTGAACGCATGGGCAGCATCGAGGGCGTGGCCGAAACCAAGGGCGCGCTGTACCAGGCCTTGCCGGCCGACGGCATTGCCATCATCAACGCGGACGACAGCTTTGCCAGCTTCTTCGGCGGGCTTGCCGGTGCGCGCAAGACGCTGCGTTTCGGCCTGGAGCAACCGGCCGACGTGCGCGCCGGTGCGATCGAACTGCGCGCCGACGGTTCGCGTTTCATGCTGCACACGCCGGCAGGCGAGGCCGAGGTGACTTTGCCGCTGCCCGGTCGCCACAACGTGGCCAACGCGCTGGCCGCCACTGCGGTGGCGCTGGCGTTGCAGGTGCCGCTGGAAACCATCGTTGCCGGGCTGGAGCAGGTTTCCGGCGTGGCCGGCCGCCTGCGCCGCCTGGTTGCCGTCGGCGGCTGGACGGTCATCGACGACAGCTACAACGCCAACCCCGGTTCCATGGCGGCCGCCATCGACACGCTGCTGCTGGCCGGCGGCGAACGCTGGCTGGTGCTGGGCGACATGGCCGAGCTGGGCGCGGATGCGCGTGCGCTGCATGCGGGCATCGGCGAGCGGGCGCGCGAGCGCGGCGTCGATCGCCTGTTCGCGGTCGGCCCGCTGGGCGCGGCCACGGTGGAGGCGTTCGGCGCCGGCGGCGAGCATTTTTCCGACAAGCCGGCCCTGATCGACGCGCTGCGCGCGCAGCTGCGCGCGGGCGTCACCTGCCTGGTCAAGGGTTCGCGTTCGGCCGGCATGGAACAGGTGGTGGCCGCGCTCATTGCCGCGCCCGCCCACGGAGGTGCGAACGATGCTGCTTGAGCTGGCCGACTGGATGGCGCGGCATTTCACCGCCCTGCATCTGTTCCAGTACATCACCTTCCGCGCCATCATGGCTGCGCTCACCGCGCTGTCGCTGTCGCTGCTGTGCGGGCCGTGGCTGATCAACCGCCTGGCCGCGCTGAAGGCCGGCCAGGTGGTGCGCAGCGACGGTCCGCAGACGCACCTGGTCAAGGCCGGCACGCCGACCATGGGCGGCGTGATGATCCTGCTCTCGGTCACCGTGGCCACCCTGCTGTGGGCCGACGTGCACAACCGTTACGTATGGGTGGTGCTCGGCGTGCTGCTGAGCTTCGGTGCGATCGGTTTCTACGACGACTACCGCAAGCTGGTGCTGAAGGACAGCCGCGGTCTGGCCAGCCGCTGGAAATATTTCTGGCAGTCGGTGTTCGGGCTCGGCGCGGCGCTGTTCCTGTTCTACACCGCGCCGCACGCCGTGCATGGCGCCACTGTGGCGGAGACCGCGCTGTACGTGCCGCTGTTCAAGCACGTGGTGGTGCCGCTGGGGCTGTTCTTCGTGGTGATCACCTACTTCATGATCGTGGGCTTCTCCAACGCGGTGAACCTCACCGACGGGCTGGATGGGCTGGCGATCATGCCGACGGTGCTGGTCTCTGGCGCGCTGGGCGTGTTCGCCTACGTGGCCGGCAACCGGGTGTTCTCCGAGTACCTCGGCGTGCCGGCGATTCCCGGCGCGGGCGAGCTGGCGATCGTCACCGGCGCGCTGGCCGGGGCGGGGCTGGGCTTCCTGTGGTTCAACACCTATCCGGCGCAGGTGTTCATGGGCGACGTGGGCGCGCTGGCGATCGGCGCGGCACTGGGTTGCATCGCGGTGATCGTGCGTCAGGAGATCGTGCTGCTGGTGATGGGCGGCGTGTTCGTGATGGAAACCGCCTCGGTGATGATCCAGGTGGCCAGCTTCAGGCTCACCGGCAAGCGGGTGTTCCGCATGGCGCCGGTGCACCACCACTTCGAGCTGAAGGGCTGGCCCGAGCCGCGCGTGATCGTGCGCTTCTGGATCATCTCCGTCGTCCTCGTGCTGGTCGGTCTTGCCACGTTGAAGGTGCGCTGATGAAAGCCCGGGAGCAAGTCCATGTTTGACGCCGCCTCCCAGGCTCGTCGTCGCAATGGCCCGCGCGGGCACTTCGACCCGTGGCTGCTGGTTGCGCTGGTGGGGCTGGCCAGCATCGGGGTGGTGATGGTGGCGTCCAGTTCGATCGCGGTGGCGGACAGCCAGGAGCTGGGTGCGTTCTATTTCCTGCGCCGGCACCTGGTGTTCCTCGGGATCGGCATGGTCGCGGCCGGGTTGGCCATGCGCACGGAGCTGCGGCTGCTGGAGAAGTACGCGTTTCCGCTGCTGGCCCTGGCGTTCCTGCTGCTGCTGGCGGTGTTCGTGCCGCACCTGGGCATGCGCATCAACGGCGCGCGGCGCTGGCTCAACCTGCTGGTGACCACGTTCCAGCCGGTGGAGGCGGTGAAGCTGATCCTGGTGATCTACATCGCCAGCTATCTGGTACGCCACCGCGACAGCGTGGAGAACCGTTTCCTCGGCCTGATCAAGCCGATCGCCGTGGCCGGCATCATCGTGCTGCTGCTGCTGGTGCAGCCGGATTTCGGCTCGGCCACGCTGGTGATCGCGGTGACCATCGCGATGGTCTGGCTGGGCGGGGCGCGGCCGATCTTCCTGTTCCTAATGGGCCTGCCGCTGATGCCGCTGCTGTATATCGCGGCGACCGGCGAGAGCTACCGCATGAAGCGGCTGACCTCGTTCCTCGACCCATGGAAGGACCCGTTCAACGACGGCTTCCAGCTGACCCAGTCGCTGATGGCGATCGGCCGCGGCGAGTGGGACGGCGTGGGCCTGGGGTCCAGCGTGCTGAAACTCTCCTACCTGCCCGAGGCGCACACCGATTTCATCTTCGCGGTGATCGGCGAGGAGCTGGGGCTGGCCGGCGTGGTGCTGGTGATCGGCCTGTTCGCGCTGGCCGTGTGGCGCGGCCTGCAGGTGGGCCTGAAGGGTGTCGACGTGGGCCAGCGCTTCGCCGGCTACGTGGCGTTCGGCGTGTCGCTGATGCTGGCGATGCAGGCGATCGTGTCGGTGGGCGTGAACCTCGGCGCCTTGCCGACCAAGGGCCTGACCCTGCCACTGATCAGCTACGGCGGCTCCTCGATGGTGCTCACCTGTGCCATGGCCGGCGTGCTGCTGCGCGCCACCTTCGAGATCAACCGCGCGCTGGACGCCCGCCAGATGGCCACGCGCATGCCGGCAGCCGTGACCGTGGCCGACGCGAATGCCGCGGTGACACCGCGCGAGGCGGAGGCCGCATGAACGCCGCGACGCGGGAATCGGGAATGGGCGAAGACCGGCGCGGGGCGCGGCCTGCTTTTGCCGATCCGCGACCGGTGCTCATCATGGCCGGCGGCACCGGTGGACACATCTTCCCGGGACTGGCGGTGGCCGAATGCCTGCGCGGGCAAGGTGTGCCGGTGGCGTGGCTGGGGGCGGTCGGCGGGATGGAGACGCGGGTGGTGCCGGCGCACGGGATCGAGTTGCACACGGTGGCGGTGGGCGGTTTGCGCGGAAAAGGCTGGAAGACCCGCCTGCTGGCGCCGCTGATGCTGCTGCGTGCGCTTCTTGCCTCGCTGGCGTTGCTGCGGCGGCTGCGTCCGCGCAGCGTGCTGTCGATGGGTGGCTACGTGGCCGGCCCCGGCGGTCTCGCCGCGTGGCTGCTGCGGCGGCCGCTGCTGGTGCATGAACAGAATCGCGTGGCCGGTTTCACCAACCGCAAGCTGGCCGCATTGGCGCGCCGCGTGCTGGCCGGCTTCGACGGCGTGCTGCCGCAGGCGCAGTGGGTCGGCAATCCGGTGCGTGCGGTGATCGGCGCGCTGCCGCCGCCGGCGCAACGCATGGCCGATCGCCCGGGTGCGCCACGCCTGCTGGTGCTGGGCGGCAGCCTTGGGGCGCGTGCGCTGAATCTCGCGGTGCCGCAGGCGCTGGCCCGACTCGAACCCGGGCAGCGTCCCGAGGTGTTGCACCAGTGCGGCAGTCGTGGCCTCGACGAGGCACGCGCGGCGTATGCGCAGGCCGGCGTGGAAGCGCGCGTGGTGGCCTTCATCGACGACATGGCCGATGCCTACGGCTGGGCGGACCTGGCGGTCTGCCGTGCTGGTGCGCTGACCCTGGCCGAACTTTCCGCCGCCGGGCTCGGCGCCTTGCTGGTGCCGTTTCCGTACGCGGTGGACGACCACCAGACGCGCAACGCGGAGGTGCTTGCGGCGGTCGGCGCCGCCGAGATCATGCAGGAGAATGCACTGGACAACCAACAACTGGCGCAGCGGTTGGCTGCGCTGCTCGGCGATCGAACCGCCCTGCTGGCCATGGCCGAAGCGGCACGCACGCTGGCCAAGCCCGACGCGGCGCAGGTGATCGCGCGCGCCTGCACGGAGGTGGCCGCATGAGCCGGCTCTCCGCCCAGCAGGACCCGATGAGCACGTTTCGCCGGGTGCATTTCATCGGCATCGGCGGCGTGGGCATGAGCGGCATCGCCGAGGTGCTGCACAACCTGGGCTACGCGGTGTCCGGTTCCGACCGTGCCGGCTCACCCACGGTGCAGCGGCTGCAGCGGCTGGGCCTCACCGTGCACGTGGGCCACGCCGCGGAGAACGTCGCCGGCGCCGACGTGGTGGTCACCTCCAGCGCGATCAAGGCGGACAACCCGGAGCTGGCTGCTGCTCTCGCGGCGCGCATCCCGGTGATCCCGCGTGCGGAAATGCTGGGCGAGCTGATGCGTTTTCGCCGCGGCATCGCGATCGCCGGCACGCACGGCAAGACCACCACCACCAGCCTCACCGCCAGCGTCCTGGCCGAGGCCGGTTACGACCCGACCTTCGTGATCGGCGGCCAGCTCAATGCGGCCGGCGCCAACGCGCGGCTCGGCACCGGCCAGTACCTGGTGGCTGAAGCGGACGAGTCGGACGGCTCGTTCCTGCTACTGTCGCCGGTGATCGCCGCGATCACCAACATCGACGCCGACCACCTGGAGAACTACCACGGCGACTTCGCCGAGGTGAAGAAGGCGTTCGCCGATTTCCTGCACCGGCTGCCGTTCTACGGCCTGGCGGTGCTGTGCGTGGACGACCCGGAAGTGGCCGCGCTGGCCAAGGCCACCAATCGCCGGGTGATCCGTTACGGCATCGACAGCGCGGACGCCGACGTGCGCGCGCTGAACCTGCGCCAGCAGGGTTTCGAGATGCATTTCGAACTGCAGTTGCCCGATGGCGCGGCGGCCGTGCCGGTCACGCTGAACCTGCCCGGGCGGCACAACGTGCTCAACGCGCTGGCCGCCGCCACGATCGGCTGGCAGCTCGGTGTCGAGGTGGCGGCGATCGCCGCCGCACTGAAGGGTTTCCAGGGCGTGGGCCGGCGCTTCCATCGGCGCGGCGAGCTCGCCATCGATGGCGGCCGCGTGCTGCTGGTCGACGACTACGGCCACCACCCGCGCGAGATTGCGGCGGTGTTCGCGGCGGTGCGCGGCGGCTGGCCGGAGCGGCGCCTGGTAGTGGCCTTCCAGCCGCACCGCTACAGCCGCACGCGCGACCTGCTGGACGATTTTGCCAACGTGCTGGCCGACGCCGACGTGCTGGTGCTGACCGATGTGTACCCGGCCGGCGAGGCGCCGATCGCCGGCGCCGACGGCCGCGCGCTGGCGCGTGCCGTGCGTGCGCGCGGCAAGGTCGACCCGGTGCTGGTCGAGCATCCGCGCGAGTTCCGCACCAGCCTGCCCAGCCTGCTGCACGACGGCGACCTGTTGCTGCTGCTCGGCGCCGGCGACATCGGCGCGGCGGCGGTCGAGCTGGCGAACGCCGGCCAACTCAAGACGAAGGGGGCCGCATGATGGCCGCAATCACGAATCCCGGCACCTCCCGCATCACCGATCCCGCGCAGTTCGGCCGTGTAGCGGTGGTCATGGGCGGCAGCTCGGCCGAGCGCGAGGTGTCGCTGGATTCCGGCCGCAACGTGCTGGCCGCGCTGCGCGCGCGCGGCATCGACGCGCATGCGATCGACGGTATCCCGGCCCTGCTCGACGCGCTGCGCGCGGGCCACTTCGCGCGTGTGTTCAACATCCTGCACGGCCAGCACGGCGGTGGCGAGGATGGCGTGCTGCAAGGTGCGCTGGAATCGCTGCACGTGCCGTACACCGGTTCGGGCGTGCTCGGCTCGGCGTTGTCGATGGACAAGACCCGCTCCAAGCGCGTGTGGCAATCGCTGGGCCTGTCCACGCCGACCTTCGCCGCGCTGCCGCGTGGCGCGGACGTGCTCGCCGCGGCGCGGCGGATCGGCTATCCGCTGATCGTCAAGCCCGCATGCGAAGGCTCCAGCGTCGGCGTGACCCGGGTGTTCGCCGAGCAGGACCTGGCCGCGGCGGTCGAATTGGCCGAGCGCTATCCGGGCGATTTGCTGATGGAAACCCTGATCGAGGGCGACGAACTCACCGTCGCCATTCTCGGCCGCCAGGTGCTGCCGAGCATCCATATCGTGCCCAAGGGAGCGTTCTACGACTACAACGCCAAGTACGTGGCCGAGGACACCCAGTACATCTGCCCCGGTGCCGAAGGTGCCGCGGCGGACGAACTGGCGGTGCTGTCGCTGGCTGCGTTCGACGCGCTGGGCTGCGCCGGCTGGGGCCGCGTCGACGTGATGCGCGACCGCAACGGCCGTCCCTGGCTGCTGGAGGTCAACACCGCTCCCGGCATGACCTCGCACTCGCTGGTGCCCAAGGCCGCCGCCGCCGCCGGCATCGACTACCAGGAACTGTGCTGGCGTGTGCTGGAAACAAGCTTCCAGCGGGAATGGGGAATAGGGAATAGGGAATCGGAACATCAAACAGCAGACGCCGGCTCTGCCTATTCCCCATTCCCTATTCCCTATTCCCGCGACTCCGAAGGAGACGCAAAGTGAAAGGCCCCATCCGCCTCGCTGCCTGGTGCCTGGCCATCGCGCTCGTCGCGTTGCCGGTCGTCGGGCTGCTGCGCGGGTGGTTTGCCGCCGATCGCTGGCCGGTGACCCAGCTGACCGTGCAGGCGGAGTTCAAGCACGTCACTGCTGCCGAGATCCGCACGGCGGTGCTGCCGCGACTGGGCAAGGGTTTCTTCGCGCTGGATCTCGATGCGGTGCAGAAGGCTGTCGCCGCGTTGCCGTGGGTGGAGTCGGTGGAGGCGCGCAAGCGCTGGCCCGATACCTTGCAACTGCGCATCTACGAGCGCCAGCCGTTCGCGCGCTGGAATGACAGGCAGCTGATCAGCCGCCAGGGCCGCGTGTTCGACGCCCCCGGCGTAGATCAGTTGACCGCCTTGCCCGGCCTGAGTGGTCCGGATGCGCGGCTGGCCGAGGTGGTGAGCTTCTACGCCGATGTCAGCAAGGCGTTTGCCGGCACCCACCTGCGCATCAATGGCGTGGCGCTGACCGAACGCGGCAGCTGGAGCGTCACCACCGGCAGCGGCGCGCGCATCGTGATCGGCGACCGCGAGCAGGCCGGCCGCCGGCTGCATCGTTTCCTCGACGTCTACCCGCAGCTGATCGCCGGCCATGCCGACGGCTTCGTTTACGCCGATCTTCGCTACACCAACGGCTTTGCCGTGCGCTGGCCCGACGCGGCCGGCGCCCCGGCTGGAGGTTCACCCCGCTCATGACTGTCTCGCCATGAAAACGCGCAATGAAAAGCAGCTGGTCGTCGGCCTGGACATCGGCACCTCCAAGGTGGTGGCGATCGTCGGCGAGTACGAACCGGGCGAGCCGATCACCGTGATCGGCATCGGCACCCACGTCTCGCGCGGCATGAAGCGTGGCTCGGTGGTCGACATCGAATCGACCGTGCACTCGATCCAGCGCGCGGTGGAGGAGGCCGAGCTGATGGCCGGTTGCGACATCCGATCGGTCTACGCCTCGATCTCCGGCAGCCACCTGGAAACGCGCAACTCGCACGGCAACGCGGCGATCCGCGAGCGCGAGGTCACCGCCGCCGACCTGGAACAGGTGCTGGAGGCCGCCAGCGCGGTGGCGATCCCGGCCGACCGCAAGGTGCTCTACAAGGAGTCGCAGGAATACCGCATCGACGGCCAGGACGGCATCCGCCGCCCGGTCGGCATGAGCGGCGTGCGGCTGGAGGCCAACGTGCACCTGGTCACCGGCGCTGCCGCCGCGGTGCAGAACATCTCCAAGTGCATCCAGCGCTGCGGACTCACCGTCGATGAGCTGGTTCCTTCCGCGCTGGCCAGCGCCAAGGCGGTGCTGACCGACGACGAGCGCGAGCTCGGCGTGTGCCTGGTCGACATCGGCGCGGGCACCACCGACATCGCGATCTACACCCAGGGCTCGATTCGCCACACCGCGTCGCTGCCGGTCGGCGGCGACCAGGTCACCAGCGACATCGCCTACGGCGTGCACACGCCCACCGCGCACGCGGAGGAGATCAAGATCAAGTACGCCTGCGCGCTGACCGGGCTGGCGCACGCGGAGGAAACCATCCAGGTGCCCAGCGTCGGCGACCGCCCGCCGCGCCGGCTGGCGCGGCAGTCGCTGGCGCAGAGCGTGCAGGCGCGCTACGAGGAAATCTTCGAGATGGTGCAGGACCAGTTGCGCCGCTCCGGCTACGAGAGCCTGGTCGCCGCCGGCGTGGTGCTTACCGGCGGCGCCTCGAAGATGGAAGGTGCGCTGGAGCTGGCCGAGGAGATCTTCCACAAGATGGTGCGCATCGGCCTGCCGCAGCAAGTCGAGGGTCTCGGCGAGGTGGTTTCCAGTCCGTTGCATGCCACTGGCGTAGGTCTGCTGCTGCATGGCGCGCGCGCCGGCGGCGCGCGGGTCGGCGGACCGGTGGGCAGCAGCATGGGCGGGATGATCGACAAGCTGCGCGGCTGGCTCACGCGGAATTTCTAGCAATGCGGTTTCGGGCGGCGCAGGAGCTGCCGCCCCGGGTGGAAGGAAAGCCACCCACCACCACGGGCCGACAGGAGTCGCTCCCCGCGGTTAAAACGACAACAACTCTACGGAGGACGGGAAATGTTTGAACTGATCGATAAACTTGCACCCAATGCAGTCATCAAGGTGATCGGCGTGGGCGGCGGCGGTGGCAATGCCGTGGCGCACATGCTCAACGCCAACATCGAAGGCGTCGAGTTCGTCGTCGCCAATACCGATGCCCAGGCGATGACCAACTGCGGCTCGCGCACCCACCTGCAACTCGGCGGCAACGTGACCAAGGGTCTCGGCGCCGGCGCGAATCCCGAGGTCGGCCGGCAGGCCGCGCTGGAGGATCGCGAACGGATCGAGGCGATGCTCGAAGGCGCCGACATGGTGTTCATCACCGCCGGCATGGGCGGCGGCACCGGCACCGGCGCGGCGCCGGTGGTGGCGCAGCTGGCCAAGGAGAAGGGCATCCTGACGGTCGCGGTCGTCACCAAGCCGTTCCCGTTCGAGGGCCGCCGGCGCATGCAGGTCGCCCTGAAGGGCATCGAGGACCTGTCGCAGCACGTCGACTCGCTGATCACCGTGCCGAACGAGAAGCTGCTCAGCGTGCTCGGCCGCGAGGTCACCCTGCTCAACGCGTTCAAGGCCGCCAACGACGTGCTGCAGGGCGCCGTGCAGGGCATCGCCGACCTGATCACCGCCCCTGGCCTGATCAACGTCGACTTCGCCGACGTGCGCACCGTGATGTCGGAGATGGGCCTGGCCATGATGGGCTCGGGCACCGCCCGCGGTGACGATCGCGCCCAGGCGGCGGCCGAGGCGGCGATCAAGAACCCGCTGCTGGAGGACGTCAACCTGAACGGCGCCTGCGGCATCCTGGTCAACGTCACTGCCGGTCCGAACCTCACCATGCGCGAGTTCGACGAGATCGGCCGCATCATCCACGACTTCGCCAGCGAAGACGCCACCGTGGTGATCGGCACCTCGCTGGACCCGGACATGAAGGACGACGTGCGCGTGACCGTGGTGGCCACCGGCCTCAACCGCGCCAATGCCTCGCGCAGCCAGCCGCCGATCCGCATGGTCGAAACCCAGCAGATGCAGATGCGTCCGCGCCCGGTGGTGCTGCGTACCGGCACCGGCAACGAGGTGGTGGACTATGCCCAGCCGGAGGTGCAGGGTCGGACCGAGTCCAGCGCAGCGGCCAAGCATGGCGACGCCGGCCTCGATTACCTGGACATTCCGGCATTCCTGCGCCGGCAGGCTGATTGAGGAGCATTGCGGAGCATGTCGATGCGTTGAACGATCGCCCGCCGGGTCGGTCAGTCACTCCATTGCCTCACGAATGGCTGCCTTGCGGCAGGCTGTTTGCAAGGTCCGCGATGGCGCGACGATGGCTGCGGCGACGGCGGTTGGTTGGCACCCGATGCCGTGCGCCGGGATGGGCGCGCGGGGCAGGGCCGCGGATTTGTCGCCGCGGTGCCGAAGCGATGTCCCGGGCCGGATTCCCGTCCCAGGCCCGGGCTTCGCTCCTTATCTTTCGGCGCTGGCGGGCGCCAAATGTGCGCCAGTTCCCAAGGATGAAAGAAAGATGAAGGCTTAACCAGACTGTACGGTGCGGTTTGCTTTTATCCCAGGTTAAAACTGTGTTAGCATCCGCTCCTGATTGGCTGCTGCCTCCACGGGTCCCAACAATAATGATCAAGCAGCGTACGCTTAAAAACATCATCCGGGCGACCGGTGTCGGCTTGCACACGGGCGACAAGGTCTACATGACCTTGCGTCCCGCCGCGCCGAACACGGGCATCGTTTTCCGTCGGACGGATCTCGATCCGCCGGTGGACATCCGCGCACGCCAGGACAACGTCGGCGACACACGCCTGTCCACCACGCTCATGAATGGTGAAGTGCGCGTGGCCACCGTCGAACACCTGTTGTCGGCGATGGCCGGGCTCGGCATCGACAACGCCTACGTCGACCTGTCGGCGCCGGAAGTGCCGATCATGGATGGCAGTGCGGGACCGTTCGTGTTCCTGCTGCAGTCCGCCGGCATCGAGGAGCAGCCGGTGGCCAAGCGCTTCATCCGCATCAAGAAGCCGATCAAGGTGCAGGAAGGCGACAAGTGGGCCAGCTTCGAGCCGTTCGAAGGCTTCAAGGTGGGCTTCTCGATCGACTTCAACCACCCGATCATCTCCAAGCGCACCTCGCGCGCCGAGATCGACTTCTCCACCACCTCTTTCGTCAAGGAAGTCAGCCGCGCGCGCACCTTCGGTTTCATGCGTGACATCGAGATGCTGCGCGAGCACAACCTGGCGCTGGGCGGCTCGATGGACAACGCCGTGGTGCTCGACGACTACCGCGTGCTCAACGAGGACGGCCTGCGTTACGAGGACGAGTTCGTCAAGCACAAGATCCTGGACGCCATCGGCGACCTGTACCTGCTCGGCCACAGCCTGATCGGCGCCTATCACGCGCACAAGTCGGGCCACGAGTTGAACAACAAGCTGCTGCGCGCCCTGATCGCCGATGCCTCGGCGTGGGAAGAGGTCAGCTACCACGAGGATCCGGCGGTGTCGCCGATCTCCTACGCGCACCCGGCCCAGGCGATCTGACACCCGAAACCACGCCGGCCTGTTCCGGCACTGCCCACCCGAATGGCCGGATCGCACGATCCGGCCATTTTTGTTGACCGCGACACACTCGCCGCGCGGGTTGGGTCACAGCCCCGCGAGGGCTGGACTTTTCATTAACTCTTCACGTGGTATAAACGCTGCTCGCGCGGGTCAGCCCGCGGGGGCAAGACGCGGCGCGTCTCGCAGGAACGCCTTTCAGTACGAAGGGTTCTCGGGGGAATCAGCGGTTTCGGCGAAGGACGCCAGCTGAAGGAACAGATCCCGCCATTCGGGGTCTGTGGACGAGGCAGCGGCAGCCCTGAGGTGGGCGGCCGCGGCTGGCGAAAGCGGTTTTGACTGCTCCGGCACGGTAACGGCCGGTGGTTGGGGAGCCACTTTCACGGTGACTGAACTGGCGCAGGCGCCGACGGCGCTTGCGGAGGCAAGGATCTGTGCCTGCATCAAGCGCAGGCGTGACGCCCAGGCCGGTGAAGACGCCAGGAAGACGAGGCGGTTGTTGCGCAGATTGGCGAATCTGACCTGTTCGCGCAGCGGCGATGGCAACGTCTGGCGCAGTGCGCGGTCCAGCGCTTCCAGCGCGTCGGCCTTTCGGGCCAGCGACGCGAAGGAGCCGCAATCGGCAAGGGATTTCGGTCCGTTGTCGCGGCGACGGGAAGTGGCGGGTTCCGCGCGGTGCATGGTGCCGACATTCGATTTTGGAAAGACATGCAGATCATACTCGTCTCACGTGCCCGCAAGCTGCCTAAAACCCTGGATCTGGCCAGCCGGCGGGTGCGCTGGAAGCTGTTCTCGATGTTGTCGCTGGGCGTGTTGGGCTGCCTGGCCCTGGGCGGCGCGCTGACCCTCGCCATCGCCAGCCCGCGCGACCGCGCGCTGAGCCAGATCCACGACCTGCAGCAGCAGATCCGCCGGCAGAACGCCGAACTTGGCGGCGTGCGCGCGGATGCGCAGCGCAGCCTGGATGCCCTGGCGCTCAAGCTGGGCCAGCTGCAGGCGCAGTCGACCCGCCTGAACGCGCTCGGTGAGCGCCTGGTGCAGGTGGGCAAGCTCGACAGCGGCGAGTTCAACTTCGACCAGCCGCCCGCCGTCGGTGGTGTCGAGGACACCAGCAGCACCGGTTACGCCATGCCGCCCTCGCTGGAGGCCGGCATCGACCGCCTCACCGGCCAGTTCAACGTCCAGCAGGCGCAGTTGTCGGCGCTGCAGAGCCTGTTGCTCGATGCCCGCATCGAGTCGAACCTGAAGCCCACCGGCATGCCCGTGCATGGCTACATCTCATCCTATTTCGGCGTGCGTCCCGACCCGTTCGACGGCCAGTCGGCGCGGCACACCGGCATCGACATCGCCACGCCGTTCGGCACGCCGGTGCATGCCGTGGCCGAAGGCATGGTGACCTTCGCCGGCGTGCGTCGCGGCTACGGCAACGTGGTCGAGATCGACCACGGCAACGGCTACATGACCCGCTACGCCCACAACAGCAAGCTGGACGTGCATCCCGGCCAGCATGTGCAGGTCGGCGACGTGATCGCGCAGGCCGGCTCCACCGGCCGCTCCACCGGCTCGCACGTGCATTTCGAGGTCTGGTACCACGATCGCGTGGTCAACCCGCTGGCGTTCGTGCGCAGCCACCGCTAGGGATGCCCTGATCCCTTGAATCCGGTCCCGGCAGCCGCCAGTTCCTGACGGTTCGCCGGCGTTCCCGCGCGGCGCGGGCACCTCCATCCCGCCAGAGCGGGTGAGCCGTACCGGGCATGTAGTAACATGCCCGATTGGCTCGCGCGTGCAGCGGGCGTCTTGTTCCCCCAACCGGAAAATCGATGTTCAATCGTGCCCTGACGAGTCTGTTTGGCAGCCGCAACGAGCGTGTGCTGCGTCAGCTTTCACGTACGGTCCATCGCATCAATGCGCTGGAACCGGAGATGGAGAAACTGGACGATGCCGCGTTGCGCGGCAAGACTGCCGAGTTCAAGCAGCGTTACGCCGCCGGCGAATCACTGGACAAGCTGCTGCCGGAAGCCTTCGCGGTGGCCCGCGAGGCCTCGCGCCGCACCCTGGGCATGCGTCCGTACGACGTGCAGTTGATCGGTGGCATGGTGCTGCACCAGGGCAAGATCGCCGAGATGCGCACTGGCGAAGGCAAGACCCTGGTGGCGACGCTGCCGGTATACCTCAACGCGATCGCGGGCAAAGGCGTGCACGTGGTCACCGTCAACGACTACCTGGCGCGGCGCGACTCGGCGCAGATGAGCAAGCTGTACAACTTCCTCGACCTGACCGTCGACGTGGTGTACCCGGGCATGGACCACGCCGACAAGCACGCGGCGTATGCGGCCGACATCACTTACGGCACCAACAACGAGTTCGGCTTCGACTACCTGCGCGACAACATGGCGCTCAGCAAGGAGCAGCGCTACCAACGCGGCCTGCATTACGCCATCGTCGACGAGGTCGACTCGATCCTGATCGACGAGGCGCGCACGCCGCTGATCATCTCCGGCCCGGCGGAGGATTCCCCGCAGCTGTACATCGCGGTGAACAAGATCGTGCCGCGGATGATCCGCCAGGCCGAGGAAGACAGCGAGGGCGACTACTGGGTCGACGAGAAGCAGAAGCAGGTGCATCTGTCCGAGGCCGGCATGCAGCACGCGGACGAGCTGCTGCGCGAGGCCGGCGTGATCGACCAGGACAGCGGCCTGTACGACTCCAAGAATCTCGCGGTGGTTCATCATCTCAACGCCGCCCTGCGCGCCAACGGCATCTACCAGCGCGATGTCGACTACATCGTGCGCGATGGCGAAGTGATCATCGTCGACGAGTTCACCGGCCGTACCCTGGCCGGCCGGCGCTGGTCCGACGGCCTGCACCAGGCGGTCGAGGCGAAGGAGGGCGTGCCGATCCAGCGCGAGAACCAGACGCTGGCCACGGTGACGTTCCAGAACCTGTTCCGCATGTACAAGAAGCTGGCCGGCATGACCGGCACGGCCGATACCGAGGCGTTCGAGTTCCAGAGCATCTACGGCCTGGAGGTGGTGGTGATCCCCACCCACAAGCCGATGATCCGCAAGGACAACCCGGACATGATCTTCCTGTCGCAGACACCGAAGTACAACTCGGTGATCGAGGACATCAAGGACTGCCACAAGCGCGGCCAGCCGGTGCTGGTCGGCACCACCTCGATCGAGGTGTCCGAGCTGCTGTCCGGGTTGCTGAAGAAGGCGGGCGTGGCGCACGAGGTGCTCAACGCCAAGCATCACGAGCGCGAGGCGCACATCGTGGCGCAGGCCGGCGCGCCCGGCCAGGTCACCATCGCCACCAACATGGCCGGCCGCGGTACCGACATCGTGCTCGGCGGCAGTCTCGAGGCCGCGCTGGCCGAACTGCCCGAAGGCGCCAGCGAGGTGGACCGCGCGCGCGTCAAGGCCGAGTGGAAGAAGCGGCACGAGCAGGTGCTGGCCGCCGGCGGCCTGCACATCATCGGCACCGAGCGGCACGAATCGCGGCGCATCGACAACCAGCTGCGCGGTCGTTCCGGCCGCCAGGGCGACCCGGGCTCCTCGCGCTTCTACCTGTCGCTGGAGGACAACCTGCTGCGCATCTTCGGCGGCGAAGGCCTGGTGCGCTGGATGAAGCGCTTCGGCATGAAGGACGACGACGCGCTGGAAGATCGCATGATCAGCCGGCAGATCGAGAAGGCCCAGCGCAAGGTCGAGCAGCACAACTTCGACATCCGCAAGCACCTGCTGGAGTTCGACGACGTCGCCAACGACCAGCGCAAGGTGATCTACACCCAGCGTGACGAATTGCTGGAGGGCGAGGAGGTCGCGGCCACCGTCGCCGACATCCGCGAGGATGTGGTGCAGACCCTGGTGCAGGCCTACGTGCCGCCGCAGACCATCGACGAGCAGTGGGATATCGCCGGCCTGGATCGCGAGCTGGAGAGCCAGTTCAACCTGTCGCTCGACCTCAAGCACTGGGTCGAGCAGCAGAGCGAGATCGACGCCGAGATGATCCGCAAGCACGTGGACGAGGCGGTCGCCGAGCTGTTCCACGGCAAGGAGGCGCAGATCGGGGCCGAGACCATGCGCCAGCTCGAAAAGCACGTGATGCTGACCGTGGTCGACAACGCCTGGAAGGACCATCTTTCCAGCATGGATTACCTGCGCCAGGGCATCTCGCTGGTGGGCTACGCGCAGCAGGACCCGAAGCAGGCGTTCAAGCGCGAGGCGTTCAAGCTGTTCTCCGACATGCTGGCGCGGATCAAGTCCGAGGTGGTGCAGATGCTTGCGCGCATCCGCATCCGCAGCGAGGAGGAAGTCGCCGCGATGGAGGCCGAGCAGCAGCGCATGGCCGAGCGCCTGCAGAAGCAGATGCTCGCCACCGGCGGCGGCGCGCCGCCCGATGCGTTCGGCAATGCCGGCGCGGCCCCGGAAGACGGTGCCCACCTGGCCGCGCAACCGGTGCAGCATGCCGGCCCCAAGGTCGGCCGCAACGAGCCATGCCCCTGCGGCTCCGGCAAGAAGTACAAGCATTGTCACGGACAGCTGAGCTGAGACAAAAGCAGGAGTGAGTGAAGAGGAGTGAGGAGTGAGAGAAAGCTGTCCGGCCCGCTCTCACTCCTCACTCCTCTCCACTCACTCCTCGCCTTTCAGTCCTCGCCGCCTGGCGGCCGCTTGCGATGCGGCTCGGCGTTGACGGTGATGTAGTGCGTCCCCTCGCCGTCCAGTTGCAGTGCGGTGAGCTTGCCGCCCCAGACGCAGCCGGTGTCGATCGCGTGCACGCCCAGTCCGTCGAATCGGCCCAGCGCCGACCAGTGGCCGCAGACGATACGCACGTCGCGTCGACGCATGCCGGGCACGGCAAACCACGGGTACAGGCCGGGCTTCTGCGTGCCGGGGATGCCCTTGGCGTCGAAGTCGATGCGCCCGTTGACGTCGCAGTAGCGCATGCGCGTCATGGTGTTGATGGTGGCGCGGTAACGGTCCTGGCCCTGCAGCCGGCTCGACCACTGCGCGGGACGATTGCCGAACAGGTTGCGCAGCAGGCGCGAGTGGCGCGGACTGGACAGCTCGCGCTCGACCTCCTGGGCGGCACGCAACGCCTGGCGCAGCGTCCACACCGGTGCGAGGCCGGCATGCACCATCGCCCAGTCGAGCTGTTCGTCGTGGTGCATCAGCTTCTGCGAGCGCAGCCATTCGAACAGCACCGGCGCATCGTCGGCAAACAGCACCTCGCGCAGTTCGGGGTTCACCCGCGCCTGCGCCTCCGGCTTGCGCTGCGCGATCGCCAGCAGGCTGAGGTCGTGGTTGCCCAGCGTGACAATGCACGAGTCGCGCAGGTCGTGGATCAGTCGCAGTGTTTCCAGCGACTGCCCGCCGCGGTTGACCAGGTCGCCGCAGAACCACAGCTGGTCACGCGCGGGGTCGAAGCGCAGTTTCTCCAGCAGGCGTTGCAATTCGGGATAGCAGCCCTGCACGTCGCCGATGGCGTACGTAGCCATGTCAGTCCCGGGCCATCAGTGCAGCGTACGCGGGATGGACAGGGTGAAGGTCGGGATCGGCGCCTCGAACTCGGTGCCGTCGTCGGCGAGCATCTGGTAGCTGCCGCCCATGATGCCCACCGGCGTCTCCAGCACCGCGCCGGAGGTGTATTCGAAATCCTCGCCGGGGCGCATCCACGGCTGTTCGCCGACCACGCCGTCGCCGCTCACTTCCTCGACCTTGCCGTTCGCGTCGGTGATCTGCCAGCGCCGTGCGAGCAGGCGCGCGGGCAGCTGGCCGGCGTTGCGCAGGGTGATGGTGTAGGCGAAAACGTAACGGTTGTCCCCGGGCCTGGACTGGTCGGGAACGAAACGGGTTTGCACCTGCACGTCGATCGTGTAGGGGGATTGTTCGGTCATGCCCGGATTGTAAGGCCTGCGCTCGCCAATGGGGCGGCGCGTGCGCGACGGCTTCACTGCGCCGGCGGAACGACCTTGGCCAGACGCACGAAATCCGCCGGCGACAGCGTTTCGGCGCGTGCGCGCGGGTCCACGTCGGCGCGGCGGATCGCGTCGCTGTCCATCACCTGCTTGAGTGCGTTGGACAGCGTCTTGCGCCGTTGCGCGAACGCCGCCTTCACCACGGCGTAGAGTTGCGCCGGGTCGGCGTCGTGCCGTTCTTCCGGCGGCAGCGGCTGCAGTCGCACTACGGCAGAGTCGACCTTCGGCGGCGGCCGGAACGACTCCGGCGGCACGTCGAACAGCGGTTCCACCCGGCACGCCAGCTGCAGCATTACCGACAACCGGCCGTATACCTTGCTGCCCGGTGCGGCAGCCATCCGGTCGACGACTTCCTTCTGCAGCATGAAATGCATGTCCTCGATCGCCGCCGCGTGCTCGACGCAGTGGAACAGGATCGGGCTGGAGATGTAGTAGGGCAGGTTGCCGGCCAGCCGCAACCGCGGCACGCCGTGACTGTGCGCCATCGCGGTGAAGTCGACCTTCAGCACGTCGGCGTGCACGACGTGCAGCGCACCGACCGTGGCGGCGCGCGCACGCAGGGCGGGGATCAGATCCGTGTCCAGCTCGATCGCCGTGAGCTTGCCTGCCGCGCCCAGCAGGGGCAGCGTCAGGGCGCCTTCGCCCGGGCCGATCTCGACCAGGAAATCGTCGTCGCGCGGTGCGATCGCCGCGACGATGCGCTCGATGCATTGGCGGTCGTGCAGGAAGTGCTGGCCGAAGCTTTTCTTGGGGCGTGCGGTCATGGGGCAGAGCGAGCAGTGAGAAATGAGGAGTGAGGAGTGACTGTGTGGAAGGTCGGGGAGATGAGTGCGCGAGCGGCTCTCTCGCTCCTCACTCCTCTCCACTCACTCCTCGCCTTCGCGCCACCAGCGTCATGGCGAGGTTGGCTGCGGCGATCAGGCTGGACGGATCGGCGCGGCCGGTGCCGGCCAGATCCAGCGCGGTGCCGTGGTCCACCGAGGTGCGGATGAAGGGCAGGCCCAGGGTGACGTTCACGGTGCAATCGAACGCTTCGCTCTTCAGCACCGGCAAGGCCTGGTCGTGGTACATCGCCAGCACCGCGTCGTAATGCGTGCGTTGCGCCGGCACGAAGGCGGTGTCGGCGGGCAGCGGGCCGAGCAGCTGCATGCCCTCGCCGCGCAAGACGTCCAGCACGGGGATCAGCGTATCGATTTCTTCCCGGCCCAGGTGGCCGCCCTCGCCGGCATGCGGATTGAGTCCGAGCACGGCGATGCGTGGCTGGTCGATGCCGAACTTGCCGCGCAGTTCGGCGTCCACGATGCGCAGCACGCGGGTCAGCAATGCGGGCGTGATCGCCGCCGGTACGGCCGACAGCGGCAGGTGGGTGGTGGCCAGCGCCACGCGCAGCTGCGGGCTGGCCAGCATCATCACCACCTCGGCGCCCGCGCGTTCGGCGAAGAATTCGGTGTGTCCGCGGAAGGCGACGCCGGCATCGTTGATCGAGGACTTCTGCAGTGGCGCGGTGATCACCGCGGCATAACGGCCGGCCATGCAGCCGTCGGCGGCCTCGGCCAGGGTGGCCAGCACGTGGCTCGCGTTGCGCGGGTCGGGGTGGCCGGGCACTTCCCT
Source organism: Rhodanobacter sp. FW102-FHT14D06 (assembly GCF_043950705.1). Taxonomy (NCBI): domain Bacteria; kingdom Pseudomonadati; phylum Pseudomonadota; class Gammaproteobacteria; order Lysobacterales; family Rhodanobacteraceae; genus Rhodanobacter; species Rhodanobacter sp. FW102-FHT14D06. Next base: position 802,354 of record NZ_CP170722.1, on the reverse strand, counting down.
CGTCGCCAGCGGCACGTGACGCACGCGCAGCGCGCCGGCGGCGCGGGAGTCTGCCGGTGCGCCGTCGTCGTCGATCAATTCGAGGTGCATGCCGCAGCGTGTCGCCGCGCGCTCGAGCAGGTGGCGGTCGGTGATCGCGACGAGGCTTGCCGCCAGCGACGTACCGGCCAGCCGCACCAGCAGTTCCGCACCGACGCCGGCCGGCTCGCCCGCGGTGACGGCCAGCCGGGTGAGCGCCATCGCGCTCAGCTGGCCTGGGGTGCGGCGCCGTCGGCGGGCGCCTGCTCGGGTTCGCGCAGGGACGGCACGAGGATTTCGATGTAGGCGTTGGAACGCAGGTCGCGCAGGTAGTCGTCGTAGACCTGCTCGGCCTTGCGGTTGCCGATGGCCTGGCGCGCCTGGTTGCGCTCGATCTCCACGGTCTGGTCGCTCTGGCGCGTACCCAGGCGCTCCAGCAGATGCCAGCCTGCTTCACTCTGGAATGGCTCGGATACCTGGCCGTCCTTCAGCGAAGCCAGCTTGGCGGCGATCGTCGCGCCCCACGCCGAGGGCTGGAACCAGCCCATGTCGCCGCCGATGTTGGCGGTGGTGTCGTCCTTGGAGAACTCCTTCGCCAGCGCGGCGAAGTCCTCGTGCTTGTCGACGATGCGGTGGTACAGGTCCTGCGCCTTCTGCTGTGCCTGGGCGGAGCTCAGCAGCTCGCTCGGCTTGATCAGGATCTGCCGCGCGTGGTACTCGGTGACGATCTTGCGGTCGCCCTTGCGCTGGTCGACCAGCTTGAGGATGTGGAAGCCGGTAGGGCCGCGCAGGATCTGGCTGACCTGGCCAGGCTTCATCGTGACGACCGTGTCGGCGAACGCCGGCGGAATCTCGTCCATGCGCCGCCAGCCGAGGTCGCCGCCTTCCAGTGCATCGGAAGCGTCGGAGTAGCGGATCGCGGCGGCGCCGAAATCCATGCCGCCCTGGACGGCGGCGGCGGCCTGCTCGGCCTTGGCCTGGCTGGCCTGGATCGCCGCGGCGTCCGCGCCACCGGGGATGCTCACCTGGATGTGCGCCAGGTGCACTTCGCCGGCCTTGTAGGTGGGGCTGTCGAGCAGGTTGTCGATCTCGCTGTCGGTCACCGAGACCGAGCTTTGCACCACGTTCTGGTGCAGCCGCTGCACGGTGATCTGGTCGCTCAGTTCCTTGCGGAATGCTGCGAAGCTGCCGCCCTGCTGCTCGACCGCCGCGCGCAACTGCTCGGGGGTGAGCCGGTTCTGCTGCGCCACGCCCTGGACCGCGCGGTCGACGTCGGCGCTGGACACCGAGATGCCTTGTTCCTGCGCGCGCTGCACCTGCAGGCGCATCAGGATCAGCCGGTTCAGCACCTGCCGCGTCACCACGTCCATCGGCGGCAGTTGCCCGCGGCCGGCGTACTGCTGCTGGATCGTGCGCACCGCGTCGTCCAGCTCGCTCTGCAGGATGACGTCGTCGTTGACCACCGCGACGATGCGATCGAGCGACTGGTTCGCCGGTGCGGCCGACTGCAGCAACTGCGCATGGGCAGGCACGGCGATCGCCAGGGCGAGCAGGAGGGATGCAAGGAATTGCTTCATCGAGAAAAAAGCCTGGATCGCCGAGGCGATGGATTATTGATAGCCGAGAATATCACGGCGCAGCAGCGGTTCGATCTGGCCGCCGGTCGAGCCCAGCCCCTTGAATACGATTTCGAACATGATCGCGTTGTCGCGCCGATTGAGGTTGCTTCCGGAAGGTGGCGACGTGGTGCCGTAGTAGGACTGGTTGACGTAATTGCGGTCGACCAGCCGCAGGGTGACGCAACAGCTGTCGTACTCCACGCCAAGCATCGCGTCGACGGTGCCGCTGGGGAGCTTGTAGGTGGTGTCGATCGCCGGGGCAAACGCCCAGGCGCCGAACAACCGCCACCTGTCCGACAGCGGATAGACCGCCGAGGCGCTGTATTGTTCCAGCCGGCCGCGCCGATAGTGGTAGGCGAGGTTGACGATGCCCGCATCACCGAGGCGCCGCTGCAGACCGAACGTGGCCGCCTCCACGGCGCGGCTGTTCGGGCTCCACTGCCAGGAACTGTTCACCCGCCAGCGGTCGTTCAATTGCAGGTCGAGCTGGGCCACGTAGGCCGAGCCGGTCCAGTCGGTGCCCAGCACGCGTTGCCGGCTGAGGTAGCGGATCTGGCCGATGCTGGCCGACAGCCGCTCGACGCCATCGTCGTCCAGCAGGCGCGTGGTCAGCGCCGCGGTGACGTTGTTCGCGTCCATCTGGCGGTCGGCGCCGGAGAACTGGTTGGTCGAGAACAGTTGCCAGTAGTCGAACGACATCAGGTTGGTATCGAACAGCGGCAGGTTGTCCTGGTCGCGGTACGGCACGTAGAGGTAGTACAGGCGCGGTTCCAGCGTCTGCGTGTAGTGCGTGCCGAACAGCGAGGTGCTGCGGTCGAACATCAATCCCGAGTCGAGGCTGACGATCGGCAGCGAGCGGGTCGGCGACTGCTCGGTGAACGGCGACACTGCCGTGCCGCCGAGCCGCCCGAATCGCCCGTAGTCCTGGTAGCCGTCGCTTAGCTGGTAGGCGGTGTAGCGCCAGGCCAGGCGCGGCCGCACGAACCACGCGGCACTGCCGAAATCGGCCGCGAGGTAGGGGTAGAGGTCCTCGCGCTGTCCCTCGACGTAGCCGGGCTTGCGGAACATCACCGCGCTGGTGTCCACGCCCGCCTGCAGCCAGCGCGACAGCGGCACTTCCGCGCTGAACAGCGCATACGGCAGCTGCCGGTAAGGCAGTGCGGAGTCGGTCGCGAACGGGTTGGTGTTCTGGTAGGTGGTGGCGCCGAAGGAGGCGTCCCACCACTTGCCGCCGCCGCTGATCGCCGCACCGGAGCTCAGGCTGTACACCGGGCTGTGCGACATCGCATTGCCGTAGTCGTACAGGTAGCTGGCGTCGGATACGTGGTTGTACGTCCCGTTGAAGCGCCAGCCGTCCCACAGGGCGGTGCGGTCGGAGAAGGACACCAGGTGGCGCGACTTGCCGGTGGTGTCGGCCAGGCCGTCGCTCTTGCCGCGGTCCTCGGGCACGTACTCCACGTTGAGCTGCCCGCTGCTGCCGGGCACCAGGTAGCGGAACTCGCCCGCCAGCAGCGGGCCGCGGCGGCTGTAGTAGCGCGGGTCCAGCGTGGCGTCGTAGTTCGGCGCCAGGTTGAGGTAGTAGGGCGTGCTGAGCTGGAAACCCGCGCGGCTGGTGTTGCCCAGCGTGGGGTAGAGGAAGCCGCTCTTGCGCCGGTCGTCGGTGGGGAAAGTGAAGTACGGCAGGTACAGGAACGGCACCTTGCCGATGCGCATGGTGGCATCGCGCGCCACGCCCACGCCGCTGGCCTTGTCGATGCTGATCGACTTGGCGCGGAACTCCCACACGTGGTGGCCGACATCGCAGGTGGAATACGTGGCCATGGAATAGCGGGTGCGCTCGGCATCCAGCATGTGTCCCTGGCGCGCCACGCCATTGCCGCGCGATTCCAGCATCTGGTAGCGCACGTCGTCGGCCACACCGCGGCTGGCATTGGTGTTGCCGCGCAGGTGCGAGGCGGCGAGCAGTTGCCCGGCCTCCTGGTAACGCACGTTGCCGCGCGCATCGTAGTCGGTGGTCGAGTCGTTGTAGTCGAGCGTATCGGCCTGCAGCTGCTGGTCGGCGCGCTGCAGCAGCACGTCGCCGGAGAGGTGGTAGACCGACTGGTCGGAGCTATCCACCTGCTGCGCGGTGACGTGCGCCGGTGCGGTCGCGCGCTGGCTGCTGTCCCGGCTCAGCGTCGGGTCGTAGAACTCCAGCAGCGCGTTGGGCCGGCACATCGCGTAGTTGAGTGGGCGCGGTGCGCAGTGGAACGAGCCCAGCGGGCAACTCTGGTCGGCCGGGTCCGGCGCCTTGCGTGCCGCCGGGGCGGCGGAGGCGGCGGGAAGCTGGCCGCCGAAGAGCGCCAGCGCGGCGGCGACTGCCAGCAGGCGACGTGGAGGAAACGTTGATGTCACGATGGAACCTGCCGACCTCGAAGGCTGGTCAAGTTAGCAGAAACGCCCCCTCCGATGCGTCCGCGCGTTCAGCGCGGGCTTGGCTGCGGGCGCCGATTCACTCCATCAGGGCCTGCACGTGGGCGGCGGCGCTGGCGGCCAGGGCGGCGAGGTCGTAGCCGCCTTCGAGGGTGGAGACGATGCGCCCCTCGGCATGGCGGCGGGCCAGCGCGACCAGCCGCTCGGTGAGCCAGGCGTAGTCTTCCTCGCTCAGCCGGATGTCGGCCAGGGGGTCGTTGGCGTGGGCGTCGAAGCCGGCCGAGATCAGCAGCAATTGCGGCCGGAACGCGTGCAGGCGCGGCAGCAGCACGGCATCCCACAGTTCGCGGAATTCATGCGAGCCGGCGCCGGGCGACAACACGCCGTTGACGATGTTGCCGCAGCCGCGCTCGTCCTCGTGGCCGCTGTCCGGGTACAGCGGCGACTGGTGGCTGGAGGCGAACAGCACGCGCGGCTCGCGTTCGAAGATGTCCTGCGTGCCGTTGCCGTGGTGCACGTCGAAATCGGCGATGGCGACCCGCTTGAGCCCGTGCGCGGCCAGCGCGTGGGCGGCGCCCACCGCGACGTTGTCGAACAGGCAGAAGCCCATCGCCCGCTCGCGCGTGGCGTGGTGGCCGGGCGGGCGCACCGCGCAGAAAGCGCGTTGCGCGCTGCCGCCGAGCACCGCATCGACCGCCGCCACCACGGCGCCCGCGGCGTGCAGGGCCGCCTCGGTCGAGCCGGGGCCCATCACGGTGTCCTGGTCCAGCGCCAGCATTTCGCCCGCCGGCGCGCCGAGCAGGACTTCGCCGATGTGTCCCGCGTCGTGCACGCGCAGCAGCTGTTCGCGGGTGGCCGGCGGTGCCTCGACACGGTCGAGCGCGGCGTAGCGGTCGTGATCGAGTGCCTGCAATACCGCATGCAGTCGCGCCGGCCGTTCCACGTGGCCCGGCCCCGGATCGTGCCGCAGGCAGGCGGAATGGGTGTACAGCCGCAGCATGCGGCAGCTCAGGCGGAGGGCTTGGGCTTGGGGCGGCGCTCGTGTTGCCACAGCACTTCGCCGTGGCCGCTGGCGCGCGCCAGCACCCGCGAGATCACGAACAGCAGGTCCGACAGCCGGTTGAGGTAGCGCTGCGGCTGGGTGCGGATATCCTCCACCCGCGCCAGCGCGATCACCTCGCGCTCGGCGCGGCGGCACACGGTGCGCGCCAGGTGGCCGCAGGCCGCGGCCATGCCGCCACCGGGCAGGATGAACTCCTTCAGCGGCGGCAGCGGCTCGTTGAGCCGGTCGAGGATGTGCTCGAGCCGTTCGATGTCGCTGTCGTTGACCATCGCCATGCCGGGGATGCACAGCTCGCCGCCGAGGTCGAACAGGTCATGCTGCACCTGGGTCAGTACCTCGCGCACCTCGTCGGTGACGCCATCGGCGGCCAGCAACATGCCGATCGTGCTGTTGAGCTCGTCGACCGTGCCGTAGGCGTTGACCCGCGGCGAATCCTTGCCGACGCGCGAGCCGTCGCCGAGGCCAGTCGACCCATCGTCGCCGGTGCGCGTGTAGATCCGCGAGAGGCGGTTGCCCACGTCAGTGCCTGGCGTGGTTGCTGCGCGGCGCGGCGTGCGTCAGCTGGGTTGCCAGCGCATGCAGCAGCGCACCCAGCCCCACGTAGACGGCGGTGCCGGTGAGGAACGGCAGGTACCAGTCGCCAAGGTTGCCGAACCACGCACCGAGGCTGCGCGGCGCGGGAACGCTGGCGCTGAGCCAGTAGAAGCTGCCGTTGGAGATCAGGTAGCAGACGCCCTCGGCCACCAGCAGCGTGCCGGCCGCGAGGCCCAGCGTACGCAGGTTCAGGCCCTGCTGGTGTTTCGCCAGCCAGCTGCCACCCAGCCACAGCGCGCCGTAGGACGGCAGCAGGAACCAGTAGGCCGGGGACACGCAGTAATGGCTCCAGAAGTCGATGCCCTGGCCGCTGATCACGAGGTAATCCACCAGCACGGCTTCCGCCATCAGCAGCGGGAAGGCCCAGCGGCCCTGGCCGCGCAACCAGAAGCCGGCGAGGAAAAACACGCCCCACGAAGCGTCCCACAACGCATGATGCAGCAGCGAGGGGTGGAAGCGGGTGACGCCCATCACCAGGGCCAGGCCCAGGAAGATGACCAGGCGTCGGGTCGTTGAGGTTGCCATGGGAACTCCGTGCGGCGCTGCGGGATACAGGCGTGCAAGTTTAGCCCAATGCGGCCGGCCCGATGCGTCGGTGCGGCGTCGACGCGTATCATCCGTGGCATGAAACCCTCCGGCTCCCCTGTTTGCGGCAGCGTATTGATCGTCGGTGGCGGCCTGGTCGGTGCCAGCCTGGCGATCGCACTGGACGCGGCCGGTGTCGCCGCCACCCTGGTCGAGACCGCCGCGCCGCGCGCCGATGCGCAGCCCAGCTACGACGAGCGCAACCTCGCGCTGGCCAGGGCCACCGTCAACGGGCTCGACGCGATCGGCGTATGGCAGCACGCTGCCGCCCGCGCCACGCCGATCCGGCACATCCGGGTCAGCCGTGCCGGTGAATTCGGCAACGCGCGCATCGACGCAGACAAGCAAGGCGTCGACGCGCTGGGCTGGACCCTGCCGGCGCGCGAACTCGGCACGGCCCTGCTGCGCCGGCTCGACGCCTGTACCCGGCTGACCCGGCTCGCCCCCGCCACGCTGTCCGCGCTCGAACCGCTGGCTGGCGGTTGGCGCGCGCGGGTCAACACCGCCGACGGCACACGCCACATCGACACGCCGCTGCTGGTCGGCGCCGACGGCACCGGCTCGTTCGTGCGCACGCAACTGGGCATCGACGCCGAGCACCACGATTATCGGCAGACCCTGTTCGTCTGCACCGTCACCCCCGAGCGCGATCACGCCAGCCGTGCCTTCGAGCGTTTTTCCGATGCCGGTCCGATCGCCTTGCTGCCGCTGGCCGAACGCCGCTGCGGGCTGGTGTTGACGGTGGCCGCGGACGAAGCGGCTGCGGTGGCCGCACTGGATGACGCCGCCTTCATCGAGCTGGCGCAGCAACGCTTCGGCTGGCGCCTGGGGCGACTGAGCCGACCGGGCAGGCGCCATCCCTACGCGATCCACCGCGTCGCGGCGGCGCAATTGATCGCATCGCGCGCGGTGCTGATCGGCAATGCCGCGCAAACCGTGCATCCGATCGGCGCGCAAGGCTTCAACCTGGGCTTGCGCGATGCGCTGACCCTGGCCGAGCTGGTGGCCGCGCAGGCCGATCCCGGCGACGCGGACATGCTCGCCCGCTATGCGGCACGCCGCGCGCCGGATCGCGAAGGCACCATGGCGATGAGCCACGGCCTCGTGCAACTGGCCTGTCTACGGCAACCCTTGCTGGCGCCGCTGCGCTCGCTGGCCTTGCTGGCCTGCGACCGGTTGCCGCCGCTGCAGCGGGCGCTGGCGCGGCGCGGCATGGGCTTTCGCGGTATGCCGCCGCGCGCCGTGCTGGAGCGGGTGCCATGAACGCCGCCATCGGCGAGCTCGCCCCGCGCCGCCGCGCCGCGGCACTCGACGTGGCCGTGGTCGGCGGCGGCATGGTCGGCGCGGCGGCTGCACTCGCGCTGGCCCGCGCGGGTTTCAGCATCGCCCTGCTGGAAGCACGGGCGCCGCGGCCGTGGTGCGCAGATGCCGAGGTGGACCTGCGCGTGGTCGGGCTGGCGCCCTCGTCGATCGCGCTGCTGGATGACATGGACGTCTGGACGTCCATCCACCAGGCGCGTGCCTCGGTCTACCGGCGCATGCACGTGTGGGACGACGCCAGCGGCGCGTCGATCGACTTCGATGCCGCTGCGGAAGGTCGCGACCTGCTCGGCTGCATCGTCGAGAACAGCCTGGTGCAATGGACGCTGTGGCAGGCGCTGGAAACAGCTGGTGTCCGCCGGCTGTGTCCGGCCGAAGTGACGGCTTTCGAGGCGCGCGACGATCGCATCCAGTTGCAACTGGCCGACGGCGCGACGCTGCCTGCTGCCGTGCTGGTGGCCGCCGACGGCGCCGGCTCGCCGCTGCGCCAGCTCGCCGGCATCGGCACGCGCGGGCGCGATTACGCGCAGCGTGCGGTGGTGGCGCATGTAGACACCGAGCGCGCGCATGAAGATACGGCGTGGCAGCGCTTCCTGCCGGGCGGCCCGCTCGCCCTGTTGCCGCTGGCCGACGGGCGCAGCTCGATCGTGTGGTCGCTGCCCGAGGCCGAGGCGCAGCGCGTGCTGGCGCTGGACGACCGGCGCTTCTGCGACGAGCTCGGCGCCGCCAGCGATTTCCGCCTGGGCCGGATCACCGGCAGCACGTCGCGCGCCGCGTTTCCGTTGAAGCTGCAACTGGCCGAGCGTTACCAGGCCGAGCGCTTCGTGCTGCTGGGCGACGCCGCGCATGCGGTGCATCCGCTGGCCGGGCAGGGCGTCAACCTGGGCCTGCGCGACGTGGCCGAGCTGCGCGACACCCTGGTCCAGGCGCGTGCGGCAGGCCGCGACATCGGCGCTGAACACGTGCTGCGTCGCTATGCGCGGCGCCGGCGCAGCGCCGACACGCTGGATGCGCTGGGCTTCGACGCGCTCGCGCGCATCTACGCCTGGCAGTCGCCGCCGCTGGTCGCCGCGCGCGCCGTCGGCGTGCGCTTGCTCGATCGGCTGGCGCCGTTGAAGCGGCGCCTGTCGGATCACGCCGCAGGACTTTAGATCTTTGCCCTCGCCTGCGACCGAAGGAGGTTCCTCGGGAACGCGCAGGGGAGGGCAGCGTAACGCCACCGGAGGATCGACCATGCGCATCGCCCGACTCTGCTGTCTGCTGTTGCTTGCCGGATCAAGCCTCGCCGTCCAGGCGAAGATGGTGCATCGCCCGGTCGAATGGACGCAGGACGGCACCCGTTTCCACAGCGTGCTGGTCTACGACGACGCCACGCTGGTCAAACGCCCCGGCCTGGTGATGGTGCCGAACTGGTACGGCGTGAACGACGCGGCCGTGAAGAAGGCCGAGATGATCGCCGGCAAGGATTACGTGATCCTGCTCACCGACATGTACGGTGCAGACGTGCGCCCGACCACGAATGCGCAGGCGCAGGCCGCGGTGAAGCCGCTGTATGGCGATCGCGCGCTGATGCGCAAGCGGATCGGCGTGGCGCTGGAGCAATTGAAGGCGCAGGTCGCCGGCGCGCCGCTCGATCCCGCGAAGCTGGCGGCGATCGGTTTCTGTTTCGGCGGCTCGGCGGTGCTCGACCTGGCGCGCAGCGGCGCCGACGTGGCGGCGGTGGTGTCGTTCCACGGCGGGCTGGCCACCGACGATCCGATGCTGGCCAAACACATCAAGGCGCGCGTGCTGGCGATGAACGGCGCCGACGACAAGGGCACCATGCCGGACGCAGGCAAGTTCATGGACGAGATGCGCATGAGCCCCGCCGATTGGCAGTTCGTGGTGCTCGGCCACGCGGTGCACTGCTTCACCGAGGTCGGCGAGAACTCGCCCGGCTGCCGCTACGACGCCGCGGCCGCGGCGCGCAGCTACCGGCTGATGCACGACTGGCTGGATCACGCGTTCGCCGGCACGCCCTGAGGCGTCGCGCTCAGCCTTCCAGGTAAAGCTTGCCGTCCTCGTAGCGGCAGGTGCGGTTGCGACCCTTCTTCTTGGCCGCGTAAAGCGCCTTGTCGGCGGCGTTGACCAGGGCGCCGGGGTCGGCCATGCCGTCCTCGCGCGCGGCCAGGCCGATACTGATCGTCACGCCCAGTTGCTGGTCCTCGACGGCCACCCGCAGGCCGGCCACCGCCTTGCGCAGGCGCTCGGCCGCGTGCAATGAGGAGGACAAGTCGGCATTGCGGCAGATCACCAGGAACTCCTCGCCGCCCATGCGGCACACGGCGTCCTCCTTGCGCGCGGAGCGGCGGATGGTGCGGGCCACTTCGAGCAGCACCTGGTCGCCTACCGCGTGGCCGTGGGTGTCGTTGACCTCCTTGAAGCGGTCGATGTCGATCATCATCATCGTCACCGGATCGCCGGAGCGTTCGGCCATGCTCCACGCCTGGGCCAGCGACTCCATCCCCGCGCGCCGGTTCTGCAGGCCGGTGAGCTGGTCGATCAGGGCGTAGTGCTGCAGCTTGCGGTTGCTCATCGCCAGTTCGGCGGAGAACCGCTTGAGCTGCGCGCGGTCGTGCTCCCACTGGTTGAGCAGCTTCACGTACTGGCGCGCCGCGCCCATCCGCAACGGCAACATGCGGGCGGCCTGGGCCGGGCTCACGCAATCGTTGATCTGCGCCTCGGTGGCCAGGCGGATCTCGGTTTCGGACGTCACGCTGGCCAGCACGATCAGGTAGATCGACTGGCCCCACGGCGTGGCGCGCAGCGCGCGGCACAGCGCCCAGCCGTCCAGCCCGGGCATGCGCGAGTCGGCGATCACCACCTGCGGCATCAGCTGCACGGCCAGCGCGAGGCCTTCCTCGCCGCTTCCGGCCGAGTGCACCACCTGATCGGGCATGCCGCCGAGGATCTCTGCCAGCATCGCGCGCACCGGCGCCGCGCTGGCCACCCACAGCACGCGCGAGACCTCCACGGCGGGCGCGTTGTCAGCGGCGGCGGCCGGGGTGGCGACCAGGTCGGTGAAGGCCGACACGTTGTCGTCGGGAACCTGCAGCACCGCGCTCCAGTCGTGCCATTGCGCATGCACCTGGTCGAGCAGGATGCCGAGTTCGCCGGCGTCCAGGCCGATCTTGCCGCCCAGCAGCATCAGCTCGCCGATGTGCTGGGTACGCTGCTCGTCCGGCGCCAGGCTCAGGTCGGCCAGCCGCCTGGCCAGGTGGAACAGCCGGGTGAGCTGGTACGGACGCGAGCCCTCGGCGAAGCTGGCCGACTCGACGTTTTCGTGGAAGAACACCGGCTCGGCCAGTGCCCGCGGGATGCCGCAGTCTTCGAGGATCACCGCGGTGAGTTCGTTGTGGTCGACGTGCAGCAGTTGCCGCTCGGCCTCCACCGTGGTCTCTCCGCCGCGTTGCAGCAGCTGCGCGTATTCCTCGGGGTACAGCGTGGCCAGCGCCAGCTGCCCGATGCGGGCGAGCAGGCCACAGGCGAACAGTTCATCCGGCGACGCGAGCCGCACCCGCTTGCCCAGTTCCTGCATGGCCACCGCCATCAGCAGCGAGTGCGACCAGAAGCGCGGGTAGTCGAAGCTCTTGCAGGCGCCGCTGCGGTACTGGTCGACCAGCGAGAAACCCATCGCCAGCTGGCGCACGGCGGCCAGGCCGAGGCGAATGATCGCCTCGGGGATGCTGGCCAGCGGGCGGCCGCCGATGCTGGCGGCGTTGGCCATGTGCAGCAGGCGCCCGCTGGTGACCGGGTCGCTCTGCACCAGGCGGCTGATTTCCTCCAGCGTCGCGTCGTCGCGGCGACTGATCTGCATGATCGCCAGCGCCACACCCTTCGGGCTGGGCAGGCCGCCGTTGATTCGCAGTTGTTCGATGGCCTTCATGCAGCTGCTCGTTGGGTCGATGACGCACACGGTACGCGGGATGCGGGCGGATGTGCGACTGCCGCGCATCTCATGCCGGGCCGCGAGGCATTCGGCCTGCCGCAGGCCGCGGCCTGGCTGCTCGCACCGGGGTCCATGCCACTGGGGTATCGGCGTCGCGTCGCCGATCTTGAGTGCCGCGCGCGGGCCGGTCCTCGATCAGGCGCGCAGCGTGCGCCCGTAGGCGTGCACCTCGTCCACCAGCACCTTGACGTGGTCGGGATCGACCTCCGGGGTGATGCCGTGGCCGAGGTTGAACACGTGGCCGGGGTGGTTGCCGTAGCTGTCCATCACCGCGCGGGCCTCGCGGCGGATCACCGCCGGGCTGGCGCGCAGGATCGCCGGATCGAGGTTGCCTTGCAGTGCCACGCGATCACCCACCGCGGCGCGCGCGTCGGCCAGGTCGATGGTCCAGTCCACGCCCAGTGCCGCGCAGCCGCTGTCGGCCAGCGCCGCCAGCTGGCCGGCCGCGCCCTTGGAGAACAGGGTCACCGGCAACTCGCGCGAAGCCGCGTGCTCCTTCAGCGCGGTCACGATCTGCGTCATGTAGCGCAGCGAGAACTCGCGGAACGGCGCCGGGCCGAGCAGGCCGCCCCAGGTGTCGAAGATCATCAGCGCCTGCGCGCCGGCCGTGGCTTGGGCGAGCAGGTAGGCGGTCACCGCCTGGGCCAGCGTGTCGAGCAGCTGGTGGGCGAGTTTCGGCTCGTTCCAGCACAGCGTCTTGAGCGTGGCGAAATCGCGCGAGCCGTGGCCCTCGACCATGTAGCAGGCCAGCGTCCACGGGCTGCCGGAAAAACCGATCAACGGCACGCGGCCGTGCAGTTCGCGGCGGATCAGCCGCACCGCGTCCATCACGTAGCGCAGTTCGCCATCCATGTCCGGCACGGCGAGCCGGGTGATGTCCGCCGCGGTGCGGACGGGGCGCGCGAACTGCGGGCCTTCGCCGTGCGCAAACGAGAGGCCGAGGCCCATCGCGTCGGGAATGGTGAGGATGTCGGAAAACAGGATCGCCGCGTCGAGGTCGAAACGCCGCAGCGGTTGCAGGGTCACTTCGCAGGCGTATTCCGGGTTCTGCGCCAGGCCCATGAAGCTGCCGGCGCGCTCGCGGGTGGCGCGGTACTCGGGCAGGTAGCGGCCCGCCTGGCGCATCACCCAGATCGGCGCGGTGTCGGTGGGCTCGCGGCGCAGCGCGCGCAGGAAGCGGTCGTTGTTCAGGGCATCGGGCATGGCAATCAACGGTGAGGGATTTCAGCGCCCGTACGGGCCTTCCTGGCCCTGGGCGAACATCAGGCGGAAGCCGCGCTTGAGCTGCGCGTCGCGGGTCTTCTCGAACGCGGCAATGGCCGCGTCGCGTTCCAGGAACTGCTCGCGCTTCATGGTGGCGCGCCCGCCCTGGGTGCCCGACTCGCGGTACAGCGTCCAGCCGCCGAGCAGATCCTGCTCCAGCGTGATCTGGACATAACGCGGCGTGTCGGTACTGCCGGGCACGGATTGCAGGTAGAGGCGCATGGTTTTCCGAAACGGTGCGGACGTGATTGCCGCAGCACCCGCCATTCTAGCGGGCCGGGCCAGGGCCGTCTGCCGCCGCGGCAATCCGTCGGCGGCCGCGGCGGCCCTATCTTTCGAGCCGGTAGTTGAGGCTGGCGCGGCTGAACTCGGTGGCCTGCTGCGCCTCCAGGTTCCAGCGCTTGCTCAGCCGATAGCGCAGGGTGATCACCTCGCCCGGCTCGAACAGGCCCACGCCGTAGCTGAGATAAAGCCGCGGCGAAAGATACTTGCCGACGGTGAACGCCGAACTGCCGCCGAGCGCCTCGTTGCTGGACACGCCGATGTCGTCCAGCCCCAGCTGGGAGCCGATCCGCTTGGCGAGCAGGTCGCCCGCGGCCGAACCCAGCGCCTGCGCCGCGGCGCTGACCATGCTGCCTTCGCCACCCTTGACCTCGGACAGCGGCTTGCCGGTGATCAGGTACGACAGCGCGTCGGACTGCTCCATCACCGGGTTGGAGAACACGGTGAGGATCGGCCGCTGCGCGGTGCCGGAGACGTACAGGCCCACTTCCTGGCCCTCGTCGATGGTGGCGTTGGGGTTGAGCTTGCGCACCGCACGGATGTTCAGGCCGGGGTTGTCGATCGGCGTGCTGGCGAACAGCAGCTGGCCGCGCTGGATCTGCAGGTCCTGTCCGTACGCGCGGTAGGTGCCGTTCACCGCGATCTGGCCCTGGCCGATGGTGGCGCGGCCAGGCTTTTCGATCACCGTCAGCACGCCGCTGAGGCGGCCGTCCAGGCCCATGCCGGTGACGTGGGTCTGCTCGCCCAGGTTGACCTTGACCATCGCGTTCAACGGCGTGCCGCTGGCGGCGCCCTGCGCCTGCCGGGCGTCCACCACCACCACGTCGGGCGAGGCGGCGCTGGCGCCGGCGCCGGGCAGCTTGTCCACGTTCACCCGTGCACGGTCGAGGCTCACCGCGCCGGTGATGTCGATGCCGTTGGCGCCTTGCTGCACGAGCAGGTCGGGCGAGAGCACCACGCTGGCCGCCGGGATGTCCACCGCGGTGAACTGGCTGCCCTTGATGGTGAGTCGCGTGGGCAGGGCGCCGTCGAGGCTGGCGCTGCCGTCCACCGCGACACTGCCCTTGCCCGACTGCACGCTGCCGCGGATCTGCAACTGCTGTCCGTCGAGCGTGGTCACGTGGAGTTGTCCCTGCGCGAGGGTCAGCCCGGCGGCGGGAATCTCCGCGGTGAAATCGCCCAGCTCGGCCTGGCCCGTCAACAGCGGTTGCGCCAGGCTGCCGGCGAACTGGAAGCGGCCGTCGGCGCGGCCCTTCACGTTGGCCAGTTCGTGGCTGAGCAACTCGACGAAGGCGAGGTTGCCCAGGTGCAATTCCAGCTGGCCGCTCAGCGCCTGTTGCGCGCCGGCGATGCCGAGCTGACCGTCGATGCGGCCGCCATCGTTCAGCGCGGCATGCAGGTCGATCTGCTGGCGCTGCGGCGCGAGATTGGCGTCGAGCTGCAGGCGGTCGTAGCGCAGCAGCGGCGCGCGTGCGTCGTCGGTATAGCTGATCGCACCGTGTGCCGAGCCGATCGACGCCTGGCCGCTCAGCGCACCGGCCGCGCTGCGGTGGATCTTGCCGCTGCCCTCGATGTCGCCGTCGGCGCGCAGCGGCAGGTCGGCTTCGCCGGTGGCGTTCAGCAGCAGCGCCAGCGGCAGGGCCTGCAGCCGATAGCTGGCGTCGAGGTTGCCGGCCTTGTCGCGGCGCGCGCTGGCGCACAGCAGTGGGTCGCCCGCGGTGATGCACAGGTCGGCAAGCTGCATCGCGCCATCGTCGTAGCCGAGCTGGGTGGCATGCTGCAGACGCCACGGCGGCAGGCCCTGGGGTTCCAGATTCAGCGTCGACAGCGTGCCGCTCCAGCGCGAACCGGCGAGCGCGCCGTGCAGGTCGAGCGTGCCGGACAGCTGGCTGCCGCGCGCCTGCACTTCGAGCCGATGGTTGGAATCGCTGCCTTCGGCCAGCGCGTGGATATCCTGGAATGTCAGCCCCTGCACGGTAGTGTCATCCAGTTGCAGGTCCAGCTTGCCGGCCACGCGGCTGATGTCCGGCAGCCCCACGATCAGGCGCAGGCGCCGTGCGCGCTGCTGCTGCCAGGCCAACGCCTCTCCGTGCAGCTGGCCGTTGATGCCGAGCTTCGGCAGCTTGCCCTGGATTCGCAAATGGCCGTCCAGACGGCCGCTGGCATCGGGCAGCCAGTCGCCGAGCGAGGCGATCGCCAGTTGCAGTTCGGCGTCGTTGCTGGCGCCGGGCCGCGCGGTCAGTTGCAGCGAGCTGTGACCGGAGGCCAGTTCCAGCCGACCGTCCAGCACCCGCTGCGGCGACAGGTGCAGCTTGCCGTGGCCGCTGACCGCGCGCTTGCGCAGGTTGCCGGCGAGCTTGCGGATGTCCAGCGTGGCGTCGAGTCCGTCGGCCGTGCGCCGGCCCTGGCTGGCGATGTCGGCATCGAGCGCGCCGTCCCAGTGCGCCAGCAACTGGCCAAGATCGAAGGCCTCGGCGCGGACCTCGGCCTGCCACGCCAGCCCCGGTTGCAAGGTCAGCTCGCCGTGCGCCTGGAGCCGGCCCTTGGCTTGTTTCAGGTCAAGCGTGCGCACCTGCAAGCGCTGCGGCGTGCCGTCCAGTTCCAACGCCAGCTGCGCCAGCTTGCCGGGCGGGCCCAGCGCGAGATTGCCTTGCACGCGGTACGCGTCGACGCTGCCCGTGGCCTTGAGCTGGCCGTGGCTGGCCAACTCCCGACCAGCCAGCTCGGCCGGCAGTTGCAGGTCGGTCCAGCCGATCTGCAGGTTGGCGGCGAGCGGCTTGGCGTCCAGCTGCACGGTGCCGCTCGCTTCCACGTTGCCCTTGAAGCGCGGCGAGCCGAGCCGGAGTCGTTCGAGCGTGAGCGTGTGGTAGTCGGGGTCGAACCGCGCGCGCAGCGGCTGCAGCAGCACGCGGTACTGGTTCAGGTCGAGCTGGCCTTCGAGCGTGCCGCCGTGGCGGTCGCCGTGCCCCGCAAGTGAGAACGCCAGCGATTGCAGCGAGCCTTCGCCGAGCAGCGGCGCGGGGTCGAAACGCGGCGCCTCGAGCGTGCCGCTCCAGCCGAATTCGCCGGCCTGGGCGAGTTCGGCGTGCAGCTTCATCGGCGCCGGTGCGGTGAGCGCGCCATCCAGCGTGGCCCGCCTGCCGTCGCTGTGGATCGAGAGCGTGCCGGCGACATCGGTGTCGCCGGCTTTCCACGCAAAGCCCAGCGTGCCGTTGCCTTGATAACTCTTGCCGAAGACCAGCTCGCCGGCGAGATCGGCATGGCCGTCCGGTGCGCGCAGCGCGAGCTGGCGCAGCGCGATGCCGCGGTCGGTCCAGCGCCCGGCCAGGTCGAGCCGATCGGCGGCAAACACGTCCTTGCCCGCCTGCGTCACCTTGATCGGGCCGACGTGCACGCGATCCAGGATCAGCTCCACCGGCAGATGCAGCGACAGGCTGCCGGAGCTTGCGCTTTCATCGGTGCTGGCGGCGGGCAACGCCACCGTGACGCGCTCCACGTCGAGCGCGGTCAGGTGCACGCGCTTGCCCAGCAGCGACCAGAAGCGCAAGTCCAGCCGCACCGTGGCCAGATCCACCACGGTGCCGTGGCCGTCGTCGTAGCGCACGCCGGAAAGTTGCAGCGGCCCGGCCAGCCGCCCCTGCGCCTGCTGCACCTGCAACGTGCCGCCACTCAGGGATTGCGCACGCGCCAGAGCGAACCGCAGGCCCGGAGCGGTGCCGAGCAGCCACCACGACGCCAGCGTCGCCACCAGCAGCAGCGCGACAGCGGCGACGGCAATGCGCTTGATCCACTTCATGCCGTCAGCCTGCTCCGCTTGCCGTTTACGCGGATGGAATGTTCACTGCCGTTCGCCCTGAGCGTAGCGAAGCGCACGCGGGGAGGGGCCATGGATGGCCGCTGCTTTGGGGAGCGAGGAAGTCGAAGGGCAGTCTTCCGCGGGGCGCCCTTCGACTTCGGCCTTTCAGGCCTGCGCTCAGGAAGAGCGGTGGT
Organism: Rhodanobacter sp. FW102-FHT14D06; assembly: GCF_043950705.1. Lineage (NCBI taxonomy): Bacteria > Pseudomonadati > Pseudomonadota > Gammaproteobacteria > Lysobacterales > Rhodanobacteraceae > Rhodanobacter > Rhodanobacter sp. FW102-FHT14D06. The sequence continues at coordinate 785,220 of NZ_CP170722.1, read as the reverse complement.
GGGTGAGGTGTTTGTGGTGAGCGTCATGTTCAATAGTCAATAGTTCAGCCTTTCCCGAATCCCGGCTGCTTACAGATCCGGCCCGATCACCACGTGCAACTCGATGCCGTGATGGTCCGAATCGTGGATCGGCGTGCCGAGGTCGAGCCGGACCATGCCCACCGGCGAGCGCCAGCGCAGGCCCAGGCCGGCGCCGATCTTCGGGCGGAAATCGGTGCCGGTGTAGGCGTTGCCGGCGTCGACGAAGGCGGCCATGCCCCAGTTGCGGGTGAAGTAGTGCTCCACCTCGGTGCTGGCCACCAGCAGGTTGCGTCCGCCGATGACGCGGTCGTAGCTGTTGCGCGGGCCGATCGACTGGTAGCCGTAGCCGCGCACGGAGCGGTCGCCGCCGGCGAAGAAACGCAGTTGCGGCGGCAGCGCGGCGAAGTCGTCGGTGCGGGTGATGCCCGCGCTGCCGCGCAGGATCAGCCGGTTGCGCTGCTTCGCTCCGAACGCGCGGATCCACTTGGCGTCGGCGCTGACCTGATTGAAGCTCGCGTCGGAGAGCAGGCTGCCGGCGGTGCTGCGCGCGGCCAGGGTCAGCGACCAGCCGCGGTGCACGAAGGCGGGGTTGTCGGTCTGCTTGCGGGTCAGCGAGGCTTCGGCGAACACCTCGGTGCTGCGGCCGTGCTCGATGCCCGGCGTGTTGTCCGGTTCGCGTCCGCGCTTGCCCACGGTGAAGGTGCCGGCCAGCGCATGCAAGCCCAGCGTGCGCGTCCAGCCGTGCCACTGGCGCGTTTCGTTGCCAACCAGCTCCAGCGTCCGCGATTGCGAGGTGTCGGTGTCGGCGTCGCGGAAATTCGCGCCGACGTTGTAGCTGCGCTGGTCCGGGCCGGGCAGCGGGATGGTGTACATGGTCGAGAGCGTTTTCAGCCGCTGCGCCACCACCAGCTCGTTCTTCCACTTGTGCCCGCGCCTGTTGACCCAGCGCCGCTCGATGCCGCCGCGCACGCCGAAGCCGGTATCGGTGCCGATGAACGGGCCGCCGGTGTAGATCGTGCGCTTGGCCGGGGCCAACTGCACGGTGACGTCGACGACGCCGTGCTTCGCCTCGTCGACGTCGGGCAGCACGTTGACCACGGCAAAATAGTCCGCGCCGTTCAAGGCCTGCTGCAGGGTCAGCAACTGGTCCTGTGAAAAATAGTCGCCGGACTGGAACGGCACGTAGCGGTCGAGGAAGCCCTCGTTGAATTGCGAGCCCTCGAAGTGCACCTGGCCGTAGCGATAGCGCGGGCCGACTTCCCACCCCAGCTTGACCACCGCGCGCCGCTCGCCGCGGTTCACTTCCACCCGGTGGGTGAGCAGGCGGGCGTCGAGGTAGCCGTTGGCGGTCAGCTGCGCGCTCATGGCGTCGCGCGCCTCCTCGTAGGCTTCGTGGTTCAGCGTCTTGCCGGCGAGCCGCTCGATCGCGCGGCGCGCGCGGCGGATCGGCGCGATCCTGCCCGCGGCATCATCGAGCTGCAGTTCGACCTTGGCCACCTTGACCGGCTCGCCGGGCGTCACATGCACGTCCACCCGCCAGTCCGCACCGACCTGTCTGAGCTCGCCGGTGACGCTGGCGTCGTAGTAGCCGTAGGGCTGCAGCGCCGCGCGCACCTGCTCCGGCACGCGCTGGTACAGGCGCGCGGCCTGCGCGGCGGTGACCTCGCGTTTGGCGTACTGCGACAGCTCCAGGCGGTCGATCACCGCCGCCTTCAGCGGATCTTCCACGCCGTCCACGTGCAGCGCGACGCCCGCGTGCGCCAGCGAAGCCAGCGCAAGCAACGGCAGCAACAGCAGGCTCAGGCGTCGGCGGCATCGGCGCATGCGCGAAGGGCGTCCTTGGACGGGATGACAGGTCGCCGCAGCTTACCCAAATGGGCGTAGGGCTCGCATGAATGCCGGCAGGTGGCTTCGGTGCCCGGGCCTGCGGGTCACGCTGGATTTCAACCGGCCTTGTCGCCCGATCGATGCGCGATCCACGCACCGGTCACCGCCGACACGTAGGGGATCGACTGCGCGGCGAGGATGATCATCCACAACGTGCCCTCGATATAACGCGTGCCGAACGCCTCGGCCATGCCGGCGATGCACAGCATCAGCGCCAGCGCCATCAGCAACTCCTCGCGCACCGGCGCGAACGCGGCGAAGTTGCTGCCGCCCAGGCGGCGGCTCTTGGCGGTGACCACGAACGAGGTCTTCTCGCGGGTCAGTCCGTGCAGGATGCCGCGGGCGATCGCGTGGGAGAGGCCCATGCTGGCCAGCGAGGCCATCAGCGTGTCGCGCCAGCTGCAGGGCACGCGGGCGCGATACAGCACGATGCCGAAGATCGCCTTGGCGAAGAAGAAGCCGATCACCGGGATCAGGAACAGCTGCATCGGCAGGCTGAAGTACTGCGGAAAGGCGACCATGCCGGCGGTCCAGAACAGCGCCATCAGGGTGAAGATCAGATGCAGCGCGTCGGCGAACCAGCTGAACCAGCCGGTGAGGAAGTGGAAGCGCTGGCCGGCCGAGAGCGGGCCCTTCTGCGTCATCCAGTGCCAGCGGCCCTTGAGGATCTGCATCGCGCCGAAGGCCCAGCGGTAGCGCTGGCTCTTGTACGCCTTGAAGTCGGCCGGGGTCAGGCCCTTGCCCATCAGTTCGTCGACGTAGACCAGGTCGTAACCGGCATGCATCAGGCGCAGGCCCAATTCCGCATCCTCGCAGATGGTCCACTCCGACCAGCCGCCGGTGCCTTCCAGCGCGCTGCGCCGAACCATCGTCATGGTGCCGTGCTGGATGATCGCGTTGCGCTCGTTGCGGTGGTGCATGCCGATGCGGAAGAAACCGTCGTACTCCCACGCGGTCATGCGGCGGAACGTATTCTGCTCGAACTCGCGGTGCGCCTGCGGGCACTGCACCACGGCGACCTTGGGGTCGTGGAAGTAGCCGGTGAGCGTGGACAGCCAGTCGGCGCGCACCTCGTAGTCGGCGTCGATCACCGCCACCACGTCGGCCTCGGGCGCGGTTTCCTTCAGGCCGAAGTTCAGTGCGCCGGCCTTGTAGCCTGGCCACGGCGCCAGGTGGAAGAAGCGGAAGCGCTTGCCGAGCTTTTCGCAGTACGCCTGCACCGGCTCCCACACCGCCGGGTCCTTGGTGTTGTTGTCGATCACCAGCACTTCGTAGTTCTGGTAGTCCAGCGCGGCCAGCGAGTCGAGCGTGACGATCACCATCTCCGGCGGCTCGTTGTAGCAGGCCAGGTGGATCGACACGAACGGCTGCTGGTCCGGATGATCCGGCTTCAGCATGCCGGCGTGGCGCATCCACTTCGGCCGCCACAGCACCTCGGTGAACTCGAAGCCGTTGATCAGCAGAATCGCCAGGATCGCGATCTGCGCCGGGAACAGCAGCGTGAGCATGGTCCAGTCGACCCAGCTCAGGTAGAAATTGAACGGCAGCGTGGCGGCCCACACGATCAGCCCGCAGGCGAGCTGGATCAGCGCGCAGAAGAAGAACCGCCCGACCAGCTTGAAGCGGCTGAAGCGGCGTGCAAACAGGATCATCGGCAGCAATGCCAGCAGGCTCGCCGCCAGCGCCTTCCACGGCCAGGCGGTGTCTTCCACCACCGGTCCGGTCAGCGGGAACTTCAGTTGGCGGTCGGCGTTGAAGATGCCCCAGTACGCGCCGGTGCGGCCTTCGCCGAGGTTCTCCTTCCACGGCTGGTCGAACGCTTCGAGCAGGTAGTACTCGATGTGCGCGGCCTTGGCCCGGTTCATCCAGTCGCGGACGAAGATCGCCTCGTTGGAGGTCGACGGGTCGGCGTATTCGTGGCGGTCGCCGTTCGACGGCCAGCCGATCTCGCCCACCACCACCGGCTTGCCGGGGAATCGCTGCACGATCGACTCGTACGCGCCATAGGCCGCGTCCACTGCGTTGTGGCGCACCACGCCGTTCCAGAACGGAAACAGGTGGATGGTGATGTAGTCCACGTGCTGCGCCAGCTCGGGGTACTTCAGCCAGATGTAGTCCGGCTCGGCGATCGACACGGGCTGGCGCACCGCCGCGCGCACGCGGTCCAGGTAGGCCATCATCTGTTCCGGCGTGAGGTCGTTGCGGAACAGCACCTCGTTGCCCACGATCACGCGGGTGATCGTGTCCGGGTAGGCGCGCGCCTTGGCGATCAGCAGCTCGATCTCACGTTCGTTGTTCTCCAGCCGCTTGTCGATCTCCGCGCCGGCCATCACCTTCAGCCCCTGCTGCTGCGCCAGCCGGTACACCTGCGGGTTCTGTTGCATGGTGTAGGTGCGGATGTGGTCGGTGTAGCGGTGCAGCAGCTTGAGGTCGGCGCCGAGCTCCTCGTCGCTGGGGTAGCTCTGCTTGAACGGGCTCTGGTAGCGCTGGAAGAACGACACCGCGAAGCCGCTGATCTTGCCGTGCCAGTCGTCCGGCCCGTGCGGGTAGTTGCCCCCCCACCACAGCGCGATGTTCAGCGCCGCCGCCAGCAGCGCGAGCACGATGGCGCTGAACAGGGGGAACCGGCTGTGTGGGATGGCTGCAGTGGCGCTCAAGAAGGTTCCCGGCAAGGCCTGCGCGACAGGCGGTTTAACCGCAGGAGCTTACCGAATGTGACGCCATCGGCCAATCATGCTGCGGTGCGGCAGTCAGCGTGAGGTCATGGCGGGTGGCGGCATGCAGGCGGTGACGGACCGGGACGTCGGGGTGACCGATGCCGGACGCATCCGCTGCCGGCGGTAACGCGACTGGGCGGAGAGTCGCTCGCCTGGCGCAGCCAAATGCCTCGATTCAAGTGAGCCGGAGGACAAAAACTCTCGCGGTCAAAGTGCGCTCCAACCGAGCCACGGGTGGGGATCACGTGCTGAGGCGACCCGGCACGTCGCCAGAAGAGGCCCGTCATCGACGGGCCCTTTCGTTCATGCCACGCGCAAATCAGCGCAGCAGCGAGCGCAGCATCCAGGCGGTCTTCTCGTGTTCCTTGAGGCGGCCGGTGACCATGTCGGCGGTGCCGTCGTCGCCGGCGGCGTTGGCGGTCTTGAGGGCGTCGCGGGCGGTGGCGGCGACGATCTCGTGGCCTTCGACCAGCTGGCCGACCATTTCCTGCCAGTCCGGCACGCCGGGCTCGTCCTTGATCGAGCTGAGCTTGGCGAACTGGCTGTAGGAACCGGGCGCGAACACGTCCAGTGTGCGGATGCGCTCGGCGACCTCGTCGGCGGCCAGCCACAGCGCGTTGTACTGGGTCTCGAACATCAGGTGCAGGCTGTTGAACTGCGGTCCGGTGACGTTCCAGTGGAAGCTGTGCGTCTTCAGGTACAGCGAGTAGGTGTCGGCCAGCAGCTTGGACAGGTGCTTGGCGACCGCTTCGCGATCCTTCTTGGCGATACCGATGGAAATGGCCATGGCGTGCTCCTTTGGGGGTGGATGCAATGAATCAACGGTAGTGGCTCGGCGCTCGCGCGGGAAATGAATCCTTCGGATGCTGGCGATAGTCGCCGACTATCGGGTCGAGGCGTGCCACCGGCTATCATGCGCAGTTCGATGAACGACCACTGCGCGCCCGCATCCGATCCCGCTGCCGATCCAGGCTTGCGCACCTTGCGCCGGCAGCTGGATGCGGTGTGCAGTCGCGACTTCGGTCGCCTGCTGGGACGTTGGCGCACGCTGTCGCGCCGACCCGACGAAAAGAAGATGGGGGCGCTGGCCGCCGATATCGAGCGCTCCGCGGCCAGACGCCGCGACCGTGCCGCGGCCAAGCCCGAAATCCGGCTGGACGAGTCGCTGCCGATCAGCGCGCGCGGCGAGGACATCGTCAAGCTGATCCGCAAACACCAGGTGGTGGTGATCGCCGGCGAGACCGGTTCGGGCAAGACCACCCAGCTGCCGAAGCTGTGCCTGGCCGCCGGCCGCGGCGAAGCGGGCATGATCGGCTGCACCCAGCCGCGTCGGCTGGCCGCGCGCTCGGTGGCGCGCCGCGTGGCGGAGGAGCTGGGCACGCCGCTGGGCGAGGTCGTGGGTTTCCAGGTGCGATTCAACGACCAGGTGTCCGAGCGCAGCCTGATCAAGTTCATGACCGACGGCATCCTGCTCGCCGAGACCCAGGGCGATCCGTGGCTGAGTGCCTACGACACCATCATCATCGACGAGGCGCACGAGCGCAGCCTCAACATCGACTTCCTGCTCGGCTACCTCAAGCGTCTGGCGCTGAAGCGGCCGGAGCTGAAGATCATCGTCACCTCGGCGACCATCGACACCGCAAGGTTCGCCGAACACTTCGGCGGCGCGCCGGTGGTCGAGGTGGAAGGACGGGCGTACCCGGTGGAGTTGCGCTGGCGGCCGGTGGAAGCCGCAGGCAAGGGCATGCAGCAGGGCAGCGCCGAACACATCGCCGCCGTGCTCGACGAGATCACTCACGACGATCCGCGCGGCGACGTGCTGGTGTTCCTGCCCGGCGAGCGCGAGATCCGCGACGCGCACCAGCTGCTGTCGCGCCGGCAATACCGCGAGACCGAGATCATGCCGCTGTACGCGCGGCTTTCCGCCGGCGACCAGGACCGCGTGTTCAAGCCCGGCGTGAAGCGCCGCGTGGTGCTGGCCACCAACGTCGCCGAGACCTCGCTCACGGTGCCGCGCATCCGCTACGTGATCGACACCGGCACCGCGCGGGTCAAGCGCTACAGCCAGCGCAGCCAGCTCGAGCGGCTGCATGTCGAACCGATCTCGCAGGCCGCCGCCGACCAGCGCAAGGGCCGCTGCGGCCGCGTCGGACCTGGCGTCTGCTATCGCCTCTACGACGAAGCCGATTTCGCCGGCCGCGCCGCGTTCACCGATCCGGAGCTGCTGCGATCGTCGCTGGCCAACGTGATCCTGCGCATGCTGGCGCTGCAGCTGGGCGAGGTCGATGAGTTCCCGTTCCTGGAAGCGCCCGACCCGCGCGTGATCGCCGACGGCTTCCGCCGGCTCACCGAAATTTCCGCGATCGACGAGGCGCGCAGGCTCACCGCGATCGGCCGCACGCTGGCGCGGCTGCCGATCGACGTGCAGCTGGCGCGCATGCTGGTCGAGGGCGAGAAACTGCATGCGTTGCGCGAGCTGCTGGTCATCGTCGCCTTCCTCAGCATCCAGGACCCGCGCGAGCGGCCCGGCGATGCACGCCAGCAGGCCGATGCCGCGCACGCCGTGTTCGCCGACCCGAAGTCCGACTTCATCGGCGTGCTGAACCTGTGGCGGGCCTATCACGACGCCCACGAGGAACTGACCCAGTCGAAGCTGCGCGACTGGTGCTCGCGGCACTTCCTCAGCTTCATGCGCATGCGCGAATGGCGCGAGCTGCATCGGCAGTTGCTGCTGGTCGTTGAAGAGCTGGGCTGGCGCCTTGCTCCCTCTCCCCTGCGGGGAGAGGGTTGGGGTGAGGGAGCGGGGTCGCGGAAGACTTCACTGGCTGGTGCATCAAAGCTCGGAAAGAAAAGCAAAGGCAGGGAGGCTTCGCGCGAGCACCCGCCCCTCACCTTCCCGAAAAGGGGACTTCCTGCGGTCGCAATCCTCTCCCCGGAGGGGAGAGGCGGCGAACGCGAAGAGCGAGTTATTGATCAGCAAGCTGCGATGGATCGCCTCTTCGAAGCGGTCCATCGCAGCCTGTTGGCCGGCCTGCCCACCCAGGTCGGCCGCAAGGACGAGAAGGGCATCTACCAGAGCACGCGCGAGCGCAAGTTCCAGGTGTTTCCCGGCTCGGCCCTGTCGAAGGCACCACCGAACTGGATCTTCTCCGCGCAGATCCTCGACGTGGGCGGCCGCGTGTGGGGCATGGCGAATGCGCGGGTGGAGCCGTTGTGGATCGAGCAGCAGGCGGCGCATCTGTTGCGCATGCATTGCCGCGATGCGCACTGGTCGAAGAAGCGCGGCTGCGTGGTGGCGTACGAACAGGTCAGCCTGTTCGGCCTGGTGCTGGTGGAGAAGCGGCCGGTCACCTTCCAGCAGCAGGACCCGGCGCTGGCGCACGCGATCTTCCTGCGCGAGGCGCTGGTGCGCGGCGACATCGACGGCGCCGATCATGGACGGTCAAGTGCCGCGGGCGCAGGACGCGCAGGAGCGGCCGCGGATTTCGTGCGCGCGAACCAGCGCGTGCTGGAAGAGGCGCTGGGCATCGAGGCAAGGCAGCGCCGCGAAGGATTGATCCGTCACGAGGACGAACTGGTCGCGTTCTTCGAGGGCAAGCTGCCGGAAGAGATCGCCAGCTCGCGTGCGCTCGACGCGTGGTATCGCAAGGCCCGCCCCGCCGAACAGGCCGCGCTGCACTGGTCGCTGGATGACGTGATGGGCGCTGGTGCCGCGCTGGATGCGAAGGCGTTTCCCGCCGCCATCGAGGTGCCGCAGAGATACAAACTGGAATACCGCTTCGTACCGGGTGACGAGGCCGATGGCGTGACCCTGCAACTGCCGCTGGCAATGTTGAATGCGCTGCCCGCGGCGCGCTGCGAGTGGCTGGTGCCGGGCCTGCTGGCGGACAAGGTGGCCGAACTGATCCGCGGCCTGCCCAAGGCGTTGCGCCGCAACTTCGTGCCGGCGCCGGATTTCGCGCGCGCCTTCACCGAGGCGGAATCGCCCCGCGACGAGTCGCTGGTCAAGGCGCTGGCCGCCTTCCTGAAACGCGCCACCGGCGTCGACATCGGCGCCGGCGAGTTCGCCGGCATCGAATTGCCGCCGCATTTCCTGATGCGCTACCGCCTGCATGACGAACGCGGCAAGACGCTGGCCAGTGGCCGCGACCTGGCTGCGCTGCGTGGGCAGTGGGAAGGCCAGGCGCGTGAGGCGTTCTCGCGCAAGACCGATATCGAGCTGACTCGCGAAGACGTGGCCAACTGGGATTTCGAGGCGATCCCTGCGCAGGTGCGTTCGGACGCCGGCCTCACCGCGTTTCCGGCCCTGGTTGACCTGGGCGAGACGGTGGCGTTGCGCGTATTCGAGCGCAGCGACGAAGCGCGCGCGGCGCATGCCGCCGGCGTGGTGCGGCTGCTGCGCAACGCACTGGCCAGCGAGGCGAAGCAGGCGCGCCGGCGACTGCCGATCGGCAACGCGCTGGCGTTGAAATACGCACCGCTCGGCGGCGTCGACGGCCTGCGCGAAGACCTGCTCGAAGGCGGCTTCACCGATCTGCTGGAACGCCACGCACTGGACGTGCGTACCGCCGGCGCGTTCGAGGCGCTGCGCACGCAGTGTTCGCGCGAACTGTTCGGTGCCGGCGTCGAGCGGCTCAAGCTGGCCGAGCCGATCATCGAGGCGCAGGCCGAGGCAAAGCCCTGGCTCGAGCCGCCGCTGCTCGGCTTCGCCCGCGCCAGCTACGACGACCTGCGCGAACAATTCGACGCGCTGCTCGTGCCCGGTTTCCTGCGCGCGCTGCCGCCTTCACGGCTGGCGCATTATCCACGCTACCTCAAGGCGATGCGCCTGCGTGGCGAACGCTTGCGCCAGGACCCGGCGAAGGACCAGCAACGCATGCTGCAGGTGCTGCCGTACTGGCGCGCGTACCTGCAACACCGCGCCGCCGGCGGCGACCCGGCCGAACTGGCCGAGTTGCGCTGGCTGATCGAGGAATGGCGCGTGTCGCTGTTCGCGCAGGAGCTGAAGACCGCCGAGCCGGTGTCGGCCAAGCGGCTGGCGAAGGCGCTGGCCGCGCTCGCGTGAGCGGCCGGATCAGCGCACGCGTTCCACGTGCACGCTGCCGTTGCAGCCGGACACGTACATCAGCCAGTTGCCCATCATCGAGGGTTTGACCTTGGTCGAGGGATTGTCGGCAGTCATGCACGACACATTGTCCGACCCGATCTGCCGCCAGACCTGTCCGTTGTCCAGGGTGTACTCGTTGTTGCCGCTCCAGCCGTCGAAGTGGCCCTTGATGCGGGTCTCGATCTTCTCGCGCTTGGCATCGCTCGCGTAGAACACCGGCTTGCCGCTGGCACTGACCATCTTGGTGGTGGTCTTGGCGTGCGTGCGCAGCCAGGCGTCGAGATTCTGCAGTTCCTGCGGCGAGAGTTTGTCCAGGCCAGCGGCCTTGAACTCGGAAGGACTCATGCGTTGCTGCAGGTCGCCGGACGTCTGCTGCGCGTACACGGCGCAGCACGGGAGGGCCAGCAACAGCGGGAGACAGCGTGCGCGGAAGGACATGGGGATTTCCTCGAAGCCGGAATGGCGAATCCCGATTCTGCCCGCCAAGCGGCCCGAGGCCAAGCGCCGCAGGCCGCCCGCCGCGACCATGCCACTACAATGGCCGCCATCATGGCCCCGCGCACTCATTCAGGCAGCCTCGCCGCATGGCGCAAGCGCGCCGACACGCTGTCACCCGATCTGGCCGATGCGCTGGAGGCCTGCGGCGAGCATCCGGTCGACCAGGCCGAGTGCGGCGACACCCTCGACCTGCTCGGCATGCTCGGTTGTGACGCGTCGACCCAGGCGGCGGCGTTGTGGTTCGAGCTGGCGCGCGTCGATCCGGCGTTGTGGGCTGCGCGCGGCCCGGGCCTGCCGGCGGACGTGCAGCGCCTGGTCGCCGGCCAGCAGGCGGCCGAACAGGTGTGGACCTTGCACGCGCAGCGCGCACCCGGCGGGGCGACCGAAGGCCTGCGCCGGCTGTTGCTGGCGATCGTGCGCGACCTGCGCGTGGTGTTCGTGCTGCTGGCGCGCCAGCTCGCGCGGATGCGCGCCGCGGCGTCGCTGCCGCCGGAGCAGGCCGCCGCGCTGGCGCGGTTGAGCCGCGACATCCATGCCCCGCTGGCCAACCGGCTCGGCATCTGGCAACTGAAATGGGAGCTGGAGGACCTGGCGTTCCGCCACCTGCAGCCGGACACCTATCGCCGCATCGCCAAGCTGCTCGACGAGCGCCGCGTCGATCGCGAGGCATTCATCCGCCAGTCGCTGGACGAGCTGAAACAGGCGCTGGACGCCGCCGGCCTGCAGGCCGACTTGGCGGGGCGGCCCAAGCACATCTACTCGATCTGGAAAAAGATGCAGCGCAAGTCGCTGGATTTTTCCGACCTCTACGACATCCGCGCGGTGCGCGTGCTGGTCGACAGCGTCACCGAGTGCTACGCCGCGCTGGGCGTGGTGCACGCGCTGTGGCCGCACCTGCCGAACGAGTTCGACGACTACATCGCGCGGCCCAAGCCCAACGGTTACCAGTCGCTGCACACCGCGGTGGTCGGGCCGCAGGGCAAGACGCTGGAGGTGCAGATCCGCACCCACGAGATGCATCGCGCCAACGAACTTGGCGTGGCCGCGCACTGGCGCTACAAGGAGGGTGGCGGCAGCGACGCCGAGTTCGAGGCCAAGATCGCCTGGATGCGCAAGCTGCTGGAGCCGCGCAGCGGCGACGACAGCAACCTCGCCGCCGAGCTGCAGACCGAGCTGCTGGAAGACCGCGTCTACCTGCTCACCCCCAAGGGCGAGGTGTTCGACCTGGCACGTGGCGCCACCGTGCTGGATTTCGCCTACCTGGTGCACACCGAGGTCGGCCACCGCTGCCGCGGCGCCAAGGTCAACGGCCGCATCGTGCCGCTGACCTTCCAGCCGCAGAGCGGCGACCGCGTGGAGATCCTCACCACCAAGGTCGCCGAACCCAGCCGCGACTGGCTCTCGCCGCACCATGGCTACCTCAACACCGCGCGGGCGAAGGACAAGGTGCGCGCGTGGTTCCGCCGCATCGCGCACGACGCCAACCTCGGCGTCGGACGCGCCATGCTCGAGCGCGAACTGAAGCGCCTGGCGCTGCCCGCCGCCGACATCGGCAAGCTGCCCGCCCAATTCCACCTGCAGACGCAGGACGAGCTGCTGATCGCGCTGGCACTGGGTGAGGTCACGCCCGGCCAGATCGCCCGCGTGCTGCAGGAGTCCGTGCAACCGCCGCCGCCCGCGCCGGCACCGCCGCCGGCGCGGCCGGCCACGCTGGACCAGGGCACGCTGAGCATCGAAGGTGTCGGCAACCTGCTTACCACGCTGGCGCGCTGCTGCCAGCCGCTGCCGGGCGACGCGGTACGCGGCTACATCACCAAGGGCCGCGGCGTTTCAGTGCATCGTGCCGATTGCGGCAGCCTGGCGCGGCTCGCGCGGCGCGACCCGGACCGGGTGATCGAGGTGAGCTGGGGCCACGTCGCCAGCCAGGCTTACGAGGTGGACATCGAACTGCGCGGCTACGACCGCAAGGAGCTGCAGAAAGACGTCACCAACCTCATCAGCAACGCCGGCACCCACATCATCGCCTCGTCCAGCCGCTCGCGTCCGCAGACCGGCGAAGTGGAGATGCGCTACACCCTGCGCGTGCGCGATTTCGAACAGCTGTCCACCCTGCTGGGCAAGCTGCTGGCGCTGCCCAACGTCACCGAAGTGCGCCGCATCAGCGCCTAGCGCGGCGCCGGGGCGCCGGGCGCCGCGCCGCCCTCGCCAGCAGCGCTGGACGCTGAACGCCGGTATCGCGCAGGCCGGGCCGTCCGGTCGCGCGATGTTAAGCTGCGACCGCTTATCGCCAGTGCCATGAATCATGAGCAGCCGCCGCAACCCGCATGATGCCCGGCCACCGAACCGCAGCGAGCCCACCCTGGGCGACCTCGATCAGGTGGAGGGCAAGCCGCGCGCGTCCGCTGCCGATGGCCTGCCGCGGGTCACCGTGGAAAGGCGTCGTGCCCGCGGGATTCGCACCGCGGCATCGCGCGGGCGTCGCGGCTGGCTGCTGCCGATCTTGATCCTGCTGGTCGTCGCGCTCGGCGCGGCGCTCTGGCTCAGCCAGAACCGGCTGCGCGGCATGCTGCCGCGCACCGACCTCAACAGCGTGCTGGCGCAGGCGCAGCAGGCGCTGGACGCGGGCCACCTGGATGGCGAGGACGGCACCAGCGCGCGCGAACTGTTCCAGCAGGTGGCGGCCAGCGAGCCGGACAACGATCGCGCCCGCGACGGCCTGCGCCAGGTTGGCCAGGCCGAGTTGTCGCAAGCCGATGCAGCGCTGCAGGCAGGCCGGCTGGATGAGGCCACCCAGCGCGCCACGGTCGCCCGCGAACTGCTCGGGGGCGGGCGCGACGTGGATCGCCTCGACATGCTCATCCGCCAGGCGCAGGCGGGCCAGATGCACACCGGCGACCTGGTCGACCAGGCCAAGCAGGCATTGGCGCAGGGCAAGCTGGATGGTGCCGACGGCGCCGGCGCGCTCTACCAGCGCGTGTTGCGCACCGACCCGGACAACGCAGTGGCCGCGCACGGGCTGGACCAGGTCGCCAACGCGCTGGCGGTGCAGGCACACGACGCGCTGGAGGCGGGCGACCTGGCCAAGGCCGATCCGCTGGTGCTGCAGATCGCCGCGCTGCGGCCGAACAACGGCTCGCTGCCGGCGCTGCGCGCGCTGCAGGCGCAACGGCGCCAGCAACAGGATGGCGCGGTAAAGGATGCCATTGCCCAGGGCCGTGAGGCCTTGCGCGACGGCCGCATCGCCGGCTCCGGCGACGACACCGCGCTGGCGCACTTCAGGGCTGCGTTGGCGCTTGATCCGGACAGCGAGGAGGCCAAGGCCGGGCTGGGCGACGTGGCGCAGGCGCTGACCGTGCAGGCGAATGCGGCGATGGATGACGGCGATCGCGCGCAGGCGGCCAAACTGCTCGGCCAGGCGAATGCGCTGGCGCCGAAGTCGGCCGATCTGGCCGCCGCCCGCGCGCGGCTGCAGAGCAAGCCGCCGGCGAGCAAGCCACCCGCGGACGAACCCGCCGAGACGGTGCACGCGGCCGACGAGGCCCCGGTAGTCGCCGCCGCGTTGTCGCCGCAGCAAAGCGCAGCCGTGGCCCAACTGGTGCAGCGCGCGCAGCAGGCCACCGCCAGCGGCAACATCATGATGCCGCCCGGCGACAGCGCGTACGACCTGTACCGCAGCGCGCTGGCGATCGATGGCAACGACGTGCTTGCGCGGCAGGGCCTGCAGGCCTTGCCGGGCCGGGTCGAACAGTTGTTCAAGCAGGCCCTCGCGGCCGGCCAGCTGAAGCAGGCCGGCGACATGCTGGCCAACCTGGGCGAATTGGCGCCGGGCGATCCGGCACAGCTGGGGCTGAGCAACCAGCTGGCCAGCGCCTGGGTCGATCGGGCCCAGCAGCAGCTCGATGGCGGCGACCGCATCGGCGCCGGCCAGTCGCTCGCGCGCGCGCGCAAGCTGGCGCCCAACCATCCGCGCGTGACCGAGCTTGCCGCGCGACTGCAAGGCAATCCGTGAGGCCGACATGACGGTGCTGGTCGTCGGCGGCAGCAGCCAGATCGGCCACTTCCTCCTGCCGCACCTGCGCGCCACCGGTGAGCCGGTGCTGGCGCTGAGCCGGCATCCGCGGCCCGCGCGCGACGGGGTGCAGTGGCTGCGCGGTACCCTGCCGCACGACATGCCGACGTTGCCCGAACTGTCGGCAATCATCAGTTTCGGTCCCTTGCTGGCGCTGGCCGAATGGCTGGCCCATGCCAGCCTGGTCGGCGCGCCGAGGGTGGTGGCCACCAGTTCGATGAGCGCCGAAAGCAAGCGGGATTCGGTGGTGCCGGCCGAGCGCGCGATCGCGCGCCAGCTGCGCGAGGGCGAGGCTGCGCTGGCCACCGCCTGCGCCCGCCACGGCTGCGCGTGGACCGTGCTGCGGCCAACCCTGGTGTATGGCGCCGGGCTCGATCGCAGCCTCACCCCGATCGCGCGCCGTGCGCTGCGCACGCGGTTGTTTCCGATCCCGGCCGCGCGTGGCCTGCGCCAGCCGGTGCATGCCGACGACGTCGCGCAGGCAGTGCTGGCCGCGCTGGATTGTCCCGCCTCGGCGGGACGCATCGTGCCGATCGGCGGCGGCGAACGGCTGCCGTATCCGCAGATGTTCGCGCGCGTGCGCGACAGCCTGCCGCGCGCCACCGTGACAGTGCCGCTGCCCGCCTGGTTGTTGCGGCTGCTTGCTCGCACGTGCCCGCCGCTGCGTGGCCCGCTGAGCCGGCTGGACCGCGATCTGGTCGCCGACAACGGCGAGTTGCAGCGCTTGCTGGGCATTCACCCGCGGCCGTTTCGGCCGGATGCCGGCATGTGGATGCCCCGGGGGGCAGGATCACTTTTCGCGAGCGAAAAGTGACCCTGACCCCGTCCCGGGCCCCTCACGCCGCTCGCGCCGTGCCCGCGCCACCACCCTCGTGCCACGAATTTGCCCGCAAAACCGCCGCGGCGTTCATGGGCGCGCCGGGATGCACGCCCTATCATCGGGAAACCTGATCGCCGGATTCCGCCGCCCTTGAGCTTCCTCGACCGTACCCGTTCCCTCGCCCGCCGCAGCTGGCCGTGGCTGCGCATTCCGTGCTGGATCGGCCTGGGCCTGCTGGTCGGTTTCGTGTTGCCGTACGTGCTGGTGCTCAACAAGCGCGTGCAGGATCGTTTCAACGACCTGGTGTTCGCGGTGCCCACGCGGGTGTATGCGCGGCCGCTGCCGCTGCAGGCCGGCGAGCCGATGACCAGCGCCGCGCTGGAACTGGAACTGACCTTCGCCGGCTACAGCCACGACGGCAAGGGCCAGGTGCCCGGCAGCTGGATGAAGCAGGGCAGCCGCTACACGATCTCCTCGCGTGGCTACGCCGGCCCCGACGGCGGCGAGTTGCCCAAGCGCATCGTGGTGACCCTGGGCGGCGGCGAGGTGGCCTCGGTGCACACCGCGGCGGACAAGCAGCCGATCAAGCAGACCCATCTCGACCCGGCGCGCATCGCCACGCTGTACGGCGCCAGCCAGGAGGAGCGACGCTTCGTGCAGTTGCGCGACGTGCCGCCGCTGCTGGTCAAGGGCCTGCAGTCGGTCGAGGACCGCAATTTCAAGAACAACATCGGCATCGACTTCGGCGCGATCGCGCGCGCGGCGCTGGCCAACCTGCGTGCCGGCCACACCGTGCAGGGTGGTTCCACGCTGACCCAGCAGCTGGTGCGCAACCTGTTCCTGAGCCGCGACCAGACCTTGACGCGCAAGATCAACGAGGCGCTGATGTCGCTGCTGCTGGAGGCGCACTACAGCAAGGGGCGCATCCTGGAGGCCTACGTCAACGACGTGTTCCTGGGCCAGCAGGGGGCGCAGGCGGTGCACGGTTTCGGCGCCGCGTCGGAGTTCTATTTCGGGCGCCGGCTGCAGGAGCTGCGGCCGCAGGAGATCGCCTTGCTGGTCGGCCTGGTGAAGGGGCCGAGCTACTACGACCCGCGCCGCGCACCCAAGCGCGCCCTGGCGCGGCGCAACCTGGTGCTGCAGGAGTTCTTCGACACCGGCCTGATCAGCGCCGCGCAGCTCAATGCGGGCCAGGCTGCGCCGCTGGACGTGATCAAGAACGGCCAGCTGCCGCACAACCGCTTCCCCGCGTTCATGGATCTGGTGCGCAAGCAGATCACCACCGACTTCGACGAGAAGGCGTTGCGCGAAGGCAACCTGTCGATCTTCACCACGCTGGACCCGGCCGCGCAGCTGTACACCGAGCAGGCGATCACCAGTTCGCTCAAGGGCCTGGGCAAGCGCGGCGACGGCGTGCAGGCGGCGGCGGTGGTGACCGATGCGCACACCGGCAGCGTGCTTGCCGTGGTCGGCAACCGCAATCCGGGCGAGCCGGGTTTCAACCGCGCGCTGGACATCCGCCGGCAGATCGGCTCCACGATCAAGCCGTTCGTCTACCTGGTCGCGCTGACCCAGCCCGAGCGCTGGAACCTGGCCAGCATGATGGACGACAGCCCGATCAGCATGCGCCAGCCCAACGGCAGCATGTGGACGCCGCAGAACGACGACCACCGCAGCCACGACCCGCTGATCATGGTCGACGCGCTGGCGCATTCGTGGAACCTCGCCACGATCCACCTCGGCATGGCGGTGGGCTTGCCGCGCATCCGTGCGTTCCTCGAATCGTTCGGGCTCACCGACGTCAATCCCAGCCCCTCGCTGCTGATCGGCGCGCTGGACCTGTCTCCGCTGCAGGTGGCGCAGCTCTATCAGTATCTGGCGGCGGATGGTCACGCCTTGCCGCTGCTGGCGGTGCGCGGCGTGCTCGACGGCAGCGGCCGCACGATCAAGCGCTACCAGGTGCAGCCCGGTCCCGGCGAATACCAGGAGGCGGTGCGGCTGACCACCTGGGCAATGCAGCAGGTGGCCGAGTACGGCACCGCCAGCGCGATCGGCAACTCCGCGCTGGCTTCGCTGCACGCCGCCGGCAAGACCGGCACCAGCAACGACATGCGCGACAGCTGGTTCGCCGGCTTCACCGGCGGCCACCTGGCGGTGTTCTGGATGGGCCGCGACGACAACAAGCCGACCACGCTGTTCGGCGCCAGCGGCGGCTTGCGCGCCTGGCGCGACCTGTTCGCCAAGCTGCCCACCACGCCATTGTCCGCCGCACCGGGGCCGGGCCTGGAAATGGCCTGGATCAACCCCGCCGATGGCCGCCGCACCGAGCCGCAATGCCAGGGCGCGCAGCAGGTGCCGGTGGTCGCCGGCAGCCTGCCGGCCGATGCCGAGGGCTGCTTCTGGCAAAGCCTGTTCGGCGGCGACACCGCCACCCCCGCTCCCTCGACCACCACGCCGTGACCATGCCCATGACTTCCCGACGCCTCGCGCCGCTGCTGCTGTCGGCGCTGCTTGCCACCCTGGCCGGCTGCAGCCTGTTTCGTTCAGCGCCGGCGCCGGCGCCAGCGGTCGCGCCGGAGCATGACGCGGTGGCGGCGATCCGTGCCGCCGGCGCGCACGACGATTCGGTCATCGACGTGAAGCCGCTGCGCGACCCGGCCGTGGATGCGCTGATGGTCCAGGCGGAACAGGACGAACGCAGCGGCAACTACACTGCCGCCGCCGCCACGCTGGACAAGGCGCTGCAGATCAGCCCCGATGCGCCCGACCTACTGCAGGAGCGCGCCGAGATCGCGATCCGGCTGAAGAATTTCGTGCGCGCCGAAAAGCTGGCGCACAAGTCGTGGACGCTGGGCCCGCGCCTTGGTCCGCTGTGCGCGCGCAACTGGCAGACCATCGTCGAGACCCGCTTGCAGGCGAACGACACGGTCGGCGCGTCGACTGCGCGCAAGTGGGTGCAGCAGTGCCGCAAGGCGGGTGTGCCCCGGTATTGAGCGGCGGCGCCCCGGCCGCTCAGAGCAGCGCCACCAGCAACAACACGATGCCGGCGAGGCTCACCGCCCAGACCAGCGTGCGCAGGTAGGGGATGCCGGCGGCATACACCGGCACGTAGAGCACGCGTGCCCAGAAATAAAGTTGCGCGCCGAGCACGGTGAGCGGGTCGTGCTGCTGCATCACCTGCGCGGCCAGCACCGCGGCGGCGAACAGCGGAAAGGTTTCCAGGAAGTTCGCGCGGGCACGATCGAGTCGTCCGCCGACGCCGGTCAGCGGCGGCTTCACCTCGTCGCGCGCGCTGGCGATCCAGCCGAGCCCGCGCTGGCCGATCGAACAGCTCGCCGCCAAGGCGATCTGCACCAGCCCCAGCACCACACTCCACAGCAGCATGCAAAGTTCGGTCGTCACGACGTACTCCTCCGGCGATGGTGGGCGCATGGTGAATCCAGCCGCGGCTTCTCGCCAGTGGCCCCAGGCTACGCCGCGCGGCGGCTGCGATCCTGCCGCAGCAGGCTTTCGACCCGCTGCAGCGGAATCCGGTCGCCGGCGTCGCGGCCGTAGTAGGCCTCCACGATGCGGCCGCGGCCGTCGATCAGGAAATCCGCCGGCATCAGGTTGCCGGTGTTGAGGCCGGCGAAACCGACCAGGCGCAGGCCGCGGATCAGGGTCGGCACCCGCGTCACGATCGCCTTGAACTTGCGCCACAGCGAACGCTCGATGCCGTAGACCTCGTGCGCACGCGAGGTGGGGTCGGCCGCCAGCGGAAACGGCCGCGGGCGGTGGCCGGCGAAGCGCAGCACCTCGGCTTGCGAGGCGCTGAACACCGCCACCACGTCCAGCCCGCGCTCGGACAATTCCTGGTGCCGCTGGGTCAGCTCGTAGATGCGGAAATTGCAGAACGGGCAGGCCGCATCACGGAAAAACGAGAGCAGGGTAAGCCGACCGGGTTGGCTGGTCGCGATGGCCTGGCCGTGGATGTCGACCAGGTCGAGTACGGGTGCGGTTTCGGGTGCGAACAGTCTCACGGCTGCCTCCTTGGAGTGGCGGGCGGGTGGCATGCCAGTGGATGCGCCGGCCACCGTCGCGGTTCCCGCGCCGCTTTGTCGACGGCGGTCGCTCGGCCATAATCGGCGGATGATCGCTCCCGACGACAAAGTGTCCGACGACGACGTCGGCGCCTTGCTCGGTGCCGACGGCCCGTTCGCCCGCGAGCTGCCGAACTTCGCGCCGCGGCTGGCCCAGCAGGCGATGGCGCGGGCAGTGCAGCAGGCCATCGCCGGGCGCGACACGCTGGTTGCCGAGGCCGGCACCGGCACCGGCAAGACCTACGCCTACCTGGTGCCGGCGCTGCTGTCGGGCGAGCGGGTGATCATCTCCACCGGCACCAAGGCGCTGCAGGACCAGCTGTATTTCCGCGACCTGCCGAAGGTGCGCTCGGTGCTGGGCGCACGCCTGAAGACGGCGCTGCTGAAGGGTCGCGCGAATTATCTCTGCCTGTACCGGCTCGAGCAGACCGTGCGCGATGGCGGCAGCCTGGCGCCGGCGCAGGCCGCGCAGCTGGCGACGATCCGCGCCTGGTCCGCGCGCACCCGCCGCGGCGACCGCATGGAGCTGGCCGAGGTGCCGGAGGAGTCGCCGCTGTGGCCGCGGGTCACCTCCACCGCGGAAAACTGCCTCGGCGTGGAGTGTCCGTTCTACGAGGACTGCCACGTGTTCAAGGCGCGCCGCGAGGCGATGGAGGCGGACGTGGTGGTGGTCAACCATCACCTGCTGTTCGCCGATCTGGCGCTGAAGCAGGAAGGCTTCGGCGAGATCCTGCCCGGCGCGGCCGCCTTCATCCTCGACGAGGCGCACCAGATTCCCGAGCTGGCCGGCCAGTTCTTCTCGCAGAGCCTCAGCGCGCGCCAGCTTACCGACATGGCGCAGGACACGCTGACCGAATGCAGCGGCGTCACCGGTGCGATCGGCCTGCTGCTGGAGCCGGTCGAAGCGCTGCAGGGCGCGCTGCGCAAGCTGCGCCTGGCGATGGAGCCGTTGCCCGCGCGCGGCGCCTTCGCGCTGCTGGAAGATCGTGCCGAGGTGCGCGCCGCGCTGCACGACCTCGGTGAGCTGCTGGCCACGCTGACCGAACTGCTCGCCTCGCAGGCCGAGCGCTCGCGCGGTCTCGCCAACCTGCACGAACGCGCCGCGCTGTTCGGCGGGCGGCTGGAGCGTATCATCGAGACGCATGGCGACCAGGACGTGCGCTGGTACGAAACCTTCCCGCGCGGCTTCGCGCTGTACGCCACGCCGCTGGATCTCGCCGCGCCGATGCGCGGCCTGCGCGAACGCACCCAGGCGGCGTGGATCCACACCTCGGCCACGCTGTCGGTGGCCGGCAACTTCGACCACTTCGCGCGCCAGCTCGGCCTGGACGAGCCGCAGACACTGAGCCTGGACAGCCCGTTCGATTACGCGCACCAGGCGCTGTGCTACCTGCCCGCTGGCCTGCCCGACCCGAACGCACGCGACTACACCGAGCAGGTGATCGAGGCGGTGCTGCCGGTGCTGCAGGCCTCCAACGGCCGTGCCTTCCTGCTGTTCACCTCGCACCGCGCACTGCGCCGCGCCGCCGAGCTGCTGCAGGACAAGGTGCCATGGCCGCTGTTCGTGCAGGGCAGCGCGCCGCGGCCACGGCTGCTGGAGGAGTTCCGCGCCAGCGGCCACGGCGTGCTGCTCGGTGCGGCCAGTTTCTGGGAAGGCGTCGACGTGGTCGGCGAGGCGCTCAGCGTGGTGGTGATCGACAAGCTGCCGTTCGCCGCGCCCGACGATCCGGTGCTGATGGCGCGCCTCGCCGCGCTGGAACAATCCGGCATCAATCCGTTCATGGGCTGGCAGGTGCCCAGCGCGGTGATTGCGCTGAAGCAGGGCGCCGGCCGGCTGATTCGCAGCGTGCACGACCGCGGCGTGCTGGTGCTGTGCGACCCGCGCCTCACCGGCAAGGGCTACGGCAAGCTGTTCCTCGCCAGTGTCCCGCCGATGCCGCGCACCCGCGAGCTGGCTGACGTGCAAGCCTTCTTCGACCTGCCGTCGTAGGGCGGGCGCCGCCCGCCAGCCTTTGCTTCACAGACCCGGCCGAAGACCCGCGCTGGCTGCCGGCACGCCCTGACAGCCGTCGTGTTGCCCGGGCAGCTACGGATTCGGATATGGCAGGGTTCGAGGCACGACCTTGAGGGAAAAGTCGATGTAGCGATGCTCGGCCGGTACCGTGTTGTGGCCGACCCACTCGCCGCTGCGGGTCCACACGGACTCGTCCGGACTGATCGTCATGCCGCCGGCGGGCAGACCCTGCGTCATCTGGTCGGGTCGGTTGCGCGGGCCATCGCAGAGCGTCAGCGAATGATTGATGAACTCGGATTCGCCGGCGTCGTAGGTTCTGACGGCAAAGGCCGAATAGACGCTGCCTTCCAGCGACTCCGGCGACCTCTCCTCATGCTTGCGAGTGCCATCGGTGCTTGCGACATCGAGAGTCCAGTTGCCGGACATCGGCGCATCAAAACCCACTTCAATGCAGGTGCCGTCGCCGTCCGGCATGGTTCCATCGCGGGTGGGGACGGACAGCGTGATCCCCCGCAGCTTGCCGCTGGCCTGCACGGTTTCCTTCGTGGTGATGGTTTCGCCGTGTACCACGGCACGCCCGGTGCGCAGGCCCTTCAGGCTCACCGTGCCGGACGCAGGGGCGGGAAAGGGAGGCAGTTCGTCTTCGCGCGCTGGATGGAACATGTACTGGTTGTAGCCGAACTCCTTCCATGTACAGGCGAGCAGGTCTGCGGAGCCTTGGACGAGCGCGTGCATTTCGGTTCGATTGCTTGCGGTGCCGTCGTTGTCGTTGAATTCGTTGAGGTAGTCGACGCGGTAGCGCAATTCCACGTGCACCTGGATCAGGCGCGCAAAGGGAACAAGCGCGCCGGTTTCGGCATCGACCGAACTGCAGGCTTCCGACAGGTCAGGGCTGTTGGCGGGGTTTGCCGGTGGTGCTTCCCCGGCATCCTGCGGTTGCATGCACGCGGCGAGGGGAACGGCGAGCAGGATTGCCAGCGTGACGAGCTTGTTGCGTTTCATCCGATTCCATTCGTACCGAGGTCGAGGCAGGCGGCGCAGATGATACGGGAACAGGGCGCGGCTCGTTGACCCGCATTTCGCGAACCGGCAATCAGGATGCAGGCCTGAGCCGGCGGCGGCTTGAGGTCTCCGGAACAGGAACAAGGGAACAAGGGGACGAAGGCAATGAGAGCTCCTTGTCCTGTCCTTGTTGATACTCATCCCTTATCTGCATGGCCGGGGAGCGGCGGGCAGCGCCCGCCCTGCACGTGACGCGCCGGGATACGATGGGCCGCAACATCCGACGCGACAGGACAACGACATGGCCAAGGTCACCGGATTGGGCGGCATCTTCTTCAAGTCGCGCGATCCCGCCGCGCTCGCGGCGTGGTACGCGAAACATCTCGGCCTGGATGCCGAGGCATGGGGCGGCGTGCGCTTCGACGAGGACGAACAGCGGCCCGGCTACACGCTGTGGTCGCCGTTCGCGGCCGCCACCAGCTACTTCGGCGCGGGCCCGCAGTCGTACATGATCAACTTCCGCGTCGACGACCTCGACGCGCTGCTGGCGCAATTGCGCGCCGATGGCGTCCAGGTGGACGAGCGCGTCGACGAAAGCGAGTTCGGCCGCTTCGGCTGGATCACCGATCCCGAAGGCACCCGCATCGAACTGTGGCAACCGCCGGCCCAGGCCCCGACGGCGGCTTGAAGTTCGCCGCTGCCGCCGGCATCTGGACAGGACGTGCTGCTGCACGCCATCTCGCCGCGTCTGCCACGCGACGTCCGCTTCACCCAAGGAGACATCCATGAAGCTTTACAGTTTTTCCGGCTCGTGCGCGCTGGGCGCCAACATCGTGCTCGAATGGATCGGCCGGCCCTACGAATTGCAACTGCTGCAGAAGAATGATCTGGCGAGTCCGGCGATCCGCGCATTGAACCCGAACGGCCAGGTGCCGATCCTCGTCGACGACGGCTGGGCGCTCAACGAGAACGCCGCCATCCTCAACTACCTTGCCGACAAGTTCCCCGCCGCGAAGCTGGGCGGCGAACCCACCCCGCGCGGCCGCGCCGAGGTGAACCGCTGGCTGGCAATGATCAACTCCGACGTGCACCCGGCGTTCAAACCGCTGTTCGGCGCCACCAGCTACCTTGGCGACGAGGCGATGATCGAGAAGAGCAAGGACGCCGCGCGCCAGCAGCTGCGCACCTGGTTCGAGCGGCTGGACAAGCACCTGGAAGGACGCGACTGGCTGGCCGGCGAGCGTTCCATTGCCGACCCCTATCTGTTCGTCACCTTGCGCTGGACCCACGCGGTGAACGTGGACCTTGGCGGCCTCGCCAACTTGCAGGCATTCGAGCGACGCATGCGCGCCGACGCCGGCGTGCAGCGCGCGCTCAAGATGCAGCAGCTCGACCAGGCCCAGGGCTGAACAGCCGCGACGGGGTTGCCGCGAAACGGCCCTGGTGAGCACCCGGCAGGGGCCGCCGGGATGGCGGCAGCGCGGCGAGGGGTATTTCCTGCGCCGCCGTCATTTTCGTCCGTCTCTTCGGACGCGTGGCGCGTGTCTCGCAGGGCGGAAAGATACCCGCGCCGCGCATCCGCAACGTGGATGCCGAGTGGTTGCCTCAGGCCGCCGCAATCTCGACCGTCACGTGCACCAGCTCTTCGTGGACGGCCAGCTCGCGGCGGACGTCTTCGGCGCAGATGGCCGAGGTGGTGACCAATCCCAGGATGCAGGCGTAGCTGTCGCGGCCGACGCGCCAGACGTGCAGGTCGCTGACCGCCGCCGTGGCGAACTGATCGCGCACCACGTCGCGGATTTCATCGACCACCGGCTGGTCCATCTCGGCGTCCAGCAGGATCTTGCCGGACTCGCGCAGCAGGCCGAACGCCCAGCGCGCGACCAGGATCGAGCCGACGATGCCCATCACCGGATCGAGCCAGGCAGCACCGTATAGCTTGCCGCCGACCAGCGCGACGATGGCCAGCACGGAAGTTGCCGCGTCCGCGATGACGTGCAGGTAGGCCGCGCGCAGGTTCACGTCATGATGATGGTTGTCGTGCCCGTGGCCGTGATCGTGTCCATGCGCGTGCCCGTGCGCGTGGGGGTGCTCGCCCTTCAGCAGCCATGCGCACAGAAGGTTGACGCCCAGGCCGAGCACTGCGATCAGGATCGCGTCGTCGTAGTGGATCGTGGCGGGCACGAACAGCCTCTCCAGCGACTGCACCATCATCAGCGCGGCAACCACGGCGAGCAGCAGGGCGCTGCTGTAGCCGCCGAGTATCTCGATCTTCCAGGTGCCGAAGGCGAAGCGGCCGTCCTTCGCGTAGCGCCTGGCCAGCGCATAGGCCATCACCGAAAGTCCCATCGCCAGCGCATGCGAACTCATGTGCCAGCCGTCGGCCAGCAGGGCCATCGAGTTCAGCCAGTAGCCGCCCGCGATCTCCACCACCATCATCGCCGCCGTGATGTACACCACGCGCCGCGTGTTGCGCTCCGCCTTGGCGTCGACGTGGTTGAACTGGTGGCTGTGGGTGAATGCGGAGACGTCGGGGGCGGGCATGCTGCGTGCTCTGGTCATATACTCCCCCGCAGTATATGACGGGAGGCAGTCGCCGTGTCGCACATCCAGGAAAACCGCCGGAAGCTGGTCGCCCGCGTGCGCCGCATCAACGGCCAGCTGGCCTCGCTCGAACGCGCCATCGAAGGCGACACGGAATGTGGCGCCGTGCTGCAGCAGCTGGCAGCCGTGCGCGGCGCGGTCAACGGGCTGATCCTGCAGGTGATGGAGGGCCATCTGCGCTCGCACGTGGCCGGCCGCGGCAGCAGCAAACGGCAGGACGAACTCCTCCCGGTACTGGCGGTGTTGCGCAGCTACCTCAAGTAGCGGCGGTGCCTGCAACGGCATTTGCGGGCACCGAAGGACAGACCGTCATCGGCGGGCCTGATGGCCAGGTGCGGCAAGCCGGATTCGACCGCCTCGCCCCCTGTCGCGATTTCATGCGTTTCCGCAAGCTTTTGCGAATCAACCACTTGCATGCGTTTTTTTGACGGCTGCACGGATTATTCGCCGCCCCCGCGTGTTAGCGTCGAGGACTGGCGAGGCCAGGGATTCGTTGGGTGGGACCAGGGCCGCGTCACGGGATTCCGATTCGTCAATGACCGGAATTTTTCTGTTCGCACCATCAACCTCGGGGATCAACCATGCAGATGAAGAAGACTTCGCTGTGTCTGGCAATGGGGGCAATCTGGGCGCTGGCGTCCACGGTCGCAGCGGCGGCCGGCGTCGACTCGACGTGGAAGACGACGGCCACGCATGCGCACGTGCCGGCCGCGTCGGTGAACATGAGCAGCCTGGTGGCATCCAGCATGCCGCTGCACGTGCAGGTGACGCTGAAGATCCGGAACAAGGGTGCGCTCGACGATTTCATCGCCGCCGCACACAACCCGGCCAGCCCGCTGTTCCGCGCCAAGCTGCAGTCGAGCGACGTGGCCGCGAACTTCCTGCCGAGCCAGGCGCAGGCGCAGGCCGTGGCCGATTACCTGAGCCAGGCCGGCTTCAGCCACGTCAGCATATCGGCCAACCGCCTGCTGGTTTCGGCGGACGGTACCGCCGGCAATGCGGGGGCCGCGTTCGGCACGCGCTTGGTCAAGGCCACTGACGAGCACGGTCGCGCCGCCTTCGCCAACATCGACGACGCCAAGGTGCCGGCGGCACTGGCCGACGTCGTGCTGTCGGTGAGCGGCCTGCAGACGGTGACGCATCCGCACACCATGCTGGCCAAGGCTTCGACGCAGGGGCGCGTGGAGAAGGGCCGGCCGGGTGGTGGTGGCGGCGCGACCTTGGTCGGCCACAACCCGACCGCGTTTCCGACCATCTACAACGTGGGCGGCACCCCGACCGCTTCCACGGTGACGGTGGGCATCATCAGCGATGGCGACATGACCCAGCCGCTGAAGGATCTCAACCAGTTCACCAGCACCAACGGCCTGCCGGCAGTGAACACGCAGGTGGTGACGGTGAGCACGCCGGGTACCGACACCAGCGGCACGCCCGAGTGGGATCTGGACAGCCAGGACATCGTCGCGATGTCCGGCGGGGTCGGCAAGCTGATCTTCTACGCGGCCAACTCGCTTTCAAACAGCGATCTCACCGCCGCGTTCAACAAGGCGGTGAGCGACAACCAGGCACAGGTCGTCAACGTCTCGCTCGGCGAATGCGAAACCAGCGCCTACCAGGACGGCTCGATGGCGGCGGATGACCAGATCCTCGCGCTGGGCGTGGCGCAGGGCCAGACGTTCTCCATCTCGACCGGCGACTCCGGCTCGAACGAATGCACCAAGAAGCCGACCGGCACCACGCCGAGCTACCCGGCCAGTTCGCCGTACGTGGTGGCGGTGAGCGGTACGTCGCTGAGCACCGGCGCGTCGAACAGCTGGGTGAGCGAGACACTGTGGAGCGGCGCGGGCGGCAGCCCGAGTACGGTCGAACCGAAACCGAGCTGGCAGACCCAGGGCGGCGGCACTACCCGCGACGTGGCGGATGTGGCCTTCGACGCCGATCCCAACTCCGGTGCGATCATCATCGTCAATGGCAGCAATGCGCAGTACGGCGGCACCAGCCTGGCGGCACCGCTGTTCGCGGCCACCTGGGCCCGCATGCTCGCGGCGCATCCGACGCTGGGCTTCGCCGGGCCGCACCTGTACAGCGTATCCACCGCCAGCTATCACGACGTCACCTCCGGCAGCAATGGCGGTGAGACGGCGACGGTCGGCTGGGACTACGCCAGCGGCTTCGGCAGCGGCATCGTGAGTGCGCTGAACGCGGCCCTGTAAGTTCCGCGAGGCACCTGCGAGGGCGTTCGCCGGGAGGCGGGCGCCCTCGTCGCGTCGGGATGTTTTTGCATTCGAGGGCAGGAGCGCTCGCTCGCCTGCGGCAACTCAGTCGATGTAATCCACCTGAACCCCGGTGCGCCGGCTGAACTGCGCGGCGTTGGTCTGGACGGCGTTGAGGTTGGCGCCGCATTCCCCGCGCGATATGTGCACGGCTCGCACTTGCGCCGGGACCATGCGTACCCGCCGGAAGATGTGTGCCTCGATCAGCAGGTGGTTCTCCGCGCTGTCGGGCCGCGGATTGCCGTTGTGTGCGGAGGCCAGCAAGTCGGCCACCAGGGCTTTGGCGTTGGCCAGGTGGGTCGCGCTGGGGTTGGCCTGGTACTGCGATCGGGTCGCCAGCAGGATGGCGCCGCCGAACGTGTTGAAGCTCACCTGGTAAAGCTTGCCGCGATCGCCCTTCGCCTTGAAGCCGCTGCCGTTGGAGACCGGTGTGAAGGTGTCCATCGCAAAGTAGATCGCGTCCTTCTTGAAGCCGTCGTCCAGCTCGAACACGCTTTTGCCGTACTCGGTATTGGAGCCATGCACTCGGCGGCCGTAGTTCAGCGCCGCAAATACCTGGGAGTCCGCCGCCGCCCCGGGCGCACGCACATGGTTGGGGGAGTAATGCATGGTGGCCGGCGCCGTGGTGCCGCCCTGTTTCTTCACGTGCGGCAGCACCAGGCCGGCAGCGCCCACCTGGGTCTTGCCGTCGGCGAACTGGCCGTACAGCGCGTGACGGTCGGCCTTGGCCCGCACATGGGCCGGGTTTTTCGGGTCCTGGTTGGCGGTCAGCGCCGCATCGGTGGTATGCCGATCCCACATGGTGATGTATTCGTCGAAGCCGGGCCCCGTGCCGAACCAGCCGGTTGCGCTGAAATTGATCGTCAGCGGCGCCTGGTTGGCCAGGTTCTGCAACGGGGTCACCACGTTGGCCTTGAGCTCCTGGAGCAGGTCCGTTCCCAACCCGGCCTCGCTCTTGCCGCCAAGCACGCCGCCGACCTTGCGCACCAGGCCACCGGCGGACTTCACGCCGTTGCGCAGCACCAGCATCGTGCGCCAGCGATCCTTGATCTTCTTTGCCTTGCCGCCGAACGCTTCGCCCCACAGATCCCAGTCGTCGATGAGCTGGAAGATGTCGGCGGCCAACGTATTCGCCGGCCAGTAGCTGTCCACCTGCGTGATTCGACCGCCCACAAAGGTTTGTGCCGCAGCACTGCGCCATTCTCCGCTCATGGAATTTCCCCGGGTCAAGTGACGAAACGGCCATCCCCGCGTGGCGCGGCCGGCCCCCCAATCAGCCCGGCGATGGTACGCCGATGCGAGTTCGGTGCGCACGCGACATGCGCTGCGCGGCCGTCCCGCGGAGCATCCGTCCGGCGGCGCTCGTTGAGCGTCCGGGTGCAGTTTCCATGAGCCGGGACCCCGCTGCTGGCGCGTCGCTCAGTGCGATGCCGGGCGATGCCTGTGCACCTGCCGCGCCACCGGCACCAGCGCCAGCAACGCCACCACGGCAAAACCGGCACCGGCGAGGAAGGTGGCGCGCGAGCCGAACGCGTCCCACAGCGCGCCGGCCACCACGCTGGCTGCCAGCAGGGCCAGCCCGCCGACCAGGTTGAACATGCCGTACGCCGTGCCGCGCAGATCGGCCGGCGCGGCGTCGGCAACCATCGCCGCCAGCAGGCCCTGGGTCATGCCCATGTGCAGTCCCCACAACGCCACGCCCAGCGCCAGCCCCTCCAACCCGCCGACGAAGGCCAGCGCGAGATCCGCCAACACCAGCACCAGCACGCCCAGCGCGAGCAGCGTGCCGTGGTCGAAACGATCGGCCAGCACGCCGACCGGATAGGACGAGAGCGCATACACCACGTTCAACACCACCAGCACCAGCGGGATCAGCACCAGCCCCAGGCCCAGTTCCTGCGCGCGCAGCACCAGGAAGGCCTCGCTGAAACGGGCCAGGGTGAACACCGCGGCGATCGTCACCACGCCCCAGTACAGCGGCGGCAGACGTGCCAGCTCGGTGCGCGACAACGGCGAACGCGCCCGCCTGCTTTCCCGGTCGCCCGGCGCATCGCGCACGCCGAACACCACCAGCGCGAACGCGGCAAAGCCCGGCACCACCGCGAACCAGAACACCAGCGGGATGTTGTCGGCGGTCAGCCACATCAACGCGATCGCCAGCCCCGGGCCGAGGAACGCGCCGGTGGTGTCGAGCGACTGGCGCAGACCGAACGAGGCGCCACGCAACTCGGCCGGTGCCAGGTCGGCGATCAGCGCATCGCGCGGCGCGCCACGAATACCCTTGCCGACACGATCCACGAAGCGCGCCGCGACCACCCAGCCGAGCGTGCTCGCCAGCGGAAAGACCGGCTTGGTGCACGCGGCCAGCCCGTAGCCGATCGCCACCAGCAGCTTGCGCCGGCCGAGCCAGTCCGACAGCGCGCCGGAGAACACCTTGGTGATCGCCGCGGTGGATTCGGCGATGCCCTCGATCACGCCGACCGCGAGCGCCGAGGCACCAAGCGCGCCGACCAGGTACACCGGCAGCAGCGCGTGGATCATCTCCGAGGAGGTGTCCATCAGCATGGAGACCATGCCCAGCGCCCAGATGCCGGCCGGAATCCGGCGCAGCGCGGACGGCGTCTTCGCCGCGGCGTGGCGGGGTGCTTCCGGCTGCAGGCTCATCGCGGCGCCTCCTGGGAACTCGCGGGCAGCTCAAGCCGCCCGACGCCCGGGCAGGGTATAGCCGAAAGCGTGGCCGTGCTTGCCAGGCCGAGGCTCGCGGTCCGCAGGCAAGGGTTTTCGTCTGCAGGGGCGGCCGGGTCGCCTTCTATCCGGTATGGCCGGGAGAGGTTGCCGTCGCGCCGCGGCAGCGGCGCGAAATGGCAAAGCCGGCCTGAAGGGTGGCGGGCCGGACGTCTGGAGCGAAAAGAAGGCTGCGCGCCAGGCGCTTGCCGATATCGCGCAAGTACTTGGTGCGCAGCCACAACGGCGGCATCCATGCCGTTGCCTCCATTTGGCCTGCCGTCAGCTGGTGATCTCCAGTGCGAACGAGGCCGTCTCCGCATAGTCGTAACCCTGGATGCGGCCGCTGCCGGTGAAGTGTTTGGCGTACACGTGCAGGGTCACGCTGAAGGTGCACTTGCTCAGCACGACACTGGGCACCTGCGTGGTGTCGGTCAGCATGGTCTGGAACGTCTCGCTGCCGGAGGACACCGCGCCGCCGGTCTCGCCGACGTCGGTATGGTTGTTGCCGCCCGACGGTGCCGGGCCGAGCGCACCGCTGTTGCCGTTCAGGCCTCGCTGCCAGCCGATGCCGTAGTGCCACATGAACGAATTGCCGTCGCCGTTGCCGGCGTGCTCGACGCCGTGCAGGTGGTAGGCGCGGAAGCCGATGGCGAAGGTGCTCGCCGCCGGGCCCGTCATGAACTGGCACTGGCTGGTGTTGGCGACGCCGTTCTTGCGCAGGTCGACGATATCGCCGCCCACCGGCGTGTTGTCCACCCAGAACACGTGCGCCGCGTCGGCGAACGGTACCGGGTCGGTATCCACCGCGGACATCCAGCGGCGGAATTCGAACGGTTGCGCCGTGCCGGGCCCGCTTGCGCCGTTCGGCTTCACCCGGTTGCCGGCGGCATCGAACACTTCGATGACCAGCATGTACTTGCCGTCGGGGAACTGGCTTTGCGCCGTGTTCCAGCCCTGGTGGAACTGCCCGCTCAGGTAGCGGTGGTCGGGAGAGCTCCAGTACGGCACCTTGAACAGGTCGCTTTCCGCGCCGACCGTGGCCGGGCCCAGCAGTTCCGGTGCGCGCACCACGTCGCCGGGAATGTCCACCAGCTTGTCCCAGGTGACCGAGTCGTTCAGCACGATCGGCGCACCGACCGGCGTGCCGGCATCGCTCAGCGCAAACACCTTCAGGCGGTAGTACTTCACGAGCGGCTCCAGCTCCGGCGAGAACCACAGGCGCAGGCCCAGCCCGCCGCCCCACGGGCAGTCCGGCGCGTACGAGGTGGTGAAGGTGCCGTCGTCGGCATCCAGCGCGCCGACTTGCGACACCCCGGTCTGCACCGGGAAGTTGAAGTGGAAGCTGCCATAGCTGCCGACGTGCTCCAGCATCACGAACGGCAGGTTGCCGTTCGGCGGCGGCTCGCCCGGGCCGTCGGCGCAGACGCGCGCCTGCGGATCGTAGCTGTGGATGTCCGCCGTGCTGCCGGCGGCGAAATACTGGTGTGCGGCCAGCCCGTCGTAGACGACGTGCCAGGCGCCGTTGATCATCTGCCGCACGCGGTAGGCGTAGGTCGTGACGCAATGCTCGTGCGCCAGGTGGAACGGCGGGCGCAGGTAGCACAGGTCGAAACGGCCACCGGGCTGGATCATCGTCTCGCCGACCTTGCGCACCGAACAGTGGCAGAAGATCGGGTACAGGTACGGGCGCGCCAGCACGTACTCGCGCGCCGCATCTTCCGGCATCGCACGCAGCGCCAGGAAATCCTGGTGCAGGTTTTCCGGTGGCGTGGCGGCAAGATCGAACGCCGCCTTGCGCTGCTGGATGTCGCGCGCCGCGGCACGCAGCGAACGCGGGTCGAAGGGCGCCGGGTCCGGCCCGGGGATCGGGTCGGGGATCGGGTCCGGCAGCGGTATCGGCAGCACCGCGAGAATCTCGCGCAACCGGTCCAGCAGGTCCGGGATGCGGAACCAGCGGCAACAGCATTCGCGTTCGTAGACCTCCACGACGCCGTCGCACAGTGTCTCGCAACGCAGCGGGAAGCGCAGATGCGGGCGCAGCTCCGCGGTGATCGGCTTGATGCGCGCGACCTGGGCCAGCGCGTACATCGGCTGCAGACGGATATCGTCGAGCAGGTCCCAGAACCACGGCCGGCATTTGCTCACGGTGCCGCTGACGCACTGGAAACGGAAGTGGAAGCGGTTCCAGATATCCGGCCCCAGCACCAGTCCCTGCTTGCGCCACAGGTCGACCTGCTGCGCCACGCGGTAGCGCGCCAGGCTGTCCGTCGGCAATGTCCTGAAATCCTCGACGTCCGGTCCGAACGCGATGGCGCTGGCCTCGCCCGGGTCCAGCCGCAACAGCTTGCCGTCGTAACTGCCCAACTTCCTGATCGGGCGGCCGCTGACGTCCACATTGTACGCCGCAAAGCGCGGCGGCTGCTGTCCATCATCGAGTCCGACAAAGGTGACTGTCAGATCCAGCGGTTTTTCCTTTTCATTGCGACTGGCCATCGTGATCTCCGTGAAGCCTTGGCTGAAGACAGGTGTGTGGTGGCGCCCGTCCCGCGGCATCGGTGCGATCGCGACGCGCGGAACGGCGATGGCCGGCATCGGATTCGCGATGCCGCCATGACGATGGATGAGCAAGCCGTGTGCCACGGCCTTGCGTGCCGCGCGGGCGCGCCGCGCCTGCGCCGCGACGCCGCACGGCGCGGGCGCATGGGGCAGGGGTGACCCGGATTCGATATGCGCTGGGTGGCGCGTTACCCGCGCGGTACGCGCGATGACTGCACGGGGTTGTGCCCCGCGGGTTCGGCTTCAGGCACGTCATCCACGCGCTGGAAACACAAACCGTCTACCCTTGGTTGCGCGTGCGCGAAGACGTGGCGCACGCGCTGGAGCAGCATGGATTTGCGAGGCGCCTGCCGAGGCCCATGCACGAACCCGGAAGAAACGCATGTCCGTTGAACGAGGTGATCACGTCGCCAACTGGTTCCAGGCCGGCGGACAGAACTACGCCAGATTCCGCCCGGAGTACCCTCCGGCGCTGGCCGCCTTCCTGGCGCAGGCCGCGCCCGACACCCGCCTTGCCGTCGATGTCGGCTGTGGCAGCGGCCAGTTGACGGCGCAGCTCGGTGCGCACTTCGACGCCGTGCTCGGCCTCGATCCCAGCGTCGACCAGATCGCACACGCGCCAGTCAGCGAACGCGTGCGGTATGCCCAGGCCGCCGCCGAACACCTGCCCGTGCCCGATCGCAGCGCGAGCCTGGTGACTGCCGCGCAAGCCGCCCATTGGTTCGACCTCGCCGCGTTCCATGCCGAGGTCCGGCGCATCGCCCGGCCCGGCGCCCTGCTGGCGTTGGTCAGTTACGGCGTGCCGAAACTGGACGAGGAGCTGGATGCGTGCTTCCTGCGCTTCTACCGCGAGGGCATCGGCCGCTTCTGGCCGCCGGAACGGCAGCTGGTCGACCGCGGCTACGCGGACCTCGACTTTCCATTCGCGGAGTTCCCGCCGCCCGCGATGGCGATACGGAAAACATGGTCGCTCGGCGAGCTCATGGGCTACATCGCGACCTGGTCGGCGGTGAAACATGCCGTGAAGGAAGGCCATGGTCAGCTGATCGAGCGTTTCTCGACGGAGCTGGCCGCGCGCTGGGGCGATCCGGAAACGCGACGGCCGGTGACCTGGCCCATCAACATGCGCACGGGGATCGTGTGAGCCTGTCGAAGGGGATGGAAACATCCAGCGGCTCCGGATGCGCCCGGAGCAGCGCGGGCATTGCCCGGCAGCTTTCCGTCACCGTCGCGGACATCACGTTCACCATTGCGGTTTCCGACATGGACGTTCCCGCGTGCCCGCAGGAGCGCACCTTGTGCGCGATGCTCTTGCTCGTGACACCCCAACGCGAAGAGCGGTCGATCGTCTTCGGCGACCGAGTCACTTTTCTCTTGCGCGGCCAGCAGAACCGCAGCCAGAAGAGAAGGCCGCCCCGCTTGGCGCTTGCCGGCCTCCTGTCCGGCAAGTCCGTGAGCCGGGGCCGGGTTTTTCGCCAGGGCCGACCTGCTCAGATCGCCAGCCAGACGTAGCAGTAGAGCGTGTCGTTGTCCCTGGCGTTGCGCGCTGCGCCGTCGACGCCGTGCACGCGCCCGCTGAAACGGTTGAACCAGGTGTATTCCAGGCCCAGCCGCACGTTGGCCCAGGGTTGATGCCACGAGCCGGACTGGCCGAACGGGCTGTAGTCGAACTCGACGCTTTCGCCCTGGGTGTTCGGCGAGCCGTCGTTGCCGTAGAGCGTGACGTCCCTGCTGCCGTTGTCGACGAACGACGCCAGGGTCACGCCATAGGTGTGGCGGTACCAGTAGCTGCCCTTGAGGTTGAGCGACTGCAGCGTGTCGTGCAGATGGTCCGATCCGCCATCGCCGTAGGTGGCATCCAGGCGCTGGCTCTCGTGGACGTACAGCCCGTCGACGGTGACGACGTGGTCGCCATTGGCGTACATGTAGCTGGAATCCACGCCGAAGTCGCGGAACCGGTCGGTCGGCCCGGGCAGCGCGACCGCGTCGCCGACTGCGTTGGGGCCAGCCAGTCCGCGGCGCATGTCCAGCATGAACCCGCCGAGGGAGAGGCTGCCGGTGGGCAGGTTCCACGTGTAGGCCACCCGCGTGTATGGCGTGACCCCGCTCAGGCGGCCGTCGTAGCCGGCATTGACGTGCCGCAGGAACGCCGGCGACAGCGAGCGGTAGCCGCCAGCCTCCAGGTACCACGCGCCGTCCAGTTGCACGTAGGCGCTGGCGCCGATCACCTGACCGCCCAGGCCGCCGAACAACATCGGCTGAGCCGGGGCGCCGGGCGCCAGATCCGCCGACATGTACGGGTACATCCACGCCGGCGCGGTGTTGAACACGTCGCTGACGGTGGGGTTGTTGTTGACCGAGATGCCCCAGATGCCGCTGTGTTTGCCATGGCTGAACATGCGCGCATAGCGCCAGTCCACGTTGTCCCAGCCGAGCAGGCCGCCGTTCTCGGAGTAGGTCGCCTGCGCGAAGACGCCGGTGTGCTCGCTCAACCGCCCGGCCAGAAACACCGACGCCTGCTGCAGCTCGGTGTTGTCGTTGGTGCCGAAGCCCTTGGCTGGAGCTTCCGCCTGGGCTTTCTGCGTGTGCGTGAACGACTCCACCAGCATCGCCGAAAGCGGCACGTCGGTCTGCTCGCCGACCTTCATGGTGTAGCCCATCAGCTTGAACTGGCGCCCGAACTGGGTCAGCTCCGGCCCGAAGCCGCCCACATGGCAGGCTACGCACGGTTGCTGCGTCTGCCGCGCGTACGAGGGCACCGCCGATGCCGGGGTGGGTATCCCCAGCCATGCGAGCACGATCAGCGCGATCCAGCGCGGTGGTCGGGCGAAGGCAGTGAACCGGCTCGCAATGAGGCTGTTCCGGCAAGCGTTCATGACATGCTCCCCACGATTCCAGTGTGATGGCTGGATACGGGGGCAGTCTTTGCCGATCGGATGCCCGCGATATTGACGTCCATCAAACGCCGGCGATACGTCTCTCGCGTGCAAGGCCGCAGGCGCTTGAGCGGCCCGCGGAATATCACCGGGCCATCACGGGCGCACCCGATCGGCGGCCACCGGCGCAAGAAAAACATGCAGGAAATTGCGAATCGCCACGCGGGGACAGCGGCGCAAGATTCGCCCGCAGCGCACGTTCGGGCGATCGCTTCCGGCCGATGGCGGCATGACCTGCAGCGTGCTGTCGATGGATTCGTTCGCCTTCGGCCTGCCGGAAGCCAGCCCGGCCCGAGCATGGCCGGCAGCCACGCCTTGGCTCGCACGCAGGCATTGCGCCACACTGCGGCAGTTCCCGACGCCGGCATGCCGATGCGCATCTTCTCCCACACCTGCTCCAACACCGAGATCGTCTGCGCGCTGGGCTGCGCCGACCAGCTGGTTGGCGTGGATGCCGATTCCGATTACCCGCCCGACGTGGTGGCGCGGTTGCCCAGCACCGGGCGCGATCTGGATCTGGACGTGGAGGCGGTGCAGGCGCTGGAACCGGACCTGGTGCTGAGTTCGCTGACCGTGCCGGGGCACGAGCAGGTGGTCGCCGAGCTGCATGCGGCGGGGCTGGCCACTCTGGTGTGCGATCCGCAATCACTGGATGACGTGTACGACGACATCCGGCGCATCGCCGCCGCGTTGGGCGTGGTCGAACGCGGCGCCTCGCTGGTGGCGTCGATGCGCGCGGCGATGCCGGCGGCGGAGGTGCCCGGCGCGCGTCCGCGCGTACTGGTGGAGTGGTGGCCCAAGCCGGTGATCGCGGTGGCCCGGCAGTCGTGGGTGAACGACATCATCCACCTTGCCGGCGGCATCAACCCGTGGGGCGAGGTGGATGCCCGCAGCGTGCCGCTGCACTATGCCGACGCGGCGGCCGAGCGCCCCGACATCGTGGTGATGAGCTGGTGCGGCGTGAAGGTGGAGAACTACCGCGCCGACAAGGTGCGCGGGCGCCCGGACTGGGCCGAGGTGCCGGCAGTGCAGCACGACCGCATCCATGCGATCAGCGAGGCCTACCTCGGCCGACCCGGTCCACGGCTGGTCGAGGGCTATCGGCAGTTGCGCGCCGCCATCGTGGCTGCCGGCTCCCCCGCGATGCCATGACTCGGCCCGCATCCCGCCCGCCGTCGCCCGCTGCAAGGCCGCCCGCACTGGTGTGATCGACGCTCCGCCAATGGGGAGCGAATGCGATGGGCAAGTGGACACAGACAGTGACCGCCAAGGTGCTGGGGGTCGGGTTGCTGGCGTTGCTGATGACGATACCGCTGCTGCAAGTGCGTGGCCTGGTCAGTGAGCGCCAGCAGCTGCGCACGACGGCGATCACGCAGATCGCGCAGGGTTGGGGCGGCAAGCAGGTGCTGGGCGGGCCGCTGCTGGTGGTGCCGACGCTGCGCGAGGTGACGCCGGCGGGTGCCACCACGCCGCAGTGGCAGGCCGGCAGCGAAAGCATCCTGGCCGACACGCTGGCGATGGACGTGGCGATGAGCGTGGACACACGCAGCTACGGCATCTACAGCGCGCCGGTGTACGTGGCCACGGTGAAGCTGGCTGCGCAGTTCCGCGCGCAGGATCTGGCCCAGTTCCGCCGCGCCAGCGATGCGCCGTGGCGGGCCGGCAAGGCCGAGCTGCGGTTGGCGCTGGCCGACCTGCGTGGCCTGCAGGAAGTGAGCGAGCTGCGCATCAACGGCCAGCCGGCACGCTTCGAATCCTCCGCCGAGCGGCTCGGCCCGTGGCCGAACGTGGTGGTGCCGATCGACCTGGATGCGCTGGGCGCCCAGCCGGTCGACGTGCAGATCACCTTGAAGCTCGCCGGCACCGAGGCGTTGCAATGGCTGCCGCTGGCGCGCAGCACCGACGTCAAGATGCACGCGCCGTGGAACGATCCCAGCTTCATCGGCGCGGCGCTGCCGCTGGAACACAGGATCGACGCCACCGGATTCAGCGCACGCTGGCATCTGCTCGACCTCAACCGCAGCTACGGCCAGCACTGGACCGATCGCGAGCACATCGACGCCGCGCTGGCGTCGTCGAGTTTCGGCGTGCAGCTTTACCAGCCGGTCGACGTGTACCAGCGCAACGTGCGCGCGGGGAAATACGGGCTGCTGTTCATCGCGATGACCTTCGTGGCGTTCTTCCTGTTCGAGGTGCTCAAGCGGCTGCGCGTGCATCCGGTGCAATACCTGCTGGTCGGCGCGGCGCTGGCCACGTTCTACGTGGTGCTGCTGGCGTTGTCCGAACAGGTCGGGTTCGGTCCGGCCTATGCGCTGGCCGCCGCCGCGGTGGTGCTGCTGGTGGGCGGCTATGCGATGGCGGTGCTACGCGCGCGGCGCGCCGGCGCGTTGCTCGGCGGCGTGCTCGGCCTGATCTACGCGATGCTGTACGGGTTGATCGCCGCCGAGCAATACGCGCTGCTGGTCGGCGCGCTGGTGTTGCTGGCGGTGGTCGGCCTGATGATGTTCCTGACTCGGCGCATCGACTGGTATGCCTGTGGCCCCGCGTCGGGCGAGTCGCCAGCCGCTATCATGGAGCGATCATGAACCTGCTTGCGATCGAAACCGCCACCGAAGCCTGCTCCGTCGCCCTGATCCACGGCGAAGAACTGATCGCCCGCAGCGAAATCGCGCCGCGCCGGCACACCGAGCTGGTGCTGCCGATGGCCGACGCGCTGCTGGCCGAAGCCGGCATCGGCCGCCACGCGCTCGACGCGATCGCGGTGGGCCGCGGCCCCGGCGCGTTCACCGGCGTGCGCCTGGGCGTGTCGCTGGCGCAGGGCATGGCGTTGGCGCTGGACTTGCCGGTAGTCACCATTTCCTCGCTGGCCGCGCTGGCGCTGGAGGCGCCGGAAGAAGCGGGCACCGCGATCCTCGCCGTGATCGACGCGCGCATGGGCGAGATCTACGCCGCCAGCTATCGCCGCGACGACAACGGCGGCCTGCTGGCGCTGGACGAGGAGCGCATCTGCACCGCCGAGACCCTGGAGCTGCCCGTGGCCGCCGCCTGGCAGGTGGTCGGCAGCGGTTGGGCCACGTATGCGCCGACGATCAGCCAGCGCCTCAGCGGTGCGCTGCATTCGGCTGATGGCCTGCGCTATCCGCAGGCCGCGCATGTTGCCGAACTGGCGCTGCGCGAGTTCCGCGCCGGTCACCTGCTGGCGCCGGAGCAGGCCTTGCCGGTGTACCTGCGCGACAAGGTGGCGTTGACCCTGGCGGAGCAGGGGCGGGCCTGAGGCTCCCGCGGCGAGCACCCGCGATCGCGCGGTCATCGTCGCATAGCATGTTCCGCGCCAGCAGCGCCCGGCGAGACCCCCGTTTCCCGGAATTTATTTTCTGCCGAGGGCCCGCCGGCGGCCGGATGGCGCGCGCATACTCGCGCGGTTGGGCCGCTGCCACATGCGTGGCGGCGGTGACCCGACACCATGCGGGCAGGGTCTTCGACCCTGCGGGGAGGACTCATGAAAGGCATTGCACTGAGTGTGTTGTCTGCGGGTTTGCTGTTGGCAATGGGCGGCGCAGCCGCGGCCGACGCGCCCGCGAAGGTCTCGCGCATCTACACCGACACCGTGGCACCGGCTAGCCAGCAGGCTTATCTCGCCGGCATCAAGAGCTACAACAAGTGCCTGAGCGAGCACGGCTTCAAATACGCCTGGACGGCATTGACCCATGAAACCGGCGATGTCTACGCCTATTCGTACGTCTCCGACCCCGTCAGCTGGGCGGATTTCGACGCGATGCGCACGCAGGGCAAAGCCTGCGACGCGACGTTCCAGCAGCAGGTGAACCCGCACCTCAAGAGCGAGTCCAGTGCGTTCATCCAGGAGGAGGCCGAGATGAGCCACACGACACCGAAAGGGATGTCGGGCGACCTCATGGAGATCACCTACTTCAAGCTCAAGCACGGCTACATGCACGACAAGACATTCGTCGACATGGCGAAGAAGATCGCCGCGGCGGCGGCGAAATCGAAATGGGCCTACCCCTACCGTTTCGTGCGGGTCATCGACGGCGGCGCAGATGCGCCCGACTTCATGGTGGTGAGCTATGCGCCCAGCTGGGCCGAACTTGGCGCCGACGCCAACCCCAGCCTGTGGAAGATGGTCGAAGGCGTCTACGGCAAGGATGCGACAACGGACCTCCGCAAGACGCTCAGTGAGGTGACCGAGATGAACGCGTCGCACATCGACCGGCGCGACGCGGAGCTGACCTACACCCCCGCCCATTGATTGCCCGCATGAAGCCGGCGACCGCTTTCCCCGCGTGCGGGGAAAGCGGCCCGGAAGACCGGGCGCCACGGCGCCACGCATGGTCGTCCCGGCACCCTGTACACCTCGATCGAATGGCGTAGGATGACCGCGAGGGGCCTCGCCGGGCATCGCGTGGATGGCGTCCACGCATTCGCCACGGTGCGGCGGCGAGCCTGGTCCGCAGCGCGAAGGTGCGCTGCGCTGATGACGCCGACGGCGAGGGAGGAAACCATGCGCTACGACCTGTTCGCGAATCGCAAAGACGAGCTGATCCTGCTGGCCCGCATCCTGCTCATGGTGCTGTTCGTGAAGTTCGGGCTGGACAAGCTCACCGGCTTCACCGCCACCGTCACCTACATGACCTCCACCGGCATGCCGCTACCGGGGCTGCTGACCCTGATCGCGGTGCTGATGGAGTTCGTCGTGGGCATCCTGATCGTGCTCGGCTTCTACACCCGGCCGCTGGCACTCGCGCTCGCCCTCTACACCCTTGCCGCGGCGCTGATCGGCCACCGCTACTGGAACATGGAAGGCATGGCCCACTACCTGAGCATGATCAGCTTCTACAAGAACATCAGCATCGTCGGCGGCCTGATCCTGCTCAGCATCACCGGGCCGGGCAAGTACTCGCTGGACAAGCGCTGAGCCCGGTTCCTCAAGCTAAGGGGTGGCCTCGACCTGCAACGCCGCCGGCCGCCCGCGGGACCGTAGGAGCCCGCCCGCGGGTGATGCTTTTCAGCGAATCCCGAAAAACCGCTAGAGCCGCCCGATCAGCAACTGCACCAGCAGACTGCTGACCGCCACCGCGATCCACACGCCCAGCCCCAGCAGGATCGGCCGCGCGCCGCTGGAAACCATCTTGCGCAGGTTGGCGGAGAGCCCGATCGCGGTGAGCGCCACGATGATCATGAACTCGGCCAGCATGTGCAGCGCCGGCTGGATCGCGACCGGCACCAGGCCCAGCGTGCGGACGCCCGAAGCCACCACGAACCACAGGATGAACCACGGGAAGATGCGCGCGAGGCTGAAGCCGCCTGCACCGCCGGCCTGCGCGTGCTGGCGCTTCTCGCGGGCCGCCACCACGAAGGCCAGCACCAGGCAGATCGGGATGATCAGCGTGGCGCGGGTCAGCTTGACGATGGTGGCGTAGTCGCCGGCGGCATGGCTGTAGCTGTAGCCGGCGGCCACCACCGACGAGGTGTCGTTGATCGCGGTGCCGGCCCACAGGCCGAAACCGAGATCCGACAGGTTCAGCAGGTGGCCGAGCAGCGGAAACAGCAGCACCGCGATGACGTTGAACAGGAAGATGGTGGAGATCGCGAACGCGGTGTCATGGTCGTCCGGCTTGATGATCGGCGTCACTGCGGCGATCGCCGAGCCGCCGCAGATCGCCGTGCCCACGCCGATCAGGATCTTCAGCTTGTCGTGCACGCCCAGCCAGCGCCCCAGCAGCCACGCGCTGAGAAACGCCACGCTCATCGTGATCAGGGTCACCCACAGCGACTCCAGCCCGGTCTTCGCCACCTGGGTCAGGCTCAGTCCGAAGCCCAGCGCGATGATCGACCACTGCAGCACCTGCTTGCCGCCGAACTGGATGCCCGGCGTGAAGCGCGCATCCGGCGCGAACACGTTGCGCACGATGATGCCCAGCACGATGCCGAACACCGGCCCGCCGATGAGCGGCACCCAACGCCCCAGCAGCAGCGCCAGCACGCCGATCGCCACGGCCAGCGCTAGGCCGGGTGCGCGGTTGCGCAGGGAGGGTTTGGGGGCGGCAGCGATCGGGGAGGCGTTCATGGGGACTCCGCAGGAAGCCGCCATTGTCGGGTGGGCCAGCCATCAATAGAACTTTGAACTTCTGATTACGTGTATAAGATGCCTTGATGGTAAACATCAGCCCGCGCCAACTGGATGTGTTCGTGCAGGTCGCAGTGCTCGGCAGCGTGCGCGCGGCGGCCGAACGCCTGCACCTTACCCAGCCCGCCGCCAGCATGGCGCTGGCCGAAATGGAGCGCCAACTCGATACACCGGTGTTCGACCGCCAGCGTGGCCGGTTGCATCTCAACGCGCGCGGGCGCGAATTGCTGCCGCTGGCGCAGGAGCTACTCGAGCGCCACGCCGAGTTCGGCCGCCGCGCGCGCGTCGAGGGCGCCGCGCTGGCTGGCGAGCTGCGCATCGGCGCCAGCAACACGGTGGGCAACTATCGCGTCGGCGAATTGCTGGGCGCCTTCGTGCGCGCGAACCCGCAGGTGGCGATCCGCCTGCGCGTGGCCAACACCGAGACGATTGCCGCCGCCATGCTCGACCACGGCCTGGACATCGGTTGCGTCGAAGGCCCGGTGACCCACCCGCAACTAGAAGTGCGGTCGTGGCGCGACGACCTGCTGGTGGTCTGCGCGCCGCCGGAACATCCGCTGGCGCGCAAGCGCAGCCTGAAACCTGCCGACTTCGCTGGCGCGCGCTGGGTGCTGCGCGAACCCGGCTCGGCCACCCGCGCCACCAGCGAACGCGTGCTCTCGCAACTTCCTCCCGGCGAAACGGTGCTGGAACTCGACCAGATCGAGGCGATCAAGCAGGTCGTGGTCGCCGGCCTCGGCATCGCCTGCCTCCCCGCCGTAGCCATCACCGACGCCGTCGCCGCCGGCCACCTCAAGGCCCTGCGCACGCCTTTCCTCGACCTGCGCCGCAAACTCTCCCTGCTGCTGCATCGGCAGAAATACCGCGGCGCGCTGCTGGATGCGTTCCTGGCGAAGCTGTAGGGCGGGCACGGCCCGCGAAAAAAGGGGACGGAAAAAGGGAGCGTGAGGAAGTGCGGGTGCATGGGTTCCTTCCTCATCGCTGCATGGCCACTGCCTGCTGCGCCTGCACCTCCCGTCCCGCCTGCAGCGCCAGCTGCTGGTTGAGTTGTTGCCCCGCCGCCAGCCACGCCTGCCCCTGTTTCGATTGCAGGTATTGCTGGCCGATCGAACGCATGGTGTCGATGTCCATCGTGCGTGCGGCCGCGACCAGCGCATCGAACATGGCGCGAGCGGAACTTGCCGGCGTGATCGGCGGCGCCGTGCGTGTGGATGCGGATGTCAGGTCGGGAGACGTTGGCACGGATTCGGGCGGAGCTGGATGATGATCGGGTCCGATGGCGCCGCGCTCGATCGGCGCATGCACCTGCGTCGCCCGCCACTCTTCGTACTTCTGCGCGATCAACTGTCTGCCGTAGTCCGCATTCGCGCGAACGGCCGACTGTTGCAGCTGGCTGAGTCGCGACAGCTCTTCGCCGCTCGCTCCGTGCGACTCGTGGATCACCACCCTGCCGATCAGCCGCGTTTCCTCCCTGCTGAAATGCCCGTGGCCGTCGGCGTTCCAGGCGTGCCCGGTCTGCGGGTCGGTGATGTGCTTCTCGCTGGCCAGCCCGAGAGCCTGGGTAACAACCTCGGGCAGAGGACCGGTCTCGCTCCAGCCCTTGCCGTAGTAATCCATCACGTAGGCGTTGGCCACGGCCTCGGCGTAATGCGCGTTGTTGAATTCCCGGTTGGCGGCGAGCTGGTCCAGCGCCTTGGCGGTCTGCGCATCGGCAGGCCGGTCCACCGTCGTGAAAGCAGGAATGCCGAAGCTGTTGTTGGGCAGGCCGGGGAGTTCCACCGTCTGCGCCCAACCGGTGCGCGTGGCGTGCCAGCGGATGCCATCCAGCTCGATCAGCCGCGTGTCCTGCGTGGCCGGATTGGCCAGCGCCAATGCGGTGATCGCGGTCATGCGCTGGTAGTCCAGTTGCGCCACCTGCTCGGCCGGCGCCGTCGTCACCACCGCCTGCATCGATGGGGCGCCGTAAGGGTCCGGCACCGCGGAGCCATCGGGATCGAGCTGATAGTGCGTGTGCTTCCAGACACCGCCTTCGTACATGTAGGTGACGCCGTCGGCGCCGGTCTGATGATTGACCTTGTGCTCGGTGATCGTCACGGCAAGCCGGTCGCCTTCAAATGCCCCCACCACGCTGCCGACCACGCCAGTGACGAGCGCGCCGGGGCCAGTTTCCGCGCCCGCCACAAATCCATAGGCGGCACCCGCTCCGATCCCTCCGATCGCGCCACCCGCCGTGCGCCCTTCATAGCGGCGAAGCAACGCGTCGGCGCCGAACGGGTTGCTCTGTGCGCTTAGCGTCTGGTATTGCTTGGCGGTGGTGTAGGCGTCGAGGGCCATGAGGATCGTGGCAGCGCCTGTGCCTAGCCCTTTCACCGCCAGACCCACCCTGCGCTCGGCTCGGAGCGCGAGACTGTCGTCGATGCTCTTGAGATAGGTTGGTGGTTCGTACAGCTTGCGGTTGGGAACCAGCACCTGCTCGCCGCCACCGGCCTTGTTCACCAGACCACGCAGCTCGGAGGTTGGAGCCACCCGGTGAATGAATATTTCCGTGGGTGCCAGCGGTCGCATCACCATGATGTCGTACCGCGGAGCCTCGCTCTTGATCGGCAATCCGAAGTAGTTGGAAAGACTTTTGCCCGAGGCCAAGGCATCTTCGAACACCGACTGCCGGACAAAGAACGGCGAGAAGGATGGGACTTGCTGGCCGACGGGAACAATCTTGAGCAGCGGCTCTGCGCTGAGTTCCATGCGAGGGACCTCGATGCCGGAGCCGATTTGTTGAATC
Source organism: Rhodanobacter sp. FW102-FHT14D06 (assembly GCF_043950705.1). NCBI lineage: Bacteria > Pseudomonadati > Pseudomonadota > Gammaproteobacteria > Lysobacterales > Rhodanobacteraceae > Rhodanobacter > Rhodanobacter sp. FW102-FHT14D06. Next base: position 740,983 of record NZ_CP170722.1, on the reverse strand, counting down.
GCGCGATCAACGATTGTGGACGCCGTGGCACCGGGGTCCGCTTCGATCAGCCTTTGCCTGAATATGGTGCCTTCCGGAGAGCGGAGAAACTCCATTGCCGCCTTTCTGGATACCCCGTGCGTCTCAAACGTCTTCGCTTCGGAGATGTCGGCGGCGTTGCGTGCCCTCAAGTCTTTCGATACCAAGCCATCACTCATGAGCGTTCCGCGCATCAATGATGGCTTGGGTGTCGGCAATCAGTTGTTCTTCCTCCGGGCTGCGCCCTCCCCGTAGTTCGGCTGCAAACGCGTAGTAGGCGTCGTCAACGCTGGGGCTTCCATACTGGGTGTACATGCCTTCGGCAAAACTTCGGCCGCAAGGGATGAGTGCTTCTTCGAAGGGCACCCTCACCATGCCTGCCTTGGCCTGCTCGATGAGTGGCGATAAGGCCCGCAAGAGGCCTCTCACCTCTGTGCTGTCCGGGTACCGTTCCAGCACCCGCTCCAAGTGCTCGGCTGCAGCCTTGAGCTTGGCGGGGTCGATGGTCTTTGTCATGAATGGGCTTCCTGTGCCATGAAAACACGGCCAGACCGGCAACGGCTATTCCCGGGTTGCCATCGGTCTCGTGGTCGAGCGGTCCGCGAAGCACATCACACGCATTCGACCATCGTCAATCGGAATTCTTACCATCGCGAAGCAGGCGTGCGCTGAGAGATTGATTGTCGGCAGCGATGAGCTCCAATAAAGGGAGCATGGCTAATTGGAAAACGGGAAAGCAGAGGTCAGTGTGCACTTTCCGACGAGGGTGCGCGGCTTGGTCCGACAGACGCCAACCGGTACTGGCAGCAAGCTTGGTCGGACTTTCCGCCAAGGACGACAGATGCCACGTCTGACGAGACTCGATCTTGCCGGGGTACCCCAGCATATCGTGCAACGAGGCAATGACCGACAGCCCTGCTTCTTCCACGATATCTACCATCTTCGCCATTTGGCTGAGCTACGCGAGACTGCTTGCGCGAGGGCTGTGCGGTGCAAGCTTACGTGCTGAAGACCGGCCACGTGCACCTGCTTGTGACACCCGCAGCCTGCGGGCAAGTGGCGCGGATGATGCAATCGTTGGGGCGGCGTTATGTGCGCTACATCAATGATCGCTATCGCCGTACTGGCACGCTGTGGGAAGGTACGTGAGCCCCGGCACCAACGTGGCCGAGCGCTGCTCGGCTTATCGAACGCACGTCGAACAGGCCATCACGCGGGACGAGTTGAACAGCATCCGGCTGCATATCCAGCGCCAGCATACCTACGGGACGGAGCGCTTCCGCGAGGCCGTCGAAGCGCAACTATCGCGTCGCGCCGGTCCCGCCAAGATCGGCAGGTCAAGGAAGTCTGCACCCGCTCCGGAAAGTGCGTACTGCCCCCTGTTTCGCTGACCCTTGTTTCGTTTGTTTCGACTTGATGACAACCGCGGTGGTATATCGAGGCATCCAACAGGCATCGCAAACTGTTACCTTTCCCGCAGAGTGCATTACGCGCTACCACACACGCTCGCTTTGCAGGCACGAGGTTGGAACGGCTGCCGGCTGGCACCGGCAGCCACCTTTCGTCCAGGAGTCAGCGTGGGAAGCTTGAATAGAACATTGGCCGCTCTCGGATTGCAAGCTCTACTCCTTTCTGGGTGCTCAATCCCCGTGCGCACTCCGACCTGGTCGTTCAGCATGGTGACCCAGGCTGCACGTAAAAACGTTGAAATTGATAGCGCCTTCAACACCACGATCAAGCATGGCGTCGGGCTCACTCTCTCCGTTTCCGGAAGCTACCTGTCCGGTACTCGGAAGTTCAAGCGGTTCCCCGAGAGCTCTCCGATCTTTGAATACGAATCACAGAGTGGCTGGCAGCTAGTTATCCGCGCCCCCGAAACGTGCACTGCGTCAAAGGCGGCCACGCTATCGCTCCGCCGCGCGCTGAACGGAGTGGTAAAGGGCATTGGAGGATGGCCGGCGCGCGGTTCTACCTTGATAACGCTCGTTCCCGGGGATGCAGTTGTCAAGCGCTATGTGGTTTCCTTTAGGCGCGGCAGCCGATTTGCCCTCAACTTCCTGAGTCGTTGTGAGCGCGGCCGTCCGGACGAAGCACTGTGGTTGGCTGCCATGGTGGGCGTTCACGAATCGACCCATGCCGCCCTGCAACTGACCGGTCGGCAACCGACCCAACGCGAAGAGCGCGAGCGCGTGGCACTTGGGTCGGAAGCTTGTCTTCTTTTGGCGTTGTCTGATGGGGACAACGGATTTATCCGGAAGCATTCGTCGCTTGGAGATAATATTTATTGGCGCTATCAACTGGCGGATGAGAAGCGGTCGCTGCATGAGTGGTGCAGCAAATGGCAAGAATTCATGAGAACTTATGATGTCCCTGTGGTTTCCTGGCGTTCTCACGTTACCCCGGTGGAATAAGGGTAAAGGGGTGGTGGCGGCTTAAGCCCGACGGGTGGCTTGCCGTGCTATACGACGCACGAATTTAATTAGCCACGTCCCATTTATTCTTATTACCTCGTGGACGGCTAATTGTAACCAAGCGGCAGGGACCTGTTCAGAGTTTCCTTAGTTCGGCGCTCGCCGAAAACGAGCTTGCGAGAAATGCAACCGTCGACTAAAAAAATGACTACCGGGCCCCGCCCGGCGGTCATGGACAATTTAAAGTGTCAAAACGAAAACGCGTTGTCGCAAAAAAAACGTTAGATCACTGAACCCACTTGCAATCCGTCCTTCTACCCACTCCGGCACCGCTACTAACACAAGCGTACTGCCACAGGTTAGGCGATAAGTTGACGCCGAACCTGGTGATTTGTTGATACATATTCGCGTGATCAGTTTCATTGCCAGACTTAGTAAAATCATACATTTGTGTACCCGATCCAGTGACAGCCTCCTCCGTCGCGGGAACGTTATTACCATGCGAGTCAACTCCCGAATCCTCGTTGACCACAAGTTGTATCGGCGCCTGCTTGGTATCCGCGTACACACCAATATGGCTTCCATCGGTAAAGGTAACCGTAAAAGATAATTGTGGTGCGTAGCTGGAATCAGTAATGTGTAGAATGCCTGCTGCTTGAACTAATTTGCCCGTCTGATTGGATATCCCATAAATTGTTAAATGAGTAAGCCATTGCAAAAAGGCGTTCTGTTGTGGACCGCTATTTATGACGTTGTACACGTTGGTGCCGGGTGTCGGGTAATCCACTGTGCCACCGCCAGGTGACGGTACTGACATCGGGCCATACGATTGAGTATCAGAGTGAATTAAATCGCCCAATCGCTTTACGGCGAGACTATTAGGTACCCCGACTGGCTCACCTGGATTGACAATTCTAAGTTCGTAGTGCTTGTTGTATCCAACAGGAGCTGCGTTATGAAACTCGACGTAGGAAGAAAATGCAGCCGCTTCCTGCGCGCTCGTTGAACTAAGATCCGCAAAGAGTGTACTCTTGTTGTTTGACACCCTGCTCATCACTTTGGGTTGAGGAGCAAGATAAACGCGAAAGGCCTGCATCGTATTGCCGGGAACATTCCCCACCAAGACCCTGCCAACTCCATGTGAAACAGCCACATTACTCATTTGTGAAAGTGAGCAACCGTCACATGGAATATAAGTTGTAGCGATACTCTGACTGACGAAAAAGGTGGTAAAGCAGAAAAGCATTGTGGCTACCAAGTTTCGACTGTCCATGCCAATGCCCTCAAGTGTGATTTTCCCTGTGCCTGAACTGTGCTTCATGTGAAATGGCTAAACTATAGGCCTGCAGCTTAACTGTAAGTGGGCGGAACCTCACAACCAAAACCAACCCAGGCCTTAGGGATACTCTGATCTATTCCCCGTCTGAGGCATCATAGCAACGGACCCCAGGAACTGAGGTTTTCCCGCGAATCTTCTCGTTCAATCAATAGCTTGCGCACCGATTGAAGGAACAGTGCGTGTATGATGCGGTCATTCCTTACGGGTTACGAAGCCAGAGGAGACCACGCCATGCGCGCGACCGGACTATTGCAAAATAGCCTAAGCAGCGCACTCGATTCGATGCATGCGTTGCTCAGTCGTGTGTTGCTACGCGCTGTAGAGGCCATGATTCGCGGCCGACGCCTGACCCTGAACGACCTGGCGCGTGCATGGCCAGGCGCGGAGCGCAATCCGCGCGCCGCTGAAGGCATTGGATCCATTGCTGGGAAACACTCACCTCCATGCTGATCGCGAGCATATCTATAGCGCGATGACGCGCTGGCTGGTGCGCAGCAAGCAACCGGTGATCGTGGTCGACTGGTCAGATCTGAATACTGATCGCAGCTGGCATCTGTTGGGTGCAGCCATCCCGGTGGGAGGACGCACACTGCCGATTCTGGATATGGTGTTTCCGGCCGGTAAGCGGGTTTCGCAGAAGGCCGAGAAGCAATTTCTGCGACGACTTGCCCATATACTTCCTGAGGACGCCAGGCCGATCCTGGTGACTGACGTCGGCTTCCGCGGGCCATGATTCCGCGTGGTCGAAGCGATGGGTTGGCAGTGGTTGGGTCGCCTGCGCAACACCACGTACCTGCGGCCTGTCGACGGTGGGTGTCATGCAAGGCCATGTATGAACTGGCCAAACAAACACCACGGGACTTTGGACAAATGAAAATAGCTCGCAGCAACCCGTTGCCTGCACGCGTCTTGCTGCATGCCAAGTCACGGCACGTAACTCAGACAGCCGCAACCACGCCGAGCGCGAGCGCGAACCTTGGCTGCTGATCGCCTCTCCATGCCTCGAGCTCACAGCACGCCAGTTGGTCGCACTGTATACGCGGCGCGTGCAGATTGAGCTGTCGTTTCGTGACCTCAAATCGCATCGCTACGGACAGGCCTTCGAAGACAGTCTCACCCGCAGAGGTTCCCGTATCGAGGTTCTGCTGCTGCTCAGCGCACTGGCTACCTTTGACACATGGTTGGTCGGTATGGCGTGCGAGGTAAGCGGCGTTGATCAATGGCTGACACCGTTTCGATCGCAACGGCGGCTGTACTCTGTCATGCGACTGGGACGTGAAGCCTTGGTCCGACGATGGCTCCTGCCGCTCAGCCGCCCTGTGGAACTGATACGAAAGCCCTGTCCGCCAATAAAGGGGACATGGCTAATTAAGCCCTGCAGGCAGCTCGCCGTGCCATGCGACGCACGAATTCAATTAGCCACGTCCATTCCCATTATTCGCCGACATCAGGGCGCGGCGTTCCCGAGGATCGTGTTCAACGTCGCCGCCACCTGCTCGTGGGTATGTGCGCGCAGCAACGCCGCGGCGTGGCGGCGCAGGTGGGCGCGGTCGAGCGCGGCGAGGCGGTCGCGGACCTGCAGGATCTGGCTTGGGTGCATGCTGAACTCGTTGAGGCCGAGCATCAGCAGCAGTGCGGTGAAGCTGATGTCGCCGGCGATCTCGCCGCACAGGCTCACTGGCTTCTTCGCGCGGCGGCCGGCGCCGATCACGTGCGAGAGCAGGCGCAGCAGGGCCGGTTGCAGCGGGGTGTAGATGTTGTCCAGCGCATCGTTGCCGCGGTCGGCGGCGAGCACGTATTGGGCCAGGTCGTTGGTGCCGATCGCGAGGAAGTCGCTGTGTTCCAGCAGCGCGCGCACGTTGATCGCCGCGGCGGGCACTTCGATCATGGCGCCCAGCGGCAGTTTCTCCGGCAGGTCGATGTTCTCGCGCTTGAGCTCCTGCCGCGCCAGCTTGAACAGGGTGCGTACGGCGATCAGCTCGTCCGGCTGGGTCACCATCGGCACCAGCACGCGCACCGGGCCGTAGCACGCGGCGCGCAGGATCGCGCGGATCTGGGTGGTGAACACGGCCGGGTAGCGCAACGACAGGCGCACGCCGCGCACGCCGAGCGCGGGGTTGTCCTCGCCGCGCAGCGTCAGTCCGGCGGCGTCGGCCTTGTCGGCGCCGAGATCCAGCGTGCGGATCGTCACCGGCAGGCCGCCCATGCCCATCACCAGGTCGCGGTAGGCGATGAACTGCTCGTCCTCGGAGGGCAGTGCGCGTTTGCGCAGGAACAGGAACTCGGTGCGGTAGAGGCCCACGCCGTCTGCGCCGCGGGCGCGCGCCGTCGCCACGTCGGCGGGGGTTTCGGCATTGGCCAGCAGGGCGATCTCGACGCCGTCGCGGGTGCGCGTGGGCGCGTTGGCCAGCTTGGCCAGGCGGCGCCCTTCGTCGGCGGCTTGGCGCTGCCAGGCGCGGTAGCGCGACAGGTCCTGCGCGGTGGGATGCACCACCGTTTCGCCGCGCTCGGCGTCGAGCAGGATCAGGTCGTCGTCGTGGATGTCGGCCAGCGCGTCGCGCGTGCCCACCAGCATCGGCAGGCCGAGGCTGCGCGCCAGGATCGCGCTGTGCGAGTAGGCGCTGCCGGAGCTGGCGACGACGCCGAGCAGCCCGGCGCCGGCCAGTTGCGCCATGTCGGCCGGGGCGATCGAGTCGGCGATCAGGATCTCGCCGACGCGGGCGGCCAGCTTGCGTTCCTCCGGGCTGGTCTGGCGCTGCAGCGCGGAGATCACCCGGTTGATCACCTGCTCGACGTCCTCCTTGCGGCTGCGCAGGTAGGGGTCGTCCATCGCCTCGAACACGGCGGCGAGGCGGTCACGTTGTTTTTTCAGCGCCGCGCCGGGTCGGTAGCGGCCGACCCGCACCAGGTCGTCCAGCCCGCGCAGCAGTTCGGCATCGTCCAGCAGCAGGCTGTGCGCGTCGATGAACTCGTTGACCTCGCGTGCCAGCGCGCCGTGCAGCTTGCCGCGCAACTCGCGCAGTTCCTGCCGCGCGGTCTCCAGCGCCCGGTGCAGCAGCTGCAATTGCTCCTCGACCTCGCCCTCGTCCAGTGGCCGGGTGTCGACGGCGTAGCGGCTCGGCTGCACCAGCCGCGCCCGTCCGAGCGCCATGCCGCGCGCCGCCAGCGTGCCGGGGAGGACGTGTCTCACGATTGGCCCCCTTGGGCGCCGATTCCCTGCATCTCACGCTCCCTCGTCGAACTTGCGTTCGAACAATTCGACGACGGCGGCCAGGGCAGCTTCCTCGTCGGGGCCGTCGGCGCGCACGTTCAACGGCGTGCCGATGCCGGCGGCGAGCATCATTACGCCCATGATGCTTTGTGCGTTGACCTCGCGGCCCTTGCTGACCAGCCAGACGGTGGATTTGAAGCCCTGCACCAGTTGCACCAGCTTGGCCGAGGCGCGGGCGTGCAGGCCGAGCTTGTTGGAGACGACGATTTCTTGTTCGAGCATGGGCAGTGTCAGGCGTGGTCGATGAAGATGCCGCCGCGACCGCCGCTGGCGGCGATTTCGGCCAGTTCGTCGAGCGGCTTCTCCGCGTAGTTGAGGACGCGCAGCAGCATCGGCAGGTTGAGCCCCGACACGCAACGCAGGTGCACGCCGAGCGCGCCCAGCGACAGGCCGATGTTGCACGGGGTGGCGCCGTACAGGTCGGCCAGGATCAGCACGCCGCCGCCCTGGTCCAGCTCGCGCGCGTGGTGGGCGGTGAGCGAGCGCATGACCTCCGGGTCGGCCTCCGGCGGCACTTCCACCGCGGCCACCCGCAGCGGCAGCTGCGGCATCACGTGGCGCGCGGCGGAGATCAGCGCGTGGCCGACCGCCTCGTGGGTCATCAGCAGCACGCCGACGCTCATGGGGTTGGCCTCGCCGGGTGGCTCGCGCGCATCATCATTCGAGCTCGCGGTGGAAGGTGAGCACGCCTTCGCGCTGGCTGCGGTAGTGCGCGGCGAGCTTCTCCACCAGATAGACCGAGCGGTGGCGTCCGCCGGTGCAGCCGATGGAGACGGTCAGGTAGCTGCGGTCGTCCTGTTCGAAGCGCGGAATCCAGCGGTCGAGCCAGCTCGCGGTGTCGGCGAAGTACTCGCCCACTATGGGTTCGGCGTCGAGGTATTCGCGCACCGGCGCGTCCTTGCCCGACAACGGCCGCAGATGCGGTTGCCAGTGCGGGTTGGGCAGGCAGCGCGCATCGAACACGAAATCCGCATCCAGTGGCAGTCCGCGCTTGAACGCGAACGACTGGAACATCAGGGTCAATCCCTCGGTGGCCTGCGCGTAGCCGGTGGCGACCAGCCGGCGCAGCTGGTGCACGTTGAGGTCGCTGGAATCGATCACCTTCTCGGCGATCGCCATCAGCGGGCGCAGCAGGCGGCGCTCCTCGACGATCGCATCGGCGAGCGACACGCCGCGCAAGGCCAGCGGGTGGCGCCGGCGGGTTTCCGAGTAGCGCTTGATCAGCACCTCGTCGCGGCAGTCGAGGAAGATCAGGTGCGGCTCCACCCCGGAGGCGGCCAGCTCGGACAACACATGGGGCAGGTGGGCGAAGTCCTCGCCGCGATTGCGCACGTCCATGCCCACCGCGATGCGCCGGCGCCGGCTGCTGCGATCCTGCAGCACGGCCTGCACCAGGTGCGGCAGCAGGCTGCCGGGCAGGTTGTCGACGCAGTAGAACTCCAGATCCTCCAGCGCGCGCAGCGCCACCGTCTTGCCGCCGCCGGACAGGCCGGTGAGCACGATCAGGTGGATTCCCTCGCGGGCGTTGAAGGGGGTCAGCGGCGGCTCGTTCTCGTTCATGCGTTCACCACGGGGGCAGTCGGCGCAGCTGGTGCGCCTGGCGGTCGATGAAGGTCTGCGCCGGATCGATGCCCTTGCTCTTCAGCGCGTGGCTGCGCACCGCGGCTTCGACCAGCACCGCGATGTTGCGGCCGGACGCCACCGGGATGGTGATCATCGGCACCTGCACGTCGAGGATCGGGCGATGGCCGATGTCGCCGGTGAGGCGGGTGAGCGCATCGGCCTCCTCGCCGTCGCGCAGCGGCTTCAGGTGCACCACCAGGCGCAGGTACTTGGAAGTCTTCACCGACATGTGACCGAACATCTCGCGCACGTTGAGGACGCCCAGGCCGCGCACTTCGAGCAGGTCCTGCAGCAGCTCGGGGCAGGTGCCGTCGATCACGTCCGGCGCGATCAGGGTGAACTCGGTGGCGTCGTCGGCCACCAGCCGATGGCCGCGGCTGATCAGTTCCAGCGCCAGCTCGCTCTTGCCCGAGCCGGCTTCGCCGGTGATCAGCACGCCGATCGAGAACACTTCCAGAAAGACGCCGTGCAGCGTGGTCTTGGCCGCCAGCATGCGCGCCAGGTGATATTGCAGGTAGGTCAGCAACTCGTGGCCGCGCTTGGGGCTGATCCACAGCGGCATGTCGGTTTCCTCGGCGACCTCGCGCAGGTCGGCGGGAACGGATTGATCCTTGGTCACGATCAGGGCCACCGGCTGGTAGGCGGCGATCTTGTGCATCACTTCCCAGCGCTGGCGCGAGTCGAGCCCGTCGAGGTAGTTGAGCTCCTCCGAGCCGATGATCTGGATCTTGTTCGGGTAGATGATGTTGAGGTAGCCGATCAGCGACGGCCGCCGCGCCTGCGCCACGCCCGGCTCCAGCAGCCGCGATTCGCCGCGCATGCCCGACACCCAGCGCAGCGCCATGCGCTCGTGCACGCCGTCGTAGAGTTGTCGCGCGCTGATCCGATCCAAGCCTGCGGCCCTTGTGTCGCGTGATGGGCGACGTGGGCCGCCCGAACCGCCACCATTGTGCCAGCTTGCGGCTTGCACGGCGTGCAGAGGCAAGAACGGCCCGCCGGAGAACCGGCGGGCCGTGCTGCATGCGAATGGTCGAACCGACGCGGAGGGATCAGCCGTACTGGCGTTCCTCGCGCGCCTCGCGCTGATGCTTGTCGGCGACTTTCTCGCGGTACTTGCGCAACTGCGCGACCAGCTTGTCGAACAGCACGTCGATGGAGGCATACATGTCCGCCTCGGTGGCTTCGGCGTGCAGGGTGCCGCCGACCACGCTCAGGGTGCCGTCGGCGCGCTGCTGGAGCTTGTCCAGCGAGAGCACGATCACGAGGCTTTTCAGCTTGTCGTCGAGGCGGGTGAGGCGGTCGAGCTTGGCGGTGGCGTGGTCGCGCAGCGCCGGGGTGACTTCAATCTGCTGGCCGCTGAGTTGGAATTGCATGGAGGCGCCTCCTCTGGTGGTGCAGTGCCGCGTTTCGCGGCGGGTGGACGTGCCGCGGTCGGCTCGACCTGGCACGTCTTTCAGTCATCTCGTCTACAAGACATGGGAACACTTTGGCGACAAGCAAGTTCCCCCGTTTCCTCCGCGCGTCGCGGCGGGTCAGCCGGCGCGCTGGCGTTCGCTGGATGTGGGTATGCGCAGCCCCTCCCGGTATTTGGCCACGGTGCGACGGGCGACCTGGATGCCCTTGGCCTGCAATTCTTCGGCGATGGCCTGGTCGGACAGCGGCTTGCGCGGATTCTCCGCCTCGATGAGCTTCCGCAGCATGGCCTGGATCGCAGTGGCCGAGGCGCTGCCGCCATCCTCCGTGGAGACGCCGCTGGAAAAAAAATACTTCAGCTCGAAGGTGCCGCGCGGCGTGTGCAGGTATTTGCGCGTGGTGACCCGCGAGATGGTGGATTCGTGCATGCCCACCTCCTCGGCCACCTCGCGCAGCACCAGCGGATGCATCGCCTCCGGGCCGTAGTCGAGGAAGGCGCTTTGCCGGCGCACGATCGCCTCGGCCACCTTGAGCAGGGTTTCGGCGCGCGATTCCAGGCTCTTGATCAGCCAGCGCGCCTCCTGCAGCTGGCCGCGCATCCAGCTGGCGTCCTCGCCGCGGGCCTTGGCGATCAGGCCGCAGTAGTGCTGGTTCAGGCCCAGCCGAGGCTGCGAATCGGGGTTGAGGCTGACCCGCCAGCGCATGCCGTCGCGGATCGCATAGGCGTCCGGCGCCACGTACTCGACCGGGGTGGCGTCCAGCGCCGCGCCGGGGCGCGGGTCCAGGCTGCGGATCAATACGGCGGCCTCGGCCACGTCGTCGGGCGTGGCATGCAGGCGCCGCGCCAGTCGCACGATGTCGTTGCGCGCCAGCAATTCCAGCTCGCTGTCGACGATGCGCAGCGCCAGGCTGCGATGCGGGGTGTCGGGGTCGAATTGCTCCAGTTGCACGCGCAGGCAGTCGCGCAGGTCCAGGCTGCCGACGCCGGCCGGGTCGAAGCCCTGCAGCCGGCGACGCACCGCCTCCACTTCCTCCACGCTGGCGTCGAAGCCGGCTGGCAGCGCGGCGAGCACCGCTTCCATCCCCTCGGCCAGGTAGCCGGCGGGATTGAGCGCGTCGATCAGCACGGTGGCGATCAGGTGTTCGCGCGGGTTGAACGAGGCCAGGTTGAGCTGCCAGGTCAGGTGTTGCTGCAGGGTTTCCGGGGCGGCGTTCTGCGGCTCGAAATCCTCGTCGCCGCGCGAACCGCTGCCGTTGCCGGGACTGTTGCTGGAGAAGTCGATCGGCGACTCCGCCACGCCGCCGCCGTCGGCCCAGTCGATGGCGCCTTCATCGTTCTCGCTGTGGCTCTCGGGCGCCTTGTCGGCGAGCTGGAAATTGTTCTCGGCGTCGTCGAGACCTTCGGTTTCCTCGTCCTCGGCCTCCTCGGCAAACTCCAGCAACGGGTTGCTCTCGGCGATCTGCCGCAGTTCGGCTTCCAGCTCCAGCTGCGACAGCTGCAACAGGCGGATCGCCTGCTGCAGTTGCGGCGTCAGGGTCAGTTGCTGGTGGAGGCGAAACTGTAATGCGGGTTTCATGCCAGCCAGGTCGAAGGAACGTGCGGCCATCCTAGCGCGTGGCCGGAGACGCGGCCAGCGCGGCCCGTCACGCCCTCGCTCAGAGCCGGAATTCGCGGCCCAGATAGACCTCGCGGACCTTTTCGTCGGCCAGGATGTGCGCCGGCGTGCCGCGCGAGAGCACCTCGCCCTCGTTCAGGATGTAGGCGCGGTCGCAGATGCCCAGGGTTTCGCGCACGTTGTGGTCGGTGATGAGCACGCCGATGCCGCGTTCCTTGAGGTGGCGCACGATGCGCTGGATCTCGCCCACGGAGATCGGGTCGACGCCGGCGAACGGTTCGTCCAGCAGCATGTAGCGCGGATTGGCCGCCAGCGCGCGGGCGATTTCCACGCGGCGCCGCTCGCCACCGGACAGGCTGATGCCTTTCTGGCCGGCGATGTGGGCGATCTTCAATTCGTCGAGCAGGCTTTCCAGCTCGCTGTCGCGCTGCTTCGAGGTCAACCCCTCGCGCAGTTCCAGCACCGCCATGATGTTGTCTGCCACGCTCAGCCGGCGGAACACCGACGCCTCCTGCGGCAGGTAGCCGATGCCAAGCTTGGCGCGTGCATGCATCGGCAGGCCGGTGATGTCGCGCTTGTCCAGGGTGATCGTGCCGGCATCGGCCTCGATCAGGCCGACCACCATGTAGAAGCAGGTGGTCTTGCCGGCGCCGTTGGGGCCGAGCAGGCCGACTACTTCGCCCTCGCGGATGGAGAACGCGAAATGGCGCACGACCTGGCGCGACTTGAAGCTTTTCTGCAGACCTTCGGCGGAGAGCATGGGGTCAGTGTTGCCCCTGCGGCGTCGGGCTGCTGGCCGCGGCGGCCGGCGCCGCGGCGGAAGACGCGGGGGCGGGAGGGACGGTGGCGGAGTGCGCGGTAGCGGGCTGCGGCTTGGGCAGGAAAATCATGTGCACCATGCCGTCGTTGCCGCTGCTGCCGGTCATCTCGCTGGTCTGCGTGTTGTAGGTGAGGGTGTCGCCATGGGCTTCGCCGCGACCTTGCTGGTGCACCGCGGCCTGGCCCTTGAGCGTGGCGATGCCCTTGATGTTGTCGTAGTCCAGCGTGCGCGCGTCGCCGGACATCAGGTTGCCGGCGTCGTCCAGTTGCTGGATGTGGGCGTTGCCGGTGACCACGATGCGGCTCAGCTGCTGGTTGCCGTCGACGTAGATCTTGGCCAAGTCGCCGGTGATCCGCAGCGTGCCCTGGCTCAGCTCGACGTGGCCATTGAGCGTGGTGACGCTGTTGGGCGCATTGAAGCCGCTGAACGAATCGGCATGCACCACCCGCATCGGCTGGCTGCGGTCATCCTTCCTGGCCAGGGCGGGCTGCAGCAGCAGCGCCCCCAGCACGAGCAGGGCGAGCCGGAGCATTCCGTGGGTGCGGAAAGAGGATGCCGTGGACGTCATGGAGAAGTTCCAGGTGGTTGTCAGAGAGGTTGGCGCGCATGCCGACCCCGTTCATTCTACTGTCGCCCTGCGTGAGCTGGGCGGGTTGGGCCGTTTCCAGGCGGTTTTCGCGCGGCCACGCGGTGACTTCCGAGGTCTTCACGCCGGCATCGGGGCGGGCCACGCCGTGCGCGTCGGTGAAGGCATCCCGGTGCAGCTCGACCGGCCCCTGCAGCTTGAGCACGGTGCCCGGCTTGTTGACCCAGCCGTAGCGCGACTTGCCGCGCCACGGCGGCACGCCGGCCTGTTCGGCAGGAATCTGGAACGTGGGCGAGTCGAGATACAGCGACTCGTCGCCTTCGCGCCGGTCCACCCGCGGCGCCTGCAGGTACACGCTGGGCTTGCCGTCGACGCCGAACTCGGTGACGCGGGCATCGTTCAAGGTGTAGCTCGAACGCGGCGGGCCGACGAAGTCGCGCGCGCGCGGTGCCGGGCCCAGCCACCACAGCAGCAACTGGCTGGTGCCCGCGGCGAGGCCGACCAGCACGATGGCGGCCGGCAGGCGCCGGTCGCGCAGCCACTGGCGCAAGCTCACTGCCAGTGCTCCCGCTCGGCGTCGCCGTGGCCTTGCGCATGCAGGATCAGGTCGCACACCTCGCGCGCCGCGCCTTCGCCGCCGGGCGCACGCGTCTGCCAGTGCGCCGCCTCGGCGATCCACGGGTGTGCATTGGCCACCGCCACGGCCAGGCCCGCCACGCGCATCGGTGCGAGATCGGGCAGGTCGTCGCCGACGTAGGCCACCTGCGCGGGCTGCAATTGCAGCGCGTCGAGCAATTCGTTCAGGCAGGCACGCTTGTTGCCCTGGCCCTGGTAGACGTGGGCGATGTCCAGCTCCTCGGCGCGCAGCGCCACCGGATGACTGATCCGCGCGGTGATCAGCGCGACCTGCACGCCGTAGGCCTGCAGCCGTTTCAGGCCCAGCCCGTCGTGCACGTGGAACACCTTGGTCTCGCGGCCGTCCTCGCCGTACCACAGGCGGCCATCGGTGAGCGTGCCGTCGACGTCGAACACGGCCAGGCGTACGCGGGCCGCGCGCTCAAGGATCGCTGCCGGAAGATTGGTGAGATAGACGGGATTGGGCACGATTGTGATTTCGGGTTTCAGAGCGAAAGCGCGAGCTTGCCTGATTTTCTGATTTGCCAAGGCAAATCAGACCACGCGCGCACGAAGCAGATCGTGAATGTTCAGCGCGCCGACGACGTGCTGTTCGTCGTCGACCACCAGCAGCGCGTGGATCTGGTGCTTCTCCATCAGCTGCGCGGCCTCGGCGGCCAGGCGCTCGGCGCCGATCGTCTTGGGGCCGCGGGTCATCAGGTCGGCGACGCGGGCGCCGCGCAGGTCGACCTCCTCGTCGTCCAGCGCGCGGCGCAGGTCACCGTCGGTGAACACCCCCAGCAGGCGCTGCTCGGCATCCACCACGGCGGTCATGCCCAGTTGCTTGCGGGTCATTTCCATCAGCGCGGTGGTGAGCGAGGCATCGGGCGACACCCGCGGCACGTCGTCGCCGCTGTGCATCACGTCGCTGATGTGCAGCAGCAGGCGCCGGCCCAGCGCGCCGGCCGGGTGCGAGCGGGCGAAATCGTCGGCGGTGAAGCCGCGCGCTTCCAGCAGCGCGATCGCCAGCGCGTCGCCCAGCACCAGCGCCACCGTGGTGCTGGTGGTCGGCGCCAGCCCGAGCGGGCAGGCTTCGCTGGAGATGCTGCCATCCAGGTGTACCTCGGCCTCGCGCGCCAGCGAGGAGGTGGCGCGCCCGGTGATCGCGATCAGCGGGATGCCCTGGCGTTTGATGACCGGCAGGATGAACAGCAGTTCGTCGGTCTCGCCCGAGTAGGAGATCGCCAGCACCACGTCCTGCGGCAGGATCATGCCCAGGTCGCCGTGGCTGGCTTCGCCCGGGTGCACGAAGAACGCCGGGGTGCCGGTGGAAGCCAGGGTGGCGGCGATCTTGCGCGCCACGTGGCCGGATTTGCCCATGCCACTGACCACCACGCGGCCCTTGCAGGCCAGGATCAGGCTGCAGGCGGCGGCGAAGTCGTCGCCGATGCGCTGCTCCAGCGCGGCGATCGCGGTCGCCTCGGTGGCGATCACGGTACGGGCGCTGCGGATGATGGCGTCGGGGCTCGGTGCGTTCGACGCGGGTGGGGCGATGCGTGCGTTCATGTGAGCTCAAGTGGGGGAAGGGCGCCGACGTCGTTTCTGTGCCAGAAGAATTCCATTACCATGGCATATTCGCATTTTAACGTCTTTGCCTGCCCCATGGTGCCGCCACGCGCGCCACCCATGGCTTCGCCGGCACGACTCCGTATGGAACGCCCATGGACCCCAACCGCATACAGGCGATGATCGAAGCAGGCCTGCCCGGCGCCCGGGCCGAGGTCGACGGCGCCGACGGCGTGCATTTCGAAGCCACCGTCGTCGCCAGCCAGTTCGCCGGCAAGCTGCCGCTGGCGCGCCACCGACTGGTCTACGCCACCCTGGGCGAGCTGATGGGCGGCGCGATCCACGCGCTGGCACTGAAGACCTTGACGCCGGAGGAGGCCGGGAACAGGGAATAGGGCATGGGGAATGGCAGCCGCCGTTCCCTCCCAGGTTCTCGCATCCGGCTTTTCCGATTCCCCCTTTCCCATTTCCGATTCCCAGCTCTCCATGGCCAAAATCCTCATCAACGGCGGCGTGCCACTTCATGGCGAGGTCGGCATTTCCGGCGCCAAGAACGCCGTGCTGCCGATCCTCGCCGCCTGCCTGCTGGCCGACGAGCCGGTCAGCATCGGCAACGTGCCGCATCTGCACGACGTCACCACTTTCATCGAGCTGCTCGGCCAGATGGGCGTGCAACTGGTGCTGGACGACCGCATGAAGATGCACGTCGACCCGCGCACCACCAGCACCTGCGTGGCGCCGTACGACTTGGTGCGCACCATGCGCGCCTCGATCCTGGTGCTCGGCCCGCTGGTGGCGCGCTTCGGCCAGGCCGAGGTCTCGCTGCCCGGTGGCTGCGCGATCGGTTCGCGCCCGGTCGATCAGCACATCCGCGGGCTGCAGGCGCTGGGCGCCGACATCACGGTGGAGAACGGCTACATCAAGGCGAAGGCGTCGCGGCTGAGGGGCGCGCGCGTCACCATGGACATGGTCACCGTCACCGGCACCGAGAACATCATGATGGCCGCGACCCTGGCCCAGGGCACCACCATCATCGACAACGCCGCGCAGGAGCCCGAGGTGGTGGACCTGGCGCATTGCCTGATGGCGATGGGCGCGCAGATCGAGGGCGCCGGCAGTTCCACCATGGTGATTCACGGCGTGGAGCGCCTGCACGGCGCCGAGTACAGCGTGCTGCCCGACCGCATCGAGACCGGCACCTTCCTGGTCGGCGCGGCGATGACCGGCGGCAAGGTGCGCGCGCGCCACGCGCGCGCCAACACGCTGGACGCGGTGCTGGCCAAGCTGGAGGAAGCCGGCGCGCAGATTTCCACCGGTGACGACTGGATCGAGCTGGACATGGGCGGGCGCCGGCCGAAGGCGGTCAACATCAGCACCGCGCCGTACCCGGCGTTCCCGACCGACATGCAGGCGCAGTTCACCGCGCTCAACTGCGTGGCCGAAGGCACCGGCGTGGTCACCGAGACGGTGTTCGAGAACCGCTTCATGCACGCGCACGAACTGCAGCGCCTGGGCGCCGACATCCGACTGGAAGGCAACACCGCGATCGTGAAGGGCGTGGAGCACATGAGCGGCGCGCCGATCATGGCCACCGACCTGCGCGCCTCGGCCTGCCTGGTGCTGGCCGGCCTGGTCGCCAGCGGCGAAACCGTGGTCGACCGCGTCTACCACATCGACCGCGGCTACGAGAACATCGAGGAGAAGCTCGGCGTGCTCGGCGCGCGTATCCGGCGCCTGCCGAGCTGATCCGGCGTCCTAGGACCGCGTCCCCACCCGTAGGAGCCCGCTCGCGGGCGGTGCTTTTGTGCCGGGACTCAGCATTGGGGATTCGCCAAAAGCATCGCCTGCGAGCGGGCTCCTACGGATCAGTCGGCCTTGTAGCTCACCAGCTCCATCGTGAGGTCGCCGCCATCGTGCTGCGACAGCTTGACCGGCAGCGGGTAGCGCTCGGGCGCATACCAGGCACTGAAGCCGCGGTCGGCATCGGTGCGGTCGACCCGCTGGGCCTGGAAGCTGCCGGCGGGAACCTGGATGTTTTCCTTGCCGACGACCCTGAACTGCTGGGTCTCCACCCGCTGGCGCACGGCGACCGCCAGCGCCACCTGCTGCTGGCCGTCCTGCAGGGCCACGCCCAGCGCCAGCGGCAAGGTGTTGCGCTCGACGATGCCCGGCTGCGCCGGATAGCTCTCGCTGCCCTTGCTGCTCTCGACGTGCACCTGGCGGGCGTTCCAGTCCACGCGCAGGTGGCGCGTCTTGTCCTTGATCCCGGTCCGCAGCTGATAGTCGTAGCTGATCGCCTCGGGCAGCTGGCCCTTCCAGCGGAAGCGTGAGGTCTCGTCCGTGCTGGCGCCGAGCAGCGCGGCGAGGCCGCCGGTGCCCTTGACCGCTTTGCGGTAGGTCCACTGACCGTTGCCGTCGTTCTGCAGGCTCACCGTGGCGGTGCCCATCGGGCTGCCGTCGCGCGACACCTCGTAGGTGGCAGTGAAGGCGCCCGGCGTGGTGGCCGCGGTGGCGGTGCCAAGCCAGAAGGAAAGGGCCAGCAGGGTGGCGAGCAGGGGTCGCATGGTCATGCCCGGAGTCTGCCCGCGCCGGCCTGAATGGTGCATCACTCCAGGCCGTGGTCGCCCAGCAGCAGCGGGGCCGACAGCGGCTGCCCGGCATGGTGCGCCGTGCCGTCGCGCCATTGCAGGCGACCGCTGGCGAGCAGGCCGAGCACGGCCGGCAGCAGGCGGTGTTCCAGCGGCAGCAGGCGCTCGGCCAGGCGCTGTTCGTCGTCGCCGGCCTCGATCGCCAGCCGTGCCTGGGCGATCACCGGGCCGCCATCGAGCTCGGCGGTGACGAAATGCACGCTGGCGCCATGTTCGGCGTCGCCGGCTTCCAGCGCGCGCCGATGGGTGTGCAGGCCGCGGTACTTCGGCAGCAGCGAAGGATGGATGTTGATCACGCGGCCGACCCACGGACGCAATGCCTCGGCGTCGATCACGCGCATGAAACCGGCCAGCACCAGCAGCTCGGCACCGCTGGCGGCAACGCGGCCGAACAGGTCCAAGTCGTAGGCGCGGCGATCGGGATAGGCTTTCGGCGACAGCGCCAGGGTGGGGATGCCGGCCGCCTCGGCCAGGCGCAGCGCGCCGGCGTCGGCCTTGTCGCTGGCCACGAGGGCGAATTCCACCGGCAGGGTGCCGGCGTCGCGCGCGGCAATCAGCGCGGCGAGATTGCTGCCGCGGCCGGAGGCGAGGACGGCGATGCGTGTTGGTGAGGTCATGGTTTTCGCCGTTCGCCCTGAGCGTGGGCCCGCAGGGTCGGAGTCGAAGGGTCCTTCGGCTTCCTCGCTTCCTGAAAAAGCAGCCATTTCCGGCTGCTTTCCGCGTGCGCTGCGCTCAGGGCGAACGGTATGTCGGCGCAGCGCGGGCGGGCACGATATGTCAGCCGATATGCACGCGCTCGTCGTCCTGTGCCTTCACCACCGCGCCGATCACCGAGCTGACCAGGCCGTGCTGCGCCAGCAGCGCGGACGCGTCGGCCACGGCGTCGGGCGGCAGGATCACGGTGAAGCCGATGCCGCAGTTGAACGTGCGCCACATTTCCTCGCGCGCGACCTTGCCTTCGCGCATCAGCCAGTCGAACACCGGCGGCAGCACGATGGCCGATGCGTCCAGCGCGAGGCCGAGGCCGTCGGGCACGACGCGGATGATGTTTTCCTTGAGGCCGCCGCCGGTGATGTGGGCGAGTCCGTGGACCACGCTTTCCTTCAACAACTCCAGCATCGGCTTCACGTAGATCGTGGTTGGCGCCATCAGCGCATCGGCCAGGGTCACGCCGCCGAGATCAAGCTCCCACGGGTTGCCGGCGCGCTCGAGAATCCTGCGCACCAGCGAATAGCCGTTCGAGTGCGGCCCGCTCGAGGCGACGCCCAGCACCACGTCGCCGGCCACGATCGACGCGCCGCTCAGCATGCGTGACTTTTCCACCGCGCCGACGGTGAAGCCGGCCAGGTCGTATTCGCCGGGCGGGTACATGTCGGGCATCTCGGCGGTTTCGCCGCCGATCAGCGCGCAACCGGCCAGCTCGCAGCCCCTGGCGATGCCGCCGACCACGGCCACGGTGGTGTCCACGTCCAGCTTGCCGGTGGCGAAGTAGTCGAGGAAGAACAGCGGCTCGGCGCCCTGCACCAGCACGTCGTTGACGCACATGCCGACCAGGTCGATGCCGATGGTGTCGTGCCGGCCCAGTTGCTGGGCGAGCTTGAGCTTGGTGCCGACGCCGTCGGTGCCGGACACCAGCACCGGCTCCCGGTAGCGGCCGGAGAGATCGAACAGGCCGCCGAAGCCGCCCAGCCCGCCCATCACCTCGGGGCGGAAGGTGCGCTTGACCAGCGGCTTGATGCGTTCGACCACGGCATTGCCGGCGTCGATATCGACGCCGGCGGCGCGGTAGGTGAGGGCGTCGGACATGGCGGAAACCGGCGTGGCAGAAACACGCAAGTTTAGCAGCATGCGCCACCGAAACCCGCGGCATCCGGTCGCCGCCGCGCCGCATGGATGGACGCTTCGGGCGGGATTGGGCAGACTTCACCCGTGTTTTCTTCAGGAAGATCGCCGTGCCCATGCGCCTGCACCGTCTGTGGATCGTGTTCCTGCTGCTCGGGCTGGCGGCGCTGCCGCGCCTGCATGCGCAGGCGGCCGGCTCGCCGTATTCGGTCACCGTGCCGGTGACCGACACCAGTGACGAGCAGCGCGACCAGGCGTTCTCCACCGCGCTGGCGCAGGTGATGGCGCGGGTGGCCGGCGGGCAGGACCTGCGCGCCAACCCGGGCTACGCCGAGGCGCTGGGCAGCGCCAGTTCGCTGGTGCAGAAGTTCCAGTACCAGCGCGCCGCCACCGGCCTGGTGCTGGACGTGGATTTCGCGCCGGCCTCGGTGCGTCGGCTGATCGGCAAGCTCGGCGTGGCCAGCGCGGGGATCAAGCCGCCGGTGCTGCTGCTGGTGCAGCAGGCCGACGGCAGCGCCGTCGATCCGGCGCAACTGGCCAGCCTGGCCACCACTGCCGCGGCGCGCGGCACCACGGTGGTCTTCCCCGAGCCCGGCAGCGAGCCCGATCCGGCGCTGGTCGCGGCGGCCGACCCGGCCACGCTGGCGCGCATCAACCGGCAGTACCACACCGGCCTGGTCCTGCTCGGCAGCCTGCACGCCGGCACCGCGGACTGGACGCTGATTGCCGGCGGCCAGGCGCAGCGCTGGAGCAACCAGGGTACGGACGAGGATGCCGTGCTGGCCGATGCCGGCAACGGCCTGGTCGACCGGCTGGGCAAGCAGCTCAACGTGATCGGCGCGGCGACCAGCGAAGGCAAGCTGTGGATCAGCGGCGTGGATTCGGCCGATGAGTACGCCAGCCTGCTCGCCACGCTCGACAGCGATCCCTCGGTGCACCAGGTGACCACGATCGGTGCGCTGAACGACGGCGTCCTGCTGGGTGTCACCGCGTCGATGCCGATCAAGGCGCTGGCCACCAGCCTCGCCGCGGGCGGGCGCTTGCTGCTGCAGGGCGAACCGCACGAGGGTGCGGACGCCAACTTGCGCTGGCTGCGGTGAAGGCGGTGGATCGGGTGACCCGGGACAAGGACATCTCGCGGCGCTGGCAGCTGTTCGCGCTCGCCGCCGTCATCGTCTACCTGCTGTGGCTGCTGGCGCCGGTGCTGATGCCGTTCGCGATCGCCGCGATGCTGGCCTACCTGGGCGATCCGCTGGCCGACCGGCTGGAGCGGCTGGGGCTGAAGCGGATGTGGGCGGCCACGATCGTCTTCGTGGTGCTCCTGGTGGTGGTCGTCGGCGTGCTGCTGCTGCTGATCCCGATGATCGTCCACCAAGTCGAGAACCTGGTCAGCAACCTGCCGCGCTACGGCGACTGGGCGCAGAACGTGGCCTGGCCATGGCTGCAGGCGCGACTGCACCTGGACCCGCACACCTTCGACAGCGAGCGCCTGCTCGGCACCATCAAGGCGCACATCGGCTCGATCGGCGGCGTCGCCACCGCGGTGATCGGCAAGGTCTCGCGTTCGGGCGTCGGCATCGCCATGTGGCTGACCAACCTGGTGCTGATCCCGGTGGTGGCGTTCTATCTGCTGCGCGACTGGGATCGGCTGGTGGCCACCATCGACGGCATGCTGCCGCGCTCGGTGCAGCCGACCATCGCGCACCTGGCGCGCGAGTCCGATGCCATCCTCGGCGCCTTCGTGCGCGGCCAGCTGCTGGTGATGCTCGCGCTGGGCGTGTTCTACGGCACCGGGTTGGGGCTGGTGGGCCTGTCGGTCGGCCTGCTGATCGGCATGGTCGCCGGCCTGCTCAGTTTCGTGCCGTATCTCGGTTTCATCATCGGCTTCGTCGCCGCGATCATCGCTGCGCTGGTGCAGTTCGGCGACTGGGCCCACGTGCTGATGGTGTGCGGCGTGTTCATGCTGGGCCAGCTGCTGGAAGGCTACGTGCTGGTGCCCAAGCTGGTTGGCGACAAGATCGGCCTGCATCCGGTGGCGGTGATCTTCGCGGTGCTGGCCGGCGGTTACCTGTTCGGCTTCCTCGGCGTGCTGCTGGCCTTGCCTGCTGCGTCGGTGATCGTGGTGTTGCTGCGCTACCTGGTCGAGCGCTACCGGATGAGCGAGCTGTACAACGACGAGGGGCCCGCCGATCCGGTGATCGCCGAGGTCGAGGTGGCCGTGCGCGCCGATGGCGACGTCGCTGCCGGGGCGCAGGTGGCGCCCGCGCCGGGGGACCGGCCGGTCGAATGAACCCGCAACTGCCGCTCGCGTTGCGCTGGCCTCGACGCCAGCGCTTCGAGCATTTCCACGCCGGCGCCAACGCGGCCGCGCTGGCTGCGCTGCGCCGCTTCGCGGTGGAGCCCGGTGTGCCCTGGATCTACCTGCATGGCGTGGCCGGCAGCGGCCGCAGCCACCTCCTGCTGGCCACCTGCCAGGCCGCCACCGCGGCCGGCCGGCGCGCGCAATACCTGCCGCTGGCCACGATGGGTGATGCCGCGGCCGTCATGCGCGGCGTCGCCGGCAGCGAGCTGCTGGCGCTGGATGATCTCGGTTCCATCGCCGGCAAGCGCGATGCGGAACATGCGCTGTTCGACCTCTACAACCGCGCGAGAGCCGAGGGTCACGCGCTGCTGTTCGCCGCCGACGCCACGCCCGCGCAGATGGGCATCGAGCTGCCCGACCTGCGCTCGCGCCTCGGCGCCTGCACCCAGTTCGCGTTGAAGCCGCTGGACGACGACGAACGGCGCGCGGTGTTGAAGGCGCAGGCGTCCTCGCGCGGCATCGAGCTGGACGACAGCGTGCTTGACTGGCTGTTCGCCCGCTATGCGCGCGACCTCGGCGCCTTGCTCGACCTGCTCGACAAGCTGGACGCCGCCTCGCTGGCCGCGCAGCGGCGCGTCACCATCCCGTTCCTGCGCGATTTCCTGCGCGAGGGTGGGGCTGGCGCGTCCTGACCGGCGTCAGGCCTCGCCCGTCTCGGCGTCCAGTCGCGCCATCACCGCGTCGGTGACGCGGGCGCAGCGGCGACCCATGAAGGCGAAAGCCTCGCCGACGGTGGTGGCGAGCTTGTCGTGCAACGCGGCGCGCAGCTGGCGGCGGGCGCGATGCAGGCGGGTTTTCACCGTCTCCGGCTTGATGCCGAGCTGGCTGGCAGTTTCCTCCACGCTGCATTCCTCGACCTCGCGCAGCATGTACACCACGCGGAAAGCCGGCGGCAGTTCGTCGATGGCGTGCTCGAGCAGGTGGCGGATCTGCGCGCGGGCGGCGGAGGCGGCGGGGTCCTCGCTGCCGAAGGCCGAGGGGAAGCGGATGATCTGGTGCGTGTCGTCGGGTGCGGCGTCCACCTGTTCCAGCCCGACCATGGTGTGGCGCTTGCGCAGGCGGCCACGGGCCTCGTTGAGCACGATCGTGGTCAGCCAGGTCGACAGGGTCGCCTCGCCACGGAACGAATCCAGTTTGTGATAGGCACGCATATACGATTCCTGCAGCACGTCTTCCGCTTCCGAGTCGTCGCCGATCACCGCGCGCGCGACGCGGAACAGGCGCTGGTTGCAGCGCTGCATGATGTGTCGGAACGCCGCGCGCTCGCCGTTGCGGACGCACGCCACCAGCGCGTGGTCATCCAGGGTGGCGTAGTCGACGGGTGCAATACGGGCTTGGTTGGGCATGGTTTCCTCCTTCTACACCCGATCCGATGCATTTGCATGCCGCGAGGTTCCCGCGGCCCGTGACCGATTGGCGGGAACCGGCGCGCCACGGTTGCATCAGATGGGCACGGGCGGCCGCTGCGTGCCGCCCATCAAACCCAAGGAATCACCCATCATGAACAAGCCGCTGTTTGCCCTCATCCTCGGCCTGGCGCTGGCCGCCGGTCCCGCCATGCAAGCCGATGCCGCCGCGCCGGCTCCCAATGACGCGCAGATCGCGCACATCGCCTACACCGCCGGCGCGATCGACGTCACCGCGGCGAAGCAGGCGCTGCAGAAGTCGCATGACCCCGCGGTGCGCGCCTTCGCCGAGGAAATGGCACGCGACCACGCGGCGGTGAACGAGCAGGCGCTGGCGCTGGTGAAGAAGCTGGGCGTGACGCCCGAGGACAACGCGACCAGCCAGTCGCTGGCCAGCGCCGCCGCGGCCGAACAGGCCAAACTCGCCGCGTTGAGCGGCGATGCCTACGACAAGGCCTACGCTGCCAACGAAGTCGCCTTCCACCAGACCGTCAACGGTGCGTTGAGCGGCACGCTGATTCCGGCGGCACAGAACGCGGAGCTGAAGTCGCTGCTGGAAACCGGGCTGAAGCTGTTCCAGTCGCACCAGATGCATGCCGAGCATCTGGCGCAGAGCCTGAAGTAGGGAGCGCGCCATGCTTCGCATGATGCTTTGGCTCGGCATCGCGCTGGCGCTGGTGGGCGGCTTCGTGCCGGCCACCGCCGCCGGCGCGGCGCCCGCCCCGCGCGTGCACGTGGTCGTGATCGACAAGATGGCCTTCGGCCCGATGCCTGCCGACGTGCGCGCCGGCGACATCATCGAATGGGCCAATCACGGCATCCTCGAACACAGCGCCACCGCCCGCGACGGCAGCTTCGACGTCGACCTCAAGCCGGGCGCCAAGGTGCGCATGACGGCGAAGGCCGGCAGCTTCGTGGTGTTTTGCAAGTTCCACCCGACGATGCAGGCGAACCTGCTGGTGAAGTAGTCTGTCCATTGCCCGGTCGCCAGCGTGCGACCGGGCGAACCGCGCCAGCCGCCGATGGCCTTGTTGGCGCGCGCAGTTGTCGAGTCGTTCTTGTGCGAGCTGTTTCGCACGCGCATGATTCCTCGGAACAACATCGGGAGTCGATGCCATGGCGTGGCTGTTCTCCGGCGTCGTGATCGCGGCGCTTCTTGGAAGCACGGTCGAGCCCTATTCGGCAACTCATCCGGCGGTTTACGCGGGCACCTATGTGGTGCGAATCTGCCATGGTTCCTGTGCAGGGTCGTCAGCTCGTGTGTTCCGTAGCGGGACGATGGTTCTCTTCGAGCAACCCCTGCTGGATCGGCAGGGCTACACGTTTCGCGATTCGCTTCGGCGTGATCCTGACAATGCCTGCTTCGTGCTTGAACGCGTTGGCGCACCAGCGGAGGGTGACTACGTTCCCGCGCAAGGCTTCTTTTCCTGGGGCATGCGCGAACACACCGTCGAACTGGAACTCGTGCGCTCCCCCGATGGTGGTTACGGAGTAAGTCTGCACCCTACGCCGACGGGGCTCGGCGGCACGAGCGCTATTTGGGGAGGTGCTGTCGGGGCCGTGGCACCCGATTCACCGCCCGTGCCGCCGGACATCATTTCGGCGACTCGCATCGGTGAACCTGATATCGCGAAGTGTCCGCCGCTTTCAGATGGGAACCGGTGAACTGCGTGGGCACAGTAGCGCGCGGCTACCTCAAGCCTTGAGCAGCGCCGGCGTCGCCTGTTGCCCGATGGCGTCGACCATCGCCTTGGCCACGTTGAGGTTGCCGGCGATGAGGTTGCCGCTTTCCGGGATGCCGTCGCGGCCGGCGAAGTCGCAGTAGCGGCCGCCGGCCTCGTGTACCAGCAACACTCCCGCGGCCATGTCCCAGGGCTTCAGGCCGATCTCGAAATAGCCGTCGTAGCGACCGGCAGCGACATAGGCCAGATCCAGCGCGGCGGAGCCGGAGCGGCGGATGTCCTCGGCCTGGCCGAGGATGGCGCGGGTCATGTCCAGCTGCGGGCCGAGGTGCTCGCGCTGGCGGAACGGGAAGCCGGTGGCGATCATCGCGCCGCCCAGGTTCTCGCGTTTGCCCACGCGCATGCGGCGATCGTTGAGGTAGGCGCCGTCGCCCTTGCTGGCGGTGTACAGCTCGTCGCGCAGCGGGTCGAATACCACCGCGTGGATCGGCACGCCCTTTTCCAGCAGCGCGATCGACACGCAGAAGTGGGGGATGCCACGCAGGTAGTTGTGGGTGCCGTCCAGCGGGTCGATCACCCAGGTCAGCGGACCCTTGCCGGTCGCGCCGCTTTCCTCGGCGAGGATGGCGTGGTCGGGGTAGGCGCGGCGCAGTTCCTTGACGATTTCCGCCTCGGCCAGCTTGTCGACCTCGGAGACGAAATCCATCTGCTGCTTCTCGACCACGTGCAGGCCGTCGATGCGGTTCATGTAGCGCAGGATCACATTGCCTGCGGAACGCGCGGCGCGCGCCGCGATCGTGACGTGTGGTCTGGCCATGGGTATCGACTTTGGAAGAGAGCGGGGTTTGCGGCCGCCGATTCTAGCAGGCCGCCCGCCGCTGCGGGCGGAAAGCGGCCGGCGCCGGCGCTTGTCCGTTATCCTTGCGTGTTCCGCCCGCCACGCCGATCCGCGCATGCCCGACACCGCCGACCTCGCTTCCCGCCTCCGCTTCGTGCTGGTGCGTACCTCGCACCCGGGCAACATCGGCAGCGCGGCACGGGCGATCCGCACGATGGGTTTCGCGCGGATGGGGCTGGTCAGCCCGGCACATTTCCCCGACCGCGAGGCGAACGCGCTGGCGGCCGGTGCCGATGACGTGCTCGAGCATGCCGGCGTGCACGGCGAGCTGGTCGACGCGCTGGCCGGCTGCAGTTTCGCGCTGGGCCTTTCCGCGCGCCGGCGCGGCATCACCCTGCCGGAAATCGGGCCGCGCGAAGCCGCGCGACAGGCGCTGGCTGCCGCGCGGCGCGGCGAACAGGTGGCGCTGCTGTTCGGCAACGAGCGCAGCGGGCTGGCGAACGAGGAGCTGGCGCACTGCCACGCGATGGTGCGGATTCCCAGCGTGGACGATTTCAGCTCGCTCAACCTGTCGCAGGCGGTGCAGGTGATGGCGTACGAATTGCGCATGGCGGCCCTGGGCGACGAAGTGCCCGCACCACCGCCGGAGCACGACGAGCCGCTCGCCGATGCCGCCCTGATGGAACAGTTCTACCGCCATCTGGCGCAGACACTGGACGACATCGAGTTCCACAAGGGCCGCGAGCCGACCACGATCATGCTGCGCCTGCGCAAGCTGTTCCAGCGCGCCCAGCCGGACCAGCGCGAGTTGCGTGTGCTGCACGGCATCCTGGCCGATGCACAGCGCATGGCGGGACTGGCGAAGAGCGAGAAGTGAGGAGTGAGGAGTGAGAGAAAGCCACAGCCGGTTCCGCATCAGCCTTCTCTCACTCCTCACTCCTCTTCACTCACTCCTGCCTGTCAGCCAGTCTCCTCACCGCCGGCGTCGTTCGCCGAGGGCGCCGGGGTGACCAGCAGCTTGTCGATGCGGGCGCCGTCCAGGTCGACCACCTCGAAGCGGATGCCGCGCCAGGCGAATACCTCGCCGACCTGCGGCACGTGGCCCAACGCGGTCATCACCATGCCCGCCACGGTGCGGAAATCGTGGTCCGCCTCGCCCGGCAGTTCGCCGGTGCGCAGCAGTTCGCGCAGGTCGTCGGTGGACAGGCTGCCGTCGATCAGCCAGCTGCCGTCGGCGCGCTGCTTGATCGGGCTTTCGTCGCTGCCGCCGTGGCCGATCTGGCTGGCGCCGACCACCGCGGCCAGCAGGTCGTTGACGGTGACCACGCCCTCGATGTCGCCGTACTCGTCCACCACCAGGGCCAGCGGCGTCTCGGCGTCGCGGAACTCCTCAAGCAGGTCGAGGGCGCGCGCCGTGGCCGGCACGAACAGCGGCCGGGACAGATGGCCGAACAACTCCGGGCTGCCTTCGGCGAAGCTGTGCAGCATGCGCTTGACCTCGACCACGCCGACCACGTCGCTCTCGTCGCCGCGGTACACCGGGTAGCGCGAGTACGGCGTCTGCCGCATCACCTCGATGTTCTCCTCGCGCGATGCGGTGAGGTCCAGCCAGGCGATGCGCATGCGCGGCGTCATCACGCTGTCCACCGTGCGGTCGCCCAGGCGCAGCACGCGGTTGACCATGTTGTGCTCGTCCTCGTCGATCACGCCCGCCTCGACGCTCTCGGCAACCAGCAGGCGGATCTCCTCCTCGGTGACCACGCCGCGGCCGTGCGTATTGATGCGCAGCAGGCGCAGCAGCAGGCCGCTGGATGCGTTGAGCAGCCACACGAACGGCGAGGTGATCCGCGCCAGCACCAGCATCGGGATGGCGGCGTACGACGCCACCTTCTCCGGTGCGGCAAGCGCCAGCCGCTTGGGCACCAGTTCGCCGATCACGATCTGGATGTACGAGATCAGCGCGAAACCGAGCACGATGCCCGCGCCGCGCGCGTACGGCAGCAGCCAGGCCATGTGCTCGCCGGTCAGCACGGCGGCGATGTGCGCGCCCAGTGCATCGCCGGCAACCGCGCCGGTCACCAGCATCACCAGGGTGATGCCGACCTGCACGGTGGAGAGGAAGCGCTCCGGCGCCTCGGCGTGGCGCAGCGCGGCCGCGGCCTTGCGGCTGGTGCGGGCCATCTGCTTGAGGCGGCTGGGCCGCGACGCGACCAGGGCCATCTCCGACAGCGCGAAGAAGCCGTTGCACAGCGCAAGCACGAAGACGAGCGCGATTTCGGTCAGCATCGCGGCGAAGGTGTCGGAGGGTGCATGGGCACAGTGTAAGGGCAGCGGGGCTCCGCTTCACGCGGATATTGATGCATGGCAGCACGGGCATCCTGTAACATTTCCGTCATCCCGCTCCTTCAGGCATGGCCAGCATGTTTTCATTGCAGACGATTTTCGGCAAAGGCGACAAGTTCTACGGCCTGCTTGAACAGAGCGCCAGCGCCGCCAGCGAAAGCGCCCAGGCCCTGCACGACCTGCTGACCAAGCCGGACCAGGGCTCGGTGATGGCGCGCTTCGCGGCGACCCGCGCGCGGGAGAAGGAGCTGGCCGCGCAGATCAGCGAGGGGCTGGTCAACACCTTCGTCACCGCGCTGGATCGCGAGGACATCGAGGCGCTGAACTCCTCGCTCTACAAGATCCCCAAGACCATCGAGAAATTCGCCGAGCGCTACGAGATCGTCTCCGCCCGCCTGGGCGGCGTGGATTTCGCGCAGCGCGCGCAGGTGCTGCTGCATTCCAGCGAGGTGGTGGCCGAGATGGTCGGCGAGCTGCGCAACGGCCTGCGCATCGATCGCGTGAAGAAGCTGCAGGATCGCCTGCAGGCGCTGGAGTCGGAGGGCGATCGCATGCTGCTGGCGCCGTACCGCACCCTGTATGTCGAAGGCAGCGACGCGATGCGCGCGATGCTGGCCAAGGATCTGTTCGAGCTGATCGAGAAGGCCATCGACAAGTGTCGCGACGTGGGCAATATCGTCTACTCGATCGTGCTGAAGAACTCCTGAGGGCCCGCTCGTGACCCTGCGCCTTTCGCCTCGTTCGGCCGCCGGCCGCCGCCTTGCCGCGGGAGTTCGCGCATGAGCGTCGTCATCGCGGTGGTGGTGATCGCGCTGGCGTTCACCTACATCAACGGCTTCCACGACACCGCCAATTCCATCGCCACGGTGGTGGCCACCAAGGTGCTCAGTCCGGGCCAGGCCGTGTTGATGGCCGCCGGCACCAACCTGGTCGGCGCCTTCCTCGGCACCGCCGTGGCCGCCACGATCGCCTCGGGCCTGATCAATGCCGGCGTGCTGGAGGTGAGCTCGCAGCTGCTGATCTGCGCGCTGCTGGCGGCGATCGTGTGGAACCTGATCACCTGGTGGCTGGGCCTGCCGTCGAGCTCCAGCCACGCGCTGATCGGCTCCCTGGTCGGCGCCGCGCTGGCCGCGTCGGGCAACAACTTCGACTCGGTGATCTGGATCCATGGCGGCTGGTTCGAAGGCAGCGGCGTCATTCCCAAGGTCATCATCCCGATGGTGGTGTCGCCGGTGGGCGGCTTCATCATCGGTTTCATCGTGATGGGTTTGCTGTACGCGCTGCTGTCGTGGTTCGCCAACCGTCAGGGCTGGTCGCGTCGGTTCGGCCGCACGCCGTTCGTCAACGCGCTGTTCGGCAAGGCGCAGATCCTCTCGGCCGGCGCGATGGGCGTGGCGCACGGCATGAACGATGCGCAGAAGAGCATGGGCATCATCGCGCTGGCGCTGGCCGGCGCCACCGCGGCGCACGAGTTCGACCACCTGCCGTGGATACTCGGCTTCCTGCGCATCGAGGAGAACCCGGCCGGCGGCTTCGTGATCCCGGTGTGGGTGAAGGTGGTCTCGGCGCTGACCATGGCCGCGGGCACCGCCGGCGGCGGCTGGCGCATCATCAAGACGCTGGGCCACAAGATGGTCAAGCTGCACCCGATCAACGGTTTCGCCGCCGAAACCAGCGGTGCGCTGGTGATCCTCAGCGCCTCGGTGTTCGGCATCCCGGTGTCGACCACCCATATCGTGTCGTCCTCGATCATGGGCGTGGGCGCTGCCAAGCGTTTCAGCGCGATTCGCTGGTCGGTGGTGGAGCGGATGGTATGGGCGTGGATCCTGACCCTGCCGATCACCGCGCTGCTGGCCTACGGCTTCGTGCTGGCGTATCGCGCGGCGTTCTGAGGCACCGCTACAAGGCATCCTCGTCGCTGGCGATGACCTGCTCCAGGCGGTCGCCCAGCTTGCCCAGCACGCGGATCACCCGGTCCAGTTCCGCGGCGTCGAGGAATTCGTACAGGCGGTTTTCGCACAGGTGCAGGTAGGGCGAACCGTCCAGGTCGGCCACCGCCAGGAAACCGGTGCGCTGCTCCCAGTTGAAGCGCAGGCAGCGCTGCGGATCGGTGCCGGCAAGCGGACCGATCGGGGTGGACACGCGCAGGTAGCGACGGCCGGATTCGCCCTCCAGCTCGGCCAGGTAGATGCCCTGGTGGCGACCCTGGCCGAGCGCCAGGTCGAAGCTGATCAGGTAGGGATCGTTGTGGTGCAACTGGTGCGCGCCGGCCAGGTGGGAGCGCACGGCTTCGAAGTGGCGCATGGTGCCATTCCCGTGGGACAGAGCCCGAGGTTACTCTGTCGGGCCTCGCCTGCCGAGTCGGCGGGTTGTACCGGAGTGCCCATGCAAGACCGCAACGCCCGCATCTATGCCGCCATCGCCGCGATTCCGCCCGGCCGCGTGGCCAGTTATGGCGCGATCGCCGCGCGTGCGGGGCTGCCGGGGCGGGCACGGCTGGTCGGGCGGCTGCTGGGCGAGGTGCCCGAGGGCATGGAGTTGCCGTGGTTCCGCGTGCTGCGGGCCAGCGGCCACGTCGCGATGCCGCCGGGCAGCCGTGGCTTCCGCGAGCAGTGCCGCCGGCTGCGCGCCGAGGGCGTGGAGGTGGTCAATGGCCGCGTGCCGCTGTCGCGCTTCGGCCTGGATGGCGACCTCGACCACGCGCTGTGGGGCTGGCCCGGGGCCTGAGTGGCCCGGTTATTTCGCGTCGCCGCGACGGCGCCCGGCCGGCCGGAACGGCTGGTCGAACTGGCGGATGAAGTCGCGTACCTGCGGGTACACGGTCTCGCGCCAGCGCCGTCCGCTGAAGATGCCGTAGTGGCCGGCGCCTTCGATCACCTTGTGTGCGCGGCGCTTCGCCGGGATGCTGCTGCACAGGTCGTGCGCGGCCTCGGTCTGGCCCAGGCCGGAGATGTCGTCCAGCTCGCCCTCGATGGTCAGCAGCGCGCTGTGCCGGATCGCGGCGGGCTCCACGCGCTCGCCGGCCACGTCCCACAGCCCGCGCGGCAGCAGCGCCTGCTGGAACACCTTCTCGATCGTGTCCAGGTAGAACCGCGCCGGCATGTCCAGCACCGCGTTGTACTCGTCGTAGAACTTGCGGTGCGCCTCGGCATCTTCCTGGTCGCCGCGCAGCAGGTCCTGGTAGAAATCCCAGTGCGAACTCATGTGCCGGCCGGGATTCATCGCGATGAAGCCGGCGTGCTGCAGGAAGCCCGGGTAGACCTCCCGCCCGCGCCCCGGATAGTTCGGCGGTACGGTGTGGATCACGTTGCCCCTGAACCACGCCAGCGGCTGCCGGGTGGCCAGGTTGTCGACGCTGGTGGGGCTGCGCCGCGGGTCGATCGGACCGCCCATCATGGTCAGGCTGCGTGGGGTGGCCTCGCCGCGCGCGGCCATCAGCGATACCGCCGCCAGCACCGGCACGGTGGGCTGGCACACGGAAATGACATGCAGCGATTCGGCGCCGATGTGGCGGATGAAATCCTCCACGTAGGCGACGTAGTCGTCCAGGCTGAAGGTGCCCTCGGCGGCCGGCACCATGCGCGCGTCGACCCAGTCGGTGATGTACACCTTGTGGTCGCGCAGCAGGGTGCGCACGGTATCGCGCAGCAGGCTGGCGTGGTGGCCGGACAGTGGCGCCACCACCAGCACCACCGGATCCTTCTTCATCTTCTCGATGGTGGCCGGATCGTCGCTGAAGCGCTTGAAGCGCTTGAGCTGGCAGAAAGATTTGGCCAGCGCCACCCGTTCGATCACCGCGATTTCCTGCCCGTGCGCCTCGGCGGCATGGATGCCGAACGCGGGCTTCTCGTAATCCTTGCCCA
This sequence comes from Rhodanobacter sp. FW102-FHT14D06, assembly GCF_043950705.1. NCBI lineage: Bacteria > Pseudomonadati > Pseudomonadota > Gammaproteobacteria > Lysobacterales > Rhodanobacteraceae > Rhodanobacter > Rhodanobacter sp. FW102-FHT14D06. The sequence continues at coordinate 708,721 of NZ_CP170722.1, read as the reverse complement.
GCCGGTAGACCAGCTCGTTGGCGGCGGACAGCCGCTGCACGCCGGGCCAGGCGGCGAACGGGTTGCCGCGGGCACTGAGCATGCGGGCGTTGGCCTCGGCGAAGTAGCTCAGCGGACCGAGCAGCGAGCGCTGCCATTCATGGATTTGATAGAGCATCGGATGGTGTGGCCGTTGGTCGTAAACCGTTGCATCTTAGCGGGAATGACCGGCTGGTGTTGCAATGCGGCAGAGAGCTGGGTCTCAACCTGCGCGGCGGCAGCGCAGCAGGATTTCGTCCACGCCGTCGGTATCGCCCAGTCCCTCGCGCCAGTGCAGCGGCTGCTGGAAATGCAGGCCCAGCGGCATGAACACGCGGTTGTACCACCACATCGCGCGTTCGCGCTGGTGGTCGAGGAACCACTCGGCCATGGCCAGCAACCGCGGCGAATTCGGCTGCATGCCGTAAACCGCGCTGTGTTCCAGCACGAAGCCGTGTTCGGCCAGCAGGGCGAGGATCTGCGCCGGCTCGTAGCGGCGACAATGGCCCACGCAGTCGTCGAACGCGGTCCAGGCCTGCGGGTGCAGCGGCACCGACATCAGCACACGCGCGCCGGGAGCCGCCACGCGGGCCAGTTCCGCCAGCGCGCCGTGGTCGTCGGCGACGTGTTCGAGGATGTCCAGCGCGCAGACCAGGTCGAAACTGGCGTCGCGCCAGGGCAGCGCGCCGATCAGGCCATGCACCGCGGTGGCCCCGCTGGCCTGCAGCCGCCGTACTGCGGCATGGCTCAAGTCGACGAAGCAGGTGCCGCGCAGCGGCAGCCGCGGGCGCAGTCCGGGCGCCACTTCGAGCCGGCGCGGTGCTTCGTCCGCCAACGCCTGCAGCAAGGGCCAGGTATTGAAGCGCGAGGGTTCGACCAGGTTCGCCCGCGTCCACAACGGCTCGTAGAAGCCACGGTTGCGGCGGATCGACTCGTCGTTGCTGCGAAGCTCGGCGGCGGGCGGGGAGGGCATCGGCGGATTGAACCGCGTCGGCGCTGTGCAATACGTGAAGCTCAGCCCGTTTGCCGCAACTCGGTGCCAGCGACGATATCGTGCAGCGCGCGGCGGCGCGGGTCGAACAAGGCCACCGCAAACCACGCGCCCCAGGCCGCCAGCAGCAGCCACAAGGTGGCGCGCAGGCCCAGCACGGGCGCCAGCATCAGCAGCAGCATCGGCGCGGCCGCCACCAGCAGACGCAGCACCGCCTGCTGCAAGGTCGGGCCGGCGCCGTCGCGAGCGGTCACGCGGATGTGCCACGGCCGCATGCCCACGGTCTGGCCGCCGCGCAGCCACGAGCCGATGAAGTACGCCGACACCACCAGCCCCTGCAGCGGCCGGTACCAGGCCGGCACCTGCGCGTGATCGGCGCCCTGCACCAGTTGCCCGCCGGTGGCCAGCTGGCTGAGCAGGCCCACCACCATCACGATCGCCACCACGATCAGCAGGTCGTAGACCAGTGCGAGCAGGCGCCGCCACAGCGGACAGGGCATGGCGGAGGGCGTGTCGGAACGGGCGGGCATCGGCATCGGATCGCTTGCGTGGAGCGCGCGCGATGGTCAGCATCGTGCGCATGGACAAGGAAGAAAACCCCGCCAGTATCGCCGAAGCCGATCGCCGCGGCATCGCGCTGTTCATCGAGCGGGTGTGGTCGGAGGACGGCCTGGCCGAGCGCACGCTCGAAGCGTACCGGCGCGATCTGGAAGCGCTGGCGCGCTGGCTGGCGTCGCGCGGACGCAACTTGCGCACGGCCACGCGCGAGGACATCTCCGCCTATCACGGCGCGCAACCGGCGGCCGTCCGCTCGATCGCGCGACGGCAGTCGGCGTTTCGCCGCTACTACGCCTGCGTGGCCCGCGACGAGCCGGATTTCGTCGACCCCACCTTGCTTATCGAACGGCCGAAGATGCCGCGCAGCCTGCCCAAGGCGCTGGCCGAGCGCGAGATCGAGGGCCTGCTCGGCGCGCCCGACACCGGCACCGTGCTGGGCCTGCGCGACCGCGCCATGCTGGAGCTGATGTACGCCTCCGGCCTGCGCGTGTCCGAGCTGGTGGAGCTGCCGCTGGCGGCGCTGAACACGCGCCAGGGCGTGCTGCGGATCACCGGCAAGGGCGGCAAGGACCGGCTGGTGCCGGTGGGCGAGGAAGCGCTGGCGCGCATCGACGCTTATCTCGCCAGTGCCCGGCCGGCGCTGGCCCGCGGCCGGCAGCCCGCGGCGCTGTTCCTCAGCAACCGCGGCGAGGGCATGAGCCGGCAGATGTTCTGGACCCTGGTCAAGCGCTACGCGCAGCAGGTCGGCATCCACGCCAAACGCATCTCGCCGCATGTGCTGCGGCATTCCTTCGCCACCCACCTGCTCAACCACGGCGCCGACCTGCGCGCGCTGCAGATGCTGCTCGGCCACAGCTCGCTCAGCACCACCCAGATCTACACTCTGGTGGCGAAGGAAGGGCTGAAGCGGCTGCATGCGCAGCATCATCCGCGCGGTTGACCGACGATTGTCGATTCACCGGGGCGCCGTTCGTCGCGGCAGGGAAGTCCCCATTTTTGAGAGGAATCCTGACTCATGAAGCTCTACTGGTCCGACGTGTTGAAGCCGCGCAGCGCGTGCGCGGTCGCGAAATACCTGGAATCCCCCGTCGAGTACGTCTATCTCGACCTCGGCCGCGGCGAGCATCGCCGTCCCGAGTACCTGGCGCTCAATCCCAACGGCAAGGTACCCACCCTGGTCGACGGCGCGCTGGCGCTGTGGGAGGCGGACGCGATCATGTGCCACCTGGCCGCGCGCTGCGACTCGGACCTGTGGCCGCAGGATGCGCGCCAGATCGATGTGGTCCGCTGGTTCAGCTGGAACCACCAGCACTTCACCCGGCCCGGCGGCGCGCTTTACTTCGAGCACATCATCAGGCCGCGTTTCAACCTGGGCGAGGCAGACGCCGCCGAAGTGGAGCGGGCTTCTCACGAATGGCGCCGCGCTGCGGCGGTGCTGGACGGCCATCTGCAACATCGCCACTACGTCGTCGGCGACTCGCTCACGCTGGCCGATTTCGCGCTCGCCGTGGCGCTTCCGCACGCGACCCGCGCGCACATCCCGCTGGCCGAGTTCCCTGCCGTCCAGCGCTGGCACGAGCGCATGAACGAGCTCGAAGCCTGGCGCGAACCCTTCCCCGAAATCGCCGTGGCCGCCTGATTCGCGCTGACTGTCGATCTGCGCCCGCGCCGTTCGTCGTCCCTGCAGAGCATCCCACCGGAGGACACCGATGCAACTCGTGAGCTACCTGTTTTTCAAGGACAACGCCGCCGAAGCCTTCGACTTCTACGCCCGCTGCCTGGGCGGCCGGATCGCGATGAAGGTGACCATGGGCGACATGTCCGGCGATGCGGCGCCGCCCGCCACCCGCCACCTCATTGCCCACGTGCGCCTGCAGGTGGGCGACGCCGTGCTGATGGGCTCGGACTGGTGCAATCCCGACAGCGGCCCGTATCCGGGCATCCACGGCAACGCCGTGTCGCTCAGCGTCGACCAGCCGGAGCAGGCCGAGCGCGTGTTCGCCGCCTTGTCTGAAGGCGGCCAGGTGACCATGCCGATGACCGAGACCGATTGGGCGCTGCGCTTCGGCATGCTCACCGACCGCCATGGCGCGATGTGGATGGTCAACTGCAACCGACCCGGGTAAGCGCAAACCGGAGCCTGGCGGCGCGCGGACGGAATCTCCATCTTTCGTCATTCCTGCTTGACCGGCCCTACGGCCGTAAGAGGCGCCTCGCGGGGATGACGGCGTTCAAGCACGTGCCTTCGTCCGGGCACCCTTTCTCGAGCTGTCGCGCCAACGCGTCGTCAGGCTTCGCCGTAGCTCGAGACCTCGATGAGGTTGGCATCGGGGTCTCTGAAGTAGATGGAGGTGATCGGCCCGAGGGCACCCGTGCGCCGCACCGGCCCGTCGAGTACGGCCACGCCGCACGCCTCCAGGTGGGCCAGCACGGCCTGCGGGCGGGCCGGGGTGACCAGGCAAAGATCCACCGAGCCGGGTGTCGGCGCGGCGGCCTTGGGTTCGAACTCGCGACCTTGCTGGTGCAGGTTGATCTTGCTTTGCCCGAACGTCAGCGCCTTGCGCCCCTCGCCGAACGTCACGACCTCCATGCCGAGCACGCGCGAGTAGAAATCGCAGGTCGTGGGGATGTCCTTGACCGTGAGGACGAGGTGGTCGATGCGTTCGATGTGCATGGGCTATTGGTGAGGCTCCGCCAGTTGGCTCATGGTTGTGGCAGTCGGTTGTAGTGAACCGTTCGCGTGCGCTGCTCCGGGACAACTTCACTCCAACCAGAACGCATCCCTGAGTTCTCCGTCGGAGTTCATCAGCCACCATTCCACCACTTTGCCGCCCGGAACACGATGAATCGCGTCGCCAGGCTGGATGAGCTTGCTTATGGCAACAGCGATAGCCTTTGGCACGAGCGGATGGTCCAGAGGTATCGGCACATCTTCCGGCCATGGTTCCTGGTCTTCAATGGACATTTCAATGATCCATGCTGGCAAAGAACATCTTGGTCCCGGCTGGCGCCGATGCCGCGTGGCCGAACAGGCCTTGAGCGCGTGATCGCGCATCAACCCTGTCACCCGGCGGTGAAGGTCGACCCATCTCCGGGTCAGCGCGCGCGCCGGTAGTGCACGGCGACTGTGCCGTTGCGGAGCGGCGTGGCCGAGACCAGCTCCAGGCGTCGTGTACTCGGCAGCCCGTCCTGATACAGGGTCGGGCCATGACCGGTGATCCGGGGATGGACGAGGAACTTGTACTCGTCGATCAGCTCCAGCCGGTCCAGTTCGGTTGCAAGCTTGCCGCTGCCGAGGAGCACGCCGGCCGGTGTCGCATCCTTGAGCTTCTGCACGCCCGCGCGCAGGTCGCCGGCGATGGGGTGGCTGTGGTTCCAGGGGAAATCCCTTCGCGTCGAAGAGACCACGTACTTCGGCTTGGCCTCCAGCTTGACCGCCCACTCGCGCATCGCTGGCGGCGCCTCCACTTCGCCGCGAGCGACCGCCGGCCAGTAGCTCTCCATCATCTCGTAGGTGACGCGGCCCCACAGCATCGCTCCGCTCGCGTCCATGAGCCGGGTGAAGAAGGCGTGTGTCTCGTCGTCGGCGATGCCTTCCTGATGGTCGACACAGCCGTCCAGGGTGACGTTGATGCTGAAGGTCATGAGGCCCATGGTGTCGTTCGTATGAGAGAGCAGAACAGAGTCGGATTCTGAGGCCTACCCGATTTAATTAGCCACGTCCCCTTTATCTTCCGTCCCCTTTATCTTCAGCCCCTGAAGCCGATCGGAAACGCTCGGGCAATTTTAATTAGCCACGTCCCCTTTATTGCGCACCACGTCCCCTTTGTCCCTTTATCGGCGCCTTTATCGGCGGTCAGTTGCAGCGACTGGTTAGACCTTCTCTGCCTCGTGAATGACGGTTCTGAAAACAGCCTCTTCTGGATTCTTGATAGCTGAAAGAACATTTTCGGCAACTTTATCAATCAGTTTTGCGCCCCAGAATGGGTCAGATTTATCGTAATAAATAACACGTATATGCTGCAAGTCAAAAGGAACGTCGTCTTCGTTCGCAGAAACTAAAACCACTGGCTTGTGCATTGCATGTGCAAGCCCGAGTTCATAGTAAACATTCGGATTCTTGGTGGTAAGCTCAGCCACGAGTACTTTGGCTGTGTTAATTCCGCGCCAAACTTGATCCATCACCTTTCCTGTCGCGAAGATGTCCGCATCTGCCCGTACCGGAACGAGGCCGGCTTTCTCGATGGCTGGGCGGTAGATTTTGTCATAATACTCGCCCAACGGCGCAGCAAATGGCTGCATGACGAAGCACGATTCATTTGCACCAATGTTGGCTGATCGCTCGAGCTTTTTAAGCCTGTTTGACGCAGACGCAGACGCGGCTTCACTCCCTGAGGCATCTATTACGCGAATTTTGTCGCCAGACTTAGCTATTAGCTCAGCGGTCTCCAGGGATTCAAGAAATACTTGTTTAAACTCTGCGTAACTTTCCGGTGGAACACCATAGGTCTCGACGACTGTATTGCGCAAGAACTGGTCATCTGGCAGGTTTTCGCCACGGTAGTGCTGGTATACCTCTGAAATGTCCGGAGCGTTCATGATGGCTTGTCGATAGCCATCGATGGTATCAGTAGGCGACTGAGGGCGAAGAATTTGCTTAGCTAGTTCGGTAGGCTTGATGATGCCTGCGCTAGGTTTTCCAGGAGTCCATACTTGTTGGCGGAGCTTATTTCTACACTAAACGGTCCGATTGGACTGCTCAGCCCGAAGAACTTAGCGGCCTGCTTACGACTGCATTCTTTCCCCGCGTTTTGATCAAAGATTGCCCCCGCAATCCTGATCGCCTTCCCCACCGGGTGACGAGGAAATTTTGCTTTCGCGCGTTTGGTCTTTGGGTTCTTGGCCACTATTTTGGTAGTGGCGGCTTTCTTTGACTTTGCCATTTTCTTCGCTGCCATGCTCGAATCTCCTTACGACTACCAAGAAGGTCTAACGCCCGAGGTAACCGGCGCAAAGGCCGCGCAGTGGGATTTGCGTCCGGTTAACCGAGTTGTTACGCATCATGCTCACGGCGGAACGAGAGCCTTGCGCCTGAGAATTGCACGATACTCCGCCGTGCCTTTGATGCGGTGATACTCCTGCTCAACTACGTTGCGATCTGCGGATTCGAGACGACGAGCGATTGCTGCGCAAACAAAGGCGCGATCATCTCCGTACTTGACGATACCGAAGCAGATGCCGCCTGGCTTTTGGGGCCAGAACGCCTGCCAGGCATAGTGATGCCAGCCCTTGCGGACGCTGTGCTTGAGCTGTACACCGACAATGCCAGACGTGTTGCGTTTGGTCATGCGGTTTTTGATTGGAACAGGAGGCGGCAAATCGGGCTTAACTGTTTTGATCCATGCAGCGGCTGCTCGTTCGGCTGCAGCCCACGTTTTGTGCTCAACAAGGCTGAAGTTTTGCGCGTGCATCTCGCGCCCGCGCATGATTCTTGCGGTAACACATTTGGAAGCCGTGTTACGCGTGAAGTTTGCAGCCTTTTGCATACTGCACCCCTGCTTCATGATGCATAACGTTGAGTAGACCCCAGATCGGGGCATATGCACGTCATGCTCCACGCTCGCTGCGGCACCGTCAAGCCTCAAGTTTTGCAGCCTGTCAAGCAGTTGCCTCGCCATCCCGATGCAACATCCAGTGAACGCCGGCGTGCATATCTCGCGAAGCGAGGCTTGTATGTTTTATCACCACGGAAACGCCGATATACATGTTGCCGGGCCATGGTAGGGCTCTGCTTGGGGTCTTCCGAGGGGCGCATGTTCACGCGCCCCTATGGCGCCGGCACCACATCCACCCTTTCCACATAAATCAACTCACACGCCCCCGCCCCCGTATCGTCGCGCGTCATGGACGTCTTCCAATGCCATCCCCCAAGCCGGCTGGCGTCGACCAGGAAGCCTTCGAGGTGGACCACTTCGCCGGCGCGCACCTGCTCCAGCTGGTTTTTCACGTCGGCGTCGGCGGGGATCATGTGCATGTTGGCGCTGGAGGTTTCGATCTCGCGCCGGGGGATCGGGAACTCCTGCACGTGCCAGTAGTAGAAGCGGCCGGACTGGCTGATGTCGATGTGCTGCAGCACGTCGCTGTCGGACATGCGGCCCCAGCCCATGGCCAGGTCCAGCGGCACCAGCTCACCATCGGCACCGCCGTAGTCCTTGCGCGAGAGCACGCGTGCGGTGATATCGAAGTGCGCGCGGGTGGTCAGCGTGGTGTCGCCCTTCTGCAACTGCGCGCCGTGGTCCAGATCCACCTGCTCCGGCGCTACCGCGGCCAGCACGCCGGGGTCGGGGTGCACGGCGGCGTGCTCGCGGTGCTTGAGCACGCCCAGCAGCACCAATGCCGCGGCGGCGACGATCAGAAGTTTGCGCATGGGGCCCCGACCCTCGGTGTGCGCGGAGTGTACGCGATGCGGGCGCCGCGCTCAGCCGGCGTCGGCGGCGGATGCCTGGGGTCTTGTCGCCTTGCGGCCGCGACGGGTTGCCGGTGCCGATACTGTCTGCGAGGCGGCCGAATGCGCATCCAGCAGTTCGGCGGGCAGTTGCCGGAACACCTCGGCCAGGCGCTGCAGGAAGGCGTGCATCGCCGAACTCTTGCGCCACACCATCGCGATGCGGCGGCTGGGCGCGTGGCCCTTGAACTCGATCAGGTGCAGACCGTCGACCGGCGCCACCGGCGGCTTTACCGCCATCACCGGCAGCAGGGTGATGCCGACGTTGGCCGCCACCATCTGGCGCAGGGTCTCCAGGCTGGTGGCGCGAAAGCCCGAGTGCTCGCCGGCGCCGGCCATGTGGCAAACCTCCAGCGCCTGGTCGCGCAGGCAGTGGCCGTCTTCCAGCAGCAGCAGGTTCTGGTGCGACAGGTCGCGCAGCTTGAGCAGCCCCTGCTGGTGCGCCAGCGGGTGTTCGTCGGATACGGCGAGCAGGAACGGTTCCTCGAACAGGAACTCGCTGTGCAGGCTGTCCTCGTGCAGCGGCAGGGCAAGGATGCCGGCGTCGAGCCGGCCCTCGCGCAGCAGGCGCAGGATCGCCTCGGTCTTTTCCTCGACCAGCAGCAGCTCCAGCTTGGGAAAGGCAGCGCGCACCAGCGGCAGCGCATGCGGCAGCAGGTACGGCCCCAGCGTGGGGAAGATGCCCAGCCGCACCGTGCCGGACTCCGGGTCCAGCGTGCGCCGCGCCACCGCGCGGATCTGTTCCACGCCGCCCAGCACATCGCGCGCGCGGATCGCGATGTCGCGGCCGACCTCGGTCAGCAGCACCTTGCGCGGCGCGCGCTCGACCAGCGACACGCCCAGTTCCTCCTCCAGCTTCTTGATCTGGGTGGAGAGGGTGGGCTGGCTGACGAAACACGCGGCCGCCGCGCGACCGAAATGGCGGTGCTCCGCCAGAGCCACGAGGTATTGCAGGTCGCGCAGGTTCATCGCCGCTCCCGGTCCGTCGAAAGATAGATCATACCTATGATGCGCCACGCAAATAATCAGCGTTGACGATGCCGCAGGCCGCCAGCCATGCCTTCTGGCACTGGGTCGAAAGTCATGCCGCCCCCTAGCGTGGGGCTTTGTCCGTCCCGGAGTGAAGCCATGCGCCGCCTTGTCCAGACCGCCTTGTTCACCGCGCTTGCCGCCTGTGGCGCCTCGACCCTGGCCGCTTCCGCCGAGCAGGCGCCCCGCGGCCGACTGCCCGGCTGGGCCGTGCCGCAGTCGTACCAGTTGGCGTTCAAGGTGGACCCTGCGCAGGCAGATTTCTCCGGCACCACGACGATCGAGGTGAAGCTCGAAAAGGCCTCCGACCACCTGTGGCTGGACGGCGCCGACCTGAAGGTGTCGAAGGTGAAGATCACCGATGCCGCCGGCGCGGTGCACGTGGGCAAGTACGTGGCGGCGGATGCGAAGGCCGGCGTGGCGCGGGTGGATTTCGGCAGCGTGTTGCAGCCGCAGCAGCTCAGCGTGAAGTTCGAGTACACCGCGCCGCTCAACGCGCAACTGCAGGGGCTGTACAAGGTCAGCGCCAAGGGCAAGCCGTATGCGATGACCCAGATGGAACCGATCAGCGCGCGCTTCGCCTTCCCGGGCTTCGACGAGCCCGGCTTCAAGACTCCGTTCGACATCAGCATCACCGCGCCCGCCGACGAGACCGTGGTGGCCAACACGAAGCCGGTGAGCGAGCAGAGCGCCGGCAAGGGCTGGAAGACCGTCACTTTCGCCCGCACCGTGCCGCTGCCGACCTACCTGGTGGCCTTCGCGGTCGGCCCGTGGGATGTCGTTGCCGGCCCGGACATTTCGCCGACCGCTTACCGCGCCAAGCCGCTGCAGCTGCGTGGCGTCGCCGCCGAAGGCGAGGGCCATCGCATGCAGCATGTCCTCTCCGAAACGCCGAGCATCATCCACGCGCTGGAGAACTACTACGGCTTCGGCTATCCGTTCGACAAGCTCGACCTGCTGGCCGCGCCGGATTTCTCCGCCGGCGCGATGGAGAACCCCGGCCTGGTCACCTTCCGCGACTGGCTGCTGCTGCTCGACAACGATTCCCCCGCGCGCAACGTGCGCGGCTCGTTCAACGTCACCGCGCACGAGCTGGCGCACATGTGGACCGGCGACACGGTCACCACCGAGTGGTGGAACGACATCTGGCTCAACGAGGCGTTCGCCACCTGGATGCAGCAGAAGGTGACGATGCAGGTGCATCCGGAATACCGCGCCGATCTCGACCGCGTGCGCGGCGGCCAGCGCGCGATGGGCAGCGACAGCCTGGTCAGCGCGCGCAGCGTGCGCCAGCCGATCACCGGCAACGGCGACATCACTACCGCGTTCGACGGCATTACCTACCAGAAGGGTGCCAGCGTGCTGGGCATGTTCGAGAACTACGTGGGCGAGGAGATCTTTCGCAAGGGGATGCGCGCGTACATCCAGGATCACAAGTTCGGCAACGCCACCGCCGATGATCTGGTCGACGCCATCGCCGACGCGGCGGGCAAGGGCGCGCCGTTCAAGCACGCATTCGAGAGCTTCCTCAACCAGTCCGGCGTGCCCTACGTGCGCACCAAGCTGGAATACAAGGGCGGCCAGACCGTGCTGCGGCTGAGCCAGGATCGCTACCTGCCGCTGGGCAGCAAGGGCGATCCGCAGCGCCTGTGGGGCGTGCCGGTGTGCGTGCGTTACGGCACCCGCGCCAACGGCAAGGATGAAGCGCAGTCCAGCAAGGTGGAGTGCAAGATGCTCGACCAGGCCAGCGGCTCGATGGCGCTGCCCGGTGCCGGCAAGCCGACCTGGGTCATGCCCAACGCGAACGCCAACGGCTATTACCGTTTCAGCCTCGACAAGCCGCAACTGGCCCGGCTGACCGCCGTGGTCGGCCAGCTCAGCGACGCCGAGCAGCTCGCGTATGCCGATGCGGTCAGCGCCAGTTTCCGTCGCGGCGATCTCGATGCCGGCGACGTGCTGGCCGCGTTCAAGCCGCTGACCGCCTCGCCGATCTCCGACGTCGCCACCGCCCCGCTGGGCCAGCTGGCGTGGATCGCGCACCACGCGGCGCGCACCGACGCGCAGCGTGCGCGCGTGGACGGCTGGGTTCGCGCGGCGTATCTGCCGCGGCTGCAGAAGCTCGGCTACCAGCGCGTGGCCGGCGAGACGGATACAGCGGCCTTGCTGCGCAGCACGCTCGCCGACGCGCTGGCGTTCGACTTCCGCGTGCCGGAAGTGCGCGCGGCCTTGCTCAAGCAGGGTGAGGCCGCGCTCAAGCGCGGCGCGAACGGCCGCCTGGACCTGGCCTCCGCCAATCCCGACCTGCTGGGCACGGTACTTGGCGTGGCGGTGCAGACGCACGGCAAATCGGCGGTGGACGCGCTGATCGCCGAACTGCCTGCGACCAGCGACGCGGCGCTGCGCAACGGCATCCTTGACGGCCTGTCGCGCGCGGAAGATCCGGCACTGGCCGAGCAGGTGCGCAACTTCGCCCTCACCGACACGGTGAAGGTGGGCGAGATGGGCCGGCTGCTGATGGGCGAGCGCGATACCGTCGCGCAGCGTGATGCGATGTGGCAGTGGTTCACCGCGCACTACCCGCAGATCCTCGCCCGTACCGGCAGCTTCGCCGGCGGCCGCCTGCCGTCACTGGCCGCTGCCGGCGGCTGCAGCACCGCCGAGTCCGCGCGCCTGCACGCCTTCTTCGATTCGCGCGTGGACGACGCGGCCGGCATCGCCCGCGGCCTGGCGCAGACGGGCGAGTCGATCGAACTGTGCGCGGCGCTGAAGCAGGCTCAGGACCCTGCAGCGATCCTGCAGTAACCGCGCTGACGCTCGCTCAGCATGTGTCATGTGGCGCGCTGGTTGTCTGGCCGGCGCGCCATTCTTTTGATTGAGAGATATGACGTGGCTGCCGGGCTTTCGACAGACCTCCCACCTCGTCCCCACACCCCGTCATGCCTGCGAAGACAGGCATCGCCCGTCTCACAAGAACGGTCGATCCCTCGCACTTGCAGGAGCGCGCTTGCGCGCGATGCCTTTGGCCGAATTCAAAGCGAAGAGCGGTCGATCGCCTTGGGCGATCGACCGCTCTGCTCTGAAAGCAAGAGCATCGCGCACAAGTGCGCTCCTGCAGCTGCAAGCAATCGGCCGCTGCTGGCTTGCGTGCGGCCCGCTGCCCTCCAATGCCACCACTGCCCGCAATGACGAAGTGCGATGCGTGCCTGCGCAGGCACGACGAGGCGTGAGGGAGGGGCGGGCCTCGACCCCATTCCACCCCGTGCTGCGTTGAATCCGGAGTGCGCGATGTGCGAACGCGTATCGCGGCTGGCGCAGTTACGGGCCGCTTCGTCCGCTCGCCGCGTTCCACTTACACTGTGCCCGCCGACCGGCTTACAGGGGTAAAGCAGCATGCTTCGTCGATTGTGCATTTTGCTGGGCTTGGGCTTGCTGCTGACCCCGCCGCTGGCGGCGCAGGACATTCCGCCGCCGTTGCGTGACTGGCAGGGTTGGGTGCTGCACGACGTGCCCGGGCACGCTTGCCCGTTCCTGGCCGACCAGGCACCGGGTGAGGACAGTTACCGCTGCGCCTGGCCGGGGTGGCTGGCGCTCGATGCCGGCGAGGATGGCGGGCACTTCAGCCTGGAGGTGCATGTGGATGCGCCGAGCTGGGTGGCCCTGCCGGGGGACAGTCGCCACTGGCCGCAGCAGGTGAACCTGGGCAACCGGCCGGCGACGGTGCTGGAGCATCAGGGCGAACCGATGTTGTGGCTGGAGTCGGGCGATTATCACATCCAGGGCGAGCTGCCATGGACGTCGCGACCCGCCAACCTGGGCGTGCCGGAGTCGATCGGGCTGGTGACGCTTCGCGTCGACGGCGCCACGGTGACGCGAATCGAACGCGATGGCCGGCAGCTCACGCTGGGCGAAGCGGCCAGCGCGCAACGCGCGGCCGATGCGCTTTCGCTGCGCGTGTATCGCCGCCTGGCCGATGGCCTCCCGGCCACGCTGGAAACGCGGCTGCAATTCAACGTCAGCGGCAGCGCGCGCGAGCAGGTGCTGGGGCCGGTGCTGCCCGCGGGTTTCGTCGCCACTGCACTCAGCGGCGAGCTGCCCGCGCGACTGGAGAACGATGGCCATCTGCGCGTGCAATTGCGGCCGGGCCAGTGGACGCTGACCCTGCTGGCGCGCAGCGTCGCGCCACTGGCGAAGGTCGGCGTGACCCTGCCGCCCGCGCCGTGGCCGAAGCAGGAGGTCTGGAGTTACGCCGATGACAACGCGCTGCGCGGCACGCGCGTGGAAGGCAATGCGGTCGACGCGGCGCAGGCCGGGGTGCCGGGCGACTGGGCCAACCTGCCGGCCTACGCGCTGGATGACCGCAGCGGGCTGAGCGTGGAGCAGGGCAACCGCGGCAATGAAGGCAGCCGCAGCGACGCGCTGCACCTGCAACGCGAGATGTGGCTGGATTTCGACGGTGGGCATTTCAGCGTCGCCGATCGTCTCAGTGGCGAACTGCGCCATCACCAGCGGCTCGACGTCACCGCGCCGTGGCAGTTGCAGCGTGCCTCGGAAGACGGCGAACCGCTGCTGGTCACCAGGGATGCGAAAGGCCATGCGGGTGTCGAGCTGCGCGATCGCCGCATCGACGTGGCAGCCGGCCTGCGCGTGCCGGCCGGAGTCGGCGCGATGCCGGGTTCCGGTTGGCAGCTGCCGCTGGACGGCATCGAGGCTACCGTGCACCTGCCGCACGGCTATCGTCTGCTCGGTGTGATCGGTGCGGATCGCTCGAACGATTCCTGGGCCGCGCAATGGAGCCTGCTCGACCTGTTCGTGGTGGCATTGGTTGCGTTGCTGGCCGGGCGCTTGCTCGGTTGGCCGTGGGCCCTGCTGGCGGCGGGCTATCTGGCGCTGGCGCAGCACGAGGCGCTGGCACCGCTGTGGACGCTGGCGCTGGCATTGGCGCTCGCCTTGTTGCTGCGCGCGCTGCCGGAAGGTCGCTTGCGCGGGTTTGCGCGCGGCGGCGCGCTGGCCGTGTTTGCGCTGGCGGTGCTGTGGGCGCTGCCGTTCGCGGCCGCGCAATTGCAGTACGCGCTGCATCCGCAACTGGAGCACGGCAGCGCGCCGCGGATGGTGTCGGCGGCGTATGCACCGCAGGCCGTCGTCGCCGACAAGATGGCGGCCGGCGTGCCGGCACCGCCTCCGCCACCGCCACCGGGCGCGCGGGCCGTGAGCGAGATGAGCGCGAATGTCGTGCAGGCGGCCCCCGGCACCCTGGCCAGCGTGGTTGTCACCGGTTCGCGGATGACGGCCAGCCAACTGGTGGCCAGCGAGCAGGACAACCGCACCGTGATCCAGGCCGGCGTCGGCACGCCGCATTGGGACGAGGGCAACAACTACCGGCTCGGCTGGTCGGGGCCGGTGACGCCGCAGCAAACCACCCGGCTGGTGATCGCACCGGCATGGCTGGTGCGCCTGTTGCGCGTAGTGATGGTCGGCTTGCTGGCGGTGGTGCTGGGTCGATTGGCCATGAAGCTGTGGCGACCGCTGCGTAACCACTGGCTGCCTTCGCGTGCTGCAGGCATCGCCGGTGCCGCCTTGCTGGCGATCGCCTTCTTGCCCACCGGCGCACGCGCGCAGGCGCTGCCGGATGCGCAGTTGCTCAGCCAGTTGCGCAGCCGGCTCACCGAGGCGCCGAAGTGCGCGCCGCAGTGTGCCGAGGTGGCGCAGGCGCAACTTCAGGTCAACGGCGCGATGCTGGAGGTCGTGCTGGAAACCCACGCCGGAGCCAGCGTGGCGCTGCCGTTGCCGACATCCGACCAGGCAATGCCGCTGGTCGATGTCCGCCTCGACGGCCAGGCCGATCCGGCGCTGTTGCGCGACGATGATCAGCTGCTGCTGCGGCTGGATCGCGGCGTGCACCGCGTCAGCCTGCGCTACCGGCTGGACGCGGTGGACAGCGCCGCGCTGCACTTCGCGCTGGCGCCGCAACGCATCGCCTTCAGCGACCCGGGCTGGTCGCTCGATGGCGTCGATGGCGGCCGGGTGCTGGGCGACAGCGTCACCCTGCGCCGCGTGCAGACGGCGGCCGACGGCAAGCAACTGCCGACCGCGCAGAGCTTTCCGCCGTATGTGCGGTTGACCCGCAGCATCGGCCTGGGGCTGGACTGGATCGTGCTGAACCGGGTCGAGCGCATCGCGCCGCAGGAGGGTGGATTCAGCATCAGCCTGCCGCTGCTGCCGGGCGAGCATCCGCGCGGCGAGGGCGTGCTGGTCAAGGACGGCAGGATCAACGTCACCTTCAAGGCCGGCGAATCGATGGTGAGCTGGAGCAGCCAGCTCGATCGCTCCGCCGGGATCACCTTGCAGGCACCATCGCTGGGTGAGCGCTCCGAGGTGTGGGAAGTGGGCGCGGCGCCCATGTGGCACGTCGACGCCGAAGGCGTGCCGACCAGTGCCAGCGACGATGGCCTGCGCTTCGATCCGCTGCCGGGCGAGAAGTTGCAACTGGCGATCACGCGGCCGGCGGCCGTGGCCGGCGACAGTCTCGCCATCGACGGCGCGCAGCTGACCATCCGCAGCGGCGAACGCGCCAGCGAGCTGCGACTGGACATGCGCGTGCGCAGCACCCGCGGCGGCGAGCACGCCATCGACTTGCCGGCGGGCAGCGAGTTGATCGATGCCCGGCGTGACAACCAGCCGATCAACCTGGCGATACGCGATGGCAAGCTGAGCCTGCCGCTGCTGCCCGGCGCGCATGACTACGCCGTGCATCTGCGTGAGCCGCTGGGCGTGGCGACGCGCGTGCGCACGCCTGCGCTGGATCTGCATGCGCCGGCGGCCAACATCGGCCTGAACCTGCAACTGCCGCAGGATCGCTGGGTGTTGTGGACGTGGGGGCCCACCGACGGCCCGGCGGTGCTGTACTGGTCACAGGTGCTGGTGCTGTTGATCGCCGCCTGGCTGCTGGCGCGCTACGCCCCGACGCCGTTGCGCCTGCGCCACTGGGTGCTGCTGGGGCTGGGCTTCTCGGCCTTCGCCTGGAGTGCGTTCGCGCTGGTGGTGGTGTGGCTGATCGCCCTGGGCCTGCGTGCGCGGCTGCGGGCGCCGGAGCAGCTCGAACGCCTGCGTTTCAACCTGCTGCAGCTGGGCCTGGCGGCCCTGACCGTGCTGGCACTGTGCGTGCTGGTCGGCGCCGTGCCGCAGGGCCTGCTGGGCTTGCCGGACATGCATGTGGCCGGCAACCACTCGTCGGGGTCGAACCTGCACTGGTTTGCCGATCGCAGCGACGGAGCGTTGCCGCTGGCCGGCGTGTTCAGCCTGCCGTTGTGGATCTACAAGCTCGCCATGCTGGTCTGGGCGCTGTGGCTCGCCAATGCGCTGATCGGCTGGCTGCGCTGGGCCTTCGACGCGTGGACGCATGGCGGCTACTGGCGCAAGCGCGAGCCGAAGCCGGGCGTGGTGCCGCCGCAACTGCCGCCTTCGGCGGCGGGGCCGGGGCGCGATGCCTGACGTGCGCGAGGCGCTGGCCGCGGCGACGCAACGGCTGGGCGACCGCACCGAGGCTGAACTCCTGCTGCTGCATGTCCTGCAGCGGCCGCGAAGCTGGCTGTTCGCGCATGCCGGCGATCCGCTTGAAATGGACGTCCAGACGTCTTACCAGAAGTTGCTGTCCCGTCGCGAGGCTGGCGAGCCGGTGGCCTACCTCGTCGGCCATCGCGGCTTCTGGACGCTGGATCTGGAAGTTACGCCGGCGACGCTGATCCCGCGCCCGGAAACCGAGCTGCTGGTGGAACTGGCGCTGCAGCGCCTGCCACCGGATTTTCGCGGCAGCGTGGCGGACTTGGGCACCGGCAGCGGTGCGATCGCGCTGGCGATCGCACGCGAACGCCCGCAGGCACGGCTGATCGCCACCGACGCCAGCACCGCCGCACTCGACGTGGCCCGACGCAACGCGCAGCGCCACGCCATCGCCAACGTGGGCTTCGTCCACGGCGATTGGCTGGCGCCGCTGGTCGGCCAGCGCGTCGACCTGATCGTCGCCAACCCGCCCTACATCGAAGCCGCCGACCCGCATCTCGCCCAGGGCGACCTGCGCTTCGAACCGGCCAGCGCGCTCGCTTCCGGTGCCGACGGCCTGGCCGACATCCGCCGCATCGTCGGCACCGCCCGCGAGCACCTGCAACCAGGCGGTTGGCTGCTGTTCGAACACGGCTGGAACCAGGGCGGGGCCGCGCGCAAGCTGCTGGATGCAGCCGGCTACACCGACGTTTTTACCGCGCAGGATCTCGAACACCGCGACCGCGTCTCCGGCGGGCGCAAGAACGCGTAGGAGCCCGCTCGCGGGCGATGCTGCTCCGAGTCCCGAAACCCGGGTAAAGAGCATCTCCCGCGAGCGGACTCCTACGGGGCGCTTTTTCTCAGCCGGCGTTGGCGGCGGTCGCCGCGCGCCAGCCTGCCTGAGCCATGGCGGCCGGGCTGAGGTATCCGGGGTTCATTCCTGACAGGTTCTGCGTCCGAAGAAGTCAACTGGCGTGCTTGAAGTCGTAATCGGCATCCATCAGCGCGTTGGCTAAGTCCGGATCGGTTGACTCCAGTTCCTTCGCCGCCATGAGTCCGATGTCGACCCACTCGCGTTTCGGTGTGGGGAGCAGGTAGGGAGAGCCAAGTTCGACCAGCATGCGCTCAAGCTGCTCGCGGGCATGGACATAGACACCGTAAGCGGGGTCTTTCGCGATGCGATCGTCCAGCAGCGACAGCGCCGCGTTGGCCGATCGGATGGCCTCGTCGCGCGAGATCATCGGCCGCCCACCAAGGCGTCGAACGCACCACCTTCACTGCTCAGCATCTGAAGCCTCTTGCCCTCGGTGGTTTCGACATTCCTCAACAGAGATTTTACGTTGCAGGTTTCCATTCGATCTTTTTCAAATCCCATGTCATGGGGTCGTAACTTGCCTCGTAGATCGGCACGGCATCGTGTGACCTCCCTGCAAGTTTGCGTTGCACCTGAATGTTCAAGATGACGTCGTCACCGCGCACGGTGATGCCATAGAACCAGAATTCGTCGCCAGCCATGAAAAATTTCGAATCCCGGTAAGGATTGACGATGCGTCGGCGCAGTTCGTTCGCAGCATCCAGAACGATGACGTTGTCGGCACCGTAATGAGCTTGTGCCTGAAGGACGATGATGCGGTCTCCGTCGGGCAGGAGGTGCGCAGTCCGCGTGTCATGACCATCAATCTGCCGTGTAAACGTTCGACCATCGTTCTCCCATTGGTACGCTTTTGGTCGGTACTCCGGGTCATTGATTTGCTGAAGCAGCGGCACTGAAGGCAGGTACTCACCAACTTTGGTCTTGAGGCCGTTGTTCAGAACGTAAACAAAATTCTGGATCATGAGCCTGGGTCCTCAGTTCGCGGAGGTCATGCAGAACCTGCCCGGCGGCGATGCCCTCGGAACGTTCAATGGCGATGCGCAGGCACTCGGCACGGGTCGCGATCAGGCGCGCTTCATCGCGCAGCGTGGCCGCTTGCCGGCTGGCCCAGCCTTTCAGCTGGCGCCATGATCCGTCGATCCATCCCGTCAAGATGTTCCCTTCCGTGGTGTCGCTGCGCTGCTCCGAGCGTAACTGAAGCACGAAGCGGCCGAGCGTGATCCGGGTCCTGGAGCGCTGGCGAACCCGGATGGATGGCCGGAATCAGGCGCTGTTCTGGCTGAGCCGCTCGATCAACGGAAATCGTGCGTGGATGGCATGGCGGATGCCCGGCAGGTCGAGGCCGGCCATGCTCAGCACCTCCTCGCGGCTGCCGTGTTCCAGATAGACGTCTGGAAGGCCGAGATGAAGGATCGGCAGGGTGATGCCATGCGCGGCCAGGCACTCGGCCACGGCGGAGCCGGCGCCGCCGGCGACGGCGTTGTCCTCGAGGGTGACGAAGCCGTCGTGGGTCTTGGCCAGTTCCAGGATCAGGGTGTCGTCAAGCGGCTTGATGAAGCGCATGTTGACCAGGGTGGCGTCGAGTTCGGCGGCGATGGTGGCGGCCGGTGCCAGCATCGCGCCGAAGCTGAGCAGGGCGAGGCCGTGGCCGCGCCGGCGCAGCTCGGCCTTGCCGATCGGCAGCGTTTCCAGCTCGTGGTGGGTCGCCACGCCGGGGCCGGTGCCGCGCGGGTAGCGGATGGCCGCCGGGCCGGGGTGGCTGAAGCCGGTGCTGAGCATCATGCGGCACTCGTTCTCGTCGGCCGGCGCCATGATCACGAAATTCGGCAGGCAGCGCAGGTAGGTGAGGTCGAAGCTGCCCGAGTGGGTGGCGCCGTCCGGGCCGACCACGCCGGCGCGGTCGATGGCGAAGGTGACGTCGAGGTTCTGCAGCGCCACGTCGTGGATCGCCTGATCGTAGGCACGCTGCAGGAAGGTGGAGTAGATCGCCACCACGGGTTTGGCTCCCTCGCACGCCATGCCCGCGGCCAGTGTCACCGCGTGCTGCTCGGCGATCGCCACGTCGAAATAGCGCGCGGGGTATTCCCTGGAGAAACGCACCAGGCCCGAACCCTCGCGCATCGCCGGGGTGATGCCGAGCAGGCGCGGGTCGGCGGCGGCCTGGTCGCACAACCAGTCGCCGAACACGTCGGTGTAGGTCGGCTTGGCCTTGCCGGTTTTCTTCTTGACGCCGGCCAGCGGGTCGAACGGGCCGACCGCGTGGTATTCGATCTGCGCCTGTTCGGCCGGGGCGTAGCCCTTGCCCTTGGTGGTGATCACGTGCAGCAGCTGCGGGCCGGGCAGGTTCTTCACCGTGCGCAACGCCTGCAGCAGTTGCGGGATGTTGTGGCCGTCGATCGGGCCGGTGTAGTGGAAGCCGAGTTCCTCGAACAGCGTCGAGGGCACGAACATGCCCTTGGCGTGCTCCTCCCAGCGCTTGAACCAGCGGCCCATGAACGACTGCTTGGGAATGGCCCGCTTGGCCCGCTCGCGCAAGTCGTTGAGGCGGCGGCTGGCCATCGCGCGCGCCATCATCTTGGTCAGCGCGCCCACGTTCTCGCTGATCGACATGCCGTTGTCGTTGAACACCACCAGCAGGTCGGGCTCGACGTCGCCGGCGTGGTTGAGCGCCTCGAACGCCAGCCCGGCGGTCATCGCGCCGTCGCCGATCACGGCCACCACCTTGCGCTGCTCGCCGCTGGCCTGCGCGGCGATCGCCATGCCCAGCGCGGCCGAGATCGAGGTGGACGAGTGGCCGACGCCGAAGGTGTCGTACTCGCTTTCCTCACGGCGCGGAAACGGCGCCAGGCCATCCTTCTTCTTGATCGTGGTGATGCGGTCACGGCGGCCGGTGAGAATCTTGTGCGGATAGCACTGGTGGCCGACGTCCCAGACCAGGCGGTCGTGCGGCGTGTCGAACTCGTGGTGCAGGGCCACGGTCAGCTCGACCACGCCCAGGCCCGCGCCGAAGTGGCCGCCGGAGCTGGCGACGGCCTCGATCAGATACTGGCGCAGTTCGTCGGCGACTTGCGGCAGTTCGCTGTCGGGCAGTCGGCGCAGGTCGGCGGGCGCGTCGATCGAAGCCAGGCGGGGATAATGGCTGAGGTCATTCATCCTCGTATTGTTGGCCCAGCGGCGGGGCGGAGCAAGGGCGAAACAGTGAACAAGGCCTGATTGCGACCGGTGCAGCCTGCACGTGCGGCACACAATCGGCATCGCATGCTGCGCGCAGATTCCCTTGCGGAGATCCGTCCATGGCCAGTGTCTCGCAGGCTTTTCGCCGCTTTGCGGAAGCCACCGCGCGCCAGTCCGGTCGACCGGCGACCTTCCTGGCGGCCGTATTGATCGTGGCGGTTTGGGCAGCCAGCGGGCCGTTCTTCCACTTCGGCGACACCTGGCAGTTGGTGATCAACACCGGCACCACGATCATCACCTTCCTGATGGTGTTCCTGATCCAGAACAGCCAGAACCGCGACAGCGCGGCGCTGCAGATCAAGCTGGACGAGTTGATCCGCACTACCGCGGCCCACAACGGCCTGCTCGACCTGGAGGACCTCGACGAGGAGACCCTGGAGCGTATCCGCGAGAACTACCGCAAGCTGGCGGCACGGCGCGAGCGTGCCAGCGGCGGCCGCAAGCGCAGGCACGGCGGCCCGGCCCGGGGCGAAGCCGAGGAAGCGGGCGAGGCGGACGAAGCCTGCGAGGAGGTCGACGAGATCGACCGCGAACTGGAGAAGAACCGCGAGACGCGCGCGGAAGAGGGCCATGCCGACACCGCGGCGGAGCGGCGGAAGTGAGGCTTGGCGTCTCCTAGAGCGTGGGCGGTAGAAATCTTCCGGGCTGCAAAGGCGTCTGCGCGGTTTATGTTTCCGCCGCTTTCCGGCCTACAGAACCATCATGGGCCGGCGAAGCGTGGAAAATCTGCACTCACGCAGCCACTTTTGCCTCGAAAGTTTCTACCGCCCACGCTCCTAGGCGTATTCCGCCATCGGGCGCCGGTCGCGCGGCAGCCGGCTGACCAGGAACTCCATCTGGTCGGCGAGGATGTTGCGGTTGGACAGGATCAGGTGCTCCACCCAGCTTGGCCGGTACGGTACCGCCAGCAGCGGCATGTTGGCCTGCTGCGGCGTGCGGTTGCTCTTTTTCAGGTTGCACGACAGGCAGGCGCTGACCACGTTCTCCCACTCGTCCTTGCCTTGCCGGGAAATCGGCAGCACGTGGTCGCGGGTCAGTTCCATGCGCGTGAAGTGCTCGCCGCAGTACATGCAGATGTGCCGGTCGCGCGCGAACAGCGCGGTGTTGGTCAGCGCCGGCGACGGGTCGACCGCATGCTCGCGGCAGTGGCCGGTGCTGGCGATGATCGGGTGCAACTGCAGCAGGCTCTGCGTGCCCAGCGCACGGTTGTGGCCGCCGTGCACGGTGAGGCAGGGATCGCCCAGGGTCCAGGCGACGACGTCGCGCACGTACAGGCACACCGCGTCCTGCCAGCTGATCCAGTCCAGGATGCGGCCAGCGGCGTCCAGCGACAACACGCGCGTCGCCTGCAGGTCAGCCGGTTTGACAGCGTCCATCAGCATGCAGTTCGTCCTTCCGCCGGGGCATCGAGGGAACCAGCGGGCATGGCGCAAGGCCAGCCCGATCGCAGCATAGAACACTTTTCCGCCGTTCCGAAGGCGCCGGCGCGGCGGGATTCGCAGGCACCGGTGCCCGCTGATATGATCCCTGGCTCGACATGAAACCCACGCCGGGTTCGACAGGGCCGCCGCCGTGGCGGCCCGGCGCGACGGGGGACCAAAGGTGGATCAACGTGGCTGAAGTCATTTTCTACGAGCACCCGGTGGCGCTGAACCGGGCCGAACACAAGAATCTTCGGCTCAAGGGCGTGCCCAACATGAAGTTCGCCATGAACACGCACTCGGTGCCGTTGACCGCGGCGGAGTTCGGCCTGGCCGCGCGTGACCTGCTGATCGTGTTCGCCGGTCCCGACGCCGCCAATGCCGGCCCGATCGCGTTGCTCGGCCTGCGTCAGAACGAGAACCTCTACGTCGACGCCGCCGGCCAGTGGGCGCCCAACACCTACGTGCCGGCCTTCGTGCGCCGCTACCCGTTCGTGCTGGCCGAGAAACCGGCCGGGCAGGAGGGCGGCGATTTCGCGGTGTTCCTCGATCAGGGCTTCGAGGGTTTCAACGCCGCCGACGGCGAGCGCCTGTTCAACGAGGACGGCAGCGACACCGAGCTGCTGAAGAACGCCGTGGGTTTCCTCGGCGAGTTCCAGCAGAACATCGACCGCACCCGCACCTTCATGCAGTACCTGGTCAAGCATGACCTGCTGGAAGCGCGCAACGTGCAGCTGCACAAGGGCGAGCCGGATTCCGGCCATGGCATCACGCTCAACGGCCTGTTCATGGTCAACGAGGAGAAGCTGCGCGCGCTGGACGAGAAGGTCGCCCACGAGATGCTGCGCGAAGGCGTGATGGCGTGGATCTACGCCCACCTGCTGTCGCTCAGCAACATCGACCGCCTGGCCCGTCGCCTGGACGAGCGCGAGCAGGCCGAGTCGGCGGCCAAGACCACCAACTGAGCGGACTTCGCTTCGCCTGCTGCACGCAACAAGCCGCCTGCGGGCGGCTTGTTCGTTTGCGCGCCTTCAACGCACCGGCTTGGCCAGCTTGATCAGGTCGGTCGCGTAGCCGCTGGCCTCGTACAGCGCGCGGGCGCGCTCATTGCCGGGGAACACCGCCAGCGTCACCAGCTGGCACTGGTGCTCGCGCGCCCACTGCTCGGCGTGCGCCAGCAAGGCCTTGCCGACGCCGTTGCCTTCGTGCTGCGGCGCCACCGCGAGATCGGAGATGTGGCAGTTGCTGCGGCCGCTGAAAAAATCGGCGGTGCGCTGCAGGTGGATGAAACCCACCCGCTCGCCGTCGCCATTCTCGGCCACGAACAGGAAGCTGTTCGCCGGCTGGTCCTCCAGATGGTGCAGCAGGTCCCGGCGGATGCCTTCGACGCATTCGTGGCGGCGACGCCACGCCGGCAGCGCGAAGTCGGCGAAGCGTGGCACCAGCGCAAGGATGAAATCGTCGTCGTCGGCAGCCAGGCGGATCAGCAGGGGCGAGTCGTTCATGGGCGATCGGGTCGGTGGGCCTGACGGCTTTCTACACCGCCCCCGGCGTGGACGAAAGCCCACCGGAGGCGGCATGTATATTCGCGTACGGCCGGCAGCCATCAACGGAGGAACCATGACCACGACGCGACGCATCCGCCTGCAGCCCGCGGGCAGTGCCGTGCTTGCGCAGGGCATGGACGAGATCCGGCAACAGTTGGACCTGCCCGCCGCGTTTCCGGCCGAAGTCGAAGCCGCCGCCGCGGCCGCCGCGGCGAACCCGCGCCTGCCGGCGCTGGACCGCACCGAGCTGCCGCTGGTCACCATCGACCCGCCGGGCGCGCGCGACCTCGACCAGGCCATGCACGTGCAGGCGCAGGGCGACGGCTGGCGCGTGCATTACGCCATCGCCGACGTCGCCGCCTTCGTGCAGGCCGGCGACCCGGTGGACCTGGAGGCGCATCGGCGCGGCGAGACGCTGTACGGCGCGGATTCGAAGATCCCGCTGCACCCGAAAGTGTTGTCCGAAGATGCCGCCTCGCTGTTGCCCGATCAGGTGCGCCCGGCGCTGTTGTGGACGGTGGACCTGGACCCTGCCGGCCGCATCGCCGCCATCGACGTGCGCCGGGCGCGCGTGCGCAGCCGCGCCCAGCTCGACTATGCCGGCGTGCAGCAGGCCATCGACGCCGGCAGCGACGATCCGATGTGGGCGGTGCTGCGCCGGATCGGCGAGTTGCGCGAGCAGTGCGAGCGCGCGCGCGGCGGCGTGAGCCTGCCCCTGCCGGAACAGGAGATCGACGTGGTCGACGGCCGCTGGACGCTGGCGTTCCGCGCGCGCTTGCCGATCGAGAACTGGAACGAGCAGATCTCGCTGCTGGTCGGCATGGCCGCGGCGCAATTGATGGTGCAGGCGAAAGTGGGCCTGTTGCGCACGCTGCCGCCGCCCGACCCGCACGCCATCGCGCGGCTGCGCGTCACCGCGCGGGTGCTCGGCATCGCCTGGCCGTCCGGGCTGGACTATCCCGGCTTCATCCGTTCGCTGGACCCGTCCAACGACGTGCACGTGGCCATGCTGACCGCCTGCACCACGGTGCTGCGCGGGGCCGGCTACGCGGCGTTCGACGGCGCGCTGCCCGCGCAGCCGATGCATTCGGCGCTGGCCGCGCAGTACACCCATGCCACCGCGCCGCTGCGCCGGCTGGTCGATCGCTATACCGGCGAGGTCTGCCTGGCGCTGTGCGCGAAGCAGCCGGTGCCGGCGTGGGCACTGGCCGCCTTGCCCGGCCTGCCGGACACCATGCAGGCTTCCGGCCATCGCGCGGGCCAGTACGAAAGCGCCGTGTTGAACCTGGCCGAAGCCGCCGCGCTGGCGCCGCGGGTGGGCGAGGTTTTCGATGGTGCGATCGTCGAGGTCGCCCGCGGCGATCCGGCCAAGGGCACGGTGATCGTGCGCAACCCGGCGGTGGAGGCCGGCGTTTCCGGCAGCGGCAACCTCACGCTCGGCGCCGACGTCCGGGTGAGCCTGGTCGAGGCCGACCCGGTGCGGCGCGTGACGCGTTTCGAGCTGGCAGGCTGACACGCCGCTGAGGGACGGCGCCGAGGCATGCCGGGGGGGGACACCACGCCAGCAGCGCGGCCGTGCCGGCCACCCGCGCTGCTGGCCATCGACGGGCGCCGCTTACGGGGCCGTCGTGGCGACCGCACCGGCGCCGGTGGCATCGACGGTGAGCGAGACGCGGCGGTTGTCGCGGCCCTGGTCGTGCGTGGCGCCCTTGGCGACCTGGCGGTTGCTGTCTTCACCGTAGCTGACCGCACGTACCTGATCGGCGGACAGGCCGCTGCTGATCAGGAAATCGCGCACCGCATCGGCGCGCTGCATGCCGAGCTTCTTGTTGTAGGCACGCGAACCGGCCGGGTCGGCAAAGCCTTCCACCGTGATCAGCACGCCGGGGTGGTACTTGCCGATGGTCGCGGCAAAGTCCTGCAGCGCAGGCTTGTCCTGCTCGCTCAGGGTGGCGCTGTTGAACGCGAAGTGCGCCACCGTGTCGATGCTGACGCGGCCCTGCATCGCGGTGATCTGGCTGTCGTACTTGGCAAACTGCGATTGCATCTGCTGCTTGATGGCATCGATCTGCTGCTGCTGGTCGGTCTGCTTCTGCTGCAGCTGCTGGATGGCCGTGTTGAAATCGGATTGCTTGACGTACTGCGAGCAGCCGGCCAGGCCGATGGTGAGCAATCCCGCCGTCAATGCGGCCACGCGAGTGATCCTCGTGTTCATCCGGGTCTCCTGGTTTGTACGGGGTGGGGGTGCACGCAGGCGCTGATGACAGCGGCGCGCCTGCAGGACGAACGAAACGGTGCCGCCATCGCTGTCCTCCCGGAACCTAACCCATCGAGGCGGCAAGGACGCGTAAAAGCGGCACATTCCGCGTCGCGCCGTTCAGGTCGGGTTGCGTTGCGCGGCTCGCGTCGACGTCGTGACGCGAACGGCTCGCGCGCATCAGTCGCGTGCGGTGACGGTGCGCACCGCGCGCGAGAAATCGGCGCCGGCCGGTGCCGCACGGGCGCGTTCGCTGATGCGTGCGCGCTCGCGCAGTGTTCCGATCGGCACGCGACGATCGAGGGCGCCGATGCCTTGCAGATACTCCGGCAGATAGCCGGTCAGCAGCAGGCGCATGTCCCATGGCAGGCCCGGATCGATCTGCCGCGCCATGCGATGGACGAGGGTGGTGCAGTTGGAGGTGAAGGTGTTGTAGAACGCCGGCCGCGCGGCCAGCCGGTTGGCCGCATGCACGTAGGAGAGCAGCAGCGCGCGCAGCGTGGCCGGTTCGATCTGCAGCGGATACAGATAGACGTCCTCGTCGCGCACGTTGGTGCGCACGCGAATGATGTCGTCTTCCTCGGCGCCGACCAGGATCGTCTCGAACTGCTTGAAGAAGCCGCCCACCGAGGAATACTCCTGGTCGCGGCTCTTGCGCACCTCCACCGAGAACACCAGGTGGCGGCCGTCGTCGAAACCGAACGAGATCATGGCGTGGGCGATCGCCCGGCTGCCCCAGTGCGACAGCACCGCATCGGCGCTGGCCAGTTGCGCCAGGTCGTACTCGTGGCGCTCCCAGCGGATGTCGTAATCGTTGTCGCTGCGCCAGGCGAAGTGGCGCACGTTGTCGAGCACCACGCGATCGCCGTGCACGCTGCCGGTCAGCGTGCGGGCAACGTCGTCGCGCCAGTCGCGCGCGCCGGAGGGCCTGATCGCGACCCACCACAGCAGGACCATCGCGTACAGCGCGGCATGGACGACCAGCGGCAGCCAGCTGCGCCCGCCGATCGCGCAGGCGTACAGCACGCCGGTCGCGATCACCCAGAGCGCACTGCCCAGCGCGCGCCCGGCGCGGCCGCCGGGCAGCCGATACCACAGCGCCAGCGCGGCCCACGCGCCGGAACAGAACACGATCGGCGTCATCACCATCACGATGGCCACGCGACCGATCATGCCGAGCTTGTCCATCATCCCGCCGATGCTGCCGCGATCCATTCCTCCAGCGTGCCGATTCCCCGGCCGGAAAACAACGCGCGGCCCGAAACCGATGCCGGGCGGGCGGTGAGTTGGCAAGCCTGTTGCATTACCTCGGGCATGAACGACATCGCCTATGACATCTCCCATCTGCTCGACGTCGAACGCCAACAGGCCGATGTGCCGGCGCCGCGGATCGTTCGGGCCGTTCCCACCGTTCCCGCACGGGCCGCCCGCTCCGGCGTGGCCGAGGCGCAGGAGGCGCTGGCCCGCGAGCTGATCCAGTGCGCGCCGATCCACGACGCCATGGTCCAGCAGTACCTGCGCCTGAGCGGCGAGACCTTCCGTGAAAGCTGCGCCAGTTGAACACCTGCCCGGCCGCCATTGCCACTTTTGAGCAAAAGTTGACCCGCCGGGACATGTGACGTGCCGCACATGGCCGGACTTCGGTCCATGACTGCCCCGAATACGAAAGAGCCCGGCATCGCCGGGCTCTTTCGTGCGGGGGTGCCTGCGGCTCAGCCGATCGCCGGCACGCTGGCCACGCCGGCCTCGATTGCCGCCTGGTGGGCGAGCGTGCGGGGCAGCAGACGGCTGAAGTAGAACGCCGCGGTGTCGCGCTTGGCCTGCTTGAACGCGGCCGACTGCGTACCATTCCCTGCCGCCAGCACGCTGCGCGCCCACAGGTAGGCCAGGGTCACGTAGCCGGAGTAGTACAGGTAATCGGTGGCCGCCGCGCCCAGTTCCTCGGGGTTACCCTGGATGCGCTGGGCCAGTGCCACGGTGAGATCGCTCCAGTTTCGCGTGGCCACGGCGAGCGGGCCGATGAACGCCTTCAGCGATTCGGTGTCGGCATGCTGCTGGCAGAACGCGCTGATCTCCTCCAGGAAATGCTTGAAGCCCACGCCTTGCAGCTGGAGGATCTTGCGGCCGAGCAGGTCGGCGGCCTGGATGCCGGTGGTGCCCTCGTACAAGGTGATGATGCGGGCGTCGCGCACGAACTGTTCCATGCCGTTCTCGGCGATGTAGCCGTGGCCGCCGTAGATCTGCAGCGCCTCCTTGGTGCACTCCTGCGCCAGCTCGGTGACCATGCCCTTGGCGATCGGGATCAGGAAGGCGACCAGTTCGCCGGCCTTCTGGCGCGCCGCCTCGTCCGTGGCGCGATGCTCGATGTCCGTCTGCAGCGCGGTGTACAGCACCAGCGCACGCGAGCCTTCGACAAAGGCGCGCTGGGTCAGCAGCATGCGCCGCACGTCCGGTTGCACCAGCAGGTTGTCGGCCGGCTTGTCGGGGAATTTCGCCCCGGACAGCGAGCGCGACTGCAGCCGTTCGCGCGCGTAGTTGAGGCTGTTCTGCAACGCGCGCTCGGCCAGGGCCAGTCCCTGCACGCCGACCGACAGCCGCGCCGCATTCATCATGGTGAACATCGCCATCAGGCCCTTGTGCGGCTTGCCGATCAGGTAGCCCTCGGCGCCGTCGAAGTTCATCACGCAGGTGGAGCAGGCGTGGATGCCCATCTTGTGCTCGATCGCTCCGGCCGCGACGCTGTTGCGTTCGCCCGGCTTGCCGTCCGCGTCGAGCTTGAACTTGGGCACGATGAACATCGAGATGCCGCGGCTACCTTCCGGTGCATCAGGCAGGCGCGCCAGCACGAGGTGCACGATGTTCTCGGTGAGGTCGTGCTCGCCGGCGCTGATGAAGATCTTGGTGCCGCTGAGCTTCCAGGTCGGCCGGCCGTTGGCGTCGGCCTCGCCCGGTACCGCGCGCGTCTTCAGCAGGCCCAGGTCGGAGCCCGCCTGCGGTTCGGTCAGGCACATCGTGCCGGTCCAGCGGCCGGCCACGATCGGCTTCATGTACAGCTCGCGCTGCCATTCCTCGCCGTGTTGTTGCAGCGCATGCGTGGCGCCTTCGGACAACAGCGGGTACAGGCTCCAGGCGAGGTTGCCGGACTGGAAAATCTCCGTGGTAGCGGTGCCGAGCACGCCGGGCAGGGCCTGTCCGCCGTATTGCTCGGGGTTGGTCAAGCCGGTCCAGCCACCTTCGGCGAACTGCCGGAACGCCTCCTTGAACGAGGCCGGCGTGGTGACCTTGCCGGTGGCCTTGTCGAACTGGCAGCCCTCGGCGTCCGCCGGTGCATTGGTCGGCGCGAGCAACTGCTCGCTCAGGCGACCGGCTTCTTCCAGCACGGCGTCGAGCAGGTCGCGGCCATGCGCCTCGCCGCCCTGCAGCGAGGTGAGTACCGGCTCGGCGTCCAGCACATCGAACAGGGCGAAGCGCAGGTCGTCGAGGGGGGCCTTGTAAGCGGTCATGGGAACTCCTGATGCAGGCGGTTTAACGGAAGGTGTGTGCGATGCCCGGCACGGCCGAAATCCAGTCCTTGCCGCTGAAGTCGAAGGCGCGCGCCTTGCTCTCCTGCTCGGGCTTGGCGGTCGCGGTGCCGCTGATCGAATAGGCCAGTGACGCGGCGCTGCCCTTGTCGGCGATGGCCTCCAGTGCGCGGCTCATCGCGGCGGTGGGCCATACCTTGAGCTGCACCACGTCGCCGGCAAGTTGCGGGATGGCCAGCTCGAACGTGTCGTGCAGGCGCACCGGCGCCAGCGCGGCGACCTGCAACTGGCCGTCCAGCGACTGGAAGTCCATCCCGGCGTAGCTGTTGTTCTGGATGCGCACGCTCAGCTGCCACTGCCCGTTGGACAGCACCTGCAACTGCTGGATGCTCACCGTGGGCGGGAACACGCTTTTCTTCGCCGGGCCGCAGGCGGCCAGGCCAAACGCCAGCACGGCGAGCAGGAACGGGGCAACCACCCAGCGCAACGGACGCATCGCAGTTCTCCAAACGATCGTTTGAATCCTGACTCTAACCGCGATCGGGGTGTCCGCGCCAGTCGACCGGGCAGGCCGTCGTCGCGGCCCGCGCCGGGGATCGCGGTGGCGCCGGGTTTCGCGATGGCGCGCGAACAGGCATCATCGTCGGCTTGCCTTCCAGCCCGGATACTGCAGCATGTCACGACGTTTCGTTGCCCGCCGCTCGCCGATCCACGGCAACGGCGTATTCGCCACCGCGCCGATCGCCCGCGGCGAGGAGATCATCGAATACAAGGGCAAGCTGCTCACGCCGGACGAAGCCGATGCGCTGTACGGGGACGGTGGTGAAACCGGGCATACCTTCTTGTTCACGCTCAACGAGAAGTACGTGATCGACGCCAACCAGCGCGGCAACACCGCGCGCTGGATCAACCACAGCTGCGCGCCGAACTGCCGCGCCGTGGTCGAGGAAAGCGCCAGCGGCGACCCGCGCCGGGACAAGGTGAAGATCGAGGCGATCCGCCACATCAAGCCCGGCGATGAGCTCACCTACGACTACGGCATCGTGCTTGACGTGCCGCACACCGCGCGGCTGAAGAAGCTGTGGCAGTGCCTGTGCGGCGCGCCGAAATGCACCGGCACGTTGCTCAAGCCCAAGCGGTAGCCGCGTTCCGGACAACGCTTTTATACTCGCCGCAGTTGCCGGCCGGGGGGAGCGGCAACATGGACAGTGACGGGGGAATGCGATGGAAGCCAATCCTTATGCCGCGCCCGAGGCAACGGTCGACGATGTGCGCGCGTGGGATGCGCAGGGCCTGGAGGAACGCAAGGCCAGCCGCGGCAAGCGCCTGGCGGCGGCGCTGCTCGACGGGGTGATCAACCTGGTCTGGGCCCTCCCGGTGTTGTGGGGCGCCATGATGGCAGTCGGCGTCGGCAAGGGGATCAAGCCGGCCGCGCCGATGATCGGCGTGCTGCTGCTGGGTTTCGCCCTGCTGGTGGCGATCTTCGTGGTCAACTGCGTCATGCTGCATCGGAGTGGCCAGACCATCGGCAAGCGCATGCTGGACATCGCCATCGTGCGTACCGATGGCAGCCGCATGGGCCTGTTGCGTTACCTCTTCATCCGCGTGCTGCCGGTGGCGCTGCTCGGCGTGATTCCCTACATCGGCCGGCTGGCGACGCTGATCGATCCGCTGCTGATCTTCGGCAACGAGCGCCGCTGCCTGCACGACCTGATCGCCGATACCATCGTCGTCGACGCCTGATGATCGGCACTCGATGATCGATACCGTCCGCGAGATCGAGACCGCCGAAGGCATCTCGCTGCGCCTGCGCGCCGCCGGAGCGTTGCCGCGGGCGCAGGCGTGGGTGCTCGACCTGCTGTTGCGCGGTGTCTTCTTCTTGGTGGCGATGATCCCGCTGTCGATCTTCGGCGTGGCCGGCAACGGCCTGGCGATGCTGCTGCTGTTCGCGCTGATGTGGGCGTATGGGGTGGTCTGCGAGGTCTGGATGGACGGCCAGACGCCGGGCAAGCGCGCGCTCGGCCTGCGCGTGGTGCATGCCGACGGCACGCCGGTGACCTGGCTGCCGTCGGTGGTGCGCAACCTGCTGCGCGTGGTGGACATCCTGCCCGGCGTCTATGGCGTGGGCCTGGTCAGCACCCTGGTCGATCCGCACGCGCGCCGGCTCGGCGACATCGTGGCCGGCACCATGGTGGTGCATGCGCGCGAACTGCCGCCTGGCCAGCAGGTACCGGCGGTGTCCGCGCTGCCGCTGCCGCTGGCCTTGTCCGCCGACGAACAGGCCGCGCTGGTCGACTATGCCGAGCGCGCCGGCCAGCTCACCGTGCAGCGCCAGGAGGAACTGGCCAACCTGCTGACCCCGCTGACCGGCCTGCGCGACACCGCGGCAATCCGGCAACTGGTGGCGCACGTGAACTGGCTGCTGGGGCGCGCATGAAACAGGAACGCTTCGTGGCCTTGCACGGCAAGACCTGGGATCGCCTGCAATCCTGGTTGCATGCGCTGGACCGCCAGCCGCGACGCACGCTGCGGCAGGAGCAGGCGCTGGATTTCCCCGCCGAATACCGGCGCGTCTGCCACCACCTGGCGCTGGCCCGCGGCCGCGGCTACAGCCACGAGGTGACCGACCGGCTGCAGCAACTCGTGCAGCATGGCCACCGCGTGCTGTACCGGCCGCCGCCGCCGCGCTGGCATCGGGTGGCGATGTTTCTGCTGGCCGGTTTCCCGCGGCTGGTGCGCGCGCAGTGGCGCTGCATGGCGCTGGCGGCGGTGCTGTTCTACGTGCCGGCGCTGTGCCTGCTGGTGCTGCTGCAACTGCGCCCGGAGCTGGCGCACACGCTGTTCAGCAGCGCCCAGCTGGCGCAGTTCGAGAAGATGTACGACCCGGCCAATCCGCACATCGGCCGCAGCAGCGGCACCGATCTGCAGATGTTCGGCTTCTACGTGATGAACAACGTCGGCATCGCGTTTCGCACGTTCGCCTCGGGGCTGGTGTTCGGCGTCGGCGCGGTCTACGTGCTGGGCGCCAACGGCGTGCTGATCGGCGGCATCGCCGGCCATCTCACCGCGATCGGCTACGGCGGCCCGTTCTGGCGCTTTGTGGCGGGGCATTCGCCGTTCGAGCTCACCGCGCTGGTGATCGCCGGTGGCGCCGGCCTGCATCTGGGCCTGACCTTGCTGGCGCCGGGCCGGCAGCGCCGCGGACCGGCGCTGGTCGCGGCCGGCTGGGTCGGCGCGCAACTGGCGCTGGGCGCATTCGCGATGCTGCTGGTGGCGGCGTTCATCGAGGCGTACTGGTCCTCCATCGCCAGCCTGCCCGATCCGCTGCGCTTCGGCGTGGCCGGCGTGCTGTGGGTGCTGGTGCTGGCTTGGCTGTGGCGCGGCGGCAGGGCGGTGCGACATGGAGCTTGAACGCATCGGCGTGGTGTTGCGGCCCAGGGTGACGCGCGAGGCGCTGGATCTCGGCGCGGCGATGTTGCGCGCGCATGCGCGGCCGGTCTGGTCGGCGTGGTTCGCCTTCACCCTGCCGCTGTTCGTATTGTGCAACGGGCTCGGTGTCGCGCTCGGCTGGCCGTGGCTGGGCTGGGGGCTGATGTGGTGGCTGAAGCCGCTGTTCGATCGGCTGCCGCTGTACGTGTTGTCGCGGGCGGTGTTCGATCAGGCGCCGGGCTGGCGCCAGACCCTGCGCGGCCAGGCGCGCTGGCCGTGGCGACGGACGCTGGCGGCGCTGACCTGGTTGCGCATCGACAGCAACCGCGCGCTGCGCCTGCCGCTCGATCTGCTCGAAGGCAGCACGCGGGCGCAGCGTTCGGCACGCTGGAAAGTGCTGCGTCGGCGCCTGGTGGGGGAAACCAGCCTGCTCACCTATTTCTGCCTGCTGTTCGAGCTGGTGCTGTTCCTCAGCGTGTGGTTGTTTGCGCTGCTGCTGATCCCGCACGAATGGCGGCCGCAATCGCTGATCGAGCTGGTGCGCGGCGACACGCAGGTGATCCCCACTGCGTGGGTGCTGGCCGGCGCCGGCGTGGCCTATCTGGCGATGAGCGTGATCGAACCGCTCTACGTCGCCTGCGGCTTTGCGCTGTATCTCAACCGGCGCACGCAACTGGAGGCGTGGGACATCGACCTGGCCTTCCGGCGCCTGCGCGCGCGGCTGCAGGGCACCGCGCTGCTGGCGGTTGCGTTGCTGTGCTTCGGCGCATGGACACCTGGCGCGCGGGCGCAGGCGACGGCCGAGGTGCACACCGCGGCGGTCGACAAGCCGGCCAGCGTGTCGCTGGACGCGTTGTTCGGCGCGCGCGCGGAGGCACCCGAGCCGGGCTTGGCGCAAGCGGCCGCGCGGGCTTATCGCGACCCGCGCTTCGGCGGCGAACACACGGTGCGGCGCTGGCAGCTCAAGTACAAGCCGGAACCGGCCGCGACGTCGATCAATCCGCTGTTCCCCTGGCTCGGACACTTGCTGGGCGGGTTCTTCCAGCTGCTGTTGTGGCTGCTGCTGATCGGCGTGCTCGGCGGCCTGATCTGGCTGGGCTGGCGCTGGCGCGGGCGCTGGCTGGTGCGGGATGAGGAGGTCGCGCCGGCGCTGTCGCCGCCGATATCGTCGATCGTCGACGCGCCAGCCGCGTTGCCCGCCGACCTGGCCGGCGCGGCACGCGCGCTGTGGCAGGCACAGCGCCGGCGCGAGGCACTGGCGCTGCTCTATCGCGGCTGCGTCGAGCAGACCGCGCGCGAGCTGCGGCAGCCGCCCGCAGCGGATGCGACCGAGGCGCACTGGCTGCGCCAGG
Source organism: Rhodanobacter sp. FW102-FHT14D06 (assembly GCF_043950705.1). Lineage (NCBI taxonomy): Bacteria > Pseudomonadati > Pseudomonadota > Gammaproteobacteria > Lysobacterales > Rhodanobacteraceae > Rhodanobacter > Rhodanobacter sp. FW102-FHT14D06. The sequence continues at coordinate 674,449 of NZ_CP170722.1, read as the reverse complement.
CGCGCGCCATCGACGATCCGCAGCGCAGCCGCCGCGTGATCGAGATCGTGCGCACCTGGCAGTTCGCTGCCTACGCCGGGCGCTATCCCGACGACGCCACCGTCGAGCAACTGCTCGCCGGCTGGCCGGCGCAGCCCGGGGCGTCGACATGAACCGCAAGACGCTGCTGATCGCCGCCCTGGTCGCGGCCGCGCTGGCGCTGCTGGTCGCCGGGTTCTTCGCCACCTCCGAGCGCAAGGACGTCACCGAGACGATCCCGCCGCACGGCGCGGCGCGCAGCAACCGCTTCCTCGCGCTGGAACTGATGCTGCATGAGCTGCAGCTGCCGGCGCAGTCGCTGACCACATTGAGTGCGGCGCGATTGCCGCTGCGCCGGGGCGACACGGTGCTGCTGGGCGAAAATGCCGGCCGCGTCGATGCCGCCGATGCGGCACGGCTGGTGGCGTGGGTGCGCGGCGGCGGCCACCTGCTGCTGTCGCCGGGAGCGGCCAGCGTGGCGCACACGCCGCTGTTCGATGCGCTCGGCGTGCTCGATTCGCGCGCCGCCTCGTTCAAGTGCGCGGCCCTGCACGGCGCGACGGCGAGCAAGCGCGACGACGTCGCCCTGTGCGGTTCGCGCTTCCGGCTGCAGCCCGGCGCGGTGGCGAAACTCGATGCCGCGATCGGCACGCCGCAGGACGGCTATCTCTACGCGCGCATGCCGCTGGGGCAGGGCACGGTCAGCGTGCTGGCCAATTTTGCCCCGCTGGCGCACACCGCGCTGAAGCAGGCCGCGGCGCAGGAGTTTGCCTGGAACCTGCTGCAGCCCAATCGCGGCCGCGGCACGATCTACCTGGTCTACGCGCTGGACGGTCCGCCCTTCCTCCAATTCCTGGCGATCAAGGGCTGGCCCGCGCTGCTCGCGCTGGCGTTGCTGCTGGCCGCGTGGATGGCGATGCGCAGCGCACGGCTCGGGCCATTGCTGCCGGCTCCGCCCGCACACCGCCGCGCCCTGCTTGAACACGTGCAGGCCGCCGGCGAGTTCATCTATCGCCGCGACAGCGGTCGCAGCCTGCACGCGCTGGCCTGCCAGGCCGTGCTGGCGCGCCTGCGTCGCCGCGATCCGGCCTGCGCGATGCTGCACGGCGAGGCGCTGTACGCGCGCCTGGCCGAGCGCAGCGCGCTGGACGCCGCGCGCGTCGCGCAGGCCTTCCAGTCACCGGCGAACGCGCAGGCGTTTCGCGTTTCCATCCTCACCCTGGCCCGACTCAGGAATCGTCCATGACCCTCGACACGCTCGCCGCGCCGGCCTTGCCGCCGCCTTCCACCGCCGAACTCGGCGACCACGTGCGCGCGTTGCGCGAGCAGGTCGGGCGCGCCTTCATCGGCCAGGCCGAGGTGTTCGATCAGGTGTTGCTGGCGCTGCTGGCGACCGGCCACGTGCTGATCGAGGGCGTGCCCGGGCTGGGCAAGACGCTGCTGGTGCGCGCGCTGGCCGCGTCGGTCGGCTGCACCTTCGGTCGCGTGCAGTTCACTCCCGACCTGATGCCGGCCGACGTCACCGGCCACGCGATCTACGACCCCAAGACCGAACGTTTCCAGATCCGCCGCGGCCCGGTATTCGCCAACCTGCTGCTGGCCGACGAGATCAACCGCGCGCCGGCCAAGACCCAGGCCGCGTTGCTCGAATCGATGCAGGAGGGGCAGGTGACCATCGAGGGTCGTCGCTTCGCGCTGCCGGCACCGTTCATGGTGGTGGCCACGCAGAACCCGATCGAGCAGGAGGGCACCTACCCGCTGCCCGAGGCGCAGCTGGACCGCTTCCTGATCAAGGTGGTGATCGGCTATCCGGGGCTGGAGGACGAGCGGCGCATGGTCGCGCGCGTGATCGACGGCAAGGTTGCCGCCGACCTCGACGTGTCGCAGGTGCAGCCGGTGCTGAGCCAGGCGCAGTTGCTGGCGGTGCAGCGGGCGGTGGCGTCGATCCGCATGGATGCCGCGGTCACCGACTACGCGGTGCGCATTGCGCGCACCACGCGCGAATGGCCGGGCGTGATCGGCGGCGCCGGTCCGCGCGGCGGCCTGGCGCTGGCGCGGCTGGCGCGCGCGCAGGCAGCGGTCGACGGCCGCGATTTCGTCACCCCGGACGACGTGCGCGCAGTGGCGTTGCCGGCCTTGCGCCATCGCCTGCTGCTGGCGCCGGAGGCGCTGCTCGAACGCCAGCGCCCCGACGACGTGCTCAAGGCGCTGCTGCACAAGGTGCCGGCACCGCGACAGTGATGAGGCCTGCGCCCGCGCTGCTGTGGCTGCTGCTCGGCTGGACCGTGCTCGGCGTGCTGGCCAGCCTCGGCTGGCTGCCGCTGGCGGCATGGCTGGCTGCCGGCGGTGCGCTTGCGCTACTGGCGCTCGTCGATGGTTGGCGCCTGCGCCGGATGCCGTCGCCCGAGGTGTCGCGCGAGCTGGCGCCGGTGCTGCCGCTGGGGCCGGAGGCGCGGATCGGCCTGCGCGTGCGCGGCACCACGCGGCGCGCGCAGAAGTTGCGCCTGCACGACCTGCATCCGGGCGGCTGGGCGGTGCGCGGCATGCCGCGCACGCTGCTGCTGCCGGCGGGCGGCGACGTGCGACTCGAGTATGCGGTCACGCCCGACGCACGCGGCCAGTTCGCCTTCGACGGCTGCCACGTGCAATTGCATTCGCCGTGGCGTTGCTGGTCGGTGCGCCGCGTGCTCGGCGCCGCGTCGACGGTGCGTGTGTATCCGAACTTCGCCGCGCTGGTCGAGCTGGCGGGCTTGAGCGTGGAACTTGCCTCGCGCAGCGTCGGCGCGCGGCTGCAACGGCGTCGCGGCGAAGGCACCGAGTTCCAGGAGCTGCGCGACTACCGCGTCGGCGACAGCCTGCGCAAGATCGACTGGAAGGCCACCGCGCGCAGCAGCCGGCTGATCTCGCGCGAGTACCGCGACGAGCGCAACCAGCAGGTGGTGCTGATGCTCGACTGCGGTCGCCGCCTGCTGGCGCAGGATGATCGCCGGGTGCATTTCGACCACGTGCTGAACGCCTCGCTGGCACTGGCCAGCATCGCGCTGCGCCAGGGCGATGCGGTCGGCCTGCTGGCCTGCACCGGCCAGCAGCAACGCTGGTTGCCGCCGCAACAGGGCAGCGGCGGCATGGACATGCTGCTCGGCGCCGGCTACGACCTGCACGCGATGCCGCTGGCCACCGACTACCTCGCCGCTGCCAGCGCCCTGCAGGCGCACCAGCAACGTCGCGCGCTGGTGGTGCTGATCACCAACGTGCGCGACGAGGACGACGCCGAACTGCGCGCCGCGGTGAGCATGCTGTCCCGGCGTCACCTGGTGATGCTGGTCAGCCTGCGCGAACTGGCCCTCGACCACGCCGCCGCCGACCCCGGCGACGAACTGGAAGGCAGCATCCGCAGCGCCGCCGCCATGCACTATCTGGCCGATCGCGAACGCACCCACGAAGCGCTGCGTCGCGAAGGCATCAACACGCTGGATGTGAGCTGCGGCGAACTGTCCGGTGCGCTGATCGAGCGCTACCTGGCGATCAAGCGGGGGAATCGGCTGTAGGGGAAATCCCGGCGCGTTGCGCTTGTCGCCGGGCAAACGTCGTTCAAAACCGATCAGGGGGAAATCATGGAAAATCCGTACCAGAGTCCCGGTGCCGTGCTGGAGGTTCGCGAAAAGCGCAGCGCGTCGCTGGACGATGTCGCTTCCGGCCAGAAGCTGGTGATCTACGCCATCCTGCTGTACTTCCTCGCCGCCGCGCTGCGCGCCGCGGTTGCCCCGATCGCCTTGCTTGCCCTGCTGGTCTGCCTGGGGATGTCCTGGACCGGCATCTACAAGATCGCCCGCGGCCTGGACTACCCCGTCTGGGGGCGCATCGTGCTGCTGGTGCTGATGCTCGTCCCGCTGGTCGGCCTGCTCGTGCTGGTCATGCTGAGTTCCCGGGCCACCTCGCGGCTGCGCCAGGCCGGCTACGCGGTGGGGCTGCTCGGGGCCAGGGATTACTAGGCTGCCGGTTGGCGCGGAACCTCACGGGTTCGGCGTCACGCGTGCCAAGACGGCATGGTTCGACCTGGGCTGTCCTCCAGGCGCGCGCTGAAAGGCGCGCGCCATCGGGCAGTGACAGTCATACCGGAGCGGCTTCGGGCGACCCACTCAGTGGGAGTGATCGCTTGCACCCGGTGCGGTGGACGGTGGCGGGTCCGCCTTGATCATCTTGCCGACGGTCACCGTGCCGAACCATTGCGCGTCCCGCGCGGCAAAATAACGGTTTGGGTCCAGCAGCGACGGGTCGTACCTGCCGCATCCTTCGCGGGGAATCTCCACGCCGCCGAGGACGAGACGGTTGCCGCCGCAGCGGGTCGGATTGTCGGCGTTCAACCCCATGACCTTGACGCCGGAGTCGTGGCCCAGGTGCGATCCCGTCAGCGAGTTCCTGGCCGAGATCAGGGCCAGCTTCATCCTCGGCTTGGCCACGGCGTCGCCGAACTCGGCCATCAACGCGGCCAGCATCGTGTTCGCCTGCGTGCGTTGTGCGGGTGCCAGCGCGGCGCAGATCCGGTCGCGCGCGTTGACGTAGGAAGGGTAGCCACGCTCGGCGGCCAGCGTGATCCAGGCGCAGGCGCTGGCCCGGTCCTTCCTCACGCCCCGGCCGTTGAGATACATCATCGCGATGCTGAGCTGGGACATCTTGTCGGCGTAGCGCGAACCGATCCGGAAGTACTTCATGGCGCCCTGGTAGTCGCCCTCGAACAGGCGCCGCATGCCGGCAAACTGGCCGAAGAGATCCGGGTGTCCCTGGGTGGAGGCGTCGTCCATGGCGCGCAGGGTGCGCTCGATGTCAGGCGTCTGCCGTGGCGGTGGCGGTGGCGTCGGTGGCGGCGCGTCCGCGGGCGCGACATGGGTCGAAGCCGGCCGTGCGTTGGAGCCGTCGGCCGACTGACCCGCCAGGCAAAGGGTGGAGACGCATGCCAGCAGCAGGCATGTCGGAACGAGCAACAGTGGCTTCATCAGCAATTCCCTTGGCTGGTGGTGAACTGGATAGTGCTCCGGCATCGTAGCGTGGCGCGCCGGCAAGAGGCCACCCGATGCACTTCAATCCTCCTCCGCGCGCGGCTTCCAAGCCTCCCCCAACTGCTTCTGCACGGTGGCGGGGGCGGCTTCGTAGTGGCTCAGGTCGAGGCTGTAGCGGCCACGGCCGCCGGTCATGGATTTCAGTTCGGTGGGGTAATCGATCAGTTCGGCCAGCGGGGCCTGCGCCTTGATCACCAGCTCGCCGCCACGCTGCGCATCGGTGCCCAGGATGCGCGCGCGCTTGCCGGCGAGGCTGCCGGTGACGTCGCCGACGTGGCGCTCGGGGATCGCCACCTCGACGTTGACGATCGGCTCCAGCAGCACGGGATGCGCCTTGGCCACGGCGTCGAGGAAGGCCTTCTTGCCGGCGCTGATGAAGGCCACCTCCTTGGAGTCGACCGAGTGGTACTTGCCGTCGTAGACGGTCACGCGCAGGTCCTGCAGCGGGTAGCCGGCCACCACGCCGCGCTCCATCGCCTGGCGCACGCCTTTCTCGATCGCCGGCAGGAACTGGCCGGGGATCACGCCGCCCTTGATCGCGTCGACGAATTCGAAGCCGGCGCCGCGATCGAGCGGCTCGATGCGCAGGAACACCTCGCCGAACTGGCCGGCGCCGCCGGTCTGCTTCTTGTGCCGGTGGTGGCCTTCGGCGAGGGCGGCGATGGTTTCGCGATACGCGATGCGTGGCGGGCGCGTCTCCACTTCCACGCCGTAGCGTTCGCGCATGCGCTCGAGCATCACTTTCAGGTGCAGCTCGGAGAGCCCGCGCACCACGGTCTCGTTGAGTTCCTTGTGGTGCTCGACGCGAAAGCAGGGATCTTCCTCGGCCAGGCGCGCCAGCGCGTTGGAGAGCTTCTGCTCCTGGCCCTTGTGCCGCGGCTCCAGCGCCAGGCCGACCATCGGCGTGGGGAACCGCGGTGGCGCCAGCGCGATGCGATCGTCGTCGTGCGAATCGTGCAGCACCGCGTCATAATGGATTTCCTCGACCTTGGCCACCGCGGCGATGTCGCCGGGGATCGCCGCCTCGATCTCCACGTGGTTCTTGCCCTGCAGGCGGAACAGGTGGCCGACCTTGAACGGCTTGCGGCCGTCGTCGACCAGCAACTGGCTGTCGCGCCGCACGGTGCCCTGCCACACGCGGAACACGCCCAGCTTGCCCACGAACGGGTCGTTGATGATCTTGAACACGTCGGCGATCACCGGCGCCCGCGCATCGCCGGTCACGCGCAGCGGCATGCCGTCGCCGCGCACGAACGGGGGCGGGTTGCCCTCGGCCGGATTCGGCAGCAGTCGCGCGGCGATGTCGAGCAGTTCCTTCACCCCGGCACCGGTGCGCGCGCTGGTGAAGCAGATCGGCACCAGGTGGCCTTCGCGCAGGCATTGCTCGAAGGCGTCGTGCAATTGCTGCGCGCCCAGCGCCTGCTCGCCCTCGTCCAGGTAGCGGCCCATCAGTGCCTCGTTGACCTCCACCACCTGGTCGATGATCTGCTGGTGCGCCGCGGCCAGCGAGGAGAAATCGGTGGCGCCGTCGTCGTGGAAGAAGCAATCCAGCACGCGGTTGCCGCGTTGCGCCGGCAGGTTGACTGGCAGGCACTGGCTGCCGAATTCCTCGCGCAGCGCGTCGACCAGGGCGGCGAGGTCGGCGCCGTCGAAGTCGATCTTGTTGATCACCAGCATGCGCGCCAGGCCGCGCTCGTGGGCGTGCATCATCATGCGGCGCGTGCCGTGCTCGATGCCGTTGATCGCGTTGACCACGATCGCCACGCTCTCCACCGCAGCCAGCGCGGACAGCGTGCCGCCGCGGAAATCGGCGTAGCCGGCGGTGTCGATCAGGTTGATGCGGCAGTCGCCGTGCTCGACCTGGGCGATGCTGCTGTCGATGGAATGGGCGCGCGATTGTTCCTGCGCGTCGGTGTCCGACACGGTATTGCCGCGCTCGACGGTGCCGATGGACTGGATCGCCCCGCCGGCATGCAGCAAGGCCTCGAACAGCGTGGTCTTGCCGGCGCCGGCGTGACCGGCGAGCGCGATGTTGCGGATATGTTCCGTGACGAGTTCGGACACGATGCGACCCTCCTCATGCGGGGGCGCAGCCTCGTGGCATGAACGGCACCGCCCGAGGCCGCGCGGGGCGGCTGGAAAAGCGGGCCGTCATGGTCGTCCTGCGCGATGCGGCGGCGAGGGCGGTCATGGCGGGGGATCGGCGCGGGGCGTCGATCGGCCTAGCCTTGTGCCATGCGCAAGTGGGGTCAAGCTGCACTGCGGGGAACCGCGCGGCGCCGGCGGCTGTCTGTCCCAGGTGTCGCGCGCCCCGGCGACGCGATCGTCACGCCGGTCTAGCGGGGTTCAATCGCCTTCGGCCATGCTGCGACCGCCCACCGAATTCCACGAGGCACCGCCATCGCCGTTGCGCCGCAGCCCCAGCCAGCCACGCCCGAGCCGCCCGAACCCGAGCGGCGCGAGCTCGTGCCCGCGGCTGGCGACTGGCGTGCGCGGGCCACGCGGCAGCGGCATCGCTGGCACGAGCCGCCGGTCGAGCGGGCCACGCATCGCTGGACGCTCGCCGCGGTACTGCTGTTGCATGCGTTGTTCGCGCTGGTGGCGTGGTACGGCACGCGCCCGCCGGTACTTCACGAGGAGGCGCCACCCGAGCAGTTCCTGCAGATCCGCCTGATCGAGGACACGCCGGCAAGCCACGCGCCGCCGACGCTGGCCTTGCCGCCCGCACCGCCCGCCGCACCGCCGCCGACACGGGCACGGCCGGAGCCGCCGGCCAAGGGCGCCATGGTGGTGCAGGCCCCGCCGCTGCGGTTGTACGACGAGCATGGCCAGCCACTGCTGCCGCCGGCGCCTGTTTCCAGTGCGCCCGTGCCCGGCTACGTGCAACGCATGCCGCAGGGCGATACGCAGGTCATGCGTCACGACAGCCCGGTCAAGTACAAGCCCACCCGCTTCGCGGACGACTGGGACAAGGGCGGCAGCTCCGTCGACAGCGCGCTGCAGAAGCTGGTGGACAAGACCACGAAGAAAACGACGATCCACCTGCCCGGCGGCATCCGCATCCACTGTGCCGTGTCGCTGGCGATGCTCGCCGGTGGTTGCGGTGGCGACCCGCCGCCGCCACCGTCGGCGAAAAGCGGCGACATGCGCCTCAACATGGCGCCGGCCAGCACGCCCGACGGTCGCACGCACGGTTTCACCCCGCCCGGCGTGGAGGCCTGCATCGCGATGTATCGCGCCGGCAAGCCGCTGGCGCAAGGCTGCCCGGTGGATACGCCCGACCGCGCAGTGGACGAGGAGTTGCGCGAGCGCAAGGCCGCGCGCGGCGCCGGCCGCTGATGGCCCCCGCTACACTGGCCGCATGCCCGCGCCGTCCCCGGATTCCGTCCCACCCCGTCGTGCCGCCAACCCCGCGCGAGTCTTGCTGGACTCGCCGCTGGCGGCGGCCACGCGCGGCCGCGTCTATCATCTGCGTCGGCACGCGCCGCCGCCGTCGCGGGGTCGTCGCGCGCTGGCCTTCCTCGGCACCTTGCTGGTGCATCTGCTGTGCCTGTTCGCGTTCGTGCTCGGCCCGGCCTACGAACCCACCGTGCTGCCGGACCATTCGCGCGAACCGCTGCTGCAGGTGCGCCTGATCGAGCCACCCGAACCGCCGCCACCGCCGCCGGTGCATGGCACGCCACCGAAGCAGCGCGGGCCGCGCCAGCAGGGTCGGCAGCATCCCGCACCGCGCGTCGAACCGAGCGCCAATGCCGTCGCGCTGACGGCCGCCGCCACCCCCGCGAAGCCGGCGAAAGCCGCGCCGGTCGCCGCGCCGCAGCCGCCAGTGAGCCTGCCGGCGCCGACGCCGCTGCCGCTACCCAAACCGGCGGCACCGGCGGTGCCGGCGCCTCCCTTGGCGCTGACCCTGCCGGCGCCGGTGGCTCCCGCGCTGCCGGCGCCCCAGCCCGAGCCGCAACGTCCGCCGCAGGCCGAAGGCAATCGCCCGATCCTGCCGCCGACCGCGCTGGCCTTGCCCCAGGCGAGCGTGCCTGCGGTCGCCGCACCGCCCGCGATCACGCTGCAAGTCGCGGCGCCGACCACGCTGGCCCCGCTCAGCGAAGCGCCGGAACCCGCGCCAGCGCCACCGCAACTGCCGCGTCCGCAGCCGCAAACGCTGGTGCCCCCCACGCCGATCGCGCCGCCCGCCCCGCGCCTGGTGCCGCAGCTGACCCAACCCGCGCAACTGGCCGAAGCCGTGCCGGCCGAGGTTGTCGCGCCCCCGCGTGCGCTGGCACCGACCCAGCTGGACCTGCAGCGCTCCGCACCGGCGCCGGTGATGACGCCAGCGACCCTGCGCCCGGTGTTGCAGGCACCGACCGCCGTGGCCGCGATCACGCCTGCGCCCGCCGCCTCCGCACTGCCGCTGCCGGCCACCGCCGAGGTCAGCCGCGCGCCGGAGGCCTCGCCGCAAGGCAGCGACACCGCCACGGTCGGCGAGCCGGCCGGCGCCACCAGCGTCGCGCCGCCTTCGGCACCTGCGCCGGCGGTTCGTGCCGCCGCCAGTACCGGCAGCCAGCACGCGCCCTCGCTGGCCGCGGGCAAGCTCGGCGGCGATCGACCCGGCGCAGCGCAAGGCGGGGAGCACGGCGCGGTGGGCGACTACGTGCAGCTGAAGCCGAGCGGCGATACCGAAATCATGCGTCACCGCACGCCTGACGTCGGCTACCGGCCCACCCGCTTCGAGCAGGACTGGACGCCCGAGGACGAAAGCTCGGTCGACACCGCGCTGCGCCGCGCGGTGGAAAAGACCACGGTCAAGCACACCTTCCACCTGCCGCGTGGCGTGCGGGTGGAGTGCGCGGTGAAACCACTGCTGCCGATCGCGCTGTTCGGCTGCCGCAACCCCGACCCGCCGCCGGCACCGGTTGCCGCCAGCGCGTATGCGCCATTGCACCTGGCGCCTGCCGCCCCGCTGGCGCCGCCCGCGGCCGCCAGCACGCCGGCACCGGCGACCTCCACGCCGATGGTGAAGTTCGACAACGCCGCCGAATGCGCTGCCGCCCGCGTCGCCGGCGGCCCGTTGCCGCCGGGCTGCGCATCAGACCTGCCGCCCGCCACGCCGATTCACGCGCCCGCCGCTGCCTCCAGCTCGTGGGTGCCGGCGGCCGACCAGTTTCATTGAAGGCGGGAATGACGGGAAAGTCCTGCGCGGATCACGTGAGCGGTGCTCACTCCCCGCGCGGTTCGCGCAGCGTGTCCATCGTCAGGGTCGCCAGTTGCCGCAGGCGGGCGCCGCCGGCATCGGCGAGCAGGGTCTTCAGCCGCGCGTCGGCATCGTCCTGGTCCAGCGTCTGCCGCTCGGCCAGCGAGGCGGCCAGGGCGCGGCCCATCGAGTCGAAGATCAGCGCGTAGGCGAACGCGTGCAGCACGCCGCCGCCCAGCGTGCCCAGGCCGGGGAACGCCTTCAGTGCATTGCCGGCAACCGCCAGCACGATCGAGCTGCCGGTGCGCAGGGTCAGCCTGGCCTGGCGCACGAAATCCTCGATCTGCACGTCGCTGAGCCCGACGCCGTACAGCTCGGCCAGCGCCCGCGTGAGCCCGGTGGCGAGCACGCCCTGGATCACCAGGTCGCTGCCTGGCGCCACCGCCGCCATCGCACCGACGATCGCGCGGCGGGCGTACTGGCGCACGATGCGCTCGGCGGTTTCGGCGCGGGTCTGCGCCTCCAGCGTGCCGGTGCGCTGGTGCAGGCCGGCGAGCACGGCCTGCTCGCGACGCGGCTCCAGTCCCTCGGCACCGGGAGCGATGAGGCGGGTGAGTGCGCGCAGCAGCGGTTCGATCGCCGGCTTGCGCTGGCGTTCGACCGATTCGGTGCTGCCGTCGGCGAGCCGGCGCTGGTATCGCTCGCTGCCGCCGGCGCTGATCGCCACCACCGCGCTGGCGATGCCGCGCGATTGCGCGCGCAGCTTGTCCAGCAGTTGCGCCAGCTCCGGCTCGCCCCACTGGTCGGCCTTGTTCAGCACCAGCAGCAGCGGCTTGCCGAAATCGGCGAGCCAGCGCAGTTCGTCGACCTGGCCGCGGGTGAGGTCGCCGGCACACAGGTAGATCACCGCGTGGGCGCGCAGGGCTTCTTCGCGCGCCTCGCGTTCGCGCGCTTCGCCGCCACTCTCGCGGCTGCCGGGTACGTCGGCGAGTACCAGGTTGCGGCCGTCGGGCAAGGTGCTGTCGTAGTGACCGACCGCGCGCGTAGTGCCGCCGCGCGCCTCGCTGGCCAGTGTGGCCTGCGGCGCCAGCGCACGGATCAGGCTGGACTTGCCGGTGGAGATCTCGCCGAACAGCGCGACATACAGGCGCGCGCCGAGCCGGCGCTGGTCGAGTTCGCCCAGCTCGGTGGCGAGCGCGCCGGTGTCGGCGCCGTGTTCGCGCAACTTGTCGATGCGCTGCTCCAGGCTGGCGCGGTCGGGCACCGGCAGGGGTCGGCGCCGGCGGCGCGGACGCAGCAGCCACCACAGCACGGCCAGGCCGGCGGCGGCGAAGATCGCCAGCACCAGGCCCAGCGTCCACTGCAACGGCGCCGGCAAGGCGAGGAAGCGCTGGGCCAGCGCGAGGAAACGTTCCGCCGCGGCAAACAGCAGCCACAGCAGTGCGGCGATGGCCAGGGCGGCGAACAGCAGGCGCAGGCGTCGGGACATCCGGCGATTGTAGGGGCTCGCGCACCGGGCACGCCCATGGCCGATGGCCCTTTCGCCGCGCCACGGCATGCGCGGTACGATCCCCGCGTTGCCTTGCCCCAGGCGTGCGGCAAGCCCCTTCCCCGAGGACGATGCGACATGAGCAAGGCCGACACCACCTCCCGCTTCACGGCGAAAGTGCTGCGCCCGGCGATGCCCGACGATGCCGCATGGGCTTTCGTGCTGTTGCCGCGACCGGTGAGCGAGAAGCTGCCGCGCCGTGGGCGCACCACGGTCGACGCCAGCATCAACGGCCACCGCTTCCAGGCGACGCTGGAGCCGGATGGCCAGTTGAGCCACTGGCTGAAACTGGACAGCCGCCTGCTCAAGACCGTCCGTGCGCAAGCGGGCGACACCGTGGCGCTGGAGATCGCGCCGGTGAAGCATGAGCCCGAACCCGCGCTGCCGGCCGACCTGCGCCAGGCGCTGGACGATGCGCCCGCCGCCGCCCGCGCCGGCTGGGACGCCACCACCACGATCGCGCGCGTGGACTGGATCCACTGGATCGTCTCGGCCAAGCAGGCAAAGACCCGCACGCAGCGCGTCGCCGCCGCCTGCGACATGCTCGCCGCCGGCAAGCGGCGCGTGTGCTGTTTCGATCCGTCGGGTTTCTACAGCAAGGCGTTGGCGGCGCCCGACGCGGCGGAATGACGCACGACGCGTGAAACGCATCGCTCCGGGCCGGCGCGATGCTCGCCGCCACGGACCCGATTTGGCATGATGGGGCGGATCAGGGGAATCTGCGCATGCTTGCATCGCTCATGTTGGGTGCGGTTCTGGCGGTGGCCACGCCGGGGTCCGCGGCCGCCGGCGGTGCCAGCACGACAATGCCGGCCGCCGGCGCGAGCATGCCGGCGACGCCGCAGTTCCGTCGTTATGGCGTGGCCGACGGCGTGCCCAGTGGTTCGATCTACGCGGTGGCGCAGGATCATCGCGGCATGATGTGGTTCGGTGCCGATGGCGGCCTGGTGCGCTTCGACGGCGTCACGTTCAAGGTGTTCCGGCATGCCAGCGGCGATCCGCTGTCGCTGCCGAGCAACCAGATCTACACCCTGTTCGTGGACAAGGCGGACCGCATCTGGGCCGGCGGCGTCTCGGCGGGACTGACCGTCTACGACCAGGACGGCGGGCGCTTTCGCCACTGGGTGCACGCAGCGGACGATCCGCACAGCCTCAGCAACGACGAAGTGTGGAGCATCGCGCAGACCCCCGATGGCCAGATCTGGGTGGGCACCCAGGGCGGCCTCGACCGCATGCGCCGCGACGAGAGCGGTTTCGAACCCGTGCGGCTCGATGCCGACAGCGGGCAGGCGGCCCCGTTCGGCGCCATCCGCGCCTTGCTGGCCGACCACGAGGGGCGGTTGTGGATCGGCAGTGAGCATGGTCTCTACGTGCGCTCGACCGACGGCAAGGTGCGCCGCGTGGCGGTCGACCCCGCGTTCGGCGGCGACGTCGGCGCGGTGTGGCGCATCGAGGGCGATGGCGACGAGATCCGCGTGGCGGTCAGCGGTGGCCTGCTGGTCGTCGGTGCCGACGGCGTGGCGCGGCCGCTCGCAAATCGGCAACTGGCCAACACGCGCATCCTGAGCAGCGTGCGCGACAGCCAGGGGCGGTTGTGGCTGGGCAGCCTCGACGGCGTCTGGCTCGAATCGGAACAGGGCCCGCTGCAGCACATCACCGGCGCGCCGCTGTTGCCCGGCGGCCTGCCCAGCGATCGCCTGTGGCAGATTTTCCGCGATCGCGAAGGCGGCCTGTGGTTCACCTTCGACCAGTCCAGCATCGCGTACCTGCCGCCGAGCTGGAATGGTTTCGCGCGTTTCACGCATATCCCGGACAATGCCGACAGCCTGTCCAACACCGCCGCGCTGTCGGTGCTGACCGGGCGCGACCACGAGCTGTGGGTGGGCGGCTACAACGGCTGGGTCGACAAGCTGGATACGGCGACCGGCGAGGTCAGCCACGTGCTGCGCGGCCTGCACGGCAACCTCACCTCGCTGGCGGAGGATGCGCGCGGCCGCCTGTGGATCACCGGGCCCGGGCGCATCTACCGCTACGACCACGGCAAGCTGCTGACGCTGGGCGCCGAGCAGACGCACATGAAACGGCCGCTCGCGCTGGTCGCCGGCATGGACGGCCATATCTACGGGGCGTCGTGGGGCGAGGGCGTGTTCGCGATCGACCCCGACACGCTGGTGTCGACGCCGCTGCTGCCGGCCGATGCGCCCGACGGCGCGCGCTTCTTCGACCAGTTGCGGGCGCACGACGGGGCGGTCTGGTACGCCAGCATGGCCGGGCTGATGCGCAGCGGAGGGCCCGGACAGCCGCTGGCGTTCGTGCCGGGCGTGTCGCGGCGGGAGATCTACAGTTTCGCGTTCGATGACGACGGTTTCTGGATCGCCACCGAAACCGCGCTGGAGCATTACCGCCTGGCGGACGGGCGCGCCACGCGCGACGACAGCGTCGACATCAGCCGGATGGGGCTGATCGCGGACCTGCGCACCATGCTGGTCGACCGGCAAGGGCAACTGTGGTTGTTCAGCAGCCCGGGCCTGCGCCGCTTCAACCCGCTGACCCACACGTTTACCCAGTTCGGTGCGGCGCAGGGCCTGAGCAATGAAGAGTTCACCAACGGCTCGGCGGTGATCGCTGCCGACGGCACCATGCTTGCCGCCAGCAGCGGCGGCGTCACCGCGTTCCAGCCGGCCGAACTGGCGCGGCTGGAACGGCCCGGCCCGCTGCCGCTGTTGTCGCTCACCCAGGTCAGCGTGCGCCGCGACGGCAAGACCGTCGCGCTGTCGCCGGAGCAGCCGGTGCACCTGGGCTGGCGCGATCGCGACTTGCGCGTGGAGGCGCGCATGTCGTCCTACGTGGACCCGGCAGCGAACCGCTACTTCTTCCACATGGGCGGTTTCGACAGCGGCTGGGTGAGCACCGGCAACCAGGGCCAGCGCGAGTTCGTCGGGCTCGGCGCCGGCAGTTATACGCTGGAAGTGCACGGCCATGGTGCCGACGGCCAGTGGGGCAAGGCGCGGCCGCTGCTGGTCACGGTGCAGGCGCCGCCGTGGCTGCGCTGGTGGGCATGGCTGGGTTACCTGTTGCTGGTGGCAGCCGTGGTCGCGCTGGCGTTGCGCGGCTGGCGCCGACGGCTCGCGCAGCGCCACCAGATCCAGTTGGCCGAGCAGCAGCGGCAGATGGCCGAGGCGGCCAGCGCCGCCAAGACCCAGTTCCTGGCCACCCTGAGCCACGAGATACGCACGCCGATGACCGGCGTGATGGGCATGGCCGAATTGCTGTTGAGCACGTCGCTCGATCCGCTGCAGCATGACTACACCCGGGCGATGCAACGTTCCGGCGACATGCTGCTGAAACTGCTCAACGACGCGCTCGACCTGGCCCGCATCGAGGCCGGCCGGCTGGAGCTGGAGCCGGCGCCGTTCAGCCCGCGCCAGTTGCTGGAGGACGTGACGCAACTGGAGCAGGGCCTGGCGCACGCGCGCGGCATCCGCTTCGTGCTGGAGGTGGCCGACGATCTTCCCGCGCAGGTTGTCGGCGACGCGGTGCGGATCAAGCAGGTGCTGCTGAACCTGGCCAACAACGCGCTCAAGTTCACCGAACGCGGCCACGTGACCTTGCGCGGCGAACGCACCACCGACGGTCTGCAGTTCGGCGTCAGCGACACCGGGCCGGGCATTCCCGAGGCGAGCCAGGCGCGCTTGTTCCAGCGCTTCGAGCAGGCCGACGGCCCGCAGCGTGCGGCGGGCAGCGGCCTGGGCCTGGCGATCTGCCGCGAGCTGGTGGACATGATGGGCGGCAGCATCGAGCTGGAATCGCGCGTGGGCCACGGCAGCACCTTCCGCGTGCGCCTGCCGCTGGCCGAACCGGCCGAGCCGGCGCCACTGGCGGCACCGCTCGCCGCCGGCGGCAGCCATCACCTGCTGCTGGTGGAAGACGACACCATCGTGGCGGCGGTCATCCGCGGCCTGCTCGAACGCGAAGGCCATCACGTGGTGCACGTGATCAACGGGCTGGCCGCGCTGGCCGAGCTGGCCCACGCCAGCTTCGACGCGGTGCTGCTGGACCTGGACCTGCCCGGCGTCGACGGCTTCCAGATCGCGCGGCTGATCCGCCAGCGCGAACCCGACGCCCGCCACGTGCCGATCATCGCGGTCACCGCCCGCTCCGGCGGCCGCGACGAGGCGCGCGCCCGCGAAGCGGGCATGGACGGCTTCCTGCGCAAGCCGGTCAGCGGCGAACAACTGGCTGGTGCGCTGGCCCGGGTCATCGCCTCGGCGAGCGATGCCACGGCCTGAGCCGCGGACGGGCGCCTGTGCTCGCGCTGGCAGGAAGGCTTTGGCATCATGGCCGCTACGGGACAGGCTGCCGCCATGGCGCGTCGCTCGCATGCAACGCGGTGCTGGCCGGCATGGAAGCCCGAAGGGGACGACCTGAATGTTTTCGGCAGCCTTGCTGACCCTGGCCCTCGGGCTGGCCCTGCCCGTCGCGGGCATGCCGGCCATCCCGACGGCCGCGAGTCGGGCCGATCCGCTGCCGACGCCGCAGTTTCGCCGCTACGACACCTCGGACGGCTTGCCCAGCACCAATGTCTACGCCGTGGCGCAGGATCGCAAGGGCGCGATCTGGTTCGGCACCAAGGGTGGCCTGGCGCGTTTCGACGGCGTCGGCTTCAAGGTGTTCCGGCATGCGGAGAACGACCCGGGCTCGCTGTACGCCAACGGCATTGCCACGCTGACGGTCGATCGCCGCGGACGCCTGTGGGCCGCCGGCCTCAACGCCGGCCTGAACCGCTACGACGAGGCCAGCGGCAGCTTCCGCCACTGGGGGCACGATCAGGCCGACCCGGCCAGCCTGTCCAGCGACCGGGTCTGGGCCATCGCGCAAACACCGGACGGCAGCTTGTGGATAGGTAGCGCCGGCGGGCTCGACCGCATGCACCCGGACGAGCGCGGCTTCGAGCACGTGGTCGATCCGCAGCTTGGTGCCACGCCAGCCGCGGTCGGCACCGTTGCCGCACTGTATGTGGACGGGCGCGGCCGATTGTGGATCGGCAGCAGCCACGGCGTATTCGTGCGCGAGACGGACGGCGCGATCCGCCGCATACCGTCGGCCGAGCCGCAGCGGACCATCGACGCGTGGCGGATCGACGGCAGCGGCGACGAGGTGCGGCTTGCCGCCACCGACGGCCTGTGGATCGTCGGCGCCGACGGCGTGGCGCGCCGCTTCGGCGCCGGCGTGATTCCCGCCACCAACGTGATGAGCAGCGTGCGCGACGCTGCCGGCCGCCTGTGGGTCGGCACGCAGAAGGGCCTGTTCCTGCAGGCGCGCCCGGGCGGGCCGGTGACCGCGGTGGCCGACCAGCCGGTGCTCTACGGCAACCTGCCCGGTACCTGGGTATGGCAGCTGATGGTCGACCGCGAAGGCGGCATGTGGGCGGCGCTGTACGACGGCGGCGTGGCGTACCTGGGGCCGGGCTGGAACCGCTTCAGCCGCTTCACCCACACGCCGGACGATCCGTCCAGTCTGCGCGACGCGATCGCCACCACCATGGCGCGCGGCAAGGACGGTCGCCACGTGTGGGTGGGCCAGCGCGGCGGCCGGGTCGACCGGCTCGATCCGGTGACCGGCGCGGTCGAGCACGCGATATCGGGACTGCGCGGCGACGTGGTCGGCATGACCGAGGACGCGAGCAACCGCTTGTGGGTGGTGGTGCAGGGCGCGCTGTACCGCGACACCGACGGGCGGCTCGACCGGGTCGACCCGGCGGGCGCGATACTGCAGCGGCCGCTGGAGGTCGAGTCCGGGCCGGACGGCCAGATGTATGCGCGCACCTTCGGCCAGGGCCTGTTCCGCATCGATCCGGAGACGCTGGCGGTCCAGCCGGTGCCGATGGACGGCTCCAGCGACAAGGTGCGCTGGGGCAGCCAGATGACGCTGCACGACGGCATTTTCTGGTACGCCAGCGACGGCGGCATGATGTGGCTGGACACGACCCGGGGCCGCTTCGTGATGGTGCCTGGCGGGCCGGCAGGGCAGTCCGTCGACGCCTTCGATTTCACCGCCGACGGACTGTGGATGGCCAATGCCGACGGGCTGGTCCACTACCGCCGCGGCGGCGACGGCATCGTGGCCGATCGCCGGATCGACGCGGTGCATGGCTGGCCGTCGGTCAACGTCACCGACCTGCGCGTCGATGCGGCCGGCCGGGTCTGGGTTTTCGGCCACGACGGCCTGTGGCGGTTCGAGCCGGACACCGGCACGTTCCGTTCGTTCGGCCTGCAGGATGGCCTGACCAACGGCGAGTTCTTCCGCGGCTACGCGCGGATGCCCAGCGGCTACATCTACGCCGCCACCCTGGGCGGCGTGGTGGCGTTCAACCCGGACCGGAGCAACCGGCAGACCAGCGTGCCGCAGATGGCGCTCACCCAGGCCAGGGTGCGCCACCGCGGCGCCACCCAGGTACTGCCGATCGGCACGCAGCCGCTGCACATGGACTGGCACGACAGCCAGCTTGCGATCGAGGCGCGGGTGTTCTCCTATGTCGCGCCGGCTGCCAACCGCTACCGTTTCCGGCTGTACGGCTTCGACAGCGACTGGGTGGACACCGGCAGCCGCGGCGAGCGCGATTTCAGCGGCCTCGGCGCAGGCGACTACACGCTCGACGTGATGGCCGCGGGCGCGAATGGCCGATGGGTGCACCTGGCCACGCCGCTGCGCATCCAGGTCGAGGCGCCGCCGTGGCTGCGCTGGTGGGCGTGGGCCATCTACGTGCTGCTGGTGGCGGCGCTGGTGGCTCTGATCCTGCATGCCTGGCGCCGTCGCCTGGCGCAGCGCCACAAGATCCAGCTGGCCGAGCAGCAGCGGCAGATGGCCGAGGCGGCCAGCGCGGCGAAGACGCAGTTCCTGGCCACCCTGAGCCATGAGATACGCACGCCGATGACCGGCGTGATGGGCATGGCCGAGCTGCTGTTGAGCACGCCGCTGAACCGGCAGCAGCACGACTACACGCAGGCAATGCAACGCTCCGGCGGCATGCTGCTGAAGCTGCTCAACGACGCGCTCGACCTGGCCCGCATCGAGGCCGGCCGGCTGGAGCTGGAGCCGGCGCCGTTCAGCCCGCGCCAGTTGCTGGAGGACGTGGCGCAGCTGGAGCAGGGCCTGGCCCACGCCAAGGGCATCCGCTTCGAGCTGGCACTGGCCGACGATCTGCCGGCACAACTGCTCGGCGACGCGGTGCGGATCAAGCAGATCCTGCTGAATCTGGCCAACAATGCCTTGAAGTTCACCGAGCACGGCAGCGTCGCGCTGAGCGCGCAGCGCACCGCCGACGGTTTGCAGTTCGGCATCAGCGACACCGGGCCGGGCATTCCCGAGGCGAGCCAGGCGCGCTTGTTCCAGCGCTTCGAGCAGGCCGACGGCCCGCAGCGTGCGGCGGGCAGCGGCCTGGGCCTGGCGATCTGCCGGGAGCTGGTGGACATGATGGGCGGCAGCATCGAGCTGGAATCGCGCGTGGGCCACGGCAGCACCTTCCGCGTGCGCCTGCCGCTGGCCGAGCCGCCGGTCGAAGCGCCGACGCCGACCCGCGCCGCCCGCAGCTACCGCTTGCTGCTGGTGGAGGACGACACCATCGTGGCGGTGGTGATCCGGGGCCTGCTGGAGCGCGAGGGCCACGCGGTGGTGCACGTGGTCAACGGGCTGGCCGCACTGTCCGAACTGGCGCACGTGAGTTTCGACGCGGTGCTGCTGGACCTGGACCTGCCCGGCGTCGACGGCTTCCAGATCGCACGGCTGATCCGCCAGCGCGAACGTGACGCCCGCCACGTGCCGATCATCGCGGTCACCGCCCGCTCCGGCGGCCGCGACGAGGCGCGCGCCCGCGAAGCGGGCATGGACGGCTTCCTGCGCAAGCCGGTCAGCGGCGAGCAATTGGCGGCGGCACTGGCGCGTGCACTGGCGACGCCGGCCGAGGCGCCCCCGGCCTGACGACGAGCGGGCTCCTACTGGTCGCTCTTGTGTAGTTCGAAACCGCGCCGCTGGTACTCGCGCCAGCGTTCGCGCGAGCCGTCGCGGGCATCGGGGTCGGCGGGTACCACTTCGAGCACCCGTTCGCACGGCTGGTCGGGGCAGCGGTCGCGCAGGTTGATCAGCAGCGGGCGGTCGGGAGTGTCGACGCCGGGCGGCACGATCAGCACGGCGGTGAATTCGTCGTCGTCGTCGCCGGCCAGCTGGTGCGGGATCATCGCGTCGTCGTCGAACGCCCACAGCAGTTCGTCGATTTCGTGCGCCTGCTCGTGGTCGCGCGCCAGGATCAGCGTCGGCTGCTGCGCCGCGTAGGCCTTCTTCGCCAGCTCGCACACCAGCAGCAGCGGCTGCTCGATGAAGCGTGGCTTGTTGGCGATCAGGTAGAAGTCGGCGCGCATAAGGCAGGAGTGAGTGGAGAGGAGTGAGAAACGAGAGAAAGACAAGGGCATGATGCCTCAAACCGCCACCTCTCACTCCTCACTTCTCTTCACTCACTTCTCGCTCTGGCTCAACAGCCACTGCGCCAGCAACGCCACCGGGCGGCCGGTGGCGAGGCCCTTGCGGCCGTCTTCCCAGGCGGTGCCGGCGATGTCGAGGTGGGCCCAGCGCTGGCCGTCGGTGAAGCGCGAGAGGAAACAGCCGGCGGTGATCGCGCCGGCGGTCTTGCCGCCGATGTTGGCGACGTCGGCGAAACCCGATTCCAGTTGCACCTGGTAGTCGTCCCACAGCGGCAGGCGCCAGGCGCGATCGAGGGTTTCCTCGCCGGCGGCGAGCAGCTCGGCGGCGAGGTCGTCGTGCTTGCTCATCAGGCCGCTGGCATGCTTGCCCAGGGCGACCACGCAGGCGCCGGTGAGGGTGGCGGCGTCGACGATGGTGTGCGGCTGGTAGGTCTTCGCCGTCCAGGTCAGCGCATCGCACAGGATCAGCCGGCCTTCGGCGTCGGTATTGAGCACCTCGATGGTGAGGCCGGAGAGGCTGGTGAGCACGTCGCTGGGGCGGTAGCTGTCGCCGCCGGGCATGTTCTCCACGCTCGGCACCACGCACACGAGGTTGCGCTTCAGGCCCATCTTCACCGCGGCCACGAACGCGCCCATCACGCCGGCGGCGCCGCCCATGTCGAACTTCATGTCCTCCATGCCGGGGCCGGGCTTGAGGCTGAGGCCGCCGGAGTCGAAGGTGACGCCCTTGCCGACCAGGGCATACGGCTTGTCGTCCGGATCGCCGCCCTTGTATTCCAGAGCGATCAGCCGCGGCTTGTTGGCCGAGCCGCGCGCCACGGCGAGCAGCGAGCCGAAACCCAGCTCGGCCATCTGCGCTTCGTCCAGCACCTGGCAGTTGACCTTGTCGTGCAGGTCGGCGAAGGCCTGGGCCTGGGCAGCGATGTAGGCGGGGTTGCAGATGTTCGGCGGCAGGTTGGCCAGCTCGCGTGCGAAGCGCACGCCTTCGGCAATGGCGGTGGCCTGCTCCAGCGCGGCGTGTGCCTCGTCGCCCGCGGCGAAGGCGAGCGTGGCCAGTTCCGCCGGCTTGGCCTTGTCGCGCGGCTTGAAGGTGGCGGTGTAGCGGTAGGCGGCGAAATCGCTGGCCAGCGCCGCCACGCGCACGCGCCAGGCGGCGTCGCGGCCGGGTACGTCCACGTCGGTGAGATAGGACACCGCCGCGTTCAACGGCAACCGGCCGAGCGCACGCGCGGCTTCGATGTGGATCTTCTGGAAGCGCGCGCCGTCGAACGATTTCTGCGCACCCAGGCCGACCACCATCACGCGTTTGGCGGCGATGCCGGGCGGGGCGAACAGCACGCTGGTGCTGCCGGCCTTGCCGCTGATGTCGCCGCTTTCGAGTTGCTGGCGGATCAACCCGCCGGTGGCGCGATCCACCGCTTCGGTGGCGTTGCCCAGCACCGCCTGCTCGTACACGCCGACCACGATGCACGGGCTGTCGACGGCAGTGGCGGCAGTGTTGGTCAGGCTGAACTGGAGAGTCATCGGATGCGTTCCCGTTTGGGCCCGGTCGTGGCCGGACAGGCTAGACTTGCGGTTCGCCGCCCCTGGGAGCGTGGGCGGCAGAAATCTTCCGGGCTGCAAAAGCGGCTGCGCGGTCCGTATTTCCGCCGATTCTTGACCCATGGAACCACCATGGGCCGGCGAACCGTCGAAAACCCGTCCTCGCGCATCCACATTTTTCGCCTCGGAAGTTTCTGCCGCCCACGCTCCCGGGGTGTCACCGCACAAGCCATCAAGTTTATCGCATGCTGAGCATCCTCGACCGCTACTTCCTGCGTGAGCTGGCGCAGACCGTCGCCGCCACCGTGGTGGTCCTGCTGGTGATCGTGGCCGGCAGCGCGTTCGCCAAGGTGTTGCAGCAGGTGGCCAGCGGCAGCTTTCCGGCCAGCGTGATGTTTCAGGTGCTGGGGCTGCGCACGCTCGACGGCCTGACCAACCTGATGCCGCTGGCGAGTTTCATCGGCGTGCTGATGGGGCTGGGCCGCATGTACCGCGAGAGCGAGATGCACGTGCTGTCGTCCTCCGGCATGGGTCCGGCGGGCCTGCTGCGTCCGGTCGCGGTGCTGGCCGCGGTGCTGGTGGCGATCACCCTGGTGGTGGCGTTGTGGCTGGGTCCGTGGGCGGTACGCACCAGCGATGCGCTGGTGGCCGCGGCCAACCGTTCGGTGATCGCCGCCGGCCTCGACGCCGGGCGCTTCACCAGCCTGCCCGCCCAGGGCGGCATCATCTTCGTCGACAGCCTGAGCCGTGACGGCACGCGACTGGGCCGCACCTTCGTCGCGACCCAGCGCAACAGCAAGGAAGGCGGGGCCCACCTGAAAGTGGTCAGCGCGGCCAGCGGCCAGCTGTACCAGGAGAGCGACGGCGAGGGCCGTTTCATCGCCTTCAAGGATGGCTGGCAATACGACATCCCGCTGGGTGCCGACAATTGGCGCCAGATGCAGTACCGGCAGAACGACACGTCGCTGTCCAGCGTGCAGGCCGACGAGGATGAGGATCCCGCGCACTCCAAGACCAGCTGGGCGCTGTTCCAGTCCGACAATCCGGAGGATCGCGCCGAGTTCGCCTGGCGCAGCAATGCGGCGCCGCTGACCCTGGTGCTGGTGCTGCTGGCGTTGCCGCTGGCGCGGCAGAGTCCGCGCGAGCCGAAGTACGGCCGGCTGCTGCTGGCGATGCTGGCGTTCTATCTCTACTACCTGCTGCTGGCGCTGGGGCGCGCGCAGATCGGCAAGGATCACTGGCACAGCCAGGCGCCGCTGTGGGGCCTGCACCTGCTCGCGCTGGGGCTGGCCGGCTGGTTGCTGTGGAAACAGTATTCCCCGCGGCGCGTGCGCACGGCGGCGAGTGCCGCGTGATGGGCATGTTCAGCATCAAGCGGGTGGATCGACTGGTGGCGCTCAGCGTGCTCGGCTCGCTGCTGACGGTGTGGCTGGTGCTCACCGGCTTCGATGCGGTGACCCAGTTCCTGCGCCAGCTGGGCAACGTGGGCAAGCACGGCTACACGGTGACCGATGCGACGGTCTACGTGCTGGTGACGTTCCCGCGCCGCGCCTACGAGATGTTCGGCAACGCCGCGCTGATCGGCGGCCTGCTCGGCCTCGGCGGCCTGGCCGGCAGTGGCGAACTCACCGCCTTGCGCGCGGCCGGCCTGTCGCGATTGCGCATCGCCGGCTCGGCGGCAGGCGTGGTGGCGGTGCTGATCGTGGGGGTGGTGATCCTGGGCGAAACCGTCGCGCCGTGGGGCGACCAGCAGGCGCAGGCGATGCAGTTGCGCGTGCGCTCGGGCAACCTGGGCCTGGGCGACGGCAGCGGGTTGTGGGCGCGCGACGGCAACGACATCATCAACGCACGCGGCACCTCGCTCAAGGAGCACGACGGGGTCAGCGAGGTGCAACTGAGCGACGTGCGCGTGTTCACCTTCACGCCCGACGGTCAGCTCAAGCGCTTCCGCCTGGCGCAGAGCGCCACGCACGACGGCCACCAATGGATCCTGCACGGCGTGCGCAGCACCACGCTGGATGCGCAGGGTACGCATTCCACCACCACCGCCAACGAGTCGTGGCCGTCGAGCCTCAATCCGCAGGTGCTGGCGCAATCCGTGGTGCAACCGCAATACCTGTCGATGCGCGACCTGCGCCGCAACATGAGTTACCTGGAGAGCAACGGCGAGAGCCCGGGCAGCTACGCGGTGGCGTTCTGGGGCCGCGCGCTGTATCCGCTCAACGTGCTGGTGCTGGTGCTGTGCGCGATGCCGTTCGCGTTCGGCACGCTGCGTTCCGGCGGCCTGGGCAAGCGCTTGTTCATCGGCATGTTGCTGGCGATCGGCTGGTATTTCATGCAGCAGGCGATGGTGAATTTCGGCACCGTCTACGGCCTGCCGCCATTCCTCGCCAACCTGCTGCCGGCGATGCTGTTGGCGTGCATTGCCTGGCTGTATTTCAGGCGCAGGGTGTGAGGGGCCGGGATCCGGTTCTTCGACAAGTTCGGGACGGTACATTCGGGATTCGGGATTCGGGAGAGCGGCTGTGATGCTTCGGGGTGAGGAATGAAAGACGTTGATCTTCGCAGCGATACGGTGACGCGGCCGACGGCGGCGATGCGCGAGGCGATGCTGGCGGCGGCGGTGGGTGACGACGTCTATGGCGAGGACCCGATGGTCAACGCGCTGCAGCAGCGGCTGGCCGACGACCTCGGCTTCGATGCCGGACTGTTCGTGCCCAGCGGCACCCAGTCCAACCTGCTGGCCTTGCTGGCGCACTGCGAGCGCGGCGACGAGTACCTGGTCGGCATGGATGCGCACACCTACAAGTTCGAGGGCGGCGGCGCGGCGGTGCTGGGCTCGATCCAGCCGCAGCCGATCGTGCAGGACGAGGACGGCAGCCTGCCGCTGGCGCGGATCGAGGCGGCGATCAAGCCGGTCGACCCGCACTTCGCACGCACCCGCCTGCTGGCGCTGGAGAACACCTGGCATGGCCGGCCGCTGCCGCTGGATTACCTGCGCGCCGCGCACGACACGGCGCGCGCGCACGGGCTCGGCCTGCACCTGGACGGCGCGCGGCTGTTCAACGCCGCGGTGGCCTGCGGCGTGCCGGCGCGCGATCTCGCGCGGCATTTCGACACCGTCTCGATCTGCCTGTCCAAGGGTCTGGGCGCGCCGGTGGGCTCGGTGCTGCTCGGCTCGCATGCGCTGATCGACAAGGCGCGCCGCTGGCGCAAGGTCTGTGGCGGCGGCTGGCGCCAGGCGGGCATGCTGGCCGCGGCGGGGATGCACGCGCTGGATCATCACGTGGCGCGGCTGGCCGACGACCACCGGCGCGCGGCCTACCTCGCCGGTCGCCTGCGCGAGATCGCCGGCATCGACTTGCTCGGTCAGCACACCAACATGGTCTTCGTCGACGTGCCGGCCACGCGCCTGCGCGAACTGGACGTCCATCTGCGCGAGGCCGGCATCCGCATCAGCATCGGCTACCTGCCGACCTTGCGGCTGGTGACGCATCTGGACGTCGACGACGACGGCATCGAGCGCACGGCGGCGGCGTTTGCGGCATTCTTCAAATCACATTGAACGCCAGCGGTCCGCGCGCAACCACGACAAGGATTTCTCCGGTGACCAACACGCATTCCCTGCTGCTCGCGCTGGCCTGTCTGGCGATGACCGGTTGTCTCCCCGAGGCCCCCTCGACCGGCCTCGCGCAGGCGCCCGCGGCGACCGCTTCCGTTGCGGCGCGGACGCCGATCGTGGCGAGCGGTCCGGCACCGCAGCCTGCCGCGCCGGTGTCGGCGCCGACCAAGCCATTCGCATTTGCTGCCGATGCCGCGTCGGCCACTGCGGGCTGCGCGTTCACCGGCCTGCAGTTGCCGCCGTCGACCAGGGTCTACGCCGCCGGTGCCTACGGCGGCAGTCGGCAGGATTTCCAGATCGACCAGAGTGGGCACGAGGCCACCGCCATGCGAGTGGCGGTCAACCAGCCGGATGCGCCGGTGGTACTGATGCTGGGTGCCTACGAACCCACCGTGTGGAGCGTCGGCTGGACGCCGGGCACGCGCATTCTGGCGGTGCTGGTGAGCGGCTATCACCGGCAGGAGATCACCGGCCTGCCCGCCGACGTGCCGGTGCGGACAAGTACGTACGACAACAGGAGCGGCTGCGAATATTTCTACGTGGCGCCAAAAAATGCCGGCAAGCTCAACCCGATCGCACGCCGCATGTTTGGCCGTCCGGTCGACATGCTGTATCCCGCCCAGGGCGGCGAGGTGGTGGTCGGATCACCGCTGCCGGCAGGCAGCGCGCTGGTCACCGATGGAAGCGCCAGGCCGGCCTCCGCGTTCCGCTTGCCGAACAGCTCGCTGGCCGGGCCGGCGGGGCTGGAGCAGGGCGTGCGCGACGGTTTTCTGCGCGAAGCGGACGCTTCCGACGGTGCGGCGTGGATCGCTGCCCGGCGCGCCCGGCAGCACGCTCCGGTCGATGCCCCGCCGATTGCCGGCGGCGCCCCGGCACCGCGCATGCCCTCGATGTTCCGCGCCTACGTGGTGCTGAAGGCGTACACCTTGCCGGCCGGATTGTACGGCGCGAATTCGGCCACCTTCTTCGTGCCCAAGGGCGTACCGCGGCCCACCGGCAAACTCGGTCACTCGACCCTGTATGACTTCAACACGGTCAGTTGCGTCGGGGTTGGCTGCGGTATGGAGTGAGCTTCGCGACGCAGGCCGTGCGGCAAACGCCGACACCCACGGCGCACGAACGCAGCTTGATCTTTCCGGCATCCGCGCGCGCTGCGGGCCTACACCGACGGCGCCCGACCCCGCCGTCCCCATTTGCTAGCATTCGGCCAATGCATTCCGCCGCCCTCGACATCCTGCGCAACATCTTCGGCTACCCCAGTTTCCGGGGCCAGCAACAAGCCATCGTCGAGCACCTGGGCGAGGGCGGCGACGCGCTGGTGCTGATGCCGACCGGCGGCGGCAAGTCGCTGTGCTACCAGATTCCCGCGCTGCTGCGGCAGGGCACGGCGATCGTGGTGTCGCCGCTGATCGCGCTGATGCAGGACCAGGTCGACGCCTTGCGCGAGGCGGACGTGGCGGCGGCGTATCTCAACTCCAGCCTGGCCGCGGACGCGCAGCGCGAGGTGGAGAAGCAACTGCTGGCCGGCCAACTGAACCTGCTCTACGTGGCGCCGGAGCGGCTGCTGACGGCGCGCTTCCTCGACCTGCTCGAACGCACCGAGGTGGCGTTGTTCGCCATCGACGAGGCGCACTGCGTGTCGCAGTGGGGCCACGATTTCCGCCCCGAATATCGCGAGCTGGCGATCCTGCCGCAGCGCTTTCCCGCCGTGCCGCGCATCGCGCTCACCGCCACCGCCGACCCGCGCACGCGCGAGGAGATCGTCGAGCGGCTGGCGCTTCAGGACGCCCGTCAGTTCATCTCCAGCTTCGATCGCCCGAACATCGGCTATCGCGTGGGCTTGCGCCACAACGCGAAGCGCCAGCTGGGGGAATTCCTGCTCGGGCACGAGGGCGAGTCCGGCATCGTCTACTGCCTCAGTCGGCGCAAGGTGGACGACACCGCGCAATGGCTGGCCGAATCGGGCATCGAGGCGCTGCCGTATCACGCCGGCCTCGACGCGGCCACGCGCTCGAAGAATCAGCAGCGCTTCCTGCGCGAGGACGGCGTGGTGATGGTGGCCACGGTGGCGTTCGGCATGGGCATCGACAAGCCCGACGTGCGCTTCGTGGCGCACCTGGACCTGCCGCGCAGCATCGAGGGCTACTACCAGGAAACCGGCCGCGCCGGCCGCGATGGCTTGCCGGCCGAGGCGTGGATGATCTACGGCCTGTCCGACGTGGTGACGATGAGCCAGATGATCGCGCAGTCCGAATCGGCCGACGACCGCAAGCGCGTCGAGCGGCAAAAGCTGGAATCGCTCCTCGCCTACGCCGAGGCCACCGACTGCCGCCGCCAGCTGCTGCTGGGCGCGTTCGGCGAAATCTATCCCGGCCCCTGCGGCCATTGCGACAACTGCGTGGCGCCGCCGAAGACCTGGGACGCCACCGTGGTGGCGCAGAAGGCCCTGTCGGCGGTGTACCGCACCGGCCAGCGCTTCGGCTCCGGCCACGTCATCGACGTGCTGCGCGGCGAGGAGACCGAGCGCGTGCTCGGTCTCGATCATCATCGTCTGAGCACCTTCGGCGTTGGCGCCGACATGGACGAGAAACAGTGGCGCTCGGTGTTCCGCCAGTTGCTCGCCGCCGGCCTGCTGGAGGCCGACGCCGAGGGCTACGGCACCTTGCGCCTGACCACCGCCAGCCGTGCCGTGCTCGGCGGCGAGCGGCTGGTGAAACTGCGCGAGGACGCCCGCCCCGAACGTGCCAGCCGGCGCAAGCGTGAAGCCAGGCGGGTGGCCAGCGGCAGCCTGGGCATCGAGGCCTACGAGCAATCCACCTGGGACGCGCTGCGTGCCCTGCGCACGCAACTGGCGAAGCAGCAGGGCGTGCCGCCCTACGTGGTGTTCCACGACGCCACCTTGCTGGCGATGCTGCGCGCGATGCCCGCCAACGAGGACGAACTGGCCACCATCAGCGGCGTCGGTGAGTCCAAGCTCAAACGCTATGGGCGCGATTTCCTCGCGGTGATCAATACTCCCCAGTGATTCGGCGCCTGGATGCGGGCGTGCGTCCGGTACGCGCGCCGACGGTCATCCCGGGTGGTTCCCAGGGTGAAACGGGCGGGTTATGCTGGACGTGTTTGACAGCGCTGTCATACTGCAACCACGGGACGACCGTAATCGTTTACCGGCCCGTGGGGCAAGGCGATGGCGGGCTGACGGCGCTGCATACGTATTCAACCGGACAGCACGATGCGTGCACCGCAGAATCGGGGGCACGGCGACCTGTCATGACCTGGGGAAGGCAATGAGTTCGACGAGCGCGACAGATGGGCTGGGCCAGCACGCCACGCTGCGGGTGATCCTGATCTCGGCTGCCGCCGCCCTGGGCGGCTTCCTGTTCGGTTTCGACACGGCGGTGATCAACGGCGCGGTCGACGCGATCCGCGCCCATTTCGGGCTGAATGCGGGCGAGATCGGCATCACCGTGTCCTGCGCGCTGCTCGGTTCGGCGTTGGGGGCGTGGTACGCCGGCATGCTGGCCAACCGCTTCGGCCGCGTGCGCACGATGCAGGTGGCCGCGGTGCTGCTGGTGGCTGCCGCCGCCGGTTCGGGCCTGGCGATGGCGGTGTGGGACCTGGTCCTGTGGCGGCTGGTCGGCGGCATCGGCGTGGGCGTGGCTTCGGTGATCGCGCCGACCTACATCGCCGAGGTGGCGCCGGC
Organism: Rhodanobacter sp. FW102-FHT14D06; assembly: GCF_043950705.1. Lineage (NCBI taxonomy): Bacteria > Pseudomonadati > Pseudomonadota > Gammaproteobacteria > Lysobacterales > Rhodanobacteraceae > Rhodanobacter > Rhodanobacter sp. FW102-FHT14D06. Next base: position 645,299 of record NZ_CP170722.1, on the reverse strand, counting down.
GCGGATTCGTGGGCGGCTCGGCTCGATGCAGCAATTGGCGATCGTGCTGGGCATCTTCGCCGCGCTGCTGAGCGATGCATGGCTGGCCGGTGCGGCCGGCGGTGCGGCGGAGGTGCTGTGGCTGGGCATGCCTGCGTGGCGCTGGATGTTCCTCGCCGCGGTCACCCCCGCGCTGATCTACGGCCTGCTGGTGCTGGGCGTGCCCGAGTCGCCGCGCCACCTGGTGGCCAAGGGCCGCCTGGCCGACGCGCGGGTGGTGCTGCAGAAGGTGCTGTCGATGCACAGCACCGCGGCGCTGGACAAGAAACTCGGCGACATCGAGGCCAGCCTGCGCTCGGAACACAAGCCGCGCCTGCGCGACCTGTGCAGCAAGGGCACGGCTTTGCTGCCGGTGGTCTGGATCGGCATCGCGTTGTCGGTGTTCCAGCAGTTCGTCGGCATCAACGTGATCTTCTACTACTCGGCCACCCTGTGGCACTCGGTGGGCTTCAGCGAGGCCGACTCGTTCACCATCACCGTGGTCACCTCGATCGTCAACGTGCTGGTCACGCTGGTGGCGATCGCGCTGGTCGACAAGATCGGGCGCAAGCCGCTGCTGGTGGTCGGCTCGGCCGGCATGGCGATCACCCTGGGCGTGATGGCGTGGTGCTTCTCGCAGGCGGTCGGCAGCGGCGCGGAACTGAGCCTGCCCGGCGCGGTCGGCATGGTGGCGCTGGTCGCGGCGAACGCCTACGTGGTGTTCTTCGGCGTGAGCTGGGGGCCGGTGGTGTGGGTGTTGCTCGGCGAAATGTTCCCCAACCGCATCCGTGCCACCGCGCTGGCAGTGGCCGCCTCCGCGCAGTGGCTGGCCAATTTCGCCATCACCAGCACTTTCCCGGCACTGGCCGAACTGGGCCTGACCTTTGCCTACGGCCTGTACGCGGCGTTCGCCGTGCTGTCGCTGGTGTTCGTGTTGCGCGCGGTGCGCGAGACCAAGGGCGTGGAACTGGAGGACATGCAGGCATGAGGATCATGGAGCACGGCTTCAGCGGCGGTACCGGCGCGCGGCCGCCGGCCAGCGCCTGCCTCGGCGTGGAAGCGCGCCGGGCGGTCTACGACGCGCGGCGCGCAAAGCAGCTACGATGCGGCAACGGCGATGGCCCGGCCACGGTTCATCGCGCGCGATTGAACGAGATGCTGACGGATCGGGTCGCGGATGAAGGGCAAGGCCACATCGATCGACATTGCACACCTGGCCGGAGTGTCCCAGGCCACGGTCTCGCGCGCCCTGTGCGGCAGCCCGCTGGTCAATGAGGAAACCCGGCGGCGCGTGCAGGCCGCCGCCGAGCAGCTCAACTACAAGCTCGACAAGAACGCCTCGAACCTGCGCCGGATGCATACCGGCACGCTGGCGCTGCTGTTCTTCGAGGACCCGACTGCCGACGAGTCGCACATCAACCCGTTCTTCCTGTCGATGCTCGGCTCGATCACCCGCGCCTGCGCCCTGCAGGGCCACGACCTGCTGATCTCGTTCCAGCAGCTGTCCGACGACTGGCACGCCGACTTCGCCGACAGCAAGAAGGCCGATGGGCTGATCCTGCTCGGCTACGGCGACTACCTCGCCTACCGCGACAAGCTGGAAAAGCTCGTCGCGCAGGGCACCCGCTTCGTGCGCTGGGGCGCGGTGCTGCCGGACCAGCCCGGGGTGTCGTTCGGCAGCGACAACGTCTACGGCGGGCGGCAGGTGGCCGAGCACCTGCTCGAACGCGGCTGCCGGCGCATCGCCTTCCTCGGCGACGCCTCCAGCCATTACCCGGAGTTCTTCGGCCGTTACAACGGCTACGTCGACGCACTCACCGCCGCCGGCGTCGAGGTCGACCCCGCGCTGCAGGAGAACGCCGAGAGCACCGAACACTCCGGCTACGAGGCCATGCGCCGGCTGATCCTGCAGGAAGCCGGCTTCGATGCCGTGTTCGCCGCCAGCGACCTCATCGCGATCGGCGCCATGCGCGCGCTCAGCGACCACGGGCTGCGCGTGCCGCAGGACGTCGCCCTGGCCGGCTTCGACGACATCGCCACCGCCAGCTTCGTCAACCCGCCGTTGACCACCGTGCTGCAGGACACCGGCCAGGCCGGCGCGGTCCTGGTCGACAGCCTGCTCGGCCTGATCCGCGGCGAATCGGTGGAAAGCGAGGTGCTGCCGGTGAAGCTGATGGTGCGCAAGTCCAGCTTGCGCTGAGCCATCGGCCGCTCACGGCCACTCGTTCGCATGCGCCCCCATCTCCCCGCGCTGCGGCCGCACCACGCAGAAGCGGTGACCGGTGGGGGCTTCCATCACCACCCAGGTGCGGATCGCTTCGACCTTCCTCGCGCCGAGGACTTCCAGCCGGTGCACTTCGGCCTCGATGTCGTCGCTCTCGATGTCCAGATGCACGCGGCTGGGGTGGGTGACTTTCTGCAGTTCGATGACGGGCTCGTCGTCATGGGTGACCAGGCCGACGTATTTCTCCTGCGCGGGATCGGCGCCTTCCTTGATGGGGCGGCCCAGTGCCTGCGACCAGAAGCGGGCGGCTTCGTCGAGGTCGTCGGCGTGGCAGTCGATCATGAGGCTGCACAGGCGGCTGCGGTGCATGGGGTTCTCCTTCGCGGGCGGCAGGGCGGTCAGCCTTGCGCGCCCGTTGCGCTGCGGTCAAGCGCGAGCCGGCGGTGCGCTTGCTACTGTGGGTGCCTCGATGGCGATTCCCGGAGGCGTGCATGCAAGACCTGGCCGAGCTGATTCGCGACGTGCCCGATTTCCCCCGAGCCGGGGTGATGTTTCGCGACGTCAGCCCGCTGCTGGCCAACGCCGACGGTTTCGCGCGCTGCATCGAGGCGCTGGCCGCACCGTGGCGGGACAGCGGCGTGCAGGTGGTGGGCGGCGTGGAGGCACGCGGTTTCATCTTCGGTGCGGCACTGGCGCTGCGGCTCGAGGCCGGCTTTGTGCCCCTGCGCAAGCCGGGCAAGTTGCCGCCGCCGGTGCAGGCGGTGGATTACCGGCTGGAGTACGGCGAGGATCGGCTGGAGATCCGCGATGGCTTGTTGCAGCCGGCGCAGCGCGTGCTGCTGGTGGACGACGTGCTGGCCACCGGCGGCACGCTGTGCGCGGCGGCGGAGTTGATCGAGCGGGCCGGCGCGACGCTGGTCGGCGCCGGCGTGGTGATCGAGCTTGACGCCCTGGCGGGACGCGCACGCTGGGCGGAACGTGGCCCGCTGCACAGTTTGCTGCGCTACTGAACCATCGTACGCGCCGTTTCGCCGCAGTTGGGCAAGGCGGCCCATGCGCCGTGCGAGAATGCCGCGTTGTCGCACGCGTCCTGCGGGCGATGCTGAACGTGCCGAGGCCGTCGGATGTTGAAGAAGCTGTTGTTGTTGGGTGGGCTGGCCTGGGCCGGCCAGGTGCTGGCCGCCACCGCGCCGGCGAACGCGCCGGTGGTCGGCCCCACGATCACGCCGGCGGCGGTGCAGATGGTGCAGCAGGCCATCGCCAAGCTGTCGTCGAAGGTGGTGGTCGACTCGATCCAGCCGGCACCGCTGCCGGGTTTCTACCAGGTGATCGCGTCGGGTCAGATGGTCTACATCAGCACCGACGGCAAGTACCTGATGCACGGCGACGTGGTCGACTTGAGTCGCCGCGAGAACCTCAGCGACGATGCCTGGGCGAAGTTCCGCGTGGCCGCGCTGGCCAAGGTGCCGGCGTCGCAGCGGCTGGTGTTCGCGCCGGCGCAGCCGAAGTACACGGTGACCGTGTTCACCGACGTCAACTGCGGCTTCTGCCGCGCGCTGCACGAGCACATCGCCGCGTTCAACAAGGCGGGCATCGCGGTGGAATACCTGGCCTGGCCGCGCGAGGGCGTGACCACCACCGCCGGAAACCTCACCCCGACCTACAAGGAAATGGTCTCGGTATGGTGCGCGAAGGACCCCAAGGCCGCGCTCACTGCCGCCACCAAGGGCCACGCGCCCCCGGCGGCGACCTGTACCAACCCGGTGAAGCAGCAATTCGACCTGGGCGTGAAGCTGGGCGTGAGCGGCACGCCCACGATCATCGGGCCGGACGGCAGCGTGCTGGGCGGCTACGTGACGCCGGAGCAACTGCTGCAGGCGCTGCAAGCGGGCGGTTGATCCCCCGCGGCGGCCTGGGGCAACGCTGAAACAGTCTCCCGCAGACGGCTTCCGATCCTTCAAATAGGCGGCAGTCGATAGCCGATGGTGTGCGGGGCCGTGGCGCCGGATCGAGTGATCGACCGGCGTTTGCGTGATTGTGCTTGAATCCGCACCCCTCGCGTCGTCAAAAGACAAGACCGTCGCGGAAATTCCCGCCCATCATGGCGGTGACAGAGGGGTCCGTTGGCTGTTCCCGGGGGCGCTCCACGACCACAGAGCGTGGCGTGGCGCGAGGAATGAGTGGATTTGATCCGCCCGCCCATTGTTGGCACGTGTCCGCGCCAACGGTTCGAGACGTAAAGAAAGCCGCCAATGAACCTCCACGTCCGGCGAGGTACCTGCCGGAGCGCGCAGCCGTACCCGGCCAGGCAAGCCTTGGCCGCAGGGGAAGCCCGGTGGTACCGGGCGGTCGTCTTTCGAAAATGACACGGGGAGGAAAATCCATGCTTAAGACCAAACTCGCGGCCGCCGTGCTGGTCGCGTTGAGCTTCGGGCCGTGCGCAGCGTTCGCACATGGGCGCGACGCGCATGATGCGACGGGACAGGCAGGCACGTCCGGCGTGCAGCAGGACAACATGCAGTCCGCCGATGACGGCAATCATCCAACGCCGGACAGCACCAAGGCCAAGAAGCTCGAAGCAGTCACGGTGACCGGTTCGCTGATCCCGCAGACCGAGATCGAGACCGCCACACCGATCACCACCATCACGGCCGCAGACATCAAGGCTCGTGGTTTCACCACGGTGGCGGAAGCCCTGCAGCAGTCCTCGTTCGCGACCGGCTCGGTGCAGGGTTCGCAGTTCTCGGCGGGTTTTACGCCGACGGCGCAGACCCTGAGCATGTTCGGCATGCCGGTAGGCTTCGTGAAGTACCTCATCGACGGGCGCCCGATGGGCAACTTCCCGGGCCTCTACAACGGCAGCGATGTCTTCAACAACCTCAGCGGCATCCCGACCGAGATGGTCGATCGCATCGAGATCCTGCCGGGCGGACAATCCTCGCTGTACGGCTCGGACGCGATCGCCGGCGTGGTCAACATCATCCTCAAGAAGCACCTGGATGGCGGGCCGGTCGTCGATGCGCGCTACGGCTGGCACAGCGACGGCGGCGGGGCTAGCCGTCGCATCAGCGTGGCGGACAACTTCAGCGCAGGCCGTTTCAACCTGCTGGTCGGCGGCCAGTTCGAGAGCACCCAGCCGATCTGGCGCCGCGATCGCGACCTGACCGCCCACTACTACACCCACGGCACCAGTCCCGCGGTGGCGTCACGCGACTACCTGGTACTGGGCTACTTCACCGGCTACCATTTTTTCGACCCCGACAACTGCAGCGGCCTGACCGACCAGTGGTACGGCAACGAGGGCAAGCGGCACCGCGCCGGCAAGGGCGATTACTGCGGCTCCTTCACCAGCCCCGGCTACGCGACGCTGACCACCGACAACAAGCAGGCGAACTTCTACACGCATGCGACGTTCGACGTGAACGACAACCTGCAGTTGTACGGCGACCTGCTCTACAACTACCAAGAGCAGAAATACACCAACGGCGCCGACTACACCTGGTGGGGTACCAACGTGGTGACCGCCGCTGCGGGTGGCGGCTACTTCTGGGATCCGCGTATCGGTGACTACATGCTGGTGCAGCGCAACTTCTCTCCGGAAGAAGTTGGCGGCTACAAGAACATCATGAGCAAGGACACCGAAAATTCCTACATGCTCACGCTCGGCGCCAAGGGCACGCTCGGCCAGTCCGCCTGGGACTACGAACTGTCCTTCATGCATTCGGACGACAAGCTGCAGAGTCGCGTATTCCAGCGCTTCACCAAGCCGATAGAGGATTACTTCGCCTCCCACGTGATGGGGCCGCAGATGGGTACCTACTACGGCTATCCCGTGTTCCAGCCGGACTACGAGGCGCTCTACCATCCCGTCTCCAATGCCGACTTCCGCGCCTTCACCGGCTACACCGAAGACAACGCGAAGACCTGGGACAACCTGCTGCGCGCCCAGCTGACCAACGGGTCGTTGTTCTCCCTCCCCGGCGGCGACGCAGGCATTGCCATGGTGCTCGAGGGTGGCAACGAAGGCTGGGACAGCACCCCGGACCCCCGGCTGCTGCAGGACATCGACTACAACGGCAACCAGGTTCCGTATGTCTGGGGTTGGAGCGCCACGCCGGGTGCCGGCCACCGCTCGCGCTACGCGGCCACCACCGAGCTTCGCCTGCCGGTGCTGAGCCAGCTCACGCTCGATGTTTCGGGTCGCTACGACAGCTACAAGGTGGCGTCCAGCCGCGTGAGCCACAAGACCTACAACTTCGGCATCGAATACCGGCCGTTCGAAACCCTGCTGCTGCGCGGCCGCTATGGCACCGCCTTCAAGGTGCCCACCCTGAGCGACGAATTCCAGGGCCTCAGCGGCTACTACAGCAGCGTCACCGACTATCTCAACTGTGGTCGCCTCGGCTTCTCCGGGGCAAACATCGACCAATGCCCGACGCCCTACGACAACGAGCAGTTCAACGGCCACACCTCCGGCAACCCGGCGCTGAAGCCGATCACCGCCAAGGTGTGGACCTACGGCTTCGTGTGGGCTCCCACTCCAAAGCTGTCCTTCAACGTCGACTATCTGCATTGGGACATCAGCAACGAGGTCGCCCAAGTCAGTGCGGACCAGCTGTCGAACACCCAGTACCTGTGTGATATCGGCACGCTGGACATGAACTCGACCACCTGCAGCATGGCATTCAGCCTGGTTACCCGCGGCCCGGGCCAGGGCAATCTGCTGGGCCACATCATTTCGATCGCCACGCCGAAACAGAACGTGGCGAACGAGAAGGTCAACGCACTCACCGCCGGCGTGAACTACGTGCAGGACATCGGCCGCTTCGGCCAGCTGGCACTGAACCTGTCCTACTCGGACATGTTCAAGCACACCTACCAGGACTACCCGACCGACGAGCCGGTGGATCTGCTGCGCCACCCCAACTGGAGCACGGATTTCAAGTCCAAGGCCAACGGCTCGATCACCTGGTCGAACGCGAAGTGGAGCACCACGCTGTACGCGAACCGGTTCGGAAGCACGCCGAACTACCTGGCCAGTTCGCTCGACAACTACACCTCCCCGGGCACCGGCCGGTTGGGACCGTGGACGCTGTACAACGCGAGCGTCACATTCAACCCGACCAAGGCGCTTGGCCTGTCCCTGATGGTGAACAACCTGTTTAACAAGATGCCGCCCAGGGACACCAGCTACAGCGGTCTCACCGCCGAGCCGTACAACATCTTCAACTACAACGTGTTCGGGCGCGCGATCTACGTCGAGGCGAGCTACAAGTTCGGCCGATAGCCGCACCCGGATGCAAAACGCGACGGCCCCGCCCTGGCGGGGCCGTTTTTTTTCGGGCAGCGGGGGGGCGCTAGACCTCGATGCCCGCGCCGACCAGCAACTCGCGCAGCGGCGCCAGCGCCTCGCCGTACTTCCGCCAGCGCTGCAGCGCGCTGCGATAGATCGGAGCACGCACCTGCACGGCACTGGCGGTGGCCACCGGCGACGGATTGGCCTCGAATCGCAGGCAGTCCTCGTGCCACGGCAGAGCGCAGAACTCGATGATGCGACGGGACATGCGCTCCTGGTCGTCCACCAGGGCCTCGTAATCCACCTCGAGCACCCGCCCGGGAAACACGCGCTGCCAGTGGCGCATCATCGCGTCGAAAAGGATGTAGTAGCGGCCCGTATCGAGCAGGTCGAAGGAGTAATCGAAATACGGCGAATTGGGCGCGAACAACTGCCGAAAATTGCTCAGGCAGGTGTCCATCGGGTTGCGGCGCAGGCACACGATCTTCGCGTTGGGCAATGCCTGGGCGATATAGCCCACGTAGAGAAAGTTGTGCGGCAGCTTGTCCACGAAGTGCGGCGTTCTGCCCGTGGCCGGCCGGGTGCTGTCCAGGTAGGTCTGCCCCAGCGTGCGGAAATCAACGTGACGGGTACCGGCGACGGTCTCGATATCCAGCAGCGAGCGGGTGTGGGTGCCGGACATGAACTTCAGCGCCATGCCGAAGTTCAGCATCTCGCCCGCCGAATGGACGTCCGGATGGCTGGATATGATGCGCTCGACCAGGGTGGTGCCGGTGCGGGGCATCCCCACGACGAAAATGGGCTCCTCGCTGGCGCACCCTCGGCTCGGCGGGGGCGGTTCCGGAAACCGTGCCTGCAGCGCGGAGAAAAGCTGTTCATCGCGCGCGATCCGGTAATCGCGGCCCTTGCCTGCGGCAGCCTTGCCCCTGGCCATGTGGTCGAGCGCCCTGGCGTACTCGCCCAGATCTTCCAGCTCCTTGGCCAGCGCCATGTTCAGGCACACCTGGGCCTGCGTTTGCCCGGCGTCGGGGCCAACCTCGCCCAGCACCGCTTCCAAGCGCGCCACGTGGTTGGCCATGGGGGTCTGGCGCCGCAGTTGGGCCAGCGTCAGATGCGCCCGCCAGTAGCGCGGTTCCAGTGCAAGGCAGGCTTCAATCTCGCGCTCGGCGCCATCGATGTCGCCGACGGCAACCATCGCGGTGGCCAGGTTGTAGTGGTAGACCGCGTGACCGGGCGCGCTGGATGCGGCCTGCCGGAATACCTCGACGGCCTGATCATGGGCTGCGATCTGCGTATAGACCACGCCCAGCGTATCCAGCGTCTGGGCGCGCCCGGGCGCGAGCGCGAGCGCGCGATCGGCTTCCTGCCGCGCGTCCCGCGTGCGGCGCGCCAAGACCAATGCCTTGGCGTGGTGTACCGCGAATTCGGCATTGTCAGGCGCCATCGTCGCGGCCCGGCCAAGGCTGTCGATGGCTTCGGGAAGCTGTTGCATCTCGAGGCTGGCGATGCCTGCGATGTAGTACAGCATCGGGTGCGGCGGCAAGTCGGCCTTCAGTGTCCTGGCCAGGGCCAGCGCTTGCGGCCATGCACGCTGATTGAACAGGGCGGTCAGGTGCTCGAGGGTGGGCTGGTCGGTCATGGCTGCGGCATGTCGAGGGACGGCGGCGGTTGCGTCAATTGCCCTGCAAGAATGCAACAAAAAGGAACGATAGCGGTGCCAGGAACAATCCGCATGGCGTGGGGGTTGCCGGGCAGCCGCGCCGCGGCGAAACGACTTGTCCGCGCCTCGACCCGAGACCGGAGGCGGTGCGTTCGTGCACATGCATCGCCGTGAACCGGCCTTCCGGCAGCGGCTTGGCATTGCCTTATGCCGTATTGCAGCATTGGGGTAGAATGGGCGTTTCCTCCGCACAGCGCCCCCTTCCCGCATGATCGCATTCGACGGGCAAAGCGCCCTCTCGCCGTTCCGCCTCGAACGACTCAATGCACGACTCGACGCCGTGCACCGGGGCGTGCGCGTGCAATCCGCCTGGCATGTGTTCGTGCTCGACATGGACGCGGCGCCAGAGGGCACACTGCGCGAACGCCTGCTGGCCGTGCTGGAGGCGAAGGACGCCGCGCCGCAGCCGGCCACGTTGTGGGTGGTGCCGCGGCTGGGCACGATCTCGCCGTGGTCGAGCAAGGCCACGGACATCCTGCATGGCGCGGGTTTCGACGTGCGCCGCGTCGAGCGCGGGCTGGCGTGGCAGCTCAGCGGTCTGCCCGAACCCGGCGCGCCGGATCATGCGGCGATCATGGGTGTGCTGCATGACGCGATGACGCAATCGGTGCTGGCCCGCCTGGACGATGCGCAAGGCCTGTTCCTGGCCGGCACGCCGGGCGACCTGGTGCACGTGGCGCTGGGCGCCGATCCGCAGGCGGCGCTCGCCGCGGCGAACCGGCGCCTGGGCCTGGCGCTGGCCGAGGACGAGATCGAATACCTGGTCGAACGCTACGCCGAGCTGGGTCGCGACCCCACCGACGCCGAACTCTTCATGTTCGCCCAGGCCAACTCCGAGCATTGCCGGCACAAGGTGTTCAACGCCAGCTGGACGGTGGACGGCGAGGAACAGGACAAGACCCTGTTCGGCATGATCAAGCACACCCACCAGCAGTCGCCCGCACATACCCTGTCTGCCTACAGCGACAACGCCGCGGTGATCGAGGGCAGCACGGGCAAGCGCTTCTTCGCCGACCCCGCCGACCGCGTGTGGCGCGGGCACGAGGAGCGCATCGACTACGCGATCAAGGTGGAGACGCACAACCATCCCACCGCGATCGCGCCCTGGCCCGGCGCGGCCACCGGCGCCGGCGGCGAGATCCGCGACGAGGGCGCCACCGGCCGCGGCGGCAAGCCCAAGGCCGGGCTCACCGGCTTCTCGGTGTCCGACCTGCGCATCCCGGGCGCGCCGCAGCCGTGGGAAGTGGACCGCCCGCTGCCGCCGCGCATGGCCAGCGCGTTCGAGATCATGCGCGACGGCCCGCTGGGCGCGGCCGCGTTCAACAACGAGTTCGGCCGGCCCTGCCTGGGCGGCTATTTCCGCGCCTGGGAAAGCGAAGTGCCGGGCCAGGCCGGTGTCCGCCGCGGCTACGACAAGCCGATCATGCTCGCCGGCGGCCTCGCCAACCTGCGTCCCGACCATGTGCTGAAGCGCGCGGTGCAGCCCGGCCACGCGGTGATCGTGCTGGGCGGGCCGGCGATGCTGATCGGGCTGGGCGGCGGCGCCGCCTCGTCGGTGGCCGGCGGCGCGTCGAGCGCGGAGCTGGACTTCGCCTCGGTGCAGCGCGACAACGCCGAGATGGAGCGGCGCTGCCAGGAAGTGATCGACGCCTGCTGGGCGCGCGGCGAGCACAACCCGATCGTCAGCGTGCACGACGTCGGCGCCGGCGGCCTCTCCAACGCGATCCCCGAGCTGCTCAACGACGCCGGCGTCGGCGGCGTGATCGACCTGTCGAAAATCCCCTGCGACGACCCCTCGCTGTCGCCGATGCAAGTGTGGAGCAACGAATCGCAGGAGCGTTACGTCCTCGCCATCGCGCAGGAGAACCTCGCCGAATTCGAGGCCATGTGCATCCGCGAACGCTGCCCGTACGCCGTGGTGGGCGAGGCCACGCGCGAGCGCCGCCTGCTGCTGACCGATCCGCGCCGCGAGCTGACCGTCATCGACCTGCCGATGGACGTGCTGTTCGGCAAGCCGCCACGCATGCATCGCGACGCCGTGCGGGTAACGCCGCGGGTGGACCTGCTGCCTGACCTCACCGGCATCGACCTGGACGAGGCGCTGCTGCGCGTGCTGCGCCTGCCCACCGTGGGCAGCAAGAGCTTCCTGATCACGATCGGCGACCGCACCGTCGGCGGGCTCAACCACCGCGACCCGATGGTCGGTCCGTGGCAGGTGCCGGTAGCCGATTGCGCGGTGACGCTCGCCGATTTCGAGGGCTATGCCGGCGAGGCGATGGCGATGGCCGAGCGCGCGCCGGTGGCCGTGCTCGACAGCGCCGACGCGGCGCGCCTGGCGGTGGGCGAGGCGATCACCAACCTGGCTGCCGCACCGATTGCCAGCCTCGGCGAGGTGCGCCTGTCGGCCAACTGGATGGCCGCGGTGAATCATCCGGGCGAGGACGCCGCGTTGTTCGACGCGGTGAAGGCGGTGGGCATGGAACTGTGTCCGCAATTGCAGATCTCGATCCCGGTCGGCAAGGATTCGCTGTCGATGCAGGCGGTGTGGAAGGACGGCGCGCAGGAGCAGCGCACGGTGTCGCCGGTGTCGCTGGTGATCACCGGCTTCGCCCGCGTCGGCGACGCGCGCCGCACGCTGACGCCGCAACTCAAGCTCGACCGCGGCGCTACCGACCTGTGGCTGATCGATCTGGGTGCCGGGCGCGATCGCCTCGGTTGCTCGGCGCTGACCCAGGTGTTCAATCGCTCCGGCGGCATCCCGCCCAACCTGGACGATGCCAAGCGCCTCAAGGCGCTGTTCGAACTGGTTCAGCAGGCCAATGCGAATGGCCTGCTGCTGGCCTACCACGACCGCTCCGACGGCGGCGTGATCACCACCTTGCTGGAGATGGCCTTCGCCGGCCACTGCGGCCTGGAGCTGCATCTCGACGGCTGGGCCGAAGCCACCTTGCGCGCGCTGTTCAGCGAGGAACTGGGCGCCGTGGTGCAGGTGGCCGAGGCCAACCGCGAGGCATTCGAGTCGCTGCTGGTGAAGTTCGGCCTGGCCGGCATCAGCCATCGCGTCGGCCGGCCGAAGGAGAAGCTAGGCATCAAGCTGTTCCTCGGCGACGAAGTCTTCGTCAAGTGGAACTGGAGCAAGTTGTACAAGGCGTGGAACGAAACCAGCCACGCCATGCAGCGCCTGCGCGACAACCCGCAGAGCGCCGATGCCGAGCTGGAGTGGCGGATGGATGACGCCGATCCCGGCATCAGCCCCAGGCTGGCGTTCGACCCGGCCGAGGACGTGGCCGCCGCGTTCATCGCCAAGGGCCCGCGGCCGCGCGTGGCGATCCTGCGCGAGCAGGGCGTCAACGGCCAGGTCGAGATGGCCGCCGCGTTCACGCGTGCCGGTTTCGAGGCGGTCGACGTGCACATGTCCGATCTCGCCAGCGGCCGAGTGAAGCTGGCCGACTTCCGCGGCTTCGCCGCCTGCGGCGGATTCTCCTACGGCGACGTGCTCGGCGCCGGTCGCGGCTGGGCCACGTCGATCCTCTACAACGACATGCTGCGTGCGCAGTTCGAGGCGTTCTTCGCCGACGAGACGAAGTTCGCGCTGGGCGTGTGCAACGGTTGCCAGATGCTGTCGCAACTGAAGGAGATCATCCCCGGCGCGCAGCACTGGCCGAAGTTCCTGCGCAATGCGTCGGAGCAGTACGAGTCGCGCGTGGCCACGCTGGAGGTGCTCGATTCGCCCAGCATCTTCTTCCAGGGCATGGCCGGCTCGCGCATCCCGGTGGCGGTGGCGCACGGCGAGGGGCGGGTGAGTTTTCCGCAGGCGTGCAGCCCGTCGAAATCGCATGGCGCGGTGCGCTTCGTCGACAACCGCGGCAAGCCGACCGAGAACTTCCCGCTCAACACCAACGGTTCGCCCGGCGGCCTGGCGGGCTTCACCGCCGCCGCCGGCCGCGTGACGATCATGATGCCGCACCCGGAGCGGGTGTTCCGCAGCGTGCAGATGAGCTGGCACCCGGAGTCGTGGGGCGAGGATTCGCCGTGGATGCGGATGTTCCGCAACGCACGCGTGTGGTGCGGCTGATCGACGGCATGTGGCGCTGGCGTCAGCGATGACTCGGCGTCGCCCCGCGTGGATGTTCGCCGGCTGCACCGCGCTGTGGGTGGTGCTGCTGGCGTTGCTGCCGTGGTGGTTGGGGTTGCCGATCCTGCTGGCGCTCGCCGCGGCGGTCTTGCTGCTGCAGCATCGGCTGGCAACTGCGCATGCCGCGCTGATCCGGAGCGCCTTGCGCTGGGGCCTGCCGGGCTGGTTGTTTGCCCTGCAACGCATCCTGGGTGGCGATGCCTTCGCCTGGGGCGCGGCCCTGCTCGGCGCGCTGGTCGGTTACACCTTGCTGGCCGGGCTGGAAGCCTGGCTTGATCGGGACTTGCGCCGTGCGCCCGCCGGGCCGCCCGCCGCGGAATGGCCCGAACTCGCCCACGCACCGATCGGACCGCCGGCCGAGATCATCGAGCTGTCGCCGCCGCAATGGCATGAAGCGCGTGGCGAGCTGCCCGACCCCCTCGGCGGGGCGGTGCATGGCGAGCCCGGTGGCTGTCGTTTCGACGATGGCACCCGCGTCGAAATGCGGGACGGCGTCACCCGCATCGCCTTCAGTCCCGCCGGTCGCTGGTTTGTCGCCTGCGGCGGCAAGCGCGGCGTGCTGCTGTGGGATCGCCAGCGCGATCGACGGCACCGCCTGCGCGGCTGGCAACTGTGCGGCTGGTACCGCGAGCAACCCTGGTTCAGCCGCCGCGAAGGCACCATGCCGCTGGCGCTGGCCGCCGTGCTGGGCCACGACGCCGACGAACCACCAGACCCTCCCCACAACCCGTAGGAGCCCGCTCGCGGGCGATGCTTTCCCTTTTGCTTCTGCGATTCCCCATTCCCCATTCCCGGCCCAAGGGCATCGCCCGCAAGCGGGCTCCTGCGCGCGGGAAACCGGAGGTTCACGTGCTGCGCGTCTCCGCGCATACTTCGCGCGGTGAACATGCCTGCCATTCCTCCGTCCTCGTCCTCGTCCTCGCCGGCGCTCAGCGTGATCGTGGTGGCGGCCGACAGCGGCCCGGATCTGCGCGATTGCGTGCGCCAGGTGCTGGCCTGCCGGCTGCCGCTGGAACTGATCCTGGTCGACAACGCTTCGCACGATGGCGTGCCGCCCGCGATCGCGCGGGCGTACGAGCACGACGAGCGGCTCAAGCTGATCTACAGCCATCGCAACATCGGCTTCGGCCCGGCGGTGAACCTGGGCGCGAAGCAGGCCGGCGGCCGCGCGCTGCTGATCCTCAACCCCGATTGCCTGATCGGCGAGGACGACCTCAGGCGGTTGCTGGCGGTGCAGGCCGCGCATCCGAAGGCCGGCCTGATCGGCGCGGTGGTGTGCGACGCGGAGGGTCGGCCCGACCCGGCTTCGCGGCGGCGCGATCCGCTGTTGCGCCGGTCGCTCAACACACTGCTCGGCCGGCCCGGCGAGACGGTGGAAGTCGGCGGCGAGATTCCCGCCGAGCTGATCGAGTGCGAGGCGGTTTCCGGTGCGCTGATGCTGCTGACTCGCCAGATGTTCGAGCGCCTCGGCGGCTTCGACGAGAAATACTTCCTGCATTGCGAAGATCTGGATCTGTGCCGCCGCGTGCGCGACATCGGCTACCAGGTGCTGCTTGCCGGCGACGTGCGCGTGGCCCATGGCAAGGGCAGCTCCAGCCGCCATCGCCCGGTGTTCGTCAGCCGGCACAAGCACCGCGGCATGTGGCGCTGGTTCCGCCAGCATGATCCGGCCGCGCGCAACCCGTTCGTGTCGGCGGTGGTGTGGCTGGGCATCTGGACGCACTTCGTGCTGCAGGTCCCCGGCCAGTGGTGGCGGCTGAAAACGAGAAGCAAGTGAGGAAAGCCAGAGGCAACATCGCCTCGTCGCGCCGCTGTCGTTCTCTCACTCCTCACTCCTCTCCACGCACTTCTCGCCGATGACCCCACGCACCCTGACCATCCTCGCCACTCTCGGCCTGATCGCGATGACGGCGGTGTGGGGCTCGACCTTCGTGCTGATCAAGGACGTGCTCGGGCGCATGCCGGTGGCCGATTTCCTGGCCGTGCGTTTCGTCATGGCGGCGCTGGCGATGGTGCTCCTGTTCGGGCGGCAGGCGTGGCGGCTCGGCGCTTTGCAGATCCGGCGCGGCCTGCTGCTCGGCGTGATCTACGGTGTCGGCCAGCTGGTGCAGACCTGGGGACTGGCGCTGATCTCGCCCAGCGTCAGCGGCTTCGCCACCGGCATGTACGTGGTGTTCACCCCGATCCTTGCGCTGCTGGTGCTGCGCCAGCGCGTCGCGGCCAGCGTGTGGCTGGCCATCGCCGTGGCCACCGCGGGCCTGGCCTTGCTCACGCTCGACGGTTTCGAGATCAACCTGGGCGTGTGGCTGACCCTGGCGTCGGCGGCGTGCTACGCGCTGCACATCGTGCTGCTTGGGCAGTGGTCCCGCCGCGGCGAGGCGTTCGGCCTGTCGGCCGTGCAGATGGTGGCGATCGCCGGGGTCTGCTCGCTGGCCACCTTGCCGCACGGTCCGATGTTGCCGCCGGACCCCGGCGCCTGGTTCGTCGTGCTGTACATGGCGCTGATCGCCGGCGCCGGCGCGATGGTGATGCAGACCTGGGCGCAATCGCATCTGCCGGCGGCACGTGCCGCCATCGTGATGACCACCGAGCCGGTGTTCGCCGCCGCCTTCGCCGTACTGCTCGGCGTCGATGCGCTGACCTGGCGCATGCTTGCCGGCGGCGGCCTGGTGCTGGCAGCGATGTACCTGGTGGAGCTGATGCCGCGGCGCGACGAGCTGCCGGCCGAGGCGGTGCATCACGAGGTGTGAGGGCGTTCCCCTGCGGGCGGGACGACACCCGGCTGCAGCGCGATGCGTACCAGGTAGACGATGATCGCCACGTTGCCGACCAGGGTGGCCAGCTTGATCCAGCCGAAGTGGTACAGCGTCTCGTACAGTTCCAGCGGGATCAGCGAGCCGGTGGCGATCACGGTGAACCACTCGGCCCAGTGCTTGCCCAGCCACAGGCCCACGCCCTCGATGCCGAACAGCACCGCGTAGCCGAGCGCCACCAGCCCCACCGCCTCGAACTTGCCGGGGCCGAGCTGGTGCAGCAGTTCCACCAGTTTCCAGCGCAGGCCGTTGCTGTCGGCCAACGACAGGTGCTCCAGCCAGTGCACCAGTTGCTCGAAGTTCTGCTGCCGATAGAAGTGGAACGCCGCCAGCGCCACCAGCAGCAGGCACGCGGTCTTGATGATCTCGTAGATCGCGATGACGCGCAGGCCGGCGTGGTGCTGGCCGCGTGCGGTCGCCGCGGGGGTGGCTGCGTCGACGGATTCGGAGTTGGGCATGGGCGGGGAAGACATGGGCAGCAGACATTCTCGCCGATCAGGCGTGGTGCCGCCTGTGCGTGATGGCACGAGTTCGCGGAAATGGAGCTGTGTGCGATCTTGACAGCCGACGAGGATCATCCAACCCTGTAGCACTTGCTCACCCCCGATGGGGCGGTCGCTTGCCGAGGTCACGTGGCGCCTCGGGTCGGCCTGTCTTTTTTCCGGTCGAGCTTGGGATGTGTTGCATTGAGCGGGCGGATGTCGGTGCTGGTCGTGATTGGCTACGGTCGTCGCTGGCTGCCGCTTCGGGGGAAGCATGGCGGCGCCGACTCAGCCCGGTACGAACGGACAAGCGCCCGGCAACCCCGGACCGGAGCCGCTCTGACTCGAGCAGTCCATGCGAGTTCCGGAGCATGCTTGCCGGCACCTGTTGGAACGACAAAAGGGAGACAAACGGATGTTCGACCATCTCGCTATCGACGTGGACTACCTGGCCGACTGGAGCACCGGACGCCGACAACAGCACAGCCTGTACATTCCCGGTTCGACGCTGCTGGAGTGGGTGGATGCCGCTGCCCGTGCCGTGCAGGCCGGTGCCAGCGCGCCTCCGGGGAGCGGCTCCCAGGCTGATCCCTACGTCCTTGGCGGGTACGGCAGTTACGCCGGTGCTTGGCAGGCCGCGGCAAGCCGTCGGTCGCAGGACCTGTACTTTTCCATCGCCGGTCGCCTGATCCACAAGATCAAGGATGGGCGCAGTGGCGGCTTCGCCGATGGGTGTTACATGTGTGATGTCGGCTATTCGGGCACCGACGCCCGCGCCGGCACCATCTGGAATCGGGCCGATGGTGCGAGCTATCGCGAGTTCGGCAAGTTCATGCACGAAGGCAATACGGTCTCCGGCATGGAAGGCGTCGTCTGGTCGCAGCGTATCGCGGCGTCCTTGCGCGGCGTGCTCAAGGGAACCGCCCCCAGAACCGGCGGCGGACTCCAGGCGAAGGGTACGCGCTGGACAGTCGACATGAACCCCGACGAGTTGAAACGCAAGGCTCCGCAGAAGGCCTCGGCCCCGCAGACAGCTGGTGCGGCTGACACCATCTCGGCCTTGCCGCTGCTGTCTGCCGTCATGTTCATAGCCGAGCCGATGCGCAATGCCCGTGCCTGGATGATGGGACTGATGATGCTCGACCTGATGGGGACGGAGTACCAGGCACCGACTCCAACGGCACATGGCAAGCACTTCACTTTCCAGCGTGCGTTCGTCCATCCGTCCCGTCTGGGCGACCCTGCCTGGAGTGGGGAGACCAACACGGCCAACGACACTGCACCCGCAGCCTGGGTCAACCGGCAAGCCGGGCGCGACCAACGAACTGCGAGGAGCATGGCGCGCCCGGGGAGCGCCGCGGTCGAGGGGCTGTATCCGCCGTCGCCGAAATGGTCGGGGCGATCATCGGCGCGTATTGACGTCGCCAATGACTATATCCAGGCCAAGGAAACGGCGATCGTGTGCCGCTGGCTTGAGCAGGAGTTCAACGCGTATGTCGGAAGCGTCGTGGTGGCGAAAGCGCTGGCCGGCGGGCCCGGCACCCGTAGAAACGCCATGACCGCCTCCTTCGGCAGCGAGAGTGCCATGCGCGGGTTTGCGGATGACCTGGAGCGGGTCATCAAGACGGAGTTGATCCAGCGCAGGGCGGCATCGTTCGATACGCCCGGAGTCCTGTTCCGCTGACGCGAGTCGGAATAGGTGCCGGGTCTGCCGGGGTTTCCGGCACAAGGGACCCGACTGGGTTCTTCCTCCAGCAACAGCGCCCGCCGTCGCCCTGGCAGCGCGCTTTCTTGCGCTCGCGGAAGAACTCGCCGTGGCCAGGCGGAGATCGGGTGGCAGCGGGGGGAGCGGCCGGAATTGTCGCCGGTCCGGCGCGTGCCGGCGGCATGCCTTGCACGCTTCGCAGTGCCACACTGCGCGGACCGGGTGGCGCACCGGGTTCGTTCGTGGAGGATGTGCGCGCGCGCTCCACTCTTCGTTTACCCGTTCCGGAGGCCAGCCATGCCCCATCCCGTCGAGCATTCCACCGCCGTGGACGAGCCCGCGCCGCATGGCCCGTCGGCGGTCGGCCTGCGCGACGCGAAACTCGGCGGCTGGTATCGCGAGGACAGCGGCGAGCTGTTCCGCGGCGTGCCGATCGGCGCCGGTGACGTGGTGGTGGACGTCGGCTGCGGCGCCGGCGTCAACAGCGTGTTCTGCGCGCGCCACGGTGCCCGCGTCTACGCCATCGACCGCGAGCCGCAGGTGATCCGCGAGGTGCGCGCCCGGCTGAGCGTCGAGGGCCGCGGCACGCAGACCGCGCTGGTCAGCGACGCAAACCCGCTGCCGCTGGACGACGGCATCGCCACGCGGGTGATCTGCACCGAGGTGTTGCAGCACGTCGACGACCCGCGTCAGGTGCTGGCCGAGCTGTTCCGTGTCGGCGCATCCGGCGCCATCTACCTGCTCAGCGTGCCCGGTGCGCTGCAGGAGACGCTGCAGGAAAAGGTGTTGCCGCCGGAGTCCCGCGAGCTGCCCGGTGGCGCACTGCGGGTGATCGGACGCGACGAGTTCGCGCAATGGATCGGCGAGGCTGGCCTGGTGGTGGTGGAGCACACCCAGCACGGCTTTTTCTGGTCGATCTGGTGGGCGCTGTTCTGGGGTTGCCGGGTGGAGCTGCATGACCCCGCGCATCCGGTACTCGATCACTGGACCGCGGCCTGGCAGGCGCTGCTGGACATGCCGCAGGGCGCGCAGCTCAAGCAGCAGCTGGACGAGTTCATGCCGATCAGCCAGATCGTCGTGGCGCGCAAACCCTGAAGCCGGCACGCCGTGCCGCGCGGACGCTCAGCAACAGCGCCCGCCGCCACCCTTGTAGCGCGCTTCCTGGCGCTCGCGGAAGAACTCGCCGTAGCTCGGCACCTTGCGCTCGGGATGGTGTTCGCGCAGGTGCTTGACGTAGCCGTCGTAGTCGGGGATGCCGCAGCACAGGCGGGCGGTTTGCACCGCCCACTTGCGCACGGACCGGAACGTCGCGTTCATCTCAGCCGGCCACGCTGCTCAGCGCCACGTAGGGTTCCTCGTGCGCGGTCGGGTGGTTGGTGCGCCAGGCCTTGACCAGCGAGCGCAGGGAGAACAGCACCATCACCACGACCAGCGCCATGAACAGGCCGGTGAGCACCATGTCGACGTAGTTGTTGGTGACGATCTGCTGCATGGCGGCGGTGGTCTTGGCCGGCGCCAGCAACTGGCCCTGCTGCATGGCGTCGGCGTACTTGTTGGCCGCCGCGGTGAAGCTGATCGGGCCGACCAGTTTCTGGTAGCCGGCGGTGAGCGTGCAGACGATCAGCCACAGCGCGGGGATGCCGGGCACCCACACGTAGCGCTCGCGCTTGAGTTTCACCACCACCACGGTGGCCAGCATCAGCGCGATCGCGGCGAGCATCTGGTTGGCGATGCCGAACAGCGGCCACAAGGTGTTGATGCCGCCCAGCGGGTCGACCGCACCCTGGTACAGGAAGTAGCCCCAGATGAGCACGCAGATCGCGGTGGCCAGCAGGTTGCCGGCCCACGAATCGGTTTCCTGCAGCGGCTTGTGGATCAGGCCGGCGATCTCCTGGATCATGAAGCGGCCCACGCGCGTGCCGGCGTCCACCGTGGTGAGGATGAACAGCGCCTCGAACAGGATCGCGTAGTGGTACCAGAACGCCATCAGGCCGCCGGAGGGCATGATGTTGTGCAGCAGCTGCGCCATGCCCACCGCCAGCGTGGGGGCGCCGCCGGCGCGGCTGAGGATGCTGTTTTCGCCGATGTCTTTCGCGGTCTGCAGCAACTGCTCCGGCGTCACCACGAAGCCCCACTGGCTGATCGTGGTGGCCGCGTCCTGCACCGTGCTGCCGATGATCGCGCTCGGCGAGTTCATCGCGAAGTACACGCCCGGGTGCAGGTAGGTGGCGGCGATCAGCGCCATGATCGCCACGAACGCCTCCATCAGCATGCCGCCGTAGCCGACCATGCGCGCCTGGCCCTCGTTGGCGAGCAGCTTGGGCGTGGTGCCCGAGGCGATGATCGAGTGCCAGCCCGACACCGCACCGCAGGCGATGGTGATGAACAGGAACGGGAACAGGTCGCCGGCGAACACCGGGCCGGTGCCGTCGATGAAACGCGTCACCGCCGGCATCTGCAGGTCCGGTGCGGTGATCAGGATGGCCAGCGCCAGCAGCGCGATGGTGCCGATCTTGAGGAAGGTGGAAAGGTAATCGCGCGGTGCCAGCAGCAGCCACACCGGCAGCACCGAGGCGACGAAGCCGTAGCCGATCAGCCACCAGGCCAGCGCCTTGGCATCCATGTCGAACAGCGGTGCCAGCGTGGCCGAGTCCGCCACGAACTTGCCGGCCCAGATCGAGAGCAGCAGCAGGATCAGGCCGATGATCGACACTTCGAGAATGCGTCCCGGCCGGAACCAGCGCATGTAGCCGCCCATCAGGAAGGCGATCGGGATGGTGCAGGCCACGGTGAAGGTGCCCCACGGGCTGTGCGTGAGCGCCTTGACCACCACCAGAGCCAGCACCGCCAGCACGATCATCATCAGCACCAGCACGCCGATCATCGCCACCAGGCCGGGCAACGGGCCGAGTTCCTCGCGCAGCATGTGGCCGAGCGAGCGGGCGTCCCGGCGCAGCGAGAGGCCGAGGATCATGAAGTCCTGCACCGCGCCGGCGAACACCACGCCGAACAGGATCCACAAGGTGCCGGGCAGATAGCCCATCTGCGCGGCCAGCACCGGGCCGACCAGCGGGCCGGCGCCGGCGATCGCGGCGAAGTGATGGCCGAACACCACCCACTTGTCGGTGGGCACGTAGTCGAGCCCGTCATTGCGCAGTACCGAGGGCGGCGCGCGCGTCGGGTCCAGCCGCAGCACCGAGTGCTCGACGAACTTGCCGTAGAAGCGAAAGCCGATCGAGAACACCGCGATGGCCGCGGCCACCAGCCAGATCGCGTTGACCGGTTCGCCGCGCCTGAGCGCCACCACGCCGAGGCAGGTTGCACCGATGATGGCGACGACGGTCCATACCAGCTTGCTGGCGACACCGGATCTGCGCACGGCGACTTGCATGGCGGTTCTCCTCGGCAATGCCGCAAGAATCGTCCTGCCGGCGGCGGGGGTCAATCCCGGAAGCCGCGCGCCGGCATTAGCCATTGGTCGAATGGCAGGCGCGCCCGGCTTCGTTGCGGGAGGCATGGCGGCGCTACACTGGCCGCCCTGTCGATTGCGAGGAGTTCGTCATGCGCGTCCTGGCACATTGCAGTTTCCTGGCCGTATTCCTCCTCGCCGCGGGCACCCCCGCAGCCAACGCCAGCCAGTTCAAGGACTTGTTGAACAAGGCCAGGCAATCCACCCACGCCACGCCGGCGAAGGGCAGCAACCTGCCGAGCAGCGACATCGCCGCCGGCCTCAAGGAGGCGCTGGCCAAGGGCACCACCAGCGCGATCAACAACCTCGGCCGCGACGGCGGTTTCTGGAACAACGCCAAGGTGCGCATCCCGCTCCCGGGCAAGCTGGAGCAGGCCGGCAAGCTGGCGCGCCAGCTCGGCCAGGGCGCCAAGGTGGACGCGTTCGAGCTGAGCATGAACCGCGCGGCGGAAAAGGCGGTGCCGCAGGTGGCCGAGATCTTCGGCGACGCCATCCGCAAGATGACGCTCGACGACGCGCGCGGCATCCTCACTGGCGGCGACCACGCAGCCACCGATTACTTCCGCCGCGTCGCCGGCGAGGCGCTGACGGCGCGCATCCATCCGATCGTCGCCAAGGCCACCGACAGCGTCGGCGTCACCCAGAAATACAAGGCATTCATGTCCGGCAGCAGCAGCGGTGCGCTGGGCGGCCTGCTGGGTGCCCTCGACCATGACAAGTCGACGCACGGCGGCACGGCGCTGGACCTGGACGATTACGTCACCGCGAAGACCCTCGACGGCCTGTTCACCGAGATCGGCGCGCAGGAGCAATCCATCCGGACCAACCCCGGCGCGCGCACCACTGACCTGCTGAAGAAAGTGTTCGGCCGCTGACGGCAGCCGCGACCGCGGCAACACATGCCGCGTTCACGTGGACGCGGGCAGGATGGTCGGCATGGCGAAAGCGAGGCAGGCATGATCCACGAGATCCTCAAGATGGGTGACCCCCGGCTGCTGCGCATCGCGCCGCCGGTGCCCCCGGCGATGCTCGGCAGCGCGGAGCTCGACATGCTGATCAAGGACATGTTCGAGACCATGCGCGCTGCCGACGGCGTGGGCCTGGCCGCGCCGCAGATCGGCGTGGACCTGCAGCTGGTGATCTTCGGCTTCGAGCATTCCGAGCGCTATCCCGACGCCCCCGAGGTGCCGCAGACGATCCTGCTCAATCCGGTGATCACCCCGCTGTCGCAGGACATGGAGGTGGGCTGGGAGGGCTGCCTGTCCGTGCCCGGGCTGAACGGCGCGGTGAGCCGTTTTTCGCTGATCCGCTACCAGGGCCTCGACCCGCGCGGCCAGCGCATCGAACGCACCGCCGAGGGTTTCCACGCGCGCGTGGTGCAGCACGAATGCGACCACCTGATCGGTCGCCTCTACCCCTCGCGCATCACCGATTTCAGCAAGTTCGGCTACACCGACGTGCTGTTTCCGGGTCAGCCGCCAGCAGATGCCTGAACGCGCCGCTCAAGTGGCGGGCGGGCCTGCCGTTACCGAGGCCATGAGCCCACGCTTTGGCCATCTGCATGGCGGAACTGACCGGCCGGGAAGCCTCGCCTTCCCGGTGGCTGCCCACGCGTGCGAGGAGCCATGCTCATGAACCATCACGCCAAGCCCCCATCGGGCAACAACGTCGATTGGAGCCACCCGGAGCTGCAATCGCTGCTGGGCAAGACCGAAGGTTGGAGCCTCGACAACCGCGGTGTGTTCTCGCCGGTACCGTGCGAACTGCACATCGGCTGGGGCGCGGGCGCGGTGCGCGGCGCCACCCTGGTGTTCGAGCGCGAGGGCGTGATGGTGATCGAGGCGAACTTCCTCATCCAGGCCGGCGAGAAGCTGCGCATCGACCGCATCGTGCTGGGTTCGCTGCGCTCAAACTGGGGCACCGTGGTGGAAGGTCGCGAAGGTCACCGTGCGGAGGATCGTGCCAACGGCACCCGCGTGTACTGGGTGCACGTGCGCTGAAACGTGCGGGGGCGGTACCTGTAACCGATCAGCCGCGGCGAGTCTGCGCGAAGCGCGATCGACAAGCCGTCGGACTGATCGCCAGCCTGCGCCGGAAATGATGGCGCAAGTGATCGCGCTGCCGAGGCCGCAATGCAAGGCAATCGCGTCGATGGAGAGCGTCGAGCTTTCCAGCAATTCGCGCGCACGATCCACCCGCGCACAGATCAGCCAATGCGCCGGACTCGTGCCGGTGGCCTGCTTGAAGTGGCGCAAGAAGCTGCGTTCGCTCATGGCCGCCAGTGCGGCCAGCTCGGCAATCGGTTGCGGGAGCGCCCATGGCACATGCGCCGGTCCGACCGGCGCGCGCCCACGCCGCGCGGGATATGGCAGCGCCTGTCGACGCCGGTTCCCGTCGGTTCGGTTCGCTGGCGGGGCGGCCAACAATCCCTGAATGCCCGGCGGCGTAAGGTGTCCGGAAGACGGCTGTCCGTCCGGGAGAGCTTCGGTGAAGAAAGAAGACGACACACACCTTCAGATCGTGTCTGCGGACATCAGTTCGGAGCCGCTAACCGGCATGGTGATTTTCCGGCCGCATTGTGTGTCGCGCGCGGGACGCAACGTGGGCGAGGCCAGCACGGGCGGCAGCTGGTACGCCCTGCGTCCGGCCGAGGTGCGCAGCTTTGCGCGGGCGTTGCTGGATGCGGCCGATACGCTCGACCTGAAGGCGAAGGCGCTGCAGGCGGCGAAGATGGCGACCGGCTGACCGGCGTCCCGGCGCTTTTCTTCGCTGGTTGCCGGTCGCTTCGCGTCCCGATGCGAGAGTGACGCCGCTCAGCGGCAGCGGTTGATCGCCCCGCGCAGCTCGCTGGCGGCGGCGCGCGCGGTGGCGGCGAAGTCCTCGCCGGAGCCGGCGTAGATGATGCCGCGCGAGGAGTTGATCATCAGGCCGAGGCCCTCGCGGGTGCGGCCCGCGTGCATCACCGCCTCGATGTCGCCGCCCTGCGCGCCGATACCCGGCACCAGCAATGGCATGTCGCCGACCAGTGCACGTACCTGGCGGATTTCCTCGGGCCAGGTGGCGCCGGTCACCAGCGCGCAGTTGCCGTTGGCGTTCCACTCGCGGGCGACCGTCTCGGCCACGCGCAGATACAGCGGCTGGCCGCCGCAATCCAGTGCCTGGAAATCCGCCCCCCCGGGGTTGGATGTGCGACAGAGCAGGATCACGCCCTTGTCGGCACGATCGAGGAACGGCTGGATCGAATCGCGGCCCAGATAGGGGTTCAAGGTCACCGCGTCGGCGCGATAGCGCTCGAATGCTTCGGTGGCGTAGTGCTGCGCGGTGGAACCGATGTCGCCGCGCTTGGCGTCGAGGATCACCGGCACGCCGGGATGACGATCGTGGATGTGCGCGATCAGTCGTTCCAGCGTTTCCTCCGCACGCAGCGCGGCGAAATGCGCGATCTGCGGCTTGAACGCGCAGACCAGGTCGGCGGTGGCGTCGACGATGGCGCGGCAGAAATCGAACACCGCGTCGGGCGTGTCACGCAGATGCGCGGGGAATTTCGCCGGCTCGGGGTCGAGGCCGACGCAGACCAGCGAGTCGTTGCGGGTCCAGGCTTGCTGCAGTGACTGCATGAAGTGCATCGGGATCTCCGTTCGAGAAACGAGTGAAGAAGAGTGAGAAACGAGAGAAGGCGGGTTCGTCGACGCTTTATCTCTCTTTTCTCACTCCTCTCCACTCACTCCTGCTCTCAGGCCAGCTTCTTGTACTTCACGCGGTGCGGCCGCGCGCCTTCCTCGCCGAGGCGGCGCTTCTTGTCGGCTTCGTACTCGTTGTAGTTGCCGGGGAAGAACTCCACGTGCGAGTCGCCCTCGAACGCGATGATGTGGGTGGCGATGCGGTCGAGGAACCAGCGGTCATGCGAGATCACGATGGCCGAGCCGGGGAATTCCAGCAGCGCATCTTCCAGCGCGCGCAGGGTTTCCACGTCCAGGTCGTTGGACGGCTCGTCGAGCAGCAGCACGTTGCCGCCCTGCAGCAGGGTCTTGGCCATGTGCAGGCGACCGCGTTCACCACCGGACAGGCTGCCGACGATCTTTTGCTGGTCGGTGCCCTTGAAGTTGAAGCGGCCGATGTAGGCGCGCGACTGGATCTCGAAGTTGCCGATGGTGAGGATGTCCGAGCCGCCGGACACCTCCTGCCACACGTTGTTCTTCGGGTCGAGCGCGTCGCGCGACTGGTCGACGTAGGCGAGCTTGGTGGTGTGGCCCAGCTTCACCTCGCCCGAGTCCGGCGTCTCCTTGCCCATGATCATCTTCATCATGGTGGACTTGCCGGCGCCGTTCGGGCCGATCACGCCGATGATCGCGCCCGGCGGCACCTTGAACGACAGGTCCTCGATCAGCACGCGGTCGCCGAAAGACTTGGTCACGTTCTTGAACTCGATCACCTCCTGGCCCAGGCGCTCGCCCGGCGGGATGAAGATTTCATTCGTCTCGTTGCGGCGCTGGTAGTCGACCGAGTTCAGTTCCTCGAAGCGGGCCAGGCGGGCCTTGCCCTTGGACTGGCGGCCCTTGGCGGCCGAACGCACCCACTCCAGCTCCTTCGCGATCGCCTTCTGGCGCGACTTCTCCTGGTTCGCTTCCTGCTTCAGGCGGGCGTCCTTCTGCTCCAGCCATTCGGTGTAGTTGCCCTTCCACGGAATGCCGCGGCCGCGGTCGAGTTCGAGGATCCACTCGGCGGCGTTGTCGAGGAAGTAGCGGTCATGGGTGACTGCCACCACGGTGCCGGGATAGTCGTGCAGGAACTTCTCCAGCCAGTCCACCGACTCGGCGTCCAGGTGGTTGGTCGGCTCGTCCAGCAGCAGCATGTCCGGCTTGGACAGCAGCAGGCGGCACAGCGCCACGCGGCGCTTCTCGCCGCCGGAGAGCGGGCCGATCTTCGCGTCCCACGGCGGCAGTCGCAGCGCGTCGGCGGCCACCTCGAGCTGGCGCTCCAGCGCGTGGGCGTCGTTGGCGGCCAGCAGGTTTTCCAGCTTCTCCTGCTCCTTGGCCAGCGCGTCGAAATCGGCACCGTCTTCGGCATAGGCGGCGTAGACCTCTTCGAGCCGTGTCTGCGCATCGAGGATTTCGGCCACGCCTTCCTCGACCACTTCGCGCACGGTCTTTTCCGGGTTCAGATCCGGCTCCTGCGCCAGATAGCCGACCTTGGTGCCGGGCTGCGCGCGCGCCTCGCCCTGGAAGTCGGTGTCCACGCCGGCCATGATGCGCAGCACGGTGGACTTGCCCGCGCCGTTGACGCCGAGCAGGCCGATCTTCGCGCCGGGGAAGAAGCTGAGCGAGATGTCCTTGATGATCTGGCGCTTCGGCGGGACGATCTTGCTGACCCCGTTCATGGTGTAGATGTACTGCGAGCTCATGCAACCTCCGAAGGCGTGCGCCGCGCCGCGGGTTCGGCACGGAAAGGGAATTCGTCAAACCGGACATTATAGCGGGTTGTGGCGTTGCGCCGATGCGGCCGCCCGGATACGCCCGGCGGTGGCTGCAAACGCCCGGCGGCGCTACACTTTCCGGCTAATCCCGCCAAACACCAGCCGAGGCCAGAATGTTCCCCAAGGACTGCACGATTGCCGGTTACGACGACGAACTGGCCCAGGCCATCGCCCACGAGGGCCAGCGCCAGGAAGATCACGTCGAGCTGATCGCCTCGGAAAACTACGCCAGCCCGCGGGTGATGGAAGCGCAGGGCTCCAAGCTCACCAACAAGTATGCCGAGGGCTATCCCGGCAAGCGCTACTACGGCGGCTGCGAGTACGTGGACGTGGCCGAGAAGCTGGCGATCGAGCGGCTCAAGCAGCTGTTCGACTGCGACTACGCCAACGTGCAGCCGCACTCCGGTTCGCAGGCGAACCAGGCGGTGTACCTGGCGCTGCTGCAGCCGGGCGACACCATCCTGGGCATGAGTCTCGCGCATGGCGGCCATCTCACCCACGGCGCCAAGGTCAACATCTCCGGCAAGCTGTTCAACGCGGTGCAGTACGGCGTCGACGAGAACGGCCTGATCGACTACGACGAGCTGCAGCGCCTGGCCACCGAACACCAGCCGAAGATGCTGGTCGGCGGTTTCAGCGCCTACTCGCAGGTGGTCGACTGGGCGCGCATGCGCCGGATCGCCGATTCGGTCGGCGCGCTGTTCTTCGTCGACATGGCCCACGTCGCCGGCCTGGTCGCCGCCGGCGTCTACCCGAGCCCGCTGCCGCACGCGCACGTGGTCACCTCGACCACCCACAAGACCCTGCGCGGCCCGCGCGGCGGCATCATCGTGAGCAGGGGCGCGGGCGAGGAGATTGAGAAGAAGCTGCAGTCGATCGTGTTCCCCGGCATCCAGGGCGGCCCGCTGATGCACGTGATCGCGGCCAAGGCGGTGGCGTTCAAGGAAGCGCTGGAACCGGCGTTCAAGGAGTACCAGACGCAGGTGGTGAAGAACGCCAAGGCAATGGCCAGGACCTTCATCGAACGCGGCTACAAGATCGTCTCCGGCGGCACCGAGAACCACCTGATGCTGGTCGACATGATCGGCAAGCCGATCACCGGCAAGGACGCCGAGGCCGCGCTGGGCAAGGCGCACATCACGGTCAACAAGAACGCCGTGCCGAACGACCCGCAAAAGCCCTTCGTCACCTCCGGCCTGCGCGTAGGCACCCCCGCCGCCACCACCCGCGGTTACAAGGAAGCCGACTGCGTGGCCCTGGCCGGCTGGATCTGCGACGTGCTCGACGCCCCGAACGACGCCGCCGTGATCGCCCGCGTACGCGACGCGGTGACGGCGCAGTGCCACAAATTCCCGGTCTACGGCTGAGCGAGAAGTGGGTGAAGAGGAGTGAGAGGTGAGAGATAGTCGGCGTTGATGCTTTTCTCTCGTTACTCACTTCTCTACCCTCATTCCTGACCCATGCATTGCCCCTTCTGCCAGCACGAAGACACGCGCGTGATCGACTCGCGCCTGACCGAGGACGGTTCGACCGTGCGGCGGCGGCGCGAGTGTCCGCAGTGCGGCGAGCGCTTCAACACGTTCGAGACGGCCGAGCTGAAGTTGCCGGCGATCGTGAAGAGCGGCGAGCGGCGCGAGACCTTCGACGAGCGCAAGTTGCGGGTGAGTTTCGAGCGGGCGTTGCAGAAGCGGCCGGTGGCCAGTGATGCGGTGGACGCGGCGGTGCGGGCGATCGTCAACGACCTGCGCCGCAGCGGCGAACGCGAGGTGCCTTCGCGCCAGGTCGGCGAGCTGGTGATGCGCGAGCTGAAGAACCTCGACCAGGTCGCCTACGTGCGTTTCGCCTCGGTCTACCGCAAGTTCGAGGACGTGCACGCGTTCCGCGAGGAGATCGAGAAGCTGGAACGCGACCTGCCGGGCCTGTCCGATCTGCAGCTTCCCCTGCTCGGTGGCGGTACGCGCAAACCGTAGGAGCCCGCTGGCGGGCGATGTTCCCGTTTCTGCGATTCCCCAATTCATCGTCCCGAGCTTGTCGAGAGGCCGATTCCCGGCCAAGAGCATCGCCCGTCAGCGGGCCCGTACAATCGACGCATGGCATTTTCAGGCACTGACCACCTCCACATGGCGCACGCGCTGCGCCTGGCCGAGCGCGGCCTGTATACCACCCAGCCGAATCCGCGCGTGGGCTGCGTGATCGCGCATGGCGACGAGGTGATCGGTACCGGCTTTCATCAGCGCGCCGGCGAGCCGCACGCGGAGGTATATGCGTTACGCGAGGCGGGCGCGCGGGCGCGGGGCGCCACCGCCTACGTGACCCTGGAGCCGTGCGCACACCATGGACGTACGCCGCCATGCGCCGATGCGCTGGTGGCCGCCGGTGTGGCGCGGGTGGTGATTGCCGCGGAAGATCCGTTTCCGCAGGTGGCCGGTCGCGGCATCGACAAGTTGCGCGCCGCCGGCGTTGCGGTCGAAACCGGCCTGCTGCGCGGGCCGGCGCGCGAGTTGAACTGCGGCTTCCTCGGCCGTCTCGAACGCGGCCGCCCGTTCGTGCGGGTGAAGCTGGCGATGAGCCTGGACGGGCGCACCGCACTGGCCAATGGCGAGTCGAAGTGGATCACCGGCGATGCGGCGCGCCTGGACGTGCAGCGCTGGCGCGCGCGCAGCTCGGCAATCCTCACCGGCAGTGGCACGGTGCTGGCGGACGATCCGCGATTCACCGTCCGGTTGCCGCAGGACGAGGAGTTCATGCCGCCGCTGCGCGTGCTGCTGGATCGCCAACTGCGCACGCCCGCCGGCAGCCATGTGCTGGACGGCGCGGCGCCGACGCTGGTCCTGCATGGCGCTGCGGCAACGTGCGCAGACGATCGCTTTGCCCGGGCGGAACGCCTTGCGGTGGCGACACGAGACCACGGACTCGACCTGCCCGCCGTGCTCGCCTTGCTGGCCGGACGCGGCTGCAACGAGGTCCACGTCGAAGCCGGCCCGACCCTGTGCGGCGCGCTGTTCGCGGCCGGCCTGGTCGACGAACTGCTGCTCTATGTCGCGCCCTTGCTGCTGGGCGACAGCGCGCGGCCGCTGCTGCAGTTGCCGTCGCTGGCCGACATGGCATCGCGCTGGCAGTTGCAGGTGGTCGACCAGCGCATGCTCGGTCCGGATATCCGCTTGCGCCTGCGCCCGCCGGCCTGACGCGCACACGCACGTCGCCCGCTCGCCAACACGCGCACAGCGTCACTCAGGGCAAGCCGGGCCGGAGCCGCCCCGGATGCCGGCGCACCGTCTCCCACGGCAGCACCGACCAGTCGTCGTTGGCTTCGCACACGCGCGCGGCGCGAGCGTAGGAGGGGCCGATGAACAAGCCCTTCGGTGTCATGTGCCAGCTCACGAACTGCCACACGCCGGGGTCGTCGTAGCCGCAATCGTCTTCGCCGCCGGTGGCCGTCGTCTCCTGCGGATAGAGTTGCCGCCATTGCCGCGCCAGCCAGGGCGCCAGGTGCTGCTCGCGGTAATCCGACCACGCCTCGAAGCTGGCCGAGCCGGGTGCGGGGTTGCCGTCGGCATCCGTGGCATAGTGCAACGGCTCACCCTTGCCCAACCACAGCAGGTCTTCCAGGGTCAGCGGCCGGGCGGTGTGCGCGTCGAGGTTGATCGCCGCATCGCCGAAGTCCGGATGGGCGCCGCCGCAGTAGTAATTGGTGAACACGCTGACGCTGACGAGGTTCGCCGTGAGCAGGCGCGGCGTCACCGTCTGCTCGTAATCGCCTTCGTTGAAGTGGTTGAACATGCAGTCGTAGTAGCTGCCGGTTTCCCGCCACATCCGGTCCATCAGCACCTGGTTGATGCGCGCAAGCTCGGCGGGCGGGTACCCGTCCAGGATCTCGAAGAACGCGATGCCGGCGTCGGGCACGCGCCACCACTGCAGGGCATGGCCCATGAAGGTTTCGCGCTTGCCGGCCTGTGGCTTGAGGCCGGCCAGGCGCAGGTAGTCGTAGCGGTCGCTCGCATGGAGCTGCTTCAGCCAGGGCGGCGTATCGGCGGAGGGCGGCGCCACCGTGGCCGGGTGCAGGGCGACCGGCAGGGTCGTTCCCTTGTCGTCCTGCCATTGGCCGCGCCAGCCACCGTCGGCTTGCCGGTCCAGCGTGATGCGCGGGCCGTTGGCGTCGGCGTCCCAGCCTTCGCGCAGTTGCAGGTGACCGTTGCTGGCCGGCGCGCCCGACAAGGCGATGTCGCGATGGTGGCGCACGTAGAAGTAGCGGCCGGCCGTGGCGGCGTCGTCGCCGGGGGTGAGTTGCAGCACGATGGCCTGCCGGCCCAGCGTGCCGGTGTAGACGTCGGCCGGCGCCTCGCCGGCGCGCGCGTGGGCCAGCCAGAACATGGCCGGCAGGATGGCGAGCCACGTCGACCAGCCGCGTCGATGCTTGCGCATGGAAACCTCCTTGGCAGGGACGGACATGATGCCGCAGCGGGCGGGCAAACGGCTGGCGCGCGAGTGGCGCATGGCGGGCGTGTTAGAATCCGGCGGCCGGTTCATCGGCAAACGTCTTCAGGGCGGGGCGAAATTCCCCACCGGCGGTAGGTTCCTCGGAACGAGCCCGCGAGCGCTCCCGGCAGCATCGGGAGGTCAGCAGATCCGGTCCGATGCCGGAGCCGACGGTCCAGGTTGTTCCGGTTCGCCGGTGCGGCCCACAGTCCGGATGAAAGAAGACGGCCAGGCGGATGGCAGCGATGCCATGCGTCTGCCTCATGCCTTGGGGCGTTCTCGCTTTCCGACGCGGAGAACGTTTCATGCCTGTCATCGTTTCAGTCTCGCTTGCCATCTCCCCCCGGGAGGTGTGCTGATGTTCACCGGCATCATCCAGACCGTGGGACGCGTTGCGCGACTCGAACCGCGCGGCGGTGACGTGCGCCTGCACGTCGATACCGCCGACCTCGACCTCACCGACGTGCAGCTCGGCGACTCGATCGCCGTCTCCGGCGTATGTCTCACCGCGATCATGCTGGACGCGCGCGGCTTCAGCGCCGACGTTTCCAACGAGACGCTGTCGCTGACGTCGCTGGGCCAGTTGAAGCCCGGCGATCCGGTGAATCTCGAAAAGGCGCTGCGCCTGGCCGACCGGCTCGGTGGGCATCTGGTCTCCGGCCATGTCGACGGGCTGGGCAGGGTGGTCTCGATCACGCCCGATGGCCGCTCGCAGCGCTGGACGTTCGAAGTGCCCGCCGCCCTGTCGCGCTACATCGCCGCGAAAGGCTCGATCTGCATCGACGGCACCAGCCTCACCGTCAACGAAGTCGCCGGCCATCGCTTCGGCGTCAACCTGATCCCGCACACGGTCGAGCACACGGCGTTCCACGCGCGCCGCGCGGGTGATGCGGTGAACATCGAGGTGGACGTGATTGCACGCTATGTCGAGCGCCTGCTGGCCAGCGGCGAGGCGCCGAAGCTCGACGAGGCGTTCTTGAAACAGCACGGCTTTGCCTGAAGGCGAGAAGTGAGTGGGGAGGAGTGAGAAGTGAGAGAGCCGCAGCATCGAGATGCCTTCTCTCACTTCTCACTCCTCTCCACTCACTCCCTGTCTCTGCGATCAAATCAAAATTCCCCAGGACGTCCCCATGCCCTTCAACACCATCCCCGAAATCCTCGAAGACATCCGCGCCGGCCGCATGGTCGTGATCCTCGACGACGAGGACCGCGAGAACGAGGGTGACCTGATCATGGCCGCGCAGATGGTGCGGCCGGAAGACGTGAACTTCATGGTGCGCGAGGCGCGCGGCCTGCTGTGCCTCACGCTCACCGAGCAGCGCACGCGCCAGCTCGGGCTGCGGCCGATGGTGAGCGACAACACCTCAGTCTACCACACCAATTTCACCGTCTCGATCGAGGCGGCCGAGGGCGTCACCACCGGCATTTCGGCGCACGACCGCGCGCGCACCATCCAGGTGGCGGTGAAGTCCGATGCGAAGCCACAGGACCTGGCCCAGCCCGGCCACGTCTTTCCGCTCACCGCGCAACCGGGCGGCGTGCTGACCCGCGCCGGCCACACGGAGGCCGGCTGCGACCTGGCCGCGCTGGCCGGGTTGGAGCCGTCGGCGGTGCTGATCGAAGTGCTGCATGAAGACGGCTCGATGGCGCGTCGTCCCGAATTGGAAGTCTTTGCGGCCAGGCACGGCTTGAAGATCGGCTCGATCGCCGACCTGATCCGTTACCGGCTGGAAACCGAAAAGACCGTGCAGCGTGTACACGAGGAATCGGTGGAGACCGAGTTCGGCCCGTTCCGGCTGGTGGCGTACCGCGACGTGATCCGTCGCGGCCTGCACTACGCGCTGGTGCGCGGCACCGTGGACGACGGCGCGCCGGTGCTCTCGCGCGTGCACGTGCGCAATACCTTGTCCGACGTGCTGCATCTCAAGCGCGACGACCTCGGCCTCACCGTCACTTCGGCCTTGCGCCGCATCGCCGACGAGGGTCGCGGCGTGCTGCTGGTGCTCTCCGGCGAGGACACGCCGGAGGCCCTGCTGGCGCG
This sequence comes from Rhodanobacter sp. FW102-FHT14D06, assembly GCF_043950705.1. Classification (NCBI taxonomy): domain Bacteria; kingdom Pseudomonadati; phylum Pseudomonadota; class Gammaproteobacteria; order Lysobacterales; family Rhodanobacteraceae; genus Rhodanobacter; species Rhodanobacter sp. FW102-FHT14D06. The sequence goes on along the minus strand of NZ_CP170722.1, from coordinate 611,447 downwards.
GTTGCAGGGCAAGCCGGCCGCGCAGGCACCGGAGGATGCGCAGCAGCAGGAGTGGCGCCAGCTTGGCCTCGGCGCGCAGATGCTGGCCGACCTCGGCGTGCACCGCCTGCGCGTGCTGGGTACGCCGCGCAAACTGGTGGGACTGGGCGGCTTCGGGCTTGAGGTGGTCGAGTACGTCTGACCCTTCCGACTCTCCGTGCAGGAGCCCGCTCGCGGGCGATAGCTCTTGCTCTTGCAGATCCCGACTTCAAGAGCATCGCCCGCGAGCGGGCTCCTACGCGGCGGGCGAAGGCTTTCCGTCATCGATGGCGGGCTCGCGCACGCGCAGGGTGAACAGACCGGCCACGAACAGGCTGGCACCGCCCAGCGCCAGCGCGTAGATCGGCTCGTCGTGGAAGCACAACCGCAGCAGCAGGCCGAGCACGCTGGCCGCCATCAGCTGCGGGATCACGATGAAGAAATTGAAGATGCCCATGTACACGCCCATCTTCTGCGCGGGCAGGTTGTCCGACAGCATCGCGTAGGGCAGCGACAGGATCGACGCCCACGCCACGCCCACCCCGACCATCGACAGCAGCAGCCAGTCGGGATCGCGAATGAACAGGAACGAGAGCAGCCCCGCGCCGCCCAGCCACAGGTTGACCAGGTGGCTCCAGCGCAGGCCGATGCGGCGCACCAGCAGCGGGATCGCGATCGCCGCCAGCGCGGCGAAGCCGTTGTACGCACCCATCAGCACGCCGACCCAGTTGGCGCCGGTGTTGTAGGCCACCGAATGCGGGTCGCTGCTGCCGAACTGCACGGCGGTTACCGCCGGGGTGGTGAAGATCCACATCGCGAACAGCGCGAACCACGAGAAGAACTGCACGATGGCGAGCCGCCGCATCGCATCCGGCATGCTGTAGAGATCGCCCATCACCTCGCGCAGCATGCCCTGGCTGCGGCTGAAGGCAAGCCAGGCGAACAGCGCGCCGAACACCAGCAGGCCGCCGGCCAGCACGTAGAGTTCCTTTTCGAGCGAGAAGTGCCGGATGGCCAGCCATACCAGCAGGCCGCCGACGATCAGCAGCAGGCCGGGCCGCCACGCGCGCGAGGCGTCCACGGGCATGGGCCTGGCGTCATCGTCGAATTCGCGCAACTGCTCGGGCGGGTACTCCCGCGTGGAGAGCACGGTCCACAGCACCGTGCCCATCAGCAGGGCGCCGCCGGCGTAGAAGGCATATTTGACCGTGTCCGGAATCGCGCCGTCCGGGGCGACGTTGCTGACGCCGACCTTGGTCAGCAGCCACGGCATCAGCGACGCCACTACCGCACCCACGCCGATGAACACGCTTTGCATGGAGAAGCCGCGCGGGCGCTGGTGCTCCGGCAACTGGTCGCCGACGAAGGCGCGGAACGGCTCCATCGACACGTTGAACGAGGCGTCCATGATCCACAGCAGCCCTGCAGCCACCCACAGCGTGGGTGAGTTCGGCATCGCCAGCAGGGCCAGCGTGGCGAGGATCGCGCCGGCCAGGAAATACGGCCGGCGACGGCCGAGCCGGTTCCAGGTGCGGTCGGAGTAGTGGCCGATGATCGGCTGCACGATCAGCCCGGTGAGCGGTGCGGCCACCCACAGGATCGGGATGTCGTTCACCTCGGCGCCGAGCGTCTGGAAGATCCGGCTGACGTTGGCGTTCTGCAATGCGAAGCCGAACTGGATGCCCAGGAAGCCGAAACACATGTTCCAGATCTGCCAGAACGACAGTTCGGGTTTCCTGCTCATGGGGTACGGGTTCCGTCCGCCAGCGGCGCAATGTGCAGGTCGTCGACCTCGGCCTGGTTCAACGGCCCGTCGATGCCGCCGGTACCGCCCGTGTAGTGCGCGAAGTGCTGCAGGTAGCTCATGTTGAAACCGTCCTCCAGCGCGAACGTGCAGCGCGCCTTGCCGGTGGCGCTGAAGCGGTCATGGGTGGATGGCTGGGTGGCCACGCTGTGCGGCATCACCAGCGGCACGCGCTGCGTGTCGCTGCCATCGCAGTTGATGAGCAGCCATTTCACCGCGGCGGTGACGCCGGTGTTGATCGGGCCATTGGCGTTGCGGTAATCCGCCCACACGCGATAGCTGCCGGTGGCGGGCGCGGTCCAGTGGCGCGGCCAGTCGCCGCCGGCCTGATCGACCGGGCCGACGCAGGTCGCCGGGCTGGGCAGGGATTCCAGGCCATGCGCATCGACGCGGGTGGCGCGCACGCAGGCGAGATCCTCGGTGCGGGTGAGCGTGCCGTGGCCGTCGATGGCACCGGCGCGCTGCCCGTTGACGTAGAGCTGCAGCTTCCCGTCGCCGTTGACGATCCAGCGATCGCCGTCGGCGGCCAGCGTCGGCGCGGCCGGGGCGATCGGCGCGTACAGCGGGGCGTCCATGCGCAGCGGCGGTGCGTCGGCCCGGATCGCCTTCAACGTCACGGTGGCATGCGTGCCTTGCGTGCGGATGCGATCGGCGACCAGCAGGTTGCCGTCACGCTTGACCGGCAATTGCAGCGTGATCCGGCGACCGGGCAGGTCCAGGCTGATGGCGTTGCGCGCGCCGAACAGCATCGGCACCAGCGAGACAGGCAGCTTCGGTTGCACGCGGCCGTCCTCCTCCACGCCGAAAACGCCCTCGGTCACCACGTCCAGGTACGCCGCCACCGACCACAGCTGGCGCGGCGAATTGACCACCGGGCCGCTGAGCTTGCCCTCGTCCACGTGCTGGCCCTGGGTCAGCAGCTCGTAGTTTTCCATGTTGGAGCCGACCAGTGCCGCGCCGCGCATCACCGAGGTGATCTCGTGGGCGATGCGCGCCGGGTCGTTGACCGTGCGTGCGGCGCGCAGCGCGTAGGCGCTGACGAACGGCCAGATCGCGCGGTTGTGATAGATCGGCTGGTCGCTGCGTTCGGGCCAGATCACCGGGCTGCCGGCCGGCCAGCTCGGATAGTTCTCCAGGGTCTGGCGCGCGCGCTCGCCGTCGGCCACTCCGCTGGCGATCGCCAGCGAGATGCCGAGCAGGTCGTAGCTGTCCACCGGCGTGCCGTCGCCACCGATGTAGCTCATGTACATGCCGCGGTCGGCGCGCCAGAAGTGCAGGTTGATCGCCTGCTTCAGCGCCGCGGCCTGGGTGCGGTAGGTGTTCCTGGCGGTAGCCTGGTGATCGGCGCCGGCCTGCGCGGCGGCCAGTTGCAACGCCTCGTAGTGCAGCACGTTGGTCGACAGCGCGAACGATTGCCCGATGAAGGTCACCTCGTTGGCGGTCCACGCCGGGTAGGTCTGTTCGCGCCAGTCCAGGAACGAGGTCTCGCCGCGGTACAAGCCGAAATTGGCGTCGAACGCGTATTGCCGGTCCTGCGCCAGGGTGTCGCGCAGGGCCGTGCGCATCTTGTCGGCGAACGCGGCATCGTCCTGCAGGTGCCGCGCGGCGAGGAACCACACCACGCGATCCGTGCTGATCGGCCAGCTGCCGCCCGAGCCGGTGTCCTGCATCACGTACAGGCCCTGCGGCGCGGATGGTTCGCGCACGCCGGACAGCTTGAACTCCAGCCCGTTGCGCGCGCGGGCGCGGTCGAACCGCCACAGGCCGAGGTCGATCGCGTACGACAGGTCGCGCGTCCACACGTATGGCCACTTCAACCCGGTCTCGAAACAGTGGCAGGGAATCGGCGCGCCGTGGTCGAACGCACCGTCGCGGATCGCGCTCACCGAATCCTGGCGCAGATCGTCCTGCGCCATCGCGTACAAGCCGTCGAACAGCGCACTGGCGGTATCGGCCTTGAACGGTTGCGGCGCAATCACCCGCTGCCCGAACGGCCAGTCCAGGGTGTAGGCGTCCTGCGCGTCACGCCGGATGCCCACGTGCACGCCGTGCCAGTCCAGCCCGTCATGCCATGCGGGCGCTTCCAGCGGCGCGCTGGCCATGGCGGCAGCCAGCATCAGGCCCAGCATGGCGAGAGCCTGGAAGTGTGGCGAGGGGTCATGCGGCTCATGTGCTGGATTCTCCGACAGCTGTTATGTCACGGCCGCGCCCGGCCTGCACGTTGCGAGTGCAGCATCCACGGCACCCAACCGGCCCGGCCATCCGGCATGGTAGGCAGCCGCGCGCGCCGACGACTACCCGATGCATACGTATTCATGCCCTGGCCGCGCCGGGTCCGGGCGGCTGCCGACCGCCGGTCGCGGCGGTTCTTGTAAACGGGCCGGCGCTGACCGCATAGTTGAGCGCAGGCGCGGCAACACTTGGATCAAGGCATGCGGGTAAGGCTGGAAGACGTTGCACGCCGCGCGGGCGTTTCGCCCAAGACGGTGTCGCGCGTGCTCAACGACGAGGCCAACGTCAGCGACGCCACGCGCAAGCGCGTGACCGAGGCGATGGAGGCGATGGATTACCGGCCGCTGTCGTCGGCACGCAGCCTGGCCGGCAATCGTTCGTTCCTGGTGGCGATGCTGTACGACAACAACGACAATCCCGCCTCGACCTACCTGGCCGAGATCCAGGATGGCGTGCTCGAGGCCTGCGACGCGCACCGCTACAACATGATGGTGCGGCCGCTGCGCATGCGCGGCGAGGATTTCGTGCGCCGGCTCGATGCGGTGATCTCCGACCATCATCCCGACGGCATCGTGCTGACCCCGCCGATCACCGACTACGCACCGCTGCTCAAGCGCCTGCGCGAACGCCAGGTGCCGTTCGCCAGCGTGTCGCCGGTGTCGCGTGAGAACAACATCGGCGTGGCGATGGACGAGCAACTCGCCGCGCGCACGATGGTCGAGCACCTGCTGTCGCTTGGACACCGGCGGATCGCGCACGTCTCGGGTATTGCCGACCACGGCGCCAGCAGGTGGCGGCTGGCCGGCTACCGCGAGGCGATGGCCGCCGCCGGCCTGGTCGAGGACCCGGCACTGGTGGTGCAGGGTGCCTTCACCTTCGCCTCGGGGGTGGCCGCGGCGCGGCAGTTGTTCGCGCTGAAGAAACGTCCGACCGCGGTGTTCGCGGCCAATGACGACATGGCCAGCGGCGTGATGTGGGTGGCCAACGAGCGGGGCATGAAGGTGCCGCAGGACATTTCCGTGTGCGGCTTCGACGACATCCCGCTGGCCAGCCAGCTGTGGCCGGCACTGACCACGATTCGCCAGCCCAGCCGCGAGATGGGCAAGGTCGCCGCCCTGCAATTGCTGGAAGTATTGCGCGGTCGCGGACCAGGGCGGCTGGTGGAGATGCCGTTCTCGCTGGAAGTCCGCGACTCGACCGCCAGCCCCGCCTGAATTGGCCGCCGCGAGCCCGCTCCGCGGCGATGTTGCCCTGCAAATTGACAGCGCTGTCAATTGTGTCACGCTGCGGTTTCCGCGCCTTGCGCGCGAGCCAGCCTGGAGCCTCACGTGCCACAGTCCTTTCGCCCGATCCGGGGCCTGTCCTGCCGTCTTGTGGTCGTTTCGATCGCTGGCACCTTGCTCCTTGCCGTGCCGGCCCATGCCGTCAACCCCTCGACCACCGTGCATCCGCAGCTGTGGCCCAGGGTGAGCTCGCCGTTGCCGGCCGACCCCGCGCTGGACGCACGGGTGAAGGCGTTGCTGGATCGCATGTCGGTGGAGGACAAGGTCGGCCAGATGATCCAGGCCGACATCAAGTACGTGACGCCGGAGGACGTGCGCCAGTACCGCCTCGGCTCGATCCTGGCCGGCGGCAATTCCGGCCCCGACGGTGGCGAGTACGGCACCGCAGCGCAGTGGAAGAAGCTGGCCGACGCGTTCCATCGCGCCTCGCTGGAGCGCTCCGACGGGCGCCCCGCGATCCCGGTGCTGTTCGGCATCGACGCCGTGCACGGTCACAACAACCTGGTCGGCAGCACGCTGTTTCCCCAGAACGTGGGCCTGGGCGCCACGCGCGATCCCGAACTGCTGCGCGACATCGGCAAGGTCACCGCGCGGGAGCTGCGCGCCAGCGGCATCAACTGGACCTTCGCCCCCACCCTGACCGTGCCGCGCGACAGTCGCTGGGGCCGCGCCTACGAGGGCTATTCGGAAAACCCGGCACTGGTGGCGGCATACGCCTCGCAGATCGTGACCGGGCTGGAGGGCGCGGTCGGCACGCCGCAGTTCCTCGATGCGGATCACGTGATCGCCACCGCCAAGCATTTCATTGGCGACGGCGGCACCAGGGACGGCAAGGACCAGGGCGACGCGGAAGTCAGCGAGGCGGTGCTGCGCGACGTGCATGGCGCGGGCTATCCGCCGGCCATCCGCGCCGGCGTGCAGGTGGTGATGGTGTCCTTCTCCAGCTGGAACGGGGTGAAGATGGCCGGCAACAAGGCGCTGATCACCGACGTGCTGAAAAAGCGCATGGGTTTCGACGGCATCGTGCTGGGCGACTGGAACGCGCATGGCCAGGTGCCCGGCTGCACCAACGAGGATTGCGCCGCCGCCTACAACGCCGGCCTGGACATGCTGGAGGCGCCCGATTCCTGGAAGGGGCTGTACCGCAACACGCTGGCCGAGGTGAAGTCCGGCGCGATCCCGATGAGCCGCGTGGACGACGCGGTCAGCCGCATCCTGCGGGTGAAGATGCGCCTGGGCATGTTCAAGCAAGGCTTGCCCAGCCAAAATCCGCTGGCCCGCTCATCGGCGCACGTGATCGGCAGCGCCGCGCATCGGGCCGTGGCGCGGCGCGCCGTGCGCGAGTCGCTGGTGCTGCTGAAGAACAACCACGGCCTGCTGCCGCTGGACCCGCGCAAGCGCATCCTGGTCGCCGGCGATGGCGCGGACAACATCTCCAAGCAGAACGGTGGCTGGACCCTGACCTGGCAAGGCACCGGCCTCACCAACGCGAACTTCCCTGGCGCGACCTCGATCTGGGCCGGCATCGATGCGCAGGTGCGTGCCGCGGGCGGCACGGCGGTGCTGTCGGTCGACGGCAGTTACAGGCAGAAGCCCGACGCCGCCATCGTGGTGTTCGGCGAGGATCCCTATGCCGAGTTCCAGGGCGACCTGCCCAACCTTGCCTACAAGCCCGGAAACGATCATGACCTCGACCTGCTGCGCCGCCTGCATGATCGGGGCGTTCCGGTGGTGGCCCTGTTCATCACCGGCCGGCCGTTGTGGATGAATCGCGAGATCAACGCCTCCGATGCTTTCGTGGTGGCATGGCTGCCCGGCAGCGAGGGCGAGGGCATCGCCGACGTGCTGCTGCGCAAGCGCGACGGCTCGATCGACTACGACTTCCACGGCAAGCTGCCCTATTCGTGGCCGCGCACGGCGATCCAGACACCGCTCAACGTGGGGCAGCCGGATTACCACCCGCAATTCCCCTATGGCTATGGCCTGAGCTATGCCGATCACCGCGAGCTGGGCACCTTGCCGGAGCAGGCCGGCGTGGCGCTGGATGACGAGCGCGCCGGGGTGTACTTCGTGCGCGGCCAGGCGGCGCACGGTTTCGCCTTGCAACTGACGGCGGCCAACGGCGAAAGCGACACCGTATCGTCGGCGCCTGCCGCCACCGGCGACGGCAGCCTGCAAGTGGCCGCCCTCGACTACAAGGCGCAGGAAGACGCGCGACGCTTGAGCTGGTCCGCTGCCGGCACGGCGACCGCCGCGTTGGCGAGCAGCTCGCCGCTGGACCTGGATCGCCAGACCAACGGCGACGTGATGCTGGTGGCCACCCTGAGCATCGATGCGCTGTCGCCCCGCGGCACGACCCTCGGCGTCGCCTGCGGCAAGGGCTGCGGCGCCGGGGTTTCGATCGGCTCCCAACTCGCGGCGCTGCCGCGCGGGCAGTGGCTGCGTGTGGGCATTCCGCTGAAGTGCTTCCGCGATGCGGGCGCCGACATGAGCAAGCTGGATCGGCCATTCGAGTGGACCAGCAGCCGTGGCGAAAGCATTGTCCTCACCGAAGTGTCGCTGGGCACCGTGGCAGACAGGACGCTGGCCTGCAAGGCGCATTGAGAGGCGCGACTCTCGACGTCGAAAGCCCTGCCAACACGACAACATGGCGAAGGCAGCGCGAGGGCAGGGACGCCCGAATTGAGGCAACGCAGGAGCGGTGGCCCGACGCCCGAACCGAGGCAATGCCCGAAACACTTGACCGATGGCCGCACCCGGATCGGGCACGGTGCCCCTTAACCAGGATGCATCCAAACCGTCCGAAGGATGCGAGAGAGGCCGTGGCGGGCGAACGCTTGCGTTGATTCGAAAAATATTGACTTTGAGAACAACAGCGGGAACCTCACCGCGAATTTTTGAGTGGGTTCCTATGGCTGCGTGCTTGAGTCTCTACTGGCTCCAGCGTCTCTCCTTCTTGGTCTACTTGTAGACGCCACACCAATTTGCCTGTGCCAGTTTGTGAAGTCAGGCGATAGGTGTTCGGTCGGAGATACAAAATGGGTTTCTCGCCTTCCAATACAAAAAGACGATCAGCCGGAACGGCGTCCGCCGATTCCAAAATGTAGGTGGCCGATACCAGGCATGGCGCTAGCCCATTACACACCGAGCCAGGCAGCGTGACCTTCCGCCGGAATCCGTTCAGTGATAGCCAGCTCGTCCTTGCGCCGCGCTGATTGTTCATCAGATTGAGAACCGTCACGTCCGTGCCTTTTTTATAGGCCCAATACTCCGAATTTGACGATCTGCTCATGAAAACAAATGGATATGATTTCGACCACGTGGTGCCTTCACATCCACCCCAACCATCTATCTGGTCAACGGAGGTAATTTTGTAATTTCCCATGGTTCTCAATCTGTCCGCCATCCAGCCACCGGTCTTCCAGATGTGGGAATAACCAGCTATGACGAGCAGTCGCTCATGTGGATGTTCGTCCAAGAAAGCCTTCAGGTTTCGAGCCTCCTTCTCTTCGCGATCGTCCCGCGACGAGAAGTTCCTTGGATCGTACGCAACCAAATTGAATCCAAGTTGGATCGAATCCCGGATGAGTTCGCCAAAAACCGGTTCGCGCAGATAGAACCCGGCCTGATTGGAGTCGAGCGGATAACCCCGCGTAACCAGATCTCTGTCATCGAGGGGTAAAACTGAAGCTCCTGCGACCCACCCCGGCATGTCTTTCGGGCCCGCCAAAGCCTCGAAAGCGACGTTCCGGAAGCCCGCCTTGCGCAGTATTGGAAGCATTCGGAGGATGAGTGCGCGCGTCCCAATCTCCGAGTGCGATTCGTTGATCATGAGCACCCGGGAATCGAGCGCGACGCTGGTGATAGCCTCCTTCAACGGAACAGACCGGTACCCGTCAATTGGGCAACTACGCGGTTTCGTTGCCCCGGGGAAGGATTCCCGGAAGTGGATATCTGCATCCTCATAACGGCCGTTCATTGCATCGTACATCGATAGCATCTGAGCGGCGTAATTGCGGTGCGGAGGATCGATCTCTGCATATAGATGGCGCAGAGCCATATACGTCTCGAAATTGTCGGCGGCCCCGCGAGTGAAGGCCTTCAATGAGTCATTGAATCTCTGGAAGGGAGGAGGGGCTGCGGCAGCGCCAAAACTGGCTACACACAGGAAAGCTGTCGCATAAATCGCTCTTGCGAGTGCCAGCACTCCGTCTCGATGCGTCGCGCATTTGTTATTGCGGTATGTCATGTTTTCGCTTCTCACGGTATCCGCAGACCGCTCCAAGGCGGAATCGCCCAGCAGCCGCGACAGGGCGGGCAAGATGGCCTCGCGGGCGGCACAGGGGCCAGCGCATATCTTTCATCCGGCACGTGAGATTGGTACTTCTGACGCTACGGCGCGAACAGGGACTCGCATCGGGACCCCCTTGATGAGAGCGTTCGCAAGCGCTGGCAAAGTTGTGGCATCCGACACCTGGTCCAGCCACCCGTGCGCCCTGTTGATTGCATTCCATGAATCACGATAGCCCTTGCTTGTCGACGATGAAAGTTGGGCCGACCAGCAAGTATCGCGGCATTGGAAGCCGCGATCACCTTGCAACATGTAGCGGGCGATCGCTTGCGACAGTTCCAGGACCGCGCCCGGCGTGCTGTCGATAGGGCCGGCCGACGCGCTCAATCGTGCGCTCGGGCAAGAAGCGGGCCGCATCCACATCGGCCACGGTCAGAGGAGGCAGTAGAGCTACGCTGGCTTCCATGCACTCGCATGAGGTCGCTCAGGCTGGATCACTTCGCGTTTGCAGCCGGCAAAAAAGGATGCCCCGTTGCCGGGGCATCCGGTGGCGACCGCAGGGGAGGGGCCTGTCGCCGGTGAAACGAATGGCTCCTTAGAACCAGAACCCGAACTGCACGCCGTAGGTGCGCGGCGGCAGGTACTGGGAGGTGAACGCCACGCTGCCGTCGGCGAGCAGGGTGCTGCCTGCCGCGTTGCTCTTCACCTTGCCGTCGGCGACATTCTGCACGTAGGCGTTGATGTACCACTTGTCGCCGGGCTCGGTGTAACGCAGCGAGAGATCGCCGCGCGCGTAGGCCTTCTGCTTGTCGCCTGCGCCGAAGTTGAACCAGCTGAGCCACTGGGCGCTCTGGTACTGCGCGCTGATCCGCGGCGTCAGGCGGCCGCCGCTGCCCAGCACGAAGTCGTGCTCGTAGATGGCGGTGAGCGACACGTTGGGGGCGTGCGGCAGGTCGTTGCCGGAAATGTCCATGCAGTTGTTGCTGATGGTCGACTCCGGCGGGCAGATCGTCGGCACGTAGTAGTCGTTGCTGGCGGCGTACTTCTCCGTGCCCAGCTTCTTCTCGGGGATCAAGGACAACACGAGGTTGGCGCGGTCGTTGGTCGACTGCCAGGCCAGCTCCGATTCGAAGCCGGCCACCTTGGTCTTGCCGCCGACGTTGGAGAAGCCGAGCCCGTGCGAACCATCGGGATAGGTGACCGGTGCCGACAACTGGTAGTTCTTGAACACTTCGTAATACGCGGCGCTGTTCCAGGTCAGGTGGCCGTCGAGGAACGCGAGCTTGGCGCCGATCTCGTAGTTGGTCAGCGTCTCGGGCTGGTACAGGGCACCGCCGTCCTGGGTGCCGCCGGATTTGTAGCCGGTCGATACGCTCGCGTAGATCATGCTGTTGGCGCCGACGTCATGGTTGATGCGCAGCAGCCAGGTGGGCTTGCTCTTGCTGTAGGTGGCGTCGTTGTGCTGGCTGATGGCGAAGCCGACATCGCCGGGCTGCTGGCCGGGCGAGATGGGCTGCTGCGGGTAGGCCGGGTCGTAGGCCCAGCCCCAGTTGACGCCGCCGCGGTTCTCGCGCTTGTCGTGCGACCAGCGCGCGCCGCCGGTGAGGTGCCAGCTGTCGCTCATGTTCCAGGTGGCCTGGGCGAAGGCGGCGGTGGCGGTGACCCGTTCCTCCGGCTGGATGAAGGAACCCTGCCAGCTGACGGTGCCCTGCTGGGTGCCGTTCATGATCGGGATGTCGAAGCGGATGTTGTTGTTCTCGTGCTCGTAGTACGCGCCGAGAATCCAGTCCAGCGTGTTGTCGCCGCGGGACTTGAGGTTGAACTCGTGGCTGGAGCTGAGATAGTTGGAATGGTTGGTGCGGTCTTCCTGGTACACGCCGTTGGTGGTGAAACTGGTCGGCACGTTGACGCCGCCGTCCTGGTCGAAGTCGCTCTTGCCCGAGTAGCGGTTGAAGCCCGCCACGTAGGTCAGTTCGAGGTTGTCGTTGATGACCCAGTCCATCCGGCTGCGTACCGAGTGGGAGCTGCGGTCCAGGTACGGCGCCACGTCGATCAGCGCGGACCAGAAATCCTGCCCCGCACGCGGATGCTGCATCAGGTTCATGCCCGGCGTGCCGCGATCCTTGAAGTACTCGTACGACAGATCCCAGAGGAAGCTGTCGCTGGGCCGCCAGCGGGCGCTCACGCGCGCGGCGGACTGGTCCTGGGAGTTGTACTTCGGGCCCTTCTGCACGAACAGGTTGGTGTCGATCGGCTGGAAATTGGCCGGATCGCCGCCGGAGGCGAGATAGCTGGCCTGCTGCTGCGCCAGCGTCGGGATCTGCCCCACCGGGTTCTGGTAGTCGACGTAGCCATCGTGCTGTTCGTGCACGGCGGCCACGCGCATCGCGAAGGTGCTGCTGATCGGCAGGTTCACCGCCGCGCGCACGCCGCTCTGGTTGTAGTTGCCCAGCCCGATGCTGCCGTTGCCGTAGAAACCGCCATCGATGTCGGGCTTGACGGTGTTGAAGCTGATCGCGCCGGCGGTGGAGTTGCGGCCCCACAACGTGCCTTGCGGGCCGCGCAGTACTTCCACGCTGTCCATGTCCAGCAGCAGGCTCGCGGCGGCCTCGGCACGCGGGGTGTACACGCCGTCGACGAAGGTGGCGACCTCCGGATCGGCATACTCGGTCTTGGCGCTGTCGTTGCCGATGCCGCGCAAGGTCAGCGTGACCACGCCGTGGTCGCCCTGCGAAGTGCCTTGCAGGCCGGGCACCAGTTTGGTCAGGTCCTGCACCGTCATGACGCGCTCCTTGTCGAGCGTGTCGCCGCCGATCGCGGTGATGGCGATCGGGGTTTTCTGCAGCGGCGTCTCGCGCTTGGTCGCGGTGACCTGGACGGCATCCAGGTTCTTGACCTTGCTGGCGGAGGGAGCTTTCTCCGTCGGCTGGCTTGCCTGCTGGCCCGCCGCGTGGACCGCGGCCGATGCAAATACAGCGGTCACGGCGATGTACAGCGCGGAATAGCGAAGTTTCATGGTCTCCCTCTCCCCAATATCGTGAGCTTGCGGTAGGCTGATTGATAGCGCTGTCAACTTCAATATGACAGCGCTGTCAATTCGGATGCTACTGCGAATATCGCGAATTTGCTTGCTGCATGGCAGCAGGGGAGAAAATCCATGCCAAGTCTCAAGAAGGTGCTGGTCGTCGGGGGTGGCACGGCCGGCTGGCTGGCCGCCTGCTACCTGGCCAAGGCGATGAACAGCACGGCGCCGGAGAGCGTCCAGGTGGAGCTGGTCGAGTCGCCGAACATCCGCCTGCTCGGCGTGGGCGAGGCGACCTTTCCCTCGATCCGGGGCACGCTGGCGGCGATCGGCCTGGACGAACGCCGGTTCCTGGTCGGCGCCACGGCGACGTTCAAGCAGGGCATCCAGTACGTCAACTGGGTGCGGCCGCCGGGCATGCCGGGCGCGGATCGTTTCTTCCATCCGTTCAACACGCCCAGCCGTCGGCCGGGCAGTCCCGAGCTGTTGCCGTACTGGTTGCTGGGCGCGGCGCCCGAAGGCACGCCGTTCGCCGAAGCGGTGACCATGCAGAGCCGGCTGGTCGATCACGGGCGGGCGCCCAAGCACGCCTCCGATGCCGATTACCAGGCACCGATGAACCATGCCTACCATTTCGACGCGGCCGCCTTCGCCGCCACCCTGGCCGAGCACGGCCAGGGCCTGGGCGTGAAGCGCCATCTGGCGACGGTCGAACGCACGGAGCTGGACGAGCGGGGCAATATCGCGCGGGTGGTCACCACCGAGCTCGGTGCGCTCTCGGCCGACCTCTACGTGGATTGCACCGGCCTGCGCGGCAGCCTGATCGGCGGCGCCATGCGATCGGCGTTCCGCAGTCGCCGCGACGTGCTGTTCGTCGATCGCGCGGTGGCCTTGCAAGTGCCGTATCCGGCACCGGACACGCCGATCCTGCCGTATACCCGGGCCACGGCGCAGCCGGCGGGCTGGGTCTGGGACATCGGCCTGCAGAAGCGCCGCGGCATCGGCCACGTCTATTCGTCCCGGCACATGGATGCCACGCAGGCCGAGGAGATCGCGCGTCGTTACGTCGGTGCGGCGGCCGATGCGCTCGAAGCCCAGCACCTGCAGTTCGAGACCGGCTATCGCCCGGAACACTGGCGCGGGAACTGCGTGGCGGTCGGTCTGGCCGGCGGGTTCGTGGAACCGCTGGAATCCACCGGCATCGCGCTGGTCGAGCTGGCGGTGTGCATGCTGACCCACCTGTTCCCGGCCGATCACGACGACATGGAGCGCGCGGCACGGCGCTTCAACGAAATGATGGTGGCGCGCTACGAGCGCATCATCGACTTCATCAAGATGCATTACTGCCTGTCGCAGCGGCGCGACTCGGCGTTCTGGATCGACAACGCCAACCCGGCCAGCATTCCGCAGACGCTGCGCGATCGCCTGCAATTGTGGCGGCGTCGCCCGCCGCACCGGCTGGACTTCGTCACCGACCTGGAAATGTTCATGCCGGCGAGCTGGCAGTACGTGCTCTATGGCATGGAGTTCAGGACCGACCTGGAGCACGCCCGCAGCGCCTACCCGCAGATGGACGAGGCGCGGCGCGAGTTCGCGATGATCCAGCAGGTGGCGGGGCGCGCGCTGCAGGATCTGCCGGATCACCGGGCGCTGGTGGAGCAGTTGTGCCGGCAACATGCGCAGCGAAATCCGGTTCGCACAGGCGAACCGGTGGCAGTCGGCGGTTGACGCCTCCGGCGCGCGCGATGCGCGCCGGGCTCCGACCTCAGCGCAACTCGACCACCACCAGCCCCTGCGGCGGAATGTCGAGCTGCAGCTTGCCGTCCTGCAGTTCGACGCGCTGCGGCGGCGCCATCTCGCCGGCCTTGCGCAAGGCGGCGATCTGCGCGCGGCTGGGGAAGTCCGGGCGACCCATCTGGTCGAACGCGGCTACCGCGTTGCCGTGGTTTTCGTCCAGCCGCCACACGGTGGCATGGGCGCCGGCGGCGAGGTTGCGCACGTCGACGCTGAAATGCCTGTTCGTGCCCCTAGGCTTGCCGGGCGTGTAGCTGGCGGTGTCGCCCACCGGCGGGGCGTAGTTCCACAGTGCCAGCACCACGGTGCCGTCGTCGCGCCTGGTCACCAGGGCCGAGTCGGAGCCCGATTTCAGCTGGCGATCGCCCAGCTTGTGCAGCATCGCGAAGGCGTTGAATGCGGGCTTGGGGATGCGTCGCGCGGCGATCAGGCCGAAGCCGCCGTAGAACGGATTGCGCACGATGCCCTGTTCCTCGAACACGTCGGAGAACGACCAGTAGCTCATGATCTGGATCTTGCCGGCGCACTCGCGGATCGTGTTGGCCATCCACGGCCCCATGAACACGGTGTCGGTGACGTTGGGCAGGTTGGCATAGCTGGCGTTGTACTCGCTGAACACCAGCGGCATCTGCGGGTAGGGCGAGGCGAGGATCTCCTTGTGCACCTTGTCCACCGTGCGGCAGACCATGTCGCGGCGCGGGATGTGCTCGTCGCTGTGGAACACGTTCTGCGCGGTGTCGTCGCCGTAGACGTGGGTGCTGAGGAAATCGACCGGCACGTTGTTCTTTTTCGTGTGCGCCAGGAAATCCGTGGCCCACGCGCCCTGTGCGGTGGCCGGCCCGCCGACGCGCAGGCGCGGGCTCACCGCCTTCAGCGCGCGGGCGGTGTGGTCGTACAGCGTGTAGTAGGTGGACTGCTTCGGCTCGCCGGCCCAGAAGCCGATGTTCGGCTCGTTCCACACCTCGAAGTACCAGCTGGCTACCTCGTCGATGCCGTAACGCGCGACCAGGTGGCGGGCGAAGGCGGTGATCATCGCGTCCCACTCGGCGTAGTTCTTCGGCGGCGCGCGGTTGGGGTGATACCAGAACTCCTGCAGCTCGTTCGGGTCGGAGGTGAGCTCCGGCGGCATGAAGCCCAGCTCGATGAAGGGCTTCACACCGTGCTCGAGCAGGCCGTCGTAGATCTGGTCGATGTAGGAGAAGTTGTAGCGGATCGAGCCGTCCGGGTCGCGGTTCACCATGCCCACGTCGTGGTCGAAGATGCCGTGGAAGCGGATGTAGCTGAGGCCGGTGGCCTCGCGCACGGCGTCCAGGTCCTTGCGGTAATCGTCGCGCAGCGACAGCGAGGCGCGGCCGGAGCCGAACATGGTTTCCCAGAAGTGCGGGAACGGCGTGCCGGCGGCCTGCGCGTCGACGCGGATCTGCACGGTGGCCGGCGTGGCCGCGAGGGCGGAGCCAACCAGCAAGGCGCTGGCGCACAGGCCGAGCAGGAAATGGCGGAAGGCGGCCGGGAGGCGCATCGGGGGATTCCTCGTCGTCAGCGGAGCTTGGATCGGTGGGGTCGGGCGCGCGCGATGTAAACGTTTACGTGCCGACTGCCGCAGTATCTTGCAGTCGGCGTGCGACGTCCAGTGAGCCCCGTCCGCCCGGCCGGCGCGAGTCAATCGGACCGGGCGTCGCCCAGCGGGTTGTCGGCAAACCAGGCCACCAGTTCGGGCATCTTCCGTTCGAAGCCGGCGGGCGTGTTGATGCACAGGAAACCGCATTCGGCCGCGTCGCGATTCTCGAAATCGTGCGGCGTGCCACCGGGGATCAGCACCCAGCTGCCGCGCGGCGCCGGCGCCCACTCGCCGTCGATGCAGACGCTGAGCGTGCCGGCGAGGACGTAATAGATGTGGTCGTCGTCATGGGCATGGCTGCCCGGCCCGCCGGTGCGCGGCTGCAGCCACCACTCCGACAGCGAGTAGCGCTCGGCAGTCTGCGCGCCATCGGCATGGAATACCGCGCGCATGCGGCCCATGTCGTAGCGGCGGCCCTGCGCCGGTCGCGTGATCAGCGGCTTGCGGGTGGCGTCTGGCGCGTTCATGCGAACCTCCTCATCCGGTCGAAAAATCACGATTCTCCGCGCTTGCCGCCCGCTGCCGACGGAGCGATGGTGAGCCCGATCAGCCGCGACACCACCAGCGCGAGGTACATCACGCCGACGAACATCTCCAGGCTTGCCACCGCCCGCGCGTGGACGGTGATCGGGATGACGTCGCCGATGCCGGTGCTCGACATCAGCGCGAAACTCAGAAACAGCAGCTCGGTCCACGTGCGCGGCGCCTGCGGGTCGACCGCCGCGGAAAAACAGCCCGGCTGCAGGGTCTGGCACAACACGAACACATAGGTGAACGCCCACACCAGCAGGGTGAAGGTGGCCCCGGCGGCGAACAGCTCGTCGGTGGTGGCGCGCCGGTCGGCCAGCATGTACGCGATCAGGCAGCCGGCCGCGTAGAAGTAGAACAGCGCCTCCAGCGCCGCCCACCAGGGCCGCAGCGCCGGCAGCTCCAGCGTCAGGCCCATCACGTTCAATACCACCGCCGGCACCGCGATCGCCAGGCTCACCCAGCCGCGTCCGCGCGTGCGTTGCACCATCGCGATCGTCAGCAGCAACACCACCACACCGAACGCGCCGAACAACGCGCGCGCCGAATGCGTCTGCTCGATGAACGGATACAGCAGCAAGCCGGCCAGCTGCACCAGCAGGAGGATCGCCGAGGGATGGCGGATCACCGTGGCTACCCAGCGTGGCTGGGCGATGCGCGAAGTGTGGCGGTCGGGGGCGTTCGCGGTCTGGTTCATGCGTGCTCCTGCGTTTCAACGAAAGGAAGTTCGAACGCGGGAATTCGTCTTGATCTTGCGGGGCGCACCAGGGATTCCCGCATTCGCTTGGATGACGTCACTGGGCCTTCCGGGCTCTCCGCGCGGCTCGGCACAAGACATCTTCTCGCCCGCCCTCACTCCTCCCGCCTGACGCGATGGCTCGCGCACAGCTTGTTGCCGTCGGGGTCGCGCACGTAGGCCAGGTACAGCGCGCCAAAGCCGCTTTCGCGCAGCCCGGGCGGCTGTTCGATCGAGGTGCCGCCGTGGGCCACGGCGGTGTCGTGGAACGCGCGCACCTGTTCGGGCGAGTTGCACTTGAAGCCGATCGTGCCGCCGTTGGCGAACGTTGCCGCGCCGCCGTCGATCGGCTCGCTCACGCAGAAGGTGTTGCCGTCGTGCCGATAGAACAGGCGGTCGTGGCCGGTGGCGGTCCGGTCGCGGTGCGGTTGGCCCGCTCCCAGCGTACCCAGCACGGCGTCATAGAAGCGCTTTGCTCGTTCGATGTCGTTCGAGCCGACCATCACGTGACTGAACATGGCGTATGTCTCCGCATTGGAAGGTGGCGACCGGCCGACGGTCGGGCGCTGCCTAGCCTGCACGGCAGCGGACCGGCGATGCAAGACCGTCGACGGCCGCAGTCGCGCAGTCCGCGTGATGGGCTGCACGGTTACTGCCAGCCGGCGTCGCGCGCTGCGCGCTCCTGTTTCGCATCGAAGACTTCGCCGCGCAAGCGGGCGTCGATCGCGGCGCGCACCGCGCTCGGCAAGTCGCTGGCCGCCTGGCGCAGTTCGCCGTCGTCCCCGGGCGAGGGCGCCGCGGTTAGCACGGGCACGCTCCAGCCGCCGTCGCCATGGCAGGCGAGCCCGGCGCGCGCCGGTGCACGATGCAGCACGAAGCTGCGGCAGATGTGCCCGTCGTTGCTGCGGAAACTCAGGCCGATCGCCACCTGCGCATCTGCTTCCGGTTCGCTTGCCAGCGCATGATTCAGCGCTTGCTCCAGCGGACCGGCGGCAAACGACTGGCCGCCGTGCATGCGCAGCATGTCGCCGCCGGCGTGCGGCCACCACAGGGCCACGGCCAGCAGTGCCACCGACGCGGCCAGCGCGGCGCCCACATACCAGCGCCGTGGTGCGCGGCGATGCATGGCGTGCGCATGACGTCCACCGGCGAGCGCCGGCGCGGCGGGCGGCTGCAGCAAGGCGGACAGCCGCGCCGGCACCGGCTCGTCGAGCACCGGGTCGAACGCGGCATGCAGTTGCGCGCGCACGGCACGCGCCTGCTGCACGCGGTGGGCGAGCACGGCGTCGTGCGCCAGCGCGGCGTCGACGCGCGCGGCCGCGTCGGCGTCGAGTTCGCCATCCACGTAAGCCTGCAAGGTGTCGTCGTCGATCGCGTTCATGCTTCTTTCCCAAGGTGGGCCTGCAAGGTGGCGCGGGCGCGAGCCAGGCGACTGGTGACGGTGCCCACCGGCACCTCCAGCAGCTCGGCGGCCTCGCCGTAGGACATGCCCTCGACCAGCACCAGGGCCACCACTTCGCGATGGTCCGGCGGCAGCGCCGCCAGCGCCATCGCCAGTTCCAGTTGCTGCGCCGGCTGCGCACTGGCGCGGTCGGCCGCCATCTCGCCGGCTTCCTCCGGCGCGAACAGATGCTGCGAACGGCCGCGCGCGCGCAGTTCGTCGCGCCAGGCATTGCGTGCGATCGCGAACACCCACCGATCCAGCGCGGCATCCGGCCGCCACTGCGCGGCACGAGCGAGCGCGCGCTCCAGCACGATCTGCACCAGGTCGTCGGCGTCGGCGGCCTGGCCGGCCAGCGCCCGCGCCAGCCGGCGCAGGCGCGGCAACAGCGGGATCAGTCCTTCGCGCACGGCGTCGCTCGAATTCACGCATCACCTTCCATTACGTCTGGAGGGGTGGATTCCTTCCCTCGTGCGCGTCGGCGCGGTTCGAGGGCGTAAAGCGGGGCCATGCTAGCATCCGGCCCCGTTGCTCCCGAGGCCGTTGGCCATGCCCATGCGCCGTCCGTCCGCCGTGTTCGTTTTGCTGCTGGCCATCGCCTCGATCGGCGTGGCGCCTGCGCAGGCGCAGGTGCTCGGCCCGGTGCAAGGATTGCCGAACGTGCAACTGCCCGGCGCGCGTCTGCCCGGCTTGGATCCCGTTGCGCCCTTGCACAGCGTCGACGACCTGCTGCGCGGCCCGCTCGCCCTCACGCGAAAAGTGCAGATCGAGACGCTGCGGCGCAGGGAGCCTCGGCGCGTCGACATCGACCCGCACGGCGCGCCGGTCCTGCGCGGCGAATTCCTCGCCACCGGCCTGTCGACGGCGCAACGCGATGCCGTGCAGGCAGCAGGTTTCGTGGTGGATCGCGAAACGTCGGCGGATGCCACGCTGGGGCTGGACTTCGTGGTGCTGCACGACACCCGCAACCGCCGCACGTCCCGCGCCCTGCGCGCCCTGCAGCGAGCCGCGCCGGGCGCAGCGTTCACCTACCAGCACCTGTACCTGCCCGCCGGCGAGGGCGACGCGGCCCGCGTCGCAACGGCAGCGGCGCCGTCGTCCGTTGCGCCATCGCAACGCGTGGGGCTGATCGACGGCGGCGTCGATCCCGGCGATCCCGCGCTGGCGCACGCGCGCATCGAGCGGCACGGCTGCACCACGGCGAATCCGTCGCGGCACGGCACGGCGGTCGCCGCGCGCCTCGTCGCCGGCGACGCGGACACGCTGTATGCCGCCGACCTGTGGTGCGGCGATGCGGTCGGCGGCGCCACCTCGAAACTGGTGGAGGCGCTGGCGTGGATGGCGCGCGAGCACGTGGCGGTGATCAACATCAGCCTGGTCGGTCCGGACAACCCGGTGCTCGCGCGTGCAGTGCAGGCGATGATCGCCCACGGCCACGTGCTGGTCAGCGCCGTGGGCAACGACGGCCCCGCGGCGCCACCGCTGTATCCGGCGGCGTACCCGGACGTGATCGGCGTCAGCGGCGTCGACGCGCACGACCGTGTGCTGCCCGAAGCCGGCAGCGGCGAGCAGGTGGATTTCTGTGCGTCCGGTGTGGTCGGCAGCGGCCGCAACGCACTGCGCGGCACCTCGTTCGCGGCGCCGATCGTGGCGCGAAAAGCGGCGCGACTGCTGGAAGCCCCGCGCACCGGCGCCGCGGCCCAGGTGCAGCAGCAGCTGATCGGCGAAGCGCGCCCGCTCGGCGCCCGCGGTCGCGACCCGCGTTACGGTTACGGCCTGCTGTCGCCCTGAAACTGAACGTCACCCAAGCGTCACTGGCCGGTACGGAAGGATTCCCCCGGCAGCGACGTACAGGACCTTGGAAGCCGCGGATCGTCCGCTGGCAGGAGGTCCCACCATGCGCAACACGACTCTCATCAACAAGACTGTCACCATCGGCCTGCTCGCCGGCACGCTTGCGCTCGCCACGGCGATACCGGTGCACGCCCAGGTGCTGGGCGGTGCGCTCGGTGGTGGCATCGGCGGTGGTCTGCGCGGTTCCATGCCGACCAGCATGGGCCAGATCGGAGGTCGCATCGACGGTGCCGCCCGCGGCATGGGCAAGCTCCATGCTCCCGACGTGACCCCCCGTGCCGCCGAACGTCGTGCGCCGCGTCCGCGTGCGCGTGCCGCGGCAGCCGCCGATGCGGCCACCGGTGCCGCCGCGCAGGCCACTCGTCAGGTGAACGGCCAGGCGGTCGCGGGTGCGGCCGGCAGCCTCGCCGGCTCGGCCGCGGCCAACCCCGTCGGCAACGGCAACGCGGCATTGAATGGTGCAGGCGAACTGGGCTCTTCCGCGAATGGCGCCATCGACGCCAGCGGCCCGCGCCGGGCCGCCGCCAACGCCGCCGGTCAGGTCGCCGGCGCGACGCGTTCAGCCGTCTCGACGGCCAAACGCGGAACCCGCAACGCATTGGATCGCGTGCAGAGCGCCCCGGCGAACACCGAAGCCGCGGCCAGCGCGGGCCTGGGCACCGCCGGCCAGGCGATCGCCAGTGGCGCCCAGTCGGTCAGCGCGGGCGGCTCGCTCGGCGCGGCTGCCGCCGGCAACGCGGCACGGACCAGCCCGGTGACCACGAACGCCGCGCAACAGCCGTCGAATGATTCGACGCCTCCGTCGTCGGGCCTGCTGCCCCAAGCAGCGGATGCCGCACGCCGCACCGGCAATGCATCGCTCGACGTCTCCGGCTCCGGCGCCGCCCACGGCACCACCGACGCCAACGCCGGCCCGGCCGCCCAAAGCAACGGCTCGGCCAACGCCGGCGGCCACGCCAACGCCCACGGCTCGGCCCGCGGCAGCCTCTCCGCCTCGGCACAAGCCAACGGCGACGCCGGTACCAGCGCGGATGCGCAGCACTGAGTCCGTAGTGCAACTTCCGCGGCCTGCCGCGAACCCTGTCCCGGGTTCGCCGCAGGCCGCGGTTCGCTCCCCGCCTTCATCGCGGCCCGCGCCGGGATGGCGAGAAGGCAGGCGGGCAGGAAGCAGCGGACGAGGATCGTCGCAGGGGTGAGAAAGAGTGCGCGATGCATCCAGTTGACACGCGAAAGGCGGCACCGGCGCCGCGCTTCGCGAACGTGCCGCGCAAAGTGCAGCAAGAATCAGGCCCGCAGGAATCCCGCTGGCGTGCAGGCCGTCCATGGCTGCCGCGTCATTTCAGATGCCCTCGCGATGCAGTGCATCGAGGTAGTCGGCCCTTGTGTCGAGCGTGATCTCCGGAAGGCTCTCCGCGATGGCTGCCTTCATCCGGCGGCTGGCTTCCTCGTCGAGAGGACCGAGCGCAAAGATGTCGCGGCGCACCTGCGCGCTGGGCCACTGCGCATAGCTGTACCACAGGCCGTCGGAACCGCGATGCAGGCGAGAACCGAGCGAACCGCGCAACCGAAGCAACTCGGTGATGCGGGACCAGCCTTGCACGAAGTCGTCCTCGGCGCCGGCATGCAGACGCCAGCGATACAGGACGATGAAGCAGTCG
This sequence comes from Rhodanobacter sp. FW102-FHT14D06, assembly GCF_043950705.1. NCBI lineage: Bacteria > Pseudomonadati > Pseudomonadota > Gammaproteobacteria > Lysobacterales > Rhodanobacteraceae > Rhodanobacter > Rhodanobacter sp. FW102-FHT14D06. Next base: position 589,168 of record NZ_CP170722.1, on the reverse strand, counting down.
GTGGCAGCGGACGGTCTCGACGTCATTGCAGTCTCGGGCTGATGACTTGCACGTGAGTTGAACCCGGCGCGAAGCCGGGCGAAGCACGCGATACGGCAAACCGGCACGAGCTGCCGGCCAACGCCTGAGTTGAGCCGAGCCGCGAAGCGGCTTCGGCTTGAATGAATTTTTGGCACTCACCGACTATAGGGAGAGCGAAAACTCCGGAGTGTAAGGTTCACACATGCCTCTCTGCGTTGGATTGATATCGGCAAGCTTTACAAATGGGACTCGACGATACTGCGTGGAAGGGTTAGGCGTCCTCTTGCCTGTTGCAATATCAGGAAACTGAGTGGAATTGAGTCTGAGCGCATCCACGAGGTAGTCCCATGTGGTTCTGCCGTTAGGCAGTTTGAAATTGCTGTCGTACCACGTTGTTGCGACGTCATCGTTCGGCCATCGGACAATACCGAATTCATCAATGATCGCGGCCAAGTCGGGCGGCGCCGTTGTTGGAACCGCAAAGTCGGACTCCAGCCAAACGTGTGGACGTTGCTCGGGTGGAAGTTGTTTCACCGCCTCCAGTGCCAAAAGCACGATTGCGCGGTGATTTGGGTTGCAGGTTGTGCCATGGCGAGGGTCAAAGCCAAGCAGGAAGTCTGGCTTGAATTGCGAAAGAGTGTGGTAGATGCGATGCACGAGCTTGGTGCGTCCGCCTACGTCTTTTGCCCACTCGTCAATATTCCTGTCAAGACCTGCGTCATTCCAGGGTGAAAGTACGTCGCGCCAGCCATAGAACTCATGGCTCGCATTCAAGTTTGAAGCAGAAGCGGCAGTCTCGTAGCGCCGCATCGAGCTGCACTTTTCAAGATCATGCAGTTTAAGCGGGATGATGCACCCCGGACTATTTGCCTCAGCTGCAACAACCAGGTGGCAAGTTGCTCCATTGAAGCGGCAAACTTCAGCTAGGAGAGGGGCAAACAGACTCTCGTCGTCCGGATGAGCGGAAACCAAAAGGACTCGCTTGCCGGCCATCGTCTCGGCTAGTGGGCCTGAAAATTTTGGTGCTTCTTTCGCACAGGCCAGGCCGGGAAGAATGATTGACAGCGCTAACGCGAATAGCCGTTTCATTGCGACCTCCGCTTTCACATGCGAGAGAAATGGGTGTGAGTACCAACGCTTGAGTCAAGCCGCGGCGAAGCCGTCCGCCTTGAGCGACTGGTTGGGCAGCCCGCACTTCACCCGAGGTGCCCTGTGATTGTTGCAAACAGCAAAGTACCACCTACGCATGCGACGAAGATTGCGAGCGACACAAGAAACTTGTGACGATAGTGCAGGCCCGCGTCTGTGAGCATCTTGGAGCTAAGGAGCACGTTGAGCGGGTTCCAGAGCGTGTCGCGACCCCGGAGATTGATACCTGGGCGAGCTTGGCGAACAGCCTTGAACGCGTAGACGGCACACGCCAGCAAAGTGAGGGCCGCCGTGAGCCAGATGGCCGCAAAAGCCACGAGTGCAACACCGGCAAATAGGGACATGCCTGTCTCCGTGCCTAACGAGGTTGTAGAAAAACCTCTGCCGATCTTGCTTCAATAGCCCCACACGAACAAGTGGGGCCGACATGGCGCGCTACCTACACATTGACATGAGCCCGCAGCTGTTGCCGGTGGATCTGCAAGCACAACGCTCGAGTCAACCGGTCGCGGAGCGCGGCCCGCTTGGACGACTTGTCCGGTCGTGATCCCCCACTTTTGGACACGTTCTCTTGAACAGCGGGCCACCGACTTGGGGAGCATAGAAATAGACGTCACTACCCGGACTCGTGGTGTTTATCGGCACACCGTTTTTTGACTTGAGTATTGCGATGACGCCTAGCTTATCCGAGATCAGCGCGTCAATCTTTTCCGCATCCTGTGCTTTGCCTTCCTTCACCTCGCGACTATACAACGGGAATGATTTTTCTGTGCTCCCATCATTATGGATGGCAACAAGAGAGTAATGCCCATCTTCTCTGTTTACGCGCATGGTGATCGGTCCATTTGGTTCTTGCGCGTAACACCCGAGTAGTACGTCTGCGTGGAGTGCGCTTGGTGACGCTGCGACAGCTTCTGCGCTGACGCACACGAAAAATGCTGCCAATAATGACAGATGAGTACTACGTGAAGCTTTCATGCGTTTTGATCTCCATAGGCAAAACTGGCGCTTGAACTAGGCGGTGGCGAAGCCGTGCGCCTTGAAGGGAGTGTCAGACGGTTGCGATTGCTGTGCTTGGGCGGCCTGTTTAGCCCTCACTCGCCTTGACGCCAGTTTTGGGAAAAAATATCATCCGGCTCAATCCAGTGAGGAAGTACACCGCTGGAAAAAAACAGAAATGTAGTCGCTATAACAAGAGATATAGCTGGATTGGGGCGGTATGGAATTAGGCATCCGGCGACAAGGGTCATAAAAAGGCAAGGCAAAACGCAAGCACCAAAGTCACACACCTTTGGCACGGTTACTTTCTGCTTACAGCAAGGACACTGCATCGACCAGACCTTGGAGCCCCGCATGGTTACGCGGCACAGCTCAAAATATCGAAGCTCAATGAAGTGCCTGCAGAGTGGACAGTGCATGTGGTTACTCCTGCCTCTCTACGTCTAACGCTGGAATAAGCGGCGGCGAAGCCGTCCGTCTTGAACGAGCTGTCAGACATAGGCCCAGACAGCCCACGTGCCTATTGGAACTAGCGCAAACAGCACCACGACGCCCAGACATCCAGAGCCCCGCCCTGACGAACCACGTACACCATAAGACTCGCGCTCTTGCGGCGGATGCGACTGGAGCCACTTGTGGTGGCAAGACTGACAGAAGAATTTTGTCTTGCCATTGCGCCACGCCTCTGCAGTGCGGTTGGTGTGAAGTGCCTGTACACCGCAGCGACCACACTTGAAGGACTTGGAGGGCGGCATGCGCTTTGGAATGAGTTTGCCGATGAAGCCGACCACGATTACCAAGGCGACGCCAATGCCCAATATGACCTCAGTACTCATCAGACAGCATCCCTATGCCTAACGCTGGAGTTGAGAGGCGGCGAAACCGTCCGCCTTGAACGAACGGTCAGGCATCGCTGCCGCGATCAGCCCGCTGCATTTCTGGTGTGTCCTTGCAGATTGCGCAGTGCTGACCTCTACGAGATTGATAAAGTCTGCCCAGCGTGAACACGATTGCCGTGATGGCGCCCCATATTGCAGCTTGAGTCACGGAGTAAGACAAATCATGGCCTTTGAGCATTTGCGCTGCGCCGATGATGACAAACGCGCCAACGAGAACGGTAAAAAAGCGCTTGATCCAGAATGCGGTACCCACCGAGATGCTCCCCATGAGGCCTAACCGCCAAGTAGACCCAACAAAGTGGGTGTTGCTCAGAGTATGCGGCGGTGCCCCTGCTCGCACAAGCAGACGATTCTCGCGTTGGAACAGGGGTTTGCGTGCATGGCAGGCGGGGCAGGGTGTGGGCATCTCCCGTTGTTGTCAGCGACTTTCGGGCCGGCATGAATTGCCGGAGCACGCATGACGGTGTAACGGCGGCGCAGAGTCTGCGCTTGGTCTGGCGGAAACTGTATGCCTTTCGTTCCGGCGCGTCGGTTCGCGGCCGCGACGGGGCCGGGATGTTCCGAGGCGGTCCGAAGATGCCGCCGTCCCCGCGGAAGCAAAGCTCGATGGGTCGTGTTCCGGGGTGCCCGCCTGGCCGGTCCTTCGGCCGTTCGGGGGCGTGCTTCGTGGGCGTGGCCGGAGAAGTTGTGCGCTTATCGCCGGTCGTGCAGCGTGACTGTCGTTGTCTTGCCGGCGGGCAGGCGCACCCACGTCACCGGACCGTAGCGATCCTTTCCGGTGGCCCAGCCTGCGGTGTCGGTGCGGTGCAAGGTTGCGGCGTCGGCTTCTGCAGCCAGCGGCTTGCCGTCGACTTGCACGGCTTGTGCGGTGTGGCCGTGGATCTTCAGCAGCCAGGTGCGCAGGGCGGGGTGGAAACTGCCTTCGGGTTTGCCGGTCCGGAAGGTCACGGTGTCGCCATGTTGCTGCAGGGAAAGCGACTGGCGGAAGTACGCGCCGTGTTCGTAGGCGTAGGTGCTGCCGTCGTCGTCGTAGTAGTCGAAGCTGGTGCGCTGGTCGCCGGGGAAGGCGTCGAGCGAGATTTCGGTGACGGGTTTCTGGCCGACGTAGTCCTGCACCGCCTGGGTCGGGACGATGGCGCCTTCACGCACGAACAGCGGGATGTCGCTCCAGTGGGTGGCGTCCACTGCCAGGGTAATGGTCTGGCCGCCGGCGTAGGACTTGCCGGTGAACCAGTCGAGCCAGGTGCCGGCGGGCAGGTAGATGTGTTTTTCGGTCTGGCCTTGCTGCACTACCGGCGAGACCAGCAGGTAATCGCCGAACAGCCAGCTGTCGACGTCGTTGGCGACCTTCGGATCGTGCGGCCAGTCGAACGGCAGCGGACGCACCAGGCCGACGCCGTCGACGTGGCGGGCGTACTCGTAGCTGTAGATGTAGGGGATCAGCGCGTAGCGCAGGCGGATCGCCGCGGTGGCGGCTTTCTCGGCGACGGGGCCGTAGACCCAGGGCTGGCGTTTTTCGTCGAACGCGCCGTGTACGCGGAAGATCGGGGTGAACGCGCCGAACTGGATCCAGCGTGCGTAGTTCTCGTTCGACGGGTGGCCCTTGAAGCCGCCGCCGTCCATGCCCCATTGCATGGCGCCGACGTTGATCGCACTGAGCATGCGCGCGCGCTGGCCGGCCATGCTGGCGAAGCCGGTGTCGATGTCGCCCGACCAGAGGCCGTAGGCGTAGCGCTGCGAGCCAAGCCAGAAGTTGCGGTTGACCGACCACACGCGCAGCTTGCTCTGCGCGCGCTGTGCCACATACAAGGCACGCTGCATGTTCATGAACTCGGTGTCGCTGCCGGTGGTGTCGGCCTCGTCGTTCCACCAGCCGACGATGCCCTGATCGAAGCCGTACTTCATCGCCAGCTCGGCGAACCAGGTGCGCGCGGCGGGGATGTCGAAGTCGATGTTCTTCACCGGTTTGTGCGAGAAGTAGTCGTCGCTGACTTTCTCGCCCGGCACCCAGAAATCGTGCTCCGTCGCGTAACGTCCCTCCACCGTGTCGACATGGAGGCGCGGCTTCATGATGCCGGTGAGCTGGATGCCGCGCGCGTGCAGCTGTTTCGCCAGCGCGCCGCCGGGGCCGTCGGGGAACTTGGCGGGGTTCCAGCGGAACTCGCCGTAGTTGTCCTCGCCCCAGGCCTTCCAGTCGAAATCGAGGGTGAAGTTGTCGATCGGGATGTGCCTGGCGCGGTAGGTGTCGACGATCTGCAGGAGTTCCTTCTGGTCGATGCCCCACTGGCTGTTGGTGAAGCCCATCGCCCATTTCGGGAACAGCGGCGTGTGGCCGCTCAAGTCGGCGACCGCGGCGAAGATCGCCTTGGGCGCGCCGACGATCACGTAGACATCCAGCGGCGTCGCCTCGGGTGCGGCGATGTCGATGCTGGCGGGCGCCAGCGTGAAGTGGCCGCCGTCGATGTCGGCCAGCACGGCGTAGCCGGCGGTGCTCCACGCCAGCGGCGCGCCGGCCCAGCCCTGCTCGCCGGCCTTGGCCTCCAGCTTGCCCTGGCGCAGCATGCCGGCGCCGACATCGCTGGTGAAGGCGTCGTAGCCGCTGACGCCATACATCGGATCGCCGGCCGCGTGGCCGAGGCTGAGCTTGCCGTGCGCCAGCGCGCTGACGTCGGCGATGTGCAGCAGCACGTGGTCCTGCGCGTCGGCGATGGACAGGCTGTGCGCGGCGCGGTCGTAGCGCACGTGCACTTGCGGCGAGTCGAGCGTGAGCGCCGTGGTCGCTTCGCCGGCGCCGGTCGGCGCGGATGCGAGCGCGGGGTCGATCACCATCGAACGTGCCGGCGACTTGCCGTCGACGAGCGCGCTCAGGTGCACGACGTTGGCGGCGGGCAGGGTGATGCGCACACTGCCGGTGTCGGTGGGGATGTCGATGCGCTCACTCGTTGTCGAGGAGGTGGTGGGTGCCTTGGCCATGGCCGGGACGGCTGGGGCGAGCGCGAGCATCGTGGCGAAGATGCCGGCGAGCAGGGCGGACGATCGGATCATGAGTGGGCTCCGCAGTGGGGTCGGTGCAGGCTTGCGTTCGCGTGGGAGCCATGTCCCTCCCGCAGGAGCCCGCTCGCGCGCGATGCTCTTGGGCCGGAATTCGGGATTCGGTCCTTCGACAAGCTCAGGATGGCGGGTTCGGGATCCGGCAAAGCCAGAGCCTCGCCCGCGAGCGGGCTCCTGCCGTGGTGGCGGTTCTCGCGATTCACTTGGTGCTGGCCGATGCCGGTTGCAGCACCGCCGAGCCGTACGCCGGCAGGTGCAGCACACCTTGCGCCAGCGTAGTCGCGTCCTCGGTACGGGCGCGCACGCCGGCATAGCGTTGCAGGTCGTGCGCAGCGAGCCGGATGGCTTGCGCGCTGCCGGACAGGTTGTGCACCACCAGCACCGCACCGTGCGCATCGCGCAGCTCCCACGCGATTAATTGCGGGTTGCCCAAGTCGCGCGTGGTCAGCGCGCCATCACGCAAGGCGCCGATGTGACGGCGCCAGCCGATCAGTTCACGGTAGCGCGCCAGCAGGGAGTGCGGATCATCCTGCTGCGCTTGCACGGTGATGTCCGGGCCGTCGCCGGCGCTGAAGGCCTTCCAGTGCGTCTGGTCGGTGCCTTGCGGGTCGCGATACCAGCGCATCGGCTCGCGCAGGTCGGGGTCGGGTTTCTTGCCGCGCATGCCGAGTTCTTCGCCGTAGTAGATGAACGGCTCGCCGGGCAGCGTGAGCAGCATCGCGGCGGCGATGCGCATCTGCTGCGGGTTGTCGTGCAGCTGGCTCATCACCCGTTCCTGGTCGTGGTTGGACAGGAACGGCACGTCCACGCCGTACTTGCCGGTGACCGCGTGATAGGCCCGGGTGGTGCCGTCGAGCAGGACGGGCAGCTTGCCGGCGTGGCCGCTGCGGGCGCTTTCGATCAGCTGCACGGCCAGCGGGAAGTTGAACACGCCGCTGAGCGGCTTGAACCACGGCGCCAACTCGGCCTCGGTGTCGCGGGTGACTTCGCCGACGACATAAGCCTGCGGATCGACGCTGTCGATGCCGTGGCGGAACTCGCTCCACCAGGCGAGATTCTTCGCCAGGATCTTCGGGTCGTGGCGCTGGTTCTCGAAGTCGTAATAGACGTGCTGGGCCGCGTCGAGGCGGAAGCCGTCGACGCCGCGCTTCAACCAGAACCGGCCGATGTCGATCATCTCCTTGCGCACGGCCGGGTGGTCGAAGTTCAGGTCCGGCATCTGGTCGACGAAGATGCCGAGGTAGTGCTGCTTGCCCAGCGCGTGCCACGCAGGCGAGCCGGTGGCGCTCACCGCATCGAGATCGGTGTGCCTGTTCGACCACTGGTACCAGTCGTGGTACGGGCTGGCCGGATCGCGCGCGGCCTTGAACCACGGGTGCTCGCTGCTGCTGTGGTTGATGACCAGGTCCATGATGATCCTGATGCCGCGCTTGTGCGCCTCGGCCAGCAGGCGGTCGAAGTCGGCCAGGGTGCCGTACTCGGGGTTGATGCCGCGGTAGTCGGTGACGTCGTAGCCGTGGTAGCTGGGCGAGGGATTGATCGGCATCAGCCAGATGCCGCTGACGCCCAGCGATTGCAGGTAATCGAGTTTCGCGGTGACGCCGTTCAAGTCGCCGATGCCGTCGCCATTGGTGTCGACCCAGCTGCGCACGAAGATTTCGTACCACACGCCGGAGGCGGCCGGCTTCGTGTCCGCGGGTGCCGGCCTGGTGGCGGCGATTGCCGGGCCGGCGATGAGCAGGGCGAGCAAGGCGAGCAGGGCGAGGCGTGATCGAGGCATGGCGAGGTCTCCTTCTAGGGGTCGACGCGGCAGTGGTCGGCGACGAAGCGGGCGTGGTCGGGCATGCTGGCGGCGGCGCGGCCGACCAGGGTGCGGATGTCGCCGAGGAAGCCATCCAGTTGCGTCGCATCCAGTGCGTCGGCGAGCGGGTGATACGCCTGCGGCTCGATGCGCTGGCCGATCATCACCTGCAGCCAGGCGACTTCGGTGAACAGTTCCTCGCGCTCGCGGAAAATCTGTCCGTGGCCGCGGAACAGCGCCAGCTTGCGGGCCAGTCCGGGCGGAATCTCCATGGCCGCGCACTGGCGCCAGAACGGCGTGTCGTCGCGCTCGGTGGCCTTGTAATGCAGGATCAGGAAATCGCGGATGCTTTCGTATTCGAAGCGGGTCTGGCGGTTGTACTCGTCGACCAGCACCGGATCGCATCGGCGGTCGGGGAACATTGCCAGCAGCCGGCTGATGCCGGACTGGATCAGGTGGATGCTGGTCGATTCCAGCGGCTCCATGAAACCGGCGGCGAGGCCCAGCGCCACGCAGTTGCGTTGCCAGGCATTGCGCCGCATGCCGGTGGTGAAGCGCAGCGGGCGCGGCTCGCCGATCGCCTCGCCGTCGAGGTTCGCCAGCAGCGTCGCGGCGGCCTCGTCGTCGCTCAGGTGCGCACTGGCGTAGACCAGGCCGTTGCCGGTGCGGTGTTGCAACGGCACGCGCCATTGCCAGCCGACGTTGCGCGCGGTGGCGCGGGTGTACGGCCACAGCGGTTCGCTGCGCGCGCAGGCCACGGCCATCGCGCGGTCGCACGGCAGCCAGTGCTGCCAGCTTTCGTAGCCGGTGTGCAGCGCGCCTTCGATCAGCAGGCCGCGGAAGCCCGAGCAGTCGATGAACAGATCGCCTTCGATGCGCTCGCCGCTGGCCAGTCGCACCGATTCGATGAAGCCGTCGCCCTCGCGCAGCTTCACCTCCACCACCTTGCCTTCGTTGCGCGTGACCACGGCCGGATCGCAGCGCTTGCGCAGGTACTGGCCGTACAGGCCGGCGTCGAAGTGGTAGGCGTACTTGATGCCGCCCAGCGGCGTGTCGCCGACTTTCTCCATGCGCGCGAAGCGGTGCTCGTTCGCCGCCTGCGTGTTGAGCGAGTAGGCCCACAGGTCGCTGTCGGGATCGCGCCGGCGGTTCCGCAACCAGTAGTGATGGAAGCCGATCAGCCCCAGCGGCAGGCCGATGTCGCTGAAGGCGTGCAGGTAGGAGTCGCCGAGCCGTCCGAAGTTGTTCAACTGCACACCCAGCTTGAACGTGCCGTGGGTGGCCTTGAGCATGTCGTCCTCGTCGATGCCGAGGAACGCATTGATGTGGCGGATCTGCGGGATGGTGGCCTCGCCCACGCCGACGATGCCGATCTCGTCCGACTCGATCAGGCGGATCTGCACCGCCTTGCCCAGCGCCCGGGCGAGCAGGGCGGCCGTCATCCAGCCGGCCGTGCCGCCGCCGACGATCACCACGCGTTGGATGGGTGCTGCGTTCATGCCGTTGCCGTTTCCCCGCTTGCGTCCGGCCCTGAAGTAACCCGCGCCGCCGCGCCTGTCAAAAAAAAGGCCCCGTTGATCTTGCACAACGGGGCCCGCAGGGGAGCAGGTGTGCTGCTCGGTCTTACTGGAACTTGTAGGAGACCCCCAGTTCGTACATGCGGCCGTAGCGTTCCCAGGTCAGCACCTGGCGCGGGTCGTTGTTCTGGAACGTGGTGAAGGTCTTGTTGGACAGGTTGGAACCCTGCGCGATCAGGGTCAGCCCCTTCAGCGAGCCGGAGTCGAAGCTGTAGCTGACCTGGGCGTCGTAGGTGCTGCCGCCCTGGATGGTCTGCTCGATGCGGCTGGCGCTGATGCCCGACACGCGGCCCAGGAAGCTGGAGCGGTAGCTGTCGCTGATGCGCGCCTCGAAGCCCTCGTGCTGGTAGTACAAGGTGCCGTTGGCGACCCACTTGGACAGGCCCGGCACGGTGATCGGGTCGGAGTTGCCCGGGTACACCAGCGAGCTCTTGGTGCGGTTGCCGGTGACGATCACGCCGAAGCCGTTCAGCGGCTGGGCGATCAGGTTGAACGGCAGGTTCAGCGTGAGCTGCGCGCCCTTCACGTAGCCGCGGCCGTCGTTGGTCGGGCCGGAGACGGTGCCCAGCGTGGTGCCCAGCTGGCTCAGCTGATCCGGCGTCAGGCCGAACGGCAGGAACGAGCTGAAGTCGTACAGGTAGGCCGCGTTCGGGTTGATGTAATCCTTCAGCTTGATGAAGTAGCCCGACAACGCGACGTAGCCGCCGCTGCCGCGGCACAGGTCGGAGTTCTTCTGGTCGGCGGAGCTGCACTCGTAGCTGTTGCCGCCGGAGAAGTAGTGCTCGTAGCTGACGTTGTAGTTGTCGGCCATGGTCGGCTTGAGCTTGGCGTTGCCGCCGGACGAGCTGAAATAGGCCTGGTTCGGGTCGGTGCTGGTCAGGTGCGTGATGTTGCCGCTCACCGCCATGCTGGCGTTCATCTGGTCCATGCGCGGGCGGGCCATGGTGCGCGCGGCGCTGACGCGCAGATCATCGCTGGCGGTGAGGCCGAAGATCAGGTTGGCGCTGGGCAGGAACTTGTTGAAGCTGGTGCTGCCCACCACCGGGATCAGCGTGATCGCATTGCCGGTGACTGCGCTGCCCGGCGCCACGCGCTCGCCGGTGGCGCGCTGCGAGGTGTGCGAGGCCTGCACGCCGAAGTTGCCGCGCAGCCCGACGTCGCCGAGGTAGGTGTCCAGGTTGAACTGCACGAACGGGGTGAAGGTCTTCTCGCGCACTTCCCAGTTCGGCGGCAGGTTCAGCGAGGAGCCGAAGGTCGGCACGCTCTGCAGCGTGCCGCTGTCGAGCAGGTTGAACGGGTTGTAGCAGAGCTGCGAGGCCACGCCCATCCACGCCAGCGGGCTGCACGGTGTGCCGCTGAACGGCGCGGTGGTGACCGCGGTGCCGCCGCTGATGGTGCCGCCGCCCAGGGTCAGGAAGCTCTGGTCGATGTGGTAGGTCTTGTTGCGCGTGCTGTGCGCCACGCCGAATTCCACGCTGGCGATCGGGCCGCTGGCGAAGCTGCGCTGCGCGGCGAGGCGCAGGTTGGCGAGGTAGTCGACGGTGTGCGGCGCGTTGATGAAGCCGGCCTGCACCACGTCGTTGCCGCCGCCCCAGCCTTGCGGATCGGTCAGCACGACGCCCTGGGTGTAGTCGAGCGTCGGGAAGAAATAGAACAGGCCGCTGTCGATCTGGTTGAAGCCGATCGTGTCGAGTGCGCCGTTGGCCGCCGTGAAGCCGGTGCCGGAGTAGCTCTCCAGGTTGATGTCGTCGCGGGTGGCGCGCGAGTAGTTGACGTCGGCGTCGATCGACCAGTTCTCGTTGATGGTGAACTGGTTGTCCCAGTTGAAGTTGTAGACCCGCGCCTTGGTGCGGTTGTAGTCGTTGCGGATCACCGGCTTGACGTTGGTGTACGCAGCGCTGGTGATGAAACCGTCCTGCACCGTGCCGCCCGGCTGCAGCTGCGCGGAGCTCCAGAACAGCGGGAACTCCATGCCCTTGGCCTGCTGCACTTCCTTGAAATCGTCGAAGGTGAGGTCGACGGTGCCGGTGTAGTGCTCGTTCGGCCGCCACTGCACGGTGGCGAGCAGGCCGCTGCGCTTCATCGAATCGGTGATGCCGTAGTTCTTCGAGCCGCCGATGACGTAGTTGCCGTTGGCGTCGGTGGGGTAGCCCCACGGCTGCTGATGCTCGATCTGCGACGGGCTGTCTTCCAGGTCCACGCCCAGCGTCACGCCCAGCGTGTTGTTGGCGAACTGGTGCACCCACACGCCGTTGACGTTGTGACCCTTGTTGCTCACGCCCGGGCCGTCGGCCAGCTGCGACATGCCGTTCCAGATGTAGCGCGCGTTGATCGCCGCCTCCGGGCCGTTCTTGTCCAGCGGGCGGATGGTATGCATGTCCACCGTGCCGGTGAGACCCTGGCCGATCAGGTTTGCCGACGGCGACAGGTGCACCACCACGTTGTCGAACCAGCTCGACGGGTACTGGTCGAACTGCACGTCGCGGTTGTTGGAGGTGGACACCTGCTGGCCGCCGTTGATCAGCGCGGTGGAGAAGTCCGGGCCCAGGCCGTGGATGGTCAGCACCTGCGGACGGCCGCTGACGGTCTGCACGGCGAGGCCGGGCAGGCGACCCAGCGCATCGGCGATGGACACGCCCGGCAACTTGCCGACCTGCTCGGCGGACACCGCCTCGACGATGGTGCTGGCGTTGCGCTTGAGCGCGGTGGAGTTCTCGATACTGCTGATGAAGCCCTTCACCTCGACCGCCTGCAGCTGCTTGGCGTTGTCCTTGGCGGAGCGGCGGCGATCCTTGTCGGCCTTGGTATCCGTCGTGGTCGCATCCTGGGTCTGGGCGTCCTGGGCCTGGGTGTCCTGCGCAGCGGTCGCGCTGCTGGCCCGCGGGGCGGCAGCGTGGGCAGGAATGAATGCGCAGAAACCGACCGATGCCAGCGCCAAGGCAAGCACGTTGTGTTTGAGTATCACCGTTGTCCCCTCCCAGGGTAAGTACTGCAGGTCTTGTGACGATCGTGATGGTCTGTTCGGAACTCGCGGGCCGCTGCCGTCGAACATGCGGCGGTCGACTCCGTGAGGCCGATGTTAGGACGGCTGCGTCGGAGCGAGCCGTTCATGCATACGTATTCATTCTGCTGCGCCGCGTCGCAAGGCCTCGCCCGGGGCGTCGCGGCCTGTCGAAGCGGCATGTCTGCGCCGGCCGCTGCGCGTCGATGCCGGAGCGGCGCGAATGCAGGCGCGGCGCGGCGTGCGCCGGTTCCGGCCGCTGTTCGTTTGGACGTCCAAACGCCGTGGTAGCCACCGATGCTGCGTAGCGGCAGCGGCGATCCATGAATACGTATGCACGATCGCGGCGGGCCTGTCTGCAGCCGCTAAGCTGCTCGCCAACCCCGACAGGTTCGCCACGCGGCGTGTCCTGCAGCCCCGGGTGGCAACGGCATGGACAGGCGAATGAGCAATGCCCCGTGGTGGCGTGGCGCCATCATCTACCAGATCTACCCGCGCAGCTTTCTCGACACCGACGGGGACGGGGTGGGAGATCTGCCCGGCATCGTCGAGCGGCTCGACTACGTGGCCGAGCTTGGCGTGGACGCGATCTGGGTGGCGCCGTTCTTCAAGTCGCCGATGGCGGATTTCGGCTACGACATCGCCGATTACCGCGAGGTCGATCCGCTGTTCGGCACGCTGGAGGATTTCGACCGCCTGCTGCACAAGGCGCACGGGCTGGGGTTGAAGGTGATGATCGACCAGGTGCTCAGCCATACCTCGGCCGAGCACGCATGGTTCCGCGAAAGCCGGCAGAGCCGCGACAACCCGAAGGCCGACTGGTACGTGTGGGCCGACGCCCGGCCCGACGGCACGCCGCCGAACAACTGGCTGTCGCTGTTCGGCGGCAGTGCATGGCAGTGGGAGCCGCGCCGCGGGCAGTACTACCTGCACAACTTCCTCGCCTCGCAGCCGGACCTGAACTTCCACCACCCCGACGTGCGCGCGGCCACGCTGGACAATGTGCGTTTCTGGCTGGACAAGGGCGTGGACGGCATCCGCCTGGACGCGATCAACTTCTGCTTCCACGACCGCCAGCTGCGCGACAACCCGCCCAAGCCAAGCGAGCAGCGTGTGGGCCGCGGCTTCAGCCCGGCCAATCCGTACGCGTTCCAGTACCACTACTACAACAACACGCAGCCGGAGAACCTGGGCTTCCTCGCCGAGCTGCGTGCGCTGATGGACGGCTATGCCGACGTGGCGGCGCTGGGCGAGATCTCCTCGGAGGATTCGCTGGCGACGATGGCCGAGTACACCATGCACGGCCGGCTGCACATGGGCTACAGCTTCGAGTTGCTCACCGAGGATTTCAGCGCGGCGCACATCCGCGGCACGGTGCGCCAGCTGGAGGCGCAGATGACCGAGGGCTGGCCGTGCTGGGCGATCTCCAACCACGACGTGGAGCGCGTGCTCAGCCGCTGGGGCAACGGCGATGCCTCGGCGCAGCTGGCCAACCTGTTCACCGCAATGGTCTGCTCGCTGCGCGGCTCGGTGTGCATCTACCAGGGCGAGGAACTGGGCCTTACCGAGGCGGACGTGCCCTACGAATCGTTGCGCGATCCGTACGGCATCGCGTTCTGGCCGCAGTTCAAGGGCCGCGACGGCTGCCGCACGCCGATGCCGTGGAGCGACGAGGACGCGCAAGCCGGTTTCAGCCATGGCATGCCGTGGCTGCCCGTGCCCGAGGAACATCGCGCCCGCGCCGTGGCGCAACAGCAGGGCAACCCGCAGTCCGTGCTCAACGGCTTCCGCACCTTCATGCGCTGGCGCCAGGCACACCCGGCGCTGCGCTGGGGCGACATCGAATTCCTCGATGCGCCCGAACCGGTGCTGGCCTTCCTGCGCCGGCTGCAGGGCGACACGGTGCTGGTGGTGTTCAACCTTGGCGCGTCGGCGTGCGAGGTGACATTGCCGCCGCTGCCCGGCAAGCCGTCAGCGATCGACGGCCATGGCCTGCAAGCCGGCACGATGCACGGTGGCGCCCTGCACCTGCCCGGCCATGGGGCGTGGTTCGCGCGGCTTTCCTGACCGGCCGCACGCCCCGCGCAGGGGCCCGCTCGCGGGCGATGCCTTTCACATGCCGAATCTCGCCGCGAGAGCATGGCGCGCGAGCGGGCTCCTGCGGTGGCGGACACGACAACGCCGCGCCGGCGACCGGCGCGGCGTTGGGTAAAGGCGCTTACTTGCGCTGATCCGCCGTGGCCTCGCGTGCGGCGCGGAACTCCGAGTCCTTGCTCCAGCCCGGCCACTGGTCCGAGTTCGCCAGCTGGCTGCCGACGGTGTAGAGCAGTTGCAGGTCGCGCGCCATGCCGGTGAACGGCCAGCTCGCCTGCCATTCGTCGGACGGCTGGTGGTAATGCTTCGCGGTGTACTCCCTGCCCGCGGCCTCGCCGGCTTTCACGCCGCCGTCGATGCGGTCATTGCCCGAGCCGAACGACACCGCCGGCACGCCGCGCTTGGCGAAGGAGAAGTGATCGGAACGGAAGAAGTAGCCCGCTTCCGGATGCGAGTCCGGGGTGTAGACCATGTGGAACTGTTTCGCGTCGGCGATCAGGTCGTCCAGCAGGCCGAGCTTGGCATTGCCGGAGATGGTGAAGTTGCGGGTGGGGCCGTGCGGGTCGAGCGCGTCCATGTTGATCACGCCGGCGGTGGTGGCCAGCGGGTACAGCGGGTGGCTGGCGTAGTACTCCGAGCCGAGCAGGCCCTTTTCCTCGGCGGTGACGTTGAGGAACACCACGCTGCGCTCCGGTTGCGGCGCGTGCGCGAAGGCGCGGCCCATCTCGATCAGCGCCGCGGTGCCGGTGGCGTTGTCCACCGCGCCGTTGTAGATGCGGTCGCCGGTGGCATCGGGCTGGCCGATGCCCAGGTGATCCCAGTGCGCGCTGTAGATCACGGTCTGGTCGGGGTGCCTGGAGCCGATCACGCGGCCGACGATGTTGTGCGAGGTGATCACGCTCTTGTCGACCTTGAAGCTGGCCGACAGGCTTTCGCCCTTCAGCGCGATCGGCTTGAACGCGCGCGTCTGCGCGAGCTTCTTGGCGTTGTCGAAATCCAGCCCCGCGTGCTTGAACAGCTGCACCGCCAGGTCGCGCTGAATCCAGCCTTCCAGCGGCACGTGCGAGTCGCCCGGCTTGTCGCGCACGATGTCGAACATGGTGTTGGTGTTGGAGTTCTTCACCGTGGCCCAGCCGTAGGAGGCCGGTGCGGTCTCGTGGATCACCAGCAGGCCCAGCGCGCCTTGCCGCGCGGCTTCCTCGTACTTGTAGGTCCAGCGGCCGTAGTAGGTCATGGCCTTGCCGCCGAAGTCGCCCTTGCCGGTTTCGAAATCCGGATCGTTGACCAGCACCACGGCGATCTTGCCGTGCAGGTCGACGCCCTTGAAGTCGTCCCAGTTGCGCTCCGGCGCCTTCACGCCGTAGCCGACGAAGACCAGCGGCGCGTGGCTGATGTCGATCGCGCTGGCGCCGTTCATCGGCGCGCGGATGGCGATCTGTTCGCCCTGGGTGAGCGGCTCGCTCTTGTCGCCCAGGGTCAGGCTGAGCGAGGGCTTGCCGATGATCTCGCTGCGCAGCAGCGGCACGGCCTGCGTCCACAGCCGCTTGCCGTCCTTGAGGTCGCCGCCCGGCTGCAGGCCGGCGGCCTTCATCTGCTCGACCACGTAGTCGATCGTGCGCGTCTCCGCCGGCGTGGCCGGACCGCGGCCCTCGAAGGCATCGGAGCTCAGCGTCTTGACCTCGTCGGAAAGTCGCTGCGTGCTGAAGGTGGGGACATCGGCAGCCTGTGCGCCGGCACAGGCGCCGATGATGAGCGCAGAGAGAATCAATCGCTTCACGGGCAATCCATCACGTGGGGGAGGGAAGCCCGATACTAGTCAACAAGCCGGTACCGGTCCATGTCCCGGCGGATGCCCGCGGCGCCGGCTGTGCTCAGTCGATGCCGATCACCTTGCCGCTGTGCGCGTCGATGCGCAGCTTGACCTTCTTGCCGGCGGGGTTGTCGGCCTTGGCCTTCCAGATGCCGTCGTCGTAATCCACGTCGTGCACGTGGGTGTAGCCCTGGGTCGACAGCGCCGCTTCCACGTCGTGCTTGTTCAGCGTGGAGACTTGCGCATCCGGGTAGATCTGGCCGGTGCTGGCGTCGACGCGCACGTCCAGGTCGTTGCCGTCGGCGCTGTCCGCCTCGGCCTTCCACATGCCGTCCTTGAACTTGAGGTCGTGCACGTCGGTGTAGCCCTGGGCGGTGAGCCGGGCGCGCACCTGCGCTTCGGTCAGCGCCTGCTGCGCGAGTGCGCTCTGGAAAACGCCGAGCGACAGCGCGCCGATGCTCAGGGCCAGGGCCAGGGAGGGGATCGTCGGTTTCATGGCGCACCTCGTTGCTTGCGGAAAGCTCCGAGTCTTGGGTGCCCGACGAAAACATGCGGTGAATGCGGGCGTGAATCCCCGCCAACGGTTCAGCAACGTGAGGCGCCGCACCGCAAACGCGACGCCGCCGCCCGGTGGAGTGCCGGACGGCGGCGCGCGGGTGGATCAGACGGTATTGATCAACGCAGGGTTGATCAACGTGCGCACATCAGAGCGCGGCGTCCTTCAGCTTCTTCAGCGGGCGCACCTTCACCTTCACCGTGGCGGGCTTGGCGGCAAACACCTGCTCTTCGCCGGTGAAGGGGTTCTTGCCCTTGCGCTTCGGCTTGGCGGCAACCTTCACGGCGTTGATCTTGAACAGGCCGGGCAGGGTGAACTGGCCCACGCCCTTCTTGTGCACCGAGGCGAGCACGGCCGACTCCAGGCCGGCGAGCACGGCCTTGACCGCCTTCGCCTCGACGTTGGCCTGCGCGGCGATGTGGGCAATCAGCCCGGACTTCGACAGGCTCTCGCCCAGCGGCTTGACCGGCGCGGCGGACTTGGCGGCGGCAGGCTTGGCAGCCTTGGCGGGAGCTTTCTTGGCAGTGGTTTTGGTAGCCATTAGTTGATCTCGATAGTAGGAAACCCCGGCTTTCTGGGCTCGGAGGCCTTGCGGCCCGCACAATGTAGCGAAATTTTAGGGGTTTGACGCAACTGTCGCGCCTCGCGCGCGATATTTTTTTTTCGCGGCGCTGCGGATGTGGCAGCGCACGATGCATATCGGCGGGCTTGCGCGCTCCCTCATTCACGCCCACGGCACGCCGCATCGGTATGCTCCCCGCACACTTCCCACCGGTGCTTGGCCATGACGAAACGCTCCGCGACGCGCTGGCTGGCTGGACGCCTCACGCGTCGTCGCGCACATGGCCTGCGCAGGTCACGATGGGCGATGCTGCTTGTGCTTGTACTTGTGCCCGTCGCGTGGGCGGCGACGCCGGTCACGCTGCGCTTCTCCGGCGCCGTGCCGGGCAACGCGCTGCCCGGCGGCTGGAAGGCGTACGCCATGTCGCGGCACCGTCCGATGGCGCCGATGGCGATCGTGCGCGACGGCGCCGACAGCGTGTTTCGCATCGACGCCGATCACGCCGCCGGCGCCATCGCGCATGCGCTGGATCTGCCGGCCGCCACCACGCTCAACTGGCGCTGGAAGATCGACCACAGCGTGGCGGCGGCGGACATGTCGAAGAAGAAGGGTGACGATTTCGCCGCGCGCGTTTACGTGTTCTTCGACGTGCCGCTGTCCAGCCTGTCCTGGCTGCAGCGCATGAAATTGAAACTGGCCCGCCGCACCCTGGGCCACGCGATGCCCACCGCAGCGCTTTGCTACGTGTGGGACAACCGCCACCCGATCGGCACCATCGCCCCCAGCCCGTACTCGCCGCAGATACGCACCATCGTCCTGCAAAGCGGCAACACGCGCGCCGGCCAGTGGCAAGCGCAAGATCGCAATCTCGCCGCCGATTACCTCGCCGCATTCGGCCGCCCCGCGCCGCGCATCACCGGCATCGCACTCTCCGCCGACACCGACAACACCGGCGGTCACGCGCAGGCGTGGTTCGGCGACGTGACGCTCACGCCTGCCGCACCACCGCCCGCGGCCAGGTAGTTTTTGCAGTGTCGACTCGATCGTGCAAGGCGGGCAGTGCGCGCCCTGCGGTTTGAAGCACTACCGCACCTGCACCGTTCAGGCTGGGCGTAGCGCCGCAGGCGCGAAGTCGAAGCCGCGCACCAGCCCCACCCTTCGACTCCGCCGCTGCGCGGCTACGCTCAGGGTGAACGGTGTCGGCAGAGCCGACGGCGCAGGGCGGGCATCGCCCGCCGGCTGTCCTGCCGCCGAACCCTGATCCATGTTGCTTGCCTTACGGCTTCGGCTTGCTCCGGCGGCGCGGCTTGGCTTGCGCGGCGACGATCAGTTCCTGCAGGTAGGCAATGCCTTCTTCCTCGGGGAAAAAGGCCACCACGTCGGCCACGCTGAGCCCGTGGCGTTTGCGCAGGGCCAGGAACTCCTCGCGCGCCACCGACAGGCGCTGCGCGGCGGCGGCTTTCTTGCCCAGCGGTTTGGCCGGTGTGGGGGCGGGTGCGGGGGAGGGGGTCTTGCGTTCGAGTTGGGCGAGTTCTTCCTGGAACTGGCGGAAGTCGTATTTCGAGGAGGTCATCGGGACACTTGTCGGGGCGTGGTCCGTGCATTTTCGCATGGCCACCGCGCCGGCGGCTCGCGCCTTCAGGCGGCGCTGCGCGTGCCCCGGCTCGTGCCGGCGGACAGGCTTCGGTGACGTGCCGCGGCATATGCCCGGGAAAAACGGGCGGCGCAGCTGTCGTCCTTCGTCACCTCGGCCGCGGCTGCGACGACGCCAGGCACGGGTTCGCCGCCGGGCGTCGGCTGCGGCTGGCCGGGGCGGGCATCCCGCAAAGCCTGCAGCAGCGCTTCCTCGCCGGCCTGCTCGGTCAATGCCATGCGGCACGCAGCGTGGCGCAGCAGGAAATGGATCGCCAGCTCTTCCGGCGAGTTCGGCGCGGTGCGATCGATGACTTCGTCCATGGCTGCTTCTCGATGACGGAACCGGGGTGGTTCACTGATGCCAGCAGCAGAAACCGTGCCAAATGAGAACTGCGTCACAAGTCGAGCGTCGCCGGATGAAGTCCTCCCGCCACCCGGCAGAGGCCACGGGACGGGTCGCACTCGCGGGCAACGGCGGCGCGTCGATGACACGAGGCGGATCGACCGGATATCTGCCGGACATGGGCAGGCATTGCCCGATTGCCCCGGTGCCGGAGAGAGGGGATGCGGGACGGTGTGGCCGGGCGCGGCTCACCGCCGTGCGGCGTGCTGTGCACCCGCGGGCGAACAACAACCGGCGTGCCGACAAAAACGAAAAGGGCCTGCATCGCTGCAAGCCCTTGGATCATGGTGGCCGGGGACGGAATCGAACCGCCGACACGGGGATTTTCAATCGCCGTCTTGGCGAACAGTGCCGGAGTGGCGTGGTCGAGAATGGCTCTATATCGGCGTTTCAGCCACTGGCTTCCGTGAGCGTGGGACCATGAAGGACCAGGAAATACCGCAGAAGAGGGAGCCACTGAGGAGCCACAATTGCGGGTAACATCGACCTCCAACGATCCGTAGAGCAGGGGATGGGGATGGTCGCCAAACTCGAACTGACGCAGAAGCTCGTGGAAGGTCTCCGCTTCGATCGGATGATCGTGGGCACCACGAATGCCGGGCGGCCGATCGTGGAAGACACCCCGCCAGGTAAGCATGACTGGATCGTCCGAGACGGTGGGAACGCGGGGCAGCCGGGACTCCTTCTCCGAGTGACCCCAGGGGCGGTGACCTGGTGCGTTCAGAAGAAGATGGGGGGCGTGCCCAAGCGCCTCGCTATGGGACGTGCCCAGCCTGCACCTAACTACATCGGGAGGGTGTTGACGGTCGACGAGGCGCGCAAACGGGCTCGGCTGTGGTTGGCTGACATGGAGCGCAACATCGACCCGCTGCATAAGAAAGCAGAGAACCTGCGTCAGTCCCGGCTCGCCAGCGAGCAGCGGCGGATGACGATGGCCGTGGCGATGGAAGAGCTGATCGAGGCCAAGCGCAAGCACAAGGCCAAGCTCGGCGAAGAGACCCTAGAGATCGGCGTCGGTAAGCGGCGGACGGCCGATCCGAAGCTGCGCGACGAGAGCACCAAGGACCGCAAGACCGTCCAGCGCTGGATGGAAGGCTCACCCATGTGGCATGTGCCGCTTAAGGACCTCACCGCGGATCATGTCGCCCAAAGTCTCGACCCCCTGTTGCGGCGAGCCGTCGGGCGGAAGGAAGCGGTCAAGTGGGGTCCAGCGTCCGTGTCGAAGGGCACCATGGACAAGATCTACGCTCACCTGGGCGCGGCGTGGATGCGTGCACAGCGTCAGTTGAAGCTCGGCCTGACGCGCGAAGAAGGTCCGCTCTACCTTTGGCGCAGTGAGCGGCGCGATGATTGGCCCGCCGATCGTCGAGTCGAGAAAGCACTCGAAACCGGGACGCCTGAGGGCGCCGCATGGTTACGAGCACTCTGGGAGCTTCGGGCCCGAACGCACAATACGGCCCTCTTCGCGGAACGCCCGGATCCCCGGAAACCCGGCTTGAAGCCCCACATGTCCAGCTTCACGGACTTCTACCTGCTCCTGGTGCTCTGGGGCACCCGCGCCACAGAAACCATGCTGTTGGAGTGGCGAAACATCGACTTGGAACGCCGGTTGGTGTGGCTGGCGGGCGATACGACCAAGAGCGGGGTGGCGGGCGTCGTTCCGCTGACCGCTTGGGCGATCGAGATCCTGAAGCAGCGAAAGGATTTGAACGAACGGTGGCGCCCCGATCAGCCCGGCTCCTACGTGTTCCCCTCCCGCGAGCATGGCCGCCCGATCAGCAGCCCAAGGAGCGTGCTGGTTGCGCTCGCCAAAGAGACCGGCCTCATGATCACGGCGCATGACCTGCGTCGGGCGCTGGCGCGGGAGCTCGGTGACGAGAACGACCTGGCTCATGCGGCCAAGCTGCTCATCACCGGAGCAGCGCTCAACCATGGTGCCGGCAAAGGCGGAAGCCGCACCCAAGCGGTCACAGAGCGCTACCTGGGGCAGCGCGCTGACATCCTCCGGCCGCTCTATCAGCAGCGCGAGGATCGGTTGCGTCAGATCCTCGGTCTACCCGTCCTTTCTGGGCCGCAACGGCTGCAGACGGACGCGGACGAAATGATCGCCCGGATGAAAGAAGACCCCGAATTCCGGCGGCGCGTGCTCGAAAGCGCCTTCACTTCCTGAACGAACTGCGATTCGGGGTCTGATGCTCCTCGGTCCTCTGCGGTCCCCTGCGGGCATCGCTGGTGGCGTGTGGTCCCGGTCCGAAGTGTCATAAAGATAAATAGAACAATCACTTAGGCTTGTTTCAAGCCTCGGATCGGCGCACTGTATCCACACGGTCCGACCGGGCCCATCCCAGCGCGCCTAGGGCGCTGAGGATCCGCAAGTCCCATTAACCCAAGACCACCCCAAACGCCGCAGGCCGCGGTGACGGGGAAGTCATGTCCAAAATCAAGGAGAAAACCTATGTCGTCGCTCTTCGAACTGCCGTCTGGCGATCTTGGATTGCTGAAAAGCGTAGTTCATCGCAACCCCATCTCGATCTTCCCCGATCACTGGACGCCAGAAACGATTCAGAAACACGCCATTGCGCACGCTATGGGTGTCTATGAGACTCAAGTTTGGATTGTGAATCACGATGAACCGGAGGAAATCAGTGAGGGTCTCGCTGATTATTTCGCAAAGCCGAGTTTTTATGAAATGGTGGCGGAGCTGGATCGCGGCCAGCTTCGTGACAAGAAAAAGGGCGACTGGTCCGCCGCTGCACACCTTCAAGTTGTTATGCCCAACGCTTCACTGTCAATTTGCATCAACCGCACCACGATCGAAGGTATGCGGGTCGCCGAGTATTTTATCGACTGCCAGGGCTACGACGACTAAAAGTCTGTCCGTTTGTTATCAGCCTTCCACTCATATCAAGGAGAAAACCCATGTCGAACCTTCCCGCTTTTATCAGTCCGAGCACGATCCGCATCAAACGACTTCATAAAAAGGCCCTCACTGCGCTCTTCCAGCGCTACGTGAGTGTCGATGTCGTGCGCGATGGACACAACCTCGACGACGTTATTGCGCTCGTCGATAGCCTGCCGCTCATCGGCAATGGAATGATCCGGCTTCGTTCGTCGCACGAGAGCATTCTGCTCACAAATGTCGCAGCGAGCCAGTTCACGGCTGTCGATCCGTTTCGTTGTGAAACGATCCGAGTGATGACGGAGAGAGTTGGCTAAGGGGGGCTTGCGCGATCGCTTTTTTTCGCTACAACAATTTATGTTGATACAAAAAAAGGCGAGCGTTATGAAGATCTCAGCAAAACCGGGGCGGCCAAAACTTCACCAATCGGAGAAGAAGTCAAAAGCGCTTCTGGTGCGGGTGGATCCTCAAACGCGAACCGCGATCTCCGCGCTGGCGCAACGCCAGGGGACGACCGTAAGCGAGATGACTCGAAAGTTGATGCTGCACGCCATTCAGCACGCCTAACACCAAACCCCAAAAGAAAAACCCCGCCTTGCCGGGCGGGGCTTTTGGATCAATCACAGAACTGCTCTGACGAGGAAACAGCCCATGGAAAGTAAGTCTACAAGCGACACCGTCGCTGTCAATCCCCCATCTCCAGATCCGTTTGATGACGGGCTGGATAAACTGGATTTTGAGGAATTTTGGGGGCGAGCGACGGTTGTTCCATTTGAAAAGAAAAAAGCGACAGCACCCGCCCCCGCACCGAAACGAAAGGCACCGGAAAAGCCGGCTGATCCGGCTTCGAAAAAGCGAGACGTCTCGCTCGAACTTCAATACGCAAGGCATATGCGCTCGCCCACCATTCGGGTGGGAAGCGTCGACCCGAGTGGAACCGGTTCAGACGTCCGGCTGTGGGCCTTTTTGAATGATGAGAAAGGTGCCCACTGGCGTGTGATGCCCACACCTGAAGCTGACGCGTTTCAGTGGCTTGAAATGGAGTCGCCAGACCGTGCGAACCCCCAGCGCGCCGCCTCGTGCGTCAAGGCCACGGTCTTGCACCTGCAGAAAGAGGGGCATGTGATGCCAGCGGCGAACAGCCGAAAGCCCGTCATCCCCATCTTGGGCGCTTACCTGACGATCGAGCCGGGCACAGGCGTCATCCGGGCCAAGAAGCCAGATCCAGCGGAAGGGATGACTTACACGGTCCCGGCCCGGTTCGACGAAGGCCGGGTCGACGAGGAGGGGGTCTACCACCCCCGCGCCGTCGATCCGCGGAGCCACTTCGGCGGCTATCTCGATCGCTTCTTCCCGAACCCCAGCGCGAGGCGGCTGCTGCAAGAAGCCGTCGGCGCGAGCCTGATGGCCGGGTGCCGGGAGCGAGCCTGGCAGCTCGTTGGCAGCGGTTCCAACGGCAAGTCGACGCTGCTGCACATCCTGCGGGCGCTCCATCCCAAGACCGAAGCCATGGACCTGAGCCAGCTTGCGGAAGACAAGTTTGCTCTGGCGAAGATCATCGACGCGACGTGCGTCATCTCGACGGAAAGCACGCCCAACCTCGGCGCGCAGGCGGAACAGAAGCTCAAGGCGATTATCAGCCGCGACCCCATCCAGACTCGCGCGGGCATCGGCAAAGACTTCATCACAGCGACGCCGATCTGCACGATCTTCTTCGCCGTCAACAGTCCGATCAGCTGGTCAGACCAGACATACGGTATGTCATCGAAGATCGGGATCGTGCCGTTCTTCGAGAAAGTCGTGCGCGGTAGTTCGGAGGTCGTGCTCGACTACCACCGGCAGATCACTGAAGTGCCGGAAGAGATGGCCCAGGTGCTCGATTGGGCGTTGGAAGGGGCAGCACAGGTCGAACGGCAGAATGGGTTCAGCGCTGCAGCAGACATGTCTGACTATGCAGATGAAGTCAGAAAGACCACCAACCCGCTCTATGCCTGGGTTTGTGAGACGGATCTCTGTATCCGTAACGATCACGAGACGAGAAAGGAAGCGGTCTACGAGCACTATGTCGAGACGCTCCGGGCACAGGGGCACCACCCGGTTGCAGCCAGCAAATTCTGGCCAGCGCTCGATGGGATCCTCGCGGAGCGGGGGCAGGGCGAACGGCGCGAGCGGCAGCCGAAGGCTGGCGGCAGGAAGCTGCCGCGGACGACCAACATCTACATGAGTGTCGCCGGCATGGTGCAGCAGCACTCCTGTGACGGCGCGAAGCACTGTTGGACGCCAGAAGCAGAGATGGCTGAGGAAGTCCGGAACTCGAACGCCGAGGGATGGGACTATGAGTTTGGCCCTCGCAACTAGCCTCTCTTGGCTAGAGGCAATGAGGCCCCTTTCGGGGCCTTTTTTTTGCCTGGGCCTCAGGCAGTGGAAGTGCCTGAGGCCTGCCTGAGGCCCCGATGCGCAGGATAAAAGCTATGTAAATCATATGGATACAGTTGGGGCCTCGGGCAGGCGCGGGGCCTCAGGCACTTTCTATCGTCTCGCCGTGTTTCCGATTTTTCACCCTGACCGATCTGACACGCCCATTTTCCCGGGCTCTCTCTTCGCCACTCTTTATAAAACGGAAAACTACCTGAGGCCCTGAGGCCCTAGGAGAAAAATAGGGTAAGAATGAGGCTGGGCCTGGGTTTGCAGGGGCCTCAGGCAGGGCCTCAGGCAGGCCTCAGGCAGCAGAAGTGCCTGAGGCCCGGGATCGCGCGGCACGCCCTGGTTCCACCGATTATCCCCGTCCGGCCCGGCGGAGCCGGGCAGCAGGTTTTTGCGATTTTCCCGCTCTTTCATTTTTGGGGAAGGGCTAGGAGCAAAAGCTCGGAAAAGCCCCAGAGCAAAACCGCTCATTTTTTGGGGATAAAAAGGAATGGCGCAGCGCGCCAATAATTTTCGGGTTATTGCATTTAATAGCGCATCTCATGATCGACATGATGCTGCGACTGCCGCTTTTCATTTAAACGAAAACGGGTGATCGACAGTGATCGACTGGAGATTGACAAGTCTGCAATTGAGGCTAAGTTGGTAATCAGAGGGGTTGCACAGACCCTTTAAATCAACCCAATACAGAGAGAATGAGTTATGAAAATCAGCGCATCCAATTCTTCCGGCTTTGGTCTTCTCGAAACAGTCCTGGCCATCGGCCTCGGTCTCGCTCTCACCACAGCCTCCCTCGCCATCTTCTCGCCCGCTAGCGGCGCTGTGAGCACTGAGCAAGAGATCAGCCGCCTCGACCACTTGCACGCCGCTGTGACCAGCGCTTACGCCAGCAGCCGCGATTTCAACAGCCTGGTCGCCTACACCGCCTCTCAAAACGGCTGGCTGCAAGATGGCTCGGGCAACTGGCATTCAACGGCCTGGGGCGACTTGTCGCTGACGCCGACGAACATGGCCGGGCTTCCGGGCGATGGTTGGCAAGTCGAGCTGACAATGCTGCCAGCTGATGTCTGCCAGCGGATCGCTGGGGCCGAAGTTGGCATCTGGACCCATGTCTACGTGGATGGTCACGAAGTCGCTGACAACGCTGACGCGACGACGCTCTGCACAGCGGGTGGCAGCCACACTTTCCTGGCTCAGAGCTACGGCGGGCGTCGTCCCGGTTATGCGATCGGGCCCATTTTGACTCCCGACGCGCCGCTGTGCGTTCAGCTTCGCGAGGAGGGCACCATCGGCACCGTCCGCCCCGACCTCTGCTCAGACAGCCACTCATGATCACGAATCACACCGACATCATCCAGGCCGGCAAGGAAGTCGGCCTGAGGCTCGAACCTCACGACGGCGGCTATCGAATGGGTTACGCCGCGAACACGGAAGGTTTCTGGATTGACTGGATCCCTGCGGAGCGGATTGAGAGCGTGATCGAGCGGTTTCGGCGCGGGATCGAGGAAGAGCGGGAGCGCGTGACGGCCCCGGTAATCCGGGCAAGGTATTGGCAAGAGCGCGAGCGAGAAATCACGAAAATAATGATTCAATAATTGTGATCTGCTTCGCATTTATTGGATCTGGCGTCTGATACGCGATTGACGAATATCTTTTTATATCTAGAGTTTAATCAAGGGATTTCATAAAGATGATGTCCTGTAAAACCGCCAATTAATAGAGGAATGAAGCGATGAGTCATTTTAACAGTCTTTACGAAGCCGCGCTGGTTTTGATCCCCGTGATGGAAACCGAGCGGGCCTCCTACTTTCAAGATTTCAGCATTCGAGATCGCGTGATGGATCCAAATGGTCTGTATGCCGTCGAAGCCGAGATGGAAGACCCTGAGGATAGCGATCACTACTTGCACAGTGACGCGATTTGCGAGGCATTGAATCGGTTCGCTGCTGCCAGCCCGGCTGAGCGCTTGGAAGTTTTCAAGCTTGTCTCGCGCAGCTATCAAGACGAGCTGGCTCAGATCGTTGTGTGACCTACTTACCTGGCCTTTCGGAGGAATTTGATCATGAATGCTAACAACATCGATTTTGCAACGCGCGGCAGTTTGATTGCCGTTGGCCGCCACGTAGACGAAGAAGTGCTCAAGGGGCGCTCGCTGAAAAAGGTGCTTGCCGAGGGCCGGCGCCGCGACGCCGCGTGCTGGTATCGCCCAGAGCTGCTCCGCGATTACAGTCGCGCCGTCGCTTACGCTTACCCAGCCAAGTGACGACCAACGAATAACGCCGCCCATCACTGGGCGGCGTTTACTTCCTGACGGCTGCCCTTTTTAGCTTTGTCTTGCTTCATCGCTTCGTATCAAAGTCATGATCGACATGCAGATTTAAGCCGTTGACAGATCTTAATTTCGGCCTACGTTGGAAGAAGTAGAGGGGTTGCACAACCCACGTCTATACAACCAACCAAAACAGGACAAAGCCATGACTACTGATACCGCTACTGATACCGCCATTGCCAACGCCGATCGCCTTGAATTCATTGGTTTCGGCCCCGCTCGCAGCCGCAGCCTGGCCGCTGATCGCCCGGAGTTCGCGCGGCTGGCGATCGCCTTCGCTGACGCGTGCAAGGAAAAGGGGAATCGGTTCCGCGTCTTCAAATCGAGCGGTCGCAACGGTCACTACGCTCGCCTGCGCTTGAAAGTGGTGACCGGCAAAGCTCCTAACCGCTACACCGACAGCCGTGGCTTCGAGGGTCCGATGATTGGAGTGGAGGTCGGCTCGCTGTCCACCACAAAAGGCCAGGTGGCGGACCTGATGGAAGCTATCCGGGACCTGGCCGAAGAGATCGGAGTCGAGGTGACCGCCTAACGGCGGTTCCCCGGCCACGATGATCGGGCCGCGGTGCACGATGCCCTGCGGGCACCGCATGGACAGCCGACGGACGAGCCGTGGACAGCACGCTGACCACCGCATCGCCCACGCGCCTGACCACACTTCGCGCACTGAATATCAACGACGCCACCACAGCCCCGGACCCCGCAAGTCCGGGGCTTCCGAACAGCGACAAGCAAGAGCAAGAGCGGCCCTCACGCTCGGCTTCTCCGGTCAAGAGTCGTTTAGGGGCCGTGTCAGTCGGCCGCCCGTGTCACTGCGTTCCCGCGCCATGCGGCCTCCATCCCGCACCAACCCCCGCTCTTCTGCTCTTGACCGCGCCTCTCTCCGGGCAGGGCGGCTGCCATCGGCAGCGTGTTCGCACCCGCTGCCCCTTGTTGGGGCCAGCAATGACCAAGGAGAGAGAGATGAGCGATGAATCGATGTTCGGTCCCGTGATCCACAGCTATAGCCGGGCTGAGGCGATCGACGATGGCGTGCTGGTTGAGGTGCCCGAGAGCGCCAGCCGCGCCGCTGGCTTCAAAGTGCCCTTGGCCATGACGGCGAGCGCCTGGGGCGCAACGATGGGGTTTGGAACTGACCTCGCGGAGCTTCTCGCCAAAGCAACCGCGGTGCTCGCGGCGGCGATGCTGGAATACCGACAGAGCGAGCATCGGGCGAAGTTGGGCTTGGCTGAGCCGGTGGGCGACTGCCTTTTCTTTGCATACGACGCAGAGCGAGAGGACGGCGGCGTCGATGTGGTGCAGCTCAAGATGCAGATCGGACCCGGTGACAACGCTGAGCCCGTCGGCACCGTCATGCTCCCCGGTGAAGACTGATCATGAGCCTCTACACCTGGCAGGAACCCAATTTGTGGGGTGTCCTCGACGACACCCTGCGGGTCCGCATCGGAAGGACGGAGGAGGGCTATCTGTGGATCAGCGTCGATATCCAGATGTGGCCCGATCGCCCGACCATGGGCAATTTCACCCACGGGGATACGAACCGCTATGCCCCGGGCGAAATCACGATTAGCGAGGACGGCTTGCTGACCGCGATGCATCGGCATCCGGCAGAGCACGACTTCCGCTCCGGTTTTTCGCTCCGCGTCCCGCTTTCTTTTGTGTCTCCGCTTCGCGTAGCGCTCGAACGCGCTGGGGGATCAAATTCATGATCGACATACCACTGGTCATGATCGACAGGTGATTGACGACTGCTCGATTTCGACTAGCGTGAACATATGAGGGGGTTGCACAAACCCTCAATCTTACCAACCCAATCAAAGAGGTTCCCCAATGCTCAGCACTGCACAAATCGAAATCAGCCGCCGCAAGGTGACAGACTCGCCCAAGCCGACAGCAGACGCGGCACCGTTCGCGGACGCAATCCAGCGCGCTGATGTCGAAGCCGTCCAGCAGCTCTTGGCCGCGTGCCCGAACATCAACGGGGTCCGACTGCTCGCGAAGCTGACGCCGCTTCACCTTGCTTGCCGGTGCTACGCGCTCGCCCAGCACGGACCGAAGTCGCGGCTCGATCGAGCGGAGCAGATCGTGAACCTCTTGCTCGATGCGGGTGCCGATCCTGAAGCCAGGGACGCGATGTCTCAGCTGCCGGCGAGCTGGGGCAACCCGCCGCGGTTGCGGGAGCGGATGCGGCAGATCGCGGAAGCGGGCCGCATCCCCGTCACCGGGTTCGGGACCTTCGAGCACCTTGGGTCGAGCTGTAACGGGAAGACTCATCGGGAAGGCTACGACAACACGGCGTCGGTGCTGCACGTGATGCCCCATCTCGCCTTCGTTCCGCGGAGCTTCTGATATGCAAGCCATCCACATCTTCAGCAGCAAGGGAGGCAGCGGCAAGACGACCGCCGCGCTCTCGCTCGCCGCAGCGCTCGCTCACCGCGGCAACCGCGTCGCGCTCGTAGACGCCGACCCGAACGGCGCGCAAGGCGGCGCCACCCGCTGGCTGGCGCAAGCGCAAGCCGCGGGGCGTCCGACGCCATTTCCCGTTCTGAAAGCGATCACCAGCAGCGCAGCGAAAGCGTATGACTACGTCGTCTACGACCACCCGCCCGGTGGCCGGGCTGCACACCAGCTGCCCGAGGGATTGGTTATCGTGCCGACGCCCCTCGACCCTGGCAGCTTCTTCTCCGCAACGCGCGTGGTCGATAGCCTTCGCCATCGCCCCCTGGCTCCTCTGCTGCTGCCGTCGCGGGTGCGTCTCGAACGGGCGGAGCAGAGGCGTCTTGCCGGTGTCTTGGCTGTGCCAGTTGTCCGCGACCGCGCCGCCTACGGTTCCCTCTTCGGGCAAGGCGCGAACCTATATAGCGACGGAACCGGCATCATTGGTCTGATGGCGGCCCGAGACGAGTTTGAAGAGACGGTGGCGCGTGTTCTTGCGCACATGAGCGCGTGCCAGACGAAGAAGGAAGCAGCATGAACAAGCCACCGAAAATTGACTGGGTGACCCAGGCCACCGCGGAGCCGGCACGTGCGAGGGTGGCGTCTGTTGCGCGGAAGCCCGTCAAAAAGCGAGCAGACGTGCAGCCGATCGCCGGCCCCGCTTTCCATCACACGTTGGAACCTGGTGCAGGGCAAGGGCGAGTGATCTGCGGGCAAATGAAACTGTCGCTCGACGACTACAAGCTGAAAGTGAGCCTCCCCGCTGGGCTGCGCGAAGGGCTCACTGGCGCGGGTGAGCGACTGGCGCCGACGATCTGCGCGTTGGCCGACTTCGCTCTGAACGAGTTGGAGAAGAAGGGCGGGACGCTGACGGTGATCCCGGTTCCCGAAGACCAGGGTGGCCTGGGCTGCACGTTCGAGCATGGGCGCCGGAAGGGCCCTCTGACGATCGAGTTTGCGGGGTCACTGATCTATCCAAAGCGGGACGGGCGCCTTGATCGAAGGGTTTCCGTTTGGACCCCCGATGAACTCCTGAATCGTATCGCCGGCGCCGGTGCGGAATTGGGACCGAGCATGGCTGCGCTGGCAGCATGGGGGCTGACCTACCTGCGCGCGACCGGGCAGAACCTGGTCACGCGCTCGGGTTGAGCGCGTCGTGCACGTGCGCGCCGCGCTCGATCCAGCGCCGTTGCACGTCCGCCCAGGCTTCGCCAGGCAGCCAGCGAAGCGCGGGAGCGAGCCCCACCGTTTGCGCGCCCGAGCCAGATAGTCCACTAACGAGGGCCACCCAAGCCGGGCTGGCTCGCGCCACTACTGGGCCAACCAGCCAGCCCTCGCCCAGCGGTTCAGCGACTACGCCAACCCGAGGCGCCACCGTCCATCTTGTCGCTTCCAGCCACGCCCTTGCTTCCGCTCTCGAACGCGACCGCGCTTTCGGCACCGGTGCCTGGGCACAGCACGCCAGTGCTTCCAGCCGTCGGGCGGCCTTCGCCTCTGGCCATGAATTGCCTTCGGCCCATACCGGCTCCCAGGGGTCCCGATGGCGATAGATCACCGCACAGCGCTCACAAGATGGGACCACATTCGCACCCGAGGCGTCGCCTCCCAGTGCTGGCGAAAAAAGGTAGACGACACGGTTGGCTGGCGCCGCCTCGCAGTGCCAGCAGCGAGCTTCCCCATCCTTCAGAACGCGGGACCGGAGCCATTTCGGCACCGGAGCCGGCAATCCACGCACGGCTTCAACGCGCTCCAAAAACGGGAGCAGGTCAGCAGGGGATACCTCAATCACGGCTTCGCCCCTTGGCTTGCACATTAGGCCGGAAGCGAATGCCTTGGGTCCGCTCGATCACCGGCAAGAGTGACAACACTGCATCGGGATGTTGTTGGGCATACGTCAGCGCGGCAGCGACAAGACCGGGCACCGAGACGGCGTGTTGACGCGCGAAGGCTTCCGCGTCACTCACCACAGAAGCGGGCAGAGTGATGCGAAGAGCTCGACGATCCACGCCGAGATGCGACGTTTGCCAGATGCGCT
Organism: Rhodanobacter sp. FW102-FHT14D06; assembly: GCF_043950705.1. Taxonomy (NCBI): domain Bacteria; kingdom Pseudomonadati; phylum Pseudomonadota; class Gammaproteobacteria; order Lysobacterales; family Rhodanobacteraceae; genus Rhodanobacter; species Rhodanobacter sp. FW102-FHT14D06. Next base: position 557,487 of record NZ_CP170722.1, on the reverse strand, counting down.
GGCGAGACAAAGTAGACATAGCGACACTCCGAATAGGCTCTCAATTCACGTTAGCGAATTAACGCCGAGTCGGAAGAGGGGGGCTAACTACCGGACCCGCGCTGGAGGCGAAGGCGGCAGCTCAACGCCCCACCGTTGAGCGAGCTTTCGGACAGGTGGCGTCCACTGCTTTGCTTCGATAGCGATGCTCTGAAGCACACCACAGACCCAGAGCGGGTCCATGGGTTTCGGGGAAGCGACGGCATCCAGAAGTCGGGCCTGCGCGACGGAAAGCGCTGAGAGGATGTAGTCGAGCGATAGCGTGTCTCGAACACCAGCGAGCCAGGCGGACGGTGGCGAAAGTGAGCTAACCGGCCACGTCGTCCGAGTCTGACCTGGCAGCGATTGGCCGGGCAGGGAGTATGAGAAGCGCTCATCAATCACGCGCGATTGAAGACGAGCCAGAGAAGCACACGTCCTCACAATCAAAAGTCTGCGCGCACGTTCATTAGCGCGGGTGGAGTCATCGGAGGCCATGCGCGTGAGGATGCCTGAGGGGCGTCTCACTGGGGTAGACGGGGGCAGGGGACGCACAGGGAAGCGTGCATCTTCTAGCCGGAAAACTGGGGCGGCTTCGGGATGCTTCGGCTTCTGTGCTCGCGTTAATCCCTAGAGCGAAGGGATACATACACACCAGACGCACCGCTGGTGTGCAAAACGGCAGCGCGTCAGAGCGTTGCATAGCCATCTAAATCAAGCACCACAAACGCTTCCGCGCGTTGCCTTCGCAACGGGGGCGCGTTGCCGTGCGCGCTCTCTATTCGCAGAAGAACCGCGTCAGAACGCCATTTCTCGGCGTTGCCACGCAGTGATCGACTGCAGCGTCTGAGGGGCTTCCGATCCGGCAGATTCGGCCTACGGTGGTTTTTAGAGAAGCGCATGTCGCGCTGACTGAGAAACCGCACGATGCGCACGCAGACCGCCATCACGATCCGAATTCCAAACGACCAAGTGCCGGCACTCGACAAGCTGGCAGAGCGCGTTGGGAAGAGCCGGCCTGAGCTGTTGCGCGAAGCAGTCGCATCACTGCTGCACACGCACGAGACGACGCAGCTCATCCAGCAGTCGGCACACGCCGCGATCAGTGAAGCAACCGATCGTTTTCGCGCAGAAGCGAAGGCGGTGCTCGCTCAACAAATCGAAGCGAGCCGCGCGGCAGACAAGACGAACCGAGATCTGATCGCGCGCTTCATCGAAGCACTCAGTCAGATCGTGACCCCCGCCAAACGCTAACCAACACACCAGGAGATCCACACATGCCCTCCCTCAAGACTGTCGAAGCCCTCTGTAGCGCAGCGATGAAACAGCAGCTGCACGACACGCTCGTCTCGCTCGCTCTGGCGAACAGGGGCTACTTGATGATGCCTGCCGACATCGTCGATCACTACAACAGCGCGCGTCGAGCGATCCGCGCGAGTCAAGAGAGTGGCGAACCCCTCGGCTGGATCGTTTGGCAGCAGCTGGAGGGTCAACCCCACAAGCTCGATTACGCGGTTCGACGGATGCGTGTAGCGGAATCGCTCGAGGGCAACGTCTTCCCGCTCGGTAGCAACCGCCGCCGTTTGAAGCGTAGAGGCCCACTGCCGCCTCTCCCGCGTCTCGTCTAACCCATTCCTTTTCCCCACCCACCCCACTAACAGAGGTATCCCCACATGCGCACCACTTCTCAATCCGTCGCTCGCGTCCTTTCTCACGCGACGCTCATCGCGACTTTTGCCGCCGCTCTTTCGCTGCAGGGCTGCGCCACGATCGACACCGCCACCCAGAAGGTTGGCGGGGTCTTCGGCTCCAAATCCGACACCACCCGATCCGCCACGGGCGGTGCCATCCTGGGCTGCGGCGCTGGCGCCGTCCTCGGCAAGATCATCGGCAACGGTTCGGACATGCTGAAGGGCTGCGCTGCCGGCGCCGCGGTCGGCGCGATCAGCGCTGTCCAGATCCACAAGCACGAAGTCGAGCAAGCCCGCGTGCTTGCCGCCCAGGCCGAAGCGGTCAAGGGCGTGAAGGCGACTGTGGTCACGAAGCCGGTCGAGGCTAAGGATGACCAGGGCAAGATCACGCAAGTTGATGCCCTCGATCGTCTGACCATCGACTTGCCGGCCGCTGGCGTGAAGTCCCATGCCGCCGATGTCGCCTCAGTCCTCGATAAAGCCGCAACGCTCGCCGACCAGGCTTCTGACCCGACGACGATCGAGGTGCACGGCACCACGGCTCAGCGTGAGTGGATCGCTTCGCGGATCCGCTCGCACCTGCGCCCGGGCTCGACGGTTCGCGTGATCGAAGTCGCCGGGAAGTCGCCGCGTCTCGTGATCAGCCCGATCCCCAAGACCGGCGGGGAGGGCTGAGCGATGAGCGGCTTCGATGATGACTTCCTGGCCGGTCCGGCACCTGCGCCGGCTCCGGTGAAATCGGTCCAGGGGGCGGCATCGCCGTCCCCGCCGGCCATAGCTGATGACTTCGACGGGTTCGGGGGCAGCGTTGGCTCGGCTCAACCGGATGCCGGCTTTCTGTCACCCGAAGCCGCGGACGCGGCCAGGGCGACGGCGCAGGCGATGAAAGCGAAAACCGGCGCGGCCCTGGGATCGGCCACACGTGCAAGCCAAGCCGGCGCGCGTCGGCTGGGTCAGGCCATCGCGGCTGTGTCACCGAAGCAGTGGGCAACCGGACTGGGCGTGCTGGTGCTAGCGGTGGGTGTGACCTTCGGCGTGCGCTGGTGGATGCACCGGCCAGCCAGCCCGGCAGCAGCTGCGGCGAAAGCCGAGGCGTCTGCCGCCCCGGTGACGAGCACCGCTGTAGTCGCAACGCCGCCCGTCGTCACCACGACGGCGCCTCAGAAGCCGACCGCTCCGGTCATCGCGGCAACCATGCCGGTGCCGGCTGCTCCCGCTATCTCGCCGACCACACCGCCACCGCCCGCGGTAGAACGTCCCGCTCCTCTTCCTGTGGTCGCGTCATCGAAGAAGGATCCATGGAAGGTCGCGCACGCCGCAGACATCCAGAAGTCGATGCACACCGATCAGAAGAAAGACGACGCATGGGCGAAGGATCAGTCCGCTCGTCTCGATGCATTCTTCAAGAAGAAGCATTGACCCACTTCCCACCATACCTGGGCTACTTTATGGTGCCTTGCACCGTCCAAACCCTAGAACTGGCCTTGGGTTTAGCCCATTCCCGTCCAAAGATTTGATAAACGAGACCGATTTGATACCGTTTCGGGCATGAAGAACCCCCGCCCGGTATGCCCCAACATGGCCTGCCCGAACCATGTGGAACCACCCAGGGGGTTCTACCGGAGGAAGGGATCCCGCCCCGCCAAACACAACCATCAACCGGTGCGGCGGTATCAGTGCAAGGCCTGCGGGGCCACCTTTTCATCCACACAATCCAAGGCTATCCGGCAGCACCATCGCCCGGATCTCAACCGCCGGATCTTCGAGATGGCCGTGTCGGGCACCTCGATGCGGCGGATGGTCCTGCTGCTGGGTTGTTCCAAGCGAACGGTGGACCGGAAGATCCAGCACCTGGCGGATGAAGCCCGGCGCATCCACCAGGAACGGCTGGCGACCCTGCGCACGTCCTACATCATGCTGGACGAACTGATCACCTACCTTCATGCCCGACCCAAGCACCTGTCCGTGGCTGTCGTGGTGCGGGTGAAAACCGGGGAGGTGCTGGGCTTCACCATCTCGCGGATCCCCACCCAAGTTCAGGGCTTCGATAAATACGACTGGCAGCACGACGACACGCCCACGAACATCCCGGCTTTGCTGGCGTCCATGCGTCCGCTGTTGAAGCCAGGGGCGGTGATCGCTTCTGATGCCCACCCCAGTTATCCCAAGTGGCTCCAACGATCGCTGCCCGGGGTCCAGCATCAGAAAGTGAAAGCCCTGGTGTCGAAACTGGCCCAAAAGCAGGACGAACGCGACCCACTGTTCGCCATCAACTTGACCTTTGCCAAGATGCGCAACGATCTGGCCAGGCTCGGACGGAAGACCTGGACCACGACCAAGAGCATCAAGGGCCTGGAAAACCACCTATGGTTATGGGTGGCGTGGCGGAATGGGTATCCGCTTCGGTAATAGGGGCCAGCTGGCTGCTGAACGGTAGCGTCTGGATATAGCGCGTCATGAACTCAAAGTCAGGAGCAACCACACCCTCAAAGTTTTTTGCCGGCAGGCGAATGATCGAGGCTTGCATCTTTTCGAGCGACCACTTGCGGCCATAGTTGAACCTGTATTTTTCTTTCCGGATGACCGTGGCCAAGAACAACCCAATCTCCACGGTCAGCACTTGGTCTTTGAGGTAGAGCGCGTTGACGTCATCGGAACACCAGTAGGCCTCTGGCTGAAAGAAGGCCTCCGCTACGCTCCCGTTATAACTGACCGTCAGCGTGTTCTCCTCGTGGATGGCACTCGCCGAAATCCGAGAAGAATACCCATTGTTGCTTTCAATGGCGCCAATGAAGGGCGTAGAGCCCTCCTGTTGGTCTCCTTTGGTCAGTCGTTTGCCTTTCTTGATGTCGAACAAATCGGAAAGCCGAAATGGTGCCCACTGCCCCTCATTGAGAGGGATAGCCCCATCCTTGGATTGAGGGCTGGCAAGCCCATCCATGCCCACGCCCATGTCCGATATAAACGCTGGTGTCTGGGTGGGATCCGGTAAGACAATGTCTTTGAGAGAACGATTTGCCTGGCGGCCGTAGTTGTAGCGGTATTGATTGGCTCGAAGGCATGCGCAATAGAAAAGTTTTACCTCCTCCGACATGTCAACCTTCGGTGTCAACACGGCAACGTGAAAGCCCGTATAAAAAGGTGCGGGTTGAAGGAATGTTTCGAGCACTGAACCACTCAAAGCTACTGAAATGCTTCCTGCTGGGTGCGCCACGATGTCTGCTGGCGGTTCGACCACTGCCGAAACGCCGTTGTTCTTGGCGGTCCTGGATACAAAGGCAACCCCCTGGCCCGGTTCAGCCAAGGACATGGCATTCAACTCCAAGTTGCTGCCCGCTGAAATATCAAACAGTTCGCTGACCTTAGGCACGGCTGGCCCCCGATGCTGAGGCAGAGGATTGGTCACACAACATCTTGAAGACGGCGTAGTTGCGAACCGTTCGCTCGAAATCAGCCTGGGTCAACTTGCTGTAATCCGTTTCCATGTAGGCCTCTGCGCACCACTCGTCTGTGGGACCTACCTTCTTCAACACGCTTTCACCAGCAACCGCACGGCGGTTGTGGAAAGCGTCCAGCCATTTAGCCCGAGTGGTCTCCCAGGTTTCGTTCTTGTCCACACGGCCCATGTGTTTGGTTTTGACGAAGCCGTCTTCTTTCCAGTAGCCGAACCAGGTGTCCCGACCACTGTATTCATGAGGAACGTGAGCCTTAAAAACCATGATGCAGGAGACCACGCCCACCGGGTAGAAGAGATCATCCGGCATCGACATGACGGCTTCCAAGGTATGGCTGGCCAGAATGGAAGTCTTTTCCGGCGCGTTGCGCAGGGCGCATGACATCGGAACGATGGCAATGCCAACGCCATTGGGTTCCAGCACATCCAGCATGTGTTCAATGAAACGAAGTTCCGAAATGTCCCGCTGGGCGTAGGGAGGATTGAGCATCCCGACGTTGGGCTTCAACGCCCTCACTTTCTTGACCAGCCCTGCATCAAAACAGGAGCCATGATGAAGATGCGTCTTGCCATCGCCCCGCAGAATCATGTTGGACGCCGACAAGGCAAACATGTGAGGCGATTGTTCCACCCCGGTTAGCCCCTCCTCTTTGATGCGCTCTTCTTCGGATGGCTTGGTGGTATCCGCCAACATACGTGCCATGGCCGAAATCAAGAAGCCGCCTGTTCCAGCGCACAAATCCATCACCGTAGAGGTTTTGTTAACCCGGGCGATGCCTGCGAACAGATCGGTGATATGGCGTGGGGTGAGCACAATACCCAGCGCTTTCTTGTCGCCGCCGGTGTATTTCAGGAATTCGCCATAGAACTTGCCCAGGATGTCGAGCCCATCGTGGGCATTGATGTAGGGGGCAACGTGGTCATTGATTTGCTTGATGAAATCAAACAGAACCCCGTTGGGGCGCTCATCCGTCGTCTTGCGCAACTCCGGGTGCTCGGACAGAGCACGATACGTGAACATCATGTCGTCCTGTTTTTGTTTGTTGTGGAACGCCTTGTTCAGTTCCTTGACGATGGCTTCCAACCATTCGCCAGGGAGTTCATCTGAGTCCAGTTGAGGTCCTGTTTCGTCCATGGCCGCCGCATGGAACGGCTTGTTTTTCAAGGCCAGCAACGTGCCACTGACCAGCAAGGGTTTCTCTTGTTCCGTCAGTTTGTATTCCCTCATGGTGTCATGAAGGTCGCGGGCAAACTGCATCAGATCCGCTTCGCGCGCTTGGTTCACGGCCGGATTGTGCGTGGCGCACCGGATGAAATCCGCCCAAGGAATGATGGTTCTCAGCGGCTGTTGGTTCTTCCGGTTGAGTAACAAATCGGGGTGCTTGTCGCCCTTGACCCAAAGGTAAGTGGATATTTGGGCTTCCTTCTTGGTTTCACCGCTCATGGCGATGGCGATGACATTGAACTCCTTGGAGAGCGCCTTGGCGTAATGAAGGGCGCCATCAGCCGCATAGCGAGCCGCGCGAGCGAAGTAGGCGTCGTCATCCTTGTTCTCTTCACCGGCCACCCATGCCGGAACGAGGTGGCTTTCGTGGTCGGCGTTGTCTGCCTTGCATTCCACCACGATGAGGAAGTCCGGCACTTTTTTGTGGCGGATGATGAACTCGGGGCAGCCTCGACCTGTTCCGCCGCGCTTGCTGGCTGTGTCCAACAGTTTTCGGATCCGGCCGTGGGTGCTCTTCTGTTCTTCGACCATCAACCCGTCGTCGGATTCCAGACCTGTGGCCGGATACTCGTTCTTCTGCAAGAAATCACGAACGATGCTCTCAGCATTGCGCTCATTGCGGGACTTTTTCGTTGCCATGGGGGACCTGCCAGACGATGGGTGGCAGCCCCAGGGAATGGACAAACATTGCGTTCGTCGGTGGCTGCTCTCCATTCAAATTGACAGATTACTGGCAACCGTCAAGCTCAAAAAAGCCATTAAACGCCCTATTTATGTCGATGGCATCACATTTGCATCTCACCCTATCGTTGTGCGATGGTATAGGGTGTAGAAAGCCTATTTTTGACAGAAACGAACCAAAACTCACCTCATGCCATCCTCAGTGAAATCGACCACGAACGCCAAAAAGCGCCCTATTCAAAGGCGCTGCGTTGAGCATGTTTGGGTCAAGCGAGGAAGCCGGGGAACGCCGCCCGTTCAACGGTTTCAGTGTCGGAAATGTAGCGCCTGGAAGTCCGTGCGCCAAAACGCCCCATTGGGTGGCCTTCATCGCCCCGACCGCGTGTTCCGGGTGTTCGTGGGGGTGGCGGCCCGGAAGACGTCCTACCAACTGGCCCAAGAACTGGGGTGTCAGCCAGTGGACATCCGCCGGCACATCGACCAACTGGCGCGGGCAGCGATGGGGCACCCTCAGCCCCAGAACTCGGCCGGGTATGGCCTGGTGATTCGACCCGAACAACACGGAACCATCGTGGCGGCGGTGAGCCATGACCTGGACCGCCGGCTCTTGGGGTTCGAGGTGGTCAAACCCAGCCAGGTTCCGGTTGTCCAGAAGCGGCTGATCAAAAGCCACGGGGCACAGTTCAAGACCAATGCCCCCGACGATGTGGCCTGGTTGGATCAGCAGCTCCCCCCGGTCCGTGGCTTGGCCCCGACCCTGTCCGGGTGGGCTCAGCGCCTGTGGGTCATCTTGGCCTGGTCGAACCGGTGGGACCTGGCCGAGGGCTAGACCGCGGTGTCAGGCACCACAAAGTAGCCCAGGTATCTTCCCACCCACTTCCCAGCCGGCGAATTCGGCCTACGGTCATCTGTATCCCCACATCAACTCAACACACAGGTCCCCACCATGTCCCCCTCTATCACTTCTCGCGTGCTCAGCTTTCTCGGGTGCCTTGCGATCGGCACTCCTGAAAGCATCGCGCCTCCGATCCCCCCATCTTTCTATTACGTGCCGGGCGATCGCCCCGAGCCGACCGGCGGGATCGGCGACCCGGACACGCAGCGCCGGACGCTCATCGTTGACGCGATGCGCCGCCGAATGCTCGGCCACGTGGCTGCGTGGACGAGCGTCGGCCTCGCCAGCTTCGCGCTGGCGCTCACGCTGATCGTCGGCGCGTCTCACGAGATCCGCTCACACGTGTCTCCGACCCAGATCGGCGGCATGACCCCCACTCTGAACTTCCCCGGGAGCCACTGATGAAAATCAAGTCGATCGTCGGCACGCTGATGCCAATCAAGTCGATGCTCGCTTCGAGCATTGAAGAAGCGCGTGTTTTGGCTACGCGTTGGGACGTGCCGCAGGCGAACCGTGAGGGCCTGTTCGACGCTGGCAACGGCCAGATGCTGCCGCTCAGCAAGGATCTCCAGGATCGTCAGTCGCGATATATTTTGACGTCCCCCGATTCACGCGGGCGGCAGTATCGCGTAGCTGGCCGCATGCTCGCTGAGGACCTGGGCAGCGGCTCGACCAGCGTCGCCACGCCGTTGCTCTTCGGCGTCCTGGGCGTGTTCGCGATGTTGACGACCGTTCTGCCCCGTGGGCTGGGCGTCATCACCGGTGCCTTGGCGCTGGCGACTCTGCTGCTCATCCGCACAGCGACGGCCCCGCGCAAGGGTTGGACCTTCACCGCAGCACTCTTCGGCCTGCTCTTGCCCGTTCTCGCTGCTTCGTCCAGCCGCTCAGCGCTCATCTCACTCATCTGCTTTCTGCCGAGCTGTCTCATGCCTCTCATGTATGCATGGAGCGAGCAGCGGAAGCGGGCGAAGCGATTGGCGATCCAGGGGCGGAAAGCGGGCGGTGAGGACGGCAGCGCGTTGACGTCGCACGTCGCCGCAAGGAAAGCCCAGGCGATTGCAGCAGCGAAAGACGACAGCCCGCTGCTGCCGATGGGCACGTCGATGGGTGAGTTGACGCATCGCGGTGACGGATTTGCGGCGGATGGCGGTCTGCCGATTTCGATCAGTCTGAAAGACTTGTCCACGCACATGATCATTTTTGGCGAGACTGGATCGGGCAAGACGAGCACGCAGCTGCGCCCCAAAATCGCTCAGCTGATGAGGCTGCGGAAGCTTGGCTATGTCATCGGTCTGCTGATCGCCGATGGTAAGGGCGCTCTCGCGGGCGAGCACGCTGGCATGATCGACTTTAAAAATCTCAATCCGAAACGCCAGGTCGTTTCGTTATATCAGGGGCTGAGTTCGAGCGATATCGCCAGGCAGCATGAAGAGAACAACATGCCTGCTGCCGGTAGTTCTAGCGGATCTGAGAAGACGTGGAATGGCATGACAGCGGCATGCTGTCGACCTGCGATCTACATGCTCGAAGCGCTCGTGAAGCACGGCCTGCACGATTCGAACGGAGAGCCTTGGAAGTGGTCATTGCTGTGTCATGACCGCCTCGGGAAGCTTTTTTTGGCGGGCGAGGATCGGCTAGACGAGATCAAGCATTACTGGGAACAGATCGCGCAGCTTGAGGGCGGCGTCATTGATGGCCTTTTGGAGGAGGCCTACCTTTACTCGACACAAACTGTGCAGGCGTTGGCTCCGGAAACGCGGGGGTCGATCCTGGCAAATTGGACGCTCTGGTTTGCTCCGTATTTGTCGCATCCGGACTTGATGCGGTGGGCTGCCGCAGACACGGGCGAAAGCGTCGAAGCGTGCCTTCATGGATCTGCCGTTGGCTTGGATATCAGTGGCTCGCTGTATGGCCAGCACTCAGCCAACCTGGTCGTGAAATTTCTTAAGGCGCGGGTCACCAGTGAGATGCAGCGGCGTGCCGGGTGTGCCGGTGGAGACTGGGAGAAGGTGGATCCGACGGCTTCGCATTGCTACCTGTGCTTGGACGAATTTCAGGACATCGTGACGCAAGCGGATATCGATCTCGTCCCTAAAGCGAGGTCGCTCGGGGGGGTTTACATCGTGGCAACGCAAACGATTGAGAGCCTTCTTCAGGCTTCGAAGAATGAAAACTCGACGAATGCCATGCTCGCTTCGTTCCTCTCTCGGGTGGCTCTGCGCACATCGCCCAAGACTGCGAAGTGGATGCAAGAAGGTATCGGCATGGGGCGCGTGCCCCATCGCGAATCTGACTCCACCATGGTCGATTTCGTGCGGTCGGTGGCCAAGGCTTACAGCGCTCCGATCTGGGATGAAGGCCACCCCATGGCTCGTATGCTGGCCTCGTTCCGACGCAAGCTGGGGGGCACGCACTTCAAAGATCACCGGATTGAAGGTGGTGGCAAGGGCGTTTTCGGAGACCGTCTAGCGAACGACCTGGTGCTCGTGCGCGAGATGAAGGAAGAGCCGATTTTGGAGCTCAGCCAATTCGCGACGCTCACCGCAGAAACTGGTGTCGCCCTAGTTGATATCCGCCGCGGAGGCGTGCCACGCCGGGACTATGTGCGCGTCGTCGCACCCATGTTCTCGATTCCCGAAGACCTGCTCGACCCGAACTATGTGGTGCGGGATCTCGACGCCGAAGACGCGATCACTCGGAAGGCCGCCATGGAGGCCGCACTCGCCTCTGAAGCGGAGCGAGTCACCGCAGAGGAACAGCTTTCCATCACACACGACGAGGAGAACAACCAGCCATTGGCGGCGCTGCTGGACGCCATTCGCAATCCCGAAGCCACTGAAATCCAAGAGGAGAAATGATGATGATGACCGTTGACGCTATTCGCCGACAGTCGGCGGCGCGCAAGGAAGCGCAATCCGCTCAACAACAGGCACCCGCCGCCTGGCAGCGCCCGCTGCCTCAGTCGGCACCGCAAAAGGAGGCGTCCGCTGCTCAGCAGCAGGCTCAGCAGCGACCGCGCATGACGCTTGCTACGGCGATCGGTGCGGCACCACAGAAGCAAGCCCAGGGATCAGGGCAGGGCAGCGGCGGCCAGGGCCAGCTCTCGAAGCCGACCCATCCGAGCTTCTACAACCCCATTTCGACGGGCGAGATTGCCCCGCCGAAGAAAGCGCAGAAACGCGGCATGAGCATGTAACCCGCCGTGACCATCCACCCACCAAGAAGCCGTGGCTTGAGAACCACGGCTTCTTCATTTTGAAAGTCATGATCGACATCGACTCGACAAATCCCAGGCTTCGTCTACGGTGGAGGTAGAGGGGTGGCACCACCCCGTTAGAGACCACCAGCGATGATCACCAACACACCACCACTTCCCCCGCATAGCGCCATTGGCCGGGCTGTCACGGCTTCCATCTGCACCACCGGCCACGCGCCCAAGCGTCTGCTGCTCGCGGATATGACCCTGCCCAGCACGCGGAGGCGGTTCTGGGTTCTGGATCTCTCAGACCCGAAGCATCCCCTGGTTGAAGCAGCGACACGTGTGGCGCACGGAGCCGGATCAGATCCGCAGAAGACGGGCTTGCCCATTCGCTTCAGCGATACGCCCAATAGCGGCACGACGAGCCTGGGCCTATACCGTGTCGCTGAGCCTTACAACATGGCGAAGCATGGGAAAGCGTATCGCCTCGATGGCCTGAGCCCGACAGACGCTCACGCCCGCGAGCGCGGGGTCGTCCTTCATCCAGCTGACTACGTGAGCCAGACCGGGCTGGTCGGCCGGTCGCTGGGCTGCCCCGCATTGAACCCCGCAGTCTTCACGCAGCTCGATCGCGCAGGCGACCTGGAAGGCTCGCTCCTCTGGATCGACGCAGGTGCTGCAACCCCTGTCCCATCCTGTGCCGCCGCATCGGCGTGGACCGTCCAAGCCGCCCAGGCCATCGCCCAATCCACCGCGATCTGGGGCCCCAAGCCGCTGCCAGCCTGCTCGCCTGGAGACCGACATGACGCCTAACCACGCCCTCGACGACATGCAGGATGTCTGGGTGTTCGTCCCCATCGACCCCGAAAGCAACGAACTCGATAGTGAGGGCGGCTTCGCAGAAGCGTTCGGCGGCGCACTCGCGGGCATCATTCTCGGCGGCTTCGGCCTCGAACACCTTGGCCACTTGTTGGAAGGGGTGGAGCGCTGGGGCGAGTTTCAGGACGCCCTGCGCCCGCCCATCTCAGCCATGCAGGTGGCGAACGCCATCGGCCAATGGCGATCCAGCGGCGCTCATTTCGCGCCTGGCGAAATCAAGGGTGTGTGGATCAAGACGGCGGTCCCGATGTCGCGCTTCATGCGCGCCGCTTTTATGGCGTCGCAGCCTCAGTCCATCGCCTCACCTGCACCGCAACGGGTGCCTGATCCGCCTCGTCCGCGGCCTCGGCCGCGTTGGTGAGCCAAGCAGTTCGGCAGGCAGTGGGGTTTTGTCCGTTCTTCCCCCGACTGGCCCGGCAGGGCCGGGCAGATGGGCTTTTCTGCTTCTCCAGCTCTTCGCGTTGTGCGGCATTCGCTGCGCTCCGTAGTTCAAGAACAAGAGCAGGAAGAGCAAAAAAGCTCTGCCAGGCGATGGGGTGAAAAGCACGGCGCTACGCGCGGGCGTCATAGCAGAGGGGGGACTTCCGATCCGGCAGATTCGGCCTACGGTCAAGAGAGACCCACTGCCGAGGCCCCACTCATGCTTCAACTTGCTGATCTTTTTCGTCGCGCACGTATGCGCGAAGTCGAACGCGCCGTCCGCACCCAATTCGACGATGCAGGCGTCTTCCAAGAAGACGCGCTGTCACTCGATGACGCGCTGACTGCGCGCACTCCCGAAACGTTCGCCTGGGGATCGGGGGTGAACCATGGCAACCACTGATCAATCCAAGATCCCGTTCGCCGAGCGTGTTGCCGCGGACATCATCGCTCGCCTCGAAGCCGGCACGGCCCCATGGCAACGGCCTTACGAGGAGAGTCAGTTCGGCGGGCTGCCCATGAATCCCACAACTGGGAAGCGCTACCGCGGCATCAACGCGATCTCGCTGCTTATGTCGCAACCCAATCAAGATCCGCGATGGGTTACATACAAGCAAGCGGAAGCCCAAGGCTGGCAAGTCCGGCGCGGCGAGAAGTCTCGCAGCGTGGAGTTCTGGCAGTTCGAAAAAGAGGAGACCGACAAAGCCACGGGTGAGAAGCGGACCGTGCAGCTCGAACGGCCGCGCGCTTTCTACGCCGCCGTCTTCCACGCGTCGCAGATCGACGGGATGCCGCCGCTCGAAATTCGGCAGCACGCATGGGACCCCATCGAACGCGTCGAGGCCCTACTGAAAGAGAGCCGCGCGGACATCCGGCACGAGCCTGGCGCGACGCCTCACTACTCGCTGACGAAAGACCGGATCGTGATGCCCGAACGCGGGCAATTTCTCGACGCCGGCCGCTACGCCGCAACCGCTCTGCATGAGCTGGCGCACTGGACGGGACACCCATCACGTCTCAACCGCTCAATGGCGCACGCATTCGGATCGCCCGACTACGCCCGAGAAGAGCTACGCGCTGAAATCGGAAGTTTTCTAAGCTGTCAGGAGATGGGGCTCTCTCATGACCCGAGGCAGCATGACGCATACCTTGGGAGCTGGCTGGCGGCGCTTCGGCAAGACCCACGCGAGATCTTCCGTGCATGTGCTGACGCCGAAAAAATCGTGACGCACGTGCGGCAGTTCGATCTGCACCATGTCCAGGAGCAGAAGCAGGAGGGACAGAAGGCGATTGAGGCTCAGCCGCAGCGTGAGCGCCAGGAGCCCGTTGTCGCGCGTGCTCCCCGGATCAAGCCAGTGATGCCCGCCAAGGCACGGGGGATGAGTCTATGAAGCGCCCACATATCCTCCGCAGCGCAATCAAAAAGGCCGCGCGCAATGCGTTCGACGCAGAGCGGGCCCTCGCCTGGACACCCGACAACCCCGTCTGTCGCCGCACGCACGCTCGCGCCGTTGCCCGCGTCGAGCGCGCCATCTATCAAGCCCAACGGGAGCGCCTGATCCCGCTGCCAACGGTCCAAGCCCTTCTTGGCATCGTGCTTGACGCTCAGACGCTGGCGCGCTTGCGGATCACCGGGAAGCAATCCGTCCCGCCTGGCACCAGCACCGGCTACTGGGACACGCTCGACGCCATGGATCGCGCAATTGATCGGGCATGGCGCCGTGCGCGCCTGACCCGCGTCTTCACTCGGTCGGGAGGCATCCAATGAACGCTGAGCAGACCTTGTTTCAAGCGGCAGCGACAGGCAGCGTTTCCATGGCCAAGACCGCTTGCGCCGCCGGGGCCCGCCCCTCAGCCATCGGCCCTGGCGGCGCCACAGCACTGCACATCGCGGCAGCTCAAGGACACAGCCACGTCGCTGAGTTCTTGCTCGCTGGCGGCGCGGATCCGAACGTGCAGGATGGGTTTGGCCGCACGCCGCTCCACGAAGCTGCTTTCGTTAGAAGCAAGTCGCCACAGACGTGGGAGACCCTGATCGCCCACGGCGCGGATCCGCACGGGCCACGGGATCGCGATGGGCGCACGCCCGAGGCATTGGCGATGACACTCGACTACGGCAAGGCCCTCAATAACCTGATCGAGCACAACGCGCAGCGCGTGGCTCGCGGCCTGGAACCAACGTTGGGGCGCTGATGAGCGAGAAGGTGCTCAACCTGTTCCTGCAGTCGGAGCCCGCCGGTCTCGAACCCTCGCGCTGGGTCCGGCGGGTAGATCATGCCCTGGGCGCTGGCCTTGGTGTCGGCGCGATGGTTTACACAGGGCTGAGCGCGGCCATCTGGCACACACTTCCCCATCCAGCGGCCGGTGGCTACGTCCCGCAGTTGCTCGATTACCCCGGCATCGTCTTGCACATGCTGTCGGCAGGGTGGCTAAACCCCCATGCGCTGGTCGATAACCCTGCGGCGCCGGACCTCTCGTTGGTTCATCGCTGCTTCGCGCCGGCGCTGGCTGCTGCAACCGCGATCGGTGGCTGGGTGCTGAAAGCGGGCCTACAGCCGACCCGGCGGATGCGCCACCTAGCCGGGCCTCAGCTCCTCCGCGGGCGAGAGGCTGTCCAGGCTGCAAAGCAAGCGTGCAAGCACGAAGCCAAGGGTGAGCCATTCCTTCAACTCGGGCCCCTGGCCCTCGACAAGCGCCGAGCAACGCGAGGCATCTTGCTATACGGCTCGCCCGGGTCCGGGAAAACGGTCGTGCTGATCCCGGCGATCCAGCAGCTCATCAATGCTGGTCACCGAGCGTTCGTCTACGACGTCAAGGGCGACTTCACCAGCTATTTCTTGGGCGGTTCCGTGGGGCTCATTTGCCCGTGGGACCGGCGGAGTCTGGTCTGGGACATCGGGCAAGATTGCCGCACGCCCAGCGATGCGCAGGTTTTTGCCGCAGCGCTCATCAAAGAAGACGAAGGAAACGGGCGATTTTGGTCGATCGCCGCCCGGCAACTGCTCGAAGGTGTGCTCCGATCGCTTCAAAACGACCACGGCACGAACTGGGGCTGGAAGAGCCTGGCGGATCGCCTCGCAGTTGACGCCAAGGCTATGGCCGAGCGTATGGCCGCTGACTTCCCGAAGGCGCTCGCTCTCGTCGCTGATCCAGCCAGCAGCGCGACTTCTAGCGTCCTCGCCACGCTGTCGAGTTACACGAAGCTCGTCGACGACCTGGCCCTCGCGTGGGGCGACGGACAAGACCCTGGAACGGGTGACATGCGGGCGTCGATCTCCCTCCGCGAATGGTCAGCAGATGGTTATGCCGGCGAGATCCGCCAGCTGATTTTTCAGGCTGGCCCCGATCGCTCGATGACGACCGCGCTCGCCTCAGCGATGCTCAATCTCCTCACGCCCCGGCTCCTCTCGGCAGCGCTGCCTGACAACGAAGACGGTCGGACGATCGCGGTCGTGATCGACGAGCTGCCCTCGGTCGGCAAGATCGACTTCGCTGGGTTGATCGAGCGCGGCCGTTCGAAGGGTGTCGTATTCATCGCGTCAGTGCAGTCTCTCGACCAGGTCAAGCAAGTCTGGGGCGAGGAAACCATGCGAAGCCTCGGCTCAATGATCGGCACGCATCTCGTCTTTCGCGTGCAGCCGTCGCTCAGCCGGGACGCTATCTCAGAACAGTTTGGGAAAGCGCGCTGGTCGATCGCGAACGTCAGCACAAGCGGCGGCGGCAGCGCCACGAACACGAATGTCTCGGTGCACGAAGAACAGCGCCCAGTCATCGCGCCTCACGAGTTGACGGATCGCTTGGGTCCGCAGAGGGGCAAGCGTTTTCCGTTGGGCTGGGGCATCCGAGCCATCGTCGCGGGCCTAGGCCCTGATCTGCTCGAACTGGATTTCGACGGGACGAGCCCGAAGAAGCGTCGGAAACCTCACCGGCCGGCGAAGTGGACTCAGAACGTTGCCGGAAAAGCGAAGGCGGGTGGTGCAACCCCTGATCCAGAGCAGCCGCAACCGTCGCCGTCACCAAGCCTGGCGCTTGCGGAAGCGTGGGCAAGGGCTGCACTGGAAGCGCAGACCGCGCATCCGCTGAGCGACTTCGCCGCGAGCATTCGAGAAGAAGGGGAGGCAAGCCCGCTTGCCGGCGTCGAGGCGGGTCTACAGTTGCCACCACTGCCGATGCAAATGCCTGGTCGATAGCGGGTAGACAGCCGGCGTTGTTTCAGTAACGTCGATAAATGAACACTATCGACACCCACGTTTCAATTCGCTGGACCACCTGGTGGTCTCGCTTTGTCAACCGCGTTCGGCTTATCGGTCGCCGTCGGCACGTGAACAAGGTCGCGCGCAGCCACAAGCTTCGACAGAAGATCACTGAGATCGCTGCGACAGAGAACGGCTTCGCCCGCGCTCTCGGCTATCTCCGCAAGATCGACCCGCTCGTATTCGAAGAGCTGATCTTGACGGCGGTTGAAGACGACAACCTTCGCATCCAGCGAAATCTCCGCTACACGGGCGACGGTGGGCTTGACGGGGAGGTCACGTATCGCGGTGCTCGCGTGCTTATCCAAGCGAAACGCTACGGGGCACATATCCAGCGCGCTCATGTGGCCGTTTTCGCGTCGCTCTGTGCGTTGGAAGACGCCGTGGGGTTGTTCGTGCACACAGGTCGGACTGGCGAAGCTTCCCGCGGCGCGATTACAGACGCAGGTGGCCGTGTGTTGATCGTGAGCGGTCACCGGCTGATCGAATTTCTCACGCAACCTGGGTCTACGAAGGAGCACCTAGAGCGGGTGATCACAACTCATCGGAGGCTTTCATCATGTTGACGATCCGCGCACTCAAAACCCAAAGCGGGAGCAAAGGCGGTAGCGGGATCCCTGAGTATCTGACGGCTACTCACTACTACCAGAACGCCGATGGAAGAGAGGTGGTCGCGTCCGAGTGGTTTGGCACCGGCGCCAAGGCTCTCGGCCTGCATCGCCAGAGCGTGACTGTCGAAGACATGGCGAAGCTCGCCCAAGGGCTTGCACCGGACGGCACGAAGTTGCGTCGCAACGCGGGTGAAAAGCCCGCGGTGGTCGAGCTGAAGGATCGCCAGGGGAAACCTCGGCTCGATGAAGAAGGCAACCCCATCACACGCGAGGTTCAGCAACGTATCGGGTGGGACATGACCTTCAGCGCGCCGAAGACGGTGTCTGTGGCGTTTGCGGCAGCAGACGGCGAGCTGCGCGATCAGATCCTCGAAGCCCATCACCAGGCCGTCGCCAAGAGCCTCGACTGGATTGAGAAGCAGGCCGCGGAAACGCGGCGCGGAAAGGCTGGGGTGGACGTGCATGACGCGGCGATGGTTATCTCACGCCACACCCACTTCGCCGCACGTCCCCATGACCAGACGTTCGATGGCAGCGAGAGCCAGTGCGATCCAGATCTCCATTCTCACTGTCTGGCCTACAACGTGGCCCTAGATGCGAACGGGAAGTGGGGCGCCTTGGAAACAGCCGAGATCTATCGCCAGAAGCTCTCTCTCGGGGCGTTGTATCGCGCAGAGCTGGCAGCCGGGATGGCTCGACTGGGCTTCGGCATCGAAGACGAGATCCACTTCGATGACCAGGGGAAGGAAAAATTCCGCGCGTTCAAGATTGCGGGGATCCCCGATGCGTTAGCAGAAGAGATGAGCGGGCGGCGTGGGCAGATCGAGCAAGCGATGAAAGCGGATCCGTCGCTCTCGCCACAAGCCGCCAACCTGAAAACGCGGCTGCAGAAGGACGAGCCGCCGTTTGAAGAGCTGACCCAACAATGGCGGGCCCACCTCGACAGTTTCAGGATGCGGCACCCCGAGCTGAACATGCCCGCGGACGCGGAAGCGTTGCGGCAGCGGGAGCGCAAGCCGGTAGAGCGAGACCAAGCGAGGGAGGATGCTGAAATACTGGCCAAGCTCCATGAAACGAAAACGGTCTGGACCCGGCACGACCTCCTACAGCAGATTGCCGAACGAAATGCCGGCACGCTTGACGCAGCCGGCGTGGCGAAAGCCTGCAATGCGTTCGTCCAGCGAAACGACTTGCACGTTATTCAGCCGGAGAAAATTCACGCGGACGAACGCGGTGAACATCTGGCACGACGCCACCGCCAGGTGCGCTACGCGTCGCAGGCTGTTGTCGAGGAGGAGCGCTCCATGATTGAGAGCGTGAAGTCTAGGGCGGCCGAAGACCACCGCGTTTCGCCCGACAAGGTCAACCAGGCGATCACGCAAATGGAGACATCCCGAGGCTTCCGGGTCTCACCAGAACAACGCCAGGCGGTCGAGCACCTCACCCAGTCCCCAGGGGCGGTGCAGAGCCTGGTTGGGCGAGCAGGGACCGGAAAAACCACGGTCAGCGATGCCGTTGTTGCCAGCCACCGAGCCGCCGGCTATGACGTGATCGGCTGCGCTACAGGCTGGGATGCGGCGAAGAAACTCGAAGCAGAGGCGGGCATCCCATCTCACTCGATCGCAGCCCTTCTGAAAGGGCTCGACGACGGCAAGACAAAGCTCACAGCGAAGACGCTCGTCATCGTGGACGAAGCGGGCATGGTGGGCACGCCAAGCATGTCAGCGCTGCTGCGCCATGCCGAGCAAGCCAAATCGAAGGTGATCCTTCAGGGCGACCCTCTCCAATTGCAGAGCGTCGAGCGTGGTGGCGCGATGCGCGCGATTACGAAGGCTGTGGGCGGCGCGACGCTCTCAGATATCCGGCGACAGAAGAACACCGAGGACGTCAAGACTGCGGGGCTGTTCTACGCAGCTGGTGGCGACGAACTGCGGAGCCGCGGTGAGAACGCACAGGCTGGACGAGAGATCCTCGCCAGAATGGAGAAGCGGGGGCAGATCCGCGCGTTCGATGACGACGCCGAGGCGATGCGGAACCTTGTGGCCGACTATCTCGGCAGCCCCACGGTAGCGAACGAAAAGCTGATCATCGCCGGCAAGCGCGCCGACGTTACTGCGCTCAACGCCGCGGTCCGGGAAGGCCTGCACGCGCGCGGACGGCTGGGGCCTGACCACGTGATCCAGGTGGCGTATGGCACCGAAGGGAAGACCCGTCCGATGCCGCTCGCAGTCGGTGACCACGTTCGGTTCAACGCGAAGGAAAAGAAGCTGGGGCTGGTGAACGGGAGCCGGGCACGCATCGACGCGATCGAGGCGCTGGAAGGCGGAGGGCATCGGATTGAAGCGACGTTGATCAGCGACATCAAGAAGGATGACGGGCGCAAGGTCGCGTTCGAGACGCGCGATTTCAGCGCGCTCGCGCATGGCTACGCTTCAACCGTGCACAAGAGTCAGGGCCAGAGCAAGACTGAGGTCTATCACTACGCGGGTGAGAACGCGGGAGGCGTGTCTGACCGCCAGCTGTCGCTCGTCGCTTTCACTCGCATGAAGCAGAGTTATGGCTTGTATGGCACTGTCGATGGCATCTACGGCCCCGCACTCGACGCGAACGTAGTGACCGACCGGTTGCAGATGAACGCCCTGGAAGAAGGGCTGACGGGCCGGACGACGAAGCGGCCCCAGGTCGCCGAGGCGCCCAAGCGGGAGACGCCGGATCCCCTGTTTCAGAGGGTCGCCACGGCGTTTAAGGAAGCATGGCAGCGGGTGCACAACCCCGCGCCGACGCCGCGTCAGAAGCAGCAACAGCAGCGGCGCGGAGCGGTTCTCTAACGGCGGCGTGACTTGATGCGAGCCAAGTGGCGCTCTTCGCGCCGCTTCGGCCAGGTCTCGTCTGCCATCACTACATCGCGCATCTGCTCGAAGATTGCGCTTTTCCGTGCCCGCCGCGCCTCGAAGTCTTCGTCTGGTGCATCGCTTGCGTGCCAATGCTGGACTATGTGATCGAGCATCCGCGCATACACTTCGTAGCAGTTCGCCCAGTAATTCGCCAGATCCTTGTGAGCAGCCAGCTCCTCATTCAAACGGTAGCACTCGCCTTCGAGAAACTGGACTTTTCCATACTGCTGCATCAGGTTGTCGTGGGTCTCCTCGCGCATCTCTTCCCTCGTTTCTTCCGCGCGGCGATTGCGGCGATCGGCCTCTTGCTGCATCCGATCAGCCGCATCGAGCGTCATCTGATTAA
Source organism: Rhodanobacter sp. FW102-FHT14D06 (assembly GCF_043950705.1). Classification (NCBI taxonomy): domain Bacteria; kingdom Pseudomonadati; phylum Pseudomonadota; class Gammaproteobacteria; order Lysobacterales; family Rhodanobacteraceae; genus Rhodanobacter; species Rhodanobacter sp. FW102-FHT14D06. The sequence goes on along the minus strand of NZ_CP170722.1, from coordinate 536,921 downwards.
AAATCGACATGATGCGATCGTGCTGACGCTGCCAGCTGTCAAAAAAAGAGAACATCGGTCTAGTCCCTATCGTGTCCCATTGACTGGTGAGCAGACGCTACCGTCGATGACGGGTGAGGTGTCGATGAGAAGTCGTCGATCTTCATCCATGGGTCAGCTAGCCGCCGACTGTCTACTGCTTTCCATCGGGATTCCTCATCGAGCCGGGCCAAGATCTGACCTTGGCGTTCGAGCATTTGATCAATGTTTTCCAAGTGGGCATCTAGGTGTGAATCTAGGATCGTCACACCCGCGTCCGGCTTACGTTCGACCCGATCCAATCCCGTCGTGCACCAAGTCACCCAGCCAATCGAACACAATGCAACCGCGCCCCAAAGCGTTAGCAGTCGTCGGGTTCTAGCAAGGCCAGATTGCTTCATGGCTGCTACGAGGTTCTCAATATCTTGTTGGTTCAATGCCATGTCGCTGTCCCCAAGTCACATCGCGGATATCACTTGCGTCATTGAGCGATCGCGCCCGCGCCATCGCTAGATTCATACCAATAGACGCAGTCGTTTTTGACTGAGCAGAAGCTCGGCGACGTCACTTGGACCGCTGTGATTGCCGCTGGCGCGCGAACTGCGGTGGCGTAGAACCCCTGCTTGTCAGCGATAATCAACACCTGCACCTTGGCTTGGAAGTTGACGAAGCCGCCGTCGAGGTCGACTTCGACCATAACCGTGGCATCAGGCACGGGCTTGCCATTGGTCGTCACGACGCCGCTAATTTGAACGGCATGCCGGCTATCAGAAAAATCCAGTTTTGGCTGTGTGACGGGGTTGATCTCGTTACCCGACATTTCGATCAACCTGCGATAGAAGCTACTAGGGCCATCGGCGACAGGGCCATCTGCGACAGTGTTACATTCATCGCATACGGGCTGAGCGGCGACTGAGTCGCCGACGCCCGTCTGGCTCCCCTCATCGCTCGCGCTCGGGGTCCAGTCAGGCGATGCAAACCCAGTTTCGCTTCCCACGACAATAGAGCCACAAGCATCGCATTGACTGCTTTCTACGTGTCCAGCAAACATGGGGACATGGTAGGGATTGGCGGCGGTCATCGACTGAGCGTGAACACCGAGAGAGGTGGCCAGGAAGAGGGCGAAGAGGGCAGAGTTTTTCATGGGCGTAGATCTCGAAATGGATGGTTATTGGGGCGCCGAAATGTGCACCCCTCTCATCTGTTTTCGCAGAAATCCGCCGGCTGTCTATGCCCTAACGCCATCGCATTGTCGATGTCACATCGACAGGTCTGCGAGCTGACGATCGTCTTCGCCATCGAAGAAAAGGTCGATCGGTGTGGCGCCGCACCGATCCCGGATCTGAAGCGACGCGCCAGCACGGATCAGGCGCTCGGCGGCGCCTTCAATCCGATACAGGCTCGCGTAGTGGAGGGCCGTGCGCCCCAGCTCATCCACCGCGTCGAGGCGGATATCGGGATGAGTGTGGCGCAGGGCGAGGAGCCGATCGAGTGAGGCGAGGTCCTCGGTGATCACTGCGGCGTGCAGCGGCAAGTCGTCGTGAGTCATGTCAGTGACCTACGAGATCCATGCCGACGCTCGCATCGGACGTGTTCAACCCGGAGCACCAGTGCGCGACTTTCGACATGTCCAGCTTTCCGTTCGTGTAGACGGAGCCACCGGTGTCTGACGGGCCGCTACCCGCGACGAGGATGTCGTCGAAGCCCATGGCACCAAACGACGCGACGACCTTGGAACACTCGCCGCCCATATCCGGGATGTGGTTGAAGTTGATGTCGAACTGTCGCGCGTCGTTATACCAGGGCGCCACCAGGATCGGACCGTAAGGGGTGACCGCCTCGCCGTTCTGGATCATGGATGGAGGAGCGAGGTGAGCCGTGACCAGGGCGTCGGTGGGCATCGAAGCGTAATTGTGAGCCATGCCCCATGGGCTGGTGCGGAGGCTAGCTACGACCGTGCTGATCTCGTCATTGACTGTGGACCCTTCGGAGGACGCGTTAGCCGACTGGAACACCGCGAAGACGACAGCAGCCGCACCGATGACGAGGGCGAACACTAGGATGACTTCGAGCAAGCCGAAGCCTTGCCGACGCCGGTATTGGGGCAGGTGGAGAGCGAGAGTAGTCATGGGAAATCCTTCAAGTTAGTGAGTGATGAGATCGAAGCCGAGCGACGCGTGCGCACGACACGCGCTCACGAGCTTCGAGTGATCGAGATGGCCACTGGTGTAGACCGAGTCGCCGATCGCGGTGGGCGCGGCGTCGGCGATCCAGATGTCATCGAAGTGCGCGGCGACTTGGGTGATGAACGGCACGCAGTCATGCCGGGGCAGGCCGTCCAGGTGGAGGCCGAAGCGCTGGAACGTGGCCACGTCTCCGAAGTGTTGGCCGGAGAAGGCGATCAGTGCACCCCAAGGCAGGGACGCTACTGATCGGGGATCTGCCAAGTCGGAATAACTCCCATCATGCGAAGCGCGAACCTCGGCAGCGGCCGAGACCGCGGTCTCAGCTGCCGAGCGGAGGTTGCCTTGGGCCCGGGCCGCCGAAGTGGCGACCAAGGCAGCAAGGACGAGGGTAGAAAGGATGGATTTCATGTCGTGTGCTCCCGATTACCAGCTATAACCAATGCCAGCGCCCAAGGTCCGCTCGGAACCCGAGATCGCGCCGTGGAAGCTGACTGAGACGTGCCCACCGGACATCACGTGGCGGTAGCCGACAGCCAGGGCGTTGTGCCCGCCCGCGAAGCCGACGCCTGCCGCGAGCGAGTTGTCACCGCGGAAGTTTGCGGCCATGGCCGTGGCGGCTGAGCCAACGGCGGTCACTCGCGAAAACCGGTCATCGAGCTGACGGAATTTCCAGTCGGTGTATGAATTGGCTTGCTGCACGGCGGCGGCCGCTTGCTGGTCGGTGTAGCTCTGCGCCCACGATTTGACGTTCGACACCTGGCCGTCGGTGTAGGTCTCCGAGGTCGTGACGGCCGAAGTCTCGGCGGCTTGGACTTGCGAGACATTTGCTGCGTCAGTCGGGGCGGAACCAGCGGCCACGTTGTGAATCGTCGTGCCGTCAGCGCCAGCCAGCGTCACGCTCGACTTGTCCGTGCTGTCGTAGTGCACGGCCAATGCATCGGAACCATTCCCGGTCCCGGCTGGCCCTTGCGGACCCTGTGGGCCTTGCGGGCCAGTTGCACCCGTGTCGCCCTTCGGCCCTTGCGGACCCTGTGGGCCTTGCGGGCCAGTTGCACCCGTGTCGCCCTTCGGCCCTTGCGGACCCTGTGGGCCGGCCGGTCCCTGAGGGCCAGCCGGTCCAGTGCCCGAAGCCGGCAAGTTGTCGATCCGCGTATTGACGGCAGTCAGCCCGTTGTCGAGGGCTGACAAGGCAGACCCAACGTCGTAGTAGCTACCCGCCGCGACAGGCGAAGTGAAGACATAAGTCGGAGCCGTGTTCGACAGCAAGCTCGCGCCGCCGCCGAAAATCGAGGTGACGAGATCACCTTGGCCGACCGTCATCGCGTCGTGCGGTGCGGTGCCATCGGCCAGGTTTACGAGGCGGCGATAGATCCCTGACTGACCGTTGCCGAAGCTCACCGTGCTCGACTGATCAGCGAGAGAACCGTTGCCGATGGCAGTGCTGAAAGCGGCAGTGGCTTGCGATCCATAACCGAATGCTTCCGCACCTACACCGGTCGCGGCGCTATCCACGCCGACGGCGGTGTCCTGGCCACCGGTGCCATTGGCGGCGGCACCGAGCGTGCCGGCCTGAGCGCGAGCGCCGATGGCGACGTTGAAAGCGGTGTTGCTGTTGCCCGCTTGTGCCCCGGCGCCGACGGTCGTGCCATCGGTGCCCTGGGCGCTGGCGGTCGTGGTGGTGTCCGTGGAGGCGAGCCACACAGGAGCAGCGCTGCCAGTCCCGGTGCCGATCTGGCTATTCAAATACGAGAGCGCAGAGCCGACATCGTGATACGTGTTGCCACCGAGGCTGTAGGTCGGAGCGGTGAAGGTGCCGCCGTTGAACGATGCGCCACCGCCGAGTGCCGCGGTGCTCTGCATGAGCTGGTTCAGCGTCGTGACGTCCTGCGGAGCCGTGCCGTCGGCGACGTTGACGAGGCGCCGGTAGTAGCCGACGGTCGGACTGCCGATCGAGGTGGCGTTCGGGTCGCCGAAGCTCACCGTGTCGCTCTCAGTCGCGCGGCTGCCCGCACCGATCGCGTCGCTGTTCTGTGCTGTGGCCTGAGCGTTGAAGCCCCAAGCGTTGGCGTAAGGCGCGCTCGAAATGCCGCCGATCGCGATCGAGTGATCTGAGCCCGTGGCGGAGCCGAGAATAGCGATGTTGCTCAGGCCGATCGCTTGCGCGCTTGCACCCGCGGCGAACGCGCCGTTGCCCTTCACGACGACATTTGAGCCGATTCCGGTGGCGTTGAAGCCATCGACCTGCGTGTAAGCACCGATCGCCGTCGAATACTTCGTGCTTCCCGTGATCTGTGTGTCCGTCGTCGCGTGAGAGCCGATCGCGATATCGCCGGTGCCGATTGCAGTGCTTGAGTAGCCACCGGCGAAGGTCTCCGCTCCCCAAGCTTGCGAGGAGTAGCCGATCGCCGTGGCGTATGCGTTCGCGTTCGTGGTCGCGGGGTCGAACCCGCCGTTATATCCAGCGAGCGAGCCATTCCCGATCGCCGTCGAGCCGTTGGTCAGCGCTCGCCCGCCGAAAGCCACGGATTGAGCGCCGAGCGCTTGCGTAGCGGGAGTCGCGTTCGGAAGCAGTGCGTTCGTCGTGTCGCCGACGCAGATATACGTGTAAGGGCAGGTTGAGGCGAATGCCGATTGGGCGAGTAAGGCGAGCGCGATGGGGATCGCTCGGAGATATTTGTTGGGGCGCATGATTGGGACCTGTTGTCGCGGGCGAAATGCCCGGGTCCCAATTCAAGCTAGCCATATTTCGCCGAGTCGGAAGTCCCCCCTCCAATGCATTTTCGGCCCGGGAGTAATCTATGGACTTAGACCACTCGGAACAGGGATTGAACCATGGCAGCGACAGGGGGCAAGAAAGCAGCACAGACCATTGAGGCGTGGCTCAATGAGCGCAGTGACTGGTTGCGGCGGGCGGCTTCTGAATTTCTCGCCAGGCGTCGTCATCCCGACCAAGAGGAGATCGCCGCGCTGGCTGATCACTGCCTGGCAGAAGCCCGGCAGGAACTGAAGCAGAAGTTCGCGCCACTTGAGAACGGGTCTATCGAGGCTGTCCCCACCGGGCCTGAGATTCGATTGAAGTCGGTGAGCCAGATCAAGGGAGTGAACGCATTACGTGCTGATGCCGTTCTCAACTCGGATCAAGGAAACCTCACGGTCATCTACGGAACGAACGGAAGCGGAAAGACCGGCTATGCGCGCTTGATCAAGGAAATCTGCGGATCCAAGACCAAGGACGACCGCCTCTTCGGAAACGTGTTTGACGGGGATAACACGCCGCCGGAAGCGGTCGTGGTGCTCGCAATCGACGCTAAGGATCAACCGCCGCAGCAGTGGAAGCTGGCCACGGGGCCCATTCGGAACTTGGTATCTACAGTCCAGGTGTTCGACACGACAGCTGCAACGCTGTTCACGGACAAGTCGAATGCGGCAACCCACGAGCCCCGAGCAATGCGGTTCCTTTCTGGGCTGATTGCGGCTTCCGACGGTGTGGCGGCCGAGCTTCGCCGCCGAAGAGACCTCACAGTATCGAAGTTGCCAGCCCTACCAAATGAACATGCGAACACGCCGGCAGCGCAGTTCTTCGCCAAGGCGTCACAGGCCAAACCTCATGAGGTCAATGAGGCCTGCGCACTTCCGAAGAATATCGACGAAGAAATTGTCGAATTGGAAGGGGCGCTCGCGGCTGAGGATCCCGCCGGAAAGATTGCGGCCCTGTCGGCCAGCCTCCAGCGCAACACGGATATCCGCACGACATGCGAGGAGCTGGCGAAAGGGCTAGCCGATGAAGCCATCCGGACGGTGGTGGCCGCGCGGAAGGACGCGACCACGAAGCGATCGGCAGCCACCGCTTTCGCCAAGGAACTCTTCGAGGGCATTCCGCTGGCGGGTGTGGGTGAGGCGGTCTGGCGTGAGCTCTGGAACCACGCAAAGAACTACTCGGAAGCGGTTGCCTACGTCGGGAGTGACTATCCCGTGCTTGGCGGCCAGGCTCGGTGTGTGCTGTGCCAGCAGGAACTCGGAGACGAAGCGAAGGGTCGCATGCGCAGCTTCTCCGAGTATCTGGAGGGCGCGCTGGAGACCACGGCCAAGGCCGCCGAGCAGCTGCTGGCCGATGCCGTGACCGACTTCGTCAACGCTCCTGAGGCGACCTTTTGGCCGCTGGTAGAGGCGGCAACCGGTCTCACCGAAGACGCCCTCAAGCCCCTTCAGGACGTTCTGTCGGACCGTTTCCGTGCGGCCGAGAAATCCGAGGACCCAGCGGGACTCCCGCCTCTTGACTTCTCTCGCCTGCTTGATGCCTTGAGCAACAAGGATGCCGGACTTCAGCGTGAACGCGAGGCACTGATTGCGGTGGCCGGGGCACAAGGGCGGGCAGAGAAGACGGCTCGCCTAGGGGTGTTGAAAGCACAGAAGTGGCTGGCGAGTATCCGGCCCTCCTTGCTTGAAGAATGCGAGAGGCAGGCAACGCTCAAGTCGCTCGATGATGCAGTGGCGCTGACCGTCACGACTGCACTGACGAAGAAGGTCGGTGAGGTCGCCAATGACTATCTTGTCAGCGGTTATGTCGAGCGCTTCAATAAAGAACTTGCGGGGCTGGGTGGGAGCCAGGTCCGTGTGAAGTTGAACACCAAGTCCGAAGGCAAGGGCCGCTTCAGCTTCAGTCTCGATCTGAAAGAAGCGAAGACCAAGGTCGCTCCGAGGATGGTCCTGAGCGAAGGCGAGCAACGGGCGGTCGCGTTGGCGTCCTTTCTCGCAGATGTCACCGGTGGTGCCCGCGCGGCGCCGGTAATCTTTGACGATCCGATCTCATCGCTCGATCAAGACTTCGAGGAAGCGGTCGCCACTCGGTTGGTTGAATTGAGCCGGACTCGGCAGGTCATCGTATTCACGCACCGCTTGTCGATGATGACGTTGCTTCAGGCTGCTGCAAGCAAGATAGTCGAATTCGGTCAGCAAGTTTCCGTGGCGGTCCAGGTGATCGCCCGAACGGCTGATGGCGCGGGCGTGCCCTCAGAATTCGACATCTTTTCCCAGAAGCCGAAGGCGGGTCTCAACAGCCTGCTTCAGGGGATCAGCAGTCTGGCCAAGGTGCCTGCGAACGTCGAGCCATACGCACGAGCTGGTCTTTGCAGCACCTTCCGTCTCTTCCTGGAGAAGATCGTGGAATACCACCTGTGCGCGGATGTTATAGCCCGCTATCGAAGGGACGTTCAGACGAAGAACAAGATTGCCAAGTTGGCGCTGGTGACACCGGAGGACTGCCAGCTGATTGATGAAATGATGTCGAAGTATTCCGGCTTCGTGCACTCGCAGGCTCAGGAGGCACCTACAAAAGTCCCGTCGGCTGAGGTGCTCAAGGATGATGTGACGCAGGTGAAGACTTGGCTGGAAAAATTCGACGAGAGGGTCAAGGTCGCCTTCCCTGGGAAGTGAGGCGGTGCGGCTAAGGGACCGCCCACCGCTCTCCGCAACACTGGCTTGCACCTATTCGTGAGCCAGGATGGCTAGCGATCGTCCCGCGCAAGGGGCAAGCCCTCGTCCACGATGTTCCCGCCTCCATCCGCCGCTGTGCGGCGGAGTTCCGGTGCTGCAGGCCTCTTCTCGCGTCGCTCATCGAGGCCCACGGCGCAATCCCGCGCCGCGGGAGAAGATCATGAGCCTCATCCGCGACAGCCAAGGCAACTACCGCCGCAAGGGCGACATCACCGAGCAAGACATCCTGAGCACCGCCGAGGCGCTTCTGCGAGCGAAGCTGGAACGGCAAGGCAGCATCAGCAACCCCTCTGATGCAAGCGACTACCTTCGGATGCGCCTCGGCAGTCTGCCGCACGAGGAATTCCACATCCTGTGGCTCGACAATCGCCACCGGATCCTGGATTGCCAACGGCTCTTCAACGGCACGATCGATGGCGCCAGCGTGCACTGCCGCGAAGTCATCCGAGCAGCACTCGACATCAACGCCGCAGCCGCCATCCTGGCTCACAATCACCCAAGCGGTGTCTCGGAACCCAGTGCAGCAGATCGCGCGCTGACCACCGAGTTGGTCAACGCCCTGAAAATCGTCGGGGTGCGGGTCCTCGATCACCTGGTGGTGACCGCCGGGCCAGTGACGAGCTTTGCGGCACGCGGGCTGATGTAGCCCGCGCTTCACCCCTCAAACGAAAGCGCCGGCTAGGCCGGCGCTCTGCTGTGTAGGCGCCCCGTTCGTCGGTTCCACCGGACGATGGTGTCGGCAGGCGTTCGCCGGACGCCGCGGTCGGATCGGGCCGGACTTGCGGGGCGAGGTCAGCATGAACTGCTGAGCGTCAGAGCGATGTAGGCGGACCACGCCTTCGGCTGTCGGATTGGCGCGGCAGGGGATATCCGTTTGCCCATACCATGTGGGGACGCCAACCTGGACAGGCTCACATGGTCTCCAAATCCTCACTTCTCGGCGCCGCAGGCGAGCACTTCGTCATGTGCCAGCTCCTACGCCGTGACTTCATCGCCGCGCTCGCCCCGGCCGGGGTGCCGAACGCCGACATCATCGTGTCCGACGACCTGGGCCACCGCCTCTCAGCGATCCAGGTGAAGTCGCGCGTCGCCAAGGGCAGCGACGGCGGTTGGCACATGAAAGCGAAGCATGAAGAGATCGTCGGTGCCTCACTGTTTTACGTCTTCGTCGATTTCGGGGACCCCGAAGGACACGAGCCCCCAATCTGCTGGGTGGTCCCAAGCGCCGTAGTAGCCGACGTGATCAGGCGCTCCCACGCCGCGTGGCTGGCGGCACCCGGGAAAGGCGGACAGGCGCACCAGGACGGCGTGCTCCGGCGGTTCCTGCCCGACTACGATCGGAAGGGGCTCTCGATCGGGTGCGGGGCTGGATGGCTGGATCCATACCGGGAGGGGTGGGAACAGCTATCGCCAGCGACCGCAGCTGCAACTTGCTCCATGTAGAAGCTGAGGGCCCTATGCCGGAGGAGGGCCAATCTCCCCTCGCTGCCGTGGATCGCACTGCCGAAAAATGGTCTGAGCCAGCTGTCAGTCGTTGACAATATGCAGGTGTTCGGTAGACAAAGGTGAGTTGATTCTCACAGAGGCCCCTCATGGCAAGAAAGACCAGCGTTGCTGCCGTTACGGCCGACTACACCGAGGTCGTGCAGGCCTTCAAAGATATTGATCGGAAGCGCCGCAAGCCGTGGCAAGGTGAAGAGGAAGTCCGTCTGGGGTGGATCGCCGCTTTGGAGAAGGCAACGGGCTTCGATTTCGATGCCGAGCGGCAAAACCGGGACAGCAGCTACAACAATGTGGTCATCGAGTTCAAGGGGCCTGGCCTTTTCAAGGGTGCCACCAAGAGTGCGAAGTTCGTTGAAGCGACGGACAAAAGGCTCTTGCCCTACATCCAGAAATTGGCGAAGAAGCAGGGACTCCCGGAGGCCGATTACATCGGGATCGCTATCGACGGGGAGCACGTCTGTTTCACTCAGGTGCGAAACGGGGCTATTCATGCCGGCCACCTCCTGCCGTTCTCGATCCAGTCGTTTGCTCTGGTGGTTGACGCTTGTTTGAGCAGCGTTCGCCCGGCGGTGGACTCGGACAACCTTATCCGGGATTTCGGGCATGGCTCACCCGTCGCGACCGGCGTGATGCAGGTGTTCGCCGATGCGCTATCGACGGCGTTGAAGGACCACGCGCCCTCCAAGATCAAAATGCTCTACGAGGAATGGAAGAGCCTCTACGGCCAAGTGGCGGACCTGACCGTGGATCAGAAAGCCGCCATCGACCAGGTGTTGAACTTCACCTGGCGCGGGCCGGCCGCACAAAGCCTGTCCGGACGATTGTTCGTCATCCATACCTACAACTCGCTGTTGATCAAGTTGCTGGCGGCCGAGATTGTTTCCGCCCACGACCTGACAGCGGAGAAGGCACCAGCGGAAACGATGTGTGCACTGCTCGGTCCTGCTGCGCTGATCCAGAAACTCGACAGAGACATTGAAGGCGGACGACTTTTCAGCGCCGCCAACATCAATGGGTTTGTCGAAGAGGCGATCTTCAGTTGGTATCTGGAAGCCGGTCGGGACGCTCGCTTCCAAGCACCGCTGGTCCAAGCGTTGAAAACGCTGTTGGGCAAGTTGGCGTTGTATCGGACGGATCACCTGGAACGCCAGCGTGACGCCCTGCGCGACTTCTACCAGGGCCTGGTGCCGGAGACGCTGCGAAAGAGCCTGGGCGAGTTCTACACGCCGGATTGGCTGGTGGATTTCACGGTTGACCAGGTCAAGAAAGGGAACTGGCTGGGTAAGCGCATGCTGGATCCCACCTGCGGGTCCGGCGCTTTCCTGATTTCAGTGTTGAGGCGCAAGAAGAAGGAGGCCAAAGACAACGGATGGGAGGCTGGTCCAACCATTGCGGCACTTTGCGACGAGGTGTGGGGGTTTGACCTTAACCCGCTGGCCGTCCAGACCGCCCGCGTCAACTTCCTGATGGAGATTGCGGACCTGCTCAAACAAGAGCCAGGAACCGCGATCGAGATCCCAGTGCTACTCGCTGACGCGATCTATTCGCCTGCGCCTGATCCGATTGACGGTGAGAAGGTCGTGCTTTACGAAATCGGCAGCAGCGAAGCCAACCTGAAAATCAAGCTGCCTGCTCCGCTGGCTTTCAATCGGGATCGGCTCGATGCCGTGCTTCAGGTCATGGGAGAACAGGTCGAGAAGGATCAGGAGTTTCGTAAGGTCCAAAGACTCCTGTTGTCCTCGGGGCTCGTCACCCCTAAGGAGGACAAGGAATGGTCGGCACCGCTCCAAGAAACCTACAGCCAGGTGCTTGCGCTTCACCGCAAGAACTGGAACGGCATTTGGTTCCGGATCGTCCGCAACTTTTTCTGGTCGGCCACTGCTGGGAAGTTCGATGCCATCGTCGGCAACCCGCCATGGGTGCGTTGGTCCAGCCTCCCCGAGGCCTACCGCAACCGGGTCAAGAAGGTTTGCGAAGGCTACGACATCTTCTCGAAGACCAAGCATCACGGCGGGAACGAGTTAGACATTTCCGCCATGATCACCTACACCACGGGCGACAAGTGGCTCAAACAAGGCGGGAAGTTGGCCTTCGTTATCACCCAGGCCGTGTTCCAGAACCCGTCCTCGGCAGGGTTTCGTAACTTCCGCATCAATGAGACCGGCAACCTCGTTCCCGTCAGTGTGGACGATTTGAAAGCGTTGAAGCCGTTCCCAGATGCGGCGAACAAGACGGCAGTGGCCGTGTTCGTCAAGACCAAGAAGGCGCCGGTCTACCCTGTGCCTTACAAGGTATGGGATGCAGTTCCAGGGGAAAGCCGTTCCATTGATCCCACCATCAGCTGGACCGATGTCGCGGCCAAGGTCAAGCGAACCGGCATGGAGGCAAACCCGGTGTCCGAGTCGGACACGGGCTCGCCTTGGGCCATCCTTGCCCCGGGGCGGTTCCAGGTTCTTCAACCGATGTCCATGGTGGGGGAAGACCCTTGGGTGGAGGGGCGCAAGGGGATCACGGTGGACCTCAATGGGGTCTATTTCGTGAGGGTGCTGGAAATCAGCGAAGCCAAACAACAAGTTCGGATCCAGTCTCGGCCCGAAGCCGGGAAGAAAGATATCGGTCCAGCACGCAAGCAGTGGATCGAGCCCAATTGGCTTTACCCGCTCATCAAGGGGGCGGCCGACTTCAAGCCCTGCTACCTAAAACCCGTGGAAGAGCTATTCGCCATCGTTCCGAACAAGGGCATCAAGAAGGGCGACTTCCAGCAAGCAGGGCGTGAATACGCGGAGCTGAATCGCACCAAAGCCTACTTCAACGGCTTCAATCAAGGAGCCGATCGACTGCTCGAAATGCGTTCCACCTATCGGGGTCGGATGGAGCCGATGGGAGCGCCGTATTACGCCATCTACAATGTGGGCGACTTCACCTTCAAGCCTTGGAAGGTCATCTGGGCAGAAATGTCAGGGAAGTTCAGCGCTGCCGTGGCGGGCAGTGCAGACGTTCCGCTCGTCGGAAAGCGCCCCTACGTGCCGGATCACAAAATCTTCTTCGTGGCCCTGGACGACAAGAAAGAGGCCCACTACCTCTGCGGCATTCTAAACTCGGCGACGGTCGCGGAGTTCGTGGAAAGCCACAATGTGGCGATCCAAGTGGGTGACATTTTCAAGCACATGCGGTTGCCCGTGTTCAAGCCTAAGAACCCTGATCACCTGGCGCTCGCTCGATCGGTCGAGAAGGCGCATGGGGAGCACGATGCCGACAAGCGAAGCACTCTTGTGGAGAAGGTTAGAGCGGAAGCGGACGCCATCATGGCGGGTTGGTTGGCGTCGTTGTAGCCAACCAGTATTTCCGTCCGATCAGATACTGGTGAGCGATTGTGAGAGGGGCTGGACGATCCAGCAATGGATTCTCAGCCCCTGCTACACCACCCGCTGGAGCAAGCAGAGAACCGTGAGTTGAGGGGAGCTGCGTCCAACGCTGTTCGCGCATAGCCGAATAGAGTTGAACGGAGACTTCACGGACGAGAGATCATCCCCGACCCCGCCCCTTCCCATTGCTCGTCGGGGCGATTTGATCGAGCAGTGCGGCTCGCTCGCTGGCTTGGGCTTGCCCCGCCAGGTAATCGGCAGCCAGCCTCGAAAATTCCGCCATGCGGTCAAGGTAGTGGCTGAGCGTGAGTTGCTCGCAAGTCGCGTCTCGAACCTGCTCCCAGGGCAGGTCCATGGACGCGATCAGATCGACAGGTCGATGGATATTCCCAAGCCTACGCTCGGGAACCACCACGAAGACCCACTCATCGTCCGGAAGCCCAGTGCTCAGGAAGCCGGCGAAAGTAGCGTGAGCAACCTTCTTGCGCCGTCCTCCGCGCATCATCGGCTCGTCCATCCCATAAGCCTCAAGCGCTTCGCCAGACAGCGGGACGCCATCGGCATCCGCAGCAGTAGAAGTCGTGGGTGGGGACGGCGTCGCTGCGGATGTCGAGGCATCGGGAGATGCTGTTCGTGCAAGTTGCTCCTGCACGTAGCGCTTCAACTCGCCAACTGGGTAGCCGATGCCATCGTCATCGATCCAGCCCGGTGGACGCTTCCCCTTCTTTCGCCAATCGCTGAGCGTGCTGATGCTTTTGTTGAGATAGCCCGCTGCTTGGCCTTGTGACGCAATCTTGTGATCGCCGTAGCGTTCAAGATCGATCAGGAAGGGATCGCTGCTGAGCTCTTTGACGGAGCGTTTGATCATGTCCGCAGGATAAGGAGCCACGCGCACGGCGATCAAGGCCGAGCCGGGGAGACCCTTTGTGGGCATGGCCAGCCGCGGGAGTCACGGCGGAGCCACAAAACAAAATAGCCCGCTGAAAAGCGGGCTAAGTCGTTGATTCTAATGGTGGCCGGGGACGGAATCGAACCGCCGACACGGGGATTTTCAATCCCCTGCTCTACCAACTGAGCTACCCGGCCGGGAACCTGGCGATCAAGCACAACCGGGTGGGTTGCCGTTGATGCGTGGAGCCGTGCATTAGACCGAAAGTGTGCGGAATCGTCAAGATGCGGAGGGCGGCGGGGTGAAGCCGGCGGCATGGTCGACGTCGCCGCCGAACAGGAATTTCTCCATCTGCTCGCCCAGGTACTGGCGCGATTTCGCGTCGAGCGGGTTGAGCCGGTATTCGTTGATCAGGGTGGTCTGGTGGGCCAGCCATTGCTGCCACGCGGGCTTGGAGATCTCGGCATAGATGCGCTGGCCGAGGGGGCCGGGCCAGGGTGCGAAGTCGAGGCCTTCGGCGTCGACGTGGAGCTTGCTGCAGTGGATGGTGCGGCTCATCGGTTCATTCCTGTGCGCCCGCGCGAAAAGCGCGCGGGTACGGCGGGGGAGTGTGCGATGCGCGCGGGGTCGGGTCGCTGATCTGCGGCAAGCGGAGTGGCCGACGCGGCGCATTCGCGACGAGTGCGCATTATCGGCGATGGGCGCGGGCTTGTCGCGCGGGGGTGTGTGACAAGCCCCCGGCGGTGGCCCGGTGTGCGGTCAGGCGGCCTGCTTGCCGTTGGCGGAGGCGAACACCTGGTCGGCCCACTGCGTGGCGCCCAGGTAGATCGAGGCCATGCTCATGATGCGCTGGGGCGTGGCCATGCCGCTGGTCATTTCGCCGGCTTCCCAGGCGATGATCTGCTTGAGCAGGGTGCCGTACGGACCGCTGCGGTCGGTCAGCGCGTCGCTGACTTCCGGCACCAGCCGCAAATGGCTGAGCAGGAAATCCATCGGTGCGCACATCAGCGTGTCCAGCAGCGAGAACAGGCCCACGGTGAAGGCGGTTTCAGGCGAGATGGCCGAGTTGCCGGCGGCGAATTTCTCGCACATGTGCGCACGGATCAGCGCCGCGCGCAGCAGCTCGGGCGGGTGGTCGTCCATGCCGCACAGGGACATCGTCTCGATCCAGTTGCGCATGCGCGTGACGCCGAAGAAGATCGCCGCCTGCTGCACCGACTTCAACTGGCGCGGCAGGGCGAAATAGGCGGAGTTCACGCAGCTGAGCAGCTTGTAGCTCAGCACGGCGTCGTCGCGGATGATGTTGCCCAGTTCCACCGGCCCGGGGTTCTTTTCCTGCAGCGCGCCCATCAGCCGCAGGATGCTCATGCGGTTGGCGGTGAGCACCGGTACGGCGACGGGCTGCGGGATCAGCAGGAACCGTCCCTGGATCGCCTGCACCTGCAGCTCCAGGCAGCGCTCGTAGGTGGGGTGGTCGTTGACCTGGCCGATGACCACGCGGATGCCGCGGGCGAACAGGTACTCGGTGCGCTCCTTCAGCGTCTCCGGCGTCAGCCGGCTGGCGTCCAGCCGCACCAGTTGCACGATCTGCAGCAGCGCCTGCAGCTGGCGGCTGCTTTCCGGGTCGATGTCGCCGGCTTCCAGCAGCAGCTGGCAGCCGCGTTCGGCCATCTGCTGCAGGCGCTTCATCAGCGCCGCGTCGTCGGCCACCGAAGGTTGCAGCACCACGCCAAGGCGCGGCTGGTGCAGCAGCACGTCGGAGTCTTCGGGCAGCAGTTCGGCGGGCAGGTTGAGGAAGGCGCGGTTGCCGCGCACCAGCCGCGTCAGCGCGCCGTCGGTGATGGTGGAGAGCACGCTGCGCAGCAGGTTCTGCTCGTCACCCGGCTCGCAGTGGAAGACGATTTCATAGGCGAACAGGTTGCGCTCGCGGTCGAGCATCGGCGTGCGCAGCACCGGCAGCGGCGTGGCCAGCGGAACGAGTGCCGAGGCGGGGGGCTGTTCGGCGGCGCTGGCGTGGTTCGGGGAGGCGACGGGGGAGGCGTGGAGATTGCTCATGGTCGGTCATCGCATCGGTGCGGGGCCAGCCGGCGCCGGCCGTGTGGTCAGTGGGGGTGTCGCCTGCGGGGACAGGTGGCAGCGAAGGGGTGGGATGTCGCGTTCATGCGGCGGCCAGCGATTTGGAGCGCAGGCTGCCGTGCAGTTCGCCGCCGCTGCCATAGAGTTCGCCTTCGCCGGCGTGGCCGGTGAGGATGGCCAGCGCCTGGCGCAACTGGGCCAGCCGCTGGTTGACCAGGCTGCCGTTGCGCAGGTTCAGCGCGTGGCAGTGGCGCAGCACCTGCAGGATCTGCGCCCAGCGCGATTCGCGCGATGCGTCGCTGACCGGCTGCTGGCGCTGCAGCAGCCGACGGTCGGCGTCGAGTTGCTCCAGTTGCTGCATCAGCGCCTGCTTGCGGTTGCCCGCCGCGTCCAGCGCTGCCGCGTCGGCGATGTCCAGCGCGGCACGCTCGGCTTCCAGCGTGGTCTGCAACTGCTCGGCACGCTGCTGCATCTCGTCCAGAACGGACGCGAGCGCATCGTTCAGTTCGTACTGCAGCGGCTGCCTCATGCCTTGTCCGTGCCGCCGAGTTGCTGATCCATCGCCAGCAGGCGTTCGGCGATCTTGCCGGCGTCGATCTTGTAGCTGCCGTCGGCGATGGCCTGGCGCACCTGTTCGACGCGTTTGGCGTCGATCGGCGAGGCGTCGCCCAGCCGGGCGACCTCCTGCAGTGCCCGCGCCGAATCGGTCAGCTTGAGCTGATCGGCGTTGCGTGGCGCCGCGACCGAAGCCTCCGGCGCGGCGGCTGCATTGGCCGAGGTGCCGCTGCCCGTGCCGCTGCCGGCCTGCGGCAGCTTCGGCAAACCGTTGTTGGTAATCGTCGTGTTCATTGAACCCGTCCCGCTGGAGTGTGCCCTGTGACTGGATAATCGGCCGCTGTCCGGAAAACTTTAGCAGCCCGTCGAAAAATCGACCGGGCCGCGACCGTCGCTCGCGCCGTGGCGCAAGTGACTGATTTTCATGGTTCGAATGAGGGGTGTCGGTTTCATGGCAGGGCCACCACCACGCCCGGCGCGCTGACCATGGCGTCGATCACCCGCCCCGATGCCGCGTTGCGCACGCGCAGGCGGGCGCCGTTGTCGCCGCTGCCCAGCGCCACGCCTTCGGCGCGCACCGAGATGCCTTCGAGCTGCGCCAGCACCTGCACGTGGTCGCCCGCGCGCACCATGCGTCGCCCGCCCAGGCTGCCGGGACTGAGCACGCTGCCGCGCGCCAGTGCGCGCGAAAGCGTGCGGCCGGCGATCTGGTCGAGGTTGTCCAGGTAGCCGTAGCCGAGGCGGGTCACGTCGCGTTGCTCGACGTGCACGTCGGCGGCGCCGATGCCGTCGCCGCGCAGCAGCGCGCGGCTGCTTACCAGCACCTGGCGAAACACCTGCAACTGGATCGGCACGCGCACGATCCAGCCGCCGGGCTGCGGGCACTGCACCGGCACGGTCATGCGCGAGCGCGGCTGTGCCTGTTCGGAAACGAGCGCGCGCAGCGGCTCGCTGCATGCGTCCAGTTGCAGGCGCGTGTCCAGCGGTTCGGTGCTGACCACGACGCGGCTGCCGGGTCGGCTGTAACGATCTTGCATCGCCTGTTCGGCTGCCGCGCGCACGCTGTCGAGCGACTGCGTGGCAGCGGCATGCGCGGTGGCGCTGCCCAGCAACGCGACCAACCCGACGGCGGCGAGGGCGGCGCGCAGGGTCATGCGTCGGCCAGCAGGGCGTCGAGCTGGGCGAGCAGGGCGTCCTGGCCCGCTTCGAGTTCGCGTGCCACGGCGCCGGCCTGGTCGAGTTGCCCGGCGCCGAGCAAGGTGATGAAGCGCTGGCCCTGTTCGCCCAGTTGGGTGCCGGCATCGCCGAGCGCGGCGCCGTTGTCGCCGCCGCGACGCAGCCGGGCGAGCCGCTGCACGCCGCTGACCAGGGCGTGGGTGTCGAACCAGCGCCGGTCCAGCGCGGCCGGTTCGAGCAGGGCCAGGCTCATCGCCTGGCGCAGGTTCATGGCCGCTTCGCGCACGGTCAGGCTGAGGCTGGCCGGGTCGTTGCCGCTTTCGCCTTCCAGCCAGTCCAGGCCAAGGCGATGCGCCAGCAGGGCGGCGCGATGGAGCGATTCGGATTGGCGCCGCGCCTCGCTGCTGCGTCGCTGCGAAGCGCCCAGTGCCGCCTGCGCGGTGGTGGCGCGCGCGTGTTGCGCGTCGTGACCCTGTTGCAGCTTGCGGATGCGTTCGCTGGCGGTACGCAGGGTGGCGCTGCCTTCGCCCAGCTGGTTGCTGCACTGGCTCACGCCGACCTGGGCGCGCTTGAGCTGCTGCAGGCCGTGGTTGACGTCGCCATCGAGCTGCAGCGAGAAATCGCCGATGGAGACGGTGACGGTCTCGATTTCAGTGGTGGTCAGCGCGGTTTTCTCGGCCAGCTGCTTGACCTCGTCGGCCACCACCGCGAAGCCGCGCCCGGCCTCGCCGGCGCGGGCCGCCTCGATGGCGGCGTTCAGCGCCACCAGGTTGGTCTGATGGGCGATCTCCTGCACGGCGCCGGTCAGCTTGCGTATCTGCGCGACCTGTTCGGCCAGCTTGCTCTGGTTGCGGTTCATTGCGCTGAGCGCGCTGCGCAGCAGGCGCAGCTGGCCGTCCAGCTCGCTGACGCCGTCGGCGCCGACGCTGCCGGCGTGGCTGGCCTGCTCCAGGTCGGCGCCCAACTGCTGCAGGGCCGTCGAGATCCCGGCGCTGCCATCCGTCAAGCGATCGACGCTGGCGCGGCTTTCGGCGGCGGCCTGGTCCAGTGCGGTCTGCTCGCGCGCCAGTTGTTGTGCGGCGCCGAGCACGAGGCCTTGCTGTTCCATGGTCTGCAGCGCCACCGCCGACGGCGGCCGGCTGGCGGCGCGCGCCAGCAGCGGCGCCAGTACCGCGGCGGTGCGCGGGTGGCGGTGTCGCAGCACGGCGAGCTCGGCGTCGTCCCCTTGGGCGGCGGCTTTCACCAGGGCGGCAATGTGCTGTTTGAGAAGAAAGCTCATGGTGCTGGCGTCGACTCGCAAAGGAATGGAATGGCTGCTGCATCGGCCACAGGTGTCGAAGCTTGAGCAAGCAATCCGCATGCCAGTGGGTGCGGCGATGTGATCACCCCACCACTGGGGGCGGGCTTTGCCGGCTAAAGGCGGGGCATGCCCGGCCGATAGCGCAGCAGACGGTCGCGTGGCGGCCGCGCTTGCCGAGGGAGGCCGCATGGCCGGCACATTGCTGGAGAAAGTGGAGCAGCACACGCGGCTGGCCGGGCACAACCGGGTGGCGATGCTGTTGTTCCGGCTGGGCGACCAGCAGTTGTTCGGCATCAACGTGTTCAAGGTGCGCGAGGTGCTGCGCCGACCGCCGATGGAGCGCCTGCACGGCGTGCACGAGTTGATCGCGGGCAGCTGCGATTACCGCGGGCAGACCATTCCGGTGATCGATCTGGCTGCCGCGCTGGGTTACGCGCCGCTGCGCGAGGTGGAATCGGCGCACCTGATGGTGACCGAGTTCAACCGCTCGGTGCAGGGTTTCCTGGTGGCCGACCTGCAGCGCATGGTGCATTGCGCGGGCGACGCGATGGCAGCGCCGGCCAGTGCGCTGGGGTTCGGTTCGCGGGTGAACGCGGTGACCCGGGTCGATGGCGCGCTGCTGGCGGTGGTCGACGTGGAGCACGTGCTGGCCAGCATCGACGCACCGCCGGCCGAGCTGTCGGCGGGGCTGCAGCGCGAGGCCAGCCATCGTTCGCTGGCGTCGCGGCGGGTGATGGTGGTGGACGATTCGGGCATCGCGCGGCGGCGGCTGGTCAACCTGTTCAAGCAACTGGGCACCGATTGCGTGGTGGCCAAGGACGGGCGCGAGGCGCTGGAGCGGCTGCTGGAGCTGGCCGCGGGCGACCCGGCGCAGGCGATCGAACTGGTGGTATCGGACATCGAGATGCCGCGGCTGGACGGCTATGCGCTGACCCGCGCGATCCGCGAGGCCCCGACGCTGCGCCGGATCAAGGTGCTGTTGCACAGCTCGCTCAGCGGCATGTTCAACGAGGGCATGGTGAAGGAGGTCAAGGCCGACCGCTTCGTGGCGAAGTTCCACCCCGACCAGCTGGCGCAGGCGGTGATGGAGTTGCTGCCCGAACCCGTCGCCGCGCCGCAGGCGGCAACCGGCTGACGCCGGGCGCGCGGCGCCGGGGCCGCGTCAACAAACCGTCTTTCGCCGCGGCATCTGTCTGACGGCGCCGCGCGACATGCGCGGAATTCGAGCTGCCGCAAGGCTTCCCGGCCCGTGGCATGCAATTTGCCTTTCGCTTCCGTGCAGCAGTGCATGCGGAGCGAAACAATGAACCCGTCCACCCCCAATCTGTTCGGCATCCATACCCAGGCGCTCGACCTGTGGCAGCGCCGTACCGAAGTGCTGGCCAACAACCTGGCCAACGCCGACACGCCCGGATACCTGGCGCGCGACGTGGATTTCCGCAAGGTGCTGGCCACGGCCAGCGACGCGGCGAACGGCGTGGCGCTGGAAACCGATGCGCCGGGCCAGATCGCCGGTGCCGGGCGCAGCGCCGAGGCGCTCGCCTACCGCGTGCCGACCCAGCCCAGCATGGACGGCAACACCGTCGATGCGCAGGTGGAGCAGGCCGCGTTCGCCGCCAACGGCGTGCATTACCAGGCCAGCCTGTCGTTCATCACCGCGCAGATCCGCATGTTGCGGATGGCGATCAACGGAGGCCAGGGCTGATGTCGATGTTCTCCATCTTCAGCGTGGCCGGCTCCGGCATGGCCGCGCAATCGACCCGCCTCAACACGGTGGCCAGCAACCTGGCCAATGCCGACAGCGTGGCCAGTTCGCCCGAAGCGGCCTACCGCTCGCGCGAGCCGCTGTTCGCGACTGTCCGCAACCAGCAGGGCGCAAGCGATCCGAACGCGCCCGGCGACGGCGTGCAGGTGCTCGGCGTCACCGAGAGCCAGGCGGCGATTCCCCGCCGCTACGAACCGGGCAACCCGCTGGCCGATGCCGACGGCTACGTCTATGCGAGCAACGTCAATCCGGTCGACGAGCTGGTCAACATGATTTCCGCTTCGCGCTCCTACCAGAACAACGTCGAGGTGATGAACTCGGCGCGCCAGCTGCTGCAGAAGACCCTGGACCTGGGCAAGTGAGGCGCCAGCACATGAATCACCTTCACTCCGCCACGAGGAACCACGCATGAGCGACATGGCGATCGGCAATGCCGCCAGCGCGGCGAAGGCAGCCAGCCTGGGCAAGGAGAAAACCCTGGGCCAGGCCGACTTCCTGAGCCTGCTGGTGCAGCAGATGCGCAACCAGGACCCGACCAAGCCGATGGATTCATCGCAGATGGTCAGCCAGCTCGCGCAGATCAGCCAGGTCTCGGCGACGCAGGCGTTGCAGGCCTCGTTCGACGATCTCGGCAAGTCGCTGCAGGGCAACCAGATCCTGCAGGCGAGCGGGATGATCGGCCGCGATGTGGTGGTGCCGGCCGAGGCCGGCACGCTGGCCGCGAGCGGCATGGACGGCGCGGTCAACGTGCCCGACGGCGGCGGCCAGGTGTTCGTCAAGATCACCGACGCCAGCGGCACCGTGCTGCGCACGATCGACCTGGGCAAGCCCGCGGCCGGGCTGGTGCGCTTCCACTGGGACGGCATCGGCGACAACGGCGAGGCGCTGGCGCCGGGCACCTACGGGCTGGCCGCGCAGGCGGGCAATACCGCCGTGGCGACTTACGTCAGCGGCAAGGTCACCGGCGTGGGCATGACCGGCGCCGACGGCACCTATCTGGACGTGGATGGTTTTGGCGGGGTCCTGCTGAGTCAGGTCGCACAGATCAACTGACGACCTCAAGGGTCGCAACCGAACGAGGAAATGCTCCGATGGCATTCAACATTGCACTGAGCGGTCTGAACGCCGCCTCGAAAGATCTCGAGGTCACGGCCAACAACATCGCCAACACCGGCACCACCGGTTTCAAGGGCTCGCGCGCGCAGTTCGCCGAGCTGTTCAGCGCGGCCGGCCCCAACTTGAGCTCCAGCCAGGTCGGCAGCGGCGTGCGGCTGACCAACGTGGCGCAGCAGTTCACCGCCGGCAGCGTGGAGACCACCAACAACAGCCTGGATTTCGCCCTGAGCGGCGAGGGCTTCTTCACCATCCGCGACGGCAAGGGCTACTCCTACACCCGCGCCGGCGCCTTCCAGAAAGACCAGAACGGCTACGTGATGAACGCCAACGGCCAGCGCCTGCAGGTGTTCCCGCCGGTGGCCGGCGGCGGCTTCGACACCAGCACCATGACCGACCTGCAGCTGTTCACCGCGCAGAACGCGGCCAAGGCCACCAGCTCGGTGCAGATGGCCTTGAACCTGCCTTCCGACGCCACGCCACCGGCCACCGCCTTCGACCCGCTGAACGATCCGTCCAGCTACAACCAGGCCACGCCGTTCACCGCCTACGACTCGCTCGGCGCCACCCACAACGGCGTGGTGTATTTCGTCAAGGACGCGGCGGCCAACGTGTGGAACGCCAACCTCTACATCGACGGCACCGCGGTCGGCACGCCGCAGACGCTGACCTTCGGCAGCAACGGCAGCCTGGTTGCCCCTGCCAACGGCCAGCTCGCGTTCCCCGCCGCGGCGGTGAGCCCGGGTGCCGACCCGATGCAGCTGACCCTGGACATGACCAAGGCCACCCAGTTCGGCAACGCCTACGCCGCCAGCGCGATCAACCAGGACGGCTATCCCACCGGCATCCTGTCCAGCATCGACGTGTCGCGCGAAGGCGTGGTGCAGGCGAAGTATTCCAACGGCCAGAGCACCGCGCTGGGCCAGCTGGCGATCGCCCAGTTCAGCAACGAACAAGGCCTGCGCCAGCTCGACAACACCAACTGGGCGGCCTCGTACGACTCCGGCACGCCGGTGATGGGCGCGGCCGGCAACGGCACCTTCGGCAGCGTGCAGGCCGGCGCGCTGGAGGCCTCCAACACCGCCGACCTCACCGCGCAGCTGGTCAACATGATCAAGGCGCAGCGCAACTACCAGGCGAATGCGCAGGTGATCTCCACCGACAACCAGCTGACCCAGACCATCATCAACATCCGCAACTGAGGAGTGAGGAACAAGGAGTGAGGAGTGAGAGAAGGCGGCTTTCTCTCTCTTCTCACTCCTCTCCACTCACTCCTGAAGGAAGTCCCCATGGATCGTTCGCTTTACGTAGCCATGACCGGCGCCACGCAGATGATGCGGGCGCAGTCCGAGGTGGCGCACAACCTGGCCAATGCCGACACGGTCGGTTTCAAGGCGCAGCTGTCGGCGTTCCAGCCGCTGGTGATCCAGGGGCCGGGGCTGGCCACGCGGGTCAACGGCGTGGCGCACGGGCTGGGTGTGGATCTGCGCGAGGGCGGCCAGATCGAGACCGGCCGCACGCTGGACGTCGCCGTGCAGGGCACCGGCTGGATCGCGGTGCAGGGCGCCGACGGCAGCGAGGGCTACACCCGCGCCGGCGAACTGCGGCTGACGCCGGACGGCCTGCTCACCGACGCGCGCGGCAACCTGGTGCTGGGCGAGGGCGGCCCGATCAGCGTGCCGCAGAGCAGCCAGATGAACATCGGCGCCGACGGCACCGTGTCGGTGGTGCCGATGGGCCAGTCGCCGGAAACCATCGCCGCGGTAGGCCGGATCAAGCTGGTCAACCCGCCGGTCGACCAGCTCGCGCTGGGCAGCGACGGCCTGATGCACCTCGCCGACGGCACTACCGCGCAGGCGGACCCGGCGGTGGCGCTGAAATCCGGCGTGCTGGAGTCGAGCAACGTCGACCCTTCGCAGACGCTGGTGCAGATGATCCAGCTGTCGCGCCAGTACGAGCTGCAGATCCGCTCGATCAAGAGCGCCGACGAGAACGCGCAGGCTGCTTCGCGCCTGCTGCAGATGACCTGACCGGCCTCGCCAAAACAGACATCCAGACGTCCAGACGGAGTCCAACGACATGTTTTCATCCTTGTGGGTAGCCAAGACCGGCCTCGATGCGCAGCAGACGCGCATGGACGTCATCTCGAACAACCTCGCCAATGCCAACACCACCGGCTACAAGAGCGCGCGCGCCGCGTTCCAGGACCTGGTCTACCAGAACCTGCGTCAGCCCGGCGGGCAGACCACCGAGCAGACCCAGGCGCCGTCCGGCCTGATGCTGGGTACCGGCGTGCGCGTGGTCGGCAGCGAGAAGCTTTTCACCCAGGGCAACATCGAACAGACCGGCAACTCGCTGGATCTGGCGATCCAGGGCCGCGGTTTCCTGCAGGTGACGATGCCCGACGGCAGCATCGCCTACACCCGTGACGGTTCGCTGCACATGGACCAGAACGGGCAGATCGTCACCGCCAACGGCTACGCGCTGGATCCGGCGCTGAGCGTTCCGCCCAATGCGCAGAGCATCACCATCGGCAGCGACGGCACGGTCAGCGTGAGCCTGCCCGGCCAGGCCGCCACCCAGCAGATCGGCACCGTGCAACTGGCCGATTTCATCAACCCCGCCGGTCTGCAGCCGAACGGGGACAACCTCTATCTCGAGACCGCCTCCAGCGGTTCCCCGCAGATCGGCCAGCCCGGCCTGAACGGCCTGGGCACGCTGGCGCAGGGCGCACTGGAGTCCTCCAACGTCAACGTGGTGGAGCAGATGGTCAACATGATCGAGACCCAGCGCACCTACGAGATGAATTCCAAGGCGGTGTCGGCCGCCGACTCGATGCTGCAGTTCCTCACCAACAAGACCTGAGGCGCGACGTGATGCTTGCCTGCCGTTTCCCCCTTGCCCTGTGCGCGCTGGCCCTGCTGGCCGGCTGCGCCAGCGGCCCCGGCGCGCGCGACGACGCGCAGTGGGCGCCGACCTCGCCGCCCGCCCCGCAGATGGCTGCGACGCCCGCCGACGGCTCGATCTACCACGACCAGCAGAACATGGAGCTGTTCGCCGATCCGCGCGCGCATCGCGTGGGCGACATCCTCACCGTCGCGCTGGTGGAGAGCACCCAGGCCAGCAAGAAGGCCACCACCACCACCAGCAAGACCGACAAGGCCAAGCTCGCCTCGCCCACCGTGCTCGGGCATGCGCTGGCGATCGGCGGCAAGGTCGCCGACATCGGCCTGGACGGCGAGCGCAGCTTCGACGGCGCCGGCTCGAGCAGCCAGAGCAACCAGCTCACCGGGCAGATCACCGTCACCGTGGCGCAGCGCCTGTCCAACGGCAACCTGATCGTGCGCGGCGAGAAGTGGCTGACCATCAACCAGGGCCAGGAGCTGGTGCGCATCGCCGGCATCGTGCGTCCGCAGGACATCGGCCAGGACAACGTGGTGCCGTCCACCCGCGTCGCCGACGCACGGATCAGCTACACCGGTCGCGGCACCCTCGCCGACGCGAACACGCGCGGCTGGCTGTCGCGCTTCTTCAATTCCAAGTGGATGCCCTTTTGAATGAACGCCCATTTGTCCATTGGCTTGACGGGTGCGCGGAGGCACGAGGGTGCGAACCCGCACGGCACCTTTGCCCCTTCTCCCCCTCGGGGAGAAGGTTGGGATGAGGGGCGGATTGTCGCGAGCAAATCCACGCACGTACGCAACGCCTTTGCTTTCATGTGTCGCCTCGCCCACCTCTTTCGCAAGCGTGTCCTCTCACCCCAACCCTCCTCCACCCGCAAGGGGACTCCCTTCGGTCGCCGCAGGGGAGAGGGAGCCAGTGTGCGGTTCGTGTCTGGCATCGCGCTGTGCCTGCTGCTCATCGCCCCGGCCCACGCCGACAAGATCCGCGACCTGGTGCAGGTGCAGGGCGTGCGCAGCAACCAGCTGATCGGCTACGGCCTGGTCGTGGGCCTGGACGGCTCGGGCGACCAGACTACGCAGGCGCCGTTCACCACGCAGAGCCTGGAGAACATGCTGCAACAGTTCGGCATCACCGTGCCGGCCAATGCGCGGCCGCAGTTGAAGAACGCCGCGGCGGTGATGGTGACGGCCGACCTGCCGCCGTTCGCCAAGCCGGGCCAGACCATCGACGTCACCGTCGCCTCGATCGGCAACGCCAAGAGCATCCGCGGCGGCCAGTTGCTGATGGCGCCGTTGCGCGGCGCCGACGGCAACGTCTACGCGGTGGCGCAGGGCAGCGTGGTGGTCGGCGGCATCAGCGCGCAGGGCAAGAGCGGCTCCAGCGTGCAGGTGAACATTTCCGCCAGCGGACGCATCCCCAACGGCGCCTCGGTGGAACGCGTGGTGGCCTCCTCGTTCGCCGGCGGCGGCGACCTGATGCTCAACCTCAACACGGCGGATTTCACCACCGCCACGCGCATCGCCACCGCGATCAACCACGCGTATGGCGCCGGCACCGCGCAGCCGGTGGACGGCGGCACCGTCTCGGTGCGCGGCCCGCAGGACCCGGCGCAGAAAGTGGCCTGGCTGGGCGCGATCCAGAATCTCGACGTGCAGCCGGGCGATGCGCCGGCGCGGATCATCGTCAACTCGCGCACCGGCACCGTGGTCATCGGCTCGGACGTGCGCGTCACCGCCGCGGCGGTGGCGCACGGCGCGATCCAGGTGACCATCGGCGAACAACCGCAGGTCAGCCAGCCGGCGCCCTTCAGCCAGGGCCAGACGGCGATCGTGCCGTCCAGCAGCGTGCAGGTCAGCGAGGAAGGCGCGCACATGTTCAAGTTCGGCCCGGGCGTGAGCCTGGACGCCATCGTGCGCGCGGTGAACCAGGTCGGCGCCACGCCCAGCGACCTGATCTCGATCCTGCAGGCGCTGAAGCAGGCCGGCGCGCTGCATGCCGACCTGGTGGTGATCTGAGCGAGGTGATGCCATGACGCCGCTGAATCCCGCTTCCCCCGCGCTGGACACCTGGACCGAACTGTCCGGCTTCCAGCAACTGCGTGCGCAGGCGCGCAGCGACGGCGGCAAGAGCGCGCTGCCGGCGGTGGCGAAGCAGTTCGAGGCGATCTTCACCCAGATGATGCTCAAGTCCATGCGCGAGGCGAACGCCGGCATGGGCAGCGACCTCGCCGGCAGCGAGCAGGTCGACTCCTATCGCCAGTTGTTCGACCAGCAGCTCTCGCTGAGCCTGGCCAACGGCAAGAACGGCCTGGGCATCGCGAAGATGCTGGTGCGCCAGCTTGGCGGCAAGGGCGAGGCGGCTGCGGCCGCGGCGCCCCGGCAGCCTTTTGCGGTGCCGGTCGCCGATGTGCGCAACGCGCACGTGCGCGCGTTGCTGCAGCTGGGCAACGAGCCCGTTGCCGGCGACGACGCAGCCAGCGCGATCGGCATGCCGTCGACCGCCGACAACGACTCACCGTGGCAGCACGTGGTCGACCGCATGACCCGCGGCGCGATGGACGTGGCCGACACCGCCGCCCACTGGCTTCCCGGCGGCGACCCGGTGAACTTCGTGCGCGCCCTGGCGCCGCATGCCGCCGAGGCGGCGAAGAAGCTGGGCGTTTCCGTGCGCGCGCTGCTGGCGCAGGCCGCGCTGGAAACCGGCTGGGGCAAGCACCTGCCCAAGGGCAGCGACGGCAGCAGCAGTTTCAACCTGTTCGGCATCAAGGCCGGCAGCAGCTGGGATGGCGACAAGGTCAGCGTGCCCACGCTGGAGTACGAGAACGGCGTGGCGGTGCGCCGGCGCGACGCGTTCCGCGCCTACGATTCGCCGGCCGATTCGTTCGCCGACTACGCGCAGTTGATTGCCGACAGCCCGCGTTACCAGCAGGCGCTGGGGCAGGGCGAGAACATCGCCGCGTTCGCGCGCGGGTTGGTGCATGGCGGGTATGCGACGGACCCTGCATACGTGGCCAAGATCACGGCGATCGCCAACAGCGCGCAGATGCGCGAGGCGCTGGCGGCGCTGCAGCAGCCGGAGGCATTCAAGTGATCCCTCCTCCGGCCGTTAACGTTTCCACGCACCGCGCGATCCGGGCGGTGTGCCATGCGTCGAGGATGTTCCATGGCTGACATGCTTTCGACCGGCGTGTCCGGGCTGCTCGCCTCGCAGATCGGGCTCAGCACGGTCAGCCACAACGTGGCCAACGTGAACACCGACGGCTACAGCCGCCAGGTGGTGTCGTTCGGCGCGCGCCTGCCCGAGGGCCAGGCGGGCTACTACGTCGGCACCGGCGTCAATACGGTGGCGGTGCAGCGTGCCTACAGCGAATTCCTCAACGCCTCGCTGTGGTCGGCCAGCTCGGGCCAGGGTCGTGCCAGCACGATGGCGGGCCTGACCGCCCAGCTCAACAACCAGCTGGCCGGCAGCAGCAACTTGCAGACGTCGCTGGACGGTTTCTACGGCGCGGTGCAGGACATGGCCAATGCGCCGTCGGATGCCGCCTCGCGCCAGGTGTTGCTGGCCCGTGCCGGCGGCCTGGCGACCACGTTCCGTGCGTTGTCGGGGCAGTTCAGCCAGCTGTCCGGGCAGATCCAGCAGCAGATCGGCGACACCGTCGACGCGATCAATGTCGACACGCAGTCGATCGCCAAGTTCAACGAGAAGATCCGCTCGTTCTCCTCCACCGAAGGCATGCCTCCGGCCGACCTGCTCGACCAGCGCGATGCGTTGGTCAAGAAACTGGCCGGCGAGGTGGGCATCAGCGTGGTGCCGCAGAACGACAACACCATCAGCGTGTTCGCCGGCAACGGCCAGGCGCTGGTCACCGGCACCGAGGCGCATGCGCTGGGTACGGCCGCCAACGTCTACGACGCCACCCGCGTGGAAGTGGTGGGCGCCGGCAGCGGCAACGTGATCAGCGGGCGCATCGGCGGCGGTGCGCTGGGCGCGCTGCTGGATTTCCGCAGCAATGTGCTGGACCCGGCGCAGATCCAGCTCGGCCGCGCGGCGCAGGCGATGGCCAGCGCGTTCAACGCGCAGCATGCGCAGGGCGTGGATCTGCACGGCGACGTCGGCGGCCAGTTCTTCGCCGCCGCCGGGCCGACGGTGCAGGGCGCCTCGACCAACACCGGCAGCGGCACGGTCGCCGCCAGCATCACCGACATCGGGGCCCTGCCCGCCAAGGAATACGTGCTGAGTTTCGACGGCACGGCCTGGAGCATGCGCGATACCAGCGGCAATGCCGTGGCGCTCGGCGGCAGCGGCACCAGTGCGGACCCGTTCACCGCCGCGGGCCTCAGCCTGGTGGTCGGTGGCGGCGCCAGCGCGGGTGACAGCTTCCGCGTGCAGCCCAGCCGCGATGCCGCGGCCAGCTTCGCCGTGACCGTCGATCAGCCCGACCGGATCGCCGCCGCCGCGCCGTTCGTGGTCGCCGCCGGCGCCGGCAACACCGGCTCCGCCACGGCACGCGCCAGCATCGCCGACGGCAGCGACCCGGCGCTGTTCAACGCCTCCTCGATCGTGTTCAGCTCGGCCACCAGCTACAGCATCGACGGCGGCCCGGCGCAGACCTTCACCGCCGGCCAGCCGATCGTGCACAACGGCTGGAGCATGCAGCTCGATGGCGCGCCGCAGGCCGGCGACAGCTTCAGCCTCAAGGCCAACAGCAACGCGCAGGGCGACAACGCCAACGCGCTGATGCTGGGCAAGGTCGCCAATCTCGGCGTGCTCGACGGCGGCGTCACCAGCACCGGTCGCGCCTACAGCCAGCTGGTCGGTCAGGTCGGCAGCGCCGGCGCGCTGGCCAAGGACGAGCTG
This sequence comes from Rhodanobacter sp. FW102-FHT14D06, assembly GCF_043950705.1. Lineage (NCBI taxonomy): Bacteria > Pseudomonadati > Pseudomonadota > Gammaproteobacteria > Lysobacterales > Rhodanobacteraceae > Rhodanobacter > Rhodanobacter sp. FW102-FHT14D06. The sequence goes on along the minus strand of NZ_CP170722.1, from coordinate 507,721 downwards.
ACCACGCAGACCGCGGTCTACAACCAGGCGATGGGCGCGCAGCAGAGCGTCTCCGGCGTGAACCTGGACGAGGAGGCCGCCAACCTGGTGCGTTACCAGCAGGCGTACCAGGCCTCGGCCCAGGTCATCAGCACGGCCAACAGCATTTTCAACGCGCTGCTCGGCGCGGTGCGGAGTTAACCATGCGCGTCTCCACCAGCTGGATCCAGCAGCAGTCCGTCGGCAGCATGATGAACCGGCAGAGCGACCTGTCCGATCTCAACACGCAGCTCAGCACCGGCAAGCGGATCAACCAGCCGTCCGACGATCCGGTCGGCGCGGCGCGCGCGCTGGACATGTCGCACCTGATCGCCGACTCGGCGCAATACCAGCGCAACATCACCTCGGCCAACGCGCGGCTGGGCCTGGAAGACCAGACCCTGTCCAACACCGGCAACGTGCTGCAGCGCGTGCGCACTCTGCTGCTGCAGGCGGCCAACGGCAGCCAGACCGACGGCAGCCGTGGCGACATCGCCGCCGAACTGTCGCAACTGCGCGGGCAGATGCTGGGCCAGGCCAACAGCACCGACGGCCAGGGCGAATACATCTTCGCCGGCAACCGCACCGGCACGCAGCCGTTCGTCTCGGGCGACTCGGTCAGCTACCTCGGCGATGACGGCCAGCGCATGGTCGCGGCCGGTCCCGGCCTGCAGGTGGCCACCGGCGACGCGGGCAGCGCGGTGTTCATGGACATCCCCACCGGCAACGGCACCTTCGCGGTGAGCGCCGCGGCGGCCAACACCGGCTCGATGGTGGCCGGCGCCAGCAGCGTCAGCGATCCGTCGGCCAGTCCGTCGGCATGGGACGGCGGTGCCTACAGCATCGTGTTCACCGCCGCCGACGCGTACGAAGTGCTCGATGCCGGCGGCGCCGTGCTCGACAGCGGCAGCTACGACCCGGCCAAGGGCGGCAGCGTCAGCTTCCGCGGTGCGCAGGTCGCTTTCAGCGGTACGCCTGATGCCGGCGACAGCTTCGCGCTCGGCGCCTCGGGCAAGCAGGACGTGTTCACCACGCTGGACAACATCATCAAGACGCTGCGCACGCCCAACGGCGGCGACGCGCCCATGCAGAACGCGCTCAATACCGAGTTCGCCAATCTCGACCAGGCGCTCGACTCCATCACGCGCACGCGCGGCCTGGTCGGCGCGCGCATGAACGCGCTGGATCAGCAGGGCGCGCTCAATGACGACCTCACCTTGCAGTACAAGACGTCGCTCTCCGACGTGCAGGATCTGAACTACTACGACGCGATCAGCCAGCTCGGTGCACAGACCACCGCGCTGCAAGCCGCGCAGCAGACGTTCACCAAGATCCAGGGCTCAAAACTTTTCGATTATTTGCGTTGACAAGGCTCAAGTTTTGGTGTGACGGGTCGAAACAGCACACAAGGCGGATGCATTCAATGGTGAATCCCCGCCGGATTGTCTGAGCCGACCAATGTCGGCATACCAACTCGATTCGGAGAATTCCCATGGTCATGAGCGTCAACACCAACATCAGCTCGCTGAATGCCCAGAAAAATCTGGCTGCCTCGCAGAGCAAACTTGCCACCGCGATCGAGCGCCTGTCCTCGGGCATGCGCATCAACAGCGCGAAGGACGATGCCGCCGGCCTCGCCATCTCGACCCGTTTCACCACCCAGATCAACGGCCTGAACCAGGCCGTCAGCAATGCCAACGACGGCATCTCGCTGGCGCAGACCACCGAGTCGGCGCTGAACGAGGTGACCAACAACATGCAGCGCATCCGCACGCTGGCCGTGCAGTCCGCCAACGCCACCAACTCCGACTCCGACCGCGCCGCGCTCGACGCCGAAGTGCAGCAGCGCCTCGCCGAGATCACCCGTATCTCGCAGCAGACCACCTTCAACGGCCGCCACGTGCTGGACGGCAGCTTCGGTTCGGCCGCGTTCCAGATCGGTGCCAACGTCGGCGAGACCATTTCGGTCAACCTGAGCCAGGGCGCGGGCGCGTCGCAGGTGGGCAAGATCGCCTCGGCCACGAGCGCCACGGGCGTGTTCGTCGCCACTTCGGCCACGACGGCCGTTGTCGGTACGGCTGCGGTGACCGTTGCTTCAGCCACGGCGGCCACGGACTTCACCTTTGCGGGCGTGTCCGTCAACGTAGCTGCCAACGCCAGCGGCACCTATGCGACCATGGCCGCCGATGTGCAGGGCCAGTTGGACGCAGACTCCAACGCGGCGGGCAAGTACACGGTCACCGATTCTGCCGGTGGTCTGGTGATCACCCAGAACACGGCCACCACCGATGCAATGACCGTGACTGCCGGCACCAATGCGGCCGTTGGCGCCGTCACCGCCGGTGTCACCGGCGTGGCCGTCGGCGACGCAACCCCGCTGGTGCTGGCCGCCGACGGCAGCGACTTCTCGCTGCAAGCGGGCTCGGGTGCCGTGACGACGTTCAGCGGCACGTTCAACGACGCCGCTTCGCTGGCGGCCGCGATCAACGCCAAGGGCATCGCCGGTGTTTCGGCCTACGCCGATGCCACGACGGGTGTCCTGCACCTGGCCTCGCAGGAAGCGCTCACGGTCGGCGGCGCCAAGGGTACCGGCGTCCTCGGGTTCAGCGCCACGAACGCCATTGGCGGCGACCTGGCCAGTGCCAACGTGAAGTCGGTGGCCGGTGCCAACGACACCATCAGCCGCATCGACTCGGCGCTGGGCACCATCAGCTCCATGCGCAGCGACCTGGGCGCGGTGCAGAACCGCTTCACCTCCACCATCGCCAACCTGCAGACCATTTCGCAGAACCTGAGCGCGTCGCGCAGCCAGATCCAGGATGCCGACTTCGCCGCGGAGACCGCGAACATGTCCAGCGCCAACATCCTGCAACAGGCCGGCGTCTCGGTGCTGGCGCAGGCCAATGCCACCACGCAGAGCGTGTTGAAGCTCCTGCAGTAACTGCTTGACCCGAAACGGCCGCGGACAGCCCGCGGCCGTTTCCCTCATTACAGGAATCGACGTCCATGGCTATCACGGTAGGTTCGACCACACCCACCACGGGTTTGCTGACCTCCATGGGCGTGGGTTCCGGCCTGGATGTCGCCACGTTGGTGGACAAGCTGGTGGCCGCCAAGAAGGCGCCGCAGCAGAACCAGATCACCAACCAGGCCGCCCTGGCCAACACCCAGTTGTCCGGCCTGGGCCAGGTCGGCGCCGCGCTCTCCGCGCTGCAATCGGCCATGGCCTCGATCACCGACGGCAGCGCCTTCAACGCGCGCACGGTGACCTCCGCCGACACCGACGTCCTCGGTGCCACGGCCTCCGGCTCCCCGGTCAGCGGCAGCTACAAGATCGACGTCACCCAGCTGGCCACCGCACTCAAGGCCTCCTCCGGCGCGTTCGCCGACAGCAGCGCCAAGGTGGGCACCGGCACGCTCACCCTCGCGGTGGATGGCCAGTCGATGAGCCTGGACCTCACCGACAGCAACAACTCGCTGGCCCAGGTTCGCGACGCCATCAACAAGGCCAGCGACAACCCCGGCATCAGCGCCACCATCGTCACCGGCACCGACGGCGCGCACCTGGTGCTCAGCGGTACCCGCACCGGCGCGGCCAACGGTTTCGTGGTGAGCAGCAGCGGCGGCGACGGCGGCCTGGCCGCACTCGACTACGACGCGGCCGCCGGCAGCGGCAACGCGCTGACCGTCATCACCGCCGCACAGGATGCCCAGTACAGCATCGACGGCGTAGCCGGCCACGGCGCCGGCAACAGCGTCAGCGGCGCCATCGACGGCCTGACCCTCAACCTGGTCGCTTCGGGCCAGACCACGCTGACCGTGGCCAACGACCCCAGCAAGGGCAGCAGCGCGCTGAGCAACCTGGTCAATACCTACAACAGTTTCGTGGGGATCTACCAGAACCTCACCAAGTACGACGCTACCAGTGGCACGGCCGGCGCCATGATCGGCGACGCCACCATCAACGGCATCAACAGCACGCTCTCGCGGCTGGTGGGCGGCGTGGCCAACGGCACCTCGCTGGCCGCGCTGGGCATCTCGCTGCAGGTGGACGGCACGCTGAAGCTGGACAACGGCAAGCTGACCCAGGCGATGAGCGACGGCGGCAAGCTCGCCAGCCAGCTGTTCGGCGGCGATACCGGCCTGGCCGCACAGTTGAACGGCCAGCTCGACCAGTGGGTCGGTCCGAACGGCACGCTGGCCGGCCGCACCAGCAGCATCAGCCAGCAGCTGAGCGCGTTGAAGGACCAGCAAGCCACGCTGGACAGCCGCATGGCCGACCTCACCGCGCGCTACCAGGCGCAGTTCACCGCGCTGGACACGCTGATGAGCAAGCTCAACAGCACCAGCAGCTACCTGCAGCAGCAGTTCGACGCGTTGAACAACATCAACAAGAAGTAAGGGCAGGAGACGATCATGGGATTCGGTTACGGCGCAGGCGCCTACCAACAGGTTCGTTCGCACGGCGGCGTGGAGTCGGCCGACAAGCACGGCCTGATCACGTTGTTGATGGATGGCGCACTGGAGCGCCTGGTCAAGGCCCGCGCGCACATGATGCGCGGCGAGACGGGGCCCAAGGGCGAAACCATCAGCCGCTGCATCGAGATCCTCGGCGGCTTGCGCGATGCGCTCGACCGCAAGGCCGACCCGACCCTGGTCGACCGCCTCGATTCGCTCTACGAATACATGAGCCGGCGCCTGCTGCAGGCCAACCTGCGCGACGACGCCGGCATCATCGACGAGGTCAGCCGGCTGTTGCAGCAGGTGCGCGACAGCTGGGTGCAGATCGGCCCGTCGCCGGCAACCGCCCCCGTCGGTCGCGTGGCAGGCGCCTGAACCATGTCGCCGTCAACTTTCGAGGACAACTCGGCGTTGACCAGCGCGTTGGTGATTACCCGCGCGATGCTCGCCGCCGCGCGCGCGGAAGATTGGCAGCAACTGCTGCAGCTGGAAGAAGCGCGCGCCCCGCTGGTGCATCGCCAGCACCACCCCGACGCGGCCACCCACGCCCAGCTCGGCCAGATCCTCGCCTGCGATCGCCAACTGCAGGCCCTGCTGGTGACGGCACGCGATGCGCTCGCCCACCAGTGGCAGCGCGAGCGTGACCGGGCCCAGGCCATCGCGGCCTACGCGCAGGCCTGAATCGCCCGGCGATGTCATCATGCACGGCAGATGGCCCGCGCCATGCAGGCCTTGCCGCCAAGGCCGACAGCCGATATCCGGGAGCCGCACGATGAACAACGCCAGCTGGAACGAGTTCGAGCAGCGGGTCAGCGTCGAGGAACTGCTGCACGTGGCGATCGAGCCGCTGGCCTGGCCGATGCCGCAGGCGCTGGCGCTGGCGCTGGCCGAGCGCAACGGCAATGCGCTGGCGGCGATCGCGGCGCTGGAAGAACGCCGTGTCGAGACGCCCGACGACGACAATCCGCTGGTGCAGGAAATGCGCCGCATGGATGCCAAGCTCACCGCGCTGGTGGACATCGTCAACCGCCTGCTGGTGCCGCCCGGCACGCTGCCGGCACAGCGCCTGGTGCGCTTCAACGCACGTGGCGCGGTGCTCGCTGCGGACGTCGCGTTGCCGGGCGACGCAGTGCTGCTGGGCCTGCGTTTCGAGCATTGCCGCAGCCTTCCGCTGGAGTTGCCGGCGCTGCGCGAAAAGCAATTCGACGATGGTCGAACCTTCGTCGCTTTCACCTCGCTGAGCGACGCGCAAAGTGACGCAATTGAGCGCCTCGTTTTTCGTCATCACCGACGCAAAGTGGCAGAAGCGCGCCAGCTTCCGGGTTGAGTTCGCCGACCCCCGCCGCCGCGGGCGCGGATGCGCCGTCGGCGTCGCGAGACCCAGTTCACACTATTGAGAACTCGCGTGCAGGAAAACCCTCACGCGCCGTCAGCGTTTTCGCGCCCCGCCGAGCTCCGCCGACCCCGCACGATCGCAGACGAATGCCGGCACAAACGTGCGGCATCAAACGTTTACATGCGACAGCTCGAACCGGCTCTGGAAATTTTCACGGAGCGGGTGGCCGATCTGCGTCATTTTGTCGGCGCCCCGTGCGCCAGAAACTGGCCTCCTTGTTGCAACCGGTCCATCAGCCCGGCGACGACTTGCCGACGGTGACAAAAAATGGCCATGCCGGAAGTTGGGTACGCCAACGATGCAAGACGGAGAGTAGAGATGCAGCAATTCGATTTCCTGGTGATTGAATCCGATGCGGCGCGAGTCAATGCCGTGATGTCGGCGCTCCACTTCCTGGGCTACCACCCCCAGCACGGCGCGCAGTGCACCGACACCAGCGAGTCCACCCCTGACTGGCGCGCGGTCTACGTCGGCGGCATCGACGATACGGCCGAAGCCGAGCGGCAGTTCGCGCTGCTCGGCGCCAGCGCCGCGCACATTCCGGTGTTGCTGGCCGAGGATTCGCCCTGGGCGCAGCGGCTGGGCGCGGCGAAATCCCCGTTCGCCGGCCGCACCGCCACGCTGGCTTTCCCGCTCAGCTACGAGAAGCTCACCGAGGCGCTGCGCAATGTCTATGCGCGTCTGCTCGGCGGGCGTTCCGGCGGGCTGCGCTTCGTCGGCGACTCCGCGCCGATGGTGCGGGTCAACGGGCTGATCCGCCAGGTGGCGCCGTTCGACTCCAACGTGCTGGTGCTGGGCGAATCGGGCACCGGCAAGGAGATGGTCGCCCGCGCGATCCATGAACATTCCCCGCGCCGCGGCAAGCCGTTCGTGGCGATCAACTGCGGCGCGATCCCGCCCGAGCTGCTGGAAAGCGAGCTGTTCGGCCACGAGAAGGGCGCCTTCACCGGCGCGATCAGTGCGCGCAAGGGCCGCTTCGAGATGGCCGAGGGCGGCACCCTGTTCCTCGACGAGATCGGCGACATGAGCCTGCCGATGCAGGTGAAGTTGCTGCGCGTGCTGCAGGAGCGCGCCTACGAGCGCGTCGGCGGCAACAAGACGCTGCACTGCGACGTGCGGATCATCGCCGCCACCCATCGCAACCTGGAGCAGGCGATCGCCGAGGATCGTTTCCGCGAGGATCTCTATTACCGCCTCAGCGTGTTCCCGCTGGAGCTGCCCTCCCTGCGCGAGCGGCTGGACGACCTGACCACCCTGATCGCCGAGTTCAACCTGCGCGGCGCGCGCCGGGGCCTGGGCGTGGTGCGCTTCAGCACCGGCGCGATGCAGTCGCTGCGTGCCTACGCCTGGCCGGGCAACGTGCGCGAGCTGTCCAACCTGGTCGAGCGCATGGCGATCCTGTTCCCGCACGGCGAAGTGCGCAGCAGCGACCTGCCGGCGAAATACCGCGGCGCCTCGCTGGCCGGCGACGAACACGGCGCCACGGCGCTGGCGATGATGAGCGAAGAGCACGCGATCGCCGGCATTGCGCTGCAACCGGCCAGCGAATCCGAACGCCTGCTGCCGGAAGAAGGCCTCGACCTGAAGGATCACCTGGCCGACATCGAAGTCGGCCTGATCCGCCAGGCACTGGACGCCACTGGCGGCGTCGTCGCCCACGCCGCCCGCCTGCTTCACATGCAACGCACCACCCTGGTCGAAAAACTGCGCAAGTACGGGCTGCAGAGCAGCCTGGCCGCCTAGGGCGGCCGGGAATCGCGAATGGGGAACGGGGAATCGCAAGTGCAAAGGCCGCTGCGTTCCGCTTTGTCGACTCCCCATTCTCCATTCCCGATTCCCGGCACCAACTGGCACGCCTCCTGCAACCACCCCCAAGAAACCCGCCACGCGTCGGGAATACGTCATGAGGACGCACCGCGATGAGCACGATCGACGTCAACAACCTGCTTTCACAGATGCGCCAGATGACGGCGCAGGTGCGCGCGCCGGCGGCAGTGGCCAAGGTCGTGCCGGTGGCGGGACAGCCGGACTTTTCGTCGGTGTTGAAGGAGTCGGTGTCAGCGGTGGGGCGCAGCCAGATGGAGGCCGGTCGCATGGCCGCCAGTTTCGAGCGCGGCGATCCGGGCGCGGACCTGGGCCGCACCATGATCGCGGTGCAGAAGGCCGATCTCTCGCTGCGCACGATGGTCGAGGTGCGCAACAAGATGGTCGATGCGTACAAGGAAATCATGAACATGCCGGTCTGATCCCGGCGCCTCGCTGACCCCGCTTACCCCACACGAGCAACACCATGGCCGACAACGCCATCGCAGCCCGCGACAACGACGCGGCGCGACCGGACCCCTTCAAGCAGATCGCCCGCAGCCCGGCCGCGCGCCAGATGCTGCTGCTGGTGGCGATCGCTGCGGCGGTGGCGCTGGGCGTGGCGGTGGTGCTGTGGTCGCGCGGGCCGAACTACGGCCTGCTGTATGCCGGGCTCGACCAGAAGGACGCCGCCGCGGTGGCGCAGGAGCTGCAGGCGGGCAACACGCCGTTCCAGTTGAGTGCGGACGGCTCCTCGATCATGGCACCGGCCGCCGACCTGGCCGGCCTGCGCCTGAAGCTGGCCAGCAAGGGCCTGCCGCGCGGCAGCGCCACCAGCAGCGTGATGCCGGCGTCCGATTCGCCGTTCGGCATGAGCGACCTGGCCGAACGCACCCGCTACCAGCAGATGCTGGAGAGCGATCTCAGCGCCACCATCGGCGGCCTGCAGTCGGTGCGCGCCGCGCGCGTGCACCTGGCGATGGCCAAGCCGTCGGCGTTCATCCGCGACAACCGCGAAGCCAGCGCCTCGGTGCTGGTCACGCTCTATCCCGGCCGCCAGCTCGATGCCGGCCAGGTCGCCGCGATCGTGCACCTGGTCGCCTCCAGCGTGCCCGGGCTCGACGCGCGGGAGGTGTCGGTGGTCGATCAGCAGGGCCAGTTGCTGACCACCGATCCGAGCAGCCCGGCCGCCGTCGGCGACGATCGCCTGCGCATGGCCACGCGCATCGAGAACACCTACGCGCAGCGCATCGAGGAGTTGCTCACCCCGCTGGTCGGCCCCGGCCGCGTGCGCGCGCAGGTGTATGCGGATCTCGATTTCAGCCAGTCGGAAAAGGCCACCGAAACCTACGGCCACGATCACCCGGCGCTGCGCAGCGAGCAGACCAGCAGCGAGCGGCGCGGCGGCGGTGCCGCGGGCGGCGGCATCCCCGGCGCACTGAGCAACCAGCCGCCCAGTCTGGTGGCGCAGCCCACCGCGGCCAACCCCGATGCCGGCAAGGCGAACCCGTCCGCCGCCGCATCCAGCGCCACGGTGGCCAGCGGCGACGTGTCCAGCAGCGCCACGCGCAACTTCGAACTCGATCGCACCATCAGCCACATCAGCGACCCGGCGGGGCGACTGGCCCGGCTCACCGTGGCCGTGGTGCTGGACAACAAGCTCGCCGACAAGGGGCCGGCCACCGCCGGCAGCGCCGCCGGTGCGGCTCCCGCCGGCGTGCCGTTCACCGCGCAGGAGCTGGAGCGGCTGACCGAACTGACCAAGAACGCGGTGGGCTTCGACGCCGCGCGCGGCGACAGCGTGAGCGTGGTGAACCAGCCGTTCCAGCGACCGGTGGCGCCCGAGGCGCTGCCCGAGCCGCCGCTGTGGGAGCGCCCCGGCGCGATGGATCTGATCAAGCAGGGCATCGGCGTGCTGATCGCCTTGCTGGTGGCGTTCGGCCTGCTGCGCCCGCTGCTGCGCGGCGTGACGCGCGGCACGTCCAATGCCAAGGCGCTGCCCGCGCCGAGGCCGCAGATTTCGGTACGCGTGGCCGATGAGCCGGAGGCCGATGGCCAACCGGCGCGGCTTGCCGGTGCCACGCCCGCGCTCGAGTACGAACAACGCATCGGCCAGGCTCGCCGCCTGGTCGGCGAAAACTCCAGGCAAGTGGCGCAGGTCGTGAGGAACTGGGTAAGCGAAGATGGCAACTAACCAACATGACGCGCCGATCACCGGTGCCCAGCGTGCGGCGATCCTGCTGCTGACCCTGGGCGAGCAGGACGCCGCCGAGGTGCTCAAGCACCTCAGCGCCCGCGACGTGCAGACCATCGGCACCGCGATGGCCGCGCTGACCAGTGTCAGCCGCGAACACGTGACCAAGGCGCTGGACAAGCTAGACGAGGACATCGGGCGGCAGACCTCGCTCGGCGTGGGCACCGAGGAATACATCCGCAAGATCCTGGTCAACGCGCTGGGCGAGACCAAGGCCGGCGGCCTGATCGACCGCATCCTGCTCGGGCGTTCCAGCAAGGGCCTGGAATCGCTCAAGTGGATGGAAAGCCGCGCCATCGCCGAGATGATCAACCAGGAGCACCCGCAGATCATCGCGCTGGTGCTGGCGCACCTGGAACCGGACCAGGCCGCCGAGGTGATCGGCTACCTGCCGCCGCGCGTGCGTTCCGACGCGGTGATGCGCATCGCCACGCTCGACGGCGTGCAGCCGCATGCGCTGAACGAGCTGGACGAAATCATGGAGCGCCAGTTCTCCGGCGGCTCCAAGAAACTCAAGTCCGCCAGCGTCGGCGGGCTGAAGGCTGCCGCCGACATCCTCAACGCGATGGAAGGCAGCCGCGAGGCCGAGCTGATGTCGGCCATCCGCAGCCAGGACGAAACGCTGGGCGAGAAGATCGAAGACCTGATGTTCGTGTTCGAGGATCTGGTGGAGCTGGACGACCGCGGCATGCAGGTGCTGCTGCGCGAAGTGCCCTCGGCCACCCTGGTCACCGCGCTGAAGGGCGCCGAGCCGGAGATCCGCGAAAAGATCTTCGCCAACATGTCCAAGCGCGCCGCCGACATGATGCGCGATGACCTCGAAGTGAAGGGCCCGGTGCGCCTGAGCGAAGTCGACGCGGCGCAGAAGGAAGTGCTCGGCATCGCCCGCAAGCTGTCCGACGCCGGCCAGCTCAGCCTCGCCGGCGGCGGGGATGAGTTCGTCTGATGGTCGCCGTGTTCCACCACGCGGCACAGGACTTCCGGCGCTGGGAACTGCCCGAGGTCGGCAACGATCACCCGCATCGCCGCGCGACCGATCCGCCGGCCCCGCAACCGACCGTGCGCGAGCTGGAGGCGCTGCACCAGCAGGCGCGGGCGGAAGGTTTCACCAGCGGCCACGCCGAAGGGCTGGCTGCCGGCCAGCAACAGGTGCGCGACCAGCTGGCCCGACTCGCCGCGCTGTGCGACGCCGTCGCCCGTCCGCTGCAGTCGCTCGACGAACAGGTCGAGAAGGAACTGGCGCGGCTGGCCACGGTGATCGCGCGCCGGGTCATCGTGCGCGAATTGAAACTCTCCCCCGAGCTGATCGTGCAAGCCGTGCGCCAGGCTGCGACCGCGCTGCCCGCCGCCGCGCGCGAGCTGCGCGTGCACGTGCACCCGGACGACCTGGCCCTGCTGCATGACCTCGGCGCGGTCGAAAGCCATTGGCAACTGCTCGCCGATCCCGCCCTGGCACGCGGCGACTGCCGCCTGGAAAGCGAGCGCTCGCGGCTGGATGCGCGGGTGGATGCCCGCCTGGCCGCGGTGGTCGATGCCGTGCTCGGCGACGACGCCGGTGACGAGGTTGTTGCAGCAGGGGAGGGCGATGCATGAGTCCTGTCTCCCGTCACCGCCCCCCGCACCCCGCCGGAAACTCCCTTTCGTCGTTCCAGCGAAAGCTGGAACCCAGCGTCTCCGAAGCACCGGAAAGGCGCTGGGTCCCGGATTTCGCCGGGATGACGGCAGGATCACCGACGCCATCCGATGGCGACAACCCCCTCTCACTTCCCACCACTCACTCCTCACTCCTCGTTCCCGTCCATGACGCCTGAATCCGCCATCGCCGCACGCCGCCAGACGTGGCAGCAGAAGCTGGCAAGGCGGCGCAGTCTCGCCGAGACCGCGCGCACGCTGGTGGTCGAGGGCAGCCTGCGCCGGGTGGTCGGCCTCACCCTGGAGGCCGAGGGTTGCGAGGCCGCGCTCGGCGCGCGTTGCCTGGTCGACACTGCCGACGGCGCCACGCTGGATACCGAGGTGGTCGGCTTTGCCGACGAGCGCCTGCTGCTGATGCCGGTGGGCGACATGCACGGCGTGCTGCCGAATGCGCGGGTACGCCCGTGCGCGCGCAGCGGCGGCCTGCCGGTGGGCGCGGGCCTGCTCGGCCGCGTGATCGGCGCCGACGGCGTGCCGCTGGACGGGCACGGTCCGCTGGAATCGGACGAGCAGGCTGCGCTCAAGGCCGAGCCGATCAACCCGATGGCGCGCAAGCCGATCGACACCCCGCTGGACACCGGCGTGCGCGCGATCAATGCGCTGCTTACCGTCGGCCGTGGCCAGCGCCTGGGCCTGTTCGCCGGCTCCGGCGTGGGCAAGTCCACCCTGCTCGGCATGATGACCAAATACACCAACGCCGACGTGGTGGTGGTGGGGCTGATCGGCGAACGCGGCCGCGAGGTGAAGGAGTTCGTCGAACACACGCTGGGCGAGGAAGGCCGCCGCCGCGCGGTGATCGTCGCCGCGCCGGCCGACGCGCCGCCGCTCAAGCGCCTGCGCGGCGCGCAGTACGCCACCGCGATCGCCGAGTGGTTCCGCGACCGCGGCCAGCGCGTGCTGCTGCTGATGGATTCGCTCACCCGCTACGCCCAGGCGCAGCGCGAGATCGCGCTGGCGATCGGCGAGCCACCGGCGACCAAGGGTTATCCGCCGTCGGTGTTCGCGATGATGCCGGCGCTGGTCGAGCGTGCCGGCAACGATGCCGACGGCAAGGGTTCGATCACCGCGTTCTACACCGTGCTCACCGAGGGCGACGACTATCGCCACGACCCGATCGCCGATGCGGCGCGCGCGATCCTGGACGGTCATATCGTGCTCTCGCGCGACCTCGCCGAAGCCGGCCATTACCCGGCCATCGACATCGAGGCCTCGATCAGTCGCGTGATGCCGGCGGTCGCCACGCGCGAGCACATGCGCAGCGCGCAGCGCTTCCGCCAGGTCTATTCCGCCTATCGCCAGCAACGCGACCTGATCGCGGTGGGCGCCTACCAGAAGGGCTCCGACCCGCAGGTGGACCAGGCCATCGAGATGTGGCCGCAACTGCGTGCGTTCCTGCAGCAGGAAGTGGACGAACCGATCACCCTCGACCAGGCCATCGAACGCCTGGCCGCGCTGGCCGAACAGGTGCATGAATGAGTTCCCGCGCCGAACGATTGCAGCCGGCCGTGGACCAGGCCCGCCAGCGCAGCGAGGATGCGCTGGCCCGTTTCGCCGCGCAGCAGCAGCAACTGGCGCGCGCCGAACACCAGCTGAGCGAACTGCATCGCTATCGCGACGAATACGCCAACGGCGGCGACGCCGCCTCCAGCGTCAGCGCCATGCTCAACCGGCAGGCCTTCGTGCAGCGCATCGACCAGGCGATCACCCAGCAGGTGGCCGAGGTCGCCCGCCAGCAGCGCCAGCTGGAGCTGGTGCGCGCGGACTGGACCCACAGCCACGCCCGCGAGAGCGCGCTGGACAGCGTGGTCGCCCATCACGTCGAGAACGAGCGCCGCGCCGAGGAACGCCGCGAGCAGGCCGAGCTCGACGAACGTTTCCAGCACCGGCGGCCGTGATGCGTCGCGATCGCCGATCCCGCCTCGGCCACGTGCCTGCGTCTCCGCGCGGCCGTGTTGTCCCGCCAGGAGCCTTCATGCCATGACTGCCACCCACGTCGGATCGTTGTCCGCTTCCACGGTCGCCGCGAAGACGGCCGCGAACACGGGTACGCCGGAGTCGCCGGGCACGCCACCGTTCCACCAGCGCCTGCAGGACGCGCGCGGGCAGGGCGGTTCCCCCGCCCGCGATGCGCACGATGCGCGCCCGCAGCGCGGCCCGGACCCGGGGCGCGACCGTCGCGACGATCCCTCGCCGAAGGGGCCGGACGCGCAGCTGTCGTCCGCCGCCGCTCGCCTGGATACATCGCGCGACGCTGTCACGCCGCCGCCGGCTGCCGACGCCACCGCTCCCACGCTGCCGGTCGCGGCGCCGCCACCGCCACCACCCAAGGCGATTGCCGACGTGGCCACCGTCGAACCCGCCGGTGGCAAGGACGACGACACCGATACGGGCGCCGCTGCCCTGGTCGAAGCGATGCTCGCCTTGATCGCTCCCGCGCCAGTCCATCCCGCCGCACCTGCCGGCAGCGTCGCGGCCGGCATCGTCGACGCCACGACGGCACGGCTGGCCGCCGCACAGACCGGGCTTGCCGCGCTCGGCCAGGCCGGAGCAAACGCCGCGCCCGCCACGCCTGCCGTCGACCCCGCCGTCATGGCCGCGACCACCACCGTCCCTGCCGCCGAACTGCTGAAGCTCGACCCGGACGCCACCCGCGAAACGGTGCGACTCGACCCTGCCCCCGGCGCGGCGCCCGTCATCACCCACACCGCGGCGACAGTGGCGCCGACTGCCGCGCCGGTGCCGGTGGCCCCTGCACACGCCTTCGCGCAGGAGCTGGGCCAGCAGCTGGCCTGGTTCGTCGGCCATGACGTCAAGCAGGCGCGCATCCGCCTGCATCCGGAAGAGCTGGGTTCGCTCGACCTGAAGATCAGCGTGCAGCACAACCGTGTCGACGTGGTGTTGCAGGCCCAGCATCCCGGCGCCGTCACCGCCGTGCAGCAGGCTCTGCCCCAGCTCGACCAGATGCTCGCCCGCCACGGCTTGTCGCTCGGCCACGCCGACGTGGGCCAGCACGATCGCGGCGGCCAGGCCGGCCATCGCGGACAGGGCGACGAGATCGCCGCCATCGACGAAGTCACCGGCCCCGGCCAGACCGTCCCGCTGACCCAGCTCGGGCTCGTCGACGCCTTCGCCTGAACCCCGATCCGCGAACAGGCGTGCTGCCTGGAGCGGGCACTGCCCGCCGCTTCCTCGTCCCGGCGCGAAGAAGAGCCGGCGGGCGGCACCCGACCTGTGGGGAATGGCGTCTTGCAGGAACGTCATTCGCCCGCCGCGGGCGCGCTGTCGGGATGGCGCCGCGCCACCGCTCCGGCACGCGTCAAGAAAGCGCCGCCCACGCCTGAAACCAACGCAAATGCATGAATAAAAACATGTATTTGTGATGGCACGCGGATTGCTTTCCATCTCGCAAGCCGGCGACGGCAGCCCCGATCCCCACACGAGATTCTCCATGAGCGACGACGAAGCACCCGAGGTAGTGGAAGACGAAGAGCTGGTACCGAGCCGGCGTTCGCCCTTGCTGATCGGAATCGTGGCGGTGCTGCTCGTCGCGCTGGCCGGCGGCGGCTACTACTGGCAATCGCATCGCGCCGGGTCGGACAAGCAGGCGAAGGCGGAGGCGAACAAGCCGGAGATTTTCCTGGCGATGGACCCGGCGTTCGTGGTCACCCTGCGCGATGGCGATGCGCTGCGTTACCTGCAGGTGGGCGTGACCCTGATGGCGCACGACCAGCAGGCCATCACGGTGGCCAAGGACGTCGACCCGATCCTGCGTGACGGGCTGGTTTCGCTGTTCAGCAGCCAGAAGTTCGAGACGGTCAGCGAGACCGCCGGCCGCGAGAAGCTGCAGGCCGACGCGCTGGCCGAAGTGCGCAAGGTGGTCGGCAAGCGGCTCGGCCGGCCGGGCATCGACGCGCTGTATTTCACCAGCTTCGTGATCCAGTAGGCGGGAGCCACGGCCATGAGCGACCTGCTTTCCCAGGACGAAATCGATGCGCTGATGGATGGCGTCACCGGCGGCACGGTGGCCACCGGCAGCGACGAACCGCTGCCGCCGGATGCGGTGATCAGCTACGACTTTACCCAGCAGGACCGCATCGTGCGCGGCCGCCTGCCCACGCTGGAGATGGTCAACGACCGCTTCGCGCGGTTCTTCCGCACCGCGCTGTTCGGCGTGCTGCGCAAGACCTGCGAGGTCTCGGTGCTGGGCGTGAAGATGGTGAAGTTCGCCGAGTACGTGCACGGCCTGGCGCTGCCCAGCAACTTGAACATGGTGCGCATCAAGCCGCTGCGCGGCAACGCGCTGGTGGTGTTCGAGCCGCGCCTGGTGTTCACCGTGATCGACAATTTCTTCGGCGGCGACGGCCGCTTCCACGCGCGCATCGAGGGCCGCGACTTCACTGCGACCGAGAATCGCGTGATCCAGATCATGCTCGCCGAACTGTTCGGCGCGATGGCCGAGGCGTGGGCGCCGGTGCTGGCGCTCAACTTCGAGTACCTCAACTCGGAGATCAACCCGCAGTTCGCCAACATCGTCAGTCCCACCGAGACGGTGGTGGTGTCGCGCTTCCACGTCGAACTGGACGGCGGCGGCGGCGAAGTCCACCTGACCATGCCCTACGCGATGGTCGAACCGATCCGCACCCTGCTCGACGCCGGCGTGCAGAGCGACCGCATGGATGGCGACGACCGCTTCGCCGAGATGCTGCGCGAGGAAGTGCTCGACGCCGAGGTCGACGTGAGCTCGCTGCTGCTGGAGGCGCAGCTGAGCCTGGGCCAGTTCCTGCACTTGCGCCCCGGCGACGTGATCCCCGTGCAGCTGCCCGAGCTGACCACCGTGTATGCCGAGGACGTGCCGGTTTTCCGCGGCCGCTACGGCCAGTCCAACGGCCGCAACGCCGTGCGTTTCCATGTCCCGGCCGGTCGTCGCGAGCGACAGGCAGCCACCGATCCCTCCACCCGGAAGAACCTCTCATGAACCAGTCTGCAGATGCCTTCGCCGATGCCGGCGAGCGCGTTCAATTCGATGCCCTGCACGGGGCCGCGGCCGATGGCGGCGACGTCAACCTCGACATGATCCTCGACGTGCCGGTGACCCTCGCGATGGAAGTCGGTCGCACCCGCATCAGCATCCGCAACCTGCTGCAGCTCAACCAGGGCTCGGTGGTGGAACTGGACCGCGCCGCCGGCGAGCCGCTGGACGTGTTCGTCAACGGCACCCTGGTGGCGCACGGCGAGGTGGTGGTGATCAACGAGAAGTTCGGCATCCGCCTGACCGACGTGATCAGCCCCGCCGAGCGCGTGCGCAAGTTGCGGTGACAGCGCCGTGAATTCGCCCTTCGACAGGCTCAGGACAGTGAAACCGGATCGCGCAGGCAGGATGCCGGAGCGAACATCGGCGCAGCCGATGGCCCGCAGGGCGAGCCGCCGATGCGGCGAGTCAATCGGGAATCGGATTGTCGCGGCCCTGGCGCCGGCAGCGTTGCCCGCCGCCGACATCAACGTGGGCGGCGAACTGTTGCGGGTGATCGTCAGCCTGGTGGCGATCATCGCGATGATTCTCGTCGCCGGTTGGGTCACGCGTCGGTTGCAGCGTCGGCCGGGCGGCGGCGGGCGGCGCATCCGCTGCGTGGAATCGTTCGCCGTGGGCGCGCGCGAGCGCCTGCTGCTGCTGGACGCGGACGGCAAGCGGCTGTTGATCGGCACCGGCCCCGGTGGCATGCGCACCCTGCATGTCTACGACGGCGAGGCGCCGCGCGACATCGTTCCGGCGGCATCGAACGAGCCGCTCAAACCCGTGTTCGGCGATTTGCTGGCGCGACTGAAGGTGCGCTCGTGAGCGCGCGGCACTGGATCATCGGCGGCGCGCTGCTGCTGTTGCCGCTGGCCACCCTGGCGGCCACGCCGGGCATTCCGCTGGTGAACGTGCAACCGGCCGCCGACGGCAGCCAGAGCTGGACGCTGTCGCTGCAGATGCTGGCGCTGATGACGGCGCTGACGCTGCTGCCGGCGATCGCGCTGATGATGACCTCGTTCACCCGCATCATCATCGTGCTCGGCTTCCTGCGCCAGGCGCTTGGCACGCAGTCCACGCCGCCCAACCAGGTGCTGCTGGGGCTGGCGCTGTTCCTCACCCTGTTCGTGATGTCGCCCGTGCTCACCCGCGCCTACGACGACGGCATCAAGCCCTACATGGACGGCCAGATCACCGCCGAGCAGGCACTGCCGGCGGCCTCCGCACCGTTCAAGCATTTCATGCTCGAGCAGACCCGCGACGCCGACCTTCAGCTGTTCACCCGCCTGGCCAAGGAGAAGCCCTACGCCAGCAAGGCCGACGTGCCGTTCAAGGTGGCGATGCCGGCGTTCCTCACCAGCGAGCTGAAGACCGCGTTCCAGATGGGCTTCCTGCTGTTCATCCCGTTCCTCATCATCGACCTGGTGGTGGCCAGCGTGCTGATGTCGATGGGCATGATGATGGTCTCTCCGATGATCATCTCGCTGCCATTCAAGATCATGCTGTTCGTGCTGGTGGATGGCTGGACACTGCTGCTGGGCACGCTGGCGGGGAGCTTCTACACGTGAGCGCGTGTTCGCCGACCGCCGTGGGCTCTGGCTACTTTGTAGGAGCGCACCCTGTGCGCGATGCGTTTGCTGCATTCCAAGGCAAGAGCGTTCGTCTGCCTGCGGCAGCCGAGTCACTTTCTCTTTGCGTGGCCAAAGAGAAAGTAACCAAAGAGAAAGGCCACCCCACTTGGCGCTTGCCGGGCATCCTGCCCGTCAAGTCCGTGAGGGTCGGCCGGGCTTTTCGACAGGGCATCGGGCAACCGCTCCATGCGTTGCCTCCACTCCGGCATCCATGCCGTCGCCTGCCCTGGCGAAAAGGCATCGACATCCATGTCGATGCCCGCTGCGCGGCCTGTCGTCCGCCCCTCACCGCCGCACAGGGGCCCCGGGTAGAGCAGCGGACCATCCTGGCCCGCACTCTTCAGAACAGCCAGGTCAAAAACGTCGCGCCTGTTGCTTTCGTTTTCGCCGTGGCAGGAGCTCGCTCGCGGGCGATGCTCCTCTCTCACTCCTCACTCCTCCCCACTCCCTCCTCGCCCCGATGACCCCCGAATCCATCATGGAACTCGGCCAGCACGCGCTCTATGTCGCGATGCTGGTGGCCGCGCCGCTGCTGCTCACCGCGCTGGCGGTGGGCCTGCTCATCGGCGTGATCCAGGCGGCGACGCAGATCAACGAGATGACGCTCAGCTTCATCCCCAAGCTGATCGCGATGGCGCTGGTGGCGCTGGTGGCGGGGCCGTGGATGCTGCGCCTGCTGGTGCAGTTCACCACGCAGCTGATCGAGAGCCTGCCGGGCGCGATCAGATGACTGCGCTGGATCTGGCGCAGCTCCCGGCGTGGCTGGGCAGCCTGTTCTGGTCGCTGGGGCGGGTCAGCGGGCTGTGCCTGGTAGCGCCGGTGTTCAGCTCCACGGTGATCCCGGCGCGCATCCGCGTGGGCGTGGTGGTGGTGCTCTCGCTGGTGCTGGCACCGCTGGCGCCGACCACGATCGATCCATTGAGCGGCGCGGGCGTGGCCACGCTGGCGGGGCAGGTGGTGATCGGTGCGATGGTGGGTTTCGTGCTGAAGCTGGTGTTCGAGGCGGTGTCGTTCGGCGGCGAGCTGGTGGCACAGAGCATGAGCCTTGGTTTTGCCCAGGTGGTCAGCCCGGGTGCCGGGCAGTCCACCGTGCTGAGCCAGTTCTACCTGTTGCTGGTGACCTTGCTGTTCCTGGTGATGGACGGCCATTTGCAGTTGATCGCGCTGCTGGCCGACAGCTTCCATGCCCTGCCGCCGGGTACGCCGGCGGTCAGCGCCAACGCGTTGCACGCGGTGGTGGCGTTCGGCACGGAGCTGTTTGCCGGTGCGGTGCGGGTGGCCTTGCCGGCGATGACGTCGCTGCTGGTGGTGAACATCGGCTTTGCCGCGATCAGCCGCGCGGCGCCGTCGATGAACCTGTTTGCGGTGGGCTTTCCGATCACCGTGTCGCTGGGCTTCATCGCCTTGTGGTTGTCGCTGCGCAGCCTGCCCGGCGCGTTCCAGGCGTTGCAGGGTGATGCCTGGTCGCTGATGCGCGAATTGATGGGGAGCTGACGCCATGTCCGACGACAGCGACCAGGAAAAAACCGAACAACCGACAGAAAAGAAACTTCGCGAATCGCGCGAGAAGGGCGAGGTTCCGCGATCGCGCGACCTGTCCGGCGCGCTGGTGGTGCTGGCCGGCGTGGCGGCGCTGATGGGCAGCGGGCAGAGCGGCCTGGAGCATGCGCGGCGCATCTTTGCGTTGGGCCTGGGCTACTCGCGCGATGCGTTGTTCACCGACGCGCTGGCCGGCAGTGCGCTGCACGCGGCGATGCACGAGGCGCTGCTGCTGTTCGCGCCGGTGGCCATCGCCACCTTGCTGGCCGCGCTGGCCGGGCCGCTGCTGCTGGGCGGGCTGAACTTCAGCACCGAGGCGCTGCAACCGAAGTTCGAGCGGCTCGACCCGATCAAGGGGCTGGGCAAGATCTTCGCGCTGCGCGGCCTGGTGGAACTGGGCAAGGCGCTGCTCAAGCTGCTGTTCATCGGTGGCGTGCTGGCGCTGGTGCTGCAGCACTGGCAGGGCGAACTGCAGGCCACCGGGCGCGGCTCGGTGGCGGCCGGCATCGCGCAGTCGATCGGGCTGCTCGGGCGTGCCGCGTTGTGGTTCGGCGTGATCCTGGCGCTGATCGGTGCGATCGATGCGCTGTACCAGAAGTTCGACCACGCCAAGAACCTGCGCATGACCAAGCAGGAGATCAAGGACGAGATGAAGGAGAGCGAGGGCAACCCCGAGATGAAGGGGCGCATCCGCCAGGTGCAGCAGGCGCAGGCGCGCCGCCGCATGATGGAGGACCTGCCCCGCGCCGACGTGCTGGTGGTCAATCCCACCCACTTCGCGGTGGCGCTGCGCTACGACGATGGCCGCATGGGCGCGCCGCGGGTGATCGCCAAGGGCGTCGACGTGCTGGCCGCGCAGATTCGCCTGGTGGCGGCCAGCCACCGCATCCCGGTGGTGGAAGCGCCGCCGTTGGCACGCGCCTTGTATGCAACGACTGAACTGGGCCGCGAAATCCCCGCTTCGCTGTTTGTCGCGGTGGCCCAGGTGCTCGCCTGGGTCTACCAGCTCAAGCAAGCCGCGGCGCAGGGCGAGAGCCCGCCGGCCGCACCCAACCCCGAGGTCGATCCTGACCTGATGGGCCCCTACCGCGATGCGTGACGAGTCAAAACGATGACGGGTGCAGACGTACTGGGCAATTTCAGACACCTCGCGCGACGGGGTGTTGGCGCGCCGGTGATCGTGCTGGCGATGCTGGGCATGCTGATGCTGCCGATGCCGCCGTTTTTGCTGGATATCCTGTTCAGCTTCAACATCGCCTTGTCGCTGGTGATTTTGCTGGCCGTGGTCTACGTGATGCGGCCGCTGGAGTTCGCCGCGTTCCCCACCGTGGTGCTGATGGCCACCTTGCTGCGGCTGGCGCTCAACATCGCCTCCACCCGCGTGGTGCTGCTGCACGGCCACGACGGCCCCGGCGCCGCCGGCAAGGTGATCGAGGCATTCGGCGAGTTCGTCATCGGCGGCAATTTCGCCGTGGGCCTGGTGGTGTTCGCCATCATCGTGGTGATCAACTTCGTGGTGATCACCAAGGGCGCCACCCGCGTATCGGAGGTGACCGCGCGGTTCACCCTGGACGCCATGCCCGGCAAGCAGATGGCGATCGACGCCGACCTCAACGCCGGCCTGCTGACCCAGGAGCAGGCGCGCGAGCGGCGCCAGGAAGTGCGCGAGGAGGCGGACTTCTACGGCTCGATGGACGGCGCCTCGAAGTTCGTGCGCGGCGACGCCACCGCCGGCATCCTGATCCTGTTCATCAACATCGTCGGCGGGTTCTTCGTCGGCGTGATGCAGCACGGCCTGTCCGCCAGCGAGGCGGCGCGCACCTACACCTTGCTCACCATCGGCGATGGCCTGGTGGCCCAGGTGCCGGCGCTGCTGCTGTCGGTGGCCGCGGCGGTGATCGTCACGCGCGTGTCCAAATCGCAGGACATGGGCAAGCAGGTGATCGGCCAGGTGTTCGGCCAGCCGCGCGCGCTGGCGGTGGCCGCGGTGGTGCTGGGCGTGATGGGCGTGATCCCGGGCATGCCGAACGTGGCCTTCCTGCTGCTGGGCGGCATCTGCGGCGGCATCGCCTGGCTGCTGTTCAAGCGCGAGCGCGAGACGCGCGAGCGGCTGGCCGAGTCGGTAGCCGAGGCACCGGTGGCGGCCGCACCGACCGAGCGGCTGGAGCTGGGCTGGGAGGACGTGGCCAGCGTCGATCCGCTGGGCCTGGAAGTGGGCTACCGGCTGATCCCGCTGGTCGACACCCACCAGGGCGGCGAGCTGATGGGGCGGATCAAGTCGGTGCGCCGCAAGCTGTCGCAGGAACTCGGTTTCCTGGTGCCGGCGGTGCATATCCGCGACAACTTGGACCTCGGCCCCAACACCTACCGCATCACCCTGATGGGCGTGCCGATGGGCGAGGCCGAGGTGCACAACGACCGCCTGATGGCGATCAATCCGGGCCAGGTGCACGGCACCTTGCAGGGCATCGCCACGCAGGACCCGGCATTCGGGCTGGAGGCGGTGTGGATCGAGAGCGGCCAGCGCGAGCTGGCGCAAAGCTACGGCTATACCGTGGTCGACCCGGCCACGGTGATCGCCACGCATCTGTCGCACATCCTGCAGGGCCACGCGCACGAACTGCTCAGCCACCAGGACGTGCAGCAACTGCTGGACCGGCTCGCCGCCAACGCGCCGAAGCTGGTCGAGGACCTGGTGCCCAAGCGGCTGTCGCTGGGCGTGGTGGTCAAGGTGCTGCAGAACTTGCTGGCCGAGCGGGTGCCGATCCGCAACATGCGCAGCATCGTCGAATCCTTGGCGGAGCACGCCGGGCAGAGTCAGGATCCCGGCGTTCTGACCGCCGCCGTGCGCGTCGCGCTGGGCCGGCAGATCGTGCAGGAGATCACCGGGCTGGGTACCGAGGTGCCGGTGATCACGCTGGCGCCGGAGCTCGAACAGATCCTGCTCGGCTCGCTTTCCGGCGGCGGCGGCGTGGCCGGAGCCGCGGTGGAACCGGGCCTGGCGGACCGCCTGCAGCAGAGCGTGGCCGATGCCGCGCGACGCCAGGAAATGAGCGGCGAACCCGCGGTATTGCTGGTTGCGCCACCGCTGCGGCCATGGCTCGCGCGCTTCACCCGCCATGTGGCACAGAA
This sequence comes from Rhodanobacter sp. FW102-FHT14D06, assembly GCF_043950705.1. Taxonomy (NCBI): domain Bacteria; kingdom Pseudomonadati; phylum Pseudomonadota; class Gammaproteobacteria; order Lysobacterales; family Rhodanobacteraceae; genus Rhodanobacter; species Rhodanobacter sp. FW102-FHT14D06. The sequence continues at coordinate 484,784 of NZ_CP170722.1, read as the reverse complement.
CCTGCACGTACTGGCCTACAACGAGGTGCCCGACAACCGTCGGGTGCGTTTGGTACAGGCGTTGGGAAGGTAAGGGCCGGGAACCGGCGTCAGGGAATCGGGAATGGAAAAAGCAAGAGCTGCACAACCCCACACCTCGCGGTCATCCGACCGTTCCCCATTCCCCATCCCCTGATTTCCCATTCCCGTTTGCGGAGCAAAGATGAAAATCAAACGTTACGTAGCCCCCGACATGCGCCAGGCGATGCGCGAGGTGCGCGAGGAACAGGGCGACGAGGCGGTGATCCTGTCGACGCGGCGGATTGCCGAGGGCATCGAGATCATCGCGGCGCTGGATTACGACGAAGCGCTGATGCGCGAGGCTTCGCGCCAGGGGGGCGCGCGTGCGCCGGCCGAGCCGCCACCGCCGTTGCCGGCGGCGAACAGCCAGCCGCCGGTCGCTGAGGCGCCCGCGCCTCGTGCCGCGGTGGCACCGCCGCCGCCGCGTCGTCCGCGCGTCGAGCCGACGCCTGCCGCGCCGGTCGCCGCGGGTGCCGCGGCCGCGCCGCTGATGGAACGTGCCGCGCAGGACACGGCGCGCCTGCGCAACGAGCTGGGCAGCATGCGCGAGATGCTGGAAGTGCAGTTGTCCAGCCTCGCTTGGAACGACCTGGAGCGGCGCCAGCCGCTGCGCGCGCGGGTGCTGCGCGAGATGACCCGCATCGGCATCGAGCCCGACGTGGCGCGTTTGCTGGTCGACGACCTGCCCGAGCAGATCAATGCCGAGCAGGCACGCTACCTGCCGCTGGGCATGCTCAGCCGCCGCCTGGCGGTGAGCGGCCGCGCGCTGGCCGACGATGCGCCGATGGTCACCGCCCTGGTCGGTCCCACCGGCGTGGGCAAGACCACCACCATCGCCAAGCTCGCCGCCCGCGCGGTGATGCGCCACGGCGCCGACCAGGTCGCCCTGGTCAGCACCGACCACTACCGCATCGGCGCGGCCGCGCAGCTGGAACACTACGGCCGCCTGCTCGGCGTGCGCGTCTACCCGGCCTACGACGGCGACAGCCTGCGCAAGGTGCTGGAGCTGCTGCGCGATCGCCACACCGTGCTGATCGACACCGCCGGCGTGGCCAGCCACGATCCGCGGCTCAACCAGCAGCTGGACACCCTGGCCCAGGCCAATGAACTGCGCGCCACCCTGGTGCTGGCGGCGAACACGCATGCACAGTCGCTGGACGACGCCGTGCGCGCCTACCTGCCGCTGCAGCCGCAGGCCTGCATCCTGACCAAGCTCGACGAAGCGCCCAACCTGGGCGGCGCGCTGTCGGTGCTGATCCGGCGCCGGCTGGCACTGGACTACACCACCGACGGCCAGCGCGTGCCGGAGGACATCAGCGTGGCCGACGCGCGCGTGCTGGTGTGCCGCGCGGCGCAATCGCTGAAGACCGGCATTCCCGACGACAGCCTGATGGCCGATCGGTTCGGACTGGCGGTAGCCAGCGCATGAGCGGAGTACCTGCAATGGACCAGGCCTTCGGGCTGCAACAGACACTGGGCATGGCCGCCGGCCCGGCGACCCCGCCGGCCGCGCTGCCGCCGGGTCACCAGGCCAGCAACCTGTTCGGCAACGGCGCGCCCGCACGCCCGCCGTGCCGCACCATCGCGGTGGCCGGCGGCAAGGGTGGCGTGGGCAAGAGCACGGTCGCGGTGAACCTGGCGATGGCACTGTCCATCGCCGGCCGCGAGGTGATGCTGCTGGACGCCGACATGGGCCTGGCCAACGTCGACGTGATGCTCGGGCTCACCCCCTCGCGCCACATCGGCCACCTGCTCGACGGCGAGTGCACGCTGGAGGAACTGCTGCTGCCCGCCGCGCGCGGCCTGCAGGTGGTGCCGGCCGGCTCCGGTGCGCGCCGGCTGGCGCAGCTCGACAACGGCGAGCACGCGGCGATCATCCGCGCGTTCGACGAACTGGCGCGCCCGCCCGAATTCCTGCTGGTGGACACCGCTGCCGGCCTGTCCGACAACGTGACCATGTTTGCCGCCGCCGCCTCGGACGTGATCCTGGTGGTGTGCGACGAGCCCGCCTCGCTGACCGACGCCTACGGCCTGACCAAGGTGCTCAGCCGCGATTTCGGCGTGCGGCGCATCCGCATGGTGGCCAACATGGTGCGCAACGAGGGCGATGCGCGCGCGCTGCACCAGAAGCTGGCGCGGGTCAGCGACCGCTTCCTGGACGTGGTGATCGATTTCAGTGGATGGGTGCCGCACGACGAGCGTCTGCGCCAGGCCATCCGCAGGCAATGTGCCGTCGTCGACGTGTGGCCGTCGAGCCATTCGGCGCTGGCATTCAAGAAATTGGCGGAACTGGTCGATAAGTGGGCGGAGACGGACCGCGCAGTGTTCGACCGGATTGCCTTCTTTGGCGGCCGGAACGCAACGGCTGATGGGGTGCCGAGATGAGTGTGGCTTCGGAGTATCTGCAGGTTTCCCGCGAAAGTGCCGACGAACTGGTACGCCGGCATGCACCGTTGGTGCGGCGGATCGCCTATCACCTGATGGGGCGGTTGCCGGCCAGCGTGGACGTGGGCGACCTGATCCAGTCGGGAATGATCGGTTTGCTGGAAGCGTCGCGCAATTTCGCCCAGAACCGCGGGGCGAGCTTCGAAACGTATGCGGGCATCCGCATCCGTGGCGCGATGCTGGACGAGCTGCGACGCACCGACTGGGCGCCGCGCTCGGTCCATCGCAAGACCCGCGAGGTGGCGGAGGTGATCCGCCAGATCGAGGTCGAGACGGGTGCGGAGGCGGACGAGAAGGAGGTGATGCGGCGGCTGGGCATCAGCGCCGAGGAATACCACCAGGTGCTGGCCGATGCCGCCTGCGTGCGGCTGCTCAGCCTCACCGGGTCGGACGACGGCGACGAGGGCGGCGTGATGGACGTGGCCGACGAGGGCAGCCTCGGGCCGTCGGAGAACATCGAGCGCGAGGGCATGCGCGAGGACCTGGCCGAGGCGATCAGCGGCCTGCCCGAACGCGAGCAGCTGGTGATGTCGCTGTACTACGAACAGGAGTTGAACCTGAAGGAGATCGGCGCGGTGCTCGGCGTGAGCGAGTCCCGCGTCTGCCAGATCCACGGGCAGGCGGTGCTCCGGTTGCGCGCACGACTTTCCGGCTGGCGCGGCTGACCGCGGCCGGACGGACCAAAACCAAGGGGCCGCCTGACGGCCCATGTGGAGAGAAGCGTTGGACAAGAACATGAAAATCCTGGTGGTGGACGACTTCTCCACCATGCGGCGCATCGTCAGGAACCTGCTGGTGGAGCTGGGTTTCAGCAACCCGCTGATCCAGGAGGCCGACGACGGCGAGAACGCGATCGCGATGCTGCGCAGCCAGCCGTTCGACCTGGTGGTCACCGACTGGAACATGCCCAACATGACCGGCATCGACTTGCTCAAGGCGATCCGCGCGGAAGCGTCGCTGAAGGGCCTGCCGGTGCTGATGGTCACCGCCGAGAACAACCGCGACCAGATCATCGCCGCCGCCCAGGCCGGCGTGAACGGCTACATCGTCAAGCCGTTCACCGCGGTCACGCTGAAGGAAAAACTCACCAAGATCTTCGAGCGCATCGCCGCCGGCGGGGTGGCCGCATGAACGCCGCCGCTCCCGCCCTGGCGATGGACAAGGACCTGCCGACCGAACTGCGCGAACTGCTGAACAGCCCGAACGGCGCCGAGTTCGAGCAGGCGCTGGACGCCATCGTGCGCCAGCGCGAGCAGCACATGTTCCGCGCGCTGGGCCAGCTCGCGCGCGACCTGCACGACGCCGTGCGCCGGCTGGGCACCGACCTGGCGCAGGACGGTTTCCCCGGCAACGTCGCCGACGCGCGCCAGTACCTGCAGGACGCGCTGGAGATGAGCGCCAACGCCGCGCACCGCACCATCGACTTCGCCGAGCGCATGCGCCCGCAGGCCGAGGCGCTGACCATCAACGCCGCCGAAATGCTCAAGTGGTCGCAGGACAACGAGCCCTCCGCGGTGCTCGCGCGCGAATCGGTGATGTTCGCCGAGGGCTGCCGCGAAGGGCTGGCCGAACTGGTGGTGGCGCAGTCGTGGCAGGACCTCACCGGGCAACGCATCAAGAAGGTCGACAACTTCATCGGCTCGGTCGAGTCGACCCTGCTGGAACTGGTGCGCCTGACCGGCGCGCTGGCAGGCAGCGACCTGCCGGCCAGCGCGGCCAAGGTCTCCAGCCAGGAGGAGGCCGACCGCCTGCTCAGCGAATTCGGATTCTGAGGACATGGCCTCGATGGACACGGCATTCGACCTCGAGCTGCGCCAGGATTTCCTGGTCGAGGCCGGGGAGTTGCTGCAGCGGCTCGGCGAGCAACTGGTGGCGCTGGAGACGTCGCCGCGCGACAGCGAGCTGCTCAACGCCGTGTTTCGCGCGTTCCACACCGTCAAGGGCGGCGCCGGTTTCCTCGCGCTGGAGCCGATGGTGGTGCTGTGCCACCACGCCGAGGATCTGCTCAACGAGGCGCGCAACGGCAAGGTCGCGCTGGACGCCGCCCACATGGACGGCCTGCTGCAGGCGCTGGACCTGCTCAACGACATGATGGCCGCGGTGAGCGACGGCGGCGCGATGGCGATGCCGCCGCCGGCCCTGCTGCAGGCGCTCACGCCGCACGCCGCGGCGCCGGCACCGGTGGCCGCGCCGCCGCCGGCCGCGGCGCCTGCCGAAGCCGGCGCCATCGACGACAACGAATTCGAGGCGCTGCTGGACACCTTGTACGGCACCGCCGCCCCCGGCACCGTCGCGCCGGCCCCGCTTCCCGCCGCGCCGCCGGCCGGCATCGACGACGACGAGTTCGAGGCCCTGCTCGACAGCCTGCACGGCAAGCCGGGCCAGCCTGCCGCACCTTCACCTTCACCTGCACCGTCGCCCGCAACGACCGCGCCGTCGGCGAACGCCGCCCCGGCGCGTCCGGCCGCGGCGGCGGATCACTCGGTGCGGGTGGACACCGCGCGACTCGACCTGCTGGTCAACCACGCCGGCGAACTGGTGCTGCTGCGCAACCGCCTGCTCAGCCTGGCCGCGCGCCTCGGCGACGAATCGCTGGCCACCACCGCCGGCGAACTCGATCGCGTCACCGACGCGTTGCAGGGCGCGGCGATGGGCATGCGCATGCAGCCGGTCGGACGCCTGTTCCAGCGCTTCCCGCGAATCGTGCGCGACCTCGCGCGCCAGCTCGGCAAGGAGGTCGAACTGGTGCTGGAAGGCGAGGGCACCGACCTCGACCGCAGCCTGGTCGAAGCGCTGGCCGACCCGCTGATCCACCTGCTGCGCAACGCACTCGACCACGGCGTGGAAATGCCGGACGAACGCGAGCGCAACGGCAAGCCGCGCAAGGGCCGCATCGTGCTTTCCGCCAGTCAGCGCGGCGAGCGCATCGTGATCGCGGTCAGCGACGACGGCCACGGCATGGACCCGGACATCCTGCGCCGCAAGGCGGTCGAGAAGGGCCTGCTGGACAATGCCCAGGCTGCCCGCCTGAGCGACGCCGAGTGCTATGAACTGATCTTCCGCCCCGGCTTCAGCACCGCCGCGGCGGTGTCGGACATCTCCGGCCGCGGCGTCGGCATGGACGTGGTCAAGACCCGCGTGGCCGAGCTGGGCGGCACCTTGCGCGTGCAGTCGCGGCTGGGCCACGGCAGCGAGCTGGAACTGACCGTGCCGCTGACCCTCGCCGTGCTGCGCGTGCTGATGGTGCGCGTGGCCGACCGCCTGCTGGCGCTGCCGCTGGGCAACGTGCAGGAAGTGTTCGAACTGGCCGACGGCCAGGATCGCGAGCTGGATGGCCGCCTGGTCGCCGAGCACCGCGGCCGCGCGCTGCCGCTGACCGATCTCGCGCGCTGGGTGGGCACCGATGCCGGTGCCGGCCGCCACGTGGTGGTGCTGCACATCGGCCACCAGCGCCTCGGCTGCCTGGTGCACGAGGTGCGCGGGCGCGAGGACGTCATCGTCAAGCCGCTCGGCCCGCTGTTCGCCGACGCCTCGGGCATCGCCGGCGCCACCGTCACCGGCGACGGACGGCTGGCGCTGGTGATGGACCTGGCGGGCCTGGTCGCCGCGGCCGACAGCTGTTCCGCCTCGCTGCAGAAGGAAGTCTGACCGCATGGACAGAATCAGCATCATCGGCACCATCCTGGGCTTCGTGGTGATCGTGATGGGCACCGTGCTCAAGGGCTCCACCGTGGAAGCGCTGTGGAACCCGGCCGCGTTCGTGATTGTGTTCTTCGGCACGCTGGCCGCGCTGCTGGTGCAGAACCAGGGCGCGGTGATGAAACACGCGCTCAAGATGATGAAACTGATCTACCGGCCGCCGCGGCACGAGCCGCGCGACCTGATCAGCCGCATCGTGGGCTGGAGCGAAATATCGCGCCGCCAGGGCCTGCTCGGGCTGGAGCCGCAGATCGAGTCCGAGAGCGACCCGTTTGTCAGCAAGGGACTGCAACTGCTGGTCGACGGCGGCGAGCCGGACACCATCCGCAGCGTGCTGGAAGTGGACATGGACACGCGCGAGGCGATCGACCTGGCCGGCGCCAAGGTCTACGAGAACGCCGGCATCTACTCGCCCACGCTGGGCATCATCGGCGCGGTGATGGGCCTGATGGCGGTGATGCAGAACCTGGCAGATCCGAGCAAGCTCGGCCACGGCATCGCCGCGGCCTTCGTGGCGACGATCTACGGCGTGGCGCTGGCCAACCTGTTCATGCTGCCGATGGCCGCAAGGCTGAAGAGCCTGGTGGGCAAGCAGTCGCAGATGCGCGAGATCCTGGTCGAAGGCCTGGTCTCGATCGCCCAGGGCGACAACCCGCGCCAGATCGAAGCGCGCCTGCAGGGTTACGTCGCGTGAGGCGGCATCGCCACGAAGAGCACCAGAACCACGAGGCGTGGGCGATCCCCTATGCCGATCTGATGACCCTGCTGCTGGCCTTCTTCGTGGTGATGTACGCGGTGTCGGTGGTCAACGAGGGCAAGTTCCGCGTGATGTCCGAATCGCTGCTGCAGGCCTTCAACGGCAACAGCCAGGTCATCGCGCCGCCGCCCGCGTCTGAAGGCCAGCGCCAGCCGGCCGCGGCCGTGCCGATCCGCCATTCCGTCAACCGCAGCAACCCGGTGACGCTGCCGTTGCCGCTGCAGCGCCCGCCGGCGCCGGGACGCGGCGGCGCGCAAAGCATGCACGACATCGAGAACCAGGTACGCAAGGCGCTGCAGCCGCTGATCGACCGCAAGCTGGTGGTGGTGCGCCACACGCCGAACTGGCTGGAGATCGAGATCCGCACCGACATCCTGTTCCCCAGCGGCGTGGCACAGCTTTCCAGCTCGGCCAACGCGGTGCTGGAGAACCTGGCCGGCATCCTGGCCCGCTTCCCCAACGCGTTGCGCGTGGAAGGCTTCACCGACAACGTGCCGATCAGCACCGCCCAATATCCGTCCAACTGGGAGCTCTCCGCCGCGCGCGCGGCCAGCGTGGCGCGCTTGTTCGCGATGACGGGCGTGGCACCCGACCGGCTGGGCATCATCGGCTGGGGCGAGGTGCGTCCGCTGGCCACCAACGACACCGCCGAAGGCCGCAACCAGAACCGTCGCGTGCTGGTGGTGGTGATGAACGAGCGCACGGGCGAGCCGCGCGAGCAGCTCGATGCGCAGCGATGGAGCGAGCTGGCCGGCCCGGCCGCGGCGCCTGTCGCGAATGCTGCCGCACCCGCGCCTGCACCCGCTGCGGCCAGCGGGGCAGGCCTGCTGCCGGTCGTGCCCGCGGTGATCGCCGTCCATCCCGCCGACTCGCTGCCTGCCGCGGTCACGCCCGCCGTGCCGGCCGATGCGCCGCATCCGGTCGCGCGCAACCTCAGCCCGGATCGGTGAGCGCCATGCCTCTGTTCAACCTTGCCGGACCCTGCCCATGAACGCGCCCGCCCGCGCACCCGCCGCTGCCGCCGGGCACTGGCTGTCGTTCCGCATCGGCGCGCAGCTCTATGCCGCGCCCCTGGAGGCGGTGAACGAGGTGATCCGCGACGGCGACATCACCCCCGTGCCCGGCGCCGCCGCCGACGTGCTCGGCGTGCGCCACCTGCGCGGACGCATCGTGCCGGTGCTCGATGGCCAGCGCCGCATGGGCGTGGCGAGCGCGCCGCTCGATCCGGCCAGCGTGCGCATCGTGATGCTGGCCCACGCCGAACACCTGGTCGGCCTGCGCGTGGGCGCGATCGGCGAGCTGCTGCACAGCGACGGCATCGAGATCGAACCCCCGCCGCCGGGCCGCGCCAGCCGCCGCGACGATCCGGTCACCGGCGTGCTGTCATGGCAGGGTGGATTCGTGGCCCTGCTTGATGTATGTCGGTTGTGTCGACTGGGGGGAGAAGCGGGCCATGTGGCTTGAGATCGGGATGGGGGTGCTGCTGGGGCTGGCGCTGGTCCAGTGCGCCGTGCTGTACCGGCTGTGGCAACACTCGTTGCAGCTGCAGCAACGCGTCGAACAGGTCGTGCATGACACCGCCCACGGCGTCACCGACGTGCCGACCTCGATGCTGGTCGCCGCGCTCGGCCGCGTCGAGCGGCAGATCCGCCACGCCGAGCAGCAACCGCCGCCCACCCGCCAGTCCTACGAGCTGGCCCAGCAACTGGCCCGCGAAGGCGCCGACCTCGACCAGCTGGTGAGCCGCTGCGGCTTGTCGCGCGACGAGGCGCGGCTGGTAATGCAGATGCATCCGGCCGGTTCCTGACATCGGCTGGAATCAGCGCGCCGGTGTCGCGCTCCCGCAGGAGCCCGCTTGCGGGCGATGCTTTTGTTTTCGCGATTCCCGATTCCCGGCCAAAGGCATCGCCCGCAAGCGGGCTCCTGCCGTTTCCGGGTCGGCCGGCGCGCCTCGCGCCTACTCCTCCGCCGCGTCGTAGATCGTCGCCAGCACCGAGGCGGCGGCGGCGTAGAGCTGCACGGGGATGTCGTCGCGCAGGCGCAACGTGGCCAGCAGGGCGGCGATCTGGGCGTCGTGGTGCAGCGGCACGCCCATCTCGCGGGCGCGGGCCAGCAGCAGTTCCAGCGACTGCGGCGACATCGGCGCGGTTTCCTCGCTGGCACCGGCCAGGCGCAGGCTGACCCGCTTCGGTGGCGGCTGATCGTTCATGCGGTGGCCTTCAGCAACAGGGCACTGCTGCCTGGCGGGTGCGGTATGCCGACCTGGCAGCTCAGCTGGTCGAGCAGCACGCCGCAGGCGGCCAGGCGCTGGCGCAGCGGGGTGAACTGGCGCTCCAGTTTCTGCGCAGTCTCGATGCGCTCGGCCCACAGCCGCACCGACAGCCGCGGCTCGTTCAATTGCAGCTCGCCCTGCACCGGGCCCAGCGGGGGCAGGTCCAGCGCGAAACCCAGTGTCCAGCCCTTGCTGCCCTCGGCGCCGTCGGTGCCGAACTCCAGCTTGATCTGCAGCACGTCGTGGCCGTCCTTGCCCAGCAGCGGCACCTCGATGATCCAGGCCGAGGCGGGATGGGCGCTGGCATCGAGCTGCGCCACTTCGATGCGTGCCAGCGCGGCCTTCACGTCGCCGTGCAGGCGGCGCAGCAACTGGGCCACGTCGTCATCGCCGGTCAGCGCCGGCAACGGCAGCGGCAGGCGCGGCTGCGACTGCAGTGCGCGCTGCAGCAAGGGTGGCGCGGCGTCGCCGCGATCCGATGGCGGCGGCGCCGGCGCGCGCCGGTCGAGCAGGCTGGCCAGGCGCAGCAGGGCGCCTTTCCAGTCGTCGGCGGGCGGCATCGGCTGGCCGGGGCGCGGTTGCAGCAGTCGTGATTCGAAGAACAGGCCGCTGCGCCGGATCGCTTCGCGCAGGCCGTCGCCGCGGGTGATTTCCGCCGGCGTGCGCAGCGCCTGCTCCAGCACCGCCAGCGCGGTGCGCACGTCGGCCGGCAATTGGCGCAGCGCCGGCCGCTGGGCCAGCGCGGAGAGCGTGGAAAGCAGCGGCGTGTAGCCGTTCTGCTGCGGCAGGCGTTCGCGCAGCATGCGCTGGAAAGTGGGGTCGGCCGCCTGGCTGAGCACCTCCAGTTGCGGCTGCGCGCCCAGGCTCAGCACACGCACCTGGAACTGTGCCGGCAGTTGGCTGTGCGACACGTCCGCCTCCACCGTGAGCGCGCCGATCTGCAACACCAGCAGGCCCTGCGGGTTCACGCCCAGCGGGCGCGCCGCCAGCACCGTGCCGATGCGCCAGCTCTGGGCAGTGGTGCCGGAGGCGGCGCCAGCCCAGGTAAGCGCGGCGAGGCTGATCGGTGGAATGTTCAAGCGTAAGTTCCTGCGCCTGGCGCGGATGGGAAAGGCGGCGGTCGCGAAGGTCATCGGCCGCTTGCGGGAATACTTGAGCGTGCCGTTTGGGCGCGCGACGCCTGCCGGCGCCGGCAGGGAAACCCGGGAGAACCCGGGCTGCCGTCATTCCCGCTTTCGCGGGAATGACGGCAAGAGGGCAGTTATTCGAGACTCCCTAAAGCGAACCGCCCGGCGGCCGATAGAGCAGGCGTCGGCGCACAACGGCGCGAACGGAGTCATCGAAATGGGCGGCAAGCGGGCAGCGAAGAACAAGCAGCCACCGGCGGCGGCCGACGGGGCCGCGGTGGTCTGCCTGCCGGCGGACTGCCGGCTGGCCGCGCAGATGGCGCTGAAGGAACAACTGCAGCAGGTGCTGCAACACGGCGACATCGTGATCGACGCGCAGGCGCTCGAGCGCGTCGACACCGCGGCGTTGCAGTTGCTGGTGCTGTTCCGGCGCGAGCTGGAACACAACGGCGGCGCGCTGGCCTGGCGCGGCACCAACGAGGTCCTGCACGAGGCCGCGGCCCTGCTCGGGCTGGAACAGTCATTGAACCTGCCGACGGCAACGTCGGCCTGACACGAGGTGGCAGCATGGCAAAGATTCTCGCGGTAGACGATTCGGCCTCGATGCGGGGCATGGTGGCCTTCACCCTGCGTGGCGCCGGCCACGAGGTGACCGAAGCGGAGAACGGCCAGCTGGCGCTGGACGCCGCCCGCGGCAACGCGTTCGAGCTGGTGCTGGCGGACGTCAACATGCCGGTGATGGATGGCATCGCGATGGTGCGCCAGCTGCGCGCGCTGGATGCGTACAAGGGCGTGCCGATCCTGATGCTGACCACCGAGTCGCACACCGAGAAAAAAATGGAAGGCAAGGCCGCCGGCGCCACCGGCTGGCTGGTCAAGCCGTTCGACCCGGAACAGCTGCTGGCCACCGTCAAGCGCGTGCTCGGCTGAAGGAATACCGATGGGCGCCGTCGACCTGACCCAGTTCCACAAGACCTTCTTCGAGGAAAGCCTGGAAGGGCTGGACGCCATGGAAGCGGCGTTGCTCGCGCTGGATTCGGGCTCGACCGACCATGAGCTGGTGCACACCATCTTCCGTGCCGCGCACTCGATCAAGGGCGGCGCGGCCACGTTCGGCTTTGCCGAGGTGGCTGCGTTTACCCACGTGGCCGAATCGTTGCTGGAGGAAGTGCGCAGCGAACGTCGCGGCGTGGACGGCGAACTGATCGACCTGCTGCTGCGCTCGGTGGATTGCCTGCGCGCGATGCTCGACCACACCAGCCACGGCCTGCCCGCGGCCGACGCCGACAGCGAGGCGCTGCGCGGCGAACTGGTGCGCCTGGTCAGCGGCGAAGCGGCTCCCGCGCCGGCCGCGACGACCCCCGCGGCAGCGAGCGTGGACAGCTGGGCGATCCGCTTCGTGGCCTTGCCGCACCTGTTGCAGACCGGCAACGACCCGCTGCGCCTGTTCCGCGAACTGCAGCAACTGGGGCAGCTCGACGTGTGCCGCGCCTTCGTGGTCGACGCGGCGCCGACGCAACTGGCCGAACTCGATCCGGGCCAGTGCTGGCTGGGCTGGGAATTGCGCCTGCATGGTGCCGTGGCGCGCGCCGACGTGGCCGCGGTGTTCGACTGGGTCGAGGGCGACTGCGAGCTGACGATCGAGCCGATCGCCGCCGCGTCTGTTGCGCCCGTTGCGCCCGCGCCGACCCTCGTCGCGCCACCGGTCGCCGCCCCCGCCGCCAGCCCCGCGCCCGCCAGCGCGCCGCGCCCGGTCCGCGAAACGGCGGCCGCGAGCAGCGAGGGCAGCTCGATCCGCGTCGGCATCGACAAGGTCGATGCGCTGATCAACATGATGGGCGAGCTGGTGATCACCCAGTCGATGCTCAGCGACATCGGCGAACATTTCCACCTGTCGCAGCTCGAACGCCTGCGCGAGGGCCTGCTGCAGCTGGAGCGCAACACGCGCGAGCTGCAGGAGAGCGTGATGCGCATCCGCATGCTGCCGATCGGTTCGGTGTTCAACCGCTTCCCGCGGCTGGTGCGCGACCTCGAGCGCAAGCTCGGCAAGCAGGTGAAGCTGGAACTGCACGGCGAGCACACCGAGCTGGACAAGACGGTGCTGGAAAAGATCGGCGATCCGCTGGTGCATCTGGTGCGCAATGCGATCGACCACGGCCTGGAATCGCCGGAGCAGCGCCGCGCCGCCGGCAAGAACGAAACCGGCACCTTGCGGCTGGACGCCTACCACGAAGGCGGCAACATCGTGGTGCAGATCAGCGACGACGGCGCCGGCCTCAACCGCGCCGCCATCGTGGCCAAGGCCGAGCAGCGCGGCCTGATCCGCCCCGGCCAGGAAGTGGACGATGCCGAAGTGGCCGAGCTGATCTTCCAGCCGGGCTTCTCCACCGCCGCGCAGGCCACCGACCTGTCCGGCCGCGGCGTGGGCATGGATGTCGTGCGACGCAACGTGCGCGACCTCGGCGGCAGCGTCGGCGTGCGCAGCCAGAGCGGCAAGGGCAGCGTGTTCACCATCGCCCTGCCGCTCACGCTGGCCATCATCGACGGCCTGGTCACCGCGGTGGGCGAGGAGCGCTACATCGTGCCGCTGATCTCCATCGTCGAGTCGCTGCGGCTGCGCCCGGAGATGGTGCGCAAGATCGCCGGCGGCGGCGAGGTATTCCATTTCCGCAACGAGTACCTGCCGATCATGCGCCTGCACCGCGCGTTCGGCTGCAGCGCGGCGATCACCGAGATCGAGCGCGGCATCGTGGTGGTGGTGGAGGAAGAGGGTCGCCGCGTGGGCCTGCTGGTGGACGACCTGCTCGGCCAGCAACAGGCGGTGGTGAAGTCGCTGGAGGCGCATTACCAGCGCGTGCAGGGCATTTCGGGCGCCACCATCCTCAGTGATGGTTCGGTGGCGCTGATCGTGGATGTGTGTGGCGTGGTGCGGTTGGGGCAGCGCGGCAAGGCGGCGGCCTGAACGTGCATGCCGCGACGGCACCTGCAAGCGTCCTTCAAGAATGGCGACGACGAACCCGGATGCGTTCGCCGGCGAGTGTTACGGCGCCTCTGCGCGCCGCCCCGCGCGGTCATGGTGGCCGGCGGGCCTTCTCTTCGAGGTGTTCGAGATGTTGTCGGCGATACGCGGTTTCTTTGATCGGCTCAGCCTGAACGCACGGCTGGTGCTGGTCGTGTCGGTGGTCGTGCTGGGGCTGTTCGGCCTCACCGTGATGAATGCGCTGCAAAATCGCGCCGGTCAGATGGACGGGCTCCAGAGCCTGTTGCGCAGCCAGATCGAGTCGGCCGTGTCGGTGGCTGCCGCGTTCCACGAGCGCGCGGGCAAGGGCGAGTTCAGCGAGGCGGAGGCGCAGAAGCGCGCGCTCGCCCAGATCCACGACATGCAATGGAACAAGGGTGCCGGCTACGTCTTCGCATTCGACGACAATTACACGTTGACCTCGCACCCGGTGATGCTGGACAAGCTTGGCACCAGCGTGCGCGACATGACCGACCAGAATGGCAAGGCGATCTTCCAGGCGATGCATGCCATCGACATGAAGGACGGCGGCGGGCTGACCTACTACGACTGGCTCAAGCCCAGCAGCAAGAAGATCGTGGGCAAGGTGACCTACTCCGAGCGCTATCAGCCGTGGGGCATGCACTTCGGCGCCGGCGCCTATTTCGACGACATCGATGCGCAGTTCCGCCAGACCCTCGCACTGAACCTGGGCAAGGCGGGATTGCTGGCATTGCTGGTGATCGGGCTGGTGTGGCTGTCGATGCGCAGCATCCGTCGCAGCATCGGCGGCGAGCCGGGTTTCGCGGTGGCCATGGCCACGCGCATCGCCAACGGCGACCTGGTCAAGGACGACGGTGGCAAGACGTTTGCCGCCGGCAGCCTGCTGGCCGAATTGGCCCGCATGCGCGACCGGCTGACCGGCATCGTGGGCGAAGTGCAACATGGCTCGGAGGCGGTGAGCAGCGCAGCGCAGCAGATCGCCAAGGGCAACGACGACCTCAGCCAGCGCACGCAGGAGCAGGCCTCCAGCCTGGAGGAAACCGCCGCCTCGATGGAGGAGATGACCTCCACCGTGAAGCAGAACGCCGAGAACGCCAGCTACGCCAACCAGCTTGCCAGCGGCGCGCGCGAGCAGGCCGAGCGCGGCGGCGAGGTGGCCGCGCAGGCGGTGGCGGCGATGGACGAGATCAATGCCTCCAGCCGCAAGATCGCCGACATCGTGGGGCTGATCGACGAGATCGCGTTCCAGACCAACCTGCTGTCGCTCAACGCCGCGGTGGAAGCCGCGCGTGCCGGCGAGCAGGGCCGTGGCTTCGCCGTGGTGGCCAGCGAGGTGCGCAGCCTGTCCCAGCGCAGCGCGGCGGCGGCGAAGGAGATCAAGGGGCTGATCAACGAAAGCGTGCAGCGGGTGCAGGCCGGCAGCGCGCTGGTCGACCAGTCCGGCGCGGCGCTGACCGGCATCGTGGAGAGCGTCAAGAAAGTCACCGACATCGTTGCCGAGATCGCCGCGGCCAGCCACGAGCAGTCCGCCGGCATCGACCAGGTCAACCGCGCCGTGATGCAGATGGACGAGGTCACCCAGCAGAACGCGGCGCTGGTCGAGGAGGCCGCCGCCGCCGCGCGGGCGATGCAGGAACAGGCGCTGGAACTGCAGCGGCAGATGAGATTCTTCCAGCTCGGCGGCGCACCGTCCGATGCGCAAGCGCCCGTCGCGGCGCCGGAATCGGCACGCGTGGTGGAGCTGCCGCGCAAGGCGGTGGCTCGTGCTGCCGAGCCGGCGCCGCGGCGCGCGGCGGCCGCCGGCGCCTGGACCGAGTTCTGATTCTCCGTTTCGCGGTCCCCCCCCGGGCGCTTGCCTGCCAGCGGCCGCCCGATGGCGGGACCGCGCCCGTCTTCCGCACGGCGCGGCAGCAGCGGCCGCGTCCGCTTTCCGCTCAAGTTTCCTGTCGCCGTGCCGACACAGGTGATGGCGGCACGGCGACCGCAATCGCCCATCACGAGGTAGCAGGCTCATGCACGAGAACACCGATGGCGCGGCACCGACGGTGCAGCAGCTGACGTTCAACCTGGCGGGCGAGGAGTACGGCGTCGACATCCTGTCGGTGCGCGAGATCCGCGGCTGGTCGCGCGTGACGCGCATCCCGCAGACGCCCGACCACCTGCTCGGCGTGCTCAACCTGCGCGGCGCGATCGTGCCGATCATGGACCTGCGCCTGCGCTTCGGCCTGGAGCGCGAGAGCTATGGCGACAGCACGGTGGTGATCATCGTGGCGGTCGCCGAGCGGTTGTTCGGCATCGTGGTGGATGCCGTTTCCGACGTGGTCGACATCGACCCGTCCGCGATCAAGCCGGTGCCCGACATGGGCGCCGTCGTGGACACCCGCTACCTGAAAGGTCTGGCCACCCATGTCGAACGCATGGTGATGCTGCTGGACGTGGACAAGCTGATGCGTCCGGAAGACGTGGAAACCCTGGACGCGGCGCTGCCGCATGTCCGCGAAGTCGAAGTTGCCGCCTGAATCGGGGAATGCTCATGAAGATCAAGAAAGTGCTGGCACGTTTCGCCAAGGTGCCCACCCTAACCGTCAAGGCGCGCCTGATCGGCGTGTTCGCGCTGCTCGGCGCGATGCTGGTGGCCGGTGCGGCGATCGGCCTGGGCGTGATGTCCTGGCAGAACGAGGGCATGCGCACGAGTTACGAGGAGGCGATGGTGCCGGCCAGCCTGATGGGCCAGCTGCGCGCCAAGTCGCTGCTGAATTTCATCGTGCTGGGCGAGGCCGCCGGCGCGATCGACAAGCCCAACCAGGTGAAACAGAAGGTCGCCGAGTCCGAGCAGATCCAGAAGGATATCGCGGCGGTCAACAAGCAACTGGCCGCCATTCATCTGAGCCCGGAGGTCGCCAAGAAATACAAGGACTACAACGACACCACGGGGGATTACAGCGATGCGCTGAAGGAGATCTACGACGGCCTCAATTCCAGCGACACCGGCACCGCCGACATGATGGACATGCAGCTGCGCCCGTTGCTGATGATGCGCCAGGACGCACTGGACAAGCTGGTCACCGCGCAGAGCGACGAAGTGCGTGACATCTACCAGTCGCAGGTCAAGCGCTACCGCTTCGTGCAGACCACCACGCTGGCGGCACTGATCGCCGGCCTGCTGCTGGCGCTGTTCGTCGCGGTGCGGCTGATCCGCTCGATCACCGGCGCCTTGCACCATGCGGTGAAGATCGCCGACCAGATCGGCGAGGGCAAACTGGGCCATGACATCCGCGTGAACCGCAAGGACGAGTTCGGTCGCCTGCTGCTCGCCTTCCGCAACATGGACCAGCACCTCAGCGAGATCGTGGGCGAAGTGCGGCTTGGCTCGGATGCGGTGAGCACGGCCGCGCAGCAGATCGCCCGCGGCAACGACGACCTCAGCCAGCGCACGCAGGAACAGGCCTCCAGCCTGGAGGAAACCGCCTCGTCGATGGAGGAGATGACCTCCACCGTGAAGCAGAACGCGGAGAACGCCAGCCACGCCAACCAGCTCGCCCGTGGTGCGCGCGAACAGGCCGAACGCGGCGGTGAAGTGGCCGGCAAGGCGATCGCGGCGATGACCGAGATCGACGCCTCCAGCCGCAAGATCGGCGACATCGTGGGGCTGATCCAGGAGATCGCCTTCCAGACCAACCTGCTGGCGCTCAACGCGGCGGTGGAAGCGGCGCGCGCCGGCGAGCAGGGCCGCGGCTTCGCCGTGGTGGCCACCGAGGTGCGCAGCCTGGCCCAGCGCAGCGCCGGCGCGGCAAAGGAGATCAAGGGCCTGATCAGCGACAGCGAGGAAAAGGTGCGTACCGGTTCCGAGTTGGTCAACCAGTCAGGCAAGGCGCTGGCCGAGATCGTCGACAGCGTGAAGAAAGTCACCGACATCGTGGCCGAGATCGCCGCGGCCAGCCATGAGCAGTCCGCCGGCATCGACCAGGTCAACAACGCCGTGATGCAGATGGACGAAATGACCCAGCAGAACGCCGCGCTGGTCGAGGAAGCCTCGGCCGCTGCCCGCGCGATGCACGAGCAGGCCGACGAACTGGCACGTCAGGTGGCGTTCTTCCAGGTCGCCGACAGCGGCCAGGCGGCGCCGGCCAAGGCGCCGGTCGCGGCCGCCGCCGCGGTGGAGACTGCCGCGGTATTGGCCGCCGTGCGCAAGGCGCAGCCGGCACGCGCGATGGCCGAGGCGGACGCCGCCGCGGCTGGTGCGTGGAAGGAGTTCTGAGCATGAACGCGACGGTCGACATGCCCGTCGCCGAGGTCGCCGGCGGTCCGCGCCTGGGCGACAGCGAGTTCGAGTTCCTGCGCAAGTTCGTCTACACCCATTGCGGCATCTCGCTGGGCGAGCACAAGCGGCAACTGGTGCAGGGGCGGCTGTTCCGTCGCCTGCGCGCGCTGGGCCTGCAGCAGTTCAGCAGCTATTGCGAGCTGCTGCAGCGCGATCCGCAAAGCGAACTGGGCGAACTGGCCAGCGTCATCAGCACCAATGTGACCTCGTTCTTCCGCGAGGTGCACCACTACGACCTGCTGGTTGCCGAGCTGCTGCCGCGCTGGCTGGAAGACAAGCGTCGCAGCGGCGAGCGGCTGCGCATCTGGTCGGCGGGCTGCTCTACCGGCGAGGAGCCCTACGCGCTGGCGATGGTGCTGGCCGAGGCGATCGAGCAGCACGGCGCCAGCGGCGTGGACGCGAAGATCCTCGCCACCGACCTCTCGCCGCAGGCACTGGAAACCGCGCGCCGCGGCGTCTATCCGCTGGACCGCCTCGGCGGCATCAGCGACGCCCATCGCCGCCGCTGGATGCTGCGCGGCTCGGGCGAGTACGAAGGCCTCGCCAGCGTGCATCCGACGCTGCGCGAGCTGGTCACGATCCAGCCGTTGAACCTGCTGCACGAATGGCCGATGAAGGGCCCGTTCGACGCGATCTTCTGCCGCAACGTGGTGATCTATTTCGACCAGCCGACCAAGCAGCGCCTGTTCCGTCGCTACGCGGAACTGTTGCCGGTCGGCGGCTACCTGTTCCTGGGCCACAGCGAGTCGCTGCACGGCATCAGCGAGGATTTCGAACTGATCGGCCGCACGGTCTACCGGAAACGCGGTTGATGGACGTGCAGCTGGCCGATCGACGCAAGGCGCCCGCGATTTCGGCGGCACCGCCGGGCTTCGAGCACCTGCGGCGCTTCTGGGACCCGGCGCAGGGCTGCATGACGGTCAAGGTGCTGCCCGGCGAGTTCTACGTCAGCGACCAGGAAGAAATGCTGAGCACCGTGCTGGGCTCGTGCGTCTCCGCCTGCATCCACGACGTGCGCCGCGGCATCGGCGGCATGAACCATTTCATGCTGCCCGAACCGGTCGGCGAGCGCGACAACTGGTCCTCCACCGTGGGCCGCGCGGCCCGCTACGGCTCGGACGCGATGGAGCAGCTGATCAACGCGATCCTCAAGGCCGGCGGCCAGCGCGCCGACCTGCGCGTGAAGGTATTCGGCGGCGGCCGCGTGCTGGCGCGCATGAGCGACGTGGGCCAGCGCAACATCGAGTTCGTGCGCCGCTACATCGCGGCGGAGAACCTGGAGCTGGTGGCGTCGGATCTCGGAGACGTGTTCCCGCGCCAGGTGCAGTTCTTCCCGCACAGCGGCCGCGCCCGCGTGCGCCTGCTCCGGCGCAGCGACGACGTGGCGCTGGTGGCCGGCGAGAGCGGTTACCTCAAGCGTTTGGCAAACGATCCGATAAAGGGTGAGGTGGAGCTGTTCTAGTGGCGGCGGCGGGGGCCGGAAGTGGCCGCACTGCTTCCGCCTCCGCGCTCGCGGCTCGTTTCGCACCACCCTCGACAAGACAAGGCAGAGAAGCAGGCAATGACAAGGGTGCGCGTTCTGGTGATCGACGATTCCGCATTGGTGCGCAAGCTGATGTCGACGATGCTTGCCTGCGATCCGGAGATCGAGGTGGTCGGCGCTGCCGCCGACCCGCTGATCGCCCGCGAGAAGATCAAGCAGCTCAACCCCGACGTGCTGACCCTTGACGTGGAGATGCCGCGCATGGACGGCATCACCTTCCTGGAAAACCTGATGCGGCTGCGGCCGATGCCGGTGGTGATGGTGTCGTCGCTGACCGTGGAAGGCGCCGACGTCACCTTGCGCGCGCTGGAAATGGGCGCGGTGGATTTCTTCGCCAAGCCCGACCACGACCTGGCCAGCCGCTTCGGCGAATGCGCGCAGGAGATCTGCGACAAGGTGAAGCTCGCCGCGCGCACCCGCCCGCGCGCGCGGACCACGGTGCGCAAGCTGGACGTGGCGCCGCGCCTGTCTGCCGACGCCGTGCTGCCGCGGGCACAGACCGCCGGCAGCCGCGGCGGCAGTCCGATCATCGCCATCGGCGCCTCCACCGGCGGCACCGAGGCGGTGCGCGTGGTGCTGGAGGCGATGCCGCCGGATGCGCCGCCGATCCTGGTCACCCAGCACATCCCGGCTGCGTTCAGCGGCCCGTTCGCCGCGCGCATGGATCGCTGCTCGGCGATGCGCGTGTGCGAGGCGCAGGATGGCCAGCCGATCCAGTCCGGCCATGCCTACATCGCCCCCGGCAGCCACCACCTGCTGGCGATGTGGGACGGCGCGAAATACGTCTGCCGCCTGCACGACGGCCCGCCGGTGAACCGGCACAAGCCCAGCGTGGACGTGCTGTTCCGTTCGCTGGCCGCCAGCGCGGGCGCGGCTACGCTTGCCGTGCTGTTGACCGGCATGGGCGACGACGGCGCCCGCGGCCTGCTGGAACTGCGCCAGGCCGGTGCCGCCACGCTGGTGCAGGACGAGGCCAGTTCGGTGGTGTGGGGCATGCCCGGTGCTGCCTGGAAACTCGGTGCCGCCGGCGAAATGCTGCCGCTGGACCACATCGCGCCGCGCCTGCTGGCGCTGGCGCGCCAACCGCTAGCCGGCGCCATGCGCGCCTGATCCGGGGATTCGATCATGACTTTCACGCCCTCCCTTCTTGCCGGACGCCCGCTTGCCGGCGTCGCCGCCAGCGCGCTGGCGCTTGGGCTGTCGCTGCTGTGGCATCCGGCCTGGCTGGCGCCGCTGCTGGTGGTGCTGCTGACCGTGGTGTGGATCGTGGAGACCTGCCACCGCGCCGAACCGGCCGCCGAACCGGTACCGGCCATCCATGCCGGGCCGGTGCGCGAGGCGCTGGAAGACGTGCGCGGCGCGCTGGTCGACGAACTCGGCCACGCCAGCCGCGAACTGCACCAGGGCCTGGGCCTGCTGCGCGATGCCGTCTCCGAACTCGGCGGCGGCTTCGACGGCCTCTCCAACAAGACCGCGCTGCAGCAGTCGCTGCTCAAGCAGATCATCGAGGTGCAGGACGGCGGCGTGTCGATCCAGGATTTCGCCAGCCGCACCGGCGACCTGCTGGAGCACTTCGTCGGCATGATCGTGCAGATGTCGCGCGAGAGCCTGCGCATCGTCTACCGCATCGACGGCATGGCCAAGGAGATGGATGCGGTGTTCGGCCTGCTGAAGAACGTCAACACGATCGCCGAGGAAACCAACCTGCTGGCGCTCAACGCCGCGATCGAGGCGGCGCGCGCGGGCGAATCCGGCCGCGGCTTTGCCGTGGTGGCCGGGGAGATCCGCAACCTGGCCAGCAACTCCAACCAGTTCAACGAACAGATCGGCAGCCACGTCGAACGGGCGCGCGCAGCGATGGAGCAGCTGCGCGGCCTGGTCGGCACGATGGCCTCGCAGGATCTCAACGTGGCGCTGTCGGCCAAGGGCGGCATCGACGCGATGATGGCCCACGTCACCGAGAGCGACGCGCGCACCAGCGCGGTGGCCGACCAGGTGGTGGAGATCAACCGCGGCCTGGGCAGCGACGTCTCCACCACGATCCGCTCGCTGCAGTTCGAGGACATCCTGAGCCAGCTGATCACGCAGACCCGCGCGCGGCTGGTGGAACTGCAGGAAATCACCGCCGATTGCACCCGCGACATCGAAGAGCTGGCCTGCGCGTCGATGGACGCCGAGGCGCTGGACGAGCGCGCTCGGCGCGTGCGTTCACGCCTCGCGGTACAACGCGAAAAGGCGCGCCTGCGCTCGCGCGGCCCGGCCCTGCAAAGCAGCATGGACGCCGGCGAAATCGAACTTTTCTGAGGATTGGCCATGATTGTTCACCACGACAGCGAAAGCGATTGCCTCAGCCTGCAACTGGGCGAGCGCTTCGATTTCAGCATCCACCGCGAGTTCCACGACGCCTGCCTCGGCGCCGGCCGCGTGGCACGCAGCTACCTGATCGATCTGGCCGAAGTCACCCACATGGACAGCTCCGCGCTGGGCATGCTGTTGCTGCTGCGCGAACACGCCGGCGCGGACCACGCGGACATCCGCATCGTCAACGCCGGCACCGAACTGCGCGGCACCCTGCGCGTGGCGGGGTTCGACAAGCTGTTTGTGTTGCATTGAGGGGCGAGGGATCAGCTTCAAGAGAGCCCTGTCCCCCGCGGCATTTCCCGCAGGAGCCCGCTCGCGGGCGATCCTTTGCGAGTCCCCGCCCTGATCCCCAATCCGGACAAGAGAGCATCGCCCGCGAGCGCGCTCCTGCGGGACTCACACAGTAAAAAGGCTCCCGAGGGAGCCTTTTTTGCTGTTGATGGAAACCGGCAGGTTTACCAGGAGCGCACCTTCACCACGCTAGCGGTGAAGCTGGCGATGTTGCGCTCGTAATGGAACAGGCGGCCGAGGTCGAACGACACCGACTGGCCCGGGGTGATGTTGGAGGTGCCGGCCGGCCAGGCCTGCTTGGACTGCAGGACGTTGCCCGCGTCGTCCTTCAGCTCGATGCGGATCTGCGCCGCCGACGGCGTGGCGCAGCTGTTCACCAGCTGGCCGCGCAGGCTCAGCTTGCCGGCCAGGCCGCTGGCGGCCGACGGGGTGAACTCGGTGATGGCGAAATCCTTGACGGTGCACTCGGCGTGGACCGCCATCGGCGCCAGCAACAAAGCGGTGGTCATGAGCAGAGTTTTCATGGGTCGATGCATCCCCTGGGGTTTTGTGGTGAGTACTACCGTGTTCGGCCGGCGCGGGAAAATCTTTAGCCCCGCGCCACATCGCCGCCGGAGCGGGACGGCGGGACAGGGCCCGGCAGGGGGCGCCGCGGCAGTGCGGGCGGGCGCGGATCAGGTCGTCAGCGGGGTCGAACGGGCGTCACAGCCACTTGTTGCGCTTCAGGGCCGCGTAGATGCCGCCCACCACGCCGGCCATCACCACGATGATCGCCGGGTATGCCCACGGCTGACCCAGCTCGGGCATGTGCTGGAAGTTCATGCCGTACCAGCTGGTGAGCAGGGTCGGCGCGGCCAGCATGGCGGCCCAGCCGGCGAGTTTCTTCATCACCTCGTTCTGGCCGAAGGTGACCAGCGAGAGGTTGACGTTGATCGCGGCGGTGAGCATTTCGCGCATTGCGCTGATCGATTCGTTGACGCGGAACACGTGGTCGTAGACGTCGCGGAAGTAGGGCCGCAGCTCGTCGGGGATCAGACCCTGGTGCAGCCGCACCAGCTGGCTGGTGATGTCCTGCAGCGGGGCCACGGCCAGACGAAGCGTCATCAGGTCGCGCTGCATGTCGTAGAGCCGGTGCACCGTGCTGCGCTTGAAGGTCTCGGCGAAGATGTCCTGCTCGAGCAGGCCCAGCTCTTCGCGGAAGTCGCGCACGATCGGCAGCAGGTTGTCGACGATCAGGTCGAGCACGCCGTAGAGACCATAGCTGGGTCCGTTGGCGAGCAGCTCGGGCACGTTCTCGCAGGCACGCCGCGCCGGGGCGTACGACAGCGAGGCACCGTGGCGCACGGTGACCAGGTAGCGCGCGCCGAGGAAGATCTGCGTCTCGCCGAACTTCAGCTCGGCCTCGATCAGCTGCGCGGTCTGCACCACCAGGAACAGGGAGTCGCCGTAGGTCTCGATCTTGGTGCGCTGGTGGGCGGTGTGCGCGTCCTCGATCGCCAGGTCATGCAGGCAGAACTCCTCCTGCAGTTTTTCCAGCAGCGGCTCGTCCGGCTCGTGCAGGCCGACCCAGACGAAGGTGTCCGGCGCTGCCAGCACGTCGCTGATGGCGTCCAGGCTGATTTCGCCGAGGCGCGTGCCGTCGCGTTGGTAGGCGATGCAGTTGACCACCATCGGTTCGGCAACGGGCGCAAGTGCAGCAGGCGATGGCGAGGTCGGGAGCATGCCCCATGATGCCGTGCCCGTCGTGGCGGGGCAACGCGCGCGGGGTCAGCGGTTGCGGCGCAGGCCCCACGCCAGCGCCAGCCAGCACGGCAGCGCGAACAGCAGCCACGGCTGGTTCTGCTGCACCGTGCCGGGCAGCAGGTGCAGCGCGAGCGCGGCGAGCATGGCCAGCAACTGCAGCACGATCAGGCCGTCGACGAAGCGCGAGGCGGCGAAGCCGCGACGCGTGCGCCACAGCGTGGGCAGCAGCAGCCACGCCAACGGATTGAACAGCAGCAGGTTGGCGTTGGCCCAGGCGGAGTGGTGCGTGGTCAGCGTCCACAGGCCCAGCAACACCACGCCGACAAGACCGGCCAGCAGCAGGAACAGCGTGCCGAGCAGGGCATGGCCGAGCGGCCACCACAGCCGCGTGGCCAGCAGCAACGCACCCAACAGCAGGCCCGCCGCGCCCAATGGCATGCGCAGGTCGGGCGGCGAGGCCGGCGGCGGAACGAGGCGGTTGGGCGACACCACGCGCTCGTCCTTTACCAGCGGTCGGCTGTCGCCGCCCGGCCCGGTGACCCGCACGTGGCGCAACTGCGTTTGCAGGACGGCGGGCAGGAAACTCTCCTGCCACGCCGTCAACGGCTGGTCGGCGTAGGGCCCCAGGCCCAGGTCCAGCATCAGCATCAGCCAGGGTTGCGCGCTCATCAGCCGCACCGTCTGCTGGCGATAGGTGAATTCGCCAGCACGCGCCTGCAACTGGCTTTTCACGGCGCCGTCGAGTGCGCGATCGAAGGCGTCGCGCACGCGGGTGGTGCAGTTGTCGGCGTAGTAGTCGTAGTCGTAGACGGCGTTCTGCGGGCGCAGGTTCCACAGCAGGTCGTCGCGCAGGCGGGCGGCCTGGTCGGCGTCCAGCGCCAGCCGTTGGCGTGTCACCGAGCGGCCGACTTCGGCGTAGTAGGCCTCCTCCGGCGCGCTGGCTTCGGCGTCCATCATGTAATGCATGCGGCCGCGCGCGAAGTTGAGGAGAAAGTTCTTTTCCTCGAAGTCGAACACGCCGTAGTTGAAATTGACCGACTCGCCCGAGACGCGATCGCGCACCTCGATGGCGTCGTGGCCGAAGCGCTCCCAGTAGATGTCGCCGGGGCCGTAGGTCACCAGCGACACCTCGAGGTCGGTGCCGGGCGCCTCGGCGATGCCGGCGTGCGCCGGTGCCAGTGCGGCGAGCACGAGCAGGGCGAACATGACGGCGATTCGGCGGAGCGGGTCCATGCGCCGGATCAGGAGGCCAGCAGGCCGGGTTGCCGGACCACGCGGAACTGCTGCACGCGGCGGTCGTCCGCCGCGGTGACGTGGAACAGGTAGTCGCCCATCGCGACTTCTTCGCCGACCTCGGGCAGGTGGCCGAATTCGGCGGTGACCATGCCGCCGACGGTGTCGTATTCCTCGTCGGGGAAGCCGGCGCCGGTCTGCTCGTTGAAATCCTCGATCGGGGTCAGCGCGCTCACCAGCCAGTCGCCGCCGGGCTGTTCGTGCATCAGCTCGGGTTCTTCCTCGTCGTCGTGCTCGTCGTCGATCTCGCCGACGATCTCCTCCAGCACGTCCTCGATGGTCACCAGGCCGGCGACGCCGCCGTATTCATTGACCACCAGCGCCATGTGGTTGCGGCTGAGGCGGAACTCCTCCAGCAGCACGTTGAGCCGCATCGACTCGGGGATCAGCACGGCCGGGCGCAGGATCGAGCGGATGTCGAAGTGTTCGGTCGCGCCGAAGTACTTCAGCAGATCCTTGGCCAGCAGGATGCCGAGGATCTCGTCCTTGTCCTCGCCGTGCACGGGGAAGCGCGAGTGGCCGGATTCGACCACGGTGGCCAGCAGGTCGGACAGGGAAGAGTCCGCCGCGAGCATCACGATCTGCGCGCGCGGCACCATGACGTCGTCGACATCCAGCTCGGTGACCTTGATCGCCCCCTCGACCATGGTGAGGGTGTCGACGGAGAGCAGGCCGTTGCTCTGCGCGGCGCGCAACTCCTCAAGCAACTCGTTGCGGTTGCGCGGCTCGCCGGAAAACAGGTGGCCCAGTCGGTCCCACCAGGTGCGGTGGGCCGGGCCGCTGGTACTGCCAGGGTCGTCGTTCATCACTCGTTGAAAATCAGCCCGGACGCGG
This sequence comes from Rhodanobacter sp. FW102-FHT14D06, assembly GCF_043950705.1. Classification (NCBI taxonomy): domain Bacteria; kingdom Pseudomonadati; phylum Pseudomonadota; class Gammaproteobacteria; order Lysobacterales; family Rhodanobacteraceae; genus Rhodanobacter; species Rhodanobacter sp. FW102-FHT14D06. The sequence continues at coordinate 459,037 of NZ_CP170722.1, read as the reverse complement.
GCGGAAGCTTGATTCTAGCGGAAAAATCCATCCCGGCCCGGCAGGGGCGCACGGTATGCGCGATCGCCCGGGGGCCGCGCAGGGCGGGCACGGCCCGTCATCGTCATACGGCGAAATGGCGGCGGGCCGGGTCCGCCCTGCAGCATTCAGGTGTACGGGTCGGCGATGCCGAGGCCGGCCAGGATGCGTGTCTCCAGCGCTTCCATGGCCTCGGCCTCGGTCTCCACGATGTGGTCGTAGCCGAGCAGGTGCAGCACGCCGTGTACCGTGAGATGGGCCCAGTGGTCGCGCGGCAATTTGCCCTGTTCGGCGGCCTCGCGCAGCACCACCGGCGCGCAGATCGCCAGATCCCCGATCAGCGGCAGCACCACGCCGGGCGGCAGCTCGGCGGGGAACGACAGCACGTTGGTGGCGTAGTCCTTGCCGCGGTAGTCGCGGTTGAGCGTACGGCCCTCTGCGGCATCGACGATGCGGATGGAAAGCTCGGCCGGCTTGCGCCGTTTGGCTCCGCGCAAGGCCGCCTCGACCCAGCGGCGGAAGCTGGCCGGTGCGGGCAGGCCGGCCCGCGGCACGGCGTAGCCGAGGTGGACGCGTGCGGGAGTCGGGAATCGGGAATCGGGCGTCGGTGGAGCAGGGCGAGGCATGGCTGGCGTCTTTGTGGCGATGTGGTTCAAGGCGACGGGGTTGGTTCTCGTCCATTCGCGCTTTCCGATCCTCCACTCCCTGCCTCCTCGAACGCCTCGTAGGCGCGCACGATCTTGGCCACCAGCGGATGGCGCACCACGTCGCGCGAGGTGAAGAAGGTGAAGCTGATGCCGGCCACGCCGCGCAGCACTTCGATCGCCTGGCGCAATCCGGAGCGCGTGTTGCGCGGCAGGTCGACCTGGGTGACGTCGCCGGTGATCACCGCCACCGTGCCGAAGCCGATCCGGGTGAGGAACATCTTCATCTGCTCGACCGTGGTGTTCTGCGCCTCGTCGAGGATCACGTAGGAATCGTTCAAGGTGCGCCCGCGCATGTACGCCAGCGGCGCGATCTCGATCACGTTGCGCTCGATCAGCTTGGCCACCTTCTCGAAGCCGAGCATCTCGTACAGCGCGTCGTACAGCGGGCGCAGGTAGGGGTCGACCTTCTGGCTGAGGTCGCCGGGCAGGAAGCCCAGCTTCTCGCCGGCCTCCACCGCCGGGCGCACCAGGATCAGCCGCTGCACCCGGTTCGCTTCCAGCGCCTCGACCGCGCTGGCCACGGCGAGATAGGTCTTGCCGGTGCCGGCCGGGCCCACGCCGAAGTTGATGTCGTGGCTGGCGATGGCGTGCAGGTAGCGCGCCTGGTTCGGGCCGCGGCCCTTGATCACGCCGCGCTTGACCTTGATGACCACTTCCTGGGCGCCTTCGGCGGCCGACTCGGTGATCGCGTCGATGCCCGATTCGGCCAGATGCAGGTTGATCTTCGCGCCGGTCAGCGCCTCGCCGGCGGTGCTGGCGTACAGCGCGCGCAGCACATTTTCGGCGGCGCGCGCCGGCGGGTTCTCGCCGATCACCTGGAAGATGCTGCCGCGGTGGTTGATCTCCACGCCGAGGCGCAGCTCGATCTGGCGCAGGTGTTCGTCGAACGGCCCGCACAGGTTGGCGAGGCGGGCGTTGTCGTCGGGATCGAGGGTGAAGTCGCGCTGGTTGAGTTCGCTCATAGGGGCGCGAGCGTAGCGCGCAGGCGCCGGAAGGACCATGCCGGTGGCGGTCGGCGCTGGTGGGTTTGCAAATAATTAAATGATGAATTAATTTAGGCTCATGACTATTTCAGGCAAACGCGCAAAACCGCCGCGCCGCGCCGGACGTCCCAGCGGCGACGACCAGGATCTGCGCCGGCATCTGCTGGATGCGGCGTTGGGGCAGTTCGCGCGCACAGGCATCGCCGCCACCTCGTTGCGGGCAATCGCCACCGAGGCGGGCGTCACCCCGGCGATGCTGCATTACTACTTCGGCGACAAGGCGCGGCTGCTGCATGCCGTGATCGACGAGCGCCTGCTGCCGGCGCTGGCGCCGCTGCGCGCGCAGCTGGAGCACGCCGGCGGTGACCCGGTTGCGTTGACCGAAGCATTCGTGCGCGGGATCAGCGACGTCGTGGCAAGCCATCCCTGGCTGCCGCCGCTGTGGGTGCGCGAAGTGCTGTGCGAGGGCGGTGCGCTGCGTGAGGTACTGTTCGACCGCGCCGTGCCGGGCGTGCCGCAGCTGCTGGCGCAACGCTTCGCCGCGGCGCAGGCAAATGGACGGCTGAACCCGGCGCTGGACCCACGCCTGCTGGTCGTCTCGCTGGTCGGCCTGACCCTGTTCCCTGCTGCCGGTGCGCCGATCTGGCGACGCGCATTCGATGCCGAGTCACTCGGCCCCGAGACCATGCTCCAACACACGCTGGCCTTGCTGGGGCAGGGCGTCGGCACGACGAAACGTGGAGAACCCGCATGAAGTTCACGACCGTGATCTGCCAGTCGCTGGCGGCGCTGGTGCTCGTCGTTCCCGCTGGTTGCAGCAAGCGGGTGCCGCAGGCGCTGGGTACGCTCGAGTTCGACCGCATCACGCTGCCGGCGCCGGCCGCCGAGCGCATCGTGGCGATCGACGTGCGCGAGGGCGAGCAGGTCAGGGCGGGCCAGCCGCTGCTGCAACTGGACCCCGCGCATACCCGCGCCCAGCTCGCAGCGGCCCAGGCCCAGCTGGAGCAGCAACGCGAACTCCTGGCCGAACTCCAGGCCGGGCCGCGCCGCGAGGACATCGCCAAGGCTCGCGCGAATCTGGCCGCGGTGCAGGCGCAGGCACGCGAGGCGCGGGCTTATTACGCGCGGCTGGCGTCCCTGAAAGGCAATGGTTACGTGGCCGCGGCCGATCTCGACCGCGCCCGCGCCGCGGCGGGCAACGCCGAGGGTCAGACATCGGCCGCACGCGCAGCGCTCGACGAGTTGTTGCACGGCACGCGTCCGGAGCAGCTCGCCCAGGCGCAAGCCGCGGTCGCGGCGGCGGAGGCGCAAGTGAGCGCGCAGCAGGTGCTGCTGGGCAAGCTGGCCGTCGTGGCGCCGCGCGCCGGGCGCATCGACGCTCTGCCGTACCGGCTGGGCGACCAGGCACCGGTCGGCGCGCCGCTGGCGATCCTGCTGGCCGGTGACGCGCCGTACGCGCGCATCTACGTGCCGGTGCAGCAGCGCGCAGGCATGCACGTCGGCGACGCCATCGACGTGTTCGTGGCCGACCGCGAAAAACCTTATGCCGGCAAGCTGCGCATGATCCGCAGCGAACCGGACTTCACCCCGTACTACGCACTGATCGGCGACGACGCGGCGCGGCTCAGCTATCTCGCCGAAGTCGCGCTGGGTGCGGACGCGGCGGAACTGCCCGCCGGCCTGCCGGTGCGCGTCGAGTTCCGCGGACCGGCGAAATGAATGCCGGCGCCGAAGGCGTGGCGATCCGCGCCCGCGGTTTGACCCGGCGCTTCGGCAAGCTGGTGGCGGTCGATCACGTCGACCTCGACGTGCCGGCGCGGCGCGTCTACGGCTTCCTCGGGCCGAACGGCTCGGGCAAGTCCACCACCATCCGCATGCTGTGCGGCTTGCTCACGCCAAGCGAGGGCGAGATCGAGGTGCTCGGCCTGAAGATTCCGGCGCAGGCCGACGAATTGCGTTCGCACATCGGCTACATGACACAGAAGTTCTCGCTGTTCGAGGACCTCGGCGTGCGCGAGAACCTGGAGTTCCTCGCCGCCATCCAGGGCGTGCCGAAGACGAAGACGAAACGCCGCGTCGACGAGCTGATCGAGCAATACCACTTCGGCGATCGCCAGCGGCAACTGGCCGGCACCCTCAGTGGTGGCCAGAAGCAGCGCCTGGCGCTGGCCTGTGCGGTGCTGCACGAGCCGCAATTGCTGTTCCTCGACGAGCCGACCAGCGCGGTCGACCCGGAATCGCGCCGCGATTTCTGGGAAAAACTCTTCGAGCTGGCCGATGCCGGCACCACGCTGCTGGTCTCCACCCACCTGATGGACGAGGCCGAACGCTGCCACCGGTTGGCCATCCTCGACCGCGGCGCACTGGTTGCCGACGGCACGCCGCGCGAGCTGACCGCGCAACTGGAAGGGCGCACCTTCACCGTCGAAACGGACGACCCGCGGGCCGCCCAGCGCGCGCTCGCCGGCGTGGCGGGCGTGCTCGGCGTGGCCCAGGTCGGCAACATCCTGCGCGTGCTGACCGACGCCGACGGCGCCACGCCGGACATGGACAAGGCGCTGGCGACGACGGGGCACCAGGCCGCGCTGACGGCGACGCCGCCGAATCTCGAAGACGTGTTCGTCGCCGCCACGCGCCGCGACGCGGAGCGCGCCGCATGAACGGGCGGCGGCTGTGGGCGATCGTGGTCAAGGAGCTGCGCCAGCTGCGCCGCGACCGCATCACGCTGGCGATGGTAGTGGGCATCCCGGTGATCCAGCTGGTGCTGTTCGGCTACGCGATCAACACCAACCTGCGCGGACTCGACGCGGGCATCGTCGACCAGGCGAACACCGCCGGTTCGCGCGCATTGGTGATGGACATGCTCGCCACCGGCGTGGTGGCGCCGGTGGCGCGGGCGGACACGCCGCAGGAGCTGATGGCGATGATCCGCCGCGGGCAGGTCGGCATCGGCATCGTGGTGCCGCCGGATTTCGAGCGCCGCCGCATCGACGGCCGGGCGGTGGCGCAGATCCTGGTCGACGGCAGCGATACGGCGGTGCAGGCCGCCGCCGCGCAACTGATGCAGGTGCCGATCGACAGCGCCGCACCCGACATGCGTGCGCCGGCCACCAGCACGCCGGTCGGCGGGCGGATCAGCATGGTCGCCTTCTACAACCCGCAGCGGCGCTCGGCGGTCAACATCGTGCCCGGGCTCATCGGCGTGATCCTGACCATGACGATGGTGCTGTTCACCGCCATCGCGATCGTGCGCGAACGCGAGCGCGGCAACATGGAGCTGCTGATCGCCACGCCGCTGACCAGCTCGGAGCTCATGATCGGCAAGGTGCTGCCGTACGTGGCGATCGGCCTGGTGCAGACCAGCGTGATCCTGGCGCTCGGCACGTGGCTGTTCGCGGTGCCGATCCTGGGCAGCGTGCTCGACGTGTACTTGGCGTCGGGCCTGCTGATCCTCGCCAACCTTGCATTGGGCCTGCTGATCTCGACGCGTGCGCAGTCGCAGTTCCAGGCGATGCAGATGACGTTCTTCGTGTTCCTGCCGTCGATCCTGCTGTCGGGCTTCATGTTCCCGTTCGCCGGCATGCCGAAGCTGGTGCAGTGGCTCGCGGAGGTCTTGCCGCTGACCCATTTCCTGCGCCTGATCCGTGGCGTGATGCTGCGCGGCGCGGGCTTGTGGGAGATGTGGCTCGACGTGCTGGCGCTGGCGGTGTTCACGCTGGCGATGATGGCGCTGGCGATATTGCGCTTCCGCAAGCGACTGGACTGACCCGCCGCTCCGCGTGCCGCCTCGCGCTCACAGCATGCGGTGCATCACGTACAGATCGGTGGGGCCGAGCTGGGCGTGGCGGAACGCACCGGGCACCTGGCCGACGATGCGGAAGCCGTGGCGCTGCCACAGCCGCACGGCGGTGGTATTGCTGGCGACGACGGCATTGAACTGCATGGCGCGGAAGCCGGCTCGGCGCGCCTGTTCCAGCGAGTGCTCGCACAAGGCCGACGCCACGCCCTGGCGGCGCGCTTGCGGCGCCACCATGTAGCTGCCGTTGGCCACGTGGTCACCCGGCCCCATCTGGTTGGGCGCCAGCCGGTAACAGCCCAGCGCCTGGCCGTCGCGTTCGGCCACGAAGCAGCGTGCCGGCGGCGTGGTCCACATGGAGCGGGCCTGTTCGAGGCTGATGTCGCGCGGGTAGGTATAGGTCTCGCCGCCAGCGGCGATCGCCTGGAAGAACGGCCACACGCGAGCGAACTCGTCCGCGCCGATTTCCCGGATCACCAGCTCGCTCACGACGCCAGTGCGGCCGCGTCGTCGGACGTTTTCACCCGCCCCCGCAGCGAATTGCTCATCGCATCGGTGATCACCACGTCGACGAACTGGCCGATCATGCGGGCGTCGCCGGCGAAGTTCACGTAGCGCATGTTCTCGGTGCGGCCGCTGAGTTCGTCCGGATTGCGGGTGCTGGGCTTTTCCACCAGCACGCGCTGCACGGAGCCGACCATCGCCTCGTTGATCTTCCTGGCGTTCGCGTTGATCGCGGCCTGCAGGCGCGCGAGGCGCTCGTGCTTGACCGCCATCGGCGTGTCATCGGCGAGGTTCGCCGCCGGCGTGCCGGGACGCGCGGAGAAGATGAAGGTGAAGCTCTGGTCGAAGCCGACGTCGTCGACCAGCTTCATGGTCTTCTCGAAATCCTCGTCGCTCTCGCCGGGGAAGCCGACGATGATGTCGGTGGACACGCAGATGTCCGGTCGCACCGCGCGCAGCTTGCGGATCTTCTGCTTGAACTCCAGCGCGGTGTAGCCGCGCTTCATCGCCGAAAGGATGCGGTCGGAACCGGCCTGCACCGGCAGGTGCAGGTAGTTGGCCAGCTGCGGCACGTTGGCGTAGGCCTCGATCAGCGAGTCGGAGAACTCCAGCGGATGCGAGGTGGTGAAGCGGATGCGACCGATGCCGTCGATCTGCGCGATCGCATGGATCAGCACGGCGAGGTCGGCGACGCCGCCGTCGAAGGTGGGGCCGCGGTACGCATTGACGTTCTGGCCGAGCAGGTTCACCTCGCGCACGCCCTGGGCGGCGAGCTTGGCCACTTCCACCAGCACGTCGTCGAACGGACGGCTGATCTCGGTGCCGCGGGTGTACGGCACCACGCAGTAGCTGCAGTATTTCGAGCAGCCTTCCATGATCGAGACGAAGGCGGTCGGGCCTTCGGCGCGCGGCTCGGGCAGGCAGTCGAACTTCTCGATCTCGGGGAAGCTGATGTCCACCTGCGGCTTGCCGGTGGCGCGTTGCGCCTCGATCAGCTGGGGCAGGCGGTGCAGGGTCTGCGGGCCGAACACCAGATCCACGTACGGCGCGCGCTTGACGATCGCCGCGCCTTCCTGACTTGCCACGCAGCCGCCGACGCCAATCACCACCTGGCGGCCGTCCTGCTTGTGCTGCTTCCAGCGACCAAGCTGGCTGAAGACCTTTTCCTGCGCCTTTTCGCGGATCGAGCAGGTGTTGATCAGGATCACGTCCGCCTCGGACTCGTCCTGGGTCAGCTCCAGCCCGTGCGAGGCCTTCAGCACGTCGGCCATCTTGGCCGAGTCGTACTCGTTCATCTGGCAGCCGTGGGTCTTGATGAAAAGCTTGCCGCTCATCGCGTGGGTACCGTGATTCCAGGGCGGATGCGCGATCCGCGGAACCGCGCAGTGTACTGCGCGGCCCGTGTGCCTGCCAGATCAAGCACTTGCGGCCGCCACGGAGTTTGCGGCGCCGCCTTGGCCACGGTCGTGGAATGAGACTTGCGCACTTGGCGCTGGCCGCGCGTGGCGGCACACTGCGCCCATGTCCGGTGCCGCCAGTCACGGGGGACGCGTCGATCGGCCTGTTCGCGGTTTCCCCTTGCGTTCGATCCTTGTCGGGGTCGCGCTGCTGGCTGCCTGCCTGTTGGCCACGGCGGCCCGCGCCGGCACCTTGTACCAGTGCACCGGCAGCAGCGGCGAAACCGTGTACAGCAGCGAGCGGGCGGGGTATCACGGCTGCCGCGCAATCAGCAGCTACGCCGACCCGAAGGCGACGCGCCGGGCCGCGCCGGTCGCGCGCGCATCGTTGACCGGGGTCAGCGGCCAGGTGGTCACCACGGCGCAGAGCCTTGCGGCCGATGGCGCCCGACCGGTGTCGCTGGCGCGCGTGCAAGGCGGCGCGCTGAGCACCGCACAGACACGCGAGACGGCGCGGGTAGAGCGCGAGTCGCTGGCCGCGGTGAGCAGTTCGGCGGTCAGCACGGCGAAGTTGCCGCTGGCGGCCAGGGCGGCCGGCACGCCGGGCCAGTGGCAGTATCGCGAAGCCCATGCCGACGCCGCGCCGGTCGCGCCCAAGGTGGCCGACGCCGGCGACCGCGTGCTGCGCGGGGCGGTCTATCGCATCGTGCGCGCCGACGGCAGCGTGGAATACACCAACCTGCGTCCCGCCGGCGGCAAGGGCCGCGCGGTGACCATGCTGTTCAGCTACATCTCCACCTGCGTGGCCTGCAACCTGCATTCGACGATCCGCTGGGATCGCGTGGCGCTGAACCTCGACGCGTATGCCGACACGATCCGCGCGGCCAGCATCGAGTACGGCGTCGACGAGGCGTTTCTGCGCGCGATCATCCATGCCGAGAGTGCGTTCAACCCGCGTGCGCTGTCGCTCAAGGGCGCCCAGGGGCTGATGCAGCTGATGCCCGGCACGGCCAGCGACATGGGCGTGCTCGATGCCTTCAATTCCGCCCAGAACATCCGCGGCGGCGCCCGCTACCTGAGCCTGTTGCTGCGCGATTTCGACGGCAGCGAGCGGCTGGCTGCAGCGGCCTACAACGCCGGGCCGGGGGCGGTGCAGCGCTACAAGGGCGTGCCGCCGTATGCGGAGACCCAGGTCTACGTGGAGCGGGTGGAAACCCTGCGCAAGCGTTACGGCGCGGCGATCCATCCGCCGCTGGCTTCGCGCGGGCCGGGCTGAGGCCCGCCCGCCGCGGCGACCCGCTCAGGGCTGGCTGGAGAGACTGCCGTCCATCGGCGGGCGCTGTGCCAGCGTGACCGTGACCTGGAACGGCGTGCCGTCACGCAGGCCGGAGATCTGCACCTGGCTGCCGGGCTTGAGCGTGGCCTCGCGGCGGCGCAGGTCGGCCGGGCCCATGATGTCGTCGTTGCCGATGCGCAGCAGGATGTCGCGCGGCTTGATCCCCGCCTGCGCGGCCGGACCGCCGGAGTACACCGCGATGACCTGTGCGCCGCGCGCGGCAGCGGGCAGGCCGCTGTCCGCCGCCACCGGCACGAAGGCGTAGTCGGCACCGAGCCAGCCGCGCACCACGTGGCCGGTGGTGATCAATTGATCGAGCACCTTGGTGGCGGTGGCCACCGGGATCGCGAAACCGATGCCCTCCGCGTTGGCGGCCTGACCCTTGCCGATCAGCAGGGTATTGATGCCGACCAGCTGCCCCTGCGTGTTGACCAGCGCGCCGCCGGAGTTGCCCAGGTTGATGGCCGCATCGGTCTGGATGAAGTCCTCGGCGCTGGAACTGTTCAACTGCCGCCCGATCGCGCTGACGATGCCCATCGTCACGGTCTGGTTGAGGCCGAACGGGTTGCCGATCGCCAGCACCACGTCGCCGGGGCGCAACTGGCTGGGGTCGGCCATGTGGATCACCGGCAGGTTGCTGGCGTCGATCTTGAGCACGGCCAGGTCGGTCTCGCGGTCGGAACCGACCAGCCGCGCCTTGGCGATGCGGCCGTCGTACAGCAGCACCTGGATATCGGCAGCGTTGGCGATCACGTGGTTGTTGGTCAGCACGTAGTCGTTGCCGCGGGCGCTGACGATCACGCCCGAGCCCAGCGTCTGCTCGCGATGCTGGTAGGTCGTCGGCTGGCCGCCGAACAACTGCTGCAGCACCGGGTTGTCGTACATGCGCAGCGCTTGCTCGGTGACGATCTTGTTGGCATAGATGTTCACCACCGACGGTGCCGCGGCGGCCACGGCGTCGGCGTACGATACCGGCGCCGCGCCCGCCTGCTCGTGCCGGGTCGGCGCGACCGCCGCCGGAGCGAGCCCCAGGCGCGCGCGCAGGCGCTCGCCGCTGCCGGGCCAGAACAGGCCGATCACGAAGGCCAGCGCCAGGCCAAGGATGACGAAGCGGGCAATGAACAGAAGGGTGCCGGCGGCATGTTTCATGTCGGGGAGAACGTTCCGGCGAGTCGTGGCGGGGGAGGCACCGGGCAGAGTCCGGCAGGCATCCGGTTTATTGTACGGCGCGGCCCCTGACGCTACACTAACGCGATTTTTGCGGGGCCTGAAACCCCGTCCTGGCATGACCTTGCAAGTACCGGAGAGCCTGATGGCGAACGAAGTCGTCGACCACGGCCGCCGCCGATTCCTGACCGCAACCACCGCAGTGGTGGGTGGCATCGGGGTCGTCTCGGCGGCAGTGCCCTTCATCAAGTCGTGGGAGCCCAGCGCGCGGGCCAAGGCCGCCGGCGCTCCGGTTACCCAGTCGCTCAAGAAGATCGAGAAGGGCCAGCAGCTGATCGTGGCCTGGCGCAGCCTGCCGGTCTTCATCGTCAACCGCACGCCGGCCCAGCTGGCGCAGTTGCCGAAAGAAGACCCGCTGCTGGTCGATCCCAAGTCCGAGGTCGAGCAGCAGCCCAAGTACGCGCAGAACGAGACGCGCTCGATCAAGCCCGAGTGGCTGGTGATGGTCGGCATCTGCACCCACCTGGGCTGCGTGCCGGACTTCTACGGCGAGATCAAGCCCGAGCCGTTCGACCCGAACTGGAAAGGCGGCTACTACTGCCCCTGCCACCACTCGCGCTACGACATCGCGGGCCGGGTCTACAAGAACGTGCCGGCGCCGAAGAACATGCAGGTTCCGCCGTACCACTTCGTGGACGACACCACCGTGCAGATTGGCGTTGATCCGAAGGAGGCTGGCTGATGGCCAACGTATTCAGCAACATCGGCGACTGGGTCAACGAGCGCGCCCCCGGCATGATGCCGATGTACCGCGCCCACATGACCGAGTACTACGCGCCGAAGAACTTCAACCTCTGGTACTACTTCGGTTCGCTGGCTCTGCTGGTGCTGGTCAACCAGATCGTCACCGGCATCTTCCTCACCATGAACTACACCCCGAGCGCGGCGGGAGCCTTCGACTCGGTGCAGTACATCATGCGTGACGTGGAGTGGGGCTGGCTGATCCGCTACATGCACTCCACCGGCGCCTCGCTGTTCTTCGTGGTGGTGTTCCTGCACATGTTCCGCGGCCTGATGTACGGCTCGTACAAGAAGCCGCGCGAGCTGGTCTGGCTGCTCGGCATGCTGATCTTCCTGGTGCTGATGGCCGAGGCCTTCATGGGCTACGTGCTGCCGTGGGGCAACATGTCGTTCTGGGGCGCCAAGGTGATCATCTCGCTGTTCGGCACGCTGCCCTACATCGGTTCGGGGCTGGAGCAGTGGATCATGGGCGACTTCCTGCCCGGCGATGCCACGCTCAACCGCTTCTTCGCGCTGCACGTGATCGCGCTGCCGCTGGTGCTGCTGCTGCTGGTGGTGCTGCACATCGCCGCGCTGCACGAGGTCGGCTCGAACAACCCGGACGGCGTGGAGATCAAGAAGGGTCCCAAGGGCAACCGCTGGGATGCGCTCAAGCCCGCCGACGGCATCCCGTTCCATCCGTATTACACGGTGAAGGATCTGGTGGGTGTGGGCTTCTTCCTGCTGATCGCCGCGTTCATCATCTTCTTCGCGCCGACGTTCGGCGGCTGGTTCCTGGAGCATGACAACGCGATCCCGGCCAACAACCTGCTGACTCCGCCGGAGATCAAGCCGGTGTGGTACTTCACTCCGTTCTACGCGATCGTGCGCATGATTCCGTCCTTCCTCGGCTCGGCCGTGTGGGGCGTGCTGGCGATGTTCAGCGCGATCGCGGTGCTGTTCGCGATGCCTTGGCTCGATCGCGGCAAGGTCAAGTCGATCCGTTACCGCGGCACCGGCTACAAGGTGGCGCTGACGGTCTTCGTGCTGTCGTTCTTCGGGCTCGGTGCGGTCGGTGCAGGCGTCACGGCGGAGGTCATCCCGGCGTGGTTCGGCAATGTCGACCTCACGTTCTGGGAGAACCTGTTCGGACGGCTGATGACGCTGCTGTATTTCGGTTTCTTCGTTTTCCTCTGGGCCTATACCTATTTCGGCTGGGAGACGACCAAGCCGGTTCCGGATCGGGTGACCACGCATGACTAAGCTGCCAACGACGATGAAGCATTTTCTTTCCGGTATCGCGCTGGCACTCGGCCTGTTCGTCGGCACGCTGCCGGCGCACGCAGCCGAGAGCGCCAAGGTCGAGTTGATGAAGTCCGGCGCCGACGTGCGCGACCAGGCTTCGCTGCAACGCGGCGCGCGGCTGTTCTTCAACTATTGCGTCGGCTGCCACTCGCTGAAGTACGTGCGCTATTCGCGCATGGCCGAGGACCTGGGCCTGACCGGAGACGAGGTGATGAAGAACCTCAACTTCACCGGCGCCAAGTTCCAGGAGCCGGTGGTCTCGCACATGCCGGCAGCGCTGGCCGGCACGTGGTTCGGCAAGGCTCCGCCGGATCTCTCGCTGGAAGTGGATGCCAAGGGCGCCGACTGGGTCTACACCTACCTCAACACCTTCTACCTCGACCCGAAGAGCCCGATCGGCTGGAACAACACCACCTTGCCCAATGCCGCCATGCCGTTCCCGCTGTGGGAGCTGCAGGGCATGCAGACCGCGCAGATGAAGCCGGCGAAGGATGGCGAAGCCGCGGGCGTGGAGAAGCTGGTGCTGTCGCACCCGGGCAAGATGACCCCGGCGCAGTTCCAGCAGGCCACCCGTGACCTGACCAGCTTCCTGCAATACGTCTCCGAGCCGGCGGCGCTGCAACGCCACCATTACGGTATCTGGGTGCTGCTGTTCCTGGCCCTGTTCACCTTCCTGGCGGCGCTGCTCAAGAAGGAATACTGGAAAGACGTCCACTGAGCCGCAAGGCACTGCGGACGCGGCGGCCACGGGCCGCCGCGTCTGTCTCACCGATGGGGAAATCGCGCATGGTTCAAAACCCCCGCTTGCGTAACGCATTGACGCTGTACACCACGGCCGATGACATCCAGTGCCATCGTGCCCGACTGGTGCTGGCCGCCAAGGGGGTCAGCTACGAACGGGTGCTGGTGGACCACGCCCGGCCACCGCAGGACCTGCTCGATCTCAACCCGTACGGCAGCACGCCGACCCTGATCGACCGCGACCTGACGTTGTTCGATACCGCGGTGGTGTGCGAATACATCGACGAGCGCTACCCGCACCCGCCGCTGATGCCGATCGACCCGCAATCGCGCGCGCGCCTGCGCGTGGCGGCCGTGCGGATCGAGAAGGACTGGTTGCCCGAGGTGGACAAGATCCGCGCAGGCGGCCGTCCGGCGGATGCGGCACGCAAGCGGTTGCGCGAACACCTGCTCTCCACTGTGCCGCTGTTCAAGGCCTCGCGGTTCTTCCTCAACCCCGAGATGAGCCTGGCCGATTGCCTGGTGGCGCCGGTGATCTGGCGGCTGCCCTGGCTCGGCGTGGATCTGGGCCGCGAGGGCAAGTCGATCGTCGATTACGGCGAGCGCCTGTTCCACAGCCAGGGTTTTGCACGCAGCATGACCGACGAGGAAAAGGCCATGCGGCCGGTCCATGAGCAAGCATGACGCCATCGCCATGAGCTCGAATCGCCCGTACCTGCTGCGGGCGATCTACGACTGGATTTCCGACAACAACCTGACCCCTTACGTGCTGGTCGATGCCGGCGTGGCCGGCGTGCGGGTGCCGCCACAGGTGATCCAGAACGGCCAGGTAGTGCTCAACCTGGCTACCCGCGCGGTGGCCAACCTCGACCTCGGCAACGAATGGATCAGCTTCCAGGCGCGTTTCTCCGGGGTCAGCCAGGCGATCCAGATTCCGGTGCAGGCCGTGCTGGCTCTGTATGCGCAGGAGAACGGCCAGGGCATGATGTTTCCGGCCGAAGGCGAGGGCGGCGACACTCCGCCGAACGAGCCGCCGCCGGACGGCCCCGCCCCTGCAGCCGATGAGGGGGGCGACAAGCCCAAGCGCGCGACGCCGCATCTGCGCGTGGTGAAGTAACCCGTTGCCGCCCCGTCGGGCGGCTGCCGTTTCAGGGCTGTCGATCGGCCCGCCGCGGACGCAATGCCACGACCTTCCCCGACGAGGCTGCAAATCCGTCTTCGGGCGTGCTTGCGACTGCCAGCGGCTCGACCACCGGCAGGCTCAGGCCGGTCAGCGCGTCGCCGATCATCCACAGCCGGCCCGGCTCGCGATCGTGCCCGTCGATGCTGACTTCGAAGCCGTAACCCCGCTCGACCCGGCGCAGGCCGTTGACCCGGCGCAGGCGCAGTGCACGCATGCCCACCGTCTCGTCCAGCAATTGCAGGCCGTGCAAATGGCACTGTTGTCGCGCGATCCGCACCGCGCGTTCGCGCGCCACGCTGAGCTTCAGCCACAGCCCCACGGCGGCGCCGAGCACCAGCAGCAGGACGAGGGCGGAGAAATCGGACATGCACCCAGTGTGTGGGCGCGCCGGCGCCCGCGCAAGCCAGGGTCAGAGCAATTGCAGGCGCAGCGAGAGGTCGATCGCGTGCACGTGTTTGGTCAGTGCGCCGACCGAGATGAAATCCACGCCGGTGCGGGCAAAGTCGCCGATGGTCTGCAGGTCGACGTTGCCGGAAATCTCCAGCGGCACGCGGCCGGCCGTGTGCGCCACGGCCTCGCGCATCTGCTCCAGCTCGAAGTTGTCGAGCATGATGCGGTCCACGCCGGCTTGCAGGGCCTGTTCGAGCTCGTCGAGGTTCTCCACTTCCACCTCCAGCGGCAGGTCGGGGTGCAGCCGGCGCGCAGCCGACACCGCCGCGGCGATGCCGCCGGCGGCGATGATGTGGTTCTCCTTGACCAGGATCGCGTCGTACAGGCCCATGCGCTGGTTGTGGCCGCCGCCGCAGCGCACGGCATATTTCTGCGCGACGCGCAGGCCGGGCACGGTCTTGCGGGTGTCGAGCACGCGCACGGCGGTGCCGGCTACCGCGGCGACATGGCGAGCGGTGGTAGTGGCGGTGGCCGAGAGCAGTTGCAGGAAGTTGAGTGCCGTACGCTCGGCGGTAACCAGCGAGCGGGCGTGTCCGGACAGGCTGCAGAGCAGCGTGCCGGGGGCGACCTGGTCGCCGTCGCTTACCCGCCAGTCGATCTGCACCGAAGGGTCCAGCCGCCGGAAGCAGGCGTCGAACCAGGCGCTGCCGGCAATCACGGCGGCGTCGCGGCAGGTAAGCCGGGCCTGTGCCCGCGCATCGGCAGGGAGCAGGGCGGCGGTGGCATCGCCCTGGCCGAGATCCTCGGTCAGGGCGCGTTCGACATCAGCGGCGATCTGGGCGGCAGCGGGCGGTGCGAAACGGGGCGTGGCGGTCATTCGGTGTCCGTGGGAGCGGTGCCGCTGGCGGGCGTGTCGTCGCCGGCCTGGCTGAGCTTGCCGACGATCGCGGTCATCGCGCGATCGAACAGTGCGTTGGCTGCCAGCACGCGCGCCTTGCCGTCCGCAAACAGGCCAGCCAGCTCGCGCGGGGCGTAATCGGCGACCTTCAGGCCGCGGCGGTTGACGAACAGGTAGCGGCCGCTCATCGGGCTGATCCACGACAGCTTGGCGCGTGCCGGAGCCTCGTCGTCGAGCGTGAACTCCAGCCAGTTGCCCGGTTGCAGCGCCTGCACCTGGTACCACTCCGGGCTGTCCGGCGGCACCTCGGCCAGCTCTTCCTCTTCTTCCAGGATGTCCGCGGGTGCCGTCTGGCGGTCGATGACCGGCTGGATGCTGTCCGGGATCGCCAGCATCGCGACGTCCTCCTCGGCTGCGGCGGCGACGTCCGGCGTTTCCGACGCGGTCGTTTCGCCCAGCTGCTGGCGATAGTAGGCGTGCAGCTGGCCCAGCAGGCGTTCGACGTCCTGTTCCTGGAAAGCGACGTTGGCCAGGCCCTGGCGCAGCGCTCGTTCGATACCCGGCAGCATCTGCCGCAGGGCCTGTCGGCTGGTGGTGTCGTTGGCCGGCCGGGTGCTGGCGATGAACTCGTCGATGAAGCGCAAGGCGGTCTTGAACTCGGGCGAGTCCTCGCCCTGGCGCAGCAGGGTCAGCACCAGGTGGTTGGCCCAGGCACGCGCCAGCACGCCGTGGATCAGCGGCGGCAGCTTCTGGCTGCCGATGCGCTCGAGGATCTCGCGGGCGGCGCGGCGGCGTGCCTGTTCCAGCTTCTCGCGGCCACGCGCGGATTCGGCCACGCGCTGCTCGGCCAGCTCGGAGCGCCGCTTGTTGACGTCCTGGAACTGCTGCAGGTCGGTCAACAGGCGCTCGAAGATGCCCATGTCGTCGTCGAAATCGTGCAGCAGTTGGTCGACGATCGACTTCACCTTCTCGTGCAGGCGATGGTCGCGGTCGGACTCCTCCGACCAGCTCTTGGCCTGTTCGGCCAGGCTGTCCAGCAACCGGCGTGCCGGGTGCTGGCGGTGCGAGAACATCTTGCGGTCGAGGATCGCCGCCTTGAGATAGGGAATCTGCAGCCGCGCCAGCATCACCTGCATCGCTGCGGGCAGGTTGCGGTCCTCAAGGATGAACTCGAACAGCATGCCAACCAGGTCGATCGTGTCCTCGTCCATGCTGGCCACATGGCTGGGTCGTTCGCCGCGCAGGGCACCGATCTGGGCCAGCAGCTGGGTCTTCAGCTGCAGGACTTCGCGGCTGAGCGCGCCGGCGTCGTCGGATTCGTCGTAGTTGACCGGTCCGCTGTTGCTGATCTGGCTCTGCAGCACGCTGAGTGCGCCGAGCAGTTCGTTGACCGACGGCAGCGAACCCCCGGCCGCCGCCGTGCCGCCCCCGCTGGCCATGCGGCCACCGCCGGCGTTGCCGCGGCGTGCACTGAACAGCGCGTGCAGGGTATGCAGCAGGTCGTCGGAGATCTCGGTGCCGTCGTCCATGGCAGCCGCCGCCGTGGCCGCGGCTCCCGCCGGGGTGCCGCTGCCACCCTTGGCCTGACCGCCGCGCAGCAGGCCGTGGCGCAGCTGCGGCAACACGCCGGCGCGGACCAGCTCCGTGTTGATCTCCTGGTACAGCTCCTCCAGCAGCGACAGCACGTAGCGATCGAACAGCTTGTAGATGATCAGCTTGACGCGCATGTCTGCGCTGAGTTCCTGCAGCGCTTCGCGGAACGCCTGGGACAGCGTGGCCGGCGCCACCGGGTTGCTGGTGTCCTCGATCTTGTAGCCGCCGCAGATCACCGACAGGCGCTGGTTGACCGCGAACAGGTCACGCGCCAGGCGCGCGTCGTTCTTGCTGATCATGCTGGTGATCGCCAGCGATTCTTCCAGGTCGCTTTCGGCCACGAGGGTCAGTTCGGCGGTGCCGAGCGAGGATGGCCCCGCCGGTGCGGTGGCCTTGCCCGGGTGCGCCAGATCGCCGAGCTTGCGCGCGATGGCGTTGAGGAAGTTGCGCTCGATGCCGGGGCGACGCTTGCGCACCTCGCGCATGCCGTCGAAGTAGTGCATCTGCGCCGCGTTGTTCTCGGCCTTCTCGGCGAGGTCGAACAGGGCGTCGTCGACCTGCTCGAAGGCATTGCCCACCCACTGCTGCAGGCGCTTGTTGGCGATGCTGCGCACGGCATTGAGCAACTCGCCCACGCGCTCGCTGGACGGGTCCAGGCGCTGATTCAAGTTGACTACGCGGGTTGGCTCATTGGCCTCGTTCATCGCCCTGTTCCCCTGACCTGTAGCACGCACGGCCGGACCCTGCAGGCTTGCGCAGAGGCCGACAATAAGCCAATTCGCGCACGCCTGTCATGCCCATTCCCGCCCGCCACGACGCGCTAGCCCTGGCCGGTGGGGAAATCGGCCAGTTGCAAGGTGCCGATGCCTTCCTCCGGCAGCATCACCGGAATGCCGTCCTCGATGCGGTAAATGACCTTGCGGTCGGTGGTGATCAGCGCCTCGGCCACCCGCTCGCGCACCGGCACGCCGGCCACCGTGTCGACCTTGCCCGCGGCGATGGCCTCGTTCAGCGCCTCCAGTTGCGGGCGCGTCACCGATCGCAGCGGGGTCTTGCTGACGGGGCAGCACAGGATGTCGAGCAGGCGCTTGTCCATCATCGGGGTTCGGGTGTGTCGGGCCGGGAAAGCCCGTACAATAACGGTTTTTGGACACTCCGGCCATGACAGCAGCCACAGAAACACCACGCGTGGGCGTGGTGATGGGTTCGCATTCGGATTGGGAAACCATGCAGCACGCCGCCGACGTGCTGACCGAGCTGGGTGTGGCACACGAGGTTCGCGTGGTCTCGGCCCACCGTACGCCGGACCTGCTGTTCAGCTACGCCGAACAAGCGGCCGGGCGGGGTATCCAGGTCGTCGTTGCCGGCGCCGGTGGCGCCGCCCACCTGCCGGGCATGCTGGCAGCCAAGACCCGCCTGCCGGTGTTCGGCGTGCCGGTCCAGTCGAAGGCACTCAACGGCATGGACTCGCTGCTGTCGATCGCGCAGATGCCGGCAGGGGTTCCGGTCGGTACGCTGGCGATCGGACGTGCCGGGGCGGTCAATGCCGCCTTGCTGGCCGCCGCCGTGCTGGCCCTGCACGACCACGCGCTGGCCGATGCGCTGGATCAATGGCGCGCGCGCCAGACGCGAGCCGTGCTCGCCCAGCCGGACCCGCGGGCATGAGCGACCGCAAGCAGCCGGTGGTGGGCATCCTCGGCGGCGGGCAACTCGCCCGCATGCTGGCCGTGGCCGCCGCGCCGCTGGGCGCGAACTGCCTGGTCGTGGATGGCTCCGCCGATGCGTGCGCCGGCCAGGTGGCGCCGCTGGTGGTGGCCGGTTGGGACGATCGCGCCGCGCTGGAGGCGTTCGCCCGTCGGGTGGACGTGGTCACCTTCGATTTCGAGAACGTGCCGGCCGATACCGCGCACTGGCTGGCCGAACGGGTCGCCGTGCACCCGGCGCCCGAGGCGCTGGCGGTGGCGCAGGACCGGCTGGCCGAGAAAAACCTGTTCCGCGCCTGCGGCCTGCCCACCACCGAATTCATGGCGGTCGACACCCGCGAGCAGCTGGATCAGGCGCTGGCCGCGGTCGGCGCCCCGGCCATCCTCAAGACGCGTCGCCTGGGTTACGACGGCAAGGGCCAGTTCCGGCTGGCCACGGCGGCCGACGCGGATGCGGCCTGGGCGGCGCTGGGTGCCCAGGCGGCCACGCTGGGGCTGATCCTGGAAGCCTTCGTGCCGTTCGAGCGCGAGCTGTCGGTGATCGCCGTGCGCGGGCGCGACGGCGAGTTCCGCACCTGGCCGCTGACCGGCAACTGGCACGTCGACGGCGTGTTGTCGATGAGCCTCGCGCCGGCGCCGGACCTCGGCCCGCTGCAGCAGCGCGCCAGCGAACACGCGCGCATCCTGGCCGAGCGCCTGGGCTACGTCGGCGTGTTCGCGCTGGAACTGTTCGTGCGCGACGGCGAATTGCTCGGCAACGAAATGGCCCCGCGCGTGCACAACTCCGGCCATTGGACGATCGAGGGCGCGCACGCCAGCCAGTTCGAGAACCACGTGCGCGCCGTGCTCGGCCTGCCGCTGGGAGACACCAACGTGCGCGGCATGGCGGCCATGTTCAACTGGATCGGCGAGCTGCCCGATGCCGCGCCGGTGCTGCGCGGCGTGGATGCCCACTGGCATGACTACGGCAAGCAGGCGCGGCAGGGGCGCAAGGTCGGTCATGCCACCGTGTGCGCGCCCGATGCCGCCACGCTGGCGTCACGCTTGCGCGAGATCGCGCAGGCGCTGGGGCGCGAGGCGCAGGTGGCACCCGTGTTGCGTGCGCTGGCGGGCCGGTAGGATCGCACCCCCGTCTGTGCGCGAGCCTTTCGTCACGTGACCCGGAACCATCGCGCACAGGGTGCGCTCGTGCAAAAGCGGGCATGAAAAAGGCGGCGCCATTGGCGCCGCCTTTTTCCGGTGAGCCGCGGGATCAGGCCAGGTTCTTCGCCGCGAAATCCCAGTTGACCAGGTTCCAGAACGCCTCCAGATACTTCGGGCGCGCGTTGCGGTAGTCGATGTAGTAGGCGTGCTCCCACACGTCGGCGGTGAGCAGCGGCTTGTCGCTGCCGGTGATCGGCGTACCGGCGTTGGACGTGTTCACGATGCCGAGCGAGCCATCCGGGCGCTGCACCAGCCAGGTCCAGCCGGAGCCGAAGTTGCCGGCGGCGGATTTGCTGAACTCTTCCTTGAACTTGGCCACCGAGCCGAACGCCTTGTTGATCGCGTCGGCGAGCTTGCCGGTGGGTTCGCCGCCACCGTTCGGGCTCATCGAGTTCCAGTAGAAGGTGTGGTTCCAGGTCTGCGCGGCGTTGTTGAAGATGCCGCCGGAGGACTTGCGGATGATGTCCTCGAGTTTCGCGTCGGCGAACTCGGTGCCTTCGATCTGCTTGTTGAGGTTGGTCACATAGGCCTGGTGGTGCTTGCCGTAGTGGTACTCGAGCGTCTCGGCGGAGACGTGCGGCTCCAATGCATTCTTTTCGTACGGAAGCGGGGGAAGTTCGATGGCCATGAGCGACTCCTTGGGATGTTGCTGAGGGAGAAAATGTCGGCGCAACAGGTGGCGGCCGACGGGCGGCTGATACAATAGCGGCTTGCCTGCATTGTAAAGATGAAACACCACCATGGACATCAACGAGCCAATCAAGGCGATGCTGGCCGAGCATCCCATCGTGCTTTTCATGAAAGGCACGCCGCAATATCCCATGTGCGGTTTTTCAAGTCGCGCGGCGCAGGCGCTGACTCGGGCAGGAGCGACATTCCACGCAGTCAACGTGCTGGCCGATCCGCAGGTGCGCGCCGCGCTGCCGCACTTCGCGAACTGGCCGACCTTCCCGCAACTGTTCATCAACGGCGAGTTGATCGGCGGCTGCGACATCATCGAGGAGCTGATGTCCTCCGGCGAACTCGCGCGCATGGCCAGCGACGTGGCGGGGGCCGCCTCTTGAGCGGCTTGCCCGTGGCGCGCCTGCCGGCCGATTGGCAGCCCGAGGCCGGCAGCCTCGCCGGTCGCGTGATCCTGGTCACCGGCGCCTATGGCGGGCTCGGCAGCGCGGTGGTGCGCGCGGCCACGCTGGCCGGCGCCACCGTGGTCATCACCGGCAAGCGCAAGCGGCAGCTGGAGAAGCTTTACGACGCGATGCGCGAGGAGGGCCTGGCCGAGCCGGTGATCCATCCGCTGGACATGGAAGTGGCCACGCCGCGCGAGTACGCCGCACTGGCCGAGGGCTTGCAGCGCGACCTCGGCCGTCTCGACGGCATCGTGCATTGCGCGGCCAGTTTCGCCGGGCTCACGCCGATTTCCATGCAGCGGCCGGACGACTGGCTGCGCGCGATGCACGTCAACGTCAACGCGCCGTTCGCCCTGACCCAGGCTTGCATGCCACTGCTGACCGGGGCCGCCGACAGCGCCGTGGTATTCGTGCTGGACAGCCCCGACCTGCTGCGACGTGCACACTGGGGCGGTTACGGCGTGTCCAAGGCCGCGCTGGAGCGGTTGGCGGCGATCCTGCACGAGGAAACCGACGAGACTTCGCTGCGCGTGCACGCGCTGCTGCCCGCGCCGATGCGCACGGCGTTGCGCCGGCTGGCCTATTTCGGCGACGACATCATGCAGCAGCCCACGCCGGACGCCACTGCCGATGCGGCCATCTATCTGCTCGGCCCGCAGGCGCGGGCGGCACGCGGCGCGGTGCTGGACCTTCGCTCGTAGAGCTCGCGGGCAGGCTCCCGCCGCGCATCCACGATCGGGGCACGTCGCAAACCTGACTGCAGGGAGTCGAAATGGAAGCGCAAATGACCACGTTGTCGGCGGGCATCATGTTGTTCCTGATCATGGACCCGCTGGGCAACATTCCGATCTTCCTCAGCCTGCTCAAGGACGTGCCGCCGCGGCGCCGGCGCCGGGTGATGGTGCGCGAGCTGCTGATCGCGCTCGGCGTGCTGCTGGTGTTCCTGTTCGGCGGCCAGCAGTTCCTGCACCTGATGCAGCTCAAGCCCGACTCGATCAGCGTCGCCGGCGGCATCGTGCTGTTCCTGATCGGCATCCGCATGGTGTTCCCGCCGGCCGACGGCAGCGGCATCTTCGGCAAGCCGGGGCAGGGCGAGCCCTTCATCGTGCCCATGGCGATCCCCGGCGTGGCCGGGCCCTCGGCGATGGCCGCGCTGCTGCTGCTCACCAACACCCAGCCCGGGCGCACCGCGGATTGGGTGCTCGCGCTGCTGCTGGCGTGGCTGGCCACGGCGATCATCCTGCTCAGCTCGACCTACCTGTTCCGCTGGCTGGGCGAGAGCGTGCTGACCGCGCTGGAGCGCGTGATGGGCATGCTGCTGATCGCCTTGTCGGTACAGATGTTCATGTCCGGCGTGGCCTCGTTCCTGCGTTCGATGCCCTGAAAACCATGCCCCGCGGGGGCGGTTGGCCGTCGCCGGGGTGACGTGCCACTGGCATGAAAGTGTCATACAATGCCGTTAAAATTCTTTTAACAATTGGTTGGCAGAGGGAGACAGCTGCCAGCCGCCCGCATCGGTCCCGCGCGGACCGCTGCCGGGAGCCAAGCAGGACCATCAAACGCTTCGCCACCATGCCTGGGCCATCCCGGGTCGCGGCATGTTTGATTCCGTACATACTTTTCTTTTGTCGTTGACTCGAGGGACGAACAAGACATGAACAGCCGAATTCGCACCAAATTGCTGCCGTTTGCGATTGCTGCGTTGCTTGCGGGCGCGCCGGCCGCCGCCCAGAACGTGACCTCCTCCGGCGCGACGGGACGAATCGTCGACGCCAGCGGCCAGCCGGTGGCCGGAGCCACCGTGCAGATCGTGCATGAGCCGTCAGGCACCACCAAGACGGTCACCACCGACGCCGACGGCCGCTACACCGCGCAGGGCCTGCGCGTGGGCGGCCCGTTCGACATCACCGTGTCCAAGACGGGCATGGGGCAGGCGGAAAAGAACAACGTCTACCTGCAACTGGGCCAGGTCTCCTCGATCAACGTGCAGATGAGCACATCCGGGGTTCAGGCCAAGGACCTCAGCGCGGTCACGGTCACCACCTCGGCGCTCAGCCAGATTTTCTCGGCGGACAACAAGGGCCTGTCGATGAACGTCTCGCAGCGCGAGCTGGAGACGACGCCGCAGGGCAACCGTTCGATCGACGACATCGCGCGCCTCGACCCGCGCATCAACGTGACCGACCAGGGTGACGGTTCGATCTCGATGGCCGGCCTGCCGAACCGCTTCAACAACATCAGCGTCGACGGCATTTCCCAGGGCGACCCCTACGGCCTCAACGCCAATGGCCTGCCGTACCAGGGTTCGCCGATCTCGGTCGACACGATCGGCGAGTACAACATCTCCACCGCCAATTTCGACGTCACCTCCGACACGGTCGGTGCCGACATCAATGCGGTCACCAAGTCAGGCACCAACGAGTTTCACGGCTCGGTGTATTACGCCTATCGCAATGCCAACAAGATGGTCGGCAACGCCGGCTGGCTGGACAACGGCGACCGCGGTTACGACTACACCGGCTACCAGCGCGACTGGACCGGCGGCGTCACCGTGGGCGGCCCGATCATCAAGGACAAGCTGTTCTTCTTCTTCTCGGCCGAGCAGGAAAAGACCACCGGCATCGGCGCGGACTCGTCCAACGGCCTGGACCCGTCGCTGACCGGCGCGTCCACCTCCAACAAGATCTCGCCCAGCGACCTGCAGCAGGTGATCGATACCGCCAAGGCGCTTGGCCTGCAGCCGGGCAGCCTGGGCGGCGGTGCGGTCGGCCTGACCGACAAGCGCTACCTCGGCAAGATCGACTGGAACATCAGCAACGACCATCGTGCCAGCTTCACCTACCAGTACACCAAGGAGAACCAGCCCATCGTGCAGGGCAACAGCTCCAAGGAAGTGGGCCTGGACAGCTACTGGTACAGCAAGGACAGCCTGACCAAGAACGCCGCGCTGCAGTTCTACGATGACTGGAGCGAGAACTTCTCGACCGAAGCCAAGATCAGCTACCAGACGTTCGAGCAGTTGGCCGGCAACGCGATCAACCAGCCGCAGGTGAAGGTCTACCTGAGCAACGACAACAAGGGGCCGTCGGTCAACCTCGGCGAGGATCAGTACCGCCACGAGAATGCCATCAGCACCAAGAAGTGGTCGGCCTTCATCGCCGGCACCTACTTTCTTGGCGACCACACCATCAAGGGCGGCATCGACTTCCAGCGCGACCAGATCTACAACCTGTTCGGCCGCACCCAGCACGGCAATTACACGTTCTACGGGCTGACCAATTTCGCGAATCGCGACTACGACTCGTACTTCCTGTACCAGCCCGCGCCGGGCTATACCCTCAACGACGTGGCGGCACAGTGGGTGTACAGCCAGTACAGCCCGTTCATCCAGGACAGCTGGCAGGTCAACAACAACCTGTCGGTGACCTACGGCCTGCGCGTGAACATCCCGCAGTCCGACCATGCACCGTTCTACAACGCCGCCTTCCAGCAGTCGTTCGGTTACCCGAACAACAGCAGCCTGGGCAGCAAGAACAAGGTGGTCGAGCCGCGCTTCGCGTTCAACTACGCCTTCAACACCGAGCGCATGATGCAGTTGCGCGGCGGCATCGGCCTGTTCCAGACCACCCCGCCCACGGTATGGATGACCAATCCGTACCAGAACAACGGCCTCACCGTGGCCAGCTATTCGTCGTTCGATCCGGCGGATGCGCCGTTCAGCCCGGACCCGTACCACCAGAACATTCCGACCGGCACGCAAGTCCAGCCGGCGGGCGTCGTCGACACGATCGATCCCGACTTCAAGCTGCCCAGCGTGTGGAAGACCACCCTGGCATTCGATGCCGAACTGCCGTGGTGGGGTCTGATCAGCTCGGTGGAGTTGCAGCACATCCAGGCCGACAACGCGATCTTCTACAAGGCCATCAACATCGGTGCGCCGACCGGCACGATGCCTGACGGCCGCAACCAGTACTGGAAGACCCCGGGCGAGCGCGGCAGCAGCAAGGATGCCGCCGCCAATCGCGACCGGGCGTTCGACCAGCAGTCCACGCTGCTCACCAACACCGGCAAGGGCAAGTCCGACAGCCTGACCCTGGCCCTGGCCAAGCCCTTCTCGGAGAGCTGGTTCGGCAACGTGAGCCTCACCTTCAGCCATGCCACCGAGGTCAACCCGGGCAACAGCTCGCAGGCGTTCTCCGGCTACAAGTACGTGGTGCGCGAAAACGTCAACGACGAAGTGGCCGCCACTGCCGACCGCAACATTCCCAAGGCGCTCAAGGCGTCGCTGACCTGGCAGCATGCGTTCTTCGGCAACTACAAGACCAGCGTGTCGGCGTTCTACAACGGCCACAGCGGCCTGCCGTACAGCTGGATCTTCTCCGGCGACTCCAACGGCGACGGCATCACCTACCAGGACCCGATCTACATCCCGACGGTGAACGACGCGAAGGTCAGCTACGGCAGCGCGTCGCCCGAACTGATCCAGCAGTTCCAGGACTACATCGCCGGCAACAAGTACCTCAGCCGTCACCGGGGCCAGATTGCCGGTCGCAACACCGATCACTACGGCTGGGTGAATCAGCTCGACATGAGCTTCTCGCAGGAAGTGCCCGGCATCTTCAAGGGCAACAAGGGCGTCGTGCGTCTGGACGTCTACAACTTCCTCAACCTGCTCGACAGCGACTGGGGCCAGACCGTCAACGGCCAGTTCAACACGCGCACGCTGGCCGGCTACGACGGCGTGAATGCGCAAGGCCAGTACATCTACTATCTGCCCACCGACCAGAACGGCAATTATCAGCCGCAGCAGCTGATCCGCTACGACGCCGGTTCCAACCCGACACGCGTGGTGTCGCGCTGGTCGGCCATGCTGACGTTGCGTTACACGTTCTGATCGCTGCATCGTCCCGAAACGAACCGGCACCCCAGGGTGCCGGTTTTTTTTCGCCCGACGGAGAGCGCATCGGCGTCGTGCTGTCTTGACCCGATGATTCGCGCAGCGGATGCTTGGCAACCCGCCACGACACTGCATGAGGCAGTCACGTCGTCAGCGGCAGGAGAGTGGTGGATGAATGATTCCCAGGCCGGCCGTGCCGGCAAAGCGGGCACGGTGAGCGCCCGCATCACGCCGATCGGCGGGCTCGACGTGCTCTCGCGGCACGAGGTGGCGCGACTGCGTGGCGCCAGCGGTTCGGGGCTGCACGCGCTGCTGCGGCGCTGCGCGCTGGCGGTGCTGACTTCCGGCAACTTCAGCGACGATCCGCGCGCGATGCTGGAGCAATACCCCGATTTCGACATCCAGGTGCTGCAGCAGGACCGCGGCATGAAGATCGAGCTCTCGAACGCACCGGCACAAGCGTTCGTCGATGGCGAGATCATCCGCGGCATCAACGAGCTGCTGGTCGCGGTGGTGCGCGACATCGTCTACGTGTCGACCCAGCTCGAACAGGTCGGCTTCGACCTGGATCTTTCCGCGGGCCTGACCCAGGGTGTGTTCGAGATCCTGCGCAACGCCCGCATCCTGAAGCCGCAGGTCGACCCGAACCTGGTGGTGTGCTGGGGCGGCCACTCGATCTCGCGTGAGGAATACGACTACTCCAAGCTCGTCGGCTACCAGCTCGGCCTGCGCGGGCTGGACATCTGCACGGGCTGCGGCCCGGGCGCGATGAAGGGGCCGATGAAGGGCGCCACCATCTCGCACGCCAAGCAGCGGCGCCGGCACAACCGCTACATCGGCATCACCGAGCCGGGCATCATCGCGGCCGAGTCGCCGAACCCGATCGTCAACCACCTGGTGATCATGCCGGACATCGAGAAGCGGCTGGAGGCGTTCGTGCGCCTGGGCCACGGCATCATCGTGTTCCCCGGCGGCGTCGGCACGGCGGAGGAGATCCTCTACCTGCTCGGCATCCTGCTGCACCCGGACAACGCCAGCACGCCGTTCCCGCTGATCTTCACCGGGCCGCGCCATTCGGCCGCCTATTTCGAACAGATCGACCGCTTCCTGCGGCTGACCCTCGGCGACGAGGTGGCACGGCATTACCAGATCATCGTCGACGATCCGCAGGCAGTGGCGCGCACGATGGTCACGGGGCTGGAGAAAGTGCGCCACAACCGGCTCGACACCAAGGACGCGTTCTTCTTCAACTGGGCGTTGCAGATTCCCGTGGAATTCCAGCAACCGTTCCGGCCCACGCACGAGGCGATGGGTGCGCTGCAGATCCGCCACGGCCGCCCGCGTCACGAGCTTGCCGCCGACTTGCGGCGGGCGTTCTCCGGCATCGTCGCCGGCAACGTGAAGGAAGAGGGCGTGCAGGCGATCGAGCGCAACGGGCCGTTCGCCATCGATGGCGATGTCGACATCATGCGCGCGCTGGACCAGCTGCTGCAGGCCTTCGTGCAGCAGCACCGCATGAAGTTGCCGGGCGGTTCGGCCTACGTGCCTTGCTATCGCGTGATCACCCACTGAATCGGCGGCGGATCATGCGGCCGGCGGCTTGACAGTACGCCGCCGCGTCGACAAACTACGCAGCTCCCGCCCGAATAGCTCAGCTGGTTAGAGCACTTGACTGTTAATCAGGGGGTCGTTGGTTCGAGTCCAACTTCGGGCGCCAGATGCAAGACAAAGGCCGGCAGGAAACTGCCGGCCTTTGTCGTTGGCGGAAACGACGAAGGGCGCCGCAGCGCCCTTCGCGGGTGAGGCCGATGCCGCCTCAGCGCACCTTGAACAGTACCGGCGTCCAGCTGCCGCCGGCATAGGCTTCGCGGCGGCGGCGGTGCATGCGTTCGATGGCCTCCTGGCGGCGAACCTCGGCCCATTCCACGCGGTTCAGCATCAGGCCGGCCTTACTTTCGCCGCGGCGGGTGGCCTCATTGTCGCGCCAGAGGCGGAAGTCGTCGTAGGCCTCGATTTCGTACTGCAGCTCGCGCATGCACAGCTCGATCATGATGGCGTCGTCGAGGAAGCCCAGTACGGGAACATTGTCGGGGAGGACGTCATCCTGGCTGGAGAAGTACGCAAGCGCGGCCAGCACGTTGTTGCGATCCTCCTCGGGCAGGGCGAAACCGGCGTCCTCGATCATGCTGATCATGGTGTCCAGGTGCTTCAGGCGATTGGCGACGAAGTCGGGCAGTTCCGCGCGATTGGTTTCCTCGAGCAGCTTGCGCGCGGCGCCGACGATGCTGATGGCATCCACGGTGTCCACCTGCTTTCGCGCCTCGGTGATGCTGTCGACGAACAGCTTCAGGTCAGCGTCGCTGAGGGTGATGTGCAGTTCCAGGCTCATGGTTGGCGACTCGCGAGGCGGTGGGAAAAGATTGCCAGCCTATGCCAGCCGGCGCATGGCCGTCAATTGGCAGGGGCCGACTCCGCGCGTCCTTGCGACGGGCGATGCAGGGCAGTTCGCGAGCTGCTGCAGCGGACGACGCGGACGTGCGTCGGCGCGCTCAGGAAGCGTCGGAATTGCCGGCGGTCAGTTCCTTCAGCAACTGGAAGATTTCGCGAAAGGCGCGGGGCGGCTTGTTCGGCGTCTCCCGCTCCAGCCGCGCCTGGCGCACCAGTGAGCGCAGGTGCTGGCGATCGACCTGCGGGTGTTCGGCGATCACTTCGGCCAGTGCCGCGTCGTCACCGTCGACCAGCCGGTCGCGGATCGCTTCCAGACGATGCATCGCAGCGGTGTCCTGGCGCTGCTTCTCGCGGTTCTCGCCGAGCTCGGCGCGCACGGCGGCGAAATCCTCCTCGCCGAAGCGGCGCATGACCTTGGCCAGGAACGCCATCTGGCGCTTCCTGGCGCCGTGTGCGGTGATGCGACGGGTGATCTCGATCTCGCGGCGCACGTCGTCGGGGAGGTCGAGCTTGGCCAGCCGGCTGGCGGGCAGCTCGACCAGTTGGCCGGCGAGCGTCAGCACGGCGAGCGCCTCGCGTCGCTGCTGGGTGCGGCTGGGGCCGTAGTCCTGTTCGTCGAGTTCGGTCTGGTTGCGGCTGCGGCTGGGGCTCACGGGTTCATTCCGGCAGGGGCGGGTGGATCGTCGGCGGCGTTGCCGGCGGGGTCGGCTTCGGCCTGCTCCAGCGCAAAGCGTGCCGTCGGCGTACCGTGCAGATCAATGGTTTCGGTGAACATGGCGGCCGGCCGCACCCACAGGCCATGTTCGCCGTAGAGTGCCTGATAGACCACCATCGACTCCAGCGTCTCGCTGTGCCGCGCGGTACCCAGCACGCGATAACGCCGGCCCTTGTAGTGGCGATAGATGCCCGGGGCAGGTGGCGAGGGAAGGCTCATGGCTCCTTTCATTCTCCCGCCGCGCCCCCATGTGAACGCTCTGGCGATTGCGAGCCGCCTATTCTACCCGCCCCTTGCCCAGGAAAGACCAACGTGAGTGAAGTCGTCGTCAGCCGCGATAGCAGTACATCCGAACTGGATCGACTCGCCGAGTTGGCCGAGGACGTGATCCGCCGCGCGCGGATCGCCGGCGCCAGCCAGGCCGAAGTGGCCGCCACCATCGACACCGGGCTCAGCGTGAATGTGCGCCTCGGCGAGGTGGAAACGGTCGAGCACACCCGCGATCGCGGCTTCGGGCTCACGGTGTATTTTGGCCAGCGCAAGGGCTCGGCGAGCACGGCCGACCTCCATCCCGACTCGATCCAGGCGACGCTGGACCAGGCCTGCGCGATTGCGCGCTACACCGAGGCCGATCCCGCCGCCGGACTGGCCGATGCCTCGCGCATGGCCAGCGCGTTCCCGGAACTGGACCTGTGGCACCCCTGGGACATCGACACCACGCAGGCGATCGAGCTGGGCATCGCGATCGAGGATGCCGGGCGCGCACATGCCGGCATCAGCAACTCCGATGGCGCCTCCGTGCAGGCCGGGCAGGGTCTGTCCGTGTACGCGAACTCGCACGGTTTCGTGGGCCGCGAGCGCGGCACCCGCCACGCGTTGTCGCTGGCGCTGATCGCCGGCGACGAGGATGGCATGCAGCGCGATTACTGGTACGACAGCGTGCGCGCGGCGGGCGATTTCATCAGCGCGAAGGCGCTCGGCGACAAGGCCGCCGAGCGCACGCTGGCGCGGCTTGGGGCGCGCGGCCTGTCCACCCGGCAATGCCCGGTGCTGTTCGCGCCGGAGCTTGCGCGCGGCGTGATCGGGCATCTGCTCGGGGCGGTCAGCGGTGGCTCGCTGTATCGGCGGGCCAGCTTCCTGCTCGACCATGTGGGCCAAGCGGTGATGCCTGCATGGTTGAATATCGACGAGCGGCCGCATCTTCAGCGCGGCCAGGGCTCGGCCAATTTCGATGCCGAGGGCGTGGCCACGCGCGACAGCGCCCTGATCGAAGGCGGCGTGCTGGCGCGCTACATGCTGGGCAGCTATTCGGCGCGCAAGCTCGGCATGGAATCCACCGGCAACGCCGGCGGCGTGCACAATCTGGTGGTGGCCGCGGGCGCGGCCGATGGCGAGGCGTCCGATTTCGCCGGCATGCTGCGGCGCCTGGGCACCGGTCTGCTGGTCACCGAGGTGATGGGCCAGGGCGTATCGATCGTCACTGGCGATTATTCGCGTGGGGCCGCCGGTTTCTGGGTGGAGCACGGCCGCATCGTGCATCCGGTGGAAGGCATCACCATCGCCGCCAACCTGCGCGACATGTTCGCCGGCATCGTGGCGGTTGGCGACGATGTCGATCCGCGCTCGCCGGTCCTCACCGGCTCGATCCTGCTCGATCGCATGACCGTCGCTGGCGAGTAGCCGCGCCTCCGGCGGGGTTGGGCGTGTTGGCAGGTTCTTGCGGCAAAGCGGCGCAAGCCTTGCTAGCATCGGCACGACCGGCAAGCGGCCGGTGAGCTTCGACGTCGAAGGAGATGCGCATGAGCGTTCCACCCGAATCCGTCATCCCGCCCGCGCCGACCGATCCGGCGCCGGGCGTTCCGCCTGCCGAGGAAAGACAGTGGGCGATGTTTGCGCATCTGTCCGCGCTGCTCGGTGCGATCCTCACCGGTGCGCTGGGCGGCGGCTGGGGCTGCTTCATCGGCCCGCTGGTGATCTGGCTCATCAAGAAGGACACCATGCCGTTCGTCAACGACCAGGGCAAGGAGGCGCTGAACTTCAACATCACGGTGGCCATCGCGTTCGTGGTGCTGTTCCTGCTCTCGGTGATGACGTTCGGCATCGGCCTGGTCATCGCGATCCCGCTGTGGTTCATCATCGGCATCGCCTGGCTGGTGTTCACCATCATCGCCGCGATCAAGGCCAACGAGGGCGTGACGTATCGCTACCCGTTCACGCTGCGCCTGATCAAGTAGTTCGGCGAGTGGATTGAAAAGGCGGCCTGCGGGCCGCCTTTTCGTTGCCGCGAATCAACGCGTGCGATGCGCCGCGTAGCGGGCCAGCTCTTGCAGCAGCACGGCGCGCGCGCCCCACGGCGTGATCGCCGCCAGCGCGGCATCGGTCAGTTCGGCCAGCCGTGCGCGCGAGGCGTCGAGGCCGATGATCGAGGGGAAGGTGGGCTTGACCGCGGCGGCGTCCTTGCCGGCAGTCTTGCCGATCACTTCAGGGTCGCCTTCCACGTCCAGGATGTCGTCGCGCACCTGGAAGGCCAGCCCGACGGCGCTGGCGTAGCGGTCCAGCGCCTGCAGCGCGTCGTCGTCCGCCGCAGCGACCAGCGCGCCGAGGCGCACCGAGGCGCGGATCAGCGCGCCGGTCTTGCAGCCATGCATGTATTCCAGTTCGGCCAGCTCCAGCGGACGCCCGACCGCGGCCAGGTCGAGCGCCTGCCCGCCGGCCATGCCGTCGGCGCCGCAGGCGCGACCCAGCGTTTGCAGCATCGCGATGCGCACGCGGGCGTCGATGGCACCGGCCTCTTCGGCGGCGAGCACCTCGAACGCCAGCGCCTGCAGCGCGTCGCCGGCGAGGATCGCCATCGCCTCGCCGAACACCACGTGGCAGGTCGGCCGGCCGCGGCGCAGCGCGTCGTCGTCCATGGCGGGCAGGTCGTCGTGCACCAGCGAGTAGGCGTGGATCAGTTCCACCGCGCAGGCGGCGGCGTCCAGTGCCGGACCGTCTTC
Source organism: Rhodanobacter sp. FW102-FHT14D06 (assembly GCF_043950705.1). NCBI lineage: Bacteria > Pseudomonadati > Pseudomonadota > Gammaproteobacteria > Lysobacterales > Rhodanobacteraceae > Rhodanobacter > Rhodanobacter sp. FW102-FHT14D06. The sequence goes on along the minus strand of NZ_CP170722.1, from coordinate 427,150 downwards.
GTCCAGCGCGTGCGCGGTGGCGTAGACCAGCATCGGGCGCAGCCGCTTGCCGCCGCCCATCACGGCATAGTGCATGGCGCGACGCAGATGGTCGGTGGCGTGGGCGGCCGGGGGCAGGCAGCGTTGCAGCGCGCGCTCGGCGCGGGCAACCAGCGACTGCAGGGCAGGGCCGAGTTCGGCGGACTCAGAGTTCGGGTTCAAACGGTTCGGCGCGGTCGGGGGCATCGGGGTCCAGCAGCAGGCGCACGCGCAGTTCCGCTTGTTGCAGCGACTGCTGGCAATGACGGAACAGGCCGATGCCGCGCTCGAACGAGGCAAGCGATTCGTCGAGGCTCAACTCGCCGCCTTCCATCCGGGTGACCAGTTGCTCCAGCTCGTCGAGCGAGTGTTCGAAATCGACGGCGGGAGCGGGGTCGGCAACGGTCTTGGGAGCGGTCTTGGCCATGGCCCGCAACGCTAGCGCAGCGCGGCGGGCGAATCAATCGGCGCGGCGTCGTCGCAAGCCGCGGGCGTGATCTGGATCAGCGTCCGGGGCGCCAGCGGGGCTGCGCGCCGCAGCGTTCGAACAGCTCGGCACCGCGGGCGTTGATCCAGCGGTCGGCCACGGCGATCAGCTCGCCATCGGCATACAGCAGCGGACACGCGTCGCGTCGCCACGGCGGCATCTGCGCCTGCTGGAACAGGTTGCGCAACTCGCGCGTGTGCGGGTTGCCCGCCGGGCGGATGCGCTCGCCGCCGCGGCGCATGCGCACTTGCAGCGGTTGCGCCAGGCGGGTGGCCGGCGCCGTCAGCGCCAGTTCGCCGCCGTCCGGCAGCGCCAGCGGTTCGCCGCTCCAGCGCTGTTGCCAGTCGGGGTCGATCGGTGCCTGTGTCGGCAGGGCCCACAATCGCTGCTTCCAGATGTGCAACTCGGTGCCGGCCCAGCGCACGCACGGCAACTGGCCGGCACGTGCATCGCACTGGCGCTCGATCTGCCGGCGCTGCGCCGCACCGGGAGCGGCCAGTCCGCGCAGGTGCAGCCAGTGGTCGAGCAGCGGTTCGCGCAATGCGGGCAGCAGCGCGCGCCAGCCGGGCAGGTCGAGGCTGCCGCTGGCGTGGTCGTGCAGGGCATCGAACGCGGGGAGCCATTGGCTGCGCAGTGCGTCGGCGGCATCGCGGCTCAGCGCGGCGCTGTGCAGGATCGAGTCGCAGGCCTGCGGCCAGTAACGCAGCAGCCCCGGCAGGATTTCATGGCGCAGGCGATTGCGCGCGAGGCGGATGTCGGCGTTGGAGGGGTCGTCGATGCAGTCGAGTTGGTGGGCGGCGACGTAGTCGAGCAGCGTGGCCCGCGGCAGCTCCAGCAGGGGGCGCCAGAGTTGGCCGGCGCCGAACGGTCGTCGTACGCGCATCCCGCCCAGGCCCTCCGGCCCTGCGCCGCGCAGCAATTTCAGCAGTACGGTCTCGACCTGGTCGTCGCGATGGTGGCCGAACAGCAGCCACTCGCCATCGTGCAGCAGGTCGGCCAGCGCAGCATGGCGGACGTGCCGCGCAGCGGCCTCCAGGCCCTTGCCGCCATCGCGCGGCACGTCCACGCGCACCAGCGCGCAAGGCACGTCGAGGTCCTGGCAGAAGCGAGCGCAGTGTGCCGCCCAACGCGCGCTGTCGGCATGCAAGCCATGATCGACGTGCGCCGCGCGCAACCCGCGTTCCCGGGCCAGCGGTTCGCGGGCCAGCGCGTGCAGCAGGGCGCTGGAATCGGGGCCGCCGCTGAAGGCGACACAGATCGGCGCGGGTGCTGTCGCGGTCAGCGCCGCGAGTAGATGGGCTTGCAGCGGGTCGCTCATTTCTTGTCGGCGCGGGACCGCACGTAAATGTGCTTGCCGTTGCCGATCTGGCGCTCCTCGGTGTCGAACAGGCCGATGCCCTTGATCAGGCCGCTCAGTTTTGCGTAGCCATAGTTGCGCGAGTCGAAGTCGGGCGACTGCTTGTTGATGATGCTGCCGACCGGCCCGAGGCTGGCCCAGCCGGTCTCGTCGGACGCGGCCTCGATCGCATTGCGCAGCATGTTCATCAATTTGCTGTCGCCGCGCAGTTCCTTCGCCGAGCGCTGTTTCGGTGCCGTCTCGGTTTCGGTCTCGCTGGTGCCAGCCAGCACCTCGGTATAGATGAATTTGTCGCAGGCGGTGCGGAACGGCTCCGGCGTCTTCTTCTCGCCGAAACCGTAGACGATGCGCCCGGATTCGCGGATGCGCGAGGCGAGGCGGGTGAAATCGCTGTCGCTGGAGACGATGCAGAAGCCGTCGAAGCGCTCGGCGTAGAGCAGGTCCATCGCGTCGATGATCATCGCCGAGTCGGTGGCGTTCTTGCCGACCGTGTAGCGGAACTGCTGGATCGGCTGGATCGAGTAGCGCAGCAGCGCTTCCTTCCAGCCGTTCAAGTCCGGCTTGGTCCAGTCGCCGTAGATGCGCTTGACGTGGGCGGTGCCGTATTTGGCGATCTCGGCCAGCAGGCCCTCGACGATCGCCGGGCGCGCATTGTCGGCATCGATCAGTACGGCGAGCTTGTCGTGGGCCATGGCGGTGTCCGGCAGCGGAAGGTGGGTCGATGGTAGCGCGCGCCGGCGCGCGGGTGCCTGACGGGCCTCACTGGAGTACGCCGCCCTCGCGCAAGGATTGCTTCAAGGTGTCCACGTCTTTCCAACCGCTGAACTTCGTCACCAGTTGACCATGACGGAATAGGTAGAAGGTGGGCATGGCCCAGCTGTCGAGCATGGACCACTCGCTGTCGTGCCAGGCGATGTGGATCGGTTGATCCGGAAACTCGCGGTTCCAGTCGCTGACCGCGTCGAGCTGCTCGTTCTGGCTGGCCAGCCAGATGGCGTTGCCGGCAAAAAGGGAGCGCAACTGGGCGTCTGCACGGATCGCGCGCGCGGCATCCCGCGAGAAGTGGCAGGACGCCACTACCACGATGCGCAATGGCGCGGACAGATCGAAGGATTGGCGTGCCATGGTGCCGGTGCGTGCATCCACGGTCAGTGCGGTCGGTTGTCCCGGCGGCGGCGATGCGGCACGGCGGAACGTCGGAATGACGGGGATGCCCATCTCCGGGTGATGTCGCGCCAGGGTGTTCGCGGCATCGAAATCGCGGCCGGTGATCAGCGCCTGGTGGAGGCGCGCATAGTCCTTGTCCGATGCCATGCCTCGTCGGTGCATTTCAGCCAGATCCATCCGCAGCTGGGCGATGTGGGTCGGGCTTGGCGCGTGGAACACCACGGCTTCCGCTGCGCGCTTGAGCAGCCTCAGGTCAGTGTGGCTGGCCAGGCGCAGGCTCTCAGGCGTTTGTGCATCGCCGAACAGTCGGTCGTAACGTCGTTCGACCCAGGTGGAGCGCTCGGCAGGGGACGGTGAGGGGACGGTTTCCTGCACAACGAACTCGTCATAGCGTCGCTCCAGCATGCTCTCGCCGCATGTGTCGACGGCGCATCCCCGGCTGGCGGCGTCCTGCGTGCGTTCATGGTTTCGGCGGGACTGCTCGGCGGGTGTCAGTCCGTCGACGGCATGGCTTTGCGCGCCGAACAGGGCAAGCAGCTGCACGATCTGTGGGCGCGTCAGCTCGTTGGCCGGGTCCTCCAGCGACATGCCGCGCAGGCCGTGTGGACCGAAGTCGAGCTGGGCAAGAAACCGTTTGCGCCCGCCAGGCGACAAGTCGTCCAGCGGCGAAGTGCCTGGCTGCGTGTCATGCAGATAGCGCGCCAGTGCCGCTCTTGAGGTGATCGGCGCGGGTGCGGTCGACGAGGCAACCACGATGCACGCTGGGGAAAGGCAGAGAACCAGGACGGCAAGTTGCACGCGATTCATGGCGGGCCTCGTGGTGCAGCCAGTCAGGGCCCGGCATCGGGTGGCTGGTGCACCGCCGATCGGTCGCTGGCGAAGTTATTCCTGATAAGCCCCGTAGCTGCGCAGGCGCTTGTAGCGCTGTTCGAGCAGGTCGGGGACCGGCATCGCCTGCAGCTCGTCGAGCTGGTTCAGCAGCACGGCTTTCAGGCGGATCGCCATCGAGCGCGGGTTGCGGTGGGCGCCGCCGAGCGGCTCGCGGATGAGCTTGTCGATCAGGCCCAGTTCGAGCAGGCGCGGGGCGGTCATGCCCAGGGCCTCGGCGGCGTCTTTTACCTTGTCGGCGCTCTTCCACAGGATCGAGGCGCAGCCTTCGGGCGAGATCACCGAATAGGTGGAGTACTGCAGCATGTTGGTGCGGTCGCCGACGCCGATCGCCAGCGCGCCGCCGGAGCCGCCCTCGCCGATCACGGTGCAGATGATCGGTACCTTGAGTTCGGCCATTTCCAGCAGGTTGCGCGCGATCGCCTCGCTTTGCCCGCGCTCTTCGGCGCCGACGCCGGGGTAGGCGCCCGGGGTGTCGATCAGGGTCAGCAGGGGCAAGCCGAAACGCTCGGCCATCTGCATCAGGCGCAGCGCCTTGCGGTAGCCCTCGGGGCGCGGCATGCCGAAGTTGCGGCGCACCTTGGTCTTGGTGTCGCGGCCCTTCTGGTGGCCGATGATCATCACCGGCCGGCCGTTGATGCGGCCCAGGCCGCCCACGATGGCAGCGTCCTCGGCGTACATGCGGTCGCCGGCCAGTTCGTGGAACTCCTCGCAGATCACGCCGATGTAGTCGAGCGTGTAGGGCCGCGCCGGGTGGCGGGAAAGCTGGGTGGTCTGCCAGGAATTGAGGTTGCGGAAGATGTCCGCCGTCTTCACCTTCACCTTCTGCCGCAGGCGCGCCACTTCCTCGTCGATGTTGAACGCCTGGCCATCGCTGGCGTGGCGAAGCTCCTCGATCTTCGCATCCAGTTCGGCGATGGGTTGTTCGAAATCGAGGAAGTTGGGGTTCATTCGTTGCTGTTCATTGCACGGAAGCGCTCAAGTATACCGTTCCGCAAGAAAAGGCGAGAACGGCGCCGTATGGCCGTGATCGGGTCGACAGATGCCTGCCGCGGACGCGGTGATTGCGTTATCGTCCGCCCCATCGAGCACCCGCCGCCGGATCGCCGCCATGCCCAGCAAACCCATCGACAACGCGAAACTCGACCGCATCGTGGCCGAGGCGCGACGCGCCGCCGAGCAGCGCGAGCTGGGCTATCGCGAGCGGGCGCTGAAGATGTATCCGTGGGTGTGCGGTCGCTGCGCCCGCGAGTTCACCCGCGCCAATCTGCAGGAACTGACCGTGCACCACCGCAACCACGATCACGACTTCAACCCGGCCGACGGCAGCAACTGGGAACTGCTGTGCGTGTACTGCCACGACAACGAGCACGCGCGGCATATCGACCACGTGCGCGGCGGGGTGATGGCAGTGGAGGAAGCGCCGCCGGCGACGGGCAATCCGTTTGCCGACCTGAAGGCGATGATGGAGCGGGGCGGCAAGTAATCCCGCGAAGGCCTACCTGCGTCGATAGATGCCGTCGAAGCGGACGTTGAGTCCGCCGCACTGGTGATTGTCGCTGACCACCAGAAACTTCCCGACCAGGAAGGCGCTCATCTCGCACGCATCGTCGACAAAGGTTGCGTGATGGCCGCTGGGCCGTGCCTCCCCGCCCATGGCGCCCAGGTTGGGGCCGCCGGGGAACTGGTCCGGCGGCGGGTCGGCCATCGGATAATAGGCTTCGCCGTCGGCACGCAACATGCCGTTGTCATGGCGGATCGTGATGCGGTTGTCCCCCTGCACCCAGTCGCCTTCCCATGCCGACGGTGATGGCTGCGCCAGCACCGGCCGCAGGCGGTTGCGCGGCAGCCAGCCGGCGTGTCCATCCTGGTTGTCGGGAAACATGACGCAGGCGTAGTCGCCGCGGACGTCGCCCGCCAGTACCTGGTCACCCGGGATCAGGTAGGCCTTTTCCCGGCAGTGATCCGCCGTGGAAGGGCAGTCGTCGGTGCCCGCGACGAAGTGGGCGCGTCCGTCGCCGACGACTTCGGCGAGTGTCGTCTGGTCGCTGCTGCCATCGCCTCCCTCGCACAGAAACGGCGCGTCGGGATGTGTCTGCTGCGCATGGACGCCGCCGAAAAAAACCAACGCGAACAGCGCGAAAGTCCATTTATAGGCAACGGTCATCGGTCTCTCCATGCGTGCCCGCAGACTAGTGAATACATGCGCCCGGCGGTGTCTCAATCCTGCTGCTTGACGATGCGCAGGCGTGCGGCCTGCACTCCGGGCAGCGCGCGCACGGCGCGCAGCAGGGCGGGGATGGCGTCCACGCGCCATTCCTCGCCCAGTTCCAGGTCGGCTTGGGCGCTGCGGTTGCGGTAGCCGTGCAGGGTGACGCTGGCCTGGCCCCCGCGGTAGCCGGCCAGGGTGCGTTGCAGTTGTTCGGCGAAGTCGGCGTGGATGCCGTTCAATTTCAGTTGCAGCAGGCGCGCGTGCCTGCGGCAGGCGTCGTCGAGCGAGCAGGCGCTGCGCGCGCGCAACTGGAAACCGCCGCCGGAGAATTCGTCGATGCGCAGGCCGCCGTCGACGACCAACAACTGTCCGCGCGTGAGCAGCGGCGCGGCCTGGTGGTAGATCTCGCCGAAGAAACTCACCTCGATGGCGCCGCCGCCGTCCTCGATGCGCACGAACGCGTCGCTGTCGCCGCGCTTGCGCACGGCGGCGACCATGCCGGCGATGGTCCAGGGCGTGTCCGGGCCGCGGCGGAAGCGGTTCTCGCTGCCGTCGTCGTTGCGGCGCGGCTTCGGCGGCTGGTAGCGGTCGACGATCTCGCCCAGCGGGCAGGTGGACAGCTGCGCCAGCTCGTCTTTCCACGGGTCGGTGGGGTGGCCGGAGAGGTAATGGCCGAGGGTGTCGCGTTCACCTTGCAGGCGTTGTTCCAGCGGCCACTCCGGCGCGGTCGGCAAGTCGATCTCGAGTACCGGCGTGGCAGAGCCCATCGCCGCGCCGAACATGTCGTTCTGGCCCGATTGCCGGTCGCGCTGGTGCTGTTCGGCGGCCTTGACCGCGTCGGGAAGCTGGAGCATCAGGCTGGCGCGGTTGGCCGCCAGCGCGTCCAGCGCGCCGGACAGGATCAGCGCCTCCAGCACACGCCGATTGAGCTTGCCCGGATCGATCCGGCGGCAGAAATCGGCCAGGTCGGTGTAGCGCCCGTGCGCGCGCTCGGCGACGATCGCCTCGCACACGCCGTGGCCGACGCCCTTGATCGCGCCCAGGCCGTACTGGATGACCTTGGGTTCCACCGCCACGAACATGTACTCGGACGCATTGACGTCCGGCGGCTGCACCACGATGCCCAGTGCGCGCGCTTCGTTGAGGAAGGTGACCGCCTTGTCGGTGTTGTCCATGTCCGCGGAGATCGTCGCGGCCATGAACTCGGCGGGGTAATGCGCCTTCAGCCAGGCGGTCTGGTACGACACCAGCGCGTAGGCGGCCGCGTGCGACTTGTTGAAACCGTAGCCGGCGAACTTCTCCATCAGGTCGAAGATGGCGTCGGCCTTTTCGCCGCTGAGCCCGTCCTTGGCCGCACCCTCGCGGAAGATCGCGCGGTGCTTGACCATCTCCTCGACTTTCTTCTTGCCCATCGCTCGGCGCAGCAGGTCGGCGCCGCCGAGCGTGTAGCCGCCCACGATCTGCGCCATCTGCATCACCTGCTCCTGGTAGACCATGATGCCGTAGGTCTCTTTCAGGATCGGCTCGACGCGCGGGTCGGGATATTCGACTTCCTCGCGGCCGTGCTTGCGCGCAATGAAGCTGGGGATCAGGTCCATCGGGCCGGGACGGTACAGCGCCACCAGCGCGATGATGTCCTCGAAGCGGTCGGGTTTCGCATCCTTCAGCATGCGCTGCATGCCGGAGGATTCGAGCTGGAACACGGCGACCGTCTGCGCCTTCTTCAGCAGCTCGTACGGCGCCGGGTCGTCCAGCGGCAGCGCCGAGATGTCCAGCGCCGCCTCGCCGGTTTTCGCGCGGCGCGCGTTGATCGCCTTGACCGCCCAGTCGATGATGGTCAGCGTGCGCAGGCCGAGGAAGTCGAACTTGACCAGGCCGACCGCCTCGACGTCGTCCTTGTCGTACTGGGTGACCACACCGCCGCCGCCGGCTTCGCAGTACAGCGGGGAGAAATCGGTGAGCGGGGTCGGCGCGATCACCACGCCGCCGGCATGCTTGCCGGCGTTGCGGGTGAGGTTTTCCAGGCTCAGCGCCAGGTCGATCAGCGCGTGGGCGTCCTCGTCCTGCGCGTAGGCGTCGCAGAACTCGCGCACCACGCGGTCGGTTTCCTTCTTCGATTTCTCCGACAGGCCCAGTGCGTCGGACAGGGTCAGGTCGAGCGGTCGCGGCGGGATCATCTTGGCCAGCTTGTCGACCTGGCCGTAACCCATGCCGAGCACGCGGCCCGAATCGCGCAGCACCGCCTTGGCCGCCATCGAGCCGTAGGTGATGATCTGGCTGACCTTGTCGCGACCGTACTTGCGCGCGACGTAGTCGATCACCTCGTCGCGGCGGTCCATGCAGAAGTCGATGTCGAAGTCTGGCATCGACACGCGTTCGGGATTCAGGAAGCGCTCGAACAGCAGGTCGAACTGCAGCGGGTCGAGGTCGGTGATCTTCAGCGCCCACGCCACCAGCGAGCCGGCGCCGGAACCACGCCCGGGGCCCACCGGAATGCCGTGTTGCTTGCCCCAGTTGATGAAGTCCGCGACGATCAGGAAGTAGCCGGGGAAGCCCATCTTGACGATGACGTCCAGCTCGCGTTCGAGCCGCGCGTCGTAGTCCGCGCGCGAGTGGCCGGCAGCCAGCGGCGCGAGTGCAAGGCGCTGTTCCAGGCCCTGCCGCGACAGTTCGCGGATGTGGCTGTCGAGGTCGTGGCCCGCCGGCACGGGGAAGTCGGGCAGGTAGTACTTGCCGAACTTGAGTTCCAGCGTGCAGCGCTTGGCCAGCTCGACGGTATTTGCCAGTGCCTCGGGCAGGTCCGCGAACAGCGTCGCCATGTCTCCGGGCGTCTTGAGGTACTGCTGGTCGGTGTATTCCCGCGGGCGCTTGGGGTCGGCCAGCACGCGGCCCTGGTTGATGCACACGCGCGCCTCGTGCGCGTCGAAGTCGGCCTGCTTGAGGAAGCGCACGTCGTTGCTGGCCAGCACCGGCAAGTCGAGCGTGGCGGCCAGGCCCAGGGCGGCGCTGTTCCAGAGCTCCTCGCCGTCGCGGCCGCAGCGGGTCAGCTCCAGGTACAGCCGATCCGGAAACAGTCGTGCCAGCGCGCGCAGTTTCGCCAGCGCGGCATCGCCGCCCTGGTGCACCGCGATGCGGGCTACTTCGCTGTCGCGGCCGAGCAGGGCGACCAACCCGCTGCAGGCCTCGCCATGCAACCAGCCGGCGTCGATCAGCGCGCGTCCGCCGTGCTGGCCTTCCTGCCAGGCACGCGACACCAGCCGCGACAGGTTGAGGTAGCCGTCATGGTCCTGGCACAGCAGGGTCAGCCGCCACGGGCGCGGATCGTCCGGCGCCGAGACCAGCAGGTCGCAACCGCCGATGGCCTTGATTCCGGCCGCGCTGCAGGCTTTGTAGAACTTGACCAGCGCGAACATGTTGCATTCGTCGGTCAACGCCACCGCCGGGATGCCGTCGCGCACGCAGGCGGCGACCAGCGCCTTGATGCGGATGGTCGAGTCGACCAGCGAGTACTCGCTGTGCAGGTGAAGGTGGGCGAAGCTGGCGGTCATGCAAATCTGCGCGCGTTGTCCGTGCAGGCTACCCGCCGCCGCAGGCAGCGGCAAGATTGACTTGCGCGGGGTTTGCGCGAAGCGCGGGCCGGCACCGACCGGGGGTCATCGCGGCGCGAGCACCGGTGCCGCGATCGGCGGTTCGCGCAGCAACGCGTTGATCTCCTCGACGAGCGTACCGAGCATGTCTTCGCCATATCCGACGTGGACATGGGCCACGGTGCCGTCACGATGCAGCATCACCATCACCGGGATTCCCGTGACGTCATACGGCTTGCCGATGGCGCCGTGACGATCCCAGGTGAGCAGCAGTTCGGGGAGGCTCTTGCCCAGTGCGCGCGCGGCACGCAGGAAGACGCGGCGATCCTCCTTGTAGTTGACCGCCACCACCTGCAGCGACATGCCGCGCTCGGTCGCCAGCGATTGCATCTTCGCCAGCACCGGCATCTCCTTCATGCAGTAGCCGCACCAGGTCGCCCAGAAACTGATCACCACGACCTTGCCGCGCAGCGAGGCCAGGCTCACCGTGTGTCCATCCATCGTTGGCCCCAGTGAATCCGGCGGCACGTCGCCGGGCCGCACGCCCGCAGTGGCGGCGAAGCAGCTCATCAAGGCGACCAGGAGCAGGCTCATCCGTCGCATGGTGTCCCCTTCATATCCATGGACCAGCGGTCACGAGAGGCCAGTGTAAGCGATGGCCGGGTGCGGCAATCGCGGCCGCGATGTTTGCCTCAGAACAAGCTGGCCTGATCCAGCAGCAGGCGCACCGGGGCAAAGCTGCGGCGGTGCAGTGGGCATGGCCCCAGCCGCTGCAGCGAGGAGAGGTGGGCCGGCGTGGGGTAGCCCTTGTGCAGGGCGAAGCCGTAGCCGGGGTGGAGCGCGTCCAGTTCCACCATCAAGCGGTCGCGGGTGACCTTGGCCAGGATCGAGGCCGCGCTGATGGCCGGTTCCAGCGCGTCGCCGCCGACGATCGCGCGCGCCGGGCAGGGCAGGTCCGGCGGCAGCTTGTTGCCGTCGATCAGCGCGTGCTGCGCGGCGGGCGCCAGGCCGGCGAGGGCGCGGCGCATGCCGGTCATGGTGGCGCGGAAGATGTTCAGCGAATCGATTTCCTCCGGCTCGACCAGCACGATGCAGTACGCCAGCGCGCGTTCGAGAATCAGCGGGAACAGCGCCTCGCGGCGCGCCTCGCTGAGCCTCTTCGAATCGTCGAGGCCGCGGATCGGCCGGACCGGATCGAGGATCACCGCCGCCACCGCCAGCGGACCGGCGAGAGGGCCGCGACCGGCTTCGTCGACACCGGCGACCAGCAAGCTGGTGGCCGATCCGTCCTCGTCCGCCTGCGAGCGCGGCGGCGGGCGATGGCTGTCGAGAACAAGCTCAGCCATCGGCGCGGCCGTGATCGTCGACCAGCTCCGCCACCGCGGTCGCGGCCCGTTCGCCGGCGTGGCCGGCCATGTCGCCGCGCAGTTCCTGGTGCAGGTATTCGAAGGCGGCCACGATCGCGCTGCGGCGCTCGCTGTCGCCGAACAGGGCCAGCGTGGCGGCGGCCAGCTTGTCGGCGGTGCAGTCGTCCTGCATCAGCTCGGGCACCCACGGCCCCGGGCCCAGCCCGCTGGCGCGGGCCAGGATGTTGGGCAGCGAATAGACGTCCGTCTTGATCATGTTCAGGGCGCGCGCGATGCGATAGCTCAGCGGCGCCACGCGGTAGCCGACCACCATCGGCCGCTTGGCCAGCATGGCCTCCAGCGTGGCGGTGCCGGAGGCCAGCAGCACCACGTCGGCGGCCAGCATCGCCTCGTGGGCCTGGCCGTCCAGCAGCAGCGGCGCGGGTTCGCTGGCCGGCAATCGGGCGAGCAGTTCCTGTAACCGCGCGTGTACCCGTGCATTGGCGGCGGGAACCACGATGCGCAGGCCGGGCACGACTGCAGCAACGCGCTGCGCGGCATCCAGGAAAATCTGGCCCAGCCGATCCACCTCGGACATCCGGCTGCCCGGCAGTACCGCCAACACCGGCGCCTGCTGCGGCAGGTGCAGCGCCTCGCGCGCGCCGACGCGGTCGGCGACCAGCGCGAAGCGGTCGGCCAGCGGGTGGCCGACGAAGCGCGCGTCGATGCCATGGCGCGCGTAGATCGCCGGTTCCATCGGGAACAGGCACAGCACGCGGTCCGCGCTGCGACCGATCTTCTCCACGCGATTCTCGCGCCATGCCCACACTGAGGGGCTGACGTAGTGAACCGTGCGCAAGCCGGCCTCCTTCAGGCGCCGTTCCACGCCGAGGTTGAAATCCGGGGCGTCGATGCCGATCACCACCGCCGGCCTGGCCTGCCTGAGGCGCGCGACCAGGGAACGGCGCAGACGCAGCAGGCGCGGCAGGTGGCTGATCACCTCGCTGAAACCGAACAGCGACAGCTCGCGGATGTCGTACCAGGACTCGAAGCCCTCGCGCTGCATCCGCGCCCCGCCGATGCCGACGAAGCGCGCCTGCGGGTAGCGCTGGCGCAAGGCGACGATCAGGTCGGCACCGAGCTGGTCGCCGGAATCCTCACCGGCGAGGATGGCGATCAGCGGGGCAGGTGCGGAGACGCCGGTGTTTTGCATTTCGTCTCCGTCGTGAAGCGAGAGCCAGAGCGCGTGCTTGATTTTGCGATAAGCGCGACGCGCCTATCGCGCCAACGACCGCTCGCTGTGGTCGAGGAACTCCAGCATTGCCATGACGTCGGCGCTTTCGCGCGCCTGCTCGGCGAGTTTCTCGCGGGCTTCGGGCAGCGAGAGGCCGGCCATGTAGAGGGTGCGGTAGGCGCGCTTGATCGCGGCGATGCGGGTGGCATCGAAGCCCCGGCGTTTGAGGCCTTCGCTGTTGATGCCGCGCGGGCGGCCCTGCTGCTCGTTGGCCATCATCACGAACGGCGGCACGTCGTGGCCGACCAGGCAGCCCATGCCGATGAAGGCGTGCGCGCCGACCTTGCAGAACTGGTGCACGCCCGAATAGCCGGAGAGGATGGTCCAGTCGCCGATCTCCACATGCCCGGCCAGCGCGGAGTAAGCGGAAAACACCACGCGGTTGCCGATCTGGCAGTCGTGGGCGATGTGCACGTAGGCCAGCAGCCAGTTGTCGTCGCCGAGGCGGGTGACGCCACCGCCGTTGCCGGTACCGCGGTTGATGGTGACGAATTCACGGATCAGGTTGCGGTCGCCGATGACCAGCTCGGTGCGCTCGTCGGCGAATTTCTTGTCTTGCGGATCGCCGCCCAGCGAGGCGAACTGGGCGACGCGGTTGTCGCACCCGAGCCGGGTGGGGCCTTCGATCACCACGTGCGGGCCGATCACCGTGCGGTCGCCGATCTCCACCTGCGCGCCGATGACGCTATAGGCGCCGATGCGCACGCCGGCGCCGATCACGGCAGCCGGGTCGACCTGCGCAGTGGGGTGGATCGCGGTGCTGTCACTCATGTTCATGACCTCGCGGCGCACATCAGTTCGCAGCTTGCCACTTCCTTGCCGTCGACCGTGGTGCGCGCGGCGAACAGGCCCATGCCGCGGACCAGGCGTTTCAGGTTCACTTCCAGGCGCAACTGGTCGCCCGGCACCACCGGAGCGCTGAAGCGCGCATTGTCGACCTTGACCAGATAGAACAGCGGGCTGCCCGCGTCGCCCTTCATGCGGCGGCTGATCTGCGTCAGCAGGCCGGCGGCCTGCGCCATCGCCTCGATGATCAGCACGCCCGGCATCACCGGATGGCCCGGGAAATGGCCATCGAAGAACGGTTCGTTGATGGTGACGTTCTTCAGCGCGACCGCGCTGACGTCCGGCACGACCTCGATCACCCGGTCGACCAGCAGGAACGGGTAGCGGTGTGGCAGCAGGCGCTGGATCTGCTCCACCTGCACCGGCAGGGTGATCTCGAAATTTTCCTCAGTCATCGCTCTTGTCCTTTTCCAGTGCCGCCAGACGGCGCGCGTATTCGTCCAGATGCTTGAATCGCGCCGCATTCCTGCGCCACAGGCGATTTTCCTGCAGCGGCACGCCGGAGGAGTACTCGCCCGGTTCGCGTATCGAATGGGTGACCAGGCTCTTGGCGGTAATGGTAACCCGGTCGGCCAGCTCGAGATGGCCGAGCACGCCCGCATTGCCGCCGATCTGGCAGTAGCGGCCGATCCTGGCACTGCCGGCCACGGCGGCGCATCCGGCCATTGCGGTGTGCGCGCCCACGTGCACGTTGTGGGCGATCTGGATCTGGTTGTCCAGCCGCACGTCTTCTTCCAGCACTGTGTCGTCCAGCGTGCCGCGGTCGATCGTGGTGTTGGCGCCGATCTCGCAGTCATCGCCGATGCGTACCCCACCCAACTGGGGCAGCTTGATCCAGTGGTCGGTGTCGAAGGCCAGGCCGAAGCCGTCCGAACCGATCACCGCGCCGGGATGCACCAGCACGCGGCGACCCAGGATGACGCGCGTGACCAGGGTGACCCGGGCCACCAGCCGCGATTGCGCACCCACCGTGCAGCCCTCGCCGATGATGCAGTGTGGCCCCAGCACGGCGCCGTCCTCGACCACTGCATCGGCCTCGATCACGCAACACGGGCCGATGCTGGCGCTGGCGCTGACGCGCGCGGAAGCGGCGACCACGGCACTGGGATGCACGCCAGTCGGTGCGGCGGGCAGGCGCTCGAACAGCGCGGCGATGCGCGCGTAGGCGACGTAGGGGTCCCTGGCGATCAGCGCGGTGGCCGGGCAATCGGCGAGGTTCTCCTCGCGCAGCACCACCACGCCCGCGCGGGTGGACAGCAGCTGCGCGGTGTATTTGCTGTTGGAAAGAAAGCTCAACTCGCTGGCGCCGGCGCCACCGAGCGTGCCCACGCCGCTCACCATCCGCGTGCCGTCGCCGCGGACGTCTAGGCCGAAGCGCGCGGCCAGTTCGGCTGCCGAGTAGTGGATGGCGTTCATGCGTGGCTCCGGACGGTGCGCGTCATTGTAGGGCGTGGCACCGCACGACGCAGGTGTGCCCGGACGACGAAAAAGAAAACGCGGCATCGCCGCGTTTTCCTTCGATACGCCGGCAGCTCCGCACGTGGCGGCGCCCGCACCGGCCGATGGTCAGAACTGGCTGCCGAAGGTGAACTGGATGCGCTCCTCGTAATGACCGTCCGACGGCTGCGAGCGGAACGGCACGGCCAGGCTGATGATCAGCGGGCCGATCGGCGCCTGCCAGTGCAGCGATACGCCGGCCGAGGCGCGCAGCGTGCTGGCGTCGAAACTCTGGTAATCCCGGTAGACGTTGCCGACGTCTGTGAACAGCGACACGCGCGCGGTGTTGATGTCCTTCAGGAACGGCAGCGGCAGGTACAGCTCGGCGGTGCCCAGCACCTTGAACGAGCCGCCGATCGGTTGCGCCCAGTAGGCGCCCAGGCAGTTGCCGCGCGCGTCCGGCGAGCTGCCGTCGATGCACACGCGCGGGCCCAGGGTGTTGTCCTGGAAGCCGCGCACGTCGCGCACGCCGCCGGCGGAGAAGTTGGCGAAGAACGGGAAATCCTGGCGCAGGTCGGGCATCACGTAGCCTGCGCCGCGCTGCGCTTCGGTGGCGGCCTTGAGCACGGCGAACTGGTCGTCGCTGATGCCGTTCTTGCCATAGGTCTTGCCGTAGCCCACCTGGCCGTCCAGGTAGAGCACGAAGCCCTTGCCGATCGGCCAGTAATGGTTGGCCTCGGCGGTGAGCTTCCAGTACTGCACGGTGGAGCCGGGCAGGGCGACATCCGCCTGGGCCTGCAGCAGGCCGCCGCGGGTGGGCGCCCAGAAGCCGTTGCGGGTGTCGTGGTTCCAGCCCAGCGTGCCGGTCCACGAATGGATCGTCTTGTTGCCGAGCTGGTTCTGGTAGTCGATCAGGTCCCGCGGGCTGTAGCCGGGGAACAGGTTGACCTTGTTGCTGCTGATGCCCAGGCCCACGCGCACGCCGTCGGTTTCGCTGATCGGGATGCCCAGGTAGGTGGAGAAGCCCTTGGCGCTGGTGCTGTAGTTGGCGTAGTCGGTGTTGCCGTAGTCGGTCTTGGAATAGTTGACGCTGTAGCCGATGCCGATGCCGTTGTCGGTCAGGTACGGGTTGTAGTAGTTGGCGCCGAAACTGGTCTGGTAGGTGCTGCGCGAGCCGCTCACCGAGAAGCTGTCGCCACTGCCGAACAGGTTGTTCTGGCTCAACGAGGCGTTGAGGATGATGCCGGCGTACTGCGAGTAGCCGATGCCGAACTGCATGCTGCCGGCGGCCTGCTCCTCGACCTTGACGCTGACGTCGACCTGGTCCTGCGAGCCGGGCACCAGTTTCTTGTCGATGTCGACCTTCTTGAAGTAGCCCAGCCGCTGCAGGCGGATCTTCGAGCGGTCGATCGCGGCCTGCGAGTACATGGAGCCTTCGAGCTGGCGCATCTCGCGACGCAGCACGTTGTCCTCGGTCTTGGTGTTGCCGGAGAAGATCACGCGGCGCACGTACACGCGCTGGCCCGGCTCGACGTACATGGTCAGGTCGACCGTGTGCTTGTCCTTGTCCAGCTTCGGGATCGGCGTGACCTTGGCGTAGGCATAGCCGATGTTGGACAGCACCGCCTTGATCGCCTTGCTGGAGTTCTCGATCGCGCCGCGGTTGAAGATGTCGCCTTCCTTGACGAACACCAGCTGGCGCATCGTCTTTTCCGGCAGGATCAGGTCGCCGAGCAGCTTGACGTCGGTGACCTTGTAGATGTCGCCTTCCTTGATGCTGGCGTCGATGTACATGTTGCGCTTGTCCGGCGAGATGCTGACCTGGGTCGAATCCACGCCGAAATCCGCGTAACCGCGGTTCATGTAGTAGGACTGCAGCTTCTCCAGGTCGCCGGAAAGCTTCTCGCGCGAGTACTGGTCATTCTTGGAGTACCACGACATCAGGTTCGGTGTGCCGGACTCGAAATCGTCGCGGATCTGCTTGTCGGTGTAGGCGTGGTTGCCGAGGATGTTGATCTCGCGGATCTTGGCGGCCTTGCCCTCGCGGATCTCGATGTCGATGGCGACACGGTTGCGGTCGAGCCGGGTCACGTGCGGCTCGACCGACACGTTGTACTTGCCGCGGTTGTAGTACTGCCGGATCAGCTCCTGCTGCACGCCGTCGATGGCCAGCCGGTCGAAGGTCTCGCCTTCGGAGATGCCGGTCTGCTTGAGGCCCTTCTTCAGGTCGTCGGTCTTGATGTCGTGGTTGCCGCGGATGTTGAGCTTGGCGATGGACGGCCGCTCGACCACCTTGATCACCAGGATGTTGCCGTCGCGGTCGAGCTCCACGTCGCTGAAGAACTTGGTCTGGTACAGCGCGCGGATGGCGCGTGCCGCCTCGGCGTTGGTGAGCCGATCGCCCTTGTTCACCGGCAGGTAGTTGTACACCGTGCCGGCCGCGATGCGGCTGAGGCCGTCGATGCGGATGTCCGAGATCACGAAGGGCTCGAACGCGTACGCGTTGGCGGCAAGGGAGGCAAGCAGGATCAGCGCGGCGATACGCTTCATCGTCGGTTCCGTTGGGTTAGTTTGACGGGGCGGCCAGCGCGGCCGCTCCGTCAACGCATGCGGCGGGGGATGAGCCCGTCGCGAAAAGGGGCGCTGCATTCCAGCGGGAGTTGTCGCGGACCGCGTCGGCCCGGGCAAGCACGGCCGGCGCAGTCTGGCGGATCGCCAGGTGGTCGAGGGCGATGGCGATGCGCATCACGACAGCAGGGTTCGCTGGATGTCGTTGAATAGCGTCCATCCGACCAGGCTGAACAGCAGGACCAGACCGATGTACTGGCCGATGATCATGGCCTGTTCGCTGACCGGGCTGCCCTTGACCAGTTCGATCAGATAATACAGCAGGTGCCCGCCATCGAGGACCGGGATCGGCAGCAGGTTCAGGATCGCCAGGCTCAGCGACACCATCGCCAGGAACTGCAGGAACCACGCCAGCCCCATCTGCGCCGACGCATTGGCGTACTGGGCGATGCCGATCACGCTGGAGATGTTCTTGGTCGAGGCGTGCCCGCTGAGCATCTCCCCGATCATGCCGAAGGTCTGCCGGGTATTGCGCCAGGTGGTGGCGAACGCGGCGCCCAGTGCGCGCGCCGGCGAGTACTGCACGGTGGCCGGCTCCGGTGGCGGCGGGGCGACGCCCAGCATCCACTTCGCCGGCTGGTCGCCGAGCGACTCCCATGTCGCGGTGACCGCGAGGGTCAGCAGCCGGCCGTCGCGCAGCACGCCGATCGACAGTCGCGGCGATGTGGCCGCCGCCGATTGCACCAGCTTGCCGAGGCTGTCGAAATCGCCCACCGGCTGGCCGTTGATGCTGACGATGCGATCGCCGCCCTGGATGCCGCCCAGGGCCGCCGGTTGCCCGGGCTTGACCGTGCCGGCGATCGCCGGCGGCGGCGCCAGGCGCAAGCCGAGCTTGCCGAAGTACTGGTCGATCGGCTGGCCGGCCGGCAGACGGTCCAGCGGCAGCACGAGTTCGCGGGTCTGGCCGTCGGCGTGGCGCACCGTCAGCGGCAGCGGGGTCAGCGCCAGCAGCGCGTTGCCCACCGCGTCCATCGAATCGCTCCAGGTGGAGACCTGGCGCCCGTTGACGCTGAGGATGCGGTCGCCCGGCTGGATGCCTGCCTCGGCGGCGATGCTGTCCGGCGTGGCGGTGACGATCGGCGCGTAGTCGCTCCGGCCGAGCATGAACATCAGCCACAGCGCGGCGATGGTGAAGATCACGTTGAAGCCCGGCCCGGCCGCCACGATGGCGATGCGTTTCCACACCGATTTGCCGGTGAACTCCTGGTCGCGCAGGGCCGGGTCGACCTCGCCCTCGCGCGCGTCCAGCATCTTCACGTAGCCGCCCAGCGGGATCGCCGCGATCCAGTATTCGGTGCCGTCGCGGCCGATGCGCTTCCAGATCGCCTTGCCGAAGCCGATCGAGAACCGCAGCACCTTGACCCCACAGCGCCGCGCGACCCAGTAGTGGCCGAACTCATGGAAGGTCACCAGCACGCCGAGCGTGACCAGCAACCAGAACACCGAGCCGAAAAAGGAAGTCATCAAGTACCGCAGCGGAAAGTCATCGGGACAAGAATATCAGCAAGCCCTGCGCAGTACGCGCCGGGCCGCCTCGCGGGCCGCCCGGTCGCGCTCGAGCAGGGTCGGGATATCGACCACCGGCTGGGCCGGCAGTTCCGCAAGCACCGCCTCGACCACGTCGGCGATCGACAGGAACGCCAGCGTGCCGGCGAGGAAGGCCTCCACCGCCACCTCGTTGGCCGCGCTCAGCACGGTCGGGGCATCGCCACCGGCGCGCAGCGCCTGGAAGGCCAGCGCCAGGCAGCGGAAGGTGGCCAGATCCGGCGCCTCGAACTGCAGCGGCGCGCAGGCGGCGAGGTCGAGCGGGGTGACCCCGGACTCGACCCGCTCCGGCCAGGCCAGCGCGTGGGCGATCGCGGTGCGCATGTCCGGGTTGCCCAGTTGCGCCAGCACGGAGCCGTCGACGTAGTCGACCATCGAGTGGATCAGGCTCTGCGGATGCACCACCACCTCGATGGCCTCGACCGGCGCGGCGAACAGGTGATGCGCCTCGATCACCTCCAGCCCCTTGTTCATCAGGGTGGCCGAGTCGACCGAGATCTTGCGGCCCATGACCCAATTGGGATGCTTGCAGGCCTGGTCGGGCGTGACATGCGCCAGCTCGGGGCGGCTGCGGCCGCGGAACGGGCCGCCGGACGCGGTCAGGATCAATCGGCGCACGCCACTGCGGGCCAGTGCGGGGCGACCGCCCGGCAGACACTGGAACAACGCGTTGTGCTCGGAGTCGACCGGCACCAGCACCCCGCCACCGCGCTCGACCGCCTGCAGCAGCAGCGGGCCGGCCATCACGATGGACTCCTTGTTGGCCAGCAGCAGCCGCTTGCCGGCCTGCGCGGCGGCCAGGGTCGACTCCAGCCCGGCGGCGCCGACAATGGCCGCCACCACGGTGTCGCACAGGTTGCCGGCCGCCGCGGCGACCAGCGCGTCCGGGCCGCTGGCGACATCGCAGCGCACCCCGGCGTCGGCCAGGCGCCGGGCCAGTTCGCGCTCGTGCGCGGGATCGGCGACGATGGCCAGGTCCGGCCGGTGACGAGCGCACAGTTCGACCAGCGCCTCGACGCGGTGGTTCGCGGTGAGCACGCTGGCGCGGAACCGCTCCGGATGGCGCGCGATCACGTCCAGCGTGCTGCCGCCGATCGAGCCGGTGGCACCAAGGACAGCGACCGTGCGCATCGTCACAACTGCAGCAGCCACAAGCCGGCGGCGAAAATGGGCAGTGCCGCGAACACGCTGTCCAGTCGATCCATCAGGCCGCCATGGCCGGGAAAGATGCTGCCCGAATCCTTCACCTGGGCATGCCGCTTGAGCAGGCTCTCGAACAGGTCGCCGACGATAGAAATGGACACGGTGGCCGCCGCCAGCAGCGCCAGCGCCAGCAACCGCACATCACGCACGTCGAGCAGCCAGGCGCCGACCAGCGCCAGCAGCACGCCGGCGACCAGCGCGCCGTAGGCGCCGGCCCAGGTCTTGCCCGGGCTGATATGCGGCGCCAGCTTGCGCTTGCCGAAGGCGCGGCCGGCGGCGTAGGCGCCGATGTCCGAGGCCCACACGATCATCAGCGCCAGCAAGGTCCACCACGGGCCGTGCGGCGAGTGGCCATGGATGCGGACCAGGGCGACCCAGGCCGGAAAGATCACGAATGCGCCGGCCAGCAGTTTCAGCGCGGTGTTGTCGCGCGTGGGCGCGGCGGCGAACGCGAAGTGGCGCAGCCACAGGCAGGCCACCAGCCACCATGCCACACCAGCGACCAGCAGCCAGTCGAGCCACGCGCTGTCGCGCGCCAGCCAGAGCAGCACGAACACGCCGGCGGCCACGATCAGCAAGGCCACCCGGGCACGGCCATGCAGGCCGCTCAGCTGGGCCCATTCCCCCCATGCCGCCAGGAAAGCCACGGCCACGATCACGCCGAAGACGCCGGTCGGCGGCAGCAGGACGATCAGGATCGCCAGCGGCGCGAGCACCAAGGCGGTGAGAATGCGCTGAAGCAGCATGGAAATCCTCTAGGGGGCAGGGGCCAGCTGCGCGCTGGTGCGGCCGTAGCGGCGCTCGCGCGAAGCGTAGTCGGCGATGGCCTCGCGCAGGCAAGCCTGGTCGAAATCGGGCCACAACGTATCGGTAAAGTACAGCTCGGCGTAGGCGACCTGCCACAACAGGAAGTTGCTGATGCGGCGTTCGCCGCCGGTGCGGATGAACAGGTCCAGCGGCGGCAGCTCGGCCAGGCTCATCCACTGGCCCAGCCGTGATTCGTCGATCTCGTCGGCGCGCAACTCGCCATGCGCGACTGCCGCGGCAGCGTGGCGACAGGCCTGCACGATGTCCCAGCGGCCGCCGTAACTCACCGCGATATTCAGTTGCAGCGCCGCGTTGCCGGCGGTGCGGTCCGTCGCCGCGCGCATGCGCTGGCGCAGCGGCTCGTCGAAGCTGTCCAGGTCGCCGATGAAGCGCAGGCGCACGCCGTGGCCGTGCAGTTCCTCCACTTCTTTGTCCAGCGCGCGCACGAACAGGTTCATCAGCGCGCTGACCTCGTCCTGCGGGCGCTGCCAGTTTTCGCTGGAGAAGGCGAACAGGGTCAGCACCGGCACGCCTTCGCGCAGGCAGGCTTCGATCACCTCGCGCACCGCGCGGCGCCCGGCGTTGTGGCCGAAGCTGCGCGGACGGTGCCGGGCGCGGGCCCAGCGCCCGTTGCCGTCCATCACGATGGCGACATGGCGGGGAACCCGGGCAGCCGTGGCGGCCGGCATGCGGGGTGCGATGGCGCTCAGAGCGCCATCAGCTCCTCTTCCTTGGCCTTGACCACGGTATCGACGTCCTTGACCGCGCGATCGGTGAGCTTCTGGATCTCGTCGTCGAAACGGCGATCCTCGTCCTCCGTGATCTGCTTGTCCTTGAGCAGGTCCTTGACCTGCTGCAGGGCATCGCGGCGCACGTTGCGGATGGCGATCTTGGCGTTCTCGCCCTCATGGCCCACGTGCTTGGCCAGCTCCTTGCGACGCTCCTCGGTGAGCGCGGGCATGTTGAGCCGGATCACGGTGCCGGCGGTGGTCGGCGTGATGCCGATGTCCGATGCCATCAGGGCCTTCTCGATCGGCGCCACCATGTTTTTTTCCCACGGCGTGATGAGGATGGTGCGCGCATCGGCCAGCGTCACGGACGCGACCTGCGACAGCGGCGTTTCCGCGCCGTAATAGCTGACCTTGATGTGGTCGACCAACGTGGTGCTGGCGCGGCCGGTGCGGATACGCGTGAGGTCGTGCTTGAGCGAGTCGATGCTCTTGCCCATGCGGGCCTGGGCATCGTTCTTGATGTCGTTGAGCATGTGTCGTACCCCGGTGAATCTGGCAACGCGTGATTATAGCAGTGGCGGGCGTCGCCCCCGCGGGCCGACTCAGCCGACCAGCGTGCCGATCGACTCGCCGCCCATGATGCGCATCAGGCTGCCGGGCACGCTCATGTCGTAGATGCGCAGCGGCATGCCGTGGTCGCGGCACAGCGCGATCGCGGCGGTGTCCATCACTTGCAGGTTGCGCTGGATCACTTCCTCGTAGCTCAGCCGCTCGTAGCGGATGGCGTGCGCGTCACGGGCGGGGTCGGCGCTGTAGACGCCGTCGACCTTGGTGGCCTTGAGCAGCAGGTCGGCGCCGACTTCCACGGCGCGCAGCGCCGCGGCCGAGTCGGTGGTGAAGAACGGATTGCCGGTGCCGGCAGCGAACAGCACGATGCGGCCCTTCTCGATGTGGCGGATCGCGCGGCGGCGGATGTAGTCCTCGGCCACGTCGTGGATCTGGATCGCGCTCATCACCCGCGCATAGCCGCCACGCTTCTCGATCGCATCGGCCATCGCCAGCGCGTTCATCACGGTGGCGAGCATGCCCATGTGGTCGCCGGTGACGCGATCCATGCCGGCCGCGGCCAGGCCGGCGCCGCGGAAGATGTTGCCGCCGCCGATCACCACGCCCACTTCCACGCCGGCGCGGCGCACCTCGATGATCTCCTCGGCGAGCCGGCCGATCACGTTCGGATCAATGCCGTAGTCGGCCTCGCCCATCAGCGCTTCACCGGAGAGCTTGAGCAGGATGCGGTGGTACTTGGGCTGGGTGCTCATGGGTTCTCCGGATTGTGGGGGCAAACCGCCACATTGTAGCGGCAGAGCCGCTCTCGGGTAAGCTTGCGTCGGTCGATTGAAGTCGCCGTGACGGATTCGGTTCAAGGAGCGAACGGGTGGGGTGGAACACGCTTTATTACGGGGTCCCGGCGCCGTCGCGCGGGCGACGCATCGCCATCCACGGCACGCTGATCGTGATGGCCCTGGCGTTCTACGGCGGCTGGATCGACTTCCTGCCCGAGCCGTGGGTGGAACGATCCAGCTTCTACGTGGCGCTGGTGCTTGGCGTGGCGGTCACGGTGTGGCTCGCGTGGGTCAATCTCACCGGACGCAACGAAGCCTATCAGGGCGGTACCGCCAAAATGCTCCTGGCGGCACCGTTCTGCGCTGCCTTGGCTGCAGGCTTCATCTGGTGCGCGCTGGCGCATGGGGTGGCGGGCGGGGTCACGCGAATGCTAGGCGATGCCGCATTCCTGCCGCCGGTGCAGATGCACACCGTTCACCGCCGGCGGCGCCGGGAATGCGACTACCAGTTGAGGGGCGGCCCCATGACCGGCTTCCTGTTCGACCACCTTTGCACCAGTTCGGCCTATTACGAGGCCCATCCGCGCCATCGCGTGGAGGTGGCGCTGGGAGGCTTTCGCGGGCGGCTGGGGTTCTACGTCACGCAGTTCGGCCATCGTCGCGACCTGGGCGCCTACCGGGATTGACCGCGACAACGAAAAGGGCCGCGGTTTCCCGCGGCCCCTGGTTCGAAGCACCCGCTCTTTCTGAAAGTCCGGCCATGGCGAGGGCATGGATGCCCGAGGTGAGGCAACGCAGGAGCGGTTGCCCGATGGCCGGTCTTTGCCGTCAGGGATGACGGGTACTTCGGATTACCTCAAGCCTGCCTGCTTCATGACTTCGGCGGCGAAATCCTCTTCCACCTTCTCGATGCCTTCGCCGACGGCCAGGCGGACGACCGAGATGACGTCGGCGCCTTCCTTCTTCAGCGCCTCGGCGACCGTGACGTTGGTGTCCAGCACGTAGGGCTGGCCCAGCAGGGTGACTTCGGAAACGATCTTGTGGATCTTGCCGCTGATGATCTTCTCCAGGATCTCGGCCGGCTTGGCCTTGTCCTTCTCGGACATCAGGCTCAGCGCGATTTCCTTCTCCTTGGCGACGAACTCGGCCGGCACGTCCTCGGCGCGGACGTGCGCCGGGTTCATCGCCGCCACGTGCATGGCGATGCCTTTGGCCAGCTCCTCGGAGCCGCCCTTGAGCGACACCAGCACGCCGATGCGACCGCCATGGATGTAGTTGCCGATCACGCCGTCGTTCTCGATGCGGGCCATGCGGCGTACGTCGATCTTCTCGCCGATGGTGGCGATCAGCGCCTTGGCCGCGTCCTCGACGGTGCCGCCGCCGGGATAGGCGGCTGCCTTGAGCGCGTCGATATCGGCGGCGCCGGACTTCAGCGCGACTTCGGCGACGGCGTCGCTGAACTTCAGGAAGCTCGCGTCCTTGCCCACGAAGTCGGTTTCGCAGTTGATCTCGACCAGTACGGCCTTGCCGCTGGCCTGGTCGGTGACGATGCGGCCTTCGGCGGCGATGCGGCTGGCTTTCTTGTCGGCCTTGGCGAGGCCGGACTTGCGCAGCCACTCCATGGCGGCGTCGAGGTCGCCGTTGTTCTCCACCAGCGCCTTCTTGCATTCCATCATGCCGGCGCCGGACCGCTCGCGCAGCTCCTTCACCATCTGGGCGGAAATATTGCTCATCGGTAGTTCTCCAATGCTTGGATGGCGCGACGGCAAGCAAACGCCGTCACGCGTTGATCTCGGCAGCCTGGCGGCGGTCGGCGACCGCCGCCTCGGCGCTTACTTGGCGGGCGCGCCTTCGTTGCGCGGGCCACGGCCGCCGTCGCGACCGCCGTCGCGGCGCGGCGCGGACTTGCGCGGGGCAGCCTCGCGGCGCGGGCGATCGACCTTGGCCACCGGGTTGCCTTCCTCGTCCAGCTCGACGAAGTCGTTGCCGTCGCCCTGGGCGGCGGCCGGCGCGGCGGCCTTGCCTTCGAGGATCGAGTCGGCGGCGGCGCGGGCATACAGCTGGATCGCGCGGATCGCGTCGTCGTTGCCCGGGATGGCGTAGTCGACCAGCTCCGGGTTGTAGTTGGTGTCGACCACGGCGATCACCGGGATGCCGAGCTTCTTGGCTTCCTGCACGGCGATGTCTTCGTGGCCGATGTCGATCACGAACAGCGCGTCGGGCAGGCGGTTCATGTCCTTGATGCCGCCCAGCGAGGCCTGCAGCTTGTCGCGCTCGCGGCGACGGGCCAGCACTTCGTGCTTGACCAGCTTGTCGAAGCTGCCGTCGGTCTCGGCTGCTTCCAGCTCCTTCAGGCGCGAAACGGACTGCTTCACGGTGCGGAAGTTGGTCAGCATGCCGCCGAGCCAGCGCGAGGTGACGAACGGCATGCCGGCGCGGGCAGCCTCTTCGGCCAACGGCTCGCGGGCCGAACGCTTGGTGCCGACGAACAGGATGGTGCCGCGCTTCTGCGCCAGGCCCGACAGGAAATTCATCGCGTCGGTGAACAGCGGCAGGGTCTTTTCGAGATTGATGATGTGGATCTTGCCGCGGGCACCGAAGATGTACGGGGCCATCTTGGGATTCCAGTAACGGGTCTGATGACCGAAATGGACGCCGGCTTCCAGCATCTGACGCATGGTGACTTGTGCCATGGGTGTCGCTCCGATTGTCGGTTCCCTCGAGAAGGAACCTGGGGGTTGGGACCTCCACGCATCCCCGGCTTCGACCGCGACTGGCCCGATTTTGACGGTGGGCGAGGCGCGGCACCCCGAAGGCGGTGCCGATGCGTGTGTGGCGTTGGTTTGGGTGTTGTACCGCTGGGCGTTACAATCCCGGCTCGCTTTGCGTGGATCGACTCCCGCTCGGGAGGCATCAGCCCTGCAAAACTCCGAAATTGTAGCCGGTACGCCGGCGGTGCGGCAAGTCTCTGGATTTCAAGGAGTTCTGTCGCCACATGAGTGGAATCCATGGCCATTACCCTGAAATCTCCCGAAGACCTTGAAGGCATGCGCGTCGCCGGCAAGCTGGCTGCCGAAGTGCTGGCCATGCTCAAGGACTACGTCAAGCCCGGCGTCACCACCGAGGAGTTGGACCGCCGCGCCTACGAGCACATCGTCAACGTGCAGAAGGCGATTCCCGCCAACGTCGGCTATCACGGCTTCCCCAAGACCCTGTGCACCTCGGTCAACCACGTGATCTGCCACGGCATCCCGAGCGAGGGCAAGGTGCTCAAGGACGGCGACATCGTCAACCTCGACGTCACCGTGATCAAGGACGGCTGGCACGGCGACACCAGTCGCATGTACGTCGCCGGCACCCCGTCGGTGCTGGCCAAACGGCTGGTGGATACGACTTTCGAGGCGATGATGCGCGGCATCGAGGCGGTGCGTCCCGGCGCCACGCTTGGGGATATCGGCCACGCCATCCAGCAGCATGCCGAGGCGGCCGGTTTCAGCGTGGTCAAGGAGTACTGCGGCCACGGCATCGGCAAGGTCTATCACGACGAGCCGCAGGTGCTGCATTACGGCAAGCCCGGCACCGGCGTCGAGTTGAAGAAGGGCATGACCTTCACCATCGAGCCGATGATCAACGCCGGCAAGCCGCAGACGCGCCAGATGCCCGACGGCTGGACCGTGGTGACCAAGGACCATTCGCTGTCCGCCCAGTGGGAACACACCCTGGCGGTGACCGACGACGGCTTCGAGATCCTCACGCCCTGGCCGGATGCGTGAAGCAGGAGTGAGTGGGGAGGAGTGAGAAAAGAGAGCCGGACGCGCGGCGCCGGCGCCGGATGCCATGCAGACATGGCAGACTGCCTTCTCTCATTCCGCACTCCTCTCCACTCACTTCTCGCTCCAATGAATTCAGCGCTCCCTCCCTTGCCGCGCCTGCCCGTGGCAGTGCCGCGCTCCGGCGTTTCGGCCGAGGCGCGGCGGGCGTTGCGGCAGTTGCTGGAGGATGTGGATCGCGGGTTGGCTACGGCGTTTCGCGACGGCATGGATGCCAGTGCGTTGGCGCGGCGGCGCGGCGAGTCGGTGGCGCGGGTGGTTGCGCATGTGTGGGCAGCCTGCCTCGGTGAGGTAGCCGGCGCGGCGCTGTTCGCGATTGGCGGCTTTGGCCGCGGCCTGCTGTTTCCGTACTCGGATGTGGACCTGCTGGCGCTGGCGGCGGCACCCGAGCCTGCGCGCCTGCGGGCACTGGAGCAGTTCTTCGCTACCTTGTGGGACATCGGCCTGAAAGTGGGCCACGCCGTGCGCGAACCAGCGCAATGCCGGGCGCTGGCCGCGCAGGACGCCAGCGTATTCACCAGCCTGCTCGACGCGCGACGGCTGACCGGCGATCCGGCCTTCGATGCGCAACTGCGGGGCATCGTTGACGACCCGGCGTTGTGGCCGCCGCGCGAGTACCTCGCCGCCCGGCTGGCCGAGCGCAACGCGCGGCACGCCCGTTACGACGACACTGCCTACAACCTCGAACCGAACCTCAAGGACGGGCCCGGCGGCCTGCGTACGCTCGACTCGCTGCGCTGGATGGGGCGACGCCTGGCGCACGCGGACGGGTTGTCGGGGATGGTCGCCGAGGGGCTGCTCGATCCGGCCGAGCAAGCCCAGCTGGAACAAGCCGAATCGACGCTGCGCCGTTACCGCTATGCCCTGCATCTGGAAGCGGGACGGGCCGAGGAGCGGCTGCTGTTCGACTATCAGCAGGCGCTGGCCGCACGCCTGGGATTCCAGGACGAGCACGAGAAGAACCTCGGCGTCGAACAGTTCATGCAGGGCTACTACCGCGCAGCCAGCCAGGTCGAGCGGCTAGGCGTGCAGGTGGCCGAGCGCTTCGAGGAGATGCTGGAGCCTCCCGCGGCGGAGCAGCCGGTGGGCGACGATTTCGTGCGCTACGGCGCGCGCCTGGCCGCGCGCGATCCGGAATTGTTCATGCGCCGGCCCGCGGCGCTGGTGGAGATTTTCATCGCCCGGCTGGAGCAGTCCGGCGTGCTGGGCTTCAGTGCCGACACCATGCGCCGCATCCATCAGGCGACCGACGCCCATGGCGCGGCGCTGGCCCGGGACGAGGAGGTGCTGGCCGCGTTCCTGCGCCTGTTGCGGCGAGGTGCGCCGGCGGTGGAGGCGTTGTGGCGGATGAACCGGCACGGCCTGTTGGCGGCGATCCTGCCGGCGTTCGGCAAGGTGTTCGGGCGCATGCAGTACGACCTGTTCCATGTCTACACGGTCGACGAACACACCTTGCGCGTGTTGCGCAACATGGCGCGCTTCGCCGAGCCGGCGGCACGGGGCGAGTTCCCGCTTGGCTGCGAGATCTGGGCCATGCTGCCCAAGCCCGAGGTGCTGCTGCTGGCGGCGTTGTTCCACGACATCGCCAAGGGTCGCGGCGGCGACCATTCGGTGCTGGGCGAACAGGATGCGCGGGATTTCTGCACGCGCCTGGGGCTCCCCTCCGGCGACGTCGAACGGGTCGCCTGGCTGGTGCGCCATCACCTGCTGATGAGCACCACGGCGCAACGCCAGGACATCACCGATCCCGAGGTGGTGCACCGCTTCGCCGAGACGGTGGGCGAGCGGGAGCAGCTCGGCCAGCTCTACCTGCTGACCATTGCCGACATCACCGGCACCAGCCCGCGCCTGTGGAACAGCTGGAAGGATCGCCTGCTGGCCGATCTCTGCACCAGCACCCGCCATGCCCTGCGCAGCGACGTCGAGTTGCCGCGCGACGCCGGCGTGCGCGTGCGCAAATGCAGCGCGCAGGCGCTGGCGCGGCTGCAGGAGGATGGCTTCGACGAAGCCCGGGTGCGGCAGGTCTGGGGGGATTTTCCGCAACTCAGCTTCCTGCGCCATCGGCCCGAGCAGATCGCGTGGCAGACCGCGGCGATCCTGCGCGCGCAGGGTGCGGTGCCGCTGGTCGCGGTGGAACCGTTGTCGGTACGCGGCAGCACCGAGCTGTTCGTCTACACGCCCGATCGGGACGGCCTGTTCGCCACCGTGACGGCGATGCTGGATCGGCTGCGCTTTTCGGTGATGGAGTCGCGCATCCTCAGCTCGCCCACCGGCATGGCGCTGGATACCTTCCTGTTGCTCGAAGCCGACAGCCAGCAACCGGCCAGTCCCGCGCGTGCCGAAGAGTTGCAGCAGCGCCTGCAGCGCGCACTCGCGCAAGCGGTGGGCGTGCAGCCGAGCAAGCGCAGCATGTCGCGCCATCAGAAGCATTTCCAGGTGACGCCGAAGATCAGCTTCCACGCCGCCGGCGGCCGCACCCAGTTGGCATTGGCGGGGACCGACCGGCCCGGTCTGCTGGCGGCGGTGGCGCAGGTGATGCTGAGCGAGGACGTACGCGTGCACGACGCACGCATCGCCACCTTCGGCGAGCGGGTGGAGGACTTCTTCCTGCTGACCGACCGCGCCAACGCGCCGCTCGATGCGCAGCACCAGCAGCGCCTGCTGCAGGCGTTGCTGGCGCGGATCGGTCCCGCGCGCGAGTGAAGCGGGCGGCTCGCGCTATCATGCCCGCCGCTGCGCGAGGCAGCGGCCACGCCCATTCGTCATGACCTATCTGTTGATCAAATCGTTGCACCTGCTGTTCGTGATCGCCTGGATGGCCACGGTGTTCTACCTGCCGCGCATCCTGGTGAACATGGCCGAAGCGGCGAACGAGCCGGCGGTGCAGGCGCGGCTGCAGCTGATGGGGCGTCGGCTGTACAAGTTCGGCCACAACATGTTCGGCATCGCGTTCCTGTTCGGCCTGGTGCTGTGGCAGGGTTGGCGGGTATTCCCGCAGAGCCTGCCGAACGTGGCCTCCGGCACGCACTGGATCGACGCCAAACTGACCCTCGTCGCGTTGTTGCTGGTCTACTTCACCTGGGCTGGGCGATTGCTCAAGCGCAGCGCAAAGGGCCTTGCGTTGCCCTCGGCGCGCACGTTGCGCTGGCTCAACGAGCTGCCGGTGCTGTTGCTGCTGGGCGTGATCTGGCTGGTGCTGGCCAAGCCGTTCTGAGGCTCTCCGCGACGCGCACGATCTGGGCTAGACTAGGATTTCGGCACCATCCACGAGACCAAGGTGGCCCGCGCTTGCGCCGGCCGAGTGTGCGACATGACGACTACGTGCTGCCACGACTGACCGCCACCACGCCTTCGTTTGTCAAAGAAAGGGCGTCACGCCCTTTTTTGCTTTTCAAGAGAAGCTTTCGCGATGATCGAGATTACGCTCCCCGACGGCAGCAAGAAGCCGTTCGAACACCCCGTCACCGTGCAGGACGTGGCCGCTTCGATCGGCGCCGGCCTGGCCAAGGCCACGCTGGCCGGCAAGGTCGACGGCAAGCTGGTCGACGCCAGCTTCCCGATCGAACACGATGCCAGCCTGCAGATCGTCACCGAGAAGAGCCCGGAGGCGCTGGAGATCCTGCGCCACTCCACCGCGCACCTGATGGGCCAGGCCGTGCAGCGGCTGTTTCCCGGCGCGCAGGTCACCATCGGCCCGGTGATCGACAACGGCTTCTACTACGACTTCGCCTACGAACGCCCGTTCACGCCCGAGGATCTGCCGAAGATCGAGGCGGAGATGCACAAGATCGTGGCCGAGCAATTGCCGGTCACGCGCAGCGTGAAATCACGCGACGAGGCGGTGGCGTTCTTCCGCGGCCTGGGCGAGAACTACAAGGCCGAGATCATCGAGGGCATCCCGGCCGACCAGGATCTGTCGCTGTATTCGCAGGGCGAATTCACCGACCTGTGCCGGGGGCCGCACGTGCCGAACACCGGCAAGCTGCATTCGTTCAAGCTGATGAAGGTGGCTGGCGCGTACTGGCGCGGCGACTCGAGCAACGCGATGCTCAGCCGCATCTACGGTACCGCCTGGCTCAACGACAAGGACCTGAAGGCCTACCTGTTCCAGCTGGAAGAGGCCGAGAAGCGCGACCATCGCAAGATCGGCAAGCAGCTGGACCTGTTCCACCAGCAGGAAGAGAGCCCCGGCATGGTGTTCTGGCACCCGAACGGCTGGGCGATCTGGCAGCAGGTCGAGCAGTACATGCGCGGCGTGTACCGCAGCAGCGGTTACCAGGAGGTGCGTTGCCCGATGGTGCTGGACGTGTCGTTGTGGAAAAAGTCGGGGCACTGGGACAATTACAAGGAGAACATGTTCTTCACCGAGTCGGAGAAGCACACCTTCGCGCTGCGCCCGATGAACTGCCCTGGCCACGTGCAGATCTTCAATGAGGGCCTGCGCAGCTACCGCGACCTGCCGCTGCGCTATGGCGAGTTCGGCGGCTGCCATCGCAACGAGCCGTCCGGCGCGCTGCACGGCATCATGCGCGTGCGCGCGTTCACCCAGGACGACGGCCACATCTTCTGCACGCCCGGGCAGATCGAGCCGGAGGTCACCGCCTTTCACCGGCAGGCGATGCAGGTCTACGCCGATTTCGGTTTCGACAAGATCGAGGTGGCTCTGGCGCTGCGCCCGGACCAGCGCATCGGCGACGACGAGGTATGGGATCGGGCCGAGGCTGCGCTGCGGGGTGCCTTGGCGGCTGCCGGGGTAACCTGGACCGAGCTGCCGGGCGAGGGCGCCTTCTACGGCCCCAAGATCGAGTACCACATGCGCGATTCGATCGGCCGCGACTGGCAGGTCGGCACCATGCAGGTGGATTTCATGATGCCCGAGCGGCTGGGCGCCGAATACGTGGACGAGCACTCCCAGAAGCAGCATCCGGTGATGCTGCACCGGGCCATCGTGGGGTCCATGGAGCGTTTCATCGGCATCCTGATCGAGCACCATGCCGGCCTGCTGCCGACCTGGCTGGCGCCGGTCCAGGCGATGGTGTTCAGCATTACCGATGCGCAGGCCGGTTACGTTCGCGAGGTCACGCAAGCCCTTGTCGACAAAGGTTTCCGGGTACAATCGGATTTGCGCAACGAGAAAGTCGGCTATAAAATCCGCGAACATACGATGCAGAAAGTGCCTTATCTGCTCGTGGTCGGCGACCGCGAGAAAGAGACGGGCGCGGTTTCTGTCCGTACCCGTTCCGGCGAGGATCTGGGCAGCATGCCGCTGGCCGATTTCATCGGGCGACTGGAGACCGAAACCCGGCGTTGAACGCCGAACGGTCTGTTTCATCACTTCTTCTGGAGGATCGTGGTATCGCAACCACCGACAACAAGGGCAATCGTCGCAACCTGGAAATCCGCGTGCCGCGGGTGCGTGTCATTGGCGCAGATTCCGAGCAACTCGGCATCCTGACCCGTGACGAAGCGCTGGCGCTGGCGCAGGAAGCCGGCATGGATCTGGTCGAGATCCAGCCCAATGGCGATCCGCCCGTATGCCGCATCATGGATTACGGCAAGTTCAAGTTCGAAGCCCAGAAGAAAGCCCAGGCCGCCAAGAAGAAGCAGAAGCAGGTCGAGATCAAGGAAGTGAAGTTCCGTCCGGTCACGGACGTGGGCGACTACCAGATCAAGCTGCGCAACATGCTTCGCTTCCTGGAAGAGGGCGACAAGGTCAAGGTCACCATCCGCTTCCGCGGCCGCGAGATGTCGCACCAGGATCTCGGCCAGAACCTGGCCCGCAAGATCCAGGAAGACGTCGGCGACAACGGCCAGGTCGAGTCGTACCCCCGGCTCGAAGGGCGCCAGATGGTCATGATGATCGGGCCCAAGAAGAAATAGGCTGTTCGCGTTTGCGGGAGTTCGCTCGCGGGCAATGCTCCTTTTGCCGTGTCTCCCGGAGCGGCCGCCCTCAATTGGGTAGCGGGCAAGCCCCGTACCCTCTCCCCAATCCTCTCCCGAGGGGAGAGGAGGCACGCGTCGGCACTTCGTGCTGGCGTTTGACCTTTTGAACCCGTATGATTACGGGTTCGACCCGCCGGAAGGGTCGTGCACCGGTCATGGCAGGACGGAAAGAGCAACCCGCGGTTGCCGCCAGATCAGTCAGAAACGGGATCATTCCCACTCAAGGAGCATTCCATGCCCAAGATCAAGACCAACCGGGCGGCTGCGAAGCGTTTTCGCAAGACCGCATCCGGCAAGATCAAGTGCGGCCACGCATACAAGTCGCACATCCTGACCAAGAAGTCGACCAAGCTGAAGCGTGGTCTCCGTGCCCCGAACCACCTCAAGGCGTGTGATGCGCCGGGCGTGGCTCGCATGCTGCCGTACTTGTGAGGAGATAGACCATGGCTCGTGTAAAGCGTGGCGTCACCGCTCGTCGTCGTCACAAGACCATCATCGGCCGCGCCAAGGGCTACTACAACGCCCGCCGCAAGGTCTTCCGCGTCGCCAACCAGGCCGTCATCAAGGCTGGTCAGTACGCCTATATCGGCCGCAAGCAGCGCAAGCGCCAGTTCCGTGCACTGTGGATCGTGCGCATCAACGCTGCCGCGCGCATGTTCGGGCTGTCCTACAGCCGTCTGATCAATGGGCTGAGCAAGGCCGGCATCACCGTCGACCGCAAGGTCCTGGCTGATATCGCCGTGCACGACATCAAGGCGTTTGGGGCCATCGCTGACAAGGCGAAGGCCGCCCTGGCTGCTTGATCGTCGCTTGCGACGATAGAATGTGAATCAAGCGGGGAGGAGGCCACACGCCTCCTCCCCGTTTTCGTTTTTGCACGTCCGAACCGGGACCGCACCTATGGATGATCTGGAACGCCAGGCCGCGCAGGCGCTGGCTGGCATCGAACAGGCCGAGACGCTGGATACGCTGGAGTCCCTGCGCGTGGGCCTGCTGGGCAAGAGCGGCATCGTGACCGCCGCGCTGAAGACCCTGGGCACCCTGGCGCCCGAGCAGCGCAAGGCGCGCGGTGCCGAAGTGAACCGTGTCAAGGAGCGCCTCGTCGACGCACTGGCGACACGCAAGGCCGTGCTGGAACAGGCCGAGCTCGACCATCGGCTTGCCTCCGAGGCGATCGACATTTCGCTGCCCGGCCG
This sequence comes from Rhodanobacter sp. FW102-FHT14D06, assembly GCF_043950705.1. Classification (NCBI taxonomy): domain Bacteria; kingdom Pseudomonadati; phylum Pseudomonadota; class Gammaproteobacteria; order Lysobacterales; family Rhodanobacteraceae; genus Rhodanobacter; species Rhodanobacter sp. FW102-FHT14D06. Next base: position 393,285 of record NZ_CP170722.1, on the reverse strand, counting down.
CGATGGCGAGCGCGGCGGCATTCACCCGATCACCCGCGCGCTGGAACGCATCGCGTCGATTTTCGCGCGGCTCGGCTATCAGCGCGCCGACGGCCCCGAGATCGAGGACGACTGGCACAACTTCGAGGCGTTGAACTTCCCGCCGCACCATCCGGCGCGCGCGATGCACGACACCTTCTACTTCGGCGACGGCCGTCTGCTGCGCACGCATACCTCGCCGGTGCAGATCCGCACGATGGCCGGTCGCCAGCCGCCGATCCGCATCATCGCGCCGGGCAAGGTCTACCGCAGCGATTCGGACCAGACTCACTCGCCGATGTTCCATCAGATCGAAGGCCTGCTGGTTGACGAGACTTCCAGTTTCGCCGACCTCAAGGGCACCCTGGCCGAGTTCATCCGCGCGTTCTTCGAACGCGACTTCGAGATGCGTTTCCGCCCCAGCTATTTCCCCTTTACCGAGCCTTCGGCCGAGGTCGACATCCGCTGGGAGACCGAGGATGGCCAGAGCCGCTGGCTGGAGGTGCTCGGCTGCGGCATGGTGCATCCGAACGTGCTGAAGAACTGCGGCATCGATCCGGAGCGCTACACCGGCTTCGCCTTCGGCCTCGGCGTGGAGCGCTTCGCCATGCTGCGCTACGGCGTCTCCGACCTGCGTGCGTTCTTCGAGAACGATCTGCGGTTTCTCAGGCAGTTTGCATGAACGGGAATCGGGAATGGAGAGCAGGGAATCGTAGAGGCGGCCTCGGTGCCGTGTTTTTTGCCTTTCCCATTCCCGATTCCCGATTCCCCATTCCCGGATCCAAACCATGAAATTTTCCGAAAACTGGTTGCGTGAACTGGTCGAGGTCAAGGCTGACCGTGCGGCATTGGCGCATGCGCTGACCATGGCCGGGCTGGAGGTGGAAGAGCTCACGCCACTGGGCGAGGGCCTGGCCGGCGTGGTGGTGGCCGAGATCGTCGCAGCCGAAAAGCATCCGCAGGCCGACCGGCTGCAGGTGTGCAAGGTCGATGCAGGGCAGGGCGAGCCGCTGCAGATCGTCTGCGGTGCGCCGAACGCGCGGGTGGGCATCAAGGTGCCGCTGGCCAGCGTTGGTGCGCAGTTGCCCGGCGATATTTCGATCAAGGCGGCCAAGCTGCGCGGCGTCGAGTCGTTCGGCATGCTTTGCTCGGCGAAGGAATTGGGCATCGATGCCGATGCCTCCGGCCTGCTGGAACTGCCGCTGGATGCGCCGGTGGGCCAGCCGCTGGTTGCCTACCTCGGCCTGCCCGATGCCAGCTTCGAACTGAAGCTCACCCCGAATCGCCCCGATTGCCTCGGCCTGCTCGGCCTGGCGCATGACGTGGCTGCGCTGTTCGGCAGTCACGTGAAGACCGTCGCGCAGGCGGCGGTGCCCGTGAGCAGCGAAGCGCGCCGCGGCATCCGCCTGGAGGCGGGCAAGGATGCGCCGCGCTATCTCGGGCGCATCATCGAAGGCATCGACCTGGCGGCAAAAACGCCGTTGTGGCTGGCCGAGCGCCTGCGCCGAGCCGGCCTTCGCCCGATCAACGCGGTGGTCGACGTCACCAATTACGTGATGCTGGAACTGGGCCAGCCGCTGCACGCGTTCGACAACGACACGCTGGACGGCGACATCGTGGTGCGCCATGCGCGCGCCGGCGAGACACTGAAGCTGCTCGATGGCAGCGAAGCAAAGCTGGATGACGGCTTCGTGCTGATCGCCGATGAGAAGAAAGCGCTGGCGGTGGCCGGCGTGATGGGCGGTCACGACTCGCGCGTCACCGACGCCACGCGCAACGTGTTCCTGGAGTCCGCGCACTTCGCCCCGGCCGCGATCATGGGCCGCGCGCGCAAGCTGGGCTTGCACACCGACGCCTCGCACCGCTTCGAACGCGGCGTCGATCCGGGCTTGCCGCGTCGCGCGCTGGAGCGCGCCAGCGAACTGCTGCTGGCGATCGCCGGCGGGCAGGCCGGCCCGGTGCTGGTGGCCGAGAACGCCGCCGACCTGCCGCAGCCGATGCCGGTGACCTTGCGCCGCGCACGCCTGAAACGCGTGCTCGGGGTGGACGTGGCCGACGCCGAGGTGACACGCATCTTCACCGCGCTGGGCATGCGGGTGGAAACGATCGGCGATGGCTGGCGGGTCACCGCGCCGAGCAGCCGCTTCGACATCGAGCGCGAGGAAGACCTGATCGAGGAGGTCGCGCGCATCTTCGGCTACGACAAGATTCCCACCCATTCGCCGTCCGGCGCGCTGGTGCTGGCGATCGAGCCCGAAGCGCGCATCAACGAGCTGGCGCTGCGCGAGCAATTGGCGGCACGGGGTTACCACGAAGCCGTCAACCTGTCGTTCGTGGCGGCCGAGTTGCTCTCCCGCTGGGGCTTCAACGAACAACTGGTGCCGCTGGCCAATCCGCTGTCGGCTGACCTGGCGGTGATGCGCCCCTCGCTGCTGCCGGGCCTGGTCGAGGCGTTGCGGCACAACCGCGCACGCCAGCAGGGTCGCGTGCGCCTGTTCGAAGTGGCGCGGGTGTTCCGGCAAGGCGCGGCCGGGTGCGAGGAGCCGGGCATCCACGGCCTGACGCATCCGCAGGCCGGCGAACCACCGGTGGAAACCCCCAGCCTGGCCGTCGTGGCCAGCGGCAACGCGCGCGCCGAGCAATGGGGCGAGCCGTCGCGCCTGCTCGATTTCCACGATCTCAGGGGCGACCTGGATACGCTGATCGCCTGGGGCGGCGAGCCGGAGCGCTGGTCGATCCATGCCGATGAGCTGCCGTCCTGGCTGCATCCGGGCCGCGGCGCCCGGGTCGCGCGCGACGGCGAGACGGTCGGCTATCTCGGCGCCCTGCACCCCCGGCTGGCGCGGGAGCTCGATCTTGGCCCCGACGTGCATGTGCTGGAGGTGGCGCTGGAGCCGCTGCTGGCCCGCCGCCTGCCCCGGGCGACCGCGATCCCGCGATTTCCTGCGGTGCGCCGCGATATCGCGATGGATTTGCCGGAAAGCGTCAGCTGGTCACGGATCGAGCACACCGTTCGCGGCACGCTGGGCGCGCGGTTGCGGGAGCTGCGGCTGTTCGACCGCTACAGCGGCAAAGGCGTCGAAGCAGGCCGAAAGAGTCTCGCTATGGGCTTGATTTTGCAGGACGCTTCACGCACCCTTACAGACGACGACGCGGATCACTGGGTACGCGAAGCGGTGAACGCGTTGGAGCAGACATGCCAGGGGAAACTGCGAGGATGAGATGGCGCTGACCAAGGCGGAAATGGCCGAGCGGCTTTTCCTCGACGTGGGCCTCAACAAGCGTGAGGCCAAGGAATTCGTGGATGCCTACTTCGAGGTGGTGCGTGGTGCGCTGGAGAACGGCGAGCAGGTGAAGCTGTCCGGGTTCGGCAATTTCGACCTGCGCATGAAAAACCAGCGGCCGGGGCGCAACCCCAAGACCGGCGAGGAGATCCCGATCTCCGCGCGGCGGGTGGTGACCTTCCGACCGGGGCAGAAACTCAAGGTGAGAGTCGAAAGCTATGCTGGATCAAGGGAATAACACCGAACTGCCGGCCATCCCGGCCAAGCGCTACTTCACCATCGGTGAAGTGGGCGAGCTGTGCGGTGTGAAGCCCCACGTGCTGCGTTACTGGGAGCAGGAGTTTCCGGCCCTCAACCCGGTCAAGCGCCGCGGCAACCGCCGCTACTACCAGCGTCACGACGTGCTGATGATCCGTCAGATCCGTTCGCTGCTGTACGACGAGGGTTTCACCATCACCGGTGCGCGCGCGCGCCTTGAAGGCCCGCAGGCACGGCTGGAATCGAGCATGTCGCACCAGATCGTGCGCCAGGTGCGGATGGAGCTGGAGGAAGTGCTGACGTTGCTGCGCCGCTGAGCGACATCACGCTTCCGGCAGCGCACCACAAGCTGCTAGAATCGCCGTTTCGTCGGGGCGTAGCGCAGCCTGGTAGCGCATCTGCCTGGGGGGCAGAGGGTCGTCGGTTCGAATCCGGCCGCCCCGACCAAGTGATTTCGCACATGAAAAAAGCGCCCATCGGGCGCTTTTTTCATGTGCGGAAATGGGAAATCGAAGAAGCGGTGCCGCCGCATCGCCAGCTCTTCCGATTCCCGATGCCCTTTCCCTATCCCCGGCCTAATACAGCACCCGGGCGCGCAGCGTCCCCGGAATCGTCGCCATCTGCGCCTTCAACGCATTCGCCTGGGCCTCGTCGGCGCTGACGTCGATCACCACGTAGCCGACTTCGCTGTCGGTCTGCAGGAACTGCGCGTCGATGTTGAGGTTGCCGGCGGAGAACAGTTCGTTGATGCGCGACAGCGTGCCGGGCACGTTGCGGTGGATGTGCAGCAGGCGGCGGCTGTGCGGGTGTTCGGGCAGGGTGACCTCGGGGAAGTTCACCGCCGACAGGGTGGAGCCGTTGTCGCTGTAGCGCACCAGCTTGCTGGCCACCTCGATGCCGATGTTGTCCTGCGCCTCCAGCGTGCTGCCGCCGATGTGCGGAGTCAGGATCACGTTGTCCATGCCCGCCAGCGGCGAGACGAAGGCGTCGTCGTTGCCTTTGGGCTCGAGCGGGAACACGTCGATCGCCGCACCGGCCAGCCGCTTCTCGCGCAGTGCCACGGCCAGCGCCTCGATGTCGACCACGCTGCCGCGCGAGGCGTTGATCAGCATGGCGCCGGCGTGCATCTTCGCCAGTTGTTCGGCGCGGATCATCAGCTGCGTGGCCGGGGTCTCGGGCACGTGCAGGGTGACCACGTCCGAGCGTTCCAGCAGTTCGTCCAGGCTGGACACCGCACGGGCATTGCCCAGCGCCAGCTTGGTCTCGATGTCGTGGAAGATCACCCGCATGCCCAGGCTCTCGGCCAGTACGCCGACCTGGGTGCCGATGTGGCCGTAGCCGACGATGCCGAGCACCTTGTCGCGCGTCTCGTAGCTGCCGCTGGCCGACTTGGCCCAGCCGCCGCGGTGGCATTGCGCGTTCTTCTGCGGAATGCCGCGCAGCAGCATGATCGCCTCGGCAATCACCAGTTCGGCCACGCTGCGGGTGTTGGAATAGGGCGCGTTGAACACCGGCACGCCGGCCAGGCGGGCGGCGCCCAGGTTCACCTGGTTGGTGCCGATGCAGAAGCAGCCCACCGCGATCAGCCGCTTGGCCTGCGCCAGCACTTCGGCGGTGAGCTGCGTGCGCGAACGGATGCCGATGATGTGGGCTTCGCCGATGCGCGCCTTGAGTTCGTCCTCGGGCAGCGACTTGGCGTGCAACTCGACCTGGCTGTAGCCGGCCCGATGGAATACCTCCACCGCGCTGGCGCTGACCCCCTCCAGCAGCAATACCTTGATGTCCTGGCGCGGATAGGAGGTCTGCATCTTCGTGGCGTGTCCGGTGGCGGCGGTCGGTCCAGAGTAGGCGAGGAATTGCCGCACTGCAACACTGGACGCGCTCCGGCGCGGCTGGCAGTCTGTGTGGATGCCCCCGGAGCCGCCGCATGTCCGATGACCGCCTCGCCGACCTGTCCCGCCGCCTGCCCGAACTGCGCCTGCTGACGGCCGCGGCCGACCTCGAACACTACGGTCGCGACTGGACCCGCCGCTGGACGCCGGCGCCGCTGGCAATCGCCTTGCCGACGTCGGTGGAAGAAGTGCAGGCGATCGTGCGCTGGGCCAACGAGCAGGCGGTGGCGATCGTGCCATCGGGCGGGCGTACGGGCCTGTCCGGCGGCGCGGTGGCGGCGAACGGCGAGCTGGTGCTCAGCCTGGAGCGGATGCAGCGCGTGCTCGGCTTCGATGCAGTCGATCGCACCCTCACCGTGCAGGCGGGGATGATCCTGCAGCACGTCCATGACGCGGCACGCCAGCATGGCCTGATCTATCCGGTCGATTTCGCGGCGCGCGGCTCGTGTTCGATCGGCGGCAACATCGCCACCAACGCCGGCGGCATCCGGGTGATCCGTTACGGCAACACGCGCGAGTGGATCGCCGGGTTGAAGGTGGTGGCCGGCAACGGGGAGCTGCTCGATCTCAACCGCGGCCTGGTGAAGAACTCCAGCGGCTACGATTTTCGCCAGTTGCTGGTCGGCTCGGAAGGCACGCTGGGCATCGTGGTGGAGGCGACGCTGAAGCTCACCGATCCGCCGCTACCCTCGCAGGTGATGCTGCTGGCGTTGCCGGACATGGACGCGCTGATGCAGGTGTTCGCGCTGTTCCGCGCGCGGCTGGTGCTGCAGGCGTTCGAGTTCTTCACCGATCACGCCTTGCGCCACGTGCTGGCACACGGCGCGCAGCGCGCCATCGACGGCGATTATCCGTACTACGTGGTCACCGAGTTCGATGCTGCGGACGAGCGGCAGCAGGAAGCAGCGTTGGCTGCATTCGAGCTGGCACTGGAACAGGGCTGGGTCAGCGACGGCGTGATCGCGCAGAGCGAAGCGCAGGCAGCCGCGCTGTGGCGCCTGCGCGAAGGCATCACCGAGAGCCTGGCGCCGCGGCGGCCGTACAAGAACGACATCTCGGTTCGGGTCGGCGCGGTTCCCGCCTTTCTGCACGACATGCAGGCGTTGCTGGCGCGCGAGTATCCGCAAGCCGAGGTGGTCTGGTTCGGTCACATCGGCGACGGCAACCTTCACATCAACGTGCTGCGGCCGGATGACCTGGCCGAGGCCGCGTTCATCGAGCAGTGCGAACACGTCACCCATCTGCTGGCGGATACCCTGCAGCGCCATGGCGGCAGCATCTCGGCGGAACACGGCATCGGCCTGGTCAAGCGGGCCTATCTGGACAGCACCCGCAGCGCGGCGGAGATCGACCTGATGCGCGGCGTGCGCAAGGTGTTCGACCCACGCGGCATCCTCAATCCCGGCAAGCTGTTTGCTGGCGATTGAGGGCCTGCAAACCGTGCCCGTGCTAGCCTTGGCGGCTTGTCTGTGGATTCGAAGGAGCCGTCATGCCGTCGTCGCCGCTGCGTTCGCTGTATCCCGAGATCGAGCCGTTCGACCGCGGCATGTTGCCGGTGTCGCCGCTGCACACGTTGTACTACGAGCAGAGCGGCAATCCGCACGGCAAGCCGGTGGTGTTCCTGCACGGTGGCCCGGGCGGCGGCACGAATCCGAAATGCCGGCGCTTCTTCGATCCGGCGGTCTATCGCATCGTGCTGTTCGACCAGCGTGGCTGCGGCCAGTCGACCCCGCATGCAGAACTCGCCGACAACACCACCTGGGACCTGGTCGGCGACATCGAGCGCGTGCGCGAGCACCTTGGCATCGACCGCTGGCAGGTGTTTGGCGGTTCGTGGGGTTCGACCCTGGCGCTGGCATACGCGCAGACCCATCCGGACAAGGTGACCGAGCTGGTGCTGCGCGGCATCTTCATGCTGCGCCGGGAAGAGCTGGAGTGGTTCTACCAGAAGGGTTGCGACGCGCTGTATCCGGACGCATGGGAAACCTATCTGGCTGCAATCCCCGAGGTGGAACGCGGTGACCTGATGAGCGCCTATCACCGCCGCCTGACCAGCGACGACGCGGCGGTGCGCAGCGCGGCCGCGCGCGCCTGGTCGGTATGGGAAGGCGCCACCAGCTTCCTGTGGCAGGACAAGTCGCACATCGAATCGAGTGCCGCGGACGACTTCGCGCTGGCCTTTGCCCGCATCGAATGCCATTACTTCGTCAACGGCGGCTTCTTCGAACACGACGATCAGTTGCTGCGCAACGTGGATCGCATCCGCCATATTCCGGCCGTGATCGTGCAGGGCCGCTACGACGTGGTGTGCCCATTGCGCAGCGCATGGGATCTGCACCGTGCCTGGCCCGAAGCCGACCTGCACATCGTGCAGGACGCCGGCCATTCGGCGTTCGAGCCGGGCATCCTGCACCAGTTGCTGGAAGCCACCGACCGCTTCGGTCGCTGAGCCCGGTCAACGTGCGAAGGCCGCCGGTCGGCGGCCTTCGCGGGTGTGTTCAGTGCAGCCGCCGGTGGATCAGCGGCACGAACAGGTCCACCACGAAGCCGTCATGGTCCGAGACGCCGATCGCCCGCGTCCAGTCGCTGGCATTGGCGGCGTCGTCGACGGTCTGCGCCGGCGCGTCGAGGTCGGCACGGCCGAACTGCATGCGCAGGAAGCGCAGCCGTGCCGGCACGTTGAGCAGGGCGTGGTCCAGCACCTGGAAGGTCGGCACGGTGCGCCCGGGGTTGCCGCTGCCGGCCCTGGTGTAACCCTGGATCTCGCCGAAGTTCTGCGTGTACAGGAACGAGTAGCGATCGTCGGGTGGCACCGTGTTCACCGCGTTCCACAGCGCCGGCTGCACGATATTGTGGCCGAGCTTGAGCAGGTTCTGGTTGTCGTCGTAGCGGCCGGCCACCAGGTTCACCACGTCGGTCCAGCCATCGGTGAACTGGTAGGCATTGAAGTCGCCCACCACCAGCAGCGGCATGCGCGGATCGGCCTGCTGCAGCGCCTGCACCTGGCTGGCCAGCGATTTTGCCTGCAGGAAACGCTTTTCCCGATCACGCTCCGCGGCGGCGGTATTGTCGTCGACGTTCGAGCGCGCCTTCATGTGCACGGCAATCACGTGGAAACGCGTGCGGCCTGCCTGCGCGGTGAGCAGCAGCGGCGGGTGGTCGTGGATGAAGGCGGTGTGGCCGTCGTCGTCCCAGGTTTCGCCGGCGGCGAGTTGCTGCACCGAGAGCACCTGCACGTGGTCGCGGCGCACCAGGAATCCGACGTTGATGCCGCTGGGATCGTGGCCGGGCAGCAGGTAAGCGTCGTACGCCACGCCATAGTCGGCAAGAATCTGCGTAGCCAGGCCCTGCAGCAGCGGCCGGGTTTCCACTTCCTCCACCGACAGCACGTCGGGCAGCTGCAGCACGCTGCCGACATAGCTGGACAGGCGGCGGGTCTTCAGCGCGACGGCGTCCGGCGTGGGCTCCTTGCTCCCGCCGCTGCAGGTGTAGGTGGTGTCGAACACGCTGTCGCAGAAGCGCTCCATGTTGAACGCGCCGATGCGCAGCGCCAGCAGCGGGGTGGGCGAGACCGGCCGTGGTATCGGCGCGGCGTACGCCAGCCGGAACTGCGTCGGGATGAAGGTGTAGGCGCCGAAGTCGTAGGAGATCACGCCCTCGGCCCGGAACGTGCTGCCGGCGTTGAACGGCGTGTTCAGCGGCACCGCACCGAAGTCGGCAGTGTTCATCTTGAACACTTCCGGGTTGCCGCTCCAGTTGGGCAGGTCCACGCCCGCAGGCACCGGCACGCCGAACACCACGCCGGGCTGGCGCAGCGAGCGCCGGCCATTGGCGGTGATGCTGACCTCCGCATACGGTTCGCTGCTGAAACGCTTGTTGCCGGTGTTGATCATGCCGTGATCGATGCGCACACGCATGCTCATGAAGCACTGGAAATTGGTGGTGCCGCAGGAGAGCTGGTCCGGATCGGGCGAGGGCGTGCGCCGGTCGAACACGACGGCGCGCGGCAGGCGCACGTGGCGGCCGACCACGCTTATCGTCGGGTTCTTCAACTCGGTGAGGCCGTAGTAGTCGTCCACCACCGCCGCGACGTCCACCGCCTCGCCCACGCTTACCGTCGGTGCGGCGTTGGTGAACACATACACGCCATTGGACGTCAGCGGGCTGGCGTCGGCGCGCGCGTCGGGCGTCTGCATGGTGAAGCCCAGCGGGCCCACTGCGGTGACCACGTTGCCGTAGGTCAGCACCGACTTGCCGAGCAGGGCCGCCCGCTGCCCGCTGCCGTTGATCTGCCAGATCTCCGCCTGCACCGGGATGTCGTAGTGGATGGTGCCGATGGCGGTGGCGTCGCCCAGCGCCACGCCGTCGCCGGGATCGCTCAGCGTGACGCTGAAGTCCTTGTCGTCGGCCGGCGTGGAGCGCCCATGCACGACCACGTTGAAGCTGGCCTGGGTCTCGCCCGCGGCGATGGTGAGGGTAGTGTCGAGCGCTTCGTACTCCACGCCCGCGGTGGCGCTGCCGTTGGCGGTGGCCACGTGCACGCTGGTGCCGCCGCTCGGCGCCGGTTCATTCATGGTGATGGTGAACGGCATCGCCACGTCGCTGGCGCCGTGCACGCTGATGCTGGCGTCGGCAATCGACAGCGACGGGCCCATGGCCACGCAGGTGCTGGCGCTGTTGTGCGGCTGGGTCGGGCTCACGGTGACGAAATCGGCGCTGTTGTCGCCGGAGTTCTGTGGCAGGCCAGCCGCGGTCTGCCGCCGCTGGTAGCCTTGGTCGATGTTGCTGCTGCCCAGCGAGGCCAGCGGCGTGCCCGCCTTGTAGGCCGAACCGGTGCTGAGGCCCACTTGGTCGACGATGTTGCCGTCGGCGTCGAGCAGGGCCAGGCCGCCGGTGTCGGTAACGCCGGTGGCGTAGGTGAGATCGCCCGGCACGCTGCCGGAGTAGCCGCCGCTGGCGCTGTTGGTCAGCAGCAGGTGGCAGCCCGACGCCAGTTGCGTGCCGGCGGGGAAGGTAAGCCGCGTGCCGATCGTGCCGCTGGCGTTGGAGGCGTTGAACTTGTACGCGGACAAGTCAATCGCCGCAGGGCCGGCGTTGAACAGTTCGACGAACTCGTCGTTGCCGCCGGCGGGGCCGCGAACCCGGAACTGGTCGATGCTGACGTCGGCAGCCTGTGCGGCGAACGTCGAGGCGATGCCGGCCAGCAGCAGCCACAGGCCGCGTTGCGCGAGCTTTGCGAACATGGTTTCTCCCCCGATGACGTCCGGTCAGCCGGAACGCGCCGAGTTTAGTGGCGCCTTGTGACCGTGCCGTGAAACCGCGCACGCCGCTTCCGCGGCGATCTGGCGCTCAGCCGGCGGGCAGCTGCTTGGTGCCGAAGATCTTGTCGCCGGCGTCGCCCAGGCCGGGCAGGATGTAGCCGTTCTCGTTGAGCCGCTGGTCGATGGAGGCGGTGTAGATCTCGATATCGGGATGGGTCGCGGTGATGCGTTCGAGCCCTTCCGGCGCGGCGACCAGGAACAGCCCCTTGATGCGCTTGCAGCCGGCCGCCTTGAGCATGTCCACGGTGGCGACCAGGGTGCCGGCGGTGGCCAGCATGGGGTCGACGATCAGCGCGATGCGCTCGTCCATGCGGTCGGTGAGTTTCTCGTAGTAGGTGACGGGCTTGAGCGTGTGCTCGTCGCGTTGCAGGCCGACCACGCTGACCTTGGCCGCCGGAATCATGTCGAGCACGCCGGGCAGCATGCCCAGGCCGGCGCGCAGGATCGGCACGATGGTGATCTTGCGGCCCTTGATCCGATGCACGTGCAGCGGTCCGGCCCAACCCTCGATCTCCTCCTCGACCGTCTCCAGATCCTTGGTGGCCTCGTAGGTGAGCAGGGCGGCGACTTCGGAAGCCAGTTCGCGAAACTCCTTGGTGCTGATGCCGGCGCGGCGCATCAGGCCCAGTTTGTGCTGGATCAGCGGGTGGCGGACTTCGACGATCTTCATCGGTGGACGGTCTGGTGGCGGCGCCGGGCGCGACAGTCCGGGAGCTTAGCGAAGCGGTGCTGTCCACGCACGCCGGCATGGACAGCACCGCGATGCGTCAGGGCGTGGCGGCCGCTCCGCCCTTCAGGCAGGAGCTCATGAACGCCTTGCGCTCGGCACCCTTGAGCGCCTTGGTCTTGGCGTCCGCGTTGCAGCTCTTCATCTTCGCGTGCTGGGCCGTGTCGGTCGACGCCGCCGCGGGCGCCGAGGCATGGCCTTTCAGGCAGGAGCTCATGAACGCCTTGCGCTCGGCGCCCTTCTTGCCGGTGGCCTGGTGGTTGCAGTCGATCATCCGCTGCTGCTGGGCAGTGTGCGGCTTGGTGGATGCCGCCGGGGTCGCCGGGCTGGCTGCGAAGGCGGTGCCGGCAAAGGCGAAGGCGGCGCTGATGGCGAGCAGGCGCAGTGACAGTGACATGGTGAATCCTCCCTGGGTGACCGGCAGCTGCCGGCCGGATCAGTCTAGGCAGGGGGACACCGTCAGGGCAGTCGGCAAGTTCTTACGTGCATGAAGTATTCAGCTGCGGCGAAACGTCGTGTTTCGCCGCAGCCGGTGTGGGTGGCCGCGCGGCTCAGGCCGCTTCGGCCTTGGCCTTGCGCGGGCCTTCCAGCAAGGCCTTGCGCACGTGGGCGACGATCAGGTCGACCTCGGCGCTGGTGACCTTGAAATGCGGGGTGAAGCGCAGCGAGTTGACGCCGCCATGGATCACGCCGATGCCGTGCTCGCGCATGAATTCCTCGGTCGAATCGGCGCCGAAGCATTTGTACTCCGGGGCCAGTTCGCAGGAGAACAACAGCCCGGTGCCCTGCACCTTGGTGATCAGGCCTCCCAGCTCGTGCTTGAGCGCGCCAAGCTTGTCGACGAACTCCTTGCCGCGCTCGCGGATGTTCTGCCGCACCTCATCGGTCAATTCGCCGAGCGTGGCCAGCGCCACGTCGAGTGCGCGCGGGTTGGCAGTCATGGTGTTGCCGTAGATGCCCTTGCGGTACAACCCGGCGGCGCGGTTGCCCACCGCCAGCACCGACAGCGGGTACTGGCCGGCGTTGAGCGCCTTGGAGAAGGTTTCCATGTCCGGCGCCGGCAGTTTCTCGAAACCGGGGTAGTCGGTGATCGACAACACGCCGTGTGCGCGCAGCCCGGCCTGGATGGAATCGACCAGCAGCAGGGTGCCGTGCGCTTCGGTCAGCTCGCGGGCGGCACTGTAGAACTCCGGCGTCACCGCCCGGCCCGGGTCGCCTTCGCCCATCACCGGTTCCAGGAACATGGCCTCGATGAACCAGCCGTGCTTGTCGGCATCGGCGAACACGGCCTTCAGTTGCGCCACGTCATACGGCGCCACCGTGATCACGCTCTCCTCGTGGCGATAGCTGGCCAGGTTCTGCTGGTAGGTCTTGCGCGAGGAGTCCGAATACAGCGCCGGCGCCTCGGTGCGGCCGTGGAAGGCGCCCTTCACCGCCAGCCGCTTGATCGTGCGGCCCGCATGGCGCGCGCCGGCATCGGTCATCGCCTTGGCGTTGACGTCCGCGATGCGGCAGGCCAGCGACACCGACTCGGAGCCGGAGTTGAGGCACAGGTAATGTTCGTACGGATTCTTGCCGCGGTTGCGGCCGAGCTCCTTGTTCAGTGCGGCGGTGAAACGCATCTGCGCCACGCTGGGCGACATCACGTTGGCCATCACCTGCGGGCGCGACAGCGCCGCCAGGATGGCCGCATCGTTGTGGCCGAAACCCAGCATGCCGTAGCCGCCGTTGTCGTGCACCACGGCGCCCTTCAGCGTGACGATCCACGGCCCGCGCGCGGCGGCCGGCAGGTACGGGTTGATCGCGTCGTCCGGGTAGAAATTGACGAAACCCGCCTGTGCCTTGGCCAGTTGCTCGGCTTCGTCGAGCTTGAGGAAATCCCCCAGCTCGTCGCGCAGCTCGCGGTGGCGCGCGACGGCCTCGGCGACTGCCTGGCCCAGCAGCGGATCGTTCGCCGCCATGCGCTCGATGCTGGCGTCGTCCAGGCCGGTGGTGCGGGGCTTGCCGCCGAATTCGCGCAGTTCGCGCAGCTGGTTGATCACACCCATGACATTCTCCTCGTAGACGTCGGCGCCTCGCACCCAGCGCGAAGCAGGCCGCTCGATCCGCGCGTGGGCGTCGTGGGCCGGAAATCCTTGCGTAGCGCAAATTCCAGCGTGGCGAGCCCGCGTCGGGGCGCCCGGACGTGCCGGTCGCGCAAGATCATTGGCCCAGCATAACGCGCCCGGGCAGGTCTCCGGTACCCCCGGCATGACGGCTGTCACCCCCGATGACTGACGCCGGCGCATGGGCAATCGGCCGCGAAATGCCCAAGCTGCGGGCATCGAGGAGGATCATGTCGATGACTGTTTCCGAGCAGGTGGTGGCCCGGCTGGCGGGCGTGGAGAAGCGCTACGGCCGCCTGGTCGCGCTGGACAATGCCGGTTTGCAACTGCGCCGCGGCGAGTTGCTGGCCCTGCTGGGCCCCAACGGCGCCGGCAAGACCACCGCGATCAGCCTGCTGCTGGGCTTGCTGCGCGCCGATGCCGGCACGGTCGAGCTGTTCGGGCGCGATCCCGGGGATGTCCGCGCACGCCGGCGCATCGGCGTGATGCTGCAGCACGCCGAACTGCCCGGCACGCTGCGGGTGGGCGAACTGTTGCGTCTGATTGCGAGCTATTACCCGGCCCCCCGCAGCATGGCGGAGAGCGCCCGCATGGCCGGTGTCGACGACCTGCTGGCTCGCCCCTACGCGAAGCTGTCCGGCGGCCAGCAGCGGCGCGTGCAGTTCGCGCTGGCGCTGTGCGGCCGGCCCGAGCTGCTGTTCCTGGACGAGCCGACTGTGGGCATGGACATCGAGGCGCGGCAGAGGCTGTGGGCGGCGATCAGCCAATTGCGGGCCGAGGGCTGCGCGGTGCTGCTGACCACGCATTACCTGGAGGAAGCCGAGGTGCTGGCCGACCGGGTCTGCGTGATGGCGCGCGGGCGGGTGATCCACGAAGGGACGGTCGAGGCGCTGCGCGCACGGATCGCGACCCGGCGCATCCGCTGCGTCAGCACGGTGGATGCCGGCGTGGTCGGCGGCTGGCCTGCGGTCACCGCGGCGGAACGGCGCCAGGACCGCCTGCACGTGACCACCGACGCGGCCGAAGCGGTGGTACGCCGCCTGCTCGACGCCGACCCGCAACTGAGCGAGCTGGAAGTGCAGCGCGCCGGCCTGGCCGAGGCATTCACCGAACTCACCCGCGAGGCCGAACAGGGCTTGCCCGAAACACGCCGCGAGGTTGCCTGAGATGGATCAAGCCATGTCGATTCCGCTTGCCGCCGCGATGCCGATGTCGCGCCGGCGCGTGCTGGGCGCCTACCTGGCCGAGATGCGCAGCGAATGCCTGCGCTACCTGCGCGCGCCGGGTTTCATTCTGCCGATGACGCTGTTCTCGACGGTGTTCTACGTGATGTTCGGCGTGTTGCTGAACCACGGCGAGGCGTCGCGCTACCTGCTGGCCAGCTATGGTGCGTTCGGCATCATCGGACCGGGCCTGTTCGGCTTCGGCGTCTCGCTGGCGATCGAGCGCGATGGCGGCCTGCTCACGCTCAAGCGTGCCTTGCCGATGCCGCCTGGCGCCTACCTGCTGGGCAAGATGGTGATGGCCATGATCGCGGCCACCGTGGTGATCGCGCTGCTGCTGCTGATCGGCATCTTCCTGGCGCACGTCAGTCTGTCGTGGGGCCAGATGCTGGCGCTGGTCGCCACCGGTGCTTTCGGCGTACTGCCGTTCTGCGCGCTGGGCATGTTCGTCGGCACCTTGCTCAAGGGGCAGGGCGCGCCGGGGCTGCTCAACCTGGTCTATCTGCCGATGGCGTTCCTGTCCGGCCTGTGGCTGCCGCTGTCGATGTTGCCGCGGATGCTGCAACAGATCGCGCCCGTCTGGCCCAGCTATCACCTCAACCAGCTGACCCAGGCGGCGGTGGGTCTGAACCATGGCCCTGTGCTGGGCCACGTGCTGGCGCTGGCCGGTTTCGCTGCGGTTTTCCTGTGGCTGGCGGCGCGGCGTTTGCACCGGAACGGTTGAAGTAGGATCACCCTCATGACCAATCTGCGGGAGCCTGGCGTCATGCACCAGCGCATCGTCCAGTTTCTGACCCCGGCGCCGGACTCCGCGGCGGCGCGCAGCATGCATCGCGGCAAATCGCCGTGGGTGGATGCTGTGCACCTGTTGTGGTCGGCGTGGATCTTCGTCGTGCCGGTGTGGAACAACGACGGCTGGAGCACGCGCTGGGTCGTCACCACTCTGGTTAGCTATCCGCTGTTCCTGCTGCTGTATTACCGGTGCATCGCGGGGCCGCGTGCGCAGGTCCGCGCCGGCGCCCTCGCGTTGGTGCTGCTGAGCATGTCGTTGCTGCCCTGGTATCCCAGCGGGCTGACCTATTTCATCTATGGCTGCGTGATGCTCTGCACCAGCGTGGGTCGTTTCCGCGCCTATCTCGGCTGGCTGGCCGGGCTCAATGTGGTGTTGCTGGCCGAGACCTCGCTGCTCGGTTACCCATGGCAGGCCGTGTTCTCCATCCCGCTGACCTCGTTCATCATCGGCATCATCATCAAGGCCGAGCATGGCAGCGAGGAGAAGGACGCGCAGCTGCGGCTCTCGCACGAAGAAGTGCGTCGGCTGGCGGCCACTGCCGAGCGCGAGCGCATCGGCCGCGACCTGCACGATCTGCTGGGCCATACCCTGTCGCTGATCACGCTGAAGCTGGAGTTGTCACGCAAGCTGTTCGACCGGGACCATGCGGCGGCCAGGCGCGAAGTGGAAGAGGCGGAGAAGGTGGCGCGTCACGCGCTTGCCGAAGTGCGCAGTGCGGTCAGCGGCATCCACGCCACCGACCTGGCGGCCGAGCTGGCCTCGGCGCGGCTGCTGCTGGAATCCTCCGGGGTGTGCATGGAATACGCGGCACCGCCGACCGACTTGCCGCAAGACACCGAACGCAGCCTCTCGCTGATCCTGCGCGAGGCGGCGACCAATATCGCGCGCCACGCGGCGGCAAGTTGCGCGAACGTCGATTTCGTGCGCGAGCCTGCCAGCGTGCGCATGAGTATCCGTGACAACGGCCGCGGCGGCATCGACGGCGCCGGCAACGGCCTGCGCGGCATGCGCGAGCGCGTGCGCTCGCTGGGCGGCACGCTGGAGATCAGCTCGCCGTTGCGCGGCGGCACGACCATGCTGGTCAGCGCGCCGCTGCCGGTGCTGCGACTGGTCGCCATGCCAGCGACCGCTGCCGGCGGCGTGGCGCCCGCGGCGCAGGGTGGGCATTCGGCCGCCTGACGATCGAAGCCATCACGATGGAGCTTTTCCAATGCCGCTGAAGCAATCGCCACGAGGCGCCGCATGATCCGCGTGCTGCTGGCCGAGGACCAGGCGATGGTGCGCGGCGCACTGTCGGCGCTGCTGAGCCTGGAGCCGGACATGGAGGTGCTCGGCTCCGCACCCGACGGCGAGGCGGCGTGGCGGGAGATGCAGCGCCTGAAGCCCGATGTGCTGGTCACCGATATCGAGATGCCCGGCCTCACCGGGCTGGAGCTGGCCCAGCGCATCCAGCGTCACGACGAGCTGCCGGTGAAGGTCATCATCGTCACCACCTTCGCCCGCCCGGGTTTCCTGCGTCGCGCGCTGGATGCCGGCGTGTCGGGCTACCTGCTGAAGGACGCTCCCGCCGAGAACCTCGCCGAGGCGTTGCGCACCGTACACCGCGGTGGTCGTGCGATCGACCCGCAGCTGGCGCTGGAAGCCTGGTCCGAAGCCGACCCGCTGAACGATCGCGAACGCCAGGTGCTGCGCCTCGCCGGCGAGGGCCAATCCGCCGGCGACATCGCCGCAAAACTCAACCTCTCGCACGGCACCGTGCGCAATTATCTGTCCGAAGCGATCGGCAAACTCGGCGTCGGCAACCGCATCGAGGCGTATCGGCTGGCGCGGCAAAAAGGCTGGTTGTAAGTTTTTCCGATATTCGATAAAAAATGCTTGCGCGTGGTTGTTAATAGGTGTAACGTCCGCAGCCCTCGCCTTTTGGCGACCATCAGATAAAAGAGTTTCCATGTCGTTCCGCATAACCCAGATGAGCACACCATGCACGTCGCAGTATTGCCGCGATGCAGGCCTGTTCATGCGCGGCGAATGGCTCGACTTGGCAATCGTCTGCCGATAATCGACTGATCCCTTTGCGGAGATCGGTCACCCCGATCTCCCGAGGCAACGCGAACGCCCTCGGGTCGCCAACCCCGGGGGCGTCTTGTTTTTGCCGTTCGCAGGGGATGCGCATGCATCGAACAAGGTTTGCGGAATCCGTTTCGCCCTGAGGCATCCGGTCAGCCATGGCCGAGGCAGGGGCGCAGCTGCGAAGGCGCTTGCGCGCTGCGTCCCGGTGCTTCGGCGCGGGCTGTGCGAGAAACGGATCACCACGTATCGGGCAACCATGCCCGCACCTATTGCCGGTTGGTGACAGCCGGCAATCGGGAACATCGAACCGACCGGCTCCAGCGGCATGGGCTCAAGCCCCATCCGGTGCGCGCGGCTTTGCCGGCGGCGTATGCCGGGGTCTGCCGGGCGGTGTTCCACAACGACGACGTTGGCTCAGCGGTAGAGCGGCAGGTTCGTTCCTGCAAACGCCGGTTCGATTCCGGCACGTCGGCCACTGGATAGCTCAGAGGGGTAGAGCATCGGTCTTGTAAACCGAGTGTCGCGGGTTCGACTCCCGCTCCAAACCATGACCTGTCACGTCATGACCAGGAACGAAAGTTCCGACCAGGAAACGCCTCGCGCGGCGCCTGGCCTGCAAGCCACGGAGGGTTTGCGGATCAGGCAAGGCGGCGGTGGCGGGGCCGGGCCCACGTCCCGACAGCGGGCAAGCGGATATCGAAGCGATTGTCTTGCAGGCATTCGCCGGAATATCCGGTTCCCCGCCAAGGCACGTCGGCTTCGCCCCATTATCGTCAGGAGGCGTTTCCGCCTTATTCGCTTTAATCGGCGCATGACGTCGATTATCCCGCGAGGGAGGGGCTTTTGCGGCCCGATTATCTGCAATGTTAATGCGTCGTACCGATCCGGCGACGCAGTCGGCTTATCCGACGGATCGAAACAAGGATTGACGGAAGGAGTATCAACATGTTCTGGATCAAGCAAATCGTGATCGGCGACGGCGAGCGCGGCTTGCTGTATCGCAACCGTCGTTTCCAGCGCGTACTGCCGCCGGGCGTGTACCACTTTGTCGACCCGTGCAAGCGTATCGCGGCCAGCGTGCACAACCTGGCCAAGCCCGAGTACACCGGCGCCGACACTGACGTGCTGATGGCGCTGATGGATGGTGCGCTGGCCGAATGCTTCGACGTGGCCGACATCGGCACGCAGCAGGTTGGCCTGGTGCTCAAGAACGGCAAGCTGGAGGACGTGCTGGCACCGGGTACGCGCAAGCTCTACTGGAAGGGCCTGGTGCCGGTCGAGGTGCAGGCGGTGTCGCTGGCGGAAACGCTGGAAGTCGATGCGCGCGTGGCCAGCCGACTGCGCCAGCTGGGCGTGCTCGGCAAGGTCGCGGTGACGGTGGACGTGCCGACGGAGTCGGCAGGCCTGCTGTTCATCGACGGCAAGCTGGTGCGTACGCTGGCACCGGGGGCCTGGGCGTTCTGGAATTTCCAGAAGAACGTGGCGGCCGAGGTGATCGAGCTGCGCGTGCAATCGCTGGAGGTGTCGGGCCAGGAACTGCTGACCCGCGACAAGGTGAGCCTGCGGGTGAACCTGGCCGCCAGCCTGCGCGTGACCGATCCGGTCGCCGCGCGCACCAAGGTGGTCAAGTACGGCGACTACGTCTATCGCGAGCTGCAATACGGCTTGCGCAAGGCGGTGTCCGGCAAGACGCTGGACGAGCTGCTGGGCGACAAGGCTTCGCTGGACGCGGACATCTTTGCCTACGTGCGCGGCCGTGTCGTTGAGCTGGGCGTGGAAGTGCTGGGCGTGGGCGTCAAGGACGTGATCCTGCCGGGCGAGATGAAGGACATCCTGAACAGCGTGGTGCAGGCGGAGAAGGCGGCCCAGGCCAACGTGATCCGCCGGCGCGAGGAGTCGAACGCCACCCGTTCGCTGCTCAACACCGCGCGGCTGATCGAGGAGAGCCCGGTGCTGATGCGTCTGAAGGAGCTGGAGGCTCTGGAGAAGGTCACCGAGAAGATCGACAAGCTCACCGTGTTCGGCGGCCTGGACGGCGTGCTGAACCAGTTGGTGAGCCTCAAGCAGTAACCTCGCGGCGATCGCACGGAAGCGCTCGCCGCGATCCATTCAAGGAAAGAAGAGATGAGCAACCAACAGTACGAGTTTCTGCATGCCGAAGGCAGCGCCACGCCGATCAAGGGCTGGGTGCATGGCGTGCCGCTGGAAGATGCCGCGAGGCAGCAGCTGCGCAACATCGCCATGCTGCCGTTTGTCGGCCCGTGGGTCGCGGTGATGCCCGACGTGCACCTGGGCAAGGGCGCGACGGTCGGTTCAGTCGTGCCCACGCGGGGCGCGGTCATCCCGGCTGCGGTCGGCGTGGACATCGGCTGCGGCATGGCCGCGGTACGCACCACGCTGCGCGCCAGCGACCTGCCGGACAACCTGGCCCCGCTGCGTTCCAGCATCGAGCGCGGCGTGCCGGTCGGCAACGGCCGTGGTGGCGACCATCACAAGCTGCCGGACAGCATTGAGACGCAACTGGCGCAATCCGGGCTGGTCGCGCGGCTGGAAGCAATCAAGGCGAAGCATCGCAAGATCCGCACCGACAAGCTGGACCGGCAGATCGGCACGCTGGGCGGTGGTAACCACTTCATCGAGGTCTGCCTCGACGAATCGGACGCCGTGTGGGTGATGTTGCACTCGGGTTCGCGCGGCACCGGCAACCTGATTGGCAGCTACTTCATCGAGCGGGCGCGCGAGGAGCTGGCGCAGCGCGTGCTGGGTTTCGACCTGCTGGACAGAGACCTGGCCTTCTTCATGGAAGGCGAAGCATTGTTCGATGACTACGTGGAAGCGGTGTCCTGGGCGCAGGACTACGCCCAGGCCAACCGCGAGGCGATGATGGCGCGGGTGTTGGCCGAGATGCGCCACCGGCTGCCGAAGTTCCAGTTGGAAAAGCTGGCGGTGAACTGCCACCACAACTACGTGCAGAAGGAAACGCACGGTGGCGAGGACTTGCTGGTGACCCGCAAGGGTGCGGTGAGCGCGCGGGTCGGCGAGCTGGGCATCATCCCGGGCAGCATGGGTACGTGCAGCTACATCGTGCGTGGCAAGGGCAATCCGGAAAGTTTCCACAGCTGCAGCCACGGCGCGGGCCGGGTGATGAGCCGTACCGCGGCGCGCCAGCGGATCACGCTGGCGCAGCATCGGGAGGCCACCGCCCATGTCGAATGCCGCAAGGACGCGGCGGTGATCGACGAATCGCCGGCGGCGTACAAGTCGATCGACGCGGTTATGGCGGCGCAGTCCGACCTGGTCGACGTGGTGCACACGCTGCGCCAGGTGCTGTGCGTGAAGGGATGAAGCCGGCGCCGCTCCGCGAGGGGCGGCGTCTTTTCGCGCGTGCCCCGGCGCGCCGGCTGCGGGATAATGTCCCGTTTTCCGATGCCGGCCGCAGCCTTGAAGAAGTCCGATTTCGATTTTGACCTGCCGCATGAGCTGATCGCGCAGGCCCCGTTGCCCGAGCGTTCGGCCAGTCGCCTGTTGCTGCTCGACGTGGCCGCGCAGTCGCGGCAGGACCGCATGTTTCGCGAGCTGCCCGACTTCCTGCGTCCGGGCGACCTGCTGGTGTTCAACGACACCCGCGTGCTGCCGGCGCGGCTGTACGGGCGCAAGGACACCGGCGGTGCGGTGGAGATCCTGATCGAGCGGGTTACCGGCGCGCACGAGGCCACGGTGCAGCTCGGCGTCAGCAAGAAGCCGAAGGAGGGCGCACGGATCGAACTGGCCGACGGCAGCCATGCCGTGGTGTTGGGCCGCGACGAAGGTTTCTTCCGGCTGCGCTTCGAGGCGCCGGAGCCGCTGGAGAAGCTGCTGCTGAAGCTGGGCGAGATGCCGTTGCCGCCGTACATCGAGCGGCACGCCGACGCCAGCGACATGGAGCGCTACCAGACCGTGTTCGCGCGCGAGCCCGGCGCGGTCGCTGCGCCCACCGCCGGCCTGCATTTCGACGAGGCGATCCTGGACCAGCTGCGCGAGCGCGGCGTCGAGTTCGGCTACATCACCCTGCATGTGGGCGCCGGCACCTTCCAGCCCGTGCGCGCGGTCAATCTCGAAGATCACCACATGCACACCGAGTGGCTCAATGTCGGCGCGCACCTGGTCGAGCAAATCCGACGCACGCGCGCCAGCGGAGGGCGGGTGATCGCGGTCGGCACCACGGTGGTGCGCGCGCTGGAAAGCGCCAGCAAGGATGGCCAGGTGCATCCGTTCGCCGGCGAGACGCAGATCTTCATCTTCCCCGGCTACCGCTTCAGCAGCATCGACGGCCTGCTCACCAACTTCCACCTGCCGCAGTCGACCCTGCTGATGCTGGTGTCGGCGCTGGCCGGGCGCGAGTTCATGCTGGACGCGTATCGCCACGCGGTCGAGCAGCGCTACCGCTTCTTCTCCTACGGCGACGCCATGCTGATCCTGCCGCACGGCGCCTGAGCGATACGTTGCATGGTTGCAGGAGCCCGCTGGCGGGCTCCTGCACACACGGTGTGGCGATGGGCGGAACGGGGCAAACCCGCGATAATGGCCGGATGACCTCCCTCCAGTTCGACCTCCACGCCACCGACGGCGCCGCCCGCCGCGGCCGCCTCACGTTTGCCCGTGGCACGGTGGAGACGCCGGCGTTCATGCCGGTGGGCACCTATGGCTCGGTCAAGGCGATGACGCCGCGCGATGTCGCCGATACCGGTGCGGAGATCATCCTGGGCAACACGTTCCACCTGTTCCTGCGACCCGGGCTGGAGATCGTGGAGAAGTTCGGCGGGCTGCACCGCTTCATCGGCTGGGACAAGCCCATCCTCACCGATTCGGGCGGCTTCCAGGTGTTCTCGCTGGCGCACAAGCGCAAGATCACCGAGGAAGGCGTGACCTTCGCCTCGCCGGTGGACGGCTCGAAGGTGTTCCTGTCGCCGGAAGTGTCGATGCGGATCCAGACGACGCTGGATTCGGACATCGCGATGATCTTCGACGAGTGCACGCCGTACCCGGCGACGGAAAAGGTGGCGGCCGATTCGATGGAGCTCAGCCTGCGCTGGGCCGAGCGCTCGCGCCGCGCGTTCGACGATTTGCAGAATCCGAACTCGCTGTTCGGCATCGTGCAGGGCAGCGTCTACGAAACCCTGCGCCGACGCTCCGCGGAAGGCCTGGTGAAGCTCGGCTTCGACGGCTACGCGATCGGCGGCCTGGCGGTGGGCGAACCGGAGGCCGAGCGCAACCACGCGCTGGACTTCACCGTACCCCTGCTGCCGGCGGACAAGCCGCGCTACCTGATGGGCGTGGGCCGGCCGGAGGACATCGTGGAAGCAGTGCGCCGCGGCATCGACATGTTCGACTGCGTAATGCCTACCCGCAACGCGCGCAACGGCTTCCTGTTCACCGCCGCGGGCACGCTGCGCATCCGCAATGCGAAGTACGCCAGCGACACCGCGGTGATCGAGGAAGGCTGCGACTGCTACGCCTGCGGCCACGGGTTCAGCCGCGCCTACCTGCGCCACCTCGACCGCTGCAACGAGATCCTCGGCAGCCAGCTCGCCACCATGCACAACCTGCGCTACTACCAGCGGCTGATGGCAGGCTTGCGCGAGGCGATCGCCGCGCGCCGCCTGGACGCCTTCGTCGCCGAATTTCATGCCCGGCGCGGCGCGGAGCCGGGGCCGGAACCGGGGTCAGGGTCACCTTTGGCAAGCGAAAGGTGACCCTGACCCCCTCCAAGGGTGACGCTGACCCCTCCTGCAAGGCATAATCGAGAATCTTTTATCGGGCGTTCGGCGGAAATCGCTGCTGGCGCCACAACTTGCGAGACGCGAAGATGAGTTTTCCGCTTTCCCCCGTGATTGCCCAAGCCACGCCGCAGCAGGGCGGCGGCATGTCCATGATCATCATGATGGTGGTGCTGTTCGGCCTGATGTATTTCATGATGATCCGGCCGCAGATGAAGCGGCAGAAGGAGCACCGCGCCCTGATCGCCGCGCTGGCCAAGGGCGACGAAGTGGTCACCAACGGCGGCCTGGCCGGGCGCGTGGAAGAAGTGGGCGACACCTTCGTCACGGTCGAGATCGCGCCGAACGTGAAGGTGAAGCTGCAGAAGGGTGCCGTGCAGCAGGTGCTGCCCAAGGGCTCGCTGAAGTCTGCATGAGTCGCGGGATGTCCGGACGCGGGACTTTCTCCAATAGTGCGGCCATGGATGGCCGCTTGTTGACGTTCGCGATCATGGATGATCGCAAAGGACCGGATCATGACTGATTTTCCCCGCTGGAAATACGCGCTGGTCGCGCTGGTGATGGTGTTCGGCGTGATCTACGCGCTGCCGAACGCCTTTGTTCCCGTGCCCGCCGTTCAGGTGAGCGCCAATCGCGGTGCGCCGGCAATCGACCAGGCCGTACGCCAGAAGGTCATCGACACGCTGACCCAGAAGCGCATCGCCTTCGGCGAGGTCGTGGTGGAAGGCGACAGCCTGCTTGCCACCTTCGCCGACACCGACGTGCAGAAGAGCGGCTCGGACGCGATCAAGGCGCTGCTCGGCGACAAGTACACGGTGGCGTTCAAGCTGCAGTCCACCGTGCCGGAGTGGCTGGGCATGATCGGTGCCCGTTCCATGCCGCTGGGCCTGGACCTGCAGGGCGGCGTGCACTTCCTGATGCAGGTCGACCAGAACGACGTCATCGACAAGCAGGAGAGCAGCTACGCCGACGACATCCGCAGCCTGCTGCGCGACAAGAAGATCCGCTATGAATCGGTGGCGCGCAATTCCGTGCGCGGCAAGGGCGTCGCCGTGGTGTTGCGCTCGGAGGACGACCGCGCCAAGGCCGCAGACGCGATCGCCAACGAGTACACCGACTTGCTGGTGTCCAACGGTCCCAGCACCGGCGACCGTTTCGTGCTCAATGCGGTGATCAAGCCCGACAAGCTGCGCGACATCGGCCGCGGCGCGATCACCCAGAACCTGCAGACGCTGCGCAACCGCATCAACGCGCTGGGCGTGTCCGAGCCGCTGATCCAGCAGCAGGGCGAGAACCACATCGTGGTCGACCTCGCCGGCGTGCAGGACCCGGCCGAGGCGAAGAAGCTGATCGGCACCGTGGCCACCCTGGAATACCGCCCCGGCATCGGCCACCCCGGCGATCCGCAGGCGCGCGAGGCGGAGAAGACCGGCAACATCCCGCCGGACGCCAACCTCTACCACATGCGCGGCACCGGCCTGCCGGTGCTGGTCAGCAAGAAGGTGATCGTGACCGGCAAGGAGCTGGTCGACGCCTCCTCGGGCATCGACCAGCAGAGCGGCACGCCCAAGGTCGACGTCACGCTCAATGCCGCCGGCGCGCGCAAGATGAGCGATTTCACCAACGCGAACGTCGGCAAGCCGATGGCGGTGGTCTACGTCGAGCGCGTGACCGAGACCAAGATGATCGACGGCAAGGAAGTGCGCGTTCCGAAGGTCACCGAGTCGGTGATCAACGACGCCAACATCGCCAGCCCGTTCGGCCGGCAATTCCAGACCACCGGCCTGGGCAGCCCGAAGGAAGCATCCGACCTGGCGCTGCTGCTCAAGGGTGGCGCGTTCGCTGCTCCGGTGGACATCATCGAGGAAGGCGTGATCGGTTCCAGCATGGGTGCGGACAACATCGACAAGGGCTTCAAGTCGGTGATGCTGGGCCTGGCCCTGGTGCTGCTGGCCGCCGCGGTCTACTACAAGCTGTTCGGCCTGGTCGCGGACATCGCGCTGTTCTTCAACCTGGTGATCCTGGTGGCGGTGATGTCGCTGATCGGGGTGACCCTGACCATGCCCGGCATCGCCGGCATCGTGCTCACCCTGGGCATGGCGATCGACGCCAACGTGCTGATCTGCGAACGCGTGCGCGAGGAGCTGCGCAACGGCTCCACGCCGCACGCGGCGATCTACGCCGGCTACGAGAAGGCCTGGTCGACCATTCTGGACGCCAACGTCACCCACCTGATCGCGGCGCTGGCGCTGACCACGATGGGCACCGGCGCGATCAAGGGCTTCGGCGTCACGCTGATGATCGGCATCCTGACCTCGCTGTTCACCTCGGTGACGCTGACCCATGCGTTCACTGCGGCGATCCACGGCCACCGCAAGCTCAAGACCCTGTCGGTCTAGGCGTCGCGTCGAACAGTGCGGCCCCGGACGGCCGCTTTCGCCGGAAAGGGATTCCCTGAATTGATCGTGCGGCCATGAGGGCCGCTTGACCGGAACGGAACGTCCACACAGAGAATTGCCATGGAAATCTTCAATCACGACAGCAACATCCACTTCCTGGGGATGCGCAAGTACACGGTCGGCCTGGCGATCCTGCTGATGATCGGCTCGATCGTGCTGATCGCCACCCGCGGGCTCAACTACGGGCTGGATTTCACCGGCGGCGTGTCGATGCTGGTCAACTACGACCAGCCGGTGGAGATCGCCGACGTGCGCGGCGCGCTGGCCAAGGGCGGCTTCGAGGACGCCGTGGTGCAGAGCCTGGGCGGCACCCGCGAGGTGTCGATCCGGTTCCAGGCCAAGGATGATCCGGAGGCGATCCTGGCCAACGGCACGGTCAACCTCGACCGTGTTTCCGCCGACGTGATGGCGAAGCTCCATGCGGCGCGACCGGACGCCAAGCTGAAGAGCCGCGACTTCGTCAGCGCGCAGGTCGGCGCGGAGCTGAAATCGGACGGTACCTGGGCGGCCTTGCTGGTGATCCTGGGCATCATGGCCTACCTGTGGATCCGCTTCGAGCGCCGCTTCGCGATCGCCGCGGTGGCGACCGAAATCCACGACACGCTGGTCACGCTGGGCGTCATCGCGCTGGTGCAGCGCGAATTCGACATGACCGTGCTGGCCTCGGTGCTGGCGGTGATCGGCTACTCGATCAACGACAAGGTCGTGGTGTTCGACCGCATCCGCGAGTTGTTCCGCCTCGCGCGCAAGGCCGAGCCGGAGGAGATCCTCAACCGCTCGATCAACAACACCCTGTCGCGAACCATCATCACCTCGCTGTTCACCGGCATCACCATGGGCGCGATGTGGCTGCTGGGCGGCCCGGCCGTGCACGGCTTCGCCATCACCATGCTGATCGGCATCGTGGTCGGCACGCTGTCCTCGATCTTCGTGGCCAGCCCGATCCTGCTGTGGCTGGGCGTGTCGAAGAAGGACCTGATGCCGGTCACCCGCGACAACCCGGAGCTGGCGCGCCGCCCCTGACCGACCGCGCGGCACGAACCAGACGAGAGGCCCGGCCATGCCCGGGCCTTTCCTTTTTCGGGATACCCGCCGTTCGCGACGCCGGCGGCCTTGCGGCAAATCCGGGCTACATCTTTCCCGCGGCGGGCCGATAACTCGTTGTCGAACCGCGCGCTGGAACCTGCATGCTTGTCCTGGTCGGAACCCTGGTTGTGCTCGTCAGCGTCGTGGGCGGCTACCTGCTGTCCCACGGGCAGCTGCTGGCGTTGTGGCAGCCCTACGAACTGCTGATCATCGGCGGCGGCGCTGCGGGGGCCTACCTGACCGCCAATCCGACCAAGATCGTCAAGGCCACCTTCCGCGACATCATGGGGCTGCTGAAAGGCCCGAAGTACCGGACACAGGATTATCTCGACCTGCTTTCGCTGCTCTACGACATCTTCAGCCTGATGCGCAAGAACGGCCTGCTCAGCCTCGAATCGCACATCGAGGAGCCGGCCACCAGCAGCGTGTTCTCGGCCTATCCGCGCCTGCTCGCCGAGCACCACCTGATCGAGTTCATCACCGACTGCCTGCGCCTGATCGTGGGCGGCAGCATGAACCCGCACGAGCTGGAACAGCTCCTGGAGATGGAGCTGGAAGTCCACCACCAGGAAGCCGAGGCGCCGGCGATGGCCCTGATGAAATCCGCCGACGCGCTGCCCGGTTTCGGCATCGTGGCGGCGGTGCTCGGCATCGTCACCACGATGTCGCAGCTGAGCGGAGATACCTCGCGCATCGGCGAGCACATCGCCGGCGCGCTGGTCGGCACCTTTCTCGGCATCCTGCTGTGCTATGGCTTCGCCGGGCCGCTGGCCTCGGCGATGGAGAACCGCGCGCAGGAGGACGGCAAGGCGTTTGAATGCGTGAAAGTCGCGCTGATGGCCAACCTGCGCGGCTACAACCCGATGGTGTCGGTGGAGTTCGCGCGCAAATCGCTGGTCGCGCAGGTGCGGCCCAGCTTCATGGAGCTGGAGGGGCATCTCAAGGGCGCGCGCGTCGGAGCCGGGGCGTGAGCGAGGAGTTCGACCAGCCGATCATCATCCGGCGCGTGCAGCGCCGGAAGCACGGCCATCACGGCGGTGCGTGGAAGGTGGCCTATGCGGATTTCGTCACCGCGATGATGGCGTTCTTCCTGGTGATGTGGCTGATCGGCGTGGGCACCCGCGAGCAGAAGGCCGCGATCTCCGAGTACTTCAAGAACCCGAGCATGACTCCGGGCGCCGCCACGATCGCGCCGCCTGGCCAGGCCGGCCCCGGCGGCGCCAGCGACAGCATGATCAAGCTTGGCGGGACGATGGACCTGCCGCGCGGCCCGGGCGCGGAAAAGCGCGGTGCGCCGCAGGTCAAGCACAACGTCGAGGACGCGATCAAACTGGCGCGCCAGGCCGACAAGTCGCGTCTGGAGGAGCTGATGAAGCGGCTGAATGCCTCGATCCAGAGCAGCCAGGCGCTGGCGCCATTCAAGGATCAGCTGCTGCTGGACATCACCTCCGAAGGCCTGCGCATCCAGATCGTCGACAAGCTCAACCGGCCGATGTTCGACACCGGCAGCGCGCGGCTCAAGCCGTACACGGTGCAGATCCTGCGCGAACTGGGCCGCTCGATCGACGACGTGCCGAACCAGATCAGCATCTCCGGCCACACCGACGATGCGCCGTACAACAGCGGGCACGACTACAGCAACTGGGAGTTGTCGGCCGATCGCGGCAACGCCGCCCGTCGTGCGCTGATCGCCGGCGGACTCGAGGCGGACAAGATCTCGCGCGTGGTGGGCCTGGCCGCATCCGTGCCGTTCGACAAGCAGAACCCCGCCGATCCGGTCAATCGCCGCATCAGCATCATCGTGATGACCGACCAGGCCGCCAAGGCGGCGCGTTCGATGGAAGTGGCCGATGGCGGTGCGACGCAGCCTTCGCCGATGCCGACTCCAAAACCGGCACCACTGGCCGCTTCGATTGTCGCCACGACGCCCGCGCTGGCGCGTCTGCCGGTGCCGCCGGTGATCGTCCACCCCGAGAGCGCGGCGACGCCGGGAACGGGCGCGACTCAGTTCTCGGCGAAACCCTCGTCGCGCTGATCGCCGTGCGACATCGCTGCGTCGCCGCGTTCGGCGTCGAGCTGTGCGAGGCGCTCGGGCGTGCCCACGTCCGTCCACACGCCGTGGTGATGGGTGCCGCTGACGGCTTGCCGAGCCATCGCGCCCAGCAGCAACTGGCGCAGCTTGAAGGTGGGCGCTGCAGCTTCGTCGGCGGCCGTGCCGGCAAGTTCCCGCCAGCCGTCCAGCAGCTCCCGGCGGAACACGCCAATGCCGCTGAAGGTGAGCCGCGGTTCGCCGCTCGCCTGCACCAGACCTTGCCCGTCCAGCGCGAAATCGCCTTCGGGGTGGTGCGGCGGGTTGTCGACCAGCAGCAGGTGCGCCAGCCCCGCCGGCTCGGCGGGCAGCGTGCCGAAATCGGCATCGCACCAGACATCCCCGCTGATGGCGAGGAACGGCCCGGTGCCCAGCAACGGCAGCGCGTTCAGCATGCCACCGCCGGTTTCCAGCGGCACGGGGCCTTCGTAGGCGTAGCGGATGCGCAGGCCCCAGCGGGAACCGTCGCCCAGCACCGCCGGAAACTGCTCGGCCAGGTGCGAGGTATTGATCACCACGTAGTGCACGCCGGCGGCGGCGAGACGTTCGAGGTGCCAGACGATCAGCGGTTTGCCGCCCACGCAAAGCAGTGGCTTGGGCGTGCGGTCGGTCAGCGGGCGCATGCGCTCGCCGCGGCCGGCGGCGAAGATCAGTGCGTGCCTCATGCCGCCGCCCGGGTCAGGTCGCGGCCCTGCGCGTGGCGCTCCAGCAGGTCGGCGAAATCGGCCAGCTCGGGATAGCGGCGCGCCACCTCGATCACGTAGCGGTACACCTGCGGCACGTCCTTGAGATAGCCGCTCTTGCCGTCGCGATACCACAGCCGATAGAACTGGCCCAGCACGCGCACGTGGCGATGCAGGCCGGTGAGATCGAACCAGCGCAGGAAACGCGCGGCGTCCACTGCCGCGTCGATCACGCCTGCGCGCAGCAGTCGCTGCCGGTACGACTCCACCCACGCCTCCACGCGATCGCCCGGCCAGGCGATGTAGGCATCGCGCAGCAGCGAGGCGAGGTCATAGGTGACCGGCCCGTGCAGCGCGCCCTGGAAATCGACGATGCCCGGGTTGTTCGCCTCCGTCAGCAGCAGGTTGCGGCTGTGGAAGTCGCGGTGCACGAAACAGCGCGGTTGCTCCAGCGCGTTGTGGACGATCAGGTCAAACGCCGCCTCCAGCACGTCCCATTCCCCGCAGGCCGGCGTGTGGCCGAGGTGGCGCTGCAGGAACCATTCGGGCATCACCTCCAGTCCGCTCACCAGCGCCTGATGGCCGAACGGCGGCAGGTCGTCGGCGGCCACCCGCGTCTGCATCTTCAGCAGGGCGTCCATCGCATCGCCGTACAGGTGGTCGGCGCTGGTGTCGTTCAATGCATCGAGGTACAGCCGCGAGCCCAGGTCCTCGATCAGCAGGAAGCCCTGGTCGAGGTCGCGTGCATGCACTTGCGGCACGTGCAGGCCGGCGGCGGCCAGGCGCTCGCCAATGGCCAGCCACGGGCGCGGGTCTTCGCGATCGGGCGGCGAATCCATCACGATCCAGCTTTGCCCGCCTTGCATGGTGCGCCAGTAACTGCGAAAGCTGGCATCGGCCGAGGCGCTGTCCAGCGTCAGCGTGGGGGCGTTCAGGGTTTTGCGGGCCCAGGCGAGGCGGGCAGCGGCGCGATCGTGCGAAGTCATGGCCGCCAGCTTAGCGAGGCCGCCACGGCATGGCGACAAGGCCTCGCTGGATCGCTTCAGCCCGGACCCCGTGCATGCGTGGGCGCGGCAGACACAGGCAGGCCTGCGCACACGACGAGGTGAAAGGGGTGGGTATGGCCGCCCTGCGCCGGTGGCGGCGGTCACGTTGACCGCGGCCGGCTTAATCAGTACCATTTTGGTCCCGATTCAAGCCCGGCCGATTCCGCCTGCCATGCTTCGCGTCAGCCGCCTCACCGATTACGCCACCGTGGTGATGACCTGCATCGCCGCGCACCCGGCTGACGTGCTGAGCACCGCGCAGATCGCCGACGAGACGCGGCTCGAGCTGCCCACGGTCAGCAAGCTGCTCAAGGCGCTGGGCCACGCCGAACTGGTCGAGTCCTTCCGCGGCGTCAACGGCGGCTACCGGCTGGCCCGCCCGGCCAGCGAGATATCGCTGGCGGAAATCGTCGAGGCGCTGGAAGGGCCGATCGGCATGACCGAGTGCGGCGTGGGCGAAGGCCAGTGCGAACGCGAGGCGCAGTGCGGCGTGCGCGGCAGCTGGCAACGCATCAACAGCGTGCTGGACCAGACCCTGCGCGCGGTCAGCCTGGCCGACATGCTCAAGCCGCCGCCCGCGAAACGAAAAATCGCCGTCACCGTGAAAACCGGCGAGGCCATCACCGAATGAACAGCATGATCAACGACAGCAGCAGCGCCACCGCACTGCGCGACAACGCCGACGTCGCCGAGGCGCTCGGTCGCAGCTACTCGGCCGGTTTCATCACCGAGATCGAGATGACCGGCCTGCCGCCGGGCCTGGACGAGGGCACCATCCGCGCCATCTCCGCCGTCAAGCACGAGCCGGAATGGATGACCGAGTGGCGGCTGCAGGCCTATCGCCACTGGTTGACCATGCCGAAACCGGACTGGGCCAAGCTCAACATCGACCCGATCGACTACCAGGCGATCAGCTATTACGCCGCGCCGAAGAAGCAGCCCAAGTCGCTGGACGAAGTCGATCCGGCCCTGCTGGAAACCTACGAGAAGCTCGGTGTACCGCTGCACGAGCGCGCTGCGCTGGCCGGCGTGGCGGTGGATGCGGTATTCGACTCGGTCTCGGTCGGCACCACCTTCCGCAAGCAGCTGGCCGACGCCGGCGTGCTGTTCTGCT
The DNA here is from genome assembly GCF_043950705.1 of Rhodanobacter sp. FW102-FHT14D06. Taxonomy (NCBI): domain Bacteria; kingdom Pseudomonadati; phylum Pseudomonadota; class Gammaproteobacteria; order Lysobacterales; family Rhodanobacteraceae; genus Rhodanobacter; species Rhodanobacter sp. FW102-FHT14D06. Next base: position 361,361 of record NZ_CP170722.1, on the reverse strand, counting down.
CGATGAGCGAGGCGATCCGCGAATACCCCGAGATCGTGAAGAAATACCTGGGCAGCGTGGTGCCCACCGGCGACAATTTCTTCGCCGCGCTGAACTCGGCGGTGTTCTCCGACGGCAGCTTCGTGTTCATCCCGAAAGGCGTGCGCTGCCCGATGGAGCTGAGCACGTACTTCCGCATCAACGCGCAGAACACCGGCCAGTTCGAGCGCACCCTGATCGTGGCCGAGGAGCGCGCCCACGTCTCCTACCTCGAAGGCTGCACCGCGCCGAAGCGCGACGAGAACCAGCTGCATGCGGCGGTGGTCGAGCTGGTGGCGCTGGAAGGCGCGCAGATCAAGTACTCCACCGTGCAGAACTGGTATCCCGGCGACGAGAACGGCGTGGGCGGCATCTACAACTTCGTGACCAAGCGCGGCGACTGCCGCGGCGACGACTCGAAGATCTGCTGGACCCAGGTCGAGACCGGCTCGGCGATCACCTGGAAGTACCCGTCCGTGGTGCTGCGCGGCGACCGCTCGGTGGGCGAGTTCTACTCGGTGGCGCTGACCCACCATTTCCAGCAGGCCGACACCGGCACCAAGATGATCCACCTCGGCAAGCACACCAAGTCGAAGATCGTCTCCAAGGGCATCAGCGCCGGGCGCAGCTCCAACAGCTACCGCGGCCTGGTGAAGATGGAGAAGGGCGCCGAGGGCGCGCGCAACTACACCCAGTGCGACAGCCTGCTGATCGGCAAGCAGTGCGGCGCGCACACCTTCCCGTACATGGAAGTGAAGAACCCCACCGCGATCGTCGAGCACGAGGCGACCACGTCCAAGATCTCCGACGACCAGATGTTCTACTGCCGCGCGCGCGGCATCCCGGAAGAGGATGCCGTGTCGATGATCGTCGACGGCTTCTGCAAGCAGGTGTTCCGCGAACTGCCGATGGAGTTCGCGGTGGAGGCGAAGAAGCTGCTTGAGGTGAGCCTCGAAGGTGCGGTGGGTTGATGCTTTTTCCTTCTCCTTCCGGGAGAAGGTGCCCGAAGGGCGGATGAGGGTACGGGCCCGCACGGATTTTTCCGCAAGCCCCGAACCCTCACCCCAACCCCTCTCCCGGTGGGAGAGGGGCTCAAGATCAGGAATCCTCATGCTCAAAATCGAAAACCTGCATGCCCGCGTCGAGGGCAAGGAAATCCTCAAGGGGCTCAGCCTGGAAGTGAACGCGGGCGAGGTGCACGCGATCATGGGGCCGAACGGCGCCGGCAAGTCGACGCTGGGCAACGTGTTGTCCGGCCGTGACGGCTACGAGGTGACCGCCGGCAGCGTGACCTACAACGGCATCGATCTGCTGGCGCTGGCGCCGGAGGCGCGCGCGGCGGCCGGGGTGTTCCTGGCGTTCCAGTACCCGGTGGAGATCCCCGGCGTCAACAACACCTATTTCCTGCGCGCGGCGCTGAATGCACAGCGCAAGGTGCGTGGCGAGAAGGAGCTCGACTCGATGCAGTTCCTCAAGCTGGTGCGCGAGAAACTCAAGGTGATGCAGATCTCCGACGAGCTGCTGCACCGGGCCGTCAACGAGGGCTTTTCCGGCGGCGAGAAGAAGCGCAACGAGATCTTCCAGATGGCGGTGCTGGAGCCGCAGCTGGCGATCCTCGACGAGACCGACTCCGGCCTCGACATCGACGCGCTGAAGCAGGTGGCGCAGGGCGTCAACACGCTGCGTTCGCCCGAGCGCGCGTTCCTGATGATCACCCATTACCAGCGCCTGCTCGACTACGTGGTGCCGGACTTCGTGCACGTGCTCGCCGGTGGCCGCATCGTCGAGAGCGGTGACAGGTCGCTGGCGTTGAAGCTGGAAGCGCATGGCTACGCCGGGATCGGCGCCAGCCATCCGGCAGTCCCGCACCAGGCGGGAGCGCAGGCATGAACCAGCCGGCATCGCTGCCGTTGGTCGCCTCGCTGCTGGATGCCCCGCTGCCGCCCAGCGGCATCGCCTGGCTGGATGCGGCGCGGCAGGAAAACCGCGCGGCGTTCGCCATCGGCGGTCTGCCCGACACGCGGGTGGAGGCATGGAAGTACACCGCACTGCGCGGGCTCGGCCAGCGCCGCTTTACCCAGGGCGACGCCGCGGCGCAGACGCGCGCGGTGGAGGCATCGACTCTGGCATTGCCCGGTGTCTCGGGCGTTCGCCTGGTCTTCGTCAACGGGGCGTTCCGCGCCGATCTGTCGGCGGTGGATTCGCTGCCCGCCGGACTTTCGCTGCAACCGCTGTCGCAGGCCTTGCGGGGCGACGTCGAACCGCTGCGCTTCGCGCTGTCGCGCCACTACCGCGACATCGGCGACGCCTTCGCACAGATCAATGCCGCCAGTGCCGGTGATGGCGTGGTACTGCGCGTAGCCGCCCACGCCAGGATCGACCAGCCGGTGCAGCTGGTGTTCGTCGGCGCCGAGGCCGAACTGGCCTGGCATGTGCGCAATGTGATCGAGCTGGGCGAGGGCGCCGAGCTGAGCCTGGTCGAACAGCATGCAAGCCGTGGCGACGCCGCGCAGTTGGCCACCGTGGTCAGCGACATCGAACTGCGCGACGGTGCGCAGCTGCATCACGTCATGCTGCAGGATGCGGCGGCCGGCACCAATCTGATTCGACGCAGCAGCTTGCGCCTGCATGCGCGCGCGCAGGCTGCCCTGCACGTGCTGGAACTGGGTGGCGCGTTGGTACGCCACGACCTGCGTGCCGAGCTGATCGGCGACGGCGCACAGGTGCACACCCGCGGCGTGTTCATGCCGCATGGTCGCCAGCACATCGACACCCAGCTGGCGATCCGCCACCAGGCGCTGGACACCACCTCCACCTCGCACTGGCGCGGCGTCGCCAACGACCGCGCGCGCGGCGTGTTCCGCGGCGCGATCGTGGTGGCGCCCGGTGCCGACGGCAGCGACGCCAACCTCACCAACAAGAACCTGCTGCTGTCGCCGAGCGCCGAGATCGACACCAAGCCGGAGCTGGAAATCTATGCCGACGAAGTGCAGGCCGCGCATGGCGCCACGGTGGGCCAGCTCGACGAGCGTTCGCTGTTCTACCTGCGCTCGCGCGGCATTCCGCTCGCCGAGGCACGCGCACTGCTGACTGCCGCATTCTGCCGCGCGGTGCTGGACGACCTGCCGAACGTGGCCCTGCGCGAGCATCTATCCACCTTGCTGGTCGCACAGCTTCCCGCTTGACGCTCCAGCTCCTGCGCCTGCCCGCAGGGGCAGGCCGGGAGGGGCGAGGCTCCTGGCCTGAAGATCAAGAGCGAACCCCAGCCCAACCCTCCCCTGCGAGCAGGGGAGGGAGTCCCAACCGGATTCTCCGAATGAACGCACAAGCCAGCACACCGACCGTCTTCGACGTCCAGCGCATCCGCGCGGACTTCCCGTTGCTGTCGCGCACGGTGCACGGCAAGCCGCTGGTGTACTTCGACAGCGCCAACACCAGCCAGAAGCCGGTGTCGGTGATCGAGGCGGTGAACACCCACTATCGCGAACACAACGCCAACGTGTCGCGCGCGGTGCATCAGCTGGGCGAGGAGGCCACGGCGGCGTATGAAGGCGCGCGCGACAAGCTCGCGCGGTTCATCCATGCCGGTTCGCGCGATGAGGTCATCCTCACCTCCGGCACCACCCAGGCCACCAACCTGGTCGCCTACAGCCATGTGCTGCCGCAACTGAAGGCGGGCGACAGCATCCTCACCACGGTGATGGAGCACCACGCCAACATCGTGCCGTGGCAGCTGGTTGCCGCGCGCCGTGGCGCCACGGTGAAGGCCGCGCCGATCGACGAGCGCGGCGAGCTGATCGTGGAGAAGTACGTCGAGATGCTGACGCCGGAGGTGAAGCTGGCCTGCGTCACCCACGTTTCCAATGTGCTGGGCACGGTCAACCCGGTGCGCGAGATCGCGCGCGAATGCCGCAAGCGCGGCATCCCGCTGCTGGTCGACGGCTCGCAGGCGGTGCCGCACCGGCGGGTGGACGTGCAGGCGCTGGGCTGCGATTTCTACGCGCTGACCGGGCACAAGATGCTCGGCCCCACCGGCACCGGCGCGCTGTGGGCGAAGCGCGAACACCTGGAGGCGATGCCGCCGTTTTTCGGCGGCGGCGAGATGATCCGCGAGGTGAAGTTCTCCGGCACCACCTTCGCTGCGCCTCCGCACAAGTTCGAGGCCGGTACGCCGAACATCGCCGGCTTCGTCGGCCTGGCGGCGGCAATCGACTACTACGAGTCGGTCGGCTTCGCGGCGATCGAGGCATGGGAGCAGCAACTGCTGCATTACGCCACGGAACGCCTGCGCGAGATTCCCGGCCTGCGCATCATCGGCGAGGCGGCCGAGAAGGAGCCGGTGGTCTCGTTCCTGCTGGAAGGTGCGCAGGCCACCGATCTGGCGACCCTGCTCGACCTCGAAGGCGTCGCCGTGCGCTCCGGCCACCACTGCGCGCATCCGTTGATGCAGTTCTTCGGCGTGCCCGCCACGCTGCGTGCGTCGCTGGCGTTCTACAACACGCGCGAGGAGATCGACAGTTTCGTCGTCGCCCTGCTCAAGGTGCGCCGCCTGCTGCGCTGAAACGGCGGCGGCTTTCCTGCCGCCGCCACGGTCGGGCATCATGTGCGGCGGAGTTCCCATCGATCATCCCCATGCTTGCCTCGTTGCCATCGTTCATCCGCGTGCCGCTGGCGCTGCTTGCGCTTGCACTCAACATCCTGTTGCACGTGGCTTTCATTTTCGCGTTCACCTTGCTCAAGCTGCTGCTGCCGGTGCACGCGATCCGGCAGGCCTGCTCACGAGCCCTGGTCGCCATCGCGGAAAGCTGGATCGGCGTCAACAATGTCCTGTTCGGCGTGTTCGCCCGTGTGCGCTGGCAGGTCGAGGGGCTGGCCGGGCTGCGTCGCGACGGCAACTACCTGGTGCTGTGCAACCACCAGAGCTGGGTGGATATCCCGGTGCTGCAGAAGGTGTTCAACCGGCGCATCCCGTTCCTGCGCTTTTTCCTCAAGCAGGAACTGATCTGGGTGCCCTTGCTCGGCCTGGCATGGTGGGCGCTGGATTTCCCCTTCATGAAGCGCTATTCGCGGCAGACCCTGCTGCGCCACCCCGAGCTGCAGGGCAAGGACCGCGAGGCGACCCGCCGCGCCTGCGAGAAGTTCCGCCACATGCCGGTGTCGGTGATGAACTTCGCCGAAGGCACGCGCTTCACGCCGGCCAAGCACGACGCGCAGCATTCGCCGTTTCGCTACCTGCTGCGGCCGAAAGCCGGCGGCGTGGCCTTCGTGCTCGATGCGATGGGCGAGGCGCTGCACGCGATCCTCGACGTCACCATCGTCTATCCGCATGGCCCATGCACCATTGCCGACCTGATCGCCGGTCGCGTGCGCGAAATTCGCGTGCATGTGCGTGAACGCCCGATCGGTCGCGAGCTGATCGGCAGCTACGACGAGGATGCGGCATTCCGCGGCCGGGTCAAGGCATGGATGAACGACTTGTGGCACGAGAAGGACGCCCAGGCGGCGCGCATGCAGCTGTCGCCCGATGCCGGATCGAGAGGAGACTGAAATGCGTGTGCTGGTCGTGGGCGCCGGGGCTACCGGCGGCTATTTTGGCGGTCGCCTGCTGCAGCACGGGCGCGATGTGACCTTCCTGGTGCGTGAGGGTCGCGCGCGGCAGCTGGCGCAGCACGGCCTGGTCATCCGCAGCGCGGCCGGCGACGTCGACCTGCCCGCACCGCCGACCGTGCTGGCAAGTGCACTGTGCGAGCCGTTCGACCTGATTCTGCTCAGCTGCAAGGCCTACGGCCTGGAGCAGGCGATGGCCGACATCGCTCCGGCCGTGGGCGAGCGCACCACCGTGCTGCCATTGCTCAACGGCATGCGCCATCTCGACCTGCTGGATCACCGCTTCGGTGCCGAGCGCGTCTTTGGCGGCCAATGCGCCATTTCCGCCACGCTCGACGCGCAAGGAGCCGTGCAGCATCTCAACCGGCTTCACAGCCTCACCTTCGGCGAGCGCGACGGCAGCGCGTCCGCGCGCATGCAGGCGATCACCGAAATGCTGGGCCAGGCCGGTTTCGACGCGCGACCCAGCGACGCGATCGTGCAGGAGATGTGGGACAAATGGTTTTTCCTGACCTCGCTGGCCGGCATCACCTGCCTGATGCGCGGGGCGATCGGCGAGATCGAGGCCGCACCCGGCGGTCGCGCGGCGGCGCTCGCCCTGCTGGAGGAATGCCGCGCGACGGCGGCAGCGGCCGGTCATGCGCCGGACGAGCGTGTGCTGGAACGGGCGCGCGGCATGCTGACCGAGCCGGGTTCGCGCCTCGAAGCCTCCATGCTGCGCGACCTGCGCCAGGGCCATCCGATCGAGGCCGACCACGTGGTGGGCGACATGCTTGCGCGCGCGCGGCAGGCGCAGTTGCCGGCCACGATGCTGGAACTCGTCCATGCGCACCTCAAGGTCTACGAGGTCCGTCGGCTGGCCACCCCGTCGGCATGAGTCGATCCGGCGTGCGCGCTTGCTGCAGATCATGGCCGGCCGGCACGTCGCGCATTACCATGCGCGGATGACAGAGCCACGCGCCCCCGTCGCATTTCGCACCGCCCGCGCGGCGGACGTCCCTGCCATCGTCGCGCTGGTCGAATCGGCTTATCGCGGCGAATCGGGCTTGCGCGGCTGGACCACCGAATCCCACCTGCTCGACGGCCAGCGCACCGACGCGGCCGATGTCGAGGCGTTGATCGCGCGGCCGGACAGCTGCGTGCTGCTGGCGCTCCGCGACGGTGCGCTGGTGGCGAGCTGCCACGTCGAGCGGCAAGCTGCGGCCGGCTATTTCGGCATGTTCGCGGTTGACCCGGCGGAGCAGGGCCACGGCCTGGGCAAGCAGGTGCTGGCCCAGGCCGAACGCATCGCGCGCGAACAGTGGCATTGCAGCGCGATGCGCATGACGGTGATCGTGCAGCGCGAAGAGCTGATCGCCTGGTATGGCCGGCGCGGCTACCGGCGCACCGGCGAACGGCAGCCGTTCCCGTACGGCAACGAGCGTTTCGGCATTCCGCGTCGCGCCGACCTGTGTTTCGAGGTGCTGGTCAAGGAGTTCACCGAGGTGCTTGCATGAACGGATGGATCAGGGTCGGCACGCGCAGCGATTTCCTGCCCGGCGAATACAAGGTGGTGTGGGACGGCGACACGTCGATCGCCGTGTACAACATCGACGGCGCGCTGTATGCGGTCGAGGACACCTGCACCCACGATGGCGGCGAACTGGCTGGCGGCGAAGTGTTCGGATTCGAGGTGGAATGCCCGCGCCACGGCGCGCGCTTCGACCTGCGCACCGGTGCGGTGACCAGGCCGCCGGCGTATGTTCCGATCGCCAGCTTTCCGGTGCGCGAGGAAGACGGCGCGATCTGGACGCGCGACGACCGCTGACTTCGCGCGTCAGCCGCCTTGTTGGCAGCGCGCGGCCTGTGCGGCTGTGGCCGGCGCCCCGCGCACCCGGCCGGCATTGGACACCACCACGCTGAGCGCCTGGTTGTCCCGCCCCGGCTCGCAGAACAGCAAGGTCAGGTTGCTGCCGCCGGCACTGCCGTCAGGCTGGAAACGCACCTCGTGGCGGCCATTGCTGCTGGTGATGCGCAGACCCAGATCGTAGGCCGTCCCGGTGCGGGCGGGTTGGCCATCGGGCTGGTGATCGCCGTCGAGGTCCTGTCCGAGCAGCCAGCCATGTTCCCAGCGGTTGTCTTCGCTGCATCGGCTGCCATCCGCACTGGGGCAGAACAGCGTGCGTTTGCCGGTGATCGCCGCGGTGCTGCGCGTGTGTCGCAAGGCGGCGATGAAGTCGCTTTGCGCCGCCTGCAGTCGATTGCGGCTCAACACATGGTGCAGCGGCGGCAACGCGATGCCGGTCAGAATGCCGGCGATGGCCAGTACCATCACTTGTTCGATCAGGCTGAAACCGCGGTTCGCTTTCCATGGCGTCGTCGTCATCTCGCATCCTGCGCTGTGCCGGAACCGGCATGCTAGGACGATGGCCCGTGCCAGCCAGCAGCCCGATGCCGCCCGCGGCGTCGGACTCTGCTGACGCGGCATGTCAGCAGGCCGGATTTAAAATGTGCCGTCCCGCCCACATCTGCAGCTGATGACCGACCGCTTCCAACTCGCCGCCCCCTACCAGCCCGCCGGCGACCAGCCGCAGGCGATCCAGCGCCTGGCCGAGGGTTTCGAGGCCGGCCTGGCCGCGCAGACCCTGCTCGGCGTGACCGGCTCGGGCAAGACCTACACCATCGCGAACGTGATCGAGCGCATCCAGCGCCCGACCATCGTGATGGCGCCGAACAAGACGCTGGCCGCGCAGCTGTACGGCGAGTTCAGGGAGTTCTTCCCGCACAATGCGGTGGAGTACTTCGTCAGCTACTACGACTACTACCAGCCGGAAGCCTATGTGGTGGCGTCGGACACCTTCATCGAGAAGGATGCCTCGATCAACGAGCACATCGAGCAGATGCGGCTGTCGGCGACCAAGGCGCTGCTGTCGCGCCGCGATTCGATCATCGTGGCCACCGTCTCGGCGATCTACGGCCTGGGCAATCCGGAGGACTACCTGTCACTGCGCCTGATCCTGGCCACCGGCGAGCGCATCGACCAGCGCAAGCTGATCCACCAGCTGACCGAGCTGCAGTACACCCGCAACGAAACGGAGCTGCGCCGCGGCACCTATCGCGTGCGCGGCGAGATCGTCGACGTGTTCCCGGCCGAGTCGGAGACCGAGGCGCTGCGCATCGAGCTGTTCGATGGCGAAGTGGAGAAGATGGCGCTGTTCGATCCGCTCACCGGCGAGACGATCCGCAAGGTGCAGCGCTATACCGTCTACCCGCGCACGCACTACGCCAGCACGCGCGAGAGCGTGCTCAACGCGATCGAGACGATCAAGGTCGAACTGAAGGACCGGCTGGAATATCTGTACAGGGAGAACAAGCTGGTCGAGGCGCAGCGACTGGAGCAGCGCACCCGCTTCGACCTGGAGATGATGGCCGAGGTCGGCTACTGCCAGGGCATCGAGAACTACTCGCGCCACCTGACCCGCCGCGCGCCGGGCGAGCCGCCGCCGACCCTGTTCGACTACCTGCCGGCCGACGGCCTGCTGGTGGTGGACGAGTCGCACGTCACCGTGCCGCAGCTGGGCGCGATGTACAAGGGCGACCGCTCACGCAAGGAGACCCTGGTGGAGTTCGGTTTCCGCCTGCCCTCGGCGATGGACAACCGGCCGCTGCGCTTCGAGGAATGGGAGGAGCGCGTGCCGCGGGCGATCTACGTCTCCGCCACGCCGCGCGATTACGAACTGCACAAATCCGGCGATGCGGTGACCGAGCTGGTGGTGCGCCCGACCGGCCTGGTCGACCCGGAAGTCGAGGTGCGCCCGGTGCGCACCCAGGTCGACGACCTGCTCAGCGAGGTGCACAAGCGCGTGGCGATGGGCGACCGCGTACTGGTCACCACGCTGACCAAGCGCATGGCCGAGAACCTCACCGAGTACCTGTCCGAGCACGACGTGAAGGTGCGTTACCTGCACTCGGACATCGAGACGGTGGAGCGCAGCGAGATCATCCGCGACCTGCGCCTGGGCGAGTTCGACGTGCTGGTCGGCATCAACCTGCTGCGCGAGGGCCTGGACATGCCCGAGGTATCACTGGTGGCGATCCTCGACGCGGACAAGGAGGGCTTCCTGCGTTCCACCGGCTCGCTGATCCAGACCATCGGCCGCGCTGCCCGCAACGTGCGCGGCAAGGCGATCCTGTACGCCGACAACGTCACCCGCTCGATGCAGGCGGCGATGGACGAGACCGCCCGCCGCCGCGAGAAGCAGATCGTCTTCAACGAGGTGCACGGCATCACCCCGAAAACCGTGGTGCGGCGCATCGCCGACATCATGGAGGGCGCGCGCAGCGAGGTCGGCAACCGGCGTGGCGGCAAGACGCGCACCCGCGACCGCGCGGTGGCCGAGCAGGGCGCCGATTACGCCGGTCTCGGCGCGGCGCAGGCGGCTGCCCTGCTGAAGAAGCTGGAGGCGCAGATGTACAAGCACGCCCAGAACCTGGAGTTCGAGGACGCCGCCCGGCTGCGCGACCAGATCCACCAGTTGCGCGAGCAGGCCCTGCGCTGAGCCGGGCGGCGGGATATTGTCGGGCGCCGTCGGCTCCCGTATACTGCGCGGCTCGCACGGCCTGGCCGTGGCGACGGGCGGTTAGCTCAGCGGTAGAGCACTACCTTGACATGGTAGGGGTCACAAGTTCGATCCTTGTACCGCCCACCAATTATATCAAGCACTTAGGCCACCTTCAATGGGTGGTCTTTTTGCTTTCTAGCACGCAACTAACACGCAGCGCGGTCATGTATCCGTCGATGGCTGCCGCGGCTTGGCCTAGGTAGTCGGGCCGATACCGCGCATAGACTTCCGTCTTGCCGCTGTACGCCTTGTGCCCGAGAAACCCCTGTATCTCCGCCTCTGGCACGCCAGACGCGCGCAGGTGCGTCGCCATCGTGTGTCGGATGACCTTGGGCACGGTTCCGGGCGGGAGGCCCGCAGCGGTCCGCATTTTGCGCCAGGCGGTCTTGAAGCTGGCAATCTCTCTGCCGCGCCACTGCACCAGCGGACCGTCGCTCGCCTGCTCGATCCACGGCAACAGGAAGTCGCAGATGGGCACCGTGGGACGGTACTTCTTGGTCTGGCGCCGGCCGGGCGGATTCTGGATCAGTAGACGCCGGTCCAGGTCGGCGAACGATCGGTGCATGCCCAGGATCGCCTCCGGGCGGGCCAGCGTGCCGTAGGCGAGCGCGAGGTACATCCGTTCATGCGGCGATTCGGCGGCACCCCACAAGGCCGCGGATTCCTCGACGGATAGCGTCTGCTCGCGGGCTTCACCGTCCTGCCACGGGATGATGAACGGGACGGTATCAATCTCGCCCTCGCGGTAGGCGCGGTTCAGCGCCGACTTGCCCACGGTCAGGACGCGCTTCACGTACCCATCGGACAGCGGCGGCTTGCGCTTGGCTTTGAGCCACTCGGCGAACTCGCGCTGCCTTGCCGGCGTCACTTCCGCCACGGTGGCGCCGCAGAAGAAATCCGACCAGTAGGCCAGCGCAATGCGGGCCATTTCAGCCGATGCCGATGCTTCGGCGTGCTGCTGGTAATAGCGGACCAAGACAAGCTCCAGCGCCGTGTCGTGCGCCTCCTGTTTGCCTACCCGCCCATACTTGGCGAACCACTCCCACAGCTTTAATTTTGCGGCTTGAAGATCGTCTGTGCCAAGCGATGCGCGTCGCGTCTGCCGAGTGTTGGCGTCGTACCACGTGCGGCACCACTGCGCGGAGCCTGGCCGCTTGGTGAGCCAGTAGTCGCCGATTTCGCCGGTACGTTCCTGCATGACTCCAGATACTCATTCAAGATCGCGTCGGTATAGCGGATGATGCGCTGCCCGATGCGGTAGGGGTGGATGCGGCCAGCCACTCGCTCGCGCATCAGTGACGCCTTGCTGATTCCCAAGCGTACTGCAGCCTCGGCTTCGGTGAACCGTTCCTCCGCGTCCACGATGTGCGGATTTGGGCTCATGCAACGCTCCTCAGTGACTCGAACAGGTCGCCTTGCGGCTCGCGCGGAGCCTTCGCCACGATGTGCAAGGCGTCCCCGTTAGAGCGGTACTGCCAAGGTCTGCACGTGCTGCGCAGGGTGAAATAGTGGTAGTGCGCTTCCTGCTGGTACGGTGGCGGCAGGGCGCAAGCGACGTGGACATAGGGCGGGCCCTTTTCTTGCGCCCAGTCCTCGTCGTCCAACTCGATGACACGGACGACGGTCATCGGGCCAATGCCGCCGCCGAACATCATCCAGTCCTCGTCAGGGCGGCTCATGTATCCGCGGCTCCAATGGCGCACCTTGTCGCCGACCTCGATCATGCGAACAACTCCCCTTGCGTCGTCTCCCGCATCGCCGCCGCCTCGCGCCGGTACTTCGCCGCCCAGTCCAGGTAATCCCAGAAGCTGTGCCAGTACCACGGGAGCGTGGCAGCACGGAGCCGACAAACGCGGGCTTGTGCGAGGTAGACGCGGGCCAAGTGGAGTTTGAAGGCGCGGTCGCTCACACCACCCCCATCAACGCCAGATCCACGTCGTCCACGCTGTTGCGCAACTGGTGCCGCGCAATGTTCAGCTCGTCGGCAATCTCCGCCCGGCCAGCATCGCCCGGGAAGTTGCGCAGCACCGCGTGCACGGCTCCGCGTTGATCGCGCCGGTACAGCCGGTACAGAACGCTGCCTGAGTCCTGCGGGATGCGCGCCCAGCAGAAGCGGTTGCGGTTATGGGGCATGCGGCGTGTGAAGGGCTTCATTCCTCCACCTCCCCGCTATCGAAGCCCCATTCGGTCATGAGTTCGGATGCGCGATTCGTGATGTTGTCGCACGTCTGCCGTGCCATACTCGCCGACTTGCAATCAAGCGAATTCCCACTTTCCGGGAACACGCTTTCTGGGTAGTAGCCGCGCACCTCTCCTATCGCCTGCATCAGCGCGTTGGCGCACAAGGTGTCGTGATCCAGCGAACGGGCAAGATAATCCTCTCCCTGTGTCGCCGGGTGATAAGCGACTCCCGGCAGAACTGTTCCGTCATCTTCGCGTGCTACATACGTCCTGAGTCTCATTCCCCATCCTCCCGCTCGTCCTCGACCCTCAGTTCAAGGAACTTCGCCCCGCGAGCGTCATAGACGCGAACGCTGTGGTTGTCGTCGTCGGTCCACTCCACCGCTCCAAATGGCACGGATTCCGATCCCGTCCCGAAGGAAAGATGGTGCACTGCGACCGCATACGCGATGTCTCGCAGGCACGCCTCCACGCGATCGGGTGGAATCTTTACGAGGTCGCCGATGGCGTCGATTCTGTACGCGATCATTCCCCATCCTCCCGCGCGCTGTTGTGCATGTCCACACGCGTCGGATCAAGCGTGCGCAAATGATCCAGCAGCCAAGCGAAGTCGATGGCGTAGCAGCGCGTCCCGGAAGAGTTAGGCATATCCACTGCAACACTTACGATGTCGCGGTCACCTCTTCGCGCATCCAGGAAGAGCGCAATGCGCTGTCCACTGTCGTCCGAGACGACTAAGGCATCCTTGTAGATACCGAAGTCGTAGTCACCGCGAAACTCTGCTTCAATCATGGCTTCCATCCTCCCGCGCGCTGTTGTGCAGGTAGGCGGCGATCTTCTCGCCAAGCGAAAGCGCCTCGCCCCATGAAAGCTGGTCAACGCTTTGCGACTGCATGAAGGCGTAGCACCCCCGCAGCAGCGCATCCGCCGCAGCGAGCCGGGATTGCAGCTCGTCGCGCTCATTCCGCAGCGCATGCCATCCCGCTTCGGTGCCGGCGTCTAGTTGCGCTTGCAACCTCTCGTTCTCCGCCTCCAGCTCGCCCAGGCGGGCGCGGATGGTCGTTAGTTCTGACTCTTGGTCACGGGCGAGCGGCGCAAGCTTTTGGTGTACGGCTTCGTAATACCCGGCTTGGGCGCTGGTGCTAAAACCGGGGTGCGCCTGCATCACCTGTTCAATCAGGGCATCCACACACGGCGACCTTGAATCCGCCACCGCCTTACTCACGTTCTCGTCCATCGTCATTCCTCGGGCTGGGGCGGGGTCTGCACAAACACTTGGTAATCTCCGTCCGGCAAGTCGCCCGCGTAATCGAAGTCCGTGTTGAGCATCGAATCAATGCCCTTCCACCGCTGCAGCGTGAGCGTGCCAACGCGAGTCCACCCCTCCGCCTGCGCGTTGCCGATGGCGCGGGTGAGCTTCTCTCCGAGTTGATAACAGGGCTCTGCATCTAGTCCCGTTTCATCTGTGCATTGCAGTTGCGCAATTACCTCCCGGATCGCCCCTACATCCACCGCCTGCGCATCTACTAAATACTGCGCTCGTGCAATCAGCTGTGTATGCCATGACATGTCGTCCATGTCTGGATCGCGAACTTCGCCTAAGCGTTCGGCGATCTGGAATATGGCGTCTTGCAAGGCATCCACCGCCTGCGCTGGCTGGGCGAGGTGGGCGTCGATGGCGTCGGCGGCCGCTTTGTGACGAGCCGCTCCCGCCGAGAGTGAGCCCGCTTTTGCTAACAGCACCTCCATTTTGCGATGCCAGTCCCGTACCTGCTCAAGCGTCATCTTCTCGGCCATGTCACTCTCCTTCGGCTGACGGATCATTTCGGCCGTGATCGCCCATCGGCATCCCTCGGTGTGACAGATGAAACCGGGGCTGATGTAGGGCATCTGCGCGCACCGGGCGCATGGCTTGGGTTGCATGGTCACTCTCCCTCGGGCTGGGTGGGTTGTTGGACGGCGATAACTTTCAGCTCCATCGCCGCACCTACGGGCGCATTGAACGCATCGACGTTGGCCCACCGTTCGACCAATGAACGCGGTACGGGTATGCATCCATCCGGCACCCCGGCGGGTGACAGTGGCGCGTACCCACCAGCCTTGCCCTGCACTGTCCGCAAGTCCAGCACGTAGTCCCGCATTTCCGTCTTGTTGAGGCGCGGGCGCTCGCCGTCGATGATTGCCTGCAGGTCATCAGCCATCTGCGCCAACGTCGCCACCGCCTCACCCTGGCCCTGCGCGGCGAGGGCATTCGTGCAACCCAACCCGTTGTCGTCTAGTCCATCACACACGGCGTCGGCTGCCCGTCCGCATGCTGTGCAGCGCTCGGGTTTCACCTCATCCTGCGCGGCGAGGGCGGCAGATAGGGCGACGCGCATCGGCTCGCGCATGAGATCGACCGCGCCGGCAAGCAGGTGAAGGTCTGCGGCGATGTACGCGAGACACGCTCGCTCCACCATCTCATCCCCCACCCGCCCGCTGTCGGCTGGCTTGCTCAGGGTGTCGGCGTAGGCGCGCAACGCCGCAGCTGCACGATTCAGAACAATATTTTCTTCGAGCGTAATTGGGGCCACCAGCTCATCCAAATTCGTGGCTATTTTCCGCACTTCCTCGGCGGTGAATTTCTGGGTCATGGCGCGGCTCCGGCAGCCGTCAATGCGATCACGGCCTGTTTGCGGAAGTCCTCGCTGTAGAACTTCCAGTTATCCTCGTTATCCACTCCGCAGACGTCCGATGCGTCTTTGCAAAGCGCGCGGGCGGCACGGGTGATCTGCGCATCACTCCACGCCCGTTCGCGGATCGGCGTTTCGGGTTGCGGGCAGTTCGGGATGGGGCCGGTCATGGGTGGCGCTCCAGTGGGAAAGGGTGGCCGGTTACGCCGGCCGGGCGTGTTGGGATGGGTGCCGGTTACGTCATCCGGCGCTGGTGGATCCCTGCGGCTACCCGGACAAGGCCGGGAATGGTTCCGCAGGGGCAGAGCAGCCGTTCGCCGCTTCAGGGTTCGGTTACTCGCTGAACTTCCCGGACGCGACCACGCCCAGGTCATACAGCGGCTTGCGCTCGCTCTCCGGCAACAGACTGATCAGATCGACCGCGGCATCGAGCGCGTCCTTGTCGGTGGCGTTCGCGATGGCGTCGTGGATCTCCTGCGCGGAGATGTCGGGGCCGGTTTCGACGCGCTGCGGCTCGTCGCCGGTGGGCTGCTCGTCGTGCGTCTCGACGCGGTAGTCGCCGTCGATGACCAGCGCGTTGTGCTGCGACAGGCCGGCATCGGCTTGCTCGTCCAGGCCCACGGCGCGCTGGATCTCGATCGAGACCGGCAGGTACTTGAACAACTGGCGGATGACGGTCTTCTTCGCCATCTCGTCGAAGTGGTTCGACCACGGGCTATCGACCGCCTTCTTGTACTTCTCCGCCGACTTCACTGCGGCCTGATAGCCCTGGCTGCCGTCGCGGGTCTGCTCGACCTTCGCCCGGCTCATGACCTCGAACTGCACGCCGCCGCCGACCAGCTTGGCGACGGCATAGACATGGGTCATCTCGCCGGGGTCGGTGCCTTCGTACGGGACATGCTCCAGCGTCTCGTCCAGACCGAACGTGTAGCTGAATTTGTCCTTCGCATAGACGATGCGCGCCGACAGGCTGACGATTTGGCCGGAGCGGCGGGCGAGGTCGATCATGCCGCGGTAGCCGATGATCAGTTGCACCTCGGTGCCGATCACGCGCCACTCGCCGCCGACCTTGCCGCGCTTGTCGAACGGGATCAGGTAGGCGTGGCCCAGCGCGCCGCCCGGCTCCAGGCCCAGCGCCGCCACCTGCATGATCGCGCCGAGAAAGCTGGTCTGGTCGCACTGTGCCAGCTTCGGCACCTTGCGAATCTCGGTCAGTGCGATGCGCGCCAGCCGGTCGGCCGTCATGTGCTTGGGCAAGGCGAGCGCCATCTGTGCCTTGATCTTCGGATCAGTGAGCAGGTGGGCGAGGGTCTTGTGGCTGGGGTCATTGGTAGCGACGGCGGTGCCGGTGGACTGGCCTTGTACGGCTTGCTTGAGTGTCTGTGCCATGTGGTGGTGCTCCGGTTATAGATCGGGTTATTTTTTGAGGTTGAAAACGCGCACGCCGTCGCTGCGAGGCTTCCAGGTGGCGATAGCGATGCCGCCGGCGGTGAGGGTCGTGGCGTCGCGCATGAAGCCCTTGACCTTGAATTCCTCCACGGCCTTCTGCGCCTCCAGCAACTTGATGCGCTGGCGAAGGGCGTGCAGCTCGGTCATGGCCAGTTGCGTCTCGGTGTCGGCCTCGACGGCTCGGCCGGTGCCGCGCGGGTACAGGCGCAGCAGATCCTCGACATTGGTCGGCGGCGGCGGGCGGCGCGGCAGGACGTGGTACTTCCAGAACCGCTCGGCCTGGGCGCGAATCTCGGCGATCAGTTCGTCGTCGCGCTCCACGCGGTACACCAGGTGCTTGTCGAAGCCGACCATGGCCTGCACGTAGCATTGCGGAGCCGGCTTGACGCCCATACCCCACATCGCCTGCGCGGTGACGTACAGCGGCGGCTCTTCGCCGGCATCGGGATCGCCCCACGCGCCGACCGCGTTCGGGTGCACACTCTTCGTTTCCCCGTTGCTGCCGTCTTCGGGCTCGAAGTCGATCTCGGCCCGCGCCCACTCGAACTCGGCATCCTGATAGCGGACATTCGTGCGAACCACCTGTAGGCCGGTGCGACGCGTGAACTTCTTGGCCAGCCACGGCTCCAGGTCGCGGCGGTCCTCGAAGAACTCGGCCTTCTCCGGCGTCAGCTCGTCCTGCAGCTCATTGACTATCAGCAGGTATTCGTCGAGCGGCGTGCGGAACGGCGACAGGCCGAGGATGCCGGCGATGTTGCCGCCGCCGATGTAGCCGCGGGTTTCCGAAAGCGGGGCGAGCTGGGCGTTCATGTGCCAATAACCCCGTGAGCACGCTCCATCGACTGGCGAGCCACTTCTTCGCCGGGATGCTCTTCCTCGGAATCTTCCCTTTCGGCGAGCATGGCGTCGGCCATGCGGTAAGCATTCCACGCGACCTGTCCTTCGACGCTTCGGCCAGCCTGTTCCGCCGCTTCAATCAACGCGTCGCAAGGTTCGCCGGGAACGCCGCAAGTGATTAGTTCGGCGTGCATCGCGGCTTTTGCGAAATCGTCGCGCAGCGTGTTCATACCCGAGCCTCCCGCTTCGTGCGATTCACCGTCACAGCCTTGGCGGTGCGGTTCTCGTCGTTCGACAGCGCGACGCGGAGGTCGTCGATCAGATTCCAAAGCCCCCCGATCGGCGTGGCGTCGGTGACCTCGTAATCGACAACCGCCTGCGCCGCTTCCCGCAGCCCAAGGTTCGCCAGCCGATCCGCCTCGGCCTTCTTCGCCGCCGCCTCGCGCTCGCGCTTGAGCTGTGCGGCCTGCTCATCCAGCTTGCGCTGCTCGGCGGCCTGGCGCTCGCGCTCGGCGTGCAGGACGGCTTCATCCTGCTCACGCTGGATACGATCAGCCTCGGCCTGCTCGGCGCGGATGCGATCCTGTTCCTCGCGCTCGATGCGGTCAGCTTCCTCGCGCTCGGCACGGGCAACACGATCCAGCTCGGCCTGTGCCTCGATCTCCCGCTGGCGCTTTTCGGCAGCCTCCCGCGCGATCCGGCCAGCTTCCTCGGCGGCAGCCTTGCGCTCACGCTCGACGCGCTCGGCCTCGGCCTCGTCGATCAGCCGCTGCTGCTCGGCCATCTTCACGCGCATGGCTTCCATCTCGGCGTCGCGCTCGGCCTGGCGCTTCTTCTCCGCGTCAGCCTCCTGCTGCGCCGCCAGCAAGTCCTGCACGCGCGCCACGGCGGCGGTGAGGGCATCGGTAGCCGTGAGGTAGTCGGCGCCCAGCTCGGCCTCGTCCAGCGTGGTCTCGCGCAGCTTCGCGAGCTGGCCCGCGATGATCACGGACGGCTTGCCGACCAGTGAGGCCGGCACGTCGCGGATGGCCTGGATCTTCTTCTGGATCGCTTCGACGCGCAGGCGCTCGGCTTCGAGCTTCGCCAGCCGTTCGGCTTCCGCCCGCGCCTCCTCGGCCTTGATCTGCACGTCGATCGGCTCCTCCAGCGCGACCAGCTCGGCAGTGATCCGCTTGGCCTCGTCGTCGATCAACCGGCAGCGCTCCAGCGCCGGCGCCTTGATCTCCTTGCGGGTCTTCTCCAGCGACGTGCGCAGCGTGCGCAGCTCGGCGCGGGCCTCCTTCGCGGCCTTCATCTCCTTCGGCTTCGCGACGTCGTAGACGACGCCCTGGTGACGCTGGCGAAGGTCGGCCAGGGCGGCGGCGGTCTCGCTGTACTCCGCGATCTGCGTCAGGTTGCTACCGGCGGTCTTTTCGGTGGTGTCCATTTCGATTCCTTGCGTGAATAGGTGCGCAGACAGCCGCTGCGCTCGGTGTTGAGCCGGCGACTAGGGGGAATCGCTGGCTGGCGCGCGCTCGGGAGGTAGCGCGTGGGTAGTGGGATCGGACGTGGCACGGATGCGCGGCTTGCTCGGCCGGCGGTGATAGCCGGCACCGAAGTACTTGGCCGCCCATGCGGCGACGCGCTCGTCATTCGTGGGGACGCGGATCGACTCTGCCGCTTGCGTGGCGTGGATCAGGAACATGGCGCGACCTCCGAAGAAGGATCGCCGGCCCCGGCAAGACCAGGGGATGGAATCAGCAGCGCGTCTCTCGACGGGCTGGCCGGGGCAGGCGAAGGGGTGAGCGGGACGATGCGCAACATGCGCGCCAGTTCGGCGCAGACGGCGCTGCGTTCCGCTTCGGATTCGTAGCAGGCGAGGTCCGAATAACCGGCCATCACGCGACTCTCCGCGCTTCGGCGGCAGCGATGTTCTGCTCGACGATGGACGGGCCCAGCGGCTCGACGATCGCGGCGATCCGCGCGCGCATGGCTTCGCGCTGGCGCTTGTGCCACAGGTCGGTGCGACGCATAGTCCAGCGCGGGAACTCCGCGCAGAGCATCATCCGCGTCTGCCGGTCGATGAAGCCGTACGGGCGCGCGTAGGCGTGTCCGGGGAGTCGGGCGACGCACGCCTGCACCCATTGCTGCGCGCGCTCACGGTCCTGCCACGTGGTGTACGGGTCGCGTGGCAGCAGGTCGCGGGCGCGAATGGCGCGGCGCGCGTCGTGGCGGCGCTGGTAGTAGTCGGCGCGGGTCATGCGGCACCGCCGACGTTGGCGAGTGCGGTTCGGATTCGGCCCGCAACATCGTCCAGTTCCGTGGAGCCGTAGGCCGAGTTGAAATCGTTGACGTATTGCAGCCCGAGGGTCGCCGCCTCGATCAGCTCGGCCACGGCCGCGCTCGCCTTCGCAAGCTCATCAGCCACTTGACCGGCCTGCTTCCGCGTCAACCACGGCGCGTCACGCAAGCCGATAGCGTGGTACTGAAGCACCGCCAGCACATTCACCGGCGCGCTCATTTCGCCCCCCAGATCGCCGCGAGAAACCGCATCCCGGCATCCGTGCACAGCCACAGCGTCGCGCCCATGACGGCGCACCATGCGAGACCGATCAGCAGCAGCTGGCGGCGGGTCAGCGGGGGCGGCGTGACGTTGCTGTGCCGGCGCTCGAAGCTCGCACGCTCGGCGCACCGGGCGGCATATTCGCGACGCGCCTGATAGCGGGCGGCACGGGCTTCCTCGGCGGCGCGCTTCGCCGCGAGCAGCCGCTCCAGCTCGATCTGCGCCTTCCGGGCGGCATCGGCTCCGCGCTGGGCGGACGTGTAGGCGGCGATCGCGCGGCGCTGAGCGAGGGTCTGGACGGGGTGCGGGGTGCTCATGCCGCCACCTCGACCGGATCGGCAGCATCAGCCGCGCGCTTGGCCATGCTCGCGCGCCACATCGACGCGGCGGCCGATACCGCGGTCTCTGCGCCGGCATAGAACCCGGTGCGCATCAAGCACTCTTGCGTGCGCAGGTCGACGACTTCACCGCGAAAGTCGCGGCCTACCTGTGTTGCTACGAACGTGACGTCCATCGTTGTCTCCCGTGGCCTGGTGGCTTGGGGAGAGCATCACATATCGTGTTTTATCTTGTCAACACAAATTGTGATTTATTTTCGCAGAGCCACAAAAAGCCCGCCGGAGCGGGCTGGGGGATCATCGGTGCGACTTTCGCCAGGCTCGTACTTCGTCGTCGCTTACGTCGGCCGGGAAGCACTTCGGTGCCGCCCCTCCCGGCTTGCTGTAGGCGCTTCGGCCACCGCATCGGCGGCCACTGCGCATCGTGCTGTAGGGGCAGGCGCACACCCCGGGGTAGCGCGCGATCGACTGCTCGATGATCGTTTGCCGCACCTGGGCGTCGGTCAATGCAGGAGCGGCGAGGGCGCTCGATGCCAGCCACGAGACTCCGAGCGCCCACGCCAACCGATCAATGCCCACGTTCCGGGCTGGCATATGGGTCTTTCGTGCCCGCCTTGCCGTTGTACGGATTGACGTTGGGCCTGCTCGTCCAGTTGTCGACCCGCGTCCGGTTTGGCGCGGTCTGCATGTGCGGCAACACGTAGCGGCCGGACTTGTTGACGTAGCCGCGATGGTAGACCGGCCCCAGCTTTGGTGCCTTGTAGGCCTTCGGCGTGTACGTGTGCACCCTGGGCGCGCGATAGCTGTTCCGAGCGATCGACGCGGTTGTTGTCGCAAGGGCAGCGCAGGCCGCGAGTGCAACGAAAAATGTCCGTTTCATCTGGTATTCCCCCTGTTATTCGCAGTCGCCATCAGCGTCGGAGACCGCGGTTTCTAACTCATCGTGCGCATCACGCACTTCGCTGAATTGGGTGTCGCAGCTGTCGCTGTAGTCGTGTTGCGATGCGCATTGAGCGAGATCCCTCGACGAGGACTCGAGCTCGTTGGCGGCATCGCACACGGCCTGGCACTTGTGCGAATTACTGCTGCAGCTTGAGCGGATGGCGCGCGCGATCAGCAGCACCTGTTGCCGCTCCTGGGGCGTGAGGCTCTCCATGCTTCGTTGCCCGGTCGCCACGGATTGGTACAACTGCGCAGCGTGCTGGTGGTCCGCTTGCTGCGCAGTCGCCTGGCTGCACAGAACGAACATCAACGCCAAAAGCGCCCATCTCATGAGTTTTCCCCTTGCTGTCTCCGACAGCCCGAATGTTAGCTTTTACCGGCGCGCTTCCGAGTCGATCCTCGATCAACGCCACCAACCTGCACACCATCGCTTCGTCCATCTTCTGCCCCCTTGATTGAGACCACGTCCGCCACTCTCTCGACGAGATCGGCTTGGCTTATGGCTCGGGGCATTCGCTCTCGAATGCGGTAGGCCGCGATGAAGATGGTTGCGTCCGCTTCGCCGGCGGCGTCGAAAATGACACCGCGCCTGGCATAGACGATGCGTAGCGCCGAGACCGTTTCGGCGATCATTGTTGGGTTGAGTCGCAGTGTCTGCGATTCCCCGAACAGCTGGCCGACGCTCACGCCCAAAGCGCTGGCGATCATCGGAAGTTCGTCAGGCTTGGGCTGCCGCGCCTTGGGTTGGCTGGATTCGTAATTCCCGATTCGGCTCTGGCCCGAGTAGCCGCACGCATGCGCCAGCTGCTCCTGGGTCAGGCCGGCGGCGATCCGGAGTCTTTTCAGGTTCTGAGCGAAGGTCATGCCGCATTGATTCACCGCGGCGCGCCGCCGTCTAACACGATTGGTGTTGACTCGTGAAACACAAAACGTGATGATCGGACCCCATGAACCCTCTCGATAAAGCAATCACCCATGTGGGCGGCGTCACGGCGTTGGCCGAACAGCTCGGCGTCCGCCAGTCCGCCGTAAGCAACTGGCGCAAGCGTGGCGACAGGCCGCGCGTACCCGCCGAGCGCTGCATCGCGATCGAGCAAGCCACTGACGGCGCCGTCACGCGCTACGAGCTGCGGCCCGATGTTTTCGGCGAGCCACAGGCCAGGCCGACAGAGCAGGGCGACGCCCAAGAGGTGGCCTGACGTGGGCCTCCGCACACGTCTGCGCGATTGGCTCAACGCGCCCACGGCGGAGGAGCGCGCCGAACGGGACGTGTTCCGCAAGGCGCTGAAAGCCTTCATGGCGGCTGATTCCGCACCTATTGACTGGGATCGCCTGTTGCCACGCGGAAGGCGCGGGACCAGCGGGCCATTCGACCCGCCAGAATCGTCTGGTACTCCGGAAATGTCGGGGGACCCTCGAAAGCCTGATCCACCGGCAACAGGTGGATGCGCTCCCATACCCCGCGCGCCAGATCCGGCGCCGGATGCGTCTGTATGAGCGCCTCCAGTACATGCTCGATGGCATCCAGTCGCGCCGCGGCGATCGCGTGCAGCGTGTCGTGGTCGCGTAGCCATTTCTCGTTTTCCATGAAGCCCTCCGGTGGTGAGTCTGGTTGCTTGGCAGCTCCAGCTTACCGCCGGGCGGGCTTCGCCTTTCACGCCGTGAATGTCCATCCCGTCGAGGCTGCAGCATGACGACCGATACGGCCCGCAACATCGAGACGACGATATTGCGGGCGCTTGCGGAGCGCGGGCAGCGGGAGACCGCCGAAGGCTCCGGATTGACCACAACGCGGCTTTCGCGCTGGAAGAAGGACGACGGCAACGGGGGTGGCTTGCACCTGCCGATCGTGGCCGCGGTGCTGGCTGAGCTGGGCCTGGCCGTCGTCGACACCAACGACAACGAAATGATCACTGTGCCGCGCGAGGAGTACGAGGCGCTGCGCACGCTCGCGCGTGTCGCGGTGACTCGGCCACGCGGCGAGAGGAGGGGCGAATGAACATCATCGACCACGGCCACGACGATCCGATCCCCTTCGAGCTGTCCGAATCGGACCGTGCGATCGCAGACCAGTGCAAGCACGCGATCGCCGAACAGCGCTACTACCTCAACACACGCGACCGGCTGCAGCAGCGGCGGCGGGACGAGCACAAACAGGGCGGTGCGGCATGAACCCGATGCAGCGATTCCGTGACTGGCAGAACGAGCGGCGCATCCGGCGCCTGGCGGACAAGCTCAAGGCGGCCCACGCGGCCGGTGATCGGATCCTTGCGCGCTTCTACTGGCGGCTGATGGTCGACGCAATCAACACGCGGTCGGCAAGGCAGATCGAACGGATGGATCGCCACATCATGGAGCGCATCCGCAATGCGTGACTACTGGACGGATCACCACGGCAAGCGCTGGGTTGTTCCTCAGATTCTTGGTCGACTGAAGCCTGGCAAGTGCCCAGGGCACGCCGCGCTGC
This sequence comes from Rhodanobacter sp. FW102-FHT14D06, assembly GCF_043950705.1. Taxonomy (NCBI): domain Bacteria; kingdom Pseudomonadati; phylum Pseudomonadota; class Gammaproteobacteria; order Lysobacterales; family Rhodanobacteraceae; genus Rhodanobacter; species Rhodanobacter sp. FW102-FHT14D06. The sequence continues at coordinate 337,707 of NZ_CP170722.1, read as the reverse complement.
GTGAGTTTGTCATTCATCGCGACAGCGGGAAGTGCCGCGATTGCGGATCAACTGACGTGCGTCGCCTGGTCGCCGATCACATTCTTTCGCGCCGGAACGGTGGTAGCCACCACCCCGACAACCTCCAGTGCCTCTGTCAGTCGTGCAACGCGCGCAAATCGGTCCTTGTGGACAGGAGGGCCTGCTGATGGCCCGCATTCGATCGATCAAGCCCGAGTTCTGGTCATCCGAGCAGGTGATGGAGTGCTCGCCGACCGCTCGGCTACTTTTCATCGGGCTCTGGAATTTCTGTGATGACGCCGGGAATCACTCGCTGAGCGTCCGCACGATCAAGGCCGAAATCTTCCCTGGAGACGATATCGACTCGTCGAGTATTCGCGGAATGCTCGACGAGTTGTCGTCGAATGGATTGATCGTTTTTTATTCCAGTGAAAACAAGGACTTTCTGCACGTCACTGGCTGGCAACACCAGCGTATCGACAAGCCGACGTTCAAACATCCGCCATACCGTCCCGAAAATTCAGCGATGCCTCGTCGAACGGTCGACGACTCCTCGACCCCGGAGAGGAGAGGAGAGGAGAGGAGGGGAGAGGAAGGGAAGGGAGAGGAGTGTGAGGGGAACCATTCGCCGGGTGACCTGCTCGGCGGCGAGGATGGCGGCGGCGAACTGACGGACGAGGTCGGGATCGTGGTGGCGACGTACAACGCCACGCTGCCCGACTGCCAGTCCGTCCAGGTCCTGAACCCGAAGCGCCGCAAGCGCATTCTGGCCGTCTGCAAGCTCGCCCGGAAGGTCTGCCGACAGCAGGGCTGGCCGTACACCCCTGAGGGTTTCTGGACCGCGTACTGGACCGAGTGCAGCGGTGACGATTGGCTCGCCGGCCGCAAGAAGAACCCGAATAATTCAACCTGGAAGCAGAACATCGACGTGCTGCTTGAGGAGGACAGGTTCGCGAAGGTGATGGACCAGGCTATCGGTGCGATGCGAGGTGACGCGTGAGCGACGCCACACACGCCGAGGGCGCCGTACTGGGCGCCTGTCTCTGCAGCGCTGACGCCTACTGGCGCGTCGCCGATCTGCTCACGCCGGACGACTTCGCCGGCACCGGCCACCGGAAGCTCTACGCGCTGATCACGAAGCTGGCCCGCGAGGAATCCCCGTTCGACGCGGTGACCATCGGCGACCTCGTGCCGCAGCTCGGCGCGCTGGCCCTCGACCTGGCCACCGGTGACGGTTGGCGAACGGCGAACGTCCGCGCCTACGCCGACCGCGTGGCCAGTGCCGCTGTCGCACGTCGCGTGAAGCTCGCCGGGCAGCAGATCGCACGGCTTGACGGCCCCGACGTACTCGGCCAGGCGCAGCAGCTCATGGGCGCCTGCCTGCCGCGGCACATCGGCCAGGTGAAGCACATCCGCGAGTACATCCGCGCGTCGGTGATGGAGCTGCAGCGTCGCGCGGACGCCAACGGCGCGATGACCGGCATCCCGACCAGCATCAAGGGCCTGGACGACCTCACCAGCGGCTGGCAGGACGGCGACCTGATCGTGCTGGCCGCTCGCCCGTCCGTGGGCAAGACCGCTCTCGTGATCCAGTCGCTGATCAACGCCTGCCGCCACGGCAAGCACGTGCTGTTCGACTCGCTGGAGATGACCGGGGTAAAGGTCGCGGACCGTGCCCAGGCCCACGTCGCGCAGGTCAACCTCGCCGGCATGAAGCGACCTGAGTTGTTCGACAACGCCGACTTCGGCGCGCTACTCAACGCCGGCGCAGAAATCGCCGAGATGTCCCTGCACATCGACGAGACCCCCGGCATCACCGTCGAAGCGCTCTGCGCGCGAGCCCGGCAGTTGCACGCGACGCAGCATCTCGACCTGATCGCCATCGACTACCTCACACAGATGACGCCGCCGAGCGGCAAGAACCTTTCCACGGCCGATGCACTGCAGATCATCACGCGGGCGCTCAAGGCGCTGGCCAAGGAGCTGAACCTGCCGGTGATCCTGCTGAGCCAGCTCAACCGCGACGGCGAGGGCCATCGTCCGACGCTCAAGGCCCTGCGCGACTCCGGCGCGATCGAGCAGGACGCCGACGTGGTGATCTTCCTGCACCGGCCCAACCCCGAGAAGCGCGAGCACCTGGTCCTGATCGTCGAAAAGCAACGCGACGGCGAAACGGGCGACATTCACCTGCACGCGAACTACCGCCACCAGCGATTCACCGAGATTGATGAACCCATGGAGCCGGCGCGTCCAAGTCAGGGTTTCCGCGGATTCGGCAAACGCGCGAACGCTGGCGGCTGGAACGGATACGAGGACTGATATGACCGGCCCGAAACACCACCGCCCCCACGCCGAAAACGTGCCCATCGGCTGGCTGTCCCGCCGCGGCAACGGCTGCGCGATGGCGGCGCGCAAGATCGTGGATCTGCTGATCGAGCATGCCGCCGTGCTGGTCGTTGTCGCGGATACCGGCGAGACCTACGCGCTCGATCCGTGTGGCATCCGGGCCTGCGAGGTCGAGCGCAAGCAGCCCGGCTGGATGGTCGGGACGTACGCGACCGGCATGGAGCGGGGCGTGATTCTGGCCGATCTGCAGGAGCGGGCTGCGGAGCTGCGGAGCGACGCGGCATGAACGCGCCTCAGATCAGGACCGAGCAGGTTTCCGCCAGCTTCGCGCGCGACGAGATTCTGCGGCCCCAAAGCGTCACACTCGTTCTGCCGTACCCGATCAGCGCGAACCGCTACTGGGCGACGCGCATCATCACGCCGAAGGGCTCGCGTCGGCAGATGGCGCTCACGTACGTCACACCGGAGGCGAAGCAGTACCGCGAGGACTGCGCGAAGCTCGCGATCGCCGCCGGCGTGCGTCCGCTGGCTGGCCGCGTCTGCATCGAGCTGCAGCTGTACCCGCACCGTCCGCTCGACTGGGCGAAGCGTGCGCGCAAGGATCCCGACTACTGGGCCGACACGGTGCAGTGCATCGACCTGGGCAACTGCGAAAAAGTGCTGAGCGACGCGCTCAACGGCATCGCCTGGGCGGACGACAAGCAGCACCACCGGATCGTGAAGGACCGCATGGAGCCCGACGAGCACGGCGCCCGCGTGGTGGTGACGATCTCGCCGATCGTGCGCGAAGCGATCGCACCGGAGCTATTCCCATGATCCTTTTCCTGCTGATTGCTGCGCACGCGCTGGCCGATTACCCACTGCAAGGAGACTTCCTTGCAGCCAACAAGGCGCGCACCGGCCCGAACTACGTGCCGTGGTGGCAAGCGTTACTCGCTCATGCATTCATCCACGGCGGCTTTGTTGCCGTCATAACTGGCGTGTGGTGGCTTGGCGCACTGGAGGTGGCGATCCATGCAGTCACCGATCACCTGAAGTGCGAGAGCCGGATCGGCATCAACACCGATCAGGCCATCCACGTCGCCTGCAAGCTCACATGGGCGGCGATCGCGCTGGGGTTGTTCTGATGCCGTCGATCAAGCCCGAGGTCTGCATCATCGGCGACAAGCTCGCCGTGTTCATGGGTGCCGATTACAAGCTGATGCCGCTGGACGTGGCCGACAAGCACGTCCGGGCGATGCAGGGGAAGCTGGCCGAGCTTCGGCGAAAGCTGAAGCGGGAAGCGCGGGCCGAGAAAGCCGCGCATGGATGAGCCGTACTCCCGCCCCGAACGCTCCGCCGAGTTCGCCATTGCGCGCCGGCATCTGGCCGAGGTCTACCGCGATCCCTGTGCGCATTGCGTGCATCGCCAGGTCGCGTTTGGCAAGGCCTTCTGCCCCACCTTAGGCCGCACCTTTCCACGCTGCACCCGCACGCCGGGGTTGCAGTTCGAACCCGATCACGACACGCTCAAGGGGGCCTCATGACGACCAGCGAACTCTTCGGCAAGGACCGCCCGATGCTGATGGAACGGCTGGGCCGACTGCTCGGTTCAACCACCTTCAAGACGCCCGAATCCGGCGGAGGATCGCCCTTCAGCTCCCGCAAGCTGACCGCCGAGGCCGAAATGCTGCTGGCGCTCAAGCTCGCACAGACGCACCCGGGCGACGTCGGGCCGTGGATCGTCTACAGCATCGCCCTGCAGATCGACGATCGGCAGCGGGACATCGTGACGTGGCTTGCGCGCAAGCTGGCCGCGGGCACCGGTGTGCTGGGCAAGCGCAACGCCAACCGACTGATGATCGCCGCGCTGGACGCCTACCGGCTCGCGATTCACGGCGTCGAGCCGCAGCGGCCCAGGACTCGCCCCGTCGACTATCTGGCGCTGGTCAACATCGGCGCCGGCTGGTTGTGGATCAAGTGCGAGAACGCGATCGACCGCGCGGAGTTCGCCCGCCACGCCGACAGCGAACCACTTGACGTCAAGGGGGCAATCGCGTAGTTTCCGCCACAAGCACAGTTACCCCCATCCGAAGCCTCGCCCTCACCGGCGGGGCTTTTTTGTTTCCGGAGACCGCCATGTCCGTCCGCGCCAAGTTCCGCCTCGACACCATTTCCACGCATAGCTGGCATGCCGGCGCGCGAACCCTGAAGTTCAGCGCGCAGTACGACACCAGCATCCCGGAAGACCAGCGTTTCCAGGAAGCGACTCCGAGCGGCACCTTCGAGATGCTGTGCACCAACCCTGTCGCGAACGCTCAGTTCGAACTCGGCAAGGCGTACTACTTCGACATCACGCCGGCCGACTGACCACCTCCCTCTTGCTGCGCATTTCACCGGGATATGCAGGGTAAGGGCTTCGTGCCGATGGCCTGCCGCAGCATTCCTTCAGGAACCACGATGCTCCAGCTCCCCGCCACGCCAGCGCAGGTTCTGGCGCAGGTCATCGTGCCTACGTTCCAGCATCTGCTGCCGGGCAAGTTCGACAGCAAGCCGGCGCGCGTGCAACTGCTGGCGATCGCGATGCAGGAGTCAGGCCTTCGCACCCGTAGGCAGGACGGCGGTCCCGCGCGCAGCTTGTGGCAGTTCGAGCAGGGCGGCGGCATCCGTGGCGTGCTGGAACACCCGTCGTCGCGCCAGTACGCCCGCGCCGTCTGTGCCCTGCAGGCGGTAGCGCCGGTGTCCAGCGACGTCTATGCCGCGTTCCTGAGCGACGACCAGCTGGCCTGTGCCTTCGCTCGTCTGCTGCTGTGGACTGACGCGGCGCCGCTGCCGGCGATCGAGGACGCGGCCGGGGCCTGGGCCTACTACCAGCGCAACTGGCGGCCGGGCAGGCCGCGGCCCGACGACTGGGCGGCGAATCACGCGGCTGCCGTGGCAGCGGTCGCATGACGGACCCGGCCGAAGTGAGTACCGAAGCCTTGAGCCGGGAGGTGCACCACCTGCGCCGCGAGGTGGCCGAGCTTTCCGGCAACGTCCGCGACCTGGTCGAGGCGTGGAATACCGCGCGCGGCGTGGTGCGATTCGTGAAGGTTCTGGGTCAGTTGGCCACGGCCGGCGCGGCCATCTGGGTGATCCTGACGATGTGGCGGGGAAGTAAATGAAACTGGTCGACGACGTCCGCAAATGGTGGCGCTGGCACACGACATACGTGTTCGCCGCGATCATCGCCTTCCCGGAAATCTGGCTGCATTCCACCGACCTGCAGGCGCTTCTGCCGCCGGCCGTGGTCAGCCACATTGCCCCATTCGTCGGTGCGCTGGGCTTCCTGCTGCGCATCCGCAAGCAGGCACCGAAGCCGCCTGCCGACGACACGGACAAAGCCGGTGCGTGACGATCTGGACCCGGCCCGCGGCATCGTGATCGCCTGCGCGTTCTCCGTCGTTTTCTGGCTGGCCTTCGTCGCCATCGCCTGCGCGGTGACCCGCTGATGTTCACGGGACTGCAGGTCAAGCTGATCGCGGCCGGCGTGCTGCTGATCGCCATGGCCGGCGCCATCGCCTGGTTCGGTGCGCACGAGCGCGGCATCGGCGCGGCCAAGGTGCAGGCGCGATGGGATGCCGCCAGCAAGGCGCAGGCCACGGTCGCCGCCAAGGCTGACGCGGCAGCGCGCGTCAAGGAGCACCAGCAAGCCACCGACTTCGCCGTCATCGCATCGAGCTACCTGCAGGCCACGACCCATGACTACCCGTCGATCGCTGACACCCTTCCTGCTGCCGTTGCTGCTGGCGCTGTGCAGCTGCGCAACAACTGCCCCGCAACCCGTAGCGGTGACGTGCCCGGAGCTTCCGCCGCTTCCCGCGAGCGTGATGCAGCCGCCACCCAAGCCCTTGCGGACCGCGTCGAAGCTGCAGTCGCTGCTGTTCGAGCCGGCGAGCAAGCCGATGCCCGCGAGCGCCAGCTCGGTGCACAAGTGACGGCGTTGCAGGCCCTGTTGAACGCCGAGCGCAAGCCATGACCTTCAAGCTGCTGTGCATCGCGATGGTGATTGCCATTGCATCCGCGATCGTATGGCTGATCGTCGAGCTGCGGGCGGACAAGCGCGACCAGGCGCGGTACGAGGTGACGACGCCGCGTGACAGGCTCCCGCGGCGGAGTGATGTGTGATGGCGAAGTTCGTCAAGGGCCAGTCAGGAAACCCAGGCGGTCGGCCGAAGACGTCCGGCCCGGCGCGCAACCTGGCCCGCGTCTACACCGTCGAGGCGATCGAGACGCTGGCCGAGATCATGCGTGACAAGAAGGCGAACCACACCGCACGCGCCGCGGCGGCTACGGCGTTGCTTGATCGCGGATGGGGCAAGCCGACACAACAACTCGATCACACGGGAACGCTGTCGCTGGAGGCCATCGTTGCCGGTGGTGAGAGGCCGGAGTGAACCGGCTGGCAGCTCACGACCGGATCAGGCAATGGCGCGCTGATCCGGTCAGCTTCGTGCGCGACAACTTCGGCGTGGAGCCGGACGCGTGGCAGCATGATGCGCTGACCGCGCTCGGCGGCGAGATGAATCCGAAGCGCGAGCTGGCGCTGAAAGCCTGTACCGGCCCGGGCAAGTCGGCGACGCTGGCCTGGGCGGGCTGGCATCGGCTGGCGTGCTTCGCGGCCACGGGTGAACACCCGAAGGGCGCGGCGCTGTCGATCACCGGCGACAACCTCAAGGACAACTTGTGGTCGGAGCTGGCGAAGTGGCAGACCCGCTCGCCGTTCCTGCAGGCCGCGTTCAACTGGACGAAGGAGAAGATCTACGCCTTCGACCATCCGGAGACGTGGTTCCTCTCGGCGCGGTCCTTCGCCAAGGACGCAAACGCCGAGGCCATCGGCCGCGCGCTGTCGGGCCTGCACAGCCAATTCCCGTTCGTGCTGCTGGACGAGACCGGCGACATGCCGGTGGCCGTGGGCAAGGCGGCGCAGCAGATCTTCACCGGCCTGCCGCAGGACGCGGCGATCATCCAGGCGGGCAACCCGACCAGCATCGACGGACTGCTGTACGACACCTGCGTCAACCGGACTGCCGGGCGCGTGGTCATCACGATCACCGCCGACCCGGACGACGCCAAGCGCACGCCACGCGTCAGCATCGACCACGCGCGGGAGATGATCGCCACCTACGGGCGCGACAACCCGTGGGTGATGGCCACGATTCTCGGTCTGTTCCCGCCGGGCGGCTTCCGCTCGCTGCTGGGCATCGAGGACGTGACCGCGGCGATGGAGCGCCACCACCGCGAGAGCGACTACGACTTCGCGGCCAAGGTCCTGGGCGTGGACGTGGCGCGCGAGGGCGACGACGCAAGTGTGATGTTCCCGCGGCAAGGCATCGCCGCCTTCGCGCCCAAGGTGATGCGCAACGTGCGCACGACGGACGGCGCCGGATTCGTCGCCCACAAGGAACGGGAGTGGGGCGCCGATGCGGTGTTCATCGACAACACCGGCGGCTTCGGTGGCGGCTGGATCGACAACCTCTACCTGCTGGGCCGAGCGCCTATCGGCGTGCACTTCGCGGCGAAGGCGGGCGACAAGCGCTACGCGAACAAGCGCGCCGAGATGTGGTTTGCGATGGCGGAGTGGGTCAAGGCCGGCGGCGCGCTGCCGAACGAGCCGAACCTGATCGCCGAGCTGACCACGCCGACCTACAGCTTCAAGGGCGACCAGTTCCTGATCGAGCCGAAGGAGCAGATCAAGAAGCGGTTAGGCCGCTCGCCCGACCTTGCCGACGCGCTGGCCCTGACTTTCGCCTACCCGGTGTCGCCCAGGCCTCGCTTTGCGGGGCTGGAGGCGGCCGTGGCGGGCAGCTATGACCCGGCGGGCGGCACTGCCGCCTATGACCCCTACGCCCGATTGGAGGGCTGAATCATGTGCCTTGGTGGATCTCCTCGCGCACCCAAGACTGCTGCCATCACGCCGGTGATCCAGCCCTCGCAGGCCATCGACGACCAGGCGCAGATGAGCGCCGCGGCGGAGAAGCGCCGGCTGCAGGCCTATGCCGGGCAGCAGTCGACCATCCTGACCGGCGGCAGCGGTGCCCCGCAGGCGCCGACGACCGCCAGCAAGACCCTGATCGGGAACTGATCCCATGGCCCAACTGCAGCCCGCGCGCGCGCCGATGGAAACGAAGCTGCAGCGCTACAAGAAGCGCGCCGCCGCGCTCAAGCAGGACCGCGAAAACTGGGAGCCGCACTGGCGCGAAATCCAGACCTTCATCTCGCCGCGCTCAGGCCGCTTCTGCCTGGCCGAGACCAACCGCGGCGGCAAGAAGCACCAGCGCATCATCAACAGCGCGCCGACGCAGGCGAGCAAGGCGCTGGCCGCTGGCCTGTCCTCGGGCCTGACCAACCCGGCCAAGCCGTGGTTCCGGCTGCTGACCGCCGACCCTGGCCTGATGGAAGTGGCCGCGGTCAAGCAGTGGCTGTGGATCGTCGAATCGCGCATGCGCGACACGCTGGCACGCTCGAACCTGTACAACGCCCTGCCAACCGCCTACCGCGAGCTGGGCGACTACGGCACCGCGCCGATCTGGTGCGAGCCGGACGATCGCGACGTGATCCGCTTCTACCCGCTGACGGTGGGCAGCTACTGGCTCGCCACCGACCACCGGCGCGAGGTCGACACGCTCTACCGCGAGTTGCAGATGACCGTGCGGCAGGTGGTGGAGAAGTTCGGGCCGGAACAGTGTTCCGACCGCGTGCGCGAGGCCTACAACATGTGCCGATACGAGCAGACCGTGCAGGTCGCGCACATGGTCTGTCCGAATGCTGACCGCGAGCCGGGCAAGATGGACGGCAAGAACAAGGCCTGGTCGAGCTGCTATTGGGAGATCGGCTGCAACGAGGACAAGTTCCTGCGCGAGTCGGGCTTCGACAGCAAGCGCTTCATGGCTCCGCGCTGGGACGTGCTGGGCGAGGACATCTACGGATCGAGCCCCGGCATGGACGCGTTGGGCGACGCCAAGATGCTGCAGGTGCGCGAGAAGCAGTTCGCGCTGGCGGTGGACAAGCACATCGACCCGCCGCTGACCGCGCATCCGTCGCTGCAGAACCGCGGTGTCGGCCGGCTGCCGGGACAGGTGACATTCGTCAGCGCCGACGAGGGCAGGGTAGGCGCGGCCCCGATCTATCAGGTGCAGCCCGACTACCAGGGCGCGTTGATGGACAAGCAGGACATCATCCAGCGCGTGCGCGACACCTATTACGCCAGCCTGTTCCTGCTGATCAGCGGGCAGGCCGACGACCCGCGTAAAACGGCCTACGAGGTCGGCAAGATCGACCAGGAACGCCTGCTGATGTTGGGGCCGGTGCTGCAGCGCCTGAACAACGAGTTGCTCGATCCGACGATCGAGATGACGTTCCAGGTCATGCTGGAAGCAGGATTGATTCCGCCGCCGCCGCCGGAGCTGCAGGGGCAGGCGCTGAACATCCAGTACATCTCCATCCTCGCGCAGGCGCAGAAGTTCCTGATGACCGGGAGCATCGGCCAGTTCCTGCAGTTCGTGGGCGGGATTGCGGCGATGGATGCCAGCGTGGTCGACAAGGTGGACTTTGACCAGACCGTGGACGAGTTCGCCAACGACATCGGCGTGCCGCCGGCGATCGTGCGCAGCGACGACCAGGTGGCGCAGTTGCGCGAGGCCAAGCAGCAGGCGCAGCAGGCGCAGCAGATGGCGGCCATGGCCCCGGCGATCGCGCAGTACGCCAAGGCGGCGAAGGATGCGGGCGGCGCGGTGGCGTCGCCGGGTTCGCTGCTGGGCGCAGCCGGTGCCGCGGTCAACGCCGGGGCCGGCGGATGATCGCCGAGATTCACGATGTGGCGCGCGAGCTGGGCGTGACGGTATCGCCGGCTGACCTTGACCGGTCGCGCGCGATGCGGCGGCTGGTTGATCTGGCGCGGCGGTACGGCAACGACTGCGGGCTGGCGGTGCTGGCCGGCGTGTGGCTGGCCGAGGGCATGCCTGAGCACGAGATTGTCGCGCGGTTGTGGCCGCAGCATCGCACGCGGCTGGCGGTGGTTCGATGAGCGGTCGCAAGTCACCGGCACAGATCGAAGCAGAGAAGCTTCGCGCCGAGCGCATCGAAAAGGCCGAGCATGCCGACATCCGCGAACTGCTGGACCTTCCGGCGTTTCGTCGCTACCTGCGCCGCTACCTCGGCTTGACGCACGTGTTCCAGACCACGTTCACCGGCAACAGCGAGACGTTCTTCCGCGAGGGCCAGCGCTCGATCGGCACGACGATGTTCGGCGAGTTTCACCTGGCCGCACCAGCGCGCTTCGCCGAGCTGATGGCCGAGCCACTGCACGACGAATTGATTCCCGCCGAGGAGGCGGACGAGAACGATTAACGGTCGAGGCGTCGAGGCCAGAACGCCCACGCGTGGACCGACCACACGCATAACCAGAACCAGTGATGGCCTACGGCAGACCACACCGCCGCGGCCACCATGAGCGCAACCCACGTCGAACGCGAATCCAGCAGGTCACAAAACCTGTCGGCCAGTGAGGTTCGACGAACTTTCCCGGTAGCGGTCTTCATGGCCGCCACCTTACCACCAGCCGCCTCCGGGCGGCTTTTTCATGCCCGAGGTTCCCCATGTCCGAGCAAGCCACCGCCGCCGCCACCCCCACGGATACGGCCGCCGTCGTCGATGCAACGACCCAAGCCGCTGCCGCCACCACGGCGACCAGCGAGACCACCACTGCAACCACCGCCGATGCGACCACGACGGCCGCGGCCACCGAGCAAGGCAAGGATGACGCCGGCAAGACCGACACCACCGAAGCCGCCCAAGGTGCCCCGGAGAAGTACGAGCTGGCCGCCCCCGACGGTTTCGAGCTCGAACCGGAAACCACCACGGCCTTCGAGGGCGTGGCCCGCGAGCTGAACCTGACCAACGACCAGGCCAACAAGCTGATCCCGCTCGGCGCGCAGCTGGCCCAGAAGATCCAGGCCAAGCAAACCGAAGCGCACCAGCAGCAGGTCGCGCAGTGGGCCGAGGACACCAAGGCCGACAAGGAGATCGGCGGCGACAAGTTCGACGCCTCCCTCGCTGTCGCCCTCAAGGCCCGCGACCGCTTCGCCACCGCGGAGCTGAAAACCCTCATGGACCAGACCGGCCTCGGGAATCACCCCGAGATCGTCCGGCTGTTCCACCGCATCGGCACTGCGATCTCGGACGACACGTTCGTGCAGGCGCCCTCCGCTGGCGGCTCGCAGAAGTCCGCCGCATCCGTGTTGTTCGACCACCCGTCATCCCAAATCCAGAGGTAACGACCCATGGCAACCCTTGGTACCAACAGCTATACCCTGCTCGATGTCGCCAAGCGCATCGATCCCGATGGCAAGGCCGCGCAGGTCGCGGAAATGCTCTCGCAGGACAACGAAATTCTCGACGACATGCCGTGGCTGGAGGGCAACCTGCCCACCGGTCACCGCGTCACCGTGCGCACCGGCCTGCCCGATGCCGCCTGGCGCAAGCTCAACCAGGGCGTGCCGCGCTCCAAGAGCACCGTCGCGCAGATCGACGAGGCCTGCGCGATGCTCGAAGCGTGGTCCGACGTGGACAAGGATCTGGCCGAGCTCAACGGCCTGGAGTCCGATTTCCGCCTGACCGAGTCCTCGGCTTTCATCGAGTCGATCAATCAGAAGATGGCCAGCACCATCTTCTACGGCAACAGCGTGACCGCGCCCGAGTCGTTCCTGGGCATGGCCCCGCGCTTCGACGACGTGCCGACCACCTCCGGCGGCGCCGAGAACAAGGACAACGTGATCGACGCCGGCGGCACCGGCACGGACAACACCTCGATCTGGCTGATCGGCTGGGGTCCCAAGACCGTGCACGGCATCTACCCGAAGGCCTCGCGTGCCGGCCTGTTCCACGAGGACCTGGGTCTCGATACGGTGCTGGACAGCAACGGCAATCCGTACCGCGCGTACCGCGACCACTACCAGTGGAAGTGCGGCCTGGCCCTGCGTGACTGGCGCTACGTCGTGCGCATCGCGAACATCGATGTGTCCGACCTGACCGCCGACGCCGCCACCGGCGCCAAGCTGATCAACCTGATGACCCAGGCGCTGGAGCGGATTCACTCGCTCAACGGCGTGCGCCCGGCGTTCTACATGAACCGCACCATCCGCTCGATCCTGCGCCAGCAGCAGGTGAACGCCGTGAAGAACTCGACCCTTTCGGTCGAGGAACTGTTCGGCAAGCGGGTGCTGATGGCGTCCGAGGTGCCGTGCCGCCGCACCGACGCGCTGCTCAACTCCGAGGCGCGCGTGGTCTGACGCCTCATGCGGTGAGCCGGTCCGCCGGCTCGCTGCTCATCCCATCCTGATTGCAGAGGAACCAAACCATGATTCTCGACGCGAACCTTGAGTTCTCCGACGCCCAGGCGGTCACCGCGACCGCCATCTCGACCAACGTGGTCGACTTGGGCCCCGTCACCGACAACGTCACCCGCGACATCGGCACCGGCGAGCCGGTGTATCTGGTGCTCTCGGTGGACACCGCCTTCACCGCCGCTGGTGCGGCCACGCTGACGGCGGCGCTGGTGTCCGACTCCACCGCCAACCTGGCCACCTCCGCCACCACGCACGCCACGCCGCTGGCGGCCATCCCGGTGGCCTCGCTGGTGGCCGGGTACACGGCAGCCATGCATCTGCCGCCGGGCAACTACGAGCAGTACTTGGGCATCCAGTACACGGTCGCCACCGGCCCGATGACGGCTGGCAAGATCAATGTCTTCCTCACGAAGGATGCCCAGCTGTACCGCGCCTACGCCGATCGCCAGCCGATCGCCGGCAACGCCTGAGGGAGGGCTGACCGATGAGCAATGGACCGAGCAAGGCGGCGCCCCGCGAGAAGGCGGTGGAAGCCAGTGACGAGCAGTACTGCGTCACGCAGACGTCGTTCATCAACGGCTCGCTGCAGCACGCGGGCTCCGTGGTCAGGCTGCCGAAGGGCGTCAAGCCCGGCAAGCACCTGCGGTTGATCGAGAACAAGAAGCCGGCGGAAGACGCCAAGAAGTAACCCCCAGCAGCGGTCGTTCGAGGGGCTCCTTGTGGAGCCCCTCTCTTTTTCGAGGGTAGACCATGGCATCCGCCATCCAGATCTACAACCACGCGCTCTCGCGCATCGGTGTCTCCGACTTCATCGGTGACCCGGCCGAGCAGAGCAAGGCGGGCGACTTTTATCGCCTCTGGTACGCCGCGTGCGTGGACATGGTGCTGCGCGATTTCCCGTGGAACTTCGCCAGCAGCGTGGTGGCGCTGGCGCTGGTCGATGGCGACCCGCCGCCGGGCTGGACCTACAAATACGCGTACCCGCTCGATTGCCACGCCGCGCGCCAATTGGCGGACAGCTCGGGCGTGCGCAATCTATCGGCCAATGTGCTGCGCGACTGGGATTGCTACAGCTTCACGCTGGCGCGTCCGGCCGTGCCGTTCCAGGTGATGAGCGAGGCCGCCAACGCGACCGCACGCCGGCGCATCATCGTCACCGACCTCCCGCTGGCCTATCTGTTCTACACGGCCAAGATCACCGACCCCAACCAGTTCGACCCCGGATTCAGCGATGCGTTGTCGTGGCGCATCGCGCAGGAGATTGCCGCGCCATTCCTCGGTGCGCCGACCGGCCCGCAGGTAGCGGCCAACGCGAAGCAGCAGTACCTGGCCGCGCTGGTGCGCGCCAAGGCGCAGACGCTCAACGAGTCCGCCGACGACCCGCGGCCGGATTCGGTCGCCATCCAGGCGCGCGCATGAAGCTGGTACAGCCCTCCTTCACGGGCGGAGAGATCAGCCCGAGCCTGTACGCGCGCACCGACCTGGCGCGCTACGCGAACAGCCTGAAAACCTGCCGCAACATGATCGTGTCGGCCTATGGCGGCTGCTACAACCGGCCCGGCACGCGCTTCCTCAAGGCCACCAAGGACAGCGGCAGCAAGAAGAGCCGGCTGATCCCGTTCCAGTTCAGCAGCCAGCAGAGCTATGTGATCGAGCTGGGCCATCTGTACGCGCGTTTCTACGCCAACGGTGCGCAGGTGGTCGACGGTGGCGGCGCGCCGGTGGCGGTCACCACGCCGTATACCGAAGACGACATCTGGGGCGTGCGCCTCACGCAGTCGGCCGACGTGATGCAGTTGGTGCACCGCAAATACCCGCCGCAGACCTTGAAGCGCCTGAGCGCGTCATCGTTCAGCGTGGGCGAATACGTGGTCTACGAGGGTCCGTTCCAACCGGTCAACCCGAACCTGGCGATCAAGCTGGCCGCGTCCATGTCCAGTGGCAACGTGACCGTGAGCTCGAACACCGCCGGCGTGTTCAGCGCGGACATGGTCGGCATGCTGGTCTACCTCGAAGACAGCAATCTCTCGCTCATGAAGCCGTGGACCTCGGGCGAGAAGGGCATCACGGTGGGGACCATTCGCCGCAACGCCGGCAAAACCTACCGGGCGGCCCAGCTCAGCACCGGCGGCACCTACGTGCTGGCCGGTGGCAACGCGCCCCAGCACGATCAGGGAGCGCAGTGGGACGGCCCGGGTGACGTGCGCAGCGACGGCACCGCCAATTATTCCGTCGGCGTGTTGTGGGAATACCTCGATTCGGGATACGGCATCGTCAAGCTGTCGGCGTATGTGTCCGATTCGCAGATGACCGGCGTCGTCACCAAGCAGTTGCCGTCCGGCGTGCTTGGTGGTGCAGGCTCGCCCGAGTTGACGTGGTCGCTCACCGGCGACGGCACCACGACAACCTTCACGATCGCCGGCAATACGGCGGTGTCGACGGATCGCTACGTCGTGACCGTGGGCGGCACCGAAGTGGTCGCCGACCCCAACGCGCAGCCGTACCCGAAAGGCCCGGTCGAGGCGTGCGTGGCGGCGATGAGCCACCTTCCGGGCGGCATGCTGGCGCAGGACTGCGACGGGCAGGCGATCGCTTGCGTGGATCACGCTGCGCTCACGGTGGCATGGCACACCGCGCGCATCGCCATGTTGAGCCTGCAGCCCTGCTGGCGCCTGGAAAGCGAGAGCGGCGCCTGGGTGGTCATTTCCAAGTGCACCCGATGCGAGACGCGCGAGCGCGGCTATGTCTACGGCGATGCGATCGAAGGTTTGTCGCTGCCGGTCGCTGGCGATGACCTCGCCTTCCACTGGGAGCGCATCGTGCGCGTGGAGGATGCCGGCGAGCAGCTGGTGGCGAAGATCTACGCCGGTGACCGCAACTACGCTGCCGGCGGTGAACCCGGGCGGTACATCAGCACCCACAACACCTCGGTGGCGAAGCGCTGACCATGGCAGATCAAGGCTGGACGGTCGACGCGACCGCGCACACCATCACCTTCTATCAGCCGCCGGCGAACGGTGCGGCGATCTCCGTCAAGCAGTACGCGCAGGGCGGCATCAACGCGACCGCCGTGTGGGCGCTTGGCGCATGGGGACCCCACACCGGGTATCCGGGCGAGGTCGAATACTTCGCCGGCCGGCTCTGGTTCGCTGGCACCGATGATCGTCCACAGACGGCGTGGACGAGCAAGATCAGCAACTACTCCAGCTTCGGCAAGAGCGTGCCGACCGCCGATGACGACGCGATCACCGCCACGCTCTCGGCCAAGCAGGTCAACGCGATCACCGACCTGTTGCCGCTGAAAGACCTGGTGATGCTCACCACGGGCGCGGAGTGGAAGATCGCCGGTGGCTCGAACAACGTCATCACGCCCTCGACGGTCAGCTTCTCGCCGCAATCCAACTACGGCGCGTCCAGCCTTCCCGGGCTGGTGGTGGGCGACAGCGGCCTGTTCGTGCAGGGCCGCGGCGCCTACGTGCGAGACATCGGCTACCAGTTCGCGGTGGACAGCTACACGGGCAACGACCTGACGGTGTTTGCCTCGCACCTGGTGCAGGGACACACCATCGTCGACTGGGCCTATCAGCAAACCCCGTTCTCGGTGGTCTGGGCGGTGCGCGATGACGGCGTGCTGCTCGGCCTGGCCTACATGCGCGAGCAGCAAGTGATGGGCTGGTTCCACTGCGACACCATCAACGGGTTCGTCGAATCGGTGTGCTCGGTCTCCGAAGGGACGGAGGATGCGGTCTACCTGATTGTGCGGCGCGTCATCAACGGCACCACCGTGCGCTACGTCGAGCGGCTGGAAACGCGATTCTTCGCCGACCAGCGCGACGGGTTCTTCGTTGACGCCGGCCTGTCCTATGACGGGCGCAGCACCGCCCTGGCGCCGGGCGCCACCATGACGCTGACCGGCGGCATCACATGGATGGGCGACGAGGATCTGACGCTCACCTGCAGCACAGCCATCTTCGCGGCCAGCAATCTCGGCAACTGGGTGAAGCTCTACGCCGACACGGTGGACGCCAACGGCTCGCCGCAAACGGTGATGAAGCCGGTCAAGATCACCGCCTACACCAGCGCCACCGTGGTCACCGTGCGTCCCGTGGGGTTGATCGACACCGCGTTGCGCAATACCGCGCTCACGGCGTGGGATTTCTGCCCGCTGACGTTCTCCGGGCTGGACCACCTCGAAGGCCAGAGCGTGGCCTGTCTGGCCGATGGCAACGTGAAGCCGCGCCAGACGGTGACGAGCGGGCAGATCACGCTGGACGCGCCGGCGGCCGTGGTGCACATCGGCCTGCCGATTCAGGCGGACTTCGAGACGCTGGAGGTGAACGCGCTGGGGCAGGAAAGCGTGCGCGACCGGCGCAAGGCGATCACCAAGGTGTCGCTGATCGTCACGCAGTCGCGCGGCGCCAAGATCGGCAAGGATGCCGACCACCTGCGCGAGGCCAAGTCGCGGCGCGTCTCGGACGGCTACTACAACCCCAACTCGCTGCAGAACGACCTGATCGAGGCGTACATCGACGCTGATTGGGACACCAAAGGTCGCGTGTTCGTGCGCCAGGACGATCCGCTGCCGCTGACCATCCTCGGCCTGATCGCCGACGTGAGTGTGGCCGGTGGTTGAGGTCGCGATCGTGCCGGTGGAGGCCTGGCACCTGCCCTACATCGCCGAGCGCATGCGCGCGGTCGACGTGCGCGAATGCCGCGAAATCGGCGGCGTGGAACCGTTGGCCGCGCTTGAGCAGAGCGTGGCCTGTCCGGGTCCGCACTGGACCGCCTTGTTCGACGGCGAGCCGGTGGCCCTGTTCGGCGTCACGCAGGACACGCTGATCGGCGGCGGCATTGGCGCGGCCTGGCTGCTTGGCACCGACCGTCTGCAGCGCGACTGGCGTGCCTTCGCACGGGCATCCAAGCCGGTGGTGCGCGAGCTGCTGACCCGCTACCGCGCGCTCTCCAACGTACTGCTGACCGACAACACCCTGTGCATGCGCTGGCTGGCATGGCTGGGGGCCGACTTCCACGTGCACGCTCCCTACGCGAGGTTCCTCCTGTGTGCTATGTAGCCGCGATCCCGTACATCGTCGCCGCTGTGGGCACGGCCTACAGCATGTACACGACGAATCAGGCCCAGCACTACCAGCAGGACGTGGCCAAGCAGGACAAGAAGCTGGCCGACCAGGCGGCGATCAACGCCAATGCCGAGGGCAGCTATGCCGCCGACCAGGCGCGCATCCGCGGCAACCTGCAACGCGGGCAACAGCTGGCCGCCTTCGCCGCCAACAACGTCGATTTCAGCACCGGCAGCGCGGCGGACATCCTCGGCGACACCGCGATGTTCTCCGAGCAGGATCAGCGGCAGGCGCGCATCAATGCGTCGATGAAGGCCTATGGGTTCCAGGTGCAGTCGCTGGAGGCTCAAGGTCGCAAGGCCTACGCGGGTTGGGCGGGTCGATCGCAGCAGTTCGGCCAGTTCCTGCAGGGCGCCTCGCAGGCGGCCGGATATGCCTATGGCGGCGGTGGTGGTGGTGGCGGTGGCACGCTGCTGGGCAGTGGTAGCGGAAAGGGGACAACGATGGACAGCAGTTTCTGGTCCGGCACGAGGTGGAACTGATGGCCGTCATCGTCCCGCGTGTCAGCGAAGGCAGCGTTGCCCCGCAGAGCTTCGGCATGCCCGGCGGTGGCAGCCCGCGCGTCACCGCCGAGGGGTTGAATGGCGGCGTGAGCGAGGCGCTGTCCGGTGCGGCTGACCGCTTCTTCGCGATCCAGCAGCGCGAGCAGGAAAAGGCCGACGCCGCGCAGGCCAACGCCGCGCGCGTGGCGCTGGCGCAGCAGGAAGTGGACCTGTTCGACCCGAACAATCCGCAGGGCGTGCACAGCTTCCAGGGGGCAGACGCGCTCAAGGCTCCCGGCGCGGCGCTGAAACAGTTCGACGACTTCGCCACCCAGTACCGGGCCAACCTGACCAACCCGCGGCAGGTGGCGCAGTTCGACCAGCTCTACGCCGACCACCGGTTGCAGGTGCAGGACAAGACCAACCGCTACGCGCTGGGCGAGAATGACCGCTATCAGCAGGGCGCGTTCGAGGGCGCGGTCGGCAGCGCGTTGTCTGCGGCCACCAGCAAGGCCGCCGCCGGCGACATGGACGGCGCCAACCTCGCCCTGAACGACGGCATCGCCACCATCAAGCAGTACGGGCAGGCGCATGGCGAGGCCGCCGACCTGACGTCGTTCAAGATCGAGAAGTTCACCAAGTCGGTGCAGGCCGGTTTCGAGTCGGCCAACAAGGCCAACGTCGAGGCCTACATCGTGCAGAACCCCGAGGCGGCGCTGCAAGACTTCTCCGCGCGTCTGGGGTTGGGCCGCTACAGTGCCGCCGGCCAGTCCTACGCCGGCGACCCGAACGCCCCGCGCGGCATCCGCAACAACAACCCGGGCAACCTGCAGCAGTCGGACGTGCAGTGGGAGGGCAAGACCGCCTCGGCCGATCCGCGCTACGAGTCGTTCACCACGCCGGAGGCGGGTATCCGCGCGCTGGCGCTCAACGCCCAACACCTGCAGGCCAACGGTGCGCAATCGGTGGCGGCCCTGATCGGCCAGTGGGCGCCGGCCAGCGAGAACGGCGAAGCCAAGACGCAGGCCTACATTGATGCCGTGTCGCAGGCGATGGGCGTCAGCCCGACTGCCAACGTGAACCTGCAAGACCCGGCCACGTTGACCGCCTTCACGAACGCGGTGATCGCACACGAGAACGGCGCCAACCCGTACAAGCCAGAACAGGTTCAGGCCGGCGTGTCGGCGGCGCTGGGCACGGCCAAGCTGCCGGAGTCGCACCCGGCCGTGACCGCCAACGGCAGCGGCCTGATCGTGCCCGGCACCGGCGAAGGCGCAGCACCGATCGGCCAGCTCGGCAAGTCCGGCAACCCGACGATCGACGCGCTCGACACTGGCAGCGTGGTCGATCTGTACAACCGCGCCCGGGCCGAGGTGAACCGCGGGCAGGTCAGCATGCGCGGCAGTATCGAGCAGCGCGAGCGCGACGACACCGCCGCCTTTCGTGCCGGGCAGGGCGTGGCCCAGCCGCTGACCCTGGCCGACTACACCCGCGCCTACGGCGATCGCGAGGGC
Organism: Rhodanobacter sp. FW102-FHT14D06; assembly: GCF_043950705.1. NCBI lineage: Bacteria > Pseudomonadati > Pseudomonadota > Gammaproteobacteria > Lysobacterales > Rhodanobacteraceae > Rhodanobacter > Rhodanobacter sp. FW102-FHT14D06. Next base: position 317,863 of record NZ_CP170722.1, on the reverse strand, counting down.
ATGCAGCGCTTCGGAGCCTATCAGGCCGACCAGCAACTCGGGCACGACCTGCAGACAGTGGCCACGCTCGACCCGCAGCAGATGCACGACCTGCTCGCCGCACGCGCGCCGGCGCCGGGCGAGAACTTCGCCGTCAAGCAGCAGGACTTCACCGCCCTGCAATCGGCCATGCAGCAGACCCTCAAGGCGCGGCAGGCCGATCCGGTGGCGTGGGCGCGGCAGGCTGGCGTGGGCGACTTCCAGCCGCTGGACCTGGACGGCCCCGACAAGCTGGCCGGCTCCATCGCTGCCCGCATCGGTCCCTCCCGCGCGCTGCGCGACAGCCTGGGCACGCCCTACAAGCTGCTCAGCACCGACGAGGCCAAGGCGCTTGGCGCGTCCTTCAACGCCTTCGACGCCGGCAACAAGGCGAAGGCGCTGGGCGCGCTGGCGCAGCAGCTGCCGGCGGCCGAGTACGCTCAGGTCATCAATGCGATCAAGGACAAGTCGCCGACCGTGGCCATCGCCGGCCGGATCATGGGAAACGGGCGCGCGGCCGAGGTGGGCACGGTCGGCTCGCTGTGGTGGAAGTCGCCCGTCAGCATGGACGCCGCCGATATCGCGCAGACCATGCTTCGTGGCGATGCGTTGCTGAACCCCACCGCGGCCGACAAGGAAAGCGCCGGCGCGGCCAAGTTCGCCATGCCAAGCGACAGCGCCACCAGCGGCTTGCGCGCGCAGTGGGCCGACGTGGTGGGCGATGCCTACCGCGGTCACGGCGAGGACGAGGCGCAGGCCTATCAGGCGTTCCGCGCCATGTATGCCGGATTGGCGTCGCAGGCGGGCAAGAACGACGGCATCCTGGACCCGCAGCTCGCCGACAAGGCTGCGCGCGCGGTGATCGGCAACGTGGGCGACTGGAACGGCAAGGCCGTGATCCCACCCTACGGCATGGATTTCAACGCCTTCAAGGATGCCGCCGACAAGCAGTGGCAGGCGGTGCGCACCAACACGCCCGGTTTCGCCGAGCAGGATCTGGACGGCTACGACCTCGATCGGCTGGGCGAGGGCACGTATGCCGTCAGCGACGGCAACGCGCCGGTGCGCGACAACAAAGGCCAGCCGGTGATCCTGCGTATCGCTCCGCCCGCAGCTGCGCCGAAGGTCGAGCCGTTCAAGCCGAACGGAACTCTGCGCGTCGGCGGAGAGCCGGAGCAGGGCGGCCCGATCACTGCGCCAACCCCCGACCAGCTGGCGAGCATGCGATGACCGACACCCTGACCCCGGACGAGGCGGCGACCTTCGCGGCACTCTACGGCAGCGCGCCATCGGCGGCCGCACCGGAAGGCCCGGGCATCTTCACCGGCGCCTACAAGGGCCTGGCCGGCATTCCGTCCGGCCTGGCCGGCGTGCCGCTGTCGATCGCCAGTGCGGCGACGAACGTGGTGGACCCGACCGACAGCGCCATTCTCGGCAGCGGCTACCGTGCCGGCCTCAACCTCAGCGATGCCGATCTCACCGACCTGCGCAAGTCCGAGAACGACTATTTCATCAGCACGCCGCAAGGGCAGATTCACCAGTCGATCGAGAACCTGCGCCAGTCCGCCTCGGAGTTCTACCGGCCCGACCCGCAGACCACCGGCTTCGTCGGCAACACCCTGTTCGGCGCGGCTGACGTGCTGACCCGCGTCGGACTGGGCAACCTGGTCGCCCCCGGCAGTGGGCTGGCGCTGGCGGCCGGCACCACCGGTGTCGAGCGCACGCAGGACCTGGAGGCGCAGGACGTGGACGCAGCCACCGCGCAGGCTTCCGGCGCGCTGACCGGCGTCTCGCTGCTGGCCGGTGGCGGCATTTCCTCGCTGGGCAAGACCGTCACGGCCAAGGTGGTCAGCGGCGCCCTGCTGAACGCGGGGTTCGGCGCCGGCACCCGGGCGCTTGATTCGTCCATCCTGGCTGCCGCCGGCTACACCGCCCAAGCCGATCAGCAGCGCTGGAACGATGGCGCGGCGCTGGCGGCGGACATCATCATCGGCGGTGCCTTCCACCTGCTGCCCAGCCGTGGCGAAGGCGTGCCGGCCAAACCGCCGGCCGACACGGTGGATGCCGCTCTGGCCGCCAAGGCCACACAGGGCGTCACCGACAGCGCGCCTGGCGTGCCGGCTGACCCGAAGTCGGCCTCGGCCCACGTCACGGCGCTGGACACCGCCCAGGCGCAACTGCTGGATGGCCAGCCGGTGGAGGTCGAGCCGATCGTGCGCGAGGCCACGTTTGTGCCGCGGGAGACGGCGCCGCCGGAACGCACGATGCCCGAGGTGGGCAGCATCATCGACAACCACCTCGCCGCACTCGACGATCAGGCAAAGCAGCGCATGATGCCGGATGCGGTGAAGTCAATGGCGAAGGAAGGCGGCGAACTGGAGGACCTGCTGCGAGAGCAGTACCGTGCGCGCGAGAACAACGTGATGCAGTCGGCAGATAGCATGCTCACCCCAGCCGAGGTGAGCTTCGCAGAAGATCGCCTGCAGACGATTCGCCAACAGCTTGAGCAGCACAAGCAAGGCATGGCGGCCGAATCGAAGGCCGCGAACCTGCGCAAGAAGTTGAGCCGGACGGACACGGATCCAGAGCTTCGCGACATCGCCCAGCAGATCGCTCCAGAGAGCACGCCGGAGATTGCGGCACGACAGAACTTGCGCGACGCCTTGGCCGAGGCGGGCGTGCCGGCCGAGCAACTGGATACCGGCGCGCCACGCCCGCCGGAATCGGTCGAGTTGCCCGGCATCGAGCCGGCGCCCTACGAGGCTCGGCTGACCGAGCTGCGCGATCGCCGCCGGCAGGGTGTGGAACTGACGCCGACCGAGCAGGGCGAATTACTGGACCTGCAGGAGCAGGATGCGCGCCAGGCCAAGGTCGCCGGCCAGCCCATCGCCGGCGTGCAGAACATGGCCGGCCGTGCCGAGGCGGAACGCGCCGGCAACCTGCTGCCGGTGCAGGTGTTCGCCGACGCCGACAACTTCAAGGACTTGAACGACAACCTGGGCCACGAGACCGGCGACGTGGTGATCCGCCAGATCGGCGCCCTGATGGCCAGGGAGCTGGGCGAGGGCAACGTGTTCCACCGCGGCGGCGACGAGTTTGTGGCGCAAGGACGAACCGAGGCGGAGGTGACTGCGGCGATGGAGCGCGTGCGGGACCGGCTGGCCAAGATGGATCTCAAAGCAACCTTCGAGGACGGTAGCGAGGCCCGGCAAACGGGCGTAGGATTGAGCTATGGACACGGGCCTGATGTCAAAACTGCGGAAAAAGCTCAGTACGCTGACAAGCAGCGACGCAAAGACGCCGGACTCCGCACCGACCGTCGCGAATCCGAGCGACGATCTGCCGACCGTGGGCGAGACGGTGCGCCAGTGGATCGCCGAGGGCAAACGCCCGGTGAAGCTCGAACTGGTCAACCGGGGCGAGTAACCCCCCGCGATGCCGCCGAAGCGCCCACTCCGGGAACTGACGCCGCGCGAGCAGGCGCTGAACCAGCGCAGCAAGGAACTTCTCGATCAGATGCAGCGGGCCAGCCAGGAGCTGGCCTCGATCCGGCGCGAGCTGGAGAAGTCGACCGCGCGCGAGCCGCCGCAGCCGCGCATCCGGATGCCGTTCTAGCTGACGGTGCCACCGCCGCCGATGCCTTGCGCTCGGCAGACCACGACGTTGAACAGGCGCAGACGCAAGGCGAGGCCATCGCGGCCGCGGTCGCCTGCTTCCTGCGTTTTGGGAGTGAGGCAGCATGAGGGCAGACTGCATCCAGGCGGTGGGGCGGGCGCTCGGCCGCACGCCAAACCAGGGCGAAACCCGCGACATCGAGAACCGGATTCGGCTGTCGCGTCGCAAGCTGGCCGAAGCCGATCCGCAGCGCTGGCAGACGCTGCCGGCGGATGAGCAGATCAGGCTGGCCGGCGAGGACGCCGCGGCCGACCTGTTGCACGAGGCCGCCAAGCGCCGCCACCGCGTGGCCATGGGCATCCTGACGCACGACAAGATGCGCGCCTACATCGACGCGCAGGTGTCCGCTGGCATCGACAAGGACGGGGTTGCGTCACTCTCACGCATGCTCACCAGCGAGTCGGATGGCAAAAACAACATCGTCAGCGTGGAGGGTGCCGCGCAAGGCATCGAAGCGGCTGCCAGTACCTTCATGACGCGCAGTTGGAACGTGGCCGGCGGCAAGTTCCTCAAACTGCTGAGTGACCGCGTGGCCGAGGGCGTGCTGGTCCGGGCACTGCACGGCGACACCAGCGTGCCGGCAGCGTTCAAGCGGGCCGCCGATGACTTCCATGTGATCGCCGAACGCCTGCGCCAGCGCTTCAACGCGGCCGGCGGCGACGTGGGGCGGCTGGAGAACTGGGGCATGCCGCACAGCTGGTCGCGGATGCGGCTGATCAAACTCGGCAGGCAGGCCTGGACGGATGCCATGCTGCCGCGACTCGACCGCAGCAAGTACGTGCACGAGGACGGTCGCGCCTACACGGACGCCGAACTGCGCGACTTCCTCGGCGAGGCTTGGCGTTCGGTGGTGACCGAGGGCGCGAACAAGGTCATCGGCAAGGGCGGGCACGTCGGCGGCGGCATCAAGGCCAACCGCAACAGCGCCGAGCGCCAGATCCACCTGCGGGACGCGCAGGCCTACATGGAGGCGATGGGCCAGTTCTCCGAGCGCGGCGTGCTGGACGCCATGATGGGGCACGTGCACCGCATGGCGCGGGACATTGCCTTGGTGGAGCAGTTCGGCCCGAACGCGGATCGCCAGTTCGCGCATTTCCTGGAACAGGAGACGGCCAAGCTCATCGACGCCGACCCGGCCAAGAAGGGCACGGCCGACAAGCGCGGTCGATTCGTCGAGCGCCTGTACAACTTCATCGCCGGCAACGGCGCGCCGCCGCCGGAAACGATGCTCGGCAAGGCCGCGACCGTGTACCGTCGCCTGCAGGTGCTGAAACTGGGGTCCGCGCTGATCTCGTCGTTCGGCGATCACGCCACCATGCACCTGACCGCGCACGTCAACGGCATCCCGAAGTTCAAATTGTTCCTCAACAACCTGCGCACCACCTACGGCCACCCATTCCTGAAAGCTGATCGCGAGCGCGCCGAGGCGGCGGGGCTGATGGTGCGCACCTACGCCCAGCAGCTGGCGCGCTACGGTAGTGACGTGGGCGGCCACGGCTGGTCCTCGAAGCTGACCAACACCTTCATGAAGGTCACGCTGCTGCCGTACTTCACTGAGGCGCGGCGGCGCGCCTTCAGCTACGGCATGATGGATCAGGTCGGCAAGGCGCTGCGCGATCACCCGACCCTGGCCGCGCTCAATGACGCCGACCAGCGGTTCCTGAAACACTCCGGCATCACCGAGGCCGACTGGCAGCTGATGCGCCTGGCGCAGCCGGACGACTTCGCCGGCAACCACACCCTGATCACTCCCGAGGAAATCTACCGCATCCCCGACGCCGAGGTCGCCAGGGTCACGAACGAGCACCCCGACCTGGCACGCGACAGGGCGGCGGCCAACCTGATGGCCTTCGTCTACGGCGAGCAGGACCGCGCGGTGATCGAGCCGCATGCGAAGTCCCGCCTGCACGCCGGCGCCGACGTCAACGACGACAGCATCAAGGGCTTCCTGATGCACAGCTTCACGACCTTTCGCTCCTTCAGCTTCGAGATGATCGAGTCGCACATCAAGCGCGCACTGCACGGCTTCGAGACGAAGCAAGGCTCGGCGGCGTACATGGCCGCGCTGATCGCCTCGTCGACCGTGCTGGGCGCGGTGGCCAACGGCATTCGCGACATCGTGTTCGGTCGCGACCCTCGCACGCTCAATGTCACGTCCGAGGAGGGCCGCAAGAACTGGCTGGCCGCGCTGATCACCGGCGGCGGCCTGAGCATCTACGGCGACTTCCTGATCAACACGTACAGCAGCCGCGGGGGCAGCCTGTCCGAGACCGCCGCCGGCCCGATGGTGCAGGACATCGGCACGGTGTTGAACCTGTTTCAGCAGACCGTGGCGCAAGGTACCGACCCTGACGCCGACCTGGCCCGCAAGATGCGTCCGACCGGCGCCGCCGCAGTCCGCACGCTGAAATCCTACGTCCCGGGCGCGTCGCTCTGGTACACCCGCGCCGCGATGGACCGCCTGATCTTCAACCAGCTCTCCGACTACTTCTCCCCCGGCTACCTCAACCGCATGAAGGCCAAGGCACGCCAGCAGAAGCGACCGAGCTGGTGGGAGGTTGACGAGCCCCTGCCGAGCCGGGCACCGAACCCCGACACCATCGCCCAGTAGCCCGCCACCCGGCGGGCTTTTCGTTTCTCCCCAGGCCGCCTCGTGCGGCCCTTTTTTTGGAGGTCTGCACCGTGACCGTTTCCACCACCAAGGCCTCGGACGTCTTCCCGGGCAACAACGTCGCCACCGGGTTCAGCTGCGCGTGGCGCATCTTCAACGACACCGACGTGCTGGTGTCGCTGGTCGACCAGAGTACGGGCGTCGACACGCCGCTGGTGCTGGACACGGACTACACCATCGGAGGCGCCGGCAACCAGGACGGATTCACCGTGGCCACATCATTGCCTGTCGCCACCGGGACCAGCCTGTACGTGCGCCGCGTGCTGCCCTACACGCAACCGACCGACTTCACCAACCAAGGCTCGTTCTTCCCCACGATGCACGAGGACGCCATGGATCGGCTGGAGATGCAGATCCAGCAGCTCGCCGACGAGAACGATCGCGCCATTCGGCTGCCCGCAGGCCTTGCCGACATCGACGGGCAGGTGCCGGTGATGATCCCGCTGGCGCCTCTGGTCATCAACGCCGCTGGCACGGGCGTGGAGGCGGGCAGCACGGCGCTCACGGGCGACATGCTTTTGCGGGTCAACCTGGCGGCCACCGGTGCCGGCAAGGGCGCCGCCCTCGTCGGCTTCCTGCAAGCCGGCACGGGCGCTGTCGCGCGCGTGTCGCAGGACAAAGTCCGCGAGCGCGTCTCATTGCAGGACTTCGGCGGCACCGATGATGGCCTGACGACGAACAACGCGGCCTTCACCAGCGCCAAAACGCTGCTGGTCGGCGGCACGGTCAAGCTGCCGTTCAAGGACCAAGGCAAGTACGTCTTTACCACCGCCAGTACCGACCTATCGGGCGTTGTTCTCGATCCCGATGCCGGCGTTGCCATCCATGCCTCGTCGGCTGCCGTCTCCTTCGGCATGACCTCAAGCATCCGCACGACCAAAAACATCAAGCTGCACAACACCGACCTCAACTACGACTATCAGTTGTCATCGGAGATGGGCAAGCCGTTCGACCACAAGTCGATCTGGCTCAACGATGCCGATGCCGTCAATCCAGTGATGATCGGCCTTAACCTGGCCGGTCTGAACAACGAATCCATTTCGTGGCCATCCAGCGATAGCTGGGCCAGTGCCACCCCCGGCATCAGCACCACCGAGCCCTATCCGTTCGTCAACTGGAACAGCCTAACGGCTAGCACCTGGTACGCCTCCACGTTGCCGGTGCGCGGTGGCGACGATATTTCAGCGGCGTTCGACACGGGTGGGAGTTACAACCGTCTTGCGGTCATCCGCACCACGGCGGGCTATTACGGCCTTTATGCTGGTGGCAGCGGAGCCGCGCCGCAGTACATCACGAAGCTGACCGGCCAGGCTTCCACGACCGTCACGGTGGGGTCGGGCACACAATTCACGACCCAGCCGCAGTATTACCCGGAAAACTGCGTGTGGACCATCCGCATCCTTGATCGGCGGCACTTCGAGGTTTTGCTCAACGGCGTATCCGCGCTATTCGTGAATACGGCTGGCGACATTTACCGCGCAGGTTTCGGCGTCATGCCTGTTGCGAGCGGCGCGACCACCATGTCGGTGATCGGTTGGACCAAGAGTCAGTGCGCCCCCAATGCCGGCAAACAGCCGGTGAGCATCACCCTCTACGGTGACAGTCTTACCGCCGACGCCCACGGCGGCTGGCCCTATGCCATGCGCGAGGCGCTGGACGGCAGCAACGGGTGCCGCGTGATGCGCGTGGTCAACAATGCGGTCTCCGGCTACAACTCGACACAGGCGCTGTCGCTCATGCAAAGCGTTGGCGTGGCTGGATTCAGTTTCTGCGTCATCGGTATCGGCACCAACGACATTCAGCAGGGGTTCGGCCCTACGACCACGATCAGCAATATCGACGCGATGGTGGCGATCTGCAACACCGCTGGATGCATTCCGATCATCTGGATTCCGCCGCTGTGGTACACGCAGACCGAAGCGGGCGCGGGCAATGGGCAGGCCTCGGGCAACTCGGCCGGCGGCATGGCCATCCGCTCGGTGCTGCTGCGTTACTGCGCCGTGCACAGCGTCGCGTGTGTTGACCTGACGATGGTCACTGGTCCCATCGACGTGCGCTTTCTGACGCAGACGCTAGGAGTGAATGGCGCCGACTCGATGGTGCGCGACAACATCCACCCGACCGCCTACAGCTACCGATTGATCGGAACCGCCATCGCGCGCCGCATTCTTGGCTCGCTGGTGTCGGCCGCTGACCGATCGACAGTATTCCAGCAGCTCAATCCTGTCATGCTAAATGCCTGGACGGATGCCACTGCGGGATCGCGCATCAGTTACGCAGTGACGCCGGATGGCAAAGTAACCCTGTCAGGCGTCGCTACACCGGGGACAGCGACCGATGGTACCGCCATTTTTACGCTGCCTGAGCACCTGAGACCAACAGCTACGCTGCGCTTCACCGTGATGATGAACCAGCCATCAACACCCCAATACACGTCGTGCCTTGTCCAGATCGGCACTACTGGTGATCTGCTGGTGTACGGTGCGACTAGCGCCAGTTACATCAGTCTGGATGGAGTGAGCTACTACAGCGGCGGGTGAGAAGCGCAAACGAAGTCGATTGCCTGACGCGCATTGTCAGCGAGCGCCGACATCGCTTTACAATCCGACGCGATAACTTTCCAATCGCCCCGGCCGTCAGGCCTCATCCGGCGATAGTCTGTCCAGCAGGAAGCGGGCGACGTGCGATCAGGCGCGGGCCGATGGCCGGGGCAATTCCGGAAGCAGCCCAAGCAACTGGCCCAAACGCTCCAGCGCCTTTTCCTTGGCGGCCATCTCGCGCACGCATGGGGATGTGCGCAACTGCTTCAGGAATGCTTTCGACAAGGGTCTCACCGGGTTGTGCTGGTTGTTGAACTTCGGCCGCTCTGCAATGATCGCGGCATGCTCCGCTGCGCGGGCAGACTTTCGATCAGGGAGCCATGCGATCGTGATGCGCGCGACCTGGCCGAACCACGCGGACTGCTCTTTGTGCTTGGCCAACCGGTGAAATGGACTCAGCGATATGCCGACGTACAACAGATCGCCGCCCGCATCGAAATGGCGGTAGAGCGCGGTCGTTACGCCAGTCGTTGCTCTGGTCATCCTCACCTCCTAACACGCAACTGGAACGCAATGGCGCTTCAGCCCGCATTCCTGTGTGATTCAAAACGCCGCCGTGAAACCGCAACGCATTGTATTTCGTGATCTTCCCGCACCTTGACATGGTAGGGGTCACAAGTTCGATCCTTGTACCGCCCACCAATTCCATGATCCACCGATCGAGTGGAACCGAGAGGGGAATCCGGCCAGGGTTCCCCTTTTTCGTGGGGCGACGGCGCGCTCGTCGCTGGCTGCGCGGCCATCTGATTCGTTCGCCGAACACGTTCGCGTCCGCTGCGCGTGCCCTCGCCAGCCGCGCGATTCGATGCCCTCTCGCCGCTCCCTCGCGGATCGGCGGAATTCCGTCGATTCAGCTTGCAGCAATCTCTTCACGGATGTAGATTGCCCGGACGGTCGATCGTACTCCGGCTGCCAGCGATCTTCGGGTCCGGGCGCGCCGTGAGGCGACGAGGAGATCGGGCACGCAGCTACGCCAAGTCCAACGCCGAGGTGGGGTGGTCATCGGTTTCGACGTGCGACGGCGGGATGTGGTGCTTCAGTAAAGTCGGATGGTGTGCCGAGACGTTGCATCCGTCGCGGCGCATGTCATGCCGCCACTGCCGAACCGCCGGGGGGAACGAAGGGGACGTATGGACTTGCGTGCACAGTCGCCATCGGAATCGTGCCTTGCTCCCGTACGTCGACGCGGTTCGCGCGGGCGCGTTGCCGTGTCGCCCGATCTTTCTGCCGATCGCCAATGCCGCGCGCACGATGTCTCGGTCACGACCGTGCAAGGTCGCCGCCGCGTCTGCGCACCTGCCTTCAATGACTTTTCGTTCCGTTGCCGCCGGGCAGGTCCCGGCCGCGCCGGGGCGGATGAATGCTGCATCTCGAAAACCCAAGCATGCCCACCGGGAGAGTCGCATGGCCAAGCAAAGTAGTCAGAAATTCATCGCGCGCAATCGTGCGCCCCGCGTGCAGATCGAGTACGACGTCGAGGTCTACGGCGCACAGAAGAAGGTGCAGGTACCGTTCGTGATGGGCGTGATGTCGGACCTGTCCGGTGCCAATGCGGGCGAGCTGCCGCCGATCGAGGATCGCAAGGCGCTGGAGATCGACGTCGACAATTTCGACAGCCGCCTGAATTCGATGAAGCCGCGGGTGACCTTCGCGGTGCCGAACACGCTCACCGGCGAAGGCAGCCTGGCGGTGGACATCACCTTCGAGAGCATGGACGACTTCTCGCCAGCGGCGGTCGCCCGCAAGGTGGGCGCCGTGGCGAAACTGCTCGAGGCGCGCACGCAGCTTGCCAACCTGGATACCTACATGGACGGCAAGGCAGGCGCTGAAAACCTGATTGCCCAGGCACTCAAGGACCCGGCGCTGCTGCAGTCGCTGGTTTCGGCGCCCAAGCCCGCCGACGACACCAACAAAGACGGGGAGTAAGCACGCATGGCCACCGAAAAGCTAGCCGAACAGGAAGGCGCCGTACAGACTCTCGACGCCGGCGACTTCGCTGCGTTGCTGAGCAAGGAGTTCAAACCCAAGAGCGACCGCGCCAAGGAAGAGGTCGAATCGGCCGTGCGCACCCTGGCCGAGCAGGTGCTGAACAAGGCCGACATCGTTTCCGACGACGTCGCCCAGACCATCAACGCCTACATCGCCGAGATCGACCGCAAGCTCAGCGAGCAGATCAACCTGATCATGCACCACCCCGATTTCCAGAAGCTGGAAAGCGCGTGGCGCGGCCTGCATCACCTGGTCAACAACACGGAGACGGATCAGCTGCTGAAGATCCGCGTGATGAACATCTCCAAGAAGGAGCTGGGCAAGACCCTGAAACGCTACAAGGGCACGGCCTGGGACCAGAGCCCGATCTTCAAGAAGCTGTATGAGGAAGAGTACGGCCAACTGGGCGGCGAGCCCTATGGCTGCCTGGTCGGCGACTACTACTTCGACCACAGCCCGCCCGACGTCGAGCTGCTCTCGGGCATCGCGCAGGTTGCTGCGGCGGCACACGCGCCGTTCATCTCGGCCGCGGCTTCCACCCTGATGGGCATGGACAGCTGGAACGAGCTTGCCAACCCGCGCGACCTGGCCAAGGTGTTCTCCACGCCGGACTATGCCGCGTGGCGCTCGCTGCGCGAGTCGGACGATGCCAAGTACATCGGCCTGACCATGCCGCGCACCCTGGCCCGCCTGCCGTATGGCGCCAACACCGATCCGGTGGAGGAGTTCAACTTCGAGGAAGACACTGCCGGCGCGGACTCGTCCAAGTACACCTGGCAGAACGCGGCTTACGCGATGGCGGTGAATATCAACCGCTCGTTCAAGGAATATGGCTGGTGCTCGCGCATCCGCGGCATCGAGTCCGGCGGCGCGGTGGAAGGCCTGCCCGCACACACCTTCCCGACCGACGACGGCGGCGTGGACATGAAGTGCCCGACCGAGATCGCGATCACCGATCGCCGCTCGGCCGAGCTGGACAAGATGGGCATGATGCCGCTGGTGCATCGCAAGAACTCGGACATGGCCGCGTTCATCAGTGCCCAGTCGCTGAGCAAGCCGGAGGAGTACGACGATCCGGACGCCACCGCCAACGCGGCGCTGGGCGCGCGCTTGCCGTACATGTTCGCCTGCTGCCGCTTCGCGCATTACCTGAAGTGCATCGTGCGCGACAAGATCGGCTCCTTCAAGGATCGTACGGCGATGGAGCGCTGGCTGGCGTCCTGGATCAACCAGTACGTCGACGGCGACCCGGCCAACTCCAGCGAAGAGACCAAGGCCCGCAAACCCTTGTCGGCCGCGGAGGTGGTGGTGGAAGAGGTGGAAGGAGCACCTGGGTATTACACGTCGAAGTTTTTCCTCAAGCCGCATTATCAGTTGGAGGGCCTGACCGTTTCCCTGAGGCTGGTGTCCCGTCTTCCTTCGGCGGCCAAGAGCTGACCCGGAAGTTTCTCGCAGGTTCGTTCCACGGTTTCAACTGGCAGTACCAGTCAATCGCCGAGCAGCTTCCTCCGAGCGAGAACTGTCCGGTTCACCTGATTTCAACAGACAAGGAGAATTCTCATGGCACTAGACATGCACCTGAAGCTGGAGGGCGGCGACGTCACCTTCACCGGCGAATCCAAGCACACCAAGCACAAGGACCAGATCCAGCTGCTGGCCTGGTCCTGGGGGATGTCGCAGAGCGGTTCCTTCGGCCATGGCACCGGCGGCGGCGCGGGCAAGGCCAACGTGCAGGACATCAGCTTCACCAAGTACCTCGACAAGAGCACCACGTCCTTCATCAAGGCGCTGGTCACCGGCGCGCACATCGGCACCGCGACCTTGTTCGTGTCCAAGGCCGGCGGCAAGCAGGAGGACTACTTCACCATCAAGCTGACCAGCGCGATGGTGACCAGCTATTCCACCGGCGGCTCGGGCGGTGAGGACATGCTGACGGAGAACATCTCGATCAGCTTCGCCAAGTTCGACGTCGAGTACTTCGCCCAGAACGACAAGGGCGTGGTGGCTTCGGCCGGCACGGTCGGGTACAGCGTCGAGGAAGTCGCGGCGAGCTGAGCTGGCGCCTGACCAGGCTTCGCCGGAACCTGCTGTCCGGCGGTCCAGGTGCAGGGGACGAATGCAACGGCTTGTCGCACCCCGGACTTCCGGGTGCGACCAGCGGCGTTTGTCCGCCTGCACCCGGGATCGTCCGGTCGGGGTGACGGCGACCTTCCCGCACCCGCGGCCCCGCTGCCGACGGGGCGCCGGCATCGAGAGACGACATGACACCCGAAAGCAAGCTCAAAGAAGGCCGGCCGGACGAAGCGTTGCAACTGCTCACGGCGGAAGTACGCAACAACCCGGCAGATGCCAAGCGCCGGGTTTTTTTATTCCAGTTGCTGGCGCTGCTCGGACAATGGGAGCGGGCACAGAACCAGCTCAGCGTCTGCGGCGAACTCGACCCGCTCAACGCCATGATGGTCGGTGCCTATTCGGAGGCGCTGAAGGGCGAACTGGTGCGCGCCGACGTCTTCGCCGGCAAACGCATGCCGGTGATCATCGGCGAGCCGGAACCCTGGCTGGCGTGGCTGCTGCAATCGCTCAAGCTCGGCGCCGAAGGCAGGCACGAGCAGGCCGCGACGCTGCGCGAGCAGGCACTGGAACAGGCTCCCGCGGTGGCGGGCAACATCGACGGCGCCGCGTTCGAGTGGATCGCCGATGCCGACCCCCGCATCGGGCCGTGCCTGGAGATCATCGTCAACGGCGGCTACTCCTGGGTACCGTTCTCGCGCCTGCGCGAGCTGAAATTCGAGGCCCCCAGTGACCTGCGCGACAAGATCTGGGTGCCCACCCAGGTGACATGGAGCAATGGCGGCCAGGCCATCGGCTTCATTCCGGGGCGTTACGCCGGCAGCGAACGGTCCGAGGACCAGGACATCGTGCTCGGGCGCAAGACCGACTGGGTGGAGCAGGGCAGCGACCAGATCGGTCTGGGACAGCGCATGCTGGCCACCGACGTGGCCGACTATCCGCTGCTCGACGCGCGACTGATCACCTTCGACGTCGCCTGAGCCGGAGTGCCGACTTTCCATGGCTGAGCTCACCACCCAGGAACGACTTCAGCCTTCGCTGCTCGATCGCCTGACCGACGACGAGCCGGGCAAGCTGGAGGAAAGCCGCGAGAAGCGCGTGATCTCGGTGTCCCGACTGCGCGAATGCGTCACCCGCGATATCTCCTGGCTGCTGAATTGCGTGAGCCTGGAGGCGAATGTCGAGCTCGAGGAATATCCCGAGGTTTCCCGCTCGGTGCTCAACTTCGGCATTCCCGACCTTACCGGTGCGGCGCTGTCGGGAATCAACGCCGAAGCGCTGCAGCGTCGTGTGCGCGATGCCATCGTGGCCTACGAGCCGCGGCTGACCGCCAACACCCTGCGCGTCAACGTCAACGCGTTGACCAAGCGCATGGATCGCCAGGCGCTGATTTTCAACATCGAATCGGAAATGTGGGCGCAGCCGATTCCGTTGAACCTGTACCTGAAGACCGAAGTCGACCTGGAGACCGGCAACTTCAAGGTGTCGGAGGGCTTCGGCTGATCGCCCATGGACCCGAGACTGCTGCGCTACTACAACCGGGAACTGCAACACGTACGCGAAATGGGCGGCGAGTTTGCCCGCGAGTATCCGAAGATCGCCGGCCGCCTAGGCCTGGAAGGCTTCGAGTGCGCCGACCCCTACGTGGAACGCCTGCTGGAAGGCTTTGCCTTCATGGCCGCGCGCGTGCAGCTCAAACTCGACGCGCAGTATCCGGTGTTCACCCAGCACCTGCTGGAGATGATCTATCCGCATTACCTGGCGCCGGTGCCCTCGATGGCCGTGGTGCAGATGCACCCGGACCTCAAGGAAAGCGGCCTGCTGGCCGGCCACAAGGTGGCCCGGCACACGGCATTGCGCAGCATGATCGGCAAGGACGACCGCACCGCCTGCGAATACCGCACCGCCCACGAGGTCACCCTGTGGCCGCTGGAGCTGGCCGAGGCGAAGTATTTCGAGACCCCCGCCGCGATCGCCGCCGCCGGGGTGGTGCTGCCGGCCGGCAAGACCGTACGCGCCGGCCTGCGCCTGAAGTTCCGCGTCACCGCCGGTGCCCAGGCCAACATGCTGGCGCTGGACCGGCTGCCGATATTCCTTGCCGGTGCCGATGAACTGCCCAAGCGCCTGTACGAGCAATTGCTCGGCAATGCGGTCGGCTACCAGGTCCGCGCGCAGGGCGCGTCGGGGGCGATCAACGAGAACCACGACGCCAGCCACATCGAGCGTCGCGGCTACGACGACGACGAGGCGCTGATCCCGTACTCCGGGCGCTCGTTCAGCGGCTACCGGCTGCTGCAGGAGTATTTCGCCTGCCCCGAGCGCTTCCTGTTCGCCGAGTTCACCGGCCTGCGGTCGCTGCTGGCGCGGGCCAAGGGCAACGAGTTCGAGATCGTGGTGTTGTTCGACCGCAGCGTGGCCAGCCTGCACAACGCCGTCGACGTCAGCAACTTCCGGCTGTTCTGCACGCCGGCGATCAACCTGTTCCCGCGGCGTGCCGATCGCATCCACCTGACGCAGGGCACCAGCGAATACCACATCCTCGCCGATCGCACCCGGCCGATGGATTTCGAAATCCACAGCATCGGCAACGTCGAGGGGTTCGGCGACCGGCAGGAGCCGGAGCAGCGCTTCCTGCCGTTCTACGGCTGCGACGAGCGCACCTGGCACGCACGGCACTCGGCCTACTACACGATCCGCCGCGAGCCGCGGCTGTTGTCCTCCCGGCAGAAGCGCCAGGGTGCGCGCTCCAGCTACATCGGCAACGAGATGTTCATCTCGCTGGTCGACTCCAGCGAGGCGCCGTACTCCACCGAGCTGCGCCAGATCGGCATGCAGCTGATGTGCACCAACCGCGACCTGCCGCTGCAGATGCCGGTCGGCAAGTCGCACACCGACTTCACCCTGGAGACGGGCGCGCCGGTGGAATCGATCCGCTGCGTCGCCGGTCCGACCAAGCCGCGTGCCTCGGTCGCCACCGGCGAGACCGCGTGGCGCCTGCTCAGCCACCTGCAGCTCAACTACGTGTCGCTGCTGGAAAACAACGCGGGCGAAGGCGCCGCGGCACTGCGCGAGATGCTGACCCTGTACTGCGACGAGTTCGACTCCAGCGCACTGCGCCAGATCGAGGGGCTCAAGGCGGTGAGTTCGCAATCCATCGTGCGACGCATCCCGTTGCCGGGGCCGATCACCTTCGGCCGCGGCCTGGAGATCACCCTGACCTGCGACGACGGCGCCTTCGAGGGCACCGGAGCGTTCCTGCTGGGCGCGGTGATGCAGCAGTTCTTTACCCGTTACGTATCGATCAACTCCTTCACTGAAACCGTTCTGCGCACGCTGGAACGCAACGAGGTCGCCCGATGGCCCGCCCGGCTGGGAACACGGCAGACGCTGTAGCGCTGGAGAACGCGCTGCGCGACCATCCCGAGTCCTTCGAGTTCTTCGAAGCGCTCCGGCGGTTGGAGTGCGCATTCCCGGAGCGTCCGCGGCTGGGCCAGTCGACCAAGGTCAGCGACGACTTCGTGCGCCTGGGCCAGACCCCTTCGCTGGCCTTTGCGCCACGCACCGTGGACAGCTACCAGCCCGGTGGCGGCGGCCGCCCGGCGCGCATGCGTGGCCTGTTCTTCGGCCTGTTCGGCCCGAACGGGCCGTTGCCGCTGCACCTGACCGAATACGCGATGGACCGCGAGATCAACGCGCGGGATTCCACCTTCCGCGCGTTCGCCGACATCTTCCACCATCGCATGATGAGCCTGTTCTACCGCAGCTGGGCCGACGCCCAGCCCACGGTGCAGCTGGATCGTCCCGAGGAGGATCGTTTCCAGCTGTACATGGGCGCGCTGGTCGGCCTGGCCACGCCGGATCTGGGCGATCGCGACGCCTTGCCGGACCAGTTCAAGCGGTTCTTCGCCGCACGCCTGCTGCAGCAGGCGCGCAATGCCGAAGGCCTGCAGGGCATGCTGGAGCGCTTCTTCCGCGTGCCGGTGGGCGTCGTCGAGTTCATCGCCGAATGGATGCGCCTGCCGTCCGCCTCGCAGCTGCGCCTGGGCGCCTCGCGCGAGGTTGCAGCACTGGGCCTGACCACGGTCACCGGCGAATACGTGCGCGGCAGCCAGCAGCGTTTCCGCCTGCGCCTGGGGCCGCTCACCCGCGCCCAGTTCAACAACTTCCTGCCCGGCGGCGAAGCGCTGCGGCAACTGGTGGCCGCGGTGAAAACCTACGTCGGCGAGGAAAAAGCCTGGGATGTGCAGTTGGTACTGAAGAAGGCCGACGTCCCGGTGACGCGCCTGGGGCGCGAAGGACGGATGGGCCTGACGACGTGGATGGGTTCGCCCCGGCACGACGACGACGTCGACGAGGTCGTGCTGCAACCGGTGGGATAGCCGCTGGCGGCCGGGTCGACGTGGCAACAGACATGATGGGATTGGCAATCAACTCAGAGGATCAATGACATGGCCGAGATCAGTCGCGGCGCGCTGTTCGGGAAACTCAACAAGCTCGCTTTCCGGTGCATCGAAAGCGCGACGGTGTTCTGCAAGCTGCGCGGCAATCCGTACGTGGAACTGGTGCACTGGATCCACCAGATCCTGCAATTGCAGGATTCGGACCTGCACCGCATCGTCAAGCAGTTCAACCTCAACCCGTCGAACCTGGCGCGCGACATCACCGATGCGCTGGACCGGCTGCCGCGTGGCTCCTCGTCCATCTCCGATCTGTCCAGCAACGTCGAGGAAGCGGTCGAGCGCGGCTGGGTGTTCGCCACGCTGATGTTCGGCGAGGCGCAGGTGCGCACCGGTTACCTGATCGTCGGCTGCCTGCGCACGCGCAATCTGCGCAACGCGCTGGTCAACATCTCGGCCGAGTTCGACAAGATCAAGCCCGAGGCATTGGTGGAGAAGTTCGCCGAGGTGGTCGGCGGCTCGCCCGAGGACGGGCAGAGCGCCAACGACGGCTTCAGGATGGGCGGCGGCAGCGCGCCCGGCGAGGCCAGCGGTGCGATGTCGCCGGCACAGATGGGCAAGCAGGAGGCGCTGGCACAGTTCACCATCGACCTCACCGCGCAGGCGCGCGACGGCAAGATGGACCCGATCGTCGGTCGCGACGACGAGATCCGCCAGCTGGTCGACATCCTCATGCGCCGTCGCCAGAACAACCCGATGCTGGTCGGCGAAGCCGGCGTGGGCAAGACCGCGGTGATCGAGGGCTTTGCCATGCGCATCGCCATCGGCGACGTGCCGCCGCCGCTGAAGGACGTGCAACTGCGCGTGCTCGACGTGGGTCTGCTGCAGGCCGGCGCCAGCATGAAGGGCGAGTTCGAGAACCGCCTGAAGCAGGTGATCGAGGAGGTGCAGTCGTCCACCAAGCCGATCATCCTGTTCATCGACGAGGCGCACACCCTGGTCGGCGCCGGCGGTGCGGCCGGCACCGGCGACGCGGCGAACCTGCTCAAGCCCGCACTGGCGCGCGGCAACCTGCGCACGATCGGCGCCACCACCTGGGCGGAGTACAAGAAGCACATCGAGAAAGACCCCGCGCTGACCCGCCGCTTCCAGACCGTGCAGATCGACGAGCCCAGCGAGGAGAAGGCGATCCTGATGATGCGCGGCGTCGCCAGCGTGATGGAGAAGCACCACAAGGTGCAGATCCTCGACGAGGCGCTGGAGGCAGCGGTGAAGCTGTCACACCGCTATATCCCCGCGCGGCAGCTGCCGGACAAGTCGGTCAGCCTGCTCGATACCGCCTGCGCCCGCGTGGCGATCAGCCAGCACGCCGTGCCGGCCGAGGTGGACGACACCCGCAAGCGCATCCAGGCACTGGAGACCGAGCTGGGCATCATCGCCCGCGAAAAGAACGTCGGCGTGAACGTCACCGCCCGCGAAGAAGCCGCCAACGAGAAGCTGGCCACGCAGAAGGCACGACTGGAAACGCTGGAGGCGAACTGGATCAAGGAGAAGGATCTGGTCGAGAAGATCCTCGACATCCGCTCGAAGTTGCGCGGTTCTTCGGCGCCGGTAGAAGGCACCGGCAGTGCGCTGGAAGAGTCGGCCAACCAGGTTGCCGAAGCAAAGGAGGCATCGGCGGGAGAGGCTGCCCTTGCGGGCGACGATCGCGCTGCTGCATTGAAGGAACTGCAGGAGTTGCAGGGCCAGCTGGCCGAGCTGCAGGGCGAGCATCCGCTGATCCTGGCCTCGGTCGACCAGCAGGCGGTGGGTTCGGTGGTCTCGGACTGGACCGGCATCCCGGTCGGTCGCATGGTCAAGAGCGAAGTCGAGACCGTGATGAACCTGGCCAAGCTGATGGGCCAGCGCGTCATCGGCCAGGACCACGCGATGGAGATGATCGCCAAGCGCATCCAGACCTCGCGTGCCGGCCTGGTCGACCCGAACAAGCCGATCGGCGTGTTCATGCTCGCCGGCACCTCCGGCGTGGGCAAGACCGAAACCGCGCTCGCGCTGGCCGAGGCGCTGTACGGCGGCGAGCAGAACATCATCACCATCAACATGAGCGAGTTCCAGGAGGCGCACACCGTCTCCACGCTCAAGGGCGCGCCTCCGGGCTATGTCGGTTATGGCGAGGGTGGCGTGCTTACCGAAGCGGTGCGTCGAAAGCCGTATTCGGTAGTGTTGCTGGACGAGGTGGAAAAGGCCCATCCGGACGTCCATGAAATCTTCTTCCAGGTGTTCGACAAGGGCGTGATGGAAGACGGCGAGGGCCGCCAGATCGACTTCAAGAACACCCTGATCCTGCTCACCACCAACGCCGGCACCGACATGATCGCCGGCTTGTGCAAGGACCCGGAGCTGATGCCCGATCACGAGGGCATGGCCAAGGCGCTGCGCGAGCCGCTGCTGAAGATCTTCCCGCCAGCGCTGCTGGGCCGCCTGGTGACGATCCCTTACTACCCGCTGAGCCCGGAGATGCTGGGCAAGATCGTCAAGCTGCAGATCAACCGCATCAAGAAGCGCGTCGAGGCCCGCTACAAGATCCCGTTCGAGTACAGCGAGGACGTGGTGAAGCTGGTGGTCGAGCGCTGCACCGAGACCGAGTCGGGCGGCCGCATGATCGATGCGATCTTGACCAACTCCATGTTGCCGGATATCTCGCGGGCGTTTCTCACCAGGATGATTGCGGGCGAGGAAGTGGCGAAAGTGCAGGTCGGTGTGACGGATGGGGAGTTCTCTTACGGGTTTGGGTAAAAGTGCCCGACTGGCCAGAACTCATCTCGCTCGCACTGATCGAACATCTGCATGGGACCGACCTGCGCCCCACCTCTCGACTTGCGGAAGGCAGCCAATGTTTAGAGGGATTCAGCCATCATGAATTACTACACGATTCTCAATTTCGAAGACAGCAGTCCGCAAGTGACGACTGGCAAGGTGAAAGGGGGGCGAGATCCTTCCAAGTTTGGTGCAGGTGCGGCTGCCGCGGGCACGGCGCAGGTCTATGCCAAGCGAGAGGTTACAAAAGGGCGAGCAAGGATGGTCTTCTATCCATGCCAGGAACTCATTGCAAGGGACGCGGCTGGCACCTTATCCAAGGATGACGTCAAGGACATCCGCAAGCATATCGAGAAGTCGCGGACGGTCGTTTTCGTGTTGCACGGCAAGCCGGATGACACCGATGAAGGGTTTTCCACAAGCGGGGGTTCTGTCTGTACGTTCAAGCAACTCGGGCGCCTGGCCAAGCTTCTCATGCCAATACGAGACGAGAAATACAGAATCAGCCTCGTGATGTGCTACGGCGCGCGTTGTAGGAACGTCCGTCTGAATCATGAAGGCATGATTCCCTCCGGCGAGTTGGCCAGCAGCTTTGCTTACAAGTTCTTCCGCGAATTGTGTGGCGCAAGAAACATTCGGATGGTGGCTTGGACCGGGGCGGTTTCCAACGATGGCGACCTCAAGCACACATGCGAAAACGAGGATCAAGTGCTGTACGTCGACAAGAAGCAGGAGGTGGCAGCGTTGCAGAACAGCCCGCAAAAGCAGCAGATTGAGATTGAAAAGGCGGCGCTGCTCCAGAGACTGAAAATGAGCAACGCGGACTTTGGAAACAACGTAATGATGAAGTTTGCAAACAATCCTAATGCCGCTCCCACCAACGAGGTGGAGCGTTTTGCGCTTCGTTATATTCCATATTCACCGGTACGCGCGCAATGGATGATGAATCTGTTTCCCGACAGAAATCAGACCTCCAATTATGGAAAGCTCATTTACGACTTCAGCGGGTCTCAACTAGTCATCACGAATCGGTATGGGGCTACGGGTGGCGTGGCGGTGAATACGGAGCTCTATCGTGGGGGGTTGATCTAGTTTGGTTCTGTGGTCAGTAACGGGATCAGGTTCGCCTTGCTGAATAAGCAATCGCGGGGCCGGGTTCACGCTTTTTTTGATGCCGGTGGCATCTCCGCCTGTTCGATGGGCACGGAGAAGCACGGGGCGCCACGAGTCATGAGACATTACTTGAGGGGACAGCGATCATGCCTTCCACACCTTTGAGCCGCGCCGAATTCATCGCCATGGGCGAGCTCGCCAAGGCACGCCGCCAGCTCGTCGTCAACATGTTCGGGGGCACCAAGCTCAAGTTCGGCAGTGCCAGCATGCTGTCGTCGGGCAAGTCGCTGCTGTCGTCCGGCAAGAAGCTGAAGTCGGGCGTCGACAAGCTTGCCAAGGGCGGCAGCACGGCAAGCAAGGTCGCCAGCGTGCCGGGCATGAAGGAGGCGTTCGAGAACTTCATGGTGGAATGCGCCGACGTGGAGAACATCCACGACGTGATCGAGGCGATCGGCGGCGAGGTGCTGCACGAACTGGTGTCGGAGGTGACGCCCTACCTCGGCGTGGTCACCAGCACGGTGAAGCTGGCCAAGGCGGGCAAGGCGGTGGCGCAGGACGGCTACAACCTCTACAAGAGCGACGAATACAAGAATGGCTTCCGCATGGGCGACCCGAGTGCGGCGGCCGAAGCGATCCAGGCGATCATCAAGCGCGACCTGGCCCAGCACTCGGTGAAACTGGGCCAGCAGACGGTGGCGACGGGAGCGAAGATCGGCGGTCTGTTCGCCGACTTCGGCACGGCCACTACCGCGGCGATCGGCGTGGCCAACACGCTGGCCAGCCTGGGCCTCCAACTGTTCTCGCTGGGCCTGGACATCAAGGACATGCGTGCCGGCAACAAGCGGTTGGCGGCGCCCAACACGCTGGATCTCACGGTGTTCGGCGAGTGCCCGATCCTCGGCTGCTACCTGCTCACCTGCGCCGACACCTCGGCGGTCGCCAACATGTTCGTCGCCGACATCGGCCTGCCGGGCTGGATGGACAAGGTCGAGCTGATGAAGAAGAAGCAGATGGACCCGCTGCTGAAGATCGCCAACAAGAACATCATGGGTTCCCGCCTGCAGTTGGAGGGGCTGAGCAGCAACAAGGGGACGCATGCGAAGAAGGGTTTCTTCGCGGGCATCAAGAGCAAGGCGATGAAGCAGATCGGGTTGAGCTGACTGCCGGCGCGGGCTCGGCGGTTGCGAGGGGGCGCGCGGTACCCGTTTGTACCTCGCCGGACGATAGCGCTGGCGTGTGTGGCGCCGCGTCCGTGGTGCATTGCTCATCGGTCGGGGCAGCCATTTTGCCCATGGGGAATGCCGCGTTCCCTGACGTGCCGTATTGCGATTGATTCTTGTTTACTGTCTAATGATGCGACCGGATCATTTGCCCGGCACCGCGCCGGTTCCGTCTTTCGCGCCCACGCAAGTTGCCGCGGGAAGGGCTGGCGCGCGGAACACGGATCGCCATGAATCAACCCACCTCTTCCGTCGGTAACGCACAACTGCAGCGCGGTACCTTCTGCACGCGCCAGTTGTACCCGTGGCACTGGATCAATTCGGCGCTGGATCTGTTCGGCCTGTTGCGCTTTCGGCGCCATGCCGCGCCACGCCGGCCGGTCGCCGTGAAGGACATGGCGGCCTCAGAGTCGCCCGCCACGCGCGATGCGGGCGACATCCGCAGCATCGAGGCTCGGCCCGCGGACGCGGTGTTGCGCGTGGTGTACGCCAGCCAGACCGGTTTTGCCGAACAACTGGCGCGGCAGACCTCGCAGAGCCTGCAACTGGCCGGTCTGCCCACTCGCATGATCGGCATCGGCGATCTGGCACTGGACGACCTGCGCCAGGCCGGCCGCGTGCTGTTCGTGGTCAGCACCACCGGCGATGGCGAGCCACCGGACATGGCACAGATGTTCAGCCGCAAGCTGATGCAACAGCCGGCGTCACTGGCCGGCCTGCATTACGGCCTGCTGGCCCTGGGCGACAGCGACTACGAGGACTTCTGCGGCTTCGGCCGCCAGCTCCAACGCTGGCTGCAGGCCAGCGGCGCGCAGGCGCTGTTCGATCCGGTGGAGGTGGACAGCGAGGACGACGCCAGCCTGCGCCACTGGCAGCATCACCTGGCCATGCTCGGCGGCGCGCCTGATCTGCCGGACTGGCAGGCGCCGAAATACCAGCGCTGGCAACTGGTCGAGCGCCGCCTGCTCAATCCGGGCAGCGTGGGTGAACCCTGCTTCCATCTGGCGATGAAGCCGCTGGAAGGTCGTGCCGATTGGCAGGCCGGCGACCTGGCCGAGATCGGTCCTTGCCATGCTGCCGAAGCGGTGGCGGCATGGCTGGCGGCGCGGGGGCTGGATGGCCGCGTCGTGGTGCCGTTCGGGCACCGGGAGCGGCTGCCATTGGCGACCTTGCTGGCGCGCTGTCGCCTGCCCGAGCCGGGCGAGGTCGACGGCCTGGACGAGGAAGGCGTCGCCGCGATATTGCAACAGCTGCCGCATCGCGCGTACTCGATCGCCACGCTGCCGCAGGACGGCGCGCTGCAGTTGATCGTGCGCCGGATGCGTGCGCGTGGTGGCTATCCCGGATTGGGCTCGGGCTGGCTTACCGAGCACGCGCCGATCGGCGCGGAGATCGCGCTGCGCGTGCGCAGCAACGTCAACTTCCATGCGCCTCGCGATGCGCGCCCGCTGGTGCTGATCGGCAATGGCACGGGCCTGGCCGCCTTGCGCGCCCTGCTCAAGCAGCGCATCGCCGTCGGCCGGACGCGCAACTGGCTGCTGTTCGGCGAGCGTCATCGTGCGCACGACTTCCTCCACCGGGAAGACATCGAGCGCTGGATCGGCGAAGGCGCCGTCGAGCGCGCCGATTTTGCCTGGTCGCGCGACCAGGGCGAGCGCATCCATGTGCAGCAGCGTCTGCGCGAAGCCGGCGACGAGCTGCGGCGCTGGGTCGACGAGGGGGCGGCGATCTACGTCTGCGGCAGCCTCGACGGGCTGGCCCCCGGCGTCGATGCGGCGTTGTGCGACGTGCTGGGGGCGGGACAGGTCGCGCAGTTGCGTGAGCAGGGGCGTTATCGCCGCGACGTCTACTGACGTCCGCTCAGGCGTAGGCGCGGTGGCGTTCGCGATGCGGCGGGTAGTAGGCGAACACGTGGCTGTTGCTGCCGTAGAAGTCGATGTTCTCGATGTGTTCGCCGCCGAGCCGCTCGGCCAGCCGGTCGGAGGCCTCGTTGCCGATGCGCACCAGGCTGATCACGCGCGGCGCGCGCAACTGGGTCCAGGCGAAATCCAGCGTCGCATTGCCCGCCTCGGTGGCATAGCCTTGGTGGCGATGCGTCGGCTTGAGCATCCAGCCAAGCTCCAGGTCCGGCCAGCCGTCCGGATACATCAGGCCGGCGCGGCCGACGAACTCGCCGGTCTCCTTCAGCTCCAGCGCCCACATGCCGAAACCCCGCAACTGCCAGTGGCCCAACAGCATCGCCAGCGAGCGCCAGGCGTTGGTGCGGTCCAGCGGTTGGCCGTCGCCCACCCAGCGGGTGCTCTCCGGATCGGCCAGCATCGCGGCGTAGTCGTTGAAGTGTCGTTCGCTCAACGCGGTCAGGCGCAACCGCGGCGTCTCAAGGGTAGGAATCTCAACCATCACCATCAACCATCACGACCCGGATCGAGCGGGAGCCAGCAGTTCGGCCAGGGCGCGGGTACTGCTGACGAGGCTCTCTTGCCAGGACAACCCCGTTATTGTCTCACCCGTGGCCGCATCGACAAAGTCCTCGGCCTGGCCGGGAGGCAGCACGTGGCGGTAATCCACGGTGATTTCGCTGCCGGCGGGCAGGTCCGCCAAGGCGAACACGAAACCCAGGTGCCACAGTCCGTTCGGCGTGAAGCTGTGGTTGATGAAGCACTCGTCGGGCCATTCCGGCGACAGCGTGTAGCGGTCCTCGAACCAGCGTGCGCTGGCGTGCCACAAGCTGCGCAGCGCGTCGGAGGCCGCGATGTCGGCCTGCCGGTAGGTCTGTTCGATGCCGTCAGGTGCTGTAAGGATGCGGCCCGCGGCCACCGCCTCGTCGAGGAACAGACCCTTGCCGGCACCGGCGATGGCGGAGGCGGCAATGTGGTAACGCGGGAGGATCATGTCGGCGTGGCGGCGGATGCGGCGCGCGAGTGTAGCGCAAGCGGTGCAGGGCGCGCACCGCTTGCGCCCGTCGCCGCCGGGATTACTCGCTGGCGGCCGTCTTGCCGCGTCGCGGCTTGGGTACGGCGGCGGTGTCGCTGCCGGCGGCGCCGTCGTCGGCGAACAGGATCGCGCTGCGGTTGCGCTCGATCGTGGCCTTGCCGATGCCCTTGACATGTTTCAGGTCGTCGGCCTTCTTGAACGGGCCGTGCGCCTCGCGCCAGGCCACGATGGCCTCGGCGCGGGTCGCGCCGATCCCGTCGAGCGATTTGGCGATGACCTTGGCATCGGCCTTGTTGATGTTGACCGGCGTGGCGGCGAACAGCAGCCCCGGGGCGGCGAGGCCCAGCGCGAGGGCGATGGCGGCGAGCTTGTGGAACATGGTCTTTCCTCCGTGAAATGGCGGGTTGGCGGGTGGGTCGCGGCGGTCGACGCCGCGCCCTCACCATGCGCGCCACCGCATGGCCGCGCAGCCGGACCCCGGGTTGCCCCGACGTGCGGCTTGCGCCCCCGCTCGTGTGGGCGACGGCCGCCCGCGACGTCGGTGCCGCCGCGGGTGCGCTGCTACAATGAGCGATTGTTCGCCACGTTGGAGTTGCCCATGGATACCAGCCGCCTGTCCCGTTTCGTCAGCGATTTGTGGGATGCGGAGATCGTGCCGCAACTGGTCGAATACATCCGCATTCCCAACAAGTCGCCGATGTTTGACAAGGACTGGGTGGCGCACGGCTACATGGATGCGGCCGTGAAGCTGATGGAAACCTGGGCGCGCTCCAAGCTCAGCCAGTTGCCGGGTGCCTCGCTGGAAGTGGTGCGGCTGGAAGGGCGCACGCCGCTCATCTACATCGAAGTTCCCGGCCAGGGCGACGACACCGTCATGCTGTACGGCCACCTGGACAAGCAGCCGGAGATGACCGGCTGGGCCGACGGCCTCGGTCCGTGGACGCCGGTGCTCAAGGGCGACAAGCTGTACGGCCGTGGCGGCGCCGACGACGGCTATGCGATTTTCGGCTCGCTGGCCGCGCTGCTGGCGCTGCACGAGCAGGGCATTCCGCATGCGCGCTGCGTGGTGATGATCGAGGCCTGCGAGGAATCGGGCAGCTACGACCTGCCGTTCTATGTCGACCACCTGGCTGCGCGCATCGGCAGCCCGTCGCTGGTGGTGTGCCTGGATTCGGGCTGCGGCAACTACGACCAGCTGTGGCTGACCACGTCCCTGCGCGGCATGACCGGCGGCAACCTCACCGTGCAGGTGCTGGAAGAGGGCGTGCATTCGGGCGATGCGTCCGGCGTGGTGCCGTCGAGCTTCCGCATCCTGCGCGAGCTGCTGTCGCGGCTGGAGGACCCGGTCACCGGCACGATCAAGCCGAAGGAGCTGTACGTCGACATTCCGGCGCAGCGCATCGACCAGGCCAAACTGTCGGCCGAGGTGCTGGGCGAGGACATCTACAGCAAGTTCCCGTGGGCCGAGGGCATGCAGCCGGTCACCAAGAACCTTGCCGAGCTGGTGCTCAACCGCACCTGGCGCCCGCAGCTGGCGGTGACCGGCATCGGCGGCATTCCGCCGCTGGAAAGCGCCGGCAACGTGCTGCGCCCGTTCACCGCGGTGAAGCTGAGCCTGCGCGTGCCGCCCACGCTCAACGGCGCCAAGGCCGGCGAGTTCGTCAAGCAGTTGCTGGAGAAGGACCCGCCGTACGGCGCCAAGGTCACGTTCACCCTGGAAAAGGACGGCTCGGGCTGGAACGCGCCCGCACTGTCGCCGTGGCTGGAGCAGGCGGTCAGCGATGCCTCGCAGCACTACTTCGGCGCGCCGGCCACCTACATGGGCGAAGGCGGCAGCATCCCGTTCATGGGCATGCTGGGCGAGAAATTCCCCAAGGCGCAGTTCCTGATCACCGGCGTGCTCGGTCCGCATTCCAACGCGCACGGCCCGAACGAGTTCCTGCACATCCCCACCGGCAAGAAGGTCAGCATGGTGGTGGCCGAGGTGGTGGCGAAGCACTTCGCGCAAGGCTGAGGGCGAGGAGTGAGTAGTGAGTAGTGAGGAGTGAGGAGTGAGAGATAGCCGCATCGCACGCGTCCGCTCATCTCTCACTCCTCATTTCTCACTCCTTATTTCTCCCGCGGAGTCCGCAAGATGACCACCCCTTCCCACCTCGCCGCCAACTGGTCCGATATCCGGCGCCGGGTGGACGAGGCCTGCCGGGCCGCCGGCCGCGACCCGGCCGAGGTATCCATCCTGCCGGTCAGCAAGACCTTCGGTCCGGAGCTGATCCGCGAGGGCGTGGCGCTGGGCATGCATCGCTTCGGCGAGAACAAGATGCAGGAGATCCGCGACAAGGCACCGCTGCTGGTCGACTGCGGCATCGCCTGGGTGATGATCGGCCACCTGCAGACCAACAAGGCAAAAGACGTGGCGCGGCTGGCCAGCGAAGTGCAGTCGCTGGATCGCCTGGAACTGGCCGAGGCGCTGGATCGCCGCCTGCAGCACGAGGGTCGGGCGATCGACGTGCTGGTGCAGGTGAAGACCTCCACCGAGCCCAGCAAATACGGACTGCCGCCTGAACAGCTGCCCGGCTTCCTTGACACCCTGCGCGGCTACGCCACCTTGCGCGTACGCGGCCTGATGACCCTGGCGATCCACTCCACCGATCCGGTCGAGGTGCGCGGCTGCTTTCGTCGGTTGCGCGAGCTGCGCGACCAGGCGGTTTTGCAAGGGCATGATTTGCCAAAACTTTCCATGGGCATGAGCGGTGATTTTCCGCTCGCCATCGCCGAGGGAGCGACCGAGGTGCGGATCGGCACCGCGATCTTCGGCCGGCGACCCTATCCGGACTCGCACTACTGGCCCGAGTCGTCAGATGGCAAGTAAATCCTTTTATTATCAGTAACTTGTGTCAAATGTGCGGTGCGTCCCGAAATACCGAAACGGCAGGGTTCACTTAACCTCAATCCAACATACGAGGGGCCCCGGCTTGGTATTTTCACGGCTCAGTCACGTCGTTGCCGCTTTGCGGTGATGGCCAACTCCGTGAATATCCGGGATTTTCCTGCATGCCAACCCAGCGATTGATCGTGCTTGCTGCGCTTGTGCCTGCGCTGCTGTTTTCCGGAACCCTTCGCGCCGCCAATCTCGACACTGCCTTCAGCGCATCGGCTTCCGTTAGCGTGGCCGCGCCGCTGCTGCAGCCGCTCCCCAGCTTCAGCCCGGCCGTTCGCCTGAGCCAGTCGGTACTGCCCGACAACGCCAGCGACCTGCTGCCCCAGGCGGCGGACACGCAGGCGGCTGCGGCCGAGCCGGCGATCACGACTGCCCGGACTCCGGAAGCCCGCGTCGCCACGCAGAACATCACCGACCTGCGCAAGGCATTGCTGGCCGCGGCGATGGGTCTGCGCGACATCCGCTACGTGCGCGGCGGCCGCAATCCGGCCACCGGTTTCGATTGCAGCGGCTTCGTGCGCTACGTGTTCTCGCACGCGATCGGCCTGCAGTTGCCGAGCACCTCCGCCAGCCAGTTCCTGGCCGGGGTCAAGATCAATCGCGCCGACATCAAGCCGGGCGACTTGGTGTTCTTCCGCACCCATGGCCGTCACCGCATCTCGCATGTGGGCATCTACATTTCCGGCGGACGTTTCATCCATTCGCCGAGCGCCGGCAAGTCGGTGGAAATCTCCAGCCTGGACGACGGTTACTGGGCCAAGCGTTTCGCCGGTGCCAAGCGGCCGGAGGCGATGGCGCTGGCTGCCAACAACAAGGGTTGAGTACCTGCACAGGTGCGTTCTGCAGCCGCCGCAAGGCGGCTTTTTTATGGCCGGCGCCATGGGCCGATCGGACCCCCGCGACATCGCCTGCATGGCGGCCGGGCGCGCGCGCCGTTACGCTTGGGGTCGAGCCCCTTCCCCCGGAACCGCCTGATGCCTCTTGATCTGCCGCCGGTCACGCGCAACCTGCTGATCGCCAACATCGTCGTCTACCTGCTGCAACAGTTCTTCGGCGAGGTCTTTCTGCAGTATTTCGCGCTGTGGCCGTGGGGGGGCGACCAGGTGTTCCAGACCACGCAGGGCCTGGCCTCGATCGGCTTTCGCCCGTGGCAGCTGGTGACCTACGCCTTCATGCACGGCGGCCTGACCCACATCGCGTTCAACATGTTCGCGCTGTTCATGTTCGGCGGCACCATCGAGCGCACCTTCGGCGCGCGCAATTTCATCATCTACTACTTTGTCTGCGCAGTCGTGGCGGCGGTGGCCCAGCTGATCGTGGTGCACTGGTTCACCCATGGCTTCTATCCCACGCTGGGCGCGTCGGGCGCGATTTTCGGCCTGTTGCTGGCCTTCGGCATGCTGTATCCGCACGAGAAGATGATGCTGATCTTCCTGCCGGTGCCGATCCCCGCATGGATCTTCGTGATCGGCTATGCGGCGGTGGAGCTGGTGCTGGGCGTGACCGGCACCCAGGCCGGCGTGGCCCATTTCGCCCATCTCGGCGGCATGGTCGGCGGCATCGTGCTGATCCAGTACTGGCGTGGCAAGCTGCCGATCAAGCCGCAGCGGCGGCTGATGCTGTAGATCCGGGAATCGGGGATCGCAAAGGCGGACGCGCCGGGCTGGCGGTGCCCGCCCGGCGTCGCAGGCGGGTCAGCGCAGGGCGAGGAAGTCGGCGCTGACGACGAAACGCACGGCGTCCAGTCGCAGCCGCGCTTGCGGCAGTGCACCGAGCAGGGCGTGGCGCTCGTCGGTGACGGCGGCGATTTCGGTGTCGCTGATCGATGGGTTCACTGTGCGCAGGGCGAGCAGCCGCGAGAGTTCGTTGTCCAGCGATTCGGTGGCGGCGGCCACGGCGTCGTCGATGTGCGCTTGCGCGCGCGTACTGGCCAGCGCTTCGGCGCGTTCCAGCATCGGCGGCACCAGCTTGCCGAGGAACTTGCGGTAGCGTGCCACCTCGATGTGGCGGTCGTTGGCCTTGCGCAGCGCCGTGTCGCTGGGCGTGAAGTCGGCGCGTTCGACCAGGCGGGTGTCCACGGTCACCACCAGCGGCGAGGGCGGCAGGAAACGCTCGGCGTCGAGCCGGCGATCGGCCACGCATTCGAGCACGTAAACCGCCTGCAGCAGTGCGGTCCGCGGAGCCAGCACGTCGTCGACCATGAAGGCGGCATTGCCCTGTTCGCCGGACAGCGCCAGATCCAGCGCACCGGCTACCAGCGGGAGGTCCAGCCGCAGCAGCGGCAGCTCCTCGCGCGACAGCGCCACCTCACGCGAGAACGTGACCGACTGCGGGCCTTCGGCGAAGCCGGGCAGGGCGTCGGTGGAGAGGTATTGCGGGTCGAGCAGCAGCACTTGCGCGCCGAGCTCCTCGGCGTGGATGCCGAATGCCTCCAGCAGGCGCTGCACGAAGGCGTCGCGGCCCGGATCATGGTCGTCGCGGCGGAAGGCCTGCTGCAATTCGTCGGCGTGCGGGTCGCGGCTGGAAGCGAGTTCCAGCAGGTGGTCGCGGCCGCCGCGGATGAGTGCCGCCATCTGCTCGTGGCTGGCGCGGGTTTCGGCGAGCAGGGCGTCGAGTTCCTGATCGCGGTTGTCGTCGCCGCGGGCGTGCTCGTCCGCCAGGCGGGTCAGCGGCTCGCCGTAGCGGCGCAACAGTTCGCGGCCGTCGGCCGGGCTGAGGCGGAACGCGTCGACGCCTTCGTCGTACCAGCGCGCCAGCACGTGCTGGGCGCTGTCGGCCACGGCGAGGATGTGGATGGCGATGTCGTGCTTCTGGCCGATGCGGTCGAGCCGACCGATGCGCTGTTCGAGCAGGTCCGGATCCAGCGGCAGATCCCACAGCACCAGCCGGTGCGCAAACTGAAAGTTGCGGCCTTCCGAACCGATCTCCGAGCACAGCAGCAAACGCGCGCCGTCGGGCTGGGCGAAATAGGCGGCGTTGCGGTCGCGCTGCACGATGCTGAGACCTTCGTGGAAACGCGCCACGCCGACGCCGCTCTTCGTGCGCAGCGCTTCTTCCAGCGCCAGCACCTTGGCCTGGCTGCGGCAGATCAGCAGGAACTTGTCCTGCGGATGTTTCTCCAGCAGGGCGATCAGGGTATCGATGCGCGGGTCGGTGGCGTAGTCGACCTCGATCAGCGCCGGCGGCTGCTGGATGTCGGCGTGGAACTCGGCCAGCAGCGCCTGCCGTGTGCTGTCGTCGACCGTGTCGGCGTCCAGCAGGTGCCATTCGGGCAGGCGTTTGGGAAAGCCGCCGACGCCGGCGCGGTTGTTGCGGAACATCACGCGACCGGTGCCATGGCGGTCGATCAGCGCGGCCAGCAGTTCGCGCGCATGGGCCGGCCTGGTGGAATCGGCCAGCAGTGCGGTGAGCGTCGCATCGCCGTGGAAGGCCTCGGTGAGCGCGGCGTGCTGGCCGGCATCCAACGGCTGGCCGTCGAGCAGGCGGTCGGCGATCTTCGATAGCGCCTGATAGGTGTCGGCCTCGGCCAGATAGCCGTCCAGATCGTGGTAGCGCTGCGGATCGAGCAGGCGCAGGCGGGCGAAGTGGCCGCTGCGTCCGAGCTGTTCCGGGGTGGCGGTGAGAAGGATGACGCCGGGGATCGCCGCGGCCAGTTGCTCCACCATGGTGTAGCGCGGGCTGGCGGCTTCCGGCGACCAGGCCAGGTGATGCGCTTCGTCCACCACCAGCAGGTCCCACGGCGCGTCCAGCAGTTGCTGCGTGTATTTCGGCGAGCTTTCCAGGAAGCCGAAGTCGGCGATCACCAGTTGCTCGTCCTCGAACGGGTTGCCGGCGTCGCCGGATTGCTCCAGGGCTTCGCAGCGTTCCTCGTCGTAGATCGCGAAGCTCAAGTTGAAGCGGCGCAGCATCTCGACGAACCACTGGTAGACCAGCGTGTCGGGCAACAGCAGCAGCACGCGCGAGGCGCGGCCGGTGGCGAGCTGGCGCGCGACGATCATGCCCGCCTCGATGGTCTTGCCCAGTCCCACTTCGTCGGCCAGCAGCACGCGCGGCGGGCGGCGCGCCGAGGCGATGCCGGCCACGCGCAGCTGGTGCGGCACCAGTCCGATGCGCGCGGCACCCAGGCCCCACATCGGCGAACGGCGCGCCTCGGCGCGCCGCTTCAGACCCTCCAGGCGCAGCTCGAACTGCGCCACGCTGTCGGTGCGCCCACCGATCAGGCGGTCGTCGGCCTGGCTCACGCTCTGTTCGTCGTCGAGCTGGCCTTCGTGCAGTTCGCGGCCTTCGCCGCGGTAGATCAGCAGCTCGTCCTTGATCTCGACGCGCTCGACCAGGAACGCGATGCCCTTGCCGGCGACGCGCTGGCCGGCGCGGAACTCGGCGCGCAGCAGCGGCGCCGAGTCGATCGCGTAAGGGCGCAGCACGCCGGCCTTGGCGAACAGCACCTGCACGCCGCGTCCTTCGACGCGCAGCACGGTGCCGAGGCCAAGCTCGGGTTCGGCGGAGGAGATCCAGCGTTGACCGGGTACGAACATCGTGCAGCCATCGGCGTCGGGGGTCGACGATTATCCGCCGTGCGCCGCGCCGAGGGAACCGCTGCGACGATCAGGTGACGGACCACTGCCGCAGCAGGTTGTGGTAGACGCCGGTGAGTTGCAGCACGGCGGCGTGGTCGGCGCCGGTGCGGGTCAATGCCTGGACCGAGGTGTCCAGCTCGAACAACAGCCGGCGCTGGCTGTCGTCACGCACCAGGCTTTGCACCCAGAAGAACGAGGCCACCCGCGCGCCGCGAGTCACCGGGGCCACCCGGTGCAGGCTGCTGGACGGGTAGACGATCAGGTCGCCGGCCGGCAGTTTCACCTCGTGCTCGCCGTAGGTGTCGCTGACGATCAGTTCGCCGCCCTCGTACTCGTCCGGTTCGCCGAGGAACAGCGTGCACGAGACGTCGCTGCGCATTTGCCCGCCGCCATCGGGGAGGGCCATCACCGCGCCGTCGACGTGGAAGCCGTACTGGCCGCCGTCGGCATAGCGGTTGAAGCGTGGCGGCAGGATGCGCAGCGGCAGCGTGGCGGCGTGGAACAGCGGTTGCGCGGCCAGCGCCGCCAGCACCGTTTCGCCCAGTTGCCGACGCAGCGGCGAGGCGTCAGGCAGTTGCTGGTTGTGCTTGACCCGCGCGCCCTGCGCACCCACCGTTTCGCGGCCGTCGACCCACGGCGCCGCGTCGAGCGACTCGCGCATCCGCCTGATCTGTTCGGCGCTCAGTACACCGGGAATGTGCAGCAGCATGGGTCACCCGCGGGAAGTGGTGGCGTGGGTCGGCGGGTCAAAAGCGCAACTGCGCGGTGAGCATCGCCGAGCGCGGCATGGCCGGCGTGTAGCGGTAGCCGCTCTTGTTGATCGCCGCGATGTAGTGCTTGTCGAAGACATTGTAGACATTGAGCTGCAGGTCGAGGTGCGTGTTCACCTCGAGGCTGGCCATCGCGTCGAATACCCAGTAGCCGCGGGTGAAGGCCGGCGTGCCGACCGCGCCGTCGCTGCCGCGCTTCATCCCGCCGGCATGGCGTGCGCCGCCGCCGAGGGTGAGGTTGAACGGCAGCCGGTATGTGGTCCACGCGGTGAACGCGCTGGTCGGCGTGTACGGCAGGTCGGCGGAGCCGTCGCTGGTCACCGCGCTGCCGCGGATGACCTTGGCGTCCATGCGGGTATAGCCGGTGCTCACCGCCCAGCGGTCGGTGATCCTGCCGACCGCGCCGATCTCCACGCCTTGCACGCGCTTCCTGCCGACCTGGTAGTACAGGCCATCGGTCGGGTCCTGCACCAGGTCGTTGCTGACCGTGGTGCGGTACAGCGCACCGGTCAGCAGCAGCCTGTCGCCCAGCACGCTCCACTTCGTGCCCAGCTCGACGGTGCGCGCGCGCTGGGGGTCGAGGTCGGGATTGTCGGCACTGTTCGACGCGTTGCTGAGGGTAAGCGTGTTGCCGCCCGGTGGCTCCTGCGACATGGCGAAGTTGGCGTAGATGCTGCCGGCGGCGACGGGCTTGAACAGCACGCCGAGTTTGTAATTGGGCAGGTTGCCGGAGAGGCGCGCGTCCACGCTGGGCAGCACCGTGCCGGCCGGGTGACTGCCGCAGGCCGGGCCGCGCCGGCCGCCGCAGACGTCGGTGCTGACAAACCGGGTGCGGTAATGGTCCAGCCGCGCGCCGGCGTTGAGTTGCCAGCGCTCGCCGAATTTGAGCGTGTCGAACAGGTAGGCCGCGACGGTATCGGTCTTGCCGTTGCCGTGGGCGCCGTTGCGGGCGTAGGCCAGGCCGCCCTGGTCGGGGTCGGGCCGGTACAGGTTCGCCGGGGGCCAGGTGCTGCCGGAGAGCGGGGCAATGCCCTGCGTCGCGGCTTGCTCGCGGCTGAGCTCGATGCCGGCGCTGAGGTCGTGGCCGACCGCGCCGGTGTCGAAGCTGGCGGTGAGGTTGGTCTGGTTGGTGAGGATGCGGTTGGTCTGGTGCTTGAAGGTCGGGTTGCTGCGCGCCACCGTCCAGGTCGAGGGGTCATCCGGGTCCGGCGTCGACAGGTGCGCCGCGGTGGCCGTGAACGAGGTGAGCAGGTAATCCTGGTGCGTGCGGCCCCAGCGCAAGGTGTCGTGCACGGCGAGGTGGTCGGAGAAATCGTGTTCGACGATCGCGGTGAACATGTCGACCTGCACGTCATCGTGGTCCTGCCGGGTGCCGTAGAAGTTGTGCGGGTCGACCGCAGCGGCGTCGGACAGGAACGGCCGCGTCGGATCGGGACTGGCGTAGCCGGGCAGGCCGATGGTGGAGACGCCGCCATCGGGCACGTTGTCGTGCTTCACGTGCAGGTAGTCGAGATAGATCCGGGTGGCGCTGCCCAGGCCGAGGCCCAGCGACGGCGCCACGCCCCAGCGGTTGTTCTGCACCCGGTCGCGCCCCGGCACGCCGCTGTCCTGGCCCATCACGTTGAGGCGGAAGGCAGCGTCTTCGCCGATCGCCTGGTTCCAGTCCGCGGTGGCACGTTGCTGGCTGGCGCTGCCGTAACCCAGCGAGCCGGAGATGGCGTTGTCCAGCTGCGGGCGCTTGCTGACCATGTTGATCGCGCCGGTCGGCGCGGTGCGGCCGTATTCGGTTCCGTCCGGGCCCTTGGTGACTTCGATCTGCTCGATGTTGAACACGTCGCGCGAGACCGAGCCGAGGTCACGCACGCCGTCGACGAAGATGCTCCCTGAGCTGTCGAAGCCGCGCATGTACATCGTGTCGCCGGTGCTGGTGGCGCCGTTTTCGCCGGCGTAGAAGGTGCCCACGCCGGGGCTGTTGCGCAACGCCTCGGAAAGCGTGGTGGCGCCTTACTGCTGGATCAGGTCGCGGCCGATGACGCTGATGGTCTGCGTGGTGTCCAGCAGCGGCTGGGTGAACTTGTGCGATGAGAGCTCGTCGATGCGGTAGTCGACGCCGGCGCTGCCTCGCACCTGCACGCGCGGCAGGTTGCGCGCCTGCGCGACCAGCGGGGCGTCCGCGGCAGCCGCGTCGGCGGGCGTGGCGGCATGCGCGGGGGCGAGGGCCAGGCTGCCGAGGAGGGCGGTGGTCAGCAACCCGGGCGCCATCGCGGGGAGGGCGCGGCGGGTGGGGTGTTTCCTGCTCTTGATCGGGCTCATGCGGGGTCCTGTGCGTCGTGTGGAATCAGGCCGGTCCCCGTCCCGCACGCGCGACAGCCATCGCCGTCGATCGAATGGAGTGACGGCGATGGCCGTGAAGGCGCACACGATATTGCCAATGAGAATGATTTGCAATAACTCATCGAGGCAACAAGGCCCATTCGCCAACGACAGGCATCACACAGCAAGAGGCCCCGCAGCAGCGTGCGGGGCCTCGTGTTTCCTGCTTGTCGATGTTCGGCTGCGGCGGCGAGGCGTTGCGCCTGCCGCCGCGCCGGCGGTTACCAGATCTTCACCTGCTTGTCGGCCGGGCGAACCATCGCGTCGCCGGTCTTGCACTGGAACGCCTGGGCGAACGCCGGCATGTTGGACGGCGCGCCGATCGCGCGGAACTTCATCGGCGAGTGCGGATCGGCGTTGAGGTAGACCATCTGCGCCTTGTCGCGGATGCTGCCACGCCACACGCGCGCCCAGTTGAGGAAGAAGCGCTGATCCTCGGTGTAGCCGTCGATCTTCTGCGTGGCCTCGGCCGGCTGATTCTTCAGCGCGGTCTGCAGCGCGTCGTAGGCGATGTTGAGGCCACCCAGGTCGGCGATGTTCTCGCCCAGGGTCAGCTTGCCGTTGACGTGCAGGTCCGGGTGGTCGGGCAGTGGCGCGTAGTTGTCGAACTGGTCGACCAGCTTCTGCGCGCGCTCGTCGAACTGCTTCTTGTCGGCGTCCGTCCACCAGTTGTCCAGGTTGCCGCTGCCGTCGAACTGGCTGCCCTGGTCGTCGAAGCCGTGGCTGGCCTCGTGGCCGATCACCGCGCCGATGCCGCCGTAGTTGATCGCGTCGTCGCCCTTGGCATAGAAGAACGGCGGCTGCAGGATCGCGGCCGGGAAGTTGATCGTGTTGTCGGTGGGGTTGTAGTACGCGTTGACCGTCTGCGGCGTCATGAACCATTCCTGGCGGTCGGTCGGCTGGCCGATCTTGGCGATGTCGTAGTCATGGTCGAACTGCTGCGCCGCCTCCATGTTGGCGAAGTAGTTGTCCGCGGTGATCTTCAGGCCGTCCCAGCTGCGCCACTTTTCGGGATAGCCGATCTTGGGCAGGAAGGTTTCCCACTTGGCGATCGCCTTGGCCTTGGTTTCGTCGCTCATCCAGTCGAGGTTCTGGATGCGCGCCTTCAACGCGTTGCGGATGTTGGTGACCAGTTCCTCGGCACGCTGCTTGGCTTCCGGCGGGAAATACTTGGCCACGTACAACTGGCCCAGCGCCTGCCCCATGGCATCGTTGACCGCGCTCAGCGAGCGCTTCCACTGCGGTTTCTGCTCGGGCTGGCCGCGCAGGGTCTTGTCGTAGAAATCGAAACGGGCGTCGACGAACGGCTCGGACAACACGTCGGCCGCGCCGGAGATCGTGTGGGCGGTCAGATAGGCCTTCCACTGGGCCAATGGCGCGCTGGCCAGCAGCTTGTCCATTTCGGCGAAGAACTTCGGCTGCGAAAGCGAGAAGCCCTTGTCGATGGTGACGCCCTGCGCCTTGAAGAAATCGTTCCAGTCGAAATGCGGAGTGACCTTGTTCGCCTCGGCCACGGTGACGAAGTGGTACTGGTTCTCCGGCTTGCGCATCTCCACCCGCGGGATGGAGTGCCTGGCCAGCTCGGTCTCGAACTTCATGGCCAGGTCGGCCTGGTTGGCCGCGTCCTTGGCCGGCGTGCCGGTGAGCTCGAACAGCTTGGCCAGGTATTTCACGTACTCGGCGCGCACGTCCTTGTACTTGGCATCGGTGTAGTAGTCCGGGGTGGGCAGGCCCAGGCCGCCCTGCACCGCGTAGGCGATCTGCATGCTGGCGTTCTTGTAATCCGCGCGCGCGCCGAAGCGGAACACCGCGCTGTCGCCCTTGGCGAAGGACTGGTTGAGCCAGGCGGGGATGTCCTTGTTCGACTTCAGCGCGTCGATCTTCGCCAGGTAGGGCTTGAGCGGCTCGAAGCCGGCCTTGTTGCGCGCGTCCATGTTCATGCTGGAGCGGTACAGCCAGCCGATCTTCTGCTCGATCGAACCGGGCGCGGCGCTGTCGGCGTTCTTGTCGGCCGCGTCGACCAGCGCGTGCTGGTCGGACAGGCTCTTCTCGCGCAGCAGGTTGAACGAGCCCCACACGGTCTGGTCGGCCGGGATCGGGTTGGCGGCGATCCACTTGGCGTTGACGAACTGGTTGAAGTCGGCGCACGCCTCGGCGGCCTGGCCCAGCTCGCTGATGTCGAACACGCTGGGTGCTGCCGCCGTGACGGCGCTGCTGGATGCGGGGGCCGCGCTGGCTGCGTCGGCCGGAGTCGCCGGCGTGCTGGCAGGTTCCTGCTTGCCGCACGCGGTGAGCGCCAGCGCGGCGCTGACGGCGAGCGCGAGCGGTTTCAGAAGGGTCTTGGTCATGCGGATTGCCTCCATGGATGGTTCGCCCGCAGGCGTTGCGTGGGTGTCCGGATGGCCGGTGTTCGACGGCCGGCAAGGCCGTGGCCATGCCGATTCACGCTAGGCCAAACGTCATGGGTCAAACAGTGTCAAAGGTCAGGGGCCGGCATGCAAAAGGGCCCCGCATTCGCATGCGGGGCCCCGGTTCTCAAACGGCTGCGACGAGCGCGGTTACCAGATCTTCACCTGCTTGTCGGCCGGACGCACCATCGCGTCGCCCGGCTTGCACTGGAACGCCGCCGCGAACGCCGGCATGTTGGACGGCGCACCGATCGCGCGCAGCGGGGCCGGGGCGTGCGGGTCGGTGTTCAGCCGCAGCAGCGCCTGCTGCTCGCGGATGTTGCCGCGCCACACGCGCGCCCAGTTGAGGAAGAAGCGCTGGTCCTGGGTGTAGCCGTCGATCTTCTGCGTGGCTTCGGCCGGGTGCTGCTTCAGCGCCACCTGCAAGGCGTCGTAGGCGACGTTGAGGCCGCCCAGGTCGGCGATGTTCTCGCCCAGGGTCAGCTTGCCGTTGACGTGCGCGTCGGGTTTGTCCTTGATCGGCGTGTAGTCGTTGAACTGCTGCACCAGCTTGGCCGTGCGGGCGTCGAACTTGGCGCGGTCGGCCTTGCTCCACCAGTTCACGTTGTTGCCGGCGCCGTCGAACTGGCTGCCTTCGTCGTCGAAGCCGTGGCTGGCTTCGTGACCGATCACCGCGCCGATGCCGCCGTAATTGATCGCGTCGTCGGCCTTGGCATCGAAGAACGGCGGCTGCAGGATCGCGGCCGGGAAGTTGATCGTGTTGTCGGTGGGGTTGTAGTACGCGTTGACCGTCTGCGGCGTCATGCCCCATTCCTTGCGGTCGGTCGGCTTGCCGATCTTGGCGATGTCGTAGTCGTAGTTGAACTTCGACGCTGCTTCGAGGTTGGCGTAGTAGTTGTCCGGCACGATGGTCAGGCCGTCCCAGCTGCGGAACTTGTCCGGGTAGCCGATCTTGGGCAGGAAGGTGTCCCACTTGGCGATCGCCTTGGCCTTGGTTTCGTCGCTCATCCAGTCGAGGTTCTGGATGCGCGCCTTCAGCGCGTTGCGGATGTTGGTGACCAGTTCCTCGGCGCGCTGCTTGGCCTCGGGGGTGAACTCCTGCTTGACGTACAGCTCGCCCAGCGCCATGCCCATCGAGCTGTTGACCGCATTCAGCACCTGCTTCCAGCGCGGCTTCTGCTCCGGCTGGCCGGAGAGGGTCTTGCCGTAGAAGGCGAAGCGGTTGTCGCGGAACGGCTTGCTCAGCGCATCGGCGGCGCCGTCGATGGTGTGGAAGCGCAGGTACGCCTGCCACTGGCTGGCCGGCGCGCTGGCCAGCAGCTTGTCGAACTCGGCGAAGAACTTCGGCTGCGACAGCGAGAAGCCCTTGTCGATGGTCACGCCCTGGGCCTTGAAGAAGTTCTCCCAGCTGAAGTGCGGGGTGATCTTGTCCGCTTCGGCCACGCTCACGAAGTGGTACTGGTTTTCCGGCGTGCGCAGCTCGACCGGCGCCAGCGAGGCGGCGGCCAGGCTGGTCTCGAATGCCATCACTTCATCGGCCTGCTTCTTGGCGTCGGCGGCGGACACGCCGGTCAGCTCCAGCGTCTTGGCGATGTAGTCGAGGTAGGCCTTGCGCAGGTCGGCATGCTTCGGGTCGGTGTAGTAGTCCTTGGTGGGCAGGCCCAGGCCATCCTGGAAGGTGTAGCCGATCTGCGTTTCGGCGTGCTTGAAGTCGGCGCCGGCGCCGAACTGGAACACCAGCATGTCGCCCTGGGCGAAGCTCTTGTCGAGGAAGGCGGCCACGTCGTTGCCGTTCTTCAGCTGATCGATCTCGGCCAGCTTGGGCTTGATCGGGTCGAAGCCGGCCTTGTCGATGGCGGCTTCGTCCATGCCCGACTTGTACAGGTTGCCGATCTTCTGCTCGATCGAGCCGGCGGCAGCCTGGTCGGCGCCCTTGGCGGCGTTCTCGACGATCGTGTGCTGGGTGTTGAGGCTGTCCTCGGCCAGCTTGTCGAACGCGCCCCAGCGGGTGCGGTCGTTCGGGATCGGGTTGGCGGCGACCCACTTGGCATTGACGAACTGGTCGAAGTCCGTGCACGCCTCGGCCGGCGCACCCAGCTCGCTGACGTCGAAGATGCTCTTGCTGTCGACGGCCGCGGTGCTGCCCGCGGCGGCCGGTGCGGTGCTGGCGGTCGGCGCCGGTGCATCGGCCGGGGTGGCATCCTGCTTGCCGCAGGCGCTCACGGTCAGGGCCAGGCTGACCGCAAGGGCCAGGGGCTTCAGGTACTGCTTGGTCATGGATATCCCTCGATGGGTGGATCTGGACGGTTTGAGGTTGCGGACATGGCCGCGCGCAAAAGGCTCCCCGGGCGCGCGGACGCAGCCGTTCACGCTAGGCCAATCGACAGGGGCCAGACAGTGTCAAAGGTCAGGGGGTGAGGGGCTGAGGGCGTGCCGGACCGGCGCGGCCGGCAGGCTGTCCGGCGCCACCGCGCCGCCGGAAATGATGAAGGCCATGGCCTGGTCCATGGTCCAGTCGGTGGGGACGAGCTCGTCCACCGGCACCAGTTCCAGATAGCCGCCGGTGGGGTTGGGCGTGGTCGGGATGTACACCGCGGCGATCTCCCGGCCACTGCCTTCCTCGATCATCACCCGGGTCACGAAGCCCACCACTTTCATGCCGCGCCGCGGAAAGTCCACCAGCACCACGCGCTGCATGCCGCTGGGCTTGTTCTGCAGTACCGCCATCAGCTTCTTGGTGCCGCCGTAGATGGTCTGCACCAGCGGGATGCGCGCGAGCAGGTTGTCGAAGGCATTGAGGAAGCGCTGGCCGATCACCCGGTTTGCCACGAAGCCGAGCAGGTACAGCGAGCCCAGCGTGATCAGCAGGGCGGCGATGTAGGTGAGCCATTCCATCTTCAACGACTCGGCGGCACGCGGTGCCACCAGCGCCAGCGTGCCGAGCAGGGCCTCGACCATCGGCGCGCCGATCCCGGCCAGCACGCCCAGCACGAAATTGAATACCAGCCAGGTCACCCACAACGGGATGAAGGTCAGCAGGCCGGTCAGCAGATAGCGTTTGAGGCGGAGCGGGGGCATGGATCGATCCGGCGGGTCGTGTCCCGCATTGTAGGCGACCGGCGCGGCGACGGGCGTGGTGGCGGGCTTCCGGCGATTGGGTTAGCGTGCTGGCTCCACATGGGGATGGGGGAGTCATGAAGAAGCTGATCGGCGTGCTGCTGCTTGCATGGTTTGTCGTCGGCGCGATCCACGCGCAAGCAATACCTTCGTCCACCGCAGCGGCCCCGGCGCCGGCGGTTTCCGCGGCGGCGGCGTTCGACGCCGATGCTGCCACCCAGGCCTACATGGCCGAGCTGACGCCGGCGCAGCGGGCCAATTCCGATGCCTACTTCGAGGGCGGTTACTGGCTGACCGGCTGGGATCTGCTGGTGGCCCTGGGTGTGGCGTGGCTGCTGCTCGGCACGCGGCTCTCGGCGCGCATGCGCAACCTCGCCGAGCGACTCACCCGCTGGCGCTGGCTGCAGACGGCGATCTACGCGATCCAATACATCGTGCTGACGACCGTGCTGACCCTGCCGTGGGCGCTGTACGAAGGTTATTTCCGCGAGCACCAGTACGGCTTGTCGAATCTGGGCCTCGGCGGCTGGCTGGGCGAGCAGGCCAAGGGGCTGGCGGTGGGGCTGATCTTCGGCACGCTGGCGCTGGTGCTGATCTATGCGGTGATCCGGCGCGCCACGCGCACCTGGTGGTTGTGGGGCGCGGGGGTGGCCATCGTGTTCGTGATGTTCATGGCCACCATCGCGCCGGTCTACATCTCGCCGCTGTTCAATACCTACCAGTCGCTGCCGGAGAGCCCGCTGAAGGAGCAGGTCCTGTCGATGGCGCGCGCCAACGGCATCCCCGCCTCGGACGTCTACTGGTTCGACGCCTCGCGGCAGAGCAAGCGCATCAGCGCCAACGTCAGCGGCATGTTCGGCACCACCCGCATCAGCCTCAACGACAACCTGCTCAAGCGCAGCTCGCCGGAAGAGATCAAGGCCGTGCTCGGGCACGAGATGGGCCACTACGTGCTCAACCACATCTACAAGGGCATCGTGTTCTTCGGCGTCATCATCGTGATCGGCTTCGCCTTCGTGCGCTGGGGCTTCGGCTGGGCGCAGCGGCGCTGGGGCGAACGCTGGCAGTTGCGCGACGTGGGCGACGTGGCGGGCTTGCCGCTGATCGCGGCGCTGTTCGCGATCTTCATGTTCTTCATGACGCCGGTGAACAACACCATCACCCGCAGCATGGAGGCCGAGGCCGACGCGTTCGGCCTGAACGCGGCACGCCAGCCGGATGGTTTTGCGCATGTCGCGGTGCAGTTGTCCGAGTACCGCAAGATGCATCCCGGTCCGGTCGAGGAGTTCCTGTTCTTCGACCATCCCAGTGGCTGGCAGCGCATCCATCGCGCGATGGTGTGGAAGGCCGAGCATCTGGACGATCCGGGGGTTCGCCGCCAGGGTGCCGACATACCGCAAGCGGCGCGCTGAATCGGGCGCCTGCGCGCCTCAGCGGCGGCGGTGGTCCGGATGCGGCCTCAGCACTGCACCCGGCCGCCGGCGAGTTGCGTGCACGGCTGGTAGGTCAGCGGTGGGGGCGGCGTCCAGCGATGGCCGTGATCGCCGTCGTGGTCGTGCGGGCGGTGTCGATACGGCGGCGCCGGCGCCCCCCAGTAGAGCGGCGCGTAGTCGTCCACCGGCTGGGACAACGCCTCGCGATACTGGTCGTTCTGCTGGCGCAGGGTGTCGTTCTCGACCTGCAACTGGT
The DNA here is from genome assembly GCF_043950705.1 of Rhodanobacter sp. FW102-FHT14D06. NCBI lineage: Bacteria > Pseudomonadati > Pseudomonadota > Gammaproteobacteria > Lysobacterales > Rhodanobacteraceae > Rhodanobacter > Rhodanobacter sp. FW102-FHT14D06. The sequence continues at coordinate 274,487 of NZ_CP170722.1, read as the reverse complement.
TGCGCTCGGCCTCCTGGTCGAGCTGCGCCTGCAGGCGCGCGGCATCCTCGCGCTGCTGCGCGGCGAGGGCCTCGTCGTAGCGGCGTTGTTCGGCGTCCTCCTGCGCCTGCCGATAGGCGGCCACGCGCTCCTCGTACAACGCGTCGAGATGGCGCGCGTGGGCGTACTGCCTGGCGAGGTCGTGCTGGCCCAGGCGCAGGTAGCGGTCGATCACCTCGCTGTCGTCGGCCTGGTGCAGCAGCTGGCCCTTGCCGTCGGCACAGGGGTGATCGGTATAGGCTACGCCGCCGCCGGCCTGCGGGCACTTGTAGATGTTCTGGGCGCCGGCCGCCGGGGCCAGCAACCACAAGGCCAGCGCCAGGCCGGGCAGCAACGATGAGGCGATCGAGTCGTTCATGGTGATGGCCACTTTGCGGCAGCGCGACTGGATGCCGCGTGACTGGAAGCTTGCCTCCGGCGCGTACCTTCGTCCAGCCCGCAGGCGCCCGGTTCAGCCGCGCCGCGGGATCTGCAGGCCGCGCGCCACCGCCGGCCGCGCCATGCCGCGCTCCAGCCAGGCGGGCACGTGCACGAGGCGGTCGTAGTCGACCAGCTCGCGCGCCTCGTAGAAGGTGATCAGGTTGTTCACCCAGCCCAGCGTGGCGATGTCGGCGATGCCGTAGTCGTCGCCCATGATCCAGTCGCGGCCCGCGAGGCGAGCCTCGAGTACGGCGAGCAGTCGTTTCGATTCGTTGGCGTAGCGCTCGCGCGGGCGCTTGTCGGCGATCTCCCTGCCGGCGAACTTGTTGAAGTAACCGAGCTGGCCGAACATCGGGCCGATCGACGCCATCTGGAAGAACACCCACTGGATGCACTCCCAGCGCCGCGCGGGTTCGGCGGGAATGAAGCTGCCGGTCTTGTCGGCCAGGTACAGCAGGATGGCGCCGGATTCGAACAGCGCCAGCGGCTCGCCGCCGGGGCCGTCGGGGTCGATGATCGCGGGAATCTTGCCGTTGGGGTTGATCGACAGGAACTCCGGCGTGTGGCTTTCGTCGTTGGTGATGTCGACCAGGTGCGGCTCGTACGGCAACCCGGTTTCCTCCAGCATGATCGACGCTTTCACGCCGTTGGGCGTGTTGAGCGAATACAGCTGGATGCGTTCGGGGTGCCGCGCGGGCCAGCGCGCGGTGATCGGAAAACGGGACAGGTCGGGCATGCTGTTTCGTCCTGGTTGCGGAATCGCCCATTGTGCCCCGACGGGCACCGTGTGCCGTGAAATCAAGCCGCCGCAGCGGCGCGCCCGGCTTGCCGCCACGCGCGCAAGCCGATCGCCGCCAGCACCACGAAGCCGGCGTAGAGCACCGAGGTGATCAGCAGGTGCTTGTAGATGTATTCGCCGACATAGATCACGTCCACCGCAATCCACAGCCACCACGCCGCGATGTGGCGGCGGCCCTGCCACCACTGCGCGACCAGGCTGAAGGCGGTGAGTGCCGCGTCCAGCCAGGGCAGCGCGGCATCGGTCCACCGATGCATCGAATAGCCGAGCAGCAATGCCGCGACGGTACCGATGGTCAGGTGGACGATCGCCTGCATCAGCGGCAGCGGGGCGAGCTGGACGCGACCGTCGTCGTCCAGGTTCTGCAGCCAGCGTCGCCAGCCGTAGACGATCAGGCCGGCGAAGGCGAGCTGCAGCAGGGCGTCGGAATACAGCCTGGCGTCGATGAAGATCCAGCCGTAGACCAGCACCGACACCAGCCCGACCGGCCAGCACCAGGGCCGCCGCCTGGCGGTGAGCCAGACGGCCCAGGCGCTGATCAGCGCGCCGGCGAGTTCGATCCAGATCACTGGAAGTCGTAGCTGACGGAGAGCCGCGCCAGCCGCGGCGCACCCGGGAACAGGTAGCGATCGCCGCCGGCCGAGCCGGTGTCGCGCCAGTAGAAGTGGTTGAACACGTTGTCCACCGACAACCGCCAGGTCAGCGCGTGGCCGCGCCACGGCGTGGTGTAGCGCAGGCCGGCGTCGAACACGTCGTACGACGGTACGCGCACGGCGCCATCGGGCGTGGCGACGTTGGCCGATGCGTGGCGCCAGCCGCCGAGCAGGCTCAGTGCCGGCGCGGACGGCAGGCGGTAGTCGAGGAATACGGCGGTACGCAGGCGCGGCACGTTGGTCAACTGGTGGCCCTCGTACGCGGGGGTGCCGCTGCCTTCGGCGCGGGCCTGGATGACGCTGGCGCTGGCGATCACGCGCAGGTTGTCGCCGAGCCGGCCGTTCGCGCCCAGCTCGACACCCGTATGCACTTCATCGCCTTGCTGCACGAAGGTGAATCCCTCGGGCGTGCCGTCCGGCCGGGCGAACTGGCCGGGCTGGTGGATGCGGTAGAGCGCGCCGCTCAGCGCCAGCGCATCGGTGGCCTGCAGCTTGACGCCGGCTTCGAGCTGGCGCGACAGCCGCGGCCCCAGCGTGCTGCCGCCGTTGCTGGTCCAGTACGGCGCCTCGATGCCCAGCGACAGGCCTTCGCTGTAGCTCAGGTATACGGTGGTCGGTGCGTTCGGCTGCCACAACACGGCGGCCTGCGGCAACGCCTTGCGCAAGCGGGTGGTGCGCTCGGGCGCACCGCTGTCGTCGTAGCTGCGCTCGTGCAGGCGTGCCAGTCGGGCGCCGGCGATCAGCTGCCAGCGCTCGCCCAGGTGCACGCGATCCAGCGCGAACAGTGAATGCTGCCAACTGGCGAGCCGGCGCACCGAAGGGCCGGGCTGGTTCGGCGAGGGCGCGAAGATGGGTGGGTCGGCCTGGTCGATGTTGCCGGTGCCGACGTAGTCGTAGACATAGGCGCGGCGGTCGATGGTGCGGCGGAACGCGCTGGCGCCGAGGCTCAGCTCGTGGCTCAGCGCGCCGGTGGCGAAACGACCTTCGAGCACGGCGCGGGCCTCGTCGCTGACGCGGGTGTCGTCGGGGCTGCGGAAATCATAGATGTCGTAGTCGCCGTTGGGCGCGAAGAACCAGCCGGGCACGCTGCCGTCGGCGCATTCGCTGGCGTAGAAGCAGCCGTAGGCGAACGCTACGTTGTCGTCGATCACGCTGCGGCTGTGGCCGCCGGCGAAGCGCAGGTGCCAGTCGTCGCTGAAGGCATGCTCGATGCGCACGCTGCTGTTGGACGACTGGATACCCACCGGCTGCTGCCACGGCTGATAGCCCAGCATGCGCGTGGCGTCCGGGTGCGCCGGCAGCGTCGTGCCGCCGAGCAACTGGTAGCCCGACACCGAACGCTGGCCGCTGGTCTGGTAGTTGCCGTCCAGCTCCAGCGTGGTGCGCTCGCTGATCTTCCAGTCCGCCGCCAGCGCCAGCATGCTGCGTCGGCCGTTGGCGTGGTGCACATACGAATGGATGTCCTCGTGGGCCGCGTTGACGCGCACGCCGAACTGCGGCGTGAGCCAGCCGCCGACGTCGACTGCGACGTGGCGCGAGCCGTGCGAATCGGTGCCCAGGGTGACGCTGCGCACGTCGGCCGGCCGCTTGCTGACGTAATTGACCACGCCGCCGGGCTCCATCACGCCGGCTTCCAGGCCAGCCAGGCCTTTCAGGATCTGCACCTGCTGCACGTCTTCCAGCGGCACCTTCTGCTCGCCGGCGATGGTCAGGCCGTTGCTGCGAAAGCCGGTAGCGGGGTCCAGCACGTAGCCGCGGATCGCGATGTCCTGGTAGTAGCCGACCGGCGCGTAGTTGTCGCCCAGCGCGGCATCCTCGCGGGCCAGTTCGCTGAGCGTGCGGATCTGCCGGTCGTCCAGCTGCTGGCGCGCCACCACGGTGATCGACGCCGGCGTGTCGTGCAGCGTGGCGCGGCCGTAGCTGTCGAGGCCGCTGTCGCGCGGGTGCTCCGGCGCCTGTCCGCGCACGTGCACGGTGGCCAGGTCGACGGCCTGCGGGGTATCGGGTTGCGGGGTGGCGCTGCCGGTGGCGGCCGCGCCGTTGGCGGCAAGGGCGGCAAGCAGGGCCAGGGCGAGGGGAGTGCGGGTCATCGTCGTCGTCTTCGGGTAGCGGACGAAGCGACGGCGAACCGGTACGTTCGCGAGAACGATCCGACTCTGCAAGCTCCCTACGCCGGTATTGACCGGATCAGGTTCCAAGGGACTCTCTCAGCCCGGCGTTTTGCCGGGCACCCCCGCTTCAAGAATGCGTATTGAAACACGAATGGGCGCGGCCTGCCGAATCGCCCTGCGCGCCGGTGGCAAGGGCGCGGATGGTTTGCAACAGAGCCTGCCCGGCGGATGTGCGGAACCACGCCGCATGGCCGCGCAAAAAGGTGTCGTAGGCAACGTCGGCGCTCGCAGTCGATTGCGTGATGGCGTGGAAGTACTCCACTTCGGACAGGGCGAAATCCACGTGCACCAGCGGCAGCAGGTCGGCCAGCAGTTGCAGGTCGTCGCGGGCGAGTGGGCGGATTTCCCGATAACCCTCGATCAGCGCGCGGGCGATGGACGGATGGATCGCCGCCGCACCGGTATCCAGCGCCAGCCATGCGACCGCATTGCGCTCGATCGCGGTGGCGAGGTCGAACAGCGCGCAGTTCGCCGCGGCCAGGCCGAAATCGAGCACGGCGGTGATGTCGGCGTCGTCGCCGCTGCCGCTCCAGCAGAGGTTGGAGACGTGCCAGTCGCCGTGCGTCCACAGCCGTGGTTGCCGGGCCAGCGCTGGCTGCAGGCGCGCGTGCCATGGCGCGAGCAGGTCGGCGAACTCGCGCTGCCAGGGCCGGCCGCGCAAGTAATCGGCGAGGCCGGGTCGCTGCGGCAACTGCGATTCCAGTGCCGCCACCGGATCGGCAGCGGCGATCAGCTCGCTGCGTGCCACCAGAATGTGGGTGCTGCGCTGGGGCGCCGCGTAGTCGGCGCCGGCGTCGTGCAGCCGCGCCAGCATGCGGCCGGCGCGGCGCGCGTGGAACGGGTTCGGCAATGGCTGCCACGAGACCAGCTCGCGGTACAGGTCGATGCCCGCGGCGCGCCGATGCACTTCGTAGACCCAGTCGCCGATGGCGATGGCGGTGTCGCCGTCGGCGTCGCGCAACACGTCGGCCAGCGGCAGTCCGTGCCGGCGCAGGTGCGCGATGTAGCGGTGTTCCTCCGTCAGCGTGGCGGCCGAGCGCACCCGTTGATGATGGCGCTTGACGAACAGCGTGCCGGCTTCGGTGTCGACCAGACAGGCCGCCGAGAGCGGGCGCGGACTGTGCCAGACGACTCGCCGCAAGGCGCCGGTTTGCGGAAAGCGGCTCAGCAGCACCTGCAGTTCCGGCGCGACGAGAGCCGGCCAGTCGGGAGCGATATCGTCGCCGGCCAGGCCGTGCACGAGGTGATCGGGGTCTGCAGGGGCGGTCGGCTTTGGCATCGGCACGATTATCGCCCAGCCGCTGCGCCTTTCGGCCGACGGTGTTTTTCGCGTCTAATGACGCTCTTTGCCCGGGTCCGTGCGCATCCCATGAGTGCCTTGCTGCTGCTGTTCGTCTGCCTGCTGCTCGGCGTCTTGGTGGCGCGTTTCGCGCGGCCGCCGGCGGGCATCGTGCAAGGCATCAACTGGTGGGTGCTGAACGTGGCGCTGGCGGCGCTGGTGCTGGAGCTGATCCCGAAGCTGAAGTTCAACGCCGACCTGTGGTTCGTGGTGGCCGCGATGTGGCTCACCTTCGGCGGCGCCTGGTTGCTGTTCGGCCTGCTCGGCCCGCGGCTGGGCTGGTCGCGGCAGCGCACCGGTTCGCTGATCCTGGTGTGCGGGCTGGGCAACACCGCCTACATGGGTTATCCGATGGTGCAGGCGCTGCACGGCAAGGCCGGCCTGGCGCTGGCCGTGGTCGCCGATCAGCTGGGCGCGTTTCCGGTGCTGGCGTCGGCGGGCATCGTGGTGGCGTCGCTTTATTCCGGACGCACGCCGCAGCTGCGCCCGATGCTGCGTCGCGTGTTTTCGTTTCCGCCGTTCCTGGCCTTGTTGCTGGGCATCGTGGTGGGCCGCCTCGGTGGCTGGCCGGAGTGGCTCGACGGGGTGTTCGCGCCGATCGGGGCCACGCTGACGCCGCTGGCGCTGTTCTCGGTCGGTTTGCAGTTCAAGTTCCATCCCGGCCAGCGTCAGCTCGGCGCGGCCGCCTGGGGGTTGGGCTGGAAGCTGCTGCTGGCGCCGCTGCTGTGCTGGCTGATGGGCACGGCGGCGGGCGTGGAGGGCCTGGTGCTCACGGTGGGCGTGCTGCAGGCGGCGATGGCGCCGATGGTGTCGGCGGCGATCCTGGCCGACGAGTACGAGCTCGACCCGGCGCTGGCCAACACCGTGCTGGGCGCGGGCATCGTGCTGTCGCTGCTGACCGTCCCGCTGGCCAACTATCTGATGGTCGGCGCGGCGTGGTGAGCGACGCGGTGCGGACGCTTGCGTCGCGGCCGCGCTGCGTCGAGACTGGGCGGGGATTTCCCGGGGGAAGGGGCTCGCGTCATGTCCGGCTTTGAGCTGATACGGCGGATTTTCGGCAACGAACACGGCGAGCGTCGTGCGGTGCCGCGCAGTGGCGTGCCCAAGGAAGCGCACATCCTGGTGGTCGACGACTCGCCGACCATTCGCGCGGTGCTGGGCAAGATGCTCACCCAGGACGGCCACGTGGTGTTCAGGGCGGCCGACGGCGAGAGCGCGATCGAGCTGGCCCGCAACGAATTGCCCGACCTGATTTTCCTGGACATCGTGATGCCCGGCATGAACGGCTTCGCCGTGCTGCGCGCGTTGCGCCGCGAAGCGCTCACCCACGACATCCCGATCGTGATGATCAGCGGCAACCTGCAGGCCACCGAGCAGTTCTACGTGCAGCGATTCGGCGCCGACGACTTCATGAAAAAGCCGTTCGGCCGCGGCGAGGTGTTTGCGCGCCTGCAGCACCTGACCCAGTCCGGCCGCCTGGTGGTGCGACCGCGCACCAGCGTGCCGGTGGCGGCGGCCGAGCCGGTGCTCAGCGCCGACGAGCAGGCGGCCATTCCGGACATCGCCATGCCCGATCCGCAGGACCTGGTGCCGCCTCCGGGCGAAACGAACTGAACGGCATGCCCGAGGAACGCGGCGAGCTGCGTCTCGACATCTGGCTGTGGGCGGCACGCTTCTTCAAGACCCGTGGCCTCGCCCGCGCGGCGATCGAGGCCGGGCGCGTGGAACTCGATGGCGCGCGCTGCAAGCCTTCCCGCGCCGTGCGTGTCGGCGATCGAATGCAGGTCAATCGCGGGCACGAGCGACTGGAACTGGACGTGCTCGCGCTGGCCTGGCGGCGCGGGCCGGCCAGCGAGGCGCAATGGCTGTATCGGGAAACCGAAGCCAGCCGCGAGGCCGCCGAGGTATTGCGCGAACAGCGTCGCCTGAGCGGCGCGGCACTCGATCATCCGGCACATCGACCCGACAAGCAGGCGCGCCGGCAATTGCGGAAGATCAAGGACTTGCGCTGACAAGTTCAGGCTGAGTACTGCGTCGCACATTGCTGCGTCGCTCTGCGCGAGCATGCGCCTGTATCCACGAGTGCGCCCCGCGCGCACCACTCACGACCCGGGGAGAAGGCATGGACGGACTGGCACGCATCAGTGGCATCGGCTTCATCAAGCGCCTGCTGGGCGGGCATGCGGTCGAGCCGCAACACGTGCAGACCACGCAGGGCGCGCGCATGCTGGTAGTGGACGATTCGCCCACGATCTGCGCCGTGCTCGGCAAGATGCTCAGCCAGGATGGCTACCACCCGTTGAAGGCGGCCGACGGCGCGGCGGCGATCGAGCTGGCGCGCAGCGAGTTGCCGGCGCTGATCTTCCTCGACGTGGTGATGCCCGGCATGAACGGTTTCAGCGTGCTGCGCGCGCTGCGCCACGATCCGGCCACGCGCGACATCCCGATCATCATGATCAGCGGCAACCAGCAGGCCACCGAGCAGTTCTACCTGCAGCGTTACGGTGCGGACGACTTCATGAAAAAGCCGTTCGACCGCGACGACGTGTACGAGCGCATCGGCAGCCTGGTGGCCGCCGGGCGGTTGCCCGCCCGCGATACCTCGGTGGCGGAGAACACGCTGCTGTCTGCCTTGTCGGCGGAGGCGCTGGACGGCATTCCCGACATCGCCATGCCCGATGCCGGGACGCCGGGAACGACCGAGGCGCCGCTGCCGCTGCATCGCGTGGCTTGACAGCGCGCCGGCTCAGTCCAGCGATTTCAGCCGGTACAGGGCTTCCAGCGCTTCGCGCGGCGTCAGCGTATCCGGATCGATGCGTTCCAGCTCGCGCTGGGCGGCCGAGGGTTGCGCCGGCGCAAACAATCCCAGTTGCGGCGAAACTTCAGCGGAGGGCGCTGCGCTGGCGTGCCGGTGCATGCCGCGCTCGAGTTCGGCCAGCGTGCGCTTCGCATCGGCGATCACCGATTTCGGCAGGCCGGCCAGCGCGGCCACCTGGAGACCGAAGCTGCGGTTGGCCGGGCCGTCCTTCACTGCGTGCATGAACACCAGCTGCTCGCCGCGCTTCTGGTCGTGCAGCTCCACCGCATCCAGGTGCACGTTGGCGATCGCCGGGAACTCGCCGGCCAGTTCGGTCAGCTCGAAATAATGCGTGGCGAACAAGGTGTACGCGCGACAGTGCCGCGCCAGGTGCACGGCGGCGGCGCGGGCCAGCGCCAGACCGTCGTAGGTGCTGGTGCCGCGGCCGACCTCGTCCATCAGCACGAGGCTGTCGGCGGTGGCGTTGTGCAGGATGTTCGCCGTCTCGCTCATCTCCACCATGAAGGTGGACTGGCCACGCGAAAGATCGTCGCCGGCGCCGATGCGGGTGAAGATGCGGTCGATCGGGCCGATCACCGCGCTGGCCGCCGGCACGTAGCTGCCGATGTGCGCAAGCAGCACGATCAGCGCGTTCTGGCGCATGTAGGTGGACTTGCCGCCCATGTTCGGGCCGGTGATCACCAGCATGCGGCGGGTGTCGTCGAGCTTCAGGTCGTTCGGCTCGAACGGCTCGTCGCGGACTTTCTCGACCACCGGGTGGCGGCCGCGCTCGATCGCGATGCCCGGTTCGTCGGTGAGCTGCGGTGCGCTCCAGTCGAGCGCTTCGGCGCGCTCGGCCAGGGTGGCCAGCACGTCCAGTTCGGCCATCGCGGCGGCGGCGGTTTTCAGCGGTTCGAGTTTCTCGGTGAGCGTGTCGAGCAGCGCCTCGTACAGCGCGCGCTCGCGCATCAGCGAGCGTTCCTTCGCCGACAGCACCTTGTCCTCGAACGCCTTCAGTTCCTCGGTGATGTAGCGCTCGGCGTTCTTGGTGGTCTGCCGGCGCGTGTAGTGCGTGGGCGCCTTGTCCGACTGCGCCTTGGTGATCTCGATGTAGTAGCCGTGCACGCGGTTGTAGCCGACCTTCAGCGTGGTGATGCCGCTGGCGGCCTTCTCGCGTTCCTCCAGCTCGACCAGGAATTGGTCGGCGTGGGTGGACAGCCGGCGCAGTTCGTCGAGCTCGGCGTCGTAGCCGTCGGCGATCACACCGCCGTCGCGCTGCAGTACCGGCGGCTGTTCGACCACGGCGCGGGCGAGCAGCGCGGCGCTGTCGGCGTGGTCGCCGATACGTTCGACCAGGGCGTGCAGCAGCGGGCTGTCCAGATCCGCGATGCGCGCCCGCAGCTCCGGCGCGGCCAGCAAGCCGTCGCGCAGCGTCGACAGGTCGCGCGGGCGCGCCGAGCGCAGCGCCACGCGGGCGAGGATGCGTTCGAGGTCGCCTATGCCGCGCAGCTGTTCGCGCAGGTTGTCGTAACGGCGATTGTCGATCAGCGCGCCGATCGCCTGGTGGCGCTGGCGCAGCAGTTCGCGCGCCCGCAGCGGCCGGTTCAGCCAGCGGCGCAGCGCTCGCGCCCCCATCGGCGTCACCGTCTCGTCGAGCACGCCGAGCAAGGTGTGTTCGGTGCGCCCGCTCGGGTGGGTGTCCAGCTCCAGGTTGCGCCGCGTGGCCGCGTCCAGCGCGATCGTCTCGCTGGCACTTTCCACGGCCATGCCGGTGAGGTGCGGCAGCGCGCTCTTCTGGGTTTCCTCGAGGTAGCCGAGCAAACAACCGGCGGCGGCCACGGCCAGCGGCAGCTTGTCCACGCCGAAACCGCCGAGGTCGTGGGTGCCGAAGAAACGGTTCAGTTCGCGCTGCGCCGCGTCGCTGTCGAAATGCCACGGCGGACGCTTGCGCAGGCCGGGCAGGGCGCTGACCAGCTTCGGCCAGGCCACGTCTTCGCCGACCAGGGTCTCGGCCGGCTGCAACCGTGCCAGCTCGGCGGCCAGCGCCTCGGCGCTGGGCACTTCGCTGAGCAGGAAACGGCCGCTGGAAAGATCGACCCAGGCCAGCCCGTAATCGCCGCGCGCGCCGGCGGCGATCGCCAGCAGCAGGTTGTCGCGGCGTTCCTCCAGCAGCGCGGCATCGGTCACCGTGCCGGGGGTGACCACGCGCACCACCTTGCGCTCGACGATGCCCTTGGCCAGTGCCGGGTCACCCATCTGCTCGCAGATCGCCACCGACTCGCCCAGGCGCACCAGCCGCGCCAGGTAGTTCTCCGCCGCGTGGTATGGCACGCCGGCCATCGGGATCGGCGCACCGGCCGATTGCCCGCGCTGGGTCAGCGTGATGTCGAGCAGCCGCGCCGCCTTGCGCGCATCGTCGTAGAACAGCTCGTAGAAATCGCCCATGCGGAAGAACAGCAGCACGTCCGGGTGCTCGGCCTTGGCGGCGAGGTACTGGCGCATGAACGGGGTGTGCTTGGCGTGGTCGTCGTGACTCATGCAATCGGATCTGGAAGGGGAGCAGGCGCCCGGCCGGCGACATGCCCGCGGCCGGATTCCGGGGCGCGAGTCTGGCACGGAGTTCGTGCCCATGGTAACGGCGTGCGTGATCCCGCGCTGCGACTGCCGGTGAACACGCCGGTGCGGGCGGCGAGATTCAGGTCGGCAGGTCGGTGCTGCGCTGGACGCGCGGCGGTGCGTCGTGTTGCGCGCCCTCACCGCTGCGCTGGCGCATGCGCGAAGGAGGCCGCGCGGGCATGCCCGGGCCGGCGAGCACGCGCGAGGCCATCCGCGGCGATGGCTGTTCCATCTCCCGCCGCCGCCCCAGGCAAGCGGTAAACAGCGCATACATGGCCAGCAGCACGACGAAGGCCACCGCGTTGGCCAGCGCGCCGGCAAGCTGGTGGATGACGTGGCCCAGCACCGGCATGATCGCGGCGAACGCCACCAGGCAGATCAGCGTGTCGCGTGGCTTCAGGCCTGCATCCATCAGCAGGTGATGGATGTGGCCGCGATCGGCGGTGAACGGGGACTCGCCCCGATGCAGGCGGCGGAACATCACGGTCAAAGTGTCGAACACGGGTAGCGCCACGCACCACAGCACCAGCCCGGGCGAGAGCTGCCGCGGCTGGCCCTGGCTCATGCCGATCAGCGACCAGGCCAGCAGGTAGCCCAGCATGACGCTGCCGGCATCGCCCAGGAACACCTTGCCGACGCGTCCGAACAGACCCAGGTTGGCCGCCAGATACGGCACCAGTGCGGCAGCGATCACCGCCACCGCGGCGAACTGCAGGTTCGATCCGGTGTGGCGGCCGAGCAGCTCGATGCCGCCGGCGGCGACCAGGGCCAGGCAGCCGGCCAATCCGTCGATGCCGTCGATGAGGTTGAACGCATTCAGCAGGCCGATCACCGCGACCACGGTGAACGGTATCCCCAGCCAGCCGAGCGTGAGTTCGTGGCCATGCACCATGCCCAGCGAACGGATGTAGACGCCCGAGCTGATGACCACGATGGCGATGGCGGCCAGCTCGGTGACCACGCGCACCCACACGCGCAGGTCGAGCAGGTCGTCGGCCACGCCGACCACCACCAGCATCAGCGTGGTCCAGATCACGGCGTCCTCGAACGGGGTGAAGACATCCGCGTGCCACCACCCGGCCAGCATGCCGATGGCGATGGCCAGGCCGCCGACCAGCGGCGTGTCGAAGGCGTGCCGCTTGCGACCCTGGTCCGGGTAATCGACCAGGCCCAGGCGGCGACCGAGCGGCAGCAGTGCCATCAGCGAGACAGCCGACACGCCGGTAGCGATCGCGCAGCTTTCGAGTATCCGCGGGTCGAAGGTCATGGCAATCCTGCTTGTTCTTCGCGTCGCCGGCAGCCTCGATGCTTTCGCAAGCCCGGGTCGCTGCATCATTCGGTGACGCTGCTCGGCCTGTTCGAGATGCCACACGAACGGCTCGGTGGAGGGGCATGCCGCATCGGCGAGGGGTCGACTCCGCGACCCTTCGCCGCCCAGCCCGGTCATTTGCTGTTGTTGAGGTAGTACTGGCTGGACGCGGTGGCGCTCAGCGCGCTGGTGAGCGGCAACAACTGGCTGGTGAAGCGATTCCAGCGAGTGATGCCGGCCGCGCTGGCGAACACCACGTCGCCCGGTTGCACCTTGAAACTGTCGGCCAGCGCGAACGCGGCAGGCGATTTCGCATCCAGCTCGTACACGGTCGGCCGCTGGTTGGGGTCCTCCTTGTGCAGCGCGCCGCGCACCACGTAGACCATGCCTCTGGAGGTGGTCTCGTTGAGGCCGCCGGCCTGTCCCAGCGCCTGGGTCAGGGTGAGGTTCGAGGTGTTGAAGCGCAGCGCCTGCGGGCGCAGCACTTCGCCCATCACGTAGACCTCCTGGTCGAAGTTGAACGGCACGAACACGCGGTCGCCCGGGCGCAGGTAGATCTTGCGGGCCAGCGCCTTGCCGTCGTGCGACGGGCTCAGGTCGAGGTGGTAGGACTCGTCTCCGCGCGTCAACACCACGTTGGAGAGGTCGGCATTCTTGCTGTCCACGCCGCCCGCCACGCCGATCGCCTCGCCCAGCGTCAGCGGCACCGTGGTCACCGGCTGCGCGCCGGCCTTGACGAAGGCGCCTTCCAGCACCACGCGCTGGCTGCCGTAGCCGGCGACGCTCACGTCCACCAGCGGCGCCCGGATGAAGTGCGACAGCCCCGAGGTGATCGCCTGGCGCGCCTGCTCGATGGTCATGCCGGCCACCTTCACCACGCCGGCGTAGGGGAAATACAAGGTGCCGTCGGGCCGCACCAGCCGCTCGTTGGCGGCGGTTTCCTGCTGTTGCCCGGCGGGCGAGGTCAGCTCCGGGTGGTCCCACACGGTGATGTGCAGGGTGTCGCCGGGGCCGATCCGGTAGCCTTCCGGGCGATAGTCCAGCAGCGCCGGTGGCAGCGCCGAGGTCGTGTCCGCCGCCGCGTTCTGCTGCTGCGTCTGGACCAGGCTCGGCGTGATCGGCACCAGCGTCACGTAGCTGTTTTCGCCGCCGAGCGAGCTCTTCGACATCGACTGCCCCGGCGCCCAGACGCAGCCGGCGAGCGATGCCACCAGCAGCATGCCGGCCACGCTGCGCATCGACGCCGCGGCGTGCGCCCTGCCGCGCTTGCCCTGCGGGCGGATGTCGTTGCGGACCTGGCGGCGGGGCATCGTCGGAACTGCAGCAAGCGCACCTCGGTTCATGTCGGATTTGCTCCTGTCATTCGGATCGAATAATGGCATTGATGCAATATCGAGCCGGCCCAATAATCCGCGCCGTGGGTGATTTGTCCAGTGCATGGATTTATTGGATGTTCATTCACATGTCCCGGCAGTGAACCATTTCATCGGCATTTCACGTTTCAGTGCCGATGTCCGGGTTGACAATTCCGGCGCGCCGCGCGCAAATGCTTCCTTCGACAACGGCGCATTGCGTCATGTGGCTCTACCGTTCACGCCGGCCCTCGCGAGGCGGCGTGCCGCAAGAAATTGCGCTGCGGCCGCGGCGAAAGCCGGTATCCATGGCCTGAATCCGATCGCATCGAGGCCTCGTGCGGCAGCGAAGGATGGAGGCGGCAAAACTCCGGTGGGTGCGGCGGATATTCGGCGCGATGGCGCGTCGCATTTTGTTTCGATGGTGAGTGATCGATGCGCCAACTTGGCTGATTCATGAATGACGTGAATATCCGTTTCAAACCGGAATGTCTTCTGCATGAAATGCATGAGTAGATAATGGTTTCATATGGAACATTCACATTTTCAAGGTCCACTGTGGATGCGCCCGGGTAATCGCGTCGCCGATGCCGGCGAATGCCGGTTCCCGGGCATGGCCGTCCGCCGTGGCGTCCGCGTATCCAGCTTCGTTCCGGAGAGAGTCCCGTGAAAGCCATCAGTGGTCCCGCGATCCAGATCCAGCCCGACGACGAGATCGATCCCCGTGCCTTGGTGGGCACCTTGCTGGACCACAAATGGCTCATCATCAAGGCGACCCTGGGCGCCCTGGCGATCGGGCTCGCCTACCTGCTGGTGGCGACGCCGCAGTACGAGGCCAAGGCGATGGTGCAGGTGGAGCAGGCGCCGAGCTTGCCCGGATTGAACCTGGGCACGCAGCAAAGCAGCCCGTCGAGCCCCGCGGCGGCGGACGCCAAGGCGATCCTCACCGCGCAATCGGTGGTCGGCGAGGCGGTGCGCAACCTGCATCTCTATATCGACACCAGTCCCTATCGCGTGCCGGTGATCGGCGGTCTGGTCGCCCGGTTGCACGACCTGACCTCGGGCAACGAGGTCAACGCGCCCTGGTTCGGGCTGAACGGGTACGGATGGGGCGGCGCGCACCTGGACATGCCGCAGCTGAACGTGCCCGACCGGTTGCTGGGGGAGGACATGACACTGACCGCCGGCCCGGACGGCAGCTATGTGCTCACCGAGGACAGCGACGTGCCGTTCTCGCCGGGGATGCAGTTGCTGCAGGGCCATGTCGGACGCGTGTCGAGCGGGTCGGGCGTGACCATGCTGGTCAAGAGCATGCGCGCCAACCCCGGCATGCGCTTCCACGTGGTGCGCAACGACGAGGTGACCACGATCGCCGGCATCCAGCAGGCGATCTCGACCAGCCAGCCGGTGCAGGGCTCCAACATCATCTCGCTGGCCTATGACAGCGCCGATCCGCACCAGGCGGTCAAGGTGCTCGAGCACGTGGTCAGCGCGTTCCTCGCGCAGAACGTGGGGCGCAATTCGGCCCAGGCATCCAGCAGCCTGAAGTTCGTGCAGCAGCAACTGCCCGACGTCAAGAAGAAGCTGGCCGACGCCCAGGCCGCGCTGGCCGCGTTCCAGCTCAAGGCCCATTCGGTGGATGTGCCGATGCAGACGCAGACGCTGCTGAGCGAGATGGCCACGATCAACAACAACATCGACCAGCTCAACATCCAGAAGGCGGAGGTGCAGCGCCTGTACACGCCGCAGCATCCGGCCTACAAGGCGATCATGCAGCAGATCGGGCAGCTGCAGGCGCAGCGCGCAGCGATCGACAAGCGGATGACCACGTTCCCCGACACGCAGCGCCAACTGCTGCGCCTGACCGGCGACGTGCAAGTGCTCAACAACACCTATACCGGGCTGCTCAACGAGGCGCAGCAACTCGAACTGGCGCAGGCGGGCACGGTGGGCACCGCGCGCGTGGTGGATGTGCCTTCGGTCGATATCACCCACCCGGCCAAGCCGCGCAAGCTGCTCACCCTGATGGGCTGCGCCTTTCTCGGCGGGTTCCTGGCGGTGGCGTACATCTTCTTGCAGCAGATGTTCCGGCGCGGCCTGGAAGACCCCGCCGAGATCGAACAGCTCGGCGTGGAGGTGTATTCCGCGATTCCGTTGAGCGAGCAGCAGATCGAGCTGTCGCAGCATCGTCGGCGCCTGCTCGGCAAGGGACGCTCCGCGCTGCTGGCGCTGGCGGCCCCCGACGACGTGGCGTCCGAGGCCATGCGCAGCCTGCGCACCAGCATGCGCTTCACCCAGCTCGGCGCCAGCGACAACCGCTTGATGGTCTGCGGCTCCAGCTCGCAGGCAGGCAAGACCTTCGTCTCGTCCAACCTCGCGGCGGTCAATGCGCAGGCGGGCCTGCGCGTGTTGCTGATCGACGCCAACATGCGCGATGGCGACCTGCACCAGGTACTCGGCGTGCGCGCGGACGGCGGCCTGTCCGAGCTGCTGGCCGGCGAGCTGGAGGTGGCTGAAGCCATCCGCCCGATCACCGGCCTGGGCGGCGAGCTGGATTTCATCCCGCGCGGCAGCAAGCCGTCCAATCCGTCGGAGCTGCTGATGCAGCCGTACTTCGGCGCGCTGCTGCGGCGGCTTTCGCCGGCCTATGACCTGGTGGTGATCGACAGCCCGCCGATCCTGGCGGTGACCGACGCGGCCATCATCGGCCATCACGTGGGCACCAGCCTGCTGGTGGTGCGCTACGGGCTCAACCAGTCGCGCGAGGTCGAGCTGGCCATACAGCGCTTCCGCCAGGCTGGCGTGTCGATCAAGGGCGTGGTGTTCAACGGCATGGAGAAGCGAAGCAACGGCTTTTCCACCTACGGGTTCCTCGGATACGGCTTTGCCCAATGATCCGCGCCGAGATCAGCGACTTGGCTGAGCCGGTGCCGCGGCCGTCGAACCGCGACGGGTCCGGCTCGCGCCGTCGGCCGGGTTTCGGCGCGGATACGTCTTTCCGCGCGGCGGTGCGGGAGATGGAGGCGGTCGGCCTGCGCGTGCGCACGCAACCGCATGCCGGCTCCGCGCCGTACGGCGTGTTGTCCGGCCGCACCGGTTCGCGGTTCTTCCTGCTGCCGCTGCGTCCGCGTGCGGTCAGCACCGGTGCGCTGGCCCTGGTGCAGCCGGTGCGGTGGGTGCCGCGCGCGGTCAAGGGCGTGGCCAGCGTCGGCGCGCGGCTGGGACTGGGGCCGCTGTTGCCGCACAAGGTGCATGTTTCCGGGGTGGGCGACCTGGCGCGCATGGCGGATGCCGGTGCCCGCCACGGCGCCTTCCTGACCGGCACGCCCGGCCCGCATCGCAAGCTGAGCGTGCAGCTGATGGACGACGCCGGCCACATTCGCGCCTACGCGAAGGTGTCGCTCGTGCCGGCGGTGCAGGTGCTGCTTCAGCGCGAAGCGCAGGTGTTGCGCCTGCTTGCGGCGATGGACCTGCGCTCGGCGTGGCTGCCCTGCGTGTTGCGCAGTGAAGTGCGCGGCGGCACCGCGATCCTCGCCACCGATGCGGTGCGGACGCCTGCCGCCCGCTGCCTGACCGACCTCGATGCCTTGCACCTGGATTTCCTGCAGGAACTCGCTGCGCGCACGGCGTCGTCATGGGCTCGCAGCGGAGCCTCGCTGCTGGACGAATGGAGCGCACGCCTTGCGCAACTCGGTGACGCTCTGGCGCCGCCGTGGCGACAACGCCTGGATCGCGCGATGGCGGTGCTGGCGGCGGAGCCATCGCTGATCGCATCCCGCGGCCTGGCCCATGGCGACTTCACGCCGGTCAACTGCTTCCGGCAGGACAGCCGCCTGTGCGTCTTCGACTGGGAATACGCCGGCGCCGCGTATCCGGCCGACCACGACCTGATCTGCCTGCTCGACGCGGTGGCGCGGCTGGGCGGCGATGCGCCGGCCGCGCGGGCGCAGGGACTCGAACAACGGTTGATGGGCGAGCTGGGACGCTCGCGCAACGAAGCCAATCGACGCCTGATCGCCTTCCACTGCGTGCACGCGCTGCGCAGCCTGGAACGGCAGCCGTCGCAGGCGGACGCCGGCTTGGACTGGTACGGCGCCGACGAGGCCGCGCGCACGCTCGATGCGCTGCTGGCGCGGGCGTCCGCCTCGTGAGCGCGTCCAGGGATGCCTCGGTGGAAGCCATGAATGACACCGCCGCCGCCCGCACGATCGGCTCGCTGCCGGCACTGCACGCGTCCAGCTTGCAGCTGCTCAAGCGCGGCGCCTCCGGTGCGTTCCTCGTCACCGTCGGCGGCACCGGGCTGAGCTTTCTGGCCAACCTGGTGATGGCGCGGGTCATCGGGCGGCACGAGTTCGGCGTCTACGCGCTGATGTTCAGCTGGGTCAGCGTGCTGGCGGTGATCGCGCAGGCCGGCCAGGACATCAGCATGATCCGGTTGCTGCCGTCCTATATCCGCGAGGGCGCGTGGGGCAAGGTGCACGGCCTGCGGCGGGGCGTGGGCATGATCGTGCTGGCCACCAGCTGCTGCATCGCGCTGGGCGGCTGCGTGGTGGTGCACGTGCTCGGCGCGAATCAGAGTGCGAGCTGGCGGCACACCTTCTACATCGGCTTCGCGATGCTGCCGGTGTTGACCCAGCTGCAGCAGAGCGGGGCGTTGCACCGGGCGTTCAAGCGACCGGTGGTCAGCGGGCTGTACCAGACGCTGGGGCGTCCGCTGCTGCTGATCGTGTTGCTGGGCGTGCTGGTGTTGAGCGTGCGCGAGATCGACGCGCCGTGGGCGGCGGCGGCGTCGCTGGCAGCCGCGGCGCTGGCGCTGGCCGGCTCGGCGCGGCACTTGCAGCGCAGCTGGCCCGAGCAGGGCAGGGCGGCGGCGCCCGCGTACGAGATCCGCCGCTGGCTGGTCGTCGGCTCGCAGATGTCGATGCTGTCGATCATCGTGGTTTCCGGCAGCCGCCTGGACGTGCTCATCCTGGGCGCGCTGATGGGTCCTGGCGACGTCGGCCCGTATTACGCCGCGGTGCGCATGGCCGGCTTTGCGCTGTTCGCCCAGAGCGCGGCCAACGTGGTGCTCGCGCCGATGATCGCCGAGCGCTACGACGCGCACGACATGGGCGGCCTGCAGCTGGTGGCCACCCGCGCCGCGCGTTTCTCCTTCGCCGGCGCGCTCGCCGTGAGCCTGGGCTTCGGCGTCGCCGGGCACTGGTTGCTGGGGCTGTTCGGCCCGGGCTTCGACGCGGCCTATGTGCCGTTGCTGATCCTGCTGTGCGGCTACTGCGCCACCACGTCGCTGGGCGAGGTCGGCTTCATGTTGTCGATGACCAGGTTCCAGCGGCGGGCCTCGATGCTGGTGCTGGTGGGCGTGGCCGCCAATGCGGCGGTGGCATGGCTGCTGGTGCCCAGCCTCGGCGCGACCGGCGCGGCGATCGGCGCAGTGGCGTCGCTGCTGGTCTGGCGCGCTCTGGCATGGCGCGCGGCGCGCGCGCGACTGGGCATCGATCCGTCGATCTTCGGCGTACCGGCAAAGGGGGTGCCGCGATGAGGGTGGCGCTGGTCATTCCGACGATGGGCGGCGGCGGCGCCGAGCGCGTGATGGCCACGCTGGCCAATGCGTGGGTGGCCGACGGCGCGGCCGTGACCCTGATCACGCTGGCGCGCAGCCATGGCGACAAGTACCCGCTGCACGCGGCGGTGCAGCGGGTGGGGCTGGACGTGGCGGCGCCCTCGCCGCATGCGTTGGTGGCGCTGCGCAGCAATGTGCTGCGGCTGCGCGCGCTGCGCCATGCGCTGCGCGCGGCGCGGCCTGATGTCATCGTCAGCTTCACCACTACCACCAACCTGATGGTGGTGCTTGCCGTCACCGGCTGGCGCGTGCCGGTGATCGTTTCGGAGCGGGTGTTCGTCGCGGCGCATCCGCCGCGAGCGCCCTGGCGGCTCCTGTACCGCGTGCTCTGCCGTCGCGCCGCCGCCGTGGTGGCGCAGACGCGTCGCGGCGCCGACGACCTGGAGGCGCGCCTGCAACGTCCGGTCGAGGTGATCCCCAACCCGGTACGCGAGCTGCCGCTGGCCGGCGCGCGTCGGACCCCGCGCGGGCCAGGGCGCATCGTGCTGGCGTCCGGCCGGCTGGAGGCGCAGAAGGGTTTCGACATCCTGATCGGCGCCTGGGCCACGCTCGCCGCGACGCACCCGCACTGGCGCCTGCGCATCACCGGCGAAGGCTCGATGCGTGCGGCGCTGAACGAACAGATCGACCGGCTCGGCCTCGGCGCCAGCGTGGAGCTGGCCGGGTTCGACGACGACCTCGCCGGTGCGATGCGCGAGGCCGACATCTTCGTGCTCTCCTCGCGTTTCGAGGGCATGCCCAATGTGCTGCTGGAGGCGATGTCGCTGGGCCTGGCCTG
Organism: Rhodanobacter sp. FW102-FHT14D06; assembly: GCF_043950705.1. Taxonomy (NCBI): domain Bacteria; kingdom Pseudomonadati; phylum Pseudomonadota; class Gammaproteobacteria; order Lysobacterales; family Rhodanobacteraceae; genus Rhodanobacter; species Rhodanobacter sp. FW102-FHT14D06. The sequence continues at coordinate 254,594 of NZ_CP170722.1, read as the reverse complement.
CGTCAGCACCGATTGCGAGACCGGTCCGCGCGAGATCATCGAGCACGGCACCAACGGCTGGCTGGTGCCGGTGGCCGATGCGCCCGCGCTGGCCGCCGGGCTCGGCACGCTGATGCACGACGAGGCGCTGCGGCGGCGCCTTGGCGCACGCGCCATCGAGGTGCGCCACAACCATTCGCTGGCCTCGGTGTTCGCCCGCTGGCAGTCGCTGGTGACGCGCGTGGCGGCGCAGTGCCCGGTGCGCGTGCGCGCGACTGTGCCGTCGAACGGCGCGGACGACGCGCGCAAGCCGCGCGTGCTGTTCCTGATCCGTTCGCTCGGCCGTGGCGGCGCCGAGCGGCAGCTGGCGACGCTGGCGATCGGCCTGCGCCGCGACGGCTGGGAGGTGGCGGTGGCCTGCTTCTACGCCGGCGGCCCGTTCCAGCACGAGCTGGAGCGCGGCGGCGTGCCGATCATCGACCTGCACAAGCGCGGGCGCTGGGACGTGGCCGGTTTCCTGTGGCGCCTGGCGCGCGCCTTGCGCGGGTACCGGCCGGACATCGTGCACGGCTACCTCACCGTCGGCAATCTGCTGTCGCTGTTCGCGCCGCTGGCCAGCCCGGGTTCGCGCGTGGTCTGGGGCGTGCGCTCCTCGTTCATCGACCGGCAGCGCTACGACTGGATGTCGCGCGCCACCTTTGCGCTGAGTTGCCGCATGGCGCGCCGCGCGGACCGGATCATCTTCAACTCCCGCGCCGGCTCCACGCTGCATGGTGCGCAGGGTTATCCCGCCGACCGGCTGGTGGTGATCGCCAACGGCATCGACACCGGACACTTCCGCTTCGACGCGGCCTCGCGCGCGCGGATGCGGCGCGCGTGGGAGGTGCCCGACACTGCGCTGCTGGTGGGGCTGGTCGGGCGGCTCGATCCGATGAAGGACCACCCGACCTTCCTGCAGGCGATCGCGGGGCTGGCGCACGATGCGCGCTGGCGTTTCGTCTGCGTCGGCGGCGGCGATGCGGGTTACGCCGAGCAACTGCAGGCACTGGCGCGCGGGCTGGGGCTGGCCGAGCGCCTGGTCTGGGCCGGCCCGTGCGAGGACATGGCCGCGGCCTACAGCGCGATCGACATCCTGGCGTCCTCCTCGCGCGGCGAAGGCTTTCCGAACGTGGTCGCCGAGGCGATGGCGTGCGGACGGCCGTGCGTGGTCACCGACGTCGGCGATTCGGCAGATCTGGTGGGGGACACCGGCATCGTCGTGCCGGCCGGTGACCCGGTGGCGCTGCGCGACGGCATCGCGCGGATGCGCGAGCGGATGGCGCGCGATCCGTTCGCGGCGGCGCACGCTGCACGCGCGCGCGTCGTCGACCAGTTCAGCACTGCGCGGCTGGTCGGCCATTCGGAGCGCGTGCTGGAAGAGGTGCATCGTCGCCACTGCACGCTGGGCGGGGCGACGTCATGAACGCCCGCTTCCTGCCGCGCACGCCGGTGGACCTCCTGTTGGCAGCCTTCGTGTTGTGGTTCGGCAGCGATGCCAGCGATTTCCTGTTCACCACGCGCGGCCTCAAGCCGCTCTATTCCTACGTGGCGGTGATCGGCTTTGCCGCCTTCTATGCGGTGGCCCAGGGCGCGGCGGCGCAGTCGCTGGCCATCCTGCGCGACGGCGGCACGCGTCGCTTCGTCATCTGGCTGCTGCTCTACATCGTGTATGGCGTGCTGATCTTCCTGCAGTCCTCGCAGAGCCATACCGCGTTGCAGGCGCTGATCACGCTGATCGAGATGGCGGCGATCGGCATGGCGTTCGCCACGCTGATGGTGCATCCGCGGCGGTTGCACATGCTGGGCGGGATGTTCCTGCTGCTGGCCCTGTTCGCCGCCGGCATGAACCTGCTCGATTTCATCCATCCGCGGTTCTCCAACGTGCCCGGGCGCGCGGCCGGGCTGTACATCAACCCCAACGTGGCCGGCTATGCGCTCGCGCTGGTGATGTTGTGCGGCATGGACAGCGTGCCGGCGCGCTTGCGCTGGCTGTTCGTGCTGGTCTGCGGCGTCGGCGTGCTGGTCACGTTCTCGCGATCGGCGTGGATCATGTGGGGCGTGGCGCTGATCTGGCTGGGCCGGCACGATCGCACACACGGCGCGAAGTGGAAGCTCGCCGTGATGACGCTGTCCACGCTGGCCGGCATCGGCATTCTGCTGTCCCTGTTCAGCGGCGAGCTGGGCGAACTGCTGGCCGGCACGTCGTTCGCCCGCTATCTCGATCCGAACACGCTGGCGCGCATGGGCGTGGGCGGCTCCTCGCTGTCGGGCGATTCGGCTGCCACCCGCATGGACCTGGTCTGGTTCTCGCTGCACGAGGCGGCGCAAAGCCCGCTGTTCGGGCATGGCAGCGGCTATGTCTACGAGTGGGCGTTTCCGGTCGGGCCGCACGACATGTACCTGCGTTTCCTGGTCGAGGGCGGCGTGTTCGGGCTGGCTTTCTACCTGGCCTTGCTGGTCGTGTTGTGGCGGGCCACGTCGGGGCTGCAGCGCGTGCTGGTGTTGCAACTGGTGATCGCCAGCTTCTTCTCGCACAACCTGCTGGAAAGCCCGACGATCATCCTCGTCATCAGCTTCATGCTTGCGCGGCAGGCGCTGGAGAAACGCGAGCTCGCGGTGACGCGGTGGTTGGCGTCGCCCCGCGTGGGGGTGCCGGCGTGAAGATCTGCCACGTCATCACCGGGTTGAACGCCGGCGGCGCCGAGATCGCGCTGTGTCGCCTGCTCGAATCATTGCCCGCCCCGGCGTACCGGCATGCGGTGGTGGTGCTGGGCGGCGAGGGGACGCTGAGCGCGCGCCTGGCCGAATCTGCCCGGGTGCACCACATGGGCATCCGGCCCGGCCGCGCCGGCCCCGGCGACGTGATGCGGCTGCGGCGATTGCTGGCGCACGAGTCGGCCGACCTGGTCCATGCCTGGATGTACCACGCGCACCTGCTCACCTCGCTGGCGCTGTGGGGGCAGTCCGTGCCGCACCTGTGGAGCGTGCACCATTCACTGACCGACCTGGCCACCGACAAGCCGCTGACGCGCGTGGTGATCCGCCTCAACGCGGTGTTCTCGACGCGGCCCAGCTGCGTGCTGTATGCCTCCCAGCTCAGCGCCTCGCAGCACGAGGACTACGGCTTCAGCCGCTTGCGCACGGTGGTGATTCCCAACGGTTACGACACCGGCGTGCTGGTGCCGGACCCGGCGGCGCGCGCGCGCATCCGCGAGGAGCTGGCGGTGCCGGGCGATGGCCTGGTGATCGGCATGGTGGCGCGCGTGCATCCGACCAAGGATCACGGCAACTTCCTGCACGCAGCGAAGCTGTTCCGGGAAAGCCATCCCGACAGCGTGTTCGTGCTGGTCGGCGACGGCGCGACCGCCGCGAATGCGGAACTCGCCAGCCAGGTCGACGCCTTGCAATTGCGCACCCATGTGCGCCTGCTCGGCCGGCGCCAGGACATCCCCGCGATCAACGCGGCGTTCGACATCGCCACCCTGGCCTCGCGCGGCGAGGCCTTCCCCAATGCGGTGGCCGAGGCGATGGCCTGCGGCGTGCCGTGCGTGGCCACCGACGTGGGCGATGTGCCGCTGATCGTGGCCGATACCGGTGTGGTGGTGCCGGCGCGCGATTCCGCCGCGCTCTGCGCCGGCTGGGCCAGCCTGGCCGCGCTGTCGCCGCGCGAGCGGCAGCAACTGGGTCTGCGCGCGCGCCAGCGCATCGTCGACAACTACACGGCCAGGCTGCGCACGCGGCGTTACGCCGATCTGTATTCGTCCATCGTGCAGGAGCGACAAGCATGTGCGGAATAGCCGGCTTCTGGGATGCCTCCCACGCCTTCACCGCCGAAGACGGCGGCGCCATCGTGCGGCGCATGACCGACGCGCTGAGCCATCGCGGCCCGGACGACGACGGTCATTTCCAGGATGCCGCGGCAGGCGTGGCGCTCGGCCATCGGCGTCTTTCGGTGATCGACCCGACACCGGGTGGCCACCAGCCGATGACTTCGGCCAGTGGACGCTACGTGATCGTGTTCAACGGCGAGGTCTACAACCATCACCGCCTGCGCCGCGAGCTGACGCCGCTCGGCGCGACGTTCCGCGGGCGCTCGGACACGGAGGTGATGCTGGCGGCGATCGAGCAATGGGGGCTGGAAGCGGCGGTCAGGCGCTTCGTGGGCATGTTCGCTTTCGCGTTGTGGGATCGCCGCGAGCGCACGCTCGCCCTGGTGCGCGACCGGCTCGGCATCAAGCCGCTCTATTACGGCTGGGTGGGTTCGCTGTTCGTGTTCGGCTCCGAGCTGAAGGCGCTGCGGCGCTGCCCGCGGTTCGCCAACCCGGTCGACCGCGACGCGCTGTGCCTGCTGCTGCGGCATAACTACATCGGCGCACCGCACGCCATCTACCGGGGCATCCGCAAGCTGCTGCCGGGCACCTGGCTGAGCGTGGACCAGGGGATGGCCGCCTCGCGCGTCGACGCGTCGACGCTCGCCACGCGGGCGCAAGTCTACTGGTCGGCCCGCGAGGTCGCGCAGGCCGGCGTGGCCGATCGCCTGCACCTGTCCGACGCCGCGGCCGCCGACGAGCTGGAGAAACTCCTGCTCGACGCGGTCGGCCTGCGCATGGAGGCCGACGTGCCGCTGGGCGCGTTCCTCTCCGGCGGCGTGGATTCCTCGCTGGTGGTGGCGCTGATGCAGGCGCAGTCGATGCGGCCGGTGCAGACCTTCTCCATCGGCTTCCACGAGAAGGGCTACGACGAAGCGGGTTACGCCCGCGCCGTGGCCGAACACCTTGGCACCGAGCACCACGAGTTGTACGTGACCGCGCGCGACGCGCTGGACGTGGTGCCGAAGTTGCCGTCGATGTTCGACGAGCCGTTCTCCGATTCCTCGCAGATACCGACCTACCTGCTGTCGCGGCTGGCTCGGCGCCAGGTGACGGTGAGTCTCTCCGGTGACGGCGGCGATGAGTTGTTCGGCGGTTACGAGCGCTATTTCAAGGCGCGCGCGATCGAGCGCGGCCTGGACTGGATACCGGCGGGGTTGCAGCGGCGGCTCGCGCGCTCGCTGTCGCATCGCGCCGGTCTCTACGAGTCGCTGCTCGCCGGCGCCAATCGCTGCGTACCGGCGCGCATCCGCCTGAAGCGGCCGCGCTCCAAGATCGGCGTGCTCGCCAGCATGCTCGACGCCGGGCCACAGGAGCAGCGCTATCGCCTGCTGATGTCGCATTTGCGCGATCCCGCCCGCGTGGTGCTGCACGGCGAGGAGCCGCCGACCGGGCTGAGCCACCCCGAGCTGGGGCCGCAGGTGCGGGAGGTGTTCGAGCGGATGATGTACAGCGACCTGGTCAGCTACCTGCCGGGCGACGTGCTGACCAAGGTCGATCGCGCCAGCATGGCGGTGAGCCTGGAGGCGCGCGTGCCGCTGCTGGATCACCGCGTGGCCGAGTTCGCCTGGCGCGTGCCGATGCGGCAGAAAGTGCGCGGCGGCGAGGGCAAGTGGCTGTTGCGCCAGGTGCTGTACCGGCACGTGCCGCGCGCGCTGATTGACCGCCCCAAGAAGGGCTTCGGCGTGCCGATGGGCGAGTGGCTGCGCGGGCCGCTGCGCGAGTGGGCCGAAGCGCTGCTGGAACCGGCACGGTTGCGCGAGGAGGGTTACTTCGAACCCGAATACGTGCGCGCGATGTTCGTCGACCACCTGGCGGGGCGGGTGCACGAGGGCGGCCGGCTGTGGGACGTGCTGATGTTCCAGGCCTGGCTGCGGGAAACCCGGCAGCCGGACGCGCACCCGCGCGATGCGGTCGCGAACGCGTGCGGCACGCACGCGCCGGCGGGCTTTTGACGTGGCACGGCGAGCTGACGACATGAACGGACAGAACACAGCGTGCGAACGGGTGCCGCCGACCGGCTCCGCGGGGTGGCTCGCCGAGCTTGCCTTCACGCCACGCAAGGAATCCTGGGTGGCCTCGTCGGCGGACCGCTTCTACAAGATATTCCGCCGCAGCGACGACCCGCTGCGCGACTGGCTGGACCCGACGTGCATGGAAAAGGCCGGCCGCGAGTACGCCGACGCGCTGCTGCTGCGGGAGCTGAGCGAACACGTCTGCACGCCGTTGCGGCTCGACCATGCATGCGTGGTCTATCCGCGACTCTCCGGGCCGGACCTGCGCCCGATGCTGCAGCAGAAGCACGGTGCCTTCGGCGCGCGGCATCGAGCGCAAGCCTTGCGCAAGGCGATGGTGGTGCTGGCGCAATTGCATCGCGCGCGCTCGAATCCGGCCGGCTACCCGGCCAAGGACTACCTGCACAACGGCTACCTGGTGCCCGACGCGGAGGTCGCACGGCGCATCGGCGAACGCGAGCGCACGCTCTTCATCGGCGGTTTCGAAGTGCGCAATTTCCGCTACGACGAGGAGCGCGAGGACTGGTTGTTCTTCGACCCGCAGCACGTCTACCTCGGCATGCCGGAGGACGACGTGGCGCGGTTCGTGATCTCCCTGCTGATGATCAACTGGGGTCAGGGCGGCGGCGTCACGCTGTGGCAGGGATTCGACGTGGAGGACCTGCTCGCCGCCTACGAGGATGCCGCCGGCTTCCTGCTCGACGGCACCCTGCTCACTTATTTCCTGCGCGAGACGATCGCCATGCGTCGACATTTTGCACAGAAGGCGCTGCGCAACATGGCGGGCGCCAGGCGGGTCATTGGCCGACCGTATCTGGCCGGCTATTTCATGCAACTCAACCACTGGGCCGCAAACCATGAATTTTGACTATGAGCGCGATACCCGCGGCTTCTATCAGAACGACGATACGGCGCGGCGTTACCACCAGATGTTCATGTCGCCGAAAGGGTGGCGCAATCTTCCCTCGCGGCTGGTCGCACGACGCGAGCGGCGCGCCATCGAAACCCTGCTCGACCAGGTGCCGCACCGCACCGCGCTGGACCTGCCGGCAGGCACCGGCAAGCTCGCCGGCATCTTCGCCGCGCGGGGCACGCGCGTGGTGGCCTCGGACATCTCCGCCAGCATGCTGAAACTGGCCGAGGCCGAATACGCTCGCGCCGGCTGCACCGATGCGCGCTTCCAGGTGGAGGACGCGACCGACCTGGCGCGTTTCCGCGAAGGGTCGTTCGACGTGGTGGTGTGCCTGCGGCTGATGCACCGCGTGCCTTCGGGTCTGCGCCGGCGGATGCTGCGCGAGTTCGCCCGGATCGCGCCTTGCACCATCGTCTCGTACGGGATCGAAACCGGTTTCCACAAGAAACGGCGTGAGCTGCGCGCGGCGGTGTTCGGCGGCGGGCGGGACCCGCTGTGCTTCTGCAGCGTCGGGCAGGCGCATGCCGAGCTGTCAGCGGATTTCGAGGTGCTCCGGCAAATATGGATCGCGCCCGCCTTGTCGCAGGAGATGGTGTTCCTGTTGCGCTCCCGGCGCGACCGGGCCGGCGTGTTCGGCGCAGCCGACGCACCGGGTTCCGCGCCATGAGGGCGGTGCATGCGTCGCCGCGCGCAACGCGGGCGTTGCTCGGCGCGGTCGCGCTGCTGCTGTTCGCAGCCAGGCCCGTCAGCGCAGGCTGCCCGAAACTGCTGATGTTCGACGGCACCAATTTCCACACCCAGGCGACCGACGGGCAGGCTGCCTATTGGGGCGACACGGTCGGCGTGCAGGGATTCTTCGTCAACCGCGTCATGGCCTCCTGGCAGGACGATGTCGGCACCCGCACGGACAGCAAGTTGTGGCGGCAACTGGGCCTGTTCCAGTCCGTCTATGCCCGCCACGGCGTGACCGACAACTTCATCAAGGTGGCGTTGTACAAGCCGATCGACTGGCATGACCCGGATGGGTTGAAACAGGTGGTGCGGAACTTCTCGCACGCCGCGGCGCTGGCGCGGCATGCAGGGCTCAAGGGCATCGCGATCGACCTGGAGCCGTACGAGCCGACCTGGGTCGACAGCGGCGAGCTGTCCGCCACCGTGCAGGCCGAGGCAAGCGCGATCGCCGAGGCCATGCGGGCGGCCTATCCGCAGATGACCCTGGTCGTCATCAAGGACGCGCTTCACCAGAACTATCCGCGCACGCCGCTCGACGAACTGGTCTCGAAGTTCGGCACCGATCCGGGCCCCTCGCGTCATTTCTGGCATGGCGGCTATGCGCTGGCCATCCCGTTCCTGCACGGGTTGCTGTCGGCGAACTGGGCGCATGTGGTGATTGCGACCGAAGTCACCTACGACGGCTCGGACATGGCCACGCCGGTACGCCAGACGCAGCGCAACTACGACGTCTTCATGGGCGCCGAACAGGCCAGTCGCAGCGGCCTCAGCGTGGCTCCCGGACTGTGGCCGCTGGGGCATTCCTACACCGACAAGTCCGCCCGCGATACGTCGCAGGCATTCGCCGAGCACCTGCGGTCCGCCTACAGCGCGGCGGAAGACTACGTGTGGATCTACGGCTACGGCAGCGCGTGGCAGACCGACGGCCCCTATGGCGGCGCGCCGGTCACCGCCGACTTTCCGCAGTACACCGCCGCCATCCATGCGATGCGCGCGTCCTGCACGGCGAGCGCTGCCGACCCGCTGGCGCAAAGGCAGGCACACTGAGGAGGCTCGATACCCACCGTGAAGATCGTCTTTTTCGCCAACACCGACTGGTACCTCTACAACTTCCGCCGCTCACTGGCGCTGGCCGCGCAGTCCAGCGGCTACGAGGTGCTGCTGGTGTCGCCGTCCGGCGCGTACGGCGAGCGGCTGCGCGGCCTTGGCCTGCGCTGGCAGCCGCTGGCAGGGATGGATCGGCGCAGCCTGAATCCCGCCCGCGAACTGCAACTGCTGGCGAGCCTGGTGCGGCTGTTCCGGCGCGAGCGCCCGGCGCTGATGCATGGCTTCACGATCAAGTGCGCGGTGTACGGCTCGCTTGCCGCGCAGTTCGCCGGCGTGCCGGCGCGGGTGAATGCGGTGGCCGGGCTGGGCTACGTGTTCGCCAGCAACGACCGCAAGGCGCGCTGCCTGCGGCCGGTGGTGCGCGCGGCGCTGCGTCTGGCCATGCGCGGGCGGCGTACGCGGCTGATCCTGCAGAATCCGGACGACGAAGTGATGTTTCGGCAATCGGGCCTGATCGGTGCCGATCGCATCGACCTGATCCCGGGCTCGGGTGTGGACTGCACGCGGTTCAGTCCGCGCGCGAACGCAGACGGTCCGCGCAGGCCGCAACCGTGCGTTTTGCTGGCCGCGCGACTGCTGTGGGACAAGGGGGTGGCCGAATACGTCGAGGCGGCGCGCCTGCTGCGCGGGGCCGGCCGCCGCATCCGCTTCCTGCTCGCCGGCATGCCCGATCGGGGCAATCCGGCGGCGGTGCCGGAAGCCACGCTGCAACAGTGGGTGGAGGAAGGCGTGATCGAGTGGCTGGGGCACGTGGACGACACCAGCGAGCTGTTCCGTTCGGTGGACATCGTGGCGCTGCCCACGTACTACCGCGAAGGCCTGCCGAAATCGCTGATCGAGGCCGCCGCCTGCGCGCGACCGTTGATCACCACCGACATGCCGGGCTGCCGCGAGGTAGTGACGAACGAGGTCGATGGCCTGCTGATTCCGCCGCATGACGCCGCCGCGTTGGCGCGCGCCATCGCCCGCCTGGTCGATGCGCCCGAACTGGCCGCCCGCCTGGGCGCCGCCGCGCGGGCCAAGGTACTGGCGAATTTCGACGAACGCCTCGTCATCGAACGCACGCTGGCGGTATACCGCGAACTGCTGCAGCCCGACCGCATGGCGCACGCCGCCGCCGTCGACTGACGGCTCGCCTGATCCCTGCGCGGGGTATCGGCTGCGCGCAGATGACCCGCTGCGCGCGTCGGATTTCGCGGCGCGGTGCGCTTGCGCAACCGGCAGGGTGACCGTCATCAGGGGAGACGTGCACGCGCGCACGGTGGTCATGGCCTGGAATGTGCTTGAATCCCCTGCAGGCTCTGCCGAGCCGGCCATCCGTCGCGCCACCGGACGGGTGAGCGACCATTCCATGTCCACAAGCGACGCCACGCGTCCGCGATTGCTGCAACCGGGAACCATACCGATGACCCTCACCAGTCTTGGCATCCTGCTCATTGTCAACGGCGTGCTGCTGTGGGCCATCATGGCCGCGCTTCACCGTCACACGGTGGCGCTGAAAAACCTGCAACTGCAGATGGAAACCCTGCTTGGCCGACACGGCGCCGACGCGGGCGGCGAGATTCCGGCAGTCCGCCCCCGGGATGCCGGAAAGCCGCCGTCCCGGTCGCGGCCCGAGTCGGTGGACTCCTCGACACGCTGAATGGCTCGCGCCGACGTGCGACTCGCCGTCTTGGCGTGGTCGCGCGGAACGGGTAGAACGGTGCCGTTCGCGCGTGGCGACGACCACGCCCCATCCCCGGAGCCCCGTATGGATATGCCGTCCGTTCCCACCGATGCCGAACTGCTGGCGCTGGCCGGTGAGGTGGCCGTGGAAGTGCAGCGCTGCCGCTTGATGCTGGTCACGGCCGAATCCTGCAGCGGCGGCTGGATCGCCAAGACGCTGACCGACCTGCCGGGCAGTTCGGCCTGGTTCGACGCCGGCGTGGTCACCTACAGCTACGAGGCCAAGGAGGCCCTGCTCGGGGTCAACCCGCGCACGCTGGAGCATGCCGGCGCGGTCAGCGAAGAGACCGTGCTGGAGATGGTGGCCGGCGCGCTGGCGCGCTTCGGTGCCGGCGTGGCGGTAGCGGTGACCGGCATCGCCGGCCCGACCGGCGGCATGCCGGGCAAACCCGTCGGTACGGTCTGGATCGGCTGGAAACGCCGCGGCGGTTACGCCCATGCGCGGATGTTCCATTTTTCCGGCGATCGCGAGGCCGTGCGCCGGCAAACCGTGGCGGCGGCGCTCGAAGGCTTGCGGAAAACCCTGACGGAATGAGGCGCCGCGCGCTGCCGGACCGGCTTGACGAGTGTGGGATACTGCACGTTCCGATCATGGCCCGTTGCCGCGCGCGGCCGAGCCCGCATGATCGCAACCCGTGAGATTCGATCCGGGCATCATGCCTCCCACTCACCGCCCAACCGGAATACCAACGATGGATGACAACAAGCGCAAGGCGCTCACCTCCGCCCTCGGCCAGATCGAGAAGCAGTTCGGCAAGGGCGCCGTGATGCGGATGGGTGACCGCGTCAACGAGGCGATCGAGACGGTTTCCACCGGTTCGCTGGGCCTGGACATCGCGTTGGGCGTCGGCGGCCTGCCGCGCGGCCGCGTGGTCGAGATCTACGGCCCGGAGTCCTCCGGCAAGACCACCATGACCCTGCAGGCCATCGCCAGCTGCCAGCGCGCCGGCGGCACTGCCGCGTTCATCGACGCCGAGCACGCGCTCGATCCGACCTACGCGGAAAAGCTCGGCGTCAAGGTCGACGACCTGCTGGTGTCGCAGCCCGACACCGGCGAGCAGGCGCTGGAAATCGCCGACATGCTGGTGCGCTCGGGCGCGGTGGACATGGTGGTGGTCGACTCGGTCGCCGCGCTCACCCCGAAGGCGGAAATCGAGGGCGAAATGGGCGACTCCCACGTCGGCCTGCACGCGCGCCTGATGAGCCAGGCGCTGCGCAAGCTCACCGCCAACATCAAGAAGTCCGGCTGCCTGGTGATCTTCATCAACCAGATCCGCATGAAGATCGGCGTGATGTTCGGCAGCCCCGAGACCACCACCGGCGGCAACGCGCTGAAGTTCTACGCCTCGGTGCGCCTGGACATCCGCCGCATCGGCGCGGTGAAGAAGGGCGACGAGATCATCGGCTCGGAAACCCGCGTCAAGGTGGTCAAGAACAAGGTGGCGCCGCCGTTCCGCCAGTGCGAATTCGAAATCCTGTACGGCGAGGGCACCTCGCGCGAAGGCGAGATCATCGAGCTGGGCGTGGCGCAGAACCTGATCGACAAGTCCGGCGCCTGGTACAGCTACAACGGCGACCGCATCGGCCAGGGCAAGGAGAACGTGCGCCAGTTCCTGCGCGACAACCCGGCCATCGCCAACGAGATCGACAAGCAGCTGCGCGAACGCCTGCTGGTGCCGGTGGGCAAGGCGGCCGCGGCCGGTCCCGAAGAGGCGCTCGAGGAAGCGTGAGCCGTGATGGTTGACGTTCCGTTGCATGCGCATGGCCCGGCTCGCCCGGGCCATGCGCGTTTTGGCCAGGTGCCGTATCTCGGCGCGACGATGCATGTCTTCCCGGTCGGTCCGCCCGGGCGTGGATCCGCAGGATCGGCGTCGAAGGGTCGCCCTTCGGCTTCGCCACGCCACGCCCAGGCAGAACGGCGGGGGAAATTTGCCCGTACCCGGTATGCGTTCGCATGGCCATGACATGAACAAGCGTCCTGGCGCGGGCAACCCGACCAAACCCCAACGCAGCGCCTACGAGAAGGCGCTGGGCCTGCTCGCCCGCCGCGAGCATTCGCGCAAGGAACTGAAGACCAAGCTGCGCCAGGGCGGCTACGAGGGCGAGGAAACCGCTGCGGCGCTGGATCGTTTGGGCGAGCAGCACTACCAGGACGACGACCGCTTCGCCGAAGTGCTGCTGCGCAGCCGGATTGCCCAGGGCTACGGACCCATGCGCCTGCGCCAGGAGCTGAAAAGCCACGGCCTGGCCGACGCCCGCATCCGCGAGTTGCTGGACGCGGCGGAGGTCGACTGGGACGCGTCGGCCGCCGCCCAACTGCGCCGACGCTACGGCAAGACAGGCGCCAACGACCCCGCCGAACGCGCCCGCCGGGCACAGTTCCTCTTGCGCCGCGGCTTTGCCGCCGCCACAGTACGACGTGTTACCCACGCCGAAGTGGACGACGCCGACGATCTTCCCTGACATCCATCGCCACCCGGCGGTGGCGGAGCGATTGGCGCCAAGCCGGTGTGACCCCCTGCCGCCAGCCACCGCGATCCGCATGAAAACCTCCGAAATCCGTTCCGCCTTCCTCGACTTCTTCCGCGCCCGGGGCCACGCCATCGTGCCGTCCAGTTCACTGGTGCCGGCCAGCGACCCGACCTTGATGTTCACCAACTCCGGCATGGTGCAGTTCAAGAATGTGTTCCTCGGCAGCGAGAAACCCGGCTACGTGCGCGCGGCCGACGTGCAGCGCTGCCTGCGCGCCGGCGGCAAGCACAACGATCTGGACCAGGTCGGCTACACCGCGCGCCACCACACGTTCTTCGAGATGCTCGGCAACTGGTCGTTCGGCGACTACTTCAAGCATGAGGCGATCGGCTGGGCGTGGGAGCTGCTGACCCAGGTGTTCAAGCTGCCGCCGGAGCGGCTCACCGTCACCGTCTACCACACCGACGACGAGGCTTTCGCGATCTGGCGCGACGAGATCGGCGTGCCGGTCGAGCGCATCATCCGCATCGGTGACAACAAGGGCGCGCCGTTTGCCTCCGACAATTTCTGGCAGATGGCCGACACCGGCCCGTGCGGCCCGTGCACCGAGATCTTCTACGACCACGGCGCGCACATCGCCGGTGGTCCGCCCGGTTCGCCGGATGAGGACGGCGACCGCTACATCGAAATCTGGAACCTGGTGTTCATGCAGTTCGACCGCGCCCCCGACGGTACGCTGAGCCCGCTGCCGGCGCCGTGCGTGGATACCGGCATGGGCCTGGAGCGGCTTGCCGCGATCCTGCAGCACGTGCATTCCAATTACGAGATCGACCTGTTCGCGCACCTGATCCGCGTCGCCGGCGAACTCACCGGCACGCCCGACCTGGCCAACAAGTCGCTGCGCGTGATTGCCGACCACATCCGCGCCTGTTCCTTCCTGATCGTCGACGGCGTGCTGCCGTCCAACGAGGGGCGCGGCTACGTGCTGCGCCGGATCATCCGCCGCGCGCTGCGGCACGGCTGGATGCTCGGCGTGCGCGGCGACTTCTTCTGGAAGATGGTGGCGCCGCTGGTGGAGGAGATGGGCGAGGCCTATCCGGAGCTGAAAGAGAAGCAGGCCATCGTCGAGGATGCGTTGCGCACCGAGGAGCAGCGTTTCGGCGAAACGCTGGAACACGGCATGCGGCTGTTCGACGAGGCCGCGGCGAAGTCCGGCAAGACCATCCCGGGCGCCGAGGCGTTCCGCCTCTACGACACGTACGGTTTCCCGGTCGACCTCACCGCCGACATCGCACGCGAGCGCGGCCTCGACGTCGACATGGCCGGCTTCGAGCAGGCCATGAACGAGCAGCGCGAACGCGCCCGCGCCGCCGGCAAGTTCGAGGCGAGGGGACAGATGCCGGCCGAGCTGGCCAGCCAACTGCCGCCTACCGTGTTCCTCGGCTACGAGGCCTTGGAAGACCGCGGCGGCAAGGTGCTTGGCATCGTGCGCGGCGGTCGCCATGTCGACCGGTTGGGCGAGGGCGAGGAAGGATTGCTGATCCTGGATCGCACGCCGTTCTACGCCGAATCCGGCGGCCAGGTCGGCGACACCGGCACGTTGTCCGGCACGTCCGGCCGTTTCGCGGTCGACGACACCTTGAAGATGGGCGGCGTGTTCTTCGGCCACGCCGGCCACTGGCACGGCACGCAACCGCTGCGCAGCGGCGACCTGCTCGACGCCCAGGTGGATCCCGCGCGCCGCCAGGCGATCGTGCTCAACCACTCGGCCACGCATCTGCTGCATGCGGCGCTGCGCGAGGTGCTCGGCACCCACGTCACCCAGAAGGGCTCGCTGGTGGCGCCGGAGCGCCTGCGTTTCGATTTCTCGCACCCCAAGCCAGTGAGCCACGGGGAATTGGCTCGCGTCGAGTCGATGGTCAACGCCGAGGTGCGCCGCAACGCGGCCGCCGAGGTGCACCGCATGGGTTACGACGAGGCGATCGCCACTGGTGCCATGGCACTCTTCGGCGAAAAGTACGGCGATGAAGTGCGCGTGCTGAAGATGGGCGACTTTTCCACCGAACTCTGCGGCGGCACGCACGTCAACCGCACCGGCGACATCGGCCTGTTCAAGATCGTCGGCGAATCCGGCGTCGCCTCCGGCGTGCGTCGCATCGAGGCGGTCACCGGCGACGGTGCGCTCGCGCATGTCGCCGAGGAGGAGCGCCGCCTCGCCGATCTCTCCCGTCTGCTCTCCAGCAGCGGCGACGACGCCGTGGAAAAACTGCGCCAGTTGTTCGATCGCCAGAAGAAACTCGAGCGCGAACTGGATTCGCTGCGCAGCAAGGCCGCCGGTTCCGCCACTGCCGACCTGACTGCCTCGGCTGCAGACGTCGACGGCATCAAGGTGGTCGCTGCGCGCCTTGAAGGGTTCGACGCAAAGTCGCTGCGCGACAGCGTCGACCAGCTCAAGCAGCAGCTCGGCGATTGCGTGGTGCTGCTGGCCGGGGCTGCCGACGGCAAGGTCGCGCTGATCGCCGGTGTACACGGCAAGGCGCTGGGCCGGATCAAGGCCGGTGACGTGGTCGCCCATGTCGCGGCGAAGATCGGTGGCAAGGGCGGCGGTCGACCCGACATGGCCCAGGGCGGCGGTTCCGACAGCGCCGACTTGCCGGCGATCCTGGCGGGTCTTGCCGACTGGGTTTCCTCGCATTGATTCGGCTTAACGACTGCTGCAGCGCCGATTGCACCGGGGAATCGTGCTCAGTTAGTATCCGCGGAGGTCGGTTTTTCGCCAAAAGGCGCAAAGCCGCCAGTCAGGACGCTTAAGGAGTGTTTTGGCTGTGAGCCGGGAAGGCGGTAGGGCCTTCGACGGATCAAAAACGTCGAGCCGCGGATGGACTCACGCTCAGGGGTGAGGCAGGGTCAATCCGCAAGCCTGTGACCAGCAGCATTTTATGGAGTAGCAATCATGTTGATTCTGACCCGCCGGGTCGGTGAGACCCTGATGATCGGCGACGAGGTGACCGTCACCGTTCTTGGCGTGAAAGGCAATCAGGTACGCATCGGCATCAACGCGCCGAAAACCGTGGCCGTCCATCGCGAGGAAATCTACCAGCGAATCCGCGGTGAACACGACGCCGGCAGCGCTCCGGACGACAGCGGCGACCACTGACCACCGTTTCAAGACTTTACCTGGGCCGCGCCGATCAGTATCCTTGCCGGCTCCGCAGTCATGCGGCAAAACCCCGGAGAGATGCCCGAGTGGCCGAAGGGGCTCCCCTGCTAAGGGAGTATCGGGTCAAAAGCCTGATCGAGGGTTCGAATCCCTCTCTCTCCGCCAGATACGCAAAGCGCCCCGAACGGGGCGTTTTGCGTATCTGGCGGAGAGAGGTGGTGGACGGACCCTCCCGGTTCGACAATTTTGTCTGGAACAAAATTGGACAGCCGCAGGCTGGCCCCGTAGCGCGCAGCGCGAAGGGGTGAGGCCCATGGATGGGCCGAACAATCCCTCGTGCACGACCAAGTAACCACGTGCTCCGTCGAAGCGGGCGTTTTGCGTATCTGGCGGAGAGAGGCGGTGGACGAACTCTCCGGTGACTCGGCGCATCCTGCGCCTCACCCTTCGGGCCGGCGGCTTTGCCGCTGTTCGCTCCGGCATCCTGCCTCCGCGAGCGACAAATTCGTCTGGAACGAATTTGGACAGCCGAAGGCTGGCCCCGTAGCGCGCAGCGCGAAGGGGTGAATCCCGTGGATGGGATTCACAATCCCCGCGTCCTCTACGCCGCGACGCATTCCATCGAAGCGAGCTCTTGCTTGGCAGGTCGCGCCGAGGCTTCGACTGCGTGCCTCCAGCGCTACGCTCAGCCCGAACGGTTCGGGGAATCAATCCTTGATGTCGAGTTTCGGGCCCGTGGGGCCTCACCTCGTCGCCAATCCACGCAGCTCCACGCGCTCGCCGTCCACCACCAGCACCGACCCCTGTTCGTACCAGTCCCCCAGCACGATCCGCTCGGCCGGCTTTCCGTCCAGTTCGAGACGATGGATGGCTGGCCGATGCGTGTGTCCGTGGATCAACCGCGTCACGCCCGCTCCGCGCAGTGCCGCGGCGACCGCCTCGGCGTTGACGTCCATGATGCTTTCCATGGTGCTGCCGGTGTGTGCCTTGCTGTCGGCGCGGGCCTTGGCGGCAAACGCGCGGCGCGCCTCCAGCGGCATCGCCAGGATCTGCGCCTGCCATTCGGGCGTGCGAACCTGCTTGCGCACGGCCTGGTAGGCGAGGTCATCGGTGCACAGCGTGTCGCCGTGCATCAGCAAGGTGGGCCGGCCCTGGATGTCGCGCACGGTGCGGTCGTCGAGCAGGGTCATGCCGGCGCGGGCGGCGAATGTTTCGCCGAGCAGGAAGTCGCGGTTGCCGACCATGAAATGCACCGGCACACCGGCATCGTGCACGGCGCGGATGGCCTCGGCGATGCGCTGCGGCAACTCGGCATCATCGTCGTCGCCGATCCAGGCTTCCACCAGGTCGCCGAGGATGTACAGCGTGTCGGCGCTTCGCACTTCGTCGCTGGCGAGGTAATTCTCGAACAGGCGGGTGATTTGCGGGCGTGCGGGATCGAGGTGCAGGTCGGCGATGAACAACGTGGCCATGCCGATCAGTTCCCGCCGGACTGCTTAGCCGCCGGCTTGCTGGTCGGTTTGGTGACAGATGCTGCCCTGGCCGGCGCCTTGGCACTGCTCGCCGGCGCCTGAACCTCTTCGCCGATCACGCTGGCCTTCTCGATCACCACCAGTGGCTCGGGTACGTCGCCGGCGAACGGGCCCAGCGGGCGGGTGGGCAGGGCGGCGATCTTGTCCAGCACGTCCATGCCCTTGGTCACCTTGCCGAACACCGCGAAGCCCCAGGTGAGGCCGCTCTGGTTGCCGACGAAATCCAGTCGGCGGTTGTCGACCAGGTTGAAGAAGAACTGCGCGGTGCCGGAATTGGGATCGGCGCCGCGGGCGACGGCGATCGTGCCGCGCAGGTTCGACAACCCGTTGTCCGCCTCGCTGGCGATGGCCGGGCGCGTGCGCTTGGGCTGCAGGTCGCGGGTGTAGAGGCCGCCCTGCACCAGATAGCCGGGGATGACCCGGTGCAGCAGGGTGCCGTCGTAGAAGCCGTCGCGCACATACTGCAGGAAGTTGGCCACGCTCTTGGGCGCCTTGTCCGGATACAGCTCCAGCGTGAGATCGCCCTGCGATGTGTGCAGCAGCACGTGCGGCGGTGCGGCGACGGGCGCGGCGCTCGATGTGGCCGGTGCAGGTTTGCCCGCCTGCGCGGCGGCGCCGAACGGAACGAGCAGGAGCAGGGCGATCAGCAGGGATTTGAGCATGGCAGCGAGCGATCCGGACCGGCATTCACGAGGCGGGCGTCCATGATACGCGGCATGGCATCGGCATGCCGCGAAAAAGGCGGATCACTTGTTCGCGAGATCCAGTTTCACCCCAAGTTCGGTCATCGGTGCCTTTTCCTGTTGCAGGTCGGCTTCGGTGAGCGGGTGCTGCTCGCCCCATCCCGGCGGGAGTTTCAGGCGCAGCGAGCGGGCGCTGGCTGCCAGTTGCATCTGCGGCAGCGACTCGGCGCGGCGGGCGCGGCGGAACAGCACGGCCAGACGCAACAGCGCGGTGATGTGCTTCGCCAGCGCGCGATAACGCAGCGGCAGGCTGGCGACGATGGACTTGTCCGGCTTGCGCCGGTGCAGTTCGATCACCGCGGCCAGCAATTCCTGCTCCTGCCGCGAGAAGCCAGCCAGGTCGGCATGACGCAGGATGTAGGCGCCGTGGCGATGATGTTGGCTGTGCGCGATGGCCAGGCCGATCTCGTGCACCCGCGCAGCCCAGGACAGCCACTCACGCGCGTCGGCGTCGAGCTTCCAGTTGCGCGCGACCTGGTCGAACAGCATCAGTGCCGTCGCTTCCACTCGCCGCGCCTGCGCGCGGTCGACGCCGTAGCGGGTCGCCAGCGCGTCGATGCTGGCGGTGCGCGGGTCGCTGCCGCCGGCGCGGCCGAGCAGGTCCCACAGCAGTCCTTCGCGCATCGAGCTTTCGCACACGCGCAGCCGCTCGATGCCCAGCGCGGTGAAGGCCGCTTCCATGATCATCACGCCGCCGGCGAACACCGGCGTGCGTTCGGGAACCAGGCCCGGCAGCTTGAGCGTGCCGACCTGGCCCTGCTCGATCAACGCATCGCGCAGGGCGGCCAGCGCCGCGGGCGTGATGCCGTCGTCGGAAAGCTCCATGGCCAGTGCCACCGCGCCGATCGACTTGGTGGTGCCGGACGAGCCGAACGCATCCTGCCAGCCCGATTCGCGATAGTCCTCCGCGAACTGCTGCAGCAGCACGCCGATCTCGCTCAGGCCGCGCTGCCAGCGCGCGCGGGTGATCTTGCCGCCGGGGAAGAAACGCAGGGTCGAGGCGATGCAGCCGGCCTGCACGCTCTCGGTGTGCAACGGCGCGAGGCCGCGGCCGATGATGAATTCGGTGCTGCCGCCGCCGACGTCGATGACCAGCCGCGGTTCGCGCGAGGCGGGCAGGTCGTGCGCGGCGCCGAGGAAGATCAGGCGGCCCTCCTCGCGGCCGGAGACCACCTCGATCGGGTGGCCCAGCGCGGCTTCCGCCGCGGTCAGAAAGGTTTGCGGCGAGGCGAGCTGGCGCACGGTATTGGTCGCCACGGCGCGCACGCGCGCGGTGGGCAAGCCGGCGATGCGCTGGCCGAAGCGGGCCAGGCAGGCCAGTGCGCGCGCGCGCCGTTCGGCATCCAGGCTGCCGTCGGCGCGCAGGCCGGCGGCCATGCGCACGGTGTCGCGCAGGCGGTCGATCACCCGCGGTTCGCCATGCTCCATGCGCGCCACCACCATGTGGAAGCTGTTCGAGCCCATGTCGATGGCGGCCATCAGTTCGCCATCGCGGATCGGCGTTTGTTCGACTGCGCTCAATCCGGCGCTCCGGCAATCGCGAAGTGCGGATTCTCGCACGCGTGCGCGCATTGCAGGCGGCTCACGGGCACAGTCGTTCCAGCAGCGTCTGCTGCGCGCTGTACGGCGGGTTGTCGCCGGGCTCGGCGCGGGTGTAGCGGCCGTCGCTGTCGAGCAGCCACGCCTGGGTGTTGTCGGCCAGGCCGTTGGCCAGCGTCTCGTCGTAGACACGCGCGGCCAGCTGCGGATCGAGGATGGGGAAGGCGATCTCGATCCGCCGCATCAGGTTGCGCTCCATCCAGTCGGCGCTGGCGCAGTAGATTTCCGCCTCGCCATCGTTGGCGAACCAGTACACCCGGCTGTGTTCGAGGAAACGCCCGACGATCGAGCGCACCCGGATGCGCTCGGAGACGCCGGGCAGGCCGGGTCGCAAGGTGCAGGCGCCGCGCACGATCAGGTCGATCTCCACGCCGGCCTGCGAGGCGGTGTACAGCGCGGTGATCACCTTCGCCTCGTTAAGCGCATTGAGCTTGGCCACGATGCGCGCCGGTCGCCCCGCGCGGGCGTGTTCGGTCTCGCGCTCGATCCGGGCCAGCACGCCGCGATACAGCGTGAACGGCGAATGCAGCAGGCGCTTCAGCTCGATCACCGGGCCCAGTCCGGACAGCTGCTGGAACACCTTGTGCAAGTCCTCGCCGATTTCGGGGTTGGCGGTCATCAGGCCGATGTCGGTGTACACGCGGCTGTTGGCCTGGTGGTAGTTGCCGGTGGACAGGTGCGCGTAGCGGCGCAAGGTGTCGCCCTCGCGGCGAACGATCAGCATCATCTTGGCGTGGGTCTTGTAACCCACCACGCCGTACACCACCTGCACGCCGGCCTCCTGCAGCCGCGTGGCCAGGCGGATATTGGCCTCCTCGTCGAAGCGCGCCCGCAGTTCGATCACCACGGTGACGTCCTTGCCGTGGCGCGCGGCCTCCACCAGCAGGTCGACCAGCGGGGTGTCCTCGCCGGCGCGGTACAGGGTCTGCTTGATCGCCAGCACCTGCGGGTCGGCGGCGGCCTGGCGCAGCAGGTCGATCACCGCGGCGAAGCTCTGGTAGGGATGGTGCAGCAGCACGTCGCCCTTGGCGATCACCTCGAATTTGTTCAGGCTGCTGTCCAGCGACGGCGGCAACTGCGGGGTGAAGCGCGGAAACTTCAGCTCCGCACGGTCCAGCCAGTCGTAGATCAGGCCGGCGCGGATGATGTTGACCGGGCCGTCGCAGCGGTAGACGTCGGCCTCGCCGAGCTGGAATTTCTCCACCAGCAGCGCGGTGATCGCCTGCGGGCAATCCTCGGCGATCTCCAGCCGCACCGGGCGCGCGTAGCCGCGGCCCAGGAGTTCCTCGCTGAGCGCCAGCGCGAGGTTTTCCACCTCTGCCTCCTCGACGATCAGCTCGCTGTTGCGGGTGACGCGGAACTGGTACGAGCCGAGCACCTTGAGGCCGGGGAACATCAGGTCGACGAAAGCCTGCAGCAACTCCGCCAGGAACACGAAGTGATGGCCACGGCCGCTGACCTCGGCCGGCACGCGGATGATCCGCGGCAGCGACCGCGGTGCGCGCACCAGGGCCAGATGGCCTTCATGGCCGAAGGCGTCGCGGCCCTTCAGCACGACCGCGATGTTCAGCGTCTTGTTGAGGATGCGCGGGAACGGATGCGCCGGGTCCAGCCCCAGCGGCGACAGCACCGGCAGCACCTCGTGCTCGAAATAGCCCTGCAGCCAGCGTCGCTGGCGCGGCGTCCACTGCTTGCGGGTGAGGATGTGGATGTGCTCCTGCTCCAGCTGCGGGCGGATCTGTTCCCGCCACGCGGCGTAGACCTCGGCCACCAGGTCCAGCACCCGGCCGCGGATGCGCGCCAGCAATTCGCCGGAGGGGACGCCATCCGGGCCCGGCGCGGCCGAGCCGTAGGCGTGATGATGCTTGAGCATGGCCACGCGCACCTCGAAGAACTCGTCGAGGTTGTTCGCCACGATGCTCATGTAGCGCACGCGTTCGAGCAGGGGCACGCTGGCATCGCGGGCCATCGCCAGCACGCGGAAGTTGAACTCCAGGGCGGCCAGCTCGCGGCTGAAGTACAGCTGCGGGGCGGCAAGGTCGACGGCGGGTACGCGGGCGGAAGGTCTGGACATGGCCCATTCTGGCCCATGGCGGTGGACGATGCATGATGCGCCGGCGCGCAAAGGACCTTCAGCGGCGGATCAATCCTGCCGCCAGGCGGAGACTGGCGCGCTGCCGCGGCAGGCGGGCTCGATGCACGGGCCGAACGGTTGTGCGTGCTGCTGGCTGTCCGGGTTGTCCTTGGTCTCGATCCGGCGCTTGCGCAGCTCCAGCAGCAGCGGCGTCAGTTCGGTGATGCGGCCCTGGATGCGTGCGCGGGCGTAGTAATCCAGGTCGTTGCGTTTGAGCAGACGCTGCAGTTGTTCCATCGCGTCGAACGGGCGGCCGGAGTAATAGCTGGCATCGGCGAACGCCTCGCCGGCACGCACGTTGTCGCCGGCTGCGTCGCTGGCGCGGGCGTAGGCGCTGTAGATCTCCGGTTCGCTGGCGTCGTCCAGCAGGGGGCGCAGCAAGCTGGCGGCGAGGCCGGCCTGCGCCTTGTCGCCGCCGGCGGTGAGCGCCTTGGCGTAGGCCAGCGCCACCGCGCGGTTGCGCGGCGATTGCTCGTTGAGGTCCTGGTAGATGGCGAGCGCCGCGGCACGCTGGCCGGCTTGCAATCTGGCATCGGCCAGCGCGAGCTTGAGGATCAGGTTGTCCGGCGCGTCGCGCAGCAACGGCTGCAACTGCGCCACCGCCTGTGCGCCGCGGCCGCTGCGGGTAAGTGCCAGCGCGTAGCCGTAATGGTTGGCCGGGGTGTCGAACGCAGGCCGGTCCTGCAGGTTGGAGCCGTAGTACGTCGCTTCGCGGGTGGCGTCGCCGGCCAGCACGCGCACGCGTTCGCGCATCAGCTGGTAGGTGTCGAGCGGGCCGGGCCTGGGCGTGTCCAGCAGCGAGGTCGGGTCCTTGACGAAGGCGATCGGCGCGGTGTGCTGCTGCCACTGCTGCACGTCCATGACGGTGCCCGAGGGCCGCAGCTTCTGCGCCGCCACCAGTGCGCCGGCACGCGCCTTGGCGTCGCTGATGCGCATGCTGGTCACCGGGTGGGTCTGCAGCAGGACGGGCACGTCGTCGCCACCGGCGCCGGTGCTGAGCACGTCCTGCATGCGCTGGAAAAAGGCCGCCATCGCTTCCGGGTCGAAACCGGCCTTGGCGAGGGTCTGGATGCCGACGCGGTCGGCCTCGATCTCGTCCTTGCGGGTGAAGTTGATCGAACGCTGCGCGATCAGGCCCTGGCCGCCGGCGAGCACCGCCATCGGCGCGTCGCCGCTGTGGCTGCCGGCGCCGGCCAGTACCGCACCCAGCAGCACCAGCGCCATCAGCGGCGCATCCTTGCGCGAGGCCTCGAATGCCCGCTGCAGGTGGTTCTGGGTGATGTGGCCGATCTCGTGCGCGATCACGCCGGCCAGTTCGCTCTCGTCGCGGGTGATGACGAACAGCCCGGAGTTGACCGCGATGTAGCCGCCTGGCGCGGCGAAGGCGTTGATCTCCGGGTCCCTCACGATGAAGAAGGCGAAGTGGTCCTTGGGCTTGTCGGAGTTGGATGCCAGGCGATGGCCGAGATCGTTGACGTAGTCGTCCAGCAGCGGGTCGTCCACCACCATGTCCAGCGCGCGCATCTGGCGCAGCATGGAGGCGCCGTAATCACGCGCCTCCTGCGGCGAGATCAGCGCGTCGGCCGAGCTGCCCAGGTCGGGCAGGCGTACGTCGTCCTGCGCGCTGGCCATGCAGGTCAGGCCGGCGCAGAGCAGCGCAGTCAGAACACGCCGGGCGGGTCGTCGTGGTGTCATGGCCATGGGTAAGCGACAATAGCATTGTGACCGCCCCGGGCGGCGTCGGTTCCCACCTTGCCTGTTGTCCCGGACGCCCCCATTTACAGGCCGTTCCCCCGTTTTGCGGAGTTGTCGTGATGTCGAAGATCGAGGTCTATTCCACCGCGGTGTGTCCTTACTGCGTGGCCGCCAAGAACCTGCTCAAGGCCCGTGGGCTGGAGTGGACCGAGGTGCGCGTGGACACCGACCCGTCCCAGCGCGAGGCGATGCTGACGCGCAGCGGTGGCGCGCGCACCGTGCCGCAGATCTTCATCAACGACCACCACGTCGGTGGCTTCGACGACCTGGCGGCGGCCGACCGCAGCGGCAAACTGGCGCAATTGCTGGAGGCGGGCGCATGAGCGACAAGCTGGCCGAATTCACCGCGTTCCGCCAACGCATGAACGAGCGCATCCTGGCCGAGGACAACCAGGTCGTGCGGCGCTTCTTCGCGCTGGACACGCAGACCTACAAGGCCGGCGCGCTGGACGTGAAGACCAAGGAGATGCTGGGCCTGGTCGCCTCGATGGTGCTGCGCTGCGACGACTGCATCAGCTACCACGTGGCCCAGTGCAAGGAAGCCGGCGTGCAGCGCGACGAGTTCTTCGAGGTGTTCAGCGTGGGCCTGGTGGTGGGCGGCTCGATCGTGATCCCGCATCTGCGCCGCGCGGTGGATTTCCTGGACCAGCTGGAGAACGGCGAGTCCGGTGCGCCGGAGTGCGCCGACCACGCTTGAGATGCCCGCGGGCATGCGGCTTTCCGCAACGCTCCATGCGAGGATTTGCAACGACTTGCGCGGCGGACGGGTGTCCGGCGTTGGGGCTCATGAGCGATAATGGGCGGTCTTGACGCGCGCCTTGCGCGCCGTGCATGCGATCAGCCCCCAAGGAGTCCCCCCATGAACAACACCATCGCCGTGATCCCGGGCGACGGCATCGGCCCGGAGATCATGACCG
The DNA here is from genome assembly GCF_043950705.1 of Rhodanobacter sp. FW102-FHT14D06. Lineage (NCBI taxonomy): Bacteria > Pseudomonadati > Pseudomonadota > Gammaproteobacteria > Lysobacterales > Rhodanobacteraceae > Rhodanobacter > Rhodanobacter sp. FW102-FHT14D06. Next base: position 229,903 of record NZ_CP170722.1, on the reverse strand, counting down.
CCACGCTGCGCGTGCTCGACGCGCTGGACTGCGGCCTGAAATACGACTTCGTCGACGCCGGCATGGTCGCGCTGGAGAAGCACGGCGACCTGCTGCCCAAGGCCACGCTGGACAAGATCGCCGAGCACAAGGTCGCGCTGAAGGGCCCGCTGACCACGCCGATCGGCGGCGGCTTTACCTCGGTCAACGTGACCCTGCGCCGCCACTTCGACCTGTACGCGAACGTGCGCCCGGCGGTGAGCTTCCCCGGTACCAAGTCGCGCTACGAGAACATCGACATCATCACCGTGCGCGAGAACACCGAGGGCGCCTACCGCTCCGAGGGGCAAACCCTGTCCGCCGACGGCGAGATCGCCGAGTCGGTGGCGCGCAACACGCGCAAGGGCAGCAGCCGGATCGTGCGCTACGCCTTCGAGCTGGCGGTGAAGAAGGGCCGCAAGAAGGTCACCGCGGTGCACAAGGCGAACATCCTGAAGACCAGCTCGGGGTTGTTCCTCAATGTGGCGCGCGAGATTGCCAAGGAATACCCGCAGATCGAGTTCAACGAGATGATCGTGGACAACACCTGCATGCAGCTGGTGATGAACCCGTACCAGTTCGACGTGATCGTCACCACCAACCTGTTTGGCGACATCCTCTCGGACCTGTGCGCCGGCCTGGTCGGTGGCCTCGGCCTGGCGCCGGGCGACAACATCGGCGAGCACGCGGCGATCTTCGAGGCGGTGCACGGCTCGGCACCGGACATCGCGGGCAAGGGCATCGCCAACCCCTGCGCGCTGCTGCTGGCCGCGGCCGACATGCTCGACTACCTGGACATGGTGGCCAAGGGCGACAAGCTGCGCGCCGCGATCCGCGACACCATGACGAACGATCGCGACAGCGTGACGCCGGACATCGGCGGCAAGGGCAGCACCGGCAGCTTCGCCGACGCCATCGTGAAGCGCCTCGCGGCCTGATCCGGGACGCCGCTGGGCGCAATGAAGGCCGCGGCATGCCGCGGCCTTTTCGTTGGATCGGCGCGGGATGGTGGTGCCCCAGCCGGTGTCATGCCGTTGACGGGATACGCCGTTGGCGCGCATCGCGAGGCAGGCTTGCCGTGCACGGTTTGCGCGAGGCGCCGCCGGTTCAGTGTTGCGCCGCCCGGTAGTGACCGGGTTCCGCGCGAGAGGGAATGGCGATGCGGTTCCAGCTGTTGATCGCGATCACTGCCATGTTGAGGTCGATCAGCTGTTCTTCGCTGAATTCGGCGCGGGCTTGTTCGTAGACCTCGTCCGGCACGCCGTGCACCGGGTCGAGCCGGGTCACCGCCTCGCACCACGCCAGCGCGGCACGCTCGCGCGGGCTGTAGAACGGCGCCTCGCGCCAGGCCTGCAGCACGTACAGGCGCTGCTCGGTCTCGCCGGCGGCGCGGGCATCCTTGCTGTGCATGTCCAGGCAGTAGGCGCAACCGTTGAGTTGGGAAACGCGCATCTGTACCAGTTCGATCAGACTTTGTTCGATGCCGGAGTTCTTGATGTATTCGCCCAGGGCGAACAGGGGCTTCACGGCGTCGAGGCGCTTGTTGACGTTGAAACGAGGCATGGGGTTCTCCTTGCGGTGTGCGGCCGGGACCGGCCGTTCAGTGCAAGGACGTGGGCGCCGTCGATTTCGTGACCGCCGCCAGCCGGGCAAGCTTGCCGGGGTGGCGCAGGGCATGCACAGCGGTGATGCGTTCGCCGTCGTCGTCGATCCAACTGGCCGAGACCAGCGTGTCGCCCTGCCAGCCGAACAGGGCCGGCGTACCGTTGAGCTGGCGGATTTCGTGGCGCACGCCACCATGGCGCTGCTGCTGCAGCGCGATCTGCATGTACAGCCGGGCCAGCCGCTCGGCGCCGTGCAGCGGGTGCAGGGTGGCCCGCGCCAGGCCGCCGCCGTCGGATACGCTCATGGCGTCTTCGGCAAACAAGGCACGCAACGTGGGCATGTCCGGCTGCTGCAGCGCCTGCATGAAGCGTTCGAGCAGGCGCCGCTGGATGTCGGTGTTCGGCATCGGCTGGCGCGGTCGATCCTCGCGCAGCCGCTGCTTCGCCCGGTGCACGCGCTGGCGGCAGGCGTCTTCGCTGATTTCCAGCATCGAGGCCGTTTCGGCGTGGCTGTAGTCGAACACTTCGCGCAGCAGGAAGGCGGCACGCTCCTCGGGGCTCAGCCGCTCCAGCAACAGCAGAAAGGTGAGGGTGAGGCTTTCGGCGCGTTCCAGTTGCGTCTCGGGCTGGTCGGTATCCACGGTCAGCGGCTCCGGCAGCCAGGGGCCGGAGTAGTGCGCGCGTTCGGCCTTGGCCCGGCGCAGGCGATCCAGCGCGATGCGCGTGGTCACGGTGACCAGCCAGGCTTCCGGGTCGTCCAGCGCGGCGACATTCTGTGCGTGCCAGCGCAGCCAGGCATCGTGCAGCACGTCCTCGGCGTCGGCGGGCGTGCCGAGCATGCGGTAGGCCAGGCCGAACAGGCGCTGGCGGTGTTGCTGGAACAGGGCGGTTTGCGAATCCATGAGGCACTCCGGGGAAAGGATGCTGCCAGGACGCATGGATGGAGCGAAACGTGACCGCTAGCGGAGCAATGGCCAGGGAGCCAGGAAAATCAGCCATAGCAGCACAAGGATGCCGACGTATTTTCCGGCCTTGTACAGCTTCTTGTGACGCCGCTTGAACGCCGCCTTCCATTGATGCATGGCGCCCTTGCGCTGGCTCCACGCGTACAGGCGGTTGATGAAGCCGGTCTTCTCGGTACCGGTGTCGCTGTTGGGCGAAGCGGTGATCTTGCCCATGAACGCGCCCACGCGATGGTTGATCGCACTCATCCAGCGCGTGCGCAGCGGGCGCTCCACGTCGGCGAACAGGATCACCCGGGTCTGGTCGGTCTTGTTCTCCACCCAGTGCACGAAGGTCTCGTCGAACACCACGTCCTTGCCGTCGCCCCAGGCGTGCTCTTCGCCATCGACGAAGATGCGGCAGTCGCGCGAGTTCGGCGTGATCAGGCCCAAGTGATAGCGCAGCGAACCGGCAAACGGATCGCGATGCGGATTGAGCTTGCTGTTGGGTGCCAGCGTGGCGAACATCGCCGCCTTGATTCCGGGGATCGCATTGAGCAATTCCACCGTCTTCGGGCACAGCGCCTGGGCCGAGGCCAGCGGCTCGCCGTACCACTTGAGGTAGAAGCGCTTCCAGCCCTGCTTGATGAAGCTGTTGAAACTGGCGTCGTCGTTCTTCGTGGTGCCGCGAATGTGTCCCCGGTCCGTCAGGTGCAGCGCCTCGGCCCGGATCGTCTCCCAGTTTGCCTGCAGCAAATCCAGCTCGGGAAATCCGCGACGGTCGAGTATCGGCTTGGCCGGCACCGCCGAGAACGCGTACATCAGCAGGTTGTAAGGCGCGAACACTGCCGAGTGATCCACCAGCTGGCGGTCGAAACGCAACCGCACCCGCCCGCGCAAATGCACCAGCAGCACGCACAGTGCGAAGAAGGCGAACAAGAGCAACAGGATGAGGCGCGGCGTCACGAACATGGGCAGAGGAACCACGGAGCCAGCAATGTCGTGATTCTACTCGACCGATGGCAACATCAGTTGACGGCGGCCCGGCCGGACGCCATTTCGTGCGACTTGTCTTTACGGCAACAGGCGCGATTTGCGCTTGAGGAAACTGCCGGCAATCCACATCAACCGTATGGCGGAAACCGCCAACGCCGTGCCCAGGCCGAGAACCAGCATGATCTGGAACAATTGCATCAAAAGTGCGGTTGACATGGCGGTCCTTGCTTGGTCGTGAGAGGCGAAAACTCGGTCTTGGCTTTGGCAACGGCAACACATTCTACGTGACGGGGCCGGTACCACGTGCGATCACGTTCTTCAGCCACCGGATGCGGATTCGCGCGTGCGCCGTTCCCGCGGCCAGGTTGGCCAGCCTCGACGGGTCACCGCATTCAAGGCTTGCCCCCCAACTGTTTGGCACGATTTCCCATGGACGTGCCCGCAATGGATCGTTGGACACCGGCAAGTCCAACCTGCGTTCCGCGTCGCGGCTGGTCAACCGCGCGCAGCGCATCGGATGTTCACCATGATGGCAGGAGTGGTGTTGCCTGGCAGGTATTCCGCTACCGGGCTTCCGAACGCCGAAAACCGAAAGCCAGCTCCTACATCATCTCCGCCGCGAAATCCGCCAACCGCGACCTCTCTCCCCGCCGCAACGTGATGTGCGCCGAATGCTCCCAGCTCTTGAAGCGATCCACCGCATAGGTAAGCCCGGAGGTGGTTTCGGTGAGGTAGGGAGTATCGATCTGTTCGACGTTGCCGAGGCAGACGATCTTGGTGCCGGGGCCGGCGCGGGTGATCAGGGTCTTCATCTGCTTCGGGGTGAGGTTCTGGGCCTCGTCGATGATCAGGTAGCGTGACAGGAAGGTGCGCCCGCGCATGAAGTTGAGCGAGCGGATCTTGATGCGCGAGGCGAGCAGGTCGTTGGTGGCCTGGCGGCCCCAGCTGCCGCCGTCCTCGGGGTTGGCGAGCACTTCGAGGTTGTCGGTGAGCGCGCCCATCCACGGTGTCATCTTTTCCTCTTCGGTGCCGGGCAGGAAGCCGATGTCCTCGCCGACGGAAACGGTTGCGCGGGTCATGATGATCTCGCGGTAGCGCTGCTGGTCCATCACCTGGGCCAGGCCGGCGGCCAGCGCCAGCAGGGTCTTGCCGGTACCGGCGTTGCCGAGCAGGGTGACGAAGTCGATCTCCGGGTCCATCAGCGCGTTGAGCGCGAAGTTCTGCTCGCGGTTGCGCGCACCGATGCCCCAGACGTGATGGTTGGCGTGCGAGTGGTCGTCCAGAAGCATGAGCGTCGCGTGCTCGTCGTCCAGTTTCTGCACGCGCAGTTCGATCTCGTTCTCGCCGGGCAGGTAGAGGCACTCGTTGGGATGCCACGCCTCGTCCTCGCGGCGATCGAGCTGGTAATAGGTACGGCCGTGATCGGTCCACGAGTGCACTTCCGGGTGCAGCTCCCAGAAGTTCGCCGGCAGTTCGGTCGAGCCGGTGTAGAGCAGGGAGAAATCGTCGAGCGCGCGGTCGTTCTCGTAATCCTCCGCAACCAGGCCGTTGATGCCGGCCTTGATGCGCAGGTTGATGTCCTTGGTGACCAGGATCACGTCGCGATCCTGGTTCTGGTCGCGCAGCTCGATCACCGCGGCGAGGATCTGGTTGTCGGCCTTGGTGTGGCCGTTGCTGCTGATGCGATGCTGGAAATAGAGCCGACCGGCCGAGCCGCCGCGCTTGAGCTTGACTCCTTGCGGATTGGCCAGTTCCAGCCCTTCCGCCAGGTCGTGCTGCTTGCCGGCCTCGATCAGTTCGTTGAGGAAGCGACTGACCTGGCGGCCGTTGCGCGAGACTTCCGAAGCACCTTTCTTCTTCTCGTCCAGCTCCTCCAGGACGGTCATGGGGATGAAGACGTCGTGTTCCTCGAAGCGGAACAGCGAGGTCGGGTCATGCAGCAGGACGTTGGTGTCGAGAGCGTAGATGCGCTTGCTTCCGGTCATGCGGAAGTGTCCTCGCTGGTGGGTGGGCAAATCGGATGGCGACAACTCATCAGGGCGAATGGCTCAGGCGGCGGGGATCGCGTCAAGCACGGCCTGCGCGTGGCCGGGGACTTTCACCCCGCGCCATTCGGCGGCGAGCTTGCCGCCGGGGTCGATCAGGAAGGTGCTGCGCACGATGCCGAGGTGGCGCTTGCCGTAGAGCACCTTCTCGTGGATCACGTCGAAGGCCTGGCACCAGGTTTCGTCGGCGTCGGATATCAGCGGGAACGGCAGCTCCTGCTTCGCGGCAAAGTTGGCGTGTGATTTCGGTGAGTCGCGTGACACGCCGATGACCTGCGCGTGACGCTGGCGGAACTTCGCGTGCAAGTCGCGGAAGTCCCTGGCCTCGTTGGTGCAGCCGGGGGTCGAATCCTTCGGATAGAAGTACACGACCAGCCATTGGCCGCGGTAGTCGGAAAGCTTCAGCTCGGTGCCGTCGCCGGTGGTGCCTTTCAGTGCGGGAAGTTTCTTGCCGATGGCGGGCATGGGGCATCCTGCGCGGCCTGCGCGGCCGTGCTTGCGGTGGGATGGAAGGGAGACGTGGCGCGGATGACGACAGTGCGGCGGCGAGGCGACCGGGCAAGCCGGGGCCGGCTGGCGTGAATCGACTCGCGGTTCTGCAATGCTGACGTCCTCCGGCAGGGCCACGGCCACAGACTAGCGCGCCCGGGGTGGCGGATGACAGGTCTTGTCAGGGCAAGGCGTTCGCGCGATGCTCGGCGGACGGCAACACTTCAGAACTTCACCGGGTCCATGATCGCGTCGAGGTTCATGCCGTCGCACAGTTCCAGGAAATCGTCGCGCAAGGCGGCGATGTGGATGTCCGCCGGGATGCCGATGGTGAACTGGGCCTGGAACATCTCCGCGCCGGTCTGCATGGCGCTATAGCGGGTGGAGTTCAACTGCTCCACGCTGATTTCGTGCTGGGCGAAGAACTCCACGATGCGGGCGACGATGCCGGGGCGATCGGCGGCCACCACTTCCACCAGGTAAGGCAGCTGCGCGCTGTTGCCGCGCTGGCCGGTGCGGTAGTGCACCAGGCGCAGGCTTTCGTCGCGGGCCAGCTTGGTCAGTGCGGTTTCCAGCTTGGCCAGCGCATCCCAGGCGCCGCTGGCGAGCAGCATCAGCGAGACCTCGGTGCCGATGGTGGAGACACGCGATTCGGAAAGGTTGCAGCCGGCGTCGGCAATGCGGCGGGCCAGCGCCAGCAGCGGCGACTTGTCGGCCGGAGTGAGCGCCTGGATCAGCAACTGGCTGTCGCCAGTCGTGCGTCCGGCCGCGTGCGAGGCAGTGGAGGGAGATTTCAAGGAGGTCCACCTGTGGGCAGCATTCCGCCCGATGCGGAAGCATCAGGTTACTCCCATCGAGCTTACTTGCCCGTCTTGCGAAGCGGCAAGTAACATGCAGGGCTTGCCGTTGCAGCGGAATCGAGCACGTGGACATTCGTGGAAGCATCTGTGCGCTGGTCACGCCGTTCGCGGCCGACGACAGCCTCGACCTGGCGGCGTTCGGCCGCCTGATCGAACAGCAGATCGCCGGCGGCACCCAGGCGCTGGTGGTGGCCGGCTCGACCGGCGAGGCGCACATGCTGGAGGCGGGCGAGTTCGACCGCCTGCTGACGTTCGCGATCGAGCGCGTGGCAGGTCGCGTGCCGGTGATTGCCGGCACCGGCGAGGCCGGTACCGCGAAGACCATCGCTGCCACGCGTCGTGCGCAGGAGCTGGGCGCGGATGCGGCACTGGTGGTGGTGCCGTACTACGTGCGCCCCACGCAGGAGGGCCTGTGGCGACACTTCACCGCGGTCGCCGATGCAGGCGGCTTGCCGGTGCTGCTCTACAACGTGCCCGGTCGCACCGGTTGCGACCTGCTGCCGGAGACGGTGGCGCGCCTGAGCGAGCATCCGGCGATCATCGGCATCAAGGAAGCGCGGGGCGATGCGCCGCGGATCGCCGCGCTGGCGGAACTTGCGCGCGCGGATTTCGTCTATCTGTCCGGTGACGACGCCAGCGCCGGTGCGGCGATGCTTGCCGGTGCGGCCGGCACCGTCTCGGTGGTGGCCAACCTGGTGCCGCGGCTGTTCCGCGCCCTGTGCGACGCCGCCACGGCGGGCGACGAGGCGGCCACGGCACGGTGCCGGGATGCACTGGAACCCTTGCTGCACGCGCTGGACTGCGCGCCCAATCCGATCGCGGTCAAGGCCGGACTGCCGCCGCTGGGGCTGGGCTCGGCCCGGCCGCGGTTGCCGCTGGTGGAACTGCCCGACGGCCCGGATCGCGCCCGCTTGCACCAGGCGCTGTCCAGTCTGTCATCCTAGACACCTGCGCCCGCTGATCCGGGCCTGGCTCACTCACGGAATCCGATTCGATGAAGAAAACCTCGCTCCTCGTGGCCTTGCCGGCCGTCGCGCTCGCCGGCCTGCTGCTCTCCGGTTGCGGCATGTTCCGTTCGCACAGCGCGTGGCAGAAGGCCCGGCAGGAGGCGCCGCTGGAGATTCCGCCCAGCATGGATCGTCCCTCCACCAGCGACGCCCTGGTGATCCCGCCGCCGGGCGCGAACCAGCCGACGGCGGACGGCGCGACTGCCTCCGTGGCGGGCGTGCCGGGCCAGGCAGGGCAGATCTCCGACGGCTTCGTGCACGAGGGCACGGTCGACAGCGTGTACCAGCAGGTGGGCAAGGTGCTGGCCGACGGCAAGGCGGGCCAACTGGTCAGCCACGACGACGCCACGCACTCCTACGTGGTCAGCGTGACGGCGGCCGCCACCGGCAAGAAGCGCGGTTTCTTCTCGCGACTGTTCGGCCGGCACCGGGATGATTCTGCCAGCACCGCCGGTGGCGGCATGCACCAGGTACAGGTCAACGTGGAGAGCCGCGGCGACGCCGGCAGCGAGATTCGCGCGCAGAGCGATTCGCTGGGCGCGGTGGCCAAGGTGATCGATCGGCTGAAGTCGAAGCTGGATTGATCGCAAGCGCGCCACGCAGGCGAAAACGCCGCCCGGAGGGGCGGCGTTTTCGTTTCGACATCGTGACGGCAGGCCGGTTCAGCGCTCGAGCAGCGCCAGCTTGTCCGGCTTGCCTTCCCAGTCGCCGGCATCGGCGGGAGCGTCCTTGCGCTCGGTGATCACCGGCCAGCTCTTGGCCAGCTCGGCGTTGAGCGCCACCAGCGGCTCCTGCCCCACCGGCACGTCGTCCTCCGGGTAGATCGCGTTGATCGGGCACTCCGGCTCGCACAGGGTGCAGTCGATGCACTCGTCCGGGTCGATCACCAGGAAGTTCGGGCCTTCGTGAAAGGCATCCACCGGGCACACCTCGACGCAATCGGTGTACTTGCACTTGATGCAGTTGTCGATGACGACGAAAGTCATGAAGTCAACTCGGCTGTAGGAAGGGGCAGATGGAACGCTCTTCTGAAAAACGACGCAGATCCACGGCAAAGTACACCGAAGGGCTCTCGCGGGGTTCGGCAGAGGGCTCTTTTGAAAAGTGCGGCCATGGATGGCCGCTTCTGATCCGGCCGAAGGCCCGGAACTCCCTGCTGTCCGGATGTTCCCGGACAACCGCGATCGGGGATGATCGCACAGGTGACAGACAGTGCGGCCATGGATGGCTGCTTTTGATCCAGCCGATAGCCGGTAACCTTGGGCTACCGCACTCCTTCCAGACCATGGCAATCATGGAAGATTGCACAACCAAATGGCGCTCCCTACGAGACTCGAACTCGTGTTCCCGCCTTGAGAGGGCGGTGTCCTGGGCCACTAGACGAAGGGAGCGTTGTGCGGCGAAGCGCGCTAGTATAGCGGAATTGCTTCGCGCGGCAACGCCCGATCGACGCGCGTCGAAGCCTGCCGCGCAGGTGCACAGATCGTCGTCCTGCCGCGGCTATTTGTTGATGCTCGGCATCGTGAACATGGCAAGCACGGGGCGCCTGCGTCCCGCAAGGATTCCAACCGCTTGAACCCCACACCAGGCACCGATCCCACCCCCGCGCTGCGAATCATTCCGCGCGACCAGCACATCATTTCGCGGGCGAACATCAGCAAGGCCGCGCTGCGCGTGCTGTACCGGCTGCATGACGCCGGTTATGCCGCCTACCTCGTCGGTGGCGCGGTGCGCGACCTGTTGCTGGGGTTTCGTCCGAAGGATTTCGACGTCGCCACCGACGCCACGCCGGAGGAGGTCAAGAAGCTCTTCCGCAACTGCCGCCTGATCGGGCGACGGTTCCGCCTGGCGCACGTGGTGTTCGGCCCGGAGATCATCGAAGTCGCCACCTTCCGCGGCACCGGCGAGGAAGGCGAGGGCGACCGCCACATCGTCGACGGCCGCATCGTGCGCGACAACATCTGGGGCACCATCGAGGAGGACGCGCTGCGCCGCGATTTTCGCGTCAATGCCCTGTATTACGACATCAGCGATTTCTCCGTGCGCGATTACGTCGGCGGCATGCAGGACCTGCACGATCGCGTGCTGCGCCTGATCGGCGACCCCGAGGTGCGCTACCACGAAGATCCCGTGCGGATGCTGCGCGCCGCGCGGCTGGCGGGCAAGCTCGGCATGCGCATCGACGCGGCGGCGGCGGCGCCTTTCGAATCGCTGGGGCCGCTGCTGGGCGACGCCGCGCCGGCGCGGCTGTTCGACGAATCGCTGAAGATGTTCCTGTCCGGCAACGGCCTGAAGAGTTTCCGCATGCTGGAGCAGTGCGGCCTGCTGAAGTTCCTGTTCCCGGCCACCGCGCGCGCGCTCAAGCGTGGCGATGCGGCGTTGCGCTCGCTGGTGGAGCAGGGCCTGGCCAACACCGATGCGCGCATTGGCGAAGGCAAGTCGGTCACCCCCGCGTTCCTGTTCGCGGTGCTGCTGTGGGGCGAGGTGCGCGACGAGGCCCAACTCGGCATCGAGCGCGGCCTGGACAGCGCCGAGGCGTGGTCGCGCGCGGCTGCCAAGGTGGTCGGCGAACAGTGCCAGCGGGTGGCGATCCCGCGGCGCTTCACCTTCACCATGGAAGAGATCTGGTCGCTGCAGCCGCGTTTCGAGCAGGTGCAACGCAAGCGGGTGTTCCGCCTGATGGCACATCCGCGGTTCCGCGCGGCGTTCGATTTCCTGTTGTTGCGCGCCGACGAATCGCCGGCGATGCGTGAGCTGGGGCAGTGGTGGGCGCACGCCCAGCGCCTGCCGCAGGACGTGCTGGCCGCGGCCTTGCCGGTGCTCAGCGGCGCGGCTGCGGCAGAGGCTGCTCCCGCACCGGCGGTGCGCAAGCCGCCGCGCCCGCGCCGGCGCCGGCGCAAACGCAGCGACAACCCGGCCTCCGAATGACCCTGGCCTACGTGGCGCTGGGCAGCAACCTCGGTGAACCGCGCCAGCAGGTACTCGACGCGTTCAACGCGCTCGCCGAGCTGCCCGGCACCTGCTTGCTGCAGCGCTCGCCGCTTTACCGCACGCCGCCCTGGGGCGTGCTCGATCAACCATCCTTCATCAATGCCGTGGCCGAGCTGGAAACGACGCTGTCGCCCGAAGCGCTGCTGCAGCACCTGCTGGCGATCGAGCAGCGCGCCGGCCGCGTCCGCGCCGAACGCAACGGGCCACGCACGCTCGACCTGGATCTGCTGCATGTCGAGGGCGTGCGTCGCGACGACCCGGCATTGACCCTGCCGCACCCACGGTTGGCCGAGCGTGCCTTCGTGCTGTTGCCGCTGAACGATGTCGTACCGGATCTGCACCTGCCCGGCCAGGGGCGCGTGGCCGAGCTGCTGGCGCGGGTCGACCCGGCCGGTTGCGAGCGGCTGCTTGCGCCATAATCGGCAGTCACCCTCGCCGACCAGGAAACCCCCGTGTACGTGCAGAACGCCAATCTCCCCGACCGCAAGCCGGTGACCGTGCCGGGCCTGCGCGCGATGAAGGCGCAAGGCCAGCGCATCACCATGCTGACGGCCTACGACGCCAGCTTCGCCTGGCAACTGGAAGCGGCGGGCATCGACGTGGCGCTGGTCGGCGATTCGCTCGGCATGGTGGTGCAAGGACACGCCAGCACCTTGCCGGTGACACTCGACCAGATGGTCTACCACACCGCAGCCGTGGCGCGCGGCTTGTCCGCCACCTTGCTGGTGGCCGACCTGCCGTTCATGGCCGATCGCGACGTCGCCCACGTGCTCGCGGCCGGTGCGCGGCTGGTCGGTGAAGCGGGTGCGGCGATGGTGAAGCTCGAAGGCGCCGCCGCGCACGTGCTGGAGGGCATCGCCGCGCTGACCGCGCGGGCCATGCCGGTATGCGCGCATCTGGGACTGACCCCGCAATCCGTGCACCGCTTCGGCGGTTTCCGCGTCCAGGGCCGGGAGCAGGCCGCTGCGGATCAACTGGTGGCCGACGCGTTGGCGGTGCAGGCGGCGGGCGCGCAATTGCTGGTGATGGAGGGCGTGCCGGTCGAGCTGGGCCGGCGCGTGACCGCGGCGGTGGAGATCCCGGTGATCGGCATCGGCGCCGGCCCGCATTGCGATGGCCAGGTGCTGGTGATCCACGACATGCTCGGCGTCACGCCCGGCAAGCGCCCCAAGTTCAGCAAGGATTTTCTCGCCGGCCGCGATTCTGTGGCAGCGGCGATCCGCGCCTATGCGGACGACGTGCGCAGCGGTGCCTTTCCGGCGCCGGAACATTGTTTCAACTGAGCTGACGAGTTTCCACCATGCAAACGGTTCAGGATGCGCCGGCGTTGCGCGCCGCGGTTCGCGGCTGGCGCAGCAAGGGCCAGACGGTCGGCTTCGTGCCGACCATGGGCAATCTGCACGCCGGCCACCAGTCGCTGGTGCGGCTGGCGCGGGCGCGTGCCGATCGGGTGGTGGCGAGCGTGTTCGTCAATCCGACCCAGTTCGGCCCCGGCGAGGATTTCGAGCGCTACCCGCGCACCCTGGTGCACGACCAGGCGGCGCTGGCCGACGAAGGTTGCGACCTGCTGTTTGCACCCGAGGTCGCCACGATCTATCCCTACGGCGCCGCGCTCAGCGTGAACCTGCGCGTGCCGCAGGTCACCGCCACGCTGGAAGGTGCCCACCGGCCCGGGCACTTCGATGGCGTGGCCACCGTGGTGTGCAAGCTGTTCAACCTGGTCAATCCGGACCTGGCCGTGTTCGGGCAGAAGGATTTCCAGCAGCTCAAGGTGATCGAGCGCATGGTGCGCGACCTGTCGCTGCCAGTGAAGGTGATCGCCGCGCCCATCGTGCGCGACGACGACGGGTTGGCGCTGAGTTCGCGCAACCAGTACCTCTCGGCGCAGGAGCGTGCGCGGGCGCCGCTGATCCACGACACCTTGCTGAAAATGCGCGAATTGCTGGGCCAGGGCCACGCCTGGCGCGCCGTGGAGCAGGTGGCCGAAGCCCAGCTGACCCGCGCCGGCTTCGTGCCCGACTACGCGGCGATCCGCCGGGCCGGGGATCTCGCCGAGCCGGACGATGGCCAGCGTGACGGGCTGGTGGCGCTGATCGCCGCGCGGCTGGGCGGCACCCGGCTGATCGACAACTTGCTGTTGGACTGAGCCGCCCGCACATATCGTGGGCGGGCCGTTGATGTTGCAGCGCAGCGCCATCGGTTCGATAATCGCCGACTTTGCGGAGCACCGCGGGAACAACGTCATGCACCTGAACATGCTCAAGGCCAAGATCCACCGCGCCACGGTGACGCACGCCGAGCTGCACTACGAAGGCTCGATCGCGATCGACGGCTTGCTGCTGGATGCGTCGGGCATCCGCGAGTACGAGCAGATCCACGCGTGGAACGTCAACAACGGCAAGCGCTTCGTCACCTACGCGCTGCGCGCCGAGGAAGGCTCGGGGATCATCTCGGTGAACGGCAGTGCCGCGCATCGGGCCAAGCCCGGCGACATCGTCATCATTGCCGCCTTCGCCCAGCTGAACGAGGCGGAGCTGGAGAAATTCCAGCCCACCTGCGTGTACATCGCCGCCGGTGAAGGGAACCACATCAGCCACACCAACCGCTCGATCCCCAAGCAGATGGCCGCTGCCTGACGGTCGGGCCCGGGCTTGCCGGCGGCGCCGTCGCCGGCTTGACCGCGGGATTCAGCCGGCGCGCCGTTTGGCCGCTTGCTGCGCCAGCGCCCAGGCGACGTGTTCGCGCACCAGCGGCGAGGCATCGTCGGCGCGGCTGGCGAGGGCGGCGTCGACCGAGTCACCGGGAGGCGCGTTGCCCAGCGCCACGGCGATATTGCGCAGCCAGCCTTCGTAGCCGGTGCGGCGGATCGCCATGCCTTCGGTACGTTTGAGAAACTCCTCCTCGCTCCAGCCGAACAGCTCGACCAGCTTCGCGCCGTCCAGGCTGTGCCGCGGCGCGAAATCCGCCTCGGTGGCGACCTGCGCGAACTTGTTCCAGGGGCATACCAGCTGGCAGTCGTCGCAACCGAAGATGCGGTTGCCCATCGGCGCGCGCAGATCTTCGGGAATGCTGCCCTTGAGCTCGATCGTGAGATACGAAATGCAGCGTTTGGCGTCGAGCTGGTACGGCCCGGTGATTGCCTGGGTCGGGCACACCTCGATGCAGCGCGTGCAGGTGCCGCAGTGCGCGCTGGCCGGAGCATCCACCGGTAGCGGCAGGTCGGTGTACAGCTCGCCGAGGAAGAAGTACGAGCCGGCATGACGGTTGATCAGCACGGTATGCTTGCCGATCCAGCCCAGCCCCGAGTTGCGCGCCAGCGCTTTTTCCATCACCGGCGCGGAATCGACATAGGCGCGATGGCCGAACTCGCCCACCGCGGCGCGGATGCGCTCGGCCAGTTTCTGCAGGCGGTTGCGCATCAGCTTGTGATAGTCGCGGCCCAGCGCGTAACGCGAGACGTAGCCGGCTTCGCCGTCGCCGAGCACGTCCCAGGCGTTGGCGGTGCCGGGTGGGGCGTAATCCATGCGCACCGAGATGACGCGTTGCGTGCCCGGTTCCAGTTCAGCCGGACGGGTGCGCTTGCTGCCGTGTCTGGCCATGTACTCCATCTCGCCGTGCCGGCCGGCATCGAGCCAGTGCTGCAGATGCCGCTCATCCTCGGCGAGGTCGACACCGCTGATGCCGGTCTCGGCAAACCCCAGTTCGCGCGCCCAGCGCTTGATGTCGCGGGCGAGCGCGGCGTAATCGGGTGAGGCGGAAGCGGACGGCACGGACATCCGCATAGTCTAGTCGCACCCCTATAATTCGCCGCATGTCCGAACCTTCGCCCCGCGACCTGTACACCGTCGACGACATGCGGCGGATCGATCGCGCCGCGCTGGATGCACTGGGCATCTCCGGCAGCGAGTTGATGCGCCGTGCCGCCAGCGACGCCCTGCGCAGCCTGCACCGGCGCTGGCCGCAGGCGCGCAGGCTTCGCGTGCATTGCGGCCCGGGCAACAACGGCGGCGATGGCTTCCTGCTTGGCGTGCTGGCGCGCGAAGCGGGCCTGCAGGTCGACATGGTGGCGCTGGCCGACACGTCGCGCGGCGATGCCGCATCGGCGCGTGCCGCGTGGGTGGACGCCGGCGGTGCAGTGCATGCCGTCGACGCACTGCACGAATTGCCGGAGCCCGACCTGCAGGTGGATGCGCTGTACGGCATCGGCTTGAACCGCGCGCCCGAGCCGGCTGCCGCGGCGCTGATCGAACGCATCAACGGCAGCGGCATCCCCGTCCTGGCGCTCGACGTGCCGTCCGGGCTGGACGCCGACAGCGGGCAGTGCCCCGGTGCCGCGATCCGCGCGGATCTCACGGTCACCTTCATCGCCGACAAGCGCGGCCTGCACACCGGTCGCGCGGCCGACTGCACGGGCGTGCTGGAGCTGGCGACGCTGGGCGTGCCGGCCAGTGCGTTTGCGCAGGTGGCGCCGGACGCGCATCTGCTTGTTGCCGCGAGCCTGCCGCCGCGCCGTCGTTATGCCAACAAGGGCAATTATGGCCATGTGCTGGTGATCGGTGGCGGGCAGGGCATGGCCGGCGCCGTGCACCTGGCCGGCGCGGCGGCACTGCGCGCCGGTGCCGGCCTGGTCAGCGTCGCCACGCATGCCGAACACGTGGGCGCGCTCAACGCGGCGCGACCGGAATTGATGGCCCAGGGCGTGGACGGCCCGCAGGCGCTGCAGCCGCTGCTGGAGCGTGCCGGTACGCTGGCGCTCGGCCCCGGGCTCGGCCAGTCCGCGTGGTCGCATGCGCTGTGGCTGACCGCGCTGGATGCCCGCAAGCCGCTGGTGCTCGACGCCGACGGCCTCAATCTGCTGGCGAAGGAGCCTCGGCGATTCACCGCGCCGACCGTGCTGACACCGCATCCGGGCGAGGCGGCGCGATTGCTCGGCCGTTCCGTGGAGGCGGTCGAGCGTGACCGTTTCGCGGCCGCGCGCGAGCTGGCCGCGCGCTTCGATGCCGTCGTGGTGCTGAAGGGCGCCGGCAGCCTGGTGGCCGATCCGAATGGACGTCTGGACGTCTGTCCGTGGGGCAACCCCGGCATGGCGTCCGGCGGCATGGGCGATCTGCTCACCGGCATCGTCGCGGCCATGCTCGCGCAAGGCTGCGACGCCTGGCAGGCGGCACGCCTCGGCGTCGGCCTGCATGCGCGGGCCGGCGACCTCGCCGCATGCGAGGGCGAGCGCGGCTTGCTGGCCAGTGACCTGCTGCTGCCGCTGCGGCGGCTCGGCAATGCCGTTCCCTGTGAAACCGACGAATGAACGGGACCATGTCCAACGAGCTTTCCCGCAGCTTGCCGGACGAGGCCGCGACCGCCGCACTGGCGCAACGCGTGGCCGGCCTGCTGGATCACGGCCTGGTGGTCTACCTGCATGGCCCGCTCGGCGCCGGCAAGACCAGTTTCGCCCGGGCCCTGCTGCTGGCGTTGGGTGTGGGCGAGCGGGTCAAGAGCCCGACCTACAGCCTGGTCGAGGGCTATGCGACCGCGCAGCGACCGGCCTGGCATCTCGACCTGTACCGCATCGCCGACCCCGCCGAGCTGGAGTGGCTGGGCCTGGACACGCTGGCCGACCCGGCTGCGCTGGTGCTGGTGGAGTGGCCCGAACGCGGTGCCGGCGCCTTGCCGGCGGCGGATCTCCACGTTCATCTCGATTACGCCGGGCCCGGTCGCCAGGCCGTCCTGCGTGCCGATACCGTGCGTGGCGACGAGTTGCTCTCGCGCCTGTCCTGACACTCCAAGTGACTATTTCTGCTTGGGTTTTCCCCGGTCGCCGAATCGGGCAGGGAGCTGTTCGAAATGTGGCACTTGCGGCCGATAACTTGATATCCCCTGATGAATGCACTGCAGGTGGCGGATATTAAAAGGAAAACCCGCTTGCATTCAGATGGCGACTGCGTTTCAATGCGGCCCATGCGGGGTTATCTGAACAAGCTGGCCGGTTGGGGCGTCGCGGTGATGCTGGCGGCGTTTTTGCCGTGCGCGGCGCAAGCCGCCCAGGTCAAGGACGCCCGCGTCTGGGCAGGTCCGCAGTACACCCGCGTGGTGCTCGATGCGGACGGTCCGCTGCACTACACGATCGCGCAAAAGGACGGCCGGATCGTGGTGGACCTGCGCGACAGTCAGGCTGCGGGCGGCTTCTCCGCGCCGGCGGCACAAGGCTTGTTTCGTGGCATCAGCCATGCGCGTCGCGGCGACGACCTGCAACTGATCGCCACGGTCGATCCCGCCAGCACGCTCAAGAGTTTCGTGCTCAAGCCCACCGCCGACGAAAATTACCGGCTGGTGCTGGATCTGTACCCGGGCAGCGCGCCGAGCGCCAAGGCGCCGGTCGCCGAGGCGCCCGCTGCCAGCGCGCCGGTCCCGACCGTCAACTACAGCAACCCCACGCGCAGCCGCCGGGTCGCCGCCGAGCAGGCTGCGGCGATGCTCAACGGACAGCGCGCCGTGGTGGTGGCGATCGACGCCGGCCATGGCGGCAAGGACCAGGGCGCCCACGGTCCGGCCGGCACGCTGGAGAAGAACGTCACCCTGGCGGTGGCGCGCGACCTCGCTGCCGAGATCAACCGGCAGCCCGGCATGAAGGCGGTGCTGACTCGCGATGGTGATACCTTCATCCCGCTCAAGCGCCGCTACGAAATCGCCCGCGAGCACAACGCCGACCTGTTCGTGTCGATCCATGCCGACTCCTTCACCAGCGACGACGCCCGCGGCTCGTCGGTGTGGGTGCTGTCGCCGCGCGGCAAGACCAGCATGGCTGCGCGCTGGCTCGCCGACGGGCAGAACCGCGCCGACCTGATCGGCGGCATCAGCCTGGACGACAAGGACGACGGCCTCGCCAAGGTGTTGCTGGACCTGCAGCAGGGCTGGGCGATCCAGGCCAGCGACGAGGTGGCCGGCAATGTGTTGCGCGCGCTGGCCAAGCTAGGCCCGACCCATCGTGGCCATGTCGAGCGCGCCAACTTCGTGGTGCTGCGTTCGCCCGACGTGCCTTCGATTCTGGTGGAGACGGCCTTCATCAGCAACCCGGCCGAAGAGCGCAAGCTGCGCGACCCGTCGCACCAGAAGCTGCTGGCCAACGCGGTGATGTCCGGCGTGAGGAATTATTTCGAATCGACGCCGCCGCCGGGCACCTGGTTCGCCGCGCAGGCGGCCAGGCGCCGCGGTGTGCGCGTGGCAACCGTCGACACGTCCGCCGGCAGCGCCGTCAAGGCGACGGGTGGCGCCGCGGATACGCACAAGGTCGCACGCGGCGAAAGCCTCAGCGGCATCGCGCAGCAATACGGAATCAGCGTGGGCGCGCTCAAGACCGCCAACCAGATCCGCAGCAACATCGTGCAGGCCGGCGCGGTGCTGACGATCCCGTCTGGCTGATCCGTCTTCCGACGGCAGGCTGCTAAAGTCCGCGGATGGCCAACATCCGCGCGCTTCCTCCCGAACTCATCAATCAGATCGCCGCCGGCGAGGTCATCGAGCGGCCGTCCTCGGTGGTCAAGGAACTGGTCGAGAACAGCCTCGACGCCGGCGCCATGCGCATCGAGGTGGACATCGAGGCTGGCGGCGCGCGGTTGATCCGTGTGCGCGACGACGGCGGCGGCATCGCGCTGGACGACCTGCCGCTGGCGGTGGCCTCGCATGCCACCAGCAAGATCGGCAGCTTCGACGATCTCGAACACGTCGCCAGCATGGGTTTTCGCGGCGAGGCGCTGGCCTCGGTGTCGTCGGTGTCGCGCTTCGCGCTGGTCTCGCGCACCGCCGGCCAGGAGGCCGCCTTCCGTATCGAGGTCGATGGCGGCCGGTTGCAGGCCGCACGCCCGGCGCAGCACCCACCGGGCACCAGCGTGGAGGTGCGCGACCTGTTCTACAACGTGCCGGCGCGCAAGAAATTCATGCGCGCCGAGCGCACCGAATTCGCGCACATCGACGATCTGCTGAAGTCGCTGTCGCTGGCGCGCAGTTCGGTGGAGTTTCGACTCAGCCACAACGGCAAGCCGGTGCGCGTGTGGAAAGCGGCGCGCGACGAACAGGCCGCACTGCAGCGCGTGGCCGAAGTGCTCGGCGCGGAATTCCCGCAACGCAGCCTGCGCGTCGAGCACGCCGCCGCCGGCTTGCAGTTGTCCGGCTGGGTCGGCTTGCCCACCGCGTCGCGGGCGCAGGCCGATGCGCAGTATTTCTACGTCAACGGGCGCCTGGTGCGTGATCGCATCGTCGCCCACGCCGTGCGCCAGGCGTATGCCGACGTGCTGTTCCACGGTCGCCACGCCGCCTTCGTGCTGTACCTCGAACTCGACCCGGCCGGGGTCGACGTGAACGTGCACCCGGCCAAGCACGAGGTGCGTTTCCGCGAGCAGCGGCTGGTGCACGATTTCCTGTTCCGCACCCTGCACGAGGCATTGGCGCAGACGCGCGCGGGGCAGGTGGGGTCGCCCGCGCACGAGGCCGAGGGCGGCCTGCGCATGGCCGCGGCCGCACCGATGCCGATGCCGGCGGCATGGCCGGCCAGCGCGAGCCAGAGCCGGCTGTCGCTGGGCGTGCGCGACGAGCCGCTGGCCGATTACGCCGCGCTGCTTGGCACCGCCGCCAACGCGGTGCCGATGCCCGAGCCCGAACCCGGCGAGGCGCCGCCGCTGGGTTTCGCGATTGCCCAGCTGAAGAACATCTACATCCTCGCCGAGAACGCTGCCGGGCTGGTGCTGGTGGACATGCATGCGGCGCACGAGCGGATCACCTACGAGAAGCTCAAGGCCGGTCGCGTGTGCAGCAACCTGCGTTCGCAGTTGCTGCTGGTGCCGCTCGGCATCGCGGTGAGCGCAAGGGAGGCCGCCGCCGCCGAGGAACATGCCGACGCGCTGGCCGAGTGGGGCCTGGAGCTTTCGCGCAGCGGCCCGTCGGGCGTCGTGGTGCGGCGCATCCCCGCGCTGCTCGACGGGGCCGACGTGGCGCAACTGGCCCGCGACGTGCTGGCCGAACTGGCCCAGCACGGCAGCTCGCGCCGCCTGCAGGAGCTGGAGAACGAACTGCTTTCCACCATGGCCTGCCACGGCTCGGTGCGCGCGGGGCGCCGCCTGACCCTGCCGGAAATGAACGCGCTGCTGCGCGAGATGGAAGAGACCGAGCGCTCCGGCCAGTGCAATCACGGGCGGCCAACGTGGGCGCAGTTGTCGTTGGGCGAGTTGGACAAGTTGTTCATGCGGGGGCGGTGAGAGCCGGGGTTGGGGATTCGCGGGAGCAAGGGCGCGGCGCGTCACGCCGGGGCTCGGGGCCGTTTCGGACGGCGGCTTGCCGACGGCGCGCGCTGCTGCGCATACTCGATGCTTTCACCGATGCGGGATCGTCCCCATGTTGCGTACCGCCGCCTTCGTCCTTGCCATGCTTTCCGGAGTTGCCACCGTGTCTGCCGCCGATGTCCCGTCACCCAGCGCCACCTACACGCAGCAGATCGAGCAATGGCGCGCCGCCCGCGTGGCGCGGCTCACCGCGCCGACGGGATGGCTCAGCCTGATCGGGCTGGAATGGTTGAACGAGGGCGCCAACCGCGTGGGCAGCGCCGCCGACAACGACATTGTGCTGAAGGCCGGCCCCGCGCACCTGGGTACGGTGACGCTGGCGCCGGATGGCGGCTTGCACCTGGCGCTCGACCCGGCCAGCGGCGCCACCGTCGACGGCAAGGCCGTGACCGAAGCCGCGCTGGTCGACGACATGCACGCCGCCGCCGATGCCGATCCCACCACCGTGCGTTTCGGCAAGGCCAGCTTCTACGTGATCGAGCGCGATGGCCGCAAGGCATTGCGGGTGAAGGACGAGGACGCCGAGTCGCGCCGGCATTTTCTCGGCATCGACTATTTCCCGATCGACGACGCCTGGCGCATCGAGGCCGACTGGGTCCCGTTCACGCCACCGCACGACCTGGCGATGGGCTCGGTGATCGGCACCATCGACACGGTCAAGGTGCCCGGCAAGGCGGTGTTCCGGCGCGACGGCCACACCTTCGAGCTGTTGCCGTACCAGGAGGAACCGGGCGGCGAGCTGTTCTTCGTGCTGGCCGATCGCACCTCCGGCAAGGAAACCTACGGCGCCGCGCGTTTCCTCTACGCCGCGCTGCCTGCCGGCGGTCTCGACCATCCGGGCAAGGTAGTGCTGGATTTCAACAAGGCCTACAACCCGCCCTGCGCGTTCACCTCGTTCGCGACTTGTCCGCTGGCGCCACCGGAGAACCGGCTGGACGTCGCCATCACCGCCGGCGAAAAGAAATACCGCGGTGGGCACTGACCCGTAACTTTGTCGGGGGGCTCATCGCCCCTTGAACGCGGCCTTGCGCTTCTCCAGGAACGCGCGCGTCCCCTCGCGCATGTCCTCGGTGGAGAACATCAGCGCGAAACCCTGCGTCTCGAATTCCAGCCCCTGGTCGAGCGACGTCTCGCCACCTTGCAGCACGGCATCGAGGATGCCGGCGGCGGCCAGCGGCGCGGCGGCGGCGAGCTGGTCGGCCAGCGCTTCCACGGTTTCGTCCAGCGCCTCGGGTGCCACCACGCGGTTGACGATGCCCAGTTCGTACGCGCGTTGCGCGTTGACCGGGGTGCCGGTGAGGCACAGTTCCAGCGCGGCGCTGCGCCCGGCCAGGCGCAGCAGGCGCTGGGTGCCGCCGAAGCCGGGGATCAGGCCGAGGTTGATTTCCGGCTGGCCGAACTTCGCCTTTTCGCTGGCCACGCGCAGGTGACAGGCCATCGCCAGCTCCATGCCGCCGCCCAGCGCGAAACCCTGCACGCGCGCGACCACCGGTTTGCCCAGCCGTTCGATGCTGCTCATCAGGCGCTGCCCGGCGCGCGAGAACGCCTGCGCCTGCACGCTGCTGCAGCCGCTCATCTCGCTGATGTCGGCGCCGGCCACGAACGCCTTTTCGCCGGCGCCGGCGAGCACCACCACGCGCACGGCGTCGTCCTGCGCGGCCTGGGCAAAGGCCAGCGTCAGCTCGTTGAGCGTCTGCCGATCCAGCGCATTGAGCTTGTCGGGGCGGTTCACTACGATCGTGCGCACCGCACCGCGGTTGCCGAGTTCCAGATTGCGATAGGCCATGGCCGGTTCCTGTGAGTGCAGGCCGCCGATGGTAGCAGCGGGAACCTTTGCCGATGGCGGGGTTCTCAACTCGCGTATGCATCAGCGGCACGCGTGCGGGGCCGCGATACCTCACCACGGCGGGCATGGATTCGATGGCGAAAGGCGTGACACATCTGGCGGCGTGGCTGCTGATCGGCGTGTTGCCGGGTGGCATGCTGCCGGCGCATGCGGCACAGGCTGGCGCGCCCGCGCAAGCCGCCAGCACGGCGAAACCCGACAAGGTCAAGTTGTCCTATGCGATCGGCTACCAGATCGGCAGCCGCTTCGCCGGCGGCTCGCCCGAGGTGGATCTGTCCACCCTGCAGCGCGCGATCGCGGACGCCTACGCGCGTCACCAGCCGCGCGTCCCGATTGGCGAGATGCAGGCGCAATTGCAACGCCTGCAGCAACAGATGCACAGCGACGCCCTGGCCGAGTTCAAGCGCATCGCTGCGGCGAATGCGAGCAAGAGCGCGGCGTTCATGGCGGAAAACCGCAAGAAGCCGGGCGTGGTGCAGCTGCCTTCCGGCATCCAGTACGCGGTGGTGCACCAGGGTAGCGGCACGGTGCACCCGAGCCTGACCAGCACGGTGGTGGTGAACTACCGCGGCATGCTGGTGGACGGTACCGAGTTCGACAGCACCTGGGCGCATGGCGCGCCAGCGACGATCGCGGTCGACCAGGTCATTCCCGGTTGGCGCGACGTGCTCCCGCGCATGCGCGTGGGCGATCGCTGGAAGGTGGTGATCCCCTCGCGGCTCGCATACGGCGAGGAGGGCGCGCTGCCGCGCATCGGGCCCAACGAGGCGCTGCAGTTCGTGATCGAACTGATCGAGATCAAGCCGCCGCGGGGCTGAGGGGCTGAATCCGGCCGGTGCTAACATGCGCCGACATGCCGAACGATCCCGCGCCGCAGCCAGTTCCGCCCCTGACTCCCTGTACCGGCGTGTGCCGACTGGACAGCCACGGCTACTGCATCGGCTGCCGCCGCAGCGGCGAGGAAATCGGCCGCTGGCGCGCGATGAGCGATCCCGAACGCCGCCACGTGATGGACGTGCTGCTGCCCGGTCGCCGGCCATGATGGATACCCTGGTGCAGGCGCTGCGGCCCTTGTCCGCACCGCCCGAAGGTCCGGCCTGGAACCACGCCGAGGTGAACGAATGGCTCGGCGACCAGGCGCGCCTGCCGGCCGCCGTGCTGCTCGGCATCCGCGAAGGCGTGCAGCCGCGGCTGGTGTTTACCGTGCGCGACGCGCGCCTGCCGGCACATGCCGGCCAGGTGGCGTTTCCGGGCGGGCGCAGCGAGCCGCGGGATGCCGATGCCGTGGATACCGCGCTGCGCGAGAGCGAGGAGGAGATCGGCCTGAGTCGCGCGCTGGTGAAGCCGCTGGGTTTCCTCGATCGCTTCGAGACGATCAGCGGCTACAGCGTCACGCCGGTGGTGGCGAGCATCGCGGCCGAGGCCCGCCTGTATCCGTCGCCCGATGAAGTGGCCGAGGTGTTCGAGGTGCCGCTGACGTTCCTGTTCGACCCGGCCAACCTGCGTCGCTACACGATGGAGTTCCGTGGGCAGCAGCGGCCGATGGTGGAATTCGTCCACGCCGGACACCGCATCTGGGGCGCCACCGCCGCGATGCTTTGCAACCTGCTGGAGAGGATGGACCGCACATGAGCCTGAAAACTACCCTGATCGACGTCGACGCGTTGGCCGCGCTGACGCCACGCGACGTACTGATCGTGGATTGCCGCTTCGAGCTTTCCAACCCCGCCGGCGGCGCGCGTGATTACGCGCAGGGCCATGTGCCCGGCGCAATCTACGCCAGTCTCGATCGCGACCTGTCCGACCTGTCGCGCCAGGCCGAAGGTCTGGGCCGCCACCCGCTGCCGCTGGAGGCGGCGTTCAGCGCATTGCTGTCGCGCTGGGGCTGGCGCGACGGCATGCAGGTGGTGGCCTATGACGCCGCCGGCGGCGCGCTGGCGGCCGCGCGGCTTTGGTGGCTGCTGCGCCTGACGGGCATTCCCGCCGCGGTGCTGGATGGCGGCTGGGCCGCCTGGACGGCGGCGGGGAAGCCCGTCGAACGCGGCGAGCCCGCGCCGCGACCGTCCAGCGATGTTTCGCTGCGCTACGACGCCAGCCAGCTGCTGCTCGATCACCGGGCCGTCGCCGATGGCGCCTCGGGCCAACTACTGGACGCGCGCGGCGCGCCGCGCTACCGCGGGGATACCGAGCCGCTGGACCGCGCCGCCGGCCACGTCCCCGGCGCGCTGAACCGCCCGTTCGCCGACAACCTCGATGCCAATGGCCACTTCAAGCCGGCGGTGCAGTTGCGTGCCGAGTTCACCGCCGTGCTCGGCGCCACCGAACCCTCGCACGTGGTGCACATGTGCGGCTCCGGGGTCACCGCCTGCCACAACCTGCTGGCGATGGAACACGCCGGCCTGCACGGCTCGCGGCTGTACGCGCCATCGTGGAGCGGCTGGGTCAGCGACCCGTCGCGACCAGTGGCAACAGGCGAGGAGTGAGTGGAGAGGTGGGAGAAAAGAGAGTGGAAGCGAATGCTCGACCTCACTCCTCACTCCTCTTTACTCACTTCTCGCTCTTGCTCTTCAGCCGCGCCACCAGCGCCTGCAAGGTGGCCTGCGTCTCCGGGTGGAAGAACGCTTCGACGAAGTCGTCCAGCGGCAACGCGTCCAGGTCGGCGTAGGCGTTGGCGAGATCGGCGCGGGCCAGGCGGCGGGTGGTGAGCATGGCGTGCTTCGGCAGCGCCAGCAGTTCGTCCAGCCAGCGCAGCGCGCGGGTGGTGACCTGTTCGACGGCGGTGGTTTCGTCGACGAAGCCGCAAGCCAGCGCGTCGGCCGATTCGATCATGGCGCCTACCACCAGCAGGCGCTCGGCGCGGTAGGTGCCGACCACGCGACGCAGCGCCAGCTGGATCGCCTCGGGCACGATCAGGCCGACCTGCACCTCGTTGAGGCCGATCCGGTACGGGCCGTCGGCCATCACCCGGTAGTCGCAGAACAGCGCCAGCACCGCGCCGCCGGCCGGGCTGTGACCGGTGATCGCCGCGACCAGCGGGATCGGCGCGCGCGCCAGCGCGCCGCACAGGGCGAAAAATTCCCGCCAGTATTCGCGAACCCCGGCGCGGTCGCGCTGCAGCAGGGCGGGCACGTCGACGCCGGCGGAGAACAGGCCGGGCGCGCCGGACAGCACGATGCCGCGCACGTCGTCGCGCACGCTGTCGTCGATCGCCTTGCGCAGCGCCTGCAGCAGTTCCAGGTTCAGCGCGTTGACCGGCGGGCGGGCGAGCTGGATTTCACGGATGGCATGGTCGTGCGTGATGAGGTTGAGCATGATCGACTCCGTTCGGTTACTGCGGCTGTTGGTCGGCGGTCCAGCTGTAGCGCACGGCATAGCTCAGCGTGGCCTTGCCGTTGGCGGGCACTTCTACCCGGAACTCGAGCGTGTCGGCGTCCTGCTGCGCGGGCTTGCTGCTGGAGGAGACCAGCTTCCACTCGCGCCAGCGCGAGGGATGCTCGCGCACCGTCACGGTACGCGCGCTGTCGCCGGCATTGCTGAGCTCGATGCGGAAGGCCTCGTCGAGGGTGCGGCCGTCCTTGTCGACGTGGAAGCTGGTGCGCGTGCGTTCGGCACGCAGGTCGAACGGCGTGCCCAGGGTGATCGTGGCGTCGCTGCCCTTGGGCGTGTCGTTGATGCGGCCTTCACCGATGAACTGCGGCACGCCGTGGCGGTCGTGTTGGAGCACGCGCAGGTAACCGGCGGGCAGGCTGTCGAAGGCCTTCAGTTGCAGCGTGCTGACGATGGCGCCGACGCCTTGCTGGAAGTCGCGCTGGATGACAGGCTGCTGCGGCTCGAAGGCATTGCCGTTCTCCAGCAAGGTGGTGCGCTCGCAATCCATCGTGCGCGTGGCATACAGCGGCACCTGGCTGACGCTGCCGTCGGGCAGGCTCACCTTGTCGGGCAGGGTGAAGCTGCGGTAATCGCCCAGGCTGTCCTGCTGCGGCATCGCCTCGGCCTTGGCGCTGTAGCCGCGCGCCATCGCCATCATCGGGCGCGGGCCGGAATCCCTGGCCATGTTCGGCTCGCCGGCGATCAGGGTGAGCTGGGCGTCTTGCCAGTCGCGCCCGCTGCGGTTGGCGATGCTGGCGCGCGATTCGAACTGCATGCGACAGGCATTGCCCGGCTGCAGCGTCGCCACATACGCAGCGCGCCAACCCAGGCCGGCGGTGGGATAGCTGAGCACGGCGCGCGCCCGGCCGGCGCGGGCGGCGTCCACGCGCAGGCTGAGGCTGGAGCCAAGCGGGAAGCTGCCGCCGTTGCTGCGCACCGCCGCGTAATCGCGCACCAGCGTGGTGCCGCTGACGCCGCTGACGCCGCGGACCAGCAGGCCGTTGCCGGCACGCAGCAACGTGCCGTTGGCCAGCGATTCGCCGTTGCTGCCCAGCACGTTGACCTCCTGTCCGACCAGACCGGACAACGCGCCGTCGTTGCCTTGCGCCAGCAACAGCCGCTGCGAGATCACCGTGGCATCGTTGTCGGGAAAGGCCAGCGCCAGCGCCTCGGCGTCCAGCGCATTCGGCAAGTTGCCGATGGTCACGTCGTGGGTGCCCGCGGCCAAGGTCAGCGCGCGCTGTTCGCGCACTACCGCGTAGCCCGCGTCGACGTCGCCGCCCTGGCTGGCATACAGGGAGGGGTTGTCGCTGCGGTACAAGCTCAGTGCCGTGCTGTCGGCCGTCTGCGCGTTGGCAGTGCCGGCCAGGGCGGTGAGACAGGCGAAGGCGAGGAGGTGGCGGGCTGTCGTCATGGTGCATTCCATGGTGGGGACCGAACGGCCATCATAACGATCACGCGTGCAGCGCGCGTCGGCGGGGTGCGCGTGCGATCAGAACCGTTCAAGAACCGGCGGTCCGGATTCACTATCGTGTCGGGAGCTTTCCCGCGAGTGACCGAGCATGCCCGCCTCCCCGACCGTCACCATCGCGCCCGCCCGCCTGCCGGAGGACATCGGGAGCGTGCGCCAACTGTTCACGGAATATGTCGACAGCCTCGGCGTCGATCTTTCCTTTCAGAATGTGGCCACGGAACTGGCGCAACTGCCCGGCAAGTACGCGCCACCAGGCGGCGTGATCCTGCTCGCGCGCGACAGTGCGGGAGCCACGCCGGGTTGCGTGGCCTTGCGCCCATGGCCGCAGCCTGGCGTGTGCGAGATCAAGCGCCTCTACGTGCGCCCGGCGGCGCGCGGGCAGGCGCTGGGGCGGCAACTGGCCGAAGCGGCGATCGCCTGGGCCGCGCGAGCCGGCTATGCGTGCATGCTGCTGGATACGCTGGCGTCGATGGCGGCGGCGCGGCAGCTCTATGTCGCGCTGGGTTTTCATCCGGTGGCGCCGTATTACGACAACCCGCTGCCCGGAACCTTGTACATGGCCCTGGACATCGATCCGCAAGTGGCCCAGGCCGCTCGGAATGCGGCGGGAGTCATGCCGAATGTCCGCGCGAATTCGCGGTTGAGATGAGCCTGGTCGCAGAAGCCTGCGTCGAGCGCCGCGTCGATGATCGGCACCTGGTTCCGCAAGAGGGCCTTGGCCTTGTGCAAGGCCAGCAGGACGTGGAAGTTGTGCAGGCTGGTGCCGGTCTGGCGGCGGAACGTGCGCGACAGGTGGCCGGCGGAAATCGCGCACGTGCGCGCGATCATCTCCACGTCGGTGTGCAGCGAAGGTCGTTCGGCCAGCAAGGCCGCGACTCGCGCGACGAGCGCTTCGCGGCCCTCGTCGCTGTTCGCGGCGGGCTGCTCGAAGCGCGAGACAAAGGACCAGCCACCGCCATCCACCGGTTCGAAGCGGTGGATCACACCCGCCGGCACCACGACGGTATCGCCGGCGACCACGTCTCTGCAGGTATCGGGGAAGCGCAGTCGCGCCCGTCCCGCCAACATCCGCACGACTTCGTCGCCGGCATGAAAATGCAGCCGGAAGCGCCAGGCATGGCGCGCGCCGGCGATCGTTTCGATCCGATGGGCGCCGGTTGCGCTGACCGTGAAGAAGGTGCGGGCGGCGGCATGCACGGGCCGTTTACTCCACCGCGCGGCGGATCGCCTCTGGCAGCGGCACCGGCTTGCCGGTGGCCGGGTCCATCCAGACCATCACCACGTTGCCGTCGCAGTAAAGGGTGTCGGCCCGTTCGGCGTCGATCACCCGGTGCGCGATCGTCATCGAGCTGTTGCCCATGCGCTCGCAGAACAGCTGCACCTGCAACTGCGCGGGCCACGCGATCGGGCGGCGGTAGTTGACCTGGCTGGCGGCCATCACCGGCATGGCGTGCTCGTCGAACCACGGGCCCGGCACGTGGCTTAGCCACTGCAGACGCGCCTCTTCCAGGTAGGTGAGGTAGTTGGAATTGTTGACGTGATTGAACGCGTCGAGATCGCGCCAGCGCACGCCGATGGCGGCGACGAACAGCGGCTTGCCCGCGCCGGTGTCCGTGTCGGCTGGCGGCGGGTTGGGGGTGCGAGTACTCATGTGGGCTTCTTCTTTCGTCCGCGCATCGGCTTGTACTTGTCGGCCGAGGCAATGTGTTTGGTGGCGGCCTTGACCCGCGTGGTGGTACCCGGCTTTTTCGGCTTGACCGGTTTCAGGTGCGGTGCGAGGAAGTGGCCGGTGTGCGACCCGGTTGTGGCCGCCACGGTCTCCGGCGTGCCGGCGACCAGGATGCGACCGCCGCCGGCGCCGCCTTCGGGGCCGAGGTCGACCACCCAGTCGGCGGTCTTGATCACATCCAGGTTGTGCTCGATCACCACCACGGTGTTGCCCTGGTCGACCAGCTGGTGCAGCACGTCGAGCAGCTGCTCGATGTCGTGGAAGTGCAATCCGGTGGTGGGCTCGTCGAGGATGTACAGGGTGTTGCCGGTGTCGCGCTTGCTCAACTCCTTGGACAGCTTCACACGCTGCGCCTCGCCGCCGGACAGCGTGGTCGCGCTCTGGCCGAGCTTGATGTAGTCGAGGCCGACCGCACGCAGGGTGTCGAGCTTGCGCGCGATGGTTGGCACGTTCTCGAACAGCTTCAGCGCGTCCTCCACCGTCATGTCGAGCACGTCGGCGATGGTGTGGCCCTTGTACAGGATCTCCAGCGTCTCGCGGTTGTAGCGCTTGCCGTGGCAGACGTCGCAGGGCACGTAGACGTCGGGCAGGAAGTGCATCTCCACCTTGATCATGCCGTCGCCTTCGCACGCCTCGCAGCGGCCGCCGCGCACGTTGAAGCTGAAGCGGCCTGGCGTGTAGCCGCGCGAGCGCGCCTCCGGTACCTGCGAAAACATGTCGCGCAGCGGGGTGAATAGGCCGGTGTAGGTGGCGGGGTTGGAACGTGGCGTGCGGCCGATCGGCGACTGGTCGATGTCGACCACCTTGTCGAACAGTTCCAGTCCGGTGACCGACTTGAACGGCGCCGGCTGCGCGCTGGCGCCGTTGAGCTCGATCGCGGCGAGGCGGAACAGGGTGTCGTTGACCAGGGTCGACTTGCCCGAACCCGACACGCCGGTGACGCAGGTGAACAGGCCGGCCGGGATCGCCAGGTCGACCTGCTTGAGGTTGTTGCCGCTGGCGCCGTTCAGATGCAGCCACGCGTCGTCGACAGGCTGGCGGCGTTCCTTCGGTACCTCGATCGCGCGCACGCCGGAGAGGAACTGGCCGGTCACCGAGCGCGGCGAGTCGAGCATGTCCTGCACCGTGCCCTGCGCCACGATCTCGCCGCCGTGCACGCCGGCGCCGGGGCCGATGTCGAGCACGTGGTCGGCCGTGCGGATGGCGTCCTCGTCGTGCTCGACCACGATCACCGTGTTGCCGAGGTCGCGCAGGCGCGTGAGCGTGCCGAGCAGGCGCTCGTTGTCGCGCTGGTGCAGGCCGATCGACGGTTCGTCCAGCACGTACATCACGCCGACCAGGCCGGCGCCGATCTGCGAGGCGAGGCGGATGCGTTGCGCCTCGCCGCCGGAGAGCGAATCGGCCTGGCGATCGAGCGTGAGGTAGTTCAGGCCCACGTCGTTGAGGAAGGTCAGCCGCTCGCGGATCTCCTTGACGATCTTCACCGCGATCTCGCCGCGCCAGCCGCTGAGCTTCAACTCCTGGAAGAACGCCAGCGCATCATCGATCGAGCGCGCGGTCAGCGAGGGCAGCGCGTGGTCGGCGACGAACACGTTGCGCGCCGAGCGGTTCAGCCGCTGGCCGGCGCACTCGGGGCAGGGCTGGTCGCTGATGTACTTGGCCAGCTCCTCGCGCACGGCGGCGGATTCGGTTTCCTTGTAGCGTCGTTCCAGGTTCGGCACGATGCCCTCGAACGCGTGCTCGCGGGTGACCTTGCCGCCGCGCTCGGTGATGTAGCGGAAGGCAATCTGTTCCTTGCCGCTGCCGTAGAGAATGGCCTTCTGGACGTCCGCGGGAAGCTTCTGCCACGGCGCGTCGACGTCGAAGCCGTAGTGCGCGGCCAGCGACATGAGCAGCTGGAAATAGTGTGCGTTGCGCCGGTCCCAGCCGCGCACCGCGCCGTTGGCCAGCGACAGCTCCGGGTGGCCGACCACGCGCGCGGCGTCGAACACCTGGGTCACGCCCAGGCCGTCGCAGGCCGGGCAGGCGCCGATCGGCGAGTTGAACGAGAACAGCCGCGGCTCCAGTTCCGGCAGCGAGTAGTCGCAGACCGGGCAGGAATAGCGCGAGGACAGCAACTGCTCGGGGGCGTCGGTTGCATCCATGTTGGCCAGGATCACCAGCCCGTCGCCGAGCCGCAGCGCGGTCTCGAACGATTCGGCCAGGCGCTGCTTGATGTCCTCGCGCGGGCGGAAGCGATCCACCACCACCTCGATGGTGTGCTTGATGCGCAGCCCCAGCGGCGGCACCGCATCGAGGTCGTACACCGCGCCGTCGACGCGGGCGCGCACGAAACCCTGTGCGCGCAGCTGCTCGAACACCTGCACATGCTCGCCCTTGCGCTCGCGCACCACCGGCGCCAGCAGCATGTAGCGCTGCCCGGGGTCGAGCGCGAGCGTGGCGTCGACCATCTGGCTTACCGTCTGCGCCTCCAGCGGGATGCCGTGGTCGGGGCAGCGCGGCGTGCCCACACGGGCGTACAGCAGGCGCAGGTAGTCGTACACCTCGGTGATCGTGCCGACGGTGGAGCGCGGGTTGTGCGAGGTGGATTTCTGCTCGATCGAGATCGCCGGCGACAGGCCTTCGATGTGGTCGACGTCGGGCTTTTCCATCATCGACAGGAACTGTCGTGCGTACGCGGAGAGCGACTCCACGTAGCGGCGCTGGCCTTCGGCATAGATGGTGTCGAACGCCAGCGAGGATTTGCCCGAGCCGGACAGGCCGGTAATCACGATCAACTGGTCGCGCGGCAGGTCGAGGTCGATGTTCTTGAGGTTGTGCGTGCGTGCGCCGCGGATGCGAATGGTGTCCATGGACGCCGTATATGGGGGGGACTCATTACTATACCAAGTAGTTTGGATAGTTCACTCGACAGGAGCCGCGCCGTGCTTTCCCCCGACGCGGCGGCTGTGGCTAAATGGCGGTTCCACTCGACCGGGAACCGGCATGCACCGATGGGCAGGAATGGCGGCTGCGGCCGTGTTGGCATGGGGCGCGAGCGGCGTGGCGATGGCGGCGCAACCCAGCGCCAGGCAGGTACGCCAGCTGTTCGAGGTGATGCACCTGAGCCAGATGTTCAGCCAGATGAACACGCAGATGGCCGGCGTAATGGGCCAGGCCGTGCCCTGCGTGCCGGCGTCCTACTGGCAGGGCTTCATCGACGCGGCCGGCACCGAGCAGCTGCTGGACAGGATGGTTCCGGTCTACCAGCAGCACTTCACCGCCGCCGATGTGGCCGGCCTGCTGAAGTTCTACAAGTCCGCGCTGGGCCAGAAGGTGATCACCCAGATGCCGCAGACGATGGCCGAGGGCATGAAGGTCGGCCAGCAATGGGGGCACGAGCGCGGCGAACAGATGATCCGGGAGTTGCAGCAGAAGGGTACGCTGGACGCCACCGGCCGCTGCCCGGCCAGCCCCGCCGCCAGCGGCACCGCGCCGTCGCCGGCCGTGGCCCACTGAGCGCCGGGCGGGCGTTCAGTGGGCCTGCTCACTATTTGACCAGGCCGTGTTGCCATCGCTATAATCCGCGGTTCGCCAGACCCGCAGGGCCTTGGCGATACCCAAGAGAATAACGACAGAAGGGCATTCCCATGAGTTATGCAGTCATCAAGACCGGTGGCAAGCAGTACCGTGTGCAGCAGGGTGACGTGCTGCGCGTGGAGCTGTTGACTGCCGATGAAGGCGCCAGCGTGAGCTTCGACCAGGTGTTGCTGGTCGGCACCGGCGAGTCGGTCACCATCGGTGCGCCGGTCGTCGAGGGCGCCACCGTCAGCGCCACCGTGCGCAAGCACGGCCGTGCCGACAAGATCCGCATCATCAAGTTCCGCCGCCGCAAGCACTACAAGCGTCAGCAGGGCCATCGGCAGCATTTCACCGAAATCGAGATCACGGGCATCAACGCCTGAGCACCTGGAGCATTGAGTCATGGCACATAAAAAAGGCGTAGGTTCCAGCCGCAACGGTCGCGATTCGAACCCGAAATACCTCGGCGTCAAGGTCTACGGTGGCCAGGCCATCGAAGCCGGCAACATCATCGTGCGCCAGCGCGGCACCCAGTTCCATCCGGGCAATGGCGTCGGCCTGGGTCGCGACCATACGCTGTTCGCGCTGGTCGACGGCAAGGTCCAGTTCGCTGTCCGCGGCGACAAGAACCGCCGTTTCGTCGACGTCGTGCAGGCGTAAGCTCTCCGCGACGCGGCAACGAAGGCCCCGCTTCGGCGGGGTTTTTGTTTTGTACCGCCGGGAATCGGGATGGCAAAGGCGGGCCTGCCGCCGGCCTCGTACCATGCCCTGGTTGCCTGCTCTTCCGATTTCCGACTCCCGATTCTCCATTCCCGGCCCTATCCCATGAAATTCGTCGACGAAGCGCAAATCAAGGTCCTGGCCGGTGACGGTGGCAATGGCTGCATCAGTTTCCGGCGGGAGAAGTTCATTCCGTTCGGCGGCCCCGACGGCGGCGACGGCGGCTCGGGCGGGTCGGTGTGGCTGGTGGCCGACGAGGGCCTGAACACCCTGATCGACTTTCGCCACCAGCGCAGCTTCAAGGCGCAGCGCGGCGAGAACGGCATGGGCAGCCAGATGTACGGCAAGGGCGGCGAGGACACCACGATCCGAGTGCCGGTAGGCACCATGGTCACCAACGTCGACACCGACGAGGTGATCGGCGACCTGACGGCCCACGGCCAGCGCATGCTGGTGGCGCAAGGCGGCAAGGGCGGGCTGGGCAACATCCATTTCAAGAGTTCGGTGAACCGCGCCCCGCGCAAGGCCACGCCAGGGACGCCGGGCGAGGTGCGCGAGCTGAAACTCGAACTGCGCCTGCTGGCCGACGTGGGCCTGCTGGGGTTCCCGAATGCGGGCAAATCCACCTTCATCCGCGCGGTGTCGGCGGCGACCCCGCGGGTGGCAGACTATCCGTTCACCACCTTGCACCCGAATCTTGGCGTGGTCAGCCTGGGTACCGACCAGAGTTTCGTGATCGCCGACATCCCCGGCCTGATCGAGGGCGCTTCCGAGGGGGCGGGGCTGGGCATCCAGTTCCTGCGCCACGTGGCGCGCACCAGCCTGCTGCTGCACATCGTCGACATCGCGCCGATCGACGGCGCCGACGTGGCCGATCAGGTCCGCGCGATCGAGCAGGAGCTGCAGAAGTTCAATCCGGAGTTGCTCGAGCGCCCGCGCTGGCTGGTGCTCAACAAGGCCGACGTGCTGCCGGAGGGCGAACGCCAGGCCGTGGCGCAAGGTATCGTCGACAAGCTGGGCTGGACCCAGCCGTGGTTCCTGGTCTCGGCGATCGCGCGTGAAAACACCATGGCAGTGTGCCAGCAGGTGCAGCGCTTCTTCGAGTCGCAACGCGAAGCCGAAGCCGAACGCACCGAGATGCTTGCCGACGACGTGCGCCTGCGCGGCGAAAAAGCCGGCGATTGAGGGCGGTCCGCCTGGCTACATGCGGAACACGCCATAGCGCTGCGGCTCGATCGGTGCATTCATCGAGGCGGAGATCGCCAGTCCCAGCACCCGCCGGGTATCGGCCGGGTCGATGATGCCGTCGTCCCACAGCCGCGCGCTGGCGTAATACGGGTGGCCCTGGCGTTCGTACTGCTCGCGCAACGGCGCCTTGAACGCTTCCTCCTCCTCGGCCGACCACTCGCCGCCCTTGGCCTCGATGCCGTCGCGCTTCACCGTGGCGAGCACGCTCGCGGCCTGTTCGCCGCCCATCACCGAGATGCGCGCGTTCGGCCACATCCACAGGAAGCGGGCCCCGTAGGCCCGGCCGCACATCGCGTAGTTGCCGGCACCGAAGCTGCCGCCGATCACCACGGTGAATTTCGGCACGTGCGAGCAGGCGACCGCGGTGACCATCTTCGCGCCGTCCTTGGCGATGCCGGCCTGCTCGTATTTTTTGCCGACCATGAAGCCGGTGATGTTCTGCAAAAACACCAGCGGCACGTTGCGCTGGTTGCACAGCTCGATGAAGTGCGCGCCCTTGAGCGCGCTCTCGGCGAACAGGATGCCGTTGTTGGCGACGATGCCCACCGGGTAGCCGTGGATGTGCGCGAAGCCGCACACCAGGGTCTTGCCGTAGCGCGCCTTGAACTCATGGAACTCCGAGCCGTCGACGATGCGCGCGATCACCTCGCGGATGTCGAACGGGCGGCGGGTGTCCTGCGGGATCACGCCGTACAGTTCCTCGGCCGGATACTTCGGCTCGACCGGTGTGCGCAGCGCCAGCGGCATGTCCTTCTTCCGGTTGAGGTGGGCCACGATGTCGCGTGCGATCGACAGCGCGTGCGCGTCGTTCTCGGCAAAGTGGTCGGCCACGCCGGAAATGGACGTATGGACGTCCGCGCCACCCAGCGTCTCGGCGTCCACCACCTCGCCGGTGGCCGCCTTCACCAGCGGCGGGCCGCCGAGGAAGATGGTGCCCTGCTCGCGCACGATGATCGTCTCGTCGCTCATTGCCGGCACGTAGGCGCCGCCGGCGGTGCATGAGCCCATCACCACCGCGATCTGCGGGATGTTGAGCGACGACATCCGCGCCTGGTTGTAGAAGATCCGCCCGAAGTGCTCCTTGTCCGGGAACACCTCGTCCTGCAGTGGCAGGAACGCACCGCCGGAGTCGACCAGGTAGATGCAGGGCAGGCGGTTTTCCAGAGCCACTTCCTGCGCGCGCAGGTGCTTCTTCACCGTCATCGGGAAATAGGTGCCGCCCTTGACGGTGGCGTCATTGGCGACCACCACCACCTCGACGCCGTGCACGCGGCCGATGCCGGTGACGATGCCTGCGCCGGGCGCGGCGTCGTCGTACATGCCGTGTGCGGCCAGCGGCGACAGTTCGAGGAAGGGCGAACCGGGATCAAGCAGGGCGCGGATGCGCTCGCGCGGCAGCAGCTTGCCGCGGGCGACGTGCCTCTCGCGTGCCTTCGCGCCGCCGCCCTCGGCGTTGCGCGCCAGTTCGCGGTGCAGGTCGTCGACCATGGCGCGCAACTGGGTCGTGCTGCCCTGGAACTCGGGTGAGCGGGGGTCGATCTGGGTCGCGAAAACATTCATGGAGGGATTCACGGGAAGCGGGAAACGGCGGGTTGCCAAACTCTGGATCATAACCGGCGGCGGCGTGCCCCCCAAAACGGAAGGTGGCCGGCGCAAGGCAAGGCGGCTTGGTTATCAAGGGCAAAAAAAACGGCCGCACGAGGCGACCGTTTTTTCTGTTGCCGAGAGCCAGCTGGGGATCAGTGACCCTTCGCGGCGTCCTTGGCTTTCTCGGCGGCGTCCTTCGCGTTGCTGGCAGCGCTCTTGGCGGCGTCGGCAGCGTTGCTGGCCGCGTCGGCCGCGTTGCTGGCGGCATCCTTCGCCATCGACATCGCGTCATGCGAGGTGCCGGCAGCGGCCGGAGCCATCGCGGAAGCGGCGCTGGCGGCGCCGGCAGCCTGGGTGGCCGCCTCGCCCGCAGCGGAAGCGGCGGTGGCGGCCTGGCCGGCAGCCTGTTCGGTGGCCGTGTTCGGGGCCTCCGAAGCAGCCTGCTGCGCCTGGTCTGCCGCCTGCTGCGCCGTGTCCGCCGACTTCTGGGCGTCCTGCGCGGAATCCTGCGCGCCGTTGCTGCATGCCGCCAACAGCGCGACGAGCGCGGCGGCGAGTAGGGTACGCGTAAACTTCATGGGTGATCTCCTTTGCCGTGGAATGCCGTTTGGCCGTGTATTAATAGCGCTTTCGCCGGCATTGCGCCACATCTTTCATGGTGCTGCGGGCCTTGCCGGCAAAACGATTTACGCAAGCGTCAGGTGAAGGCGGCGGGATGGACGGCGCCTTGTCGTGTCAGTCGGTGCACTCCACCGCAATCGCCGTCGCCTCGCCGCCGCCGATGCACAGCGAGGCGACGCCGCGACGCAATCCCCGCGTTTTCAAGGCGTTGATCAACGTCACCACCAGTCGCGCACCGCTGGCGCCGATCGGGTGGCCGAGCGCGCAGGCGCCGCCGTTGACGTTGAGCTTGTCGTGCGCAATGCCCAGCTCCTTCATCGGCGTCATCGCCACTACCGCGAATGCCTCGTTGATCTCCCACAGGTCGACGTCCTCGACCTTCCAGCCGGCTTTTTCAAGCACCTTGCGGATCGCACCGACCGGCGCGGTGGTGAACCATTCCGGCTCCTGCGAATGGGTGGCATGGGCCACGATGCGGGCCAGCGGTTTCAACCCGCGGCTGGCCGCATCG
Source organism: Rhodanobacter sp. FW102-FHT14D06 (assembly GCF_043950705.1). Classification (NCBI taxonomy): domain Bacteria; kingdom Pseudomonadati; phylum Pseudomonadota; class Gammaproteobacteria; order Lysobacterales; family Rhodanobacteraceae; genus Rhodanobacter; species Rhodanobacter sp. FW102-FHT14D06. The sequence continues at coordinate 192,960 of NZ_CP170722.1, read as the reverse complement.
TCGGCGGACATCAGCACCACCGCGGCAGCGCCGTCGGAGATGCTGGACGAGCTGGCGGCGGTGACGGTGCCGTTCTCCTTGCGGAACGCGGGCTTGAGCGTGGGCACCTTGGCGATGTCGGAGCGGCCGGGCTGCTCGTCGGTGTCGACCAGCACGTCACCCTTGCGACCGCTGACCGTGACCGGGACGATTTCGTCGGCGAACGCACCGCTCGCCTGGGCTGCCTTGGCGCGATTGACCGATTCGATCGCGTAGGCGTCCTGTTCCTCGCGGGTGAAGTGGTACTTGTCGGCGCAGGATTCGGCGAACACCCCCATCGACTTGCCGTCGTAGGGGTTGGTCAGGCCGTCCCAGGCCATGTGGTCGACCAGTTGGCCATCGCCGTAGCGGATGCCGGTACGCGCCTGCACCATGTGCGGTGCGTTGGTCATCGACTCCATGCCGCCGGCCACCACCACGCTGGCCGAGCCGGCCTTGATCAGGTCGTGGCCGAGCATGATCGCCTTCATGCCCGAGCCGCACACCTTGTTGATCGTGGTGCAGCCGGTGCCGGCCGGCAGATCGGCGGCCAGCGCCGCCTGGCGCGCGGGGGCCTGGCCCAGGTTGGCCGGCAGCACGCAGCCCATGATCACCTCGCTGACCTCGGCCGGCGCCACGCCGGACTGCTTCAGCGCCGCGCGGATCGCGGTGGCGCCGAGCTTCGGGGTGGGCACGCCGGTGAACTGGCCGAGGAAGGAGCCGATGGCGGTGCGCCTGGAACCGGTGATGACGATGCTTACGTCCGACATGATGACACTCCGCTGGGGTACTGAAAGGTGGCAATCGACGGGCCAAATGCCCGGAATGAACCTCTGGATTATCGCAGTGCGCTCCCGGCAACGGCAAATGGCCCCGGCAGTAGACGAAGCGCACATATCGGCGCGTTTTTCATGACATTTGTTGTGCGAAGATACGCCGATCCGGGGGGATACTACTGCCGCGATCGAGCGTTGGCGGTCGGCGTGCTGAACGAGACGGGAGAAGGAACATGAGCAGGACTGTGGCGGGAATGCGTCGACGCAACGTCGCCTTGGTGACGGCCTTGGCGTTTGCACTGGGTGCTTGCGGCGGTGGCGGCGGCATGGTCAAGGCGCCGCCGGTCACTCCATCCGGGCCGCCACCCGCTCCGCCGCCGGCACCACCACCGGCACCGCCGCCGGCCGATCAGCCGCCGATCGACGCCCAGCTCGGCCTCACCAACACCTATGCCGCACACAGCAAGGGCTTCACCGGCGCCGGCATCACCTTGGGCATCGTCGACAGCGGCATCATGCGCAGCAATCCGACCGTGGCCGGTCGGGTCACGCAGGAGCTGATCTACGTCGACCCGACGCTCAACAACACCTCCATCGACGACGTGGTCGGGCACGGCACCTGGGTATCGGAGATTGCCGCCGGCGCGGCTTTCGACAAGTTCCCGGGCGGCATCGCCCCCGGGGCCAAACTGGTATCGGCGCGCATCATCAGCGACACCGAGCCGACCGACGACGGTTCGGGCCAGGGCAACAAGGTCACCGCCGCCGACGCGGACTTTTTCGCGCAGACCCTGAACCCGGCGCTGATCAATGCCGGCGTGCAGGTGATGAACAATTCATGGGGCGGCATCTACTGGGATACCACCGACGCCTCGATCAACCAGGCTTTCGCTGCCGCTTATCGACCCTTCGTGGTGCAGCACGGCGGCCTGGTGGTGTTCGCCGCGGGCAACGAATCCAGGACTGATCCCAGCGACATCGCCGCCTTGCCCACGCTGTCGCCCGATCTGGAGCAGGGCTGGCTGGTCGCGGTGGCGCTGGACAGCCTGCACCCGACTCAGCTGGCCAGTTATTCCAACGCCTGCGGCAAGGCGATGGACTACTGCCTGGCCGCGCCGGGCGACGTGATCGTGCTGGACAAGGATGCAACGGCCAGCACGACGAGCCCGGATTACTGGATCGTCAAGGGCACCTCGTTCGCTGCACCGGAAATCTCCGGCGCCGCAGCCGTGGTGTGGCAGGCGTTCCCGTACTTCACCAATGATCTGGTGCGGCAGACCCTGCTCGGCACCGCCGACGATCTCGGCGCTGCCGGCCCGGACCCGGTCTTCGGCTACGGCGCGTTGAACGTCGGGCGGGCGGTCGACGGCCCGGCGAAGTTCAACTGGGGCGACGTCACCGTCAGCTTCACCGGCAGCTCCAACTGGAACAACCCGATCTCCGGCGCGGGCGGCCTGATCAAGCAAGGCACCGGCACGCTAAACCTGACCCAGGCGGCCAGCTACACCGGCATGACCCAGGTGCTGGGCGGCACGCTCACGGCGAAGTCGCTGGGCGGCAGCGTCAACATCGGCACCGCCGGCACGCTGAGCCAGACCCACGATATCGGCGGCAACGTGGGCAATGCCGGCGTGCTGGCCGTGGCCGGCGGCGACGTCAACGTGGCTGGGAACTACACCCAGCAGAGCAGCGGGCGACTGGCGCTTTCGCTGGGTTCGGCATTGCGCGTGACCGGCACCGCCACGCTCAACGGCGGCGACCTGTACGTCACCGGCTACGACTCCGGCTACACGGTCAACACGCACACCGACGTGCTCACCGCGACCGGCGGCCTCACCGGGACGTTCAGTGCGCTGAACAAGGCATCCAACGTCACCTTGCTCACCGCCACGCTCAATTACGACGGCAACAACGCCTGGCTCAACGTGACCCAGGTGCAAGCCACGGCCGTGCAGGGGATGGGCTATACCGCCGCGTCCTACGGTGCGGCCCAGCGCGTGCAGACGGCATTCGACCAGATCAACACCCAACTGGGTCCGGCGGCGCCGTCGGGGATCGCGCCGGCATCGCTGGGCTTCATCGAGGGCGCCGGCAACCTGCAGCACACGCAGGGCATCCCGGCGCTGCAGAATTCGCTGGAGAGCCTGTCCGGCCAACTGCACGCGGCCAGTGCCGCGATGACGCTGGAGGCGATCAACGCCGGCACGCGCGCGTTGTCGGATCGTTTCGATACGCTGGTCGACAACCCGCAGCCCGGTGGCTGGACGCAGAACCTCGGCTATCACGGCGACCTGTCGCGCAGCGGCTACAGCAACGTCGGCGTCGATCTCAGTGGCTGGCTGGTCGGCCAGGATTACCGGTTCGGCGGCGGCAATGCGGTGGCTGGTTACGCGATCAGCCAGAGCGAGGGGCTGGGCCGGCTGGCCGGCAGTGCCGACCAGGGCCGCAGCCACGCGCTGGAAGGCATGCTGTACGGCGGCATCATCCACGGCTCGTGGTACACCATGGGCCGCTTCGGGCTTGGCAGCTATCGCGAGATGATGCGTCGCCAGGTGCAACTGGGCAACCAGGTCACCGGCGTGGCCAGCAACGTCAATGGCCGCTACGGCGTGGCTTATGGCGAGAGCGGTTACCGCCTTGCGCTGGGTCGCACCGAGCTGACGCCGTACGTCGACATGCAGTACGCCCAGCTGCAACGCGATGGCTTCAACGAAGTCGGCGCCTATGGCTTCGGACTGAAGTCGGGAGCGCAGACCACCGCCCTGTGGCAGGCCGGCCTGGGCGTGCGCGCCACGCGCACGTGGGCGCTGGCGCATGGCGGCAGCCTCAGCCTGCGCACGCGCCTGCTGTGGCAGCAGAGTTTCGGCCTGCGTGGCGAGTGGGTCGACGCCAGCTTCAGCGGCGTCAACCAGTTTGCCCCGGTCGGCGGCATCGGGCTGGCGCGCTACGGCAGCGTGCTTGGCACCACGCTGGACTGGCAAATGAGCCCGGCGGCCAGCCTGCAGTTGGGTTACGACCGCTACGCCGGCCAGCACCAGCAGGGTCAGACCGGCACCATCAGCTTCAACTGGACGTTCTGAAACGCGCGAGTCATGCGTGATGAAAAGGCCCGCGTCGTGCGGGCCTTTTCATGTCTGGCGCCTTCCCTCGGCGCCTTGCTTCATGCCTTGCCGTGGAACAGCTCGCGGCCGATCAGCATGCGGCGGGATTCGGTTCGATGTGCCGGCGCCGATGCCTTTGTCGGCGCATGTGGTTCATGCCTCGCCGTGGAACAGTTCGCGGCCGATCAGCATGCGGCGGGATTCGGTTCGATGTGCCGGCGCCGATGCCTTTGTCGGCGCATGTGGTTCATGCCTCGCCGTGGAACAGTTCGCGGCCGATCAGCATGCGGCGGAATTCGGTTCGATGTGCCGGCGCCGATGCCTTTGTCGGCGCATATGGTTCATGCCTTGCCGTGGAAGAGTTCGCGGCCGATCAGCATGCGGCGGATCTCGTTGGTGCCGGCGCCGATCTCGTACAGCTTGGCGTCGCGCAGCAGGCGCCCGGCGGGGAACTCGTTGATGTAGCCGTTGCCGCCGAGGGTCTGGATGGCCTCCAGCGCCACCTGCACCGCGTTGACCGAGGCGTTGAGCAGGCACGCGGCCGGGTCGATGCGCGACTTGACGCCGTTGTCGAACTGCTGCGCGACCATGTAGGCAAAGCCGCGCGAGGACTGCAGCCGCGTGTACATGTCGGCGATCTTCGCCTGCATCACGCCGAACGTGCCGATCGGCGCGTTGAACTGCTTGCGCTCGCGCACGTAGGGCAGGGCAAGGTCCAGCGATGCCTGCATCAATCCGATCGGGCCGCCGGAGAGCACCAACCGCTCGGTGTCCAGGCCGCTCATCAGCACGCGTACACCCTCGTTGACCTCGCCGACGATGTTCTCCTCGGGGATCGCGCAATCCTCGAACACCAGCTCGCAGGTGTTGGAGCCGCGCATGCCCAGCTTGTCCAGCTTCTGCGCGGTGTGGAAGCCCTTCATGCCTTTCTCGACGATGAAGGCGGTCATGCAGCGGCTGCCGGCGACGCGCGGCGCGGTGCGCATGTAGACCAGCAGCACGTCGGCGTCCGGGCCGTTGGTGATCCACATCTTGTTGCCGTTGGCGACCCAGGCGTCGCCCTTCTTCTCGGCCTTGCAGCTCATCGAACCGACCACGTCCGAACCGGCGCCCGGCTCGCTCATCGCCAGCGCGCCGACGTACTCGCCCGAACACAGCTTCGGGATGTACTTGCGCCGCTGCGCCTCGTTGCCGTTGTGGAAGATGTTCTGCACGGCGAGATTGGAGTGCGCGCCGTAGGACAGGCCCACCGAACCGGAAGCGCGCGAGATCTCCTCCATCGCCACCATGTGCGCGAGGAACCCCATGCCGCTGCCGCCGTATTCGGCAGGAATGGTCACGCCGAGCAGCCCCATCTCGCCGAACTTCTTCCACAGGTCGGCGGGGAACAGGTTGTCGCGGTCGATGCGGTCGGCGCGCGGGGCGATCTCCTTCTCCGCGAACGCATGCACGGATTCGCGCAACAGGTCGATGTCTTCTCCGAGCGGGAACGGGCGCATGGTGGTTCCTTGGGTGCGAGCTGCTGATTTTAGCGCACGCGGCACCGCCTGGCCCGTGCGTCCCTACAGCTGCGATTCGATCGGCAGCCAGCTGATCGCGCGGGTGGTCGTGCGCAGCCACCAGCTGGTGTCGGGCTCGTGCTCCAGCACCTGCGGCGGCTGCGTGCTGCGGTCCAGCCACTGTGTCGAGCCATCCGCGCCGCGGCGCACCGCGTAGCTGAGCACCGGCGCGGCCAGCCGCAGGTATTCCTGGCGCAGGTCGCGGGCCAGGCCGGGGTCGTCGAACAGCACGCCCATCTCGGTGTTGAGGTTGGCCGAGCGCGGGTCGAGGTTGAACGATCCGACGAAGCCGCGCGCGCCGTCGATCACGAATGCCTTGGTGTGCAGGCTGGCGCCGCTGCTGCCGAACAGGCCGTGGGTGGCGACCGGGCCGTGGCGACGGATCTCGAACAGGCTCACGCCGCCATCCAGCAACCGATCGCGATAGCGCTCGTAGCCGCTGTGTACGGCCGGCACGTCGTTGGCGGCCAGCGAGTTGGTGACCACGCCGACGCGGGTGCCGCCGTGTGCCAGACCGAGCAGGGTCGCCGTGCCTTGCTTGCCGGGGACAAAGTAGGGCGAGATCAGCAGTACCTCGCGATGCATGCCGTCGAGATGCGCGGCCAGCCGTGGCTGCAGCCAGCCGCGGCGGTCGGCGCCTTTTGTCTTCTGCGGCGGATCGGATGCCACGGTGATGTTCGCGCTCCAGTGCGGCACCAGCTCGTGGTTGGTCAGGCGCTGCGCCGAAGGCGAGGCGGCGACGCGGCCAAGGTAGACCTGCGCGGCCGCGTCGGCGGACTCGTGGGCGAGCGCGGCCACCAGCCTGTGCAGATTTTCCGGTGTCTGCGGGTTCAGAGCCTCGATCGGCACCGCGGCGCTGGAGTTCCAGAAGTCGTCGAAGATCGCGCTGGCGTCGGCCACGGCCGGACCGAGCAGGAGCATGTCGAGGTCGCGGAAATTCACGCTGCGGTTGGCGTCGAAGTACTCGTCGCCGATGTTGCGCCCCCCGACCAGCGCGACGCGGCCGTCGGCGATCCACGCCTTGTTGTGCATGCGGTGGTTGACGCTGAAGAAACGCTGCACCATCTCCAGCAATCGCCACACGCCGCTGCGGTTGCGGAACGGGTTGTACAGGCGCACCTCGATGTTCGGGTGCGCGTCCAGCGCCAGCAGCGCCGGGTCGAGGCCCTTGGTGTTGATGTCGTCGAGCAGCAGGCGCACGCGCACGCCACGCTCCGCCGCGGCGTACACCTCGCGCGCCAGCAGGTGGCCGACCAGGTCGTCGTGCCACATGTAGTACTGCAGGTCCAGGCTGCGCCCGGCCAGGCGCGCGGAGGCTGCGCGCGCGGCGAACGCGTCCAGGCCGTCGGGCAGCAGGGTCGCCGCGGTCTCGCCGGGGTGCGCGGCCAGGTACGGGGCCAGTTCGCGATCGATCGGGGTCTGCGCCGGCTGCGTCGGCAACGCGCTGCTCGGGGCACCGGTGGCGCGCGGGGTCAGCCGATCGGCGAGCAACAGCCCGCTGACCATCAGCAGCACCAGCGCGAACATGCCGCAACCCAGCCAGATCATCATCCTGCGCATCCGTGGCACCTCCCGTACCCGATTATTCGTTGACCGCCGCGCATACGCAAAGCCGGAAGGGGGATGGACAGTCTGGCGTGCCCACGCAACGGCCGCGGGAGCGCCGCCAGGCGGCCTTCACCGAGTGCTGCGCGGGGACCGGCTAAAGTTTTCGCCGCCCCGGCCGTTGCCGTGTCGCAAGACGACGGCGGGCAACCGTCAGAGTTCGGGCCGCCTTGCAGGTTGTCCATGGGCACAGTTGCCCATGGTGCACCCCATGTCTGCCCCGGCGACAAGAGGTGGCAAGGCCCAGGTGACAACGTTGATGCAGCGGTTGGACAAGATCATCCTGGGGTCGGAGCGACACCAGCGCATCCGGCTGCGCCAGTGGCTGATCGCCTGCGTGGCCACCGCGGGCTGCGCGCTGTTCTTTGCAGGCGGCGTTTTCCTGGGCTGGATGAGCTGGGAAAACCTGCTGATCCTGGGCGTGATCGAGGCGATCGGGCAGGGGCTCATCTACGCCGCGTTGCGCAGCGGCTTCAGCTTGCGCTTTGCCGATCCGGCGCTCACCGAATGGCAGACCGTGCTGGCGATCGTGGCCGTGGACTATGCCTACATGTCCGCCGGCAGCGCGCGCCACCTGGCATTGTGCCCGCTGCTGCTGGTCTTCACCTTCGGCGCGTTCTCGCTGCCGTGGCAGCGCATCGCCCGGCTCACCATCTTTGCGCTGGCAAGCTTTCTGGTCAGCATCGCGGTGATGGAGTGGCAGCGCGCGCCCGCCATCGGGTGGTCGCTGGACTCGCCGGAAATGCTCGACGACATTTCCGCCCTTGGCATGCTGCTGATCGTGCTGCCGGTGATTTCGTACGTGGCGTCGCGGCTCTCGCGCCTGCGTTCCAACCTGCGCGAACAGCGCGTGGCGCTGGCCAGCGCACTGGAGGAAGTGCAGCGGCTCGCCGCCTACGACGAACTCACCGGACTCGCCAACCGCCGCCACGCGCAGGATCGCCTGGCCCAGGAACAGGCACGCGCCGAGCGCAGCGGCACGATCTTTTCGGTGGCGCTGATCGATCTGAATCACTTCAAGGAAATCAACGACACGCTCGGCCACGCCGGCGGCGACCGCGTTCTGCGCGCATTCGCGGATACGGTGCGCGACCTGCTGCGCGGCTCGGACATGGTGGCCCGCTGGGGCGGCGAGGAGTTTCTCGTGCTGATGCCGGACAGCGCCGGGGTCGACGCGCTCGCCACGGTCGATCGTCTGCTCCGGGGCGTGCGCGGATTGCGGGCAGCGGAGGGCCAGCCCTTCAGCTTTTCCGCCGGCGTGACCCAATATCGCCGCGGCGAGGGTTTCATGGAAGCCGTCGCCCGCGCCGACCAGCAGATGTACGCGGCCAAGCACGCCGGCCGCAACGGCGTCTGCCTGGCGTGATTGCCATGAAAAAGGCCGCGCCTCGCGACGCGGCCCTTGTCTTGCGCAACCGTCGGGATCACTGACCGCGCATGCGGCCCTGGAAGCGGGTGCCGCCGTTGCCCATGTGCGGCAGCTTGATCTTGCCGATCGCGGCGATGCGCTCTTCGGCCATGCGGTCGGCGGCCAGGTAGGTCGGCACGCCCTGCGACTTGCTGATCTCGAAGATGCGCCCGAGGTTGTAGTAGATCGTGCGCATCATGCGCATCGCGCGCTCGCGGTTGTAGCCGTCGATCTCCAGCGACACGTTCATCACGCCGCCGGCGTTGACCGCGTAGTCCGGCGCGTACAGCACGCCGCGGCGGTTCAGCTCGTCGCCGATCTCGTCGGTGGCCAGCTGGTTGTTGGCCGGGCCGCAGATGATCTTCGCCTTGATGCGGTTGATGGTCTGCTCGTTCAGCGTGCCGCCCAGCGCGCACGGCGAATAGACGTCGGCGTCGACGTCGTAGATTTCGTCCAGGCCCACCGCCTCGCAGCCCAGCTCGTCGACGCAGCGCTGCACCGCTTCCTTGTTGATGTCGGTGACGAACACCTTGGCGCCCTGTTCGCGCAGCAGCTTGATGTACTCGCCGCCGACGTGGCCGCAGCCCTGCACCGCGAAGCTGTACTTGCCCACGTCCTCGTTGCCGTGCTTGAACTGCAGCGTGGCCATCAGGCCCTGCAGCGTGCCGTAGGCGGTGAACGGCGAGGGATCGCCCGAGCCGCCGTGCACCTGGTGCACGCCGGTTACGTACTCGGTTTCGCGGAACACGTATTCCATGTCGTTGACGTCGATGCCGACGTCCTCGGCGGTGATGTAGCGGCCGTTCAACGAGTTGATGAAGCGGCCGAACGAGCGGAACAGCGCCTCGGACTTGTCCTTGCTCGGATCGCCGATGATCACCGCCTTGCCGCCGCCCAGGTTCAGGCCGGCCACGGCGTTCTTGTAGGTCATGCCGCGCGACAGGCGCAGCACGTCGTTCACCGCTTCGGCCTCGGACTTGTACGGCCACATGCGCAGGCCGCCGAGCGCGGGGCCCAGCACCGTGTTGTGGATCGCGACGATGGCCTTCAGGCCGGCGTCGGCGTTGTGGCAGAACACGACTTCTTCGTGGCCGGTCTTGGCGATGGTTTCAAAAATCATTGCGACGGTGACTCCATGGATTGACGTTGCCCGCAGGCCTCGCCGACTAAGGTGCGGGCACGCGGCCCGCTCGATGGTGGTAAGGGACGAAATCGATCGCCCCGACCAGGGCCGGGGCGATCAGTCAAAACGCCAAGTTTAGTACGTCGTCCCCTGCGGCGATGGTGCGGCGCGTCAAGCCGGCTGCGGATGGAGCGCCGCGGGCCGCCGCCCTCAGCGGCCCCAGTAGCCGCGCCGGAAGCGCCAATCGTGGCCGTGACGGACCCAATGCGCCGGTCGGTAGTGGTAGCCCGGACGCATCCGCACCCAGTAGCCGCCGACCCAGACATGACGATGCGCGGGCGCGTTCCAGCGCCAGTAACCGGGCGCCCAGACGTAGCCGCGGCGTGGCGGCGGGACGCGTTCGAAGCGGGCCGGCGGCGGCGCCACGCCGATGCTCACGCCCACCGCGACCCTGGTGTGCGCGGTGGCGGGCGGCGCATACAGCGCGCCGGCAAGGCTCAGGCCGAAACCGGCCAGCAGGGCAAACTTGAGTGGGCTGCGCAACATCGCGTTCTCCGTCGGCGCCGCGTCAGGCGGCAGGCAGGATGGAAAACGGGATGCGCGGCGGGCAGTTGACCCGCCGCGCGTGGCTCGTTCAGGCGGCGATCAAGCGCCGTTCACAAGTGGCAGTCCGGTGCGTGGCCGCTGGCGCGTGCGTGTTGATAGACCGGCAGCAACTGCTGCGCCTGCCGACCCAGCGCCTCGGCGCGGTTGCCCGGCGCGGGATGCGTGGAAAGAAATGCCGGCGGCTTGCTGCCGCCCTGCGCGCCCATTTTCTGCCACAGCACCACCGCCGCGCGCGGATCGAAACCGGCCTGCGCCATGTAGCGCTGGCCCAAGGTATCGGCCTCGCTTTCCTGGGTGCGCGAGAACGGCAGCAGGATGCCCAGTTGCGCGCCGGCGCCCAGCAGGGCGGCGGCGTTGCCGGCGTCGCCGCCGCGCGAACCGGCGTAGATCGTGCCGGCGGCCACCGCCGCCTGCGCCGCCATGTTGTCGGACACGCGCTCCGCGCCGTGGCGTGCCACCACGTGCGACAGCTCGTGGCCGAGCACCACGGCCAGCTGGTCCTGGTTGTCGGCGAGCTTGAACATGCCCTTGTTCACGCCGATCCGGCCACCGGGCAGGGCGAACGCGTTGGCGGTGTCGTCACCAACGATCTGCACTTCCCACTGCTGGGTATTCCACGGCGGCGGCAGCACCGCGACCAGCGCGCGGGACACGCAGGTGGCATAGGCGCGCTCGCGCGGCGCGTCGACGAACTTGCCCTGCTTGCGCATGTCGTTGAACGCGGCCAGCCCCATCTGGCTCATCTGGCTGTCCGACACCACCATCAGCTGCGAGCGGCCGGTGGGCGAGGTGACACAGGCGGCCAGCAGGGCGGTGGCGAGCGGAATGCCCAGGTTGCGGATTTTCATGCGGAATCCTCCATGGCGTGCAGTGGTGAAGCATAGCCGCAAGGTCCGCCGAGACTGTGTGAGTGCCATTTGATATAGAACGAACGGTCGTGCTATTTTTCCGCCATGACACTCGCAACCCGCCCCGGCAAGCGCACGGCCACCCGCGACACCATCCTCGATCATGCCTATGCGCTGGCCCGTCGCGACGGGCTGGAAGGCCTGTCGATCGGCGGCCTGGCCAGCGACGTGGGCATGTCCAAGAGCGGCGTGTTCGCCCACTTCGGCTCGCGCGAAGACCTGCAACTGGCCGTGCTCGACACCGGCCGCCAGCGCTTCGTGACCCAGGTGCTGCTGCCCGCGCTGAAGCAGCCGCGCGGCCTGCCGCGGCTGCGCGCGATCGTGGCGCACTGGTTCGAGTGGGGCCGCGAGCACCAAAGCGGCTGCGTGCTGCTGTCCGCCGCCAGCGAGTACGACGGCCGCGACGGCGCGCTGCACGATGGCGTGGTGCGGCAGCAGGCCGGCTGGCGCGACGAACTGCAGAAGGCGATCGCGCAGGCGGTGGAACTGGGCCACCTGCGCAGCGACACCGACGTCGCCCAGCTCGCCTTCGAGATCTACGCCCTGATGCTCGGCCTGCACCACGACGCCGGGCTGTTCGGGTTCGACGAAGCCGGCCAGCGCACCCGCGCGGCCTTCGAGCGCCTGTGGCGCAGCTGGCAAACCTGAGGCGAGACCCATGTCCACCGTCATCGAAAAAATCAGGCTCGGCACCGTGCGCACCGGCTTCGTGCTGGGCGGGCGGATCGCGCCCGGGCGCACCGTGAACCGCGCCGCGCGCCTGTTTGCCACCCCGTTCGCCAGCAGCCGCAGCCGCGCCGAAGCCGTGCAGGGCGACGCGGACATGCGCCGCGGGGAGTTGCGCGTCAACGGCGAAACCATCGCCACCTATGTCTGGGGCGATCCCTCGACCCAGCCGTATGCGCTGCTGGCGCACGGCTGGTCCAGCTTCGGCCTGCGCTTCCTGCCGTGGGTGGCGCGCTTGCGCGCGCTGGGATTCGCCGTGGTCACGTTCGACCAGCCCGGCCACGGCCACAGCAGCGGCACGCTGTGCACGCTGCCGGAATTCACCGCGACCATCCACGCGATCGGCGAACATTACGGCAACGCCGCGCTGGCGGTCGGCCACTCGCTGGGTGGCGCCGCCGTCGTCTTCGCGCAGGACGAGAGTTGGCATGCGCGGCGGCTGATCCTGGTGGCGCCGGCGGCAGACATGAAGGCCGCGGCCAGCCGTTTTTTCCGCTTCGTGCGCTTGGGCGAACACCTGCAACAACCATTCTTCGACTGGCTGCTGCGCCGCACCGGCGTCAGCGTCGAACAACTGCAGGTGCATCGCCACCTGCCCGCGCTGGGCCAGCCCGTGCTGATCGTGCACGACCTCGATGACCCCGAGGTGCCGTGGGGCGAGGGCGAGCGCTACGCCCAGTACTGCTCCGGCGCGCGGCTGTACACCACGCAAGGCCTGGGCCATAGCCGGGTGCTCGACGCGCCGGAGGTGATCGGCGCGGTGCTGGCCTTCGTGCGTGGCGATGACGTGGGTACGCGCGTGATCGGCAGCCCGAACCTGGCGCTTTGCCTCTGAATCGAACGACGGGGACCAGGACCCCGCGTGCCCGCCGTCGATCCACTAGAATCGAACGGTTCAAGCACACGATGTCCGGAGTTGCCATGAGTTCCCCCGCCAAGCACGTCCCCGCCAGCGCCCCGCAGACGGAAACCACCCCACTGCGTTTCGTCACCGCGGCCAGCCTGTTCGATGGCCACGATGCGGCGATCAACATCATGCGGCGGATCATCCAGGCCCAGGGCGCGGAGGTGATCCACCTCGGCCACAACCGCTCGGTCGAGGACGTGGTGCGCGCGGCATTGCAGGAGGACGCCGACGCGATCGCCATGTCGTCCTACCAGGGCGGCCACGTCGAGTACTTCAAGTACATGGTCGACATGCTCAAGGAGAAGGGCGCCAGCCATATCCGCGTGTTCGGCGGTGGCGGCGGCACCATCACCCCGGAAGAGATCAGGGAGCTGGAAGCCTACGGCGTCGAGCGCATCTACCACCCCAACGACGGCATGAAGCTGGGCCTGGTGGAGATGATCGAGGACGTGATCCGCCGCGCGCAGCAGGGCCGCGAGTCGCGCCTCACCCAGCGCGAGGCGGCCAGCCACGCCACGCCCGACGTCGACGACGAGATCAGCATCGGCCACGTGCTGACCAGCCTGGAAGGCGGCAGCTACACCGACGCCGAACTCGACCGCCTGCGCAAGCAGTGGAAGCTGGCCGGCAAGCACACGCCCGTCCTCGGCCTCACCGGCACCGGCGGCGCCGGCAAATCCAGCGTGGTCGACGAACTGCTGCTGCGCTTCCTGCACGCCTTCCCCGACATGCGCATCGCCGTGCTCGCCGTCGATCCCACCCGCCGCCGCTCCGGCGGTGCGCTGCTGGGCGACCGCATCCGCATGAACTCGCTGCGCAGCCATCGCGTCTACATGCGCTCGATGGCCACCCGCCGCCAGCACGCGGCCACCAACACCGTGCTGCACGACTGCATCGACTTCCTCAAGAGCCAGCCCTACGACCTGGTCATCGTCGAGACCGCCGGCATCGGCCAGAGCGATTCGGAGATCGTCGACCTGGTCGATTTCCCCGCCTACGTGATGACCAGCGACTACGGCGCCGCCAGCCAGCTGGAGAAGATCGACATGATCGACTTCGCCGAGCTCATCGTGCTCAACAAGTTCGACAAGCGCGGCGCCGAGGACGCGCTGCGCGACGTGCGCAAGCAGTGGAAGCGCAACCGCACCGCGTTCACCGTGAAAGACCAGGACGTGCCGGCGTACCCCACCATCGCCAGCCAGTTCAACGACCCCGGCATCACCTGGATGTTCGCCAACCTGTGCCGGCTCATGCGCGAAAAGCTGTCGCTGCCCGCCGACAAGTGGACTCCCAACCTCGACACCACCCTGAAAGAACCCCGCGCCACCGTGCTGATCCCCGGCCCCCGCGTGCGCTACCTCGCCGAGATCGCCGAGCAGGGCCGCGCCATCAACAAGAGCATCGAGACCCAGGCCGAGTACGCCAGCAAGGCGCAGCACTACTACGAGGCGTTGAAGGAACTGGGCGACGACAAGCTGCCGCGCCCGCTGGAGTTGTATCGCAACGCCGATTTGCAGGCCGAAGCCGACCGCTCGCTGCTCACCCTGCGCCAGCGCTACAACGCCGCGCTGAGGGAACTCAGCCACGAGGCGATCCATCAGCTGCGCGAATGGCCCGCGCTGTACGCCTCGGTCACCGCCGACGTCAACGAATACAAGGTGCGCGACAAGGTCATCCGCGTCGACAACTACCGCGAATCGCTCAGCCACCAGAAAATCCCGAAAGTCTCCCCGCCGAAGTCGAAGGACTGGGGCGAACTGCTCACCTTCCTCGGCAAGGAAAACCTGCCCGGCCACTACCCGTACACCGGCGGCGTCTACCCGTACCGCCGCAGCGGCGAAGATCCCACCCGCATGTTCGCCGGCGAAGGCACGCCCGAGCGCACCAACCGCCGCTTCCATTACTTGAGCCAGGGCGGTGCCGCCACGCGCCTGTCCACCGCGTTCGACTCGGTCACCCTGTACGGCGAAGATCCCGCGCCACGCCCGGACATCTACGGCAAGATCGGCAACTCCGGCGTCAACATCGCCACCCTCGACGACATGAAGAAGCTGTACTCCGGCTTCGACCTGAGCGCGCCCAGCACCTCGGTGTCCATGACCATCAACGGCCCCGCGCCGATGATCCTGGCGATGTTCATGAACACCGCCATCGACCAGAACGTCGAGAAGTACCTGAAGGAAGACGCGCAGCGCTGGGCCACCGCGCAGCATTACATCGACAAGCTCTACGCCAACACCTCGCGCCCGCAGTACCACGGCGAATTGCCCAAGGGTAACGACGGCCTGGGCCTCGGCCTGCTCGGCGTCTGCGGCGACGAACTGGTCGACGCGGAAACCTACGCCCGCATCAAGGCCGACACGCTCACCAAGGTGCGCGGCACCGTGCAGGCCGACATCCTGAAGGAAGACCAGGCGCAGAACACCTGCATCTTCTCCACCGAATTCGCCCTGCGCATGATGGGCGACATCCAGCAGTACTTCGTCGACCACAAGGTGCGCAACTTCTACTCGGTAAGCATCTCCGGGTATCACATCGCCGAAGCCGGCGCGAATCCGATCAGCCAGCTCGCCTTCACCCTCAGCAACGGCTTCACCATCGTCGAGTACTACCTCGCCCGCGGCATGAAGGTGGACGACTTCGCGCCAAACTTGAGCTTCTTCTTCTCCAACGGCATGGACCCGGAATACACCGTCATCGGGCGCGTCGCCCGCCGCATCTGGGCCCGCGCCATGCGCGAGCGCTACGGCGCCTCAAGCCGCAGCCAGATGATGAAGTACCACATCCAGACCTCCGGCCGCTCGCTGCACGCGCAGGAGATCCAGTTCAACGACATCCGCACCACGCTGCAGGCGATGTACGCGCTGTTCGACAACTGCAACTCGCTGCACACCAACGCCTATGATGAGGCGATCACCACGCCGACCGAGGAAAGTGTGCGGCGGGCGGTGGCGATCCAGATGATCATCAACAAGGAGCTGGGGCTGAACTTCAACGAGAATCCGTGGCAGGGGAGCTATGTGGTCGATACGTTGACCGACCTGGTGGAGGAAGCGGTGTACAAGGAGTTTGAGGCGATCAGTGAGCGAGGTGGGGTGCTTGGGGCGATGGATACGATGTACCAGCGTGGGAAGATCCAGGAAGAGTCGATGTATTACGAGCACAAGAAGCATGATGGGTCGTTGCCGTTGATTGGGGTCAATACGTTCTTGCCGAAGGAGCATGCGGGGGAGATTGCTACGGAGATCGAGTTGATTCGGTCTACGGAGGAGGAGAAGGGGGCGCAGATTGCTAATGTGAGGCGGTATGGGAAGGCGCGGAATGCGTTGGCTTCGGATAGCTTGAAGGTGCTACAAACGACGGCAAGAGAGCGTAGGAATGTGTTTGAGCAGTTGATTGAGGCGGTTAAGTACAACTCGTTGGGGCAGATATCGCATGCGCTTTATGAGGTGGGAGGGGAGTATCGGCGGAATATGTAATTCGCTTGATACTTGTCTGTTTCATACAAAGGAGTGAATTATGTCGGCAGTCATGAATGAGGACGCGTCTGGAGTTAAGGATGAATGGCTGTATGAGCACACGGAAGACGATGACGAGTCTCGGGGACTCCTTGCCCCCTACCAAATCTCCTTTTTCCCTGCAGACTTTACTTTGTCTGGCTACCTTGATAAAAAGAAAAGTGGCCAGCTTGTAATTCCACCATTTCAACGAAACTATGTGTGGGATCTGGTAAAGGCTAGCCGCCTTATCGAATCGTTTCTTCTTGGCCTTCCTGTGCCTGGCGTCTTTCTGTACAAGGAAAAAAAGACAAATAAACTTCAAGTCATTGATGGTCAGCAGCGAATAACAAGCGCGATTCGGTACTTTGAATCAAGATTTGATGAAAAAGTGTTTAGATTGAAAGGTGTACAACCAAAATGGGACGGAAAAACATTTGATGAGTTAGATGAGGCTGATCGCTTTCAGCTTCAAGACACGGTGCTCCGGGCAACTGTCGTGCAGCAACTGGATCCGCAGGATGACTCAAGTATCTACCATGTATTCGAGCGATTGAATACGGGTGGAGTGAATTTAAATCCTATGGAAGTCCGTAAGTGTGTGTACTTTGGTCAGTATTTCCAATTGTTAGAAAAGTTAAATGAATATCCGGGTTGGCGAAAGATCCTAGGTAAGGATGCTCCGGATAAGAGATTGCGCGATACTGAATTGCTTCTTCGTGTGTTGGCGTTTGGCTACGATGGCGCTGCGTATGAGAAGCCCATGAAGCAGTTCCTTAATCAACACATGAGGAGCGCCAGAAGATTGAGCGCGGACGAATTGGATGCCCGCGTAAAAGATGCGACGGATAGATTTGAGAGTACTGTTGATCTTGTCGTAGAGGCTTTGGGGGAGAAGCCGTTCCATCTTCGTCAGCGGCTTAATTACGCAATTACAGACTCGGTGTTAGGTACCCTATTCAAAGGCCGAAGGCCGAGCTTGGCTAGGATCCGCGATGGCTATAAGAAGCTCCTGGCTGACGACAACTTCGTTCAAGCAGTCTCTTTCAATACAAGCGATGAGAAGCAGGTGACTATTAGAGGGGTCTTGGCAGAAGAAGCGTTTCAGGAATAATGCAATGGAATGGCTATTGCGCACCGGGTCAGTCCTGGAGGAATGTCAGCAACATATTGATAATACTGGTTCAACTGGCGCCGAGGTTGAAGCCTTTCTGTCGCAGTATCTCCTAGTGGTTCTTTGCGCTGAGATGCAAGAGGAGATGTACAGGGTGGTTGAGTTGCGAGCGAAGAAATGTGGCGATGATGAGATCTGTTCCTTCGCTTTGGCATCCTCTAAGAAAATTCTTCGAAGCGTAAAGACTGGGGAGTTGTCTGGATTCGTTGGGGGCTTCGGGTCAGCGAGAAAGGGGCGATTCGTTGAGGCGCTCGATGAGCGGACAATTTTTCAATACAACTCCGCTGTGGATAATCGACATTCGGTGGCGCATAGAAACGGTGCGCAAGTAACATTGGCGGACATGGCTGAAATTATTATGGCGGCAAAGCGAGTTTTGGAGTCCGCCTTGGCTGCATTGATAGATGACGATGACCCGGGTCTACGGGAAAATAATTGACGGCAAAACAGGAGGCCGAAAAAGGCGAAACAGGGGTCAGAGTGCACTTTAATCGCGTGAGGCCTATAGAAAGTCGACTGACCCCTGTTTCCGCCTGTTTCCCTGTTTCCGATTGGGGTCAATACGTTTTTGCCGAGGGAGCATGCGGGGGAGATTGCTACGGAGATCGAGTTGATTCGGTCGACGGAGGAGGAGAAGGGGGCGCAGATTGCCAATGTTAAGCGGTATGAGGATGCGCGGAATGCGCTGGCGTCGGATAGTCTCAAGGTGTTGCAGGGGACGGCGCGGGAGCGGCGGAATGTGTTTGAGCAGTTGATCGAGGCGGTGAAGTACAATTCTTTGGGGCAGATAAGTCATGCGTTGTATGAGGTGGGTGGAGAATATAGGAGGAACATGTGACGACGCGGTTGATTAGTAGCATTTCAGGCGCGGTTACCTCAGTTGTGCGGGGTGAATTAAACACGTTAGTGCGCGGGGATGCTCTAAAAGTACTTCCCAGATTGCCCAGTAACTCCGTCGACCTTATTGTCTCATCCCCACCTTATTGCATAGGCAAGGAGTATGAATCGACAAGGTCCTCGGATTCGTTCATTAAGACACACGCTGCTGTAATCCCCGAACTGATCCGTATCCTCAAGCCTGGTGGGTCGTTGTGTTGGCAGGTTGGGTATCACGTTCGACACGGGGTTGTGCTTCCACTGGATTTCCTAGTTTATTCCGAAGTCACGAAGCATACGGACATGAAGCTCCGGAATCGAATTGTCTGGGCTTTCAAACATGGTTTACATGCCACTCGTAGGTTCAGCGGCCGTCACGAAACCGTACTTTGGTTCTCAAAAGGTGATGTTTCTGCTTTTGATCTAGATGCAGTTCGGGTTCCTCAGCGCTACCCGGGAAAACGGCATTACAAGGGTCCTAACAAAGGCTCTCTAAGCGGGAACCCACTTGGCAAAAATCCGGGGGATGTCTGGGATATCCCAAACGTTAAGGGGAAGCATGTTGAGAAGGCTGAACATCCGTGCCAGTTTCCTGTGTCAATTCCTCAGACGTTTATTCGTGCCTTATGCCCGGAGGGTGGGATTGTTATGGATCCATTCATGGGGGTGGGGTCTACGGGTGTGGCTGCTGGATTGGAGACTCGTTGCTTTATCGGAATCGAGCTTGATCCCGGATACGCAAAAATAGCATCCAAGAGAATTCGTGATGCGAGAGAAGGGCGGGCGGTGGTGAGGCCACTGAATCAGCCAGTTCTAGACCCTAATCCGACGCAAAAAGTAGCGCAGCGCCCTGCGCACTTCAGGGGATGATTGATGGCGACGGTGAAGAAGACCAAGGCGAAGAAGAAGGCCAAAAACAAGGCATCCATTGATCCACAAGCAATAGCCCAACGTCGTCAAAAGTATGCAGTACGCAGTCTTTTTAAGCGGCTTGGTCTTCAGCGGATAAAGTCAGACGGGGTGGAGTTTAAATTCAAGGAGAGGACCGGCGAGCTGGACGACATTTTTATCTATGAAAATGTCGTGGTTCTCGGAGAGTACACAGTCGGAAAGAAGGGCACTGAGCATATAGCGAAGAAGTCTTTGCTGTATGGAATCATAAATAACAATCAAAGTGAATGGATGGAGTTTGCAGTAGCTAGGTTCAGCGGCTTCGGTGAGCTGAAGTATTTACCGTCTGAATATCAGGTAAAAATATGCTACTTCTCCGTAAATGCGCTATCCGATGAGGTGTATGGCGCACTTGATTATGTTTATTTCTTGAACGGGACAAAGTTTAGATATTTCGATGCTCTTGCTAAAACCATTCACAAAAGTGCTCGGCTTGAGTTCTTTAAATATTTGAAGCTCGATTTCAAAAAGATTGGCTCGGAGATCAAGTCTTCCTCAAGTAATAGTCGTTCGTTCGGTGGGTTCGTTCTTCCCGAGAGCTTTAGCAGCTTTCCTACTGGCTTCAAAGTTGTTTCATTCTATGCGGACCCCAAAGCCCTACTCACCATGTCTTATGTTCTTCGGAAGGACAGTTGGCGAGACGAGGATGGCCTCTATCAGCGTGTTTTGATGAAGGGGCGAATGAAAGAAATGAGACGATATCTGACCACAGAGGAGCGCGTATTCGTCAATAATATCATTGTGACACTTCCGAAAGAAACGAGGTTGAACGAGCCTGGCGAGGAAGGGAAGAATATCGACACCAGGGCGCTTAGTGTTGTGCGAGACGTTACGGTTTCCGTGCCCTTTAAGGCGGATGTGATTGGAATAGTTGATGGGCAACACCGGGTCTTTTGCTATCACGAGGGTGATGATCAGTATGAGGATAAAATCGAGAAACTTAGGGATCGCCAGAACCTACTCGTGACGGGCGTGATCTACCCACCAGCGTATGCGGACGCCGATAAACGGAGATTTGAAGCCAAGCTATTCCTGGAGATTAACGATAAACAGCGTCGTGCGCGTTCGGACCTGAAACATAGTATTGAGATGATTCTGAGCCCATATTCGACCATCGCCATTGCGAAGGCGGTGGTTGCTAGAATGAACTCAAATGGCGCACTGCGACAGATGTTGCAGACAAACTATTTTGACCCACCTCGTCTTATCAGGACGTCATCCATAGTGAGTTATGGACTGCGGCCGTTGCTGAAACTGGAGGGTGTAGACTCGCTTTTTTCGTCCTGGGACGACCCCGATAAATTAAAGCTAGTTGAGCTACAGAAGGGGAAGGCGAGTCAAACTACGATTGATCCGATTCTTGAAAAATATATCGCGTATTGCTATGCCTCGCTAAATGACATTTTGTTAGCAGCTAGAAAGAAGCTCGGGCCGCAAAGATGGGCGCTCGAGGATAGAGCGAAGGATCGATTCCTAACCCCAACTCTCATAAATGGTTTGATCGTCTGTTTGCGTTTGGTAATTCAGAACGGAAAGCCGCTGTCTGAGACAACATACGGGGAAAGGTTTGCCGTGCTAGATCAGGTCAGCATTACAAAGTATAAGTCGAGTAGCTGGAAGGCGCTCGGTGAGGCGATCTACAAAAAATGCTTCTGAAACCGGGACGGAGGAAGTTAAATGCCCTCTAGCCCAACGTCCGGACGTCTCGGCCGTCCTGGACGGCGCAAGCTCACCGGGCGGCCCAGCGTCTTTTCCGCCATGGCCTGGAAACGTTTGCTCCCAAAGGCGCGTTCCTGCTGCAGATGCTGGCGGATGGCGATCAGTTCGTCGTCGCTGATGCCTTGTTTGAGCCACGCTCCGTAGGCATCGGCGCGTTCCAGCGGCGTACTTCCCATCGCAACGAAGCAGGGGTGGGGTGTGACCAGTGAATCTTCGCAACGCGCCAGGTTGGCGTGGACGCTGGACCAGTGGTGATGTTCGGGCTTCTCGACCATCGCGGCGCGCACCGGGTTGAGTTCGATATACCTGTATGCGGTCAGCAGGTAGCGATCCGAGTCGACCAGGCAGGATTTGAAGCGTCCTTCCCACAGGGTTCCGGTGCGTCGATGGCGGCGGTTGAATGCGGTGACATAGGCCTGTCCAAGTTGGCGCATGGCCAACGACACCTGGCTGGATTCCCCGGAGCTGACGAGCAAGTGCACGTGGTTGCCCATCAGGACATAGGCGTGGATTTCCAGCCCATGTTTCGCGGCGCTTTCGCCCAGCAAACACAGATAGTGGCGGCGGTCGTCGTCATCCAGAAAGATGGCGCATCGATTGACCCCGCGCTGGGTGATGTGGAGCGGTACACCCGGAATTTCCAGGCGAGCTTGGCGTGGCATGAGCAGAGTCGATAGCCGGAGCATCCCAGTGTCCCGCCACACGGCAACGGGCAGCATCGGCCACGCGAGACGGCGCAGGTAGGTGCATGTCGGGTTTCTCGGTCACTTAACTTCCTCCGTCCCGTTTTAGCGCCCGTTTTAGCGCCTGGATTCAAGTAGCCGGCTTTCCGGCCGATAATGCAGGCATGCCCGCGCGCCAGCGGGAGTTCTGTCCGGGAGGCGGTTTCCGTTGAGCATGCCAGTGGTTTCCGAGGCCCCATGACGCAAGCGCAAGACCCCGACGAACGCTACGTCCGCATCGCGGTCATGATCATGCTGGCGTTGACGTTGTTCGCCAGCGCCTGCGCCACCCTGATCCATTGGCTCGCGCCCATCCATCGCATGATGGATCTGGTCGTTCCTCCCGCGTTCTGCGTGCTCAGTGTCGGTCTGATCACGGCCCTGGTGCGGCGTCCGGATTGGGTGCTCGGCATCGTGCGAATCGATCTGCTGGCCGCGGGCGTCGCGCTCGCTGCGCCGGCGTGGCTCTACACTCTGCAGGCGACCCTGACGCCCGGCGTGCAGTTGATCGACATCCTGCCGCCCGTGTCGTCGTTGTTCGTGGTGTTCCTGATCATGCTGATGATCTTCCTCCCCGGCCGGCTGGCTTTTCTCATGGCCGCCCTGAGCTGGGTGCTGATCGCGCTGCCGGTGCTCGTCTACCTGCTGTTGCATGGGCAGGAAATGTGGTCGCCGCGGGGCCGGGATCTGCTGATGGCGTATGGCCCGGCGAGCATCATGGTCGTCGTCCTGCTGCCGGTGCAGCGGGCGCTGGTCGGCAAGATCAGGCGACTGGCCCGGGAACGGGACCGGATGGAGGTCATGCTTCGCCGGGATCCGCTGACGGGCGTGCAGAGCCGGCTGCTCGGCGAGCAGATGTTGCGTCAGGCGCTGAGCGAACGGATCCCTGCCGGCGTGATCATGCTGGACTTGGACAAGTTCAAGGCGATCAACGACACGCACGGCCATCCGATGGGCGACAAGGTGCTGCAGGCGGTGGCCGATGCTTGCCAGGGGCTGCTGCGCGCGGGCAAAACCATCTCGCGCTGGGGTGGCGAAGAATTCCTGGTGATCGTGCCGAACGTCGATGCGCCCGGCTTGCAGCGGGTGGCCGAACGCCTGCGGTTGGCGATCGCCGACTTGTCCGTCGCGCCAGTCGGGCAGGTAACCGCATCGCTTGGGGCCACGTTGCTCCAGGGCTGGGACAACCAGGAAACCGTGCTGCAACGTGCGGACCAGGCGCTCTACCGCGCCAAGGAGCAGGGCGGAAACCGGGTGGTGGCCGCTCCGGCGCCAATCGCGGCGGGTACGACGCCGCAAAAAACGAATTAAAGGGGACGCAGTCTTGCGGCGCCTCGACCATGGCGGCGCGTACCGGGTTGAGCTCGATGTAGCGCATGACGGTCAGCAGGTAGCGTTCACTTTGCAGCAGACAGGACTTGAAGCGTCCTTGCCACAACGCACTGAAGCGCCTGTGCCTGAGGTTGGGTCAGCATGCCTGCTGCCGGCAGGCTTGCCCCTGATTGCCCACGTTCCCTTTTTTCCTTTTTTTCGGCCCCGGCATCCCGCCAAGGGGCTGGACTGGAAGATGGCGCATCGGTGAGCATGAACAGCACATGCCTGCCCATCCCACGCCTTCCGAAGAGCTTCTGCAACTGCTGCCCGACGCGGTGGTGCAGACGGACGCCCTGTGGAACATCACGTACTTGAATCCCGCCTGGCACAAGCTCACGGGCCATGCGGTGGAGGGGGCGCTCGGCCGGTCTTTGCTCGAGTTCGTGCATCCGGACGACATCGGAACCTTGAGATCGGGCATGCCGGTGTTCCGGCTGCGCCGGGCCGACTCGGACTATCGCTGGATGCGTCTGCAGCTCCAGCCGAAGACGGACGCAGCGAGCCGGGTGATCAGTCGCCAGGGTGTTCTGATCGAGATTACCGAGCTCACCGAGCAGGTGTTGATGGAGGTCCGCCAGCGCTTCCTGCGATTGCTGGAAACCATCGACGGTGTCGTCTGGGAGGCCGAGCTCGGCGTGGGCAACACGTTCCTGAGCCCGCAGGTCGAGCGCCTTTTTGGCTACTCGGTGGAAGAGTGGCGATCTGACCCGGGTTTCTGGCGGGCGCATGTGCATCCTGATGACTTGCCGGCAGCACTGGCCATTGACGATGCCGCGTACAACGCAACGCACAGTTATGCGTATGAGATGAGTTACCGGCTGATTGCCAAGTCCGGCGAGGTCATCTGGGTACGCGACCTGTGCCGCGTGGATGTCGACCCCGATCGCCCGACGCGCATGATCGGCCTGATGATCGACGTGACCCGGCAAAAAAGTACCGAGCTGGAGCTGGTGCAATCGGACAACCGCTATGCCCTTGCCACCCGCGGCTCCAATGACGGCATCTGGGATTGGAACCTGCAGACGGGCGTCCTGCATGTGTCCCAGCGCTTCCGTGAGATTGTCGGGCTGAGCGATACCGGCAGCCTGCATGACGACGGCTGGCACTTTCTGCAACAGCTGATTGATCCCGATGACCATGAGCGCGTGCAGATGGCGTATCGCCGGCACCTGTCCGGCCACCGCCCGAACTTTTCAGTGGATTTTCGCGTGCGGCACGGATCGGGGCGATTGGTGTGGCTCAATTGGCGCGGGGTCGCCCAATTCGAGGACGGCGTGGCCGTGCGGATGGCCGGGTCACTGAGCGATCTGGCGGAACGCGGCAGCTCGTACGACGCCTTGACCAACTTGCCTGGCCGGCCGTTGTTCCGCGATCGCCTCGAGCACGCCATCGCGCTGCATCAGGACGGTATCTCGAAAGGTGCTGACGCACTGCCCCAGGGCGACACCACCATGTTTGCCGTACTGCTGCTGGACCTCGATCAGTTCAAGGCAGTCAACGACACGCTGGGACACCATGTGGGTGACCAGCTGTTGCAGCAGGTGGCACGCCGGCTCGAATCCTGCGTGCGTGCGGTTGATCTGGTCGCCCGCATGAGTGGAGATGAGTTCAACGTACTGCTTGAGTCTGTCGATCACGCCGGTGCAATCGAGCGGGCCCGACAGATTGCCGCCGCCCTCGCGGCGCCCTATCGAATCGGCACGCACGCCGTGACCTGCGGTGCAAGCATCGGGGTGGTCAGCAGCCAGGCCGGCTTCGCGACCACCGATGGCTACCTGCGCGCCGCGGACGTCGCCATGTACCAGGCCAAGAGCCATGCATTGGGCGTGTGCGTTTTTTCGGAAGAAGGCGGCCCCAAAAAAGGGGCCGGGTTCAATTGATGATCGTGCGTTTTTTCGGGGTGTGAGGCGAACTCACGGCAAGCGGCCTGTCGCGAGCTGGCCACGGAAGCCGTTGCCGATGATGAGCTGACCGCCCTGCGGCTGCGTCTGCAGAGTCGGCCAGCGCTCGGGCGACTGCTTCCGTGCCGCCATCGCCGCCCCATGGGTGCGCCCGAGCAAAAAGGGGACAGAGGGAATTAAGCCTCGTCCGGCGGGCGGTCTTCGCGTCGCGGCCGACCGCGGTGCCGTAGGGGCGGCCGGGCGGCCCAGGGCCTTTTCGATCATCGCCTGGAACTTCGCGTCGCCCAGCGCACGGTCTTGTTCGAGGTGCGCGCTGATGCTCGCCAGTTCGTCTTCGCCGACACCCTCACGCAACCGGGCCCGGTAGCACGCCGCGCGCATCTGAGGATCACGATCCTGCGCCAGGAAGACCGGGTGAGGGTTCACCAACCGGTCCTCTGACAAGTCCAGGTTTGCGTCCACGCTTGACCAGCGGTACTGCTCGGGCAGCGCGACCGTGGCCGAAAGCTCAAATGACCGAGGTATGCGAATATTTCGCCCTGTTCGACCGCACGGAATGGCTCGATGAACTCCTCGCCCAAGCTGCCGACGAAGCATCCTGACCGGGTGGCCGAGCCGCTGGCCGGTGGCTGCGTTGTGTCGGCCTCGCTGCCGGGGAAGGGGGATCTTTCCGACTGGGTGGAGTTGATGGAGGTGGTGGAGGCGTTGTGTCCGGTGTGGCCGGAGAGGGAGGGGTTGGGGGTGAAGGGGAAGTACAAGCTTTGAGGGTGGCTTGATTGGCCACGTCCCCTTTTTGCCAGGCACCCCGTTGCGTTCACGCTTTCCTGAAGCTCATGCCCGTGATGCCGGACTCGGCGATGCGCTTTTCAAGTTCCGATTTCGCGGCGTCGTTGACGTAGATGCTCGAGCGGTGGGTAGCATCCTTGAATATCGCCGCCTGGGTCGGGATCGCAGAGTCCTTGAACACCGGTTTTTTGATGAACCCGCCCGGCAGCACGTTTGACCTGTCGTGGTCGATGCAGTCGATGACGTTGGTGATGTTGTAGTAGTACTCGACCTCGCCAAGCACGTCGATTTCGAGCAGTTGGCCGAACTGGCCGAGGAATTCGCCCAGCGCGTCGCGCGCCCTGGCGTTGAGCGCAAGGCTGCCGGGCCGGAACGGGCTTATGTCTACGCGTGGTTTTGGCTTCGATCGCTTCTTGTCGGTGAACGGTTGCAGCTTGGGTGGCTTCGACCAGTGGATCGGCGATCCGTCGCCGCCGAACTGGTCCCAGAAGTGCAGGTTGGCTCGATCGCTTTCGGTCGCCACGAGCATGGATGCCTTGTCGATCGAGTCGTTCGCAATTTCCCAGATTGTCATCGCATGGCCCGGTTAGTAGGGGAAGACGCCGTCGACCAGCTCTTGCTTGATCTGACGAAGCGCCAGTCTCCCGTTCTGAGGGTTGTTGGCTGGTACCGGCATGAGCCGCGCCAGGACATTCAAATGGTAAAGGTCGGTATGTATCACCGCATGCTTCGATGCGCCCGGAATGCTGGCCACCGTGGACTTCTTGTGGGCCGGCAGATACACGCCGTTGTCGACGTCGTTGATGCCTATGCACCATCGGAACAGCATCTTTCTCGCTTCGTCAGCGCGTAGATCCGTGGCCGCAACCACGTGGTGCGCGGACACCGTTCTGGGTGCGGCATCGACCGGCCGAATCTGACCCGCGGCCTTCATGTTGCGCGTCAGTTTCGTCGAGTGCCGTGTTGTTCGCTCGGCCTCGGCCATCAGTCGTTCTGCCGTCACCGGCAATGTGAAGCCATTCCTGTAAAGGGTTTCTCGCTTCTTCTTTCTGACGACGAGTTCGTTGCCAACCTCGTAGGCCACCGTTCCTTGGGCGATCCGATTTGCTCCCAGCCGCAAGCCGAGCAAGTCGAGATCGTGTTCACCCGATCGGCTTTTCCCCTCATCGAACGCCATAAGTGCTCACTCCTGTGAAAGGGAACTCTACGTTCGCAGCGAATGGTAGCGGAAGCGAAAAAGTGGGGGCAAAAACGGTGGCAAGAACGGAGTGAGGTTGAGTTGGCCCGTTCGGCAGACCCCACTTGGCAGCGCGCGGGGGGTTGGACGAGGGCTGGGGCGGTCCCTGCCCTTCGCTCGCGCCGTGACGTAACGGGCCCTGTTCGAGGATGCGCTGTCCATTGAATTGGCATCGGATATCCGCGACTACCCGCAGCAACGGAAGATACCGGGCTTGGATCGATTCCGCGCATGGGTCGAGGCAAGGGCTGGCCGTTTCGCCCGTTCGCGCGCCCGGCAGGCCGCCGCGGTGCCCAGTCCCCGAAAAAAGGGGTCGAAAAAAGGGGGCAGGTTCATTTAGTCCCGATTTTTCGCGGCTTGGGGGGTCTGCCGCGAGGCCTGACGCTGACTGAGCGTTGGGTCAGTGCTTCGATTTGCTGTCGAGAGCGTTCGCTGCCCCAGGCGCGCTGCTGCTGAGTGTGTTGGCGAAGGTCGTCGAGATGCTTTTCTTCCACGAGTTCATCGACCAGCGCGCGGTAGGCGGCTTGTCGTGTGGCAGGTGTGGTGGCCAGCAGCATGTATTGTTGGTGCGGCGTGATGAGCGGCGCTGGTTGTCCCATCGCGTTGTGGTGGTAGCTCGAAGGGTAGTCCGCGGGATCGTCGGTCATGTGGGCCTTGACGGGATTGAGCTCGATGTAGCGATAGCAGGTGAGCAGGTACCGGTCGGTATCGACCAGTGCTGCCTTGAAGCGTCTTTCCCACAAGTTGCCGTGCGCCGGTAGCGTGCATTGAAACTGCCGACGTAGCGGCGGCCTACCGCTTGCATCATGCGGGAGATGGCTCCGGTGGTGGCCGGTGTCACCAGCAGGTGGACGTGGTTTGTCATCAACACGTAGGCGTGGATCGCACAGTCGTGTCTGGATGATGCTCCACGCAACTCCTGCAGATAGCGCAAGTAGTCGGCTTCTCCCGCGAAGCAGGCTTGGCGGTCATTGCCTCGTTGAACCACGTGTTGCGGGATGGCGGGAAGATCGATACGGGGCTAGCGCGCCATGCCGTGCTTCCTGCGTTGGAGCGGATCAGGTTGCATGGCTGTTGAAACGAGTGCTGCCGGGAGCGCGCGCGTGGCGCACTTCCATACGGCTCAATCTGGCGTAGGAAATGAACCTGACCCCTTTGGGCGCGAGTACCCCTGCTGCATCAATGACCGCGACCGTGGAAGTGGCTGGTGCCGGCACCGACGGAGATGCTGATGCCGCCGCTCGGCTCGTCGCAGCTGCCGAAGGCCTTGGTGACGTTGACCGTGCCGGTCTGGTAGTTGCCGCTGAAGCGGCTGCCGCCGGCCACGCCCATGCCGACGCTGCCGTGGACTTGTGGCTGGTTGTAGGTGGAGTCGTCGCAGTCCGCCCGCGTGTCGCGGGCGACTTCGGTGTTGCCCAGGCGTCCGCTGGTGTCGCCGTAGTAGACGCCTGGCGGGTCGCGCGGTGGCGTGGCGGCGACGCTGTCTGCGGTGCGCGTGCGGGGCGTGGTGGCGTCGTTCGCAGGTGTGACCGTGGTGCTGCTGGCGGCTGGCAGTTCGCCGGGCGGGAGTTTGAGATTCAGCGGCTGGGTTGTGCTCTGCGCCCATGCCGGCGCGGCCAGCAAGGTGGCCAGCAGGGCGGGGAGAAGGCGGGGGACGTTCATGCGGACTCCGGGGTGATCACGTATCCAACGCGCGAGGCCGCGTCGGCGTGTACATCCCTGTTGGAAAGGCGGCGCGCCGACAAGTTCCGGGAGGCGTCACGACCTGTCTGTCGTAGGAGCCCGCTTGCGGGCGATGCTTCTGACGAGGTCGCCCAAGAGCATCGCCCGCGAGCGGGCTCCTACGGGTGTTCGGTTCAGCCGGTGGTTTCGATGCGTTCGACGCGACGCAGGCCGCGGGGGAGCAGGTTGCCGCGGGTGGCGCGGTTGCCGCCGTACTCGACCAGGTCGGCCCACTTCAGGGTGAGCTTGCGCGCGCCGGCGTACAGGGTGACCTCGCCCTTGCCTTCGGCGACGACCGCCACGCCGGCCACGCGCTCGCCCTCGGCCAGCTGCTTCTTGGGAATCTCGATCAGCTTGTTGCCCTTGCCCTTGTCCAGTTCCGGCAGTTCGGCCACCGAGAACATCAAGAGATGCCCTTCGCTGGTGACCACCACGATGCGGTCGCGGGCCGGATCGGCGCTGACCTGCGGCGCCAGCACTTTCGCGCCGTCGCTGAGCGAGATGATCTGCTTGCCGGCCTTGTTGCGGCCGGTGAGCGATTCAAAACGGTTGACGAAGCCGTAGCCGAAGTCGGTGGCGAGGATCAGCCGCGTGTCGTTGTCGCCGGCGACCACCGCGTCGAAGCTCGCGCCCGCGGCCGGGCTGAAGCGGCCGGTCAGCGGCTCGCCATTGCCGCGCGCCGAGGGCAGGGTGTGCGCGGGCGTGGAGTAGGCGCGGCCGGTGGAGTCGATGAACGCGACCTGCTGCGTGGTGCGCGCCTTCACCACGGCGAGCAGGCCGTCGCCCTCGCGGTAGTTCAGTGCCTCGGCGTCGATGTCGTGGCCCTTGGCGGCGCGCGCCCAGCCCTTCTGCGAGAGCACCACGGTGACCGGTTCGCTGGCCACCAGCGCGCTCTCGTCCAGCGCATGCGCCACCTCGCGCTCGACCAGCGGCGAGCGGCGCGCATCGCCGAACTTCTCGGCATCGGCGCGCAGTTCGTCCTTGATCAGTCCCTTCAGCTTGGCCGGCGATTTCAGCAGCACGTTGATGCGCGCGCGCTCCTCCTCGAGCTGGTCGCGCTCGGCGTTGATCTTCATCTCCTCCAGCCGTGCCAGCTGGCGCAGCCGGGTTTCGAGGATGTAGTCGGTCTGCTCCTCGCTGAGCCGGAAGCGTGCCATCAGCACCGGCTTGGGCTCGTCCTCGCTGCGCACGATGCGGATGACTTCGTCGAGGTTGAGGTAGGCGGTGTGCAGGCCTTCGAGCAGGTGCAGGCGACGGTCGACCTTGGCCAGGCGATGTTCCAGGCGCCGGGTGACGGTGCTGGTGCGGAAGCTCAGCCACTCGGTGAGGATGCGCTTGAGGTCCTTCACTTGCGGCCGGCCGTCCAGGCCGATCATGTTGAGGTTGACGCGGAAGCTCTTCTCCATGTCCGTCGTGGCGAACAGGTGCTGCATGGTCTCGTCCGCGTCGACGCGGTTCGAGCGCGGCACGATCACCAGCCGGATCGGATTCTCGTGGTCGGACTCGTCGCGCAGGTCCTCGATCATCGGCAGCTTCTTCGCGCGCATCTGCGCGGCGATCTGCTCGAGGATCTTCGACGGGCTGACCTGGTGCGGCAGCGCGGTGATCACGATGTTGCCCTCTTCGCGCGTGTACACCGCGCGGGCGCGCACCGAACCGCCGCCGGTCTGGTACATCGCCAGCAGGTCGGCGCGCGGGGTGATGATCTCCGCCTCGGTCGGGTAGTCCGGCCCGCGCACGTGCTCGCACAGGTCGGCGACGCTGGCGTCCGGATCGTCCAGCAGGCGGATGCACGCGGTGGCCAGTTCGCGCAGGTTGTGCGGCGGGATGTCGGTGGCCATGCCGACCGCGATGCCCATCGAGCCGTTGAGCAGCACGTGCGGCACGCGCGCCGGCAGCCAGCTCGGCTCGTCCATGGTGCCGTCGAAATTCGGCACCCAGTCCACCGTGCCCTGGGCCAGCTCGCCGAGCAATGCCTCGGCGATCGGGCTGAGCTTGGATTCGGTGTAGCGCATCGCGGCGAAGCTCTTCGGGTCGTCCGGCGAACCGAAGTTGCCCTGGCCATCGACCAGCGGATAGCGGTACGAGAACGGCTGCGCCATCAGCACCATCGCCTCGTAGCACGACGAATCGCCGTGCGGATGGAACTTGCCGATCACGTCGCCGATGGTGCGCGCGGACTTCTTCGGCTTCGCGGTGGCGGCCAGGCCAAGCTCGCTCATCGCGTAGATGATGCGCCGCTGCACCGGCTTCAGGCCGTCGCCCACGAACGGCAGCGCGCGGTCCAGCACCACGTACATCGAGTAGTCGAGATAGGCCCGCTCGGCGTATTCCTTCAGCGGGATCTGTTCGTAATTGGCTTGCAGGTTCATGGAGTTGGATCAATCAGGTAGCGCGCAGGCTGCGCGGATAGCCGGACGATGGTGCCAGAAAGCCGGTGCCTGCGGGTACCTTTCAGTGATCGATGCCGTTGTCTTCGAGCGGGTGCCTGAACTTCACGCCGAGCTCTGCGGCGATGGCGTAATTCGCATCGCAATAGAGGTTCCTGCTTTGGAACTGGTCGATACGTTGGAAATAAACAGGCGGTGATCCTGGTGCACCATCCGCATTGTGCGCAACACGATAGATCGAGAATGTCATGCGCGCTTTGTCGGCATAGGACGTCCCCAGGGCGCGATCAGCCGTGATAACGGTGACGGAACCCTCCGAGTTGCGTAGCAAGACCATGTCGCGCAGCCAGCAATCCGCCCCCTCGATGGTGTCGAAGGCCACGTATTCGGGAATCTTCTCGTTGAAGAACGGCACGACATTCCACATCGGCTTCCTCTGCACCGTCCCATCCGTTTCGCCGGCCTCAACATGATCTTGCATGTAGAACGTGATGTGCTCGAAATCATGTGCGTTGAAGTTGCTTCGGTGGGCATTGAAGACCAGATCTTTCCGGCCATCGCCATCGATGTCGATCGCGTTGGGCCCGTTGGCGATGTCGATGACCTGCAGGTGGCTGAAATTTCGGCCGTGCGATGGCTGCACCGGCGTTTGTGCCCGCAAGGCAAGCGGACACACCAGTGCGAATGCAACGATCCATGCGGACTTCATCACGGCGATGACCTCAATTTCGTTGAGCGGAGATGCCGAGCTTTCGTAACTGCGCCTGCACGCTGTCCGGCCCAGCCAGGTGCGCGGCGCCGACGGCGATGAAGACTGTACCGGGCTGCTGCAGCATGGCGGTGATCTTGGTCGCCCACACCTGGTTGCGCTGCACCAGCAGCCGTTGGTAGAGCTTCGGCTCGTGCCGGCGCATGTCGTCGTTGCCGATGCGCGCGATGCTGTCCACGTCGCCGGCCTTCCAGGCGTCGATCAGCTCGGTGAGCTGGAACGCGCCCTTGTCCGCGTCGCGCATGGTCGAGCGCAGCAGGGCCAGCTCGATCGCGCGCGGCATGTCGGCGAGAAAGCGGATCTGCTGTTCGGCGGTTTCCAGTCCCAGCACCGGCTTGCCGGCAGCGCTCATCTGCGCCTTCAGCTGCTTGTCCACGCCATGCTCCGGGTCGAGCCCGGCCTTCAGCAGCGGCGTCACCGCCAGCGTCAGCGCGGCCAGCCACGGGCGCATCACGTTCAGCGTCTGCATGCCGCCGGGCACGCCGAGCTTGTTCGCCAGCAGGCCCAGCCGATGCGCCTCCGACTCGCTGAGCCGGCTGGACAACGGGTGCGCCGCATCCATGCCGTGGCGCAGCACCAGCGCCGCCATGTTCGCCGGGTCGTCGTCGGTCAGTTCGATGTACAACGTCCGGCTGTCCGCCATCGCCCGGTCCAGCGTCGGGTCGTGCCAACTGGCGTCGCTCGGCATCAGGTGCACCGTGCCGAACAGGTAGATCGTGGTATCGGCATCCTTCACTACCCACAGAGCGGGGTGGGCGATGACTGCCGCGGGCAGCAGCAGGAGCAGGCAGAGGGAGATGCGGGCGAGCAGGTGTTTCATGCCTGCGAGTGTTGCGGCAAGCGCGTGGCGGTTCAATCCGGTACCCCGGATTGTCTGCGATCGTCCATGCCGATCAGTCGCCCGAACGCCAGCGCGGCGGCTCGCCCTTCAGCCAGCACACGGCGATCAGGCCGAGGGTAAGCAATGCCAGGCTGAGCGCGAACATGACCGGATCGGCCGCTGGCCGCAGGAAACGAAAGACGAGTGCAACACAGCCCGCATAGACGGCGAGGCAAACCCAGCCCTGCCACCGAGCCGGCAGGCCCCAACCCCAGCCGTACCGCTTGGCGGGAAACCAATACTTGTTCCGGCTATCCATTTTCGGCTCCCGGGGAGAGTTTGTGGCGTTTGAATTTGAATGAAGCCGACCTCGTTTGACCTACAGGCCGAGCAGCCCCCACGTCCAGTAAACACCAATGCCCATTTGCACGGCAAAGGCGGTGAAGCGGGCATTGACGGCGATGACGCTGGTCGAAGCCAGGTGGATGCCGGACTGGATGACCCGCGCGCCCAGCAGCCACGGGGCCAGCGCATCCGTGACTTCGGTCCGGTTCGTCACCAGCGCTACAAGTAGCAGACCGCCGAAGACGGGCAGGCTCTCGGTGCAGTTCGCATGAGCACGTGCGAGCCGCTGCATGAATGGCGAGATATTCGAGTTGTCGGGCTTGAACTCATTCGAGCGCACGCGACCCGTGAGGACGAGGTAGCTGCGCAGCACCTCCATCACGACCAGCAGGAGCAGCGTCCAGGCGAGGAACAGCGTGAGTACCAGAGCTGAGGTGGTCATGGTGCCGCCTGCGATTTGCGTGGAGTGGGTGGCATGGATGGGAGGCGCCGGCTACGTCGGGGTTTCGCTGGTCAGCGCGGAACGCGGTAGCCGCCGGGCACGCCGTGCGGGCTCAGGGTGAGCTGCCACAGCTGGTCGCGGCGGCTGCGGAAGACCGCGGCGGAGACGGCGAGGTAGTAGCGCCACATGCGCCGGAAGCGTTCGTCGTAGGTTTCCGGCAGGGTGGGCCAGGCGGATTCGACGTTGGCGCGCCAGGCGGTGAGGGTGCGGTCGTAGTCGGCGCCGAAGTTGTGCCAGTCCTCGACCACGAACAGGTCTTCCAGCGCGGCCGCGACCTGGCTGGCGGCGGGGATCATCGAGTTGGGGAAGATGTATTTCTCGATCCACGGATCGGTCTGCGCCGGCGCGCCGTTGCTGCCGATGCAGTGGAGCAGCGACAGGCCACCCTCCTTCAGGCAGCGGCGCACGGTTTCGAAATAGCTGCGGTAGTTCTTGCCGCCGACGTGCTCGAACATGCCGATCGAATACACCGCGTCGAACGGCTCGTCGACCTCGCGGTAATCCTGCAGGCGGATATCGATCGGCAGGCCGGCGCAGAGTTCGCGCGCGTAGTCGGCCTGCTGTTGCGAGACGGTGACGCCGACGCCCTCGACGCCGTAGTGCTCGGCGGCATACTTCAACGCCTCGCCCCAGCCGCAGCCGATGTCGAGTACGCGCTGGCCGGTCTTCAACTGCAGCTTGCGGCAGACCAGGTCGAGCTTGGCCTCTTGCGCGTCATCGAGGTTGTCGGCCTTGGCCCAGTAGCCGCACGAGTACACCAGGCGCTTGCCAAGCATGGCCTGGAACAGGTCGTTGCCGAGGTCGTAGTGGGCCTTGCCGATCTCGAACGCGCGCTCGCCGCGCTGCAGGTTGATGAAGCGCGCCTTGAGGTGGGCGAGCACGGTGTCGAGGGTCTTCAGGCCCTGGTCGATGCCCGCACTGAGCAGGCGGGTGCACAGGCCGGGCAGGTCGGCGGCGTCCCACCAGCCGTCCATGTAGGCCTCGCCCAGGCCCAGCGAACCGTGGGCAAACACGCGGGCGTAGAGGCGTTCGTCGTGTACCTGCAGGTCGGTCGCGTCGTGGCCGTTGATGTGGATGCCGGCTTGCGCCAGCAGTTCCCCGGCGCGGTTCTTGAGGTCGTCCTGGCTCATGCGCTACCTCGTGCCTTGATGATGCCCATGCGGCTGCGGCGAATCGCCGAGTACCGCGAAGCTTGCCGGCCAGCGTGCATACGTGGCGTCGACGCGGGCCTCACGCAGCCGTTGCAGCAACGCCTCGGCCTGCTCGTCGAGCAGCACGAACTCGATCTTGACTGGCAGGTCGTCGGCCAGTTCGAAGAACTGCTCCTCGTGCAGCACGCCGTGGCGGCCGTAGCCGGCGATCGCGCGGAACACCGAGCCGCCGCCGATATGCAGCGCCTTGGCCTGCGCCAGCAGCCACTCGGAAAGCAGGATGCCTTCGTGACGCGCACGCGCATGGCAATAGAAGGTGAGGTGCGCGCCGTGTTGCAGGGCTTCGTGATTCATGGGGTCTCCTGTTCAGTGGCGCAGCAGGTTGCGGGTCAGGGCGAGGCCGAGCACGGTCATGCCGAGCGAGCCGGCCAGGTGGCTGAGCACGTGGCCGCCGAACCACAGGTACTGCTGGCGCAGCAGCAGGGTGACCGCTTCGCCGGAGAAGGTGGAGAACGTGGTCAGGCCGCCGAGGAAGCCGGTCATCACGAACAATTGCAGCTCCGGCGACGCGGCCTGGAAATGGCGGAACAGGCCGATTGCCACGCCCATCAGCAGGCCGCCGGTGAGGTTGGCGGCCAGGGTGCCCAGCGGCAGGGTGGGGAACAGCGGGTTGAACAGCAGGCCCAGGCCCCAGCGGCACCAGCAACCGAGGGCACCGCCCAGCCCGATCGCGACAAATCCAGTCAGACCCACGTGCGCTACTCCGTTGCAGGAAAGGTTCCGGCGACCGCAGCGACAGGCAGGCCTGCGCCGCCGGGAACCGGCGTTGCAGGCATCATCAACCTCGTGGCGGAAGCACCCGGGGTGGTTGGTTGCGGACGCGTCGCGCGCCCGCAACGGGAGGCATGCCATCTCCCATCGGGCCATCGTAGTGGAAACCGCCGGCCGCCCGTCAAGCGTGGATCAACCGCCGCGCCTGCCGACCGGCGCGACCGGGTCGGTCAC
The DNA here is from genome assembly GCF_043950705.1 of Rhodanobacter sp. FW102-FHT14D06. Taxonomy (NCBI): domain Bacteria; kingdom Pseudomonadati; phylum Pseudomonadota; class Gammaproteobacteria; order Lysobacterales; family Rhodanobacteraceae; genus Rhodanobacter; species Rhodanobacter sp. FW102-FHT14D06. The sequence goes on along the minus strand of NZ_CP170722.1, from coordinate 157,282 downwards.
GCTTTCCACCGACATCAACACGGTCGCGGTGGCCAGGGCGCGAACCAGGCTGGGCGAACGGTAGCCCGGGTCGGCCAGCCAGCGACGCCACACCGATTCGTCCACCTTCTCGTTGACGCCGCTGCCCACGGTGCGGTCGAACGGCGGCTTGAACTCCTTGTAGAGGCCGTCCATGAACTCCTTGTAGGAGTCGCGCGGCACGCCCGTGCATGCATCACGCGGCGGCACCAGCAGTTCGCTGCAGGTGAGGCCGGCCTTGATCGCGCGGGTCTGCAGCCAGGCCAGGGCCAGGTCGGGCAGCGGGTCGGGCTTGCGGCCGGCGCCGTCGCGGCGATTGCCGCCGCCCACGTCGGAGTGCGAGCCGATGAACCAGCGTTGCTCGACGTCGATCTGTTCGCGCTTCTTCGAGGTCAGCGATTCGCCGGGCTTGACGGTGTACGGATTGCGCGTCCACACCGCGGGCTGGAAATCGCCGCGATGTTCGTCCAGCGCCAGCGCCTGGTAGGCGTGCTTGACGATCTTGCTCAGCTCGGTGTCGTGGAAGCGGTAGCGCGAGCGCGCAAACGGAAACCACGAGGCAGTGTCGGGGATGCCGAGCGAACCGACCGTGTCCCACACGCCGATGAAATGGATGTCCACCTCGATCGAGTGCTGCTGGCGAAATGCCCGCGCGGCCGGGTCGTCGGGCCTGGTCTCCACGTCGCGGTAGAAATCGTAGGCGTGACTTGCGTCGGCGCGGGACAGCTTGCCGCGGCCGTCGCGCTTGAGCAGGCCGCATTTTCGGATCAGGCCGCCCAGGCTGCGCGCGGTATAGGCGCCGCGGCTGAAACCGAACAGGTAGATCTCGTCGCCCGCCTGCCACGTGTCGCACAGCCAGCGGTAGCCATCCAGCACGTTGCCCGAGAGGCCATAGCCGAACGCGCCGCCGAGCAGGTGGGTGATCCCGCGCTTCACCCCCACGCCGGGGATGTAGTTGACCTGTTGCACGTTGCCCAGTGCGTCGCGCGGCGCGATCAGCCGACGCAGGCGCTCCACGTTGGTATTCGATTCCGGCTTGTTCCAGGTGCCGTCGAACAACAGCACCAGTCGGCGCGTGGTCATGGATTCCTCCGTCGCGACGGGCGCAGCCCGCGACAGCTTCGGGTCGATCGGCGCCGACTGTAGCAGGCGCCATGCGCCAGTGTGGCCGGCGGCGTATGCTGCAAGGTCAACTCCGCCAGACGAGGCGACGCGCGACGATGCAGTCACGGGCCCGGACAGACATGGCGCAGGCGTTCCGGCGCCTGCACGACCGCAGCCGCGTACTGCTGCTGCCCAACGCCTGGGATGCGCTCAGCGCGCGGCTGTTCGCGCGGCGGGGCTTCGCCGCGGTGGCCACCACCAGCGCCGGCGTGGCGTGGTCGCTGGGCTACGCCGATGGCGAGCAGGCGCCGCTGGACGAGGTGCTGGCGGCGGTCGCCCGCATCGTGCGCGCGGCGGAGGTGCCGGTGACGGTGGACATCGAGACCGGCTACGGCGAGACGCCGGCGGAGGTGGCCGCGACGGTGCAGTCGGTGATTGCCGCGGGCGCCGTCGGCATCAACATCGAGGACGGCATGCCGGGCCACGGCCCGCTGCGCGAGGCGTCCGCGGCGGCGGCGCGGGTGCGCGCGGCACGAACGGCCGCCGACGCGGCCGGGGTGCCGATCGTGATCAATGCACGGGTCGATCACTGGATGCAGCATGACGGCGCCGAGCCGGCCGCACGCCTGGCCGACGCCATCGAGCGTGGCCGCGCCTACCTCGCCGCGGGCGCCGACTGCATCTATCCGATCGGACTGGCCGATCCGGCCACGCTGGCCGCGCTGGTGCGCGCGCTCGACGCGCCGGTCAACGTGGCGGCAGGCGCCGGCATGCCCGGCCTGGCCGAGCTTTTCCGGCTCGGCGTGGCCCGGGTCAGCACCGCCACGCGGCTGACCACGCTGGCGCTGGCGGCCGTCGATCACGCGCTGGCGCGCATGCGCGAGAGCGGAAATTTCGAGGGACTGGTTGCCGACTTCGGCTACGCCGACGCGCAGCAACTGTTCGAACCGGTTCGAACTGACGAGAGGTGACAGGAATGAGTGGACGCATCGACTACAGGACCGCCTCGCCGGCCGCCTTCAAGGCCATGCTGGCGATGGAAGCCCAGGTTCGCGGCAGCGGCCTGGAGCATTCGCTGATCGAGCTGGTGAAGATGCGCGTGTCGCAGATCAACGGCTGCGCGTACTGCCTGGACATGCACAGCAAGGACGCGCGCGCCGCTGGCGAAACCGAGCAGCGGCTGCACGTGCTGGCGGCGTGGCGCGAGGCGCCGTTCTACTCGGCGCGCGAGCGTGCCGCGCTGGCCTGGGCCGAGGCGGTCACCCTGGTATCGACGAACGATCTGCCTGACGCCCTGTATGACGAGGTACGCACCCAGTTCGACGACAAGGCCATGGTCGATCTCACCCTGGCGATCATCGCGATCAACGGCTGGAACCGGCTGGCCATCGGATTCCGCGCGGATGTCGGCAACTACCAGCCGCAGCCGGCGGGTTGATCGCGCCATGGTGCTGGAGCGCGCATTCTACCGGCGCGACCCGCGCACGGTGGCGCCGGAACTGCTGAACAAGGTGCTGCGGCACGCCGACGGCCGCAGCGGCCGCATCGTGGAAACCGAAGCCTACTGCGGGCCGACCGATCCGGCCGCGCACTCCTGGCGCGGCCGCACGGCGCGCAATGCGACGATGTTCGGTATGCCGGGGCTGCTCTATGTGTACTTCACCTACGGCATGCATTGGTGCTGCAACCCGGTCTGCGGCGAGGAGGGCGAGGGCGTGGCGGTGTTGTTGCGCGCGCTGGCGCCGCTGGACGGGCTGGCCGCGATGCGCGCCGCACGCCCCGCCTGCCGCAGCGATCGCGACCTGTGCCGCGGACCGGCGCGGCTGTGCCAGGCGATGGGCATCGACCGCGCGCAGGACGGCATCGACCTGGTCGACGGCGCCGGCGGCTTCAGCATCGTCGACGATGGCGTGCCGCCGCCCGCCGCGCCGGTGGTCACGCCGCGCGTCGGCATCACCCGCGCGGTCGACGAGCCGTGGCGCTGGTACGTGCCGAACGACCCGCACGTCTCGCGTCGCTGAGCGGAGGTGCTTGCCGCGCAGACCACATGGAATTGACGGCAGGTTGATCGCGCGCGGTACACGGTACCCAGCCTCACCATCCATTGCGGAGCCTGCGGCCATGCCTTATTCCTCCATCAGCAACCTGCCCGATTCCGTACGCGACCACCTGCCCAGGCACGCGCAGGAGATCTACAAGGAAGCATTCAACAGCGCCTGGGACGAATACGCCGACAAGGACGAGCGGCGCGGCGACGAGTCACGCGAGGAAGTGGCGCACAAGGTCGCCTGGTCGGCGGTCAAGCAGAAGTACGAGAAGGGCCGCGACGGCAACTGGCACGCCAGGTAGCCGGGATTCGGGGTTCGGAGCCGGGGATTTGCGTCAGGCGTGCGGCAGGCCGCGCGCCTTGAGAAATTCGCGGGCATTTTCGGCGTCGTGTTCGAACCACGCGCGGGTCGAGCCGAGCCGGAACGAATAGCCCCAGGCGTCCATGTCGCGCATCAGGCGTTCGCGGCCCACGCCGGGCAGCTCGTCGGCCAGCACGATCTGCAGGTAGCAGGTGGCGTCTTCTTCCTCGATCGAATCGGTGGCGTCGGTATGGACGTCCGGACGTCTGTCCGCCGGCAGCACGATCAGGTGGCCGGCCTCGTGCAGCAGCGAGTGCGCCGGCGTGTCGTCGCGGGCGTAGACGGTGGTGCCGATGATGCCGGCCTCCTCCTCGCCCCAGAAGCTGCCGGGAATCGGTTCACCCGCCGCCACCCGCTGCAGGTGCAGGCCGAAGCGGCCGAGCAGCGCCGCAGGCGCGTCGAATCCGATGTCGGCCATGCGCAGCACGGTGCGAGCCGGATCGCCGGAAGGTCGCGTGATGTCGGGATGCATGGTCGTGCGCCGGGCGCGTGCGTTGGCGGCGGAGTGGAGCCGGGCAGGGTGCCGGCGGGCAGTCGAATGATGAAAACCGGCTGGCCGCGGCTCAGCCGGTCCTGGCTTCGTCCTTGTTCTCGCCCTTGGCCGCCTGCTTGCCTTCCGGCAGGGTGACCGAGAGTTCGAGGATCTCGTGGCCGCTGTCGCGCTCGAAGTTGATGTTGATCGCATCGAGGTCGACGTGGACGTATTTCTTGATCACTTCGAGCAGTTCGTTGCGCATCATCGGCAGGTAGTCCGGTGCGCCGCGGGTGGAGCGCTCCTGCGCCACGATGATGCGCAGGCGTTCGCGCGCCACCGTGGCGGTGGCTTCGGGCTTGCGCTTCAGGAAATCGAGAATACCCATCGTGATCAACCTCCGAACACGCGCTGGAGAAAGCCCTTCCTGGGCACGTCGATGAAGCGCAACGGGCGCTCTTCGCCGAGAATGCGGGCCACCGTGTCGCCGTAGGCCTGGCCGGCCTGCGAGTTGGCGTCGACGATTACCGGGATGCCGTTGTTGGAGGCGGTCAGCACGTTCTCCGATTCGGGGATCACGCCGACCACCTCGATGCCGAGGATTTCCTCCACATCCTTCACGCTGAGCATCTCGCCGATCGCCACGCGCGCCGGGTTGTAGCGGGTCAGCAGCAGGTGCTGGGTGACCGGGGTCTCGCCCTTCTCGGCGCGCCGGGTCTTGCTGGCGAGCAGGCCGAGGATGCGGTCCGAATCGCGCACCGAGGACACTTCCGGGTTGACCACCACCACGGCGTGGTCGGCGAAGTACATCGCCAGGTGGGCGCCCTTCTCGATGCCGGCGGGGGAGTCGCACACCACGTACTCGAAACCCTCCGCGGACAGGCCGTCGAGCACCTTCTCGACGCCTTCCATGGTCAGCGCGTCCTTGTCGCGGGTCTGGCTGGCAGCCAGCACGTACAGGTTGTCGTAGCGCTTGTCCTTGATCAGCGACTGCTTGAGCGTGGCCTCGCCGTGCACGACGTTGACGAAGTCGTACACCACGCGGCGTTCGCAGCCCATGATCAGGTCGAGGTTGCGCAGGCCGACGTCGAAGTCGATCACCGCGGTTTTCTTGCCGGCCATGGCCAGGCCGGTGGCGAGCGAGGCGCTGGTCGTCGTCTTGCCGACGCCGCCTTTGCCGGAGGTGACAACGATAATCTCAGCAGTCAAGGGCCCATCTCCGCGTGGTTGTTCTTGTTGTACAGGATGCGTGGTGAACGATCACAGCCTGGCGATCAGCAGCTTTTCGCCTTCCAGCCAGCATTGCACGGATTGACCTTCGAGTTCGGCCGGAATCTGCTCGAACACGCGGTACTGCCCGGCGATCGCGACCAGCTCGGCGCGGAAGCCGGAGACGAAGATGCGCGCCTTCTCGTCGCCTTGCGCGCCGGCCATGGCACGCCCGCGCAGGCCACCGTAAATGTGGATGTTGCCGTCGGCGATCACCTCCGCGCCGTTGGCGACGGTGCCGGTGACGATCAGGTCGCAGTCACGCGCGTAGACCTGCTGGCCGGAGCGCACCGTGCCGATGTGGTGCTCGGTGCTTTGCCGGTTGCCGGCGGCGGGGGTGGACAGGATCGGTTCGGGCGGCGGCGCGGGTTCGGTGCGCGCCGGCTGGGCTGCCGCCGGCGCGGCCGCGGCCGGTTCGTACGCCGCGCGGAACTTGGCGATCAGCGGCAGGCCCATGCGCTTGGCCAGCGCCTCGGTCTCGCTGGTGCCGTAGGCCAGGCCCACCGGCAGCATGCCGGCGCTGCGCACGGCCTCCAGCAGGGCGTCGACCGCGCCGTCGTCGGGCAGGCTCGACAGGTGGCTCAGGTCCAGCACTACCGCGGCGCGGGCGAACATCTGCGGCGCGGCGCGCACGCGGCGTTCGAGTTCGTCGCACAGCGCGGCGGCGTCGACCCGGCGCACGCGCACGCAGGCGATGCCGACCTGGCCGAAGCGCAGGTCGCAGGCGTCGTTGGTTTCGGCGCGGGCGTTCATGCGTGCCGCTCGCGGGCGATACGCCGCTGGCCGCTGTCGTCGTGCGGCAGCTCGCGCTCGGCCAGCCACGCCGTGTCGGGCAGCCCGCCGTGCTCCAGCCAGGTGTCGCGGACGTAGGCGTAGCTGGGCAGGTCCTTCGCCAGCAGGCTGACCTGCGGGCCGTCGGGCCCCATTTTTTGCTGGTCGACCTCCTGGAAGCCGTAGGTGCCGTGGAACAGCACCACCACGTCGTCGCGCGGCTCCAGGAACACCTCGCAGGTCAGCAGCGGCACGCGCACTTCGGCGTAGCTGTGCACGTCGCTGTAGAAAATGCGGCCCAGCCCGTGGCGCCGGTAGGCGTTGGCGATCACGATGCGGTCGATGTAGACGAACTGCGGATAATGCGCCGCGAACCAGCGGTAGTTCGGGCTGTCGTAGTCGAGCCCTTCGCGCAGGGCGATCAGGAAACCGGCCATGTGGCCGTCGATCTCGGCGACGCGGAAGTAGTTCGCGTGCTCGAAGAAGTAGCGCAACTGGCCGGCATCGAGGGTGAGGATGGAGCGACCGGCGGCGTTGTTGAGCGCCAGCACGGCATCCAGGTCGTGCTCGCGCACGTCGCGGATGGCAAGGGCCATTCGTTGCTCCGCAATGGTGGAATCGGGACAGGAGTCGACGGTGCGGCTCCCGGACGGCGCATTATGCCATGCGGCTGTCACGCTGGCATCAAGCCGGGAACATGTAAAACCGGCGTAAAGCGGTGCCGGCAAGGCCTGGCCGGGCGTGACTTCCCGCGCATTGCGCGCGTGGCGCGCTCCCCTATGATGCCGGGCATGCAATTGTCCAACTTCAACCACGTGCGGCTGCTGCGCTACGCCGGCCTGTTCACCTACCTGTGCGTGGGTACCCCGCTGATCACCAGCTGGGCGGCCGAACGGGTGAGCCTGCTGCATCGGCCCAACCTCGCGTTGCTGATGTGGACGCTGTGCTACCTGCTGTTCGGCCTTCTGTACTGGGTGGTCACCAGCAACCTCGGCCAGCGCCGTTACCAGGGGCTGCGCCTGATCGGGCTGGTGGCGATGAGCTTCTTCGCGATGGCGGTGGGCTGGTACAGCCACAGCGGCCTGTCGGCGATGCTGATGGCGATCAGCGCGGTGGCGTTGCCGTGGCTGCTGCCGGTGTGGCTGGGCGTGCTGTGCATCGTGCTGCAGAACCTCAGCCTGGTCGCGGTGTTCGTCAACTTCCCCGAGTACGACCACAGCGTCGGACTGGCCTTCCTGCAGACCAGCATCTACCTGGGCATCTCGGCGCTGACCTACATCGCCTCGCTGGCGACCAGCCAGCAGGCCGAGCAGAGCGACGTGCAGCGCCGCCTGAACTCCGAGCTGCGCACCACGCGGGCGTTGCTGGCCGAATCGAGCCGGATCGCCGAGCGCATGCGCATCGCACGCGACCTGCACGACCTGATCGGCCACCATCTCACCGCGCTCAGCCTGAACCTGGAAGTGGCCTGCCACCTCACCAACGAGGCGGCCGCGGCGCACGTGCGCAAGGCGCAGAGCACGGCCAAGCTGCTGCTGGCCGACGTGCGCGAGGTGGTCAGCGAGTTGCGCCAGGACGACTCGATCGACCTGACCCAGGCGCTGCGCGGCCTCACCGAGGGCGTGCCCGGCCTGAACGTGCACGTGGCGATGCCGCCGCGCTTCAGCGTGGAGGACCCGCAGCGCGCCCAGGTGCTGCTGCGCTGCGCGCAGGAAATCGTCACCAATACCGCGCGACACGCGGGCGCGCGCAACCTGTGGCTCAATTTTGCCTACGCCGAGGCCGGCCAGCTGGGGCTGCACGCGCGCGACGACGGTCGCGGCGCCGACCAGGTGGCCGAAGGCAACGGCCTGTCCGGCATGCGCGAGCGCCTGGCCGAGTTCGGCGGCAGCGTGTCGCTGGATGCCGGCCTGAGCCGAGGCTTTGCGCTGACCGTGCGGCTGCCACTGGGCGAGCAGGCTGCGCTGGCGCACACGCCCTCGCGGTTCGAGCCGCCGGCGCTGGATGTTTCGTAAGTGGTTCGGCGGCAGCCCTCGTGCAGGCGCGGTCGCCCGCGGCGGAAGCCGTGCAACAATACGGCGCTTCCCCAGGGGCACCACCCAGCCAGCCGCCAGTCACCCATGACCGAGGATCCCCGATGATTTCCGTCTGTCTCGTCGACGATCAGAACCTGGTGCGGCAGGGCGTCCGTTCGCTGCTGGACCTGGCCGAGGACATCCGCGTGGTGGCCGAGTGCGCCGACGGCGCGCAGGCCGTGCTGGAGGTGCCGCGGATCAAGCCCGACGTGATGCTGCTGGACCTGCGCATGCCGAACATGAGCGGGCTGGAAGTCCTGCAGGCGCTGTCGGCGCGCAACGAATTGCCGCCGACCATCATCCTGACCACCTTCGACGACGACCAGCTGGTGCTGCAGGGCCTCAAGGCCGGCGCGCGCGGCTACCTGCTGAAGGACGTCTCGCTGGAGCAGCTGGTCGAGGCCGTGCGCACCGTCGCCGCCGGCGGCTCGCTGGTGGCGCCGATGGTCACCCAGCGCCTGATGGCCGGCGTGGCGCGGATGCAGAACCAGTTCACCAGCCTCGAACAGCCCGACCCGCTGACCGAGCGCGAGACGGAGATCCTGCGCCTGCTCTCCGGCGGCTACAGCAACAAGGAGATCGCCAACTCGCTGAAGGTGGCCGAGGGCACGGTCAAGAACCACGTCTCCAACATCCTTTCCAAGCTCGGCGTGCGCGATCGCACCCGGGCCGTGCTGAAGGCGCTGGAACTGGGCATCGTATGAGCTCCGGCGGGGTTGCGCGCCTTGGGTGGAGCTGCCTTCGCGGCCGCGGCGGGAGCCTCTGCGGGCGGATGGCGTTCAAGCCCGCGAGCAAGTAACATCGGCGGCTTCGGCGTTTGCCGACCCCCGCTGCTGCCCCCTGGGCCCGCGCAGCTGTTGGGGCACACTCAAGGTATGGCGTAAAGACGCTTCGGAGAACTCTGGAATGATGCGTGTCTTTGAATTTCTGGTTGCCCTGGTCATCGTCGCGGTGATTGGCGTGGTGGCGGCGGTGGTCATGCCCTCCAGCGGGCACGTCGAACGCTCACAGGTTGTCGGCAAGGACATGCGCCAGGTGTACGACCTGCTGAACAATTTCCGGCGCTTCCCGGATTACTCCGTGCTCCGTTCACAGGACAGCGGCGTGCAGTTCAAGTTCTCCGGCAAGGCGTATGGCCCGGGTTCCGAGATCAGCTGGACCAGCACCGACCCCAAGCTGGGTGACGGCGGTCTGACCATCGCCAGCGCCACGCCGCAGTTCGACCAGATCGACAACAACACGCAGGATGCGACCATCGTCTGGAACCTGGACAACAACTGGCGCGGTCTGGACAAGCATTTCACGCTGGATCTCGAGCGCCAGGGTCACGGCCGCCTGACCCAGATCACCTGGTCGTACGACGTGCAGTACGGCTGGAACCTGATCAACCGCTTCGCGAACCTGTACATCCACGGCGATCCGGACTCGTTCATCCAGTTCAGCCTGAACAACCTGCAGAACGTGCTGGCCGGCGTGGCCAACGTCGACTACAGCGGCCTGATGCCGAAGATCGCGCAGTCGCAGCCGACCCCGGTGCTGTTCGTCACGCGTCACATCGACCGCAGCAAGGGCGGCTCCGAAGTGCTCGACGACATCCTGGCGCAGTCGCAGACCGAGCTGAAGGCGCAGGCCAAGAAGCTGGGCGTGAACGTGACCGGCCCGGCGATCCTGTTCATCACCAACTACGGCGATCCGGATTTCGATTTCGACGTGGCCCTGCCGATCGACTCCAGCACGCTGACCATCAACGGCCAGAGCGAGCAGCTGACCGCTCCCGTCGCGCCCACGCTGGACGCGACCGCCGCCGCCGAGCCGGCGCCGTCCGCTTCCGCCGCAGCCGCCGCCGCGGCCGCCGCCACGGCCGGCACCCGCGACCGCTTCGGCAATCTGGTGGTGGAAGGCGATGTGCGCGGCATGATGGCCTTCGGCGGTTCCACGCTGCAGGGCATCTGGGAAGGCACCTTCAACGGCGTGCCGCAGACCGTGAAGATGCTCACCGCCTACGCGCAGACCCACGGTTACAAGTTCGACAGCACCGTGAACCCGCCCTACGACATCGTGGTCGCGGCAGAGGTGAGGGATTCCACCGGTGCGATCACCAGCTACGCACGCCACCAGGTGTCGCTGCCGCTGCTCGACGCGCCGGCACAGACGCCGGAGCAGGAAGCAGGCCTGCTTCCGCCCGAGCAGAACGGTGCACCGGCGGCCGCAGGTTCGGCGCCCGCACCGGCCGCCTCCAGCGCACCGGCTGCGGCTGCCACTGCCGCCGAATAAACCTGGCGCACGGCAGCTGTTCGATGAAGGCCCTTTCGTGACGAAAGGGCCTTTTTCTTGGGCGCCCCTGCGACTGCACGCCGGACGTGCGCGCGGTCGCGGCGCTCTTGCGGTACATTGCCGGGACACTCCGGCGCCCCGACTGGCCGGCGGCCAGCGCGTCGCCAGCCCGGCCACAGCCCGCTCGCGGACATGATCGAAACCGACAAACTCACCCGATGCTACGGCAACCTCACGGCGGTGGATGCATTGAGCATCCGCGTCGAGCCGGGCCAGGTGCTGGGGCTGCTCGGACCCAATGGCGCGGGCAAGTCCACGGCCATGCGCATGATCGCCGGCTTCCTGGTGCCGACCTCCGGCAGCGCGCGGGTGTGCGGTTACGACGCGATGCGCGAACCGCTGAAGGCCAAGCGCGCGCTGGGCTATCTGCCCGAGGGCGCACCCAGCTACGGCGAGATGACCGTGCGCGAGTTCCTGCAATTCATCGTGCGCATCCGCGGGCTGCGCGGCGAGGCGGGCTATCGGCGCATGGATGCGGTGGTGCAGCAACTGCAGCTGGACGAGGTGCTCGGCTTGGGCATCGACACGCTGTCCAAGGGTTTGCGCAGACGCGTGGGCCTGGCCCAGGCGATCCTGCATGACCCGCCGGTGCTGATGCTGGACGAACCCACCGACGGCCTCGACCCGAACCAGAAGCACGCGGTGCGCCAGCTGATCGACATGATGGCGCGCGACCGCACGATCCTGATCTCCACCCACCTGCTGGAAGAAGTGCACGCGCTGTGCAACCGGGTGGTGATCATCGCCCGCGGCAAGCTGCTGGCGGATGCCACGCCCGCCGAGCTGGAGGCGCGCTCGCGTTATCACGGCGCGGTATCGTTCAGTGCGCCGGGCAGCGGCATGTCGCAGGAAATGCTGGGCCGGCTGCCGCAGGTGGCCGGAGTGGAGATCGATCCGCTGGACGGTCGCGTCACGGTGTTCCCCAAGCCGGGCGAGCGCATCCTGGAACCGGTCGAGCGGCTGTTGCAAGAGCAGGGGCTTGAAGTCTCCGAGATCCAGCTCGAACGCGGCCGCCTCGACGAGGTGTTCCGCCAGATCACCAGCGGTGAGGAAGTCGGCCGCGGGGTGGCGGCATGAGTCCGGTCAACGCGGTGGTGCGGCGCGAGCTGGGCAGCTACTTCGCGACGCCGGTGGCCTATGTCTTCCTGGTGATCTTCCTGGTGCTCGCCGGCATCCTGACCTTCTACGTCGGCGATTTCTACGAGCGCGGACAGGCCGACCTGCAGCCGTTCTTCGTGATGCACCCGTGGCTGTACCTGATCCTGGTGCCGGCGATCACCATGCGCATGTGGGCCGAGGAGACCAAGGGCGGCACGCTGGAACTGCTGCTCACCCTGCCGCTGACGCTGTGGCAGGCGATGCTCGGCAAGTTCCTCGCCGCATGGCTGTTCATCGGGCTGGCGCTGGCACTGACCTTTCCGATCTGGATCACCGTCAACTACCTGGGCGCGCCGGACAACGGCGTGATCCTGGCCGGCTACCTGGGCAGCTGGCTGATGGCCGGCAACTTCATCGCCATCGGCGCCTGCCTGTCGGCGCTGACGCGCAGCCAGGTGGTGGCCTTCATCCTCACCGCGCTGGTCTGCGTGCTGCTGATCCTGGCCGGGCAGCCGCAGGTGCTGGATTTCTTCCAGGGCGCGCTGCCGCGGCGCCTCATCAACGCCGTGGCGCACCTTTCGATGCTGCGTCATTTCGAGGCGATCTCGCGCGGTGTGCTCGACCTGCGCGACCTGCTGTACTTCGTGCTCAGCACGCTGGGCTGGCTGGTCGCCGGCGTGTTGCTGCTCGACCTCAAGCGGACGCGCTGAACGATGCCGCGCCTGCGCCTGCCCCGCCTGCTCACCACGCCGCTGCGCCTGACCCGCAGCAGCTGGCTGTACGCCGGCCTGGTGGCGCTGGTGCTGGTGCTGGTGCCGCTGGTGGTGGCCAGCAGCCGCTGGCTGCATGCCACGCGGATCGACCTGACCGCTGACCAGCTCTACACGCTGACGCCCGGCACGCGGCACATCGTGGACAGCCTGCAACGGCCACTGCAGCTGACCCTGTACTTCTCCGAGCACGCCACGCGCGACCTGCCCAAGCTGCGCAGCTACGAGCGGCGCGTCAACGAGATGCTCCAGGAGATGGTGGCGCGCTCGCACGGGCGCATCCGCCTGCGCGTGATCGACCCGGTGCCGTATTCGGACGACGAGGCGGGTGCCGAGGGCAGCGGGCTGATTGCCGCCAATGGCGGCAGCAACGGCGAGCGGGTGTTCTTCGGACTGGCCGGCAGCGCCATGGCGCCGGGCGAGGCGCGTGGTGCGGAGGACGCCGGCACGCCGGAAAAATCGCTCTCGATCGCGTTCTTCGATCCCTCGCGCGAGGCCTTCCTCGAATACGACATCGCCAAGCTGCTGTACGAGCTGAACCAGGTGCGCAAGCCGGAGATCGGCGTGCTCAGCTCGCTGCCGGTGCAGGGCGACCTGGCGCTGGGCGAGCAGCCCTGGGCGGTGATGCAGCAGCTGGGCCAGTTGTTCGAGCTGAAGACCCTCGACGCCGCCACCCTGCAGCACGTGGATGATCGCCTGAAGGTGCTGCTGCTGATCCACCCCAAGCAACTGCAGCCGGCCGCGCAGTACGCGATCGACCAGTACGTGATGGGCGGCGGCCACCTGGTGGTGTTCGTCGATCCCGATGCCGAGCTCGACGCCGCACCGTTCACGCCCGACATCGGCGGCTTGCCTGCGCACGCCTCGGACCTGCCGCGCCTGTTCGCCGCGTGGGGCGTGGAATACCAGCCGCGCGAGGTGGTGCTGGACCGCAGCCGCGGCCTGCAGATCGAGCTGGCCGGCAGCAGCCTCAACCATCCGGCAATGCTCGGGCTGGGCGACCAGGAGCTCAACCGCAATGATCCGGTGACCGCCAGCCTGCAGCGCATCAACGTCTCCAGCATCGGCCATTTCGACCTCACCCGGACCGCGACCGCGCGGCTGGTCCCGCTGCTGCAGAGCAGTGCCGACGCCGAGTTGGCGCCGACCCAGCGGGTGATGGATGCCAGCAGCGACCCGACCAGCCTGCTCGAAGACTACAAGGCGGACAACGCGCACTACGTGCTGGCGGCGCGGTTGCGTGGCACCTTCGTCAGCGCGTTTCCCGAGGACGCCGGCAAGCCGGGCCACCGTGCGCATTCGGCGGCCAACGCACAGGTGGTGCTGGTGGCCGACACCGACGTGCTCAGCGATCGTCTGTGGGTGGAGCCGCAGACCGTGCTGGGCCAGACCATGGTGCGCATCTTCGCCAACAACGGTGATTTCGTCACCAACCTGGTCGACAACCTCAGCGGCTCGTCGGCGCTGCTGTCGATCCGCGCGCGCTCCACCTCGCAGCGGCCGTTCACCCGGGTGCAGGCGCTGCGCAACGTGGCCGACCAGAAGTTCCTGCAGAAGGAGCAGGAGCTGGAGAAGGAGCTGGCCGACACCCGCCGCCGGCTGGACGAGCTGCAGCCGGCCAAGGGTGCGCGGTCGAGCACGGTCACCCCCGAGCAGCGCCGCGAGATCGAGCAGTTCCGCCAGCGCCAGCTCGCCATCAACAAGGAGCTGCGCGACGTGCAGCACCAGCTCAATGCCGAGATCGACGCGCTGGGCCTGCGCGTGAAGGTGATCAACATCGTGCTGGTGCCGGCGCTGGTGGTGCTGATCGGCCTGCTGTACGGCTGGCGTCGCACCCGCCACAGCCGGCGTCGACGCTGATGGCGGCAATCTGCCGCAAGCGACCGTCCGCGGCAGGGCAGACGGGGCCGGCGCGGCGCACTATGCTGGGCGGTGGTCGCCGGTCGTGCCGGTGCTGACGGACGTGGAAGCAAGCCGATCGTGATTGCAACGCTGTTGAAATGGGTGGTGCCGTGGGAGTTCTCGTGGCTGTTCCTGGCCACGTTCGTGCTGGCCTGCGTGCTGTACTGGCGCGGCAGCCGCCGCCTGAGGGTGCCGTCCAGCCGGCGGCTGGCGTTCTGGATCGGCATGGCGATCATCTACCTGTCGCTGCACACCTATCTCGATTACTACGCCGAGCATGAGTTCTTCATGCATCGCCTGCAGCAGTTGCTGTTGCACCACCTGGCGCCGCTGCTGATCGTCATCGCCTATCCGGCCAGTGCGTTGCGCGCCGGCCTGCCGCTGGCGTGGCGGGCGCGGTGGCTGCGGCCGTTGCAGCGGTCGTGGCCGTGGCGGTCGGTGATGGGCGTGCTGATGAATCCCACGATCGTCACCGTGCTGTTCGTGGTGTTCGTGCTGATCTGGCTGATCCCTAGCCTGCAGACGCTGGCGATGCTGGACTGGCGCGTGTACCGCTTCATGAACTGGACGATGCTGCTCAGCGGCTTCGCCTACTGGGCGCTGGTGCTCGACCACCGCCCGCATCCGCCGGGTCGCATGGTGGCAGGCATGCGCGTGCTGTCGCCGGCGATCACCATGACGCCGCAGATCCTGGCTGGCGCGATCATCACGTTCTCGCGCACCGACCTCTATCCGATCTTCGAGATCTGCGGCCGCGCGTTTACCTTCAACGTGCTGACCGGGCAGATGGTCGGCGGGCTGATCACCTGGGTGCCGGCGGCGCTGATCGAGTCGGTCGGCGGCCTGATCGCGCTGCGCCACTGGATGCGGTTGTCACGCAACGGGCGCCTGCCGCGCAAGCCGCTGCCGCCGGCGGTGATCGCCGGCAGCGCGCACGACTGAGCGGGTTGAATCAGTGCCCGGAATGGGCAGACGCGGGGGCCTCCTCGCCCAGCGCATTGGCGGGGCGGGCGACGAAGTCGACCGGCAGGCTGCTGCCGTCGTCGAATTGCAGTTGCAGTTGCACCCGATTGCCGGGTAACACCGCCGCGGCCGGTTTCATCAGCATCAGGTGATAGCCGCCGGGCCCCAGCACGACGCTGCCGTGCGCGGGGATCGGCAACGATTCGACCATGGCCATGCGGCTCATGCCGCCCTGGGTCGAGCTGTGGTGCAGCATCACTTCCGCGTATGCCGTGCTGCGCGCGCCGGTCAACGCAACCGGCTGGTCGCCGCGGTTTTCCAGCGTGACGTAACCGCCGGCCGGCAACGTGCCGGGCAACACGCGAATCCAGGCGTGGCTGGCGTGCACCTGGTCGGCGGCCGCGGCATGCACGCCGGCAGCGAGCGACAGTCCGGCGAGCAGGGCAAACAGGCGGGCGTGCTTCATGTCGGTTCTCCCTGGTCGAGCAGCAGTTGCAGGTCGTGTACCAGGTCATCCTGCTTGTCGGCCGGGGTGTACAACACGCGCGGGTTGCCGTCGCGGTCGAACACGTAGATCGCCGAGCTGTGGCTCACTTCGTAGTTGCCGTCCTTGCCGGACGGCTCGCGGGTGAACGCGGAGCGGTAGCGCTTGACCAGCGCCTCGACCGCGCGCGGTGCGCCGGTGAGCCCGATCGCATGTTTGTCGAACGCGTTGACGTAGCCGTGCAGCACGGCCGGCGTGTCCCGCGTCGGGTCGACACTGACGAACAGGATGCGTGCGCCGTCGGCCTGCGCGCCGAGCTTCTTCATCACCACGTGCAGCTGGGCCATGGTCAGCGGGCAGACGTCCGGGCAATGCGTGTAGCCGAAGAACAGCAGCACCACCTTGCCGCGATAGTCGGTGGCGGACACCGGCTTGTTCTCGTCACTGGTCAGGTTGAACTCGAGCTGCGGCATGTGGCCGGTGAGGTCGGTCAGGCGGAACGGCAGCGGCGTCGCGCCGTGGCAACCGGCGAGCAGCGTGCCGGCAACCAGCAGCGCAAGCAGGGCGGCAAGGCGGGTGCGAAGTGACTTCATGCGAGAATCCTGCAGCTTCATCCGTTCAAGCATACGACACCGGCCGCGCCGCGGCGCCGACGGTGCGGGAGATTCACCGCCAATGCGACAACCTGCCCACCTCGCCACTGCCTTGCTGGTCGGTCTCGCCGGCGCCAGCGCGGTGCTGCTGGGCGCGTTCGGCGCACATGCCTTGCGGGGCATGCTGGACGCCCGTGCCGTCGAGCTGTGGCATACCGCGGTGGAATATCACGCCTGGCACGCGCTGGCCCTGGCGCTCGCCGTGGCGCTCGGTCACGGCCGCGGCGCGCGCGTGGCGACGGTGGCGTTTGCCGTCGGCATCGTGCTGTTCAGCGGCAGCCTGTACGCGCTGGCGCTCGGTGCGCCGCGCTGGACGGGAATCATCACGCCGTTCGGCGGGCTGGCCTTCGTGATCGGCTGGCTGGCGCTGGGTTGGGCGCTGCGTCCGCGTCACGAATAGTTTCGGCAAGTGTCATGCGGCGGTCATCGTCGACGGCGATGGTGGCGGCATGGACATGCGCATCGCCCTTCGGCATTCATCCGACACGGCCGCGTGGCCCGGGCGCTTGCTGCAGCGTCTGCGCCGGCCCGGCATCGTGCTGCTCGTCGTGCTGTGGGCGATCCTGCTGTGGTCGTGGCTGCCGGCGTCCGATGAAACGACGGAACTTCCCACGGCAAACCAGCTGGTGCACTGGCAGGGTGCCGGACACGACTGGCTGCTGGTGGTCGATCCGCAGACGCGCGAGCTGGTCGTCTATGACGCCCGCGACGGCCGGCCGCTGCAACGCCTCGGCGCCGAAGACGGCGTGCCGCCCGTGCAATCGATCGTGCTGCAGGGGCCGTGGCTGTTCGTGACGGGTGGGCAACATCCGAAGGTGCGCCTGCTGAAGCTGCCGCAATTGCAGGCGGTGAGCGCCGACACGCGTTGATCGTCAGGTGCCGATCAGCGGCAGGGTCACGTGCAGCACCACGTCGGCGCAGAAGTGCGCGAGCATCGCGTGCTCCAGTCCGTATTTCCAGAACAGGCCGCCGCTGACGATGCCGACTACGGCATTGAGCAGCACGATGCGCGCCACCAGCAGTGGGGTACCGAGCATGCCGGCGGTGTGCGCAGCGGGCAGGTGGCCGGCGCCGAACAGCAGCGCGGCCAGCACGATTGCCAGCATGAACATCCACGGCCGCGCCACGCGTCCGTTGCCGCGCGCCAGCATCCACACCATGGCGCCGATCGGGAACAGGCGGCACAACACTTCCTCCACGACGCCCCCGTAGAGCAATGCCAGCGCGCCGCGCCAGGCCGCGATGACCGTCCCGGTGTGAGCCGGCTGCGGGCCGAGCAGCGACACGCCGATCACCCCCAGCGCCGCGAGTACGCCGAGCAGCGCGGCCAGCAACCAGCGCGAACGCCGCGCCGGATCGCGCGGCTGCGCATATACCCAGGCGCGCAGCCACGGTGCGTCGAGTCCGTACGGTGCGCCCAGGCGCAGGCCCGCCCAGCCGAGCAACCAGCACAGCACGCCGGTCGCTCCCACCTGCGTCAGCACGATGGCCGGCAGCGGCCAGTGCAGTGCGGTGAGCTGCGTCGGCACCAGCGCCAGCAGATAAGGCATCAGTGCCAGCGTGGCCAACGCGCCGGCGACGCCGAACAATACGGCGAGCTTCAGGTGCGGGCCGCTGGCCGACAGGTTGGTCGGATGGGTGGGCATGGGCAGGCTTCGGGGATGGGTGGGGTCAGTCTGCGTCGTCGTCCGGCGTCGGCCGGATCGGGCCGGCCTTGAGCCGGCCGGCCTTGCGCAATGCCTCGCGCAGCACGTACTCGATCTGGGCGTTGACGCTGCGCAGTTCGTCGTCCGACCAGCGCTGCATGGCGTCGAGTACGGCTGCGCTGATGCGCAGCGGGTAGGCTTTTTTTTCGCCGGCCACGGGTCAGTACAAGGTGCCGGTGTTCAGCACCGGCTGGGTGCCGCGTTCGCCGCACAGCACCACCAGCAGGTTGCTGACCATGGTCGCCTTGCGCTCCTCGTCGAGTTCCACGACGCCCTGCGCACGCAATTGCTCCAGCGCCATGCCGACCATGCTGACCGCGCCTTCCACGATGCGGGTGCGCGCAGCGATGATCGCGCCGGCCTGCTGGCGCTGCAGCATCGCCTGGGCGATTTCCTGGGCGTAGGCGAGGTGGCTGATGCGCGACTCGATCACCTGCACGCCGGCCTTCTCCAGCCGCGCCTGGATCTCGTCGCGCAGGTGGTTGTTGATCACCTCGCCGTGGCTGCGCAGCGAGGGCTTGCCATCGTCGTGGGCGTCGTAGGGGTAGCTCTGCGCCATCTGCCGCAGCGCGGATTCGCTCTGGATGTGCACGAAGTCCTCGTAATCGTCGACGCAGAACACCGCCTCGGCGGTATCCAGCACCTGCCACACCACCACCGCGCCGATCTCGATCGGATTGCCGTCGTTGTCGTTGACCTTGAGCTTGCCGCTCTCGAAGTTGCGCACGCGCAGCGAGATGCGCTGGCGCGAGTAGAACGGGTTGGTCCAGCGCAGGCCCTCGACCCGCACGGTGCCGGCGTACTTGCCGAACAGCTGCAGCACCTGGCCCTCGTTCGGCGCGACCTGGAAGAAGCCCTTGAGCAGAAAGCCGTCGATCGCCAGCAGCAGCGCGCCGCCCAGCAACCGCGCCAGCGGCGGCGCGTCCGGCTGGCCGTGGATGGCGCCGAGCACCAGCCACACGCCGATGCCGGCCAGCACCAGGCAAAAGCCGACGAAAGGAATGCCGGCGACCGAAAAACCTTGATGTTCGTTCATGAGCAGTCTCCCTGAGGTGGGAAAATTAGATATCAAAATGATATCTGATGCAAGCGAACTTCCGGCATGCCGCGAACGCCGCCGCCGGACGCCCCGCGTGGCCGCATACAATGCCGGTTTGCCCGCACCGGAGAACCCGATGAAGCCATTCGGCACGCCCCATACCGACCACGCGCTGCGCGTGCTGCTGCTGGGCGCCGGCGAGCTGGGCAAGGAGGTGGCGATCGAGCTGCAGCGCTACGCGGTGGAGGTGATCGCGGTGGATCGCTACGCCGACGCGCCGGCGATGCAGGTCGCCCATCGCAGCCACGTGATCGACATGCTCGACGGCGCCGCGCTGCGTGCGGTGATCGAGGCCGAGCGGCCCGACCTGGTGGTGCCGGAGATCGAGGCGATCCACACGCCGACCCTGCTCGCGCTGGAAGAGGAAGGGCAGCGGGTGATCCCGACTGCCCGCGCGGCATGGCTCACCATGGACCGCGAAGGTATCCGCAAGCTGGCGGCCGAGGAGCTGCAGCTGCCGACCTCGCCGTATCGCTTCTGCGACGACGAGGCCCGGTACCGCGAGGCCGCGGCCGCGATCGGATACCCGTTCGTGATCAAGCCGGTGATGAGTTCGTCCGGCAAGGGCCAGAGCGTGGTGCGCAGTGCCGACGAGTTGCAGCACGCGTGGGAGTACGCGCAGTCCGGCGGGCGCGCCGGCAAGGGCCGGGTGATCGTCGAGGGCTTCGTCGATTTCGATTACGAGATCACCATGCTCACCGTGCGCCACGTCGATGGCGTCAGCTTCTGCGCACCGATCGGCCATCGCCAGGAGGACGGCGACTATCGCGAATCCTGGCAGCCGCAGCCGATGAGCGAAGCCGCGTTGGCCGAGGCGCAGCGGCAGGCTGCGGCGGTGACCGCCGCGCTGGGCGGCTGGGGCGTGTTCGGCGTGGAGTTTTTCGTCAAGGGCGATCGGGTGATCTTCTCCGAGGTCAGCCCGCGGCCGCACGACACCGGCCTGGTCACGCTGATCTCGCAGGAGCTTTCCGAGTTCGCGCTGCACGCGCGCGCGATCCTCGGCCTGCCGATCCCGGTGATCCGCCAATACGGACCGTCGGCCTCGTGCGCAGTGCTGGTCGAAGGCGATGGCACGGGGCCGCGTTACCACGGCGTGGCCGCGGCGCTGGCCGAGCCGGACACGCAGTTGCGCATCTTCGGCAAGCCGGAGGTGAAGGGCCGCCGGCGCATGGCGGTGACGCTGGCGCGCGCCGGCACGCTGGAGGCGGCAGTGGCCAAGGCGGTGCGCGCGAAAGAGGCGTTGCGCATCGAGCTGTGAGCCAGGCGGTGCGCGCCGTTGGGTTACGCTTGCGGCATCGCACCGGATGACGACGGGGGAGAGGCGGCATGCAATCGACGGGTTTTTCGCATTGGCTGGTGGTACTGGTGGAGACCTTCGCGCTGCTGGCGCTGATGCTGCTGGCGGTTGCGGTGCTGGTGCTGATGGCCACATGGGTGATCGACCGCAACCAGACCGCCAACGCGGTATTGCGCAACTTCCCGGTGATCGGCCACTTCCGCTACTGGTTCCTGCACCTGGGCGAGTTCTTTCGCCAGTACCTGTATTCGAGCGATCGCGAGGAGCTGCCGTTCAACCGCGCGCAGCGCGTGTGGGTCTATCGCGCCGCGAAAAACGCCGAGAACACCAACGCGTTCGGCTCCACCCGCGACCTGCGCGCCGAAGGCGTGCCGTTCTTCGTCAACGCACCGTTCCCGGCGCTGGGCGATCACCATGTGGATGCCAAGCCGGTGCGCATCGGCCCGTACGCGCGCGAGCCGTACGATCACGCCGCGTTCTTCAACATCTCGGCGATGAGTTTCGGGGCGCTGTCGGCGCCGGCGGTGCGTGCGCTGTCGATCGGCGCGGCCAAGGCCGGCATCTGGATGGACACCGGCGAAGGCGGTCTGGCGCCGTACCACCTGGAGGGCGGCTGCGACCTCGTGTTCGAGATCGGCACCGCCAAGTACGGCGTGCGTACCAGCGACGGCAAGCTCGACGACGACAAGCTGCTCGCGATCTGCGCGCACAGGCAGGTGAAGATGGTCAGCATCAAGCTCGGCCAGGGCGCCAAGCCGGGCATGGGCGGCCTGCTGCCGGGCGCCAAGGTGACCGAGGAGATCGCGGCGATCCGCGGCATCCCGGTCGGCGAGGATTCGCAGAGCCCGAACCGCCACCTGGACATCGCCAACGTAGCGCAGCTGATGGATGCGATCGCGCACATCCGCGAGCTCACCGGCAAGCCGACCGGCTTCAAGGCGGTGTTCGGCGGCATGGACTGGATCGAGCAACTGTGCGACGAGGTCGAGCTGCGCGGCATCGAGAGCGCACCGGACTTCATCATCGTCGACGGCTCCGAGGGCGGCACCGGCGCGGCGCCGCAGACGCTGATGGAAGGCGTCGGCCTGCCATTGCACGAGGCGTTGCCGGAACTGGTGAACGTGCTGATCCGGCGCGGCCTGCGCCAGCGCATCAAGGTGATCTGCTCGGGCAAGTGCATCACCGCCTACGACGTGGCGCGGGCGATGTCTACCGGCGCGGATTTTGTCAACTCGGCGCGCGGCTTCATGCTGGCGCTGGGCTGCATCCAGTCGCTGCAATGCAACCGCAATACCTGTCCCACCGGCATCACCACGCAGAACCCGAAGCTGCAGCGCGGCCTGGTGGTCACCGACAAGTGCGAGAAGGTGGCGAACTACGCCCGCAACGTGATGCACGAGGTGGGCATCATCGCGCACAGTTGCGGCGTCGAGGACCCGCGCCAGCTCGACCGCAGCCATTGCCGCGTGGTCGGCGACGACGGCATCTCCATGCCGCTGGAAAAGCTCTACCCGTATCCGATGGAGCGAGAAGTGAGAGGTTGGAAGTGAGGAGTGAGAGAAAGCATCCAGTCTGCGTCATCCCGCTTTCTCTCACTTCTCGCTCCTCTTCACTCACTCCTCTGCCGCCAGCGAAGCGGCGGGCAGTGCCCGCCCTACGCCAGATCGCGCCAGCCATCCGTGCCGCGAATCTGCAGCGGCTTGAAGCGTCGCTTGTAATCCATCTTCGGGTGGCCGTCGATCCAGAAACCCAGGTACAGCCAGGGCATGCCGCGGCGGCGGGCCAGTTCGATCTGTTGCAGGATCGCGCAGGTGCCCAGGCTGCGCGCGGTTTCGGCGGGGTCGTAGAAGGTGTAGACGGCGGAGATCCCGTTCGGGCACACGTCGGTCACCGCCAGCGCCAGCAGGCGCGTGCCCAGGCGCAGTTCGAGGAACAGCGTGGGGCTCCACGGCGCGGTGAGAAAGCGGCGGAAATCGCTGGCGTCGGCATCATCCATGCCGCCGCCGGGATGACGCGTGCGCAGGTAGTGCTCGTACAGCGCGTGGCGCTCGCGGTTGTAGCCGGGCATGCATTCGACCACCGTGAGATCCGCGTTGCGCTTCAGGCAGCGCTTCTGCGCGCGATCCGGCCGGAAGTTTTCCACGTCGATGCGGCAGGGCGTGCAGGCGTGGCACTGCGGGCAATGCGGGTAGTAGAGGTGGCCGCCGGCGCGGCGGAAGCCGCGTTCCAGCGCCGGCCCGTAAAGTTGATCCAGTTGCGGCGCGGCCGGGTCCAGCACCAGGTTCTGCGCCGTGCGCTCGGCGTAGTAGCCGCAGGCATGCGGCAGGGTCTGGAAAAGGCGGACGGGATCGGAGCGGCGCATGGTCCGATTCTATGCCGGTGCGGCCCGGTTCAGAACACGCGCAGGTAGCGCAGCATCTGCACCGCGAACACCGCCAGCACGGCCAGCAGCAGCACGCGGCGCACGCGGGTGGCGATGCGGGCGCGGCGCTCCAGCGGCGAGGCGTTGCGCGTGGCAGCCAGTTCCTCGCCGTGGCGGATCACCGGCTCGATGCCGAGGCCCATCAGCAGCTTGCGCGCCTGGCTGTAGTCGTCGGCGTGGGTGATCCACACCTGCGGCCACTGGCTGCGATCCTGCCGGCGCGGCGAATAGCTGTGCCGCTGCCAGCCGCGCCGATGGTAGTTGGAGCGATTGGACACCGTCGCCTGGATGCCGTGCTCGGCCATCAGGGCGACCACCGAATCGATGTTTTCCGGGCGGGGGGAGGTATAGATCTGGCGCATGCGGGAAGTTTACGCGAACAGCCTTGAACCGGGCGTTCAGTCGTCCCCGGCCACGCCGTTGCGCACGCGGATCAGCCCTTCCTGCGCGCTGGAGGCGACCAGGGCGCCGTCGCGGCTGAAGATCTGCCCGCGCGCCAGGCCGCGCCCACCCTGCGCGGTGGGGCTGTCGAACGAGTACAGCAGCCATTCGTCGACGCGGAACGGGCGATGGAACCACAGCGCATGATCGAGGCTGGCCATCTGCACGTTCTGGGTCATGTACGAGATGCCGTGCGGCAAGGTGGCGGTGCCGATCAGGTGGAAATCCGACGCGTACGCCAGCAGGGCGCGGTGCAGGATCGGCGAATCGTCGATCGGCGCGGTGAGCCGGAACCAGATGTGCTGGATCGGCGGGCGCTTGACCGGGTGCATCTCGTCGCGCGGCCACACCTGGCGGAACTCGAACGGGCCGTCGATGCCGAGCCAGCGCTGCAGTTTCACCGGCAGCCGCGCCAGTTCGTCGGCCGGCAGCGGATGCATCGGCTCGATGTCTTCCGGCGCGGGCACTTCGGGCATCGAGGTCTGGTGCTCCACGCCGTGCTCGGCGAGCTGGAACGAGATCGAGCCGTTGAGGATCGGCTGGCCGTGCTGGATCGCCACCACCCGCCGCGAGGAGAACGAACCGCCATCGCGGGTGCGTTCCACGTTGTAGACGATCGGTGCGCGGATGTCGCCGGCGCGCAGGAAATAGGCGTGCAGCGAGTGCGCCTCGCGCGCCGGGTCCACTGTCTGCTGCGCCGCCGACAAGGCCTGCCCCAGCACCTGGCCGCCGAACACGAAACGCGTGCCGATGTCGCGGCTCTGGCCGCGGAACAGGTTGTCTTCCAGCCGTTCGAGCTGCAGCAGTTCGACGAGTTCGGCGACGTGGTCTTCGCTCATGGGGGATCCTTGCAGGGGGCGCCAGTATAGCGGCGGCGCCCCGCGATCCCCGTTCAGCGGTCGAAGGTGACGGCGATCTGCCGGGGATCGAGCGCGGCCAGGAAGTCGCGGGCGTCGAAAGCCTGGCCCGGGGCGAGTGCGCCGGTACCGCTGACGCGGCCGTCCAGAATGCGCTGCAACGCCTCCACCAGCAGCGGCGCGGTCACCGCATAAATGTCACGGCCGCTGGCAACGGCGCGCAGGCGGCGCTGGTCTCGGTGTACGCGTACGTCGACCACGAACCGCTGCGCGGAACGCCCGCTGCCGTCGGCGGCCACCGGTGCCGGCGTGGACGGATCGCGCAGGTCGCGCAGCGGAGCCAGGTTCATCCATGAATGCAGGTCGCCGCAGGTGATGTGCCGTGGCAGCACGACGGCCTCGGACAAGGGCAGCAGCACGGTTTCCAGTCGTCCGAACGGGGCCGGGAAATCCGTCTCGCGCAGCGGCGCGGGGTCGGGCACGGTGCGGCTGCGGCCGTGCTCGATGCAGGTGCGCGGGTAATGATTGCGCTCGCCGGTGATGCGGGTGCCGCGGGTGGGATGCCAGCCGTCGAGCGCCACGGCGACGTCCACGGCATCCGCATCGGTGGCGCCACCGAGCGCGGCGCTGGCGAGCAGGTCGGCGAGGCCGCCGTAGAAGGCCATCGCCGGCAGCACGGTCACGCCAGCGGCTTTCGCCGCCGCATCGCGTGCGAACGTATCGAGCACGGCGCGTTGTTCCGCCGCCACGTCCAGATAGTGGATGCGTGCGCGCAACGCGGCATCCAGCACCGGCCCCGCCGTGTCGAGGAACGGCCCGGCGCAATGCAGCACGGCGGCGGTGCCGGCGAAGGCGGCGTCCAATGCCGCGGGATCGTCGACGGATGCTGCATGCACTTCCACGCCGGTGGTCGCAGCCAGTTGCTGCAGCCGGGACGCGTCGCGGCCACAGGCGACCGGCACGAAACCGCGCCGGCGAAGCTCGTCCAGCACGAAGCGGCCGGTATGGCCGTAGGCGCCGTACACGGCGACGCGACGATTGCTCATCAGGTAGTTCTCGGGAGTTTCCGGGTCATGTCGGCGATCCCGCCGGGGCGTTTCTCGGCGGCGGATCGGCGCCCCGAGGGGCGCCGATCCTGTGGCGAGGGGGACTTCGCCGCTCACGCTTGCGCTGCCGCCTCGCGCAGCTTCTGCGCGCATTCCTCGCAGCACACTTCGACGGTGCGTCCGCCGATGGTCACTTCGATCGCGTTGTGGTCCAGCGGGTAGTCGCAGGCGGCGCAGGTTTTCTCGTTCATGGGGATTCTCCGTGGGCTGCCCGGGATCGGGCAAGCGCAGGAGACCATGCCGCGGCAGGCGCGGCTGTCAGGATCTTTAGCGACTCACGATGCGCGCGTCAGCGCGGCCTGGCGGAACGCGCTGGGCGTGCGGCCGTAAGCCTGGCGGAACGCGGCGCTGAAGTGGCTGTGGCTGGAGAAGCCGAGGTCCAGCGCCAGGGCGGCGACGTCCTCGCAATCGGCGATCCGGTCCAGCGCATGCGCCAGCCGCAGGCGCAGGTGATAGCGGTACAGCGGCATGCCTTCGACCTGCTGGAAGGCCTGGGTGAGGTAGACCGGCGAGCCGCCGATGTCCGCGGCGATCTCGGCCAGCGTCCAGCGCCGGGTGAGGTCGCTGGCCAGCAGCAGCTTGGCCCGGTCCACCAGCCGCTGGCGCGCGTGGCTGGCGCCGGGAGCATGGGTGGTGCGAGGGCCGAGGCTACGGCAGACCAGGGTCAGCGCCAGGCTCTCGGCTTCCAGTGGCTCGATGTTGCCGTGGCGCAGGCTGTGGCGCAGCAGTGCCACCAGCACCTGGGCGCGTTCGTCGATGCGCAGCGACTGGCCGTGGAATACCGGTTCGTCGCGACGCTGCAGCAGGTCGGTCGGCGCCAGCTCGCGCAGCAGCGGTTGCGCGATCGACAGCGACAGGCAGGCATCCCCACCAGTCGCCGGATGGCTGACCTGGTAGTTCTGGCCGGCATTGAACAGCAGCACGTGGTTCGCATCGGCCACCGACTGCGTGCTGCCGACGTGGCGCAGGAACAGGCCGCGATACGGAAACACCAGGTGCGTCGCGGCCGCGCATTCCTCCGCGCTGCGATGACGGCACTCGCCGCGGCAATGCACGTCGTGCGCCGCGACGAGCGGCGTTTGCAGCAGCGGCTGGACGGTGAATTCCGACATGGCCTGGGCCGGGGGAGGCTGGTTCGCAGTCTAACGCAGCCGTTGCAGGCCGCAGGCGGGCACGATGGCGTCCCACGGGAAGCGCACGCCGGGGTCGAGCTTGCGACGGATCTGCTGCGCGGGATCGTCGCTGGCCGGGATCAGGTCGGTGTCCAGGTCTTCGTGGCCGGCGATCCGGCGCAGGTTCGGGAACGCCGCGCGCAACTGCGTCAGCAGGGCAAGCAGGGCGTCGATCTGCGCGGCGGGGTAGGGCTCGGTCATGGTCTGGCGGCGCGAGTCGAACCAGTCGGGGTAGCGGCCCGTGTTCACCAGCTCGATGCCGATCGAATTCGCGTTGTGCCCACGTACGTGATGGGCGATGCGCGTGCCGGGCACGTAGCGGCAGATCGTGCCGTCGCGGTCGATGTAGTAGTGGCCGCTGTTGCCGGTGCCGCTCGGATGCAGCACGCGTTCGCCGTATTCGCGGGCCATGGCCAGGTCGGGTAGCTCGGTGCAGTGGATCACCACCAGTTCGATGGCCTCGGCCGGGCGCTCGGGCAGCCGGTCGACGTAGGGCAGCGGCTGGTCGTGGAGGGTCAGGGACATCGGCCAAGTCTCGCATGGCGCGGCCGGAGCCGGAAACGCCGCCTGCTACCATGCGCGTCTTGCTATTGGCCTTTCCGGAGACCGCCATGCGCGGCCAGATCATTCTTTCGCACGGCTCGGATTCCGCGCCGGAGGCGACCAAGGTCAGCGCGCTGGCCGCGCAGGCGGAGGCGCTGGGCTGGCGCACGCAGCGACCGGACTACCGCAGCGACGACGCGCGCGGCCATGCCGGGTCGGTGGCGCCGCGGATCGCGCGCCTGCGCGCCACGATCGAATCGCTGGACGCGCCGCCACTGCTGGTCGGGTCGAGCATGGGCGCGTTCGTCTCCGGCCTGGTCTCGCTGGAGGTGCCCGTGGCCGGGCTGTTGCTGCTCGCCACGCCCAGTCAAATCCCGGGATACGCGCGGGCGTTCGATCTGCGTCCCGGCGTGCCCACGATGCTGATCCACGGCTGGCGCGACGAGGTGTGCCCGCTGGCCGGCGTGCAGGCGTTCGCCGCGAAGCGCCGGCTGCCGCTGCTCGTGCTGGACGACGACCACCGGCTGGGCTCCAGCATGGAGCTGATCGCGACGCAGTTCCGGGCCATGCTCGAACGCCTGGCGAGCGCCGCATGAACCACTACTTCGCCACCTGCCCGAAGGGCATGGAGTACCTGCTGCGCGACGAGCTGGTCGCGCTCGGCGCGCTCGACGTGCGCGAGGCACTGGCCGGCGCGCACTTCTCCGGCACGCTGGAAACCGCCTACCGCGCCTGCCTGTGGTCGCGCCTGGCCAGCCGCATCCTGCTGCCGCTGGCCGAGTTCGACGCGGCCGACGACGAGGCGCTGTATCGCGGCGTGCAGACGATCGACTGGAGCGCGCACCTGGCCGCGCACGGCACCTTCGCCGTGGACGCCGGCACCGCGCTGAGCAAGCTCACCCACAGCCAGTTCGTCGGCCTGCGCACCAAGGACGCGGTGGTCGACCAGTTCCGCCAGCGCGACGGCTCGCGCCCGGACATCGACACCGACGAGCCGGACATCCGCATCAACCTGCGCCTGCGGCGCGACCGCGCCACCGTATCGCTTGATCTCGCGGGTTCACCGCTGCATCGCCGCGGCTGGCGCGAGGAGCAGGGCGAGGCGCCGCTCAAGGAAAACCTCGCCGCGGCGATGCTGCTGCGCGCGCACTGGCCCGAGGTCTACGCCGGCGGCGGCGCGCTGCTCGACCCGATGTGCGGCTCGGGCACCCTGCTGATCGAAGGTGCGTTGATGGCCGCCGACGTGGCGCCCGGCCTGCGCCGCGAATACTTCGGCTTCCTCGGCTGGCAGCAGCACGACATCGCGCTGTGGCGCAGCCTGCTGGACGAGGCGAAGCAGCGTGCCGAGACCGGCTTGCGCGCGCTGCGCCCGTGCTTCTTCGGCAGTGACGCTGACCCGCGCATGGTGCAGACGGCCAAACGCAACGCGCAGGCCGCCGGCGTGGCCGGCTTTTTCACCCTGGACAAGCAGGACATGGCCCGCGCCGCGCCGCCGCCCGGCGTCGGCTACGGCCTGGTCATCACCAATCCGCCGTACGGCGAGCGCCTCGGCGACCGCGCCGAGATGCCGAAGCTTTACCGCGCGCTGGGCGACACGTTGCGCCAGCGCTTCACCGGTTGGCGCGCCGCGGTGCTGGCCGGCGACCTGGAGCTGGGGCGTGCCATGCAGTTGCATGCGGACAAGCGCTACGCGCTGTACAACGGCGCACTGGAAACCGTGCTGCTGACGTTCGACCTGAAGCCGCGCGACGAGACGCCGCGCGAACCCAGGCCGCTCTCGCCGGGCGCGCAGATGCTGAAGAACCGGCTGGAGAAGAACGTCAGGCATTTGCGCAAGCGGCTCACCCGCGAAGGCATCCACTGCTGGCGCGCCTACGACCAGGACCTGCCCGAGTACGCGGCGGCGATCGACGTCTACGGCGACACGGGTGGCGACGACCATTTGCACATCCAGGAGTACCGCGCGCCGGCGGATATCCCCGCAGACGTGGCGCGCCTGCGCCTGCGCGAGATCGCCCGCGTCGCCGGCGAGGTGCTGGGCGTGCCGCGCGAACGCATCGCGATCAAGACCCGCGAGCGCGGCAAGGGCGGTTCCAAGTACGGCCAGCTCGACCAGCGCGGCGAGTTCATCGAAGTGGAGGAGGGCGGCCTGAAGTTCCTGGTCAACCTCACCGATTATCTCGATACCGGCCTGTTCCTCGACCACCGGCTGGTGCGCGCGAAAGTGCGCGAGCTGGCCGACGGCAAGTGCTTCCTCAACCTGTTCGCCTACACCGCCACCGCCAGCGTGCACGCGGCGGCCGGCGGCGCGCTGGAAACCACCAGCGTGGATCTGTCGGCCACCTATCTGGAGTGGGCATCGCGCAACCTCGCGTTGAACGGTTTCACCGGCGCCGACCATCGGCTGATGCAGTTCGACGCGCTGGAGTTCCTGCAGCGTGATCGCGGCCATTACGGCCTGATCTTCGTCGATCCACCGACCTTCTCCAACTCCAAGCGCGCCGAGGATTTCGACGTGCAGCGCGACCACGTGAAGCTGCTCGAAGCCTGCAACGAACGGCTCACCCGTGACGGCGTGATCGTGTTCTCCAACAATTTCCGTCGCTTCAAGCTGGATCGCGAGGCGCTGGAGCCGCACTTCGAGATCGAGGACTGGAGCGCGCCCAGCATCCCGTTCGACTTCGCCCGCCGTGCCGACATCCACGGCTGCTGGCTGCTGCGCCGGCGCCGGGCCGTGACGGGAGTCAACCCGTGGGATACGGCGCGCATCAAGCCGTGAACCTTTCAGTGCGCATTAAGCCCGCGCGCTCGACTATCCCCGCGTACAACGGAGAACGATCATGAACACAGCGGGTTTGCGTGCTTCCGGCAAGAGTGCCGCGGTCGGCCTGGCGCTGGTCGCCGCGTTGGCAATGCCTCTGGGCGCGTCCGCGCGCGGCTGGGGCGGGCATGGTCCCCATGGTGGCTACTACGGCGGTCACCATGGCGGTTATCACGGCGGCTACTACGGTCATGGCGGCCACTGGAGCGGCGGCCGCTGGATCGCCGGGGCCATCGTCACCGGTGCCGTGGTCGGCCTGGTCGCCGACGCGCTGCGGCCGGCTCCGGTTTATTACGACCAGCCGGTCTACCGCGCGCCGCGCACGGTGGTGTACGAGTACGGTGCGCCGGTGGTGACCCGCCGCGTGGTGGAAACGCGTACCGTGGTGTACGACGACCCGTACCAGACGCGTTACATCCGCGACGACGGCTACGACCGCGACGACGGCTACGACGGCAACTGAGTCACGTCGTGATGCGAGTGTGCGAGCCCGGCCCCGGCCGGGCTCGCGCGTTTGTACCCGTCGCAAGACGGCGTGTCCGATCACAAGTTCTGAACAACTCTCGCGGCATCCTTGAGGGCATGCACTTTCGCACCATCATGCCGCTGTCCCGTGGCCGGTTCGTCCGGCCGTCGCGACCGCGGCGCAGCATGCATGACCGTTGATCCACTGTCGGCCCGCGCCGGCACCGCCGCGCGTTTCGAGCGGGTGCGCCGGCAGACGCCGGCGCTGTGCGCGAGCCTGACGGCCGAGGACATGCAGCTGCAGTCGATGCCCGACGCCAGCCCGGCGAAATGGCACCTGGCGCATACCACCTGGTTCTTCGAGACCTTCGTGCTTGCGCACGACCCGGCCTGGAAGCCGCGCGACCCGGCCTGGCATTACCTGTTCAACTCCTACTACCAGTCGGTCGGGCCGATGCACGTGCGCGCGCAGCGCGGGCTGCTGTCGCGGCCCTCGCTGGACGAGGTGCGCGATTACCGCCGGCGCGTGGACGAGGCGGTGCTTGCTTTGCTGGATCGCCGCGACGATCCGGAACTGGCGAGCCTGGTCGAGCTGGGTCTGCAGCACGAGCAGCAACACCAGGAGTTGTTGCTGACCGACATCAAGCATGCGTTCTGGTGCAATCCGCTGCAGCCGGCGCTGCATTCGTCGATCGCGGCACCCGCGGGTGCGCCCACGGTGCCGCTGCAATTCCTGCCCGGGCGCGAGGGCATCGTGGAGATCGGCCATCGTGGCGAAGGCTTCGCCTTCGACAACGAAACCCCGCGCCACCGCACCCTGTTGCAACCGCATGCGCTGGCAAACCGGCTGGCGACCAATGCCGAATACCTGGCGTTCGTGCGTGAAGGCGGCTATCGCGAGCCCGGCCTGTGGTTGTCCGACGGCTGGGCCACGGTGCAGCGCGAAGGCTGGCAACATCCGCTCTACTGGCAGGATGACCTGGCCAGCGAGTTCACCCTGGCCGGCGTGCGTGCGCTCGACCCCGCCGAACCGGTATGCCACCTGAGCTACTACGAGGCCGATGCGTTCGCGCGCTGGGCCGGCGCGCGGCTGCCGACCGAGGCGGAGTGGGAGTCCGCCGCGCAGGGCGTCGCGATCGAAGGCAACCTGCAGGAAAGCGGGCGCTTCCAGCCGCTGCCCGCGCACGCTGGCGAGGGCGCGCTGCAGTTGTTCGGCGACGCGTGGGAATGGACCGCCTCGCCGTACGTCGGCTACCCCGGTTACCGCCCGCTGCCCGGATCGCTGGGCGAATACAACGGCAAGTTCATGTGCGGCCAATGGGTGCTGCGCGGCGGCTCCTGCGCCACCCCGCGCGATCACATCCGCGCCAGCTACCGCAATTTCTTTCCACCCCATGCCCGCTGGCAGTTTGCCGGGCTGCGACTGGGACAGGACCGATGAACAGCATGCAAGCCTGCGGCCTTCGCGACGACGAACGCCGCCCGCCCGCCAGCGAACTGCTCGAAGTCGCCCGGCACGGGCTGGCGCTGAAACCCAAGCGGCTGCCGTCGTGGCTGTTCTACGACCAGCGCGGCTCGGCCTTGTTCGAGCAGATCTGCGAGCAGCCGGAGTACTACCTCACCCGCTGCGAGATCGCGTTGATGAGCGAGCACGCCGCCGACATCGCCGACAGCCTCGGCAGCGACGTGCGCCTGGTCGAGTACGGCAGCGGCAGCGGACGCAAGACGCGCATGCTGCTGCGCCACCTGCGCGAGCCGGTGAGTTACGTGCCGGTGGAAATCTCGCCCGAGCCGCTGCAGCACAGCGTGCAACGCCTGGCGCAGGAGTTTCCGCAACTGCCGCTGCAACCGCTGTGTGCCGATTTCAGCAAGCCGTTGCGCCTGCCGATTCCGCCGCGCGCGCCGCGCCGCACGGTGCTCTATTTCCCCGGTTCCACCATCGGCAATTTCGAGGCGCATGACGCGGTGGCCTTGCTGCGCAAGATGCGCAGCGAGATGGGCGACGCCGGCGGCCTGCTGATCGGGGTGGATCTGAAAAAGGACCCGGCGCTGATCGAGGCCGCCTACAACGATGCGGCCGGCGTCACTGCCGAGTTCACGCTGAACATGCTGCTCCGGCTCAACCGCGAGATCGGCAGCGATTTCGACCTCGCCGCCTTCGCCCACCGCGCGCGCTACAACCCGATGGCCGGGCGCATCGAGACGCAACTGGTCAGTCGGCGCGAGCAGCAGGTGGCGATCGGGCGCGACAAGGTGCGCTTCGGCGCGGAGGAGGCTGTCCAGGTCGAATACAGCTGCAAGTATTCGCTGGAGGATTTCGCGGCGCTGGCAGACAAGGCGGGGTTGGCGGTGCAGCGGGTGTGGACCGATTCCCGACGGATGTTCAGCGTGCAATACCTGGTGCGTGCCGGCCTGCGGATGGATTGACGCCGCGGGCGGGAGGGCCGGCGTCAGCCGCTCAGCGGCGCGGAAAACAGGATGCAGGCGTCGCCCGCGATCGTCACCTCGACCGGCTCGTCGTCCACGATGCGCACCTCGACATGGACGATGCCGTCGCGGCGCAGCGCGCGGCCCTGGTGGCCGGCGAACCGCAGCGAGGCGCCGTCGTGCGGCAGCAGTCGGTGGTGCACCAGATAGGCTCCCAGCGGGCCGTTGGCATTGCCGGTCACGGGGTCCTCGTCGATGCCGATGGCGGGGGCGAACATGCGCCCGTCGGTGGCCGCCTCGCCCTCGCGCCGCTGGAACACGAAGTAGCCGTTGCAGCCGATCTCCGCGCTCAGGGCCGCCAGCGCGGACATCCTCGGCGCCAGGGCGTCGAGGTCGACCGTCGGTTCCAGCGGCACCATGACCTTGCCATGGCCGGTGGAAATCACCTGCAGCGGCAGCGTCGGGGTCAGCTGGTCGTCGGCCACGCCCAGTGCGGCGGCGATGCGACGGCGGACGGAATCGCCCAGCGGCGGGCCGATGCGCGGCCGCTCCTGCTGCATGAAGACGCGGCGGCCCCCGGCTTCGTTGCGGCCGATGCGGATGCGCTGGATGCCGGCGGCGGTCTTCTGTCGAAATTCGTTGCTGCCGAAGCCGGGCAAGCCGGCGCGCACGTAATGGGTGGCGATCGTGGCGTGGCCGCACAGCGGCACTTCGGTGGTGGGGGAGAAGTAGCGCAGCCGCACGTCGTGGTCCGCGCCGTCCGGCGCCAGCACGAAGGCGGTCTCGGAGTGCTTCAGTTCCCGCGCGAGATCCTGCATCTCCGCGTCGGACATGCCGTCGGCGTTCAGCACCACACCGGCCGGGTTGCCGCGAAAACGCGTGGTGGTGAAGGCGTCGACGTGATACAGCGTGCGCTTGTTCATGGGTGGCCTGGCGGATGGCGACGACGCGGAAGTCGGCGGGGCGCTGCCGACTCCTGCCGTCGTCGCGCGGCACGCTTACCGGGCGCCGTACAACGCCTTCACGTCGCGGGTCAGCGCGGACTGGCTGTCGGCGCGCGAGTAGAACATGTGGCCACCGGGATACTCCTTCACCTGCACGCGGGTCGGGTCGCCCATGGCCGGCATCTGGTCGACCGCCAGCACCGAGACCATGAACGGGCAGGAGAGGTCGTCCCAGCCGTGCGCGATCAGCACGCGCAGCTTCGGATCGTTGGCCACCGCCTCGCGCAGCTGGCTGACCGAGCCCTCGCGGGCGTCGTCGTCCTCATGCCACAGGCGGTTCACCTCGTAGCTGAGCGCGTTGTAGCGGCCGGCGACTTTCCAGCCCACCGTCTGCGTGACGAAGTTGACCATCGCGCTGGTGGTCGGCGCGATGATGCTGTTGAGCAGCGGGTCGCCGGTGCGCTGCGAGGGCGCATGCGGGAACGGGTCCCAGGCGGTGACGTTGGAATCGTAGCGGCTGCCCAGCTTGCCCTCGGCGCGGTACACCTCGCGCAGGTAGGCCTGGGTCTCGATGCGCCCGCCGGAGCGCTTGACGAACACCGGGTCCAGCCCGGTCAGCTCGGTCACTTTCCGGATCATCGCCTCGGTGGCGGCCGGATCGGAGCGGCCCTTCATCAGCGTGGTCGCGTACTCGCCGCGGGTGTAGGCGATGATCGGCGCCATCGCCTCGGCACTGAGCTTGCCCTCGCGCTCCAGGTGGGCGGCGGCGATCGAAGGCAGGGTGGTCATCCACGGCAGCGGCGAGACGGTGTCGTCGCTCCACGCCGACGGATCGAGGTAGGGCGAGATCAGCGTCACGCCGCTCATCGCCACGCCCAGCTGGGTCTGCATGTACTCGGTGATGCGCGGGCCGCGGAAGCCGCCGTAGCTTTCGCCCACGTAGTACTTGCGCGAATCCATGCGGCCGTTCTTCACCAGCCAGTCGTACATGATGCGCGAGAGGTACTTGATGTCGACGTCGGTGCTGTAGAAATCCTTGGTCGCCTGCTTGTCATCGACCAGCGCGCGGCTGTAGCCGGTGCCCACCGGGTCGATGAAGACCAGGTCGGTGAAGCCCAGCCAGGTGCCGGGGTTGTCGTGCAGCACCGGCGGGTCGGAAGGCGAGTCGCCGGCGTCGCCGAAGCTCACCTTCTTCGGGCCGATCGCGCCCAGGTTGAGGTAGACCGACGAGGCGCCGGGGCCGCCGTTGAGCGCGAAGGTCACCGGCCGGTCCTTGCCGGCGATGGTGTAGGCGGTAAACACCACTTCGGCAGTGGTCTTGCCCTGCTCGTCCCGCACCGGCAGCGAGCCAACGGTGACGGTGTACTTGAGCGTCTTGCCGTCGACCGTGGTGGTCTGCGTCACGTGCGCGTCGGCAGGGAACGGCGGCAGCTGGAAGCCGTCCTTGCCGGTTGCCTCGGCGCTCGCCGCCGGCTTGTGGTTGTCGGCCGCCACGGCGGCGGTGGTGAACCCCGGCAACAGCAGGGCAGCCATCAGGGCAAACGGCAGGGACTTGCGCACAGGCCTCTCCTCGAGCGTAAAGACCGAAGCCTAAACGCGCGGCGCATGCACCGAGTGTGCTGAAAGGCATGGGTCGACGGTGGTTTGCTTCAACCCGGTGCGACCAGGGGAGCCGGCGCCGCCACGCGCTCCATCCACGATTCGAACGCGAGCAGGAAGGATTGCAGCGACTGCAGCGTGGCCATGTCGGTCAGCCGACCCTCGGCGTCGAAGCGCTCGGCGGCGCGGGCCACGAACAGGCTCGGCGCCGGCATCACCAGCGCGCCGCAGGTGTGCAGCACCTGCCGCAACGAGGCCTGCGCCAGCCGGGTCCCCCACGGGCCGCTGCTGGCACCGAGCACGGCAACGGGCTTGCCGGCCAGCACCTCGCCGGCCGGGCTTTCGCGCGAGAGCCAGTCCAGCGCGTTCTTCAGCACGCCGGGGATCGCCTGGTTGTATTCGGGCGTGGCGATGATCAGGCCGTCGGCGGCGGCGACCGCGGCGCGGAGCGCCTGCACTCCGAGCGGGCCGGCCGGATCGCGCGACTCCAGGTCTTCGTCGAACAGCGGCACGGCGCCCAGGGCGTCGCAGACGTCCAGGTGCAGGCTCGCCGGCGCCTGGCATGTCGCGGCGTGCAGCAGGCGCCGGTTCCAGGAGGTCCGGCGCAGGCTGCCGGCCAGGCAGAGCACGCGGCGGGTGGGCAAGGGGAAGGGGTGAAAGGCAGTCATGACGGGTCTCCGGTCGAAGGTCAGGGTTCGATCAACAGCAACGAGGCGCAGGCAAGCAGCAAGGCGCCGCTGGCGACATCCACGCCACGGCGCGCTGCCGGCCGGGCCAGCCAGCGCGCGAGCGTGGCGCCCAGCGCGGCCCACAGCGACAGGCACAGCGCCGGGATCAGTACGAACATCGTGGTCAGCAGCAGGTAATCGCGCGTGCCCGTGAGCGGCATCGCGGCCAGCACGGTCAACACCAGCAGCCAGCTTTTCGGATTGAGAAACTGGAACCCGATCAGCCCCAGCGTGCCGGCGGGCAGGCGCGGCGAGGCCGTCGGGTCGGCTCGTGGCCGGATGCCGGCCGCGCAAAGCGATGCGCCCAGCCACGCCAGATACAGCGCGCCGGCCAGGGCGATCCCGTGGCGCAGCCACGGCAGCGCCGCAAAGGCCGTCGCCGTGCCCAGCGCCGTCACGGCCAGCAACAGCAGGCCGCCGAGCACGATGCCGGCGATCATCGGAAGCGTGCGGCGCATGCCGGCAGTGCCGGCCGCGCGCAGGATCACCAAGTTGTTCGGTCCGGGCGTGATCGCGGCCACGCACAGCAGGCCGGCGGCGGCGAGCAGTTGCTCCACGGGATCGTTCTCCGCAATGGTCGAATGTCCCGCATGTTCGGCCACTCGGCTGGTCAGTGCTGATCGCGTTATGGTCTAGTATTGCGACCATGAACGAGCTGCCGCTGAATGCCCTGCGCGCGTTTGCCATGGTCTACGCGCAAGGCGGCGTGCGCGCCGCCGCGCGCGAGCTCGGCCTGGCGCACTCTTCGGTGAGCCGGCACCTGGCCGAACTGGATCGCTGGCTAGGCGTGCCCTTGCTGCGCGCCTCGGCCGGTCGCGGCGCGCCGGTGTTCACCCCGCAGGGCGAGGCGCTGGGGCGGGCCACCCTGGCCGGCCTGCGCGGGATCGAGCAGGCGGTGGCCGCGTTGCGCGAGACCCGGCCGGCGCATGCGGTGACGTTGTCCACCTCGCCCTCGTTCGCGATCCGCTGGCTGCTGCCGCGTTTGCCTGCGCTGGAAAAAGCGCATCCGAAGATCGAGCTGTCGGTGCAGGTGGAGCAGCGCCTCGACGCGCTGGACGACGGCCGCATCGATCTGGCAATCCGCATGGGCACGGGACCGTGGCCGGGGTTGCATGCCGAAGCGTTGATGGACGATGCGCTGTATCCGGTGATGAGCCCGGCGCTGTGGCAGGCGTCCGGACGCCCATCGAAGCCGGCGCAACTGGCCGGCCTGCGCCTGCTGCACGACCGCGATCCGCAGGCGTCATGGGAAGCGTGGCGCAGCGTGCACGGACCGGCGAAGCTCGCGCTGCAGGGCGGCGCCCGCTATACCTCGTCCGACCTGGTGCTGCGTGCGGCGATGCAGGGGCAGGGCGCGGCGCTGGCGCGTCATCGACTGGCCGCGGACGACGTGGCGAACGGCAGCCTGCTGCGTCCGTTCGGCGAGCTCGACGTGCCGTTGGGAACTTCGTACTGGATCGTGCGACCGCCGGCGAAGCCGCGCGCGGCGGTGGTCGCCGTGATCGACTGGCTGCGCTGGCAGGCGGCCGGCACCGCGGCGCGCTGATCAGCCGCGCGCCAGCGCGCCTTCGACGAACTGCTGCAGCTGCGCCGCGTTCAGCGCGCCGGATTGCCGCGCGATCTCGCGGCCCTGCCTGAACATGATCAGGGTGGGAATGCTGCGAATGTTGAAGCGCGCGGCGATCTGCGGTTGCGCCTCGGTATCCAGCTTGGCCAGCCGCAGACGCGGCTCGAACTTGCCGGCGGCCTGCACGAACACCGGCGCGAAGCCGACGCACGGCCCGCACCACGGCGCCCAGAAGTCCACCAGCACCGGCAGGTCGCCGCGGCCGGCGATCGCGTCGAAGTTCGCCGTGGTCAGTTCCGTCGGATGTCCCTCGAACAAGCCCTGCTTGCAGCGGCCGCAGTTCGGATGCTCCGCGACGCGCTCGGCGGGCACGCGGTTGAGCGCGCTGCAATGGGGGCAGGGGATGGTCAGTGCGGTGCTCATGTCGGACTCCGGCAACGGGCGGGCGACGCCCTGCAGAGCAGATGGCGCCTCGCGCGGGGAAATCCAAGCCGGGGTAGCCGGGGATTCAGCCCATTGTGCGCGGCACGAAACGCAACGCCACCGAGTTCATGCAGTAGCGCAGGCCGGTCGGTCGCGGGCCGTCGTTGAAAACGTGGCCGAGGTGGCTGTCGCAACCCTTGCAGCTGATCGCCGTGCGGGTCATGCCTAACAGGTGGTCGGTCGCCTCGACCAGGTTGCGCCGCGCGATCGGCTGCCAGAAGCTCGGCCAGCCGGTGCCGGAGTCGAACTCGGTGGCGGCGTCGTACAGCGCCGTGCCGCAGGCGATGCAGCGGAACAGACCGGGCGCGGCCGGGCGTTCGTGTTCGCCGCTGAAGGCGCGTTCGGTGCCCTCGTGACGCATGATCTGGTACGACGCCGACGACAGTCGCTGCCGCCACTGCGTGTCGCTCAGCACCAGCTTCGGCACCTCGCGCGCGCCGAGGTCGCGGCCCGCATCGTCGAAGATCTCCAGCACCACGTTGCCGGGTTCACCCACCGGCGTGTTGGCTGCCGCATGCAGACGCGGCACCAGCCATCCGCCGCCCACGGCCAGCAAGGCACCGCCGCCGAGCGCGGCGCGCAGGAAGCGGCGGCGATCCATCGCGAGGGTTTCATTGACATGTGACATGGCGACCTCCGTGGGGGACGGAATGGGATTTGCGGGATGCGGGATCGGATCAGCCGAACGTGAAGGCGTAGGCCTGCACGCCGGGATCGAGGAAGGTGATCTCGAACAGGCGCTCGCCGCTGCCGTTGGCCTGGCGCACCAGCTGGTACAGGCGCTGGCTGGTGACGGTGCCGTTGCCGTCGGCGTCGGTGTCCATGCCGTGGTCGGCGCCGGGCGGCTTGCCGTCGATGGTGACGCGGTAGCGGATTGGCTTGCCGTCAGCCGCCGGGCCGAGCACCAGGTGCAGGTCGCGGCCGCGGAAGCGGTAGACGATGGCGCCGCCGGCCTGTTCCAGTTGCGCGTTCTCGTCATGCACGGTCCAGCGGCCGTCGAGCGACCACTGGTTGGTGGCCAGCGCGGCCGGTGCGCGATAGTCGTGCGCCTCGTCGCGCGCCACGCGGCCGCCGACGAAGTTCCTGGCGCGGGCGTAGCCGACATAGGTCTCGGGCGAGCGGGTGGGATCGTTCGACGCCGCCGCCTCCACGCCGCGATGGTCGTCGCGCACGTAGCCACCCGGCAGGTCCTTCTGGCCGGCCTCGGTCAGCAACTGGCGGATCACGTCTTCGCTCTGCCGGTATTCGCCTTCGCCGAAATGGTGGTGGCGGATCCGTCCCTGCGCGTCGATGAAGTAATGCGCCGGCCAGTATTCGTTGTTGAACCCTCTCCAGATCGCGTAGTCGTTGTCCAGAGCGACCGGGTAGTCGACGCCCAGGTCCTTCACCGCCTTGGTCACGTTGGCCGGATTCTTTTCGAAGGCGAACTCCGGCGCGTGCACGCCGATCACCACCAAGCCGTGGTCCTTGTACTTGTCGGCCCAGCCGCGCACGTACGGCAGCGTGCGGAGGCAGTTGATGCAGGAGTAGGTCCAGAAATCGACCAGCACCACCTTGCCGCGCAGCGATTCGGTGCTCAGCGGCGGGCTGTTGAGCCATTGCGTGGCGCCGGCCAGCGACGGGAACGTGCCTTCCACCGGCAGCGGATCGCCGGCCTTCAGCGGCGGCTGCGGCGCCGGCGCCGGGCGCACGGCATTGATCAGCTTCTGCTCGATGCCGCTGGTGCTGGCCAGCGAGACGCGGGTAAGCAGGCCGGTGTCCAGGCCCAGCGCGATCGCGGCCACGCCGCACAGCACCAGCACGCCGAGCGCACGACGCACCCATTCGCCGGCGCCCAGCGAACGCTTCATCAGCGCGAACACCTTGCCGCCGATCAGCAGCGCCAGGCCCAGCGACGTGGCGGCGCCGGCCGCATAGGTGAGCAGCAGCAGGGTGGTCTGCACGCTGGCGCCGTTCAACGCGGCACCGGTCAACAACAGGCCGAGGATCGGCCCCGCGCACGGCGCCCACAGCAGGCCGGTGGCGACGCCCAGGCCGGCAGCGCCCCAGACCGAGTCGCCGTCGGCGGCCGAGCGCTGCGACAGCCGGTTGCCCAGCGCCACGAACGGGCGGGTAATCCATTCGGCCAGGTGAGTCGACAGCAGGGTCAGGCCGAGGAAGGCCAGCACCGCCATCGCCACCCAGCGGCCGTACTGGTTCGCGTGCACCGCCCAGCCGCCGCCGAGCGCGGCCAGCGTGGCGACCACGGCGAAGGTGATCGCCATGCCCAGCAGCATCGGCAAGCCGTTGCGCATGAACGGCCGGTCGGAGCGGGCGAACACGAACGGCAGCACCGGCAGGATGCACGGGCTGAGGATGGTCAGGACACCGCCGAGATAGGCGAGGATCAACACGAGCATGGAGTTTCATCCGTGGGTGGTTGCCTGAGGATTCGCCGCCACCGCCGCCCGGGTTACCTGCGGGCAGGAGGTAACGTCGGCGCACGATGCGGCGAAGACCCCGGTGAGCGTTCCGTCGTGGAGCGAACGGGTCGCAAGCCTTGACCGCCACCGCCTTCATGGGTCTAGATAGTGGACTTTCCCATGGGATCAGTCCCGTCCGGACCGTGCCAGCCGAATCCGCCGCCGCCAGCGCCAGCGAATCGCCCGACCGGCGCCGGTCGGCGTGGATGGCCGCCGCGCAGGCCGGCGACCGGCGTGCCTACGAAAAACTGCTGGCCGATTCGGTGGCGCTGATCCGCGCCGTGGCACGCCGCCAGGGTGTGGCGCCAGATCATCTGGATGACGTGGTGCAGGAAACCCTGATCACCGTGCATCGCGTGCGCCAGACCTACGACCCCAGCCGTTCCTACGACGCCTGGCTCGGCGCGATCGCCGCTCGCCGCGCGATCGACTCCCTGCGCAGCCGCGGTCGCCGCGACAGCCGCGAACTGCACGATGAATTCGCGCTCGACCGTCACCCGGATGCCGACGACGCCAGCGCCGCCACCGAAAGCGAGCAGCGCGCACAGCGCCTGCACGAGGCGATCGCCGAGTTGTCGCCCGGCCAGCGCGAGGCGGTGGAACAGCTTGGCCTGCGCGAGCGCTCGCTCAGCGAGGCGGCCGAGCTGACCGGGCGTAATACCGGCGCGCTGAAAGTGAACCTGCATCGCGCGCTGAAGGCACTGCGCGAACGTTTCCATGGAGAACCCTGACGTGACGGCCGATCCGCAATCCCACCAGGCGTTGATCGACCGCCTTGGCACCGACCTGGTGCCGGTGCGGCGGCTGCTGCCGCCAGGGCTGCGCACGGCCGGCTGGCTGCTGCTGGTGGCGGCGCTGGCGGCCGGCTTGCTGATGCACTACGGCGCAGGTCCGATGCTGCGGCGCTGGGCCGCCACGCCGGACCTGGCCTGGGCCGGCATCGGCGCGGTGATCACCGCGATCAGCGCGGCGTGGGCCGCGTTCGCGCTGGCCGTGCCCGGGCGGCGTGCGGCATGGGCGTGGCTGCCGCTGCCCGGTGCCTTGCTGTGGATCGGTGCCAGCGGCCTCGGCTGCCTGCGCACGTGGCTCGCGCCGGGCACCGAAGTCGCCGGCGTGCAGCAGAGCGCCGACTGCCTGCTCTTCATCATCGGCTTCTCGGTGCCGCTGTCCGCGCTGCTGGTCGTGCTGCTGCGCCGCGCCTGCCCGCTGCGGCCGGTGCTTGCCGCGGTGCTGATCGGCCTGGCCAGCGCGGCGGCTTCGGCCAGCCTGCTGGAGATCTGCCACGCGTTCGATTCCGCCGCCACCGACCTGCTGACCCACGCACTGGCGGTGGCCGTGGTGGTGGCCGTCAACGCGGCGATGGGCGGACGGCTGCTGTCCAAAGCGTAGGAGCCCGCTCGCGGGCGATGCTTTTGCTCTTGCGAATCCGGGATCCCGCGAAGAAAAGCATCGCCCGCGAGCGGGCTCCTGCGGGGGAAGGCCTTGATCCGCTGTGGCGGGGCGCGTGGGATGCCGGCCTCGATCCCGAATCCCGAATCCCGGCTCAGTCGCGGAAATTGTCGAACTGCAGCGGCAGTTCCACGTCGGCCTTGCGCAGCACCGCCATCGCCGCCTGCAGGTCGTCGCGCTTCTTGCCGCTGACGCGCAGCTTGTCGCCGTTGATCTGCGCCTCGACCTTGAGCTTGGCCGCCTTCAGCTCGGCCACCAGTTTCTTCGCCACCGGCTGCTCGATGCCCTGCTTGACGGTGATCTTCTGGCGCGAGCCGCCCAGGTTGGTTTCCGGGTCGCCGACGTCCAGCGCGCGCACGTCGATCTTCCGCGCGATCAGGCGGGCGCGCAGGATGTCCAGCATCTGCTGCAGCTGGAATTCGCTGGGGGCGCTCTGGGCGATCACGCCATCGTCCAGCACGTACTTCGCGTCCACGCCCTTGAAGTCGAAGCGCGTGCCGAGTTCGCGGTTGGCCTGGTCGACGGCATTGGTCAGTTCGTGCTTGTCGACTTCGGAGATCACGTCGAAGGAAGGCATGGCGGCGGCTCGCTGGGAACAGGAGGCAAAGTGTAAGCGATGGCGCTGGGCGATAATGGCGCAACCCTCACTTCCGTCATTCCGGCGCAAGCCGGAATCCGGCGCCTTTCAACGGACACAGTCACCGGGTCCCGGCTTGACCGACCCTTCGGTCGTTGAAAGGCGCCGCGCCGGGATGACGAACAACGAGCTTGATGGCGTGACCATGGTGAGTTCTTGAAAACCGACGTGTTGATCATCGGCGCCGGCGCCGCCGGCCTGATGTGCGCGATCACCGCCGGCCAGCGCGGCCGGCGCGTGCTGGTGGTCGATCACGCCAACAAGGTCGGCAAGAAAATCCTGATGTCCGGCGGCGGCCGCTGCAACTTCACCAACCTGGGCACGACGCCGGCGAATTACCTCTCGGCCAACCCGCATTTCGCCAAGTCCGCGCTGGCGCGCTGCACGCCGTGGGATTTCGTCGCGCTGGTGGAGAAGCATCGCATCGCCTACCACGAGAAGGAGCTGGGCCAGTTGTTCTGCGACGACTCCTCGAAGCAGATCGTGCGCATGCTGCTGGACGAGTGCGCCGCGGCCGGCGTCACGGTGGAGGCGAACTGCGCCGTGCA
Organism: Rhodanobacter sp. FW102-FHT14D06; assembly: GCF_043950705.1. NCBI lineage: Bacteria > Pseudomonadati > Pseudomonadota > Gammaproteobacteria > Lysobacterales > Rhodanobacteraceae > Rhodanobacter > Rhodanobacter sp. FW102-FHT14D06. The sequence goes on along the minus strand of NZ_CP170722.1, from coordinate 114,188 downwards.
ACGCGTGCGCAGGACGCCGGAGGGCTTCAGCGTGCACACCGCGCGCGGCGAGGTGCATGCCGAGTCGCTGGTGGTCGCCTCGGGCGGCCTGTCGATTCCCAGCATGGGCGCCAGCGGTTTCGGTTACGAACTGGCGCGCCAGTTCGGCCACGCCGTGCTGCCCACGCGCGCCGGCCTGGTGCCGCTGACGCTGAGCGGCAAGCACCAGGAGCATTACGCGGATCTGGCCGGTGTGGCGTTGCCGAGGGTGGAGGCCCGCGTGGGCAGGCAGGGTTTTCGCGCCGGATTGCTGTTCACCCATCGCGGCATCAGCGGCCCGGCGATCCTGCAGATCTCCTCGTACTGGCAGCCCGGCGACGACTTGCGCCTCGACTTGCTGCCGGACCTCGACGTCGGCGCCTGGCTGGTCGACCAACGCACGGCGCGGCCGCTGGCCGAACTGAAGACCGTGCTCGGCGAGGTGTTGCCCAAGCGCCTCGCGCAGCGGTTGTGCGAGCAATGGCTCGGCAACCGCCCGATGCGCCAGTACCGCGAGACCGAACTGACGCAGATCGGCGCGCAGCTCGCCGCGTGGCCGATCACCGCCAGCGGCACGGAAGGCTACCGCACCGCCGAAGTCACTCTCGGCGGCGTCGACACCGATGGGCTCTCCTCCAGCACGATGCAATCGAAACTCGTGCCCGGCCTCTACTTCATCGGCGAGGTGGTCGACGTCACCGGCTGGCTCGGCGGCTACAACTTCCAGTGGGCGTGGGCGTCGGGGCAGGCGGCGGGCGCGGCGGCCTGATGCCGGTTGCTTGACGCCTCCGGCCGGGGGCTGCAGCATCGTGCGACGGAATTTCCAACGCGCCGCGCCCGCCATCGGGCGGCGGCGCATCTCCAGGGGAGGGCGGCCGATGGCAACGCTGGACAAGGGCAAGCTGGTCAACCCGGCGATCGAGGTCAAGCTGTATGCGTCGATCGAGCATGGCAGCCTGGATGCCGTCCACGCGATCGTGCTGCATCGTACCGATTCCTCCACCGCCACCAGCACGCTCGAAGCGTACGCGGGCGGCAAGCAGACCGGCGCGCACTTCTTGATCGACAAGGCCGGCAAGATCTGCCAGACCGCACGCGTCGATCAGGTGTGCTGGCACGTCGGTGTGCTGCAGGCGCGCTGCCAGGTCGAACACGGCTGCGATCCGCAGGAACTGAAGACGATTGCCTCGCTCATGCACGCGAAAGGCGTGGGCTTCGGTACCCGCGCGAAGAACCTTTCGCGACATGAACTGGGCAAGCCGTATCCCTCGCGCTATCCCTCCAACCAGGACTCGCTGGGGATCGAGGTGGTGGGCACGTTCCAGCCCGCGCAGAAGGCGTTCGAGGCGCCGACGCCGGAACAACTGAAGTCGCTCAAGTACCTGGTGGATATTCTGGTCGGCCTGTTCGGCCTGAACCTGTTGGGCGACGTCTACGCGCACGGCGCGATCGCCCGCAAGGAGGTCACCGAGGGCGCCCAGTTGCTGCAGGCGCTGACCGCTGGAGGCAAGCCGTGAAGGCGTTGGGCCTGGTGCTGCTGGGCGCAGCGCTGGCTGCGTGTGTGCCGGTGCGCGGCAATGGCGGCATCGAGGTTGTTTCGTTGCAGCGGCAGGTCGATGCCACGCGCGCCGACGCCGACATCTGCAGCGCGTTGACGCTCAGTCGCGCGGACGTGGCGCGGTATTTCACGCTGGCCGAGGTGGTCGATCCGGCCACGTTCGACGCCGAGGCGATCATCATGCCGTGCAGCTACCGCGGCACCCTGCGCCGTGCGGGCCAGCTCTACCACTGGGAGATTTTCGCCGGCGGGGCAGCCTATCTGTACGACGGCGGGGAAACCAACCAGCGCTACCTTTGCCGCGAGTCGTGCCTCGCGGCGCTGCCGAACCTGCGCTGAGCGGCGCGCCGATTCATCGCGGGGCCTGCAGCGATCCCGCCGACGGTTGCAGGTCGCCGGGCGCCAGGGTCGCCCAGTGGAGGTGGTGCGGATCGAAACCGCTCTCGATCATCGGCTTGATGATGCGGAAGTAGGGCGAGATGTCGAAGTCGCGCGGCGTGAACAGGCTGGAGCTGCGGATGTGCAGGATCTCCTGGCGCGCGCGCTGGGTGCCGCGCAACTGGCGGTAGTCGCGGTCCAGCATCGGCAGGATCGGATAACGCACGCTGTGGAAGGCCGCCGCGATCAGCGACGAGCAGATCGCCCGGGTCGGCTCGCCGCTGCCCAGCGCCAGCAGGCGCCGGCGCCAGCGTCCGGGCACCGGCGGCGTCGGCAGCAGGTAGCGCATCAGGTCGATCACGTTGCGCATGTCGTAGCGCTGGCCGAGGCGACGCGCGGCGTGTTCGATCACCTGCTCGATCTCGCCGGCGTGCAACCCGACCGGGCGGCAGATGCGCGTGTGCGCCCCGCGATACGCCTGCAGCGGCAGCGCACGCACGCCTTCCACCACGTCGGCTTCGATCAGCACGTGCTCACCGAGCGCGGGGTAGCGGTCGCGCAGGGCGTCGCCCACGTACAACGCCGCGTGCGACCAGCTCGACTGGGTGACGTACTTGATCGCGGTGCCGATGCGGCTGTTGCCGTCGACCAGCAGCACGTCGGCCGGCCGCAGCGATGCCTCCAGCATGTCGTGGCGCGAGGTGCCGAAATGCATGCCGCCGACGCGCGGCTTCGAGAGGTAACGGGCCAGGGCACGGCCCAGCCTGTGCAAGGGATGGAACACGATCGTGCGCTCCCGGCGGTCGCAGGTGCGACGAGCTTAAGCCGTGGGCGCGTGCGTGTCAGCGCCCGAGCAGAAAGCCGCTTTCACCGGCACCGAGAGACTGGAAGCTCACGCCGACCAGGCCAGGCTGCCGTCGACGATGGTGTGGCTGCGCCCGCCGACCCAGATCGCGTCGTTGTCGATGTGCACCATCAGCTGCGCGTCGTGGCCGATCTCGCGGCCCTGGCTGACCTGGTAGCCGCGGGCCAGCGGGCCATGCGGTTCGGCGTGTGCGATCCAGGCGGCGATCAACCCGTTGGCGGCGCCGGAGGCGGGGTCTTCGACGATGCCCACGCCGGCGGGGAATGCGCGCACCACCAGTCGCGGCTGATCCGATGCCACGCGTGCGAAGGCGCACAGCCCCATGCTGCTGCTGGCGCGGGCCAGCGCAAGAATGGCCGCGTGGTCGGGTTGCCAGGCGCGCAGGCTGGCTTCGTCGGCGACCTCGGCCAGCCACCAGCGTCGGCCGCCGTCGACCAGCGCCGGCGGCAGCGCGCCATCGGTCACGCCGTGCAGCGCTGCGGCCAGCAGCGGGTTTGCGTCGCGGCCGGTCGCCAGCACGCGTTCGCCCGGCGAGCGCAGCAGCAGTTCGCGCATGGCGCCGCTGCCTTCGACCCGGATCGGCAACACGCCGGCGCCGCACTCCTGCCACAGCAGTCCGTCGCGCGGCGTGGCCAGACCTGCTTCCAGCGCCGCATGGGCGCTGCCGATGCTGGGGTGGCCGGCAAACGGGATCTCCTCGTGCGGCGTGAAGATGCGCACCCGATAGCTCGCCCGGGGGGCGGTCGGCGGCAGCAGGAAGGTGGTTTCCACCAGCGCCGTCCAGCGCGCGAAACGCTGCATCGCCGCGCTGTCCCAGCCGTCCGCGCCGATCACCACGCCCAGGTGGTTGCCACCGCCGAGGGTGGCCGCAAAGACGTCCAGATGCAGGTAACGGAGCAGGCTCATGCATTTCGTCCGACCGCGGGGCGCGGTGCAAAACGGCAGATGATAGAGGGGCGGCCACGGCGGCGACACTGCCGCTTTCGCATAAGCCGCGCCGCGCCGGGCATAAGTGCGCCGGGGCGCCGGGCGAGTCGACAAGCCCGGGGCAAGGCGCCAAGATGCCGACTTTTGCGTCGCGGAACCGTCCATGCCGATCACCTTGGCCATCATTGCCATCACCTGCATCGTCTCGTTCATGGCGTTCAAGAACGCGCGGCTGATGAACGACCTGATCCTGTGGCCGCCGGCGATCACCCGCCAGCGCGAGTACCACCGGCTGGTGACCTACGGCGTGGTGCACGCGGATTTCGGCCACCTGCTGTTCAACATGTTCACGCTGTTCTTCTTCGGGCGTGCGATGGAGCCGTTCTACACCGGCGTGCTCGGCACGCTGGGATTCGCGCTGTTCTACATCGGTGGGCTGGTGGTCTCGATCCTGCCGACCTGGCTGAAGAACCGGAACAACCCGGACTATCGCAGCCTGGGTGCGTCGGGCGCGGTGTCGGCGGTGCTGTTCGCCTACATCCTGATCGCGCCATGGCAGCAGATCATCGTGCTGGTGATCCCGATGCCGGCAATCGTCTACGCGGTGCTGTACACCGCCTATTCGATCTACATGGACCGGCGCGGGCAGGGCAACGTCAACCACAACGCGCACCTGTGGGGCGCAGCCTATGGCGTGCTGTTCACCATCGCGATCAATCATCGCGTGCTGCCGCACTTTCTCGACGCGCTGATGCACCCGGGCTGAGCGCGCGTTCGGTCGGCCCGCAGATGAACGCTTCTTGCGCTGCGTAATGCCGTCGCGCGCCGATACGCGCATACTGGCCGCGTTGCTCACCGCTCACCGCAGGAGAACGAACGCATGGCAATGACCCGCAAGTCGGCAGCGAAGACGTCCGCGGCAGGGAAAGCATCGGCGAAAAAGTCCGCAGCGAAAAAGCCAGTCGCGAAGAAAGCCACCGCGAAGAAGTCCGTCGCGAAGAAGCCCGCCGCGAAGAAATCAGTTGCGAAGAAAGCTCCGGCGAAAAAGGTCGCCGTGAAGAAGGCAGCCGCCAGGAAGTCCCCGGCGAAGAAAACCGCCGCGAAGAAGGCCGTCGCCAAGCGCACGACCGGCCCGCGCAGCGCGAAGAAGGCGACGCCCCGGCGGCCGGAGACAAGCAAAGTCGCTACCCGCAAGGCCGCGCCGAAGCCCGCAGCGAAGAAGTCTCGCGCCAGCGTCAGCGCAGCGTCGCGCGAGTCGGCACCGCGCAAGTCCGCCGCACGCAAGGCCGTGCCCGTGAAATCCGCGGCCAGGGCCACGCCCGCGAAGAAGCCTGCCGCGAAGAAAGCCATGGCGAAGAAGCCGTTGGTCACGCGGCCAGCTGCACCTCGGGTCGCAACCCGGCCTGCGCCCAAGTCGTCGCCCGCGCGCCCTCGTCCGGCCGACCGGCCGGTGGCGCACATCAGCCCGGAAGAAGCCGTGGCGCATATCCAGGCCTTGCTTGACGCCAAGCATGAGCGGGACCAGCGCGAGCCGTCGTGGCCTGGCGCCAACCCGTCGCATCCGACCCCCAACGTGACGGAGATGCACGCGCCGGTGACCGGCACGGGCGATGCGTCCGTGACGGCATCGCCGCGCGACGACCTGGGCAAGCGCAAGGGTTGAATCTCCGCGGGCGGGCCGGTGCCGCGGCGCCGGGTCCGCTCAGGCAGAGTTCAAGCGGCATGGTCCAGCGTGGAGCTTGATAAGCACCGCGGAGGTGAACCATGAAACGACTGCTCGCTTGCGTTGGATTGATGGTGGCAGCGGCGGCGCTGTCCGGTTGCTATTACGACCCCGGCTATACCTACGTGCGTGGCGGCGGGTCGTCCGGCGACGCGTATTACGGCAGCGGCACGACGTACTACGCCTCGCCTTACGACAGCTACTACGGGCCGGCCTATTACGGCGGCTACTACGGTTGCTGCTACGCACCCGGAGTGAGCGTCGGCATCAGCTCGCACTGGTACGGCGGTTCGCGCTATCCGCGCTATCACGGGCGCGACTACGGACGCGACTACCGCCATCGCGACAACGACCGCGGCCATTACCGCGACGATGGCCACTCGGGACATCGCGACTCGCAGCGCGGCGGACGTCATTCGCGCGACCGCGACGACCGTCGCCATTGACCCCCGCCGCGCCCGGTAGCGCCGGGCGTTCAGGCACAATCGGCGGATGCCTTCGCGACCGTCAAGCGCATCCGCCGCGATATTCCGGTTTGCCCTCCTGATGGTGGCGGGACTTGCCCTGTCCGCCTGCACCAGCGTGCGCTACTACGCGCAGGCCGCCCACGGGCAAGCCGAACTCATCGTGCATCGACGCCCGATCGAGCGCGTGCTCGCCGACCCGCACACCGACCCGCAGCTGGCCGCGCGCCTGCGCCTGGCGCTGCAGGCGCGCCGGTTCGCCTCGCGCGAGCTGGGCCTGCCTGACAATCGCAGCTACACCGGCTACGTGCCGCTGGATCGCGACTACGTGGTGTGGAACGTGTTCGCTGCGCCGCGCCATTCGGTGCAGGCGGTGCCGCAGTGCTTTCCGATCGCCGGTTGCGTGGCTTACCGGGGCTGGTTCAGCGAACAGGCGGCGCAGGCCGATGCGGCGCGCTGGAAGGCCCGCGGTGACGATGTGTGGATCGGTGGCGTGCCGGCGTATTCGACGCTGGGTTGGTTTGCCGATCCGGTGCTGTCCAGCATGCTGCGCTGGGACGACGACGAACTGGCCGGCACGATCTTCCACGAGTTGGCGCACCAGCTGATCTACGTGAAAAGCGACAGCGCGTTCAACGAATCCTTCGCCAGCTTCGTGCAGCGCCAGGGCCTGCGCGAATGGCGCGCCTCGCGCGGCCTGCCGCCGGCGCAAGGCCACGATGACGCGATCGCCGACGGCTTCACCCGGCTCGTGCTGGATCTGCGCGAGCGCCTGAAGCTGTTGTACGCCAGCGGCGTCGATGCCGAGGCAATGGAAGCCGGCAAGCAGGCCGCGATCGCCGCGTTCCGCGAACGCTACGCGCAGTGGCGCGAACGCCGATGGCCCGGCGACCATCGCTACGACGCGTGGGTGGCGCAGCCGATCAACAACGCCCGGCTGCTGCCGTTCGGCTTGTACGACCACTGGGTGCCGGCGTTCGACGTGCTGTTCCAGCGCTCGGGGCAGGACTGGACGGCGTTCTACGCCGACGTCCGCGCTTTGGCTCGCGACCCGAAGCCGCGCCGCGATCGCGCGCTGGAAGCGCTGATGACGCCGCCACACGGTGCGGAGGCTCAGGACGCGCCGCGCTGAAAACTCAGTGCCCGCCGCCCGGCAATGTTTTTCTCCCCGCCATGTGGCGCAGGTAGCTCAGCAGATCATCGAGGTCGGCGTCGGAAAGCGCCCGCGTGTCGAAGCCCGGCATCTTCGCCTGCGGCCAGCGGCGCAGCGATTGCGGATCGCGGATGTACCCGCGCAGCAGGTCGGCGCGCAGGTACTCGGTGGGGTTGTGCGGAATGTTGAGGTCCGGCCCGAGTCGGGCATCGCCGGCGCCGTTGAGTGTGTGGCAGGCGAAGCAGGTGCGCTGGAACACCGCCAGCCCTCGCCGCACGGCGCTGTCCGCCGGCGTTCGCGGGTCCGGCAGAATGGCCGGAAAACGCGCGGCCATGCTGTCGGCGCGGCGGATCGTGGCCAGTTGATATGGCCATTGCTCCGGTCCCACGCCCGCCGCGCGCGGCTGCGTCCACACGACATAGAACGGGCCGGCGCGGCCGTGTCCGCCAGGCAGCGCCGGCCACGGCCGGGCCGGCTCCTCGATCGCCAGCCAGGCGACGCTGCCGCGCCGGCTCAGGATCAGCGCGGCGGGTATTTCGGCGACAAAGCCGTCCTTCGCGACAAATTGCAGGTGATCGCCGGCCACGATGCCGGGCAGCAGGGCCGCCAGCGGCACGGCGCGGTAGTGTCGGGTGCGCTTGAACGCCACGTCGCCGAGCACGGTGACGGTGCGCGCGTCCGGGCGCGCCAGCAGGGTGGTGGTGCTCCAGCGGGTGGCACCATGGCCCAGGTCGATGCGGAGTTCGGCGGCGCGCACGAATCGACTGCTGCCGAGAAGCATCAGCGCGATCGCAAGCAGGGCGGTGATCCGCGTCATCCGGGGGGCGTCGATCGAGGTTCCGCGCATGGGATTCTCCGTGCAATGGGCCCAGTGTAGGGCCAGCTTTGGCGCCGGGCGGGGCGGCGCACCTGTCGCGGCGCTGAACGGCGGCGGGCGTGCACGTTGAACTCACGTCGTCGCGCACACACTAAGCCCATGTATCGCCGTGACGGCGACAGGAAGCGGGGCAATCCATCGCCTTGCTGAGGGGCCGGCCTTACCTCCCCTGGAGGCCGCCTGACAAGCCCCATCGGTCCTCCCCTGGCCGATGGGGTTTTATTTTGCCCGGCGCCGATGGCCGACCATGGATAATGGCCGGTGCTGCCGCTTCTTCCTCCCCTGGGCGCCCGATGGTCATCGAATCGCTGCTCGACACCGATCTGTACAAGTTCTCGATGATGCAGGTGGTGCTGCACCAGTATCCCGCGGCCGAGGTGGAATACCGCTTCAAGTGCCGCACGCCGGGTATTGACCTGGCCGCGTGCATCGACGACATCCGCGCCGAACTGGCCGCGCTGTGTCGCCTGCGTTTTCGCGCGGACGAGCTGGATTACCTGCGCAGCTGGCGTTTCATCAAGAGCGATTTCGTCGATTTCCTGGGCCTGTTCCAGCTCAACGAGAAGTACGTGGAGATCGCGCCCTCGGCCGCCGTGCCCGGCGAGATCGAGATCCGCATCCGCGGGCCGTGGCTGCACACGATCATGTTCGAGGTGCCGCTGCTGGCGATCGTCAACGAGGTATATTTCCGCCGCACCAGCGCCGGGCTGGATCTGGCCGAAGGGCGCCGGCGCCTGCACGACAAGATCGCCATGCTGCGCGATGCGCCGGATTACACGCTGTGCCGCATCGCCGATTACGGCACCCGCCGGCGGTATTCGCGGCGCTGGCAGCAGGAGGTGGTCATCACCTTGCGCGACGAACTGGGCGCGCAGCTGGCCGGCACCAGCAACGTGTGGCTGGCACGCGAACTGGGCCTGACCCCGCTGGGCACGCTGGCGCACGAGTATCTGCAGGCACACCAGGCGCTGGGGCCGCGGCTGCGCGATTCGCAGGTCGCGGCGCTGGAGGCGTGGGCGCGCGAATACCGTGGCGATCTGGGCATCGCGCTGTCCGACGTGTACGGGCTGGATGCCTTCCTGCGCGATTTCGACATGTACTTCTGCAAGCTGTTCGACGGCACCCGCCACGATTCCGGCGATCCGTTCGCCTGGGGCGAGAAGGTGCTGGCGCACTACCGCGACAACCGCGTCGACCCGCGCAACAAGGTGCTGGTGTTCAGCGACGGCCTGGACATCCCGCGCGTGATGCAGCTCTACGCGCATTTCCGCGGCCGCTGCCAACTCGCCTTCGGCGTTGGCACCAACCTCACCAACGACGTGGGGCCGGCGCCGATCAACATCGTGATCAAGATGATCCGCTGCAACGGCCAGCCGGTGGCCAAGCTCAGCGATTCCCCCGGCAAGAACATGTGCGATGACCCGGCCTACGTGGCCTACCTGCGCCAGGTGTTCGAGATCCCCGCCACCCAGGGGTGAGTGGCGCCGATCACGGATCGTCCGTCGCGCGGCTGAACACGCCGGCCAGCAGCAACAGGGACAGCAGCACGAGGGCGAGGTGGAGCACGGCGAATCCGGCGTGGCGGCAACGCCTTGACGGTAGCCGCGCGCACCGCCGGCGCCAAAGGAGCATGCCGCATATGGATATGCCCGAGCCATCTCGATGGCGTACGCTGGCCGGACACCCGCCACAGTTCCGGAGCAAGCCATGACCAGCATCCACGATTTCACCGTGACCGACATCGACGGCAAGCCGCGATCGCTGGGTGAGTGGCGCGGCAAGACCTTGCTGGTGGTCAACGTCGCCTCGCAGTGCGGATTCACTCCGCAATACGAGGGCCTGGAAGCCTTGTGGCGCGAACAGCGCGAGCTGGGCCTGGTGGTGCTGGGCTTTCCCTGCGACCAGTTCGGCCACCAGGAGCCGGGCAGCGAAGCCGAGATCAAGGATTTCTGCAGCACCCGCTTCGACGTGACCTTTCCGATGTTCGCCAAGGTCGAGGTGAACGGCGAGCACGCCGCGCCGCTGTACCAATGGCTGAAAAGCCAGGCCAAGGGCATCCTCGGCAGCGAGGCGATCAAGTGGAACTTCACCAAGTTCCTGGTCGATGGCAACGGCCAGGTGGTCAAGCGCTACGCGCCCACCGACACGCCGCAGAAGATCGGTCGCGACACGCGGGCCCGCTTGCAGGGGTGAACCATCCCGTCACCGCGGTCCACGGCGATCGCCACGGCCTGCATTGAGCTGGTCGGCGGCGCTCGGGACGCCTCCTGCGCAGGCCATGCGCGCGCGGTCTGATAGGCTTTGTCCCTTTGCCGACCGTGGTCGGCCCACATGACCCCCGAGCGAGGCCAGATGATGCAGATTGCCCGAGATTCCGTTGCCGCCTTCCACTACACCCTCACCGACGACCAGAACCAGGTCATCGACAGCTCCGCCGGTCGCGATCCGCTGACCTACCTGCACGGCGGCGGCCAGATCGTACCGGGCCTGGAAAAGCAGCTGGAAGGCCGCTCGGCGGGCGACAAGTTCACCGCCGACGTGGTTCCCGAGGAGGGTTACGGCGTGCACCATCCCGAGCTGATGCAGGAAGTGCCGCGCTCGGCCTTCCAGGGCGTGGAGGACATCCAGCCCGGCATGCAGTTCCAGGGCCGCGGTCCGCAGGGCGAGATCAACGTCACCGTCACCCGCGTCGAGGACGACAAGGTCTTCATCGACGGCAACCATCCGCTGGCGGGCAAGACCCTGCATTTCGCCATCGAGGTGACCGACGTGCGCGCGGCCAGCGAGGAAGAGCTGGCACATGGCCACGTGCACGGTGCGGGTGGCCATCACCACTGAGCAACCAGGGCAATCGTGCCCCGATGCGCCAGTGCATTGGTGAACGCAACGGCGTCGCCGGCGAGCGTTGAAGCCCGCCGGCAACGCGTCGCGCGTCAGTACCAGTCCAGCAACGACACGCCCACGCCGAGGTAGGTGGCGTTGTGGTTGTAGTCGATCAGGCTCTCGCCGTAGCCCTTGAACAGTTCGGCGTAGCCGCGCAGGTTGCCGGCGATCGGAAAGCTCCACCCGAAGCGCAACGATCCGTGCTGGCGGCTGCCGCCGCGGAACGAGTCGCGCAAGGTCAGGCCGAATTCCTGGCCGTTCCACTCGTGCACGATCTCCACCTCGCCGCGCCCCACGTAATCGCTGATGTCGGGGTTGTCGTCGATGCTTCGCGATTCGGGAATGCGCCACCACGGGCGGATCATCACCGTCCAGCCCTCGCGTTCGAAGCCGACGTTGGCGATCAGTCGGTTCCAGCTGCGCGACAACGGCAGCCCGCGGCCGTTGGACTGGTGGTTGAAGCCGATGCCGAGCAGGCGTCCCTCCCAGCCAAGCACGTGGTAGCTGGTGTCGAACATCAGCATCGCCTCGGGCTCGTAGTCCGTCTCGCGAAACGGGCGCGACAGGGTGGAGTTGTAGACCTGCCACCGCGACGACTGGGTATAGCCCACCCACAGGTCGCCGGCGTCGCCGAACACGCCTTGCCACACCTTGGCCTTGAGGCTCAGCTGGAACTTCGCCTCGATGTTGTCCAGCCGCTCGCTGCCGGTGGCGTCGTTGTCGGGGTTGGGGCTGTGCGGCTGGTTGTTCTGGTTGCTGCTGGCGAAGATGGGCAGCACGTAGACCGGCTTGTAGCCGCGTACGTTGAAGGTGCCCAGTTTGCTTTCCGGCGCCAGCTCCCAGCGGCTGTCGAGCAGCGACAGCGGCACGGCCACCTCGCTGTTGCCGGGGCCGGCCGCGGGTGTGCCGGGATGGTCGTGGCCGAACACTTCGCCGCCGGCCGCCTGCACCGTGCGCTTCTGCGCCACCGGCAGGTTGACCCGGCCGGTGGCCTGGTCGTAGCAGGCCAGCCGCTGCGCATCGCTCTCGATCGCGGTGCAGCCGCGGATGTCCATCGGGTCGGGATTCTGTGCATGCGCCGTGGCAGCAGCCACGCAGGCCCATGCCGCGCAGGCTGCGACGAGCGGGAGTTTCATGATGTCTTTCCGATGCGCGGCGAGCGCCATGCCGGCCGTCGATTCAGGCCGGCAAGTTTATCCGATGCCCGTGAATGCACGATTCACGGGCATCGCGTCCGCGTGTTCAATGCAGCTGCTTCACCCAGCGTGCGTATTCCGCTTCGCTGACCTTGCCATTCTTGTTGCTGTCCGCGTTTAGGAAGTCGTTGGCCAGCGGAGGATAGGCCGAGGCCTGTTCCTCGGTGATGCCCTTGCCGCCCGCCGCCAACTGCTGGAACGAGGGCGCCGGGGCGATCGTCGGCGCCGGAGCCGGTGCGCTTTTGACCACGACCTCACCCTGCGGCGTGTTGAACGTGGCGGTATCGGTGGCGGTGGCGGAAGCGGCCGGGGCAGGGGTGTCCTGCGCCAGGCTCGCGCCGGCGAACAACAACCCGCCGGCCAACAGGCAGCCGTACAGGGGAGTGCGGAAGTTCATGATGGAATCCTCCATGCCAGAATGAGTGTCCGAAAAAACACGGGGGTCCGGTCGCGCATGCCGCCGCACCCGAACTCCTCTCGACCCTAGCAAGGGATGTGTATATGTCCGCTCAAGATCGCCCGCCGATGCGGGCAACGGCGACACGCCATTGAGCCGGGCTTCAGCTTCGCCCACCCTCAGCCTTGCCCAGGCGCGCCTGTTGCAACTGGCGGCCCAGGGCTTGCTGCAGGCCAGCCGGCGACGCGCCCGGCGCGCCGACGTGGTGGCCGCCATCGAGCGCATGGGCTTGCTGCAGATCGACACCATCCACGTGGTGGCGCGCAGCCCGTACCTGGTACTGCACGCGCGGTTGGGTGATTACCCGATGGCCTGGCTGGACGAGGCGCTGGCCGAAGGCAAGCTGGCCGAAACCTGGGCGCACGAGGCCTGCTTCGTCAGCGCCGCCGATCTGCCGTGGCACCGTGCGTGGAGCGACCAGCGCGGTGGACACTGGGCGCACCGACACGCCGCACGCATGCATCGCGAACAGCGCAGCGGGATGGACGGCCTGCTCGAGCGGATTCGCGCCGAGGGCCCGGTGCGCGCGGCGGATTTTGCCCGCGAGCAGGGCGCGGCCAGCTCGGGCTGGTGGGAGTGGAAGCCGGAGAAGCGCTGGCTGGAGGCGTGGTTCGCCCTGGGTGAACTGATGGTGCTGCGGCGCGAGCGCTTCCAGCGCGTGTACGACTTGAGCGAACGGGTGCTGGCGCAACTCGACCCGCCGCCCGATCCGCGGGTGGCCACGCTCCCGGCCGCCGCGCTGCGTCGCCGCTTCGTCCTCGACGGCGTGCGCGCACTGGGCGTGGCGCCGGCCGCGTGGATCGCCGACTACCACCGGCTCAAGCCCCGCGTTGGCGCTGCCGAACTCGCGCCGCTGCTGGCCAGCGGCGAACTGCTGGCCGTGGCGGTACAGGGCTGGGCGACTCCCGGCTACGTGCATCGCGATCACGCCGACCTGCTGGAACGGGCGCTGGGCGGGCGGCTGCGCGCCACGCGCACGGCACTGCTGTCGCCGTTCGATCCGCTGGTGTGGGACCGCACGCGGCTGCGCGCGATGTTCGATTTCGACTACAGCCTGGAATGCTACGTCCCGGCCGCGCGACGGCGCTACGGCTACTTCGTGCTGCCGATCCTGCATCGCGGCCGGCTGGTCGGGCGGCTCGACGCCAAGGCGCATCGCGGCGATGGCCTGTTCGAGGTCAAGTCGATCGAACTCGAACCCGGTGTGGCGATCGAGCCGCGCCTGCTGGCGGAACTGGCACAAGCCATCCTCGATACCGCGCGCTGGCATGGCACGCCGCAGGTGCGGGTGGTCCGCTCGCGACCGGCCGCCTTCGCCCGGTCGCTGCGCACCGAGCTGCGTCGACTGGCTTAGGCGCCCTGCCTACGGCGTGCTGCCCGCCGGGGCCGGGTTGGGGCTGCAGGACTTGCCATGCAGCGCCTCGCGCAGGCTGCGCGCCAGCGAGTTGCAGCGCTCGCCCAGTTGCGGACGGACATCCGGGTTCTGCGAATCGCGCAGCAAGTTGGTGCGCATCGCCTCGTAACGCAGCGGCAGCTGTTCGGCCGAGAAGATGCCGGCCGCACGGTGGCAGGCGAGGTAGCTGGACAGGTAGTCGTCGCAGGCGGGGATGCCGGTCTGTTCCGGCAGGTTCGCGTCGCCAGGCGCGGCGGCGTGGTGGCTGGAGCGCTGGGCGGGTGCCGGCGGAGCGGTCGAGCGGGTGGTGGCGTGGGACGAGGCGGCCGGTGTCGGCCGGGTCCCGGTGTCGCTGGCGCAGCCGGCGAGAAGCAAGGTGGCGGCCGTGGCGGCCAGGGCCAGGCGGAACGGGGTGGTCATGATGCTCTCCTGTGCATTGGGCAGGCCGCAGGCACCCGGTCTGGCGGAAGGTCGAACGAATCAACTAAACCGCAAGTGAAGTAAAGAAAACCTGAAACCCGCGCGCCGGGGTCGGCAGGGGTCGGTTGTCGGCGAGCCCGCCCCGGCCCGCCAGGGGCGCGGATCGGCAACGGATTTCGGCTGTCGGGACGGCTGTCACGACGAGCCGCTTGACAAATCACTTTTCTTCCAAAAATCCGTTATGCTTGAATCGCTGCGTCTGCTTGGCGGCGTGAGTGCCCACTGGGGATTTCCTGAATCCGTCCGTTGCACCCGACCTTGGCATGCTCAGTAAACCGTCGGCCCCCCTGTGGCCGGTTAGTCGATAGAGTCTGGATTGGATCGGAGTGTGAGTCATGTCGGATCGTGAAACGGGTACAGTCAAGTGGTTCAACGACGCCAAGGGCTTCGGCTTCATCAGCCGTGAAAGCGGCCCCGACGTGTTCGTGCATTTCCGCGCCATCACTGGTTCGGGATTCAAGAGCCTGCAGGAAGGACAGAAGGTGACCTTCAAGGTGGTCGACGGCCAGAAAGGCCTGCAGGCCGAAGACGTCACCCCCGTCTGATGACGGTGGCGAGGTCTGCTTGAGGAGGCCGGCGCAAGCCGGCCTCTTTTTGTAGTGGCGCGGGCAATTCGCTAGCCTGTCGGGATGCCCGACCATTTCATCCAGAACGCCCCTGTCGCGACCGAGTCGCTGGTCATCCCGGTCACCGCCGCCGACGGCGCGCGCTGCGAGCTGCTGGCCACGCTTCCGGCCGGTCGCTGGCAGCAGTTGTTGTACTGGATGCCGGCGATGGGCATGCCGGCGCGGCATTACCTGCCGCTGGCCCAAGCGCTGGCGGTGGCCGGCGTCGCCGTGGTGTTGCATGAATGGCGCGGCATCGGCTCCAGCGATCGGCGCGCCGGCCGCGATTGCAACTGGGGTTACCGTCAATTGCTGGAGGACGACTTGCCCGCCGGCATGGCGGCGGTGCGCCAGCGCTGGCCGCAGGCGCGCTGCTGGCTGGGCGGCCACAGCCTCGGCGGCCAGCTCGGACTGCTTTACGCCAGCCTGCATCCGCACGATTTCGCCGGCGTGGTGCTGGTCGCCAGTGGCGCGCCGTACTGGCGGCGGTTCCGGCACGGCTGGCTGATTGGTGCCGCTTATGCGCTGGCGCCCTGGCTGGCTGCGCTGGTCGGCCATCTGCCCGGGCGGCGGATCGGTTTCGGCGGCAACGAGGCGCGCGGCGTGATCGCCGACTGGGCACGCAGCGGCCGCAGCGGCCGCTATGCGGTGGCCGGCATGACGCAGGATTTCGAGCGCTTGCTGGCCGCGCTGCAACTGCCGGTGCTGGCGTTGCGACTGCAGCAGGACTGGCTCGGTCCGCCGGCCTCGCTGGCATGGCTGCTGGGCAAGCTCGGTCCGGCCGCGCGTCGCGTGGAGACGATCTTGCGCGACGACCTGGATGGCACGCCGGCCGACCATTTCGGCTGGATGAAGGCGCCGGCGCCGGTCGCCGCGCGCATCGCCGGCTGGTTGGCCGAGGCGGATGCGACTTTCGTCGCGCGCGGCGACACGGCGGCTTGATTCCCGGCGTCGCCGTCTGCATCTCGACCGTTCCGTGACGCTGGATTTTCCATGAACCTGTTCGATCCGCTTGCCCAACGCAGCCTGACCTTGCGCAACCGCCTCGCGGTGTCGCCGATGTGCGAATACTCGGCCACCGACGGCGTGCCCAATGACTGGCACATGGTGCACCTGGGCAGCCGCGCGGTCGGCGGCGCGGCGCTGGTGATCGCCGAGGCTTCGGCGGTGTCCGCGCAGGGGCGCATCTCGCCGCAGGACACCGGCCTGTGGAACGACGCCCAGTTGCAGGCATGGCAGCCGATCACCCGTTTCATCAAGGCGCAGGGCGCGATTGCCGGCATGCAGTTGGCTCACGCCGGGCGCAAGGCCAGCACGCTGCGGCCGTGGGACGGGCACGGCCCCGTGCCGGCGGGGCAGGGCGACTGGCTTACCGTCGCGCCTTCGGCGCTGCCGTTCGCTGCCGGCTGGCCGGCGCCGCAGGCGCTGGACGAGGCCGGTATCCAGGCGGTGATCGCGGACTTTCGCGCCGCCGCGCAACGCGCGCTGGCAGCGGGTTTCGAGTTGATCGAGGTGCATGCGGCGCACGGCTACCTGCTGCATCAGTTCCTGTCGCCGCTGAGCAACCTGCGCGACGATGCTTACGGCGGCAGCTTCGAGAATCGCATCCGTCTGGTGCGCGAGGTGGTCGTCGCCGTGCGCGAGGTGTGGCCGGCCGCACTGCCGTTGTGGCTGCGCGTCTCGGCTACCGACTGGGCGGATGCCGGCGGCTGGGACATCGGGCAGAGCGTGGAACTGGCGCGCCAGATGAAGCCCCTGGGCGTGGACCTGATCGACGTCTCCAGCGGCGGCTTGCTGCCGCACGTGAAGATTCCGCTGGCGCCGGGTTACCAGGTACCGTTCGCGGCGCAAATCCGCCGCGAGGCCGGGATCGCCACCGGTGCGGTGGGCCTGATCACCGGCGCGGAGCAGGCCGCGCAGATCATCGCCAACGGCGACGCCGACGTGGTGCTGATCGCCCGCGAGAGCCTGCGCGATCCCTATTTTCCCCGCCGCGCGGCAGCGCAGCTGGGTGCGTCGATCGACGCACCGGTGCAATATCAACGCGCCTGGTAAATGTGGCGGGGCGGAATCAGGGCGCCCGCTCGCGGAGCAGCAGCATGTCGACCTTTCGCAGTTTTGCCGAGTTCTATCCGTTCTATCTCGGCGAGCACGCCAATCGCAGCTGCCGCCGAATGCATTTCATCGGCAGCACGCTGGTGCTCGCGGTACTGGTGCTGGCCGTGGCGAGCGGCCAGTGGCGCTGGCTGTGGCTGGTGCCGGTGGCCGGCTACGGCTTCGCCTGGCTGGGCCACTACGCGTTCGAGAAAAACCGCCCGGCCACGTTCAAGCACCCGCTGTACAGCCTTGCCGGCGACTGGGTGATGTACGCGCAGATGCTGCGCGGCAAGATCCGCTTCTGAGCGGCGCCCGCGATCAGCGATATTTGTCGTGGCAGCTCTTGCAGCTCTCGCCCACCGGCTTGAGCACGGCGGCCAGCGCGGTGCAGGTCGCCGGCGCCGCTGCCACGGCCTGGTGCAGGCGGTCCTGCAGCTGGCTGGCGTGGTCGGCGAAATCCTTGTCGTTCATGCCGAACACCGGCGTGATGTCGCTGGCGGTGGATTCGAGCCGGGCCAGGTGATGCTGGACCTTCGCCGCCTCGCACTGGTTGGCCTTGATCGCGCCTTTCAATTCGCCCACGTGATAGCCGAGCGTATGCATCACCGCTGCGGGCATCGGATTGCGCTCGCTCAGCACGTTCATCACGTTGACGGTACCGATGATGCCAATCACCAGGCCGAGCAGGATCATCAGGGCAACACGCATGGAGCCGCTCCATTTCGAGGGATAAGCGCAAGCATAGCCTGCGCGACTGCCGCGAGGCCAAGCCGGCGCGATAAAATGACCGTTTTCGCCAGGGTGCTCGCCGTGACCGTTTTCCTGCCGCCGCCGCTTCGCGCGGGTATGCCATGAACGAGGTAGCCGTGCCGGTCGAGCGCTTCGCCGGCGTCGAGCGGTTGTTCGGGCAGGGCAGCGTGGGCATGCTGGCGCAGAAGCATGTCTGCGTGATCGGCGTGGGCGGCGTCGGCTCGTGGGCGGTCGAGGCGCTGGCGCGCAGCGGCGTGGGCCGGCTCACCCTGATCGACGCCGACGAGGTCTGCGTGTCCAACACCAATCGCCAGCTGCACGCGCTGGACGGCGAATACGGCAAGTCGAAAGTGGGCGTGATGGCGGCGCGCGCGCATGCGATCAACCCGGCGATCCGGCTGGAGGCGATCGAGCGCTTCCTCACCCCGGCCACGCTGGACGAGCTGCTCGACCGCGGCTACGACGTGGTGCTCGATGCCTGCGACGCGTTCCGGGTGAAGCTGGAAACGATCGCCTGGTGCCGCCGGCGCAAGCTTCCGATCGTCAGCGTGGGCTCAGCGGGCGGCCGCACCGACCCCACCCAGATCCGCGTGCGCGACCTGTCGCGCACGGAGCACGACGCAATGTTCAGCCTGATCCGCAAGAAGCTCCGTGCGGATTTCAATTTCCCGCGCAACCCCGATCGCTACTTCGGCGTTTCAGCCGTCTATTCGCTGCAGAACGTGCAGTACCCGCAACCCGACGGCACTGTCTGCGGCACCCGACCGCCGGGCGGCGATTCCATGAACCTCGCCTGCGGCGGCGGCCTGGGCGCGGCCACCCACGTCACCGGCGCGTTCGCCTTTGCGGCGGTGGGCAAGGTGATCGAGAAGCTCCTGGGGAAAGGTGAGAAGTGAGTGCAGAGGAGTGGGGAAAGAGAGAAAGCAGGGGCTCCTCTCTCACTTCTCACTCCTCTTCTATCACTCCTGCTCTTTCACCACCCCATGTACTGGCCGCCATTGATCGCCAGGTTGGCGCCGGTCATCCAGCCGGTTTCCTCGCCGGTGAGGAAGGCCACGGCGTGGGCGATCTCCTCCGGCCGGCCGAGCCGGCCGAGCGGGATCTGCGCCTCGATCTTGGCGCGCACTTCCGCCGGCACGGCCATCACCATGTCGGTGGCGACGTAGCCGGGCGAGACGGTGTTGACGGTGATGCCGAACTTGGCGTTTTCCTGCGCCAGCGAGATGGTGAAACCGTGCATGCCGGCCTTGGCCGCGGCGTAGTTCGCCTGGCCGTACTGGCCCTTCTGGCCGTTGATCGAGCTGATCTGCACGATGCGGCCCCACTTGCGCGCGCGCATGCCCTCGATCACCGCGCGGGTGACGTTGAAGCAGGAGTTGAGGTTGGTGTTGATCACGTCCGTCCACTGCTGATAGTTCATCTTGTGGAAGGTGGTGTCGCGGGTAATGCCGGCGTTGTTGACCAGGATGTCCACCGGACCGCATTTTTCCTCGATCGCCCGCACCATCGCCGCGCAGGATTCGGGATCGGACACATCACCGCGCACCGTGCACACCTCGATGCCCTCCTGCGCCATCGCTTCGCGCCAGGCGGCGGTCTTGGCCTCGTCGCGATAATTGGTGGCGACCTTGTGACCCTGTTTCGCCAGATGGCGCACGATGGCGCTGCCGATGCCCCCGGTTCCCCCGGTAACCAAAGCCGTACGCTGGGTCATGCCGTCGATCTCCTGTTTGCCCAAGTCAAGCACGCGAATGTTGCCGTTGTCGCGC
Source organism: Rhodanobacter sp. FW102-FHT14D06 (assembly GCF_043950705.1). Taxonomy (NCBI): domain Bacteria; kingdom Pseudomonadati; phylum Pseudomonadota; class Gammaproteobacteria; order Lysobacterales; family Rhodanobacteraceae; genus Rhodanobacter; species Rhodanobacter sp. FW102-FHT14D06. The sequence continues at coordinate 94,595 of NZ_CP170722.1, read as the reverse complement.
GCCTGCACTGCTCGTGCAAAACGGCGTGAACGGCCGTCCAGTTATAGCCGATCAGTCGGGGGAACTACCGCTGCAATGCGGCAATCGGGCGGGGTCGAAGCTGGTCAGCGCGTGGGCCAGCAGGGCGTCTGCGTCCACCGGCCGGTCCGGCAATGCCTGCCCGAGGAAAGCGAGTGCGCGGCGCAGCGCCGGCGTGGGCTCGCCGGGGTCGAGCGGCCAGGCGTGGGAGGATTTCGACAGCTTGTTGCCGGCCTTGTCATGCACCAGGGGCAGGTGTCGATACGCCGGCGTGGTCAGGCCCAGGCAGCGCTGCAGCCAGATCTGCCGCGCGGTGGAGTCGAGCAGGTCCTGGCCCCGCACCACCTCGGTGATGCCCTGGAAGGCGTCGTCCACCACGCAGGCCAGCTGGTAGGAATAGAAACCGTCGGCGCGGCGGATCACGAAATCGCCCACGGTTTCGCGCAACCGCTCGCGTTGCGGCCCCAGCAGGGCGTCGTCGAACCCGATCTCCACATCGTTCACGCGCAGCCGCCACGCCGGCTCGCGATCGGCGTGACTGCCGTCGATGCAGCGGCCGTCGCGATGGATGCCGCCGCTGGCGGCGAGCTGGCTTCGGCTGCAGGTGCAGGGAAATACCAGGTCGGCCGCGCGCAACGCTGCGAACGCCTCGTCGTAGGCGGCGGTGCGCTGCGACTGGAACAGCACCGGCGCATCCGCCACCAGGCCGAACGCGGGCAGCGCGGCGAGGATGTCGGCGGCAGCGCCGGGCACCTCGCGCGGGGGGTCGATATCCTCCATCCGCACCAGCCATTCGCCGCCGGCGTGGCGGGCGCACAGCCAGCTGCCCACCGCGGCCACCAGCGAGCCGAAGTGCAGTTGCCCGGTGGGCGAAGGGGCGAAGCGTCCGCGGTACGTCATCGGGCCATTTTATCGGCCGCCCGGCCTTGAAACCGCGGCCGGCTGCCCGAATCTCGGGGCCAGTTGTCGCGTTTCCATGACCGGTTCCACCGGTGCGGGGATCGTGCGGGGTCGGTCCGCCGGTCATGCCCGAGGAGGCGACGACCCACCATTTTCATTTGCCATGGAGTTGAATCCGCCCATGAATGCGCCTGTCGCCGAAACTCGCCAGTTCGAAGCCGAAGTTGCCCAGGTCCTGCGCCTGGTCACCCACTCGCTGTACTCGCACAAGGAGATCTTCCTGCGCGAGCTGATCTCCAACGCCTCCGACGCCTGCGACAAGCTGCGCTTCGAGTCGATCGCCAAGCCCGGACTCCTGGCCGGCGACAGCGAGCTGCACATCGACATCAACTGGGACCCGGAGGCGCGCACCGTCACCGTGCGCGACAACGGCATCGGCATGAGCCGCGACGAGGTGGTGGCCAACATCGGCACCATCGCCAGCTCGGGCACGCGCCGTTTCCTGGAGGCGATGAGCGGCGAGCAGAAGGCCGACGCCCGCCTGATCGGCCAGTTCGGCGTGGGTTTCTATTCCGCCTTCGTGGTGGCCGACAAGGTCACCGTGGTGACCCGGCGCGCGGACGCACCCGCGGCCGAGGGCGTGAAGTGGGAGAGCGACGGCAAGGGCGAGTACTCGCTGGAAGCGGTCGAGCAGGCCGAACGCGGCACCGCGGTGATCCTGCACCTGAAGGCCGACGAGGACGACTTCCTCAAGGGCTGGCAGCTGAAATCGCTGATCCGCAAGTACTCCGACCACGTGGCGTTCCCGATCCGCATGCCGGTGGAAAAGGACGGCAAGCCCACCGACGAGTTCGAGAGCATCAACGCGGCCTCCGCACTGTGGACCAAGCCGAAATCGGACATTTCCGACGAGGACTACCAGAGCTTCTACAAGTCGCTCGGCCACGATTTCAACGACCCGCTGGCGTGGACGCACAACCGCGTCGAGGGCAGCCAGAGTTTCACCACGCTGCTCTACATTCCCGCGCAGCCGCCGTTCGACCTGATGATGGGCGGCCGCGACGAGCGCAAGGGCCTGAAGCTCTACATCAAGCGCGTCTTCATCATGGACGCCGCCGAAGAGCTGCTGCCGAACTACCTGCGCTTCGTGCGCGGCGTGGTCGATGCCGACGACCTGCCGCTCAACGTCAGCCGCGAAATCCTGCAGCACAACCGTCAGGTCGACCGCATCAAGGCGGCTTGCGTCAAGCGCGTGCTCGACCTGATCGAGAAGCTCGCCCGCGACGAGCCGGAGAAGTTCGCGACCTTCTACAAGGCCTTCGGCAATACGCTCAAGGAAGGCATCAGCGAAGACGCCAACAACCGCGAGCGCATCGCCAAGCTGCTGCGCTTCGCCTCGACCAGGGGCGAGGGCACCGCACAGAACGTCTCGCTGGACGACTACATCAGCCGCATGGCCGTCGGCCAGGACGCGATCTGGTACATCACCGCCGACAGCTACAAGGCCGCCGCCGGCAGCCCGCAGCTGGAAGCGTTCAAGGCCAAGGACATCGAGGTGCTGCTGATGTCCGACCGCATCGACGAATGGATGATCGGCTCCCTGAGCGAGTACGAGGGCAAGAAGCTCAAGAGCGTGGCCAAGGGCGAGGTACCGCTGGACGAGGCCGACAAGAAAAAGCAGGAAGAGGCCACGAAAGAGGCCGAGCCGCTGCTGAAGAAGCTCAAGGACCTGCTCGGCGATCGCGTGGGCGAGGTGAAAGTGTCCGCCCGCCTGACCGATTCGCCGTCGTGCCTGGCGCTCTCCGATTACGAAATGGCCCCGCACCTGGCGCGTCTGCTGCGCGAAGCCGGGCAGGACATGCCCGAGAGCAAGCCGACGCTGGAGATCAACCCGGCGCACGCGCTGGTCAAGCGTGTGGAGAACGAGGCCGATGAGGACAAGGCGCGCGATCTCGCTACGCTGCTGCTGGAGCAGGCGGAGATTTCCGCCGGTGCGCAGCTGCCGGACCCCGCCGCATTCGTGCAGCGGATGAACCGGGTGTTGCTGGGGTAGGGCACGGGATACCTCGTTGGCCTAAAGAAGCCCGCCGATGGCGGGCTTCTTTTTTGACTGATGCGAGGACTCCACGGGCAGATGAAAACCATATCACCAAGTGCTATGGTTGTAGCCATGAAACGGATTTTCAGAACACGGACGTTCAGCCGTTGGATGGGCAAGACGGGTCTGGCCGATCCTGATCTGTTCCAGTCGGTGATCGAGATGGAGGCAGGACTGATCGATGCCGACCTCGGCGGACAGTTGGTCAAGAAACGGATTGCCTTGCCCGGCCGTGGAAAGCGCGGAGGCGCACGAACCATCGTCGCCACCAATCGAGGCGACCGCTGGTACTTCATCTTTGGTTTCGGCAAGAACGAACGAGCCAATATCGACAAGCATGAGCTTCGCGCGCTGCAGGAGCTGGCGTCAGATCTTCTTGGTCAGGACGACAAAGCTCTTGCCGCCGCGCTGGAAGCCGACGAACTTGTGGAGGTAGACCATGACTAACAAAGTCCGCAAGAGCCGCATTCTTGCCGAAGTCCACGAGACGGCCACAGGCCTGCATCGGGCTGGTGTGATCAGCAAGCGCCGTATGCACGAGTACGAAGCGCTGAGCCATCTCGCCGTGCCGGACATTGGCGCAAGCAAGATCAAGCTGATCCGCGAGAATTCGAAGGTCAGCCAGGCCGTCTTCGCTGCCGTGCTCAATACCAGCGTTTCCACCGTGCAGAAGTGGGAAATCGGCGAGAAGAAGCCCAGCGGTCCTTCGCTGAAGCTGCTGAACCTGATTGATCGCAAGGGGCTGGAGGCAGTTTTGTAGGAAGCGAACGGGCTCGACGCAGCCGAGTATCACCGCGAGCGGGCTCATGCGCTGAAATCGCGGGCAACAAATTCCGTGCGAGCGTCACCGCGAATTTTAGGTGAGCCAAAGGGATGTCGCCTTGCGCGCGAAGAGCATCCTTGGCGGTGTCCCGAATGGGCGGCAATGATGCCGCGCGATGGGGTCGGTTCTGATCGGGCTGGTGGTCGCGGCGCAATGGCCTGCACTCTCGCCGTCGAAGAAGCGTTGGCTCGCGAGCGCCAGTCGATGGCCATCGATGTGGGCCCAGTACCAGGCCCGGCGGGTACGGGCGATGCCGACACGTACGCGAACCGCGCGGCATCGCTCAGGTGGTGGGCTGGAGCAAAGGTTCCAGCAAGCGGCTCAGTCGTGTCGGTGGCCACTTTCGCCGGGCTGGCCGAGGTCGATCAGGGCGGCGAGCGTCCTGCGGGTGGTGCTGACCGCGCGGGCACCGACACGCGCAAGCAGTTCGGCGTCGACCTGCTCGCGCGCTTTCGCCTGCACCTCCGCGGCGGCGCGGCCTCGTCGAGTCAGGGTCACGACCAGCTTGCGGCGATCGTTTTCGTCCGCGGCACGCTGCAGGTAGCCACTCGCCACCAGTGCGTCGACGAGCTGGCTGGCGGCCTGTTTGGACACGCGCAACTCCCGGACCAGTTCCCCCAGCGGCACGCCGCGCTCGTGGAGTGCCATGCCGCCAATCAGGTACAGGCCGTTCTTCGGAATATCGTGATAGCCGGCGTTGCCCAGCGCCCGGCGCATGGCCGTGCCGTAAATGGTTCGCGCGTGGCGGAGCAGGGCCGGCGTCACGACTTGCTCGTGCCAGTGAGGTGTGCGGGACATGGCAACTCATTAGTCCGTGTACTTGATAGTCAACATACATGACAAATTGGTCGCGACAAGCCATTCCCCGGCGGCGGCGCTGGGCGTACATTCCGCCCGGCGCGGTCGAGTGGAACCGTGCATCACGCAAACCGGGGGCAGTCATGCATCGTTCGTCGAATCTTCGTGGCAGGGGTACAGTGCGGGCGTTCGCCCTGGTTGTGGTCTGCGCCGCGTTCGGGGCCGCGTCGCCGGCCCGGGCCGCCATGCCGGTGTTGTCGTCTCCGGCGCAGGTTTATGTCGTGCACGCCCAGCCACTGCTGGCGATCACCCAGGTGCGGGTGATCGACGGCCACGGCACGCCCGCCCGGGAGAACCAGACGGTGTTGCTGCGCGACGGGCGCATCGCGGCGGTCGGGCGCCACGTGGCCTTGCCCGAGGGCGCGACGGTCATCGACGGCAGCGGGCAGACGCTGATTCCCGGCCTGGTCGGCATGCACGACCACATGTTCTATCCCGCGCCCAAGGTGAATCCCGCGGCGAAGGAGGCGATCTATCCGGAGCAGGCGTCGAGTTTTCCCAAGCTGTACCTCGCCGGCGGCGTCACCACCATCCGCACCACCGGCAGCACCGAGCCCTACACCGACCTGGCGCTGAAGAAGGCGATCGACGCGGGCCGTATTCCGGGGCCGAAGATGCACACCACCGGGCCGTATCTGGAAGGCAAGGGCAGCTTCACGCCGCAGATGCACGAGCTGGCAGATGCCGCCGACGCGCGCGATACGGTGAACTACTGGATGGACGAGGGTGCGACGTCGTTCAAGGCTTACATGCACATCACCCGCGCCGAGTTGTCGGCGGCGATCGCGGCGGCGCATGCGCGCGGCATCAAGGTGACCGGCCACCTGTGTTCGATCGGCTTCACCGAAGCGGCGGATCTCGGCATCGACGATCTCGAGCACGGCTTGTTCGTGGACACCGAGTTCAGCCCCGGCAAGCAGCCGGATGTGTGTCCGGACACCAAGGCCGCGGTGGCGCGCCTGGCGACGCTGAACGTCGACGACCCGGAAATCCGGGCGCTGATCAAGCATCTGGTGGCGAAGCGCGTTGCGGTGACCTCTACGCTGCCGGTGTTCGAGACCTTCGTGCCCGGCCGCGCGCCGCAGGATGCGCGGGTGCTGGACGCGATGTTGCCGCAGGCCCGCGTCGAATACCTGAAGGCGCGCGAGCGCGTCGCGGCGATGAAGGATTCCCCGTGGCCGCAGGCGTTCAAGTTGGAGATGGCTTTCGAACGCGCCTTCGTCGAGGCCGGTGGCACCCTGCTCGCCGGCCTCGATCCCACCGGCTACGGTGGCGTGATCGCGGGCTATGGCGACCAGCGTGAGGTGGAGCTGCTGGTGGAGGCGGGCTTCACGCCGGTGCAGGCCATCCGGATCGCCACTTTGAACGGCGCGCGTTTCATGGGCGTGGAAAAGGAGATCGGCTCGATCGACGTGGGCAAGGCGGCTGACCTGGTGCTGGTCAGGGGCAACCCGGCGGAGCGCATCAAGGACATCGAGAACGTCACCCTCGTGTTCAAGGATGGCGTGGGTTACGACCCGGCGAAGCTGGTCAAGGCTGCCGAGGGCACGGTGGGACTGCGTTGAAGGAATGGCCCCATGCATGGCCATGGATGCCGGTGCACGGGAATGACGACGTGCAGCGGGTACCATTCGACGCCACACCCGCTGCAGGATGGCTCGTGATGAAAAGGCTGCTCCCCTGGTTGTGCCTGGTGTTGCTGATCGCCCCGTTGCACGCGGCCGATGTGGCGGCGCCGGCTGCCCGCACCATCGTGCTGGTGCGCCACGGCTATTACCTGCCCGATGCGAAAGCCGATCCGAAGCTGGGGCCGCAGCTGGCGCCGCTCGGGGTGGCGCAGGCGCATCTGGCGGGTGCGCGGCTGGCCGGGTTGCCGACGCGTTTCGATGCGATGTATGTCAGCCCGGTGCAGCGTGCGCGCGATACGGCGGCGTTGATCGGCGAGGACTTCCCGGGGCGTCGCTTCGAGGTGGTCGACGATCTGGCCGAGTGCACGCCGCCGACGCGCCGGGCCGCGATCATGGCGAAGGAGAAGCCGGCCGACCTGGCCGCGTGCAAGGCGCAATTCGATCGCCTGTTCGCGCGCTACTTCAAGCCCGCATCCGGCCACGAACAGGCCGACCTGATGGTCTGCCACGGCAACGTGATCCGCAACATGGTGGTGCGTGCGCTGGGCGTCGACCCGCAAGCCTGGCTGGAAATGTCGGTGGGCAACGCCAGCATCACCCGCATCCGGGTGGAGGCTGATGGCAGCTTCAAGGTGATCTCGGTGGGCGACGTCGGGCACATTCCGCCGAGCCTGCGCACGGGCGCCAGCGGCGATCCGGAACGCAGCCTGGCGATTCCGGCGTTGCCATAGCGATGGACGGACACGAACTCAACTTGCCGGTGCCGCGCCTCGGCGATGACCGCGGATGGTGACGGGCATGACAGCACAGACTTCACTCCCCGGCTTCGCGCCTGCGGCCCCCACGGATCGATTGTTCCTGGCGGTGTTCCCCGAGCAGTCCACCGTGGCGCGATTGAATGCGCTTGCCGCCGATCAATGCGCCCGCCACGGGTTGCGCGGCAGACCGCTGCTGCCCGAACGTTTCCACGTCACCCTGCTTCATCTGGGCGACTGGGCCGGACTGCCGCCGGATGTGGTGGAGGCCACGGTGAAGGCGGCGGCGCGGGTGCAGGTTGTGCCTTTCGAAGTGATGTTCGACCGCGTGGCGAGTTTCGACGGCCGGCGCGACAAGCTGCCGTTCGTGCTGCGCGCCGATGGCGGCAATGCACCGCTGCGCGCCTTCCAGGCGCAACTCGCCGTGCTGTTGCGCGAGGCAGGCGTGGTGCCGGCCGGGGCCGGTTTCGAGCCGCACGTCACCCTGGCATACGATGCGCGCAAGGTGGCCGCCGAACCCGTGGCGCCGATCGGCTGGCGCGTCGACGAGTTCGTGCTGGTGCACAGCCTGCTGGGCAGGACACGGCATATCCGGCTTGGGTGCTGGCCGCTGGCCTGAGCGCAGGCGGTACGTCCGGCGCGTGACGCAGGAGTGCACGCGGAGCCCGGTTTTCTGTATGTTGTCGCCTTCCTCATCACAAAGGCTCGACGCATGACCGCATTGCCGGGACAACCCGACCATCTGCGCCGCAGCCTTTCCAACCGACATCTCCAACTGATCGCCATCGGCGGTGCGATCGGCACCGGCCTGTTCATGGGCTCGGGCAAGACGATCAGCCTGGCCGGGCCTTCGATCCTGCTGGTCTACCTGATCATCGGCGTGATGCTGTTCTTCGTGATGCGGGCGATGGGCGAGCTGCTGCTGTCCAACCTCGAGTACAAGTCGTTCATCGACTTCTCCACCGACCTGCTCGGGCCGTGGGCCGGTTTCTTCTGCGGCTGGACCTACTGGTTCTGCTGGATCATCACCGCGATCGCCGACGTCATCGCCATCGCGGCGTACACGCAGTTCTGGTTTCCGGGGTTGGCGCCATGGATCCCCGCCGTGCTGTGCGTGCTGCTGCTGCTCAGCCTCAACCTGGTCACGGTGAAGCTGTTCGGCGAGATGGAGTTCTGGTTCGCGCTGATCAAGATCGTGGCGATCTGCGCGCTGATCGTCACCGGTTTCGCGCTGGTCGCCTGGGGCTTTACCTCGCCCACCGGGCACCAGGCCTCGGTGGCCAACCTGTGGAACGACGACGGTTTCTTCCCGAAGGGGATGAGCGGCTTCTTCGCCGGCTTCCAGATCGCGGTGTTCGCCTTCGTCGGCATCGAGCTGGTCGGCACCACCGCGGCGGAAACCGCCAACCCGCAGCGCAACCTGCCCAAGGCGATCAACTCGATCCCGATCCGCATCATCATCTTCTACGTGCTGGCGCTGCTGGCGATCATGATGGTCACGCCGTGGCGCCTGGTGGAACCGAGCAAGAGCCCGTTCGTGGAGCTGTTCGTGTTGGCCGGCATCCCGGCCGCGGCCAGCCTGATCAACTTCGTGGTGCTGACTTCGGCCACCTCGTCGGCCAACAGCGGCATCTTCTCCACCAGCCGCATGCTGTACGGCCTGGCCGCGGAGAAGCACGCGCCGAAGACCTTCGGGCGGCTGTCGCGCGCCGCGGTGCCCTCACTGGGTTTGCTGTTCTCGTGCTTCTGCCTGCTGCTGGGCGCGGCGCTGATCTACCTGATTCCGGACCTCGTCACCGCCTTCACCCTGGTCACCACGGTGTCAGCGGTGCTGTTCATGTTCGTGTGGTCGCTGATCCTGTTTGCCTACATGGCCTATCGGCGCAAGCGCCCGCAATTGCACGAGGCGTCGATCTACAAGATGCCCGGCGGCGTGTTCATGTGCTGGGTGTGCCTGGCGTTCTTCGTGTTCGTGCTGGTACTGCTGAGCCTGCAGCCGGATACGCGCGAGGCGCTGATTGCGAGTCCGGTGTGGTTCGTGCTGCTGGGGATCGGTTACGCGTGGAAGGGGCGCCGGGCGCGCCGCGCATGAGCCGAATGTCTGTTGTCCCGCTGCGGGCAATCCGGCGGGATGCGGCTCTCAGTCGCGGTCGGGTGCGCCGAGCGGAAAGTACGAGCGGTAGGGCCGCGCCTCGTCCACCGCCCGGGCGAACGAAGGGCGCGCGAGCAGGCGTTGCCGATAGGCCAGCACGCTGGCGAAGTCCGCCGGAATGGGATGGGTCCAGTCGGCGTAGAACAGCGCGGGCGCGGCAGAACAGTCGGCGAGGCTGAAATCGCCGCCAGTGGCCCAGTGGCGGCCGGCGAGTTTCCGGTCCAGCCAGGCGTAGGCGGTATCCAGCCTCGCGCGTGCCTCGTTCACGCCGCTGGGGTCGCGGTCGGCGGCGGGGCGCAGGCTGTCGAACACGATCTTCTGCACGGGGGTTTGCACGTAGAGGTCGAAGCAGCGGTCCATCGCGCGCGCCTCCAGTGCGGTGTCGACGTCGAAGGGAATCAGCGGTGCGGCACCGGGGTAATGCCGGTCGAGGTACTCGATGATGATGCTCGATTCGATCACCGTGCGTTCGCCGTCGCGCAGCAGGGGCATGCGCCGGATCGGCCACAGCGCGGTGAACTCGGCGTCGGTGGCCGCGTCGTCCGGCGTGAGTACGCGCCATTCGAACGCGATGTCGTTCTCGTACAGCGCGATCAGCACCTTCTGGCAGTAGGAGGAGAAGGGGTGGGCGTAGAGCTTGAGGGTCATCGTGGGACACCTGATAGGGGAGGGTACGCGAAGGCGACGAACGAAGGCGCGCGGAATCGACAGGTGAAGCTCGACGCTCCTAGTATCGGCACACGACAGAATTGCGCGAGGTGACGGTCATGAAACGCCTGCTGCTCGGTTTGCTCGGCCTGGTGCTGCTGGTGTTGATCGTGGCGGGCGGCGCCTTGCTGCTGGTCGACGCCAACCACTTCCGTCCGCAGATCCAGGCCAGCCTGGGGCAGGCGCTCGGCCGCGAGGTGACGCTGGGCCAGTTGCACGTTTCGATCTGGTCCGGCTCGCTGGATGCCGACGAGATCCGCATCGGCGATGATCCGGCGTTCGGCGACAAGCCGTTCGTCAGCGCGAAATCGTTGCAGCTTGGCGTGAAGCTGTGGCCGTTGCTGCTGCACAGGCAGGTGCAGATCACCTCGCTGACGCTGGACCAGCCGGTGGTGCGCCTGCTGCAGAATCGTGCCGGCCAGTGGAACTTCTCCCACTTCGGCAACGGCACGGCGGCGACACCCGCCGCCAGTGCCTCGTCGGCTCCACCGCCCGCGTTCAGTGTCGACCGGTTGCGGATCGCGGATGGTCGCATCGGCCTGCAGCGCGCGGCCGGCGATGCGCGCAGCTATCGGAAAGTGGATTTGCGCGCCGACCATGTGGGCCTCGGTGCGGCGTTTCCGTTTTCGATGGGCGCCGACATCGCCGGCGGCGGCAGCCTGAAACTGGATGGCACGCTCGGCCCATGGGACGCGAAGGACGCACTGCTGACGCCGGTCGAGGCGCATCTGGTGATGCAGGGGCTGGACCTGGTCGGCGCCGGCCTGATGAGCAGCGCCGACGGCGTCGGCGGCTTGCTTGATATCGACTCGCGGATCAGCTCGGCGAAGGGCGTACTGACGTCGAAGGGCGGCATCGACGCGCGCCGGCTCAAACTGGTGGCGTCCGGTTCGCCGTCGCCGCAGCCGCTGCGCATCGACTACCAGGCCAGCTACCGATTGCTCGACGGCACCGGCCGCATCGAACAAGGCACGCTGGGCAGCGGCGGCGCGAAGCTCGCCGTCGACGGCAGCTTCGACAACCGTGGCAAGGTGATCGGGCTGGATCTTCACCTGCGCGGCAAGGCGTTGCCGGTCGACGACCTGCAACCGCTGCTGCCCGTGTTCGGCGTGGTGCTGCCGAAAGACTCGCGCCTCAGCGGCGGCAGCGTGGGCGTGGACCTGCGCGCGCGCGGCCCGCTCGACGCGCTGGTGATCAGCGGCCCGGTAACCCTCGACGACTCGCGCCTGGCCGGCTACAGCCTGGCCTCGAAACTCGGCGGGGTGCTGTCGCTGGCGGGCATCAAGGCACCGCGGGACACGGTGATTCGGCACGCCGCCGCGACGCTTAAGATCGCACCCTCCGGCATCCACGCCGAGCCGGCCAGCGCGGAGATCGCCGAGCTGGGCAGCTTCACCGGCAAGGGCGGCATGGCTGCCGACGGCCGGCTCGATTTCAACATGCTGGTCAAGCTCGATCAGGCGATGGCCGGCGGTGACCAGGCATCCGCCGGCCTGCTGCGCAATTCGAAGGCCGGGCGCCTGCTCGGCGGCGTGCTCGGCAGCGCGTCCGAACATGGCGTCGGCATGCACGTCGGCGGCACCGCGAGCGCGCCCAGCTTCAAGCTCGATCCTTCGGCCGTCGCCGGCTTGCTGGGCGGTGACGCCAGCCGCAACAGCCCGGCAGCCGAGACCCGGCCGGCGAGCAAATCCGGCAAGCAGGATGCCCTGAACAGCCTGCTGCAGGGCGTGCTGGATTCGCGCAAGAAGCAATGAGGACGAGGGCAACGGGCAGGCAATCCGGAGCCAGGCCCCAAAAGGGGAAGCGGCGAGTACGGAAACCCTGATCTGGTCAGCCCGGCATGGATGCTGTCTATCCAGCCACGTCGGTCTGGTTTCGGGGAGGCGCTGTGCGTGATCCCGGGCGACCGATACCCGGCATGGGGCGCGTCGAACCCGAAGCTCCCGCGTCGCCGCCGAGCCTGTCGCGCCGAGGCCTGCGGCAATTTGCTGCAGACTGGCGTCGCGCGCGGGACGTGGCGCGGATCGTTCGCCGTGACGGGACTTGACTGGAGTCAAGGCGTCACCGCGCAGTGCGGGCCAGCATCGGTCCCGACAGCACCGCACACATGCCGGTGAAGCGAGGTATCCCATGGAATTCCACATTGCGCTGACCGGCGGGTCGCCCGAGCCGGTGGTGGTGCAGGACGCCTTGTTCAACGTCGACCCGACCGCCGTGGTCGACCTGGACATGAGCGGCCTGGTGATGCGCGTGTCCGCGGCGGCGTCCGCGACGGACCTGATCGAAGTGTTGCGCCAGCTCGGCTGGGCGGTGACGCCGGCACAGGTAGTGCAACTGCCGTCGATCTGCTGCGGCGGTTGCGGCGGCTGACGTCGATGGCGTGCGGATCAGCCGGCCTGTGCTTTGCCCGCTCGCTGCAAGGCAGCGGCCTGCGCATCGCGCTGGTCGAGAAACAGCAGGAGGCGGCGCTTGGGGCGCCGGCCGATGACTGGCGCGAGATCGCGATAACCCGTCACTCGCTGCGCCGGTTGCGTGCGCCGCAGCGGGCCTGATGGAGCCGCGGTGCCCGCTCACTGCCGGTCGAAACGCCCCCACACCAGCTTGATGGCCACGCCGGCCAGCACGAGGCCGCCGATCACCAGCATGGCCATGCCCGAGCGCTGCTGGTCGTCGAGCAGGTAGTTGTTGCACAGGCGCACCGGCGAAACCAGGTATAACCAGCCCAGCCGGAAGAACGTGGCGATCAGTTCGAGCAGGAACACGCCACGCACCACGAAGCCCATGCGCGGCCAGCCCAGGCCCAGCGGCAGCCCGATCAGCAAGGGTACGCTGGTGAACTTCGCGAACGCCATCCATGGTTCGCTGACCGCCGCATCCAGCGAGCGCGGCAGCATCCAGAACATGCCGGCCAGGGTGGCCAGCACCAGGCTGGTGATGCCGTGGTGGTTCCAGCGCGCGATGCCTGCAGCGAGTCGCGGCGGCAACGCGCCGCCCAGCAGGCAACCGGTGCCGATCAACAGCGGTATCTGCACCAGCATCTGCAAGCTCATGCGGCCTTCCAGCCACGCCCGTGCCGGTGGCAGCAGCAGGGCTGCGAACAGCACGGCGGCCGTACTCGGAGCCAGGCGTGGCCAGCGGGCGATCATCGTTCGATGTCGTCGCGCACGGTTTGTGCCACGGTCTGCGTGTTGCCGGTGTCGAGTATTCGCACCAGCCGCCCTTGCGGGTCGACCACCTGGATCGCGGCGTTGTGCACGTAGCCGCCCATCCCGTCCGGCACCACGGTGACGCCGAACGTGCGCAGCAGCTGGCGCGAGCCTTCATCGCTCATCGGCCGGGCGGCGATCCAGCCGTGGCCGCGGCTGCGAAAGCGCTCCTGGTAGGCGGACAGTTCCGCAGGGGTGTCGTGCGCCGGATCGAAGCTGATGCTGAGCAGAACCAGCTTGTCTTCGGCCAGCGGTGCAGCCAGTTGGTCCTGCAGTTGCGCAAACTCTCCGCCCAGCGCCAGGCACCAGCTCAGGCAGCGGGTGTAGACGAAGTCGACCAGTACCCAGCGACCGCGCAGGTCGGCCAGGTTGAGCCGCGCGCCGGACTGGGTTTCCAGCAGCACCGCCGGTACCAGCGGTGGGTCGCGCCGCACCGCGAGGCGGCGCGCAGTTTCGCTGGTGAACGCCTGGAAGCCGTCGGTGGCGACCGTCAGCGCGGCGCCACCGAGCACGAGCAGCAGTCCGCTAGCCAGCAGGGTGCGAAGGATCGGCATCGGCCGGTGCCTTGAGCAGGCCGACGATGATGCGCACCGCGAACACCAGCATGCCCAGGATCAACACCATCGCCGCGACCGAGCCGACGCGGTCGGTCGGCACCCATTCCGGCAGGTGCACGGCGAAGCGCCGCGCCACGCTGACGTGGCCGGCGTACAGGAACGCCATGCAGAAGCTGATGCCGCCGACGACGTACAGGAACAGTCCGGTGCGATCCGCGCCGCTGTTGACCGGCGCGCGCCGGCGGCTGCCGACCACGTGGTAGAGCAGGGTGAGGATCATCGGCAACACGCCCAGCAGCAGGTAGAAGTGGAAGTGTCCCGGCACCCACTGCGTGTTGTGCATCACCCGGTTGACGCTGATGGTGCCGTCGATGATCGCCGGCACGATGCCCGCGGCCCAGCCGAACAGCGCCAGCACGGCCAGCATCGAGGGCATCTTCCAGCGCAGCCCGGAGCGGTGGATGTTGGTCAGCACGCCGTACGCGGTCACCAGGAACACCGGGAAACCGGCGGCGTAGGAAATGATCTGGCCCATCACCAGCATCCAGCGCGGCTCGGCGTAATCCATCAGCAGGTGGTGCGGGAACACGATGATCACGAACACCGTGCTCACCGCCCACGACCACAGGAACGGCCGCGAGATCCCGTAGGGTTTGCCGGTGTAGCGCGGCAGCAGTTCGTAGACCGCGATCACGCCCATGTAGATGGTGGCGTTGATAATCATGTGGCCGAACCAGTAGATCAGGTTCTTCACCACCAGTGCGTTGAGCGCGATCTCGGGGTCGTAGAGGTTGATCAGGCACATCACCAGCACCACCGCGCCGGCCAGGATGCCGAGCGAGTTGGCGATGATCACCATGGTGCCGGCCACGACGGCCTTGGGATGGGTCGGGTCGATCGTGCCGCCGAACAGCCATTGCAGGCCCAGTCCGCGACCCAGGTTGCCGTAGCGGCGAATGATCGCCGCGGCGGCGTCAAGGTAGAACAGCAGCATGCCCACGCCGATCAGCAGGTAGCCGATCATGAAGGCGGCGGCTGCGCCGCTGCTCCACAGGCCCATCGAGTGCACCGGCAGCGGGTAGAGGAAGGTCCATGCGCTGGCGAAGTTGCCGATGAACACCGCCCAGATGATGCACAGCGCGCCCAGCATGAACAGCACGTAGTTGCTCACGAACGCCCACAGGTGCAACGACACGTATTTGCGCAGGAAGAACCACATGACGGCGGTGCTGGCCAGGCTCATGGTGCCGACCATGCCGGCCCCGTGCATCGTCATGATCTTGTAGAACATGCCGGCCAGGACCGGTGTCCACTCGGCCTGGGTCATGCGCATGGTCAGGCCGAGCAGCATCATCAGCACGAACAGCAGCAGGGCGGTGATCATGTAGAGGTTGAACATCACGCGTTCGCCGCGTGGCAGCCTCTCGTCCAGCGGGTAAAGTTCGAGCGAGCTCATGGCTTGTCCCCCGCGGCAGCAACCTCGAGTTCGGTTGTCATCCCGGTGTGTGCGACGCCGCAGTATTCCAGGC
Source organism: Rhodanobacter sp. FW102-FHT14D06 (assembly GCF_043950705.1). Taxonomy (NCBI): domain Bacteria; kingdom Pseudomonadati; phylum Pseudomonadota; class Gammaproteobacteria; order Lysobacterales; family Rhodanobacteraceae; genus Rhodanobacter; species Rhodanobacter sp. FW102-FHT14D06. Next base: position 79,363 of record NZ_CP170722.1, on the reverse strand, counting down.
ACATGATCCGGTAGGTGCCCGGGGTGTCGAACGTGTAGAGGATCTTGTTGGTGAATCCGGGCATCGCCTGGGTCTGGGTGACGATGCGGCCGTCAGGTGCGTAGATCGCGAAGCCGTGGTTGACGTCGCTGGCGGTCACCCGGAACTCAACCGGTTCACCCACCTTCAAGTGCGTCTGGCTGACGTCCCAGGTCCATTGGTGGCCGATCACGTCGACCACCTGCGTTGCCTGCAGTGGTGCGTGCTGCGGCGGGATGGGAAAGGGCCGCAGGCTGGCCCAGGCGATCCCGATGCCAAGCAGCAGCAGCGCCAGGAACAGTCCGCGGCGCAAGGTGATGGAACGTCGGTTGACGCGTGCGGCCTCGGCGGCTTCGGCCGGCCTGCCGGCCTGGGTGATGGCATAGACGAAGCCCAGTGCCACCAGCCCCATCCCCGTCAGCGTGATGGCCCAGATCACGTTCTGGAAGATCATGGTCGTTCTCTCCCCGGAAAGCGCCACGTCCAAGCCCGTCTACGCCGTATCGGCAGCGGTGTCAAGGCACGGTGGCGGAGGAGGTCGTGGTGGGTCCTGCGATGCCTGTCCCGGAACGGCCGTCCGGGCGGCCGTGTTTGCGGCGTGCGTGACGCCGACACGGCCGCCTGTCGAAGCACGGCCCGAGCCGCGGCATCGACGTGTCAAGGGGAATTGCCGAGTCGCGAGGCGATGCGTATCTCGCCGGTCAGCACCTTGTGGATCGGGCACTTGTTGGCGATCTGCAGCAGGCGTTCGCGCTGCTCGTCGTCCAGCGCGCCCTGCAGGGTGATGACGCGAGTGATGTCGTTGCCCGACTCGGGCGTGCCGTCGGGATTGAACGCGAGTTCGACGTCGACATGTTGCAGCGGCCATTGCTTGCGTGCCGCGTACATCTGCAGCGTGATCGCGGTGCAGGCGCCCAGCGCGGACAGCAGCAGCCGGTGCGGCGCCGGGCCGGTGTTGGCGCCGCCTTCCTCGAGCGGCTCGTCGGCGTGCCAGCGGTTGCCCTGGTCGTCGGTGAAATCGACCGCGTACGGCGCGCTGCCGGTGCTGGCGCGGACGGTGGGGATGCTCATGGCGGGTTCTCCTTGGTCGGGTTTCAGATCACGTCCCACAGGTAGCCGTCATGCGCGAGCACCGCGCCGGCCAGCTGCTCGATCGCCTCGTCCTCGTTGCGCTCCAGCCCGCGCACGTTGCGCGCCATGCGGCGGCGCGCCTGGCGCGCGAACACCTCGGCGATGCTCATGGCTTCCTCGGCGGCCGGATGCGACTGCTGCGCCAGGCTGTCGGCGCGCGACAGCACGCACAGGCCGACGAACAGGTCGATCGCGATGTCGGCCAGGCGCTTCTGCGCATGCTGCATGTCGGCCGCCTTCTTGCCATGGCGGCGCAGCAGCGCATCGGAGGATTTGGACAGCTCCACCGTGTATTTCTCGTAGGTGGCGGCGACCTTGCGCAGCCGCGGCGACAGCTCGTGCGCGATGCGGTCGATGCCGTAGCCGGTGGCCTCGCGCATGCGCCGGCCGGTGTAGCTGCCGAGCACGCCGAAGCCCTTGATCGGGTCGTTGAAGATGTCGCCCACCGCCGCCTTCAGCTCGCTCAGGCCCGCGCCCACGCCCTTCAGGCCGGACAGCGCGATGTACAGGCGCAGGATCTCGTTGGTGCCTTCGAAGATCGACAGGATGCGCGTGTCGCGGGTGATCTGCTCGTACGGAAACTCGCGCATGAAGCCGTTGCCGGCGGCGATCTGCAGCGCCTCGTACGACGCGCGCTGCACCGCCTCGCTGGCGAACACCTTGCTCATCGCGGCCTCGACCGAGTAGTCGCTGCCGCCGCCGTCGATCAGGTGCGCCACCATCCACACCGCGCTTTCAGCGGCGAAGCAGTCCACCGTCATCTGCGCGATCTTCTCGCGGACCAGGCCGAACTCGGCGATCGGCTGGCCGAACTGCTTGCGCTCCTTCGCCTGCGCGCAGGCGAGGCGGATCAGCGAGCGCATGCCGCCGACCGCGCCGCCGCCCAGGCCGGTGCGGCCGCTGTTCAAGATGCTCATGGCCACCTTGAAGCCCTTGCCGACCGGGCCCAGCACGTTTTCCGGCGGCACCCGCACGTCGGCGAACGCGACCGTGGTGGTGCTCGATGCGCGGATGCCCATCTTGTCCTCGTGTGGGCCGTGGCTCACGCCCGGCCACTTCGCCTCGACGATGAACGCGGTGATCTTGCCCTCGGGCGTGTCGGTGCGCGCGAACACGGTGTAGAAATCGGCGATGCCGCCGTTGGTGATCCAGATCTTCTCGCCGGAAAGCGTCCAGCTGCCGTCGTCGTTGCGCACGGCCTTGGTGCGGATGGAAGCGGCGTCGGAACCCGCGCCGGATTCGGTGAGGCAGAACGCGGCGATCATCTCGCCGCTGGCCAGCTTCGGCAGGTAGCGCTGCTTCTGCTCGTCGCTGCCGAACAGCAGCAGCCCCTTCATGCCGATCGAGCTGTGCGCGCCGATGGTCAGCGAGACCGAGCTGTCGTGGCTGGAGGTCTGGCCGAGCACCCGCGCGTAGGCGCCGTTGGACAGCTCCATGCCGCCGAATTGTTCGGGAATGATCAGGCCGAACAGGCCCATCTCGCGCAGCGCCTGGATGAACTCGGCCGGCTGCTCGGCGTCGCGGTCGTACTGCTTCAGCTCGGCGCCCTTGTCGGCTAGGAACTGGTCGATCGCGTCGGTCATCGCACCCAGCATCTCCTTGTCGCGCGCGCGGATCTCGGGGTACGGGAACAGGTTTTCCTCGAGGATGTTGCCCAGGAACAGCTGCTTGGCGACGCTGTCGTCGCTGCGCAGCGCGGAAGGAGCGGGAGAGGCGGGCGACGACGGGCTCATGACGCATGACTCGATGGCGGGCGAAACGCCATTCTGGCACTTCCGCCGCGCGCGGCCATGTTGCGAATCGACGCAGCCTGCCTGCGCCGCCGCTTCGGTTATGCTCGCCGGACGTCATGCCTGGGGGACGTCCATGGAACGATTCGCCATCGTCGCGACGCTGGCCGCCGCGCTCGCGTTGGCCGGCTGCGCACCGCATGCCGCGGTCAAGCCGGCCAGTACCATCGCCTTGTCGGTCGACGCATCGGGCCAGGGTGCCGATGACCGCGACCTGCAGAAGGTGCTCGACGCGCTGAAGATGATCGAGGCCGGCAGGATCCAATTGGCGATCGACGGGCCGCTGACCGAGGTCGTGCTCAAGTACGAGGCGATCTACGCGGGCAAGCCGGGCAAGGTGTTCTGCGCCCGCGGTCTGGTCGATGCGCTGGCCTACGCCGGCATGGGCGCCAAGGCAGTCAACGGCAACGCCGACGTGTCCGTGCAGGTGATCGGCCCGGCCTGGGCGCAGGCGTACTGGGCGCGCGGCTACGCCTACAGCGAGATGGCCCGCTACGCCGATGCGCGTGCCGAGCTGGAGAAGGCCTTGGCGTTGTCGCCGATGGACAGCCAGTACAAGAGCGAACTTGCGTTCACCTACCAGCGCAGCGGTGACTGGGAGAAGATGCTGGCCCTGTACCAGGAAGCGGAGGGCGATGCGGGGATCAGTGGCGCCACCCCCGAAGATGCCGTCCGCTTGAAGTGCGTGGCCCTGCGCGGCCAGGGCTACGCGCTGGTTGAGCTGCATCGCCTCGACGAGGCGACCGGGGCCTACCAGGGTTGCTTGAAACTCGTGCCCGGCGAACCCAAGTCGTTGGCTGAGCTTGGATATATCCAGGGTTTGCGGGCGAAGGCGCACTGAGCGGCCTGCCCGCGACCCTGCTTCGCGGAGGCAGCACCATGGCAACCGGCTGGGCCGGCGACGGCGCCGTGCAGGATCAGATCGATGCCACCGTCAATGACGGTGTGCAGCGGGCGCGCCAGCAATTGCGCAAGGGCCCGGGCCTGACCCATTGCGAGGAATGCGAAGCGCCGATCCCCGCGGCGCGCCGCGCCGCCGTGCCCGGCGTGCGCTTGTGCGTGGCCTGCCAGCAGGAGCGCGACAGCGAGCGTGCCGCCAGCCTGTACAACCGCCGCGGCAGCAAGGACAGCCAACTGCGCTGAGCCGGTGTCAGGGGCCGGGCAGCATGGCCGGCGGCGGGTCCGGTCATTGGCGAACGCCGTGGCCGGCGACGCGGATCACACCCGGCTTGTGCGGCGCGGAGTATGGTGTTGCGAACAGCATTCGTCACAGCGACTGTCGTGGAGGTACCGGCTTGACCCCGACGCCCCCCGCCGAACTTGCCGCAGGCATCGATTATTTCTTCGCGGTGCGCCCCGACGGCCACGCGCGCGTGGAGATCGCCAACGTGGCCGCGCGTTTTCGCCGCTCGCAGCGCGCCAGCGGCGTGCCGGTGTCGGTCGACAACCTGCACCTTGCCTTGTGCCCGATGGGCCGGCCCGAACGGCCGCAGCTGTCGCCGGAGCGCGCCATGCTGGCCGCGGGCGCCGCGGTGCGGGGCAACGCGTTCACGATCACGCTGGACGCCGCCATGCGCTGCATCCCCACCGGCGGGCAGTTTCCCTTCGTGCTGTGCGCGGACCCGGTCACCGCCGCGGCGGCGCTGGAGCTGCGCAAGGCGATCGCTGCCGCGCAGCGCGCGCAGGGATTGCAGGTCAACGGCGTCTCCATTTTCCATCCGCACGTGGCCTTGCAGCACGGGCCGGCGATCGACGCGATCGAGGAATCGATCAACCCGATCCGGTGGCGCGCGGAGGAGTTCGTGCTGATCCGCAGCTTCTTCGGCCAGGCCAGCCATGAAGTGATCGGCCGCTGGCCGCTGGCGAGCGAGCCCGCCCCGGCCGCGATCGACATGTTGGCCGAACTGGCCAACATGCCTGACTTGCCGGCACTCCCTGACGAATGAGGCGCTGGTCGGCGGAGGCCTAGATTGGCGGCTCCGCGCGGACCTGCGGCGTGCTTGTGCGCTGTTGTCGCGTCAGCGCGTGCTCGCGCTGGGCGATGTAGAGGCTGGCGCCGATGATGATGGCCGCGCCCAGCGCGGTGTAGTGATCCACCGCCTCGCCGAAGATCCACCACGCCAGCACCGCCACGATCAGCAACTGCAGATAGCTGAAAGGCGCCAGCATCGACGCCTCGGCCAGCCGCAGCGCTCGCGTCCAGCAGTAGTGGCCACCGGTGCCCAGCGCGCCGGACAGCACCAGCCACGGCCAGATGCCGGCGTGCGGCCATTGCCACACCGACAGCGCCGCAGGCAGCGACAGCGGCACCCACAGCAAGGTGGTCAGCAGCACGATGCGGTCGGCCGGCTCGCTGCCGGTCAGCGACTTGATGCTGATCGTCACCGCGCCCGTGAGCCCGGCCGCCAGCAGCGCGACCATGCTGCCCGGTGCGAACGCGGCACTGCCGGGGCGCACGATCACCAGCACGCCGATGAAGCCGGCGATCACCGCAGTCCAGCGGCGCCGGCGCACCACCTCGCCGAGAAAGATCACTGCGCCGATGGTGACGAACAGCGGCGACGAATACGACAGCGCCACCGCCTCGGCCAGCGGCAGGTTCACGATTGCCCAGAAGCCCGCCAGCATGCCGCCCATGCCGAGCACGCAGCGCATCACGTAGAAACCGAAGCGCGGCGTGCGCAGCAGCGACCAGCCCGGCCCGATCAGCAGCGGCAGCGCGAACAGCGTGCCGAACGCGCTGCGGAAGAACGTGATCTGGAACGGGTGCAGTTGCGCCGAGGCCAGCCGGATCACCACCGCCATCAGGGCAAACAGGCTGGCGCTGGCCAGCATCAGCAACACCGCGCGCAAGGGCAGTGCGGTTACGGGCGACGAGGGGGGGATCGGAGCCAGGGCGGTGCCGCGCAAGGACGTGGGAGGCGCGCATGGTAGCCCATTCCGCCTCGGCGCCGTGCGGGCAATGCCCGCCGCTTCACACTGTGACAAGAGCCGGCGGGCGGTGCCGCCCTACGGCGTTGTGCCGCCGGATGCGGGCAGGCTCTGCTCCTGCCTTCCGTGTTGCGGATTGCCCGACCACGCCTGCAGGCGTTCGCGCACGGCCGGCTCCAGGCTCTTCATGCCCCAGCGGCGGCCTTCTGCCAGCGCGGCTTCGGTCGATTTGCCGTCGATCAAGGCAGCGCGCAGCGCGATCATCGCGCCGACCCGGTTGCTGCTCGCGCAATGCACCAGGGTTTCCTGCGTGCCGGCCTGGTGCAGCAGGCGGTCGAACTGCACCACGTTGTTGCGGGTCAGGTCGGCGGCGCCGTGGATCGGCAGGTTGTGATAGTCGATGCCCGCCGCGCGCATGGCGGCGGCCTCGTCAAAGCGCGGCGTCTCGCTGTCCACGCTGAGGTCGATTACCTGCTTGATGCCGGCTCGCTGCAGGGCGGCCACGTCATCGGCCTGCAACCTGCCCGATGCGACCCGATGCGGCGCCGGGAACGACACGTTCGGCAGGTCGGCCAGCGCGGTCTCGGCCGGTGCGGCGGCATGCACGGCGAGCGGAGTGACCGTCAGAATCAATGACAACAACAGGGATCGAAACATGTCGACAATCTCGCAGTGAACCCGCCACAGGATAGCCGACGCCGCCTTGCGGCCGTTTATTGCCGCGCCTGCAGGCGCAGCCCGCGCGGCGTCAGCCAGCGCTCGACCAGTTCGAACAGGCCCTGCACCAGCAGCGCCAGCACCGCCGCGGGGATCGCGCCTTCCAGGATCAGCGGGATGCTGTCCAGCCGGATGCCGGTGAGGATCGGCTGGCCGTAGCCACCGGCGCCGATCAGCGCGGCCAGGGTGGCCGTGCCCACATTGATGACTGCGGCGGTCTTGATGCCGGCCAGGATCGAGCGCATCGCCAGCGGCAATTCGATGCGGCGCAGCCGCACCCGCCGTGGCAGGCCCAGTGCCGCGGCCGATTCCATCAGTTCCGGCGCAATGCCGACCAGGCCGGCATGCGTGTTGCGCACGATCGGCAGCAGGCTGTACAGGAACAGCGCGGCCACCGCCGGCCAGGTGCCGATGCCCAGCAACGGGATCATGAACACGAACATCGCCAGCGACGGCACCGTCTGCAGCACGCCGGTGGCCGCGATCACCAGTTGCCCCAGCCGGCGCCGACGCGCGGCGACGATGCCGAGCGGGATCGCCAGCGCCAGCGCCAGGCCCAGCGAGCTCGCCACCAGCTCGACGTGCTCCACGCTGCGCTGGCGCAGCCGCTGCCACAGGCCGCGCCGCCCCGCCTCGACGCGGGTGCCGAGGAAGTCGGCGGCCACCGCGCTGTCGCGGCGGCCGTCGAGCTTCACCGCGGCATTCATCGCGCGCATCGCCTGCTCGTCGATGCGGCCGGCGAGGCGGCGCAGGGCGGCGACGAAGGCGGGCTCGTCCCGCTCCAGCGCCAGCCGATAGAGGAACACCGCCTGGTAGCGCGGGAAGTAGTGGCGGTCGTCGGGCAGGGTGCGCAGGTGGTAGTAGGGGATCTCCGCGTCGGTGCTGTACAGGTCGATCGCATCCACCGCGCCGCTGGCCACCGCGCGGTAGGACAGCACGTGATCCAGCCCGCTGACCTTCGTTTGCGGCAGGGCATAGGCGCGACGCAAACCCGGCCAGCCATCGCCGCGGTCCATGAACTCGTTGGAGAAGCCCAAGCGCAGCGACGGGTGTGCGCGCAGGTCGGAGATGCGGCGGATGTCCAGTCGCGCCGCCTCGTCCTGACGCATGCCGATCGCGTAGGTGTTGTCGAAACCGAGTGGGTCGGTGATGCCGATGCCCAGCGGTTCCAGCCGGGCGCGCAAGGTGGCGATGTCGGCGTCGGCCGGCACGTCTTGCAGCAGCTCGTGGGTCAGTGTGCCGGTGTACTCGGGGTAGGCGTCGATGTCGCCCTGCTGCAGGGCCTTCCACAGGATGCGGGTGCCGCCCAGCTCGCGCTGGTGCACGGCCTGGACGCCGGCATCGCGTGCGGCCAGTCGCGCGATCTCGCCCAGGATCACCGACTCGGTGAATTGCTTGGAGCCGATCCGCACCGGTTGCGCGATCGCCAGCGCCGGCAGCAGGCCGGCGAGCAGCACGATGGCGATGCGGGCAGGCATGCCGGTCATGGCGTGGCCGGCAGCGTGCGTTGCGCCTGCACGAACTGGCGCGCGAAGTCGTCGGCCGGGCGGTCGCGCAGATCCGCGTAGCTGCCGTCCTGCACCACCGCGCCGCGCCGCAGCAGCACCAGCCGGGGGGCGAACCAGGCCGCCTCGGCCAGGTCGTGGGTGACGACGATCACCGTCTTGCCCAGTTCGCCGAAGATGCGCTGCAACTGCTCCTGCAATTCGTGGCGCACGATCGGGTCCAGTGCACCCAGCGGTTCGTCCAGCAGCAAGGCGTCGGGGTCGACCATCAGCGCGCGCATCAGCGCCACGCGCTGGCGCTGGCCGCCGGAGAGTTCGGCCGGGTAGCGCGCCAGCGCGTCCGACGGCAGCCGGGTGAGCTGCGCCAGCGCCTGCGCTCGCTCGCGGATGCGTTGCGGCGCCCAGCCCAGGTGCTGCGGCAGCAGGCCGAGGTTGCCCATGGCGGTGAGGTGCGGAAACAGCCCGCCGTCCTGGATCACGTAGCCCACGCGACGGCGCAAGGCGAGGATGTCGGCCGGCTGCAGGGCGCGGCCGTCCACGCGCACGCAGCCGCTGTCGCTGCGCTCGAGCCCCAGCAGCAGGCGCAGCACGGTGGACTTGCCCGAACCGCTGCTGCCGATCAGCGCGGTGGTGCTGCCGGCGGCGAAGGCCAGGTCGATCCGCTGCAGCGCCACGACTTTGCCGTACCGCTTGCTGGCGCCGTCGAGCGCGAAGCGGATGCCGCCGCCGACCTCAGCGGCGCCCATGGTTCCGGGCGCGACGGGAACCACCCTGTGGCGTGGTCCGGTGCGCGCTCACGCGGGCGGCACCGTGGTGGCGAAGCGCGCGATGAAGTCGGCGGCCGGTTGCGGGCGGCCGAGGTGGAAACCCTGGCCGAAGTCGCAGCCCATGTCGATCAGCAACGCCTGGGTGGCGGCATCCTCGATGCCTTCGGCGGTAGTGGCCAGGTCCATGTGGTGGGCCATGTTGATGATGGCGCGCACCAGCTTGGCGGTATGCGGTTCGCTGCGGATGGCGCCGATCAGCGACTGGTCGATCTTCAATTCGGTGGCCGGGAACTGGCGCAGGTAGGCGATCGAGGCGTAGCCGGTGCCGAAATCGTCGATCGCGATGCCGATGCCGCGGTCGCGCAACCGGCGCAACACCTGCACGCTCAGCTCGAGGTCGTTGACCAGGGTGGTCTCGGTGATCTCCACGATCACCGCCGTCGGTGGCACGCCCCAGATTTCCAGCGCGCCGGTCAATTGCTCCACCATGCCCGGGCGCGACAGCACGCGCGGCGAGAAGTTGATCGCAAAGCGCAGGCCCTGGAACGAGGGCAGGCTGGCCACGTGCCGCAGGGTCGTGTTCATGCTCCAGCGGGTGAGTACCGAGATCAGGTCGCTCTGCTCGGAGAACGGCACGAAGTTGGCGGGCGAGACCTCGCCGTGGTTGGGGCTGCTCCAGCGCGCCAGCGATTCGGCGCCGGCCAGGCGGTCGCTCTGCAGGTTCCAGATCGGCTGGAAGAACACCTGCAGCCGGTTGGCGTCCAGCGCCTCGCGCAGTTCGTCGTAGAAGATCTCGACCTGGGTGTCGTGCGGCGCGTAGACCACGTACAGCTCGCCGCGCCGCTGCGCCTCGTCCAGCGCCATGCTGGCGCGGCGACACAGGCGGTCGGCGCCGGGGCCGTGGTCGGGATACAGCGCGATGCCCATCACCGGCCGCACCAGCCAGGGCGAGGCGGTTCCGTCCAGCGGCTGCTCGAAGGCCTGGGTCAGGCGCGTGCCGGCGAGCAGGGCGTGGTTGGCGCTGAGCATATCCGGCAGCAGCACGACGAAGCTGTCGTCGCCGGCGCGGAATACGCGGTCGATCGGACGCAGCGAACGCTGGATCAGCGCATGCGCCATGTCCTCGGCCTGTTCGCCCTGGGCGTAGCCGAAGCGCAGGCTGATCTCGCGCAGGCCGGGCACGCGCAGCATCAGCACGGCGAAACGCTCGCCTGCGCTGGCGCGGATGTGCGCGTCGATCTGCTCGAAGATGTGTTCGCGATTCAGCATGCGGCGGCGGGCCAGGGGGAAGGCGGGCGGACGGGCGTCGGGGTGGTCATCATTACAGGAAGAAGCGGCTGGCATCGATACCGTAGTCGCCGACCGCCAGGCTGCGCACGATGTCCACGCCCTCGTCGTCGTCCAGCTGCATCAGGTCCACCGCCCGGAAATCGTCCAGCGGCTGCTTGTTCGGCTCGCTCAGGATCGCCACCCGCGGGCGCAGCCGGCGCACCTGGTTCTGCGCCATCACGATCGCCACCTCGCCGGTGCTCAGTTCCACCAGCGAGCCGGTGGGGTAGACGCCGAGGCAGACCTGGAACTGCTCGATCATCTCGGCCTGATGCAGGCGGTTGCGTGCGGCGTAGATCTGCTGCAGCGCCTGGTGGCGTGAAATGGGCGCGCGGTAGGGACGCGCGCTGGACATCGCGTCGTAGCTGTCGATGATGCCGAGCATGCGCCCGCTGATCGGGATGGCGTGGCCGGCCAGGCCGTCCGGGTAGCCGCTGCCGTCGTGGCGCTCGTGGTGGGTGCGCACGATGTCGAGCACGTCGAGGTTGGCGATGCCTGCCTCGTCCAGCAGGGCCAGCCCGTGGCCGATGTGCGAGCGGATGATGTCGACCTCGCTGGGAGCCAGCGAACCCGGATATTGCAGCAGTTGCTCCGGCAGGCGGGTCTTGCCCACGTCCATCAGCAGGCCGCCGGCGGCGAGGCTGAAGATGGTCTCCTCGTCGAAACCCATGTGTCGGCCGAACGCGGCGGCCAGCGCGCTGCAGCTCACCGCGTGGCTGTAGGAATAGCTGTCGCTGCGGCGCAGGCCCTCCACCAGGAAGAACGCATCCGCGCTGCGCAGCACGGTGGCCACCAGCGGGCGCACCGCCTGCTCGACGCGCTCGACCGACAGCTCGCGGCCGCTGGTCACGTCCTCGAACAGGCCATCGACGATCTGCGAGGCGTTCTCCAGCGCGGCGCGGGCACGTGGCGCCTCGTCCTCGACCGCGGCGAGATCGGCGTAATGGGTGCGGCTGCTGAAGCGGTGGCGCGGGGCGTCGGCGCGCATCAGCGCCTGCGGCGCGTCCGGCGGCACCAGGCGGCGCGCATCGACCCAGACCTCGCGGCACAACTGCTGCAGGGTCTCGATGTCCTCCAGCCGGGTCAGCGCGACACCTTGCAGTGCGAATGGCGTCTCCTCCCATGGCCGATCCAGCCGGCACACGAACATGCCCAGCTGCAGATCGGCCACGTCGATCCGACGCTCTTCGATTTCGAAAGCCACGCACTGCTCCGACCGATGGTGGACGCCGAGCCACGGCAACGCGATCGCGGCGGTCCAGCGGCGAGGTTAGCAGCAGTGCGGATTGCCGTGCCAACGGCTGGCCGGTGCGCCATGCAGCGGCGTACCCTGTGCGCCCGTTTCGTGGATATCGCCGCCCATGCCGTCGTCGCATCGCCTGATCCGCTTCGTTCGCAGCTGCCATCTCTACCTCGGCGTGTTCACCGCGCCGATGCTGCTGTTCCTGGCGGTGAGCGGCGGCCTGCAGACCTTCGGCCTGCATGAGGCCAGCCGCGGCAGCAGCTACGCGCCACCGGCGTGGCTGGCCAGCATGGCGCAGCTGCACAAGAAGCAGACCCTGGAGGTGCCGGTGCGGCGTCCGCGTCCGGCGGCAGCGGTGGCCGAGGCCGCGCCGGTCGCGCGGGCAGCGGTGCAGGGCGCGCCCGCGGCACCCGGTGCGCGCCGCAACCTGCTGCCGATGAAGATCTTCTTCGCCGCGATCGCGCTGGGCCTGTTCATGTCGGTGTGCAGCGGGCTGTACATGGCCTGGCGCTTCACTCGCCGGCCGCGGCTGTTCGGCGCCGTGCTGCTGGGCGGGATTGCCGCGCCCCTGCTGCTCTTGCTGGCCTGAGCCGGTCGCAGCATGGCGAACCGGCAGCTCGACCATTTGCAGCATCGCCCGGCGCGTTCCGCGTTCGCGCTGCGCTACCTGGTGCACGACTTCGAGGTGCCGATGAACGTGGGCAGCGTGTTCCGCATTGCCGACGCGCTGGGGGTGGAGATGATCCACCTCACCGGCGCTTCGGCGGTGCCGCCCAACCGCAAGTTGCGCAAGACCTCGCGTGCGACCGAGCAGCACGTGCCGTTCCGCCACGACGACGATCCGCTGCCGGTAGTGCACGAACTGAAGGCCGCCGGCTACCGCATCGTCAGCCTGGAGCTCACCAGCGCCAGCATCGACATCCGCGAGTTGCCGGTGGCCGCGGGCGAGCGCATCTGCCTGGTGCTCGGTTCGGAGAACCGCGGCGTAAGCCAGGCCCTGCTGGACGGCTCCGACCAGACCGTGCACATCCCCATGCTGGGCGCGCATTCGTCGATGAACGTGGCCACCGCCTGCGCGATCGCGACGTTCGAAATCATCCGCGCGTTTCCGGTGCCGCCGGCCTGAGGCCACGGTCGTGGAGGGGCGGGGTTCCGTTCGGCGCCGGCGCGCTTTCCGCGGGCCGGTCCGGCGCACCGGCGGGTGCGGTCATCATCAATCGGTCGACCGGATAGCCACGCTGGCGCGAGTGCTCCACGAGGGTCTGCAAAAGTGCGGGATCCATTGTGGGCTGGCGCGAGAGTATCCACAGGTGGTTGCGGCCGGGGCCGCCGATCACCGCCCACTGGTAGTCGGCGTCCACCTCGATCACCCAGTAGTCGGCCCATGCCATCGGCAGCCAGGTCAGCCAGGCAGGCGCGAAGCGCACTTCCAGCGCGGCCGGCTGGTGTTTCTTCATCCGCGCCACGCCGTCGACCGACGACCGGCCCTTGCGGGTGCGGCAGGTGTTGTGCACGTGGATGGTGCCGTCGGGATTCGGCGTGTACGTGGCGACGACGGCATCGAGGCACTCGCGTTCGAAGTACATCGGCAGGCGCGCGATTTCGTACCACTGGCCGGCATACCGATGCAGGTCCAGCGACGGCACCGGCCGGTTCGGCAGGCTGGCGGCGGCAGCGGGTCCTGCGATGGCGAGGGTTGCCACGATGAGCAACTGGCGGAACATGCGCATGGTCTGGTTCCCTGGGGAATGCGTGGAGCGATCGGCCGGAAGGATCGCGGAACCGGGGCGTGCGGTCTGGCGGTAGTGTGCTTCCTGCAGGTCGATCTCGCGCACCCGCCGGTGCGAGACCTCGTCCGAGACGACGGCGGCGATGGCTGCGGCCCGGCGGGCCATGTTCTCCTCACGAAGGACCGCCGGTTCCGGCGGCAGTTCCTGGCCTTCGAGCAACGGCAGCAGGCCGATGCTGGCGACCACCAGCGAGAGCGGGATCAGCGCGGTGGCGAGGAAGATGGGCGGCCCGCCTGCGAGGAAGGGCGCGCCGTCGGGCGGCATCGGGAATGGGGAGCGGGAAACGACATCGCCGTTCGCCCTGAGCGCAGGCGCGGCGCCGAAGTCCAGGGGTGCAGCAGCGGCTGGCCGTGGCGCGTCGAAGGGCATACCATCGCCCGTTCCCGTCGCCCGTCCCCAGGCCCAGGAGATCGCGTGCAGCCGATCATCGACGTCAGACAGCTCAGCAAGACCTACGCCTCCGGTTTCCAGGCGCTCAAGCCGATCGACCTGCAGATCCGCCAGGGCGAGATTTTCGCGTTGCTCGGCCCCAATGGCGCCGGCAAGACCACCCTGATCAGCATCATCTGCGGCATCGTCAATCCCAGCGAAGGCTCCGTGCTGGCCGATGGCCACGACGTGGTTCGCGAATACCGCGCCGCGCGCTCGCAGATCGGCCTGGTGCCGCAGGAGCTGACCACCGACTCGTTCGAGACGGTGTGGAACACGGTCAGCTTCAGCCGCGGCCTGTTCGGCAGGGCGCCAGACCCGGCGTACATCGAGAAGGTGCTGAAGGACCTCTCGCTGTGGAGCAAGAAGGACAACAAGATGATCACCCTGTCCGGCGGCATGAAGCGCCGGGTGATGATCGCCAAGGCGCTGTCGCACGAGCCGCGCATCCTGTTCCTGGACGAACCCACCGCCGGCGTCGACGTGGAGCTGCGCCGCGACATGTGGACCATGGTGCGCGGCCTGCGCGCCAGTGGCGTCACCATCATCCTCACCACGCATTACATCGACGAGGCCGAGGAGATGGCCGACCGCATCGGGGTGATCAACAAGGGCGAGCTGATCCTGGTGCAGGACAAGGCCGAGCTGATGAACAGGCTCGGCCGGCGGCAACTTACCCTGCAGTTGCAGTCGCCGCTGGCGGCGATCCCCGCCGAACTTTCCGGCCACGCGCTGGAGTTGTCCGCTGACGGCCAGCAACTGGTCTACACCTTCGACGCGCAGGACGAGCGCAGCGGCATCGACGTGCTGCTGCGCCGGCTGGGCGAACTGGGCATCGACTTCAAGGATCTCAGGACCAGCCAGAGCTCGCTGGAGGACATCTTCGTGGACCTGGTCAGGGAGCGCGCATGAACATCCACGGCATCCGCGCGATCTACCGCTTCGAGATGGCGCGCACGCGGCGCACGCTGCTGCAGAGCATCGTCTCGCCGGTGATCTCCACATCGCTGTACTTCGTGGTGTTCGGCGCGGCGATCGGCTCGCACATGAACGGCATCGACGGGGTCAGCTACGGCGCCTTCATCGTGCCGGGCCTGGTGATGCTGTCGCTGCTCACGCAGAGCATCTCCAACGCCTCGTTCGGGATCTATTTCCCCAAGTTCGTCGGCACCATCTACGAGATCCTGTCGGCGCCGGTGTCGCCGTTCGAGATCGTCGCCGGCTACGTCGGCGCGGCGGCGAGCAAGTCGATCATCCTGGGCGCGATCATCCTGGCCACTGCGCGGCTGTTCGTCACCTTCGAGATCGCGCACCCGCTGTGGATGGTCGCGTTCCTGGTGCTCACCGCGGTGACCTTCAGCCTGTTCGGCTTCATCATCGGCATCTGGGCGGACAACTTCGAGAAGCTGCAACTGGTGCCGCTGCTGATCGTCACGCCGCTGACCTTCCTTGGCGGCAGTTTCTACTCGATCCACATGCTGTCGCCGCTGTGGCAGAAGGTGACCCTGTTCAACCCGGTGGTGTACCTGATCAGCGGGTTCCGCTGGAGTTTCTACGGCGTGTCGGACGTCGGCGTGGGGATCAGCCTGGGCATGACCCTGGTGTTCCTCGGCATCTGCCTGGGACTGGTGTGGTGGATCTTCCGCAGCGGCTACCGATTGAAGGCCTGAACCACGCCGGTTGAACGAATCGCGCGGGCTCCAGTCCCAGCACTATTTGAAGGCAACCACGGGGAAGTTCATGCGCAGGCAGACATCAACCGGAAGCTGGGTCGCCGCGGCGATCGTGGTGATCGTCCTGGTCGGGGCGGGGGGCTGGCTGGTGCGACGCGCCATGCAGCCCGAGGCGGCGAGCCCGCCGACGGCGGAAATGGCGCAACCGGCGACGAGCCGCAGCGCGGCGGCGCCGATCCAGCATCCGATCGCGCAGGCACAGGCGCAGGCCTTCCCGGCCAGCGCCTCCACCGCGCCGCTGCCGGCGCTGGACCAGAGCGACGACGACGTGCTGGCCGCCCTGCAGCGGCTGGCCGGCGACAGCGAGCTGTCTCTGCTGCTGGTGCGCCCGCAGATCATCAACCGCATCGTGGCCAGCATCGACGCCATGCCCGGGCGCAGCCTCGGCGGCATCATGATGCCCGCGAGGCCGCCCAAGGGTGCCTTCGTCACCGGCGAAATAGACGGCCAAACCGTGATCGGCGAAGCCAACGCCGCCCGCTATGCGCCGTACATGGCGATCGTCGAGCAGGTCGATCCGCAGGCGCTGGTAGCCTGGTACGTGCACGCCTATCCGCTGTTCCAGCAGGCCTACGAACACCTGGGCTACCCGCACGGCTACTTCAATGACCGCCTGATCGTGGTGATCGACAACCTGCTCGCCGCGCCCGAGCCCGCCACGCCGCCGGCACTGCTGCCGTCCAGGGGCCAGTACGTGTTCGCCGATCCGGCGCTGGAAGCGCGCTCCGCCGGCCAGCGCCTGCTGCTGCGCACCGGAGCGGCCAACGAAGCGAAGATCAAGGCCCGGCTGCGCACGATCCGCGGCCTGCTGGTCGGCCAGCACCTGCAGCCTGCCGCGGCGGGTTCGGCCACTGGAGCCGCCACGCTGAAATAGCCAGGCTGCCGACTCATCAACGGGTAGGAGCCCGCCTGCGGGCGATGCTCTCGCGAATCCCGAATCCCGGCTACTAAAGCATCGCCCGCAAGCGGGCTCCTACGGATACGGCGAGCCGTCCTTGTGCGTGTAGACGCCGGCCGCGCCGTCCCAGTGCAGGTCGATGTCGGGGTAGTGGCAGCGGTCGTCCGCGTGGCGACTGCCGATCTCCAGATAGACGGCTGTCTGTGCGCTCCGGTTGACCAGGTGATGACCGTCGGGACAGTTCTTCGGGAACGCCGCGAACTCGCCCGTGCGCAGCGGCTGTTCGCCGTCGTCGGTGATCAGCACCAGCTCGCCCGACAGCACGCAGACGAACTCGTCCTCGTCGGTATGCCAGTGCCGCTGGCTCGACCACGCGCCCGGCGGAAGCTGCGTGAGATTGACGCCGAAATCGGCGAGGCCGCCGGCATCGCCCAGCGCCTGCCTGGTGCGCGCGCCGGCGAAGGCGGCAAACGGCGGCGGATAGCCTGAGCCCTTGCGCTCGGGCACCTGGCTGACATCGATCTTCGGCATGGGGATTCTCCGGCGTGGATGGCGATTGTCCACCGAAAGCGCGCCGTTGCCGTGAATGAGCGCTTTCTGTACACCCGACCGGCTACAGTGGGACGACGTCGCGAGACCGTGCGCGGAGGACGGAATCATGATGCGTGGCTGCTGGCTGATCGTTCTGATGCTGGCGTGGCTGGTGCCATCGGCCCCGTCGCGCGCCGAACCGCCGGTGGCTGCGCCTTCGGCGATGGTGGCGCGGATCACCCTGGACGGACCGATCGGGCCGGCTGCAGCGGAGTACTTCGACGACGCGGCGCAACGCGCGGTAGCCGACGGCGCGGTGGCGATCGTGCTGCAACTGGACACACCGGGCGGGCTGTCCGAGTCGATGCGCCAGATCATCGGCCGCATGCTGGCGCTGCCGGTGCCGGTACTGGTCTACGTGGCGCCGGGTGGTGCGCGTGCTGCTTCGGCCGGCACCTACATCCTTTATGCGGGGCAGGTTGCCGCAATGGCGCCGGCCACCCACCTGGGTGCGGCGACACCGGTATCGCTGGGTGGCGCCACGCCGATGCCGTTGCCGGTGCCGCAGGCGAGCGAGCCGGCCAGGGCCGGTTCCGGCGCGCCGCCCGCGCAGGATGAGGCCGGCGACAACGCCGAATCGAACAAGGTGCTGAACGACGCGATCGCCTACCTCCGCTCGCTGGCCCAGTTGCGCCATCGCAACGCGGTCTGGGCCGAGCAGGCGGTGCGCGGCGCGGCGACGCTGACCGCCAGCGAGGCAGCGCAACAACACGTGATCGACTTCGTCGCCGGCGACGTGGCCGACCTGCTGGCGAAGGCCGACGGACGCGCGGTACGCGTCGGCGAGCGTCAGGTGACCCTGCAACTGGCGGGCGCGAGCGTGCGCGACTACGTGCCGGGCGCGCGCACCCGTTTCCTGGGCATCATCACCAATCCGACCATCGCCTACCTGCTGCTGCTCGGCGGTATCTTCGGCCTGGCGCTGGAGGCGATGCACCCCGGCGCGATGCTCCCCGGCATCGTGGGCGCGATCAGCCTGCTGGTGGGCCTGTACGCCTTGCAGCTGCTGCCGGTGAATTACGCCGGGTTGGCGCTGATGGCGCTGGGCATCGGCCTGCTGGTGGCCGAGGTGGTCAACCCCACGGTGGGGGCGTTCGGCGCGGGCGGACTGGCGGCCTTCGTGATCGGCTCGGTGATGCTGATGAAGACCGGCGTGCCCGGCTACGCGGTCAACCTGGGCGTGATCGGCGGCATCGCGGTGGGCTTCGCGGCGCTGCTGGGCACGGTGGTGTGGCTGGTTTTTCGCGCGCGCCGCGCACCGCCGTTCGGCGGCGAGGCCGCGATGGTCGAGGAAACCGGCCGCCTGCTGGAAAGCGTGGCCGCCGGTGGCGAGAGCTGGGCGATGCTGCACGGCGAGCGCTGGCGCGTGCGCTGCGCGGTCGACCTGCCGGCGGGCGCCGCGGTGCGGGTGGTGTCGCGGCAAGGTTTGTTGTTGTGGGTCGAGCCGGCCCCTGCCGTCGCGACCGTTTGAGGTTTTTGACTGGAGAAGACCATGTTCGGATTCGTCGGTGTGTTGATCATCCTCGGCATCTTGCTGCTGTTCGCCGCGATCAAGATCCTGCCGGAGTACCAGCGCGGCGTGGTGCTGACCCTGGGCCGCTATACCGGCACCAAGGGCCCCGGCCTGGTGCTGCTGATCCCGGTGGTGCAGCAGATGATCCGGGTGGACTTGCGGGTCACCGTGCTGGATGTGCCGCCGCAGGACGTGATCTCGCGCGACAACGTCTCGGTGCGGGTCAATGCCGTGGTGTACTTCCGCGTGGTCGACTCGGACAAGTCGGTACTGGAGGTGGAGAACTTCCTGCAGGCCACCAGCCAGCTGGCACAGACGCGGCTGCGCTCGGTGCTGGGCCAGCACGAGCTGGACGAGATCCTGTCCCAGCGCGAGTCGATCAACCACACCTTGCAGGTCACCCTGGACGAGGCTACCGACCCGTGGGGCATCAAGGTGATGAACGTGGAGATCAAGGACGTCGATCTCAACGAGACCATGGTGCGGGCGATCGCGCGCCAGGCCGAGGCCGAACGCGAACGCCGCGCCAAGGTGATCCACGCCGAAGGCGAGATGCAGGCCGCCGAGAAGCTGCGCGATGCTGCGGCGATGCTGTCGCAACAGCCGCAGGCGCTGCAGTTGCGTTATCTGCAGACGCTGGCCGACATGTCCAACAACGGCAAATCCTCGACCATCGTGTTCCCGCTGCCGCTGGACCTGATCCGGCCGCTGATGGAGGCATTTCCGCCGAAGCCGGATTCAGGTACAAGGATTTGATTCGAATGATACTTGCTCAGGCCCGTCATCTCCGCCAAGGCGGGGATGACGGGCCTCCTGCTGCCAAAGCCGCCGGATTCGCGCTTTTGCGGGAATGACGGAAATCGGAGTCTTTTGCGGGAGCAGGCTCGATTCGGGGACGATTTTTTTTGCGAGCAAGCGACAAGATGGAAGCAGGATATTCAACGGGAAGCCTGGTCTGCGTGGGTCTGGGCATGACCCTGGGCTCGCACCTCGGCCCGCTGGCGCGCAGCCACATCGAGCAGGCCGACGTGGTTTTCGCCGGCCTCTCCGACGGCATCGTCGAGCTGTGGCTGCAGCGCATGCACCGCGACGTGCGCAGCCTGCAGGTGTACTACCGCGAGGGCAAGTCGCGCATGCAGACCTACCGGCAGATGGTCGAGGCCATCCTCACCGAGGTGCGTGCGGGCAAGAAGGTGTGCGGCGTGTTCTACGGCCATCCCGGCGTATTCGCCTGGGCGCCGCACAAGGCGATCGAGGTGGCACGCGGCGAAGGCTACGCCGCGCACATGGAACCCGGCATTTCCGCCGAGGACTGCCTGTATGCCGACCTGGGCATCGACCCCGGCAGGGTCGGCTGCCAGCACTATGAAGCCAGCCAGCTGCTGTTCTACCGGCGCCGTATCGACCCGACGGCGTACCTGGTGCTGTGGCAGGTCGGCCTGGTCGGCGACCAGTCGCTGGCGCGCTTCTCCACCGGCCCGGCCTACCGGGAGCTTTTGGTCGAGGTGCTCGCCCGCGACTACCCGCTTGACCATGAAGTGATCATCTACCGCGCCCCGACTCTTCCGATCCAGCAGGCGCGGATCGAAAGGCTGCCGCTGGGCGAGCTGCCTCAAGCGGAAGTGGACATGGCCGACACCGTGGTGGTGCCGCCGGTGCGGGCTTTGCTGGCGGATCACGAGATGAGGGCGAAGCTGGACCTGCTGGACAAGGCGGCATCCCGAGCTGCTTGCGGCGCCGGCTGATGCATCGTGGCTGCAAGGCGTCGAAAGCCCAGCGTAAGATCGCCTTGTGACGGTCCGCTTGACGGGGAGCGTCGACGAGGGCGAGGCGTGGCACGGAGTTGGCAATCAGCTGTCAATCGCTGAAGCAAGGGGGAGTCATCAGGTGCTCGACATTATTGATTTTCTGGAAACCCTGGGGCAGGACGCACAGTTGCGTTACGCGGCCCGGGATGAAGTGGGGTTTGCGCTGGCTGGGACAGAGATAGAGCCTGCGTTGCAGGCGGCGATCCTGGCCAAAGATGGGCCGGAGTTGCAGGCATTGCTTGGGCAGGTTCCGTTCTGTTGCCTGATCAGCCCTGCCAGGCCGGGCGAGGAGCAGGAAGAGTGTGACGGCAACTGCGAGGAGGGTGAGGAGAAGCAGGACGACAAGGAGAAGAGAAAAGATGGAGATTAAGGACCAAGTTTCGCGACTTGCCATTCCTGCCCTAGCGACCGCTGTTGCCTAGTTCATGAGCCGGGCTGGCAGATGTGGCTGGGTATTTGCGTGGTGCGTGCTGTTGCTTTCACCAGTGACGGACGCCGCTGCTGCCACTGCGCCCATATCCAACGATCCGACGCAGTTGCTCCGCCAGGCTGAAAACGTCGAGCCATCCAATCATGCCGTATTCAACGAGCTGATGGCTCGACTCGACAAGGTCTCGGGGAGGCTTTCGCCGCAGCAAAAGCTGCATCTGCGCTACCTGTCGGCGCGGCGGCTTGCCTTTGCTGGCAATTACGCAGCGGCGCTGCCTGCCTTGACCGCCCTTGCCGATCAAACGACGGATCCTGTCCTGGCATTTCGCGCCAGCGCCAACGTGGTCGACCTGTTGGTGGCTCAATCACGCTATGAGGAAGCCTTCGTCAGGCTCAATCCATTGCTGGATCAGCTGCCGAAGATGAAGGAAAACGATGTTCGCATCCAGGGTCTCACCGCTACGGCGCAGCTGTACACCGAGGCTGGTCAGTACGATGCTTCCATACGTTATGCGGATCAATTGATCAAGGAAAGCATAGATGCCCAGAGCGCCTGCAGAGGTTGGTTTCTCAAATCAGATGCACTGTTTGAAAGTGGCAGCCCACAGTTATCTGCGGATCAACTCCACGATGGCACGGAAGCATGTGGGAAGGCTGGCGATACACTTTTCGCACTCAGTTTTCAGTATTTGCTGGCGAGTTTCGACGTGCGGCAAGGCCGCCTCGACTCCGCCATCCGCTTGCTGCAGGCTAGCTATCCCAAGGTGCTGCGAGCGGGCTTTCCGCCCCAGGTCGCGGAGTTCGAGTCCACCCTGGCCAAGGTGCATCTGAAGCGGGACGAGCCTGTCCTGGCCGCAAAGTTTGCCAACCAGGCATTGGCGACGAATGCCAACAGACCGTACTCCGAATCGACGGCCCGGGCCTATCACGTGCTTTACGAGGTCGCCAATAGAGACGGTGACGACCGGGCGGCCCTGGCAAATCTCGAAAAATTCGTCGTAACCAACGACGGCTACATGGATCGGCTCAGTGCGAAGGCGCTTGCCTATCAGATCGTCGAGCAGAAGGTGCTGGTGAAGAAGCTGCAGGTCGAAGAGCTGGACAAGAAAAACAAGCTGCTCGGGATGCAGGGCGAACTGGATCGCAAGGAAGTCGAAACCGGCCGCCTGTACATCCTGTTGCTGCTGCTGGTGCTCGCGTCCATCGGTTTGTGGGCGTATCGCATCAAGCGCTCGCAGCTCAAGTTCATGAAACTGGCGCGGCGCGACGGACTCACCGGCATCTTCAACCGGCAGCACTTCGTCAACGAGGCGGAACGGCTGCTGCACTACTGCCGGAAGTCCGGCCGCGACGCTTGCCTGGTGCTGCTCGACCTGGATCATTTCAAGCAGGTCAACGACAACCATGGGCACGCGGTGGGCGACCGCGTGCTCCGGCGTGCGGTGGAGGCCTGCCAGAAGCATTTGCGATCCACCGACCTGTTCGGCCGGCTGGGCGGCGAGGAGTTCGGCATGCTGCTGCCCGAGTGCGGGCTGGAGCAGGTGTTGCAGCGCGTGGAGCAGATGCGCCTGGCCGTCGCCCGGGTTCCTGCCGGCGAGGCGGGCTCCGGCGTGGTTGTCTCGGCCAGCTTCGGCGTCGCGGCCGCCGCCAGCTCGGGATATGAACTGCGCCAGTTGATGACGGACGCGGACGACGCGCTTTACCGGGCCAAGCGCGAGGGGCGCAACCGGGTCAGCTTGTTCGACAGCCGGCGTATTCAGCCGAATGTGGTGTAACGAGCGCGGCCCCGGCTCTGGCGTCCCGGGCGCAACCGTTTCGGGGATACGTCGTTGAAATCGTTTTCACGCGAGGCCAGGAGCGTGCGGCTGCGGCCGATGACACAAGGCGACGAAGCCCTGTTTCATGCGCTTTATACCGATCCCGAGACCATGCGTTTCGTCGGTGCGGCGTGGACTCCGGCCGAGGCCGCGAAACGTTTCCAGAGAATTCTCCAGCGCGGGCAAGGATCGCCGCCGGCTGACCGCTACCTGGTCATCGTGGGAGAGGTCACGCCGGACCCTCTGGGTATTTGCGGCTCCTCACACTATGATCCGAATGCCATGCGGCTCGAACTCGGCATGATGTTGTTGCCGCAGGGGCGCAGGTTGGGGGTGGGGAGGGCGGCACTGGGGACTCTGGTGGACTACATGTTTCGGGAATCGCCGGCTGTGGAGGTGTACGCGCGCTTCGCCGCCGTAAACAGGGCGGCGGGAAACCTGATGGCACGCGCAGGCTTCCACCCTAGTCCTGTTACGGGGAAAGAGAGGCACGAATCCGCCACGTGCGAGTGGTCAATTTTTCGGTCTGAATGGCGCATGGAAAAATCAATCAACAGTTGGGGATAACCGATGTCCAATGTGATCGACTTTCTGGAAAGGATGGGGCGGGACGCAGGGCTTCGCTATGGCGCGCGTGCCGAGCTCGGATTGGCACTCGGCAACGAAGGTATCCAGCCTGCATTGCAAGAACTGATTCTTGCTGGCGACAGTGTGAAGTTGGCCGATGTGTTGGGGCAAGGGGTCATGTGCTGCCTTCTGTTCCCGGTCAAGGAAGATGAAGAGACCGAGGAAGGTGGCGAGGACGAGGCTCCCTCACGAGATGACGATGTTGCCTCGCGGAGTGGCTGCCTCGTGTCGTCCTGCGTGGGGTAGTTGCGCATGCGCGGCAACACGCCATGGATTCCTGCCGGGTTGTTTTGCCTGGCCTGCCTCGTTGCGCCCGTGTTGTTCGCTGGTGCAACGGCGGCGAGTCCAGCGCAATTGCTTGAGAGGGCTGAGAACCTCAAGACGTCGGATCATGTCGAGTTTGGTGCGCTGTTGAAGCAACTTGAAGGCGGTGAGATGCGCTTGTCTGCGCAAGAGCAGTTGCACCTGCGCTACCTCAGGGCGTTTCAGATTGGCTATGGCGGTCACTATGACTCAGCCATCTCGCTCATGAACTCCGTCATCGAGCAGTCTGCCGATCCGATATTGCGATTTCGTGCGAGCGCCACTTCCATCAATTTTCTTGAAATTTCGGCCCACTATGAGGAAGCGTTCTCGCGGTTGCACCAACTGCTTCTCCAGCTCCCGCAAATCTCAGACCAGGCGGTGCGCTTGCAGATTCTGAGTATTGCAACTCAGCTCTACATCGAAGCCGGACAGTACGATTTGGCCACTCAATATGTCGATCCGCTGGTCAGGGATAGTCCGGCGGGCAAGGGTGAGTGCAAGGCGATGACGTTGAAGTTGCAGGTGCTGTACAAGAGTCGGCAGCTGCAATCCCTGGGCAATCAGTTTCAATCCGGCATTGATTCCTGCGTCAAGGCAGGCGAACCGATCTTTGTCGGAGCCATACAGTCCTTCGTAGCCGGTTTCAATCTGCAGCATGATCGTGTGGATGACGCCATCAAACTGCTGAAGGACGGCTATGGCGCAGTCAAACGCACGCGCTATCCCCCTTTGATATCGACCTTTGACGCCATGCTGGCTGAGGCTTATTGGAGAGGTGGAAAGCATGAGCTTGCCCGTCAGTACGCGCTTGATGCGATCGCCAATGGAATAAAGAACGAGTACACCGAGTCGGTGACCACGGCGTATCGCATGTTGTATCTCGTCGATAAAGAGCAAGGTGATGCTCTCGCTGCCCTGGCCAGCCTCGAGAAATACACGGAGGCCGACAAGGGATATCTCAGCGATGTGAGTGCCAGGGCGCTCGCCTTTCAGGTCGTCAATCAAAAGGTGTTGGCAAAGAAACTCCAGGTCGACACGCTTGCCAAGCAGAACAAGATCCTGCAGCTGCAGCAGGCGCTCAGCAAGAAGGCCGTGGAGGCGGGGCGGCTGTGGATCATCCTGCTGGTGTTGCTGCTGTGTTCCATCGGCTTCATCACCTATCGCATCAGGCGCTCGCAGCTCAAGTTCATGAAACTGGCGCGGCGCGACGGGCTTACCGGCATCTTCAACCGGCAGCATTTCGTCGGCGAGGCGGAGCGGCTGCTGCAGTACTGCCGCAAGTCCGACCGGGTGGCCTGCCTGGTGCTGCTGGACCTGGATCATTTCAAGCAGGTCAACGACACCCATGGCCATGCGGTGGGTGACCGCGTGCTCCGGCGCGCGGTGGCTGCCTGCCAGGCGCATCTGCGCTCCACCGACCTGTTCGGCCGCCTCGGCGGCGAGGAGTTCGGCGTGCTGCTGCCCGAATGCGGGCTGGACCAGGCGGTTGCACGCGTCGAGCAGATCCGCCTGGCGATTGCCTCGGTCTCCCTTGGCGAGGACGCGCCGAACGTGGCGGTTTCGGCCAGCTTCGGCGTGGCGACGGTCGCCAACTCGGGCTATGAATTGCGCCAGTTGATGACCGATGCCGACGACGCGTTGTACGAGGCCAAGCGCGAAGGCCGCAACCGGGTCAACCTGTCCAGCAGCCGGCATGTGCAATTGAGCCTGGTCTAGCTCAGTCTCGCGGCAGGACATCCGCGCCGGCCGGCGTGGACAGCGGGACGAGTGCGGGTTACAACAGGCATTCGTTCCGGCTGGGGATTTTCCGATGCGTGCGATGAGTTCGTTCCTGCTGTTTGCCGTGGGACTGGCGGTGCTGCCGTCATCGGCCATGGCCGCCGACCCTGCCACCGAGCCTGCAGCTCTGGCGCCGTCGATCAACGCCGCCGATTTTGCCCGTTACGAGAAGACGCTCAGTTCCGACGACTTCGGCGGGCGCAAGCCCGGCACGGTGGGGGCGCAACGCACGCTGGATTTCCTGGTCGGCGAGTTCAAGCGCATGGGCTTGCAGCCGGGCAACCACGGTTCCTGGTTCCAGACCGTGCCGGTGGAAAGCACCCTGCTGCTCAATGACAAGGTGAAGCTGCAGATCACCGCCGGCGCGCGGCACGCCAGTTTCGCCAACCAGCAGGACATGGTGGTGCAGACCCTGCAGGGGAAAGCGCAGGTCGACTTGAAGGACTCGCCGGTGGTGTTCCTCGGCTACGGCGCGGATGCGCCGAACTGGCACTGGAACGATTACGCCGGCGTAGACGTGAAGGGCAAGACGGTGATCGTGCTGGTCAACGATCCGGGCTTTGCCAGTGGCGATCCGAAATTGTTCAACGGCCGCGCCATGACCTATTACGGCCGCTGGACCTACAAGTATGCCGAGGCTGCGCTGCAGGGTGCGGCGGCGTGTTTCATCGTGCACACCAGCGACGCGGCGGCGGGTTACCCGTTCAGCGTGTTGCAGAACGGCAACCGCGGCCCGCAGTTGAGCCTGCCATCGAGTGTCGATCCCGCGCCGCGCCTGCCGGTAGCCGGGTGGCTCACCCATGCCGCCGCCACGCGCCTGTTCGCCGCCGCCGGCAAGGATTTCGACGCGCTCGCCGCGGCAGCCGCGAAACCGGGCTTCAAGCCGGTGCCGCTCGGCGCGACCGCCTCGATCAGCCTCAGGAACAAGATCGACCACTTCGAATCGAAGAACGTGCTGGCCATGATCCCCGGCGACTACAAGCCCGACGAGGTGGTGGTCTATACCGCGCACTGGGATCACCTGGGCACCGACCCTTCGCGGCCCGGCCACAAGGTGTACGGCGGCGCGATCGACAACGGCACCGGCCTGAGCATGCTGCTGGAAATCGCCGGCGCCTTCGCGCAGCAGCGCACGCCGCCCGAGCGCAGCATCTTGTTCTTCATGCCCACGCTGGAGGAATCGGGCCTGCTCGGCTCGCAGTACTACGCGGCGCAACCGGTGTTTGCGCTCAACCGCACCGTGGCCGATATCGCGGTGGACGCGTTGCCGATCATCGGCCGCGCCCACGACATGACCGTCATCGGCAAGGGCCAGTCGCAGCTGGAGGACATGCTGGCCGACGTGCTGAAAGCCCAGGGCCGGGTGATCTCGCCGGAGACCACGCCGGAGAACGGTTTCTACTTCCGCTCCGACCATTTCAACTTCGCCCGCGCCGGGGTGCCGGCCATGCTGGCCAGTTCCGGCCTCGACCTGCTGGACGGCGGCGAGGCGGCCGGTCGCAAGGCCGCCGAGGATTACACCGCGCATCGTTACCACACGCCGAATGATGTATTCGATCCGGCCTGGGATTACTCGGGCATCCTCGAAGACACCCAGGCGCTGTACGAATTGGGCCAATACCTGAGCCACGCCGGCGTGTGGCCGGCGTGGTACGCCGACAGCCCGTTCAAGGCCAGGCGCGACAAGATGATGGCACCGCCGGCCAAGCAACCCTAGGCGCGTTTCGCGGGCAATAAAGAGCCGGCGGGCAGTGTCCGCCGGCTCTTGTTCTTGCCGAATCCCGAATCCCCAAGGATGCTTTGATCAAGTCTTTGCCCGTCATTCCAGCGAACGCTGGAATCCAGTGCCTTCAAATAATTGCCGAGGCGCTGGATCCCGGCGTTCGCCGGGATGACGGATGGTTCGGACCTTCCCTGATCCCTGCTCAAGAGCATCGCCCACGAGCGGGCTCCTGCAGGTATTGCCTCAAGGTTTCACTGATCCGTCCAGCTTGTCGAAATGGACGATGGCGTTGAGCACCAGCGGGTAGCTGCCGATGGTTTCGCCGCGCCACATCGGATTGCTGGCGAACAGCAGCACGTGGCCCTTGCCGTAGCGCGCATCGACCACGGCGGCGCGCTCGGCCATTTCGCTGCCGTGGTCGAGCAGGCCGGCGATCAGCAGCTTGTCGGCGGCGGCGAAGCGCAGGATCACCTGCGGCTGCTGGTCGGCCGGGATCACCCAGGGGTTGTTGCGCAGCTGCTCCGCGTTGAGCGGCGTGGCCTGCCATGGCTTGACGTCGGGCAGCGCCTCGGGTTCGACGGCGGCGCGTCCCTCGGGTGTGTCGGTGTCGTGCGGGCCACCGCGGCCGGTTGCGCGCTGGAAATCCTTCGCCGTCGGCAGGCCGTGGTCGCCCGTGACCAGGTTGGAGATCTTGAACGATTGCCCTTCGGCGCTGTAGATCGCCAGGTCGTCGCGCGTGTAGCTGGCGGCGATCGGGCTCTTGCGGTCGACGAACTGCGCCTGCAGCACGCTGCCGACCACCTTGAGCTTGTCGGTCGGGGTGACCGAGACGCCCGGCGCCAGGCCCACGTCGATCGCGAAGCGCGCGGTGTCCTCGGCGGTGATCAGCAGGCCGCCCTCGTGCACGAAGCGCTTCAGATTGGCGACGCCGGATTCGCCCAGGCCGGGGCGGATGTCGTCGGTGCTGTCGATGCGGCCGATGTTGGGGGTCAATTCGGTGGTCTTCCACGGCATCGGCTCGCCCCACATCGGCAGGCCGTCGATGATGCGGCGGCCGCTGGCGCCGCCGATCGGGCCGAACAGGATCACGTCGTACTTCGCGCGCAGGTCGCCGAGTTTCGCCACGTCCTGGGTGCTGATGTAGTCGTACTTCACCTGCAACCGGTCCAGCGCCATGCGCCACCAGCCCTCGGTCTGCGTGCTGAGCCAGGTGTGCATCACCGCGATGCGCGGGAGTTTCGCGTTCGGCAGGTCGATCGCGGCCAGCCCCGCCGGCACGTCCACCGCCGCGTCGAGCTTGCGCATCGGCGCTTTCAGGATGGAGCTGTCGGTGACGCGCACCACTTCCACGTCGAACAGGTCGCCCATCGACCAGGCGGTGTCGTCATAGGGGTGCTGCTGCGGGTCCTTCGGCGACCAGTACTGGCGGTCGAGCAGGGTGTCGGCGATGCGCGAGTAGGGCTGATCCATGCGCACGACGATGCTGCCGGCGGGGAAACGGCGCGTGCGCGCCGGCTGCTCCTTGCCCTCATCGTCCTTCGCCGCCGGCAGGCTGACCTTGATCGGCGCCGTGCTGCGGCTCAGTTCCACGTGCTGGCGCTGCAGGATGCGCAGCAACTGCGCCTGCGAGCCGGGGCGCGCGTCGTCGGCGGGAAACACGTAGGCGGCCGGGCCGGCGTTCTGCGGTTTCTCGATCGAGCGCTTGCTCTTCAGGTAGTAGTTCTTCAGGAACAGCTGACCGTTGTCGGAAAAATACTTCAGCGCGGTGAGCAGGCCGGTCTGCTGGTAATTGTTGTTGTTGCGCTGCGACCAGGTCACCACCGGCAGCGGCGGGTTCGGCTTGTACCAGGTGCGCTGGTACTCCTCCGGTTCCAGGATGCGCTTGACGGTGTCGGCACCGTCGTTGCCGAAGGTCTCGTAGAGCCGGCTGATGCCGTTGTGCATGGCGGCGATGAACATCAGGTAGCCCGGGCTCCAGGTGTCGAAGCTGCCGTGGGTGAACACGCCGGGCATGCCGAGCTTGGTCATCTGTTGCACGTTGTCCCAGCCCAACTGCTGCCACTCGCCGGTGAGGATGGGATCGATCCAGGCGTTGTACGGGCCGTCGCCGACGGTGTTGTCGTAGAGGAAAGGCACCGACTCGTGCAGGTCGTGCAACACCTGCGCGTGCCAGCCGATGAAGGTGTCGGCGACGTTGCGGGTGAGGTTCAACGTCATCGCCATCGCGTCGCGGTTGTTGTCGTGCGCCACGTAATGGCCCCAGTACAGCAGGCGCGGATAGTTCCGGCCGGGATGGGCGCGATGCCAGTTGTAGCGGTCCACCTGGCGGTCGCGGCCGTCCACCTCGACGATCGGCGTGATCAGGGTGATCACGTGCGAGCGGATGTGCTTGATGTAGGGCGCGTCGTCCACCGCCAGCCGGTAGGCCAGTTCCATCAGCGCGGTGGGCGAGCCGGTTTCGGTGGAGTGGATGGCGCCGGTGATGTAGTAGACCGGGGTGGACTGGGCGATCAGCGTGTCGGCGGCAGCATCGTCCATGCCGATCGTGCGCGGGTCGGCCAGCTTGGCCAGGCGTGCGTTGTTGGCATCCAGGCCGGCCAGCAGATCTTCATCGGCCACGGCGACCGCGATCATCGGGCGGCCCTCCTCGCTTTGGCCGATGGTGAACACCTTCACCCGCGGGCTGGCCGCCGCCAGCGCCCGGAAGTAGCGGTAGACGTCGGTGGAGTAGGGCAGGTAATTCGGCGCGCCGGCGATGTGGCCGAGCACCTTCAGCGGCGTCGGCACGGTAGCCGAGGCGGGCAGGTAGTCGGTCAGCGGCGAGTTGAACGATGGATCGGTGGTGTCCTTCAGGATCTGCGCCGTGTACGCCTGGTCGACCGGTTGCGCCGGGTCACGCGCGTAGGTGATCGAGCCGTTCGGCTCGGTGGCGGCGGTGGCTGCACAACTGGCCAACGCCAGCAGGGCAAGCAACGGGATTCGACAACAAGCGGGCATGGCCATGGCTCCCCTTCGCAACGTGGCAACGGATCGTTGCACTGTGCCAGAACGCGGGCGCGCTTGCCCGGGCCGTGTCGGGGTGGTTATCAGCTGGCCGAGCCGGCCGCGGTCGGCCGCCGCCATGGCGGCGGGCGGCCGGGCCGGCTTGGGTCACTTGGTGGGTGCGGCAACCGCCGTCGGGGCACCCGGGCCGATGCTGGAGCCGACGAACTGCACGATCTGCTGGTACAGCTCGGCCACGTTCTTCTCGTCGTAGAAGCCGTGGCCCTCGTCGGGCTGGTCGATCCAGGCGTGCGCCACGTGGCGGTCGAGCAGGGCCGTGTGCAGGCTGCGGCCCTGGATCGACGGCACGCGCTTGTCCTTGCCGCCAACCACCAGCATGACCCTGGCCTTGAGTCGGTCCAGCTGGTTGATCGGCGAGCGCCGCGCCAGCGTGTCCATGTCCGTGCCCAGCACGCGCTGCAGGTAGTTCTCGCCGGAGGTGGACTGCGGTATGTCGCCGCGCCGGTACATCAGGGCGAGGTCATACACGCCCACGTAGCCGATGGCGCACTTGTACAGGTCGGGCTCCTTCACTGCGCCCTCCAGCGCCGCGTAGCCGCCGTAGCTGCCGCCGAAGATGCAGATGCGGTTCGGATCGGCGAGGCCCTGCGCGATCGCCCAGCGGGTGGCGTCGGTGACGTCGTCCTGCATCTTGCCGCCCCATTCGAGCCAGCCGGCCTTCTCGAAGGCGTAGCCGTAACCGCCGGAGCCGCGATAGTTCACCTGCAACACCAGGTAGCCGCGGGTGGCCAGCATCTGCACGTAGGGGTCGAAGTCCCAATCGTCGCGCACGCCGTAGGGGCCACCGTGGACCAGCACCACCATCGGCAGGTGCCGGGCGGTTTCGAGCCCCGGCGGGAAGCTGGCGTAACCCTGCAACTTCAACCCGTCGCGGGCGGAGAACGCGAACGGCTGCTTGGTCGCCATTCGGACGGGGTCGATCCAGCGTTCCGTGGCCAGCAAGGAGGTGAGCTTGCCGGCCTTGCGGTCGAACAGGTAGAAGTGGCCCGGGTCGCTGTCCGCGGACACGTACAGGATGCAGAGGGCGCCGTCGCGGGTGCCGGAAACGATGCGCGCGTATTCGCCCGGGAAGTGCTGCATCAACCCCACCGCCGTCTTCGCTGCCGGCGCGTTGCCATCGAACAGCGCCACGCCTGGCCGCCCATCCTCGAAACCGACGCCGATGATCTGGTCGTCGGCGGGACCGAAGATCAGCGCGTTCGCCTCGACCGTCGGGTTGCTCCACAGCTCGGTCAGCTTGCCGGTGGCCGGGTCCCAGCGACACACCCCGAAGCCGCCCGCCTTCGGCGAGCAGCTGAAGTAGGCATGGCTGTCGTCCGCGTCGAACGCCCACGGAAAGGAGCGGCTGGCCTCGAACTCCGGCAGCTCCTTCCAGCCGTCCGCATCCACCGGGTGGGTGTACACCTTCGGGTTGCCGTTGGCGTCGAGTCCGGCGGCAAAGCGGATGCGGCCCTGGTGGTCGGCCACGAACGTCATGTCGCGACCGGGGGCGTTGATGATGGGCGCGATGTCGCCGCTGCGCAGGTCCATCCGCACCGCCCGGGACAGCTCGCCCTCGTTGCCCGAGCCGGACCAGGAGCTGATCGAGACCAGCGCGTGGTTGGGATCGCCGGGAATCGGCGCGATGAACGTCGCCGTGCCGTACTTGCCGTCGTTGCGCTGCGTCAGCCACCTCACCGAACTGCCGCCCTTGCGGTAGCCGTACAGCAGCAGCGGATTGCCGCCATCGGCCTCGACGCCGAACAGTTCGCCGGTGGACAGCGGCACGTCGTACCCACCCACGTGCTCGCCGACGCTGTAGACCACGTGGGTGGGCGAAGCCCACCAGAAGTCGATGACGTCGTCTCCCTCGCGCGGGCGCACCACGTGCCCCTTCATGTCGGACAGGTGGATCAGTGCCAGCGAGCGCTGCCCCTTGACCAGGCCCATTGCCGCCAGGTACTGCCCGTCCGGAGAAATCTTCACCTCCGTGTATTCGGGATGTCTCGCCAGATCGGCAAACGACACTGGCGCGGCGTGGACCACGCCCGCACAGACCAGCAACAGGGCCGCAACCTTGCACCGAATATCCATCTCTGATTTCCCCCCCCTGGACGCGACCGTCCGGATGGCGGCCACGCGATCGCTTATTTATAGCAGTCAGAGATCGCATTTTGGAAACGCAGGAACTTGCGCCCGCACCGGTGTCGACTCCGGCCACATTGACATGACAGCCGCTTCCGCGGGCATGAGAATGCCCATCCGCCGTGCGCGATCAGCGTGCCTTGGGCTTGAGGCGAACGTAGAGCTGCTTGCGCACGATGGCGATGACCTTGCCGGAGGCGGTGGTCACTTCGGTCTCGAACCAGCGCAGCACTTTTTCGCCGCCGGCCGCGGCGACGCGCAGTTCATCGACCACGGCGGGGTCGAGTTTGAAGTGTGCGTAGACGTCCTCGTAGCCCGGCGCCACGAAGTCGATCGTGCCGGCCTTGTCCCACACGAAGTAGTCGCTGCCGAGCTGGTGCATCGCCAGCAGCATCCAGAACGGGTCGACCATGGCGAACAGGTTGCCGCCGAACTGGCTCTTGACGTAGTTGCGGTTCCACGGCCGCAGCCGCAACACCACCGTCGCTTCGGTGTAGTCCTCGCTGAGTGATTGCACGCGAATCGCGTTGACGAGGGCCGGCGGCCACAGGTTGAACAGCCGGCGAAAAGTGGAGGCGCGCATGAGGGCGATGGAATGAGAAAAGAAACATCCTACCCGAACATACGTAACGGTATGGAACGGGTGCGCACCCCGATGAACACGCAGGAGCACGCTCGCGGGCGATGCGCTTGCGCCGGGATTCGGGATTCGCAAAAAAGCTTAAAGGCATCGCCCGCAAGCGGGCTCCTGCGAGGGGATGATCGGCCTCAGAACAGCATCGAGGCCATTCGTCGCCGGTAACGCCCGACCAGCTCGGCGTCGTCCAGCGTGGCGAAGGCAGCGAGCAGGCGCTTCTTCGCCTGGCCGTCGTTCCAGTCGCGGGCCTTTTGCAGGATGGCGAGAAACTGGTCGAGGCCGGCTTCGGCGTCGCCTTCCTGCAGCAGGCGCAGGCCGAGCAGGTCGCGTGCTTCCCAATCTTCCGGGTTGGCCGCGATGCGCTGTTGCAATGTGTCTGCTGCAGGGGCGGCCGCGGCGGCGCGGGCCAGTTCCAGTTCGCTGCGCAGGCGCTGGGCGCGCGCGTCGGTGGCGAGGTTGGCGGGCAGGGCGTCGAGTTCGGCGCTGGCGGCATCGGCCTGGCCTGCACGCATCAGCGCCAGCGCCAGGTCGAGCTTGAGCTCGGCCTTGGCCGGCTCGGCGGCGATCGCCTGCTGGATGCGGTTGATCGCCGCCTCGGGCGTTTCGGCGGGAGCGTCGTCGTCGGCGATGTCGCCCTCGTCGCCTTCGAGGGCCTGCACGTGGCGGCCGAGGAACTCGCGCAGCTGGCGCTCGGGCAGTGCGCCGGCGAAGCCGTCGACGACCTGGCCCTGGCTGACCAGCATCACCGTGGGGATGCTCTTGATGCCGAACATCCCCGCCAGCTCCTGCTGCGCGTCGACATCGACCTTGCCGAGCCGGAACGCGCCGTTGAACTCGGCGGCCAGCTTTTCCAGGATCGGCCCCAGCGATTTGCACGGTTCGCACCATGCGGCCCAGAAGTCGACCAGGATCGGCGTGTCCATCGACGCTTGCAGCACCTCGGTCTCGAAGGTCTGCTGGTCGATGTCGAAGACGTGGCTGGCGCGGGTGGTATCGGTCACGGAAAGCTCCGGCGGCGGGTTGTGGATGCCCAGATCAGGGCGATGCCCAGCATATCAAGCAGCGGACGCGCGGCCTGCGCTCGCGCGCGCATTCACGAAAGATTTGCGAGAATCCCCCGATGGCCACCGCCGTACGAAACACCGATTGCCTGCATGCGCGTTCGTCCGATGCGCTGCTGATCTGCGAACACTGCGACACCGTCTATCGGCGGCGTCCGCTCGCGCGGGGCGAGGTCGCCCGCTGCGTGCGTTGCGGCGCGGAGCTGGATCGCCATCGCGCGCTGTCGGTCAATGCGCTGCTGGCGCTGATCCTCACCGCCATGATCGTGTTCGTGCAGGCCAACATCTGGCCGATCTTCACGCTCGGCCTGAACGGCCAGTTCAGCGCCACCACGCTGTGGGGCATGATCGTCACGATGTGGGAGCAGGGCGCCCAGGTGGTCGCCGTATTGGCGGCGGGCACGCTGTTCTTTTTCCCGATGACGAAGATGATGGTGATGGGCTGGCTGCTGTGGTTCGCCCGCATGGGCCGGCGTGCGCCCGGCTTTGCCCCGCTGATGGTGGCCCTGCACCGGATCGGCCCGTGGACGATGAGCGAAGTGTTCGTGCTGGGTGCGCTGGTGGCGATCGTCAAGGCGCACACCTACTTCGAGGTGGTGGCCGACCCGGGCATCTACGCCTATGGCGCGTTGACGTTGCTGATCACCATTTTCGCCGGCGTGGACATGCGCCAGCTGTGGGAGCAGACGCCGGAGCCGAAGCCGTGAGCGCGCTGCCTCGTGCCGTCGACCTGGGCCTGATCGGCTGCCGCATGTGCGGGCTGGTGTGCCGCAACGTGGCCGGCAACGCGAAGCTCGACGGCGACGGCGTGGGCGACGCGATGGCCTGCCCGCGCTGCGGTTCCACGTTGCGCCGGCGCAAGACCAACAGCTACGCGCGCACCTGGGCGCTGCTGATCGCCGGTTTCATCCTGTACATTCCGGCCAACGTGCTGCCGATCATGCGCACGGCCAGCCTCAACGACGTCGACGACAACACCATCATCAGCGGCGTGGTCGAATTGTGGACGAATGGCTCGGTGGACCTGGCGATCATCGTTTTCCTGGCCAGCATCGTGGTGCCGATGCTGAAGTTTCTCTCGCTGGGCATGCTGCTGGTGAGCAGCCAGCGTGGCAGCGACTGGGCGCGACCGCAGCGGGCCAGGCTGTACCGGCTGGTGGAGTTCATCGGCTACTGGTCGATGCTGGA
This sequence comes from Rhodanobacter sp. FW102-FHT14D06, assembly GCF_043950705.1. NCBI lineage: Bacteria > Pseudomonadati > Pseudomonadota > Gammaproteobacteria > Lysobacterales > Rhodanobacteraceae > Rhodanobacter > Rhodanobacter sp. FW102-FHT14D06. The sequence continues at coordinate 44,416 of NZ_CP170722.1, read as the reverse complement.
CGTGTTCGTGGTGGCGCTGCTGACGGCGCTGGTGCGCTTCAACGTGCTGAGTCGGGTCGAGCCGCTGCCCGGCGTCATTTTCTTCGGGCTGACCGTGGTGCTGACCATGCTCGCCTCGATGAGTTTCGATCCGCGCTTGATCTGGGATGGCAGGAACACCGATGACTGAAGACACCCGCGTCGAACCCGGTCCGCCCGCGCCCGACGCCCTGCCGCGGCCGGTGGTGGAGCAGCGCCGCTTCAAGGAGTCACTGATCTGGCTGGTGCCCGCGCTGGCGGCGCTGGTGGGGCTTTCGCTGGTGATCCACAACTGGCTGCAGACCGGCCCGCAGGTCGTGATCAGCCTGCAGAGCGCCGAGGGGCTGGACGCCGGCAAGACGCCGGTCAAATACAAGAACGTGGTGATCGGGCGGGTCAAGAAGATCCGGCTCAGCCCCGATCGCAGCCATGTGCTGGTGTCGGTGGCGCTGGAGAAGAGTGCCGAGGGTTTCGCCACCAAGGGCACGCGCTACTGGGTGGTGCGCCCGCGCATCGGGCTGGGCGGCGTGTCCGGCATCGACACGCTGTTTTCCGGCGCCTTCATCGGCGCCGACGTGGGCGAGTCGGACGAGCAGCAGGAGCACTTCGATGGCCTGGAAGCGCCGCCGGCGGTGCGCCACGGCGAGCTGGGCCGCAGCTTCGTCCTGCACAGCGAGGACCTCGGCTCGCTGGATGTCGGCTCGCCGGTCTATTACCGGCGCATCCAGGTCGGGCGGGTGGCCTCGTACACGCTGGACAAGGACGGCAAGGGCGTGTCGCTGCACGTCTTCATCGACGGCCCGAACGACCGTTTCGTCAGCCGCTCCAGCCGCTTCTGGAATGCCAGCGGGGTGGATCTCTCGCTCGGCGCGAACGGGCTGAAGCTCAATACCCAGTCGATGGCCGCGGTGCTGGCCGGCGGCGTGGCCTTCCAGGACCCGCCCGGTCCCCACGACAGCACGCCGGCACCGGAGGACACCAGCTTCAAACTGTTCGGCGACCGCACCACCGCGATGGCGCCGCCCGACGGCGAGCCGCACTACCTGCGCATGCGCTTCGAACAGTCGGTGCGCGGGCTCGCGGTGGATGCGCCGGTGGAGTTCCTCGGCATCAACATCGGCAAGGTCGTCTCGGTGCGCCTGGACTACGACGAGAAGACGCAGAAATTCCCGGTGCTGGTGGGCGCGGTGGTCTACCCTGAGCGCCTCGGTGCCGCCTACGACAAGCTGGAAGCGATGGCCAGGGCCAACGGCCATGCTCCGGACCTGGCGCGCATGATGGGCGGGTTGATCGCGCACGGGCTACGCGCACAGGCGCGCACCGGCAACCTGCTCACGGGGCAGCTTTACGTGGCGCTGGATTTCGTGCCGCACGCCACCAAGGTCGACTTCGACCCGGCCGCCAAGCCGCTCACCATCCCCACCGCGCCGGGCAGTTTCGACAAACTGCAGGAGCAACTGGCGGAGATCGTCGACAAGCTCGACAAGGTGCCGTTCGACAGCATCGGCAAGCATGTCGACCAGGTGCTGGCCGGGCTCGACACCACCTTGAAGCAGGTCAACGGCAAGACCTTGCCGGCCTTCACCGAGACCTTGCACGGCGTGCAGAAAACCATGGGCACCGCCGATGCGGCGCTGTCGAACGATTCGCCGCTGCAACGCAATCTCGGCGCCACGCTGGAGCAGGTGCAGCGCATGTCGCGTTCGCTGCGCGTGCTGTCGGATTACCTCAGCGGTCATCCCGAAGCCCTGCTGCGCGGGCGCCGCCCCGACGACCGACCTGCCACGCCGCCCGCACCGGAACCGGCCCCGGCACAGGAGCACAAGCCATGATGCGTAATGCCATCGCGTTGCTGGCGGTCACCGCCGCAGCCTTGCTCGCGGCCTGTGCCTCGGCACCGCTGCACTACTACACCTTGCTGCCCGGGTCGGCGGCACCGGTGGCCGAGTCGGCGACCGCGATTGCGTTCGAGGTGCTCACCGTCAACGTGCCGGCGCAGGTCGACCGGCCGCAACTGGTCGTGCGCCAGGGCGGCCAGAGCGTGGCCCTGCTGGAGGGCGAGCGCTGGATCGCGCCGTTGGCCGACGAGGTGCGCGGCGCGCTGGCCGCCGACCTGACTCGCGCCTTGCCGGGCCGCGACGTGGGCGGCATGGCGGCCAGCGGCAAGCCGCTGTTGCAGGTGAGTCTGGACGTGCGCCGCTTCGATTCGCAGCCGGGCGATCACGCGTTGATCGAGGCAGCCTGGCAACTGCGCTGGCGCCACGACGGCAAGCTGGCCACGCAGGCATGCAGCAGCCGCATCCGCGAAGCCGTGGGGCCGGGCTACGACGCCCTGGTGCAGGGCCACCAGCAGGCGCTGGACCTGCTGGCGGAACAGATGGCGGGAGTGGCGCGCGCGCTGGCATCCGGCCAGCCGGCCGCCTGCCCGGAAGGCTGAGTCGGCCGCTCCTGCGTGAATGCCGGAACGGTGCCGGCCTTGGCGGAAACCCCGCGCTGGGCTAGTCTGACCCGTTCACCGCCGCCGGTTCGATCCGGTGCGCACCCACCGCATCATGGCCTTCCGAAATCATGCAGGACAATCAAGCCCCGACCGCTGCCGACACCGACGAAACCGCCTACCGCCCGCAAGCGGTGGAGGCTGCCGCGCAGCAGTACTGGAATGCGCAGCGCGCCTACGAGGTGAAGGAACAGTCCGGCCGGGCCAAGTTCTACTGCCTGTCGATGCTGCCGTACCCGTCCGGCGCGCTGCACATGGGGCATGTGCGCAACTACACCATCGGTGACGTGATCAGCCGCTTCCAGCGCATGCAGGGCAAGAACGTGCTGCAGCCGATGGGCTGGGACGCATTCGGCCTGCCGGCGGAGAACGCCGCGATCAAGCACAAGACCGCGCCGGCCAAGTGGACCTACGCCAACATCGAGCACATGCGCGCGCAGATGCAGGCGATGGGCTACGCGTTCGACTGGTCGCGCGAGTTCGCCACCTGCCGGCCGGACTACTACGTGCACGAGCAGCGCATGTTCACCCGGCTGATGAAGAAGGGCCTGGCCTACCGCAAGAACGCGGTGGTGAACTGGGACCCGGTGGACCAGACCGTGCTGGCCAACGAACAGGTGATCGACGGTCGCGGCTGGCGCACCGGCGCGCTGGTGGAGAAGCGCGAGATCCCGCAGTGGTTCCTGAAGATCACCGACTACGCGCAGGAACTGCTTGACGGCCTGGACGCGCTGCCGGGCTGGCCCGATGCGGTCAAGACCATGCAGCGCAACTGGCTGGGCCGCAGCGAGGGGCTGGATATCCGCTTCGCGCTGGACGGCGAGGGCGAACCGCTGAGCGTGTTCACCACCCGCCCCGACACCTTGATGGGGGTGACCTTCCTCTCGATCGCCGCCGAGCACCCGCTGGCGCAGCGCGCGGCGCAGGACAATCCGAAGCTGGCCGCCTTCATCGCCGAGCTGAAGCACGGCGGCGTGTCCGAGGCCGAGCTGGAGACCCAGGACAAGCGCGGCATGGACACCGGCCTGTGCGCGATCCACCCGATCAGCGGCGAGCGCGTGCCGATCTGGGTGGCCAATTTCGTGCTGATGGGCTACGGCACCGGCGCGGTGATGGCAGTGCCGGGACACGACCAGCGCGACTGGGAATTCGCGCAGAAGTACAGCCTGCCGATCAGGATGGTGATCGTCGACGAGTCGGTGCTCGATGCGCTGAAACAGATCCGCCACGAGCTGGCGCTGGGCGTGGGCAGCGACGCGATGCTGGCCGCGCTGGAAGGCCGCGACATCCATGCGCAGGATGTCTCCGCGCCGCTGCGCGTGGTGCAGGAGTTCGAGCGCCGCATCATGGAGGAGGCGGCCTGGACCGCGCGCGGCACCCTGGTCAATTCCGGCGAGTACGACGGCATGGATTTCGCCCATGCGTTCGACGCGCTGGCCACGCGCTTCGAGCGCGCCGGCTGCGGCGCGCGCCGGGTCAACTGGCGCCTGCGCGACTGGGGCGTGAGCCGCCAGCGCTACTGGGGCTGCCCGATCCCGGTGATCCGCTGCGCGGCGTGCGGCGACGTGCCGGTGCCGGAAGACCAACTGCCGGTGCTGCTGCCCGAGGACGTCGCCTTCTCCGGCGTGCAGTCGCCGATCAAGGCCGACCCGGCCTGGCGCCAGACCACCTGCCCGAATTGCGGCGGCGCCGCCGAGCGCGAGACCGACACCTTCGACACCTTCATGGAGTCGAGCTGGTACTACGCGCGCTACACCTCGCCCGGCGCGGCCACCCAGGTCGACGACCGCGCCAACTACTGGCTGCCCGTGGACCAGTACATCGGCGGCATCGAGCACGCCATCCTGCACCTGCTGTATTTCCGCTTCTATCACAAGCTGCTGCGCGACGAAGGCCTGGTGGCCACCGACGAACCGGCCACCAACCTGCTGTGCCAGGGCATGGTGATCGCCGAGACGTTCTACCGCGAGAACGCCGACGGCTCCAGGGAATGGTTCAACCCGGCCGACGTGGAAGTGCAGCGCGACGATCACGGCCGCGTCACTGGCGCACGGCTCAGGACCGACGGGCAACCGGTGCGGATCGGCGGCATCGAGAAGATGTCCAAGTCGAAGAACAACGGTGTCGACCCGCAGTCGATGGTGGCCAAGTACGGCGCCGACACGGTGCGCCTGTTCTCGATGTTCGCCGCGCCGCCGGAGCAGTCGCTGGAATGGAACGAGGCCGGTGTCGAGGGCATGGCGCGTTTCCTCAAGCGCTTCTGGCGCGAGGTGACCGCCCACGCCGGCGGCCCCGACCATGCGCTGGTGGACCCGGCGGCACTGGATGCCGCGCAGAAGGCCATGCGCCGCCAGTTGCACGAGACCATCCAGAAAGTCAGCGACGACATCGGCCGGCGCCACGCGTTCAACACCGCGATCGCCGCACTGATGGAGCTGCTCAACGCGCTGGGCAAGTTCAACGACGCCAGCGAGCAGGGCCGCGCCGTGCGCCACGAGGCACTGGAGACGATGGTGCTGCTGCTCAATCCGGTGGTGCCGCATGTCTGCCACGCGCTGTGGCAGGTGCTCGGCCACCCGGTCGCGGTGCTGGAGGACCAGCCGTGGCCGCGAGTCGATCCCGTCGCGCTGGTGCGCGACACCGCGACGCTGGCGGTGCAGGTCAACGGCAAGCTGCGCGGTACCATCGAGCTGCCGGTCAACGCCGGCAAGGACGAGGCCGAGGCATTGGCCCGGGCGCAGCCGCAGGTCAGGCAGTTCCTCGAGGGCATGACGGTGCGCAAGGTCATCGTGGTGCCCGGCAAGATCGTCAACATCGTCGCAGGATGACAACCATGGGCTTCATCAACGCGCGTCGGATTCGCCTGCTGTCGCTGCTGCTCGCCGCGCTGGCGCTGACTGCCTGCGGCTTCCATCTGCGTCAGAACGCCAACCTGCCCGCGGCCATGCAGCGGGTGCATCTGGACGCCCACGGCGGCAGCAATTTCCAGCGCCAGCTGACCCTCGCGCTGGAACGCGCCGGCGTTGCCGTCGAAGACGCGCCCGGCCCCGGCATCGCCGAGCTTGCCGTACCCACCGCCGCCTTCAACACCGACACGCTCACCTCCGGTGGCTACGCGCGCATCAGCGAGTTCGCGATCCACTACACGGTCAGGTTCGGCGTCACCGACGCAAGCGGGCAGATCCTGGTGCCGCTGCAGACCATCAACATGTCGCGCGAGTTCAGCTACGACGCCGGCAACACGGTGGGCAGCGCCTCGCAGGTCGAGCAGATCCAGAAGAGCCTCGATGACGACATGGTGCAGGCGATCATGTTCCGCCTGCAGGCCGCCGCCCATTCTCCCGCCGCGGCGTCCAGCGTGCGCTGATGCCGCTCAACCCGAACCAGTGGTCGAAGGCGCTGGCGGCGGATCGACTCGACGCCGTCTACCTGCTGGCCGGCGAGGAACTGCTGGTGCTGGAAGCCGCCGACGCCTTGCGCGCGCAGGCACGGCGACTGGGTTACGGCGAGCGCGAGGTGCTCGAGGTCGGCCAGCATTTCGACTGGGATGACGTCGCCCGCGCCGGCGCCAGCATGTCGCTGTTCGCCAGCCGCCGGCTGATCGACCTGCGCCTGCCGACCGGTCGCCCCGGCATCGAAGGCGCCAAGGCGATCACCGCGTTCTGCGCCGACCCGCCGCCGGACGTCACCTTGCTGATCACCGCGATGGAGTGGAGCAGCAAGCACGACGGCGCCTGGAGCAAGAAGCTCGACGCCAGCCACAGCATGGTGGTGTTCAATGCGCCGCGGCCGCACGAGTGGAACGCCTGGGTCGGTGCGCGGCTGGCTTCCCGCGGACTCAGCGCCAGTGCCGACGCGGTGGCGTTGCTGGCCGAGCGGGTCGAGGGCAACCTGCTGGCGGCGGCGCAGGAGGTCGACAAGCTGGCGGTATTGCATGGTGAAGGCCGCATCGACGCGACCGAGATGGAGAGCCTCGTCGCCGACAGCGCCCGTTACGACGTATTCAAGCTCACCGACGCCGCCTTGTCCGGCGACGGGGGGCGCGCGCTGCGCGTGCTGGCCGGGTTGCGCTCCGAAGGCGACGAGCTGATCGCGCTGATGGGCTGGCTGGTCAACCAGCTGCAGCTGGCGCTGCGTCTGGCCAATGCGCAGAACTTCGCCGCGCAGGCCAAGGCCGAGCGCCTCTGGCAATCGCGCGAGCAGATGTTCCGCCAGGCATTGCGCCGTGCGCCGCGCGAACACTGGCTGCAATGCCTGGCGCGTGCCGCGCGCATCGACCGCATGGCCAAGGGCCGCGAGCAGGGCGATCCGTGGCTGGAAGCCGAACGGCTGATCGCGGCCATTGCCGAGCCGCGCGCCGCGAAGGCGCTCGCGTGAAACCGCTGGCGATTTTTGGCGGCACCTTCGATCCGATCCACCTCGGCCATCTGTGCGTGGCGTGGGAAGCCGCCGAACTGCTCGATGCCGAGGTGCTGATGATGCCGGCGGGGCTGCCGCCGCATCGCCCGCCGCCGATCGCCAGCGCGGCGCAGCGGCTGGCGATGCTGCAGGTGGCGCTGCGCGGCCAGTCGCGGCTGATCCCGGATGGGCGCGAGCTGGCCCGCGAGGGCGCGTCCTACACGGTCGACACGCTGGCCGGCTTGCGCGCCGAGCAGGGTGATCGTCCGCTGGTTTTGCTGCTCGGCGCCGACGCGTTCGCCGGCTTGCCCGGCTGGCACGAGTGGCAGCGGCTGTTCGAGCTGGCGCACATTGGCGTGCTCAGCCGTCCGGGTGAACAGGCGCCGCTGCCGGAAGCGTTGCACCGGGAACTCGCCGGCCGCCGGGCGGACGACGCCGCGGCGTTGCGGCTGGCGCCAGCCGGTTGCGTGATCGAGCTGGCGGTCACCCCGCTGGAGATTTCCGCCACCCGCATCCGCCAGTTGCTGGCCGCCGGCCGCGATCCGCGCTACCTGCTGCCGGCGGGGCTGTTCGATTCGGCCGGGCTGCTCGCGCCCTATCGCCGCTGATCCGGCCCCGGATCACATGAATGCATAGTGCACGATGTGGAAGAAGATCGGCGCGGCGAAGGTGACCGAGTCGAGCCGGTCGAGGATGCCGCCGTGGCCCTCGATCATGCTGCCCCAGTCCTTCGCGCCGATGCTGCGCTTGACCGCCGACAGCGCCAGTCCGCCGAGGAAGCCGGCCAGCACGATCACCAGCGACATGCCCGCCGAGCCCCAGAACGTGAATGGCGTGATCCACCACAGGCAGGCGCCGATGGCGATGGCCGAAAGGCCGCCGCCGACCAGGCCCTCGACGGTCTTGGACGGACTCACCCGAGGGGCCAGCTTGTGTCGGCCGAACAGCTTGCCGAACACGTACTGCAGCACGTCGCTGATCTGCACCACCAGCAGCAGGTACAGCATCAGCAGCAGGCTCTGCCCCTGATAGCCGGGAATGTGCAGCAGCAGTACCGCTGGCGCGTAGCTCACGCAGTACACCGTGAGCATCAGTCCCCACTGGATCTTGGTGGTGCGCTCCAGGAAATTCTCGGTATCGCCGCTGAGCGCGGTGATCGCCGGCAACAGCAGGAAGCCGTACACCGGAATGCAGATCGCGAACAGCCCGTACCAGTCGATGCCGATCAGCCAGTACTGCAGCGGTATCGCCACGTAGAAACACAGCACCAGCGGCAGGTGATCGCCGCGGCGGGTCGGCGTGAGCGTGGCGAACTCGCGCAGCGCGAAGAACGAGGCCAGCGCAAAGAACACCAGGGTGGCGACGCGGCCCAGCACGAAGCAGGCGCACAGCAGCGCGGCCATCCACCACCAGGCGCGGATGCGGGCGTTGAGGTTGTCGATCACCTCGCGCTTGTCCGGCGCCGCCCGCCGTCCCAGCCAGCCACCGATCGCGCTGGCCAGCAGCAACAGCGCCAGGATGCCGCCCATCACCCACCAGAACTTCTGCTGTGCCGTCATGCCAGTGCCACCACCGCCGCGTGGGCGCGCCTGAGGAAATCGTCCTTGTCTTCGTTCGCCCGCAATCGCATGGTTTCGCCGAAGCGCACCACGCAGGTCAGCGGCACCGGCAGCAGGCTGCCCTTGGGCATGCTCCGGTGCAGCGAATCCAGGTAGACCGGCACCAGCTCTGCCTGCGGGTAATCGCGCGCCAGATGGAACAGCCCGGCCTTGAACGGTTGCGGCAGCGGCTGCTGGCTGCGCGTGCCCTCCGGGAAAATGATCAGCGACTCGCCAGTATCCAGCGCGTCGCGCAGCGGCTGCAGCGGATCGCCCTCGCAGCGACTGCGGTCGCGCTCGATGTAGACGGCGCGAAAACCGTGGTCGGCGATGAAACCGCGGATGCCGCCCCGGCCCCAGTAATCACGCGCCGCCACCGGACGCGTGAGGGCGCGCAAGCTCGGCGGCAGGGCTGACCACAGGGCCAGTGCATCGAGGTGGCTGGCGTGGTTGGCGAAGTAGATCCGCTGCGCAGGCGAAGGTTCGCAGCCGATCCAGCGCGCGTGCGCGCCCACCAGCAGCCGCACCAGGCCGACGAGGACGTGCGAGGTAATCATGCGCCGTCTTCAGTGCGTAGCCGCAGGGCAATCGCGCGACTGCGCGTGATGCAGGTCAGCGCCGCGCCTGCGGCGATCACCAGCGCGCCGCCCAGCAGCAGTTCGCGACTCCATGCGGGCAGCAGCGCGGCAAGCAGCAACGTCGCCACCAGCAGCCACATGCGGTGCGGCTTGGCCATCGGCCCACGAAAGTCCTGCGCCAGCCCCAGCGAACCGCCTAGCACCCGCACATAGGCGGTCAGCGCGGCCAGCAGGGCGCCCAGCCAGCCCAGCCACGGCAGCCCGGCGGCGTAGCCGAGGGCGACCAGGAACAGCGAATCGGCCAGCCGGTCCGGTATCTCGTTGAACAGCGCGCCGGCCGGCGAACCCTTGCCACCCTCGACCGCGACCATGCCGTCGAACATGTTGCAAAGCAGCCGCAGCACGATGGCTGCCGCGCACAGCAATTTGCCGAACGGGTCGGCCAGCACCAGCAGGGCGGCAGCACCCGACAATGCGAACACCACGCTGACGCAGGAGATCTGGTTGGGCGTGATCGAGGTGCGTACCAGCGTGCGGGTGACGGCTTTCGCCCAGGCACTGCTGCGCGCGGCGATGGGTCGTCGATCGGTTTCCTTCATGCCGGCCTCGTGTTCATCCATGGTCGCGCCCCGCGCGCGAATCGAGCTTGCAGTGTATCAATCGCCGATGCCGTGGGCGCAAGCCCCGCCGCGTTGTGGGCCTCCGCTGCAAAGTCTGATCGATTCGGCATTTCCCCGGCCTGCGCGTTGCGCATCGCGCCGAAGGCACCGTACATTCCATGACGTTTGCAGACCGAGGCAGGAGAGCCCGATGCATCGACGGAAGCCCATGCGCCACGGCGCACTTCCCTTGCTGGCGATTGCCGCCGCCCTGATGACAGGATGCCACCCCGCCATGACCACCCAGTCCACGAAGATCCAGCCGCCGCCGGAGACGCTTGCGGTGCCGTTGCGGTTTGCAAAGCACAGTTTCGGGGCTTATTGCTACAACGCGACAGGCTGCCACGTTATCTACGACAACTTCGATCACACCGGGTCTGGATCCGAGCGGGATCCCGAGGTGGTTTCCGGGCCGCCGCCCGCGGGGGACTACCAAGCCAATCTGGATGCGTCGTACCTGGGCATCGACAACTTTCCGGCACCTGCAGAAGTGCGTTGGAAGTCATTGGATGGCATTCCGCATGAGGCCAAGGTGGACATGGCTGCAATCTTCAAGAATCAGTTGATCTGGCACAAAGTGCCCAAGGCGGACATGGCTGATTTCTTCCGTGGCCCCGTGGCTGGCGAACCCGGAATTATTCTGGTGGTAAACGACCGCACCATCGACGTCTACATGAAGATGCTTGTTCCCACCAGGACGGAGCAGATACCGGGGAACAAGTACAGCAGCGCGCGCGACGATCTGTTTCTGGTCTGGACGCGCACCTATTGATCGAGGGGCAAGGGAATGAGCCAGGAGGACAGGCTGGACAAGGACGGTATTCTCGATGATGGCGTGCCGTACTATGCGGCGGACGCACAGCGGCTGCAAAGTTACGTCGACGCTGCCGCTGCGTTGTCGAGGTTCCAGGCTCCGGTGTTGGTGCACGAATGCAACCCTCACGAGCATTTGTTCCTGGCGGCGTTCGACGGTACCGGTAACGATGTTTTCAAGGACCCACAGCATGCGACCAATGTGGCCAGGATCAACGCGCAAGTCGATATGTTGGCCAAACAGGGAAACAAGCAAATTGCGGCTGGTTATGTTCCGGGCCCAGGCACGCAGGATCATTATCTTGGGCGCACGCTGGATGGCATCAACGGCAATACCTACGACGAACGCATCGAGCAGGTGTACAAGCAGCTCATCGACAAGGCTTGGCAGTGGAAGCAGAAGGATCCCGAGGCTGAAATCCGCGTGGCCGATATTGGTTTCAGCCGCGGCTCGGAACAAGCTGCCGGGTTCGCGCGATTGGTTCATGAGCGGGGCATTCAAGACCCTTCAGGTGCGATCTATATCCGCGACCGGCACGGCCAGATAACCCACGTCGAATACGGCAGGCCTCCCCTGGTCGCCCCCGGCCAGGTGGCACAGGTGGTGGGCCTGTTCGATGCGGTGGGTACCGGCGAGCCGGTGCGCGAACACGACCGGCGCCTGCCGCCGTCGGTGATTTTCGGATTCCAGATCATTTCCGCGGACGAGCGGCGCGGGTTGTTCAAGTCCGATCGCATCATCGATCCGGGCATGACGCCGGATGGTCGCTTCCTGGGCGTGATCGTGGCCGGGGTGCATTCGGACGTCGGGGGCAGCTATCACCGGGATGGCCTGGCCATCCGCAGCGAGAACCTGATGAGCGATTACCTCAACGCCCTCAGCGATCAGCCGTTCCTCACGCTGCAGGCGGTACCCGGCGACCCGCGCCTGAACGTGGTGCATCGATCGGAGGACGGCATGCTGATCTATCGACTCGGCCGCGAGGTCGACCGACTCCGTCCCGAGGGCTACAACGAGCTGCTGGTGCCAAAGCACGAAGCTGGCAAGGTGAGCGATCCGTACAACGCCGAGCCCCGCGACGAAGTGCTGAGCCGGCAGTTTGAACGGCAGCCGGTGCAGGCAGGGGCCCGGACGGTAACGCCCGAGTCGGCATGGAAGACGCCAGCCGACGATTTGTCGGCACGGCTCGACCGCCTGCTGGCGGCCGGACAGGCAAACGACTGGGCGACGTTCAGCCGCGAAAACCGCACGCTGGCCGATGGTGACGCTGGCCGCCGGCTGCTCGAGCGCGCCGCGATGCAGGCGGGCTGGCTGGAGCAGCACGCGGCGCAGCAGCAGGCGATGCCCGCGCCACCGCGGCTGCAACCCGTTCCGGAACCCGTGCTGCAGCGCTGAACACGATCGATTGGCATCAAGGAGCGACACCATGCAAGAGGACGAATTGACCGCCTTGATCGACAAGACCGCGACGCTGATGGTGCATTACGAGCGCCGCGGCGCCGCCATCGACTCGCGCCTGCAAGCTCTGGCCGATGCGCTGCAGGGACTGGCGCTGCAACTGCCGGCGGTAGTCAAGACCTCTGCCGATGGTGCGTTGCAGACTTTGCCGGCCGAGATGAGTTCGCTGATGCGCGAGGGCCTTGGCTCGTCGATCGGCGATTATCGCCAGCGTCTGGATTCGGCGAGCGGCGATGTGGAAAAGACTGCACAGGCGCTGGCCGGACAGATCGGTCACCTGCAACGGCTGCATCGCCAGTTGATATGGAAAACCCTCGGCGCCGTCGTGCTGGCGTTCGCCTTGTTGCTGGCCGGCAGCGTGTGGTTGTCGACGCATTACACCCGCGTGATTCGCGACAACCAGCTTTCCGCCGAGTTGCTGAAAGCCTACAACGGCGCCGACGTGACCTTGTGCGACAGCGGCACGCTGTGCGCGAACGTGGACACCCGCGGCGCGCGCCATGGCGAGCGGTGGCAATATCTGCCGGTCAAGCCACGCTGAGAGCTTGTGAGTTTTTCAACCTCTCGGGCCGGCCACCGATGGCTGCGACGCCCCTTGGGAGCTCGCTCGTGGGCGATGCTCTCGCTCTTGCAGATACCGAATCCGGACCCCGAAAGCATCGCTCGCGGGCGGGTTCACGCGAAAGAGGGGCGCTGGCTTACGGCGTGTCTTTCAGCTGACCCTGCACTTCGTTGATCGAGTCGCGGATGCGCTTGGAGAACACCGAGTCGTCGTGGTGGATCAGCAGCAGGTGTTCGGTGGCGCGGGTCATCGCGACGTAGAGCAGGCGCGCCTCGTCGGCTTCGGCCTGGCCTTCCTTGGGCAGGCCGCCGATGCCGGGGATGATGACGAAGGGAAACTCCAGGCCTTTGCTGGAGTGCATGGTCACCAGCTTCACGCTGTCCTCGACCACGAACAGGGCCTGCTTGCCGGCGTTGTCGGCGAGGCGGCTGGGGATGCCGAGCTGCCTGAGTGCCTCGTGCAGCCTTTCGCCTTCCCACTGGTTGCGGTAGATCACCGCCATGTCGGAGTACGGACGGCCATGCGCGTGTTCGTCGCGCAGCCGGGCGATCAGCACATCCATCTGCGCGCGGGCGGTCTCGGTGCGCACCAGCTCGGGCACGGCGCCGCGGCGGCCGGCGCTTTCCGGCGCGATCAGCGGTACGCCGTCATCGTCGTCGCTGCGCGAGGCAAGCAGGTCCTGGGCGAACGCGCGGGCGACCGAGAGGATTTCCAGCGTGTTGCGATAGTTGAGCTTGAGGATGGTGGTGCGGCCCTGCGCCTGCACGCCAAGGCTCTTCCAGCTGATCTTGCGGCGGTCGGCATGGCCGTAGATGTTCTGCGCGTCGTCGTACAGCACCAGCAGCGAGTTGGTGGCCGGGTCGATCATCTGCACGATCAGCTTGTACCAGTCCGGCTCGAAGTCGTGACCCTCGTCGACCAGCACGGCGCCGTATTGGGCGCGCGGGATCTGCCCGCGATCGACGCCCGAGATCACCGCCGGCGGCAACGCCTCGACGAAGGCTTTGCCGCTGCCTGGCGGCAGCGGCTCGTTGTAGGCCACCAGCATCTTTCGGCACCACTTGTGGAAGTTGTAGACCTGCACCTTCTCGCCCAGGCCGCGTTCGCCGATCAGCTGTTCCAGCCGCGCGGCCAGCGTCTTGTTGTAGCAGAGCACCAGGATCGGCTTGCTCATCTCGCGTGCCAGCTGCATCGCGCGGAAGCCGAGGATCATCGTCTTGCCGGAACCGGCCACGCCGTGGATGATCCGGTGCTCGCCGCCGATCGAGCGTGCCAGTTGCTCCTGCTGGGCGTCCATCACCTTGACCAGGTCGGGGATTTCCAGCGGCCGCACCGCGGCGTCGGTGGGGCCGAACAGGCCGAACTGGCCGCTGCCGGCTTCCACGCGCAACTCCGGGAACAGGTGCCAGCGCACGCGGTCGATCTGGGGCAGGGTCAGCGCCACCGGATACACCTGCGGGAACATCGCCCACAGCTGCTGCTGGAACGCCTCGGCGTCGACCGTCTCGTACAACTCGTCGCGACAGATCACCAGGTGCTCGGGCAGTACCTCGCCCAGGCCGCCCTCGTCGAACTGCTTGCGGGTGATGTTGGCCAGCACCACGCCCCAGCCCCACGGCATGATCAGCTTGCCGGCGTGGCGCGAGCCTTGCGGGTGGCGCAGCGCCGGGTCGCGCTCCAGCACCACGCCGATCTCCAGCGCATATGCGCGCGCCTGCAGCAGCGGGTTGTTCTCCTTCACCAGGCCGCGCTCGGTGACCAGGGTGAACTGGGTGCTGTCGGCGTGGCGGATGGTGTCGGCCTTCCGGTCCTTCACCTCCAGCACCAGCAGGCCGCGGCGCGGGTGGAACACCACGAAGTCCGGATGGCGCTGCTTGAGCCCGACCGGCACGTCGTACCAGAGCAGGTAGTCGTCCTCCAGCTTCTGTTCCAGCCGTTCGGAGACACGCTTCTCGCCGCCGGTCATGCGCGGCAGGCAGCTGTTGCGGGTTGGGATGAGTGTTGCCACAGGCGCCCCTGGCTGACGTCACCGGGTGACGTTAGCCGATAGGGTGACGCTGTCAATGCTGATTGACGGCGCGGAGCTGCGTCCAGTGCGACAACTGCTCCGGTGCCACGTCCACCCGCCGACACGCGCGGCTGGCGATGCCGTCCTGCAGGGCGGCGCGGAACACCGGCGCGATCGACCACAGCGCACGCGCGGCCAGTCGCGCCTGGCGCTGTTGCCGAGGCGTGTGGCCGAGCGCCGCGAGCGCCCAATCCGGCAGCAGGGCATGACCGGCACGCAGGAACAGGTCGCGCGACAGCGCGGCCGCCGGCACCGGCAGCCGCACCCGCGCGAGCAGGCCGAGCACGACGCGGGAGCGTTCGGTAAAGGCCAGTTCGGGCTGGATGCGGCGGAAATAGTCCATGGCCTCGCGTTCGGACGCCGGCACGTCGCGCGCGCCAAGCGCCTCGGCGATCCGCCGCACCTCGTCGTAGTAGCGGTCGGCAGCACCGGGCGGCATCGCGATGTGGCTGTAGCGGCGGTAGCCTTGCAAAAAGCAGTACGCCTCGCTGACGTGGACCCAGGTGAGCAGGTCGGGATCGTCGGCGCTGTATGGCCGTCCGTCTTCGCCGTGCCCGGTGACGTGGCCATGGATCATCCGCACGTGCGCGATCATCGCCTCGGCCTGCGCACGCGGCGCATAGGTGGTGCCGCCGACGAAGGCCGTGGTGCGACGCAGCCGGCCGACCAGGTCGCCGCGGAAATTGGAGTGGTCCCAGACCCCGGCCAGCGCCAGCGGGTGCAGCGTCTGCAGGGTCAGCGCGGCGAGGCCGCCGGCCAGCATGCCGGGGAAATCCGAGTGCACTCGCCAGGTGGCGCTGTGCGGCCCGAACAGGCCGGGATCGCCGTGCGGATGGTCGTAGTCGGGGCCGTCGGAGCCGGCGCGCGGGAAGGCGCGCAGCACCCAGTGGCGGATCGGTTGGCGCAGCACGTCGATGGGCGAGGGCATGCCTGCAGTCTATCGCCTGGACGCGAAGGTTTGATTTGGACGTCCATTGTGTTATCAATGGCGCCATGTCCTCCATCACCGCCCGCCTGTATTTCTGGTTTTACGGCTACCCGAAGCCAACGGCGGCGGCGCGGACGCGATCGTTTTGAACTGATCGAAAAACCACACCGAACCGCCAATCCATGGCGGTTTTTTTTTGGCCGCCACCTGAATATCCCCAGGAGAGCCGCCATGCACGCCACCGACGACCTGCGCATCCGCGCCATCACCCCCCTCGGCACACCGGCCGAGATCATGCGCGACTGCGCCGCCGGCGACGCCGCGATGGCCACCGTGGATGCCGCGCGCCGCGCCATGCACGGCATGCTTTGCGGCAGCGACGACCGCCTCGCCGTGGTGATCGGCCCGTGCTCGATCCACGACCCCCGCGCGGCGCTGGAGTACGCCGCACGGTTGGCGCCGCTGCGCCGCGAACTGGGCGACGCGCTGGAGATCGTGATGCGGGTGTATTTCGAGAAGCCGCGCACCACCGTCGGCTGGAAGGGGCTGATCAACGACCCCGACCTCGACGGCAGCTTTCGCATCGACAAGGGGCTGCGCCTTGCCCGCGGCCTGCTGCGCGACATCAACACGCTGGGTGTGCCGGCCGGCACCGAGTTCCTCGACATGATCACGCCGCAGTACATCGCCGACCTGGTGGCGTGGGGCGCGATCGGCGCGCGCACCACCGAGAGCCAGGTGCACCGCGAGCTGGCTTCGGGGCTGTCCTGCCCGGTCGGCTTCAAGAACGGCACCGACGGCAACGTGAAGATCGCGGTGGACGCGGTGCAGGCCGCGTCGCAGCCGCACCATTTCATGGCGGTGACCAAGGACGGCCGGGCCGCCGTGGCCAGCACCAGCGGCAACGGCGACTGCCACGTGATCCTGCGCGGCGGCAAGGCGCCCAACTTCGACGCAGCCAGCGTCGAGGCCGCCTGTGCGGCGATCGACAAGGCCGGCCTGCGCCCGCAGGTGATGATCGATGCCAGCCACGCCAACAGCGGCAAGAACCCGGAGAACCAGCCGCGGGTGATCGAAGACCTCGCCGTGCGCATCGCCGCCGGCGAAACGCGCATCCTCGGCGTGATGGTGGAAAGCCACCTGCTCGGCGGTCGGCAGGAGCTGCAGCCCGGCCAGCCGCTGCGCTACGGCCAGAGCATCACCGACGGCTGCCTCGGCTGGGAGGATTCCGTGCAGGTGCTGCAGCGGCTGGCGCGGGCAGTGCGGCAGCGCCGCCGCACTGTTGCCGCGCTTCCGGCGGAAGCCGCCGCCTGAGTCAGCCGAGCAGGCGCGCGTCCAGCGTGATCTCGGCCTTCAGCACCTTGGATACCGGGCAGCCCAGCTTGGTCGCCTCGGCGATCCGGGCGAACGTGTCCGCGTCGGCGCCGGGCACCTTCGCCTCGCAGCTGAGGTGCACCGCCGTGATCGTGAAACCGTCGCCGTCCTTCTCCAGCGTCACCACCGCCTTGGTGTCGATGCCGGTGGCGGTGAGCCCGGCGTTGCCCAGGCCCAGCGACAGCGCCATCGAGTAGCAGCCGGCATGTGCTGCGCCGATGAGTTCCTCCGGGTTCGTGCCGGGGCCATCCTCGAACCGCGACTTGAAGCCGTAGGGCGCCTCGCGCAGCACGCCGGTCTCGGTCGAGATCGTGCCCTGGCCGTCCTTGATGCCGCCGGACCAGTGGGCGAATGCGGATTTCTTCATCGGGGTTCTCCTGTGCGGACAAGCACCCATGCTGCACGAAGCTTCATGCAGCCGGCGCGAATGAAGCGGGCATTTCGGTTCACATGCGGTTGCCCCTCGCGCGCCGTATGCTCGCGGTTTGCCCGACCGTCAGGAGCACCCATGCCACTGTCCATCCAGCACGATCGCAAGGCGCACCGCTTCCACACCGAGGTGGATGGCGCGCACTGCGTGCTCGACTACAGCCTGGCCGGCACCGTGATGACGATCACCCACACTGGCGTGCCGCCCGAGGTGGGCGGTCGCGGCATCGCCTCCGCGCTGGTGCAGGCGGCGATGGAGGCTGCGCGTGCGGAAGGCTGGCAGGTGGTGCCGGCATGCTCCTATGCTGCCGCGTGGGTGCAGCGGCATCCCGAATATCACGACCTGCTCGGCTAACTCCTGACGCGGAGGCATGCATGGAAAAACCCTCGGCACTGCCGGAGCCGACTCCGGTCCGGTCGCGTGGCTGGCGGCCGTGGCGTTTCGTGGCGGGGCGCCCGTGGCTGATCCTGTCGCTGGTCCTTTTCGTGGCGTCGGTCGCGGTGCTGTCGTGGGGATTCGGTCTGCGCCTGGCCAGCGCGGTGCTGCTCGGTTTCGACCTGGCCGCGGTGGTCTACCTCGGCATCCTGGCCAGACTGTTCAACCACGCCACGCCCAGCCACATGCGGCGCCAGGCGCAGGCGCTGGATACCGGGCGCTGGGGCGTGCTGTGGGGCGGCGTGCTGCTGTCGGCGGTGGTGCTGGCGGCGCTGGGTGACGAACTGCACGCGGCCAGGAGCGGCGGGGTGCCGGAGCTGGCCGTCGGCGTGCTCAGCGTGGTGCTGAGCTGGCTGTTCCTCAGCGTGATGTTCGCGGTGCATTACGCCCACGGCTACTACGGCAACTTCGGCGACAAGCATGCCGGCCTGGAGTTTCCCGACACGCCGAAACCCGACTACTGGGATTTCGCCTATTTCTCGATCGTCATCGGCATGACCTTCCAGGTCTCCGACGTGCAGATCACCAGCCCCTACCTGCGCCGCGTGGTGCTGCTGCACAGCGTGATCGCGTTTTTCTTCAACGTGTTCATCATCGCGATCACGGTGAATATCGTGGCCGGGCAGGGGAGCTGATCGGGCCGGGCAACCCGGCCTCGGTTCGCGGCAAAGGGAGCGAGGAGCGGCATGACCGCTTCATCCCTTCTTGCCTTTTCCCCGGGGAATGACCGATGAACGCGCGCCTTGCCTTTGCCCTTGCCGCCAGCAAGGCGTTTGCCCGGGACGCGATGGCTGCCAGCTCCGGCAGCGCGATGCCGCACGATGCCATGAAGCGCGGATCGATGAAGCACGACGCGATGAAGCAGAACGCCATGAAGGGGGATGCGATGAGGAAGGAGGCGATCGGCTCCGGCGGCTGACCGGCTTCAGTTGCCTGCGGCGGCGGTGGATACTGGGATCATCTCCGCCGCAGGCCATCATGCATGAGCGCGTCGTTCGCCAGCCGGCTCGGCATCGAGCATCCGTTGATCCAGGCACCGATGGCCGGGTCGACGTCGCCCGCGCTGGTGGCCGCGGTATCGAACGCCGGGGCGCTGGGTTCGCTCGGTGCCGGCTACCTGGAGCCGCAGGCGATCCTGGACCAGGCGGCGCAGATCCGCGCGCTGGGCGATCGGCCGTATGCGATCGGCCTGTTCGTGCTGCCGGACGAGTTCGAGGCCGACATGGCAGCGGTGGCCAGGGCGCGCGAACAGCTCGACGCGCTGATGGCGCGCGAAGGGCTCGACGTGCGCACCCGCGTGCCGGCGCGCTGGGCGCCACGTTTCTCCGAACAGTTCGCCGCGCTGTGCGAGGCGCGTCCCGCGGTGGCGAGTTTCGCGTTCGGGGTGATCGATCCGGCCCAGCGGCGCGAATTGCGCCGACGCGACATCGTCGTGATCGGTACGGCCACCACGGTCGCCGAGGCGCGTGCCTGGGCCGATGCCGGTGCCGACGCCGTGTCGCTGCAGGGCGCCGAGGCAGGCGGTCACCGCGGCACCTTCCTGCATGAGCCCGAGGACGCCATGATCGGCCTGTTCGCCCTGCTGCCGCTGGCCGCGCGCGCGGTGAACATCCCGGTGATCGCCGCCGGCGGCATCATGGACGGCCGCGGCATGCTGGCGGCGGAAGTGCTCGGCGCGGCGGCCAGCCAGCTCGGCACCGCCTTCCTCGCCTGTCCGGAATGTCCGGCGGCGGAGGCCTGGAAGCAGGACTTGCCACGGGTCGAGGAGCATCAGGTCGCCACCATCCGCAGCTTCTCCGGCCGCGCCGCCCGTGGCCTGCGCAACCGTTTCGTCGAGGCGATGCCGCAGGCGGCGCAGGGCCTGCCGTATCCGGTGCTGAACGCGCTCACCGCGCCGCTGCGTCGCGCCGCGGCGGCGGCCGGGCGTGGCGACCTGCTGTCCGAGTGGTGCGGCCAGGCCGCCGCCATGGTGCGCCCGCAACCGGCCGCCGAACTGGTGGCGCGGCTGATGCACGAGTACCGGATGGCGAAAAGGTCGCTCGCCCATTGATGGCCGCGGCCTGGGCGGCCGGCTTGACTTGCCGTCACGGCTGGGCGGTTATACTGCGCCCGCGCCATTTTGCGCGGCGATCCTGCATCGAGGCCCACCCTTTTGAGCACAGCTCGTAGCACCCCGGCCGTCACCACGGCCACCCTGCGCAAGTGCGTCATCGACGCGCTCGAAGAACTGAAAGCCAAGGACATCCGCGAGATCGACGTCCGCGGCAAGACCTCCATCGCCGACCTGCTGGTGATCGCCTCCGGCACCTCCGCCCGCCACGTCAAATCCATTGCCGACGAAGTCGGCAAATTCGCCAAGAAGGCCGGCGTGATGCCGCTGGGCGTGGAAGGCGAGACCGAGGGCGAATGGGTACTGGTCGACCTGGGCGACGTGATCGTCCACGTGATGCTGCCCCGCATCCGCGAGTTCTACGGCCTGGAGCGGCTGTGGACGGTGGGTGACCACGGGCACGAAGCCGACGCCGCGCAAGCCGGCTGAATTTCGTGTGGGGTGCGTCGCAGGAGTGGCCCCTCACCTCAGTCCTCTCCCCGCAGGGGAGAGGAAGCGAACGCGGCGCTGCGCGCGTGTCATTTCATGAGAGCGGACCATGCGCGCGCGCCTGATCGCGGTCGGTGAACGCATGCCCGGGTGGGTGGCGGAAGGCTTCGCCGAATACCGCAAGCGGCTCTCGCACGAACTGCCGCTGGAGCTGGTCGAACTGAAGCCCGGCCTGCGCGGCAAGGGCCGCGACGATGCGCGGGCGATCCAGGACGAGGGCGCCGCGCTACTCGCCGCCTTGCCGCACGACGCCCACGCGATCGCACTTGATGGCCGCGGCAAGGCCTGGTCGAGCGAGGACCTGGCCGAACAGCTGGCGGCATGGCGCATGGGCGGGCGCGATCTCGCCTTCCTGATCGGCGGTCCCGACGGTCATGCGCCCGAAGTCCTGGCGCGCGCCGACCAGCGCTGGTCGCTGGGCCCGCTGACCCTGCCGCACATGCTGGTGCGGCTGGTGCTGGCCGAGCAACTGTATCGCGCGTGCAAGATCGCGGCGGGGCATCCGTATCACCGGGGGTGAAGGTGGGGCCTCCTGCCCGGTCGTTTCGCCCGACCCTTTCGTCGTTCTCCCTGGGCATGGCGTGGTGAGCCCTTCGACTCCGCTGCGCTCAGGGCGAACGGAGTTTGCGGCTGGGCGAAGTACCCCGTCACGGGATGGTGGATGCATGCAACATCGCGTTGCGGGCCCGGGCGAGCTATGGTTTTCCGAATCCCGAATCCCGAATCCCGAATCCCGAATCCCGAATCCCCGCCATGCCAACCCACATCCAGCTCGCCACGATGGCAGACCTCGACACCCTGGTGCCGTTGTTCGACGGCTATCGCCAGTTTTACCGCCAGTCGCCCGACCTCCCGCGGGCGCGGGCGTTTCTCGCCGAGCGCATCGAGCGCGGCGAATCGCTGATCCTGCTGGCGCGCGACGATGACGGCACGGGGTTGGGTTTCACCCAGCTGTACCCGCTGTTCTCGTCGGTGCGCGCGGTGCGCACATGGCTGCTCAACGACTTGTTCGTGGCCCGGTCGGCGCGCCGACGCGGGGTGGCGGGTGCGTTGTTGCGGGTGGCGGCCGAGCAGGCGCGCGAACGGGGTGCGGCGAGCCTGTCGCTGTCCACGGCGCTGGACAATGCGCCGGCGCAGGCCTTGTACGAATCACTGGGCTGGCGGCGCGAATCGGGCTTCTGCGAGTACAGCCTGGGGCTGTGAGACGGCTATGCTGCCGGGATCGTCACGCCGGAACTGTCCATGCTTCATCTCGCTTCCCAGTCGCCGCGTCGGCGGCAGTTGCTGCAGCAGCTCGGCGTCGAGTTCGCCGTCATTGATGTCGAGGTGGTGGAGTGTCGCGACGCGGCGGAGTCGCCGCTGGCCTACGTGCAGCGGGTGGCGCACGACAAGGCGCGTGCGGGGCTGGCATCGCTCGGCGCTGATGCCGCCGACGCGGTGGTGCTGGGTGCCGACACCGAGGTGGTGCTCGACGGCGAGGTGTTCGGCAAGCCGCGCGATGCGCGGGATGCGGCGGCGATGCTGGGCCGGCTGGCCGGACGCACGCATGAGGTCATCTCGGCGCTGTGGCTGGTGGCGAACCGGCGCGAGCTGGCGGCGGTCAGCGTGTCGCAGGTGCGCTTTGCGGCGCTGGATGCGGCGGCCATCGCCGCCTACGTCGACACCGGCGAGCCATTCGGCAAGGCGGGTGGCTACGCGATCCAGGGCCGTGGCGCGGCCCTGGTCGAACACCTCGCCGGCAGCTATTCCGGCGTGATGGGCCTGCCCTTGTTCGAGACCGCACAGGCGCTGCGCAAGTTTGCGGATTGATCGCGGGTCAGCCTGCGTGAGCCGCCAGGAACCACGCCGCCGTGGCCAGTGCGTTGTTCGCCGCGTGTGCCATCACGCCCGGCCAGATCGAGCCCGAACGCAGGCGCAGCCAGGCCAGCGCCATCGCCAGCAGCCACAGGGCGGGCAGCGCGAACACCTGCCAGTTGAGCCCGGGCAGGTGGGCAGTCGCAAATATCACTGAACTCAGCACCGCGGCGCCGAACCGACCCCAACGCGGCTGCAGCGAAGACAGAAGCACGCCGCGGAACAGCAGCTCTTCCACCAGCGGCCCCAGGCTCGCCACCATCAGCATCAGCGGAATGCGCCAGCCCAGCGGCGTGTTCTCGCCCAGTTGCTGGATGTTCTGGGTGACCGGGTGGCCTTGCGCCAGCCAGTGCGTCAGCCAGCCGCCGAGCACGGGTGCGAGCAGGCCGATGACCACCGCCAGCGCGAGAAAGCCCAGCCGCGACGGGCGCACGAAGCCGAAACCCGGCGGCTGTGCCAGCGACCACAGCCGCGGCGAGCGCCGCCACACCAGCCACAGGATCGTGGCTGCCGCCAGGCCCAGCGTCAGCATCACCAGCAGCGCCTGCATGCCGGGCGGCTGCAGGGTTTCGCGGATGCGCACGGTGAAATCGGCCACGCCGTGCCAGTCGTGCAGGTGGCCGGTGGCGATGGCCAGCAGGACCACCAGCACGCTGCTGCCGGCTGCCTGCAGGGCGAAATAAAGCACGATCCAGCCCAGTGCCATCCACGGTCCGGGGGCCGTCGGCGCAGCGGTGGTGGCGGGGCGGATGTCGATGGTCGAGGCTTCCTCAGCTGCGGCGAGTGACGAGCCGCGCCGCAGCGGCACGGCGTTCCTGGCAGCACGCTAGTCCGTGGCCGCGCTCCCGCGCAATCGGCCATCCGACACGGTCGCTACCGGCCGCATGGCGTAACATCGTGGCAGGAACCGATGCATCAGGGGGCGCGCGATGGCTATCGACTTTGGCAGGACGGCCGACGATTACGTACGCCATCGGGCGGGTTTTCCCGAAGCGTTCTTTGAACGCATCTTCCAGGATGGCACGGCGCGCGCCGGCCAGCAGGCGCTCGACCTGGGCAGCGGCACCGGCACGGTCGCCCGGGGCCTGGCGTTGCGCGGCTGCACGGTCACCGCGCTGGATCATTCGGCGCCGCTGCTGGCGCAGGCGGCCGAGCTCGACCGGGCTGCCGGCGTGCAGGTGAAGCAGGTGCGGGCGCGGGTCGAGAACGCGGATTTCCCGTCGGCCTCGTTCGACCTGGTCACCGCCGGGCAGTGCTGGCACTGGTTCGAGCGCGCACGCACCGCGGCCCTGGTGCGTCGCTGGTTGCGCCCGGGCGGACGCTTGCTGATTGCCCACTTCGACTGGCTGCCGTTGAACGGCAACATCGTGCAGGACACCGAGCGGCTGATCCTGGCCTGCAATCCCGGCTGGACCCTGCACAGCGGCAGCGGCCTGTATCCTGCCTGGTTGAAGGATGTGGCCGAGGCCGGTTTCACCGATTTGCGCACCTGGTCGTTCGACCTGGACATCCCCTACAGCCACGAGGCCTGGCGCGGCCGGATCCGTGCCAGCGCCGGTATCGGCGCCGTACTGGATGCGGCCAAGGTGAAGCATTTCGATGGGGAACTGGCCGCGATGCTGGCCAGCCGTCATCCGCACGAGCCGCTGGCGGTGCCACATCGCGTATGGGCCTTGAGCGCCGTGGCGCCGGGGTTGCCGGATTGACGGCAAGCGCGTCAGCCCACCGCCATCGCGCGCACCACGCCGATGGCGGCCATCACCAGCAAGGCGATCCAGCCGACTGAGGCCAGTCCGAAGCCGGGGCCGCGTTTCGCCGGCTCGGCCATGTACGCCACCGCGTACCACACCCGTCCCGCCACCCAGACCAGTCCGGCGATGCCGGCCCAGCCGGTGAAGCCGTAGGTCGCCGCCAGCCACAGCGTGGGCAGGAACATCACGGTCTGTTCCAGCGTGTTCATCTGCACGCGGTAGGCTCGCTCGAACATCGGGTGCCCACTGGTGGCCGGTGCCTTGATCGCGTACTTGCCGCGGGCGCGGCCCACCAGCCAGCTGGTGCCGAACAGCAGCAGGATAGTGAGCAGGGTAACCAGGGCGGGCAACTGGGTCATGGTGGTCCTCGGCAGATGGGGTATCGGTGGCGTGCCGCTTGGCGCGATCGCGGGCGTGGCGCTATCGTCGCACGATGGCGCCACCGCACGGCGCCCGGCGAGGACATCATGGATTGGCGAAAAGGTGGCAGCAGCAGCAACGTCGAGATCGGCGGCAATGGCGGCGGTCGGCGCTTCGGCGGCGGTGGCGGCCGGATGGGCATCGGCGGCCTGATCGTGCTCGCGATCCTGGGCTGGGTCTTCTTCAAGAATCCCATGGCCCTGCTCGACCAGGGCGGCAGCGCGTCCTACGCGCCGTCGTCCGACACGCCGGCCCAGGTCGATCCGGAGCAACAGGCCTTCGTCAGCGCGATCCTGCATTCGACCGAGCAGACCTGGGGGGAGATCTTCCAGGCCAGTGGCATGACCTATGTCGAGCCGAAGCTGCACCTGTTCAGCGGCGGCGTCAGCACCGGCTGCGGCGGCGCGACCAGCGCGGTGGGGCCGTTCTATTGCCCGGCCGACCAGAAGGTCTACCTCGACCTGGCCTTCTTCCAGCAATTGCAGGACGAGCTGCATTCGTCCGGCGACTTCGCCCGCGCCTACGTGATCGCCCACGAGGTGGGCCATCACGTGCAGAAGCTCACCGGCGTGTTCGACAAGGTCGACGAGGCACGCCGCCGCGGCGCGCCGATGGATGGCGCCGACGGCCTGTCGGTGCGCCAGGAGCTGCAGGCGGACTGCTACGCCGGCGTGTGGGCAAACCACAGCCAGCGCGAGTTGAACTGGCTGCAGCCGGGCGACATCGAGGAGGCCCTGAACGCCGCCAGCCACATCGGCGACGACGCCCTGCAGCAGCAGTCGCAGGGCCGGGTGCGGCCGGACACCTTCACCCACGGCACCTCGGCGCAGCGGGTGAAATGGTTCAAGACCGGCTTCGGCAGCGGCGACGTGAGTCAGTGCAACACGTTTGCGGGTGAACCCTGAGCGCGTGTTGAACGTATCGTTTGGTCCGCCGTGCGGCGGGTTGCGGACGCTCTAGAATCGTCCGCTGCGCGCCGCGGGGTGCGCCATGAGCTGCGCCCGGGTTCGATTCGATGCTGCATCCCTGTTTGCGTTGCGGTGCCTGCTGCGCGTATTTCCGCGTGGCCTTCCATTGGTCGGAGACGGAGGCGTTCCTGGGCGGCAAGGTGCCGCCGGAGCTGACCGAGAAACTCGATCCGCACCGCGTCGTGATGCGCGGCACGCAGGCCGCACAGCCGCGTTGCACCGCCTTGCAGGGCGTGGTGGGCGAGGCCGCGCAATGCGGTATCTATCCGCTGCGGCCATCGGTGTGCCGCGAGGTGCAGCCCTCGTGGGAGTTCGGTGCGGCCAGCCCGCAGTGCGACAAGGCGCGCCTGGCGCACGGCTTGCCGGTACTGCAGCCGGAGGATTGGCTCGACCCCTTCGATGCCGGCGAGCCGCCGTTGCCGCAGAGTGCCTGAGCGGCCTCGACTGTCGGGCGCGCGCCTTATTTGCGCGGTGGTGGCTTGCTGCCTGTGCGCGGCTTGGCGCCGCCTGGCCTGAATCCGCCGGGTTTGTGGCCGCCCGGCTTGTGGCTGGGGGCGTGGTGTGCGGGCGGTGCCGCTGAGCCGGTGTCGTTGCTGTCCCACTCGTGGATGCGCAACTGCTGCTGCACCACCCACACCTTCTTCAGGTGCTCGAAGATTTCCTTCGGCATGCCGTCGGGCAGGTCGATCAGGCTGTAGTGGTCGCGGATGCTGAGGCGGCCGATGTACTGGCTGTCCAGTCCTGCCTCGTTGGCGATCGCGCCGATGATGTTGCCCGGCTTGACGCCATGCTCGTGGCCGACTTCGATGCGGTAGGTGCGCTTGCCTTGTTCGGTGGCATGCGCGCGCAGCGGGCGCGCGGCGAACTCGCGCGTTGGCGCGCCCTCGTGACTGCGCGGCTTGTGCTCGCGGGCCGTGCGGCTGGCACCGTCGCGCTCGCGCGGCTTGTGTTCGCGCGTGGCCGGCTCGTACTTCTCGCGCTTGGGCGGCGGCGCCAGCAGCAGCGGTTGGTCGCCCTGGGCGATGCGCGCCAGCGCGGCGGCGATCTCGACCGCCGGCACGTTGTGTTCCTGCTCGTACTGCTCGATCAGCTGCTGGAACTGGCCGAGGTCGCCCTGCGCCAGCATGTCGCTGATGCGCTGCTTGAACTTGCCGATGCGTACATCATTGACCACCTCGACCGACGGCAACTGCATCTGCTCGATCGGCTGGCGGGTGGCGCGCTCGATCGCGTGCAGCATGCCGCGTTCGCGCGGGCTGACGAACAGGATCGCCTCGCCGCTGCGCCCGGCGCGGCCGGTGCGGCCGATGCGGTGCACGTAGCTTTCGGTGTCGTACGGGATGTCGTAGTTCAGCACGTGGCTGATCCGCTCCACGTCCAGCCCGCGCGCGGCCACGTCGGTGGCGACCAGGATGTCGAGCTTGCCGTCTTTCAGCTGCTGGATCACCCGCTCGCGCTGCGCCTGGGCGATGTCGCCGTTGATCGCGGCGGCGGCCAGGCCGCGCGCCTGCAGCTTCTCGGCCAGCTCCTCGGTGGCCTGCTTGGTGCGCGCGAAGATGATCATCGCGTCGAACGGCTCGGCCTCCAGGATGCGGGTCAAGGCATCGAGCTTGTGCATGCCGCTGACGAACCAGTAGCGCTGGTGGATGTTTGCCGCGGTCGTGGTCGAGGACTTGATGGTGACTTCGACCGGGTCCTTCAGATGCCGCTGCGCGATCTTGCGGATCGGCACCGGCATGGTCGCCGAGAACAGCGCGACCTGGCGCCCGGGCGGGGTGGCCTGCAGCACCTTCTCGACGTCGTCGATGAAGCCCATGCGCAGCATCTCGTCGGCCTCGTCGAGCACCAGGAATTTCAGCTCCGAGAGGTCCAGCGTGCCCTTGTCCAGATGGTCGATCACGCGGCCGGGCGTGCCGACCACGACGTGCACGCCGCGCTTGAGCGAATGCAGCTGCGGGCCGTAGCTCTGGCCGCCGTAGATCGGCAGCACCTGGAAGCCGGGGACGTGCGCGGCATAGGTCTGGAACGCCTCGGCCACCTGGATCGCCAGCTCGCGCGTGGGCGCCAGCACCAGCGCCTGCGGCTTGCCGGCGCGGCGCTCGATGCGCGAGAGGATCGGCAAGGCGAACGCGGCGGTCTTGCCGGTGCCGGTTTGCGCCTGGCCCAGCACGTCGCGGCCTTCCAGCAGCGGCGGAATGGTGGCGGCCTGGATCGGCGAGGGCGACTCGTAGCCGACGTCGGCCAGCACGCGCTGAACGTCGGGGTGCAGTGCCAGCGCGCCAAAGCCGGACGGGACCGGGGCGTGGTCGGAAGTGGGGGATGACATGGGGAAACCTCGGAGCGGAACGCAGCGCCGTGAATGAGACGCGCAAGGGGCGGATTCTACCAGTCTCTGCCGACGCGCGTGGCCGGCAAGCCTGAACGGGCTGCCATCGTGGCGGCCAAGTATGCTGGCGGTTCGCGCGACCAGGACAGTACAAAGCCATGGCCATCGAAACGATTTCCGAACAGCGCCTGCATGCGGGCGTGCAGGGTTTCTATCGGCATGAATCGCATGCCTGTGCCGGCCCCATGCGCTTTGCCGTCTACCAGCCGCCGCAGGCGGCGCGGCAGCAGTGTCCGGTGCTGTATTTCCTGGCCGGCCTCACCTGCACCGAGGAAACCGCCACGATCAAGGCCGGCGCGCAAAGGCTGGCGGCCGAACTGGGCCTGATCCTGGTGATGCCCGATACCAGCCCGCGGGATACCGGCTTCGACGGCGCCACCGGCGACTGGGAGTTCGGCGAAGGCGCCGGCTTCTACCTCGACGCCACCGAGGCACCGTGGTCGACGCGCTTCCGCATGGCCAGCTACGTCGTCGATGAACTGCCCGCGTTGGTCGGCACCCATTTCCCGGCCGACCTCGCGCGCAGCGGCATCTGCGGCCATTCGATGGGTGGCCACGGCGCGCTGACCCTGGCCTTGAACAATCCTGCACGCTATCGCTCGGTGTCGGCCTTCGCCCCGATCGTGGCCCCCAGCCAGGTGCCGTGGGGGCGCAAGGCGCTCCCGCGTTACCTGGGCGACGACCCGGCGGCCTGGGCCGCGCACGATGCCTGCGAACTGGTGCGGCGGCAGACCTTTCCCGGCACCATCCTGATCGACCAGGGCGAGGCCGACGGCTTCCTTGAGGCGCAGCTGAAACCGGAACTGTTCGACCAGGCCTGCGCCGAATCCGGACAGGCCCTGCTGCTGCGCCGGCACGCCGGCTACGACCACAGCTACTGGTTCATCACCAGCTTCATCGACGACCACCTGCGGCACCACGCCGAGGCGCTGGGCTTGCTGTAGGAGCCCGCTCGCGGGCGATACCGTTGCCCCGGAGCCGCGAGGAAAAGAGCATCGCCCGCAATCGGGCTCCTGCCGTGGGAGACTCGGCGCGTGTCGGCTTGCTCAGGCCTTGGCCGCCGGGCGCCGGTTGTTGCGGCGGCGCTGGTTGCCGGCGGCGTGATCGCCGCGGCCCTGCGGCGCGTAGCCGTTCGGCCGTGCCGCGCCGGCGGGCTTGCCCTGGCGCGGTGCCCGCGACTGCTGGCGCTGACCGCCGCCACCCTGCTTCGGACGCGGCGCGCCGGCATCCAGTCGCAGCGGGGCGGACGGCTCGTAACCGGCCACGGCGGTGATCGCGATGTCCTGCTTGAGCAATTTGCGGATGTCGAACAACAAGCCGGATTCGTCATGGCTGACCAGCGACAGCGCCAGGCCTTCCATGCCGGCCCGGCCGGTACGGCCGATCCGGTGCACGTAGTCTTCGGCGACCGACGGCAGGTCGAAGTTGATCACGATCGGCAACTGCTCGATGTCGATGCCGCGCGCGGCGATGTCGGTGGCGACCAGCACGGTGACGCGGCCGCTCTTGAAATCGCTGAGGGCGCGCGTGCGCGCGTTCTGGCTCTTGTTGCCGTGGATCGCGGCGCTGCGCAGGCCCGAGGCGTTGAGGTAGGTGACCAGTTTGTCGGCGCCGTGCTTGGTGCGGCTGAACACCAGGCTCTGGCGGCGGCTGTCCTGCGACAGCACGTGCAGCAGCAGGTCGCGCTTGCGCGAGGCGTCCACCGGGTGCACCTGGTGGCTGACCAGGGCGGTCACGGTGTTCGGCGCCGAGACCGAGATCTCGCGCGGGTTGTGCATGAACTCCATCGCCAGCGTCTTGATCGCCGGTGCGAAGGTGGCCGAGAACAGCAGGGTCTGGCGCTTCTTCGGCACCACCTGCAGGATGCGCTTCAGCGCCGGCAGGAAGCCCATGTCGAGCATGCGGTCGGCTTCGTCCAGCACCAGCGTTTCCACCGCGGAGAGGTCGAGCGTGCGCTGCTGCAGGTGGTCGATCAACCGGCCCGGGGTGGCAATGACGATGTCCACGCCGCGGCGCAGCGCATTGATCTGCGGACCCATGCCGACGCCGCCGAAGATGGTGGTGGCGCTGACGTGGATGTGCTTGCCGTAGTCGCGCATGTTCTCGTGGATCTGCGCGGCCAGCTCGCGGGTGGGGGTGAGGATCAGTGCGCGCGGGCGGCGGGTCATGGTCTGCCCGCTGGTCGACAGTTTCTGCAGCAGGGGCAGCGCGAACGCGGCGGTCTTGCCGGTGCCGGTCTGGGCGGCGGCGAGCAGGTCGTGACCTTCCAGCGCCGGCGGGATCGCCGCGGCCTGGATCGGGGTGGGATTGGCGTAGCCGTAATCGGCGAGCGCACGCAACAACGCGGGCGCAAGGCCCAGCGAATCGAAGGACATGAAACACTCCTGGGCAACCCGGAGTGTTCATACCGTGTTGCGAAGCAAAGGGAAGGGGGGCGGCAGGTGCCGCTGCCATCGTGAAGATGACGGCCCGGCAAGTATAGCGGATTCGACGCGCCGGCGTCTGCCCCTTCGGCAGGAGTCAGCGCGGGTGGTGCGCCACCACCAGGTAGCTGTTGAACGGGGTGCGCCCACGCAACGGCTCGATGCGCACCTCCAGCCCCGCCTGCTCGAGTGGCTCGCGCAATTCGCCGGCACTCGGATAATGCTGCGCACCGCCGGAAATCCAGCCGGAAGCATGCAGAAAGAACTCCTCCACGCGGGTGGCGTGGAAGCGCCAGTTGGCCTCGCGCAGTACGTTGCGGATGATCAGGCAGCCCTGCGGCGACAGGTGCCGGGCGGCGTCCCGCAGCAGGGCCGGCTGGCGCACGGCGGGCAGATAGTGCAGTACGTCGAGCAGGGCGACATGGCCCTGCTGCGCGGGCAGTTCGGCGGCGTCGGCCTGTTGCAGCCGCATCATGGCATCGAGTCCCGCGCGTTGCACCGCACGTTGGCCCGCCAAGATCTTGCGCCGGTCGTGGTCCAGCCCGAGGTAGGGCTGGTGGTGGCCTTGCGCGTGCAGGTACTGGCCCAGCAGGCCGATGCCGCAACCGATGTCCAGCAGCGGCAATGCGGTGCCGTCGATCCGCGCCGCCACGGCCGCGTAGACCGGGTCGCTGGCCAGCTTGCCGCGCACGTAGCCACGCTGCAGGCTGCCCTGATAGAGCCGGGCGATGCGTTGCCGGGTGTGACGGTCCATGCGTGTCCCGCGTGCCGAAGATGCGGCCAGCCTAGCAAGCTTGCCGGGGCGGTGCGGGGTTGCGTGGCGGGCCGGCCTCGTGCATACCGTGCGCAGCGCTGGCCGACGGCCGCTCCCTGGAGTTCCGCGATGTCATGGTTTGCACCCCTGCGCCAACTCGATGTCACCCAGCGGCATACGGTGGCGGCGAGCTTCCTGGGCTGGACGCTGGATGCGTTCGACTTCTTTCTGCTGGTGTTCGTGCTGGGCGACATCGCCGACGATTTCCACGTGCACAAGACCGAGGTGACGCTGGGCATTTTGCTGACCCTGGCGGCCCGCCCGCTCGGCGCTCTGCTGTTCGGCAGGCTGGCCGATCGCTACGGGCGCCGGCCGGTGCTGATGTTCGACGTGCTGCTGTTCTCGTTGCTGGAACTCGCCTGCGCCTTCGCGCCGACGCTGACCGCGTTGCTGGTGCTGCGCTTCGCCTTCGGCATCGCGATGGGCGGTGAGTGGGGCATCGGCGCCTCGCTGGCGCTGGAGAGCATCCCGGCGCGTTCCCGCGGCATGGTTTCCGGGCTGCTGCAGAGCGGCTACCCGTGCGGCTACTTTCTCGGCGCGATCGCCTACTGGGTGGTATTCGACGTGCTGGGCCTCGGCTGGCGCGCGATGTTCGTCGTTGGCGTGCTGCCGGCGTTGCTGGTGCTGTATCTGCGCAGCAAGGTGCCCGAGTCGCCGGTATGGCAGGCGGGACAGGTGGGCAGGCAGCGGCGGAGCCTGCGCGATTCGATGCGCGGGCAATGGAAGCGACTGCTGTACATGATGCTGCTGATGATGGCGTTCAACATGTTCAGCCATGGCTCGCAGGACATGTATCCGACCTTCCTCAAATCGCAGTTGCACCTGCAGGTCGGCGCGGTGACCGTGCTGACGATGCTGCTCAACGCAGGCGCCATCCTCGGTGGTCTGAGCTTCGGCGCCTGGTCCGAACGCATCGGCCGGCGGCGGGCGATGATCGTGGCGGCGCTGCTGGCCCTGCCGTGCATTCCGCTGTGGACGCATGGCGGCTCGCTGGTGCTGCTCGGGTTGGGCGCGTTCCTCATCCAGGTGATGGTGCAGGGGGCCTGGGGCATCGTGCCGGCCTACCTCAACGAGTTGTCGCCCGACGACGTGCGCGGCACCTTGCCCGGCTTCGCCTACCAGCTGGGCAATCTTCTGGCCGCGAGCACGGCCACCGCGCAATCGTGGCTGGCCGACCGCAGCGGCGGCAACTATGCGCTGGTGATGGCGGGGTGGATGGCCGTGGTCGCCGTCGCGCTGGCGCTGCTGGCCTGGCTGGGGCCGGAGGTGCGCGGTACGCGCTTTGGCAGGTCGCACTCCTGATAGAATCGCCGGTTTGCGCCCTCTTGCGAGACACATGATGAAAGCTGGAAAGGACAAGGTGGTTTCCCTGCACTACACGCTGACGGTGGCCGGCGACAAGGTCGAAAGCTCGCACGACCGCGACGAGCCGTTGTGGGTGCTGCTTGGCCACGGCCAGCTGATTCCCGGTCTGGAAGCCGCCCTGGAAGGCCACGAAGCCGGCGAGAATCTCGCGGTGGACGTGGCCGCCGTGGACGCCTACGGCGAGCGCCAGGAAGGCCAGATCCAGCGCATGTCCAAGAAGTACTTCCCGCAGGCCAGCCGACTCAAGCCCGGCATGGTCACCGTGCTGCAGCTGAAGCAGGGTGGCCAGCGCGCCGTCACCGTGCACAAGGTCGGCATGAGCACGATCGACGTGGATCTCAACCATCCGATGGCCGGCAAGGACCTGCATTTCGATGTCGCCATCGGCGAGGTGCGCGAGGCCACCGAGGAAGAACTCCAGCACGGCCATGCCCATCCGCCGGGCAGTGCGGAGCACTGAGCAGGGGATATCGAATCAAGGCAATGACGGCGCCCTCGGGCGCCGTCATTCGTTGGCCCTCTCCCTTCCACGGGAGCGTTGGAGAGGGGTAGCCCGGGCGACCCGCGGAAGTCCCACTGCGGGTGAAAGGTCCGGATGAGGGCCGGCAATTCGTGCAGGGGCGCACCCTGTGCGCGACGATCTTCGCCGCGTAACGAAAGGCATCGTGCACAAGGTGCGCTCCTGCAGGGTTCCGGCCCGTGTGGCCCCTCAATCCAGCACCCGCTTCCCGTACGCGAAATGATCGCCCCAGTACGGCCCGTCGATGTCGTCCAGCCGCACCGTGCCACCGCTGTTCGGCGCATGCACGAAACGCCCCTTGCCGACGTACACGCCGACGTGGCTGATGCTGCCGCCGATGTCGAAGAACACCAGGTCGCCGCTGGCCAACTGGGTCATGCGCTTCACCTTGTGCGCGCGCATCGAGGCCATGGCGTGCGAGGTGCGTGGCAGGGCGATGCCGGCCGCCGTGCGGTAGATGTAATCGACCAGCCCGCTGCAGTCGAAGCCGCCGGCCGGCGTGTTGCCGCCCCAGCGATAAGGCGTGCCCACCAGGCCGATCGCGCGGAACAGGATGTCGTTGGCTTCGCCCGCGCTGGCGGCTGACGGTGCGCGTGGCGGCAGGTCGGCCAGCGCGGAATGCGAAGTCCTGTAGGTCGGCTCGCGATGGTGCGGCGCGCTGGCGCAAGCGGCCAGCAACGCGAGCATGGCGCCGAGCAGCAAGGCGTGCGTCATGCGCCGGGCGGCGGCGATCGACGTGACGCGGCGTGTTCGGTCCATGCGCATGGCGGGGTCCCGGCTTGAGTCGGGCTGAGGTTATCAAATCAATGGGTTGGAAGAAAGTTCTCACAAGTTGGTGCAGTTGTGGCCATGCCGCGGTATCGGCGCAGCTGGTTACAATCCGTCGATGGATTCGGATCGCGACGATGTGTTGATCCTTGGTGGCGGCGTCATCGGGCTGGCCTGTGCGCTGCAACTGCGCAAGGCCGGTGCCAGCGTGCGCGTGCTGGAGCAGGGCACGCCCGGTTGCGGCAGTTCGTACGGCAACTGCGGCACCATCACGCCCAGCCATGCGGCGTCGCTGGCCATGCCGGGAATGATCGGCGTGGCGTTGCGGTCGATCGCCCACGCGGACGCGCCGCTGTATCTCGACCCGCGCCTGGACGGGCCGCGGCTGCGCTGGCTGCTGGGTTTCGCGCGCCATTGCAACTGGCGCGACTTTCATGCGGCGACCCATGCGCGGCTGGCGATCCTGCAGCGCTCGCGCCGGTTGCTCGGCGAGCTGGTGCGTGACGAAGGGCTCGACTGCGAGTTCAGCGAGCAGGGCACCTTGCATGTCTACCGCACGGACCGGCTGCGCCAGGCGGACGAGAAGGGGCATGCGGCGCTGCTGGAAAAACTCGGCGTGACGGTGCAGCGCCTGGACGGCGCCGAGGTCGAGGCGATGGAGCCGGCCTTGAAACCGGGCGTGGCCGGCGGCGTGCTGCATCCGCAGGATGCCTCGCTGCGGCCGGACCGCTACGCGGCCGAGCTGGCGCGCCGCGTGCTCGAATGCGGCGGCACGATCGAGAGCGGTGCGTGCATCGAGGGCTTCATCACCGACGGTACGCGGATCACCGGCGTGCGCACTTCTCGCGGCGCGTTCCGCGGCGAGCGCATCGTGATGGCGCTGGGCGCGTGGTCGCCGCTGCTGGCACGACAACTGGAGCTGCGCCTGCCGATGCAGCCGGGCAAGGGTTATTCGATCACCTGGGATCGTCCCGCGCTGGCGCCGCGCCGTGCGCTGAGCCTGCGCGAACCTTCCGTCTGCGTCACCTGCTGGAGCGACGGTTTCCGGTTGGGCAGCACGATGGAGTTCTCCGGCTACCGCACCGGGCTCAATCGCACCCGTCTGGAGGCGTTGCGCCGCGGCGCCGCCGCGAACCTGCGCGAACCGGCCGGTGGCCGGCTGTTGGAGGAATGGTGGGGTTGGCGACCGATGAGCGTCGACGAAGTGCCGATCATCGGCCCCAGCACGCGCTGGACCAATCTGTGCCTGGCCACCGGCCATGGCATGCTGGGGGTGAGCATGTCGGCGGCCACCGGTGAACTGGTGGCGTCGCTGCTGGCCGGCACGCCGGCGCTGCTCGACGCCACCCCCTACGCACCCGCGCGTTTCGGGCTGTAGCGATCGCGGCGCCATCCGTCGGCGCCTCCCACGAACGCCGAGGAGCATGCGATGACGGCAAGCCATGACCTGATCGTGCTGGGCGCCGGTTCCGGCGGCCTGGCCACGGCCTTTCGCGCAGCCAGGCATGGTGCCCGCGTGGCCCTGGTCGAGCCGCGAGAACTGGGCGGCACCTGCGTCCATCGCGGCTGCGTGCCGAAGAAGGCCATGTGGATCGCCGCGCAATGGGCGCAGGAGCAGCGCTGGGCGACAGCGCTGGGGTTCGATGCACAGCCCGGGCCGCTGGACTGGCGGCACTTTCGCGAGGTGCGCGTGGCCTACATCGGAGGCATCGACCGTCGCTATGCCGAACGGCTGGAGCAGGCCGGTGTCGAGCTTGTGCGGCAAGCCGCGCGATTCGTCGCGACGGACACGGTGGAGCTGGCCGATGGCGGCCGCGCGCAGGCGCCGCACGTGGTGATCGCCACCGGCGCACGGCCGCGTCGGCTGGATCTCCCCGGCTTCGATCTGGGTCTGGTGTCGGACGACATCTTCGCGCTCGACGCCGCGCCCGCGCGCGTGGCGATCGTCGGCGGCGGTTACGTGGCGTCGGAGTTCGCCGGCTTGCTGCGGGCGCTCGGCTGCAGTGTCGAGATGCTGGCGCGCGAGCGCCTGCTCGGCGGGTTCGACGCGGAACTGGTGCGCGCCCTGCGCGAACACATGCATGGCCAGGGCATCGCCGTGCAGCTGGACACCGACGTGCGCGGCGCACGTCGCACCGACGATGGCATCGTGCTGGACGACGCTGCCGTTGCCGGCACGCGAGGTCCCTACGACGCGGTGCTGTGGGCGGTGGGGCGCGTGCCGAACACCGAATCGCTGGGCCTGGATACTGTCCGCGTGAAGCGGGACGACAAGGGCCACGTCACGACCGATGCCTGGCAGGACACCAACGTCGCGGGCATCCACGCGGTGGGCGACGTCACCGGCCGGCATGCGCTGACCCCGGTGGCGGTGGCCGCCGGGCGCGCGCTTGCCGACCGCCTGTTCGGCGGGCAGGACGAGTCGCGGCTGGATTACCGCAACATCCCCAGCGTGGTGTTCTCCAAGCCGCCGCTGGGTCGCGTCGGCCTTACCGAGGAAGAGGCCCGCGAGCGCCACGGCGACGCGGTGCGCATCCACTGCAGCCGCTTCACGCCCATGGCCTGGGCGCTGGTGGGCAAGCGTGAGCAGAGCCTGATGAAACTGGTGTGCGTTGGCGAGGACGAACGCGTCGTCGGCATTCATCTGCTGGGCGCGAGTGCCGACGAGATGCTGCAAGGGTTCGCGGTAGCCCTGAAGCGCGGCATCCGCAAGCGCGATCTCGATGCCACGGTGGCGATCCACCCGACCTCGGCGGAAGAGCTGGTGTTGATGGATTAGTGGCCGCGATCGAAGACTCGGGATTCGGGGGAGCGGCCGCATGCGGGCTTTGGCTTTCGACTCCCCAACCCTGATCCCGGCCCTTAGACTACCCCCATGGACACGTTCACCTTGCACCGGGGCCGCGTACCCCTGCTGATCAGCCTGCCGCACGATGGCAGCTTCATTCCCGCCGACATCGCCGCGCGCATGCCCCCGGCCGCGCGGCGCTCGCCCGATACGGATTGGCACGTGGCGCGGTTGTACGAGCCGCTGGCCGAGGCGCTGGGCGCCAGCGTGCTGAAACCTGCCGCCTCGCGTTACGTGGTCGACCTCAATCGGCCTGCCGATGGCCATGCGCTGTATCCGGGCCAGCGCGAGACCGGCCTGGTGCCGTTGATCGGTTTCGATGGCGAGCCCTTGTACCGCGACGGCGATGCGCCCGACGCGGCCGAAGTTCAACGGCGGATAAACGAGTACTGGCAGCCTTACCACGATGCATTGGCGCAGGAACTTGCGCGGTTGCGGGCCGAACACGGCCGCGTGGTGCTGTGGGAAGGCCATTCGATCCGCAGTCGCGTGCCGATGCTGTTCGAGGGCAGGCTGCCGGATTTCAACCTCGGCACGGCAAACGGGGCGAGCTGCGATGCCGCCCTGCAGATGCGCCTGACCGATGGCCTGCAGGCGCAATCGCGCTTCAGCGTTGCGATCAACGGGCGTTTCAAGGGCGGTTACATCACCCGTCATTACGGTCGCCCGGACGCCGGCGTGCAGGCGGTGCAACTGGAGCTGGTGCAGCTCAACTACATGGACGAGGCGAGCTTTGCCTATGACGCGTCGAAGGCGTCGCAGGTGCAGGCGTTGATCGAATCCTTGTTGCGCACCTGTCTGGACTGAACGCAAGAAATTGCCGGCGGCCGGAGCGTTTTTCGACTGTCAAGATCCGGCGCGATCCGGCGCACCGAAATGGCCTGCTGCATTCAGCAGCCGTATGTCTTGTGCGCCGCATTGTCTTGCCGTCGCGCCACCCGAGGCGCCGGGTTCCGGCCGGGCTCGCGGCATTTCTTCTCCGAGGTTTGTCACCATGATGCGTAATGTTCTGATTGCCTCCCTGCTGGTTGCGGGCGTGGCGCTTTCCGGCTCCGTGCTGGCCCAGGCTGCTGCCCCGCAGGCCGCCGCCCCCGCGGCGCAGGCTGCCGTGGCAACCAAGGCCGCCCCAGCGACCGAAGCTGCGCCGAAAGCCGCTGCGCACACGACGACGCACCACAAGACCCACAAGCATCACAAGAGCCACAAGAAGGCCGCCGCCACGCCGACCGCGGGCTGATCCCGCGCCGGCCTGGAAAGGTTCTGGCTGAGTGCCCCGCCGACTCAGGTCGGCGGGTTTTTTTGTGCCGGCAGCGCGGCAATGCACTTGAGCTCGATCGCGATCGGCGTGGGCAGGCTGTGGATGCCCAGCGTGGTGCGGCAGGCGTCGACGCCTGCGAAATATTCCGCGTAGAGGCGGTTGTAGGTCGCAAAGTCGCGCGCCATGTCGGTCAGGAACACGGTGACGTCGATGAGATCGGTCCACTGCGCACCGCTGGCTTCCAGCACGGCGCGCACGTTGGCGAACACCTGTCGGCATTGCGCCTCGATGTCGTAGTCGAGCAGACGGCCATCCGCGTCGTGGACGTTGCCGGGAATGGCATTGCTGCCCGGTTGACGCGGGCCGACGCCGGACAGGAACAGCAAATCTCCGACCCGCCGCGCGTGCGGATAGGCGCCCACCGGTTGCGGCGCGGCGTCGGTGCGGATACCCGCGCCGCTCATGCGCCGCCGGTCCAGCGGCGGGTCAGCTGGGCCACCGCCTGCTCATAGGCTTCGGGCAACTGTTCGCGGCCGCGCACGTCCAGCCCCAGGTCGTGCATGTGACCGTTGTCCAGGCCGTAGATCCACGCGTGCACGGCCAGTTGCTGACCACGCTCCCAGGCTTCACGCACCACCGTGGTGTGGCAGACGTTGAGCGCCTGTTCCAGCGCGTTCAACTCGCACAGGTGGGCGTGGCGCAGGGCGAACGACTGGTTCGGGTCGAGCTTGTCCGAGTGCTTCAGGGCAATGTCGGTGATGTGCCGCAGCCAGTTGTCGATCAGGCCGAGGCGGCTCTCCTTCAACACCGCGCCGACGCCGCCGCAGCCGTAGTGGCCGACGACCAGGATGTGCTTGACCTTGAGCACGTCGACCGCGAACTGGATCGTGCTCAGCGCGTTGAGGTCGGTGTGCACCACCACGTTGGCGACGTTGCGATGCACGAAGATCTCGCCCGGCGGCAGGTCGACGATCTGGGTGGCCGGAACGCGCGAATCCGAGCAGCCGATCCACAGATACTGCGGCGCCTGCTGCTGCGACAACTTCTCGAAAAAGGTCGGGTCCTGCGTGGTGACCTGATCGGCCCAGCGGCGGTTGTTGGCAAGCAGATCGTTCAGTGAGTTCATCAAGGTTCCAGGCGTTTCGGACGGGTGGCGCGGCGTATCAGGGGCTGGCACCGTACGCGATGCAGACGTTTTTCGGTTCGGTGAAGAAATGCAGCGCCTCGGCACCACCCTCGCGGCCGACGCCCGATTGCTTGGCGCCGCCGAACGGCGTGCGCAGGTCGCGCAGCAACCAGCAGTTGATCCACACGATGCCGAATTCGAGTTGCCCGGCCAGCCGGTGCGCGCGGGAAAGATCCTGCGTCCACAGCGACGCGGCCAGTCCGTAGTGGCTGTCGTTGGCGATCGCCAGCGCCTCGGCTTCGTCCTCGAACGGGATCAGCGCGACTACCGGGCCGAAGATTTCCTGCTGGTTGGTCTGCGCCGAAGAGGGCAGCCCTTCGATCACGGTCGGCGCGATGAACCAGCCGCCGGCGCAGCGGCCCGGCACGGCAACCGCCGCGCCGCCACACAGCACGCGCCCGCCCTCGGCGCGGGCCTGTGCGATGCAGCCGAGCACCTTGTCGTAGTGCGCCCGCGACACCATGGCGCCGAGGTCGCTGCGTGCGTCGTCCGGATCGCCCACGCGCAGCGCCTGCACGCGCGCAAGGTAGCGTTCGCGGAACGCGTCGTAGATGGAGCGCTGCACCAGCAAGCGCGAGCCGCACAGGCAGATCTCGCCCTGGTTGGCGAAGCCCGAGCGCACGATGGTGTCGAGGTTGGCGTCGGAAAGATCCGCATCGGCGAACACGATCGCCGGATTCTTTCCGCCCATCTCCAGCGAGACTTTCTTGAACGCCGGCGCCGCGACGGCAGCGATGGCCGCGCCAGTGCGCGTGGAGCCGGTGAACGACACCGCCTTGACCGCCGGATGCGCCACGATGGCCTCGCCGACCCGTGGCCCCAGCCCGTGCACGATGTTCAGCACGCCCGGCGGAAAGCCGGCCTCGATGCTCAGCTCGCCCAGCAGGGCTGCAGTGCACGGCGTGATCTCCGAGGGCTTTGCCACCACCGTGTTGCCGGCCGCCAGTGCCGGCGCGATCTTCCAGGTGAACAGGTACAGCGGCAGGTTCCACGGACTTATGCAACCGACCACGCCGAGCGGCTGGTGCAAGGTGTAGTTGATGGCGCCGGCGCCCGGCGTGCCCGTTTCCATCGCATGCGACTCGCTGCCCCAGCCGGTGATCGCGGCGGCGAAGTAGCGCAGGTTGCTCACCGCGCGCGGGATGTCGAGGCGGCGCGCGAGGGCGAGCGGCTTGCCGCTGTCGCGCGATTCCAGCGCAGCGAACTCCTCCAGCCGCGCCTCGATCAGGTCGGCCAGGCGGTGCAGCAAGTGCGCCCGTTGCTCGATCGGCGTGGCCGCCCAGGCGGTTGCTGCGCGACTGGCGGCGGCCACGGCGGCCCCGACATCGGCGGCATCGGAATCCGGGCATTGGGTCAGCACGCCCGCCGTGGCGGGTTCGTGCACGTCGAGCCAGCTGTCGCTAATGGGCGCCCGCAGGCGGCCGTCGATCAGGTTGGCTAGGCGCGGAGTGGACATCCGCGTCATCTTAAGTCCAGCACGCGACAATTGCACCGAACGCGACCGTACGCAGGGTGCGCGACGCGCTGGATGGGCCGGGCTTCAGTCGGGCTGCTGGCGGGTCTGGTCGCTCAAAGCGAGCGCATGCGCCCACCGTCGACCGGCAGGCTCGTGCCGGTGATGTAGCTGGCCGCCGGGGAGGCGAGGAAGGCGACGGCGGCGGCGGTTTCCGCGGGATCGGCGAAGCGGCCCATCGGAATCTCCGCGGCCATCTCGCGCGCGACTTCCACTTCGCTGCGCCCCGACTTCTGCGCCCGTACCCGCACGATCTGCTCGATCCGCGGCGTGTGGGTGGAGCCCGGCAGCACGTTGTTGACGGTGATGCCCAGCGGCGCCAGTTCGCCAGCCAGGGTCTTGGCCCAGCTCGCCACCGCGCCGCGGGTGGTGTTGGAGACGCCGATGCCGGAGAGCGGCTCCTTCACCGAGGTGGAGATGATGTTGACGATGCGGCCCCAGCCGGCGTCGCGCATGCCGGGGATCACGACCTGCGCCAGCGTGTGATTGGCCAGCAGGTGCTGGCCGAAGGCATCGAGGAATTGCGGCGGCGTGGCGTCGAGGATGCTGCCCGGCGGCGGTCCGCCGCTGTTGTTGACCAGGATGTGCACCGGCGCCGCCGCGACCAGGGCTTCGACCCGCTCGCGCAGGCTGCCGGTGTCGCCCGCATCGGCGACCAGCAGGTCGTGGTGCTGCGCGCCGTCGGTGCGCGGCAGGCTGCCTACCACCTCGGCCAGCACTTCGGCGCGACGCGCAAGCACGGTGACGTTGGCGCCGAGCAGGGCCAGCTCGATCGCGCAGGCACGGCCGATGCCCTGGGAAGCGCCGCAGACCAGCGCATGACGTCCACTCAGATCCAGTTGCATGGAGTTCTTCCTCGGTGAGGGGTCAGGAGGAGAGACGCGTGGCCAGCGCGCCCAGCCAGCACAGCCAGCCTAGCCAGGGACCCAGTCGCCACAGGTGGCGCCAGCGGTCGATCGAGCGGTCGCCCAGCGCCGGCAGTGCCGGCGAGCGCAGCACCTGCTGCATTCGCGCCCAGCGGCGCCAGGCGGAGGGTCGCGCGTGGTCGGCTGCCGCGATGATTTGCCAGTGTTGCGGATAACGCCGTCGCAACAGCGTGGCCAATCGGTATTGCGCCACGAACGACAGCACAAACAGGCCCACCCCGGCGACCAGCAACGCCAGGTACAGCACGATCACGACGAACTGCCGCGTTTCCCGCTCCAGGGCAGCGGCAACTCGTTCAGCAGGCCGTCGCCGTGGGGTGCTTCGCCGCACACCGCGTTGTCGATGGCTTTCTGGTAGACGGAGTTCATCATGCCGATCCACAGCGACCCGTCCGGCCCGTGCGGGATGCTGAAGCTGCCGCTGGAGTTCATCTTC
The DNA here is from genome assembly GCF_043950705.1 of Rhodanobacter sp. FW102-FHT14D06. Lineage (NCBI taxonomy): Bacteria > Pseudomonadati > Pseudomonadota > Gammaproteobacteria > Lysobacterales > Rhodanobacteraceae > Rhodanobacter > Rhodanobacter sp. FW102-FHT14D06. The sequence continues at coordinate 2,564 of NZ_CP170722.1, read as the reverse complement.
AGGGTGGCCGCGGTGGTGGCGTTGGAGAGCGAGGCCGGCGACTGCTCCCAGTAGGTCTTGCCCGACTGCTGGTCGGCCGAACTGTAGACCAGCAGGTAGTGGGCCTTGTCGCTGTCGATCTTGAAACTGCCGAAGGCACCGCTGGTTTCGTCGCTCCAGCCCATGTGTTCGCACAGGCGGATGTCGTCGAAGCGGATCGGCTGGAAGCCGTCGTCGAGCAGCACGATGGTGGGCGCGAACAGGTAGCTGGCATGCAGCCAGCGTCCGTTCAATTCCGATTTCAGCGCCACCCGGTACGGCAGCTTCATGCCGGTGGGCAGGCGGAAGGCGAGGAAATAGCTTTTGGTGCCGTTGAGGTTGGCGACCATGCTGCCGCTGCCCAGGGTGAACTTCTGCGGCTGCCACGGCAGCAGGCTGCGGTAGGAGAAATCGGCGAAGCTGCTGCAGCAGGGCGTGGCCTGCTGCAGATGCAGTTGGGCGATCTTCAGCGGATCGCCCGGGTCCTCCGCGGGCGGCCGCAGGTTGGGCGGCAGCAACGCCTTGGCGGCATGGCAGCCGGTCAGCGCGAGGGCGGCGGTGAACACGGCGGCAAGGGCGGCGAAGCGGTACGACATGGGCGTCAGAACTCGGCGGTGCCGGCGGCACGCGGGTAGGGGATGGCGTCGCGGATGTTGGACAGGCCGCAGATGTAGACCAGCAGGCGCTCGAAGCCGAGGCCGAACCCGGCGTGCGGCACCGTGCCGTAGCGACGCAGGTCACGGTACCAGCCATAGCTGGCCGGATCGAGGCCGAACTGGATCATGCGGCGGTCCAGATGATCCAGCCGTTCCTCGCGCTGGCTGCCGCCGATGATCTCGCCGATGCCGGGCGCGAGTACGTCCATCGCGGCCACGGTCTTCTCGTCATCGTTCAAGCGCATGTAGAACGCCTTGATCGCCTCGGGGTAGTTCATCACGACCACGGGGCGGCCGACATGTTTCTCGGCGAGGTAGCGTTCGTGCTCGGTCTGCAGGTCGATGCCCCAGGCCACCGGGTATTCGAACTTCTCGCCGGACTTCTTCAGGATCTCGATCGCGTCGGTGTAGTCGATGCGCTCGAACGGCTTGGCGATGAATGCCTCCATCCGGCTGATCGCATCCGGTTGCACGCGTTCGGCGAAGAACGCCATGTCGTCGGGGCGTTCGTCCAGTACGGCCTTGAAGATCGCCTTGAGGAAGCCCTCGGCGCAGTCGGCATTGGCGGCCAGGTCGGCGAAGGCGATCTCCGGCTCGCACATCCAGAACTCGGCCAGGTGGCGCGCCGTGTTGGAATTCTCGGCGCGGAAAGTGGGACCGAAGGTGTACACCTTGCTCATCGCCAGGCAATAGGCCTCGACGTTGAGCTGGCCGGACACGGTGAGGAACGCCTCGCGGCCGAAAAAGTCCTTGCGGAAGTCGATCTTGCCGTCGGGCAGGCGCGGCAGGTTGGCCAGGTCCAGCGTGGACAGCCGGAACATGTCGCCGGCGCCTTCCGCATCCGACGTGGTGATGATCGGCGTGTTGATCCAGAAGAAGCCCTGCTCGGTGAGGTGGCGATGGATCGCCGTCATCATCGTGTGCCGCACGCGCGTCACCGCGCCGAACAGATTGGTGCGCGGGCGCAGGTGGGCGACCTCGCGCAGGAACTCCATCGAGTGCTGCTTGGGCTGGATCGGGTAGGTCTCCGGGTCGTCGACCAGGCCGGTGACGATCACCTCGCCGGCCTGGATCTCGAAACGCTGACCCTTGCCCTGCGAGGGCACCAGGGTGCCCGTGACGATCACGCCCGCGCCGGCGGTGAGGTGCTTCACCTCGCTCTCGTAATTGGCCAGGGTGGCCGGCACTACCGCCTGGATCGGGTCGAAGCAGGAGCCGTCGGTGACGTTGACGAAGGACAGGCCGGCCTTGGAATCGCGGCGAGTGCGCACCCAGCCGCGCACGGTCACCTGGCTGCCGGCATCGATGCTGCCCGACAACGCCTGCTTCACACTGACCACGGCCATGGATTGGAACTCCTGCTGCTTGCGCACCGGTCGGTGCGCTGGATGGTGGGCGCCCGCGCGGCGCGCGGAGCCAAACCCGCATGATAATGTAGGGCTTGCCCGGGTCGCGACACCTGCCGCCCATTTCACGAGATCGAATCCGCCTGCCATGAGCATCAGCATCACCCCCGCTGCCAACGAACGCATGCGCCACTTCCTCGCCTCGACGCCCGCGGCGGCAGGCGTGCGCTTCGGGGTCAAGCGCACCGGCTGTTCGGGGTTTGCCTACGTGGTCGACCTGGCCGAGTCGATGGGCGAGGGTGACCGGCTGCTGGAGGTGGACGGCGTGCCGCTGATCGTCAGCGACAAGAGCCTGGCCCTGGTCGACGGAACCGTCATCGACTTCCAGCGCCACGGGCTCAACGCCAGCTTCGTGTTCCACAACCCGAACTCCACCGGCGAGTGCGGCTGCGGCGAGAGCTTCACCGTCAGCTGAGCGCCTCCGCCCGGCGCGCAGGCTTTTCAATGACTTGCGTGGCCGTTGTGCGTCATCGTACAATTCCGC